>CAWHCC010000001.1:0-752987 GCA_963827805.1 uncultured Chloroflexia bacterium
TTCTTACATTAAAATAGAACCTGAAATACGGGGATCTATCCACCGAAGTGAGTGGTTTTAGGTTTGCATCCGACCTATTGGAAAACACAAACAGATCATCTTTCCTTCTTCATGTTTGGTGCAACCCTGGTGCAACCCGGGTACCAAAGCATGGCAATTATAGACTCTATGGACAAATTGACCCTCACATAATGTGATTGTGTAGACTTATGACCCTGTATATAAGCGATAGACATCACAATAGACACTTTCTGAATTTCTCTTACACAGATTAGGTCGTTAGTCCCAGATGGGGATGATATTCGAGTCCAATTACGCCTTCAGAATGCGGCCCTTCTCGAAAAGAATTCGATTCCAAAAGAGCAGTTTCTCGCTATACTCCGATTTGAACACCCGAATACAAGATCGCAGAATAGACCTTTGGAATAGAACTGTATGTATCGGTAGGCAAGAGGCACTTTTTGTACTAACCAGGTTTGGAATAGAAGAATGTCCTAATCAAACCCGATGGGCGCTTCATACTAAGTATCCAGTATCATTTATTGTTATTGACAACAAATGATCTTTGATATATAAAATAGGTCATATGACCTATATATTAGGTCGAAAAGGCTGGTGTTTTTCTTATGATACTTGAACCGCTTATTGGATCATCAAATCGTGAGCGTGTGCTTATCTTTCTCCAAGCTCGAGAAGAAGGATATGCGCGTGAAATTGCTCGCTTTTTTGAAACAGATCTCTTCCCAATCCAGGATCAATTAGAGAAACTTGAATCAAGTGGTGTAATTGTCAGAAAAAAAGCTGGTCGAACCATTTTATATAGATTCAATCCCAGGTATGCTTTACTGGAAGAGTTGAAATCATTGCTAAATAAAGCAATATCTTTCTACCCAGATGATCTACAAGAAAAATTATTAATGAATAGGCGACGTCCTCGTCGTCATGGTAAGCCAGAATGAAATCAATTGACAAAATGAGCCAAGCTGAATTAGCAGCATACGTGAATGAACACCTGAGAAATTCCGAATTATACGTTGTCCTCTCCGGTGGTGCTGCTGTAGGAATTTATAGTGATGGAGAATATGTTTCCAGAGATATTGATTTTGTAAATGCTGGTTTTGCTAACTGGAAAACCATCGAGAAATCAATGGGAGATTTAGGATTTTTTTCTAAAGGACGGCATTTCGAGCACCCTAAATCGGATCACATTGTCGAATTTCCACCTGGACCCCTTCAATTTGGCGACGGCAGCGTAAAAAATATTTCTGAATTGGTCTTTGATACAGGGAGGTTACAGATAATCTCTCCAACAGATTGTATAAAAGATCGCCTTGCTCATTTTTATCACTGGGGTGACCGCCAATGTCTCAAACAAGCGATATTAGTTGCATCTAAACACACCATCAACCTAAGAGAGTTACAAGAATGGTCTAAATCTGAAAGAAAATTAGATGAGTTCGAAAAGATTAAGAACGATCTAAAAAAGGATTGTTAGTGGTCAAAGCAAATCTGTGAGGGGTTCGGATAATTCACAGTGAGAGACTTTATGATTCCAATATTTTTCAGGGCTAACGTAGAGCAAACGCTCAAATATAAACATGAGTACCACACCCAAAGGAGCAACTAAATGACATTTAATGGATATTTTCCCGAAACTCTTACATTCTTAACCGAGTTGGCTGCCAACAACAATAAGTCATGGTTTGAATCTCATCGCAAGGATTATGATGTTTATGTAATGGAACCTTCCCGCGCGTTTGTGATTGCCATTGGTGAACGGCTGCGAGAACTTGCCCCCAAAGTGATGGCAGACCCTCGGGTCAATAAATCGATCTTCCGAATTTATCGCGACGTTCGTTTTTCGAAAGACAAAACACCGTACAAAACCAATTTGGCCCTTTGGTTCCCCGTTGGTCAGGGAGGTGCAAAGTTTGACCACCCTGGCTATTATTTCCATTTGGAGGCGGACAACTTAATGCTTGGCGCAGGGATTCACAGATTCTCGAAACCCTTGTTAAAAACTTATCGAGATGCAGTAATAAATCCAGAATTGGGGCCTTCCCTGGTAAAAGCGATTATTTCGGTCACAGATAAAAAATATACTGTAGGTGAAGAAACTTATAAACGCGTACCTCGTGGTTATGACCCAGATCACAAATTGGCTGAATTTTTACGCTACGGCGGTCTGACCACTGGCCTCGATCTAGGAATACCACCGGAATTACACACACGACAAATCGTTGATTACTGCTTCGAAAGATTCCAAGATATGGCTCCCATTGTTGATTGGTTAGCAAAAATTACTTAGACTTAAAACCATATGCCCCCCAGAATTGGCGAGAGCCGGGTTCGCCATACCCGGCTCTCTCTAAGGAGGAGAAGAAGAGAAATCGCCCTTCATGCATATAATATAACTCTAGTACCACAATCCTACTTGACGCTTACCCTACGCTTGCCCTACGACACCCCAACAATTTTGAAAGAAACCGTATTTTAGCTAAGCTTTTTGCAAAACAAGGAAGATCCGATTGACAAAAAGGATCCTAAATCAGATATTTTGGGGAGCAGCCACTGATAATCCGCTGGGAACTATATTTGTGGCAATCTGCGAAAATGGACTAATCGCGATTCAGATTGGGGGGGAGATGGAAGAGTTCACTCAAGGTTTAGCAGTTCGCTTTGGGATTCAGCCGATTCCTTCTGAATTTCAGGTGATCCCCGCCATCCGTCAGATTGAAGATTATCTCCAGGGTATACACAATTCCTTCGATATTGCCATCCATTGGGATGTGATGTCACCCTTCCAACAAAAAGTACAGCGAGCAGTTTTTGCTATCCCGTATGGTGAAACGTGCACTTACGGCCAAATCGCGGCCCAAATCGGATCGCCGCTAGCGGCGCGCGCTGTGGGCTACGCCAATGCCACCAACCCGATGCCGCTGGTGCTTCCTTGTCACCGACTGATCGGTGTAGATGGCAGTTTACACGGATATAACGGAGGTGAGGGGATCAAAACCAAAGCCTGGTTGCTGAATTTGGAAAAAGAAAATCAGGGATGATTTTTTAAGTATTGGCACTGATATAGTTTCGCAAGGATCGCGCAACCTTAGCCCGTTTATCGGCGGGGAAAGGTAGTTTCTGGCTAAAATCAAAATTATCACCGGTGTAGCGCGGGATCACATGCATATGATAGTGAAAGATGTTCTGTCCCCCAGCCGGTTCGTTGTGTTGGCGAATGAGAATGCCATCACAGCGATAGGTTGCTTTCATTGCAAGCGCTATATTTCGGGCAAACGCGTGGATTTCAGCGGCAAGTTCCAGCGGTAAATCAAAGATATTCTCAAAATGTTGGTTGGGGATTACGAGCACATGGTCCTGGTTATTGGGAAAACGGCGGGTTGCCATAAAGGCTGTGCCCACCTCATTCTGACAGATAATATCGGAATGCCTCAATTGATTGTGGTCACATTTAATATTTTTCACCAGACAACAAAACAAACAGACGTAATTTACGGGAACATGTTTGAAAGAATTTTGCTGTTCAATCATCATTTTAGAGTAACGCGAGCAGGAGTAAATTTTGCGATTGTCGTGTAGATCTCGTGGATCATCACATCAATCACAAAGATTCACAAAGAATTACGTTGTGTTCCTTAGTGACCATCGTGGTCAAGATCCGTCTGAATCCCCGCTTCCAGATTTTGCCACTACCCAGAAATGAGATAGCCCAAACACTCGTAGCGGCGTGCGCTCCATAAATTGTAATACTCCCCGCAGCATCTGACCGAACCGGCCAAAGCGCGCGATGATATTATCATATGCCCCAAAGATCACAGTACGGGTAATAAATTTGACGGGCAGACCCGCAAACAACTTCTCCATATCCCAATAAGTGTAAACTTTAACATGGGGGGCGAGTTTATCCCGCCACTTGCGCGGCAGCCAGTTGACAATGGGGATATTGCCAAATTTGTACTCCCCCCGCCAGTAAATTCCATGGGTTTCAAAAGGGTAACCGCGGTTCGGGCAAAAGATCACTACCCGGCCACCGGGTTTGAGCACCCGTACCATCTCGGCCACGGCGACGGCATCATCCTGTACGTGCTCGATGACTTCGTGGCTTAAGATCAAATCGAAGCTCGCGGCTGGGAAAGGCAATCCCTCCCCAGCCGCGTTCAGTATATTGTTTGAGTTTTCGTGCGCTTCCAGCGTGCGCTCAAAATCGTATTCCAGCCCAATTACGGTTTCAGCGTGCGGCGTGAGTTTTTCAACGTACGTCCCTACCCCGCAGCCATTTTCGAGCGCCCGGCCGCGAATACGCTCCCCGGCCGTTTCCAAAATCATTTGCAGGCGGCGTTCCTGTCCAGCCCGCCAGACATAAGATGGCTCGCCCCGAAGGGCTGCTTTTTCAAGATCACGCTGGTTCACTTTAAATTCCACTCTTTCTTAAAACCGAACCCCTGGGAATTATCCACCAGTCGGATCCAGCTTGGAATGAAAATATACAATTTATTTTTCGCAACCACAGCTTTTAGAGCGCGTACGAAGGGAAATTTTACCTGATAGAAACCCCAGGCAGAATCCCATGCTTGGGATGATTCAACTAAACACACCTCCCCTCGCAATTGCAACCCCTTGATCCCCTGCCAACCCTCGCATTCGGGATAGATGGCAGCGGCAACCTTAGGATTATTAGCAATCTGCTGGCTGTGCTGGCTTTTCCTTTCAGAGAAAAAGTAGCAACGCATCTCATCATCCGCAACAAAATAAACCGGAGCAGCATGCGGATTGCCCTCCGGGTCAATGGTTGCCAGCGTCATGGTAGAAACGCTCTCTAAAAGTGCTCGGATTCTTTCCATTTGAAATATTGATCGTTCTCAATGCCAATTCGGGCAAGGATACGCCCAACCAGGTTATCAATCATCGCATCGATAGTCTGCGGTTGTGCATAGAACGCAGGCATAGGCGGGAAGATCACTGCCCCAGCTTTGGTTGCCTGGTCCATCAAGTGCAAATGGCCGCGGTGCAAGGGAGTTTCGCGCACCCCCAAAATCAGCGAACGACCTTCTTTGAGCGTGACATCTGCCGCACGCACCAGCAGGTTGTCAGCGTAGGAGTTAGCAATCGCGGAGAGGGTCTTAATCGAACAGGGCAACACAATCATCCCTAGGGCGGCGAAAGAACCCGAAGCAACCGCGGCCCCAATATCATTGAAGTTGTAAACGACATCGGCCAGAGCGAGGACCTCTTTGGGCGCCCAATTGGTTTCTGTCGTAATGGTCAATTTTGCAGCGGGGGAGATGATGAGATGAGTTTCTATTTCTTCCACTCGACGTAAAATCTCAAGGGCACGAATGCCCAGAACAACTCCCGAAGCACCGCTAATGCCAATAATCAGACGCCGCTTTTCTGTATTCATTTTACTCCCCAATGGATCGCGATCGTGCCGAAGTTCAAGCGACGGAAACCAACTTCTTTAAAGCCGGTACGGATCATTTTGGCCGCTAATTCTTCTGCAGAGAGAAAGGCTTCGGATGAATTGGGGAGATATTCATAAGCATCGTCTTGCCCAGAAATCAACCGTCCCAACAGCGGGATTATGGTGTGCATGTGAAAACTTACCAAGGGTGTCAGAACACTCTGGCGGGGGCGGGTAGTATCTAAGATGACAATCCATCCGCCGGGTTTGAGCACCCGCCATTGTTCAATTAAAGCTTTTGATACGTTGATGACATTACGCATTAAAAATCCGGAGACTACGGCATGAAAGGTGTCATTGGAGAAGGATAGGTTGAGCGCGTCTACATTAGACCACCCTAGGTTTTGGGCATCCCTGCGCTGCTGTCCGACCCGGAGCATTTCGAGAGTAAAGTCCGCTTCAATGGAGATGACGGTGGGGTGCTTTCGAAAGGCCTCAAAACCTAAATCGCCAGTGCCCCCTCCCAAATCCAGCAAGAGGCTCCCTTCGGGGTCCAGGTTCGCCCGTTGGATGACCTCTTTACGCCAGATGGCATCCTGTCCGAAGGTCATCAGCCGATTCATCAAATCATAATCAGGCGCAATTCGGGTGAACATCCCCTGTACATACTGTGCGCGTTCGTTACCGGTCAGGTGAGTCATAATTTCAGCAGGGCGGCATCTTCTACGTGGGCCACGCGCTTCCCTTCATCGATATTAACACGTGTGAGCAGGAAACCACCGATGATGAAGAAAGCGATCAGGCTGAGGACTGCGGGACGGCTGGATCCAAAAGTGGCTGCAGCCCAGGCAAAGACCAGCGGCCCGGCAATCGCCGAGAATTTTTCCATGATGCCGAAAAGGCCAAAAAACTCACCGGATTTGGCTTTGGGTACCATCGCCGAGAATAGGCTGCGACTGAGCCCCTGGCTGCCACCCTGAACAACCGCCACCATCCAAGCCAGGAACCAGAATTCAACAACCGAGTTTACGCTGTAACCCCAAATGGCAACAACTGTGTAAATGGCCAGAGCAATCAAAATAGCACGGCGGGTATCAATGGTTAAGGCCATTTTACTAAAAAGCGGTTTTCCCAACAGCAGGGCAAAGATCAGACCCACAACCTGAGTGGCCAAGATCAGGCCAATGACGATCCCCAAATTACTAACGCGAATGGGTGGCAATACACTGACCTGAGCAAAGCCGATACGAGTTCCACTACTCTCAGGGTTCGCTGGGTCTATGTTCACCAGGGCTAGTATATGTTCCCCAGGTTTAAGGGTCTTAATTTCAATCACATTATCATAGCGCGCCGTAGGGTGGTAGGCGTCAATGATCGTAGGATTACCATCATCATCAAGCAAAGGGGCGCCATTGAATTCAATAGCCCAAATACCGTGATCGGGGCCGGCGCTGTGGGTGATTTTTAGTTTTTGGCCGTTGAAGGGGAATTCGAGATATGATCCCGGTCCGGCAGAAAAGTTGTAGACAACATCGGTTTCAACACCAAGTTCGTCTGCTGAAATGGTTTCAGCGACCCAATCACCGGTGTAGACCAGAGCAGTATGGGTTGAAGCGTAGTCACCTTCGCCAAAGGTGTTGGTTGTATCAGTAAACGGGGCCGGGGGAGCGCCAGAAATATCAGCAGATAAGAACTGCGCGCCCGCAATGCCCATCAAAGGTAAAGCCACAATATTGAAAACCACGAAGGCCAAATAGAAGGGGCGACGTTTCTCGTTTTTACTGGGCAAACGTCCAAAAATCAAACTGTAAGGAATGCCGACAAACTGCACCATCAATAAAGCCGCAATCAACTCTATGGTACCAAAACCAAGTTCGGCGCCATAGATGACAGCCACACCGATGATGGTGCCAACACCATCAATATAAATCAAGAAAGCGATCAGATACTTGAAGAGTTCTTTATATTGGCGGATATCTTTGATTGTTTGCCAAATTCGTTTAAAGCTGACAACGATAACACTCTCACCCGAAACCAGTTTAGCGGTGGCAGCTGGAGGTTCGGGAACTCGCCGAAAAATAGGGATAGAAAAGACTGCCCACCAGATCGCCACACTCAAAAATGCGAGTCTGGATCCCCAAGTTCCTGGCATCAATTGGATCATAACGATATTGACAGCTAATAATATTCCCCCACCCAGGTAACCCAAAGCAAATCCGCGCGTTGATACTGCATCCAGATCCTCTTCTTTGGCAATATGCGGCAGCAGAGCATCATAAAAAACATTGGCTCCGGCAAAACCCACCCTCCCGAGGATAAACAGAATTGAAGCCAGCAGCCAATCCCCAGAATCAACGAGCACTAACAAACCCGTGCCGATCACCCCGATGGTCACAAAGAAGGAAAGAAACTTCTTTTTACCACGCATCACATCCGAAATCGTTCCTAAAATCGGCGAGAGTAGGGCTACGATAAAGATCGAAATGGAAAGCCCCGTACTCCAATAGGCGGTTGCAATGGCTGCACTCGGCAGAGATGATCCTGCTACCTGGCTGTAATAGACAGGTAACACGGCCGCCATAATGGTGGTCGCAAAGGCTGAGTTTGCCCAGTCATACATCGTCCAGGCTCGGATGCGACGTTTATATTCTTTTTCGCTGAGTTGGTCTGGGGTGATTACAGCCATTATGCGCTCCTCTGGTCAAAAGTGGGATTGGTGTCATTATAGTACAGATTATGCTTCATTTGTTTTCTGAGTATCTTATGAAACTTTAACGCTATACTGGTTGACTCTCGCTCCTCGACATGCTATCATCCTAAAGAAATTATTGTTCGTTTTATTTATTGCCCACTGCGCAAGTCACCTTTCGGTGGGGCAAAAGATCAGCCCAATTTATTATTCTTTTATTCTCCCAAGCTGATCTTCCCTTAGCACGAACTTCTGTCGCACTTATTTTTATATTTATTCTGCACAATTCGTTTGCTAGAGAAGCCCCTTTATGGATTGGGTATCGTTCAAGAGCGATCCTGCCATTGACAAGCGCAGATTGGTTGCGCTTTTTATTTTTTAAGGAGTTCTTATTATGAGTGCAGATTTTATCGCTCGAATCACTGGCATGTTTGTTTTGGGATTATCCGCGATTTATATGGGGATATCTTTTGGTAAAGGACTTTCGGCTACTCAATCAGAGGTCATTTTTTATGGCGTCGTTTTTGGATTGATCGGTGCCCTTACAGGGTTGATACTTACACCCTATCTAACCACTCGTCCTGCGAAAGCGATCCGCAAAATCCTTGCCCAGGTTGACGCCCAAACCTTAGTTGCTGGATTGGTCGGGCTGATTGTTGGCCTGGCAATTGCAGCCCTTTTAGCATTCCCGCTTTCGCTGCTCCCCGCCCCCTTCGGAGAAATCCTGCCATTTATTGGCGCAATATTTTTGAGTTATTTTGGGGTAACTGTCTTTGTAATGCGACAGCATGATATTTTCTCTATCCTTTTATCCAGATTACCTCGCCGTTCTTACGAGGAGGGAGATGAGTTAACCGAACGCTTACCAAAGCGCACCATTCTTTTGGATACGAGTGTGATTATCGATGGCCGTATTGCCGATATTGCCCGCACCGGTTTCATCACAGGCACTTTGCTCGTGCCTCGCTTTGTGCTCAATGAACTGCAATATATAGCCGATTCTGCGGATGGTTTACGCCGCCAACGCGGTCGCCGTGGAATGGAAATTCTAGCCGCACTCCAAAAAGACCCCACGATCCCCACCCAAATCAGTGATATTGATGTTGAAGGCACGCGAGAAGTGGACGATAAGCTCGTTATCCTGGCTCGACAAATGAAATGTCCCATTTTGACCAACGACTACAACTTGAATCGAGTCGCCGATATTCAAGGTGTTAATGTTTTGAATATCAATGAACTTGCAAACGCTGTAAAAGCCATTTTACTCCCTGGCGAGACCCTGCAAGTGAATGTAATACAAGAAGGCAAGGAATTTGGACAGGGAGTAGGTTACCTGGATGATGGCACCATGGTAGTCGTTGAGGACGGCGTCAACCACTTACGGACAACAATTCCCGTCAATGTCACTAAAGTGCTACAAACTGCTGCTGGACGCATGATATTTGCCAAACCTGAGGAGATACAACAATGACGTTGAAAATCTACAATACACTTTCCCGTAAAAAGGAAGAATTTGAAACCATTGAACCAAATAAAGTTTCAATGTATGTCTGCGGCCCAACAGTCTATGATAATGCTCACGTTGGGCACGCTATGTCCGTTATGGTTTTTGATATCATCCGCCGCTATCTTGAATATCGCGGTTATGATGTTCAACAAGCCATGAACTACACAGATGTAGATGACAAAATTATCCACCGAGCAAATGCTGAAGGTGTTGATCCGTATCATTTAGCAGAGCGCTATATTCAACAATTCAGCCAGCATTTGGAAGATCTCAACATCCTCCCTGCAACCGTCTATCCACGCGCCACACAAGAAATCGATCAAATAATTGAGATGGTACAAGGCCTGATCGAAAAGAATCACGCCTACGAAACTGGTGGCGACGTTTATTTTTTCGTCACCAGTGACGCTGATTACGGCAAACTCTCTGGACGGAAAATTGAAGATATGCAATCTGGTTTTCGCATTAATATTGATGAACGCAAAGAGACTCCCATGGATTTCGCGCTTTGGAAGGCTTCCAAACCCGGCGAACCCTCATGGGATAGTCCCTGGGGACCGGGTCGCCCTGGTTGGCATATCGAATGCTCAGCTATGAGTCTGCACCACCTGGGTGAGCAAATCGACATTCATGGCGGCGGCAACGACCTGGTTTTTCCGCATCACGAAAATGAAATCGCCCAAACCGAAAGTTACACCGGAAAATCTTTTGCCCGATATTGGGTCCACAACGGCATGCTGCAGCTTTCAGGCGAAAAGATGTCGAAATCCCTGGGAAACCTTGTCACCATCGAAAAATTTCTTGAAGAAAATGAAGCTGATGTTTTGCGAATGATGATCCTCAATTCGAGTTACCGCAGCCCGCTTACTTTCAACAATGAAACCATCGGTCATGCCAAGAGCGCCCTCACCCGGTTGCGATCTGCTCTGCGCCCCGCCGTGGGAAATAATAACGCGATGACAAGCCGGCTGCCCATTCAAGTTGAAGCGACTCGCCGAGGTTTTTGGGAAGCGATGGACGACGACTTCAATACTGCGGGGGCTTTAAGCCATCTCTTTGATTTAGTGCGCTCCATAAATCAAGGGCGGGATATGGAACTTGCCGATAGTGAATTAGCCGGCGCCCAAGAATTGCTCCTTGAACTGACAGGTGTCTTGGGCCTTCAATTGGAAAAACAGGCAGAAACCGAAGTTGGTGATGCTGCCCCATTTATTGATCTGCTCTTAGAGATTCGACAGGAATTGCGCTCTCAAAAACTTTGGGCGCTTTCCGATCTGGTACGCGACAAACTTACTGAACTCGACGTAATCATCGAAGATACACGAGAAGGTGCAAACTGGCGTTGGAAATAAACTTTGCGGGCAGTCAATAGATCGCCCCTTTTTTTGATATACAAATGACTGATCCCTTTCCACCAGAAGAATTTGATGAGTGGGCTGACTACTACGATCAATCGGTTGTCGAGACACGCGGTTTCCCCTTCACTGGTTACACCCAAGTTCTAGACCTTGTCGTCGAACTTGCCGATTCCCAATCAGGCATGAGCGTTCTCGATCTGGGTACCGGTACCGGCAATTTAGCTCTGCGTTTTGCAAAATTGGGCTGTGAACTTTGGGGAACAGATTTCTCTGCTGCCATGTTGGAGAAAGCTCAACTCAAACTGCCCCAAATGCGTTTATTCCAGGCTGATCTGCGGGATGATTGGCCACCGGAAATAAATCAACGTTTTGACAGAATCGTGTCGGCTTATGTTTTCCATCATTTTGAACTGGACAAAAAGGTTCAGATTATCACCGACCTCGTGAATTTGCAGTTGAATCTCGAGGGGTGCATCATCATCGCCGATATTGCCTTTCAAGATCTATCCACCCTGGAAAAAGAAAAGCTCATTGTGGGTGATGAATGGGAGGATGAGTTTTATTGGTTGGCGGATGAAACCATTCCAGCGCTGCAAAACATGGGCTTAATTGTCCAGTTTCACCAGGTGTCACCCTGTGCTGGCGTTTTTGAAATATCAAAGAAAAAACAATGAAAGAGTATATTTACTCCCGAAACGCAGTATATGAAACCTTACGTGCCCAGCGGCGGCAGTTTTTCCAATTAATGATCGCTGAAGGGATCAAAGAAAAGGGGCGCATTAATGAGATTATCAAATTAGCTCGAACAAAAAAAGTAAATATTAGCCATGTGCCGCGACAGAAATTGGATAACATCAATCGCCAACACCAGGGAGTAGTGCTGCAAGTCAGCGGCTATCCTTACCGGGGGTTGACGGATATTCTGGAATTAGCTGTCCAGTGCGAAGAGCCGCCTTTTGTGCTGCTGCTTGACTCTCTGCAGGATCCTCAGAACTTGGGAACTTTGTTGCGTACCGCTGAAGCCGTAGGCGTGCATGGTGTGGTAATTCCATTAGCACGCACTGCACAGGTGACCCCCGCCGTTGTGAATTCATCTTCGGGGGCCTGCGAACATCTTTTGATTGCACAGGCTAATCTATCCCAAGCGCTTACAACTCTGAAAGCGGAAGGTCTCTGGATCGTGGGATTGGAGGGATCTTCGGAGGCCAGCAGTCCCTCCCAAATCCGGTTGGATGGTCCATTGGGATTGGTCGTCGGTTCTGAAGGTCAGGGGATGCGACAATTGGTTAGAAAATCCTGTGACTTGCTGCTGCGTCTCCCCATGCGAGGGAAAATAGAATCACTGAATGCCGCTGTCGCCGGTTCGATTGCGCTTTATCTGGCACTCCAAGCCCGAGATAAAAATTAGCGGAGATAATTATGTCCGTACAAATTTATCCCGTCTCGTTTAGATTTGTGAGCGCATTTTTACTTAAAGGGGAAAAAACTGTTTTGATCGATGCAGGGGTTCCTGGTCAGATAAATCGATTTTTGAAAGAGCTGGCAGCAACCAACACTCAACCCGAAGAAATTGATTTTTTATTGCTCACTCATGGGCATTTTGACCATATTGGTCTGGTTAAAGAGATCGTAGAGCTGAGCGGCGCACAAACGGCGATCCATGCCCGAGAGAAAGATTGGCTCGAAGCCGGGATCTCGCCGATGCCGCCCGGCTCAACTGTCTGGGGAAAAGTACTAGCATCCATGACAAAATTTCTCCCTGAACTGAAAGTCCCAGCCACAAAAGTGGATATTCCGCTGGAAGAAGATGGTTTCTCGTTGAATGAATTTGGTATTCCTGGACAGGTGATCTTCACACCAGGACACACGATGGGCTCGATCAGTGTTCTACTCGAAAATGGAGATGCTATTGTTGGGGATTTGGCAATGAGCGCCAAGTATATGCGTTTATCACCAGGGATTCCCATCTTTGCCGAGGATGTAAATTTAATCAAGCCCAGTTGGCAGAAGCTGCTCGATTTAGGCGCAAAGACCATCTACCCTGCCCACGGTAAGCCGTTCTCAGCCGATATTTTTCGTCAGCAGTTGAGTTCAAAAAATGATCAAACCAGAAATCATCTCCCCTAACGAAAGTGTCAATCAAATCGGGAAAATCTTTGATGCTCCACTGGTCACCAAAGGATGGTCCTGGCTCCCACTGGCCGAGATTATGGTTTTGGGAATGATGACGCAGGAGGCGGGTCGCTTGCACCCAGAGCGGAATTGGCGGGTTCGTCTTGGAGTAGCTGCCCTGACCATGCCAGTGATCCTCGGCTCGGAGTGGGTCCACAACCTAGCACATGCCGCGGCCGCCAAATGGGTCGGGCATCCCGTGGATGCTATCCGAGTCACCTGGGGGATGCCACTGCTGGTCTACCATGATATCGAAGATCCCAATGTGACTCCAAAGCAGCATATTGTGCGCGCCTTAGGCGGTCCGATGATTAACACTTTATTTTTCGGAATTGCCGCGTTATGGCGAACTTGTACCAAGCCGAAATCGATCAGTCGTGATGTGGTAAACGCAGCAGCGGGGATGAACGCTTTTTTGGTGTTGGGCAGCCTGCTCCCCATCCCCGGAATCGACGGCGGCGCCGCACTCAAATGGGCACTCGTTGAAAAAGGACAGACCCCCACCCAAGCAGATGAGACCATCCGCAAAGTGGACGCCGTCACAGCGGTGGGGTTGGGTTCAGGGGCAATTATTGCTTTCAAAGAAAGGAAACGTTTACTCGGTGGAATCTTCGCGATGTTTGCTGGATTTGCGTTGGTGATCGCTACTGGACTACTAAAAGAGAAAGAATAGATTCGATGGCAATCAAGTTGCTTCGGCGCTACCCGCTGACAAGTTTCTTCGGATTGAGTTACGCCATCACATGGCCTGCCTGGGCTTTTGCTATCAGGGGAGTGACTCGATAGTTTATTCTACGGATTTGGAATCGATGCTGCCGCAGTGATTTACACCTGGATTTATCTCAACACGCGCGGCAGCCTGTTGATTGCCAGTTTGTTCCACGCAGTTTACGATATCACTGTCATCCTGGCGGGCAGCTTACTTGGAGGTTTATTTACATTCCTCCACATATGGTTGTATTGATAATACTGGCAACCGTGCTGGCGATATCAACTGGCATGATTAAAGAGAGAACCCACTGCAACATAACCTCAAACAACTTTGCGAATTTAATGTTAATTTTTGTGGAGATCGCAGTCAAAACTGGGGATTACATTTACAAGTATTCGGAGATTTTTGAGATTAACCAAGGTAGAATCAATACACATAAAATGGAGCCGACTAACCGTCCAAGTACACTGAAAGATTTGTAGAATTTTGAAACATGGATCAAATATCAAGGTACCACAGAATATTATGATGATTTTATCCTTCTCGCCGTTAACCAAATCCGCAGCCCGCGAGATTGTCACCTGGCGTTACGAGCCGCCTTATGATATCTACAATCTGGACAATTCTGAGGAGACCATAAATTATTTGCTAGATGAGCAATATCATATCCAGGCTATGCGTGATGAAAACAATAGCCTTGTGGGTTTTTGCTCCTTTGGCGTGGACGGCCAAGTCCCTGGCGGTGATTATTCCGCAGATGCGCTCGATATTGGCATGGGTATCCGGCCAGATCTAACCGGTCAAGGCCGCGGCGGTAATATTGTGGCATCAGTCCTAGATTTTGCTCAACGAAAATTTTAATACGAATACATTCCGCGTTACGATTGCGGCCTTTAATCAACGCGCGCAACGCGTTTGGGAAAAGAATAGTTTTATACCAATCGAAACATTCATTTTCGAGGCCAGAAAATTAGATTTTGTGATCATGAGAAAAAATTAAAATTTAAATTTTTTAGAATCAGATTTATTACAGCGAGAACAAAGAAATTTTTGTTTTGTTACCTTAATAATTCAGGATAAACCCCCACCCCACCGTTTTTTGAGATATGATTTGCAATACAAAAAAACTTACTTGACAGTGTATTTATTCATCTACATAGGAGAAATTTAGATGCGCAACCCCTTCGAACCATACCAAGCAAATAATAACCGATACGACTCTATGCAATACCGCCGCACAGGGAAAAGCGGGCTCAAACTCCCGGCGATTTCTCTTGGGTTATGGCACAATTTTGGCGGCGTTGATTCCATCGAAAATTCACGTGCCATGCTGCGCCGGGCTTTCGATCTGGGTGTAACCCATTTCGATTTAGCCAACAATTATGGGCCGCCTTATGGTTCTGCCGAAGAGAACTTTGGGCACATCTTTGCTCAAGATTTTAAACCTTACCGCGACGAGTTGATCATCTCATCGAAGGCGGGTTGGGATATGTGGCCTGGCCCTTATGGGGATTTCGGCTCTCGAAAATATTTGGTTGCCAGCCTCGATCAAAGTCTCAAACGTATGGGTTTGGATTACGTTGACATCTTCTACCATCACCGTCCTGACCCTGAAACGCCCTTAGAAGAGACGATGTCGGCACTTGATTTCATTGTGCGCAGTGGGCGTGCGCTGTATGTGGGCATCTCATCCTATGGGCCAGAAAAGGCCAAAAGAGCTGCTGAAATTCTCAAATCGCTGGGAACGCCCTGCCTGATTCACCAACCATCTTATAGCATTTTCAACCGCTGGATCGAAGATGGTCTTTTGGATGTGCTCGATGAAGAAGGGATTGGCTGCATCGTATTTTCCCCTCTAGCCCAGGGGATGCTCACTGACCGGTATTTGAGCGGTATTCCCCAAGATTCCCGAGCAGCAAAACCTTCTATTTTTCTCAAGAATGAACAAATCACAGATGAATATCTATGGCAAGCCCAACGCTTGAACGCCATTGCTCAAGAACGCGGCCAGTCTCTGGCACAAATGGCTATCGCCTGGGTCTTACGCCACCCCGGGATGACATCTGCCCTCATCGGCACAAGTAAAGTCAGCCAGGTTGAAGATTGCGTGGCAGCTCTGGACAATCTTGAATTTTCGGATATTGAGCTAAAAGCCATCGATGACATAGCGATGGGATAACAAAACTAAAACCGCCCAGTAAAAAAACTGCCCAGCGAAAAATATGGGCAGTTTTATTTTTCTTTAACATAATCTGGGCTATTCAGGAAGGTTTTTCTTAATTTCGTTTACTAAATCCTTCACTTTAAAGAGTTGGGAAACATACCCGACACCACCTGCTTCTAGAACACGGTCACGTTCACCCGGCATGAGATGGGCGGTCACCACAACGACGGGAATATCTTGAACATCGGGATCATTTTTGGCTTCACGAAGAAGTTCCCAACCATCCATAACCGGCATATCTAAATCAAGGGCAATCAAATCTGGTCTTTCGCTGCAAACCATTTCCAATCCTGTTTCCCCATCCAATGCAGTAACAACTTGAAAACCTTCTCGCTCTAACAGCAAACGGACTAGCGACAGGTTATCGAAATAATCTTCAACGATTAAAATTTAGTACATCGAATACCAATAAAAACGTATCTGCTCAACCTGTAGATTGTGCCCTGCCAATTCCCAAGCAATTACCATTCTGATAATTTTTCGATTTCTTCAATGAGTTTAGCGACACTAAATGGTTTCACGATAAAAGCGTCGCACCCGGCTTCAAAAGCGCGTTCTCGATCTTTGGGTAGCGTATGCGCACTCACGACAATAATGGGTATATTTTGCGTCTGAATATTGGATTTCAATTCCTGGGCAACTTCCCAGCCATCCATTTCGGGCATCGCTAAATCCAATAAAATAATTTCAGGTTGTTCTTTGCTTGCAATCTCTACACCCGTGATCCCATCTTCAGCAGTTAACACCTCATATTTGGCGCGCTCTAAAAGCAAGCGCATCAAGGATAGGTTGTCCTCATTATCTTCAATGATCAATACGCGCGTTGTAAACATCCACTCACCTGCCTATCGGAAACGCTCCTCCTGCCAAACATCGGCATCATTATGATACCCAGCTCGTTCCCAAAAACCTAATTGATCACTGACTCGGAATTCCAGACCACGCAGCCATTTAGCACCCTTCCAAAAATAGGGTGTTTTGAGATCATCTCGACCCGGAAGATGCCCAACCACCCCCCGCAAGGGATAGCCATGATCGGGTTCAATTGGTTGTCCATCGTAATGGGTCGCAAGCAAAAAAGTATCTTGCAAAACGGTATCGAAGGGCAAGTTCGCAGTGTAACCATACCCAGCATGTTGGATCACAAATTGAGCATCGGGTTTCGGCTTTATCAAACTTTCATCTACTAATGCTTTGACGCTTACACCCTCCCAAAGGGTATCAAATTTACTCCAACGTGTTACACAGTGGATATCCATTTTGATCTGGGTACGCGGTAATTTTTGAAATTCAGCCCAATTCCAACTGGCTTCATATTCAACTTCGCCCCACACCCGAAAATCCCAGGTGGCTGGGTTGAATTCAGGGACCGGACCATAATGCAGTACCGGGAATTTTTGGGTGAGCGATTGTCCTGGGGGCAAGCGCCCCTCTTTGCGGACTTTATCTTCCTCTGTTTTGCGTTGTAAAAACCGATCTAACATTGGCTACCTCCATTGACATCAGCAATTATACCCCTTCCACTAATGATGCCCATGAGTACCAAACGGCTAAATAATGAGTAGCGTGTGAGAAAAATTTTGTTTGATACCAAATACAGCATAAACGAAGTAATTTTAGTTTTTGCTGCCTCAACAAATCGGGAACAAGAGGGGGTTTATCAACGGACTATGCCCGTTGATAAACCCCCTCCCCACCGCTTTTTGAGATAAGAGATGAAATATAAAAAAACTTACTTTACAGTGTACAAAAAGTATTTTCGACTGATTCGGTTATCGCCGCTGCCACCATTGAAACAGTCGCATACTCACCCAACCGATCAATAAAAATGGTCCGATGACAACTGTCAACCAAATGATGATATCCAACAAAAATCCAAATATCGAAATAAAAACACTCCAGGCTTTTTCAAATGTGCGCACTGGACGCCACTTCGGCAGCGAGAGTTCAGGAAAAACCGTGTCTTTGGGATGCAGGTACAGCGTGATCTGAGAATAGGAATCTGGTGGATGAACGCTATCCGAAACGAATTCACTTGAAATCCATTCGCCTGTCAACTCTCCTAAGCGGAGCAGATCCGCGCGGGTGTTATCAAATCGATGAACGGGCACGGCCAATACCACCGTAGTGTGTTTTTCTCCGTCTCGATACCAGGATTGCGAACTGACCAGATAACCACTTTCATTGAATGCAATTTCTTTCGCCCGTTCCACAGCACGCTCAACATTTGAAACTTGCAAGTCCAACATCGCGTTGTAAACCACCATATTTTCCAGAGAACGCGGATAAACTGCGATGGGTTCTCCCTTTGGATATGTCGCTATTTCTGCTGGTCCCGTCTGTCTCGCACACGCGAGAATTAAACAAGCGAGCAACCCAAATATCAAAATATTTTTTATTTTCATGGCATCAGCCTCCTTTGCTATATCCCCAGGATAGCTGACAGTAATCAATTTACCTTGATACGATTCTGACGCCCCGCTGACATCCTTCTGACTAAGAACCAATCCGAAAAATATATAATCGGGGTGTGGGTAGTTAAATATATTCTCAGCCTACCCCTCCGGGTCGCAGGCGGCAAATCTCAAGCGCTTGCAAAACACCCCGTAACGTGGCAAGCTGCTCTTGATCACAGTTCATGTTTTCAACAAAGGCCTGAGCATTCGGATCATCCAACACTCTTTTACTCAGAAGGATTTCGCCACCCTGCGCCATATCGCTAAGCCGTGCCGCAATATTGACCGTACTACCGAAATAATCTAAGCGTCCATTCAAGGTGACCACGATGCAAGCCCCAGTATGCAATCCCACCTTCAAGCGCAAAGAATCATCTTCGGATAACCCGGCTTTTTGATTCAAATCTTCCAAATTCAAGATACTTTCAGCCACACCCCTGAGGGCGGATGAACTGTCAAAAAACGTTCCCATAACACCATCACCAATGGTTTTTACCGCCGAACCCCCGTAACGTTCCACAGCATCGAAAACAATATCAAAATGCGCCCGGACCAATTCATAAGCCCTGGCATCCCCTAAATGCTGGTAAAGGCGTGTGGATTGTTTCAAATCTGAAAAGAAGACCGCCAAATTTTGCACTCCCAAAGATCGATTGTCGGGCAATACCTGCTCACCCAGCAACTCCCGAAACAGCGGACGGTTGATCAGATGCAATGAGGGCACCCGTCCAAATTTCTCGTCGATCTGCTCGCGAAAATCAGGGTCGTCACGATCACGCTGATTCAATTTTCGCACACCAGCATCAATGCTGGCTCTGGCTGCCAATTCTTGATCCAGGTGAATTTCACCTTCCTGGCCACAGGCTTGACATTTTTGGGGAGAGTGTAACTCGCTCAACTCGGCGGTGCTCTGTACCAAATTTCCGCAGGCCCCGCAAAGCAAATCCCACTCCAACAGCCACATCCTTTCCGCAGTTGAAAGGGTCAACATATCCAGCAACTGCGGCTCCGTCCAGCCTAATTTTTCAGCCAGGTATCGAGGATTTACCCGATATAATTCGCGGTCATCGGCATTGCGGATTAAATTTCCCCAACTTCGCAGATTCTCAGAACTCAAATCATATTTCTTTAGTGAATCAAGAGGGCTTCGAGGGCGATTTAGAAACGAAAACAACTTCATTGTGACTTCTCCAATTTAGAGATGTCTCAATTGTAGCAAAGCTTACGCCGGAAACATAATTTAAGGATGGTCCACGAACTCCCCCAAATATCCCATTTCGGTTAAGATTTCCAAAACCTTTTCACCGGATCCAGATTTCACGACCACGGTTGTTGGCCCGAGGGGATCCCCCAAATAACGCGCCGCCCGAGAGTTTCGCAGCATCTTCAGCAACTCCGGAGAACTTTAACCGCAAAATGAGAGCTGATTGTAAATGCACTTCGGTGCCGCGTTTTTCCCAACGATCCAGCACTTTGATGATATTAGGCGGCACATTTTGGGCATGACGTGCCAGCAAAGTTTGCAGGTGTTGGATTTTCAAACCTTGATCGATTGCCCCTTCGAGGGAACTTGGCGTAAATCGGTAGCGGTATTCGTGAGATGTGGGCGGCTCCCATTGGCAAAATCGAGCAATCTGATAACGAGCTGACCGCGGCACTAAAAAGGGAATATTGACTCGTCCATCGGAGCGCACGTGGACAGGAGCATCCTCGATTGGGAATTTTGGGGTGGGTGCGGACCCCATCAGGTAATTCGCCCACTTAGAGAGTCGGAAAGCAGTCGCCTCTTCGGGCGCAGCGTCTTCTTCGTGATTTGCTATATCCAATATTCCCAACCAATGCAGGGGACCCGTGATCAGGTAGCGGATAAGCGCACCCTCAACTTCACCCCAATGTTCGAAGCCGCGGAGGAACTCATTGCTGCGAGTATCCCGGATAAACCAAGAATCGTAATCGCTGGCAGGGCGTTGAAAATCAGGAAAGTCGCGGCGCAAATCGGCGAGAAAGGCTGAGATACTCCACCAGCTTTTTCCTGGAACAGCCTTCAATAACCGCATCAAAAAACGACGCCGCGCCTAATGGATCATTGCTCCATTCACCTTCTGGTTGCAGGTAGGGAATATGGTGCAGGTCATTGTGCATTTCGCTTGGGAGCCAGGCTTGAGTTAGTTGGGCTAAAGCCTCGCCGCGGGCGGAACTCAAGATGTGAGCGGGCAATTTCGAGGTCCGGATATCCGTTGGGGGCAAGCAAGTTAGCTGTCCTAAGCAACGTTGTGGCAAACGGCAGTAGGCCAGGAAATGAATCAGGGAATTGGGAAGCAGGGTCAATTTGCAGTCGATGAGAGGCCAGCAATGTGCAAATATGATCGAGTAAACGGTCATTTGCCAAGTAAGGAAAAGCGCGTTCCTCAGGAGTAGCTGCCCTCCCCAATTGCGGTTGACCCTCTTCAATTTTAGTTTGGGCTTCCTTTTGAGCCCAGGCAGAGATCAATCGAAATAAATCATTTGGAATATAAGCGAATTCTTGCGCACCTGAATTCGAATCAAAAAAAGCACGGGCAATCAGAGCCCGGTACCAAAGAACTTCAGTAGAGGATACCGGTTCCCGGTCGGGGCGTTCGCGATCGCGCCGTCCCGGACCCATGGCGCGTAAATCTCCAAATCTACGGGTGAATTGCAGCCAGGGCAACCGCCCTCCATTTGCAACCAGAGTATTGATCGCGCTTTGAGATTCTGGGGGCAAGGCATCAATTATTTCAGCGATTAAATCTGGGTTTTGGATTGCCGCGCTTAAATTGGGCAGTGCGCTGCGCGCCTCTGTTTCTGCTAATTCAACGCCCCAGTGTTCGGCAATGATACGCAGATGACCAAGATCATGGCTGTGCAGGCTTTGGGCGAGGGTGGGCATCAGGATTGGATTTCAAGCGCGCCAGGGAAAATCTCGACTTTGAGTTCGTTCACATCTGTGCCAAATCCGGCAAAAACCTCACCATCGATATGGATGCGCAAGGGAGCCTCGGCTTGCAGTTTCATTTGGCGCATGGTGCCCATGCGGATCTGTTCGAAATCTTCCATGTGTGCCATTCATCACTTCGGGAACCAACCGGAGCATCATAGGACGGGAAACTTTTCGGATTGCCGCGTAATGGAAAAGGTTATCATCTACCACCGCGTCAGGAGCTACCAGAAAACCGCCTCCCTCCCGAGGACCGTTACAAATCACAAACATCATGATCTTTTCGTCCCAACTCTCTTCATCGGTTTTGATTTTCATTAAAGGCGCTTCGTGGTTGAATGCAATGGTTTGCAGCACGGCTGTGAAATACATCAGAAAGCCGCGAACCACGGGTAACTTATGTGAGCGAATGGTAACGGTGGCATCAAAGCCAATCCCTAGCGTATTATCCCAATATTCACGTCGGCCAAGATTATCTTCGATCAAACCAACATCCACTTTATGCGACGACCCTTTAAACACCTGTCGTAAGGCTGCTGAAGGTGATTTTTCTATCCCAATGGCATGTGCAAAGTCATTTCCTGAACCCAAAGGGACAACTCCGAGACGTGGTCGCTTCTCTTGAGGAACTTGCATCAAACCGTTGATCACCTCGTGAACGGTGCCATCTCCGCCTGCTGCAATGACAAGTTCATAACCTTCTTCAACCGCTTGAATTGCAAGGTCTGTGGCGTGTGTGGGATAGACTGTGCCAGACCAATCGGCACCCCCAAATTCATCAACAATTGGCCTTAAATCAGTAGCTAATTTCCAGGCGTTACCCATATCGGCATTAGGGTTGAGGATCATTTTTACATTATGACGGCGCATGGTGAAATCACTCCAGTGTTAATTGGTTAGATTATAAACGATTAACACAGAGGTGGGGGAAAAGTGGCAGGGTTATTTATTCTTAATAGGGGTAGACCCGGAAGCAGTTAAATCGATCAACTGGTTAATATCGAGACTGGAGTTCAGCACTCGGCAAAATGATCTGGCCTTCTTCAGATTCACCCAACGCGGTAATACCATCTGGTGAGGTGGCCGCTACCCAGGCTGTGAAGGCTGCGACGAGGGCATCCAACTCCCGAGGTGAGTACAGATCATCCAGGGGCAAGATCCCCTGCAAAATACGGTAACGCGTGATCTCTTCGAACACGCGCATCGGATCTGGGATTTGTAATCCCTGATTGTGGAGAACCAACTGGCGTTGTAAACGCCCCTCCAGGCCTGATTTCGGAAAAGGATTACCGTTCAACAAAACCGTGTAAGCCGCGTGTGGGTACACTTCCATGACCTGATAGGGGGTATCGGAGGTAGGGTAAGGTTGGTAACCCAAATCAGCCAGGCGTTTGTAAATCTCAAAGCCCCTCTGCATCCAGGAAGGACAATTTTCAACCCGAGCTTTTGTCCGCGGGATGCGGATTTTTCGCTGTGAGAGCAGATATTCAGCTACCCGGTAGCCCTCCCAGCGTCCAGGATTCGGCACCGGCCGAAGTTTTTCGCGCACCTCAGTCCGTTTCATTAATCCCTGGTTCGGTTGTCGAGGCGCGTTTACCGCTACAAATGCAGCCTGCTGCCCTCCCACATAAGCTGTGACGGCATCTAAGTCGCCTTCGCCCAAAGCAAGCGTGCACAAATCTCGATCCAGCGCGGCATAGGCCATCGGTCGCTTGCCAGCGGTTGGATCGATTCCGATGAAGGTGGTTTCATTGAACAACATAAGGCACCCTTTTATCTGAAATTTTAGAGAGTTGGAATTCGTTGTATTGAGTGTAGCCTAAAAGGGTGTCCAGCGCAATAGCTTGGAAGTTTTGGAGAGGAATTTAGTTTCGCAGGTGCAATTTGAATGAGGCAACTAATTGAAAATCATTCAAAAGTAGAAATTTGATCAAGACGATATTTGCTGATCACAGGTACCTGGGCTTTACTGCTGGGATAACCAGTTACAACGATCAAAAAGGGACGTTCGTTATCTGGCCGCCCAAGGATTTGATTTAAAAATTTCATGGGGCTTGGCGTGTGTGTCAGTGTGGCTAACCCTGATAAATGTAAAGCCGTAATCAGAATCCCGGTTGCGATGCCTACGGATTCGGTGGTGTAATAATTCCTATGTTCTACACCTTTGTCATCAATCGTCGTTTTCTTCAAGAAGACGACAATCAAGCAAGGTGAAATTTCTAAAAAAGGCTTTATCTCATTGGTGCCGAAATGCTCCAAAGCTTCTAACCATTCGTTAGAAGCACGGTCCTGATAGAAGGCTCTCTCCTCTTTTTCAGCCGCTTCTCTAATTTCTTTTTTGATTTCGCGGTTGGTCACGACAACAAAATGCCAAGGCTGCATATTAGCCCCATTTGGTGCGGTGCCTGCGGCCAAGATTGCGTTCTTGATCACAGCTTCTGGCACTGGACGGTCTGAAAAATCGCGAACTGTTCGACGACGTTTGACGTTTTCATAAAACGCTCGTGATGACGCAATCATCTCATCGGAACTTTTCTCTTCAAATTGCAGGGGTTCAAAGTTAGCTTTGTTCATTTATTGCCTCACTGGTTGAGAAATTTTCTAATTTTTATAGATTTTATCAGAAATCGAAAAATCGATTATCCAATGGAGCAGAGAAAAACGATTTACCTGCTATATAAGACTGACATTTTTTCTCAGGCTTGCATAGATATTTACTTTGATCATATAATTACTGTAAATATCCAGAACCAGTTAAACTTTCTTACGAAGGCGGCAAAAATGAAATTTTCAAAAATCTTAATCGGGGTGGCAGGAATTGTTGGCGGGGTTTTAATTGGCAGAAATTTTAGAGCTGAACGCAAAACGAAAAAAAACCTTGCCCTTCTGGGATCCGAGGCGCCCACCCTTTCGGAGAATGGGCGTACCTTCAGGGATTTGAATAAAAACGGGAAACTCGATCCCTACGAAGACAGCCGCCTTCCTATTGATGAAAGGGTTGAAGATTTGCTCTCCCAAATGACTCTTGAAGAGAAAGCCGGATTGATGTTCCATACCATGCTTGGGATGGGTAAAGATGGGAGCCTGATTGAGAAGCCCAGCCCTTTCAACCCGATCGCCACCTCCGAATTGGTCGCGAAGCGGCGGCTCAATCATTTCAATTTGTATGAGATTGCCCCGCCTAAGCAGATGGCCAGATGGCACAATCGACTGCAAAAGATGGCCGAACGCACCCGTTTGGGAATCCCGGTAACACTCTCATCGGACCCCCGACACGCTTTCGACAGCAATCCCGCGGCAGGTCTAATGAGTGAAGCGCTTTCACAATGGCCTGAACAAATCGGGCTGGCGGCCACAGATGATCCTACACTGGTGGAGGAGTTCGGTGATATTGCCCGGCAGGAATACCTGGCCCTGGGCATTCGGGTGGCCTTGCACCCGATGGCCGATTTGGCAACTGAGCCGCGGTGGTGCCGAATAAACGGCACCTTTGGTGAAGATGCAGAACTATCCTCAAAGATGACTGCAGCATATATCCGCGGCTTCCAGGGAGTTGAACTCAACCCAGAAAGTGTGGCCTGCATGACCAAACATTTCCCCGGCGGTGGACCACAAAAAGATGGTGAAGATGCTCATTTTTCTTACGGCAAAGATCAGGTATATCCGGGCGACAATTTCAGGTATCATCTCCCGCCTTTTGAAGCTGCCTTTGAAGCCGGTACTTCCCAAATTATGCCTTATTATGGCCGTCCCTTAAATACTGAATTCGAGGAGGTCGGCTTTGGCTTCAACAAGCAGGTAATCACCGGATTGCTGCGGAATAAATACGGTTTTGATGGTATTGTATGCACCGATTGGCTTTTGCTTACGGGCGTGAAGGTGATGGGCCGTGACATCATGGAAGCCAAAGCCTGGGGCGTAGAAGATTTGAGCGTCGCTGAAAGGGTACGAAAGGTGATCGAAGCCGGTTGTGACCAATTTGGGGGTGAAGCAATTCCGCATGAAGTGGTCAAATTGGTGATTAATGGCGATATTACGATGCAGCGCATTGACGAGTCTGCGCGCCGCATTCTGCGAGAAAAATTTCGTCTGGGATTATTCGATCATCCTTTTATTGACGAAAGCACCGCTGAAGACATTGTTGGCAAGGAAGATTTCCGAAAAGCCGGGGAACTCGCCCAACGCAAATCTCTGGTACTACTGAAGAATAGTGGATCCGAATCAGGATGTACACTACCATTACAAGGAAAGCCTAAGCTTTACGTTGAAAACTTGGCACCAGAGGTTGCAGCGCATTTTGGAGAGATCGTTGCTTATCCAGAAGAAGCTGATTATGCCCTCCTGCGGTTGAGTGCCCCTTTTGAGCCGCGCAAAGGATTTCCTGGAACAGCATTTCCACGCTGGCGACCTGGATTTCAAAGGTGCTGAACTCGCCCATATTTTAGAGATATGCGAGAAAGTCCCTACAATTATTGATATCTATCTGGAACGTCCAGCAGTAATCCCAGAAATTGCAGAAAAATGTGCGGGACTGATCGCAAACTTCGGCGCGCATGATGCTGCTATTTTGGACGTAATTTTTGGCGAGTTTCACCCTACGGGCAAGCTGCCGTTTGAACTTCCAAGTTCGATGGAGGCGGTTCGCAATCAAAAAGAAGACCTGCCCTATGATTCTAAAAATCCTCTCTTTGAGTTTGGATTTGGGTTGAGCTATGGGAAATAGAGTTATTCCGATTTAATTTGGCAAAAGCTTTGGACACGGATTTACACAAATTTTTGGGTCAAAACAAAAAAGAATTCGCGGATAAAAGACCTCCGAGATTTTTGAAATCTCGGAGGTCTAATTTTTTAGTACTCGGGTTTTTAGAATTCTTTCGTATCTTCCCATTCTCGGCGCAAGATTCCGTAATTTATCATATCCAGCCACTGGCCCTGCCACTGAAGGTTTTCACGCAACATCCCTTCGAGACAAAAGCCCACTTTTTCTGCAACGCGCATCATTCGGGGATTAAATGACCAGGTTTCTAGTCCAATTTTATGGAAGGTTGAATTCTCAAAGAGATAATCCAGCCATAATCTCAAAGCTTCGGTGCCCAGGCCACAACCCAAAGCATCATCTTCACATATATCGATGCCGACATAAATCAAATCCTGGAAACCTTTTTTGACATAGGTGTTTACCCATCCAAGAGGGCAGTCATTTTTTTTCAAGATAATAACAGCGCTTTTCCGCGGCGTTGGTTTTTCCTCCTGACAACGGTGCAAAAATTTAGCTCGGAACCTTTCTTCTCCCTCAGCAAATAAGTTTGCACTGGCATCCTCCCAAGGAGCGTCAAATTTCCGCCACTCGCCGTGGGTAAGCCAGTAGACGAAGCGATCTACATCTGAGGGGAGTTGTTCCCTCAAAATGATACGTTCCCCTTCCATTAACGGAATCACTTTCGATGCCAAGTGTGTATCTCCGCAAAGTATTAGAGTGCTTTATAAAGCATTCTAATAATCATCGTCGTATTCATCCCCATCGTCATCCGGATCCACCAGAACTTCGCGCTCACGCCCACCACCCTGTGAAGGACCAACAATACCCATTTCTTCGAGCTCATCCATCAAACGTGAACGCGCGGATAACCTATGCGCAATTGGCGCTGCAACATCGAGGCACTCGCGCGCTGCGTGCGGGCCACTAACTCGATGGCTTTTTCGGCCAATTCGTCGCGATCAGCCAAAACAGCTTCCTCCTCCAGCATCTCATCCCAAGGTGGTGGTGTAAATTCAGCTTTCTCATAGGTTTTCTGCCAAAAGGAGATTACTTTTTCGACCTCTTGATCAGTAACCCAAACGCCTTGCACCCGGACGGGGCTGCCCGCTTCAGGCGGCAGGAAAAGCATATCGCCGCGCCCCAATAAACTTTCGGCACCTGCTGTATCCAAGATCACGCGCAAATCAACCGAAGAAGCCACCGCGAAGGACATCCGCGCCGGAAAGTTGGCTTTGATCAATCCAGTGACGACATCTGTGCTAGGACGTTGTGTCGCCACCACCAAATGGATTCCTACCGCGCGAGCCATTTGCGCCAGTCGTACCAAAGTGTGTTCGGTAACCTCTGGGGCTGACATCATCAAATCGGCCAATTCATCGATCATCACTACGATGCGGGGCATCGTTTCGCCATCTTTGCGGCGGCGAGCTTTACGGTTATAGGTATCTATATTGCGGGAGCGAGATTGCTCCAAGGCCATGTAGCGCCGATCCATTTCAGCCACTACCCAGCGCAGCACTCCTAATATCCGCTCCAAATCGGTTTCAACTTTGCCGTAAAGGTGGGGCAATCCATTGAAACGGATCAATTCAACCATTTTGGGATCAATCATCACCAGACGTAAATCTTCAGGGGCGTTATTCATCACCAGACAACTGGTGAAAGCCGCAATACAAACGGATTTCCCTGAACCTGTTGTACCCGCGATCAGCAAGTGGGGCATGGCCGCCAGATCAGCAACCACGGGTTCACCCGATACATTGCGACCTAAGGCTAATGCCAATGGTGACCCAACCTTATAAAAAGCCTCAGTCTCCAGCACAGGTCGCAGCCTCACGATCGAAGATTTGGTATTCGGTACCTCGATACCCACATAGGGGCGTCCTGGCACAGGCGCTTGGACGCGCAGCCGTTCTGCTGAAAGTGCCAAAGCCAGATCGCGTCCGAGGCTGGTGATTTGCGAAACACGCACTTTGCGTAAACGGGCAAGTTCTTCATCAGAAGCCCCTGGTGTTTCGATAAAACCCGGTTCAACCGCAAACTGTGTCACGGTGGGGCCAATCTGAAAACCGATTACTTTGGCGGGTACACCAAACTCAGCCAGCGTCTGCTCGATTAGCCCAGCACGCTGGTTGACATGGCGCTCATCAGGACGGGATTCACGTTCATCAACCAGCAATTTTAAAGGGGGAAGATGATCGCCGCGTTGCAGAGGCTCTTTGGGGCGTTCATCTTTTTGATCAACTTTGAACTGTTTACGAAATTCTGGAGCTAAGCGCGTTTTCTTTTTTGGAGATGCTCGTTTTGGAATGGAGGATGATTCAATATTTTCAGCCGGTGACACACTGATGGCTGGATCCACTAAATCGTCCACGGAGGGGGCAAGCTCTCCATCCTGAAAACGAGATGAAATTTTCGAGAATAAGGGGATCAGTCCCAAGCCAATAATTGCAAAGATAATGAACAAAACTCCCAATAAAAATATCGAGAGAAACTGAGGTAAAACGAAACTAAGGAGCGTTGCCAAACCCCATCCAATCTGCCCACCATCAAGGCCGGCTTCAGCGCGTTCCAGAGAGAAGCCACCCAAAAAGGTCATTAAGGGCAAAAGCGTAAAAACCGCGCCCTCCAAAGCAAAGACTCGTCCCCAGCTTACTTCGGGGAGATCGCCCATTCGGCGGCGCAGCAGCATCAAACCGATCACTCCCAATGTGGCTACGACCATTATGCTGCCCCATCCAAACCAACTGCGCAAAAAGTTTGTCAAACCCATCAGCAAAGCACCTTGAGCCAGAGATGGGATCAGCAAGGCAACTAAGATCATCAAGGATAAGGCAAGCAAGAAAACGCCAGCCGCATCCCAGGCAAATCGCTCAAAGCGCAGCAAGATGTTGACAAGACGATCAGATGTTAATATTTCTTGCGGATCGGTCGAGGTTTGAGGAGTTGTTTTTTTCTGTGGCATAGATTTTTACTGTTCAATTTTCCATCAGAGATTTTTAGTCTCTGGCTGTTCTTTGGTTATTTCAAATCACGCATCGATTTTGATCCTGCACTCTCTGGGTCAAGTTCTAGAGTTTCGTGGGCATCAGTCATTTTACCAAGAGTTTCATAATAGAAGTCTCGCCGTGAGAGACCGGATTCATCCCGCAGACGATACATTTCCGTGCGGGTGATATCGGAATCAAATGGGAATTCGGCAGCCTGCGACCAGGCGACCCCATAAACCCCATCAAAGGCATCCTTGATCCGCTGAAAATGCCAACTGAGTAAATCTTGGGGAAGTTCATCAAGTGCAAAATAACCCAGGTCAATCACTTCACTTGGGTCAGCTTTGAACTCACCGCCAGTGACTTCGGCTGCAAACGAGACGATATGAGCACCTGATCCGGGCCAACCGGGGCGAGAATAGATTCCGATCAAACGAGTTAGTTTGACCTCCAGCCCGGTTTCTTCCCAGGCTTCTCGAATGGCAGCCTGGGCAACGGATTCACCTTCGTCGACGGCGCCGCCGGGTAAACACCAGACTTCGAAATCTTCGCGCTTTGTGAGGAGTATCTTTTCGTTCTGTAGGATAGCGATATTAATGCCAAGTGTAATCATTTGCGTTTTGATCGTAAATTTCGGATTGTGGAATGAGTGCAGAGAAAATCTGGTGAATGGAGACAAATTAGTCCAATATCCTAATCAACCGTTTCAATTTTGCTTTTTCTACGGGATGCGACAAAGATGCCAATGAGAATAAGTATAGCACCAAATACCATTAGAGCTGTGGGTACCTCATCAAGGATGAAGTAGGCCAATACAGCAGACCCAATCGGCTCACCCAGCAAGGTGATAGAAACAAATGATGCGGGAAGATAACGCAATGCCCAATTGAAGGTTGAGTGACCCAGTAATTGTGGTACGAGCGCCAACAAGAGGAACCATAAATATGTTCTCGGAGCATAACCAAAAGCTGGTTCTCCGGCCGCAAACATGACGATGACCAGCACCACTGCCGCAATGCCATAGACCACAAAAATATATGGGACCAGCGATATCTTTTCACGCAAGCTGCGACCAATCAACAGGTACCCGGCACCAGCAAGAGCCCCCATCAGGGCCAGCAGATCCCCAAGGAAGGCGTCACCCCCCACAAATTCTGAGGGTGGAGGACATTGCAAGGATGTGAACCCGGTTAGCGTACAAGAATCACTCAAACCCACAATGGTTCCTCCAACCAACGAAAATCCCATTCCAATTACAACGGCTCTACCAACCGGTTCACGAATAGTCAACGGCGCCAGGATTGCTACCCACAATGGTGCGGTACTGACCAATACTACCGAGCTGGCCACGCTGGTAAATTCGAGGGAAGTGATCCAGGTGGCGAAGTGAATGGCAAGAAATATCCCTGAAAAGATTGCTAATGTTAGGCCTTTGCGATCAATGGAGCGTAAGTCATTACGGTAGTGCAGAAGCGCGAAAGGCGCTAATATCAGGGCAGCCAAAGTGAGCCGCCAGGCAGCAATCACCAGTGATGAAACACCATCAGCCTGAGCGTAGCGGATAAAAATCGAGGAGGTAGAGACCGCCAAAATTCCGAATGGGATCGCGATGCCAGTAGGAACCGGAGGGCGGTTTTCACGGGGTGTCAAAGGGTTATCCGGGTTTTGGGATATGCCAGAGAACTTTGCCAGTCAGCCAACTTTTGGGGATAGAACCAAATTGACGGCTGTCGTTGCTTTGGGGATGCGTGCCGATAACAAAGATTTCCCCAGCCTGGGAGTCAATGCTTTGAATATGTTTGACCATTGTACCGTAAACAGGATGTTTGAATACGATCGTATCCCCCATTTTTAGGGCACGCAAAAAGAATTTGAGGGAGGTAAGGATTACGTAATCCCCCTCATTGTACTCAGGAGTCAGGCTGTCGCCGGTGATTTTGATGAGTTTGAACATTGACTTGATGAGGATGCTGCCCTTTAAAACGGAAACCGGAAATCAATTCGGATAAACGCATTTTAACACGTTCACCTCGGTTGATCTCCGGTGAATTTCCGGATTAGATCAGTCTAGTGCAGTTGGGCAAAGAGTCATCATGGATAAATGGGTTTCATGACCCAATTGCTTAAGATTTTGTGCGACCGATTATCGTTATGGACGATAACAACTCCGCACAAAATTAGAGGGCCGGATACACGGTTTCCAAAGCAGGGGCATAAGGAGCCTTGGCTTTCTTGGTGGCAACACCCTTGATGGACCAGAAAATCTCAGCGAAATCGTTAATCGCTTCAACGAAGGCAACGCCATTTTCGCGGTCAGCAGTCTGACGTGCTTTGCCGCCCAGCTTCATGATTTTGTGGAATAAGCCGGGTAGTTCCGGATGGTCAGCGATATGGGCATCGCTGATGAAATCGCCATAGATGACGCGGATTTCGTGCTTGGCTTTTTCGGCATGCTCTTCTTTGACAGCAATATAACGGCTCATGCTGTTGTCAAAAGCTGCGCCATCACCTTCGAGAGCAGCCATTAAATCCATCATGCGTACGACGGTGAGGGCATTAATTTGAGCAACGATAGGATCGTAAATGCCGCAGGGCACATCACAATGCGCCTTGGCTTCATCTACACCGAATTTTTGTTCAATTGTTTCGAGAACTTTGAAAATCATTTCCATCTCCTTTATATTTTTCTTGAATATTTATGGTATTTTTGATATAAATTATCATACTTAAAAATTCAACTCTTGTCAAGATAGATTCATAGGTGAAGGGCAATTGCATGTAGACATTTATGGCGGTGTATACCCCCAAAACAAGGGATTATTTTGCTCATACAATTGCCCTATCGGTGAATGGGCATATTTCGCCGTTATAGATTTCCTGGTTAATTACCTTGATTATTTCTGATTTCTATTCCAAAAGTAAGCAACAAATCCGCAAAAAACTGCTATCATTAAAAAAAACAATGTAGCCCAAGTTTCAAGGCGGAGTTGGTTATTAACTGGATAAGGATCAACCCGTAAGATGGATACTCCAAATAGAATTAAGGATAGGCTACCCAATCCTAAACTCATCGCCAGCCCAGGAAATAAAGCCTCCTTTTGTTGACGAAATCGGTCTATCCCCCAAAACACCGCGATGGTTGAAATTGCTCCAATCAATTGGAGAGGTAGACGGTTTTGCCAAATTCCCCACTCATCCCTCGCAGGTAAACCCCAGTCCAATTTTGGTCCATAGGCACAACCAGTCGTCCAACAACCCAACCAAACAGCGACTGACAGGCTGGCCAGTAAAGGAATTAATCGATCTGCAAACTTACCAACTGAAATATCATAAAGCCAAGCAAATATTATGGTTGCTAAAATACCCCCAGCCAATGCTCCCGGCCAAGACACGCCGCCTAACCACACTTTGGGAATTTCGAGAATATGCTCTTGAAAATATTCCCAATGCACTGATACATAAGAAATTCGTCCACCAACAACTGCTCCAATTAAAGCCCAGGTCCCAACATTCAAGGAAATCGATTGTTCATCTTTGGGAGTTTCAATAACCGCCCATATTAAGCCTAGGATCGAGGCTAGTGCCAAGAATAAAGAAAAACTCGTCAAAATGACTTCTCCGAAGTTGATCGTCAATTAATTTAAACCTTCCCTGAAGCGGATAATTTCTAAAATTGAATAATACCATGCTAAAATTCTAAAACTACACGTGTATCATATAGGGATAAGAATTGCACTTGGGCTGTAATATATGTATAATGATTTTGAAACAGGTGATGATTTACAATAATTGACCTGCTTGTGATGAAACTTGAATGTTAATAAACTAATATTCTTTTTTTTATCAATTTATAGCATTCAACGGAGAGAAAACAATGGAAGAAATTCTACTCAATCCAAATTTAGTTTACCTATTTATCATTGGGGGATTTTCTTTGGCTTTTATGGCGATTCTTGCTCCCGGCACTGGTATTTTAGAGATCACCGCATTATTCGTATTGATCCTAGCTGGCTGGGGTGTTTTCCATCTACCGATTAATTATTGGGCATTAGCAGTCTTACTTTTTGGGGTATTTCCACCCGTGTTTTTGTTACGGAAAACCAAGAAAACATATTTTTTAGGGATTTCAGTAATATCATTAGCGGTTGGTTCGGCCTACTTGTTAAAAGGAGATAGCTGGTATAAGTTAGCCATTAGCCCTGGACTAGCCGTTGTAGTTTCCATTTTGGTCGGTGGTCTGTTCTGGATTATTACAAAAAAAACCCTGGAAGCTGATGAAGCGCCACCGTCCCATGATTTAGGCTCCCTCATTGGTGCGATTGGCGAAGCGAAATCGAATATCCATCAAGAAGGTTCCGTACAAGTCCGCAAAGAATTATGGACAGCCCGAAGTAATGAGCCTATTGAAGCGGGCTCTCAAATTCGGGTGATCGATCGTGAAGGGTTCATTTTAGTTGTTGAAGCAGTTTAATTTTTAGAGAGAATCAATATTGGGAATCTGGCAGAAATCTCCTGGATTATCCCCCAGTTATTCACGAGGAGGTGAATGATGTTATTTTCTGTTTTGGCGCAAGAAGGATTTGCCGCAGCATCTGGGTTTTTGGCTTGCTTAATTGGTGCTGTTTTAATCTTAGGAGTTATTTTGATCGCCAGTGCTATCCGCATCGTTCCCGAGTACGAACGCCTGATTGTCTTTCGTCTCGGCCGCTGTATTGGAGCCAAGGGTCCTGGAATTGTGCTGTTGATCCCCATTGTAGACCGGGGCCGCAAAGCAGATCTGCGCGAGCAAGTGCGCGAAATTCCTCACCAGACCGCGATCACATCAGACAATGCCGGTATCTCGATTGATTTTATCTGGTACTACAAAATTTTAGATCCAACAGAAAGTGTTTTGCAGGTTGGCAACTTCGAGGCGGCAGCCCAAGGAATGGCTACAACAACCTTACGTGCTGTGATCGGTGGCATTGTGCTGGATGAAGTACTCGTCGAACGTGAACATATCAACAATATGCTGCGTGCTCGCCTGGATGAAGTTACAGAACGTTGGGGTGTCAAAGTCACGAACGTAGAAATCCGCGAGATCGTGCCGCCTCGCGAAATCCAGGATGCAATGAACCGCCAAATGTCGGCGGAGCGTAATCGTCGTGCTCAAGTGACCGAGTCTACGGGTCAGCGTGATGCTTCCATCAACGTAGCTGATGGTGAAAAACAAGCCGCCATACTCCGCTCTGAGGGATTGAAGCAATCAGCTATTCTCGAAGCGGAAGGTGCTCGTGAATCACAACTACTCCGAGCCGAAGGTTACGCGGCTGCTCTGCAACGAATTTACTCCGTTGCACAAGATATCGACCATCAAACCATGACCCTGCAATACTTCGAAGCCCTGAAAGATATCGGAGCCAGCCCATCTACAAAGTATATCTTCCCGATGGAATTCACCAGCTTAATCCAAAGTTTTATCGACAGAAAACAAGAGTAATTTCTAAATACCTAAATTTCGCCCAAAATAGGGTCAAGATGCAGAGATCGGGCGCAGACAAAAGAAAATAGTGATAGGCTTAACTGGATCAAATCACCACAATCGGATACAGGAGGCCTATCACCTTTGACGAGTTTATCATTATTAGCGAAGAGGTCAAGCAGCATTTCTCTGCACGAGCGACACTGGCCGCGCGGGGCGTGAAAGTAAGCGCGAAGAAATTGTTCGCACCGCTCACCTTTTGGCAACCTCGCCATGCAGAACATATCCCAAAACTATCAAATTCTTAACGCGAATTGGCGTGACCTAGGGACTGTTCGCCGAACTCGAAAAAATATGCTTCCCAGAAGATGCGTGGCCGCTGCTAGATTTGATCGGTGTGCTTTCTCTTCCTAATATTATTCGTCTGAAAGCTGTTTACAAAACTCAATTAATGGGGTTTGTTGCTGGCGATAAACGCTCTAGAGATTTGGCCTGGATTGCTACCATCGGTGTTTTGCCAGAATACCGCCGTACTGGGGTTGCATCCACATTGCTTAAGGAATGCGAATCCCGGCTGGATGTTTCCCGTATTCGATTGAGTGTGCGTCTTGGGAATACAAGCGCAATCCGACTCTATGAACACTTTGGTTACCAAAGGGTGGATATCTGGCCCAAATATTATCAAGATGGCACAGATGCTCTTGTTTTTCAGAAACTCTGCCAGATTTAGGGGCAAACTAAAAATCTTTGCATTTTGAGGAAGAATTTCAAATTTGACGTTTATTTTGGCTCCAGTTTACCTGGGTTAGGCTATAATTACGTCATGCACTCAGATGAAATACCGAATCCAACCTTCGTTAATACCCCAGAAAAACTAAACAATATGGCCTTGGCTCTAATGAAAGAACCAATCGTCGCCGTAGATACTGAATCCAACAGCCTTTTCGCCTATCAAGAACGCGTTTGCTTAATTCAGTTTTCTGTCCCGAAAAAAGATTTTCTCGTAGACACTTTAGCCTTGGAAAATCTTTCTTGTCTGGCACCCCTTTTCAGTTCAGAAGAGATTGAAAAAATCTTTCATGCGGCTGAGTACGATATTATCATGCTTGACCAGGATTTCGGATTTGATTTCAACAACTTATTCGATACCATGGTAGCCGCACGGATATTGGGTTGGAAAGCCGTTGGACTTGGGTCTATACTCAGGGATCAATTTGGGATTCAGGTCGAAAAGAAGTACCAACGCGCTAATTGGGGAAAACGTCCTCTTCCCCAAGATATGCTAGCATATGCCCAATTGGATACCCATTACTTGATCGCATTACGGAATTGGATTAAGTCTGAACTCAAAAAGTCTGGACGTTGGCCATTAGCAATAGAAGATTTCAAACGTGCTTGCCATGTTCACTCTAGTCACCAAGAACGCGATGGAGCGGACTGCTGGCGCATCAATGGCGCTCGTGATCTTGAACCTCAAAAGCGGGCCGTTCTACAAGAAATTTGCAAATATCGCGATGAAATGGCACGTTCGCTAGATCGTCCTCTTTTCAAGGTAATCAGCAATAAAGCGCTTTTCAATATTGCTGAAGCCTGCCCGCGCTCGATGCGTGAACTTGAAACCGTTCAAGGGATATCTCAAAAACAGGCGCGTTGGTTAGGGAGAGGGCTGCTTTCTGCCGTTCAAAAGGGTCTCCAAACCAAAAAAGCTCCAAAGATTCCGCGCAAACCAAAACCTAGCGATGCCTATTTACTCAGAGTCGATAAATTGCGCCAATGGCGTAAAAATAAAGGGCGCGCTATGGGGGTTGAATCTGATGTCGTCTTACCGAAAGATTTACTTTACCAAATTGCAGAAGCGAATCCACAGACTCAATCGAAACTATCGGATATCTTAGAATCGACCCCGTGGCGCAGGGAAAAATTTGGGGATCAGATTTTCGAATTAATTCGCATCAGATAACAACAAATATTAAGTCCAACCTGGACTAACGCCGCAATTTACCACTCAATTCCCATGATGAAAATACTTGCCATAATCGCCCATCCTGACGATGAGACGATGTTAAGTGGTGGCGCGCTCGCTTTACTAGCACAGAACGGTGCTAAGGTTGATTTTCTGTGTGCTACTCGTGGCGAAGGCGGTGAAGTTGGAGAGCCCCCTGTTTGTTCTCGGCAACAGCTAGGCACCTTTCGCGAGGCTGAAATGCATTGCGCGATACAAACTTTAGGCGGCACAAGCGTTGAATTTTTAGATTATATTGATCCACTCGTCGGAGAAGATGATCAACTACACCCCTATACCTCTGACTTTGAAGGTTTGAAAAGAAAAATCAGAATCCACATTCAACGTTTACAACCTAAAGTGGTGATCACACATGGTTCCAGTGGCGAATATGGGCATCCTGCGCACTTGCTTACTCATCAAGCCGTCCTTAAGACAATCGTTAATTTGGGGAAAAATGCCCCTATGCTTTACACATTTTCGGCAGCTTTTCCGGAGCATCCCCGTCCTCGGCTGGTTAACAAATACGATCCGGCTCACATCGTGCTCGATATTGCCCCAACCCTCCCGCAAAAAACCGAGGCAGCCCTCTGTCACAAAAGCCAGAATGCTCTCTTTGTGCGCCGCTCGTCTCTTCGTGCCGGGCGACAACTCACTGTTGCTGAAGTAATCATGAAAGTGGAAGGTCTTCACCGTGCTTATCCGCCCGCGAATGGCAACCCAGATGATGCAATGATCGAAATGCTCACACCTTGGATGCTGAAAGCAAATTAATCTTTTTATCTTATGCCTAAAAACGATCTTTATTTGGATCACCCTCTGATGAACACTGCCGGAACTTTTGGTTTTGCTCCAAACTCAAAAGTTCCGGTTGACCTTTCTCAATTTGGGGCATTTGTAACGAATCCAATCAGCCGCGGACCACGCACCCCAGCGCGAGGAAAACGTTTCACCACATATCCTGGGGGATTCGTGCTCCACACTGGATTACCCAACCCAGGATTGAGTGCCGTGATCAAGAAATATCGCCAACGCTGGGCACGATCCGCGGTTCCTGTCATCGTCCATCTACTGGCTTTGGAACCAATATCGCTGACCCGCATGATAGAGCGCCTGGAAGGTATTGAAGGTATCATGGGAATTGAAGTTGGTCTGCCACCAGATGTTGATCCTGGCAGCGCTTTCGAATTTACCCAAGCCGCCATTGGAGAATTACCCGCCATCGTGCGGCTGCCATTGGAGCAATCCGATGAGTTGGCCCAGGTTGTGATCGAAGCCGGAGCGACCGCCATCAGCCTCGGTGCACCGCGCGGTTATTTAAAAAATATAAATGGCCGTATGTACGGCCCCTCAGTCTTTCCGTTGGCACTGCGGGCGGTAGAAAAACTGGCTGGATTAAACATCCCCATAATTGGGGCAGGTGGAGTTTATCAACCCAAAGATGTAGAGTCCATGCTGGGGGCGGGAGCGCTCGCAGTTCAAGTAGATGCCATCCTTTGGCGAGGTGGATTTCTCACTAGAACGGATTCCCGAATATCGAAATAAGTGGTTCAATCCCCATCTTCAAACAACCTTTCCAGATTAATTAATTGCTGTTATCCAGCAACCTTTCGGCAACCTCAGGACAGGCGCTGAGTACTGGCCTTAGCTCATACGCAATATGCGTCTGGCTCACAGTCGAAAGAGCTGTTGAGTACGTAACACGGTTAATATTGAAAACTGGAAAATTATTCAAAATCCGATAGAATATATTCGGAGGTATTTCTATGGAGCGATTGAGATTAGGTATTGATATTGGGTCAACAACTGCCAAAGTTGTGATCCTGGATCAGAGTGGAAGAGTTATTTATTCCACTTATCGCCGCCATCACACCGAAACCCTGGGAACTCTCCAGGCCATTCTAGAGGAGGCAAAGCAAAAGATAGGGGAAATTCACTTTGATTTGTTGATTACCGGCTCTGCTGGTTTAGGGATTGGCGAAAAATTTGGGCTGCCCTTCATTCAGGAGGTCGTGGCCTCTGCCGAAGTAGTCAAACAGCTTTATCCGCAGGCGAAAACGCTGATCGATATTGGGGGTGAGGATGCCAAGATGATCTTCTTCAGCCCCAAGGGGCCGCCTGATATTCGTATGAATGGCTCGTGTGCCGGTGGGACTGGTGCCTTTATCGACGAAATGTGTACACTAATGAACATCCCGGTAACAGAGTTAGATAAACTGGCACTCCAATCCACCACAACCTATCCGATGGCTTCCCGCTGTGGGGTCTTCGCTAAAACGGATTTGCAAAATTTACTCAGCCGTGAAATTCCGCGGGCTGATATCGCTGCCTCGGTATTTCACGCTGTTGTTTTGCAAACGCTGGCAACACTCTCACGCGGCTACGATCCCGCGCCCCTCGTTTTATTCAGTGGGGGACCACTTACATTTTTACCCGCACTGAGAGCAACCTTCATGAATGTGATGAAAATTGATCCAAGTGATATGCTCGCAGTGGAAAACGCAGAACTGCTCCCTGCGATGGGGGCAGCCTTGGCCCCAAGTGAAGCTCGAAAACAATTTTCACTGAACCAATTAATTGAACTGCTGCACATGCCCCTGACACAACAAACCAGCAAAAACCGGTTGGAGTCTCTTTTCTCGAATACCATTGCATATCAGGAATGGGAGGCGGCCCGCAACCAGCACAAAATTGGGCGCGTTGAATTTGACGACCTCCCCTCAGATGAAGTATTTTTCCTGGGGGTAGATTCAGGCTCTACCACGACCAAAATTGTGCTGATCAACTTTCTGGGCCGTGTGGCTTTCGACCACTACGCCAACAACCGTGGCAACGCCATCGGTGCAGTGCAGCAAGGGTTAGCAAAACTGCGGCCGCAGTGCGGCGAAAATGGTGAACTGCCCCAAATTGCCCGCAGCATGGTGACTGGTTATGGCGAAGACCTGATCCAGGCAGCTTTCGGCTTCGATGAGGGCATGGTCGAAACCCTGGCACACTTTCGGGCGGCGCAAGCTTTTGATGAAAAAGTGAGCTTCATTTTGGATATCGGTGGGCAGGATATGAAAGCCATCTTTGTACAGGATGGGCAGATTCGAAATATCGAGATCAACGAAGCCTGTTCCTCAGGTTGCGGTTCTTTCATCGAGTTCTTTTGCACGCTCAATGGGCTATGAAGTGGCCGACTTCGCCAAAATTGCCTGTACCTCGGAAGCACCCTGCGACCTGGGGACGCGCTGCACAGTCTTTATGAATTCGCGCGTCAAACAGGCACTGCGCGAAGGCGCGGAGATCAGCGATATTTCTGCTGGGTTGGCGTATTCGGTGATCAAAAATGCGCTGCACAAAGTTTTGAAGATCACCGATATCGATCAACTCGGCGAGCATATCGTCGTACAGGGAGGTACCTTCCGCAACCCGGCAGTGCACAAAGCCCTGGAAATCCTTCTCGAAAGGACGGTTGTTTGTCCCGATCTAGCAGAGTTAATGGGCGCGTACGGCGCGGCGCTGACCGCCCGCGACACCTACCTGACAACCACGCCCGAATTCGATCATTTTGCCAGCCTGGACGAGTTGGCCGCGATTGGCAATTACCAGCAACGCATCATCCATTGCAAGGGCTGCGAGAACCAATGTGCGATCACCAGACTGAAATTCCCCAACGAGAACACCTTCTTTTCCGGCAATCGCTGCGAGAAGATCTTCAGCAACAGCGGTAAAGCTGAAAGGCAGGGGATCAATTTGCCCGCGATCAAATATGAACGGCTGTTCTCTGCGAGAAAGGAAGCCCTCGAAAATCCGGTGTTGACTCTTGGCATCCCCCGGGTTTTGAATCAGTTTGAGAATTTTCCCTTTTGGCAGGCGCTTTTCAACGAATGTGGTATCCAGATCGAACTCTCAGCTACATCAAGTAACGCCATCTACGAGAAGGGAGCCGCAGCCATTATGTCTGAGAATTTGTGCTTCCCGGCGAAACTGGTCAGCGGGCACGTGTTCGAGCTAATCGAACGCGACGTAGACCGGATTTTCTACCCGATGGTTTTTTATGAGCAACAGGAATTCAGCGATGCCGACAATTGCTTCAACTGCCCGGTGGTTTCGGGATATTCGGATGTGATCCGCAGCGTGATCGACCCCGAGCGACGGCACAAGATTCCATTTGATATGCCGCCCGTGGCTTTTAACGATCAGAAACTGCTCAAACGTGCTTGCTACCGCTACCTCAGCAGCCTGGGGATCAAACGCGGGATGATCCGCAAAGCTTTCCGAAAAGCACTGGAGGCTCAGGCTCAATTTAAACAGGAACTTCGTAATCAAGGAGCAGAAATTTTTCGGAAAGCAGAAATTGAGGGTCGCCCGGTCGTATTACTCTTGGCGCGCCCTTATCATGTGGACCCGCTAATCAATCACAAAATTCCTGATCTTTTGACCCAATTTGGTATGGATGTGATCACTGAAGATTCGGTACCACTGGTCCCGGCTCAAACCCTGGACAATACGTATGTGATGACCCAGTGGGAGTTCGTTAACCGCTACTACCACGCCGCGCATTGGGCCGCGAAACAAGATAATGTAGAAGTGGTACAGCTCAATTCTTTTGGCTGCGGACCGGACGCGTATATTCTGGACGAGGTGCGGGCGATTTTGGCGGAACACGGAAAAAATATCACCGTGCTGCGGATCGACGAGATTGAAAGTGCGGGCTCCACCAAGCTGCGGCTGCGCTCAATGGTTGAATCACTCAAACAAAAACCAGCCGTCCGCAATTGCACGCCGCGGAAAAACACTAAAATTTACGATTTCGAAGACCGTCGCCGCACGGTGCTAGTGCCGGACTTCTCACCTTTCTGTTCGCCGCCGATCACACGGCCTTTCGTTGATATGGGGTTCAAGGTTGTCAAGCTGCCGCCAGCGGATCGCGCTTCGGTGGAAGTAGGTCTCAAATATACGAACAATGAAATCTGTTACCCAGGCATCGTTTGTCTTGGTGATTTGGTCAAGGCGCTACAATCAGGCAAATATGATCCAGCTGAAGTGGCGGTGGGGTTCTCTCAAACGGGCGGACAATGCCGCGCGACAAGCATCCCCTCATTGATTAAGAAAGCGCTGGTCGCTGCAGGATTCGAAAATGTCCCTGTAGTGACTTTATCCACGAGTTTGAAATCCTTCAACGACCAACCAGGGATGAAGTTCAACGTGCGCGAATATGTCTACAAAGCGGCAATTAGTATGATGTTTACTGATGCGCTCTCCGATTTATATTTCGCAACGGCTATCCGTGAGCAGCAACCCGGCGCGGCTCGAAAGGCAGCTGATAAATATTTGGCTCCTTTGGAAGATGGCAGTCTTGAAATTACCCGCGGCACTTTGTTTGATACGCTTGAAATGGCGGTGCGCGATTTCAACGCCATCCCTACGAAAGACCAGAACTTCCCCAAAGCCGGTATCGTAGGCGAGATTTACGTCAAATATAACGCGTTCTCGAATAATAACGTTGCCCACTGGCTGATGGATCAGAATATTGAAGTGGTGCTGCCCCCCATGATGGAATTTTTCGCAGGCGGGTTGGTATCCATCGATAATGGGGTGCGTACGCAAGTTAAACAACCCGATTTACTCTGGGTGCTTTCATTTTTAGGGAAGCGGTTGATTAACAATTTTCTCGGAAATTTCGGCGAAATTATGGCTGGGTTCCGTTATCACAGGCCTCACCATCGCATTCAAGATATCGCCAAACGGGCACAGGAGATCGTGACCCTCAACCATCAATATGGCGAGGGCTGGCTGATTGCTGGCGAGATTGCCACTTTTATGAAAGATGGCGTAAACAATGTGCTCTGCCTACAGCCTTTCGGTTGTATTGCAAATCATGTAATTGCCAAAGGTGTGCACAAACGCATCAAGGAGCTCTACCCCCAGGTCAATCTGCTCTTCCTGGACGCCGACGCAGGCGTTAGCGAGGTCAATTTCTTCAACCGTATGCACTTCTTTGTCAACCACGCGAAAGAGGCACATTCGGGAGAGGTTAAATAGCCGGGATTTGGGCTTTAGGTAATTCGTGAAATTCGGATGAAGGCAATGGAAAACAAACATAAAAAACTGCTGCTGATTGATGGGATCGCCAATTTAGCCCTGGGTACCCTGCTGCTGTTCTTCCCATTTGGAGCAGCCGAGTTCTTTGGTGTGCCCCTGTCTACCAGTAATTTTTATCCCACGATTCTGGGTGGGGTGATCTTTGGTATCGGGGTCGCCCTGCTGATCGAAAGATATGGCTTCGAAAATCAGATTCGCGGCCTGGGTTTGGGCGGCGCGATCGCGATCAACCTCTGTGGTTCACTAGTATTGCTGGGCTGGTTGATTTTCACACCGCCTGCAATTCCAATGCGAGGCTCTGTCCTTTTATGGGGAATTGGGATTTTAGTGCTGGGAATCGGGTTGGCAGAGTTGGCCGCCAAAGCGTGGCGCTATGGTTCGTGATCAGAGTTGACACGGGTCGATTTGTGTCTTCTCAATAATTCGGGGAAAGATGGGGGTCTTGGATCCTAAAAGACTTCATCAAAGGATAAAAAGTAAGATTACGGCCGTTGTGGGCTTCCGTACAGTGTAAACAAAGTAACTGCGGTTTTTTTCGCTGGGAACCGTCCAGCCCGGCGAATCATTGAAACTTTTCCTTACACAGGAGCTCATTATGAAAACATCCAATCAACCATCCGACAAGGAACTGCGCGAACGCCTGACCCCTGAGCAATACCGGGTCACACAGGAAGAAGGTACTGAGCGCCCCTTCCACAACGAATATTGGAGTTACGAGGAACCAGGAATTTATGTCGATATCGTGTCTGGCGAGCCGCTGTTTAGTTCGCAGGATAAATTCGATGCTGGCTGCGGCTGGCCAAGTTTTACACAACCCATTGAAAGCGACAATCTATATACCCGTACCGACAATCGGTTCTTAATGACACGTACCGAAGTCCGCTCGAAACAGGCTGATTCACATTTAGGACATGTTTTTGAGGATGGTCCAGCCCCAACTGGATTACGATATTGCATTAACTCGGCCGCGCTCCGCTTTATCCCCGCGGAGCAACTAGAAACTGAAGGCTATGGGCAATATCTAAAATTCTTCGAAAAATAGGGGGAGGTTGGATGTACCATCCAACCTCCTGAAACTAGCGTTCTAACCAGATCGTGACAGGGCCGTCATTGTGGATTTCGACTTGCATATGGGCGCCGAATTCCCCCGTTTGGGTTGGCACTCCTAGGTTAGCGAGTTTCTCGGCGAAGCGATCCACCAAGGGGCTGGCAATTTCTGGGGGCGCAGCGTCTGTAAAGCTGGGACGGCGTCCTTTGCGGGTATCAGCATACAACGTAAATTGAGAAACCACGATCGCGGCACCACTCACATCTAAAACCGAGCGGTTGATCTTCCCCTGTCCATCTTCAAAAATTCGCAAATGAGCGATCTTATTAACCAGATAATCAATCTGTGCCTCACTATCATTTGGACCAACACCCAGCAGGATCACCAAACCCAGGCCAATTTCGGCAACAGTTTGTTCAGCGACCAAAACTCGACCGTAGTTCACTCGCTGCAAAACAACTCGCACCGGGACCTCAGCTACGGCAATCCGATGGCATCTTTGACCTGGCAAAGCGTATCTTGAGCAATCACTCTCGCCCGGTTAGCCCCATCTTTGAGCACATCCCAAACAAAATCTGGGTCTTGAGCAAACCCGTCTCGTTTTTCTCGGAAAGGAATCAAATTCTCGTTTAGATTTTGAGCAAAGATTTTTTTACAGGCCACACAGCCAATCTCGGCTTTACGACATTCAGCATTGATCTGCTTAACTTCTTCTTCGCTAGAGAAAATTTTGTGCATGGTGAATACATTGCACACATCAGGATTTCCAGGATCGGAGAGGCGCGCCCGCTGCGGGTCAGTGACCATTTGCATGACTCGCTGCTGGGTTTCTTCAGGGGTTGAGGCCAATTCGATATGGTTATTGAGACTTTTACCCATCTTGCTCTTGCCATCAAGTCCAATTACCTTAGGGATTTCAGTTGCCACCATTTGAGGCTCAAGCAAAACATCGGTATTATAGCGATAATTGAAAGAACGCACGATCTCGCGCGTAAACTCCAGGTGAGGAGCTTGATCAACACCCACGGGGACGGCCACCGCTTTATACAGAACAATATCTGCGGCCATTAGAACCGGGTAACCTACCAGGCCATAATTGATATTATGCGGCTGATGACGTACTTTCTCTTTGAAAGTTGGGAGATCGGTCAGCTTTCCTAAAGGAGTAACCATCGAAAGGAACATATGAAGTTCCAATACCTCAGGGATGTGCGACTGCACAAAGATCATGCTGTCCTCTGGGCGCAAACCAGCAGCCAGCCAATCGAGGGCCATCTCATAAGTGTTCTGGCGCAAATTTTCAGTTGTTTCAATAGTAGTTAACGCATGAACATCAACGATACAATAAATGGTATCTTCGTAGGTATCTTGAAGAGCAACATAGTTCTTAATCGCTCCTAGATAATTTCCCAAGTGCTGCCGTCCGGTGGGACGTGCACCTGAAAAAACCCGGCCTTCTTTTTTTATCATACGTTGTGTTCCTCAATATATTTAGTAAAAAGTTCATTTACTTCGCCCGGCTCCGCATGACGTCCAAGGGCTAATTTCGAGAAAACTAAATCGCCATTGATGCTGACTTCAAATTTTCCCCCATCTGAAGGGACCAAAGTAAATTCGTTAATTTGAGTTTCAAAATCATTTAATAATGCGGTCGTCAAACTGACGGCTCTAAGGGTGTACTTTCAAGCAGCGCAGTAGATTAATTCGATATTGTACATTTCACACCTCAGCTTATTATTTCTGGCCTGGAGTATATCACAATGGGCAAGGCGCGGCGATTGTTTTAAGCCCAGAGTGTGCTAGAATCAATGCATATTTTCACTCAACTTTTGCTGTGCGGAAAGTTTTTAATGAAAACTCAAATGGATTTACGCCCATCTTCAATTGCAGGTCAATGGTATCCGGGAAATCCGGAGAGCTTGAAATCCAGTGTGGATGCCTATATCGAAGCTGCCATACTTCCCGAAATTTCTGGCGAGGTGGTAGCCGTGATTGCTCCACATGCCGGGCACCGATATTCAGGTCCAGTCGCAGGCTATGCCTTCGCGGCCATACGCGGCATGATCCCAGAATTGGTCGCAGTAATCTCACCAATGCACCAACCCTATCATCAGCCTTTATTGACATCCGGGCATGCAGCCTATCAGACCCCGCTGGGAACCATCCCGGTTAGTCGAGAAGCTGTTGATATCCTCGATGAACATCTGCACACATCTCTAGGATTTGGGTTGACCGCGGTTACTGCGGATAAAGAGCACTCCCTGGAAATCGTACTTCCTTTTTTACAGCAATCCCTCGCGGGTGAGTTTTCGCTGCTCCCTGTGATGGTCCGAGATCAAACGCCAAAGGTAGTGCAAGCTCTGGGAGCGGCCCTCGCTAAACTATCAAAAGGTCAAAAAAACTTGTTAGTAGCTTCCACCGATTTGTCGCATTTTTACCCTCAAGAAGTTGCCAACAAACTCGATCAAGAGATGCTGCGTCGAATCGAAGCTTTCGATCCTCTAGCTGTTCTCCAAGCTGAAGAAGAAGGCAAAGGTTATGCCTGCGGACGCGGGGCAGTTGCGGCAGTTCTATGGGCCGCCCAAGATTTAGGGGCAGATTCAGTAACGATCATCAATTATGCGACCTCCGGTGAGATCAGCGGAGATTACGGTCAGGTTGTCGGCTATGGAGCCGCAGTAGTTACTCGCAAAATATAAAGGTGTTTATGGAATCGTCATTAGGTTTAGATTTATTAGGTCTTGTAGCCGTCGCGGTTTTGGTGCTTGCCAACGGTTTTTTCGTGGCGGCGGAATTTGCCTTGGTTAGTGTACGGCCTACGCGTATTGCTGAGTTAGTTGCCAAGGGATACCCAGGTTCACAATGGGTCAAAAAAGCCCTAGAAAACCCCGATCGCGTGATTGCTGCCACCCAGTTAGGCATTACGCTAGCCAGCTTGGGATTGGGGTGGGTGGGTGAACCCGCTCTGTCACATTTGATGGCACCGTTGTTTCATCTGCTCCCAGGTGAAATTAGCAGCGAACTCTCTCACACAATTTCAGCAGGAGTTTCATTTGCGATTATCACTTTCTTGCACGTGGTTATCGGTGAGTTGGCGCCAAAGTCCATTGCGCTGCAAAACCCCGAGAAAACTTCTTTGATCGTAGCCCGGCCCACGTTATGGACTGAGTGGATTTTCAAACCTTTTATCTGGGCCTTGAATGGCACCGGAAACTTCTTGCTCAAATTGGTCGGCGTAAATGCTGCCTCAGGACACGAGCTGGTCCACTCGGTTGAAGAGCTAAGAATGCTGGTGACGGCTAGCACTGAAGAGGGCGTAGTAGAATCAGATGAAAGTGAGATGCTGCACGCCGTCTTCGACTTTGGGGAATTGTTTGTTCGCCAGGTGATGATCCCCCGCACTGAAATCTCAGCTTTCGAAGCCGATATGCCCCTTCGAGAGTCAATTAATATCGCAATTCACTCGTCATTTACAAAATTCCCGGTATATGATGACCATCTCGACAATATCATTGGCGTGGTTCATATCAAAGATTTGCTACGTGCTGAGCAAGACCCCGACCGCCAAAACTGTCTGGCACGCACCCTGGTACGCGAAGCCCTCTTTATCCCTGAAACCGTCCCGGTAAAAGCGGTGCTGCAACAATTCCGAAAACAGCGCCAGCATATCGCCATTGTTATGGATGAATTCAGCGGCACCGCGGGATTGGTAACGTTGGAAGATTTGATGGAAGAAATCGTCGGCGAGGTCAGCGACCCCTTCGATGTCGGAATTCCCGAAATCGACAACGTTTCAACGGATACCGTCATCATAGATGGCTTAGCAGCGATTGATGATGTCAATAATGCCTTAGGGACTCAATTCGAAGCTCCATACTACGATACCATTGCAGGATATTTCCTGGGAGTTTTTGGACGTATTCCAAATGTTGGTGACAAGGTCGAGATCCAGGGAATTCGCTTGCAAGTTGAAAAAATGGATGCAATGCGTATCGAATCTTTGAAACTAACCCGTATCGAACCTTCCCCCGTTGAAACTGACCCTCCCCAAGAAGAGGCATGACCACTTATCTTGAAATTGCCGTAAACGTCCCCCAGGTCTCGGGGACGTTTCATTATCACCTACCTCCCGAATTGGAGGATTTGATTGATATTGGATATCTGGTAACGATTCCCTTTGGCAGGCAGACGGTTCAGGGGGTAGTGCTGAAAGTTGTAGATGATCCGACCGTACCACAAACCAAACCGGTTTTGGATGTACTTGATCCTGATCCGGTGGTTACCCCGTCTCAAATTGAACTCGCCAAACACCTCTCAGAATTTTCGCTGACCCCGTTAGCAGCCTGCATTAGCCTGATGCTGCCTCCTGGCCTGAGCCAAACAGCAGACACACTTTACCAGCTGACGGAGGGTGGAAAACGCGCCACAAAAGATCTGGGAGAGTCGAATTGTATTCGAAAAACCTGACCCTAGACGCCGCACGCCACAAATAACCGACGCCCAAAAAAGATTTTCTGAATTTATTGGTGGAGCGCGGCCCTCTGAGGGGGCGCCAGATCGATCGGGCACTACCCAAACGCAATTGGAAAGCGACGGCTGGAGCGCTCAAGCGCAAAGGGCTTTTAGCCAGCGAACCTATCCTTCAAGAGCCGAAGGTGCGGCCAAAAACAGTGCGTACCGCTCAACTAGCTTGCTCCCCGGCAGAAGCCGAAACCCAAATGGATACGCTTTCCCGAGCGGGCACACCGGCACTGGCCCGCCGCCAAAAAATCATGCGCTTCTTGATCAATGAAGGTGGTCCTGTAGAAGTGGCCTGGATTTACGCTGAGAGCGGCGGCAATATGAGTGATCTCAAACGACTTGAGAAAATGGGGTTGCTTTTCTTGGGCGAAAGTGAAACCGTCCGTGATCCTTTGAGTAAACTTGAATTTGTCGCGGCTACTCCCCCTCAATTAACCAGCGAGCAAACCAAGGTTTGGACTGAAGTTCAAAAAGGGATTTACAAAATATCCAATGGTGAAACTGTACGCCCATTTCTGCTTTACGGCGTCACTGGTTCCGGCAAAACCGAGATCTATCTTCGTGCCGTAGAAAAAATTATCCAACAAGGCCAACAAGCTATTGTGCTGGTACCAGAAATTGCCCTCACCCCACAAACAGTGCGGCGTTTCGTGACTCGCTTTCCCGATCAGGTTGGATTAATTCACTCGCGCCTTTCCCCAGGTGAGCGCTATGATACCTGGCGGCGGGCACGCGCCGGTTTGATTTCTCTGGTGGTGGGCCCGCGGAGTGCCTTATTTACCCCTTTTAAGGATATTGGTCTAATCGTAATTGATGAAAGCCACGACCAATCTTATTATCAGTCTGAGAGCGCCCCCAGCTATAATGCCCGTGAATTGGCGGCAGCTTACGCCAGACAAATCGGTGCAATTTGTCTGGCCGGGTCAGCCACCCCTGATGTGACCACCACCTTCCGAGCTGCTCGGGACGAATGGCAGGGCGTCAGCCTTCCAGATCGAATTCTCGCGGATAAAGAAGCGGTGAAAGCTCAAATGCAACGGGTACAAACCGCCGAGGTTTTCAAAAATCCTGGAGGTTTTGAGGGCTCACGTTATCAACCTTTAGAGGCTGACGCTGAAACCACAGATTTACCTCCCGTGAACATTATTGACATGCGGACAGAATTGCAAGAGGGCAACCGCTCGATCTTCAGCCGTGCCCTGCAAGCCGAGATCAGCCGCATTTTGGAATTTGGACAGCAGGGAATTCTATTCTTAACCGGCGCGGTATGGCCACCTATGTTTTTTGTCGGGATTGCGGTTTTACGCTCAAGTGTCCCCGCTGTGACATCCCGCTCACCTATCATACCCAATCCCGTAAACGCGCAAATGCGCTAATCTGCCACCGCTGCGGCTATACACGCAATATGCCTCAAAAATGCCCGGCGTGCAACAGCGTACGTATCAAACAATTTGGCACTGGCACCGAGCGGGTTGAAGCTGAGGTGCATGAACTTTTCCCTCAAGCGCGCACCTTGCGTTGGGATTGGGAAACGACGCGGCAAAAAGGTTCGCACGATGCCATCCTATCGCATTTCGCGAACCATCAGGCTGATATATTAATCGGTACCCAAATGTTAGCCAAAGGTTTGGATCTTCCCCTGGTAACTTTGGTGGGTGCAGTTTTGGCCGATGTGGGTTTGCAGCTTCCTGACTACCGGGCCGCGGAACGCGCTTTCCAGATTCTCACCCAGGTGGCTGGACGCGCTGGGCGCAGTCCGTTAGGGGGGCAGGTGATTTTGCAAACATTTCAGCCCGATCATTATGTGATCCAAATGGCTTCGGAACATGATTACCGTGGATTTTACAAATTAGAGATGGAACACCGGCGCAGATTGGGATACCCGCCCTTTGCCCGGTTGGTCCGGCTGGAGTTTCGAGGGCGAGATGAATTCAATATAGAGCAGGAAGCCCAAAATTTATCTAAACAAATCCAAGGATGGATTCAGCAGAGTAAGCAGCACACAACTGAAATCATTGGTCCGGTCCCTTGTTTCTTCTCCCGGGTGAGCGGTGATTACCGCTGGCAAATCGTGCTGCGGGGCCCAGATCCGGTTTCTATTTTACGAGGTAAAAATTTAGGAGATGTGCGGGTTGAAGTTGATCCTCCATCCCTGCTATAATTGAGCCATTCTATGGTAGTTTGGAGTTATATATGCAAATGCGGCGTGAAGTGCTTACCTGGCGCGATGTTGATAAATTAATTGATCATCTCATTCCCCAATTCGAGCGTGAATACGACTCGATTGTCATAATTACACGTGGAGGCATTATCCCCGGCGGAATGCTGGCAGAAGCAACGGGAATCACCCACGTTTTGACCGCGGCCGTGGATTTTCCGAATGAGGTCGACCGTGAAAGATCAAAGCTGTTTGCCTGGCCTAAGTTTATCCAGTTTCCTGCAGATGATAAACTGGAGGGACGACGGACACTTATCATTGATGATGTCTGGGGATCTGGACGAACCATCACAACCGTAAAGAATCGGGTTTCAGCTGCGGGTGGTTTGCCATCAACCTGCGTAATGCACTTCAATCCCAACCGCAATCTGTTTGGGACCGCACGGCCCGATTATTATGCGGCGGTAACGGATGCCTATATTATCTACCCTTGGGAAATTGACCGCGGCCCAGACCGGGTCACCAGAATGGCAATGGGGCAAGGATAAATCATTTGAGTTACACACTTCAAGGAAGTTTATTTATTGCTCATGGTACCCAAAACTAATTCCTATGCAGAAAATCCCCTCAGATTTGTCTGAACGGCTCACCATCTTACGCTCTTGTCGCTATTTTTCTGGTGTTAGTGATTCCATCTTAGAAAAACTTACTCAAGAAACCTACTTGCAGCGCTACCAGCCCGGTGAAGCAATTTTTTGGGAGGGGAATGATTGCGCAGGCCTGCATATTATCCAATCAGGCAGCGTAAAACTTTTTAAAATTTCCCCGCAAGGTCGCCAGATGGTGATGAAAACTTTTAACGATGGCGATTCATTTAACGAAGTTCCAATTTTTGATGGGGGTGCAAATCCAGTAAATGCAGCGGCGATCAACGAGTGCGATATTTGGGTGGTGGCTTGTGAAACTATTCGTAAAACCATCGATGAACATCCAGAAATGGCCCGTGCGATCATTCTCAATTTGTCAGCTAATTTACGCATGCTTGTAGAGTTGGTTGAAGAACTCTCTTTCTATCAAGTGACAAATCGATTGGCCCGCTTGATCAGTCAAATGCCAGACGATCAACTTAAAGGGAAGGGTGCCCAGCGATTGACACAAGATGAGATGGCTGCCCGCTTAGGAACAGTGCGCGAAGTGGTTGCTCGCTCTCTCAAAGAACTAGAGCGCAGCGGAGCAATTCAGGCCGCCCGCGGGAAAATTAAAATTGTGGATGAAAGCACTTTAAAAGAATGGGCTCAATTCCCTGACCCTTGATTCTCTTATTATTTGTCAAGAAACGAAAAAAGCCCGGTGAAGACTAATGGGCTTTTTTCGTTTCTAATATTTGGTTATCCAGATAGAACTTCATTCGACTGATCAGCCGAAACACCATTCTCTTCCCAGGGCACCCAGGCCAAGACAGTGGTGCCACCCATCGGGCGGGATGAAATTTCAACATCACCCCCTACCTTTCGGGCCCGACGAGTCATGTTGGAGAGACCGTGACCCAGAGTGGCATTTTTCTTACGGACATCGAAACCGCGGCCATCATCAATAATTTCCAAAAGAGCACGCTCTTCCGTGGTCCAAAGATGAACTTCGGCTTTACGAGCCTGGGCATGTTTAGCAACATTGGCGAGCGCTTCCTGGCAAATATGAAATAATGCCAAGGCGTTTTCACGGTGTAATTCTTGTATTCCATCTCTCGAATTGACCAAGGTCGCTTCAGCCAAAGTATTGGCGCGGAATTCCGCCAATAAACGCTGCAAACCTTGTTCGAGGGTTTCATCGGAGTGTAATTGACGAGGATTTAAATCCAAAATATACGACCTCAAATCTCGAATGGCATCATTCAATCCGTCAATGCTCTGTGAAATTTTATCCCGGGTCAAATCCGGATCTTCGTCAACCGCCATACGGGCATATTCCAAAGCTAGCCCTACGCCGTAAATCGACTGGATTATGCCATCGTGCAAATCCATGCCGATGCGTTCGCGTTCTTCAAGCACCGCCAGGCGGCGGGCTTGGCGATGTAAGCGGGCGTTTTCAATGGCTGTACCTGCCCAAGCACCGATAGATTCCAGGAGTTTGATCTCACGAGCAGAGAACTCACGTTTATTTCGGCTGACCACTGTCATTACTCCAACGTTAGTACCTCGAGTTGTCAAAGGAATACAGGCTAAGCAAGTAAAACCAGCATCCACAACAGCCGGACGCAAAAATCGGATATCTTTTTCTAAATCCGTGCTGATTAAAATTTCTTCCGCTTGAGCTGTACGACCAATGAAACCTTCTCCAACTTTGAAACGTTCGCGGGTCCAGAAAGCATCGGCGGCTTCACCCCGATGCAGCGCCAATCTCAAATTTTTGGTACCTGATTCGCGCAGGAAAATTTCACCCGCCTCAACACCCAAGTATTCCATCACACGGGTCAAGGTTTGATCGAGAATGTCATCAATTTCTAGAGAACCTGCCAGGGTTTTGGCTAAATCATCTAACAGCGATAGATCGGCATTACGTTCCTCTAATTTTCCCGAAATGTTCTTTACACCGGAATAGAGGCGGGCATTCTCAATGGCCACCGCAGCATAAGCCGCCAGGGTTTCAATGACGAGTGCATCATCCTTGGTAAATTCTGCACCATCCAGTTTATCAGTCAAATAAATCTGCCCCAAAAGGCGGTCACCTGACATAATTGGTACCCCTAAAAACGAGCGCATCTCCGGATGATGGAGTGGAAATCCGATCCCGCGAGGATCTTCATTGATATTCGCAACCCGAATAGTGCGCCGCTCTTCACGTAACGCGCCAATCAATCCCAGACCCCGCGGCGGATGAGCCATTTTTTCGATTATTTCTTTTTCCATTCCTACAGGTATAAATTTAACCAATTCCCCCGTTTCATCTACCATTCCAATTGCTGCATAACGAGCGTTTACTTGTTCTCGTGCTAGATTGACAATTCGCTCTAGCACTGCATTTCGTGATAAATCACGCACTAATTCCAAACTGGCCTGATGCAGCGCCGCCAGCCGGCCTTCAAGCTGCTCACGAGTAAGAGTAATCATCAATTGTTCCTCACCATGTCTTATTTTACCCTAAATTGGTGCGATTGATAGTTTTTGCCAGTCATTCGCGCATAAATTTTAGCTGTACAGAATTCGATAGGATGAATATGACAGATAAAAAAATCAACTCGCGAATTCCTGGATTTTATAACCTAAGTCTCGAAGAACGTCGCTCAGAACTGGCCTCAAGAGGGCTTCTGACCCCTGCGGCTTTGGCTGCTCTGAGTGGAGAAGCCGGTCTTTCACTCGAACAAGCCCAACATATGATCGAAAACGTAGTTGGGACTTTCTCTCTGCCAATTGGGATTGCCCTAAACTTTATAGTCAACCAACGTGAGGTGCTTATCCCGATGGTGGTTGAGGAACCATCCATCGTTGCTGGGGCCTCGTTCATGGCAAAATTGGCGCGCAGGGGAGGCGGATTCATTGCCAATACCACCTCACCTGAAATGATCGGACAAATCCAGATTTTGGAACTTACTGATCCAACATCCGCCCGTCTGGCCTTATTAGAGGCGAAAGAGGCACTGTTGGCTGAAGCCGCCGATATCGATCCGATTCTCAAAAGGTTAGGGGGCGGTCCGCGTGATTTAGAAGTCCGCATTATCAAAAATTCGCCCATCGGCCCTTTTCTGGTTGCTCATCTGATTTACGATGTACGCGATGCCATGGGAGCTAACGCAGTCAACACAGCCTGCGAAAGCCTGGCTCCCAAAATTGAGGCCATCACCGGTGGACGGGTGCATCTGCGCATTCTATCCAATCTAGCCGATCGCCGACTGGCGCGTGTGCGCTGCACTATTCCGGTGGAGGTGCTAGCATTCAACAATTTCAGCGGTGAGCAGGTGCGGGATGGTATTATTACGGCTTGGGCTTTTGCCGCCGCTGATCCTTACCGCGCTGCTACCCACAACAAAGGCATCATGAACGGTATTGATGCCGTGGTGCTGGCGACCGGCAACGACTGGCGCGCCATCGAAGCCGGCGCACACGCCTACGCAGCCCGCAGCGGAACCTACACATCTTTGAGTACCTGGGAAAGTGATTTTGATGGCAACCTCGTTGGCAAACTCGAAGTACCCATGGCCGTTGGAATTGTGGGCGGTGCGACAAAAGTGCATCCTGGGGCACGCGCCACTCTCGAGTTGATGCAGATCAAAACCGCCAATGAACTGGCTGAGATCATTGTCTCGGTTGGTTTGGCCCAAAATTTAGCTGCTATTCGAGCCCTGGCAACTGAGGGCATCCAGCGCGGGCATATGAATTTACATGCCCGTCAAGTAGCTATTTCCGCGGGCGCTCAAGGCAAACAGATCGATCAACTGGCGCAACAACTGGTAGCCGAAAACACGGTACGCATCGACCGCGCTAAAGAAATTCTAGACAAATGGCAATCAGATAAAGGTCAGGTGTGAATCCCCTGTTCAAAAAACGGAGAAATCCAGAAGGATAATAATTTAATGTCAGAAAAAACTCCAGAAAATTTACTATTGAAATCATCTCGTCCTGTTGGAATCGTGGGCTACGGTGCTTATGTGCCGCGCTACCGGCTGCCGGCCAAAGAAATTTCCCGCATCTGGACGGGTGGCACGGGCGGAACGCCAATTCAAGAAAAATCTGTGCCGGGTTTTGACGAAGATGTAGCTACAATGTCTATTGAAGCCGCTCGCAATGCCATGATCCGGGGGCAAGTGAACCCAGAAGAAGTTCGTGCCGTATGGGTAGGTTCAGAATCGCACCCCTATGCTGTGAAGCCCACTTCAACGATTGTAGCCGAAGCGCTGGGTATCGTCCCACACACACAAGGAGCAGATTTTGAATTTGCCTGTAAGGCCGGAACTGAAGCAATGGTGGCGGCAATGGGCTTAGTTGGTTCTGAGATGGCGCACTATGCGCTGGCTATTGGCATGGATACCGCGCAGGGCAAGCCGGGCGATGCGTTGGAATATACCGCGTCAGCCGGAGGTGCCGCCTTCTTGATTGGCCCTGCTGACAAATCGTTGGCGGTGATCGAAAGTACTTATTCTCATGTCACTGATACGCCCGATTTCTGGCGACGAGCATATCAAAAATATCCAGAACACGGACAACGCTTTACAGGTGAACCCGCTTACTTTTAAGCATATCACCTCGGCAGCTGAAACTTATTTAGAGGCCACGAACACTACCCCAGAAGATTATAAATTTGCGGTTTTTCACCAACCCAATACCAAATTCCCCTCGCGGGCCGGGGCCAGCCTGGGATTTTCTAAGGAACAGTTCAAACACGGTTTGCTGGTACCCCGCATCGGTAATACATATTCTGGTGCAGCCATCATCGGTTTGACCGCCATTTTGGATATTGCCGAACCCGGCGACCGCATTCTGATGGTTTCTTTTGGTTCCGGAGCGGGTTCGGATGCTTTTGGCATCCGGGTAACCGAGAATATTCTAGCACGGCAAAATAGAGCGATATCCACCGAACAATATATTGCCCGGCGCACTGAGATCGATTACGCCCAGTATGCTCGCATGCGCGGCAAACTGGTGATGAAATGAGGCGGGAAAAATGACAGAAGTTATTATTGCAGGAATTGGACAAACCACGGTTGGCGAGCATTGGGAATTATCGCTGCGCGAATTAGCTTTTTATGCGATTGAAGCCGCACAAAAGGATGCTGCCGGAATCAACCCACAAGCTTTGTTTGTGGGGAATATGCTGGCACCGATGATTTCTGGACAAGCCCACCTGGGTGCCTTAATTGCTGATTTTGCTGGGATGCGCGGGATTGAGGCCTACACCACAGAAGCCGCAGGCGCATCTGGAGCAGCTGCCCTTCGAGCGGGGTACTTAGCCGTAAAATCTGGCTTTGTGGGTTCAGCATTGGTCGTCGGTGTTGAGAAAATGACAGACGGAGTGGGTGCAGAAATCGAGGCAGCAATCGCGACATCGCTGGATGGGGATTACGAAGCAGTGCAAGGTCTCACACCTGTAGCACAAGCAGCTTTACTAATGCAACGGTATATCCACGAATTTAATGTGCCACGCGATGCTTTTGGCGGCTTCCCCATCATCGCTCATACAAACGGAGCTGGCAATCCAAATGCCATGTTCCGCAGGGCGATCAAAGCAGAACTTTATAATCGAGCTGGACTGATCAGCGACCCTCTCAACATGTTCGATGCGGCTCCGGATGCAGATGGTGCGGCGGCAGTGATCCTGACCCGTCCCGATTTGCTGCCAACCAACCACGACCAGCCCCAGGTGCGTATCGCTGGTTCCAGTGTAACTACTGATACTTTAGCACTACATGATCGTCCTAATCCACTTGATTTTCGCGCGGCTCGTTTGTCGGTTGAGCGTGCCAGACATCAGGCGGGTATCAATATCAAAGAGATCGACTTTTTTGAAATTTATGACGCTTATTCAATTTTTGCTGCCCTTTCTTTGGAAGCGGCTGGATTTGCGGAACACGGCCAAGGATGGCAGCTAGCCCAAGGTGATGCGCTAAACCGCACAGGTTCGCTCCCCATTGCAACCATGGGTGGTTTGAAAGCCCGCGGCAATCCGTGGGGCGCTACCGGAGTTTATCAGGCTGTCGAAGCTGTACTGCAATTACGCGGGCAAGCAGCTGAAAATCAAATTCCAAATGCCGGATTAGGTTTGTTACAATCTTTAGGCGGTCCCGCATCGACCGCGATAACGCATATCTTTGAAAAGATAGTTTAATTGCCATGTTTTGATAGTTCTTGATAGTTTTTCAAGCTAAACTATCATCTGGATTTGAAGGTAATCTATTTACTTAGGAGACACAAAATGGAAATACCCCGCCACTGGCGTTTGAAGAAACAACGATATGCTCTTATGGGCGAAATTTGCCCTCACTGTGAAGCGAAAATCTTCCCTCCGCGGGATGTTTGTCCAGAATGCAACGGTGAAGCCAAAACCCCGTACGCTTTTAGTGGGCGTGGCGAGATTTATTCACACACTACCGTTTACAACCCGCCTGCGGGTTTTCAAGAGTCAGCCCCCTATACCGTGGCCTTGATTAAACTTGAAGAAGGTCCTGTGGTTACCGCACAATTGACCGATCTCGGTGACCAGTCGGTCGAAATTGGAATGCCTGTAGAAATGGTTACCCGCAAACTGCGCTCTGATGGAGACGAACGCGGTCTGCTTGTTTATGGTTACAAGTTTCGACCAATGGAATTGCATCAGATAGCAGCTACCAATTAAATATTAAATTTCTATTCCATTAGATCTCTACTCCTGTACAGTGATTTGTACAGGAGTTTTTGTTTACCTCCAAAAATTTTAACTAGGAGACTGGCATAGAAATTGCATCATTCCCAAGGAAAAACTTTAGTGTTTTGCAGACATATCACTTACAGAACAATTCTTGCCAATAAATTTTGCAAATCACTCTAATTATTGCTTGACGGGCTATAAGGATTATGCTAGTATGATTGTCAAATTAGATTATGCGCAAAAACGCAAGTTTTACAGAGTGCAAAAAGCAATTTATTACATCAAAACTACGCCAATAAGTCAGACCAACGATTGATTAGGAGAGGAGCCTACACTATGAAAAACAAACGATTTCTTGTTTTCTTCGTGGTAATAATTTTCGCCCTGACGCTGGCTGCATGTGAACGCAGCGCATCAACCCCACCTCCCGATTTTCCAACAATGGAGGGTGGTACTTCAGATCCAATGGAAGCATTGGAGCAAAATGCTACACAAACAGCGGCTGCTCTAGCCCCTGACAATGGTGGAGAGACGGACGGCGATGAGTCAACTGACGGCGGTGAAACTGCGCCTTCGGCTACACTAGAACCGGAAGCAAAACCCGAAGCAACCCCTGTGCCAGAAGATAAAGAATATCCGGTGCCCAAGAACTATTCCTTGCAAAAAGGTGAATTTCCTTATTGCATTGCGCGCCGATTTGATATTTCTCCTGGGGCTTTATTGGCTGCGAATGGCTTGACAAGCTCATCGGTCACTTTTGCGGGCCAAACACTCAAGATTCCCCAGGATGCCGGTTCCTTTGATGCTGGTGCTCGCGAACTTCGTGCCCACCCTGATGAGTACACCGTCCAGGCCGGTGACACGGTATTCTCAATTGCCTGCTTGTATGGCAGCGTTGATCCACGTGCAATCGAAGATCATAATGGGTTGACCGGTGCTTATACGTTGAAAGTTGGGCAAGTTCTTGTAATCCCCTAAGCATCGAATTGAACTGAAATAAGCTGCACGAATTTGTGCCTCTTTGGCGAATCGAAACCGTCAAAGAGGCGCTTGCTTCATTTACCAGAATTATGCCGATTTACGAATATATTTGTAAAGACTGCCATACTCGCTTCGAAGCCTTGCGATCAATGTCAAAGGCAAATGAACCCATCCCGTGTGAGAGTTGCCATGGAGATAAAACATCCCGGGCGGTCTCAGCTGCGTATGCCCATTCAAGTGGACGGGTGGTTGCTGGAGGCAAAAGTAATGGGGGATGTGGAAACTGCGCAGGAGGATCCTGCGGTTCCTGTGGACATTAATCCCCCAATTTCTAATTGTTCTCGTTAAAATTAGAAAGCGCTAGATTTCAAAATCTAGCGCTTTTCATTACTCCGCCAACTCTCCCATTTCTCTGTACAAACTCCAACTTCCCAATTTGTCGTCAACGCTCTTAGGGGCACGATCGTAATACAGTTCAAAAATTCTTCCTTGAGTTGTCCGTACCTGAAAATAATAACGCCCCACTCCAAAAGAACCGCGCCGAATGGCTTTACGCTGGTTATGTGGCTGCATATTACGTGCGAAACGTCCCCTACGGGAAAAATCACTCCACTCGCTAAGTAACTCAGATACCTGAAACGTTTCTCCCTTCCAAACAAAACCATCCGGGCACCCTGGCTTTTTTGCCAGGGTCGGCGGTTTTTCAAAAATCACTTCAACTTCTTCACCGATAAATTTAATGGGTTTCATGTTTATTCGAGTAATTTGTAAGCATCGCACATTAGATATGTTCCCGCATAAATAGAGGTTAGAAATAAATACCAGATACCACGGACACTTGTGCCTGCGGTAATAGTGCATACGTAAACCCGCATGCTTGTGTGTTTTGATCAAAATATCCGTGAAATCTGTGTATATCCGTGTCCAAATCTTTTGCCAAATTCATTGGGAATGATTCTATTTACCTTTTTTACCAACACCACGCAAGAGAACATCCGTGCCAAACCGATCCTGCAAATCCTCTATCGCTCCTCTCAATTTTTCATCTTTCTGCCAGTCACGATCCCAAAGCCCAATTTGTTGCGGCGGATCCTCCAATCCACTGACGCCTACACCGATCAATCGGACAGGTTGGCGGTTTGGTCGCTCCCATTCCTTTTTGAGAAGTTCAACTACATTTTTAGCAATGGTTTCATTATCGTCAAAAGGTTGCTCTGATGTCGTTTGTCGTGTCAGTGTTGTGAAATCCGCCCAACGCAATTTCAGTTTTACAGTTCTAGCAGTTAATCCATTCTTCTCCAATTGGCATGCAATATTTTGGGATTGTTTTCGCAGTGTTCGCCGTAATTTCTCAATATCGGTCGTATCTTTGGAAAAAGTCACTTCCTGGCTAATGGATTTGGTCTCATGTTCGGTGACTATGGGGCGGTTATCGATTCCTTTAGCGCGCAGCAAGAGATCATAGCCAACTTTCTTAAACTGACGCACCATATCTGATTCAGAAATCTGGGCCAATTGTCCAATTTCAGTGATCCCGATTAAGCGAGTTTTTCGGCGGTTTTTGGGCCCACGCCCCAAAGCATCCTGACTGGCAGCGGGGCTAAAAAGGCAGCTTCTTCCCCAGGAGGTACAATCGTGATGGCATTCGGCGAAACTCCCTTTTTAACCGCCATTTTGCCAACATCCGTAGCAATTTTAGCGACGAGTTTATTGGTGGCAATGCCTAAGGAGCAGGGCAAATTTAAATCCCCGCGGATTCCGTCTTGAAGCCGGTGAGCGATCTCTTTTACGGGATCAGGCAAATCCGTCACTTCTAAAAAAGCCTCATCAATTGAGATTTGTTCAACAAGGGGTGTCAAACTTCGCAGCCGTTTCATCACCTGTTGCGATGCCGCCCGATACGCAGAAAAATGTGAGGAGACGATTAACAGTTCCGGGCATAAATTCAATGCTGTACGCATGGGCATTGCCGAACGCACGCCATGAGCCCGGGCTGCATAAGAACAAGATGAAACAACCCCGCGCTGATCTGGCTGCCCGCCAACAGCAAACGGTTTGCCAATTAATGATGGGTCACGCTGCTCTTCTACAGCGCAGTAGAAAGCATCGAGATCAAGGTGAATTATGCGGCGGGTGGGTTTCATTAATATCTAGGCCGTATGGACGTTTGGGTAATTTTCTCTAAATGAATAAACTGTCAACACTACCTAGTTTACCAAAGAAAGATTGACGATGAGCAAACGTAATACGCAAATATAAAATTGTATGATAATCTTAGCAGTGAGCCTGGCCTAACCAGCCTGAAATTTACGAAACAGTTGGAAGTGAAATTTATGGATTGGATAATTTGTATCGCCTGTACAGTTCCTTTTTGGGGGTCGCTATTACTTTACTATTTAACCGATATATTACAAATGCGCCGCTACGAGAGCTTTATTCATGTTGATAACTTTATTTTTGTCAAAACAAAACAAGGTGAACTTATCCGCAAAGGTTTGACCAACCGAAACTGGTTAGCACTATTCTTTTTGGGCGTTCTGCAACTCGTATTTTTGTGGATCATTTTTCAAACCCTACTGGCAGATTCCATAGCATGGGGAGTGCTGCTTATCGTTAGCTTGTTGGTAGTATTTGCGGGTTGGTTGATGGCCCATTTCCTGCGTCTGCTACGAGTTTCTCCAATCTATTTTGATCCCGATCTGAAAGAAATTCGTTTCAAGGACGATACAAATTTGGAGCACCACATTCCATTCACTGAAATAGATAAGATTATTGTCAACCACGCGGGACCACGCGCTGAAGACACAGAGAAAGCATCCCGGAGCACCTATACAATTTCACTCGCACAGAAGCATTCGGAACAATCTTTGATGCTGGCGCGGATCACTGGCAGATCGGTGAAAAGGAATACCCAACAAAAAGATATCCTGGTCGCCATGATTGAATCCGTGATTTGAGTAACTGGGGAAACACCTGCCCCTCAGCAACCCTTAATGCAAAAAACGGATACAAAAATGGTGATTCCAGTTGAAAGCCAAATCACCCAAAATTTACATAAAATCCAGAAGGAAGGGGGTGATGAAAATTTCGTGAAATTCACCGTGGACTCAAGTGCCAATATTTTTATCCAACTGGCAGGGAAAAGGGGCGATGAAAACCTGTATGCCGAGGCTGCCAGCAATCAGGTAATTTCTAACGATTATCAACTTTCCAGTGAACAGATGGGTCGCATCAAAGCATTAGGGTGGAAGCCACCCATGGGGGACGAGATAAACTATCACCGCGAATGGCAGGCCAAATCACACGAAGATCTAGTGAAAATTGCCCTTATGATCACACAGACTTTTGAAGAAGGGTACGGGATTAGCCCTAATCAATCTTTGGAGATCACCCTTAATTTGGATTAGTGTTGTACAACCCCTGGATTACAAAATTTCGATTCTGCCCGTTGAACCATCCACTCTGATGCGCTGCCCGGTCTTTAATTGCTCGGTAGCTTGATGGACCCCCACCACCGCGGGGATGCCATACTCGCGGGCAACAACAGAACCATGGGTCATCATTCCGCCAACCTCCATTACCAGACCGCCTGCAGCTAAAAAGAGCGGCGTCCAAGCAGGATCAGTGCCGGGACATACCAGTATTTCACCGGGCTCAAGCTGCGTTTCCAAAGGAGTGAGCACTACCCGTACTGAACCCTCCACCACCCCCGGCGAAACTGGGTCCCCAACAATCGCGGCGCTGTCATCCAAGGGTGCGGCAACTCCTTCATAAAAAGCAGTGCCATCGCTCAGTAAAACGCGTGGGATTTGACCCCGCTTCATTTCACGCTCGCGCAGCATCCGTCGTTCAGCAATCTTTTCTCTAGTCACGCCCCACTGTCTCCCTCCCTCTTTGCTCAAATCTACCAACTCACGAATTTTTAAAAAGAATAGATCATCCTCGCGTTCCAGGTGCTCCGCTTCCACAAAATCTCGTCCCGATTGCAGCAGACCTTCCCGAATTTCTCCCAGCATACGGATGGCGAAAAACTTGGGCGCTTCGCGCAAACCCGCCAATGCGCGATAACGGCTGACTCCAAAACGCACCAACCTGGATTTGAGTTTTCCAAAGCGCAGTTTGCGAACTTCCGTTTCGAGTAACTTGGCGGCTTCTTCGGCCGCTTTAGCTCCACGCTCAAAAACTAGATCAGGCGCAAGTTCGGGATCGCTAATTTGCAAGTAACTCTGCAAAACTTGCATCACATGGGTGGGATGTTCGCGCCAGCGTGGGCGGCCCAGATCAATTTCGCCGAGACCGCGGATGCCATAGGAATCCATAAACCAGGTGATGGCGCTCTGGGCAATCGGTGGGAGTGTACCGCACAAAAAGCTGGCAGCCAACTCCGAGGCAGGCGCACCCTCAAAAATTTCGGCTGAAAAGGGGATCATCCCGCAAAACCTGAGCTGTCTCCCAAAGTTTTAGGTCCATCTCAGTGGTAACGTTGTGCGGCAGTCCACGGGCGATTTCAAGATGGATGAGCTGAAAACGTTCAGCCCCAGTTGCAGCAGATACTTGTTGTCCAAAACGCTGCAATATTCCAAAAAAAGGGATCATACCGGCAATCACCCCGGGTACGGCCCGCGGAATCACTAAATCGGGGAAGATATGTTTTGCTTCAATAAGTAAAGAGACGTGCTGGGCAAAGTCAGCCCACATATCGCCGCTGGGCGATTGTTGCTCTCTTGTTTTGGAGTATTCGGCATCGAAAGCAGCAAAAAGCTGGTTGCGCATTTTTTCAGGGCGGCGCATAAAACGGAGGACTTCTCGCATCATTCGCAGCACAAACCGGAGGCCATCGCGCCGCCGAATATGGTTTAAGCTGTGACGTGTGGGCGCTATCCGCTTTTCTGCAATGATTTTCTGTGTGGCTTCCGCCACACCCGGGTCGATCGAGCGAATCACGACCGGGTAATTCTTATATCCCAAAGGATGGCGTACGATAGGAGTAACATTGATCCACAGGCGTTCGGCAGCGGTATAAAAACCCGTTTGCTCATCCAGGCTAAAATCCAGCCCCAAACCTTTGCCTGCTGCTGTGAGCACCAGCTTCATCGTATCATTGCCCAAAGGCGTGAGCGGCTCCACAATCCCTTGGATCGTATGGAAACCGATCAAAATTTTCAGCGGCTCAATCGGCAGGTTTTCAGGCAATGGAAAAAGAGAAGTAATCGGGCGAGATTGGAGGATGTGGATTTTGCCCTCACTCCCGCTTCCCCTCCCATCAGGAGAGGGGAGATAAGCCCATTCGATATCCTGAGGGAAATCGAATAATTTTTGGATTTGCTGACCCAGTTGGGCTAACTGCAAGATTGCTTCGTCAGGGATGGCTTGTACTTGGGATGAATCCGCTGCTTGCGTGGTTACACCGCCCTCAGATTTTCCGCGGATTACAACGGATTTACTACCCAGAAATTTTTGAGTGATCGCGTTATGGAAGGCATCCACCATATAATGATCAGGTTCCACCTGCCCGCTGACCAGGGCTTCGCCTAACCCCAGAGTCGCGTCAATCACGGTTTCGGTGCGCCGTCCATTGAGAGGGTTGGCGGTGAAGAGCACCCCCGATGCTTCTGCTGGGACCATGTTTTGCACCACCACCGAGAGAGCTGCGTCTTCGTGATGAATTTGGTTGCGTGCGCGGTAGCCAATGGCCCGCGCCGTCCACAACGAGGACCAGCAATCGACAACTGCTTTTTGCCGAGCTTTTTCACCAATCACGTTGAGGAAAGTATCTTGCTGCCCGGCAAAAGACATATCGGGCAGGTCTTCAGCAGTGGCAGAGGAACGCACCGCCACAGGATGGGCGCCTAACCAACGCCATCCAATTTCAAGGGCGGCTGCCAACCCTGTGGGAAAGGAACCCCTTGAAAATTCTACCCGGATTGCATCTGAGGCGGCGGATAAATCTTGGGGAGAGGAGAAATCCAAATCTCGCAGAGATTCTTGAATCCGTGAGCCCAGATTATTTCGTTCCACAAAATCACGGTAAACCGCGGTGGGAATCAAAAATCCACTGGGAACAGAGAAACCAGCGTTCGCCAGCTTGACGAGATTTGCTCCTTTGCCGCCGACATTTTCAAGTGCGGCTTTGGGTGTCTCCAAAGGGATAAGTGGTTGAGGAAGGGGCTGAGGTGTGGTCATAAATTGAGTATACCCCCAAAAGATAAAAGGCCAACCAAAAATTTTGGTTGGCCTTTAAATAGATTGTAATTTTTTACTCCTGGATTTGGAGCAATTCCACTTCAAAAATGAGAACTGCGCCAGGAGGAATTGTGGCACCGGAACCTGTATCGCCGTATCCCAATTCAGGGGGAATGACCAGTTGGCGTTTGCCGCCCACTTTCATCGTCGCCAGGCCTTCATCCCAGCCAGCGATGACACCACCTGTCCCTAATTGGAAGGGAAATGGCTGCCCTCGATCTAAAGAACTGTCGAATTTGGTGCCGTCTTCGAGCCAGCCTGTGTAATGAACAACAACGGTCTGGCCTGCTTCGGGCATATCGCCGTCGCCTTCGACCAAATCATAGTATTTCAGGCCACTATCTGTAACGGTAAAATCTTCTTCGTCAACTTCAGTCATGACAACTGGCTCAATTACATCGACCATTTCGATTTCCATAATCAGCGTGGCATTCGGGGGAATATCACCGCCGCCCATTTCACCCAGGGCCAAATCACCCGGGATAATCAATAAGCGTTTACCGCCAACTTTCATACCCGTAGCACCTTCATCCCAACCTGGGAATACTAATTCCGCAGGTCCGAGCGGGAAGGTAGCCGGCCCCCCCGAAGCCGATGAGCCAATAAACAGGTCGGCATCTTCACCTTGCACCCAAATGGTGTATTCAGTCGTAACAGTGCTTCCTTCAACCGCTTCGAGCCCATCACCTGTTTCAATATCATAATATTGCAAACCGCTATCGGTAGTGGTGAGGTCTTCGGCATCTACACTCGTTGGAGTCGGGGGTTCCTCGATGGAAAGTAATTCAACTTCAATCACTACTTGTGAATTGGGCGGGATCATACCGTAGCCTTCTTCACCAAACGCCAAATCAGGGGGCAAGAGCATTTGCATCTTGCTGCCAACTTGCATCAGCATTACGCCTTCCTCCCAACCGGGGAGAAGTTGATTCCGTCCCATGATCGCATCGGCGGGCTGTCCCATAGAGTAAGAGTTCAGCCAGCATCGTGCCATCGGGGAGAGTGGCAACATAGTGCATGCTTACCATATCGCCTTCTTGTGGGGATGAGCCGCTACCAACAGTTACTTCAATATACTGTAATCCACTTGCGGTCGTTGTAGCATCGTCCCAAACTATAGGTTCCACGGAGGCGGCCCCAGAATCAATTAAATCATTGACGTCAACCGCAACCCCATCACTGTCCGCATCCACAATAAGTTCGGCGGTGGGGGAAAGCTCTCCATCAGCCCCATCAAAAACAGCCTCGGCGGGTTGGCAAGCTGCCAGGGCGAATAACGAAATCATGACTGCTAACAGCCAAATTAATTTTTTTTTGCTATCGTTCACGTAAATCTCCTGTTGTTATTACATTGAAAATATGATTGCTTTATTTGCAACCGCTGAATTTTATCACGCATTTTTACTCTTGACAGTGAAGAGAATATGAATATGGTATAAATCCTGGCAAATACCATTAGTTGGACGATTTCAACCAAATCAGGGTTCCAGTGATTACATTAGTAACCATTAACTTTCCAATGAATCACTTCAAATGGATTTCTGGAAATTCAGGCTTTTCCGCTCTAAAAGCAATAAAGGTTTCTATAACCATATCCTTGAAATAATTTTGGAAAGATTAACGTAACTTAAGTCACAGACGGATGTGACCCAGCAGGTATAATAACCCTCACTTGTAATTAATATCACAAAGGACATGTTATGAAAATTCCGATCATTGTTGGGATCATAGCCTTAATCGCTGTTGTTGCTGTTGGCCTGTATGTTACAGATTTTACGGCTTACCTGGGCAATGACCCTTCAACATGCAATAACTGCCATGTGATGGACGCGGCTTATGAAGGTTGGTACCATGGCGGGCATCAAAATTGGGCAACTTGTAATGACTGCCACACCCCGCATGAACTGATCCCTAAATATTGGGTCAAAGCCCAATCTGGCTACCATCATGTTACTGCATTTCTTTTTAACAATATTCCAGAAGCCATTCGAGCTAAGGAAGAATCAAGTGAAATTGTGCAGGAAAACTGCATTCGTTGCCATAGTGAAACCGTCGCCGTAATGCTTGAAGGCTCCATGAAAATGGACCGTTTTTGCTTTGAATGCCACCGGGCTACACCTCACGGGGAGCGTGGAATCTCACTTCTACCTTATCAACACAAGGAGCAAGACCAATGAAAAAAATCTCTTCCACTTCACTCATTCTCACGGGGATCATTGTTATTCTAGCAGCTAGTTTGATCGGTGTTTTGATTTTCATGGGAAACCAAGCATCTTCGACCCGCGGTCTAGAGCCCTTGATAAAGATTGCTGCTATGGAACCTGATTCGGCGCAGTGGGGGATTAATTATCCCAACCAATATTCCACCTTGTTAAAAACTGAAACCAACAACACCCGAACGAATTATAGCGGCTCAGAACCTTTCCAAAAACTGGAAGAGGATCCCCGTCTGGTGACTCTATTTGCCGGTTATGGATTCAGCAAAGATTACAAAGAGGATCGCGGCCACATGAACAGTGTGACCGATGTACGTGAGACCCTGCGCGTGGGCGAAAATACCCCGGGCACCTGCTATTCTTGTAAAAGCGCTAACAATCCCAGCCTTTGGGATGAGATGGGGATGGCTGACTACGATAAAACGCCATTTATGGAATTAGGCAACCATATTGACGAACCCATTGGCTGCGCGAACTGCCATGAAGCCGAAACCATGCGCCTAATCGTCACCAATCCAGCTTTAGAGGAAGCTTTAGCCGCTCAAGGCAAAGATTGGACCACGTTCACCCGCCAGGAAATGCGTACTGTGGTGTGCGCGAACTGCCATGTGGAATACTACTTCTTTGGCGATGGTAAATACCTGACCTTCCCTTGGACCGAGGGCACCAATATTGACCAGATCGCGCAGTATTACGGCGATGCGTTTGCTGATAAATCCTTCGTCAAAGATTGGGAACACCCTCAGTCAGGCGCCCCCATGATCAAGATGCAGCACCCAGAATTTGAATTCTTTACTTCAGATAGCACACATTACAACGCCGGGGTAGCTTGTGCGGATTGTCATATGCCTTATACGCGAGATGGCGCAGCAAAATTCTCAACGCACGATGTTAAAAGTCCGTTATTGAATGCTGAAGCTGCCTGTGGCGCCTGCCACACTAATGTAGGTTATGTAACCTCCCGGGTCAAGACGATCCAAGACCAGGTTGCTAACACCATGAGTGCCACGCAAGATGCGATTATCGCAGCCATCAATGCTATAGAAGCCGCTGCAGCCATTCCCGATACCAAGGCAGAATTACTCACAGATGCACGCATGCTGCACCGGGAATCTCAAATTTATTGGGACTTCATAGCAGCCGAAAACAGCATGGGCTTCCACAATCCAGAAGAGGCCTTGCGTATCTTAGCACACGCCACCGACCTGGCACGGCAGGCTCAGTTGAAAGCCGTCGAAGCTGCGGGTACCCCTGAAGTTCTTCAAGGCAGCAGCCAATAAGATTTTACGAAGAGTTACCCAAAGTCCCCACCAAAATGGTGGGGACTTTTTTATTTGGTTACAAAGACCCTCAAATTTTGTAGGAGTCTCAGAACAAGAGAAATGAAAAAGATGATTTGATTTTACCAAACCATCCTTTAGCGTATAATTCTGCAATAATACTGAAAACTCTATTAGGTCTAATTCCTCACCCAAATAGAGCTGTCAGCAAATTAATTGTAGAGCGTTGCCTCGTAGAATTCTCTGCTTAAATTACTTCTTTCGTTTCCAGGGATTGCTGCTTTTATAGAACTGCCCAAGCAAATTAAGCATATAAGGGTAAAAGATATCAGAGTGGCTAACACCCAAATTGATAGGGCGATCATCCAAGGTACTGAAAGTAATAAAGCAACGGTGAGAGGGACGATTCCATTGATGCTGGATAAAGAAAAGTAAAAAAAGAAAATATTGAATTTTTTCATAGAATATTCCTTTTGAATATCAATCTTGGGTCAAATGACTCGAGACACTTTTAAATTATGACGAATTTTCAATTAAATAGGTACGACAAATTACCTAAAATTCGTATGTTTATTGTCACATTAGGCTGATTCTCCAACGAATAATACTCATTCGAGTGTTGCGAGGCGGAAGTTCGTTACTGGTTATGGCGGTTGGCCGCAACACTTTAAACAGGTGGGCAACCGCTTGAATAAACCAGTCACTTATTCTTGCCCAACTGTACTAGGTTCTACCTAAGGTAAATTATGATCCAAGATCCTATATTTTATATCCTCGCCGCAATTGCTGTTCTGATTGTTGGGATCTCAAAAAGCGGGTTTGGTTCTGGAGTTGGGGTGCTGGGCGTTCCGCTGATGGCCATGATCATTCCCCCTGCGCAGGCGGCGGCCATCATGCTGCCCCTCCTCTGCGTAATGGATATCTTCAACGTACTGCATTATCGGTCTCGTTTTGATCGCCCCAATTTGGTGATCTTGATCCCCGCTGGATTACTCGGCATTTTGCTGGGCACCTTCACCTTCGGCTATCTCTCCGATGCCAATGTGCGCATCTTGATTGGTGTAATCTCAGTTCTGTTTGTGGGGAATTTCTTTTTCGGAAAACGCAACGGAGACCGACAAACTGCGCCCAACCGCTTCAAAGGCAGTGTTTGGGGTACGATTGCTGGATTTGTAAGTTTTGGGGTGCATGCTGGTGGTCCGCCAGTCAATATTTACTTGCTCCCCCAAAAGCTGAACAAAACGATCTTTGTAGGCACCACAGTTATATTCTTTACGATCGTCAACTATGTAAAATTGATCCCCTATGCGCTACTAGGGCAGCTCAGCAGTGACAATCTTTTAACTTCGCTAATTTTAGCGCCTTTGGTCCCTCTGGGCGTCTGGCTGGGGATTAAACTGCACGACCGAGTCAATGAGAAGTTATTCTATAACCTGGCATATTTCTTTTTACTAATAACTGGTGTGAAATTGCTTTATGAGGGGATTATTCACCTTTAGAATTATCACACCTGCCAGGTTTTAAAAACCTGGCAGGTGTTCGATTTTTACAAACGCACATGATTATTGCCAATGATGATCCATTTGTAGGTGGTCAATTCGCGTAATGCCATGGGGCCGCGGGCGTGCAGCCGTTGGGTGGAAATAGCGACCTCAGCGCCTAAACCCAATTGACTGCCATCCGTAAAGCGCGTACTCGCATTAACGTAAACGGCAGCCGAATCAATCTCGGCGGTGAAACGCTGCGCGTTTTCTTGATTGCGGGTCAAGATGCCATCGGAGTGGGCGGTGCTGTGCTGCTCGATGTGGGCAATCGCTTCATCGAGTCCGGCAACCACCTTCAAACCCAGGATCAGGGAGAGCCATTCGGTGTCGAAATCTTCGGGCCCGGTAGGGCTGATTGAGGCCGGGGCTTTTCCATCTTCAAAAATATTCAAAGCAGATGGTTCAGCCCGGAAAGTAACGCCATCTTTCTCGAGGTGTGCGACCAATTTGGGGAGAAATTCTACCGCGACATTTTGGTGGATCAGCACCGTATCGAGGGCGTTGCACACCGAGGGGCGCTGGGTTTTGGCGTTATGGATCACATCCAGGGCCGCGGTCAGATCAGCGCTTTCGTCCACAAAGAGATGGCAGATGCCGATGCCGCCAGTGATCACCGGGATGCGACTGTGATCGCGGCAAAACTGGTGCAGGTTGGGGCCGCCGCGCGGGATGAGGATATCCACGTAATCGTTAAGCTGCAGCAATTCCATCACGCGCGCCCGGTCGCGGTCATCGATAAATTGGACGGCGTCCGCAGGAAGTCCATACATTGTCAGTACCGTGCGAATGACCTTGACTAATGCCCGGTTCGAGCGCAGGGTTTCACTACCCCCGCGCAGAATGGCGGCATTCCCCGATTTGAGCGCCAGTCCGGCCACATCGACGGTCACATTAGGGCGCAACTCATAAATCACACCGATAACCCCTAGCTGCACGCGTTGCTTGCTGACGCGCAAGCCATTGGGCATCACAGTCTCCTCGATGGTTTCACCGATGGGGTCGGGGAGCGAAGCGGTGTTGCGGAGTTCGCTGGCAATCCCTTCGATCCGGGCAGGATTCAGGGTCAGGCGGTCAATCAGGGCTGGCGTCAAACCGGCCTTCTCACCATCAGCAATATCTTGGGCATTGGCAGTTAAAATTGAGTCGGCTGCGGATAATATCTCATCCGCTAGAGATTTCAACACCGCATTTTTGCGCTCAGTTTTGGTGCGTCCCAATACTCGGGCGGCTTTTCTGGCTTTTTTTCCCATTTCTACTAACATATTATTATTTTCTCCGAATTTATATATTCCAGTCAGGAAATTAAATTATTTATAGCAAAACCATATTGTTGCGATGGACAACCTCATCCCCATAAGCGAACCCTAAGATAAACTCAATTTCGGACGACTGCCGCCCGCAAATCTGCTGGATATCAGCGGCGTTGTAGTTTGTCAGGCCACGAGCGATTTCTTGCCCTTCAGGAGAATTAATGCAAACGACATCGCCAAGCTCGAAATCTCCGGAGACCCCGGCAACACCCACCGGCAATAGACTGCCTCCATCTCGCAGCGCTTGGGCAGCTCCACGATCAACCGTCAAACACCCTTTGGCATTATTGCCCGATAAAATATAGCGTTTCCTTCTTTCCAAGGCCGATGACACGGGCAGGAATTGAGTCCCCAGTTTTTCACCGGCTACCAGCCGCAGAATGATATTGGGTTCAGAACCACTGGCGATGATGACGGTGCTGCCTGAACGCCGGGCCAGATCCGCGGCCTGAAGTTTGGTCTGCATCCCCCCAACACCCAGCTTCCCATCACTGCCGCCCGCGGCCACCCAAAGGGCTTGCGGAATGCTTTGGTCTGCAATGGTTTGGATCAACTCAGCAGACGCATCAATTCTAGGGTCGGCTGTAAAAAGTCCCGGCTGATCAGTAAGCATAATCAGCAAATCCGCTTCGATCAGATTTGCGACCAGGGCTGAGAGGTTATCGTTATCGCCCACTCGAATCTCTTCCGTAGCAACCGTATCATTTTCATTGATAATCGGAACTGCACATTGACTAATTAATGCCATCAAAGTGTTTCGGGAGTTGATATATCTTCGACGGTGGGCTAAATCTGAACGTGTCAGCAATACTTGAGCAACTGTAAGGTGATAAAGACCAAATAGCTGCTCATAAAGCGCCATCAATCGTGGTTGTCCAATTGCGGAAAGCATTTGCTTGGCAGGGATTTCCTTAGGTAGTTGGGGAAATTCGAGTCTCTCCCGTCCAGCAGCCATCGCGCCAGAAGAAACAACCACCATCTCGCAGCCTTCATTGTGGAGGTGGGCCACCTGGCGCACAATTTCTACGATATGCGCTGGAGAAAGATGGGGAGTCCCGGCAGTGAGAGTCGAGGTTCCTAATTTCACTACGATGCGTTTATAAGGATGATTGCTCATAATATAAATCTCTTTGAACCTTTAGCTGATTGCCATGATTTTACTATGAGAATAAAGATCGAATAAGGCAAATTATCTTGGATTGTGTTATAAATTTGATTGCACTTCAGAAATAGAACCTAATCATTTGCAAATCTTTTGGCACAAGGAACTCGTTATGAGCACGCATCCCATAAATCTGACCATCCGTTTTCTTTTAGAAATGGCTGCTCTGTTTGCTATGGGTTATTGGGGTTGGATCCAACATGCTGGAGTTCCCCGCCTCGTTTGGATGATTGCATTGCCCGTAATCGCGGCGATCCTATGGGGAACTTTCGCCGTGCCCGGTGACCCCAGTCGATCAGGGAATGCCCCGGTCCCAACACCTGGAATCCTGCGCTTGCTCATCGAGTTCGCCATCTTTGGTTTGGGTGTGTGGTGTTTTTTTGCAGCCGGAAAACCCACCTGGGGATCGGTTCTTGGAATCCTGGTGATTCTTCATTACGCCACATCTTACGATCGAATCTTTTGGCTCCTCAAACAATAAACATCCAAATTAGAAGATGCACAGTTCCACAAAAGTGCTGCGCATCTTTTGTGATTTTCCCCCAATATTATTTATGCTTTCCCGTCGGTGTAAATTCGGATGGCCTCATTGAGAAAATCTGGTAGATCGGGGTGCATTTTTTCGAATGTCGCCCGGAAATCAGAGCTATTAGCATAACCCTGGCCCAGGCCACGTAAAATTGCCCAGCTTGGCTCATAGAAGTAGCGCATATGCTGATGCCAACGCACTAGACAAGCCTGCACTTCTTGGCTGCCTGGACTTTTTCCAGCATTCATATACTTGAGGATATCAACATAAACCGCCTGACCTTCATCTAAGACTTGTTGTTTTTTCTCCGGAGAGTAACTCTTCCAGAGCTTCATAGATTGATCCACAAGTTCGGGATCCCAGCGCTCACGCGCCTGTTGAGCATACTCTTCTTGCTGCTTTTCGCTGAAACCACCAAAGATTTCATTTTCGCTCATTTTCTTTTCTCCTTTTACGTGTAAAATCGTTTTATCAACTGTTGAAATCAATTGATTGAGCCGGTGAATGCGCTTCTCCAATTCATCTTTGTGTTCTTCTAAGGCCAAGAGCACATCGAAATCAGGTTGATCCAAAATATCTTGAATCTCAGCCAGGTTCAATCCCAACTCACGGTAGAATAGAATCTGCTGCAAGCGGAGCAATCCTTCGTTATTATAGTAACGATAGCGATTTTCTCCGTGACCTGCGGGTTTTAGCAGCCCGATATCATCGTAGTGATGTAGAGTGCGCCGGCTGACACCAGCCAGATCAGCAAGTTGTTTGACAGTATAATATTTCATGGTCATGACCTCGAATAATCCCAATGATAAACTATGACGTAACGTTAATGTCAAGACCAGTTATGGAATTTGTGAAAAATTGATGAACAAACCCATCAACCCCGTAATTTAGAGTGAACCAAACCACGTGACAATCCGCCCCCTCAAAAATACAACAACATCAGAAACTCAGGAAAATCCGTTTCGGATTCTCGCTTTGGGAGATTCTTACACAATAGGGGAGGGCGTGGCTGAATCCCAGGGATGGCCCGCACAACTTCGTAGAGTGCTACAAAGAATGGGTATTCTCGTCAGAAAAAACGTCATTATCGCTCAAACCGGGTGGACAACCAGGGATTTGAGGACTGCCATTGAAAAAAACAAACCCACAGGTCCGTTCGATTTAGTTACACTGCTAATTGGGGTTAACAACCAATATCAAGGACTGGATATTGAGACTTACCAGACAGAATTTCGCGCGCTCTTGAAGTTGGCAGCCCGCTATACTGGGGGCGCCCCCTCCAAAATTCTGGTGTTGTCGATCCCCGATTGGGGCCAAACGCCATTCAACAAAGACTGCGATCAAATTTACATCAGTGCAGAAATCGATCAATTCAATCAAGTTAATCTAAAAGAATCTCAGGCGATCCGGTGTAAATATATCGATATTACACCGGTCTCTCGCCAGGCAGCCGGCGACCTCACGATGCTAGCAGCGGATGGGCTTCATCCCTCCGGTGAAATGTACGCGATCTGGGTGAAATTTATGCTGCCGACGGTACTTCAAATCTTGCAGACCCATAGAATAAAGGAAACACGATGAAATTCTCAACGGAGCGATCTCGCGCCAACCAGCTTGACGAGCAGGATGAACTTGCCTCCTTTCGCGGAAAATTTGTGATTGCCGATCTCGATACAATTTATTTGGACGGCAACTCATTGGGGCGGCTGCCGGCCGACACCATGAGTCATATGCAAAAGGCTATAGAGCACCACTGGGGGGAGCGGCTGATCCGCGTTTGGAATGAGGGATGGAACGATACCCCTAGAACGGTGGGCGATAAACTTGCACAATTGATTGGCGCTCAACCCGGTGAGGTACTGGTAACAAATTCAACTTCTGCTAACTTGTTCAAACTCGCAGTTGCGGCTGTCCGGGCACGCCCGGGGCGCACGAAGATTATCAGCGACACCCTCAACTTCCCTTCGGATTTATACATCTTCCAGGGCATCGTTGATTTGCTTGGGGGTGAGCACCAGCTCGAATTGATCGCTTCCCGCGATGATATTCACGTGCTGCCCGAGGATGTCGCCGCCGCCATCGACGAGCAGACCGCCCTGGTCAGTTTGACACATGTCGCGTTCAAATCGGCCTTCATGTACGATATGCAGGCCGTCACCAAGTTAGCCCATCGATTTGGCGCACTGACGCTGTGGGATCTCTCTCATTCGGTGGGGGCGGTATCGCTAAAACTGGCGGAGTGGGGCGTTGATTTGGCTGTGGGCTGCACCTACAAATATCTCAACGGCGGTCCCGGCGCCCCGGCTTTTTTGTATGTGCGGCGTGAGTTACAGGAAAAAATTATGCAGCCGATGTGGGGTTGGTTTGCTGCCCAAGCACCTTTCGAATTTGATACCAACTTCACCCCTGCAGACGATATCTCCCGTTTTCGAGTGGGCACACTGCCGATGCTCTCGACATTGGCGATTGAACCTGCTGTGGATATCTTACTGGAAGCGGGGATGGATCGCTTACGTGCAAAGAGCATACAACAAACTGAATATCTGCTGCACTTGGCCCGCGAGTGGCTGCTGCCTTTGGGGTTTGAGATCGGTTCCCCCGTAAACGCCCACCAACGCGGCTCCCATGTTTCGCTGCGTCATCCTGAGGCGTATCGCATTAACCGGGCGATGATCGAACTCCCCAATATGCCAGATGCTTTCTGGGAAGGCAACCCTGTCCCAGCCGTAAGTGTTATCCCTGATTTCCGCACCCCCGATAACCTGCGTTTGGGGATTGCTCCCCTCTATACAACCTATACCGATATTTATCGTGCGATGGATCATGTCCGGATGATTGTTGAAAAACAGGTTCATTTACAATATTCCGAAGAACGCCTGGCAGTGACATAGTTTCTACAAAAACGATGCCCTGCAGCGAGTATTTACACAAGCTGCGGGGCATCTTTTAATTACCACCTAAATTTACTTAGTCGGCGCTGGCAAAGACCGGAATGGGGTTTACTAAGGAAGGCATCTTCGGCAGCACTCGTTCTTCCTGCTTTGGAGTAACCATTTTATCAAGCCGATCAAATTCACTCGTCCCGGCGAGAAGATTGATTTCATCGCGCTCAGTGATGATACGGGCAATTTGACCATCAACCATTTGAATGACTTTATCAACATACTTGCACATCCGCAAATCATGGGTCACCATGATCCCAGCTCGTTCTTCCTCGTGAATCAGATCAGCAAAAATTTGCACCACCTGGTTCGCGCGCTCAGTGTCCAGACTGGCGGTCGGTTCATCAGCGAGCACTACGCTAGGATCATGGATGAGGGAACGGGCAATGGCAACGCGCTGCTGCTGTCCGCCAGAGAGTTGCGCCGGTAAATTGTTGAGCCGGTCTTCCAATCCCAAGCGGGTGAGTAAATTTTTGGCCCGCTGGCGACTATCCCGATTATTTTTCTTGTTGAGGCGTAACATCAATTCAACATTTTCTAGTGCGGTAAGATACGGTACCAGGTTGTTTGATTGGAAAGTAAACCCAATTTTTTCACGACGAAACTGTGTCCGCTGGCGATCACTCATGGAACCTAAATCCTGACCATCAATCCGAAGGTATCCTTCTGTCTCTCTTAGCAGGGTGGCTAACATCGCCAACATCGTGGTTTTGCCAGATCCGCTGGGCCCGACTAATCCAATGAATTCACCTGCTTTTACTTGCAATGAAACCTCATCAACCGCTTTTACAATAAGACCGTTGCTATCATAGATTTTTGAAACATTTTGGGTTTCGAGAATATTTGTGTTATTCATAATTTACTCCTACATTCCTAAAGCTGAGAGAGGTTCTACTTTGAGTGCCATCCGAATGGAAACCATGCCACCGATTGGTCCAATTAAGAGCAGCGATATTATAGCGATCAAAATGGATGTTCCGGTGAAAATAATCGGAACCCCTGAGGGCATCCCCACGGTGAGGCCCAAGGTTGCTAATCCACCAAGGAATACGCCAAAAACTGTTACGAAAATTATTTGGATTATCGCTGCACCTGCGACAACCGGGTTTGGCGTACCCACGGCTTTGAGCATTCCAATCTGGGGTATTTTTTGCAGCGTTTGAATTTGGAAGAAGCCACCAATTACCAGGGCACCGATCAAAAAAGTAAACCCTTTGATGGTATTGAGTGTGTTTTGTTGTTCTGCAAAACCTGGTGCTGATTCATAAGCTGTTTTGATATCTGTAACTTCAACATCATCAACCACAGCAGCGATTCCGGCGGATAAATTTTCAAGCGCGGCAGGGTCTTCAGCCTGGATCGCAATCACATTGACTGGGGGCTGAGAGCTAAAATTTCCGGGATTAGCCTTCGGGCGATATTTGTCCCAAATAGGGAGCGTCACAAAAATTGAAGGTTGAAAGAAATATTGCTGCCCATCAGTGATGCCCGTTACCCGCAAATTGAAAATTTCGTCCTCGGTTCCTTGGGTAACCTTGATCGTAATAAATTCACCAACCGCTACATTTGCACTCTCAGCAACCCGCTTGTCGATCACAACCACCTTGGCCTGCTGGGAGCGCAAGTCTTCTCCTATGATGGCTTCAGGTGCCCCGGGCTTGCCAGGCTCGACACCAATAAAGGAAACATTCAAAGGTTCCAGCTCTTCATTTACGATCTTAACGTTACTGAATGCGATGGAACCGGCATCAGCAACCCCATCCACGCGACGAATACGCTTTACTTTTTGGTAATCGAGCCGGCTTTCAATCGTCGAATACCCAGTATCACTTTGAAAAGCGAGCAGTTGTGCATCTAGTTTTTCGAGATACTCTTTATTTGCTGAGGCCAAGCCCTCTCCCAAACCAGCGGTAAACAGGACAAGCACGGCGATCAAGGCGATCACCAGACTAAACAGAAAAAAACGACCTTTGTTCCGCCATACTTCTTTGAGACTGAGATAAACTGACATGTAATTTCCTTTTTATCCAAACTTTTATACATATTGATTATGTTTTGAGTTCGCAAAACTTGAGCTACTGATTGCCCAGGTTTTCTGGACAACAACTATAAGTATAGCCAAAAACATTTACTTTGTCAAGTATTTGTAAATATATTCTCTATAATATCTTGACGAAATTTTTGTTATCTGCTATTATTTTGCTAACAAAGGAGCTTTAACTTTATGCACCCAACAAAAACATCTCCCACCTATAATCTTGGTGCTGTCATTCGTGAGACGGGTATAAAAGCCGATGCACTTCGGGCTTGGGAGCGGCGTTACGGTCTTCCGCAACCCGCACGCAGCGCAGGCGGACAGCGTCTCTATTCGCAACGCGATCTTGAAATTATTAAATGGTTGATTGCGAAACAAGAAGAAGGATTGCGTATTAGCCAGGCTGCTGAGATGTGGCGCACCCAGATCGAAGATGGAATTGACCCGTTAGCGGAAATTAAACCAACTGAGAATACATCAGCATTGATTTCCGTTGAAGGAGACAATATTTCCGAATTCAAATCTCAATGGATAGCAGCCTGTACATCTTACAACGAAATCCGCGCTGAACAGATTGTCGCAGAAGCGTTTTCTCAATACTCACCTGAAACTGTGTGTTTCGAGATTTTGTTCGCAGGTTTATCTGAAATTGGAGAGGGATGGTATCAGGGTGAGTTTACAGTTCAGCAAGAACATTTCGCTTCTGCGCTGGTCACTCGCCGCCTGAACGCTCTGATCTCGAGCGCACCTCTTCCAATCCATTCGGAAAAGATCGTTATTGCGTCCGCCCCTGAAGAAATCCACCTGCTTCCCTCCCTCTTACTTACCTTTTTGTTGCGCCGCCGCGGTTGGGATGTGGTTTTTCTGGGCGCCGATGTGCCGCTTGTAAACTTCCGGACCACACTTGAAACCTTGCAACCAAAACTGGTTATTCTAATTTCCCACCAACTTTATACCGCGGCTTCACTCCTCGATCTTATCGATGCGCTCAATGGCCTACAATCTCCGGTAGCCTTTGGTGGGTTAATCTTCAATCAAATTCCCGAATTACGTGAACGTATCCCCGGCCATTACCTGGGCGAAGAATTAAAAAACGCGGTACCCAATATCGAGCGGTTTCTCCACAATCCATCCGAAAGTAAAGTATTTTCTATGCCAGATCAATCCCCCACATACCAACATATCATCTCGAAGATGCCGACCATTGAAAGTCGAGTTAGCCAGGCAATTGACACTCACCCAGCCATGCAAGGAATCAACAGCCAATATTTTTCCCGTGATATTCTCGCCGCGCTTAAGCTTGGTGATATTTTCCTCTCAAACAGTAATTTGGACTGGATAGCAGGGCTACTCGCCAACGCCAAAGTCCCAGTTGAAATGCTGCGAAGTTTCTTGCAAATCTACCAGCAAACCGTAAAAGAAGTGATGGGTTCCCAGGGCAAGCTGGTATTAGATTGGTTACAAAGCGAAATAGATCGGATTTCTTAAAGATGAATCAATCCAAGGTTAAATCAATATGAATATTCTCATTACTGGTGGCACTGGCTTGATTGGACGGGCTCTTGTCACAAAACTCATTGAAGACGGGCACGAGGTCACAGTGCTTACTCGCAACCCTGAAAAAGCAAAAACTATCCTTCATTCCGGAAGTTTAACCAAAAAATGGGATGGAATTAATACTTCAGATTGGGCTAGCATTATTGAACAAACAGATGTCGTCATCAACCTTGCCGGGGCAAGCATTGCCGGAGAGTCATTGCAGGCGATTCTCACTCGCCGCTGGACCGATCAACAAAAGAACCGGATCCTACAAAGTCGTCTGAATGCGGGCAAAGCACTGGTCACTGCAATCCAAGCTGCTTCGAAGAAACCAGCGGTTCTAATCCAGGCTTCCGCTGTGGGTTTTTACGGTCCCCACGAAAATCAAATCATCCCTGAAAACACTCCTCCCGGGACTGATTTCCTTGCCAGTGTATGTCAGTCTTGGGAAGAATCGACCGCCGAAGTTGAAGAAATGGGTGTACGGCGCGTGGTCATCCGCACTGGATTGGTATTCGCACCTGAAGGCGGTATCCTACCATTGATGCTGTTACCCTTCCGCCTTTTCGTTGGCGGCCCTATCGGAAATGGGAAACAGGCTGTCTCTTGGATTCATCTCGATGATCAAATTAATGCGATTCGTTTCACCATCGAAAACGAAAGCGCACATGGCGCTTACAACCTATCCGCGCCAAATCCAGTCAACAATGCAGAATTTGGGCGGATTGCCGGTAAGAAATTACGCCGTCCAAACTGGTTGCCAATCCCAGGGTTTGCAATCAAGTTAGTGCTGGGAGAAAAAGCCACCCTGGTATTAGATGGGCAACAGGTCGTGCCTCAACGGCTACTCGAAGCAGGATATGAGTTCAAATACAAAACTTTAGAAACTGCATTGCAGGATTTACGCTAACAAATGGGGATTAGGGGAAGATCAGCTTTGGGTTGTTTGCCAGTTTCATTTCTATATTCTCGTAAAATTTTGATTGGCTGGTAAAATTCAGGATAACTTTTCAATTTACCGGATCAACAATGTGGAATCAATGACCACTCTTTCAGCCATCATCGTGGCAAAGTGGCACTTTCATGAATAAAACCAAGCAAACCAAAAAACGAGAAATCCGCATCAGAAACCTGATTATCCGGATCATTCTGGTATTCGTTTTTGTCCTGATCGTGCTTTTTTTTCGATCAAGAATCTGGTTATCCCGGTTATCACGAACACCTCGATCAGCGTGGCATATGGGAAACGAACCCCTTCCAGTGTCGGATTGGTTTTCACAGCCCTGGAAGATTTCGAAGTGCCGCTGGACCTGCTGGTGATGCAATCCTTGCGGCAAGAATACGCCGAATTCAGCCATTAGGTTGTTATTGCGCGGGGCATTCCTCTCAGGCGAGAAGTTGCCGGCCGCGGCAGAACAAATCTGTCTCACCGAGCTTTGGGTAGTTGAGATCCTTCAAATCCCAGAAATCCCGGCTGACTCAGACAAAATTGCCGAGTTCTTAAACTCCTTTTCCGATATCCCAGTGGAAAGCCAACTCAATTACACGTTCAATGACTTTTGTGTTGCGTCAGGCAAAACGAGAAATCTGGTCTCCGGAAGAGGCCGACACCAGCATGGGCCTGCTCCCCTTTTTCACTGGACTTTCGCCTTACTACTATCCCTTTGATACGCGCAGCTTAGATCTGGAATTCTGGGTTGAGACCGAGGTTACCTTCGAAGATGGCACTCAGGAAACAAGGATCATCGCCCCCAATGTCCACACCCAATACAACCTGACGGATTGGCAATTGCACCTTTACCAGGAACAGATAACCCCTGAAAATCGAGCACACCCGGTCACCAGATCTCAGTTGAACTTGCAACGTGCCTTCGCTTCTCGGCTGCTGACTACCACGCTGTTATTATCACTGTTCATTATTATCATTCTTTTGGGTTTCACCAACCAGATCGATGCTTTCATACAGGCCTCTGTGGCCGTTTTGTTGACATTGCTGGGTATTCAAGATCTACTCACCCCCACTGCCATTACCGAAACCAATATGATCAATCAGATCATTCTGGGATTATATATTTTGTTCGCTCTAGCCATTTTATCTCGCCTGACCCTCAAGCCCATCTGGGACCACACCCGAGTTTCTAGCATGGATGAGGCGGAGAAAGACGATAGCGAAGAAATCTAGAAATTATGGCTTTATGGGAATCTCCGTGACAGGTAAGCTATGCGAGGGTATTTTGGGAGGAACAAATGTTTGCATCACTGAAGTTAAATAGAGAAACATTGAGCGCAGATTTTGGAGCAGGATTGACCGTTGCTCTAGTTAGCATTCCGGAGGGGATGGCGTATGCTTTGGTTGCTGGTGTGAACCCCATCTATGGGCTTTATACTGGCATGATAACTACAATCGTGGCCTCGCTAACCTCGAGCACATCTCTTTTGATTGTGACACTGACGAATGCAATGGCCTTGGTAGCCGGTGAGCAGATTGCTGGCTTGAGCGGCGATGCCGACCCCATTCGCGCGTTATTTACGCTGACCTTGCTGGTCGGTGTGATCATGTTTGTTCTGGGCGCGCTCAAACTCGGCAGCGTGATCCGTTTCGTATCACGGGAAGTAATGAGCGGTTTCATTTTTGCTACGGCGCTATTGATTGTATTAGGACAATATAAAGACCTGGTGGGATACGCATCTACACTCGAAACCAATAAACTTTTCAAAGCAGTGGATATCACGTTAAATGCGAACAACTGGAATTTATCAGCAGCACTGGTAGGCATTGCCTCGATCCTCATTTTAGTGTTGCTCAAGCGCTCCCCTATCAAAAAATGGGCCGATATTCTCATCATTTTTTTTGCAACAATCTCAGTGCTTCTGATTGGGCTAGATGGTGTGGAATTAGTCGGAGATATATCAGAAGTACCCAGCGGATTGGCTGCCATCCCCAAGCCCATATTGCCAGATTTCAGCCTGATCCCAGCTTTGCTGGGTGGCGCGATTGCTGCGGCTGTCGTGGGATTGGCAGAAAGCTCAGGAATTGGGGCTGCTTACCCGAATCCCGATGGATCTCGCTCCGATATGTCAAGGGATTTCACCAGCCAGGGATTGGGCAATATCGCGGGATCATTCTTTCAGGGTATGCCGGCTGGTGGTTCACTTTCGCGCTCAGGCATCAATGTCAGCGGTGGAGCACAGAGTCGTTGGTCAGGTATCTTTGCCGGTTTTTTGATGGCCATCATTCTGATTTTGTTTGGCAGCTACGCGGAATTGATTCCCATGTCGGGCCTGGCCGGCTTGTTGATTGTCATTGGGTTCGAAGTGATGATCAAAGAGGGCAAAGAACTCACTAAAGCCTGGAAAGTATCTCGTTTGAACACAGTGGTTGCCGTAATTACCGTTCTGGTAGGTGTTTTCACCGATCTGACCGTAGCCATTTTCGCTGGTGTTTTCCTGTCTCTTCTGCTCTATGCTTTCGTATCGTCAGGTCAGTTCAAGATCGTCTCCCTGGCACAAAACGAATCTGGCGAATGGGAGGAATACCCCCTACCTAAAAAACTCCCCTCCAATCAGGCCACAATCCTTGAAATCCATGGGAATATCTTTTTCGCTTCAGTCTATTCCTCTGATGAACTGATGCCCGATCCCAGCGAAAACACCAACGCTGTGCTCATTCTGCGCGTTCGAAATCGACGTATTGCCAGTCTCACGGGCTTAGGCTGGCTCGAAAAATATCATGACCAACTGGCAGCAGCAGGCAACAAACTGATGTTCTCTGGGGTGGGCAGTGAATTTATGGAGATTCTGGAAAAGGCCGAGGCTGTTGAGCGCCTGGGCTCAGAGAATATTTTCACTGCCGAGTTGCGGCTCTTCGCCTCAACCGAGAAAGCTTTTGAATCGGCCAAAGATTGGATTAACGCGGATAAATAAGGATGGCAAAGGTAGAATATGAATAATTTGATACAAGGTAATTGGAAGATTCTTATCGTTCGAGGGACCTTGGCAATTGTTTTAGGGATTTTGATGTTCATGAATCTCAAAGCCGGTGTTTTGGCTGTTTTTATTATTTTGGGTATTTATGCCATCCTAGATGGCATTTTCAAATTGGGTGAAATCTATGCTCAAAACAAAGCCCAACTGAGTTACCGGCATACTCTTTTGAGTGCAATTGTGAGTCTGGTCATCGGTTTTTTGATCTTTACCTGGCCCAAAATCACAGCTGTCATTTTAATTGCATTGTTCGCCGCTCAAATTCTCATCCAGGGCAGTTCAGATATTTATACCGGTTTCCGTGGCCATAAATACCTGAGTCGGGGGCGTTTAGGGTTGCTCCTGCTGGGGGGCATTGCTCAACTACTCTTCGGGTTTTGGATGATTGCTCAGCCTGCGTTGGGTGGTTTAACAATCATTGCCATAATTGCAGCTTATGCAATGGTTGTCGGTGTGATCCTGATCATCCGTGGCATTGAAGAAAAAATGGGGGGATCTGGTCCTGGTCCAATGGCTTTTGCATAACAGGATTTACCGCTCATCAGGTTTGCACTATAATTTAAAAAACCGAATAAGTAAGATAGGAGCAAATAATAATGGAAAACTCATCAGGAAAACCCCCTTTTAGCGCAATTTTCGATTTCTCATTTACCGAATTCATAAGCATAGATTTGATCCGCGTGCTATATGTTTTTGCCTTCATCGTGGCTGGTTTAGCAATGGTGAGTACTATTCTGGCAGGATTTTCAAATAGTTTTATGTGGGGTCTGGGAAGCATCATTATTGCACCGGTCGTATTTTTCATCATAATTTTCATAGCCCGGATCGGCTTAGAAATGTTGGTAGTGCTCTTCAGGATTGCTGAGAACACTCGGGAAACTGCTGACAACGCCAAATCGGAGTAAAAAATCCAAAGATATTTGGTGTAACAGGTCAGCCTTTCGAAACTGCTGACCTGTTTTGCATAAGGGGAAGGATTTCAGATGTGATCAAGAGAATCCGTTAGAAAATAATGGCAAAAAACACAGATAACCTTCTACTCGAATATCATCCAAAATTTAGAAAATACCGTTTGTTAATGCGCAAGCGGATCATCGAGATTCTCTTGGTCTCCAGCATCTATGACTCCTTTATTCTGGAAGAAGACGCCCGGCTTTCAGATCAAATTTACGAGGAGTTTCACAATCTCAATTTGCGCACCCTGCCACATGTTTCACGGGCTTCATCCGCGAATCAGGCAATTGCAATGCTTAAAGAGCGAAAATTCGATTTAGTAATCGCCATGCGCCGCATCGGAGAACTTGACCCCAGAAATTTCGCAGAGAAGGTAAAGCAAATTGACGATATCCCTATCATTCTATTGTTGAATAATTCGGAGGAAATACAGTCGCTAAAACCCAATTACGTTCAAGATAATTTAATCGATAAAGTTTTTGTGTGGAACGGAAATTCGAATGTTTTTGTAGCTATCATTAAATTGCTTGAAGATCGTATGAATGTTGACGAGGACACTCGCCAAGGAGATGTCCGAGTCATTATCATTGTTGAAGATTTTATTCGTTTTTATTCTCTATATTTACCCGAGTTGTACGGGGAAATTATGCGGCAAACTCGGGATTTGATTTATGAAGGTGGCAATGATTATCATACACTCCTTCAAATGAGTTCTCGACCCAAAATTCTCCTAGCCGGTTCGTATGAGCAGGCCCTGGAATATTATAAAAAATATAAAGAACATCTTCTGGGTTTGATCACTGATATCCGATTCCCAAGGCATGGCAAATTTGACGATATAGCTGGATTTGAATTAGTGCGCGCAATTCGCGCAGAAGCCCCCACACTCCCCATTATGATGCAATCGAGCGAGGAGAATAACCGGTCTCTTGCCGAGGATCTTCAGGCCTATTTTGTCAACAAGAATGATCAATCCCTGGTTCACGAGCTTCGAAATTTCATGTTGGAATTTATGGGATTTGGGTCATTTACTTTCCGGAACCCAGCAGGAGAAAATTTAGGTGAGGCCAATAATCTTTTTGAGTTGAAAGAATTGATCGAAAACATCCCCATGCAATCTTTACTTTATCATGCTAAAAATGATCACTTTTCCGGGTGGCTATCTGCCCGTGGCGAATTTGAAATGGCCCGGCGCCTCAAACCACGCAAAGTATCTGAATTTGAAAGCGATGAGGATTTAAGACAATTCTTGTTAAGATCGTTTGACGAAATATTACAAGAAAAATTGGGCGTGATTGTCGATTTTGATCGAGTAGGCTATCATCCTAATTCTCGATTTGTTCGGCTACGACCAGGTTCTCTGGGGGGTAAAGGTCGTGGACTCGCATTTCTCGTATATCTACGCAGTTTATTCAATGCTGGGTTTCGCAAAGAGTTTCCCAATATTTCCATTCAAGTGCCGAAAACTTTCGCTATAGGGACAAATGAATTCGAAAAATTTATGCAGCAAAACCACCTTTTTGATTTTGTCTCATCAGAGATGACCGATGATCAAATTAAAGAACGTTTCTTGCATGCTCGTATCTCAGAGTCATTATGGTCTGATCTCCAATTCGTTTTTTCTGAGGTAGGAAAACCGTTGGCAGTACGATCCTCAAATATTTTTGAAGACTCGCTTTTCAGACCATTTGCGGGGGTTTTTTCAACTTATATGATCCCGAACTGCAATCCACATCCCAGTGTGCGGATCAATCAATTGGTAAATGCCATAAAATTAGTTTATGCTTCAACATATTTGAGTTTAGCTCAAGCTTATGCGGACACCTTGGGCGTATCGTTGGCCGGATCACGTATGGCGGTTGTGATCCAAGAAGTTGTGGGGAGGCAATATGGAAGAAGGTACTATCCCAATTACTCCGGCACGGCTGCTTCGTATAATTATTATCCTGTTGGAGATCGGCTGCAGCCCGAAGATCGGATTGCATACCTGGCTTTGGGACTTGGAAAATCCATTGTTGATGGCGGGTTGACCCGTAGATTTAGCCCGAAATACCCCGAGATCAATATTTATTCTGATATTCACCAGAAAATTGATGAGAGCCAACGATATTTTTATGCCATCCAACGAGAATGTCATCAGGATTTCGATCTCCATAAAGGGGAATATAATTTCTTAGGGACTTTTGATCTTGGTGATGCGATTCAAGATCAAACTCTCACTGAAATTGCTGACACCTATAACCCCAACGATGGCAGATTTTCGAGTGGATATTGGGAAAAGAGAACCGGATTTCCTGTCATCACATTTGACCGCCAGATCAAATACAACACCTTCCCGTTGGCACAAGTTATCAATCGCGTCTTGCAACTCGGTGAAGAAGCCATGGGATGCCCAGTCGAGATTGAATTTGCAGGAGATTTTCCAGAAAACTCCAACGAAAAGTTGACCTTTAACTTGTTGCAAATTAGACCATTTGTAGAACACGAAGAAACATCTAGTTATGTTGCAGATGTAAAGCGAGACAACTTATTTATTCACTCATCCCAGATTTCTGGTAACCGGGTTATAAAGAATATACAAGATATCGTCTATATCAAACCAGATTCTTTTGATCAAACTAAAACCTTGCTCATGGCAAAAGAAATCAGCCAAATCAACCAGAGATTGAACGAGACTAAAACCCCCTTTATTCTGATAGGTCCGGGACGCTGGGGAACTAATGACCGCCATTTAGGCGTACCCGTAGATTGGAGGGCAATCAGTGGGGCGCGGGTAATCATCGAAGTAGATCTAGAAAATTTCATCGTTGACCATTCTCAAGGGAGTCACTTCTTCCATAATATCGTTTCAGCAGGAATCCCTTATATGTGCGTAAAATATAGATCAGATTCCGATTATCTAGATTGGGAATGGCTTGAAAATATGGAAACAATATCAGAGAGCACCTACTTCAGGCACATCCGTACTACTTCTCCCGTGTTTGTCATCATCAACAGCAAAAAACGGTTCGGACAAATTTTAAAGCCAGGAGAGAGTGAACAAATTTCAAACTGATTGACAGATAATAATGTTCAGATATTTCTCCCACCGTTTTTAGGGATTACGCTGCACTAATGTTGCAGGCAATATTTATGTTTACTACAAGAAAGGAGATACTATCTTATGTTGAAATCACTTGGACAAGTGCTAATTGTGTTCAAAAAATACCGCGGTCGGCTGGTCCTGTCGCAGGTACTGGTTTTGATCTCAGCACTTGGGACAGTTGTTGTAGCTGGTTTGTCACAACAACTGATTAATGAAGGCATCGAAGCTGGCGATATCGTCATCGTCCTGGGCACCGGGCTGAAAATGCTAGTCTGGGCTGTGATTGGTGGTGCTGCGTTGGCAGGCGCCGCCTGGCTAGCTGTTTTCTTCTCCCAGGGTACAGCCTATGTAATCCGCGTTTACCTGTATCGCAAAATCCAGACTTTCTCGTTCGGGAATTTTGACCGCTTCCGCACCGGAAATTTGATGGTGCGCCTGAATGCCGATGTGGTCAATATCCAGAACGCTGTGCTATATGCTACCTTATTGGTACTCTATGCACCTTTCATGCTGATTGTAGCCTTTTTCTTGACCCTGCGCAGCACACCCGAACTGGTCTGGCTGCTGGTGGTCATCGTGGTCTTTGTGTTGGTGCTGATGTGGTTTATCGCTCCCCGGATTTTCAAGGCTTACGATCAACGTCAGAAAAAGCTGGATGCCCTCAACAATACCCTGCAGGAAAACCTGGCGGGGGTACGGGTGGTCAAAGCTTTCGTGCGCGAGAACTATGAGGTCCAGCGTTTTGATGGGCGCGCCCTCGCGATGCAAGAACCAGCCTTCAGCGCTGCTTTCCTGACCGGTTTCATGGCGCCTATGCTGACGGGGATCGCTCAGATCGGGATTGCCTCTGCGCTCCTGTTTGGCGGCCCGCAGGTGATCAACAATTCCGGCATCAATGTCGGTCAATTGATCGCTTTCACCCAATTCTTGGGGCTGGTGATCGCCCCACTGGCGATGCTAGCCATCGTTGTACCCTTCGTCCTGCGCGGTGATGCCTCTGCTCAACGGGTGCTTGAAGTCTACAATGATGAACCAGTGATCCAGGATCGGGAAACTGCCCAACCCCAAAAGCTGACCGATGTTAAAGGCCGTATTGTATTCGAGAACGTGACCTTTGCCTTCCAACGGCCAGATGGGGAGTTGGACCCACCCGCCCTCAAAAATATCAACCTGACCATTGAACCGGGGGAACAAGTTGGCTTTTTGGGTGCTACTGGTGCCGGAAAGTCTGCCCTTGTAAATCTTATTCCACGTTTTTATGATGTCACCGAAGGACGCATCACGATTGATGGCGTCGACGTTCGCGATATCCCGCAAGATAACCTCCGCCAGATGGTCGGTATCGCCCTGCAGGAAGCCCTCCTCTTCCAAGGGGATGTGCGTTTCAACCTCAAGTTCGGCAACCCTGAGGTGGACGATCAAGTCATGTTAGCAGCCGCCAAAGCTGCTGACTCCTATGGTTTCGTGAGCAATCTACCAGAGCGCTGGGATGCTCCTGTTTCCCGGCGTGGTTACAATTTCTCCGGTGGGCAGCGCCAGCGTCTTTCGATCAATCGAACGCTGACAGCCCAGCCTCGCATCGTGATTTTAGATGACAGCACCAGTGCCCTTGACGCCTCCACCGAAGGCCGAGTTCAGGAGGCCATCCCCGAATTCTCAGAAAACATGACCATCTTGTATGTCGCCCAGCGGATCAGCGCCGTCATCGATTTGGATAAGATTTATCTGCTCGAAAATGGCGAGATCACCGCCGTGGGTACCCACGAAGAACTGATGCATTCCAGCCCACTCTACCAGGAAATTTACGAATCTCAATTGGGCAGCGGTATCATTGCAGGCTTGGATGTGGAGGTGCAATCATGACCACAACAACTTCAAAGAAAGAATCTGTTAAATTCAAAGACCAGCATCCGGAAAATGCAATTGATCGCCCCAATGATACAGGCAATATTATCCGCCGCTTGATGCACTATATGACCAGTGGGGAGAAGCGCAGCAAGTTCATCCGGGCCATGGTGATTCGTGTTATTGCTTTATTCGGCTTGGTGGTTTTACCTTTTTTGACGGGTCAAGCGATCAACGAGATTAGCACACCGGGTGGCACTGTCACTGAGCTCTACCGTTGGTTGGTTTATGCCTTTATCGCTGCAGCCATTTACTTGATTACGAGTTATATCGCCGAGCGCCTTTTTGCCGATCTAGCCACCAAAGGATTGTACAGCCTTCAAGTGGATCTGTTTGCCCATATGCAGAAACTCTCGTTGACCTTTTTCGATCGCCAGCCCATTGGTGAGTTAATGAGCCGTGTGACGAACGATACTGAAGTCATCTCGTTGTTTTACGAGAGTGCAGTCGGCCCCATCATCCGGGCTGGTATTCAGATCTTCATGATCTTGTTCGTTATGTTAGCCATGGATTGGCGGCTGACGATCATAGCTTTGCTGGTCGTGCCGGTTATGCTTTTCTTGACCAATGTAGTGCAGAAAATCTCCACTCCAGCTTTTGCCAAGTTACAAGAAGATCTTGGTACGCTGAGTGGTTTCCAGGAAGAGACCCTCTCCGGTCACAAGGTTCTGATCAGCAACCGGCGTCAAGCCTGGGCTGATGAGCAAAGTGAAGAACTGGCAGTGGGCGTTTTCGATACTGCCAGCCAGGCATTCTTCACCTCGCTGCTGCAATACCCTTTATCTCAATCACTGGTGGTCGTACAAGTAGTTCTCGTCACGGTTGTTGGTGCGATTGCAGTGATTCAAGGTGAAATGCTTCTAGGAACAGTGATCGCCTTTGCCGGATATGCCAGCCTGCTCTCCCGTCCCATCTCGGAGATCGCCAACCTGACAGCCACATCGCTGAATGCCGTTGCCGGAGGACGGCGGGTATTTTCAATTTTGGATGAAAAGCCAACTGTGGAAGATGCCCCCGATGCCAGCAATTTCGAATTTAAAAACGGTCACGTCGAGTTCGATGATGTCGATTTCAGCTACGTACCCGGCCGTAAGATTTTGCGCAATAATACCTTCGAAGCCCAACCCGGGCAAAAGATTGGTATCTGTGGGCCAACGGGTGCAGGCAAATCGACCATTATCAATATCCTCACGCGATATTACGATGTCGACAGCGGCACGATCTTGATCGATGGGCAAGACCTGACCAAACTCACCCAGATCAGTCTGCGCAAACAGATCGGTGCCGTGCTGCAAGAAGCTTTCTTGTTCTCGGATACGGTGATGAACAACCTGCTCTATGCCCGCGAAGGTGCTACCGAGGAGGAATGTATCGATGCCGCCAAGCAGGCTAATGCCCATGAATTCATAAGGAATTTACCACAAGGATACGATACCATGCTGACCGAGCGAGGGGCTAACCTCAGTCAAGGCCAACGCCAGATGGTCACCATCGCTCGCGCCATGGTCGCCCAACCCAAACTTCTCATCCTGGATGAGGCTACCAGCAACGTTGATACCCGAACTGAGAAGCTGATCCAGGAAGGTCTGGAACGCCTGATGGAGGGTAAAACTAGCTTTGTGATTGCCCACCGCCTGGCCACCATTCGGGACTCGGCCAAGATTATGGTCGTAAATGCCGGTGAGATCGTTGAGTTCGATTCGCACGACAATCTGATGGCAAAGAAGGGTTTCTACTATTCCCTCTACATGAGCCAGTTCAAGGGCAAGGCCCCGGCTGGTTCAGAGGCCGCCACAGCGGACTTCATCAGCACGTAAACAATTATTCGACACCCCGACCAGGGCAAGTGTTTTGCGGTTTGTAGTCAAAAATAAATGGCTTGCTGAACCGCACACCTGCCTTGGCGAGCGGGTGGCACTGCGCACTGGGGAACCTAGACGAAACAATTTGATAAAGATATAAAACAAAGGAGCGATTCTTACAATTAGAATCGCTCCTTGAATTAGCGCAATCAATTCCCCAAATCAAACCATTTTGACGGCTCCCTTTGGACAAGCCTGCACACAGATTGCACATCCAACACACATATTGGGGTATGGATCAGGCATCTCGAAAGGGCTTTCTTGCTTAATTAAATTTCTGGTACACGCCAATACAGCCTGACAAATACCGGCTTCACAATCTTCCGGCTCACAGTGTTGGTAGTTGATTACAGCTACTTTTTTGGGCATACTGGCAATCCAATTTCATTCACAAAAATTGACCGGTTTCGATTAGATGTAATCCAATACAAAAGGTTACATTATAATTTGTGCAAAGTAACCGCTCAGGTAGTTGAGATGAGTGGGGGTTATGCGGGCTGAGTAGTTTGACAATGTCACATTAGACAATTGAACCTGAATTAGGCCCTTTTTGGTAAAGGCAAACTGTGGCATAAATAGATAGTATGAACAACAGACAAAACTGATCACAGAGATAACCCGTTGGGGGCTTCGGCTGGAAGAGATCGAACGTCTTGGAAGCCGAATAGAAGATTTCCACCAACGGTTCCGAAGCCATCTGCGAACGCAAACTCGTGATACAAGCGAGTATGGCTACCGCTATCTAAGCGGATTGCTCCGGATGGAAGCCAAACGCAATATGAGCAATATTGGACGCAAGACCAATGTACCTGGCAAAACAGGCAACACTTCATGAGCAATTCACCCTGGTCAGGATGGGGTTTGATCGCAGGTATCCGAGATGAAATCAAAGTTCATCCTGAATTTCAAGGTGCGATGTTGGTGTTGGATGAAAGTGCGGATGAAAAAGCAGGGGCACACAGTGCTGGTGCCGGGCGACAGCACAATGGTCGCTTGGGTAAGATCGATATGAGCCACGTGGGTGGTTTTTGTCACTGGTGACACCGCAGGTCAATACTTGGGTGGATGGTGAACTCATCCTTCCAGCCCATTGGTTTGAAGAAGCATATACTACCCAGTGCCAGAAGGTAGGCATTCCCGCAGAAAGAAGCTTTCAGACCAAACCTGAATTGGGTTGGCAGATGATCCAACGAGTACAGGCGCAAGGTATTCCCTTCGAAGCGGTTGTCATGGATGACTTATATGGGCGCAATACAGCGTTGCGACGGCGGCTTGATCAGGCTGGCATTGAATACACTATGGTGAACTATGGTGACATCCCAGCCAATACACTGGTTTATCTCGAACCACCACAGATCCAGTATCCTTTGACCAAGCGTGGCAAGCCCTCCAAGAACCTGGTCATCGTCGGTGGCAAGCGTTGTGAGGTTCGAGAATTGTTACATAACCCGGACCTGGAATGGCAAACCATCACATTGCGTCCAAACGAAAGAGGCAAACTTAGCCCGAAGTTTGCCCGTCGCCGGGTATGGCTGGTGAGCGATCATCAGTTGCAGGAAGAATGGTTACTCATCCGCAAAGATGCAAACCGAGTGACTTATATCTTCAGCAACGCTTCACCGCAGACATCTTTAGCAACCATGGCCTGGCGAAAATCTCATCGTTATTTCGGTGAACGCAGTTACCAGGATGCCAAAGGTGAATTCGGTTGGGACGAGTTCCAGGCCATGAAGTATCGTGCCTGGGAACATCAATTGGCACTCACCATTTTGGCCGGCTGGTTCGTCGCCGAGACCCGTCTGGATTGGATGCACCGCTTTCATCAGGATCCAGACTTGATCTCTCAATTGGAAGTCGATGTTTTGCCTCAGTTATCAGTTGGTAATGTGCGAGAACTCTTGCGCGCCGCTTTGCCTCTACCTCAATTGTCTTCTCAACAAGCTGCCGATTTGGTGGTATCTCATTTACTGAACCGCACCCGCTCCCGGAAATCCCGATTGCGTAGGACCCAACATAAGGGCCTTATCGAATTGTGACAGTGTCAAAGTAGTTACTGTGCAAATTGATTTATTCTTCTAAAACTTGGCCGCTTCATCAAAGGAAATACATATGTCCCCAACCATTAATCTAAAAAATAAATGGAAAATTATCTCTCTGATTGGAATGACGCTAACCCTGGTGGCAATCATTACACCTTATGTATTAGATCGTTCCCTTTTGAACTTTGACAAGGTAGATTTTTCAGATTCTCAGGGAGATAAGTTGATCGGTCGATATTACCCTGGGAATATCGACGCAGGCGTTTTGTTCCTCGAAGGGTTTGGCAGCGATCAGGTTTCGATGCGCAGTGCAGCCAGCGAGTTTGCGCAGCTTGGCTACCATATTTTCACTTTTGATTTTTCCGGTCATGGGCGTTCTCCGGGCACTTTGGGATACGACAATGCCGAAACGCCCCGACTTGCATATCAAACTTTAGCCGCCAAAGAAGATTTCAAATCGCTTTCGGGCTTAGAAGATGAACAAATCATTCTTATGGGGCACAGTTTGGGTGCACGTGTGGCACTGCAAGCCGCCACTATGGATGCCAACATGGCCGGATTAATTTTACTTGGCACGCAGGTCAACTTGAGTACCAACACCCAGGCCGAATTCTTCACTGGGGTCAGCAACTCAGATCTGGCGTGGGTGCAGAACCTCGGACCACAGAATCCAGACACAAATATCCTGATAATCAGCGGCGAGTGGGACGACATCTTAACCCCCGAATCCGCTCACTTGTTGGTGGATAAATTGAACGGCGAGCCATTACCAGTCAGCACCCTGCACACCCTGCCTAACGGAAGCCCGCGCACTCTGATCATCTTCCCCAGTCTGTTGCATAATTATGAAGTATTTTCACCGCGCGTTTTGACCGCAGCAAAGCTTTGGGCGGCTCAAAATCTAGAACTCACCCCGCCTTCACAAATTGCAACCTGTGCAACGCTCCGAATCTGGTGTTGGCTGCTTGGTTTTTCAGGATTAATCATCAGCTTGATCGGCGCGGCAGGTTGGCTAAAATCTACGCGCCCTATCAGCGATTCCGGGCCAGGCAATATCCAAATCACCAATTTGCGGCGGTTTTTTACTGGCAAACTGCTTCTCTGGTTGGGAGCATTGCCGTTGGGCGCTTTGCTGGCAAGCCTCTTTTTCTTCTTACCGATTGGGTTACCAACTTTCAATTTGATCTATGTCGCTTTCTTTGGCGGATATGGAATTTTGATGTGGCTGCTGTACCGCTTCGGCCGCCTGCCTGGGACGCAAGGCCGCCTGCCTTTTGCGAATGATATAAGGACAGATCAACGTTCTGTTTGGTTTGCGGTCGGAGTGACCGTCTTAGTGCTGATTATTACCGCAGCTTTTGCACGCACGGGTTGGTTCTTCGTTTATCCCCTCAATATGCGACTACTTTGGCTGGTGCTTTTCAGTTTACCAACAGCATTAGGATTTTGGATTGGTATCTGCGAAATTGCGATGATCACTGAATTCGCGCCTGGTAAACCGCTTCCCCAGGTTACCGGACTGCTAATTGGGATTTTACCTTTCTTCTTGTATACTGCTTTTCTGGCAAGCATCGGTTCACTTTCCGGCGTGATTGGTGGCTTGCAGGGATTGCTGATTCTGGGACTGGCGCTGACCTTTGGATATCTGCTGCGGCAAATCACAAACGCCCATTGGATCACAGCAATCTGCCAGGCCTTATTGTTATATGGATTAATTTTGCCCCAAGGCGTGCTGTTTGGATAAATTACCTTCTACCACCAGGCTAATCAATTAAGAGTAAAATAGTGGATATATCAAATCTTACCTTTTACCAGGAGATAAAATGACTCAAGCCGCTTCTCACACCCCTCGTTGGGATGTCAGCAACGTTTATCCCAGCCTGGATTCTGCTGAATTTAAAGCTGATTTCGATTTGATGAACACATCTGTCGATGCGCTTTTTGCTTATCTCAATGAGCATAAAATTTCAAAAAATGCTGCAGAACCGACAGAATCAGACCCATCAAAATTAGCGGCCAATCTCGATCACCTGGTTGAATCTTTAAATTACCTATATACACTGTATAGCACCCTGCGCGCCTATATCGCCGCTTTCGTTTCGACGGATTCCTATAATGCCGAAGCCCAACGAACAATGTCGATTTTCCAGCAAAATGGAGTGCGCTTAGAGCAGGCCCAAACCCGTATCGAGGGTTGGATTGGCACCCGCGGCAATTTACTCGATCAGGCTATTGAATTGAGCAATCTCGCCAAAGATCACGAGTTTATTTTGCGAGAAATAGCTCACCAAAGCCAGTATTTAATGGGGCAGGCAGAAGAAGATCTTGCCGCGGAGTTATCCCTGAGCGGAGCCACTGCCTGGAACAAACTTCAGGGCACGGTGACATCACAATTGACCGTCGATTTCGAAACGGATGGTGAGATCAAAAAAATGCCCGCCCCCGCGCTGATCAATTTACGCAACCATCCCGATGAAGCGACCCGCCGCCGCGGATATGAAGCTGAAATGGTGGCCTGGGAATCAGTCAAAGAACCACTGGCCGCCGCGCTGAACGGTGTCAAAGGCACAGTCAATACACTCGACCAGCGTCGGGGACGTGAAGATGCACTCCACAGTGCGATCGATGATGCCCGTATCGACCGCGGTACGTTGGAAGCCATGCTGGCCGCGATGGAAGCATCCTTCCCTATTTTTCGCCGATATTTCAAAGCCAAGGCCCGCCGATTGGGAAAGGAATCCCTGGCGTGGTGGGATCTCTTTGCTCCCGTCGGGCAAACCGAAACCCAGTACACCTATCTCCAAGCGCGGGATTATGTTCTAGAGCAATTTGGCACTTTCTCTCCCGGATTGCGGGAATTCGCCCAACGTGCCTTCGATCAGCAATGGATTGATGCCGAGATGCGCGATGGGAAACGCGTGGGTGCTTTCTGTATGGGATTACCCAAAGTCAAAGAATCCCGCGTCTTTCTGAATTTCGACGGCTCCCTGGATACAATTTTCACGCTGGCCCATGAGTTGGGGCACGCGTTCCATAACGAGTGTGCCAAAGATAAAACCCCGCTGCAAAGAAGCACACCGATGACTTTGGCGGAAACTGCCTCGATCATGTGTGAGACCATCGTCTTCGAAGCCACCATCCAACAAGTTGCCAGCCCCGAAGAAGAACTTGCTGTCTTGGAAACATCTCTGGTTGGAGACAGCCAGGTAATCGTAGATATTTACTCTAGGTACATGTTTGAAAAAGAAGTTTTCGAGCGCCGAGCCCAATCCGAGCTCACGGCTGAAGAGTTCTGTGAAATTATGGAATGGGCGCAGGCCGCAACCTACGGCGACGGTCTAGATTCTCGCTACCGCCACAAATATATGTGGACCTGGAAGCCGCACTACTACCGGCCCGGATTGTCTTTCTATAATTTCCCTTATGCTTTTGGGTTACTCTTTGGTACCGGCTTGTATGCAATTTATCAGGACCGCGGTGTAGATTTCATCCCTGAATATCAAGATTTCCTGGCCTCGACGGGCGAAGGTTCTGCCGAAGATTTAGCCACACGGTTTGGAATTGATTTGCGCTCCCCAGAATTTTGGCAGAACAGTATAGAAGTGATTGCCAAACGCGTGAAGAGGTATGCATCCTTGTAATCCGGATTTTTAAACGCAAGAACGCAGTTACGCGAAATAGCTGCGTTCTTTTATTTCTGATGCTAGTCGATTTTTTGGCCGAGTAGCCCCCGAGGGGTATATCGAGGTCCACAACGGTGCGAAAAATGGATTTCGATAAGGCTTTTAGCCTACTCAATCCGCTTTTTTCACAGCCTTTCAAACCGTCAGGTTGCTCATCTAAATTTTGGTATGATTATTCGTATCTCAGCGCTTCTACTGGCTGTAGGCTCGCGGCCCGATTGGCCGGATAAAGCCCAAAGAATAGTCCAACTGCGGCGGAGAAAATTGTTGCCATCAAAATGGCATCCAACCCAACCACCGGCACAATATTCGCATCACTGGCAGCAGCAATCTGACCTACGATAAATGCAATCAGCCAACCCAGGCCAATCCCCAGGATACCGCCAAAGAGGCTTAATCAGAGATGATTCCGTTAAGAACTGAATCAAAATATCTGATTTTCGGGCTCCCATCGCTTTACGCAAACCGATCTCCCGGGTACGCTCGATCACTGAAACCAGCATGATATTCATGATGCCGATTCCACCTACGAGCAAGGAGATTCCAGCAATACCACCCAAAAAGATGGTCAGAATTCCCGTGATCGAGGAGGCCACATCCAGAAAATCTTGTTGACTGAAGACTGTAAAATCATCTTCACCAATCGCGGTGCGGTGTCTGGCACGCAGGATTTGCGCAATCTCTTCGCTGGCATCCGGTACAGCTTCGGCGCTGGCAGCCTGAACGAAGATCACATCCACTCGATCTGCGCTGGACCGCCGCAATAGACGAGTTTGCGCGGTGGTCAACGGAACGATGATTTGATTATCCTCACTTCCAAAGGCTGACCCACCTTTTTCTTCTAAAACACCAATTACTCTGAAGGGTTGACCCTCGATGCGCACGGTTTCGCCTGTGACAGCAGCTTTGCGTCCAAAGAGCTCCTCAGCCACTTCAACGCCTAAAATTACCACGGCCGATCGTCCCAACATGTGAGCGTCACTGATGAACTCGCCTTCCGAGACATTGTAGTTGCGTACATATTCGTATTCAGGAGTAACACCAGAAAGCTGGGTGTTGACACTTTCACCCGCAAATGTGACTTCTCCGCTGCCCTGCAAAACGGGGGCAACACCGGCAATATTTGGGGCGGCAAATGGATCAGCCAACGCATCCGCATCTCCCAAGGTTAAGGGTTTGGGATTGCGCACTTCTTCCGAGCCCCCCCGAAAGACAAAGATTAGGTTACTTCCAATGCCCTGAATTTCACCCGTAATCGAGTTTTCTGCACCAGTACCAATCGCCAACATAGCAATCACGGCACCCACACCAATAACGATGCCTAAAATTGTCAGTCCGGAACGCAGTTTGTTGGAGGTCAAGCTCTCTAAAGCTTCGATAAATGCTTGCCAGAAATTCATTTGATCTCCTCTATACAGCCATCCCGAATATTGATCACGCGTTGGGTCTGCTCGGCAATTTCGGGATCGTGAGTAACGATAATCAACGTGGTACCGTGTTCTTTATTCAAGTTGAGCAGCAGTTCCATAACTTCATCACCTGATTTGGTATCCAGGTTGCCAGTTGGTTCGTCGGCCATCACAATGGACGGCTCGTTAATCAGAGCTCGGGCGATTGCAACACGCTGCTGCTGTCCACCTGAGAGCTCGTTTGGGCGGTGCGTCATCCGGTCACCGAGACCGACTGATTCTAAGGCGGCTTTCGAGCGCTGGCGTCGATTTTTGCCATTGTGGCGTGCATAACGCAGAGGCAATTCCACGTTGGCTAAGGCAGTTGCTCTTGGGAGCAGGTTAAAACTCTGGAAAACGAATCCCACCTTACGGTTGCGGATATCGGCTAACTGGTCATCTGTCAGGTCTGAGATACACTCACCATCGAGACAGTAATCTCCAGCGGTGGGGCGATCCAAACAGCCCAAAATATTCATTAATGTTGATTTGCCTGACCCGGAGGGTCCCATGATGGAAACCACTTCTCCACGTGCAATCTGAACCGATAGGCCGCGCAAAGCGTGAACTTCTACATCACCCATCGTAAAAACTTTGGTCAGATCTTTTCCTTCAACTACCCAATCTTTTTCTGTCATGATCAACTCCTTAGAAGCCACCACCACCTGGCCCACCACCCATTGGGCCGCCCTGCAATAACATGCTGGGCGGGTTGAGTACAAGGGTGTCACCAGCGGTCAAATTACCATCGACAACTTCTGAATACAAATCCGAAGAAGAGCCCAAAGTAACCTGGACAGATTCTAATTGACCATTCTTTAGTATGTAAACAACTCGTTCTCCATCGACAACCCGTACAGCCCGGTTGGGGATTAATAAAGCTTCGTCAATTTGGTTGATCACGATATTGACGGCTGATGTCATCCCGGGACGAACCTGGGTATCCGGGTCAAGCAATTCCACGGTAACAGTAAAATTCACAACACCAGCCACGTTATTCCCAACGATGGCAACTTCAACCACCTCGCCATGATACTCGTTGGCCAAAATGGCGTCAAAACTCATGGTTACTTGCTGTCCTTCTTCAATCTGGTTGATATCCACTTCTGAAACGTCTAGATCAACCAACAAACGAGAAAGGTCGTCAACGCGGAAAGCAACGGTTCCAGGTTGAACCTGGTCTCCCGGTTTGACTTCCACCAGGGTGACTTCGCCATCAAAAGGGGCATTAATAAAAGCTTGATTGACGGTCGCTTGAGCCGCGGCAATTCGGGCCTCAGCAACGGCAATATCATCAGGATCGGGGCCATCTTTGACACGCTCATACTCACGTTCAGCTTCTGCTAATTGCGCTTCTAATAAGGCAACATCGGCTTCGCTGGGGCCGTCTTTGATACGCTCATATTCACGGAGCGCTTCCTCAAGCTGGGCTTGTGAAGTTGCCAAATTGGCGGCAGCGACGGAAATTTCGGTATCTGAGGCGGTTCCAGTGAGGGCGTTGAGCTGGCGAACAGCAAAATCATATTGCTGTTGAGCTGCAGCCAAGTTTGCTTGCAAATTGGCGCGGGTCAAATTTGTCTCAGGCTTATTCGCATAAGGATCAAATTTCTCTTGTGCTCGATCCAAGGTGTCTTTTGCCAAGGTGACTTGCGCCTGGGCAGCGTCTATATCCGCTTTACCTGCTGAAGATGATAGATTAGTAACCCGCCGTTCATAGAAATCGACAGCCTGTTGGGCATCAGCAATCGCTTGTAGTGCAAGCGCCTGTTGCAGTTCAGGGTTGAGCAGATCTTCTAAATTCTTTTCAGCGGCCTCAACCGCTTGCAGAGCTTGAGCCTGCTGCAGCTGTGAATTCATCAAATCATCCAGGGCCTTCTCGGCACTCACCAAGTCTGCTTGTGCCAGGATAACGTTTTGGGGTAACGATGTTTCTGCTAAAAAGGCCATCATCTGATCGGTGGGGACTGAGTCTCCCGTCATTACCCCAACCTGGTCTACAGTCCCTGAGGTCTGCCAGGTTAACAGCGCGGATTGATTTGAACGCACCACACCGGTAGCACCAATGGTGGCTGTCAAAGTTCCAAAATCTACTTCTGTAGTTTGCAAGCTCGCCATCAGTTCTTCTTGTGCTTTTTGCGAACTATAAGTAAACCACGCATATCCACCGCCAATGATCACGGCGAGCACTACGATAATAATAAGAAATTTTTTCATATTGTTTTCTCCAACTTTTTAATGTTTCCAAGACTTTCGCGAGTAAATTTTTTAGGGATTAATTTCAACAGTGATACCACCACGATTGCTCATAGAGCGAGTATCCAGCTCGGGATTGAGGACAATTTGATCGCCAATAGCGAGATCACCGCCTAATACTTCGCTGTATAAATCAGATGAGGCACCCAAAATGACCGAGACAGGCTCGATGGAATTTTTGAGTGATTGCCCACCCAACTGCAACGCACTCCTTCCAGAATTGCCATCGACTCCTTCGGTTCCATCCGGTTGTGTTCCCAAAACATAGACCACGCGTTCCCCATTTAATAAACGGATCGCCCGATTTGGGATCAACAGAACATCATCCACGCGGCTGGTGACGATATCCACAGCCGAGGTCATCCCGAGGCGCACATCTTCATCTGGATTTTGCAGCTCAACCGTCACTTTGAAAGTAGTCACCCCTTGAGTTTGCGTACCAATTGGAGCGATATCGACCACGGTTCCGTGATACTCCTTCGCCAAGATGGCATCGAATGTAATGATCACATCTTGTTCCAGCTGAACCAAATTTATATCAATTTCCGACACATTTATATCTACCAATAAGGTCGAAAGATCATCCAAACGAAAAGCCAGAGTTCCCGGATCCACATTGTCTCCAGGCTGGATGTCGACACTCGTAATCGTGCCGTTAAAGGGGGCCATGATTTTGGCTTGGGCAACGGAGGCCTGCGAAGCTGCAATCTTGGATTCAGAAAATCACGATATCATCCCCGTTTGGACCATCCTTTACGCGTTCATATTCACGTTGTGCATCTGCCAACTGGGCTTCGAGAACAGCAATATCCGCTGGACTGGCCCCGTCTTTGATACGCTCAAATTGAAGGACAGCATCGTCCAAATGTGCTTGAGCCGCAAAAACAGCAGCTTCCGCTACCAGCATATCCAGGGGGTCTGGAGGTGAAAGCAAATTATTGTAACGCTGTACAGTATTATCGTAAGCAATCTGAAGTTGGGGCAGCTGCATCTCCAAGGCTTCGATAATTCTCTTGTAAAGTTTCTTGCTCTCCCAAAACTCTAAGTGCCCATTCTTCCTGCGTTCGAATTTTGCGATATTGTCTTTTAGATCGTTGAGTTTTTTCTCTGCCAAAACCATATTGGCAAAAGCTTGATCAATGGCAGCTTGTGAAACGGACGTAGTTAATATTTCTAACTGAGTTTTGGCAGCATCTAGATCTGCTTCAGCTTCGGCGATTGCTACTTGTGCTTGCGCTTGCGCTAACTCAGGATTGCGCGCATCTTCAAGGGTTTTCTCAGCCGCTTCGACAGCCGCGAGCGCTTCGGCCTGCTGGATTGATGAAGTCTTCAGCGTTTCAAGCTCCCTTTGAGAATTCACCAAATCAGCTTGGGCCAAGATGATATAGGGCGGTAGAGTTGTCTCTGAAATACTTGCGAGCGTTTCTCCGGCGGCAACAGTATCTCCCACCTTTACCAGGTAGTGATCGACTTGGCCGGAGACCTTCCATAGCAGGTAGGCACCTTGGTTAGAGCGCACGGTTCCCGTAGCACCGACGACTGATGACAAAGCTCCACGGCGAACTGTTTCGGTTTCAAAGCTATCCAAAACAGCAGCCGCATTTCGCTGCGCGTTGATGTTGATAAATGCAAACACACCAATGGCAATAATGATTACTACGGATATGATAATGATAGTTTTTTTCATTTTTTTGTTACGCAGGTTTTGCAGGTCTGGTAAAGAATGCTACAACCTCACCAGCAGGAAATAACTTCCTTAACTTCAACGTAGTTCGCTAAGATTTTATTTGATCAGATCTTTAAGTAAAATTTCCGTTTTGCCATTAGATATAGAAGATGCTAATTGAAATCATCAAATAAATATCCTTGGCGAGTTTATCGGATGGGGGGTATTTTCAAACCGATATTACGTCTGTGTTGGATACTTTCTTATCATTGCTCGGTTTCAAGTGATGTAATTGCACGATCAAGCAAGCAAATCAACTGGTCTTGTTCATCACGCTCAAGGCCAGAGAGAAAAAGTTTCAACATTTGAGTGCGGTACTCACGAATGGTCTCAATTAATTCACCGCCCTTTTCTGTAAGAAAAATAGGACGAGCACGCCGATCATCTGGGTCGCTTCGCTGTTCCAACCAACCATCTTGAACGAGACGGCGAATTCCAACGCTGACGGTTGGAGGAGTAACATGTAAACCTTTCGCAATATCGCGGACACCGCAACCAGGGGAGCGTGCGACCCAATTTAACATTGTTACCTGAGGCATACTCAATGGAGATTCGCTGGGAGGTTTCATCATCGGCAAAGCACTCATCCGTTTAAGCAACAATAACATTTGATTTTCAGGTTGTGTCGAATTTGTCATATCAATTGACCAATAATTGTTAGTTAGTCTAACTAAGTTAGGGATTATAAACGGCAGTTTGAGCCTGTCAAGTAAAATTTTCTGTAAATCCCCTATTCTTACAAAATTCTAAGGTTTAGGCAAACTGCGTCTGTTCACTCATTTTCAAAGTACCTCCCACTTTTCTCGTTTATGGATTAGTTCCTGATTAGAGCCGTGTCAATTTTTCTAACTCGTGCAATTTTCAGTAAAAAATACGGTAAAATTAACTTGTGACAAATAGCACAAAACAAATGACATCCGGATGAAAAAATCATGACATCTGGAACTTAAATAAAACCTCTTTTGTCGGTATTATCATAGCCTCAAAAGAAGACGTTTTTTTCGGAGGAAAGGCATGCCTCAGTCCATTCCAAGTGAATTTTTAGCAATTGATCGCAAAGCACGGGCAATTTCACCTTGTGATGAAATTGAATTACGTCCTGCTGCTGAACGCGTCCGTGATTTCGATGATGTAATTGTCCCGATGGGGGCAGAATGCGCTCAAATTCAAGCATCTCGCTGTATCCACTGCCCAGACCCGGCAGGATGTGTGGTTGCTTGCCCTACCCACAACGATATTCCGTCGGCAATGTGGCTGATCGAGCAGGGAGAATTCCTAGAAGCCGCAAAACTATATCAAGAAACAAGTTCACTCCCAGAAATTTGTTCACGAGTTTGCCCACACGAGGCACTGTGTCAAGGTGCGTGTGTAATGGTCAAGAACAGCGACCCCGTTCTAACCGGTTATCTCGAATCTTTTGTGATGGATTTTGCTCGAGAAATGGGGCTGATCAAAATTCCGGTTGGCGAACCTACCGGCAAGAAAGTAGCGGTGGTTGGTGCTGGTCCCGCTGGTTTGGGTTGCGCCGAACAATTGGTACAAAAAGGTCACTCGGTCACAATTTTTGAGAGCAAACCTGAGGCCGGCGGTCTTTTGGTTTATGGGATCCCGAATTTCAAATTACCGAAGGATGTTGTAAATTACCGGATCAAAGATTTGCAGGATGCCGGTGTTGAATTTGTATATGAGACATATATTGGGAAGGATAAAACCATCGATCAACTTCTTGAAGATGGATATGATGCCGTTTTCGTTGGGGTTGGCACACAGGTGGATGCTCCCCTTAAAGTGGAAGGCGCCGATCTGCCTGGCGTTTACCCAGCAACAGAGTTTCTCATTCGCACAAATGTGCGTGACCACTATTTACCCAAAGATATGCCTGCCCTCACAGAAGTGGGGGAAAAGGTCGTTGTCGTTGGCGGTGGCGATACAGCATCAGACTCCTTACGCTCGGCACTCCGTCTGGGAGCTAAGGAAGTGACCTGCCTCTACCGCCGCACCGAACGAGAAATGCCAGGCGGCAAAAAAGACCGCAAGTTTGCCCGTGAAGAGGGCGCACGATATCAGTTTCTAACCCAGCCCATTCGTTTCTTGTCGAATGATGATGGCCAGCTCGCAGCCGTAGAATGTTTACACATGGAATTAGGTGAGCCTGATGAATCTGGCCGGCGCCGACCGGTTCCCGTAGAAGGGTCCAATTTTGTTGTCGAAGCGGATACGGCGGTCTTAGCCTTGGGATACTGGCCCGACCCAACGATTGGCGACAGCACACCGGATTTAGAAACCCACAATTGGGGTTTGATCGTTGCAGATTCGAAGACAGGTGCAACCACCCGTCCCGGTGTGTTCGCCGGCGGTGACGCTGTCACTGGCCCTGATCTGGTCGTCACAGCAATGTATGCCGGACGCCAGTCTGCAGCAGCGATTGATGAATATCTGAAGAAATAAGGTTGTTGATTTTCTCATCCTTGATAGATCAGAGCGGCCCAAATTGGGCCGCTTTGTTTATTTCTCCCAAACCACAAATTTCAGGAATTGCATATAATCTTTTTAAATTTAGACCTTACGCAATCGAACTGTGGATAAACTTTCTCGGAGTGCGCAACCCAAAATTATTTTTTGCGGAGGACAGCTATGACGAATTCAACTCAAACCCCATCTTTCAGCAATATGAACGAATTGACAAACTACCTGGTTTCCATGGAAACACGATTGGCTACCCTGGAATCTGAAAATAATGCTTTGAGAAATGCATTGAGCCAGGTGAAGCACAAAGCTGAAGCACAGACATTCAAAACTGAACGGGGTCTGCCAGAGACTGGCTTAGTTAGCGACAGCTTTTTTATACGCGCTTTTACCGTTTGGGGTCATTACTTTGTAGCCCAATTGATTATTGGCGTGCCAATTTTTATTTGCTATTTTAATTTTCTTTTTCTCTTTGATGAGCAATATGGATTTCTAAGCCAATCATTGGATTTAAATGGTTCAAAGAATAAAGGCTTTCTGGCAAAACATAACAGCCAACACTCGCCTGTGGATTTGCGCGATTGGCAGCGGAGCAATTTATCTGGCATTTGCGGCTCCTTTTCAATTAAGTCGGTATTACGCAGTTTCTCCGCCCGTTGATTATGCCAAACTCACGCAATATTCAGCCTTTGGATTTATTGGATATCTCGCAGGAATTTTGGCTTTATTTTTTTTATTCCTGATCGGGATCCAAATGCTGTCAGAGAGTAGGAACACATTAAATCAAAAAGAAGGGATGCGCTTCGTTGTGCTTGGGGGCGCAGCGTTTGGATTGATTTTATCTCTCTCTTATCCACAAACGGCTATCGATATGTTGGTCTATGCCATCCGGACGCGGGGCTGGGCCCTTTATGATTTATCCCCTTTCATGGTTTCTCCGGATGCCTTTCCCTTTTCTGATCCCTGGTTAAGTTTAGCCGGAGAATGGGCTGACGCGGCCTCCCCTTATGGCCCGATCTGGGAATGGCTCTCATTAGGTGGTTTTTTTCTGAGCGGCGGCAATTATCTGGGACATTTATTTGCCATCAAAATAATCAACTTGTTCGCTTATCTGGGTAGCACAGCTTTTATTTATCTAATTTTGCGGCGCATCCGTCCGCAATGGGCCGTTGTCGGAATGGCTTTCTTCGCTTGGAATCCATTGGTGCTATTCGAAAGTGTACAAAACGCGCATAATGATATCGTGATGGTTTTCTTTTTGCTATTGGCGATCTGGGCCTATACACATCTTGTTGAGCAGCTAAAATTCTGGCCTGCACTGATATTTATTGCAACCTTCTCAGCCTCCATTTTGGTGAAATTTGTTACGCTGCTCGTATTGCCATTTTTCTTGCTAGGGATCGCTTTGCGCCAACCAACTTGGGTTCGACGATTTCTAATCGCCGCTCTTTTTGGAGTTACGATAATCCTACTCTCAATTTTAGTAATGGCTCCTTATTGGCCGGGATGGGATCAGTGGGCTGTACTGCGCGCCGGAAGAGGAGCCGGGCGGTCTATCATTGCCCTAATGGTGCTGTTGATCCGCCCGTACACAAGCTCCACAAATCAGGCTTTTTCCTACACAAACGGAGCAAATTATCTCTTTTTTGGGTGCATCTATCTATGGGGGCTTTGGCGGGTAATTTGCAAAGACAAAAAATGTTTCCAGGAATCAGCAGCCACTCTCAAAGCGGCCCGTGAAACTCCTCTGCTGGCTTCTTTTTATATTTTCTTTTGGTATGCCTTATTCTTTGCCCCGGTCTTCCATGCCTGGTATCTGCTTTGGTGTCTTCCCCTGGCCGCTCTGCTGATTCCAAAAATCCGTCCAACCAGCGGCGCAGTGATCTTTTCATTGATGGCCCTGCTGATTATCTCTTATTATGAAACGATCCGCGTCTGGGTTCCGCTCTTAAATCAAAATCACATCCTTGGGCACAGCATCGGAATACCACTTTTGTTGATTCCCGTTTTATTGGCGATCTGGAAGCCAAGAAACTTTCTGGCAATTAAAACTGGGGATTAAGGGACCGGCTTGGAAAAAAATTCGCCGGGCAAATCGGGGTAATAATGGTAAATCGTACGGTCTGGGTAGTGACGCGAAAGAGAAGCGGAGGGATCTCCGCCTGGTGCTGTCCAGGCAAAAATAAAGGGGGAGGTCAGGTAAGGATCCTGCAAGTGCAAGTAAGCGCCATAACTCAACCAATCCGGAGCGTGAATAATCACTAAAGCTGGTGTGCGTGCTTTTGCCTCAGGAGTGTCGAAGGGAGCCAGATCAACTTGCGAAAAACCATAGCGATTCTTGATTTCGGTCAGACGTTCCGGTGTGTATGGCAAAGTTCCAAACAGCACTAACAAAATCAGCCCGACCAGCACAACAGTTTGGCGGATGCGGATATGACGTGGAGGATCACTCGGTTGCCCCGGCATCCAGCCTGCCAGCCACGCAAGCGCCGCGCCGCTCAAAATCGTCAGGCTGTACAAACCCTCATAAAAATAACGAGGGCCCGAAACCCAATAAGCCAGATAAACTAACACCAGCGAAGGGAAGACGCTCGCTACCAGCCACACCTTCGGAAAGCGCCTCGCCGCCCCTATACCTGCCACCGGCAAGAGCCAAACATAACGTCCCCAACCGAACAAATCCTGCCAAACCAAATTCATACTATGTTTCGTATGGATCCAGGCTCGCTGGAGCGTATGCCCACCCTCCGCCACACCAATATTTGAACCAAAACCAACTTTATCATAAGGCCACCAGAGCAAATAAGGGTTATCCAACGGATGGCCGGTCAGAGCGAATTGCCACAAAAAATGGATGCTACCAACCAATAATGTGAGTACGCCCACCGCGAAGATTTTTTTGCGGAGGATTTTAGAACCCCGCCACAATTGGATGATGCCGTGTACACCGAAGGGAAGCGCGATTCCCAGAGCGGTCCACGGGCGACTCAAAGCCAGAACCCCCAGGCTGAGGCCAGCCACCAGGGTGGGCAGCCAACCCGGTATTTTTACCCGTTGATCGTTGACGTCCAACCAGGAGACTGCAAAACTCAAAGAGAGCACCAATCCCCAGGTATGGGATAAAATCGATCCTGCATAGGTCAAAAATAGCGGGGAAATAACCGTCAGCCCTGCGGCCAATAAGCCAACCCTATCCCCCAAAAGTTTTTGTCCCAACCGGTAAGTCAACCAAACTACCACTGCCGCCAACAATGGATTGACCAATCGAATCAAACCTAAGCTTTTCCCAAAAGACAACACAACCGGCCAACCCAGCGGATATTTGCCAAAACGCTCCCCTTTGTAATCAATAACAAAGGGAACAACAAAATCCCCTGCTTCGGGCGGTGATGGGATTTTCAAATCTCCCTGGGAGATTATTTGTGCCTGCCACTGATAAGCAAACTCATCCTCAAGCTGGGCCAGTCCTTCAGCAACCCCATAGGAAACCCAAGTTGCGAGGAGGGATGCGAGAACAGCTAAAACGAGAGCGAACCAATCAGAGCGCGACATAGCTTAAAATAAAGGTTGATAATCGAAAATTCCAGTATCAATCTTTGAGATTAAATTCAGGCTCCTATTTCTTTTAGCGCATTCAGCCCAACCGCATGTAAAACGCCATTGGAACCGTACACCCCTCGGTTTTTCGCTAACGTGCGGCCCCGAGTAAAGTCGAGCGGCTGACCATCCAAATCGGTGACACGGCCACCAGCTTCTTCGATCACGATCGAGCCTGCGGCTTGATCCCAGATTTTTTCGCGGTAATCCGGGCGGCTGGCAGAAAGTAACCGCAGGTACAGTTCTCCATGACCAGCAGCTAAGACCGCATATTTCGCCTGACTGTCCATCCGAACGGGATCCGCTTCCACACCCAATTTGTCAGCAAACACATCAATCTGGCTGACGTTCGTGTGTCCAGATTCGAAGGAGCGCAGCAAGCGTGCGCCAGCAGGATCAGCTAACGGGGATACGCGGACTTGCTTGAATTCTGCTTTGCCCTCGATAGCTGTCACCCAGGCACCTTCACTGCGGGCGGCGGCCACCAATGAACCGGGACCATCAATTTCAGGCTTATAACCGTCTGTCAGGTTGGGGCAGCCCAGCACGCCAACCTTGACATCACCATCAACAACCAACGCCAGAGCCACAGCGTATTGGTCGCCGCGCAAGAAGCCTTTAGTGCCATCAATGGGGTCGAGGGTCCAATAGCGATCTGCAGATTGAGCGGAACCACGATCGATCCACTGGCAAACGTTTTCTGGAGTGGTCCCTGTAGTGTACTGCCCCACAAAATAAGTGATGCTCTCTAATGTTTTGCTTTCCTCAGGAGTTTGTAACACCGAAGAGTTTTCTTCGCCAATCATCGCATCGTTCGGGAATTTTTGGTCGAGTAAGTAGCCCACCAGAGCTTGAGCAGCAAAATCTGCTACGGTCACCGGCGAGCGGTCATCCTTCGTCAGAGCGGATGTAACCATCTCGGCCTGCACCTGCTTCACGAGCAGTGAAGCCTGTCGCACGGCATTGATGGCAAATTCTAATTCGGGGGTGTTGTTAAGCATTTTTTCTCCAATTCTTAACGCAATGACGGCAGGGTGCGAAGTCGTTAAGGCGTTTTTCTAAATTTGATCGAGGCTAATAAAATCAGAATTACTTTGCAATGCTGTACCAGTCAGGTCGTAAACCAGCGCGCCGCTGATGCGTACGGGCACCATCTCACCAGTTGAGACATCATTTTCAACGATGACCAATCCATCGATCTCGGGTGCATCACGGTAGCTGCGGCCAATTGAGATGCCATCGCCCTGGCCCTCGATGAGCACATCCAGGGTCTGGCCAACGAAAGATTGATTACGTTCCAGAGAAATACCTTGCTGCAATTCCATGAGCTGCTCCCAGCGGGCTTGCTTGACTTCTGGATGTACGGGATCACCCAAAGGTTCGGATGTTGTTCCCGTTTCGAAGGAAAACTGAAAGGCACCCACACGGTCAAAACGAATCTCGGCAATAAAATCCAGCAAAGCTTGGAATTCTTCATCTGTTTCGCCGGGGTAACCGACGATAAAAGTGGTGCGTAAAGCTAAATCAGGCATAGCGGCGCGCATTTTTTCGAGGGTGCGGTGAACCCAGTCGATATTTGCGGGGCGTCGCATCCGGCGCAGGGCCGCGGGGTGGGCATGCTGCAAGGGGATATCCAAATAAGGCACAATCTGAGGGTGCATTGCCATGACCTCAATCAGCCGTTCAGTGACGTAGCCAGGGTAGGCGTACATTATGCGTACCCAATCAATTTCCGGAATTTCGGGAATCATTTGATCGAGCAGGTGCGCCAATCCATCCTTGATGCCAAGATCGTGGCCATAATCAGTTGTATCTTGGGCGATCAAAATGATTTCATGGGTACCCATCTCTTGCAAAGCACGGGCTTCCTCGATGATGGCCTCCACCGGACGGCTGACCGCGGTTCCTTTGATCAACGGGATGGCACAAAAAGCACAGGGACGGCGGCAGCCATCAGCAATTTTAATATAAGCGGAGTTACCCTGCACACTGACTCGTAATGCGCCCGCATCATCACGACCGACATCCTGTGCAGAGGGAAGATGGTAAATAGGCTCGGGGTGCTTCTGTTTCCTGAGAGTTTGCACCACATCCACAATATCCATCCAGCGGCGGGTGCCCAAAATACCATCGATCCCGGGGACTTGCCTGGCAACCTCCACACCGTAGCGCTGCGTCAGGCAACCCGCTGCGATGAGCAATTGTCCGTCTTGTTTTTTCTCGGCCAACTCACCTAAAACCCGGAAAGATTCATCTTTAGCAGGGCCGATAAAACCGCAGGTATTGACAATCAGCACCCCAGCATCATCAGCGCTTTCACTAAGTTCATAATCTGCACCCATCATCAGTTGGGACATTGAATCTGAATCGACTGTATTCTTTGCACAGCCGAGGGAAACAAGATGGAAGGATTTTTTATTCATGGGATATTTACCAGTAAAGTTATGAATGAAGGAAATAGATCAGGGATTTGGGGTCGGAGTGACTTCAATTGTGGGAGTTGCTGTTGTGGTTGGCGTAATCGTTGGTGTGGGAGTTTGAACGCCATCAACCGTAATTACAAAATTCACCGCTTCACCATAAGTACCTAAAACGCCTACATCTTGTTCGTTATGCGAAATTTGCAATGCTGAACCACTGCCAGTAACAATTTCAATCAACTCTTGGCCAGCAAAAGCATACACCGAGCCAGCCAAAACGCGGCCATTAAACTCAACTTCATCGTCCACAACAATCCGCATAAATGCTCGTTCGCGAACTATAACCTGTAAACGGACAGGGCCGATCAGCGCAATAGGTGTCACCCCAGCGTTAGGATTGGGTTGATCAGGAGTAATGATGGCTTCAACATCAATAGCAGCTAACACAGTAGCGGTGGGTGTGGGTTGAACTGTGGCCGTAGGAGTCGGCAACAGAACTTCAGCAATCGAGGGAGGGGTGGGTATAACTTCTTGGGGTGCATTGCGAAGTTCGGCAATCTGTAAGCCGCCCCAAACGCCAAAGGCCAGCAAAAATAGAACCACAAACGACCCAATGAAAATATCACGGTTAAGAAAACGGCGCAGCTTAGGTTCCTGTTGAGGTGTAGGTGGCTGATCTGCGGAGTAGAGTTTAGAAGTTTCGGGACGACGCTCAGATAAGCCTGCCTGCAATCCATCAGCGAAAGTCAACAGCAAAGGATCAGGATCAAGCCCGAGGAAATCAGCATAATTTTTGAGCATACCGCGCCCTTGAACTGGGGAAGGCAGTCCATCGAGATTGCCAGCTTCGAGGGCTTGGAGATAGCGAGTCCGCAAATGGGTGTGCCGCTCTACATCTTCGAGTGATAACCCCAGAAGTTCTCGTTGCTCAGTGAGATTCTGACCTACCTGGACAAATCGGGAAACGGGATCATCCTCGGGCAGAGGGGGATCTTCTTTTTGGGGAATGGGACCAGTTTCTGGGTCAGCCAAAGCTGCATTTGGATCGCGTTCTAGCATCTCCAACAGCAGGTTTTCATCCAAATCCAAGAAGCTTGCATAGGAACGCAAAAATCCCTTCAACTGAACTTTCGATGGCAGCGCGTCAAAATCACCCATTTCCATTGCCTGAAGATAGTGCAGGCGAATATGGGTGGCAGCGGAGACTTGTTCGAGGGTTAGCCCGCGATCTTCACGGGAGGCTCGCAGTATTTGACCCGTGGCAACGCTCATAGAGCAATTATAATGCGGAACAATGAATGGGGAGTTAGGATTGTGAATTGCAGCATATAAACAAACACCGGCCTGTGTGCTGTTTAGCTTCCAGGCCGGTGTCAGTTACTTTTTGCTAAATTTATTCTTCAACAGGTGCTTCTGCTTCTTCGGTCTCAGTTTCTTCTGCGGCTACTGTCACATCTGCATCCGCGGATTCTTCAGCTTCAACCTCGACCTCGTCAAAATAAACGACTTCGGCTTCCACTTCCTCGTCAAATCCAGCATCTGCCAGTTCTGCAGCCTCATCTAAAGCTTGCTGAACAGTTTCACCTTCACGATGTACGATGACTTTGATCTCGGGAATCAAATCAACCGTCAGACGAACATTGACTGGATGCTCACCGATCATACGAAGTGGCTGGGAATCTACTTGCCGATGTGTCAGTTCAGTGCCAACTTTTTCATTAATGGCATCCACAATCATACGAGTATTGATCGAGCCATACAGCCGACCAGTTTCACTCGCACGAGCGGGAAAGGTAAGAGTCATATCTTTTAGCAGTTCAGCAACACCGCCCATTTCTTCGTTGATGATGGCGCGCTGTTTATCAGCTTCAACGCGGATGACTTCCGACTGAGCCATGGCCCCGGGTGTTGCTAAAACAGCCAACCCATGGGGGATTAAATAGTTGCGGCCGTATCCATTGGCAACCTTCTTCACATCACCGGCACGGCCTAATTTGTACACGTCTTGCAATAATAATACTTTCATGTTCAAGCCCTTTCTTACGAGAATGTCTCTGGCGAAGGGTACAACGCTCAGAGCGGGCGGATTTTACCACGGAGCGAGGTGCTGGTCAACAATTCACCTGATCATGTTTCAGTGAATCAAACAAGTCAGCAGAAATACGTCCGCTGACTTGTAGAATTATTTACACTTTACTACTTTACCAGGCGTAAGCTTCTGGCGCGGTCCCACCGGGGCCGGGGAAGATCTCGTCAAGTTTTGTGTTGGTCTCTTCATCGAGAACAATTTCGAGGGCACGCAGACTGCCTTCCAGTTGTTCTAAAGTGCGCGGCCCAATGATGGGTCCCGTCACAACTGGATTTTGCAGCAGCCAAGCCAAAGCGATATCAGCCGGTTTTTCGCCAATTGTTTTGCAAAGGGTTTCATAGGCTTCAATTTTCTCGCGGTTCTCAGCGATAGCGGTTTGCATGCGTTCGGAGGCGCGGCGGCCCTCTTCGATCTTTTGCAGCACCCCACCCAAAAGGCCGCCGGCCAACGGGCTCCAGGGGATCACACCCAAGCCGTAATCTTCACAGGCGGGGATCACTTCCAACTCGATCATACGCGCATTGAGATTGTAGAGACTCTGCTCACTGACTAATCCATAGAAATTGCGGCGTTTGGCTTTGCCTTGCGCTTTAGCGATATGCCAACCTGCAAAATTACTGCTGCCAACATAGAGCACTTTGCCCTGCTGTACGAGTGTTTCCATCGCCTGCCAGATTTCTTCCCAAGGCGTATCACGATCAACATGGTGCATCTGATATAGATCAATGAAATCCGTCTGCATACGTTGGAGGCTCTCATCGCAGGCCTGGATGATGTGCCGGGCGGATAGGCGGCTCTCGTTCGGCCAATCGCCCATACCGCCATAGACTTTGGTGGCAATGACCACCTTTTCGCGGCGCCCGCCGCCTTGAGCGAACCAGTTTCCGACAATTTTCTCCGTGACACCCTCGCCTTTCTTCCAGCCATAGACATTGGCGGTATCGAAGAAGTTGATGCCCAAATCGAGGGCTTTATCCATAATAGCGAAGCTATCCTCTTCGGTAGTTTGGGGACCGAAGTTCATCGTTCCCAGACATAGACGGCTGACCTGCAAACCAGTGCGGCCAAGATTTGTGTACTGCATGTGATTCCTTCCTTTCGGGGGGTTGAGACTTGAATAATGTTTGAATTTTAGTATATCATGCGGGCAGTTCGGGTTCCGTATTTATGTAGGAACCCGCATTTAAAATTGGTACGTAGGGCTATAGATTTTTGTTCTGATTTTCTCTATAATCAAACTTACATCGAAACTATCACTATTCAAATGGGGTGGTAGAAAAAAATTATTCTCAAACTTTGGGAGGCTCAACGTGAAATCAAAGCAACTCATCATTGGCATAACCGTGCTGGTTATCCTACTGACAATTACCGCGGGATATGCCCTGGCACAGCACCCAAATCCAGGAACAGATAATCAGCCGCAAAGCCCGGTGGAGGTCAGCGCAGCCATCAGCAGACGCTTTACCTATCAAGGCGTGCTCAAAGAAGGTGGACAGCCGGTCACGGGGAATCGCGCCATGCATTTTTATATGCACACAGATGCTAATTGTACGACACCAATTTACAATTCCAGTAATTCGAGCGTGCCGGTGATGGATGGTTTATTCAGTTTTGAACTCTGGGTACCACCTCATATTTTCAACGGACAGGCCATTTGGCTGGAAGTAACTGTAGGAGGAGAAACACTCGGCTGCCAGAAGATCACCGCGGTGCCCTATGCCCTCAGCCTGGTGCCCGGTTCTTATATGCTGGGTTCGATGACCGGTGATGCCATGTTAACGGTGGAGAACCAATCTGATAGCGGGAGCGGTTCCGGGATTTGGGTGCAAATCAATGCTCCGGATGGACGCGCACTGGTCGGTGGAGCCAATAGCACTACCGGAACCAACTATGGTGTTTACGGAGCCAGCGGATCACCCAATGGATACGGCGTCTACGGCGTGAACCCCAATGGCGTTGCTGTGGGGGCGCATGGCGCTATCCAAAGCACAGCTGACACCATTTTGTATCTCAGTCCGCACGATATGGTAGTGCGCATGGATGAAAATTCTGGGGTGATTTTTAACTCCTTTACAAAGCGGCGGCGTGCGCGTGCGGAATGATTCGGGTGGTGTCAATGTTGAGAAATATCTCTCCCTACCGCTCTCGACTTTTGGCACACTTAATGGATCACAAGTTTACGTCAAAAACCTGGAAGTTTGCTATAAGGTCGCAAATATCGTAACTTTTATCTCCGCAACAACCGTGAGCAAAAATGCCGGCACCGAGGCTGGTTATGACTACTATATATACTCAATAGATAATAAGGTCTCCACTACATATGATTGCTACATGCTGGATGCACCAACACCGCTCAAACCAATTGATAACTCAAGTTGGGTGCAATTCAATATGCACTTCAATGGTCAAGGGACTGGCTCCGATATTTACATCTACACCGTCAAAGTAACGCTTTCCCAGTTTGCGAGTGATTAATTGGAGGCCAACCATGAAAAGAAAACGGATTGTCCTATCTTTAGTTTTACTGGCCTGTGGATTGTTACTGACAGGTGTGGCGTTGGCTGCTCCCGATGCTGATCCCATCCGTTGGTATATTGTTAGCGGCGGTGGAGGCTATTCCGAAACCGTCACCGGAGATCTCACACTGGCTGGCACCATCGGTCAACCGGTGACGGGCATCGCCAGCGTCAATTTGTGCTCCGGTTTTTGGTGCGGATTTGATTGGCTCACAACCATCAAAATTTTCTTACCGCTGATTTTGCAATAACCTTAAACCTCACCATGAATTTAAAACGATTTTGGTTCTTGTTGTTTTGGTTATCAGGGATCCTCTTCCCGATGGCCTGGCTGGGAAATTTCTCTTCCGGTTATCGGGAAGTTTTTAACGCCATCTTCGCTCCAGAGTGGATGCACTGGGTTATGCACGCTACTTTATATGCTGGGCTGGCAATTCTTCTGATGCAGATTTTCAACCTACAATTTAACCGCCGCACGATTGTATTCGTGCTTGGCATGGCCTTATTCGTCGGCATCATCCAAGAGGGAATACAGCTTTTTAGCACGGTCCAGATCATCAGTTGGAACTCAGTATTTGATTTAGGGGTGGACTTGGCTGGGGCTGGAATTGGTCTGATAGTGCTTGGGGCTTCAAAAAAGTCTCGGGGCTGATAAATTTACCAGGAGCTTAAATCAATATCAAAACTGGTTTATATTTCGATTTCAATGCCCAGTATGCGCACCTTTTAATCGCCAATCCAGGGCGGTGTAGCGCTGCGCCACTTTGTTATTCCCCACGGCGATGCCGATCGCCCGCCGGCTGCCAACCAGTACGCAGAGTTCCCTGGCCCGCGTGATCGCCGTGTAAAGCAAATTACGCTGCAGCATCAGATAATGGGCTGATAATATCGGCAGCACCACTACAGGAAATTCACTGCCCTGTGCTTTATGCACTGTGACTGCATAAGCCAGCACCAACTGATCGGCCTCATTGAAATCATAATCCACTCGACGGCCATCAATATCAATCGTGAGAACGTGTTCCACCAAGTCGATGCCGGTGATAAAACCGATATCGCCGTTGAAAACATCTTTATCATAATTATTTTGGATTTGCATGACTTTATCCCCGGTGCGGAACGTGGTCCCAAAAAGACGTTTCTCTGAGGATTTTTGGCTGGGAGCATTTAATTTTTCCTGCAGCCGCTCGTTAAGGATCCTGACCCCCGCGGCGCCACGGTACATGGGTGCTAAAACCTGGATTTTGTGCAGTGGATCGAAACCGAACTTTCCGGGGATGCGTTCAGAAACCACATCGACAACCCAATCTGCCGCCGTGGCAGCATCTTCTGCAGGGAAAAAATAAAAATCATTCCCATGGGTAGAAACGCCCCGCAGAGGCACATTTACAGCAGGGGGAGCAAACACCGGCATCTCACCAGCATTGATTTTATCCGCGTTAGTAATAATCAACAAATCCGCAGCTTGTCGAAAGATTTGCGTCAGACGGGTTACTGGCACCATTGCGCTGGCAATCACATCTCGCAGCACGTCTCCCGCTCCGACCGAGGGCAGTTGATCGAAATCACCAACCAACAGCAGGTGCATACCGGGTTTCAAAGCTTTGAGCAAGTTGTTCGCCAGGATCAAATCCAACATAGAGGTTTCATCAACCACAAGAAAATCCACGGGCAATGGGTTCTCTGCATGATATTTGAAACCCTCTACCGGAGAGTAGCCCAACAAACGATGAATGGTACTCGCGGGCCGTTTTGTAGCTTCGGAAAGACGCTTGGCCGCCCTTCCAGTGGGAGAGGCTAAAGCATAGCGTTTATTCTGCGCTTCCAGGGCTGCTATCAAGGCTTTCAGGCAGGTTGTTTTGCCAGTGCCAGGACCGCCGGTCAACACCGAAATGGGATGGGTGAGAGCAGTTTGGATGGCGGTTTGTTGTTCAGTTGATAAATCGGGGTCTGGCAAGAGTGCAGCCTGTTTAGGCAGGGTGACATATTCATTCAAAGCCCCTAACCGTTCGGCAACTCCTTTTTCACCAAAGTAGAAGGGGGTCAGGTAGATCACCGGGGTGCCATAATTTTGGGGAGATTCGGCGATCACCGGCAAATCAGAGTGGTTTGCCTTTTCAGGAAACGGGACCACATCTGGACGAACGCGGTCATCCTGCGCCAGTCGCTCCAAAGCTGGGGGAATCAAATCCGCGGATATTTCCAGCAGTTCTACCGCTCGAAGCGTAAGTTCATCCTGCGGGGCGTATACATGCCCATCGCCGCTCATTTCGTTCAAGGCATAAACAAGGCCAGCTTCTATTCGCGAGGGGTGATCGTGGGGTAAGCCCAAATCTTGGGCGATTTTGTCGGCGGTTTTAAAACCCACACCATAGATATCCCGGGCGAGTTGGTAAGGATTGTTTTGTACAGTTTCTAGGGCCCCGTTGCCATAGGTCTTATAGATTTTGACAGCCAGATTGGTGCTGATACCGTGGCTGTGCAGGAAGAGCATAATTTCTTTGACGTGTCGCTGTTCCTCCCAGGCCTGGACAATTTTGCGGGTGCGCTTGGGTCCGATATCCGGAACTTCGCGCAGGCGCTGTGGCTGCTCTTCGATGATATCCAAGGTGTCGGGGCCAAAATGTTTGACGATGCGCGCTGCCAATTTTGGTCCCACGCCTTAACCAACCCCGACCCGAGATATCGCTTGATACCAGCGATCGTAGCAGGTAAGGTTTGCTCGCAAATTTCTGCGTTGAATTGTGATCCATGCTTGGGGTGATTGACCCAGCGACCTTTGAGCGTGAGATGCTCCCCAGGATTGAGTTCAGGCAGGTTGCCGACAACAGTTGCCAATCCTTCGCGGCTTAATCCGGGATGCCACGGGCGCGATCTGGGCGCAGCCGCAGAACAGTGTAACCATTTTCGGGGTTATAGTAAGTGAGGCGCTCGAGTGAGCCAGAAATAGTATCCATAGATATCAGATGTTATGTGTCAAGTCTCAAGTGAAACGTATTCTACCCTAATTGAAACTTGGAACCGAAACATCTGACACAGTTTATGGCATATTATTATTTGCTGCCCAATCTTTTCCCAGCACAACAACAATATCGTAGATACTATCTGGGTCATATTGATTGTAGACCATCCCTGGGACAACGCCGAAGAGGTCTGCTAAATATTGGGTTGTATTTGGTTTGCCGGTATGATCGATGATGATCGTTTGGTCGTGAAGCTGGCCTGCGTTGGTTACTTCTGAAGCTGTGATCCCCTCAGTTTGCAAATAGTAATCTGTGCGGGCTGCCAACCCTACTTCCAGCGTGCCATTGCGGATCGATATCGTTGCCGCTTCGGCTGCAACTAAATCGGCGGCATTCATCTGTGAAGTTACTGGTTCCGCAGTATTTTCAATCACTGGTGCGGAAAAAGCTTCATCCCGCAGGATCAGAATGGCATCTGGGATTGGCATCAGAATGGACATCCCTTCATAGGATGTCGTAAATACAACTTGTTCAGGTCCAATAATAAAGCGGCGGATACGTTCTTCCGGGATTTGTTGGATATCCCAGGCCAAATTGAAAATTTGCTGGATACTGAGATTGGTACTGATCCGATCAGAGAGTTCCTGATACAGGATGGGGGCTTTTGAGATCAACAAAGGTAAAGATTGATACGAGGTTACTCGATCAACAATCCCCATGATCACCTGCTGCTGCCGTTCAGCTCTATCGAAATCCGAACCAATCGTATCGCGTGAACGCGCATAAGCCAACGCCAAATCTCCGGGTAAAGTTTGGATCCCCGGCTGCAAAGTCTTTGAATTATTATCACCTAATGGATCGATAACGATCTCTTCGGGTACATTCACTTTTATCCCTTCGATTTCATCAATCAAACGCACAAAAGCTTCAAAGTCTACCAATACATAGAAATGGATCGGGATATCTAACACCCGTTCGACGGTTTCTATTGCCATCGCAGCACCGCCACCCGGATAATGGGTCGCTTCGCCTTGTTGAAAAGTCTGGTTGATTTTATGATAGCCCAACCCAGGAATATCTACCCATAAATCCCGCGGGACAGATAACATGGCCACGCTTTGCGACTGCGGATCATAAGTCGCCACCATGAGAGTATCGGCTAATGGGGGCCCCTGTCCGTTGAGCCAATCTCGACGATCAACTCCGATAAAGAGCACATTTACACGGCTGAGCCCATCCCAATATTCCGGAGGCGGGCCGTCGGATGGCTGCAAAGGTGAGTCGATATTGATCAGGTCAGCTATATCTTGTGGCGTGGTAGATTTTCCTCCTTCAGAAATTTCAGGCGAGAAAATCTCCGAACGCAACGAAGCTACAGCATCACGCACTACAGCAAAGGCCAAATAAGCTGTCAGCAAAGCCGCGATAAAAAAACCGATGACAATGACGGTAATAAACCAGTTAGGAAAAATTCGCTTTGAGGCAGGGGGAGGGGGAGGTGGCAGGCTCGATTTTCAAGATTACGCCAATGGATAAATATTATCTACCCATTGGTACTTTTTTAAGGCATTGGATTGTTCCCAACCCAGTCGTCACCCAAAATGATGGCAACATCTACTTCGCTTTCTGGGTTGTATTTAAAGAATATTCGGTATTCCGAGATATTCATCAGTTCGACAAAATATTGCGCAGTGTAGGGGTTACCCGTGTAATCGTAAATCGCAGTATAGGTTTGAGGTTTGCTTTCAGCATCACCGACAACAATCACGTTCGCACCCAAACTATTGAGATATTCTTCGGTGCGCCCTGCCAAACCTGGTACTAACGTTCCGTTGAGGATGGAAAGTTTCGCAGCTTCTTCAGCCATCAATTCAACCTTCTCTTTGCCACCTTCGGTCACTGGGCTAGTGAAATTTTCGGTAACGCCAAATACTTCATCTCGTAACAAGCGGATTTTATCGGGCAATGGTTTTAGCACATCTAAACCATCTGGTGATTTACCAAAGTTGATATGCTCCGTTCCAATAATGCCTTTGTTGATATCCTCGATCGAAATCTGACTGGCTAGCCAACCTAACTGCAAAACCTCATCGAGCGTCAAATTCGAACTGATCCCACTGGAGAGTTCACTATAAAGCACAGGCGCTTTCTGAATGAAGACAGGGATCATATCGTATTTCAGAAATCTGGTCTCTGATTCCCATAATAACCTGCTGTTGGCGCTGTGCGCGATCAAAATCTCCGCCTTCGGTGCTGCGGGAACGGGCATAAGCCAGAGCATATTCACCGGGTAATACTTCAGTCCCTTTTTTCAAAATAATTGCACCACGGTCATCATCATAAATGTCGATCTTAACGCGTCCAGGTATATCTATCTTTACGCCACCGATCTCATCGATAAAGCGTACAAAGGCATCGAAATCAATCTGGGCGTAATATTGGATGGGCACACCCAATAAATGTTCAACAGCTTTCATTGCAAGTTCTGGGCCGCCCCCAGGCAATTTATTGACCTCACCAAGTTGATACGCTTGATTGATTTTATAGTAACCATAACCAGGGATGCTCACCCAAAGATCGCGCGGGATCGAAATCATCCCAGCAGTCATGGCAACCGGATCAATGGTAAACAAGATCATCGTATCTGTTCGGGGAGGGCCTTCCCCTTCACGCCAGTCGTTGTAATCTAAACCCATGACCAATACATTTACTCGGCTGGCACCATCCCAGGGTTCGGGTGTTGGACCGGCTGGTACCGGTGCTTGAGATGTTTCTGTTTCTTGGTCTGTGCCAGCAGAGGTTTCACCAGGAGCTGGTGTCTCGGTAGGTGCACTGGGGTTGATCGCGATTCCAGGTAAATCCGTAATTTCCCAAGTCGCAACCATCCCCTTCACAACTCGAAAAGTGAAGATTGCCGCCACAATAGCAACGGCTAACAAGGCAATCCAAAGGATAATCTTGCCATATTTTTTGGGTGATTCAGATATTAGTTCTTGAATTCGTCATAATATTTTGCCGTTTATTTCAATTTTTTAGCCGCGAGATTATATCATGGGGAAAGATGTTTGTTCTTTAGGGTAAAATAGGGCGGCCAATTCAAAGAGTGTTTACTTGATACCAACTCTCAGTTTGTATATCACCAGATATAATGCTTCAGAAAACATTATTCAATCTTACCGCCTCGTCATTCGGACGACTATTCATTGGTTGGTTATTTACACATATGAGTTTCGTAATCCCGGTAAACCGCTTGCGAGAAACTGAAACTTTGCTGGCTTTTTTCCATCCCAAACCCGGCTACCCGGTACATATTTTGTTAGTGCCAAAGAAAGCCATCGAAAGCTTGTCTGCCATCCAACCTGAGGATCATTCTTTTCTAAATGAGGTTGTGCAGATTACGCAAGATCTGGTTGAAGAACTCAATTTAACCCAACCAGGTTTTAGGCTGATCGTTAACGGCGGCGAGTACCAGGATGTTCCCCAGTTGCATTTCCACTTGATATCTGGTGAAAGCCTGGTTTGATAGAAGCGATTTCGAATTATTTACTAAGAATCCTATGTCCCTCGTCACCACCTACAATCTAGGCAAATCTTTTGAGCCTGTAGATATTTTCGCTGGGTTGACGCTCAGCATTCCTCACGGAGCACGCGTCGCTTTGGTCGGCCCGAATGGAATTGGAAAAACCACCCTACTGCGCATTATCGCTGGTCGGGAATCGGCATCCCAAGGGAACGTCAATTACGCTCGCGGCCTCACGATGGGATATTTGCCACAAGAATCGGTGCTCGAATCCGACAATACCCTCTGGGAGGAGTGCCTGCGTCCCTTCGAGGCGCTTCGTGCTCAGGAAGCAGAGCTTGCTCAATTATCCATCGATATGTCTGACCCTAACCCCGAAAAGGCGCAAACTGCGCTGGATCGTTACGGACGACTGGAAATTCGATTTGAGCAAACCGGGGGTTACACGTACGAAACAACCATTCGTCAAGTGCTCACGGGCTTGGGTTTTCTTGAGAGCGAATACGCAATGCCCTTAATGCACCTTTCCGGAGGACAACGCACCCGAGCTTTGTTGGCGCGTTTATTGCTCGAAGCACCTCTATTGTTGATCCTCGATGAGCCAACAAACCACCTCGACATCCGAGCTGTGGAATGGCTGGAGAGCTATCTCAAAGATTGGGATGGGGCCGCTTTGATCGTATCGCACGACCGATATTTTCTCGATAAAGTCTGTAACAATATTTGGGAGATGGGCGGCGGTGGGATTGAAACCTATCGCGGCAATTACAGCCACTATGTACACCAGCGTCAAGAACGTTGGGATCTGCGACAAAAAACTTTCGAAGCTGAGAAAGAACGCCTGGAAAAAGAACTCGAATTCATAAAGCGTAATATCTCTGGGCAAAACGTTTCTCAGGCTCGTGGGCGGCTCAAACGTCTCAGCCGCCAATTACAAGCAATCCAGCAAATCGGCTTGGAAGCCATGGTGGGCAAAACGTGGAGCGAGATCAGCGTGGATGTAGCAACCACCAAAAGTTATATGTCGGTGGATCAAGCCCACTCGGCGATCAAAACGTTGCGGGCGCCCAGCCAGGGGATGCAAGAACTTAAACTCAATCTACGGCCTCACAAACGCAGCGGTAATATCATCATCCGCACACACGGACTGAAGGTTGGATATCCAGGTAATGAACTTTTTAAGGCTCCCGATATCGAGCTGCACCGTTTAGAGTGCGCAGCTCTCATCGGGCCGAACGGGGCTGGAAAAACAACCTTCTTGCGTACCATTCTTGGTCAACACCCGCCTCTCGTGGGTCAGGTTGAGTTAGGCGCATCTCTGGATATTGGTTATTTTGCCCAGGCCCATGAGGATCTCAATCCTGAAAACACTTTAATCGAAGAGATCGATTTTATCGCGCCCAATATGTTAGTAGCTGAAATCCGCAATTACTTAGCCCGTTACCTCTTCAAGGGGGAGGATGCCTTCAAACCTGTCAGTGTGCTTTCAGGCGGTGAGCGCGGACGCTTGGCTCTAGCCAAGTTGGCCCTCAGCAACGCCAATTTATTGCTGCTTGACGAGCCCACCAATCACCTGGATATTCCCGCGCAGGAGGTTTTGCAAAACGTGATGGCGGATTTCGATGGCACTATCATTCTAGTTTCGCACGACCGCTATTTAATTGATGCACTCGGAACGCAAATTTGGGAAATTGATAAAGATGAATCTCAGCTCGTGGTCTTTCAGGGCACCTATAGCGAATATCGGGATGATCAGGATTTGCAGGGAAGTTCAGGGTCGGTTTCTGAGGGGGCTCAAAATCAAAGTGCTGCGGCATTTCAAGAAAACCGCGCCGCAAAAAACGCGCCCTCGCCAAAGAGCGCCGCCGTCAAGAACGCCTGGAAGAAGTAGAGGCTCGCGTAACCGAACTAGAAGCTCAAATAGAAAATATCAGCGAGCAGCTTACCAATCCACCAGACAATCCAGACGAGGTTGTACGTTTGGGCGATGATTTCGTTGAAATCCAAAATGAACTCGACGCGCTCATTGTGGAGTGGGAACAATTGCATACCTAGGATCGTTTATTTGTCAGTAAAGCAAACTATTAAAAGGAGCCAAAATTATGCGCATCAAAAGATTATTTGTTTTTAGTTTAGCTCTCTCTGGAATTATCTTCCTTTCTGCCTGTGTACCGGAAAATTCTCCCTCACCCACTGAGGACCCTTCCTCCCCGAGACCAAATCCGTACCCATACCCTGCACCAGAAGATGATTTCGTCCGCCCCACCAATTCAACCGAACCCTATCCTGAGCCTGAACCTCCGGCAATAATTGACCCTTATCCGGGTGTGGATGACTCTGACCAAATTACTGATCCCAATAAAGTAATCATCGAAAATAATTTCTCACCGATTAGTGCAGATAAAAATTTCAACCGTGGCCCAGCTTTTGTAGACAGCTCGGAAATTGTATTGAAAGAAAGCTTTCCTGTTCAGGTTGATCTGATATTAATTGGGAGTCTACCTACCCCCTGTCATCAATTACGAGTGATTGCCGCGAAACCAAATGCCGATGGTCAAGTCGAGATTGAAGTTTACTCTGTCAGCGATCCTGAAAAGATGTGCATTCAGGTTTTAGAACCTTTTGAAGCCCTCATCCCGCTGGGTGATTATACCGAAGGTAGTTACACATTTTTGATTAACGGAGAACCAGTCGGAGAGATAAAGCTGCCATAACAAAAGGTCAAAGTAACTCCTTAGGGCAAGCATCCTGAACGTTCGTCTGAGCTCACGTCGAAGACTTTTTGAAGGATGCGGTTTTCTGATCAGCACCCACGCACCTGCTCTTACACCTGTGGTGATTAGAGCAGGTGCGTGGGCTAAATTGTTACAGATCAAATTAAGAAACACGGATGATTGTCATTTGCAAGGTGACAGTCGTCTGCTCATTAATGCATAAAGCGCTTCGGCGTATGCCAGTGTAGCTTCTTCTATGCTGCCTCCATCTTCCACCGACCACCAGGCGGATAATACTGCCTGAGCCATCCCCCAGCCAAGGATACGTTTTCGCTCGAATCCCAACATCTCGCAAAAGATATCCACACGCCGGGATTGAATGCGTTTCAACTTCTCGAGGTTGAAACGTTTCCCCCAGGGATTTCGTAAAATCGCTCCGGTATCATATTCGCGCTCACCGATGACGCCTTTAGGATCGATAGCCAACCAGGGTTGGCGTGTGGCAGAGAGAATATTCCAATGATGCAGATCTCCGTGAAGCAGCACCTTCTCACCCTGGGTGGGAATAAATTCGGCGAAGATATTTTCAGCAGCATCCACCAGGTATTCGGGGAATGGTCCCGTCGTATCATTGAAATGAGGGCGCAGATTCGTCAGCCCGGCCGTCCAGTTTTCAACCGTCAACAGGGGGCGATCTCCAGTTACAGGACGCCAATATTGTTTCATAACCTGGGCTGCCACCCGGATTACGGCATCATCATCTTCAATCGTGATCAGTTCTACTCCAGGGCGTACACGTTCTAATAAGAATATTTTTCGTTCGAAATCGGCTTCGAGGAGTCGCACCATACCCTGTCCATCACAAATCTGGAGGGCATGTACCTCCGATAACAACTCTCGGTTGGGGAACCCCAGTTTGAGCACCGCTTCGCTACCATCAGCTCGGATAGCTGGTGCAACATAATTGTAAGAAAGCTCAAAAGGCGGCTGAAGAGTGAGGCCCCAGCGCTGGGCAAATTCGGCTAAAATATCCGGGAGTGCTTGTATCCACGCATCGCCATTCTTGCCATACATTTCGATCATTTTTTGGGTTAAGTTTTCAGGAATGGAATTCATTGAGTGTTGGGTAGAGAAAAAAATTTAGGGTGCAGGGAGTATAGCACACCGCCGCATCTGCGATATGGATTATAGGCTATATCAGAGCAATCGCATCTACTGCTATTTTTGCGGTGCAACCCCTATAAACAGATGATAAGGGGATTTATACAATCCAAAATATACTCGATTTTGCTGACGAGCTTTTTTTAAAAAACCAACCACACTTCCTAGCCGTTTTTAGCTTGATCCCTAGGTTATAATTACTACCCATTAATCTATTTTTTGAGAGGGAACTCCCTATGACCAATTCTTTGAAAATTGTCATTCCCATGGCTGGGTTTGGCACTCGATTACGGCCCCATACCTGGAGCCGTCCAAAACAACTGATGAGTTTGGCAGGCAAAACCGTCATCGAACACGTGCTCGAACAGTTTGACAGTTTACCTGAGGGTTTAGATATCGAATATATTTTCATCGTTGGGTATCTGGGCGAAAAAGTTGAAGCCTTCATGGATGCAAACTACCCAAACTTAAAGATCCGTTATGTCACTCAATCTGAAATGCGCGGCCAATCCCATGCCATCTATCTGGCGAAGGAATATCTAAACGGCCCGATGTTAATGGTTTTTGCCGACACCCTGATTGAAACCGACCTTTCTTCGCTCGGCCAAGATGGTATCAATTCAATCGCCTGGGTCAAACCGGTACCCGACCCTCGCCGATTTGGTGTTACTGAAATTGGCCCAGACGGGTTGGTCAATCGTTTGATCGAAAAACCCAAGGAGATGCACAACAATTTAGCAATTGTTGGTTTTTACTACTTCAAAAAATCAGAAGATTTGATTGCTGCCATCGAAACCCAGATTGCCCAAGATGTGCAGCTCAAAGGTGAATACTTCCTGGCAGATGCGGTTAATATTATGCTGCAAAATGGCACTAAGATGCGCACACAGCGCGTAGATATTTGGTTGGATGCCGGCACCCCAGAAGCTGTACTTGAGACCAATCACTATCTTTTGGAGCATGGCCACGACAATACTGAGGAAGCCAGCCAAAGATTAGGTGTGACAATTGTTCCCCCTTCTTTTGTGCATCCTGAGGCAGATGTGCAAAACTCGGTCATTGGGCCCTACACATCTATTGGCGCGGGCTGTTGGGTGAGAGATGCGGTTATCGTAGAATCGATCATGGAAAACGGCGCTCAAGTGTCAAACGTTATCTTAGATAGCTCCCTCATAGGACAGAACGCAGCCGTCAGTGGCTGCCCAAATAGCATAAACGTAGGTGATAACTCGACAATCAATTTTGATGGACGATGTGGTTAGTCCCCTCCCCGTCAAGATCAAATTTTATTTATAGATTATCCAAACTTACTAAATTATTTTGATGTTTTAAGATTTCAGATGTCTGACAAATACGAAGCCATAATCGGTCTTGAAGTTCACGCCGAAATGCAAACGCAATCCAAAATGTTCTGCGGCTGCGAAGTGGTTGATAACACCGTATCAGAGCCCAATGTCGCTGTTTGCCCGGTTTGTGCAGCGATGCCGGGGATGCTGCCTGTTGTCAATCGGCGTGCTGTTGAGTATGGGGTTAGAGTAGCGCTGGCCCTAGGCTGTGAGATTAATCATCGAAGCATCTTTGCCCGGAAGAATTATTTCTACCCGGATTTGCCAAAGGGATATCAAATCTCACAATACGAAGAACCGCTGGCTCGTAATGGAATCCTCATCATCCGGACATCGCAGGGGGAGCGCACCATTCGAATCCGGCACGTCCACCTGGAGGAGGATACCGGTAAGCTTACCCACGTAGATGGCGCTTCGCTGGTAGATTTGAACCGAGCGGGTGTTCCTTTGCTGGAGATTGTCTCCGAACCGGATATTCGCTCCGCGGAGGAAGCCCACGCTTATGGGGAATCTTTGCGTTCGATAATGCGCTATTTGGGTGTCAACTCGGGGAATATGCAGAAAGGCGTGATCCGTTTCGAAGCCAATATTTCCGTACGTCCTGAGGGCAGCGATGAATTTCGCACGCGTACCGAAGTTAAAAACTTAAATAGTTTCCGAGCCCTGAAAGGCTCAGTGGAATACGAAATCAAGCGTCAAAGCGCACTGCACGATCAAGGTGAACCTGTCATCCAACAGACAATGGGGTGGAATGAAAATAAGCAGCAAACCTATACCCAACGTATCAAAGAGGAGAAAGATGATTACCGTTATTTTCCAGAGCCCGACCTTCCGCCTCTGATCGTTGAGGCTGATTGGGTTGCCAAAATTCAAGGCGAGCTGCCGGAACTACCCGCGGCCAAAGCCCTCCGCTTTATGGAACAATATGGACTGAGCGCTTACGATGCTGATATTCTCGTCGCCGAGAAAGAAGTGGCTGTTTATTTTGAGCAAACCATACGCGCAGCTAATGGCGTTCCACCAAAAACCATTGGAAATTGGATTACGGGAGAACTTTTTGGGTGGGTGAATCAAACAGGCGAAACAGCAAACAACCTCAAAGTTAGTCCTGAGGCGCTGGGAGAGTTGCTGCAGCAGATCCAAAAAGGGGAGATCAATCAAACAACCGGCAAGGCCGTGTTCGGCGAGATGCTCCAAACTGGAAAACGTGCAAGCGAAATAATCGAAGCAAAAGGTCTGCGCCAGGTTTCTGATAGCGGCCAAATTGCTAAAATGGTTAAATCTGTTTTGGATGAAAATCGCTCTCAAGTAACAGAGTATCGAAGCGGCAAAGATGGTTTAGTCAACTGGTTCTTCGGGCAAATCATGCGAGCTGCCAAAGGCAAAGCCAATCCACAAATAGTGCGCGAGGAACTCAATCGTCAATTGAATACACAAGACTGATTACGAATTTCGCATTTTGCTATGTCGGATGTCATATTGACGGCTCATCAGACTGGGATTAAGCTTAGAACATATTCGATACCGCTATATTGAGGGCACTGATATGAGCTTAATGGTTACTACCCAACTCAACAGTTTGTCTCTTTGCGGGCACCAAACCGTGGTGCCCGTTTGTATTTAAGCGAATGCCAAAAATCTCTCAATTACGAGCAACTGAAATAAAACTAAGGCCAATCTTTGGTCTTTGCCAGGTTTCCCTGGCACTGCCCGACAGGGCAGGTTTGCGGTTAAATTTACCCTAGTTTTCTTATAAGATAATCCGCAAAGTCCGTTAACACTTTTCTGAAATCTACTAAATTTTTTCTTTTTTAACAGGAGTAACATCCACATGACAGAACAACTTAACGCTTTCAAAATGGCCCAAGCACAATTCGATGGCGTTGCCCAAATGCTCAACCTGGATCCCCAGGTAGCCGAAATGCTGCGCTGGCCTTCGCGGGAATATTCATTTCAAATTCCCGTTAAAATGGATGATGGCGGAATCCGGGTTTTTACTGGTTTTCGGGTCCAGCATAACGATGCCCGCGGCCCGTCGAAAGGCGGATTGCGTTTCCACCCCAACGAAACCATTGACACGGTACGTGCCCTGGCAATGTGGATGACGTGGAAATGCGCCGTTGCTGATATCCCTTTGGGCGGCGGAAAAGGTGGTGTACCCATCGACCCAGCCACACTCTCGATGTTTGAAAAAGAACGTCTGTGCCGCGGCTGGGTGGGCCAGATGTGGCGAAATATTGGCCCTCGACAGGATGTTCCTGCACCGGATGTAGGCACTAATCCGCAAATGATGGGGTGGATGATGGATGAATATTCAAAGCTGGTGGGACAATATACACCTGGGGTGATCACTGGCAAACCCTTAGGCGGCGGCGGGTCGCTGGGAAGAACAGAAGCCACCGGTTACGGCGTAGTCTACACAATTCGAGAGGCGATCAAACATCTCGGCATAAATCCTGAAAAATCTGTGATAGCGATGCAGGGTTTCGGCAATGTAACTCAATATGCAGGCATCGGCTTTGTAGAACAGTTGGGTGGCAAGGTAGCCTGTGTTTCTTATTGGGACCGTGACGACCGCCAGCCTTATACCGTCAGCCACAAAGATGGCGTTAATCCGCGCTTCCTGCAATCAATCACAGATATTTACGGTTCTATCAATAAAAGTAAAGCCACCGAAGCTGGATATGTTATCGAGGATGCCGATGCCTGGATCACCAAAGATGCAGATATTTTGATGCCCGGTGCCCTCGAAGGTCAGGTCAATGCAGAGACAGTGTTAACCATCAGTGACCGTGTCAAGATCGTAGCCGAAGGCGCAAACGGCCCCACAACACCCGAAGCCGATACGGTCCTCAAAGACCGCGGCATTTTCAATATCCCCGATTTCTTATGCAACGCGGGGGGCGTGACGACTTCATATTTCGAGGGCGTGCAAAACGACATGAACTTTTACTGGAGCAAAGATGAAGTGCTCAAGCGCCTGGATGACAAAATGACAGTCGCTTTCCATGACGTGCTGACGATGTCGGAGCGAGAAAGCGTGTATATGCGTGATGCTGCTTATATGGTAGCCATCGAAAAAGTAGTCAAGGGTATGGAATTGCGTGGTTGGCTGTAGCCAGCCTTTTTTCTCCCAAAGCAAAGGAGCGCTTGATTGCACTCCTTTGCTGTTTTTTTAAATTACGGTTTAGGTGAAAACAAATTTCACCGGTTAGAAACTGAGTTTTAGTTTGCCTGGGAAATGAACCCAGTGAGGAATTCTGACCTAAACGGACAAGAAAAAAAATTTGGACATGCTTGCATCCAAGCGCAAAATCTTATACAATCGTTTTAGAGAAATCCTATTATGCAAATATCCCCCGATTTGATGCGCTTCCTGCTCGTGCTTTGTATTCTGGCAATGGTCATGCTGTCTGCGTTTTTTTTGCGGCAGCGCAGGCTTGCTCCCTTGGCATATGCTGCTTGGGGTTTATGTGCAATCTTGATCCCCATCGTTGGGCCATTCATTGTGATATGGATGAGACCAGGACAGCAAATTCAATCTCCAAGTTAAACGAAATTCATCCTAGCCCTCGCGAGTTTTACTATCCTGATCTCAGAATTGGGTTCATGCTGGGTGTGAGCATGATGAAATAGCAGGTTGTCCATAATTCATGTTTTGTGAGGTTACATGAAGCAAGATCATTTTTTGATAGCAATCCTCTTAGCCATTGGCCTGTTGGTCGTTTCAGCTCTGGTAATATTTTTTAGCCAACAGGAAAACCTGGAATATGGTGAGGAAGATACACCTGAGGGGGTAGTTCGAAATTACCTGATCGCCATTTATAGAGAAGATTACGAACAGGCCTTCAGCTATCTCCAAGATTCAGAAAATAAACCAGATTACCAGGATTTTCGGCTGGCCTTCTTAGGCAGCCGGCTTGACACATCTGATATTTCAGCAAAAATTTCGGGAACAGAAATAATGAGGGATGAGGCAATCGTAGCATTGAAGATCACGCACGGGGGGACAGATCCTTTTCAAGGGACTTGGAGTAATAATGAAAGCGCTTTATTAGTATTGCAAGCTGGCCAATGGAAACTGGCCCAGATGCCATATCCCTATTGGGATTGGGAGTGGTACCCATAGCCGCCGGTTCAGGAGAAATCAATGAGCACCATCCGAAGATTATATTTATATGCTGTCACATTTGTCAGTTTGTTAGTGATCACATGGGGATTAATTGGTCTGGCAAGATCAGCTTTCGCCGGTGATGAAATTGGTGGGGATGTAACTCGCCTCGCAGGGGCATTGGCTCTCATTTTTGTTGGCATCCCTGTTTTTTTGCTGCACTGGTGGTTGGCTCAAAAAGGTGCCCAAGAAGATGAAGAGGAACGATATTCCTATATCCGAGCTGTGTTTTTATACGGAGCTTTGCTGGCAACCCTAATTCCAGTTATTCAAAATCTGATGGCCTTAGCCAATCAATTGATTTTTTCAATCTTCGATCTTTCACCAGATAATGCCATGGTCGGTTTTGAGCAGACCTGGAGTGACAACCTAATTGCCCTCATCATGAATGGTCTTATCGCGGCTTATATTTTTAACGTTTTACAAAAAGATTGGGCTGCTAAACCTATAAGAAATACATTCGCTGAAATCCGACGAATTTACCGAAATATCTGGATGCTGTATGGCCTAGCAATGACGATTTTTGGTGTACTGTTGGTGTTGCTCTATATATTCGATATGCTCGAAAACAAAGCCATCGTTTCACAATCAAATTTAGCGAATGGGTTGACCTTACTATTGGTAGGAACTCCAGTTTGGGTTTTCAGTTGGCGCATTATTCAAAGAGCACTCAGCCAAATTGAAGAATTGGAATTTGTTCTATGGGCGATCGTACTTTATTTTGTAAGCTTTATCTGCCTAGTGACAACCTTAGTAGCGGGGGGGGCAATCCTTGATACCCTTTTCCAATTATTACTGGGAGAGCGTTTCAGTATTTCCGAATTGCTGGGAGCACTCCGAGACCCAGTTTCAGTTGCAATCCCATTTGGAATTACTTGGGCATATTTCAGCTATACCCGTCGCAGACAAACTGCAGAAACACAATCAGCAAAAAAGTTGCAGCACATTTATCGATATCTGGTCGCGTTTTTGGGTTTGAGCACCGCTTTTGTAGGGTTACAGAAGCTTTTATATTTCTTTATTGATCGGCTGGTTAACCAGCCGATTTGGGTCGATATCCTTCGTGGTCGCCTTTCTATTGCAATTACGATGTTAGTCGTCGGGCTACCAGTATGGATATTTAATTGGCGGGAAATAAATCAGCATGCCGGTATCGAAGGCGAGCAAGGCGATGAAAGCAGGCGTTCATTTGTTCGCAAGGGCTACTTATATCTTGTGCTTTTCATCGGGGTAATGGGAATCATGATCAGTGCAGGAATATTAATCTTCGAATTACTGCAAGCTATTTTAGGTGATCCCGAGGACAATTTGCTACAGATCAGCTTAGAATTGTCCAGCGTTTTGTTCTTATTTTTATTATTGATTTGGTATCACGGATGGGTATTGCGGGCAGACGGAAAATTGTTTAGCAATTTCCAAAAAAAGAGATTCGCAGATTTCGCTGTGCTCGTTCTTGTCTCTGAATTGGGAGTTTTCTCTGAGGCTATGATCGCAGCGTTAAAAAAGAAGCGCCAACGATGCCCGTCGCCGTTCAAGTTGTAGAGCAGGGTGCGCCAGATGAAACTTTATCTGACGCAAAAGTTGTTATTTTGCCAGCCAGCATCGCGACCAGCCCTGGAGAGGCGATCCGCCTATGGTTGCAAAATTTTTCTGGAACCCGGTTCGTGGTGCCCATCCCTAATTCAGGGTGGGTGTGGGTTTCGGGGAACGGCAGGCAATTACAAAGCGTAGTACACCAAACCGCAGAAATGGTCAGGATGCTCGCCGAGGGTGAGGATATCTCAAAAGTACGCGCAACTTCCCCCTGGATGATATTTGGTTATATTTTCGGTGGAATGATTGGGTTGATTATTATTCTAAGTGCAATTAGCCTCTTGCTCGATACTTTGATCTAAACCAATCATCAGGAGCCTCAAATCATTATTTCATTCAAGAATTGATTAAATTCTTGAATGGTAAAAGGTTTTTGCAGCCAGTGAACCTTGCCTTGTTGTAAAACTTGATGGTCCTGATCATCCAAGGGGTGGCCGGTGATAAAAAGAACTTCGATTTCCGGCCAACGGCCCCGCATTTTTTCATAAAGATCGAAACCACCCATTTGGGGCATCACAACATCGCTAACCATCAACACGATATTATCAGCATTATTTTCCAAGAGATCTAGGGCGGCAACTCCGTTTTCGGCAACTAAAACGTGATAATTGTGCATGGTCAACATGGCGTTTAGGGCTTTCCGGGTAGCGTAATCATCTTCGACGAGAAGTACAGTTTTCCCAGCCCCGTCCATTTCAGATGGACGAGAAGGTGTGTTTAATTCTGCCTTAGGTTTGGAGAGCATTGGCAGATAGATCGTAAACTGAGTGCCTTCGCCAACCTGGCTCTCCATTTCGATATAACCACCATGCTGTTTGACAATTCCATAAACCTGGGCCAACCCCAATCCCGTTCCCTGCCCAACTGGTTTTGTGGTGAAAAAAGGTTCAAAAATATGCGTTTGCTCTTCAATCGGAATTCCTATCCCTGTATCACTCACGCGTATAGATATCCAATTTCCTGGGGGCAGATCTGTGATTTGCATAACTTTTTCAGGAGAGAGATGCAGTTGAGAAAGCTCAAATCGTAATATACCCCCCTCGGGCATCGCATCGCGGGCATTTACGGCCAAATTCATGAACACTTGCTGCAATCGGGTTGGATCCGCAGAGAGCAAATACTCATCATCTTGAGTGATAAGCTCTACTGTTATCGTTTCTGGCAAAGTACGATTGAGCAGTTTTTTGGTTTCCTTGAGAAAAGGCAATAAATCGAGTGTATTTTGTTCCATGACAGAACGACGACTGAAATCTAAAATCTGGCGAATCAGACTAGCAGCCCGTTGCACCTGCTGTTGAATTATGGTCAAACGTTCGTGACTTGAAGATGAAAGCGTCTTATCCATCAGCAGCAAATCAGCATACACGATAATCGCAGCCATAATATTATTAAAGTCATGGGCGATCCCAGCAGCCAACTGCCCAACAGTTGCCAGGCGTTCTTGCATTTGAACCCGTTCTTGGATTTCACGCTCTTGAGTGACATCGCGGAGAGTTATCACCCATTGGGGAGCTTCAGTATGAATAGGCTGGGCCTCAACCTCGAATATTTTATAGGTTGGTTCATCCAAAGTGATTTCAATTGGAAGTGGTGCTGCGTATTGTTCTAACAATTCGGAAATTGGGTATTCTCCAAGCTTAGAAATTGTGAAGCCGTCATATTCCGGAGCCAAATCTCGAATGATTTCTCGAGCCAGAGAATTTGTAACAAGCTGATTATGCTGATCATCTAACAGCAAAACACCTACGGGGAGCATTTCTATCAAACCCTCTAGGCGATATTGTTCGGCAGCTAATAAGCTGACTAGTCGATCTACATCTTGATATCGTCGGGCATTACTCAACGCTAAACTGACTTGTTGACAAATTGCTTCTAGCAATTCTAAATGGTTGTTGTCAAAAGCACCTGAACGATGATGCTGCACGGCTATAACACCGAGAAGGTTCTCTCGCTCGATAATGGGAGCAGCGATCATCGAGAGAACATCAACATCAATATAAGGAACAGGAACCCACCGTAAATCCTCTGAAATATCTGGGACATTAACGGCTGTTTGCTCTTGAGCCACCCAGCCAACGAGTCCAACCCCTAACTGTAAATTGATTTCCTTGATTTTTGCAATTTCAAGTGGCGGAACGTCTCCCTGCTTTTGAAAAGCTTGCAATCGAAGATTTTTTTCGTCGGGGATAAATTGCCAAGCAGCACCAATATTTCCTTCTAGGGCCTTGCGAGTTAGATCAAGTGCGGTTTGAAGAATATATTCTGGGTCGAGGCTGGCTGCAATGGCTCTTCCAACATCGTAGAGCAATGCAATATGGCGTTGTTCCATTGTCGTTTGATTAAAGAGACGTGCATTTTCAATCGCCAGCGCAGATTGGTCTCCTAATAACCGTAATATCTGTAATTCATCTTGAGAGAAATTATGTGGTTCTTGGTAAGCAATTGTCATCACACCAATTACGCGCTCGCCAATTTTCAGAGGTAAGCCAACGATCCCCCCTTGCCAGCCTTTTTCAGCGGCTACACCTTCAAAGAGGGGATCAGTAGCCATATCAGAGACAACCACCATATTACCTGTCCGGGCAGTTGTGTACGTCAAACCATCAGATCTTGGCTCCGAGAAGGGTTTATCGCTGGTTCCATCCTGCCATAGAGCCATGCCAAAGGTGAGCACATCATTATCGTACGTAAAAATATGTGCATCCCAAACGCTCGGCATCAACTTGTAAATACCTTCTACGATCGTGGTCAATACAGCTTGAGGTTCGAGACTAGCTGTCAATCCAAGACTAACTTGGCGAAGCTTTTCCAATTCGTCAGCCCGTCTCCCCACAGTTTCAAAGAGGCGAGCATTTTCAATAGTCAATGCTGCTTGATCAGCGAGCAAATTTAAAACTCTTAGGCTGACAGGAGAAACGATTTGAGAATCCACATAAACCACAGTCAGAACACCAGCCACTTGTTCCCCAACTTTGAGGGGCAAACTGACAACAGTACCAAAGAACTCTTCATGATCTAAATCATCAAACACTTCGTTGAGCGGAAATTCAGGAATGACAACTTCCTTTCCGCTTGAAACAGCCTGAAATAGAGGACTTTTTACATCTAGCTGCAGTAAAGTAAGCTTATTTTTCTCATCTGCCCAGAATTCAGCTCCAAAATTCAACTCTTCATTTTCACAGAGAAATATATTGCTGTGCCATACCCTCGGTAGCAGTTTGAAGACGCCTTTTAATATCGCGGTTAATACGAGCCTCCGGCTCTAAACTGGCCGTTAGGCTCAAACCTACTTTCTGAAGGGTTTCGAGTTCTAGCGCCCGCCTCTCTTCATTTTCAAATAAGCGAGCATTTTCAATAGCGGTAGAGGTGTGTGTGGCAAAAACCTGGGCCAATAGAATTTCATCCTCACTAAATCCCCCGGGCACACGACGTTCCAAATTGATAATTCCAACAACTTTACCCCGGACAAGTAATGGCACCCCCATCCAAGAACGAATATGACCTGTAATAGCGGTATGCTTCCAGCGGCTGTCAGCAAGCACATCCGGAATCATGAGGGGTTGTGCCTTTTGGATAATATACCAAACCAATTCCACATTCATATCAAACTCAATCTCATTGAGAGATGCAGCATCTGGGGCATCTTCGTAACCGAAGCCAGTTTGTACAAAAGCTCTATCATCCTCCACTAAAATAACACTCCCACTATCATACGATAGCACGCGGGATAATTGCTCAAGGACAACCTCGATAACCTGATTTAATGACAAAGTCGAACTAATAACCTGAGCGGCTTCTCGCAACGCTTCGGCACGCTGGCGAGCAAAGCGTTCATCTTCAAATAGTTGTGCGTTCTCAATTGCGATTGCCGCCTGGCTTGCAAAAGCCTTTACAGTTGTCACAATGTCTTCAGAAAATGCATTGGGATGATTGCTGTCAACGGTGAGAAGACCAATTAAGTTGCCGCGGACGATCAGCGGCGCACCGATCCACGAACGAATGTTAGCAACTTCTGGTAGAACAACCCATTGGTCATCGAGGATTGTATCAGTGATGATAATGACTTCATGCTGATTATCCCTTATTCGTTTGAGATTCTGTTCACTTAATTCGCGTACAATGCGGTCCGTTGCTTCAAAATCTTCAAAACCCCGTCCAGCGGCAAAATAAAGTTGTTGCCGGCCCGGCTCCATTAGTTGCACAGATCCACCGTCGAAATCCACTACACGCCCAAGTAAATCAAGAATTCGTTCTAAAACTTCATCCAGACCCAATTCTGAGGTCAGCAGCATGCCAACTTTTGGTAATGTGCGCGCTAATAATAACTGAAAACGCTCTTCTTCAAATAGGCGGACAGTTTCAACTGCAATTGCCATGTGTTGAGCAACTGCCTGAACTGTCCGCGCATCGTCATTCGTAAATGCGTTAACCTAAATCCGGTCAACCATAAAAGCACCGATCATTTTTTCACGCGCAATAATCGGAACTCCTAAAAAGGAACGAACATTCTCTGCCCCCGGCACCCAAATCCAATCCGGATGTTGTCGCACATCCGAAATGATCATGGGTTGCAAATCCTCCGACATTTTTTTTATAATTAGGCTATCGTTAAGCAAAATATTTGCATTTTGGCTGGTACTTTTTTCATCCTCGTAACCTAATCCAGCCACGAGTGCGGTTTCTTTTTTCTCATCAAATAACAATACTGAAGCGGTATCGAAGAGTAAGACCCGTTTGATTTGACCAAGAATAAGGTTCAAAACCCGTTCTAATTCGATACTGCCACTAATCACACGAGCGATTTCGCGTAATGCTTCAGCCTGCTCACGAGCAGATCGTTCAGCTTCAAAAAGATTGGCATTTTCAAAGGTGATCGCAACCTGAGCCGCCAGTGACTCTAAAAATCGCTGGTGATTTTCATCAAAAGCACCTTCCTGATACGATTGCACAGATATCACACCCAAAACCTTATCATGTGCAATTAGCGGGACCCCCAACCAGGCTAGAGTCGGGATATCTTCATCAGGATCACGGACGGGTTCAACCGGCAACCGATCTATTTCTATATTGGATACCAATATTGATTTGCGTGTTTTAATCACATGACTTGAAATGCCACCTTCTTTCAAAGGAACCCGCAAGTTTTGGAAAGATTTGATGGGTTTACCATCCTCAACAGCTAATGCGATATTTACTGCTTCATGATCCTCATCATAGAGCGCAACAACGAAAGAATCCAGACTGACAAAATATTGTACCTGCTCATATAACCGTAATAACAGGGCTTCGATTTCCAATTCTCCGCTGATAACCAGGGTGGCATTATACAGACTCTCCAGTTCGTTGGCGCGGTGTTGTACCTCATCTAATAAGCGCAAGTTATCAATCGCAATGGCTAACTGATCTGCCATAGTTTGAATAATTTGGATATCATCAACGTCGAAGGCAGCATCTTTTTCACTCTGAACATCCAAAACCCCGATGATGTGCTGGCTTACTTTGAGAGGCAGGGCCAACTCAGAACGAGTATCTGGCAACAAAGGTTGTGCATGGTGAATTGAATCTATTCCCACATCCAGAGCAATATGTGGTTCACCAGTTGCAGCTACATTGCCTACAATGCCCACCTCACCAATTTTCAACCGATGACCCCTTTCCATCATTTCACGACCAACTTTACCACTAGCGGCTTTAAGGACCGCATATCGGCTTGCTTCATCTACCAGAAAAACAGCCACATGATAAAAATTAAAACGGTCGCGTGCAAGATTGACTGCACGGATAAGGAGATTATCTAACTCTCGAATAGATATTGCATCTCGGGCAATTTCAGCAGCGACCTGGAGCTGCAAAGCACGACGTTCAAGATTGGCTGCAAACCCCTTAAGTTCATCTTCAGCCTGTCTCTGCTCGGTAATATCGCGCCCCACCGCTTGGTATTCAAAAGGATTATTCTCGCTATCAAAAATCAGCCGATCACGCCATTCGATCCATAGGCGTTTCCCCTCTTTTTTCTTATGACTAGAAACACTCGTCGATACTGGTCGTTCTATCGTAAGAGATGCACGTATTTTAGCCAATTTTTTTACGCTCGCCTCAGACATAAACTCGCTATATTTTTTTCCAATGATTTCGCCGGGTAAACGATCATGGAGACGCGCATAAGCATTGTTGACGAATGTGACCGTACCATCGAGTGTAGACCGGTTAATCATCTCAGTTTGATCTTCTACAATCGCACGATATCTAAATTCGCTATGTTGAATTTCTTTAAGAGCTTCACGGCGTTCCTGCCGCAATCTCGCTTCTTGTAGTTCGCGTTCGATAGCCGGAACCAAGCGTGCTAAATTGTGCTTGAGGATATAATCATGCGCTCCAGCTTTCATCACTTTGACAGCCATTTCCTCACCAATAGCCCCCGATACAACAATAAATGGGATATCTAAATTGAAATCCTTATATATCCTTAGGGCTGCTAACCCATCGTAACTAGGCATTTGATAATCGGAGATAATCGCATCCCACGATTGAGTTTCTAGCGCCTGACGCATATCTGACGCCGTTTCTACGCACTCGAAATCAACGTCGAACCCTTCTTGGGATAGGGCGCGCACCAATAAAATGGCGTCGTCTTCGGAATCATCTACTATCAAGAGGTGGAGTGGTATTTTTGATGATGACATTTCAAGAATTCAAATCAGGCACTTTATTCAAAACCAACCAATATAAACCAAGCTGCCGGATCGCTTCGGAGAATTGGTTGAAATCAACCGGTTTACGAATATAGCTATTTGCACTTAACCGATAACTTTCTACAAAATCTCGCTCTTCCTTCGATGAGGTTAAAATCACAACGGGGTAAAGGGCAGTTTTTTTATTGCCTCGAATCCGTTTGAGCACATCTAACCCACCTACTTTAGGAAGATTTAAATCTAATAAAATAACCTGCGGGCTTGCTACCAAGCTGCGGTGCTCATATTTTCCTGTACAAAAAATATAGTCCAGGGCTTCAGCTCCATCGCGGGCGACAATGATCTCATTCGCGATATTATTTTTTCGCATTGCCCGCAGCGTGAGCATTTCATCGTCGGGATTATCCTCAACTAGCAAGATAATTTTCTTGTTAGGCATATTTGCACCTCTGAATTACCGCGTTTCTCCAATTGTGAAGGAAAATGTTGCCCTATAATCAACTTCACTTTCAGCCCAAACCCGGCCTCCGTGACGCAGGAGAATGCGTTTTACGGTTGCTAAACCGATCCCAGTGCCTTCAAAATCTTTGGTGGTATGTAATCGTTGAAATGTTCCAAAGAGCTTATTGGAATAGGTGCTATCAAAACCGGCGCCATCATCCCGAATGAAAAAAACTGGTGTATTTTGTTCATCCAGACATCCGAATTCGATATGAGCTATCTCTTTTTTGCTAGTGAATTTCCAGGCATTGCTGCACAAGTTTACCAGCATAATCCGCAGTAAATGTTCACCACCAAGGACCATCAGGTTTAGCTGAATATCAAGTAAAACTTGGTGGTCTGGTTCAGCTTCTTGAAGTTCAGTGAATATATCTCTGACAAGTTTACTTAAATTCACTTTATGGTGAAACATATCGCTCCGCGTAACTCGGGAGAGCTTTAATAAATCGTCGATAATTTGACCTATCCGCTGGCGAGCCGCGCGTACTAGGTTTAGATAGTTCTCAGCATTTCCATCTAATTTATTGCCATAATCTTCTATCAAGGCCATGCTAAAACCATCGATCGCTCGCAACGGAGCTCGCAAGTCGTGAGAGACAGAATACGCAAAGGCTTCTAATTCTATGTTAGCAGCCTCTAACTGTTGAGTGCGTTGAACTACCCACAATTCTAGTTCTTCATGGAGCTGGCGGATACTATCTTTAGCTCGCTTGCGTTCTAAGGCATTTACGATGATATCACCAATAATTTTGAGGAGTGCTACCAAATCATCAGCCCATTTCTTTTCGGTCTCGAGCATATAGATACTCAAAGAGCCAATTACGTCTCCTTCGCTCAAGAGAGGGATGGCTAAAATCGATAACATCCCTATATTCGACATAAGTTCAAGCATATCTTCTACACTCACTGGAACTTCGTTTTTACTTGAAATCATCACACTCTGATTTCTTAGAAGCGTTCTAAATATCCAAGAATACGTGGTGATTGGGATATTTTGATTTTCCAAATCTTGAATATTTGAAGGCCACCCATAAGTTTTGCTGGCGGTTAATTTGTCATTTGAAAACATCCAGACACTGCAGGCATCCGCATGAGCATATTCTGCAATAGTCCAGCGATGAAGAATACTAGAAAAGAAGAAAAATGTTAAGGGGGAGAAAAAAGTGGGCAGGAAGTGAAAACCGTCAACAGGCGCGTGGCGAGGGCCTGACATAGCAGAAAAGTTGGCCTGATCGGTTGGAATGAGAGAAGTGAACGAAAAAACAAGATACAATCGCGGTAACGGCGTGCCTGCTTCGCTTCGGGATTCGATCTAGCCCAGGCCAAGGACCGAGAAAGAATCCGTTCAACGAGCAGACATGCCGGTTTGTGTCAAGAAAGTCAAAGCGGATCTGAAAGCGGCCATTGTAGAGCTGCTGGAAAGCGGCGGGGGACAAGCGCAGGTTACGCCAGGCTTCCAGCCAGCGGAAAGCAATATTTCTGAGGGAGCCGACACCGTCGGGGAAGGCTTTGCGGAACAGGCTGCCTTTCTCGATCAGCTGAAAGATCAGATGGGCAATTTGGAGCAAGAAATAAAACACTTGGCGAGCGTTGCCATCCTGGGAGTAGAGGTGTTCGAGATTGTAGTCGCCATTTTTCTGGATATTGAAGCCTTCGTTCTCGATTTTCCAACGGAAGCGACCGCCTTGGTTGGCTAAGGTGTCAACATTGTTTGGGGTGGGGATGAAGTTGGTTAGCCATTTGAAGGTGGTGGTGCTGAGTTCCTGATGACGATCGGGTTTGGTTTCCCGACAAACGATCATGTTCAGGTTGTGGGGTTATTCTCTGCATAGGAGTAGCAATTCAGCGAAGCAGGCCGCATGGGATCGCCAGACCAAGTGTCGCGTGATGTAAAGGGGGTCCAGAGAGCCGGAAGGTCAACAAAGGCCACGGACGAATTGAGATCCGGGAATGTTGGACCATCTCTGATCCGGAAGTGCTCTGCCACTTGCGTGGCTTTGATAATTGGAAAAACCTGGCCAATTTCATGATTACCCTCAACCTGTTGGCTTTTCTTTTCCATACCCTACTCGATTTGCTGGACGAACAATATCAAGCTCTGCGCCAGGAATTGGTCACCCGCCAGGACTTCTTCAATGATTTGCGCGCCTTGTTGCGCTACATGCTCTTTGACAATTGGAACCACCTGATGCATTTCATGCTGGTCGGTTTGGAATTGATCCCCGATACCTGATGTGGTTCTCAATGTTTTGTCAGGGGATTTTCTACACCGCCAACTTGCTTTGCGGTGTTTTACGCTTGCTCCCAGGCTGAACCTCAGCCCTTGAACTGTAAATACTTTCCGGGAGGTTTTTCATCCACGATTAGCACATCTTCGCCATAACCCCCATTTTTTGTCTCCCCTGTGATTTATTTTCTTTGGCCTGACCCACATTTAGAATTGCTGGGTGAGGCCTGCCCCATTCAACTTTCGTGTATAATCTCGATATGGTATCGAATTGTAAAGAGATCCTCACGTTGTTGCAGGCAAATCCGGCAATTTTCTCCAAATACGGGGTCAAATCGCTGGCCTTGTTTGGGTCGGCCGCGCGCGATAGTTTGCGTGCAGATAGCGATTTGGATATGCTGGTGCAGTTTGAACAATCAACCTGGACCAATTACATCGGGTTGAAATTAGATTTGGAAGATTTGTTGGGACGCCCGGTAGATTTGGTGACAGACAAAGCACTGCGCCCGCTTCTACGCCCAGTTGTCGAGAGAGAACTGCTTCATGTCTTCACGTAACTTGCGGTTGTATTTGCTGGATATGGAGCAAGCTTGCCAGGATATCGTGGAATTTACCAGCGATTTGGATTCAAGCGAGGCTTTGGAATCTGACCGCCGCACAATGCTCGCCGTAACGCGTTGCCTGGAAATTATTGGCGAAGCGGCGCGCCAAATGCCAGCTACGTTTCAGGAGCGCAATCCAGCCATACCCTGGCGGGAAGTGATCGGTTTTCGCAATGTAATTGCGCACGAATACTTTGGGGTCGATTATGAAATCATCTGGGATGTGATTCAAACTGAAATCCCCCCTTTATGGGAGCAAGTATCTTCGCTGATCGTTCAGTTGCCTGATGGGGATGAATGTTAGCTGCGATTGCATCATAAAACAGTACCCCCGACTAAGAAATAACACAGACCTGGCAGGTTTTCGAAAACCTACCAGGTCGCTAAACCGCTGAACCCTACAGCACCCGCTTCAGTATCTTCAACTACCATTCAGTGCTTCTGTGTTTTTCCCGAATAAAGGCTCATCCCCTCGTTTCTCACAGATGAGGGGATGCTTTTTTTGTCGATATCAAATCCACATTTCAATCTTGCAACATGTTGAGTGCAAATGGTAATAAATTTTTCTCGTTTGGTGGCACAACAATCCACTCATTTATTTTAATGCCATACTCATACTCGGCTTGGTGCTTGGCATCATCAATAGATTTATGCCAAGTGTCTCCTGCATAAATACCATCTTTTGTAAAACGCAGCAAGAAGATACCATCAGATCCATCCTCGATAATAAAGACCTTAGGCCAGGGAAGTTGTACACGCTTGTCTTCCTTAGCCGTTAGTTCAGATGGTAAACCAAGAAAGTGCTTCACTTTTGGTGTAAACGAACTATCAACTACAACTACCTGATGTGTCGCGTGTGTCGCTATCGAGGATTTCAAGAACCCAATTCGTTTCACCTTCAATATTGTTTTCGACAACAATGGTTCCACCATGTTCAATTCTTTCGAGATGATAATGCCCTCGGTCTAATGAAGGTGCGTCTCTTGATGTGGTTCTTAATTGACGTAGCCCATCTTCCGAGCGTATTACTCCATCTGCAATTTCCTGAGTGTAATTACCTAAAAACTTCATAGGGTCTTTTACCTTACCAACATTCCACATGATCCACAAAACCTGAACGGCGCCGATAGTAAACCCGGGAATACTCCAATTATTACGATCATTACAAAAAACGACAAAGCAGCCTCAAAATTTTGTGTAAGAGAAACGATGATTATCAGGGAAATTATTCCGATAATCAAGAATAATTTCAGAGCTCCAATAAGTGTTGAGCGGATCGTCGCTTTTGATAAATCAATTAGTATATTTAGCTTATTTTTCATGTTGTTATTTTATCATTTTAGGATTAATCGAGATGTAATTGGTAAATACCTTCGAGAAAATTTTCGAGTCCTAAACCAATTGTTTCTCCTGCTGCAAACCCAAATTTCTCCCATGGAGGTACAGGATGTCCAATAGATCCAACACGGGCACTCATTGCCCTTCGCACACTCAAAGCGATGAATTTTTCTTCCGGTGGAGCAGTCCAAAATGCAAACCTCGCTTTCTTCGCTCCCTCCGCAATTGCTCTGCTTTCTATTCTTGCCCCAACATAGGTTCCAGCACCGCCAAAAAGACCACCCCAAAATGCAGCTCCCCACACCCCGTTCATTGGGTCAACGCCCATCACTCGATTTTGAATATATTTAGCGCTGAATGATATAGCACCACTGCCCAGAGCATTCAAAGCGACCCTTACACCTAATTGTGCTGTAAGCTTAGCTACTCCAGCTCCCAGACCTACTCCAGTTGCACCAGCAAGTCCGCTAATACCAACGCTCCACCAATTTACACAGTCCCAATTACCTCCATTTAGGAGAAGTTGTATCCCAAGGTCAATTCCAGCTCCCAGGGCGGCACCGGCAACTATCCAGACAAACTCTCCACTTGGATCGGTATACAGTATTGGATTATTGACCGCGTACTGATACGGATGTAACGTAGCTGGCTTGGTATTGAAACCAGGGAAGGGGTCTGGTGTGGTAAACCGCCCCACACCGGGGTCCAGGTCAGCGCGCCCGCAAGTAAACCAATCCCCCATATCCGCTGCTCCACTCCCCGGTAAACCCGTAACTAGTTTCCCCTTGCCCAGCGCTGTTCTGGGTTTGCCCATAAGGAGCGTAATCTCTGCTGAGCGTCACGGCGCTGTTTGCGTCAGCCAACTGACGCACGGAACCGAGGGCATCGGTCAGGAAGTAAGCGGTGTTGCTCGTGTTGTGCTGGGCGATACGGCCCAGGCCATACAGGTAAGTGTTGCCCTCATACGCCAAGGCTTGGGTCAAGCCCGTGGCAATATCCAGGGTAAAGTTGGTGGTCTCGCACCCTGGATCAGGGAAGCTCACGCAGTAACTCTCTTGATAGCGGTTTCCTAGCCCGTCGTAGGTATACCGGAAGGAAGTGCCCCCGCCAGCACTAGATCTGCCCACAGTAGTCAGGCGGTTCGCCGCATCATAGGAAAAAGTATTCCAATCATTGTCGGTCAGGTTGCCATTGGCATCCCAGGTGTAAGTTATCGCGCCTACATTAGTCAGCCGGTTAGCGTCATCGTAGGTGTAGCTGATCGCCGCCGCCTGATCACTCGCCAGCGTCAGACGGTCTCATCTTCTCCCTGGGGGTCATCTGAGAAGATCAAGCGCGTATCGTGATTGTGGGTCCAGCCAAAGCCCATCGTGGTGGTATAGAGTTCGGTCGCCAATGACGAATACGTGTGCTGGAAGACCAGATCTCCCGCGGTGGTCGGCAGCGATAGATCGACGATGCTGTAGTCGAAACCGCCCGTCAAGGTGTTGATCGGGTCGCCGACATAACCCTGGGAATCTTTGTAGGATGAGAGCGTACATTCGCGCGCATCGCCACTGCCGGATTTGGGGAAACAGGCATTCAGACCGGAGCGCTCAGGAATGTGGATGGGTGTCAGGCTAAAATGCCAATCACAGTCATAGTTAATATCCATATAAAATGGCCACGGAACCTCCATTTCTGCGTTCACGACATTATAGTTATTTTGCTTGGGACCGATCTGTTCTCCCGGAACAACTCCATCCAGGTACATTGCGCAAGACTCAGCAAGACCCTCTTCATCGCAGCCTATCGTGCTCGAGATATATGCAGGTCCTGTTGTTGAATAAAAAGTTCTAATTGTGGCCAAGACTTCGGGAGATTTTGGGGATGCATTTTGCGACTGCCACTCTACATTACAAGCCAGCGAAAAGTACACTGGAACTTGTTCGCAACCCACAACACTATCACATTCAACGGCCACTTGCTGATAGGGAGTGAAATAATTTGGATGAAAATTTTCCTCAACTTGAAATATCGTTTGAAGATAGGGGTCATCTTCAAGTTGCTCACACATGTTCTGATTACCGGAATTTTCGTGTTCATCCCCCCGAAGTACTGCACAGTGTAAATCCACACCTTCCGGTGGCGTCATCTGGCTCGGAGCAGATAATAAACGCTGCCAATTCTCCACATTCTGCGCGACTAATTGTCCTGAGTCTGTCTGCACCGCCGCAACCTGTCCCTGGACTTGCATCGTCAGCGGGCGATCATCGGCTTTTCTCAATGATGAAAGATTGATCTCGGCAGTCGTCACTTGCTCTGCGGGCACATCTTCACCGGCTGCTAAAGCCCTTTCCACAAAAAAGGTGAAGTTCGGCAGCAGCATCGCCATAACCACCAGCAGGTTGACCAGCTTCCAACTGCCGCGTCGCAAAAACCGAGAAAGCGTGTTTCGGTTAAGTTTGATCCGTCCATTCGGTGCATGAGTAGGGTGAGACATCGTGTGACCTCCGTGTCAATAGTGGGGTGATAACGGAAAAATCCCTTGAAAGGATATATTCAATTGTTGGCCAACAATAAAAATGGAGCCGAGATACCAGCAATAATTTCCCCTAAATATTCCCCATATCACTTTCTCAACTGAGAGTGTTTAGTGCCGTGCAACAGCTTTGCTGGTTCCTAATACACCTCGAATTTATGAAAGTGTTGAGAACCAAATTGAGTAACAAATTCTTCCTCAAAGTATTTTCTTAAAACCCACTTTCTAAATACGAAACGGTTCTGGTTTTGTAATAATGCCACATCTCAACTTTAAATATTCAGTGTGAGTGTTAACGTACGGACTCAACAACGTGTCAAGAGGGTGAAATTGCTTTACGCATTCTTGCTATCCACTAGCAAGAATGCCGGGTAAACAGAATGAGCTGAACCGCTTTCCTATGCGGGAGCACTTTCCGGAGGCCGGGGCCCAATCAAGGGCGGCGGAGTAGCAACGGAGCCGTCCCGCAGGGATGCGGAGCGTAGTGCAGCACCCTTTATGGGGTGGCCGCAGGGAAGAAAATCGCCCGCGAAAAGCGGTTTGGCTGGATGAACACACAAATATCTCCTGAGCGCTTCATCTTTTTTTGATGAAACGTTCAATCAGGGATATAATGGCATCGAGCGGTGAGCCCGTTTCCAAATACCGGGATCAGGTCAATCTCCCGGGGCGTCCGGAATCGATCCTGTTTTCAGGAGCGCCAACCTGCTTGGGACACCGCTCACCCTTTTTTGAGTAGCAGTTGTGAGGGCGGTAGATTGCGGTGCTCGGAACCCCAGGGAACAGTTTTTATATCTTGTCCAATGTTCAACCGGTCCAATTGTTCCCGGACGAAACCGGGCGCTGATTGCCCAGAGGGCAGATTTTTTACACCCACCCGATCAGCGTGTGCAATCAAGGCGCGCGCCACGCCCTGCGGTTCTGTAAAACGATCCGCCTGCTCTTTGGTGAGCACATGCCACACTGTGACCAGCAGCTTGCGAGCAATAGCCACGACCGCTTTGGAACGTCCCATGCGCGCTTCCAACCGGGTGCGTTCCTTCTTCCAGTAGGGGTGGGATTCAACGGCGTGGTTGGCGGCCTTGACCATTGCACGGCGCAGATCGCGCCGACCCGCTTTGGTGATGCGGCCAGTGGTGTGGGTGTTGCCACTGGCATGCACGCGGCTCCCCAGCCCGGCATAGCCAACCAACTTCTTGGCATTCTCGAAACGAGAGATGTCGCCGATCGCAGCCAGGATGGTGATCGCCGTCAGCCCGGCCACCCCTGGGAGTTGGACCAGCAAAGGGATGTGCTCATCACGGGCGCTTTCCCGCTGCAAGTAATCTTCAATATGCGCTCGTTGTTTGCGGGCAAACTCAAGCGTATCCAGGTCGGAGCGTACGCGTATCAGTTCAATCTCAGTGAGTGGCAGACTCTCCCCCCAACTGCGCTGTTGGCTCGCAAAGGGTTTCTCTGGCAATCTCAGGTGCATGCGTTGCCACACAGCGTGCAAGCGGTTCTTAGCTATCGTTGAGAGACGAACCATTTTTCCGCGCTGAGCGATCAACGCATGCAGATCGCGGACTTTCTGTGGTGGAATCCAGATACCGGTCAGCAGACCCACGGCATGCAGTTGTGCCAGGGCCAGAGCTGCCTTCTTGTCTGTCTTGACAGCAACATGCGTCACCAGGCTAACTTGTGGCGGGTGAACTACTGTAACTGAACCAACATAGGGCTGAATGACATCGTGGAACAGGTAAGAATTGGTAGTCACTTCCAACACCACAGCATCTTCCGGTTTGAGATGCTTCTCTGCCCAGCTCTCTAGCTGATAGACCGAGACCTTCCGCGGTCCGAAGACCACTTCGCGCTGAGCGTTGACACCCACTGCAACAAAATATGCTTTATGGATATCCAGTCCAATGAACCTTATTTCTTTATTTTCCATTTCAACACCTCCGTCATCATGGAATCAGTCGGGTGCGTTGATTTGTGGGCAGAGCTTCACACACGGACACGGGCTGACTTTTCCAAGCCTCCCAGGTTAGAGGATCCGAACGGGCAGCCAAACAAGTTTTCGAGCTTTTTACAAATATCTCTTACGCTAAACCGGCTGGCCCAAACGTCTCACACCCGGAGTAAACGTTCCCGTTCTCTATCCTACAGGATAGTTTACTCCCAAACGCACCCGACTGCCCTCTAGGAAGGTTGTTGAATGCGAACAAGTTTTGTGCAATCAGAGCACAAAGAGCTTTAATCGTCAAAATTGTGTATTTTGTGAAAATGGCAACGGGAGTTGCACGGCCCATTGGCTTTTCACTGAAAGGGATCGACCTGCAAACAGGCTGTGATCCGTGAACATTAACATAACCATCAAGAAATTTATAACCCCTGCTCATTTGGTGTGCAAATCTCATTACTTATGGTGTCAAGTATACAATATATTTTATGATAAAAAAAGCCCGCAAGCGATTTTCCTACCGACGGGCTTCAAAACAAATTTTCACAAATCTTTTATCAGATATAAATCTCCCCGCTCAAAACCCCGATTGAGATAGTAGTGGCGAGTCCCAATTGCGGAGATAACCGTCATACGGCTGAATCCCTGATCCCGGGCAATTTCATCAGCCCTATTAAGAAGCTTTGTCCCCAGCCCTGCATGTTGGGCGGCTCCCCGCTTTTCTTCACCGACTTGCAGCGACTGTCCATAAACATGCACCTCTCTGATGATCGCGGCGCCATTGAGATCGGCCATCCCTGTGACTGGGCTATCGGGACTTGGTAGCGAGAGCCGCAGAAATCCAGCCAGCTTATCTTCCGGTGTGACCCATGAGATGAAGTGTTCTTCAGCAAAATCGGTTTGATAAACGAGATCATTCATTTGCAGTTCATCGGCCGCTACCAGTTTTCCGCGCACTTCCCGACAGCGTACACATACGCATTTTTTACCACGTTTCTTCATAAGCCTATGCACATCTTGCCGCAAGCTGGTGCGTTTATTTCCCTCGACCACATTATCCGAGGGGATATCGCGAATCACCCGGTTAACGCGGCAGTAACGCGGGATCGTAGTTTTGATCTCTGCAATTAATTCGACCAGTTCATTTGTAGCATAAGGTTTATATTCACCCCGCTGCCAGTACGCATACAAATCAGCATTTTCAAGGAGTTGGGTTGGATAAATTTTGATCTCATCTGGCGCCAATCCAACCCATAAATGTGAGAAATCTTCACGGTCAGATTGCAGCGTAGCTCCCAGCAAATTGGGCATCCAATGGAGCACAATTTTGAATCCAGCTGCCCGCAGCATCGCAACCGCTTGATGGGTTTCGGCCACCGTGTGTCCGCGCTTATTGAGCTCTAAGATATGATCATCCAGGCTTTGTGCGCCCATTTGAACTTTTGTGACCCCAAGTTTACGCAGCCAGGCCAGCTCTTTGGGGTTGACATGATCTGGCCGGGTCTCGACGACCAACCCAACGTTACGGTGTTCTGCGTTTTCATTCAGAGATTGGGCGGCCTCTAAGGTTTCAGCATCCACTCCATTCATAGCATCCAGGCAGCGGCGCAAAAACCACTCCTGATAATCTTTGCGGTAGGCGCTCCAGGTACCACCCAAAATCAGTAATTCGATTTTGTCGGTCGGGTGACCCACCGCGTGCAGAGCCTCGATCCGTGCAGCCACTTGTTCAAAAGGATCAAAGTCGTGATGTAATGCCCGCATCGCCCCAGGCTCATCCGGTAGGTAGCTCTTGGGCATGCGCACATCGGTGGGACAAAAAATGCACTGTCCAGGGCAAGGATAAGGTTTTGTCAGAACTGTTACGGTGGTCACGCCAGAGAGCGTGCGCATGGGTTTCATCCGAATTTTGGCTAACAACCCCGGGTCATCCTCCCATTCTCCGCTTTCCACCAAATCTCGAAATACGGTGACTAAAATATTTTTGCTTAAATAGCCATCAGAAAGCGGATTATGCCGAATAGCTTCGAATACTTCCTCGCCATCTCGGATTTCAATCAGCGCTCGTTTTGCTAATTCTATTTTTTCAGGGGTCAGCACGCGAGCTTTAATCCAAGCGGCTGCGCGAGCTTTGGTCTGCTCTGCCATAAGGGCGTTATCCTTCATTACCAATAAATGCACTTCCCGGATATGGGGAGGGTTGATTAACTGCGAAAGTTCTAAAATGCTTCAGGTCATAGACTGACAGCGGTTTTAGTCACTCGTCACCAATGATGCCTCAGGCTATAATTGCGGCATGGATACACCCATTGCCAAACAATTATTGCAACTCAACGCTGAATTTTACCAGACCTTTGCGACTCAGTTTTCTGATACCCGCCAACGCATTCAACCCGGAGTCCAGCGGATATTGGAATTTATTAGTCTTGAGACCAGTATTTTGGATTTAGGCTGCGGCAATGGCGAGTTGGCGCGGGTATTAGCAGAACGAGGGTTTCGCAGCACTTATTTGGGAATAGACTTCAGTTCCGAACTGCTCAATGTGGCCCGGAAAGGAGTGGACGATCATCCAAATTTCAGCTTCATCCAACGGAATCTGGCGGTCCCCAATGACGGTTGGGAAGTGAGTGTTAAAAAATTTGATATCGTGTTATCTTTCGCTGCAATGCATCATATCCCCGGAAAAGAATCACATTTACAAATATTGCAATCCGTGCGAAATTTACTGATGTCCGAAGGATGCTTCATCCATTCCAACTGGCAATTTCTCAATAGCGAGCGGCTCCGAAAGCGCATCCATCCCTGGAGTGAGGTTGGCCTTACCAACGAGGATGTTGACCCTGGCGATTATCTGCTCGATTGGCGGCGCGGCGGTTTTGGCCTGCGCTACGTGCACCATTTCAGCGAAAGTGAGTTGATCACACTGGCGGAAGAAACCGGTTTTTCGGTGGTTGAGACTTTTTATTCCGATGGTGAGACCGGGGATTTGGGGCTATATCAGATTTGGAAATTGGCTGGATCGTAAATCATATTCACATACTCAGCTCAACAATATCCCCATCCTGCAGCACATGCTCACGGCTTACAGTTTGCCCCTCAAAAGCCGCACTCTTCCCCCAAACTCGCGCTGATTTTAGGTTTTGAGCGAAATCCTGGTGTACTTTGCCAGCAAACTCTTCCACTGTACTTCCAACAGGCAAGACAAAAGGTAAATGCAGTTGTGCTTGTTCCGCTGGTGCTTGGGAGTACACGCGAATGATTTCTAGTTTTTCATAAACAGCCTGCTTAAATTTGTCCAAATTGCGGCCTGTTTGCACTGAAACCGGCATCGTTGGACATTCCCCATCTAACAATTCACGAAAAATTTCGTAAACCTCATCATCCGATTCATCATCGCATTTATTTGCCAGTATCAGGCAAGGTTTGAGAAAATAACGCCGTTCCTCCTCGGCAAATCGTTCAGCTAAGTGCTCAGGGACTACTCGCTGTTGTGCCAGAAGTTCCATGCTCTCTTCTAACTGCCCTACAGGATCGGCCTGCAAATCCACCATGACCAGCAGCAGATCGCATTTTCGCACCAGGTTGAACATGTCCGCTTCAATATGATCGGGGTTGAGCGGCGGCGTGTCGATCAACTGCACCTGGATATTGTCAATATGCATCATCCCAGGAGTGGGTCCCCAGGTTGAGAAGGGAGCCGGCGACACCTCGGGATCAGCATTGGTTTGTGAGGCCACGAGGGTTGATTTGCCAGTATTGGGAGCCCCAACGATTACGATTTGCCCAGCCCCTTCTTTGCCGATATTGTAAGCTGATGAGTGGCGCGCTCCCCCCTTTTTTGCCCCGCCTGCAACTTTCAATTTGGAGAGTTTTCGCCGTAAATCCGCTCGCAAATGATCCGTCCCCTTATGCTTGGGGATCTTGGTCATCATTTCTTCGAGCAGTTCAATTTTTTCGGCTGGGTCTGTTGCGGCCTTGAACTGTTTTTCAACTGAGTAATAGTCTGGCGGTAAATTAGTGGGCATTTGTGTATTCTTGTTTTAGCTTTTCGAGTTCTTCTTCTAAATCTTCAAGTTGCTGCAGCATCCAGGGTTGTACTGAGTGAACTGGCCATCGGGATTTCAACTCAGCGATTAGTTCTTCTAGATTCTGGATGCGATCGTTGTGGTCAATCATAAATCAACTATACCCTAAAGGATGGAAGAATTCCAGGATTACGCGTCAGTGGGCCACTAAAAGTTTGAACGTATCAATCAACCCATCCAGCGCAGCGACAGAATTTTATCTTCTGGCATGAGGTGATCCAAAAATAACCCTACCGATTGCGCCCATACCTTTCATGGCTGGAAACCCAATCCGTAGATGAGATCGCCGCGGCCAGCGAAATTTCACCCGCCAGCACCGTACCAGCGATTATCTCGGCCAGTTTGTTGACCGTCCCTTTACCAGAACAACCCAACAATTCTAGACATTCACGTTGGGTAGCTAAACCAGTGCCGCCGCCGTAGGTGGCCACAATCAAAGATGGGATCGTAATCGAAACATAAAGATCATTCTTTGGAGTCAACTCCACATAAATAATCCCTGCGGACGAATTCAGAAACATTAGCCACATCTTGCCCTGTGGCGATAAACAGAGCCGTTATGGCGTTTGCTGAGTGCAGACCATTGTTATTTGCGCCTGAAAGAATAGCGCCAACATTGGCGATTCCCCCATGAAAAGTGAGGCTTTCGGGTTCAACGCGCATTTGTTGGATGAGCACCTCACGTTTGATGGTGGCTTCGGCGGTGACACGTTTGCCGCGCGTTTTCATGATATTGACCTGGGAAGCCTTTTTATCGGTTGCCAAATTTGATTCCAAAAAGAAGTTTTTAACTCCCGCATACTCGTCCAAAATCCAACTACAAGCTGCGAAAGTAGCTCTCCCGACCATATTTTGTCCAGCAGCGTCACCAGTGGTGAAGTTAAAACGCAAGAACGCAAATTTATTCGCTTGATATAAATCAATATAAAGCAGTTTCGCAATCCTGGAAGTTGCTTCAGCATGATCGCGGATTGTTTCCATATTTGCATCCACCCATTGGATGAAATCGCGTGCGCCGCGGGCATCATCAAAAACGAATACGGGTGCCCGCTGCATCACATCCCCGGTGACGGTGCAGGTCACTCCACCACAAAGGTTGAGCACTTTCATCCCGCGGTTGTACGATGCAACCAGCGTGCCTTCAGTTGTTGCCAGAGGGATTAAGAACTCACCTTGGGCGTGTTCTCCATTGATTAGAAGGGGACCGGCAAACCCGATAGGTACCTGAGCTACACCTGTAAAGTGTTCAATATTCCCTTTGAGAGTGCCAGGATCAAAAGAATATTGGGGGATGTGAACCAAACGATTACCGGTAAACTCCTCCACAAATTTCTGACGCTGTTCCACAATTTTGGGGTCGTAATCATTTTCAGGATCACGCGGGATCAGAATGCGGTCATCATCATCCACGGAGATGGCATCATCCACGCGAAAGCTAAGTTTGCCAAAAGGATCGCTCTGGAAGACAATCTCAATTTTATGTTTACCGTTGTCCAGCGGAGGAATAGCCGCGTGGAGAGTGACAATTTTTCGCAGAGGGAATTCAACAGGTTGAACAGGCGAAATTTCTCTGGAATTCAGAGGGGTACCACTCCCAAAATCAAGTGTGATGGCCTCCAAAGGGATCATTTTCCCATCGACCTTGATTTCTAACAAGCCAGTGAAAGTGGCATCGCTAAGGCGGTTTTTTAGCGCAAATTGAATACCAGCTGCCGTGTTCTCCAGGCTGCCGAAAGTGTAGAGCTGCTTGAGCAGCAAGCTGGGGATGAACATAATATCCTCCTTTGGCGATTGAAGACTAAGACCGATTCTAATGGGGGCAATCTTCGACTTAATAACAGTTTTTGATGAAGCGTTGTTTACACTTGGATAATCATCTTCAGAAACGAGATCTTTAACTGGGTGTTCGTTTTTTCTGTAAATGATTTATATCTCTCGTTACGCACTCAGCCGACCCTTCGACGGCGAGCCAGGAGCATGCTGAGCCTAGTCGAAGCGTGTGCCTGAATCGCCCCTCAGCGTGCTGCGTAACATCAGTTAAATGTCTCCATTTCCTGGCTTTTCTCAATTTCCAGGTGGTGGTCATTTTTCACTCGATGGAATAGGGAGCTGGTTCGGAGCCAAGATTTCATTTTCTTTGTTACCAAGTGTGTATCCTGCTTGCAAGGCTTCTAGTCTCAATGTCCGCGAAATATTCATTTCTGGGTGACTGCTTTCACCCTCCCCCATCAGCCGCTGATACAAGAAACGCATTGAGCCTTCAAAACGCCCGTACCCGGCCCAATCGGCTGCAAATTCAGGAACAGGTTGCGCCGCAGCTTCATCTTCGCTGCCCCCCCGGGCTACGACAGCAGCAGCCATAGCTTGCAAAGTTATGATATAGGCTTTGAGCGCCAATAAATCGGCCTTAGTTCCTATTGAACCATGCCCAGGGACAAACACACGAAATTTTGAGGCAGCAAGATCATCTAAGGTTGCTATCCATTTTTCTGGGTAACTGCCGCCTAAATAAGGATGTGTTCCAAAAAACCCCAAATCACCGATAAAGGCAATGCGATCTTCAGGCAGCAGCAGTAAAGTGTCACAGTCTGTGTGTCCAGCTCCAAAGGTCAAGATTTTAACCAGGGCATCTGCCCCGTAAATATCGAGCCTGCTATCAAATGATTGGTTCGGCAAATAAAGTTTAGTAGCACTTAGATCTTTGAATTCCTGTTTCTCGATAGCTAAAGACCAGTTTAAATGTTGCCGCAAACGTGGATCAACCGCCTTTGCTAAATTCTTCTCAGTCTCTCCAATATATTTTTTATATTCATCAGGATTTTGTTTGAATTTATTAAATTTATCCGCCCATCGGGTCATGGCATCTGTTGTTTGCCGGGTTGCCAGAATACTGGCATGATCAGCAAAAACTTGATTACCCATCCAATGATCAGAGTGAGCATGGCTAATGATCACAAAATTTACCAATCGTTTCGTCAGGATTTCCGTATCACGGCGCAAATCTTCAGCTGCGCGAAAAGTATTGAAGGTATCAAAAACTATAATATGATCACCTGTATCGATAACGCCCGCATTGCTAAAGGCCGGTGAACCTTCTTTAGCGATTGCCGCATAAATTCCCTCAGCTATTGGACGCAATGTGAAATATTCTGAACTGGGAAGTGTGATCATAATCCTTTACCTGGATGATAAATTCTCTTTAGATTTTAGCATAATCATATTGCTTGCTCCCAATTCGAATTTTAGATACGTTCTGACATATACTTTTAAAAAGCTGCCGAATATATTTTCTGCGAGAAATATATTCGGTGGCAGTAAAAAATCGACTGCTTTTACTTGTTTACAATAGCCTTGATCAAAGCCCCTCCTCCCCTAAAGAAATTACCGTTGATCATAATCAACAACGCTTCCAGCATTTCATGATTGAGCGGGCCATCGCCCATCATCAACATGCTGCGGAGGGGCATCGCTTTCATCATGGCATTCATCAGCAAACCCATCGGCGTATCTTCCTGGCCTTCGATCATCTTACCCATTTGTTTGCCCAACATTGTATAGAGCTGTCGTCCAATAAAGGAATCTTGCATATCACCGATGGGTGTGTTGAGGGTGTAAGCCCCTTTACTGGGCGACTGGTTGGCAGGCACTGCATGCCCCAGCAAGGCTTCGAAATCCTTTTGGCTGACGGGGGTTCCTTTAGGGAAGTTAAAGTAAGCTGCGAGTTTTTTACGATCAGTCGCAGAGGCGGCAGGTTGGGATGTAGTCACTTCAACCGTGGTCTTCAGACGGATATCGCGGGAACTTGCACCCACCATAATCTCAAACTTCCCTGATTCAACCTGCCAATCTTTCAGTTCAGGGTTGTAGAAAGCGAAGGCTCGTTGTCCGAGTTCGATGCTAACTATTTTTTCTTCACCCGGTTGTAATTCGACTTTGGCGAAGCCTTTGAGCTCTTTTATCGGGCGGAAAACGGATGATTCGACATCCCGCACGTAAAGCTGGATGATTTCTTTACCTGCTACCTCACCCGTATTTTTAACCTTGAGCGTGGCCGTTAGCGTATCGGACTCCGAGATTTGATCCTGACTGAGCCGCAGATCACTGTATTCAAAGGTTGTGTAACTCAACCCATAGCCAAACGGGAAGAGCACATCTTGTTCGACGATATCAAAATAGCGGTAGCCCACATAAATACTCTCTCGATATTCAACAGTGGCTGGCCCACCGGGGAAGTAATGGTAAGAAGAGTTGTCTTCTAATTTTAAGGGGAAGGTCTCAGCGAGCTTTCCACTTGGGTTCACTTTTCCGAACAAGATATCGGCGATGGCACCGGCACCAGCCTGTCCACCGAGGTAGCCCTCTAAAATTCCGGGGACGTCACTCGCCCAGGGCATTTCAACGGGGGAACCGTTGCTCAAAACCACGACCACTTTTTTATGGGCCGCGGCAACCGCCTTGATCAGGGCATCATGCCCTGGGGGCATCTGCATATGTGTGCGGTCCAACCCCTCGGTTTCGTACAAATCTGTCAGACCCGCACAAATCACAGCCACATCTGCTTCTTTGGTAATGTCAACCGCAGTGCGAATCAGATCGTCATCCGCCAAATCACCCTTTTCGGTGTATCCGGGCGCGTAAGTGAGGTTTTTATCACCCGCCAGTTTGACCATTTCATCATAGAGGTTATCAAGCCGGGTGGGGTTCATCAACGAACTCCCTCCACCCTGGTAACGGGGTGTCTTCGCAAATCGACCAATGAGGGCAATTTTGGCATTTTCTTCCAAGGGGAGAACGTTATCATCATTTTTGAGCAGCACCGCACTTTCTCCGGCCACTTTCCGAGCAAGAGCGTGATGCTCCTGGGGATCGTAAGCATAATCTTCAGAAAGCGTTTCTGCCGCATTGAAGATGATGCTCAGGATGCGCTCAACAGATTCATCAAGAACGGATTCATCTAACCGCCCCGCACGAACAGCCGCCACAATTTTCGCGTCATTGCCATTGGGAGAACCAGGCATTTCCAGTTCAGTACCGGCAGCCAAGGCGACGGGGCGGTCGTTCATTGCGCCCCAATCGGTGACCACCAGACCTTCATGCTCCCACTCTTCTTTGAGGATGTCGCGCATCAATTTTTTGTGGTCGCTAGCATAGGTACCGTTGATTTTGTTATAGGCGCACATCACCGTCCAGGGTTGGGCTTCTTTGATGGCAATCTCGTACCCGGTCAAGTAAATTTCGCGCAGGGCGCGTTCATCAATGATGGCATCAATGGTCATGCGGCGGTATTCCTGATTGTTGACTGCATAATGTTTGAGCGAGGTGCCGATCCCCTGGCTTTGCACACCGTTGATATGGCTTTTGGCGATTTCACCGGTCAGATAAGGGTCTTCGGAGAAGTATTCGAAATTCCGGCCGCAGAGGGGTGAGCGTTTGATATTAGCACCCGGCCCCAAGATCACGCCGACTTTTTCTTGACGGCATTCTTCACCCAGGGCTTCACCCACCTGATAAATCAGATCACGGTTCCAAGTGGCTGCCAATGCCGAAGCCGTCGGGAAACAGGTCGCGGGTACGCTTTCATTCAGTCCGATATGATCCGCGTCCCCAGCCTGCTTGCGCAGCCCGTGCGGGCCATCCGTCACCATGATGGAGGGAATTCCCAGGCGTTTGATCCCTTTCAGGTACCAGAAATTCAACCCCGAACAGAGGGACGCTTTTTCTTCCAGGGTCAATTGGGAAATAATGTTTTTGTTTTTTTTCACAAAGGTTCCTCCTCATTAAATTTCCGTTATCAAATGAACAGGAAATGCGCTGTTCAGCAGTAAATTTTTACTATTCTACTAGAATTAAAATTATTCATTCTGAGAAAAAAGTTGGGGTCTCTGGGAATTGCCGTGGGCGGTTGTACCTGTGGGGGTGCTTTCGGTGCTTTGCGCCAAAAAAAACCCCACATATTCCCTTTATCAAGGGGATTCCCCAAGACCCAAAAATGCGTTTCGGGAAAATTTCATTTCCCTATCCAGGGAGATAAAGCACCTGATCAAGATCGTATTTCTTAGCACCACCGATAATTCCTTCAAATACATTAAAAAATAATGCTCAAAACAATCTAAATATGAGAAATTTTAGGTTGAACCCCTATTTAAGCCTTTCGAGATATTGCCATTTTGACTGAGTTTGGCTATACTTCTCCCACTAAGTAATATTAGGAAGCAGTAAAAACACTTGAGCACAGATGTGCTCGCCAAAGAAAAGGAGATAAACATGGCTTTCAGTTTCACAAATTCCAAAGGTAATACTTACTATCTGCACTCAAAAGACACCACCCTAAAAAGTGGTCGCGTACAGACCCTTTATTTCTTCGCAAAAGACGTTCGAGATGAGGGTTCCCTCAACGCCGTCCCCGAAGGGTACGAAGTATCTGAGAGCAAGAACGGACTCCCCGTTCTCAAGAAGAAAAAATAACCAGATTTCAGTTTATCAAAAAGTTCCCAGCCATGGCTGGGGACTTTTTGATTCAATCATTTATGAATTCATTTTTGGATTTACTTATTCCACCCGTGTCCAATCGGGTGCAGCGCGCCCCTCAGGTCGTTTCCCATAAAAAAGATCATCCAGCCACAATGCAAAACGACGGAAAGCTCCTGAACGGGAAATGCCCCAACGGATAATATTATGTGCCAGATTATCCGGATGCGAATATGGACAAACTGCCAGACACCGCCCACAATCGGTACCTACGACGCACCAATAGCGAAAACAGGTTACTTCATTCAATTTCCATCGTAGAGCGCCATCTATCTCTTGCCGCTCACCTAACGGGATCGATTTACTCGGGCAGCACTCTGCACATTTTTTGCAAATATTGCAAAAATCGATGACCGACGCATCTGCCTTTCTCGAAGAGACAGTTAATTTCAAATCGGTAGTGACCACCCCTAATCGGACACGCGGTCCCTGCTTCGGAGTCATCATCAGGGTCATACGTCCTATTTCACCTAATCCGGCATCCCGGGCTACTAACGGAGCTATAACTTCGTAATTACCATCGATATGCGCTTGGGCTGAATATCCTAAATGGTTAATGGCGTGTGCCAACTGCACTGCTACCCGAGCTGATTCGGCATATTGACGGGCCGATTCCATGGTGGATGGAGGTTGAGGTCCGGTACCCACCATCTCGAAATCCATCTCCACTGTAAACACAATAGCATAGGATTGTTTGATCTCGATCGCATCACCATACACACCCAGTCCCCTCCCATTATGGGAATAGACATGATAGGGCTGCAATTGGGTCACACCCACATCCAGTGCTCCAAAGTAACGAGCCAAATCCGAAATATAGGTTGTCATTTGCTCAACCGGAAGGGTTTGCTGTGCTTCAGCCACAGATCCTTCGCAGGCATTCCATAAAGCATTCGTCAAACCAAAACTTCCCCGCATCGAAGCGGTGTGGAAGGGGTTTGTGTATTTAGCCAACGGAGAGAATAACCCGGGCAGTGATCGGGTGTGATCATCGTCAGCGCGATGTTCAGGATACTCAGCGTAGTATATTTTATAGTTGGGGGTACCAGGTTTTAGATTGTTGCGAGCAAACATCGTTTTGCGCTCGTCAAAGCGCTGGTTGGGAATATCATTACCGATTTGAACTTTTCCAATTGGTAGAAAAAACAAGATAATGGCAAAACCACCAGTCAGGAGCAGAATCCCAAGTATGATCCATTGAACTGATATTGGAAGGATTACCGTAAAAAAGAATATCACCGCCCCCACCAATGCGACTGCAAATGAAACCCGCGCAGCTCGCCGTTCTCCCTCTAAATGAGAAATCCAACTAAAACCACCAAAACCCAGCAACCAAAATACCCCAAAACTTGCTAAAATTATGCTTGGGCATTGTCCCATACGATCACCTTTTTTCGACTACGCTTGCCTTGCAAACGATTATAGCGAATCGAAGATTTTCTGTAACCTGCAAGATGTCACCAAATCTGAGATGATTTGATACCCAATGAAACTGCTCATCAATGCTAACGATTTAGGATATACCCAACAACCTTGATTCCCCAAAGGACTCTCTCCTAACTCATCAGTACAGCGTAAACAAAGTAATTTTAGTTGTTGTGGCCTCCACAAATCGGGATAAACCCCCACCCCACCGTTTTTGAGATATGACATGCAAAAAACGTACTTTAAAGTGAATTCTGCATCATCGGGAAAATATTTTTTTGCTCAGCCATAGGTTAGCAAAATGGCTCGAAGTCATGATTGCAGACATCGTCAGTTACCACGCTCTATGATCAAGTTCTAAACAGTTAACATAAGGATTTTTAATGCTTACTTTTCAATATCACCCTGAAATCATCACGCAGTATCCTCATATTGTTGGAGGTGTGATTTTATCTCATGGATTGTTAAACGGTCCTACACCCGCTGAGCTTAAAGATGCCTATTTCGCTGAACAACAGGCGGTGATTGCCCGTATCGGCAGCACACCTTTGAGCGAATTGGAATCACTGGCAGCCTGGAGAAGTGCATTCCGTGGTTTTGGGGTTAACCCCACTAAATATCGCAGCGCGGTCGAAGCGCTGCTGCGCCGTCTGACCAAAAAGGGGGACATCCCCAGCATCAACAGCGTAGTCGATATTTGTAACCTGATCAGTATTCGCTACCAGATGCCAGTGGCCGCTTTCGATACCCGTGACCTGACAGGACCTATCACAGTGCAGTTTGCAAAGGGGGATGAGAACTTTACGCCACTGTTCCAAAAAGTAGCCGAACATCCTGAGGAGGGCGAAGTCATTTTTGCCGATGATGCTAAGCTGGTCGTCGCCCGCCGCTGGTGTTGGCGGCAAAGTGATGAATCAGCCACCCGTGAAGACACGGCAAACGCGGTCTTCACAATCGAGGCGCATCACGCTAAGGGTCAAGAACATATCCGGGCCGCGCTAAACGATCTGCATCAACTTTTAGATACCTATGTCGGTGGAGATTATTCCACAGGCGTGGCTGATGCTCAAAATCCACGCGTATCAGAGTAACCCCTGTCAACAGGACTTAAGCACTTCGGGGAAGTTCGGAGGGGGTTGTGGAACAACGGTTATACCGCTCCACAACCCCCCATCTCCCTTGTTCAATTGCGTAAGTCCTATTCAATTTGAATTATTTAGCTTTGAGTTATGCTAAAATCAAGATATTGTATTCAAGTATATCTAGGAGGCCGCTATGAATGAGAGACCCGAAAAATTTGAAGAAAAAGAAATGGAAAAACACGAGGAAAAATCTACGGACGAAAAAAACTATGATGAAAAGTACCGGAACGATCCGTTGGGGGCGATTATCTGGGCGTTGATTTTGATCTGGGTGGGTATCGTATTGCTGGCAAAAAATATGGGGTACCTGGATCAACTCGGACTGAAACTCAACTTTGCTAAACTCCCCTTTGAAATTCCTTTTGTGGGTGATAGCTGGTCACTGATCTTCTTAGGGATCGCGGTAATTTTGTTGATCGAGATTGCCGTCCGCTTGCTGATCCCCGATTACCGCCGGCCGCTCATGGGAACGGTCATATTCTTGATCGTGTGCATTGGTTTGGCCTTTGGGAGTTGGAATCTAATATGGCCCTTGATTTTGATTGCCATTGGGGCATCGATATTGCTGCGAGGTGTTTTTCGCTCAAACCAATAAATTTTTGTAATACAAATTACGTAATCGACGTCCGATGGAGGAGTTCGGACGTCGATTACTAATTAAGAGGAGCAAGAAAGGAAAAGAAACTTTTGCATCTCTGAAAAAAACGCTCAATTTCACTCTATATACACTATTTTGTGAAATCAGGTTCAAACCAAATGGGGGATTTGAAATCGAATTTTCATCAACTACACTTCATTTTCTCGCAGAGAAAGAATGAAACTACGCAGCAGTTCAAGCTGCCCCAGATGATAGGTTTCATGCCAATGCAAACTATGGATATGCTGCCAAAGGGGCTTCTCACCGCGGAAAGTTTCAACAATGAGGTTAAGTTCATTTTCACTGGTAGCATTCAACCGGTTAGCAAGAAGATCCTGACTGATCTCGATATCTTTGAGTAATTCATCGAGATGACGAATATGTTCATCTCCTTCCCTGATAGGTTTCGATTCGGATTTGTATCGTTCAATGAGTTCATCATCCCACATATCACCCCCGCATAACTGAAGGGATTCATTACGACTTACCAAGACATGACCCAAAATCCAATTGTCGCAATTGGTGGGAAAAGGTGGCTGTAAAAGGCTTTCACCATGGCTCAGTCCTTCGGTAAGTAAACCAATCAGCCAGGTGTTAGCTGCATAAGATTGAACGATTTCTTTCGATCGAGACCTGCTTTTCTCCAATAAATTTAGAAATCTTTGGGTTTCTGCGAATTGTTGTGGTTAAGAAGATTCCTAAAGAGCTAAATCTTTTTTTTATTTCCACTCGATATTATTTTGCGGATCAGTATTAACATGCAGGGTGAAGATATCTGGGCGAGAGTAGTGACCGGCGACATCCAGCGTCATCGATTCGGGGATTGCTTTGCGCAGGTCGATTTCAGCGCGCACAAACCCAGGCTGATTAATAACCGGTTCGGCCAGATACCCGCCATCGGGTCCAATAATGCAGCTCCCTCCTCGCATAACAAGGCCGTCTTCCTCGTCCGGGATTTGCTCGAATAGTGGCAATCCACAAGCTAAGACTTCATCCCGGTGCAGCACAGTTCCCGCAGCGATCACGAAACAGCGCCCTTCAAAGGCATAATTTCGGGAGGCAATTTGGTGCGATTCTTTGACGGTAGGCCACTGGGCAATATGGATTTGCTCGCCTTGAGCGTGGTAAGTGTAACGGGCCAGCGGCATCCAGTGTTCCCAGCAAATTAAACCCCCAATTTTGCCCAAGGACGTATCAAAAACTTGGAGGGTCGAGCCATCACCCCGCCCCCAAATCAGGCGTTCGGTATAGGTAGGCATAAGTTTGCGGTGGTGGCCCATGATATTGCCATCCGTGCCGATATAAAGTGTTGTATTGTAAAGGGTGCTGCCCTCGCGCTCGTGTAGCCCCATTACAACGATGGCATCCGCTGCCTTGGCTGCTCTGCAGAGTTGCTGAATTTCGGGAGAAGAAAGTGAAGGGCTGTTTTCAAAAAGCTTTTGGAAAACTTCGTTCGCTTCTGCAGCACCCCATAAAGCGGCGCCAGGAGCTAAATCAAACCAAACCGGGTAACCGGTGAGCCAGGTTTCAGGGAAGACGATTAATTTTGTTCCTTCGCGAGCAACTTCGGCTATCAGGTCACAGGCTATTTCAATGGACTTGGCCAGATCGAGAAAAATAGGAGGATGTTGAACAACGGCAGCAATAAATGGTTTTTGAGACATATGATCTCCTAGACTAAAATAAGCCAGCAAACGTTAGAAGAAGGTGTATGTTCGCTGCCAAGCCTGGGTTTCACCCGGCTGGAGATTAATCCCAATAAAAAACTCTGGACTAATCACGTGGCTTTTTGCCCATACGGCGAATTTTGACGGCTTAAATTTCTCATAAACCCGTAACCCTCGTCCAGAGGGCTGATGAACAAGACTCCATTCCACATTTTGCATGCCCGTACAATCAGATTGCTGGGCATAGATATAATTGGGTGGAATTTCAGTTAAGTTCAATTTGTTATTCTCAGCTACAATTCCCCCATCTAGCACATCAAAGTTGAGTGAGAAGGATGTTTGCAGTTGATAATCAGGTCCAATTGTATTCCCATTAATGGCGATGAAATTATGGTTGTATTGCTCAGTTACCAGGGGTTTCTCCCCAATATTTTTAAGCGCGCAATCAATCGTCAGATTTGCCCCATCCAATAAAATTGTTTTTTGCAAATTCCAACCCCATGCGCTTTCACAGTTCTGAGTAAAGGAAACAACACGATTGGGTAATTGCTCAACTTTGAAAGGTGCGGGCTGAATTGGATAGTCAGCAAAAAAATTATAGGGTTCATTTTTTATTTTCTGCAGAAAGCCAACCCCAATTTTCGGAAACCACTCCCCTACTTCAATATCTGGATAGCCAATCGGAGTAGTAATTCCAAATTCATCGATTAAACCGATACCTTCTGTACCTGGATCTCCATCCGTGGCTTCTCGCGAACAGAAAGGGTGCGCACCATCCAACGTGACCTGCTGACAAATGCCGCTCCAATCAAAACGAGAACGTTTGTAACTGCTGCCAGGAACTAGAATTTGGATATTGAGTTTATCATTTTGAAGGGTAATCATATTTATAATAATGGCCAACTAGCAATTATCGTAAATTCTGATGATCTCGCCAGTCCCTTTGCCTTCCACACTTTTTACGTAGCCATTGATTACTTTTTTCATAGGAATTGGGTTATGCCCTGGGAAATAAGCCTCATATTTCTCGACAGCATCTTCCACCAGCCCTGATGAAACGACATTTATTCTCATACCATGGTTCAATTCTAAGGCCGCGGCTTTGACAAAACTATGAATCCCGCCGTTGACCATCGCGGCACTTGTGGTTAATGCGACCGGATGATCTGCAAGGATGCCCGTGGTTAGTGTAAAAGACCCCCCGGGATTCAGATGCCACTGTCCAATTCTGACGAGGTTTACCTGGCCCATCAACTTACTTCTCAAACCAACATAAAAATCTTCCTCGGTCAGAGAATCAAATGCTACCCATTTCGCTTCTCCCGCAATACAAACTATCGCGTCAATATTTCCAACCGATTCAAACATCGTTTCAATAGCAGCAAGATTGGCAATATCAACATGGACATCACCAGAATTTCTACCCCCAATAATGACCTCATGTTTTTTCGCAAAATGACCGCTTACCTTTTTACCGATGGTACCTTTTCCACCAATAATCAGAATTTTCATTTTCTTTTCTCCACCGTACTGCAATCTATAAACTGCTCCACTCGGATGAGTCCTAATTCTTTTCAAACCAAGATTTCCTAATCGAGAATCCCCTGCATCATTTTCGCCACTGCTTGATAAACCGGAAACTCATCACCTAACTCGACCAGCGGACGACCACTGAACTCGAACTCCATTAAATCCTGGTTGGCGGGAACCGCCCCTAAAAAGTTAACCCCCATCGATTCGATTTTTTCCATCAATGGAGTGGGGATTTCGCCCATTACCCGGTTGAGGATCAAATGTACATTTTCTACATTAATATCCAGATCCGGGATCATCGTGGCAATCCGTTCGGTCGCCACGATCCCGCGTTGGGTGGGATCGCTGACCATCAGCATATGTTCAACATCGCGGGTCGTGCGCCGACTGAGATGTTCCATCCCAGCTTCATTATCAATAACTACATAACGGTAGCTCTTGCTGATTGAATCAACAACTTCTCGCAAATTATGATTAACGGCGCAGTAACAGCCAGCTCCCTCGGGGCGGCCCATCGCAATCAAATCAAAGTGATCGCCCTCTTCAATCGAGGTGCGGACTTCGTAATCCAGATATTCGAGTTTACTCGCTCCACCCGGCATCGTACCCATTGCCGCCCCACTCTGCAATAGCGATTTCTGAACTTCAGCCAACATCCCTTCCCGGATATCACCCACCGTCCACGCTAAATCCAGGCCTAACACCATGTTCAAGTTGCTGCTTGGGTCAGCATCGATCGCCAAGATTGCCCGATCCTGGCTCTTCGCCAAATATTTGATCACCATCCCAGCGATCGTCGTCTTGCCAACACCACCTTTTCCAGCCAATGCTATCGTTGTTGCCATACTTCAGTCTCCAATATGCACGTCATTACTAGGGGGCCACAATAGGGGACACGTAGCAATCTACCAGACTTCTCTGAGATTGCTACGCCGTCCTCACAATGACAATTAATTCTTTACCAATTTTTCTGCAATCTCTTCCCCCACAATTTTTAGCGAGGGGACATGATCGTAAACGGGGATTCCCAACCGATCGGCTTCCTGAACGCCTAAATCAGCGGGTAGGAAACCCAATACCGGAATTCCAGGTGATTGCGCCTCCACAAATTTGGCTTCATCTTCATTTCTGACCTTGTTCCCCACCAGCCACAAACGATCTAATCCAATATCGTTCGCCAGCTTTTTGATTTGCCGCGCAGTCCCCAGGGAGCGGCGCGTCGGTTCAACCACAATCACCATCGCATCCACAAAATCGACAGTTGCACGCCCTAAGTGTTCCACGCCCGCGTACATATCCAAAATCAGCACATCATCATCACGAAACATCAGGTGAGTAAACAAGGTCTTCAGCATCGCTGCCTCAGGACAAATGCAGCCTGATCCACCCAAATCGACCGAACCGCTCTCCAACAAACGGACGCCTCTGTGCACTACGCTAAACCTTTCGGGGATATCGTCAACCCGCGGGTTGAGCGTAAAGAATCCACCCACTGTACCTGGTTTGGCTCCGGTACGTTCTTCGATCAGCGCATCCATCTCGGCAATGGGCTCCAGCTTTGCCAGCTTGTCTTCTGGGAAACCTAAAGCACCTGCCAAACAAGGCGACGGATCAGCATCAACAGCCAGTACGTCGCGCCCCATATCGGCATATGCTTGCGCCAACAAAGCAGAGACCGTTGTCTTTCCAACACCACCTTTACCACTGATTGCAAGTTTCATAAATCTTCCTCTTTTTCACCACAAAGACACATAGGTCACATTTTTTCTTTGTGGATATAGAATCTGTCTTCGTGTTCTTTGTGCCTTTGTGGTTAGTCATAAATCTTTCGTCTTTATCAACCGCCGCGTCAAATTACTACCCAAAATCGCATAGGCATCCGTCACCAGATGATGGTGGGCATTGGCGTCAAATAACATACGATACGAGGGAGGAAACTCATCATCCCCCAGCCAGCAAACCACCATGATGGGTACACGCGGCAGAACCTGATACGAAAAAGCTACATTACCAAAGAATTCACGGCGCCCGCCTAACTTTTCGTTAGCATCAATAAATGCATCCGCATCATTGACGAAAACCTTCGCGAGCTCATTTCCTGAGTATCCTTGAAATGCCTGAGCGTAAAACATCCCTCCAGGAATTTGGTTGAAGGCGATCCATTCTCCGGCAATGGGTGCTCCATCGGAGACATCGAAATAATAAGCCAACATGGTCAGATCAAAGGTATTAATTTCTTCCCTGCTATCTGCATATTTCCCGTTGAAATCCGGAAAACTGAGAATCACTTCACGAGACCAAAAAAGCAATCGAAACTCTCCATCTCCAATTCCATTTTGGGCGGAATCTTTCGTTTGGCCTATAGAGCGACCCAGTTTTTGTTGCCAATCTTTCCGGGTTTTTGTCCTTCAAATTTGCCGCGAATCTCATCCACCCGATCACCCAGAGGATTAGGGCTATCACCCAGCAGCCAATCTTTTTTAGCCATAGCAACTCCTCAATCTTGCAAAAAGAATTCAAGAGATTGCGCAAAGCGCAATCCCTTGAATTATATCAGCCTTAAATCTGGGAGGAGTTAGATCAGGTGGTAAAACTTACTCATTTTTAATCCAAACAGCAAAACACTTAGTATTCCGTAGCGAATGTTCGGGCCTGGTTTTGTTGCCTAGTCGCAATACTTTAAGCAGTTGGGCAACTAGCCATCTAACCAAGTACGTATTTATGCCCAACTGCAGTTAGTCGGTTTCAATTGCCAAACAAGTCAGGGTTTCGATCACACCTGGGATGGGCTAAATCCTTCGATGGATAATGCGACCAATTTCTTTAATATCCTCAGCTTCCACAATTGCGACGCCATCATATGGGCCGAAAGTCATTGTAACTTCTGTAATCCCTTCAACTCGCCGCATATGGCTAATCACCGAGGCGATATCGCCAGCTCGAATATTCACTAAAACGAATGCTTTCATTTTCTATCCTTTACTTTAAACTTTTAAATGATTGGGTTGACGTAAGAAGATGGCCCAATAGAGGGTAGCCACAAACACTGCCCCACCTATGATATTTCCAATTGTCACTGGCAGCAAATTATTGATAAAAAATGTGCTCCAGGTTAAGTTTATCAAATCTAAACCGGTGCCAGCAGTAAAATTGGGATCGAAGATTTTAATTAGTAGGCCAATTGGAATAAAATACATATTCGCAATGCTATGCTCGAAACCAGCAGCCACAAACGCCGTCACAGGGAAAATGATCGCTGCAATCTTATCGATCGTGCTGCGCGCGCTGAACGTCAGCCAGACTGCCAGGCATACCAGGATATTGCATAAAATTCCCAGGATAATCGCCTGCCCAAAATCAAGATTGACTTTGCCATTTGCGATACTTAAGGCTACTTTACCAACTTCGCCTCCGTCAAAAGCATATTGACGGCTCATAAACATTAACACGGCCATACCTATTGAGCCAAAAAAATTACCAACATAAACCACCACCCAATTGCGAGCCAATAACCGTGAAGAAACCTTTCCGCTGGCCCACGCCATTACGATTAAATTATTACCAGTAAATAACTCGGCACCACCGACTACCACTAAAATCAATCCCAGACAGAAAACAAACCCTACCAGTAATTTCGTAACGCCATAGGTTAACGTTCCAGCTGCTCCAGTAGCTACTGTGGTTGCAAAAACTGCACCCATACTAATAAAGGCACCCGCTAAAATGGACAATGCAAAAATTTTAAGCTTGGGTGCTTCTGCCTTGCTCACGCCAACATATTCGGCGCGCCTGGCCATTTCACTCGGAAGCAGGGCATCTATACGTAATTCACTCATACAAATCAAACTCCTTTTTTCAGATCAATAACGAGCAGTAGTTTATCCCAGTATCCACAGAACTAATAGTGACATATTTCACGAATGATTGTGACAAATTTCACGTACCACGTATAAGCAAAATTCGAAAAAAAGGGGGATTCTTAAAATGAAAAATCGCCTGCCTCATTGAAGAGACAGGCGACAAATTATAAAAAACAGCTATAGAAAAAGCAAGCCAATCCGAGGGCTAAGCCTTCACCCTCACTTTGACAGTTTCTTTTGCTTCTTCGGGTGCAACAAAATCGGGAGGAAGTATACCAGCTTCAGTAATCAGCTGCGGGACAATTGATTCCCAGCCAACAGCCATCACATGGATACCGTTGACGCCTTGCTTGGTTTTGATCTGGTCAATTAATTCTAGAGCGATCTCAAAGCCAACTTCGGCCTCCCCATCCTTACCAGCTGCCTCCATCCGTTTAAGCAATTTTTCTGGGATGAAGACGCCCGGCACTTCATGGTGCATATATTCGGCCATCTTGAGCGTTTTCAGCGGTGTAATACCGACCAAAATATAAACCTTGTCAAGGATATCGCGCTTGGCTAACTCATTGAGCCAAACTTCCATTCCATCAGGATCATAGACCAGATTTGTCTGGAAGTATTGAGCCCCAGCATTGATTTTTTTATGTTCTCGAATGGCTTGGAATTTGGGTTCAGATGCATAAGGTGCAGCGGCTGCTCCTAAGAAAAGCTCAGGGCGGAATTTGATATTGCGTCCATCCAGATATTTGCCTTCATCTCGCATGCGCCGCAAAATCCAAAGCATCTGGATCGAGTCGATATCAATAATATCAGAACGACCCATCGGTGGCGGACCCATACGAGCGTTATCCCCCGATAGGCAGAGTATATTTCGGATCCCCATCGCACTGGCACCAATCACTTCGGCTTGCAAACCGGTGCGGGTGCGGTCGCGGGCGGCAATTTGCATTACGGGTTCAGCACCGCGTTCTAAAGCCATCTTCGAGCAGGCAATACTAGACATCCGTGGAGTAGCCGAGGGACAATCTGTGAAATTTACCGCAGCCACGTAGGGTTTGATATGATCAATATTACGGCATAGAGCTCCAGTGGCAGTGCTCATCGGCGGGGCAACCTCAGAGGTCACCACAAATTCACCAGCCTGAAGGCGGCGCTCTAAATCGGACATGGGTTCATCATAGGCAGGCGCATGGTACTCCGCATCCCCTTCCCACCATTCGGGTTGGCGCACCGGACGAAAAACCGAATCCCAGGTCACAGAGCGAGTGGCCGCATCGCGCGTCATCATCCCTTTAACTACCTTGCTGGTGCCAATTTTTTTAACCTGGTGATAAATATCACCCCAAGTTTCGGTACCGACTTTGTCCCAATCTAGTGGAGGCAAAACCTCAAGCAGCATTTCTTCACGTCCCATATCAAAGGAACGCTCGTAAATTTTGTACCAAATACAGGGCCGCGTATTATCAACGTAGCAAAACTCTTCGGTAGAACCGCCACATGGCCCGTTGCGTGCGCCTTTGGGACATTCCATCGGACAGATGAAGGCTGTTTCCTGCAGCATGCAGTTACCGCACATACGGCAGCCAAACATTGGACCTTTGATCAAGCGCTCAGTGGCTGCCAACATACGTCGTCCAATTGGTTCTTTTTTAAATGGTAAATAAGGGGGTTGCCACCGACGGCCGGGGGTAAAAATGGGCATGACTCACTCCTGTAAAAAAATAGACAAACCCCCGGGCAGCAACGCGGGTATCGATGAGGGGGATTGTCTCAGTTGTATCGTGCGGTTGATCCTCATCCTTCTTTGATGTGTTCGACGAGGGCCGGGTGATAGAGTCTTCCGCACTACTATTGAAAAACGATTATCCAAATATCACAAGTGACATCCGTCACAACTTCTCGGATAAATAAGACGACAAATGTAATATTTCCACCCACACCCCTGCCCTCTCTCAGTGGGAGAGGGCAGGGGTGTGGGGTGAGGGAATAAATTACTGCTCCAAATACAAATCTGCGTAGATCACTTTGTTAAGCAGAATTTGGGAGGTTTTCCAAATCTTAGCTTGCTCTGGGTCACTCATGTCAACATCACCAATTTCAGGGTGTTCCATAGCCGCAATCCGGTCATGAATTTTGACATAGAGCGCACCGACTGGGGTGCTCACATCGCGATTCTCAACGATATTAATCACATCAATCAGTTCTTTATCAAGAGGGTCAGCGATCATCATAGGCAGCCCTGCACCCATCAGCATAGCACAGTAGACTTGATTAATCAACGGGCGATTCTTGTGGGGTACAGCATTGGAAACATTGGAAAGGCCCACTGAAATCAAGGGAGGAGGATCCCAGGCAAACTGCAGGGTACGAACCGCCTCGATACATTCAGGACCATACTCCTGGCAGCCAGAAACCGTCAACACCAAAGGATCGATAATCAGATCTTCAATCGGAATATCCAACTCCAGACAGCGCGGGATCAGCAATTCAAGGGCAATACCAATCCGCTCGTCGGCACCTACGGGGATACCGCTCTTGGTCATCGTCAGAGCAATCACTTTGGACCCATATTTTTTAGCCAACTCAGGTACATCTTTCAAACGTTCTGGGTCCGCAGATGTGGAGTTGAGCACCGGTTGTGCTTTGGTAACTGTTTTGAGGGCTGCTTCCATACCATTGACATTGGTGGTGTCAATAACTAATGGAACATCAACAACTGATTCAACTGCGCTTACCATCCATGGAAAAACTTCTTCCCAGTCCTTTTTGCGAGGGCCAAGGTTGAGGTCAACCGCCCAAGCTCCAGCTTCGACCTGTTTTTGCGCCAATGTCTTGAAGAACTCGGCGTCACGTTCACGCAGCGCATCTTTTACTGCTTGTGAAATGATATGAATATTCTCTCCAATGATTTGCATGTGTCACTCCTTCAAATTAGGTTAATTGGTGATTGGTTGTGTAGTACATGATACTGTTTATTTTTTCATAGGCTGCAATTTCAGATAGGTTCCTGAACGCCACAGCCACTCCAGGGGGCCAAAGCGAAAGCGGTTCAGCCACCATTTACTGAAGAAAAATTGCAAGGCATAGATCAAGATCGTTAGCAATATACCGCCAAGGATTCCAATCCTACCGTAAAGACCGAAACCATAGCCATAAAACAGAGTGGTGCAAATTAGGGTTTGCAGCAGATAATTGGTAAGCGCTAGGCGGCCCACATAAGAAAACGGCATCAGGCGCGGCTGCCATTTCTCACGCTGGAACAGTAAAGCCAGGCTGGTCATATAAAACAAAGCCAGAGCCGGAGCCCCAAAAGTTTGGCCGGTAAGGGAGATTAAAAGTTGGGGAGATGACATACTGCGATTCGCACCTTGACTAAACCACACATAGATCAAATTACCAATCACGCCGATGATCAAACCCCAAATCCAAACTTTGCGCCATAAGGTTACAGTTTCGGGTAAATTATCGTATAGTTTACGTTTACCGGCATACAATCCTAAGACAAACATCGCAAAAACGTTAAAGCCCATAAATGGCCAGGTGGTGAAAACGTATTTCATATCCTCGATGCGTTGTTGGGTGATATCCACAAAAGTGCCCATAGCATAGACCAGATCGGCTTGAGTATCAGCGGCGGTCATCGTATGCATTTGCTCAGCAAAAACATCTTCCACCATCGCAGCACCATCCGGGGTCATTCTACCCAAGGTTGTTAGACCAAGTAATACAGCGTTCAACAAGATTGGCACTATTAGAAAGATAATCGTCCAGATCAGCAAAGTTTTGGGCCTGCGGTTGCGGAAGAAAATCAGCAGTACTGTACCCAATACCGAATATAGGATCAGAATATCACCTACCCAAAATAGATAAGCATGCACCAGGCCAATCAGCAGCAGCACAAACATGCGCCGCAGGTAAAAAGGGACAAAGCGCTGCCCATTTTCTTGGGCCCGCACATATTGCAACGCCATCCCCAAGCCAAAAAGAAAGGAAAAAGTCGAGTAAAATTTTCCTTCACCGAAAAAAGCAATCACCCAGCGGCTGATTTGGTCCAAGGTTGAGTGAATACTATATTCACCGATCACCATGGCATAAAAGGAATTGTTGAAAAACTCCATATTGACCAGCAATATACCGAAAATAGCAAAGCCACGTAAGATATCGATGATTTGGAAGCGTTGACTAGGAAGTACGGGGCTGATGGAGGTTTGAGAATTTGCTTCCATCTTCTAAATCCTTCTTATTCGTAACTTCACGAATGCTCTTGTCTCAATTGCCAATTTATTATTTCATTGCCTCTGCCACTGTTGGAAACAGCGCCAAATCAGTATGCGGTAAAAACAACGCCGACATAAAAGCATCATAAAATTTATTATCGGCTGATAATTCGACATAGGTCATGCGGGCGGCGATCTCAGTGATGCGTCTTCGCAAATTATGATCGATCAACGCCAGGTAAGCGCCTTTGATGGATGTGTTGCCCAAGAAATCGAAATTCTCCCAAGGCATATCGGGGAGCAGGCCAATTTGTACGGCTTTCTCCACGTTGATATACTTGCCAAACGAGCCGCCAATCAGCACGCGCTCGATCATTTCCATCGAAAAACCAACGCCGTCGGCCAGCACACTAAACCCGGCATAAATCGCGGCCTTAGCTCGCAGCAAGTTATCGATATCGACATTCGTTATGGCAATATCTTCACCAATACTGGTCTCATCAGCCCAGGCGATCACATATTCACTGCCGTGATCACCTTTGCGGACGCGCGGCGTATCCAATGAGAGATTGACACGGCCGCCTTTATCGACCACGCCAGTCAGGAACAGTTCTGATAAAAGCGAGATCAGACCAGACCCGCAGAGTCCTTTTGGCTTGACGTTGCCAATCACCCGGAACGAGGGCTCGTAGGTATCTCCGTTAACCCAGACTTCCTCGATAGCCCCGCGGGTGGCGCGCATCCCGTGGAGAACACCGGCCCCCTCAAAGGCCGGACCTGCTGAGCAGGCGCAGGTCAATAGGAAATCCTGAGAACCCAGCACCGTCTCGCCATTGGTACCGACATCCAAGAATAGAGTCAACTGTTCAGAATCCGTCATCCCAGAGGAAAGCGCCCCCGCCGAAATATCTGCGCCGACGTACGAAGCTACCCCTGGGAGGCAATCAACCATTGCCTTGGGGTGAATGTTCAAACCAACTTCGGGAGCTTGCAACGGGGGAATATTATTGACCGCAGTAACGAAGGGTGTTAACCGGATGCTTGACGCAGGAATACCCAGTAATAGGTGCATCATGGTGCTGTTGCCAGAGATCGTGACTTTTACCACGTCGCTGGCCTGAGCCTGAACACGCTTGCAAGCGCGTTCGAGTAATTCATTGATCGTGCCCAGCACCAGGTTCTGCATAATCTCAGTGCCGCCTTCTTTGCCAGCCACGATGATCCGCGAAATTACATCCTCACCACGCGAGATTTGCTGATTGTATTCGGCTACCTGGGCACACACATTTCCGGTGAGTAAATCCACTAACCAGACAGAAACCGTAGTAGTGCCAACATCAACCGCTGCGCCCCACAAAGGAGCATCATCAGATATGTAACCGGGCTGCAAATCCAGCAGACGGGCGGGGCAATCTGCGCAATCCCAGGTACGCGAATTGAGCGTAGCTGTTACCTGCCAATTACCCTCCCGCAGGATACCCCCCAATTCGCGCAGCATTTCCAACGAAGCACGCAGTTCTGAAACACCCGCTTCTTTGCGGATGGCGGTCTGCAGCCGTGACCAATCATCCGTTTGATCATCCATACTGGGGGGTGTCAGGGTCAGCGCTACTCGGCGGATGGTCTGCCCTTCAACAGGATCATAACCCTCGGGAACGGTGATCTCTGCTACAGTACGGTCGGTGGTCAGACGTCGCTCAATTTTCTCCTGCGGTGGAACCGTGATCTCGACATCCCCTTCGATGACAGTCTGGCAAGCCAGGGCATAACCCTTCTCGATATCTTCAGGTGAAAGGCGCAAGGTACTGCGGCGGCGAGCCACACCTTTCTCAATTTTGACCGCGCAACGACCACAGCGACCTTGTCCACCGCAAGGCTGCGAAATTTCCACTTCGGCTTGTTGAGCCGCCTCAGTTATCAGTGTTCCAGTGGGGACGGTGACCGGCTCGGTGGCGACGTCGAATTTAACAATGTGTTCGGCCATTATTTAGTAGGGAGCGGCGAGTGGCGAGTGGGGAGTGATCGATTGAAAATGTTGCTGACCACTACCCACCATCCACTATCCACTGCTTAGACGGCTGTTTTCAAAAATGCGGGGATGTCGACTGACTCTCGCGGTCCAACTTTGATCTCCCAATCCGGGAGTTCTTCTTCGAGTTCGCCAGAAAGCACGGCCACATGACCCGGCAGTATCACTTGCTTTTTACTGACCTTGTCAGCCACGTTGAAGCGTTTTACATCCTTTGCAATCCGCTCGGCATCGAACTTTCCTGCCGCCCAGGCTGTCAACACGGACATGCCCTCGGATTCGGTGACTAGCAGCCAGGCAGGAGCGCCAGCGCTTTCAACTTCGTTGGCCACACTGAAGTAAGTGATACTGAAGTTAGTCGTCACCAGCACCGGAGCCTCGGGACCGGGATCATTGATCTCGTACACGCCTGGCTGCACCTGGATCGGTTTCTGCGGGTCGGTGAAAATATTTTCACGTAGCACCAACAGTGGATAGACCGTTTCGGGGTTGAAGTTATCGAGCACAATGAAACCCGCGTACTTGCCGATGGCTTGTGCGGCCAGCATGGTCTCGCGGGCAGGATCGCCAACGTCACCAGGGAAGCTCAAAATGGGGAAGCCCAACGGGCGGAAAGTTTTCTTCAATGCCATGCGGCGGGAGATCGTATTCGCCAACAGGGTTCCTTTAAAGCCGCGTTGGGTGGGCGAGAGCACCACCTCCTTGACGCCCGCGGCCTGGGCTTTCTCAGAGAGGGCCACCATTTCATCAACGGTATCCGCCTGAATTGCCAGGGCTGCGCCGCTCTCTTTCGCCAAGGCGACCATCGCGTTCAGATTGTCAGCTGTGGCGTGGGCGATCAGGGCGGTTTCGCCTTCATTTAATTTGCCCAGCCCGACTTTGATCTCCTCGGGGGTACCGATCAAAATCAAAGGTTTCTGGCTGACCGCGCGTACAACATCTACCGCGGCGGCGAAGTTACCGCCATCGGCCTGTACAGCGAGCCCATTTAGATCCAGATCGATGCCAACATAATCGACAACATACTTATCAACCGGCTCAACCTGAGCTTTGATTTCATCCGCTGACATCGAGTCATAAACGCGGATGAAGAGTCCGGGGCGACTGTAGAAGGTTTTTTCGTGGCGGAAGAGTACGACTTCGTTACCTGCCTTGACCTCGTGGCCATTAGATTTGAGAATCATCGGTCGCACGGGAGGTGCAGAGGCCTCCGAGAGTTGGGCGGCAGCTTCTTCGCTGACGTGCTCACAAAGGCTGAGTTCGGCCTGTTTGGCCGCCAGCTTCATCGCGAAAGCCAGACAGGTCGGGAAACCGCAGTCTTTGCAGTTGGTCTGCGGCAGCATTTTGTAAATTTGTATTCCTGATAGTGCCATGTTTTTTTCTCCAAAGCGATTAAACCTGGAAGGTTTCTGCCCATGCAGTCCGCATGGGACCTAACCTTCCAGGTTTCAAATCGCACCTTATCCTGTCAGATCGTCAATCGCTGATTGCGTGCGTTTGAGGCTTTCGGGGTGGCGGACCACCACGATATTCGCACCGGATTCAACCAGCATAACCGAGGTGATGGCCTCCCAGGAAATGGCGCGTTCTTCCCAGGCTCCCCATTCTTCGGGGACGCCTTCGCCAACCTTGGATTCCTTGGCTTTCCAGCATTCCTCACCGGGTGTAACCAGCATGGGCATTTGGGTCATGCTGTCACCCTGGAGGGCTGCCAGCCGCAGGCGTTCCATCACTGAGTAGCCATACTCGAAACCGTATCCCAGGGCACCCGTAGTCGGGTCCATAATGATGCGATCAAGCGGCAGACCCATATCGTTGATCAGGATGTTGAGCTGCTTGGCCAGGTTGACATCCATCGCAGTACGGGCGTTGACCACATGGCCGTTCGCCATCGCGGAGGCCGCAATTGTGCGGTAATTCTTGTCTTCACACAGGCCAAGCAACAAGCGCTCACCTTTGAAGGCATCAGAGATGGGCACAAGCATAGCGTTATCGGGTTCAGCTTGTCCGGGGCCGAAGACGGCGACCGGCAAGCCGGTGGCTTCCAGTACCTTGCGGACGGCCGCGACAGCATCTTCCGGTTTAGTGGGGTTGCCCTCGGCATCAGTTAGTGAGAGAGTCATCAAGATCAGCTCAGCACCGGCGGCCTCGGCTGCTTTGGCCCACTCGCCAGGATCGTCCATCACATCACCCCATTTTTCGACCAGTAAATCAGACCAGTCATCGGGACGGCGGTCTTTGATCTCAATGGCAATGACCGGTTTGTTGGGCATGCTGCCTTCGAAGTCCATGAAGGGCATCGCCGTTTCACCACCGACAGTGACCACACTGGTGCGGGTACCGCCCTTTTCGGCAGTGGCTCCAATTGTGACTTCACGGACAGAACCTGACCAACCTTCTTTCAAGACGGCGGTGGTTGTGCCCTCGGGCATCCAGTTTTTATCAGGGGGCAACTCGATTTTAGTCGCTTCAGTTTCGGACCCGGGGGTGGGTGCCACCTCAACAGGTGCAGCCGCCGTGGGGGCGACCTTGATTTCGGGGACATCCCCACCCAGTTCGGCCAGCGCCCCAACCAGGGACCCGATCAGGGTTTTGACCGAGCGTTCTAAACGATCAACGCGCTCTTCTAGATTCCCGGGAGCGGCGGGGGCCACTGGAGCAGCGGGAGGTGCTGCAGGAGCGGCGGGTTCTTCTTTCTTGGCAACCACTTCGGGTTTCGGTTTAGGCTCTTCCTTAGCAATGGCTTTTTCAACCACGGCTTCGGCCTGGGCAATCACATCTGCCGCAGGTTCAGGTTCGCGTTCCTTGGCTTCCATGGGTTCCATATCCAGAACCGGGTGGTTCTTCTCTTTGACCCAGGCTTCCAATTCTTCGACGGTGGTGACGTTGGTGCCATCCGCGATCATGTCAAGGAAATCGGGGATACCTTCGCGTTCAGCAGAAGCACGGAGTTCGAACTCCATGCTGTCTTTGAGGTTCTTGCTCATCCAGACCACACGTTTGAAACCGCCATCGGCAGAGATGAACTTGGGGCTGATGATATAGAATTTACCGACGCCCATTACACCGGGAGTTTGCAAGCCGCCGCCAGCGATACCAGCCAAAGTGGAGAATTTCATCCCCATCGGGGTCATCCCCACATCTTCTCGGCTGACGACCATCACCCCTTTGACTTCGGGAATGACCATCACGATGCACTCGAAGCAACCGCAAGCCGTCATGGGGTTTTCCATGATGGAGTACATTGCTACTTCTTGGACGACACCGTGCGAACCTTCCTGGGCATAGCTGTTGGTGCCTTCCCAATAGCCGATTTCACCATCGACCAGGGTGCCCAATTTGATGGGCTGGTTGGGACCGGTGGGATTGATGCTGAAGCTGGCTTTGCAATCGAGCCAGTTGTAAGCACCGCACAGGCCCAGGCGCTCAGGGCTAACCACGCAAACGTGGTTGGGAGCGAAGGATTGGCACAGGGTGCAGGAGTAGAACTCATCGACGGCGTTATCGGTCAGGTCCGCGAGGCGCATATTGCGAGCGTCGTAATCGGTACGCGCCTTGTCGAGCCATTCCTGGAATTTGGCTTCTTCGGTGTAAATCGTGACCTGCACCTTATCGACGATCGCGCCGAAATCAGAGTGCATGCGGGCGTGCAGGATGGTGCCAAAGGATTCAAGTGAGAAACCTTTCTCGGCCGCATCGTTGGAGATGCGGATCCAGGCAATATCGCGCTGTCCGATATGCTGGATGCCGGAGGCCCCGTTGACAAAGTAGTGAATTTGGCGTTCGAGCACGGGCTCAAAGTCGCTTTGCATTTTGCGGCCAGCCACCTGGACAACGATGCCCATGTTCATCGAACCCTGGGGATCCATATCCTCAAAGCTGGGGCCGATAACTTCAATCTGGCCGTCGGTGACATCATCCATGTCGGCCATATGCAGGTACTCAAAGCACTTGGAATACTTGCCGCCAAACTCGACGCGCATATCCGCTTTGCGGACGACTTCGCCCTCGAAGGCCGAGCCATAAGGCACCGGCACGGGGACTTCGTGCATCTTGATTTTGACGCCGCGAATTTCGATGCATTTCTGCACCATCCGTTCAGCGCGCTCTAAATCATCAGCACCTTCGATTTGATCAAAGGGCATCGAGACGACATGCTCGTAATCTGTCACCCCGGTAGGTAAAATTTCGGGGATGAGGGTATCGGCTATTACCGGGAAGCCATAGTTGATCGCGCCGGCTGCCGCGGCATATTTGAGATCATCAACTTCGCCAAGGGCAAGCACAAAGGCAAAAACGCGTTTCTTGTTATAGATCAAGATATCGCGGGCCTGTCCGGCGTCGATGCCGCCGAAGGTCAGGGCCGAACGGCTGGCAAAGCCGAGGGCGTAGATGGCGCTGAGGGTGTCAGTGCCGAAGGGGATTGTATAGGTATCGTAACCTAATTCAACGCCTTCTTCTTGAAGCTGATGGATGATGCTGCGCCCGTTGACGTTGCCGGAGAGGAAGATCAGGATGTTGCGGCGCTGGAGTTCACGCACCAGCTTGACCGCGACTTCGTTGCTCTTGGCACAGCCGACGATGGCAGCAAAACCGGGCATACGCCCGTCCACCAATTGGATACCCCAGGAGCGCAGTTGGATATCGTCAATGGGGCCATTTAAGTGATTAGCGGGACCACCGCCATTATCCAGATGGGGGTAGGCGGTGCCGCCAGCCAGTTCAATCCCAGGGAAGGGTTCTGGCTGCAAGTTGTAGATGAAGCGGATTGCCTCGATAATCTCAGCGGCGAGTAGAGTTGCCATACCGCTGTCGAGGGTTTCGCCTAAGTAAGGCGTCCACTTTTCTCCGGCGGGTATCGGATGTAATAATCCGCGGACATGGTCGAGAATCTCCCTGAGTTGGCCGAGTTTGGTAATTTCAATGCCCGTCATCGCATAGATGGTCGGCAGGAAGTAGGCCGTATTCGGAAATTCAACCAGGGTATCGGGGCCTTTTTCTTTGAGCGCCTTATGGAGCATCAGTTCAGCCTCCATAACCAGGGCGTTACTACCACGGATCGCGCGAGTTGCAATATATCGTGACATGGGTGGCTTCTCCTAATCTCCCGCGAGTGGCAGGCCGTAGATGGCTTTGCGCTTCTCTGCCAGCGGAAGCTTTTCAAGTTCAAGCATTTTTGTATCGCCGCTCTGACCAAATTTCGTCGGATCGTATTCCGGCAGGCCTAGGGCTGCGCGTTTCTTGTCAATGTGATCTAGGGTGGCTTGGATCATTTCCTCAGGCTCAGGGATGAATTCGAGCTTACCGCCATAAATATCTTCCCAGCCTTCGCTTATGTATTTGAGCACCAGATCGCTGTCCGAAACCCGGTCGGGCATGCCGCTGATGGGGGAAGCTCCGCCAAAGATCACGTAAGCACCCGAGGCCACACAATAAGTGGCAATCGCCAGGGCTTTTTCGCTCATCCATTCGGGGGCCAGACCCACAGCGGGAACCTGGTCGATATCATCACCCAGACCACCCTCTTCAACCATCTGGGTAAGCACAGTCAGGATGCGGGTGTTGTCGACGCAGGAACCCATATGCAGTACGGGCGGAATTCCAATGGCTTCGCAAACTTCCCGTAAGCCGGGGCCAACCTGATCAAGACCTGCTTCTCCGAGAAGCAATCCGAGTTTAGCGCTGGCAATCGCCCCGCAGCCCGTCTCGACGACGAGTACATCCTGCTTGAGTAGTTCTTTGGTCACGTGAGTGTGTAACCAGTCTTGCTTACTGCGGGGGTTGTTGCAGCCTACGATCGCCGCTACTCCACGGATGCGTCCAGACATGATCGCATCGTTGAGCGGGCGGAACGAAGATCGATAGGAACCACCCAACATATAATTGATATATTCGTGAGAGAAGCCTGGGATCAGGTCTTCCTTATCACTAGGGATTTGGGTCGTACCGCGATTGGCATAGTTATCGATGGCTTCCTTGAGGATATTTTTCGCAATCGTCAAAGCTTTGTGCTCATCGAATTCGATATGCGTGGCACCTTTGATCTTGACCTTGGGGGAGGTTGTGATGATCTTGGTGTGGAAATTCTCCGCCAGGCTGACGAGGGCTTGCATGATGCACTGCACATCCACTACCATCGCTTCGACCGCGCCGGTCAGGATGGATAGCTCCTGGTGCAGGAAGTTGCCTGCCGCCGGGATGCCCTGGCGCATCAAAATTTCGTTCGCTGTACAGCAAATACCAGAGAGCTGCACACCTTTCGCTCCTGCTGCTTTGGCATATTCGATGATTTCGGGGGTCTGAGAGGCGGCCACAATCATCTGGCTGAGGGTGGGTTCGTGTCCGTGTACAACAACATTGACCATATCTTCTTTCAGCACGCCCAGGTTGGCCTGACCAACAATGGGGGCCGGAGTTCCGAAGAGAATATCGGAAACATCGGTGGCAATCATGCTGCCGCCCCAACCATCAGCGAGGGCCGATCGGATGGCATGCTGCATAATATGCTCTGCATCCTGGTCGTCACCGACGTGGGTGCGGTGCAAAGCTTCAACCACTTCGCGATCAACGCCACGTGGCCACACATCTTGATCCCGCCAAATTTTCTGGCGTTTCTCTGGTGCCCGGATTGCAGGAACGATCTCGCCTCTTTGCTGGCCAAACTGAGAAATGTAGAGGTCGGCTAATTCATCCGCAATTTCATTCGGGGAACGACCTTCAATTTCAATATCGTAATAAGAGGCCACATTGCGCAGCTTGGCAACATCACGGATATAGTAACCTTCGGCTTCCTCATTGGCGGCGGCTTTAAGTGTGAAGGCCATATCGCGGCCGTGATCTGAGTGAGCTGCCGCACCAGCTGAAATCGCGCGGATCAAGTTGCGGGCCTGGATGGTATCAATGGTGGCACCACACACGCCGGTTTGACCATCTTTGGTCAGTCGGCATGGTCCCATCCCACAAATTTTACAGCACATCCCAGCCCCGCCGATATTGCAAGGGGCCATATCATCGGCCCGTGAAAAAGCAGTCCCAATACCCATTTCCTCAGCACGGATCAGCATTTGTTGGGCTGCGGGATCTGCGGTTTGTTCTTCAACCGTACGTTTTTTCTTCGCCATAATTCAGCTCCTATTCACCCTCGTCCATACTTGTAAGAGATGACATGCCCGGACAAGGCCACAAGGCACGCCCTTCATAGTTTACGGTTTGCCCAAAACTGACCACTGAGTTGGTGGTTTCGTAGGCTTCCGTATGCCGGAAGAAACCCTTTTTGCCATTCCCGGTTGACGCCGATTTAGCAGGAACTTCCTCTGGGATGGGAAGTTCCCCGAGATAACCGGCTGCATCCAGTTTGGCCTTGATATCTTCCGTGCTGGTTCTATCGGGGTCAAAAGTGACCTCGGCAGCACGGAAGCCGCTGCTGGCGTACACGTCCTCGACACCAGGCATCTCTAATACGAGCCGCCTGACTTCGACAACATGATGATCACCATACATTGCGGGGAGATCGATGGTAAATACTTCCATATGCTTTTTCCTCCATAAATTAGATTAGGATTGGTTACTTATTTCAAAATGATTTGACTATAAACACAAAGGAGCAGTGCCCGCGCACATCATTTGTACGCTTGCTCTGCTCCCATCTCTCTCGGAGGTTTCAGAAGCGAATGCAACATGCAATCGGCAATCTGGCTCGGCCTGCGGCCAGTTTCAGTAATCAGTTACCAGTTTTCAATAATTACGGCAATACAGTTTTGTTGAACGGAGTTTCTGGTGACCATTCACTTTTCACTGGTTACTGGCACTCACAGTTGCGGGACAGCGCCGGAATCACACCGGACTTCCCCGACTACACGTTGTTCGATTTTCGAACTTTCCATTAAAAATAAATTTGATTTTCGCGTAAATAGACCTTCTCAGTCTACGTAAAGTATAGTGGATGGCAAACAATCTGGTTAGTATTGCCTGTCACAAAGAGGGGAGATATTTGTCATAAGTAAGCATAAGATTTAAGGATGCTTATCTATTACGCTCCGTGATACAATTCTTCACTTAGTACGGTGTTTGCCGTACGCCGTAACCTTTTTTATGGAAAGAACATCTAAATGAACATAGGCGAACAAAAACCAGATTTCGATCTTGCTGCTCTCCAAGCTGGAGACCGGGCTGAATTTGCCCTTTTTGTTGAAACATACTCCGGACAAGTGTATCGACTAGCATTGAAAATGTTGCAAAATCCGCAAGACGCCGAAGATATTTTGCAAGAGACCTTTATCAAAGCCTATAAAGCATTACCAAAATTCGAGGGACGATCCAGCCTTTCAACCTGGCTGTATCGGATTGCGACCAACGAATCTCTTATGCACATCCGTAAAAAACGTCCCGAACAGGTTTCTGTTGATGAGGCTATCAAAAATGATGAAGGTTACGAACGCCCCAGACAGATTATTGATTGGTGCTGCCTGCCAGAAAGTGAATTAATGTCGACCGAGGCCCGCGATAATTTAGATCACAGCGTGCAGCAACTCCCTGAAAGCTTGCGGACAGTTTTTTTGCTGCGAGATATTGAGGGTCTTTCTACCCGTGAAACCGCCGACGTACTCGATATTTCTGAATCAGCGGTTAAAACTCGACTTTCGTGTGCTCGCTTCCGGCTGCGTGAATTGCTTTCAGCTTATTACTCCGATCGCATGCCAAGTGCGGTTTAGAGAGGTGAAAAATGGGCGAACATAACCACGACAATCGTCATCATCACGATCATAAAGATTGCAGCCATCTACTCGGTTCACTCTCTGAATATATTGATGGCACACTTGAAGACATGCTCTGCGAAGAAATCGAGCGCCATGTATCCGACTGTGAAGATTGCCGAGTAGTGATCGACACACTTGGTAAAACCGTCTACCTCTACCATGCTTCCGCAGAACTAGACCCACCCCGTGTTCCAGAGGATGTCAAAGAACGGCTGTATAAACGGCTCGACTTAGATGACTTTCTAAAATAGCCAAAGTGACAGAAAAACGGCTCTAACTCTGAGCCGTTTTTCTATTAAAGCCATCCCGAAGGGATGGGGCGTAACCTTTTGAGTTCTGCCGGCATCTAAGAGTATAAAAATGGACGGAACATTAAACGAGACGCACGCTCTGGAAATACTACCAGACCCAATACGATGCTCAACTTTTGAAATGAGTATCAACCTGGAATTCCAAATTGGTACTCACCAGCAAGAAACAGCCACACCCAAAGCTGGAGACTCTTGTCCCGAGTGTGAATCTGCCAAAATCGATTATGACAACCTGCTCAACCTGAGCTGTCCCAAGTGTGACTATATCCTAGCCGGATGTTTTACCTGATAAAGAGTACCATGCCCCGTGTGGGCACAAAGGAGCAAAAGAATGAGCAATCTACTAAATGAAGGTGTGCGCAAGCAAGTCAGCGAGGCATTTGAGCAGTTGCAAGAGCCAGTTCATATCCTATTTTTTGGCAGTAAAGAACAGTGTGAATATTGCGATGATACGCTCCAACTGGTGGAGGAAGTTGCCAGTTTATCGGAAAAACTAAGCGTGCAAGCATTTGATGTCGATGCAGATACTGCTGTGGCTGAAAATTATAATGTGAGCTTAACCCCTGGGCTGGTAATCGCTGCCGAAGGCGAAGATGGCCCCATCGATTACGGTGTGCGTTATGCAGGCATCCCTTCAGGGCATGAGTTTAGTTCATTGATCCAAGATTTACTTTTAGTGTCAGGACGCGATTCTGGGCTTAGTAAACAAACCCGCGATTATCTGGCTAATTTAAAAGAGCCCGTTTACTTGCAAGTCTTCGTGACCCCTACCTGACCGCATTGTCCGCGGGCCGTGGTGCTCGCTCATCAAATGGCAATGGAAAGTTCTATGGTACAGGCCGAAATGGTTGAAGCAACCGAATTTCCTGATCTCTCGAACCAGTATCATATTATGGGCGTACCTGACACTATTATTAATCATGGCAAAGGCAAAATGGTTGGTGCTGCTCCGGAAGGGATGTTATTGGCTGAAATTATGAAAGTAATTGGTTAAGTTGAGCTCCTCAAAAATTAAAATTCAAGCACGAAAGAAGTGAAGTGTCATAATAAAAACCCAAAGAAAATTCGTGATGCTTGGCACCCTTTGTGGTAAAAATTATATTCATGGCAAAATACACGAATAACAAACATCAGAAGTCCAAACAGAAATCACCGCTCCCCCTAATTTTGATCGGATTTGGCCTGATCGCGATTGCGGTTGCGGTAGTGATTTTCATACCTAAGAATAGCAAAACCACGGCATCTGCTCCTGCTGAAATCCCAGCTTCTGTCCCTGGGGAGATGAACTATCCTGCTCCAGAGTTAAAATTGACGGATATGCAAGATCAAAGTGTCTCGCTGGCTGATTACCTTGGTCAATGGGTTTTAGTCAATAATTGGGCTACTTGGTGTCCACCCTGCCGGGCTGAAATGCCCGAGCTAAATGCTTTTTATGAAACGCACAAAGATGAAGGGTTCGTATTAATTGCAATCAGTTCTGGGGATACAAAAGATCAAATTGCAGCTTTCACCCAGGAATATGGCTTGAGCTTCCCGATGTGGCAGGATCCGACCAGCGCGAGCCTGCAGGCCTTCCGCATGGATTATTTGCCCAGTTCGTTCGTCATTGATCCATCCGGCACAGTGCGCCTCGCCTGGACTGGGGCTGTCAGCCTCGAAACGCTGGAAAAATACGTGACGCCATTATTAAACAGTAATTTCCCGCTGAGTTCGCGGAGAACGGAGATTTTATTTATGAATACAAAAGTAAACTGGAAAGGAAATCTGTCTTTCACCGGCACAGCAGACACCGGCTTTGAAGTGCCCCTGGGCGCCAACCCCAAAGTAGGCGGCGATAATGATGGCTTCCGCCCATTGGAATTGATATCGGTCAGCCTGGCCGGCTGTACTGCAATGGATGTGATCTCAATCTTGCAAAAGAAACGACAGGAAATCACCGATTTCCGCGTGGAGGTCGATTCTAAGCAAGCGGATGAGCACCCCAAGGTGATTACAGCAGCCGTGATCGAATATCATGTCAGCGGCAAGGATGTTGACGAAAAGGCTGTGGTGCGCGCCATCGAACTATCTGCAACCCGCTATTGTCCGGCTCAATCTATGTTGGCGAAAGTTTTCCCAATGGAGTTAAAGTATTTTATTTATGATGAACGTGGGGAAATGATGGTCAACGGGGTTTATGAAACTACTGACAGTAATTCGTAATCTTTAATCTAAAAATTACTATGCCCTCGGGATAATAAAATCTCGAGGGCTTTTTATTACCTGTTATAATTTTTCCATCACAGATACCTGTTCATTTTCGGCCAATTTTATGATAAAGGAAGGTTAACTTTGAACCAGGCCGCATATCAACTCACTGTCTTATCTGGCCCCAACAGCGGACAAATTTTTTCACTGACAAAAACTGAAACCATCTTGGGACGCGATGAAAATTCGGATATCGTTATCCCAGCACCGATCGTATCTCGGCAACATGCACGCATAACTTTTCGCGACAACCGTTATTGGATCGAAGATCTGGGCAGTGCCAACGGAACCTTTATAAATGGCAATCAGCTGACCTACAGTGCAGCAGCGCTCTCCGATGGGGATCATATTCAATTTGGTCAGGCAATTACAATCGTCTTTGGCCCCGTCGCCCCCCAGAATGATGCTACCCGCATTGGTCGCGGCAGCATGGCTCGTTCAGCCCAGACCATCGTTGACGCCGAAGCCATCCAAATCCCAACTGTCATTCCTGAATTGGTTGTCACCATCGCCGGAAATCCTGAACAACGCTACCGTCTAACCGATGATGTGGTCACCATTGGGCGTTCTGACGAGAACGATATCACGATCCAATCCCAAATCGTTTCACGCCATCATGCCCGCCTGGAACGTTTTGGAGATGGATACCGCTTTGTGCCGCTTCCAGAGGCGACCAATCCAGTTTCGCTGAATGGTTTCACTTTGGCCAACGCCCAACAACTGTCGCACAATAATATATTACGGATTGGCGGCCATGATCCTGGTTTGATGGTATCTCTGGAATATCTCTCTCCATCAGATGTGGCTGCCACCATGGAAGCCCGTATCGTCAAATTTGGGGATCGCGAGATTCTGAACCTTGGGCGGGATGCCGCTAATGAGATCGTCCTCGATGCTCCCAATATCTCCCGCTTCCATGCTCAAATTGAGCGCGTTGGACAACGCTACCGGGTACGCGATCTACGCAGCGCCAACGGCACTTTTGTCAACAACCAACTCATCGACGAGGAAGCCTGGCTCAGTCCCAGCGATTCGGTTAAGATCGGCCCTTACCGTTTCATTATGGGAGCTGATCAACTTTCTCAATTTGATGACAGCGGCGGTTTGCAGGTCAGTGCCTACGGGCTGCAAAAATGGGTGCGGAAAGATCTCAATATTCTCCAAAATATTTCGCTGATATTCCAGCCCCGAGAATTTATCGTAGTCGTCGGTCAGAGTGGAGGCGGCAAATCAACTCTGATCGATGCGATTGCCGGATATCGTCCAGCAACCCACGGCCAAGTTTTTGTAAATGGGATTGATGCTTATAAAAACTTCGATGCTATTCGCAACGATATCGGCTACGTCCCACAAAAAGACATCATCCACATGGAATTAACCGTTTTCCAGGCGCTGGATTACGCGGCCCAGTTACGCATGCCCAAGGACACCAGCAAAGCTGAACGTCATCAGCGCGTCATGGAAGTGTTGGAAGTCCTTGACATCGCTCATCGCAAAGATGTGCAAATCAGCGGTTTGAGTGGTGGGCAGCAAAAACGAGTTTCAATTGGTGTTGAGCTGCTTACCAAGCCGGGGCTTTTCTTCCTGGATGAACCAACTTCGGGGCTAGACCCCGGCACTGAGACTGCCTTGATGCAGTTGATGCGCCGCCTGGCCGATCAGGGCCGCACAATCGTTTTGGTAACACACGCGACCAAGAACGTGATGTTGGCAGACAAGGTCATCTTTTTGGCCCGGGGCGGATACCTGGCCTGGTATGGTCCACCCAATGAGGCTCTTGATTATTTCAATCAATTTCGAGAAGACCGTGCCCGGCGTGCTGGCAGGATGGAGTTCGATGAGATTTACGCCATCCTCGACGATCCCAGTAAAGGCAGTGCAGAAGAATGGGCGATACGCTTCAATCAGCATAGTGCCGCCCAGCAATATATCGCTCTCCCGCTGCAACAAGTCCAGCAAGATGCCGCGCTGCATCCCCCGGCTCAAGAAATCAAAAAAGAGGCTCGAAAATCTGGGCGCAAAAGGATTTCTTCTCTGCGTCAGTTTTTGATCCTCTCATCTCGCAATGTCAAAATACTAACGCGAGATCGCTCCAGTTTGGTTCTGATGTTGATTGCCGCTCCTTTAGTAGGCTCTCTCGATTTATTAATCGCTCCGATGATGGGGCGCAATCCCTACGATTATTTTGTGGGCAAGATGCCTACGATCTCAACTACGCTTTTCTTGCTGACGATCTACTCCCTCTTAGTCGGAGGATTGTCACAAATGCGTGAATTTGTTAAAGAGGCCGATGTCTATAAACGCGAGCGATTAGTAAACCTAAAAATATTCCCTTATGTGTCATCAAAGATTTGGGTAGCCGCATTGCTAGCCCTCTATCAGGCGCTGGCTTATACAGTTATCCGTTATATTGCCTTCGAGATGCCCGGGGGTGCAGATGAATTCATCTTCATTTACATCACCCTCGTATTTTCAACGTTAGCAGGCATGATGTTAGGATTGCTGGCTTCTGCGCTGGCCCCAGCTTCCAGTTCTGCACCGTTGATCATGATCATGCTTTTGGTGCCTCAAATTGTTCTCAGTGGTGCTTTAGCCCCTCTACCCGCTGCCGCCAGCGCTCCCGCTTCCACCAGTTGGACTTTTAGCGCCTTGATGGGCATCACGGGTGGAGGCTCTGATGTCGATGCTGACCCTTGCTGGAAGTTGGATGATAAGTTACGTGACGCGATGACACTTGAAGATAAGGAAAATTTGGGTTGCCTTTGCATGGGAACCAATATCTTCAAACCGGAACTTTGCTACTTTCCAGGTTTGGGGCTGCTTTACGATTTTGCAGTGGACACCGAAGCCCCCGTTGAGCCTGAACCACTTGGAGATCCACCTGCTGAACCCGAAATTCCAGATGCTCCCGAACCTCCAGCAGATCAATCTGATCAAATTGCGGTAGCGGCTTATCTGGTCTCCCTGCAAGACTACCAAGATGAAGTCAACCTCATCCAAGATCAATATAAAGCAGAGATTGAAGCATATCAAGCCCAGGGCGAAATTTACAAAGCCGAGGTCACTGCTTATCAAACGGAACTCGCTGGATGGGGCATTGACCGCATGTCGGCCATCAGTGGAGCCGAAGGTTTAATTGATACGATGAATGATAACTTTGGCTGGACCTTCGTCAACAAAAGTGATGCAGTTTCTTATTACATTCGAATCGCCTCTACCTGGTTTGCACAAGGGGTAATAATTTTGGTAATGGCTGGCTTGACTCTATTACTAATCAAGCGAAAGGATGCAAAATAAAGTGAAACGAAATACGTTTTTACTCTTTTTTATTCTGGCTGTGATAAGCGTCATCCTCGCATGCAGTAGCGGGAGTGATGCAGATGCAACCGCCCAAGCTATCAGCGATGTTTTCTCGAAAACAGCAACAGCTGCTGCCGCAAGTAATGAAAGCTCTGAAAATCCGTTGCAAACTGCCCAAGCGGAGGCAACAGAGCAGGCTGCAGATATTGAAGTAACGCTTGAAGCAGTCTCTGAGGCAGATGCCGAAGCCCAGCAAGCCACTGCGGCAGCCGAAGCCCCGGTCATCGGCGAACTCAAACTTTATGGCATCGATACTGAAAAAGGGCATGTCGCCTGGATTCATCCTCCCAAGAACTCTCGAAGTAGATGGTTATATGGCCTTAGACTTCGCGAACGATTACCCGGCTACCATCGTCAAAGATTTTGTAATGGCATCCGATATTACCTGGAATACACAATATGGATCGTCGGGCTGTGGTTTCATGCTGCGCTCCAATGGTGATCAGAATTCGCCAGATCAGTATATGACCTTGATCACCCGTGGTGGCAGCGGACACCTGATTTTTGCCATCATCGATCAAGGCGATCCTGCGGGCGGATATGATATTTTTCCCCGCGAGAATGACAGATCATTTGACTGGCACAACGACACCACCAACCGTGTGGCCGTGATGGGGCGAGGGGAAGTCTTCACTTTATACACCAATGGTGTCCGGGTCGGCGAAGTTGATCTTAACCAACCGCCGCCAAAACCCGTTGCGCCTGCCCGCCCATCACCACCGAGCGACCAAACCGACAACGATGCAATGAAACAATACCGCCAGCAAATTGAAGAGTACGAGAAATTGGTCGAAGATATGAACATCAATTACGCTTCTCTTCTGGGAAGGCATGAAGATGAAAGTCCGATCTTTGAGGAGGGCTTCGTCGGCATGTTGGTTGCGAGCGAATCCGGAAAAACAACCTGCCATTTCGATAATACTTGGTTATGGTTGATAGATGAATAAAAACATCCCTGGACCCGCTTATCGCATCATAACCACGAGACTATGTATTCGGTGTTGGAACCCTCAAGATTCCGCTCAACTCAAGGCCGCAGTAGATGTCAGCCGCGAACATCTTAAACCCTGGATGCCGTGGGCCCAAAAAGAAACATCACTAAAGGATCATATCGCTCGCTTACGTCAGGTGCGGGGTCAATTTGATCTGGGTAAAGATTTCGTTTACGGAATTTTCAGCCAAGATGAAACCCTGGTTTTGGGGAGCACGGGATTACACACTCGACCTGAACCTCAGGCCCGCGAAATTGGTTACTGGATTCATGTAGACCATATTGGGAAAGGCTATGCAACCGAAGTTTCTGCTGCACTCACAAAGATTGCTATCGAAATTGATGGTGTGGACCGTGTAGAAATCCACTGTGATCCTGAGAATCTGGCGAGTTCAGCTATCCCTCAAAAATTAGGCTATACCCTCGAAGCCATACTACGGAGGCGCTCGCATTGGTCTGATGGGAAGGTTGAAGACAGCATGATCTGGACACTCTTCGCTGATCAATATGCCGAAAGTCCATCATCCCAAATCAAAATCCAGGCTTTCGATGCAGCCGGACGTGAGATAAAATTGTGAACAAGTGAGGTTACCACAGCTACTCGCTAACCTGATGATCAGGTTAACTGCATCCGTTGTTTTACCCTGATTCTCGGATAATTAACTTTACGGGGAATTTTTGTTGAATGACTTGAGTCTCGCCAGTTTTTATTCTGTTAATTAAATAACCAATTGCAGCTCTGCTCATAGCTTCGATGGGTTGGGAAACAGTTGTTATTTTAGGGTAAGTCCATTTAGAAAACAATTCATCATCGAACCCGATTACTGCAAAATCCTGGGGGACTCGCAATCCTAAACGGGCCAATTTACTGATCACCCGAAGGGCAAAAATATCGTTCCAGGTGAGGATAGCAGTGACTTCATCCGTTAGGATATTATCCAGAGAGATCGTCTCTTCCCAAGGGGAGGCATAGTATACCGATAATGCCATTCCCGCCTTTTCCATTTCTTCTTGTGCCCCATATAAACGGTCAACTGCGTTGAATTGATCATGTCCATCAGAAGGCATCAGATAACCAATTTTAGTGTGCCCTCGATCTAACAAATGCCGAACAGCCAAAGCTGCACCAGCGCTGCCATCGCTGTCTACAAAGCTTTCCGTAGGCAATTTTGGAGTGGCGCTCACAAATATATGGGGTAAATGATTCAACTGATTCATGACATTAATAATCGGTTCAACTTGGGGGATCCGTGGAACCAGGAAAATAGCCCCATCAATCGTGCCATCATTCAAGGTATCAAACAACTTATCTTCGTTGAATTCCGCTGAAGGTAAATGAATGCGGTGTAGTTTATATCCTAGATCATAGGTTAAATGATAAAACCAATAGAGTGATTCACCCACAAATCTTTCTAACGGAACATCCTCTAAAGTATCCGTAACAATCACACCAATCGCTCCACCCTCGCCCCGTAGTCGACGGGCAGCGTAATTGGGTACATATCCAAGTTCACGCGCCGCTTCTTTTACGCGTTCGCGGGTCTCAATATTGACGCGTCCTTTATCATTCAAAGCATTTGAAGCCACACTAACGGACACGTTAGCCAGTTTCGCCACTTCTCGGATGGTAGGTTTCACCATAAAAAAAACTCCGGTTTCTCAAAAGTGCAGAAACGTTATTGCAAAAACGTTTTTTCTAGTGTATCATATTGGAACAATCTTGTCACGAATATCTGTCAGCGTAAAAAGGAACCGTATGGATAAATCTCAAATTGGATGGCAAGCCTCCAGCAAAGAAGGCGTTATCGCTGCGGGCGGCGCGGACGCGGTTGCCGCGGGGATGCAAATTCTTACAGCTGATGGCAACGCTGCTGATGCTGCAGTAGCCACATTGCTGGCTTTGATGGTCACCGATCACGGACAGTGTTCCATTGGCGGCGAAGTGCCCCTAATAATTTATGACGTCCAGCAGCAGGAAGTCAAGGTTCTTTCGGGTCAGGGCGGTGCTCCCCTCTCTCCGAATGCCATCGACTGGTATATGGAAAATGGCATTCCTGAAGAAGGGAATATAAAAATTTCCCCGGTTCCCTCGGTGGTGGATTTGTGTGTTACAGCCCTCCAACAATATGGAACGAAAAAATTCACGGAGATTGTTGCCCCAACGTTAGACTTACTCGCCGCGGGGAAAGAAAACTGGCACCCTAATCTTGCGAAGACTTTGCGGCGGATGATCGAAGAAGAACAACATCACTCTGGCAGTCGCACCGAGAAACTTCAAGCTGCCTGCGATCGGTTTTACGGACGGCATCCTGATCGAAACGATATCGCCGAAGAACTGGAAGCCTTCTACATTGAAAAAGGCGGTTTCCTGCGCCAGACTGATCTGGCCGCGCACAAAACACATATTGAAGAACCCGTAACCATCGCTTATCACGGTTACACAATTTGTAAATGTGGCCCCTGAACTCAAGGCCCCTATCTCCTGCAAACCTTGCGTTTGCTCGAGAACTTTGATTTCAATAACCTGGGTCATCTCTCCCCAGATTATGTGCACGTTGTAATGGAAGCTGTCAAGCTGGCGATGGCTGACCGCGATGCCTATTACGGCGACCCCAATTTTGTGGATGTCCCCCTCGATGCTCTGCTTTCCGATGAATACACTCATATCCGCCAGCCGTTGATTGATTTGCACCGCGCCTCCCTCGATGTGCGTCCCGGTAATCCGTACAAGATGCAGCCTATCAAAGAGGGTGGTCTGTACCGCCCCGGCGTAGGCGGCACAACAACCTGTGTGGTTGCTGATCGCTGGGGGAACGTGGTTGCCGCAACGCCTAGTGCTAACGTCCACGGAGAAAACCCGGAAGGTGGTCAGGCCGGTGTTACTTTTGGCAACCGCTTGCGCAGCTTGAATACCACACCGGGGCATCCCAACTGCATTGCAACAGGCAAACGCCCACGCATCACCCTTACACCCACATTGGTGCTAAAAGATGGCAAACCTATCCTGGCGATCAGTGTTGCGGGCGGCGATTTACAGGATCAGGTTACTCTGGGTTTGATCTTGAGCTTTATTGAGTTCGGTATCTTACCCGAAGACGCCGTTACCACGCCTCGCTTCGCGACCACCCACCACGAAGATTCATTCAACCCGGATGCGGACCGGCAGCGCACCTTTAGCAAAGCAGGATCCATGATTATCAATGACACTGTCGATCAAAAAGTCAGCGACGAACTCACAAGCCGTGGTCATCAGGTAGAACCCAAATCTGGTCCGATCGGTGATCCTGTCATGTTGTACATCAACCCCGAAAATGGTGAATTTTTCGCTGCTGGTGATCCAACCGCTGGTCGGCACGCTGCCGGTTTATAGCTGCAATCTTATCCGTACGCCAAGGAGATCGAAATGCCGAAAAAAGAAAGACTGTATTCTCCATTTAGCTCATACGCTCCCGATTACGCTGAAGTGAAAGTACTCAAAAATGTTGAGAATTTCGACCTCGAACTCGAATTCACTGAGGCCTACCGACAAAACATAAATGAGGATGTGGCTATTCGAGAAGCCCGGAGTTTGCAGGTGCTCTTCCCGAAAGTTTTTCAGCCTATTCTGCCGGGTGATATTTTTGCCGGGCGCACGCGCTACCGCCAGATCGGTTTCGGCCTGGAAAATGCCTCCGGTGGCCCCGGATTTTACTGCTATGCTGATAACCTCCGCTCTGAGATGGCGAACTCCGAAATCGACACGGAAACACGCGATCAGTTGGAAGACGCGATAGAACTCTGGTCAACGGAAGCCACCATTGAAGGTAAGTTGGCTGCCTCCCTCCCCGAGGATGTCAAAAAATACACTTCCAATGAAATTGCCAGCATGGGCGGCCGTCTCTCCGGGGCGATGATGGATTTCGAAAAATTGATCCAGATCGGAATTCCTGGATTAGGGGATCAAGTGGAACGCGGCAAAGAAAAGGCGGTTCGTGAAAGTGGAGATGTACAGCTATTCGAAGGGATGCTCCTCGCCCTGGAATTATTTGTGGATACCTGCGCCCAATATGCTGTGGAAGCCCGGGAGTTGGCAGCCAGAACCGAAGACGAAGCACATGAAGTTGCGCTGCTCCAAATGGCGGCAGCCCTCGCGAATATCACGACCACGCCGCCTCAATCGTTGCAGGAGGGCATACAGCTTTACTGGCTATATTCTTTGATTTCGGGCGTGGTCAACTACGGACGCATGGATATCGCCCTTGGTAACTTGCTGGTCAAAGATTTGGATTCCGGCGTGCTCACCGAAGAGACCGCTCTCGACCTCATCGTTGCCTTCTGGCAGAAAATTGCCGACCGCCATATCTTTTTCAATGGGCGCGTGATTGTCGGTGGCAAAGGTCGCCCCAATGAAGCCAATGCCGACCGCTTTGCCCTGCTGGCAATGGAAGCGACCCGTATGGTTATCGAAACTGAACCCCAATTGACCCTGCGCTTCTACAAAGGTCAAAACCCCGCGTTGATGGCCAAAGCCCTGGATGTAATTGCCGAGGGGCGCACCTACCCGATGATTTATAACGATGATGTCAATATCCCTGCGGTTGCCAACTCCTTTGGCATTGACGAGGAGGAAGCTGTTCATTACCTGCCCTACGGTTGTGGCGAATACTGTCTTGACCATCGCGGTTTTGGTTCGCCCAACTGTGGCTTCAGCATGCTCAAAGCGTTGGAAGCCACCTTGAACAACGGCATCGACCCATTGACGGGTGAAGAACTTGGATTGGGATTTGGCGAGTTTTCCAGTTTCGATACCTTCGATGATCTTCTTGCTGCCTATAAAAAACAGATTGAACATCACCTGTTTCATTTAGCTCAACGCCACGCCCTGGAATATAAAGCTGAACACGATTCAGCTGCTTTCCTCTACGTTTCGATGCTCTACGATGACTGCATCGAGAAAGGGCGCTCGTTAGTCAATGGCGGTCCGGTCTATACCGGCGGCATTGTCGAAACCTTTGGCATGGTCAACACCGCCGATAGTCTGGCCGCGATCAAAAAACTGGTCTACGAAGACAAGGTTCTGACGCATGAGCAAATGCTCGAGGCCCTCAATGCCGATTTTGAAGGCTACGAGGCCGAACACCGTTTGATGAAGGCTGTCCCCAAATATGGTAACGATGAAGACTACGTTGATGAGATTATGCAGCAGGTCAGCCACCACGCAGCGACGGCCTGCCAATCGATGGGCGACCGCGTCGATTTAGATTATTTCCTGATCGTCAATATCAACAATTTTGCAAATGTCGCTTTTGGCAATGTTACCGCCGCTTCCGCAGATGGCCGCCGCGAAGGTGCGCCCTATGCGAACGGTAACACGCCCACTGCGGGCAACGATACCAAGGGTGTGACCGCTTTCCTGAACTCGATCGTCAAACCAGACCCCGGCGTGCACGCGGGCTACGTCCACAATATGAAGTTCAGTAAGCAGATGTTCACACAGGAAAGAGTGAAACTCGAAGCCCTGCTGAACACCTATTTCGCTAAAGGCGGCACGCAGGCAATGATCACCGTGGTCAGCCGCGGCGACCTGGAAAACGCGATGAAAGAACCGGAGAAATATCGCAACCTGATCGTCCGTGTGGGCGGTTTCAGCGCGCGTTTTGTGGAACTCAACTGTGAAGTGCAGATCGATATCATCAATCGGACGTTGATTGAGTAACTTCCAAACAGTGAGTAGTTCTTGAAAAAAGAATATAGAAATCTAGAGTATGACCAAAACCGGACTCATCTTTGACATCCAACGCACCTCGCTGCACGATGGGCCGGGCATCCGCACTACCGCGTTTTTCAAGGGTTGCCCGCTCGAATGCTTATGGTGCCATAACCCCGAGTTCGCGCAGCTATCAACCCGAAGTCTCATTCAACTGGGAGAAATGCGTGAGTTGTCTGGCCTGCACGGAGGCCTGCGAACACGACGCCCATCAGATTGAAGATGGCAGCCATATTATGGTGCACACGCTGTGTGTGGCCTGCGGCACTTGTCTGCCCTACTGCACCGAAGATGCGCTCAAAATAATCGGCGAGGAGTGGTCGGTTGAGCAGATCATGGCGGAAGTCGAGCGCGATATTGATTTCTACGAACACTCGGGCGGCGGGATCACGCTTTCGGGTGGGGAGCCGATGGGCCAGTTCTCCTTTGCCGTTGAAATTTTGCAGGCCTGTCGGGAACGCGGCATCCATACTTGTGTAGAAACCAGCGGGTTCGCGCCCCAACGTAAATATCAAGAAATCCTGCCTTTGGTGGATTTATTTTTATTTGACTACAAAGCCACGGAAACAGCAGCCCACCAAAACCTGATTAGCGTTCCTAATCAGCGGATTCGCTCAAACCTGGATTTTCTCTATCACCAGGGCGCAGCGATCATCTTGCGTTGTCCCCTGATCCCTGGCGTAAATGACACTCCCGAACATTTGGCGGGGATTGCTAATATTTCGCAGGAATACCCCAACCTGGAAGGGATCGAGATCATGGCTTACCATGATTTGGGCCGCGATAAAGGCTTACGGCTCGGCCAGGAATATCCCCTCAAGGGTGTGGCAACCGCTGACAAAGCCACACAACAATTATGGCTCGAATCATTGGCCGCTCTCGGTTGTGAACAAGCTGTGATTGGGTAATTTGGAGAATAGATGAAGCCCAATTGGAAGTTGATCTGGAGTGATGAGTTCGATGGCGGGGAAGTTGACCTTTCAAAATGGAATATTTTAGATTGTCCGAATGGCATCAATAACGATATGGCCTATATGGCCCCGCACAATGTTTGGGTCGAAGATGGTTGTTTAATGCTGCGGCAGCAGAAAGAAAGCTATCAAGGATTCCAGTACACTTCTGGAAAGGTCAATACGTTCGGGAAATTTAGTTTCATGTATGGACGGGTGGAACTGCGTGCCAAGCCACCCGTGGGCAAAGGCTTGCACACGGCCCTCTGGACGATGTTGGAAGGCTGCACAGGAACTGGAACAGGAAACGTCGGCTGCCAGTGGCCGCCCGAGATTGACTTTGTTGAAGTTATTGGCCAGGAACCCAATATTGTGCACTTCAACTATCACTACGGACATCCCGGCCATTTGGGGGATGGGGTTTGGCACACCCTGGATTTCAATGCTACGGACGCTTTCCATGTTTATGCAGTCGAATGGGAGCCTGCTGAAATCCGGTGGTACATGGATGGGAAAGAAATGTTTCGTACATCCAAAGGTGTTGAAGAAACCAGTACCCGCAATCATATTTTGATCTTAGATACCACGATCGGTGGGGATTGGCCTGGCGACCCGGACGAATTCTACCCCTTTCCCCAGTTATAACTACATCGACTATGTGCGTGTCTCCAAAGATGTAAATGCAGAATACTGATGCTGGAGCAGCCATGAAACACATTTGCCTGTTACTCGGTTTGTTTATTTTTTCTCTAACTTTGATGAGCTGCCAATCTGGTGAACCCCAGGTGGGCGATCAGTTTGAATTTGATGGCCGCGAGTGGGAGTTGATTTGGCAGGACGAGTTCGACGGCCCTGAAATGGATGCCGTCAAATGGAATATCGCCGATGGACCCGATGGGCTCAATAACGATATTAACTACAACCTACCCAAAAACGTGTACATCGAAGATGGCGTGCTCGTGCTGCGACAGAAATGCGAATCACACGAAGGTTTCGATTACACCACTGGGAAGATCAACTCGCAAAACAAATTTACATTTCTTTACGGACGAGTTGAAGTTCGCGGCCAAGTTCCTAAAGGACGCGGCCTGCATACCGCGTATTGGCTCCTCCATGAAGGGTGTACTGGATGGGCCGGTGGGGATAATTCGCAGTGTATCTGGCCCCCTGAAATCGATATCGTCGAAGTGTTGGGTGAAGACACTACCATCATGCATACCACCTATCATGCTGGGACTGCGGAACTCAAAATAGGTACCGGGAAAGAACACCAGCTTGATTTCGATCTTTCTGAAGATTTCCATACCTATGCCGTTGAATGGGCGCCGGAGGAAATCCGCTGGTATTTTGACGGCGAGTTAGTTTACACTGCTGATGACCGCTTCGTTACCGATGTCCACTTGCCTTTTGGCATCACGCTGGACACCGTTGTGGGGGGGAACTGGCCGTTGCCACCCGACAGCCTGATGGAGTTCCCGACCTACAACCGAATCGATTATGTACGCGTCTACAAGAGTATCGAAAACCCCAATCCACCTACACCCCTACCAACGCCTACAAAGACACCTGATCCCGCGGTTGAGGTCGAAACTTTCTTCTCGGCTTCTGCATCATCTGAGATGCCAGACTGGCCCGCGGCCAACGCCGTGAATCGTGACCCGGCTACACAATGGACAACCGGCGAAAACCAGTCCCCGGGCCAGTGGTTTCAGGTTGATTTTGGCGAAAAGAAAATCTTAACCGGATAACGGTCCAGAGCAGTCAACCCGAAGCCAGCACAGAAAACGGCTGGGTGGATGACTATCCGAGGGGCTACGAAATCTACGTTTCAGATGACGGTGAAAACTGGGGTGAGCCAATTGCCAGTGGGATCGGAGCCAACGATTTAATCGCAATGATTTTAGAAGATGCCATAATTACCCGGTTTCATCAAAATAGTCCAAACCGAAAGCTCCAATACCAATTGGTGGACGATCTTTGATCTGAGTTTCTTCTACGATGACAAATTACTGAAGCCATAACAGCATAGGAGAAAATTATGAATGGCAATTCCAAAATCAAGGTTCCATACTCAGGCCAGGGCAGCATTTTAGGACTAGAAACTGTTGAAGCTGTCAGCCGCACACTCCAGCAAGACACTTTGGCTTATGGACCCATGCGCGATAAATTCGAGGCTGAATTTGCCGCGTACACGGGGGTGAAATATGCTTTCACGACCAGCAACTGTACAACGGCTCTCTTTTTATCGGTTCAACTTTTAGGATTGACTCCCGAAGATGAAGTCATCGTTACCCCGCAGACTTTCTGGGCCACGATCCGGGGATTGCAGGCCGTAGGCTGTAAACTGGTCTTCGCTGATATCGACCCCAACACGCTAAACATCGATCCAGCCACCATCGAAGACAAGATCACCCCGCGCACAAAAGCCATTTATTTGGTGCATTTGGGCGGTTTGATGGCCGAAATGGACCCCATCATGGAAATTGCTCAGCGACACAATTTATTTGTCGTGGAAGATTGTGCCCATGCCCCTGGCGCGGAATACAAAGGGCGGAAAGCGGGTTCGATTGGCGATATCGGTTGCTTCAGCTTCCACTCGCTCAAGAATATGTCCACGCTGGGTGAAGGCGGCATGATCACTTTCAACCGCGATGATTGGGCCGAGTTGCTGCGCCCATTGAGTTCGATTGGCGTGGTATACGAGCAGAAACCGCGGACCGAAGAGCGGTTTGGTCCCTATGAAAAACCGGCACATGGCTATGATTATGAACATGCAGCGGGAACTTACAGCTTTGACTGTGTGGGCAAAGCCATCCCGGGTAATAACTACCGGATGAGTGAAGTTGCCGCCGCCGTCGGCTCGGAACAACTCCTCAAACTGGATAATCTCAACGAAACTCGCTTGAAGATTGGTCAGCGATTAGACGCAGGTTTATCTCAAATTGAGGGCGTTCGCATCCAAACCACCCCCGAGGAATATAAGCACGTTTATCACCTCTATGTTTTTTTCTACCAACCCCTGGAAGAAGGTAATAATATCGAGAAAGAAGAAGTTGTCCGTATTTTGATCGAGGAAGAAGGTATCGGCATGTCGAACCGCTATTTCCCCATTCACTTGCTGCCCGAAGTTCGGGCACAGGGACATCAATTTGGCGAATGCCCGGTTGCCGAGAAAGTCTGGTTCGAGCAGCATATCAACCTGCCCATTTACCCCACGATGACCGATGAACAAATTGACCATCTCATCGCCGCGGTGAGGCGCGGGGTCCGCAAAGTGCGAGGAAACGACAGTGGAAAATTTTGACGGATACCGTCATTCTGAGCGGAGTGAAGAATCTAGTGAAACGTACGTATTACGCCTGCGGCTAGATGCTTCGGGAACCCAAGCTCTGCATGGGCCTTCAACATGACATCTAAGTTGTCAACAATCAATTTAGACAATAGCCGAGGAGTCTAAAATGGATTTGAAAATCAGCCTGATCGGTGCTGGTAGCGCGCAATTCTCCCTGAGCTTGATTCGCGACCTTTACCAAACACCCAACCTGGCAGGTTGCACGGTCAGCTTTATGGATATCGACCAGGACCGTCTGGATACGGCTATCAAACTTTGCCAGCGCTACACAGATGAGATTGGTATCCAGATAAACCTGGAAAAAACAACCAAACGCCGCGAGAGCCTGACCGGCGCTGACTTTGTGATCAACACGGCCTTGGTGCTGGGCAATCCCCGCATGTATGAAGGCATCAAGATCGCTAAAAGTCTGGGTTACCGATTTGGTGGCAGCTATCACATCATGCACGATGAACCTTTCTGGGCGAACTATTATCAATTTAAATTCTTCGATGAGATCACTGAAGATATTCTTGAAACTTGTCCCGAGGCCTGGCACCTGCTGGTTGCCAACCCCATTTTAGCGGGAACCACCCACCTGATGCGTAAGTACCCGCAGGCCAAGATGATTGGTTTGTGCCACGGATACGGCGGTCTCTTCCGGGTAGCCGAGGTCTTGGGCCTTGCAAAGGAAGGTCTGACTTACGAACTCCCTGGTGTCAACCACTTCATCTGGCTGACCAAAGCCTTCTACGAAGGTAAAGATTTCTTCCCCATCCTCAACCGCTGGATCGAAGAGAAATCCGCCGAATACTGGCAGATCTGCCCCACCTGTGACGATATGGGGCCCAAGGCCATCGACCTCTACCAGCGTTTCGGTGCTTTCCCCATCGGAGATACCTGCACCCCGGGTGGCGGCACCTGGCCCTGGTGGTATCACACCGACGATGAGACCGAAGCTCGCTGGAAAGAATCCCCAGACCCCTGGTGGGAGGGACACTTCAATCGTGTGGCCGGTGTCCCAGATGACAATCGCAAACTTGCCGATAACGATTCTGTCAAGCTGAAAGACCTGTTCCCACTCGAAATGTCCGGCGAACCGATGATCGCGATGATCGAGTCGCTGGTCTGTGACATCCCCCGCACCTTTATTGTCAACACGCTCAACACAAGCGATTACATCCCTGGGATTCCGTGGAATTTCGAAGTCGAGATTCCGGCATTGGTTAGCAAACACGGGATTCAGCCCATTCAAACGGATGGACTGCCCCCGGAGTTGATTGCCTACGCCCTCAGGGATCGCGTTGCCCCGGTGGAAGTAGAATTGGCTGCCTTTGAGAGGGGCAGCCGGGAATTGTTGCTGAACCTCATCTTGATGGACCCCTGGACCCGTTCCGAGCAGCAAGCCCACAATTTACTGGAAGCGATATTGAACTTGCCGTGGAACGCGGAGATGAAAGCTCATTACCACTAACTAAAACGCGAATTTCGCAAATCAAGTTGTCATGCTGAGGCCTACGGTCGAAGCATCGAGCCGTAGGCGAAAAATTTTGTGCTTTGCTGGATTCTTCGCTAACAGCTCATAACAACAAACAAAAGCCGTCCGTCAAAACTAACCACTGCCAAAAAGAATACTTATGTCTAAACCAAAAATCTCCATCATCGGCGCTGGCAGCGCCCGCTTTTCCCTAACGTTGATCCAAGACCTGTGCTTGACGCCCAACCTAGCAGGCAGCAGGGTCAGCTTTATGGATGTCGATCAAGATCGCCTGAATGCCGCTTACACCCTTTGCCAACGTTATGCTGATGAAATCGGTGCAGACCTCCACCTGGAGAAAACCACTGACCGCCGGGTGAGCCTGCAAGATGCTGATTTCGTGATCAATACCGCGCTGGTTACCGGGCACCAGCTGATGATGGATGGCATCCAGATTGCCAGTGATCTCGGCTACCGTTACGGTGGCAGCTACCATATCATGCACGATGAGCCGTTCTGGGTGAATTACTATCAGTTCAAGTTCTTTGATGAGCTCACTGAAGACATGCTCGAAATCTGTCCCGATGCCTGGCATCTACTGGTGGCTAATCCCGTTTTGGCAGGCACCACGCACATTTATAGAAAATATCCCCAGGCCAAAATGATCGGACTTTGCCACGGCTATGCCAATGTTTACCAGATCGCTAATGTGCTGGGGTTGGATCACGAAGGCCTGAACTTCGAACTCCCTGGATTGAACCACTTCATCTGGCTGACCCAGTGCCACCACAATGGTAAAGATGTCTTTCCTTTGCTAGATCGCTGGATTGAAGAGAAATCCGCTGAATATTGGGAAACAACCTGGAAGCCTGGCGAGATCAATCCCAACGCTGTCGATCTGTATAAACGCTTTGGCGCATTCCCCATTGGCGATACCTGCACACCTGGCGGCGGCGCCTGGCCCTGGTGGTACCACACGGACGATGAGACTGAAGCTCGCTGGAAAGAAGATGTGGCTGGATACCGTCAGCGCGTTTTCGAGAAGATGAAAGCCACCGCTAACTGGAGCCAAAAGTTAGCTACCGATCCATCTGTACGGTTGACCGAAGAGTTCCCGCCGGAAAAATCCGGCTGGGATATGATCCCAGTTATCGAGTCGATGGTCTGTGATATTCCTCGGACCTTCATCGTCAACATCGGGAACCGCGGAAATTTTGTAAACGGCATCCCTCTCGATTTCGAGGTCGAAGTTCCCGCGCAGGTCAGCAAAAGCGGGGTTCGGGGCATCCAAACCCAAGGACTGCCACCCGAAATCCTGGTGTATGCGCTGCGGGATCGCATTGCTCCCGTCAATATGGAGCTATCGGCCTACGAGCGCGGTAGCCGTGAATTACTCATCCAACTGATCCTGATGGAACCCTGGACGCGTTCAGAACAGCAGGCAAACGCTTTATTGAATGCGATCCTTTCCGTACCTGGCAATGAAGAGATGAGGTTGCATTACCAATAATCTTGTAAGCGTTACACGAGGAGAACATTATGAGTGCAGATGCAAATGATATTTGGGCAAATGATTTTTGGGCTTTCCCCGAATTGGATATGGTTGGTGAAGTGCAATCGGCGCCGTTTTTGAAACGCTACGCGGGTAACCCGGTCTTGTCGGCAAAGGATGTGCCGTATAAATCGGGTCTGGTTTTCAACTGCTCAGTGATCAAAGAAAACGGGCAGTACATCATGGTTTTTCGCAATGACTACTTTTACGGTGAACCGAAAGAAGAACATCCTGACGATACCAATTTTGGGATTGCTTATAGTGATGACGGCATCCACTGGCAGCGTCAAAGATAAGCCTATTTTTGAGTATCGCACCGAAAAGATCGACCGTGTTTATGACCCACGCATCACGGTGCTCGAAGATACCTATTATATGACTTGTGTGGCTTCTACTGATATTGGTCCGTTGGCGGCAACATTTGTCAGTGACGATCTCGAAAACTTCGATCTATTCGATCTCTCGCTGCCCAATGGACGGAATTCATTGATTTTCCCCGAAAAAATTCGAGGTAAATATTACCGGCTGGAACGCCCTTTTTGGGGTGATGCCATCGATAGTTATGCCAACCGTTTCGACCGCTGGCTGGGACCCTTCTTTCACACCTGGATTTCCAGTTCGCCCGATCTGATCCATTGGGGTGATCCGCGACTGCTGATTCGAGTGGAGCAGATGCCTTACGCCAATGTCAAAAATGGGCCGGGCGCGCCACCCATCAAAACCAATCAGGGCTGGCTGCTGCTGATCCATGGTGTAGATTTCGATCCCTCCCGGGGCAAGAACGGTTGGGAGCTAACCTGGAAACAGCGCTATCATGCTGGTGTGGCCTTGCTTGATCTCGAAGACCCCACTAAGCTTATCGGGTTAGGGAAAACGCCTTTGATCTCGCCGGAAACATCCTATGAAACCAGCAATGGATTTCGCACAAATGTGGTCTTCCCGATGGCCGGTATCTTAGAAGATGACGGCGAAGTCAAAATTTACTATGGCGCGGCCGACACGCGTGTTTGCCTGGCTACGGCTCAATTAGACGATCTCTTGATGATGTGTGAGCCGGTTTCGTTATGAAGAAAAAGATACTAATTTTTGGCGGCGGCGGATTTGTCGGGGGGAATTTAGCAACCATCGCACACCGTCAAGGCTGGGAAGTGTATATTGCTGACCGGGCGATCAAACCCGGCCTGAATTTTGCCAAATGGAAATCGGTTGACGTCACCGACTTACCAGCAGTCAGGCGCGTTATCCAGGAAACTGCTCCAGATGCCGTGGTTAACCTGGCTGCGATGGCGGCGATTGATAAAGCCGAGCGAGAACGCGAATTAGCCTGGGCCATCAACGTGACCGGTGCTAAAAATGTGGCCGAATGCTGCGCTGCTGAGGGCATCCGCAACATTTATTTTTCAAGTGATGCGGTCTTTGATGGCGAAGCCAGCAGTTATACAGAAGAATCCCCACTTGCCCCGGTAAATTATTATGGACAGACCAAAGCCGAGGGTGAGAGAGCTGTTTTAGCGGCGGATCCTAAATCGGTGGTGATCCGCATTTCATTAGTGCTGGGATATCCGGTGACCGGTGGGAACGCGTTCTTTGCGGGGCTGGCAGCCAAACTCAAAACTGGGAACGAAATTCTAGCCCCCAAAGAAGAGGTCCGAACCCCGGTGGATGTGATCACTTTATCGGCGTGCGTTCTCGAACTCACCGAGAATGATTTCTCCGGGATCATCCATCTTGGCAGCACAAGCTTCATAGACCGGTATTCCCTGGCTCGTAAAATCGTCCAACAAATGGGGCATGCACCTGACTGTGTGATTCTCCCCAATTCCCAGGAAATCCAAACGGAGCGAGCCGCGCGGCATCGAAACGGCATCATCGAAGTGACTAAAGCCGAGGCTTTACTGACCACAAAATTACTGGGCGCGGATGAAAGTATCCAGCGCGCTTTTGATGACCGAATTCCCTCAGTGGAGGCATAAAATGGAAAAACCAGAAATCAAGTACGAATTGGAAGTGGCCCACGGCAGCATTTACGGCTTCGAAGAAACCCTGGCGGTGATCGAAGTGCTCAAAAACCGGGCCCCTTCGTGCGGCAAGAAAGTGATTCAATTTGAGCGAGAGTTTGCCGCCTACTGCGGAACGAAATATGCCCTGGCCGTCACCTCCGCGACCACCGCATTGACGCTGGCCGGAATTGCCGCGGGTGTCGGCCCCGGCACGGAAGTGATTACCACGCCCATCAGTTGGGTGGCGACCTCGATGGCCTATTCCACCCTGGGAGCCGATGTGGTTTTCTGTGATGTCCACCCGCGCACCCTCAATTTGGATCCCGATAAGCTCGAAACGTTGATCACCCCTAAAACCAAAGCTATCGTCCCCGTCCATTTATATGGACAGTGCGCCGAAATGGACAAAATCATGGAGATCGCACAGCGTCAAGGAATCCCGGTGATCGAAGATTGTGCGCACAATCCCGGCGGGGAATATTTGGGCAAACGCTCCGGCGCTCTCGCCAGCATGGGCGTTTTCAGCTTCCACCAGCAGAAAAATATGGGCACACTGGGCGAAGGTGGTATGCTCACCACTGATGACAAAGAACTCTACGATCGGGCACTTTCTTACCGCTCGCTGTGCTGCCGGATTTATGGCGAAAGCGACAAATATCTCTCGATCGACGAAGCGCAGCACCCGATGGATCAAGAATATTGGAAGTTGTTTTTCGATGATTTTGGATATAATTTCCGGATGACCGATGCCCAGGCTGCCGTGGGTATCGAACAATTGAAAAAATTAGACGCCCATAACGAAACCCGTATTCGGCTGGCTCAACGGCTGACTGAAAAGTTGCAAAGCATCCCTGGTTTAGCGCTGCCGTTCATCGATCCCAAGGGAAAGCACGTTTTCCATCTCTACCTGATACTGCTCGAAGATGACTTCCCGCTCAGCAAAAAGGATTTTATGTGGAAACTGTACACCGAAAAGGGGATCAAAGCCTGGTCGCACTATATGCTCATTCATTTGATCGATCCCTACCGGTCGCAGGGTCACGCCCAGGGGGAGTGCCCGGTGGCTGAAGATGTTTTCAAAAAGTATGTGACCTTGCCGATCCACCCTCGCCTGACCAACGAAGCCATCGACTATCTGGCTGACACCATTCGCGAGCTCGCAGAAGTCTAAAGGAATTTTATGAACGAAATTATTAACTTAATCAATACTGGTAAATTTGACGACACGTTTGGACAGCTCTACGGGAATGATCCTGTCCGAATAGATAAACAGAAGCAGCGTTATCTGAATTTGATCGAGAGATTCAAACAGGAAATTCCGGGTGCGCGCGAGATCGAAATATTCAGCACCCCCGGAAGAACCGAAGTCGGTGGCAATCACACCGATCATAACGCGGGCCGAGTGCTGGCTGCTGCTGTGGATTTAGACATCATCGCAGCAGTTTCCCCAAATCAAGATCATATCATCCGCATTCACTCAGAGAAGTTTCCCGCAGTTGAAGTGGATGTCACCGAATTAGGTGTGATCGAAAATGAGCAATTCACACCCAATTCACTGGTACGCGGTGTTTGTGCCCGTTTGGTACAGCTCGGTTACAAAATCGGCGGATTCGAAGCCTTCACCACCAGCAACGTTCCCAACGGCGCTGGATTGAGTTCTTCGGCCGCCTTCGAAGTGCTGATCGTCACCATCTTGAATCATCTCTACAATGAGGGTGCCATCGATGATGTTCTCAATGCGCAGATTGCCCAATTCGCCGAGAACGAATACTTTGGCAAACCCTGCGGCCTGATGGACCAGACCACCTGTGCCGTGGGCGGGTTGGTGACAATCGATTTTCAGGAATTTAAAAATCCGATTGTCCGCAAAGTCGAATTCGACTTTGCCGCGCAGGGCTATTCGGTTGTTATTGTGGGGGTGGGCGGCGATCACGCGGATCTCAATGATGACTATATTGCTTTAGAGCATGAAATGAAATCAACGGCCCAAGCCATGGGCGGAGAAGTGCTGAGAGAGTTTTCAAAGGCAGAACTCCTAACAAACCTGGCAGTGGTTCGTGAGCAGGTGAATGATCGAGCAATTCTACGCGCATTCCATTTTTATGATGATGACCAACGGGTTGTTGAGCAAGTTGCGGCTTTAGAAAAAGGTGATTTCTCATCTTTTATGGAACTGATTATCGCATCTGGTTACAGTTCTTGGAGGTTGTGTCAAAATATTTTCTCCTGCACCAATGTACACGATCAGGGGTTAGCTGTAGCCCTGACGATGAGCGAGAATATTTTGAAGGGTCAGGGAGCCTGGCGCGTGCACGGCGGCGGTTTTGCGGGAACGATCCAGGCATTTGTACCGAATAAGCTGGTTGATGACTATATTACAGCTATGGAAGCTGTTTTTGGTGAGGGTTCCTGTCATCAATTGCTTATCCGTCCTGTGAGCACAATAAGTTTGCGTGAATTTGCCAGGTAACCAGGTATCAGGTTTCGTGCGAATTCAAGGAGTCTCTTGAAATATTTTCGCGCTGCCAAACTCTTCACCTGCGGCTCAGAGTGACGAATAGATGTCAGACCGAGTGCATCGAGGCATCTAGCACAGCGTGATCGTCCGCCTCATTCCTCGATCAAATTTTTAGGATATATTATGACCACATCACTGGAATTTTTACACGTAAACGATGACAAAATCTACAACCAGAGCGGCGATGAAATCCGGCTGCGTGGATTTTGCCTGGGTAGCTGGCTCAACATGGAGGCCTTCATGGTGGGCTTCCCGGGGACAGAGACCGAATTTCGTCGGGAAGTAATCAAAATTTTAGGGAAAGAGAATGGGCAATATTTCTTTGAACGTTTCCTGCATCATTTTACCGGACAGGCCGATTTAAACTATGTTAAAAGTTTAGGCTGCAATCTGATGCGCGTGGCTTTCAACTACCATCACTTTGAAGAGGATGACCATCCTTTTGAATACAAACCTGAAGGGTTTGCCTGGCTCGACAAAGTCATTGACTGGGCTAGAAATTCAGGTGTGTATGTATCGTTAGATTTTCACGCTTTCCCTGGCTGGCAGAGCCGTGGCTGGCACTGCGACAACCCTGCGGGCGGCATCCCCCAATTTTGGGAGCATATTCACTTTGAAGATCGAGCTGTGGCGCTCTGGGAAGAACTCACCCGGCGTTATCAAGATGAATCTGTTGTTGCCATGTATGGCATTATGAACGAACCCGAAGCTTATGATGCGGCTAAAATTAACCGTTACAATAAACGGGTAACGAAAGCCATCCGGGAGATTGATAAAAACCATATTCTTAACTTTGAAGGCAATATTTATTCGCAAGATTTCAGCCAGCTTGATCCGCCCCCTGATCCAAATGTGATTTACAGCAGCCATCTTTATATCAATGCCGGGCTGGATGATGTCGAATATCCTGGTATCGTAGACGGTGAATATTTTTGCCGCGAAAATCTTGAAACCATCTACCAACAGCGCCGGGCGTATTGTGCTGAGCATAATATCCCGCATTACATCAGCGAGTTCGGACCAATCTATAACGACCCGGCTTTTGCCGAGTCTAAGTTGCGAGTGATCGACGACTATTTAGACATCATCGAATCTTATGGCGATCATTGGACGATCTGGAATTACAAGGACATTGGAAAGATGGGGATCGTGACCGTGGATTCAGAATCCCCTTGGATGAAGCGTATTCAACCGGTTCATAAGATTAAGACTGAGTTACGCGCCGACAGTTGGATTGATCGAGCATCCCCACAATTTGACACGCATCTTCAGGGGTTGGCAGGCAACATCAAATCTCGGCTGGATACTCTCCCGGGGGAATGGGGATCACTCCTCGAAGACTTGGGTTACGTTGTCGGTGATCGCTTCGTCGCCCGGCTGCTGCTGCCTATATTTGCGGAACAATTTCGCGGGATGTCGGAGAGCGAAATTGATGAGATGATGGCATCCTTCGCTTTCGAGAATTGCATCCAACGCCAGAACTTAGCCGAGATTGTGCGCAAATATACCAGCTAACAAAAAAGCGTAGGTGCCATTCGATTGACCTACCCTTATCTCAATTTCTCGTCTAATTATCTTTAGATTTTCCCAATTGCCAAAGATATTCCTTCCTTCTAGGGGGCGATTAAATTGTTTGCAATGTCGGATCAATGGGTAACTTAACCGGCTGCCCTCCGGCCATCGCCGACATCCGAATGGCTAAGATCAACTCCTGATCCAAACGACCCTGGTGGGGGCCGTAGGTTGGCTCAGTTCCATTTCGGACAGCGTTCACGAGAGAAAGCAAACATCCTGCCACACCGATCTCGTCATCATGCCACTGGACGCCGTGACCTTGAACTTTAGGCCGGAACGGATTATCCCAACGGACAATAGGGAAGTCGGGGTCTCCAGTATGTGCGACCAAAGCGATTAATGCTCCGCCGTCGACACGCTCCCACCGGCGCTCGATGTTAACAAAACAGGGAGCTTCACCACCCGGACTTAGGAGTGACAGCCGTTCTTCAACATCTAATCCCACCCCCAAGGTGATGCCCATGCCTTTTTCCGCCAAGAAGCGGCTGCTGCGCCACCAGCGCAGGGCTGAGTCGTAGCCGACATCGGTCCAGTGGAAGATGCCAATTTGCCCCCCTTCAAACTCGATGATGCCGTGTTCCTGCAACTCAGCCCGCGGGCCGTATTGGCCCGCCAGCCGCGACCAGTGTGGGGTCAAATCATATTGCTGAACGGCGCCAGTCACCTGAACGGGTACCGCATCAAAACCTAAATACGAGCGCATCACGCTGATCCCATGGTAGCTATGTCCTGCGAAATCGTTGAAGGATGAGTACACTTTCCCAAAAAGACCGGATTCAATCAGCTTGAGTTTAATTTGCTCCAAGGGTCTGCGGTGAAATTGTTCAGCAATTTCGATCTTCAGGTCATGTTCTCTGGCCGCGGCGATGATGGCATCAGCCTCGCTGAGTTTATGCGCAATCGGGGTTTCCAGCAAGACGTTCAGCCCTGCTTCCACTGCCATCAATCCCACTTCGTCATTGGCGTGGTAGTTGACGCTGACGATCCCAATCTCAGGTGCAGTCTCACGTATTAGTTTATCGATATTGGTGTAACCGGGGACTCCTAAACTTTCGCTCAGCTTTTGGGTCGAGTTTTCACTGCGCCCCCACACCGAGACCAGCTCAACCTCATCAGGTAAGGCTTTTAGGATAGGTCCGTAGAGATAATCGGACCGTTTGGCGGTGCCGATGATAGCAACTCGCAATGGTTGTTTTTCCATTCTTCATCTCCAAAAAGAAAGCGTTTCTAATGAAAAAACCGCTTTCGAAAAATTACTGACCATATACATTTGTATATCGATCATAAAGCTTTGCGATATCCTCTGCCGGAATTTCATCGGGTAGTCCCATTTGTAAGGCAATCGACACGGTTTTGGCCACATCTTCAACCATCACAGCGGCTTTGAGCGCTTTCTCTCCAGTAGGGCCAACGGTGAAGACACCGTGATTTTTAAGCAAGCAAGCTGGGGAGTGACCGATGCTTTCAACAATAATTTTGCCAATCTCGTCCCCACCGATCAGGGCGAATCCGCCACAGGGGATTGGACCGCCAAATTCATCCGCAATAGCGGTCAACACCGGGGGAATCGGTTTACCAAGGGCAGCAAAAGCGGTCGCGTAATTCGAGTGGGTGTGGACCACCCCATTGACCTGGGGCATATGCCGGTAAATATAAAGGTGGCTGGCTGTATCGGATGAGGCGTTCAAATTGCCTTCAATGGTATTCCCATCTAAATTGACCACGACCATTTGTTCCGGTTTCAGGTCTTCAAATTTGACGCCAGAAGGCTTAATGACCACATAGCCCGTTTCCGTGTCCCGCACACTGACATTGCCGCTGGTCCACACCACCAGATTGTTGACGGGTAATTCGAGATTTAAACGGCAAACTTCTGCCTTTAGTTTTTCGAGCATAATCCTTCCTCACTTTATTAGCGCAATATCTATTTCAAGGCATCTACCGCGGTTCTTTCGATGGCCAGTCCTTTTTTATAGCGTTCCATGAAGGCCGCAAAGCCCTCCACATCCCTTAGATCGGGGGCCATCGTTGTACCGGTTTCCTCAGCAAAGACTTTGTGAGATAAATAAGCTTCCAAGGGTTCATCATCTGTTTTGTGGAGCATATAGGATGCCAGCAGTGCAATCCCCCACGCACCGCCCTCGCCAGCGGTCTCCATGACAGTGACGGGTACGTTCATCGCCGCAGCCATAATCCTCTGCCCTACACCTTCGGTTTTGAAGAAACCCCCATGACCAAGGATCTGATCGATCTGCACCTGCTCTTTTTCAAAGAGAATGTCCAATCCAATCTTCAAAGCGCCAAGGGCTGAGAACAGGTGTACCCGCATAAAGTTTGCCAATGTGAATTTACTTTCAGGTGTGCGGACAAAGAGCGGACGCCCCTCCTCAAGGCCCGTGATATGCTCACCAGAAAGATAATTATAAGCCAGCATTCCGCCGCCATCAGGATCACCCATAAGTGCCTTGTGGTATAGCATTTCAAACAGTTTGGATTGGCTGACTTCCACCCCAAGCGCATCCGTGAATTCCTGGAAGAGATCAACCCAGGCGTTGAGATCGGATGTGCAGTTGTTGCTATGAACCATGGCAACCGGCTTGCCCGTGGGGGTCGTGACCATATCGATCTCAGGATAGAGTTTCGAGAGCGCTTTTTCCAAAACGATCATGGCAAAAACGGATGTTCCTGCGGAAACATTGCCCGTGCGCACCGCAACACTATTCGTCGCGACCATGCCTGTACCCGCATCGCCCTCAGGTGGACAAAACGGAATTCCTGCTTGTAATTGTCCGCTGGAATCGAGTAATTTTGCGCCTTCTGCAGTCAATACACCTGCAGCGTCTCCTGCTACCAGAACTTTGGGGAGGATCTCCGGGAGCTTCCAAGAGATGTTTTTCGTTTCGAGGCGTTCGTTATACAAAGCGATCATTCGTTCATCGTACTCGTTGGTTTTACTATCGATGGGGAACATACCTGCTGCCTCACCCACGCCCAGCACCTTTTGTCCGGTCAATTTCCAATGAACATACCCTTCCAGCGTGGTCAGATAACTAATATCCTGGATGTGGGGTTCCTGGTTCAATATCGCCTGATAGAGGTGCGCAATGCTCCATCGCTGGGGAATATTGAACTGGAACAGCTCTGTGAGTTGCTCGGAAGCCTCTCCGGTAATTGTATTTCGCCAGGTGCGGAACGGGACGAGCAAATTGCTATCTTTGTCGAAAGGCATATAGCCGTGCATCATCGCGCTGAAACCGATCGCGCCCAGGGTTTTGATTGGAACGTCAAATTGCTCAATAACGGCATTGCTGAGATTCTGATAACTGTCCTGCAAGCCTGCCCAAACATCTTCAAGGCGGTAGGTCCAGATGCCGTTCTCGTAGCGGTTTTCCCATTCGTGACTTCCTGCTGCGATCGGCCGATGATCTTCACCGATCAGCACAGCTTTGATGCGCGTCGAGCCAAACTCGATGCCCAGAGTGGTCTTTCCACTCGCAATTGCTTGTTGGGTGTTATTTCAATTCATATCGGTCTCCTTAGTTTTGGCCGGATATCAGTCTAATGTCGATTGAATGTAGATTTCGGCAGATTCTAAATTGTCGGCCTGGGCGCGCAGCGTGATTTTGCCTGGTTCCCCGGTTGATTTTACGATGACCAGGGCGCGGCCGCGGTAGACTTTGCGTTGGTTGCCAACGTAGCGTTCTTCGCTGAGGGGGTTGCTGCTGCCAAGCGCCAGGATTTTCCCTGGCCCCTTAGCCGTGAAGAAAATATCGTTCGCCGCGGTAGGATGGAGGCGGCCTTTATCATCCAACACTTCAACGGTGACATAGCACAAATCATCACCAGCCTGGATAATTTCTCGATCGGCTGTCAACCGGATTTGTGCTGGGCTCCCGGTAGTGGCGAGAACTTGTTCAGCTACGGGTTTGCCAGCGATATACCCCACGGCACGCAGCTTTCCAGGGGCATAGACCACTTCAAATTCCGCTTGGAATTTCTCATCTCGGGAGCAGGATTTGCGACCCATCGAATTCGTCATCCAAAAATAGCTCGACTTCCTCACAATTGGCGTAAAGCTCTACTTTGAGAGCCTTCCCCTCTTCACCGGGCCAATTCCAGTTTGGCCAAATATCCGGCCACCCCCAATCCGAAATTTTGAGTTCCTTGCCTTCCGGGATGGGTGGATGAACGACGATGGTTATGCGCGGGTCATCGTGCCAGAGCAGGTCGCGATAAAAAGATTGCGGGCGTTTGAAACCGCACAGATCGAGATCGCCGCAGTTGGCCTGATGCCAGGGATAAGTCCCCAGGAATGGGGTGTCTTTTTCGTTGAAATAGGCCCGCCCGATGCCAGATTCGCCCAGGTAATCGAGCGAAGTCCACACAAAATCGCCGATCACAGCCGGGATTTCTTCGACTGCCTGCCAGTTTTCGAAGGCTTGCAGCGGGAAGGATTCGGTGCCCATCATGATGCGCTTGGGCAATCGTTTGTTGTCGGGGCGGTATTGGGCCCACTGATAATTGTAACCGCCAATATCCAGGGTTGCGAAGGATGGGTCCATGATCTCCCAGGGATCGCCGCGCCAACTGCTGCAGATTGCGGCTGCCACCGGACGGGTGGAATCGACTTTGCGGACGTATTCGGCCAACATACGCGAGATTTCATAACCTTCGTTGTTACCATCCCGCTCCATCACTTCGTTGCCGATGCTCCAAATGATGATGCTGGGGTGGTTGCGGTCACGGAGCAGCATGGCATCCAGGTCGCGCTGCCACCAATCGTCAAATGCAACGTGATAATCACCATGATTTTTGCCATCCCGCCAGCAATCGAAAGATTCATCGATGACGAGTATCCCCAGGCGGTCGCAGGCCTCTAAAAATGAAGGGGATGGCGGGTTGTGTGCGCAACGGATGGCGTTGTAGCCGTTAGCTTTATGGATTTCGACTTTGCGTTCTTCGGCACGGGGGTAGGATGCGGCCCCCAAAATGCCGTTATCGTGATGGACACAACCGCCTTTGAGCAGTACGGGTTCCCCATTCAGTAGGAAACCTGACTCTGCGCTGAACTCGATGCTGCGGATGCCAAATATTGTCCTTTCTGTATCGGTGATTTGTCCATTGACAGTGACTTCAGTTTCTGCCCGGTAGAGATGAGGGGTATCAGGCGACCATAATTGTGGATTTAGAACTGGAAATTCAGACTGGAATTCGTGAGTGTGACCGTTGCTGATCGTTGTTTCAGTCTTTAGGGTACCCACCTCCGATCCATCGGGGGCGCAAATGCGAGTTTGCAGCGTGACATCTTTATCAACCTCACTTTCGTTTTCCACCTGCGTGCGAATATTAACTGTCGCTAACTCTGGAGATATTTCAGGTGTGGTGACATATACGCCCCAATGTGCCACATGGACGGGGGCAGCAACGATCAACCAAACCGGCCGATAAATTCCTGACCCAGAATACCAGCGGCTGTTTTGCTGGTGACTGTTATCTACGAGAACTTTGAGCGAGTTGGGGCCATCCCAATTCATATACGGAGTCAAATCGAATTTGAAGGTCGAGTAACCATAAGGTTGGCGTCCCAAGCAATGTTTATTGAGCCATACAACGGCGTTCATATAAACACCTTCAAACTCAACAATAATTTTCTGGCCGCCCCATGCATCCGCTGGATGGAATGTTTTCTGATACCAGCCTATACCCATCGGGAAATATCCACCTGAATTCCCACTGATATTTTCGGAATCGCGGAGAAGCTCAACACTCCAATCGTGGGGCAAGTCTAGTTCGCGCCAGGAAGAAAAATCCGGATTGCCCCAACGGGAACCAGGGATGTCTCCAAAATGGAAGCGCCAATTTCGAGAAAAATTCTGTCTTTGCATATTAATATTCCTATTTCACCTGTGTAGACAGCAAGCTAATGTTCTTTCAGTGTCACTTGATTGCCAATGGTGAGTACCTATCCATTAAATTGGGGCAGCCATTGCCTTTGAGCCGCTAATAGTTCCGTTACCATTTCATGAATTTGGGGCAGTGTGCAAACCGCCGCAGTGAGTGGATCGAGCATGACCGCGTGATAAGCCGCATCTGCTTTGCCACTCAGAGCGGCTTCGACAACTAGCTCCTGCACGTTGATATTCGTCCGGTTGACCGCGGCCAACTGTGGGGGCAGATGACCAATATGGGTTGGCTGAACGCCATTAGCATCCACCAGACAAGGTACTTCCACACAACAATTTTCCGGCAAATTTTCAATCAAAACTCGATTGGGCACATTCCCATTTATCCGGGTGGGTTGATCAGTCTCCATCGCTTCGATGATATAAGTGCCATACTCATGGGTGCGCGCTGCGGCCAGTGGTGTGTTTCCCGCGGCCAGTTCTTTGTATTCCTCTTGGAATTTTTCCCAGCGTTCGATGCAGTGCTGTAAATAACCACCGGTTCCCGCCAGGCCAAACCAGGAATTACGCGGATCGCTGAAACGCGGCACCAACTCGTTCTCAATCATGTCAGCAGATTTGCGGAAATAGGGAACATATTCACTTGCATGCCCGCTGGACTCAGTTACGAAATAACCAAAATATTTCATCATATCGATCCGAACGGGTTCTTCCGCCAGGGGCCCCTCCTGCTCAATGGCCTGCCATAGTTTTGGATAAAGGTCTTCGCTCACAGAACAGAAGTCCAGAAACCAGGCCTGATGATTGATTCCAGCACACAAAAATTGCGCTTGCTCATAGGGTACGCCAACCCATCGGGCCAGCATTTCAGAGGTACCCTGTACCGAATGACATAGCCCCACATGGGGACGGCCACTGCCCGCATCCACAGCCCAACAATTGGCTGCCATTGGATTGACATAATTCAGCAGCAGCGCATCTGGAGCAAGTTCATCCATCTCATCACAGATATCCAGCAGAACTGGAATGGTCCGCAGCGAGCGGAAGACACCCCCAGGACCAACCGTATCGCCAACACACTGCCCCACACCAAAACGCTGTGGTATCTCGATATCTAATTTATAGGCATCCAGCCCACCTTGTTGGAATGTGGTGATCACATAATCCGATTTGTTGAGGGCTTCCCGACGATCTAATGTAGCACTTACCCTGGCTTTGACCTCGCGTTTTTCAATCAGAGCTTTCACGATGGTATAAGCCATCTCTAATCGTTGAGAATCAACATCCATCAGAACAATTTCGCTCTCTTGTAAAGCCGGGGTCAGCAAAATATCGTTGCAAATATTACGGGTGAATACCAAACTTCCTGCGCCAATGAATGTGATTTTCGCCATAAATGTTTACTCCAAATTAGATGCAAGAATGCGGATCGTGGATTGTTAAAAGCGCCATTGCAACGTGGTCACATGGTTTCATTTCTGCTCCTAAACGGATTGCAGGTTCCCTAATTTAGAGAAGAATGCTTCAATTTCATCTTCAGGCAGCGGCTCAGTAATCCAGAATGCAAAACCTTTACCACCTAACTCCCGCACCACATCCAGAACACCTTGAGGGGTGGCATAGATTTGGCAGAGCTTTCCAGCATCACGTATCCGTTTCAATAATGGCAGCCACTCATACTCTGGGGATTGTCCATCTCCGGAAACCCACTGGATGCCCCGTAAATTTTCAATGCCCAGCAGCATATCTAAATGTGGCAATTGTCCTTTTCCATCCAAATGATAGAAACCAAAATCCAGATGATTACAGCAGGCTTCTAAGTCGGGCAAAACGAAGCGTTCGAACATGGCCGGCGAAATCATATAACAGAAATCACTCTGAAGCATATAGTAGCGCCCGGGGCACCAGAGCGGGGTCCAGGCGGTTGTGCCATTCATTGAAGGGCGGATTATCTCGAATAGTTCATCATAACAACCTAACCAAAGATGGGTGATTTCGGCTACCAGGCGATCAATTTCATCGGGAGCATCGTACAAATCCGTGAGCAGGTTTTGAGTGCCGCGCAGCGAGGCGATGATATCGAGATTGCCGCCGAGATCAGTATGGGCAACCGTAACCTGTTGACTCCACCGGCTGACAGCACCATGCGTGATCTCACTTACCCACCGCCACCAAAAATTTTCGCGGTCAAAGTGGGGGTGTATTTCTGCAGCCGGGCGCATTTGGGGCGTTTCAAACCAGACCGTGCGCGCATCGCTGCTGACCTGAGCATCCAAAAATCCTGCCAAGATCCCCGCACCAAAGTTCGGCCACCAGCGCGGCCACGAATCGCCATAGAAACGTTGGTTTTCAAGTTGGCGTTCGTAATAATCGAGAATAGAGTCAACTGGAAAGCGGTTCTGTTCAACATCCCAGCGTGGGTGCTGGGGAATGAAGGAAATCCCCTGCCATTCATAGGCATTGACCACCACCATTGGCCGGTCGATTTCATGATGCCACCAAGCCGTCCAGTCGCGGCGGATGCGGTCCCAATCTTTGGGTGAAAAATGAATTTGCGGACTCATCATATCTTCTCTCAGGGGGTGCGTGTCGTTAGAATATGGATGCTCATCCCTGGAATTTGGAGGGATATTGATTCTTCAGGAACCAAATAATTCTCGAGGGCAGTCTCCAAAGTTCCTTCTGTAGACTGGGTATGCGCGTAACTCCCCGCGGGTAATCCTTCCACGTTTACGGTGAGAGACTCATCCCCTGTATTTACCATAAAAACCGCAAAATGATCCGGTGCCTGCCCGGCGACTGAGTAGAAGTTTTCGGTATTATTCGAGGTCTCAACAATGACAGTTTCGGGGGGAAATTGCTCGCCAAGTTGGCGAACAATATGGAAGGATGGGTATGGGTTGATACCGTCATTGATCCAGTAATCCTGCCCCATCATTTCCCAATAGAGAATCACGGTTGTCCCCGTCAGTTTGAGCACCCGGCTGTAAATCCGGGCCAGCTCGACTGAATAGTCATAGGTCAGGAATTTTTCGGGGGTCTGCCACGAGAAAGCATTTGACCCGGTCTCAGTACACCAAACTTCCAGATCATTTTCCAGCGCAAAATCGCGCACTTCGAGATAGTCCGAGTCTGGGGAGTCGCTGTCCCAACTGTGATTAGCAAATACACCTAGATAAGGATGGATCCGTTCATTTTGAAGCACGCTGCGGGCGTACGCCACGCTGCCATCGATATTGGCGGTGTCGGCGATCAGCCATTTGGTCTTGATTCCCAACTCATCGAACCGCTCTCCTGCTTGCTCAATCACCATAATGGCTTCAAAGGGGGCGATGCTGATATAGGCTCCTACATCGGGCTCATTGAACGAAACATAATCCGGTTCGATCCCATATTGGTCACGAGCCGTCAGCAGCCATGCTACAATCGTTTCCACTACTTCCGGGTAATTTTCATAAGGAACAAATCGCTGAGTATCCTTGCTCGGGTCGGAAACCATCCAATCTGGAAGATCCCAACTGGTGGCAATGATTTCGGTGCCGCGGGATTGTAATTCTTGCATTAATTGGAATGTAGCGTGATTGAATTCAGTATCGTGAAAAGCTTCCCAGTTGATATGATTGGGATCTTCGTCATCGTTGACCGGTTCCCAATCTTCAAGTGTCATACGAACACGGGCGACGCGCACATCCAGGTGTTCGAGGTTGTAGCGGCTGACCGGTTCCAATGGGTCTGTTGTACCGCTGAAAACATTGATGAAATTTCCACCGGTAACATCCTTGATAGTTTGGTGAGTGATACCTGGTTCTACAAATATGGTGAATTCGGTACCATTTACAACTGTATCAGGGATGGTCAGAGGGGCTTCAGGAGTGAGGGTACTCGGCGGGACTGTGGGTGTGGCGGTTTGACAGGCGGAAACGATGATCATCATTGTGAGAATGACAATGAGAATGCGATTCGTATTTTCCTTTAAATTCATTGTTTGTGTCGCCAAAATTCAGGCCTATCGATTATGTGCCGATTAATTTCTCGAAATGCTCAAAGGCCGCATCCCAGCTATTTGTCAGTTGTGGGTTGTAGTTTCGCAGTGGAAAAGACCGCTCCACCAATTCGCGACCCTCAGCCAGCGAACTCACATAACCCAGCGTGATAGCCTGCACCAGGGAATTTCCGATGGCGGTTGCCTCTATGGGGCCAGCTTTGACTGGTTTTCCGGTCGCATCCGCGGTCAATTGGCAAAGCAGCGTATTCTGCGAGCCGCCACCGATAATATGAATCACTTCGAGTTCGTAACCGAGCATCTCTTCAAGACAGGCGAGCACCCAGCGGTATTTGAGCGCTAAACTCTCAAAGATACAGCGTAAAATTTCAGCGTGGCTCTCGGGAACTGGCTGGCTTGTCTGGGCACAGAAGTTTTGGATCGCCGTGGGCATATCTAAGGGATTGAGAAAATCAGGATGGTCGGGATCAACCAGCGAGTCAAAAGGTGTTGCCTGATTTGCAAGATTAGTGATCTGATCCCAAGCGTAATCTCGCCCTGCCGCAGCCCAAATCCGCCGGCACTCCTGAACCAGCCACAGACCGGTCACATTTTTGAGCAGGCGGATGGTGCCATTCACACCACCTTCGTTGGTAAAGTTGTAATTTCGGCTGTGCGGTGTGATCACCGGGTCAGGAACTTCTACACCCACCAGCGACCAGGTGCCCGAAGAGATATATGCCGCCCGAGGCGTGGACAATGGGGTGGCCGCCACCGCAGATCCAGTATCGTGGCAAGCTGGGGCGATCACCGGAATTTGGGGCAGTCCGGTTTCATCGGCGACCGAGGCCAGCAATGGACTGAGGTTTGTGCCGGAGGGGATTATTTCGGGGTATATATCGATTGGCAATTCCAATGCTGCCAGCAACTCGCGATCATAGGACTTAGTGCGCGGGTTGTAGAACTGGGTGGTGGTGGCAATGCTGTATTCGTTAGCTTTACTCCCGGTCAACCAGAAATTGAATAGATCGGGCACCATGAGAAAGGTTGCTGCGTTTTTTAGGGCCACTGAATCTCGCAGAGAGAACAACTGAAAGAGTGAGTTAATCTGCATAAATTGGATGCCAGTGCGGTCGAAAATCTGATCGCTTGCGACTACGGCAAACGCTTCATCGAGGATTCCATTGGTATGCGGATCACGATAATGGAAAGGATTACCCACGAGTTGATCGTCAGCATCCAGCAAAGCAAAATCCACACCCCAGGTATCCAGCCCCAGACTGCTGAGAGGGGCTGTCTGACCTGCCTTACACAGCCCAGTTTTGATCTCGTCAAACAGGCGCAGCACATCCCAGTGGAGATGGTTACCCACTCGCACTGATCCATTTGGAAAGCGATGAATGTCCTCCAAAGTTAAACGGTCGCCATCAAAACGGGCCAATATCACCCGTCCAGAAGAAGCGCCCAAGTCAACAGCAGCTAGATTAAGAGTCTTGGTCATTTTTATCAATCCAGGTGAAAAATCTCTTCAAGTTGCAGCAAGCCCTCATCCGGGCGCACGCCGTCTAAAGCTTCAAAAAATGGAGCCATCTCGGCTTGCCAACGGGTATTGATTTCTTTTGTAGCCATCCCAGCCCGCGCCTGCTCAAAGTCCGGCGTTTCTAGGTAGCCAAACAACAGGCCATCCTCCCGCAAGAAGAGTGAATAATTATGCCAACCCGTCTCTTGCAACGCGGCCAGCATTTCCGGCCAAACCTGTTCGTGACGCTGCTTATATTCAGCTAAGCGGTCAGGTTTCACTTTCAGCACAAAGCCAACTCGCTGCATGGCAATCACTCCTAAAACAGATTTTGTTCAATCCCAAAAGCCGCGGCAATGCTGCGGATTTCTTCCGGCGACAGCCCTGTACCCATTTCGCCATTCGCTAAATTGAGCACCTCGTACTTGGCAGCTGTCTCGACATACTCAATGCGGTCGGAGGCTTTCAACGTTGAAATCTCCGAGCGTGACATCAGCCCATGTTTACACCAAATCACCACCCGATGGTTGCAGAACTTCTTTAGTGTTCCCGTCATCAAGGCCTCTGAACCAGGGATTTCGAAAGGTACCACCCCCAGACCGCGTGACAAATTGATAATCAACTCCGGCTGCCAACGCAGCAATTGCCGGTTGAGAAAATCTTGATCCTGATAACGCGGGATATGGCTCAGGTAGGTAATATGCTGCGGCTGGGCGTGGATGACCGCATGGAAATTGGTGCCGGTCAGGTTGATTTGGTCTCGGTGAACGGCAATATGTGAATTAAATTCTGAGGTCACGCGCTCGAAGGCCGGAAGATGCCTGGTAAAAAGGGTAGCTGTTTCTCCACCAGGATTAACGGTCACCACCCCTAAATTTGGAGTAGGGTCATCGAGAATATCGCGCAGCCGACAGCCGGATCCAGTGACCAAAAAGGAGTGCCCCACCAGATTTGGAGCTGCTACCGGTAAACCGAGTTCCTGTTCCTTTGGGAAGCAGCGCCGCGGCTCGATCTTCCAGCCCACGTAAACAGAGATATTCCCCGCAGCTCCTTCGCTGGCATCAATCTCCGAGATACGCTGCCCAGCTTTGCCAATATCGGCGAGTAGTTCGTCAAGTTCAGGATAAGGTTCAGATATGCTCATGTTTCACCACTTTGAATAAGAATCACTGTGCTTACGGTATTCAATCAACGGTTCACCGATTTGTTGGTGACGCAAAATAATATCGCTGACTTCTTCTAGGGCTGAGACCCACTGATAAGCATCTTCAAGCGTCTCGCCGACAGAGAAACAACCATGGCCGCGCTGCATGATGATCTTGTAACCTTGGAGGGCCTCGGCGACGGTCTCGGCCATCTCACGCGAGCCCGATGCGTACTCCACGGAAACAACCGGGATTTTCCGCAAAAGGTACGATCCTTCATTGTCGATAGGGATGATTTCGTCGCGGCTCAGGCTGAGGGCAATTGCCGTACGTGGATGACAGTGCACTACCGCCAGCGCTGAAGTGCGTAAGTAAATTTCGCGGTGGACAATCAACTCGGTGCTGGCGCGCATCAAACCGCTGTCCTTCTTATAAAGTTGGGTCTCAACAAAATCTTCGGGCATCAAGCGTCGGAATTGTGCGCCACGGCGTTTGATGATAATCCGGTCACCTACGCGCATACTCAGGTTCCCACCGTGTGAACTGGTCAGACCGGCATCAAAAATATCGCGACCGATATCTCGAAATTGTTCAAATAATCGTTGATCAATCATATTATTTTTTTCTCTTTTCTAAACACAATGGAAAACCTTCGTTGATTTCTGGGTTCTTCGAGGTGAGTTAAATTATTGAATCCAATCCTAGTTCTTTCAGTTTAGCTTGCTTTGGCACGCCATTTTCATCCCAGCCACGGAATTGGTAATACTCTTCAAGCATACCAGCCAATCGGACAACATGCCCTGCAGAGGGACCAGCCGCAACAGGTTCTTCAAGCATCCGATGCGGCAAGGTGTCATCGGCTTTGGTAAAACCTTCTCTCAGGTTGTAAAGCCGCTCCATATTCCAGGTGCGTTCACCCACTTTCATCAGATCATCGGCACGAAAATCCAAGCCACTGACTGCGGTCAGCAGACGGGCAAAGAATTCCACCGATACCGCCATATTTGTAAATTTACATAATACCAAGCTATCCACCACCGCGGCTGTATTCTGATGGTTGGCGACAATCCCGGCTTTGCCCTGGTTAGCGAAACGATCAATCAGGCGGGGCAGAGCTAACACTTCAGGACCCAACATATTGCCGCGCATATGACAGCCTCCACGATTGGAGGTCGCAAACAATAATCCCTGCCCCTGCATACCACGTGGATCATAGGCGGGCATTTCTAATTTCTTGGCACTCATTGAGAGTTCGGGGACCCCATATTTATCCGCAAAACGGTAACTGCCCTCGGCTAATTCATTTCCCAGGCCATTCCGCAGTGCGATATCCCGCACGGTGTCAGCTAACAAGTCAGCCCGGCCAAACTTTAGTTCGGAATCGATCAGACCGCGCTCGGCCAGTTCCATCGCACAGCCAATCGTGTTGCCAACTGAGATAGTATCCATACCCATATCATTGCAAACCCTATTGGCTTCAAAAATCACCTCCAGGTCATCCACCCCACACTGCGCTCCGAACGACCAGGCAGTCTCGTACTCCGGGCCTTCACCTTCGCCAGCCTCCGTTTTTGAGATGCGCGTGCAAGAAATTGGGCACGCCCAGCAGGCCTGATTCTTGACCAGAATGCTATCCGTGAGTGCTTCTCCGGAGATTTCATCCGCACCTTCGAATTGGGATTGCTGGAAATTTCGGGTGGGCAGCGCACCAATTTCGTTGACCACGTTCATCACTACAGCAGTGCCAAACTCAGGCAGAGCCTGGGAGGTTAGCGGGCTGGCTTTGATCAGTTTGCCGGTTTCGTAGAGCATAAACTTGAACTTGTCGGGGTCGGCAGGCTTGTTGCGTCCTTGACCTTCCACAACAATGGCTTTTAAATTCTTGCTACCCATCACCGCACCAGGGCCGCCGCGGGCTAAAGCCCTTTCTTTATCGTTCATGACCGCTGCCATCAGGGAAAGGTTTTCTCCTGCCGGCCCGATACAGAGCACATTGCGCTTATTATTATTCTGACCCAGACTTTTGGTTGTCTCGAACACACCTTTGCCCCACAGAGAGGAGGCGTCTTTGAAAGCTACACCGGCTGGTGTGATTTCAAGCCATACTGGTTTTTTGGCTTTACCCCGAATAATCAAAACATCATAGCCTGTGCGTTTGAACTGCATCCCCCACCAGCCGCCAGAATTGGCATCGAGCACGGTTCCAGTGAGCGGGCTTTTCGTACTCACCGAGAATCGGTTACTGGTCTGTACACCAGAAGCCGTTAACGGACCGGCAGCGAAGATCAACACGTTTTCTGGAGAAAGCGGGTCCACTTCCGGGCCGACCAAATCCCATAATAAACGGGCACCCAGCCCGCGGCCCCCGAGAAAGAGCCGTGCCATTTCCATATCGAGGGGCACTTCTTTAATCGTTTGAATTGTCAAATCGATATCGAGAATTTTGCCAGTCCAACCTTCCATAATAGTCTCCAGAATTAATACCCACCCGCAATGGGTGAGAAAATTGCTAATTGATCATCATCTTTAACAGGTGTATCCATTCCTCCGGCAAGCGAGATATCATGCCCATTGAGAGTGATTTTAAAATGAGGGCGGAGTTGCCCTTCTTCGAGGAAAGCTTCATATAAAGATGGATTTTCAGTACAGAGATTCTCCACTACTCGATGGATGCACTCACCTGAAATTTGAAGCTGCGATGCGTTTACGGTATTTCGCAATTTCCCAAAGAGCTTTACTGTTGCCATCATTTGATTATCGTTTTGAGAGAACACTGCTCTCATAATTTTTAATTTCATCCATAAACCCATATCCCACCGGGACGTTTTGGGTCAGGCAGTAGTAATTCCACACCGCACCGCAGGGCAAGCCTTTGATTTCTTCCAGGAGGGCCAGGCGAGCAGTGTAATCACCGGTATCTTCATAGGTCCGCAAAAGATCGGTGGGTTCCAAGAGCGCCAGCAGCAGCGCACGCAGGGCATTACGCGTTCCAATTGCCCAAGCCGCCACCCGATTGATACTGGCATCGAAGAAATCCAGGCCGATGTAGGTGCGGTCGAGATAATCGCCGCGCACCAGTTCCTGCATGATCGCCTGAAGTTCGTCTGTAAGGGTGACCACATGGTCGCTATCCCAGCGGACCCCTCGGCTGACATGCAGCATCAAGCCGGGAACGTAGGGCATCACGGCTGAAATTTTATCGGCAATAGTTTCAGTAGGATGAAAATGGCCCGAATCAAGCGTCAGTAATTTTTTACGCGAGGCTGCGTAACCTAAATAGAATTCATGCGAACCGACCACATAACTCTCAGAACCTATGCCGAAGAGTTTGCACTCCACCGCATCGAGGTTGTGAGCCGGATCAATCTCATCAGCAAATACCCGGTCAAGGGTTGAAATTAGACGCTCTCGGGGAGCTTTGCGATCAATGGGTGTGTCTTTCATCCCATCGGGGATCCACAGGTTAGTCACAGCCGGTGTGCCCAACTCGCGGCCAAAATAAGCCCCTACTTTGCGAGAGGCGATGCTGTGTTCGATCCAAAACTCCCGCACCACCGGATCAGGGTGAGAAAGCGTGAAGCCGTCATCAGCCAGCTCATGCGAGAAGCAAGTTTGGTTAAAATCTAAGCCAAGGTTATTCTCTTTAGCCCAATCAACCCAAGTTGAAAAATGCCGTGGTTCGATTTTATCGCGGGCGACTTTGCTGTCCGTGTCCAAATAGATCGCATGCAGACTTAAACGATGATCACCCGGCAGCAGGCTGTAGACCATCTCAAGGTCGGCGCGCAACTCATTTGGTGTGCGCGCTTTTCCAGGGTAATTGCCGGTGGCCATGATTCCACCGCTCAGACCGCGGTTTGGGTCTTCAAAACCGCCGACGTCATCTCCCTGCCAGCATTGCAAGCTGATGGGAATGGTAGCCAGTTTGGTGAGGGCGGTCGTGGTATCGACGCCCATTTCGGCATAATGCTCTTGAGCGATTTGGTATGTTTTTTTGATGGAGTTTTCGTTCATTTTCTTATCCAGGGTTGAATTCAAATAACCAAATTCTGGGGTGGTCTAAAATCGATAAGGGGCGCGGCCTCGAAACTGGTAGTGCATTGTGGCGTGGAAACGTTGGCGATTGTTCATTTAGCAGCGCTGCTATTCCATGGGAACGAATTCAAAATAATCAAAGTCGGCCGGACTTTGACAGGGGTGCCCATTGCCAGTGGTGTACATTCCAAAATAGACGCCTGTAAACATTGCCGCGCCAGCCTCGGTACACAGGTAGCGAGTTTCGCCTCTGGCAAATTCAGATGGAGGGTCATCCCCGATTGCAAAGCTGAAGGTGTACCAGTTTTCATCCGCTGTGACCGCAAGAGTGACCCATCCCATGGGGATGGCTTGCCGGGCGACGACAGCCTGCAGCGTGCCAATTTTGCGGCGAACAAAAACGACGCGCTGACCAGCTTCATAAGTGATCCCAATTTCGTAATGATGGCGATGATCCCCGAGAACAACCAATCCTGCTTCCTCATTTTCGCTTTGTGGATTGAAATCCACAACCGTTGTGACGCGACAATTGAAATGTCGCTGTCGCCTTCCCAGAAAGGTGGGAGAGGCTTCCTCATTCAGAGTGATCTCACTCCCGACTAACCGCAGCCAACCTGGTCGGTCGGAGAGCGAATATCCATTTGATAAGGGATTCCTTACCCAATTCCAGTGCAATCCCAAATCAGGATCATCGAAATCATCACGCAGCGGTTCGATTTCATCCCAAGGATGGGGGGGTGGCAGCGGTGCTTCCATTTCCAAGTCAACGGTGCCGTTATTTCCAACAACTGGCCAACCATCCTGCCAGATAACGGGGGCCAGGAAGGTTTCTCGTCCCAAAATATGATAGCGGGGATATCCAACCGGGCGGGTGCCCAGGAAAACCAGCCACCAGTTGTCGTTCAGATCCTGAACAAGATCCCCGTGCCCGGTGGTTTGGATGGGATGATCAAGGCTGCGATGGGTCAGGATGGGATTATCGGGGCAAGATTCCCAGGGTCCCCAGGGATTGTCGCCACGAGCAACCGTGACCATATGTCCATCTTCGGTGCCGCCTTCAGCAGCCAGTAAAAAATAAATGTCGTTGATTTTATAGAGATGAGGGCCTTCGGGTGAACGACCACCGCTGCCATTCCAAATGATTTTTGGTTTGGTGAGATGTTCTCCAGTGGCGATGTCGATTCTGGTCTGATAGATGCCCGCAGGTTGTTCGTATTCAAACCACTGGAAATATACTTGTTCGTCCCGGTCAAAAAATAATGAAGCGTCAAATCCACCGCCAGTGACCCAAATCGGTTCAGACCATTCACCGGCAGGATCATTTGCCGACACATAAAAATGTCCGCCGCCGGTGGTGTTGGTACTGGTCATATAAAAAGTGCCATGATGAAAGCGGATGGTCGGTGCCCAGATGCCACCAGAAGCCCAACAACCACTGAGAGGGAGTTGGCTGGTGCGAGTCAGACAGTAGCCAATCTGCCGCCAGTTGACCAGATCTTGGCTGTGGAATATGGGTACACCGGGAAAATACTCAAACGAACTGGTCACCAAATAAAAATCATCCCCGGCACGGCAGATACTGGGATCAGGATAGTAGCCGGAGATGATGGGGTTTTTATATTTCATAGGCGTTCCGATTAGGCCGTGTTGACACTTGAAGAATTCTCTCTAGAAATTCAAGATTTCTGACAGTAATGATTTCCCTAGAAATTAGTTGAAATATCACCACTACCTAATTTGCTGAACGTGTTAAAGAAAACTCATATTCATATTTATCACTGCGCCAAACCGATTGCAGGAATTCAACTGGATTGCCTTCTGGTGAGAAAGTAATGCGCTCCATATAGATTACAGGAAGATTTTTCGGAATTTGGAGTTGTTTTGCTTCAAATTTCGTTGGCAGTCTAGCCCGAAGGAATTCATGTGCTGACCAAAAAATGATCCCAAACTGCTCATCCACTACCTGTGTGAGCGAAGTTTCTAAATTATGATCAATCAGCCCAGGGTAAATCTTAACTGGCATATAAGCCCATTGCAACCCGACAGGTTCATCATTTCCGAGACGCAGACGGCAGAGCTCATAAACTTTTTCACTCGAGTCAATTTCCAAGGATTCGGTGATCGGGGAGTGGGTTTCGATCTCTTCGAAAGAGAGAACCTCTATCCCAGATTTCCAACCGCGCCGCTGCATTTCCTCGGTGGTGGATATGAGTTTTGTGAGCGGGTACCGTACCCGATGCTTGGCAATATAAGTGCCTTTCCCCTTTGCTTTATGGACAAGCCCTTCACGCTCTAATAAACTCAACGCCTGGCGAACCGTCGCGCGGCTAATTTGATAGGATTGAACGAGTTCATTTTCAGATGGCAAAAATTCGGTTTCTTCTTCGGAAGTACTTTCTTGAATGACTTCCCGTAAGATATCAGCCAGTTGGTAATAAAAGGGGATTCGGCTCTGTTTGTTGATTGTTTTCATAAGTCTTCCTAATAATTTTCCCTGGTTCTTTCAGCGAAGATATAAGCTTGTACGTACAAGTTATTATACTTGCAGGGTTATCGAAAAGTCAATAAAAGCACTGGATTTAGGTAGTGTGATTGCATGTGCCCAGCTTTAACAGGTGCCAGCCCTCAAACTAGGTGAGCTAGGGAAAGAGGCGTGCCCGAAAATGCGTTTGCCCTATGGTTTTAGGAATTTTCGCTGATGAGTTCCCGACAAATCTGCGCCCAGCGATCAAACCGTTCAGGTTTGTATTCGCAGGTGTGAGTATCTTTCAAAATGATTTCCAACACATTGTCAAATTCACGCGCCAATTCCAGGGTGCGGCTCAGGTAGCTGCGGACCAAATTCTCGTCAAAATCTCCAACTAAATGGGCGGGATGGGGCTTCCAGGAGAAAATGTAACCATCCATTAATCGATGTCCACAGGCAGCTGCATCCGCAAACGGCGAGATCGAAATCCGGCGGATATTTGGGATTGTCAGAACATCATCCATCTTCTGGGTCAAATCCTCGCAGCAGCCGTAACCAGTCAAACCGAAGCGTGCCAGCAGCCGTTTCTCGTATTGCAAGGCAAACTCAGTGTGCATTTTTGGTGAGACCACCTGGAATTCTTGTGATTCAGAACTCGCCCACATATCAACGGGGCGCACGCTCTGGGGATCAAACCCCGAGGCAGGGAGTTCATCCGTGTAACCGTTTCCGCCCGTGTTCTGATAGGTGTTGTCATTGTTCAGGTTGAGCAAATTCATTTCAACGAGTTGATCCAACCATTTATGATGCCCCTGTTCTAAGAACGTCATCACCTCATGGACAAAGTCAGGCCGGTCGATCATATCGTAGAGAATATTCTCCAAACCGATCCAGCCCGTACATATTTTCATCATATGGAAAGAAATATGTTTGAGACCCGTTTGCTTAACCTGTAAAATATCGCCCAACAAATCATGCCACTGCTCAACTGCTTGATTGTGAGCAACCTCATCGTAAATAATTTCAGGGTAATGCAGTTTTTTCAGGTCAGCGCTATTTTTGATGACGGGTTTAAATCCGAAAGAGCCGCGGGCCTCCGGTTGTTCAGTGCGTTCAATCTCCACTCCCCAACCAGTATCCTGGATGAAACCCGATTCCCACCATTCAAACTCCAACCACTCTGCTTCAACCACAGTATCGTCCAAAAAGTGTTCATAACTATACATGGTCTGTCGAAGACGCATCTCAGCCGCGCGGGCTTTTTCACCCTCGCATTGCAGTTTTTTTTCAGGGATCAGTTCAAACCAGGCGCCTTCAGGAAAAACCAACATCATGGGGTGCTTGGATTGCAGGCTGTTATGTTCTTTCCATTGTTGACGACGGACTTCCATTACTGGATCAGCAGCAATCTCTGCCACCCGTTTGGCAAGATCACGTAAAACCTGCCGATCTTTTGTTGTAATAGATTGAGTTGTAAACATGTTTTTCCTTAATGGTGCTTTGTATTCTTAGTGGTGAAATTTATCGCAATTCCAGTACGGTGCGCGTCATGGAAAAATAATTTTCATCCGGCACATTATCCGGAACAGAATTGCCCGTTCCCAAGGCGTACCCGCCGTGATCTTTAGTTTGCTCTAATAACATTTTTGACCGTTTATATACTTCTTCGAGGCTGGAGCGGCAAATAAAATCCACATCGATCCCACCAAGGATGGCAAATTTATCGCGGTGTAATTCATAGGCCTGTTCCACTGGCAGAATCGTATCTTCGTAAGAGTGGCGGCCTTTGATGCCCATCGCTACAATATCATCAAGTATACGGTCGAAATGTCCACAGGAGTGCAAAATTACCGGTTTGCCCTCGGCATGCACAACTTCCACAATCCACTGATGCCAGGGGAAAACAAATTGCCGCATTTGCTGCGGCGATAGCATGGTTTGGGTCTTGAAGCCCCAGTCACCGTTGTCGATGCAGGCTCCCACTGATGGGTGCGCGGCCGATCTCGTAGTAATCGACCAGCCGTTTGCCAATCGCAGCGAAGATTTTTTCCACCAATGCTGGATCATCCGCCAACAAATAGCAAAGGGTTTCGTACACCAAAATCTGGATCGCGTTTTACAAGACACCATTGGGACCGTAGCCGATCATCTTCATCCCATCAGGTAATTCATGAGCTAGAACATCTAGAATTTCATACGCTCCAACTTTAGGATCTGGCCAGGGGTAACTTTCGTAAGTATCCCAATCACGGATCAATCCACCCTCGTTAATCGAGATGGTTTGTGTGCCTGCTGTCCTTTCAGATGGAAATTCAAATCCAGGGATGATCACATTCGTGAAGTCGTATCCGGCCCGATGATAGGCGTTCATTACGTGACGCTGCGAGGCAAAAGGATTACCAGCATCAGATTCAGAAAGGGGTTCCAATCGTTGGTCTAACCTGCCGTTGAGAAAGAACTCGAATAAGGTGGGCCGGTCTGGGACTTCTCTCCAGAGTACAGCGAGCAGATTATTGGAATCTGGTTCTCCGACAGTTTCGGGAATGTGATTCCAATGGGTCATAGGATGAATTCAGCTATATTTGCTTTATTCGCTGCCAGGTTGAATTCAAGTGAGCGGTGCTGACGGTTTGAGCGTGGCAGAACGAGTTCGTATTTCCCATGGAAGCCGCAAAAATCGATCTCTCCATTTTCATTGGTTTGACCCATAAATGGTTTCGTCATCCACTCTCCTTTAATCAGTTTTCTGAGCATCTCAAAAACGGTTTTCGGTCGATATGCTTCATCGATCAAACCCCCACCTTCGATCCAAATCCGGCGGTCCGACAAGCCCCAATAACTAATCGAAACTACAGCCGGGTGGCCGAAACACTGACGATACATTTGCTCCATGAATTCTGCCTGAGAATTCTTCACTCCAATTCCCATCCCGGTAACCACCTTCGATTTCCTGATTCCACGAAGGTTGGTGCAATTCGGTAATATGGATGGGGATTTCTAACTCTTTATACAGCTCGAGGGTATCCCACATTTCATGCGGCCACAGCCAATGATTTAGCGGGTGAACTTGCAGTCCTAAACCAGACACGGGTATACTCCGGTTTTTCAATTCCACAACCAGATCATAGAATCTTTGACGGAGGTGGGGATCGTATTCCTGGTTGTAATCATTGAGAATCAAGGCCGCTTTTGGGTTGGCCGTATAGGCCCACTTAAAGCTATCACCTACCCAATTTGCGGCTTCAACAATCGGAATTTCGCGCTTGAACGCGCCACTAACCTGGATGCCGCGCCACAAATCGATTTCGTGGTAGCAGCTCTTGAAATCTGGGTGGGTGGCCTCTGCCCAGGAGATGTGATTAACTCCCTCGTTAGTGACATCCCAAATCTGAATATCGTCCGAGAACCCTTGAACCAGATTAGTCACCCGCGCCCGGATCAGCGGTTCGACCGTCTCTGTAGGCATATCGTAAAGCCATTCGGGGATTCCAGCGCTGTAAGGCCAAACCAGCGGATGACCTTTGGGTGTGATACCATTTGCGCGGCACCATTCTAAAATTGGCAGCATACGCTGCCACTCCGGTTGCCCGGGCACTTTTTCGTAGAAAGGCCAATAGAATGGAAAAATTGCAAGATTGAAGAGTTCCAAAAAACGCTGCTTGAACAAATCAGGTTGATAAGGCGGGTCACCCCAGACCAGATCGAATATCAAATTGCCAAAGAGAAAGTCCTGTTTTTTTTGGGTAACTTGGACTTCTATCCCTGAGAGAGGGAGGCCGGCTTGGCTGAGAAAACGTATTTGAGCTGAGCCTTTTCGGTAGCGATCAATATTGCTGGTGGCAATCTGTAAATGTGCTTCCCACTCTCTTTCTTGTTTGGTTGTCATCACGCCTCCTCGGTCTGAAAGTCCGGGTTTGGTTGGGGTATTTTTGCTTGAATACTATCTTGCCAGTCTTCGAGTAAGGTTTTCAACCGTTTAGCCAGTATCAGATTTTCATTTGCCAAATTCATTTCTTCTCCAATATCATCTCGCAAATTGTATAACTCGACGCGGTCATCTTCGAAGAAATGGATCAACTTGTAATCTCCCATCCGCACTGACGATCCGGGGGTACCGCCCTGATTGCCATAATGAGGATAGTGCCAGAAGATCGCTTCCCGCTTGATTGATTCTGCCCCTTTGAGTAGCGGCAGCAGGCTGATACCATTAACATGCTGCGCTGGCCTTTGAGGCAGCCCCGCAATTTCGAGGAGTGTCGGGTAGAAATCCGGGCTGGTCACCGGAACCCCACAGGAGGTGCCCGGCTTTATCATCCCGGGCCAGCGGACAATTAAGGGTTCACGCGTGCCGCCCTCATACATCCAACCTTTTCCCTCGGAGAGCGGCGCGTTGCAGGTCGGCGACCCTTCCGCGGTCGCCAATCCGCCATTGTCCGATGTGAATATCACGACCGTATCCTCGGCTTGTCCAGTGCGTGCGAGGGTATCCAGCAGACGTCCGATATTCTCATCGAGAGCATAAATCATCGCCGCGTAAACTGGATCTGATTGCAAAGCCCGCCGAGTAATTTTCAAATGTTTTTTATGCTCGGTGGGGAAAGGTTCACCAATTTCAAAAGGTTCGATGTTGTCAATCCCCATTTCCTTGGCTTTATTTTCAAATTTCTCGATATATTCTGTTTTGGCCTGAATCGGCGTATGAACCGTGTAGTACCATAAATTCAGAAAAAAGGGTTGATCCACATTGTCTTCGATCAGCTGGATGGCTTCATCGGTCAATCGGTCGGTGAGATACTCGCCCTCAGGCCCGTTATCGAAACCGGGGATATCATAGGGACTGAAATAGCCGTTGATCGGCGCGCCCCACTCGCAACCGCCCACATTAACATCAAAACCATGATGCTGGGGAAAATAAGCTTCTCCCCCCAAATGCCACTTCCCCACATGCCAGGTTTTGTACCCTCCCTCCTGCAGGGCATTTGCTAAAGTTGTTTCTTCCAGCGGTAGATGATCAATATAGGGAGCATCGATCAACCTGCCCTTCGCCGGATGTACCCATTTTTCAGAGTCAATCCAATCGGTTACCCCCAGGGTTGCGGGATATTTACCGGTTAAGATACTTGCTCGGGTTGGCGAGCAAACCGGGCAGGCGGCATAGGCCTCCGTGAAGGTCATGCCATCGACTGCCAGTTGATCAAGATTCGGGGTCTCGTAGAAATCAGAGCCGAAACAAGCCAAATCTCGCCAACCCAAATCATCGACCAGGATAAAGATGATATTGGGTGGTTTCACAAGCTGTGAATACTCCTTATTTGGTATTTCGCCCACCAGTTGTGGGGATCGAGGTTCAAAACAGATTTGAAGCTGGCTGCTGATTCCTGCGTTTTTCCTTGACCTAATTGGGAGAGACCCATCAAATAATGACCCTGAATCTGATTCTGAACCTGCGGATCATCATCGAAGACCACCATCGTTGGTTTCGAAGTGAAGAAATCAGCTTCATTACCGGCTTCAAGTTTTTGTTGGGCAAATTCCTGGAGCGCCTTTATTTTTTCATCACCTTGGGATGAGTGTCCGAGTGCCAGAAGTGACAATGCTGCATAATAGGTCAGCGGAGAAGCACCTCCCCAACGGCTCATTCTGATTTCAGCATCGATTACTTTTTGGTAGGAAGTCAACGGCCGCATCGAAGCGATTAAGGGCGGTCAGCGTTTCTGCAGTATTGAACCAGGCCAGCACATCATACATCGACATGCCGCGCCCCACGCCTAAATTTTTCGGTGGGTTTTGCGCGGTTTGGAAATAAGCAAGCGCCCCTTGCAGATTTCCTGCACTGACAGCAGATTGGCCCAGAACCACCTGGGCAAAAGCATACTGACCAGCGGCTCCACCTTCACCACCTTCCCACGCGTGGAATTCGTGGTTTTCTAGGATGTCGAGAGCCTTTTCCGGTTGGTTGGTTTGACTGTAGAGTTCAGCAAAGGTAATCGAGAGGTCGTCGCGGCGACCAACCAGTTCCGCGTGCCTTTCGAGCAGGGCCAAACGCTCTTCTTGCGAGGCTCCCAAACGTTGGAGCAATTGATCCATCTCCATCAACAGGCGGGGATCATCTGCATTGGCGGATAAGGCTTGATCGTAACAATCTTTAGCGGCATCCTTATCACCGCGTTTGTTGTACAGCGCGATCCCCAAATTACGCCAGGGGATTGAGAAATTGGGCAAATTCTCTGTGGCGATCTGCCAAACGGCGATGGCCTTATCATAGTGTTTTTTGTCGTAGTATAGATTGCCGAGATAATACGCGGCACGCCCATCGGAAGGATTCGCAGCCAAAGCAGCTTCGAGCACGATCTGCTCTTCTAGGCGCAGAGGGAAGCAGTAATCGGGCGGTTGGGCAGCACCTTTTTTGAACCAGTCTTCGGCAGCTACAGAATCTCCCATTTGAGCAGCAAAAAAACCGAGGGCGTAGTAGACCATTGGGGAAGCGGCCCTCACCCCAGGCTCCTTATCATGCCCGGAGGGTACTTCCCATGGGAGAGGGGAGAGAATATCACTGGCTTCTTCATAAAGGCCGGCGTTGGCGTAATCGAGAGCCAGATCGAGGTAGTTTTGCACATCGCCGCGTAACACGCGTTCCAGGTCTTCATTATTTCCAGTAAGGATTGCTTTTTCGCTATGTGTCCATTGATCAAGGGGATCAATCTCCAAAGATTCTCGAACAATTTGAAGAGCAGTTTCTGTATCGCCTTGCCTGCGAAGAACTGCGGCCTTGAGGGCACGGGCTTTATTGTTGTGAGTGTTTGTAACAAGGGAGCGGTCCAAATGATCAATGGCTTTGGCATAATCCCCACGCCGGACATCAATTTGAGCCAAAGCAAAATACCCGGCACTTCGTTGGGCGTAGCTCCAAGTGGATTTGTAGAAATGCTCGTAGGATTCGCCATAATTACCTTGATAAGCTAAAGCTAAACCCAAATTGTAATGTGGTTCACCAACGAATGGGTTGAAGTTATAGCGCGTCAGCGTTTTAATGGCGGTGCGTAAATGCGCTTCCGCGGCGGTAAAATCACCTCGGCGCAGCAGCAGCCGGCCGAGGGCATTATTACTGCGGCTGTCGGTGGGGTCAAGTTCCAGGGCGCGTTCCCAAAAGATTGTCGGATCGAGGGTGCTGTGCAGGTATTGTTCAACATGCAGCCCGGTGAGATAGAGATCTTCAATCGATTCAATTTTGTGCGGCAGTGTGGGTGGCTTAGCTGTATCTGGGAGAGGTTCATTTTTTGGAATATGTGGTGAATAGGAGATCAGTTGGTTCCCGCGAGCATCAAAAACCTCGACAGAAGACCAATGACCAGAGACAGCCGTCTCCTGTTTCCTGGCCTCCGTCAGAATAGCTGTAAATGGCTTTCCAGGTTCGAGATCTACCTTTTCATCCAGGATAGTTTTTTCTTCTTTCGTGAGCAAAATTCTGGCCCCAGGAAAGACTTCAGTCACGCAGACCCCCACAAAATCCGGTTCGAGGTTCACAGCAATTTTCTGGTTGGCATTTTTAACCAAACCAATTTCCTGGATGGGATACCAAATCTGAGAGAAATATTTCGTCTCATAGGGTTGCATCCAGGTGAAATCAGGCTGGTTATCCGAATAACCCGAAGCCATCAACTCCACGTAAGGGCCGTCATCATCGGTGAGGGTGGTTTGCCAGCCAGTACCGAATTCACCGGTGCCCCATGTAAAGAGTTTTTTTCCAGGAGAGATGTGACGGTTGGCCACATGAAGGATGCCAGCTTCCTCACCGTGGGCATAGCTGCCAAAGAACTCAAATTTGGATGGATTTGCAAAATACGAAGTCGCTTCCTTGACATTTTTCGGCCAGGAAATATCGACCCCAGCGGTCCAATCCAGGCCCGCATAAATTTGGCTGGCAACCGGATAATCGGCCATAAATGCCCGCGAATGAAAAGTTACGCTCTCCACATCGGGCGGGAAAATGAGCTGAAAATCATCATTGACCTTCACGCCTGTATTCACCCACCACAAAAAGGGTTGGGGCAGCGGGGTGCGGTTGAAGAGCTGCACCTTGAGTTCAAAATAGGCTTTGCCAGGATATACACATACACCAACCATACCCTTCATGCGGTTCATGGGTTCGTGTTCGCTCATCCAAACCGTGACGGAGCCATCCTCGGCCTCTTCGAGTTTGTATTCCACCGGCATAAAGGTCGAGGGACGGTGATGCAGCGGCCAGTTGAATTCCATGCCGCCCGACAGCCAGGAACCGAACAAACCGATCAATCCTGGTTTGATGACATGCTGACGGTAGATAAAATCATAATTATTGGATTTATCCGTTGCCCCATGGATGCGGCCCCCAAAGCGCGGCAGCACCATCAATTGAAGATGTTCATTCTCTAAGAAAACGGCTTGATAGTCCTGATCTGATTTACACTCATGGGTCAGCCTGTCAGTGATCGGGTTGGGATAAATCCGTCCGCTGGCTCCCTGGTTGCCGCGATCTTCAAAAAACATGGGGTTGGGGTCTGGTAGCGGCGTCGGGTAGGTAGGGATAGTAACAGTTTCTTCCCAAATGCGAGTGCTTTTATCGTTAAGCATATTTATGTCCTAGTAAATTTTTTCACAAACCAAGCTCGTTTTGACACCGTTTCGGGCAGCATCAATTGCGTCTTCAATCCCAACCTTACTCCCTCCCCTGATCACTCTTGGGTTGAGTAGTTACGATTCGCATTTGTCAATCTTCCAAAGTTAATTCAATAACAGGAACGATCACCGCGGGTTTTCGGATCGGCAAACTTAAAATCAGGGTATCTGGCTGGACATCGAGTTGTTTCGATTCCCAATCCGGCATATGAATATCAACTTCGCTGCCATCGTGCAAAAAACGCGCGTAACTCACCTTCCCACCGAGATTCTCCAAATGGATGAACTTAAACGGCCAGGCATACACATGCACATACACCTTATTCCCTTTCTGGGTCAGACGGCAATCGTGCGGTGCCGTAAATTCGCTTTGTGTGCAACCATAGACCGCTTCGCTGTGATATGCCATCCAATCGCGATAAACACCCAGAGCTTCGTAGGCGCGGGTATCCAACGTCCCCAGAGATGTTGGCCCCACATTCATCAGCAGATTCCCCCCACATGCCACTGTATTGATCAGCATGCGGATCAACTGTCCCGGCGATTTCCAGGTGGCTTCATCCCGGTGGTAACCCCACGAACCCGAAAAAGTCTGGCAGGCCTCCCAAACCACGGGTTCGCCATCCACCTTCACCCACTCCGTTGGCTGCACCTGTTCCGGGGTGTAGATATCTGCCGCTCCAGGCAAATCCAACCGATTGTTGAGAATAATCTTTGGGCTGATGCGGCGGATCATCTCTAATAACTTTTCACTCTGCCAGTCGTCGCGCCCTTTTCCAGGCAGGCCATTGTATTCTCGGTCTGGATAAGAAAAATCGCACCACAAGATAGCGGGGTCAAACTGGGTCAAGAGTTCTTCAACTTGATTGTAAAGATATTGAGCGTAGATTTGAATATCCCGCGTTTTGTTGAGCTGCCCCACTTCGGGGTGATCGCGCAATGGATGGATGATATCAACCGGGAATTCGGGGTGGTGCCAATCTATTAGGGAGTAGTAAAACCCAATTTTCAACCCCTCAGCCCGAAAAGCCTCGACAAAGGGCGTTAGCAAATCTTTGCCAAAAGGTGTATTTGTCACTTTGTAATTGGTATAGGTTGAATCCCAAAGGCAGAAACCTTCATGATGTTTGGTTGTCAGGACAACATACTTCATCCCAGCTTCGCGAGCAGCAACCGCCCATTTGCGGGGATCATATTTTTGTGGATCAAAGCGGGTGAAATAGCGTTGGTAATAGTCATCGGGGCCAATCTTTTCAATCGACTGCACCCATTCATGCCGGGAGGGCAGCGCATACAACCCCCAGTGGATAAACATCCCAAAGCGATCTTGCACAAACCAGCTGGTATCCCCTGCTGTGGATTTAGGCTTCATCATCGACTACTCCTTTAACAGTAAACTATGGGTCATTGCTTCCGCAGCTGAACGGAGAGTATCCAATTTATATTCCCGGTTCCAGCGGTTGATAGGGATAAAATCCCATTTGCGAGCATGGATGTGTTGGATCCAGCGTTCCTGGCTGGCAAGGCAAGTTATCAGCCCATTCCCTGAACCGCCCGCTGCAGCAACCATAATGATAGGTTTCTGATAGAGGCCACTTTCCTCGCTGCGCAACGCTTCGCACCGCCGCAAACGGTCAGTAAAGGCCTTCATCGATTCGCTCAAGTCTCCCCAATACACCGGTGTGACGAACACGTAAGCATCCGCTTTCAGCGTACGCGCGTGGAGTGGCTGGAAATCATCCAACACATCGCAATGATGAGCATTCCGGCAGGTGCCCCAGCCATCATCACAGGCCGCGCAAGAACCGATGCTCAAATCGTTGAGCCTGATTTCTTCAGCTTCGCTACCAGCTTGCTGAATACCTTCTCTGGCTGCGACCGCACAAGCAGCAGTGAGGCCATCTGTGTTTGAGCTGGAACTAAAAACAAGAACTTTCATTTCCCTTCCCTTTCTAGCAGAAGGGGCGACGCAAGCGCCGCCCCGTTAGTTTTATATACAGTTCATTTACTAACAGCAGGCGCAGTCACACTTTCCTTTGTGGTAGTAGACCTCCCAACCAAGGTATTTGGTGAGGGCTTCGTATACGGCATCTCCGATCTCGGTCAGGTTTACAGATACATGATGCTCAAACCCATGATTGCAAATATAGTTGAGCAGCCCTTGCAGGTTGGGTACTTCGACAACCCCATAACCGCCGAAAGTCTTCAGCGGATCATCAGTGAGTTTGCCTTCGCCAAGATAGGCAGTGATCTTACCGTTCAAGTCATCGGTGGAAACTCGCAGGTAGGTGAAGGGGCTGGCTTTGACACGCCCTACCACCGTGCCGTAGGTATTCTCTTTCCCCACTGTACCAGCAATGATTTCCTGGTAATCCATAACTGCAATATCATCAGCCGCGATAGCCGTATCGTCCTTGACGAAGATATCACCTGGCAGATTAGAGCAGTGGAAGATGACACCCTTATTCGGGTCGTCACCATAGTTGTTATTCCAGTCTACAATCGCGGAGGGTTGTCCAGAGGCTAATGCCAGGGCATACATGGCAACTACACCAACGGTATCCACTTCGCAAGCGGAGGGCATCAACCCATTCGACATCATGCTCATCAAAGTACAAGGCACTACACCAAAAAATTCCTGCATCGAAGTCCAGCATTGGATGGAGCTGGCAACCAGTTCGGTATCTTTCATCCAGCCGTCAATAACTACACCGAGTTTCGCCATTTTAAGTAAAGCATCGGCTGGGATATTCTGAGTGGGAACGTAATCCTTTACAGCTTGCAGCTTGGCAACCACCACGTCATCGTCATCGGCTAAGAGTTCAACCCGCCCAAATACTTCGGAAAGATCCAGGGTTTCGACGGATATACCCGAATTTTCAAGCAGTTTTTCCGAGTATCGCACCGTGTTAAAAGCCGTGGGACGAGCGCCTAAAGCGCCAATACGGGCTCCCTTCAATCCACCGACTACCCGGCAGGTAGCCGCAAATTTTCGCAAGTCTGAGCGAAAGCTATCACTCTCAGGATCGACCGTGTGCAGCGTGGTTAATGTATATTTAATGCCGTACTGCCGCAGGTTATTGGCAGCCGACATCTTGCCACAAAAGCTATCTCGTCGGTCTTTGATGGTCATCGTTTCAACTACATCGGGGTAGGCGTGAAGCAGCACGGGAACGTCCAAGCCTGCCCAGCGCAGAGTGTTGGCAATGGCGCGCTCATCACCAAAATTGGGGAGCGTAACCAGCACACCGTCGATCTCGTCAGCATGCGCTTTGAAGAGTTCAGCCAATTTGCGGGCTTCTTCCAGACTCTCGACGGAACCATAGGGAGTTTCATCTGGAGAAATGGCAATTGCCTGGATACCCTCCTCTTCCAGCACTTTCAAAATGACGGCACGGCCATCTTCGCATAAATGGCTGGGAAAAAATCCCCGGTTGCCAACGATCACACCGAGAGTTACACGTTTTGTTTCCATATCGTTTTTGCCTCCTAAAAACATTAAATTTATTTAGGAGTTACGCACTTTGATGATATTTGGGGGTTTGGTGGAGTGGGTTTGCCACTTCACCAAACCCCCAGTTCACTGGTTCAACTGCGTAAGTCCTAATATATTGTGATGACCTGCCCATCGGATAGCCCGGCAAAGATGGGATTATTTTGAACTCGGCCCACAGGGGGCAACCAAACAGGAAACAGCGCTATCCGTTTCCAGGCTGGTTCGTGCATCCCAAGATTTTCCAGAATCCATTGAATTTTTCAAGTCTCCATCTTGGATCATTAGAATTCCTCCATCTTTGCCGATAAAAATCTGTTCCACCAACCCTGGGATCAATTTGTCCCACATCCTTCCTTGATTATAAGATACATACAATCCTTCGTTCTCGGTGCCAGCAAAAATAATATCTTTTTGCTCAACCGCCAGACATAAGACTGGGGCAAATTCGGTGGGAAAATCTAAGATCGCGCCAGGAGCGCCCGGCATTAATGCTGCAAAACACACCGCATTGAGAACCAGCATAAAGAGTTTGATCGTTGGCAAAATTGGGGGAAACAGCCAGCGCATTGATATTTGGATCAAAGAGGCCGAAGTTCCAACCCGACCAGTTAGCCCCGCGATTCGTGGAGCGAAAGATTCCATCTTGCATCGTTCCAGCCAGCAGAACGCCGTCTTGAGAAAAATTGGGAGAAACCACTAAAGAAGTCACCAACGGCAGCGGTGAACCAAGTTCCGTAACTGCCCAAGTTACACCTCCATCGAGAGAGCGTAAGATATTACCCTCCACACAGGCGAACACAAAGGTGTTCTCATCTGAAATTGCAACAGTAACAGAGGAGGTGGGCAATGGAGCCTTTAGCTCGAGAGATGCGTAAGCATCCCGCCAGGTTTGACCACCATCCACAGAGCGATATAACCCACTCTGCTTGGCAGCAAAGATCAACTGATCTTGATCGAAATTTTGCGAAGCCGCCAGACAATAAACAAAATCTTGGTTAGTATTCATCGTTAGATTCCTGGCGCGTCTGGTTCAGAGACCAAAGGTAGTTTTTTGCGGTGAACAAGTACATCAATCGTAAGCGCCATTGCCGCACTGCGAATTGCACTGATAACGGCTTGTTTTTGCACTGTGGCGACATCCAAAACCCCGTTGGGGATCATTTCACAAACTTGCTCAGAAACGAGATCAAACCCCAAACCCTTTCCGGCGAGTTGTACTTCGCTGAGAACTTTACCGGGACTGTGGCCGGCGCTTGATATCAATGCCCGAAAAGGAGCTTCGAGGGCGGTGTGTAAGATTCGCTGGGCGGCGCGGGCATCGGCAGAGGCGTTGTTTTCGATTAACGCATCCAAGGCTGACTGGCAAGCGAGCAAAGCCGAGCCGCCACCAGGGAGAATCCCGTCCCGAGCCGCTCCCCGGAGGGCATCGGCAGTACGTTTAGCAAGTTGCTTACGGGTTTCCATTTCGGTTTCGGTTATTCCACCTACGTCAATGGCTGCTGCACCCCCTAAAAGCTTGCCAATCCGGTCTTGTAAATTCTGCCGATCTTCTGACTTTTTAGCATTACTAAAGGCCGTGCGCAAAGTTGCAATATGTTTTTTGATGGTCTTAGGGTCGCCTTGATGGTGAACGATACCCGTATATTCTTCATTCGTCCAAATCCGTCGTGCGTAACCAAAGTGATCAGGGGTGATATTTTCAAAAGTGTCGCCGGCAGCTTTGACTAAGGCTTTTCCACCAGTGAGCATGGCTATATCAATCATATTGGTCATCTGTACATCGAGCGCGTAACCCTGGAGTTTTTACCGCAATTATCTGTAGTTTCTGAGAGTTGATGGTCTGAAAAAATAGTCCTTGCACCGGTTCGGATGCCTTAGCACACATCAAAACTAATTTGCTGATTTGAGCATCTACTGCGGCTTTGATAACTGGCACCAGCTCCTGAGGCTCTTCAATCTCTAGATCGGTAATCAAGATGGCTGCATTTTCAAACACTGTGCGGTTATGAACAGCATCATAAATCATCTTTTTCGAAACAATTGCCCCTGGCCAATAGCTGCCAGCGATCAATTCCCGCTCGATTTTCCGCCCACGTCCGGCCCGAATATCAAGCACGCCATACTCACCAATAATACTAACAATATTTCCGAAGGCTTCCGCCACTTCCTGATCATTGCAAACTGTCTTGGCAACACCGGTTAGGGCTTCGACCCCTGAGATGGGTACTACCATTTCTTCTAATTCGGCCACTATCAATTCCATGCCTTTTTCAAGCTGGCGGCGCAAAATCATAGCATTGCCGCCAGCCGCGATGATATTTCAAACCCTCATTAAAAATCGACTGGAATAAAATCGCCGCGGTCGCCACGCCATCTCCGACCCGCTCATGCAAATTCCACAGCGCGCCGCGAATAAACATTGCGCCGGCATTTTCGTCGGGGTCCGGTAGTTCGATAATGCGCCGCGCGATAAGTCCGCCGCTATCCAGCAACTCTGGCGACCGGTTCGGTCCAGTAGCACGTTCGAGCGCTACCGCCCGCGGGAACGGACCAAAGGAAGGGCGAATAGCATCTATAATTTTGTTAATCCCTGCTTGAAAGCCACGCGCAGTGCGCGGTTGAAAGACTACTTCGGGAGTTTGTTTAAATTCTGGGATTTTCCCCGGAGGTGTAGGGGTCATAAATTTTCCTCTATGATGAGTTTGTGGATATCGAATTTGGGATTTCCAAAACGATCGCACAGACCAAAGGCCACATGGATCGGGCTATTTTCGACATTCCAGATTTTCGAATGATAAAGGTTATCACGCCACTCATAAAAATACAACGCTTTGATGCGGCCTTTGAAATCTTCATTTGCGATACGGATAATAGAGATAAATTCTTTCATCGCAGCAGAATAGAGATCTTTGCCGGTTTGAGGAATAACCAACTTTTCATTTTCGAGTTGATAGCCAACCGCTGAGGGGAATCCCGTCTCAGAGAATATCATTGGCCTATCCACACTTTCAAGCTGTTCTAAAACCCGACGAAGCTGCAACTCGTAGCGATTTAAACGATTGTGACGTACCCTGCGGTCTGTGAGAAAACGGCGACTTTCAGCAAACGCCCCAAAAGTTGACCATTCTGGCACGCCCATCGGATAAAGGTTAATCGAGACGAGATCGCAGGCATCAATCAGCGGCCAGACCCACTCATAGAAATTGCCATAATCATCAAAAACGATGCCTTCCATAGCGTATGTCAGCGGGGTAGAAATCCCACGTTCGTCCATCCAGCGGCGATAAGTATCCAACACATTTGCGAGGCCAAATGAAAGCCGGGCGGTAAATTGCTTCTTATCAAACGCATCTCCACCCTCCCTCAGTTCGTTGCCCACACAAATCCCTTCTAAATCCACACCCAAATTGTGGGTCTCGGCTAATTCATCTAAGCGAACCTGAGATCTCCAATCAGCAGCTAAAGCTTCAGAATCGATATGCATCCCAGCGAGTAAGGACATCCCCTGTTTTCTGAGAATCGGCGCAGCTCTCTGGGAGTAATCTAGCGAATATGATCGAATAGTTTGTAAACCTGCTTGCTGCGCAGCTAAGATTTGCACTTCTAATGAGAGATCCCTTTCGTGGATCCAGGCTCCAATTTTCATATGATCTCCTATTTTAGATAAAACAAACCCCTCGAGAAAATTCGGATCTCGAGGAGTTTCGAATTTCATTTTCCGATTTATCCCTTCAAACCAGAAGTTACAACACCTTTTAGGATATGTTTTTGGGCAAAGAAGAAAACGATGATCAGTGGAATGATGTAGATGACACTGGCTGCCAAGCTAATCGTCTTGAGGTCAAAGCCTTGCGGGTTTTTAAAGGCTCCGGCTAAAGCCACACCCAGGAGCGTTTTATTCGCGCTTAAGTAGAGCAGGGGAGTCAAGTAATCACCCCAGACACCAATGATGGCAAAGATCATCACGGTGGCAAAAACTGGCTTGGCATTAGGGAGAAATATTTGTGCATAAATGCGTAGGGGACCGCAGCCATCTACTTCGGCAGCTTCCTCTAATTCCTTTGGAAATCCCAGGAAAAACTGGCGGAACATAAAAATATAAAACGAGCTTCCGCCCATGGCTCCCAAGAACCAGGGCCAATAAGTATTTAGTAATTTTAGCTTGGCATAAAGGATGAATTGGGGGATCAAGATCACAATAAATGGGACAATCAACATGGCGACTACCACTCCAAAGAGTTTCTTGCTACCGGGCACGTTATAGCGTGCAAAGGCATACCCAACTAGCGAACTCACCAGAGCACTAATTGTAGCGGTTGAAACCGCCAGCAGACCCGTACGGAGAGCGATCTTCGCAAAGGGCGTCATCGTAAAGACCAAATTATAATTTTCCCACTGGATCACTTCTGGAAATATTTGAATTGGGTAGGTCATGTATTCAGAATCGAGCTTGAAGGAATTTACTACCATAAAGAAAACCGGGGCAATCAAGATGATGGAGGTAATGATCAATACAAGATAGCCTAAAAAACGATTGGTCCGCTTCATAAACAAGCCGCTTTTCGTAGCGTTCATTAGTCATCTCCTTCCGCTGCGCCGGTAAAGACCCAGTATTTTTCAGACCAAAAGATAATGGCGGTTAAAATTAAAACGCCGATGAACAACAACCATAGTAGTGCAGTTCCATAGCCATAACGTCCATGACTAAAGATTTGACTGTAGGTATGGATCATATATAGATAAATTTGTCGAGGGGGTACCGAGGTAGCCGCAACCCCCACGCTGGTCACGATCAGGGGGAGATTAAGCTGTTGGAAAGCACCGATCAAGCCCAAAACCAATTGGAAAAATATCACGGGTGTCATCAGCGGTAGCGTAACGTGCCGAAAAACTTGGAAGCCATTTGCGCCATCGATCCGGGCAGCTTCTTTGAGCTCCTCTGGGATTCCCTGCAACCCGGCCAGGAAAATAATCATTCCACCGCCTAGACCGCCCCATACAGCAATCGCGGTCATTCCGGGGAGTGCGTAATCAGAAAACCAGCCAATCGCGATCGGTTCCGGGGTGAACAGACTAATGAAATTATTTAAAATGCCGAAATTGCGCTCCAAGATGATGCGCCAAGCAGTTACAGCTGCTGTAATGGGGATCAAGCTGGGAAGATAAAAAATAGTTCGAAATACGCCACGCCCTTTTACTTTTTGATTTAGGATCACCGCTAAGGTAAAAGAGATGACTAACCACAAAGGAAGGTTGAGCGCTCCCCACAAAATTGTGCGTTTAATTGAAAAGGCGACTTCTGTGTCTTCGAAGGCGCGAGCATAATTATCAAAACCAACAAATTTCAAAGTGGCCAGATTCAAACCATCATAATTCGTAAAAGAAGTTAAAAAACCAATTACCAACGGAAATACACCAAGAAAAAGGAACCCAATTAACCAGGGAGAGACCAACCCATAAAAAGTAAGTGTGCGTTTTTGTTTGCGGGTCAGGCGGCGTTTTTTTGTTTTTGTTTGAGTAATATTTTGGGAGAGTGTTTCAGTGGTCATAGGCAGCTCCAGTTTTTTGGATCGAACTGAGGAGGCTGGGTTTGCTGCTCAGCCTCCTCAAATAGACGGCGATTCCGCTGGACAATTTAACCCATAATGCGGTCGATGCCTTCTTTGATGGAATCGTTCAATTCAGTCTCGATGCCAGCAATCATCTCTTCAAAGGTGATGTCACCTACGAGGGCTTGATCGAGATATTTACTCCACAAACTACCCACTACAGTATCCCCGATGAAGGGGTTGAACTGAATGGGCGGGGTATTGAGACCTAATTCGCCTTGCAAAACTTTGAACGCTTGCTTTTGGAAGTCGGTTTCCTGTGGGATCATATCCCATTGGGATTTCAAAGCAGGGACACCCCATCCGCTGCCAGCACGGTCGATGGAGGGTTGGTCAGCATGATAATACTCGAACACTTTCCAAGCTGCATCGGGTACCTGAGTTGCACCGATCAAAACTGCACCGGTCGCGGTGATGGTTGGGTTTCGGCGCTCGCCTGTCCACGTGGGACCGGGTAACATCATGGCACCATCAGCATTATCTTCACTGATGGCCATTGCGCTGTACCAGAATCCGTATTGAGCCATTGCGGCAGTGTTGGAAAGGAAGTCGTTTCCAAACCAGCCACCTGGGCTGGGGTTTTGCGGGCTGGGGGTAAGTTTCTCGGTAGCCATATCGTAATACCATTTAGCGATTGCCATTGCATCTTCGTTGCCTGAGATAACGATCTTATCGTACCCTTCGCTATAGAGGCTCTGGCCGGTTTCGGCTAGCATATTCATCCAAAAACGATCAATCCATTCATTTGCATATCCATAGCCATACTGCATCAAACGCTCACCATCGAAGACGGTCAGATCTTTCGATGCAGCCATAACCTCGTCATAGGTCATCGCCTTGGTATCATCAGGTACGGGCAGACCGGCAGCTTCGAATAGGGTAGCATTGGCAAAGATCGTGTGGTCGGGAGAAAAGTCCTTGACCATACCATAAATCTTGCCTCCACCAATTTCTAATGGACTATTTGCTTTGTAGTAATCATTGGCGGGAGCTAGATCATCAATATCAATCAACTCACTGGCTTCAAAGTAAGGGGTCGAATCATAGAGCAGATTGCGAGCCAACAAACCCGGCAGCTGAGGGGCCTGAATGCGATACACATCTGGAGGTGAACCAGCAGCATACATGGCGTAGAAGCGCGTTGCATCACTTCCATCCACAACCTCAACGGTGATGCCCGGATTCGCTTCTTGGAAAGCATTCACAATATCTTCAGTAAACTCATGCAAGAAGTGCATGACAACCACATGGCCGGAAACCGGTTTGGCCTCTGGTTCTTCCATCACCTCTTCTTCAACCTCTGGCGCTTCTGTGGGTTCCGGGGTTGGGGATGCACAGCTAGCCAACAAAGCGCCAGCTGCCGCTGTACCGGATAATTTGAGCATATCACGGCGAGTTAGTTTCTTAATCGGTTTTTCAGACATTTCTACTTATGCCTCCTAAATATTTTTTGGAATTCCATTTTGTTTACCAAGGCTAAACTTTTTTCTCTAAACTCTCTTCAGAGTCACCTCCTTTCAAAGGTTGTGAGTAAAATGCATCCAGTAAAAAAATTTATGTTGATTCTCTCACAATGAGATTTGGCTGAATCAGCAGCCTTTTAGGCTGAGGGTCAGGAACATCTTGATTTTGCTGGTCGATAAGATTGACCAATTCTTCCACAGCGGTGCAACCCAAAAAATATTGATCTTGATCAACCGTCGTCAGCGGGGGCCAGAAAAAGGCCGATTCGGGAATTCCATCAAAACCTATAATGCCCAACTGGTTGGGAATATCAATTTTTCTTTGGTGCGCCCCATTAAGTACACCAAGTGCCATCTGGTCATTAGCGACAAAAACCGCATCCATTTCAGGATACGATTCGAGTAAATGGTGAATCCCTCGCTCTCCACTTGCTGATGACCAAGTCCCCTCCACCCAATGATGATCTGATAACGGAAGGCCGGCTTGCTGTAACGTATCTTGCCAACCATCTTTTCTCCTTCGAGCTTCCCACCAATCTAATGGACCTGTTATATGAGCTATCGACTTGTAGCCCTGACCCACCAAATATTGAGTGGCTAAACAACCACCTCCATAATTATCGATCGACACAGCCGGGATGCCAGAATGAGATCCAACTGTCAAAAAGTAAATTGGAATTGGGAACTCAAGATTTATTTCCGTAAGCCACGAAAGATTATCACCCACCTCAGGTACCGCCCAAATTATGCCGTCAACTTGCCTAGCTAGAAGTCCTTGGATTACGGATTGAAAATCATCAACCTCGTAGTTGGTAAGCTCATTTAACAATAATGCGTAGCCGTTTGATTCCGCCTGAAAAGTAATCCCATTAAGCGTCCGAGATGGACCAACGTATTGCAAACCAAAAGTCACAACGCCAATGGTGTAGCTCCGTTGTTGAATTAAAGAGCGAGCTACCGCGCTTGGGTGATAATCAAGCCTATCAATAATATCTTTTACTCTTTGTCGGGTTTCTGGGGCAACATCAGGACGGTTGTTGATAACGCGTGAAACGGTTTGCGTGGATACCCCAGCCTCTCGGGCGACGCTCTTAATGGTCACCCGTTTTTTCCGATGAAAACTGCTTTCCATCCGGCAGCGCCTCCGTTATCGTTTCCGTTATCGTTTCCGTTATCGTTCACGGTAAGAATAGCACCAAATTTATCCAGAGTCAAGAAAACTTGTACGTACAGGCGGACAACATGACAAAAATCATTTGATTCGCGGATATTTATCATGGCACTATGGGATTTTCAGATGATATATTCTTCATAATTCGGTTTAGATTGGAGACTTTATGCATATCTGGGAACTGCGCTGTGAATATCGAAACAACCCCTTAGGCATTGGTATTAACCAGCCACGATTGTCCTGGCAATTAGAATCCGGTCAACGAGGAAGAAGACAAACGGCTTATCAGGTGATAGCAGGCACGGTTGCAGATCCCCTTCATCAAATGGACGCAGTGTTATGGGATTCTGGCAAAGTAAAATCTGACCAATCTACCCATATTCCATATCGCGGCCCAACCTTGACTTCACGCCAACGTGTTTTTTGGCGCGTTCGAATCTGGGATGAGAACGACCAACCCACTGAATGGAGCAATCCGGCCTGGTTTGAAATGGGTCTACTCGCGGAAAGTGACTGGGTGGCCCAATGGATTGGCAACCCCCTCGTGGGTGGCCCACGCACCCCGGTCCCTAGTCCGTACTTCCACATGGATTTCAGTGTTGAAGGCGAAATCGTCAGTGCGCGTCTCTATATTACAGCCTTGGGAATTTATGAAGCCAATCTCAACGGTCAGCGCGTTGGTGCAGATGTCTTCGCCCCTGGCTGGACCGATTATAACCAGCGCATACATTACCAAACTTACGACATCACCGCCTTATTGAAGGCGGGTTCCAACACGATGGTTGCAGTCGTAGGGGATGGTTGGTACTGCGGCAATACCGAATGGCGCGGCCGCCAACTTTACGGGGATCGGCCAAAACTTCTCGCCCAACTTGAAATCAATCTAACAAATGGAAAAACACAAATCATCGCTACAGATGACACCTGGAAAACTTCTGTTGGCCCCATCCTCGAAGCGGATTTGATCATGGGTGAAGCTTATGATGCTCGATTAAAGCCAGAAAACTGGGGACCTGTTTCTACTTTTCTTCATCCCGAAGGCATGACTCTTGTTGCTCAAAATACGCCTGCTGTTCGCCCTCAAGAAGAAATTTCCCCCATCGCTGAACCAATCATGGTCTGGGGTTGGCCCTACCACAATTGGATTTATGACTTCGGGCAAAATTTGGTGGGTCGTGTACAGTTAAAAGTTAAAGGGGAGCCCGGCACCACAATCGCACTGCGCTTTGGTGAGATGCTGGATGAAAATCAACGACTTTATACGGAGAATTTGCGCACCGCCCGTCAGATCGACTATTACACCTTTGAAGGTGCACCAGATGGCGAAATCTGGGAATCCAAATTCACTTTCCATGGTTTTCGGTATGTTGAGTTAAGCGGCCTGCCCCATAAGCCAGATACGGATGTGCTGACAGCCATTGTCCTTCATTCAGATAATTCCCCCACCATTGAGTTTGAATGTTCGGACCCCCTGGTCAACCAGCTCCATCATAATATACAATGGGGCTGGAAAGGCAATTCACTTGATATCCCCACAGATTGCCCTCAGCGTGATGAGCGTCTCGGCTGGACGGGTGATGGACAAGTCTTTGTAAAAACCGCGACCTTTCTGACGAATGCAGCCGGTTTCTTCACAAAATGGGTTCAAGATATGGCCGACGCTCAATTGGACTCTGGCGCGATCCCTGCGATTGCACCAGTTACCCCAATCCTCAACAAATCCGATGGGGGGCGGCCTGGTCGGATGCCTTCATCATCGTACCCTGGACGATCTGGCAGCAGTATGGTGATACCCGAATTCTCGAAACTCATTATCTGGCTATGTGTCACTATATGGATTATTTGGTCGATAACAGCCCAGGGTTGATCCGTTTGCTACCTAATGAAGAAGAACTTGGAGAAGCCAACGAAGATTGGCAAATCGGCGGTTACGGCGACTGGTTGGCGCAAGATGGAAATACGGACAAGCGCGGCTTGACACCAAAAGACTTAATTGGGACCGCATTTTTGGCTTACGATGCTCGTTTAATGTCTCAAATCGCAGAGGCCCTTGGCAAACACCAAGATGCAGAAAAATTCGACCAGCTTTTTGCAGAGACCCGTGCCGCATTTATCCATCATTTCCTTACTCCAACTGGCCTGTTGGCCGGGCAAACCCAAACGGGTTATGTGCTGGCACTGCACTTTGATCTTGTTCCTGAAAAACTGCGGCCCGTTGTGGCCAGCGCTCTGGTAAAAGATATTGAGACCCGCAATAACCATATGTCCACTGGCTTTGTCGGCACGCCTTATATCTGCCAGGTACTCACTGATATTGGACGCGTTGACCTGGCTTACGCCTTGTTATTGCAAAAAACCTTCCCCTCGTGGCTTTATTCCGTTCTCCATGGGGCCACTACGATCTGGGAACGATGGGATGGCTGGACTGCAGAAAATGGTTTCCAGGACCCCGGCATGAACTCCTTCAATCACTATGCTTTGGGCGCAGTCGGTACCTGGATGGTTGAAAATATCTTGGGGATACGCACCCACCCCGAAAATCCAGGTTTCAAACATATTATGCTACAACCACAAATAGGCGGGGGATTATCCTGCGCCCGCGGCGAATATCAATCCCCATTCGGATTAATAAAAAGCGACTGGCGGATTGAAACTGATTCCTTGATTTGGGATATCACTATACCCCCTAACACTACTGCCACAGCCCACATCCCTGCGAAGTTTCAAGCCCAGATTTTGGAAGGAGATAACGCCATTGAAGATGTCCCAGACGTGAAGTTCCTCCGCCAAACACCCATGGCTATAGCAGTCGAACTGCAATCTGGAAATTACAGTTTTAAAGTAATCCCTTTATCACAAAATGAAGGTTAAAGACATCCTCCAGCACTTCCTCACGCGCTCATTCTGGGTTGACCAAAGTAAGACCGTAGACCGCGTCATCACGGGTGATCCCGATAAAAGTGTAGATCGCTGTCTGGTAACCTGGATGCCAAATATGAAGGCCCTGTGCTATGCAGCCGAGCAGGATTATGAATTGGTGATTTGCCATGAACCCACTTTTTGGAATCACTTCGATGATATCCCCGCAGCCAGTCCACGGACTTCTGAAAAAGTTGCTTTTATCGAACAGCACGGCTTAACCATTCTGCGCAATCACGATTGCTGGGACCGCTGGCCTGAGATTGGGATCCCCTGGGCCTGGGCAAAATTTTTGGGTTTGGATGAATTGCCGAAATCATTTAGCCAAGACAATTATCAGCACCGGTACGATATTTCCCCCGTGAGTTTGGGTGAGTTTTCAAAGCTCGTAGCAGCAAAATGCGCCGCTATTGGCGAGTCCCAGGTTCAAGTTACAGGTGATTTGAATCAGCCCATCTCGAAGATTGGCATCGGAACCGGCTGCGCCTGCGATATTGAAACTTTTATCCAAATGGGCTGTGACTGCTCCGTAGTTTGCGATGATGGTTCGGTTTATTGGGCAAACATCCAAATGGCGGAGGATTTGGGGCATCCGGTTATTCGCGGTTAATCATGGCACATCCGAAGAACCGGGGATGGTCACGCTGACCGATTACGTTAGTAAAACTTTGAGAGTAAAGGCAGAACATTTTCCACACGGCTCAACTTTTCAATTGATAGGATAACAAATGAATCAAAATCCAAACGTTATCGTTTTTTTCACGGATCAACAACGCTGGGATACAACTGGTGTGCACGGCAATCCCCTCGATTTAACCCCCAATTTCGACCGCATGGCGCAAGCAGGCACGCATATTTACAATTCCTTCACCTGCCAACCGGTCTGTGGCCCGGCCCGCGCCTGCCTGCAAACTGGTCTGTACGCGACCCAGTCGGGCGTTCACATCAACGGGCCCGCCCTTCAACCCGATTCCCAAACCCTGGCGCATTATTTTCGAGAGGCTGGATATACCACCGGATATATTGGCAAGTGGCATCTTTCCAATGAAGAGCCCGTTCCCGAAGCGAAACGCGGTGGTTATGAATACTGGCTAGCTGCCAATCTTCTAGAGTTTGAGTCTCGTCCTTACGACACCGTGCTTTATGATAATAACAATCAACCTGTGAAATTACCCGGCTATCGAGTTCGATGCCCTCACTGATGCGGCTATTCGCTATCTCCATGAACATCAAAATGGCACCAGTGAGGGGGATCCGTTTTTCTTATTTCTCTCCTATCTGGAGCCACATCATCAAAACCATATCGACGATTATCCGCCGCCACCAGGATATCGCGAGAAATATCAAGGGCGCTGGGTTCCACCAGATTTGGCTGCCTTGGGCGGGTCAACCCACCAACATATCGGGGGCTATTTCGGTCTGGTTAAACGGTTGGATGAAGCATTCGGCCGCTTGTTGGACGCGCTTAAATCTTTAGAAATGGATGAAAATACCATCGTGTTGTTCACCTCTGATCACGGCAATCATTTCAAAACCCGCAATGGAGAGTACAAACGATCGTGCCACGAGGCCAGCATCCGGGTACCGACAGCTATCAGCGGACCGGGGTTCACTGGCGGGGGCCGCATCCACCAACTCGTGAGCCTGATCGATCTGCCGCCGACGCTTCTCGATGCTGCGGATATTTCGGTGCCCGATCAAATGCAAGGGCGGTCGATCCTTCCATTAACGTGCGGTGAGGTAGCCGATTGGCCGGATGATGTATTTATCCAAATCAGCGAATCCCAAATTGGACGTGCCATTCGCACCTCCCGCTGGAAGTACAGTATCAGTGCCCCTGGAGGTGAGGGCTGGGTGCTGGAAATAGATTCTGAAATTTACGAAGAAGAATTTCTCTACGACTTAGAAGCGGACCCGCACGAACTCACAAATCTAATCGGCCTGGACTCTCACCAGGAAGTTACAGCAAAGTTGCGTGAACGTCTGCTGGGCTATTTGCGGGAGGTCGAGGGAGCAATACCCGAGATCGTACCTGCTCCAAGCCGCCCCAGTGGACAACGCATCGTCACCAGAACTGAAGTAAATTCTTAATATAAATGGAGCATCCCCATGAAATCATCAGTCCCCTGTTTTTCAGAACTTCGTGATTACATAGAAACCATCCCCATCATCGACTGCCACGATCACTCTGGTGAAGAACTGCCCAAATACACCGATGCGATTGTGGCGCTGACGAGTGGGTATTTCCATGATGATATTGCCAGTGCAATCGGCCAGGAGGATCTTTGGAAATTAGAAGATATTTCACTTTCTTTGGAAGCGCGTTGGCCAATCTTAGAACGTGCCTGGAAGCGCACCAAATTTACGGGCTACGGATTGGTTACCCGGATGGCAATGAAAGAATTTTGGGGTGAAGATGAACTCACCCTGGATTCTTTGAAACGCATTCAAGAAAACCTCCTTGATTTCACAGATACCGCGTACACCGAAAGCGTGCTCGATAAAACTGGCATTGCAGTCCGCATTACCGATAACTGGCCGGATGTGAAAAAGATTGTGGATGGCAGTTTCAAGCTGCCGCCGCGGGCGAAGCTCGCGATTTCACTGCCTGCTTACCACGGTATCTGCTCGCATGAAGAAGCCCAGGCACTGATTTCACCAACAGGGCGCAGAGCCACCTCGCTGGCTGAGTACCTTCAAGCTTGCCGGGAAATCTTTGAAATTTTGAAGGAATATGGAGCGGTTTGTTTCAAGGATCAATCAGCCTACACGCGCTCCATCGGGTATGGCAACCCCTCCCAAAGCCAGGCCGAAGAAGCCTTCAATTGGATGATGTCCGACCATCGGCGAAAGCTAACTTATCCGGAGGGCAATCAACCGCTCGGAGATTATCTATTCCATGAATTTATGCGCATGGCCAAAGAGATGGATTTACCCGTTCAACTGCACACCGGCCATATGGCCGGCACCTGGAACGACATCCGCAAAGCGCGTGCCATCCATCTGCTGCCCATGCTCGAACTGCACCAGGAGGTGCGTTTCGATCTATTCCACCTGAATTGGCCTTATGAAGGCGATATTTTATATTTGGGTAAGAATTTCCCCAATGTGAGTATTGATTTTTGTTGGGGGCATATCATTGACCCGGTTTACGCCCAGCGGATCATCCCCCGGATTTTGGGAGCCGTGCCGCACGGCAAGATCCACGGCTACGGGTCTGACCATTTTGGCAACCTGGAGCGTAGCTGGGCGCACAGTCAAATCGCCAGAGATAATATCGCGATCGGGCTCGCGGAGATGGTCGAGATGGCGTATATCGGCTTGGACGAAGCCAAAGAAATCGCCAATGGCTGGCTGTTCGACAACCCCAACGCCTACTTCCGGCTCGGATTATAGGAGGTTCCATGAAATCTCGTTATGGGCATTTCAACCCTGTCGGCACCGAATTTACCGTTACGAATCCAGCAACCCCGCGGGCCTTCGATAATTTTCTCTGGAATCATTCTGCTTTCTCGAACGTGCAGCAAACTGGAGTAGGATATTTTGATTATCAGGTTGACGATTTAGAAGCCATCCAGTTTTTTACTGGGGTGGGGAGAATTTGTGATTTCGATGTCTACGGCCGCGATCATCTAATGAGCCGGTTGATTTATGTGCGCGATAACGATACAGGGGATTTCTGGAACGTGGGCTGGGAGCCGGTTTGTAAAGCATATGATCATTTTGAATGCATCCACGGATTAGGATACACGACGATTAACTCTGAAACCAATGGGGTGGCAGCCACCTTTCGAATTTTCATCCCCCCCGGAGCGGACCCTATTGAACTGTGGAGTCTCGAAATAAAAAATGTTTCTGGGCAAGAACGTGATCTCTCGCTCTTCGTCTATAACCAGATTCAGTTTGCTTACAAATGGGGCTACGACAGCTACGGCGATATGTTCTACCGCCATTCCTGGTGGGATCAAGATCAGAATGCACTGGTCGCCAACAAGCATCCGTACTATCGTCCGCATGATTATTTGGTCGGCTTTATGGCTGCGGATGCACCCATCATCGGATTTGAGGGGAGTTGCGATGCTTTTATCGGACAGTACAGCAATCTGAAAGCGCCGCAAGCTATAATCAATGGCAAATGCAGCAACACCCCCGGTTCGTCCGATGCCACCATTATGGCGGCCCAATTTGATTTGAACTTAGTACTCAGCGAAACTCAGCCAATGGAATTCATCATCGGTGCCACGGATGACGAAGCGAAGGTTACCGATTTCAAAAAGAAATACTTCGGTAATTTTGAGATTTATTTTGAAGCGCTGCATGCAGAAAAACAGGCCATGATCCAGCGCAACCGTTTCGATACACCGGACGAGCATTTCAACCGCATGTTCAATGTGTGGGTCAAGCAGGGTGCTTCTTACGGAGCAGAGTGGTGCCGCTGGGGGTGGATGGGCTATCGGGATATCGTTCAACACGGTTATGGCATCTCACCCATGAGCCCCAAACGGACGAGAGAAATTTTGGTGGAAGCTTTCCAACACCAATATGCCAACGGATTGGCTTTACGCGGCTGGAACCCTGTCGATGAGAAGCCGTATTCTGACAGCGCACTGTGGCTAGTCTTCACCCTGACGGCTTATCTCAAAGAAACTGGAGATATGGCCTTCCTAAATGAAATCGTCCCCTTTTTTGATGGCGGCAGGGATACCGTTCTCGGGCATATCGAGCGCACGCTGAATTTTCTAGAATCCAATCAAGGCGCACATGATTTGTGCTTGATCAAGTTCGGTGATTGGAACAACTTGCTGACCGCAGTGGGGAAGGAAGGCCGCGGTGAGAGCGTGATGCTCAGCCAGATGTATGCCGAAGCGCTGCGTGAAATGGCGGCTCTGGCAGAATTTATGGGTGAGACTGAAAAACAGCAGGACTTTGTGGTTCGGCGGGATTCCATTTTAAACGCGATCAACGATAATGCCTGGGATGGAGACTGGTACACACGCTGTTTTGATGATAACGGCCGACCCATCGGCTCGCAGATCAACCAATACGGAAAAATGTTCTTCGAATCCCAGGCCTGGGGCTTGATTTCTGGCGCGGCTGATCCAGAAAGGGCAGAAACCATCTTGAAATCCTGTGATGAAATCCTCGGCTCGCCTCTCGGTTATCGCTTGCTGGCACCCACTTACTGCGAAATCGACGATAATATTGGCCGCATCAGCAGCATGGAACCGGGTATTTGCGAGAACGGCACGATTTACTCCCACCTGAACATCTGGATGATGATGGGTTTGCTCCGCATGGGGATGGCGGATCGAGCGCTCGATTTATGGCGGGATAATGCGCCGGGGTATTTCCACGGCGAAGACGATCTGCGGCAGATGTCGCCGCCGTATATGTACGCCAACTGCTTCTATGGCCCCGATCACCGCAACAAAGCTTTCCAAATGGAATTCACCTGGATTACAGGTTCGCTGGCCTGGTTCAATAATGTTTTTCTTAAAGAAATGCTGGGCGCCAAACTCGATTACGGCGGGCTGCGGATTGATCCTTGCATCCCATCGGAATGGAAAGAATGTGCCGTAGAACGATATTTTCGCGGGGCAATTTACAAAATCCATATTCACAACCCCGATAAAGTACAAAAAGGAGAAATCGACATCACCTTGGATGGATTTCCCTTTGATGGCAATATCCTGCCCATCTTCGAAGATGGCAGCATCCATGATGTACAAGTACGGATCAGAACAGCAAAATAATGACAGATACTCCAGCTACCCAATCTTATCTCTCACTCCATAGTCCGCGGGGTGCTAATGCCCATTTTGCTTTAGGAATGTACGGCGCGGGTGGCGGTTTTGGCTTGCAGTCTGCCCGAGCCGCGAACGAAGATGTTTTCATTGGGCTCCGACGCGGCACTCAAATTATTTGCCTGCCATTCTATAAAAATGCCCAATCGACGGACTTATCCACATTTTTAGGGGAGCAATCTCGACCCGATGAATTCACTGTCAGCTCTTTTCCCGAAGAAGTCATTCAACGCACCTTCGGTTGGGGAACCGACACCTGGGAAACAACGGGGATCTCCTTTTCACTCTTCTCACCTGTCACCGGAATCCCTGACCCTGAGACTGATCTCAAAAAACTAAAAGACGCCATCACCCCTGCCATCACCGCCCGGCTGACCATTGATAACCGTAGCAGCGACGAACCTTTACAAGGATTTTTCGCCATCAGCGGTTTGCGCGGCTTGCGTCTACTTGAAGAAGAAACTGATGGCGAACTGACTGGCTGGGCCGCGGTGCAGGGATATGGCTTTGCCTGCGATGCCAGAGCAAACCCCAATGTACGGGCTGTTGCCCAATGGGATTTACCCAGTCTGTTCACCCCGCCTCACCCGCTGCCTTTCCGCTTAGGCGGGATGGGCGTTTTGCTGGTTGATGTTGGCCCTGAGGAAATTACTACTGTAGATTTCGCCCTCGGGTGGTTTCAAGGCGGGATAGTTACGGCTGGGGAATTCAAAGAATTGTATGCTTATACGCGCTATTTTTCGGGTTTGAAGGATGTACTCGGATATGCTGCTGCTCGAATTAGCAATTGGCAGGTAGAAGCGGCTGTCGCAGATCGCGAACTCGAACAAAGTAAACTCAATTGCGATCAAAAGTTTTTGCTGGCACAGGCGACGCGCTCCTACTGGGCCAGTTCGATGTTATTTGCTCGCCAAGAAAGTGGATTTCGGTGGGTGATCAATGAAGGTTCTTTCATGATGATGAACACCTTCGACCTGGCCGTCGACCACCTATTTTTCGAACTGCGTGAGCAGCCTTGGGTGGTGCGTAATGTACTCGATAGTTTTATAGATGCGTATTCTTACAGGGATAAAGTTCACTTCCCCGGTGAGGAATTTATACACTCTGGTGGCATTTCCTTCACCCACGATCAAGGTTCGTTCAATACATTTACCCCCCCGGGCTACTCAAGCTACGAAGTTATTGACCAGCCGGGCTGCTATTCGTACATGACTCAAGAGCAGCTAATCAATTGGTTGATCAGCGTGGGATTGTATGTGCAGCGCACTAACGATTTGATCTGGGCTGAACAAAATCGCACCTTACTCATTGACTGCCTGCAATCGATGCTCAACCGCGATCATCCCGATCCAGCCAAAAGAGATGGAATTATGGATTTGGACTCCAGCCGGACAGGGATATCCGAGGAAATTACGACTTATGATTCCCTTGATCCGTCTCTGGGGCAAGCGCGCCGGAATTTATATCTGGCGGTCAAAGGTTGGAGCGCCTACCTGGCATTAGAGTGGCTTTTTACCCAGCTGGGCGACAGCCAGCGTTGTGCCGAATCCCACGAAGGCGCGAAACGAGCTGCGAAAACTATTTCAGCAGCCTTTGATCCTGAATTGGGCTATCTCCCTGCAATTCTTGATGAGGGCAAGCCCTCTCCCATCATCCCCGCGGTGGAGGGGTTGATCTTTCCAAGCCAGATGAATCTGAAAGAAGCGGTATCACCCTTCGGGCCATATGGGGAACTCATTCAAAAGTTGCGAGTCCATCTGGAAAATGTGTTGCAGCCTGGAATCTGTCTGTTCCCTGATGGCAGTTGGAAACTATCCGCTCACAGCGATAACTCGTGGATCAGCAAGGTTTTTCTGTGTCAGCACATCGCTCGCAAGGTTCTGAAAATCGATTTTGGTGAGGAGCAAACGGTGCAGGACCGCGCCCACGCCGATTGGTGGCGCTTAGGCAGTCCGTCTAACCCAGGTATTGACCAAATTTTCGCCGGAAAAACTTTCGAAAAAGGCTTCTTTTATCCGCGGGCTATCACCAGCATCTTATGGTTGGATGAGTGAGAGAATCTTATGAATTGGAAATCTTTATTCGATTTCAGCACCACCAATACCTGGATCATCGCGTTGAGTATTGTAGCCAATGTCTTCTGGTCTTTTTTTGTATTGATTGCCGCGTTTTATTTCTTGGACATGGATGAAGGTTTGGCAAACCGGATGCAGATTGGCCTATTACTGGCTGAGTTTTTGGGTCCACTTATCATTGGGTGGTTTTGTGGATTTTTGGCTTTCGATGATCGCGGCCCAACTTATGGCCTGGTTGGAGCACTGGGAAGTGTGTTGATGATTTTTATTACCTTGGCTGCAAGTGGAGCAATTGTGATAATCTTGTCGATTGCCGCACTCGCAGGCGGCTTCAATGGCGGGGTTTTCAGCCGTTATCGTGGTAAAAGTCAATAAGAGAAAACTTATCGAGGTAAAAATGATGGACGATCAAAAAATTTGGGAACCCCTCTCTAGAAAAGAAGTCATCAACGCTGTAGAACGAAAAAATCCACCCCGCATTCCTCTGGTTATGGCAAAATGGTGGGGTGAAGGGTTAGAAGATCAATATGGAGATCGCCTCAGCCAGTTTGATCGATACCCGGAAGATGTGGCTTTCCTTTGGCTGCACGAACTGATCGAATACAAAAAGATGGGTCTCTCCTGGAAATTGCCAGAAGGCGGAGCCCATGACACGATGGCCGTTATTGATGATTGGGCAAAGTTAGATGAATTTATTGAAAAATTACCTGATCCCGAGCAGGATAGCCGCTTTGACCCGCTGGCTGAAACGGCAAACAAATTCCGCACCCAAGATCGCTATTTGATGTTTGGCTGGTGGCGCTTATTCTTCGAACGTCCCTGGCAAATTCGCGGTATGACGAATTTGTTGATGGATTTTTACACCGCACCGGAACAGGTCCACAAATTATATGCTGCGCTCTGTGAAAATTATCTTGGATATTTGAAACGTGCCATTCGAGAACTAAAACCTGATGGATTTTGGACCAGTGATGATTTGGGCCATCAGAAGAATCTTTTTATGCGGCCAGAGACCTTCCGAGAATTTCTCAAGCCCTATTTCCAAGTGATCGGAAATTTACTGAAGGAAAATAACATCCATTGGTGGCTGCATTCGTGCGGAAAAAACACGCTAATATTGGAAGATTTGATCGAGGTTGGGTTGGATGTATTTCATCCTGTGCAAAAAGGAACGATGGATGAAGTTGCCATCGCAGAAAAATATGGAGATCGCCTGACCTTTTTGGCTGGTTTCGATGTTCAGCACACCTTACAGGAGTCCACACCTGAGGAAGTCCGCGAAGAAGTCCGCTTCTTGATGGATACCTTCAACCGTCCCGACGGTGGCATGTGCATTGCGGCTGGTAATGGTATCGTCAGTGGGACGCCAATTGAAAATATCGAAGCTTTTTTGGATGAATCTATAAAATATGGGTCAAAAGTTCGGGAATGATTTAATAAGTTAGCGAACAAAATAGGCGTTTCTATTCACCTCTTTTCGCCCGGCAATCGATGAAAGCTTAGTTGAAGATGATCTTGTCCGAAAAATGCTGCGCCGCCTGAAGAAACACTTTGAAGAAAGTAGTTTTGGAGACTTCAAATACGGCGTTCCGGGACCCACAATTCCATCCACTCAGATGACCGCTCCAATTTGGGTTTATTTGAAAATGGAAGTGTCTGCCGCCAAACTGTTTACCACGTTATCCTAGCGCTTTATCGCGTTGGGCTGCTCGACAAGGCTGATAAGGTACTTTTTAATGATGATTGAAACCTTTGAAACGCTATCCAGCCAATCCGGTTTATCAACTCGCTTTACTGAAAGCTGGGAGTGGCAAACCAAAGATGGAAGGCCTTGTGGTTACAATTATTTAGCTGATAATTAAGTTTTTTTGCTCGCTGCAATTCAGAGCCATTTTGGGATGGTGTCCCAGCATAATTAAGCAGCGGAAAATGCACGAATGAGATATACATATGAAAGATTTTTTTCTTTTAGATCATAATATTATCTTTCTCAACCACGGTTCTTTCGGAGCCACACCGCGCCCTGTGCTGGACACCTATCAAGAATGGCAAACACGTCTTGAACGCCAGCCTGTTCAGTTCATCACACGAGAATTGCTTCCCGAATTGAAAAAGGCGCGGCAAATCTTAGGGAATTATCTAAGTGCAGATGCTGATGATCTGGTCTTTATCCCAAATGCCACTTTTGGAGTTAACATCATCGCCCGATCTTTACAGCTAAACCTTGGAGATGAGATTCTGACCACAGACCATGAATATGGTGCTTGTGAGAATGTATGGCAATTTATTGGTCAGAAAAAAGGCACCATCCTCGTGAAACAACCGCTTCCTTTGCCCCTGGCATCACCAGCCGAGGTCGCCGAACAACTCTGGCGGGGCGTGACCACCAAAACCAAGGTGATCTTCATCAGCCATATTACTTCGCCAACGGCGATGCGAATGCCAGTGGAAATTATCTGTAAGAAAGCACGGGCTGTGGGGATACTGACCATCATTGATGGAGCCCATGCCCCTGGTCAAATCCCAGTTGATTTGACCGCGTTGGAGCCAGACTTCTACCTGGGAAATTGTCACAAATGGATGCAAAGCGCCAAGGGTGCCGGATTCCTGTACACCCGCCGTGAATTACAATCTCTGGTGGAGCCATTAGTTATCAGTTGGGGGTGGGGGGAGAACACACCATTCACAGCGGGTTCAAAATATCTCGATAACCTGGAGTGGTGGGGCACCAATGACCCGGCCGCTTATTTAAGTGTTCCGGCTGCCATAAAGTTTCAAGTTGCGCATCATTGGTCTGCGGTACAGCATCAGTGCCAGCAAATCCTGGCACAAGGGCTCAAGCGTTTCGACAGGCTTACCGGATTGGACACCATCTATTCTGATCAGGCCGCACCATTTGTGCAAATGGCTGTAGTCCGTTTACCGCATGTGCGGGAGATTTCCGAATTTCAGAAAGAACTTCTGCAGCAATTTAGTATCGAGGTGCCTTGTATCGAGTGGAATGACCAACATTTCATTCGTATATCGGTGCAGGGATATAATACATTTGATGATTTGGATGCTTTAGTTGCTGCAGTGGGTGAGTTGCTACCCAAACATACTGGGTAAGTACTCAATAGATCGAGATAGGATGAGGGGTGATAGCTGATGATGAAATATAACTGCAATTTTCTTACATAATTCAATTTCAGATACAGCAAGGTACGGTAAAATACAGCCTAAATTTCATAAAAATCACCTCCCTGAGGAGAACAATCCAATGTCCAAACGCCTGATTATTTTGCTGATCCTTTCAATCATGATAATCTTAACCGCCTGCACCATGGATTCGCCCGCTGAGGCGCCACCCGAAATGGAAGCTCCCACCGGGGAACCCGTGGGTGATTCCACTCCTACAGAAGAACCCGCCCCAGAGATACCCGCAGGGGAGCCTGCCCTCCTAATCTCCGAAGTGCTCACCGGGATCGATGGTAACAACAACCTCGAATTCATCGAGTTGACCAACACCGGCACGGAGGCTCCATTTGATCTGAAAGGCTGGTCCCTGTGGTACAAGCTGGCCGACGGGCAGGATGAAGTGATGGTCATCCGCTGGACGGATCACGCGCTGGTGCCCCCGCAGGGACACTACGTGCTGGGGCGCCTGGGGTATGAAATTGGCATCACGCCAGACACTATTTTCGAAACCCCGATGGTCCACCCCAAGGGCGGCTTGCAACTGCGGATGACCGACGGTACCGTGGTCGACAGCCTGGCCTGGGGTGATGGCCCCGCCGATTTTGCCGAGGGTTCCCCGGCAGCCGCGCTCGAAAATGGCCAATCCATCGAACGCGCACCTGGCGGTGACGCGGGTAACTTCATCGACACCAACGACAACGCCGCCGACTTCATCATCAACGCGGCGCCCAATCCGCAAAACACCGGCAGTGCACTAACGCCGGATCCGGTTGCCCAGCTCAAAGTTGAAGTCAGCGCACCTGAAACGGCCGCACCAGGAGACAGCTTTGAATACACGGTATCGGTCACCAATGAAACCGGGCAGGATGTGAATGGCCTGACCGTGCAGCTGCCCATTCCCCTGGATTTAGCGATTCCCAATCCCCCCGCGGACGTGACGATCGGCGAGCAAGCCGCGTTTTGGGGTCTGCCGCAAATCGATCTTTACCGTCAGGTCGCTTTGTGGACAGTAGGTTCGCTGGCTACCGGAGAAACCGCGACCACCCAAATCCCGGTCGAAACGCCCTGGTCGGTGATGGTGGTCACAGCATCCGATTATTCTGCCAAGGCTGAAGATTGGGCCGCGCCTGCGTTTGGCGGGCCGGCACACACCTCCATCGAGGGCGGCGTAGTACCGATTGGCAACCTGGTCGATCTGGTTGGTGCGGAACTCACCGTCGAAGGCACCGCCACGATGCAGACCGGCGCGCTGTACGCCGGGGGTGGCAATGTAAAATTCTATATGGAAGATGAAACCGGCGGCGTGCAGGTTTGGGTGCCCGGCGGCGAGGGTGAAACCAGCGTAAACATTGGCCAGTTGGTCAGCGCTCACGGCAAGCTCGAACTCTACCGCGGCGCGCTGGAACTGATTACCAATACACCTGATGACGTCCAAATCCTAGCTGGCCCCAACGAAAATCCCGCTGTGGACCCTGCGGAGGTCAGTATTTCCGAAGCGGTCAACAATGCTGATCTGCAAGGGCGGCTGATCACCGTGGAGGGGTTGGTCACTCGCAACGAGGAGTTCAGCTACAGTTTCGAGATCGACCTGATGGATGAGAACGGCGAGACCCTGCCGCTCTACGTTGATAAGCAAACCATGATCAACGTAGAAACCATCGAAGCGGGAGACTTGTACCGCATCACGGGCATCCTCGAAATGTACGATCCTGACCAGCAGCTTTACCCGCGCATCCAATCCGATTTCGAGCGCATATACCCGCCCGAACTGATGATCGAACTCGATGCCCCTATCAACGTGGTCACCGGCGATAATTTCGAAGTTACGCTGACAGCCTTCAACCACACGCCCGGCCCGCTCACCGATGTGACCATCATGGGCAATATGCCCCGCCGCGGTGCCGAGTTTGATTCCGCACCCGAAGGCGGCGAGGTCAGCGGGAGTCAGATTATCTGGACGATCCCTGAACTGGCAGGCGGTGGCGAAAGCGTGAGTGTCAGCTATATTTTGAAAGCCACCGGCTCGGATGGATATATGACCATCGAGGATTATGCTGCCACTGCGATAGAGTGGCCAGACCTGGTAGTTGGAGACCCGCACTTCGTATTTTTGGGGGATACCGTACCCGTATGGGCGATCCAAGGCCCCGGATTCCGCTCTCCCTATATGATGCAGCCCGTGACCACGGAAGGCATCGTCACCGGGGTTTTCCCGGAATTAGGTGGTTTCTGGGTTCAGGAAAATGAAATGGATCAAGACCCCCTCACCTCGTCTGGACTGTTCATCCATCTTGGTTTAACGGAACCCGCTGTCATCGCTGGCGATGAAGTCCAAATCAGCGGCATCGTGCGAGAAACATCTCAACAGACCCAAATTTATGTCGCGGAACCGCAGACCGATATCGTGGTGCTGAGCCAGGGAAATCCGCTGCCGAAGGCTGCAGAACTGGATCCGCCCCCCGCGCAGGATGATTCCGACCGCTATTACGAAACGCTGGAGGGGATGCTGGTGCAGGTCAGCGGCGCGGGGCAGGCCGTGGGGCCAACCTCGAAGTATGGCGAGTACGTGATGGTGCTGCCGAAGCACGGCGTGGACCGGCTGTGGCAGGGTGACGAGACGATCAGCGGGCTGGCGATTATGGTCGATGATGGGAGCGCCGCGGTACATGAAGACAGCTCAACCCTGATGTACGTGGTTGACAGCGGCGATCAGGTCAATGGGGTAATTGGGCCGCTGGCTTACACCTTCAGCCGCTATAAAATCGAGCCGATCAACCTGCCAACCGTCGCAGCGCCAGGGGAAGGTGGACCATCGGTAATCGCACAGGCTGGTCCAACCGAGTTTAGCATTATGACCTGGAACGTGGAAAACTTGTTCGACACGCGGGCGCCGCACCCGACCGACCCTCCGATGCTGAAACCATCGGAGTATCGTTTGCGGATCGAACGCGCAGCGAACACGATTGATGTGGCAGGCGCACCCTTGATCGTCGGCTTACAGGAAGTGGAAAATATCGCCATTTTGGAGGATCTTGCCGCCAGTGAAGTTTTGGCCGGTTACGGCTATGAAGCTTTATTGATCGAAGGCACTGACAGCCGCGGCATCGATGTCGGTTACCTGATCCGCGGCGACCGGGCCACCTTCATCAGCGTGGAGCAGTTTGTCGCCCCCGAAGGGCTGACCAACCGTCCACCGCTGCTGGTGCAGGTTGAAGTCGACACTGAAAATGGCCCAGAGACGGTCTTCGTGATCAACAATCACTTCACGTCGATGAGCGCCGGGGTCGAAGCAACCGAACCGCGCCGCAACGCCCAGGCCGCCTGGAACGTGGAAGTGCTGGAGCAGGTGCTGGCTGACCATCCCGAGGCTTACGTGGCCGTGATCGGAGACCTGAACTCGTTCTACGATTTCGCGTCCGATCAATACGCTGCGAGAGGCTGGGATGAATCACGTTTTCGAGATTATCCCCGCAGAGGGACGGTACTCCTACATCTTCCAGGGACTCTCACAAACGTTGGATCATATCCTGGTGACGCCCGCACTCTTCGAGCTGCTGACCCGCACTGAAGTGCTGCATGTCAATGCCGATTTCGGCCCACCCGACCCGGGTGATCCTTCGCCAATTAGAACGTCGGATCACGATCCGGTGGTGGCGGTGTTTGAGGTGAAGTAACAGATTTGCTTGAATACGAATAACACAACAGCGTCTGCTGAATGAGTGTCCGGCGTGGTTTCGATACGCTCCTATAGTAGCACTCAACCGACGCCGGATGTATCGAAATCAAAGATGCTACATAAAAAGGACGGCGTTGCCAAACAACGCCGTCCCTGGTTTAGGGAGAAAAGAAACACTGAATGGCTGAAACCACAGAACACACTGGCAAAAACATCTTGTAATAGCATGGGGTCCGTGATATTATGTTATAATGATCCAGTCCTTCAGAGATGCAGGCACCGAAGATATTTTCAATGGCATTAACTCTCGAGCAAGCCGTAGTGTCTGTCCACAGTCTTTGTGGAAGATTGCTGGCCGAAAATTAGATCAAATTGATTCCGCAGAATCAATCAATGACCTGTGCATCCCACCTGGAAACCGGCTAGAAGGTCTCAAGGGTGACCGCGAAGGTCAATACAGCATCCGGATAAACGAGCAGTATCGGGTCTGTTTTTCATGGGAAGAAGCAGTCCCAACCGATGTGAAAATTATCGATTATCATTAGGCCGTGTTGACATATGATGAATGTTCTCTAGAAAAAAGTTGAAATGTCAACACTACCTAGAAATGAGGCAAAAATGGTACTTGTTCCTACAAATCGAACCCCTACCCACCCCGGCGAAATGTTGCGGGAGGAGTTCCTGATTCCCATGGGAATCACGCAGCGTGAGTTGGCCAGCGGTATCCGCGTGCCGTATCAGCGCGTCAATGAGGTCATTAATGGCAAACGCGGGATCACACCCAGTACAGCTCTTCGTCTGGCTAAATTCTTCGGCACTACGCCTGGTTTCTGGATGAATTTACAACTCCGCTGGGATTTATACCGCGCTCAAAAAAGTGAAGCCACACAATTAGAAAATATCGAACCCTTTGTGTTTTCAACCCCTTCGATTGGATGAGAGAATATGATAAAAAACTTAATCCCCAAACCCGTATCTGTCAACCCCTCCCAAGGCGTGTTCAAACTCACGATTGAATCTCAAATCTATATTGATCCGGCCAATGATGAAATGCTCGCTATCGGGCATTATTTAGCAGATCAAATCAAGGCCGCGGTTGGATTTGGAATTCAGGTCAAGGTTGGGAGAGGCACATTTCCACCTGGTAATATTTCTCTGACCACCACAGATGCTGATACCGCCTTGGGCGCAGAAGGTTATGAATTAACAGTGATTGCCTCGGGAGTCCGGTTGGCTGCCCCTCATCGGGCGGGACTATTCCGCGGAATTCAGACCCTCCTTCAGTTTCTACCCGTCAATTCCGGCTCTTGGCAAATCCCCTGTGGCGTGATCCGCGACTACCCTCGCTTTGGCTGGCGCGGTACGATGTTGGATGTATCCCGACACTTCTTCGGGGTTGCAGATATCAAACACTATATTGATCTGCTGGCAGGCTATAAAATCAACGTGCTGCATTTACATCTGAGTGACGATCAAGGCTGGCGCATCGAGATCAAATCGTGGCCCAACCTGACAGCGCACGGCGGCAGCACCGCCATCAACGGCGATCCGGGTGGATTTTACACCCAAGAACAGTACGCTGAGATTGTAGCCTATGCGCAGAGACGCTTCATCACCATCGTGCCCGAAATTGACTTACCCGGGCACACCAACGCGGCACTCTCATCGTACCCTGAGTTGAATTGCAATGGCGTAGCCCCAGAGCTTTACACCGGCAGCGAGGTGGGTTTTAGTTCGCTGTGCATTGACAAAGAGATCACTTACCAATTCCTGGATGATGCGATCAGGGAGTTAGCGGCGATCACACCGGGTCCATATATTCACATCGGCGGTGATGAGGCACACTCGACACCCAAAGATGACTACAAACGCTTCATCGAACGGGTCGAACCCATCGTAACTAAACATGGCAAACAAACGGTGGGTTGGGAAGAGATCGTACAATGCAAGCTGTCTCCCACATCTGTGATGCAGTATTGGACGGATGTCAAACACGCCGAAATGGCTGTTCAAAAAGGAATGCAAGTATTGATGTCCCCCGCGCCGCGCACCTATCTGGATATGAAATACGATCAAGATACACCCCTGGGTCTCGATTGGGCGGGTACGGTGAGCGTTGAAAAATCCTATACCTGGGACCCAGCAACCGAAGTAGATGGATTGGCAGAATCCGCGATCCTGGGTGTGGAAGCGCCACTGTGGTCTGAGACTTTACGCACGATGGCCGATGTGGAATTTATGGCATTCCCGCGCTTACCCGGATTAGCAGAGATTGGCTGGTCGCCCGCGAGGGGGGGCGCAACTGGGATGAGTATCGCAAACGATTGGCTGCCCAAGGACCGCATTGGTCTGCAAAGGGCATCAATTTTTATCGGTCCCCTGAAATCCCCTGGGATTAGATAAAATACGAAATAAGAAACGGGATGCTACGAAAAGCATCCCGTTTTTGTTTGAAAAATGTGGGAGTTACGCACTTCGAGAATATTGGGGGGTTTGGGGGAGTGGCAAAGCCACTCCCCCAAACCCCCAGTTCCCTAGTTCAACTGCGGAAGTCCTAAAGTGTTAAATTAAAGAGCAGAATTTGCGACCAATAATCCTATTGCCAGGTACGAAACCAACCAGCCCATCAAGATTCCTACGATTGCTCCAACGAAAACATCTGAAAAGTAGTGGACACCCATGGCCACACGGGCTAGCGCTACCAGCGGTGCCCAAATCACCAAGATCACACCGAACCAGACCGGGCCGTAAGCCACCGACATAGCCGCAAGCATAAATGAACGTGCGGCGTGCCCGGATGGGAAAGAGTGTGGGTCAGTGCTGCGATAGATATCGCCCCATTCCCCCTCGGGACGGCGGCGACGTACAGTGAATTTAACGGCCATCACCAACACCGCCGTGACCAGTACACCTATCCCCAGAGTGATCATCCGCCAGCGCCAATAAGGAGTTCCCAACCACCCAACAACGAGCAGCCCCAAAAACCAAAACCATGAATCACCAGAATGGGCAAAAATTTTAGCGAACCGCTGTAAATTACCTGGTTTCTCTGCTACGCGCAAGCGTGCCGAAAAATCGGCATCCCATTTCAAAATTTTCTGCATCACTTGGCAGCCACCCTGGCTTCTAAATCTTTGCGCAGAATTTCAAATTGGTAGGGTTTATCGACGTCCATACCCAACTCAGCATAAGGGCAGAAAACAGCACGTCCTCTGATGCCGATCTGTTTACTCAGCCTTGGGGCCGCATCATGGATTGAGAGCTGGCGGGTAAGCATCAGTATCAAAGTCGAAAACCCAAAAAGTGCAGCCTGTTTGAAGATATTTTTCCGGGCAGCAATTAAGCGGGTCCAGAGTTCATCATTACCACTGGCCGCCGAAGCCCGCACAATATTCATATCACCACCGCAGATCTCCGCATCTTTGAACTTAATGAAAGAGCGTTTCGATCCGGGATAACGAGTTTCCATATCTTTTTTGGAAATGATGTTGTAATACATATCGTCATCAGTTTCCTGGGCGGTTTCGATGGCCCAATCGATCATCTCAGTGGTGAGCGCCGGGATATCTGAGGAAACCAGCAAAATTAATTCGGCAGCAGGGTTGAGTTCTACAACTTTGTTAAGTGAGGCGCGCACATTATCCAACATTCCGCCCTGGTTGGGGATATAAGTGATCGGCTTACTGCAAATCAAACCACTATCTGGCTCTAAACCAACCATCACAATACGTTCGATCTTCTCTGAGCCGCAGATCGCATCCAAAACCCACTGGACCATGGGTTTATGTGCAATCTCTAATAGGGCTTTAGATTTCCCCTGGGTTAATTCATATAACGGGTCTTCGGGTTTAGGTATTCCACCCGCGGTTATGATGGCATCCATATTAATTCAACTCCTGGATTTGGGGTTCAAAATTGAGCTGATCAAGCAATTCGCTGATTTCATCATGGGTCAACACCCGCCCTTTGCCAGAGATAGCAATCAGGGCGGCTTCCATCATATTGGTGCCAAAAGAACGGCCTTCTAAAACAGGTGTAGCTGTTGCCAAATACTTCACGCCACACTCACGGAAGAGTTCGACATCTGAAGGGGTGGTCGTGTTCGTAACAATCACTCTGCCCTGCATATTATCAGGCATATAGCGTTTGATATAGTGGCAGTCACCGGCCGTTACTGTAGCTCCCTGAAAATAATTCTCATGCTTGGGCTTACGTTCTTCTTGTTTCTCACCAGTCGGATATATCCAATCGAAAGGCAAGCGGCCAGCGATTGGCATCAACAAAGCTGCCATGGTTTTTAATTGAGATGTTGATTTGAGCGGGATTGGGATTCCAAGAGAAAACATCAAATCGCCGAAAACACAATCGTAGCCAGCTTCAGTAAAGGAGCGTGTCAGCCCCCAACGATCGACACCCGTCATAATAAAGGCTGTGCGACCATGCTGCTGGATATATTCGGGGATTTGCTGATCTAAAAAGGCGGCGGCGGTTCCTTCTAGCGTGATCTTCAACCCAGTACCATCCACAATCGGTGTTTTTTCAACAAAACGCACCATGCTGCTAACTGAGTGCAAGGGGTACCATTTGGTATCCGCTAAAACGCCAAGGTCCGCGCCTCCCACACCAAAGGCATCCACCTTCCCATCCAGCTCTTTATACTTCTGAGCCGCAGCTTCCATATCGCCATCGGTACCGATCCTTTCAATACAAACTTCCTCCCCCAATAAATTAACGGTCACAGATTTATCACGCTTGGACGACCCCAGGCTAATACTGACTGCTTTTTTCATAATGGTCTCCTCAGGGCAACTCTGAACAGAATATCATTGCAGAGATCAAAAAATGATCTTGAACTGCTAAAAGTATACCCCTTTTGGCGGAAAAACGAAAAGTTTTTTGGAGGAATAAATGAATTTTCATATTTCTACTGCTGCATCCAGCTGAAATTTCCGGTTGTTCTCAGAATGGAAATAACGATTTAACTCTAAGGTTATGACATTGCTCAATTGCCATGGAAATTTGCAAAGGTTATAATCGCGGTAGATTTAGTATTATCCCATTTCACTTGCAAGGAGGCAAAAAAGTGGCACTTCCTAACTATGCGTATTTCGAGGGTGAGATCGTTCCGTATACTGAAGCTAAAGTCGGGGTTTTAACACATGCGTTGAATTACGGCACCGCGGCCTTCGGCGGTTTGCGTGGCTACTGGAATACTGATCAGGAGCAATTATATCTATTCCGCCCCTGGGATCATTTCAAACGATTGTTGAATTCAGCAAAAATGCTCTGCATGGAATTCGATCACACACCCAAAAGTTTAACCGAAGTCACCATCGAGCTTTTGCGAACCGAAGGCCATCAACAGGATGTTTATATTCGCCCCTTAGTCTATAAATCAGATGAAGGGATCGGCGTAAAATTACACGGCGTGGGTGATGCGATCAGTATCGTTTCGCTGCCATTTGACCGTTATGTAGCCAACGATACTGATGCGCACGTGACTTTCTCATCGTGGCGCCGCATTGACGATAACGTTATCCCTGCCCGAGGCAAGATCAGTGGGGCTTACGCCAACTCAGCATTTATCAAGACGGATGCTTTACGTGCAGGCTTTGATGAAGCTTTGGTGCTCACCGAAGATGGTCATATTTCGGAGGGCAGCGCCGAAAACATCTTCATGCTACGTGATGGGGTGTTGTTCACACCTCCAATTACAGATAACGTTCTTGAAGGAATCACCCGCCGCTCGGTGATGGTGTTAGCTGAAAAAGAATTGGGATTGAAAGTTGTTGAACGCTCTATTGACCGCACCGAGGTTTTTATTTGTGAGGAACTTTTTATGACGGGCACCGCCGCGCAGGTTACAGCAATCACCCGGGTTGATTATCGCTCTGTTGGTGAAGGCGAGATGGGGCCCGTTACTACACAATTGCGCGAACTTTTCGATCAAACGGTGCGAGGTAAGAAATCAAATTTTTCAGAGTGGAACACCCCGGTTTATTAATTCAGCAGCTAAATTGAATAACACTCGCCCTCCTTGAAAACAAGGAGGGCTTTTTATTAATCAGCCGTATTATTTCATCAAAGAGTTGCTTGGCTGTTGAAATACCCTGATGGGGAGAGAAACGCATGGAATTCGGGCTCGCAGATTAAATATCCCAAGAACCGGATCATCAAAAAGCTATTTTATATTGGGCTTGCACTAACCCGGCCTTCACATTTGGTAACCGAACCGGGCGAACGGCGAGATGCCCGATTGCTATCTTTTATTTCTCATCAGTTTATTTGGGTTATTTTTCCTGATTAACCTTTCATATGTTTTCTTTGTACCTAATTACGCTCTTCCACCCGCAGATTTGTTTGGTTACTTATTCCTTATGATTTCTTAAGTGATTAGCAGATCGCGTTTTGCTAAATTTGCAGCTCTTTTGATGATTATTATGTTCCCAATGAATATTTATTCCAATATTCTCGGAGACACCAGCCTAAATATACTCGTAACGCTAAGTTTTTTGTTTCCCAGCTATATTCTCGCAAGCATCTGGTTTTCGATGATTGGAATCGCTTTCTATGGATTGATAAATATCGGCACTATTATGCTATTGCCTTATTTTATTCCGGAGATCATCCCTGATTTATCCATCATCGTCGGACCTCTGGCAGTGAGTTTAATATCCATCGTTTTACTGGTGATTACTAAGAAACACCGCATCCAAATCGAAAACGCGCGCCAGAGAAAACTTCGCCTAGCTTATGATACAACCCTCGAAGGATGGGCACGTGCTTTAGAATTACGTGACAAAGAAACTGAAGGTCTTTCTCAGCGCGTTACAGAACTAACCCTAAAATTGGCACGTAGATTAAAGGTCTCCCCCCAAGATTTAGATCATATCCGCCGCGGCGCTTTGCTTCATGATATTGGCAAAATGGGGATTGCAGACGAAATCTTACACAAACCAGGGCCATTGACCTCAGAAGAATTTGAAATCGTCAAACAGCCTCCTGATATCGCAAACGACATATTATCGCCCATTCCCTTTTTGAAAAAATCGCTTGAAATCCCTTAATCCCTTACTCCCACCATGAAAAATGGGATGGCACAGGATATCCACAAGGGCTTAAAGAAAAAGTAATCCCGATCTCTGCACGTATCTTTGCCGTTGTCGATGTGTGGGATACCTTGCTCTCAGATCGGCCTTATCGAAATGCCTGGCCGAAAGAAACAGTCGTTGAGTATATCCTTGATGAGAGCGGCAAGCACTTTGATCTACAGGATGCAAAAAATATTCTTGAGCATGATCGCCTCCTCTAACCAATGATTTTAGGCGTTACGCAATTGCCCAAACATTAGAATGTTTCTGGGGGAATAATACTGGAATCAAAGCTCGGCCATGATCATTGCGAGCATAACAATCAGGAAAAGCTTTCTCGACAACATCAAACGATTCATATCCAAACAACACTCTCAGGAAGGTCAAATCAGGGAACAAGACATCAGCATCTTCCTGATCCTTTGGCAAATAGCTTTCTACACCCTTGAGTTTCCCATTCTCGAAGGACAGTTTAACCCCGGATCTATAGAAACTCAATTTTAGATCACCGCTATATCCAACCACGATAGATTCTGCAAGCCGACGCTCCAGCACAGGAGCAATGTGGAGCAGAAAATCAGGAATATCAGCAACCCGAATATACCAGGCATAGTGATTATCTTTGCGTGGCAATCGATCCGACATAACTTGAAAAGCGGGGTGTTCTGGGCCCAAGTTAAAATTATAGCTGGCCAATTCGATATCCTCTTTCTTTTCAGCATATTCTCTTCCGGTTTTCACAAGATAGCGGATCACTGAGGGTGTGACATCCAACCACGAAATGCCATCTTTCAACTCATAACCCCACATATTGATAGTCGGGCTCCAAATCAAAGGAGCATGCTGAATAAAACCGACTGCATCACCTTCGCTCTGGATTATCCGAACCTCTGATCGATTGATATTCTGTTTACTTTTTCCATTGATTTCATAAACCCAGTAATCGGCATCACGCACACAACCGACCATACTTCGTTTTACGGCTCGCGAGTAAACTTCCATGATGAAAGGGATATCGAACTCAGTTGCTGGACGGATTACAAAAGGATCATCTTCATCATCTTTCAATTTGGGTTCATTCGGTAAATAACCCATCTTGCCGCCGCCCAAAGCGATAGTCATCTCATACCCAAACAAACGATAGTAGTATGGAATCCCTGTAATACTTTGTGCCTTGTGGCCCCTTTCCGCACTCCACTGGTGGATAACCTCAAACTGCTCGCGCACCAAACCGCGGCGACGATATTCAGGATCGGTACCCACCAACTCCTGCCGACCCACCCCAAATTTTATACCTTCGTAACTCCAGGTTTGGTTGATCAAATTCAGGGATGAGACAATCTTTCCGGTGGTAGTATCCTCCACAATTGTAAAATCCCCTACATCGAAGGTTGGGTGTGGTTTGGAAGCCAGATCACGCACCCAGGCCATGATTCCTTCTTGGGGGTCATCTGATCCCGGCTGAGCGTGAACATAACCGTTGAATTCAGCCAATGCTTCTGCATCTTCGATGGTTGCTCGACGTAAAAACAGCCCATCGCCTAAATCTTTAATATAGTTTTGTGACATAATTCACCTCAGCTCAATGTGATCGCACCTGATCATATGATATTTATATCCACTCCATGCCGTGCCAGTGCTTCTACTGCACTTTTGACCTGGCTTGATGTTCCAGATTTGGATGACAATTCTTGCAGGATAGATTCGGCTTCTTTGGGATGACCTGCAACCCATGAAGCGGATAGCACTCGGCTGATCACCCAGGAATTTGGATGGGTTTCTGCGGTCCAGAGTGCCAGTAATTCTAAAACGGATTCTGCTAATCCGGCGCGCGCTAGATTGCCAAGGGCATCCACCAACGCAGCGCGCACTTCCCGATCAGGATCGGCCCCTAAAGGGCCGAGTAACCCCACGACTCGTTTGTCATATTTTTCAGCCAGTGCCGGGATAAAAATTAAGGCAGTGTAACGCGGTTTGGGGGCTGCATTCATCAGCCAAGGGGTAGCCAGGTCAAGTAATTTTCGTGGGGCTTGGTGCCCGACTGCAAAAAGTGCCCGCCCCAAGGAAATGCGTACATCTTCACGGGCATCATTGGCGGGTTTGCGTAAATCTTTGGCGGTGGCATTTTTTCCACCGATGAATTGATGAGCTAAAGCTACTGCTCCGATTGCCCGTCCCGCAGCTAAATCATGATCGAGCAACGGACGCAAGTGACTCGTTTTTAGCGGAGTGAGTGTCTGACCCACCGGCAAGACCGTTCTCTCAATAAAACCGTCATTCATGCGGTCGTTGGCTGCCACCCCAGGTAAGGCTAGAATTCCATTTAAAGCAATATTAACAGCATCGGGGTTCCCCAGCAATGCCGCGGTTTTCAGGTCGCGCAAGAGTTGTCGAGTATCGTTTTTCATGATTGGCACCTGCCGATTGAGATCATTATTCGGAATGAATCTCTAACCATTTATCTTCAAATATAATCTTTCCAATTCAACTTGATCCAAAAACCCTTCTGCTGCGCCCGTTTCACCAATTTTGTATGAAGCAAAAACAACGGCTTTTTGAACAGCCTCGTAAGGATCACCAGATTGCAAGTAAAAGTGGATGAAGGCCGAGAAAAGTGCATCCCCAGCACCGATAGTATTAACCACCGGGCGGGTCTGCACTGCGGGAATACGTTCCATAAAATTATCCGTTTTCACGGAGAACAGCACCCCACTGGCTCCCAACCCAATCGCCAGGATTTCGGAACCGTATGCGCTCAAAACTTTCCGCGCCCAATCTTCCGGGGCTTGGTGTAAACTTTCATCGCTCATAAAAAGGATATCGGCAGCCCGCATAAAATCGCGATTATATTCATCTTCCAGATCGCCGATGGTATGCACATCTGTAGCGATCAATATACCCGCCCGCTGAACTCGCTTCAAGAAGGGGCGCGAAAAATTCACATTACAGAGTACAGCTAAATCACAACGCTCTAACTCTTGATCAAATATCTCAACCGGATAAACCCGTTCTTGAATATCCTTAAGATCAGTGTTGATCTGTCGCCTTCCATCCACATCGTAAAGAATCACCGATTGGGCCGTCTGCGGCATCAAACCCAACACATTTTTAACCGGGAGGTTTTCTCGGTCGAGTGCAATACGCACCTGTTGAGCAGCAATATCGTCCCCGATAATGGAGAGAAATGCAACCTCATCTCCAAGGTTTGTGAGCGCTTTGGCGATATTATAGCCCACCCCTGAAACTGTGCTGTTGACTCCATGAAAGGGATAACGTACCGGAAAATATGGAACTGGAAAACCATCCACTTTGAGGGTGGTTTCAATATTGATTAATCCAGAAACAAGAATTCGTGACATGCAATTATTGGAGAAAGTGTGATGGATAATCCCCTATCTTTGCGCTGGTGTGCTCAACTTCTCAACGACCGTTTCAGCAGCCGTTGTAGAGTCCGCTTCTGCTTTGAGCACACTTACTACCGCTTGCTGCAGCACAGGACCAACATTGGTCACAATATCTAGCGCTGGAATTATTTGTGCGCTGGTAACGATCTGGTTCATCAAATTCTGCGAAAGCTGATCTGGCCAAGCAGCCAGTGCACTCGGGCGAGGTGAAATCAAACCCGCCTCAGCCGTCCAGGATGCCAGATAATCGCTGGCGGTTAGAAATTCAGCCAATTGGGCAACTAATAACTGCCGATCAGGATCATTGGTGGTCAAAGCCCAGACCCAGCCATCTGCCAGGGTAAATGGAACACCATCAAATGAAGGTATAGCCGCTACTGATGTATCGTCAAGTGGAGTCTTCAAATAACGCGATGCCCATGTAACAGCCATATTGGCCTGACCGTCTTCATATGCTTCCCAAGATTGCTCATCCGTCTCATATTGGGTCAGCCAGTACGGCATCAACTCATTGGCACTCGCCTGTTGATAATAAGAGAACACATTGGTGAGCTGGATCACATCCAACATCGGTTGTTCATTCTCATCCAACAGCGGTGCACCTAAAGATTGATAGTGTGCCAGGGTAAAGAGTGCTGTGAAGTCTGCTGCTGGAAAAGTAAGTGTCGTTGTCAAGGCTAATGACGTAGCCCAATCTGCAGGCGGCTCTGGAACAACCTCAGGACGGTAGGTCATGACCAGGGCATCACCTGCAAAAGGGATACCGAAAGTAGCATTCTGCAAAAAAGACAACTGACGAGCAAAATCATACCAATCAGGGTCATCCAACACCGTGGTCAACCCATCATAAGGATGCAGTACGCCAACCCCGGCAGCTGTTTCTAAAGCGTGGCGGGGCAGTGCTACTAAATCCGGCAAGGCCAGGGGGGCGGCGGCACTGGCAGTGGTCAATGTATCGAGAATACCGCCATATCCATCCACATTTTTGACACGCACTTCGATATTGACATTGGACTTACGGGCAGCAAATTCATCCAATCGAGACTGAAATATTTCACCCTCCGGCGATTTATTTGCAGGATCAAATGGGGGGGGCACCCAAATCCGAAGAGTGACTGGACCCTCAGGCTCTGGCTCTGCTATATCTTCTGTGGAGATCGGGGCAGCCGTAGGGGTGAGCGTCACCTCAGAGATGGGAGTTTCTTCCACTATAGGGGCTGGAGTTGAACATCCTACTAACCCTGCAATCAGAATCAGCAATAAAATACGGCGAAAAATCCCTGGAATGAAAAAGCCTCTTGTCAAGCGCCTACCGCTCCAAAATTACTGGCTTGCTGAGTAATTCAACCAACAATTTAACGGAGTTCTCCACATCCCCGAGATCGACCATTTCGGAGGGGCTGTGCACATAACGACAAGGGATCGAAAGACAGCCCGCCGGGACACCTGCCCGGGTGAGTTGAATCGCTCTGGCATCGGTACCGCCAAACTCCAAGATTTCCATCTGATGGGGAATCTTAGCCTTTTCAGCCGCATTTACCATCCATTTCACAACCCGGGGATCAGCCAAACTGCCAGAATCTTTGATTTTTATCGCTGGTCCTTTGCCCAGGGCAATATCCATTTTCACGCCTTTGGGCGTGTCACCCGTCATGGTGACATCGACTGCAAGGCCGAGGTCAGGGTCAATTCCAAAGGCTGCCGTGGTCGCGCCGCGCACACCAACTTCTTCTTGTACGGTGAAGACGAAATATAGTTCGTACGGGCTTTTCTTGAGCTGGCGCAGAGTTTCGATCATCACAGCGACTGCGATGCGGTCGTCCATGGCTTTGGAGACCAGACGGCTGCCCAAGACCGAGAAGGGGCGATCGAACACAGCCACATCGCCAACCTTGATGGGGCAATCTTTCTTTCCGGTAGCTCCGACGTCGATGTACATTTTGTTGAGCGGCGGAACTTTGTAGGTATCGGTAACTCGTTCCGTACCAATCACGCCCAAAGTACCATCAAGGAAACGCACCCTGCCGCCTGGAACATACCGGGGGTAGACGCCGCCCAGATTGCTGAAACGCACGAAACCGTTCTCGTCGATATGCGTGGCAATCACACCAATCTCATCCATATGGCCTGCAAGCATGATTTTCTTACCGCCATCACCCTTTTTTGCAATTAGATTGCCAAGGGCGTCGACTTTTACTTCATCAACAAGATTTTCGATTTCACCGCGTACTACTTCCCGAATTTGGGCTTCATAACCCGAAGGGCCGGGGGTGCTAATAAGTTTTTCGATCAGTTTTTTCATTCAGGACTCCTGATTAAACACGAATGATAACGAAAATAGCTAGGGTTGGGTTTTATCGATCTTGGCTAAAGATATTTGATTTGAGATTAGAAAGACTCGCATGCAGCAGGTTGAGCGTATTCTTCCAATCATTGATCCGCACCATGGAGGCCGCGGTGTGCAAATAACGTCCGGGAACCGAAATTGAAAGGCTGGGGATTCCTGCTCTCTGTTTATGAATGGCGCCGGCATCCGTACCTCCGCCACCTGGCTGCCGGATTTGATAAGGTATCCCCTGAGCTTCAGCTGTCGCGATAAAGTGGCGAATCAACCGTGGGTCAGAAAGCGTAGCCCTATCGGCAATATACAGCGCTGGTCCATGATCTAAACGAGTGTTGTAGAGTGTGTTTTCCTCCCCATCCCAACTGGGCAGATCATTGGCAGGCGTGCAATCCAAAGCTAAAGCTAAATCAGGGTCAAAGGCGAAAGCTGCTACATTTGCCCCACGCAAACCAACTTCTTCTTGAACCGTGAATGCTGCTAATAAATCAATATTGGGCGGCGCGTTTTTGAGCAATTCGATCAGAGTGGTCACGCCTAAACGATCATCCAAAGCCTTCGCTCGAATACTGGGGGACAAACGCTGGTACTCGGTAGCAAAAGTAGCCCGATCACCAACTTTAACCTTACCAGCATTTTTGGCACCTACATCGATGCGTAACGATTTTACAGGGATTGTTTTCTTCCGCTCACCCGCAGTTGTCAGATGGATTGGTTTAGCTCCAATAACACCAGGGACTTTCTCTGTGCCTACCCAAACTGGTTTTCCGGCTAATTGCCGGGGATCGATGCCACCAACCACACTAAAACGAAAAATGCCTTTTCCGTCATCGTAGGTGATCATAAAACCAATCTCGTCCATATGTGCAGCCAGCATCACCCTGAGCCGGTTTCGTTGGGTGCCTTTTTTAGTGACAAGCACACTGCCAAGGGCATCGATCTTAACTACATCAGCCAGCGGTTCGACTTCTTCCAGCACGATCTTGCGCACAGCTCCCTCATCACCAGATACAGCAACGGCATTTGAGAGTTTCTCTAGTAATTTAAATTGTTGGTTCCCAATTTTGAGCATAATGTCTTCCAGTTATCAGAGATTAGAGATTGAGTCCAATGCTCTAATCATCCAAAGATAATTTATTCATAAAATCCAATTCCAGGCCGGTGATAAATTCAGCCAACAGGCGCCCAGTGCGTTTGATATCTTTCATTGAGATAATTTCAACGGGGGTGTGCATATAGCGCAGCGGGATACTGATCACCATCGTGGGGATACCTTCTCGAGCAATTTGCAATGCCATCGCATCCGTGCCAGAGTGCCGGGGTAGGGGCTCCAATTTGGAGGGGATTTCTAATTTATCGGCCACTTTTTTGAATTCATTATAGATCCCAGGATGGATATTCGGCCCCCAGCCCAGAGTAATTCCTTCTCCCAAGGGAAAAGCCTCATCGTCAGGGGTACCAGGGCCTTTGGCAAAGGTGACGTCGATCGCCACCGCAATTTGCGGATTGAGATCGTAGGCCGAGGTCAGCGCTCCACCCAGGGTTTCTTCTTCCTGTACCGTGGCTACAGCCCAAACATCCCAAGCATGTTTGCGAGATTGCAATAAATCGAGGCAATGGGTCAGCGCGGCGACCGAGGCTCGATTATCCAGAGAGTGCCCGGCCAAGGTTTTTTTATCCATTTCAATCGGTTGGGTAGCAAAGGAAATCAAATCACCGAGACGAACTTGACGGTCTACTTCGCGGGCCGAGAGTCCCACATCTACAAATAGATAATCCAGCGGCACCGGTCCGGAACTCTTTTCGGGGGGCAGTAAAAAACCGGGGGGTTGTACTACTACCCCAGGCAAATCCTTGCGACCATGCACAGTAACAAGTTGACCAGGAAGGACGCGGGGATCAATGCCGCCAATCTCTGATAATCGCAGGAAACTATTTTCAATCCCAGCAACCATCAGGCCAATTGCATCCATATGGGTGGCTAATAATATTGAGGGGCGGGGTTCGTCCCCCATGCCTCGGCGCAAACCGTGCAGACTGCCAATTCGACTGAGTTTGAGTTCATCTGTTAATGGTTGCCAGGTTTCTTCGATGATGTCACAAATGGGACCTTCGTAACCCGATAGGCCTGAAACGGAAATCATTTTTTTTAGGAAGGGAAGCAGTTCTGTCATATTTTTTCCAGTTTTTGGTTAACTAGACCACAAAAAATTTGTTGGGTGTGCTCAATGTACCTACAAACAAGCAGATGAAGTGTAATTTTATGTTGAAAAAACAAGCCCCTTTGTTTCTGCTGTATTAACCATCAGGGGGTGTTTCTGTGGGGGGAATAGTGATAATAATCGTTGGGGCTTCGGTAGGTGTGGGGGTTTCTGTCCCTGCTGGAGTCAAAGATGGTGTTTTTGTGGGAGTGTTACTTGGGAGGGGTGTTTTTGTTTTGGTTGGTGTTTCTGTGGGAATCCGGGTTCTAGTTTGAGTGACCGTTAGTGTTTTAGTTGGTGTTGGTGTTAGTGTTTTAGTTGGTGTTGGTGTAATCGTTTCCGTAGGTGTTTCTGTGGGTGTGGATGTTTCTGTGGGGATATCGGTTTCTGTCGGAATTAATGTATTCGTTGGAGCCGGTGAAGTTACCGAAGGGGTAAATGTTGGATAAGGTGATACTACAACCAGAGAAGGTGTTAAAGTTGGCGCAGGTGTATTTGTAATCGTCGGTGTCGGTGTCGGTCGTTTGGCAATCTGAACAGCTGCAAAACCGCCACAGTAAAAAGGGAACGTTGCTAAGATAATGACGATCAGCCCAAGGCGTAAGCGATCACGAGTAAGAGAGTTTGCCAGCATATTTATCTTCTTCGGGCTAGATGATAACACCAGCCTGCAAGAGGTGCAAGCCGGGATATTGGCCACCACCAACGATGATAAGGCATTTTCTGATCCCCAACCAATCACTCATTTTCCAGGTAAAATAACCCGATGACCTGGATTTATCTTTCTCCTCATTTGGACGATGTAGCTCTTTCGGTAGGTGGTTTGCTCTGGGAACAATCTCAGGGCGGTGAGCATGTTGCAGTGTGGACAATTTGCGGAGGCGATCCGCCTCCTGGAGGTTTTTCTCCTTTTGCAGAGTCGCTGCACTCCCGCTGGGAAACCGGTATTGAGGCCATGCAAACTCGGCGTACGGAAGATATCGAAGCTTGTCGAACCTTAGGTGCCAAGCCGATCCATTTCGACATCTCCGATTGCATTTACCGGCGTTCCCCTAAAACTGAAAAGCATCTTTACGATTCCGAAGATTCCCTATGGATTCCAGTACACCCTGACGAAGAAGAACTAATCGTTCAACTTACCAAAAGTTTTAAGGAGTTGTTACCACCCGATGCAAATGTAGTTTGTCCGCTAGCCTTGGGAGGGCATGTTGATCATCGCTTAACACGCAGCGCGTCTGAACGGTTGGGCATCCCCCTATGGTTTTATGCTGACTATCCTTATGTATTAAATAGCGAATATCAAAAGATAATTAAAACACTTCAATCAACGGCAACACCCATCTCATCAGATGGATTATATGCCTGGCAAAAAGCGGTCGCAGCTCATGAATCCCAGATCAGCACTTTTTGGGGGAATCTTGATGAAATGCGAAAAGCTATCAAGATCTATTCTCAACAAATGACTGGGGTAAAACTGTATTTATTCAAACATTCACAACCAGTATTTTGAACTATTGCCTAGTAACAAAAACCGTGCTAAAATGTGCGCCCGCGGCGGTTGAAGGTGCTTTTTACCCTATTTAACGCCGCTAGTTCTTTGTAAGAATAAGAACTTTTTAATCGCTCCCTTCTGGAGTGCTTTACTTTTAAACCTAACTCGGATGAACTACAAAACCATTTGTTTCACCGGTTAGGCCAACACAGGGAATAACATGACGAAATCGTATTTGACTCAGGCGGGTTACGATAAACTACAAAAGGAGCTTGAACATCTCCGCACAGTGCGGCGACAAGAAGTTGCAGACCGTTTACATGAAGCGATGGCTGACGGAGATGCTGGGATCGACAATGATGCCGAGGTCGATGCGGCTAAAAATGAGCAGGCTTTTGTCGAAGGCCGCATCCGGGATGTGGAATTGATCCTCTCGAATGCACGCATCATTGAAGAAGACCGCGTTTTGGATACTGTTGAAGTTGGCGCCAAAGTGGTGATCCAAGAAAACGGTACAGAACCCGAAAAGTTTACAATCGTCGGAACACCAGAAGCCAATCCGGGCAACGGATATATTTCTCACCTATCCCCACTGGGTAAAGCCTTGATGGGACACAAAGCAGGTGATGAAATAACTGTGAAAGCACCCAATGGTGAATTTATCGTAACTCTCGTTAAGGTCGAATAAAAATGGGGCTCGTTTATCAAAGCCCCGCGCGAGATACCTCGGCGCGGGGCTTTTTGTTTGTAAACTGGAGTGTGCAAAATGGTAACTGAATATTCAAAATTGGAAAAAGTTCGTCTCGAAAAAATTGACACTTTACGAGCAGAAGGGATTGAACCCTATCCAACCCGCGCCAAGCGCACGCACACCAGCCAAGAGGCCATCCACGCCTTCGAACAAGCCGAAGCCGCTGAACAAGAAAATCCAGTGGCAGTCACTTTGGCAGGACGATTACGCTCAACACGCACGATGGGCAAGATTACTTTCGCCCATATTGAAGATGGCTATGGCCGCGTCCAACTTTTCTTCCGGGCCAACGATATTGGCAAAGAAATTCTCAAATTTTTCAACACAGAGTTCGATTTAGGTGATTTTGTGCAGGCCGAGGGTGAGATGTTCCGTACCCGCACAGGGGAAGTAACTTTGAGAGTTGCGGAATTTAAAATGTTGGCGAAAGCTGTCACCCCGCTCCCCGCCGCCAAAGATGAAGTTGTCGATGGCGAGGTGGTGCGCCACGCGGCCCTCACCGATGCTGAAACACGCTACCGCCAACGATATGCTGATCTGGCCGTCAACGAGGATGTACGCGAAATCTTTCGCAAACGCGCGGGGATCGTTAAAGCGCTGAGAGATTTTCTGGATGAACGTGATTTCTTAGAGGTTGAAACTCCTATTTTGCAACCAATTTACGGCGGTGCTGCCGCGCAGCCTTTCATAACCCACCACAATCAACTTAAGCAAGATCTTTACCTACGCATTTCTTTTGAACTGTATCTCAAACGCTTGCTCGTGGGCGGGATGGAACGCGTATACGAAATCGGTCGTGATTTTCGCAATGAAGGCGTTTCTTACAAACACAATCCTGAGTTCACCCAATTGGAATTTTACTGGGCTTACGCCGATTACCTTCAAGTGATGGAACTGACTGAAAATATGGTCGCCTATGTGGCTGATCACGTTTTAGGATCACGCACGATCACCTATGAAGATCACCAAATCGATCTCACACCGCCCTGGAAACGCGTTGAACTGCGCCAGGGGTTGATCGACGCGACCGAAATTGATATTAATGAGCATCTCGAAGCTGGTTCTCTGGCTGCAGCGATGAAAGCCAAGGATATCGCCTCTAAACCGGATGCCACGCGTGGTCAATTGATTGAAGCTTTAATTGGGGATTTTCTGGAACCTAATTTTATCCAGCCAACCTTCTTGTACAATTACCCCCGCGATATTTCACCGCTGGCAAAGAGCATGCCCGGAGATTCTCAGACTGTGGAACGCTTTGAGGGCTTTATGGGGGGGATGGAACTGTGCAATGCATTTACCGAATTGAATGATCCCCTCGATCAGGAAGCCCGCTTCCAGGAAATGGGGAGGGATTACGCTGTCCGATGACGAGGACCGCCACCCCATGGATGACGATTATCTCCAGGCCATGCGTTATGGCATGCCGCCCAATGGAGGTTTCGGCCTGGGCATTGACCGTCTCACCATGCTGTTGACCAATCGCTCTACCATCCGCGAAGTGATTCTATTTCCGCACCTGCGAAGCAGAGAAGAGTAAACTACCAAAAAACCGAGTTTCTGGCAGAAACCCGGTTTTTTATTTAATGGCCATTTCGACCGTTGGCGATATCTTCGGGAGCAAAAATCACTTCATCTTTCCCGGTGAGTTTCTCCTGGACTTTTTGCACGATCAAATCTAGATGGCCCGGGTGTTCTACATAGTCAAGATCATCCGATGGGACAGATAGAACTGGGCAGAGACTAAAATTATATATCCAGGTTTCATATAATTTATTCAGATTGGCTAAATAATCAGAGTCGATATCTTGTTCATAATCACGCCCCCGGCGGCGGATGCGCATCAGCAAAGTAGGTACCGAAGCCTTTAAGTAGATTACCAAATCTGGTGGAGGCAGAAACTCACTGAGTACCCGATAAAGTTCACGGTACGTTTTGTAATCCCGTTCGCTGAGCTGCCCTTGGCTATAAAGATTATGAGCAAAGATTTCGGCATCTTCGTAAACACTGCGGTCTTGGATAGCCGAGGTTGGGTGATCGATTAATTTGCGATGTGCCCGTAAGCGGTGGGTTAGAAAGAAAACCTGAGAATGGAAAGCCCAGGTGCGCATATCTTGGTAGAAATCAGGGAGGTAGGGGTTATCAGTTACAGGTTCAAAAAAAGGATCCCAGCCCAAACGCTGGCATAACATCCCCACCAGGGTTGATTTCCCCACGCCAATATTGCCAGCGACGGCAACGAACTTCTTCATAATTTCTCCTCAACAAAAAAAATTTAGGCAGATTAGGCCTTGTTGACGTTTTGGGTTTTCTCTCTAGAAAACGGTTGAAATATCAACACTATCTAGTTGCCTTCACCCACCCCACGATCAGGTTGCAAAAATGCAACTGCTCGACCTGCTTGTTCATCCATGATGAGTTCCAGATGGCTGCCTGGACGATAAGATGCCACCTCGATTAGGCGCAAACAATCCACTAAACTGCTCTCACCCGGAGCGATAGCAGCTAAACGATTTGGAGTTTCGTAGAAGAATTCCCGATTGAAAGCGACATCTTCATCATCCAAAAAAACAGCCAATGGATAAATTTTGGCTTCAACTAAATCTTGAAAAAAGTGGGTTCCAAAGGATGCATCAGGCGCAGAGCCCACGCCCTCCCCAGAAAGTTCGATTAACGATCGGGTATTGTAGATATCCGAATATCCAATATGCACCCCTAAATCTGGGTTGGTTGTTCCCCAACGGCCCGGGCCAATGCAAATAAAAGTTTTCCCTGCTAAAATTTCGTTCAAGCGGCTGATGGCGCGCCCCAATTCAGAACGTGCAGAAGGTGTAGGTAAAGCGAAATATCCCTCAGGGGGAACAAAAAGTACATAACGAATATTTTTAATTTGTCCATGCGGCACCATGCGGCGGGTTGAGAAAACGATATCTTCCGCATTGATTTTTTCAGGCAAACGCACATCTTCCCCCTCCGAATGTGCCTGCGGACGGCACTGTAAAATTGAAATTTTTGGATTGGGTTTGACCTGATGAAGATCTTCCAACTGGACTGCAAATTCCATATCAACCGGGCCGCGGTAATGTTTTTCTAGGATTGAAAGAATTCGCCTCATTCTTTTTGGCAGAGAAGTACGTTGAACGACTCCCTGGAAAGTTAAAACTAATTGATCCAGGCTGCCATCGAGGCTGCTGCTGCGAATCGGTGCCAGGTAATCGTCTTTTTCAATTTGAGCAATATATCGCAGCGGAGGGTAGCGTGTGGTAAGTACATCTGAGATGGGAAGAGTTCTCAAATTTATTTTCTTCTAGATTAATTAGATCAATATATTGCTGGGAATAACGACGGATGGCCTTCGCCGATGAATCAGGACGCAGTTCTGGATGACTGAGCGCTATCATATGAGGATAATCATTTCCCACACGGTCGACTGCACGCGTCCCCAAACCCCAAACCAAACGGATAAAGCCATCTTCTTTACGGATTTGGGGCGACCAACGGTACAGGTTGCGGCTAAAACCTACGCCAGCAAGATGTGGGAAATAGTATTTTCCAAATTTTTCACCTTCAACTACTTGCATCAATATCGCCAGACGTTCATCATAATCTTGCAAACCCATACTGCGGCGGTATAGCAAGGCGTCCGGGTTCAAACCACTGGCATATACTTGAGCAATGGCATTGGATAGATTGTTGAGATTTTCTTCAGAGGTTCCCTGATTGGGTAGAAAGAAACTCTCATACTTCCCGGCAAAGGAAGTACCAAAATTATCCTCGAGATGGCTGGATGAACGCACAATCAGAGGGCGGCCATCTATCTCTTCAAGGATTTTCTTCAGTTTATCTAAAATATCAGGAGGAAAAATCGCATCCTTATATTCTTGCTGAATGCGGCCGTAATCAAGGCGGATTTGATCTTGGGTTTTATACTTCTGGTCTGCCCAATGAGTTAGACCATTGATCGCCATAAATGCATACATCACATCCGCACCTAAGAAATATGACTTAGGTATGCGAATATTATTGCAGATATCATCTTCGGCTACTTCACTGAGAATCCGAGCTGCCAGCAACATGCCAGCTGCTTTACCACCGATTTTCCCCGTACCAATTTTGCGACGTTTAATTTCAGAAAGGTCGGAAATTTTAAACCATTTTTTAGCGATATTGACGTAGGCTAATTGGTCGCTGATCATTCGCCGTATAAGCACAACTATAATTTCATTAAGGCGGTGTTCAAATCGAGCGAACTCATCCGATGGCAAATTCTCGATGGCTTGAGCATGCTCAAATAACATTTCCTGAGGCGCCAATTCAGGGTTGAAAGATATCTCGATCTCCTCTGTGCGATGCAAACGTTCAGCCAACACGTTACGCACAATCTCTTCGAAAAGATCGTACTGCAAATTATAAGCAAAATAATAGTCAGTCAGGTGATTACGCAGACGGGCAAGGCGTGTTTCCCAAATGTCCTCACTTTCTTCCCATAATGGATCGTGCAATCCTTCGCGAGCCTGGGAACGAACCGCTTGTTCACGGACTTCGGCTTCAAAATTTCTAGGTGAGATCACCTTCCGATCAAAGAGTTCACGGCGCATTCGAGCCCGAATACGTGTCCGCAAAATGGGGTATTGTGCCAGGGCTAAATAAATCCGTAGGGCACGGTCAGTTGATGGATGAGGTAAGGTCATAGTAGAAGGTAAGAGAAAGTCAATAAAGCATTAAGGGTTTTGCAGTAAAACTCGATACGCGTAACTCAAAGCACAAAACACAAAACTCTTAAATATCAGCACGTTACACGAAAATTGTGTAACGTGCTCGTTGTAAAACAATAAAATTTCAACCCCCCAAATGCATTGGCATGATCACGTGCAAAAAGTCGCTATCACCAACGGGTCTGATCATTCCTGGGCTGGTGTCTGCGGTTGTTTCCAAGGCAACATTAGGGGTCTTTATTACATCCAGAGCTTCACGCAAAAAACGCACATTGAAGGCGATCAAAATTGGGGGTCCTTCGATAGAAGCATCAACGATTGTTTGGTTGGATCCAGTCTCTTCAGATTGCCCTGATATTTCCACGGTTCCAGGGGTTAATTCTTCTTCTCCGGGGGTAATACTCACCCTGGCTATCAGTGAACCTTCACGAGCGAAGATCTCGGCCTGCTTACAGGCTTTCAAGAACGAGGGTGTCGAAAGCACAGTTCGGGTCTGGTGACTAACGGGAATTATCTGGGCGTAGTCGGGGAATGTACCCTCAATCAATTGGGAAGCCAACTCCGCATCTTTCGTGCGGAAGATCACTCGTCCACTGCGGGGCGGAAGCACCATGGTGACGGCATCTTTACCATCGCTGCTGATACGGGCTAACTCGCTGAGCGCTCGAGCCGGGATTACTGCCGTAATTGGTTTCTCAACCGAAGAATCTAACTCGGCATTCCGCACTGAAAGACGAAAACCGTCTGCAGCTGCCATCGTAATCTGGTTGCCTTCTACTCTCATATAAACGCCGGTTAAAATTGGGCGAGCCTCATCTGTTGAAGCTGCAAAAGCCACCTGTTGGATCATTTCTTTGAAGGCTGTCACACCAATTTGAATGCCTTCTTCTAAGTCGGGAACTGGCATGGGTGGAAATTCTTGAGCATCGATACATTTAAGATCGGTATTGGATGATCCGCAACGTACATTCATAGATTGCGTACGTACACTTAGATCCATACGAACCTGATCAGGCGGCAAGGTGCTGACTAAATCAGTAAATGTTCGTGCGGGGACCGTCGTCGAGCCTTCTTCCTCGATCTTTGCACCGATCCAACAAGTGATACCCAATTCCAGATTGGTGGCCGAGAGGCGTAAACGCCCTTCATCCGTGGCCAATAGAATATTTCCCAAAACCGGAAGGGTACTACGCGGTGCTACCGCACGGGCAACAACACTCAAACCATGCGCCAGGTTCTCTTGTAAAACGGATACTTTCATGTGGGCTTCTCCTCCGGTGGGATCAATTAAAAATCCCGTAATTATTCTTTCTCCAGTATACAATGAGAAACGCAAATAATCCAGTGATAGACAAAATCTCTACCTTATTCGGTATCGATGACCCCAGAAACGAGGTCATCAACTGAAATTTCAGATGAACTGCTCATCCCAAGGTAGTGCAGCCAAACCAAAAATTCAACGTTCCCCTTAGGACCTAACACCGGGGAACGTGCTAATCCATCAATCTGATAGTCTTGTTCTTGGATAAAGTTAAGCAATTCATGCAACACCCGCTGATGCACCTCGGGATCACGCACCACGCCTTTGCCGCGCGCAACTTCTTTACGTCCCGCTTCGAATTGAGGCTTAATAAGAGCCAAAATATTGCCTTCCTCAGTCAACCATTTTTTTGCCACCGGTAATAAAATCTTCAAGGAAATAAATGAAGCATCGATGGTTACTAAATTTACTGGTTCTGGTAATTGTTCCACAAAGCGAGCATTGATACCTTCCATAGCTACCACGCGGGAATCCTTGCGCAACTTCCAGTGTAAAATACCTTGTCCTACATCAATGGCGTAAACCTTGGCAGCCCCTTGTTGGAGTAAGCAATCTGTAAAGCCGCCTGTTGATGCCCCCACATCCGCACAAATGCAGTTTGTCACATTCAAACCGAAGATATCAAAGGCAGCTGCAAGCTTATCGCCTCCCCGAGAGACAAAACGCGGGCCTTTATCAACGGATAATTCGGCCTTCTCATCAACCTGACTGGAGGGCTTTGCCACCACCTGCCCATTCGCACGCACCTGACCAGCCATCACCAACCGCTGAGCTAGAGAGCGGCTTTCAACCAATCCACGCTCAACGAGCAAAGTGTCTACGCGAGATTTTTTGGGCATGGGGAGATTTTAACAGGGATTTAGGTTAAGGAGTAACAAGTTATTTGGTAATAATGGAAAATTTATCCGTTTCCTAATTGACGAATTATCTAATCCCTAATATCATTCCATCTATGTTGCGAGCCTTGTTAAAAACGATGCGTCCTAAACAATGGGCCAAAAATATCTTCATTTTTGCTCCCTTAATATTCGATCGCAAACTCACCAATATCGAGGCTGTTATCAACACGGTAGTTGGTGCGATTATTTTCAGCTTGATCGCCAGCGTCGTGTACATCATCAATGATATAGCCGATGTTAAAGCAGATCGGCAGCATCCTAAAAAACGCAAACGACCGATTGCGGCCGGCAAATTACCAATTTCCATCGCGTGGTTATCGGCAGTTTTGATTTTGTTGGTTTGTTTCCCGCTTGCTTACGTGCTCTCCTGGCAGTTTGCCGTGATTTGCGTGATCTACTTTATTTTAAACTTACTTTATTCAAAATGGCTTAAGCATATTGTTTTGTTGGATATTATCGTGCTGGCATCTTTCTACGTGATCCGCGTCACCGCGGGTGTTGCCTTGATTGAAGTAGAGCGCTTCTCCCCCTGGATTTATATTTTCACCACCTTCCTTGCACTGCTTATCGGTACCGGAAAACGGCGGGCAGAAATCTCTGAGTTTGCAGAGGGAGCTAATGCGCAGCGCCGTGTGCTCGAAGGGTATACACTTTCATTTCTAGATCAATTGATCACACTGGCAGCGGGGATGACGATCATCACTTATGGGTTGTACACTTTCTCTGCACCTAATCTTCCTGAGAATCATGCCATGATGCTGACACTCCCGTTTGTGATTTACAGTGTATTCCGGTATCAGTATTTGCTGCAGGTCAAAAATACAGGTGGCGCACCGGAAGAAATCGTGCTTTCAGACCGGCCATTACAAGGGGCTATCGTGCTGTTCGGTTTTACTGTTTTATTCATTTTCTACATTTTTTAGCTGCCAGCAATTATGCCCAGCTTCTCCGCTTCTGCTCCCGGAAAAACCATTCTTTTTGGTGAACACGCGGTTGTCTATGGACAACCGGCTATTGCAGTGCCAGTAAATCAGGTACGTGCCAAAGCAACGATAATTCCCAATTTTACGGGATCAACTGGTGAGGTGCGCATCTTGGCACCTGATATCGGCCTAGATTCTTTCTTAGGGCAGCTCGCTTCTGAAAATCCAATTGGTACGGCTGTACGAGGTGTAATTTCAGCCCTGGGAGTAAACCATCTTCCTGCCTGCACTCTAAAAGTTACCGCCACTATCCCGGTGGCTTCTGGCCTTGGCTCAGGTGCGGCTGTGTCTGTTGCCATCATCCGGTCATTTTCTGGCTTCTTGGGAAATCCCTTAACAGACGAGAAAGTCTCAGCACTCGCATATGAAGTCGAGAAAATTCACCATGGCACGCCTTCAGGGATCGATAATGTCGTAGTGACATATGCTCAACCGGTTTATTTCGTTAAAGGGCAGCCGGTAGAAACCTTTTCAGTCGCCAAACCCTTTACTGTCGTGATTGGGGATACCGGTACTCCCGCTCCTACCAAAGAATCGGTCGGCGACGTTCGACAGGGTTGGTTGGCAGACAAAGAGCGCTACAAACGGCTTTTCGCCGCGGTGGGCAGCATTTCAAAAACCGCGCGGCAGGCGATCGAGAGGGGGCATCCAGAGTGGCTCGGGCCGTTGATGAACGAAAACCACGAATTACTGCAAAAGATGGAAGTCTCATCACCAGAACTAGACCGATTGGTACTCGCTGCCATAGAAGCTGGTGCCCTGGGAGCTAAACTTTCTGGCGGCGGACGTGGCGGTAATATGATTGCCCTGGTTGAGAGAGATCAAGTAAATACCGTTGCTCGAGCTTTACAGAAAGCTGGAGCTATTCGCACAATCACGACTGAGGTTTCAACATGACCATCAAATACAAATTGGATCTTGTCAATATCGATTGGGATGCGCTAAAAGACCGCCTCAAAGCAGACAATTTTGATAATGGGCGCACCCCTGAACAATTAAAGAAATCTTTTGAAAATAGCTTTGCCGCCTGTTTCGCGGTAGATGGTGAAAAAATAGTCGGCAAGGTCCGGGTACTCTCTGATGGTGTCTGCAATGCCTATATCGTAGATGTGTGGACTTACACGCCCTACCGAAAACAGGGAATCGCCAGCCAGATGATGAAGTTGTTGATGGAAAAACTCGAAGGTCAGCACGTTTATCTGTTCACAGATGACGCCGTTGACTTCTATAAAAAGTTAGAATTCAAAGAGCATGCTATCGGCTTAGGCCGCGTTGTTGGAGAGTGGCTGCAAACTTAATCCACCCTACCCCGTGTTTGCTCCCCTAAAGGAAGAAGATGCTTTCAAAACTGCGCGAACCCGTCAACGGGCTAACCCACCTGATCGCTGCTGGGATTGCCGTGATGGGTTTGATCGTTCTACTCACAATCAGTTGGGGTGATACTGGCAAGGTGATCTCGTTAACAATTTACGGGAGCAGCATGATCGTGCTGTTTCTGGCGAGCGGTATCTACCACTCAATTAATGCTGATCCAGATACCATGTTGAAGCTGCGCAAATTCGATCACTCCGCGATCTATTTATTGATCGCCGGAACCTACACGCCCATTTGCTACAATATGCTCGATGGGTTTTGGAAATGGGGCATGCTCGCCATCATTTGGAGTCTGGCACTGGTCGGCATCATAATCAAGATGTTTTTCATCGACGCGCCGCGTTGGATAACCGCAGGGGTCTATGTAATCATGGGATGGCTGTGCATTATTGGCGTAAAGGAATTGCTGGTGGCCCTTCCCCTCGGGGCACTCATTTGGATGACGGTGGGCGGCATTATCTATACTTTAGGGGCAGTGGTTTATATTACGAAAAGCATGGACTTTATCCCTGGCGTATTCGGTTTCCACGAGGTTTGGCATATTTTCGTTATTTTGGGAGCGCTGGCTCATTTCATTGCAATTGCGGCTTATATCGCTCCGCTAACCTGATGCCCAGCTACAATGTATTAATCCAAAATGCAAAAGTCATCGATGGAACCGGCAATCCCTGGTTTTATGGCGATGTAGCTATCCAGGGAGAAAAAATCGCGACGATTACACCGCCTCATCAAATAGATCCCAAGAATAGCGCGGAAATCATTAATGCTGCCGGGATGGTGGTCTGCCCCGGCTTTATTGATATTCAAAGTCATTCCATCGCTCCGTTGATGGTGGATGGGCGATCGGTTTCAAAGATCACTCAAGGAGTCACGACTGAAATTATGGGCGAAGGGTGGACCCCAGCGCCATTTGGGGGCAAGATTGCCTCTCCAATGATGGCGCTTTTTGCCAACCCTAATCCCGAATGGGCCGAGCGAGCCAAAACCTGGATTCATTTTCGAGATTGGCTGGAAGCCATGGCTGGCCAGGGAGTTTCTCCAAACATCGGCTCATTTCTAGGCGGCTGGACCTTACGCCAATATGCGATGGGTTTTGATATAGGGCCGCCTTCATCGGAAGAGTTAAAACTGATGCAGCGTTTAACGGCCGACGCCATGGAAGGGGGCGCTTTTGGCGTTGCGCGGGCCTTGATCTATCCACCAGATTCTTTCACAGAGCTAGATGAATTGATCGCGATCTCGAAAGTTGTTCACAAGCATCAAGGGATTTACATCACTCATATGCGCTCTGAATCCAACAATATTGAAAATGCACTAGAAGAAACTTTCGAAATCGGGCGGCAGGCCGATATCCCCATCGAGATTTATCACCTTAAGGCTGCAGGAAAAAACAACTGGCACAAAATGCCCCAAATCATCGATGCGATTCAGGCAGCCCGCGCATCCGGATTGGATGTTACTGCCGGGATGTATCCATATCGCGCTGGTGGATCCAGCTTGGCATCAGTACTTCCTCCCTGGGTCACAGCAAAAGGTATATTTTGGGAGAATCTCAGCCATCCCCAAACCCGCGCCAAAATCCAGTTTGAACTTGCCCACCCCACCGGCCAGGGTGAACCAGTGGCCGATTTATGTGGACCGGAGGGGGTGATCCCCCTTGATTTTCATAATCCTGAAAACCGGCAATATTCCGGTAAATCCCTCGCTGAAGTTGCCGCAATTCGAAACCGTGATTGGCCCTCGGTTATGATCGATCTGCTGCTTTCTGAGAAAGGGTACTGGGGCGAAACCGATCCATCCAAAATTATTTTCACCTATTTTTTCACCATCAGCGAAGAGAATATCAAGTTGCAACTGCAACAACCCTGGATCAAAATCTCTACAGATGCCGGAGGCTATGACCAGATATGGGGCAAAGCTTGGGCACCGGTTCACCCTCGTTCTTACGGCACATATCCGCGAGTTCTGGGAAAATACATACGGGATCAAAAAATTCTTCCACTGGAAGATGGAATCCGAAAAATGACCTCCGCCGTGGCCCAGCGTTTAGTGATTTCAGATCGCGGGGCACTGAAAGAAGGACTGTATGCCGATATCGTTATCTTTGACCCTGAAACAATAATTGATCGTGCAACCTATGATGATCCCCATCAATTGTCAGTTGGTGTGCGCGAGGTCTGGATTAACGGAACCCGCGTTTTGAAAAATGGGACGCATACTGGCGCAACCCCTGGTAAGATTGTGAGCAACTCAACCTACTGACTTATATTTAGAGATTTATTCAAGTTCCCAACAAAATCCTTCGCCGCGTTTGCTGGATCATCCGCCTGCCCCGCGGCTTTGATCAACGCCGAACCGACGATCACCCCATCCGCAATCTCACCGACCGCGGCGGCCTGCTCTGGAGTCGAAATGCCGAACCCAACAGCCAGTGGTTTATCGGTCTGCGCACGTACGCGGGCCACAAACTCAGCTAGTTCCACCGGTAAAGCTTGACGCTCCCCCGTAATCCCTAACACCGAAACCAGATAGACAAATCCACTGCTCTGCGCTGTGACGAACTTTATGCGCATATTAGAGCTGTTGGGCGGCAGCAGGAAAATCAAATCCAATCCGTTCTGTTGGCAGAGAGTCTGAAACTCACCGGCTTCCTCCGGAGGGAAATCAGGGATGATAAAACCGCTGGCGCCAGCTTCTGCCGCATCCGTGACAAATTTTTCCAGCCCATAGGCCAGCACCGGGTTGATATAACCCATCAAAATCAAGGGAATCATCACCCCACGGGCGCGCAGTTCTGACACGGCTGCCAGGCAGTGTTTCACTGTGATTCCATTTTCTCAGCGCGACCTGTGTGCTGTGCTGAATGGTCGGACCATCCGCCAGAGGATCGGAGAAGGGCATCCCCAGTTCCATCAAATCGGCACCGGCTTCAACGCAAGCCTTGACTATATCCAGGGAGGTTTCGTAGTCCGGGTACCCAATCGTAAAATACGGCATTAACGCCGTCGTCCCTTTATCAAATGCGTTACTAATTGTTGTCACTTGTGACATTTTTCTATCTCCAGGATTTACCACGCAGACACAAAGGCACGAAGAAATAATAAATATATCTTTATGTCTTCGTGTCTTTGTGGTGAAATTTTATTCAGAACTCATCCCTAACACACTCAAAACCGTATCCAAATCCTTGTCGCCGCGCCCCGAAAGGTTGACGATCAGCACACTGTCCTTGGGCATCTCAGCCGCCCGTTTAAGGGCCTCCGCCACCGCGTGGGATGATTCGAGCGCGGGCAGAATCCCCTCCAACCGGCTGAGGGTTTGAAAGGCTTCCAGCGCTTCATCATCGGTGGCGAAGGTGTAGAAAGCGCGCTCCAACTCGCGCAGGCGGGTGTGCTCCGGCCCAATCGCGGCGTAATCCAATCCAGCACTGATCGAATGTGTCAGTGCAATCTGACCATCTTCATCCTGGAGCACGTAAGTGTAACAACCATGCAGCACACCGGGACGGCCTACTTCGGGATCGGCGAAACGGGCTGCGTGCTGGCCGCTCTCGATCCCGGTGCCGCCAGCTTCCACGCCGATCAAATCCACGTTTTCATCATCCACAAACTCATGGAAGATGCCAATCGCGTTCGAGCCGCCACCCACGCAGGCGATCAGCGCATCGGGAAACTGGCCTTCGGCAGCCATAATCTGCGCTTTAGCCTCGCGCCCGATCACCGCTTGGAAATCGCGCACCATCGTCGGGTACGGATGCGGCCCCAGCGCCGAACCGAGCAGATAATAAGTATCGCTCACATTCGTCACCCAATCGCGGATGGCCTCATTGATCGCATCCTTCAGCGTTTTCGAGCCGCTCTCCACACCGCGCACCTCCGCGCCCAAAAGCCGCATCCGCTGCACGTTGGGGGCCTGCCGGCCCATATCGACCGTGCCCATATAAACCACGCAATCCAGCCCCAACAGGGCACATGCCGTCGCCGAGGCTACCCCGTGCTGCCCAGCCCCGGTCTCGGCAATCACGCGCTGCTTGCCCATTCGTTTTGCCAGCAACGCCTGCCCGAGCGCGTTATTGATCTTATGCGCGCCCGAATGGGCCAGGTCTTCACGCTTCAGGTAAATTTTGGCCCCACCGCACTGTTCGGTCAGTCGGGCGGCAAACGTGAGGGGCGTCGGACGGCCCACATAAGTCTGCAACTGATTGGTGAACTCGGTCTGAAACTCAGCATCGTCGCGAACCTGCAAATAGGCCGCTTCCAGCTCAGCCAGGGCGGGCACCAGCGTTTCGGGCACAAACTGGCCGCCATACGCGCCAAACTTGGGCGGGATTTTTTGGAGAGTTTGTTTTGACATAAATAGTTCCTTTTGATTCGTCATTGCGAGCGGAGCGTGGCAATCTGCAACTAAAAGGGAAAGATTGCTTCGTCGGTTTCGCCTTTTCGCAATGACGTGCTATTTGATAATTCCTGCTCTCGCAGCGGAGATAAAGGCTGAAATTTTCGCAAGGTCTTTGACCCCTGGGCTGGATTCTACCCCCGAGGCCACATCCACGCCCCAGGGATTCACCGCCTGGACAGCCTCAGCGATATTTTTGGAGTTTAATCCGCCAGCCAGCAAAACGGGAGCCTGCGTTGCCACATGCTTCGCTAACGCCCAATCGCCGGTTTCACCGGTGCCGCCGTAAGCCCCTTTGATGTGGGCATCCACCAGCAATGCCGGGGCTTGGCTGCGGCCAAATTTTTGTAGATGCGCATCCGCTTCGGCGAGCGAACTAGGCCGCACCGCTTTGAAGGCTTTGCCATCCAGCGCGGCCAAATCATCGGGGGATTCATCGCCGCAAAGTTGGGCAAGGTCAAGATTGCAAATTTCCATGATTGCGCGGATACGTTCAATCGGCTCATTGACAAAGACACCCACGGTTGTGATTTGTGCGACGTGCGAGGTGCGGCGTGCGAGGTGCGGCCTGAGGTCGGACACTAGCTCTGCACACTTTTCCGGGGTGATATAGCGCGCACTGGGCGCGTAAAAGTTGAATCCCAGCATGTCGGCTCCAGCCTCGATGGAGGCTTGAACGATTTCAAGGGTTTTGATGCCGCAAATTTTGACGATCATGGGTTTTTCTCAGTGTCACTGCGAGGAGCAACCTTTGCAACGAAGCAGTCTCCCAAACCAGGCAGATTGCGAGCGAACGTTGTTCGTCTTTCGCTGCGCTACGTTCGCAATGACGTGCATCTATTAAATACCAGTAAATTCGCGCACTTTGGCACCCACATCCGCGGCCGTCACCAAGCCCTCGCCGATCAGCATCGCATCTACGCCCGCTGTAGCCAACCGAGCAATATCTTCCGTTGTGTGGATGCCACTTTCAGCGACCATAATCAAATCCGAGGGGATGTGGGGGCGGAGGTCCAGCGAGGTTTCCAGGTTGACGGTGAAGGTGTGCAGGTCTCGGTTGTTAACGCCGATCACGCGGGCGCCTGCTGCGAGCGCTTGTTCAACTTCTTCGAGGGTATGCGTTTCGACCAGGGCAGTCAGTTCCAGTTCACGAGCCGCGGCCAATAAGCTTTAAACTCCTCTACCTCCAGCATCGCAACAATCAACAAAATAGCACTGGCACCGGCTGCCCGCGCTTCGAGCAGTTGGTAGCGGTCAAAGATGAAATCTTTGCGTAATAAAGGAACACCTAGGCGTTGATCTAGAAATTGTGCCGCTGGTCGAGTGGGTTCCAAGCCGTATCGAGACCCGGCGCTGGTTTCGATACGCTCTGACGAGCACTCAACCGGCGCCTTGATGGATTCTTGAATAAATTCCAAGTTCAAGTTACTAATCTCTCGTAAGTATTCGAGCGAGCCGCCGAAGTATTTTTCATCAGTGAGTACTGAAATCGCGGCGGCACCGTTTTCTGCGTAGATACGCGCTAAACTCAAAGGGTCGAAGTTGGGACACAGGATTCCCTTCGAGGGGGAACGATATTTGACCTCAGCAATCAACCACGGGGACGCGGTGGCAGCTCCGCTGGAATTGCCGTGCGAGCTTCCCTTTAGGGCTGCGGCAAAATCCGGCGGGATCGGCATATCTTTGATTGCGGATTCCAAATCAGCAACAGATACTCGCTCCCTGGCCGCGGCGACTTCGGTGCGCTTATGGGCGAAAATTTCGTCGAGAATGCTCATACGTAGGATTGGCTCATTGAAGTCAAATGATTAAGTTTCGCAAATGCTGCGCCACTGTCTAAGGACTGCTGTGCTTCTGCAATCGCGGCACAAAAATCACCATCTTCGGAGGCGAGAGCGGCGGCAGCATTGAGTACGACCACATCCCGGCGCGGGGATTGATCTTCCCCAGCAAGCAGTGACCGCATCATTTGGGCGTTCTTGGCCGGTTCACCGCCGCGCAAATCCTGGTTATCTGCACACCTTAATCCAAACTCACGGGCGTCCATCTCATAAGTTTCGACTTTGCCATCCTTGAGGTGACTTACCCGATTGAGTCCGTCCGTTGTGAGTTCATCTAGACCGCCGTGTCCATGCACGACCAGGGCCGCTTTCACACCCAAAACACCTAAAACCTCAGCCATTGGCTGGGTGAGGTTGGGATCGTAGACACCGATCATCTGATGGGTCGCGCCCGCGGGGTTAGTGAGGGGGCCGAGAATATTAAAGATGGTGCGCTGCCCCATTTCGCGGCGCGGGCCGATGGCGTGCTTCATTGCCGGGTGGAACTTGGGCGCGAAGAGGAAACCAATACCAACTTCATCGATGCAACGTCCAACCTGCTCAGGGGTCAGGTCGAGGTTGACGCCCAATTCGGCGAGCACATCAGCGCTGCCACATTTGGATGAAGCCGCCCGGTTGCCGTGCTTCGCAACCTTGCGCCCAGCGCCCGCGATCACAAACGCGGCCGCAGTAGAAATATTGAACGTGTGCGCACCATCACCACCGGTACCGACGATATCGAGGAGCGCGTCGCCGTTAATATTCATCGGCACGGGCGCAGCATGCGCCCGCATCGAGCGGGCGCAGCCGGTGATCTCTTCCACAGTTTCGCCCTTCATGCGCAGGCCCACCAGGTAGCCACCAATTTGGGCATCGGTGGCCAAGCCATCCATGATGATGGTCATCGCGACTTCGGCTTCATCTGCAGTTAAATTTTGATGGTTGATAACTTTTTGGATATAAGGTTTTAGCATCTCAAACTCCTTATTTCTTTCTACCGCAGAGTGCGCGGAGATTTTTTAAATAATTTTTTCTCCGCGTGCTTTGCGTTCTCTGCGGTTAAACTATTTAGATCACGTCACGTCCGAAAGCATTTGCCAAACGGCGGATTTCGTCGGTAAAGTAGCCCAAGGTGTTGAGGGGCAGAGCCTGATCAGCATCGGAGAGGGCTTCAGTAGGTTGCGGATGGAACTCGACGATCAGGCCGTCGGCTCCGGCAACCAGAGAAGAACGGGCCGCGGGCAACACCAGATTGGCATACCCGGTCGCGTGGCTGGGATCGCCGATCACGGGATAGGGGCTGGTCTGTTTGAGCAGGGCGATGGCGTTGGTGTCGAGGGTGTTGCGAGTGGCAGTCTCGAAGGTGCGAATGCCACGCTCGCACAGGATGATGCGCTCATTGCCGCGGCTGGTGATATGCTCGATAGAAGCCAACCATTCGCTGATCGTGGACATAAAACCGCGCTTGAGCAGCACCGGTTTCCCACAATCGCCCGCAGCCCACAGCAGCGGAAAATTCTGCATATTGCGGCTGCCGATCTGCACAATGTCGGCATATTCAGCGACCAGGGGCAGGTGATCGACGGCCAGGGCTTCGGTGACGATCAGCAGATTAAACTCATCGGCGACGGAGCGTAGAATTTCGAGGCCTTCCTTGCCCAAGCCCTGAAAACTGTGGGGCGAGGTGCGCGGTTTGAAAGCACCGCCGCGGATAATTTTGAGACCCTGAGCGTGCAGTTCGGCGGCAACTTCGCGGGTTTGCTCGTAGCTTTCTACCGAGCACGGCCCCGCCATCATCACCACCGCTTGCCTGCCAATTTCAATACCCTTACCCACCGCAACTGGCTGGGTTTTGGATTGGATATCGAGTACGCTGCGGGGAGCCTCATTCAACGTAGCCGTTCCATTACCATTCGAACTATGTCCATTTCCGTTAGTTCCATTGGAAATAAAATTCTTCAGGATTTGCTTGCCATAAGGAGTGAGCACTGATTCAGGATGGAATTGCACACCCACGATGGGATGTTCGCGGTGTCGCAGGGCCATGATCTCGCCATCGGCAGTGGTGGCGGTAACTTTCAAATCAGCGGGGAAAGTTTCTTGCTCGACGATCAGCGAGTGGTAACGGGTGGCTTCAAAAGGTTCAGGGACACCCTTAAATAAGGGATCACCGTTATGTCGGATGGGCGAGGTTTTGCCGTGCATCAATCGAGGGGCGCGGATGACTTTGCCGCCGAAGACTTCACCGATGCATTGGTGTCCGAGGCAGACGCCCAGGGTGGGGATACTCGGCCCCAATTGGCGGATTACATCGCGGGAAACACCGGCATCCGAGGGATCACCCGGCCCCGGTGAGATCACGATATGCGAGGGATGGAGGGCTTCCACTTCATCGGGGGTGACCGCATCGTTGCGGTAGACTTGCACTTCGGCACCCAGCTCGCCGATGTATTGGGCCAGGTTGTAGGTGAATGAGTCGTAGTTATCGATGATTACGATCATAGGGTAGGTTTCTCCTTGAGGCATCTCTCGTCATTGCGATGAGCGTTTTTCAGCGAAGAAGCAATCTACCTGGGGAGAGGGAGACTGCCGCACTCCGCTGCGCTGCGTTCGCACAGTGTCCCCTTTGGGGAATGACGCATGGTTAATGATTCTGCTCGGCTTTTTCAACGGCAGCGAAGAGGGCGCGGGCTTTGTTCATGGATTCTTGATACTCGTTAGCGGGAATTGAGTCGGCCACAACGCCGCCCCCGGCCTGCACGCTGATCTGTTGGCCTTGCATGACCATCGTGCGGATTGCAATGCAGGTGTCGGAGGAACCGTCATACGAGATATAGCCGACTGCCCCGGCGTAAGGGCCGCGCGCGCCCTTTTCGAGTTCATGGATGATTTCCATTGCGCGTACCTTAGGCGCACCGCTGACGGTTCCAGCCGGGAAGGTGGCATCTAATAAATCGAAGGCATCAAATTCAGAGCGCAGTACCCCTTCCACATGCGAGACGATGTGCATCACGTGGGAATAATTTTCGATAATCATCTGCTCTTTGACTTTCACGGAACCGTATTCACAAACACGGCCGAGATCATTGCGGCCCAGATCAACCAGCATCACGTGCTCGGCGCGCTCTTTAGGGTCGGAGAGCAAATCGTCGGCCAGAGCTTGATCTTCTTCGGGGGTAGCACCGCGTGGTCGGGTGCCAGCAATGGGACGCAGGGAAGCGATGCCGTCTTCGAGGCGCACATGGATTTCGGGGGAGGCGCCAATCAAATAAAGCGGCTCATCTTCGGTGAGATCGGCAAAGTCGAAGAAGAACATGTAGGGTGAGGGGTTGATGCGCCGCAGGGAGCGATAAATCTCGAAGGGGCTGGCGGAGGTCTCACGGCTGAGGCGTTGGGAGGGCACCACCTGAAAGATGTCGCCCGCGGCGATATATTCTTTGGCGGCTTCGACCGCTTCGCAGTATTCGTCAAAGCTGACATTGGATTGAAGTTCGCCAGGCGCAATATCTGCACTGTGGTCATTGCCTTTAGGGAGCGGGGCTTCCAGGCGGGCAGCGAGGTCATCGAGGCGGGCTTCTGCCGCGGGGATTTCAGCTTCGCTGTGGGCGGTCACAATCAGCAACAATTTGCCGTAGGCGTGATCAAAAGCAATCACGGTATCGGCGAGCAAAAAGATGGCTTCAGGGAGATCGGGATGGGGGATCAGGGGTAGGGTGGGCTCGAAAAAGCGCACAGTTTCAAATCCCAGGTAGCCAACCAGACCGCCGGAAAAGCGGGGGAGGGCGGTTTTTTTTGGGTTGGCAGTCATGTATAAATGGTCACGCAGCACCTGTAAGGGAGTCTGGGCCTCCTTGATGAGGAGCAGAGAAGTCTCTTCGCCGGCGCGTATTTCCCATTGGTTATCCTTCAAAATGAAGGCTTTGTGTAAATCCGTGCCCAAAAACGAGTAGCGTGAAACATACTCGCCGCCGGTGACAGATTCGAGCAGGAAGGAGGGGCCGTTCCCGGCCAGTTTGAGATAGACGGAGATAGGGGTTTCGAGGTCGGCAGGCAGTTCGCGGACCACGGGGATCAGGGTTGGGACTAAGGTTTTTTCCATCGGGTATCCTTTCAGAATATAAAAAGCCTGCTCCGTCTCAAGGACGAGAGCAGGCTCCCGTGGTGCCACCTTTGTTAGACCGCTGTCCTTTAATCAAAAATCCCGCCGGTGATACGACGGGGCCCATCAATAATGCAATGGGAAAAGAAAACCAGCCTCACTTATGGGGTACGGCCCGAATTTACAGACTTATACCCTTTGCCCTGGTAACGGTGGCAATTCCGGCACAGGCTACTCTTTCAAAAATTTCGACTGGCAGCTCGGAGGTCCATTCAACGGTGGCGTACGTACCGGGATCACACCTTTCCCCGGCTCTCTGGGACGCCGTGTCAACGCTTACTCTTCCTCGTCAACGCTTTTATTTGGTTGTTAAGTTGTTGGGCAGGAGTTTACCGCGGGTTGGGTGAATTTGTCAACCAAAAAAAGTTTTGTATTTTTTAACACAAAGCACTATTTTACAGAGTTTAAATATTCTAATACCCGTTCGTTAAAAATTTCAGAGGTGTCCTGTGGCAGCATATGCTCAGCTTCGGGTACCAGCCACAATTTCCCGTTTTGGATACTATCAGCAATATCACGGGCATGCTGGGGGGTGGCATGTTGATCTTCTTCCCCCTGAACAACCAAAGTAGGACAGGAAATTTTTGAGAGCAATGGGCGCATATCCCAATCCAGGGCTTTGGATGTATGCCAACCATTGAACCAATTGTAGAATACGGACTCGAACTTCTCACCATGATCTCGGCGCATCCCCCTCCGAAACTTTTCGTTAGACTCAAAGGCATCCCGGGTCGTCAGGATATCCGGTTCCATTTTGGGTTCCAAATAGATATGGGCCGCGATAGTGATAAGGGCATTCACTTTTTTAGGGTTTTGAGCTGCATAATAGAGTGCGATGGTGCCGCCATCGCTGTGACCTATTAATGTTGGCCGATGGAGACTAAAAGATAATATGATCGATTCGAGATCCGCCAAATCATCACGAAAAGAGGGGATTTCTAAATGAGAGCGCTGATCTGATTTTCCGTACCCCCAACGATCATAGACGAACACCTGGAAACCTGCCTCCACCAGTGCGGGTATCTGCTTTCGCCAAGCTCTAATAGATCCCAAACCATGATGCAACAGAATCACTGGAGGACCATCTTCCGGTCCATAAATTTCAATATGGATATTGCGATTGTTGATAAGCATTGAATTGGATTATTAGAAAACTGGGCGGCGATTTTAATGCCACCCAATAAGGTCAATTCCGGTATCTAAACCTTACAAAGGTGTGCAACCATGCTTCTTGGGTGGATTCACATCTCTTTTATTTGAGAGCATTTCCAAAGCATTGATCAATCTTGGGCGAGTATCGTGGGGTTCAATCACATCATCAACGTAGCCACGTGAGGCAGCAACATATGGATTAGCAAATTTTTCGCGGTAATCGGCAACCAGTTCATCCTTGCGGGTAACCGGATCATCTGCATCTTTCAATTCCCGTCGGAAAACAATATTAACAGCGCCTTCTGGTCCCATAACTGCGATCTCCGCGCTAGGCCAGGCCAAATTGACATCACCACGGATGTGTTTGCTGCTCATTACACAATAAGCACCACCGTACGACTTTCGAGTAGTAACCGTTAATTTTGGAACCGTGGCTTCACAATACGCGTACAGCAGTTTGGCACCTGAGCGGATAATGCCATTATGTTCTTGATCGGTGCCAGGTAAGAAACCGGGCACGTCCACAAACGTTAGAATCGGAATATTGAAAGCATCACAAAAACGCACAAAGCGGGCAGCTTTTTCAGAGGCGTTGATATCTAACACGCCAGCTAACACGGCCGGTTGGTTGGCGATGATGCCAATGCTATGTCCGCCCAAGCGGGCATAGCCAACCACAATATTTTGAGCGTAGGCTTCTTGGGTTTCGTAAAACTCTCCATTATCCACAATCAGTCGGATAACATCTTTCATATCGTAAGGTTTGCTGGGATCATCAGGAATGATGGTGTCGAGAGCACGTTCCCGGCGCAAGGGGTCATCACCCGTGGGCACAAAAGGGGGATCTTCCATATTATTTTGAGGGAGATAACCCAGCATTTTCTGCACCAAATAGAGGGCATCGGCTTCGCTATCCGCTGCCACATGACAAACGCCAGAAGTTTCGGCATGTACATCTGCTCCACCTAATTCTTCGAAGGTGACATCTTCATGCGTGACGGTCTTGACCACTTCAGGGCCGGTGATGAACATATAGGATGAGCCGCGCACCATAAAGATAAAGTCTGTCAGGGCTGGGGAATAAACCGCGCCACCGGCACACGGCCCCATAATGACACTAATCTGAGGTATCACGCCAGATGCCAGGGTGTTTCTTAAAAGATATCGGCATACCCACCCAGGGAAATAACGCCTTCCTGAATGCGTGCGCCACCCGAGTCATTCAATCCGATTACCGGAGCACCATTTTTAACCGCCATATCCATAATCTTGCAAATTTTTTCGGCGTGGACCTCACCAAGACTGCCACCAAGAACTGTGAAATCTTGTGAAAAGATGTAGACTAAACGTCCGTTGATCGTACCCCAACCGGTGACAACGCTATCGCTGAGGAATTTGCGTTGATCCAGGTCAAAATCGTGGGTGCGGTGGGTAACGAAGGCATCGATCTCACGAAAGGAACCTTTATCGAGCAATAAATCAATACGCTCACGGGCGGTCAATCTTCCTTTTTTATGTTGAGCTTCAATACGCGCCTGTCCCCCTCCTATTCGAGATTGGGCTTTGACGTCACGAAGACGCTGAATTTTGGGATCGTCGCTCATAGAATTCTCCAAAGATAATTTTTCAGTCTACCAAAATGATATTATAGGGCTGTCAGGTGTCAAAATCTGTCAGGTTTGAGATTGATTAAAAAGTCTTTTGTTTTCTGGCGGGAAAACAACCAAAATATAAAAGCCAGCAGTGTAATCGTCAAACCCAAAACGAAAGGCCAGCGTTTGGCAATCGCAGATGAGTCTGCAAGCAGTAAACGATCAAACCAGTAAACTGCTGAATACATGATCGCAACAAGCTGCATCAATAAAGGAGACCATGGGCGACCCAGGAATAAGCCCCAGACCAGAGAAGTACCCAACAATCCCCAGATCAAACCCGTAATTGCCAAATAAAGCACGGGGGGAGCAGGATCAAGATTTCGCAAAAACTCCCAACGACGGATCACTTCTACCAACCGCAACCAGTTTAGTGACGTGATGATTAACACCACCCAAGTTAATATCGTTACGCCGAGAGGCCGCTTGACAGTATTCGGATTCAAAATTTTTGGTTGGGGAGTGATCATGCGTGTTTTTTTCTATGAGGTGATTTTCAGGGTAATTTTACCTAATTGCCGCCCATTTTTGAGTCGCTCCTGAGCGACACCAACTTCTGTTAGGGAGTATGTTCGATCAACCGCAACTTTGAGTTTGCCAGCCAGTACCAAATCCATCACGGTCGCAAAATCTTTTAGGGTGCCCATTGTGGAACCGATGATTTGGAGATGCTTGCTAAAGATGTAGCGATTATCGATTTCGAATTTAGGACCGCCGGTATTCCCAACCGTCAAAATGCGCCCTCCTTTACAAGCCGCGCGGAAACTTAAGGGGAAGGTCGTACCAACATTATCCACGACGACATCAACACCGCGTTCTCTCCGTCAGCTTGTAGATTACTTGAGACCAATCCTGGTTCTGGGAGCGGTCAACGAGAAAATCAGCCCCCATATAATCGGCCAGAGCGAGTTTTTCGGGATTCGAACCAACGACATAAACGGTAGCTCCAACATACTTAGCAATTTGGATACTGGCCGTATTAACCCCGCCAGAGGCTCCAATAATCAGCACGCTCTCACCCGCCTGCAGATTTCCTCGCGTCATCAGAGAGTGCCAGGCTGTATGATAGACCAACCCGGCGGCGGCAGCCATATAAAAGTCCGCATCTTCTGGAAGGGGATACAGTTGGCGGGCGGGTACGGCAATATACTCAGCATAAGTTCCGCACACAGTCTCCCCCAATAAATGCCACGATCGACAAAGATTATCCCGCCCCGATAAGCAAAATTCACAATCCCCGCAGCCCAAATTAGCATTGACCACCACCCGATCACCAACCTGCCATTGCGTGACACCCGCACCTAACGCGGCAACCGTTCCAGCACCATCGGCACCGGGGATGTGAGGATATTCAAGGCGAAGTCCAGGCCAGCCATTGCGCACCCACAGGTCCATACGGTTGAGGGCTGCCGCTTTTAGCTGAATTAGAACTTCGCCAGGTCCAGGTTCAGGAGTGGGCAGGTTATCATATTGAAGAACTTCCACCCCGCCATGTTCGTGGAAGAAGATCGCCTTCATGGATACACTATATTCCCGGGAGGATTATCGCAATCCAGTTTCCATGCGAGAGATCACCAAACGCTGAATCTCGCTTGTACCTTCATAAATTTCGGTGATCTTTGCATCTCTAAAATAGCGCTCAACTGGCAGTTCTTTAGAATAACCCATGCCTCCATGAATTTGAACAGCCGCATGAGTTACGAACATGGCTGTTTCAGAAGCAAAGAGTTTCGCCATGGCGGCTTCTAGTGTGAAGCGTTCCCCTGTTTGTTTAGATTGTTCTTTTTTCAAAGCTGCCTGATAGACCAGCAAACGGGCGGCTTCAATTCGGGTTTTCATATCTGCTAATTTAAAGGCAAGCCCTTGGAAATTACCAATTTTCTGCCCAAAGGCCTCGCGTTCCCGCACATATTCCAAACTGGCTCCATAAGCAGCTTCAGCAATCCCTAAAGCTTGAGATGCTATCCCAATTCGGCCTGCATCTAGAACCGTCATTGCAATTTTGAACCCTTCACCCTCTTCGCCAAGCCGATAAGCCACTGGACAACGGTAATCTTCAAAGAGCAATTCACTCGTGGCTGACGCTCGGATACCAAGCTTTGGTTCCTTCTTCCCGCGGCTGAATCCGGGTTGATCGGCTTCGATCAAAAAGGCGGTTATACCACGGTGACCTGCTTCGGGATCGGTGATACAAAAGAGAGCAACAAAATCCGCGACCGGACCGCTGGTCACCCAGGATTTGAGTCCGTTAATCACGTAATGATCTCCTTCACGGACAGCCCGGGTACGCATGGTGGCTGCATCTGATCCTGACATGGGTTCTGTTAAGGAGTAAGCGCCAACTTTTTCACCAGACGCTACCGACACTAAGAATTTCTGTTTTTGCTCTTCGGTACCAAACTTAAGGATTCCGAAATTGAACAGAGAATTGTTAACTGACATAATTGTGCCGTGGGATGCATCTGCTTTGCAAATTTCTTCCAAAGCCAACACATAGGAGAGTGTATCCATTCCCGCACCACCATATTCTTCCGGAATCTCGATTCCCATAAAGCCCATCTCACCCATCTTTTTAATGGTTTTAGATGGAAAATCGCCCGTCTCGTCAAATTCAGCGGCGATAGGGGCGATTTCTTCTTGGGCAAACCTGCGAGCTTCTCTACGAATCATTTCATGTTCATCAGAAAGGATCATATTCGGTCCGCTATGGGTCATGGTTTCCTCCTTGGAACCTGTGATTGGGTAATTTGAAATGTCATTATAGCATGGCTATTTAGCGATTTTTATATGGATGTGTATTTTTTCACTTACCCGTAATTTTTGGCATTATGTTTTTTTCGGACACGGATTGCGTCCTTTTCTCCTGGGTTTAATCCGCGTTACTCCGTATTCATCCGCGTCCAAATTAAAACTGCCAGGCAGCCAAGATTTTGTTATTGATCTATGGGATGGTTCATAAATAAGTAGACACATTAGTGTCAAAAAGAACATTACCAAAAGAATAGGTTGAAGGGAGCCGCCAAATCTGGCAAGATAATGGTTGACCAAAACCTTATCAAACCGACAGGAGGCTCCCCATGTTAGAGTATCGCCGCAAAGACTTAGATTTGTCAACCCGGATTTTTCTGGGGATCGAAATGTTATCTCCGGCTGAAATACGCGGCTGGGGCCGGGCGAGCGAATTGGCTGAGGCGTACGGCATCTCACGAAGCTTGCTGTACCAAATCAAGGATCGCGTGAAAGAAGCCCTGGAAGCGGCATTGAAACCCAAGCCAGTTGGACGACCAGTGGAAGAGAACCTTTTGCGGGTCGACCGGGAGATGATCCGCAAAGCGATTGCAGTGATGCCGGTGCTGACGGGATCGGTGCGTAATATCCAAACCGGTCTGGAATTGTTGTTCGGTGTCCAGCGGTCGGTCGGCTACATTAGCCAGACCTTGCAAGCAGCCGGTCAGGCGGCTGACCGGAAGAATGATGGGATGCGAGTGCCGCTGCCAGTGTTGGGTGAAGCGGATGAGATTTTTTCCGGACGCAAGCCATGTTTGACAGTCGTGGATGGGCGCTCATTTCTCGTTCTCAATCTATCGGCTGCCGAAAGCCGAGATGCTACCAACTGGGGACTGACGTTTCTGGACTTAGTAGACCAGGGTGTCGTTTTTCAAGACCTGGCTGCCGATGGGGCCCGTGGCATTCGAGCGGGACTGCGGGATGCGGAATTGGCTGTACCGCTACGCCCAGACTTGTTTCACCTGCTGCGGGATGGTAAAAAGGTGCAAAAGCGACTGGAAAAGGCGGCTTACAAAGCCATCCGCATTGCTGAGAAGACCGTTCGAGCCGAACGCGAAGCCAACCAAACTACCAAGCGGCAAGGTCGTCCTTTGAAAGTGGACCTGACTGCCGCAGAAGCCCAGCTGCAGGAAACTCAGGCCATCGCCACTTATGAAAACTTCTGTTGGCTGCTGACCGAGGTCCACCAAGCGCTAGAGCCAATCACAAACTTTCATGGTTTGCAAGACCCTCTTCAAGCGCAGCAGACTTTGGAAACCGCGATCGAACTCATCCACACCCTGCCCGGCAACAGCCTCGCCGATTTTGCTCAGCAACTGCAGGATCATCTTGATGAACTGCTGGCTCCCTTGCGCTGGCTGTATGAAACCCTGGCACCCTGGCGCAGAAATCTCCCCGCCGATTTGGAAGCCTGGATCCTGGCCAGTTGGCGCAATGGGATCCAACAACTGGAAACCGTCCCCGCTCAGTGGCGGAGAACCGCAGCTGCTATCTGGGATGCATGCGCTCTTTTCCATCGGAGTTCATCTCTGGCCAATCGCTCCATAGTTGGCTGCGCCCGTATTTGTCCATTCATCGCGGGATGCCCGGTTGGTTGTTCCCTCTGCTCCAGCTGTTCTGGAACCATCATGTCTTTTCCAGAGGCAAGCGGGCCGGAAGTAGCCCTTTACAACTTGCTGGCGTAAATGATCCACCTTCCCTAGCCAATGCATTCAATAGTCTCTTTGAGAGCTCGGTTGTTGATTGAATTCTTACCTATTCTTTTTTCAAGGTCCTAAAAAGTGTCCACTAATTTCTGGCTATTTATGAACCATGCCATCTAATTGACAGATAAACAAAAAATGGTATTCTCAATATACGTCTTGTCTTAGAGTGGATGGACAGCTCATTATTATTAGCTTATTACGCTTGATGTGAAATTCAAAATCGCTGGCTAGAAACTGAGTTTTTCAGTCGACAGCCATAAATTTGCGGATAAAATCAAGCTAAAACGATTGCTAATCCCGCTCAATCTGGCAAATCAATTTTACAATGATCGTTGAAGAGAATCTCAGAATATTGGATTTGCCAGTTTTGATCATCCGAGGCGATGCTGACGCATATTTGAGCGCAGCAGTATCTGATAGATTGCACAGCGAAATCCCAAACAGCCGCCTGGAACATATTCATACTGGTAGGCATTATATTCGGGAAGACGAACCCAAAAAACTTGTTGAAATAATTGTGCAATCCTACAGGGAATTACATTATGCCGACCAATGAAAATAAAGATCATATCCGTGAACTAGAGGCCAAAATCCGGGTCTTAGAAGCTGAAAACCAGCAGTTAATTGAACAAAATAATGAAATCCTGCTACTGGGATGGATCGCTGAAAGCATCAGTTCTCTGGAACTGCCCAACAGCATCCTTGAATATACGCTGGAACGGATTGCAATACTAAAGAAAGTGACTTATTGTGCCTTTTGTGAAATATTGGATGAAGAAGTCATTATCCTAAGTTCGTACTCGAACTGCCGGGAGAATCACACCTCTGACGAACGGATCGCATTTTCAACCAGGTTGATCCAGGCTCTCAGCGAGGGGCCGCAGATTTTGTCAGAAGAGGATATTGATACTAAACGTATTACGCTCGCTTTTGAGGACTGTGCCAAAATCCCCAAAACCATTTTGCTCATTCCTTTTTCGTCCCGGCTGATCCAGCAAGGAATTTTAATCCTTTGGGATGATGCGAATTCCCAAGATCAACTTTCTCAACAAATCGAACTATTAAATCGTGTCTTAGAAATTATTATCAGTCGCCTCGATAACTTGTCTCTAGTTCAAGAACTTCAACACTTGAATATCGCACTAAATATGGAAGTAGACCGCCGGGCAGGAGAATTGCGCGATACAAATGAGCAATTGCGAAAAACAACCTTACAACGTCTGCAATTTGAAAATGCCCTCTTACGACAACGCGATATTGTTTCAAATATTTCTGAAGCCAGCCCCTTTGGCATCGCGATTCTCGACAAAAAAGGAAAGATCACTTATGCAAATGATCGTGGCCAAGACATTCTAGGTCTCACCAGAAGTCAGATCACTGGAAAACAATACAATGACCTAGAGTGTAAAATTACAGATTATGCAGGCAACCCATTTCCAGAAAACGAACTTCCCTTTGTCAAAGTAATGGCTACAAGGCAACCTGTGTTTAACATTCATCATGCGGTTGAGCGAACAGATGGAAAGCGGGTGCTGCTGTCAATAAATGCTGCTCCACTCTACGATGATGATTTTCAGATCGATGGGGTTGTTACCGTAATGGAAGATGTAACCGAAGAAGTGGCCGCGGATACAGAATTCCGACGCCTGCAAAATTTTAATACCAGCATCGTACAAAATATTTCTGAGGGGATCGTAGTACAAAATCAGGCGGGTGAGTTCACCTTCATTAATCCGGCCACCGCGAATATTCTAGGTTACAATCCCGAGGAGATCATTGGAAAGCATTGGAAAGAAGTAATTCCCGCAGATCAACATGAGATTGTAGAAGCCGCTGATGAACGACGTAAACGAGGAAAGACCGACCGTTACGAGTTAGAACTTCAACGGAAAAATGGGCAACGTATCCCAGTAAGGGTGAGCGGCAGCCCAAGACTTGATCTTCCAAGTGGAGAGTTTCTGGGGAGTTTAGCAGTTTTTTCTGACATCTCAGAACAGAATTATGCCGAAAATATCAGGCAAGTGCAACGCGAATTGGCCCTTCAACTCAGCGCGGTCTCCGGGGTTGATAATATTTTACGCATTTGTTTAGACGCTGCTTTGCAAAATACAATGATGGAAGTTGGGGGTATTTATTTTGTAGATCCATACACCGGTGATATTCGCCTGGAACACACCCAAGGATTATCCCAAACATTTATTGACGAAGGTGCATATTACAAGGCTAATTCCGATAATGCCAGGCTGATTGCCAAGGGTGATCCGATCTACTTTAATCATGACAATCTCAAAAAGGTAATAACCCCGGCGCAAATAAAAGAAGAACTGCTTTCGGTGGCTGTCCTGCCAATCCACCATGATGGCAAAGTCATCGCCGGCTTAAATATGGCCTCACGCACTTCATCAGAGATATCTGACTCGACCAAGAATATGCTGGAGATGATCGCCGCCCAAATCGGGAGCGCATTTTCACGCGCCCAGGCAGAAGACAAATTGGCCCAGCGGGTTAACCAGTTAAAACTCATTAACGATATCGGTGAAAAAATAGCAGCCGTTCTCGATCTAGGGAGCGTTCTAACCCGTACCTCCCAACTCATTCAAGAAAGTTTTGGATACCAGCATGTCGCCCTCTTTTTAATCAATCAACAAAAAGATGCCGTGGTGATGAAAACGATCGCTGGTGAATTTCAACATACCTTTCCCATCAATCACCAATTATCAGTCGGGCAAGGTCTTGTTGGCACTGCCGTGCTTAAGAATGAAACCCAATTGGCCAATAATGTAGAGGATGATCCCAGGTATGTAAATTTGTTTCCAGATAAACTCCAAACCTGTTCTGAAATAAGTGTACCCATTCATATTGGACAGGATGTTCTAGGTGTGATTGATGCCCAAAGCACGATTCCCCACGCTTTTGATGAGGATGACATCATTGTGATGGAAACCCTGGCTGATCAGGTTGCAGTAGCCATTCACAATGCAAATTTACACACTGAAGTCCGGGAAGAGTTATTTGAGCGCAGAAGGATTGAAGATGCCTTGCGGGAGAGCGAAGAGAAGTTCCGCAATATCGTCGAGGCCAGCCCTATGGGCATGTTCATGTTTCAGCTAGACGAAGATGATCAGTTGATTTTCATAGATGCCAATCCGCCTGCTGATCAAATTTTGGGAGTAGATTGTCGACAATTCGTTGGTAAAACGATTGAAGAAGCTTTTCCAACCTTGACCCAAACCGAGATACCCCAAAAATATCGCTTGGCTGCCGCTACTGGTGAGCCCTCGAAAACCCATCAAATTGAGTACGATGGAAACCAGATTAGCGGTGCGTTTGAAGTTTATGCTTTCCAGACATCCCCAGGCAAAATGGCAGCGATGTTCCTTGACATCACCGAAAGGAAAAAAGCAGAAGATGCCTTAAGGCATAGCGAAAACACACTCAGCAGCCTCTTCCGTGCCGCACCAACGGGGATAGGACTAGTTTCCAATCGGATGCTATTACAAGTCAATCACCGCATTTGTGAAATGACCGGATATTCTCAAAATGAGCTCATTGGTCAGAACGCCAGGATACTCTATCCAACCGATGAAGATTATGAATTTGTTGGCCGTGAAAAATATCGCCAAATCAACAAATTCGGAACGGGGACGGTTGAAACTCGCTGGCAAAAAAAAGATGGAAAGATCATCAATGTTTTAATGAGCTCAACCCCTATTGATCTGGAAGATCTAAATATTGGGGTCACTTTTACCGCCCTCGATATTACCGAACGTAAGCAAGCCAAATCCCGAATTCAGCGCCAGTTGCGTCGATTAGCTGGTCTCAATCAAATCGACGCGGCTATCACGAGTAACCTAAGTTTAAGTCGAACCATTGAAATTTTGTTAGAACAGGCTACCCGTCAACTTGAAGTTGACGCTGCTGCCATATTGCTCTATAAACCACCCACCCAAACCCTGGAATATTTCGCTGGCAAAGGGTTCAATACAGAAACTATCAAAACAGCCAAAATCCGCTTAGGTCAAGATTTTGCAGGGCGGGTTGCTCTTGAGCGGCAAATCATCCACACTACGGACACAAATGAAAAGTTTTTGACGAGGCAATCCTTTGTAAGTGAAGGTTTCCAAGTTTATTATGGAGTTCCTTTGATCGCCAAAGGACAGATAAAAGGTGTTCTCGAAATTTTCCACCGTCGTCCCTTAGCTCACAGCGAGGGCTGGATCAGTTTTCTCGAAACATTGGCTGGTCAAGCTGCTATCGCGATTGATAGTGCAGAACTGGTCGGAAATCTCGAACGCTCAAACCTTGAACTTCGCTTGGCATATAACACTACCCTGGAAGGCTGGGCTAAAGCCCTTGAATTGCGCGACTTTGAAACTCAAGGCCACAGCAACCGCGTGACAAAACTCACCCTCCAGTTGGCCTCTGCGGTCGGGATACCCAGTGATGATTTAGTTCATGTGCAGCGCGGTGCTTTACTGCACGATATTGGAAAAATGGCGATCCCCGATAGCATTTTACTAAAACCCGACCCCCTTAATGACGCCGAATGGGAAATCATGAGCCAGCATCCAGTTTATGCATATGAAATGCTTTACCCAATTGAATTTCTTCGCCCGGCACTCGATATCCCGTATTACCACCATGAAAAGTGGGATGGTAGCGGCTACCCGCATGGGTTGAAAGGGGAAGCGATTCCGCTTGCCGCCCGCGTCTTCGCCATCATCGATGTTTGGGACGCTCTCTCATCGGATCGTCCATATCGACAGGCTTGGCCCGCAGCAAAAGTTTTAGAGTATATCCATTCCCAAGTTGGTATAATTTTTGATCCGCGCGTCGCCGAAGCATTCTTCGCCATCCTTCAACAAGAATGACAAATTTTCGTCTCCGCCCCGCGGCAACCGAAGACCTGCCTGAGATCAAGTCTTTAGTACGCGCCGCTCATATCAATCCTACTGGATTGAAATGGCCTCGGTTTGTGGTTGTAGAAAATGATCAGGGAGAAGTGATCGCCTGCGGACAAATCAAACCCCACCGGGATGGTTCCCACGAGTTCGCTTCCCTGGTAGTTGATTCAGATTACCGAGGTCAGGGGATCGCCCGTTCTTTGGTGGCGCACCTCACTGATATTCATGAGGGCAAGTTGTACCTAATGTGCCGCTCCTCCCTGGGGGAATTCTATGAAAAACTCGGTTTTGAAGTGATTGCAAAACCCCAAATGCCGCCCTATTTCCGCAAAATCAGCCAACTGGCTTCCCTGGTCGAAATACTGCGGAAAGAAAACGAAACCCTGCTGGTTATGCAAAAAACGTGAGGGGTGTTGTATTTCGAGTTTATAATCTGCATTTTAATCGCTCTCACCACTCACAGAAATTCCACTCATGGCGTACTCAGCCAGTGCTGTGATCGTTAAACTGGGATTGACCCCCGGGTTAGCCGGCATAATCGAGCCATCCACCACAAATAATCCTGGATAATTGTGAATCTGGCAATCGAGTCCGACCACACCTTCTGCTGCATCACGTCCAAAGGAGCACCCCCCCAGAATATGCGCCGTTGTCGGCAGGTTGAGAATGTTTTCTCCCAACGACCCCATCGGGATACCATTCGTTTTTCCAGAAAATGCCCAGGTCACCTCGTGAGCAGCCTCGATCCGCGCTGGGATAGTTTTCTCGGCATCCGGTTCAGCTACCAGTCCGGGCCGAAATAATGTGTACCCACTACGGCCAAACCTCAAGCGCATATGGTTATCCACAGTTTGCATCACCAACAAAATCGTGCCGCGCCGAGCCCATCCAGGCAAGAAATGGGTGCGCAGCAAATCAATTGGATGTCGGAGAAAGGCTGCTGCCGTAATCGTCAACCGTTTTAACACCCCACCGCGAGCGTAAATTAGCGGTGCGCTGATCAGGCGCATCACCGACGATCCATCCGGATACCGTACCGGCTCCACTCGGGTGACTTCATCTGCTTGCACGATCGAAGTAATCGCGATCCCCTCGGAATAATCAACCGCATCATTACGATGGATGATACCCATCAATGCTTCGCTGTTGGTACGCACCAACTCCCCTAATTTCTGTGAGATATTTGGGAGCGAACGATTTATATCACGGCACTTGAAAAGCAGTTTCAAAGTTCCCAAAACACCAGCCGAAAAGATCACATTGCCTGCTTTTACAGAGTGTTGTTTTTTGATCGGCCAGGCGGTACTGCTGCGGTATACAACTTCGTAACGCATCCCCAATCCAGCATGCTGGATTGGGGCCACATCCACCACTTCGCTCTCAGCCAACACCTCAGCCCCGTTCTTCTCGGCAAAAAAGAGATAATTTTTTGGCAATGTATTTTTAGCGTTATACCGACAGCCAACCATGCATCCACCACAAAAATGGCAGCCGTTTCGAGGCGGTCCTTCGCCATCAAAATACGGGTCAGGGACTTCTTCTTTTTCGGGACCAAAGAACACGCCGACTTCTGTGGCTCGAAAGGTGTCGGCAGTTCCGCGGGTTTCAGCAATTTCCCGTAAAACTTCATCTGCCTTGCCTTGATAAGGATTGCGAGTAACCCCCAACATATGCCTGGCTGTTTCAAAATGGGGTCGCAAGATTTCTTTCCAATTCGCCAGATGCTGCCAGGATGGATTCCCAAACATCTCGTCAGAGGGTACTTCCAATACATTCGCATAACCCAGCGAACCGCCACCTACGCCACGCCCGTGCAGGATCATGACCCCTTTGAGAATGCTGATTTGCAGGATACCGAAACAACGCAGGGCGGGCAGCCACAAATATTTCCAGATTTTCCAGTTCGTGGTGCCGAAATCGCGATCACGGTAGCGTTTGCCCTGTTCGATAACCAACACCGAGTAACCTTTTTCGGTCAGGCGCATCGCCGAAACGCTGCCCCCAAAACCAGAGCCAATGATCACATAATCGTAGATTTTTTCTGTCATATTTTTCCTCTGAGAATATCTCAACTTCCCTGGTTCTGACGCATCTGTTCAAGCATGGCAGCCCACTCGGGCAGATGGTGCAAAACTTTGAATTCAGCGGTCTGTTCAGTCATATCTATCTCAGACCAACCATGTTTGACCGCCATCCGCAAGTACTTCAAAGCTTTCTCAATTTCTCCCAGGGCCGCGCAGGCTTGGGCAGTATCAAAATATGCCCAGGCTGGGACCTCCGCTTTTTGAGCAAAGAGTTCCTCATAAAGTTCAACGGCTTCCTCATATTCGCCGCTGGATAATTTTGAATACGCTACCTGCGCCAGATGGGTATGCACATCAAGAGAAAACAGATACATGACATAATCTTCGCCACGCCTAAGACCTAGTTTTTTCGCCGATCGCTGCGACCCGAGATTATCATCTGCGCAGGTCCAATGGATTTCTAACCCTTTTGCGGCACCGTGCTCCAAAGCGGCAGCGGCGACTGAACTTCCCAAACCACGTTTGCGAAATTCTGGCAGGGTTTCACATCCAAGGTCGCCGGATTTCTCAGTGACAAAATCTACCGTTGCCCAAGCAACAATTTGATTTTTGTGGATCACCACAAATCCAAAATCTTGGAAGTCTTCTAACCCAATCAATTCCCATCCTTCCAGTGTGGCATTCACCTGTGGGGGGAGTTTTAACTTGGCCTGTTTCAAAAGATCAATTTCCATTGGTTGTATAACATATCCGTTTGGCAAATGAGAACGCCAGTCAAATGCCAACTCGCGGCAAACGTAATGCTGCCGCAGCATTGGCGCGGGTTGACGGGGCTCACCAACCACCGATAACTGACCATCCCAATCTTCAGGAGAGCAGGTGAATAAGAATGTGCCCACATTTTTTCCAGCGATTTTTTCATCAAAAATGGCTTTATTTAGAGCGATATTGAAATCCAGATTATCAGGTTCACCCGCCAAAAAGCACCAGGCGGCGCCACCCCCGCTTAAAAGGTAATAAGCAGCCCTGTTTTTGGGGTTGCGGCATCATCCACCCAAATCTGACCGGGCCATATACCATCTAAAACAGCCGCACACATCGGTTGGAAAATTTCCAAATCTTGGAAGATGGTGCTAACTTTACGATATTCATTTTTCTCTATTTTTTGCATCGCTTATTTCTCCCTAGAAAACTTTATTGGCTGTTATCAGTAGTCGATGGTCCGATAACTCGCATTGGCCATTTGCCGCTGTTCTTGGCAAGATATTCAGTTCTTTGAGCTGCAAATTCGGAATCGAGAACTGAGAGCGGTTTGACTACGCCATTTATGATTACATCAGGATCAATGGACCGCAGTTTAGTGGATACTCGAAATTCAGGATTGGCATCATCCCATTCGAAGCGAGTATCCGCATGCACCCTTTGAAGATGATACTGTACTTGCGGGTCGGTGCTGGCCTGAAGTTTTTCCCAGGCGGGTTGGTCGGTACCCCAAATATCGGCATCATCTAGAACACCAATCTCCAGCCCGCGGCGGATGGCATGAGCAGCTAACTCATACAAGCCTACCTCTCTGAAATTAGCCCAGCTGGCTTTATCTGCGTCAATAAATGTGTACCCTAACCAACGGGCTGAATCCAAATGGGTGCTGATGATGCGCCCTTCGTGAACATCTAAAAATGAGAGTGCTGCAGCCACTTCGATATCCGTTGCCAGGCCTAAATCACGCGCATCCCGCAGAAAATAATCCAACCGGTCTGCGCACAGGTGGGGCAAATCCTGCTCTAAAAGCGTAAACTTTTCTTCATCCATGAAATCCAACCAATCGTAACCATGCTGTTCCAGAGCCATTGGTATATCAGTCCCGGATACGTATTCCAGCTTTTTTTCTTCATGATAGCCCTGGGTGTTATGGCCATTGAAAACGTAATCGATCACATGGCTGAATGCTGTGTGGCTGACATCGTGTAGCAGCGCGGCTATTTGCTCATCTAACCCCGCTCCTAAGCGTCGCACCAGCAGTAGCACACCCATAGAATGATCGAAACGGGAGGTTGGAACGGTAACCCCAACCAGCGCACTGACCCCGTGCTGTAACACGCCACGGGTTCAATTCATCGCCTGTGTCTGCATCAGGTCGAGCAAAACAAACTCGGTAATTTCGGTTTCTCCATAGACGACATCGTTGTAGAGCATATTGCACCTGTAGTTTAGGAATACGGTTGTTTTACCATAAAAAAGGAGGGTGGAACTACGCCAATTTTGATTTCCCTTACGGTTCTGAAAATTGACACCTCTAGACCCTTAGACTATAATCGAATTAGATATTTATCTAATTCTCTGTTCGGAAATTAATCCAGGGGTATTGTTGGGGCAGTGAAACCGCCCCAACAATACCCCTCAAACTATTTTCAGGGCCTAAGTATTTTGGTGAATTTTATGAGCATATCGCAGTTATCTTGGAACTACGGTTCCGCTTATGATTTGTTCGTCAGCCTGCATGTATTGCACGAACCGGCTCGCTTTGGTCTGCGCCCTGCATGGGCGGCAGGTGTGCGCTCACGTCTTTCTGGTAAAGACCGCGAAACCTTGGAACAGGCTGAAGCCGCACTTTGGATACCATTGTATTGGCTGCATTCACTAGATGAACCCCAAGACACCGCAACTGCCTTGCGTGCTTTGCGCCGAATCGCTGCTGAGGATCGGTTGACAGCCCTAGGACTGCCGCCAAAACTTCCAGTTGGGGTGGAGGAAATCTACCGGAATGTGGCTGCCCGCGGGACTTGGGGCTCCGATGATTTGGAAGCACTCCGGGCTGCCTATCAAGATCAAGGTTCTGCACCCCGACCCAAAATTCTGGAAACGCGGCTCACGGTTTGGGCGCAAACCAAATCATTCGGCGAGCGTTATCTCCAAGCGCTGCAATCCTTTCAAGATGTATTTTTTGCAGAAGAAGAAAAACGTATCCGTTCAACCTTACGAGAAGCTGTGGAGGCGGCACAAGAGAGAGCAGCGCAAATTCTTGTTGATGAATTGATCGAAGAATTATCGCGCGGTGTGCGCCTGGAAAGTGATTTTGACTGGCAAGAACTGGTCTTGGTACCTTCGTATTGGATTTCTCCGCTGGTTATTTTTGAGCAGCTTGGCAGTGGTAAAGAGTTGTTCTTGTTCGGCGCACGCCCAGCAGACGTTTCGCTGGTGCCCGGTGAGTTGGTACCTGACGGCATACTGCGCACGATCAAAACTTTAGGCGACCCTACTCGGCTGCGAATTTTGCGGTACCTGGCCCAAGAAAGCATCACACCGGCAGAACTGGCGCGGCGCTTGCGATTGCGCGCGCCTACGGTAACCCATCATTTGAATTTGCTAAGGCTGGCCGGATTGGTGTACTTGACCCTGGGTGAAAAAGGAAAGCGCCGTTATGAAGCCCGCCTTGAAGCTGTAGATGATGCTTTTGAACTTTTGCGCGTTTTTTTAGGGGATTCGAGTGAACGTTAACATGTCAGAAAATGGAACCGGTATAAAACGGACTTTGTCGGATTATGCTGCCCGTTTGCGGCTGTTCAGCCCCAATGCACGCCTGTATTTGGGCACCGTCATTATTTCGGGCGTTTCAATGGGCGTGTTTCGACTGTTGTTTAACTTTTATGCCCTCAGCCTCGGGTTTGATGAAGCCTTATTGGGAAAGCTGATCACAACCAGCAGCTTGACATCCTTGATCGCCGCACTTCCCATGGGTTATCTCGCAGATATTTTAGGGCGCAAACGGTCACTGGTATTGAGTAGTGCGCTCACCAGTCTGGCTGTTTTTGGGATGGTGTTATTCCCAAATGAATCTGCTTTTTACGCGCTGAATGTGGTGATGGGAATCGCGCAGAGTCTGGCGGGAATTACGATGGCCCCGTTCTTGATGGAAAACAGCGGGGAAGAAGAGCGCACTTATTTGTTTAGTTTTGGTCAAGGTTTACAAATGCTCTCTGGATTTGTGGGCACCTGGATGGGCGGCTACTTACCGGGCTGGCTGGGTGCCTGGCGGGGTGTAGCAGCTACAGATAGCAGCGCTTATGCCTGGTCTTTGGTGATCGTTGGTGGATTGTATTTTCTCGGGGTAATACCCCTGCTATTTCTTCAGCGTAACCGCATGGCCGGTGAGGCCCGTTCGGTATTTGCTCCGATCCAATATGCGATGGAAGAACCCAAGCTTTTGAGTAAGTTGATCCTTCCAATGTTGGTAACCTCTATCGGTGCAGGGTTGGTCATGCCCTTTATGAATGTATACTTTCGGACGGTTCATAACCAACCGGACCCGGTCATCGGCACGCTATTTGCCTGGGGATCCCTAGCGGTTGGGATCGGTTTATTTATCGCCCCTCCACTGGCTGAACGTTTCGGAAAAATCCAGGTTGTTGTGGTGACCCAAGCCTTATCTGTCCCATTTTTGATTATCCTGGGATTCGCTCCCTGGTTCTGGATTAGCGCGTTGGCCTATTATGTGCGCGTGGCCTTAATGAACATGAGCAATCCAGTTTACCAAACCTTTGTGATGGAGCGTGTGGACCCTTCGGCCCGGGCGACGGTTGCCAGCCTGACCAGCATGGCCTGGAATGTGGGCTGGTCCTTCAGCCCCATGATCAGCGGATATTTACAACTCAACTACGGATTTGGGCCGCCCTTCCTCGGAACGATTGCACTCTATATCGTGGCTATCATCATGTATTGGACTTTCTTCTGGCGCGGGCAAAGTGCAGGAGAAACAAATCTCATAGCAGAAATATAATAACTTCTCGAAAGGATCGATCATGAAAATTTTTATCGGCGGCATTATGCAGGGTTCAACCAAAGGTCATGGCATTCAGGGCCAAAATTATCGACAGCAAATCCGGGAAGCCATCCAAGTGCTGCATCCGGAGGCTGAAATTGTTGATCCGTTTTCAATGTTCCCGGATAGTGTGACTTACGATGATCAACGCGCCAGGCAAGTCTTATTTGAGATGGCTGATGAGGCGGGGTCAGCCGATATCTTGATTTCGTATCTTCCATCAGCCAGTATGGGAACTGCTCTGGAGATGGTCCGAGCTTACGATAACGGCAAAGCCATCATCACAATTTCACCAATGGTGGCCAATTGGGTGATCCGAGCAGTTTCCACAACGATCTTCCCTGCTTTGGAAGATTTCCTGACTTGGGTACAGGAAAACCAATTAGAAGAATGGATGGAAGTGCGCTAATCAATTGGAGATGCTTTCTTAGGACTACTTTTTATGACAATCGTCAAATCAACTCTCTCTGAATATCTCAGCCGCTTGAAGCTCTTCAGACCCAACGCCCGGCTGTACCTGATGACCGTTTTGGTCACCGGAATCGCTATGGGCGTTTACCGGCTGATTTTCAATTTTTACGTGCTCAGTTTGGGCTATGATGAAGCGCTGCTGGGTAAATTGATCACGACCAACCAGTTCACAGCATTGCTCTTAGCACTACCGATGGGCTTTGTGGTTGACCGCTTTGGGCGCAAAAATGGTTTAGTGGCTCGCAGTGTTCTATTGGCTATTTCCGTGGCCGGGGTGGCACTCTGGCCTAAAGTGTGGGTGCTATTCGCCATGAATATACTCTTTGGGGTTGTGCAGAGCCTCCAGGCTGTGATTATGTCACCTTTTTTGATGGAGAACAGCGGCGAACAAGAGCGTACATACCTCTTCAGTTTCAGTTCTGGTTTGATGATGGTATCGGCTTCTCTCGGAAACTGGTTGGGCGGCTATCTTCCCACCTGGATGGGAGAACTCCAAAACGTAGACCCAGAAAGCAGTACAGCCTACGCCTGGGCATTGGCATCGATGGCGTTTATCGCCCTTCTGGGAATGATCCCAGTGGCTCTATTGAAAACTGGCAAAGGCGAAAAGATGGTCCGGAGCTTTGATCCGCTGCGGGTGATTCGCGAGAAGCCCAACCTGTTGATGAAATTACTGCTGCCCTCGTTAATCATTTCTGTCGGCGCAGGATTATTTATGCCCTTTATGAACGTTTTCTTCCGCGAAGTTCATGGGCAATCAGACCAAACCATCGGCACTTTGTTTGCCTGGGGATCGTTGGCAATGGGTGCCGGTTTACTGCTGGCCCCCGCAATCGCTGACCGGATCGGAAAAATTCAACTGGTTGTACTGACTCAGGGATTGGCAATCCCCTTTATGGTGTTGTTAGGATTTGCCCCCTTTACGTTAAGTGCACTCGCCTATTATGTGCGCATGGCATTGATGAATATGAGCAATCCCATTTACCAGACTTTTGTGATGGAGAAAGTAGGTCCCTCGGATCGCACCACGGTTGCCAGCCTAACCAGCATGGTCTGGAATTCAGGACGAGCTTTCAGTCCCAGCATCTCTGGTTGGCTGCAGGTCAATTATGGATTTGCCCCTGTTTTTGGACTTGCCATTATTCTCTATGCCTGTGCAGTTCCACTTTATTGGTTGTTCTTTTTGCGAAAGCCTAAGAATGATGCTGCCGTACTGGCTGCTCAAGCGGATTGACACTCCGGAATGCTTGTAACCATTTTCGATGATCAGCATCCAATAAATAAACGAAACAAAACTGAAAATGTAATTTTTTTAGGAGAAACACACTCATGGAAATGATTATCGACTTCCCCGGCGGTGCGCGCGTAGACGCTCATTTCGGCCCTTATACCGTCAACACCGATCAGCCCCCAATGGGCGGCGGTGAAGGCGCCGCCCCAACTCCCTTTGCAGTGTTCTTATCATCGTTGGGAACTTGCGCCGGGATTTACGTCCTCGGTTTCTGCAAACAGCGCGGACTACCGACAGATGGAATCCGCATCGTGCAGCGGGCAATTGGCGATCCTGTGAACCGCGGGATGGTCGGCACTATCCAATTAGAAATCCAGGTTCCCCCGGATTTCCCCGAAAAGTATTACGATGCCTTAGTCCGCTCTGCTGAACAATGTGCTGTGAAGAAACATTTTGAAAACCCCCCTTCGTTTGAGATAACCACCAAAGCTGTGGAAATGGTTTAGTTTTGGGCAGCAAAATCAAATTGGCAGTTGGGCACTAGGCTTTATGTCCTACGAGCATTTTATACCCAGCTGCATCCACATAAAAAATCGGAGTCTTCGCAGAACTCCGATTTTTTTTATTTAAGCCGTTTGCAGCATCGCCTTTTTGGCATTTTTATATTGGCGCCCACGCTCGTTGGCTGAGAGAATACGTTTACGGATGCGGAAATTCTCCGGGGTAACTTCAAGCAACTCATCATCCGAAAGATATTCGATAGCGTCATCGAGGCTCAGACGACGCGGCTGAGCCAAACGCACGAGAATATCGGCGTTGGCAGCCCGCATATTGGTGAGGTGCTTCTTCTTACAAATATTGACTTCCAAATCACCTGGGCGCTGATGTTCGCCGATGACCATCCCAGCATATACATCCTGACCAGGTTCAGCAAACAAGATACCGCGATCTTCAGCGCTCTTCAATCCAAAGGTGGTCGTGACGCCTGTTTCCCAGGAAATCAATGAGCCGGATGAGCGCCCATTAATTGGGCCAACCATCGGCAGATAACCATGGAAAAGGGTGTGCATCACGCCTGCTCCGCGGGTGGAAGTTAAAAAGTGGGAGCGGAATCCCAATAAACCACGCGTCGGCACCAGGAATTTCAGATGTACGCTGTTTTCGGAGGTATTGTGCATATCCTGCATTTGACCGCGGCGCGATCCCAACATCTCTACAACCACTCCAACAGTTTCCTGGCTGGTTTCGATAAAAACTTCTTCAAAAGGTTCCAAATTCTTGCCATTTTCATCTTTTTTGAGAATGACTTCTGGGCGGGATACTTGAAACTCAAACCCCTCACGGCGCATCGTTTCGATCAAAATTGCCAAATGCAGTTCGCCGCGCCCTGAAACCATGAAGGTATCTGGGCTGTCGGTATCCGCGACCCGCAGCGCCACATTAGTACGCAGTTCTTCGAAGAGGCGGGCGCGTAATCGACGTGAGGTGCTCCAACGTCCCTCGCGGCCTGTGAAAGGTGAGGTATTGACACCAAAGGTCATGTGCACAGTAGGTTCCTCGACCTCGATTGTAGGTAGTGCAACCGGATTTTCAGAATCGGCTAAAGTTTCGCCGATGGAAATTCCCTCTAATCCCGCTAATGAGATGATCTCACCCGCGTAAGCTTCTTCGATTTCAATTTGCTGCAAACCCTGGTGAACATAAAGATAGCGTGCTCGCTCGGGAAGAATTTCTCCACCACTCTTGATACGGGCTAAAGGCTGCCCAACTTTGATCTGACCGGCAAAAATGCGGCCCACGGCGGTAACGCCGCGGTATTCATCGTATCCTAGAGTAGTGACTAGCATTTGGAGTGGGGCATCAGGATCCACTTCGGGAGCGGGGACTTGGCGGAGAATCACCTCAAACAGAGGTGCTAAATCAGGTCCCAGATCAGCTGAAAGCCCGGCACGGGCATCCACTGCGTTGGCATAAATCACCGGGAAATCGGCCTGCTCATCGCTGGCGCCTAATTCGATAAATAAATCAAACGTTTTGTTGAGTGTGTTTTCAGGATCAGCCCCTTTACGGTCAACTTTGTTGATCACGACGATCGCACGGTGACCCATCTCGAGGGCTTTTTTGAGCACAAATCGGGTTTGCGGCATGGGACCTTCAGCGGCATCGACCAACAGCAGAACGCCATCAACCATATTCATTACCCGCTCAACCTCGCCACCAAAATCAGCATGGCCAGGGGTGTCGACAATATTGATTTTGACATTTTGTTGGGCAAAATCATCCCATATTTCGATGGCCGTGTTCTTAGCAAGGATGGTGATGCCACGCTCACGCTCCAAATCATTGGAGTCCATAACGCGCTCAGCAACCCGTTGGTTCTCGCGGAAAACTCGGGCCTGTTTGAGCAACCCATCCACCAGCGTTGTTTTACCGTGGTCAACATGGGCGATGATGGCGATATTGCGTAAATCTATTCTTTCCGTCAGCATACTGGTAAATTCCTCCAGAAACTCAGTTTTCCAAAAAAACCAAATTTCTGCTAAACATCTTTCAGACACACAAAAACCCCGGTCGCAGACCGAGGCCCTTGATCAAACCCGACAATCTTACCAAAGAGGTCCGTTTTTGAGAAGACGCGGATAGGTTAGAGTTTTGTAAGCGAGGATGTTAATGGAAATAAGCTTGCGGCGTTTTCGATGAAAATTCTCGCCCTAAATCAACCCGCAAAATCAGTAAGTTCTTCACCTGAGAGCTGCTGTACTTTGAGTTCGGCTTTATCAAGCAGGTCGGCACAATGCCTGGCGAGAGCCTGACCGCGCTCATATTGAGCAATGGCATTATCTAGTGTGCGTTCTTCACTTTCAAGTACAGCAACGATGCTTTCAAGTTCGGTGTAAGCTTCTTCGTAGGTTAATTCATCAACAGGTATAGGAGATTTGGTCATGGGTTTACCCTTTTTGATCAGTAAAGGACTGGCTATCCTACAGATTGTTTATTGTTGAACACGGATATCAAATTCGCCATCGCTGACGCGCACGTTAAGTTCGTCACCAGGTTGAACCTGTGTCACACTGCGAACGATGGTGCCATCAGCCTGAGAAACGACTGCATAACCCCGGTTCAATATTGCCATCGGATTGAGAGATTCCAAGCGTCGCCCCAAACCTGAAAGCTGCGAACCATGCAATTTCAGTTGATGGCCCAATGTCAACTCAGAGCGATGGACGAATTCATCTAAGCGCTGGCGGTCGTTTTGAATACGCGTGAGGGGTGTCTGGCGCTGCAAGCGGTTGCGCAGCTCTTTGAGCGTCCAACGTTGGGCCGCAGTTTGCCCTAGGGTGGCCCTTACCAACCTTTGATTTTGATCATTGAGGGCGGCCATCAGATCAGCCCAGTCTGGTGTAGCTAATTCGGCAGCTGCAGTGGGCGTCGGAGCCCGCAGATCGGCGACAAAATCAGCGATGGTAAAATCGGTCTCGTGGCCAACACCAGAGATGACTGGCGCTTCCGAAGCGAAAATGGTCCGCGCGACGCCTTCATCGTTGAAAGCCCACAAATCTTCAATGGAACCGCCGCCGCGGGCTAACAAGATCAAATCAGGTGTGGCAATCAAATTCAGGGTTCGAAGCGCACTCACAATTCCAGGAGGCGCAGCTTCGCCTTGAACCGCAGTGGGCGCAAGAATCACCTCGACCAGCGGGTAGCGTCGTTTCAGGATATTTAACATATCCCGTAATGCCGCCCCGGTTGGAGAGGTCACGATGCCAATTCGCCGCGGCCATTCTGGGACAGAGCGTTTGCGTTCGGCGTCGAAGAGTCCTTCGGCTTCCAACTGAGCTTTGAGACGCAGAAATTCTTGGTAGAGAGCCCCTTCACCTACAGGACGAATTGTGTCAGCATACAGCTGGTACTGCCCACTGGCTTCGTAGATACTGATGCTGCCGTGCACTTCGATGGCATCACCGTCTTGGGGAAGATACCGCTGACGTTGAGCCATGCTGCGCCACATCACACATTTGAGTGCAGAACTCCCATCTTTGATTGTAAAGTAGAGATGTCCGGAGCGCGGTTGTGAAAAATTAGAAACCTCACCCTGCACCCACAAATCAGCCAAATTATGGTCGGATTCGAGTAATTCTTTGAGGTAGCGGGTGACTTGGGCAACGCTCCAGGACTGAGGTTGGAGAAGGGGCAATTGGGTCATAGCGTAAGTATACCTGAGTTGGGGTGAGAGAAAAAGGAAACGAAATGTGATATAAAAGCACCTAATGAAGACTACCAATAAATTTGACGTTATAAAACAGTGGCTGGCCTGGCTAGTGGTAGTCCCAACCACCGTAATTTCTCTGATAGGAATGCTACGCGTGCTGGTAAAGCTTTGGCAAAACCGGTTGCCATGGGTACCCACGATTTTACCGCCCGATCTAAAGGAACTCGAGGGATTGACGGATGAGGAAGCAGCATCCCGCCGGACATACGATCCCGACGAAGAGAACAAACGTGCCCGGAAGAAGATCAATCGAACCCTCCTGCAGCGTAATCTGGTTTCGATTTTTAACGTAAGTTTATTGGGGTTGGCAATTGCCACTTTTATACTAGGCGATTGGCTCGGTGCGCTGACCACCCTGGGGGTTTTGATCGCCAATATCGTGGTAAATACTGTGCAGCAGGTTTTTGCCGTCCAAAATGTGGAGAAGATTGCGTCGCAATCACGTCCTAAGGTCAACGCAATCCGGTCGGGGCAGAGCATAGGCATCCGCGCCGATGAAATTGTAGTCGGGGATGTATTGGTGGTGGGGTTAGGCGATCAGATTCTGGCTGATGGGCTAATTTTACGGGCGGCAGATAATCTATGGGTGAATAATTCAGCCTTTGCTGAACGCGGTAAGCTGCCCAATAAAATGCCCGGCGAAATGCTCAAAACAGGGCATTATTGCGTGCAAGGGTGGGCCGCCTATGAAGTTCAATCACTGCCCCCAGAGGAGTTGCGTACCCCCCAACTAAATACCATTCCTAAAACTAGCGCTGACCTGACCCCTCTACAAAAAATCATCGATCACATTTTACGGGTTTTATTGGTGCTGACCGCGTTTTTTGTTTTCATTTTGATCCAACACATTCTGCGCTGGGACATTATCCCCCCAGATGTACAAAAAACTTACCGCGATATGGCTTCGATCATATTCAGTATCGCACCGAGTGGTCTTTTCTTTATGATTATTGTGTCCTATAACATGGGAACGTTTGATTTGCTCAAACTGGGTGCGCTAGTGCGTGACTCGCGTTCAGTTGAATCGCTGGCGCAGGTAACCACGCTTTGCTTCGGGAAAAGTGGCGCTCTGACTGGCATCGATATTCAGGTAGAGATGCTCCCCCAACCGGATGAAGCATCTACTTTGGGGGAGAGCCGTGTGCGGCAAATTATTGGTGATTTCGCCCACAACAGTTCCTCGCTGAGTCCCTTTTTGACGGAATTGCGCAAAGCTTTCGAAGGGCAAACACGCCCTGTCAGCAATGAAACACGTTTTCTCTCGACCTATGGTTGGAGTGCATTAAATTTTTTCGATCCCGATTTGCAAGGAACTTATGTCTTAGCCAGACCAGGTTTTTTCCAAATTGAGGTTCTCCAAGAGAATCAAGAAATCGAAGAAGATGGGCATGGGGAAGAGCAAGATTTTGTTGTACAAAAAACTTTGGGACGGCTTCGAGGTTTATTCAAACGGAATGGTGCAGAATCAAAATTTGAGGGGGAAGATGAAACCATCTCAGAGGAGGGCAGCCAAACCGGCACCAGGGCAGATATTACATCCCAGGATGATAAAGCTATTGAAGAAGATATCCCCAGCATCTTCCAACGTATACGCAAACGCATTACTCAGGCTGTGCAGCGCGAAACACCGCTAAATGAGGAAAATTTGAAGCCGAAGAACCCATCATCGAACCCACCTGTTTCGTATTGGCTTACTCCCCAATTGAGCAACCGCTTTACGATGAGGCCGGCCGCCCGACCCTTCCAGAAGACCTGATTCCCTTAAGTACACTGATCTTTACCGAGCATGTACGCCCGGAAGCCAAAGAAGCCATCCAGATTTTCACCGACGCTGGGGTTAAAAATCAAAATTATCTCGCAGCAAAATGTCCAAGAAGTGGTCGCAGCCGCCCGTCAACTAGGGCTGGGTGATCCTCAGCCAGGGCTGGAAGAAGCCCAAGGTGGCGATCTCAAAACGCTCTCCGGAGCAGATATCGATACCATGCAAACTGATCAGTTGGTCCAGGCTGTCAAGGAAGCTACAATTTTTGCACCCGTACCTTCTCCACAAAAAGGGAAAATCATCGAACTGCTGCGCAATAACGGAGAATACGTTGCCATGACTGGTGAGGGGTTGGGCGATATCGATGCCATGCGAGAAGCTAACCTTAGCGTCACTATCCAGGGCGGTTCCCAGGCGGCGGTCAGTTTTGCCGATATTATCCTCCTCAAAGATTCGCTTCAGGCTTTACCACAGGTTCTGCGACAGGGCCGCCGCATTGTCAATGGTTTGATCGATGTACTCAAGCTCAATCTGGTGCAGGTGGCCTATATATTCTTTTTGTTGTTAGCCGTGCTAATAACGCGAAACAAATTGTTTTTCTATGACCCCTCCCAGGGTGGGGTGATCGTCTTCTTCACTATCGTGATCCCATCCATTGCGCTGACCTTACTGGCTACCAGCGGAGCGATCTCTGAAACCAAGATCCTTTCGCAATTGCTACGATTTATCATTCCAGTAGGATTGACCAGTGCGCTGGCTAGTTTGGCAGTATATTTTATATTCGAGTACCAAACGGGCAGCTCAATTTACGCTCAATTGGGAGTCACGTACACTCTTTCAACAACTGGTATGCTGATGGTCTTATTCATCAAACCGCCCAATCGATTTTGGGCTGGCGATACTCCCATCAGCCGAGATAAGCGCTTTATCTGGATGGTTGTGGTGATGTTTATTCTTTTTGCGATTGTTCAAGTGATCCCATTAGCACAAAAATTGTTAAAAGTGGCTCCATTACGCCAACCAGATCACTATCTAGTCATTATTGGAGTCACTATAATTTGGACTGTTCTCACGAAACTGATCTGGCTGCTCCCGGGATTGAAACTCAGCAAGGATTAGGTGGTAAGAGTATTTCTTCCTAAATAAAGTGGGATCTTTTTGCCTTATCAGGCGTTAAGTATTTTGCGGTGTGTTGTTAAAATATTCCTCCATCCAAACCGTTAAAACCGGATTAAATCCGGATATTGACGCAACGCAATCAACTTGATTTCAGAACTGCATCTCGGTATTCACTAAAGATTTAGGATGATATAATCGCGAAAGGTGGTCGCTTCAGTGTGGGACATTTCCCACGAAAAGGAGAGAAAACCATGAAGCTTCGATTGATTACAATTATTAGCGCACTGTTACTTCTTTTTTTCAGTGCAGCCTGCCAGGGGACAGCTACATCAACAGAAGAAATCCTTGAACCAACAAATGACACAGAGGTTGAGCCTTCGCCAACCCTAGAACCAACCGATGCCCCTATAGAAGTACCTACAGCAACGGAGGTTCCTACAGACCCCCCCGTCATTGAACTGGCACCCCCAGAAGCAATTCTGAATATCATTTGGCATTGGAGCGATTGGCTGCAAAACTCACCGGATTCCTATGCGGTGGTCCCTGATCCTCAAAATTACAATATCATTTTCTTTGAAGATAATACTTTTCAAGTCCAGGCCGATTGTAACCAGGGCAGTGGTTCCTATATCCTTGACGGGGTAAGCATAACACTCAACCTGGGTATATTGACTGCCGCTGAGTGTGCCCCGGAATCTCTTTCAAGCATATATCTAGAACTCTTGGCACAAGTCAACGTTTTTGGCATTCAAGATGGTAAGTTAGCATTGCTTTTAGCAGATGACTTCGGCCAGATGAGTTTTATAAACAGTGGAACAGTCTCTCCTCCCGAGCAACCGGAAACCGCAGCTTGTGATCCAGGGATCAACCCTGATAACGTTTCAATCGACACATTAACCCTGCCCCACGAGATAATCCAGATCAACTGCGTTGAAGCCACACCCTATGATAATACCCAACCACCGAATCCAATAGGAATGCCAGATCATATCCAAGTGAACTTTGATGTTACCAACGCTGCAGAGAAACAGCCGGGGGACCCAGTAATTTATATCATCCCAATAGCGGAATATCAGCAGTTGTGGGAGCAAAGTGGCGACTTGACCATGACAGAAACGTATTCACAAGTTTTGAGTTTGCTGCAAGCCCGTCCTGACCCAATCCCTACAGAAGGGATGCCGGTATTACCCTTTGAAGAAGTCAGTGGCACGAATGATCTCGTCACACAATATGGCTATGTGTACACTAACTTTGGATTTGGTGTACGCTTTGTCGGGCGTTTTTCCCAGGATTCTGCCCCTGTAACCAATGATAATCCACAGCTCTATTACATCTTCCAGGGATTAAGTGATGATGGCATTTACCTGGTTTCATTTTTCTACCCTATCACTACGGATGAACTTCCCAACAACGATGCAGTCACCGATGAAGAACGCCAGGAGGCTGAGACCGATCTACGTGGATACCTCGATGCCAAAGCAGAAGAACTGGACATCTTGGGCTTCGCCGATTGGTCTCCAACCCTATCTGAGCTGGATGCTGTAATCACCTCCCTTGAATTTCCATTCCGCTTTGACGGCCCAGCTCTGACGGATGTACTCTGGGCCTGGAACGAACTGATCGAACCAGATGGGCAATCCTTAATCATCAACCCCGATAGTTATACATTGAAGTTCTTCCCCGATGGCAGTGTAAACATTGTCGCGGATTGTAACTCCGGATCAGGCACTTATTCGGTTGATGACAGTGCCATGACGATTGAGGTTGGGGTCTGGACACAGGCTTTGTGCAGTGATGATTCGCTCCACGATCAATTCTTGCAATATTTGAGTCAAGTTGTCAGCTATGAGTTAGGAGCAGGGTATCTTTCCTTGATCCTAGCAGAAGAAGCTGGAAGCCTGGGTTTTTATATCGGCTCTCCGATTACAGAAGACCCAGAACTCCCCGAGGATGCCCCAATAGCCGAAGCGGTTGACACCGTCAATGTGCGCTCCGGTCCCAGTACAGACTATCCCAGCTATGGGTTGGCTGTTGCCGGCGATAAAGCTCTGATTTTAGGTGTCAGTGAAGATGGACTCTGGTGGGTGGTTGAATTACCCACTTATGTAGCCCCCGATGGCCGCGGCTGGATTAGTGCCGGTTATGTAACTGCTACCAATGCCGATGATGTACCCATAATCGAAACACCACCACTGCCTTAGCAAAACATAAAAACCGGGTTTCTCTAGAGAAGCCCGGTTTTTTCTTTAATTACGGTCCCAATAGCTAATGCTTTCAATATGATAAGTTTGGGGAAAAAGATCGAACGGGGTAATTTGCCGCAGTCGATAACCCATTTCAATCAGGAAACGGGCATCGCGCCCCAGTGTGGCGGGATCACAGGAGATATAGGCGATCACGCGTGGATTGAGGGATTTGATCCCTACCAGGGTGTGGCGACCCAACCCAGACCGTGGGGGGTCAGCGACCAATATATCGGCAGCCAATCCTAAAGCAGAGAGTGCATCCTCGACCGGGGCCTCATAAAGTTCCACATTATCAAATTCGTCTAAATTGATGACAAAATCTTCGCAGGCGATTGGATGGGCTTCGATCCCGATCAGAAGTGCTACCTTGGGAGCTAAGAAGGCGCTGAACAAACCCACACCACAATAAGCATCTACCAGCGTATCCTGCAAATTGAACTCAAGATTTTCGAGCAAATGGGTGACCATTCTTTCAGCCATTGGTGTGTTGACTTGGAAGAATGACTCCGCTGAGACTCGGAAGGGCTGCCCCAACACATCGATGATGATATGGTCATCGCCACCCAACACCAGCGAACCGCCCGGCCCACGATGTATGACAGAGACAGGTAGATCGATATCCATTTCGACAGGTTCAGGATCGCTGCTTTCGAGCACAACCATCAAATCTTCCTCGGCCCCTATGCGTAATCCCACACGATCCAATCCGGGGATCAATTCAATTTCAAGCTGACCCCACAATTGAATGAGCGCATCAGCGGGCAAGTGACATTCTTGGATGGGGATCACACCTTGTCCACCAGCCGATTTGGTGCTCACAAAACCAAATTTACCTTGATCGGTAAGTTGGAACTGCACATGATTGCGATAGTTCCAAGGGGCAGGTGAAGGCACTGTCGGTAGAACCAGTGGATTTTCCAATTTTCCGATGCGTTGAAGTTGGTCACGCAGAATTTCGTTTTTAGCTTCCAGTTGCTTTTCGTAGGGGATGTGCTGATAATGGCAGCCTCCGCAGTTCCCAAAATGTGGACAGCGCGCCTGTATTCGCTCAGGAGATGGCTCTAGCACTTCGAGTAGTTCGCCGCGTGCAAAACCGCGCTTCTCTTCCAACAGCCGGATGCGAACCTTCTCGCCCGGCAGCGCAAAAGGGACAAATGTCGCTCGTCCTTCTGTAGAACGGCCAAAGCTCTCGCCACCATAGGCAAAGGAATCAAGGGTCAGGGTTTCTTCTTTCAAATGTGCCGCCATATTTACAATTATCCAGTCTGCGCCAAAAATTCATCGATCGCGGCTAGCAGCGACTCAATATCGTCAAGAGTCAACTCGCCCATATGCGCGATACGGAAGGTTTTTCCCTTGAGCGCACCATAACCGTTTGCAATCCGCATGCCGCGTTCCAACAAAAAGACGTTCAAGGCAGCAAAGTCAATTTCACGAGTGTTGGCAACTGTCGTCACCGTTTTGGAGCGGTAGCCTTCCGGGGCCAACAAATCAAAACCCCGATCTAAAGCCCAGCTTTGGACACGTTCAGCCATGGTCGCGTGGCGAGCAAATCGAGCTTCAATACCTTCAGCAAGGATGCGATCCAACTGATAATCCAGGGCGTTGATCAAGGAAGTCGCGGGTGTTGCAGGGGTGGAGTTTTTGGTGCGGTGTTTCTCCATGCGCACGAGATCGAAATACCAACCTCGATTTTTCACACCTTCAGCACGAACCAAAGCTCGGTCCGAAGCTGCTGCCAAACCCAATCCGGGCGGGATCGCCAGGGCTTTTTGCGAAGAGGTCAGCACAAAATCTAATCCCCAAACATCCGTCTCGATTTTTGCGCCGCTCAATGAAGAAACCGCATCCACACAAATAAGGGTCTCTGGGCTAAGCTCCCGAACAACTTGAGCAATTTCTGCAATTGGATTTTCTAATCCAGTGGATGTCTCGTTGTGCACAATCGTCAAAATCTCGTAATCTTGATCCTTCAAAGCGTCAGCAACCAATTCTGGCCAAACCGGCTCCCCCCAAGTTACATCCAGCTTTTCCACCTGCTTACCATTGCTGACTGCCACATCGTACCAGCGGTTTCCAAATGCACCATTTACACAGCTCATCACCGTGGCATTGGCAAAATTGCGCACCGCGGCTTCTTGCAATCCGGTGCCCGATGATGCCGTGATGAACACACGATGATTGGTAAAGAATAATTGGCGGGTTTTGCCCTCGGCTCGATGGAATATCTCTTCGAATTCTGCACTGCGGTGAGGCAGCATTTGCGGGGTTTGTGCTTTGAGTACATCGGCGGCCACATCAACTGGGCCAGGAACAAAGGAAGGGGCCATAATTATCTCCAAATAAACAAAAAGTGATCAGCGACCAAAATATCAGTAATTGTGGTTAAACTTAGTGCTCGATTGTACCAGCCCTGATATATCCGGCAAGGGTTTTGTATGGGCTATTAGGACAATCGTATTTTCATGCGTTTCTACCACTCGAGGAGTAATAATAGGGGGTGTTTGTGGCGCTATACGCTACAAAAACCCCCCACATCATCCGTTTTGAGGGCTTGCACCACAAAAAATATGTTATATGCGATTGCCCACATGGGCTATAGGGCTTGATGCCAACAGGTATAATTGCGCTATGCGACGTATTGTTATTGGTATTATTCTTCTAATATTAGCATCGTTGGCCTGTCGTGCTGTCACGCCAGAAGCAAACGCAACGGCTACTCTCCTTTCAGATACAAATACACCCACAACAACTTCGACCACCTTTCCTCCTTCGCCGACCCTCGCCCTTACTCAAACCTCAACGCCAAAACCGCCTACCCCAACCGTGAGCCCTACTGAGACTCAACTAGATTTTAAAATCCGCACACATCCAGATGGCGGCTTATTTGTGGGTGACCAAATCAGTTTTGAGGTGATCGCGCCTTTAGATTTAAAGTTAGAAGATGATCTTTTGCAAATCACGGATGAGCAAGGAACAAAAATAGAAGCGCCTTTCGCCCCATTTGGGATCAGCGGGCGAAATCAAGCTACCTTGTATTGGGGTTGGGATACAACAGACCTTGACAAAGGTATGCAGTCATTAGAGTTTTCTATCCAGCCTTTGGGATACACCTGGACCCATACTGTCACATTAGGGATGGCCGAAGAAATCCCTGCATCTGAACTGGTCGCGCAGTGGACCAAAGAAGAGAGTGAATGCTGCCTGTTTTATTACATCACTGAGACTGCCGCAGCCCGTGAAATTACATCTATTATAACGATCGCCGATGATTTAGCAGAACAGACCGCCAGCATTTTAGAGATCGATTTCACCAAGCCGTTAGAGGTCACGCTGATGCCGCGGGTGTTGGGACAAGGGGGATTTGCTTCTAGCGAAATGTATATTTCGTTCCTCGATCGCAACTATGCAGGCAATAGCCTCGAAATGGTACTGAATCATGAGATGGTGCATATTCTTGATCACCGTTTGGGTGGAGAGCTAAGACCTACGATCTTGATTGAGGGACTAGCAGTATATCATTCGGGTGGGCATTATAAACCGGAAGAGTTGATCCCTCGCGCAGCTGCCTTGCTTCATCCGGAAGCTAGGGAGGATGGTCTCGGTTTAGACTGGTATCTGCCCTTGCGCCCGCTAATCGATGACTTTTATAATTCCCAACATGAAATTGGTTATATTCAAGCAGGTGCGTTGGTTGAATTCATGATCGACACCTGGGGATGGGAAGCCTACGCTGCTTTCTATCGAGAAATCTATCCAATTGAAAATGGCACCCAATCTGATGCCATGGATGCAGCCTTGCAAACTCACTTTGGATTGTCTCTTAATGATCTCGAAGAAAAATTTTTATTGGCTTTACGGAATGAAGAAATCACCGTTGAAACCTTGGACAATGTTCGTCTGACGGTCGAGTTTTTTGAAGCCATGCGCCGCTATCAACAAACGCTTGATCCCTCTGCTTATTTTTTGACAGCCTGGCTACCCAACGGCCCTACGATGCGGGAAAAAGGCATCGTAGCTGATCTGGTCCGCCGACGGTCTGAGATTGAAAATTTGGCACTGGAAACCTTGCTGGTAGCGGCCAATGAAGCGCTGATTGACCGTAACCTCACAGGGACAAAAGATGCCATAGTTGCTGTTAATTTGGTTATTGATGAAATTGATTCAGGGAATTCCACCCCTTTCGATGTACACCCCTTGGCAAAAGCTCATTATGATATCGCCGGACTTTTAGCAGAAAACGGCTATCAAATCGAGAAAATCGACATTGCAAATGGAACCGCTCAGGCAACAGCCAGTAAGGGGTGGTCTGAATTAACTTATTTTGAATTCACAGAAACCGACTATAGATGGCAATTTGTAAGCAACCAGCGATAATCATCCAGATTTAAAAATCGGGCAATACCACAAGGTATCACCCGGACAATTCTAAGGGGACAAATTCATGGACAAGTATACATAAAGCTAAAGAGGGCGTCAAACGGCGGCGTGCAATACAAGTCGAGCATATCAAAAAGCAAAACACCCACCACCCCAATACATAACATCACGACAATACATCCAACTCCAGCCCATAGCCATGAAATTCCCTCGCGTTTCTTTTGCGGCACGGGGGGAGCATAAGCCGGTGCAGACGGTCCCGCAGGTACCTGCCCAGAATATGTTCGGGGAGCAGCAGGCAGAGAAGGTGCCGCTTGTTTTGGAGCAACAGAAGCAGGTGTGAATGCCCCTCCATCTGCTGGGGAAATCATCGTAGCATTTGGATCAAATTGGTTGAATTGTGCCGCTTCATAAACCAGAGTAGCAGCTTCACCAAGCATAATGACATCGCCTGAACGCAGCGGTGTGGGAATCGTTAAACGTTGTCCGTTAACAAATGTCCCATTGGTCGAGCCTAAATCCTCAACGATATAAACTCCCGCATCCAGGTGTAAGCGCGCATGCCGCCGGGATACTTCAGCAGTGTTGATCGCTATATCAGCATTGACGTCGCGCCCGATTACAACCTCCCCTTTGGATAGTGAATAAGCTTTACCAGGATTTGGCCCGGCGCGCATTATGAGTTGGAAAGTTGGTGAAGTCATTGCTTGTTCCTCTGCATTGAAATATTGGGAAGTCAGTTTTCACTGTCTGAGAATTTTTCTTGGCCATTTTGTGAAAAACTACCCCTAGAGTGTACACAGTTTTTTGCCAGGAGTCAAACGATTAGGTATCCTATTAAAGGGTGCGGTTCATTTTTTTGAAGGAGCAGAAGGTTGGAAACGAGCCCGACCGATCGGTGAACGCCGCCAGGGGTGATTAGGTGCTGGTTTCCTGGGTTTGGATGATTTTTAAGAGGGCAGTTTCTGATCCGGTTTGGGTGAAGCTTGCGGCTTGAGATCCTTCAAAATTACAGGGAGGAGTAGGTGGTGTTGGAGTTGGTTGAAGATCCTGAAGTTGCGGTCGGCGGTGCGAGAGAGTACGCCTTGGAAGATGGCGAGTTGTCTTTTGACCATCTTCTGGATGCGCAACAGTTCTGGTATCAGCTCCACCTGGGTCTTGTCCCGGTTCTGGCTGCCTTTAGGACGCCCCGGTTTGCCTTTGACCTTGGCTTTCTGCTTGGCCTTCCGCTGCTGCTTCTTAGCCTTGGCAGCCGCTTTCTCTGCTGCGCTGCGGACAACCTGCTCCACCTGGATGGGGTAGGAACGCCGTTCCTTGACATCGATCAAAGATAGCGCAAAGATGGCAATACTGGGCACCACCTGGTTCAAGAGACCGGAGAAGAAATGGTCCAGACCATAGGTCTTTTTGCCAGACTTCGTCACCACACATTCATCCCCGCCGAGCAAGTATTCTCGCTCTGACTGGTACAGATGGCCTACAAAGAACTGCCAGTAAAGCTGCGCCCAGGCGATTTGCTCCGCAAAAAAACGCTGCACTGTTCGGTAGCTGCCGCCTTTCCCGGTCCAGCGCGAGATCCCTAACATCGTCACTCGACCTGTCATCGCTAACATGGCCTTGATGATCCGGCTCAGCCGTCGCAAGTTGGTTCTCGATAGCGTTGGATTTGTGCTTTGTAAAAGTCCTGGGTAAGGTGCGTTATCCTGGTGCTTTTCCAGTAAAATATTCATCTGGGCTTCCTGTAGGTTCTGAGATGATGTTTTTGTCAACAACAACTCTACTACAGGTTGCCCTTTTCAGTTAGTCATTTTTTGGCGAAGGTATTGACTTAAGACCTTACTTTAATCTTCTCGTAGCTCTGCTGGTTAAACGGGCAGACCTTGATACACACTGAACACCCGTGATTTTTGGCAAAATAGGGAAAACATATGTCGTTGTCGAGCACAGTCACCAACCCGTTTTCATGGTGGATCGGTTCATCGTAGAAGGCATCAGGTGGGCAATCACGGATGCAGCGTTTACAGGATTCGCAGAAATCCAGCACCCAGGCGTGTTCGTTGCCCTCATATACGGGGAAATTTTCAATTTCAGTAAAGACGGCGGCCAGGCGGACGCGCGGGCCAAATTCGGGTGTGATCAAAAGTCCATTAATGCCGCGCCACCCCAAACCAGTAGCCTGAGCCATCGGAGGATACAGGGCAAATCCCCCAAGGGGATGTCCTGCGTGGGCCGCGTACCCTTGTTCCCGCAGCCAATCCGCAATTTTATTAGAAACCTGTCCTAACTGATTGTAGGTCTCATGCACCATCACAGCGGTATCCGGGTTAGGCGCAAGACCCATGCGATCTTTATCCATTTCCATCACCAGGACAATCGCCTGGGTGTACCGGATCGCAAGGTTTTTGAAGACCCACTCCTGGGGAACCTGGCAGTATCCAATTTCATCCGCTCCTACAGATTTAGCGAAGGCACGTAATTCGACCAGGGTTTGGGCGTCGATTTGCTTTTTGCCCAGGGAGGGGTTTTCATCCAGATCGTAAATCGATTTACGTATATTGAGGATGCTGCCAATCATCTGGGGACCAGACTTGGGGAATCCGGGGAGGGGTGGGTGGTCGCCTTCGAGATTGATTCCCTCCCGGGGGATATTGAAGCGGATGGGCGAATGCTCTCCACCGCGGGTGGACGCTGGAATCTGCACGACTTTCTGCTCCCAACGATCCATGCGTCCCAGTTGGGGAGAGAGAATGCGCTGTTTGAAGAAGCTAGCCAGGCGGGTTTTTAAATTCATGCTTGCTCCAGGCGGTTTATCCATTCACCCTTTTGCCGGGGTGCCGATTTCAGCTAAATGCGTTTCGATCGCAGTTTTCAACTTCTCGGGTTTGAAGTCATAAGGCCCCATCCCGCCAGCGTAAACCACCTTACCATCCAGGCCAACCAGATACAAACGAGTCGGCCAGGCGGCATAAGCTATATTGACGGCATCATCCATCTCGTCAACATAGGTGCGGATGCCATATTGCAACGCGGTTTCACACTCTCCCGCGACCACCCGACGTTCCTCGATCGTTTTGGGGTCGTAGTGTTCCATAGAAACTTTGGGGGAAATTTTTCTGGTCAGTTTCTTCGTTAAACGCCGCCCCATCCACCAGCCATCAACGGGATGGGCTTCCCGGATGTAAATGCTCAGAAACTGGACTTGCTCATGATATTCAGCGTAGAGTTCACCGAGACGCACGGTCCCGTTGACATAAGGCGGTCAGGTGAAACTCCCGAATACCAGTGCAACCGGCTTTTTGCCGCGGAAATCGGAGAGCGTGACTGTTTCGGCGCCGCTGCTGTTCGTCAGGGTAAAATCTGGGGCCGGATCACCCATGCTGGGTGCCTGGCGATTGATCTCTTTTTGCACCGCCATCTTGCTGTTGCGATAGCTGAGAATAAATTTGACATCGCTGAATATTTCTGTAATTAGACTCATCGTTTGCTCCGAAAATATTTAGTGTTTGATTCAAAATTGGCTTTCAACTTGCCATAATCGGCATAGCTGAAAGGACAGTGTTTAATACACAACGTGCAGCCATTATCGTTTGAGAATGGATCAGCACACAAGGTGTGATCGATAAAGACCAGGCCGCCATTGGCATGTATTTTCGTCTCCATGAAAATTGCATCGGCGGGGAATTTTTCAATACAAAGGTTGCAGCTTTCACAATAATCTCTCACCCTCTGATAGGGATTCCCTTGTGCAAAGGGCAGATTCTCGTTATCGGTAAAGACGGCGGCCAGCCGGATGCGCGGCCCATTGTTTTGGGTAATCAACGGGCGATTGATGCCGGAATTTCCTGCCTCGGCATCAATCGCCACCGGGATGTAATTCACATCTCCCCCAATCGCTCGTCCGGCCAGGGTGTTGTAACCGCGCTCGCGTAGAAAATCCGAAATTTGATGGACAATGATGCCCAACTGAAGATAAGTGCGGAAAATCTCGATGAAGGACGGCATCGAGGGCGCTTGCTTGATCTTCTCGCGGTCCCTTTCCATCGTGAAAACCATTGCGGTGAGGAAGAACAATTTGTACCCATTGAAAATATGGCGTGGATTAACCTTTGTGTAACCAATATCAGTCACACCCAGGTTGTGACGTAGTCTTCGAGTTCTCGCAACGTCTCCGCGTCAATGGTTGTTTTTCCGGTATAAGGATTATCTCGCACATTTTTAGCGCTCGTGGCCATCTCCCTGACGGATGCAACCAGGTATTTGCCCACATATCGCATTTGCCGAACGCGGGCCATCGTGCTGCCATAATCGAATACCACCAGCGGGACAATTCTAGGATCACGCGCTTCAGGATGGCTCGGGATGGGATGATCCCGTTCCCGTAGGTAGGTTTCAAAGGTAAGGGGTTTTGGGGGTCTTTTGATGCGCTCGGATAGCCGTATCTTAGCCATAATTTAACCTTCTCAAATCCTTTTCAATTTCAAATGATTTCAATAATTCCGCGGTTGCCATCCACACGCACCCGCTGACCCGTTTGCAGCTTTGTCGTGGCCTCGCGTACGCCGACAATGGCTGGGATGCCATACTCGCGCGCCACCACCGCACCATGGGTCAAGGCACCGCCGACTTCGATGATCAATCCGCTGGCATTAATAAAAAGCGGAGTCCAACCAGGGTCAGTAAATTCAGCAACTAAGATTTCGTCTGGGGTGAGGGTTTCCTGCTGCGGGTCGCGAATCACATGCACTACGCCTTCAACCACACCGGGAGAGACGGGGAACCCCACTAAAGCTCCCGGCGGCGCATCGTCGATATGATAACGAGTCACGGGAGCCTCACCATCGCTGGTGATAATTAGTGGTGGTGTTAGTTTCTGATACCGCTCCAGATCGGCTCGCCGCTGTGCGATAATTACATTCCAATCGGTGCTGCTGTCGTCCCAGCTAGAGAACAGATCACTCCAGGTTAGGAACCACAGGTCATCAGTTTGGGCCAGTTTCCCTGCTGCAACGAGTTTGGGTGCCAAACTCTTGAAAACTTCCTTGATCAACGCGATCATGCGTACTGCGAGGAGTTTATGGTGTTCGCGCATCCCGCCGATTTCGGTCATCACATAATACAGCCGCTTAAAAATACGGATTCGCAACCTTCCAAGGGACCCGTGTCCTGCAGCCTCAAGCAGTTTTTTCAGGCCAGCCTCGCGTCCCTGGATCAAGGCTTGCTGGTGTTTGCGGTGACGCCCTGGCTCTCTTTGCAAAAATTCTTCGATCACCCGCAACACGGGTAGCGGATCTTCATACCAGCGCGGCATTGCAATATCAATCTCAGAAGGACCGCGTGTTCCATAGCGAGATAGAAAATCATCCCAGGCTTCCATGAAGGGGGCGCTGCCCTCCAGTTTTGCAGCTCGCTTGAGCCAGTCATGAGCGTTACCTCCCAGGTGCTCGAACGATTCCACCAACTGTGGTGAGCAGCGCGCTCAGATCAGCCAAGTCGCCGATTGCCATATTCATCTCATTGACCACGTTACCAGGGATGCCCAGGGTCAGCGCCTCGAGTTCATCTGGTGAAAGCCAGCGTCCTGCCAGCTTTGTCAACAAGCGGGTGGCAGCAATCCCTGCTCCGGCTTCAGGTACCCAGTTCAGGAATAAGGGGAAGGTTTCGGGCAGGCTGTCCAGGACAACCTGGAGTTGTTCTTTCCCCGATGGATAAGCTTCAAAGCGGTGTTTCATCTCCGCGATGAAGGCATCCATTAAGGCATTTGTGCGGTCGACAAAACCGGTCAGATTACGATTCCATAATGTATACATTATCCGGCGGATGAATGGAAACACATTTTTGAGCAGAGACAAGGAGATATGAATGCCGTGCGGTTGTTGGAATTCGGGGTGCAATATCGCTTGTCTTACCGCTTCAGGGGCCAGCGCATCAAGCTGCCCAAGCAAATTCAACATCAATCTCCGCAACACCGGGTGCCGTAGTGGAATCGTCAGATCGGCGAACAACCGCCCGCCGCTGGCACGGATAGAGGCGTTGTCGAATTTGCTTTCTTCGTGGCCGATCGGCATCAACACCTGGATGCTGGATAAACTGAGGGGGGCCATCGCCCGTGTCATGCTTTGTTGATGCCCCAGGCTAAAGAAGATGTGCAGGCTTTCATCTGGAGAACCTAACCCATCCATCGGAAAGAGCGAGGTGATTGGGCGGGTCTGCAATAAGTAGAGTTTGCCGTCGGCCATTGCCCATTCAATATCTTGCGGTTTACCATAATGAGCTTCAACACTTTTGCCCATATCTGCCAGGGCCAGAATTTGCAAATCAGTAAGGACAGTTTGTTTCTGCTGGTCAGGGCTAAGTGTTACCTGGCGGGTGCCGCCATCTTTTTCAGGATAGATGGCGATCCTCTTATCGGCAATTTGCCGGTCGATAATAATATTTTTCCGCTTGTCAAATTTGTAGGCATCAGGAGAGACCAATCCGCTGACCAGGGCTTCACCCAGTCCGAAGCTGGCATCAATGGTCAGGGTGTGGCGACATCCTGTGAGCGGGTCGGCGGTAAATTGGATGCCGGAGGTCTCGGACATAATCATTTTCTGTACAACAACCGAGAGCTGTACCTCCCTGTGCGGGAATTTGTTCTGTGCCCGATAGAAAATGGCGCGATCAGTGAAAAGGGATACCCAACAGCGGCGGATGGCATCCAGCAAGGCCTCTTCGCCAATGATATTGAGGTAGGTATCCTGCTGACCGGCAAAGGAAGCGTCAGGCAAATCTTCGGCGGTTGCGCTGGAACGTACGGCATAGGCATGGTCAGAACCAATCTCTCTCCAGGATTGCCTGACAGCCACGGCAACTGCTTCAGGCAGGGGCACATCAAAAAGATGTTGGCGCACTTGCTGACCCACACGGCGGACGGATTCGACATCATCGGTGGTGACCGTGTCGAGTAAATTATACAGGCTGTCCGTTTCCGGCGTGGCATCCATAAATTGTTGGAAGGCAGTCGTGGTCAGACAAAACCCTGTGGGCACGGGGAAACCAGCAAGAGTCATTTCGCCCAGGTTAGCCCCTTTGCCGCCGACCAGCGGCAGGTCTGCGGCGCGAATATCGGAAAATGAAAGGATGAGTGAATTTTCGTATGTCATAGCAAATCCGTAATCCCTTTAAAGAGAAGGAGTAATCCAAAGGCAAACGGTGCCCAAATCCCGATGGGGCGGCTGTTGCGGTTCAAGAATTGTCGGATTCCATTGAGCAGTTCTTTTGCACGTTTTGGAAACACTAAATAGATAATGATGGGGATAATCACGGACAGGCAGAAGACCAACACAACCAATAAAGTGGTGACTATTTTTTCAGTGAGGATCAAGTCGCTCACGATGACGACGGATAAAGCTGTCAGAAAAAGTGCCAGGTTTTTGAAATTGATCACAGAGATCATCGCACCAAAACCGAAGGCCTTGAGTGGGGTGATTTTATCCACAATAGAGAAAAAGCGCGGTTCTTCGTTAGCATCAGAGATAGGTTTGCGCCAGTTGCGCAGGGAGAGCCACAACAGCAGCATACCCAAGATCATCAGCAAGATAGGGAGTAAAAAACCTGACCCTGCTTCAACATTTCCTTTTGTTGTTCGATACCCTAAAAGGACCGCTGAAACCCCAATCACAGCGTAGGCACTGGTATATCCCAGGGTGTAGCCCAATCCATTGTGCCAGCCGCGATCGGAAAGCAGCAGCAAAATGACCAGCGTGATTGACCCAACCGAGAGCAATCCGGAAGATGCCAAAAGTAGAGATTGGAAGAGTACCCGTAACAAATTTTCTCCTTGAATCGCCTTGCTCTATTGTTAGCAACTACTAACTAAAATATATCAGGTTTTTTATTGTAAGTCAACACTAACATATGGTAAAATATTTTCAGTTTTGAAAGGGATTTTTTTGTGGAGTAATCAATGCCAAAAATTATCACCGATGAAGAAATTTTTCGTGCAGTGATGCAGGTTGTGAGTGAACGTGGTTATATCGGGGCAACGACCAAGCAAATAGCCAAGGCAGCTAATATCAGTGAAGTAACCCTTTTTCGCAAATATGGCAGTAAGCTACAGTTAGTCAAACAGGCCATTACGGCCATCATTGCCCAAACAGATTTTGACGCCGCTACACGTTATACGGGTGATATATCTAGCGATTTACTAAGGGTAGTGCAGGCATATCAAGATTTGGCTGTCAAACATGGGCAATTCATTTTTATTTTGCTCTCGGAGATGCCACGTTATCCTGAATTAGCTGATATGCTCGATACCCCTTTTGAAATTTATACTGGCATTGGAGCATTAATCGTTAAATACCAATCGGAAGGAATTTTGCGAGAAGAACATCCAATGCATGCTGTGGCGGCACTACTAGGTCCACTGATGTATATGACCATGCTTAACAAAGCGATGCCTGCTGGTGGGTTTCCACCACTCGATCTGCCAAGTCAAATTGCCTGTTTTTTGGAGGGGCGGCGTATTTGATCAAATTATTAGGCATATCGAGTTTTAGATCAATCACATAAAAAATGGCAGTTGTGAAAGCTGCCATTTTTTAGATCGAGTTTTGGCGCTAAGCCAGTAGTGGATTGCCCAAATTGAGGATTTTCTGCTCCTGGGATTTCTGCACACCTCGCAGCGCAAAGAATTGCCAGATCGCAACACCAACACGATATCGGCAATAATAGCAGCCATCTATTTACCAGCAGGGTTCAATGATATTGCTGGCGAGAACAAGAGAATGGCGCTGCCCAGCACCCAGGCCAGGTCACCATCGATGGCTAACCAGGCCAGCCAATTCGGTATTTCTTCTTGTACCGAACCTCAGAAAAGCAGTATAGTCCACGCTCATATTCTATATCAAATGCTGATGGACAGTTACCTCTTCTCTGTTGACCAAAAGAAACTATTTGGTTGATCGTAACCTAATCGTGCTATTTTGAGATAGAAATGGGCAATTGGGCTTTTGAACTTTTATGCTGTCCATATTAATATATTTTCAATATATCGAATTAATATTGACAATATATAGACATTACATTATAATTAGATTGTTGTTGTTCTTCGAAACTAATTCTTTGGAGTATCCTTTGAAAAAATCTCGATTATTCCCCGTTTTTTTAGTGGTCTTTGTTGACCTTTTAGGTTTTGGTTTGATTTTGCCGCTTTTGCCCTATTATGCGGATGCTTATGGCGCTACTCCGATCGTTGTTGGCTTATTGACGGCTTCCTATGCCGCCGCTCAACTAATTGGCGCTCCATTATTGGGGCGTCTTTCAGATCAATATGGGCGTCGACCCGTTTTATTGGTGAGCATCTTCGGAACCTTAATAGGATTTGTCATGTTAGGTGTAGCGGAATGGCTTGGGAATGGGGTGGCTAGCTGGTTGGGATTGACCGCTTCGGCAAACGCATTCATTATTAGTTTCTTGTTCGCTTCTCGCATGCTGGACGGGCTTACAGGCGGCAATATTAGCGTAGCCCAGGCTTATATTACGGATGTCACAACCGAAGAAAACCGCGCTCAGGGATTGGGCATGATTGGGGCTGCATTTGGCCTTGGGTTTATCATCGGACCAGCTACCGGTGGACTACTCAGCACATTTGGCTATGCAGTTCCTGCGTTTGCTGCTGCTAGTTTGGCCTTGTTGAATTTGATCGCTGTATATTTGTACTTACCTGAATCCCTTACACATGAAAAAAGGATGGAGATGGTGTCCAGAAAGGCTGAACAACCATCCTTATCCCTGAACTCTTTGTGGCAGGCACTCAATCGACCTAGAGTAGGACCTCTCTTGTATATCCGCTTTTTCTTCGGTCTGGCGTTTGCAACATTTCAAACCATCTTTGCACTCTATGCCCAATACCGTCTCGATTTGGACGCGCGAGCGACCGGTTTCATTCTGACTTATGTGGGCGTCCTTTCTGTTTTTGTTCAAGGCTTTGCCGTTGGTAAGTTGAGCAGTAAGTTCAGAGAGAACCAATTGATTTTAGCCTCAACGCTTTTGATGGCGGGCAGTCTGCTGTTCTGGGCCTTTGCACCTAATGTGACCACCCTCTTAATTGTCATGATACCGCTGGCTTTTGCGGGTGGAATCTTGGTCACAATCTTAAACAGTGCTTTGACCAAAGTTGTTTATCCGGAAGAAGTTGGCGGCACATTAGGGTTATCAGCATCCCTGGAAAGCCTAACCCGCGTAATTGCACCTTCCCTGGGAGGCTTCTTATTAGGACAGGTTGGCTCCTGGGCACCCGGTGTTTTGGCATCATTGATCATGGCTTGGGTAAGTTTTTATGTATGGCGACGACTGTTCATAAATCCAGATCCCCCGCTGCCGCAACGCCCAGTACCCGTTCCTGGCGAAGTGGTCATATAAGTTATTTTTAGTCGGACAGTTAGCTAATTTTGAATCCAAGAGATTGGTAAGCATAAATAGGAGAAACAATGTTAATTTTAAGATTTGCACTCATCGCTGGATTACTTCTAGGCAGCGCGGGATTGGTATGGAAAATAGCCCCATCGAAAAGCAAATTGATGATCAATCTAGATGAGGCTTACTTTCCAGTTGTATCTGGTTTCAATTTAAATCGACAGGAATTTGAATTTCCGCGCGACTTTGGAGGTGAACACAATCTAGTGATCGTACCTTTCAAACAATACCAACAAAAAATCGTCAATACTTGGATACCTTTTGCTCAAGAAGTAGAAGCCACTTTCCCTGGATTCATATACTATGAATTACCAACGATTTACGAAATGCCCATCCTCTCTCGAACATTTCTAAATGAAGGGATGCGCGCCGGAATCCCCGATCAAACAGCTCGTGAACGCACGATCACCTTGTATCTTGATAAAGAAACTTTCAAGTCCGCACTAGATATCACGAGCGAGAATGATATTTATCTTTTTGTTGTCAACCGCGATGGCGAAATCCTATGGCGTACAAATGGGGAGTATACTCAGAAGAAGGCTGATGACCTGTTGAGTTTAATTCGGACCGAACGCTAAAAATTGCAACCCACTAAGTACACTGTAAAGTAAGTTTGGTGTATTGCAAGTTACATCTTAAAAAACGGTGAGGTGGGGATTTATCAGCGGGCAATGCCCGCTGATAAACCCCCTATTTCTACCGGGTTTTTGAGGCAACAAAACTAATATTTCTTTGTTTACGATATGCTAAAAATTTGAAAAACATAATGAATACATTTCTTAATAAAGATTTCATCCGCATAGAAAACCTTTCAAAAAGCTTTAAAGAGGGCGATCAAATCCGACAGGTACTAAACGGATGCGGTCTGACCATATCCAAAGGTGAATTTATTGCCATTATTGGGAAGAGTGGTACTGGCAAGAGTACGCTCCTCAACTTGATCAGCGGTATCGACCAGGTCGACGAAGGCGTGATCTACCTTGGCGATCAAATCCTTACCGAGATGGATGAACACCAGCGCACATTGTTTCGTCGGCATGAGATCGGATTTATTTTCCAATTTTTTAATCTGATCCCAACGCTAACTGTTCTCGAGAATGTGACCCTACCCCTTGAACTGGCCGGGTTCTCACTAACTATAGCCCAAAATCGAGCTTCACAACTCCTCAACGAAGTTGGTCTTGGCGACCGGCTGGAAACTTTCCCTGATCGGTTGTCTGGGGGTGAACAGCAGCGAGTAGCAATTGCACGCGCTTTGGTGCATGACCCCATCCTGGTTTTAGCGGATGAACCCACTGGAAATCTAGATGAGGAAACAGGGGAACAGGTTTTATCTTTGCTGGATAAACTCACTCGTCAGATAGGTAAAAATCTAATCATGGTCACCCACAGCCGAGAAAATGCGATATACGCCGACCGGGTCATCGAACTTAGCGAAGGTTGTTTTGTAGAAATGAGGGCTTAATAACCATAACGCCAAGATTTTCTCAGTATTTTTGATACCTTATACCTCAACGCATAATATTTGAACCATCAATGAATAATCCAACCAAAACACTGCGAACTACGATCCTGCCACGCTCACTTATCAAAGTCGGCTGGCGTTATCTGCGCGGTCACATCTGGCAGAGCATCTTGATGGTGATCGGGATCATGCTGGGAGTGGCAGTCGTTATCGGCGTGGATATGGCGAACGAGAGCGCCAGCCGGGCTTTCGATCTCAGCACCACTGCACTGACGGGACGCGCTACCCATTATATTTCCGCTGGTTCACAGGGGTTGGACGAAATAATCTATATCGATCTGCGTAGAACAGGGTTAGAGTTTCCATCTGCACCCATTATCACAGCCTATGTCACCTCCCCTCAACTCGACAACGTGACCCTCCAAATTCTTGGAATAGATCCCTTTGCCGAGGCTCCATTCCGTAATTTTTTGGCTGGGAATCCGGGTGCTCCAACGGGTGAATTACTCCCATTCTTAACAAGTTCTGGCAGCGTGTTGATCTCCCAAGATCAAGCGAGTCGCTACCAATTAGGAATTGGGGATGAAATTCAACTGGACTATGCCGGAAATCAAATTTTTGGCATAGTAGTTGGTGTGCTACAAACTGAAGATTCTCTCAGTCGACAGGCTTTAAATGGGATGCTGTTAATGGATATTTCTACTGCTCAGGAGATCACTGGCAAAATTGGGATCATCGATAGGGTAGATTTTAATCCTTCCAGAAGATAACCCCGAACTCTTGAGCAGTCTCCAATCTCAGCTCCCCAACGGTGTTCTGGTGCTTCCAATGGCCGCCCGAGATGGAATAGTCAAAGAGATGACCCAGGCCTTCCGCGTCAACCTGACTGCCCTGAGCCTGTTAGCGATGGTGGTAGCTTTATTTCTGATCTACAATACGATGACATTTTCGGTTACCCAACGCCGACCGCTGTTTGGAACTCTCCGAAGTTTAGGGGTGACTCGACGAGAAATCTTTCTTATGGTTGTGACAGAAGCTCTCGTATTGGGTGCTGTAGGCGCAATCCTGGGGACAATCCTCGGGGTTTTAATGGGCCGCGGCACGGTTGGATTGGTAACGCAGACCATCAACGATTTGTTTTTCGTTACTACGGTACGCGATATTCCTATTCCGGTAATCAGCCTGTTGAAAGGCAATATCCTGGGGATATTTGCTACCACCATTACCGCAGCTTTTCCAGCCTGGGAAGCTGCCAGTATCTCGCCGCGCGCGGCACTTTCTCGATCAGGGTTAGAATCGAAAGCCAGAAAAATCGTGAACTGGGTGGGGTTAGCCGGCAGCATCGCGATTCTGATCGGGATCGGTATTCTATTGATCCCGACGAACAGTCTGGTAATTAGTTTTTTGGGAACCTTCACGGTTGTAATCGGGTTAGCGATGCTAACTCCTTTGATCACGATTGGTTTGATGGCGGTTATTGCAAGTTTCACCCAGCGAGTTTGGGGTGCTTTGGGCCGTATGGCACCGCGCGAAGTCGTTAATTCCATTAGCCGGACATCGATAGCAGTTGCGGCTTTAATGGTAGCTGTTGCTGTGACGATTGGGGTCAGCCTAATGGTGAACAGTTTTCGGTCAACCGTCGTCACCTGGCTCGATCAAATTTTACACGGCGATATTTATGTTTCAGTCCCAGGCGCCGCTGTCAGCCAGCCAACCTATCCCCTTGACCCTGAAGTGATCCCAATTCTTGAGAATTGGGCAGGGATTGCCCGCGTAGATCTGCTCCAGACCGCGGTCATCGACTCCCCTCAAGGCCCGATCCAAATATCAGCCAACAACAACCCCAACGATGGCCTCGAACAAGTTTATCTCTCCACCGAAGTCCCACCGCAGGAAATTTGGAACCTTGTCCAGGGTGGATCGTTACTTATTTCCGAGCCCCTCGCAAACCGCCTTGATTTACCCATGAGCGGTGCAGAACTTACATTGTACACAGATCAAGGGCTACATACTTTCCCGGTGGCAGGAATTTATTACGATTACGCGTCCACTCAGGGTAATGCGATCCTGTCACTCAATATTTACCGCCAATATTGGGATGATGAAAATATCACTGCGGCGGCCTTGATCCTGGAACCGAATGTTGATATCGATTCAGTCACCCAAGATTTACAAGCCCAATTAGCACCCATTCAATCGCTGCTGGTAAGACCCAACCAGGCTTTACGGGCCGACACGCTCGAAATTTTCGACCGGACATTTGCCATTACCGGAGCGCTTCAATTGATGACTACAGTGGTGGCCTTTGTCGGGGTGCTAAGTGCTATGATGTCGCTGCAGCTCGATAAACAGCGCCAATTCGGTATCCTAAGAGCCATTGGTCTGACTGCCCGACAACTTTGGACGCTGGTCATACTTGAAACGGGTTTGATGGGTGTAGTGGCAGGATTATTTGCCATGCCCACAGGTTATATTTTGGCCGTGATCCTGATCTATATTATCAACCGACGCTCTTTCGGCTGGACACTTCAAATGCAGGTTGAACCAGGCCCCTTCATCCTGGCCCTTTTAGTTGCGGTTGGCGCTTCCTTATTAGCCGGTCTTTACCCTGCTCGTAGGATTTTACAGCGCAACACCGCCGAAGCGATTCGGTTTGAGTAAATCAAAATGAAACGACTGCTTTTCTCTGGATTATTGATCATCACGATTGTGGGATTAGTTTGGATATTTGGATTCGGAAACTCTCCACCGGATAATGGTTTTTCATCGAGTTTGGTGGCGAATGTTGGTATTCCTGATGGATTTGCTCGTGCCGATGGCTCTCACATCTGGGATTTTCCCTCTGATTTCGGTCCGCACCCCGATTTTCAAACTGAGTGGTGGTACTACACTGGAAATTTACAGACCCAAGAAGGCCGCCGCTTTAGTTACCAACTAACCTTCTTTCGCCGAGGATTAACGCCACTCAATCAAGTAGAAGAACGTGACTCCATTTGGGGTGGGAATCAGGTTTATATGGGACATTTCGCCCTCAGTGATATTGCCGCTGAATCCCATTATGCTTTTGAGCGTTTTTCCCGCGGCGCAGCTGGTTTAGCTGGTGCACAGAGTGAGCCCTTTCAGGTTTGGCTGGAGAATTGGGAAGTGGTACAGGTTTCGGATAATGAATGGCGGATGCAGGCTGAACAGGATGGCGTTCGGATTGATCTGGTCTTGAATGACCAGAAAGGCGTAACCTTTCACGGCGTAGACGGCTACAGCCAGAAAGGGCCTGAAGCCGGGAATGCCTCGTATTATTTCAGTCAGACCCGGTTGGCTTCAGATGGGTTCGTAACCGTTGATGGCGAGCAATTTTCCATGACCGGGTGGAGCTGGATGGATCACGAGTTTAGCACCAGCGCCTTATCTGCGGGTCAGGTGGGGTGGGATTGGTTCTCACTTCAACTCGACGATGGTACGGATTTGATGATGTTCCAAATCCGCCGGGATGACGGCAGCATAGATCCCTTCTCCAGTGGAACCGTGATCACGCCCGAAAGTGACACCATCCATTTAACCCGGGATCAATTTGAAATCCAAGTTAGCGACACCTGGGAAAGTCCACATTCAGGGGCAGCGTATCCATCCACCTGGACTGTGCGCATTCCATCCACCAATTTGACCTTGGAAATTCAACCCTATCTTTCTGATCAGGAAATGAATGTTTCTTATGCTTATTGGGAAGGAGCAGTGGAGGTTCGCGGAACAATGGATGGTATAAGTGTAATCGGTAGCGGATATGTTGAGATGACCGGTTATGCTGCGTCCATGGAAGGCGAATTTTGATGATTAGAATTTTAGGAGAATTCAATGGATAATCAGAAAATTTTAGTGACGGGTGCTACTGGCTATATTGGGGGAAGGATCGTACCCCGTTTATTGGATTTAGGCTATCGAGTCCGCGTCTTAGTGCGAGATCCTGCACGATTACAAGGAAGAGAATGGTCGGGGAAGGTTAATGTTGTTCAGGGAGACGTGTTCAAACCTGAAACCTTGAGTGCGGCTATGGACGGAATTTCGGCCGCCTATTATTTGATTCATAGCATGAGTGAAAACGATGATTTCCATGATCGCGATTTATTCGCTGCCCGTAATTTTGGCGAGGCGGCCAAAAATACTGGTGTTGAGCAGATAGTTTACCTCGGGGGATTAGGCGATCCACAAGCAGATTTGTCTGAGCATTTAGCATCACGACAGGCCACAGGCAAAGCATTGGCTGAAGCCGGTGTTCCGGTGACGGAGTTTCGGGCGGCCATCATTGTCGGTTCTGGCAGCGTTTCGTTTGAGATGATCCGCTACCTGACGGAGCGCATCCCAGTGATGATCTGTCCAAAATGGGTATTCACCCGTGTCCAGCCGATTGCCATTAGTGATGTTTTAGCCTATTTGACTACCGCGCTGGAAAACACTGAAAGCCATGGAAGGGTGATCGAAATCGGGGGAACGGATGTGTTCACTTATGGTGATATGATGAAGGGCTATGCAAAAGTACGGGGTCTGAAACGGGCATTGATCCCTGTTCCAGTACTAACTCCCCGTCTATCTTCCTATTGGGTTCATTGGATGACCCCCGTTCCGGCGTCAATTACTCGCCCCCTCGTGGAAGGGCTTCGAAACGAGGTCATTGTTCAAGATTATTCTGCCCAACAGATTTTCCCGGAGATTGCACCGCTGGATTACACAACTGCTGTCGAAAGGGCCTTAGCTAGTTTAGAGACTGGAAGAGTCGAAACTCGTTGGACCGACGCCCTGGTTTCCAGTATGGGGAATATTGCTCCAGTGGTACTGACTACCCTAGAAGGAATGATTATTGAACGAAGACAAGTTGAAGTTCGGGCTTCGAATAACAAAGTTTATGGTACTTTCACTCGCCTCGGTGGCGAGGTGGGCTGGTTGTATTTCGATTGGGCCTGGCGACTGCGAGGGGCGATAGACCGCATATTAGGTGGGGTTGGTTTGCGCCGCGGACGGCGTGATCCTGTCGATATCCGGGTGGGGGATGCGCTCGATTTTTGGCGCGTAGAGACAGTGAATTCAGAAAAAATGTTGCGTTTACGAGCCGAGATGAAAGTTCCTGGCAAGGCCTGGCTTCAATTTGAAGTGTATCCTCTGGAAAATGGGGATTCGCAACTCAGGCAAACTGCATATTTTGCCCCCAAAGGTTTAATGGGGTTATTATATTGGTATATCTTATACCCTCTACATGCATTGATCTTTTCGGGTTTGATCAATGAAATAAAGAAACTCGCCGAGTCGGAATTGGAACAATCTGCGAAGAATGGTATCGCGAGTGCTGGAGTATCTGGGGATAAAGAGTAATCGGAGGTAATGATGACTGCTAATTTAATGGAAATGAAGACTTATTTAGAGACAATCCGAATCCCGCTCCGTTTAGCCTGCACAACCAAGTCGGGGTGGCCGATGGCAGTTTCACTGTGGTTTATGCATCAGAATGGAAGATTGTTTTGTGCCACCCAAAAATCGGCGCGGGTAGTTTCTTACCTAAAAAACAATCCCCGCTGTGCCTTTGAGATCGCAGCGGACCTTCCACCATATTGTGGTGTGCGCGGCCAGGCGACGGCCAACATCGATGAGAAAATTGGCGTGGGGATATTAGAACAATTATTGGTTCGTTACCTGGGTGGCACGGACAACGCATTGGGTAGAAACCTTCTTGCCAAAAGCGATAATGAAGTCGCCATCATTTTGGAGCCGGTCAAGATTTATACCTGGGATTTCTCCAGTCGTATGCAAAACATTACCCTGCCAAAGTTGGATTTAGCGGACAAGGTTTGCCCATAAGGGCGCAGAAAATATTGAGGTATAGATGCCCATCTTTGAAACTTCTTTCATCGTCCGTGCACCCATAGAAGCAGTCGCTGCCTTTCATGCGGATACGAGTGTCCTTAAGACACTCAATCCACCCCTGGTATTTGTGCAGCTCCACCGGGTTGATCCAATGGCGGAAGGCTCGATCTCTGAATTCACATTATGGATGGGACCATTTCCGATCCGCTGGCGGGCGATCCACAGTGGGGTTAGTCCCAACGGTTTCACCGATACGCTCGAAGACGGTCTGATGGCATCCTGGCGTCATACCCACCACTTCGAAGCTGTTGATGAGCATACGACCCAAATTCACGAAACCATTGTGTATGAATATCCATCAGGACTACAAGGATTGCTCCCCAGGCTCTTATTTAGCAAGTTTGGACTGACAATTTTATTTACTTATCGAAAATGGGCAACACGCAGTGTCCTTAATTGAGGAAATATGATCCGCAATCAATGGTACGTTGTTTTAGAATCAAAAGAAGTGCGCAAGAAACCTGTCGGCGTTACCCGTATGGGTGAGAAACTGGTGTTCTGGCGGAATGAGACAGGAAAAATCCATTGTGCAGTTGACCGCTGCCCGCACCGAGGTGTAGCCTTAAGCATTGGGAAGATCGAACACAATCATTTACAATGCCCTTTCCATGGTTTTGAGTATGATGGGAGTGGGCGTTGTGTCCACCTCCCAGCAAATGGAAAGGGTGGCCGTATCCCGGCATCTTTGCGACTGCAAAGCTACCCGGCATATGAAAAACACAGTTTTATCTGGATCTGGTGGGGGGATATGCCGCCTGAAGATCTGCCTGCCCCAACATTCTTTGATAATCTGGACGATTCTTTTGTCTATGGCTCAAAGCCCGACCACTGGGAGGCTCATTACTCCCGGGTTATCGAAAATCAACTAGATGTGGTCCATCTACCATTTGTCCATCACAATACGATTGGTCGTGGCGATAATACCGTAGTAGATGGACCAGTTGTGCGCTGGGATGATACCAAGATGTTGGTCTATGTTTATAACCGGGCAGATGACGGTACGCCGCCAAAGAAGTCAAACGAACTTTCACCCAAGGAAGCTGGCCGTGTACATCTTGAACTGATCCTGCCCAATTTGTGGCAGAATTACATCAGTGAAGACGTACGTGTTTTAGCAGCATTTACGCCAGTAGATGAGGAAAACACCCTGCTGTATTTACGTTTCTACCAGCGCTTTTTGCGCATTCCGGTATTAGGCAAGTTGGTCGCTCAACTGGCGATGCCGTCCAATATCTATATTGCTCATCAAGACCGACGGGTTGTGGTAACCCATCGAAGTCAGGCTAGCAGCATGGCATTGGGTGAGAAGCTCATCCAGGGCGATCTACCCATCATTGAATACCGTCGTAAACGGGCGGATTTGCAGCGTATCGCTACGCAGCAAGAGACTTCTTCATGATATACACCCTTCACCGCGAGCAGATTGTCCCCGCATCCCCCGAGCGCGTGTGGGCCTATTTCGCCACGCCGCGCAATTTGAATGAGATGACCCCACCTGATATGGACTTTGAGTTTGTCCAGGGTGGTGATGAGCCGATGTATGCCGGACAGGTTATCGCCTACAAGGTTGCCATTCTGCCGAGTGTACGAGTCCGTTGGTTAACGCAAATCACCCATGTGGAATCCGGCAGACGCTTTATTGACGAACAGCGCGCCGGTCCCTACCGCCTGTGGATTCACGAACACCATTTCGAGCCGAATTCTAGAGGGCGTGCATATGACAGACCAAGTCACTTACGCTCTGCCCTTTGGTCCATTTGGCGATCTGGTCCACAAACTCTATATTCACCGTCGGCTAGAGCAAATCTTCGATTACCGTCGTGAGAAGGTGAATACACTGTTTGCCCATTCATCGTCAGCCCATATTTCTGTTACGGAGGAATAAAAAATCATGCCAAAAGTACCACTTAATACCCCAGCTCCTGATTTCGAACTGACCGATTTTGACGGTCAGCCTGTTCGCCTGTCCCAATTCCAGGGAAAACAGCAAGTCCTACTTGTTTTCAACCGCGGCTTTGTCTGACCGTTCTGCCAACGGCATATGGCGCAGTTGCGCCAAGACTTTGAAAAATTCAATAACGAAAACACCACCATCCTGGTGGTTGGCCCAGAAGATTCCAAGGCTTTTGCGAAATATTGGGACAAAAATGATCTACCTTTCATTGGACTACCAGACCCAAAACACACAGTTTTAAAGCTGTATGGGCAGGAGATCAAATTATTCAAGTTTGGCCGTATGCCGGCCATGGTTATCATTGATATGCAGGGAATTGTGCGTTTTGTGCATTACGGTCATTCGATGTCCGATATCCCCGAAAATAATGATGTGCTAGAAACCCTTCAAGCACTCAACTAGCATACATAAAAATGACCGCAATTTGGTGGATACGACGCGATTTTCGCCTTGCTGATAATCGAACCCTTCAAGCCGCATTGAAAACGGGGCCGATTGTACCAGTTTATATTATCGATCCTTATTTTTGGACCGGTTCACTTATCCGACGACACAAGTTTTTAAGTAATGGTTTGCGCGCCCTGGAGGCCGATTTGCGCCAGCGAGGCAGCTACCTGGTACTTCGCAATGGTCATCCAACCGAAGTCCTGCCCCAACTCCTTCAAGAAAGCGGAGCCCGGGTCATTTTCGCAGAAGAAGATTTTACCCCTTATGCCCTTAGTCGTGATCAATTGATTGCGCAAAATTTGCCGTTAAATCTTATTCAGGGACAACTGGTTCATCATCCTCTGGGGATTCGAAAGCCTGATGACAGCCCGTACACCGTATTCACGCCTTATAGTAAAGTTTGGAAAAGCTTACTCCCCAACAATTTAGGCATTTCCGAAATCCCTGAACACATCCCTACAATTCCCGAAATTTCATCCGACCCCATTCCCGATTACGATCCAGAAAAATGTTTTCCAGTTGGTGAAGCACAGGCCCAAAAACGACTGAGATCTTTTTTGACCGATACAATTTACCATTACGGTATCGGTCGCGATTACCTTTCTTGGGATGGCACATCTTCCCTATCCCCTTATATCCACTTTGGTATGCTGGGGTTACGGACAGCTGTCAATTATGTACGGCAAGCCATCTTGACCGCACCTGATGAGGCGAGCCGCAAATCTGCACAAACCTGGATGAATGAGTTAATCTGGCGAGAATTTTACATTCACATCTTATATCACTTTCCCCATGTTCGAGAAGGTAATTTCCGACGGCAGTATAACCGCATCCAATGGCGGAATGATCGCGTCGAATTTGATGCCTGGAAAACAGGTCAAACCGGCTATCCCATAGTAGATGCAGCCATGCGCCAGATGATGGCCATCGGTTGGATGCACAATCGGGCACGCATGATCGTGGCTTCCTTTCTGGTGAAAGATTTGCTCATTGACTGGCGCTGGGGCGAACGTTGGTTCATGCAAAATCTATTAGATGGCGATCTGGCCGCTAATAATGGCGGCTGGCAATGGACGGCAGGGACAGGAACTGATGCGGCTCCTTATTTTCGAATCTTCAATCCGATTTTGCAAAGCAAGAAATTTGACCCCAATGGAGATTACATCCGCAAATGGGTGCCTGAATTAGCTGAGATAGAATCAAACGCAATCCACGCCCCTTGGGAGAATAACAAATCAGTACCCGGTTACCCCACACCGATTGTAGATCATAAATATGCCCGCAAACGAGCCTTGTCAGCCTATCAGCACGCTCGTTCGTAAATGGAGAAAAATATGGAACTGAGTATCAATGGTCAAAATTACAATATCCCCGACAATCAGGAAACCCGGATGTTGATCTGGGTACTGCGAGACGAATTACAATTGACAGGGACTAAATATGGCTGTGGGGCCGGCATCTGTGGATCATGTACGGTACTGGTTGATGGAAAACCTACTCGCTCTTGCCTGACACCGGTATCCACGATAGCTGGCAGAGAGATCACTACCATTGAAGGCTTAGCCAAAGGCCAATCGGGGGGCGAAGAGAAATTACATCCAGTTCAGCAGGCCTTTCTAGAGACGCAAACGCCCCAATGTGGATATTGCATGTCTGGACAAATGATGACTGCTGCGGCATTACTCGATGAAAACTCTTCCCCAAATGAAGAAGAAATTATTGCTAGCATGAACGGCGTGTACTGCCGCTGCGGCACCTACGTGCGTATCAAAGAAGCAGTGGCGCGCGCCGCCGAAATCATGGCTGAGGAATAAAACAATGACTGAAACAAAGAAAAAGCGCAAACTCTCACGCCGCGACTTTCTGATTATCGCTGGAGTAGCTGGCGGGGGGTTGCTGCTCGGGACCAAGCTGGGCTTGCCTTTTGCACGTCTCAAGGTGGCGGAATTATTCGATTCGGGAGCGGCGCCCGGCGGTTTAGACGCCGAAGCCACCGCCTGGTTCCAGATCACACCCGAAAATACTATCAAACTGTTTATCCCTAAAGTTGAGATGGGGCAAGGCATTCATACGGCATTGGCTCAAATCGCAGTTGAGGAGCTTGAGATCGAATGGCAGCAGCTTGAAGTAGTTCAGGCTGGCACGGGCCAGGGTTTAGATGATAACTTCGGCACTGGAGCCAGCAATTCGGTTTCTACGCTGTACCAACCTATCCGAGAAGCTGCCGCCACTCTGCGAGAAGTGCTTCAAATCGAGGCTGCCCGTCAAATGGGCGTACCCCTTACCGCTTTACAGGCTCAAAATGGGTATTTCACTCTTAATAACAGCAGCCAATCCTTGAGCTATTGGGAAGTCGCCAACCGCCCCGGAGATTGGGAAATTCCAGAAACCCCTCCCACTCTCAAATCCAGCCAGGATTTTCGCTTTATCGGTAAATCCATCCACAGAGTAGATCTGCGCGAAAAAATCCTAGGGAATGCCGTCTTTGGGTACGATCAGCGTCTACCTGAGATGCTTTATGGGGCGATTGCCCGTCCACCAAAAATCGGATCAAAACTAAAATCCGCCCAAGCGGGCGAAGCTAAAAATCGTCCTGGTGTGGCAACAATTGTGATCGAAGATGATTTTGTCGGCGTGGCGGCTGAAACCCGCGAACAGGCTTACAGCGCCGTGAGTGCCATGACGCTTGAATGGGAAACTGAGAAAAACTGGCAGCAAGCTGACATTGATGCCCTGGCGACGGTTGGTCAGGGCAAGGGAGTCGTAATCCAAAAAGAGGGGAACCCAGACCGGGCTTTGGGAAAGATGCCGTTAGTTGAAGCAGAATATCGCACTCCGATGGCTTTCCACGCCCACCTCGAACCCCAAACCGCCACCGTGGATGTTAAACCCGATCGCGTAGACGTTTGGGCGGCGACCCAATTCCCCGTGCGCCTGCGAGAGTTTATCGCTAAAGCCATTGACCGCAAGGAAGATGAAGTTTTTGTCACACCCACCTACGTTGGTGGTGGATTTGGCCGCAAGATTGGCACCGAAGCGGCAACAGAAGCAGCGCGTTTATCGGCTGCTGCGGGCCGCCCGGTACATATCGCCTGGAACCGACCTGAAGATTTCCTCAATGGGTTCTTACGCCCGCCAACACACCATCTACTCAAAGGAGCTTTGAACGGGCAACGAATCGCCGCCTTAGAGCATCAACAAGCAAGCGGCGCAGTAGCATTCCCCTTTTTGTCCGGAATGTTCAAAGCCATCCTAGGTGCTGATTTTGGGGCGTGGCGCGGTGCGATGATCGGGTACGAGATCCCAGATAAAGGGACTACTGCCTGGCTGTCGGAACTGCCTCTGGCCACGGGGTGGTGGCGCGGCTTGGGTTTGCTTGCTAATACTTTTGCGATCGAATGTTTTATGGACGAACTGGCACACGCCGCGGGCGTTGATCCTTTGGATTTCCGCCTTGGTCATCTACCCAATGATGATACCGGCCAACGCCGCAAGCGCGTACTCAAAACTGCCGCCGAAAAGGCGGGGTGGGGATCAACGCTGCCTATCGGACGGGCCTTGGGGATCGCCACCAGCATCGATGTGGGCACCCCGGTAGCCCAAGTTGCCGAGGTTTCCGCAGATCAAGGCAAAATCCGGGTGCACAAAATCACATCGGTCGTCGATCCTGGGTTGGTCATCAACCCAGATGGAGCCCTCTCCCAAATCCAAGGTTCCATTGTCATGGGGTTGAGTTCCACACTAATTGAAGAGGTAACGGTTGAAGATGGGCAGCTGACTGCCGACAATTTCAATCGGTATCCCATCCTGCAAATGAAGGATATCCCCGAAATCGAAGTGATCTTGCTGGAGAGCAGCGAAACCCCAAATGGCATGGGCGAACCCCCCATCGGCCCGGTCGCCGCGGCAGTTGCAAACGCTGTTTTTGCGCTGACCGGCCAGCGTTTGCGGAATTTGCCTTTGAAGTTAGTATAATTAGCCAATCATTCCAGTGCAAAACGTTTAAGAGACCCACCAATGACTGAGACAGCAGCTACCCGAAAAGATGTACGAACCCTGTGGCTTGGTATTGCTTTTAGTTTGGCGATCACTTTGGCAATCTGGGCGTTAGATCCACTGCTCGCAAATATTGAATTACTTCCCGATCAGGGTGTCTCCTGGTATTACTGGAAACTTCCATCCCCAACATTCTGGACCCGATTCTCAGCCTGGGGCTTATATTTCATGCACCAAATCGCTTTGTGGTGGATCATCTGGTATTCTCAAAAAAACAAATCAAAATACTCTACGGGTCTGCACAAATTCAATTATTGGGCCTTGGGTCTCAATGCAGTTTTCATCCTGCTGCGGGTAGTGCAAACCCATTTCTGGTATGACGGTTTGGCTCAGGATGTCTCCATTTTTAGCTCCCAAGGATCGGTAATCGTTTTACTGGTTTGGGTAATGATTATGGAAAATAACCGCAGAGGGTTAATCGCTGGAAAGAAAGCACCCTTTTCAAAGGAAATCATCCGTTTTGCACGCAAATACCATGGTTATTATTTCGCCTGGGCAACAGTGTATACTTTCTGGTATCACCCAACCGTAGCTACACCAGCCCATTTATGGGGCTTTTTCTACATGTTTTTACTTCTGCTCCAGGGAAGTTTGTTCTTCACACGAATCCATGTTAATAAATATTGGACCTTTGCTCAGGAAATTCTAGTTCTGATTCATGGCACGATCGTTGCTTATTTTCAAGGTAATGGATTGTGGCCTATGTTCGCCTTTGGTTTCGGGGCGATCTTTATCCTGACCCAACTTTACGGTTTAGGCTTAAAAGCCTGGCAGCGGTGGGTGCTTATTGGAATTTATGTACTTTCAGCGCTTTACGTGTATAACAGTCGGCTCCTTGAGGGGCTCTTAGAGATTATCCGAATTCCAGCCATTGATTATATTTTGGTGTTTGTTCTGGCTGGTATATTCTGGGTAATCATCAAATTAATGGCGTTGTTTAAAAACAGATCCAGCAAAGAAGCTCTAGCAAATTGATCTCCCAACCAAAATGCAAAACACTCCCGGATATGGAGATTTGGGAGTGTTTTTATATTGGCTACCATCTGTTGTCTCAATACAGGGACAGCTTAATCGGCTCGCCAATCAAAACAGTCTCATGAATATGGTTTGCAAAAATCTAGATCTGCTTGCCTTAGACTGGTGCCAGAGTACCGGTCCAGATCAGCCAGCACAAAACGGATTTGGCTGAAAGGCTCAGGATGATGTAGACGCGTTCGCCGAACAGGTAATCCTTCCAGCGACCTACCTTTTTGTATTGCAAAACCATGTTGATCGCGAAAATGTTAAAGAAAACAAACAGCGTGGGAACGATAGCGTACACAAAATCTGGTGGCTTGGCATCGCCAGAGTTAACTGCACCCACAAAGTACAGCATGATTACCACCCATGGAACGAACCCCGCGATGCAGCCGTAAACGAATGCGGTCCAGTTTGTCTTTTGGGTGTTTTGATTATGCAACTCCATCATAATGCCAAACAGATTCATCGTGGCATTGAGCGTGAAGATCAGGATGATCGCGCCCAGATCCCAAAGCCCAATCAGCATGCCAATCAGCACGATCATCAACGAAGAACTTAGGGCATATTCATAAAAGCGGACTGGATTCATGCCTTTCTTCAAGTTTTCCACATAGCGGCCATAACCAATGGTTGCCAGATAGAAGTGTGCCACGGCGGAGATGAGCAAGAACATCGCAACCGCCGGGCCAAAAGGCAGTTCATAGAATGGTTGGGTGTTCGGTATCAGCGAGCTGGTGGCAGGATCGAAATTCAGGTAATTGGTAAAGATGGGGTATGTAGTGTCATTGCTGACCAGGATCATAAAGACACCCTGGACTAGGTGCAAGAATCCCATGATTGCGTTGAAGCGTCGCAGCCCCTTGAATTTGCGATCCATTCCGATTGTTGAAACGTCTTTTTGGGTACCTTTGACTGTCATTTCAATAACTCCTTTTACATTAATGACCTGGTCATTTGCATAATTAGCCTGAGTATTTGTGCTCGCTGCAGGTTAAAACCGGTTACTACTTATTTTATTGATGTAGCAACTTTCCAACAATAAAGGCGATAGCATTTGCGGATCTAGATCCGCAAATCATTTTTACCATGATGAGAAGCTTTTTAGGTTGCAGGGTTAGATCGTATATAGTATACCTAATTAACCCAAACAGCGCTACACATAGCATAGTTGTTTTGAGCCGAGAGTCTTTCAATTTGGGTACAACGACCAACGAAAAAATTCCCACAACGGACAGAAAATTAGCGTTATGAGTTAATTAAGAATTGACGCCAGAGGCATGCTTAGATAATTCTGGTAAAATGAGCGTACGCAAGACCAAGCTAGTGCAGATCAATGTCGAGGCTGGCTATACCTGTAGCAATATACCGCTTGAGGTAATTGCAATTTTTATTTGTCCTTTTTGTTTTTTGCTGCAGGCGGTCCAACGGGTTGATAACCATTTTATTGATAAATCGATTTGTTGAACATTTCCCCATAAAAAAGATAGGACACATAGTGATATAAACGTGTGATTCATCCACACAAAATATATATATAGTAATATTAAATCCCCCAAAATTGGTGAAGTTTGATAACTTTGTGTACAGCTTAATCACTTATCAGATGAGTCGTTAAAAAGATAATTCCAACGAGATTGCGATGCTTTAGAATTCGGAGGTGAATATGGAAATCGGGGTTATTATTTTAATATTTAATCATTTCTTATCTGCTTGGTTCGATTTCTTTCGCGCGTTTGGTTACTCGTTGGTGGACTCGAGATAAAGATGTAACTGACTTTGAAGTACCCATTAATGGAACGGAGGAAAGTTATAAAGTTTTGTCGATCGGTGGAAATTCTGTTAGTTCGGTTTTGGGACCTAAAGCCGGTATGGCTGTCGGGGTATTGGATATCCTTAAAGTTTTCTTACCAACTCTATTGCTGAAGTTGCTCTTTCCACAGCAGCCAGCGTATGCGCTGCTTGCTGCTGTTGGAGGATTGATTGGGCATATCTGGCCGATTTATTATCGATTTCATGGTGGTTCCGGATTCTCTGCCATTATGGGCGGGTTGCTGGCCATTGATTGGCTCGCCGTATTGGTTTGTCCGATCGCAGGGTTGCTGCTTGGGATGGTAGTTTTTCGGAATATGATTGTTGCCAGTTTGTCATGGATCTGGTTGCTGATCCCCTGGTTTTGGTGGCGGTCTGGTGGAGATTGGACTTTTATCTTGTATGCCCTGGCACTGAATATATTCTTTATCCTGGCGATGATTCCAGAAATTAGAATGGCGCTAAAATATAAGCAGGAAGGGAAATATCTGGAGTATGGCATGGGTTCTCTAAAATCTCACCCGATGGGGCGCGGCATGATTAAGATCGCAAAATTTTTCCGGGTAGAAATTAAATAAGTTTGCTGTCAACAAATTCTATGAGATACTTGGTTGATCTAAAAAGTCGAAAAACTCCTGCCGCTATCGGTAATAAAGCGTACAACTTGCGCCGCCTATCCAAGATGGGGATGCGAATTCCCAAAACTTATGTAGTTTCTTGGAATGCTTACCGGCGCTATTTACAGGATGATACGGAATTAGTCGAAGAATTGAGTCTCGAACTTTCTCAATTTTTGAACCCGGATACTACTTATGCGATCCGTTCATCGGCCAATATCGAAGATAGTATGGATCGTTCCTTTGCAGGGACAATTTAGAGTCAGTTTTAGATACCCAGGGAGTAAACGAAGTTTTTCAGGCTATCTGGTCGATTTGGGGGACAGCACAGTCAGATCGAGTTAATTCGTATCTTGAAAAGCATGGGATCGCTTCAGATAATCTCTCTATGGGGGTGATCATTCAGCATATGATTCAGCCAGTCTATGCCGGTGTGTCCTTGAGTCGCAATCCGGTTACAGGCGCCGACGAAGTTGTTGTTGAAGCCGTTGAAGGGTCAGGTGAAGCGCTGGTGCAATCGGGGGTCACGCCTATGCGGTGGATTAATAAATGGGATAACTGGATCATGCAGCCAGAGACAAGCCCAATCCCTATCTCGCTGATAGATCAAATTGTGACTGAGACCCGCTTGATTTCCCAAAAGTTTAGATCCCATGTCGATTTGGAATGGGCTATATGATGGGCGACAACTTTATTGGTTGCAAGTGCGCGAGATTACGACGCTCAACCGCCATAATATTTACTCAAATCATATTTCTAAAGAGATGATCCCCGGCACAATCAAACCTTTGATCAATTCTGTTAATATTCCCTTGGTTTGTTCTATGTGGGTACGTTTATTAAACGAAATGCTTGGGAAAACCAGCGTGCAAGCCGAGGATTTAGCAAAATCGTTTTACTATCGCGTATATTTCAACATGGGTACATTGGGGCAGATTTTTGAAGAGGTTGGCTTTCCGGCGGATTCTGTGGAAACATTAATGGGCATCTTCCCGGAGGATGTCAAGAAACCTGGTATGAAACCCACCCTGAAAACTTTTTTACGTTTACCGCGAATGTCAGGTTTTCTTTTTAGATAAGTGGCTGTTTGCCCGAAAGATGCATAAAGCCCTACCAAAAATTGAGCAAAGTTTTGGCACTTTCGACTTCCAAAATGCGAAAAACCTGAGCGAAAAAGATTTGCTCAAGGAAATCGAGCGTCTTTATGAAACGGTCCAGGAAGCTGCTTATTTCAACATCATTACACCACTCTTGCTGGCTATGTATAACCGTGTCCTTAAGGGCAGTTAGCCAAACAGGGTGTGGATTTCTCCCAGTTTGATTTAATGGTCGGTGTCAAAGAACTCTCGGCATATGATCCCACAGTACATCTACATCACCTGTATGAAGAATTCAGACAGTTTTGATCAGGCATGTGCAAGATGAAATCCGAAATATTTCCTTATGCTGAGCTTGTTGGGATGTCAGGGATCACTGAATTCCAGAAGCAAGTTTCGGACTTTATCGAGCAGTTCGGGCATTTGAGCGATAATGGCAATGATTTCTCTACCATTCCCTGGCGGGAAACCCCCGATATGGTGCTGGATTTGATGGTGAATTTCACGCCTTCCGATGAGGATGCCAGTGCAAAAATCGGCTTAAATGATCTGGATTTGAAAGGTTTGGCTCGTTACAAGTTCATGCTGTTTTACCACCGGACACGCGAATTCCATTTGTTGCGCGAACGCATTGGGGCAGCTTATACCTTGGGTTATGGTCTTTTTCGCTATTATTATCTAGCATTGGGTTCTATTTTCGTACACCGGGATTGGATCGATCAGTCCTCAGATATCTTTTATCTGCGGGCTGCCGAGATCCAGCAACTGGTCGATGGGACAAAGCCAAACATCAATGGGCGTCAATTAGTTGACCGGCATAAGGCCGATATGGCGCGCTTATCGAATATTTCGCCGCCAACAGTGATTTATGGCGATGAACCACCCCCAGTTTCAGAAAGCGTCTTCAGAAAAGTTAGTCGGTGTACCCACTTCAATTGGACATTACACCGGAAAAGTTTGCGTGGTGCGTGGTATCCGCGACTTCAACAAGGTTAAGCAGGGAGATGTGCTGGTGATCCCCTACTCCGAAGTTGGCTGGACACCTCTGTTCGCCCGGGCAAGTGCGGTGATAGCTGAATCGGGGGGGATGCTCTCTCACAGTTCGATTATTGCACGAGAATACAATATCCCCGCAGTTGTTTCTGTCGCGGGTGCAACCCGTTTACCAGACGAAACGCTTGTTATGGTTAATGGACATACTGGCGAAGTCATTATTCATCAACGCGAAGAAGCTCAGGAGCAATCGAATGAAAGTCTTGGAAGCCCTTAAATTAAAGAAAGCGTATCAATTAGGGGAGCACCAGGTTGATGCTTTGGTTGGGGTTGATTTCCAGGTGGTAGAAGGTGAATTCGTCGCCATCATGGGGCCTTCTGGGAGTGGTAAATCCACCCTGTTACATTTACTCGGCGGCCTGGATTCGCCATCTGGAGGAACTGTGGTTTTGGCGGGAGAATCCCTGGCGGAACTATCTGAGCGGCAAGCAACCTTGGCTCGCCGTCACAATATTGGATTTGTATTTCAGTTTTTCAATCTTTTGCCAACGCTTTCCGCCGAAGAAAATATACTTTTGCCGGTGATCATCGATGGGAAAGATCCCCGAAAATATGAAGATCAACTGGTGAATTTACTCGATCTGGTTGGTTTGCTAGAAAGGCGCTCGCACAAACCCGATCAACTTTCGGGTGGGGAACAACAGCGTGTCGCGATTGCTCGCGCCCTGATTACCCAGCCAGCCATCCTTTTGGCCGATGAACCGACTGGCAACCTTGACACCAAAACTGGTACAGCCATCATGGAATTACTGCGCCGGTCGTGCGATGAATTAAACCAAACGGTGATTGTTGTGTCGCATGATCCGAGAGCCTCTGCCTTTGCTGATCGGGTGATTTTCTTACGGGATGGTGATATCGTCAATGAATATATGCCTGAAGCGGACACGCCCTTGAGTGAAAAATTACGCGGCATAATAAGTATCATGGAAGAATTGGAAGCCTGATATGCGGTTAACGCGCTTAATCACCTTTCGCTCTATTCGAGCTCGTTCGACGCGTTTCTTGCTGAGTGCCTTTGGCATCGTGCTTGGGGTTGCTGGGTTACTTTCCATCCGGGCAACCAATCAAACTGCCATGAATTCCATTTTGGAATTATTTGAAAGCACCTCTGGTCGGGCCAAATTAACCATCGCTTCATCAGATGCCGAAGAAGGCGGATTCTCCGACCAAATTTTAGCGAAGATTCAAAGGGTGCCGGGGGTGATGGTCGCGAACCCGTTCGTGATTGGTCCGACGGATTTGGCTGACAGCCAATCATCCGGCGGGTTGGAGATGAGTTTCTTTGGGACCAGTAGCGGGGGAATTATGCTTCATGGTGTCATCCCAGCGTTGGAAACTCAAACACGCGATTACAAATTGACAGCTGGTCAATTTCTTTCGGATAATCTCAGCAAACGCGAGATCGTGCTCGTAGAGAACCTTGCGGAAGACGAGAATATCAGCGTGGGGGACCGCATCAGTTTGGTGACACCCAATGGTACAGAAAAACTTAAAGTAATTGGCCTGATCGCCCGTGAAGGACCAGGCCAGACCAATAACGGATCCTTATGGCGTGATCCCTTACCAGACCGCTCAAGAAATCTTCAAACGGGGCGACGATATTGATCAGATTGATATCGTTACAATTGATCCAAATCCCGATAGCGAAACACTGGCTGAACTGCGCAAAGAACTGCAGGATCTCCTGGGAGAAGATTATTCGGTGACCTATCCCTCGGGTCAGGGTGAGCGCATGACGCAGATGCTGCAAAATTACCAGATCGGCCTCAATTTTATGAGCGGAATCGCTCTCTTTGTGGGTGCGTTTTTGATCTACAACGCCTTTGCGATGACCGTAGTGGAACGTACGCGTGAATTTGGTTTATTGCGGACCATCGGTATGTCCCGCCAGCCAGGTGATGGGGCAGGTTTTCATCGAAGCCACGCTGTTAGGTGTGGTTGGCTCTGGGTTTGGTATTGGTTTGGGGATTTTAATGGCACTCGGTTTAACCCGCTTTATGGAAATCATCCTAGGGCAAAGCCTCGGCAAGGTTCAAATATCAAATAACGATATGCTTTTCAGCATGCTCATTGGGGTCGGTGTAACCTTCCTGGCAGCCGGTATCCCTGCCTGGCAAGCGGGGCGGATCTCAGCGATAGAAGCGCTGCGGGTGCGTGGCAAATCCAAAGAAGGTTGGTTCATCCGCTATGGTTGGACAATCGGATTATTGTTGTTGATCGTCTCGTTGGTGATTTTGCTGATCAATCCTTTCCCTTATGATGTTCAATTTCGAATGGGGAGCATGACGGTCTTTGGACTGTTTACCGGGGCGACTTTGATGATCCCGGTGACGGTTGGGATTTGGGAACGCATTTCTCGCCCGATTCTCAAATGGATATATGGCTCAAGTGGTGCCCTGGGGAGCCGCAATGTGCAACGTTCGAAACTGCGTACCACCCTAACAGTCGCTGCGTTGATGGTGGGTGTTGCCATGATCATCATTGTGCGTGGTATGACCGAGTCATTTTCCTCGGATTTACAAACCTGGATCCAGGCTTATTTAGGGGGCGATATTTATATCACTTCTTCGGTCAGCCTGCGCAACGACATTCGCAGGCGTATTCAGGTAGTGGATGGGGTCTATGCACTGGCGCCAATGCGCTATTTCGAAGTTGAATGGGAGACGCCATCCGGAGATCGCGAAAACCTACAGTTTATGGCGGTAGATGTTGAAGAATATGCCCGCGTTACCAATTTTGTTTTCAGTGGGGAGCAAGTCGACCCTGAACAGGCCATCGAACAACTCAAGAATACGAATACCGTTTTCGTATCCACGGTGGTAGCAGAGAAAAATAATTTGTCCCCTGGCGATACCATCCGCCTGAAAACTCGCCGCGGCCTGACAGATTTCATCATCGCCGGGGTGGTGGTGGATTTCTTCAATCAAGGGTTGGTCATTCAGGGGGATTGGAACACGATGTGGCAGCATTTCCGCATTAACGATGCCAGTACTTATTTGGTGAAAACTGATCCCGGATCAAGTATTTCACAGGTGAAGGAAAATATCGAGACACTCTACGAGGATCGTTATCACTTGACGCTGGAGACCAACTCTTCCATCCGCAATCAAGCCTTGAGTTTGATGGAGCAAGCCTTCCGTATGTTCGACGTGGTAGCGTTGATTTCGATTGCAGTAGGATCATTGGGTGTGGTCAACACCCTGACAATGAGCGTCATAGAACGTACACAGGAAATTGGTATGCTGCGGGCGATTGGAACTTCACGGGGGCAAATCATTCGTATGGTGTTGGCTGAATCGGGTTTGATGGGGGTCATTGGTGGCGTATTAGGACTTGCTACAGGTATTATTCTGGCTCGCATTCTCTTTATTGGTATGAATACCATGTCGGGTTACCAACTGACTTTTACCATTCCGCCCGAAGGAATTGCGGTCAGCGTAGTGATGGCGCTGATTATTTCTCAGATTGCTGCAATTTCACCTGCTCGACGAGCAGCTAAGACACAGATTCTGGAAGCGATCCATTACGAATAAGTTCAGAAGGAAGGGTTGTATCCCTAAATGAAATTTCCAATTAATATTTAGGAAAGGGAGTGATCAAATGAAATACCTAATATGGCTAGTAATTATTATCTTAGCAGGTTTGCTGGGGATTTTGTTTGTTCAGTATTTATCTGTTCATCCCCTTCAGATGAGTTTGTATCTTTTTGCAACTTGTGTGGTTCTTTTCTTACTGATAGGAGTGCTGATAACTGCATTCAAGCGAACATCACTATTGATTGCAGTGCTGGTATCGTTGGGTGTTTTCCTTGGCGGACACTATTTGATGACAAAAGTTATTTTGGCACGCGATGACCCCAGACCTGTGCCAGAATTGACAAGAAAACCAGGTGACCCGAGTTTAGGTCATACTGCGGTTATCTATTTCACCCATGGTGAACCGCAAACCTATAATCCGATCGGCTGGATTAACCAGTTTAATGAGTTTGATGAGCAGGGAATTCCATTTATTCCAATGTTAGCCAGACCCTTCTTTTTTAATGCTCTCCGGAATGCATATCTCGAAGTTGGGACCAGCGATCATCGTAAGATGCATCATCAAATGATTTCTAGTCTTGAAGATGCTTTTCGGGCTGAGGGTGATACCACCACAAAATTTTATCTCTCCTTTTTAGATGATAACCCCAGACCAGATGCTGCCGCTATACAAGCCCTGAACGATGGGGCCAGCAAGATCATTGTCAGCGAGGTTTTCCTGACGATATCAAACCATACCGCCGAAGGTGAGCACCAGATCGAATCTTTAAATATTGAGGAAACCTTTGGTATTCCAGTGGAATATACTGGACCATTATATGATTCTGAAACCCTAATGAGCATGTTTGTTCATCGGGCGAATGCCAATATTGGCGATACAGACAAATCAAAGGTTGGAATTTTGCTAGTAGGACATGGTCAGCCCGACGAGTGGGATGTTGAGTGGCCAACTGAAACCGAACAGGAGCTTGGTTTTCGCGAGGATGTGTTGGCTTTGTTGGCAGCTGATGGTTACGACCCTAATAATCTTAGTCTGGCTTGGATGGAGTTCAAGGAACCAAAACCAGCGGAAAAGGTTGAGGAATTTTTGGAGACTGGTATTGATAAACTGCTTTTCTTTTCGACCGCCATTAGTGCAGATGCCATTCACAGCCAATACGATATTCCGGAGCTGGTTTATGAGGCGGAGTATCCAAAAGGCTTCCCTGTCATTGATCTGGGCGCTTGGAATGATGATCCAATTGTGATCCAGGCTATCAAAGAGAAAATAGATCCTTTCATAGAGTGACCAGAAAGGTTCTAACTTTAAACAATTCAGAGGGTCAATAATAATTTGCGATCTGGATTTATAGCACTCCCAGTTTTCCATATCTGGGAGTGCTATTATGGTTGGATACCATTATATATCTCCAACCTGGTAACCTTATTTATTATCGCGGAATACGGCTTGGCCCAGGGCGATCAAACAGGGAGGTGCACTCAAATTAGTTCACCGAAGACTAAACAGGGGCTGAGATCCACTCACGAAACATTAATGTACAATACCTGTGCAAACCATTGACAATATATGGATTATTGTGTAAACTTTGTCCAGATAGAACGACTGAAGACAAACATGATCTTCCCAAACCAATATTCGTTCAAAAAGGACAAAAAAATGAAAAAGCTTCTCTCTCTCAAAAACTGGACCATCATCGGCATTACGGCTGCGCTCTTATTCGTAACAGCTTTCAGCGCTCAACCCGCAGCTGCAAGCAGCAACTTCAACCTGGACGTTACACACCTGATTAACGGCAACAAACTGGGTGTCGACCGCGATCTCCCCGTCAACGTTTATGTCAACGGCAACCTGACGATCCCCAACTTCCGCTTCGGCGACAAAGTAGAAACATCTCTCTCCGCTGGCTGGTATACGGTCACCGTTTTCTTGACCGACGGCACCCCTCTTCCCAGTATGACAGTGGGCCCCGTACAAATTCCGGCTGGTGTGGATGTTTCCATCAAAGCCCGCCTGGCAGGCGATGACACCCCTTATTTACAAGTAAAGGGCGTTGCTTCAGAACCCGAGATGGCCAATGACGGCACCTTTGATGTCACCGTTCGTCACAGCATCAATGGCCGCAGCCTGGGTCTCCCCAAAGCCCTACCCGTCAATGTATACATCAATGGCGCTTTAGCAATCCCTGGTTTCGAGTTTGGTGACAAGGTTGAAACCTCCTTACGAGCAGGCACTTACACCATCACCGTCACCCTTGCAGACGGCACTCCGCTGCCCAGCATGACCCTAAGCAATGTAGAAATTCCTGCTGGTGCTGATGTGATTATCAATGCCAAGCTGACCGGCGATAAAACCCCTATCCTATTCGCAAAAGTAAAATAACAAAAGAAACCCGACCAATGGGAAGATCTACCATTCAAATAAGAGCTGGCAATCATGCTGGCTCTATTTGAATTTTTTCTGAAAATAACCTGGAGAAATGAGGGGCTACTTCGTTAATTTCCAGGTAAGTAGGTTTTTCTGGTAGACTATCCTTGGACTGCTTAATTTCAGACAAGGTATTGGAGATAAAAAATGAAAAAGATAACCGCAAGTCAAATCGTTACAATCCTGGTAACTTTACTCACCATCACGGTGAATGTTTTAGCCACGGCTCTACCCCTGAATGGGCAAGATACGGGCGAAATCTCAGACCGTTTTGATATCTTCTTTGTGCCAGCCGGGTACGTGTTTTCAATTTGGGGGCTGATTTACCTGGGCTTGATTGCATTTACGATCTACCAAGCTTTACCAACCCAAAAAGATAATCCCCTGCTCAAGAAGATTTATCCAGCTTATTGGATTGGCAGCCTGGCAAATATCGTCTGGCTTTTCCTTTGGCACTATAATGTCTTTTCCGTAACATTCATAGCCATGCTCATTATTTTAGCGAGCCTGATCTATATATACTTACAATTTTCAAACGCAAGCCCTGGTCTGGATCGGAATCAAAAATGGTTCGTGAAATTTCCATTTAGCATTTATCTCGGCTGGATCTCTGTAGCAACCATCGCAAATATCACCCAGGTTCTGTTCTATTTCGGTTGGGGAGGTTGGGGCATCGCACCTGCAGTGTGGGCTGTGATTATGCTCGCAATTGCAACAGTCCTCGGACTGTTGATGCTGTGGCGCGAAAATGACATACCCTATGTATTGGTACTCGTGTGGGCTTTTATTGGTATTTCTAACAGTCAAGCGGATACGGCTCTGGTGGCGAATGCCGCCTGGTTTACGAGTGTCTTTTTAATCTTGGCTGTGATCGTTGTATCTTTACTCCGGTGGAGATCAACGCAAAGGATATAAAATGACGATCAAAATTGTTACGGATTCAACCTGCGACTTACCGGAAAATGTGATTTGCGACCTAGGAATCACCGTTGTTCCGCTATTCATCAATCTCTTCGACAAAGGATACCTGGATGGTGTTGAAATCACCCGGCAGGATTTCTACACAAACCTTCCCCATTACGAGGTCCACCCCACGACAGGTTTACCAGGGATTAATTCTTTTACACAAGCCTACGAAGCACTTTCTTCTCATGGTGCCACCGAGATCCTGTCAATTCACATTTCTGAGAGCCTAAGTGGGACGGTGGGTGTTGCTCGAGCCGCGGCTCAAGATTTTGAACAAACACCGATCACAGTGCGCGATTCGGGCCAGCTCAGTCTGGGCACCGGCTTTCAAGTCGAAACTGCTGCTCGATTGGCAAACGAAGGCAAATCAATGGAAGAAATCCTGGCTGCACTGGACGAGATTGAGCCGCGCGTTTTCGTGACTGCAGGCCTGCAAACGCTCGATTATCTGCGCCGCAGCGGTCGCATGAATCGCTTCGTGGCCGGGCTGGGCAGCCTACTCCAGCTAAAACCCATCCTGACGATGAAAAACGGACTTCCCGGATCAGAAAGAGTGCGCACCTCATCCAAAGCAGAAGCTCGCATCATCGAAATGCTGGCAGAGCATCAACCGATAGAGCGTTTTGCTTTGCTGCATACCAACGCACCTAAAGCAGCGGATGCATTTCTTGCACGCATCAAAAGCCTGATCCCCGAGGGTGAAATTTACTCCATGGATATCACACCCGTGATTGGCGCCCATATCGGGCCCGGCGCTGTGGGGTACACGATTATTTCAAAAACACCAATCGAATAAGGAAGCTAAAACCATGAAAAACACAACTGTTAGATCCATTATCGCAATCATCATCATTTTGCTAGTTGCCGCGGGGGTTGCCTTTGCCGGCAGCCAGGGAGGCTATGTCGTGTATGGGATGCCCCTGTTTGCCCTGTGTGTCGCCCTGGCATTCATCATCAACTGGATTGCCTTCATCCCGGCCTATATCTGGAAAACTGAGAAATTCTTTGATCTTACGGGCGGCATTACCTATATTGCAGTCGTGATGGTTGCGGTGATTCTAAGTCCAACAGTCGATGCCCGGGCTTGGCTGCTGTTAAGCATCATCTCCATCTGGGCTATTCGTCTGAGTTCCTTCCTTTTCATGCGCATCCGTGCTGCGGGGGAAGACCGGCGTTTTCGAGAGCTCAAACAATCCTTTGCCCGATTTTTAGTAACCTGGACCCTACAAGGTTTATGGGTCACTTTCTCACTGGCCGCAGCGTTAGCGGCGATTACGTCTGAATACCGACTAGATTTAGGGCTGTTTGCCCTGATCGGGTTCCTGGTTTGGGTTCTTGGATTTGCCATCGAAGTTGTTGCAGACCAGCAAAAGAGCCAGTTCAAAGCCAATCCAGAAAATGATGGTAAGTTCATCAATGTCGGATTATGGTCCTGGTCCCGGCATCCTAACTATTTTGGTGAGATTGTTTTGTGGATCGGCGTTGCCATCATTGCCCTACCTATTCTGCAAGGCTGGCAGTGGGTCACTTTAATTTCTCCGATCTTCATCATTCTGCTGCTCACCAGGATCAGCGGCGTTCCAATGTTGGAAAAACGTGCTGACGAAAAATGGGGCGGGCAGGATGATTACGAAGCCTATAAAGCCAACACCTCCGTGTTGATTCCCAGACCACCATCCAAACCTAGCTAAACAGACAGGAGCATCATGAATATCTTACAAATACTCCAAATCATCGCTGCCATTGGCACGATCCTGACCGGGGCTGCTTCGCTGTTCTGGCCTACGAAGGTGCAAGGGTTTACAGGCTTAAGCGCAAACGGCGGTCGCGGGATCACAGAAATCCGCACCATTTTGGGCGCGTTGTTTATTGCCTTGGGAGCAGCCGCCTTATACTTCAACATCCCAGCAACCTATCAAATGCTGGGAATCACCTATCTGGTCATGGCAATTGTCCGCGGGATTTCAATATTCGTAGACAAGTCGGCAACCTCATCCAATATCATCAGCTTTGTAGCTGAATTGATTTTTGGCGTTATTCTGGTGCTTTAGGTGAGAATATGAGTATGAGATTTGCGAAAATCCTTTCTTTCGCCGGAATCCTGGCGATGACAGCAGTCTTGATATACGGGTTTACGGTCGGTAATTTTGTATCCGATGGGGCGGCGTTACTCCAAAACCCCTGGGGCATCGTCTCAATGGTGGATTTGTACACCGGGTTTGCACTATTCTCTGGTTGGATCGTATATCGGGAGAAATCGTTTCTCCGTTCTTTAATTTGGGTCGTACTAATGATGGTATTGGGCTTCTTCACGGCCAGCCTTTACGCTTTCATCGCCCTGAACACCAGCGGCGGCGATTGGAAAAAATTCTGGATGGGTCAGCGAGCCGATGCGCAGGCTTAAAGAGCTACAAGAAGAACTCAAGTCGGTGCTCGCCGGAAGAGGGGCCAGACTTTTAGATTCGTTTGTACCATTGCTAATTTTCTTGGTGACAAATCCCTTGTTCGGGGTGAACGTTGCTTTAGGGGCAGCTTTGGGGGCAGCCGGAATATTTGCCATCGTTCGGATAATAAAAAAGGAAAGCCTGGTGTATGCACTGGGCGGACTGGGAGGGGTGCTGCTCGCGGGGATATTTGTGAAACTCTCCGGTTCTGAAACTGGCTTTTTTCTCCCGGGGTTGATTTCTGGCGCGCTTACAATAGTTCTCTGCACGGTTAGTGTTGTGATCAACCGGCCCTTAGTCGCCTGGACGAGTTTCATCACCAGACGCTGGCCCTTGGATTGGTACTGGCACCCCAAAGTATTACCCGCTTACAACGAAGTAACGATCATTTGGGCAGTCGCATTTTCAGCACGGCTGGCTTTGGAGTTCTGGCTGTTTCAGCAGGAAGCCGTCAACGCGTTGGGGATTACAAAAATAATTCTGGGCTGGCCATTCATAATAATTTTACTGGTCTCAACCTATCTGTATGGCTTATGGCGTTTAAGTCGTTTGAATGGTCCGAGTATCGAGGAATTCAAAGCTGGAACTGCTCCCCCTTGGGAGGGACAGAAGCGAGGCTTCTAATAATGCGGTTGTGGTCCTTACATCCAAAATACTTAGATCGTATGGGGCTTGTCGCCGTTTGGAGAGAAGGGTTACTGGCGCAAGCCGTTCTCCGTGGGAACACTAAAGGCTACAAAAACCATCCCCAATTGAATCGGTTAAAAAACATACTGATCCGCATCAGGCGATTGCTTGCTATCTACATGAGGTACAAATAGAAGCCACAGCACGCGGCTACAACTTCGATGCTTCCAAGATCCATCCCTTCGAAAACCCACAACAAATCCGGACGACTGCAGGGCAATTGGAATTTGAACGCAAACACCTGCTCAGAAAACTGGAGCAGCGCAGCAGAGATGATTTTGAACGTTTAGAACTAGAACCACCTCCGCTATTTCAAATCATCCCAGGAGAAATAGAAAACTGGGAGAAAGGGGAATAAAAAATTGGAAATCGTAATTAGGGGATTAAGTTCAATTTATACAAGTTACTTACATCCACAAATTTCGCGGCCGATAGAATTTAACGCACGCGCCTAGCAAAGCTCATTTTCCACCGGCGTAGTTTCGGAGATACGAATACCCGTGGGGATTGTGAATTATGTGCTTATGATATAAGAATAGCAACGCAGTATCTTCAAAAGTATCTGAGAGACTCAACCCTCATCTGCACCCAACATAAGGATTTCTCAATGATCCCACAAATAACCCTCCAGGTTAATGGCCAAACCTATCATCTCGAAATCGATCCCGCAACGCCCCTGCTCTACGTTTTGCGGAATGACCTGGGGCTGAAAGGCGTCAAATATGGCTGTGGCTCTGAGCAGTGTGGAGCTTGCAAAGCCCTGGTCGATGGACAGGCCGTACCAACTTGCAAACTACCGGTCAAGAATGTGATCGGGGCACAGATTGTGACCATTGAGGGGTTGGGCACTCCTGATGATCTGCACCCCTTGCAGGAAGCTTTTATCGAAGAGCAGGCCATTCAATGCGGCTACTGCACTTCTGGGATGATATCCGCGGCCCAAGGATTACTTAATCAGATCCGTTACCCCACGGATGATGAAATCCGGGAGGGGATGGCTGAGAATTTGTGTCGCTGTGGTGCCCACGATCGGGTGCGGCGGGCTATTAAGCTGCGCGTGGGACGTCCAGATGCAGACCCTATTTACGAGGTAATCACTGGGGAAGCGCTCCCCACCGAGACTGGCAGCCAACCCCAAAGCGAGGACTGGCCGACATCCCTGTTGAAAAATCCCGAACTCGATTCCTGGATTCAGATCAACGCCGATGGTACCGTCACCGTCCTCACAGGCAAAGTTGAACTCGGCCAGGGCATCAAAACCGCGCTGGCCCAAATCGCCGCCGAGGAATTAGATGTCACCTTAGAACGCATTCGGGTGGCAACCGTCGATACCGAACAGTCACCCGACGAGGGGTTAACCGTCGGCAGCATGTCGCTGCAAAGTTCCGGAACCGCGATTCGCCTGGCCGCGGCCGAAGTCCGCCAGATTTTGCTCTCAATCGGTTTCGAAGAATTGGAAGCCCCCCTTGATCGTCTCACGGTAAGTGATGGTACGATCACCGATCCCGTCACCGGGCGCACAACAACCTATTGGGCACTCTTTGGAGGGCAGCGTTTTGGGCGGCATTTCAGCGGCAGCGCCCAGCCCAAAGCACCCGATGATCACCAAATCGTTGGCACGCCAGCCAAGCGCCTCGACCTCCCCGAAAAGGTTACTGGCCAACCGATGTACGTTCACGATCTGAATTTTCCTGGTATGCTGCATGCCCGGGTTGTCCGCCCGCCTCATTACGCCGCCCGGCTGGTCTCTACCGATCTCGAGGCTGCCCGTCAGATGCCCGGTGTGGTCGATGTGGTGCAAGATGGCAGTTTTCTGGCCGTGGTCGCCGAGGGTGAAGCCCTGGCTATCACCGCACTCGAGGCACTGCACAACAGCGCGGTTTGGGAGGGACAGCCCAACTTCCCGCCCGCAAACGCTCTCTACGACCACCTGCTCGCTGCGCCTGCCGAATCTTTCCTGGTGGTCGAGGGTACTTCCAACGATGACCCAATCCCCCCCATTGCTGCACCCCCCGAGGCGGCACACACGCTTCAGGCCAGCTATTATCGCCCGTACCAGATGCACGCCTCTCTAGGGCCATCCGCTGCCGTAGCCCAATTTGCTGAGGGCACAATGACGATCTGGGTTCACAGCCAGGGCATTTACCCCATCCGTACAGCAATTGCGCCAATCTTGGGATTGCGGGAAGAGGATATTCGGGTGATTCAGACTGAGGGATCAGGATGTTACGGACATAACGGAGCCGATGACGCCGCCCTGGATGCCGCGCTACTGGCCCTGAAATTTGAGGGTACGCCCGTTTCAGTCAAATGGATGCGAGCCGATGAATTCACCTGGGAACCCTATGGCCCGGCGATGGTCATGCAAATGCAGGCCAGCCTCAGCCCCGAGGGACAGGTACTCGACTGGAACCATGATGTCTGGAGCTATCCCCATCTCGGCCGCCCACACGGCGGGGGACGGCAGTCCGGTTTGCTCGCCGCCTGGCATCTGGCCGACCCGTGGGACAAAGTCCAACGCATGCCCCTCCATGCACCCCATCTTGGCAGCCACCGCAACGCTGACCCGTTGTATGATTTCCCGCAGAAACGCATTGTCAAACATTTCGTTGCCGATAGTCCCTTACGAGTTTCGGCGATGCGCGGATTGGGGGCCTACGCCAACATTTTCGCGATCGAATCCTTTATGGATGAGTTAGCTCTCGCCGCTAGGATTGATCCTGTGGAATTCCGTCTGCGGAACCTGAATGATCCACACGCTAAAGCCGTGATCCGGGCTGCGGCCGAGAAGGTGGGTTGGCAACCGGGTCAGGATTTAGGGGCAGACCGCGGGCGGGGGATTGCCTTCGCCCAATACAAAAATCGGCAGTGTTATGCCGCGGTGATCGTTGATCTGCACGTTAATCGTGAAAGCGGGGAAATTCAATTGGAACGGGCGGTTATCGCTGCCGATGCCGGGCAGGTGGTCAACCCGGATGGTCTCAGCAACCAGTTGGAAGGCGGTTTCGTGCAATCTGCCAGTTGGACACTCAAAGAACAGGTCAATTTCGATGAGAGCGGCATCACCACCACTGATTGGGACAGCTACCCGATCCTGCGATTCCCTGAAGTGCCCAAAATCGAAACCGTGCTGATTAACCGTCCTGAGCTGCCCTTCCTGGGCAGCGGTGAGGCCGCGCAAGGCCCCACCCCCGCGGCGATCGCAAACGCCGTCTTCGATGCTGTGGGAGTGAGATTGAGACAGATACCTTTTGCGCCCAAAAAAGCAATCAACAGAATCAACTCAGAATTCCCCTTGACTTCAATGCAATTCCTTTTTTCCTTTGATTAAACCAAAGAAAAAAAAGTCGCTCATTCTAAGCCTGGACTGATATCACTGCGGATAAAAAGCACCTTACCTTGACGAGCATATAAGATAGTGTAATTTTCTTCCAGGATTGCTTCAACTTCTGGAAAATCGAAACGCTCCAAAAATATTTGCTCTGGCTGATATTGATGGATAATTTCAATTATTTCTTTTTGAGTAATATATCCAGTTGTTACACGTTTTTTAGAAAAAACTGCTAGTTCAGGGGGAACCAATAGCCCAGCGCGAAAGGCATACATGGGTTTATCCGTCACAATCCAGTTTGTCTCTGATGCATTTTCTAACATGAGCCCTAAAAAGTGAGCATCATATTGGTCTAGCTCAAGCCCAGAACTGGAGAAAGATGGGGAAGTATCAAGAACATGAAGACCCTCTGGAAGACAGAAAAAAACCAATATCAAACCAATCAGAGACAAGACTTTAAATCGAAAATTCGAGATTAAATCAGAAACCTTATTCATATATTTTAATCAAAATATCTAAGAGATTTACAGCTCTAACCGTTGGAACAGAACCCAATATTGCCGCAGGAACCGTTATTAACACAATATAATGATATCGAACAGGAGAATAAATGGAAAACACCACAATATATAACCCAATCCAAGCTGCTAGATAAAGGACCAACCACTCTCGTTTCCTAATAATATGGACAAAACCCAGGAGCGCTAACACAAGGAAGGGATACGAACTCTGGAGCTCTGCTGACAATTTATTATTTTCAGAACCTAAATTTGCAGCGGTCATATGATCACCAAAGATTTGATCTAAGTTCTCGAAGCCAATTATATAAAACCCTGATATGGCCAGGATAACAACCAACACAATTCCCCATAAAAAAGGTGGAAATAAATATTCCCAGAACTTTTTCTTATTTTTTACCTGAACAAACGCCCCAATTAGAATCCCCATAACGAAAACAGGTGCTAAAACAGATGTGAACAACTTTGTCAGAATTGAAGCACCTAAGAAGACCGATGAAAAGATCAGCCAGTAGTATTGACGGGATTTGTGCCATTTGGTAAGTGCCAATAAAGAGAGGAATGCAAGGGTCAAATTCGGGATTGCTCGCATAACCGAGACACTCAATTGCAAGTATCGTGGCAGCATAAATATTAGGAGAACACCAGCAACTGCATATTTATTTCCCCACAACAATCTCAGGTATTGAGATGCTGCCCAAACGAGAACGCTGGAATATACCAAAACCACTAGCCTGGCCGCCCCTACTCGATTTCCAAATAAATTTATTGCGGGCACCAAGGAATAAGTAAGCAGGGGGGGTTGATCGTTCCAAATCTCATCATACAAAGAATATCCTTGAGCAACCAAAGATGTTTTTGCTAACTCAAGTCCTTCATCAGAACTAAATTCAAAACGGGATCGAGAAGGAAAAAACAAAAAAACAAGGATGAACAAGCTAAGCGGCATTACGACTTGCCAAAAAACTTCTTTCACCCACGGGTAATCATGTGTAACTTTTTTTAGTTTCATTTTTTCGATAAGTCCGCAGCTGCCTTTGAATTAACTTTTTACGAATTTATTTACTGCAAAATACTATTTTCATTCTTTTAAAAGAATTTGTCAAATTTTCTGGTTTTTAGGCTATTCTTTGATCCAATTTTTTTAACAGACAGCTAGGAGGGGTTATCCATTATTCAAAACTTACCCATGGAGAAATCTGGCACCGAATCGAGTTCTGTGCAAACAAAAAAATTACCAAATACCTAAGTCAAGCCATCCAACACTTGTTTCATATTGTTCGTATAATCCAATAAAGCAACCCGTCCATCTTCTGTAATGCGCAGTAAGGTGCGAGGGATTTTATCAACAAACTCCTTTTTGATTTCAATATATCCGGCATCTTCAAGTTTGCCCATATGCGATGAGAGGTTGCCGCGTGTCAAACCCGTTTGGCGCTCAACGAAAAGGAAATCAGCACTATCGACCACATGCAGCGTGGCCAGGATCATCAACCTTGCTGGCTCATGGATGAGTTTATCGATTTCGGCCAAGGGTTGCAGATCTTCATTCTCGGGATTAGCTGGCACTTGCAACCTCCTCGATGTCTATGTTTTCTGGCGGGTATTTACGGATGAAACGGACAAACATGAACGTTCCTATCCCTAAGGCGAGCAATCCAACAAAGGTACACAGCAACCCCACCGCTTCATAACCAGAAGCAATCCCAAATACCGGCATTGCAAAACCACCTAAAACGAATATCGCTGCCAAAATATAGCCACGCGTTAGACCATAGGTTTGCCCTAACCAGTAAGGACCAATTGCGAGCATAAATCCGCTGGCAGGAGGAACAATATAAGTCAGGAAGAAATCCAAACCTGCTTTCTGGCCCATCACCGCTATGGAGATTCCCATAGCACTCAACAACGCAATAATCATAATGACAGCTGAAATAGCAATACCCTTTCCAGTTGTATGAGGATCTTCAGGTAATTTCACATAACCAATGCGGGGATAGATATAGCCTTTTTTGATCCATTCAATTGCTGGTTTTGCAAAAAAGACGGCCAATATGATGAAGATAAAACCCACGGATAACGCATCCGTAGCCAAAGCTCCACCATAAAAAAACAAAAACAAGCCCATAAATATTTCCATCAGCCCATCTTGGTAGGCTGCGTAATTGGCTTTACGCTCGATTTCTTTGAGATTAATTTTCACAGACATACAGCATCTCCTAAATAAACATACTTGATTTTGCATCGCACATCAGTTTGTATTGCAAACTGATTTACAACAATTATACGCTTTCTACATAAAAAGTCAAGGACCAATTACTTAAAGTTACGCATTGCGGGAGTATAATTACAGCTTGATACGATTTCATCGAAATAGGTTATCGCAGGAGCATCATATGGATAAAAAAATCGTCTTGATTGGGGCGGGGAGTGCCCAATTTGGGTACGGCACAATCGGGGATATTTTACAAAGCAGTGTACTTGAAGGCAGCCATATCGTATTACACGATATCAACCCCGTGAGTATGTCTATTGTCGCAGAAACTGGAAAGGAATTCATTCAAGCGCATAAGCTTCCATTTAGCATTTCTGCTACTACAAACCGGATGGAAGCTCTTACAGATGCAGACTATATTGTCATCTCCATCGAAGTAGGAGACCGTTTTGAACTTTGGGAACAAGACTGGCGCATTCCTCAGCAGTATGGCGTACAGCAAGTTTACGGGGAAAACGGCGGACCGGGTGGTTTATTCCACGCGATGCGCATCACCCCACCCATCCTGGAGATCTGTGCTGATATTATGAAAATTTGTCCAAAGGCTGTCGTCTTCAATTTCAGCAACCCGATGAGCCGCATCTGCACCACTGTCCATCGCGCCTTCCCTGATTTGAACTTTATCGGCATGTGCCACGAGATTTTTTCGCTTGAACGATTTCTCCCTCAATTTCTAGAAATACCTTTCGAGAATCTCAAGGTGCGGGCTGCGGGATTAAATCATTTCAGTGCTGTGTTGACAGCCGAATATGTAGAAACTGGAGAAGACGCTTATCCGGATATCCGCGTCAAAGCAAAGGAATTCTTTGGCAATATGCCATCCAATGATACGGTTCACAAATATTTTAAAGAAACTGGGCAATGGCCAGATGATCCCGAAGTTTATTCATCCCTTGAGACAGAAGCCTGGCCTGAACGGCGAGTTTTCCAGGTGATACTGGAAAAATTCGACCTGATGCCCATTACCAGTGACAGCCACTTTGGAGAATACATCCAATGGGCCTATGATGTTACGGACCATAGGGGTATTCTTGATTTCTATCGTTTTTATAAGGGTCACCTCTCCACTGTCAAACCGAAAATTGAACTTCGTCTCAGGGAACGTATTGTTAACATCATCGAAGGAATCCTGACAAATTCAGGTTACGAGGAACCAGCCGTCAATGTCCCAAACAACGGATTACTCACCGATCTACCAGACTGGATTGTGGTGGAAGTGCCCGCAACGATAAATAAAGACGGCATCCACGGCATCCAGATGGGCCGCCTCCCCAGCGGCTTTTTAGGATTACTGACAAATCAGATTGCAGTCCACAACCTTACAGCAGAGGCGATTATCAATAAATCGCGAAAGGCAGCGCTGCAAGCTCTGTTGGTCGATCCTGTCGTTAACCAATATCACGGCATTGAAGAAATGCTCGATACCATGATCGAGTATCAAAAACCGTGGTTGGGATATTTGAAATAGGTTAGAAACTCAAAGGAGTGCGGTTTTTCCGAAAAAGCGCACTCCTTTTTAATTATTGATTTTTCCGCACCAGCGTAGCGCGTTTTGCAATAAAGCTTGATAGGATGGATGCTTCCAAACTTCCAGGCTATGCCCGGGGGTCAGCACACAAACACGACCGGCCCCTTCAGTACGGGTCCATCCTGCGGGTTGGGAGCCATATTCTGATTTTGTGGTTAGAAACACATCTACCAGTTCATCATCCATATCCATGAAATAGTGCTCGTCCATTAAAGTAAAGGCTTCGCTCCCTTTGTTGAGTGGGTGGCCTTCGAGCGGTTCTATGATGACGGGACATTGATCCGGGTGAGCCCGGAAAACGCCGCCTATCAAGGCCCGCAGCTTCGAGGCTTTTTGATAATCCGCGGTTCCTGAATGGAGCACCAGCAATCCACCCCCATTTTGCACAAAACCGAAAAAATCGCGTTGAATAGATTTCGTCACCCAAGGCCTTTCATCAGTCGATGAGATATTATTCGCCTTCGTCAGAATTACTACAGCGTACTCCCCCATTCGCTCGGCTGACCACTCTTTGGTGTTATTAATCCAATCGAACTCGAAGCCAAACTGGCCTAATCCGGTCAACCCTTTTTGGGGCACCTCGCAAAGATGCCAGATATCGCCACAAAGCCCTAAAACTCGCATAAGCTTCAAAAAAGACCTCCCAGATTTTGAAACCCTGGGAGGTCTCAAATATCAATTTTGTTTCACGCCGATGGTGACTTCAACACCTTCGACCTTATGCTTCTCTACGAAAGCCTCATTGGGGGGATCCTCAGCGAGCAATTCCGTGGTCAGGGTTTCGGCCTGGATGTAATCGCCCCAGGCGGAGAAGACCTTGGCAAGTTCGCCATCGGCTACGTACCAGGTGGTGATACGGTCTTCGATATTGAAATCAGCGTTCTTGCGCTGGGCCTGGATGCGGCGGACCACTTCGCGCGCCAATCCTTCGGCTTTGAGTTCGGGGGTCAGGGCGGTGTCGATTGCCACTGTGACCACTTTGTCGGCTGCGACGGCCATGCCTTCGGCACCTTCGGTGCTGACCAGCACTTCTTCCGCAGTAAGCGATACGGATGCACCGTTGACTTCCAGGGCGACGGGTTCTTCCACGGCGACTTTAGCAGCCACGTAAGCGGGGTCGAGGGCTGTGAGGGCAGTGCGCACCTTGGGGAAATCCGCCCCAAATTTGGGACCGAGGAGCTTGTTGTTAGGCAGCACTTTGTAATTGATCAGTGCACCCGCGTCGGCGACAAATTCTAAGCCTTTGATATTGAGTTCGTCTGTAACGATGTCAACCAGTTCATCGCTGAGTGTAGCATCGCCTTCACTGACATGGGCTAAAACTTTCGCGAGCGGTTGGCGAACTTTCAGGCCAGCATTTCCACGGGCACTTAAACCCAGGCTGGCAATCCGGCGTGCCAGGCCCATCTGGTAGATAAGGTTTTCATCAATGGCGGTGGTATCGGCAACGGGCCAATCGGTATGGTGAACACTTTCGTACGCGTCGTCAAACACGCCGCGCACCAAGTTTTGGTACATCACTTCGGTCACGAAGGGGATCACCGGGGCCAAGGCGCGACCCATTTTAACGAGCACATGCCAAAGGGTGGCATAGGCCGTATTCTTATCGTTATCCTTTTCCGATTTCCAGAAGCGGCGGCGGGAGCGGCGGACGTACCAGTTGCTCAAATCGTCCATCAGGCTCTCAAAAGCGAGAGTGGCAGTATAAGCATCTGAGTTTTCAAAATTTTCGGTGACACGCGCCACTACCTGGTTCAGGCGGGCCAGGATCCACCGATCAAGGGGATTATCACTCTCAGGAGTGGGGCCCTCTGGAGTTCCAGGATCGCAGCTCCCTGCCGGGGGTGTCCAACCATCTAAACTGGCGTAGGTTGAGAAGAAGGAGTAGACATTCCAGAAGGGAATAAGGAACCGGCGGCGGGTTTCCTCCGCCCGGTTATAACCGAAGAGCAGATTGTTCTCGGGCTTATGGGCGCAGTATAACCAGCGCATCACGTCGACGCCCATTTTGTCGGCGGCTTCGTTGAATTCAATCGAGTTGCCCCAAGATTTGTGCATCTCGCGGCCGTCTTCGGCATACAGGCTGGCGTAACCGAAATTCTCCAGGAAGGAGGGGGAGCCATCGAGCACGGTGCCCATCGTGAGCATGCTGTAGAACCAGTTGCGGAACTGGCCCGGGAAGGATTCGCTGATCCAGTGGGCCGGATACCATTTCCGCCAGAATTCGGGGTCGTCGCGGTAACCGAGGGTGCTGAAGCTGACGATCCCGGCATCCAGCCAGGGATTGCCAACATCGGGAATGCGTTCCATTTTACTGCCGCATTTTTCGCAGGCAATTTTGACTTTATCGATGAAGGGGCGATGGGGGGTGTGCCCATCGAACTCGTCCCAACCTTCAATGGCGCGTTCTTCCAATTCGTGCTCATCGCCAACCACATGGTAGTGACCGCAATCGTCACAAACCCAAATGGGCAAAGCCAAACCCCAGTAGCGTTTTTTGGAGATCATCCAGTCGTGCATATTCCGCAACCAATCGAGTTCGCGCTTATGGCCAAATTCAGGGATCCAGCGGATTTGGTCGACCACGTCCATGATCTGGTAGCGCAGCAATTCTTGTTTTTCTGCAACCGTGACTTGCTCGCGGGGTTTATCGTGCAATTTTCCCATGCTGATAAACCACTCATCAACCAGACGAAAAACGAGTTCGGTCTTGCAGCGCCAGCAGGTGGGGTAGCGGTGGGTATACGGTTCGACCAAATAAAGCACGCCCTTCTTTTTCAAATCCTCGAAGATCGGATCGGCGACCTCGGAGACATGCAGGCCGGTGATCCAGCCAAAGCCCTCGAGGAACATCCCTTCATCTTCAATAGGGGCGATCAACGGGAATTTATGCTCTTTGCCAAGTTCAAAGTCTTCGGCACCACAACCAGGGGCGATGTGAACAATGCCAGTACCTTCAGCTTCACCAACTTCATCCCACAAAATCACCTGATGGGTCTCCGCGGCGGTTGTAGTGATACCTTCGATTAACTCTTCGAGATAGGTCACGCCGCCGGGGGTGTTGGCCGCAGGCAGATCGTCGAAGGGGCCATCGTAGGTCCAGCCTTCCATTTCTTTTCCTTTGAGTTCGGCCAGAACTTCGTAATCGCCGCGCAGCATGTGCACGGTGCCTTTGGACAGATAAAGAACATGATCGTCATTCTTGACTTTAACATAATCCAATTCCGGACCGACAGCCGCGGCAACGTTGGAGGTTAATGTCCACGGAGTTGTTGTCCAGATCAGGAGAGATTCGCCCTCTCGCCCTCGCAACGGAAAACGAAGTGTCACGCTCCGATGTGTCAGTTCCATGTAGCCGTCGGTGACGATCTCGTGCTGGCTGATGCCGGTGGCACAGCGCGGGCACCAGGGCATCACGTCAGCTCCACGGTAGAGCCAGCCGTTCTCCCAACTCTTTTTGATCATCTTCCAGATCATATAGTTGTTTTCATTGGAGAAGGTGAAATAGCTGCCGCCCAGTTGCGCCAGACCCAATTGTCCCACAACCTGTTCAACTGAATCAGTCACGGTTTTGCCGTTGGGACCAGTAAAAGTGATCTCTTGCATGGGGTCTTCGAGCAGCTTATCGGCCAGCATATTGAGTTTGTCTGGATCATTCCATTCCATCCAGTAGCCTAAGCGGACGGATTGATGGGTTTGCACGCCAGCATACCGCAGTACGCGGGCTTTACATTCCTTTACAAACTCATCCAGGCCGTATTCTTCAATATCCAGTTTGGATTTGAAACCTTTTTCTTTCTCAACCTCCACTTCAACCCACAGCCCCTGGCAGTCAAATCCGTTTTGGTAGCGGAGCTCGCGCCCTTGCATGGTCCAGAAGCGGTTGTACAGGTCTTTGTAGGTGCGGCCCCAGCCGTGATGCACGCCCATCGGGTTGTTGGCGGTGATGGGGCCATCGATGAACGACCACGGCGGTTTACCTTTGCGCAAGGCGCGGGATTTTTCAAAAGCGTCGGTTTCCTTCCAAAACGCCAAAACTTCGTGTTCTTGGTCGATAAAATCGACTTTGTTAGGTACTTGTTTTAATGCCATGTGATTCTCCAATAAATAGCGTGCTTTATTTTTCTAGTAATGCTTGAATATCTTTGGCATGGCTGACTTCATGGTCCGTTGTAAGTCCTACAACCAAATCTTCAATGTTACCTGTCTGCCCCCAGGGAAAGACGACTTCTGCCTCCATTTTTTCGGGAGGCAATTCACGAATGGCGATTTTGAGCTGCCCGTGGGTGGTTTGCCATTCCCGGTAAATATGCTCGAAGCTCAAAGTTTCGCGCTCTGTGACGGTAGCAGCGTTGTAGACATCCGGGCCGCGTTCGGCGACCATTGTGGAGACACCTCCCGCCGCGTGTGATTTCAGCGAAGCGAGTACAGCATCATCCCAGCCTGTAAAATGTGCCAGGATTTCGCGTATCGTCCAACCTGGATAAATTTCCATCCCACGATCTACCTGAGCGACCAATTGCTCAATTTTTTCGTGAGATGCTTCGAGCCATTGAATAAGTTCGTCTTTGGTAACCATTATGTTTCCTTAATACAAAAACTTTCATCCTCTCTGGGACGAAAGTTATCTCACTTCCGCGGTACCACCCGGAATTCCCGCCGCGTTGGACGGGCACTCAATCGAGGGCTCACAGTTTACATTTTCTGATTCAGCCTCGTGTTCTGCTAACGGGGAACCATTCCGTCTTCCTTACTCGTTGGTTGTCAAAGTGACAACGCGCTTTCGGGTCAAAGCTCCGGAAGGATTTTCAACTTGCTGGTTCTGCCCTGGCTCTCACCAATCCCAGGTTCGCTGCCAGCCCATACAGGTTTACTCGTTTCCATCATCGCCTGTGGAAATCAATTGTGCGGGGATTATGCCATAAAGGTGGAAGATGGTCAACAATTCCTGAACCAAGACTCTATACCAGATAAGAAAGAGTTGTCGTAAGGTGCGCTCAAAAATATTCGCACTTAATTTCAGGAGCAAGTTTCAATCGTGCACCTTCCCAACCCAATGGATATCTATTTCAGCCTGGCCTAAGCGTTCATAAAGTTCGCCTACGTGCAATTGCACGTGTCTGATATTGTAGAGATGCTTTTCCAGGATATTAAAAGGCAGCCAGCTAAACCCTGATTCAGCACTTAAATCAGTGGCGGAAACTTTCTCCTTAACCTGTTTTTGGCAAAACACAAGATATTCGAGGACTTCGGACTTCGAATAAGGTTTCACCGAATTTTGATCATCCGCCGCCGGTTCTAGTGAGACAAGGTCTCGGTGCTTTTTCCAAGCCACAAAATCACCCTCAGTTGGATGCAAATAAAAGTGAGCGTAAAAAAGGCTGTGGAAAGCGATATGCCAGAACTTGTTCTTAGGTTTCGGGTCTGTCCATATTTCATCAGGACATTGCTCGATAGCCATTTTGAGCATTTCGAGGGTGGCTAAAAACTGAGATTGAATTGCAGCTTTGGTGTCCATATTTTTTTACTCCAATATTTTAAAGGCAGCCTGGATATCTTCTGCGATCATACGCTGTTTACTTCTTTCGATCCCAAAACTGGGGCCTACATGTAGATATGATGGGAAAGCTCGTTTACTGCGAAAGAAATATTCGCCACCGCGGATTTTATAGGTTGAACCAGCAGGGATAGACCGTCCTGCCCCTTCACGCTGAGAGATGTAATTAACCGCTTTGATGGCAACATCACCCATGAGCATATAAACTTCTACATTGGGGAACAAAGCCAGCTCTTTTTCTAAGATTAGGCTGCACTCCTTAATGGTAACAGCTTTGAGGCTGTATCCGATTTTGCCACATTTTACCGCAGTGGTGAAATAAACGCCCATATCGAGAAAATCCTGCATGGATGAGGCTTTAATACCAGCAAAGTTGAAAGCCTGAACCGAGTTCTGTTCGAAAAGCGCTCCCCTGCCTGCATAAAAATAGTCCCTCGGATTCTGGGGCGCAGCTTCAGAAACCATCACCATCCTGACATCTTTAGGATCGAAATCAATCTCTGGAAGCAAATACAGATCGTGTTTTACGTCAATACAAGAAAAAAATTCACAGCCCACACATTCATTCACACGCATTTTTGGCCTCCTGTAGCTAGAGGAGATTTTGGCTATCGTTCCATCGCTCGTTTACGCAATTCGGTGGGGAGCTTTTCGATGGCATATCGTAGCGAGGTACGCGGCATCGTAGTTTTTCGTTCCATCACGAAATCAAAAACCTGTATCGGTTCGGACTTGCTGATTTCTTTGAGCATCCAGCCATACCCTTTTTGGACGAGATCATCATCGTCCATCAAAAGTTGGTCTGCAATTTCAAAAGATGCAGTGAATCCCTGCTCACGGCGGATCCCGTAAATCATCACTACAGCCGACCCACGGCGGAACCAGCGATTCTCCACGGGAATCCAGGTTTTTACATTGGGGATGTGTTCGGGGAAAGCATAGATCAAATGACCAAAAGCGTGCGTGCAGAAATCATCACAACTATCCCAACCATCCACATACTGGTCTAACCACCGCTCGAAACGCGCAAAATCACTCACCGCGTACTGTCTTCGGACATTAAATGCCCACTCGAAAGCAATTATTCTTTCATCCCAAGTTTTAGCTTGCAACATTTGCTCACAAACAGAAAAAATTTCTTCTTTGGGCAGTTCTTTGACCAGTTGGAAGTTGTCTCTGGCAATCTTGCGCACCACCGCGGTAATCAAAGATTTTCCCTTAAGATTTTGTTTCTCTTGTTTCGCGGTCTGCAGGGATTGATGAATTTTGGTTAATATAGCGTTCATGTTTGCCTTTGAATTAACAAATTTTGTCTTTGATTGTAACACAGACGTTCTATTAATTATTGGGTTTTGATTATAGTTTTCCCCCAAAAGAAGCTACTAAATTTCGATGATCATGAAGTCTTCGGCGCGCGTAACCAGACCGGAGAATTCCTTACTTGCCTCGGATTCCAGCAATTCTTCTTGGGGATTATAGTGGATCAGAAAAAGGCTACCCACGTCGGCCTGCGCGGCGATACTCCCTGCCTGGGAGGCGGAGGTATGTCCGGGGTACAGGCCCGTCGCCTCATGGATGAGCAAGTCTGCACCGTTGGCAAGGTCAACAACCGCGTCGCAAGGTTCAGTATCACAGGAATAAGCCAGTATTTTCCCAGTGGAAACCATTTCAAACCGCATGCCAATTGTCGGGATCAAATGATGAACAGGTGAAGTGAAAATTTTAAATTCATCGCACTCTAAGGCTAAGTTCATGGGACGCTCGGGAAGGCGGTGAAAAGCTACCGAAAAGAAATCGGGCCATTTTTCCCACTCATAAAATCCCATTAAACTTTTCGATGCGGTCTAGAGTATAAGAAAGTCCATAAATATCTAGTGGTTCGCTTCGTCCTAAAAGCCACATACTCATCAAAAGTGGAGGCACGCCAGAGACATGATCCGGATGAAAATGAGTTAGAAATAAATCAGTGATGTCACTTAAATCAACTCCGGCTTGTTTAAGACGCACAACCGGGTTTCCGCTGCAATCGATGAGCACACAGCGCTCACCTGATAATAGGGCAAGGTGTGTATTGTCGTGCTTTTCATCTGGGATGGCGTTCGCACTACCTAATATGATGATCTTCGGCATGAGATGATTTACTTTCAAGAACCTTTGTTACCACAAAATGCCTAACGCATGTTACGCACTCAACCGTCCCTTCGATTGCGAGACGGAAGCAGGCTGAACCCAGTTGAAGTTGGTTTCCATCTCGCTGCTCAGGGTGCTGCGCAAAATTAGTTACCCAAGAGATAAATGACTACTTGAGGCGTCAAGAAAATCTCCAGCACCGCTGCCCCAAAAAACAATGGCACAACCAATGCAATCATGATACGGGCCCAATCTGCCAGGGAGCGCAACATGGCTTCGCTGATGGTATATCCTGGTGCGGGTGCGGATAATGTAGCTCCAAGCTTCAGTATCGCAGCACCGGCCAACACAATTGCTGGAATTTCTAGCACGCCATGTGGCAAAACGGTCGCTGTTAAGAAAAGCCAGGGAGAAACACCAGCGCCTGCAATGGCCCCAGTGAAATATCCGATCACTGTAAATGGCAGCATGATCAACAAAATGCCTAACACGCCAAACGAAAACAGACCAAAAACGGTTGCTAAAAGTATAGTTTGGATATTATGCGTCCAGACTGTAAAGATCCCTTCCACCGAAAAGAATTTTATAATACCGATACCTTCGATATTGGCTGAAATACCATCCTTCAAATTTTCAAAGTTGAGTGTGTCAACCGGAAAAACAAATACTTGAGCGAAAACAAACCCAAGTATCAATCCGGCTAAAATTAGAAATCCGGTGATTCCCACAGGCAACCGCATCTGTTTTAGAGTTCCCACCCATACGCCACGAAACCATCCAAAAATCGACCTGGCATCTCCTTTGAAAGCCGAGACGAACACCTGCCAACCCCAACGCAGATTAAGAACATCCAATTCACGCCCGAGTAATTCTTCTCGATTAAAATGTGCGATTCCCATCCGAACAAGCAAACCCGCGATCATGACTTGTCCAAGAATAATCCACCACAACACCGCGTAATCAGCCCAAAACATGAGGAAACTTTCAACAATAAGCAAGAGGGCCATCGGGACGATGATAAAAGAAGCCAGTAAATTTGCAGCCCGAGTTGAAGTTGTTTGTGAAGATATGACCACCGCACCGCTAACCATCAGAAGTGCCTGAACTACGGTCAACAAAATTACCTGAGCAAATAACTCTGGCTCAGGTTTCCAGCCCAGCTGCCGGTATACGCCGATCAAATAGACTGTGATCCCCAAAAAGCTGGCCATCAATGGCGGAACCATCACCGCGAGAAGCTTACCGATATACAGTTGAAAATCTGTCAGGGGGCTGCTTAATAAGGGCTCAATGCTGCGCCGTTCTTTCTCGCCCACAAAACTCTCCAAGGCAATCACCAGAGAGACCGATATGGGGAAGAAACCCACCACCATGAGTAAAAATGGGACCAGCCGATCTCCGATAATGGGTACATCATAGCTCTGCATAAATTCAACAATTTGTTCGGCAACAAAGTTCATCAAAAATGGAAAGAAAAGCGTCAACACCAAAATCGGCGCAATAATGCGCCAATCTCTGAACTGGTCTCGGATTTCACGCCTTGTGATGATCAATGCAGGTCTGATATTAGCGAGCATCAGCCACCTCCTCAGGAGAATGAATGGCTTGAAGATAAACGTCCTCCAGACTGCGGGGAACTTCTTGCAGGCGGACAACGGGTAAATCAGCATCTAAAAGGGAGCGCAGGAGCAAGGGATTGGCTTCGTCTGGGAGGTCAGTTTGATATCGGAACCAATTTGGACCTTTTGTCGTGATCTTGGTCTCAGAGAGCAGCGTATCGATCTGTCCATTGAGGCTGCAGGCCAGATGGATTTCATATTCTCCTGGCCCTAAAAGCAACTGCTTCAATTCAGAAGCTGTTCCTTGTGAAATAATCTTACCCCGGCGAATTATGGCGATATGGTCGGCTAACTCTTCAGCCTCCGCCAAATTGTGGGTGCATAAAATAATGGAGCGTTCAGCTGAGCGTAACTCAGCAATTGAATTTCGAACCAATCGGGCACTCTCCGGATCCATCGCTGAGGTCGGTTCATCCAACAGCAAAACAGGTGGATTATGGATCAACGCCCGCGCCAGAGCCAATTTTTGGCGCATCCCTTTGGAGTATTCAGCCACACGCCGGTGCCGGGCTTCGCCTAAGCCAAATCGATCCATCAAATAATCGATTTGCTGACGGCGAGTATCATCATCCATACCATAAATTTGGCCGAAGAAATCCAGGTAATCTTCCCCTGGCATTCTGCCATAAAGACCGTGCTGTTCGGTCAACACCCCTACAGATCCCCGTACCTGGGCTGGATCCTCGACAACATCATAACCCGCAATGCGCGCCCACCCTCGAGAGGGGTGCAGTACCGATGTTAACATACGGACAGTGGTCGTCTTCCCCGCTCCATTGGGGCCTAACAATGCCATGACTTCACCTGCCCTGATATTTAAACTGACCCCATCTACCGCTACAAAATCACCAAATTTTTTACTGAGGTCGTTGGTTTCAATCATAAAACCCTCATTTCAGTTGAACTTTCCGTAGTACGCTTTGAATAAATATTAAATTCGCTCCCAATTGATCTGGCAAAAGCTTTGGACACAGATTTGCACAGATTTTTTGATCAAACAAAAAAAATACGGGGTTACACCTGCACAATTATCGCAGGTACAAGTGTCCGTGACAACTGTGTCGGTTTTTCTAATCCATATTTATGCGGGAAGATATCTATTTTTCATACCTGTATAGGATACATTTAAAAGACACCCATTGGCAATAGATTTCAGACATACAATTCTGCAAGGCAGAAAACAAAACATCCTCGGATTCCCGAGGATGTTGTTCAGTAAAAAAAAATTGTCAAGCGCGTTTTTTAAGCCAATGTCGGAAAATGATTGCAGCCGCAGCGGCCAAAGCAACTACCAGCATAAAAGTTTGGTTGGCATTGATTCCGGCAATCTCGGCTGAATCCAAACGGATGAATTCGAGTAAGAACCTTCCCAACGGATAAATTACCATATATCCCAAAATAATATCACCAGGAATAAGCTTATCTTCAAAACGTCGCCCCACCAAGAGCAGAATAGCCATATTCATCAAACTCCACAACGATTCATATAAAAACAAAGGATGGAAATGGGTAAACTGCTGATACCCCGGCAGACGGTGTACAGCGTCAATGGGAATTCCCCAGGGAAGGTCAGTGGGAGGCCCATACAATTCTTGATTAACGAAATTACCCCAACGGCCAATTGCCTGCCCTAAAGCAAGCGCGGGAGCAACCACATCCAACCAGACTAGAAAATCCAGATTTTTTCGACGAGCCAAAATAAAAAGTGCAATGCCGCCGCCGATCACGGCACCTGGAACGCCCAATCCCCCATTCCAGATGGCAATCATATCTAAGGGGTGAGTCAAATAATATTTGGTGGTCAGGCCGGCTGCAACATCTGTCGGGGTCGGCGTAAAAACATGCCACAAGCGCGCCCCAATTATCCCGCCAATAATTACCCAAATGATGCCATCCCATACCAAATCGGAATCCAAGCCGCGGCGTTTGGCTTCCTTTGTCGCCAACCATCCGGCTGCCACAACGCCCAGCATAATGATGATGCCATAAAAACGGATTGTTAGTGGTCCTATATCAATTCCCATATGAATTTATATCTCCTATTTTCTGAACTCATCGATTTCCACATGGGCAATACGACGCACGTGGACAATCCGTTGAAAAGCCGTAATATTGGCTAAAACAGCAATAATCCAGACACCCAGCCACGGGATGTTGAAAATCAGCGTGGGTGCCAGCACAGCATACCGCTCGGCACGGGTCAAAATTCCCACTTTGGCTTCGTATCCTAAAGATTGGGCACGCGCCCGAATATAAGAGACCAATACGGAACCCGCCGCGGCCAGGTAAACGCCAAGCGTATTGATCCAATCACCTTGCTGATTGTAATAGAGCAACAAACCCAAGAATATAACTAATTCCGAATAACGATCGGTAACCGAATCGACAAAAGCGCCAAAGTCACTGGGTTCCCCACGCAATCGAGCCATTGTTCCATCTAAAGCATCCACCGGTCCCATGGCCAAAATGATCAAACCACCTACCAGCATTTCTCCCCGCATCAAAAAATATGCCCCAACAGTATTGCCCACCAAACCTAAGATCGTAATCGTGTTGGGCATTAATCCTAAACCGTTTAAAAATGCACCGATAGGATCCACAACGTGCTTAAATCGAGCCCGTAATCTATCGGTCAATGTGATGGGGTCATTATTATTGTTAAACTTGTACCATTGACAACTTCCTACCTTTCTTTATCTACAAATATGACGCCGTATGCTAATCCATGCATACAGGCCTGTCAAGCAAAAACGCCGACAGTCTGAGTATGTTGCAGTTTGTCGCTTAAAAAAAGGATACACAAAACCGCACACCTGCCCTGGCCGGCGGTGTCAGGGAAACCTAGCCGGATGCTGGTTATTTCCGCATTTTGTTCAACCACTGTCCGGCATTCGTTTACAGCACGCTAATTTTCAAAACACCAACCTGTTAGATCAGTTACATATCAATATATATTATCGAGAGACTCGATTGAAAACTCTGAAAGAGAGCAAGGTATCCAGGGTCAGGATGCCGCACCACTCTTGCTCTGCTTGCGGCCAATATTCGGGATAAAAATCTCCCCAACTCCAGGTCGGCCTCCAGCACCCATCTGTCGTTTGCTGATCGATCAAATAATCCAGATGATTTTGCACGTCCTTAGCGAGTAAATCGGCGACAAGCGCGTCCGGAGTGGACGCTAATTTAAGCGGCGGGGCTGAATAACTAGACCAGGCTTCGGGATCGCGTGTGACAACCCGATCCGCAATTCCGCGCAAAAGAGGCACCAACCTGGATTTGTAAGTGCTTGCTAGCCCCTGAGCTTGAGCCAGCCGGAAGGCATAGACCAAGGCATCTCCTCCGCTGCCAAATTTATCGGCATTCATACTTTCAATATCAAGCACGGTTTGCCTAATGACCGCGGCCAACCAATCAGCAGGGACAAGTTCTGCGTAATGAGACAAAGCAGCCAAAACGCCAGCCCGTGGGGTAATCAGAAAATCGTTGAAGGTGCGCGCCAACGAACCCGCCTCATCATGCCACCAGGGCGCATGCGGATATGCATTGGCATCCTCTGGGATCACGCGCCAAGCTTGGGTATCAGCATCAAAACTATCGAGCAAATATTTAACCGCTATTTTTACCATCGGATGCTCAGCTGGGGTATGCCATTCTGCCAGATAGCGCAACCCCAGCTCGGTGCAAAGGGATGATGATAACGGGGTGCGCACATCAGGTTCCAGTGCTTGTCCAAAGCCGCCGTCCGAGTTTTGGAATTTAGCAAGCTGTGCTAAAACATTTGAAACAGAACCCCCTTCAAATTCTAGTGTAAAGATTGCTTTCTCCAATGGCCGCGCCTGTGACTTAACAAAATCGCGAGCGTGTTCAAATCTTTCTGCTGTCAATTTTTTCATTTTACTCTCCACACATCAGATATTTTCCAAAAATTCGGCTCTTTATTTTACCGCCTCTTGACATATGCACCTAAAATATATGAAAATGGATGCGCTGATCGAAATGGTGCTATAAGGGTCGCCTAATTGCCACCCAATGGTTATCAGATCAAATGGAGGCCTCCTATGCCTGATACTGTACTCCAAACCCAAAATCTAACCAAGCGCTACAACAGTCTCACTGCTGTCAATAATCTCACTTTAGAAATCTATCAGGGTGAAATCTTTGGCTTGCTCGGACCCAACGGGGCGGGGAAAACTACCTCCATTAATATGCTTTGCGGTTTGTTGAAGCCCGATTCTGGAAAAGTTTTCATTCAAGGCAAACCGGTTCACGGTGGAGATGCGCACGTGCGCGCGCAAGTTGGAGTTTGTCCGCAGCAAACCATTTTTTGGGAAAAGCTAACCTGTATCGAGCAATTGGAATTTATCGGCGAAATTTATAACGTCGCTCGGAAGGCTGCCCGTTCGCGAGGGGATGAATTACTGGATACTTTGGGATTGATGGATAAACGCGACCAATTAGCCTCAACGCTTTCAGGTGGGATGCAGCGGCGGCTCAACCTGGCTTTAGGGTTGGTACATGACCCCGAAATTTTAGTGCTCGATGAACCAGAAGCGGGTCTTGATCCCCAAAGCAGGGTGCTAGTTCGAGAATACATCCGTTCACTGGCCCGGCACAAGACCATCATCCTGACCACTCACAATATGGATGAGGCTGACCGCATGGCCGATCGTGTCGCAATCATTGATCACGGCAAACTACTGGTTCTCGACACTCCCGAAGCCCTCAAACGAACGGTCGGCGAGGGCGATGTACTTGAAATAGAAATCAAAGGGATATCGTTCGAGAAAGCTCTGGCAGCAATAAGAGAAGCACTCCCAAATCTCCCAATCGAGGATGAGATTACCACAACATCTACAGATGCTCGCACAACATCCTCTTTTGGGAATGATAAGCTGGTTTTGAGAAAGCAAAATATCATCGAAAAACTGCCTACCATCATCACCGCCATCCAAGATACTGGAGGTCAGGTCGGCGAAGTTCACCTGCGGGCCAACACCCTCGAGGATGTTTTCATTGCTCTCACTGGAAGGGGGCTGCGCCAATGAAAAGATTCCTGAGCGTCTTCCGCAAATCTGCACGAGAGCAAAAACGCGATCTCTGGGTTCTGGGGCTCAGCCTGGCCTTCGCGCCTCTCTTTGTGCTGATCTACTGGCTATGGACGGGTGGTAACGCCACTACATCTTACGCAGTGTTGGCGATCAACCGAGATGCAGGCTTCACCCAAATAGACGGGACCACCCTAAATGCCGGGGAGGCTACCATCCAGGAGATGGAAAATCTAACGTTTCAAGATGGCAGTCCAATCCTGCGAGTTAAATCCATTGTCTCACGATCTGAAGGCGAAACCCAACTCCGCGAACGAGAAGCTGCAGCTCTTGTGATCATCCCTGCTGATTTCTCGCAAATAATTGTCGAATCTCAAGGTGGCGATTCGTTCCCGACCACCGATGTAGAATTTATCGGCGATCTAACCAATCCCTACTACACGGTGGCAGCCGTGATGGCCATGACGGCAATCGACACTTATGCGGTAGCCGCAACCGGCGAATACCGGCCCATTGGCTTAATCGAAACTGCTCTGGGGGAATCCGCAGCGCGCACTGAGTTTGAACTCTACGTGCCCGGATTATTTGTTCTGGCCGTAATTATGATGCTCTTCCAGGCTTCAATGATGGTAGCCCGCGAGATCGAGGGCGGCAAACTGCAACGGCTGCGTATCTCGCGATTGACAGCCTTCGAATTATTGGGCGGCATTTCAGCCTGGTTGGTATTGGTCGCGATAGTTGAAGTTTTGGTTACCTTCGCAGTAGCTTCACTCCTGGGCTTCCATAGCCAGGGGTCTTTGTGGATCGCCATTTTAGTAGGGGTAATCACCAGCTTTTCGATCATCGGTGTGGGCATGATCGTCGCGAGCTTCTCAAAGACGGTTTCGCAGGCCTTTGTGATTGCCAACTTTCCATTTGGTTTCTTCATGTTTTTGAGTGGTGCTGCTTTTCCAGTACCGATGGGATCGATGTTCATTCTCTGGGGGCAGGACTTCCATCTGGTTGACCTGCTGCCGCCAACACATGCAGTCACTGCTCTGAACAAGGTTTTCACCTTGGGGGCCGGCATACAGGAAATAGCTTTTGAGTTGACTGCGCTCATCATTTTATCTGTGCTGTATTTTGGGCTGGGAGTCTGGCTCTTCCGAAAAATGCATTTGAAATAGATATTTCAGACCTCATAGATTTTCGAAACCTCCGGAAAATTTTTGTAGCAGAATAGCCCAAAATAGGAGCGGGAATTTATCATGGTGGCGGTCATTAATCACTTGTTTGGGCATGCCTCCCACCCCATTTCACTCGCTTTGAGGGCTCGTAACCACCAAAATAGGGTACATGCCATCGCCCTATATTTACTGTTTCAAAAAAGATGACTTGTGACTGGGTAGGGTATAATTGCGGGCATGGAAAAACAGCAAGAATTCCATCCTAAAAAAATCTCCCGTTCAGGGGAACGCAACGCTTGGATTTTGACCGGTGTGTCGATTGCCGCTTACCTGCTGATCTGGCGAATCTCGGAGCCATCAATGCTGCTCGTAGTAATGGTGATTTTCTTGCTGATCTCTGCCCTTTTTATCAGTCTGAGCAACTGGATTGATCGTAAAACCACGCTCACACTTGGCTCCGAAAGTATCAAATTCTACAATGGTTTACGCAACGTCAAACTGAACTGGGATGAGATCGAAAAGCTGCGCGTGGTACCAGATCGCTGGGGAGAGCGCGTGCATGTATCCAGCAGCAAGGCATATATCAGTTTCCGGAATTTGAGTAATGTTGAATTTCAGGGAAAAGTACGCGGCCAAATGGGTTTTGCCGAAGGCGAAATAATCATGCAGCAAATTTTACAAACGAGTGGTCTGGTACTTTCTGAAGAAACCGATCAAGGCCAATACTATGCCCGTCCGTAGGGACGGGGCTATCAGCCGCGTTCCTACAGGCGCTCTCAACCCGCGAGGGCGCTTTTTGTTTGTGTTTGATAAGGAAACCAGAGCATTATCAAAATCGCCAAAAGACCTGGCTTCCGAAAAGAAACTGGAGGTAGATTATGAAAAAAATGACAATTGATGAACAGGTAGCACTTCTTATGCAGGGTACCGAATATGGTGATGATGGCCTCACAAAGGCGATGACTGCTGAACTGCGCGAGCGCCTGATTGAGGCTGAAAAAGAAAACCGCCCTCTGAAGGTGTATGGTGGTTTCGACCCGCGCACTTCAGATTTACACCTGGGGCATACTGTCCCCATGCGAAAACTGCGCCAGTTCCAAGAATTGGGGCACGAGGTAACTTTTGTGGTGGGCAATTACACATCTTTAATCGGCGATCCCTCCGACAAAGATGAACTGCGTCCTCAACTCACCCATGAAGAAGTTGAGCACAATGCCCAAACCTACGCCGAGCAAGCTTTCAAGATCCTCGACCCTGAGAAAACTAAAATTGTCTACAATGCCAACTGGCTTTCAAAACTCACTTTTTACGAGCTAATCCAACTGGCCTCCAATTTTACAATCCAGCAGTTCATGACGCGCGAAAATTTCCGTAAGCGCTGGGATACCGGAGAACCCGTCTACCTCCACGAAACCTTTTACTCCATTATGCAAGGTTATGACGCCTATCATATGCGAACTGATGTGCAGGTCGGTGGCACCGATCAACTCTTTAATATTGTCACCGCAGCCCGCAAATTGATGAGCTCCAAGGGAGAAAAACCCAATATTGCCATTATTATGGGCATCCTACCCGGTACGGATGGCGAGGTCAAAATGAGCAAATCTCTAGGCAACCATATCGCCTTATTGCTCGAACCATCTGATATGTACGGTAAGGTCATGTCGGTGCCTGATAAAGCGATGGGTGATTTCTTCCGTTATTTGACACGTTTTACTCCCGCGGAGATCACTGCGATTGAGGCCGAATTAGGCTCTGGGAAACTGCACCCGCGCGATGCGAAAATGAAACTGGCATTTGAAATTGTTTCCATCTATCATAACGAAGCCGCAGCCCAAGGGGCACAAGCCGCTTTCGTGCGCGTTTTCCAAAAAGGGGATGTTCCCGTAGACATGCCCGAATACAAGCTGCAGCCCGAACAGACTGTATTGGATCTGCTTGCCGATAGCGGCGTTGTAAACAGCCGCGGCGAAGCCCGTAGGATGATCAAGCAAAACGCCGTCAGCCTGGATGACGACAAGTTGAATGACCCCTTTGCTGTTTTTCCTGGCCCTGGGGTGCTGAGAGTGGGACGGCGAAAGTTCTTGCGGGTGATTGCATAAATTCTCAACGTGCGGTATGCTCTTGAAGATGCCGCACGTATTTTTTAATTTGGCACACACACTAAAAATACGGTATCATAATTGTAGACTGGGAACAGCTTTCATAAAAACTGGAGTTTGAGATGCAGCTTGATTTGACCTCAGAAATTCTAGAGTTAGTCCGCTTTACTTCCACTAATTTACCCCCCGATGTAGAAAAAAAGATACGCAGCGCGGTCGGCCAAGAAGAATCTGGCTCAGCTGCAGAAGGTGCATTGAAGACCATCATCACCAATGTTGAGATGGCACGCGATAATTCTACCCCTATCTGTCAGGATACCGGCACTCCTATTTTCTATGTGCACTATCCCGAAGGTTGGAGCACTCGCAAATTAAGGGCTCAAATTCAGGCCGCGGTTACACAAGCCACAAAAAAATCCTATTTGCGCCCCAACTCGGTGGATGCGATCAGCGGTAAAAATACCGGCGACAACTCAGGGGATGATCATTACCCCACGATCCATTTCGAGGAGATCGATGAAGATCAGCCTTTGGTTATTGAGCTGATGCTCAAAGGTGGCGGTTGCGAGAACGTCGGTGCACAATACAAACTGCCCGATAACCGCTTGGGTGCTGGGCGCGATCTCGCGGGCGTGCGCAAAGTAGTGCTTGATGCCGTCCATCAGGCACAAGGAAAGGGGTGTGCTCCCGGTGCATTGGGCGTCTCTATTGGCGGCGATCGAGGAGCATCGTATTTGGCTTCCAAAGAAGCACTTTTCCGCGACTTGGATGACGAAAACTCTGACGAGGTTCTCGCTGAACTTGAAGAGCGCTTAACCGACGAAGCCAATCAGCTTGGCGTTGGTCCCATGGGATTTGGTGGTAAAACTACGGTACTGGCTACTAAAATCAAAGGTTTGCACCGTCTGCCGGCCAGCTATTTCGTTTCAGTTTCTTACATGTGCTGGGCTTACCGCCGTCGCAAGATGACTTATGCAAATAGCGAAGTTACCTATGAGTAGTAAATCATTTAAAGAAGGCGCTTATGGAACTCAATGAGCAAATTATCTTAGATCTCCAGAACAAAATTGGTACTAACCACGGGCTGGATTTTCTCAGTGATTGGAAGGGCGTACCTGTAATGATCAAAGGCTACATCCAGGAGGTACGCGAAAAGAGTATCATCTTTCGGATTGAACCGCCCGATTCGGTCTGTCTCGCTCAGGATGAACATGCCCTAATTTTGCACGATATTTTTATTGTTGGGATTCAAGGACGGATATTGGCGTTAGATCTTAAGCAAAACTCCGTTGAGTTAGGTGAATTCAGATACAGTGACAGCGGTTTTGGAAACCGAAATACTGTACGTGTAGAACCTGAAACCCCAATTCCAGCAGAGCTAGTGTTTCCCAACAACCCGATCCCAGCAGAACTGGTCTTGGATGAAACGATCATCTCGTGCCAAGTAGTTGATATATCCCTGAACGGTTTTGGACTTTTGGCAGGTTCAGCCGAGCATGTTGAATTGGTTAAGGGGCAACCTAACAACATCAAACTGAACCTGCTGGACAAGGAGATCAACTTGTCTGGCACAATTGTCGGGGTCTTCCCAACAGGTGATTCTTCCCGACTCGCCATGTCATTCTCCCAAGATTCACCTGGAACCGCTGTGGTAAACCGTTATATCGGACTTCGGCGCGCAGAACTCCGCCAAGAGATCCAAAAGGCTTATCAGGAAGCCGTCAATTAACCATCTTTATCACTACCAACCGAAGTTGACATCATCTATGTCTGCTGAAAAAATTCACAAAACTCAAGGCCGCCTGCTCATGCTGGCGGCTCTCTTTCTAGGGCTGTTTTCGCTCTCCCTGACACTCTCACCCGCAGCCAGGGCCCGTTCTTGGGATGCAGAGTATCTTTGGTCTCACTGGTTAGGGTTTGCCATCTGGCTGGTGGGATTCAGCATCATTCACTGGCAAACACAACGGTGGTCTGCCCCACCGCGATCCATTTTTAATTCCCATCATCGCGCTGCTCAGTGGTTGGGGGCTGCTAACCATTTGGCGGCAGACCAGCTATTTTGGCATGCGTCAGACCATTTGGTTGACACTAGCTTTAGGGATTTTTTCACTTGGATTGCGTCTCTCCTCCGATCTGAACTTTCTGCGCCGTTATAAATATTTATGGCTGACAAGCGGCTTAATCCTCACCGCACTAACCCTGTTATTTGGCACCAATCCTTTGGGAGTTGGACCTCGCCTCTGGCTGGGTTGCTGCGGTCTGTATTTGCAGCCATCGGAACCGTTAAAACTGCTCTTGATCGTTTACCTAGCAGCCTACTTTGCAGACTGGCAAGCAGTGCTCCTGAAAAATTCTAGGTCTGACAATTCCCAACCCGCTCCCCATACCGCGTCATCCGCCTCCCAGCTCCAAATTCTCATCCCCACATTCATCATGACTGGTATCGCTTTGCTGCTGCTGATTGTGCAACGGGATTTGGGCACCGCCTCGATTTTTATCTTCATCTATGGGGTGATGGTTTATTTGACGACAACCTGGCGCTGGATTCCCCTGGTGACTGCGCTGGTCTTGACAACCGCGGGTGCTGTAGGCTATCTACTTTTTGATGTAGTTCGCATCCGCATTGAAGCTTGGATCAATCCCTGGCTGGATCCTACAGGGCGCTCCTATCAGATCGTGCAGTCCCTGATGGCAATCGCCAACGGAGGGGTCATCGGGCGTGGTCCCGGATTGGGCAGCCCAACCCTGGTACCCGTCTCACACTCTGATTTCATCTTTTCATCTCTCGCTGAAGAGACTGGGATGGTTGGAGCATTAGGCTTAATCATCCTATTGGGTTTGCTGGCTCAACGGGGGCTTCTAATTGCCCTGCGAGCAAACGACACTTTCCGGCGATTGCTGGCTGCTGGACTGACAGCCTTTCTAATTGGGCAGAGTGTGCTCATCATCGGCGGCAACCTGCGCCTGCTGCCCTTAACCGGTGTGACCCTGCCTTTCGTCTCTTACGGGGGATCATCACTAATGGTCTCGTTTATTGTCGCCCTGTTTTTGCTCCAACTCAGCGCACCCCTCAAAGAACGGAGCCTGACAAATAAACTTCATCCACAGCTGGCTTTCCAGAACACCCTCATCCCGATAGCAACTATTCTCCTCATCTCGCTCAGTGCAGCCGCTTTGACGGTTGGCTGGTGGGCCTATGTGCGCGGTCCTGACCTGCTTACCCGCACTGATAACCCCCGCCGTGCGCTGGATGATCGCTACGTTTATCGTGGCGCATTGCGGGCCCGCGGCGACACTACCCTGGCTGAAACCACCGGCCAGCCCGGAGCACTCGGCCGCAGCTATGCCTATACTTCCCTCGGCCCTGTGACCGGCTACAGTCACCCAGTTTATGGTCAAGCCGGGTTAGAAGCCAGCCTGGACCCCACTTTGCGCGGCATCGAGGGCAACGACCCCGCCACTATTATGTGGCACCACCTACTCTACGGTCAGCCACCACCCGGGGTAGATGTGCGCCTGACGCTGAACATGGAACTACAAACTCTGGCCGATAATTTAATCAACGGCCATAACGGGGCGTTTATTTTGTTGAACGCCGAGACTGGCGAAATCTTGGTGATGGCTTCCCACCCCAGCTTTGATCCCAATCAATTGGATAATACCTGGGATCAATTGATTGAGGACCCTCAAGCCCCTTTGATTAACCGCGTTACCCAAGGGGTTTATACCACTGGAGATTTAGCAGGACAGCCATTTATGCAAGCAGCAGCGAACCCTGATATCCCCCGCGTAAACCTGCGCCTGCCCTTAACAGATACCGATTTCCCGGAGGAAGCCACCCCATTGGAGGTGGCCTTTGCGGCTGCCTCCCTGAGCAATGCTGGTTCTCGTCCCGCGGCGCGACTGGCGCTTTCCTACCAGCACCCCGACCAAGGCTGGCTGGGATTCCCTCCCCTGGGGACGGCGGTCAAGTTACTCTCTCCTTCACAAATTGATGCTCAATTCACCAATCTTAATTCAACTAACCCTATCATCTGGCAACTTTCGGCCAGCCCGGTCGATGAAGAGTTGACTTGGTTCCTGGCTGGGAATTTATCCCAGGAAAATGGCACCCCTCTCACGTTGGTAGTGGTGCTGGAAGAAGAAAATCTCCCCCTCGCGGAGGAGATTGGGCAAGCTGTTTTGAATGCGGCGATGGGCCAATAAATGAGTGTCATTCCCCTTCCAAGTGCTGCGACATCATCATCAGCTCAACGCGTTCTGTCCACCCGACTTTGCTCCAGAATTTGATGGCTTCCTGATTATCGTCAAAAACGAATAGGTGGCACTTGGCGATGCCGATACGCAGTAGAGCGTACATGCAGCGCCCTACCAGCGATTTTCCGATCCCTTGTTTGCGATGGGTTTGAGCGACCGACAGATGATGGATATATCCCCGCCGGCCATCGTGACCGCAGAGCGCGGCACCAATAATTTGATCACCCTCGAAAGCCACAAAACTCAAACCAGGGTTACGCTCCAGAAAGCGCTTGATGCCTTCTTTCAAATCTGCATCACTAAGGCCAATCCCTTCGCTGGCCTCCCACAAAGCATAAACTGCTTCGTAATCGCTGATGTTCATTTCTCGAATTTGTATACTCATAAGACCCTCCCGAATTATGGGTAGGCGAAGCTCGCTTTGCCTACCCATAATTATAAAAAACCTCGACAAATATTGATTTGACTTGCATATTTGCTCCCGTTTTTAAAAATTTCTGATAATTGGTGTGTTGGAAAAATCTAATTCTTAATCCACTTCAACGGCCATGGCAACAGCTTCGCCACCGCCTAAGCAAAGCGAGGCAATGCCACGCTTTAAACCGCGCTCTTTGAGGGCATAGATCAATGTGACCAAGACACGCGCGCCACTCGCACCGATGGGATGGCCCAACGCAATTGCCCCACCATGTACATTAACCTTTTCCCAATCCCAGCCCTGGTCTTCAAGGGCGTATCCATCTGCCAAAACCTGAGCTGCGAAGGCTTCATTGAGTTCGATCAGGTCGACATCATCGAAGGACCAACCAATTTTTTCGAGCAGCAGGGGTATGGCCTTGGCTGGGGCGGCAAACAAATATTTTGGCTCCACGGCAGCCTGTCCATAACCGACGATGCGGGCTAAAGGTTTGAGATGATTTTCTTCGGCATACTGCTGGCTGGAGACAACCACTGCGGCAGCGCCATCATTCAGGCCTGGGGCATTCCCTGCGGTGACTCTGCCGTCCTTGACAAAAGCAGCGCGAAGTTTTGACAGGGCTTCGATGGTTGTATCACCCCGCGGGGTTTCATCGGTGTCAAATATGGTGACCACCCCTTTACGACCGTGTATTTCCACGGGAACGATTTCCGCTGCGAACTTTCCCGCATCGATGGCAGCCAGTGCCTTTTGATGACTGTTGAAAGCAAAATTATCCATCGCCTCGCGAGTGACATCGTACTCTTCGGCAATAAACTCTGCAGAATTACCCATACCCCAATTTTCAAAAGGGTCCCAGAGCCCATCGTAAAGTAGCGCATCTGTAAATTCTCGATGACCAAAACGGAGTTCACCAGAACGTCCGTGTACAAGGTAGGGTGCCCGGCTCATCAATTCAAATCCACCACAAACAAAGAGATTCCCGTCGTCTGCTTTGATGGCCTGAGCTGCCAACATAACAGCTTTCAAACCGGACCCGCAGACCTTATTGAGAGTGGTTGCCCCCACCGTAGCTGGCAGACCACCATAAATTGCTGCCTGGCGGGCAGGATTCTGACCGAGGCCAGCAGAAACCACATTTCCCATAAAAACTTCGTCAATATCTATCAAGGTATTCAGGGAAGCACGTTTAACTGCTTCATCTACGACGATGGCACCCAGTTTCGGTGCCGGAAAGCCACTCAAACTGCCCTGGAATCTCCCAGATGGGGTACGGCAGCCACTTAAAATTACGGGGAAATTTTTGGAATTTGTCATAATCTACTTCCTTTGTAAGTAAACAAAAAAACGTGAGAAGTCAATATCTCACGTTTAAACAATTAATTTCTGCCAGGCATTGCTAACCCGTCGATATGATTCATCCAAGGCCTCCGGAACCACACGGATATCTCCAATGGCCGACATAAAGTTAGTATCACCTTGCCAGCGTGGGACAATATGAAAGTGAAGATGTTGTGGAATTCCCGCACCCGCAGCACCACCCAAATTAGCTCCAATGTTAAACCCTTGGGCTTGATATGCACTTTTTAGAACTTGAACACATTGAGAAATCAACTCCATGATTTCAGATCGAACCAAAGGATCAAGTTGTTCGAGTTGGCCAGCATGTTTGAACGGGACGACCATCAGGTGTCCACTGGTATATGGATACCGATTGAGAATTACGAAGGAGTGGAGGCGGCGATCAATAATTAAGTTTGCAGGACTATCTTGTTGTTCTAGAGCCAAACAAAAAACGCAACCCTGATCGTTTTGATTATCAAGAATGTAGGACATGCGCCAAGGTGACCAGAGGTGATCCATTAATAGGTATTTTAATACTTGCGGTATGGCTATTTTGGGTGAATAGTCCATTTATTGTAGCAGAAAATCTGAACCGGTGAGAGGTATGAAACTCATAATTCCAAGGATTTCCGTAACATATTTTGGGAATTTTGCCTCTTGACTTTTTAGAACATTTGATCTAAACTATTCATAGAACATAATTTCTATAATATTTAAACCTTCTACCCAACCAATTCACCCATTCTTCAATTTCGAAGGAGGCTTGTAATGTTGAACTCCATGTCATTTTTCTCAAACCGAATGCGGCTTAGCCGTGGTTTCTTATTCGGTGTTTTGATTGTCGGCGCGCTATTAGCTTTCGAACTTTTCAATTACTCGACAACTGATTTTGCTCTGAAAGATCTTTTAGGTGATCTAAGTTTCCTTGGTATTGCCTGGGCAACAATTCTTTCGTTGGCTTTTTGCGGAATCGACTTTGCTGGTATTGCAAGATTATTTACGCCAGAACAAGGGGCTGATGAACCTCATGAAGTTTGGTACCTCTTCGGAGCATGGATGCTCGCAGCCACCATGAACGCGATGCTGACTTGGTGGGGTGTGTCAATTGCTTTACTCAACCACCAGAGTCTTGGTAATGCGGTTGTGGAAAGGGAAATCTTACTCAAGGTAGTCCCAATTTTTGTTGCAGTTATGGTCTGGTTGAGCAGGGTGCTCATTATCGGTACAATTTCTGTGGCTGGTGACCGGCTATTCAGCCAGGCGGATTTACGAATTCCCACTCAGAAACGAAGCACCAAGACCAAATCACAGTCGAAACCGAAACCTTATGGAGTGCGCGTAAACCGAGGAAGAACGAGTACAGTTAGGCGAGGTGTAAATGCAGCCCCAACAAACACCTCATCTCAGTCTGTACAAAAGCCTGAACCGATTTACGAACCGGATTACGGTGTTCAAGAACCCACCTATCATCCTGTTTCGTTCAGTGGCAACCAGAACCGTCAGAGAAATACAACTCGCTTCTAAAGATTAATTATTTTCAGTGGCCACTCCGAACTTATAGACCGAATTCTAACTTAAAAACTTGTCCGAATGGCTTATTACTACGACCAATCAGAAAGGGCAACTCCCCAACCTAATGGGGGTTGCTTTTCTGGTTTACTAATCATTTCATTCGGGATCATCCTCGGGAGCCTATTATTACTTTCCTCCTTCACCACCATTGAAGCAACTTCATCATCTACAAACAACAAAAATGGTATTGGTGGGAATCCAATGACATTTCTCTCACCCTATGAATCTTACACCCTTACTCAGGGACCCCATGGTTATTCATATGGGCACATGGCAATTGATATCGCAGCCGGTAAAGGAGCAACGATCTTTTCACCTATAAATGGTGAGGTTACCGAAATGTTTGTTGACGGCATTGGTAACCCGACGATCATCATTGAAAATGAAATCTACCGGGTCATCTTGATGCACGGAGTTTATACTTCAAATAAAGGCGATAAAATAAAAGCTGGCCAGGCTATTGGAGAAGAAAGCAACCTGGGCAATACTACTGACATGCAAGGGCGATCTTGTCGCAACCGAGATTGTGGTTACCACACTCACCTGAATGTTTATGATAAACGTGTTGGGACCAATATAAATCCCCTTGAATTACTGGATCAATAGCCATGGAAAATGATGTTTTTTACGACGACGAATTTTACGAAGAAATATTTTTTGAAGATGAATTTATCCCTCAGTCATTAGGCTGTTTACCTGTTCTGCTGGCTGTTGTCGGGATGGTTATTATTTTGGTTTTCAGTTTAAGCAAGGTGGATATCTCGATTCCAACAACTTTGGGGGCTTCCGTTAATTCAAAGAGTGATTCTGGCCTGGGAGGTGGCAGTATTGCCCCTCTCTTCACACCAGAAGTGCAATATTGGTCCGCCAAAATTTCAGAATGGAGTTTAAAAACCGGTATTGATCCAAATTTGATTGCGACAGTAATGCAAATCGAATCGTGTGGCGACCCCCAAGCAACCTCGAGCGCTGGGGCGATGGGTTTATTTCAGGTGATGCCATATCATTTTGAGGGTGGCGAAGATCCTTATAAACCCAATATAAATGCACGGCGAGGATTAGATTATCTTCAAAATGCTTTGGCTGCGCGTGGGGGTGTTGTTCGTTTTGGTTTTGCCGGCTATAACGGAGGGATCACCGGGGCAAAGCGTCCTGAAGCGCAATGGGCTAATGAAACCCAACGCTATGTTTATTGGGGCATGGGGATTTACGAGGATGCAATCGACGGAAAAAGAAACAGTGATCGACTTAATGAATGGCTTGGACGCGGGGGCTCATCTTTATGTAATCAAGCTGCTCAAAGATTGGGTATCCATTAACAGATCGAAGGGATTATGAGTTAATCTTTCGGCTGGCAATCACCATCACCAAGCGGCAGCCAAACAGAAAACACGGTTCCTTTTCCCTCAACAGAATTCACTTGAATATCCCCTTCGTGGTGTTTCACAATCCAATAAGCAATTGAAAGGCCCAGACCAAAACCCTTGCCATCTGCAGACCGGGTACGAGATTTCTCGATGCGGTAGAAACGTTCAAAAATATGGGGCAATTCATCCGATGGAATACCCGGTCCGTTATCCTGAATCGTAATTTTTGCACGCATCCCAACTCTTAACTAAACCCGTGACTACTTCTCCACCCTCCGGAGTATATTTGATTGCATTCGAGATAAGATTTATCAGCACTTGCTTTAACCGGTCGCGATCTCCACATACTAGAACTTGATCAATATTACCGAGGCGCAACTCCAATTTACCTTCAGCCAAAATTTGGCTTTGTTGGAGAACTTCGAGAAGCATTGTATCAAGTTCGACTACCATGCGATTTAGTGGCAGTTTACCAGATTCAGCCCTAGCCAGCAGCAGCAAATCACCCACCATTCGGGTAAGACGGTCAACTTCTTCTTCGATACTGCTGAGAGATTCTTCGTCAGAACAACCCATCCTCCGCATCAGCGTGATATTCCCTTTTATTACCGTTAAAGGTGTCCGCAGTTCATGACCCACATCGGCCACAAAACGTCTTTGGGTATGGAACAAGTTTTCGAGACGTCCCAAGGTTTGATTGAATGCTTCAATTAATTGCCCAATCTCATCATCTGTTGGACCCTGGTAAGGGATACGTCGGGACAGGTCATCCGCGCGAGTGATTTGCAACGCGGTTTGAGTCACACTTTCGAGAGGGGATAAGGAACGATAGGTAACAAAGGAAACCCCAAAAGCAGCAAGTGCCACTGCGATTATCGTTCCTACTACTAGCACATTGAGCAACGTTTGTTGCGTGGCTTCAACGACTGCCAAGCTCGCGGCGACCTGCAAAGTACCAACCGGGCGATTACTAATCGACAATGGAACACTAAGAACTCGAAGATGGGTACCACCCACGGTGACATCACGCTTCACTCGTTGGGATGTATATCGTGCCAAAGGGTCAAGAGGATCTGTTACCCGACTTAGATTATAGCTGGCAGTTAACCCTTGATCTCGATCCCATAATTGGGCATAAATATTCGTAGCAAGATTTAGATTTGCAGCATCAGGGGCAACATCAAGATCACCGACTGCATTGAGCCGGATAGCACTGATAATCTCACTGGAGGTTTGTTCTAAGATCCGGTCAATTTGCTCAGTAACAGTCAGGCTGACCCAATGATAAATGGCCAGCCCGAAAATCATAAGTGTGCCCCCTACAAGAATCGTATAGAGCAGGGTTAAACGGACACGTAAAGACATCAATCAGGTTCGCGCAAGACATACCCCATCCCTCGGACAGTATGTAATAAACGCGGCTCTCCATTTTCTTCCAGCTTTTGGCGTAAATAACGAATATAAACCTCAATGATATTGCTTTCACCACCAAAATCATAACCCCATACACGGTCAAAAATCACATCACGAGTAAGAACTTGTCGGGGATGAAGCATAAATAGATCGAGCAATTCATATTCTTTAGCAGTCAATGAAATGATCCGATCTCCTCGGGAAGCCTGGCGAGTGCCTGTATCAAGGGTCAAGTCTTCGAAGCGCATAATTTTAGGCTGGCTAGCAGGCTGCAGGCGACGGAGCAAGGCACGAATGCGTGCCAGTAATTCATCCAGGTCAAACGGTTTCACCATATAGTCATCAGCGCCCATATCCAACCCCAAGACGCGATCATTGACACCATCCTTCGCTGTCAAGATCAAAATGGGCACATCTCCACCAGCCCGCAGTCGCCGGCACACCTCTAAACCATCGATGCCAGGCAGCATCAGATCTAAGACCACTAAATCAGGTGGATTATCACGCGCCGCAATCAAACCCATTTGGCCGTCAGCAGCCACATCCACCTTATAGCCTTCATAAGCCAGACCCCGTCGTAAAAATCTGGTAATTCCCTCATCATCTTCAATAACTAAAATTCGAGCGCTCATATGCACCTCCTATGTGGAAAATATACCACATGCCGGCAAAAGAAAAAAGGCCGTCGAAATGACGGCCTTTTCATTGCACAGAATATTTTAGGGAAGCTTATGCTAATTCGATAACTGCGCCAGCAGCTTCAAGTTTCTCTTTGGCATCGGTGGCGGCTTCCTTGCCAACGCCTTCCATAATCTTGGTGCCAGGGGCTTCAGCCATCTCTTTGGCTTCTTTGAGACCCAGGCTGGTCAACTGGCGGATAGCCTTGATGACTTCAATTTTCTTGGGGCCAGTTTCTTTGATAACTACGTCGAACTCGGTCTTTTCTTCTGCTTCTTCTTCAGCAGCGGCAGGACCAGCAGCAGCGGCAACAGCCACAGGAGCAGCAGCGGAAACGCCCCAATTCTCTTCCAGCAGTTTAACCAACTCAGCAGCTTCAAGTACACTCAGCTTGCTAAGTTCATCCATTAATTTGTTCAGGTCAGCCATTATAAACTCCTATTTTTATTGAAAAATTCTTATTGTGTAATTTATTTATTGAGACTAGTGCAGTTAGCCCAACTGCTGAAGTGCTGCACTGGATTGCTAAAATCCGTACCGCACCATGGTTCGCCTTATTAGGCTGCATCTGGGGCTGCGTCTCTTTCTGAAAAAGCCTTCAAAACGGCAGCAACTTGCCGTCCAGGCTCGGCCAATGTTCGGACTAGTTGTGAAGCGGGGGCCAGTAAGGTGCCCAACAAAGTAGCACGCATCACTGGCAGCGGCGGCAAGTCAGCTAAAGCCTTGACTTCAGCCGCAGACATCATCTGCTTATCCAGGTATCCAACTTTGACTTTGACGAAGTTGGAATCCTTGGCGAAATCGGTGATTGCCTTTGCCAAGGCAGGGGGATCTTCAAAAGCGAAACCGATGGCTGTACTTCCGAGGAAATGCTCCTCTTCAATATCAACATCAGCATCTTTGAGGGCCAGTTTTACCAATGTGTTCTTAACCACATGAAACTCACCACCAGCCTCGCGGATTTTGCTTCGCAATGCATCCATATCTTTCATCGTCAAACCGGTATATTCCGTAACGACAAAGGCTTCACTGCGCGCCAGCCATTCACCATATTGCGCTACAATCTCACGTTTTTGTACTTTTGTATTAGCCAATGGACTCATACCTCCTTTCTTAAAAAATAAGTCTTTACCTCGCCTTTCGGGTAAAGACTTATTCCAAAGAACCTGATTGGGACTAAGCCTCCACCTCGGCAGGAAATTAAGTCTAACCTGAACTTGTTCAGGCGACACCTGCTGTCTTCAGCGAAGAAAGTTTTAACTAAATTTGGATCAGACGTCTAACTCCATCGCCAGTGCTCTGGAAGGGTCTACCTTAATACCAGGGCCCATCGTTGAACTCAAGACAATTTTGCGAACATAAGCACCTTTAGCGGCGGCGGGACGGGCTTTCTTAATCGCATCCATCAGCACGGCCATATTTTCGCGCAGCTGGTTGACTTCGAAAGATGTCTTCCCAATAGGAATGTGCAGGTTGGAGGTCTTGTCGACGCGGAACTCTACACGTCCGGCTTTGGATTCGTTGATCACGCGGGGCAGGTCTTCAGCGGGAACCACAGTCCCGGCCTTAGGGTTGGGCATCAAACCTCGAGGTCCCAGCACCCGACCTAAACGTCCAGCCTTGCCCATCATATCTGGAGTGGCAATGGCGACATCGAAATCAGTCCAGCCATCCTGGATTTTCTTGATCATTTCGTCATCATCAGCAACGTGATCCGCCCCAGCTTCGCGTGCTATGGTAGCGCCGTCACCCTGGGCAAAAACCAGGACACGGACGGTTTTACCCAAGCCGTGGGGCAGTACGACTACATCACGCACCTGTTGATCGGCATGCCGGGGGTCAACACCCAGGCGGATATGCAATTCAACAGTGGCATCAAATTTCGTGAACGAAGTTTCTTTTGTCAATTCCAGCGCGTCGACGGGCGAATACTGTTGATCGCGGTCATATTTTTCAAGTGCTTCTCTGTATTTTTTTCCGTGCTTAGCCATGAATAACTCCTTGGTGGTAGGCAGATGATGAAATCATCATCTGTTTGGCGGACAGGTTTTGTCCTCCCACTGGGACTACTTGATTACCTCGATACCCATATTGCGGGCAGTGCCTTCAATCTGGCGCATTGCGCCTTCGATATCAATGGCATTGAGGTCATTCATTTTAATTTCTGCGATCTCACGGAGCTGATCGCGGGTCACCTTGCCGACCTTTTCGCGATTAGGTTCACCCGAACCTTTTTCGACACCAGCAGCTTTTTTGAGTAAAGCTGAGGCAGGCGGGCTTTTAAGGATAAATTTAAAGGAACCATCGGTGAAAACACTGATCTCAGCAGGAATGATCTCACCCATACGGCTCTGTGTTCGAGCATTGTACTCTTTGCAGAACTGCATCAGGTTGATCCCATGAGAAGCCAATGCCGGGCCAATGGGGGGTGCAGGATTGGCTCTACCGGCCTGAATTTGCAATTTTACGACTGCTTTTAGTTTTTTTGCCATTCTTTTCTCCTTGGTGGTGGGTAAGTGCTTGAGTGTGGTGCGGATTTTGTGTCGTATAACAATTTCGGCACACAATCAAGTTCGCAGTGGACACTTACTTGTCGGATGTTTTCCATCCTCCCACTTGGTTTGACTTTGCAATTAGTTACAAAGTTAATTCACAATTAATTTACATGCAAATTTCAGCAGAAGCTGGAATTTGCCAACCTGAATATTTGTTTGCCAATATTCAGGCCTTTTCTACTTGCAAGAAATCCAATTCTACCGGAGTTTCACGTCCGAAGAAATTTACCATTACACGTACTTTGGCCTTATCCATATCGATCTCTGAGACAGTGCCACGGAAATCGTTAAAGGGACCATCAACAATACGGACACGCTCACCTTGACGGAAAGTAACTTTGATACGGGGCGCATCTGCTTCCATACGCTTGATAATCGAAGATACTTCTTCTGGGCGCAACGGAATGGGTTGATTTCCCATACCGACAAAACCTGTCACACCAGGCGTATTGCGCACAACGTACCAGGACTCTTCGTTCAACAACATATTGACGAGGATATAACCAGGGAAGACTCGACGCTCTACCGTACGGCGCTTACCTTCTTTGACCTCGATCTCTTCTTCAGTGGGGACGACCACATCAAAGATCTGGGTTTTCATGCCCATGGTTTCAATGCGCTGCTCAAGATTGTGGCGTACTTTGTTTTCATATCCAGAGTAACAATGCACAACATACCATGCTCGCCCATCAACTTCTTCCTGGACGGGCGCGTCTGCTTGCACCGAAGCTTCTTCAACTTCAGGTTCTTCTATCTCTGGATTAACTTGCTCGTTCATTTCCATATTCATGGAACATCCAATCTACTAAGCAACAACCGATTTTCAACCTAGAGACTAAAGATAAAGGCAAATAATTGGTTGAAGATATAGTCCAACGTACCAAGAAAGGCACTCATCGCCACAATCACAACCAAAGTGATGCTGGTCAGATTGATTGCCTCTTGACGGGTAGGCCAACTTACTTTGCGCAATTCGCCAACGGTTTCACGATAATAACGTACAACCGCATTTGGCTGCTTACGACTTACTGATGATTTTTTCTTGGCCACTAGAAACTCCTTCGAGTAATTTTCACGAACCGAAGAGATATCTTCGGCGAAAACGCCGCCACTTGGGACGGCGTTGTTTCGTTAGCAGGCGAGGAAGGACTCGAACCCTCAACCTACGGTTTTGGAGACCGTTGCTCTGCCAAATTGAGCTACTCGCCTAGGGTCGAAACTTGGATTAGGCTGCTCTGCATTCTACTCCAAGTTTCGGTAAATAACTACCTGGTCTCGCGATGCATTTGATGCGTTCGGCAACGCGGACAGAATTTCTTTAGTTCCAAACGCCCTGGATCATTTCTACGATTCTTCTCAGTGGTGTAATTACGTTCTTTACACTCTGTACAAGCCATCGTCACAACCGGGCGGACACCTCTTTTACCTGACATACTTACACTTCTTCCAAACGCTCAATGAGCGTAATTATTTTTTACTCAATAATTTTAGTGATCACGCCGGCCCCTACGGTCAGGCCGCCTTCTCGAATCGCAAAGTTCGAACCTTGCTCCATCGCTACCGGCACGATCAACTCCACTTCCATCTCGATCCGGTCCCCCGGCATCACCATCTCCACGCCTTCTGGCAAGGTGATCGCACCGGTCACATCCATCGTCTTGAAGTAGAACTGCGGCCGGTAACCCGGGAAGAACGGCTTGTGCCGCCCCCCCTCGTCCTTGCGCAACACATACACTTCCGCATTGAATTTCGTGTGCGGGGTGATGCTCTTCGGCTTGGCGATCACCATGCCGCGCTCCACATCGTCCCGGTTGATGCCGCGCAGCAGCAACCCGACGTTGTCTCCCGCCATGCCTTCGTCCAACAGCTTGTGGAACATCTCCACTCCGGTACAAGTCGAAGTCACGATCTCGTCGCGCAACCCGACGATCTCCACCGGATCACCGGTGTGGATCACTCCCCGATCAATCCGGCCGGTCACCACCGTGCCGCGGCCTTTGATCGAGAACACGTCTTCCACGTGCATGATGAAGGGTTTGTCGATCTCGCGCTCCGGTTCCGGGATGTACTCATCGATCACCCGCAGCAACTCGACGATGCTTTCGTACTCCGGGGCGGTGGCGTCCATACTCTCGCTCTCCAAGGCGTGCAGCGCACTCCCTTTCACGATCGGGGTCTCGTCTCCCGGAAAGCCGTATTCGTCCAACAGCTCGCGGAGTTCCATCTCGACCAGTTCCAGCAGTTCCGGGTCATCCATCTGGTCCACTTTGTTCAAGTACACCACGATACTCGGTACTTCCACCTGCTTCGCCAGCAAGATGTGCTCACGCGTCTGCGGCATCGCCCCATCGCCCGCCGCCACCACCAAGATCGCACCGTCCACCTGCGCCGCCCCCGTGATCATATTCTTGATATAGTCCCGGTGGCCCGGCATATCCACGTGCGCATAGTGCCGATTCTCGGTCTCGTATTCCACGTGCGCAATATTGATCGTGATCCCGCGCTCTTTCTCTTCCGGCGCATTGTCGATCGTATCGAAGGCGCGGAAGTCGCCGTGCCCTAAGATCGCCGCCACTTTCGTGATCGCCGCCGTCAAGGTGGTCTTCCCGTGGTCGATGTGTCCCATCGTGCCCACGTTCAAGTGCGGTTTGTCTCTTACAAATTTTTCTTTAGCCATTCCTCAATCTCCTTGGCAAACTAGAAATTCAAAAAGATTAGTTGATTTAGCGATAAGGCCGTTACAAAAATCTCTCTTTTGCAACTACCGAGAGCCCTCAATGGGATTTGAACCCATGACCTCATTCTTACCAAGAATGCGCTCTGCCGACTGAGCTATGAGGGCTTGTCGCCTTACATAATTACCCGCTGACAAGAAAGAACTTATCAGCGGTTATCAGTGGGCGGAGACGGATTCGAACCGCCGAAGTCGTATGACAGCTGATTTACAGTCAGCCCCCGTTGGCCACTTGGGTATCCGCCCGAAATAAAGGGCTGTCGCCAGCTCGAGATCAAAGCTACATAAGGTTAGCTTTGATCGCCAGCCGTCAACAGGAGCCGACGATGGGAATCGAACCCATAACCTGCCGCTTACAAGGCGGCTGCTCTGCCATTGAGCCACGTCGGCGATCAATTGGAAATGTTCGTCCGCATAAGTGCGGTTGGTTCGCAAAAGCGCAAAGATTATACCAGAGCGGGTAATCACAGACAAGACTAACGCCGCAACCGCGCGGTTGCCAGCGGGGGTGGAGTTTATCAGGATTTAAAGTAAACGTCAATACTTTCCAGTCTGGATTTTGCGATTTTCGCAGAAATTTCTAACCTATCGAAAAAGGCATTTGTGGAAGCTTGAGATTTGCGATTTATTCGGCAGCAAATTCTCGAATCGGGTTCCCATACCTATGTTTTAACTCCTGATACCGGAAACAATCTAGCGTATGGTCATTGACCATTCCCACAGCTTGCATAAAAGCATAACAGATTGTCGGGCCAACAAAGCTAAATCCGCGTTTCTTTAGGTCTTTGCTCATATTTTCGGACTCCGCGGAAATGGCTGGAAGGTCATCCATGGTTTTCCAGGAATTTACAATTGGGGCACCTCCAACAAAACTCCAGAGATACTTATTGAACGACCCAACCTCATCTTGGAATTTTAAATAAGCCTGCGCATTCTTTACGAAAGCGTTTACCTTCAATTTATTGCGCACAATGCCTGGGTTGGCGAGTAATTCAGCAATTTTGGCGTCATCGTAACGCGCCATCTTTTCGGGATCAAAGTTATCGAAGGCGGCATAATAGTTTTCGCGCTTGCGCAAGATTGTGATCCAACTGAGGCCGGCTTGGGCGCCATCGAGCAGCAACTTGGCAAACAGCGGTTGATCCTCGTATACCGGCACCCCCCAGTCATCATCATGGTAAGCGATATAGAGCGGGTCATCACCGGGCCAAGCGCAGCGCACAAAATCAGGTTTCGACATAATAATCACCTACAACAATCCTAATTCCCGTGCCCGGATAGCAGCCTGTGTTCGGTCGCGGGCATCGATCTTTTGCAGGATGCTGGTGACATAATTTTTTACAGTCCCCTCGGCCAGAAAGAGCTTGGCTGCGATTTCTTTGTTGGTCATCCCCTGGGAGACCAGTTTCAATATTTCGATTTCGCGGTCCGACAGGGGCTCGATCAATTTCCCAGTTGCGGTAGGTGTTACAGGAGTCAAACGGGCGAACTCTGCAACCACTTTGCGGGCTACCGAGGGTTCAATCATCGAACCACCCGCGGCAACCTTGCGGATAGCATCGGACAATTCTTCACTGGAGACATCTTTGAGTAGATACCCCAAGGCCCCGGCGCGTAATCCCTCGAAAACATATTCGTTATCATCGAATGTGGTCAAAATGATGACCTTTGAGTTAGAGTCAATTTCCCGCAGACGGCGGGTGGCTTCTACGCCGTCCATCACGGGCATGCGAATATCCATAAGCACAACATCGGGGGTAAATTGACGGTAGGCTTCTAAAGCTTCGGCACCATTTTGAGCTTCGCCGATCACTTCAAAATCCGCTTCGAGTTCTAATAATGTGCGGAGCCCATCGCGCATCAGTCGCTGGTCATCGACAAGCAGCAGACGTATCGATTTCGTCAATATGCACCTCCTCGACCAATGGCAGAATAAATCTCACCTGAGCTCCCCCTCCGTCACGGTTTTCTAAGCGTAATTCTCCAGCCAAGTGGGCCGCTCGTTCGCTCATTCCTCGCAATCCAAAAACAGTATCCTTTTTGTCAATTGGAAAACCAATGCCATCATCACTAATTAATAAGGTTATACATTCTTGCTGCGCATTAAGTTGTATCCAAACCCGGCGAGCCTGGGCATGGCGTTGCACATTCGTAAGAGCTTCTTGCGCAGCCCGATATAGCGCTAATCGTTGGGCATTAGATAATTTCGGTAAATCAGTGGGTAAATCTAGATCAACGGACAGGTTAGTAGCATTTTCAAAAGAATGCGACAAGCGACGGATCGCAGTTGAAATCGGCAGGTCGGTCTCCAACGGGTCTCGCAGGGTAGCCACAGCGCTCCGCAGTTCGGTTAACGCTTCACGGACTTGCTCTCTCACCGTTTCTACCATTCCAGCAGCTCGATCTGGATCTTTAGGAATTAAACGTTGTGCTCCCTCTAACTGCACCGCAGCAACGGTCAAACGGTGTCCGATGGTGTCGTGCATCTCACGGGATAGTCGATTGCGCTCTTCTGCTACGGCCAGCTCTTCAACCTGGGCAGCATATTCTTGGAGTTGATGGTGTGCAATTTGTAATTCATCGAGCAATCTCTGGCTCTCTTTACGTGCATCTTCTGCACTAGCCATTGCTCGAGCGAAAGCACCGAAAAACCAATATCCGGCTGAGTAAGGCAGAGCAATCATCAGTGCTTCCCAAAAAGGGTTGGTGAGCATGAAAACAATTACCGTTACGAGCGTAAAAATCCCGATCCAAATCGTGCCGGTACGTTGAGGGAAAATCATCATGGCCGTGGGGCTGAGCACAAAGAACAACATCGGGAAGACACCCCAGTTAGGTTGCATAAATAACAAAACAACCACAATTCCCATCATGAGACTCATGTACAGGTGCCGTTTCCATTCTTTAGCACTCTGGCCAGGCATGGCAGCAAACAAGATCGTAAATATCACCAGAAGCACCATACCAATAACGCGTTGAAGACCCGTTTCAAAAAATTGGAAACCTAAAATAGCGACAGCCAAGATGGCCAGGTAACCAATGATGGCAGGCATAGTCTGATCGACTTTAGTTTGGATATCGGAAGACATATCAGGATTGTACCCCTTTTCAGGGTGATTCTCAAATTGGGACATGGATCGCCTTTTTAATTTCTTATTGGGTAAGGAAGTTGTTTCCAAGAAAACAAATTATTCCCTGAAGGATTACAAACCATTCAGGGAATAATAAATCTGGGTATGATTAGGCTTCCGAATTTTGTTTCTTGAATATGATCCACAGCCCGAGACCAACCAGGACCAGTGGCCACAGATATTGACTGGCAGTAAAGGCGGTTTCAACAATCTGCTTGAGCAGCCCATCTTGGGGCATCTCGACGATGACAATTCCGCTGCCCACCAGGGCCAAAATACCAGCTACAATCAAAGCCCACCAATGGGTGCAATCTGTGAATATCCGGGTTAATAAGGTGATGAGGGCAAAACCCACGCCCAGAGAAATCACAAAGGCTCCGCCATGGGCGTATTCTGGGAGTACACTGATATCTTCCACCAGGAATACGCCCATGCTCAAGCCTGTTAAGATACCACCGGGGATCAACAACCCGGCATTGCGAGTAACAACTCCCCAAATAATGAAGAACAATCCCAGGGCACTTAAAAAGATACCGCCGCCGATGTTGATATCAACAAACTGGTTCAGCAGCATAAACAAGCCACCAAGAACTAAGAGTACGCCACCGAAAGGAAAAACGTTCTTCTGAAGGTTTCTATCTGTTGTTTGCATTTTATTCTCCTTATGTGAAAATATATTTGATAGTTTGGTTTGTATGATCAGATGATAGCGGCGAAGAGGTCATATCTGGGAGTGCTGGAGGTCATATTTGAAGTCATGTGACCAGCGCAACCAACAAAAAAGACGCCCGATCGGGCGTCTTAAATATATTGGAAGGTTGGTTATCCAATTGGGGCTTTATCTAACGTGTAAATACAGTTTTCGTCCCCTTTGGCCTTGCAATCGATCTCCTGAATGCGAAACTTGACCCCACCTGTAGCCCAGGTTGAAGCCGCATTCAACACACCTACACCCAGGTGGCAAACCGACTCTGTGGAAGTACGCTCCCAACACATTGGGCAGCGCTCGATAACCCAATACCAATAAGACTCATCGTCATCGATGCGGACCACTTGATCACTGACCGTATTGAAGAATTTAGAAAAAAACTGCAATCCAACTCGGTTGCGCATTTCTGTTGAGCCAACCCTCATCGCTGCTTGGGCTGCCCTTTGAACTTTATCGTATTTAGCCATACTATGTTGAAAGGTTTGTTCACCCCCACGGGTAGCGAAAACGCGCGCACCCCTCGAGCCATACATATCGTAAAGAGCTTGCTGCAATCTAGCAACGTGTGAAAAAGGGAAATCCTTCTTAATATTATCAGGCGGATAACTACCAATATATACCTGCAATCCTGCTAAATTTAAAAGAGCATTAACGCCATTATCGCCAAGGATTTCGTTTGCAGATGTGAGAATACTACGCCCCCAAATATTTGGATAATAATATTGATCGGTCATACAGCCACCTTCACTCGTCATCTTTTCCTTGAAGGGAAATTTGTGTTTTGATTATACCCCAATGAAAGATTGCCATCTTGGCACTCACTTCAAGGGAATATCATGCTTTTTACAAAAGACTGACCAAGTAATGGGTGCAAGATTCCTGCCGGATGGTTAACGAGATCATCTTTATCCCGGTTTTCTCTTTTTGGGTTGCTCAATAATAATATGGTAGCATCAATCAATACCTTCGCCAAAAAATGACGAACTGAAAAGGGCAACCTGTAGTAGAGTTGTAGTCTACGAAAACAACAGCTCAGAACCTACAGGAAGCCCAGATGAATATTTTACCGGAAAAAAACCGGCATTACATAGCACTTTTACAAAGTACACACCCAACGCTATCGAGGACCAATCTGCGAAGACTGAGCCGGATCATCAAGGCCCTGTTGGCAATGACGGGTCGAGTGACGATGTTAGGGATCTCGCGCTGGACCGGGAATGGCGGCAGCTACCGAACAGTGCAGCGTTTCTTTGGAGAGAAGATCGCCTGGGCGCAGCTCTACTGGCAGTTCTTTGTAGGCCACCTGTATCAATCGGAGCGAGAATACTTGCTAGGCGGCGATGAATGTGTGGTGACGAAGTCTGGCAAAAAGACCTATGGGTTGGACCGTTTCTTCTCCGGTCTCTTGAACCAAGTGGTACCCAGCATGGCGATCTTTGCCCTATCATTGATCGATGTCAAGGAACGGCGCTCCTACCCCATCCGGGTAGAGCAAGTGGTCCGCAGCGCAGCAGAGAAAGCCGCTGCCAAGGCTAAGAAACAGCAGCGAAAGGCCAAGCAGAAAGCCAAAATCAAAGGCAAACCAGGTCGACCTAAAGGCAGTAAAAATCGGGACAAGACCCAGGTGGAGCTGACGCCAGAGCTGCTGCGCATCCAGAAGATGGTTAAACAACAGCTCGCCACCTTCCAAGGCATACTCTCGATCACTTACCTGGTGCTGGACGGACACTTTGGCAACCACAATGCTCTCCAAATGGTGCGTCAGTGTGGTCTGCACTTGATCTCCAAATTGCGCTGTGACGCCGCACTACATTTCGTTTATCAAGGTGCTTATGCTGGTAAAGGTCCTCATAAGAAGTACGGTGACAAAATCAACTATGCCAAACTCCCAGACAAGTCTCTGGTAGCAACCAAGACCGATAAAAAGATTGAGACCCGCATTTATCAGGCTCAGATGCTCCATCATGAGTTTGCCCAGCGCCTCAATGTGGTCATCATCCACAAGACCAACCTCAACACCGGTGCCTGTGCCCATGTGATCTTATTCTCCAGTAACCTGGAGCTATCCTATGAAAAGATGGTCGACTATGATCGCCTCAGATTTCAACTGGAATTTAATTTCAGAGACGCCAAACAATACTGGGGCTTGGAAGACTGGATGAACATCAAAGAAGTGCCTTTGACCAATGCGCTCAACCTTTCACTCTTTATGGTCAACGTTTCTCAGGTCTTATTGACGGAGTTTCGCCAATCTGTTCCCGATAGCAGCGTCCTGGACTTGAAGGCCTACTGTAGAGCCGCCAGATACTTCGAGGAAATGATAAAAATACTTCCGCAAAAACCAGAACCATTATTATTTGAGCAGGTTTTTGGCAAGATTGTCTCGTTGGGCTCTATTCACCCTGTTAATGTGCGGGTTTTTCCGCCTTAATTGGCGAAGGTATTGATCAATACGACTTATTAATTTTATACGGAGCTCAATCGATGAAATCACTATTTAATGAACCAAATTATCCCAGTATCTTTAATGATGTTATTGGACCCGTTATGCGGGGTCCATCCAGCTCTCATTGTGCTGCTGCCGTGCGTATCGGCAGAATTGCCAGAGACCTGATGGATAGTGAGCTAGATGAGGTTCTAATAGAATTTGATCCCAACGGGTCATTGGCCACAACGCACACTAGCCAGGGTTCTGATATGGGCCTCTTTGCGGGATTTTTGGGATGGGAGCCAACCGATGAACGGGTAGTGAATTCATCGAAGGCCATTGATAAAGCAGGCATCCATGTTGAAATTAAAATTCTTGAGTTTGGGGCAGTGCACCCTAACACCTACAAGATGACTTTGATAAATTCTAGAGAACAGCATGAAATAGTCGCCATTTCGACAGGAGGGGGAATGATTGAAATTATCCAGATTGATGGCTTTAATTTTTCGATCCTTGGGGATTATTATGAAACATTGATATTCACGAAAAACAACGGAAAAGAAATACTTGAATTTTTAGCGGCAAAAAATGAAGCAGATGAAATTCTGATCCACACGGACTCCAAAAACCAAATTATTGAAATCAAAGCCCAAAATTTCTTAAGCACTACTATTATCGCTGCTCTTCAAAAGAGATTCGATATTCAGAGCATCCGGCTGATCTCCCCGGTTTTGCCGGTGTTATCCAGAAAAAAGATTTCTGTTCCCTTTATTACCTGCACTGAAATGCTGGAATACAACCGAGTGCACGACCTGAATTTATGGGAGCTTGCCTGTCATTATGAAAGCGCCCGGGGAAATCTGTCTCAAGAACTGGTAATTCGAAAGATGCAAGCTATCGTGGAGATTATGCAGCAGTCCATACAAGCAGGTATTGCAGGTACAGAATATGAAGATCGGATTCTCGGCTACCAATCTGGTTCTTTTCAAACACAGATGGACCAGCGCAAACTTTTAGATGGGGGTATGCTGAATCAGATGATCCTTTACACCACAGCACTGATGGAAACCAAAAGCGCCATGGGCGTAATCGTAGCTGCGCCTACAGCAGGAGCTTGCGGCGGGCTTCCGGGTGCTTGTATCGGGGCGGCCAGCACAATGGGGCTGTCCATTGATGACATGACCAAAGCGATGCTTGCCGCCGGGATTATTGGCGTGTTTATCGCTGCTCGTGCGACATTCGCCGCGGAGGTTGGTGGATGTCAGGCTGAATGTGGTGCCGGATCAGGGATGGCCGCCGCCGCTCTGGTTTCGCTAGCTAATGGCACAACCCAACAAGCAATCAGTGCAGCATCAATAGCACTCCAAAATATTCTGGGAATGATCTGTGATCCAGTAGCCAATCGAGTTGAAGTACCTTGCTTGGGAAAAAATGTGCTGGCTGCTAGTAACGCTCTGGCTTGTGCAAATATGGCCTTAGCAAACTATGATATGGTGATTCCTTTGGACGAAGTTATCGCAACTATGGATGCGGTAGGAAAAAGTCTCCCCCATGAACTGCGCTGTACTGCCTTGGGCGGATTATCGGTTACGCAGACATCAAAGAAAATTGATAGGAAGTTGCAGGTTTCAACAAACCTCTGAACTTGCTCGGTTAGTTTTATTATTCGATCTGTAGAATTAAGTCAACTCCGAAAAGTATTTTAACTATGCCATTGCAAGGAGGCGGAGCTGACGAAACAATCTACTAGACGGCATACAGACTGCTTTGCTTTGCTCGCAGTGTCGTTAATTTCAGACACTTTCTGACAAATACTTATCTACATTCGTTGATTAAGGGTCTGAAACTTGCACCAACTATTAGGAACTGGAAAGATAAGATTGAGCGTCTAATTTTCGGCCGAACAAATAGTAAATCATCACATCAGAACCACATCTTTAATATTTCACATTTTGTTTGCTTCTCAATCTTTACAAGTTTCACCTTACGGGTAGAATACCGCTATCCTTCTTATGAGTAAAAAATATCTTTATCATAATTCTCTTGTCTTGATATTTTTCATTAGCCTTATGTTGATGATGGGGGCTTGTACGCGTCCCCAAAAAGCAGCCGAACCCTGGAAGGCAAATCAAGGCTTTGTAGTTCCCACCAAAACGCCAGTCAGTGAAGATAATCCTTTCGTTACCAATCCCCGAGATTCAGATCAACCTCTTTTTAACCCCCACACCCAATTCACCGCATCCCATCCCTGGTGCTCGAACAGATACCGAACAATATTTCGTTCAAGCCGGAGATACGCTGGGACAAATCGCCAACCGTTATGGTGTAACCGTTGAAGCCATCGCTGAGGCAAGCAGCCTCACGAATATCAATATTCTTTCTGTGGGCCAGGAATTGGTCATCCCACCCCCCAATTTGGTTAACCAGGGGCCTAATTTCAAAATCATCCCAGATTCCGAATTAGTAGCCAGTCCGGTCACGATCTATTTTGACGTAGCAGATTTTGCCAATGGAATGAATAGTTATCTGGTTCGTCACGAAGAAGAAGTCAACGAACAAATGCTCGGTGGGGTCCAAATCATTCAATTAATTGCTCAAGATTTTTCGGTCAATCCCCGTTTATTGCTGGCCGTTCTCGAATATCAAAGCGGCTGGATCACAAACCCCAACCCACGGACTGATACGCTCAAATACCCGATCGGGTGGAAGGACCCTAAACGCGAAGGGCTTTATCGGCAGTTAGCCTGGGCTGCTAATGAACTCAATCGCGGTTATTATATGTGGCGGGTGGCAGGTGTTCCCACCTGGATATTGGACGACGGTACGATTGTACCCATCAATCCCACCATCAATGCCGGCACTGCTGGAGTTCAACACTTTTTTGCCAAACTTTATGGCGCACAATTTTGGGAGAAAACCGTTTCGGAAGATGGTTTTTTTACCATCTACAATGAACTTTTCGGATATCCCTTCGATTATGCCCTTGAACCTCTGCTGCCAACTAGCTTGACCCAACCCCAATTCCAACTCCCTTTTGAGGAAGAGAAAGAATGGTCTTTTACCGGCGGTCCGCATGGCGGTTGGGGTGATGGCTCTGCCTGGGCCGCGCTTGATTTTGGACCACCTGGCGATGAGGGGGGATGTATTCCCAGTGATGATTGGGTTGTAGCCATGGCAGATGGTCCAATCGTGCGCGCCGAAAATGGCGCCGTCATTCAAGACCTCGATGGCGACGGTCACGAACAAACCGGCTGGACCATTCTCTATATGCATATCGAAAGCCGAGAACGCGTCGAACCGGGTACCCAACTGCAAGCTGGTGAACATATTGGTCACCCATCTTGCGAGGGCGGCATCTCGAATGGCACGCACGTTCACATCGCCCGGCGGTATAATGGAGAATGGATCCCCTCAGACCAAAATATTCCTTTTGTAATGGATGGATGGGTTTCGAGTGGCAGCGGTGATTTATACGATGGCTATCTTACAAAAAACGGGATCACTGTTGAAGCCGATCAATACCGCAACCCCGACAGGTTAATCAAACGCTAACGTGAAAAAATTTGTCCCCGTATCTTTAATTATCCTGGTACTGATCAGTTGTAACCTCCCTACGCAGGGATTACCGGCTTTTATTGCACCTTCAGGGAATGCTTCGCCAACCCCAAATTGGGCTGCCACCCTGCAAGCTGCCGTTCCATCTACAGCCACCCCTGTACCCATAAACGACACCCCAGTTGAAACTCCAGTGGCTACTGCTATTGAAGAGCAAGCTCCACCGGCAGAGGGTCCGCCGCCCACGCCCCGTTCAGATAACACCCCCATTTTATATTACAGCCAGGCTGGAGACACCATTGATGCGGTTGCATTTCGATTTGACGTCAGCGTGGATGAAATTGCCTCACCCGAACCTTTTCCTATGGTCGGTTTCATCAATCCCAACCAATTATTGATCATCCCCAATCGATTGGGGAACACAACCTCAATCAATCAGTTGATGCCCGATAGCGAAGTAGTTTACACCCTCTCGGCCATTGATTTTGATGCAACCAGCTACGTTGCCCAAGCAGACGGATATCTGAGTAAATATTCTGATTATTTGGGCAGCATCGGTCAATCATCAGGTGCAGAAATTATTGAGAAGATCGCGTTGGAAAATTCGATCAACCCGCGCTTGCTGTTGGCCTTATTAGAATATCAAAGTGGCTGGGTTTACGGGCAGCCGAGCAACTTGATGCTAGAAGACTATCCCTTTGGAATCATCGATCTTGATCAAAAAGGTTTGTTGCGGCAGCTCAAGTTGGCCGTCAATCACCTTTCGGTTGGTTATTATGGTTGGCGCGAAGGACGTTTGAACGAAATCCAATTCAAAGATGGTGCCACTGCCAGACTCGAGCCAGATTTGAATGCTGGAACGGTTGCCCTTCTTTATTATTTTGCGCAGTTCCACAATAGCCAAGATTGGCTGCACGTCGTCAACCCTGAGGTAGGATTCCCCGCGGTATACGAGCAAATGTTTGGCAATCCCTGGATGCGGGCTAACTCAGTGGAACCTCTATTTCCACCCGGAATCCGGCAGCCTAAGATGGAACTGCCGTTTATGTACAATCAGGTGTGGGCTTATACCGGTGGGCCCCATGGGGCTTGGGAAAGAGATGGTTCGTGGGCGGCGGTTGATTTTTCGCCCGCTCGCACTGAGAGTGGTTGTGTAGAGTCAACGGCTTATGTAACCGCCTCTGCTGCTGGATTAGTAGTACGGTCTGGAAATGGCGTGGTGGTAGTAGATTTAGACGGCGATGGTTTTGAACAAACGGGCTGGGCGATCGTTTACCTGCATATTGAAACCAAAGACCGCGTTGCAAAGGGCCAGTGGGTTGAAACGGGCGACCTGCTCGGACATCCGTCCTGCGAAGGGGGTCGTGCTACCGGAACGCACGTACACTTAACTCGCAAATATAACGGCGAGTGGATGGCTGCCGACGGTGCCATACCCTTGATATTGACTGGCTGGCGCGGACATGCCGGCTCAGCCCCCTATAAAGGAACATTAACCCGAGATGGCGAAACCGTCACCGCCAGCACTGTTGGCAATATTTTCAGCAATATCACCCGCGACCACTATGAGGGGAGTCAATAGCAAGCAGCGAGTCGGTAAGGGTGAGTATATAGCAGAATATCTCAACAATCAGGTAAAATTAACACCAATATGACCAATGTTCGGATTTCCTTTTTGGGGATATTTCTGTTTGCAATGTTAATGAGCGGCTGTGCGTCATCTGCTGGTGCAATCGGCCAAACCGCCGCGCCAACCTCCACGCTCGTATCTCAACTCCACAACCAAGCTCTAACTGCCACGGTCTCTAACACACCAACGAAAACGGTTTTACCCACCTCAACTCTCACTCCAACTTCTGAACCAACTCTGACACCCTCACCTACGATCCCAGGTCCCCCGTCCTCGGGACATATTATTCCGGATTCGGAAATCATCTTTTCCGCATCCGCCACGGACTTTGACGCGGCCGCATACCTGGACCAGGCGGGCGGCTTTTTGGGCACATACCGCCAATACTTGATGATCACTGCCTGGACGGATGCCCCCGCAGTGATCGATATGGTCGCCATCGAAAACTCGATCAACCCCCGCCTACTGGTTGCGCTGCTCGAATATCAATGCGGCTGCGTGTTAGGGATGAATGATCTTGATCCTGATGAATTTACCTCCGCGATGGGAGCAACCCAGGCTTTCCGCCAAGATTTCTATGGGCAGCTGATTTGGACTATCCATGAACTCTCTGAGGGTTACTACGGTTGGAAGGACGGCACACTCACCGAAATTTCATTTTCGGATGGTACAATCGTGCGCCTCGAGAGCAATCTCAATGCTGGCAGCGTTGCTGTGATGCATCTCTTTTCTCTACTCTACGAAGGCGAAGCCTGGGAACAGGCAATCAATCCCAATGACGGATTCCCGGCGCTCTACGAGCAAATGTTCGGCAATTCTTGGGAGCGCGCTGCGCTCATCGAACCCATCATTCTTCCCACCAGCACCCAACCTGAACTAACGCTCCCTTTTGAACCGGGTATTAAATGGGCCTATACCGGCGGACCGCACAAATCTTATGAGAGTAACGGGCCTCGAGCCGCGCTCGATTTTGCACCTCCCAGCGATGCGAAGGGCTGCCTGCCCTCCCGGGAATGGGTCACCGCGATGGCGGATGGCTTGATCGTGCGTTCGGATATGGGCATTGTCGTACAAGATTTGGACGGCGATGGAAATGAACACACCGGTTGGAATTTGGTTTATGTGCATATTGGCACAGATGAACGCGTTCCTATGGGAACCTTTCTGAAAACTGGAGAGCCCGTTGGTCATCCATCCTGTGAGGGAGGGCGTGCCACCGGAACTCATGTTCACATTATCCGCAAACTCAACGGTGAGTGGATTCCAGCCGATGGGCCACTGCCATTTGTCATGGACGGTTGGACAGCCCACGCGGATGAAGAGAATTATATTGGCACACTTACGCGTGGCGATGAGATCATCATTTCCAGTATTTTCAGCACAGGCACTTCGCATATTATGCGAGAAGAACCATAATGTTTACCAAATTTAAAGGATTTCCCAAGAAGCAAGGAAGAAAGGTTTCCACAAAGCAACAACTGGTGCTGTTGTCTGGCGTCTTTTCAATACTTGCACTCTTCATTAGCAGCTGCCAACCACAAAGTGCCTATGCCGAACCAGTTGCTGATGATCAAATAGCAAATGAAGAGGGCGCCCCATCCTCTATTCTCGCTACTCCGCTCTCCACAGCAACTGCGTTTCCCACACGACCCGCCTATCAACCCGCAGAATTAGTAGACTATATTGCTCAGAGCGGGGATACTTTGCCGGCTTTGGCAATTCGCTTCAACACAACAGTTGAAGAAATTTTAGCCGCAAACGAGTTTATCCCCTCAGATGCCACCACTATGCCGCCAGGGATGCCGATGCAAATTCCAATTTATTACCTTCCGTTCTGGGGTTCGCAATATCAAATTTTACCTGACAGCTTGTTCATCAACGGTCCAAAACAAATTGATTTCGACACCCAGGCAGTTGTGGATGCGTCCCCTGGCTGGCTCAAAAATTACAAGAGTTTTGCATCGGGAACGACCCGCCAAGGCGGTGAAATCATCGAATATATCGCCGCGAATTACAGTATCAGCCCCCAACTATTGCTGGCATTACTGGAATACGAACTTGGCGCGCTCAGTCAACCTGAGATGCCTCTCCATATCGATCCAGATTATCCACTCGGATACAAAGTTCGCACACATCGTGGTCTATATATGCAATTGGTATGGGCAGCCAATATGCTCAACAACGGTTATTACAGCTGGCGCATTGGGCAGTTGACCAGTTTCGACCTTCCGGATGGCACCTTCGAACGTCCCGATCCCTGGCAAAATGCCGCTACTGTGGCGTTGCAAAATTATTTTCTCCAAGGGGAATCAGATGTGCAGGTTTATCGGCGGAATATCGGCCCGGATGGATTAGCCTTCACCTACCAGAAATTATTCGGTGACCCATGGGCGAAGCCGCAAACTCACTTAGAGGGGAGTTTGCAGCAGCCCGAAATGGTGCTCCCCTTTGAAGCCGGAAAGACCTGGGCCTATACCGGCGGACCGCACACGGGTTGGGGGTCCGGCCTTCCCTTTGCCGCGATTGATTTCGCACCGCCCTCAGAGGCCTCCGGCTGCGTACAGTCCAAAGAATGGGTTACTGCAATGGCTGACGGAGTCATCACCCGCCATGATATTGGGGTATTGGAACTTGATCTCGATGGAGACGGCGACCCGCGCACAGGCTGGGTAGTTTTGTACCTGCATATTGCCACCCTCGATAAAGTCCCAGTTGGCACAGTTGTCAGCGCAGGAGACCCCTTGGGACATCCATCCTGCGAAGGTGGCACGAGCACCGGCACCCATATCCATATCGCGCGTAAATATAACGGAGAATGGATTGCCGCCGGAGGTACACTGGCTTTCAACCTGGAGGGCTGGATCGCTCAAAATGGGGATTCGCCATACCAAGGTTATTTACGACGTTTCTCGCAAACCGTCACTGCCTGTACCTGTTCAAATGCAGAGAGCCAACTGACATCAGCAGCAAAACCTGAGTAAAAAGTAATTGGTGATGTCAAATTGACCTGTCAAGCTGAAGTAACAGACAGAAGCATCTAGCGTAGCGCTGTTTTTAGTTTTCAAGTGTAAATACGCTTCACTAGATCCTTCAACTTCGTTTCAGGGTGCTCACGGATTTACTTCATCACTGATCAATCAATCACTACCTAGAAAAACAAAAAAGAGCGTGGCAACTCGTCGCCACGCTCTTTTGACTCTCCAATTTTGCAACTACTCATCCAGCAGCCAAATCGCTAAATCATCATATCTAACGGTGAAGGGGTTCTCCGTAGCAGCGCGCACAAAATAGCCAAAGCGGTACTCGCCCAAATAAGAAGCATCAGATGCTTCTGCAATCAGGTGACCATTAACATAAAGCTGGTAAGTATCACCATGAGCGATCACACCGAGGCGATTGGCAGCGCCAGGTTCGAGACTGATATGCTCACTAGTCACAAATTTCACCAAAACAGCCGTGTTAGTGCCGTCCCACTTGGTCATTGCCAGGCGGCCATCACAGGTCAACCCAACCAAATAACCCACTCTCAGATCGGGTGTGCGGATGAACAACCCGAAGCGATCATCAGCCTCACAGGTATCTGGGTTGATGATATTGGTCTGCATGTAATAATTGTCGACACTAGGCCAGGAAGCTTCCCAGCAAGAGAAACCAGCCTGTCCTTTGGCCGTCATCACAAACTGACCGCCAGTGATTTCTGATTTAAAGCAATCGTTGTTGAAGCCGGTCCAATGGTTGCTGTTGCTAAAATCATCGCGACCATCGGGATTACCCAACTCCTGTTCTGGGTCCCCCGGGATGGCCGTGGGAGCTGGCCCCTCCGTAGGAACGGGTTGCACTGGGAGCGATTGAGTTGGTACCGGACCCGCAGGCGGGGGCTCAGGGGCGGGTTCTGAGGGACGATTGATCACCATAAACACCAGCGCAATTATAGCGATAACCAAAACCCCTACGAGGATTACTAAAATCCAGATTAAATTATAAGATTTTTTTTGATCCATCAAAATCTCCGTTTCGGTAAGCGTTGTGCCAAGCCAAAATTATAGCGGAAGCATGTTTTTCAGTCCATCACCACATTTTTAGCTATTTTTCTTTGCGATATATTCTTGATAGGCTTTAGCAACCGTTTGACCAGAGTTAGGGCGCTCAAGCAAATCAACCAGCTGACCCGCTTCAATTTCACCTTCCTGGAGGACTCTGCAGTACCACCCAGTTCGGCTCGTTTGGCTGACCCGTTTGGTCAAATCAGGGGTGCCCCAACGCCGCGCAATTTTCCAACACGGGATGCGCGGCTTGGTGACCTGTAACTTTACAGCACCAATTTGGAAAATATCACCAATGCAAACCGTATTTTCATCCAGGCCGCTAACCGTCAGATTTTCAGCAAAAGCACCAAATGGAAACTCCCGTCCCAATTCAGTTTGCCAAAGTGAATAGTGATCAGCACCATACATTAGTACGGCCTGTTCGGGTCCCCCGTGATGCTTTGTATTTGCTACAGCATCTCCGGCCAAACTACGCTCACCCAGGTAAATTTGCCCCATCACAGGCTCTTTGAAAAAAGCCGTTTCCCAGGTTCCTTGGTCATCGGCGTACTCTTTTGGTTGGCCAATTTGTATCGATACGAGTTTTGTTTTCATGATTTCACCGCATTAAGAAAATCGGCCATTAAGCCATAGGCCGTTGTGTGAGGTCCAGGATCTTCTTCAATCAAAGAGAGTTTTCCAAGGACATCAGATTCTATTTGAACGATTGATGTGGTTCCTTCGACTCCATAAAGCGGAGATTCAATCCCGACCATTTGGGGGGCTACCGCAGTTTTGAGTTGATCGCCATCCCAACGTGCTTCGCAAACCAGTTTCCAACGTTTTCCGCGCGCTTTGGCGAGTTCAATATCTTCAGGCGAGATACCACTAATGCCAACGCGGTCCACATCTTGGGGTTTGGTGGGCACACCCATCAGGACCGTCACCAGCGCACAAACCTTGATGGCTGCATCCCAGCCATCCACATCGCCAGTGGGATCGGTTTCAGCAATCCCAATCGATTGGGCATATGCGACAGCATCGGCATAACCTTCACCGTTCTCCATGCGAGAAAGGATCAAGTTGGTGGTAGAGTTTAGTACACCACGAAAGGCGGTGATCTTCGCGGCCGGCAATGTTTCGCGAAACAAGGCGAAAACAGGTGCCCCATCCATGACGGCCGATTCAAAATAAAATTTGACACCTTTCGAGGCTGCCAGCGCAGTCAACGCATCAAAGCCATGCACCACCGGTCCTTTATTTGCCGTCGTCACGTGCATCCCTAATTCCAGTGCGCTGCGAACCAAATCAATAGCGGGTTGGCCGGTATCGTAGTTGACAGGGATCGTTTCAAAGAGCACGTCAGCGCCGCAGTGTTGAACAAAATCGAAAGAATTAGAGAGTGCAACGTCGAGATTGGAGTGTGGAATCAAAGGTTTCCCATCTTCGAGTAAAGCCAGCACCTGGTTTAAATCGAGCCCGTCAGGATCGACAGCGATGCCGCGGCTGCCTGTGGCAATACCCGTAACCGAAAAAGTAACGCCGGTTTTCTTTTCGATATCATCCTGCTTGTTGAGTAGTAATTTCGCCAGCGCTTTGCCGACATTGCCAAATCCGAGGAAGGCAAGTTTGTAGTGGGGCATAAAGTTCTCCTATGAGGTGCCTGGCCAGAAAATTTTTGTATTTCGGCACCTGGCACTGGAATAATTTTTATACGGGTGGAAAGGGATACGCACGTCGATCTTGGGGTGGTTGCGGGAAATGCGTGCAAGGCTGCCAGCGATCTGTGCGTTCGATCAACGCCTGGATTTCAGCCGCCGAGAGATGTTCTTGAAGTTCATCGAGAAAAGCCGAAGGTGGATTCAGTTTTTGGCGGAACCGTTCCACGGCTGCGCACAAATCTTCAGGTACGGGATCACCCGCAAAATCCCAGATTACGGTTCTGAGTTTTTCTTCCACGTTAAAACACAATCCGTGGTCAATCAACCATAGATGCCCATCTTCCCCAAAAATCATATGCCCACCCTTGCGGTCGGCGTTATTAATCAGCAAATCGAAAAGTACAACCGGCCGCAGTTTCTGAAACTCATTATCCGTGAAATTGAAATAATGGTGATTGGGATCATGTTCAATATAAAGCTGCAAGGAGCCAGGGCCAAAGGGACCATCTACCCGATAAACGGTGGGCGGCACCAAATCCCATCCGAGGGCCTGGCTGACCAGAAATGCAGCTGTTTCGCGGTGAGCTAAAGTATTTTCAGGGAAATCCCAAAGAGGCTGCTCACCCTGTTGCGGTTTATAAACCGCCAAAAAAGTTTCACCTTCCTCTGGTTTGACTTTGACGAGGAAGGTGTAGTTATAACCGTGGACGAATTCGCCTTCGAGATTGATTTCAGCGTTTTTTAGGAGGTTGAGAATTTGCTCAACGGGAAGCTTGGTCATTGGGAAACAAGTACACAAATTTACCGCATGTTTACATGCGCGCTTGCAAATATGCACACTTTAGTTACGTTCATGCCCACCGTTTTTCTTGACACAGAAGTGGCCTTCGGGTTCTTCGGGCTGCCCACACTGCGGACAAATCTCCCGGCCCCGGTTGGCGACCTCAACACCCCAATGGCTTAGCGCTCGCAATTGGGAACGCGTGCACCACAAACGGACAACTCCAGGATCATCATCTGTACCGTCCGGCAGCAACTCATGAATGACCAGCACAACTAAATCGTCTTCAGCGTTGTAACCCAATCCGATATCGGCCAAACGAAATACCGGGTCGATAGGCGGATCAATATGCATCACTTCATCATCATAATCAGCAGATGCATCGGGGATATCTGGGAATTTTTCAGCAATCTCGGCTAAAAACTGTTCGACGCCCACAGCCAAAGATTGCACCTGGAATTTTTCGGTGATCAGTGTAACAACCTGATCATCTTTGATGCCTTGAAGATAAAAAACACGCTGTCCTTTAGGACCGATGGCGTCTGTTGTAATATGGTCTACGGGTAGAAGTTCGATTTCAATGCGGGGCATATGTATGGCTCCGTGTAAAAATTTAGATTAACCACAGGATACGCTTAGGGTATTAAATTAGGATTTTGCGGTTCTGTTTATGTGGGAAGTATACCACTCAGGGTTTGGACTTTCCTTTAGGTTTGTGGTGCGGAAAGTGGAGACTGGTCGCGCTATGGTTGACGTTAATTATCTGTGCCCCCATCTCTCCAAGATGAATAGTTGAAATAGAGGCTGGAGCAATCATGATGCGTTGAAAGAGATCGATGGGCTGGCCCAAGTAATAACTGACGGTTAATTTGATCAAGTCACTGTGGGAGAAGCACGCGATCAAATCTTTGGAGTCATGACTTTGAGCAAGGGACTTTAAATCTTTAACAATCCGCTGTTGAGCGTTGGCAAAGGTTTCGCCTCCCGGAAACTGCATCCGAGAGGGATTACCTTGCACCACTTTCCACAGTTTTCGGCGGCGAAGCTGTTTGAGGGTTTTATCTTGCCATTCGCCGAAATCTACTTCGATCAGCCCAATGCGGGAAGAAACTTCCAAGCCGAGTGCTTCTGCTAGCGGCAAGGCTGTTTCCAGGCAGCGCTCCATTGGGCTGGAATAGACAGCTGTGATGGGCGCATTGGCAAAGGCTTTAGAAACCGCCTTCGCCTGGGATTTACCATTTTCGTTGAGGTTCACACCTGGCAAACGTCCAGCCAGGCGGCCTTTGGCAACATATTCATTTTCTCCATGACGGATAAGTAAGATCGTGGGCATAGTTTGATTACCTATAATGATTGATCAGCAATTACCGAGTTGCTTTATGTTTCTGCTTCACTTCGTTGATTTCATCTTCAGATAAGTCGGGCAATATTTCGGATTGCTTGATACCCAACGCTTTGCGCTGCGCTTCTCGCCAACGATCCAAGCGATCGGCAACCTCAACTTCATAACCTACGGAAGATGGGTTGTAAAAATAAGTACCGAGGATTTCACGGGGCAAATATTGCTGCGGCAAGAAGTGATCAGGGTCATCATGAGGGTATTTGTATCCTTTTCCATGCCCTAAAGCAACCGCGTCTCGATTGGCATCTTTGATGTGATTGGGAACCTCAACCTTACCTTCATCTTCGATCAATTGAAAAGCTTTAAAATAATGCGTGGCCGAGTTGGATTTCGGTGCCGTTGAGAGATAAAGCGTCGCTTCTACGATGGGGAAAATCCCTTCAGGAAGACCAATAAATTCGAAGGCCTGCACGGCCGAGGAGGCTACCACCAATCCCATCGGGTCTGCCAATCCAATATCTTCACCGGCTAAAATCACCAACCGCCGCAAAATGAAACGCGGATCTTCCCCTGCATAGAGCATCTTTGCCAACCAGTAAAGTGCGGCATCTGGGTCGGAACCACGCACCGATTTGATAAAGGCTGAGATCGTGTCATAGTGTGAATCGCCATCTTTGTCGTAGAGCACTGCCCGGCGCTGAATTGATTCTTGCGCCACTTCTAGTGTGACCTGGATGACACCGGCATCATCTGGGGGTGTGGACTCGACGGCTAACTCCAAAGCGTTAAGCGCATTTCGAGCATCACCACCTGACACCAGGATGAGGTGCGCACCGGCTTCAGGGGTGAGATTCACCTTTCGGTTTCCATACCCCCTTTCAGGGTCTGAGAGGGCGCGCTTCAACAGAGAATGAATATCATCCTCGCCTAAATTTCGCAACTGAAAAACCCGCGAGCGGCTGACCAGCGCACCAATTACTTCAAAATAGGGGTTCTCAGTAGTCGCGCCAATCAAGATCAGGTTACCGTTTTCTACGTGTGGGAGCAATGCATCTTGCTGAGCTTTGTTCCAACGGTGGACCTCGTCAACGAAAAGGATGGTGCGTTTCTGGTAAAGTTTGCGGCGTTCGATGGCTTCATTTACAACTTCTCGCAGGCGTGGTTTGCCATCCAGCACCGCGGAAAGTGTTTCAAAGTGAGATTGGGTCTGGTTCGCAATCACCATCGCCAGTGTAGTTTTGCCGGTTCCCGGAGGTCCCCATAAAATGATGGATGCAAACAGTCGGTCCGCTTCGATAGCCCGGCGCAATAATTTTCCAGGTCCGACAATATGCTGCTGACCCACATATTCATCCAGGTTCCGCGGGCGCATGCGAGCTGCCAACGGCGCTTCGGTTTTCATCTTCTCTTGCATCGAGTGGGTAAAGAGATCCATAGGAAAAAATTATAGCATGGCTAACAGGCAAGGAACAAAACCAGATTTGGATAATCAGGAAAATCCGCCCAAAGGGTAAAAATGGGGTGTATTTATAGGACTATGCCCTACAAATACACCCCTTCTCATCCGTATTGAGGGATTGCTCAGCAGTGATCAGAATTAAAAAATTTTTACTTTCCAGCTTTAGCCAGCGCACGCACTAATTGAAGGAACTCATTCCACTCTTCTTGAAAAAAATGAAGGGTCACGTTGTTGAGTTCTAAATGATACGTAATTTCGCCATCGGGTTCTTCAGCACTCCAGGCAATGAAATTGTTGGTTTCAGCAATCGTATTCGTATTGATTTCAGGGGGTTGTTGTGACATATTTTGTGCTCCAGGAATATTTTTTAAGGTGCAGGTAACACATACCAGGGATTGACAAACCCGCCCTGGTAGCGGATTTCGAAATGTAAGTGCGCACCAGTCGAATTTCCGGTGCTGCCGGCCAGGCCAATCGTTTGACCCTGGCTGACGCTCTGTCCGCAGCTGACATTAACCTTACTCAAGTGAGCATACAAGGTCTGGTAACCATTGCCATGATCGATAGCCACAGCATAGCCATAACCACCCGTTGACCAACCTGCGAAAACAACCACACCGGAATCAGCCGCAGAGATCGGTTCGCCCAAAGCGGCGCCAATATCCAGCGCTAAGTGCCCAGACCAGTAATCATTGCCGGAGATTGTACGGTTGATTGCTGGCCAGATAAATGAACCCGTCCCATAAACGCCTTCGTAGCCGCCAGGGCAAGCACCCGCACCATACATCCCCGTAGAAACCCCGGCTGCACCGCGCGGGATGATGGGCACAATCCATTGCTGAAATTCACGCTGACCACCAGGGATCATCACCCAGGAACCCGGCTCAACCCCTGGGTTTGTGAGATCAAATTTATTGCCGCCCCATCCCAAGATTTCTGCGGCGTTGACTTCAAATTCAGCGGCAACTGAATCAAAGGTATCACCCTCCTGCCACTGGTAATACACACCATTCAAAGGCGGAACTTTTAACTCCATCCCCTCAGTGATAGCATGGGGATTATCTTTAAGAGAGTCATAGTTCGACCACAACACAGTTTCGGGTTCAATTTTAAAGAAGCTGGCAATCCCAAAGACCGAATCCCCTTTTTCAACCGTGTAAATTTCCACATCTTGGCGTGTACGATTAGGGATAATAGTTTCCAAATTTCCCAGTCGATGTACAGCGTCAACCTTAATGGATTGCTGAAAAATGGGTAATGGTGCGGTTTGTAAGTCAGAAACTGCAGCTGGTGTGGCCGTAGGAAAATTTTGCTGCGCCACAGATTGGGTTTCAACTGCCTGAGGGAGGCCTGGGATTAGTCCTTTATTCCCAGCTAAAACTACGGCACCCGCGACACAAGCCAGCGCGATCAACCAACCCACCCATGAAACCCAAGCGCCGCGGGGCGCAGATTTTGTGTCTGCTTCAGGTGAAACTTTTTCGCTCATGAGTATTTTTTTATTGTGCCCATAACCGAAACATATAAGATCAAGAAGGGTTTGCGATGAGCAAGTTTATTGCACATTACAAACCCTATAAATCTTTCAATGGGCTTCAAGATTAACATGTGACTGCGCTATTCGTTCAGGGTTTGCAGGAATTCCTCGTTGCTGTTGGTATTCTTAATGCGTTCCATGATGGCTTCTGTGGCCATCCCCTGATCCATTCCTGCGCCATTGGGAGGATTACCCGTCATCTGATCGTACATCCGCCGCATCAACCAAACCAGAGGCGTGATATCTGGACCTAATAACAACTCTTCTCGACGGGTGGACGAACGTGAAATATTGATCGCCGGGAAAATGCGCCGCTCTTGCAACGCGCGTTCCAAGTGTAATTCCATATTACCGGTACCCTTGAATTCTTCGTAAATAATATCATCCATACGGGAGCCGGTATCTACAAGGCAAGTAGCGATGATCGTCAGTGAGCCACCGCCCTCAATATTACGAGCAGCGCCGAAGAAACGCTTAGGCGGGTACAAAGCTGAGGGATCAATACCACCCGAAAGGGTCCGCCCTGATGGGTTAACCACCAGGTTATAAGCGCGTGATAATCTCGTAATCGAATCCATAGTGATCATCACATCACGGCCCATCTCGGTCAGCCGCTTGGCGCGTTCGAGAACCATTTCAGCCACGCGCACATGGTTAGTCACCGGCTCGTCAAAGGTCGAAGCCACCACCTCGGCATCCACCGAGCGATCCATGTCGGTAACTTCCTCGGGGCGCTCACCGATTAAGGCCACAATCAAATGCACTTCGGGGTATTTCATCGAAATCGCATTTGTAACTTGTTTCAAAATCGTCGTCTTCCCTGCTTTCGGAGGGGAAACAATCAAACCACGCTGCCCACGACCCACCGGAGTTACCAAATTCATGATGCGGGTGGCCAGCGTATGACGGTCAGTTTCGAGATCAAAACGCTGATCTGGGAAAATGGGTGTCATCAATTCAAAACGTTGGCGCAAGCGGGCACGTTCGGGATCCATGCCGTTAATGGTTTCAATCTTGAGCAGACCGTAATGTCGCTCTGTCTCGCGCGGTGGACGCACATGCCCAATCACCATATCGCCATTTCTCAAACTGTAACGGCGGACCTGGGATTGAGAAACATATACATCCTGAGGGCCGGGCTTATAACTTTCCAAACGTAAAAACCCAATCCCTTCGCTCATAATTTCAAGAATGCCACCGCGAATCTCCAGGCCTTCTTTCTCTGCTTCGGCCTGTCGAATGCGTGTGACCAATTGTTCCCGCTTCATGCGTGCTGCCTGGGGAACATCCATATCCATCGCCATCTGACGCAGAGACGATAATGGTTCCTTCTCTAGCTCCAATATATCGATCATGTTTTTTTTCTCGGGAAGATAGTATTCATAGAACGCGCTCTCGCCTACCGCCGCCCACTATCGATACTCTGTAGCCGTGGAGGAAACGCGTATTACAATTTAATCCTAAAATTTAGGGGGAAAAGAACTTGCGCTGAGATTATAGCATGCCTAGAGAGGCAACGCAAGCCGTTCATATTCGATTTTTATAATATTTGCGAACATAGAACATTCCTATCAAAGGAAAAAGCGCGAAGGGAAGCATCCCACCTGCGCAAGGAAGACCGCTCCTGCCGACAGGAGTTTCAAACTCAGCTTTGGGAGTGACTGCTGGTTCTTCAGGTGGGGATTCTGGAGTGAAGGTTACTCCAGTTTCCTCCGGTACCAGGGGATTTTCTGTTCCCGGGATTTCTGCTGCGGAGACGGATGAATTTGCACTTACCACTTCGTAAGCGATTCCATTCGAGAGAGCAATCACTTTTGAGCCCAGGGCGAAGGCTGCACCCAACTGGGAATCAGCAGCTGCCAGGGCGAAATAATCATCCGAAAGGAAAGCAATCTTTAGGGTCTGCATTGCATCCGGATCAAAGGTTGTATCTATCCATATATCATTCGAGGACACAAAAGTGCGCGGCCCAACAATACGGACGTGGTTGGCAACTTCGGCGGGTGTCGAACTGAGTAAATCAGCTTCCCGCATAGCGCCTTCGCCTGCAGCCTGCTCAACTGCCTGCTGTCCATAGCTGGGTGCTGCAGGTGCAGATTTCAATTGGTCATAGGCTTCATTGGCAATGCGTTCCTGCTCAACCGCGCCTAATGGCATCGGTTCAGTGACCAGATAAGATGTGTAAGGTGTAACAATGCCAAAGCGAATGCTCAAGCGCACAATTTGTTCGACCAATTCCGGTTCAGGACCTTGCAATCGAATTTGGTTGAGCAGATATCCAATTTTGCGGGTGGCCCAAAGACGCGGAATGGATGATTGAAGATTTGAAGCCGAAGAATCAGCTGTAAATATTTGGTTTGGGAAGGTGAAGGTTTGCCCCTCACCATTGACCGTACCCGTCAGAGTCACATCTGCACGACCGGATTCTCGATAACGGCCCACAACCACAATCTGTGATCCGGCAAAGAGATCAGGAAGCGGATTAGGGTAGAGATCATAAGGTGCCAACTCTTGTCCTGAGTTTGTCAAAGAACCAAAATCAAGTTGCAGATCTATCAAAACCGGCCTGCTAACCTTGGCATAGAAGCCAGATAGAATTTCATCCAGCGACTCCCCCGGGACCACATAGGAGCTGGCACCGTGGTGTTCCTGGGCCAGTGAATCAAGCAGAAAGGTATCGACATCATAGCCGACCCCAAAGGCAAACAAACGCAAGTTATCAGGCGCGTTGATTTTAAAATTATTCAGAATCTGATTATTTTCGATCACACCTTCAGTGGGCAGCCCATCTGTGATAAAGATCAAATATGTTGGCCGCTCGGTATCGGTCATCGCGGCGGCTTCGAGCAGTGCACGATTGATATCGGTGCTGCCACGCGCACTTTGTCTATCAACCCAGGCAACCGCTTCCTTCACATCTGATGTTTCTCGCAGATCGCGGGCGTAAGTTTCCAAATCGGTGCTAAATGAGATCACACTGAAGCGGTCTAGCGAATTTAGGTGGCTTAAAATATATTTGAGTGCTTCTTGGGCTTGTATGAACTTCTCACCTTCCATACTGCCGGAGCGATCTAGCACCAAGATAACGTCTTTGGGCACTGGCTGTGTATCCGCACCCGGCCTCGGAGCCAGTAAAGCCAGGAAGAAACCATCTGGATCTGTTGGGTCTGCAGGATCGCGGTAACTCAGCAGATGAAAGGCTTCGCTCTCACCAATCGAGTAGTACAGGGAATAATCAGTCTCGGGACTTATATCGAATTCTTCATAGCCGGCGGTGAAATGGAAATCGCCAACGCGACGAACAGACACCGGATGTGAGGGAGAGTAGACTGCCCGGATCGGTTGGTTGGCAACCACATCGACACTGATGCGCACCTCATCGAGGGGTTGAGTGGAGAATTTTTCAGTGTTCAGGGGGTAAACATAGCGCACCAAACCTTCTTCAGCGGTGAGGGCTTGAGTGTATTCCAATTGAATGCGGCGTTCACCTCCAGGGTCAATAGGAAAGATGCGGGCTCTCACCGCTCCCCGGTCAGCGTACTCCAACAAAGCCGGGTCTTGCATATCACGCACGATGTCTTCGTAAATACGGCGAGCCTCCTCAGCTGAGAGAATTTCCCCGTTAACGAGCTCACCATCAATCCAAAAGGTAAAATCCGTCACAGCAGCGTCCACAGGGATCGGAAAAATATATATTCCTTCTACTGTCCATTCATTGGGATTGTAGAAAACCTGATCGACACGAGTTACTGCGATTTGATCTTCGATGGTAACGTCCACGTAGTGATAGCGAATTTCCAATTGAGAGCTAGGGAAGGGTTGCGGAGGACAAGGCTCAGGGCTACAAATGGGCGGATCAGGGATAATAATGCCATCAGCTTTGGCGGGAGATATAAGGATAAAGGCTGAAGCGAGAAGGATGAATACAAAAAGAATAGATTTTATTTTCATAGCTGTCTCCCAAGGAGTATAGCGTTGCAGGGTTGCAGGTTAGACGACCGAGATGGATGAAATTGTTCCGAGTGGTATAATGCCTGGGCAATTTATCCAAATCCATTTTTAGAAAAGAAGTAACCAAATAAGAACCGATGCTTAATAAACTAAACGGAATCCAAGAACGCTATAACGAAATCAATCAAGAATTGATGGAAGTCGGCGATGATTACCAGCGCGCCACAGAGCTTTCTAAGGAACGCTCTGAACTAGAGCCGTTAATCAATTAAGGCCAACGAATACGAACACCTGCTCAATAGTCTGGAAGAAGCCAAGCTGCTGCTCGAGGGCGATGATACTGATTTAATCGAGTTAGCTGAAATGGAAATCGCGGAAATTGAACCTCGCATTCCCGTTTTTGAGAATCAAATTAAAGCGCTATTGCTCCCCAGAGATTCGCGCGATGGCCGCAATGTGATCGTTGAAATTCGAGCGGGGGCCGGCGGTGATGAAGCCGGTTTATTTGCTGCCGAACTTTATCGCATGTATAGCCGTTATGCTGAAAACCGTCGTTGGAAGGCAGAAATTCTCTCAGCTAACGAAACCGGGGTGGGCGGTTTCAAAGAAATAACTTTTGAGATCAAAGGAAAAGGTGCCTTTTCGCGGCTCAAATTCGAGTCGGGGGTACATCGTGTTCAGCGCGTACCGACAACTGAATCCCAAGGACGCATCCACACGTCCACCGCAACGGTAGCCGTGATGGCCGAAGTCGATGAAGTCGAGATCGAAATCCCTGCAAGTGACATCAAAATGGATGTTTATAAATCAGCTGGTGCGGGTGGACAAAGCGTGCAGAAAAACTCGACTGCTGTTCGGCTCACGCACCTGCCTACCGGCATGGTCGTACAATGCCAGGATGAGCGCTCCCAATTGCAAAACCGCTTGCGCGCGCTGAGCATTTTACGGGCTCGCCTTTACGAGGTCGAGGAAGAGAAACGCCGCAACGAAATTGAAGCCGATCGCCGCTCACAGGTGGGCAGTGGTGACCGTTCCGAAAAAATTCGTACTTATAATTATCCTCAATCTCGGGTTACCGATCACCGCATTAATGTCTCTTCCTATAATCTGACAAGTGTACTCGATGGGGATATTGACCAGTTCATTGACGAATTAGCTACACGTGACGAAGCCGAGCGACTAGCGGCTACCGGGCTGGAAGATTGATATATTTAGTGGTTGAAGCGTTAGATGGATATTCACTCCCTGTGCCAAGACCTTCAAGTTTCAATCTTCAATCATAGTGAAGTCCCATCGCTAGAGGCCCAGGTGCTTATAGCCCATATCACCGGCAATAACCGGGCCTGGGTTCTCGCACATCCTGAAATAGAACTGACTTCAGAACAACAAAGTGCACTTGATGCAGCAATCTCTCGTCTGAAAACTGGCGAACCCCTGCCCTATGTGCTGGGTTACTGGGAATTCTACGGGCTGGCTTTCGCCATCAATGCGCACACCTTGATCCCGAGGCCCGAGACTGAACTCATCGTAGAGCAAGCTTACGAATGGATTAAGGCTCATCCAGGTAAGCGCCAAGTCGCCGATATCGGAACCGGCTCCGGTTGTATCGCGATCTCGCTGGCAGCAAATATCTCAGATTTACGAGTCACAGCAACGGATATTTCTTCGGAGGCCCTCAAAGTGGCTCAAATCAACGCTCACAGCCACTTTGTCAGCCACCAGATCAATTTCATCCAGGCAGATTTGCTTTCGTTTCCATCTGCTAAATCCCAATTTCACGTCATATGTGCTAACCTGCCTTATATTCCCACCAAAACTTTGGAAGGATTAAGTGTATTTGGGAATGAACCAACCTTGGCCCTGGATGGCGGATCGGATGGATTAAGTTTGATCCGAAAATTACTACCGCAGGCTGCACGAAATCTGTCTTCAGCGGGACTGCTGCTTTTAGAGATCGAGGTCACCCAAGGAGAAATCGCGGTAAACTTAGCTCAAGAAATCTTCGGAAAATCCCAAATCGACCTGCTCTCCGATTTAGCGGGTCACGACCGGTTGGTCCGCATAGAAACTTTTTCCGAATAAAAATACTTGTTGACAATACTGCTCATGAAAACTGAACGTATCTCTGCTGATCACCCCCACGCCATCCAATATGCCATCGACGTGCTTCGCAACGGTGGTTTAGTTGCCTTTCCAACCGATACAGTCTACGGGCTGGCCGCTCCCGTGCAAAATGAGAAGAGTATCGAACGCCTTTATATCGTCAAGGGCCGCACGAATACGAAAGCGATTGCTGTACTCATTGGTCATGTTGATCAGCTAAAAAATGTAACCGTCGATTTGAGCGAATCGGCCCGTAAGATCGCTCAACACTTTTGGCCAGGACCACTGACGATGATTGTGCCCCGTCATCCTGCTCTCCCTGAGATTTTAGCGCCATTACCTACAATTGGCGTTCGCATCCCCGACCATCCAGTCGCACTAGCGTTATTAGAAGCAGCGGGCCCGTTAGCTGTTACCTCTGCCAATATGACTGGGGGTAAAAACACAATGACAACCAAGCAAGTATTGAAACAACTCAAGGGAAGGATCCACCTCATTATCGATGGAGGCCGCACCCCAGGGGGAGTACCTTCAACAGTAATAGACTGCACAACCCCCGCACCCGAGATTTTAAGAGAAGGACCCATCACGTTGAAACAAATCAGAGTTGCTTGTAAATGAACCGGTGTGTTCTCATCTAATATTTATCATCCTTTCATGCCCCTTTTAGGAGAACCCGTATAATAGTAATTGCATTCTCCTCACTCAAAACCGCCCCTGGGAACTGGAGCCTCCCTATACCGGGCGGTTTGGGCTTTAAGGGCAATGCGATTTAATGGTTCTAGCAGACTGATGGAATCTTACCGCATTGCATACACTATAAAAATAAAAGCAACCTTTCATCAAATCTTTATCTTTCCTTCATACCAAATTCATTTATGAATGCCATAATGATATTGTATTCTCCTCTAACATTCTCAAATGTGAAACGTGCTCAGAGCTGTCAGCTTTGGGCACGTTTCGCGCATATTCGTAAAATTCTTTCATATTGGGCCACCAGAGTAATCGTAACCAAGAGATAATTTCTCTAAATTAAAATATCCGGAGATAAGATGAGCAACCTATCCAATATTCGAGCTGAGAAGGACCAGTTTTCTGCCTCTCACCCACAAAGCCCGTTAACCCCTGAACAAAAGCATGATTTTGAAAGATTGAACTGTTTCCAAGAAAACGAAGCACTCCGTGTGGAAGTTACAGTTGAAGAATTCCCACAACAAGAAACCATTGAGATACAAACATCCACTGGTGATGTGCGCACATACTATCGTTTTGGGCGTTTCACGTTCGAAGTTGATGGAAAGGAAGCCAATCTGATGATTTATGACAAGGACTTCGGTTTTTTCTTACCGTTTATAAATTCGTTGGCAAATTCAGAAACCTACGGAGCAGGCCGCTATCTAGAACCCGAACCGCTTAATAACGGTAAATATTTGGTAGATTTTAACCTGGCTTATAATCCTTACTGCGCGTACAACGAGCCGCATTCACTTGCCACGCGTTTTGGACGCGAGCCAAAGGTGTGGAATTGTCCGCTAACTCCTTTTGAGAATCGTTTGAAGGTGCCGATTCGGGCAGGTGAAAAAATCTTCAAAGCAAACAAATAAACAATAAATTAGAACTTACACTGTTGAACTTTGGATAATTAAGTAGTATTTTAAACAAAAAAGCCTGCGATCTTAATCCTCGCAGGCTTTTTTGTTATTTTTCCAATATTTACGGGCCAGTGTATCCGGGCACTCGTTTTCGATTCTGAGCGCCACCAGCATAGCCAGCAAGATCAGCCATTAATGCCAATCCCATCCAGAGCCAGTCAAACCCGATTAAGCCGAGTCCTGGTCCAGGCGAAGCGACGATCACATACATCAGGGTTGACCAGGGCAAGAAAATCAGACCCAATAACGGCCAAATAAAAGTATTTAACACTGCTGCAACTCGAACTGGCCAGATTAGCCAATAAATCAGAAAGGCTAAACGAGGGCCAAAAAACAATAGAGTGGTAAAGAAACAACACATAAGCATATCTCCTTAAGCTAAACGTTTGGGAACCAATAACAAAACCCATGTTTAAGTTGAAACACATAGAAGGGAAATCCGTTACGAGGTCTATTGTTTCAGTTGGTCCATTAATGCAGAATAGGCGGTTTCACGATGTGAATCCAACTGAGTTGCAAGATCGGTGGAGATATCACTAACAAAGGTGTGTGCGCCTTCAGCGTGGAGCAAATTCTCAAATTTATCAGCGGCATCTTGCTCGACAACAGTCAACAACGCTGATGAACCAGGCTGGATCGACGCGACAACCTGATTGACCTGGGCCGAGGTAATCTGCCCTTCTCTTTTGCGTTTTCCAGCAACGCCACCGAGGAGAGCGCCTAGCGCGCCAAGTGCAAATCCAGCACCTCCTGTGGCGACACCAACAACTGCGCCAATCACAACCCCAGCAACAGCCCCTTTTGCTGGCGTCATGCCGACATCTTTATAATGGATGCGGCTATTCTTATCTTTGCTCATGGCAACTGCAGCCTGCACACTTTGCAAGATTTCATTTTTATCCGCTTTCAAGGAACTTAACGTTTCTTCCGCCCCCTGTTCGCTCTCAAATAATGCGATCACAAATTGAACAGTTTTCTCACTCATCTTGCACCTCACTTTCAAATATATTTTGCACCGAAATCAGATGCTCCCTTTTTAGAAAGAACTCAGGATGGCAAACATTAACTCATTCTTTATCCCCATAATCCCAAAAAGTTTGTTTATTCTAATACTGTGGCTACCAATACAACTGTGCTGCGAGCCGAAACCTTGAGAAAGCCAGCATTTACCTCAGGAGCTGACTTTAACTTATAAAAATCGTTGGGTGAGTTTAGTGAAGTATCAATAATCCGTCGCCAGGTGGCCAAACCTTGTTCCGCGGTGGGTGGGAGTTCAAATTTTAGCGGCTTCCAATAAGCATTGAAGATGATGTGGAACAATCCGCGCCGGCCGCGGACTGTAAAAGCCAGGGTATGGGAGTTATAACCCCAATCTGGCTCACAAAGTTCAACTCCATGCCAATCGAGCTGTGCAGTTTCTAGAAGCCGTCGCAGCGGAACACCGCGCACATCTTTGAACACATTGAGACTTAACCGGAACTGGATTAACTCTTTTACAAAGCGATGAATATCAGCATGTTTTTCTAGTAAAGTCCAATCGAACCAACTGATTTCATTATCCTGACAGTAAGCATTATTATTACCAATTTGTGTGCGTCGGACCTCATCACCCATCAAAAGCATGGGAACGCCCAAAGCCAGCAGGTTAATCGTTAGAAAGTTCTTGATCTGCTGCTTTCGCAATCCTTCAATTTTTGGATTATCCGTTGGTCCTTCAAATCCACAGTTCCAACTCAGATTGTGGTTGTGTCCGTCGCGATTGCCTTCCTGATTAGCCCAATTATGTTTGAGATTGTACGAAACCAGATCATTGAGGGTAAAGCCATCATGGCAGGTAATAAAATTGATGCTCTGCTCTGGCTCACGCTCCTCGTGGCCGTACAAATCTGGGCTGGCTAAAAACCGAGAGGCAAGTTTGGGCACCATCCCCTTGTCTCCTTTGACAAAGGCGCGCACATCATCACGGAATTGGCCATTCCATTCCTTCCAGCGGTCACCAATAAAGGAGCCCACCTGATAAAGGCCGCCAGCATCCCAGGCCTCCGCGATCAATTTCGTGCCTGCCAAAACAGGGTCAGATTCAATATCCCACAAAAGCGGTGGGTTAACCCGGGGCTGACCCAAATCATCTCGTGAGAAAATTGAAGCCAGGTCAAAGCGAAAGCCATCTATATGCATTTCTTCTACCCAATAGCGCAAACTGTCTAGAATTAAACGGCGCACCACCGAGCGATTAGCATTAAGTGTATTGCCAGTGCCGCTATAATTTTTATATTTGGAGAGGTCTTTTCCAAGGATGTAATAGGTGCGGTTGTCAAAACCCCGAAAACTGAAAGTCGGCCCCCATTGATTACCCTCAGCAGTGTGATTGTAGACCACATCCAAGATGACTTCGATGCCAGCCTTATGAAGGGCTTTGACCATATCACGGAATTCGTTGAGCGGTCCCACGGGTGTGCGATTCGAACTGTATCCGGGGTGGGGTGAAAAAAACGAAACTGGATTGTATCCCCAGTAATTTGACAAGCCCTCAGGGGCTTCTTGCTCGTCAAACTGATAGATGGGCAGCAACTCAACCGCTGTAATACCTAACTCTTGCAAGTAAGGAATTTTTTCAATCAGACCAGCATATGTCCCGCGTTTGGCTTCATCGACCCCTGAGTTGGGGTGGCGCGTAAAACCGCCGACGTGCAGCTCATAAATCACAGTTTGATTGAGTGGCCGCCCTAAGGGGCGATCTCCTTCCCAATCATAGTCGCGACGATCAGTGACCACACTCTTCATTGCGACAGCAGTGTTATCTCCGGGTCGTGAAGCCGCACCACGGTCGTAATTATCAGGAACGGCTACAGCCCGACCGTAAGGATCGATAAGTAGTTTCTCACGATCATAACGGTGACCAAATTTTGGATCGGTAGGGCCATGCACTCGAAAACCATATAATTGCCCGGCTTGAATTTGCGGTACACAAGCATGCCAATAGTGAAAGGTGCGGTGTTTACTCGGATCTAACTCGATCACTCGGGACGGAATGCCATCATTGACATCGTCGAAGAAAAGCAACTCAACGCGCGTGCCACTCTTCGAAAAGACGCTGAAGTTAACGCCTTCATGACAATAAGCAGCGCCTAAGGGATAGGGTTTACCAGGTTCGATTTCCGGAGTGTTCATAATGAGGTTCCAAATGGGACAGGCAATCCTTAGATGACTGCCTGTCCTGACAGTTTAAAAGCGATCTTGAATATAAGCCGTGGCTTTGCTCACAGACAAGGGTTGGCTGGCATTTCCGGCGCGGATATAAAAATCTTCTTGACCCCGGCTTTGGAAATAAACTGGACTACTAGATGGCTGCACAGCAATCAGGCAAATGGGTTTGCCTTCAATTTCCGGGAAAGAAAGCTGCACAAATTGCCGAAACTCCGCACCGATCATTTTCTGAAAGGCGTTGTTGAAAATAAGTTCAAAACCATCGGGGTTGGGCTTTTTGAAGACGGCGTAATCAGCATCTAAACCCAGAATATTGCCATTATCATCGATACCTACCAGCAAAGTCCCGCCATCTGTGTTCATAAATGCGGCACAATTTTTAATAATGGGAATACTCAAATTTTTGTTCGTTTTTTCTTGACGATAATCCCACAGGATGCTGGATTTAAATTCTACAAATTGACCCTCGCCCTCGGCGATCAATTCATCCGCGGGTTTGATCTCCGCGGGAGCATAAGGTTTCAATAACCCCGCCACCCACTTTTCGATCTGGCTGGCAACCCCAACCGGATCTGGGATATCTTTGAGTTTGACAATTCGATCAGTATTGGTTTCATAAATCAAAAGTGTGCCATAATCGAAACGGCGGCCTAACCCCCTTTGGTGAATCTCTACCCGACGAATTATATCCACGGTGATCAGTTCCTGAAATTCTGACGAGCCGGCATGGCGATAGGAGATTCTCTTTTGATTAATTTTATAGGTGGGTAAATACCAAGAGAAAAAGGATATTATGAGAATTAATATCTGCAGAAAAGTCACCACAATCGTCAAAAGCAAATTGAAAGACAGCGATTGTGCTAAGACCGTTTGATTGTATTCTGCCTGGACTGGAAAAACAACTGCCAATATCAATGGTAGAAAAGCAAAAAAGAACTCAATGATGACGAGATAGCGAAAAAACAAAAAAGGGGTTTTACGGATGGTTAGGGTATTCATGGGTAGAGCAAATTTTCAATATTTATCTTTTTTTTCGGAGCAAGATGAAGAATGAATCATCGGCGTCCATTTCAGTATACTTGCTGACTTTTATTTCTTCAAAATTTCCGCCAATCAATTTTCGCAATGTACCTGGTGTGTAGTAAACAAATCGCAATCCCGAATGTTCTTCTTCCGTATCGCCATACCAAAAAGTGTGGAATAACCAGCCACCAGGATTGAGCAATTTTGCTTGCTGTTTAAAAGAGGTTTGAAGTTGCGCCTTGGTTAAATGATGTAAAACCTTATTCGAGTAGATACAATCGAATAGTCTTTCAGTTTCCAAGACTGCGGCATCTAAACAAAGCAAATCTGCATCTGGATGAATGGCTCGGAAGCGGTCTAAAAAAATTTTGGATCTATCAGAACCCGTCACACGAAAATATTCTCCCAAAAGTTCTGTGTCTTTCCCAGGACCCATCCCCAATTCCAGCACGGTAGCATTATCTTTCAGGTGAGACCGAAGGATGGGGATAAACTCTCGACCGTCGTATCCTTCGGCCATCCGAATATATTCAGTTACATTATGCTCATTATCAAAGTAATCCATACTATTTCCTCTAAAATATTGGTACCAAGAAAACTTTAGTGAAGGTTTATACCATGAAATTATGACAAGGAAAGTGTGATTATGGTTTACGTTTTGTGGTGGGCAGCAACCTAGGAACGCGCTGCTGATATTCCCGGTAAGCCTCGCCAAATTCCTGGATTAAGCGCTGTTCTTCCAATTTAGCCCCTACGATCAAATATACGGTTAGCTGGATAAAGATGGTCAGCAAGTTAACTGTCATGACGGGCGTCAACCAGATCAACAGCAACCCACCCATGTAAAGTGGATGGCGTACCCAGCGATAAAGCCCCGTAGTCACCATCTCAGTAGAGGCACTACTCTTAGGATCAATAATCTGACGCAAACCGATAAAATGCCAGAGATCGGTTTGCAGAATGCCAACGATGATGATGAGAATTCCGGCGAGTTGACCCACAGAGGTGAGCAAAACCCAGGGGAAGGGGATTTGATAAATTGTCTGATCGGGCAAAGTAAGGAGGAGACCTAAAATGGGAAGTGCCGAAATAACCGCAAACAAATTATAAATCAGGCGATACCATCGATTTACCCGAGAACCCAGGCGCTGCCGGGCCCAAGTTTTCACCCATAAAGATGCTAAAAAGGAATGGACGGCAGAATAAACCACTATCGCCAAAATGATAAAGACGGGAGTGATCATTCCACCGTAGTAAGAGCACGCAGCTCAAAATTGTCAAAAACAATGGTGCTCTCTTCCCCATTGTAAGATAAGCCTATCGCAACGCCAGCTTTACCAGATGACGGAACGCTGCCACTGGCCTGCCCAACATATTGATCGTTGATCCAAAATTGGAATTCGTCATTTTCTGATAGAACCACGAGGTGATTGATTTCCCCAGGCTGGATGGCCTCCGTGTACGTGGAGGGGATCAGTTCAACCCACTCATTCTGATAGAAGAAGAAACGAAAATTTTGCGTATCGATGATTTCCCAGTAGAAATAGTCGCCATCATTTTCGCGAAAGATCAGGCCATATTGGGCTTCGATATTGTTACCTAAATTTTGAGCATCAACCGCCAAATAAAAATCAGTGGTTAAGTCCGACTCAGGCCAAACTCGCCAAGCGAACCCCTGTTTGGCGGTGGCTTCCCATTTGTACACGCCATTGATGGTCACCTGGATAGTTGAATATTCATCATCAATTTCGCCATCAATCCACTCGCTTTGGTTGTCATCAAAAGTATCAAAGAGCACGATTGGCCATTCTGAAGCAGCGTTCTTTGCCTGTTCGCGGTTGACAACAACTTCGGTAGCTGCAATTGCAGTTTCTTCGGCTTGAGCTTGTTCTCGCTTGCTAAAGGAAAAAATGGTGAAGCCAATCCCGGATACGAAAAGCAGAAATCCACAGAGAGCAACAAAACCGATGATGCCAATAACGACCCATTGCAACGTTGATGGCTGGTTGGATTCAGGATCAAATTCTGGGGTAGGTTCGATTTCTTCCATGTCATCTTCTCGCTTTAATTCGTTGCTGGGCTAACTCAATGTATTTTTCGTCTAGCTCGTAACCCACATAATGACGATTGGTTTCTATGGCGGCCAGGGCGGTAGTACCGCTGCCCATGAATGGATCGAGAATAATATCATCTTGAAAAGTATACAGCTCAATTAGTCGGCGCGGCAACTCAATTGGGTAGGGCGCTGGATGCCCCACCCGTGAGGCCAATTCTGTGGGAAATTGCCAAACACTTTTGGTGAGTTCCAGAAAATCATCACGCTCGATGGTGGACGTCCGTCCATTTTTTTGACGTTTGAACCGCCCCTTAGAGAAAACTAATATATATTCATGGACATCCCTCAGGGTTGGGTTGCTGGCTGAGAGCCAACTACCCCAGGCTGTGGATGATCCCACGCTGGATCCTTTATCCCAGATAATTTCGCCGCGCATTAGAAAACCGATTTCAACCATCATCAGTGAGATGAAAGCATTCAGGGGAATATAGGGTTTGCGCCCTAAGTTGGCAAGATTGATACAGGCGCGGCCACCTGGAACCAACACACGATAAGTTTCTCGGAAGACGCGTTCCAAAAACTTTAAATATTCTTCAAGAGTCAGATCGTCATCATATTCTTTCCGGGCGTTATAAGGTGGAGATGTAACCACCAGATGGACAGAGGCATCTGGAAGATGGATCATCTCCTCAGAACTGGCAACAAAAATATGATCCATCGCACTCTTAGGAAGCGTATTTTCATCTGAGGGTTGGCCTTGATCCTCCCCCTGATGGTCAGCGTACATCCGGCTGGCGTAGAAATAACTCGAATCGTGACTGATCCGGCCGCGGGAGCCAAAGGAGGATGTTTGGGTGCCTCGTTCTTCTGCCATTGATTTTATTCGTCCACGTCTACTAAGCTAAAATCTTCGGGGACCTCACAGCGTTTCTTTGCCGCGATTTCTACACGATAGACCAGGTGTTGGGTTAATATTGCCGAGGCAAATACAAAGAGCTGGCGAGGAGAGTGTGTTTCTCCCGGAAAAAGCACATCACGCGGGATTCGTAAAGCAAAGCATTTATCACGAATTCCACTATCTGAAAAGGTAACCTCACTGATCTGGTTGGCAAAAGCATATTGGATTTGCATGATCAAACCGAGATCATGATATTCGTTGGTACTGATCAAACCCATACAATAAGCCGCACGAGCACGAGCACTAAAAGAACCCAATGGGCGTTCAATATTGAGCAAAGATTCTGTCTCATCACATTTATCAATGAAAAAGCCAGCAATGAGCCGACCTAAATGTGCCTCGAGAAATGCCGCGCCCAAGATTGCTGCAGCCCGGTCACTTTTATTATGAAACTCCGTAACGACGCTCTGCCATTTTTGATTCGAAGCATTTTGAGTATCCATAAAATTACCTTCACCCAACTCCATTTTTCTGGATTGTTCCAAAGCCAGGTTACACTCGTAATCTTACCAAACTTCTGCAGAATATTTTTACAGAATATGGGATACTTAAAATCAGCTCACTGAAAAGGAGAATTGCTCATGGAAAGCAAATATCAGGTGGTACTGGTCACTGCTCCAACTATAGAAACTGCCAAAGAAATTGGCAGCCAGCTAGTTGCTGCTAAACTTGCAGCCTGTGTCAATATCTTACCTGGGATCACATCCATTTATACCTGGGAAGAAGAAATCTGCGAAGAAGGCGAATTTCTGTTGATGATCAAAACCCGGGCTGATCTCTTTGAAGAACTGTCCACCCTTGTCCAAACCATCCACCCCTACGATGTTCCGGAGGTGATTGCAATCCCCATCACGGCTGGTTCCGAGAAATATCTCAATTGGATAATCGAAGTTACTCGCTAGAAAATGGATCACCGGATCAATCCTCGTTTATTAAAATCCGAACCGATGCGCCGCTGCACTTTGGATGAGTGTCATGGAGCTTGCTGTCTGCATGGCACCTGGGTCGATCAGGTCGAAATCGAGGATATCCTTTCCCACGCTGAACTGATTAAGCCCCACTTGCCTAAAGGGGTAGTAGATCCCCAACGTTGGTTTGATGAGCGCCGGGATACCGATAAGTATGCCCTCAGTGGGGAAGTGGGGCACACTACAGTGGTACTGGATGCTGACCATTATGGGGCCACTGCCTGTATTTTTCTGCGCCGCGATTACAAATGCGCTCTGCAAATCGCTGCTGTTGAGGGCGATTTGCACCCCTGGCGCTTCAAACCCTTTTATTGCATCTTGCACCCCTTAGACCTGGATGAGCAGGAAGGGAGTATTACCCTCGACGAAACCAATTTGATGCTCGCCGAACCTGGGAGCTGCCTGCGTCCCGCGGAAGAATTTATCCCGTTGATTGAAACTTTCGCTGAAGAACTCAAATACTTACTGGGGGAAAAAGGTTACCAGAAGCTCAAAAAACCAGAATAAAAACCTATCCGAAAAATATTGATGGGGGGTGAATTTCCGGATAGATATTAATCTCCCAACCCAATTTTTGCCAGCTCAGCATCCAAACCAGAACCAGAAAGACTGCCAATCACGATGGATTGGATCACGCCATCCACATCAATGAAAATGGATGTTGGATAGGCTCGAATATTAAATTGGCGGGTTATATCTTCTGTGCCCGTAAGCACTAAGAAACTGAATTGCGATTCGTGCACATAATTCCCTAAAGAAGCAGGCGAACTTTCATTTTCTATGGCCAAAATTACCAAATCTGGGTTGTGCTGTTCGAAACGCTCTTGAATAAGAGGCATCTCCTCAATGCAAGGACCACACCAGAGTGCCCAGAAATTCAGCATTACGGGTTGTCCGCGAAATTTATACAAGGAAATATTTTCGCCATCGATAGTCTTCAACTCAAAATCTGGCGCAATTTGCCCCGTTTGCAGCGATCCCCCAAAATCAAAGCTCCCAGTCTGGCTGCCCAGCAAGCCCAGGGCGATGCACAATCCACAGGCCGCCATCAGACAACATAGAACGCTCACGATCACAATAACACTCACCACGATAGAGGTAGGTTTCACTGGCAATCTCCCAATTTTCTAATGACTTCAGAAGTATAGCAGGCAATCACAAATTCCGCGCATACAAAACCGCAAACCACTCCAAACAAGCAGCTTCCCTTATTTTGTGTTCGGCTACGCCTGGACAAACAGCGGACAATTAACTCTCACCCTAAACCTTAGTATTATTATTTGATAAGTCTATTTGAACTAACTGAGCTTCTCTTTCATAAAATGTTGATAATAAATTTTATCCTATCAGTTCTTTTACATTTTGGTTAAATAAAAATCCAGCGGAAGAAAATTTCATCCGCTGGATTCTGTTTGCTACATCTCTAATTACCTCATCTCTGGGGATTGTACGCGTTCGCGGATTTCACCCTGAATATGTTCCAGGAACGCTTCTACGCTGAGGGCGTCCATGCGTTTTCCAGAGCGTAAGCGCGGGGCCACTTGCCCGGCTTCCATTTCCTGATCGCCGACCACCAGCATATAAGGAACCTGTTTCTTCTGCGCGTTCCGAATCTTGGCGTTCATACGATCGGAGCTCAAATCGGCTTTGGCTCGGATGCCTGCGGCTTTGTATTTCTGCTCGATTTCGAGGGCGTACTCGAACTGGTTATCCGTAATAGGTACGATGCGCGCCTGTTCAGGTGCTAACCACACCGGGAATTTGCCAGCATAGTGCTCAATCAGGAAACCGATCATACGTTCATGCGTGCTGAGCGGAGCCCGGTGGATGCACAGCGGTACTTCGTCTTCGCCCTCGCTATTGACATAACTCAGGTCAAAACGCTCTGGGACGGCAAAATCCACCTGGTTGGTAGCCAATGAGAATTCACGTCCGATGGCGCTCCAAACCTGAACGTCAATCTTGGGGCCGTAGAAGGCCGCCTCTCCAGCCGCTTCCACAAAGGGGATGCCGCCATTCGTCATCGCTCTGCGAACCATCTCGCCGGTCTTGAGCCACAAGCGCTCGTTATCCACGAACTTCTTGCCAAGGCCTTCTTTATCATGCATACCCAGACGCATGACATATTTTTCGATGCCAAAGATGCGGAAGTATTCGAGATACAGGTTGACAACACCCATGAATTCTTCCTCAAACTGGTCTTCGGTGCAATAGATATGGGAGTTGTTCATCTGCATCGAACGCACACGCATCAATCCGAAAAGTTCGCCGCTTTTTTCGTACCGATAGCAGGTGCCGTATTCTGCCAGCCGAATGGGCATGTCACGGTAGCTGTGCGGTCGAGCAGCGAAGATTTTATGGTGCATGGGGCAGTTCATCGGCTTGATATAGTAGCGCACGCCTTCCATTTCCATCGGTGGGTACATGCTCTCAGCATAATAGGGCAGGTGACCACTGCGCAAGAAAAGGGCTTCTTTGGTGATATGGGGGGAACGGACACGCTCATAGCCAGCAGCCAACTCCATTTCTTTCGCCAGCATTTCCAATTCATCGATGATCACACCGCCCGCGGGCAGCCACAGCGGCAGACCCGGCCCGACTTCTTCATCAAACACAAAAATATCGAGGTCCTTGCCCAGTTTGCGGTGGTCGCGTTTTTTGGCTTCTTCCAACATCTGCAGATAATCTTTCAGCTCCTGGGGCTTTTTCCAGGCCGTGCCATAGATGCGCTGTAATTGGGGATTGTTTTCATCGCCTCGCCAATATGCGCCAGCAACGCTTAGCAGCTTAACCGCAGAGGGATTAATCTCACCGGTATGGTCAACATGCGGACCGCGGCAAAGATCCGTGAAAGCATCATGAGAATAGAAAGAAATATCAGGTTTTTCATCCAAAGGTTCACCATATTCATCGAAGCCGCCTTCTTCCAAGCCTTCGATTAACTCGATTTTGTAGGGTTGATCGGCAAACATTTGTTTTGCTTCATCAGCACTGACAACCTTTTTCTCAAAAGCATGTTTGCCGGAGATAATCTGGCGCATGCGCTTTTCGATGGCTTTGAGGTCTTTTGGCGTCAGGTTGCGCGGTAAATCAAAATCGTAGTAAAAACCATTTTCGATGGGCGGACCGATGGCAAACTTCGCCTCGCCGGGTTCAAACATCTCTACCACGGCTTGCGCCATGACATGCGCGGCTGAGTGCCGGATGCGGTAGAGTTCGGATTCTTCATATTTTTCTTGCTTTTGGTAGTTCATTTTCTTTCTCCAGTTGTGAGTTGAAAGGCGATAGTAGTGAGGGGGTAGGGTTAGGGGCTAGCAGAGAGCGAACCGCGTTGAAGCTGGGGAGTCAAGAAACAACCCCGGGAGGGTTTGAAACAGGGATAGGGTATCGGTTTATTCATCATCATTTTCTCTTTCATTGTGAGCATTCTTTTACAAAGGGATTGCCGCACTTCGCTGCATTCGCAAGGACAGTTTAAACAAAAAAACGCTCGCCCAATTCCGGGGCGAGGCGCCGATGCGTCACACGGTTCCACCCAGATTTACCCTGAACACAGTCGAAGGGCATCTCTTTTGGGGCTGATAACGGAGCCTGCCGGTCCTCTTACTCGCTTATCGCTTTCAGATTTTCACTCACGGGGGGTTTTTGCCGGGGGCACCTGGAGGAGACTTTCAGCCGGTGATCTCCATTTTCTGTCAGGGGCGGGGCCGGTTACTCGTCCCGGTCATCGCGTTTCGATATTTTGATGCTTTCAAATCTATCGCTATTATATGCCGCTTTAGAAAGGTGTCAAGATTTTGGACAGCAAATATCCGAAAAGATCGAAAACTAGAGACATCATAAATCAGTTAAAATTCGGGCTAAAATTTCCTTCAGCAGTTTGGCGGCAACCATCCCCGTAATCCCCAAAGGATCACGCTCGGGATTAAACTCAACAATATCTGCGCCTACCAAATGGCCGCTCACATTTTGGATAATGCTGATCACTTCTCGAGTGTTCATGCCACCCGGTTCGTGATGCGAGACACCCGGAGCGAAAGCTGGGTCCAAGCAATCCATATCCAAAGAGATATACACTGGCCCATCGAAATTGAGCGATTTTATTTGAAAGCCATCTTTCATTTCATGGACCTCAACCCCAAATTTCTGAGCTTGCTCCCTTTGGTGGCCGTTCATTGTGCGGATGCCGATCTGCACCAGGCGATTGATCAGTTTCTCTTCCATAATCCGTGCAAATGGGCAGGCATGGGAATGACGACTACCATCGAGTTCATCATAAAGGTCTGGGTGGGCATCCAATTGTAGAACATTCAATTTAGGATATGCTTTTACATATGCGCGCAAGATCGGGTAAGCAATTGAATGGTCGCCCCCCAAAATAACCACACGGTGATTTTGAGAAAGTAATTCATCCACGGAGCTTTCAATCGCTTCGAATGCCGAAGTACCATCCGAGAAATCTAAATTTTCCTCGAACTGCCATACTTTATTAGCACCTAAATTCGTCCCATTCTCCGTCCAAAGGTTGGAAGATTCGCTGTAGAAACTCTCTCGGATTCGAGGAGGGGCCAAAGCAGAACCACGCCGGAAAGATGAATTACCATCAAACGGCACACCCAGGACAGAAATCGTATCAGGTTGAAGTTCATCTTTCTTAGAAAAATAATTCATAATTCACCAGCCTTTTCGGATATTTTCATTCAGGATAATGGTTGCATTCGAACCCTTAATAGTATATACTCAAATTGGTTTTGGACAGTTGTTGTCCAAATTAGTTCATCAAATAATGTCAGAACAGGGGTTTTACAGCAAAGTATCAGGGGATTCATCTTTTTCGCCCCAAGAAATTCAATAGGATTGCTCATTTATTTGATGTCAGGTTTACGGCCTCGTATCGTATTCGGGATAATCACTTCGAATTTATGGAGGAATTAGATGAGCGAAAAAATCTTCTACCAATGGCAAAATGAACATTTGCTCAGAACTATTTACCCGTTACGGGAATTGAAATTGCGCGATTTTTTGATCCATTTTCAGGAAATTGATACCTGGTCAATATACAAAGATAAAACCATAGAAGATTTCCCAGATGAGATCGCAGCTTTCAAAGCATCTGAAACAAAATTGGTCACGAGCGTGCAAGCTGAATTTAACAACTATATCGCATACTTCCAAGGTAACTTGATTAAATTTAACAATGGCGAACAACTCGCAACAGCAGACCCCTCAATTCTTAACAAATTGAAGCAAGAACATGCCAGTTTCAACCAATATTTTCTGGATTACGACAGCTCTATCCGGCAAAGAATCTATTTAGATCGATATATGCATAGAGTAGAAGATGTTCGCAAAAATATATTGAGCGAAATTGCCAGAAATGAACGCAATATCCGGAACGTTCCGCAAAGCAGCAGAGTTGAAGGCTGGAAACATATCGTTAACTCCCTGGCTAAAACGCTTCCCATCGTAGATGCAGAACTCAATCGGCTTTACGCATTTGCAACCCTGTTCAAGAAAATCCAGGCTCAAAAGGATGATTTGGACAAATGGCTTTCTAATAAAACAAAAGATCGAACTAAAATAGAAAATGAAATCCGATGGAAACGAAACTTTGTCCACCGATATCCAAGTAATTCAAAAACACCCAGCTTCGAGGAGGATATCGAACGTCTGGAAATCGCGCTTCACAACCTTAATAAAGATATTCAAACTGGGTTGACCTCCTCTATTGAAGCGCGGCTCAAAGAGCAAATTGAACGAAAAACAGTTACTGTCAATGATATCGCCCGTTGGAATACAGAAAAATATAAGCAAAAGATTGAAGATATGGATCACCGGCAGCTTTTGGAGGAGATCGTGAAAAAATTCCTTGCTGAGCCAACTCGCTATCCGCTCTGGCTGCAATATATGGTTATCCACTTTTCAGGAATGCGATACCGTAGTGCACACGGATCATGGGGAGATCCAAAAGATTTGCTACTATCACTCGGAATCCAAGACATCAAAAAAGAAATCCAAGACATCGATGATGATGAAGTTCTATCTGCGTGTGCACATGAAGCTGGGAATTTGAGGAGAACACTCGATCCCGGAACAGATAATACCGAGGCGGAAACCCATATCAAAAGGCTTGAATCCCAAAATCCCTATCGAAGACGCAGAGCACTATTAGACTATCGCATCGACTGGGAAAAGAAAGCCATCGATAAATTAACCGAAGAAGAAACTCTAAATCAACTCGAAGCGGTCAAAGATCAACTGCCACAATGGATGTGGAAAGAGATCGTGGAGCGAACACCGCTGCGTTTAAAATTTGCCACTGAAAATTGGGAGGTGCTCACCCCTGATGAGAGAAGCGAATATCTGGACCGGGAATCTCAAATTTACCGGGAGGTGATGATTGAGTGGAAGCGCAAGCACCTGACCGGCTGGCGAGAAGAACATGACCGCTCCAATCGCTTGATCGTATCGCGGGCTGTCTGCAACGAAGTAGCGGAGCATATTCAACATTTGAGAGGGCACACCCTTCCCGGCGGGCTGACTGCCAAACCCGATTGGTATATCAGAAAAGAAAAAGCTGGAAGTGCGGATAAGTCTGACGAACCATTTTTTATCAAACCCAAGTTGGCAGATCATTTTAAAGTTGGTGCCAGCATCCTGTGGCTCAGATGGGTAAAGGATTATCCGAACCCGTGGCGGATTGCTCCACCTAGAACTTTGACCAACGGGGACGGTTTGCTGCCATCCGAATTGCTTGGCCGGGTTCCAGCTAATATCAGAAAATCGATTGGGAAGAGCATCCCTAAAATCAAGGGGAGTACATCCAATTGGGTCTATGAGATTAAGGGGAATGCTTTCCGCCGCTCCAGGATTCGCATCGATGAAGTTGAAGTCCGCAAGAAAAAGAAAAAGGTTTTATCCCGCGTTCTGCAACAAGAATGGCTGCGCTGGATGCACGAGGCCACCGTTGCTGAAGTAGCCGAAACCGCCGACGGCCCTGTCGTGCTGACTTTTGAGACGGCCCTCCCTTATGACGATCCCCGGCGTTCGACCATCGGCATATTTAAACGTTCGGTAAGGGATTTGCGTTATTTTGTAACTGACAGGTCATTCAATGGAGTCTTTCTCGGTTATGTCCCTGAAGCGGAACTCCCAATGGATGATCTCAAAGCCATGTTAGATTGGAATAAAATTCTGCGCAAGGAGTTTGTCAGCGAAGCAGAAATGCAGGAATACTGGGATAAAGTTATCTAGGATTAGCTTGATCTTTGCAATTTCGACAGATACATTCTTGGGTATCCCCAAAATATGTGATCCAATCTGTGGTTTCAGTTCCACAAAACCGGCAAGTTCCCGAACGTTCGAAGGGTTGACTGTTAGGCGGTGGCACCTCTTCTTGGGGTAGATGATTTTTTTGCGAGGGTGTACGGCTAAAAAAATCTTTTGCCAATCGCAATCTTTGCTCTACTTCAGTCTGTTGGCGGACAATTTCCCGCTCACGTTTTTCTAATTGACCGATCTCGCCAGGATGAACGAACTCTCCGGTTTCGGGAGAAATCAATATCTCGGCGATTGGGTGTTCCAATCGTTTGCCCCGGTAAAGCTGCGGCATATGAACCACTGTTAAATTACGATAGGTCGTAATGGTTTCTTGATCTGCATCTAAATAGTGAAGTGAGCCACCAAGATGCTCGAAATGCGTTTGCCAGGCTCGGTCAAACTCTGTATTACAAATGAAGGCCCTCTCTGTCGTTGTCAGGTGCAAGCGGTCTTGCATCCCTAGAAAATCAACTCGAAGGAGATCAGATACAAATACCCAAACGACCGGTACGCCAATTTCTTTGAAGCCTGATTTTAGTTTTGCTCGCTCATCTGGGGGTACCCGCCGGTCAAAAATCCAGTATGCAATTTGATGATCATCACGCTTTACCCAGCAGTCCACATGACGCTGGAAAGGTAGCTCACTCAATTGCTTCTCTATGGTGACTTGATCGATTTCGAATTTACCAGTCAGCCAGGAATACAACACTGCTCTGGTTTTTAACAAAATGAGGGATTCTTTTTCAAAGGGACAGTTCGCCAGGTGTTTATGAGCAAAATGCCACCTCTTGATTTTCCCGGCCCGCACTCGAACGGGCTGCTCACACCTGGGACAAACCAGAGCATCCTGTTTGTCGAGATTTCGCAGATATTCGATCTGCTGTATCCAACGTGCATCCAGAATGATGATTTCTTGTCTGCTGGGCTGGTGTAAAACTTTATACATCGGATCTCACACAGGTTAAAGTGCAGCCACGGTCACGTACAAATTTGAGCGGCCTTGTTTGCCAATTTGTTCAATAGCCCCCATTTTTCGCAGGCAGTATGCCATCTGCTGCGCCGATCTTCGAGAGATTTGCAATGCCTGGGTCAAATCTGAAGTTGTAAATTGGGCTGGCACATCCAAGGGGATCAGCTTCTGTATGTCCGCGGGCCCTTCAAACAGATGACGCTCCAGCACCCTTAACAGCCGTCTCTCTTCCGTAGCCCAACCGCGCCGCCGCCAGTTTGCATTCCCGACATATTTACGGACTTCTTCTTCGTGGATGAGTAAAACTTCTAAAGAAAAATTCGCATGTCCCAAAAGTTCAGGAAAACTGACCAATTCGCAGAAAACATCTGAGAGTTTCCCTCGTTTAGGCGATTTTCGGCGGGAGACAAACTCTGCTTTAGATCTTGGAAATTTTACTATCCACTTCTCCTGGGCGACGGGATAAACCAATCGAACTGAGTGGCGCTTGGTTAATTCTTTGATTTTTCGCTTAATCGCCGAGAAATTTCGCGTTTGAATTTCCACTAACAAACCATTTTGGATGATATCAATGAAATATCCATCTATCTTAATTTCAATATCATCCCCAGGTTTTGCATACCAGGCTTTTAGTCCGGCGTGAAGCGGTTTTTCGTTGAGCAATCCAATATCCATAGAATTTTTTGCAGCCTTCTAACATACTTGCAACTTGTCAAAAAGGCACCATGATAATTTTACCGCCATTCAGCAATGCCGGCGGCCCCGCGAACTAATCGTTTACAGCAATATTCTAAGCTTGGGTATAATTGGCGGGTGCAACATGGACCGAACATTTAGAACCTATTCATCATGAGGTAAAAATGACCACTCCTTTAATTGAATGTGTCGCAAACTTTTCTGATGCTCGCCGGCCTGGAGTCATCGAGGCTATTCAGACTGCAATTGCCGCTGTCGATGATGTTTATGTGCTTGATCGTCATATGGATGACGATCACAACCGCACAGTGATCACCTTTGTGGGATCACCATCTGGCGTTGAGGAAGCCGCCTATCAGGCTATATCCAAGGCTGCTGAGTTGATCGACCTCAACGAACACACTGGAGAACACCCCCGCATTGGTGCGACCGACGTGGTGCCCTTCATTCCCATTTCAGGTGTCACAATGCAGGATTGCGTTGAGATTGCTCAAAGATTGGGACAGCGGGTTGCCAATGAATTGGATATTCCGGTTTACCTTTATGAAGAAGCAGCTGCCAGTGAGGCGCGCCGTAATTTGGCTGTACACCGTAAGGGCCAATACGAAACCCTTAAAGATGCGATTCAAACAGACCCCGAGAGGGTTCCCGATTTTGGGCCGGAAAAACTGGGTCCCGCAGGTGCAACCGTGATTGGCGCCCGCGAATTTTTAGTGGCTTACAATATTTATCTGACGACCGACGATGTCTCTATCGCCAAGAAAATTGCTAAAACCATCCGGCATTCTTCGGGCGGGCTGCGTTATGTCAAAGGACTGGGGATGCTGGTCGAAGGTCAAGCCCAGGTTTCGATGAATCTGACCAATTTCCGCAAAACGCCTATCGCCCTGGTTGTGGAAACCATCCGGCGCGAAGCCCAACGCTATGGTGTAGGAATTTCTCACTCCGAGTTGGTGGGTTTGATTCCGCAAGATGCGCTCGTAGATGCAGCGGTATGGTACACCCAGATGGATCAGTTTAAACCGGAGCAAGTGCTCGAACAGCGCCTTTATGCCGCACTCCAGCCTGAACAAAAAACAGAAGTTTCTCCACCACTGGATTCCCCTGATGCAAAAAATCCTCAGTCAGAAAACCGCAGTTCACAATTTTTAGATGCCTTGGCTGATGGATCACCCACACCAGGTGGAGGGTCTGCGGCTGCATACGCGGCTGCCATGGGGGCTGCTTTGGTCGCGATGGTTGCTCGCGTGACCTTAGGAAAGAAAAAATATGCAGATGTCAATGAACAGATGTTGACGATAGTAGACGAAGCCGACATGCTGCGCACGCAATTGACAGCAGCCGTTGAAGATGACGCTGCAGCCTTCGATAAAGTAATGAGCGCTTTTCGGCTTCCTAAAGAGAGCGAAGAAGAACAAGTTATCCGGGCAGAAGCCATCCAAAAAGCAACCATCCACGCCGCTGAAGTTCCTTTAACCACTGCCCGCAAATCTTTGCGTGTGATCGAACTGGCTTCCCAAGTTGCCCAAATTGGTAATCTTAATGCGATAACCGATGCCACCACCGGTGCATCTCTGGCACAAGCTGCCCTGACAGGCGCGGGTTACAATGTGCGCATCAACATTCTCGATTTGGGAGAAAGTGATGCAGCGATGCTGACCAATCAGTTGGAGCAATTAGAGAAGCAGGCTGCTGAACTCAGCCAACAAATTCGCACCACGCTGGAAGAACGCGGCAGTTTGTCCTTTGGGTGAGATTGATTAAGGCAAATTCGTAAATGAAAGTATGGCAAGTACTGATTCTGATATTGGCTGTTAGTTTATTGACAGCTTGTTCGACTAACCCAGATTTTCCCCTTCAACCTACGCCAACCCTCACTACGGTTTCACAAACCTTCGCACCCACCCAAACACCGATCCTGGAGACGAAACCGGTCAACACAGCCACCCCCTTGCCTGCACCGACCCTCACATCTGCTCCGGCCCTATGGATCGCAGACTATGTACCGACCGCTATCGCAGAATACATAAGAGCAGAGTTTGGAGATCAAATTCAGATTACGGAAGATCAGCAGTTCTCAAACTGGCAATTCGGTATTGGGGGAGAAGTAATTCTTGCGAATTGGGTTTATGTTTTAGTAGCACCCTTTCCAACTATTTCGGACGGGGTTATGGCTTCTGAATTAAAGGCTGCTTGGCAAGGGGAATTGAGTACAGAGCCTTTTGCGAATATTCCACTCAGGATGGATAGCCCTACCTACGATGTTTTTGCTCAATATTGGGGTCAAGCAGCATCCGGATCGGTGGAAATAATCGCCTCCAAAAATTTGCTGCAAACTGCCTGGGAGCAGCAGCCGTCTTGGGTCCTGATCCCATTTGAAAATCTCGAACCCCAATGGAAGGTGCTGCAAATTGACGGGATTTCACCCCTTCAAAAAGAATTCAATCCATCTAATTATCCGCTGGCCGTAAATTTTGGGTTGAATGCTGATCCTGGAAAATCACTCCCGCCCCTCAGTAATTGGGATGCTGCAAAAATGACCGATATCATGCTCACCGGCGTAACTGCGTTAGTGCGCGGCACCGCCCTTACCATGGAGCGCAAGGGTATAACTCATCCTGGCGAGGATATTGCACCGTTAACCACACAGGTCGATTTTATGCACGTCAACAACGAGATCCCTTTTACGCCCGATTGCCCCTTCCCAGAATTGTATCTGGAGAAGTTAGTATTCTGTTCGGATATGCGCTACGCGGAACTATTGGAATTTATCGGCACCGATTTTGTAGAGGTCAGCGGCGATCATTTTGGCGATCACGGACCGGAGGGCACGCTTTTCACATTGGATTTATACGACGAAATTGGCTGGCCCTTTTATGGCGGCGGCCGCAACCTCGAAGATGGACGTCAACCTTTGCTGCTCAAACATAACGGCAATAAAATTGCTATCTTGGGCTGCAATGCGAAGGGCAGCCAATATTATGCTCCTGCCGATGAAAATACGCCGGGCGCGGTGCCATGTGATTTCGATTGGATGGAGGGGGAGATCGCCAGACTCAAAGCAGAGGGCTTTTTAGTGATCGTTACTTTACAGCATATTGAATACTACAGCTACGAAGCCCAACCAGATCTCGTGCGTGATTTTGGACGGATGGCCGAGGCTGGGGCCGTGATCGTCAGCGGCAGTCAGTCTCACCAGGCGCATGGCTTCGCCTTTGAAAATGAAGCACTCATCCATTACGGACTGGGCAACTTGTTCTTCGATCAGTATCTGTTTTGCGAAGAGGCCGCCTGTGACTACGGTTTCATGGACCGTCACATCATCTACGCTGGGCGGCATATCAGTACCGAGTTGATTCCTATCCGCTTCATCGATATGGCTCGCCCGCGTCTCATGACGGGGAAGAAAAGGCCTGGTTCCTCGACCTCATTTTTTCTACCAGCGGGTGGGGAAAATGAACAGACGGGGAGGGGTGAGCGCGCGTAAATTGGGTTGGGTACTCCTTTTCTTGCTAACTGCTTGCTCAACCTTCCCTGACACAACATCACCCCGTCCAGACTTGCTATCCACCGGTTCCCAATCCATCACCCAAACACCCTTCCAACCCATTGTCTGGACTGCTGAGCCTGAAACCCAACAACAAGATTCATCTGCTTCCAACACCCCAGATACGCCCGTTCCCCAGGCACCCGATCCGCAAACAACTTTTTCAATTTACCTCGATCCTAACCTGCCCCTCTCCTTCCGCCAACAATTGAGGCTGCCAAACAATTCACCAACTTCAGATGATTCAAACTCAGCCAGCCTTAAAGTCTCATCGGCGATGATTATCCCGTCAGTGAATGGATCTATGTGCTAGTGGCACCCTTCCCCTCGGTGACGGATGGAGTCTCGGCTCAGGATCTGCGCAGAGCCTGGAAGGGAAAACCGCACGGGGAGTTTAGCGGGATTCCGCTAATGATGGATGAAGTTACCCTGAGAGTGCTCTCCGCTTACTGGGGGCAGCCCGCAGAGGGAGTTGTAAAGGTGCGCTCCCCTGAAAAACTGCTTAAAGCTCCCTGGAATCAGCAGCCCTCTTGGGCCATTGTCCCCTTCGAGAATCTTAATCCCCAATGGAAGGTCCTCACAGTTGATGGGATATCGCCGATCCATAAGGATTTTGATCAAAGTGACTATGAGCTAACCATCCCCGTTTCGATGACGGGTGTAGCTCCAGAATTACCTCAACTTCCCCCAAGCAACCGCGATCCCGACAAATTGACCGTGTTGGCCATGACGGGCGTAACCGCTCTGGTACGGGCTACTGCCTTTACGATGGAACAACAAGGTAATATTTACCCCGCCACCGATATCGGCTCGATCTTGCGTGCGGCTGATATCACACATATCAGCAACGAGGTGCCCTTTGCGGCTGATTGTCCCTATCCCAACCCGGTGCAAGAAGGGGTGCAGTTCTGCTCTAGAACGAAGTACATCGAACTGCTAGAGCACGTGGGCACAGATGTGATCGAATTGACCGGTGATCATTTTGCCGATTGGGGTGCTCAGGCAATGCTGTATACGTTGGATTTATATGATCAACGCGGGTGGCCCTATTATGGCGGCGGTGAGAATTTTAACGAGGGGTGTAAACCTGTAATCATTGAACATAACGGTAATAAAATTGCTTTCATTGGCTGCAATGCAAAGGGTGGCGGCTTTGCTACAGCGAATGCCAGTAACCCCGGAGCAGTATATTGCGATTGGAACTGGATGGAAAACAAGATCAGCGAACTGCGGGCCGATGACTATCTACCCATTGCAACCTTCCAGCACTTTGAATACTATACCTACGCTGCGCAGCCCAATCAAATCCGTGATGCACAGCGTATGACTTCAGCGGGCGCGGTGATCGTCAGCGGCAGCCAGGCTCACCAACCGCAAGCTTTTGAGTTCTCAGACGGCGGGATCGTCCATCACGGGTTGGGTAATCTGTTTTTCGATCAATTGGATGTTAGTGAACCCACCCGCCAGGGTTTCATTGATTTACATGTTTTCTACGATGGACAGCATATCAGTACCGAACTTGTGACGATTTACTTTATAGATTATGCGCGTCCGCGATTGATGACGCCGCAAGAGCGCGACAATTTACTCAATGCAGTATTTTCCGCAAGTGGATGGTGAATTCTAATAAACTTAGGACTTACGCAGTTGAACCAGGGAACTGGGGGTTTGACGGAGTGTGTAAACCCTTAAACTTTTTCTAGGAGATAAAAATGGGACTTAAACCCGACCACTGGATTCGCAAAATGGCAACCGAACATAAAATGATCGACCCCTTCGCACCTGGTCAGGTGCGTGATGGGCAAATTTCGTATGGCGTTTCATCTTACGGCTATGATATCCGCGTCGCTGACGAGTTTATGATCTTCACAAATGTATATTCGGCCGTTGTGGACCCCAAAAACTTTGATCCCCGTTCGATGGTGGAATACAAAGGGGATGTATGTGTGATTCCACCAAATTCTTTTGCGCTCGCTCGTACGGTGGAATATTTCCGCATTCCAAAGAATGTGCTGACTATTTGTTTGGGGAAATCAACCTATGCCCGCTGCGGCATCATCGTCAATGTGACCCCCTTCGAGCCAGAGTGGGAGGGGTATGTAACCCTGGAGATATCTAATACGACACCCCTCCCTGCGAAAATCTATTCGAATGAGGGGATTGCTCAGGTGTTATTCTTTGAGGGAGACGAGCCCTGCGAAATTACCTACGCTGATAAAAAAGGAAAATATCAAAAACAGCAGTCAATTGTGCTGCCGAAGCTCTAAAATTTCGTTTGAGGAAATAAAAATTAATCGCCTCGCAGAAGTCTCCTGCGAGGCGATTAAAATTCAAGTTGATATCAGGTTAAAGGGATTTGATTTCCAGAGCGGGCAATTTACCTGTTCCTTGTGTAATCTGAACAAGGAATACTTCAACATCTGTGAGACTCATAGGGGTTGACAAGAGATAACCTTGCCCTAGTTGGCAACCCAATTGACGAAGTTCATTTAATTGCTCGTGGGTTTCAACCCCTTCGGCAATCACCTTAACATTGAGACGTTCGGTGAGAGAGATTATGGCTTCGACAATATCTCGTTGGCTGCGATCTTCGACAATCTTATTGACAAAAGATTGGTCGATTTTCAACGCGTTTATTGGGAAATTGGAAAGGTAACCGAGCGACGAATATCCAATTCCAAAATCATCGATTTGGAGTTGGACCCCTAATTCCTGTAAGGTAGAGAAAGCCGAGGAGGTGATTTCATTATGATCCACGATGGAAAATTCCGTAATCTCTAATTTGAGATTTTCCGCGGGGAGACCGGTCTCTTCCAATACCTGAGAGAGATAGTCTCGCAACTCAGGGCTGGCGATATGCTTAGCTGAAATATTGACACTTATCGTTAAATCTGTCTGCAATCTGTATTTCTGATTCCATGCTTGGACTTGCAGACAAGCATGAAGCAGCACCCAACGATCAAGGGAAATAATCATGCCCGTTTCTTCGGCAAGGGCGATAAATTCCCCAGGGGCCAAAATCCCTTTTTCAGGATGCTGCCAACGGACAAGGGCTTCAAAGCCAATTAATTGACCAGAGGCTAAATCCGCGATGGGTTGGTAGTAAATGCGGAGTTCATCACCGTTAATTGCTCTGCGTAGCTCAGTCTCTAGGGTCAAACGCTCTAAAACTCGTTGACGCATCGATGTTTTGAAAACTTCCGCTCGCCCTCCCCCAAGGTTTTTAGCGAAATACATTGCAATATCTGCATCACGGATAATTTCTTCGCTAGCCGAATAATCTGGATGGCTGTAAACAATACCGATACTGGTCGAGGTAAAAACCTCATGTCCATCAATTTCGATTGGTGCGGAAAATTGATCTTCAATCCAGCTGGCCACACGCATAACCCCATTTTCATCCTTGATATCATCCAGCAAAATGATAAATTCATCACCTGCAAAACGAGCCAATGTGTCGATGGAACGAACCCCCTCACTCAACATCCCGGCTACTTTGACCAATAAATGATCACCAACCACGTGGCCGATGCTGTCATTGATATCCTTAAACCGATCCATATCTAAGAATAAAACTGCAAAACGATAATCTACATTTCGTTTGTTACGCATAATTGCTTGTGTAAGCCGATCAACGAACAAAGCCCGGTTTGGCAACTGTGTCAACGAATCGTGAAATGCATCATGCAGCAAACGTTCTTCGGCTTTTTTGCGATCTGTAATATCGGAGATCGATCCAGCTATACGGATTGCATTTCCTGTATCGTCCCAAACAGCCATACCGCGACAAAGCACCCACCGATAGCTGCCATCTTTATGGCGCAAGCGATGTTCAGTTGTAAAATGCGAAGTATGTTTTCGGATATGGGCAGAAATTTCGAAATCGTGTGTACTCAACATCATCTTCAAAAATGCGTTGAAACCACTCATCGATTAAATCGCCAATTTCATTTTCAGCATAACCTAATAAAGATTTCCAGCGCGGAGAAAAATATACCTTATCAGTTTTTAAATTCCAATCCCAAATGCCATCGTTAGCCCCAGCTACGGCAAGCGCGTAACGTTCTTCGCTTTCCTGAAGCGCCGCTGCTATTCTTTCGCGTTCCTTTATTTCTTGTTGAGCCTGCTCAAAGGAGTTCGCATTTTCGATAGCGATGGCAGCATAATCAGCCAAGGATGTAAGTACAGCTTCATCCTTTTCAGTAAAGCTGCGAGATTGAATATGATTATTTATGGTTAATACTCCCAGAGCACGTCCCTGGTAAATGATCGGTACATGGACCAAGCTATGAACCAGGAATCCTGTACTGACTTTTAACCCTTGCCCCCGAGCTTCCCGTGTTCGACGGATTGGCCGCATAGTGTCGATGGCTTTACCAACTAATGAATCTTTAACCGGAATACGAAGTGTCTCAATTTGTTGTTCATCAACATTTTTTACAGCTCGCAGGTATAGGCGATCACTTTCGGGGTCAATCAGAGCTATAAAACCCTGATCAGCATGAGTTAAATATACCCCCGCTTCAACGATGCGTCGCAATACTGTGCTCACATTCAATGTGGATGTAACACTACGTCCCACATTAGATAAAGCCGTCAACCAAGATACCTGTTCTCGTAACTGACCGGCTAAATTTTCTTTTTGTCCAATCAAGCGTGTTTCGGATAATGCACGAGTGATGGCATCGCTGAGTTCATCAATTTCCACAGGCTTATTGAGATAATCTTGAACACCTAAACGGAAGGCGTCAACCGCAATTTGCTCAGATCCATGTGCTGTTACCAAAATGGCTGGAATTTCAAACTCTTCTTCAGTGACTTTGCGCAGCAATTCCAACCCGCTGAGATCGGGCATTTGCAGATCAACGAGCATCAAGCTGATCTGTTGGTGATGTTCCCGAATTAAATCGAGTGCGGGTTTGCCCCCATAGGCAACCAAAGCACTATACCCCAAGCTAGGAAGAATACTGCCAGCAGTTACATCCGCAATTTGGCGGTTATCGTCAACAACAAGAATAACTTCTTGGTTCATATTGAGAGCTCAATTACGCCAGAGCAATATTTACCCTTTCATTGATACACAAATGGCTAGATGCAGGTAATGTACCAATATCGTATTTACATCCGGAGAATTGATCAGTGATTCTCCCCTGGGATGCAATCAAGATAAACCAATCTGGTTTTATCTATTCTAACCTAATAATCATAGCTTAAATCATTTGTGCTGACAATGCCATTTGACTAGACCTTTCCGACTGATTTCATTGCAAACTGTTATGAAACCCATATTCCAATGTCTTCAACTGTTTCAAAAGGAAGCAACATCAAAACAATCAAATGTATTTTCTTGTAATTACAGTCGTTTGTTTTGGATTATTTTATATTTTAATAAATATTCATTGACAAATGATTTAAATTCTGATAGATTATTCAGCGGAGAATTATGTCAAAAGAAATTGATATCGCAATTTTAGAAATCTTGCAATCAGATGCTCGCATCAGCAATGCCGAACTGGCCAGACGTGTAGATTTGTCACCCCCGGCAACTCTGACCCGCGTCCGGCGATTAGAAGAAAAAGGGTTGATCGATGGACATGTCACATTGGTAAACCACCGCCAGGCTGGTTACGATATGCTTTGCTTCGTCAGTGTGAGCCTGCAACTGCACGATATCGAGCAGGTAACCGGGTTTCGAGAGGCTGTGCAGCGAATGCTAAAAGTGTTGGAATGCCACCATGTTACTGGTGACTATGACTATCTACTCAAAGTGGTGGCACGCAACACCGAAGATCTGGAAAGTTTTTTACTCGAAGAACTTACGCCAATTCCTGGGGTGGCACGAATCCATACAAGCTTAGTTCTTAACGAGGTTAAATCAACCACGGTGATCCCCCTCAAATAACGGGATCACTCACAAAGTGATCTTAGGAGGTCGTATGTCTGATAAAAAATTTCAAACCATGGGCCAGCAATTTGGTCGTCGATCCTGGGCTGAACCCTGGAAAATCAAAATGGTCGAACCGATCCATGTTCTCAAGCCCGAAGCTCGAAAAAGAGCTGCTGAAGTAGCAGGATATAATACATTTCTTCTGAAATCAGAGGAAGTTTATATCGACTTATTGACCGATAGCGGCACCAGTGCCATGAGTGACCGCCAATGGGCTGGCATGATGCTCGGGGACGAAGCATACGCTGGCAGCCGAAACTTTTATCACCTCGAAGATGCCATCCAAAAATACTATGGTTACAAGCACATCATTCCTACTCATCAAGGTCGCGGAGCCGAACACCTTATAAGCCAGGCCGTCATTAATCAAGGCGACTACATCCCTGGAAACATGTATTTCACTACCACACGCCTACACCAAGAATTAGCTGGCGGCACCTTTGTGGATGTAATCATCGACGAGGCTCATGATCCAATCGACTGTCATCCTTTCAAAGGAAACGTTGACCTCGATAAACTGCAAGCCCTGGTAGACAAAGTGGGCGCAGATAATATCCCCTATGTCAGTCTTGCGGGGACAGTTAATATGGCCGGCGGTCAACCTGTGAGTATGGCAAATCTCAAAGCATTGCGTGAGTTTTGCGACCGTTATGGGATCCGCCTGTACCTCGACGCCACTCGCATGGTCGAGAACGCCTTCTTTATTCAGGAGCGCGAGGAAGGATACAAAAATAAAACGATCGCTCAAATCTTGCGGGAATTCTGCGATTACACCGATGGGGCCTGGATGAGCGCCAAGAAAGATAACCTGGTCAATATTGGCGGCTGGCTGGCTGTCAACGATCCGAGTGTGGCGGAGAAAGCCCGAAATATGGTGGTGGTTTATGAAGGATTGCACACTTATGGAGGGATGGCTGGTCGCGATATGGAAGCTGTCGCGTTGGGCATCGAAGAAATGGTTGATGATGATCACGCCGCCTCGCGCGTCCGCCAGATCCGTTACTTAGGGAAACTGTTACTAGATTGGGAGATCCCCATCGTAGAACCTGTGGGTGGTCATGCTATCTTTGTAGATGCCAAGCGTTTTTATCCCCACATTCCCCAAGACCAATTCCCTGCTCAAACCTTAGCCGCGATGCTCTACTTAGATTCAGGTGTACGCTCAATGGAGCGCGGCGTTGTCAGCGCGGGGCGTGACCCTGAAACCGGAAATCACCGTTACCCTGCTTTGGAACTGACTCGCCTCACCATCCCGCGCCGCGTTTATACTCAGGCTCATATGGATGTAGTTGCTGAAGCTGTCAAAGCAATCTATGATATGCGTGACGAAACTAAAGGTCTTAAAATGGTTTACGAACCCGAATATCTACGCTTCTTCCAAGCCCGTTTCGAACTTATCGAATAAGGCTGTTTCAAAATGCTCTGAACAAGCTAATCTCTATTCGCCGAATATCTTTAGACCGGTTTTCTGATAAAACCGGTCTTTTTTTGTATTTTATACAAAGTCATGCTACAATCATGCTAATTTCGAACCTTTTCCACTCTAATTTTGTAAAAATAATAGAAAAACCCAATTATTTTTACGAAAACAGCTTGTAGCGTCTTTGGGTTTCATCTATAATCAATACTTGCTATCCGCGATATTTAATAAAATTTTCAAAGGAGGTGGCTCAGGAAAACAATAATCACTCGCAAAAATATGAACGACCAAAATTAAATACCAATTCCTAAGGAGGAACAAAAACATGTCTCGTAAGTTATTCCCCGTATTCGCATTTCTATTAGTTTTTGCACTGCTTTTGACAGCCTGTGGCGGTTCATCAGAACCTGCTCCTGTTGAAACTGTAATCGTTACGGTTGAAGTCCCTGTCGAAAGCGAAGCACCCGCAGCCGCCCCCGGTGGACGTGGCGAAATTCTCAACCGCGTACTCGAACGCGGCAAACTGGTCTGTGGATCACGCACAGACTTGGCCGGGTTCGGCTACCTGGATGAAAACGGACGCAATATTGGTTTTGATGCCGATATCTGCCGTGCAGTTGCTGCTGCTGTTTTGGGTGATCCCGAGGCTGTTGAATTTGTCCCCCTCACCGCCGCTGACCGCGGCCCCGCACTTCAAACCGCAGAGGTCGACCTGTTATCCCGCAATGTTACCTGGACATCCAGTCGAGATTCACAATGGGGTAACTTTACAAGTGTGATGTTTTACGATGGACAGGGATTCATGATCCGCAAGGATAGCGGCATCACTTCCACTGACCAGTTCGATGGCGCCACTGCCTGTGTGACGAGCGGCACCACTACTGAGCAAAACCTGGCCGACTTCTTCCGCCAGAATGGAATGGAATATGAAGCCGTAATCTTCGAAGAAACTTCTGCCGTTTACAGCGCTTACGAAGAAGGCCGCTGCGATATCACAACGAGCGATAAATCCCAGTTGGCTGCTGTGCGCAGTGGCTTTGCTGATCCTGATGCCCATATCATTTTGGATATCACGATCTCTAAAGAGCCCCTTACCCCAGCCGTCCCCCACGGCGATGATGCCTGGTTTGACGCTGTCAAATTAGTGCTGTACGCCTTGGTGAACGCTGAAGAGTTAGGTGTGACCCAAGCCAATGTCGAAGAAATGAAGGGCAGCGATAATATCAACGTACTGCGCTTACTCGGTCAAGAAGGTGACTGGGGTTTCACAGATATCGGCATTGACGCTGATGCACTTGCCAAAGCAATTGCTGCTGTTGGTAATTATGGCGAAATTTATGACCGTTACATGGGTCCAAATGGTGATGCGTTTACTTTGCCGCGTGGCCCGAACGAACTGTGGACCAATGGTGGTCTAATCTACGCCCCGCCGGTTAAATAATCCCACTATTTCAACAAGGACAACAGGATGCGGTCACTGGGTGGCCGCATCCTTTCATGAGAGGAAGCGCGTGATGGCAACCAATCAGCCTTCAATTCAAAAAACCAGCATACCCTTTTATCGAGACGAGCGTATCCTGAGGGTTATTGCTCAAATTGTCTCTGCTGTTCTTATTATCGGCTTCATTATCTGGGCTTTGTTCAACTTTTTCAGAGCTGCAGAAGCCCGCAATATGACCCTGTCCTTTGGCTTTCTAAAAGAGGCTGCCGGATTCCCAATCAGCAATCCGCCCATTGATTACGAGCCCTCAATGACCTTTGGGCGTGCTTTTATGGTTGGTGTGATCAACACCGTTTTAGTCTCCATTTTGGGTGTCATATTTGCCACGATCTTCGGCACATTAATCGCCTTAGCCCGGCTTTCATCGAACTGGTTGCTCAACAAAATAGCGCTGGCTTATATTGAATTTCACCGCAATATCCCATTGTTGGTATTGCTTTTTATCTGGTATTTTGTAGTTTTTGGGCAGTTACCCCAGGTCAACGAAAGTATTGCGCTACCAGGACCAATATATATCAATAAACGCGGTTTTTATTTTGGCTGGGCACGCCTCACTGAAGATGGCCTGATTTTTTCCATCGCGGTGATCGTGGGCGTTTTGGCCGCCATCATTGCTTTCTTTGTGCTGCGCCGCCTGCCGCGCGAATACGGGCAAATCAACCTACTATATTCAAATCAGCCTGGGATTATTAATTATCATTCCGTTAATCGGTTGGTTTGCCTCGGGAGGAAATCCTTTCGAGTTGGACATTCCTATTCGAGATGGTTTCAACTATCAGGGAGGATTGCGTTTCACCCCAGAGTTCGCCGCCCTTTTAGTGGGTCTGACGACCTATACCGCTGCTTTCATTGCGGAGGTTGTACGCTCCGGTATTCAGGCAGTTGATAGCGGTCAAATTGAGGCGGCGCGTGCTTTAGGACTATCGACTACACAGGTGCTCAGTTTGGTGGTGATGCCGCAAGCCCTAAGGATTATTATCCCCCCAATGATCAGCCAGTACCTCAACTTGACGAAAAACTCGAGTTTGGCACTTGCAATCGGTTTCCAAGAAGTCTTCAGTGTGGGAAAGATTGCCATCAATCAGGCTGGACGGGCTGTGCCAGTCTTTGTACTAGTGATGGTAACCTACTTGACGTTGAGCTTGCTAACCTCTTTCCTACTCAACCTATATAACCGCCGCATCCAGTTTGTGTCGAGGTAGACCATGACGACAGCACAAGTAACTCCAGAAGAAATTCGCCCGCCTCAACCACCCGGCCCCATAAAATGGCTGCGAGATAACCTATTCAACAGTATTGGCAATACACTGATCACGGTGATTTTGTTACCTGTGATTTTCTTCGCCATTGTCAACGCGGTGATTTGGGTCTTTACCAAAGCCGATTGGACACCAGTTACCCAGTTCCCTTTGTTGTATGCTGTTGGACAATATCCGCGCGATCAAATTTGGCGGGTGGGGATCAGCCTGTCCTTCATCATGTTCCTTGTAGGGGTCAGTTGGGGAAAGTGGGGAGGACTTTAAAATCGATTTCGATCGCTGCGGCCATATTCTTTGCAGTGATGGCACTTTTGCCGATTTCACATTCTGCACTCACCGTGAGCATGCGCCTTTACCTGGGGTCAAACGTCATCTGGATTTTTCTCGGTTCGCTGGTCGGGAGAGCAAAATTCATAAAATCAAGCTATATTGTTATTGGTTGGCTAATTATCCCAGTTTTGACCATCCTGCTACTCTCTGGTTTTGAGGGCATTGCTTCGATCCCCAGTGTAGCAACCACGCTTTGGGGTGGGTTGCTGGTGACCTTTTTACTTTCCTTTGGCGGAATCTTACTCTCCTTCCCAATTGGGGTTGCGTTAGCCTTAGGACGGCGCTCATCTCTACCCGTAGTTAGCGCATTCTCAACCATCTTTATTGAAGGCATCCGAGGGGTCCCGTTAATCACAATCCTGTTTATGTTTTCAATCATCCTGGCCCTCTTCTTACCTGCCAAATCCCGGATTGACCGGCTCTTGCGTGCTTTGATGGCGGTCACAGTTTTCAGCGCAGCTTATACTGCCGAAAACGTGCGTGGTGGTTTGCAGGCTGTTCCAAACGGACAGATTGAGGCTGCCAAAGCTGTGGGGATGAGTAACCTTCAAACCATGGTTTTTATCGTTTTACCGCAAGCCATCCGAGCTGTGATTCCGGCCATCGTTGGACAATTTATTAGCTTATTCAAAGACACGACCCTGGTTGTCATTGTTGGGATTAATGATTTTCTGGGGATTGGTCGTTCAATCATCAATTCTGATCCGGCTTTCGTGCAGTTGCAGGTTGAAGTGTACATGTTTATCGCCGTGGTTTACTGGATTTTCAGCTATTTGATGTCTCTCGCCAGCCGTCGCCTGGAAAGCGCAATGGGCGTAGAATCAATATTGTAGGAGCTATATCATGACTGAAACGAATAACGACCCCATTATCACCTGCCGGGGAGTCCACAAATGGTTTGATGAATTTCACGCCCTCCGGGGGATCGATATGGAAGTAAAAGCACAGGAGGTAATCGTTATCTTCGGTCCTTCGGGGTCGGGGAAATCTACCTTCATTCGTACCCTCAACCGATTGGAGGAACACCAACAGGGTCAGATCGTAATTGACGGTATCGAATTATCCCACGATGTCCGCAATATCGAAAAAATCCGCACCGAAACCGGGATGGTCTTCCAACAATTCAACCTTTTCCCGCACTTGAGCGTGATGCAAAATATTACCCTGGCGCCAATCTGGGTACGCAAGTGGTCAAAAGACAAAGCCGAAGAAGTTGCAATGGAGTTGCTAAACCGCGTTGGGATTCCGGAGCAAGCCCTGAAATTTCCGGGACAGCTATCCGGCGGGCAGCAGCAGCGCGTTGCCATTGCCCGTGCCCTGGCGATGCAGCCCAAAATCATGCTCTTTGACGAACCAACCTCAGCCCTTGACCCTGAGATGATTAAAGAAGTGCTCGATGTAATGGTCGAATTAGCCCAGACGGGGATGACTATGTTGGTTGTCACGCACGAGATGGGTTTTGCTCGAGCGGTTGCAGATCGCATGTATTTCTTCGATGAGGGTTTAATTGTCGAGAGCGGTTCACCTGAGGATATTTTCCACAATCCCCAGGAAGACCGCACTAAATTATTCCTTTCGCAAATCTTGCAGCATTAGGTTTTTTTAGATATGTTCCCAAATAAGCCGGGCACAAAAATTAGTTGCAAATCAACATGGAGGCCACAGATTTAAAAAGTTTTTACCCGTGTTGATCCGTAAAATCTGTGTCCCAACTTTGGACTGGTTTTATTCAGGAACAGCTCAATTACTTACTGATATTACGCAGGACTGCCAGTCTTAAAGTACATTACATGCGTACTTCTTTTCCGCAAAGGTGTTGTGCATTCGCAGGTGCACAACACCTTTCTATTTTTTGTTTGCGACAGAAGACCAGGCAAAAATTGTGATCGCCCCCATAACGATAAAGCCGCTAATCGCCGGTCCTAAAATTCCCCAGAATATGCCTAAACCTGCAGATTTCAGCAGCCATATGGCCGTGTAGATAATTAGAAGCGGAACAGCCGTCAATTTTCTTGGTCTTATGATTACGGTAATCAGAGCGGATACAATAAACCAACCGAGAAAATTGGTCAAAGGAATGCCAAAGTAGCTGCCGTGATATTGCCAATCCCAGATTCCCCAAGTCACCATCATTGGATCCAAAAACAGATCCCACGCTGTCATTGCCAACGCACTCAAGCTCAAAAAAGCCAGAGACCGCCGCCAACCTGGTTTAACCCGATCAGATATGGCTTGGGCAACTGCCCACGAGGGCGGCAGCATCATCAACCAACCCTGTGGAATTTGAATCGGGACCCCGAGAACTTGGGGGCGTAAAACATCCGTATAGTTGTAAACTCCAAAAGGAAATCCGTAACGACTGCCGACTGCTTCAGCAGTCCAACTTATGGCGAGAATTAGAACAGCCATCTTCAGAGTAATTGCAACACCCCAATCCAATCCTACCAGAGCCAGCACAACCACGGCAGTAATCGTGACTCCCAGAGTAATCGGTCCCACCATAGCTGACCAGCCCAACGACCAGTCGATCACCGGAATCGAAATCATCAACAATGCCCAAATCGTGAGGATCGTAATTTGAGTTGAGCTGAGTTGAAAAATTTGTTGGCGCAAATTTGTGAGCATGAAATATTCTAACCCGATTTTTCTCCTTTAGGTGCTAGCCGATAATATGGGGATGCCGAAACCCTAGATTGCGAGTACAATTTCCTGGCCGTCTTTTCATCTTTTATCCGGACAAATACACTGATGACAAGTTTTTTCCAACGTATTTTCAACTTCCGCCGCAAAAGTGTTTCTGAAGCCACAATGGGAGGAGAGCTTATGATCGAGTCTCAAAAACGCATCCAACGGACCGCTGAGAGCATCCTCGAAAATGAGGCCTTGACCGCCGGTCTGGACGATGATGCTGCGAAATTTTTGCTCAATTGGGGTGTTGAGCGAGCACAAGTAATTGCCTCCGAAACGATCGAAATGGATGATGCTCAGGCTGAAGAAGCGATGTACCAACCCCTGCGGGCATTACGAAAAATGCTGCGGGCAGCTAATAATTGGGCAACTGATCCACAAGAGAGAAATCTTGGAAGGATTATGAAACAGGCTGAAATCGTCTACGGCAGCAGCCCCAGCGAAAATCAGCAGGCTGATTTTTTAATCCAAATACCGCAAGATCAATTCGGCAGATCAAAAGCGCTGCGCATTTTTTTAGAAGGGGAACACCGCGGACCAAATGAAGTGCAGCCCAACCCGGTAAACGGCAACCCAAATAAATTTCTGTAAAGTACCTCATCATTTATTCAAGTAAATTGTCAACGTGAAACATCCCTGCCGAGGAGAAATTATGGCAAAAAAGAAATCATCATCCCGAAAAAAATCTGGTCAAAAAATACCAATAAATCGAAATATTGCTGTTTTTGCAACCGTCGCTGTCTTGGTAATGGCCGCCATTTATGCCTTCACGGGAAATGATTACTTAGGTTTATTTGAAGAGACGCCAGCCGTTCCAACAGAAATTGTTGAGACGGGCAGCAGTGGAGAGTTTTGGGCGGTCAATTTCACCGATCCTGCCAGGATCAATAATCCGGAAAATTTAGCTGGCTCGATCCCAGAGCAATTAATCGCCTTAATCGATGGGGCCCAAGAGACCATCCATATTGCTTCTTTTGCATTCAACCTGACCCCGGTCGCTGAAGCATTAATCACGGCCCATGAACGCGGTGTCGAAGTGCAATGGGTCACGGACGACGAGCACGGCATCGACGCTGACGAGGAAGAAGGACACGGTCAATTTGCCATGATGGAGGATGCTGGGATCGAGATTGTCGGTGATGGTCGTGGGGCTTTGATGCACAATAAATTTTGGATTTTTGATGGCTATACGGTGTGGACAGGTTCGACGAATATCACCAAGAATGGCAACTTCCGCAACAATAATAATGTGATTATTTTAGAATCCAGGCGTGTCAGTGAAATGTATGAACGTGAATTTGCCGAGATGTTCGAAGACGGGCAGTTTGGACCACGGTCACCCTCAACCGTAGAGCTGCAATCAACCACTGTGAACGGCATCCCCATCGAGGTATTATTTGCTGCCGAAGATGAAGTCATGAGCTACTTAGTGCCCCTCGTTCAAGGGGCCGAGAAATCAATCCGTTTCATGGCCTTCTCGTTTACGCACGATGATTTAGGTGCAGCAGTTTTGGATCGGGCTAACGCAGGATTGGATGTGAGAGGAATTTTCGAAAAACGCAGCAGTGAGACGGAGTTCAGCGAGCTGCCCAATTTATATTGCGCCGGACTTGCAGTACAGCAGGATGGCAACCCGGGAATTCTGCATCACAAAGTCTTCATCATCGATGACGATATTTTGGTAACAGGTTCGTTTAATTTTTCAAATAACGCGGATGAGAGCAACGATGAAAATGTGATTATTATTCATAATGCTGAGATTGCTGCAAAGTATCTCCAGGAATTTAACCGACGCTGGGCTGAAGCCGAGGAACCAGATTCAGCAGATATGGGCTGCAAATAGATTTTTAGTTGATGAACACGATTACCAGTTTTCCTCCCGTTGTTTCTATAAACGCTAAAGTTCTTATTTTGGGATCGATGCCAGGGATTCGCTCATTGGAGCTAAACCAATACTACGGACACCCGCGCAACTTATTTTGGAATTTTATTGGAGAGATTTGCGGCGCATCACCTAAGTTTGATTATCAGAAACGCATTGAAATACTACGAGAATTCGGAATCGCCCTTTGGGATGTGCTCCATTATTGCGAGAGAAAGGGCAGCCTGGATTCCGATATTGTGACCAGCAGCGAGGTTCCAAATGACATCCCAGGTTTGTTAGCCAAGTATCCCGATATCCACCTGATTGCCTTCAACGGGAAAAAGGCCGAGAAAGCTTTTCGTAAACATATTTTGCCAGAATTGGCAGATGGAAAAATCACTTTGCTCCCGCTGCCATCTACCAGCCCAGCCAATGCCAGTATCCCAAAAGCTGAGAAGCTGCAGCGCTGGATAGAAATTAAACAAAATTTATAAACACATCATGGAAAAAGCCGCATAAGAGTTGGCTTTTATACTTATGTCGCGCGGGACTGGCAGTCCTGGCAATACAAATTTTTAATTTGGACTTTAGGGTACAATTGCCAGCAAAAGCTTCCTGGGAGAATGTAAATGAGTAACTGGAAAATTCTAATTACCGATGGCCTCCACGATAAAGGTCAAGCTATTTTAAACGAGGGGGGCAGTGCCGATAATCGCACCGGAATCTCAGCAGATGATCTGCTTGAAATCATCGGTGAATACGATGCCTTGATTGTACGCGGCCGCACCCAGGTGACCCCGGCGGTTTTCGAGGCCGCACCGCACCTAAAAGTAGTAGGGCGCGCCGGAGTAGGCGTCGATAATATCGATTTGGCTGCAGCCCAATCCAATGGGGTGACTGTGGTCAATGCACCGACCGCGACTACGATTGCGGTAGCAGAACACACCCTGGCCTTGATGCTCTCCCTCATCCGGCATATACCCCGAGCGGATGCCACGATGAAATCCGGCTTGTGGGAGAAAAAGAAACTGGTCGGCAGCGAATTACACGAAAAATCACTGGGTATCATTGGCATGGGAAATATTGGCAGAGGCGTTGCCTATCGATGTAGCGCTTTTGGGATGAAGATCTTGGGCTATGATCCCTTCTTGGATGGGACCGCGATTGACCAGCGAGGTGCCGATCCAGTTTCATTGAATGATCTTTTTGCCCGTTCAGATTTTATTTCATTGCACATTCCCCTGACCCCCGACACGCGCGGCATGATAAACGGACAAACCATTGGTCTGATGAGGCGCGGCGTTTACCTGATTTGTGCCGCGCGCGGCGGTATCATTGATGAGACTGCACTGCTTCACGCCCTTGAGTCCGGGCAAATTGCAGGAGCTGCACTGGATGTCTTCAACAGCGAACCCCCAGGGTTGACGGCTTTGGTAGCTCACCCCAACGTGATCGCTGCTCCTCATATTGGTGCGCAAACCGCTGAGGCACAGGTGCGGGCTTCTATCGACATCGCTGAAGAAATTTTAGCCGCACTCCGAGGTGAAACTTTGCGCTGGAATATTGTATAGAGATTGGGTAAGTCAGTAAGATAACCTACCCACTATAAAACTTATTTTTCAGGCATTTTTATACATTGCCCACATTATCAGAGGAGATTTGATGGAAGCACAACTCAAGCAACTAAAAATTATTTTGGCCGAAATCAGTGATTTAGGCCAGGTAGCCGGGCTTTTGGGCTGGGATCAACAAGTTTATATGCCGCCGGGTGCCGCCGAAGCACGCGGGAACCAAATGGCTACCTTGCAGCAACTGATCCATATGAAATCGATCACGCCCGAAATCGGGCAGCTGATCGAAGATTTATCGGAAGCGGTGAAAAACATCAACCCTGATTCGGACGAAGCCCGCCTGGTGAAAGTAGCCAAACGAGACTACGAGCAGGCCACCAAAGTGCCGCCTGAATTCACTGCCAAATTCGCCAAAGTTACCGCGATGGCTCATGGCGCCTGGGCAAAAGCGCGGGCTGAGAACGATTTCTCCAAATTCCAGCCCAACCTGGAAGAAATTCTGGAATTGGCTCACGAATTTGTGGGATATTTCGCCCCCTATGACCATCCCTATGATCCCATGCTCGATCAATTTGAGCCAGGCATGAAGACCGCTGACGTAAAGACTATTTTCGATGCACTGCGACCGCAGCAAGTGGAGCTCATCAAGGCCATCACCGAACAGCCCCAGGTGGATGACTCATTCCTGTATCAGGCTTACGATGAACAAAAACAATGGGATTTCGGCATCGATGTGATCACCAAATATGGCTATGATTGGGACCGCGGCCGGCAAGATAAATCGGTACACCCTTTCACTTCTAATTTTGGCCGTACCGATGTGCGGCTGACTACTCGCATCAATCCAGATTATGTAGGTACGGGGCTGTTTGGCACACTGCACGAATGCGGGCATGGCTTGTACGAGTTGGGGAGCGCGCCGAAATACGAACGATCTCCTTTAGCCGGCGGCGCCTCACTGGCTGTCCATGAATCACAATCTCGCATGTACGAGAATCTCATCGGGCGCTCGCTGCCGTTCTGGGAGCACTTCTATCCTGGGTTACAAGAGATTTTCCCAGCACAATTGGGAAATGTCGATTTGCAAACCTTCTACAAAGGCATCAATAAGGTAGAACCATCGCTAATCCGCGTTGAAGCGGATGAAGCAACCTATAACCTGCACATTATGCTGCGCCTGGAAATCGAAATTGCGTTGATGGAAGGCAAGATAGCAGCCAAAGATCTACCCGAGGTGTGGAACGACTAAAATGGAAGAATACCTCGGCGTTGTGCCCCCCACAGATACCGAGGGCGTATTGCAAGACATCCACTGGTCGTTTGGCGGGATCGGCTATTTCTCCACCTATGCGCTGGGCAACCTGATCTCGGCTCAGTTGTGGGAGAAAATGCTCGCGGATATGCCAGATATGCTCGAGCAAATCCGCAACGGTGAGTTTGCCCATCTACTCGATTGGCTGGTTACAAACGTACACCAGCACGGCAGAAAATACGAGCCTCAAGAGTTGGTCCAACGCATCACGGGCTCTAAGATTGATGCCGCACCCTATATGCGTTACCTGAAAACAAAATATAGTGAAATTTACGGATTGTAGAAATTGACGAGTGGCGGTCACTTACAATGTGACCGCCACTTTTTTTGGAAATTCTACTCAAGCCTTGAGGGACGATCAAACCCTGTAACTGGTGCCCCCGCACAACTTTCAGCATGGATGCATTCATCATGGTAAAATCCTGCCATCGAAAAGGAACCAAATCCAGAGAATAAAAATGGCGCGAATTTTATTTGTCGACGATGATCCCCTCACCCTGGAAACCTACGACACAATCATAGGTTTTTATGGTCATGATGTTTTGCTTGCGAATAATGGCGAACAGGCCATCCAAATTGCTACTGAGGAACAACCGGATATGTTTATTTTGGATATGAATATGCCCGATATTCACGGCTTCGACCTGCTGCGGAAATTGCGAAAAAATCCAAAGACAACCAAAATACCGGCTATGATGGTTTCTGCCAGCCCCGATGCTTTCGCAGACGCGGCCATTCGGGCGGGTGCTCAAGAGTTCCGGAGCAAGCCCGTACGCCCGGATGAGTTGCTAGAAATTATCGACCAGTATACAGCCAGTGATGCCTGAAAATTTCCCGAATCCGAAACGCTCGGACCGGGCTTGTAGAAAATTGGGGGTTTATATTGGATTGGTTCTCTTGTTGATTTTGATCAGCAGCTGCACGTTGGGAGCGCCCATGGAAACGCTGCCCACTTTGATCCCTGAAGATCAACTTCCCACCGTGATTGCACTCACTTCCGACGCGATTGCATCTCGAACTGCTGAAGCCTTACCCACCATCACAAGAACAACTTCCCAAACACCAACAAGCACTGTAATCCCAATGACGGCTGGTCCTTCGCCCACGATCACTCGCACCCCCAAGCCCAGTCTCACACCAACCATAACGGATACACTGCCCCCATCGACCACACCAACAATCACGCTGACACCAACCCCCACAAAGACGCCCACTATAACACCGTCGCTGACTTCAACGCTGACCCCCACGCCAGTATTGCCCGATGTGATTCCTTTCTCTGCTGTGCAAATTATCCATCCCAGCCATCTCTCAAAGGTCGTTTCACCAATTGAATTGTATACTTTTGTGGCACCAGGCGGGGACGGGCGTATTCGCGTTGAGTTAACGGGTGAGGATGGTCGTTTGCTCTATCGGCAGGTGTTTATCTTCACAGATTCGCCCGCGGGGGCACGCGTCAACCTGAATGCTAATGTGGCCTTCGAAATCGTTGGTGTGGCGGAGACAGCCCGACTGACCGTGAGCGTTAGTGATGAATATGAGCGGCTCAAATCGTTATCTTCTGTAGATATAATTTTGTTAGCCGACGGGCAAGCAGATTTGACCCCAACGGGAGATTTGTTAGAAAATATTTATATCCAGCAGCCAACTATAAAAACTCTAATTCAAGGTGAAAATTTATTGGTAACTGGTTTAGCCCGCACGGGTGATGACCAACCCTTATTAGTGGAGTTAGTCGCAACGGATGGCCGCATCATCGGTTCTCGGCTGGCAGGGATTGCCCCCATGCAAGAAGATGGCGGGCACCGTCTATTTGCGGCAGAAGTGCCTTTCTCTGTAAGTTCGCCGACCTGGGTGCGAGTGACGATCCGTGATAACAGCGGGAGACTGCTAGGTCCGAGGCATGTATCCAGTGTTGATGTCTTACTCAGCCCATAAACAATCTCGTGTACAATAAATCCATGAAGTGGTATCCATTTTATAGTGCTGGCTTTTTTCGCCCCGATCATGATCCTCCTAATTTCAGGCATCTGTGAACCCTTTGGGATGGGGATTTTATAACCTGCTGAAGTCAAGCTAAAAACGGCACAGATATGCCTAAAACACCCGTAAGTTATTCAATTTTCAGCCCTTATCTGTTTTTATCTACCTATCACAAAATATACTGGAGAAAAAGTCATGGCAAACACCCCTTTCCCATCCAAGCGAGCTCCTTTTTACGCCGATATCCCTGACGAAAAATGGAACAGTTGGCGCTGGCAGCTCAGCAACCGACTGAACAGTGTCGCTGATTTCGAAAATCTATTCCATCTCACCGAAAGTGAACGTAAAGCGCTTTCAACCCCTGGTCTCTTTCGCGTGGATGTTACCCCTTATTTTGCATCCCTGATCGACCCGAATGACCCGGATGACCCCATCCGCAAGCAAATTATCCCCACTGCCCCGGAGCTGGATGTTTTCACCGCTCAAATGGAAGATTCTCTAGCAGAGGATGCACATTCCCCGGTCCCAGGGTTGGTGCATCGGTACCCAGACCGGGTGCTGATGCTGGTGACGACCCAATGTGCTACCTATTGCCGCTACTGCACGCGCTCGCGCATCGTGGGAGACCCCTCCCAAAATTTTCGGCCAGATGAATTCGACCTGCAAATTGAATATCTCAAAAATACGCCCCAGGTGCGGGATGTACTGCTCTCCGGCGGGGATCCATTAGTGCTGGCCCCCAAAGTATTAGAGCGCTTGCTCAGCCGCCTGCGGGAAATCCCCCATATCGAGATCATCCGCATTGGCTCGCGCGTGCCGGTCTTCATGCCCCAGCGCATTACAGATGAGTTGACGGATATGCTGCAAAAGTATCATCCGCTGTGGCTTAATATCCACGTTAACACACCTAATGAGATCAGCGCCGAGTTAGCCAAAGCTTGCGACAAACTTTCGCGGGCTGGCATTCCCCTTGGCAATCAGGCAGTCCTGATGGCGGGAGTCAACGATAATGTACATCTCCAGCGCCAGTTGGTGCAGGATCTGGTGCGCATCCGTGTGCGGCCGTACTATCTCTACCAGTGTGATTTGGTCGAGGGGGCCGGGCATTTCCGGACGCCGATCGCCAAAGGCATCGAAATCATGGAAGGGCTGCGGGGGCACACTTCGGGGTACGCGGTGCACCAATACATTATCGACGCGCCCGGCGGCGGCGGCAAGATCCCTGTGATGCCCAATTATTTGATGAGTATGTCAGATCACAAGATCATTCTCCGGAATTATGAGGGCTATGTGACCACCTATGAGGAACCCACCGACTACAGGCCTGAAAACGCAGCTAAGTTTGAGTACCGACGGCCCGAACCGGGTCAAGAAGGGTTGACCGCTTTGCTCGATGGCGATCAGATGTTCATCAAACCCGAAAACTTTGATGCGCTCCACCAGCGCGGCGGCCTCCAGCACCGTCTCAAAGATGCTGCAAAATGGGAGCCATTAGGTATTGGCGATGGTAAAAAGGGAGAAAAAGAATAGTTATTCTTGATTATAAAAGACCTCCGAGTTCTTCGAGAGCTCGGAGGTCTTTTCATTTACGTGCCCCAATCCCGTAAGTAAAGAAAATCGTATCCGATCGTGCGGTTGGTCAGTTTGGCGATTGGTGGCAAAATACGTTTAAATTGATTTCGCCGAACACGCTCAATTACTGTATGAACAAATTCATCGGAGAAGCCAGCCGCGATCAAATCTTCAGAACGGTAGCGCTCATCAACAAGCAAATAGAGTAATTTGTCAACTTCTTCGTATGTGAAACCGAGTTCATCCTCATCGGTCTGACCCACCCAAAGATCGGCGGAAGGGGGTTTATCAATAACTTCGGAGGGGATGCCCATCTCATAGGATAACTGCCGCACCTGGGTTTTGTACAAATCCCCAATCGGATTGAGGGCGCAGGCCGAATCCCCAAAAAGTGTACTATACCCCAGTAAGATTTCAGTCTTATTCCCTGTCCCGACGACCAACCCGCCGAAGGCCTCCGATTGATCGTAGAGCACAATCATTCGCGCGCGCGCCATCACATTGCCTTTGCGCATATTGCTCATATCTGGGAAATGTTCGAAGAGAGGTTCGACCATCTCTGTGATGGGCACCGTCAGGGAATTCACCCCAGTGGCATCGATCACACGCTGGGCATCTGCCAGTGAATTTGGCGAAGAGGCGGCATAAGGCATTCGAATGGCAAGCACATTCTCAGATCCCAGGGCTTCAACAGCCAGGTAACAGCTCAAAGCCGAGTCATTCCCCCCAGAGAGGCCGATCACCGCTTTGCCGAATCCAACCCGCGTGATTTCACTGTGGATGAATCCAGCTAATATCTTTCGAGTCAAATCTGTGTTAATCGTAAGGTTAATTTCCATCACCATCTCAGTTACCGGCTAACCTGGTCACCGTTTCCAATAATGCGCGCCATCTCCCTTTGAACGAGAGCAGTACGCTCGTCCCGTAAGAGAGGCAGTCGGGCACGGGTGCGGTGCAGCTGATTAAGATCAATTTCCGTTTGGATGAAGGCTTCCTCGTGATAGGGACCTTTGACCAGTAATCGTCCATTGGGATCAAAAACAGTCGCACCACCCCAAAAGTGGAGTCCATCTTCAAATCCGACCCGGTTGGTGTGCGCCACAAAAGTGGTAAAAAGACTGGCATAGGCCTGATTAATATGCTCCACCCAACGGGCGGATTCAAGCTTATTATCATCACTGATGCCGCGGCCCGGCGAAGCCGAAGTAAAAATCATCAGATCGGCACCATCCAACCAAAGCAGGTAGGGGGGCGAGGCATGCCAGAAATCTTCACAGATAGCGATGCCTACGCGGCCAAAGCGGGTGTCGAAAGCTCGGACCGAATCTCCCCAGGCAAAGAAACGCCCCTCATCGAAAAGCCCATAAGTAGGCAAATACACCTTGTGATGTACGTGAACAACTTCACCGCCCGAAAGATACGCCGCGGCGATAAAAAAACGATGTCGGGAATCTTCATCAACGAAGCCGACCACTAAATCCAAATTTTTACTGGCGTTCAACAGGGGCCGAAAAATGGGATCAACGGAGGTTGGGCGCAGAGCCACAGTAGAAGTTAAATCTTGAAGAGCGTAGCCTGTCAGCGAAAGCTCTGGAAAGATCAAAAGTTCAACTCCGGAGCCGCTGGCTTGTTTGATATATACCAAATGCTTTTCCAGGTTTGCTTGCAGATCACCGAGATGTGTGTTGATTTGGGCAAGGGCGATAGTAAGTTTCATGGTTGGGTAGTTTTGTAATTAGAGCCTATCTGAAATTTAGCAAAAACAAAATTTGGACGCAGATCAACACAGATGCCACGGATTTAAACAGTTTTTATCCTTGTTGATCCGTGTCGCAACTTTGAACCGATTTTATTCAGGAACAACCCTATTGTACTATCAGTTTCTGGAACCTTCGGCATCTAGTAGCCCCTCCAAACTTTTGTTGGTTTCGAAAATCTGGAACGAGAAAATACCCCGCATCCCTTTCTAACCCCCACCTCCCCTGTTCAACTGCGTAAGTCCTATTAAATTGAGATACCCTATGGAACCACGAAATCCTGCACTGGTGCAACCGGCCGCCAGAGATCGAATCCCCCATCCCCCGTCATTCCCAGCCAGCCATTGAGATCGCAATTCATCCAATCGTAAAACTGCCCCACTCCAGGATTGTCGGGGTCGTAGAGCATCAGTTCGCGGATTACAAATCCATTCTCAGTGGCCAGGTTGCTGACGGTGTAAGCCCGTCCGGTCTCATCCACTCGGCTAACGGTAATGATATGCTCAAAGGTGCCATTGATTCCGGCATAGAGGTAAAGAAAATCTCCTGGCAAAAGCGGAAACTCGTTGAAATCAAATTGGTGCGTGCCCGTTTTGAATTGATGCCACTCGTATCGATCTTCGGGAAAGTAAGTTTCCATTAGAATTTGTGAGAGGCGTAAACGCGGGTCAAGCAGCCAGAAACCGTGTAAATCCGTATCAGGTGGCAGCAGCCCTGCATCGCGGAAAATCACGGCTGAAAGCGGCCCGCATACGAGGGATGGATGTTCAGCGATGCTCTCCAAATAATCAATTTGATCCCTCACGATGATGGTGGCATCTTCTTCGTTTTCAGCTAAAAATTTCAGTGAGGCTTCGTAAAGACGTGCTTCCTGCTCCCAGGTAAGGGCTCCGCGCGGGGTTGGTGTCACCGTGCTCGTAGCAGAGGGACGCGGTGTTTTTGATGGGAGCGTTATCGCTGTCTCAGTAGGCGATATTGCAGCTGTGAGGCTGGGTGGAATATTTGTAGCTGAGGGCGAAATTTGGGTGTGCGTAAGCACAGCCACTTCGGGAGATTTGCTCAATCTGTCTTGGCAAGCAGAAAGACCTCCCCAAAAAAATAATATACTTGCAAATAATACAGACCTTGTCAGGATAGACTTCAACATAATTTTCTGGACACCTGTTCGTGGCTGGCTGAAATCCTACCACCAGCCTTCTATTCAAACAAGTTTTCTACAATCGTGCTCATAATTTCCTAACTTGACGTTGATGTTTGGGGGGTGATATGATGCCAATAAGAAGGTTTTTATGCTGGAAAACGAACAAAACGCTCAAATATCCCCACCAAAAGATGTTCATCAAGAAGTTCAAGTTGATGAGCCTGATCTCGCTGCTGATGAAGCCTCAATCCGTTGGCAAGATGCTCTTTGGGAGAAAATTGTCCAAACCGGGTTGAGCGAACATGTCAAACGCACGGCTACGCACGCGCTCCTGGTGGTGTTGGTTGTAATTGTTATTGGTGCTTTACGAGCTCTTTATCTCGATAACCGGGGAACCGGGCCATCTCAGGGGGGGCTATCCGCTTTTGCAGCACCGCTGCCAACTCCAACCCCAACGATGGCTGCTCCGATATTACCAGAATTTGAGGGCCCAGAATCTGGACATATCACCAGCGTTCAACGATCCATAAAACCCTACACCATCATTCCCTCACGCCCCCGTGTTGATGTGATCACTTATACCGTCCAAACAGGTGACTCAGTCTTCGGGATTGCTGATCTTTTTGGGCTGAAACCTGAAACCATTTTGTGGGGAAATTACAGCGTTTTAGCAGATAATCCACACCGTCTACAACCCGATCAAATCCTGACGATTTTGCCAACAAATGGCACTTACCATAAATGGAGCAGCGGCGAAAGTCTCCAAAAAGTGGCTGATTTCTACCAAGTTGATCCCTTCGCAATCATTGAATGGCCCGGTAATCCGTTCGATATTTATGCTACTAATATAGATAACCCGGGTATTCAGGCTGGGACAATGTTGATCATCCCCAACGGGCAGCGTGAAATGATCGATTATGGCCCGCCACGGATTCCCCGCGATAACCCGGCGATCGCGCGCACCTATGGGCCCGGGCATTGTGGCGAGTTAACTGATGGCGCGATTGGCATCGGCAATTTTATTTGGCCAACCCTCGACCGGCATATTACAGGCTATGATTACAGCCCGAATACCAACCATTGGGGGCTTGATATTGATGGCGATCTGGGCGGTGCTGTTTGGTCGATCGACAATGGGGTGATTGTTTATTCCGGTTGGAGCTATAACGGATATGGCAATCTGGTTGTGGTTGACCACGGCAACGGATGGCAATCGTTATATGCTCATCTCAATGATATTTACGTTAGCTGCGGGGAGAGCGTTTTCCAAGGGACAATTTTAGGGGGCTTAGGGACGACTGGCAACTCCAGCGGTCCTCACCTGCACTTTGAATTGATCTACGGTTCGACAAAAGTAAACCCCTGGGATTTCTTGCAGTAATACAAACATCCGAGATCTTACCCAATCTCGGATGTCTGATTTTCAATTCTGTAAGAAAAAATTTAGAAGAACCACTTTACTCCAAATTTTTCAAATAATCCAAAATCAGCCGCACCCCAAATCCGGTGGCTTCCTGTCCGCCGCTGATCCCTTTTTCAATTGTTGCGACTCCCGCGATATCAATATGTGCCCAGGGAATCTCGTTCATCACGAACTGCTTGAGGAAGGTGCCGCCCACAATGGAGGAAGCCAGCGGCTTCCCAGCGGAATTGCGCAAATCACTATCACTGCCTTCAATCAACTCAAAATACTCATCATCCAGCGGTAAGCGCCATAAGCGGTCATCACTGCGCTCTCCTGCGGCGGCTAAAGCCTCGGCCAAAGCATCATCCGTCGCCATCACCCCAGCGCGCACTTTGCCGAGAGCAACGACTACGCCTCCAGTCAACGTTGCCAAATCGATGATAGCTCGCGGTTGCAGCTCGGTACTTGCATAGGTCAACGCATCCGAGAGCACCATGCGGCCCTCCGCATCCGTGCTGACAATTTCAATAGTTTTGCCTGAAAGCGAGGTGATGATATCGTTTGGGCGATACGCGTAACTCGAAATCATATTTTCAGCCGCAGCAATAATTCCGATCACATGCACTGGCAAGTTTAGCGCAGCCACAGCCTGCATAATGCCGGCGACATCCATCCCGCCGCATTTATCGTATTTCATCCCTAACATCCCCTGGGGACTTTTAAGTGAATATCCGCCAGTATCAAAAGTAATTGCTTTCCCAACAATCACAACCGGCGGCGCGCTTGCGTCTTCTCCAGCATGCTCCAGAACGATCATTTGCGAGGGCGTTTTGCTGCCCAACCCCACCGATAGTATCGCTCCCGCCCCCATTTCCGCAAGTTCAGTTTCGCCAAAAACCGTAACCTTCAAGCCCGTTTCGGCAGCCAGAGCTTGGGCGCGTTCTGCCAATGTGACCGGGTTAATCACATTGGGCGGCTCGTGGCTCCATTCACGGGCCAGGTTGGCACCCCGGGCAACCGCACTCACCTGAGAAATTCTCTTCGCCATCTTCGGGTCTTCGCTATCGGTGAGGATAAACACCTTCACGGGGTCAGTATTCCCATCCATAGTCTTATGGCGGCTAAAGTTGAAGGTACCCAGCAGCAACCCCTCACAAAAAGCATCCAGCCCATTATTGATCTCAAAAGTGTCGAATGCTTCAGCCGAAAGAGCTGCTTTTGTGGCTTGATGTTGGACCAGCCATAAACCAGCGGCAACACCAGCCTTGCGGAAATTAGCGGATTTTAGCTGATCCGCAGGCCCCAAAGAGATCAGGAGTTTCTCTGTCTTATCGGATACCAACAAAATATCACCGACTTTCTTTCCGGGTTTGTTAGGGCCAGCATCCGAAGATGCTGGCAACGGTGAGAGGATTAATCCACCATCCCAATCAGTTTTTAGCACGGTTTGCAGCGTTAATCGAGGGGGAATTTGCAATTGGGTCATACGAGGGTATCTCCTGTTTTTAGAAATTTATTACGGTACTTTCAAAATGGAAGAAATAGCGGTGTCCAATTCATCGGCATCCATCATGCCAACACTGCTCTGCCAAATTTTGCCACTCTTGCGAATAAAGTAATTTGTTGGAATGTAATTGACGCCATATACCTCAGCAACATCCCGCTCCCAGTCGGATAATAGCGGAAAGTTGGTTCCAAAACGGCCAGCATAGTTCCGCAGTGCAGCGCGGCTAGCACCAAGTCCAACACCAATCACGACAAACCCTTGTTCATGATATTTCTCATACATTTCTTGTACGCCGGGCATTTCCCGTTCACAAGAGGGGCACCAGGTTGTTAGAAAAAGGATTAACACCGGTTGCCCCACGTAATCCCTCAGAGAGACCTCTTCCCCGGTGAGCGAATTCACCAAGGTAAAATCAGGTGGAAATTGTCCAACACTGGTTCCGATTTTGTTTTCAGGTATCGGTGTCTGCGTGGCATTGGGATCTGGTGTTGGGGTAATGCTGACCAGTGGAGTTGCCGTCGCTTTTGGAAGATCTGTCGATGTCACAGTAGGGGGAAATGTGGGAGTAGGTGTCCAGGTAGATGGGAGGCTGGATTTAGTTCCCATCAAATTTGCGTTTGGGTTTTGAGCGACAATTGCTTGAGTTGGTTGTACAACTGGCGATAAAAAGAAAATCTGATATCCTAAATATCCAACGGCTAAAAACCCAAAGCAGCCGAATACGATAAGGACGAGAATTGCCGGCAGAGATAGTGAGGTATTCTGCTTTTTGGATGCAGTTTTACCCACGGGCTGGTTTAAAGCTATATTACCCGTCTCCCTTGTTAATTCCGCCAGCCTGGCCTTAGCTTTGTGATGGTTAGGTGCCAGTAATAATACCCGATTAAGGCAGCTGATTTTCTGGTCTGGATCATCGACAGCATAACTCATCAACCACCACCCTTTGGCAGAATTTGGGTTATTTTTCAAAAAATCAACCAAAAGCGTGCGTCCGTCATCCTTATAACCGGAGCGCAGTAATGCTGCCGCCCTTGATAATGGGTCTGGTTCTTGAACCATGTTTTCCTTCCCCAAAAATTAAATCTCCGAAAGAGGCTGTTCCATTACTCTTTCGGAGATTTTCTACAATTTAGAAACCTTCAAGCTTACTCAGATCAGCCACCCCATCGGCTAAAGCTGCGATCCGCTGCAATAATCCCAGACGATTTTCTCGCACAGCTTTATTATCATCCATCACCAAAACATCTTCGAAGAATTTGTCGATAGCGGGGATCATGGGGATGAACGCGTTCAGGAAATCATCCGCTGAGCCAGGTGTGCGCTCAACCGCTTCCGTTTTTTTCAGTGCCGCAAATAATTCTTTCTCAGAAGGCTCCACGAAAGCAGCGGTATCAACTGTAAATTTTTCGCCAAGCGAGCGAGTGATGCGCACGCAGCGGCTGTAAGCTGGCAAGATGATGTCCCAATCATCACGTGCGACCCATTCAGTAAGTTTCGCGGCGGCTTGGGCAGCTTTTACAGGATTGTAGCCTTGAGCCGTCACCACCGCATCAACAATGTCGTGGCTGCAGCCTTCGTTGAGCAGCACATTGCGCAACCGCTCAATGACAAAAGTCAGGCACTCGGCCTGCGATTCGGATGCGGCTTCAATGGGTAGATTTTCAGCCGCGGCATCTAACGCCGGGCGCAGATCGAAATCGAGGTCCCAGTGGATCAAGTTGCCGACCAAACCCAAAGCGGTGCGGCGCTGGGCAAAAGGATCTTTGTTACCTGTAGGGGCGAGTCCGGCGGCAAACAGGCCCGCGAGTGAATCCAGGCGGTCGGCCAGGCCGACGAGCAAGCCGGGTTTACTTTGCGGAGCGCGGTCACTCGCCGAGCGGGGCAAGTAGTGTTCGAAAATAGCATTGGCGATCACCGGCGGTTCTCCGGCAGCCAGGGCGTAATCGCGGCCGATCACGCCTTGTAGCGAGGTCATCTCGACCACCATTTGGGTGGCTAAATCGGCTTTGCAGAGTTTGGCGGCCCGGGCCGCGGTGTAGGTTTCCTCCGGGTTGAGGCCAACTATCGGGGCCAGCACCCCTACCAAATGTCCGATGCGCTGCGTCTTATCCAACATCGAGCCGAGATCGGCCTGGAAGGTAAGTTTTTCCAACTGGGGCACGAAATCTTCCAGCGGGGTATTCAAATCTTCATACACAAAATAAGCTGCATCGGCGAAACGGGCACGGACGACATCTTCATTGCCGAGTTTGATCGCGTCCAGTGATGTGTCTGCTGGTTTGTTGGCAACGATGACAAAATGGGGCAGCAGGTCATCGCCCCGGTGGATCGGGAAATAGCGCTGATGTTTCTTCATCACTGCGATCAGCACTTCACGGGGTAGTTCCAGATGCTTCTGATCGAAATCGCCGCGCAGTGCTGTGGGGGCTTCGACCAGGTGTGTGATTTCGGTCAGTAGAGCTGAGTCGGGGTTGATTTCGCCGCCAGCTTCGAAAGCAATCAGATTGATTTGCTCTTCGACGGCGGCTTGGCGGGCCTCAGGATCGAGAATAATGCCTTGGGCTTCAAGGGATTTGAAATATTCAGCGGGGGTGTTTACGAAAATTTCGAATGGATCGATGAAACGCAGTCCGCGCGTGAGATTGCTCGCCTGCAACCCGGCAAACTCAAAGGGGATCACGCTTTCGCCAAAGAGCGCCAGCAGCCAGCGCACTGGACGGGAGAAAACCACGTTGGTTTGGTTCCAGCGCATGGATTTGCCGAAGGAAAGTCCGGCGATCAATTCAGGGAGTTGCTTGAGCAGGATTTCAGGGGTGGGTTGCCCTTTTTGGCGGACAACCGCGGCGACATATTCACCGCCGTCAAATTCACGAATTTCCAGATCGGAGGGTTGCAAGCCCTTGGAACGCGCAAAACCCTCCGCAGCTTTAGTGGGTGCACTAGCAGAGTCAAAAGCCCGGCTGGCGGGCGGCCCTTTGACCAAATCTTCTCGATCGGGTTGGGAGGGGGCTAAATCTTCAATGGATATCACTAACCGCCGCGGCGTCCCCCAAATTTTGAGTTCGCCGTGGCTCAGGTGCTGCTCATCCAGCATGGCAGGAACCGCGGTTTTGAGTTGAGCCAGCGCGTCTTCTAAATCACCAGGAGGAAGCTCTTCGGTGCCCACTTCAAGGATGAAGGGTGCAGGGTGCAGGATGGCAGGAATCGCAGGTTTCGTTTCATCCTTCTGCCTTCCTCCTTCCACCTGGGTTGTTCCTTCTTTATCCTTCAGCCACGGATATTCCAACCGCTGGCGCTGCTCAACATAAGCCTGGGCCACGCCACGCGCCAACCCGCGCATACGGCGGAAGAATCCTTGTCGCTCTGTCACGCCGATAGCGCCGCGTGTATCGAGAATATTGAAGGTATGCGAGCACTTCAGAACGTAGTCGTGCGCGGGGAGTACCTGATAATTTTCAAGGGCTACTTTAGCCTCAGCCTCGTAGAGATCAAACATCTGGCGCAGGCGGTCGACATCGGCCAGTTCGAAGGCGTATTTGCTGGTTTCTTGCTCGTTTTGCAAGAGCACGTCACCGTATTTCATCGTCTGGCTCCACTGAATATCTTTGAAATCGCGCACCCCTTGCAAAGCCATCGCGATGCGCTCCAACCCATAGGTCAGCTCAACAACGACAGGGTCCAGCGAAATACCACCAACCTGCTGGAAATAGGTGAACTGCGTGATCTCCAACCCATCCAACCAGACCTCCCAACCTAATCCCCAGGCCGAAATAGCGGGTTGAGCCCAGTTATCCTCGACAAAGCGAATATCATGCTTCAAGAGATCAATGCCGATCGCTTCCAAAGAACCGAGATAAAGTTCCTGCGAGTTGCCCCGATCGGGCTTGAGGATCACCTGGTATTGCGTGTGCTGATAGAAGCGGTTGGGGTTTTCACCGTAACGCCCATCATCCGGTCGAATGGAAGGTTCTACATAGGCTGCATTCCAGGGTTCGGGACCCAGGGAGCGCAAAAAGGTAGCTGGGTTCATCGTCCCCGCGCCGACCTCAGTGTGGTAAGGCTGCCAGATCAGACACCCCTGTTCGTGCCAGTAAGTTTGTAGTTTAAAAATAATGGATTGGAAGTCGATAGTCATGGATTTTTGTTCCCTGGGAAATTAGTGGCTGCCAGTTTTATTTGCGGGTGGATTATACCGCGGGAAAGGGTTACTCGATCTCTAAGATTCGAATTTCGCAATTCAATTGGCGAGTAATTTGTTCTGTATCGATAGCTGGGAAATGGATCAAATGCGCTGTGCAGCCTGATTGACAATCGCTGGACCCAAAGCCGGGAGCAACGATCCTGGCATCGGAGGTGGGAGCCAATTTTTGGCTCCAGGCACACTCCACGGGGAGATGATCCGAGGCCTCAGCCGCAACCTGATACCCAAACCCGCGCACCTTCGCCGCGGCCCGGAGATAATCGATATGCCAGCGGATTTTGCCATCTCCGCGCAGGTGCCGGCCCAGCCGGGCGCGCAAGCCACCAGGGCCTCGGGCACTCCCCAGGTAAACGTAATCACCCCGAGGGAAAGTGAATGTTCCCAGCTTACCAATGGTTAAATTTTGGGGTTGAGGCAAGTGCAACCAGAGCACGTAGGAACCAGGTTGTTGTGAAATGGTTTCAATGACCACTGCTAACATGATAGGCATTGTAGTAATGGGGCAAGATGATGTCAAGAAACAAATAATGATAACGCTTGACGTTATTACCGCGATACGTTATCATTTGTGAGTGATCAAAAGCTTTGCTGACAAGGAAACTGAAAAGCTGTTCGCCCGGCAATTTTCTCGCAAGTTGCCGCAAAGTAATCAACAGATTGCCCGCTATAAGCTTGAGATACTGGATGCAGCCTGCGTTTTAGAAGATTTGCGCATCCCTCCAGGCAACCGCCTGGGGAAACTTACTGGCAATCGAGAGGATCAATACAGTATCCGGATCAACGAACAGTGGCGAATTTGTTTCGAGTGGCAAAACAACGATGCTTATCAGGTTGAAATTGTGGATTACCATTGAGTGAATTATGACTGAAAATATGCTCCCCCCCATACACCCTGGCGAAATCCTATTGGAAGAATTCCTAAAACCCATGGGGATCAGCCAATACCGTTTGGCAAAAGATATCAGCGTGCCGCCTCGTCGAATCAACGAGATCGTGCATGGCAAGCGCGCCATCTCGCCAAACACCGCTTTGCGCTTATCCCGTTTTTTCGGGTTATCGGAACGATTCTGGATGAATATGCAAGTGCGTTATGATTTAGAAATCGAGAAAGACAAACTGGAAGATCGTTTAGAGACAGAAGTCAGTGTTTTAGCGCCCCCATAGCAGGAAATTCATCAGATTGAAGTCCATTACCTTCCATGCTAGAATCAGCCCATGAAAGTAAGCGTCCGACTCATCGGCAGTTACCGAAAGCTGTTTCCGCCCAACACAAAGGGAAGTTCAATTGATTTAGATGTCCCCCGCGGCACCACCGTCGCGGGATTATTGTCTCAATTCGACGTGCCGCTCACAGAAGATAGCGTTATCGTGGTCAATGGATTATCTGTAAATTGGGAAACGAAGTTGGCAGAAGGCGATGAAGTCAGCGCGTTTTCTGCAATGGCGGGCGGATGAGTGCGTTCCAGTATCAGGTGTCAATCACACAACGACCAAACTAGAAAACTAACCAAATAACCAGGAGACGAAAAATGTACGGATGGCATTACCGAATTTTACGAGTGGATCTCACCAAACAGAAAACCTCAATCGAAGAGGTCAGCCCCCAGATGGCGAAGGATTATATCGGCGGGCGCGGCTGGGCGATCCGCTACCTGTATGATGAAGTCGATCCGCAGGTCGATCCGTTTTCCCCGGAGAACAAGTTGATCTTCGCGACCGGCCCGCTGACGGCTACTCCAGCCCCCACAGGCAACCGTTATATGGTGGTGACAAAATCCCCGCTCACGGGCGCGCTGGCGCACTCCAACTCGGGCGGAGATTTCCCCACCTGGCTCAAACGCACCGGCTTCGATCTGGTGATCTTCGAGGGGAAATCTGAGGAACCCGTTTATCTCTGGATCAACGAAGACGAAATAGAATTCCGGTCGGCCGCACATCTCTGGGGAAAGGATGTGCACACAACCACAGACCTCCTGTATGATGAGACTGATCCCAAGGCCAAGGTAGCCTGCATCGGCCCTGCGGGTGAGAATCTGGCCCTGATGGCCGCGATTATGAACGATAAACATCGTGCCGCAGCCCGCTCGGGTGTGGGAGCCGTGATGGGGAGCAAAAACCTCAAAGCCGTGGTCGCCCAGGGAAAGAAAAATCCGCCGATGGCGGATACCGATGGGATGCGCAAATTGAGCGTGACGATCTCGAAGGAAGTCGGCGTGGATGTCAAAGCTGGCTCATCATTGCGGGAGTACGGCACCGCTTACGTCCCGCAGGTCACCAATACCCTAGGAATTTTGCCCACCCGAAATTTTCAGACCGGCACTTTTGAGGGTACCGACAAGATCGACGGGGTGGCCTTAAAGGAACAATATCTCATCCGGCACACACCCTGCTACCGCTGCCCAATCTCCTGTGGACGGTTGACCGCGGTCGATGATGAAAAATACGCGGGCAAAGGCGAAGGCCCGGAATACGAATCGATCGCTGCGCTGGGCTCAGCCTGCGGGGTCGATCATTTGGGCGCGTTGACCAAGGCCAATTACTGGTGCAACGAACTGGGGATGGACACCATTTCCACCGGCATGACGATCGCTGCCGCGATGGAAATGTACGAGAAAGGCTATATCCCCGAAGAAGATATCGGCCAGCCGCTGCGTTTTGGCGATGCCGATGCCATGATCGAGATGATCCAAAAGATGGCGTATCGCGACGGTTTCGGCGATGCGCTGGCAGAAGGAAGTTTCCGTCTGGCCGCTAAATACGGCCACCCCGAAATCGCCGTCACCGCCCGTAAGCAGGAGTTCCCCGGCTACGACCCGCGCGGTTCGCAAGGTATGGGCCTGCTCTATGCCACTTCCAATAAGGGGGCCTCGCACATGGAAGGCGATCTAGCCTATTCGGAGGTCTTCGGCGTGCCGGAAAAAATTGATCCCCTCACCAGCGAGGGTAAAGCGCCGCTCGTGGCGCGCTTCGAGGATGCGTTTGCGCTAATCGATGCGGCGGGGCTGTGCGTATTCTTAGCCGTGCGCTACGTTTTCGATAAGGATGTCAACCTGTGGCCCACACGGCTGACCGAGTTGATGAACCTGACCACCGGCGCAGACTACACCCCCGCGGAGATCATGCAGGCTGCCGAGCGCATTTACAACCTGGAGCGCCTGTTCCTGATTGGTGCAGGTTCCGGTAAAGAAGACGATACCCTGCCCCATAGAATGCTGCACGAACCGCTGCCCGATGGACCTGCCAAAGGCAAAATGGTCGAGCTCGACAAGATGCTGCCCGAATTCTACGCCGCCCGCGGCTGGGATAAAGATGGCGTCCCGACAAAAGAAAAGTTAGCTGAATTGGGACTGAGCTAAACATTTCACAATGACAACCCTACCCCTGGGAGACAGCTTGTCTCCCAGGGGTTTTTTCTTTCTTTGACAAATACCACCCCACATGCTACAATCCCAGCCGTGTTAGCGTTACCACTTGGTTTTACCATCGATGATTTGTGTAGAGATTTACCCTTTGCAGTATTTATGATTTGATCGCATGCCCCGGCTGGTATCTTCAGCCGGGCTTTTTTTATTGTGCCGCTAACCTAGTCGATCTACAAAAAAATAAATTGTAGATCAATGATTCGAAACTATCCCTCAAATAAAGAGGGTTTAAACGACAATCTATTTTCGTCTGCTCAAAGACGCGAAACGGGATAACCGCCGCGCTATCTGCGCGTATGCCGGTATCTGCGCTGCCTTTGAGTGGGTGACAAAAAAAGGAAAGAAAAATATGTCAAAAAAACTTCGCATCGTTCCCCTGGGTGGTCTGGGGGAAATTGGAAAAAATATGATGTTGTACGAATACGGGGAGAATATCCTCGTTGTTGATACCGGCATCATGTTCCCTGAAAATGATATGCTGGGGATCGATTACATCATCCCAGATTTCGACTACCTGATGAATCGTCTCGATTTGGTTCGGGGCATTGTCATCACCCATGGGCATGAGGACCATACCGGCGCGATCAACCATGTCATGGAATATATTGACGCTCCCGTGTATGCTACCTGGTTAACTCGCGGCCTGCTGGAAGTCAAACTCTCCAGGAGTGGATTGATCAATAAAGTAGAACTTAACACCATTCAGGCTGGGGATATAATCCACATCGGCCCCTTTACCGTGGAACCTTTCCACGTTTGCCACTCCATCCCCGACAGTGTTGGCTTGGGGATCACTACCCCTGCGGGTTTGGTAGTACACACCGCTGATTATAAATTTGATCCCACCCCAGTAGATGGCTGGCCCACCGACTTCGCCAAATTAGCGGAATTCTCCGGAAGAGGCGTTATGGCCCTTCTCGCCAATTCCACCAATGCCGATAAACCCGGTTGGACACCCTCCGAAAAAGTGATCGACCCAGCTCTGCAAAAGGCTTTTACCGAGGCTCCCGGACGCATCATCATTGCATCTTTTGCATCGTTGATTTCTCGTATGCAGCAGGCTGCGAATGCGGCTCACAAAACTGGGCGAAAAATGGCCTTTGTGGGTCGCAGTATGATCGAAAATTCCAAAATGGCCAAATCATTAGGCTACCTTGATATCCCTGAAGGGACGGAGGTCTCTTTAGAACAGGCACTTAACATGAAAGACCGTGATGTGGTGCTGATGTGCACCGGCTCTCAAGGCGAGCCATCTTCTATCATGGGACGCCTCGCCACGGGTACGAATCGGCAGTTCGATATTAAACCCGGCGACACGGTAGTGCTCTCTTCTCACCCCATCCCAGGCAACGAAGAAACTGTCTATCGCACGATCAACCGACTCTTCCAGCGCGGCACCAATGTAATTTATGACCCCTTGGCACCCGTTCACGTCTCCGGCCATGCCAGCCAGGAAGAAATGAAATTGATGATTAATATGATCAAGCCCAAATATCTGGTGCCGATTCACGGTGAATTGCGCCATCTCAAACAGCACGCGATTTTAGGAACGGAAACTGGTCTTTCAGAGGAAAGTATCGCAGTGGTCGAGAACGGCCATATCCTTGAATTTTCTAACGGAAAAATGGAGATTGGCGAACGCATCCCGGGTGGTTATATCTTTGTGGATGGATCCCGCGTTGGCGATGTGGGTCCGAGCGTGGTGCGGGAACGCAATGCCTTGGGCCGCGACGGCGTTGTGGTCGTCAGCCTGGCGCTCGACTCGAACGGGCGCTTGCTCGATGATCCCGAAATTCTCACACGTGGTTTTATCTACAAACACGATGCCGAAGAACTGATGGACGATGTTGCCAAGCAAGTTGTCGAAGCAGTCGAACAGGGTCGCGGCGATATTCACAACGATGTTGTCCAGCGGGTGCGTTCATTCTTGTATAAAGAAACCAAACGCCGTCCCCAGGTATTCGTCACCCTCAGTTGGGTATAGGTGTTTCGCAACAAAGCTACGAAACTTTAGAGAACGCAAAAAAAACAACCCTTCTCTTGGCTAACAAATACAATTTCAGAATGGTAGTTTGTGCCATTCTGCTAAGCAATATCCCGCAGGTATCTGCGGGGTTTTGCCAATTACAAAAGCCAGGATTTCTTCCAGTCCTTCTCTCGCCAGCCTTCATCCCCCAGCAATGGCACAAATGCCACCCCGGTAATATTTTTGTGCGAGTACCGTTCTCCTTCCCGCAGCCAAACTTCCAACGTTTGGCTGTATTTTCCACCCACGGGGATCACTAATCTACCTCCATCTGCAAGTTGGCTGAGCACCGATTCTGGTGTTTTCGGCGCGGCGGCTGTCACCATAATGGCCTGGTACGGGGCGTGTTTCGGCAATCCCAGCGTGCCATCCCCCACATGCACTTGCACATTCGTAATTCCCAGAGCTTCAATTTTATGCTGAGCGTTTTCAGCGAGGGGCGCATGTCGTTCAATCGTATACACCTGAGCGGCAATCTGCGCCAGTATCGCGGCCTGATACCCCGAACCCGTTCCCACTTCCAACACAGTTTCACTCCCTTTGAGCTGCAACAACTCGGTCATCAAGGCAACGATATAGGGTTGCGAAATAGTCTGCCCCATTTCGATCCGCAGCGCGCCATCTGAGTACGCCCAATGCCGCTGATCTTCCGGGACAAATTCGTGCCGAGGAATCGCTCGCAGAGCAGCCAGCACCAAAGGATCGTGGATCCCGCGGCGCGCAATTTGCTCCCGCACCATATCTTCGCGCTGTCTGACAAAAGTTTCAAACTCGGTCATGTTCTCAGGTCGGCCAGCACCCTCCGCCAAAATCCATCTCGCTCTCCAGGGGTGAAAGGCAAATATAGCGTTAGATGATCTGCCAAATTTTGATAGCGTTCTCTCAAAGCCGCGCCAACTTCATCGGGAGAGGCAACCACTGCAAATGTCCGCAGAATTTCGTCATCGATCAGAGCACTCATCTCATCCCATTTTTGGCGCCGCACTGCACCAGAAAGCTGTTCGGCCACATCCTCCCATCCGTGTAACGCGAAGACCCGTCGATAGGAGGGGGTCGAGGCGTAGAAAGCAATTTGCATGCGGGCAAAATTTTCTTCCTCCAGGGATGTCGCGACGAAAGCCGTCACCGCGATTTTGACATCGGATGCACGCCGTCCGGCTTTTTGGGTACCCGCGTTAATCGCCGGTAGGATCACTTCCCGTAAATAGCGCGGCGAGTTCAATGGGTGGGCATGAAATCCCTGTGCAGTTTCGCCTGCCAGCTTTGCCAGCCCTGTATTGACGCCGGCGATATAAACTGGAATCTTTGGGTGAGTAATCGGCCCTGGGTTGAAGAAGGGGGCCATCAGGGTAAGCTTGTAATACTCGCCCCGAAATTTAAACTGCTCCCCAGTCTGCCAGCAGTGCCAGAAAGCACGGATGGCAGCGATTTGTTCGCGCAGTTTGCCCACCACCGAATCCGGCCAGGGCATGCCAAAACGATGCTCAATATGCGCTTTGACTTGCGTACCCAGCCCCAAGATAAAACGTCCCTGGGAGGCTTGCGCGAGATCCCAGGCAGTATAAGCCATTGTGGCGGGGGAGCGTGCAAATCCAATGGCAACCGCGGTACCAAAGTTGAGTTTCTGGGTGTGTTCAGCGATCAGCGCGCCGGGTAAAAAGGGATCATGCTGGGTTTCTGTAGCCCAAAGGGTATCGAAGCCCATCGCCTCGACAGCACAGGCGTATTCGGGTACAGAAGTTAAAGAAAATGGTGGCAGGGTAGCATCTATTTTCATAATTTAAAAAAGACAGGGCGACCGGATTGGCCGCCCAGAAATCATCAATCGCTAAGTAGATAAGCCACAATCCAGTTGGTGGTGGCCTCCAAGGCTTCGGTGTGTGTGCGCTCATAATTATGTGAGGCATCGACACCGGGGCCAATCAAGGCGACAGCAACATCACCCCCGGCTCGCCAATAGGCTTCACCGTCTGAGCCGTAATAAGGGTAGATATCAACTTTATAGGGGATCTCGTGCTGATCTGCTAATTGGCGGAATTTATTACTTAATCCGTGGTGGTAAGGGCCGCCCGAATCTTTGACACAGAGGGTGGCATGAAACTCGTCGGAGGTTTGCCCTTCACCGATGGCGGCCATATCAACACTGATCAACTCGGTGATGTCCGCCGGGAGTCCTGCGGAAGCTCCGTGACCCACTTCTTCATAATTGCTGAAATGAAAATTGGTGGTCTGACGGGGTTTAAGGCCCGCATCCGCTAACGCTTTAATCGCGGCGACCAGGTTCGCCACACAGGCTTTATCATCCAGGTGCCGTGAGCGCACAAATCCATTGGTGACTTCAACACGGGGATCGAAGGCGACAAAATCCCCAACTTCAATGCCCAGTGCATGCGTATCATCTTTGGAGGTCGTGCGAGCGTCGAGGCGGACTTCCATATTTTCGTCATCCCGTTTGGTCTCTGCAAATTTGCTGCCGTGAACATGAGTAGAAGCCTTGGCCAGCAAAATCGAGCCGCGGATGTCGCCGCCGCCTTGGGTGAACACGGTGCAGCCTTCGCCTTCAACGGCACTCCAGCCAAATCCGCCAATTTTCGTCAGCTTGAGACGCCCGCTGGGTTTGATTTCTTTAACCATCGCTCCCAGGGTATCGATATGGGCGGTGAGCGCGCGCGGGGCATCCGAATTCTCGCCGGGCCAGGTAGCGACCAGCGCGCCCTTATTTGTGCGCCAAACTTCTAAAAACGGGAACACCTGCAAAGCCTGTTCAGTGTATCCGATGGCCGTATCGGTAAATCCTGTAGGGCTGGGGATGTTTAGCAATTCAGTCAAGAAGTCAACCATATAGGATGTGTTTATCTGGGGTAAATTTGCCATTATTTTTCCAATCTCATTCTAGTTTTTCGAAGCCAGTTATAATTTTGCGCCATTCATCCGGAATGGGGATTGTCGTGGCTGTATGATAATCATAAGCCACTTGAACCGTTGACCCGCTGGCATGTTGGAAGTTGGTTTTTGTATCTTCGATAGTGTAAATTATATCAAGGCTTTTATGGCCTAAGCGAGTGACGCTCACGCCAACTCTGATCGGCTGCCCCCACAATATTGGAGCCTTGAAAGTCATCCGTTCTTCTGCCAGAATGATTCCGATATTGATAAATGAGCCGCCATCCCATAATTCCAAGTGTTTCCAATACGAGATACGGGCTTGTTCAATAAAGGTGAAATATTTCGCGTTATTTAAATGCCCCTGCGGGTCGAGATCGCCATAACGCACTTCGATGGGATGGTAGAAATGAAACACGTGCATATGAAGATTATACCCGCTCAGAGACCGGGTTTTGCAGATAGCTCCCAGAACTTTGCCGAGAGTGATCATTTTGATTATCTTCCAGGTTGGAACCGATCCTGTTTCATCAGCGTTATGAGACTCGGTTTAGAATAATCCATTAAAATCTTGGTCAAACTTTACGCATTTCGCTTTACACATTAGAATAACGCCCATGGAAAATCAAAATTTAGATGAAACATTACCGACCCCCTTCGGCGATGAAACACAACAAACAACACTATCTGGCGAGGGTCCCACGCCTTCCGATAAGATTGGCAAGCAACGGAAGGCATCCTGGCTTTTGTGGGGATTGCTAGGCATCTTAATCCTTGGCATCTTTATCATTGTCGGTGGATTTTTTGGATACCAGCAAGGCATCACTGAGCGCACCAATTATGAAGCAGCTCAAGTCGATTCAGCGATTGAAGAACAATATGCAATGGGCCTGCAGGATATGGAAGCTGGGAACTATGAAATTGCCAGGCAGCGATTTGATTATGTTCTTCAAATTGATCCGAACTATCCAGGCGTCGTTGATAGTATGGCTGAAGTTCTGCTGATTTTAAATGCTACTGCTACTCCAACACCTGTTCCCCCTACACCGACACCAACCCAGGTGCCGATGACGCCAACCCCCGATACGCGCGGTGATGAAGAATTATTTGTTCATGCGCAAAATATGTTCGCCGAAGAGCAATGGGGCGAGGCCATTGAAGCTTTAGAAGCCCTTCGTAAAAACAATCCATCCTACAAAGCGATCGATGTTGATGGCATGTTTTTCGTGGCTTACCGGAATCGCGGCGCTCAAAATATTGGTGCTGGGAGCCTGGAAGAAGGCATTTACGATCTGACTCTGGCTGAACGATACGGTGTATTGGATACGCAGGCGAACGGTTACCGCACCTGGGCCCGTTATTACATCACAGGCGCAAGTTTTTGGGGTGTAGATTGGTCTCAGGCCGTATATTACTTCAGCCAGGTAGCCCCACAATATCCGAATATGCACGATGGTACTGGATGGTCAGCATCTCAGCGATATATAGAAGCGATTGCCGGTTATGCTCAGTGGCTCGGAGATCAAGGACAATGGTGCGCGGCTGAAGAACAGTACCACGATGCGTATGAGCTCTCGGGGAACGACAACTACAAAGAAGCCCGAGATATCGCTTCGGACAATTGCAATTAGATGACAACACCCATTTGGGCACTTTCAATTGCATTTTGGTTGCACATGCTGGCCACCGTCTTATGGATCGGTGGTCTGGCTGTTTTAAGCCTGATCGTGCTGCCCGCTGCCCAAAAAGCACTTGACCCTGAGTCGTATGTAAATTTACTCGCCGCGCTGCAAAAACGTCTCGATCCCATAGGCTGGTTTAGCATTATTGTGCTCTTAGCCAGTGGGATGCTGCAAATGAGCTCTAATTCAAATTATGATGGATTCCTATCCATCAGCGGCGTGTGGGCGGGATCCATTTTGATTAAGCACCTCCTTTTTGGTTTGATGGTCGTAATTAGTGGCTATATCACCTGGGGATTGCTGCCAGCTTTGAGACGCGCTGCTCTTCTGCGGGCCAGCGGCAAAGAGTCTCCTGATGCAGAAAAACTCCAAAAGCGAGAGACTTTTCTGCTGCGTTTCAATCTGATTCTGGGGGTTTTTGTACTATTGTTAACAGCTATTGCTCGATCAACATAGTATAGGAATCAATCCCCTATTTATGAGTGGATCGCGGTATAATTGGCGGTGTGCGCTACCTTAATCGCGCACACCTTTTTTGCCTGTTTTTGATCCCTTTGCAAGGTGGAATCTTTATGGAAATTGGAACTGTCCAATCAGCAGATATTGACGAACAAATGCGCTCAGCCTATCTCGATTACGCAATGAGCGTAATCGTTTCGCGTGCATTGCCCGATGCCCGTGACGGCCTCAAACCGGTGCACCGACGCATTCTTTATGCAATGCACGATATGGGCATGCGGTCGAACGCCCCTTATAAAAAATCAGCCCGTATTGTCGGAGAAGTGCTGGGGAAATATCACCCGCACGGTGATCAAGCCGTCTACTTCGCCATGGCCAGGATGGCACAAGATTTTTCAATGCGTTATCCGATGGTGGATGGTCAAGGGAACTTTGGTTCAATTGATGGTGATTTTCCCGCGGCAATGCGTTACACTGAGGCGCGTCTCAACCGCATGGCCGAAGAGATGCTGGCCGATATTGGAAAAGATACCGTAGATTTTGGGGAGAACTTTGACGGCTCACTGGAAGAGCCTTCCGTACTGCCAGCCCGGCTGCCCAACCTATTATTGAATGGCTCGTCGGGGATCGCCGTCGGTATGGCAACCAATATCCCCTCACATAACTTGGGAGAATTGGTCAATGCCCTGAATTACTTGATCGATCACTACGATAATATCGATGAAGTTTCTTTGGATGATTTACTGAATATCATCCCGGGTCCTGATTTTCCCACTGGTGGTGTAATCGTGGGGTCAGAAGGCATCCGGCAGGCTTATGCCACGGGGCGCGGGCGCATCCTGGTGCGCGGCTTGGCGCATATCGAGGAAACGAACAACAATCGTTTCCGCATTGTTATTACTGAAATTCCCTACCAATTAAATAAAACAACGTTGATCGAGCGCATCGCTGATCTTGCTCGCAGTGGAAAAATTAGCGCCATCTCAGATTTGCGCGATGAATCTGACCGCCGCGGAATGAGCATTATTGTTGAATTGAAACGCGGTTCACAACCTCGGAAGGTGCTCAACCAGCTCTATAAATACACCGCGCTGCAATCTACCTTTGGCACGCAATTATTAGCCCTAGTCAACGGTGAGCCTCGTTTGCTGACACTCAAGCGAGCGCTGCAAATCTATATCGAACACCGGCTCGATGTCATTACGCGCCGTACCCAATTTGATTTGGAAAAAGCTAGAGCAAGAGCGCATATCCTTGAAGGTTTGCTCATTGCTTTAGCAAATTTAGATGCCGTCATTGAAACGATCCGAAAATCGCCGGATGTAGATACAGCCAAAGAACGCTTGATATCGCGCTTTGAGTTGAGCGACTTGCAGGCGCAAGCTATCCTCGATATGCAGTTGCGGCGACTGGCTGCATTAGAACGCCAAAAAATTGAAGATGAGCATCAAGAACTGAAAGAACATATCGATTACCTGGAAGATCTACTTGCTCACCCCAAGAAGAAGCTGGTCCTTATCCAAGAAGATTTGGCCGATGTGGTAGAAAAATATGGGGACGAGCGCCGTACACGGATCGCGGCCAATGCATCTGGTGACCTCAACGATGAAGATTTGGTAACCGATGAAGCGGTACTCATCAGCATCACACAGCGGGGTTATGTCAAGCGCGTTTCCGCCAAAACCTATCGAGCACAACGACGAGGCGGCAAAGGCGTAAAAGGCCACACAACCCGCGATGAAGATGAACTCATTATGTTGCTGCCTGCCCGTACCCTGGATACCATTCTTTTCTTCTCAGATCGTGGCAAAGTTTACTCAGAAAAAGCCTATCAAATCCCAGATGCCGGACGTACAGCCCGTGGTATTCCCATCGTTAATATTCTCACCTTAGGTCCCAATGAAACCATCACAGCCGCAGTACCTGTACCAAATTTTGATGAAGCTAGTTACTGCACGATGGCTACTCGGAATGGACGGGTCAAACGTGTGATCCTATCAGAATTTGCTTCTGTCCGTCCATCGGGGTTGATTGCTATGGGCTTGGGAGAAGGAGACTCTTTGGGTTGGGTTCGTTTAACTCAAGGGAGTGACGACATCTTGCTTATCACAGAACAAGGCCAAGCCTTGCGGTTTTCTGAAACTCTTGTACGATCCATGGGCCGTCCAGCAACTGGAGTAATGGGCATTAAGACCCGTGGTAAAGACAAGATTGTTGGCATGGAAGTTGTTGAGCCAGGTGGAGATTTGCTGGTGGTAACTACCAAAGGATACGGCAAGCGTACCCAACTCGAAGAATACACTCGCAAAGGTCGGGCCACTATGGGTATCTTAACCCTCGATAAACACGCAATTTCTGATGTGGGGAAAATTGCAGTCGCCCGCGTAGTTCAAGCTTCTGAAGATCTTATCACGCTGATTTCATCTCATGGCATCGTAATGCGTACTGATGCAAGTAGCATTGCTCAATTGGGACGGGCAACGCGCGGTGTGCGAGTAATGCATTTGCAAGATGGAGATGCTGTTGCTACCATGGCGCGTTTCTCAGCAGCCGATATGCGCCGCGTGGGTGCGGATGATGAGGATGAGAGCGTTGATGGAAACAATGAAGAAGCCACAGAAGAGAAGCCCGAAGAATAATGTCAGAGAAACTACTCAGTTACCCTGGAGCGGTGTGTTCAAAAAAAATGGTGAAACTATTTTTTTGAACACACCCACAATCTACAGGCTGAGCAGTTACAAATCAGATTTTTAATCATAAAAGAGCAGGGACTTTTGGTGAAAATATCACTCAATCCCTGCTCTTTTTATAAAAACACGAGACTCAAAATGGAAGCCAGATCGTCTCAGTAATCAGCAAGAAAAACAATCCCAAAATACAAGTCATCATCAGAATCATAAAGGCAATCACGAAGCGCTGCACTGGGCTCATCCCAAGGAATTGTGGTTGAGCAGCCGCTCTAGCAACGGATTCTTGATATTCGTAATCCACCTCATCATCTTCTATAAAATCGGCATCATCACGTAAATCTTCGAGCATATCAACCTCCAGTACACTTCAATTTCTGTCGCTAGTTTAGCTTATTTTTCCGGTCTGTCAACCGGTCGCAGGAGAAATCCATCTAATGGGGGATCAGATGGATGCATTTCTCCAAATCGCAGATTGAGGAACTTTCCAGATTCTTCTTGAATTTGCAGCGCGCCATCATCCATTAGAGCGATGATCTTCCCTATTTTTGGGGTGGCATCGATGCCTGGAGAGATGACCTGAACCCATTGCCCTTTGAACGCTAAATTCTCTTCCCAAGCTTGCAGGAACTCTGGTTCTGAGAGTTTCACTCGCCAATCCAATAATTGGGCTAACACATCGAAAAGAAGATCCCAGCGATCAAGAGATTTGCCCAGCGCCAATTCTACGCTGGTAGCTGGAAAAGGGCTGGAGTTCAGAGTATCCCAATCATCGGGAGGTATGGATGAAGGTGCAACGTTGATGCCAATCCCTAAAACCACAGCCATCAGTTCGTTTCCGATCCAATGCGCTTCCGCCAGCACCCCAGACAGCTTTTTCCCACCTACCAAAATATCATTCGGCCATTTGATTTGAGCAGGCAAAGTATAATTTTCCATTAAAGTCTGGCAGACGGCCAGCGCTCCCAAACCGTTAAGCCGAGTTGTGTTTTGAGATTTTTGTAATTGGTTCTTGGAATGCAACACTAAGCTAAAAGCTAATGCCGATCCTGCCGGGGTGAACCACTTCCTCCCCCCGCGTCCGCGTCCGCTGGTTTGTTCATCAGCGATTACTAGACCCAAATCAGGGCAGCCATCTTTGATCCAATCAGCCGCTTCGTCATTGGTTGAAGCGATCCGATCAAAATAACGGATGCCCCCCAAAGGCAGGCTGCTCAATCTAGTTTCCATTTCAAGCTGATTCATACTGGTAGCATTATAACAATATGTCTTGTAACCCTGAGACAAGAAAAAGCGCCTCTCAGAGAAAATCTGAGGGGCGCTTAGATTGGGAAATTCTTAGTCTAGGCTTCCATCTCAGGCTCGGGAAGCATATCTTCTAAAATGATCTCAAGCGCCCGCGTATGACTGCACCAGTTTCGCGTCTGGAAATAGGAGCAGTCGCACTGCCACTTGCCATCTGTGAAGTGCACAGTATGTGGGTTATTCGATCCATCAAAGGTTACCGAAAAGGTTTTAAACTCTACCCTGTCTCGTTCTTCTGCATAGCGCTTGGCTTTTTCAATCTTACCGATCATTCCAGAATCCATTTTTTGCTCCTTATTTGTGATATTTGCAAAAAAGCACGCTGCTTCACGCGCGTGCTTTTAAAATTGATTCTCAATATATTCTTTTGAGCCTGAATCTCGCATAAGAGGGGCCTCCGAAACTGATTTCAGTATACGCTGAGTTTGCCTGAAAGTCAAATAGCCCTTTTGGATGATTTTCTCTGGTTAAATCCGCCAATAACTCTGAGGGACGATTGCTCTATCGCAAATTTTCATATTCCATCCAGACCAATGTGTGGCTGGAGATAAAGCCAAATTGTTGCAAAGTATCTGCGGCTCGGCCGACAGGGAGATCAAACGAAAGGGGTCGCCGGGAACGTTCTTTCCAGTAGATAAAGGGGAGCGCAGCGCGCAATACCACATCTTCATTTTCAGGTGGGGTTGCCAGCCAAAGTTGATCAGCGTAAGCTGTGGTTGCTCTCCAACTTAGCAGGCCGAACAATTCCCCATCTTTCTCAACACCCCAATGCCGCAATCGCGTTTCTGTAAAGAAGTTTATCATTTGAGTCAACAAGCCTGGACGAAAAGCCCCAAGGCGGAGCGGCCAATACCAAAAGAGATCGTCTGGATAGTTTTGACGCAGCCATTGCCTCTGAAGCTTCCAATGCCTAGGTTTTTGGGAAACGATGCGCGCCCCTGATAGTGTTACCCCTTCCAGTTTTCCGGGTTGAACAGTCCAGGTTGTTCGGCGTGCTCGTTCAATAAATCCTGCCGATTCATATAAGTTCACTGCGGGTAAATTATCATCCCTTACCTGAAGCCAAACTGATCGAACGCGCCTTTTTTGTATCCACTCCAAAGCAGCGTCGGTCAGTGCTCGGGCAATTCCTCTACGCCGAGCATCAGGGTGGACGGCAACGTTTGCAATCAAATAGATTGGGGCACCAAAATTGGCGAATGGGATCAAACTAATATTGCCAATAATCTGGCTATTTTCTTCCCAGATAAAACCTTCAGTAGTAACAGACATTTGAAAAGCCGCAGAATTAAACCAATTATTACCTTTCCGCGCAACTTGCCGCATGCGTTGGAGATATCGCTTACCATCGCCATCGAGGGTTTCGGCAAAACACAGCTCAATTAAGTCTGCAACAGCACAAAGATCGCGGCGTGGATTTAAGGGACGCAATTGAGATTCTTGAGCAGTTTCTGAGATTTGAGATACAACGGCCATATTTTTAAAATATAGTAATTACTACAGCGTAAAGAAAGCAATTTTAGTTTTTGTGGCCTCAATAAATCGGGAGAAAGTGGGGTTTTTGAGATATGACATGCAAAAAACTTACTTTACAGTGTAGTTACTCACTCCAGGGAAGTTTGGCACTAAGTTCAATTTGTGCAATTCTACCACCGCAGCGCACATTGGCGATCCATCTTAATGGCTAATCGGCTTTCACCAGATTGGTGTCTTAAGAAAGTTTTTGGTAATAAAATACCTTTATTTGAGAGTTCCGAAAGAGCTTTCTTGCAATCCAGTAAAATTACAGATCATTCAAAAACTAGATTTCAAAAGGAAAAAGATGACTATTGAAACTAATCTCCCCAAAATTATATACGCTAAAAATGAACCAGGCACCATCGTAACCCATTTCAATATACGAGATCATAAAATTTCTTGTGATGAGGAACCCCTTTATGGTGGTGAAGATAAAGCGCCCGATCCTTGGGACCTTATCATTGCCGGGGCGGCGGGTTGTTCAGCCATCAGCTTGCGTCAATTTGGCGAGAAAAAAAAGTGGGATATCGGAGATATTAATTTCACCCTGACTTATGATTTTATTGACGGGGAGGATGTGGTGAAAAAGGAAATCTCTTTCAGTGGGGATTTAACAAATAAACAAAAGGAGGTTTTGCTACGTGTGGCTCACTGTGGTGCGGAGAAAATGTTGGAACGTGGCATGAAATTTATTAATACCCTGGCAGATTAAACAGATCAAAGAAATATTCAAACTTTATCGATAAACCCCATACTTTGGCAAGCGATCTGCCTCCACACGGCGAAGTCGCTCGTTGATCGGACGTAATAAATAATATCCCCCTTCTCGGTGCAACAGGGGAATACTGCGTTTCTGATCAAGAAAGTATTGGCGCATTTTCGCTGATCGTTCCGCATAATTTTTCAATTCAGCATCCCACATGGAAAATTTATCATCATAGAGTTGAACAAACTCTTTACGAAATGATTCTGTGACTTGGCCTAAATTGCTGATCACCCAGCAGGTATCTTCAAAAATCCAATTGTAGGTCAAACCAATAAAAGCCAAATCTGAAGTAATATACGGAAAAAAAGGAAACTGCCGGCAGCTCAGAGAGCGGTAATCCCGTTGGCATTGGTCGGGGCCTAAGCAGGCGAGCAAAATCATTGAGTTTGGTGTGTCAGTCTGTAAATTATCGGGGTTTTCGGGATGAGATTCGCACTCGTCACCACGCCAGGGATGCCACAAATTCGTGCGAGGTTGAAGATACGCCCATTCCTCATTATAGGCCGAGGGGACGGCATAACAAATATCGCAGCAAAAGGGTTTTCCACTGGGATTATGTGGCCCACATTTGGACCCACAGTCAAGTGATGTGACCGGATGATTGAATTCGTTATAAATTTGGGGGATGTTGAGGTCTGGTTTTTTAGGCTGCATGCTGACCCTCAAGTTTCGTCTGTTTTGCAGGTAAACCGATTTTCCGCCAACCGAAAAACAAAATGGGCATTACGATCCCTAATACGACAGCCATCCCCAAAAAGGCGGTAGGCAATCCTCGAGAATCAGCTATCAACCCGATGCCAGGTTCAAGTATCGCCGTCAACAATTTAAAAATCAAGGAATCAATCGAGAGAATTGTAGCGCGCACGGCTCCGGGCGCTTGTCGGTTGATGATATTTTCAACCGTGGGCATCGTAGCCGCGGTTGAAAACCCGGTCATCGAAAAAAAGGCAACCCCTAGCCACGAATTCAAACTACCAATCAGGAGCAAGCCGACAAAAAGAATCACGGGCGCGAGCTTCAATAAATTCCATTCGCCAAGTCGCTTAACAACTCGGCCTGCATTGGCTGCTCCAGCAGCCTGGAAAAGACGAATCCCCAACGCAATTACGCCTAAGGCAGCAATTGGCAACCCGATGGCAATGGTATGTGGTTGTATAAAGGTTAGATTGATGGCAGTTGGCATCAGTAAGAGCAGGCTGGAATAAATTAAGATATAGCGCAACCCTGGGATCTGGCGAATAGCCCCAAATGAAACCTTCAATGTTTGACGGTAACTTAATTTTTTCCCAGTTTCAGGGTCCGGTTCCAAGGGTGGTTCTTTGAGCAGCAACAAAAAAAATGTCCCCACCACCATCAAAGCAGCGGTGATTAGAAAAGTATTAACCAGGTTGATTTCTCCAATTAGACCCCCGATCATACTGCTGATTGCAATAGAACCGAGGACAATTGCCGAGAGGCGCCCACGATATGCAGGGTATTCATCTTCCCGGCCCAGTTCGCGCAGCGTATCATAAAAAAAAGCAATATCTGCTCCGGAGATAAATGTGATGGCGAAAGCCCACAGGGAGTTTGCAAGTATTAACAATGCGTAATTGGGTGCCAAGCCAAACAGTAGAATCGATCCCATGGCAAGAACCATTCCGACAATCTGAGATTGTTTGCGGCCAAAGGTATCGGCTACTGCCCCCGTGGGTACTTCGGTGAAAACCATCGTCAACCAAAAAGCCAAATCGAGTAAGGTTACTTGTGTTAGGCTAAGCCCATGTCTCCGCTGTAAATAGATCACCCAGACTGGCAGAAAAAGCATGAAATTATACAATGCCCGATAAATAAAAAACTTGGGGATATTGCTTTCATAGGATGGTTGAAAAAAGGTACGTACCGTTTGCATAGCCGTGGTTGTACCACAAAGCTACGTAACGAAGAAGTGTATTCTACATAAGTGTTCCACGATAATAGGGCATAGATTTTCTATAAATAAGATTTCTCCAACTTTACCAAAATTATAGGGGGGTATAAAATGTCGGACTTACGCAATTCGCGGAAGTTTGGGGGTGTGTTGTAGTGGTTTCGCACTACAACACACCCCAGTTTCCCTCGATTAACTTCGTAGGTCCTAGAATGAAAACATTACTGATTATTCATTTTATGAGCAAAGGCAGGAAAATTGATAAATATTCCCGCTCAAAGGCACCAATATCACAGTGGGGTCCTTGGGGGCGACTGATCCCACGTTGGTCATTATTTTCGCAGGCAGCGTTATTACCGGTATCGAAAGCTGGCGAGTTTGTCGGGATGGCCATCGTTTGGGTCGGGCCGCCATTATCTGCCAACGGTTCGAGCATCGGGTCGCCAGTCACCGCCGGATTGCAGGTGCCATCTTCGATCAGATTGTTGATATTGGTTGCGATCGTATCATAATTGGCGCAATCGCCCCCGCTGGTGCTGTTGGCCAGAATACTATTCATCAGGTGGAGGGTGCCCCCCGGTGGCAATCCCACCCGCGGTGGGGGCATAATTGCCTGACAGCGTGCTGTTGGAAACGGTCAGAGTTCCCAAATAATTTTGGAGGCCGCCTGAAAGTATTTCGTAGCCTTTCTGATCGGTACCGTAATCGGCGGAAACGTTTTGCTCTCCGCTTCAATCTGATTGCTACCATCTACAACTTTGAACTTCGTGCTAAATCATGACTTTTGCAAGAGGTCCAATAAAAGAACCCCGCAACAATTTACGGGTAGAACGAACCAAGCTTGAGTTTTGGGAAATCGCTGCCCGATAGTCCCAACTGGTGAAATGTGCACTCTCACAAAGATGAAAATTTCTGTTTTCGTCCGCATATATTCCCAACCTGACTTTCAATACCGCGAAAAATCTACAGAAAACGAAACCCAGAAGAAATTTTCTACCAATCTCAATTACACACTGATTGATTTTCTCTGAATATCGCACTCAAGGTGCGGGCAAAAAACACAAATCTCTATTTTTGGTTTCTGCTCCCTAAAAACTTGGCACACTTCACTGAAATGAAACGGCTATTTGGGATAGCGGCTAAATCTCAAAAATAAGGTAAGATAAGCGAAATCAAAACTCTCTTTGTAAAGTGCTCTGAAAATCTTATTGGTATTGTGAGAAAGGATAATTATGAATAAAAAAAATGAAATTACTACCTTAGGTGGTGGCTGCTTCTGGTGTTTAGAAGCTGTCTACGATCAACTCGAAGGTGTGCTGGATGTGGTGTCTGGATATGCCGGTGGACACGTGCCCAACCCCGATTACAAGTCCGTTTGCAATGGCACCACCGGCCATGCTGAAGTTGTCCAAGTTACGTTTGATCCGGCAGTGATCACGTTCAAAGAAATTTTGGAGGTCTTTTTCACCATCCACGATCCAACCACCCTAAACCGCCAGGGAGCCGATGTCGGCACGCAATATCGTTCGGAAATTTTCTACCACGCCGACGAGCAGAAATTCGCTGCCAAGCAAGTTATCGCCGAGATTGAAGCTGCCAAAATCTGGCCTGCGCCCATCGTTACCGCTATTTCGGCCCTGGATACTTTCTACCCTGCCGAAGATTATCATCAGGAATACTTTGAGCGCAATCCTTACCAGGGTTATTGCCGAGCAGTTGTAGCCCCTAAAGTGGTCAAGTTTCGGCAGAAGTTCGCTCACCGGCTAAAATAGAATTATATTGAAATCCACCATCAAGTAGTGATAATTTTGTGTCCATGAAATTCTCTCATCGCAGCACACCCTTTGCACTTCTGCTCGTCTGCATCCTGGCCTATGGGCTTTATATCCTCTGGATGGGATTTTATTGGGACGATTGGCCTTGGGTGTGGTTCTCACATGTGATGGGCCCTCAGGGCATGCTGAAAATTGATCTCGAACACCGCCCCCTCTCAGGTGTTGTTCTGTGGATCGGCTCACTGTTAGCCGGAGAGTCCCCAGTTGGGTGGCAAATCTACAACTTCGCCTTCCGTTGGCTGACTGCTGTTTCTCTTTGGTGGCTGCTACAAATTTTATGGCCGCGCCGCCGGGAATTTGCTGTGGCAGTCTCGCTGCTGTTTCTAGTCTACCCTGGTTTTGGACAGCAATTTGTGGCCGTCAATAACAGCCGTCACCTGTTGCCGCTCACACTCTTTTTTCTGTCCATTGGCTGGATGGTCAAAGCCAATCGCAAGCGAAACCACTATTGGCGGGATACCTGTATAGCACTTGGCCTGTCAGTGATCGGCATGTTCATCACGGATTACTACTACGGTTTGGGGTTGATTCGCCCTGTAATTTTGTGGACCATAAATGATCGTAGTGACAAACGTGAACAACTTCGAGTTTCCTTTAGAGATTGGCTCCCTTATTTAATTCCTTTAGTGGGGGTCTTTATCTGGCGGTATTGGGTCTCGCAACAATATTTTTACCGGGTAAATATTTTTGATACGCCAACAGGAACCGAACCATCTCAACTGACGAAAATTCTAGATCCTATCGAAGTCACCCTGGAGGCGTGGATAAAGATCTTCGAATTTCCAGAACCGGCAATATTTGGTCCGCGAATGATGATCTTTTTTGTAGGAATCGTGATCTTTAGCATCCTGACATCCTTTGTGTATTTATGGAAATTTCAAACGGATTCCCCTAAATCCAAAGTGTATCTCAACCCTCTGGCTTCAGGGGTGATTGCCGTAATCCTCGCTTTCCTACCATTTTGGACAACAGGACTCAATGTCAAACTCATTTTCCCCAATGACCGCCTGACTCTCCCGATGATGCTGGGTTCAACCTTAGTTTTGGTGAGTGCAATTTTCCTATTGATCCGAAATCGATCGCTCCGCATTTTCATGCTGGCGTCAATTTTGGGATTAAGTGTTGGCGTGCAGCTCAAAAAACGCGCAAGACTACCGGCGCGATTGGAAATATCAGACCGCTTTCTTCGAGCAACTCACCTGGCGCGCGCCAGGTATTGAACACAGCACAGCCATTTTGGCCAATGAATTTCCTTTTCTAACCTCGACCGATAACTCGCTTACCGCGCCCCTCAACTGGATTTATAAACCAGAGTTTTCAGGCAGCAATCTACCCCTGATGATATTCTACACCTCCCGTTTCGGAGAAGACCCTTCGCATTTGACATCCGAAACCCCCTTACAACAATCCTATCGTTTCTACCCTTTTGATGGCAAAATCGGGGAATCTATCGTTGTTTACCACGCGCCGCCGGCCTGCTTGCGCGTTCTCGATCCCGTTTACGACCTGCACTACCCGCTGCTCCCGGAGGATGTCAAAAACTTGCGTCATTTTTCTGACCCCCAACGGATTATCAATACGGAACCAGCCGCTTCTTTACCCCAGAATATTTTTGATGTTCCAGTAACCGGAACTTGGTGTTATTACTTCGAGCAAGCCGATTTGGCCCGTCAGTTCAAAGATTGGGAGCGGGTGACTGATATTGGTGATATTGCCTTTACGCTAGATGATTCCCCAAATCACGCATCGGAACGAGTGCCCTTCATCGAAGGGTATGCCCACAGGGGACGTTGGAACCAAGCCGTCAACCTTACCCAGGAAGCAATTGAGATCAACAAATTTATGGGTCCCATGCTTTGTGATACCTGGCAGCGCATCGAAGAGGGTACCCTACCATCAGATGCGAAAACCGAGGCAATATCTGAAATTCAACTGTCAATTGAATGTATTCCATAAAACTTAAAACAGGAAAATCCCATGTACTTCTACAACCCAAAAGACCGCAGGGCTAAAGAACTCGTCCCTGGTATCAACGCCAAAACCTTCTGGGGCGAAAAGATGCTGGCTGCCGTTGTTGATCTGGATGCCAACGTGCATCTACCGCGGCACAGCCACTCCCACGAACAGTTGGGCATCGTTATCGAGGGTCAAATCGAGTTTATCGTTGCTGATGAGAAAAAGGTCCTTGGCCCTGGCGAAGTTTACGTGATTCCCGGCGATGTGGAGCACGAAGCCCGCACCTTTGATCGGCCCGTCAAAGTGCTAGATGTGTTCAGTCCCGTGCGGGAGGAATATAAATTCTAAAAGTAACTATCCGGAAATTGCGTCGCCGGTCGAGTGGTCGCAGGCCGTATCGAGACCCGGCGCTGGTTTCGATACGCTCTAACGAGCACTCAACCGGCGCTTTGTTGGATTTTCGGAAAGGTTCTAAAGCACTAACACAAAGCCGCCAGGATGCAAAGATGCAAAGTTTCAGGGTTATAATTCTTTTGCAACCTTGTATCCTTGCGCCTTTGCGTTAAATATTGGAGTAACTTTATGCTCGAAACCAACGGCAAATTCTACCTCGGACGTACCATCAAAAATAACGCGCCCCTGCTCTACGATCCCGCTGACCTGACTACGCACGCGATGGTCGTCGGTATGACCGGCTCGGGCAAAACCGGCTTGTGCATCGATTTGCTCGAAGAAGCTGCCCTGCAAGGCATTCCTTCGTTGATGATTGATCCTAAAGGGGATATCACGAATACCTTGTTACATTTTCCCGATTTACTGCCCGCTGATTTTCAGCCGTGGATCAACCCTGATGAAGCCCGCCGCGCCGGAAAAACCCTTGAGCAAGCCGCCGCGGATACCGCTGCCATCTGGAAGAATGGGTTAGCCGAATGGGAAATTGTCCCCGATCGTCTTCGTGCTTTGAGCAATGCGGCGCAATTCACGGTATTCACGCCCGGTTCCGATGCCGGGATCCCAGTCAGCATTCTTGCCAATCTCAAGGCTCCTGAAATCCCGTGGGCGGGTAACAAAGAACTGCTGCGCGAAAAAATCTCGGGGACGGTGACGGCCATTTTGGGGCTGGTCGGCCTGACCGATATCGACCCTGTGCGCAGCCGCGAGCATATCTTGCTGAGTAATATCTTCGAAAACGCGTGGAGCCAAGGGGTCGATCTGACTCTCAGCGAATTAATCCTGCAAACGCAAAATCCGCCTTTCGAAAAACTGGGGGTTTTCGATGTCGCGACCTTCTTCCCCGACAAAGATCGCTTTGAGCTGGCGATGCTGCTCAATAATATTCTGGCCGCGCCCAGCTTCCAAACCTGGATCGAGGGGCAGCCCCTCGATATCAACACGCTGCTCTACGCACCAGATAGCCGCCCGCGGCACAGCGTTTTTTATATTGCGCACTTGAGCGATGAAGAGCGGATGTTCTTCGTCACCCTGCTCTACAGCGCGGTCGAAACGTGGATGCGGGCGCAAAGCGGTTCTACCTCTCTGCGGGCCATTTTGTACTTCGACGAAATCTTCGGCTATATGCCGCCGGTGTTAAATCCGCCCTCCAAGCAGATCATGCTGCGGATGCTCAAGCAGGCCCGGGCGTTCGGCGTCGGACAGGTGCTGGTCACGCAAAACCCCGCTGATCTCGATTACAAGGCCCTCTCCAACACCGGCACCTGGTTCATCGGCAAGCTGCAAACCGAAAATGATAAAAACCGCCTGCTCGATGGCCTGCAAGGCGCTTCACCCGGTCTCAATCGCCATCATTATGATGATGTTATTGCTAATTTGGGCAAACGCGAATTCCTGTTCCATAACGTACATGAAGAGGAACCCCAAGTCTTCAAAACGCGCTGGGCGATGAATTATTTAGCGGGGCCGCTGACCAGGGCACAAATTTCGGATTTAAATCAGCTGGTGGGATCGGCTGCCACCCCCAAAGCCAGTCCTACACCCCAAAAGGACGAGCAATCTGGCCTTGAGTTTGTTCCCATTCCCCAAATAGGGCAGCCAGCCCCAGAGCCGGTCTCCCATCCCCCGTCCCCGGTCGGCTCTGCTACCCGCCCCCGGGTTCCCACCGGCATTGATGAATTTTTTCTGCCCAATAATCTGACGATCAGCCAGGCGGCCAAAACCATCAACCGTCCACTGCCTGCCCAGGCCAAATCCCGCGGTTTGATCTATCGTCCCGTATTGCTGGCGCAAGCCGAGATCCGTTTCATGCAGCGCAAATATAATTTAGATCATGAGCAGATTGAAACTGCCCTGGTGCTCGAAGCCGACCGGCGCGGCACCGTGCGTTGGGGAGATTGGCTCACCTCACGCATCGATCACCATTCCCTGGACCGCAACCAAGCCCCGCAGGCGAGTTTCGATACCCTCGAAGCCCCCTTCAACGATGGGCGCACGCTGCGCGCCCTGAAAACCGATTTTAACGATTGGGTCTACCGTAATACCGAAGTACGCGTGCGTGCCAACGAGAAACTCAAGGTTTACGCCGGGCCAGATGTTTCGCAGTCTGAGTTCCGACGGATGTGCGCCGAGGCAGCCCGCACCCTACGAAACGCCGAGATGGATAAAGTCGAGGCCAGCTACGAACGGAAACTCGACCGCATCGAAGACCGTTTGCGCCGCGAAGAACGTGAACTCCGCCAGGATGAAGCCGATCTCTCACAACGCAAATTAGAGGAATATGGCACCCACGCTGAAAATGTGCTCAGCTTGTTCAGCAAGCGCTCGCGGCGGCTCTCGACCTCGCTCTCCAAGCGCCGTATGACCGAACGCGCCGAGGCTGATGTGAAAGAATCAGAAGAGGCTATCGAAGATTTCAAGCAGCAAATTGCCGAAATGGAAGAAGAACTCAAGCGCGCCCTCGAAGAAGTACAGGCTAACTGGGCCGAAATTGCGGACGATATGGAAGAAATTTCAGTGCATCCGTACAAAAAGGATATCCTCGTCGAGTTGTTTGGTGTCGCCTGGTTCCCCTATCACGTGGTCGAGGCTGATGGACAAACGTTGGAACTTCCGGGATTCGGTACAAAGGTATAAAAAAAACACTTTACGCGAATGGGCGAATTACACGAATTTCAAATTGATATTCGCGCCATTCGTGTTAATCACAAAGGCGGTGTTAACAAAATAAGTGATGAGGTTAACTAACGTGTCACCCTGAGCCGTAGGCGAAGGGTCTAGCGGAGCGTGTTCATTACGTTGCACTAGATGCTTAACTGTGTTCAGCATGACGCGCCATATTTAGCGTCATCCCTTTCAAATTAACCATTACCAAAACATAAATGGCTGAACAAAAATACACCATCAAAGATAAAGACGGCAACGAGATCACTGTTCTCGTGCGCCGCGATAAACGCCTGAAGAAATCATCCCGCTGGCAGAGGGAAGCGGATGGCGCTATCCTGCTGCGGATTCCCTATCGTTTCCCCAAACGCCAGATTCCTGACCTGCTGAAGCAAATCACCCAGCGTCTCGATAAACATATCAAACAGGCCAAACGCCGTACGGATGCAGACCTGCAGGCACGCGCGGAAGAGATCAATAAAAAATATTTCGGGGGTCAAATCGAGTGGAAAGCCATCCGCTGGGTGGGAAATATGAACACCCGCCTGGGAAGCTGCACCAACGGTGGCAGCACCGATGGGCATATTCGCATCAGCGATAAGATTAAAGATTGGCCGCAGTGGGTGGTTGATTACGTGATCGCCCACGAACTCGTCCACCGCTTACACTCAGATCACAGCAAAGCATTTTGGACCACGTTGACAGAGGGGTACCCCAAAACCGAACGGGCGCGCGGCTTTATTCAGGGGCTGGGGTTCGCAGAGGGACAAAGTTATGAAAACGATTGAGTATGTGGTGCTAAAGCCTCAAGGATAACAGTTTCTCAAATCGTAAAATCCTGAAAAATGTTTCCCCGATGAATCTTGAGCATAGCCAAAAACTGAAACACATTCTGAATTCTCTGCAATTGTCATAAATTCCCCGTCGGTTTCATCATCAAAATAGACAAATTCAAACCCATTTTCCAAAAATATTTCTAGTGCCGGTTTTGATTCGAGTAGTTCCCAAATCGCTCTTGCATCCCCCGGTGGAAATTTAAAGATACCCCCGGTAAGCTGTCCGGTTAGGATGCTGCCTTTTCCTACTGGGCCAAAAATTTTACTATCTTGAGGCATTTCTCCCCAAACTTGCGAGAGTAGTTTTGCATCATAATCTTTGTATCGATGTGAAAATATGGTGCGGGGAGCTGCAGTAAGTTGGGTGCCTGCTAAAACCAAACCGCTAAATAACATTAGAGCAATTGCGATAACTCCCAAATTATATGTAACTGGCTTTACTTTATCCCGCTCCCCAATTAAGTAAACAAGCAGAAGATATATAGAAATCGATACAGCAAAGGATGTCAAGCGAGTGATATCTCGGTCACTTCGATAGACAACAAATATTGGAATAATGAGACCAATCCACGCCGAAAAGATCAATGGTTTATCCCACCAAGTCGACTGATATTGGGCCGAAAAAATACGCTTTGTTAACCAGGGAAGAAACAGAATTGCTGGCCCGATCTCGAGCAACGCGACCAGCAAGCCTTTCCAGGAAAATAATGACAAATTTCCCAGATGAGCTGAGAGTATTGCTGGTGGCCAACGAACTGAGAAACCCATAAAATCATTTGATGAGATTTCTAAAGCACTGGCAGTGTCTAAGCTTTCTGCAGGGGATTGTAAATCAACAGCAAAATCCCTTAGCATTGCCGTAATTGTTCCACCTTGGAAGATGATGAAGAAAACCGAAATACAAATTGCCGCAATCAAAAACTTAATTTCTATTTCCCAACCTTTGATATTTCGATTTTCACGGAACCATTTCCAAATGAAATATAAAACCAATCCAATAAATATCAGTGCATAACTGGCTTCTGCTGTCAGCGCCCAAAGGGCCAAGATGATCGCCATCACCAAGCACGAAGTATTGCTGTTAATTGTCGGTACGAGTAAGAGGACTAAAAGAAAAAGTAAAGTCCCCAAAATGGCAGCTCCTCCGTGGGCCATGATAAGCGGAGTACTGATACCACTTAAATAGGCAAAAGGATAATCGATCGGGGGACCAGCATCGATCGGCCAGCCAGAAATTAGAACTTCGGTAAAGCTGCCTTTTAGAGAAACGCTCGTCCCCATGAGAGTGATTGTTTGTCCTATCTCCTCTAATACATTTGAAGGGAGAATTAACAAGAGGTATCGAGTGCCACCTGCCAATGCAACCACACCTCCCACTAAGACGGCACCCCATCGGCCACGAATATATCGATCTCCTAACAAACCCGCTAGTAGTATCGAATAACTCCATAAAATGGCTTTTGATAGGTCAAATGCGCTCCAGGGCATTAGCCTACCTAGGCGCACCATACTCGCCCCTAAAAAGTGGAACCCATAGTGATAGTCGAGCAGCTCACTGCGCCCGAAATATTTTGTTGCTGGAATAACGCCATTTGCGATGGTTGAAATCAAGGCCAGATTCTTGTATTCATCGAACATCCCCGATCCTTTACTGATCCGAAAGAAGACCCACGCCAGAATTAAACCCGCGAAATCCATGGCCAGATTTTTAGATCTTCCCAATCAAGTAAGGGACGCGTAGACCGGAGGCTGTATATCACCCCCACACTTAATACAACGAATGCGCAAAAAATAAAATTAATATCTGGATCCAACCAACGGCCAAAAAGATTGCACAACCAAAGATAAATAGCTAAACCAATCCCAAAACCAATTAGGATACGCTCCTTCGACGGCAACCGAAACACATGAGTAGCTAATAACCAGCCACCTATCGAATACACAAATGTGATGACAAGCCAAAATAAGAAAAAAATTAGTGTATCTACTCGAAACCAATACATTAAGCAAACCTCGTTTAGCGTTCCCCGAAAAAGTCTCGGGACGTTGGATTTGAGCATAAATTACACAAATCAAGTAATGCGTGAATATCTTATCACCGCTAAACAAAAGATCAAGGGCAGACTTAAAATAAAACGGCGGCAATATTTAGCTTTCTGTTAACGGATAAGTGAAAGTTATCTAAGAAATTGATCTTTTGAAGCAAATTACCAATTATGTAAAAGGTATTGTTATCACTGTCAGGATTTTGTCAGCCCAGCATCATAGGGGCATCAAGCCAAAGAAGGATGAAACCGGTATCCTTTGAGTAAATCAAATCAATTTGTTTTACTTACCTAGGAGGTAAATCCGATGAACGCCAAAAGAATGCTGATTATTATCTTACTTATTGCTACCTTCCTTTCAGCTTGTGGGAGTGCTCCTCAAACAACAGAGATCGCTGATGAAGCTTTCGTGGTTGAAAAAGAGGGGCAAACGGTTATAGAAACTGTGCTGGTTGAAGCAGAGTCGCCCGTCGAACAACCCGAAGGCGAAATTCCCGCGGCGGAAGAAGCCGCCGAATATATTCATCCAGCAGCGACGGCAACATCCAGCGGCGCAATTGCCCAACAACCGCTGCCATCCCCAATTCCTACAATGTCTGTTCCGGGTGAAGTAGCTCCTCCGGATGCAATGTTCTTCGATGATTACGGTGTCAACCCCTTTGTAGATGCTTACGAAGATCATCTTTCTACCTTTGCATTGGATGTCGATACGGCTTCCTACAGCGTGGCCCGCCGCTACGTTAAGGATGGCAATGTACCACCCGCAGAAGCCATCCGTGTTGAAGAGTTTGTCAACTATTTCGATCCCGGTTACCCCACCCCTCCCGATGTGGCCTTTGGCATCTACGCTGATGGTGCCCGTTCACCTTTCCACTCTGATGGACAGTATATTTTACGGTTTGGCGTGCAAGGATACGAAGTACCTGAACACACCCGCAAGCCAGCCTCGCTGACCTTTGTGATTGATGTTTCGGGCTCGATGGACCGCGAGAACCGCTTGGGGTTGGTCAAGCAATCCTTGCAAATGTTGGTGGACCAATTACGCCCAGATGATATGGTTTCAATCGTGGTTTATGGGTCTGACACCAGGGTCGTGCTTTACCCCACCAGTGGTGCGGATCGCGATACGATTTTGAATGCCATCTACTCCCTGCGGTCTCAGGGATCGACCAACGCTGAAGCTGGATTACAACTTGGCTACCAGATGGCCGCAAACGCCTTTCGCCCTGACGCGATCAACCGAGTGATCCTGTGCTCCGATGGGGTGGCTAACGTTGGACAAACCGGTCCCGATGCCATACTAAATACAATTCGTGGCTACGTAGAAGAAGGCATCACGCTGACCTCAGTGGGCTTTGGGATGGGTAATTTCAACGATGTCTTACTAGAGAGATTAGCCAACGACGGCAACGGAAACTACGCTTATGTGGATAATCTCGATGAAGCCCGCAAACTCTTCGTGGATGATCTGACTTCCACCTTGCAGGTGATTGCGCTGGATGCCAAAATCCAGGTGGATTTCAACCCCGAAGTGGTCGCTTACTACCGCCTGATCGGCTACGAGAACCGCGATGTGGCCGACCAGGATTTCCGCAACGATGCCGTCGATGCGGGCGAGATCGGCGCCGGGCACTCAGCAACCGCCCTGTACGCGGTCACCTTCCGCCCGAATGCCGATGGACGCATCGCCACCGTTCAGTTGCGCTGGGAAGACCCCGACACCCACGAAGTGACCGAGATCAACGGCAACTTCAACACCTGGGATTTGGCAGCCAGCTTCGAGCAGGCCGATCCTCGCTACCAACTGGCCGTGATTGTCGCCCAATACGCTGAACTGTTACGCCACAGCCCGTGGGCCGCTGAAACCTCTGCCGCCCAACTCGTCGACCACGCCTACCGGATTTCATCTCTTCTTTGGGATGACACCGAAGTCACAGAATTCGCCAGCTTAGTCAGCCGGGCCAGTCAGATCAGAGCATTAGGAAATTAGATTTTCAACAAAGGAAATGATTCGCTCCCTGAGATTGATTTCCAGGGAGCGAATTTGGTTTAGGGAGATTTTTATATTTTACTGACAATTTTTATCGCAACAAACGCAAAAAAGAGTAACAATATGCGTTTTCAATAATTCCAGTTGTAATTTCAAATCGAGAATTATTTATGCTATTACTTCACATCGATCAAAATATTATGAAATTCTGGAATTTACGGGCAGTGCGGCAATATCTTATTCGCCTCGCGTACCGCCGTATCCCAGGTGAAGTCCCGCCCATCGCTGGCATAAAAATAGGTTGTTCCGTTGGGGAACAGGGCCACTACAATACCGCTGTAGCCCAGCATCTGGGGCACCCAGAATTCGCAATCGTAGCCCACTTTGTAGACATCAGCCCAAAAAGAGTCATTATATTTCCCAGAACGGCCTCGGTCTACGCCGCGGTCATGGGGATCACGTTGCAGCGCGGCTGCCAACATATCGGGGTGCAGAATCTGTTCGCCAGCAATTACCCCTTGATCGGCATTCAGGAAATCCCCAATTTTCGCGAGGTCATCGGGAATCCACCACATTCCCACCCCGCCGTAGGGTTGGCCCTGCCAGTTGTCATCCCGGGTGCGCAGCACGGTGAATGCGCCGGGACCCATCTTCAGGGGGCGGTACACTTCGTCCACCACGAAATCGAAGATATCGGCTTCGGCCCCTTCCACAGTCTCCAGGTAGTTTTGTAAGGCGCGGGTCAAGATAAAGGTGTCGGAGGTGCGGTAAACCCATTGGGTGCCAGGGTCCGCGCTGTGGGGCCAATTGAAAGCCGCAGCCATGATTGGGTCGTAATAGTCTTCGTTCCAAAATGGGTTGTCCCACTGCTCTTCATCCACCATATTGCCAGCAGATTGGTAGTTGCCGGTTGCCATGTCGAGCACGTGATTGAAAGTGACCGCGCGCCAATCGCCGGGGCTGTCAGCGGCTTCGGGGACATAATCCTGGATCAGCATGTGGGGCGCGTGGGGGTCGTACTTTTGCGCCAGGCGCATGAGGGCCACGCTGACAAAAGCGGACTTGGCCGTGGAGTAGGAGGGGGCGCGCAGATATTCGCAGTACGGATACACGCCATAGCGGGTCTGGCAGCCGCCGGCATAGTTGACGCCGTTCACCACAAAACCATACCAAGTCATATTTTGAGCGGCCACCCCGCGGCCAAAGGCGGAGGGGTCTACCCCGGGGTAATCCTGTCCCAACTGTTCGATGGGTTTCGTGGGGAAGCGGTCCGCTACTTCTTGGGCAAAGGCTGTTTTTATTTTATCGGCATCACCCACGGGGCCAGGGCGGTAACTCCCTTCCAAAAGCCCCCACAAATCTGCGCCGAACGAGACGGTTGTTTCCTGGGTAATCTGATACCAGACTTTCGAGATGCCCGCATCATCGAAGAGAAAACTCATCGTGCCGTTGAGGGTGGCATTCGACCCTTTCCAGACCAGTGCGAAGGGGAAAGATGCGCGGGAATACCCCTGGTCGCCGTTTTCAGCCCACACCCGGCCCGGTTCGAGGATGTAATTCCAGTTGGGATGGTCGGTAATGAGCAAACCGCGCGGCACCGGGATCAGGTAGCCGTCATTTTGCACAAATTCAAAGTCAAACTCGGGCAGGTGGGATACCGCAGGCTCTTGGTTAGGGTCGCCTCGCAGAACCGTCATTTGCCCGACCTTATCTTCGTCGTGCAGTTCCAGGCGGCCTTCGAAGATGTGCGCCGTGGGAGCGGCCTTTGCAGGCCGCGTGAGCGCAGATTCATCGAGCGGCGAGGTGTACGCAAAGCCGTTCGTCAAGTCGTCATAAGTGAGTGCCGTGCGGATGATATCTCCGGTGCCCGAGTCGGTTAGTGGCCCTGATCCGGCTGGACGCCACGCAGGAATGCCATCGAGCACATTATTGTTCGTCAACCTTTGCAGGCTGCCGGTCGCGACATCCATGAGATAGATTTCGCGGTTGCCGTCCCGTGCCGTGGTAAATGCGATTTGACCGCCGTCGGGGGACCAATCGGAGACCCAAACCGCGGCGTTATCCTGTGTCAGGGGACGCGGATTACTGCCACCAATATCGATGGCGTAGAGTTCGCGGCGGCCGTCACGATCCGAATAAAAGGTGATCCGGTCGCCCAGGGATGACCAGGCGGGGTAGCTGTCCTCGGATGGATGATGCGTCAACCGGGTCTGGTTCCCCCCATCTGCATTCATAATATAGATTTCCGGATTGCCATCTCGCTCAGAGACAAACACAATCTGAGTGCCATCGGGCGACCACTTCGGCAGATAATTATTTCGGGTGTTCTCAGTGAGTTTCTGGCGTTGGCTGCCATCCGTTTGCATGGTGTAAATATCAGATCTGCCATTTTGATGCACCATGAACGCGATCTGCATGCTATCCGGCGACCAAGCGGGTTCGAGGTCGTTGCCTGTTGCTGTGGTGAGACGCTGCGGGTTCGATCCATCTGCATCGACCACGTAAATCTCGAAATCGCCATCGCGGTTCGAGGCGAAAGCAATCTGAGCGCCATCCGGCGACCAGGTCGGCCAGTAATCTTCGGCAGGGTTGTTTGTTAACCGAACAACTTCCGCCCCGGTGGAATCCATCAGGTAAATCTCCATATTCCCATCCCGCTCGGAGGTGAAGGCCAGCATCCCAGTGTTTTCAGTTGGCGCGGCGGAGGGAACGGCATCGTGTTGGGTGGGCGTGGGATGGGCAGCGGTTGGAAGCGGCGTGGATGTCACCGGTGGCTGGTTGCTGCCACAGGCCGCCAGCAAGAGGGGGATGATTGTTACCAGGATGAGTTTTGTAATCTTTGACACGAGTTATTCCTTCAATTTTTGTAAATCCTTATTTTCTCTAAGTGCCTGCTTAATTTCTTCTAATAATTTTGGTTCTCCCGTTTTTTCAAGGAGTGCCTCCAGAGCCGATTGGTAGGCCATTTCAAAAGCCCGCTCCTCGGGGGCTGCGATGTCGGGAATTACGCCCACGCCCTCCCAATTTTCGTGGGTGATCGGGTTGATGGCGCGACCCAGCGGGATAAAAGCTTCAAAATGCGGGTACAGCCGGAAGGGAGAACCGGGATGCGCACCGCCCCCGGTGGTTTCGCCCACCAAGGTGGCACGTTTCCGGGATTGTAAGTTGTAGGCAAATTCTTCGCCGGCAGAGAAAGTGAAGTCGCTGGTCAGCACATAAATGGGCGTATCCCCGAAACGTTTTCCTGGGACGTAGGGCAGAGTCCAGTATTGTTGGGTGAAATCTTCATCGCGCCAGAATAGGCTGTTCAGGTGGAGGGGTTCGCCAGCGAACAGGTAGCTGCTGACCAAGGCCACCATGCCGGGATGCCCGCCCCCGCACTGGCGCAAATCGAAAATCAGGGCGGACATATTCGCCAGCAAGTTCATCGCGGCGATAACCGTTTCTCCGCTGCCCCAGGAGGCCCGGTAGAAATACCGGATATCGATATAACCGATGTTGCCGGGCAGGCGTTCGAGTTTATGGATGCCGTAATTATCCAGCCTGGCTCTTTCGCGTAACTCGGCCAGTTTCTCTTCATTCTGGAGCAGGGAGCCTTCATGATCTGGCAAGGGTTCGAGATACCACCGAACCGAGAGATGCTCATCTCCATTGATTTCCTGCAAATGCTGGGTCAGAGTATAGGCAAAAAACTCACTGTCAGTGATTCCCGCGTAGTCACCAGCCTCCAGGTGCGCTTGCAAGCGTTCGCAAATCTGTTCCGCAATTTCCGGGAAAACGTAACTAGCCCTGAGTTTATCGGAAAGCGATTGGATGATTTCGGTTTGCGTTGCGGTATCGATTTGTTCGGCTTTCATTGGATGCTCATTTTAAAAATTTCGGTGGGGGTAACAAAGTAAGTTATGGAGGCATACACGCCGCATCATGTTGGGGCCACCAGCCGAAATATCCAGCAGAGCGTAAGTTGGCGTGCCAAAACTGAAATACGCTGCGTTAGACCCTTCGCCTACCCCAGCTCCGCTGGTGCGCTCAGGGTGACGCCGGTTACTTTTCATCACTTACAAATCATCCACAACCAAAATATCTTCTGATCATATATTTGGTTCAATATATTACACTGAAATCCAATCCAGGATGATACGGACAAGCTGGTCTTTCATTTGAGCGAATTCATGGCCATCCTGGACGGCTGCAATATGCACTTTGGCGGCCCCATTCTTGACCAGCGCGCGGTAAAAGGGAATGGTATGCTCCTCGATTGGCACGATCTCATCATCCCAACCATTGAGCAGCAAAATATCGCGGTCACTCAAAGAGGGCGCTAATTTTTCATGATCCAGCAAATCTTGTATCGCGACCAAATCGGGGATGAGGTCATCCTGAAAATGGACAGGTCCGTTGGGGGCACGCAAACCCTCCAAATTTCTGGCAACTTGCCGGGCATATGCTGGGTCATCTTCAATCTTTTGGGCTTCTTTGCCAAAGTTCCGTCCGGAGATCATGAATATTTTAGTGAACCCCGGATGCTGGATTGCGCCAGCCGGCACCAGTGCGCTGCCAAAACTCCAGCCGCCCAGAATGATATTTTCAGGGTCGATCTGGAATGGTTGCAAATCTTTAGATTTTTTGATGAAGCCCAGCGCGGACCCGATATCGGCCAGCGCGTGGCTGAACGAAAAGTATCCCTGGCTGTTAAAGGTGCCGCGGTAATTGAAGGTGAGCACGTTGATGCCTGATTGTGCCAGCCGCTCGCAAATCAGCTCATCCCCTTCAATGCCGGGGAACCCCTGCAGGAAGATAGCCGTGGCCTTCGCAGAATCTGCCGCGGATGGAAAAAAATATCCCTGGACAAGACTTTCTGCGCTAAAGAATTTAACCGCCCGCATCACAACGTATTCAGAACTGGCACGATGACCAGAATATCGTAACTGGCATGAAGTAAAACCGGGCCGATAATGCTGTCGCTTTTGAACATCGCGTAGGCGCCCGCCAGACCGAGTGCAAAGGTCACCAAACCGAGAGCCAGGCCACCGCCGGGGAATTCATAGGCGGCGTTGATGTGTGCGATGCCAAAGACCAGGGCTGTCACGATGATGGCTGCGTTTTGCCCAATGATATTTTCGTAGGGCCGCAGGAAAATTCCCCGGAACCACAATTCTTCCATGATGGCGTTGGCGAACATCCATAAAAGCACCCAGGGGAGCGCTTTCCCCAAGGACGAGAAAAATTTACTCGACAGAACGCCCATCCACAGGGCTAGGGCTGCAAAAACGGCAAAAGACACCAGCCCAAAAATAAGCCCGAATTTGAGATTCCCCACCCCAATGAATATGGATTTCAAGTTGCCTTTTGCTAACAGGGTCAAAATAATAATCACAGGAACAATATGCAAGAATTGTGAGAATTTATCGACCGCCAGGCGTTTTAAAGGCAGCATATCATTGTTGTGAAGATTCAGCACGCCGGTTTCCAAAAAAAGCATGGCCGCGGCGGCGATAAAAAGTGCATACGCGGCTGGTGTGTATGCGGCCAGCGAGGGATTGCGCTTCATGATGATGGCTGCGGCGAGAAAAACGAGGGTGAGCGCAAGGCAGAAAGCGCGGTTCCCATTGGTTGGGAAAACCGAAAAGTAGGGATTGGCGAACACAAAAACAGCCAGGCCGCCGAGAAGAAGAAAAAGTGAGATCAAAATTGTTTTCAGCATCATTATTACTCCAATTCTAGTGCTGCCCATTCCTCCGGTGAGAAATAAAACATCTTTGGTAGCCCGCCAGGGGTTGGCTCGATAGTGTCATCTGTGAGCCTCGCGGGCCAGGGAGTTTTTTTGTATGGTGGGGATGACTGGATATACACCGCCGCCAGACGGAAATCCCCTGCCGGGATTTTGATCTGGTATTCCAATTCGTTGGGCGTGCCCATCCGTCCATTGGCGGCCACCCAACCATCCTGCAGAAGAAAGGCATCGCGCTCTGCCTGCGCGGCAGCGCTGAGACTGGTACTGCGGCACTGCCAGGTGAAATCCTGGGTCTGCTGCCAGTTATCTTCCCCGAGTTGATAGATGGCCGTCCCCAGGGCCGCGGAGGCATGCAAGATCGATATTTCATCACCGCGCCGGATGAAGACATTCGCCGCGATCATCCCAGGTTCATTTGCGCGGAGGCCCAGGTAAAGGTCGCCGTCCGCGTGCATCAGGAGCAATTGGCTGCCGTCAGCAAAGGTTTCGATCAGGGCATCGTCCCACTCTCCAGAGGAATGGGTGCCATCAATGGCAGGTGGATCACCATGTGGTACAACGATTGGATCTAAAATCGTCGCAGCTTTTGGTTCGGTTGGCTCGTTATCGGGTGCAACACACCGAAAACCTAAATCATCAAATCGGGTATCGGGGCTGACCGAAGCGCGTAAAGACCCACGGCAATAGGTGGGGTGAAAAAACCAACTGCATCCTTTAATCATTTTTTCGTTTCCGGTGATTGGTCCTGAGGGGTTGGTGCGGGCTTCATCTGAATATTCCCCAAACCAGTCTGCTACCCATTCGGATACATTTCCGCTCATATTGGATACCCCTGCCCAACTGATGCCCGACGAAAAACTGCCAACTGGGGCGGTATGCGAAAAAGTATCATCGAAACGGTCATCGGCATGAGCCTGGCTGCAATTTACATCACAGTAATTTAAACGGGTTCCATCAAACGCATTTCCCCAGGGATATATTCGTCTCTCCACACCGCGAAACGCGTATTCCCATTCAGCTTCAGTGGGTAGCCGTGTACCCGCCCACTCACAATAGTTTAGAGCTTCTTCCCAGTTTATGCAGACGACCGGATGATCAGATTTGTCGGGGTCACCAAATGTTGGTGCTCCCTTTTTGCAGTTTGTCGGTTCAACACAGCTGCCTGCCTCCACACAAAGGCGATATTGGGCGTTGCTGACTTCAGTTTGGTCGATCCAAAATTCATCCAAAGAAACTGAATGGGTCGGACTTTCTCTTTCGTAATACCAGCGATTGCAGATTGAGTAATGCTCCTGACACAATTTAATAGCGTCTTCGATTTCAATTTCGGTACTGCCCATTTGGAATGTCCCCCCGGGAATATATACCATTTTCATCTCATCCTTTTCGCGGAGCCAAACATCCTCTTGATAATCTTGGGGAGTTGGCGCGGCCTGGGTCTCTGGTTGGGGCTGAGTGGTTGGAGAAATCTGAACATTTGAAACAGAAGCTCTACAACCTGATATTATTACCAAAACAAATTGAAAAAAGGCGATTAACATCAACTTACGATATTTCATCTTCTCCATCTCGCTTTATGTTTTCAACTAACAGAATGACCAAACCCAAATCCCTGATTTTTGCCAGTACGCCATGCAACGCTGCTTGATCGGGAACGCGGCCGCAAAGTACTGTGTCTTCGTCAGCAGAAATCAATTCGAAGCCATCAAACCACTCAGCCCATCTTTGATCGAGTTGACCGCGCACTCGAATGCGGTAAAAATCTGGCTGTAATTTCATGACGCCACTCTGCTTTAAAGTTGTTTTGTCAGATAGTAGCGTTGATGTCCAACCGGAAAATCTTTGAGTTCGCCAAAAACTTGATACCCAAATTTCTTGTAGAAATCTAAGGCTTGAAAACTGAAGGTGTCGAGATAGGCATTTCTTGCGCCCAATTGCCGACCTTTTTCTTCAGCCATTTCCAATAGGCGTTGGCCATAGCCGAGACCTCGGAATTCAACTTTGATCCACATCAAGTCGATATAAAGCCAATTCCAATGGGTTGCTGCAATTACACCGCCGACAACTTCATCGTCCGATCCTTAAATCACGAAACACATCGTTTGGCCCTCATCGTCACCAGCCTGCTGAATATTGTAATGATGGATGCCGCCCCCAATCGTTCCCCAATCAGGCTTTTCTACAGATACGATTTGATATTCTTCAGTCATGATTTTTCCTTTCTTTTTCGTTAAATTTTTGGCTGACTATCCCTATTTCAACTTAAGTTCAGCCGATATTTAGCCAAACACTTATGGGATTAACAATCAGTTTATGATGTCGTCCATGAAATGTCATCCCCAAATTGGGTATTTGTGAAGGGTAATTCGGAAAAACTCCGAATATATTTTTAAAGATCGGGGGTAAAAATCAAATCACAATCCCTAAAAAGATCACAGCGAGAATACATAAATTCATCGCGATTGCACCCATAAAGTTGAACAACATCCAGTTCTTGCCAAACAACACCAACCCAGCCAGCGAAATGCAAGCGGCCCCGATAGATAGCGGCTGCCACCAATCCGATGGAAGGATCACGCCAAGGAAACTAAACATCGCGGCGACAAAACCAACTGCCGACAGAATCCAAAAAATGCTGCTAATGACTCTCTCCACAAGCTCCTTTGGGGTTGGGATTATCCAGGAGCGGGCAGGCATCCAGAATCCCAGGATGTGAGCAATGCCATGAATAAACATTGCGCCTGCGAAGAAAATATACAAGGCATGACCAAACATTTTTATCTCCTAATCTCTAATTACCACTACTCGAAAATAAGCTCAACCGTTCACTCCATTTTTTGAAATATAAGCATAAGCACCCAGCATATTTAGAAATCCACCTTAGTTTATAAAATTTCTAAGTCAATGTCGTCCCCTACTTGGGTATTGGGCTAGGGTATTTTTAGGGTTACTTTGGTTATAATCTTATTATGTCCGACCAAATTCTAAAAACCAAATTATTTGTTCCACCCACTCGAATGGAGCAGGTTCCACGCCAGCGGCTTATCAACCGTTTAATCCAGGGGGAAAACGGTAAGTTAACTTTAGTTTCAGGGCCAGCCGGATTTGGAAAGACAACTTTATTGAGTGCGTGGATTGCTCAAACGAAACTCCCTATTGGTTGGATATCACTTGATGGAGGAGACAATGATTGGAATCGTTTTACACAGTATTTGATTCAAGCCTTTCAAAAAATATCTGCCGGGTTCGCGAATGAACTTATTGAGCTGCTCTATTCTGCCAAACCTTTAAACAGTGAAGAATTTCTACCCTACTTTATCAATCAAATTGCAGAAATTCAAACCCCTTTCCTAATCGTTCTAGATGACTACCATGTAATCACCGAGACGAAAATCCACGATCTACTCCTGACGATCCTTGAATATCAACCGCCCCAAATGCATTTGGTCATCTCAACCCGAGCGGATCCCCCCTGGCCTCTGGCGCGTTGGAGAGTACGCGGCGAACTTTCAGAAATGCGTATGGAGAACCTACGGTTCACCCCGGAAGAGACTTTCACATTCTTAAATGAGATTGCGGGCTTAGGTCTCTCCGAGCAAGATATTAAACAATTGGATGCGAAGACAGAAGGATGGGCTGCAGGCCTTCACTTGGCAGCAGTTTCCATGCAAAAACGGGGGGATAACTCGGGTTTCATTCAAAGGTTCGCTGGCAGCAATCGCTTTGTTTTTGATTATCTAATGGATGAAGTTTTTCAAGAGCTTCCACAAAATATCCAAGATTTTTTACTGGAGACATCCGTTTTGGACCGGCTGTGTGCACAACTCTGTGATTCTGTGAGAGCTGATAATGACAGCCAAGAAATTCTTGACCACCTTGAGCAAATGAACCTATTCGTAATTCCCTTAGATGACCAGCGTTGCTGGTATCGTTATCACCCTCTTTTTGCAGAACTATTACGTCAAATTTCGCTCCAAAAAATCCCTGAACAAATATCCGTACTTCACCACAAAGCGAGAGAATGGTATCAAGACAATGGCCTGTTTAGCGAGGCCATCCAACATGCTGCTGCTGAAGGGGATATTGATCTGGTCTCAGACATGATCGAGAATAACCTGATCACAGTTCTAGAACACCGCGACTTAGTCTGGCTGCTGCAGTGGCTCGATACTCTTCCTCCAACCGTCATCAAATCTCGTCCCTGGTTAAGTGTGGCTTATGCCCATATGCTTTTAATAACCGGATCAACCGAGGATGTTATTCGTCACATTCAACAAGCCGAAAATTCAACCGCAAACCTACCAATACAAGAACAAGCACATATTTCAAGTTATATTGCCTTTATCCAGGCAGAACTCAGTTCACGATCTGGGAATATGGCAGCCACAATTGAGTATGCGCGTAGCGCAATGGAAAACCTTCCCCCAAAAGATAAACGGCTCCATTGTTCAACTGCATCAACCTTGGGTACAGCCTTACAACGCTGTGGCTTTTTTGAAGACGCAGCGCTGGCATTTGAAACAGGGATATCTGCAGGACAAACCATTGGGGATTCAAATGCGGTCATTTCGTTATATGGTGATTTGATCGGTTTATATGTTGAGCGGGGCCAACTCTATCAAGCTCATGCTGCCTGTCAGGAGTCTCTTCACTATATTGAAAAAAGTTACCAAAAGCGCGGTCGGTATACCCCTGCGGCGTCTCATATCCATTTTCGATTGAGCACAATTCTGCGCCACTGGAATGATCTCGAGGGATCATTGACTCACGCCAAGAATTGCAATCACATCCTGGAAAGGTGGGGAGTGCAAAGACGACTAAATTTGATCAACCTGGCAATCGCGCTGCACGCCATTGGAAAACGTACAGAAGCTCACCAAACACTCCAAGAAGCCGAACAGGTTGCCAAACAAGACTCAGCCTTTTGGGTTGATAATGTAAGGGCGACCCAGGTATCTTTTTGGCTGGCAGAAGGGAAGCTGGAAGCCGCCGAGCATTGGGTTTTGGAAAAAGAGTGGAAAGTCGATGATGGTATTGATTTCCAAGATCAACTTCTTTACCGTACACTGACCCAAGTCCGCATCGTCCAAGGCCAACACGGGGATGAGGACGCGCTTAGCGAAGCAATAGGCTTACTGCCACATCTCTTGAGTATGTATGAATCCGCAGGAGCAATTGCGTATTTGATCCAAACTCTGATTTTACAAGCCTTGGCATTCCAAATCAAAGGTTGGCAAACACAAGCTCTAATATCTCTGAAAAGAGCTGTTTCCCTGGGGGAAAAGGGGGGATATATTCGAGTATTTGTTCGAGAAGGCGCACCGCTGGAAGAGTTACTTTGCAGTTTAGCTGATCAATGGAATAGAACACCTTATATCGAAAAGCTATTAAGTGCTTTTGATAAAACGATCAAAGGTGGAGAGCAATCGGGCAGTGCGCTTATACTTGATCCACTCACTGATCGAGAACTCGATGTCCTCCGCTGCTTAAATTCAGATTTTACAATCTCTGAAATTGCAGAAGAACTTGTAATTTCTGTTGAAACCGTCCGAACACATATCAAACGCATCTACCGCAAATTGGATGTCCACAGCCGTTTTGAGGCAACTACAAGAGCCCAAAAACAACATCTCTTATAAACTCAATTTGTAATCCACTAACTGCAGATTAGTCGAGCTCCTCGTACCTCATAAACCACAACTTATAACGCGCATCATACGCGATCTTCAATGCTTCTAGTCCAAATCCGTTTGCCTCAGATAAAAAAATGTGTACAATAGATCGGAAAAGAGGAACAAGATATGGAAATTTACCAACAAACTCCCGAAGAGGTCCTCGCAGACCAACAAAGCAATTCAAAAACTGGACTTTCCAATTCGGTCGCTCAAGAACGTTTAAATCGATATGGACCCAACGAATTGGTTGAACGCGGCAAAAAGAATCCCTGGACAATCTTTTTTGCTCAGTTTAAAGAGGTAATGGTTATCATATTAATCGTTGCTGCCTTAGTTTCAGCGGCCTTAGGTGAGTTCACCGAGGTTGTAGTCATCCTGGCCATTGTTGTGCTCAACGCCATTTTAGGATTTACTCAAGAATACCGCGCCGAACAAGCGATGGATGCCCTCCAAAAAATGGCGGTCCCGTTCGTGCGGGTGCGAAGGGATGATCACGTTCAGGAAATTTCATCTACTGAACTGGTTCCAGGAGATGTCCTCTTGCTTGAAGCTGGAAACTTGATCCCCGCGGATTGTCGAATTTTTCAGAGCGCCAATCTCAAAGTTCAGGAGTCCGCACTGACAGGAGAATCGGAACCGGTAGACAAAAATGTGGCGGCCATCCCCGGAGATAACCTACCCATCGGTGATCGAGCAAATATGCTCTTCATGGGCACTATCGTCACATATGGGCGCGGCGAGGCCATCGTCACGAATACAGGCATGAACACCGAGTTAGGCAATATCGCCGGGTTGATCCAAGATGTCAAAGAAGATCAAACTCCTCTCCAGCGCCGTCTAGCATCGCTCGGCAAGACCCTGGCCTGGGTCGCACTCGGAATTATCGTTATTGTTGTGGTCACTGGTTTGTTCAGAGGCACAGATCTCGAGACACTGTTCCTGACCGGTATCAGCCTGGCGGTTGCGGCCATCCCGGAAAGTTTACCCGCCGTTGTCACCATTACTTTAGCTTTGGGTTCACAGCGCTTGCTCAAACGCAACGCCCTGATTCGAAAGCTCCCCGCTGTGGAAACTCTCGGATCGGTGACTGTAATTTGTTCCGATAAAACTGGAACGCTCACCGAAAACCGCATGACCGTCACAATTTTAGATGTGGAAGGAAACTCGCAGGATTTAAGCACCACGGTCGAGCAACGCGAGAATATCATTCGAGCCCGCCTGTTCGCCAATTCCCCGCCAAGCTATGCTGCATTGAGCGTGCTGGTGCGGGTGGGAGCTTTATGTAACGATGCCGTACTCGAAACCGACGAGAATGGGCAGCTCAGCGCCATTGGCGATCCGACTGAAGGAGCCTTAGTTCTGGCCGCAAACCAACTCGGTTTCGATATGAAAGAGCTCCAGGCTGAGTGGCCGAGAGTGGCTGAGGTCCCGTTCACATCAGAGCGCAAGCGTATGACCACCATTCACAAAATGAGCACCGCTGTGAAAGCCTCCGATGTGCCCTGGCGCGGCGCGCCTTTTGTGGTTCTGACCAAAGGTGCGGTTGACAGCTTACTCGATGTCACCAGCCAGGTTTTAGTCAAAAACGAGTTTGTACCCTTAGATGATGAATTACGGGAGCGCATTGAAGCATCCAATATTAAATATGCCGGGCAAGGACAGCGCGTGCTGGGTGTTGCCTTCCGAATTTTGGATGTTTCTGAACTCCCAGAGGATCTCGACCCCCTGGAATCTGACCTGATTTTTGTAGGGCTGACCGCGATGATGGATCCACCGCGCCCCGAGGTTAGGGGAGCGGTGGCCACCGCCAAAAAAGCAGGGATTCAACCCAAAATGATCACTGGTGATCACCCGCTTACAGCCGTGCAAATCGCCCACGACCTGGATATAGCCGAGGGCGATTGCGATGAAGATGGCATCTGCCTGACGGGGCAAGAATTAGCTGAAATGTCAATGGAAGACCTCGAACAAAAAGTTCACAGTGTTTCGGTTTATGCCCGTGTGGCCCCAGAACATAAACTCAATATCGTCAATGCGCTGCAAAATAAAGGCGAAATCGTGGCGATGACAGGAGATGGCGTCAATGATGCCCCAGCCTTAAAACAGGCCGACATCGGTGTTGCGATGGGCATTACCGGCACCGATGTTTCCAAGCAAGCCGCCGATATGGTTTTATTGGATGATAATTTCTCAACCATTGTGGCCGCAGTTGAGCAAGGCCGGGTGATCTTCGACAATATCCGCAAATTTATTAAGTACACGCTTTCGAGTAATATGGGTGAGCTATTTGTCATGTTGCTAGGACCATTTTTGCAAATGCCTCTACCCCTGCTGCCATTGCAAATTTTGTGGATTAATCTGGTTACCGATGGCTTGCCGGGACTGGCGCTTGCGCAAGAAAAAGGTGAGCGCGACGTAATGAACCGTTCTCCTTTCGAACCCAATGAGAGTGTCTTCAGCCGCGGATTAGGGTTAGAAATTATCTGGATCGGGATTTTGATGGGTATCATATCTCTGGGTTTGGGATATTTCGGTTGGGTTAACAATCCCACAGGTCCCTGGCAGACTATGGTCTTCACCACGATGGTTTTAGCTCAAATGGGAAACGCCCTGGCAATCCGGTCAAACCGGGATTCGCTATTCAAAATTGGCGTGTTCTCAAACCGGTTAATGGTCATTGCCGTTCTTTCTACGTTTGCGCTGCAACTGGCACTGATCTATATCCCTTTCTTCCAAAAGGTCTTCAAAACACAGGCGCTCACGATACAAGAATTGACAGTGTGCTTGGTAGCCAGCACAATTTTATTTATGGTCGTGGAAATGTATAAATGGATCCGTCGCGTGCGAAAATAGCTTCAATGATCGCTAAGTGTCTTAATATTTGGTAAATTTTGCAAACAATTGATAAAAAATTTGAATCTAAGCTAGATTTTCGTTGACAACTCCCTAAAAATTATGGTATCATCCTGTCCGTTAAATGTCAGACTGTCAATAATCTGTAAAAGCTTGGCGAGGAGAATAACATAGCGGAAAACTATAATATAAATAATCGAATTCGGGCTCGTGAAGTGCGCTTGATTGGCCCCAATGGCACCAATCATGGCGTTGTTTCTATTGAGGAAGCTCAAAAGATAGCGCGTGAGGCTGAGTTAGATTTAGTGGAGGTTGCTCCCGCTGCAAAGCCACCGGTATGCCGGGTGATGGATGTTGGCAAATTCATCTACGAACGCCAGAAAAAAGAACGGGAAGCTCGCAGGCAACAAACTAAGGTCGAAATTAAAGAGATTCGATTGCGGCCTAAGACGACTGCCCATCATCGTTCTTTCAAAGTTCGGGATGCACGCAAGTGGTTGAACCAGGGAAAGAAAGTCAAAGTACGTATCCGCTTCCGAGGTAGAGAAATTCACTACCCCGAAATCGCTCTGGAAGATTTACGAGAGATTGCAGAAGAGCTCGAAGATGTAGCCATTGTTGAGCAAGCCCCCTCACGTGAGGGGCGCACCATGCTCATGGTGCTTGCTCCTGCAAAGCAGGCCAAGTAAAAAATTTGTCTGCACTCAAAACTTAGTTCATCCTCCGTGGATTTCACAGGGGCGACGCCAATGTCGCCCCTGATTCCGCGGTAATACCACCCCCCCGGTGCATCGGGGAAATTTTTATGAGAGGAGTTTAGTTGTGCCTCAGAAAGCTAGAAAAGGAAAGTACAAGCTCAAAACCCATAAAGCAACCGCCAAGCGTTTTCGGTTGACTGGTTCGGGGAAGCTGGTGCGCACCAAAGGTGGCAAGAGCCACTTCCGGCGCCGCACCTCAAAGCGCACCAAAGCGCTCTTCACCGAGATGGTACCTGTTAAAGGCAAGGGTTTCCAGAAACGCATCAAGCGCCTGGCCCCTTATCTGAACAAGTATAAAGCCAATCCGAATGCTCGGAGTGGTAAAAATTAATTCATTCATTTTTTAGTGCGACTGTTGGGTGTAAGAAACGGGTAGCTTAGGCTATCGGCGCCCAGGGGCTCGCAGGAGAGTAATAAATGGCTCGTGTAAAAACAGGTTTTACCCGCCGACGTCGGCACAAGAAAGTTTTGAAACTTACCAAGGGGCAGTTTGGCGCTCGCAGCCGCACGTATCGCCGTGCAAATGAGGCCATGCTGAAAAGCCTCTGGTATTCTTATCGCGACCGCCGCACTCGCAGGCGCGATTTACGACGTTTGTGGATCGCTCGCATTAATGCCGCGGCCCGTCAAAATGGTACAACTTACAGCCGCCTAATTCACAGCTTGAAGAAAGCAGATATCACAATTAATCGTAAGATGTTGGCCGACATGGCCGTGCGTGACCCCAGAGCTTTCAGTGCTGTAGTAGAAAAAGCTGCCGGCTGATACAAAACTCAACAAAAAAAACAAAGAGCCGCCAAATTGGCGGCTCTTCTTTATTTCAAAAGTAAGTTTAGGCTACTAGAGTAACTTCTGCAGCTTGAATACCTTTGGGGCCTTCTTCAATCATGAATTCAACATCTTGCCCTTCATCCAAACGGCGGTAGCCTTCCATGGTGATGGCTGAGAAGTGTACAAAAACATCCTCGCCATCCTCTCTACCAATAAATCCATAACCCTTACGGGCGTTGAACCATTTTACTGTTCCGACAATCCGTTCTGTCATCTTTCTTTTCTCCATACGAATAGTTTTTTACTCAGCAATTTGTGCTGAACGAACGGGCGATAGATTATCATGGCCCAGAAAAGCTGTCAAGATGAAATTTGGCTCCCCAAAATTCCCTTAGTGTGTGAAATTGTGGGATAAAATGTATTATTGGTTCGCGGTATAATCCAGCGCGAACGGTTTGACTACTTGGAGGTTCTATGAACGAAAGAAAAATCCGTGCCATTGTGGCAAAACCGGGTCTGGATGGCCATGATCGTGGTGCTAAAGTCGTTGCTCGTGCGCTAAGAGATGCCGGAATGGAAGTGATTTACACTGGGCTGAGACAAACCCCAGAGATGATCGCTGAAGCTGCGCTGCAAGAAGATGCTGATATCGTTGGATTGTCGATTCTTTCGGGCGCACATATGGCCTTAGCCCCTCGGGTGATTGAATTACTCAAGGCAAATGGACAAGAGCACGTTAAAGTATTTCTGGGCGGCATCATCCCCGATGAAGATGTCCCCAAACTGGCTGAAATGGGAGTCGCCGGAATATACGGTCCCGGCACGCTGACAGATAATATTGTTAACGACATTCGAAAAACCGTTTTAGGGGAGTAAACTGAGTGTTTTGCAGGTTGTCGTTCTAAATCAAATGGCTTTTTTACTACACACCCTCCTTAACGGACGGAACCAAGGAAACCTGGACGAATGCCGGAAACTTTCCATGATTTTATTTCCATATACACCTCTGCATTTGCGTAAGATAATTATTTCAGAATAAAATCAACCGATCATGATTGATATCAACCCAATACTCTCCGGAAGCCGATTGGCACTTTCTCGTTTACTCACGCAAATCGAGAATGATACCGCTGACGGCCGTGCGGCTCTTAATGCGCTTTTTCCGCACACTGGCAGCGCACATTTGATTGGTGTTACCGGTGCTCCCGGAACGGGGAAATCATCTCTTGTCAACCGCTTAGCCTATTTTTATCGTAATCCCCCTGAAGGCCAGGATGCAAAACGCGTCGCCGTGGTGGCTGTCGATCCGTCCAGCCCTTTCACCGGCGGAGCTGTACTTGGTGACCGCGTCCGCATGAAAGATTTAGCCGGCGATCCGGGGGTTTTCATCCGGTCGATGGCTTCTCGCGGTTCGCTGGGCGGACTTGCCGCGGCCACTGCGGGTATCGTTCAAGCCTTTGATGCCGCTGGGTTCGAAATCATCCTCATTGAAACCGTGGGAGCAGGGCAGGCAGAAGTGGATATCGCTCGTTTAGCTCACACCACTTTGGTAATCGACGCACCTGGTTTAGGCGATGACATTCAAGCGATCAAAGCTGGGATTTTGGAAATTGCCGATATTTTGGTGATCAACAAAGCTGACCGTCCTGGTGTAGAGAACACCGAACGAGCACTCAAGAGCATGCTGAGCCTGGCTCACCCTGTTCAGCGTATTTTCAGACATCATGGGCAGTCCATAGAAGTACAAGCATCAACATCAGATGAATTTAGCACAGAGATGTGGATTTCTCCTATTCAAAAGACAATTGCCACCGAGGGCAATGGTATTTCGGAATTAGGTGAGTTGATTGCCCAGCATCGTGCTTATTTAGAACAAAGCGGCGATTGGAGCCGACGAGAAAGGGCTCGTTTGAGAAATGAACTTACGTTGCTATTACAATCTACATTGGTTGCGCGTTGGCGAGAAAATGTGACTGATAATCAATATCAAGATGTCTTAGACCGCTTAACTGAGCGAATAATATCACCCCGCCAGGCTGTAACTGAATTACTTAATGGAGGTAATCAGAGATGATCTATGGTGAACGTATTCGTTTACGAGCAATCACCCAGAACGATTTGCCTTTATTTGTTGAATGGCTCAACGACCCTGAAGTAACCCAGGGATTGATGCACTTCATCCCTTTCTCAAAGGAAGATGAGGAAGATTGGTTTGAGGGTATGCGCAAACGCCCCCGGGAAGAGCATCCTTTAGTTATTGATATTTGCTCTGAAGAGGGTTGGGAATCGATTGGTAATTGTGGCCTTTTCGGTATCGATTGGCGCATCCGGCAAGCCGAGTTTGGGATCGTGATCGGCGCAAAGCAATATTGGAACCAAGGGTACGGCACTGAAGCCTTGCAGCTTATCATCCAACATGGATTTGAAACTTTGAACCTTAATCGCATTTTTCTGCGAGTTTATGAAAATAACCCGCGCGCCGTTCGTTCTTATGAAAAATCTGGATTAAGTGTTGAAGGACGCTTGCGTCAAGGGCATTACGATAATGCGAAATACATCGATGTAATTCTGATGAGCATCTTACGCTCAGAATGGCAAGAGAATAAGTAAATAACTGTTGGGCGACCAAAATAGGTCGCCCAATCCAATTCTGCCGCATTCAAAAATCCTTTTGAATGCTTTTTACGGAGAGAATTTCTATGACCGGTGCACACCATAACCACGATTGCGGTATGTATGGCGATATCAAGATTTTTGCAGGCACAGCCTCTGAAAATCTGGCTGATGAGGTGGCTTGCTATTTAGAAGCACCGCTCAGCGACCACACTCTCACCCATTTCGCGAACGACAATTTGTGGATACAGCTCAACGAAAGCGTGCGCGGGCAAGATGTCTATATTATCCAGACCACCTCACAACCCGTCCACCGCAATCTGATGGAATTGTTGATCATGCTGCAAACCCTGCGGCTCGATTCAGCCGGAAGGGTGACTGCGGTAGTTCCTTACCTGTGCTATACCCGTTCTGACAAAAAGGACAAACCCCGCGTACCCATCACCGCCCGGTTGGTGGCCGACATGATCGAGATCGCTGGCGCAGACCGCTATATGACTTTGGATATGCATGCCGGTCAAATTCAAGGATTCTTTTCAATCCCGGGGGATGTACTCAGTGCTTTTTATATCCTGGCCAACGAGGTGGAAAAAATTATCCCCCAAATGAAAGACCCCGTTGTGGTGGCTCCTGACTTGGGTTTCGCCAAAAAAGGGCGTAATTTTGCTTCCCGTCTCCAAGCCCCAATCGCTTTCGTCGAAAAACGCCGCGCAAAGGAAGATGATAAAACTGAAGCGCTAACTTTGATCGGCAATGTCAAAGATCGCGATGTCATCATCGTCGATGATGAAGTGGATACCGCGGGATCCATCACAAAAGCCGTCTATGTGGCAAAAGAATATGGCGCACGGAATGTCTACCTGACGTTCGTGCACCCTATTTTTTCGGGCGACGCGGCTCAAAAACTGGCCGAAGCTCCTATCGCCAAGATCATCACCACCAACACGGTCCCCATCTCCGCTGATAAATTAGAATTACTCAAAGATAAATTGAAGATCTGCTCGGTCGCACCGCTGCTGGCTGAAGTCATCCTGCATGCCCATGAGGGACGCAGTGTAGGTGAAATGCTCAACGAGAAATATGCCTGAACTCCCCGAAGTCGAAACCATCCGCCGCAAATTGCGGGACGGCGTACCCGCCAAAATCACCGCGGATTTGCCCAAAGGGGTACGTGAAGATGGCCCGGCCCATTATCATGCGGGCAGTCGCAAACCCGGGATTGAATTTGCAAGCCCGTCCTTGCTTGGGAAACGCATCCAACGCGCTGAACTGCTTTGGGAAGGCACCCTGGCCAAACCATCCGCGGATGAATTTCTCTTGCGCATTATGGGACAAACGATCACCGATTTTGGGCGGCGTGCCAAATATCTGCTAGTTCACCTCAGTAACGATACCCTGGTTGTCCACCTGCGAATGAGCGGTGATTTGCTCGTGGAGAAAGCATCGGATCAGATTGCGCCCCACCATCGTTTTCTCCTCATTTTCGAAGACGGATATCGCCTGGCTTTCAATGATACGCGCAAATTTGGACGCATCTGGCTCATGGCTGATCCGGCCCCCTTGTTCGCAAAACTCGGACCTGAACTTTTAGATGGGTTACTGACCTCTGAAGATTTCTACCAACGATTGAAAGTCCGCCGCCGCCAGCTCAAGCCCCTGCTGCTGGATCAAAGTTTCATCGCCGGAGTGGGCAATATCTATGCCGACGAAGCCTTGCACAGAGCCAGGCTGCACCCGCAGACCCAGGCTGCCAACCTGACCCCAGAGCAAGCCGCGCTGCTGTTAGAAAGCATCCAGCACGTGCTCCGGGCGGGGATCGAAGCCAACGGCGCCAGCATCGATTGGGTTTACCGCGGCGGTGATTTCCAGAATCAATTTCAAGTTTACCAGCGGGGAGATAAACCCTGTTACCAATGTGGAACCCCCATCCAACGGATTGTCGTCGGTCAGCGCGGCACTCATTTTTGCCCCCAATGCCAACCGCAATAATTTGTTGGGGTGCGCTATGTTTCTAAATTATTGAGCTATCATCAATTTTGCAGCCCTACGCCCAATTTCAACTGCGAAGTTCGTACCGCGATCCCAGGGATAGACCTAACTCATACTCGCAAAATACACTCCCTGGAGAGGGGTTTTAATTTCAGGAATATTCTGCGAGTGAAGGAGCAGCGGCACCGGCTGTGCATACTTTGAGCGGTGCACCCAAACTTTGTTAATCCAATCTGAATTAAAATTCGGATTAATGCGTTGAACTCCGGGGACAAAACGATCTATGAGTTCGTCATCACTCAAATCAAAATACTCGTGATCGAGTTCGAGATAGTCACCGCAGTATAAAATCCGCTCTCCACCGAAATTGTCTGGCGAAACGTAATTCGTATGCTCAACGACCGCCAAAAAGGGGAAACCGGCATCCTTGGGAATATTGAACCAGTAATAACCCTGCTCCGAAAGCTGGTGCTTGATCGAGAGCGTCATGACGACCGCACCCATATGCTTGAGATTGAGTAATCCGTCCAGATAGGATTGCGGCAGGTTGGGAGTCAGTTTAGCCATTAACCCTGGAGATGTAGTTGAAAGGACACAGTCAAAATTTTGTGGATCGGCACCCACGTCGAGGGTCACGCCGCCCTCTGAAGTTGGGGCAATGCGCGTCACCTTGCTTTGATATTTTATTTCAACGCCAAGTTCGATTAATTTCTGCGCAAAATCATCCGCAAAAGCCTGGAAGCCACCCTGATAAGTCCCTAGCTTGGTTGTCCGGGCATGGATGCGAGCCCAAAACCAGGCCATATTGACATCTTTGTAATAGGGGCCAAATTTGCCAATCAGCATTGGCTCCCACATCATCTCATAAACCTTTTCACCGGCCCATTTACGCATCCACGCATCAACAGTTGTTTTTTCAAGGGCTTGCCAATTTTTGGTCAGACGTAAATAAAGTCCCACCAGCCCGAAACGGACTTTGTTGATTCCCCAACCCAGCCCAGGGAACATGATGGCCTGTGGAATTGAATCGAATGGGTACCATTTGCCATTGTGGAGCAGCACCGTGTAAGGTCGCGGGAAAAGCACCTTATAGCTCAAGCTGAGTTCATCAATTAACCCCAGCATATACTCATCAGATGCAAACCAATGATGGTAGAAATGCTCTACAGACCAGTCCCAGTGCGGCTCTTTGAAACCAGAGGCTAAACCGCCTGGTTTTTCGGCAGCTTCAAAAATTGTGACTTTGTGTCCGGCGCGGACCAGATCAAAAGCCGCGGACATTCCAGCGTAACCAGCTCCAACGATGGCAATATTCATAAAATTTCCTTGGTTAAAATAAAATGCCGCATAAGGGCTAAATGGAAAAGATTCAAATCTTCCATCCGAACCAAATCCATTTTATGACTGGTTATTCATGCTTTAGTTTTTCTTGGTTTTCCATTCGGGCTGCCAAGACCCGTAATTTACCCCATTTTTTGCGGATCACATAAAGCATTGCTAAATTCATCAACCAGCGCGGCTCACATTGGGGATTTCTCGCCAGATGCTCAAAAACTTCAAGGGCTTGATCATCCGTGCGGCGAGATCGGGCATATTCATGCGCCAGCCGTTTGAGGTAGGCTTCCCGCTGTTTACGCAGCCGATCTGCCTGCGCGTTTCGCAAACGATCATCTTTTACGATTTTACTGACCCGATGGACTGCAATATTCAATTCGTCTACGGTGAAGGGCTTAATCAAGTATTCACGGGCGCCCAGTGACATGGCGTTGCGAAGGGTCTGACTATCTTTTTCAGCTGAGATAATAATACAAGCTAAATCGGGCTGAGTTTCAAGCATTTTCTCGTAGGCGGTCAACCCGTCCATGCGAGGCATATTGATATCCATGATCGCAATATCAGGCTGGTGCTCGTAGGCCAACTCGACTGCCTTCTCCCCATTCGGCGCAATTGCCACAACTTCAACATCAGGATTGATAGCCAGCATCAATCGCGTGGTACGCCGGGTTTCTTGCACATCATCCGCAATCAAAACCCTTAATTTTTTGTATGGCATCTGAATGGGTTGTGTCATACGGATACCCTCAGCCAGGTATTATTTAGTTAAAGCTCCAGACTTTCATCCAGATCGCTTTTGCTGCTAAACCAACTCAAACCGCGATCCCTAAAATATTTTAGCTCCGGTATAAAATAGTATAACCCAAGTGCGGTAATTGGGAACCATAAAGCCACGTGTAAAACCAAGGTGTATCCGGCGGCGATAGCTTTTGATACTCCAAATGCTTCTAAAACAGCGATGCCAGGGGCATCGAAGGTGCCTACATATCCGGGAGCAGAGGGAATAGTCGTCGCTAAATTGACAATCCCATTCATCAGCATCAGCGCAAAGAAGCTGACTTCAAAATCGAAGGCTTGCATCACAAACCAATATTTGCCGGTTTCGAAAAGCCAGATAATCACTGATGTAACGAAGATCATCAAGGCATCCCGGGGAGAGCGCAGCGCTTCGAGCCCTCCCAAAAATTTGAATGCAATTCCGAGCAATTTTTCGCGGAACCGCTCCGGGACTAAACGGTCTGAGAACCAGGTGATGATCCGCTTGGTGCGCTCTGGGAACATAGCGGCTAATAAAAAAGCAGCGAGAACTCCCAAAAAAATTGCAGCTCCCCAAATTGCCAGGGATTGAATACTCCCAATAAAACCCGAACTTCCCTGGATATTTGCAAGGGCTCCCAAATTCAAAAAGACAAAAGCCAGCATCACCACACCATCAAAAATACGCTCAACGATAATCGTTGCCAGAGAGGCTGAAATGGGTACATTTTCTCGCCGTCTGAGAACAACGGCCCGCAACACTTCACCGAGGCGCGCCGGAAAAATATTATTGCCCATATAGCCAATGGTGACGATCTCGAATGCTTGTTTAAAGGGCACTGCTTTTATCGGTTTGAGCAAGTACTGCCAACGCCACGCTCGCACCCCAACCCCCATAAAATAGACGATCACACCAGGGATCAGCCAAATATATTGAGCACCCTGCAAAGCTCCCCAGACATCTTGCAGGCGTAATCCACGCAGCGCCAAATATAAGAAGACACCACTGATGACCAAACCAAGCCAAAATTGCCAGCGTTTCATAATTTCATTCTACCACTCTGCAGGTGATTGAGAAACGCACACGATACAAGAATATGACAGATTACATATAGAAACAGACCTAATCGTAGGCCATCAGTGGAGATATCTTGTTTGATGCAAATTTATACTCGATACTTATATAGATAAAGGCAATCTTATTTATAGTTTTTTTTGGCGCTAAAGGGAACTCGTATGGACACAAACTCACTCGATAATCCAGTCTGGAACGCTTTAAACAGCCACCACCGCCATTTGGCAATCAAAGGGAAATTATCGGCGCGGTATCCACCTGATGCTTTTAATGCGGCCGCAATGCCTGAATATAACGCCTCAGGATTTCGTGACTTGAGAGATTTGGTCGAGACTGATGAAACGATAGGGGTAGTGGGACCCTTGCCCACAAACTTACCCGGCTGGAAAGTATTACAAACTGGTCAGCTTTCACAAATGATTTGCGAAGAATTAAAACCCGCACCACATGTAGACGCGGTTACCCTGACAGTGGATGATGTACCGGAAATGCTGGACCTAATTTCCCTGGCCCAACCAGGACCATTTTTACCTAGAACCATCGAGATGGGTCAATATTTGGGTCTGCGTCAAAATGGTCAATTGGTGGCGCTGGCGGGTGAACGGTTGCATCCAACGGGATTTTGTGAAATCAGCGCAGTCTGTACCCACCCCGATTATCGCGGTAGAGGCTATGCCAGTGCGCTCACCACGATGGTGGCTGAGATGATTTTAGACCGGCACGAAGTTCCCTTTTTACATTTAGCGCCCACGAACGATACCGCGATGAAAATTTACAACAAATTAGGTTTTCGCTTGCGGACAGAAATCAATCTTGTCATGGTGCAAAGGAGCACGATGTGACAACAATTGAACGAAACCAAATGAGTGGGGCGTATTAACGGATTAAATGAACCAGGATGCAATCTGACAATAAACTGGTTCCCGTGATGCGTAACGGCGATGCCACAAATCCACTGATGGCAGAGGCATCCGAAATAAAATGGGAAGCACACACCCATGAGGAATACTTAGGAAAAGATCAGAACAAAGGTATGATTTAAATCAGCGAATGGAGAAAAAGAAACTGACAACCAAGGTAATGTCAATTTTTTGAAAAAATGAGGGTGCGGGTATAATTCCACGCATGAACCGGCGTTGGTTATTTAGCATCATTGGAATTGTCATTTTGGTAGGGGTGGTATTTTTTGTGCGTGCAAATTTACCAACCCTTATTGCTGTAACGCCCGGCGATAGCGAAACACAGGTTGCAATTGCCAGCCCACTCAAACTGACCTTTTCGGAAGAGATGCAACCAGAAAGTGTCCTACAAAATTTAGAGTTTCAGCCTCCTATCGTTGGCAGCTTTGATTGGGATGCCAATACCCTGACCTTCACCCCGGCGCAACCCTGGACCAGCGGCGAGCAGATCACAGTGACGCTCAAAGCTGGGGCCCGCTCCACTTTGGGTTTACCCATCCTTGGAGATCAGCAGTGGTCTTTTTCAACCAGTCCACCACTGCTGGTTTATCTCTGGCCCTCCATTGGCCCCGCGGATCTTTACGCGATTGATCTCGTGGAAAATATCGCTATTCGACTGACCGGACAGCCCAATGGCATCCTGACCTATGATGTCAGCGCTGATGGATCACAAATCTACTATAGTGCACGTCTCAATTCCCAAAACAGTGCCATTTTCCGGCTGGATCGTATCACTGGAGAGAGCATACAAATCTTAATTTGCAACAATGTGCTGTGCAATTATCCCCAGCTCTCATCCGGAGGCGATTATCTAGCTTATACACGGGCACCCTCAAACCCTGGGAGCGAACCCTTTCCACAGCAGGTTTGGCTGCTCCCTATTGTGGCAGGTGAGCCTTTAGCCGAGAAGTCTGGCCAGCATTGCGAGTGATCCCAACCATCAAACGGGTGCCCCCTTTTGGTCTCCTACAGGATTGCTTACTTTCCATGATAGGGATGTGCAGCATTTTGTCGTGCTCGATCCCCAGGCCGATGCGCGCGTTTACTTCACCAACGAGACGGGTGAGCCCGGCACCTGGTCGCCGGATGGATCAAGTTTTGTGGTTCACGAAGTGGATTTTTGGGGCAGTGGTCCATTGGATTTCACCAGTCATTTGTGGCGGTTCGAATATCCTTCAGCACAAAGTGAAAACCTTTCGATTGATCTTTCCCTTGAGGATGTTACGCCAGCCTATTCACCAGATGGTCAGCAAATCGCTTTTGGGCGTAAATATTTGGATAATGAACGCTGGAGCCCGGGCAGCCAGCTTTGGCTGATCAACGCGAATGGCAGGAACGCCCGCCAGATTACGAATAACCCCGATTATAATCACGCAGATTTTGCCTGGCACCCCAACGGGCAATATTTGGCTTATGTGCGTCACAAACAAACCAATCTCATCGAACCATCCGAAATCTGGATCCGGCCAACCGACGGCTCTGATGCGCTTCGCCTGGTAATCGACGGCTTTGCACCCCAGTGGATTCCATGATTTCAAAAAGTACTGCCCATAAAATGGCTCTAAAAGAATCGATTAAATCTGAGGCACGCCGCCAGGGTTTCCAATTGGTCGGTGTAACCACACCGGAACCACCGCCGCATCTGGATGTTTACGAGGGATGGCTGGGGGCAGGGCATCATGCTGGGATGGGCTGGATGGGCACGGAGCGCAACCGCCAACGCCGTGGAGACCCAAAGCTGATATTGCCGGAGTGTCAATCCATTTTGGTATTAGGGATGGCGTACCCACCCTCGCTCTTCCCAATTGACGAAAGAAATAGAAGGGGGAAAGTCGCGTCTTACGCCTGGGGTGATGATTACCACGATATCCTCCCTGAGCGTTTGAAAGCCATCATACCTTTCATTGAACAGCAGGTGGGTCACTCCATTCAAAATCGCTGGTACACTGACACAGGGCCCATCTTAGAGCGCGAATTGGCCCAGCGGGCCGGGCTGGGATGGATTGGAAAAAACACTTGTCTGATCCATCCGAAAGCGGGTTCATATTTTCTGCTGGCGGAAATTTTTTTGGATCTCGGGTTAGCGCCCGACAAACCTATTAACAGCGATCACTGCGGCAGTTGCACACGCTGTATCGAGGCTTGTCCGACTGGCTGCATCCTGCCCAACCGCACCATTGATGCAAACCGCTGCATCTCGTACCTGACGATCGAAGAGAAAGGTCTCATCCCGTTGAATTTACGGCCGCAGATCGGGAACTGGATTTTCGGTTGTGACGTCTGCCAACAAGTTTGTCCCTGGAACCTGAGATTTGCTGTCCCATCTGCGGAGGTGCGTTTCGGCCCTGACCCTCAAAGGGCGCACCCAACCCTGAAAAAGGAGTTAGCCCTCACTCCTCAGGATTTCAACCGCAAATTTAAAGGGAGTCCCATCAAACGGGCTAAGCGGCGCGGCTATTTGCGAAACGTGGCAATTGCCCTCGGGAATTCGCCAGATGCAAACTTAGTCTCTGCTCTCATCCAAGGTCTCGATGATTCAGAACCGCTAATTCGCGGGCACGCGGCCTGGGCACTCGGTCAAATCGGAGGGCAATCAGTCGAAGAGGCTTTATCTAAGAAATTAGAAACTGAAACAGATTTGTTTGTACAATCAGAAATTCATGCAGCTTTATCACATGCTCAACCCAAGACCTAATCTATGAAACGTTTTTTTCGCTTTTCTTTTTTCACGGCATTATTAATTTTATCCATCACAAGTTGTAATAACCTTGCTCCAGATTTTCCAAAAGCTGTAGATTCTGGTACCGCGCCAGCATCCGAAACATCCATATCTGGGGTTCGGGTTTGGGGAGAATCGTCCAATACAGCAACGCCTGAACCAACATCCGAACGCGCGAGTAGTACACCTACACCACTTCTTCCAACAGAAACGCCAACAACCGCTGCAATTGAAACAGCCGTTCCCACGCCTATACCAGATGCTCCGATCACAACGATCTTATTTACTGGCGCGATTGTGCCTGGGCGTTGTGTTCAAGCCGCAGTCGATGAACGGGGTAACGCTGACTTTTTATACGATGATGTCCGAGAGCTGCTCTCAGAGGCCGATATCGCGGTAGGCACGCTCAATGCTGCTTTGAGTGATTTTCCACCCCGTAAAGGCTGCGTCGAGACCTTTGTTTTAGTCGGCAGTTCCATCAATGCGGATGCCATGGCTGCTGCAGGATTTGATGTGATGAGTGTCGCCACCAACCATATTAAAAATTGCGGTTTAACCAGTTGTGGCGATCGGGCTTTCTTCGACACAATGGATAATTTAGAGAGAGTGGATATTCAGGCTGTGGGGGCAGGAAAAAATCTAGCCGAGGCGATGCGGCCGGTAGTGATCAAGATGAATGGTATCCGTTTCGGGTTTGTCTCACTGGGAGAAATCGAGTCGCTTGCTTTCGCTTCTGAAGATTCGCCCGGAATTGCCCCTCTCCCCGAAGATTTTGAGATCGCCGACGAAAACCTACGGACCGCGATCGCGGCTGCAAAAGAAATCTCAGATGTGGTCATTGTGATGCCACACTGGGGCTCTGATTATCAAGATCTCCCCAACTACCGACAGCTGCATTTCGATCAAGTGATTGTCGATGCTGGCGCTGATCTGGTGATTGGAAACCATCCCCATTGGATTCAGGGCATGCGTGAAATGAATGGCATCCCAGTTTTTTACAGCCTGGGGAGCTTTGTCTTTGATCAAGATTGGTCAGTAAAAACCCAACAGGGCATTGTCGTCAGAGTTACCTTCCAAGGGACAAAGATTCTCAGGTATGAAGTTATTCCTGTGCATATTGATGGCGATGGGCATGTCCAGGTGGCTGGATCGGAAGAAGCGGCAGAAATTCTGGCGCGTTTTCAAGAGATTAGCGCCAAAATCAAATAACCCTTCCACCCCAAAATTTGGGTCAGTTTTTTTTACCAGAGAGGCGTTGTCTCAAAGCCTGGATCCCCCACACCAAACCAAAAACTGCGGTACACGTCAAGACAATTGCCGAGCCCGAGGCAATACTCAGATAATACGAAATAAACAACCCAACCACACCTGAAATAGAAGCTATCACCGCGGCTAAAATCATCATAACAGGAAGACGTTTTGTAAGAAGGTAGGCCGTGGCAGCTGGGGTAACCAGCATCGCGACCATCAAAGCCACACCAACCGTTTGCAACGAAACTACGATTGTCACAGCGATCAGAACCAAAAGCAGCATTTCTAGCAAGCGCACTGGCAAGCGGAGCGTCGCGGCTAAGATGGGGTCAAACGACAGCACCATAAACTCTTTATAAAAAGCAATGATTGCCAGTACCACCAATCCGCCAAAAATTGCAATTAGCCACAGATCGCTGGTTCGTACCCCTAAAACATCGCCAAAAAGAAAGTGCGCTAAATCGACAGTATAGCTGCGCACTGTAGAAATTAGTGCTACACCCAGGGCAAAAGTTCCCGCAAAGATAATCCCGATCGCAGTATCTTCTTTGATTTTTGTACTTCTGCTGATGGCCCCGATCCCAAGGGAGCTCAAGATCGCAGCTATCAATGCCCACCAAAAAAGGGGGCCGCGAGCCCCATCACCAACCAGATATCCTACTGCTATGCCGGGCAAAATGGCATGGGCAAGCGCATCTCCAAAAAAAGCCATCCCTCGCAAAACAACGTACGTTCCAACGACAGCGCAAACAATGCCGACCATCACGGCAGCGACCAGGCCGCGTACCATGAAAGCATATTGCAGCGGTTCGAGTATAAATTCAATCATGGAGTGTCATGATCCCCGCAGCAAGTATCGCCTAGAGCCAAAGCACCTTCATCGGTGGGGATCAGGTGTAAATGTCCTCCATAGGCTGGCACTAAATTTTCAGGAGTCAGCACCCTGTCCGGGGGTCCGATAGCGAGCATCTGATGATTTAGCAGCATCACACGATCAAATCTTTGGGCTGCGGTCTTCAAATCATGTAACGAAACCAACACGGTAACATTTTCTTGCTGTAAGCGATCCAGAATGCCAAAGACTTCTTCTTGGGAGTTAATATCCAAGCCAGTGAGAGGTTCATCCATCAGCATCAGTTCGGCTTCTTGAGCCAGTGCACGGGCAATAAACATGCGCTGCTGCTGCCCGCCCGAGAGTTGGCTGATCTGCCTTTTGGCCAGGTGGGTCATGCGAACGACATCTAAGGCACCATTTACCAGATTCCAGTCGCTGGACTTGGGGTTGCGGAAGAGACCCAATTGACCAACCCGGCCCATCATAACAACATCGGCTACAGTAACTGGGAAACTCCAATCAACCTGATTGCCCTGGGGAACATAGGCAATACAGATATGCCCACCGGGATCATTGCCGAAGATTTGCACACGACCTTCACTGGGCGTGAGCACCCCAGCGATGATCTTCAGCAAGGTGCTTTTTCCTGCTCCATTTGGCCCCACTACGGCCAGCCTTTCTCCGGTTTGGAGGTCAAATGAGACATTTTCAAGCGCAGTCCCACTTTCATAAAGGAGAGTCAACCCCTCGGCGCGCAGGATCGGAACATCCGACTGATGAGGCTGTCGATGCTTACTGAGATGTTGGGTGGTTTTTTGGAGTTCTTCGAATAGAACCATGATGACATCATTAGGAATTCGGTTCCTGACAGAGACCGAGTTCCACCTTGGTTTACTTCAAAGCGTTGACAAAAGCATTGGAATTGTAACGCATATAATCGATATAAGTTGGAGCGTCGCTATCCGGTTCGCTGAGAGAACCAGTATAAATGAAAATCAATTGGGTCCCTGTATCTTCTGCAACACGTTCAGCCAGGTTGGGATTGATCGTGTTACCCACAAAAATAGCCCTGACATCCAACGCGCGGATTGCATCTTCGATGGCGGCTAACTCATTAGCAGTTGGTTCAGCCAGTGTACTGTAACCAGGGATCAGCGCACCCACCTGGTCAAAACCGTACTCATTGGCGAAATAGCCAAAAAGGGCATGGTCTGTGACGAGTTTGCGGTTTTCTGAAGGGATCAGCCCTACCTGGGAGCGAATCCAGGCGTCCAGTTCATAGAGCTCGGTCTTATATGCTTCAGCATTAGCCATATGAGCATCCTCATTTTCGGGGTCAAGCTCACTGAGCGTGCGCACGATATTATCAATCCAAAATTTTATATTATTGGGATCCGTCCAAGTATGGGGATCATTGCCGGTATGTCCAGGTTCGTCATCGGTTAACGTCAACAAATCAATCCCTTCAGAAACATACACAACCTTATTTTGTGCACCGGCACTTTCAATCAGGGGATCAAGGAAATCTTCCAAACCAACTCCATTGGCAAACACCAGATCAGCTTCGGCAACTTTAGCAATATCCTGCGGAGAAGGGTCAAAACTATGGGGATCCGTTCCAACAGGCAGCAATATACTTAAATCAATGTGATCACCACCCACCTGAGAGACGATATCCCCCACGATAGTGGTAGTTGCTACGACTTTAAGTTTCTCATCTTTGGATGATTGTTCTACTCGTTGGTCACAAGCCGTCAAAATCAGTAAGCCAAGGAGTAGAAGAACTGTATTCAAAAATTTCATAGATCAATCTCTCAAACAAAAAATGGTGAGGATAGTTATAGCTATCCTCACCATTGATTTTACCGCGTTCGACAAATATTTATGGAGTTGGTGTCAAAGTGGAAATCGTGCCAGGTGTAGAAGCAGGAGCGCCATCAGAATTCCCAGACGCGCGCGACCTCGGTAGGAACCGGGGTCACCAGATTAATGCGGATGATTAAAACCTGACCAACGAAGATAGCATTTGCATCCTCGAGATCTTCATTTTGTTCAAGGATATCTTCAACGGTGCTATTGAATTGGATTGCAATCGCGGCAAGCGAATCTCCAGGTTGCACGATATATTCAATCTTGAAGCCTCTAGGCAACCCCTCGGGGAGTGGTGTAGATGTGGGCAAGTCGGTCCCCGGAGCCGGAATTAGCAGCTCATCACCCACACGGATAATTGGGTTGGTAGGATCTAACCCCAAGCGCTCCCGGTTGAACTCGATCAACACCAATATATCTACTTCAAATGCTTCAGCAATTGAGAAGAGATTGTCGCCCTCCTGTACCGTGTAGATCACCGCGCCAGAACGAGTTGGTGTTGGTGATGGTTCAGGCGTGTCAGTGGGTGGAGCAGGTGTAGCTGTATTGGTCGCGGTTGCTGTTGGCGGCGGAGTGGGTGAGGGCGTTACAGTTGCTGTCGGTGTCGGCGTTTCAGTATCAGGTTTGAACATATCCATTGAAATCACCGGTGTATCAGTACCAGTGATCCAAAAAATTACCGCGGCTGCACCAACAACCAACAAGATAATCGCCACACCAAAAACAATCATGGGGGTGCGTTGGGCACGTTCCTGACGTTTTCGATAAGCTTCGATAACATCTTGTGGAGAATCTTTATCGCTCATAATCTTTCCTTGTGAATTGGCAAGCAGTTATTTTGCTGGCCGGATCTCACAAATTGTCTCCTTTTGACTTGAAATGTGATTGTACCTTTAACTTTCTGGGAAGGGTAATAAGTGTTTTGCGGTTTGCAACCTAAAAAATAATCGGACAACTTTTTCCGCAAAACCTGCATCAATGCTGGGTTTTCAACATCTTTAATTCGGATCTCTTTTCCGGTATTGATTTAAACATATGGCGGATTGTTTTATTACCTCATCACACCTAAAGATGACCAAATGGCCCAATCCTGATCTGCGGGGCCGTCAGCCAGAACCACCAAATAAAAATGTACTTTCTCACCTTTGAGATCCGCCAAATCAATTTCTATGGTTTGCAGGCGACCATCACAAGATTTCGACCACTTACCCAAACGTTGGCGGGTACCAAGATCATTGTCCAAAATATAATGAATTTCAAAGGTCACATCGCCCACGCCACAAGAGCCATCACCTTTGGCGATGAAACCAAGCTGGGCTTTAACATAATCACCTGAGCCAACAGTATAGGCTGGATACTTACCAACGATATAGCCGTTGTCTTCCCATTTGGGATGTGTCTCCAAGATTTTTGAAGATGTTTTCCCATTCTCAAGTTTGACTTGATCCTTGATCATAGCAAAACCATTTGCATCTGTATCTGGGCCACCAAAGGTGATGTCAATATGTCCTGGCCCAGCAAAATCGACCGGTTCTACACCGCTGCCCCATTCAGCGTTTTTAGCCTCAGCCAAAAAATCGAACATCACGCCACGGATATCAGGTACTTCAATCTCAACCCAAAAAGGTTTTTCCTGGCTGCCCCATCCAAAGACTGTGCCACCCGGATTGCGCAATTTGAAATTACCGCGATACTCGCCGGGATCATCTGGCGCAATTAAATTCACGGCAATATCGAATTCTTGCCCAGGCGCGACTGTCCCTGAGGTCAATTGTTGAGAATCAGGGGCACTCATCTGATCGCCGCTATCGAACACCAAACTATAACCCGATGTCCAGGTGCAAGAACCAGAGTTTTTCAGACGCCATATTTTTTCAAATGGTTCCCCCGCAGGTATTTCGGTGCCATCTTCAATCGTCACATCCTCAATAAATTCAAATTTATCACAAGGGATCGCTGTTGAAGTTCGCGTTGGTGTTGGCGTACTCGATGGGAGAATAGGCGTTTGGGAGGGAGCTGACGGGGTGCTGGTAGCAGCTGCAGGGGATGCGGATGTTACCGTTGGCTGGGTCACACCCGGATCTTCTCCGGCAACCTGGGTCATCTGCGCTTCCAAGGTTTGGGCGGCCATGGTGTACAGCAATGATGAATCCTCAGTCGGTGTTGGGTCCTCTCCTGGCATATTGCAAGCCAGTCCTGCGAAAACCAAAAGCACAAAAACGGCAAGAAGCTTATATTCACGAGGCGAAAACATAGCTCTATCTCCTTCCTTCTCTACCAGTTTACATCGAGTTGGATGCAATTGCAACTTGGATTTCACCAAATAGATTGGAGCGGCATCCTGTGATCAGACGATGCCGCTCCAATGAGGGTTCCGATAATTTAGGTTTTTGGGAATCTCCGTGACACATCCTACCACGGCAATTCTCGGTGAACTAAAATTTTTAGAGCCGAGCTTGACGGACTCAGTTTGAAGTTGCTACCATTTCCAGAGGAATGCTGCGATCCCTTAAGTCAATCAGGCGCGCCTGCATCGACCAGGGCCCCGTCCAGGTAATTTGAACGGGCAAAATTTGTCCGCGTAAATCATCATCCGATTCCACAAATACGAGTTTATTCGTGGGCGTTCGACCGCGCCAACGACCTTTGACCTTTTCTTCGAAGAGCACGTCGACAGTTTCACCCAACAGTTTGGCGTGAATTTCAGTAGCGATGCTCTCTTGCAATTCTTCGAGCAAGCGGTAACGGCGCCATTTCTCTTCTTCGCTGACATCATCGCCCAACCGCCGAGAAGCCACTGTCCCTTCTCGGGTGGAATAGCGCGCCAGATGGGCCACATCCATTTTCAGGTCTGCCATCAAATTATAGGTAGCCTGAAATTGTTCGTCGGTCTCGCCAGGGAAACCAACAATGATATCAGTAGCAATGGATGCGCCTGGAATATGCTCGCGAATTTCAGCGATCAACCGGCGGTAGTCTTCAGCCGAGTAACCGCGGCGCATGCGCTCAAGCACTTCATCATCACCCGCCTGGACGGGCACCTCCATATGCGACATTACCTTAGGTAACTCGGCTACCGTGTCAAGCAGATCGGGCGTCATCCAATTGGGGTGCGATGTCAGGAAGCGAATCCGCTCCAACCCATCAACCTCGTGTACGATGCGCAACAACTGGGCCAAGCTGGGACCATCAGGAATATCTTTGCCATAGCGGTCGACGATTTGGCCTAATAAAGTAATCTCCTTGACACCCTGGGAAACCAGCGAGCGTACCTCAGCAACAATATCACCCACAGGACGGCTGCGTTCGATGCCGCGCTTGTAGGGGATAATACAAAAAGTGCAGGCATGTGAGCAGCCCAATACGACAGGGACATGGGCTGAAATCAGGTTGTCTTTCTCATGAAGTGGCAAGATTAAGTTGCCATCCATCATCGCAAAGCGCCGGGAGGTTTCAGCATCTTCCAGAGCTTTAGATTCATCCTGGGTTAAGTATGCTAATAAGGGACCAGGATCCGAGGGAGGAGAAAAAACATCTACCTGAGGGAAACGTTCTTTGAGCTTATCGTGTCCCTTTACGCCAACCAAACATCCCATTAAATTAATTACAACTTCGGGGCGTTTGCGTTTTACCGGTATGAGCGAACTCAGACGTCCATAAGCTTTGTCTTCGGCACTTTGCCGCACAACACAAGTGTTCATTACAATAACGTCAGCATCTTCTGCACGTTTTTCAGCAATGTAGCCTAACCCTTCAAGAGCAGAGGCTACACGCTGCGAATCCGCCACATTCATCTGACAACCAGCTGTCCAAATATGATATTTCATGTCCGATATTATATGTATAGTCGTTTGATCGTCAAGGACGGCAATTTCTAACTAAGATATAATAGCAAACAGTCCTCTGAGCAGAGTAATCAATTATGTTTTCTTTTACAACAATTTTATTATTGCTAGGGCTTTTATGGCTTTTGGCAGGAGTTGCCCTATTTTTACACTGGCTGCATCCCCGCACAAGCCTGATCCCATTGATGATGTACTTGGGGGCAATTGCCGCAGTGATGCAAGTTCAGGGGCTCCGGGCTATCGATTTTTTCTTTTTCAATTTCCGCTTCAATCTCGATGGGGCAGTTTTGCTGCCAGTATTACTTTTTGGGATTTTAGTGGTTTACATTGCCAATGGATCTGTACACGGTCGTTCGGCGGCATTTGGGGTTTTGTTAATTTCAGTTTCGGTATTTGCGTTTCAAAGTTTTCTATATTACTTACCCAGAATTGCAAATATGGAATTTCAATTTCTGGTAACTTTTCCTCTGCACATCATCTTCATCTCCGTTGTCACCTTAGGTGTAAGTATCTTTGTGCTTTTTCTCGGATATCAGAGTATCTGCAATCTACGCCATCGTTATCCTAGCCGGACTGCCAGCGGCGTAGCGTTGTTAATTGCCTTATTAGTCGACGCAGTAATTTTTTCTTCATTAGCGTTTTGGAACAATCAGGATCAGGCGGCTCTTTTTCAATCCCAAATCATCGAGAAGATCGTCGCTGGAATTGCATTATGGCCACTATTGGCAGTTTATATTTTCCAGGTTGCTCCCCAATTCCCAAACACAGCAGCAACCTCTTCGCGTCCTATTTTAGACATTTTTACAACTAATTTGCAACTCGAATCACGATCCCGTTACCATTACAATTTATTACGAACGCTGAGTCAAATCAACCAACTCTTCGTTCATTCGACAGATGCTGAACTTTTATTACAGCAGGTGTGTGACGCCCTGGTTGAACTGCGCCAATATCATATGGTTTGGATTGGATCCCTGGATGAACAATCAGGGGGGGTAGATTTCATAACCCAGGCGGGCTTTTCATCCGAACCAATCGCTGAACAAATAAATAGAAGTAACCTGGGGGACCTCCATTTTATAGGTTCAACCGATCAAACAATTGTTATTAATGACATAAATAAACAACAGAAATACAATCCTTCTTGGCAGCAGATGATGTTAAAAACCGGCTGTCGAACTGCCGCTTCTTTCCCAATGAATTATGCAGCCCAGGTGATTGGCGTTTTATATATCTGCAAGGATCAACCTAATTCTTTAGAAGAGATTGAAATCGAGTTACTGCAAGAATTAGCGGATAATCTGGCCTACACTTTGATAAATTTGGAAGCACGAAAACAACAAGCAATTCTTCATGCTGCCACAGAAACGATGCAAGATGGATTATTGATTACTGATTTACATGGCAAAATTTTATATGCGAATGCAATTATTGCCCAAATTGTCAGTACTGAAACAAATTTGATGCCGGGGAAAAATATCGAAGATTATTTGGTACCTGATCAGTCGACGCTTTTACCAAACACCTTAAAACAATTATTTGAAAACAAAAAACTAATTTTCGATTTTCCTTATCAAACCCACGATGCCCGCATCATTGATATTTCAGTCAATATTGCGGTAGTCGAGGATCAACATGGAAGTCCCATTCAACTGGTGGCTAACGTCCGGGATATTTCGCATTTACGCGAATATGAAAGGCAGTTATTGACACTCAATCGATTGACCGGAGAACTTGTGCAAATCCACGATACGCAAGTTTTGATGCAGCGCATTCTAGAAATGGGCGAAGAACTTATGGGGGCCGATGCCAGCGGAATTTACTTCGTCGATCCAGAAACTCGAAAGATCACGGATACCTTAACAAACAATTTATCCGTGAAGTATTCTCAAAGGATAGCCCGGGATTATCGCGGCCTGCCCGGGGAGACCGCCGGCAAGACACTTAAACCTGTATTTATAACTGACACCTTGAATGATCCCATTTATGGTGATCGCATTCATTTCATGGATGAATATAAAATCCGTGCTCTGTTGATCTTACCGATTGTATTTCATAATTACCCCATAGGAGCGCTGACAGTTTATTATCCCAAACCACATATGTTTACCGAAAGCCAATTACAACTCGGTCTGACCCTGGCTCAAACCCTCGCCATTATCATTCAGAACGCGAACCTCTATAAAGCCGAACAGGAACACCGTCAACTAGCTGAAGCTCTAATTCAGGCAGCCGCTTCTCTCAACAGCAGCCTAGATTTGGAATTTGTTCTGGATCAAATCTTAGAGCAAGTGATCCGCGTTATTCCTTGCAAAGCAGCAAATATTTTGATGATAAAGAGTGATTACGCTTACGTCCGGCGATATCGAGGTTATGAACCCTTTCCAAAATACTTTGAAAGAGTTAGTCGCTAAAATTGCCCCTATCTACACCCAATATTCAGCAAATGCTGCTTGATAATAAATCCATGCTCATTCGTGATACAACCCAAAATGAAAACTGGATTGTTCTCCAGGATGCAGAGTGGATTATGGGTCATGCATCGGTTCCTTTGAAAGTCGATGGACAAATCGTTGGATTCCTGAATATCGACAGCGATCTACCAAACTTTTTTACCACTGAAACATTACAATATTTAGAAATTTTTACTGACCACGCCTCCACAGCGATTAAAAATCCACGCCTTTACGAAAGCAGCCATCAACGTGCAGAAGAAATGGCCGCCCTGGTGACAGCTGCTTCAGCCGTTTCAAAAAACTTGGATTATATGCAGGTTCTTCAGGTTGTCGCCGAACAAATGACGAGAACCTTGAAGATTCAAGCATGTGGAATTGCATCTTACGATCTAAAATCAGACACAGTTACGTATATCGTAGAACACAGCCCCACGGACTGGAAATTTCCAGCGAGATGGCGTTCTCCTCAGCCTTTAGAAAATTTCCCGGCAACTCGTAAAGTTTTAACCAACAATTTTCCTTTTCAACTTCATTCAAGTGGGTCCGATCTAACGACCAGCCAACATCAATTCTTTGCAGAATCAGGGATCAAAACCTTTCTTTTATTACCTCTGATTACCCAAGACCGTACGATTGGATTGGTCAACCTGATGGACAACGAAGTCACCCGGGTATTCACTAAACGAGAAATCGCTTTAGGGTTATCCTTGGCATCTCATGCCGCCACCGCCTTAGAAAATGCTCACCTCTACCAGCAATTGCAAGACCATGCTTCCAACTTGGAAGAACGCGTTCAAAAACGCACATCCGAACTCCAAGATGCCACTGACTATATTGAGGGCATCTTGGCTTCTGTTCCTGATGCGGTTTTCGTTCTAGATCAGGAACACCAATTAGTCCGTTCAAATAACGCTGGTGGACGTCTTTTGAGCCAAGCTCAAACCACCGGATTAGACCTGTTCAATCCAAAATTACTGCAGTTATTAGAAAATGGTAAAGGACCCGATGTCCAATCCATTCTTGAGGTTCAAGGGAGAGCCTACCAGGCACTTTCATCCCAACTAATAACCGATGCTGGACATACAAGCGGGCAAATCATCGTCTTCCGAGATGTTACTCGCTTCCGCGAACTGGATCAAATGAAAACATCCTTCGTCTCGGATGTTTCCCACGAACTGCGTACACCCTTAACGAATTTGACCCTCTATCTTGGTTTGCTCAACACCACTCGAGATCAAAACAAGCAAGATGAGTATATCCAGACTTTACAACGCGAAACCGACCGTTTAACCCATCTCATCGAAGACCTGCTGACTATTTCGCGTCTAGAAGCCAATAAAATCCAGTTTCAAATTCGAGCAACGAGTATCAATCAACTGGTCGAAGAACTCGTCAATGATCGCGCATTCTTGGCTGCTCAAAAAAATATTGAACTCAATTTCACCCCAGCAGAAGATCTGCAACCAGCTTTTGTCGATGAAAATATGCTCACCCAGGCGTTATCGAATTTACTGACCAATGCGACAAATTACACCCAACCGGGAGGAAGTGTAACGATATCCACAGCACAACCTGAACCAGATTGGATCACGATACAGATCATGGATACCGGTGTAGGCATCCCAACTGATGAGGTTGAACATATCTTCAACCGCTTTTATCGCGGAAGCGCCAGCCATTTCACAGGAGCGGAGGGTACCGGTCTGGGGCTATCGATTTCTAGAGAAATTATCCGCCGTCTGGGCGGAAAAATCACGATCGAAACCAGCCCTGGAGATGGCAGCACATTCACTATCTGGCTTAAACTTGCTTTAGAAGACACTACGCTGCCACCCGCGTAATGCTATAATCGCCACAACGGATTCACCCCAATAAACCTATCAGCCATAGGAGATTTTCATGTACGATCGCAAAAAACTTGATGAACTGCTGCAAACTCAAAAACAATGGGAAGAAAATACATTGGACCCTACACTCTCACGTTTTCCAGAGAGACAGGATGAGTTCATCACTACCTCCTCTGAACCCATTAATCGAATCTATACCCCGCTGGATGTTCAAAATCTGGAATTTGAGGGGGATCTCGGTATGCCGGGAGAATTCCCTTACACCCGCGGCGTGCATGCCACCATGCACCGGGGCCGTCTCTGGACGATGCGGATGTTCGCTGGTTTCGGCACCGCCGAAGAAACCAATCAACGCTTCAAGTATTTGCTCGAACAGGGTCAGACCGGCCTATCCATCGCTTTCGATCTGCCGACATTGATGGGCTATGATAGCGACGCCCCTGAAGCATTGGGCGAATTTGGTAAATGCGGTGTGGCTGTATCTTCACTCAAAGATATGGAAATTTTGCTCGACGGCATCCCCCTCGATAAAGTCTCAACATCTATGACCATCAATTCACCTGCGGCAGTGATTTGGGCCATGTATATCGCTGCCGCAGAGAAGCAAGGTGTAAACCCCGACCAATTGAGGGGTACGATCCAAAACGATATTCTCAAAGAGTATATCGCTCAAAAAGAATATATCTTCCCGCCAGAACCTTCGATGCGACTGGTAACCGATACCGTCGAATACGGCACAAACGTGCTTCCTCAGTGGAATACCATTTCCATCTCTGGCTATCATATCCGTGAAGCGGGTTCGACCGCCGCGCAAGAATTAGCCTTTACGCTGGCCGACGGTTTAGAATATGTACGCTGGGCCATTGAGCGCGGCCTGGATGTCAATTCCTTTGCGCCGCGGCTCTCCCATTTCTTCAATGCCCATAACGATTTCTTCGAGGAGATCGCCAAATACCGGGCTGCGCGGCGCATTTGGGCCAGGGAAATGCGCGATACTTTCGGGGCTAAGGATCCCCGCTCTTGGTTAATGCGCTTCCACACTCAAACTGCGGGTGTTTCTCTCACTGCTCAACAACCTGAAAACAATATCGTGCGCGTGGCTATCCAGGCGCTTGCTGCAGTTCTAGGCGGCACCCAATCCTTACACACGAACAGCATGGATGAAGCGCTGGCCCTGCCATCCGAACACGCGGTCACTGTGGCTCTGCGCACCCAGCAGATCATTGCTGAAGAATCTGGAGTAACCAACACGATAGACCCCTTGGGAGGATCTTTCTTTTTGGAAGCCCAAACCAATCATATTGAGAAGCAAGCTTATGATTATTTCCACCGTATCGAAGAATTAGGCGGAATGCTGCCTGCAATCGAAAAAGGTTTTTTCCAATCAGAAATTTCAGATGCTGCTTATCGCTACCAGCGCGAAATCGATCAAGGAATACGCAATATCGTCGGTGTCAATGCCTATGCTGAAGATAAACCTTTTAGTATCCCACTGCTGGAGATGGATCCAGAAGGATACCGCCGTCAAACCACTCGTCTGGAAAAATTACGCCAGGAACGCGACAATGCTCAGGTTAGTCAGAAGCTCGATAATTTACGGATGGCCTGCGAGGGGACAGAAAATACCATGCCTTATATCGTCGATGCCGTCCGAGCCTACGCGACCCTGGGTGAGATCATCGATGTGATGAGAGATATCTTTGGGGTGTACGAAGAACCCAACTGGATTTAGAATACCGGAAGTTTTGTTCGTATACGTAGGGGCGACGAAACCGGTCGCCCCTATAGTGTTATTTATAGGTAGTCTTATGAATTGGAAATCCCCCATCATTTGGTTTTTAATTAGCATAGTCGCTGTCGCTGGTGTGACAATTATTAGTCCACCAGAAGCTACCTTAGGTCCTAATGTGCGCGTCGTTTACTTACATGGCGCCTGGGTATGGACTTCGCTGGCTGCCTTCATTACCGCTGCAATCGTTGGCCTAATTGGCCTCATCACTCATCGCTTCACGCTCCACATTTGGTCAAGAGCTTGGGGACGGACGGGTTTGTTCTTTTGGATCACTTACCTTCCGCTCTCACTGTGGGCGATGCAATCCAATTGGAACGGGCTTTTCCTCGCGGAACCACGCTGGCGATTTGCGATGGTCTTCGCGATCACCGGGATATTACTGCAGTTGGGCCTTTCGTTCCTACCCGTAATCTGGTCATCCGTGGGGAATATCGCTTATGTGGTGGCCTTATTCGTTATCATGCAGTCCACCGAAAATGTGATGCATCCACCTGGCCCGATGATTGAATCGGATTTTGGACGCATTCAAATCTTCTTTTATAGTTTAACTTTAATGCTGTTTTTTGCTGCCTGGCAAGTAGCCCGCTGGCTCCAGCACATTAATTCGTCAAAAAAATAAACTCTTGAAAAATTCATTGCGATTCCAAGCCATTGCTTTTGCCGCCATCCGCACCGTGGTCAACACAATGTATCGTATGGTGTATCCATTTTTAGCGGTATTCAGCCGCGGGTTGGGGGTCGATCTCACCACGCTCTCATTAGCGCTTACCGTTCGATCCCTAATCGGCACTATTGGACCATTTGTAGCTGCCATCGGAGACAGCCGAGGCCGCAAGCTGGCCATGCTGCTGGGTCTAGGATTGTTCACAGCCGGAACATCTATCGTTGTTTTCTGGCCCACATTCCCAATTTTTGTAGCCGCCCTCATTATGACCTCACTAGGAAAAATAATCTTCGATCCTCCCATGCAAGCTTACCTTGGCGACCGGGTACCATATCAGAACCGGGGGCGCATTTTGGCAGTTACCGAATTGGGTTGGTCGCTGCCCTTCATTGTCGGCATTCCTCTGATGGGGTTTTTGATCTCTCGATGGGGCTGGATGTCTCCTTTTTGGGCACTGACTTTCCTTGGGGCTTGTGCATTCCTTTTGTTGAACTGGATGATCCCCCGTGATACGATGTCGGGGAACGCCGCTCCGAATGTGTTTTCCAATATCCAAAAAGTGTTACGCTTTACACCCGCTTTAGCTGGCCTGGCAATTGGGTTATTTTGCAGCGCGGCCAATGAAGTGATCAACTTAGTTTTTGGCGTTTGGATGGAAGATGCCTTTGGTCTGCAAATTGCAGCCTTAGGCGCTGCGGCAGCGGTGATCGGTTTCGCCGAGTTGGGGGGAGAATCGCTGGTGGGTTTATTCGTAGACCGTTTGGGAAAGCCACTTGCAATTGCGATTGGATTGCTGGCTAACAGCCTGACAGCGGTCGCGTTCCCTTTTTTAGGACGAACGCTACCAGGAGCCCTGGTAGGGCTTTTTCTCTTTTATTTGACCTTCGAATTTACCCTCGTTAGCATCATCCCAATGATGACAGAAATTTTTCCCAGCGCACGGGCTACTGTGATGGCTCTCAATGTATCGGCATTATCATTAGGGCGAGCGTTAGGCGCTTTTGTCGCGCCAACATTATTTACCTGGGGAATGGGAACAAGTGCAGGGGCTGCGGTCGTCTTTAATCTCCTGGCGCTGATGGCCCTGTGGCGTGTGCGCTACCAAGATTCAGATTAAGCCACAAAACCAAACAACTCCTGTATAATCATCAACGATATGAAGAAATCTTTAACGCTCTGGCTTTCGATAATTGGAATAGGTTTATTGCTCACTGTATTGGCAATGGCTGTTCCTACGATGGCCGCCCCTGAACCCCAGTATACACCTATCGCAACGCCAACACCCGGTCCCGACGGGCGGATTATTTATATAGTTCAGGCCGGGGATACCCTGTGGCGGATTTCGGCGATTACAGGTGTTTCACTCGATGAGTTGCGCCGGCTCAACGATTTAGCTGCCCAAGACGTTATTCAAGTTGGCGATCGGTTACTCTTAGGCCTGGGTGGTCCTTCGAGTATTCCACCTACTGATGGCCCGCCTCCTACCCCGACATCCAACGCGCCCACAGCAACGCCGCCCATCGGAACCGGTGTATTGTGTGTGTCAGTTTTCTTGGATGCCAACGGAGACGCCCTTCGCCAGGATGATGAACTCGATTTGGAAGGAAGCGCTATCAGTATCAGCAACCGTGCAGCAACGGTGTCTCTTTCACAGGGCGAGGATGGTGGTCTAGCACCCCGCTGCTACGAGGATATTGAGCTTGGTTATTTCGATATCGAAGGCACACGCGAAGAATGTATTTCTATTGTGCAGTGTGCCTTGGTGCTAGACGAAGGTGAATATATTGTTTCTGTAGCCATCCCAGATGGCTACAACGCTACAACAAATTTAAATCACGTGCAAAATTTAGAGGCAGGCTATCAAACTTTCCTTGATTTTGGTGCTCAACCAAACTCGGAAACCGTGGCCGATACCCCCGTAATCCCAGATAGTGGCGAGGGTCAACAATCACCACTTTTAGGTGTTATTGGCGTGATTTTATTGCTCATCGGAATTGGTTTAGGGGTTGCAGCATTCTTCTTACGGAAGTAAAATCAAGGGGTTGTCACCATTTTTTAGACAGCAAGAATGAAATTTGTCTGAACAATTCGCGGTGACATATGTCACCAACAATTCGTGACAGGGTTTTATTGTGGACATATCAGCCCCACCTTATAATAAAACTTGTTATCAAAATATTGGATAAACATCCCATTAACACTGATTTCTTACCGGTTCATTGCGTGCATCGAATAAACAAGATCTACAATGAAATGAAATCCGCAAGGGGGATAAGCGGCAAGGTGTATACAATTTGCATCCTACGCGGCTGTCAGATTGCACTAAAATGCTGCCTGACAGCTTTTCAAACACTCTCAGAAAACTTACAACCAAATTTGTTTTTGATAGAATATCGCAGGAAAACTATGCCCTGCGATATTTTTCGGATATTTGCATTAAAACGCAAATAATCCAATAAATTCATTATTTTCTACGGAGGTACTATGAACATTTTTGGACTTGCACACCATGGCCTTAACGATTTCGAACAATGGTCGATCGTTTTTGTCTTGGTTACAGCTGTGATCAGCCTGATCTATGCCTGGATCTTACGAAATATCGTAATGAAAAAGGATAAGGGTGATGATGATATGCAGCGCGTGTGGAACGCGATCCGCATTGGCGCTGACAGCTATCTTGGGCGCCAGTTAAAAACTATTCTGCCTTTGATCGGTTTGCTGACAGTGGTACTTTTTTTGAGCGCATATGTGGTCCCACTCTATCCTGAAACCATTGAAGAGTTTCCCAAGAACACCAATTTGATCATTGCCGTTGGCCGAACTGTGGCATTTATTATTGGTGCAGCATTTTCGTTGACCGTTGGGCAATTGGGTATGCGTATGGCCATCCAAGCCAATGTACGTGTGGCATCGGCTTCCCGCCGCAGCTTCAACGAAGCTCTCTCCATCGCCTATTATTCAGGTACGGTAACGGGCATGCTCACCGACGGGCTTGGTTTGTTGGGTGGTACAGTAATCTTTATCATTTTCGGCAAAGCTGCCCCTGATGCTCTGCTGGGCTTCGGTTTCGGCGGTACATTGATTGCTCTCTTCATGCGTGTTGGTGGCGGTATTTACACAAAAGCGGCTGATGTTGGGGCTGACCTGGTCGGCAAAGTCGAGCAGGATATGCCGGAAGACGACCCTCGCAACGCCGCCGTAATCGCTGATCTCGTCGGCGACAATGTGGGTGACTGCGCAGGTATGGCAGCCGACATCTTCGAGAGTTACGAAGTTACTATTGTTTCGGCACTGATCCTAGGTTTGACTTTAGTTGGGATCACGGGTGATCTCTATTGGATTATTTTCCCATTGATAATCCGCGGGATTGGCGTGATCAGTTCCATTATTGGGACGTTCACGGTCCCGATTTGGGAGGACATCCCGATCAAATTCTTGCGGGCCCATGATGCAGAAGAGGCTATGTTCCGATCTTATGAAGTTTCAAGCATAATCACCGTCGTCGCAGCCTTCATTTTATCCCTGGCCTATGCCGGCGATTGGCGCTTGGGTGCCCTGACGGCCATTGGTGTTGGGCTGGCAGTGGCTTTCAACCCGCTAACTTCGTACTTCACGTCGTACACCAAAAAACCAGTTCAGGAAATCATCGATTCGATGAAAACCGGCACTGCCACCACCATCCTCTCTGGCCTATCTGTTGGTATGGAATCAACGGTTTGGGCGCTGGTTGTGATTGTGATCGCCTTCATTCTCTCGATGCTGCTTTACCAGGATGATGGCGCTATTTACGTGCTTTATGCAGTAGCCATGGTTGGTATCGGTATGCTTAGCCATACGGGTAACAACGTCGCAATGGATGCCTACGGTCCTATTTCTGACAATGCCGCCGGCATTGGGGAACTGGCCTGGCACGATCGCAAGGATGATGAAACCCGTGCAGCAATGAAGATTATGGCCGATCTGGATGCTGTTGGGAATACCACCAAAGCAATAACCAAAGGTGTGGCAATTGCTTCCGCTGTAATTGCCGCAGTTAGCTTGTTCGCGTCGTACATCACAGATGTGGCCCGCGTGCAGCTCACTCTCGGCCTGCCCCAAATGGATTCCATCCGCGTTTCAAGCACCGGCGTATTCGTGGGCTTCCTGTTGGGTGGTGCACTGCCCTGGTTGTTTAGCTCCCTCTCCATCCGTGCTGTCAGCCGTGCGGCTACCGAAGTTGTTCTTGAGGTTCGCCGTCAGTTCCGCATTCCCGGTCTGCTAGAAGGCAAAGTTGATCCGGATTACGCTAAGGTTGTGGGCATCTCCACGGCTTCAGCCCAAAAAGAACTGGTACCCCTGGCAGTCATGTCGATTGCTACACCCATCATGATTGGCTTGATGCTGGGCGTCGAAGCGTTGGGTGGTTTCTTGGGCGGTATTATTCTCTCCGGCCAATTGTTGGCTGTCTTTATGTCCAACACCGGCGGTGCCTGGGATAACGCTAAGAAATACATCGAGGATGAGCCCAGTGATCCCGCCAATAACACCGGTAAAGGCTCCGAACGCCATAAATCTGGCGTAGTTGGCGACACCATTGGTGATCCCCTCAAAGATACTGCAGGACCAGCTCTCAACCCGATGATCAAGGTAGTCAATATGGTTTCACTACTGGCTGCCCCTGTCTTGGTGAAATACTCTGGCAATACAGCCGCCATCTGGGTAGTTGCCTTATTGCTGTTGGCCGCCGTTTGGTGGAGCATTCGCACGAGCAAGAAACCCGCTGAAGCGGTTGATGTTGAAGTCGCTTCAATTTCGGGTGATTGATAATAACACCTAACTTTTTAATAAAAAATCTCCGACGATGTACTCGTCGGAGATTTTTTGCTAAAATGGCTAATGCTTACACATCTATTCCTGAAATTCTAAACGACACTTTATGTACAAACATGCCCCAGATAGATATCTCTGTCCTTTCTGTTCGTTGATTAATGGCATTAAAAACGAATATGTACTTTCAGTTCAGTCAGATATTTTTTATCAGAACAACGATATTACAGCTTTCATCAACTCACACCAATGGCCCAACAACCCAAGCCACGCGTTGATTATTCCCAATCGACACTTTGAGAATATTTATGAGATGCCTTCTGAATTAGGCGCTAAAATTTTTTTGGTCGCCAAAAAGACAGCACTGGCTATGAAGGCGATCTATAGCTGTGACGGAGTTTCAACCCGGCAACATAATGAGCCTGCCGGCAATCAAGATGTCTGGCATTATCACCAACATATATTTCCTCGTTACAAAAATGACAATCTTTACTTACTGGAACGAATCGAAATGGCAGCTGAAAAACGCGCCCAATTTGCCAAAAAACTAGGGGAGTATTTTTAGAGGATTGCTAATGAATAATCAATTTAAATTAAAAACCATCCCCAAAAGTCAGTTGCTACAGTCTGAGGCTAAAGAGATTATCTCATTGTGCTCCGAAGCTTTCGAAGAAGACTATACTCCTTATTTGAATTCGTTTAAGGAACCGGTACATGTTTTGGGATATTTAGACGGTAAAATCGTATGCCACGCTTTATGGATCACGCGTTGGTTGCAAATTGGCAATGGACCTTTACTGCGCACCGCCTACGTAGAAGGGGTAGCCACGGAGGCTGCTACTCGCGGGCAGGGATTTGCTACCGAAGTGATGGAACAACTGGCTTGTGAAATTGTGAATTTTGAGATCGGTGCCCTTTCTCCGGCTGAAACCAGCCTGTATTCCCGCTTGGGCTGGCAATATTGGCGGGGACCGCTCTTCCACCGTAAATCTGATGAGTTGATACCAGACCCGGAAGATGAATCGGTCCTGATTTATTGCCTCCCACAAACACCGGATCTCGATTTATCGTTACCCATCTCGATTGAGTGGCGAGAAGGTGAAGTATGGTAGAAATCTGCCTGCTTAAATTTGATGATATCCAGTATATTGCTTCAGCTTTTGAAAAACTGGAATGGAACAAACCGGCTGCCCAATATGAAGATTACCTGAAAGAGCAGATTGCCGGTCAACGTGTGGTTTTTGTGGCCACTGTAGATGGTATCTTCGCCGGATACGTAACGATCCTTTGGGAATCAGTTTACGTCCCTTTTAAGGAGCCTGGCATCCCCGAAATTGTGGACTTTAACGTACTACCAAAATTCCGCCGCCAAGGGATTGGCACAATTTTGATGGACCAGGCAGAAAACAAGGTTGCGGAGCGTTCATCCTTCGTCGGCATCGGAGTGGGATTAACCGAAGATTATGGCGCGGCAATATTTGTCAATATGGCGATCAGGTTATTATTGATGATGGCCTGGCACTATATTTCACTAAGAAATTAATCTGAGTGAGGAATAATCAATGAAAGCAGTTCGTATTCTCGATCCTAATAAATTAGAAGTTGCGGAGTTGTCAATTCCAACACCAGCGGAAAATGAATTGTTGGTCAAGGTAATGGCTTCCGGTATTTGCGGTACCGATATCCACATTTTCCGCGGCGAATACATGGGTGACTATCCTGTCATCCCCGGACACGAGTTTGCTGGAGTGGTCGAAGCCGTTGGCAGTCGAGTCACTCGCTTTAAGCCCGGTGACTGTGTTGCTATTGAACCAAATATCGCTTGCGGTAATTGCTACCAATGCCTTAATAACCGCCAAAATTTCTGCCTGAATTGGCGCGCAATTGGGGTCACCCAACCCGGTGGAATGGCCGAATTTGTCACCGTACCCGAAAAGTCAGCCTTCAATATTGGCTCACTGCCGTTTGAACAAGGTGCTTTCGTTGAGCCCCTCTCCTGCGTTTTGCATGGCGTAGAGCGCTTACAACCAGAAATGGCGGCGCATATTGCCATCTTAGGCGCAGGACCGATCGGTATTTTGCTGCTGCAAGTGTTGAAGATGAAAGGTGCAGCTGAAATTATTGTAGTGGACAAAAATACTGCCCGCGCAGATTTTGCTCAAAGTGCAGGAGCTGATCACGTGCTCACAAATTTGGATGATCTTTCACGAGATGAATTTGATCTCGTTGTCGATGCCACTGGCACGCTATCAGTTATGAGCCGCTGTACCGAATATGTACGTCACGGTGGCAAAGTGCTGCTGTTCGGCGTGCCACCTGCGGGCGAGAAAATGTCCCTGGAAGCTTTCCAAATTTTTCGCAAAGGGCTTACAATTGTGTCCTCCTTCACTTCCGTGCGAAATTCCTACCAGGCGCTGGGTTTACTCAAAAATGGAAGAATATCTTTGGATGGCCTAATCTCTCACAAACTGCAGCTGGCTGAATTCCAAATCGGGATCGAGTTGATTGAACAAGGAGCCGAGAGTGTCAAAAAAGTCATCATCCTTCCCAACTCTTAATCACAATTGCAGAGGCCCCCATGAAGTATTATCACAATATCACCGAACTAATTGGCAAGACACCGCTCCTTCAATTAGAACGCATGGCTCCCAAACAGCAGATTTACGCCAAGTGTGAGTTCATGAATCCATTGAGTCTGAAAGATCGCCCCGTGTTGCAAATCATCGAAAATGCTGAAAAGTCCGGAACACTCAAGCCGGGCAGCACACTCATCGAAGCCACCAGCGGCAATACTGGCATGGCTGTCGCCTCGATTGCAGCCATTAAAGGTTACCGCGCTATCCTGGTGATGTCTGAAATACAGAGTTTGGAACGCCGCAAAGTCCTCACTGCCCTGGGTGCTGAACTGGTATTGACACCAGCTGCGGAAGGTACTAAGGGAGCACGCAACAAACTCAAAGAAATCTTGGGCCAAAATCCGGATTACTTCTACATAGGGCAACATGTCAACCCATCTAATCCCCAGGCTCATTACCAAACTACAGGTCCTGAAATTTGGGCGGATACAGATGGACAAATTGAAATCTTGGTGGCGGCTTTGGGGACTGGCGGCACGATCTGTGGTGCGGGGAAATTTCTCAAGGAACAAAATCCGGATATCAAGTTGGTTGCTGTGGAACCCAAGGAATCACCCTTTATCTCACAGGGAATATTTAACCCGCACCGTATGATGGGTACCGCGCCTGGATTTTTCCCCGAAACCTTAGATCGTGAGATCATCGATGAAATTTACTTAGTCAGTGAAAATGAGGCTTTTGAGAACTGCCGTCAACTTGCTCGATCTGAGGGGATCCTTGTAGGTATTTCATCGGGAGCAGTCGCGCAAGCCGCTGTCGCTGTAGCCGAACGTGCTGAAAATCACAAAAAACTCGTCGTTGGAGTTTTTGCTGATACTGGGCAACGTTACCTGAGTGTAGATGGGTTATTTCTCTAAGATTTGGAGTGCATATGTTTTCAACTGCCATCACCCGTAAGCCCGGAATGAATTTTGCCCAGGGCATCACAACAGCTGATTTGGGCCAGCCCAGTTATCCACTGATTTTAGAACAATATGCCACGTATGTTGAAACGTTGAAACGCATTGGCTTATCTGTTATTGAACTTGACTCTTTGGCTGACTACCCTGATGGTTATTTTGTCGAAGATGTCGCGGTTGTCACGCCAGATGTAGCCGTCATAACAAACCCTGGAGCAGCCTCGCGAAATGGTGAACAGCGATATATCGAACCGGTGCTGGCAGAATACCGAGAGATCGCTCACATCAAATCGCCAGGAACCGTCGATGGCGGTGATGTTCTCATGGTGGGAAATCATTTTTTCATTGGCATATCAGACCGAACTAACCCGTTAGGCGCCGAGCAACTCGGAACAATTCTTGAAATGTATAACTATACCTGGACTACTGTTTCGGTGGATTCAGGATTGCATTTGAAATCAAGCGTCAATTGGGTAGGGGAGAACACGCTGCTGATCGGGGCAAATTTAGCCAATCGACATGAATTTCAGGGATATGAGAAAATCGTCATTGATCGAGACGAAAAATATGCCTGCAACACTTTGTGGATCAATGATATTCTGCTGACACCTATGGGATTTCCAAAAACTAAAATGCAACTTGCAGCCTTAGGCTTGTCGATTATTGAAATGGATGCCAGCGAAATGCGAAAGATGGATGGCGGGCTAACATGCCTATCAATCAGATTCTAAAAACAACAAATTTGTTAGCATAAACATTTTCAATTTCATTGACAATATGCTATAATCGATGCAATTCATACCGGATTTATTATCTTTGGAGGCAGTTTGATGGAAAAACAGGACAAAAAACAATATAGTTCGCCAGAAATCATTTTTGAAACAGATTTAGAAACCAAGGCAGGATCACCGCTTGGCTCCCCAATGGATTCGGGTCTCGATATTCTGCCCGGCATTGAAGAATAATTTTTTTACTAATTCTATTAGTTAAACATACCTGGCTTTTATTGAACTGACTCAATAGACAAGACGCGAAATAAAAAGCCCCTCTGTGATTTTTTGAAGACAGGCACCTAATTGACGGTGTCTGTCTTGTTTTTAATGGTACCCTGCCGTCGCTGTAGAAACAAAGTTGCTCCACAATGATTTGGCCGGCTCACTCTCCAGGGGGTCACACGGATGCCGCGGCAGCTTATTAATAGCTGCTACTGATTCAACACAAAATCAATCGCATATTGTGCGTCCCAATTGTTGGGATTGACTTCCAGAGCAGTACGAAAATCAGCCAGGGCAGCGTTGACATCTCCATTGCGATAACGTGCCCAGCCGCGCCACAGCAATGCTTCCTCAGAGTTAGGTGTGCGCTGAAGGGCATATTTGGTTAGTGTGAGCACATCTTCGGTGCGTCCGGAGTGGAAGTAAGCAAAGAAGGGACCAAATTGGTAACGCAGCATACGTTGCGGCCAGCCAATATTGCGAGCTTCATCGTAAGCTATCGCGGCGTCCTGATACTGCTCAAAGTAAAGCAAATTTGTCCCCAGGTTAAACCAGGCATACCCATCTTCAGGATCAGCATCAATTTCGGCCTGAGCAGTATCCAAAGCATACTGGCGGTTGGCGGTTTCATCCCAGTTATCACCAAGAATGGTTTGCACAATTTCTTCTTGATCAGGGAGATAGACCAGCATAAACAGCCGGTTAAAAGGCTGCCACAATTCATCTAACTCTTCAAAACTAACGACTTCATTGGGACCATGGAAGGTATCCTGTACGGTGAAGGCTTGGCTGGTTTCGTCATAACCCGTTACCAGCAGGTAGTGCGCAGCCCACTGATCATCGTTAGGCCAGTACTCTCCCTCGAAATAAAAACTGGATTCAATAACCACTGGGATGCCAGCCGCCACAAACTGTTTTAGCATCTCAAGGTCACCGCCGACGCGGTACATCGTGTTCAGCCAGCCTGCATAATTGCGCACATAATAATCCAACTCTTCTACATTGACATTGCGATCATTGCGGGCAGGTTTGAGCAGATCCGAGATCTGGAACTGGTCACCATCCCAGCCGTAATAGCGCAAATACATGGTCAGCGCGGCTGGACCACAGTTATTCCAATCTTGTTGGACCCACTCTGGGGCCAGGAGAGAAACGCTCTCTGGGAGGGCGGTGGGGGTTGGGGTGGAGGAGGGAATCAGCGTAGGAGTTGGAGAACTCGTTCCAGGAGGAATCGGTGAAGCTGTGGCAGTCGGTTCAATTGTAGGGGATGGTGTCCACTCTTGGGTAGGGGCTACAAAGGCAGTTTCAGGGGTGGGAATCGCCTCCACTGGTTGAACCACACCCCGCAGATAAGTTAGAGCAATATCAACCCGCCAGGAAATCCGGCTGTTGACGGCTGGAATTTGGTATATCAGAAACGCAAAGAGCGTCAATCCAATAATAGCGCTTATGATTTTTACTAATCTTGATTTCAACATGGGCGGAATTGTATCAGAGCTTATCACTCAAAGAAGACTGCATTGGAGGGTCTAAGGTTCCACTCATCCGCAAATTCTTGTATCCCACCCTAATTGGAAAGTCGGAAACTTTCCCGGTTTTTTTGGCCTCTGCAACTGAGAAACTCATTTTTGTATTTCTCAGCAGAAATCACCAACCGTATACGGGACAAGTTTCCAATATCGAAAAAAATAATACTTATAATGGTTCAATATTAATGTTTGATGAGAGAGTGCTGTAACGTTTTCGTTTGAAATTTTTCGCGATCTTCAAAATGTCAACCAGGGGATGAGAAAATGACCCCGTTTTATTTCGACCAAGTTGACAAATTTCCCCCAAATTATTTATCCACAAACCCGCGTGTAATGGAAATATTTTTCATACGCGGGTTTGCTATTTAGGAAAGATATTTTTTTAAACTTCAACCAAATTATGCAAAGGAGAAGATTATTGAAACCGATTTCAGAAATTCAGGAAGAGTATATTAATCTAGGTTTTCCCATTAAAAACTGGGAAATATCTTTTCAAATTATGTTAGGAGGTTTTATCAAATGAAAAAGAAAGTTACGATCATTAGTTTATTACTTCTGGCTGCGCTATTAATACCAGGAGTTGCGGGTGCGTTTGTAAACAGCCACCCCATCGTGAGTCCTTTTGAAGCGGAAGCTGCTCTTGAGGGCGAAGTAGTGGGCAGTTCAATGAATAGTTCGTTGAATTTATTTGCGCCTAACGCCGTTGGGGATGTCGTCCACATGGATAACGCACTCGTAGCTGGGGCTGATTACCTGCAGCATGCCCAGGCTGACGTCACCGAGGATAATGCCGGAAATGGGAACCCCGATGTTCCCGATGACCCTGACGATGGCGGCTGGGATTGGAACTCAACAGCCTTTACACACTCGACTGCGGCCAGTCCAACAAATATTTACGGCGCTACTGCACAAGGACTTTATTACGCGTACCTGGAGACTGGTGATACCGGTTATATGACTGCAATGCAGGATGCAGCCACCGTAATGGCTGCAAACCCAAGCATCCGTTCAGCGGCCGACTTGATCTTCTTGATGAAATTTCAGGACTTGCCTGGGGTTCCAGCAGATATCTATAAGGCTGCGGCTCAAGCCAAGTACGATGCAAGAATTGTGACATATGGTTCAGCTACTTTATTCGCCGAATATATTCGAGATATACGAGGAGTTAACCAGAACTATCCGAATGGCATCATCGCCTGGGATATTGGGGGTTGGGTGGTTGCTGCGCAAATGTTAGCTGATCGCTATGGTACAACTCCTTATGATTATGCTGCGGATGCTGATGCTATGGCTGAAGTGCTCTGGCAAGACAGTTTCAACGATAACCCAGGGCTCTTTGACATCGTTGACGATGCAGGCTGGGACCCCACTTATACAGATCGAAATTTCTGGTGGTACTCACTTGGGATCACCGGTTTGATTGACGCCTTTGAGGCAGCCGATCTGCATACCGCAGAAATTCCTGGTCTGATCACCATTCTGCTTGACTGCCAATATGCAGGTGGCGGGTTCAGCGGCAGTTATGGGGCCAATCCTGATGATGAAGATTGGCAATCCACCGCTTATGCGGTTTTGTCATTGGCAGTTGTCGACCAGGCAACTTACCAGAATGATATTAATCGCGCTGCATACTGGCTCGGGGCTACTCAGGACGAGGTTAGTGGTGGCTGGGTGTATGACAGCGGCAACCACTATCCGGAAATTGGTGGTGAGGCCACCGCGGCCCTCTCTTTTGGCGAGAATCCGGATGAGGTCTGGGTAGACGATGATTACTGTGAAACTTGCGGGAATGATACTCATCTCTGGGGCTATGACGCTTTTGACACCATTTCCAATGGGATTGATGGGGTCAACGATGGCGGTACAGTCAACGTGGCCGCGGGCACTTATATCGAAGATCTCGATGTAAACAAAGAAGTCTCAATTATCGGAGCCGGGGCTAACCAGGTCACGATCGATCTGACAAACTCGCCAGGACACAATGGAGCAGGGATTTATGTTACGGCTAATAATGTTACCCTGCAAGGTTTCACTTTAGCCGGACCACAACCATCTACCTCTATTCCTCGCTACGGAATCAAATTTGGTACCGTCAGCGGCGGCTCACTTTCTGATCTCGTTGTCAGAGATATATATCGTTCTGGTTATGATCTCCTGGGTACCTCGGATACAACCCTCAGTAATATCGAGTCCCGCGATAACGGCGGACATGGCCTGGCTTTGACGGATTGCCACGATATCACCCTTACCGGTTACACTGCCTTAGGGAATAGCTGGCAAGCTATCAGCATTGCTACCTGGGGTCGGTACACAACCTTAGGGACCAGTGAGATCGTTTTGAACGGCCCCTTTACCCTGGACAACGTTGTTCAGCTCGAAGAAGGTGATTACGTTAATGGCGGCCCCCTCAGCGGGGATGCCATCATCACCTACAGCTCGAATCCAGCAGATGGCGCGGATGTGACCTTTGACGCCAATGATTTTGCTTTTGCATTGCACGGCAGACAGGATGATAGCCCAAACCAAAACCGCATCTGGTTCTTCCCTGATCTAGCAACTGCCAGATACGCGGCTTCTTTAGCTCCTCTCGGTCACCTTACAGGTGATGAGATGTATATTGAGGATTTGGCAGACCCAACCCAATTATACGTTTGTCCGGAATGTGATCTCCTGGCCGCGCTTGATGCCGCTGCGGATGGTTTCACAATCCATATCGACCCAGGCACATTTGCAGTCGGCCCACAAGTCGTCATTGACATCGATGTCGATATAGATGGTGCCGGAGAAGGCGTGACGATCCTTAATCCCACCGTAGATACTGGCAGCAGTGGTGATGCGCGTGGCTGGTTCTTGGTCAACGAGGGTGCTGCGCTAAATCTCAGCAACCTCACCCTGGATGGAACCGGGCGCCTCGTGTATCAAGGTATCCGCTATCGGGGCTCTGGCACTATTGAAAACATTACCTTCACTGAGATCAAATTCAATGAAAGCGGACCAACCTATAGTGGTGTAGCCGTAGCTGCCTTTGGTGATAACAATGTAGATATTACAGACTCAACTTTCTCTGAGATCGGCCGCATAGGCGTCCTGTACTTTGGTACTGGTATTACAGGGTCGACCTTCCACGGCAACACATATACCGGGAAAGGCTCGGGGGATTGGCTCGATTATGCCTTAGATATTAGTAACGGAGCGGTTGTTAACGTCACCAACAATATCGTCTCCAACAACTACGGCGTAGCAAGTGTTGACAACTCCACATCCGCGGGTTACCTCGTGTCAACTTATTTTGGAACTGGAACCACAGCTAATTTCAGTTATAACGATATCGTCAATAACTCTACTGGCATATTTGTAGGTTATGATGCATCTGACACCAGCAGCGTAACCGCCCACAACAACTGTTTCACGGGCAATGATGAAGGTGTTTACAGCACTGCTCCACTAGTGGATGCAACGAATAATTCCTGGGGTGATGCGAGCGGTCCTTATCACCCAGTAAATAATCCCACAGGCACAGGAGACGAGGTCAGTGATTATGTGACCTTTGATCCCTGGCTGAACACCTGCAGCGGCTGGCAAAATGTTGACCAGGGCACTCAATTTGCCACCCTGCAGGCCGCTTTGTATTCCGCTGCCACTGGTGAGACCATCCAACCGGTTGGCAATCAGCCAGGCGGCGGAGTAGTCAACATCCCAGGTGTCACCATTGACTTGAATGGGATGACCGGCGGCGCAGGCTCTCCGTTCTTAACCGTCGCTGCCGCAGATGTGATCGTTCAAAACGGCACGTTGGATGGGTTAGGCAGCGCTGATCCAGCGATCTTGATCCAGGCAGGCGGCGACAACTTCACAATGCAAGATGTGGAGGTCACCGGATGGGAAGATGGTATTCAGGTTGCTGCCAGCGTGACCTCCCTAAAAGTGGTCAGCAACTGGATCCATTCCAATACGGATGCTGGTCTGCAGATCGATTCGGGTGTTACCATCGGTGGGATCACTACCATTGAAGGCAACCTGTTCAAGGTTAATGGCGGAAATGGTATCCAGAATAACTCTGGCAATTCTCTGATGGCTGATTACAATTCATGGGGCGACATCAATGGTGCAGCAAACGGTGATGGAATCAGCGCAGATGTAGTTGCTGTTCCATACACCTATGCCGAGTTCTTCATGGATATGGCGCCAGATGCACTGGCCACATCCGTCAATGTTGCCAGCGGACAAACGTTCGACGTTGCACTTAAGGCCGATGCGGTCAACCTGTATGGCTTGTCATTCCGGCTGACTTACGACCCTGCCGTTCTGACCTATGACAGCATCGTCTTTTCATCTCCTTGGGATTCAGGCTGTTCGGTTATAGGGTCACTGCCTGCAGGCGAGATCAATTACTTCTGCAGCCCAACTCCCGCGACGGCTTGGACGGCTACAGCAGCTTCTGGCTCGGCTGATGGAACCATTGCTACACTCCGTTTTATCGAATCCGATCCATCTTCATCTAATGCTGCCTGGCCTTCTTATATCGATATCGACCATGTGAATTCCACTGCGGGTTCTGTCGGCGGCATCAAGGTGTTCGTGAACAATGCCGGATATAATGATCCCAGCACCGCCCCCAACCGTGGAGATATCACCGACACCGATGATGGCCGCATTAACCTGTCAGCCAACTTCACCGGATTTATCGATCTGCAAGGCCGCGCAAACGATAGTGGTGCTACGATTAGCGTCTATGATCAAGCTGTGAAAGCCAGCGCGCTATATCTAGCATTCGGCACTAGTTCTGCAGGAGGCGGTTATACAACTGCTTATAATCCTTCCCACGAGCTTGTACTCAGCACGGCTTATTCTCTAACCGTCGATGCACCCCTGTACTTGCCAACCACTGCTGTAGCAGATACGGACTATGCTCACAATCATCTTTTGGACGCCCAACCCCTCACGACCCTAAGTACGATTATACTTCTTGGCGGGGACGCAACGAATGATGATTATATCGATGTTTTAGATGCCGCTTGTATCGGTGGAGACTACCATAATCCTACTCCAACCTGTTCAGGAGGCGGAGCCGGCGAAGAATCTGACGTCAATGCTGATGGTATCGTCGATATCCTCGACCTGACCCTGATGGGCGGTAACTGGCACCTCGGAAGCAGTCCCTGGACACCATGATATCGAGCAAGTATCATTCGTAAAATCAATGTTAGACCGGTATCTGCAGGTCATTGCATCTGCAGATACCAAGTTATTATTAATTATTATTAAGGCATGGTTCATAAATAGCCAGAAATTAGTGGACACTTTTTAGGACCTTGAAAAAAGAATAGGTAAGAATTCAATCAACAACCGAGCTCTCAAAGAGACTATTGAATGCATTGGCTAGGGAAGGTGGATCATTTACGCCAGCAAGTTGTAAAGGGCTACTTCCGGCCCGCTTGCCTCTGGAAAAGACATGATGGTTCCAGAACAGCTGGAGCAGAGGGAACAACCAACCGGGCATCCCGCGATGAATGGACAAATACGGGCGCAGCCAACTATGGAGCGATTCGGCCAGAGATGAACTCCGATGGAAAAGAGCGAATGCATCCCAGATAGCAGCTGCGGTTCTCCGCCACTGAGCGGGGACGGTTTCCAGTTGTTGGATCCCATTGCGCCAACTGGCCAGGATCCAGGCTTCCAAATCGGCGGGGAGATTTCTGCGCCAGGGTGCCAGGGTTTCATACAGCCAGCGCAAGGGAGCCAGCAGTTCATCAAGATGATCCTGCAGTTGCTGAGCAAAATCGGCGAGGCTGTTGCCGGGCAGGGTGTGGATGAGTTCGATCGCGGTTTCCAAAGTCTGCTGCGCTTGAAGAGGGTCTTGCAAACCATGAAAGTTTGTGATTGGCTCTAGCGCTTGGTGGACCTCGGTCAGCAGCCAACAGAAGTTTTCATAAGTGGCGATGGCCTGAGTTTCCTGCAGCTGGGCTTCTGCGGCAGTCAGGTCCACTTTTAAAGGACGACCTTGCCGCTTGGTAGTTTGGTTGGCTTCGCGTTCGGCTCGAACGGTCTTCTCAGCAATGCGGATGGCTTTGTAAGCCGCCTTTTCCAGTCGATTTTGCACCTTTTTACCATCCCGCAGCAGGTGAAACAAGTCTGGGCGTAGCGGTACAGCCAATTCCGCATCCCGCAGTCCCGCTCGAATGCCACGGGCCCCATCGGCAGCCAGGTCTTGAAAAACGACACCCTGGTCTACTAAGTCCAGAAACGTCAGTCCCCAGTTGGTGGCATCTCGGCTTTCGGCAGCCGATAGATTGAGAACGAGAAATGAGCGCCCATCCACGACTGTCAAACATGGCTTGCGTCCGGAAAAAATCTCATCCGCTTCACCCAACACTGGCAGCGGCACTCGCATCCCATCATTCTTCCGGTCAGCCGCCTGACCGGCTGCTTGCAAGGTCTGGCTAATGTAGCCGACCGACCGCTGGACACCGAACAACAATTCCAGACCGGTTTGGATATTACGCACCGATCCCGTCAGCACCGGCATCACTGCAATCGCTTTGCGGATCATCTCCCGGTCGACCCGCAAAAGGTTCTCTTCCACTGGTCGTCCAACTGGCTTGGGTTTCAATGCCGCTTCCAGGGCTTCTTTCACTCGATCCTTGATTTGGTACAGCAAGCTTCGTGAGATGCCGTACGCCTCAGCCAATTCGCTCGCCCGGCCCCAGCCGCGTATTTCAGCCGGAGATAACATTTCGATCCCCAGAAAAATCCGGGTTGACAAATCTAGGTCTTTGCGGCGATACTCTAACATGGGGAGCCTCCTGTCGGTTTGATAAGGTTTTGGTCAACCATTATCTTGCCAGATTTGGCGGCTCCCTTCAACCTATTCTTTTGGTAATGTTCTTTTTGACACTAATGTGTCTACTTATTTATGAACCATCCCATTATTAAATGCAAAAACAAATTCTACTCGTACTTTTATTTTTAACCTTTCTGATCCCTCAGCCAGTCTTTGGGCAGCAAGCGGCTGTTCTGGTTCGGGTAAGTCCGGAGACACTCCAAATTCCCCAAAACCAGATTACGGCTATCGCAGTTGAAGTTGTCGATATCCAGGAGCTTTTTGGCATGGAAATCGAGATGACCTTCGATCCTGCTGTTCTGGAAGTACAGGATGCAGACCCCGAATTAGCTGGTGTTCAAATTTCACTCGGAGATTTTTTGGATCCCGGCTTTGTAATTGTCAACCAGGTGGATAATGAGACTGGTGTTTTACGCTTGGCAATGACACAACTGTATCCCAGCACGCCGAAAAGTGGCACTGGCAATCTGATCGTGGTAAGTTTTCGCGGGAAACAGATTGGGGCTCAATCCGAATTGAACTTGGTATCTGTCAAGTTGGCATCCAACACTGGTAATGAAATTCTTAGCATTCCCAGAGTCAGGAGTTATTGAGGTGTTCGAAATCAGTCCCCGGGCCAACTTACACCCCGATCCCCACCCAAGGCGCTGGTACGCCGCTACCAACTCTGGGTCAGTCTGCTACGCCCACTGCAACAACATCAACATCCCAACCGACGGCGACAACCGCACCAACAAATACTGCCCAACCTGCGGCCAGTAACACACCACAGCAACCGACACCAACTTCTATGGAAGCGCCTGAGAATTCAGATGTGATAACTCCAACGGCAACCAACCCCAATAAATCGAGTACTCAAACAGATCAAATTACCCCCACTGGCACACCGATCATCATCGAATTAACATCCGTAGCAGAAAATTCTTCGTCATCCGGAGATAATCTCCAAACAAATAATGAAGTCGTGGACGCTTTAGAACCCGTACAACCTACCATACAGACGGTTTATCCCATCTGGTTGATTGTGCTAGTTGGTTTGTTTGGCATAATCATTGGCGGTGTTAGTGTGTACTTTGCAGGCCGTCGTCGCAAGGATGACAAAGACCCATCAACAAGTGAGCGTGGAAATGAAAATAAATAGAAAACTTTACCAACAAATTCATAGGTTTATAACAATCGCAGCCTTGGCACTGTTGATCGTGTTGAGCATCTTGTTCACAGGTCCCGAGCAAATTCAGCCTGTATCCGCTCAGGTCGAGGAAGCCGCAATTACAATTTCACCTGCCGCCGCCACGATTGATGGTTGTGCTTCTACAGAAGTAGAAATCTGGCTTCATGATGTCGAGAATTTCTATGGAGCTGAGATATACATGTCATTTGATCCAGCAATTGTCCAGGTGGTTGACAGTAATCCGGGTCAGAACGGCGTGCAAATTGAGGTTGGAGATTTCTGGACGCCCGGGTGGACGGTTGAAAACCATGCTGACAACACGGCGGGGACGATTTCCTATGCCGCCACCCAACTAAACCCCACCGAGGCCGTGAATGGGAGCGGTGTACTCTTGAAAATCACATTCCAAGGGATTGCAGCGGGATCATCCCCACTGTCATTTACATCCACAAAACTCTCAAACCGCCCCGGCGAGGAAATTCCCGCCCCAACAACGGACGGCAGCTTGAGTACTACCGCACCCGCTTCACCAACCCTGGCAATCGCCAAACTCAACGCCACAGATCTACGCCTAAGTTGGAATGCAATCGCTGAAACCAATGTGCAATACCAACTTTACCGCGATACCGCCCCCTATTTCACACCCGCAGCTCCGGCTTTTCAGACCACATCCAGTACATCTTATGATGATCTGGGTGCTTTAGGGAACCCAGCCACAAATTACTATTATGTTTTGCGCTCGGAATGCGAAACTGGTTTTCAGAGTGGTAATACCAACCGCGTTGGCGAATTTGATTTTGCCATCACACCAGGTGCTGTGGGAGGGACTAATTGGAGTTCAATTGCAATGCCTTTGGATGACACCGTCAGATTGCCAAATGCTCAGGCAATTGCCGATGAAATTACCGGCATCCAGCAAAATTTACGGTGGAATCCCACTCGTCAGGATTTCGATTTTTGGTTGCCACCATTCAGCTTTGGTACTAACTTTGGAACTGTTTTTGGTGATTCATACATGGTTCTAGCGGATGATACTGCAAATCTAGTATTTACCACCGTTGGAGATGTACCCCCAGCCACAGGCAATTCCGGTGCTCTGGCATATAATTTAATCGGTGGTTCACCTTGTCAATTTAACGCAATTATTTTACCATTGGATATGGGGGGCACTATTACCAATGCGCAAGAACTCGCAGCTAGCATTGGTAATGTTGACCAAATTCTAAGTTGGAATGCGGTTCGTCAGGATTTCGACTTTTGGTTGCCCCCATTCAACTTTGGGATCAACTTTGAAACCAAAACAGGATACCCTTATATGGTGTGCACAACCGTTGCCAGAGTTTGGCCTTAATCAATTAGTAAAAGTTTTTTGATTGGAGAGATAATTATGAAACGAACAGCAGCATTAATTGTGTTGGCTTTCAGTTTAATTGTGGTGGGCGTGACCTATGCGTATACAACGAACATTGGTGATGTTTACTATAACAAACAGATTGGTGAATTCGTTGACACAGATCCCAACTTGGCAATATTTTCACAATTTTTTCAGGGTAGTTGTTCTACATCCCATGTGATATATATTAAGTGGGATTTATCCAATGTTAGTGGTGAAGTGTCATCTGCAACAACACCTTCGGAATTAATTTTGAATGTTGCTGGCACAGCTACACCGAGCGGGAATTTAGTACTATATTCAGTAGATGATGATTCCTGGGTTGAAGCCGATGAAGCTGGACTTCAGCCAGCAGTGATTACTCCCTTGGTTACTATTCTTACACCGTCAGGAACCGGACCAATTAGTTTTAGCGGTCCAGCTCTGAACACGTTTTTGAACCAAGAATCAGCGTATGTGGGTGGAGGAGATACTTGGTTAGGAGATAATACCGCCAGTCTGGCAATTCAAATTGAGGGCTGTGCTAATATCATAAATGGTGTTTTTATTAGCGACAGAAACAGTGCTCAACCACCATTACTAAATTTGTATGATCCCAGCGCGGTCGAGCTTCAAGTTATGAGTGCCTCTAGTAATCCTAACGGGATGCAACTGGTTTGGATCGCATTGGTTTCTAGTGTGGTTCTAATACTGGCAGGAACTTTCATCTACCGCCGCCGGGCACACCAATCATAACGAATAATTTTTCAAAACGAAAGCAAAGATAGAAGAGCGATGGTCAAATTGACCATCGCCTTTTTTATAAAACGCGAACAACGCAAACGGTGACGATGATCATCATATCCAGGTTGTGACATCTAAAATGTAACTTAGGATGATAACAATCGTTAGCAATAATAAGGAAAGTTTATTCGAAATATTATAATTGTGGAAGCATTGATCCGTAAGTTTTAGATGGTTGCTTATTTACTTGCGGGGAGCCAGTAGCGAAACCGGCCACGATGGTCGGTTTTTGTTATTTAACAGGATGACTTGAAACTATTTTTCTGTATTGGTGTGGGCGTATAAGGAGAACAAAAAATGAACAATAAACGATATTTCATCTTAGTGATTGTGTTTTTGTTTTTGATGATGGCGGTAACCACGACACAATTTTCTGCCTTTGCTTGGAGCGCTTTAGATGTAGTTGATGATCCCTTAGTCCGGATGCCCGGTACGCAGCCGGGAGACATCCCAGAGGGGCTTACCGATTCCAGTCAATGTGGAAGTTGCCATCAAACCCAGGATAACTCTGTTTCAATTACGCATGATTGGACAGGATCCATGATGGGACAGGCTGCACGTGATTTCCTTTTTTGGGCTACGATGACTGTCGCGACACAAGATTCGATATGGGCGCTTGGCAACCCCAATGCCACCGATATATGCATTCGTTGCCATTTCCCACTGGGTTGGGTTAACGGCCGTTCTGACCCAACCAATGCATCGCTGATGACGGGCAATGATTATGATGGCGTTCAATGCACGATCTGTCATTATATGGTCGATCCGTTTTTTGAAGATACTGCAGCGGGTTCTCGAGAGGGGGCTGATTGGTCGGGCTATTGGGACGAAACGAATGGTTCTACAACTCCCTCCAATGTGGCCGCGTCCGCCACATTAACCGAAGATCGTTTACTTGCCGAAACTTTCTCACTGTTCAATGGAGACCCGTTCTTTGATCTCACCCATCGCCCTCCAATTACTTTCACAGAAAGCGGCAGCGGCCAATATTTTTTGGATAATCAAGATCATCGGCGGGCTTCTTTTGCTGATGCAGACGCCAGACACGGCATCCTTTATAGTCGCTATCATAAAAGTAAGTATTACTGCTCCACCTGCCACGATATCTCCAATCCTGCTCTGGCAAATTTAAACGATAATCCCACCCAACCGTTAACTACCGAAACCGACGCGCCTTATTCTTATTTCCATGTAGAACGCACTTTCTCAGAATTCATGCTTTCTGATTTTGGGCAGCAAGGGGGTGCAGCGGGTATAGGACCCTTTAATCCCTCGGAGTTCGAGACTTCCCAGCCTGGAAACTTAATCGCCAGTTGCCAGGATTGCCATATGCGCGATACCGTTGGAGAAGCGGTGAATAACACCATTTTGCGACCTACCGAAAGCACGGAACATCCCCATAGCGGCCAACCGATGCACGATCTCACAGGTGGCAATGTGTGGGTTCCTACTATTCTGGCGAGTATTGACTTAAAAGGACCAAATCATGATGTTGTAAATGAAGGTTTGCTGAATGACCGCGCTGCTGAGTTGACGTTGGATTTCAAGCAAGGATCTTATTTTGATGCTGAAGCTATTTTGGATGGTGCCAATCGTTCACTTGACATGCTCCAAAATGCAGCTGTCATTACTGATGTTCTCTACAGCCCATATAGTGGGAATTTAAGATTTATTGTGCAAAATCAAACCGGTCACAAATTGATTTCTGGCTTTCCAGAAGGACGCCGGATGTTTGTAAACATCAAGTATTTTGACGAAACCGGCACTTTGATGCACGAAGTTAATCCTTACGACGAAGTTGCTGGCACCTTGAAAGGTTTAAGTTATCCGTATACAACCACTTTGAATCTCCCCGCTGATTTGACATCTAATGAAATCTATGTGGATGAATTAGTTTACGAAATGCACGGAAGCAGTTCCCTAACTGGCGAAGATGAAACGTTCCACTTTGTGTTGAGTGATGGACGTTACAAAGATAATCGCATCCCACCTAAAGGTTTCAGGATCGACGAAGCAGATGGACGTCTCTCCGAACCAGTTCAGCATGGCGTGCCAGTCCCAGATTACTTCACCACAGAAGAATACGCGGGGGGATATGATCAGGTTTCTATGCGTGACTTTGATATCCTTGTTACTGGTGCAGTAACCGTCGAAGTTACACTTAACTACCAAACCACCAGCCGTGAATATATTGAGTTTTTGCGCGACGAAATCAATGGCTCTGGTACACTTACCTTACCAAGCCCAGGTGCCGGCGGAGATCCCGCTTATTTGATCCAAGACCCGAGCCAAACTTTCTTCGCGGGTATGCGCGTCTGGGGAGATACAATCTGGAGTTTGTGGATACACAATATGAATGCTCCAGGTGCTGCTCCCATTAATATCGCTTCGCGACAATTTTCTCCTTCACTCCCTCCTCTGTTCGACTACGATATTAAACCTGGTGATGAAGGGTCTCCCAGGTGGAATGCAATAGCCATGCCATTAGATGATACAGTTTCGATTCCTAACGCTCAAGCTATTGCAGATCAAATTTCTGGTGCCCAGCAGGTTTTACGTTGGAACCCCACTCGTCAAGATTTTGATTTTTGGCTACCCCCTTTCCAATTCGGTACCAACTTCACAACCAACCTAGGTGATTCCTATATGGTGCTTGTAGATAATACCGCTCCCTTGGTTTTTACCGTCATAGGTGATCTCCCCCCCGCCACCGGAAACCCCGGTGCGCTGCAATACAATCTGGTTGGCTCCTCTCCCTGCCAATTTAATGCCGTTACCATTCCGTTCGATCTGGGTAATAACATCTTCGATGCTCAAGATCTAGCGGATAGCATTGGCAATGTAGACCAGATTCTGAATTGGAATCCCGTCCGTCAAGATTTCGATTTCTGGCTGCCATCCTTCCAATTTGGCACCAATTTCAATGTCAATGCTGGAAATCCTTACATGGTTTGTACAACCATAGCAAGAGTCTGGCCTTAATTCCTTATAACGAAACAAAATACTTCTTAATTTATCTCCAGCGTTCTTTTGAGTGATATTCTTACTTGCCATCTCAAAATTTCGCGGTAAAATTCGGCCTTGTGTGTGGGGAACCGCTAGCGGTTCCCTTATCAATCTCAAGTTTTGTAGAGACGCGGTAAATTGCGTCTCTACTATTGTGTAAGGTCGTGACATGAAATTAGGCATTATCGGTTTACCCCAATCTGGCAAGACAACCGTGTTCAACGCGCTCACCCATGGCGACCGCCCGGTGACAATGAGCGGCGGACGCTTCGAGGTTCACACTGCGGTGGTAGATGTTCCTGATCCACGCGTGGATGATCTTTCGGGGATGTTCCGCCCCAAGAAAACAACGTATGCGAAGGTCACCTATGCCGATATTGCCGGATTGGAAGGTTCAACCGGCGGAAATATTTCGGGGCAGTTGCTGACCCAGCTCTCGCAGATGGATGGCTTTATTCATGTGGTGCGTTGCTTTGAAGATGACAGCGTCCCTCACAGCATGAGCAGCGTTGATCCCCAGCGCGATATCGATGCGATGGAAGGCGAATTCCTGCTCAACGATCTGATCCAAGTCGAGCGCAAGCTAGAGCGACTGGCAGAAGAACTCAAGCGCAACAGCCGCGATAAAGGCGAAGTTATCCGCGAGAAGGAACTCTTCGAGCGCATAATGACTTTCCTCTCGGAAGATAACGCCCTGCGCGAAATGGATTTGACATCCGAAGAAGAAAAACTGATTTCTGGTTATGGATTTCTTTCGCTCAAAGATTTGCTGATCGTCCTCAATTTAGGTGAAGGACAAGAAGCCCCTGAGATCAATTATCCCTGTCAGATATGTGTGGTTTCATTGCAAGGACAATTAGAAATGGAAATCGCCCAGCTTCCCCCAGATGATGCTGAACTTTTTATGAGCGAGTATGATATCAGCGAACCCAGTCTGAACCTCATGATCCGCAGTTCGTATGATCTAATGCGGCTGCAGTCCTTCTTTACCGTCGGCGAAGATGAGGTTCGCGCCTGGACTGTGCGCCGCGGCGCCGTAGCCCCAGAAGCTGCTGGTGTAATCCACAGCGACCTGCAGAAAGGTTTCATCCGGGCTGAGGTGGTTCCCTATGGGGAACTGCTCTCCCTTGGAAGCATGGCTGAAGCGCGCTCTAAGGGCAAGCTTCGCCTGGAGGGTAAGACTTACCAAGTCCAAGATGGCGATATCATGCATGTCCGATTCAACATCTAGAATTTCAGAAACGCGGTTGCTAAGGCAGCCGTGTTTTTTTTGAACTGCGTTTAATCTTTGACCGTATTTCTATCGAGTATAATCACATTCGCATTTCTATTACCAATCAGAAGGAAAAGGATACATATGACTGAATACACCCTCTCACCCTGGAGCTTGGCAGATCTATTTCCCAGCGCCGATGGGCCTGAAATTGAAGCCGCTTTCACAGATTTAGAAGCCAGAGCCAATGATTTCGAAGCTTTCCGTGAAAAATTAACCGACGATATCGATTTCGAAGAGTTTATGGATGCCATCAAAGAGATGGAAACTATGCGGCTCACCGCCAGCAAATTAGGCACTTATCCGGGCCTGTGGTTTGCAGCAGATACCCAAAGCCAGGAAGCCCAAGCGTTGTATGCCCGCGTGCAACAGTTTATGGCCCAATTACAGAACAAAACGATGTTCTTCTCATTATGGTGGAAAGATTTAAAAGATGAGAAGGCCGAAAAACTGATGTCTCGCGCCGATGACTACCGTTATTGGTTAGAAGAAATGCGGCATTTCAAACCTCATACGCTAACAGAACCAGAAGAAAAGATCATTAATATCAAAGATGTCAACGGGATCAGCGCGCTAGTGACCCTTTACAACTCGATCACCAACCGCTATGTCTTCAAGGTTGAAGTGGATGGTGAAATGCAGGAAATGACCCGCGGACAGTTGATGACGCTGGTGCGCGGCTCGGACCCCGATTTGAGGGCTGCGGCCTACCAAGAGCTCTACAAAGTTTACGGCGACGATGGCCCCATTTTAGGCCAGATGTATCAGACATTGATCCGCGATTGGCGTGCTGAAAATATGGACTTGCGCAATTATGCCACCCCAATTTCCGCCCGCAATTTAGTCAATGACCTGCCCGATGAAGTTGTCGATACTTTGCTAGAGGTCTGTGAGAGGAATGCCGATGTTTTCCAGCGCTATTTCAAACTTAAGGCCAAATGGCTGGGCATCGAAAAACTGCGCCGTTACGATATTTATGCTCCCGTTGCCGAAGCAGACAAAGAGTATGATTTCAACAAAGGGGTTGAGTTGACTCTGGAAGCTTTCAACGATTTCAGTCCCCGTGTCGCGGAGCTGGCTAAGAAAGTATTCGATGAAGCTCATATCGATAGCGAAGTCCGCAAGGGCAAACAAGATGGTGCTTTTTGTGCTTCTGTTGTGCCCGGCCACACACCCTATGTCAAGGTCAACTATCAGGGCAAAGCCAGCGATGTCGCCACCCTGGCACACGAACTTGGTCACGCGATCCACGCGATGCTGGCTTTTGACAATAATGTCTTCACATTTCACTCGTCGCTGCCTATGGCCGAGAACGCCTCCACTTTTGCTGAGATGCTGCTCGTTGATCGCTTGCTTGAAATCGAAGATGATCCTGCCGTGCGCCGTGACATCCTTTTCAGCCAAGTCGACGATGCATATGCCACTATCATGCGCCAAATTTTCTTTGCCATGTTTGAAGTCACTGCTCACAATATGGTTGCCAAAGGTGCCACAGTCGATCAGATCTCTGAAGCCTATTACGAGAAATCTTGAAGCCCAATTTGGCGATGCTGTGGAATTGAGCGAAGAATTCAAATGGGAGTGGGTTTCCATCCCACATTTCATGCACGTACCATTCTATGTTTACGCCTATAGTTTTGGCCAATTGCTGGTGCTCTCACTTTACCAGCAATATAAAGCCGAAGGCAAATCTTTCAAACCGCGCTATATCAAAGTGCTCGAAGCTGGCGGTTCCGCTTCACCGATTAATATTTGTGCCGAAGCCGGGCTGGATATTAGCAAAGCTGAATTCTGGCAAGGTGGTTTTGATGTGATCAAAGGCCTCGTGGACGAGCTGGAAGCCATCCCTGTTGAGTAGCATTATTCTGGAACACTCGGAGAGACGCCCCGATGGGGTGTCTCTTTTTTTGGGGATATTCTCATTAAGGGTCCAACCCCTAAATGGTGCAGGAACTGGATTTCGTTCTAAAGTGACGGTTTTGTTGCAGCAAGTTGATCGATCGACGTATGCAAAACGTCGATATTACTGAAATCGTCAATATCCAAGATAATTGCTTGCAAACCTGATAGCTGTAGCTTCATCGGTGTGGGGATTGTTACGGCAGCGATTACTACAGGCAAAATCGGTTTGCCTTCCCCATCCGCAATATTCAACTCTTGCAACACATATTTCGATTTCACTGAGTTTGGCGACAGCGCCAACAAGAAAACATCGCTGCTCTCAATTGCTTCCACGATCCGTGCACGCCACACATCGCCCCCACTGATTAATTCTCGATCAATCCAAATTGCATAACCAGCCGCGGCTAAAAGTGATCGAATAATATCGATCACTAGGCTATCTTCATGAGCATAACTGATAAAAACGCTGATCATTTTTCATTCCAATTTATAGTGAAGAACCCCATACCGCTAAAGCTATCTCCGGAAACTCCACTTTGATAGATTTTTGGCCAGTTTCTAATTTTGTAAACAGAGGCCCTAACTCATTCATAGCAGGAATCTTGCCCACGGACGCACCGTACCCGGCCTTTGCGAGCAGCCAGTTCTCCAGCACTTTTTCGGTGAGGCCAAAAGGCTGAAGAACCGTGTGCGCCGCCCGCAGCATCAGGTTGCGGTAGCGGACAGTATCGAGTTGAGCCCGCGAAGGGTGGTCGGGGAGACCCCAGGGGGCAACACCCGTTTCTCCACAAGTGTAGACGAAACGAATACGCTGCCCTGGTCGGATTTCTTTGCCTGCTTCCTGGAGTTGCCTCGCGGCCCGGGCAACCGGGGAAGGGACAACATACGCATCCAACTCTCGGCTCAAGGTTTGTGCGATTACCAATTCTTCAATGGGGACACGTTGATCTGTCAAGTCTTCTAAATGGCCTGCCAACCTTCGAACCAGCGCAGGCAATACCATTGGAATCCAGGTTGCATCTGGCAAGCGCGCCAGCGTTTCAAGAAGTTCAGTTTGGATTTTGAAGATCCAGGGAGGGGTATCCCGCCGACGAGTTTCAATGCCGCGGGTTTTGATCTGTCCATCGTCAAAGACCCCAAAGTAGCGATTCGCCACCGGGACGCGCGCATCCACCCGTGAAGGGAGAAAAGCAATCCAGCGGTAGATGCCTTCCAGCGCGATGGGTAAACCTGTTCGGTGCAGGATTTCGTCTAACAAAGGTTGAATATTGGTTTTTGATACCCCTACTTTCTGCACCCATAGCCCATCCATATAAAGATACATCACCCGGTAGCCCAAATCTTCGGCAGCCTCTTTGGCACGCAGCAAACACTCGCGGCCATAGGCCGTGACTGCCATATGCGATTCGATGCGGCCAAAGCGCGCGTTTTTGTATCCCAGGTAACCAAAACAGACCACCAGCAGCCACTTCAGGGCCTGGGCACGCGCCTTCAAAATCGGATAGCGGGAATCCCGGCGGTCGAGTTTTTTGAGCTTCGTTTTGATCTGGATGCGTTTCTCAATCAGCGGTCGCAGCGTCTGGGGCACAAACCCTTCCTGGGTACGATCAATTGGGATGCTCAACTCAGGGATCATCTGCATATTTTCGCTTTGCGTGTTGACCGTCTCCGGCGAGATATTGAAATTCACCATGATGCTGGGATACATGGAAACAAAGTCGATCTCGGCAACATTTTCGTGCAACCCGACGATGGGCTGAGCCACTAACCCGCCGCGGTCGCCGGCAATGAGCTGCTGCGCTGATTTGAACTGCTCAGCCTGCTGCTTCTGATAGGGTACGAGAATCCCCGTTTGCAACGCCTTTACGATTTGCAGCGCCGTGATCCCCGCCCCGGGTGATTTGCGGGCCACCTCCTGGATGGGCAGTCCTGTGACGCGGGCTTGCTCCAGCACGCCTTCTAAGCCGTAATCGCCGTACATCATCGCGTTGCACTCGTCGATATGCCAACGCCCAAAAAGGTAAGTTTGCTGGCCGCGGTAGACGGTTTGCCCATACGTGAAGAAAGAACGGGCTTCACGCTGCAAAACTTCACACTCGGGATCGCGATTGGGGTTGAAAAATTCGACTTCGTGCTCCTGACAATATTCAATAAGTAGCGGGAATAACCAGGTATCACCATATTGACTGATGACTAAATCGGGATCGTGGCGCTGTAAGATGGCGTTGATTTGAATGGCAAGCTGATTTCGGGGATACGCGGGAATCTTCATGGTTTTGCGGTTGATCTGTGCAAAAAGAAATTGAGGCGGCGTGCGAGCGGGATCGGTATCCGGATGGATGTGCAAAATCCGCAGCGGCGGGATATTGGGCAGCAAATCCCAGGCCGAACCCAGAGGCGTGATTTGCTGAATCCAGTTATCATCATCCACTTCGACTTGAATCTTTGCCATCGGGAAAACATCGTGAGCCGCAACGAAGCGCAGCGCCAGGGGAATGTCGGTGTCGTACCAGGTGATGTGCGGGAAAGCGCGCCGCCACTTGAAAAAGGCCAATAAAGCGACTACGGGTTTTGGGATAATGATTTCCATCACATCAAGATCGCCGCTGAACAAATCTCGACGGCGCACGCGGGCCAATTCAACAGGAAGTTCTTGATCGCGCAGGTACTTCCAAAGGGAGCGCAGCTGCACCGAGGTCCCGTGCGCGTAAAATGTGACTGGAAGACTTTGCCGCAGACGGTGACGACCCCCATCTTCCCCGATCAACCAAACCACGATCCCCTCTTCGGGGTGCTCGTAGACATCGAACAGCCAGCCGGTTAACATTTTATGATCCGCAATCGGTCTGCTCTTGCAGCCGGATGACATCGTGCATCAATTCGACCAGCATCGCCAGCAAAATCGCCTCGAAGGGTAAAACGTGGTTGGCCTGATTGATCGCCATCACATGCTTGCGGGCGCGGGCGAATAATTCATCGAAGAATAGCTGATCTTCGCGGCGTAGTGCCCGTCGAAAATTGACAAAGGCTTGCTGCTCGTCCAGGATAATTTGCGTGGTGGTGGGTAGTGTGCGTCCCATAAGGCCTCAGAATAAAGTTGGTAAAGGTTCGTCTGGTGTGTATTCGGGCACCAGGATTTTGCCGGCACGCGCCTGCAACTGAGAAACCCAATCCATAATGGGATCACTCTCAAAGCGGGTCGTGTTCATCGTCACAGTAATTGGAGCACTCTGACACAATCGATCAATTTGAAAATCCACTTGTTTCAGCAAACGCAGGCGATCCCCGACCTGGATCATTTCGTCCGCGAAGGTGGTCAGCAACCACAGGATAAAAATTGAGCCTTGGGTGATTCTGGTTTGCTCCAGCAGGGTGACCACCTGAAAGCAGGTGAAGGCCCGCGCCACTTGAATGCGCTCTAAAACGGCTTTTACCTGTGGAGTTTGCATCCGAATTTGGCGCGTGATTTGATAGGGGTTGAAGCAGTTGCCTGCATCCAAAATCCACACCGAGTTTTCCATCGCGCACTGGGTGATTTGGTCGTCAACAGAAGATTGGGGCAAATTGGTGAGTAAGGTAAGGGAGTGCTGTGTGTTCATGCACACAACATACCAATTCCCCCAAAGTTTTTCAATCGACCCTGGGATGATTTTGGGGATGGTTATGAGGTTAGTGTGTGGGTGGGTGTAAATATGGTGGGTCTAGGCCCAAGGTTGACCCATATATTAGGCTAGGCATGTAGGAGGTGGCTAAAATCCCAACCTTCGAAGTATTGCTGCAATTGATCTTTACTATTCAATCCAAATTTTGGCAGGATGGAGCGAATATGCGTTTTCACCGTCGAGACAGAGATATTCAACCGCTGGGCAATTTCTCGATTGGTATAACCACCACAAATGAGTGCAGCAACTTCTTGCTGTCGGGGGGTAAGCTTGCGCCAATTAACAACTTTCTCGTTATACTCTTCGGCAGCCAGCGAAGCCATATTGAGCACGGCATTGGGCGAAAGGCCGTGCTCTTCGGCGATCTCGAAGAGACGGCCTTCAAAATCAGCGGGGGCTTCACCAGAAAAGTATTTCTGCTCATCATCTTGCTGAAACAACTGGCGAAAGAACTTTCTCAATGGGGTCATATACGGATAAATAGATAAAAGTTACATACTTTGAGGAAACTACACAAATCCTAATAGAATCAAAAAACGCACTTCACAACACTTAATGAAATGAAAACACTAAATTAATAGAATTTTCGTTCTATTAATTTATATCACATCAGCGAAGTTGTGAATAGGACTTTAGGACTGGGTGATGACGGACTTTCGATTAACCAGCCAGACCCCGAACAGGATCGTACCTCCCCCGATAAGCGAGGCCAGCAAAATAGGCTCACCCAAAATAAATGCAGCGACAATCACGGCCACCAACGGCTCTAAATAAAGGAAAGCTCCCACCTGGGAAGCCGGGATGGCCTGAAGTCCATCATACCAAAAGATATACGCCAGCCCTGAACAGGCTACCCCCAGGAAAAGAATCGCCAGCCAACCATTGAAAGTGAGCTGTCCAATTTCAGCGAGTCCCGGCCCGGCAAAGAACAGAATTGAAGTGAAAAGCCAGCCAAAGCCCATCACGTATAGCATCATCAATCCCGCGGAATGCTCCTGCAACCCCCGGCGTGAAAGCGTAGAGAAAATTGCCCAATTTGGGGCGCTGATCAAAATCAGAATATCTCCTGGCGTACCGAATTCGCCCATACCTAAGTCACCCAAATTCCCCTCCGAAACGACTAAGAGCACTCCAACCGTTGCCAACACGATTCCAAAGATTTGCAGCTTGTCCAATTTCTCCCGCAAAACCAGCCAGCCTAGAAGAGCCATGAAAATGGGAGTTGTGGCCACAATCCAGGCCGTGGTGGAGGCTTGCGCGGTGACCAATCCTGTGGATTGCAGCCACTGGTGAAAGGTGATCCCAATGAAGCCCAGCAAAGCAAAATAAGGAATATCTTTTCGCCGGGGGAGGGCTAACTGTCCCCGCCCGATAGCCGCCAAGCCCAAAATCAACACGCCGATCCCAAAGCGCAGCCAGACCACAGTTGCCGGTGAGATTTCCTGCAAAGCCACTTTTGTCGCGATAAATGAAGCACCCCACACAACCACGGCAAAAACCACCTTGGCGTATGCCGTCCACGGATTACGCAGCATTGATTTCTTCTTTCAGAATTTTTCGAATTTTATCTCAGGGCTAGCCGTTAAAAGCAAGCTCCGATATATCCCAGAATTTTACTCTATCCAATAGGAATATGAATGCCCAAATGAGACACAACTCCACGAGCAACAACAGGCCCGGTTATCCTACCCGAATTTCCAGGTAGCTGCCTGCTCTTTTACCTGATGTGGGAACGCACTCCTTTCGATATGATTTAGGGGACAAATGACAAACAACCAAACAGGATATTCCACTTTGAACCGATCAACGGTTGTATGGAACAAGGTGGGATGATAAGATGAAAGGAAGGAAAAATTCATGTCAAATGAAAACAACACATTAACCAATTTCTCTGACGCCATGGCCGATGCCGTGGAAAAAGTCGCCCCATCCGTGGTGTTGGTGGATGGCCGCGACCGCCTCCCCGCCAGTGGCATCCTTTTCGCTGCCAATCTGGTGCTGACCGCCGACCATGTGATCGAGCGCGATGAAGATATTCGCGTAATTCTAGTAGATGGAAAAGAAATTGCCGCTGAAGTGGCCGGACGCGATCCCAGCAGCGATCTCGCGGTTTTGAAACTCGCCGAACCCGCAAAAGGAGTTGCCGAGGTCTTTGAGGGTGAGATGCGTGTGGGCGAGTTTGTCCTGGCCCTAGGACGCCACTCCACCAAAGGGATCGAAGCCAGCCTCGGCGTGGTCAGCTATATCAACGGACCGATCCGCACCCACCGTGGCGGCTTGATCGAACGCTTCATCCGCACCGATGCGGCTCCATTGCCCGGTTTCTCCGGCGGCGCGCTGATCAACGCCCGCGGCCAGATTGTCGGGATCAACACCTCAGGTTTAGCACACGGCACTTTGCTGACCTTACCAATTTCCGTAGCCTGGGATACCGCTCAAAAGCTGGCCGAACATGGCAGCATCAAGCGCGGTTATCTGGGTATCCGCAGCCAGCTCGTAGAAATCCCCAATTCAGCATTCGAAACCCTGGGTCGTGAGCAAAAATCTGGTTTGCTGCTCGTGCAAGTAGAAGAAGACAGCCCCACGGCTGAAAGCGACCTAATGATCGGCGATATCATCGTCGGGATCGGCGGAGAGCCGGTCAATGATCACGATGAACTGGCTACAAAACTGACTGGCGAAATCGTCGGGAAAGCAGCTGCGGTCAATGTTCTCCGGGTCGGTGAGTTACTCACCGTGAATGTTACCGTGGGCGAGCGTCAGATGCACCGCCGTGGCAGGAGGCATCATCGCCGCAGTAAACGTGGTGACCGCCATCACGGCCAGCGTGGGCACGGTTCCCGCCATCATGGACGGCACCATCCGTAGAAACAAAGAACACGAATGATCAAAAAATACTACCTTTTGCCCTCAACCCTAAAGCGAACTTCGTTCGCGCCCCCTCTCATCGCGAAGCATCCCCGAAGGGGGCAGGGAGAGGGGAAAACCGCAGTGAAACGGAGGTTGGGGTGAGGGAAAACACCCCCATCCAAGTTGCAATTCTAGCACCCACCCTGGCCGTACGCGTCGGGCTGCGTACCCTGCTGGGGGCCAGCGATTCGCTTCAGATCGTCGCAGAGATGGCTGATCCTGCGGCCCTGCAGAATGCTGAATGGGCAGTGGATGTACTCATCCTTCAGGGCCAGGAATCCCTGGAAGAACTGGCGCCCCTCTTGAATTCCGAAACAAAGTCCGGTCTTTTATGGATCAGCGATAACCTTCAGGCCGCGCAAATGCTGCGCGAATTACCGTTATCCACCTGGGGCTTGTTATCATCCGAAACCTCCAGCGAAGAATTGATCGCCGCAGTACACGCCATCTATCAAGGCTTGATCGTGGCCCCGTGGGGCAGGCTTGACTCGCTCTGGATCGAAAATCCATCTGGCGAAGCGGATGAACTCATCGAGCAGCTTACGCCGCGCGAGGCTGAAATTCTGGAGCTTTTAGCGCAAGGGCTGGCGAATAAACAAATTGCCCTGGAGTTGGAGATCAGCGAGCACACGGTTAAGTTTCACGTTTCGTCGATTTACGCCAAATTGGGGGCCACCAACCGTATGGAAGCGGTGCGGATGGGATTGCAGCTTGGGTTGATTACGCTTTAGTGCTTTGCACTAAAATCAAGGAGGATTTATGGGTATGCACGGCGGCGGTTGGTTTGCCTACATCCGGCATGATAAAGAGGCCGACCAACCAGAAATTTCTCGTGAGTTATTGGTGCGGGTGTGGAAGTTTGCCCGGCCGTATTGGATCGCGGTATCAGGGTTACTGATTACGATTTTGTTGATTACGGGGCTTTCGTTGGTTTCTCCGTTGCTCTACCGCAACCTGATCGATTACGCCATCCCGAGCAGTGATATCACCCGGCTGAACTGGCTGGCCCTGGGGATGATTGGCATCCCTTTGCTCAACGGTGTGATCGGTGTCTGGCAGCGGCGTTTGAATTCAACGATTGGTGAGGGGGTGATCTTCGATTTACGCAGCTCACTTTACGCCCATTTACAGCGGATGTCGCTGCGCTTCTTCACGCAAACCCGTACGGGGGAGTTGATGTCGCGGCTCAATAATGATGTCATCGGCGCGCAACGGGCGATTAGCAATACCACGGTTTCAATTGTCTCCAATACGGTTTCATTAGTGGCTACATTGGCAATTATGTTTGCCTTAGAATGGCGCTTGACCCTGTTGGGTTTGGCTGTATTACCTTTGTTCATTCTGCCCGCTCGCCGGATTGGGCAGGTGCTGCGAGAATTGAGTCGGAAATCGATGGAGTACAGCGCCGAGATGAACGCCACGATGAATGAGACCCTCAATATCAGCGGCGCACTTTTGGTGAAGCTATTTGGCCGCGAGCAGCGCGAATTGGAACGCTTCCGCAAAGATGGGGCCTCGGTGCGCGATATTGGCATTCAATCGGCGGTGACCGGGCATTGGTTCTTTATGATGCTCAGCGTGGTCAGTGCAGTGGGTTCGGCGGTGGTCTTTTGGGTCGGCGGATATTTGGTGATTCAGAGAGCCTTCACGATCGGGACGATTGTGGCTTTCGGTGCGTACCTGACTCAGCTATACGGTCCACTGATGTCATTGACCAACGCCCAGGTAGAGTTCGCTCAGAGCATGGTCAGTTTCGAGCGCGTCTTCGAAGTGTTAGATATTCCAGTGGAGATTGCCGAGAAACCATCTGCTAAAGTTTTGCAGCAGGTGAAAGGCCGGGTCCAATTCGAAAAGGTATCTTTCGCCTATGCCGGTCTGGGTGGCACTGAAAAAGTGGGGTTGGATGAGATTGCCCGCTTCAGTTGGCGGGGCGGTGGGGAAGCATTGCTCAAACGTGGCAAGCAGAAAAACGGGGATGCCGAGAGTGGAGCAACCAACGGCGATGGTGCTGAGCCGCGCTGGGCCCTCAAGGATATCAGTTTCACCATCAAACCGGGTCAACTGGTTGCGCTGGTCGGGCCCAGCGGTGCGGGGAAATCGACAACCACTTATATGATCCCACGTCTCTACGACCCTACCGAGGGGCGCATTCAAATTGATGGGCTGGATATCCGCGAAGTCACGCTGAATTCGTTGGCGGAGAATATCGGGATGGTCACGCAGGAAACTTACCTGTTTTACGACACCATCCGGGCTAATCTACTTTACGCGCAACCGGAGGCCAGCGAGGCCCAGGTAGTCGCTGCTGCAAAGGCCGCTAATATCCATGATTTCATTGCGGACTTACCCGACGGTTACGAAACCGTGGTCGGGGAACGCGGCTACCGTCTGAGCGGCGGCGAACGGCAGCGCATCGCCATTGCCCGTGTGATTCTGAAAGACCCGCGCATCCTGGTTTTAGACGAAGCCACCTCCCACCTGGATTCTACTCTCTGAGGAGCAGATCCAAAACGCCTTGCAGCATGTGATGAAAGGTCGCAGCAGCCTCGTGATCGCCCACCGCCTATCCACCATCCTGGCTGCCGATCAAATCCTGGTCATGGATCAGGGTCGTCTGGTTGAACAGGGCACGCATGAAGAACTGCTCGCACAAAACGGTCTTTATACCAATCTATATGAAACCCAGTTCAAACCGGGATAAAATTGGAAATTCTCCCAGAAAACTGTAAAAAGTTGGTATCATTTGGTTGTCCCTTGCACGTTGGGACAGCCATTTTTTCTAGCTACTGAAAGGATATCAAATGCAGCCCAACCCTGTACTCAAGAAATTAGGTTTTGACGATGATGCGCGCCTCGCGATTATCCATGTGGACGATGTGGGGATGTGCCAGGCTTCTGTAGATGCGTTTGCCGATTTATGGGATTTTGGCTTGATCTCCAGCGGCGCGGTGATGGTACCCTGTCCCTGGTTTTTGGAGGCTGCCAAATATGCCAAGGAAAATCCGGACGCTGATTTAGGGGTGCATCTGACCTTGACGAGTGAGTGGGACACCTATCGCTGGGCACCGCTCTCTACAATTGATCCCCAGACTGGATTGTTGGACGAAGAAGGCTACTTCCATCGTTTAGCGCAGCCCGTTCAGGATCTTGCTGATCCCGAAGCTGTTCAGATCGAATTGGTCACCCAAATCGAGCGCGCGAAAGCAGCCGGGATGCAGCCCACCCACGTCGATACTCACATGGGTACCGTCGCCCATGCCAAATTTATGCAAGGCTATCTGCAAACTGCGCTGGAAGCCCAGTTGCTCCCGATGATGCTGCGGCTCGACGAGGCCAGTTGGCGAAAAGTGACCGGCGATCACGAAGGTGCGGCATTTGACGAGGCTGCCATCGCCTTCATCATGCAAATGATCAACTCCCTCGAAGAGATGGGCGTGCCGCTGTTAGACAATATCCACGGTATGCCGCTGGATTCTGACCCCAAAAAACGGCTGGAAGAAACCAAGCAGGCGTTTAACGATTTACAGCCAGGGGTCACACACTTCATTATCCACGCTTCCAAAGACACCCCTGAACTGCGCGCTATCACCCCCGATTGGCGCTGCCGCGTGGCTGATTACGAAACCTTCCTGCAAGATGGACTGCGGAAGCATATCCAGGATATCGGTGTTCATGTAATCGGCTATCGAGATTTGCAGAAATTAATGGGGGCTTGATTTTTTGGTTACCGAATGCACAAAAGGAGAAAAAATGGGTTCAAAAATCCCTGTGATTTTGGATACAGATATTGGCGGTGACATCGACGATGCCTGGGCCTTGGCATTAATCCTGAAATCACCAGAGCTCGATTTGAAAATGGTAGTGACCGACACCGGAAACCCCACCTATCGAGCAGCCATCGCCGGAAAATATTTAGAGGCCGCGGGGCGAACGGATATTCCCATCGGTTTGGGAGTTTACGAAAATGACGGGGCCGGCCCCCAAGAAACCTGGCTGGGGGATTATCAAATCTCCAATTACCAGGGGCAGATTTATGAAGATGGTGTCGGTGCGATGATTGATATGATTATGAACGCGCCAGAACCCATCACGTTGATTTGTATTGGCCCGGTGCCGAATATTCGTGCAGCACTCCAACGTGAGCCGCGCACTGCCCAAAACGCTAAAATTGTGGGGATGTTTGGCAGCCTGTGTTTTGGGTACAATGGCAATGAAGAGATCACGAACGAGACGAATGTGCGGCTGGAGCCAGAAGCGTGTCGTCAAATGTTTGCTGCCTTTCCCGATATCACTATCACCCCGCTGGATACCTGCGGCAGCGTTCACCTGGCTGGCAATAAATATCAGCAAGTGCAAGACTGTGAAGATCCACTGATCATGGCACTAGTTGAAAGTTACTACAGCTGGTCTGATCATGTTGACTGGACCAAAGTTGACCCTAATACAATCACATCCACTTTGTTTGATACAGTAGCCGTTTATCTTGCAATCACGGAAGAATTACTCGAAATCGAAAACCTGGGCGTTCGCGTTACGGATGACGGCTATACCCTGATTGACAAAAATGAAAAACCTATTCGCTGCGCCACAAAATGGAAAGATTTATCTGCATTTGAAGATTGGTTGGTCAACCGGTTAACTTTTGATTGTCACTAACTACTCAGGCTCAGCATCCTTCAACAGATTCAGGATGCTGAGCGGTTACAATTGTCAAAATAAGGATAAATCATGCTGAACGATGATGCCTTGGGCATCCAAATCTACCCAAAAAATCCATTTTATTGGCAATACAACGGCAAGCCGGTGCTCCTGTTGGGCGGCTCCGTTGAAGATAATCTTTTTCAGATCGAAAATCTCAAAGCACATCTCGAATTACTGCAATCGGTAGGTGGGAATTATGTCCGGTGTACGATGAGCAGCCGAGACGAAGGTGATAAAAAACCCTATCTCAAAAACGAGATTGGTCTGTTCGACCTCAACACATTCAATCCAGTTTATTGGCAGAAGTTTCAGAACCTGCTGCGTTATGCTGAGGCATTAAATATCATCGTGCAGATCGAAATTTGGGCAACTTACGATTTTTATTGGGACAAAATGAATTGGGCTGCGAACCCCTTCAATCCCCAATTGAATTGTAACTATACTTTTGAAGAATTAGGGCTGCCGGATGAAATTCTTTTGCCCGCCCAATCCGAAGTCAATCCCTTCTTCAAATCGATCCCCGAATTGGATCATCATGGGATTGTGCTGTCTTATCAGCAGAAATTCGTAGACAAGCTGCTCTCAATTTCTTTGCCATTCAACAACGTTTTATATTGCATCGATAATGAAACGCTGGCGCCCCATCACTGGGGAAAATATTGGGCGCAATATCTGCACACCGCCGCAGAAGAATACGGCAAAAGTATCTTTGTAACCGAAATGTGGGATTACTGGGACCCTTCAAATGGAGCGGTGAAGGGTGCTGTGGCCCAAAGCCCCACACTCGGAGATTGGTTTGCAGATTATACGAACCCTAACCTCCACCAGGATGCTCAATTTTCGTTTTCTCTGAATGATCCGTTCTCTTATCAATTCGTTGATATTTCTAATCACAATGCGCAAAAAGGTGAAACACACACTCAAACTGGCTTGTGGATTCGTGAGGCCGTAAAGGGTACCGGAAAAATCCGCCCGATCAACAATGTCAAAATCTATGGCGGAGATATGGATAATATTTGGGCGGGTAATCGACGGGATGGCAAGGAAAGATTTTGCCGCAATATTTTTTCGGGCCACGCCACTGTTCGTTTTCACCGCCCCCTCGCCGGGATGGGTTTGGATCACGAAGCGCAGCATTTCATTCGGAGTGCCCGAATGCTGACGGACCGCGTAGATTTCTTTTCCTTCGAACCGGCCAATCATTTTCTGCATCATCGCCAAGCAAATGAAGCTTTCTGTATGGCTAACGATGCTAATGAATACCTGCTCTACTTCCCTGGCTTGGGTGAAATTCACCTCGATATCGCTGCCGGTGTTTATCAATTAGAACGATTGCATATCCCAACCTCAAAATGGATGGAGGCTGAGATGGTTGAAATGCCGGGTCTGATCCAAACTACGGAAGATGACCACTGGTATATTGTTTTGAGAAAAGGTTAATCGCTTCCTGAGATATAGTCCAAGAAACAGCTACTGCGTTGTGGTACGTCCAAAATCATCAAAAAGGCAGGTCGATGAACAAACTCATAGATTTACAAGAGCATTACGACCAAATATTCGAAAAAATCCATTTGGAACAGGGGAAAACTTTAAACGGTGCATTTACAGATTGCCAATTCATCCAATGTTCTTTCGAGACCGCTGTATTGAGTGATTGCCGGTTTTCTAGCTGCAAATTTCAACAATGCAATTTAAATCTTACTGAAATCACTGGGAGCTCATTTCCCGATACCCGCTTCGAGAAATCAAAATTGCTCGGCATTAACTGGACCCAAGCAGATTGGTCATCTGCCAGTTTTAGTAATTTTGTTGGTTTCTTTGATTGCGTTATCAGCCATAGCACATTTATTGGATTGGAACTCATAGGTATCCAAATAAAAAACTGCGTTGCTCACGAAGTCGATTTTCGCGAGACAGATTTATCCAAAGCAAACTTTAAGGGCACCGATTTGGCAAAAAGCCTATTTGGCAACACCAACTTGACAGAAGCCGATCTCAGTCAGGCAAAAAATTATCAAATTGACCCTGGCAACAATCAACTGAAACAAGCGAAGTTCTCACTGCCAGAAGCCATGGTGCTTTTATATAGTATGGATATTGTTATCCAGGAACAAGGCGCCGCTACTTGGTGATAGCACGGCCTATCTCCTAACGGATAAGGCTCTGATGGATCAACGCCCAAAATAAACATAGATATTGTGAGCAACACGAAGGAGGATAAAATGACAGCCAATACAGCTACCCAAGGTCCGGTGAAATTATCTTTGAGCTACAAAGTCGTTTGGGGGATTGCAGCTTTGGGTACTGCCACAATTTCAGGTACCTTTGGCGCGCTGCAACCGATCTTCTACCAGGACTACCTGGGGTTGGACGCGCGCTGGATCGGCATTGCGGCAGTTATTTATGCCATTTGGAACGCCATTAATGATCCCTTATTTGGCTATATCACCGATAACACACGATCCAAACGCGGACGGCGCATCCCCTATATGCGCTTCACAGCTCCCTTCCTGGCACTGACTTTCATTCTAGTTTGGTTCGCACCGCCTGAAGCCGGACAGCAAGCCCTTTTCTGGTGGATGCTCATCACCATGCTGCTCTACGACACCTGTTACACCGTCATCGGATTAGTTTACTCAGCCCTGCTCCCTGAAGTAACCGAATCAGATGCGGAGCGCAACGGGCTGCAAATTTCGTCATCTCTCTTTGGACTTTTGGGTATGTTATTGGGTTTCTTGATCCCCGATTTGGTGCGCCCTAAAACCGGAGATACCTCCCTTTGGCCGCTGTACACAGCCATGATTGTGATCGGGGTTGTTGGCGCGCTGCTAATCATCGCCACTACCCTGAAAGTCAAAGAACGCCCGGAATTTACCCAGGTGGACGAACCGATCCCAATGGGCCAGGCACTGAAGCTAACCTTTTCTAGCAAATCATTTCTGATTTTAGTGGCGGCCAATTTTATGTCGATTTTGATGCAAGCCCTGCTGCTGGGATCAATCTTTTATCTGGCCGATTATGTACTGCAAGCCGGTAATGTGATGATCGTTTTGGCTGCTTTATTCATACCGCTGATCATCGGTGTACCTGTCACCACTCTGATACGCAAACGTTTTGGTGTTGTTGGTGCACAACAAATCTTATTGGTGATCGCCGGCGCTGGATTGGCCGCCATCCCTTTCGTGCCGAACAGCCTGATCCTGGTTTGTGTGGCCCTGGCAGGGTTTGGATTGTCGGGACCACAAACGCTCAGCAATGTGCTCTTTGCTCAAGTAGCGGATGAAGATGAGATTCGCTCTGGGGTGCGCAGGGAGGGTGCTTTCTTCGGGATTAATGCACTCCTCACCAAACCCGCTCAATCTTTAGCCTTAGTGTTGATTGCTCAAATTTTAGCGACCAGCCATTTTGTTACCCGCGAATCCAATCAAGGCGTTATCTTTCTTAATCAACCTGAGAGCGCCCTCTTTGGCATAAAAATCTTGGTGGGGTTGATCCCCGGCATTGCCATGCTGCTTGGGGCTCTGATTTTGTTTTGGTATCCGCTGAAAGGTAAGTATTTGCAAGATGTGCAGTCTAAGGTATTAGAAATGCACGCTAAAAAACACGCAGAATTGGAGCGTAAGGGTTAGGCAGTGTTGATATTTGGTGGTTTCACGCCTAAATTGAATTTTAGGATATGCGGCACTTACGCAATAAATAATTTAAAGGACAACACCTTCTAGTATGATAGAAAAAGCAGAACAGTTAAGTGTGATCGGTATTTGTGGGAGTTTGCGGCCAGGCAGTTATACTCGTATGGCTTTGAATATAGCCTTGCAGGGAGCGCAAGAACTCGGCGCACAAACTCGTATTCTCGATTTGCAAGGTTACGATCTAACCTTTGCGGATGGTCGGGATACTCCCTATCCAGAGGGTGTGCAACGTTTGAGAGCCGATGTCCAATCAGCAGATGGCATCATTATTGGTACACCCGAATATCACGCGGGGATGAGTGGCGTACTCAAAAATGCCCTCGACTTGATGGGTTTCGATGAATTTGGCGGCAAAATGCTGGGCTTAATCGGCGTTTCCGGCGGCGCGATGGGAGCCGTCAATGCGCTAAACAGCCTGCGGGCGGTGGGCCGTTCGATCCACGCCTGGGTGATCCCCCAACAGGTAACCATTCCTCAAGGATGGAAATTATTTCAAGAGGATGGTGAACTTCGGGATGATGAATATCGTGAACGGCTGATGGACGTTGGCCGGCAGGTAGCCCGCTTCGCCTATATGCATTCTTCAGAACAGGTTCTAGAATTCCTGGAAATGTGGGAGCAGGCACCTCCGAACCCGGGTGGATAGGAATATAACGCAGAGACGCCCCGCAGGGCGTCTTTTTTATCTAGCAGAGATGAAGGTTATCGCCCTATCCACAGGGGGATAATCATCCGGAAGCAGCACTGATTCAACCTGTTGCGTAAAGAGCCGATAGAGAAATTCGGTTAGGGGAAATTTCCAAACTTCATATTCACCGCTGCGCAAATTATAGAAAACCGTCTCCCAGGTTTCGGGCGGCCCTTTGATTTGCCAAAAGAAAGTATCTTCCAAATTTGTTGTTCCGCCCCAGGGCAACAGACCCTCAGGTGCAGGATATAGTTCGAAGGGTTGTACCGCCGTCCAAACAGGATCAGCCAGCAATTGAGTTTGCCGGTCAGCTTGATGAAGCGCATCGAGCGCAAAGAAAAGGTTGAGATATTCATTTTGCGCAAAAGGATTATAGACCATGATGAAGTCATCAATACTGCCGCTGCCGTAAGAATCGATCAAGGTTTTATAATCTGGGGGCAGTTGAAGCCCCAGGCGTTTTTCGGTTTTCTCCCAAGTTTTAGGGGTGCCAGTTTCCTGTGGGTTTCGCGGGGGTGGAACGATGCGGGCCAATTGATGGATGTCCATTGATGGGCTTATCGGATGCGCCGGAATACGGCCGCTTTCAAGGTTTGCACTTCATCTACCCGTAAAATCAGCATCATAATGCCATAAACAAACCCACCGATTAATACGCCGCCCAACCCAATAATCCAGGCGGATAGCTCAACCTTTTGATTCAGCCAAACCCAAAGAGCAAGGCTCATAACCCCAGCTCCCAGGGTGGCTTGCCAGATCCCCTGGAATATGCGCCCCCCATCAAGCCCTGCCAGGCGGCGGCGCATCAGTATCCAGAGAACAATTGCCTCGAGTCCAGTTGCCAGAGAGTTGGCTAAAGCCAACCCACCATGCGGCATCCAGCCAATCCGATTGAACCAACCCGCAAAGAACACACTCAAACCAATATTGAGTGCCATTGCCAACACACCAACGGAAACCGGGATAATCGTATTATGCAAGGCATAAAAAGCGCGCGAAAAAATTTCTACGATGCAATGGCCAATCAACCCCGCGGCGTACCATAGCAGTGCCCAGGCCACCATTTGTGTAGAGCGCTCCGTGAAATTATCCCCATATTCAAACATCATCGCAACGACCGGCTGGCGGAGGAAAATTAATCCAACGGAAGCAGGGAGTGCTAAAAATAGAATGCCCCGCAAGCTGGATGCCAGTGAAGTGCGCAAGTCATCAAATTTTCCGAGAGCATACTGGGCTGAAAATGTAGGGAGTGCGGCAGTAGCAACAGCTTGAGCGATAATGGCCTGCGGCATGAGCATGATCGTCAGCGCCCATGAAACGCCGGTAACAGAACCTTCGACCATACGTGAGGCCAAACGGGTGTTGATCCAAAAATTGAGCTGCACCGCGGCTACACCGAATAAGCGGGGGGCCATCAACAAACCCACTTCACGCACCGCGGGTTGTTTTAACCCTAGAGTTGGGAAGTATTGTCCTTTGAGGCGCAACAAACTAGGGATTTGCGAAATCAGGTGCAGGGCTGCGCCAATTACCACTCCCCAAGCTAAGCCAAAAATCCCCATTTTAGGTGCCAAAAAAATTACCCCAAAGATCATCCCTAGACGATAGAGTGCCGGGGTTAGCGCGGGGATAAAGAATTTTTGGTGGGAGTTCAATATACCCATAACCAAGCCGCTTAAGCCAAAAATTACGGCAGAGGGCAGCATTATGCGCAGCAAATCGACCGTCAGCGCTTCAATAGCTGGATTATCCGCAAAGCCTGGTGCCAGCACATAGCGAACCAGCGGTTCAGCAAAGATCGCTGCTAATCCGGCAGTCAACGTAAGCACAATCAAAACCAGGTTTCCAATCGCCGAGGCTAATTTCCAGGCCTTCTCACGCTTGTCTTGAGTCAGCAAACCGGCAAAAGTAGGGATAAAGGCCGAGCCTAAGGCGCCTCCCGCCATTAAAACAAATAGAGTTTCTGAAACACGGTTAGCGGCGAGAAAAGGCATCCATCTCCCCCTTGGTACCAAAGGTTGTGCCCATCAAGATCAAACTCACCAGGTTTGCCAGGTTGCTCAATACTAAAGCAACCATTACCGTCCCAGCGGCGCGGGCGATCTGGCGATTAGCGGAAGAAGTATCAGCACTCACAGGGGAGGATTATATCACCCCGCAGACTACAAGATTGTTTTGTGAAACCCTAGGTTTCACCCCGTAATTTCAAAAAACTTATTTCGTTATTACAGCGGATCAATCATGTTAAGAATTTACTAACACCGCTGTGCTATAATCGCCCTCGCATTTTAGATGACACAACAAATAACGAATTATCTATCCGGACATTGGTCCAGGGGTGTTGGTGGGGCGGTGAAACCGCCCCACCAACACCCCCATCAAATGTTTTTCGTGTAGGCTCTAACTGATGTTACGCAGGACGGCCAGTCCAAAAGTGCGTAATTGAGCAACTAAATTTAATTCTTTCCTACGCACAGGTGACCCATGCTCAAACGATTCGTCCGCATCCTTGGCGGAGATCCCAATAAAAAGAAAATAGAAGAGATTGCGCTGGCAGCAGAAGAGATCAACGCTCTGGAAGCTGAATTCGAGGCGCTCTCAACCGAAGATTTGGCTGCAAAAACGGGTGAGTTTCGTCTACGCTTGGCTAAAGGCGAAACCCTGGACGACATTCTCCCAGAGGCTTATGCTGTCGTACGAGAAGCCAGCAAACGCACAATCGGTTTACGCCACTATGACGTTCAATTGATCGGCGGCATTTCTCTGCACCAAGGTATCGTCGCCGAGATGAAAACCGGTGAAGGCAAAACCCTGGTGGCAACCCTGCCCATTTATATCAACGCGCTGCAGCTGAATCCCCAATGGATCGATCGCGCCCAAGAAAAATGGGGAGAGAACCCCGAAGCCTGGGAGTTCACCCCAATGGATGGTCTGCCCGTCGGGCGCGGGGTACATCTAATCACGGTCAACGATTATCTGGCCCGTCGTGATGCCCGTTGGAAAGCCCCCATCTACAATCTGCTGGGGCTGAGCGTGGGGGTGCTACAAATGGCTTCCCGCACTGAACATGGACGCAAAGCATTTTTAATTAATCTCGAAAGCGACTCCCCTCACGAAGATCAACATCAACTTGATATGGTCGACCGAAAGCTGGCCTACGATGCCGATATCACCTACGGTACTAACTCTGAGTTTGGCTTCGATTATCTACGCGACAATATGAAGATGAGTATGAGCGAGCGCGTACAGCGCGGCCATCATTACGCCATCATTGACGAGGTTGACAATGTCTTAATCGATGAGGCTCGCACCCCGCTAATCATCTCTGGCCCTGCGGCCGAAGCCACCGAATGGTATGTCAAAATGGCTCAGGTGGTGCGCAGCCTGCGAGCGGAGGATTACGAAGTCAGCGAGAAAGACCGTAACGTGGTACTCACCGAAGTCGGCGAATTGCATGTCGAAGAACTTCTCGGAACGCCGCTGCGAGATCCTGAGCGCCCTGAAGATATTACCCCCGAACAAGCGCGTTTGTTAGGGTATCTCGAGCAAGCGATGCGGGCTCAGTTCATTTACAACCGCAATAAAGAATACGTTGTGCAGGGTGGCAAGATCGTGATCGTAGATGATTTTACCGGTCGTCTTATGCCAGGCCGCCGCTGGTCAGATGGTCTCCATCAGGCAGTGGAAGCCAAAGAGGGAGTACCCGTTCAAAGTGAAAACGTCACTTATGCCACGGTCACCATTCAGAATTACTTCCGTATGTACGAAAAGCTCTCCGGTATGACGGGGACGGCCCTCACTGAAGCCGAAGAGTTTGAAGAGATCTACTCTCTTGGTGTGTTGGCGATCCCTACAAACCTGGAATACCAGGCAGAGCGCGAAGATTCTGACCTGATCGCCCGACAAAATACTGACCATTACGGCTACAAGTACACTTATTACAATTATCAAGATGATCCTGAAGATAAGGAAGTTTTCTTCAAACGCAAAGATTATCCCGATGTAATTTACCGCACCGAAGAGGCCAAATTACGTGCCATGGCTCAAGAAATCCTCGCCTATCACGTGATTGGGCGCCCGATTTTGGTGGGCACGACCTCGGTGGAATTATCGGAGCGTGTCTCTCGAAGATTGCGCGCTGAACCAGTGCGCCGCCTGGTGCAGACTCTGCTTATCCGAGATGCCTGGCTAAGGCAAAACAATCATGTTGAAGATGGCCGCGCGATCCCAGCCCTGGAACCGCTGACAACCTCATTGGATCAATTACGTCCTACTGATTTACGGAGCATGATCAAAGAAATGGATTTGGGAATCCCCCTCAATCCGGAAGATGACCAAAATATTGAGCGTTCACTCAATATTTTAGGGTTACGCCCCACCCACAAAGAACGGCTGGCTGAAATTTTCAAGGGCGGCATTCCTCATCAAGTGCTCAATGCCCGGAAACACACCGAGGAATCCCAAATTATTGCCGGCGCTGGTTCCTTTGGCGGTGTCACAATCGCCACAAATATGGCTGGACGTGGTGTCGATATCAAATTAGGTGGTGAGCTTGCCGACGAAATTTTGGCATCCGTTAATCGGGTTTTGCGTCGAACCGGGCACACGCATTATTATGATATGACGCTCGATGAACGTCGCCAGGCCATCTTAGCCTTATCTCCGGATGATTACGGCATTTATGGAACTGAAATCGAATATTTCCTAAATTCTATGAAAGAGATGGAAGCCGTCAAAGCCCTCGGTGGTTTGCACGTCATTGGATCCGAGCGCCACGAATCCCGCCGCATCGATAACCAGCTCCGTGGTCGTTCATCCCGCCAGGGAGATCCCGGATCATCCCGGTTCTATCTCTCCCTCGATGATGAATTGATGGTGCGTTTTGGCGGTCAGCAAATGGAAGGTTTGCTCTCCCGTTTGAATATCGACGAAGCCCTCCCCATTGAAAACAACCTGGTCAGTCGAGTGGTGGAGTCATCTCAAACCCGGGTAGAAGGGGCCAATTTTGATGTGCGTAAGCATTTGCTGGAATATGATGACGTGCTCAATATGCAGCGCGAAAAAATCTACGGACAGCGCGATCGCATCTTTCTTAAAGATGATCTGAGCGAAGATGTCACCGACATGCTGGAAACTGAAGTCCTTCAGCGCGTACCCGAGGCCTTAGCCGATGAGGGTGGTCCCTGGAAATTACTTTCCTGGTTAGAGCAAATTCAGCCCTCTTTACCGATTCAAGAGGGTGTGTTTCCATCTTACGCAATAAAGCTCTTGCTGGTTGGTCAACCACCATCTGTCAGCCGGCAACAAGGCCAGGAAATTTTATTGCAGTTTGCGGCGGACGCTATCGAGGCTGAAAAAGAGCATATCATCCTTAGCGTGACCAATTTACTCGAACAAAGCCAATTTCGGATGCAAGAGCAGTTGGAAGAACGCCTGGATACGCTGGATGCTTTTATGGAAGGGCTAGAATTAGCCGATGAAACGGACACTCGCAGCCCCCAACAATTGGCCGATGAACTGGGTCAGGTAGTCCGCCTGCCAATCCGATTGACAAAATCACAAGCTCGCGATCTTCTTGATGATCCTCAGGCTGTGGACGAACCGATTAGAGAGCAGGTTGAAAAACTAATGATGGGGTTGGCAATTGCTCGCTTAGTCGGAGCAGTGCAGCGCGTTCTCAAAGAAGATATTGGGCTTCCAACCATCACGATTGGGGAAACGGATTGGGATACCCTCGCCGCTCAGGTTTTGGAAGCCGTAGAAAAAACTTTCGCCAATCGCTACGAACGCTTTATCGGCAACGGCACACCTGGACATATCACCGCCGATCTTGAGAAAAACTTAAAAAAGTTAGGAAACGATACTCTGACGATATCAGATTTATATCGGTTATTACTGATCATGCCGCAAGGACGCCAGGCCGGATTCGACAAGAAAACGCACCGCCGGGTTTGGATGCGAACTACCCGTATAACTTATATTTACTTGGCGGCTAAGCTGTTGGATGAACGCCCACCTGAGGAAATCACTCAGGATGTTCTGGCTCATTTACAGGATGCTCAAAAAGCTGTCCGCCAAGTTTGGGGTGAAAGCGAATTCAAGCGCTTGGGTTCAAATCGCGCGCTCGACTTGGATGCCTCGGCGCGTACTGGGCTGAGTAAAGCTTTAGGAAAAGCAACCTACGCTGAAATCCTGTCAAAGCCGTTCAATACACTCGATCATGAACTGCAAAATCAAGTGGCAGATGAACTAGGTCGTCAATCACTTACACAAATCTACCGACAACTTTTGTTGCGGGTCATCTCTGAGCTTTGGGTAGAATATCTGACTCAAATGGAGGCTCTGCGCGTCTCGATTGGTCTGGAAGCCTACGCCCAACGCGATCCATTAGTACAATACAAAACGAAAGCCTTCGAAATGTTCCAAGGATTGTTGCGTGATATGCGAATGAGCATTGTAACTCGGATGTTCACCTTCCGTCCGCGCGACTTGAGCAGTGTGCAATCAAATCTTGGCGAAGCAGAGGAACTTCCCGCTCTCAGCGCGGAAGCTCCTCCCGAACCAGAGCAAAAACCACGACCGAAAAAACGCCGTCGGAGACGGAGAAAATAATCTTAGGAGTTACCCATTTTCCACAAAGTCTGGTTGACAACCTCGTGTATAAGAATGGTATACTAGCTAAGATTCAGGCCGTCCTATGCCCACAAGAACACGCCGTCCAATAGAATTTTATACCGCGCTGCCCAAGGTGGAACTTCATCGTCACCTGGAAGGTTCTTTGCGCCTTAGCACATTGACAGAAGTTGGGCGGGCGCATGGCATCGAAATAATTGGCACAGATTATCTGCGCCCCCTGGTGCAAGTGAGTGAAGACGAGCCTTTTACTTTCGAAAATTTTCTTTCGAAATTTACTACTTTACGATTATTTTACCGTTCTCCAGAAGTGATTGAACGCATCACCCGCGAGGCCATTGAAGACGCTGCCGTTGATAATATTAAATATTTAGAACTGCGTTTCACTCCGGTTGCCCTCAGTCGGGCTGAAGATTTTCCTTTGCACAAGGTCATCGATTGGGTTATCGAAGGCGCCCGAAAAGGTGAAGAAGAACTTGGTGTAAAAACCCGCTTAATCGCCAGCGTTAATCGCCACGAGAGCGTTGAACTCGCTGAAGAAGTGGTCCGCTTAGCGGTTGATCGCAAAGATAACGGGATCGTGGGGTTAGATTTAGCCGGGAGTGAAGCCACCGCATCCGCGGCACCTTTCATCGGAGTTTTCAAAGAAGCACAACAAGCGGGGCTGCACATCACCATCCACGCTGGCGAGTGGGGTGGGGCTGAAAACGTGCGCGAAGCCATCGAGGAATTTCAAACCAATCGAATTGGGCATGGCGTGCGCGTCATGGAAGACCCCAAAGTTGTCGCCTTAGCCAGAGAACGGGGCACTCCTTTTGAGGTGTGTGTCACGAGCAATTACCAATCGGGGGTTGTTAAAAGTTTACAGGATCATCCTTTTGCTCAAATGCTCTCCTCGGGGCTAAATGCCACCCTGAACTCTGATGATCCCAGCATTTCCCAGATCGTATTGAGCAATGAGTATCGGCTGGCAAATGAAGATTTAGGGGTGTCGCTGGCAATCTTGCGTGATCAAACCCTGGCTGCTGCTAAAGCTGCATTTTTACCGGATGCGGAACGTACAGCCTTAGTACAAGACATCATGGCTGCCTATCAGGAAACCATTCCTGGTCTCTAGTTGGCTGCAGTTTTTCGAGTTTTTTCTCCCCCGAAACCACTCGCAGTTTATGAAACTCCCCGCCGCAAACCGCGTTGATTACTAGTCTTCCCCGCATAAAATTACGCCCCTGAGTATCATCAGGGGTGCTTGCTATATTTACTGGGCCATTTTACCATTTTCAGCACGCCGCTCCCATTCCGCCACAAATTCGCGGATAACCTTACGCACACGCTCATAAGGAACATCATCAATATTACTGTATTGATCTAAACCAACCAGCACAACCATTCCTTTTCCTGGGAACTCTGTAAGACGCACTGCCCACTTTTGCATATCCGCAGCCCGAAGCTTCTCTTGTAGTATTTTATCCACTTGCGCCACCATGCTTTGGGAAGGTGGAAGAGGGGCGACCACATCGGACCTTAACGCTCTGGAAATGAAATTTACTGGGTTCAAACCGCCTCTTACAGTCTTTGTTTCTTCTTCCGAAATCTCAAGATCAATTTCTGGGGGGAGATCTTGCTGATCAGAAGCTATTGGTAAATTGTCGGTTTGCCATGCTGATTGGTCTTCTTCATTCTGCTTTGAACCGACTGCACTGGGCGGTTCCAGCCAGCGATAAAAATCCATCACAATTTTGAGTAAAAGTTCACGCTCATTGGTTGTTAAATCGTCTCCCCGCTTGTAGAATTGATCTTCGATCTGAAAAATTAGACGTCCATTTCGGTTATCGCGCCACAAATTTGCCACTTCGATTGCATTGCGATTTGGAGCTTTCTTCGGCGCAGGTTTTCTTTCCGCCTCTGATGCAGACAACAATTCCGAGGTTGGTTCAACTACCTTGTTTTTTTCGCTAGAACGGTTGGTAATCCCTCGCAATATGAAACCCACTAGAAATCCCAGGCAAATACTGCCAATTGCTACCAAAATTAGAATTCCAAAATCCATTTTTCTACCACCTTCTCGCCAAACAAAGTGTAGACTTATTGGGATTTCGCACAGCGGCGAGAAGATGTGGGGGTGTTTTGCAGGTGAAACCTGCAAAACACCCCCACGGACACGGTCTACCACGCAAAATCCTAAAGAGCCAAAATACTTGTTTGCATAAACAAGATTCGAAAATATTTTTCTATCTTCGAGTTTCAAAATGATGTTCAGTAATTATAATGGATGAAGGAAGAATCACAATAACTTTTATTGTCAGGACCTACTTGACATTTGTAAAACTTCCGCTACACTGGTTATAGTTCAATTGGCTGCAGGGTTTTCATCAACAAAATTTCAGCCAGACATTTTTAAGATTCATGCACATCAATAGGAGGAATATCATGCCAGGACTGAATCGGGTTCAATTAATTGGACGCTTGGGGAAAGACCCCGAAACACGCTTTACGCCAAAGGGGAATAAGGTTTGCACATTTACCGTGGCGGTTGACCGCCGGTGGAAATCAAACGGAGATGATAAAGAAGCCACTGACTGGTTTAATATTGAAGCGTGGGGAAAATTAGGCGAGATTTGCCAAGAATATCTAACCAAGGGTCGCTTGGTTTTCGTTGAAGGGCGCCTGCAAACTGATCGTTATGATGTGGATGGCGAACCCCGGTATTTCACCAAGGTCACCGCGCAACAAATGCAAATGCTCGACCGCAAACCCGAAGAACCAGAGGTCGCCGAAGAGGAATAGATTCACGCTAGTAGTTTAAAAATGTCCTATCCGAGCTAAAGCTATGGATAGGGCATTTTGCGTTATAAATCAGACCAATTTACACATATCAGATTGCTTGACTTCAAGCCATATCTTCTCTATACTTCCATCTATTATCAAGTTTTAATCTTTCAATCAAACAAAGGGAGAATAATATGCCCATCAAAGCTGTCATTTGGGATATCGGCGGCGTAATTGCCCGGACGGAAGATCTCGCCCCACGGGATCAATTAGCCGCGGAATTAGGGGTAACTCGGGATCATTTAACATATCTTTTCTTTTCAGGCCCAGACGGGGCGCGCGCTCAAACAGGAGAGATCACCCGTGCAGAGCTGATTGCCATCGCTCGCAGCGAACTTGGTCTGACCCCAGATGAATATCCTGACCTCGTAGACCGCTTCTTCGGTGGCGACATCGTGGATGATGAGTTAGTGGACTATATCCGCTCGCTCAAGCCACGCTATAAAACCGGCATTATCAGCAATGCCTGGAGCGAACTTCCCGCTTTGCTTGATGAGTGGGGGATCGACGATGCTTTTGATGTGGTTGTTGGCTCCGGAGATGAGGGCCTGATGAAACCTAAACCTCGTATTTACCAAATAACCCTGGAACGCTTATCCGTAAAACCCGAAGAGGCCGTCTTTGTGGATGATTTCATCGAGAATATTATTGGCGCCAGGGAATTGGGAATCAGCGGCATCCATTTTCAAAGCCGGGAACAAGCCCTCCAAGATTTGAAAACATTATTGGATCTCTAAAATTTTTCTAAACGAAAGACAGGGTGTTGTGGCGCTTCGGTAACAAAATTTTCGATAGGTGAATCTGGCTGCACATCAAAATATGGGCGCACAATACCTTCCTTTTGAATATATTCCTTCAAAATTGGGGCAGCTTCTTCAGGGGTAGCAGGGATAATCTTTAAGGCCTCATTTTGCCCACTACGGCTGAGATTCACTTCTCCGGCAGCGCGAGCATTCTTGACCCAATTCACTTCTCCATAAGGAGAGACCAACCAACGGTTATCAGGATGCTCGACGATTGCAACCGGCAATGAATATGGGTTTCCCGTTTTGCGTCCGCGCACAGTCAACAGGTAATATCTTTTGGGGGCCATATTGATGCGGATCATAAAACGCATCAGCCTGTTGATAAACTTTATCTGTCCAGTTACTTGATATTTTTCCGCCATTGTATTCTCCAATTTCTGATTACAAATATTCGTCCGGCTCAATATGGATAATTGCATCCGTCACGGGAATAGGGCTCTCAATCAAACGATCTTTAACAGTATGCCCGATGATATGTCCCTGCTGCACCGATATCTGTCCATCGACGACCACATGCAGGTCCATCAAATAACCCAGACCGCTTTTTCGCACACGGCACTTTTCGATTTCGACTACCCCTTCCACACCACAGGCAACCTCACGAATTTGCCATTCAATATCCTCGGGTGCAGCAGCATCCATCACCTCATTAATCGCTTTCCGCAGCAATCGAATACCGTTAAACGCAATGATGCCACAAGCCACCAGTGCGGCCCAATCATCAGCAGTTTCGTATCCTTCACCGCCAATCAGTGCCACGCTGATACCAATAAAAGTTGCTAACGAAGTTATGGCATCTGAGCGATGATGCCAGGCATCATTTTTTAGGGCACTGCTTTCCATCTCATCGCCTACGGTAAACATCCGGCGGAACAGCCATTCTTTCACCAGGATAATCGCAGCCAGCACTACCAATGTGTACCATGCCGGAGCGTGGTGTGGTGTGCGGATTTCTCGAATGCTTTGTACCGCGATTAAAAGCGCTGCACCTAGGAGGAATAACGCCACGATCAAACCTGCCAGCGATTCAGCTTTTCCATGTCCATAGGGATGATCGTCATCTGGTGGTCTGGCTGATATTTGTAGGCCTCCGATGACAATCAGGGAAGAAAAAATATCCGTCGTCGATTCAATTCCATCAGCAATCAGGGCATAGGAATTCCCAATTACGCCCGTTGAAACTTTCACTAAAGCCAGGGTCAAGTTAATGGCAATTGCGCCGCCAGAAATTTTTACGCCATCTTCAACCGAAATCATTTCGCACCTTCACACCATGGATGACAAAAAGTGGTGTTGTTGACCATCTCGATACCCACAACACCACTGATATTATTTGGAGAGCATCATTACAAATGATAGAGCGCTCGATATTTGGCCCGCAGATAAGCCAGATAAGGAGCCGTATCGATAGGGCCGCCCGTCACGCGTTGAATCAACTCAGTGGGCAAGTATTTCTTACCATGTCGGTGCACATTATCGATCAACCACTCACGGATAGGGGTAATATTACCTTCGGCCATCAACTCATCTTGGTTGGGAATATCCTTGGCCATCTGATGCCACCATTGGGAGGCGATGATATTGCCCATTGCATAGGATGTAAAATGACCAATTAAACCCCATGACCAGTGCACATCTTGTAATACACCTTCTGAATCATTGGACGGAGTAACGCCTAAATAGGTTTGGAATTTTTCACTCCAGGCTTCAGGCAGCTCTTTGATGGGGATATCCCCATTCAGCACCCCCAGCTCAATTTCGAAACGCAAGATAATGTGCAGGTTATAACTGACCTCATCGGCTTCCACGCGGATAAACGAGGGGGTCACATTGTTGATAGCTTGATAATATTGTTCAACATCTGCATTACCCAACTGTGCAGGAAAATATTGCTGCAGAATAGGGAACAAGTAACTCGAAAATGCCTGGCTGCGCCCAATCAGGTTTTCAAATAAACGTGATTGACTCTCATGCACACCCGACGAAGTGCCGCGTGCCAACGGGAGGCCTTCGAATTGAGGCGAAATTCCCAATTCATAAAGTGCGTGCCCGGTTTCATGCATGCTGGCAAATAAACAAGCATTGAGGAAATCTTCGTAAACACGGGTAGTGATGCGCACATCATCCACGCTGAAGGAGGTTGCAAAAGGATGGGTCGTCAGATCCAAACGTCCGCGCTCGAGATCGTAGCCTAAGATTTGGATGGCGTCTTGGGCGGCTGCCAGTTGTTTGTCCTGAGGGTAGTGCTGCTTAAGCAGGCTATCATCAATTTTTATATTGCTCTCGTTGATGGCCTTAATCAACTCAGATTGTGGGCCTTTTACCTCGTTGAAAATGCGGCTAACGGTTTCAACCGTCATTCCAGGTTCGTACTGGTCTAGCAGGGCATCATAAGGATGTTCAACTTCAGGGAAGCACGCTGCGTATTTTTGAGCCAGTTCAAACATGCGTTCCAGGTGCGGGACAAAAGATGCGAAGTCATTCTCTGCGCGCGCCTTGATCCAGGCCACGTTGGCTTCACCACCGGCTTTAGCTTGCGCAATTACGAGTTCCGTCGGCACGGCAGTTCGCTGACGGTATTCGCGTTTTGCCAGCCTGATCAGAGCCGCCTCATCGGAATCGAAATCCAATTCTACCAGCCAGGGTGTTAAATCTTCCAACAGCTGACCAACTTTTGGGCTGGTGATGCGTTCATGGATAATCCGGGAGAGGGTGCTCGTCTGCCGGGTACGGGCGACTGCCCCTTTGGGCGGCATCTTGGTTTGCCGATCCCAACTGAGAACAGCCTGGGCCTTGGAAAGGTCCCAAATTTCTTGCATACGGGTTTTAAGTTGGTTGTATTTTTCGTTCATAACAAAGAATTATACCCTCTCTATGAGGGTTGCTTTCGTCGCAGGTAAATCACTTCAGGATCGTTGTAGTGACCTCAAATTTCTCAGGGTGGAGTAAAATTAAGAACCCACAAAACCAAAATATCAGGAGATCATCATGCCAACAACACTGCGAAAACTTGGGAAAACGGATATCGAAATCACTCCTATCGGATTGGGTGTGATGCAATTTGCAGGCGGAAAAGGGATTTTCAGCGTTATGTTTCCCGAAATTCCTCAAGCATCGATGGACGAGATCATCCAGACGGCCCTGGACGGGGGGATCAACTGGTTTGACACGGCCGAGCTTTACGGCGGCGGCCGCTCAGAACAGGGACTATCCAATGCGCTGCAAGCAGCTGGCAAATCGGACGATGAAGTGTTAGTCGCAACCAAGTGGTCGCCGATGCTCCGCACAGCTCGAAATATTCCTAAAACAATTCGTAAACGACAAGGTTATTTAGACCCATACACCATTGACCTTTATCAGATCCATCAACCGATGAGCTTTTCCTCGCCTGAAGATGAGATGCATGCAATGGCTGATTTGGTGGAGGCTGGAAAAATTCGGTCTATCGGGGTCAGCAATTTCGATGCTGAACGCATGCGGCGGGCACACGCCGCCCTCGCCAAAAGAGGCTTGCCACTGGCTTCAAACCAGGTGCAATACCATTTGTTATATCGCAATATTGAAACCAATGGAATTTTAGATACTGCCAAAGAATTAGGCATCTCGATTATCGCCTGGTCCCCTCTGGCATCGGGTATTCTTTCGGGGAAATTTCACAAAAATCCCGAAATCCTCAAGAAAACTCCTTTTGGACGCAGAGCCCAGCTTAAACGCCAACTTGAAAAAAGCCAACCGATCGTAGATGTGTTAGAAGAAATTGCCAAAAGCCACCAGGTGACAGCAGCCCAAATTGCGCTCAATTGGCTGATCCATTTTCAGGGTGATACAGTCGTAGCGATTCCAGGCGCATCAAAAGTCAGTCACGCGAGAGAAAGCGCCGAGGTGATGGACTTTTCCCTGACAGACGCTGAATTAGCTCAGATCGACGAAGTATCAAGAAGTTTATAAATTGGGATTTTCTTGATTTAGGATCCATCCGAAAAATATTTATTGGGGGTGTTGGTGGGGTGGTTTCACCGCCCCACCAACACCCCTGGACTAAATTCCGGATAGGTACTTAGCTGGACTTTGTCCAAATGGAACCTATCAAGTTGAATAACACACTGCTTCAAACAAACATTGGAGTAAATCCGGTCGGAATATTTGGATATCGGGTTCCGATGGCGACCTGTAAAAACCGCAGTGATACCAAATTCGGCTGCGGACGAGAGCCATAGCATCCGAAAAAGTTGGGTGTGCTTTAGCATACCAGGCAGCTTGACGAATTGGCAATTTGCCATCCTTTTGAGACCGGTGAGCGAACCAGGTAATCCAGGAAAACAAACCCCAGAGAAGGGGAGTGGTGCGGGCAATCGCCTGCTCTGACCATTGGCGCTGGGTTTCAACACCCAAGTGTGCTCGCACTTCCTGGAAAGTGACTTCGACTTGCCACCGACGGCCAAACCCCTGCCGAATTTGGCTGGGGTTGGCGGGCGGATCAGTGCCCAGGCAAGCCTTGGTTTCAAACTTGCCTGTGGGATCACGCACCCAAATCCAACGGATGGGCCCCACGGGCATCCCAGAGTGATACCAGACCGCGGTAGAACTGGTGATTTCCACTGCGGTGGGGCCTGGCCCATACCAATGGGTGACGGGCACCGTCTGCCAAGTCGTCTTTTTGTCTATCAGCACTTCACTGCGGTGGGGCCAGCGTTTCCCTTTCGTGGGGGGCCTCCGACTGTGTGTGGGTCGCGCTCTGGAGCAGGCTCGTACACGGCGGCAGCCAAACGCAGGTGGGTGAGCCTGGAAACGGGATGGGGCCAGGTCAGCAGACTGTCGAGCAACTTCAGGGCCGCATAACTGCTGTCGGCCACGCTCACAATCCGACGTTTCGGCCGCCAACGGCGGACTTGCTTGCCCATCTGACGCGCCCCAGCGGTAAGCTTTTTATGACCACGCAGCTTGCTTTCATAATACCGCTCGGAAGGTGCCAACACGGTCAGAAAAGGCAGCCCCCAGACCCCTGTGGCTTTGAGCTTGGCACCTCGACGGCGTTCAATGGTTTCATCGATGCCGACCCCCACCGTCCCAAATGGTTGTAAAGTACTGCTCAGGAAGTGGAACCCGACGGCACTCAAGGCTCTATGCGACCAAACCGCCCGGTTCAGCACGCAATGGTATTTCTGAAATTGTTTTTCCTGGCTCAGTCCCATGCTCCCCAAGCGCGCCGTGACCGTCCGCTGCCCTGGAGCCAGAATCGCCCCCACCCACAGCCGCCGTGCCAGCGGCCAAACCCGTCTGGAAAAGAAGGGCTGAAATGTTGCAAGAGGGGGTTATATTCGGCAGGTAGGGTGAGCAGCTTGACACCTCTCTTGGCGGAGATATGTCTTAGCTTACCCTCCTTTTGTTAATGTGCAAATGGACAAAGTCCAGCTTAGCGCTGCTCTGTCCTCGCTGCGGAAGCCATCGCCACGATATTTCGAAGGCTTGCTTGTGCTGCCAGGGATCGTTGGCTGGAGGCTTGCTCTTGCACCCCTGAGACTGCAACTTGGGACTGATTTGGCTTCCGTAGGAACACCGCTCCCAAAACGAGTCCGATTAACACCAATCCGCTGGCAATCCAAAAAACATTTTGGGGGGCCATGACCCCTGCAACGGCGGCAACAGCCAAGGGTCCCAGCACGCCACCTAAAGACAGAAAAGATCCCTTGACCCCAATAATACGAGAACGATTCTCCTCGGCGGTGATATCCAGATAAAAGGCGTTCGCGGCCGGGGCAATCAATGCGTTTCCCAAACCGGCAAAGGCCGCGCCGATCATCATCATATAGTAATCGGTGATTACAGCTAAGCCGCCAAAGAAAAGCATATTGGGGATCAAACCCGCGACGATCAAGGGTTTGCGGCCCCATTTGTCGCTCAATTGTCCTAAACCCATTTGTCCAACTACTGACATGATTCCATAAATACCAACCAGTACGCCAAACTGAGTTGTGCTCCAATTGAGGACATCATAGAAATAAAATATCATTTGTGGTTCAACGAAGGCGAAACTGAAAGAACTGATGAAATCTATAACCAATAAAGTGGCGAAAATATAGAGTGGGCGGGGTAACGCGTCCCAGATGGAGGGCTTGTGTTCGGGGCGCGGATTCGTTCGGCGGGTGCGCAGCATCTCTCGGCGGCGGATCTCGGGAGTGCGCGTTTCTGGGACCATAAAAAAGGCAGCTATCAAGGCCATGAAGGCGACTATCGCTGAAAGGATAAAGGGGGAAGCATAGCCAAATGCATCATAAAGCACGCCGCCAATCACCGGGCCAAAAATCATACCGACGGCGTAGCTGCCCATCACAATTCCAGCCCAGCGGGCGCGCCGATCTTCAGGAACGAGATCAGAAACCACGCCCATCGCAGCTGGGAATAGCCCCGCCGAAAGAAAGCCAGCCGCCCCTCGGATAAGGATAAAAAAAAGGGTCGATGGTGCCAGCAAATATCCGATATACTGGAGCACGACTGCTATCAACGACAGCAAGATGATCGGGCGGCGGCCTTTTTTATCAGCCAGACTCCCCATCAAGGGCGCGCCTATCATCTGAGCCAGCGCGAAGGACATCGTCATCAAGCCCAATTCTTCGACGCCGTCGCCAAACTCGCTCAGGCGACGAGCGAAGACCGGCATCACAAGCCCATAGCCCGTCATCATTAATGCCACGCTGCCAGATAACAGTAAAATGATATTGCGGACGCGCTTAGGATCCATTTGGTTGGTCATTACCTGTGAAGCAATGACCAACTGCCCTAAAACAGGATATTTTTTAGCGGTCATGCGGTCACCCCTAATTCCACCCAAAGCGTTGCCAAATCGATATACATGGTTTCTTGTTGAATCAATCCTCCTTCGATATCAAAAACCGAAACACCCCGCAAACGGATCGTCTTCCCTGTCGGTTCTAACGGCGGATCAAAAACTGGAGCCCCTAACGGATTAGACTGCGTACCAGTGAAGGTCCATTGGGTGACAACCACGTTTTCAGCAGCAATCGTGCGGGTGACTTCATAATCCATTTCAGCAAAGGCCGCGAACCAGGTAGGCCAAAATTGGTTGGTCTCTGTTTGGGAGAGAGGTTGGTTGGCAAACGCATCGCTGTGAACCCAATCGAGCACAAATTTAGGCGCGCGCAGGGTTTGCATTGTTTCGATATCCCGTTCAAACAGAGCAGCCGTGTATTTGGCGATCAGGTCTAGGGATGGGATGTTGGGAGTGGTTACGCTCATTGAGTTTCTCCAGTCATTTTTGGTCACCCGATTATATCCTCTGTAACAAGAATCGAATTACAAAATTGTTTTACCCTTTGGATGTTTTCCTGGATTTTTATGTTTTAGATTGCCGCGGGTTTAATAGGATATTCAGCCGATCCCCCATCACATTCCAGGAGATCCCGAACAACATCAATGCCAGTGTTACAGGGATATATAACCACCAATAAAGCAAAAGATTCCCCCCAATTCCAATGATCCAGGTGCGACCTAAATTTAAAAGCCGGCCCCATTCCGAAATTCCCCCAGTAATCGAACTGCCAATCCCGATAAATTCAAAAGCAGTGTTGAGAATCACCATTCCACCAATATCGCGCGCCAGTAAGACGATCACCGGGGTGATGGCATTGGGAATCAAATGCCGGAACACGATCTGTCTCGGCTTCGCGCCAATCGTTCTGGCAGCTAAAACATATTCTGTACTTTTTAGGCGCAGCATATTGGCATTAATCAAACGGGCATAAGGCATCCAAGAAAATAAGATGAAGGCAATAAGCAGTGGGTTTGCACCCAAAGCGGCAAATAATCTTTCACGGGGACCAAGGGGAGAGACAACTGCATCTACCCCAAAATATGTCGTTGCCCAGGCAGAACTTTTTACGATCTGAGCAAAAAGCCAATATCCAGCAACCAATGGAAAAGCCAGAAATAAATCGGTCACTCGCATCACAAGATTGTTGACCCACCCTCCCGCATACCCGCTAAAAGCCCCCATTAAGATACCCAAAAATGCAGATAATATCGCGACTGCAAGTCCAATTTGGAGTGCTTGCCGGGTGCCCCAAATCAATGAATGCCAGACATCATAATGGAGCAGCATTTGGGGAGATTCATAATATACAGTCGTCCCCAGAGGGATATCTGGACTCGGAGGAAGCGGATTGATCTCAAGGCTATCAACTAGCTTGAACGGGAGTGGATTGCTGGGGTCCGCGGGCGGTGAAATCATAGGACCAATTGCAGCCACCACAAAAAACAATCCAACAAGGAATATCGGAAATACATTTCGCCAATTCTGGAGGGAACGAAAAAAGATCATTATGAATATCTGTTCCCTCTCGAATACGAGGATCAACGATCGCTTGCGCGATATCTAAAGCAAACATCAGGGGGAGCACAAACAACATACTGTAAACGGCAAAACCCATCGCCATATTCACATCCGGGGTCCACCCATTAAAAGATTGTGTCAGCGGTTTCGATATCCCTGGGTATCCAAAGACAACCTCGATAATGATCGCATTGGTCATAAACATCGCTGCCGAAAGGGCAATGCTGTTTAACCCTGGCACGAGTGAATTTCGAAAAGCGTGTCGCCAAACAACCTGCTCGTTACGTAGTCCTTTCCCACGGGCGGTAATCACATAATCTTCGTTGAGCTCATCGATCATCACAGCCCGGGTCACCCGCCCTAAAGTTGCCCAATAAGTCAGGCTTAAGGTAAAAGCTGGAAGTATCATATGGCGTACAGCATCAAGGGCAATATCAAAGCGCCAATTGAGCGCTCCATCAATCACCAGCAGGTGGGTATAGGTTTTAAAATCAGGCGAGCTGACCACAGCCTTAAAGGTCTGGCTGAGTCGACCAGGAGGGAACCAGTTTACACCGACATAAAAAACTGCCAGCAGCATCAACCCCAAAACAAAGGGGGGAATCGAGGTCGAGATGAATGCCGTTAACCGGAAGCCATGATCAGTTGCCTGACCTTGTTTCCAACCGGCCACCACTCCGCTGACCAACCCCAAAGGGACAAATATCAAGACCGAAAAGATGAGTAATTCAGCTGTAGCCGGGGTACGGATTAACAGGATGTCGAGCACTTCATCGTTCATCTCTGAACTAACCCCCCAATCGCCCTGCAGTAATCCGATCGCCCAACGGATATATTGCACGGGGAAAGGATCGCGCAAACCATGATCTTCGATAGTCGCTTCGATGCGATTTTCGATATTTCCACGCCCGCCTCCCCAGGGGGGCAAGTAGGCTGCCGCCCGGGTTTCAGGGGGGAGAAACCAGACGAACATCCCGTACAAAAAAATGGTGCTCAAAACCAGGGTTCCTAGCAGATACATGATACGGCTGCCAATGAATTTAAGAAAAGGGGCCATGCCTATAATATTTTCTTTTGTTTTTTCGAGTACTGTCTTTATCCCCAACGACGATGAAGGAGCACCCTCTTGGGGTTGTATCTGCTGATCTACCTCGCTCGAGGTGAATTGATTAGATTTTTCATATGGAAAATTTGGGCTGGGTGGTGATTGCAACTGCCCCCAACTTTGGGCAGCTTGCAGGTGCTGCAATTCACGGATGGCCTCCCGATTACTTGGATTGATCCGCAACGCCTGTCGCAAGCAGTAAATTTTCTCTTGAGTTCCCAGAATCACTTGCGCCATAAGCAACCAGGCTTGCTCGTCATCTTGATCTTTTAGTAAAATTTTAGCTAGAATAGCCTGCGCGTTTTGAGATTGGCCGGAATTTTTCAGTTGCACTGCTTCTTGAAGTTTTAAATCATTCATTGGATGGCGATTCTCGGATCATAGTGATCGCGCGGCTAAACCCAAATATGAGTGCCAGCCCCAAAAACAGCACCCACCCAAAACTGAGATCCACATTCAGCCCCCTGGAAATGAGCAAAATAATCAAACTCAATCCTACAATGATGAATAAGCGAATCAAGTGTTCATTTTCAATACGCTTTTTTTGGCGCACAAGTTCAGATTGCTGCAAATCGAAAACAAAATAAGATAAATCCCAGGCGGTGAGGCAAGCCAACAGACAAATATACAACCAGATTTCACTGATATTTAAGAGAATACTGGCAAATAAGAGCAAGCCAAAAGCACAAAAGGTCGGACCCCAGACCCATTTTTGGTGGATTGCAATTACCCACAGCCCCCCGAGTAGCAATGGAATTAGCACCCGGACATACTCCTGGTTGAGTACCACTCCGAACACCAAAGAAAAAGTTGCAGCAGCAATCGCAGTATAAAGGATCAATTTTGAACGCTTCACAAATTACTCCCAATATTTTGAGTGCCTGGGAAATTTCGGTTAAGTGCTTTATGCACAGCCCCCTCAAAAGGCATCCGAACGTCCCAATCGAGCACCTGAATTTGAGCTTGCCGCATACGGTTGAGCATGAGCATCCGCTCGACACGTGCCAAACGGGTGGCCTGGGATCTTTCTGTGCTGGAATTCGGCGGATTCGCAGAAACAAATGCCACTGGGTCAGGGCTGACCAATAACACCGAATACCCTAAGGCGCGCAGCCGGATAATATGCTCGTGATCTCCTTTGGGGAGGGATGTGATCACCAAAATTTGTGTACGGGGATGGAATAATCGTACGGGCAGATTTTGGATTGACCCAAACACCTGACTCTCCACCGGCTTTGCGCGTGCCAGGGTGCGCATGATTTTCTCTCGCTGGACTTTGCCATATCCAGGGAAAGCCCAATCGAGATAAGGCATACCATAGGCCAGCAGCCCAACCCGGTTTCCGTCAGCGATGAAGGTTTCTACCAACGAGGCAGCCGCCTGCACACAATACTCGAAAAGATTGTCGCCGGTGGCATTTTTTACTTCTGATTTTTTGCGTGCGTCCAAGATGATGACAATCTCGGCCACGCGGTCTTGCTCAAATTGATTGACGAAATAGGCCTGCTCCCGACGGGCACTGACGCTCCAATTTATCCAGCGGAGCGGATCACCTTGTTGATACTCGCGCAGGCCATAAAACTCAACCCCAGGACCACCCTGGCGAGTTGGGATAAAACCGGCATAGACGCGCGTGTGTGGCGGTTTGATATTCACCCGCCGTAGTCGCCATGCCTCTGGGAGAATAAATAAACATCCTGTTGTTGAGTAAGTTTTTTCTTGCACCTTGATGCCTAAATGATCACTGGTCCGGATACCGACCTCTTCAAAGTGAAATTTGCCTCGAGACCCACTGACGGCATATTCGAGCGTGATGGTTTCCCCCGTGGGTAACGGGGCGATCATGCGGGAGTGTCCCTCGACTACATCCAAGCCCAGTGGAACGGAGTCGGTGATCAGAAGTCTTTCGATACGCCCTCCACGATTTTTGATTTCCAGCGTGACGTGGACCAATGTCCCTGGCTGGGCGCGCTCCATACTCAATCTCCTCGTAATCTGCAATTGAACATCATTTGGCCCAAAAATGAGGCCAAAGATGAGATAGATTAAAAAAGGCAGACTGAAGGCCAGCAGAATTCCGCTGCGCAAAATAAAGGCTAACAGCAGAAATCCGTAAATACTGAGGAGGAGTATATAAAGGCGCTTCATCGATTATGACTATGTCTGGCGCGAGATGTCCAATTGGGATTCTAGGAATTGCACGATTTCTTCGGGATGGTATTGATATTCGAGGGTCTCATCCAGTAACGAGGGTTGGTAGCCAGCTACAATTAACTGCTGAACTTCGGGAGGCAGCTCTAATTCTCCCGCCCGAAACCGCTTGATGATTTCATCCGTCTGCTCTCCATTTCGGAAACTTAAGGCATCGATGATCAGATCGGCAATATGATCTTCCAGGCTGATGCGCAAATAATCGCCCTCGTTCATCGCCTGGATATGCCGCTCCCAAATATGCACACGGTCAGGATAATCCCACTCTTCATCTTTAGACTTTGGAAATGACGACAACTGAGGGATCAGAATCAGCAGCGCGACCAAAATTGCGATCAAAATAAAGGAAATCCAGACAACGCCCTGGTGAAAGCTCCTGAAAACCAACTGTGCCATAAAAACCAGATATGCGACGGGCTGCACAATCACCTGATCTACCAAGTCTTCGAACCAGACCGCTAAAATTATCGCGAGCACAAAGATTATGATCGTAAGTATAGGTATGACTTTTTTCACTTTACGATTTTCCACCCAAACTTTGCATCTTACAATCTTGAACGAGCGCATTCAGGAGATCAATTGCTTCTCGCTCTCCATTCTCTCCCACAATTTTGGAGCCATAACGAACCTCTTCAAAGAGATGCGTCAGACGCTGTACATTGCCTAAAGGGAGCCCCATCCCATGCAGGCTCGTTTCAAACTCCCGCGGCGTCATTCCAACTTCACGTTCCAGTCCATAATAATCTCGCAAGGTTTTACTCATTTCAAAATAACAGCGTTTGATCGTATCCTCCAAATTGGCCCCGTCCTGCAAATCTACCGCTGCACTCTCGGCTTCTTGAGCAATTCTGTCCAATTGTGTGGGCCGCGAGAAACGGATACGCTTCCAGGCCCGATAAACCAGCACTACCATGATAGCTGCCATAATCAAGCTGCCCAGATACCGAAAAGATGGAAGCCCCCAAGGTGTAAAACCCACCTGGGTAATCTCAGCTCCGCCATCACCAGCAATCACGGCGGTTGCGTTTGGAGCGGTTGAACAACCTCCCGAGGTTGCCAGCCAACGCAGCACAATGATCATCGCAAAAGTAGAAAAGCCTATCGAAAGCACCCGCATAATCACTTGACGCCGGGCAGATGGAGAGATGATTAAATACACGATTGATGCTGGCAATACTACCCACAAAATGACAATGCCTACAATACGCGCCAGACCGCCTAAATCAAAGAGATTAGGCGCTCCCGCGGTTCTCAATTTCGCCCTGGGTTCCATCAGATTGCAAGATATAGGATTGCCCGGGTTGAAATGTAAGTCCTGACAATTGAGTAGATAATACCGAAACGAGAAGGATGGTCAGGCATAACAGGATGATGAGGCTTGATTTTTTTCGCAAATTCATCATTTTAGGCTACACGACAACTCGGATTTTTGGATGGGTTCAGGTAATTCACTGGCTTTCAGGTAAATCGAGAAAGCGAAATTCACAAAATGATTGTACCCCATAAAGATCCCCCCTTATTGCGCCCTACTCCTATCCAAATGTTCTCAACTTTGCTGGGTTGATTGAAGCCAATTCACCACCCCCAAACCCGCGGCATACCCGGTTGAGAAGCACGCAGTCAACAAATAACCACCTGTAGGTGCTTCCCAATCCAGCATTTCGCCGGCACAGAAAACGCTGGGCAGGGACCTGATCATTAAGTGTTCGTCAAGCGCATCAAAGGATACGCCACCCGCGGAACTGATGGCTTCATTTATCGGACGCGGAGAAATCAAAGGAATGGGCAAATCTTTGATGGCAGCAGCCAAATTTTTCGGATCGACCAAAGTCGCTTTGGGGATATATTCCCACATCAATCCAGCTTTAACTCCTTTGATCCCCACAACGCGTCTGAGATGATCCGACAATGATCGGGAACCACGCGGTCTTGAAAGCTGTTCGGTCAAGCGTGGCTGTGACCAGTCAGGTGCCAGGTCTAAACGGATGACGGCCTTCCCTTGATCAGCAATTTCATCGCGCAAGAGGGCAGAGCAAGTATAGATCAAGCTGCCCTCTAACCCGGTATCAGTGATGACACACTCTCCCCGCTGGATGAAATTTTCTCCGACAGAATTCGAAAAAGTGAGTCTCACAGCTTTTAGCGGCTGACCAGCAAACCGCCCTCTGAAGTGCTCGCTCCAGCCAACGTCAAAACCGCAGTTTGCTGGCCGAAGGGGAACGATGGGAATTCCTTTCTTTACCAAAAGAGATACCCATTTGCCATCAGACCCTAATTTTGCCCAACTCCCACCACCTAAGGCTAGCACCACTGCGTCGGTCTGTGCGAGCGTTTCACCGTGGGGAGTATCAAAACACAATGTGTCATTTGCTCCCCAACCCAGCCAACGATGCCGAGGGTGAAACACTACCTTCTCACCACGCAAGCGTTCTAACCAGGTCTGCAAGATGGGACCAGCTTTCATAACCGTTGGAAAAACTTTACCTGAGCTGCCTACAAAGGTTTCAAATCCCATTTCGTGCAACCAGGCGCGCAGTTCCAGGGGGCCTAAGACTTCTCAGAAAAGGCTCAAGCTGAGGTCGAAATTTTCCGTAGCGATTTAAGAATTGTTCGAAGGGCTCACTGTGGGTGATATTTAATCCCCCTTTACCGGCAACCAAAAACTTTCGCCCCATGGAGGGCTTGGCATCATAGACATCGACATTTAGGCCATTTTGGACTAAAACTTCCGCAGCCATCAATCCAGCGGGACCCCCACCAATGACAGCGACTTGTGATGATTTATCCGTCTCAGGCTGCTGCATACAGGTACCAACCACTTTGATCAAGTTCTTCAGGAAGAACCCCGCCGCAAGCGGCGCGATATTCTGACTTTTTCCGCATAAATTCTACAAAGTCATTTTACCTTACAAGTTTAGTACACTGTAACATAAGTTTTGGCGAGTCATATCTCAAAAACAATGAGGTGGGGGTTTATCCCGATTTGCTGAGGCAACAAAAACTAGAAATACTTTGTTTACGCTGTACTTCGCCCAGACTTATACTGAACCTCCAAATTTCTGAAGCTAAATACTTATGTATATTCTTAAGAATCAGCTTACAGTATGATGATAAAAGATATCAAACTGTTGCCAATTCCCTCAATTTGTACTAGACTCTGCCCCGGAAAAGAATGAAGCGCTTCCGCAGGGAACGCCTATCTGAGGAAAAATTATGGCATGGCTATCTGATCCCCAAGCTTGGGTCGCCCTCTTGACCCTGACAGCCCTTGAAATTGTTTTGGGCATCGACAATATCATCTTCATCTCCATCCTGGCTGGTAAGCTCCCCAAAAACCAGAGCGGGCGCGCCCGTACTATCGGCTTATTGTTGGCCATGGGCACTCGCGTTTTATTACTACTCTCGCTCAATTGGATTTCGCAGCTCACTTACCCGCTCTTTCACGTTTTTGATCACCCCGTATCGGGGCGCGATTTGATCTTATTGATCGGCGGACTTTTCCTGTTGGGCAAAGCTACCCTTGAAATTCACGACAAACTGGAAGGTAAGGAAGGTCACGGTTCAGCTAAAGTAAAACCATCTTTCGCCGGAGTTTTAATCCAAATCATGCTTTTGGATATTGTTTTCTCCTTAGATTCAGTCATAACCGCGGTCGGGATGGCCAACAATATTGGTGTTATGATCACTGCTGTCATAATTGCTGTGGTAGTTATGATGTTTGCTTCCGGACCCATCAGCCGCTATATTGAAGACCGCCCCACGCTCAAGATATTGGCTCTCAGCTTTTTGCTGCTGATTGGTGTTAATCTGATCGCCGAAGGGCTGCATTTCCATATTCCTAAAGGCTATACTTATTTCGCAATGTTCTTCTCAGTTTTCGTAGAGATGCTCAACCTACGTCTGCGCTCGAAGGAACGCCAACCAATTCAATTGCGTCAAGCCTATGTTCCTGAAGAAATTTTGGTTGATCTGCCGAAAGATTTAAAAGAGTAAGGTTAACTACTCAGCTACCTTAGAGCGGGGTGTTCAAAAATATGGTGAACCATATTTTTGAACACCCCCACAACCTACAGGCTGAGCAGTTACGAATAAGGTATTTTTGTATGACTTCACAAAAAAATGAACTAACCAGTCAACGTGTGATCCGCTTCACCGTTAATATTTTGGTTGTGATCATTGTAGGGATTGCGGCATTTTTGGCCTGGGATCGTATTATCAATAACGGAACCAACGAAAATATAGTGAGTGAAACGCCCACTGAAGAGATGGCTGCCTCTCCCAAAGATGAGATTCAACCCGAAATTCAGGTTGATCTGCCTGTCTACGATATAGATGCAACCCTGAAAGTTTCTGCCATCTATCGGACAGCCAACCTATCAACCGATATTCCCACTCGACCGCGAGTCGATGTGATAACCTACACAGTAGAAACAGGCGATAGTCTTTTCAGTATTGCGGATGCCTTTAACTTAAAACCAGAAACTCTGCTGTGGGGAAATTACGCTATCCTCAAAGACGATCCCCACGTTCTAAGGCCCGGTCAAACCCTCTACGTTTTGCCTACCGACGGCACCTACTATCAGTGGGACGAGAGTGATAACTTAAACTCAGTGGCCGATTTCTTTGGGGTTCAATCTGATGCCATCGTAGAATACCCCGGCAACCGTTTTGATCTGGCTCTAGCCAGCACAGGAAACCTCGATATCCAACCAGGATCCTGGCTGATCGTTCCGGGTGGCCAGCGTGAGACTCAAGACTGGGGTCCGCCAGCCATCAGCCGGGACAACCCCGCCTCCGCACGTTATTACGGAGCGGGGCACTGTGGCACTGTATACACTGGTGCAGTAGGAACGGGTGCCTTCGTCAAACCCACAAGCACTGGTTATGTGGGAGCCGGCGGCTATACTTTCAACCCACCTGTGCACAACGGTTTAGATTACTCTGGTTCAGCTGGTGATTCTATAATTGCGGTTGATAGTGGTGTGGTAGTTTACTCTGGCTGGAGTGACTATGGTTACGGCAACCTGATTGTCATCGACCACGGAAATGGCTGGGTGTCGGCCTATGCCCACCTCAATGATGTTTACGTCTACTGTGGGCAAAGCGTTTTCCAAGGCGCTACCATTGGACCAATGGGCAGCACAGGCAACTCTACCGGCCCACACCTGCACTTTGAATTAAGTATCAACGGTGCGAAAGTCAACCCATTAAATTATATCTATTAGGAAATCTGGTAAATTGGCGGCTACCCCAACGTGGACTGGTTAAAAGACACGATTGAAATTAGTACGCACGGAAAAGGACTTTATCCCTTTTCCGAGAAGATCAATCAGCGCGTTAAAAATTGGGGGGTTCGCGAGGGAATGTGTTTTTTGTTTATACAGCATACCAGTGCATCGCTGGTAATCAGCGAGAGTTACGATCCCTCGGCCCGCATTGATCTGGAAGCCTTCATGGACCACTTAGCCCCGGAGCGTCAAGCCTGGTACCGTCACACGCTGGAAGGCGATGATGATTCTCCCTCGCATATGCGTGCCATGCTGACAGATACAGATCTAGCGATCCCTGTCGACAACGGCAATCTCAGCCTGGGCACCTGGCAGGGAGTTTACCTTTTTGAACATCGCACCCGCGGCCACAAACGTTGGGTATTGCTGCGTTGTTTGAGCGTTGCCTGATTTTTTAGCAAAGATCAAAAAAGCACCCTGAACTTGTTGAAGGGTGCTTTTGCGTTAATCGTAAAGGCTCTCATGGTATTGAGGTCAGGGTAAAATCATCAGGTGTCGGTGTTTTCGGAAGCACAGTCACTGTTGCAGTTGGCGTCAAAGTTAGTACGTAGATCTGTGGGATCCATCCTACACGACCATCTTCATCCTGTACTTCAATCCAGACTAAACCATTGGCGATTTCTACTCCGTAAAGCACAAGTAATTGATCGCCCTGGCGAAGCGTGGCGATCACGGGGCCGTTGGCCCATTGCCGGAGCTGCATCCCTGGGAATTCAACCCGCGTAATAATACCAGAGAAAGGCGTACTGGTAGGCGTGGCGGTTGGCGTCGCAGTGGGCGTCGCAGTGGGTGTGTGAGTCTCTGTGGGGGTGGATGTAATCGTGGGCCGTGGCGTAAAGGTGGCCGTACTCGTCGGACTTGGCCCGAGGGTAGGTGTACTGGTAAGCGTAGGCGTTGAAGTAGGGGTGGGCGGCACCTCAGGGTCAAGCTTTTGAGCAAAAATCTGATTAATAATCAATTGTACAATTTGATCTTCAGAAATCAATCCTTCATCTGAAAGCCGCGCACTGATAGAATCGCGCAGTTCTATAGCCTCTCGATGGATTAGCGCATGGGTGGTGCGAATAATCAATTCCAGTTTTAAAATTTCATCTTCGGTTGATTGAGTCCATTCCACCAATTCACTTTGTGCGACTCGCTCAACTTCCTCCCTGATGATTTGATCAACCAGCTCCAGCTTCTCTTGCTCTTCACGTGTATCCACAGCCTCTTGCACAAATTGCACGCTCAAATAGGTCAATGGTGCCAGCATTAGAGCCGTAACCAATGCAGAAACCACCAGACTACGCGGCAAACGGAACAGGGTGCCAGTTTTTTGCACATCCCTTCGAGTAAAACCTAAAATAAAGAACACCAGCATGGCGGCAAAAGCAATCGTCACTGCATTTGTGCTGAAGAGCAAAAGTGCACCCGCAGCTACATCCCAACGCTGGAATGCCAAACCAATACCAACTGTGCTGAGCGGCGGCATTAAGGCAGTCGCAATTGCCACACCAGGGAGCGCAGCAGAAATATTGGGCATCGCTAATGCAAAAGCAGCTGCTAATCCTCCCGCTAAAGCAATCAATAAATCAATTGGACTGGGTTGGGTGCGCGACAAAATCGCTTTCGGCAAATCGGAGGCTTGCAGATCGAGGAAGGGCATAAAGGTGTTTGCCCAGGTCAGCAAAAAAGAAATCAGGATTGAAAGTAAGGCCCCCCGTAAAAGGGCAGAAAGCGCATCGCGCGCCAGGCGATCATCACCACGGATTGAGGCGAGTCCCAAACCAATGATAGGAGACATCAAAGGGGCTACCAACATGGCCCCAATAATCACTGCCGGAGAATCAACCAGCAACCCCAAGGTAGCAATCACGCTGGAAAGCAACACCAATAAGAAAAAATCAAAATCAGGGTGCGAAGAATCCCTTAATTGAGATTGGACTTCTTCGCGGCGGGTTTCGCTGATAGGGGGAATAATCCGCCGCCACCAATGACGCCACGAGATCCGCCAGGATGCCCGATGTTTATTGGGTTGTTCATTCATGTAGATAATTGTACCTGTTTGCACTGAAAGAGCAAGCAATTTAAGGCAATCGCATATAACACATCTTTTGTGGCGCATAGCGTCACAAACACACCCCATTTTTACTCCTCGGGTGGGAGAAACGCATGAACATGCGATTGCCCTAGCAAGCAATTAGGATCACAGAAATAGTTAGAGATAGCACATCCCTGATTTTGCACCTTTTGACGCATACCCCCCCATCGACTACAATAGCAATGTCCGGTGCAGGTCAAAACACAATATTTATGGGTAGTAAAAGCCGGCCAAATTTTTCATCTCAGAGGTATACCACATGACAAATTTCAAACTAACTTATGCCACAATGTTCAACCCACCTGAAGAGTTACACACGCGCTTTGATGAGGCACTCGCCAAGGCACAAAGTAGCCTTGGGCAAGAATATGGCATGTTGATCAACGGTGAAGAAAGCTTCGCCAAGAACAAATTTAAAAGTAAAAATCCCGCCAAAAAAGATGAGATATTGGGTGTCTTCCAAACAGGAACTTCAGCCGATGCCAACGCAGCCATCGCCGCAGCGAAAGCAGCCTTTCCGGCCTGGAGCCAAACGCCATATACAGAGCGCGTTGAATTGTTACGCAAGGCTGCGGCTTTGATCGACGAACGGATTTTTGAAATCGGGGCAGCTATTTCACTCGAAGTTGGCAAGAATCGTTTGGAAGCCTTGGGCGATATTGCCGAAACTGCGGATTTAATCCGTTACGCCTGCTACCAAATGGAGAAAAATGACGGTTTTGTAATCGAGATGGGCAAAGACCCTCTCGTGGGTTACACCGCGACGAACATTTCGGTTTTGCGCCCGTACGGGGTTTGGTTGGTAATCAGCCCTTTCAATTTCCCGGGTGCCCTAAGCGGCGGCCCAACCGGTGCTGCTTTGGTAACTGGAAATACTGTAGTGCTCAAACCTGCAACCGATACTCCATGGACAGTGCGCTTGCTCTCGGAATGTTTTCGCGATGCTGGGTTGCCCGATGGTGTGTTCAATTTTGTCACGGGTCCGGGGCGCACACTTGGACAGGCACTCATTGATAATCCAGATGTGGCCGGGTTAACATTTACTGGTTCATACGATGTTGGCATGGGCATCTTTAGAAACTTTGCAGAAGGCCAGTTTGTACGTCCCACCATTTTGGAATTAGGAGGCAAGAACCCCGCAATCGTTTCTCGTAACGCTGATGTCGAGCGCGCTGCGATTGGGATTGTGCGTTCAGCTTTTGGTTTGCAAGGTCAAAAATGCTCTGCCTGCTCGCGCGTTTATATTGAAGAGGCACTCTACGATGATGTAGTCTCCCGTATCGTAGAATTAACCGAGAAACTTTCCATCGGTGACCCTACAAATCGAGATAATTACTTGGGACCAGTAGCCAATAGTTGGGCCTACAACGATTTCCAGACATTCACAGCCGATCTAAAAGCATCTGGGACCATCCTCGCCGGTGGAGATATTCTCACAGAAGGCGAATATGGCGATGGTTTTTTCTGCCAACCGACAATCGTTGCAGATGTACCCTTGGATCACAAACTCTGGAAGCAAGAAATGTTCTTGCCGATCACCTTAGTCACCAAAGTGAGAAATCTCGAAGATGCGATGCGAGAAGCCAACAATGTGGCTTATGGACTAACATCTGGATTCTACGGCAGCAAAGAAGAAACCAAATGGTTCTTTGAGAATATCGAGGCCGGAGTAAATTATGCTAACCGCCCTCAAGGCGCAACTACAGGCGCCTGGCCTGGCTTCCAACCCTTTGGCGGCTGGAAGGGATCCGGTTCCAGCGGGAAGAACGCTGGTGGCCACTACTACCTGCAACTCTATATGCACGAGCAAATCCAAACCTATGTCGATTAAGCGGATGTGTTCGTTTCAGACACCAGTGTTTTAGCTGCGAACATCACTGGTGACAATCTGAACATAAACTAAGGATTTTTTCATGGGCAGACATATTGGATCGTTCTTTTTCTTTGTCGGCCTGCTTGCAATTTTTATATTTGCCGCATCTACCCAGGTTGGAAATCCGAACTATGTCTCATGCCTGGTAGGTTTGGCATTTCTTCTGCTGGGGGCATTCCTGATTTATAAATATCGACGCCGGGCAACCGAGACTGATCGTTTTCGGACGATCGGCAAGATGCGAAACAGAAAGAAAAAAGACGATTAAAATTAACGACAGTCACTTAACCTCTTTTAGAGTGTTCATTAAGGTGGCTGTCTCTTTTTATCAACCAACTTTGAGAAAGGTCTATGAACAAATTAATCCCTCTATCCGAAGCAATATCTAAATTTGTGCAAGACGGAGATTCCGTCTACGCAGCCGGGTTTACGCATATGATTCCTTTTGCCGCCGGCCATGAGATAATCCGACAGGGACGCCGCGACCTCGTGTTGGCACGCGCGACCCCAGATTTAATCTACGACCAAATGGTGGCTGCAGGATGTGCCCGAAAAGTGATTTTTTCTTATATGGGGAATCCTGGCGTGGGATCTTTACGCGCAGCCCGCGCAGCTCTGGAACAGGGTACCCTGGAATGGGAAGAATACTCTCACTTTGGGATGATCTCTCGCCTACAAGCTGGGGCAACTGGTCTTCCCTTCATCCCCATGAACCCCACCGCGGCCGGAGATTTGGAACGTTCCAACCCTCTATACCGCAAAGTTACCGATCCTTATTCCGGAAACGAGGTAGTTGTGGTTCCGGCACTCAATCCCAATGTCGCGATTGTGCATGTACAGCGGGCCGATGCGAACGGCAACGCGCATATTTGGGGCATTATCGGCGAACAAAAAGAAGCCGCTTTTGCAGCCGACCGCGTCATCCTCACCGCTGAAGAAATCGTCAGCGAAGATGAGATTCGCTCTGATCCCAACCGCACCTTAATTCCTGGGTTCATCGTCGATGCTGTTTGCCATGTGCCCTACTGTGCACACCCATCATATACTCAAGGATATTATGATCGTGATAATAGTTTTTATCTGGCCTGGGATAAAATTTCAGCAGACCCAGAAACCCTAAATTCTTGGCTGGATGAATGGGTTTACGCCGTCAAAGACCGCACTGAATATTGGGAAAAACTTGGCCCTGAAGTCCATGAGCGTTTAAAGGTCGGGAGCAAGCTTAGCAAACCTGTTGAATATGGAGAATATTAACGCAAAGTCGCTGAGGGGCAGAGACGCAAAGATTTTTCCTTTGTCTCCTTGCATCTTTGCATTGAAAAGGAATTACGCATGAGCACATACACTTCTTCCGAACTACTTACGATCAACGCCGCCCGTTTGCTGCGGGATGACGATGTTGTTTTCGTTGGGGTTGGCCTTCCCAATTTAGCCTGCAATCTAGCCCGCCACACCCACGCCCCAAACCTGGTGATGATCTACGAAGCCGGAGTGATCGGCGCACAACCCGCGCGGTTGCCGCTCTCCATTGGTGATCCTACTCTGGTTAGCGGCGCGATATCCGTGTGCAGCATGTACGATATTTTTGCCTTCTATTTGCAGCGCGGCCATGTGGATGTCGGCTTTTTGGGCGGCGCACAGATCGACCGTTACTGTAATATCAATGCCACAGTGATCGGTGATTATGCCAACCCCAAGGTGCGTCTGCCCGGTTCGGGCGGCTCGATGGAAATCGCGGCCTGGGCTAATCGGTGCTATATCATCACACCACATCAAAAACGGCGTTTCCCTGAAAAGGTACACTTTCGCACCTCAGCAGGATTTCTGGGCGGGCGGGTTGAGCGTGAAGCAGCAAATTTACGCGGCGGCGGCCCGCAGGGCGTGGTCACCGATTTGGGGATTATGGAACCCGATGAAAATGGGGAGTTGGTACTCACCGCTCTGCATCCTGAAAAGACCGTTGAACAGGTCAAAGAAAATACCGGCTGGGATTTGAAAGTGGCAGCCAAACTCGATGAAACGCAGCCACCCACAAAGGAGGAGCTGCGCATCCTGCGGGATGAGCTAGATCCCGATCGGGTCTACTTGAATTAATAAGCTGCATGTCATCCCCTAACAAACGCCTCATTGGAGCATTGGTTTTCTTTATCTGGACGGCTTTCATAATCGCGGCATTTTATGTTACCCAAAAACCTGATTTTTTTACTGTTATTGATGGAATTGCAAATACATTTTGGGTATTGGCGGTCTGGGTATTGCTGACTATCAACGGAGCAGTAATTGGAAATTTTTTGCTCCACCGTTTACCCAAAATAAATATTCGACCAGTTGAGCGCATCCTGTTAAGTGCCGGGCTTGGTCTAGGCCTTTTGGGGCTTGCGGGTTTCATTTTAGGTGTTTTAGGATGGACCCATCCAGCAGTTCTCATTGGCATCCAGGTGAGTATGTTCTTGCTGTTCTGGGGGCGGAAAGGCTTCCACGCCGTTAAGAGCGATTTACAATCCTTCGCGAAGAAATGGCGCGCTGGAATGGCGGTCACGCCAGCTTGGATCAAAGTTGCTCTTTTTGCTACTTTATTATTTGCATTTATACTCGCTCTTGCGCCTCCGGGGGAAGCTTTCGATGCATTGTTTTATCACCTGGTTGGACCCGAACGATTCTTGAGTGGAGAAGGGATGCAGCCTTCGAGCGTCCCCCACTTCTGGTTTCCCGCTTTACCTGAAGGGGTCTTCTTATGGGCTCAAGGCATGGGCAGCGTACGTACGACTCAATTGCTTCATCTGACCTGGGCTGTCTTGGGAATCTTATTATTGTGGAACTGGGTTACGGATATTTGGGACGAAAAAATAGCACAGAGTACCCTGGTCATTTTGATCAGTATGCCCTCGCTGTATCTGCTGGCGTCCTGGGCCTATACCGACTTTGCATTAACGTTTTACGGATTGGTAGTACTATTTGGCGTATACAAAGCTTTCGAAAGCGGTGAGTCTGATCACCAAACAGGTTGGATTATTATTGCCGGAGTTGCAGCAAGTATGTCCATGGGGGTTAAATACACCAGCTTTCTCGTGCCGGTAAGCGGGGTTTTATTAATTGTTTGGTGGCAGCGGAAAAATTTGGGGGCGGCAGTTAAAGCCAGTCTTATATTCAGCCTCATGGCTTTGTTCATTGCCGCACCCTGGTATATTCGCAGTTGGATTGTAATGGGTAATCCCTTTTACCCATTCGTTTTTGGTGGTCTTTACTGGGATGCATTTCGAGCCGATTGGTATTCTGCATCGGGAACTGGTATCGGCTTGAATCTCAAAGAGTTGTTCTTACTGCCAATCAATGCTACCTTGGGACACCGCGATGCTAATTTCTATGACGGTCGCATTGGGCCTTTGTATCTTGTATTAGCCCCCCCGACCATTTACGCGTTGTTGGTTAGCAAGAAATATTCAAAACAACAAAAGAATACGCTCTTTGCAGTTTCGTTATTTTTTCTGCTTACTATAGCAGCCTGGATTTTTGGTGTTGTCAACTCTGCCGCGCTGTGGCAAACACGCCTTTTATTTCCAGCGCTCATTCCTTTTGCTTTGCCAACCGCGCTCGGATTACAAGCCATCCATAAGTTAGATATCTCCCATTTGCGGATCAGCTTTATTTTCAAATTTATTGTCATTGCCGTAATTTGCATAAATATTATTAATGCTGGACTGTTCGTAATTATCAGAAATCCTATCGCTTATGCTGCAGGGCAAGAAACACAAGAAGCTTACCTGGAAAAAGTCCAGCCAGCTTATGCCCAAGCGATACGATTGCTAGAACAAACACCCAAAGATGCGAAAATATATTTTTTGTTTGAACCCCGCAGTTATTACCTGTCACGTAATGTGCAGCCAGACCCAATCTTAGATAGTTTTGCCCATAACCTATTTTTATACAGCGGCCCAGATGAGGTGCTCCAAACATGGCGCTCCAATGGATTTTCACATATTCTAATTTATCGTAGGGGTGTCGATTTTCTAATAGAAAATAATATGGAAATTTTCACATCCGAACACCAGGCTGCCTTAGAATATCTCATCCAAAACCATCTCGATTTGGTTAGTACCACAGAAGATGGAGCTTACGAGTTATATGAAATCATCCAGAGAAATGAATAATCGATAAAGGAGCACCGTGATGATCAAAAGAATTTTCATCAATGACGAGCCTCGCTTGCGTGCCGGCTGGCGGCTACTGCTGCAAACCCTGCTCATTTTCATCCTCAGCATCATCTTTGGCCTACCATTGGGACTGCTGGAATTTATCATTCCTGGAATTACCAATAATCTACTTGCCCAACAAATCCTCAATGTATTCATCATGACGGGATCCATATACATTGCCCGGCGTTGGTTGGATCGGCGCAGCTTTGTCAGCCTGGGGTTAAACCTGATCGACGTGCCCTCTCGGATGTTTTGATCGGCATTCTGATCACCCTCCCTATGATGGGTTTTATTTTCGCGGTCGAGTGGGCTACTGGCTGGCTGACTTTCGAAGGTTTCGCCTGGCAGTTCGACCCACTTAGTGTTGTCATCGAAGAAATTCTGGTGATCTTCTTTATTTTTGTCATGGTGGGTTGGAGTGAAGAACTGCTCAGTCGCGGCTACCATTTGCAAACCCTGGAAAGTGGCCTAAACACCTTTTGGGCTGTACTGCTTTCTTCCGCCGTTTTCGGGGCCCTACACTTAGGCAACCCCAATGCCACCTGGGTCAGCGCGTTAGGTATTTTGCTGGCCGGAGTTTTTCTGGCTTACGGCTATTTGCGCACCCGCCAGCTTTGGCTGCCTATAGGATTACATATCGGCTGGAACTTCTTCGAAGGTGCAGTTTTTGGTTTCCCTGTCAGCGGTTTAGATATCTACCAGCTCACCCGCATTACTGTCAGTGGACCTGAACTTTGGACCGGTGGTTCTTTTGGCCCCGAAGCAGGATTAGTGCTGATTCCGGGTTTGCTCTTAGGCACAGCTCTGATTTATATTTACACCAAAGGCCGTTTGGGGGATGAAGATAACACCCAAGAAGGGACAGATATCCCTGACGATTCTCTGCTCCCAGAGTGATAATGCCTTCATGAAAACTGAAACACGTTCCCGAAATTTGAAGTGGATCACACCGCCATCATCTAATCAAATTCAAACCACAAAGGACACAAAGTAACCCTAAAAATTCCTTTTGGATCGTCTTTTTATCCTTTGGGAATTTAGTGGTAGAAAAAATGAACTTCATCCTCGCTCTTCTCCCAATCGTTATCATTCTCGTCTTAATGGTCGGTCTCCGCTGGGGTGCTTCGCGTGGGCGCAGGCGGCTATCTGACTGCACTGATCATTGCGGTTGCTGCCTTTGGCGCGGGTCCGCAATTGCTCGCCGTCGCTCATGGGAAAGCCCTGCTGCTGACCATCGATGTGCTCTTCATCATTTGGATGGCCTTTCTGCTCTTTCGCGTCGCGGACGAAGCCGGGGCCATCAAAGCCATCGGACAGGCGCTACCCCACCTGACCGCCGACAAAGGGATGCAGGCCATTATCATCGGTTGGGTATTTGCTTCGTTTCTGCAAGGCGTCGGCGGTTTTGGCGTTCCAGTTGCGGTGGTCGCTCCGTTGATGGTTGGGCTGGGATTTGCCCCCTTAGCCGCGGTCGTAATTCCTTCCGTAGGACACTCGTGGGCAGTGACGTTCGGTTCGTTGGGATCCTCCTTCAACGCCTTGATGGCTGCTACTGGTTTACCAGAAGATATTCTTGGACCGCCAGCTGCTTTCTTCTTGGGGGTTGCCTGTTTGGGCGTCGGCCTAATGGTCGTACATGCTGCGGGAGGCTGGAAAGCTGTGCGCCGTTTACTGGTTCCCGCGCTGGTAATCGGTGCCGCGATGGCTGTGGGCCAGTTTTTCGCCGTGGGCGCAGGCTTATGGAATATCGGCGCTTTCATCGGGGCCATTGTTGGATTGATCGTAGGATTCCCGCTGGCCCGTCGCTTCCGCGGGGAAATTAGCGATAACGGGAAACTAGACACTCGAAAATTGGCGATTGCCATCTCAGGGTACGCGGTATTAATCGCGATCACATTGGGGATCCAATTCATCCCTGGGGTGAGAGGCACTCTCGGGCAAGTTGTGTTCTCCCTAGATTTCCCGGAGGTCAGCACATCAGCTGGTTATATCATCCCTGCAGAGGCCGGTCGTAAAATCCCCATCCTTCGGCACGCAGGAGCGATCCTATTGTATTCATCTGTGATCGCTTTTTTCATTTATCGAGCTGCAGGATGGTACAAAGCCGGCGCACCAGCCCGAATTTTGGCTGGCACCTTCAAAAAGATGATGTCTTCCAGCGTTGGAATTGCTTCGATGGTGGCAATGGCAACTGTGATGCAGCATGCAGGGATGACTGAGACACTGGCGCAAGGATTGGCCGAAGGTACTGGGAAGTTGTTTCCAGCGGTGTCGCCGTGGATTGGGGCGTTGGGCGCCTTTATGACTGGCAGCAACACAAACTCAAATGTTGTTTTTGCCTCACTTCAAATGCGCACCGCGGAGCTGCTGGGGTACAGTGTAGCCATCATTTTAGCGGCGCAGACATCCGGCGGCGCGCTGGGATCTGTGATCGCACCCACAAAAGTTGTCGTAGGCGCATCGACCGGCGGCATGGCGGGGCGCGAAGGTGAGATCATGCGTAAGTTGCTGGTCTATACTGGCATATTAGTGGCAATGATGAGTGTCTTGGCCGTGATTGGTGTCATCGTAAGCGGTTAACGATTTACGAACGTGGAGTATCGAATGGAAGAAGATGGTATGAAACAACCTTTAAACAAAATTCGGCGCAGCGACCGCGGTAAAGATGATGCCTGGATTCGGTCTTTTTTGACACAGGGTGAAGTGGGCACCATGGCAACCTCCATAGATAACCAACCCTTTTTAGTGACTCGCAATTACGCTTACGATGCAGAGCGCCATGCCATTTACTTGCACGGGGCGTTCAAGGGGCGCACCATCGAGAATGTGCAGGTCAATCCAAAAGTGTGTTTTTCAGTCAGCAAAATGGGCAGGCTGGTGCCTGATAAAAAAGCGCAAGAGTTTGGCGTTGAGTATTCTGGCATAATCGTTTTTGGTACCACATCTATTGTCGATAACGACGATGAAGCAACCCACGGCCTACAATTGCTGATGGACAAATACTTTCCGCACCTTGAATTGGGCACAGACTACGAACCAGTGAGTGAATTTGCGCTGAAGGTCACCGCAATCTATCGCATCGACATTGAAAGTTGGAGCGGCAAAGAAAGAAAAGTTCAGGATGATTTCCCCGGCGCATTTTACTATTCAGATATCCAAAAACGAAGGTAGAACCTGTCAAAAATATGAGCATCGAGGGAGTTGCTGGGATGGTGACACCACCCAGCAACTCCCTCGAACTAAACTCTGGATAGATACTTACGAGGTAATTATGCTCGATTGGCTTCGCAAAAATAAATTTCAGGCACACCTGGCCGCTTTTCTGCTGATGGTGCTCGCCTCTGTGGGGATGATTTTTTCGCTGCAACAAAATAGCACCAACGCCACCTGGCTAATGGTTGCGATTTTTGCTGCGGCGAATATTTTGGCGGTGTTCATAAAATGAGCGCTCAGACGAAAAAACAGGCCCCTCAACAGGCAAGAGAATATTTTTCAAACGGATATTATTGAGCTGAGTCCGTCCTTTTGGCAGTTGCCAAATCTCAAAGTATAGAATTTGACATACTCCCCAAAATTGCCACTGGTTTTTGCAGCGGACTTGCACGAACCGGCGGAATTTGTGGTGCGCTGAGTGGCGCGATCATGGGATTGAATTTAATGACAGGCAGAAGTGAACCCGGCGCGCCGGTCGATGAGAATTACGCCCTCGTAAACAAATTGATCGATCAATTTGAAGAAAAGTTTGGTTCAACCAACTGCAAAGAACTTACCGGTGTTGATTTGGGAACACCGGAAGGTCAAATTGAATTTCGAGAGAAAAACCGTTTCGAGCAATGTCTGAATTATGCCGAAGAGGCTACTCGGATGGTTCTCAATTTAACAGATCAGGAAGACTGATAGTTTCTGACAGGGCAAAGAGCGATAATGGTTCTTGCTTACCCAACCTTCAATTTACAAGTACAACCATCAAAACACTATGCGAGAAGTTGCAATTTTAGGTATCGGACAAACACCTGTCTCAGAACATTGGGAAAAATCTTTGCTTGTTTTAGCAGGAGAAGCTGTTTTCGCAGCGCTAGAAGATGCTGGCCGCGATTCTGCTGAGGCCATTTATGTAGGGAATATGCTATCAGGGCTGCTCGATAAACAAGAGCAATTGGGTGCCATGATCACCGATTGGGTGGGGACCACCCGAGGGATAGAAGGCTTTCAAGATTGAGGCAGCTTGCGGATCAGGCGCAGCAGCTTTTCGGATGGGATTGATAGCGATTGCATCCGGAGAATTGGACTTGGCCCTGGTAGTGGGCGTTGAAAAAATGACCGACTCGCTCCCCAAAGCAACGACATCTGCTTTGGCAACCGCGGCTGATGCCGATTGGGAAGTAATCCATGGGCTGTCTTTCGTGGCCATCAATGCGCTGGTCATGCAGCGCTATATGCACGAATATGGCTGGAAGGCTGATGATTTTGCACACTTTTCCATCAACGCACATGCCAATGCCGTTCACAATCCTAATGCTCGTCTGCAATTTCCCATCTCACTCGAGGCTTATCAAAAAGCCCAGATGATTTCTGACCCCATTAATTTGTTGGATGCCTCACCCATTGGGGATGGTGCTGCCGCAGTATTACTTGTGCCCGCTGACAAAGTTCCCGTCACCGCCAGCATCCCCCGTATCACTGTGGTTGGATCGGGGGCCGCAACCTCCTCGATTGCCGTACACGACCGGCGAGATCCACTCTGGCTGCGTGCCGCGGAAATTTCATCCCAAAAAGCCTACCAACAAGCCGGGTTAGGGCCTGAGGAAATCGGTTTCTTTGAGCTGCACGATGCCTTTTCGATTATGGCAGCTCTATCCCTAGAAGCCAGTGGATTTGCACAACGCGGACAGGGCCCTCAATTGGCTCTCGATGGTGAGATTAAAATTGGAGGCCGCATCCCCATCACAACTCGCGGTGGATTGAAAGCGCGCGGGCATCCGGTAGGAGCTACTGGGATGTATCAAATCATCGAGGTGGTCGAGCAACTTCGAGGCCAGTGCGGAGTTACACAGGTTGAAGGCGCAATCACAGGCATGGCGCAAAATATTGGGGGCAGCGGTGCGACCATCCTAACCCATATCCTGCAAAAAAATAGCCTCTGAGCGCACAGAAAGAGGCTGGAATAAATCTTTTACGTAAAATCTGGACAATTTACAAGTTGATCCGTTAAAAATAAAGCAGCCCAAGTTTTGGGCTGCTTTATTTTTAATAAGCTTGAGTTATTTGTCTGAACACTTCAAATCAAGCGGGGGTTTGATTACAGATTGGAAATACCCTGCTTCCAATTCGCCACAAGCAACATAGCTATATACATAGCGATCACGCGGCACCACTAAGGTTGTAATCTCTTTGGGGTCCAGATTTAGATAATAGTGATTATCAAGTGTTCGTAAATATAAGCGAATGGGTTCCCATGTTTGGTTGCGAATTTTGATTCGAACCATCTTGATGGTGTCCGCTGCATCAACATTGTGATGTTTCTGACCAACTGAACCAGCATTACCGCCACAAACAGGAACATGGAAAGTCTGGTAAATATTCAGATCCAACTTACCAGATGCGGTATGATTACAGGTTTCCATAACATAGGAATAAGTACCCCGTGGCACGATCACAGCTGCTTTAGAATAAGGGGCAACATCAATAGAAAATTGGTCAGTCCCATAGGCATTCATACTAAAGGGATGCTGACTATAATTGATGACGGTAAACCTTACATTGGGGGGTTTACTTTCACCAGCCAAAGCATTGTTACCCGGCATAGCCATAACCAGCACCAAGACTGTCAGCACAGCTAAGAAAACCGACAACCGAATTAAAAGTTAGCTTCTTCATGATCACCTCTCCATTTTTAACTACAACACATTTGCTTATTTCTTTATATCAGTGCAATATATATGCCAGTCCTAATAAATATTATTATACCCATTTTTGCACAAAACACAAACTATTCAATAGGTATTGAGAAATAACGTTGGTTAAGGCTTTATTGCAGGATCAAATAATTTTCTATGCTCTTCAACCGCGAAACGATCTGTCATTCCAGCAATATGGTCGCAAATGGTTCTCTCTAAACCACGTTCTTCAACCCGGGCTTGTACATGTTTAGGTAAGGTTGCCGGCTCATCACAAAAAGCATTAAACAGCGCACCAATAATGCGCTCTGCTTTGACTTGCATACGAACCACGCGATAATGGCGATATAAGTTGCGATACAGAAAATCTTTGAGTTGACGATTTCGGCGATGGAGTTCTTCACTGAACCCAATCACGTTGTAATCTAAACGCTGCAGTTCAGCCACGGAATTAACCGTACTATCCCGCAAACGGTCTGATGTCGATTCAACCATGTCGGTAACCAAAATCCCAATTAACCGGCGAATCAATTGATGGCGGCTGAGATCATCTAAATTGCCCTGCCACCCGACACTTTCAGCAAGAATCTCCCAGAGAGAAATGCCATCTAACATTGCTGGGGTAATCATTCCTGAGCGGAGGCCATCATCCAAATCATGCGCTGTGTAGGCGATCTCGTCTGCCGCGTTGGCAATCTGGGCTTCCAGGTGACCTCGCAATTCCGGATCGTAATCAGACGAATCAGAAACATCATATTCAGTTTCGTGTTTGACAATCCCCTCACGAACTTCCCAGGTCAGGTTAAGCCCCGGAAAATCTGGATAACGCTGCTCTAGCATGGTCACAATGCGTAAGGATTGTTTATTGTGATCAAATCCACCGTGATCCTTCATTAAACGGTTGAGTGCTACCTCGCCAGAATGCCCAAAAGGAGAATGGCCTAAATCGTGGGCCAAACAAATTGCTTCAATCAAATCTTCATTCGCACCCAAAGCGCGGGCTAATGTTCGTCCAATTTGAGCCACTTCCAGTGTGTGCGTCAGGCGGGTGCGATAATAATCACCTTCATAATTAATAAATACTTGGGTTTTGTATTCCAGGCGACGAAAAGCAGTGGTGTGTAGAATCCTATCTCGATCGCGCTGAAAAGCAGTTCGATAACCAGGCTCGCTTTCCTCATAAGCCCGACCTTTTGAGTTTTGGCTGCGGACCCCATAAAGAGCCAGAGATTGATCTTCAATTGCTTCAAGTTGTTCACGTGTATATATCATTTCCACTACTACCTCATTTAATATTTCTTGGCGTTTCAATTACAGATTTTTGAACCAATTCCACAAAAAACTAGTAACTAAAGCAGTGCTGACCCTATAATGATGATTTTTTGATCTTGGGTGCTATTTCTTTATAAGGGTTCTTCTGCCAAATTTCAAGTTGTCAGATTTCACTGTACAGACCGCTAGTTCATCGGTTGTCCACCTTGATTATAGCAGTTCATCCACCTTATCCATGATATACTTTTAGCAGCCTATATAAACTAAGATGAGGAGTTAACAAATGGAACTTAGTACAACTCAATATAACCGCTGCGATTTGGTTAAGGCTGTCGGTCGTGTAGATAGCAACACCGCACCCGATCTGGAGAAAGCATTCAACGAAATCATTGAAAATGGCAAAGCAGGCATCATCTTCGATATGGCTGAGGTTGATTTTATCTCTAGCCGAGGTTTATGGGTCTTGTTAGAAACCCAGAAAGCTTGCAAGAAAAACAAAGGCAAATTGGTGCTTGTGAACGTCTCCGAAAATATGCAGCAATCACTGGATCTGGCGGGGATCAAACACTTCATCGACATGTATGATGATCCTACCGAGGCTGTTGGCAGCTTTTAATCAGCTCCATATCCTGGAATAATGCCATCAAAGACATTCGCTGGGAAATACACTAGCCTTGAAGCTATCTCTGATTTTATTGCCCAGGCAGCCCAAGATGCAGGTTTCGACAGTAAAGGCATTTACGCCATAAAGCTAGCTGTGGATGAAGCCTGCTCGAACATCATCGAACACGGTTATGGCGAGGATAAAGGCGGGAAAATATGCTGCGGTTATAAAGTACTCAAAGATGGGTTGGAAATCACCATTCAGGATTGGGGTGACCCTTTTAACCCAGAGGATATCCCAAACCCAAATTTTGATGTTGATTTAAACGAACTGAAACCCCGCGGCGCAGGCCTTTATTTCATGAAAAATCTCATGGATGAAGTCAATTTCGATTTCGACAGTGGTGATGGCAACTTGCTCGTCATGATCAAACGAAAATAATCCAAAACCCCTGGACCACTATGAGCCAAGGGTTTCTTCATCAACATCTCGCTGCAAAATCATCAATGTTATATCGTCAAATGGCGGCGCGTCTCCCACAAAATCGTACACCGCATCCAATATGGACTTCTGCAAGGTTTCAGCCAACTCACCCAGATGTTCTTGAATAATTTCTACTAGCGATTCCTGTTTGAAAAAATCGCCCTCTGAATTTTGCGCATCTGGGACTCCATCCGTATATAAGACTAGCACATCACCGAGATTCATCTCAATTTCGGATCGCTCCCAAGTAGCGTCTTCATCGATTCCAATGGGAAATCCCGTTTTTTCGAGGGGGATAGGGTCACATCCATTTTGGCTGCCCAAGAAATAAGGAGGGTTGTGACCAGCATTACTGTAGGTCAGCACTCCAGAAGCAGGATCTAAAACCCCAAAGAAAGCAGTTACAAACAAATTTGCGCGCGTATCTTTGAGAATACGTTCATTCGTTGCAAAGAAAACCAGATCAGGCTGCAAGTCAAACTCAGTAGCATAAGTTCGGATTAGCGTTCGGCTGAGAGTCATGTATAAAGCCGGGCCGACCCCTTTATCAAGCACATCGGCGATGACAAAGCCAATCTTGCCATCAGATAGCGGGATAATATCAAAGAAATCACCCGAGGTTTCCCCTGCCGGAGCCAAGGTGACAGCAAACTGCCAGCCATCCATATCGGGGAAAGTATTGGGCATCAAACTAGCCTGGATGCTGCCTGCTAATTTTAGTTCTTCACTGACCCGCTGATATTCGATGGTTTGTTCATACACTTGCCCTTGCTTAAGGGCAGAAGCTATTTGAGCGGCAAGGGCCTGAATCGCAGGGCACAAATTTCTTAGCGCTTGCCGATTCCAGGGTTGGGCCAGAGTATGTAACTCAAGATAGATGCCACCAAAGGTTTGGGCCTCATCCATATCCCGAATAGGGGCAATCACCACCGGATTATGGTCTGTGGGCGCTTCTTTCCACGGCAAAATATCGCGAGCCAAGAAAACATCCCCCTCGGAACGTTTCAAGAGCCAGGGCCAGATTTCATCCAGGTCTGGGTCCCACTCCGAAGGCTGCTGGGTGAGCACTTCATCTGGGAAAATCCAAACTACCAATCTGCCCGCGGGAAACATATTGATCAAATGGGTTTGCAGGAGCTCAGGAATATTTTCCGAATTTGGAGGAGAATTTATGATGGCGCGTCCCAACTCTTCCAGTTTTTCAAGCAACCGAGATGACTGCCGACTGCGTTCAGTTGTCCAACTCATGCGGCGCGAGAGATAGGCTACCATCAACATACCGCTCATTAAAAACAAATAAACCGCCATCCCATTTTGAGCAAAAACTCCAGCGGCCAAAATGGCAAAAGGATTGGCCAACTGCGGTAGGCCAATGGCCAGCCAGAAAAACCTGAGAATTGGGCGGATATCGTGGCTGCGGCTCAGTGCTTGCTGTGCCCAGGTGTGGTACGCGAGGTAGGGAAGCCAAAAGATCGCATATAAAACGAAATACCCCGCGAACATCAATAATGCTGGAAAGATTGTGGAAAGTGACAATTCAGCAAAAGGGAACTGCCCGTCAATCAGCAAATAGAATTGGAAAGCCGTCAGGGGTACCAGAATTTCACTGGCAATATTCATTATCGTGCCACGCAATTGTCCCCAACGCACACTTGAAGACTGATTTGTTTGAAAATCAGACACAAACTGGAAAGCGATCCAAAGTGCGGAGAGCCAGAACATTGTTGGCCCATACAGCAATACACCCGACCATAACGGAATACCGGTCAATGCCCCATCAGCAGAACCATAACGATTCTCACGAAGCTCTACAATCAAAAAAAACCGCAACTGATTAAAGGTGAATACCAGCACACCAAACACAATAAAAATGATAATGTTCTCTTTTAGCCAAACCCAGTCTGTGGCCGAGACAAGCCAAATGACACCTGCAATAGCAAAAGGTGCCGCGTAAAGGGTTGAAAGAACTTCGCCAACACCAATCACTTGCCGCTCTTGGGAAGCGGATTTTAACTGGGGCCAGAAGCGCTGGCATAAATTTAGCAACAGTGGATGGACACTGCGCGGTGGGAGAGAATTAACTGTGGAGGTATCGGACATGGTTGCTTTTATATGGCCTCACATATACCTTCTCATTATAACCATATCTGGTTACTTTGCTAAAGATTCCGAATGAGTTTTGGCATTCTCATAATGACGACGCCTGTTAAGCATGCGCATGATACCAATACTCCCATCTACATCTAAGAAAAACCTACCAAAACCTATATTTGCCGTCAGCGAAGTGGGAATTAAACTTAGATTTAAGCTTCAACCATTTACAAAGGAATATTAATGACCGAAAAAGCCCCAGAATCAAAAAGAGAATACCCAGCTGCTTACGAGAAATTCGTTCCCCTTGTAATCGGAGTGCTGGTATTAATCGTAATTGTAATGCTGCTTTATACAATCTTTGTGGGCGTTGGACTATTAAATTTCGGTTGATTTACTAATTCTGATGTTATTAGGAGAGAAAAATGACCGTCGTAAACACCTGGTTACCACTGCTATCATCTCTTATCAGTTTTATATTCGCTTTTTTTGTTTTCAAACGGTATTTAGCTCGTAAAAAGGGAGCTCACTTATTCTTATGGGGGATCGGCATGATCTTCTATGGAATCGGCGGCTTTTGTGAATGGTATTATGGTTTCTTCGGCTGGAATGCTGTGATTTACCGTTTGTGGTATCTGTTCGGTGCTATCCTGGTAGCCGCCTGGTTAGGACAGGGAACCGTTTATCTGTTGGCAAACCGAAGGTTTGCCAACGTGTTGATGCTCATTCTGGCACTGGGCTCCCTTTATGGAACCTTACGAGTCTTCACCGCTGAACTAGATCCAGCTATGCTGACCACCAGCGTTCACACCGGCAGTGAACTCTCCGGACATGCCATTGTCACGGAAGCAGTGCGCAGCTTGACTCCCATCTTCAACCTGTATGGCACAGTGACCCTTGTAGGGGGTGCAATTTATTCAGCCTGGATTTTTTACCGCAAGAGAGTCTTGCTTCATCGTACGATTGGTAATATCCTGATCGCCGTTGGCGCCCTGGCCCCAGCTTTCGGCGGGGCTGGCAGCCGTATGGGGATTCCAGCGGCATTGTATATCGGCGAGTTGTTTGGAGCCGTGCTGATGTTCATAGGTTTCTGGCGGGCCACCACACCTATGGGCGCACAGCAGCCCGAAATCACTACAGAGCTAGCAACCGGAGATTAGGTGTGCTGACAATTAAAGAATTCCATCTAGGAAATCATATTTGCTTACAAAGGAAATTTCCGTAGAAATCAGTTAAAATGCCAACACTTCTTAGTACAGAGGCAAATATTTAGGTCTTTTGTGCAACCAAGATCGTAGCTGGGCTGGATTCGGAGTCAAATGGTGATTTGCCGTAATCACCATTTACGCTGATAATTTTTATTCCAATTGTTTGAAGATCAGTTTTTATAGCATCAAAATATTTCGGATAAAGAGGGGCTGCCCAAGAATTAAGAATTTCCCCACCTTGACGGATCTCAGTATGGAAAATCACTTTCGCGGGATTAATCCACTCATATCTACGGTGGAAAGTTCGCTCCCGAGAAATAGAATTTATCGGAAAATCCGACTTTCCCAACGAATATAGCCGATCCCAATTAACAACCTGCAAGACAAAAAATCCGCCGGTATTCAGCAAACTTTTGACGTTCGCTAAAAATTGCCGCATCTCATCATTTTGAAGATAAGAAAGACTGTTTCCAATGCAATAAACACAGTCAAACTCCCCATTTTGGGCACCCGCTAGCTGATCGATTTCAGTGAACGAATAATTGTAAAAAGAACCTTGTTTGTTAGCTTTGGCCTGTGTGATCATCACAGAACTATTATCGATCCCGGTGACGCGATAACCAGAACGAGATAGCGCATCAACATAATCTCCTGGCCCACAACCAAGGTCGAGAACTTTAGAACCAGGTTTACCCAGGTATTTGAGGATAAAGCTTAGAAAAGCCTGATTTATGGGAAATATTTCCAAATAGATATCTGCGATTTCGTTATACATTCAAATCTCCTCAACAAGGGTAAGTCAGCATTATATCTCGGATTGGATTGATCGAATTTATATTGACAAGCCAGTTCATCAATGGTAACCTTGCCCACCATAGAGAGCGATTACAAAATGATTTCGAAACACTTAGAACTTTCTCGAACCACCCAACGACAGCGGAGCCAGCAAATGGCATTTTTTGCGCGTATGCGGCTCTCGGAGTGATGAAGGTGCGGTAGATTTATCAACTTGATTTATTCAACTGCGGGCTGTACAGCCCGCAGTTTTTTTTATTAACACGAGGAAGTCGTCTAATAACAACCTGCAGAACCGATACTTGTCAGCCGCTTAACCTTGCTGTCATCATTATGAGTGAGAAAAATCGAGAAGAAAGCTCCAGAACTTTCGTAATTAATAACAGTGCTTAAGGTTCCTGTTTTGAAGGTTAACACAGGATAACTGATTATAACAATGGCAAACTAAAAAATAAGGAACTGAAATGGATTATCGCAAAGGATACACACGAATTTTTAAACAGCAGAACCAGTAAATGGAGATATTTACGGACTTACAACCATCAGTGAATCGGGAGTGGTAATTTCATCATTTTGAAATTTCGACTGCGGATTACACAGCCAATAGTATTTTTAATGGGAAGTCGTCTAATCGGTAGGACATCTGACTTTGAATCAGACAATGGAGGTTCGAATTCCTCCCTTCCCAACCTGACAATTTAGTGAATTTTAATAACCAAATGGGAAGTCGTCTAATCGGTAGGACGCTTGACTCTGAATCAGGTAATGGAGGTTCGAATCCTTCCTTCCCAACCTGGAATAAAATTTGGCGCATCTACTTTGGTGCCATAATAAACTTGTTACAAATTGCAAACAGCAACCCGGATGGGCTCGAAAATAGTCCAAGGTAATCACAAAATATCCTTGCTGCGTTTTTTTATCTTACCTCAGTCTATTGTATGATCTAAGGTAACCAGGGTAAAATTCAATTTCGTGGAATCCACCCTGTGTGGTCCAATCCCCTTTTATTGGTATAGGATAAGATATGTTTCAGTGGTTGCAAAGGTATCCCCAGTTTTTAGAATTTGTCTATGATCTCACCGAAGTTAGCCTGCGTCCCTTTAAGCGCTGGTTGAAACCGGGGAGTCGCCTCGAGCCGTTCGTCACCTCCATTGAGAAGGCTGGCAAACGGGCCGTCTTTAATTGCAAGATGTGCGGCCAATGTGTCTTGCACAGCACGGGGATGACCTGCCCGATGAATTGCCCCAAACATCTGCGGAACGGACCTTGTGGGGGTGTCCGCCTGGATGGAAACTGTGAAGTCAAACCTGAGATGCCCTGCGTGTGGACGGTGGCTTACGAGCGTTCTCTAAAGATGCCCAAATACGGACATGAGTTCGCTACCCTCCAGCCTCCGATGAACAATCAATTGAAAGGGTCGTCATCCTGGATCAATTTCTTCCATGGCATCGATGTAGATTTGCCTTCGGGCTGGATGAATATAGAAGATATTCCCGTAAATCACAAATCAGAGGAGAACCATGCAGCCTGAAAATGAGAAACCGTGCAGCCGCTTAGAGCGAGTTTTGAATGCTGGCCGTTTTGCAGTGACCTCTGAACTCAATCCGCCGGATAGTGCCGATCCGGAAGATGTTTACCGAGCCGCCCTGGTGCTCTCAGAAGTTTGTGACGGGATTAATGCAGTGGATGCCTCTGGTGCTAACTGTCATATGTCGAGTGTGGCGATCTGTGCTTTATTAACCCGCGTTGGGTATGAACCCGTCTATCAGGTGGCTTGTAGAGACCGTAACCGGATTGCCATCCAGGGTGATTTGTTAGGTGCCGCTGCGATGGGGGTTTACAATGTTTTGTGTCTGACCGGGGACGATGTCCTGGCAGGTGACCAGCCGGAAGCTAAACGCGTTTTTGACTTTGATTCAATTCAGCTGCTGCGAACGGCTCGCATGATGAGAGATGAAGCGGTCTTTCTGAGTGGGAGGAAATTGACCACCGCACCATGCTTCTTTTTGGGCGCGGCGGCCAATCCCTTTGCGCCGCCTTATGACTGGCGTCCGCACCGCTTGGCCAAGAAAATTGCAGCAGGAGCAGAGTTTATCCAAACTCAGTACTGTTTTGATATTCCTCGCTTGAAAGAATATATGCGGCAGGTGCGAGATTTAGGGTTACACAAGCAAGTTTATATTCTGGTTGGGGTGGGACCGTTGAAATCTGCAAAGGCAGCCGAATTTATGCGCACCAAAGTGCCTGGAGTGGTGATCCCTGATACGATTGTTGAGCGGCTGCGAAAGACCCCCAAGGAACGCCAGCAAGAAGAAGGTAAGAAAATCTGTATTGAAATTATTCAGCAGGCGCGGGAGATCGAAGGTGTATCAGGTGTGCATATCATGGCGTATCGCCAAGAAGAGCTGGTTGCAGATATTGTTTTGGATGCAGGTCTACTGCCTCGGCCTATAAAATAATTTATTTACCGTATTTGTAAAATCACCCGGCACTATCGTATCCAAGATCTACTGTTCAACCTTGTACCTTTTAACCGCCCCAATAGAACAGCGAGAATTGTATGAGGGCAAACCCTGGTTAAAGCTTAAAGCCAAGGGCTACTAAAAACCAAACTCTTGATCCCAATTGGCAAGCACTTCGTCTACCAGGTCCAAAAAGGCATCAAGAGCAGCCACCCGATCTAAAAAACTATTCGATAACAACTCTAGTTGTTGGCAGGCATCTCGCCAACCCAGGTATACAGGATTACTGGCAGATAAAACACTGGCTGCTAAAGTCCAGGTATTTAACAATGGCCACAGCGCGGCCGTTGCATCACCACTACCGATGATAGCATCAAAAGCCCGTAAATAATAATCCTTGCGATAAAGATGTAATCGAACCGGACGGGCTTCATCAGGGATAGCATCATAAGTTGAACTCCAGGCGGGAATCCAAGCTTGGATTTGCTCACTCTCGACTCGATGTCCTCCCAACAAACCAGTGACGGCTGCAGTAATCCGTTCTTGACCTAATGCCTCCGCACGCTGAGGGAATTCAAGCAACAGACGGCGCTCTGTCAAAGGCTCGCCTGTCAATACAGCAACTGCATTGGCTGCGTTTTCTACCGCTTTCAAATAGCTGGCAACCACACTTGGATCAACCGCCGTGGTGATGGCTTGTAATCTCATCCAGGTCTGACGCGCTTGATCATGAAACGTACGGGCACGCTGCATTTTGTAATCAGCACGATTGAAAAGTCCGCGCACACTCGCCTGGGTGAAATCTAGAAAATGGCGAGGATCATGGATGGGTTTGGCGCTGGAAAGTGTTGGCCCCATCCAGGGATCAACACGTAACTCGCGTCCTTGACGATAAGCTTCTTGGAGGTGATGGCCAATATCAAGATGCACATCCTCGGTAAGCCGTGAAATTTCACGCTTAACAGGCGGTTCAATAGTATGAATGAGAACGATATCTATATCAGTAGTCCCGCCAATTAATGGGTTCACCGTTTGCACAGCTGACCCGCACAGGTATGCTGCCATAATGCTTAAATCAGCTTGAACAAGTTTTTCAACAGCAGTTTCAGCAAATTGCTGCAATACTTCAGGGGTCAATTGCATAGTTTTTCTCCAACTTCGAGATACGACTTTTTTGGGGGGTCAGTCAACCACTTCAATTTCCAGGGGTAGTTGCTCCTGATAAGGCGATAGTTTCAATCTTTGTCGGATGCGGTTCTCTACCCATTTTAAATCTTCAGAATTTGCAACATAATTAAGCTCATTCGTATCAATAACTAAAACGGGTGAACCTTGATGATCGTCACCAAAAAAATTTTCATAGGCGTGATTCAATTGATCAATATAGGTCCGATCCATGTCGCGTTCATAGGTGCGATCGCGCGAGGCGATACGCTGCATAAGCACCTCTGTACTGGCTCGCAAATAAATAATCAGATCAGGTAAAGGGATTTTCTCAGCCAAAGCTTGATGAACTTCATGGTAAACCACCAACTCATCGTTTTCGAGATTGATACCAGCAAAAAGGGCATCTTTTTCAAAGGTGTAATCAGCAATTAAGCTGTCACCATTTTTTAGATGTTTGGGAGCTTCCTTTTGTTGGTGATAGCGGCTTAAGAGAAAAAATATTTGTGTTTGAAAAGCATATCTTTCCCTGTCGCCGTAGAACTCGGCCAGGAAAGGATTTTCTTCGAATACTTCGAGCATGAGTTGTGCGTTGAATATGGGTTTGAGTAAACGAGCCAGCGTAGTTTTTCCGACCCCAATGACACCTTCGATCGCAATATACATTTGAGAGTATCTATCCTTTGATGATCTAATTTGTTACCTCAATAAGGATACCAAGCTTTAGCTAGGGATGCAACTGAATTTAACAATGGGTTATCGAGCACACCGTGGTTTAATAGGGATACTTTGGGTAGTTTTGGTACCGCAGAAAAAAGGGTAAGTAGTTTCAAAAAGGATTGATATGTGCAGAAATATCAAACGATTACATAATTTCGAGCCGCCCGCAACGTCTGATGAAATTCAGGCTGCTTCGCTTCAATTTGTTCGTAAGGTGAGTGGATTCACCAAACCATCGAAAGTAAATGAAGCCGCTTTTCAACTTGCTGTTGAAGATGTATCGAAAATTATCCAAACTTTACTCAATTCCCTCGAGACAAACGCCCCTCCTTTGGATCGAAATTTTGAGATGCAAAAAAGGAAAGAACGAAATTTAAAGCGTTATGGTAACTAGTGAAAGTTTTTTTAGACCAAGCACCATTGGTAAACAGAGCTAAGAATTAAGGTAAGAGAAATGATAGTAACATACAAACCTATTGGCATGATCCATAGCCCTTTCAAAACCCTTGAAGATATGCCCATTCAACCGACGAGCGAAGCCAGCCGACCTGGGGTTGTAGAGCTATACCTCCAATTTTCGGAAGGCCTAAAAGATTTGGAGGGGTTCTCCCATGTGTATTTAATTTATTTTTTTCACCGGATTGAACGCAGCAAACTGACCGTTACCCCTTTTCTAGACACCCAGGAGCGGGGGCTATTTGCCACACGAGCCCCCTGTCGGCCCAACCCAATTGGGCTCTCGCTGGTACAGCTAGACCACATCGAAAATAACCGCCTGTATATAACTCGCCTTGATATTCTCGATCAAACACCGCTGCTCGATATTAAACCCTATATCCCCGAGTTTGAACCGCATCAAGATGTGCGCATCGGCTGGGTAGAACAGGCCAGAGAGCAGGTGCGCTCACGCCAATCGGATGAACGCTTCAAATGAAAATTTATTTTGTCCGTCATGGCGAGAGTGAAGCAAACTTATTGCATGAGTTTTCGAACCGGGGATTTAAGCACGGTTTGACGGCACGCGGCATCCAGCAAGCGGATGAACTTGCCAGAAATTTGCAAGGGATTCCGTTTGCACAGATTTACACCAGCCCGATCAAGCGTGCCGTCCAGACAGCCCAAACCCTGGGCAAACAGCTTAATATTCCCCTAGAAATAACCGCAGCCCTCAAAGAATTTGATTGCGGTGAACTCGAAGGCAAATCAAACCCGGAGAGCTGGAAAATCTATGATCGCGTTGTGGCCCAATGGCAGCAAGGAAATTGGACTGAGCGCATCCCTGGGGGCGAGAGCCACTTAGAAATTCAGGCTCGCTTTATCCCTTTCATTGAGGGGATCATCCAAACCCACCAAGATGAGAATATCTTGCTGGTCGGACATGGTGGCACCTATCACAGCATGTTCCCGTTGATTTTTGAAGATTTGGATAGGGATTCAATCCGTGACTTGAAGATTCAATATACAATGCCCATCATTGGAGAAACTCAAAAAGACAGATTTTTCTGCACCCAATGGGGAAAGCTGACTTTGGAATATAATGGGGGCTAAGAAAATCGGGGAGCGTCGTTGCAAAATCGTGTGAATCCTGCTTTTCATGCACCCGCGGTGCGGGTATTCCCAACATCCACGTGAATTAACCCCGGAGAAAAAAATATGCCATCTTTTCCAATAGCGCCCAAACGCCCCCACGAAATCACCCAACACAGACAGACACGCAGCGACGATTATTTTTGGATGCGGTACCGCGAAGACCCGGCCGTGATCGAATATCTGCAGGCAGAAAACGATTATCTTGAAGAAATTATGCAGCACACCAAGCCTTTGCAAGAGCAGCTTTTCGAGGAAATGAAGGCTCGCATCAAAGAAGATGACGAAATCAGCTCCTGTGCGGCATGGTGAATATTTTTACTACAAACGCACCGCAACCGGGAAACAATACCCTTACTACTGCCGTAAACAGGGTGCGCTGGACGCGCCCGAAGAAATTTTGCTCGATCAGAACGCGCTTGCCACAGGGAAAGCCTTCTGTCGCATTGGCGCTTTCTCCGTCAGCCCCGATCATCAGAAACTGGCTTATTCTGTTGATCCAGATGGCAGCGAGAAGTGTATTAGCTATATTAAAGAATTGAAAACTGGCGAGCACTACCCCGAGGAGATTCCGAACACAGCAGGAAATGTTTATAACCATACCGGCATCGAATGGGCGAACGACAACCACACCTTTTATTATGCCATTCGAGATGCTGCCTTACGCCCTTACAAAATCTATCGGCACGTGCTGGGGACTGATCCAAAAGAAGATGAACTCGTTTTTCACGAGGCGGATGAAACCTTCTATCTCTCGTTAGGGAAAACCCGCAGCCAGGCTTATATTACGGCTTTTTCTGAATCGACGATTACGACCGAATGGAGTTTGCTTTCTGCCGATCAACCCCAAGGAGCATTTCAAGTTTTCGAACCGCGGAAACGCGGCCACGAATATGCTATCGAGCATCTGGGGGACCGGTTCTTCATCGTCTCCAATGAGGCGGCGCTCAACTTCAAGTTGATGGAAACCTCGCTAGACGCCACTCAACACCAAAACTGGCGCGAGGTGATCCCCCATCGAAAGGATGTACTTATTCAGGGCGCCGATGCCTTTCAGAATCATCTGGTGCTTTATGAGCGCAAAGCCGGTCTCAAACAAATCCGCATATCTGATCCAGATGGGGTCAGCAATGTCAAATATGTTTCTTTCCCTGAGCCAGTTTATGATATGCAGGCGGCAAAGAATCCCGAGTTCGATATGCAGTTCATCCGCTTCAAGTATTCATCATTGATTACGCCCAATTCGGTAATCGACTACCAAATGAATTCTGAGGAGTGGAATTTGATTAAGCAGGAAGAAATTCCCAGCGGGCACGACCCATCTGATTATGTTACTGAGCGCCTGCACGCTACCGCGCCAGATGGCACCCTGGTGCCCATGTCGATTGTTTATAAAAAAGGATTGCTAAAGGACGGGAAAAATCCCACCTTGTTGTATGGCTACGGATCTTATGGCTACAGCGTAGATGCCAGTTTCAACGCCACTCGGTTTAGTTTGATAGACCGCGGTTTTATCTTCGCCATCGGGCATATCCGCGGTGGTTCAGAGCTGGGGCGCGCCTGGTATGAAGATGGCAAGATGCTCAATAAACGCAATACTTTTACGGATTTTATTGCCTGTGGTGAGTATCTGATCGAACAGGCTTATACTTCAAAGGAAAATTTGGCGATACTCGGCGGGTCGGCGGGAGGACTTTTGGTGGGGGCTTGCATGACCCTGAAACCCGATCTTTGCCGGGTGGTGGTCGCGAAGGTTCCCTTTTTGGATGTGGTCAGCACCATGAGTGATCCATCCATCCCGTTAACCACGCTGGAATACGATCAGTGGGGCAACCCTGAAGATACGACTTATTTCGAATATATGCTGTCGTACTCACCTTACGACAATATTCGGGAAACAGAATACCCCGAAGTATTGATCACTACTGGGTTGAACGATCCGCGCGTGGCCTATTGGGAGCCGGCAAAATTCGCGGCTCGCCTGCGTGCACTGAAAACCGACGACAACTTGCTGCTGCTCAAAACCAATATGGATGCCGGACATGCCGGGGCTTCGGGACGATATGATTATCTCAAAGAAGTGGCTTTTGATTATGCCTTTCTACTAGACCGTTTACTCGATAAAGCGTAAGATGATACGAACTTACAAATTGGCGAACAGCCTCAGAAAATTGCTCAAAATCAACCGGTTTGACAATATAGCTATTAACGCCCAGGCGATAACTCTCGATTAGATCACGCTCTTCATTCGACGTTGTTAGAATAACGACCGGGATCCCGGCTGTTTTTTCATTGGATCGAATTTCTTTGAGCACTTCTAACCCAATGAGTTTAGGCATATTAAGATCTAGCAAAACCAGCTTTGGGTTATGGGCGCAATTACGAAAAGCATATTCTCCCCAACACAACAAAAAATCCAATGACTTAATGCCACCAGAGACAACATGGATATGGTTGGTCAATTGGTTGCGTCGCAACGCATAAAGAGCAAATTCCACATCATCAGGGTTATCATCGACTAGCAGGATATCAACAGGTTTTTGAGACTTAGATACGACTTTCCATTGAGCATTACACCCATCACGACTGACTTGTTCGCTCCTACTGCTTACACTTAGAAACCACGATGCGTTTGTAATTAACTTCATGTTGAATCAAAGAGGCGGTCTTAGTATAGTATGAGGAACTTCGTTTTCAGGTAAAAAAAAATAAATAAAAATTATGCACGATAAATATGCACAGGCACACATTTTGGTTCCAAAATCCACATTTCAGATTAATCTCTGGACTATGACTGCATGTTATAATCCCGCCCATGTCAGAAAAAGAAAACCCGCTGGAAATTGAAGATTTAGAAGAACCAGTAGCCGAGTTAGATGATAATTCCGCAGATGATCTGATTGAAGATTCGGAAGATTTAACGGAAGAAAGCACCATTACCTTCAAACGATCTCATCTCTACACAGTATTATTACCGCTCGCATTTGTAGCTGGATTGACCTTTGGTTATATATTTTGGGGACAGGATGCTTCTAATCAGGCAGACCTACCCGCCGTTGCAGCCGTCCCAGTTGATGTCCAACAACCTGGTGCCCCTGCAGCCGCTCCTCCCGAAGTGGAACCCACTCCTGAATTCCGCCGTTACGATATCCCAGAAGATGATGATCCTGTTTGGGGGCCTGAGAACGCGCCAATCACCATCATCGAATTCAGCGATTACGAGTGTCCTTATTGCCGCAAATGGCACGCCGAAGCCTGGCCTCAGCTACAGGCCGAATATGGTGATCAAATCCGTTTAGTTTATCGCGATTTCCCGCTGACGAGTATCCACGCCAATGCTTCACCTGCCGCAGTAGCGGCTAATTGTGCCGGTGAACAAAATATGTATTGGGAATACAACGAAAAGTTATTTAGCAACGAGCGAACTTTGGGTAGAAGTACTTATGAAAACTATGCTGAAGACCTGATGCTTGATATGGACACGTTCATAGATTGCATGGAAAGTGGGCGCTTTGTGGAAGAAGTGGAAGCCGATTATCAATTTGCAGCTACACTTGGCATCCGCTCAACACCCACCTTCTTTGTAAATGGCATTCCAGTTGTTGGTGCTCAGCCATTTGAAGTTTTCAAAAACCTGATTGATAAAGAATTAGCCGGAGAACTGCCGCAATAAAACTCTGATCACAACCTTCTAAAGGGATTTCCGAGGGATACTATACCTGGAAATCCCTTTTCCTTTTAAGAACTGCGAAGACATTACAACTATCAGAAGTGTAAATTCGAAGGGAGGGCTTATCAACCTGGTTACAAGTATAATCAGTCTATTGTTCAAATAGGTTTATTTTGGAGACTTGAATGTATAATTCCAGATCAAATTCTCTACGAGACCGTAACTATGAGGCAGTAGTACGCCAGGGTATTACCGCAGCAAAAAACGAGAATCATCGCTTAGCTTTCTCTTTGTTGAATCAGGCCGTGCAAATGAACTCGCTGGATGCGCGCCCCTGGTTATGGCTTACAGAAACCACAAATGATCTGAAAGAAAAAATCGAATATTTAGAAAATGCTGTCGCGGCTGATCCCAATAATGCAGCTACCCGGCGCGCTTTAGTAGTTCTCAAAGGAAGGGCGGATTCAAATCCCACCAGGGTTCAAGGCTCCGATATTGTGGTGCAGCCTGCCGTGGAACCGATTGCCGCACAAACCGAAAAAACCTTTTTGTGCCCGAAATGTGGCGGGCATGTTGAGTTTGATATTCAAACCAATCGGTTAAACTTGTATCTATTGTGGCTTTTCTCCAAAAGCTGGTGAAGACCAATCAGCTGCGGATGCCGAACAGTTTATGGATGAAGTTTTACCCACCCAGAGTGGACATCTCTGGGCAGCATCCCAACAGCAATTGAGCTGCCAGCGCTGTGGAGCAGTGAGCTTGTGGCCGCCGGAACAAAAAGCTGTAGAATGTCCTTATTGCGCTTCCCACCAATTAATCGTATCGACTGAATCAGAAAATCTAATCGATCCCCAGGCGATTGCCGTGATGCAAATCGATGAAAAAGAAGCTGTCAGACGGGTTCAAGCGTGGTTCGGCCGCGGCTGGTTTGCTCCTGACGATCTCAATAAAGCTGCCAAAAGACATATTTTGCATCCCGCTTATTATCCATTTTGGACTTTTGATGGCACACTCGAAATGCACTGGTCTTGCGAAGTAAATGAGGGAGGCAACAATCAATATCAAAATTGGGTCAGCCGCACTGGTGTGGAATGCGAGCTTTTCAATGATGTGCTAGTTTCTGGATTAAGGCGTTTGAAATTCAAAGATTTACGTAAGCTTGGGCCCTATAATTTGATGGATGTTGTCGCTTTCAAACCCGAATTTCTGGCGGGTTGGCCAGCCCTAACTTACGATCAACCTTTAGCGAAAGCAACTTTAAAGGCACGCGAACGAGTAATAAAGGATGTACGCCAACAGTTGCATAATCGGGTTATGCCGGGGCAGCAAAAACGCCGCTTGCAAACAGGGGGAATCAACTGGAGTGATATGACTTTCAAGTATGTGCTCCTGCCTTTATGGATCGGCACTTACAACTATCAGGGGAAAGAATATCAAGTTCTGGTCAACGGACAAACTGGAAAGGTCAGCGGCGAGAAACCCCGCGATATGTTAAAAACTTTCTTAATCATCACCAGTGTGATTGCATCTTTGTTGGTTGTCGTGGCGTTTTTAGCGCTAGCCGGCCTCGAAATGGGTTGGCTGAACACACCTTAAATTTAAGAGTTTCAAAATATTGTAATTTTCCATCCAAAATGCTTGTACAATAGTAAATATTTGAATCGTTCAGCCTATCCCGCCTTTAGGAGGTTATTTCTATGAAACTTACAGAACTTTGGAAGGAAAAACAAACTCTGTCTTTCGAACTTTTTCCCGCTCGAAACGAGAAGGCAGCACTACGTCTCGAAAAAGCCATTGACACCTTAGTTGACCTGAGGCCTGATTTTGTCTCTGTCACGTTTGGAGCTGGAGGCTCCACGCGTGAAGGCTCATATCAACTCATCGAGAAACTCGTTAAAGAAAAAAGGCTTGATGTCTTAGGCTATTTTGCTGGATTTGGCCTCGGACCGGAGGACATCACCTTGGTTTTAGATAGCTATCAAGCTTTAGGTTTGCAGAATATCCTCGCTGTGCGCGGCGATGAACCACTCGAGTTAGATGGGTTTACGCCCCACCCGCAAAGCCCGCCCTTTGCCTCGGATCTGGTGAAATTTGTCGCTTCCCGCTACAATTTTTGTTTGGGGGCAGCGGGTTATCCTGAAAGCCATATCGACGCTCAAAGTGAAGATAAAGATATCGAGATTCTCAAGCTCAAAGTAGATAACGGCGCTGAGTATATAATTACCAATTATTTTTACGATAATCGATACTTCTTTGACTTTGTTGACCGCTGCCTGGCAGCAGGGATCAATGTCCCAATATTGCCAGGCATTATGCCAGTTTACAGCGTCAAAATGATGGAAATGCTGGCCGGTTTATGTGGGGCCACCATTACGGATGATCTGCGACAGGGACTGGACGCGCTCCCTGAAGATGACAAAGCTGCCCTAAACGAATTTGGTGTCGAATTTGCTTTTACGCAATGCAAAGAACTGCTAAAAGCTGGCGTCGTCGGCTTACATATTTACACCATGGATCGTAGCAGTTCCTCAGTCGGCATCGTGAATCGGCTGCGAACTAAAGGGCTGTTGTAATTTTCTCTGTCAATCTATCGCTATGTATTATTACGCTATAATATCGCCATGGCCGATGTAATTTCAACTCCCGCAAATATCTTTCCCTGTACCCAATGTGGCGGCGAACTTCATCCTGACGAGGGGCAGATATTCATCACCTGCCCGTACTGTGAATCCACTGTTTATCTTGATAAAACCCGCGTCGTCTTTCACTGGTATCTGACTTCAACACTTGATGAAGGGAAGGCCCAATCAAATCTGGCGCGTTGGATGGGCGGGAACGATACCGTAAAAGATTTAGATAAGAAGGCCAAGCTGGCAAGCAGTTCCTTCGAGTTCTTCCCCTTCTGGTATTTCAAATCTCGCGATAAATCTGGTTCAGAGCGGGTCTGGTTAGAACCGGCAGCCGCCACTTCGGTCAGCGAGGTAAAGAAAATCAATATTCCCGCAGGTGACTTGCGCAAATATGAAGATGCGATCACCCCTCAAGCGCACAATCCCACTGTCCCGTTGACTACTGTCACCCAATGGTTAGAAACTCGCTTGCCTGCTGAAGCGGAGATCATCGAAACCGCCCTGGTACATATCCCAATTTACACCTTCAAATACGTGTACAAAAACGATACCTACACCGCCATCGTGGAAGGCGCCACCGGTGGTGTGTTTGCCAATATCTTTCCCGCCAAGGCCGAGTCTCCCTTCATCCTCGTGGGCGGACTGGCAGCCTTCATCTTCCTGTGTATCGCAACCTTCCCGGTCTTTGGCGCACTGTTTGGCAGCGGAGAGGGAGCTGCCATTGGGAGTGGTTTGTGTATTGGTTTAGGCCTGCTGGCAACCCCCTTCCTATTCGCCCTGGCTCTCTGGGTCGCGGCTGAAAGTGTAAATCTGCGGATTAAACTTCATGACCGATAAAGTTTCCTTACATGGACTAAGCTGCCCTAACTGCGGCGGGATGGTTCCTATTCCCGAAGGGCAGGCGATTGTACGTTGCCCGTTTTGCGAGCAGCGTTCCTTCGTACGCGGCGAACGCGGTTTGCGCCGCTACCAGGTAGCCCAGCGCGTAGATCGCGACAAAGCCTTCGCTGGATTACGCCAATTCCTGACAGGGCACCGCGCTATTGCTGGTGATGTCGCCAAAAAAGCCAAGCTCACTGAAATCTTCGTTGCTTATTTACCTTTTTGGGCGGTCTGGGCTAAAGTAGTCGGGCTGGTCTTTGGAGAAAAACGTGTCGGCAGTGGTGATAGCAAACGCTACGAACCGAGGGAAGTTAAGATCGCGAAAGAAATGCACTGGAATGGTGCCGCCTGTGATGTCGGCGAATTCGGCGTGAATTCATTACCGCTCACTACCCAGCAAATGGAACCTTTCAATCCCGAAGAACTGCACGCTCGCGGCATGGTCTTTGAGCCGATGGGCTCGCAATCCGAGGCCCAATCTGCTGCAGATAACGAGTTCCAGGTTGATGTCAGGAGCCACGCCAATCTGGATCGCGTCGCTCAGGTTTTCACCCGCCTGGCGCACCGGCGCTTCGGGTTAGTCTATTATCCCCTTTGGGTGCTGCGTTATCTATACAAGGGACGTGCCTTTCAGGTGGTGGTCGATGGTTACACCGGTCAGGTCCTTTACGGCAAAGCGCCGGGCAGTACGATCTACCGGGCGATTGTTTTGATCGCTGGTATGATCGTGGGCGCCTTTCTGTCCGTCGATCTCTCCTCTGCGGCCTTTGCCCTGGCGTTCCAAATGGAAGATGACGGCGTAGGAACGCTGCTGATGATTGGGGCTGGTTTATTCCTGGCCGGACTAGGCATTATGGTCGCTGCTTATCGCAAATTCCGCTACGGGGAGATTTTTGAGTACCGCAGTCATAATAGAAAGAAGCGAGGCAGCGAAGATCTATTCAAGCAATTTCGCAAAGTAACAAATATGTTGGAGTTCGATTGATGGAAATTCCCGTAGCACTAATCGCGCTAAATTGTATTCGCTGTGGAACATCCCTTCCTGCAGAGATCGAAGAAGTTGCCTGGGTTTGCGAGCAATGCGATCAGGGCCAACAGCTGGGAGAAAATGGGCTGTTACCCCTAGAGGTTCGCTATTCTCTAGGAATTCCTCCGAACCAAAACGGAAAGCCCTTCTGGGTGTGTGAGGGACGCGTGACCCTGCAGCGGGATACCTATGGAAGAGCAAAGAGCGAAAAAGAAGCCCAGCAATTTTGGAGCCAGCCGCGCAAATTCATCATCCCGGCTTTTCACTACCCGGTGGACGAGTTTGCTAATGATGGTGTGTATTGGCTGCAAAATCCGAAAGACTTAGAGACTGGTCCTGTGGTTCAGTTTGAGCCGGTTACCGTACCTGTGGAGGACGTGCGCACCTGGGCCGAATTTTTGGTGATCGCGCTCGAAGCCGAACGCAAAGACAAAGTCAAAAATGTTGAATTCAAACTAGAATTAGCCGAACCTCTATTATGGATCTTGCCCTAAAGCCAAGCACATTTCAGGTTTCAGCAACCCACCTCGAACCCTGAAACGAACAGCCCCTGAAAAAGGGGCTGTTTTCATTCTAATGATTTTAATGTGCTTACGTGTGAAGTTGTGGTTGCTCAATCCCCTATTGAGACAGCAAAAGCATCGTAATACGTGCCGGCACCGAACCCGTCAAAAAGGATGTGATCGCCGGGCTTGATGCTGGGGAGCTTGCGCAAAAATGCAATCATATTGGAGGCGGCGCTCACATTACCAAACTCGCTCAGAATCCAGGGCATCGAAAGGTTGATGCCGTTATCACTCAACCGCTTGGCTTTCAGGCGGTTAATTTTATAGTTGGCATGGTGCACAATCGCCACGCTGATTTCTTTGGGGGTGCCCAGTTCTTCCATCAGGGATTGGTAGCGAGCGTAAACCCGGCTCACAACTTTCACACCGGTGCGCACGAAAAGCTTAACCATCCCCATAGGGCCAGCCATTACGACAGGGTCGCCACTCTCGGGTTCGTGCATCATGCCCGCCACCCGGAAGTGATTTTCTCCCGCTTGCGTAACTTCGATTAACGATTGTCCTTCCACGCGTTGGCGTGAGTGGGGGTAATACATCGAAACTTCTAAGACACCTTTCTCGTCAAAAACTTCATGGGCTTCGCCAACCAAGAACTTCATATTCTCTCCGGGAATCACGCCGATGATGCCGGCACCATTTCCAAAGAGCTGCAAGGCACTCTTATCATATGATTTCTGCAGGTAGCGGCTCAGACCCTCAATGCCACCCACCAATACTTTTTTACCCGCTAATTCTTCTGCCAGGTTGCGTTCTAATTTTTTGTTCTCCGGCAGCTCTGGGTTCAGCAGCAGATGCAATGCGCCCATCGAACCATCACAAGCTTTATGGATGCTCACTTTAATGGCGCTATCGGGAATACCAGCTGCGCGGGCGATCCTTTCAGTGTAATCATCCACGACTGGCAAAGTCATTCCAATCAACACGCCCTCGACTTCCTCCGGTTTCCAACCATTGGCAGCGGCGGCTTCTCGCAGGAAACGGGCGCCGACTTCAACCTCTAGTTCGATATGTTCTTCTTGAGATAAGTGCGGTGCGTGATGCCGGCTGACGAAGCCCAATTGCGCTAAATCCATCGAGTCATTATCCGTAAAAGCATCGCCAAAATGTTCTTTCATTACCCCGTAGAGGGCTTCATTGTCAAATCCTGGGCCCCAGGTACCATAGGCACCCCCGATGCCAATTTCAGGATGGTAAACACGTTCAATACCGATAGGCGTACCTCCACCCACGGGGATCATTTCCATCGTCACATGGGGCTGATCATAAAATGAAATTGCTTTTTGGGGTGAATGTTCTTTTTTGCTCATTTTTACTTCCTCTAATAATATATTCTCGATTCTGTTGGAAATAAAATCCAAGGATCTTCCACAGATATACTGATCCAACAAAATAATCTAAACAAATCGCTACCTACCAATAAAAAAAGATTTCTGATTTGTTTAGATTACCGGTGGTGTTGATATAAACACCAGAAATCTTGATGAAGACGCGTTTATTGAGTATTAGTGACCCCAAAAGCCGCTCGGATATCAGCCTTTAATAGATAAAATAGAATGATCGCAGGCACGATTAAACCCAGACTGCCGCACATCAGGACAAATATGCCCCCACTGAATATGCCAACAATGCCTTGGATAAAAGTTAAACCTAATCCAATGATCGCCAGTATCCAGGCCCATTTTTTCATAGACGCCAATCCAAAAGCTACGATGATCTGCACCAAAGCTGTGATGATGCCTAAATACCCTGACCAGGCGCTGGTAGTGGCAAAAGATAAAACCGTATCCATACCAAAAATACCACCAACGAGAGCGCTCAAGCCCCCAACCCCTAAAACCATGCCGCTCCATAAAAGTGAGAGAATCCCTAATATTAAGTAAACCCAGAAGAGCACGCTGATGCCAGTTGGTCGTTTTTTCATAAGAACTTACTCCATTGGGACTGCCAAAACATATTGAAACTGCAAGTATTATAACGCCGAATTAATTTTCGCTTCAGTTTTGGTTTACCTGGGCGCGATCCACTTAAAAACGCCAGCCCCCCCGATTTACAGGGAGGCTGACACGAAAACAAAATCAGTGAGAGGAAAAGGAATTAACCACCTTCCTCATCACCGCGCATCTGGGTGATGAAACGATCGACTTCACGTCCGGCAACTTCCCGGCTCCCCAGACCAAAGGCCAAAGCTGCGGATAAGCCGATCGCGCCCAGGGTGATGCCGAAAGCCAGGTTGATGATATCGTTGGCCAGGCCAAGTTCACGCAAAGACATGGAGGTCGCGAAGATGATCACGGCGATCTGCGCCAGGCGGGCCAGAAAGCCGGCCTGATTGGCGCCGGTTTTCTGGATCATTTTCTTGGCCAGATTCGCGAAGTACAGTCCGATGGCGAAGATCAGCACTGCCAAAACCACCTGCCAAAAGAAAGCGATGAATACACCCAGCGCTTCGACCAGGAAATCGGAGCCCAGCAATTCGGCAGCCGAGGTGGCCGAGAGCAGCATGATCGCCAGCAATACCAGATAACCAACGAATTTCGAAGGGGTATTCGAAACGCTCCAGGTCAAACCCAATTTTTCGGGAACCCGATCAAAACCAACGCCGGTGAGCAGTTCTTCGACCAGACTCGATACCAGCTTAGCAATCGCATAAGCAACAATCAAGACCAAAGCTGCACCGATGATGCCTGGGATCGCATCCACAATGGTGGTGAGCATCTGAGTGGCTGGCTCAGAAATCGCGGCGATATTGAGTTGATCTAGAGCTGAAATAATTGTTACCAACAGGACAAAAACATAGACAATACGGCCGATTAAATTCGAGAGGGAGTACTCCTCAGAAATCCCGACCTGCTGACCAAATTTATCCGCACCAATCGCTTTGAGCAAGTTGGTGAGCACCTGGAATATCACCCGGGCAATAAACCAGCCGATCACGAATACGATGACTGCAGCCAGAACACCAGGTATAACGCTCAATATTTCGTCGAAGACCCCCTGAAGGGGCTCCGCAATTTCCGAGATACCTAAGGCGGATAGAACGGCAGGTAAGAACAGCAAGAAGACCAACCAAAAAACAGCATTAGCCAGGATTTTACCAAAGGTGACCTCTTCACCCTCTTCCAGTGCACCGTACTTACTCAAACGTTCATCGAGTTTCGTCAGGGAAACTGCTTTTTTGACTAAGAAGCGTAGGACTGTAGCCACCAACCAGGCGATTAGCAATAGCACACCCGCTCCAATCAAGCGCGGGAGATATTGCGTGGTCACGTTTTGCAAGAAAGCTGAAAGCGGCGCAGCAATCCCAGCAAGTCCCAACTGATTGAAGAAGGCTACAAAAACGAAGATCATCAACAGCCAGAAAATAACCTTAGCGACTACGTCCTCGACTTCGAATTGTCTCTTTTTATCTGGCTCACTTAGCGTACCGGCAATACGGTTGTCAAGCCCTATGCGTTTCAGCAGGCGGCGCACAACCCCGGCAATGATGCGGGCCACGATATAACCAATCAGTAGAATGAGTAAAGCGATGGCTAAATCGACTAAACTTGTACCAATCGTCGTGCTAAAAAACTCGGTTATTTGATCCATTTCAATCTCCTTATCTTGATGACTACAAAAAAACTGCCCGTTCTTTTTTCAATATTTGGTAGTTATTTGGTATGCTTTCCTCCTTTTTAACTTTTTCATTATTAAAACACAGACAACTATAAACAGGTGCGCTCCTCAGTTTTTGGGGTGTGAGTACCTTTAGCTACTGGCGGTTGTGGCAGGTTCACGATCTTCCAGGGCCAGATAAATTCGCTGAAAGACTTCTCTAGCGACCATCAGTGCGATCACGAGTACGATGACATCCAGGAATTTACCCAGTTCGACATGCTCCCCGAATACGAAGTCCACAATTTCGAGAATTAGAAATTTGCTACCAAAGAGAATCAGCCAAACAAGAAAGATCCGCAAAACCTTGTAGGCCTTGAAAGCCGCGGATACTTTGTGTTCGAGCTGCAAGATGATCTCCAACAGGATCTTCAATAGGATGGCGGTAAAGATCGAGATCGTGAAGGAGTCGATGATGATTTTGGTGTTGTACTCTACAAACAGGTTCAAGACGATGATATAGATCAGCACATCCTTCGTCCACGAGAAAAAGATCATTTGCCGCCAAGTCGGTGGCATTTCTACCGCTAAGGGTTTCTTGTCTGCCGTCATTGTTTACTCCGTCAGGAACGCAATTCCGTGGAGAACCGCGTTCCTTTTTGTCTTATTGACTGTGTCAATTTTATGGAATATCAGTTTACTGCCGCGCCATAATCATGCGGATTTCGGCTTCACTATCTTCGATCACATCACCGCTGACATCGAAGGTCACGCTGTGGAGGGTGCCCGTAAACTCGAAAGGGGCCTCGTAATAGGAACCCACCGGGGCACCAGGGTCGGCGCCAACGATAAAGCCACCGGTCAACCCCATGCTGAGCGGGGTAGTATGCGGGAAAGCAGCTTGCCCAACCAGTTTGCCATCGATATAAAGCTGCGCGCGTCCGGGGGTACCCTTGCCATTGGCGATATCGGGCGGGCCGGTGACTTCGAACTCGAAGCGCAGCTTATGGCTGCCAACCGTGATCGTTTCGGTGCTTTCCACATGCAGGTAATCACGCGCCACATAATTATGCACGTATTGCAGCTTACCATCCTTGACAAAGAATGTAAAACCACCATCTGTGCCGCCATAGGAACTCAAAACACCTTCGGCACCACCTTTAGGGATTTCCACATCAGCGGTGATGCTGTGGGTGCGGTTCAGCAAGCGCGGCCCAGCATTTGCTGGTACAGACTGGGTGCCAGGATAGAACGTATAACTGCTGTGATCTTTGGCGATCTGCGGGCGTTCTTCGGCGAAACGGGCAGTGCCGCGGCCATCGACCGGCATCACATTGTACTTTCCGGCTTCCACGTACCACTGGCCAATCAACTCGATCAGCTTGGCACGGTGGGCAGCTTCTTCTTCGGTTTCATGGGTCAACCCCAGGGCCTCGCCAACGGCTTCCAGCCGCTTGGGTTTTCCGGGCGCCAAATTGTGGTTCTCGGCAAAATCTTCGGCCACGTGGTAGAGTTCCCAGTGGTTGGCATCCAAGTCGGTCAATTTATCAAAGGGGATGGGTTCGCCAAAGAAAGCACCAGCTTCAGTGAAAGAGGGGCCGGGCCAGGGGCAGACTGCCCGCCAGCCGTCATGGTAGATCGAACGGTGACCCATCATCTCAAAGTATTGCGTTTGTCGCTTGGAGGCTGTCAGCGGGTCTTCAAAGGATTCCGCAAAGCTGACCCCCTCAATCGGGGATTGGGTGACTCCCTTGATGCTGTCAGGGGGTTCCACGCCTAGCATATCAAGCACCGTCGGAACCATGTCGATCGCGTGGGTGTATTGGGTACGGACTTCGCCTTTGGCCTTCAATCCTTTGGGATAGTGCACAATAAAAGGATCACTGATCCCACCACGGTAGGTTTCGCGCTTCCAGCGGCGGAAGGGAGTGTTGCCCGCCCAGGTCCAGCCCCAGGCATAATGGTTGAAGGTATTCGGCCCACCAAGCTCGTCAATCAGCCTCAAGTTAGTTTCCAGATCATCTTCCACATTATTGAAGAACAAGTTCTCATTGACCGAACCTTTGGGTCCACCCTCGGAACTGGCGCCGTTATCCGAGATCACCATGATCAAGGTGTTCTCGAATTCGTCGAGTTCCGTTAGGAAATCGAGCAGGCGGCCAATATGATGGTCGGTATGCTCCAAGAAACCGGCAAACACTTCCATCATCCGGGCGTAGAGCTTTTGCTCCTCGGGTGAACAGGAATCCCACTTGGGCACATCGGGGTCGTGGCGGGAAAGTTCTGCATCCGCGGGGACGATGCCCAGTTCTTTTTGCCGGGCAAAGGCCTTTTCACGGTAGGCTTCCCAGCCCTCATCAAACTGGCCTTTGTATTTATCCGACCATTCTTTGCGCACGTGGTGTGGGGCGTGCATGGCGCCGGTGCAGAAGTACATAAAGAAGGGTTTATTGGGTGCCACCTGCTTGGCATCGGCGATGAAGCTGATGGCCTTATCGACCAGGTCTTCGGTGACGTGATAGCCTTCTTCGGGGGTCTTGGGTGGTTCGACCTGGTGGTTGTCGTAAACCAGTTCAGGATAGTACTGGTGCGTTTCGCCGCCCAAAAAGCCGTAGTAGCGCTCGAAGCCGCGACCCAGCGGCCAGCGGTCGTAGGGCCCCGCGGCCGAAATCTGGTCGGCGGGGGTCAGATGCCATTTGCCGATGGCATAAGTGTTATAGCCTTGCTCGAGCAAGATTTCGGAGAGGAAACCGTTCTCGAAGGGGATATTGCCGTTGCCGCCAGGATAACCAGTGGAGGCTTCGGTGATGCAAGACATGGCGTTGGAGTGGTGGTTGCGCCCGGTGAGTATGCAGGTGCGGGTGGGAGAGCACAGCGCGGTGGTGTGCATATTGTTATAGCGCAGGCCATTGTCTGCCAAAGCATCCAGGTTCGGCGTGTTGATCGGGCTGCCGTAGCTGCCCAACTGGGCAAAGCCGGTGTCATCCAGCACGATGAAAAGCACATTGGGGGCACCTTCTTTGGCACGGTTCGGTTCCGGCCAGGCAGGTTCGGAAGTATCGAAGGTGCGGCCGATCACGCCATTGAAGGCACTGCCGGGTTTGTATTCTTTGAGGGACATATAAATCTCTTTATCTTGAATTGTAGGACTGTTAGCGCTTTTATGAGATGCTGCCTCAGCACTACCATTCCTTTGTTAATCATTACGCGTTCGTGCGGCCGGCATGGGCCATCATATCCACAGCCACCGTCACCGCCAGGATGATCACATCGTCCTGGCCAGGTGCGACTTCTACCCCATAGGTGTCGCGCAGACGGAACCATTTCTTGGATACTTCGGCGATCTTCTTGCCGCCTTCACCAATGGTGTACTCATGGTCGAGGATATTGCCCTGCACCTTCAAATCGGGGCCGTTGCCGAGCTTGACCACCCAGCGGTCGCGGATCGGCGTGATGATGGCTTTCTTGACGGAGGCTACGACGTTGCCGTCAGGTCCATCGATATCCATCGTGTCGCGGATGCGGGCGATCTTCTGTTAGATCTGGCACAGGGTGTTGCCCTGCAAATCCTTGAAGTACAGGGTATCGCGCACGCGGAGCACCTTGCCGTCTACCTTGAAGACTTTCTGACCTTGCTCGTTCTCGATGAAAAAATCTTGTCCCAGAGCAAAGATTTTCTGGCGCATCTTATAGCGCGTGGCTGAACCCCGGCGGCCAAAAGTGGTGCGCTCTGCTTTACGGTCTTCTCGCCGATCTTGTCTTCTGTTACGCATCTATTAATCTCCTTGTTCCTGACAACCTTTGCTTGAATTTAATTTTACACCAAAAAGTTTTGAATTCAGACTAATTTGGTTGAGTTTATGTAAAGTGCCGCCTATGTTAGAATTTCTTAAGTCACAGAATTCTCCAGGAGTTTTCGCATGGCAGCTATTCCTGCAACTGAAAAAGTATCCCGCCTATGGTGGTTCCCCTCTGTCGAGGTTCTGATCTTCATCATTGTCTTCTTGTTAAGCCTGTTCGTGATGCCCAAATTGATCAACAGTGATGGAGATTTAGGGCGGCATATCACGATTGGTGAAGTACTTCTGGATAGCCGCTCTATCTTGGATAAAGATATTTTCTCCCACACGATGTTGGGCGAGGAGTTGATCCTCCACGAGTGGCTGAGCGATCTGTTATTTGGGATAATCTACCGGACTGCGGGCCTTAATGGCATCGCCTGGATGACAGCCGCCGTCATTGCTGGAACGTATGCCCTGCTAACGGCGGGCTTGAAACTTTTGAAGGTGCGCACATTTGTCCGTTTATTGGCCGGTTTCGCCGCTTTTATGGTCAGCACCATCCACTGGCATACACGTCCGCATATCATTACAACCTTCATCTTCACTTATTTTGTCCTCACACTGGTTTATTACTACCAAACCGAGCGCTGGAAAGTTTTGATCCCTTTACCCTTTGTCATGATCTTATGGGCAAATTTACACGGGGCTTTCGTCTCTAGCTTCGTGCTGGTGGGCCTGTTTGCAGTGGGCCTGTTGCTGGAGAAAAGAGGTTCCTCCGCTCTAAAGGTTGGGATTCTATTGATTACGTTGATCCTGACTTCCTGGATTAACCCCGTGGGGCCAAAAATGATCACACATAGTTTTGGGTATCTGCGGCTCGATTACCTGGTTGATTTCACCGACGAATACAACAGTCCTAATTTTCATTATATGATCACCTGGCCTTTCGCCGGGATGATTTTACTTTCGATCGTAATGGGCTGGCGCAGCAAACGCCATTTAGGTTGGGCACCTCTGGTTTTAATTTCCTTTTGGACGGCCTCCGCACTCTTCGCAGCTCGCAATATCCCACTTTATGGGCAGGTAACAGCTATCTTTCTGGCCATTGAAGCTGATGTCTTGCTGGGTGAATTATCGCCCCGGCTGGATGCTTATCTTACGCGCACCGACCAAATTGGCTGCCGCGCCTGGGGGTGGATGTGGGGGATCGTGTTCGCGGGGCTGTTGATATTGTTACAAGCCAACGGCGGTAAGTTTGATACCGCGGGTTTGGGGAACAGTTTCGATCCACAATTATTTCCAGTGGATGCCATTGATACGTTGGAAAAGAACGACCTCCCCAAAGGAAATGTTTACAACGAATTTTTTTGGGGCGGCTATCTTTTGTATCGTCTGTGGCCCGAAAAATTGGTCTTCATCGACGGGCAAACGGATTTCTACGGTGAAGATTTAACCTACACTCATGAACAAACGCTCGAAGCCCAGGGAGACTGGCAAGGCGTATTGGATAAATACCAAATTCAATGGGTGATCTTACCCCCAGAGCGCGGCTTGGGTCCGTGGCTGGACCAATCTGCGGAGTGGGAGCGAATCTTTCAGGACGACACTGCTTCAGTCTGGGTGCGGCGTTGAAAAAAACTTGCGAATTTATAATCGCTTTATTCCGCAATAAAACTCACAAGGTATTTGAACACGGATGCTGGATGATTGGTAAAAAAATCCGTGAAATCTGTGTAAATCCGCGTCCGATCTTTTGTTTATTCAGGAATATCTCTAATCTATCGCAAGGTTTCCGGAGTTCTATATTTCCATTTGCGAATGGGCTTCGGGAAAATACACATCTGTCATCCCTACCTCGGCAAGTTTCTCCATGAGGGGATCTGCTCCGCGCTGCTCTCCGTGCACCAGGAAGATTTTCTTGACTTGATCTTGAACTGCTTGCGCATATTCCAGGAGCAAGTGCTGCCCGGCGTGTGCTGATAAGCCACCGATGGTGGCGACTTCAGCTTTGCGGTGATAAACCTCACCAAAGATTTTTACCCGTTCTTCACGATCAGCTAATCGCCGCCCCAACGTATGAGGGGCCTGCCATGAGACAATCAGGATGGTGTTGTTGGGGTTTTCTATATTGTTCTTCAGGTGATGCAATATCCGGCCAACTTCTGCCATGCCCGAAGCCGAGATGATCACCGCTGGCCCTTTCACATCGTTGATCGCTTTCAATTCTTCGACTGAGCGTGTGTAAGTCAGCAATTCGAAACCTAGCGCTGATCGATGTTTATCCTGGGCGATGAAATCTTTGGTCTCCTGATCAAATACTTCGGGGTGCGCTTTGAAGATATCGGAGGCGTTAATCGCTAGCGGGCTATCTACAAACACCGGGACGCGCGGGACATCGCCGCTGTCGATCATCTGGTGCAGACAGTAGACCAATTCTTGGGTACGCCCAACTGCAAAAGCGGGGATGATGATTTTGCCGCCACGTTCTACGGTGCGAGAGACTACACGCTGTAACTCATCAAAGGCTTGTTGGGGGTCACGATGTGCTTTATCACCGTAAGTGCATTCCATCAAGAGGTAGTCAGCATCATATGGCAAGACAGGGTCACGTAAGAGAGGTAAATCCCGGCGGCCAATATCACCCGAGAACCAAAGCCTGAATTTCTTGCCCCGCTCTTCAATGTCCAGGATTACGGCTGCCGACCCCAAAATATGGCCAGCCTCTACCAGACGGGCTTTCACCCCCGGAAAAGGTTCGAAATCTTGATCATAAGGGATGGCTGAAAAACACTGCGCCACCATGGCAGCATCTTCTTGTGTGTAAAGCGGCTCAATGGGTGGCTCACCTTTACGCTTCCGTTTTTTGTTTACATAGATGGCATCTGATTCGTGGATATGGCCTGAATCCATCAATAAGATATTAGCAAGGTGCGCGGAGGCAGGCGTGGTATAGATTGGTCCTTGATAGCCGTTTTTGACCAAATGAGGCAAATTGCCGCTGTGATCAATATGGGCGTGCGAAAGGATCACGGCATTAACTTCATCAGGTTCGAAATGGAAATGCCGGTTAATTTCGTATGCCTGCTTCCGGCGGCCCTGAAACAAACCACATTCCAAGAGCAGCTTGTGTCCATTGATCTCTAACAAATGTTGTGATCCGGTTACTGTCTGTGCCGCACCGTGAAAATGGATATTCATACCAGTCTCCTTTGCTCGGTTTGCAGTTGTACTTTATGGATGCTCCTGCCCTTTTAGTTCTTTCACTACTCCCATTGAGATGTCAATAGCAAATCTACCACTCAAGTTGATTCAGGTTAAACACTGGCCCATCTTGGCAAGTTAGTGTATACCCTTTTTTCTGTTTCGAAACTGCACAAACACCACATTCGCCAATTCCTCCGCAGGGCATGGGAGAGGTCACGAGCACCTGCGCAGGACACGGCAAGTATTGGTGGGGGTCAAGCTGAAATATTGATCTCAAATCAGGGATATTTTCAAGGGGCAGATCGATAGCCAAAAAATCGGCCCAGGCGATGGCATCGGGAATAGCGTTGAGAGAACGAATCTCGATAATGGGTGGTAGCGGTGGTAATGGAGAATCGCAGAAGATCGCGATATCCGCATTATTAGACAAAGCCAATGGGATCAACGGTAATAAACGCCCGGCAGTTTCACCTAAGGCGATCAGCCCCAAACTGTTTACAGCAGGGGGGAGGTTGAATCCATTCCCCAGGGGACCACGAAGTTCTAAAGTGGTGCCGGGGTGCCAACTACGCGGAATAGAGCCTAAACTTACCGCACTCGGATCTGATGCGTGATCCATTGATGGTGGTAATCCTACAGGGAACAGCGAGCAACCCAAAACCGCGTCCGGTTCGTTCGGGCAATGGGCCTGGAGATATTGCCCAGGATGAGGCATCAGTCTAGGATGGCAATCCATCTGAGCCGCACGCTTGCCATCCGGCTCAATTTGAATCAAGGAAATTTTCCCGGTATCAGGTTGCATGATGAAATAGTAACATCATTCCGACGGTTTGTTAACAATCTCTCAGAAAGCCGGGTAGTTAATAAGCCAATTGTTTTTACGGGTATAATCAAACGAGTTAAAAAAGGAGAAAGAAATGAATATTACGATTGTTATCTCATTGATCGCCGGTTTATCATGGATTGTCGTCATCGCCTTGTTGGTGGTGACGGTCGTACGAGCATCACGGCGTCAAAGCATCAAGGGAACGGTGACGGCTTTTGTGCTGGCGGTGATTGTGGCGGTGCTTTTGAACACGATTAGTGCCGGTCTGGTTTTCATGGAACCTCAGGAGCGCGGCGTAGTGATCTCAGCTTTTGCCCCCAAAGGATACCGAGAAGAGCCTCTCCAGCCTGGCTTGCGTTGGATTTTGCCTTATGCCGAATCGGTCGTTTATTACCCGATCTCGAAGCAGACTTACACCATGTCAATCGCTGCTGCAGAAGGTCAAATTCAGGGTGATGACTCGATTGCCGCCCGCACTTCTGATGGACAGGAGATCTTCGTGGATGCCTCGGTAATCTTTGGGATTAATCCTGAAACTGTCATCGATCTGCATATTACCTGGCAAGATCGCTATGTAAGTGACCTCGTCCGACCTCTAGCGCGCGGCGTAATCCGTGATGCAGTTTCGCAGTTCCGAGTGGACGAAGTTTACAGCACCAAGCGCGCCGAAATGACTGAGTTGATGGAATTTGCCATGGAGGCTGCTTTGGCCGAAAACGGTTTGACGATGGCGGATTTTGTGTTGCGCAATATCACCTTCTCACCCGAATATGCAGCTTCTGTAGAGCAAAAACAGATTGCCGAACAGCAAGCCCAGCAGGCCAAATTCGTTGTGGAATCAAAGAAACAGGAAGCGGAGCAGGCCCGTCAGACCGCTCAAGGTGCAGCCGATGCCGTCGTGATCGCCTCCGAGGGCCAGGCCCAAGCCACCGTTATCCGAGCGCAGGCCGAAGCCGATGCCCGTATAATCCAGGCCGAGGCTGAGGCCCAGGCCCTGGCATTGCTCGGGCAGGCGATTGAGGAAAATCCTGATATTCTGACTTTAGAATATATCCAGAAACTGGCCCCCGGCATTCAGGTAATGCTCGTCCCTAACGATAATCCCTTCTTGCTGCCCTTACCCAGCCTTGAAGAAACGCAATCGAGCGATCTGCCCGTTACAGTGATCCCCACGCCAGTCACCCCGCCAACAGACACCACACCCTAAATTTACATTCGCCAAATTACAAACAACGAGAAATGGGAAATTAATCTCATTTCTCGTTTCTATATCAATAAATGATGAACAATAACACCGAAACCCCCTCCGAAAAGAAGATCCGCCTGACCACCCTTTCCACTTGCTCAGGTTGAGCATCCAAGTTAAGCGCGGAAGCGCTGGCGCAGGTGCTGCGTCCAATTGAAGGATTGTTCAACGATACGGATTATCCCGATCTTTTAGTGGGATTGAGCGACCCAGACGACGCGGCTGCTTGGGATTTAGGGGATGGTCGCGCCTTGGTGGTGACCACCGACTTCTTTACACCGGTGGTGGATACCCCCTACGAATATGGCGCGATAGCCGCAGCCAATGCCCTTTCAGATATTTATGCGATGGGGGCGAAACCCTTCCTGGCATTGAATGTGGCTGCCCTGCCCCCAGATTTACCGCCAGCTTTCACGAGTGAGATTCTGCGCGGTGGTGCTGAAAAAGCCAAAGAAGCTGGAGTCGTCATCGCTGGGGGTCACACCGTACAAGACAAAGAACCGAAGTATGGGCTGATCGTACTCGGTTTTGCAGACCCCGACAAAATGTTCACCAAAGGTGGCGCTAAACCTGGTGACGTTTTGGTACTCAGCAAACCGTTGGGATTCGGCACGACCACCACGGCAATCAAACAAGAAAAAGCCGCGCCCGAAGATATGACAGAAGTCATTGAGTGGATGATGCACCTCAACCGGGATGCCGCCGAACTGGCGCTAGGATTTGGGGTGCGCGGTGCAACTGACATCACTGGCTTTAGTTTCTTGGGTCATGCCTGGGAAATGGCATCGGCATCACAGGTTGGATTCCGTTTCAACTGGGAACAAATACCATTTATCAGTGGCGCTAAAAATTACGCCAAAGACTTTATCTTTCCCGGTGGCGCATCAGATAATAAACTGTATTTCGAAGAGCACGTACAGTTTAATCCAGCAATAGCGGACGAAGAAAAACTACTGCTCTTTGATCCGCAAACCAGCGGCGGGCTGCTGCTCTCCGTTCCCAAAGAAAATGTGGAAGCATTGTTATCCCGCGCTGAAGAAATTAATCAACCCTTTTGGGTGGTTGGTGATGTTTTTGAAGGGGGTCAAATCGAGGTAATCTAACCTCTGCATAAAACTCTGTTAAAATGGGCATCGGATGATGAAAATATCCGATGTCTTTTTTTGGGAGAACATACAATGCCTGATTTGCAAACACAATTTGAAAATGCAGCCGAAGATGTGATGGGACTTTCCCAACGCCCTGATGATAAAACCTTGCTCAAGCTCTATGGTTTATACAAACAGGCCACCGAAGGAAATATCAAAGGGAAGCGCCCCGGTTTCGCCGATGTGAAGGCACGTGCTAAATTTGATACCTGGTCGCGGCTGCGAGGAAAATCTCAGGATTGGGCCATGGAAGAATATGTCAAATTGGTGACCAAGCTGCAAGGAAATTAGTTGAGAAAGTTAGTTTTGATCCGGCATTCGCAATCTCAGCCTGATCCCCGTGTTCCATCAAGTCGATGGAAACTGACCAAAGAAGGCCAGCGAAGATGTAACCCTTTGGCAGAATTATTGACCCCTTACGACCTGGATGTGATCATCACCAGCACAGAGCCAAAAGCTATTGAAACGGGAGAACGCGCGGCACAACAGTTGGGAATTCCTTGTAGGGTGGAAGAAAATCTTCATGAGCACGAGCGGGAAACCGCACCCTTTTTTGGCACCAAAGATGAATTTCAGCAAGCAGTAATCAACCTTTTTATCAGGCCAGCGGAACTCATCTTTGGGGAGGAGACAGCACTCCAGGCCAGAGACCGATTCACAGATGCCGTTGAATCCGTGATAACTGCATATCCCCAAGATAATATCGCTATCGTTACGCACGGAACCGTGCTATCTTTGTTCGCAAGCCAGTTTATCAGCCAGGACATCATTCCGTTTTGGCAAAGTTTAGGAATGCCGGCCATCGTGGTTTTCTCATATCCACAAATGGAGCTGCTAACTCGGGTAAATGAAATTGGCTGAAAGGTGCAACTTTGGTGGCTAAGTTGCGTAAATCCTGGTAAATGTTATTTCAAACTACAAGGAGAATATTGTGAACGGAAGATCGGGTTGTTTGGGCGGATTCTTGAAATTGCTCATGTTATCGTGGTTGTTCGATTGGTTGCAAGACACCTTTGGTTTTGGCCGAGGTTGCTCTTGCACAGGTTGTGGATGCGGTGTAATCTTGTGGATTTTATTTATGGTTTTTGCCTGCTCCATTGTTTTTAGCACCAATTGGTTTCAATTTGGATTCTAAAATCGAATGAGTTCAAAAAAAGCCTTGCAAAATGAACCGCAAGGCTTTTTCTATTGCATTGAGCAAATTATTGACGGGTAATCAAAACCGATTTATAAACTGAAGCTTTCTCCCGGCTGGAGTACGTGCGCTTTGGTATTTGTCTCATCTTCAACACGCGCAGCCCAGGCTTCCGCGTCCTGAGCAATCAGCGGCCAGGTATTGTAATGTGCCGGGATCACATGCTTGGGCTGGATCAGCTTGACTGCTCGCAGCGCGTCATCCGGGCCCATGGTGAAATTGTCACCGATAGGAAGCACGGCCAAATCAATACCTTCTTCACCGATTAATTTCATACTGGAAAAAAGCCCCGTATCACAGGCAAAATAAACTTTCTCGCCTCCATGGGTAGTGACTAAAATCCCGGCTGGGTTGCCGCCATAAGAACCGTCAGGGAGAGCTGATCCATGCAACGCGTGGGTCAGTTTAAGATAACCAAAGGGATGGGTGAAGCCACCACCAATATGTTGAGGATGTAGTTTTTCAAGTCCCTTTCCACCCAGCCAATTAACGATCTCAAAATTTGAAATTACGGTTGCGCCCGTGCGCTGGGCAAGTTCAATTGCGTCAGCAATATGATCCCCATGGCCATGGCTGATCACAATAAAATCAGCTTCGACATTATCTAACGTGGTGCTGGCTGCGGGATTATCAGAAAAATAAGGGTCAATGACTGTTTTGTACCCGCCTGTTTCCAGGCCGAAAGTGCCGTGTCCAAACCAGGTATATTTGAAACTCATGAAATGTCTCCTTTTTAGCAGGTTAGTTCAGAAATAATTATTTGTGAGTCCGTTTCTGGTGTTTTACCAGATCTTTAAGTCATTTAACAACCTTATTCAATTGCTATACTCTCTCCCAAGCTGTACGCCGACTTAAGAACAGCTTCTCTTGCCAATACATCACCTTTAGCACTTACCCCAGGGACGATAAGTTGCTGGATGAGATCCATCTCCAGGTAAGAAAGCGACATCTCAAAAAACTTGGCGAGCAGGTCGGCGGTTTCTGGGGTTTGATCTTCGAAAGGAATAACTGTCACTGCTTTTTTCCCCCTGACTTTAGCCCGATTCTCTGGACAATTGAAATACACAAACCGATCTATAAAAGCTTTCATCAAAGCTGAAGGGGCGTACCAGTAAACCGGTGTGCCGAATACGATCACATGACTCTCGATAATTTTTGGGTAAATTTCCACCATATCATCATATTTGCCACAGTCTCGCCCTTCCCAACACAGATGGCATCCATTGCACTCTCGGAGATTTAAATTACCAAGATGAATTATCTCCGTTTCGGCACCCTGATCCTCGGCTCCAGCCAAAAGTTTAGTGACTAAAATATCTGTATTCCCATTTCTACGAGGGCTTCCCACGATGCCTAAAATTTTCGTCATCGCTGCTCCATTTCGGTCACGATGCGGTAGACCTGGCGTCGTTTCCAGCCGGATTGAGTAGAAACTTCGCGGGCCAGGGAAGATGGCGATTCCCCGTGGGCCAGGCCAGCCTTCAGGGATTCTTGCACCCTCCCAAGGTCCCACTGTTGGACATTCTGAAGTGCACCTTCAATCACCAGTGTGATCTCACCTTTAATCGAACCAGCAGCAAAATGAGAAGCGGCCTCCGATATCTTGCCCCGAAATATTTCTTCGTGAAGCTTGGTCAATTCACGCGCCACTGCAATTTGTCGATCTCCTAATTCTGCTTGAAGATCATCCAAAGCAGCCAACAAACGATGAGGCGTTTCTAAAAAGATCAGCGTGTGGGAAAGATTTTGGATTTCAACTAACTGACGCTTGCGCTCTACACGCTTGCGTTTCAAGTAGCCGAGATATAGGAAACTATCTGTTGGCAAACCCGAAGCAGCCAACGCCGCAACCGGCGCACTGGGACCTGGTACCGGTCTGACCTGATGACCGGCATCTAATGCAGCCCGCACCAACTCATATCCTGGATCGTTGATCGCTGGGGTGCCGGCATCTGAAACGAGGGCAATATCGCCCTCGTTGAGTTTTGCCAACACAGTTTCGAGCTTTGCGCGTTTATTGTGTTCAAAGTAGCTGGTTTGCGGGGTGGAAATTTCGAAGTGTTTGAGTAATTTCCCAGTGTGGCGCGTATCCTCCGCGGCAATCAGCGTTACTTCTCGCAGCACCCGCAGGGCGCGGGCAGTAATATCCTCCAGGTTGCCAATCGGGGTAGCGACTAAATAAAGCGTGCTCATAATAAATAAAAGTATACAGGAAACAGGGAACAGTGACAACTATTTTTGTCGCTGTTCCCTGTAAATTTCGATGGAGTACTCAGTGGAGATTGATTACTCTTCTACTTCTGCCCAGGTCAAAACCGTAATTGCAACTGTGTCATTATCAGCATCAAACCCATCCAATCGCCCCCAGCCTGTCAAACCCTGGTTGGTAATGTAGCAAAAGTAAGTGCCGACCGCGGTTGCTTCTAAATCGATGGCGGCAGCACTCTTTCCAGCGGCCTTACATTGATTGAAAGTTGGCTGTCCCGATCCAAAAATCCCGGCAGCAACGCCGGAAAGGGGAACCAGTTGGTGTCCGCTGATCACGCCCTCACTCGAAATTTGTTGATAGGCCAGATCCGCTCCACCGGTGTTGAGCTGCAGGGTGTCGAGATCAACACTCTCACTTGCGGCCAATGTCACAGACCCGCTGACCAAAACTTCGGGGGCGGAAATCTCTGTTGCTGTTATCGTCGGCGTGGGAGTATTGTCAGCTTCGACGACCACGATTCGCACCCAAAATAAGTCGTTGGCGTTGAGCCCGATCCCAAAGGTTTCTCCATCTGCATTGCGCAACATCCAATTCCCCTGGTAAGACCCTGTTTCCTGCGGTGCGATCATCGTGACGCTAATATCAATGCTCTGGCCTGGTCCAACCGGTTCCGTAATCGGCACCTCACTGGGCGCATTCATTTGCTCTCCAGAAAAGTAAACTGCGGAATAGTCAGCTGTCCAATTACAGGTACCGGTATTGACTACTCGCCAAACCTTGGTAAACGCGCTCCCTGCTGGAATTTCAGTGTCATCCGGAATGGTGATATCAATACTCGGATATGCGGCCTCGGCCTGATCACAGCGCGTGGCTGACGTATGTGTAAATGTTGGAAAAAATGTTGCCGTTGGTTCGGAGGGCACCAACGTTGCAGTCGGTTGCTTTGGAGTAACGCTGGCCTCCGGTGGTTTTGTTTCTTTGGGCGGCACTGGGGTCTGTGCAACCGCCTGTGTCAATTGGGCATCGACGGTCTGATATGCCTGGGTGACGTTTATTTCACCGGATTCTTCCCCTGTAGTAGTGACCGATTGGCTGCATCCCGCCAGCAGAATAGTAAGAGACAAAATTATCAATAGCAAAGAAAATGAGATTATTTTCGTTTTCATGGGAGTTAAACGACCATTATAGGCGGGTTGTTCCATCTAATGTAGCAGAAGAGCTGACCACTGTTTTTAGCATACGGGCCAGTTTCCGGCGCGGCAGCATCACACGCCGCTGGCATCCCAGGCATTCCAGGCCAATATCAGCACCCAGCCGAGTTACTTTCCACTCAGAACTACCGCAGGGATGCTGCTTTCGCAGTCGAAGAATATCATCAAGGTGGAGTTCGGGTAACACGGCGGGATTATATCATGCAGGATATCTCACACAATGAGAATGATGCCCCAAAAAAGCTGGGGTGATGCCCCAAAAAAGCTGGGGTGATGCCCCAAAAAGTCTGGGATGGTATCCCCCACTTAACGGGGATGGTATAATCGCAGCCGGAGAATCCCCTATGTTTTTTGGTTTAGATGCCCCTACAATTATTGCTCGTGTGCTGGTTTTGCTGACTGCATTTTCTATTCATGAATTTGCTCACGCCTGGACAGCGAATTATTTCGGAGATGATACGCCTGGCCGTTATGGGCGTTTGACTCTCAATCCTTTAGCACACCTGGATGTGATGGGCTCTCTAATGTTAATATTTGTCGGCTTTGGTTGGGCCAAGCCCGTACCCGTGAACCCATATGCGCTCGAACGTCGCTCTCCTGCAGCTTTCATGTGGGTATCGCTGGCTGGACCAATGTCCAACTTGATCATGGCCGTAATCGCCGCGATCCCTTTTCAAGTGGGATTGATCTCTGTTTACGATATTTACGGCTCTAATAGCGCATTCTTACCCTCGCTGCCCTTTTTGCTTTTCGAGTTTGTATATATCAATTTGATTTTGATGCTCTTCAATCTGATCCCGCTTTACCCGCTGGATGGCGAAAAGATCGCTCAATATTTCTTCCCTCCCTCCTGGACTAGGTTTTTGGATCAAATTCGCCCCTACAGTTCCATGATTTTCCTCTTGGTCTTTATCGGTCTGCCATACTTGGGCCTGGATGTTGTTGGCTGGGTCATGGGGCCAGCGATGGATGTTTTGTTAGGTCTATTGATTCTATGAGAATTTCGCAGGCGATCTACCGCGGCCGGCAATTTTGGCTGGCCTGGCGAACACCATCCCTGACGGATGAAGAACTGGCGCCTGCCCGTTCAATTTTGACAGCAAAACAATTGCAACTTTTCGCCCGTTTACAACCCAGTGAACAAATCCATGCCCTGCGAGTATTACAAACAGTTCAACAGTATGGCGAAACCGACCAAGATTTGCAAACAGCGGCCTTGCTGCACGATATCGGAAAAGTCCGCGCTCCTTTAAATTTAAGGGAGCGCGTGATTATTGTATTCGGGAAAGCGTTTTTCGGGGACCGCGTTAAAATTTGGGGGCACGGTCAACCCCAAGGGTGGGTGCGCCCCTTTGTGGTCGTGGAACAACATCCCGCCTGGGGAGGTGAGCTGGCCTCTGAAGTGGGAACCTCCCCTTTGGCTGTTTCGCTGATCCGCAAACATCAATCCATTGGTGAAATCTCTTCAACTTTCACCCAAGAAAACCATTTACTAAGTATCCTGCAAAAAGCAGATCAAATCAACTAAAGGATTAAGCATGACAACAAATTTACTGATTATTGGACTAGGTCAGATCGGTGCTTCCATTGGGATGGCACTAAATAATAGTTCCGACCTCATTTATCGGGTTGGCTACGATGAGAACCCACAGGTCATGCGCCAGGCGTCTAAACTTAACGTAGTAGACAAGACAACCTCTCGGCTCAATAAGGTATTGGAAACTACTGATGTCGTTTTAATGGCTATCCCAACCAATCAAATGCGCTCCATGATGGAAGAGATCCTCCCTCTCATGAAAAGAGGTGCGATCCTCTTAGATACAGCCTTAAGCAAAGAAATGGCTGCCACTTGGGCCGCAGAACTGCTGCCCGAAGGGTGCAGCTACGTGGGTCTGACCCCAGTTATAAATCCTGATTATTTGGTGAGCACCGATTCAGGCATCGACAGCGCCAGAGTTGATCTCTTCCATAATGGCATGATTGCGATCTCCGCACCGCCCAACACAGATTCAAAAGCGATAAAATTTGCTGCGGATTTAACTCGTCTCTTGGACGCGGCGGTACTCTTTGCTGATATTTTGGAGGTTGACAGCGTAATGACAGCCACTCATACTGTCCCTCAATTGATGGCTGCCGCGTCTGCTGAATGCCACTGTCAACCAACCGAACTGGCGGGATGCTGGAAAAATGGCGGGACGCGCTTACGCCGAAGTTTCAGGTCCCATCGAACACTTAGGATTACCTGGCACATTGTCTGCAAACGCGATGCAAAATAAAGATAACGTACTGCGGGTTCTCAACAGTGTAATTGCTTCCATTGAAACTCTGCGGGATGATATAGCTGATGAAGATGCAAAAGCCCTCACTCAACGTCTGGAACGCGCCAGACAAGGCCGCAACCAGTGGTGGCGCGAACGCCACCCCGAAGCTCATCCATCGCCAGATCCTGCTTTTGAAAAACAATCTATCTCTTCCCAACTTTTCGGTAATTTATTGAGCCCAAGAAGAAAGAAGAGCGAAGACAAAGATTAGCGGATGCAAATCTCTGATTTTTGAATTTGACGCAAAGAAACCAATTTTTCAATTTGTAAATTATATGAGTTTTTATTGCTATATACTCGAATGCGCGGATGGCACCTACTACACCGGCTGGACCACAAATCCTCAACGACGGGAGCGCCAACATAATACCGGTCAAGGAGCACGATATACGAAAACCCGTCGCCCAGTTCGATTGGTGTATATCGAACCGCAACCTGACCGTTCAACAGCACAGAAAAGGGAATTTAAAATCAAGAAACTCACCCGTGCTCGAAAAGAAGCACTGGTAGCCAATTATCCAGGATTATTGGTTGAAGGGGAAAACAAGCTTCAACCTTAATCATCAATCTTCAAATTTTTTCCACGAGGTAAAAATGACTGACAAACTGCAATGGATCGATGAAGAACTGAAAAGCCTGCGCGACGCGGGGCTTTACAATCATATCCGCACGCTGGGATCAGCCCAGGGAGCCTGGTTGGTCGTGGACGGCAAGAGGGTGCTCAACTTCTGTTCCAACAACTATTTAGGTTTGGCCAATCATCCCCGGATCGTCAAGGCCGCCCGTAAAGCTGCGAAAAAATTTGGCGTGGGACCAGGCGCAGTTCGTACGATTGCGGGCACGATGGAAATGCACGTTGAGCTTGATCGGAGACTGGCAAAGTTCAAAGGCGTCGAATTGGCCATTTCCTTCCAATCGGGGTTTGCCGCGAATACAGCCACCATCCCGGCGTTGGTGGGCAAAGGAGATGCCATCTTCTCCGATGAACTTAATCACGCCAGCATCATCGATGGCTGCCGCCTCTCTGGAGCGAAGATCATTCGTGTAACACACTGTGACGTTGAAGATTTAGAAAAGCAGCTCAAGGAACATCGGGCCAACTACCGGCGGGCAATGTTCATCACCGATGGCGTCTTCAGCATGGATGGGGATGTGGCGCCGCTCGACGAAATTTACGCTGTAACCCAAAATTTTGACACCATCCTGATGGTTGACGATGCCCATGGCGAAGGTGTACTCGGCAAAGGTGGGCGCGGCATTGTCGATCATTTCGATTTACACGGCAAAGTAGATGTTGAAATCGGCACGCTCTCCAAAGCTTTTGGTGTGGTTGGGGGAATGGTGGCTGGCAACCCTAAAGTTGTGGAGTGGCTGCACCAACGCGGCCGGCCTTTCCTGTTCTCATCGGCGATGACCCTCCCCGATGTGGCTGCCAATATCGAAGCAATTAATATCCTCGAAGAATCTACAGCATTGGTCGATAAACTTTGGAGCAACGCCGATTACTTCAAAGCTGAGATGCGCACTCTGGGATTCGATACGGGTGTCAGCACTACGCCAATCACGCCTGTGATGCTGGGTGAAGCCCCTCTAGCACAGCAGTTCAGCCGCGAGCTCTACGAAGCAGGTGTCTTTGGCATGGCCATCGGTTTCCCCACAGTACCCCCCGGAAAAGCCCGTATCCGTGTGATGATTTCCGCCGCCCACAAAAAAGACGACCTCAATCAGGGGTTGGAAGCTTTTGCCAAAGTTGGGCGAAAATTAAATGTACTTTAGCTTAAAAGTACTCACCATCAAATATTCATTTAAAAAGGCCTCCGAGGTTGGTATAAACCTCGGAGGTTTGCGTTCAGGCAATTTCCACTTCACCCTCCAAGCCTCACGATCATGGCGCAGTCCCATTCCAGCCCGCTAAACGGGCCATCAGATACCAAAAAGCCTGTCCTTTGAGCGTGCATTGTAGACCATGCGTGTGGGCACAAGATGGCAATTGCTGACATTCAAAATTTGTGGGGTGTGTGTTGCACCATGCAGAGCACCATTCACAGGCATCTGATGCTGTCGGATAAAAAGTGCTATCAGGATCAAAACTTTCGATATCAGCAAAATCGAACAAGGCTGCGTTGGCATCTTGGACGTGCTGTCGCACCATATCGTTATGCCGCCACAAAGTGCTCCCCGGCGGGGTTCCCTCGGTGTGTCCAGTGTAATAAACAAAGGTGGCGTTTGGATATTCGCTTTCGAACTGCACCATCACATCAATATATTCTTGAATTTGAGCGTCGGAATAATAGTTCATTTGCCCGCACCAGGTCCACAGTGAGACATCAAACCAGCCGGTGTTCATCACACTGCGGGTATGGTCTTTACCACTTTCACTTTCCCAATACTGGTCGGGTGTGATATAGGTATCACCGGAATAATTATTGCCATCATAAACTCGCAGCGCCGTTGCATCCGGCGGAAGCACAACCGTGCCGCTGGCCTGGATATCTACTTTATAGCGCAGGTCTTGTTGCTCAAGCCAGCGTAACCCGGAGAGAATTTGACTCCCGTGAGAGGTGTGTGCGTAATGGATCACGAAAACTCGGGCTTGATCGATCCACTCATCGGGGATTTGGCTGATGTCCGTATGGCGATGATCGGCAACGATTGCTGTTTTCGGAACCGGATTGAAAACCAAAGGCAGGTAAATGTTCTGATTTTCGGAGTTTGAAGTTGTTTCCGCTAGAGATGGCTGCTCGCTGCCAAACAGAAAAATCCCAAACCCCAGAGCACAGATCAAACATAACCACTTTCGGGTTATTGTCATCGGCGGACCTCCTAAAGTCTTCCAAAACCATCTGAGAGAAAATGATCAAATTCAATTTTCAGCCAGAGTTCTCTTTTCCGGTGGCGTTTATATCACAAAGGGTGAAATAAATCACAATGGGACAGTCCAACCGCAAAGTTTTCGGTACCGATGAACTACCTGATATCGAGGGAAGTTCAGTCTGTTTTGGACAAATATCATCTAATTTATAACCGGATGCTCATTTCAGGTGATGATTGTTCGTGTAAAATCTGAACCACAATTTGGCAAGTGGAGTAGAAGAGACAGAATGCGAAAATTTTGGTCAGGGTTGTTGTGGATAATCTTGTTAGCGGGGTGTTCATCCCCCACGGATATCGCTCCAGTAAATAAGGTTGTAATTACGCGTGTCGTCACTGCCACCCCGCAACCTACCCTGACCGCATCTCTCACCCCAACTGCAACCCAAACGCCAACCCCGACACCCACGCCTACGCCTACTGCTCCCAAAATTGTGATAGAGGGAGATCCTCGAGCGTTTACGCTGTTCGACCCTATACCACAACCCGGCGCACCTTGCGGCTGGGCTGACACCCTCGATTTCCCGCTGGCTCCGCCGGATGGTGATATGGCCCGCGGGGGGAGTGATTTTGGCAGATACCGCAGCCGATATGAAAAATATCACGCTGGTGAAGATTGGGGGCTATCAAATCGCAATAATTTTGGGAAGCCTGTCCACAGCATCAGCCACGGTCAGGTGACCTATGCTCAACCGGTTGGCTGGGGTGCCGATAAAGGAGTGGTTATCGTTAGACACGCCTTCTCTGATGGCGATTTATTCCTCTCATTTTATGGACACCTTGATCCCCCCAGCGTGACTCTCAAGGAAGGAGATTGTGTAAACCGTGGTGATATTGTCGGCCAGATCGGAAGGCCGCGCACCCCGCCACACCTACACTTTGAAATTCGGGTACATTTCCCTTACTCCACCGGGGGTGGTTATTGGTCCACTGATCCAGCCGAAGCCGGCTGGCTGCCGCCATCCCAAACCGTCAGCCAATATCGATTGCAAGTTTCGCCTGGCGTCCTTTGGACGGCCGAACCTGCCGCAGCTAGCAATCCGCTGGGGGTTCTCGATGAAACCACATTTTTAATGATCGCAGGAGATAATTTGGTTGCGATCGATCTGGTCAGCGGTGAAGAACAATGGTTATTTAAATTTAGCGAGCAAATCAAAGATGCTCAGCTTGACCTCGACGATCCGTTGCTCTACGTTATAGATTCTGCAACTGGTCTTTCGGCTTATGCGCTTCCTGAAGAAAGCGATTCAGCCGCTGATGAATTAGAACCGCTGTGGGTGAAAATTTTACCCTTATCAAGCCGTAGGGTTTTATACCCTTTGCCCGGCGGTGGGGTGCTCATCAACGATCAAAATACGTTGAGCGCCTTTACATCTCAAGGCAATTTATTGTGGAAGGAAGAACTTGATGGCGCTCTCGAATCTTGGGCAATAGCAAATGATGAAATCGTCTTCACCACCGCAGGTAATCGTGCCCCCTTGATAACGGCCAGCACAGATGGTGTTGAGATTTGGGAAGATAAACTATCGGGCACGCCTCTCGTTGCAGATGATCAGGTTTGGCTGTACGCAGAGGATGGGCTTTACCGGTTGAATTTGACTTATCGTACTACCCAACGCATCTACACATTACCAACTGCTGTAATGCGGCGCAGTGCAGCAGTATCCTTATCAAATGGGAATTTGCTTCTGCTGCATACAGATTCTGCTGACCGGCGTTTGCTATTATTCAATTCAACTGGCGAACTGGTTTGGGAATTTTCCGTGCCTTTGGATGGAGAACCTTTTCTCTTTGAGTTGGGTAGTGAAATCTATTTAGCTCTGCAACCAGCTTATTCTTCCAGTGGAAGTTACCGGGTCATCGAAATCTTTGCTATCGACCTAGAACAAGAAATTTTGAACCGTGTGTTCGCAGGGGGCAGCCGGGCTTTCAATCCACGCACCACCTGGATGGCCGCAGCAAATGACCAAGGGCTACTGATTCACTTGGGAGGAACCGGCAGCGTTTACTTCAACCCTGAATCTGCGCGGCAAAGAATGGATCCGTAACCATTTTTGTCAGATCAGAGGCAGAATGCTTGACCCTGCTCATGGGCAGTGGTAAAATCTCACCCGCTCGAAAAAACGCCCCCATCGTCTAGGGGACCAGGACGTAGCCCTTTCAAGGCTAAGACCGGAGTTCGAATCTCCGTGGGGGCACTCGCCATCAAAGAGACCACCTAACAGGGTGGTTTTTTTGATTTAATTACGAGTAGAACGAGGAGTCGCTTCAATATTTGGGAGAAATTCCTAGAATATCTTAGGCAGGGAATACTACTATCAAAACTTCTTCGGGGACTTAGGGTTGAATCACCAATAAAAAGAACCTAGAATTCGCCGGCATGGATATTTCCAACAATCGGTAAAAAATACAAATCAATGAAAATTGGCAAGCATATCTCTTCGGTTGTCGTCTGGTTAAATAAAAACAAGTCTATCTTTTAGTGAAATCTGATCAAAAATAGAAAACTCAAGGGTTTATTAGATTTACAGTTGGAAAATATGGTCGGTAGCGGCTAATATCTCGGGTGATCAAATCCAAATCCATTACGGCAGCTTGTGCACCGATGTAGAAATCAGGTAATGGAGAAGATTTCAATCCCTGGTTCTTCTTGTATTGCATAAATGCTTTCCCGGCTAGAAACAATGCCTCTTTGGGAATCTCAAGCATCTGAAAGGAAGCAATTTGCATCGCTGTTTCTAGTTCTTCGATTCGCTCGAATCCAATTGATATTTCTGTGTAAATAACGATATTTATGAACAGCGCGTTTTGGTCTCCGCATTTTGTCAATGTGGTTTCAGACCAATCTGCCCAATCAGGGTCGTCGAGAAATAGATCTAAAATTACATTCGAGTCAACTAGATATCCATTCACTTCGTTGCCCTCGTTAATGCCATAATTTCATCGGTTGACATTTTAACCGTCGCTGAACCTCGTAGTTTTGAGAACCTTGAAACACCTTCCTTTGAATCCTTGACCTTTTCGATAAATACTCGTTCGTTCTCATCAACGATAAATTTGACTTCAGATGCTGGTTTAATATTTAACTTCTTGCGGATTTCCAAAGGAATTGTTACCTGACCTTTTGTCGTCACTCGCATAATGTCACCTCATATAAGGATGGAACGGCCCATGTTTGGTAATACTATTACAAGTAATAATATTACCGAACCGGATGTTTGTCAAGTGTGTGGGGTTTGTCAATGATATCGCTACAAGGTTGTCAATCACCTGCATATCCTGGTTAAGGCTGGGCCTTTAAATCGTTAGCTATCATAGACGTTTTTTTCTGAATTAGTGGAGAAGGGAATCCGCCTAAAATAGTATTTCTTGATTCAGTTTCTTCCATAAAACTCAGAATCTGAAGTATAAGGTAACACTAGGATTACTTGACCATTAAAGAGATCGAAAGTATCATTCAAAAACTATCTTGACGTAACGTTTTCTCTTTATGCGGAGTTCGGAACAGATCTCCGTGGGGGCACTCGCCATCAAAGAGGCCACCTTATGAGGTGGCTTTTTTGATTCTGTCGCAAGGCTTCGCCTTGCTAACGGCAGAACGGTTTGATCTGATTCGCTCTGCATTGATTAATTAGGGTATATGGGTTCGCCTTGCAACAGAACTGCTCGCCCAACCTTTTTTATCAAAAGGTCGCGGGCTGCTCAATTTTCAAATCAAAGCGTAATGATTCCCTTTTCAAGCGCGGTGGTCACGGCCGAAGTACGATCGTCTACCCCCAGCTTACTGTAAATATGGATCAAGTGAGTTTTGACAGTGGCTGTGCTGATATGCAGCGCTTTTCCGATCTCTTTATTGCTATTCCCCTTCGCGACAAATTGCAACACTTCTATTTCACACGCGCTTAAATTCTCTTCCGCAGGTGCCCGCATGCGGCTCATCAAGCGAGTTGCGACAGTCGGGGCTAACACCGATTCCCCCGTAGCAGCTACGCGAATTGCCCGGAACAGTTCCTCCCTCGGGGTATCTTTGAGTAGATATCCGGTTGCCCCGGCTTCTATAGCGCGTAAGATATCTGCATCCAAATCGTACGTGGTGAGCACCAAAATATTGGCCGAAGGCTGTTGCTTTTTTATCGCTTCGATGGCACCAACCCCGTCCATGCCGGGCATCCGTAAATCCATCAACGTTACGTCGGGAGAGAACTGATGGTGGAGCTTGACCGCCGCGGCCCCATCCGCTGCCAATCCCACCACCTCGAAATCGGGCTGCCCAGCTAACATGCCGGCCAGCCCTTCGCGCACAACCGGATGATCATCTGTGATTAAAATGCGAATTGCGTTCATCTTATTTTGGTGTCTTTCAATTTACTATGTAGACAATAAATCATGGTTATCACTTTGTATGTTTGAACCGGTAAGTGGGATGGTTATCATAACAGTTGTACCCTCTCCGGGATCACTCTCTATGGTCATTGAGCCGCCGCAATATTCAGCGCGTTCGCGCATCGCTTGCAGGCCATATCCACTGGATAGGAGCGATGGTTCGGCCTGATCGAGACCTACGCCATTATCTTGCACATCCAGGATTATGAGATCACTCATATATGAAAGCGTGAGCCGCACCTCAGTGGCCTGGGCATGTTTATGAATATTGTTGAGCGCTTCCTGAACGGCCCGCAGCAATGTTATCTCGATATTCGGATGTAAAGGAGTGGGGTTACCCGTGATTTTGGTAGTCACCGGGGTGGCTGTATCTACTTGCCAACGAGCGGCTGTTCGTTCGACTGCTTCTGATAGTGATCCTTCTTCCAACAAATCTGGTCTTAAGTCTTGCACAACCCTGCGAGCCTGATCCAGGCTGTTTCGGGCTGTCGCACGGGCCTGGTCGATGTATTTTTGCAGTTTTTCCGGATCTAGTTTCATGACCTGTTCAGCGGCTTCCAGGTGTAAAACAATGCTCGTAAATCCCTGTGCCAGGGTATCGTGGATTTCCCGCGCCAAACGCTGACGTTCTTCTAACACCCCTTCGCGGCGCTCTGCGGCAGCCAAATCCGCCTGCGCTGCCTCAAGCTTATCGATCAACTCCCGCCGTTTGGTACTTTGTTCAATAATGGCGGTTATCCATAACCCGAGCAAGACACTGGCAACTATCATGAAGCCAAACAACCAGATGATGGGATCTTTCAGGTTCAACGAATCACCTGAATCCTTGACCTGCTCGAAGATGGTCGCGATGGACAGGAGCAAGGTCGCGATTGCGGCGTAGCGAATGGGTAAATTGCGGAAAACTGCGATAAACTGGCCAAAAAGCGCGATGTAATAGGCCGGCGAAATCATAATCAGCACAAACCATACAACGACCTCACCCAAAATGAGAATGAAGCGGGGGAGGGCGCGTTCATTCCAGTCGGTCAAACCTTGATAGGCCCACCTGAAACCGCGCCAATGCCACAGCATCAGAACAGCAGTCAAAAGCCCAGCTGCCCAGATCGGGACCGTCCGTTTACCGTCGAGAAAAGCAAGCCCAAAGGAAACCAGGTAAGTTGTGTAAAAGACCGCATTCCACAACCATTCCCATTTTTCCCAGACATCTACTTGCTTTTGTAGTTTCGTATTCATGATTCGCTATAGTGTATCACCACTCATACGTTTGCTCATTAATATGCCAATACCAACCCCCATCAGCGTGCCTCCAATCGTCCACCACAGCAGGCTGGATAGGGCAAAGCCGATGCCAAAACCAATACCCACTCCCGCGGCAGCCATCCCAGCAATGGGTTGTTGATGCATCTGCCAGCGAAGGAAGGCGGCGCTTTCCGCATCGGGATCGCTCGTGCGACCTGCCAGCCATGTCAGCGTGATCAGGAGTATGGGGTCTAGTAAGTTGCTCAGGTTTTGGATGGTGTTCCCGGCGGACAGATTGCCAGTTTGAGAAATATCCCAGAGATGGACGGCGGTTGCGCCAAAGCCGATAATAGTTGTTGCCAGGATGGCAGCTGTGCGGAAACCATCACGCCTGCCAATAGCCATCAAGCCCAGTACACCGATAAACAGGTTGGCAAAGCCCATCTCTAGTTGGAAAGGGCTCCCAGCTGGCCAGCCAATTCCTTCAGCGACCAAATCAGACAAGAAGATGTGCCCGAAAGCGCCGCCTAACCCATTGGCACCCACACTGATCGCTAACAGGTATATCATGAAGATTTCAATGCGACGGGGTGTCGTCCGTGCTTGTTTGTCTAAGCGGATGTGACCAACTGCCAGCAGCAAGGGCAAAATTGAATAAGCGAAAAATCGTACTAGGAACAACTCGTTCATGGTTAAGTCTCCTTTTGTGAAAATGATGCGGCCTCCTACCGGAGGAGAATAGTCTCCCCTGGAAGGAGGCTCATCTTGGAGGGTCAATTCAGCTCAATGTCGTACAGCTATAAAGAGGAACGCTAATCACATAAGAAATAAAGTGCATCAAGCTGAGTGTAATCGCCGTCGCTGTACTAGCCGGGGGAATCCCTGGCGATCCGAAACCGAAACTGGCAGAGATCGGCAGCGCCAGGGAGAGAAGCAAGCCCATAGTGGCTACTGCGATATAAGTGCGCGCAGGACGTGAACTCAGCCGGGTGATAATCATCAGTGTGATGGCACCGAGCAGAAGATAGACGATGTTAGCACCGATGATCTGGCTGATACTAGTACCAGGCCAGGCAGCTATTTCGGGGAAGAGCCGGCCAGCTAAAATATACAGTCCAATATTTGCAGTTGAAGCGGCCAACATAGCGACCGGGCTAACCCAGACGAGTTGGCTGCCGACACTTTTCAGAGATTGTTTTCCTTGGGTGCTTACGATTGTGGTAGTCATATGTATCTCCTTTGGTTGTATGAATGATTGCTAAAAGGATAATCGCGTTTCCCCTGAAAGTAACCAATCAGCAGGTGGAACTCTGAGCTGCAAGCGGTGGATTCTCTAATCCACCCTTTGCAGATTTGGATCAACCAAATGGTTGATACCCCACTCTTCAAACTAAAATCTTAGCGTAAATAAAATTTCCATCCTGGCACCCCATCAGCTAAATTTCCCCCATTTCCTTCGATCAGGACTCAGCAATTCAAATTGATAGCCCCTAATTTTTTAAAAGTTTCACCTTCACTCATCATTGCTTTTATTCAGAGTATGTCGACGTCGACGCCTTGGTACTCGAAACCAATCTGTTTTCCGTTTAGATAAGTTCCCTTAAAATGAAAAATCTTTTTCGAGCATTTTCTTCATCGGTTGGATAGGAAGGCCATAACCATTAAAGCTCCAACTTGTGCGCACGTCGGTGGATTTTTTGTAACCCAGTTTGCTGTAATAGGGAACAGCATATAAGGTAGCAGCTACTCGAATCACAGAAACATATCTGAAGCCACTCTCTACACCGATGAGTATGATAGCTACAATCGACTGCAACGGGTGCGCCACACCGTGTGTCATAGCAAGAACGAATGGGCCCGTGATGATGATGGCGATGGCATTCGTGAAGTCCATGTCAACTCGAATGAAGGCGGTTGGACTGGTTTACGAAATTTCCTGCGACCCTATCGCGGGGTTCATAAAGCCTATTTGTCTGGCTATACTGCTATTCATGAACTGGCTGTCAATCACAAGTCTGTTTCTCCAGATTTGGTAGCCAAGTTAGTCCGACTTCACTAGTTCTAGACATGAGCCAAGTTCTCACCTATATTATGTGGACGGATATTTAAAAAGTGTCCGTTCATCCTCGGGTCCCCTGTGGCGGTTTCAATTACAGCCCAATCAGGGGGTAGCCGGAATGAGAAGCCCAATTCTGAATTTGTGTACGTCCACCAATTGTTATATCTTGAAGGATCAATGGGTATCGGAGTAGGTATATCGGTGGGGTGTTGTGTTCGCGTAGGTTCAGGAGAAGGCGTTCTTGAGGGTGTCAAGGTTCGCGTGGGCAGCGCGGTAAAAGTCGGTGATTTTTCAACTGATTTGGATGGAGCAGCGGTCTCTGTTCTTCGGTTTATCCCATCGATTGCAGGTGAAACTTGCTGGCAGGATACCAACAAAAACAATACTAAAAGGGAGGTTGCAATTATCGATTTCATAAATTTTTACTTTTCAGAACAGAAAATTACCCTTGCTTTCAACGGTCAACTCTGTCAAATACCTCGCTTCTAATAGTTCTTCTAACCTTTAGGAGAAAACCTGCACGTTCATAAAGTTTGTCCGCACCAATCGATTCGCTTCAACGTAATTTTCAGTGGGTGATTTTTTCTTGCGCTGGTAAAGGTGCGTGCATCTGATCGATCTGGATTTCTGTTTCTAACGATGTTGCTTGTAATTTGACATTTTCCATCAGGTAAATGCCCACAGCGACCAGCAGCAGGTTTGCCAAGAATTGGATGCCCCAGGCGGTGTTTGATTCTGTAAATTCGGTGAGTTGGCTAACTTGCAGGCTCACCGCGGCATTCGTAGCCCAGTGAATAACCACCGCGGGCCAAATGCTGCGATCAGACATCACCAGGGCAGCATAGAAAAATCCAACCATCGCCATGGATAATACTTGCAGCGCGACCAACGGGAAAGGGCGCACCAGCAAGTTGAAGAAATGCAACGAAGCCCAAAATAATCCCGAAAGAATGGCCGCCGCGAAAAGCCCTTTGCGCGTGCTACCCCAGGCTTTGACCATCGCGGTTAACAATAATCCCCGATATATGGTTTCTTCGAGCAAACTAGTGGCGAGGGCGTAAAGTAAGATTGCGCCGGTCAGGTCTGTGGCAAGGAAACTGAATTGGAAACTACCAGTAAAAGCGTAAATGCTCAATATCGCTTTGTAAAAGACAATTACGAATACCAGGAGCCAAATCCTTTTCTCTCCCAAAGATTTGAAGCCAGCTTTTTCGAGCCAACCAAATCGCCAAAGGAGCAAAATAAAGCCGCCGGTGATCACAAATTTGGCAAGCGCAGTGCCCACCTCATACCCTTCAGGTGAAGGGCAAATTTGGGTGATCGGCCAGACTAAAGTGCTCAAAAGTGAATAAAGTACAATCAGAATGAACCCAAACAAGATGGGGTATCGGATGGAAAATCTTTCAAATTTCTGCATGGTACTTTCTCCTATGGTAAACACTCAACGGATATCAGCGTTAAATCCAAATCTCGAATTTTTGCCAGTATCCCGTGCAAAGCTCCCTGGTCATAAATGGGACCAATGAGCAGGGTTTGAGTTTTGCCTTGATGTGTGATCGTAAACCCATCGAACCAGTCAGCCCACCTATCATCAAGAAAACCCTTAATCTTAATTTGATAGATTTCTGGATTACTACGATTTGATTTTTCAGTCATAGCGTTATATCCATTGAATTCTCCATTGCAGGGGTAATGGTGAAGAACTTCGACCACAGGTTGAGGCTTTTGCACTGATAGTTTAGCGATTTTTAGGTGGGGTGTAATCCCCAAGTAGGGGATATTCGCTTGGGGATTTCGAGGAGTGATAGAATATTCTCAAAGCGAGATCAGAAAAATTTATAGGTAAATACAAACTGAACAAAAGGAGATCACAATGTATCAAACAGATATGTATGAAGGTATGTTGGCAGAGACGATCACGATGCCAGGGAACGATGGCGAATTGATCAATGCTTATTTCGCCCGTCCTTTAGGCGCTGGTCCGTTTCCAGGGATCGTGTTAATTCACCATATGCCGGGTTGGGATGAGTGGTATCGAGAAGCTACGCGTCGATTCGCTCATCACGGCTATGCAGCCATTTCCCCCAATCTATATTTTCGCGCGGGACATGGGACACCTGAGGATGTGACCGCCAAAGTGCGCGGCGATGGTGGTATCCCAGACGATCAGGCGGTTGGCGATATTGAAGGCGCGATGCTTTATCTACGCTCGTTACCGTATGTCAATGGCAAAGTAGGCGTCTTTGGGACCTGCTCTGGAGGACGGCACGCTGTCCTGGCGGCTTGCCGAGTCCCAGGTTTTGATGCCGTTGTGGATTGTTGGGGCGGTGGTGTTGTGATGGACAAGGAATCCTTGACCCCCAAACGTCCAGTAGCCCCCATCGACTATACCGCAGACTTACCCTGCCCTATCTTGGGTCTGTTTGGCAAGGATGATCGCAGCCCCACCCCGGAGCAGGTTGCGATCCACGAAGAAGCCCTCAAAAAACACGGTAAAAACTATAAATTTCACATGTATCCGGATGCTGGTCATGGATTCTTCTACCACAACCGGCCGAACTACCGCCAGCAACAGGCCGTCGATGGCTGGGAAAAGATCTTCGCATTCTTGGGAAAATATCTCACAGTGGAGTGATCCGGAGGAAATCAAACTATGTGTACAATGATCGTTCAAAAAATAGAGGTCGAGGGTAGTGGCAAGGGAACCGGCGGTTGGTTCAAGGTCAATCAGGCAAACGTTTCATATGATCACCCCTTCCATATCCCCCAGGAACATGCGCTAAATATTGATTTTGTCAACGAAAGTTTAGGCCCAGGAGCAAGGGTCGCGGTAGAACTCAGTGAGCCAGCCGCCCGTTCTTTGGTGAACACGATCCTGGAAGTGCTCGGACAGGCCGATGCGGGCGGCCATTTAGAATAGTTTTTTCCAGCACACGGAACTTGTTGAAGTGGGTCTAGGCTGCATCCTGCAACGAGTTCCGGCTGTTGGGTTTACAAAATCCCCAGTTCTTTAGCCTTTGACACCGCCTCATACCGGCTGTGGACATCCATTTTGCTGTAAATATGCTTGATATGCGAGCGTACCGTGCTGACAGAAACTACCAGTTCAGCGGCGATTTCTGGCGCAGGTAAATCTGTCACCAACAGGCGGAGCACTTCCGTCTCGCGTTGGCTCAATGGGTCTACCAAACCAGTTGCGGATATTTTTCCCGAAACCAGTGATTTTTTTTCATCGCCCAGGGATGATAACAATTTATTTGCATAAGCTACTTCGCTACCTTGAGCAATCGTCATTTGTAGCAAAACTCTTATATCTTCCCCTTCATCCAATATCGCACGCACATAACCTTCAGAACGAGCCAATGATAGGGCTGCTCCTATTGCTGTCATGGCTTCAATCCTACGATTCATCTTATACAAGATTATGGCTTGAAGTGTCAAAAAGTGGATGATATAAAACCCATCCCCCACATCATCCGCAATTTTCACCAATCCATTCACAATTTTCAGAGCCTGGATGTAATTACCTTGAGCGGTCAGCAAATGGGCATAATTTTGATACTCGAAGCGCCGAACATAACCAAATTTATCGTTAGGCGTTAACCCCAGATCACGCGCCCAGATTTCAGCCCCTTGTATTTTCCCTTGCAGCAATTGAAAATGAATCGCAGAAGTTTGGAATTGTTCGACCGCCATAAGCGAAATTTCGTCGGCAATTTCCAGAATTTGTCGGAAGAGATTGTCAACCTGATCGTAATCTCCCTCTGCAAATTTCACCTTTGCCAGCGCAAGATAACCAAAAATTAACGCTTCTTTTTCTCCCCATAATTGGCATATTTTGACACCTTCGTTTGCGTAATAATTAGCTTCAGAAAGCTTATTTTGCTCACGCTTGATATGACTCATGTGTCGATAAAGAATTCCCATTGCCGGCAATCGGCGACCATCCCTGTAGGCTAATTCTTCAGCATAATTACAGATTTCATGAATATTCTTAACCGCTTGTTGAAGATTGCCAGCCAGCATTTGAACGAGCGCCATTTCAGAAAGCGCAATAATCGCGGATTGCCCATCCCCTACGAGTTTGCTGGCTTTTCCTGCTTCTTTATAAGCCGAGACGGCCTTTTGATAATCACCAATCCATGCCAAACAATTTGCCCAGCGGATAGAAACATAGGAACGCAATTTAACATCTTTTTCAGGGAGCAGTGCAAGTGCGGTTTCAGCTTCTTGCAGCGCGGTGAGCGTATCTTCCCGCAATTCAGCCAGATAAGAGCGGGATGCCGCGATATGTCCCCGAATCCGAATGCTTGTTTCATCGGTATCTAACTGCATCGAGAGAATTTTTTCTGCGGCCTCAAAATCCTGTTCGGTAAGTTCGAATTTTCCAGCTCTAAAATTTACGGACGCCCGCGTCACTAACAACCAGGGATATTGCTGAAAATCAGCATCAGATAAGTGCTCCAACCAGGACATCAACACCCTCGACTTCACGGTAGTCCAGCGTATCGAGTGCTAATTCTTTAGTGAGATGAATAATCTGTTTGATATCGTTTGCTGCTAAGGCATGTTCAATGGCATCAGAAAGGAGATTGTTTCTTTCGTACCAGACACTGGCTTTCTTATGTAGCCTCACCACTTCGTCTGGATGTGTTTGTCGAAAGTGATTTCTCAGCAAATCCGAAAAAAGATGATGATAACGATACCATCGCCGTTCATCATCCAGTGGAATCAAGAACAAATTCTTCTGTTCCAGCTCATTCAGAACAGATTGGCTGTTGTCTCTATTAAAGATCACGTTGCATAGTTCACTATTCAAGCGTTCCAAAACTGAAGTTTTTAGGAGGAATTCCTGAATATCAGGCGTTTGTTGCTCTAGAACTTCTTCCATCAAATAATCGATCACGAAACGGTGACTGCCCGTAAAGGATTGGATGAAGCCGGAAATATCATCTCGGCCACTCATCGAAATCGCGGCCATCTGCAAACCTGCAATCCAACCCTCGGTTCGAGATTCCAGCACAGCAATATCCGCTGGTGAAAGTGTCAAACCCATGGCATTATTCAAGAATTCAGCGGCTTCTTCTTCGGTAAAACGCATATCCTGAGAACGAATTTCGGTTAATTCACCACGCACTCGGAAACGAGCCAATGGCCACGGCGGGTCTGAACGACTGGATATGATGAGATGCATACTGATGGGCAAATTTTCCACAAAATAAATCAGCCTATCCTGGATTTTTGGTTCAGTTATCAGGTGATAATCATCGAGAACGACCGCAAAGGGATCACCCTGTTCCGAAATTTCGTTGATCAAGGAGGTTAAGTAAAATTCTATTTCCAGATTTTGGGTGGATTGTAGGGAAACCTGAATCCCCCTTCCAATTTCAGGATTGACCTGCTGGATAGCAGCAATTAAATAATTTAGAAATCGCTTGGGATCATTATCGCCCTGATCCAAAGAGAGCCAGGCAATTGGTTTATCACACTTTTGTGCACAAGCGCTCAACAAGGTTGTCTTACCAAAACCCGCTGGAGCAGAAATGAGCGTCAATTTTCCTTTAAGCCCAGCATTCAATTTATGCACCAACCGTGGACGCTGGACGAACGCAGAGCGCAAGGGCGGAATATAGAGCTTTGTCGCAAGAAGCGTTGTCGACACTGAATTCCCTTACCTAAACCAAGGTGAGATTAATTGAGGGTCTTAAACCCATTACGCATAGTTCATCGAATGACGCGTTATTTCTGAAACTCGTCAATATAAACTTTAATCGTGGGTAAACCAGTAAGCTTTTCATAAAAGAAGTTATTGACAATATTGATCACTTCAGCTCTTGCAGCTTCGACTTCGCCAGTCAGCGGCTGACCTGTCTTTTGCTCTTCCAAGCCATCGCGCAAGCGTAATAAAATGCGAACCACCGTGGCTTCCTCATCTCCTTCTAAGGCATTAACGACTGAGATGATGAGCTGATCGGCTTGTGCCTGAACATTATCGATGGAGATGGAAGAATCAGGTTGGCTGCACTCATCCATCGTTCGGATCAAAGCCCAGACCTGATACAGCATCGAAGTGGGCTCATCAAAAAGTTCGCGTACAAAAGCGGCTTCTTGGTAGCGCCCTGTCAACCTAAAGACATTGTACATACGTTTGGCTGCTTTTCCGTAATTGATATCCTTGGTGAGATATTTATTGACTTCATTTTCTAATTGTTCAACATAATCATCCAAAGCGTTGGCCGATACATGCTGGGCCAGTTTCGAGAAAATCGGAACTGATTCTGCTTCGAGGTAAACCTCCTGAAAATAGGGGTCCAAGTAACCATCTAATGGGGTGATGGTTCCATCCGGGGCTTCCCAGGTAATATCGAGCATATTGCTGGCATTCACAAGTTGGCCGCGCACGGGATCTGCAACCACCCAGTCCAACTTGCACCAACCCGGGGCCAGCGCTGATTCTGCCCAGTGAATGGTGAGGGGTTCCCCATCCATAGTCGAAACTTCAAATTTCCCTTCAAGAACCTCATCGACCGACCATTTAATCGATGATCCTATTTTATAATTCTTACCGTCACGAACAACATCTTGTGGGTATGATCCAAAACGAATTTCTTGCAATTGATAATTTGGTCCTTGCCCTTTATCCTTGACTTTCTCAAGGATGAGATCTGCCAGAATTTGACAGGCTGCTGGCAGATCATCGGCGATGATATTGATGCGTTCGAAATAATCGGCATCGCCGGGATAAGATTGGATTTTCGATTGGGCTGCGGACCCAGAGAGAGCAAGCGCGGTTTCTACCCTACCTGGGATATCGTAGAACTCTACTAGGCGACCGATTTTTCGGAAATGAGCTAAATCATTTGGGCTGAAATCTAACATGGTGACTTTGTGCCCAAAAACCCCTGTGCGTTCATCTACCACAATATCGTTATCTTCCGCTGAATTGGCAGCCATAGCCGTTAGCCACTGAAGTGCTTCGACTTGATCCAATTCGACTCCCAACCGGTGAGCCGATTCGATGATCCTTTGTAAATCTGCGTTATGATCTTCCTTTGTCTCGCTCATTATCTCTCCTTTTAATTCAATTTCAAAATTGACTGTAAACAAGATTTTTTTAATTTCAATTAGGATGAGTTTGATTTAGGTTTTCAGCTTCGGTCAACATTTTTCGAAAAATTCGGGCTTGGTCTAGAGCATCTTGAAGGGCATGGTGGGTTAGAGTCAGATTTTCTTGATAATACTGGGAAACTTGGTGCATTCCAGTCTCATACCAAGAAACGCCATGCAGCCCCATAAAGAAGGCTTTCATATCTAGAGCCTTATAGCCAAAAGGATTATGACCTAAGTAGCGAAAAAAATAATCATTCACGAACATCCAATCGAAGGGTGCATTAAAAGCAACGAAAATCGGGTGACGCTCCTTTAACAAGATCTGTTCAAGCCACCCTGCGAATTGAGACATTCCTTCTTTTGGGGGCAAGCCCATTTTCTTGAGCTGGTTCCAATCTAATCCACTCACTTCCATTGCCTCAGGAATTTGATTTCTCATTCGTGGGTTGAAATTCTGCATAAAAGGTTTCTTGGGGATCAAAAATGGTACAAGCTCCTATCGAGAGAAGAGAATAAGTGCTGGGATTAGGCCCGGATGTTTCAATATCAACAGAGATGTAGGGGGCAAAGGTGCTTGACATGATTTCATCTTACAACATGTTCATCGTTCGTGCAACTCAGAATCAAATTTCTAGAGTTGTCAGTTGGCATAACCCTGAGGAACGTTTTGGGTTTTGGGTTTTGAGTTTCTTAATGAAACTTAAATTTCCAAAACCTGATTGACAAAATGAAGATATCTGGTTTAATGAAACATATGTTCTAAAAACAAAGGAGAGTTAAAATATGTCTTTCATTAATTGGGTTATTGATTTGCTTGCAAGTGAAGATGTCATCGATTTGTATTTTATTCTTTCAGACCTCGTGAATATCGATCTAACAGAAGCTGAGATGTTTGAAAGTGCTTGTTTGGATTCTCATGCCAGCGCCACTGCACGAGAATCTCGAGGGGAAAGCAAAATTCCGATTGGAAAAATGGTTCTGTAATAACATTTTTTTTCCCCTGATTATTTCTTTTTTTTTATTGGAGGGTCTATAGCATTTAAAATATTGTGATTTTTGGGTCTCTCAACTGGTATAATCCCACCACCGTTTTGGATAAAATACCCATAACTCACTGATCTCATGACCGCAACCGATGAAATCAAAGCCCGGCTTGATATAGTTGATATCGTCTCCGAAAGCGTTCAATTGCGCCGTACGGGGAAGAACTATACTGGATTTTGCCCTTTCCATGCCAATACGCGCACCCCCGCTTTTGTCGTTTTTCAAGAAACTGGAACCTGGCGCTGCTTCGGAGAATGTAATGATGGGGGAGATATCTTCAAGTATGTGATGAAAAAGGAAGGCTATGATTTTCCCGAAGCTTTGCGAGTTCTGGCTGAACGAGCAGGGATTGAATTAAAACCGCAAACTCCTGAACAGCAAGCCCAATACGAAGAATTTGACCGGCTCCGAGACCTTATGGAAGAAGCGGTCACTTTTTACCGTCATAATCTCAACAATACAACTGCTGGACAAGCAGTACTAGAGTATTTGCATCAACGGGGTTTGAATGATGCCACTATCGAATCCTTTGGACTTGGATATGCGCCCAAATCTTGGGATGTAACTAGCGATCACTTCAAATCCAAAGGATATACGGAACAAGAACTGATTGATGCGGGGATGGTCTCTACACGGGATTCGGGGGGCACTTATGATCGTTTTCGCCATCGGGCGATGATCCCCATACGGGATGACCGCGGCCGTATGACTGCCTTTGGCGCACGTGCACTGGATCCCGAGGATATACCAAAATACCTAAATTCTCCACAAACCGATATTTTTGATAAAGGGAGAATTCTATTTGGGTTAGATAAGGCTCGCCGCGCCATCCGGTCAAAGGATCAGGTGGTAATCGTCGAGGGTTATATGGGCGTGTTGGCACCACATCAGCACCAATATGCCAATGTAGTCGCAACCATGGGCACCGCCCTGACTGAAAATCATTTACGGTTGATCAAACGTTTCACGCGTAAGATTGTGTTAGCAATGGATTCGGATGCTGCCGGAACGAAAGCCACGTTGCGCGGTTTAGAAGTTGCCCGCCAAACCTTGGATCGCGAGTCAGAAGTTCGCTTCGATGCCCGCGGGCTAATGCGTAACGAAGCCCGTCTGCAGGCGGATATCCGTGTGACCACACTGCCCCCCGGAATGGATCCCGATGATGTCATTCAACGCGATCCCGCGGAGTGGGAACAGTTGATTGTTGCCGCAAAACCGATTGTGGTCCATGTGATGGAAACCCTCGCTGCAAACCAGGATTTGGATGATCCAAAAACCAAGACCGAAATTGCCCGGCAGGTGATGCCCTTAATTGAGGATATTCCAAGTTCCATTGAACGAGACACTTATCGCCAACGATTGGCGCGGCTTATCAAAGTAGATGAGCGTTCTCTCTTGAGGGCAACTACCACTCGAAAATCGGGTCCGCAACACTTCTCCCGGCGCAGACAAATCCAAAAACCAGAAAAACTATCCGAACGATCTCCTCTTGTTTCAGTCGACTATCAACGCGAAAGTCATATTTTGGGCGTTTTAGTACGTCATCCCGAATTAATTTATCGAATTAATCGCGGTTTAAAAGAATATGGACTCGATGAATTGAGCGCTCATGATTTTCAACATACCGATCATCAAGTCATTTACCGATTGATCCACCAATCACTAGAACAAGGGGAAAGCGAACCACTCAATTATGTACTCAACCACTTACCCGATGAAATGATGAGTACTGCTGATCTGATTCTTGCTCACACAGAAAATATCAAACCTGAAAATGACCGGGTTTTAGAAGATGTGCTTCGCACTATTTTAATATCCCGGGTGCGAAACGTTAACCAACAACTCGATTACTTGCGCTATGTTCAAGAAGATATTCAAGCCGAAGGTGACTTGAAAGCCAGCGAATACCAAAGTACAATGAGCCAGTATGCAGAGCTGTTAGGCCGGTTACATAAAGCACAGAACACCTATACAAACCGTTCACTCTCGACCAAGTAAAGGCCAGCCCCATGAAATCCAAAGCTGATATTCCGCTTCCGCAGGATGAAATTGATCCAGAAGCACTGAATAACGCGGCCTCCGAAGGAGATTCGGATTTGGTGTTCAACGCGGCCAGGGCTTTGAAAGATCAAATCGAAGATGAGTTTGCCAATGATGATGAAATTGAACCCGGTAAAGGTAAAAATGATACGGATGAAGAAAAACCGGATCCTGCGCTGGAAATTCTAACCTCCGCAGCAAGTGCACCTGTTTTGGGGGATGACCCTGTTCGCTTATATCTAAAGGATATTGGTAGCATTGAGTTATTAGATGTCAACCATGAGTTTTGGCTCTCAGCCCGAATGGCAGCAATCCGGCGGCTGGACATCATCAGTCGGCAACACCCTATCGCCAGTCAGGGTGGTTCTTTACAAAACCGAATTTATCGAGCCTTATTTGCAGAAATGGTGACTGCCTGGAAACGCGTAGGAGAAGACACGATTCGATTAGGCTATGAGGCTCCAGAATTAAACTTAATCTACGATGAAGCCCGTTTGCTACGGGAAACCTGGCAAGCCGACGATCCTTCTTATCTACGGAATTTCCTCAATAACGGGTTATGGGGCAAAGATCCTTTTTGGGATGAAGTTGCCAAGAATGCTTTCACAGTTTTTATTTCACTCTACTCCCTTCCTATTGCGGCAGCGGAAAAATTAGCCGCTTTCTATGAGAAACACGAAAAACCGCCATCTCCGCGCACATTCGCCCGCTACCTACCTCCCGACGAAGAGTTAGGAGATGAAATTCAAGAGTTACGCCGTTTAGCTTACGAAGCTCACGATGCTATCATTCGGGCGAACTTGAGGTTGGTTGTCAGTGTCGCGAAACGTTATATTGGCAGGGGTAGTTCTTTTCTTGATTTAATTCAAGAAGGCAATATCGGGTTATTGCGTGCAGTTTCAAAGTTTGATCCTACCCGTGGTTATAAATTCAGCACTTATGCTACCTGGTGGATACGTCAATCGATCAGCCGCTCAATTGCAGATCAAGCGCGTACCATTCGTATCCCGGTTCACGTTTTCGAGACCATCAACCGGTTAACGCGCATCCAAAGGGATTTGATTTAAGTTTTGGGCCGTGAACCTACCCCAGAAGAAGTTGCCGTAGAGGCTGGCTTTGTTTCGGACGAAGACAAGGCGATTATTCGGCGAGCACAAACCGAGGGCATTTACTTGCCCGCCGATGTAAACGGACGGCTTCATCGGGCAGTTTCACGGGTAAATCGGATTTTGCAGGTTGCAGAAGAACCCATGTCTCTCGACAGCCCTGTGGGGAATGAAGATAATAGCCAGCTCGGAGATTTTATTGAAGATGAAGATGCACTGGCCCCTATGGATGCAGCAGCTCGTGAAATGCTGAGGGAACAGGTAAAAAATGCGCTGGCCGTTTTATCTGAAAGAGAAAGACAGGTGTTAGAATTGCGCTTCGGTCTACTCGATGGCAAAGATCATACGCTCGAGGAAGTCGGCCAGTACTTTGATGTTACCCGCGAACGCATCCGCCAAATTGAAGCGAAGGCTCTGCGTAAATTACGCCACCCTACTCGCAGCCGCCATTTACGGGATTACCTCGGAAGCTGAAGCATTTACTAGAGATTTCATCAAATTTTAGGAGAAACACGCTCATGACATCCCAGCGGTCAACTTATCCGATTGAAATTGCCGGCCTTTATCGTGAATTACCGTTGTTTGAAGTACAGCCTGGATTACGAATTGCGATCCTGAATATCTTGGGGGATACTGAATTGGTTCAAGCTTGCGCAGATGCCTTAGCTGAAAAACTCTCTAATTTCGATTACGCTGTTATTGCTACGGCTGAAGCAAAAAGCATTCCGCTTGCATATGCGCTTTCTTTAGCAGTGCAAAAACCCTATATCGTTTTACGAAAACACTACCGCACCTATATGGGCGAAACTATTCAGGCCGAGACAATCTCAATTACGACCGGGAGTCCGCAACGCCTGTATCTTGACGAAAAAGACCACCAGACCCTCAAAGATCAAAACGTAGTGCTGCTTGATGATGTTATCAGCACTGGTTCAACATTGGAGGGGATGCACCAGGTGATGAAAAAAGCAAATGTTAAGGTTGTTGCTGAAGTGGCTGTTCTTACCGAAGGCGATCAGGAAAAATGGTCACATGTCGTCTCTTTGGGTCATCTCCCACTATTCACCGATTAACCGAATTCTATCATCGTTGACGCTCACCTGAGCGCATGGTAAAATTCCGCCCGCTAATAGACGGCCCCCATCGTCTAGTGGCCTAGGACGTAGCCCTCTCAAGGCTAAAACCGGGGTTCGAGTCCCCGTGGGGGCACACGCTCAAGAAGACCGTTCTACGATAGATGTAGAGCGGTTTTTGTCATTAGTTCGCTTTGAATCCAGGGAGAAAGTAGAAGAATTGGTGACAGAAGGGGACACAACACTATAAAACCAAGTCTTTAGCGGTTCGAGTCCCCGTGGGGGTTTCATTGTCTGATGATCGATCAATAAAGATTATCGGCAAACCTATGTTTTCATTGACAATGAAAAGATTGTGTTGTATCATTTCGTTATGAATGAAATGATTTGGAAATCAAAATGGTCTAGAGATCAAATCAAAGCCCTGTTGCTCGAACAGTTCGATGCCTTCTGGCAATACGAGATCGGTACCATTCGTAACCAGCTGTCAAAGATTGAACAGGCAGCTTCTTTACCTCATGCTGTCATCATTTCCGGACTGCGCCGGGCGGGTAAATCCACCTTATTAGCGCAAATGGCTCATCGGATAGGGCAAGAACAATTTTACTATCTAAATTTTGAGGATGATCAATTCATCAACTTCCAAGCTGATGATTTCAATGACCTTTATCAGGTGTTGGTGGAGGTCTTCGGTCAAAGAAAAATCTTCATCATCGACGAAATCCAAAACATTCCAGGCTGGGAGCATTTTGTACGCCGCTTTATGGATCAAGGGTTTAAATTTTATATTACTGGATCAAATGCAGCTTTGCTCAGCCGGGAACTAGGTACTCGCCTGACGGGACGATATGTGCCGATAGAGTTATTCCCATTCTCTTTCAATGAATTTCTTACCTTCCGCAATGATTCAATCCCTCCCATAGGGCGAATGACAACTGTAGAAACTGCTCAGTTGCGTAGAGCTTTAGATGATTATCTCCATCTGGGTGGAATTCCTGATGCACTCAAATATCCGGAGATGCAATTGCTGCGAACACTATACGATGATGTCCTCTACCGCGATATTGCCACGCGCTACCGGATAGAAGCGGTATCGGTATTGAAGGAATTAGCTTTCACCTTGATGAGTAACCCAGCTGGTCAGATTTCTTATAATAAACTAAAAAATCGATTCCGACTTGGAAGTGTAAACACAATCAAAAATTACATCAACTATCTGGAGAACAGTTGGTTGATCTTCACGGTCAATATTTATGATTTTTCTGTAAAACGACAACAAATCGCGCCCAAGAAAATTTATGGAATTGACTTGGGGTTAATCAACGCCATCGGGTTTCAGTTTTCTCCAAATACAGGTAAGTTATTAGAAAACCTGGTGTATTTGGCATTACGTCGACGATACAACGAGATCTATTATTACATATCCCCAGAAAATTACGAAGTAGATTTTTACCTTCCCGATGTGCGCCAATTGATCCAAGTAACCCAGCATATGGATGAGCCTGCAACGCGTCAGCGAGAGTTGCGAGCCATTAATGCTGCTGTCCAAAATATCAAAGTAGAGCAAGCATTGATTCTATGTGAAAACAATGAAGAACAACAAGTTATGGGCGGTGTTCCGGTTAGTACTCGTTCAATCGCTGAATGGTTGCTTGATTAATCGAACTCTTTAAATCATCACACATGGCTGGAACTTATATTCCAAACATCCCAGGTTTGAATCGTGAGAAAGAAGGTAACATCCGCGATACTTCTATGATGGAGAATCTGTCAAGGTTTAGGAATAACCAACAGCCATACAGACCTGGCCAAAATCATGGTCAGTTGAGTATTGAGGGCATTCTCGCTGGGAGTACAAATCTATCTGCGAGAGTGGCCGATCATACTGGGAAGGACAAAGATGCGCCAAAGCGCACATTAGTAAGTGCATAGATCTCCTCAGGCTGGAAGTTTCCATAAGCGTTGGGCAAAGCAAGTCTCCAACAAACTTCTATCCGTGCTGACAGCTGCGTGTCAGACACCTCATACTGCATTCGCTGACCGGCGAACCTGGAAACGGTTAGGGAGCAGCCCCATCTTGACGACGGTTCCGCTAAATGATGAATATCTCGAAACCCAGTAACGATCTCCGGGCGCTCACACCAGCCGTAGAGGCGTGCAATTCCTAATGAGCACGTAGGCTTCTCAGCCTTCAGGCTGTTTTGAAGTGCGCTCCTTCGGGCACGGTGCCCGTTTCCAGGTAACGCCAGAGTGCAATCAGCAGCTTGCGAGCCAGGGCCACAATCCCGATCTTGCGCAAACGGGTGTTGCCCTGAGCAAAGCGCCGCTGATACCACTGACTAAGCTTGCTTTCGGGTTGGTTCCGCAACCAGCTCCAGGCAATTTCAATGGCCATGGCTCGGATAAATCGGTTCCCGGCCTTTTCAATCCCTTGATCTTTGTTGGTATCTCCGCTTTGATAGGGTGCGTTGGTCAAGCCCGCACAGGCGCCGACTGCCCGGCGGTTGCGAAAATCTCGCCAGCTGAAAAACTCCATCACGAAGAGCCAGGCGCTGTTGATCCCAAGGCCTTTGAGGCGCCTCAGTTGGCGGACTTGCTCTACGTTGGACTGCTGTGAGGTCTTCAGTAGCTCTTCTCGCTGAACCCTCAACTGTTCAATTTGCTGGTTGACAAAGCACCAACGCTGGTATTCGCGTTGTAAGCGCCTGCTAAGCGCTTCAGGGAGCTGGGACCCATCCCACAGCCGGATGCTTTCCAGTAGATCAGGTAAATTGGTCCTAACCGCAACGGAAACACCCTGGCTAATCAGCAAACCTTTGAGACGATTGATATGCCGGGTACGTTCTGTTTTCAAGGTCAGCAATTCGCGATGCAGCTGCCGGGCATCTTCCGCTTGCCTGCTGGGTACATGCACCACTCGCCAGACCTTTCGTTCACCGCTCTGGTAGCGGATCAGCATCGCTACCAACTTGTTAACATCCCGCTTGTCTGTTTTTCTGCGCCGTGCCCGGCGGCTGACCTCGATACTGGCAGGATCCACCACCAGGTTTTGGATGCCATTCGCTTCCAGATAGCGATGGATCCAAAAGCCGTCTCGCCCAGCTTCGTAGCAACTCAAAACCGGCGCATCTCCTGGCAATCCAAAACGTTGTCTGGCAGCCTGGATCTCATGTTGAAGCGCCTGTAGATCCCGGGCCGTGATGTTGCGGATCCGGGGCCTTTGCGCAATGCCGATGGTAAATCCCAGTTTCCACTGCTTCTGGCTCAGTTCGAATGCCAGGTATAGGCAGCCGCCTAATCGGTTATACTGGTCACGATGGGTCGTTTCTGATTTCATATCTACCTCCTTCTTTTTGGGTTTGGTTCATTCTGGAGGGTACCAGAAGCGACCCCTATTTCCAAATCATGATCGACACCTGTCATTTTATGCGTATCCATCTGCTAGATTGCGTTTTGCTTTTTTATTTGAGAAAGCTTTTGAGATGCTCTTGCCAAGACCTGCTCTCTGTTCCATAGTATCTTGACGATTATTTGGATCAGAATTATCATTCGGATAAGTAACGTTGAAGTTACTATTTTCCCCTACAAACCGTTTCGGAACAGGTCTTCGTGGGGGCACACGCTCAAGAAAAACGTTCTACTTCATCCGTAGAACGTTTTTTGTCTTCTATTCGGTTTCAAACCAGATGGAAAGTGGAAGAATTAGGTATCAAGATTGTGTGAATTCATTTTCCAGTGATTGGATTAAATTACCCGGCGTACCAATACGAAATGTCAGATTGGAATCCGGATTTGCGCTCAAAAAATGGACCTTATCATGGGTGATGAACCAATCTGGTTCGGAACTTATTGCTTCAGCCAGGCCATATGCATCTGGTTTATATACCACGATGGCAATAGCCTGTTCAATGTAAGCATCTGTAGGTTGAGGGGTTATCTCAACCATCCCCAACTCCAACAAGCGCGCCAATGTTGGGAGCGATGCTTGAACCTTGCGTCGGACAACATCATCACATTCCCGCAGCACGTTTGGGCCTACGATGAGTTGGAGCACGCCAAATTCTCCAAGCCGAAAGAGCTTGCGAGCCCCACCTGTTTCCGTAAGCACGGCAGCAAAGATTACGCTGGTATCAAGGAAGATTCTTTGAATTCTTTTCATCATACTCGGCCCGAACTTCGCGCAAGGTAGTCAACATCGATTCCAAAAATTCACCTGAGCCTTGCCATTCTTGGGCCAGCTTGTTAGCAATTTCATCAATTTGAGAACGACGCCGGCTGATCACAAAAACATCATCAGATAATTCGATCAGATTGAGGATTTCGCCATCTGCAATATTACTCTGGTCCCGTAACTCTTTTGGGAAAGTGATCACGCCACGACGTCCTACTTGCACTTGATAGGTAGTATTCATTCTGTTCTCCTGAATATCCGCTTGTCCGTATGTCAGTATAGCGGATTACCGGATTGTAGTCAAGAGTTTGCTCAGGTTTATATTCTTCGAATCTAGGGTGTTGGTCACAGTCCCATTCAATCGTGTGGAAAAATAGGTAATGCCAATGTTCCTTGACCAAAATTTTGATCTCAATTATCATTCCACCAACTGACGCTGAAGTGACATATTTTCCCCACAAACCGGTTCGGAACAGGTTCACTTGGGGGCACACGCTCAAAAAAGCCGTTCTACTGATGATGTAGGACGGTTTTTGATATGTTAAGTTTTGAAACAAAGAGGAAGTTAGAAGAATTAGTGACAGAAATTGACACTACACGAGTAGAATCAAGCCATTAGCGGTTCGAAGTCCCTGTGGGGGTTTTCAATCTATAATACTGGGGTCATAATTTTTAGGCACTTGTTCCAATATTGGCGTACTACATCTTCAACGGGAGTTTATATGTTACGGATGTTCCTTGTCCAATTCCATCGCCTGTGACCTCAATCGAGCCGTTGTAGGTTTCAAAGATTGTACAGGTAGTTGCATTGTCCCATGCCATCACCATAAAAAGGTGGACCATCGTTTACTAGGAACTAATGATTTTATTATCAAAGTGCAAGTTCTATTGGATAGATAAGGTGAATTATCATCTGACCCTCAAATATGAAAATTTGTCTCTCCGCGTAAAAACAGCGGAATTTGGTCCAATGGAGTTTCAACAGTAATCCATTCACTTCCCTTGTAGATCTGACCTGTCCAGGCATCTTTCCAGGTGCAATTCCCAGGAAGGTATACTTTTCTTGACTTGGCATTTATCTCAGTCACGGGAGCCACTAAAAGATCAGGGCCAAACATATACTCATCATCAACATTAATCAACAACTCATCTTCGAAATCAAATAAAAGAGGTCTCATGACTGGTGTGCCATCCAGTGATGCTTGTTTCATTTGCTCCATGATATATGGTTTGATCTTTTCTCAAATCCACATGAATTTCACCATTATTTGGTAGGCATCCTCTCCATAGCTCCAAACTTCATTTGGTCCACCCGAAGGGCAATCCGCTTCAATAGGATCCATTTTTGCCTCGGGCATGTCATCCCGATATCTAAAGCCATGCATCCGCATAATTGGGCAAAATGTTCCAAACTGGAACCAACAAATCATCAACTCCCTGAATTTTGGATCGTCCTGTTTCCCGCCATATCTAAATCCACCAATATCAGTCGTCCACCATGGTATTCCACATAGAGATAGATTTAGCCCCGCTTTGATCTGTCGCTTTAAAGCTTTCAAAAGTACACTCAATATCTCCCGACCATAAAATAACACCAAATCTTTGACTTCCCACCCAGGCGCTTCGGATGAGATTGACGATTTCTGTTTGCCCTAAACTTGATAGGCCATCGTAAAAATTCTTGGCATAATAGAATGGATAGATGCTGCTCATTTCGAGACCATTACCTAAGTAATAACGTAGATTTTTGTAGTCATATGGGTCTATTTCAGGCTCGGATTCATCAAGCCAAAAATTATGAATTCCATAATCGATATAATTCTGTTTTATTTTTGAAAAAACAAATGAAGCGGCACCCGGATGTGTTGGGTCGTAATATGTCTCAGGTCCTCTACACATTAGAATCACATTTACACCCTGTTCACTTCGCACAAGCAAGTTGTTATTCAACATGATTTGGAAGTTCTCGCTGCGTACGTCTACTGTAGGCCAAACCGACACATACAGCTTTACCCCCATATCGTCAAGTTCTGCGACCATTTTTTTGGGGTCAGGCCAATATTTACGGTCGAATTTCCAGTCCCCTTGTTGTGTCCAATGGAAATAATCAATAACAATGACAGACAATGGAAGGTTTCGGCGTTGATATTCTCTCGCAACTTCAAGAAGTTCTTCTTGGGTTTTATACCTTAACTTCGACTGCCAAAAACCAGCAGCCCACTCTGGTAGTAGTGGTGCCTTTCCAGTTATGTTTGAATATCTACGAACAATATCTGCAATGGTATTCCCGCCAATCACCAAATAATCAATCTGCTTTGATGATTGAACAGACCATCTGGTTCGATTGTTTACGAATTCAACGTGTCCAATAGCCGGATTGTTCCATAAGAAACCATACTTTTTTGTAGAAACCACAAATGGGATTATGCATTTTGTGTTTTTTTGAAACAGATCTACTACACTACCTTTCAAATCGAACTGGTTATTCGGGTCTTGTCCCATTCCAAAAAAATGTTCCCCTTGATCTGGAGAAAAATATTGGTAGATTTGAAACAAATCACTGGCGTAGTGTTTGTAATCGCGAGCAGAGGTAGCGGTTTCGTCATTCCACAATTCTTCTAGCAGTAAATCTTTCCTGGAGTTACGAAAGCATATTCGGCCTGTGCTGGTAATCGAAGCGCTAATTTCTCCATTCGTTAAATATTGCTTGATCGGAATAGATATCTATCTTAGCTAAATCATGATCTTTCTCCAATAATGTCCAATCATTTCGTTCTATTTTTAAATTTTTGGATGCTCTTACTCGAATAATATTTTCTCCATAAGATTCAATCCAGACAACTTCCCCTTTTCCTGTCCAAATGATACGGTTGTTTTCTTGTTGAAAATGTTTCATAAAAATCCTCTTCGATCCTTTTTTGCTAGATTTATCTCGCTACAAGAAAGGCAAATAACAGCGTAATACGCTCGTTCTAGAAGGAGACACAGAACAAGTATACTATCCTATGTTTTTGATTGTTTTGGATGTGCAAATTTGAGTTTGCACAACATAGAAAATCTCACCCTTTTATGCTGCTAGTAGTGATGCCTTGCGTAAAAGTTCACCGGAAAAGCAAGAATGATACCCAATAAAGCTATTGTAACAACAGACAAATGATTTCCCTCAAAGAAAGCAGGTGCCACAGGCACTGTTTATTTCGAGTTAGGCACAAGGAAAATTAGTGGTAAGAAAAAAAACATTCCATAATGTAAAGAAGAATACGATCAGAACCTGGAACGGGAGTGAATTGAAAGGTACAACAACATACTTTACATCTCCGACAATCGACAATTTTCCATCATGATAATCTAAATTAGGTATCGCTAGCGTTATCTGACAGTATTTACAACCTCAATTACATATTCAACAAGTAACATTAAAATGACTAATTCATCTACAAACTGTTTCGGAACAGGTTCCCGTTGGGGCAGCCGAACAAGAATACCGTTACCCATTTTGTAGAACGAGTTTTGTCTTTTGTTCGGTTTGAATCCAGGGGAAAATTGGAAGAATTAGGGATCGAGATCGACACAAAATCCGAATGATCGGTTCCACAGCGGTTCGAAGTCTTCGCAGGTAATAATGCCCTAGCCATTCTGTTGAAATATATGCCGAACCATCAATTAGATAACTCACTATAGTATAATTTTCCCAACGGAGAATGCTTTTCAGGCTAAGATCGACCTTGTTATAAAGAAGGCGATGGGTAAATATATTATTGCTTATGGTATGTGGTTTGTTAATCTGGGGTTAGCCGCCTGGCTTGCGTTTATCGGTAGGACAGCCCTGTTTGCTGTGCCCGCAATATTATTCCAACCCGGGACTATCATGTATCCCAAAAGAGCAGAAGTGATGGATACGGTCTTTACTTTGTTACTTGGAATCGGCTTCTTAACTTTTGCGGTTATTACCTTAGAGTATTACCAGCCTGTGGAACATGAAGGGAACTCGATAAAACGTTTTGCCACGGTTACAGGACCCCTGGTTTTGTGCATATTTATCGTAAACTCGATCCTTTTCTACTTGCAAGGCTTTGATGCAAACAACTGGATACGGTGGCTGATAATCTCATCTGAACTGGTAGTAGGGTTAATATTGGTCATTTACAGTAGAAAAAGCAGCACCTGACCTGCTATGAGTCGTCCTGCCAGGTAATACCATTGTGATGTGTTTTTCCTCTACAAACCAGTTCGGAACAGGTCCCCGTGGGGGCACAAACATTAAAGAACCGTTCTACGGATGATGTAGAGCGGTTTTCGTCGATGTTTCGATTTACTTCTAGGGGGAAATTAGATGATTTGCCAGATTTTCAGTTGGAATCCTAATTGTTTTTATGAACAGAGAGTTCGAGTCACAGATCCATTTTCACTTCCTTTCATGAGATAATAGCTGGGACATCCTGGCTTGGCACAACACATGAACATGCATTATGAGGAAAATCCATGAAACGACTACTTCTTCTTCCTCTCACATTTTTACTCACCGCCTGCACGGGCCCGCAGCCCATTGTCCAAAGCACGAATACGCCTGTGCCGCCAACGGAAGCATCACCACCCGTCACCAATGTTAATGAACCTGCCACATCAACAAACATGATCCATTTGATTTATGATGATGACGGCAGCAGGGATGGGACAGTAGCGCTTTTGTTTTTGCTTAGCCGCCCAGAAATATCCATGGATGCAGTCAACATCTCCTATGGAGAAGCGCATCCCGAAATATATATTCAACACATTGGACGCATGTTAGATGAAATTGGCAGTCAAGACATTCCCCTTGGTGTAGGGCAGGATGAACCTCTAGCTGGAGGGACTCCATTCCCAGACTGGTTGCGTGAGCTAAGCGATAGATTCTGGGATTTTCCTTTAGCGAATGCAAATAAGACGTACCCTACCCAAAACGCGCCGGAGTTAATGGTTAAAACCATAAACCAAAGTTCTGAGCCGGTCACCATTTTTATGTCAGGAACTTTCACAACTTTGGCTCAAGCACTGCGTCTTGATCCTGACATTCGGGAGAAAATTGTGGCTGTCTACACTATGGGCGGGGCGGTTTATGCTCCGGGCAATATTACCAATCTAATCCCTGATTCAAGCAACAAAGTAGCAGAGTGGAATATTATCGCCGACCCACTTGCAGCCAAGGAAGTTTTCGATGCTGGTTTGGATATATACCTTGTGCCTCTTGATTCTACGAATAAAGTGATGTTTCACCAAGATGATATTCAGCCCTGGCATAGTGGCGACAGAAAAGCCCAAATTAGCGCAGAACTATACGAGATAATGTTCAAAGAGTATGGGTGGGAACAGGCTGAAATCTTTGATTTGGGGGCAGCTGTCATCACGCTTGAGCCCGCAGCATGTGAGTTCCAATCATTTCATTTGGATGTGATTATAGATGAGGGGGACAATATGGGGCAGACGGTTGTCATTCCTGATCGCGAACCGAATGTCATAGTTTGTTTGGACCCCAATGCCAATTTGATCATGCAGGTGTTGAATGACACCTTTGTAAGCATAACAAAATCTCTTGGGACGCCATCGATTGACCTTATTGTAGGTGCATGGACGGGTACTGCATTGAATAATGGCTTTGAGTTGCAAGTCTCGATAACCATTGAAAGCTCATGTCAACTCGATCAGGTTTGTGGGCGCTTCGACATTCCGACCGCTGCATGCTCTGGCACACTTACCTGGGTAGGAATGGATGCAGAGTTATTCCAATTTCAGGCTGGTGATAAGGCTGAAGGATGTGGAGAAGGTATTGATTATCTCCAGCCATTGGCGGATGGTACTGTTATGTATATCAGCCGAGGCGACTATGGCGAGACCAAAGGTATCTTACAAAAAGAACCTTAGTCAATACCAATTGTGATAATAACATTGAAACGGTACTTTAGAATTCAGATATCCTCTTGCCATTTATCACCTACTGCCTTCGTCTAAAAAAATGTAGCCGCTCATTTTGTCAATTTCATTCATTTTGACCGATGTTAAAAGAAGGTAAAATCAGCATTTCTTGACGGTTTCAGGTCTTCAGACTAAGATTCTGCGCAAGTTTCAGGATTGAACCGTATTTTCCCCCAGAAATAGGGAAGGGTGGTCGCTTTAGGGGTACAGGAACCGCCCAGGATTGATCCTGAGCGGTTTTTGTCTATGTTCGCTTCGACACTAGGTAAAAATTAGATGATTTGCCCGATTTACAGTTAGATTCATAAAAAATTTTTTTGCAAAAAGCGTTCGGGTCACAAGTGGTAGATCCTAGAGAATTGGCATGCTAATCATCAATTCCCCAATATTGACAATCAAACCGGCTTGATGAACAAGGACTCCAATGAAACGCCCAACCATAAGCGATGTAGCAAAGAAAGCAGGGGTAAGTAAAAGTACAGTCTCACATGCGCTCAGTAACAAGCGTCCAATTTCAAAGAAAACTCGCCAGCGAATTCAACAGGCGGTTGAAGAACTAGGTTACCGCCCCAATCCAAGTGCGAAACGTCTTGCCAGTGGCGAAAAGAGCCGAAATATAGGATTCGTACTCCCGCTAAAGGGCATCGGGATTACTGGTTTGGAAATGAAGTTTATATCAGGTGCAGCCAGCGCGATTAATGAGGCCGGGTACACATTTGTGTTGTTAGCTCACACGGATCGCAATCCCGAAAACTTGCTTTGCTTTGCCCAAAATGGCGTGGTGGACGGATTCATCCTGATGGAAGTCTTATTACGGGATGATCGTGTTGAGTTACTGAAACAGGAAGGTTTCCCATTTGTCATGGTCGGAAGAATTGAAGACTCGACTGGCCTCAATTATATTGACATGGATATCAAGTCGGCCATTGAAATATGCTGCCAGTCCTTTTTTGAAAGAGGGCATCGTTCGATCGCTTACCTTCATATGGATGATGATCAGTTTGGTCTGGTTATGCGTTCGATTCAGGAATATCACGCGGCGTGTGATAGATACAAACTGAAGCCTATCCTGAAACCCTGCTGGCCATCAATTGAAGATGGTCAGGCAGTGATGGATGACCTGTTTTCCAGGCACCCGGAGCTGAATGCAGTATTCATTTGGAATGAAGTTTCTGCACTTGGTGCAGTTCAGGCTATTAAATCCAGAGGATATAGAATACCAGAAGATTTCTCGATCATCAGCCTCGAGACAACGATTTTATCCGACCTGGCACCCTTTACGCCAGATCTTATTGATATTCGTGCCGAGGAGGTTGCATCCCAGGCAGCCAAATTATTAATCGCAATGTTAGAAAATCAACCTGTTGAGCAATCTCAAATTCTCATTCCGCCTAAAATAATCACAGGAACTTAACGGGTAACTGTGATACATCAGGACATCGTTCCGGATGTAAGAAGTAAACCATTAACAGATCGTTCCGCACATTAACAACCGAACCATCAACAGATCGTTCCGAAAATAGGGTCTAATTCAGAAATCCTGAGAAGGAGGCAGAAAGATGACCCTGATTGAAGAAAGAAGAAGTGCAATTCACTTATTACGGGTTGGCCAGAGTGTCGATGAAGTAGCTGGTGAACTGGGTAGAAGTACTCGATGGGGAAGGAAATGGCGGCAGCGTTTCCAAGCTGAAGGGTGGGCTGGTTTGCAAGATCGATCCCGACGTCCCCACGAAATTGCGAGGCAGACCAGCATTGAAACGCAACAGGCTATTCGGAAAACTCGCAGTGAATTAGAAGCCGAAGCTTCAGCAGGAAAAGGATTGAAGTACATCGGTGGGCAGGCGATCCGAACACGGTTGCAGGAGAAAGGCATTCAACCATTGCCCAGTAGCCCAACAATTGAACGCGTAATCCGTGAAGCAGGAATGACGAGACCATACCAGCCTGCAAATCAGCCTGAAATCAAATAGCCACATTTGAAGTTCGAAGATACGCAAAGCTTGATCCAGGTCGATATCGTTCCCCACTATCTCAAAGGTGGAGAGCGAGTAGCCTGTTTCAATGCCATTGATGTGGCATCTCGCTATCCTACTGGAGCAGCTTATCCCCAGCGGAGATCAAACGAAGCCGAAGATTTTCTGATCCCGGTTTGGCAAGAATTGGGTATTCCCAAATACACCCAAGTGGACAACGAGAGTTGCTTCAGTGGTGGATTTACCCATCCATATGTGCTCGGAAAAGTGGTTCGCCTTGCCCTTCAGTCAGGTACCGAGTTGATTTTTTCACCCGTTCGCCATCCGCAAAGCAATGGATTTATCGAACGGTTTCAGCGGGATTACAACAAGCACGTTTGGGAAGATACTTACTTGGGCAGCATTTCCGAAGTTCCGGCACAAGGTCAACATTTCTTTGCCCTATATCGCCCGAGACCCCACAGCCGTCTCCACGAACACACTCCGGAAACTGTGCATCAGAGCCCAACCCGATTGCCACTGGATTTGGCCCCAGCTACAAAGAAACCACCACTCTATGCTGGCCAAGTTCATTTCATTCGCAAGGTTTTGGCTGACAATACGATCTCAGTTTTGAACGTCAATTGGGCACTCCCCAATGCAAAACCTGATCAGGGCGTTTGGGCGACTTTGTCCATTACAACTTTCGGTGCAAATTTGATCATCTTTGATGAAGCTCCAGATGCACCCATTAGAAAATGTTGGGCCATTCACCATTTCAAGCTTTCTGAACCGGTATTGTCCCATCTACTTTCTTTTCCTAGGGTTTCATCTTCTTTTCTGTCTTCTGCTTTCCGTTTTTTTTGCCCGTGTTTTCTCCCGTTCTACTAACGGAACGATGTCTTGATGGTTATTCGGTTTGTAAGGTTCTATTTTTTTGGAACGATGTTTTGATGCCCTACAGGTAACGATTATTGGAAAATTGTATGTTCAAAATTGATTAGTACTGGAATAACGAGAATTTATCCAGAAAAGGAATTGTGATGAATAAGTCTAAAAACCAAGTTAGAGAAGAATCTTATATCCTGGCCAGTTTACTTACATTGAAACCAGAACCTGCCCCAAGGGGGATGAGCAGCCAGGAAATAGTGAGGCGAGCTATAGAGTTTGATAACCCGCCGCGGATTCCTTACTACTTCCTTTTTAACCCGAATGCAGCAGATATCATTTTAATTGGGCCGCTTTCAGAATCATCCGATAACCGTGGAAGCCGGAAAAAGGGTGAAATTTATGAGGATAATTGGGGTGTGAGAAGAGAAGTAACAGGCCGTTTTTGGGACCATCCCATTGACTATCCCCTAAAAGACTTATCTAAATTCGATAGCTATAAATTCCCAAATGCGATTAAAGGGATAAAAGCAATTTGGCCTTTAGTGCGCTTAGGGAATATGGCGAAGAAGTATATGGTAGGTTGGAATCCGATTTACATGTATGAGACAATGCGTTCTCTGATGGGTTTTGAGGAATTAATGATGGCGCCCTATCTTCAGCCAGATGGATTACATCGTCTTTTGAATAAACTAACGGAGATGACCATTCAGGTTGTGGAAGCCTATCATCAGATTGGTGGTATACATGGTTTCCTTACAGCAGAAGATTGGGGGCTACAGAGTAGTATGCAAATGAAAATTGATACCTTTCGAGAATTTTACAAACCATATTATCAGCGAATCATCAACGCCTGTCATGAAAGGTCTATGCACTTCATTTGGCACAATTGCGGCTATATCTACGAAATGTTCCCCAACATGATTGAAATGGGGGTGGATGTGGTTCAATTTGATCAACCCAGATTGATGGGTCATCAAAAATTGATCGAAGCACTAGGTGGGAAGATTTGTATGTGGAATTGCGTGGACATCCAGTGGGCAACTTCCGCGGACATCACCGAAGCCGATATTAAACAGGAAGTCTATGAAATGGTATCTGCTTATGCCCCCGACCGTTTTCAGGGTGGTTTTATTGCCAAACACTATCCTCAACCCTGGGATATTCAGCTTCCTGCTGAGCGGCAAAAGTTAATTTTTGATGCGTTTATGGATAACGGTTGCCGCTTATAAAAAGAGGAGGTAGGTATGAATTCCTATGAGAGGATATTGGCAAGATTGCAGGGCCAGCCAGTTGACCACCCGCCAAACTTCAATATTTATATGACTTTTGCCGCTGATCTTATTGGTCAACCTTTAGCGCGCTATTATCAGGATTATCGGGTGTTGGTTGAAGCCAACCTAGCCATGTTGGAAGATTTCGAGTCAGACATCGTCCAGGCCATCTCCGATCCTTATAGAGAAGCAGCAGATTTTGGATTGGATGTTATTTTCCCTGAGAACAGTTTGCCAATCAATACCACTCCCTTGTTAGAAAAACCTGAAGACCTTTCCTTGCTAAAAATTCCTGATCCATATAACAGCCCTCGGATGAGGGACAGACTGGAAGCGGTCCGATTGTTGCGCGAGAAAGTTGGTGGTGAAGTCCCAATCATGGGGTGGGTGGAAGGTGCACTGGCGGAAGCCGTTGACTTGCGGGGCATGATGAACCTGATGATGGACCTCATCCAGCGCCCCGAATGGGCTATGGAGCTATTGGAGATTTGTGGTGAGCTTTCGGTTCAATTTTCCCTAGCTCAAATGGAAGCCGGGGCCGACATCATAGGCCTTGGTGATGCCGCTGCCTCTCAGATCTCTCCTGCTATGTACCGTCGATTCGCTCTCCCCTATGAGCAGAAAGTGTTTTCTGAGGTTCACAATGCAGGGAGCATTGGCCGTTTACACATCTGCGGGGATACGAATAAGATATTGCCGGATATGGTTGCCAGCGGGGCAAAAATAATTGATCTCGATTGGATGGTAGATATGTCTGCAGCAGTAAACCAATTCGGTGACCAGGTTTCTTTCTGCGGGAACATTGATCCGGTTGCCGTTTTGTTACAGGGAACACCTGAAGAAGTATATCGGGCAACATTAACTAATCTCAATGCGGGTGGGATACATAGTATCTGTGCTGCTGGCTGCGAGGTCCCCACAGACACACCACACGAAAATCTCGCCGCCCAGAATCGGGCCTTGCAGGATTACGGACAAGGTTAAGGAGTACGATATGAATCCAGAGCACAAGATCCTCATTGAGGAAATTAACCGTCATCCAGAGGGGATTCGCACCAAAGTCGACAAGGGCCAGTCGCTTCGCGTCTTTCTCAAACAACTGCTGCGTTATCCATTTAGCACTTTCACCAAGTCTCTCTTTTCAGAGAACATGCCGAATGTATATTACGGCTATAGTGACCATCCCCTCGATCTGGAAGCAAGACCCTTTCAGTACGCGCAATCTTTCCTGAGCCGCAACAAAGGGCGCAAGGCCAGTTGCGTGCTTCGCACAAAGTTATTGAGCCAATCAGGAAACAGCTTCACGTTTGAAGCAAAAGGCTACGATATTTATCAGGTTTTAGATGATGATGCAGATGGGATCCAGCATACCTACCGGGTGGATGACAGTACTCCTTATCAGTCGCTGACTTTGCAACTGGATTTCTTAAAGGCTGATGTTTATCGGGTTCGGTTGGCAGCAGGTAATAGTGTTCCAAAAAACCAAACGCCAATGGTTGTCGGCGATATTCAGGAGGCGAATCCGTCCCTTGAGATCTTGGAACATGATGCTTATTATCAGATCCGAACATCCAGGTTAAGTCTGGATATCTATAAGCAGAGCTTCCGCATCGAGGTGTTCAATTCGGAGGGGGAGTTGATTGCTGAATCGGGCAGCAAAACCAAGAACGAATTTGCGAATGCTCTGGATTCCTATCCTATGGGATTCATCTATGATGGGAAGTCCCGTCAGAATTATGGGGTTGAGAATTTCACGCTCTTCCCAGGCGAGGCCATTTACGGGCTGGGCGAGCGCTTCGATACTGTTGACAAAATGGGGAAGACCGTTGGCCAGTGGTCATTCGAAGGCAATGGCAATACCTCAGGCCGCACGTACAAACCAATCCCATTTTTTATGAGCACACAAGGTTATGGTGTGTTCATAAATGAACACCGACCAATCACTCACTGGATCGGTACTCGGGAGACCTGCACACATCAAATTGCGATTCAGAGCGATCTCATCGACTACTATTTCTTCTACGGACCAGATTTCAAACACATCTTGGGAGCGTATACCGATTTGACTGGTAAACCTGTGATGTTGCCAAAGTGGTCTTTTGGGGTCTGGATGTCTCGTTGGTCCTATTACTCACAAGAGCAGGTGACGAATGTGGCAAAGCTACTCCGAGAGATGGAAGTTCCCTGCGATGTGATCCATATTGATGCCGGTTGGTTTGAGGATGAATGGGCATGTGACTGGACTTTCTCATCCGAACGATTCCCTGAACCAGAGAAGATGTTTGCCAAGCTGAGAGAGATGGGGTTCCGGGTAAGTTTATGGCAGATGCCGTATGTTCTGGAGCAAACTCACCAGTTTGCCGATGCCAAGGCCTCTGGAGTTATAGCGAAACGAGGCGGACCATTTGTCTGGCTGTTTATGTTCCCTGGCAGCCCGATCGATTTTTCCAAGGAAGCTGGAGTCAAATGGTATAAAGAGCGGCTTCGGGAAGTGCTTGAGATGGGCGCTTCGGCGATCAAAGTTGATTTTGGTGAACAGATTGAACCCCATTTGAAATTCCAGGAATACGATGGAACAAGTATGCACAACCTGTATCCGTTGTTGAATAACAAAGCTGCCTTTGAAGCAGTTGAGGAGACTAAAGGGGAGGGAATCATCTGGGCAAGGGCAGCTTACGCTGGTTCTCAGCGTTATCCAGTGCACTGGTCGGGGGACAATTCAGCTAATTACCCCAATATCTTGACCTCGCTGCGATCAGGATTGTCGTTGGGGTTGAGTGGTTTTTCTTTCTGGAGCCAGGACACCGGAGGGTTTGCAGGGAGGGGTAATGATGAACTGTACATTCGATGGACCCAATTGTCAATTTTCCAGTCTCATATCCGATTTCATGGTCCTCTACCAAAATTCAAGGAGATCTGGAATTACTCATCTGAAACTCAAGAGATTGTCAAGAAATTCCTCAATCTTCGGTATCAGTTGATCCCTTATCTCTATTCAGAATCCATGGTCGCTGTGAAACAAGGGCTGCCACTGCTGCGGCATCTGGTGATTGAGTTTCAGAACGACCCAACAGTGTTCCACATCGAAGACCAGTTTATGTGTGGCAGGAATTTATTGATTGCACCGATAATGACACCAAACGATACAAGGAAAATATATCTCCCCGAGGGAGACTGGTTTGACTTTTGGAGCGGTGAAAGGATGGCGGGGAGGCAATGGTTGACTGTGAATGCGCCCCTTGGGAAGATCCCGATATTTGTCCGCTCGGGCACTATTTTGCCTCTTGGTCCGGTGGTGCAGCATACCAATGAAATCGATGGAGAAGAGTTCACTTTATATCTTTACCTGACAGAAAGTGGAGATGCAAGTTATCAGTTACACGAAGATGAACAGGTTCGATCGATGCGCGCCTCTGTAGAAGGGGATAAATTAAATATTCATTTGGATCCAATGCCACATCGATTAGATTGCAAAATCTTTGGTGAATACCACGAGTTAGAAACCACATTCATATAGAAATAAAAGTAGTAGTCATGGAATTTGAAAATATTTATAAGGGCATCCTGTCTGGGAATCAGAATGGGGTGTTGGACGGTATTAATACTGCCTTAGACAGCGGAAAAGATCCTGGTGAAATTCTGAACACCGGTATGATCACTGCCATGGGTGAAGTGGGACGGCGGTTTGAAGAAGGCGAATATTTTGTTCCCGAAATGCTTATCTCTGCCCGAGCGATGCAGTCTGGATTGGAGATCCTCAAACCACACTTGGTTGCTTCGGGGGTAGAACCCAAGGGAGAGGTAGTGATTGGCACAGTTAGGGGAGATTTACACGATATTGGTAAGAATCTGGTAGCAATGATGATTGAAGGTGCCGGATACGAAGTCATTGATCTTGGTACTGATGTTCCCCCGGAAAGATTTGTTGGAGCAATTCGCGAGGGTGTAAATGTGGTAGGAATGTCGGCCTTGCTTACAACCACTACGGCCAAGATGTCCTCAACAATTGAGGCGATTGAATCAGCGGGCTTGCGAGGAACAGTCAAAATCATAATTGGTGGTGCGCCTGTTACCCAGGCATTTGCGGATCAAATCGGTGCGGATGGGTTTGCTGAAGATGCGAGCAAGGCTGTATCTCTCATCGAGAGATTTGTGATATAGCCTTAAAGGATCGGTGAAGGGGTGGTTGGTGCGAGGGTATAACATTTCCTCCGGATCCTTCCAATTGAACCTGAAACCATTACGGCAAGGAATAAAATTTCCAGGTCATGACCACAAATCCATAGTTCATCGAGAAGTTAAGTGCGAGATATGGCACCAATAGTTTCCAATCCATCGTCTCTCGAAACGGGATCTTCAAAATCCAGTCATACAATAATTCGATTGCTGGAAATGCCAAAAAGATTCCCAGAAAGATAGTGTAACGTTGTGTCTGCTGCTCCCGTTGGACAAGGATAATCGCATAGATGTCTGGGATGGCTAATAAAAAATACATCCATCCAACTCTTTCCACAAGCTCGAGATGGTTTTTTCGAATCAGAAAAATGAAGATCAGAAACGAACTGTTCACTAGACCAAGCACGAAAAAAAAGGTTTAAGCATTTTGGAACTCCTTGTGTTATTCATCTATACAATTCCATTGGTGAAAGACCAAAGGGTAAAGAAATAAGAATGTCCACGTAAATATATAAGGCAGAACAAAGTATGCCATCAACTGATGTCGCTTGATATATATATATTCCTTCATATTGGCTATGAGTTCACCCTCTTTCAGCTGGCTACCTAAAGGATTGTGTAGCGTCGCGAGGAATTGAAACTGCAGCAAATGATTATCCAAAGCGCAGTAGCTGTTTGATCAATTGGCTACTAGAAATTTTGGGTGCGCCAGGAAGTTTAATCCGATTTTGTTTTTATGTACGAGCTGTGCAAGCAGTTTAACTCAGGTTATAGTATGACTCATTAGGCTGAGATATAAAGGACAGTAAAACAATCCAGCAAATAGACTACCCGTAAGGCAAAATTCCAAAGATTTCAATTATATAAGGAGTGATTCAATGTGGTATATGCGATTGGTTGAGACTGGCCGTGTGCCCGATTGGTTGATCCGGGGTGTATTGCGATTAACGCTTAACTGGACATTGCGTAGACGCTACGCCATCAGCCTGGAGACACGCTCGACTGAAAAGCAAGCTATGATCATAAAATATAAACGTAGCCCGATTGCAATTCGCACTAGCGACCCCAACTACCAGCACTACGAGGTTCCAACTGAGTTCTTTCAACTCGTATTGGGAAAATGGCTAAAGTATAGTAGCTGCTACTGGTCGGCCAATGTATCCAATCTGGATGAGGCCGAGGAGGCTATGTTGGAACTGACTTGCCAGCGCGCTCAACTGGAGAATGGTATGAGGGTGCTTGACTTGGGCTGTGGCTGGGGATCGCTTAGTATGTGGATCGCAACACATTATCCTGATTGTCAGGTACTAAGTGTTTCCAACTCGAATACACAACGAGAATTTATTCAAAACCAATGCAAATCACGGGGATTCCAAAATGTCACCGCCATGACAGCTGACATGGCGGATTTTGAGCACGACCCCCGCTTCGATCAGGAACGAAAATTCGATCGGGTATTTTCGATTGAAATGTTTGAACACATGAAAAATTATGAGCGCTTGCTAGCACGAATTGCAAATTTGCTCAAACCTGAGGGAATGCTGTTTGTGCATATCTTTAGCCATAGAGAGTTCGCTCGAGAGTTTGACGCCAGCACCCCAGACGATTGGATGGCACAGACCTTCTTTTCTGGTGGGACGATGCCGAGTGATGACCTGTTGTTTCATTTCCAACGTGACTTAAAATTAGTTGATCACTGGCGTGTAGATGGCTGGCACTACAAAAAAACCTTGCGCGCCTGGCTTTCAAAGCTAGATTCCAACGAGACCGCTGTGCGGCGCATTATGGCGCAGACTTACGGATCGCAGAACGAGACCCGCTGGTTGGTCAACTGGCGCCTGTTCTTCCTGGCATGTAGCGAAGTCTGGGGTTTGAAGGATGGCCGAGAATACCTGGTATCTCACTATCTATTCAATCGCCGTTACTAATATCATCAAGTCGATCAACGATCATGAGAATGATGTGTTGCTTTATTCAGAATAATGCGCCAATAGAAGCTTTAGAGGAGTGAAGCCAGTTTTGTCCCGTATCAACAGGGAGCACTCCTTTGCGATCCTTCGCTGCACCTCGTAGGAATTCCTGTGATACTAAATTAATACATTTGTGGAAGAGAGGGTATACTGGAAATAAAGACGATACAGCCGAAGGGAAAATTATAGTAATGATGAACAAAGCATTTTGGGTAGTTCAAACCAGTCCGATACAATCTGTTTTTCGCATATTACTAGGAGTCTTTTTGGGTTTGGCAGGAATTGGGCACCTGAGTGTGCTACGTCAGGAGTTCCTGGCCCAGGTTCCGAACTGGCTGCCTATTGATGGCGACTTGGTTGTCGTTTTATCTGGGGTTGTCGAGAATTCTTCTGGGGGTAGGATTGATTATTCTACCTGGCATGTATCGAGTGATAATTGGCTGGGCTACCGCGGCCTTTTTTGTACTAATCTTTCCTGGCAATATCTCGCAATACGTAAATCAGATTGATGCTTTTGGGTTAAATTCCGATTTGTCACGTTTGGTCCGCTTGTTTTTCCAACCGATTTTAGTGATCTGGGTGCTTTGGGCGACAGGCATATGGCGGGTCTGGCGCCAGATGAAATCTGTCAGGTAAACTGAACCGTGAAGCGCTCGAAGACGCTTTGATATTGTTTCGAAGCCAAAGTCCAGAGCACAAGAGACAAGGTGGGTTCTAAATCCTCATCACTTACAAGGCGACCACCACTCAACTGTGAACATCATATCATCATTCCAATAGAACCGTCGCTTATGTAATAGCCAGTTACTTTTTGCTCGAGTAGGTTACTACCTGACATACCGCTCAGGGGAATTTCCCAGGTCAGATAATAAACCTACAGGTTTTGTTCCCCTCCTAAATTCCAAACTCATTCTCCCTAAAACAGAAAACATGATGATGGAGGGCGTTATGTGCTCGATCATCCAACCCCTCAAGTAAAAAAACAAAAATGAGAGAAAGATTAATTGCATCGACAATATATTGACAAAATATCTACAAAAAGGTATTATGTTGAAAACAAGAAAAAATTGTACAAAGGAAACATTCCTCTACAAGTACAGCAAAATCTATTTTCAACTCGGCAATATGCCATATCACATAATTACAGGAGTAATAATATGAAAACCAGAAATACAAATTTCTTCAAGTCAATTTTAGTCTTTGCCTTAGTCATTGGTTCCATTTTGTCCGCAGCCCCTACGGTTGCATTGGCAGAAAATAACAATCAAATCTCTCCCATCAGTGAATACTATGCCACTTATTATGGTGAGGCAGGATTTGAAAATTTTGCCATGACTTCCTATGCACCCGCCCCCAGCGAAGTATTCTATGCCAATAACTTTGCAGTTGTTTCAGAAAAAAGTTGGAGCACAGTCGGCGAGTACTACGCCAACCTCAATGGGAATGTAGCTTTTGAAAATCTCGCTATAACAGCCTCTGAACCTAGCCCGAGCGAAATATTCTATGCCAACTACTACGGTGATGCGGTCCCTGAAACTCAGTTGATGGCGACATTTGAAACCAGCCCAATCAAATTGTTCTATGCCGATTACTACAGTAGTGTGACCTTCGACTAGTCAATGAAAATTATTCAAAGGCCCATGGTTACTCGAATGTAACCATGGGCCTTTTTTCAAACTTAGCAGGAAATTAACATGAGATCACAGGCTGTCCCAAGAATTTTTATTGCGCTGTTTTTTAGTTTATTGCTTATTGGTTGTGCCAGCAACGCCCTCAAAATACCAGCTACGATAGCTGTGAACTCTGAACTTGAAGTCACACAAGTAAGCACCATGGATGCAACACCAATATTGTTTGAAACTCAATCGATTGCAGAAAACCAAGGAGATGAAATGGAAACCGCAGTTAGAGAAATCAAAACATCTTTACCCGGAGTCGAGATTTTCAATTTTTCAAGCGATGAACCATCCTGGTACACGGTGGATGATCGTGTGATGGGTGGTGTATCTAGAAGCACAGTTGAGATCATGGATTCAGAAGTTTTACGCTTCTCTGGCACAATGTCGCTTGATAGTAATGGAGGGTTTTCATCTGCTCGATCAGATTGGAAACCAATTAACTTGGATGGATTTGATGGCATTCTGCTGCGTGTTTTAGGGGATGGCAATCTGTACCGATTTCGTATTCGTACAGCTGAAACTGGCAGTGAAATTTCATACAATGCCATCTTTGAGACCAGCTTTGAAGAGTGGCAGTTCGTTTACATTCCATTAAAGAATATGATACCAACTTACCGCGGGGTTGTGATGAATGTTGATCCACTCAACCCTGCAAGCATTGGTTCATTTGGGTTTATGCTCAGCGATAAACAACCTGGTGAATTTGACCTGCAAGTGGATTGGATCCGCGCGGTTACAGAAGATGAATTGCGAGATTATAGATTGAATTGAAACTTGGGATTAAGCTATTCCAGCCAATCCTCGCCTTCGGTATACTGGGTGCCTCGATGCCCCTTTTTAGAAATCGGCAACTCCAATCGTTCACCTGGTGCCTCAACCATGATCAACGTCCGTGGCCTGCCCGATTTTGGATTAACAGCGCCAGGGAGCAGCGCACTAATGCGTAGCCAACCAATCAGCTGATTTTGGAAGATCGTGTAAACATAATGGCCGATTTTTAGCTTTGAAGGTAAACCCGCCATGTGAAATTCATACTCCGACAGCGAACCATCGTACAACGCATCAACTGTCTCTTGACCAGCGCTAGCTGGAATTGTTTTCGTGATTCCAAAAGTCATTGCTTCGCCTCCGAAATTGAAACTCATACCCAGTGGTCATGAGTGCTTTTAAGAATTGCAAGTAATTCTCCATTATGTTTAGATTATTCTTCCGACTTTCAAAAGGCTCGAAAATGGCAGCTTATCCCATTACCCAAAAGGAAACTTAAATTCTAACTTGTTGTGCACCTTAGTCGTCTTCCATACTACAATTAACGGAAAGAAAGGAAAACAAAAAAAATGAAAACATCTCAAGATCTTGTACCTCTTGGAAAAACCGACATCATGATCACCACCGTAGGCGTGGGCGCCTGGGCCTGGGGCGACCGGATGGTGTGGGGGTATGGTGGCAACAGCTATAGTGACGCCGATATCCGGGAAGCCTTTGATATCAGCCTGGCAAACGGCACCAACTGGTTTGACACCGCCGAGGTCTACGGTTTTGGACGGTCAGAAAAATTTTTAGGCAAATTTTTACCCACTACAGAGAAAGAAGTGCTAGTGGCAACCAAATTCTTCCCGTTTCCGTGGCGGGTGCGCAAACAAGCATTACTCCGCAAACTCAAAAAGAGCCTAGAGCGCTTGCAGCTCAATCAGGTTGATCTCTACCAAATCCACATGCCCATTGGACTGTGGAGCAAGCCAGCATACCTATCTGCCCTCGCAGACGCTGTCAATGCAGGTCTGACCCGTGCGGTAGGCGTTTCAAACTTCAATACAGAAAAAACCATGCTGGCGAATGAAACCCTGCAAGCCGCGGGCGTGCCACTGGCTTCCAATCAAGTTGAGTACAGCCTTTTTGACCGGCGAATTGAAAAAAATGGCCTGCTTGATTATTGCCTTGAAAATAACATTACTGTCATCGCCTACAGTCCACTTGCCAAAGGGATGGTGACCGGCAAATATGGCCCCGAAAACCCACCCCCTGGTCCTCGCAAACGGATGTACCCTCGCGAAAAATTGCGGCGCGCCCAACCGCTCATCAATCTACTGAAGGAAACCGGTGCAGCCCAAGGGAAAACGCCGGCACAAGTTGCGCTTAACTGGACGATTTGCAAGGGGACCGCTCCCATCCCTGGTGCGAAGAACGCTAAACAAGCCGCTGATAACCTTGGCGCGATGGGCTGGCGGCTCACGTCCGACGAAGTGGCCGCCCTGGATGAAGCCAGCGACGCGCTGACACAATGAAATGGCAATGAACTTCAAACACATCACCACCAACGGGATTCGCTTGCACACTGCCTTGGCTGGTCCAGCAGATGGGGAGCCTGCTTTTCTCTTGCACGGATTTCCGGCTGCCTGGTTTGGTTAGGAAGCCCAAATTGGCCTTTTGGCGGAGGCGGATTTCGCGTGATTGTGCCTGACCAAAGGGGAAACAATTAAAGCGACAAACGCGAGGGGGTTGCCAATGTACCGCATCCCAGGGTGTTGGGCAGCTACCTTCGCACACACCCTAAGCAGATGGTGAAAAGCTGGTCCGCCTTTTTCTTCCAAATTCCCAGTTTGCCAGAATGGGCCGTTGAGTTAAATAACTGGTGTTTCCTGTTCTCGGCGATGCTAGATGATCTCACCGAAGAAGAACGAAATCGCTATCGTCAAGCCTGGGGGCAACTTGGTGCCATGACAGGGATGATCAACTGGTGTCGGGGATTGAAACAGCAGCGGAGTAAATCAACACGCTCCCCGAAAATCCAGGTGCCGACCCTAATCCTTTGGAGGATGCAGGACCCCCTATCAGCTACGAAATAGCGCCTTTGAGTGTTGATCTTTGCGAGCATAGTCATCCGATCATTTTCGAAGATGCAACTCATTGGGTACTACAAGACGAACCCGAGGCAACCAGCACACACCTCGTGCAGCCTTTTTCTAAAGAGCCTACCCTCCTAATAAGGCAACTCATGAACGCATATCCCGAATATTTAGAACAAACCAGCCTGGGTGTCTTTCCTAATTCTTAAGACTGGTATGGGGAATACTGCGCCACACACAGCGCTTTGTTATGATCAACGCCATCGTGTTCAAGGAGCGAGCCACCGGAGATTATGCCCACCTGAGCCGGTCAGGAAGCTTACGAACTGTATGCTCAATCGGTGCAAAAAGCCCAGGGACCGTTTGGTTCCCGGTTGCTGTGGTCTGGGCAGGTTACCGAGAAAATGACGCGTGGACTTGCGCCCAACTTTCAAACCATCGGCTTTTTGAAATATGCCAGTCCAAAAGCCTTTTTACGGTTCGTCACCAAGGGAGAGAGCCACACAAAAGCCCGTTCTGCCGGGCTTGAAGGCCAGTGGTTGATCGTATCAACGACTCTGAAAGCAAACCCGCTTCCCGATTCATCCGGTGAAGGGCGTTTGCTAGTGGAGTTTTTGGGAGGCGTAAAGCATAGCCCGAAAGCTGAAAAGCGCTGGATCGAAATTTGTTAGGAGATCTATCCGGCAGCGGGCGCAAAAACGCTGTGGTACGGCCAATGCGATCGTCATGTTATCGGGACAGCTGCACCCGCTATTGGAGAAGTACTTGCCACCTGGTTCCCAGATGAGCGCGCCTAGGGTCAGGCGGTGGATGCTTCTCAACGAACTAAATCGATAGCCAACCTGAAACCCTATCTTTCTTACACCGCGAATTCGATGGTTGATTTTTTGATGAACGAGCAATCTGCAAATTAGTTCAAGCTGGTAAGTGCTGATTCCAGTTGTCCCTGAATCTCGGCATTGTTGATACGGCTGTGTTTCACATCAAAGTTCTCATAAAAACGGGGAATAGAAACATTTGCCCTCACGTCCATACCAAAAAATGGTGCGGATTCTTTGGCCATTTTCAAGACATTGCTGGCGCCATTTGCACCGGGGGATGAGGCTAACAAGACAGATGGTTTGTTCTGATACACTTTCTTTCCAACTCGAGATGCCCAATCGAACAAGTTTTTATACGCCGCGGTGTAGTACCCATTGTGTTCAGCAAAAGCGATCACCAGTGCATCCGCCTCACCAATCTTTTTATAAAATTCTTGTGCCTCGTCAGGAATCCCGGCTTCTTGTTCGCGGTCAACACTGTACAAGGGCATTTCATAATCATTAATGTCAATGACTTCTACCTCGGCATCTTCAATCAGCCCAGCTTCCAACAATCCTGAAGCATAGGAAACCAATTCCTTGTTGATCGAGTTACGACTACTGGTTGCTGCAAATGCTAATACTTTCATTACTAATTCCTTTACTACTGGTCTCTCACATAAGAGAACCTGTAATTCTTGTATTGGGTCACAATCATTTGGGATCAATATTCATCTAGATCTCCGGTATGACAAAAACTTCCTCAGCTATTAACGATTGGTGACACGCGTGTTCCAATTAGCTCAATTGCGCTCAACAGTTGTTCGTGTGATAATCCGGCATTATCCATCTGAAAGGTAAATCTCGAAATACCGCCAAGGGCAGCGCTATGCCTGATTATTTTTTCGGCGACCTCTTCTGGAGTTCCAATCACTATCGCTCCTGTTGGGCTGGTTTGAGCATCAAATCGGGAACGGGTGACCGGTGGCCAGCCGCGCTCTTTACCAACCTTATTAAACATTTTGGCATACCCAGGATAGTAATCCTCAATGGCTTTTTCTCTGTTCTTTGACACATAACCCAGTGAATGTAATCCTACCTTCAACTGTTCTGCCGGGTGACCCGCTTCTTCACCGGCTTGTCGATAAAGATCAACTAACGGCTGGAATCGGTGCGTTTCGCCCCCAATGACGGCTACCATCAGCGGCAGCCCTAACATTCCTGCTCGAACAAAGGAGGCCGGTGTCCCACCCACGCCTAACCAGATGGGTAAGGGATTTTGCAAGGGCCTGGGGTAGATGGCCTGCTCGTTAAGCGCAGGACGAAACTTGCCGGACCAATTGATGATTTCATGCTCCCAAATCTTCAGCAAGAGATCAAGCTTCTCCGCAAAAAGGGCATCATAGTCCTGAAGATCCAGACCAAACAGCGGAAAGGATTCTGTAAATGAACCTCGTCCAACCACCATTTCTGCCCGACCCTGAGAAACTAGATCCAGGGTCGCGAATTTCTGAAATTCCCTGACCGGGTCAGCAGCGCTCAGCACAGTTACTGCACTTGTCAGGCGAATTTTCTTGGTACGACCGGCCGCTGCACCAAGTATGACAGTCGGTGCTGAATCGAGAAACTCTTTGCGAAAGTGTTGGCCAATCCCGAACACATCCAGTCCCACACGATCGGCGTACTCAATTCTTTCGAGCAACTCGCCCATCGCAAACTTACTTTTTGTTGTTATATGCTCATCTTCAAGCAGTTCAATGCCTGCGAAACTATCAATGCCAATTTCCATAAGTAGCTCCTAATTAAGGGCTTAGAGTGGTACAACTACAAAGCGTCCATAAGCCACAAATAATGCCAATGCCAACAGCACCAGGTTGGTAATTAACATCTGGGTTTCTCCACCGCGTCGGATGTGGGTGAAAGCAGCACCCACCATTGTCAGCGCTAATCCAACCGCGGCTAACGGAGTCAAAATAGGGATGATACCCGTCAGCCCTGGTAAGATCAATCCGATAGCCCCCAAGACTTCTAGGATACCAATCAAGCGAACTTGACCGGCTGAAAAGTCTTCTACAAACCCCATGCCTTTCTCTATGAGTGTGCCTTTTGGCTGCGAAATTTTCATAAATCCAATCATGACAAAAACAAAAGCCAAAATTACTTGTACGATCCATAATGCAATATTCATTTTACTTATCTCCTTATTACATAATTATTGTTTAGAGCTAAACTATTGTCTCAAAAAAAACTAACCGATTGACCGGTCAAGTTTCCGCAAGATTGTTTGAAGCTGATTTACTTCTTCAGGTGATAAAGCTGAGAGAATTTCTTTAACCCGCTCATCGTGAATAGGCATAAATTCATTTACTAACTTCTCACCTTTTTTTGATAGTTGGAGTGAACTCTCACGGCCAATTTTATTGCGTTGGATCAGCCCTGAAGCTTCCAGCTTATCCAGATGCTGGGTGATATTTCCTTTGGTCACATTCATCTGTTCCGCACAGGTTTTCTGATTGATGCCTGGTTCGAACGTCACTTGCATCAACAAATCAAATTGATAGCGGCTGAGGTTGAGTGTCTCAATCGGTCTATCCATAAAATAGGTAATCTTTTTCAGTACCCGCACAAACCGGAACCAGGTTAGCATCACTGGGTCCCGAGTTCGATCTTGGGGATTAGTTTTGTTCATGGCGATAGTTTAGCACTAAACTATAAGCATAACAAGGTCTCTGGGGTAGTTTTAATAACCCTCTAATAAACAATTTTCATAAACGATTGGAAATTTCACTTTTTCAAACGGATGAAGCAGCAGGCAGATAGGTAACACCAGCAATACTTCTTGACGATTATTTGGATCAGAATTATCATTCGGATAAGTAACGTTGAAGTAACTAATTTCCCCACAAACTGGTT
>CAWHCC010000002.1:0-427506 GCA_963827805.1 uncultured Chloroflexia bacterium
TTTCTGCCGCTACTTTTTTAAGTTGTTCCATTAAAAATTGCCTCCCTCACCTGGTGTTCCGAGTAAGACAGTTGCAATTTCAGAACCGCTGGCGGCAGCTTTAAATTCTTCTTGGACATATCCGTGCCGTAAAAGCGGTTCCGCGACAACATCTTGTTTTTTAGCTCTTTCCTGAGCCATCAACATAAGAACTCCCCTAATTTTTCCATTTCAAGAGTAACTGATTCCCGTAAACCCGCACTGGCTGTATCTAAAAATTCGGTATTGACGACATAGAGGAAGACGATTTCTTCGCCGCGCTCTTTTGCCAGATTGATCCCAATATCTTGAATGCGCTGGCTGGCTTCGCCACCTCTTATTGCACAAAGAATTTTTGCCATTGCTTTCCTCCTAGAAGCGGATGAGAATATAAATTGTGCCGACCGTCAAAGTCAATATTGCGGCCGGAAAACCGATTTTGATGAATGCTTTGAAACTGATAGGATAACCTCGCCTGGGTAATTCGAGCTGTGACCATGTTATTAAATCCTCCAATGAGAGAGTTGTTAGCACCTAAAGCAGAGCCCATTGAAAGGCTATAATAAAGCGTGTTGCCAGCTCCAGGGATGCTGCGGGTTAGGAAGCCGATCACTGGGAGCAGGGCAGCTGTTAGTGGAATGGTAGGGATCAGCAAACAGAGTAAACCCGTTCCCCAAATCGTTACTAAGATGGCTGCGGTTAGATTGTCGGCAACCAACTCATGAATTCCTGATGCAATTAAGCTGATCAACCCAACTTCCTGGACGGCACCCACAATCATAAAGAGAGCAATAAAGAAGAGCAAAGTGTTCCAGTCTACCACTTTGAGAATTTCATCTGTATCAGCGCGCACGACTAAAAGTGTTCCTGCGGCCCCGATCATGGCAGTCACAGCTGGAACCATATGTAGCGCTTCTCCGAGAATAAAAAGCAGAAGAGTTACAATGAATACCGCTCCTGCCTTTTTTAGAACTTCAGGCTGGGTAATTTGTGCATTTTCTTTCAAGCGCTCCAACAAGATATCCGAATCAACTTCATCGTTTGTTTTGTAATCTCGTCGGAAAATGAAAAGCACGTAGACTGTAAAGGCAACTTGAACGATGAGTACCCCTGGTGTCAAGTCTTTCAAGAAATCGTTGAAGCCTAAACCAGCATACGAACCAATTAGGATATTGTTGGGCGTACCGATTAGAGTAGCGATTCCACCCACGTTGGAGGCTAACATCTCGGGGATGATCAAAGCCAACGGATTTACTCCTAAAGTCAGGGCGATCTGTAGGGTGATAGGTGTCATTAGGAGCATTGTTGTTACATTATCCAACAGGGCGGATGCCACAGAGGTTAGCAGCATCAGAATGACTGCTAACAGCCAAATGCGCCCCCGAGAAATCCTATACGCCTGGTAAGCGGTCCACTGGAAAATGCCAGTTCGCTCAATGGTGCCGACGATGATCATCATTCCCAAAACCAGAAAGATGACCTCGAAATCGACATAACCAATGGCTTGTTCAAAATCGAAAATATAGGTATCAGCTCCCAGGGCGCTGCCAATCATACTAACGGTCAATATGACAGCCGCGCCCAGCAATGCTGCCGCCGTGGTGTGCAAGCGTTCGGTCATGATTAATACCAAAACCGCTGCGAATACTAATGTTGCCACCCAAAAACCAGCCGTCGTTTTTCGTTCCAATTGAATATTTGGTACGCGTACATCGGCTCCCGTCTGTAGGTCCTGAATTTCGCTACCGCTGGCGATCCACGTACTGGTTTTAAAAATGGGGATGTGTAATTTCTAGTTCTAAAGCAGCAATTTCATCTACATGAAAATCCAATAAAAATACTCCATTATGATTCGTTTCGGTATGGAAATCAGAATCTTGCGCATCGTTGATATACAAAACGATTTCTGCATCACCCACTGGCAAGCCTTGAGTATCGATGACTTTTCCACTCAATGAAGCCAGACGAGAAGATTGGGCGTTGGCAGTTTGAAACGAAACGAATGCCAGGACCAGCAATATCAGGATAATAAACCAACGTTTTTTCCCTTGAAATGTTATTGACACTTCGAAAAACCTCCAATTAATTGTATATCTTTGTTTGTACACCAAACATACCTTATTATACTGCCTGGTTAGATTTTAGTTTCTTCCAATCATAAATAGAAGCAAAAGTAAGAATATTGATATTTTTTCAGTCTAGAAGATATCTAATTTTTAAAGGATCTGTTCGATGAGAAAAGTGCCGGTCTTTGTGATGATATTCATTCTTGGATTTTTGTTGGCTGCCTGCACCCAAAATTCTTTTTCAAACTCTGAGAGCGAACCCCAAAACCTCCCAGAATACTCTGTCAACCTGGGGTTTGATGCCATTAAACCAATTTATGAACCCCGGTTTGTGTCGTCTGAAGAAGCTGCTCATCTGTTATTTGACGATGAACTCATTATGGGGGTTGCCTGGGGGGGAGAAGCCAAAGCTTATCCTGTGACGGTGTTGCGCTTTCGGGAAATGGTAAATGATGAATTGGCCGGAATCCCTACCCTGGTCACGTGGTGACCGCTTTGCTTCACCGGTCTCGTGCACGATCGGAGAATTAACGGAAAAGTATTCGTTTTTGGCAATGCCAGTCGACTCTATAAAAATGCAATGACTTGGTGGGATCACGAAACCGCTTCGATTTGGTCTCAACCTGTGGGGCAAGCGATAGAAGGTCAGCTAACCGGAACCGGGTTGGAACTTTTACCCCTGCAGCTTACCACCTGGGGAAATTGGAAATTGGCTCATCCTGAAACTTGGGTAATGATAAATGACCTGGATCGTATCAACAATCACCATCAGGAATTTCAAGATTATTTTGTTATAGGATTGGTACTTGGTAAGGAATCAAAAGCATACCACTATGTGGACGTACAAAAAAATGGGATTATTAGCGATTCCTTGGGTGATTATCCAGTTCTCATCTGGGCGGACGGAAATGATTACCGGATTTATCTACGGGTAGTTGATGAAAAAGTTTTAACTTTTCGATTAGAAAACGAATTTCTTGTTGATACAGAAACCCAATCCAGGTGGGATCTTAGATTGGGCATTGCGGTGGATGGACATTTGAAAGGTGAAGGTTTGCAGCAGGTACCGGCTTTTTCATCTTATGATTGGGTGTGGGAAGACTTTTACCCGGAAAGTGAAATTTTTGATCCAACTGCTCCATGATCTGGTTTTAACAATCAGACCTTTCTCTCTCTATTTTTCAAATCGTAAAAAATCCGTTACTCCTAAATGGTCAATAGAGTCTCATCGTTTTTGAGTAATTGGGTCAGCCCTGCACCCCAATATTGCACATCAACTCCCAAGGCTTCTAGTTGGTCGGATACTCCTAATTGATCGGAGCAGCCTTTGCACGCGGTCATAAACACGCCTGCGTCTTGAGCATCTTTTATGCGTTCTTGGATGGCTCCATTCTCGCTGACCAATTTGGTGCTGCCACCCCAGATTATCAAAGTAACCTCCTCCCACCAGTCGTGTGCCAACGCATTGATAGCGTACATGAAAACCATTTTCTCAGCTGTGATAGGGTCAGCGCTGGTCCATAAAATATAAAGGTGTTTTTTCTCGCTCATTGATTTACCTCGCTTTTGTCAAAAGAGTAATTTTCTAATAGTATAGCCTCTCCTAGTTGAGTAGAGTTCTAATAAAAAACAGTGTACGCAAGGTGTACGATTGTAACCTGTAAAAAAGTGCGGCCACTGATTGAAACTTACTCTTCGTAAGGAACTTCAACAACCTGAGATTGTATTTCTGCTTCCAGATATTCTTTCTCGGCCATGATGGCAGAGATCGCTTCGGTGAGTGGTATCAATCTTTTCTCAGATTTATCCTGATCCCTTCGTTTCAATTCAATTACGCCATCATTCAGACCGCGGGAACTAACAGTCACTCTGACGGGTAGACCAATCAGATCAGCATCATTGAACTTGACACCAGGACTCTCGTCTCGGTCGTCAAAGAGCACTTCCAGCCCTGCAGCTTGCAATTCTTCGTAAAGTTTTTGGGCGGCCGCCGCGGTTGCGCCCTCATCCTTTTTGTGTGGCAACATAACCAAATGCACATGATAGGGGGCAACCGTAATCGGCCAAATCAAGCCCCAGTCGTCATTATGTTCTTCGGCAACCGAGGCGAGCAATCTTCCGCTGCCGATACCGTAGGAGCCCATAATCACGGGTTTCTCTTTGCCATCTTTATCTTGGAAGGTGCAGCCAAGCGAATCAGAATAGCGGGTACCCAACTTGAAGATATTGCCAACCTCTACACCCCGGACGGTTCGCATCGCAGTATTACACCGTGGACAGCCATCTCCTTCGTGGGCAGCCGTAATATCTGTGATGATGTCAGCTTTGTAATCCCGCCCATAATTGGTGTTCAGGAGGTGGAAGCCGTCTTCATTTGCACCCGCAACCAAATTTGTAGATTCGGGAATGAGATCATCCACCACTGTAATCACCGGTAAATATTTGTTTTTAGCAGGGATGCCGATAGGTGATGCATAGCCTGGCACCGCTCCAGTTGCCTCGATTTCTTCGTCAGTGGCGGGGCGTAGTTCGATGGCACCGAGGGCGTTGGTCAATTTGGTTTCGTTGAGATCCATATCTCCGCGCACAATTGCGAAGACAAATTTGTCCACTGGTTGCTCTCCCACTGGGACCGTCGCAATCATAAAGACAGCTTTGGCAGTCTGTGCTCCTTTAATATCGAGGAAAGCCGCCAAATCGGCAATCGTTTTAGTATCTGGGGTGGCTGCTTTTTCGAGCTCCAATAAAGTATCTTTGGGCAAGGCGGATTTTTGGAACAAAGCAATCTGCCGGTTAGCGGAGTATCCACATGCGTCACAGCGCAGGAGAGTATCTTCACCGAAAGGGGTCAAGTACATATATTCGTGGGCCAGCTTGCCGCCCATCATACCAACATCCGATTTGACCGCGATCACAGGTATGCCGCAGCGATGGAAGATATTGAAATAAGCCTGGTAGTGGTTGCGGTATTGTTTATCGAGACCTTCCCAATCTGCATCCAGCGTGTAGCTGTCTTTCATGGTGAATTCTCGCACCCTGATTAATCCAGCCCGCGGACGTGGATCGTCGCGCCATTTGGTTTGGATATGATAGATCAGCGCAGGTAGTTGTCGGTACGAGTGGATCTCTTTGCGGGTTAGATCGGCGACAACTTCTTCATGCGTCATTGCCAACACCATATCCCGTTGATTCTTGTCCTTGAAGCGCCCCATCTCAGTACCTATCTGATACCAACGCTCGGTCTCCTGCCAGAGTTCTGCGGGATGAACTACGGGCATCGTCATCTCTTGTCCGCCAATGGCATCCATTTCTGTGCGAAGGATATTTTCAATCTTAGTCAGCGCGCGTTTAGCCAGGGGCATTGCAGTATAAATACCAGCGGCTAACTGCCGGATAAATCCAGCCCGAACCAAAAGCTGGTGGCTGGGCATTTCAGCATCTGCCGGTGCTTCTCTCAAAGTTTGACTGAAGAGTTTGGACATTCGCATAGTTGACTTCCTTTAAACCAACGAAGATATTTCTTCGTTGGTCAATACGCTCTCGAAAAATACGCTTTCTTCTCGGCTTGCTTTCCGCAAACCACGCACTCCCCTTCACCTTCGGGTTGCTTCAGGGGGATGCAGCGGTTGGATGCCTTGGTATCCGCTTTGATTTGGGCTTCACATTCATCAGCCCCGCACCACCAGGCGAGAGCCCAGCCATCTTCAACGGCTGCTTGTAAAGCGGAATAATCATCCACATTATGGATATTTGCATCACGGAAAGCAGTGGCTTTGGCCAGCATATTTGCCTGGATCGTTTCGAGCATTTCTTGTACTTGGGTGCCGAGATTTTCCTGCGGGACGAAGGATTTGCCCTCCCGCCCAGGGATGTCACGGCGGGCGAAAGCTACCGTACCCTTAGCCACATCTTTGGGACCGACTTCGATCCGAAGCGGCACGCCGCGCATTTCCCAATCGTTGAATTTGAACCCTGGTGTTAGTTCGTCGCGATCGTCCAACTTCAATCGGATGCCAGCAGCCAGCAACTCAGCTTTTATATGATCAACCACTGCCATAACCTGGGCCTTCTCCTCGTCTTTGCGGTAGATGGGCACCAGTACAACCTGGAAGGGGGCAATCTTGGGTGGTAGGACCAATCCTTGGTCATCACCGTGCACCATGATGACGGCTCCAATCATACGGGTGGAAAGTCCCCAGGATGTGGTGTGGCAGTATTGCAAGATGTTGTTTTGATCGAGATACTGAATATCAAACGCTTTCGCAAAATTCTCACCAAAGAAATGGGATGTGCCTGATTGCAGGGCGCGTTTATCACCCATCATGGCTTCAATGCTGGCAGACATTTTAGCTCCGGCGAACTTCTCGGTTTCTGATTTTATCCCTTTGATCACCGGTATGGCGGCATCATTAATCGCGAAGTCGGCGTAGACATCTAACATGCGGTAGGTTTCTTCAAGGGCTTCTTCGGCTGTAGCGTGAGCAGTGTGACCTTCCTGCCAGTAGAACTCTGCAGTTCGCAAGAAAAGTTTGGTGCGCATTTCCCAACGCAGCACTGATCCCCATTGATTAATAAGCACCGGCAAATCCCGATAAGATTGAATCCACTTGGCGTACATATGGCCGATTATGGTTTCGGATGTTGGGCGGACTGCCAGTGGTTCATCCAATTTCTCACCGCCGCCGTGGGTCACGATCGCTAGTTCAGGGGAAAAACCTTCTACGTGGTCGGCTTCTTTTTCGAAGAACGACATCGGGATCAGCATTGGGAAAGCCGCGTTCACATGACCGGTTTCTTTGAAGCGGCGATCTAATCCGGCTTGCATATTTTCCCAAAGGGTCCAGCCATAGGGACGTACCACCATGCAGCCGCGCACCGGGGCGTAATCAGCCAGTTCCGCCTTTTGAACCAATTGGTTATACCAGTTGGAGTAATTTTCAGTTCGTGAAGGAAGGGTATTTTTGCTCATTCTATTCTCCAGGATTCGAGTGTCAGGTTTCAGGTGTCAAATGTCAAGAAGTAACGGCTAACGTGGCGCCGAGATACTTGACGCAGGAGCACCTCCCACAAAAAATCCCTCCGGCTCGCAGTCCAGAGGGAAGTGATTGCTGGCAGTTTGGTTTTCCGCCAACCCCAAGAGACCGAAGCGCAATCGCTATCGGGTGCTAGGGACGGGGTTGGATGAGTTAACCCAATAAATCATAACGTTCGGTATCTTACCAAAGGATGTTTATCTGTCAAGGTTTTTCAACCAGAGTAGTTAGCTTACTAGATGTGATGATTTTCATGATTAGATATCTTGGCGAGTCGCTTTGATAATAACCCGCATTTTTTGATCTTCTTCATTGAAGGAAAGGCGCGAGATTATTTCTGGTCCGAATAGACGCATCAGGCTATAGGTGATTATTTTTCCGCCAAAACGGATTTCTAGATCAATTAAGCGCTTGTGAAACCTAGGTGATTCGTACCAGGAGATAGTAGTCGTCCATTTGTTTTCGTGTAGCCAGCGTTCAGTCGTCTGAACATCAGGTAAACCTAAATCGAAATGCTCTTGTAGCCAAGCAGGTAGCTCTCTGTGGCCGTAACCCTTGGCAATCGACTTATAGGTCTGAAGGGCAGCTTCACCGCTGGGAAATCCTAGAAGCAATTTTTTGTCTGCAACTCTACACAATTCTTTTACCATTTGTGCGCGCTGGTTTGGATGAATATGTTCCAGCAAATCGCAGCTTACCACTACTGGGCAGGACTGATTTGCGATGGGAAGTTCAAGGACTGAACCCAGAATTCCACGGTGTAGCGGCCTTCTTTTGAAATGTAAATCGACCCCGTTTACATTTCCACGCCAAAATAACTTGATCCCTTCCGCGCCGCTGCCAACATCCAGTATCCACGGCGGCTGGATGTCGTGCAATTCTTCTACAAATGGCTGATAACGGATCGCCCAGTTAATCATATTTTATCTTCGAGTTTGCGGTTTTTGGGTGGGCGATAGTGTACCATGGACAGTGAATTTGGGAGATGGCAAACAGCCCTCAGAAAAGGAAGGGCTGGAATGGTTTGGATTTAATTTGAGAAACCTAGATGTTTTCTTTATGGCTTTTAAATAGAATGCGATTGTGGGATGGGTCGTGGATGCTGAAGCCATTATCAACTGGGTTTGTGTTTTTGCCAGCTTGCCGGATGTTTTGTTTCAGGGCGTCCAGATCTTTTATGGTTGGAAGGGTGACGGTAAAACTGCGTAATCCTGCTGAACCTTTCGGTGGAGGGGGAGCATCCACCCCTACCCAGGTATTGACACCGATATGATGGTGATAATCACCAGCTGCAAAGAATGCCGCACTGGATCCATAATGTTGTTTAAGATTAAGACCCAATACATCTCGATAAAAAGCAACCGCCTCGGGGATGTTACGCACGTGGAGGTGCATATGCCCGATAGTGGTGTCAGCGGGTAAGACTTCATCATGGTTTCGATCCCCATTTATTTCCGAAAGCAGCTCTTCCACGTTTAGGGGATCAGTGATCATCTGGAGCTCGCCGTTTTTGAACGGCCACTCTGATTGAGGTCGATCACGGTAGATTTCAATGCCATTATCGTCGGGGTCTGGCAGGTAGATTGCTTCGCTGACGCCATGATCGGCAAAACCTTGAACGGGTGTTTGGATGTCAATGATGGTTTTCAATGATTTTGCCAGATTCTTTCTTTGAGGCACTAGGATAGCAAAATGATATAAACCCGTGGTTTTCTGGGATATATTGGCTTGTGGATTCTCGATTAAGCGGATCAGCGAGGTTGTTTCTGTTCCCAGTTCCGCGCTCTGCGAGTTTCGCTCACGCAAGAGCAATTGCATAACCTGGGTGTAGAAATTGATGGAGCGGTCGAGATCTCGGATGGAGAGTTCGACTTCCCCAATAGAGATTTGAGAAGGTATTGAGTAGTGCATGGTTTTGGGATGTTGTCAATATTCAAATTCTTACCTTCTGGTAATAGAAAACTCCCCATTTCGTGCTAAATGGGGAGTTAAGGGTCAAAGATGAGCTCCTCACTCTGAGGGCGGCTCGTCAGCCTCAAATTCCAAGCTGAGGTCTTCTAACTCAAGGCTCTCCAACGCCCGCGCTTCTCGATAAGTCAACGTCCAAACACTTGACATATAAGTTTCTCGCAGGCCATCGAGGAACCCCAAGGGAATCACCATCAAGATAATAAAGATTGGTAACCCGGCCATTACCCCAACCACGATGGGTAAAGCTCCCTGACTGATCAGACTCATCAACCCGCCGATGGTAAATCCGATAGCACCACCTAAACCGACTGATATTAACACGATGATCAGGGTTACCGGGATCAAAACGATGCCAATACCGATATTAATTCCTAAGGTGATCAACCACATCAGGAAAACATTGAGCAGATTCTGACGCACTAATTGGAATCCGAAACGAATGCTATCAAACACTCCCAAACCTTCAATGGCTACGGCCCGCCGGAAGAATTGCTTAAACAAGGAAAGAATAGATGTGATCACAATCGCGGTAAATATGCCCAGGAAGAATATACCGATAACGGCAATCCAACCTACGAATCCCGCTGCATCTGAAGCAGGAATGAGCAGGAATATTGGAACGAATATCATCACCAGCAAGAAAATGCCCAGGAGGATTAAGGGCAGGTTGATAACCAGATCTGTGAGGAAAATCTTCCAGGCAGTGCGCGAGAACCCGAAGCGAAATCCCTCCCGGATACTGACTTTCTCACCGGTTTCCTCGTACCGATCAACCATTTGGATTAACGTAGTTTCGCTCATATAGCGGAAGATCGTCGTTATGATAATCAGGACCACGATCGCACAAAGGATCACAATGCCAATAGTAAATGCAGTGGTCACAATTTCGTTGGGAATTACTTCCGAGAAAAGGTGCTCGAACTCTTGAACAGCTCCCTCCCAGGCTTCTTCCCAACTTTTACCCATCATTGGATTCTGGTTTCCCCCGCTGCTGTTGTTGGCGCTATTTGAGATATTAAAACTGCTGCCAGATGCTGTGGTGATAGCCAAAATAAAGCCAAAAATCCACAGGGCTTTATAGCTCCAAAGAATCTGCCAGGATCGTTTTAGAATTTTTTTATGGTTCATAATTTACTCCTGTTTTTGTGTTTGCGGAGTGTATGGAGATCACGGAGTTTGACCACGGCTGTAATATTTGTACACCTTCTCTGTGATCTTCGTGACAGAGTATTGAACTTCTTTTAATTTCCATTTGATTTCTGTACCCACCAACTTGCCAGCCAACTGAGATATAGCAGTCCAATAATGATGGTCAACCCTAAATTGAGGGTGACAGCCCAACCTAAAGGGCCGCCGCTTCCAAAAAGGTCCAGTCCGAAGCTGCCAATTTCTGAGAATCCTGCGCCGGTCAGATTTGAAATTTCTCCAAAGAAACCTAAACTTTGGGAGTCGTTTTGGACCATGCTTGCAAATTTATCTAAGCCTGGAACAATTTGCAAAATCCATCTCAGAACACCACTCACAAAAAAAGTGGTTTGTACAAAAACCCAGGCACTTAAGATGACCACAGGTAGCCACTGCCAGCCAATGTGAATAACCTTTTGCCGACTGCTAGAAAAAGATCTCCGGGGAAGCCGCAATCCAACTTGAGCAGCGAAAGAGTCAGCTGAAGCTAAATTGCTTGCTTCCGGGAGCTCTTGCAGCAATATTGAAAGCGAGTTTAGGCTATCGAGTTCATCGTGGCAACTTTTGCAGGTATCGAGATGAGCCTCAACCTGTTTGGACCGACGATCTGAGAGCTCACCATCGTAATAGGCTTCGAGCCATCGGGTGACATGTTCGTTCATGCGACCTCCATTAACGGTTCTAAAGATTGACGTAATAATTTGCGGGCATAATTTAAACGAGACATAACGGTACCCATCGGAATATCCAACGTTTGGGCAATTTCGTGATAACTGAACCCTTCATATTCTCGAAGTATGATGACTGATCGGCTGGCTTCCGGCAGCGCTAAAACCGCTTTTTTGATAAGGGTGGCACGTTCCTGCGTTTCGGTTGCTTTCTCTGGGTTGGGGTGCTTCGACCTTAATGGCATGATCTCAATATCAACGCTCTCCCGCTGTCGCCTCAACACATCAAGTGCAGCGTTGGTCGCAATTCGGTAAAGCCAATTACGGAAAGCAGATTTAGGCTGGTAACGATGAATATTCTTCCACGCTCGAAGGAAGGCTTCCTGTGCGGAATCCTCAGCTAATTCAGAATCACCACACATACGATAAACCACGTTGATGACACCTTGACGGTGTAAGCAAACCAGTTCTCCAAAGGCAGCACGATCACCCTGTTGTGCCAGGGCGACAAGATCCGCTTCAGTAATGATGGGTACTGATAAGCCGTTCACGCTGTTGTGAAGTCCTTTCTAATTGTAGAACGAGCAGGTTGGTGAAAATATTCGGAATTAAGCCTTTTTGAGGTTTATTAAATCCTATCATTGAAAATTCCCCCAGCAAAGTTTATTGGGCTAAATTTTATGAAACCAGGTAAGCAAGTGTAAATTCTCTTGGGTGAATGTTTTCTGTTCGCCAGCCGATTCCAGCTAAAAATCCACAAGTACCGGTGGTTGGAGGTTTTGATCTTCCATCAAGCATAGAGCGGTTTCTATGATCTTGTTCTGCAATTGCGGATTGTCTGGCTCCCCAAGAGGATAGCCGTGCTTGTAGGGGACAAAGATAGCCCGAGGAGGTTTGACCTGTTCTGCGATGAAGCGCAGTAAAACGATGTTGACGGTTGTTATCCCTTGACGTTCTAGTTCACCAGCGATCAGGCTCACGACCTGACTGCACAGCGGTCAAACAGGTACTAAAAAGGCGATGTCGACACCATCTTCGACAAGCAGCTTGGCCGCTCTAGGCACCGATTGGGTCGCTAGTTTGCCGGTTGCGAAAATTGCACCATTAAATGAAAGATGCCTGTGATTAACGGAGCCAATACGACCCTTTTTTGCCATTTCTTGAACTCTCGAAATGGGGAAGCCTACGTTCAAATCCTGGTGCAAGCCATCGTGGCTGAAAGATTTGCTGTGATGATCATCGATCAAAGTCGTCACATCGATGTCGGAGGGGATTTCTCGCCAACTTACGTCTCCGCCTTTAATTTCGTGATCAAAGGTGTCCTGGCCGGGAGCGATAAAACCAGCACTTGACACTAATGCCAGCTTGCTGTTGGCGAGTGGTTTCTTCAAAGGGGTCCAAGGAACAGGATCAAATTCGCGTTTGGGGTAAGAGAGTAGGAAATCTTGTAATTTCTGTGAAAATTCGCTGATGTCGCCCATGTAAATCTCCGATAAGAACATCAGCACTATACCCTAAAACCCCGACCTTCACAAATGATATTCGTCCTTTTTTACTTTTAATTTCCAATGAGAATTAATGCGCATAACCAAAATTCAGTTTAGCTTGCTTGACTGCTTAACCGAAACCATAACAGGATTACAGTTTTGAATATAATTTCAATCTAATGGCTCAGTTTGTTTTTTGGAACACAGCAACAGAGAATGGGGTCCGAAAATAGTAATTCTCATCCAATTATTGTGAAAAAGTCGTGTAGAATCAACCCATGCGCAAAGCCTACCTGGTTTTCAACCCACACGCCGGGCGTTTTCCCTCCCGAATGCTTTCGGAACGGGCTGCCGAAGTGTTGTGCGAAAAGGATTGGGATATTCGTTTGATACAAACGAATGGCGGAATTGAAATTACTCAACTGGCGAGGCAGTCAGTTTCTGAATCGGCAGACGCTTTTTTCGTTGCAGGCGGGGATGGTTCTGTCAATTTGTCAGTGGCTGGATTGGTGGGGAGTAATACCGCTCTGGGGGTATTACCGGCAGGGACTACAAATGTTTGGGCTAAAGAATTAGGTTTACCCGGACTTTCTTATACGCGCTGGACGGCGCTCGAAGAAAGCGCCCATCGCCTCGCAAAAGGGGCTTTTTGTCAAGTTGATATTGGGTTATGCAATCAAAATCCTTTTTTGCTTTGGTCGGGTATTGGTCTGGACGGTTTTATTGTTCACCGTTTAGAGCCTCGGCACCGTTGGGAAAAGCATTTTTCTGTGGTAAGTTATGGTGCTCGTGCTGTGCGCCATGCTGGGTTCTGGAGTGGGATGGATTTGCAGGCTTTTGTTGATGATAAACAGGTTTCTGGGCGTTATTTAATGGCGGTGGTAAGCAATATTCATCTGTACGCCGGCGGATTGGCTGAAATCTCTCCTTACGCCAGTCTTAATGATGGGATTATGGATTTATGGCTCTTTAAGGGTGAAACTGTGCTAGAAACTATTCAGCAGGCCTGGAATTTGTTTTCTGGGCGACATTTGCGATCAGATCAGGCTCGTTGCATTCCATTTCAAAAATTACAGCTTTGTTCGGATCAATCAATGTTTGTCCAGTTGGATGGCGAGCCGATGGATGGAGGTCGAAAAATCAAAATTGAAGTTTGTCCCCGAAAATTGAAAATTATCCTGCCTGAAGAAGCTCCACAGGCTTTATTCACGGATCTGGAGAACGCCTAATGGGACGCGCAAAATCTCAAGGATGTTTTGTCTCGCCTAAATCATGGGTTGCCGCTCTAATTTTGGGAGTAGGATTATTTGCAGGATTTTTGATTGTGCTGAATCTTAATCGACCTGCAAGACCTCCAGTGGGGGCTGTGACCGCAGCCATCACAGTGATCCCTTCTTGGAGTGGAACAATTACCCCAACGCCATCTTCTGAAATAATCACTACTGAAAACCCAGCTGAAACCGCCACGCTGGAGCCTGGTGTAATCGGGATTGGTGCTTTTGTGCAAGTTAGCGATACTGGAGGAGATGGTTTGCGCCTGAGAAAAGGACCGGGGTTAGGTTATGAAATGCAATTCTTGGGTCTTGATGGAGAGTTGTTCCAGGTTGCTGATAGTCCGATTGATGCGGATGGCTACACTTGGTGGTTCGTTGTGGGATCTTATGATGATACTCGCCAGGGTTGGGCAGCAGCGGATTTTTTGGTAATTGTTCCCAGTCCATAAATAATTCGTTGACCGTTTAGGTAGATGCTGGTATTTTAACCAAAATACTTTTAAGCTTGATGAGGTTTACATGACAGTAATATTCCCTGCTGGGATCACAGCTAACCGAAAAACCAGTGAATTAATCATCAAATGGAAAGATGAGCACAACAGCCGAATCCCCTTTTCACTCTTGCGCAATGCCTGCCCCTGCGCAGAGTGCCGCGGGGGTCACGATAAAATGGGTTCAACTCCGCCCCCGGAAATTTTCTCAATGGAATTAGAAGATTCACCTCGCACTCGGTTGAGCAGTGTCGAGTCTGTGGGTACTTACGCCCTAAATCCATATTGGGAAGACGGACATCATTTTGGGATTTTTACTTGGGATTATCTGCGTGCTTTGTGTCCTTGCCCGATTTGCCTAGGGATTGAAGGGATGAAAAAGCCCATCTAAAAAAGAGCGGAACATTGTTCCGCTCTTTTATAAATGATCACGCAAATTATGTTCAACAGCATAAGCAGCTGCTTCAGCTCGATTGCTGACGCCTAATTTTGAGAGTATGCTGCTGACATAGTTTCGTACTGTACCTTCACCAAGAAAAAGCGCTTTGGCAATTTCTCGATTAGTTTTACCTTCAGATACCAGCATGAGAACATGTTTTTCTTGCTGAGTCAAGGCTGCGAAGGCGGAGGCTTCTTCCTCTTTTGCAGCTTTGCGAACCTCTTGGAAGATGCGCTGTGTCACAGCCGGGTCAAGTAAAGCTTCCCCGCGTCCGACAGCCTCAATGGCACGTACCAAGCCTTCCCCTTCAATTTGTTTTAGTACATATCCAGATGCACCAGCACGAATCGCTGAGAATAACATTTCATCTTCAGCATAAGAAGTTAGCATAATAACTTTCGTGTTGGGATGGTTTTCAGAAATTTCTTCACAAGCCTCAATCCCGGACCCTCCTGGCAAGCGAATATCCATAACGACCACATCTGGTGAGTATTGTTCAACTTGTTCAATGGCATCTCGGGCTGTACTTGCCTCGGCAACTACCTCGAAATGAGAGTGTCTTTCTAAGAGTGCCCTTAACCCCAGGCGAACAACTTCGTGATCATCAACCAGTAGGATGCGTTGCTTTGTCATTCATTTCTCCTTGTAGAGGGGAGTATAGCCTAGAGTTTCTAGACTGACAAGATCGAATATTGGACTTTATTGATCCGAAATACATCGGAACACCAGGAAATGATTAAATTGCTTTAGAAGTTATCAGGGAGATAAATGATCAGGGAAAGAAACAGAGAAAATCAAAGATCCAAAAAGTATTGATAATTAAAACTCTGGGTAAATGGTTTTAATTATCGAGCCTTTTCGCGTTTGTAGTCAATAAAACGATAGCCTACGCCGCGTTCGGTAAGAATATATTTCGGATTTGAAGGATCTTCTTCTAATTTTTTTCGTAGGTAGTTAATATAAAGGCGAACATAGTGGGGTTCATCTCGATATTCGTAACCCCACACTTTGGTTAAGAGTTGCTCATGAGTAATGACCCAACCTGCATTTTGAACGAGATGGTAAAGCAGGCGATATTCAGTGGGGCGCAATTGAACGAGAGTGTCATCGACCCAAATTTCACGCCGGTTGAAATCGAGCTTAAGACGATCATCAACTTTGATTAATCCTGCGGCGACGCTGCTTTCAGTTTCTGTGCGGCGGAGAACAGCACGAACCCTACTTACTAATTCCCTGGGGCTAAAGGGTTTGGTTACATAATCATCAGCACCCAACTCTAAGCCGCGCACGCGATCATCTTCCTCGCCTTTTGCTGTCAGCATAATAACTGGGATTGTACTTTGCTCTCGGATACGTTCCAATACGTCGAATCCATCTAAATCCGGCATCATCACATCCAATAAAACCAGATTTGGTAGAGCGCTACGCACCTGCTCAAGAGCCTCTTGTCCATTATAGGCTGTGATTACCTGGAATCCATCATGTTCTAAGTTTAACTGAATGAAACGCACCATACGCGCTTCATCATCTACAACGAGTATTAACCGTCCTTGAACATTGTCTTGCGCCATCATTTATTCTCTCACAAACCCAATAACTTGATCTTCTGCTTCACTTTGTAATATCTCGATAAAACTTATTTGGTCGAGTGGCCAGTATACTGTCAGAACATTATCTGCCAGGAAATGTAAATCTTTGCCATCGCGCATCCGGGGATTGATGACTTTTACCATCGTGTCTTGTGTTGTTGGTAGATCCTCGACTTCTGCGAGAATTGGCTCTGAGTTTTTGATGTGTAATAAAATTTCGATTGCCATCTATGTCTCCTGAGGAGGGCCGCATCAGACTGACGAAAAAAAGAAAATGAGGACTTTGGTTGATATGCGGATATATTGACGGAAGTCTACTCGTTGATCAATATTTGAATTTTTAGTTTACCGAGGGTAAGTATATCTCCATGAGAAAGCGATGTGGTGGAGTGGGGAGCTAATTTCTTGCCATTAACTCGGGTGCCGTTTACCGAGCCTAAATCTTGAACCGTAATCGGACGGTTTCTTATGTTTAAACTGGCATGTAAGCGGGATACACCTGTCTCGTAGGCATTGTAGGGAGAAAGGTCAATATCTGGGACGATAGGCTGTCCGGATGTTGCACGGCCTAAAGAAAACTCTTCACTGGAATGTAAAAAGATCGCTTTCTCAGAGTCAAACACCGAAAGGGCCACCTGAGAATCCTTACATTCATCCGGAGGTGTAGGAAAAGCCGGCGTCTCAATTTGGGTGGCTGTATCAGGAATTGATGTGTAAATCGCGGTTGTTGTTCCTGATGCTTGGGGTTGGACAAATTGGGCCCCGCATTTGCTACAAAATAGTGCGCCAGTGTATTCTTGGTGTTGGCAATTTGGACATACAATCATAACCGTTATCCTTCTTCTGGACCGCTTGGGAGCAATAAAGCCCTTGTTCCATATTTTATCTCTTTTTCGCCTTCCTGGCTTAATCTTTGCTGTTGTCTAATATTTTGTACTTCTAAAATCGCTGTTTTGGCAAGATTATTTTCGCCTTGGGATAATAAGTGTGTAGCAATATTTTGCAAGCTTCTGGCTGCCGAATCCAATTCTCCAGCAGCCACATTCTCTCTTACTTTTTCTTGCATTCTGTATAAAGTTAGTTTCGACATCGCTTCCACTATGGTGTGAGGTGGTGGTTCCATTTTATAGGAATTGGACACAGGACGCATGAGCGTTATGGGAAGCCGATATTGGGCAATAGAATATTTTGGAATATCAAATCTAAAATTCCCTTCCGCTAACAGGAGGCGCGTTACATTTGACCGAATAGGATCAACCAAAAATTCTAGCAAAACACGTTGCCGGGATTTATAAGGGATTCCACCTAACTGGAGCGGAGGTGTAATTGGAAGTGGGCCAACCTCCGGTTTAAGTCGGAAGGCGTAACTAAGTTTTACGCCGGGAATCAAACTGGAAATTTAATTCTACACGCTCAACATATGATTTTCCTAACCCCTGAAATTTTTCTTTCAGTAAAGTTTCGATCTCTTGGGGTTTCGTGATAAAGCTACTGCTCCCGCCTGTTCGTTTTGCGAGTTCATCTAGAAACTCATCATTCCATTTTGATCCAATTCCCAAGGCACTGATGGTTATCCCGTCGGCTGCAGCTCGATCAGCAAGTTTTATACAAGATGACTTCATCTCCATATGTATGTCCATCTGTTATGAGAATAATGTGGTTAGTGTAGTTTGAACTAAGGTGTTTTTTGGCCTCTTGAAGACCTAGCTTTTAACCCCTGGTACATTTCAGTTCCACCCCGGGCTTCGATCATTCGAATATCTGTCTCTGCTTTATGAAGTCCGGGGCGACGGCTAGCTGGTATAACAATTTCGGCTCGATCATTAAATGCGATAATTGAAATTACGTCTTGTGGCTGCAATTGCCTGATTATTTCTATGGCTGTGATTTTGAGTTTCTCAAGCCGTGGCCCCTGCATTGAGGTCGAGTTATCTAAAACAATAGTGATATTGAGAGGTAGTGTTTTATTTTTTTCGTCTGAAACATCTACAAAAACATCGAGTTCCACTAAAGCATAAACCAATTGAGGGTCATCAATCCGGTTTATCGCTGGTCGGCTATAAACGGTATTTAATCGGATGGGCGGTGGTGCTGGTGGGGGCTTGTTCTCGTCGTAAGCCACCCTTTGCTGAGGATCTACCAAAACTTCGTAGGCTTCTTTGATGGTGAGGAATAACTCAGTTGCACCTTCTTCAATATTTACATCCGGGTGCAATTGACGCGCCGCATCGCGATAGGCTTTGCGAATATCATCTTCGGAAGCGCCTCTCTCAATCCCTAAGCGAGTGTAAAGGTCGGTATCCCCAGGCATAAGATATTTAGTCTGGTAAGCGCACGAGAATTGCAGTGATATTGTCGGGGCCGCCAGCAGCATTCGCGGCATCTACCATTTCTTGACACGCTCGATGCGGCGTATCAGATGATATTATTATTTTTCCCAATTCGTCCTCAGGCACAACACCCCATAAGCCATCTGAGCAAACCAGTATATACCCTGGACTGGGAAGGGGTGCAGTAATAATTTCTGGCTCAAAAGGTTCGCCTTGTCCTAAAGCCCGATAGAGTACATTGCGTTGTGGGTGAATGGCAGCTTCATCTGGTGTAAGCTGCCCTAATTCTTCTAACCGTTTAACCAGGGAGTGGTCACGCGTTAGCGGGCGCATATTTCCATGGATATCAATTACATAAACCCGGCTGTCCCCAACATGCCCGATGATCATTTGCTTTCCCAAAATTAACACCGTGGTTAGTGTGGTTCCGCCACCTGAAATGGCTCCGAGAATTGCTTCATGAGCAGCCCCAACGCCACCTGTTATTATTTCTTGGAGCGATTCGGCCGGAGGTTGAGGTTGTGTGCTGAAAAGCGGTGTGAATAAGTTGCGGATCACATATTCAGCCATCGCCCGAGTGGCTAGTTCGCTGGCAACTTCGCCATGCTGGTGCCCCCCCATACCATCAGCTACAACATAAAGACCAAATGGCAGATTGCTCGAATTATTGGCCAATGTTGTTGTAAGGCTAAACAATGCATCCTCATTATGGTCACGCTGTTTTCCAACAGATTGTCCGCAACCAGAAATTAGCTGAGGCAGATCCAGCCCACCTTCACCTACTGGCCGAGCTTGGATTAATTCAGGCATAGGCTCTAAAGGTTTGGTTGCATCCTCTTCTTGGATATCGAAAGGCTCTAAGGGTTGAGTGGTTTTTAAATCCTCGTCCTTCTTGAATTTGCTAAATATTTTTTCGAATAAGTTCGTCACGGTTTACCTGCTTCCTAATCGGTCGGTATTGTTAAGTTGGTAAAGCGTACATTTTATGATTTGTTGATCCAATGTACAAAATATCTTCGTGGATAATGGGAGTAGATGTAATTGGCCCTTCAGTAGAATATTTCCAACGCAATTGTCCTGATCGACTTTCGACACAGTAAATATTACCATCAACCCCTCCAAAGTATACTGAATCGCGATAAATTATTGGCGAACCTGTCACTTGGTGTTCAGTTTCAAATTGCCAGGCTTCTTTATTGGTGCGGATATTAATGCCATAGAGAGATCCATTTATTGAACCAATATAGACAAGTTGATCGCTTACAGCAGGAGTTGATATGGTACCTTTCCCTAGTCTGAAACGCCAAATGACCCATCCAGTCTTGGCCTCTGCAGCATAGAGAGTGCCATCCATTGATCCAAAATAGACGACATCATCCACAACGACTGGAGAGGATGTGACCGCGCGTTTCGCCCGGATTTGCCACTTCATTTTTCCTTGAAAGTCGATACAATAAAAATCTCCGCCTTCTGTTCCGAAATATATTGCGTCCTGATAAACTAACGGTGTTGATCGGATCGGTGTACCCGAATTAGAATTTTAATGCTCTGCGGCCTGAACTCGCATTAATTACATGAAGATGGTTATCATCGGCGCCGATGAACACATGCCGTTCACTGATTTGAGGAGAAGAACGGATTGGTGCATCCGCATAATATGTCCACACCAACTCACCCGTTCGTGGAGAAATAACATATAGGCGGTGGTCTTCAGATCCAAAGAAGATATTATTATCGTGAATTGCCGGTTTACTAACCACGCCCCCCTCAGTTGCATATTTCCAGATAAATTCACCAGTTGCAGCATTTAAGGAATAGAGGTTGTTGTCGTATGTCCCAATATAAACGACCCCATTACTATAAGCTGCTGTACCCCTAATTTCATCTTCGCACTCAAAAGCCCATATGGGTTTTATGCTATTGCTGGGCGTAATAGCAGCAGTTGCCATTACCTGACTAGAGAGAACGCCGGTCTTCCGAGCAACATTGATCATCGCATCTTTCATATCGGCTGCGGTGGCAAAACGATCAGCTGAGTTGTATTGTAAAGCAGTATTGATAATTGTTTCGAGTTCAACGGTTACAGCTGGGTTAATTTGGGATACAGGTCGTTCAGCAAAAGTAAATGGCGGCTCAATGCGAGGATCCTTACGAGTAAGCGCGTGATGTAAGGTAGCCCCTAATGCATAAATATCTACCTGCGGTGTTGCCTCTCCGCGATATTGTTCAGGAGGGGAATATCCCTCTGTCCCAATCATCGTACCTTTTTCTCCCGCCTCGAAGGTTTTCGCAATTCCAAAATCGACCAGGATAACATGATTGCCCGGTGTAATCATAATATTTGCCGGCTTCATGTCTCGAAAAACGATGGGCTCTGGTTCGTGGGTATGTAGATATTGGAGTACATCACAGGCTTCAATTGCCCAAGTTAAGATTTGTGCCTCGGGAATAAAACCCTGTGTCTGGGTCAAGATGGTTTCTAGGTTATTACCCTGGACAAATTCCATCACTACATATGAACGATCATCAAGGGTGAAAAAATCATGAATTTTGGGAATGGAAGTGTGATTCAAGGACGCCAAAATATTGGCTTCGCGTTCGAAAGTTTTTACAATCGTATCCCGCACTAAAGAGTTCGCGTGCCTGATTCACCATCTCTTTAACGGCCACAATTCGAACTGCGGTAAATCGGAGATCGCGAGCTCTGTATACAGCCCCCATGCCGCCAACACCAACAACACCTTCAATTTGGTAGCGGTCTGCTAAAACCGTCCCTGGTTGAAGTTGATACTCAGCAACTTGCCCTTTTTTCCGGTTCTCCAGTGTTTCGGTTATTCGTTGAGTAATTTTGTGTGTTTCCAGGTGAAACCTCCCGGATTAATTATTCACCATTATAGTCAGCAATGACTGGAATTGCAAATAGGTTATCAGTTCTTGATCAATAATTTTCGAAACTTGATTAACCTTGCAAGGATTATATCATCCCTGCTCTATCCATTCTCCCCAACCCCGCTATGAGCTTAGGAAATCGTATGTTTATATTTGGTATTACCAAAAAGCATAAAACAGGGGTGTTGGTGGGGTACAACCCCACCAACACCCCTGAATCCTTAACCTTGAGGGTTTATTTATGAGTAGGCTAGCTGCAAATGCCCTGCTCCATTAGTCTTTGGGAATCTCTGTAGCAGAAGCAAAATATGGGGTTGTTTTTGGTGTTTCAAATCAAAAATAACCCCAAAGGAAACCCGACCATGGTATTTCTCAAGGTGCCCCCTCAGCCTCGGAGATGACACGTTAAAAATTTACTTTTGGACGTTGATTTCGAGAGTTAACTTGCATGAAAATGCTTGACCTCGATGCAAAACCCAGGTGGTCTGGTAGCGGTCTTCTTTATCCGGTGCTTTCATATCAACAACCAGGTCGATGCTTTTGCCAGGTTTGACATCCTCCGGTAAATCGTAGAGTTCGTTCTGATGCAATTTGTCACCGCTGTCGAAACGGAGGTCAAATTCACTTTCTATCCAGGTATCAGCCCCCACGTTCTTGACGGTCCAAACAACATCGAAGTCAACTCCTGGTTTAAAGGTTGTTCCGTTTTCCGGGGTTTGTTTGGTTAACTGACAGGCAAACGTCGGAGTGGTCGCTGTCGGCAATGGTTTATAAGTTGCGGTGGGAGCTGGCAAAGTGTTGGTCGGTAGTGGCGGTACAGGAGTTGGGCTGGCAGATTCCAGGGTAGCTGTTGGTTCGATTGGCGGCAGGGCCGTATTGGATGGCAATGGAACTTCAGTCGGAGGAACTATTGGCAATGTTGCAGTAGGCTGGTCTATGGCAATTTGGGTTAATTGTGCAGAAACTTGCTCTGCGATTTGAGTTTCGAGCTGCCCCGGATCAAGCGTAGGCTGTAAAAGAGTCTCCCCTCTACAAGCGCTGATCGATATGATCAATATTAACAAAGAAATGGGAATTGTTATTTTTGACATTGTAAAATCTCCGTTGAAGATATTTTTTATCGTTTTTGAATAGGTATATGTTTCTGCGGGTAATAAATTGCTCTATGTTTTGGGAGTCAACACCTCAAGCAGGTCGTTAACTGCGATATCTCTTAACGCATCCTTGCGCAGAGTGAGGCCATTTTGGGTTTTGTAGTGGTTCAATCGGCCGTCACGATGTTTTGTGATATATCCTTCCGTTTCCAGGTCATTGATGATGCGAATAACCGTACGTTCAGTAATGCCAAGTTTTTCGGCCAATTCCCGAGTTGTAATCATCTTATGATGTTTGATTATGTTCAAAACTGCACCATGATTTGTGATAAATGTCCAATCTGACATAAAAAACTCCAATTCCTGATTGCGTTGTGATTATGCTGTATAAAATACGATAAACATGAAAATAATTTCATGAAATTTATACCATAAATAAGAGTAAGTGTCCAGTTTATGCAGAAAAAGCCAGAATACCCCGCCGCTTGCGGCGGGATTCTTCATTTTAAGATTGATACCAGGATAAACCGATTTTTAACTCCCTCAAAAAACACCGTTTAAGGGATTGCCCATCAAATAACAAGTATGGTGCAATAGCCCTAGATTTTTCTAATCTCTTCAGTTTTTTTGATTTAAATCATATTGACTTCCAGTTTATTTTATGATATTCTAATACTATAATAATATAAATATAGGATAACGAAATGACTAATGCAGAACTGGCTATTTTAGGTTTAGTTGCTGAGAAACCCCGCCACGGATATGATATTGAACAGGTGATCAAAGCCCGTGGTATGCGTGATTGGACTGAGATTGGGTTTTCCTCAATTTACTATCTTCTCAATAAGTTGGAGAAATCTGAACTTATAGAGAGTCAACTTCAAAAACCCGATGGGAGAGGCCCAGCCCGTAAGGTTTATCACATAACCCAAAAGGGAAGACAAAATCAAGTTGAAGGGACCATCCAGGCCCTATCAATCCCACAAAGTGGCTCTGTTCAATTCTTGTTGGGTCTATCTAACTTCCTAATTGTCCCCCGTGAACAGGTTATCGAAGCCCTCAATTCCTATGTACAGCAACTTGAAAAAAAATTGGAATATATGCAAGAAAGGGCAAAAGTTCAACAATCTTTGCCGCCGTTTGTAGAAGCAATGTTTGATTACACAAGCGTTTTAGCAGAAGCAGAACTCAATTGGATGAAAAATTTTGTAAACGAAGTGGAGGCTGGAAATGTCTAAGTTCGATTTTAAGAAAGAAATGAAGCAAATTTATAATCCCCCCAAGGGTAAATTTACCATTTTGGATGTGCCCCCAATCAATTTCGTTATGGGGGATGGATCTGGCAATCCCAACAATAGCGAGCAATTCCAGCGCATCACTGAAGCATTGTATGGTTTAGCTTACACGATCAAGTTCAAGTGCAAAGAGCTTGACAATGATTTTGTTGTTCCACCTCTCCAGGGTTTGTGGTGGGCAAATGAAATGGATGCTTTCAGCACTGCGCGCAAAGATGACTGGTTCTGGACTCTGATGATGGCCATGCCCGATTGGGTCACAGCTGAGATGATGGAAGATAGTCGCCGGGATGTAGCCCGGAAGAAGGATCTCCCCGCCTTGGGGGAATTGCGATTTGAGAACCTCTACGAAGGTCTCTCGGTACAGATAATGTACCTAGGGGCTTACGCCGACGAAGGTCCAACCATCTCGGCCATGCACCAATTTGCTGAAGAGCAAGGATATGGTCTTCGTGGCAAGCACCACGAGATTTACATTGGTGACCCTCGCCGTAATGTACCCGAAAAGCTTAAGACCATCATTCGGCAGCCTATTCAGAAATCGAAAACAGGGAACAAATCCAAAAGCTGATTATAAGAAGAGAATTACGGTACCAGCTCGTTCATTGTTACCGGAGAAGGTATTAAGATCAAACCAGGCAGGCAACTGCTCATTACCATCATATGTTTCTGCTTGCCTGTAATTTTATTAAGTTTAAATCCTGAATTTCGGTAACCATTACCTCGCCACCCCGCCCTTCTAACACATCGTTAATTCTTGTTTTAACGCTAAATGGTAAAATATTTTCGACCAAATATATCTCAAATGTCTGTTTCGCGTTGTAAATTAGGAGTTCAGCCATGAAGATTGCTGATGTACTTGCTACAAAAGGTTCAAATGTAATCACCATTTCGCCACACCAGACGATCAAAGAAGCTGTTGATTTGATGGAAACTTATAATATTGGTGGTTTGGTTGTTGTTGATCAGAGTGGAAAAATTGTGGGTATCCTCACTGAACGAGACTTAATTCGTTATGCCGCCACCGATCATCCCACTTTTTCGACTGCGGTAAATTTGATTATGACCAAAAACGTTATTGCAGGGGTGTTGCAAGATGAAATCGATTCGGTTGCCCATACAATGACAGAGAAACGTTTTCGCCATCTCCCTGTTGTTGATGGCGGCAAATTAATTGGTATTCTCACAATTGGAGATGTGGTCAAGGCTCAGCGTGATCGATATGAGGGGGAACTTCACACATTACAAATTCAAATTAGTGCTGAAGACAAACAGGAGTAAATAAGGATGACAAACTTGGAGACGGATATCATCTCAGCCACTTCACAGGAGGGAACCGCACCCTTGCGGGTAGCCATTATTGGTGCTGGCCCGGCGGGATTTTACACCGCAGAACATTTACTCAAACAGCAACAATTCAATATCGAAGTTGATCTTTTTGACCGCCTCCCGACACCGTATGGTTTGGTTCGCGGCGGAGTTGCGCCCGATCATCAAAAAATTAAATCGGTTACGAAAGCCTACGAAAGAACTGCCAAAAAGAGTGGATTTCGTTACTTTGGCTATGTCGAATTTGGTTCTGATATATTGCTCGAAGATCTCAAAGCTCATTATCACCAGATCGTCTTTGCGACCGGTACTCAAGCAGGTAAATTATTGAATATCCCAGGCGCAGAGTTGGATGGTAGCCACGCGGCCTCAGATTTTGTTGCCTGGTACAACGGACATCCAGATTATAGGATGTTTGAGTTTGACCTCAATCGTGAAAGGGTAGCCGTAATCGGGGTGGGAAACGTTGCTATGGATGTAGCCCGCATCCTTTGTTTAACCCCAGATGAGCTTCATCGAACGGATATCGCTGATTATGCTCTAAAAGCTCTGAGCCGAAGCAAGATAAAAGAAGTTTTGGTTTTGGGTCGGCGTGGTCCTGCACAGGCGGCTTTCACCAACCCTGAGATTAAAGAACTAGGTAATTTAGAAGATGCTGATGTGGTAGTGCTTCCAAGTGAAGCGAAGCTAGATCCCTTAAGTCAGGCTGATCTTGATATGCGTCAGGATCAAGCTACATTGCGAAAAGTTGAACTATTACAAGATTATGCCAATGGTCAGGTAGAAGGCAAATCTCGTAAAATCACTCTTCGATTTTTGGTCTCTCCTGAGGAAATCTTGGGGGATGCCACCGGTCGAGTGACTGGAATCAGGTTGGTCAAAAATGCGCTTAAGAAAACGGATGCAGGTACTCTCCGTCCGTTAAAAACTGATAAATTTGAGGAAATCCCCGTAGGTTTAGTATTCCATTCCATCGGATACCGAGGTCTGCCTCTGCCTGGTTTGCCGTTTCATGAAAGTTGGGGGGTGATCCCAAATACCAATGGACGTGTTGTTGATTTAGAAAAAGATGAACGTATAACAGGGCTTTATACCGCTGGGTGGATTAAACGTGGCCCCTCCGGCGTAATTGGTACAAATAAACTGGATGCATCTGAAACTGTAAAATGTATGCTGGAAGATATTGAAAAAGGGGATTTTCTTGCCCCGTCGAAGCCAGAACCATCCGCTGCTGAACTGATGGTTCGACAGCGCCAGCCCGAATATGTCTTGTTTTCTGAGTGGCTGCAACTCGACCAAATTGAACTTGAGCGCGGTAAAGAGAAAGACCGCCCACGCGTCAAATTTACTGTGATTGATGAAATGCTGTCTACAGTGGATTATTAGGAGATAATTATTTTTTCCCTAATAGAAGTGACGATTCCCTAGTATTGCCCGATCATCTTCCATATCACTTGATGGAATTTATGGAATGAACCTACTGGTTCCGCATACATTAATATACATTTTCCGGAAACCAGCTCTAAGCCCAATTCTTTACCTAAATCTAATAATTCGGGAGAAGAAGCACCCTGTTGCAGCCAGACTTTTTTCAACCCCGCCGCAGCTGCCTCACGCAGAACAGCTTCACCCCGCTCTGATGGTACGTTAACCCACACGGACTCGGCTTTCTCCTTGACAGCCTCCAAATTGGGGTAGGTTGATTGTCCATCAATTTCATCTGCATCTGGATGCACATAAAAGACTTCATAGCCTCGTTCTTGAAGTTCTCTCGCAGCTGAGTTGCCAAACTTGTTCCCTTTCCTAGAAGCTCCTATAACAGCTAATTTCTTTTTTTCGATGAAATCTTGAATAATTGGATCCATGGTTTTCTCCTGCAAAAAATATTTGGTGAAATTGATTACATTTGATTATATGTTTTCCCAGCATAGGTTTGGTAGTGTCTAAACTCCCTAACTAATGATACGAAGGTCAATTTAATGAAAGAGGGCTTTTTAGAACTTACCAAAATTATACTATTCTGGATAATGAGTTGTTTGCGCGGTTCTTGGATGTTAGTATAGTCCTGTAAATTGGGAAAGTATAATTAAACCCTCATTTTAAAAGGGCTATCTCAAAAAATCCTGACAAGTAAGCCGCATAAATTCCAGGATTTACTATATGGTTCCGCCCGTGAGAACCCAGTGGAACAAGCCATAACTCCTTTGGTTCATAAGCAGCCTCAAATTGTTCGATACCGCTATTTGCTTCAAATTCTCCATAAATTAAGTAAATTGGCCGAGGTTTGATAGCGGGCAGATCGCTTAATGGATTGATTTTTTGAGAGTTGGTGTTGGTTTGAATTTGAAAAATAATTTTCTCTAAAGGGGATAGAATAGCATTCAGATTTAGGCTCCCACCGTCGCAGACTACTCCTTTGATTTCTGGGTAATTAGCAGTAATCCGAAAAGCAGTTATACACCCCATATCAAAACCAAAAGTGCCAATTCGATTCTGATCAATTTCTGTGCGAGACTTTGCAAATCTCAAAGCGGCCTCAGCATCATAGATTTCATTTCCGCCAAAAGTTACAGGTGCTGAAGGTTGGGCACAAGTCCGGCTATCAACCTGAACTATGCCGTACCCATATCTTAACAAGGTTTCGATGATGGGGAGGCGATCTCCCAAAGCACCGTATTCATCTCCAAATGCTAGTATTACAGCTCCATTTTGGGACGGATAGTACCAAACTCGAAAAGAGATTCCATCTTCGGTCGGGAGCCAATACTCAATAGGCGCTTGAGTATCCTCCAAGGGAACAGGATCATTACAGACGGGGTTTGTGATCCATTTGACGTGTTGCCACGAAAGTCCGATGTAAATGGTTGTGACCACCAAAATTACGATGAGAATTGTGAAAAGTGGCAGACCAAAAGTTCGCCGGATTTCCATTCAGATTAATTTCCCAGTTGATCTAAACGTGACATTCCAACTTCTTGTGCCCAATTGAAGGCTCGTTGGTAGTCTACACTGCCAATGCGCTGGTTGAGATCCTGAAACTGATGAGCCCGATATTCGGGCCTATACTGCGTCATCAGGTTTAGATAGGTATTAGGGGAGATCTCGTTTGCCAGAAATTGGACAATTTGATCTGTACCTGCCAGGTTGTTTGGCAAAATCAAGTGTCTGACCAACAAGCCTCGAGTGGCGATGCCTTGGTCGTTGATTTGAAGATCGCCTACCTGTCGATGCATCTCCTTGACAACAGTTTGATTCACCCGGGGATAATTAGGTATTTTTGAATATCGATGGCCAATTTTTGAATTTGCATATTTCATGTCCGGCAGGTAAATATCGATAATGCCATCCAATAGTTGGAGCATCTTCAAGGAGTCATATCCCCCTGTGTTATATACCAGAGGAATTTTTAACCCTGCCTCGGCAGCGACCAAAACTCCTGCTAGAATTTGAGGGACTATATGGCTTGGAGAAACAAAATTTATATTGTGACAGCCTCTTTCCTGCAAATCTAGCATGATGGCGGCCAGTTCTTCAGATTGGACCTCAAACCCGGAATCGGTTTGGCTGATATCGTGATTTTGGCAATATTGACAGCGTAAGTTGCAGCCAGAGAAGAATATCGTTCCCGAACCTCGATAACCTCGGAGTGGATTTTCTTCTCCCATATGTGGACCATAACTGCTGACTTTAACCAGCATCCCAGTTTTACAAGCCCCTACTTGCCCAAGATGTCGGTTAACTGGGCACTCAAGCGCACAAACATTACAAATTGCGAGGTGTTTATAAGCTCTAGCAACACGGTTTTTTAGTTCACCATGTTCGAACATTTTAATGTAACCAGGTTGAGTGTCCATGTAATATATCCTACCCGAAAAATATATCAACCGCAAATTTAAAGTTTAAAGGGTGCCGCCGCCCAGGAGGAAGGGCGGCGGCTGCGGGGTGATGCAAGATAAGGAGATATATTGTGTTCCCGCTTCGATGAGATACTATTAGGATACCAGAGATTAAGTTTTGTGAGCTTTCAAAAACGTTATTTGCAGATAACAAAATTGTAAGATCAAAATTTATTCAATAAAATGGATTGCAGTATAAGAAGAAAATCGTAATCTCAATTAAAAGGCGCCACCGCCCAGGAGGAAGGGCGGCGGCTGCGGGGGGTGCAAGATAAGGAGATACTATATTTTCCCGCACTTAACAAACGACTTCAGCACTAAAAAAGTTTCATTAGAAAATGATTAAGAACGTTAAATCATTGACATTGGTTTGTGTTGGCCCAGGTTTGAGCAAATCCCCGAGGGGATTAAAACTCATAGGATGCGTTGCGAGTTAAAAATTCAGAGGGATTCAAACCAGATAAATTTGCGCGTTCCAAAGTTTCACCTGTTACTACCGCTCCAGCAGCGTCTGTGGGACCGTCATCGCCATCGGTTGCTAGAGTAACCAGCATTGCATTTTGCAACCCTGCTAACTCGGTCACTGAAGCTAAAGCGAGTTCCTGATTGCGGCCTCCCAGCCCGTCGCCACGGATCGTCACGGTAGTTTCACCTCCCACAATTATGCAGGCTGGACGGCGGATGGGTTCTCCGGTGGTGGCAACCTGCCTGGCGATGGCCGCCAGCATTTTTCCGGCTTCCCGGGCTTCGCCTTGCAAGGAGGTTGTGAGCAGGAAGGTTTTAAATCCTTCATTTTTAGCCTGGGCGATGGCAGCTTTTGCTGCCAGATAATTGTTGCCGATGAGGGTGTTCTGCACACGAGCGAAAAGAAGGTCTCCAGATTTTGGGGTGTCGGGGAGATTGCCATGTGCCCCGGCCTCTAAGTGTTGCAAAATTGCTAGGGGAACTTGATCGCGGATTCCATGCTTCTCCATGATTCCCAAAGAATCTGCAAAGGTAGTCGTATCTGGCACGGTGGGGCCGGAGGCGATCACATCCAACGGATCACCAACCACATCTGATAGGATCAACGTAATGATCTGGCCTGGGGCGGCTAATTGGGCCAACCGGCCACCCTTGACCTGAGATAAATGCTTACGGAGGCAGTTAATCTCATTGATTGTCGCCCCACTGGCTAGAAGCAATTTTGTCAAAGATTGCAAATCATCCAGTGAAATCCCGGGCACTGGTAACGTCAGCAACGCGGAGCCGCCCCCTGAGATCAGGAAAATGACCAGATCTTTTTCGGTTACCGTTGATAGCAAGTCGTAAATTTTCTGTGCCCCATCAATTGAACGCTGATTGGGTAAAGGATGCCCCCCATCGAAGACTGTTACTTGGCGCATATCACCTTTGGTGATTGCTTTAGTGATTAAAATTCCATTGCTCAGAAAATCACCCAGGATTTTTACAGCCGCAGTACCCATTGGGACGCTGGCTTTTCCGAAGCCTATGAGGAGAACTCGATCAAACGCGTCTAAATCATAGTTCTTGCTACCCGCCTTCAATTGAGTACCTTCTCTTTTTAGGTAGCTCTCAACCGCTTTTGCCGGATCAACAGCATTCAAAGCGGCGGCCATAATACGCGCCACGCGCTCCCCTTGGGAGGAAGCGTGTAAGGATGTTGTCATTAATCTTTTGAAGTTCATATGAATTGTAGCCAAAGAACCTGGTAAGGAGAAATATTGAGTTTCAGCCTTCCCTCAACTAGCGAATACTCTCTCTCAGTTAGTATATCCGCACAAGAGGTAACTGTTTTTTGCAGTATTTTGTGGGTATCTAAGTTTAATTCTATATTTTGGTTGGTGACATTCGTCAAACACAATGTTTGGCAGTTCCCATCCAGGGAAGTGCGCAGTAGTGCAAACACGGTTGTTTCTAAATTTAGAACTTGCTGTCCACTCAAGGGATGGAATGCAGGGCTGGTTTTGCGAACTTTAAGCAGATGATGGTAGCCGTGATAAACATGATGCCGCAGTGAATTTGGATCTGCCATTTCTTCTTCCAGTTGGGCGCGTTCCAGCTTTTCTCGATTAATAGTCCTGTAGCGTCCAGTTTGTTCAACTCCATCTTTCCAATTGCGGGAGCCAAATAGACTATGGAAGTAAATCCCTGGGACACCCCGCAACCCCAGCATAATCGACTGGGTTGCCAGGAACCGTTTGGCAACGAATTCAACGGCATTCCCCCGATTTTCGGGATCACTCAACGCGTCCAGGTAGTTGATGTTCAACTCATCCATGTACTGAACTTGGGTAGCAAAAACCTCAGGATCATTGAGTGCATCGAGAAAATTGATATTCAGCTCATAAGGGCTTTGAGAGCCGTCTTCGTTGCTTTTGTACGAAACGAAACCACCCAATTTATGGGTGCGGTCTACGACTTGATTGATATCCTCCAAACCGAGGATATCCTTTACAGGCAGCATTCCAACACCATCATGGCAGGCTAAAAAGTTAAAGAATGTTGCCTCATCTGAAGGTAAATCCAGCGTATCTGCCCAGGCCGAAAGTGTGCCCACATTTCCCGTGTGAAAAGCATTAAGGGTTAATAGGGGCAGTGCGAAGTTGTAAACCATCTGCGCTTCGTTGGTGCCATCACCAAAGTAAGCAATATTGTCTTTATGTGGTACATTCGTTTCGGTGATCACGGCTACCTTGGGAGCTGCTAAATCGAAAATTGTGCGGATGCACTGAACAATTCGGTGGGTATGCTCTGAGTTGACACAGGTAGTGCCGATCTCTTTCCAAACAAAGGTCACTGCGTCGAGACGGATAAACTCTGCTCCATGTGCAGCGTAAAATAACAGGATATCGATCACCTCAATCAATACATCTGGATTTGCAAAATTGAGATCGATCTGGTCGGCACTAAAGGTAGTCCAGATAAATTTTTTGCCGTTAGCGGTCTCAAAGGGGGTTAACACAGGGGTGGCACGCGGTCTGAACACTCGCGAAAGATCAACACCCTCTTCGATGACGGTGAAATATTCATCATAATTGGGATCGCCCTTTAAATATCCCTGGAACCAAACACTTTGCGATGAAATATGATTGACGACCGCATCAAACATCAAACGAAAGTTTTTTCCAAGCTGCTCAATGTTCTCCCAATCTCCATAGTCTGGGTTGACTTGTTTGTAATTGATGACAGAGAAGCCATCATCAGATGAATACGGGAAAAAAGGTAGGATATGAACTGTAGAGACCACATCGCTGAGATATTTATTAAGAAACGAAGCCAGGGTTTGGAGCGGGCGCTCACCTTTTTGGCTCACCATATCCCCGTAGGTAATCAAAATTGTGTCATTCTGACTGACGCGCTCAGTGGGGCTAGAGGCGGCTAAATCTGGATACTCAGCCCTAAAAATTTCTAACCTTTGACAGATGCGGTGGAAAATTTCTTCAGTTTGTTTTTCCCCATAAATGAAGGTGAGATGGTTCCAGAGTTTTTGTTCGAGTTCTTTCATTTCGGTTGATTACCCTTTTGGCGGTGTAATTTTCGTTGAAGTCAGTTATCCATTTTTGAAGCTCTGCATTAATTGTTCCAGATAGATATAAAGTGCGTCCATCGAGAAATGTTTTTTGCCGACCTTGAAATTGTGATCCACGGTCTCTTGGCGAAGCTTAGGATTGGTCAAAAGTTCGACTCCTTTATCCGCTGCGTTTTCGATGATGCCTGGCGCGACGGTTACCAGACCATGCTCATCCCGTCCGGCGATTTCATTTCCTAACGAAACCACGCGCAGTCCTTTATCTTTGAGATCGGCCTGATAGACGGGATACTCGAAAAGCACCAGCGGCAATTTGGCTCGGATGGCTTCGAGTAATTGATTGCCCCAGCCTTCCCATAAACTGGGATAGGTGACGAAATCAGCATAAACATAAGTGTCCCACAGGGAGTAGATTTTCTCCCCGTCTCGTAATACGCGGCTTTCACCGACTATATCTTCAATAAAGAGAGCCTCGACACCCAGTTGTTCAGCTTTGTGGACTAGCAGACTCTTATATCGTCCGGTGACATCGTCCATGGCGTAACCGGCAAGCACTAGGACAAGTCGGCTGTCGTCGGTAAATTTACGCCCGTTTGGCAGCCCTTTCGCTTTGAGTTGGGCGCGCCGTTTTGGGGAGTTGAGCGCATGTACAAAGTCGAGGGCTAATTCGATCCCTTTACGGGTCACAATACGGGTAGCTTGCAGCACAAAGATATCATTTTCTCGCAGCCCGAGGCGTTCTCGGAAATCCCGATTGTATTCATCGGGTTCCCAGGATGGGGCATCGAAATCAAAAATATTAGGTACTACGGTCGATGATATTCCCTTACGATCTAACAACTGACGTTGTCCTAAAGAGTTGATCACGACATGTTTCGCCAGCGGATCGCGCGGCGGCAAGTAAAGATCTGCCAATTCGACGGCTGTACCGTTCGTGAGTGCGAAGCCATCCGTCCGCTCGAAATAGAAATCATGATTGTGCGCCAAAGCGGGAATTTGATATTTGCGCATGATTTGAGTCAGCGCGATCGCTACCGCCGGATTTGCCGCCACGGACCACACATTCTGGGGCACCAGGAAGTTGATTTGTTTTTCTTCTACGAAGGAACACATTTTCTCTTCGATGATACTGGCCAGGCGGTAAAGTTCCGTTCGATAAATAGTCTCATTGTGATAATTTTGAAACGATTTGAAGGTGTTCGTGTAGAGCAGGCGGGCGTCAGGGCGATGATGGTACATCTCCTCAATAATGGTTTCGTCGGCTGAGCCGTACATCCCGGCACATAGATGTACTGTATGGCCCATGTCTTCAAAGACGCGCTTCCATTTATTCATCTCTAGCGAAACGCCGTCGGTGAAATTTGCAATATAGTGAAAAATGCCGATATTGTATTTTTTCATAGGATAGAGTTAGCCTTTACTTTTAAAATGAAATATCCCTCAATTTCAAAGTTGCAACACCGATAGCCGTATCCGCGCCACCGTAGTAAACAAAAATTTCATCACCAAAAATGGCTTGTCCACAGCTAAAAACCACCTTGGGAACATAGCCGTTGATTTCCCAATCCAATTCAGGTTCTAAGATGGGGGTAGACTGGCGAGCAATAATTTTTGTGGGATCAGCCAAATCGAGGAGCGCAGCCCCCTGCTTGTAAACCCCGGCCTGACTGACGCCGTGATAGATCAAAAACCAACCCTCTTCGGTTTTGATGGGTGGACCGCTGATCCCGATTTTTTGATCTTCCCAGTAGGAATCTGGTAAGGCTTCCATTACAAGTGTGTGATCATCCCAAGTTTTTAGATCATCCGAAAATGCAAGCCAGATATCAGGTGGGCGGCGATGAAACATCGCAAAACGCCCATTGATTTTCTCAGGGAAGAGTGAAGCATCTTTGTTCGGTTCATCCAGCATCACACCTTGGCGCTGCCAGTTGATCAGGTTTTTCGAAGTTGCCAGACAGATGCGATAATCACCATCAAACCGCCCACCATATCCGGTGTACATCATATAAAAAGTGTCCACAATTTTTACGATGCGAGGGTCTTCGGGTCCGCGTGCTTCCTGAGGAACATCATTGGTCAGAATAGGCTGTTCCAGGCGATTGAAATTGACTCCGTCGATGCTAACAGCATAACCAAGGCTGTTGAGATACTTTCCCTCCCGACCATTCGAGGTAATATCTGTTGCTCGATATATCAGATGGAACAGCCCATTGTCATATATGGCTGCACAATTGAAAACAGCAGCTTTCTCCCAATGGTTTGCTGGTTTATGAGATAAGATTGGTTTGTTTGAAAGACGTTTGAGCTTGATCATGATATTCGTTTCTAGAATAATGGATCAGGGTTGCTGGCAGTTGAATTTGTGGAAATTGGGATGTTCAACCACCTGGCCAGCTTTAGGATTTACAGTCAGCAAAGGGGTAAAAGTGTTCATGTTTGTGAAATAAGTCAGATCAAATTCTGAAATCGTCAGCGCACCAAATTGATGGGTGCTAAAATGCTGCAATACTGTCTGAATACTTTTGATTTGGGATTTTGGGGATGAAACGCCATAAGCAAGTGTGATATGTCCTAAAAAATCTCGCACATTTACCCGGGTAGCCTTCTTGATCATGGTTTCTAAGTGCAGTATTTTATTGAGTTCTGTTTCTTGCTGGAAATGTACTAACGCGGTTATTGTGGATGTAAGTCCTAGCCCGCTTACATGAGCCTCAATCCTATCAGTGGATAATGGCTCCTGAAATGCTGCTTGAATCTGGTTGTAAATGGATTTGACCATTGTAGAGTTCAGCGCTGTTTTGCTTGCAACGATATCGCAAATAGTCATATGAAAAGAAGTGGGATCCAGAAAAGCAAAAAAATGGTCAAGGCCTGCACTGGTTAATTGGGTTTGAAGACTATTTTGTACCGTAAGCAACTGTTGAGACAGGGAACTTTGTGCCTCAACCCAGGCAATACAGGTTAATCCGTAATAGGGTTTGATCTCGCCACCTGGGGAGAATTTTGGGCTACTGAGTTCACCTTCTGTCAGGCGGAGCATTTCTTTTCCCGAAAGTTTGGCGCGCGCTAATAAACGGGCTTCGTAATTTTTGAGAATACTTGACATAATACCTTTAAGTGGCGAATAGCAATCTGAGTGTCAGGATTTGGAAAGGCTTGATTTGGAATTCCAGTTGATTGCCCTTAACAGAGATTTCTGCCTGTTTTTCTTCCAGAATATTGGTTTTCCAGGCTTGCTTTATCGGGAAGGCGGAAGTCAAAGTGAAATTTCCGCGCTGCCGCTGACATTCATATAGACGTATGATGATGCCCTCGCCATCTTCTGCGCGCTTAATCGTTTCAATGACGATGTTAGGGCAGTTGCATAGGATAAATGGAGAAGGATGATGGATATTTGCCTCAGCCTTCTGTCTTCCGCCTTCTGCCTCGTACACGATCACCGGATCGTTCAACGCATAAGCCTCTGCTACCGTTTTCTCATCCCAACTCCCAGAATGTGGATACAAGCTGTACTTAAAGCTATGTTCGCCATAATCGGCCAGCGGATCGGGAGCCGTAGTGCCGCGCAGCAGAGTCAAACGGATGACATTATCTCGAATATCGTGACCATATTTGCAATCATTGAGCAAGCTGACTCCGTAATCACCTTCACTAAGGTCGACCCATTTTTGGGCGGCGGTTTCGAAGCGTGCCCAGTCCCAACTAGTATTGCGGTGGGTGGGGCGTTCGACATTGCCCCATTGGATTTCGTAAGTTGCTTTAGGTGTGATCACATCGACCGGGAAAGCCACCTTGAGCATAATCTGGCGTTCCTGCCAGTCAATCTGGGTGTCAAAATCAAGGCGGGCCGAATTATGGGTCAGCGAAATTCTTTGCGTGTAATCGCTGTTGAGCACCCGGCGCTTGATTTCTACTGTTGCCCGCAGTGGACCTTCTTCGATTACTTTGATCGAGCTCGCCGGTTCGGCCAGCCACATCTTGTCATCGTAGAAAATATCAATATCCCAGGCATCAAAATTGAGGGGGATATCTTCGAAAGCCTGGAATTGATTGGCGATGGCACCCTCGGGCAGCACCTCCCGCTCAGTCTGTTTATCGTAGATGCGGATAATATCCCCGTCGGTGTTGAATTCGACACGCAGGAAGCCATTTTCTAAGAAAGACGGGTGACCGAGGACGGGGGACGGGCTTGCGGTCTTCTGCCGCCGGTCTTCGGTCAGCGGCGCAACGTAATAGGCGGGCAACTCTCCCAGATCGACAAGTTCTCCATCCACGGCAGCTGGCTCCGAACGCGGGAAGGGGGTTGGATTTACTACCAGTTGACTTACGCCCATTTTGGCGGCGATCTCTTTTAAAGCCTGGTCGCGGATTTCTTCCGCCATCTGCCGAACTTCTGCGTATTGCTCCAGGGATTCAGCGTAAACCGGTGCAATCGAGGAGCCAGGGATGATATCGTGGAATTGATTTAAGCAGACCAGTTGCCATGCATAGGTAAATTGTTCCTGCGGATATTGGTAGTTGGAATCCAACACCGACGCATAGGCTGCTAAAAATTCGGCGTCGTGCAGCAAGAATTCGCTCTGACGATTGGCTTTTTTATTGCGGGCTTGGGTGGTGTAGGTGCCGCGGTGATATTCGAGATAAAGTTCCCCGTTCCAAATGGGTAGGTTCTCGCTGACGGTTTCTAATTTGCGAAAGAAATCGCCGACTTTACCAGTTTTAATTTGAGGTGTTGAGGGGAAATTGCCCATCTCGCGGATATTTTCCAGCATTTCGCGGATAGGTCCACCGCCGCCATCGCCGAAACCGTATGACATCAGCATTGGGGGAATTTCACCCACTGGGCCGTAATCCTTTTGTTGGAAGTTTAGCCAGGTGCCCATGGTTTGGGCTGGGTCGGCCATCGAGTTGTAGGTGGCTGCAAAAACGCTGCCAGAGTCTTTTGTGGTGCTGAAATGGGTTAACACTTTCGTGCCATCCAGACCCTGCCACCAAAAGGAATCGTAGGGCAGGCGGTTGTATTGGCTCCAACCAATTTTGATGGTGAAGAAGTATTCCAGGCCAGCTTCTTTGATCAATTGGGGCAGGTTCCAAGCGTAGCCGAATACATCGGGCAACCATAAAACCGGCGAATCAACATCTTTGCCGAAATGCTCATGGAAGAAGCTGCGTCCCAGTAAGAATTGACGGGCGAGTGATTCAGGCCCGCTCAAATTGCAGTCTGCTTCAACCCACATACCACCGATAGTTTCCCAGCGCCCCTCGGCCACGCGATCTTTAATCGCTTCGAAAAGTTCGGGGTAATCTTGCCGCAGATACTCATAAAGTTGGGGCTGGCTTTGCCCAAAAATATAGTTGGGGAACTGCTCCATCAAACGCATCACGGTGTGGAAAGTGCGCCCGACCTTGCGACGGGTTTGGCCCAGGGTCCATAGCCAGGCCACGTCGATATGCGCGTGCCCGATGGCGTTGATCTCTACCGCTAATGGCGGGCCGGCTTGGTCGATACCTGTGCACAGTTGATCCAGCGCAGTGGGGATGCTGTCGTAAAAATTCTCACCGATGGGGCTGCGAATGTCGATGAGTTTTAGGGCTTCATCGACGGCGTTTAGTAAGTGGTGTTTGGCGGGATCGCGTTCTTCGAGTTGTTCGCTGATTCCTGAAGCTACGCGAGCTACAGCCACAAAATCTCGGGTGAGTTGATCGATTTGCACCACCTGGCAAGGGTTCATTTTCAAGCGGTCGGTCATTTCTTCCCGGCCATTTCCACCGATGCCTGTCCAACCATGTAAAACCAGTAGATGTTCCTGCCCGTCACAATATTTATCTGGTAGCACAATCTCTTGATGATGGCGGTCGCAAGCGGCTAGTGGCTCTCCATCGATATAAGCCAAAGCTTCCGGATGCGAGAAATTGCCCGCGATTCCGATGGGTAAAAATAATGCTATGGGTCCGGCTCTCATATCAAGGTTTCTGGTGGTGAACTTCGTCCGCAAAATGAAGTTTGTGCGAGGGCGAGCCCAGTATTCAAATGGCTGGATTGTATCCCAGAAAGAATCATCCACATCAGACGCAACTGGCGGAGCATCTAGCGGATTATTCAGATATCTGTAGCGAAAAGGGGAAATTTCTATGCTTTGGCGGTAGGTTTGAGCCTCGATTAGCTCAAGCCGCCGCGCGATTTTTTCGGCGGTCCAGCGTATTTGGTGACGCATATTGTTCTCCAGAGAATCCCAAGGGGAAGATTGGGCAATTAAATCCCCTTGGGACTTTGGATGCTAGTCGTTGGTGATGGCCAGCGTGGATTTCGGGATCGAAGAAACGCACGTTTTCTGGTTTGAATGCCAGGTGGATAGTTTCTCCCGGTTCAATTTTTGGGGTGGGCTGGGCGATAACCTTGACGATTTTATCGCCCAACTCAAAAGCGATAACCTGATGAGAGCCTTGTGGTTCTGACACCAAACACTTGGCGGAGAAGGTCGCACTGGCTGAATCGGTCAAGAGCACTTTTTCAGGCCGCACACCGATGGTCAGTTTAGTTTTGTCGTAAGTCTTGAATGGTGCGGCGGCTTCTGGTGAGAGTTCCATATCAAAATACGGATTTGTTAAATGAACATTCCCATTATCGCTTTTGATCTCAGCATCGATAAAGTTAGTTGGCGGGGTGCCGATAAAATCAGCTACGAACAAGTTGGCGCTGCGCTCATAGACATCTTCGGGGCTGCCCACTTGCATAATCTCGCCGTCGCGCATGATCACAATTCGGTCGGCCATACTCATAGCTTCAGATTGGTCGTGCGTTACGAAGACGATGTAGCGTTGGTCTTGGTGTGGATGGCTTTGAGTTCGGTGCGCATCGACACTCGGAGTTTCGCATCCAGATTTGAGAGGGGCTCATCCATGAGGAATATCTTTGGCTCGACTGCGATGGCACGGGCCACTGCCACTCTCTGCCTGTTGCCCGCCCGAAAGCTGGGTGGGCAGCCTTTCGAGAAGCTCGCCAATTTTGGTCATCCTCGCCACATCGTTGACGATATTGTCGATCTTGGCTTTGTCCATCCGTTTAAGTCTCAGGGCGTAGGCGATATTTTCGTAAACCGTCATATGGGGCCAGACAGCGTAATTCTGGAAGATCATGCTGATATTGCGGTTTCGCGGCGGTAGATCGGTAACATCTTTGCCATCGATGATAATACGGCCGGAAGTGACTTCTTCCAGCCCGGCGACCATTCGCATTGCGGTGGTTTTTCCGCAGCCCGAGGGACCGAGCAGAACTAAAAATTCGCCTTCGTGAACTTCTAAATTCAAGTCATTAACGGCGATCACACTCTTGCCGAATTTTTTCGTGACATTGATCATTTGTAGGGTTGCCATATTCTCATCTCCTCTAAATTGTCATTCCGCCCCACATCTGATTGATGTATCTGCGAATGAAAAATGTAAAAATAACGGCTGGAATTGCCTGGGCCATACCAGCTGCGGCTGTTAGGTTAATTTGGCCGGAGGTGCCGATCAGGGTTTGGTAAACTACAACCGCAAACGTGGGGTTGAACTGGGTCAGCATAATGCCCGCGACGGTTTCGTTCCAGGCACCCAAGAAAGCATACATGGCGCTGGCTGCCAGGCCGGGGAAAGCTAGTGGCAGCGTAATGCGCAAGAATGCCCGTAATTTTGTAGCACCAAATACCAAAGCGGCTTCTTCCAATGAAACCGGAATTCCCATAAAAATACTGGCGGTGATCCAAACCGTCAGGCCAATAGATCCTACCGAGTAAACCAGTGAGAGACCCAGGGGTTTATCGTATAATCCCATATTTGCCAGGATGATGATCATCGGCAGTGCAATTGCCACTGCTGGAAACATCCTGACAAAAAGTACGCTAAATTTCAACCCGCTTTTGCCTTTGAAGTTATAGCGGGCAAAAGCGTAACCCGCCAATCCGCCAATCGAGAGTGAAATGATGATGGTCAGGAAGGCAATTTGGAGACTGCGAATCAAGGCCGGAACAACATCGCGCGTCACTCTGAAAAAGACTTGATAGTTTTGAAAGATATCCCGGCGGTGACTGAAGTAAACAACGACATTCTCGCTATTGCCTCCTCTATTTTCAACCGCATTATCTAAAGCGTTGATATAGGCCTGGATTTGGGGTTCTTCCATCAAAGTGTTTAAAAATCGCCCGCATATAAACCGACATCTTCTCTATATCATTCGTAGCCAGTACAGTCTCATACTCATCCGTTTTGGGATCCTGGACACTTAGGAGATATCCCTTTTCGCTTATTTGCAATGAGAAATGGGTTGTAAAGCTGGGCACCAATGGTAGCGGATATGTGTAGGCCTCCCGGGTTGAGAGGAAGGAAGTCATTACTAAGAAATATATTGGTGTGAGGATGATAAAAACAATCGTAATCACCACCAAGTAAAGAATGGTCATCCGGCCAGCTTTGCGGAGGTTAATGGGTTTCTTTTTAGGTTTATTCATCACGCGGCCTCCGGGTCTTTTTTGAACGCTCCTGATACTTGCAGGTAAAACACGGCCGCGATGGATACGATCAAGGTGACGAAAATGGTGTACGAGGCGGCCAGGGCATAGCTGTTATATATCCCGGGTACCTCATCGGCGTAGTAAACAATACGTTCTGCAAGGGTTGGTAGTCGGTCGAAACCAAATAGGATCACGACAATCAGCCAGATTTGGATGGCTGCAATTAAGCGCAATAGAATTGCAGTTGTAATTGTGGGTTTTAGCATGGGAATAGTGATTTTTCGCAAGACCGTCATGCCAGTGCCCCCAAAAACGTGGCCGGCTTCTTTGGCTTCTTCTGGGAGATTTTGCAGCCCAGCCAATAAAATGATCATTACCGAAGGGATCACGGTCCAGGCATCGACCAGGATGATCAGGATAAGGTTTTTAGCATCTGATCCCGTTAAATAATAGATTTTTTGGCCCTCGGCTAAAAATCCGAGATAGTAGAGCATACTATTCATCCAGCCGTGGGCGGTCAACCCGGTTTGCCACATGGCACCCGCAGCCATGGCCGGCAATGCCATCGGGATCATGGCGATGAACAAGAACATGCCAGAACCGCGGAATTTGGTGTTGATCAATAAGGCTAAAGCTAGAGCTACCAGGAATTCGAGGGTGACAGAGAAAATTACAATGATCGTGGTATTTCGAAAAGCTGGCCAGAAAGAAGGGTCATCAAATACCATTCCAAAGTTTGCTAAGGTGAAACCACTGCCGTCAATAGCCGAAAAGCTGCCAATTACCAGTGTAATTACGGGCCTGAGCCAAAATACCACATAATAAATGATGACGGGTGCGACGAGTATATAAGGCGTCGCTGTTTTTAAGTAATGCGTGATTTTTTTTTCATTTTCCATGCCCCACCTCATTCCTTTCTGCGAGAGTTTTTTGGGCCGGGAAACGAGTATTCCGTTTCCCGGCCCTTTTTCAACTACCGCAAGTGTGACAGATTACTCGGTTACCAGCAAACCATCGATGCAAGCCTGAGCTTCATCAATGCGTTCTTGGGTAACGTCTGCGCCAGTCAGGATGGTGTCTTCGAAGACATCGTCGAAGCAAGCCTTTACTGCACCCCAGTCCTGGTAGTTGCTGGCGGGAACGCCAGAGACAACACCGTTTTCCAAAACCAAGACGGCTTTGTTGATGACTTCATCGAGAGCTTCATCGCCGAGGAAATCTATGGCTTCTTGTACAGGAGGAATGAATCCACCGGTGCCTTTAGCGATCTTGACCTGGATATCAGGGCGGGTCAAATATTCGAGGAACAACACAGCCAAATCATAGTTGGGTGCGCCCTTCATGATCCCGTAGCCACTCACACCCGCGATAGAGCCGGTGCCGACAGGGCCAGTTGGGGCGGGAGCCAGGGTAAATTGGGTCTGGTTCGAATCATAAACTTGCCCGGCTCGGGCATTGTGGAAAACCGTTAGCCAGGATTCTTCACGCATCATGGGGTCAACACAGGATTCGACGTTCAGAACACTTTTAATAAAGCCATTGGCCTTACCAATTTTTTCCCAGACTTTCCAGGCAGCCATTGCACCTTCGGAGTTGACATCAGGGAAACCTCCACCGTAAGATAGAGCGGTGCCGCCAAACATATAGACCCAGGATTTGGAGGGGATACCGGTGATACAAACTTTGCCTTCGCCTTCGCCTTCGGCGACAGCTACGGCCCAGTCTGCATACTGGTCCCAGGTGATGGTGTCGAGGTTTACGCCTTCGGGTAGATATGGAAGGGCATTGTTATTGGCCAGCAGCAAGTAAACATCTGCACCGACGGGCAAGAAGTATTGCTTGCCGTCACGATTGGTATCCTGTTCAAAAGCCGGGCTGAAGGTGCGGTCGTCCCAAGTGCTCACAAATTCAGTCAAGTCCACGACCCAATCATTGTCAATCCATTGGTTCATGACGCCGTTATGGGCGACAACGATATCGGTGGTGACGTGGTCGGTTTCTTGCTGAACCTGGGCGCGATCTAGTAGGGTGACATCATCAATAATCTGGAAGTTTACGGAAATACCGTGTTCTTCCTCAAAGGGTTTGATTATCTCATTGATGAAAAATTCCTGCTCACGGGGCGGGCTGAACAAGCGGGAAGAGAAAGCCAGGGTCTTGGATTCGCCGGAACCTCAACCTCGACTTCTTGAGTGACGACCACCTCTTTTTCGACCTCGACAGGTACTTCTACCTCGACGGTTTCGACAATGGTTTCACCTTCAACTTCTACAATTACAGTTTCGACGATCGTTTCAGGCGTGCAAGCTGATAGAGCTGCGACTGCCAGAAGGGCTACGATCAATAGGATAGAAAACTTCTTCATTTTAGCTTAGCCTCCATAAAACTTTAGGTTTTAGATAGTAAAACATATGAATATTGAGAGACAAAATCAATCTTTTTTTGCGGCACCTCCTTTTGTGCTAAACGATCATGCTCATGCCACCACAGGATTGACGGATCACAAGTGAAGGCTTGAGGATTATTTTTTTATTTTCCAGGGTTCTCCCCTGGATACGCTGGATTAACATGTCTGTAACCATCCCGCCAATTTTGTAAACAGGCTGGTGAACAGTTGTTAGTGGTGGGTGAGAATGTTCTGCCATGGGGGTGTCGTCAAAACCGGTAATGGCAATATCTTTGCCGATGACGAGCCCTCTTTCTTGGGCTGCGCTAATTGCGCCAAGAGCCATCAAATCGTTGCTGGCCACGATGGCATCAGGTGAAGGGTTGATATCTAATAGTTTTTTTGCCTGGGCGAAACCGCCGCGTTGGGTCAAGTCTCCAATTGTTATTAATCCTTTGTCAACCTGAAGATTGTGTTCTTCTAAACTTTCCTGAAAGCCCTTATTTCGATAGTATGTAAACATAAGTTCTTCTGGTGCAGCGATAAACCCAATGCGTCGATACCCTGCTGTTGCCAAATGATTGACAATCAGATGCATGCCGTATTCGCTATCTTCATCAACAAAAGGGAATTCGCAAGGGCCTTCGGTTCTTCCAAATGCTACAAAGGGAAAATTTGCCTGGCAAAGATATTCGATGCGATGGTCTTGTCGTCGGGTTCTCAAAACGATAAATCCGTCGACGCGCCGACCTTGTACGTTGGATTGATAACGTAATAATTCTTCATCCCCGGGAGGGCAGGTTGAAACCAAGATATCGTAGCCTAAGTTGCCGGCTTTATTCCCCATGCCAGCAAGAAACTCACTAAAGAAAGGATCCGAAAAACGAGGCCCGTAGGTTGGGAGCACTAATCCGATTGTATCGGATTTTTGTTTTTGTAATCGTTGAGCAAAGCTGCTGGGTGTATAACCCATCTCCAATGCGGCTTTCCGGACCATCTCTTTGGTTTCCGGACTGACATCGTCATAGTCGTGCAAGGCGCGTGATACCGTTGTAACAGAACGGTCTACCCTCTTGGCGATGTCCTTTATTGTGATCGGCATATCTCCTCACCTTGTACCCAAAACGTTTTGGATACCTATTTTGATTGTAAACCAAAACGTTTTGGGAGTCAAGTATAAGTGAATTTGGGAACCAGATTTTTTACGGTTTGAGAGGATTTAGGGGTTTAATATTATCGGGAGATTCATTTCGAGGATTGTTTACCAGCCGTGAGACTGGATAAGCTTCCATCATGTCTGCGTCAAAAGGCTGAAAAAACCTAATCAGGTTTTGGGTGTCTGCCTCACCAGGAGTGATCCATTCCCTGTAGGCGGATTCAGGCAAGATCACTGGCATACGATTATGGATGGGTGCCATGAGAGAATTAGGTTGGGTCGTTATGATGGTGGTTGATAAAATTTGCGAACCATCCGGCGAGTTCCATTCCTCCCATAGACCAGCGAAGGCAAAAGGTTTCCCATTTTTCAAATGGATATACGTTGGAAGTTTGGTTTTTTCTCCGGGAAATTTTTGCCATTCATAAAAGCCATCCGCCAAGATTAAACACCGCCGCCGTTTGAAAGCATTTCTAAAAGATGGCTTTTCAGCCAGCGTTTCTGAACGGGCATTAATCATTCGATTTCCTATAGCAGGATCTTTGGCCCAAAAAGGGACTAAGCCCCAGGTGAAGAAATCAAGTTTGTCCTCCCCTGTATTGGCAATCACAGCTAAGGGTTGTGTAGGTGCAATATTGTACCGGGGAGAAATTTCTGCGTTTCCAAAATTCACCCATGCAAAAGCTTCTTTTAAATCAGCGGGATCGATTGTTAAGGTAAAGCGTCCACACATGATAAATCCTCCTTTTATAGAAAAATAGCCCCCGGACCTGAGGGGGGCAGGCCAAGGGGCTATTTTGATTATGGCATAAAGGGTAGTGCATGTCAAGCAATTATTATTAATTTGCAGGGCTTTCTTAAAGTCGAGTAATCAAAGCAAGGGCTTCCAAGGGGTTAGCGTCAAAAAACCTGCGAGCAGAGGGGACAAAACGGAAGTGCTGCTGTTTAGCTAGGATAGCCAAGATTAGATTATTGATACAAGCCATGGTCTGAGCAGCATTCTTGTGAGTAAAACGTGTCCGATCTTCCCAGAGGGTCACATCGCGAGGGTAATGTAAGCCATTTTCAATGCCCCAGTCGGACCGGATCAAATCCAACAAGCGAGCGGGAGCAACCTGATCCCGGGATAGACTGGTAAAACCGTAAACGACCTGGGAGTTGGTTTCACCAATTCTGAGGTCGGTAAAGGTGCGTTCGAGTTGGAAAACCTGATCGAGATCGGGCCAGTCGAGGAAATCGGCCAACTGACTGCTGACGGTGAGGGTACGTCTCTCCAGGCGACCATGGCCTTTATTGCTGGTCGTGGCGGTCTCGAAATCCTTCGGGGGAGACCCCATTCCAGGGATCAGGGGCACATCAGGCTCAAACCACAGACGCATATCCTCTTTGATCTGGGGTTGATTGCCTTTGGCGAACCAAATGTAGTCACCGCCGGCAGCGACGATTTGTACAGAAACGGCTCTTTGGGTGTGGAGGGCATCGCCGATGACCACTGTGCCCCGTAAATCAAGGCATTGCAGCAGCTGGGGTGCCACCGGGATCTCATTTTCATGGCTCTCAACCTGCATTTCCATCAACACCAACCCTTCTTCAGGCAGATAGGCTGCTAAGAGATGTAATCCAGGTTTCTCATCACAGACCGTCCCACGCAGGACCTGGCCATCGATTGCTACCACGACTTGGCGACCAAAATGTCGTTTCCCCGTCAAATAACCGGCCATCACCTGCTCAAACTCGCTCACATCAAGCACCTCCCTCAAGATCCGACGATAGGTGCTGTGATGGGGTGCACTCTTCCGCTCGATCTGCAGGGCCGTGGTCAAGAGGTCGATCCGATGCAGCACCCACTCGGCGATCCCATTGGGTCGGTCTTCGCCACACAATTTGGCCAGCAACATGAAGGTTATCAGATTGTCGAGTTGATCGCGGATCCCGCGCGCAGCTCTACGATCGCGCAGCTTGCCCAGTTCGGCATACAGGCTGCCCAGATCAAAGACAACTGCACTTTCTATGTTAGATTTCATTTTGACCTTCCTTGTGATTTTGTTTTTTGGCTGTTACCTTAAACATAACCGAGGAAGGTCATTTTGCATCAGCTTGTTTCTCCGACTTTAAGAAAGCCCTGATTAATTTGCTTAGAAAAATCTTAAGAAGCGAGAGAAGATTTGCTGCGAGTTCGTTGTAATTCATATTCCGGGATCCGTTTGTTGAGCAATTCATGCGAGATATCGATAACTTCCTTCGCTTCATCTGGTGTAGTTGTACCGATAGTTACCATGTCTTGCTCACGAATCGTGTTCCAAACAAACGCTAAACCGGCAATGGGTAGCAGCCGGCCCGCCGCAAGCGGTTTTATTGTCATAACCGGTTTTTTTGCGTTTTTGATGATCTTCATCACCCAGTCGGTTTCAACCTGCATGAGAAAACCGGTTGCATTGTAAATTTGAATATAGCTTTCAACATCCACTTCGGTTTCATCAGCATAAATGATGGTTTCGGGCATATGCGTGGAAAGCCCAGGGATCATTTCATATTGTCGGATCAAACTCGTATATTTTTCAATATCTCGTATCTTTCTGTACATCCGATCCATTAATGCATCGGTAACCATCTGGTGCGGCATACAGATGGATGCACCTGCAGCTTTACATTGGGCAATGACAGGCTCAGGATCGTTTTCTGGGTTACCGCCAGGCAGGATGTTGAACCAGGGGGTCAGGATCAACTTTATCTTCTGGCCACTACGTTGCTCAGCTTCTTCTACAGCATCCGCCAATAATGGAACCATCGGTCCCATAACTGTGTCGATCCCCACTTCAAGGTAAACTTCTAAAATTTCAGAGATCTTGTCTCGAGTTTGGGAATCTTTGATGAACTTATCTTTAGCAGCAGAATAGTGTGAATATCCTAAAAACCAATTTGTGCCGACAATCAATCGAGAAAGGGATATTCCTCCAACAGTTGTGCGGGGGAAAAGCATTTGATTTTTCCTTTCAACTTGATGATCTCAAAGTCACCTGAAATTTAGTATTCCAACTATTATAATGCTTGACTACTCATTAGGGTGCTTATACAATTTCTAAATCGTAGAGCTAAATTTAAATATTATTGAGGATATGGGATGGGTCATAATATTTTCATCAGTTATCGACGAGTCGATACTGCGGGGTATGCTGGGCGAATTTATGATCGTTTAGCTAAACGTTTTGGTTCTGAACGCGTTTTCATGGATGTAACTGACATCGGTGTTGGGGCAGATTTTGCCGATGCAATTGGTCAGGCCATTGGTTCTTGCCGTGTGGTGATTGTTTTGATGGGGCCACGGTGGCACACAATTTTGGATGAAATGGGCCGCGCGCGAAGGCGATACCACCGCTATCACAAAAAATCAGCCGGCTCGAGTTTTTATGGTTCCTACAATATGAGTGGTAATGGGGCTGAGTGGGTTAAGGATTGGTTTCAAGCCTATTCTGGAGGGGATCCAAATGCGGCGAAGGATTTTGGGATCACTCATCGAACAATTCGAGGAGGGGCATATTTCGATGGGCCAAAAAAATATAAAGGTGATTGCTCGAAAAGGAATGAGACCCGAAGAGGTTCACAGATATTTGGGTTTTCGTTGTGTCATCGATGTTGAGGCATTCCCATAAAACACCAACTAACAAATTCACCTGCTAACAAAAAATCCAGATGATCAGATTTGACATGGGATACCCCTCTGAAAGAGGAGCAGCAATGCCGCGTTTTCGAGTAATCCATCGACAAGCAGGTGAAACCTGGGAGGTTGAAGCTTCCTATGCTGAAAATGCCCGTCAGGTAATTGGGTGGCCCTTGGGGATTTGCAGCATCCAATTAATGCTCAAAGCTCCTTTTGAAGAAATAGAGCCCCCCAAATCAGGAATGGGAAAATCGTTTTTATCGGTCTGATGAGCGATAAAAATGATAATCGCGTGAAATTCGGATAAATTTTGTTGACTTTCACTTGATTTTGAATACAATATGTACTAAAGAAATTAAATTTGAATTTGAGTTAAGGGTAAAACAAAATGGATGGGCAAATATTTTTTAGCTATTCTCGCAAAGATTCGGAATTTGTAGATCGCCTTTCAACAGATTTAGAATCTGGGGAATCGATGTCTGGCTTGATCGTGGGGATATTCATGCCGGAGAAGTAACTTGGCGCCAACAGATTGTTGAGGGGATCAAAGGATGCGCTGTCTTTTTTATTGTGCTTTCCCCCAATTCATTTGGATCCAATAATGTCAATCGGGAGCTGACCCTCGCCGAACGAAATGATAAGACCATCATCCCTATTTTCTATAAATCCGCAGAAATTCCAAATTCAATGGCTTACCAACTCGCTGGCTTGCAGCAGTTGGATTTTTCAACTGGAGATTATTCTGAAAACTTTCAAATATTGCTGAATACTCTTGTTCGTTTGGGATTTACGCCCCGCGATCCAGAAGAAGTTGTTGAAGGAACAGCCAAGATACCGAAGAAGACCCAAAAATCTGATAAACCATTGAGCAAAATCCCTGGCTGGGGTTGGATTGGTGGCGGGGTCGTTATTTTGCTCTTTTTAATTTTGGGGATAAGCAATCTCTTTGGTAGCAGTAAACCTGAACCTACACTTTCCCCCACAATTCAAGTCCTTGTAGCAGTTGAAAATCTGCCAACTGCAACTGAGATATTATTCCCCACAGAAACATTGGAGCCAACCGAAATTGCAGTCATCACTGAAGAGATTGTACTACCCACTGACACCCCAATGCCAGACACGGCCACGGTAACCGAAACACCCACTTCGACACCTTATCCTCCACAAATCACGGATGCCATTGGTGTAGAAATGGTATTCGTTCCGGCAGGCGAGTTTATCATGGGGAGCAATGCTCATGAACCCAATGCTTTCCCTGCTCACACGGTTGAGACCGGGGCATATTATATCGACAAGTTTGAGGTGACGAATTCCAGTTATGCAAAATGTGTCAAAGAAGGGGCCTGTGAACCGCCTAGATCGTTAAGCTCAAAAACACGACCTGCATACTACGGAAATTCAGAGTTTGGTTTTTATCCTGTCATTTGGGTAAATTGGGATGCTGCTGTTACTTTCTGTGAGTGGCGTGGTGGTCGGCTGCCGACAGAAACTGAATGGGAGAAAGCTGCCCGCGGTGATGACGCTCGTACTTATCCTTGGGGTGATGAGATTGGAACAGAGTGTGTGGAAGCGAATTATTGGAAATTTAGTGGTTGTGGAGATACTCGCGGGATTGGGACCACGATTGGTGAGAGCCCTTATGGTGCTTTTGAAATGGCGGGCAATGTTTGGGAATGGGTTCAAGACAATATTATTCTTTACCCTGGAGGAAATTCAGGCGCGATTTCTAGGAGCGAAATTGGAAACAAAGTGCTCAGAGGGGGATCCTGGATTGAATCTGATGGGAAGATATTAACAACCTATCGATTTAGTGCGCCTGCAGATTCAGACGATAACGATATTGGCTTCCGCTGTGTGCTTGATGTCCCACTACCTTAGTATAAATTTGTGAATATGATTTACAGGTGAGCGAAGTACGAGGATTATTTCTCTCACCCTTTTTGTTAAAGGCAATAAATCGGTGTCTACAGATACTGTTAATATTTATGAAGAAATCTAGTATAATATCTGCTAAATTAGATAAAAATAGGATTAATTGTTGAAGAGGGTTGCAGATTATGAGCAAAATATTCTTTAGTTACTCTCGCAAAGACAGCAACTTCGTAGATGAGTTAATTGGAAAGCTTGAGGCTCGTGGAGTCGATGTTTGGGTGGATAGAGGCGATATCCTCGCTGGTGTTGCAACCTGGCGTCAACAAATCGTTGAGGCGATCATGGAATGCCAGGTATTTGTTATTGTCCTTTCGCCAAATTCAATTGCTTCTGACAACGTAACCAAAGAACTGACCCTCGCAGAACAGCACGTAAAAAGGGTATTACCATTAGTGATCGAGGCGGTTACGATTCCTCCATCTTTAGATTACCAATTAGCAGGTTTGCATTATCAAACGTTTGCTGAGGGGAGGTACGAAGACAACTTCGAGCGTCTCGCTCGCTCCTTAGGTGCTTTGGGGGTCACAATGAACCCCATGGTGGAGATAGTTCCCAAAGAAGTCCCTTCCCCCATTCAACCCAAAACAGAATCTCAGATTACTGATCAGCCTAAAGAATTTGAGCGATCCATTCCTACGGTTTCAGGGTCGGATGTTCCGCCTGAAATACAACCAACGCAAACAGATGGCTTGCAGGGCACAGAGGCAAAAGCACCAGACAACACGGAAACGATACCGCCAGGGGACCCCGATCCATCTACAATGGTGGCTGCGGGGACGGCTGCCATTGTGGAAGATCAAAAAACAAAAACTGAAATCCTACCGCCGGCAGAAACCATACCTCCGGAAATTACTGAAACTGTAATTGATTCTCCAGCCCCAAGACAACAAGCCATACCAGGACCGACCTCTCCAATTTCAATTCAATCCCAGTCACCGGTAAGCGCAAATCCCTTAGAGAAAGTCCCTATTTGGCTCTGGGCCGGAGGTGGGTTCGTTGTCCTTATTGGTATCATCTTTGTTTCTATGAGTATTTTTGGTGGCCGTACTCGGGGACCCGATCCAACGGCGACGGAGGAGATCGCGGTCCTAAAACCAACAGAAATTACTGAACCTATGGCCACCAATGAAATTGATCAGGTTCTCCCCTCCGAAACATCTGCTCCAACTCCAATAGATGTACCAACATCAACCTCACTCCCTATTCGAATTACTGATAAGACGGGTGGTGAAATGTTTTAATCAAAGCTGGTTCATTTCAGATGGGTACTAGCAGAACTGATGCCCTGAAGGAATGTCAAAGGGTAAATCCATCCCTCAATTGTGAAGGATTCTATTTTGGGGATGAAGAACCAGTCCGTTCAGTCTCACTTGATTATGATTATTATATCGACCAATATGAAGTAACCAATGAGCTTTATGATGTTTGTGTGACTGCTGGCGTGTGTGCCCCCCCTTGGAATTTTGACATCGTTGCCGGTGTTTCATATTTTCGCAACGAGAAATATTCCCAATATCCGGTGGTAAATGTGACTTGGGATGCCGCGAATGATTATTGTGAATGGCGGGGGGGAGATTACCTACAGAGGCAGAATGGGAAAAAGCAGCCCGTGGAGGGGATGATGCTAGATTGTATCCCTGGGGAAATTTCCTTAGCGAAACTATAGTGAATTTCTGCGATATAAATTGCAGCAATTCTTGGGCCAATAAAGCATTCAATGATGGTTATGAGTTTACGGCTCCTGGAGGTGCGTTTTCGTCAAGTGCTAGTTTTTATGGGGTAGAGGACATGGCGGGTAATGTTTCTGAATGGGTCGCCGACTTTTATGGTCCCTACCCTGGAGGGGAAGCTGAAACTGACTCAGAAAATTTTGGAAAGGAACGTGTCCGAAGGGGAGGCTCCTGGTATAGTTTAGGCAGCGATACACGTGTTTCTCGGCGTGACAAAAATCTTCCTTCGCCTCAAATTGAGGATCCAAATTCAGAACTCGGCAAAATTGGATTTCGCTGTGTTTTGGATGTGCCCTAGCCCTGTAGGAATCCGCGAACCCCGTTGGCGTATTTTACGGATCATCACGATCACTAAATTCATCAATAACAAAAAAAGCGATCATCCGAAAATTTTGATGACCGTTTTTTTTTGGGGGGGGTGTTTAGGTCATCTTAGTGTCAGAGTACGGGCTGTTTTGGTTTCCTTCGATATACCAATACGGTTCTGTAATCGGATTTTTAAGAAATTCTTCAACTGCTTGCTTCACGCTCATTTCACCTTTTTTTATCGGAGAATTGTATTTCATCACCCACTGATAAAGCTGTCCCATACCAGTTTGAAGTTCCAATAAAATCAAATCAACCAGTGGACCGCCTCCATCCACAAAACCATAATCATAAAAATCTTTTACAGCGGTTTCAAGGTCATAGCCTAATCGGATAATTTCAGACTGCCAACTGCCATTTTTATATTCGATTTGTGCATAGGCCAGACGTATATCGCCATCGAAAGGCAGTCCCACAGATCCAGCGTTGACTACCAGAGTGCTGTTGACTCGGCGAATCAAAGGCCGGTGGGTGTGCCCGGTAATAAATACTTCAGGTGCCGGAAAGATTTTTTTCTTAAGCTCATTATCTGTGTTTTCAGGATAGATCCCATCACGATTCCCCAACATCGAACCATGCAGCATGCGAATCTCACCGGCATTATCCAAATCCAGACTGATTTTCCGGGGTAGGTTTTGCAATGGTGCAATATCTTTATTCAACTGTTCGTAAGTGAAATGCACGGGCTGAAACAATTCAAATTGCGTTCCGCTTTTGGGATCACCAGGGTTATCTCGCTGCATGACATAATCTTCATGATTCCCGCGGATGACTTGCCAGTTTTCATATTTGCGTTTCTCTTCGATTAATTGTAAGCAGCACAAAGATCTTGGGCCGCGGTTGACAATATCACCTGCGACGAAAACAAAATCTGGTCCCCAATGATTAACATCATTGACCGCGGTTTCCAGAGCCCGGAAATTAGCATGGATGTCGGCAAGAACAGCAATTTTCATACAATCAAGAGTGATGAATTGGAATCCGAATTTGAAAAAACTAAATTTCTAGTTTTCTCCTGGTAAATCTTAGCAAGCTTCGTTGTCTAAAAACTCAACATAATCTTCACGCACAATCTCATCCGGTGAAGCGCCTAATGTTGCGATTAATTCTCTAGTCATCTCAGCTTTATGTTCTGCATCCCGCAAGCTCCAGGTGCGGCTCTTGATTTCCAAGAAGGTGCCAATTTCAGGTTGGTCCATTCGATCTACATTGATGTAAAAGGTAGTATCTCTGAAAATCACCCGCCAACGCAAACGGTCTTTTTCAATGAAAGTCTCATTGCTGGGTTTGAAGTATTCCCTGTAAAAACGCAGACTGTGGGTTGCTGATGCCAGGAAGCGACTGCGGGAGAGCAGCGCACCGGAAGGGAAGTCTCTTTCTCGGGCTTCGCCAATATGGGTTAAGCGATAACGAACCTGTTCAGTTTTCCCTTTTTCATCGATGAATTCATCTTCCCGATAACGGAGTAAACCCTGTTCGGCGTCTTCAAATTGGAAATAGGTATCGAATTCATGGTAATGCCGGTGATAAAGAATCTCAATTTCGGGTTTTTCTAACGCGGAGATTACGATTTCAGGTTTTTCAATTCTTACTTTGGCCTGGACTTCGAAACTCTCTTGTTGCTGTGCGCCCTCAATGGCAATCAGCTTTGAGAGCACAGATTGTTCGCGTTTGGCTAAGAAAGTGTCGATTCGGCGAGCGTAATCTTTTGCTCGTGAGAGCAACTCCGATTCATTCAAGGTCAGTAATTGCCCTTTGCGCATAAGCCATTGACCGTTGACCATAACATCTGTGACATCCGTAGATTTGCTGGCGTAAATTAATTGGGCGTAGATGCCATCTGGATCGCGGCGGAAGCGCGGCGCGTTGTGAAGGGGATTTATATTCACCATAATGAGATCCGCCCGCAGTCCGGGTTGGATGCTCCCGGTGACTTCTCCCAAATGTATTGCCTGAGCACCGATGCGCGTAGCCATTGCGAGCGCCTCCTTGGCTGGGAGTTTGGTGGGATCCCCTGTGGTGGCTTTAGCAATAAACGAAGCCAGGCGTACTTCTTCAAACATATCCAAATCGTTATTCGAGGCCGGGCCGTCCGTGCCAATGCCAACATTCAGTCCTACTTCTAACATCTTGCTGACGGGTGCAAAACCTGAGGCCAGTTTCAGGTTCGAGGATGGGTTGTGAGAGACACCTGCTTTATATTGGTGCAGGGTACGGATTTCACCTTCGTCGATATGCACACAGTGGGCTGCAATCACTTTAGCATTGAAAAGATTATGTTTTTTAACATAGGGAATCACAGGCATGCCGTGTTCATGGTTGGAGTTATCGACCTCGATGGCTGTCTCAGCGAGGTGGGTGTGCAGGGGTACATCAAACTCGACCGCAAGTGCTGCTGTAGCCTTTAAAATTTCTTCGGTGCAAGTATATGGTGCGTGCGGGGACACAGCAGGGACGATCAGTTCGTGCCCCTTCCAGCGTTGGATGAATTCTCGGGCTTCCTCGAGCGACTCCTCGTAAGACTGGGCATCGGGTGCGGGCCATTTGAGCACAGTCTGACCACAGACCGCCCGCATCCCAGCCTCAGCGGTTGCCAGGGCAACATCTTCCTCAAAGTAGTACATATCATTGAAGCAAGTGATCCCCGAGCGGATTTGTTCGATGCAGGCCAGTTTAGTACCAAGCTGCACGAAATCGGAGGAGACGAATTCTTTTTCCACCGGCATCATATATCCGAGCAGCCAGACATCTAACCTGAGGTCATCTGCCAATCCACGCAGCAGTGTCATTGGGACGTGGGTATGTGCGTTGATTAAGCCGGGCATCAGGACCTGACGGCAGCAATCAATAGTCTCTGTGGCGGAATATGCTTCGGTAATATCTGCAGCAAGGCCGACGGCCACGATACAGTCATCTTTCACAGCTACAGCACCGGGTTCAAAAAGATTAAATTTATCGTCCATCGTCAGCACGATGGCGTTCGTCAATATTAGATCTACAATGCTCATGGATATTCCTATTCTTTGAAATGATAGCAAATTTCAATTTGCTGGTGGATTTTACAATTTTCGAATCAAGTCAAGACTCAGGTTGACCGCCCACCTTGGGGCCATCAAGGGCGGTCCGCCATAGGTGCGGATCACCTGGCGTTCTTCATCAGGAGTTAACAATGCAATATGCAAGGTTTGTTGCATTTCTCCAGGCAGCAGAATCACGCCCAAACCAGCTTGAGCATCTTTCGATTTGCAATTTTCTTGAACGGCAACTAATAAGTCTTTAGGGTCAGGAGCGGAGGTTAAAACTTCACCACCAATGAAGGGACCATTGGCTTCGGCTAATTGCTGGATCAAACGTCCCCCGAGGTTTGCCTCGACGACAGCTAAATTCCAACCATAAGCGGCCATGATATCCAATGCGACGCCCTCTAATGTGTCGCCATCAGCACCATAAATCCAGGCACGCAGCCGGCGCCTGAGTTCAGATTCAGCCTCCCGAATCAGCTCATCAGCTTCGGCTTCCGTTTCCGCTTTGGCTGTGATGCGGATGTCAACTTGTCCAGCATGGGCGGCCAACCCTACGGTGGGATTGCTGCTCTTTTCTAAATCGCCAATCCGCTCGTCGATTTGAGATTCACCAACCCCGGAAGTGTGCAGCACGCGAGCTTTGATCACGCCACATAAATCAAATCGCTCCCGCAAATGGGGGAGAACCTTATTTTGCATCAAATATTCCATTTCGCGGGGGACACCTGGGAGGGCAATAACCGAAAATTGTTCGGATTCGCAAATGAAGGCTGGTGCTGTCCCCACCGGATTTTCCACCGCGATCGCACCTGCGGGCACGTAAGCCTGTCGCTTATTGTTTTCGGTGGGGGTACGACCATAACGCTGAAAACGTTCGAGGATTTGCTCCCATAGTTCAGGGCGAAACTCGGTTTCGACACCCATTGCTTGTGCAATTGCTTCCCGGGTGGGATCGTCAATAGTCGGTCCCAATCCCCCAGTTGTGATGATAATTTCAGCGCGTTGTAAGCCCTCACGAATGATTTCAGCAATCCGCTCAGGATTGTCACCAATGGTCGAGGTGCGGTAGAGGTCAACACCTTCATCGCGCAAGGCTCGTGCGATATAGCGGGTATTGGTATCTACAGTTTCGCCGAGTAAGAGTTCAGTTCCAATTGTTATGATTTCAGCAGATGGCATGTATTAAGTGCTCCAGTGTTACACCACATTATATTCGTGAACCAATCTTCCTTCTTCAAATCGGGCGAGATCCAACATAGAAATATCCACAGTAGTTGCTCTGCCATCCAAAATAATTTCACTCATCAACAGGCCGGAAATGGGACCGTGCATGAAGCCATGTCCAGAGAAACCGGTTACGATATAAAATCCTTCGATGGGTGTAACCCCATAAATTGGATGGGCATCTGGAGTGTTTTCATAAAGTCCAGCTTGCCGGGCGCCTAAACCGGCCTGCTCTAACATCGGTAGGCGCTCAATGGCAGCCGCTGCATGAGTTAGTTCCCAATCAAGATCAATGGATTGATCGAAACCCGGCGTTTCGCTGGGGTTGGACATACCCGTGAGAACACCTTCCCCTTCCCGGTGGAAATAGAGAGATTGCGTGAAGTCGATGACAAAGGGGAAATCAGGAGGAAGTTCTGGTAGAGATGTGGTGGTCAACCACTGACGGCGGAGAGGGGTCAATGGGATAGATAACCCTGCCAAATCCGAGACAGCACCCGCCCAGGGACCTGCGGCGTTGACCACGATAGGCGCATCCACGCTTCCTTGGGACGTGCTGACCCCAGTGATCTTGCCGCCTTTGATATTTATCCCATCTACTTCTATCCCTGCGCGCACGGTGACCCCAAGGCGGTGTGCTGCATTGATATATCCCATAACAACGCCATTCGGGTCAACGACGCCATCTTCAGGGTGATTTGTACCAGCGATAATATCATCCAGATTCATCATGGGCAATTGGCGGCGAATTTCATCGCCATCCAGCCATTCGGTGGCAATACCCAAACTGTGCTGCAAATCTAAATTGCGCTGGAAGGTTGCGACTTCTTGCTCTTTTGTGAGGAGGAAAAGGTAGCCCCATTTGTGATAATCAACTTGCTGGCCAATCTCATCTTTGAAGCGCTCCAGCATTGGCAGGCTGGCTTGAGAAAGGCGAATGTTAACCTCAGTTGAAAACTGGTAGCGCACACCCCCCGCACAACGTCCAGTTGCTCCTGTTCCAAAGAAATCTTCCTTTTCGAGCAGCAGGATATCTTTGGCGCCCTTAGCGGCAAGATGGTAAGCTGTGCTGGCTCCCATCACGCCACCGCCAATGATAATGATGGATGCGGTTTTTGGAATGGCCAATTTATTTCCTTTGAAAATCAGAATTACCCAAAATGAGGAATAACAGATAATTGGTTGCGAACAGGAATTTCAGCTTGTCTACTGGAAAGCGCCGCATCTGCGTCTTTCATGGCTTCGATCGTACAATTCATGGGGAGCGCTTTGCGAACGTCGTTCCATTGAGAATTATCATCGTGGTACTCCAGGTATATGAAAAGAGCGCAGTATTAAGGTGGTATTCTACCACTACTGCGCTCCGTATGAGTGTGAAGAGGTATCAAGGAAGAAACTTTGGTGGTTTACTCGATACCGAGGTAAGCTTTTTGCACTTCCTCATTCGTTTGCAAGTTGGCAGCAGTATCGCTCAGGACGATTTCACCGGTTTGAAGCACGTAACCGCGGTTGGCAACTCCTAATGCCATGGTGGCATTTTGTTCCACGAGCAAAATGGTGGTGCCCTCTTGGTTAATTTGTTTTATGGTGTCGAAGATTCCCTCAACCAGGATGGGAGCCAACCCCATTGACGGCTCGTCCATCAAGAGCAGCCGGGGACGGGCCATGAGGGCGCGCCCGGTTGCTAGCATTTGCTGCTCGCCTCCAGAGAGGGTGCCAGATACCTGATTGCGGCGTTCCTTCATGCGTGGGAAGAGCGTGTAAACCCAATCCAAGTCTTGTTGGATGGCGGCTTTATCGGTACGTGAATAGGCACCCATATCGAGATTTTCAGCGACAGTCAATCGGGCAAAGACACCGCGCCCTTCAGGAACCATGGCAACTTGCTTATATACCAATTCATGTGCTGGAATGTCTGAGATGACCTCCCCTTCCAAGACAACATTCCCTTGGCGGGGTTTGAGCAGGCTGCTGATGGTGCGCAAAGTGGTAGTTTTTCCGGCACCGTTGGCACCAATTAAGGTGACGATTTCTCCTTCATCAACGGTGAGCGAAATCCCTTTGAGTGCGTGAATATTTCCGTAGTAGGTGTGTATATCGTTTACTTCTAACATTGCCATTATTTTTTATTCTCCCTGCTACGCGGCTTCCAATTCCAGGCCGGCAGCGGCGCCGCGTCCCAGATAAGCTTCGATTACTCGCGGGTTACTTTGAATTTGCGCTGGTGTACCTTCAGCGATTTTGGTGCCAAAGTCCATAACAGCGATATTTTCACTGATATCCATCACCACACGCATATCGTGCTCGATGAGAAGAATAGTGATACCAAGTTCATCGCGCAGGCTCCGGATGAAAACGGTCAACTCTGCTGATTCTTGAGGGTTCATGCCAGCAGTAGGTTCATCCAGTAATAATAGTTTTGGTCTGCTGGCAAGGGCACGAGCAATTTCCAAACGACGCTGAGCCCCATACGGCAAGTTGCGGGAAAGTTGATCACCCAAACCTTTCAACCCAACGAAGTTGAGCAATTGCTGGGCTTCTTCGAGCGCTTCTGCTTCTTCATTTTTTACCCGTCGATTTTGCAAGACAGCCTCTACCCAGAAAGTTTTGAAGTGGGGTGTACGGCCAACGAGGATATTTTCAATTGCGGTCATGGCCGGGAACAGGCGGATATTTTGATAGGTACGAGCAATCCCGCGGCGGGTAATTTTATCCGTAGATAAACCGTCGATGAAGCCTCCATCAAATTCAACCGTGCCTGCATCGTGTTTATAGAAACCGGTAATACAGTTGAAAAAAGTAGTTTTCCCAGCACCATTGGGGCCAATGATGCTGGCTATCTGTTTTTCGGGGAGTTCAAAATCGAATTTGTTGACTGCGACTAATCCACCAAAATTTTTGGTGACAGCTGTAGTTGTTAGAATAACCATAATTAACCCTCCTGCCCCACCGGATTACCATTATCCTCGTAGGCATGTAACTCTCGCTTTCTAACCTGTGAGGGCCAGAGACCTTCGGGTTTGGCTAACATCATAACAATCAAGAGAGCACCAAACATCAATAAACGATATTCAGCAAATTCACGTAAAAGCTCCGGCAATCCAATAATAATGAGAGCACCTACTACCACACCTGGAAGACTGCCCATGCCTCCAACGATGATTAAACATAATACGAAGATTGAAACTTCCAAATCAAAGCTGTGTGGAAAGATGGATGTCAACTTGGTGGAAAAAATTGCACCTGATAAACCAGAGAAACCCGCTCCTATACCAAAGGCGAGCAGCTTGGTACTGACCAGATTAATACCCATGGCTTCGGCAACATCTTCATCTTCTCTCAGCGCCATCCATTGCCGGCCCAAGCGAGATTCGCTCAGCCGCCAAGAAACGAATGCGGCCAGCAATACCCCAGCAAGGACAACGTAGTAGAACTGATCTGGTTTGATCAGCGAAATACCAAAAAAAGATGGTTTTGGGATTTGCAGGATGCCCTGGGCTCCACCAATATAAGGTTTGAGCAAGTCGGAAAGGGCCAATATGCGAATGATTTCGCCGAAACCCAAGGTGACAATGGCAAGGTAGTCACCCCTCATACGTAAAACGGGGACACCTAACATGATCCCAAAGAGTACGGCTGCCAGGACACAGATAGGAATTGCAACCCAGAAAGATATTCCGGCAACTCCGAGTGCCCCTGAAGAAGTAAGCAAGGCCATTGTGTAAGCACCGATGGCGAAAAAAGCCACATAACCGAGGTCAAGTAGACCTGCGAATCCGACTACGATGTTTAAGCCAAAGCCCATCAATACGTAGATCAGCACGTTGTTGGTAACTTCTGAGAGATATGAGCCAAGTAGCAATGGTAGGATCAAAAGGAGGAAAAATCCTAGACCCATGCCGATACGTCGATTTCGGGTTTGTTTTTCTGGAGGGACGGAACTAAAAATTTCTTTGATCTCCGCCCCTTTGCGCTCCCACCACACTGTGATCCCGACGATTATCAAGAAGAGGATAGTTGCCACTACTGGTTTGAGAGCTTTGCCATTGAAGAGCAGTTTGACGAGCCCAGCCCCAAAGAAAGCCCTCAACCGCTCGGAGAGCGTTTCAGAAAACAGGCCGATGACCAGTGTGTAAATAATACCGTTGGCAATTGGTTTTCGGATGTGAGGGGGAAGCAGATACATCCCTGAAGCGGCTAAACCTAGAATGCCGGTTACAATCAGCAGAACCAAACTCCCAACCCACGCCCCAAAACCGAATGTCAAAATCTCAATTAAAGCTGGGGAAACATTGGGTAGAAATTGCCGCAGATCAAAAGTAGTGGCAAAAATTGTCAGAATGATCAGTGGAATGGCTGCAAAAATACCTGTAATAAAACCATTGAACAGAGTATTTCCGCGTCTGCCATCTGGAGATTTTTGGGCAATTAAATAGCCAAAGGCCACAGGTGCTGCAAACAGAAAAACCTGCCCTAGCGAAATTACGCCGGCAATCAAGTCGCGTTTTGAAAATAACTCTACCATACCAATAACGCTAACACTTAGCGATATTCCACCGGCTAATAAACCGAATTTGATTGCTTGTTGGAAGTTGTTTTTTGTAGCGTTCATAAATGCATCCTCTAAGCTTTCTTCTCGGCTAGGCGTTCACCCACTATTCCCTGTGGGCGGAAGATCAGTACCAGAACCAGTAACGAAAAGGCGATAACATCCTTCAATTGGTGGGCTGCTGGAATGCCCAATCCCTCCAGGACGAGGCTGGGTCCAACCGATTCAACCATGCCGAGGAAAAGTCCACCAATCGCAGCGCCGGGAATACTTCCAATCCCGCCTAAAACTGCTGCGGTGAAGGCTTTCAGCCCGGGGAAAAATCCCATGAAGTAATGGGCCTGGCGATAAACAACCACAAAAAGTACGCTCGCAACACCTGCCATGGCAGCACCGGTGGCAAAAGTGATCGTGATGGTTCGGTCAACATTGATACCCATTAAGGCAGCGACATCTTTATCTTCTGCGACCGCCCGGATCGCCTTTCCAGTTTTGGTTTTCATAATGAAAAACTGAAGGCTGATAAGCATCATTACGGCTATGATGAGTACGAGAACCTGTGACTTGAGTATTGAAATTGGACCAAGAGATAATGTACCTTTGAGAATATCGATTTCAGGGAAAGAGATCACTTGAGAGCCGAATAATCCTCGGAAGTAATATTGCCAAAAAAATGAAGCTCCGATAGCCGTAATTAAGGGAACCAGACGGGGGGCTTTTCGAAGTGGCTTATACGCGACTCTCTCTGTCAGAACTGAGATCGTTATAGAAGTAGCCATTGCCAAGATCATAATGAGAACGAGACTGATAATGGGATGAGCATCCAGAAATCCACTTTCGTTGAGTGGAATAGCAAGGAAGACAGTCGATGTCATTGCTCCGGCCATAAAGAATTCACCGTGAGCAAAGTTAATCATGAAAAGCACACCGTAAACTAAGGTATACCCAATCGCAATTAGGGCATACATACTCCCTTGAGCGATCCCGAAAATTACAAAATCAATCCACTGGCTGGTTGAATACGGATTATCAATTAGGGTTGAAATAGTTCCCCACAAAACCAAGATAATAATGAAAGCCCTAATAAGCCATAGAAATACATCTATGAAGTCAATGTTTTGCAAGCGTTGACGCATACGCTTCTTCTCCTACACAACAAGATGGAAGGATGGGCTTTTGCAAAAGCCCATCCTTTTTCATACTTTCGATAGATTAGGCTGTGATGACATATTGCATCGAAATTTTAAGCTAAATGCAATCAGTAAATTTTAATGTCACCACGATCTAGTTGAATCTTGTTTGAAGTCTATGGCCAGATGCGTTCGTACTCACCACCGTTGAGTTGGGAAACAGAGATCTTGGGATCAGCACAGTCGCCATATTGATCACAGGTCAGTGTACCAGTAATGCCTGTGAAGCCGCTCGTGGCAAAAAGGCAGTCTCGGAGTGCCTGACGGCCGATATGGAGGGCGCCACCATCTTCAACACCAACTTCCTCGACACAGGCAAAAATCATATTGGCAGCATCGAAAGAGTGTGCATGGAAAACTGAGATTGGTTCGGAGCCGTACTTTTCAATGTACTTGGCGAGGAAATCATCATATAGTTGGCCAGAGAAGGACAGATCAGGTCCAGAGAAGTACATGCCCGCACCTGCTTCACCAACAGCTTCAATTGCAGCGGCTGAAATCATTCCATCTGCTGCAGCAAGAACGGTATTCTCAAGACCAGCAACTTCCTTAGCTTGCTTGGTTAGGAAACCACCTTCAGCCGTGAAGACCGGGTAATACAAGAATTCTGGCGGACCTGCAGCGGCAACAGAGGTCAATACGGGGCGCATATCCGTATCACCTTTGTTTACTGCGGTGAAAGCAACAACTTCACCACCCAATTCTGCAAAAGAGTTGGCGAAAACGGCAGCCAGACCTTCTGTATAGGGGTCACCATCGTGGATTGCAGCGGCAGTTTTAAGGCCCAATACATTGAATGCAAAATCAGCCATGGCTTTGCCCTGGACTTTATCATTGTGTGCAGTGCGTAAATAACCTGCTTCGTGTAGTTCCGGATCTGTAAGTGATGGGGCGGTATTCGAAGGGGATACCATGGAGTAGCCGGCTTCAGATACAACCTTAGACATCGGAACCCCGGCACCAGAGCAGCTTGTACCCACAACGGCAACGATGGATGGATCAGCTACGATCTTCTGACCAGCAGTTTGACCGCCTTCTGCGGAACAGCCATCATCCTCGGCCTGCAATTCAATGGGGTGTCCCATAAGTTCGCCTTTGAAATCAATGGCGATTTCAACACCATATTGTGAGTTTGTACCCAGATCGGTGTTCGGACCTGAAATTACAAGTGCTGAGGCAATTCGTACTGGATCGCCATCTTCATAAGAAATACAACCCAATGGGTCATCACATTCAAATGATGAACCACAAGCGGCTAAAGATAAGCTGGCAATTACCAGTACACCTAAAATTATAAGAAATCGTTTAGACATCTACTTCCTCCTACTGATTAATTTGGTTAGTGAAACATTGAAGGGTGTTTGGTTGACTTTCATATAAAAATTTGAGTATATTGGACCTCCTTCCATTAAACCCTGATTTAGATCAGTGGTTACGAAAGTCATAATTCTTGATCGAAGTATTCTTCTAATAGTAATAGATTCTACAGAGATGGTGCGATATGGTCAAGAGAGAGTGTCAGTTTTTACGAATATTTTATTTCTGAGTTTGACCGTATAATAATTCTTCCCGAACCAGCAAGCCTGTGCTCCGAATTTTTAAAGCTAGGTCAGCTGCGAGGTTGAGCATCAGCCGGTAACCTAATTCAGGGTATGTTTCACAAGCTGCCATCAACTTTAAACTAGGAATTATCAAGAGACGCGTATTATCGTGCGCGATCCGGGCGGTGGCTGACCTTAATCCTTGATCAACAAGTGCAATTTCACCAAAGGATTGTCCTCGCCGCAACGTAGCGATCGTGACTGGGTCAAGATCTTGCCCCGGCTTATCACTAACCAGAGCAGGGTCTACTAAAATGTCGACAACCCCATGAACGATGATATATAACTCGTCACTTTTAGCCCCCTCAAAAAAAACAAATTCCCCTGTCTCCAAAGTTCGTTCTTGGCATAGTTCGGCGACTATCTTAAGTTGGGTTTCTGAAAACTGGTAAAAAATATCAGTTTGCCGCAGGTAATTTACATATGGATTCATGGCGTTCTCCTCTCTAAAATGAGAATAGCATAAATCAAAAAAAAGTCAACGGAGATGTGCCGTTATGGTAAAATTGGTTCTTCGATGGCTATGACAGATTTCAAGAACTTCCCGCCCCACCCCGCCTGATTCCGGCGTTGGTTGAGGGTTTCGACGCGATCACAAAACATATTTTGCTGATCCTTTTTCCAGTCACGTTGGATTTATTGATTTGGTTTGCTCCGCATCTGCGATTGAAAAAACTAATTGGAATTCTCTTGGCAGAAATGACGGTGTTTACCACCAAAGAGGGTCCTGAACTAGCGAGTATGCTTGAAACAGGCCGGGAAGATTGGTTGCAGATGGCCGAACATTTAAATCTAGCTGTTATGCTACGATCATATCCTGTTGGAATTCCAAGTTTAATGTCTTCGGCATTACCCTCCGAAACACCCTTCGGGGTTCCGTGGATGCTTGAAATTAATTCCATCGGTTATGCTTTTCTAATTGTGATTCTTCTTCTTGGTATCGGTCTGATCTTAGGTGCATTTTACTATCTCATTGTCGCCCAAGCGGCTTTGGAAGGTGATTTGCATTTGAAAAAAACCTTATATGAATGGCCGCGCGCCAGTCTAAGGGTAATATTGCTCGCTTTGGTCTGGATTGGATTGTTTTTAGTAGTTAGTATACCTGCCAGTTGTCTGGTTTCACTGATTACCTTGGCAGGGTTTTCATTCGGGCAATTAATGGTTCTTTTTTATGGGGGTTTCTTGATTTGGTTGATTTTTCCGCTTTTATTTTCTGCACATGGGATATTCGTAAAGGGGGTGGGGGTTTGGGCCTCAATTCGATCAGGCATCAGAATCACGAATGTAACGCTGCCAACCACACTTCTTTTTTTTGTTTCGGTATTTTTACTAACCCAAGGATTAGATGTTTTGTGGCGAATTCCACCTTCTGATTCTTGGCTTTTATTATTAGGAGTTGCAGGACATGCCTTTGTTGTTACAGGGCTGCTCTCTGCTAGTTTTGTATATTATCGCGATGCAGATCGCTGGGTAACCAATTTGAGTAAACAAAACCAGTCTTCCTCGAAAACAAGTTGATAAGTTAACTGACATTGAGGCAAACTTCGGAGGTAATTTGTGGCAAATAAACAGGATTTAAATTCTTATGAAGCGAAAGATATTCAGGTGCTCGAAGGCTTGGAAGCTGTTCGACGGCGTCCAGGTATGTACGTGGGTGGTACTGATATAAAAGCATTGCATCACTTGGTGTACGAGGTTGTGGATAACTCGATTGATGAAGCCCTGGCCAATTATTGTGATCGGATTGATGTTGTAATCCACGCGGATAGCAGCGTCACCGTTATAGATAACGGACGTGGTATTCCGGTGGATATCCATCCAGAAAGAAATAAGCCTGCCCTGGAAATTGTTATGACTGTATTGCACGCCGGCGGAAAATTTGGCGGCGGCGGTTATAAAGTTTCTGGTGGTCTTCATGGTGTTGGTCTTTCGGCAGTTAACGCTTTATCGGAGTGGTTTGAGGTTGAAGTCAAACGCGAGGGTAAGGTTCATTACCAACGCTATGAACGCGGTATTCCCGTTGGACCGGTCAAAGTTATTGGGAAAGCACCTAAAGGTGAAACAGGAACCCGTCAAACGTTCAAATTTGACCCCGAGATTTTTACCGATGAAATTGACTACCGCTTTGAGACCCTTGTACAACGTTTCCGAGAAATGGCCTTTGTTACTCGCGGAGTCAATTTACATATACGAGACGAGCGCTCTGACCGTGAGATGACTTTCTATTTTGAAGGTGGGATTACTTCTTTCGTGAGCTACCTGAACCGCAATCGCCAAACTATTCATTCTGTGATGCATGTCGAAAAAGAAAGTGATGGTATCACCATCGATGCCGCCATTCAATATACCGATGCTTATGCGGAGTCGATCTACGCATTTGCAAACACCATCAATACGATTGATGGCGGCACCCATCTAACGGGTTTGCGTTCAGCTGTCACGCGCACGATCAACGATTATGCCCGAAAAAACGGACTGCTTAAAGACGGGGATTCAAATTTTAGTGGTGATGATACGCGCGAAGGTTTGACTGCCATCATCAGTATTAAACACCCTGATCCTCAGTTTGAAAGCCAGACCAAAGTAAAGCTGATGAACCCCGAAGTTCAAACTTTGGCCCAACAGGTGATTAATGAATCCTTTGGCATCTTCCTGGAAGAAAATCCCTCTGCGGGTAAAGCCATTGTCAATAAATGCCTGACATCTGCGAGGGCACGTGACGCAGCCCGTAAAGCGCGTGATTTGGTCATTCGAAAATCAGCCTTAGAAAGCATGACCTTGCCAGGTAAGTTGGCCGACTGTTCTGAAAGGGACTCTACCAAAACTGAACTATATATTGTTGAGGGTGACTCGGCTGGTGGTTCTGCGAAGCAGGGCCGCGATCGGCACTTTCAGGCGATACTCCCATTGAGGGGCAAAATCCTCAATACGGAACGCGCCCGATTGGATAAAATTCTGGCGAACAATGAAGTTAAAGCTCTGATCTCAGCCCTAGGAACTGGCATCGGCGAGAGTTTCGAAGTTGAAAATTTGCGTTATGGCCGCGTAATCATCATGACAGATGCCGATGTAGACGGTGCTCATATTCGTACTTTGTTACTGACCTTCTTCTTTCGCTATATGCAACCTCTGATCGAGGAAGGGCATTTGTATATTGCTCAGCCTCCTTTGTACAAAATTGGAATGCGCAATAAGGTACGCTATGCCTATACTGAAGATGAAAAAGACAGAGTGATTCGCGAAATTGGTGAAAAAGCTACTCTCTCGTGCTACAAGGGTTTGGGTGAAATGAATCCCCAACAATTGTGGGAAACAACCATGGATCCTGAAAAACGGACCCTTTTGTTGGTCACAATTGAGGATGCTGCAGAAGCTGATCGGACATTCGATATGCTGATGGGTGCCGCAGTACCCCCGCGTAAACGATTTATTCAAACCCATGCCCACGAAGTGCGTAATTTGGATATTTAATAAATTTGGAGGACAGCATGCCTGGAAAATTCCGCAAAGCTCCAGTTCGACGAACGATCAACAAAATGGGCAAATCGATCCAGAAATCGAAGCCCGTTGCGCGGAAAATTACCCGAAAACCCCCAGTCGATACTCGCATCCCTAATAAAATTTCTAGGCGATCAACCAATATTAGCCGCGCCGAGCAGCGAATTGTCAAACGGCAAGCTGTTCAAAAGAAACTCAATAAAGCACAACCACGCCCTCGATCGGTAGTTCGGCCTACTTCACGGCCGGTAAAAAGCATGGCCAAACAGCCCGCTCCTCCTCCGATCGCTTTAAAGCGCTCTTTTAAACCCTCTCAGCCGCGCACTCGTCCATCTGTATCTGCACCGCCAAAATCTTTACGCCGGGGGTCAGCTGGGGTAGCTGTTGCTGGGGCAGCAGTTGCTGCGGGAACCCTGCTCACCCTAAAAACCGCCTCTGCACATCCAGATATTTCTTTGGATGTCAACTCATTGCAATCGACCCTCACTAATCTACAAAATCGAAGTGATTTTGGCGACATCTCTTCGGATTTATCCAATTTGGATACCACCATCAATCATGTGCTCAATCTTCTAGAGAGTGCACGTGAAAAAGGCTATGTTTATCAAGCCGAGATGGAAGATATTGCCTATGACGCTGTGGACCGCTGGCAATCTGTACGAGGCCAGGTGGAGGAAGCCGTTGTTCACCAGTCAAAAATTGCCCAGAGTAATGTTGATGATTTAAATGCGTATATCCGTGATTTGAATAGGTCAATTGGGAATCCTTCTTTAGGTGCATCTGCATTAAAAGAAACACAAGATCAAGCCAATCAGGTTTTGTGGGATATCCAAAGTGCAGAGAATTCGATCGAAAATAATTATGAGAATATTGAGAATGATATCCGTACATTAAATTCTCGTCTGACGACGATCCATTGGGCTTTAGATCAATTGAAGGAGTTTAGTTTTAATTTCGAAGAGGGTGAAGATTTAGTCATGGCGGTGGCGAATCGCTGGGATAAGGAAGGCAAAGACGATCCCGAAGGTATTCTGTATTTGAGTAACAAGCGCCTAATTTTCGAACGCAAAGAGAAAGTTGCCACCAAAAAAGTTTTATTTGTTACCACAGCCTCCGATTTAGTACAAGAAGTGGTGTTTGCACAGCCGCTCAACACGCTCTCGAAAATTAAAGCCCAGAGCAAAGGACTGTTTGGACACCAAGATTTTATCGAAGTTGAGTTCAGCGAAGGTGATCTGGGTAAGCTCTCCTTGCATATTAATGGGCAAGATTCTGAAGAGTGGGTCAATTTAATCCAACGAGCCAAATCTGGAGAGATCGAAAATGAGCGTTCCTCCGGAACCGGAATTTCCTTTACGGATTTGACGGGGCCTCTCACGAGTGGCGATTTATTATCGATCCAAAACGAAGTCAACGAACTTCAGGATGAAATGATGCTCCAAGATGTGCGGGATGATTTGTCGAAAGTTGAGACCGAAGTCAGTTCCTTAGCCCGCGATCTGGCTGATTTGCGCGCCCGCGGTTATGTGGTCGAAAAGAGTCTCGAAGCCGATATCGAAGTGTTGACCACCCAGTGGGATCAAGTAAAAGCCCGCACGGAAAGTACCATTGCGCGCCAGACCGAAATTCTAGGCGAACAAATGACAGCTATCCAGGATGATCTTGCCAGTTTGATGGGCATGTCTTCTAACTTTAAAGGCGGCACGTCCGCATTTTGTCCGATTGAAATCTTCCCTTGCCTCTGCTGAAGCTCAGGCCGAAGCCGCAGAAGATACTGTTTTGGATTTGTATGATGAGTATGCCGACGAGGTAGATAGCCTTTCAACTCATCTCGATTGGGTGGATTGGATGTTGGATGCTCTGGCAACCGCCAGTTTCAAGTTGTTAGCTACCGAAAGTGGTGTGGCAGCCACCGAAGCGGTTTGGCAGCGGCCTGGGCTGGAACCCGAAAATGGGATTCTCTATCTAACAGATCAACGCCTCCTCTGGGAGGATCGGGTTGGCGATTTCGAGTTAAAGATTGATGTCCCTGTACAGCAGGTAAAAGATGCCAAAGAAGTTTCAGATGATGATGGTGAATTTGATGTGATTGCGGTTACCTTTGATCGATCGGATGCTCCTGTACCTGCTGTGGAATTTCAATTGGCCTTACCCGTGGCTGAAGATTGGCTGCAAATGATTGGGCGAGCCAGGTCGGGCGATTATGTTTCAGATCGGGCGGTCGAACTTGATGAAGCCGACCTCGAACGCATTCGAAATGCACCCGAGCAATGTCCTAACTGCGGGGCAGCGATTACTTCGCCTGTTTTGCGGGGACAGAACGAAATTACCTGCGAATATTGCGGTGTTGTAACGCGAATTTAATCATAATGGGTTTATAATCTACGCTTATGACTCTTGAGCGCGGCGCATTACTCTATAATCGTTATCGCATCATTGAAATTCTCGGCCAAGGGGGTATGGGGTCAATCTACCGGGCTGTTGATGACAATTTAGGTGTGGAAGTCGCAGTTAAAGAAAATCTCTTTACCACCGAAGAATTCGCGCGGCAATTCCGACGTGAAGCGATCATCTTGGCAAGTTTGAAACACCCAAACCTGCCGCGTGTTTCTGATCACTTTGTTATCGAAGGTCAGGGTCAGTACCTCGTAATGGATTATATCGAGGGGGAAGACTTGCGCGAACGGATGGATCGAGCTTCTTCAATTCCAGAAGATGAGACGATTGTTGTAGGGGTTGCCATTAGCGATGCGATGGCATACATGCACACTCAACGCCCTCCTGTACTGCATCGAGATATCAAACCTGGAAACGTCCGTATAGCACCCAATGGGCATATTTTTCTGGTAGATTTTGGTTTAGCCAAGATTGTTCAGGGAGGGCAGCAAACTGCAACTGGGGCTCGAGCGATGACGCCTGGTTACTCTCCTCCCGAACAATATGGGGCCGCACGCACAGATCATCGGTCTGATGTTTTCTCTCTGGGGGCTACAATGTACGCCGCGGTTACTGGCACGATCCCTGAGGATAGTTTAGCTCGGACGATGGAACAATTGGAGTTGACTCCGGTTCGGAAGCGTAATCCGAAGGTGTCTCGCAGGTTGGCGAGTGCGATTGAAAAAGCACTCGCTGTTCATCCAGACGACCGATTTCAATCCGCGGGGGAATTTAAGCAGGCACTGTTAAGTGCTCGGGGTATAACACTACGACGGTTCGCAGAACAAGGTACGCTGCCTCCATCCACTCTTAAGGAAGATGATCCCGCTTTCGATGATACCTCTCCGTTTGATGATGATGCCCCTGTCGTTGTATCACCTGCTATAAACGCCCATTCAGGTTTGCCCCTACCGGCTAGCACTCCATTGCCCTCAAATTTAGACCTGGATCAGGTAAATTTTGCCGCGGCAACTAGCAAGCACTCACGTGGCAAACGTCGAAGAAGTTGCTTGCTGACGATACTGAGTTTAATTTCCCTATTGATCATAGGTGGTGCGGCAGCCTACCTATTAAATCCTGGTCTGCCAAACCAAATTATGGAAATGTATCCACAAGTCGCAGCGTTATTTGTGACCCCGATAACTGAGCCTGTAATTACTCCGCAACCATCTTCTTCACCCCTTCCTTCACCAACGGAAGATAATGAAGAAGCAGTTGTTAAAGCTACCTCGACTTCTGCAATTCAAACAGTCCCGCCAACAGCCACACCAGAATTAACGTTTACTGCCACTCTGCAACTGACTCCGACCGAAACTCACACACCTCAACCTACCAGCACTCCTTTAGCAACTCCGATGGGCGGTGGTTTTGGCCAAATCGCGTTTGCCTCAGATCGTTCTGGATTGCCTCAGGTTTGGTTAATAAATGCCGATGGAACAAACCTCCAGCAAATTACGAATACACAGCAAGGAGCCTGTCAGCCAAGTTGGTCCCCTGATGGTATGCAAATAGTATTTATTTCTCCTTGTGATACCCACCGTGAACGTTATAGTGGTGCCAGCTTGTTCATTATCAATGTGGATGGAACGGAAATGATGCCACTTCCTACGGTAGGTGGGGGCGATTATGACCCTGCCTGGTCTCCGGATGGTGAAAAAATTGTCTTTACCACGTTGCGTGACAAAGATACCCCAAGGATTTACCTGATGAGTTCTCGCCGATCGAACAGATGAACTTATTAGCGATGGGGACCGCTGGGATTTTCATCCCAGTTGGTCAGCAGACGGCGAACAAATCATATTTATTTCCACTCGGAAGGGTCCTAATCAAGTTTGGATTATGAATGCTGATGGCTCCTCTCCTGAGCGATTTTCCAGAAGTGGTGATTCAAGAAACACATATCCAGTTTGGTCTCCAGATAGACAATTGATTGTTTTTACCCAAAGTGTTAATGCGGGCGTGCCTCGTCTGATGGCAGCCAGGTATCCTGATGGTGCTGCCGATGAGTTTAGAGTTTATCCATTTGCAGGAAATGTCCCCATGCGGAAAGCAGACTTTTCCCCGGATGGACTTTGGTTGGCAGTGGAAAGTTGGCCTGACGGTGAAAACCACGATATTTATGTTATGACCCCAAATGGTGCAGAACGTACTCAATTAACCACTGACCCCGCGCTTGATTTTGATCCTGCCTGGAGACCGCGCCTTCCCTGATTGCACCCATTGACAAGCTTAGTTTCGACAGTTATGATGGGATTATTCCACTTGGAAAAAATTACGAGTAAAAACGGATATTCCTAAAAATTAGGAGATGATTATGAAGAAAAAAATTCTGATATTTACACTTATTTTGACTTTTGTCTTGGCTAGCTTGCCCTATCAAAGCTCACAGGCGGCCTCGAAATATAATTTTAAAGTTAGTAATTACAATCGATTTTCAATTACTGTCAGGCTTACCGAGGTTCTTGAAGAAGGTGAAACTGGTGATCCTGACGAGTATGTGATAAATGTTGAGCGCTTTGATAGTAAAACAAAAGAGCTTCCAAAGGGGCTTTATGATTACTCTTACGCTCACCCTTGTGGCGGTACTCAATCCGGGCAGTTTGAATTAAAAAAGGATACAACCTGGAAAATTTATCCATGCCAGGTTGCACCATCTAAAGTGCGGTTGAACAGCCATTTTTCACAAGATATAACTGTGAATCTGTATGGACCGCTTGAAATGCCTGAACCTGATGATGATGATTACAATATCGAACTTGGTGGCAATCCTATCAACGATATTCTTTCTGGAACCTATATTTTGAGTTATGAAGCCTGCGATTTTGTTTTTGCAGAAGAAATCTTCGTTCAAAAAAATGGGAAAACTCAATTCACAATGCATGGTTGCGAGTGGTTCGCCTCCCCGGCTCGTTTATTTGATAAACCAGTCCCTGTGAACTTCAAAATCAATAATCATGCATCCTTTTCCATTATTCTTCAAATCGTTGGACCAGAAGGTGCCCTGCTAAATATCAACCCAGGTGTAAATACGGTAAAACTTATTTATGGTACCTATAAATATGGTTATTTCTTGGATGGAGCTTACCATACGGGAAATATGATGGTGACCAAAAATGGGCTTGGGCAACTGGTCCTGAGACCTTCCCATATCCATGGATTGCCGACTACTGGGAGTGGAGATTTTAGCGGCGAGTAGCCAATCAAAACTGATTACCCTCAGCGTCCGACGAATTTAATCGTTGGGCGCTTTTTATTTGTCAGACAATTGACAATATATCTAAGATTTGCTAAACTATCAGTTGTCAGACAACTGATAGTTTGTTTATTATTTGAAAGTATAATTCCAAGCTGCCCTACAAATTAAAAAATGACAACACTCTTAGTTCGTAACATAACCACACTTGTCACCATGGATGACCATCACCGTGAAATCTCGGAGGGTGGTCTTTTTATTCGGGATGGTTTCATTGAGCAAGTCGGTCCGACAAACGAGTTGCCTGTTGATGCGGATCAAATTCTAGATTTGGAAGGGCATATCGTTCTCCCAGGCTTGGTAAACACGCATCATCATTTTTATCAAACCCTCACACGTGTAGTCCCTGCTGCGCAAGACGCCAACCTGTTCAATTGGCTGACCACGCTTTATCCAATTTGGGCGCGTATGACCCCCGATCATATTCGAGTTTCTACGAAAACCGCTCTCTCCGAACTCGCTCTCTCTGGCTGCACAACTGCCTCTGATCATCTTTACTTATTTCCGAATGGATCGAAACTTGATGACGAGATTTTTGCGGCTCGTGAAGTTGGATTGCGCCTCCATGCTTCACGTGGTTCCATGAGCCTGGGCGAGTCAGATGGTGGGCTTCCGCCTGATTCCGTTGTGGAGAGTGAATCTTACATCCTGAGAGAATCTCAGCGACTAATTGAACAATATCACGATCCCAAACCAGGTTCCTTCACCCAAATCGTGTTAGCTCCCTGTTCTCCCTTCAGCGTCACCGGCGAACTGATGAAGCAATCTGCCGCAATGGCCCGCCAATATGGGGTTCATTTGCACACCCATTTAGCCGAAACTGAAGATGAAGAGTCATTCTGCCTTCAAAAATTTGGTTATCGACCAGTTGGTTACATGGAATCCGTCGATTGGGTTGGTAATGATGTTTGGTTTGCTCATGCAGTATACGTGGATGACGCTGAAGTTCAAAAATTTGCGCATACGGATTGTGGTGTGGCTCACTGTCCTACTTCTAATATGCGGCTCGCTTCGGGAATTGCGCCGATCCAAAAATATCTCGGTGCCGGGGTTAATGTTGGTTTGGGCGTAGATGGCTCGGCAAGCAATGATGGATCCCATTTGCTGAATGAAGCACGACAAGCTATGTTGGTGGCAGAGTTAATGAGGGGGTAAACGGCTTTTCCCTTTCTAATGACCCGAACCGGAAATTAATGACCGCTCGCCAAGCGCTTTGGCTGGCTACCCGAGGTGGTGCTGCGGTTCTTGGTCGTCAGGATATTGGCTCGCTTGAACTTGGTAAATGCGCCGATTTTTTTGCCATCAATCTGAATTGACTGGATTATGCTGGAGCGCTCCATGATCCCGTTTCTGCTGTAATTTTCTGTGCTCCAACCACAGTGGATTTTACCGTTGTTGGCGGTCAATTTGTTGTCAAAGAAGGCCAACTGGTTAATTTAGAAATTGGTACTTTGATCGAAGATCATAACCGTCTCGCCTTTGAGTTATTAGACGGATAACCGAGAAATTTTCCCCTTCACAGAAATTTACCGAAGGAAGTTTTATGAATTCAAAATCAATTGCTGACCGGACGAGAAAACTTGTCGATGTTGCGATGGGACGCGCGGATGCCGATTTGGTGATCACCAATGGCCAGTGGGTTTGCGTGCAATCGGGTGAAATCATCCCGGATACGGATATTGCCATCGTTGATGGTCGTATCGCATACGTTGGTGAAGAGGCTGTACACACCATTGGGGATGAGACTGAAGTCATCAATGCCGAAGGCCGCTACCTTGTCCCCGGTTTGCTTGATGCTCATATGCATGTCGAGTTGGGAATGGTCACGGTTACAGAATTTGTGCGTGCAGTGGCACCTCACGGGACCACAGGGATGTTTATCGATCCCCACGAAATTGCGAATGTTTTTGGTCTCAAAGGTGTCAAACTTATGGCTGATGAAGCTGCTGGGCAGCCTATTCATGTTTGGGTGCAAGTGCCATCATGTGTGCCTTCTGCACCAGGGCTTGAAACGCCGGGTGCAGCCATAACATCTGCGGATGTTGCCGAAGCTATGAATTGGGAGGGCATAATCGGTCTCGGTGAGATGATGAACTTCCCAGGCGTTTTTCTCTCCGATGAAAAAATGCACGCCGAAATGGCGGAAACTGTTTTCGCTCAAAAAACGATCGGTGGTCACTATGCTTCACCTGATTTGGGTTTGCCTTTCCACGGCTATGTTGCAGGAGGAGCGGAGGACGATCACGAGGGAACTAATCTCGATGATGCCATTGCCCGCGTGCGCCAGGGAATGAAAGCCATGCTGCGGTATGGTTCAGCCTGGCACGACGTTGCCGCCCAGGTCAAGGCTCTTACAGAAAAAGGGCTAGATTCCCGACATTTCATTCTTTGCACAGATGACTTGCATGCTGAAACATTGGTAGCAGATGGACACATGGACCGGGTCCTTCGTCATGCTATTGACCAGGGCCTAGAGCCGATAACGGCCATCCAAATGGCGACCATCAACACGGCTGACCATTTTCGGCTTTCTAGAGATTTGGGGCAGATTGCTCCTGGAAGGTATGCTGATATTCTTCTGGTCAGTGACCTCCACAATTTCCAGGCCGAGATAGTTGTTTCAAAGGGTCAAGTCATCGCAAAAGATGGCGAACTTCTGATTTCCTTGCCATCGTATAGTTATCCTGACTGGGCTATCCAATCCGTCCATTTAGGAAAAGAACTATCAGCCGATGACTTCCGCCTCCAGGTGAACGGCTCAATGTTGACTGCCAACGTCATCGGTGTTATTGAAAATCAAGCACCCACTGAACATTTGCGCATAGATGTCATTTCTAAGAATGGCGAAATCCTGGTTGACCTCGAGCGGGATATCCTCAAGATTGCTCTCATCGAGCGCCACAAAGGTACGGGGAAAGTCAGTGTCGGGTTGGTGCATGGTTTTGGCTTTACTGAAAAATGTGCAATTGCTACCACAGTCGCTCACGATAGTCATCATATGATTGTAGTCGGCACCGATGAAGTCACGATGGCCCAAGCGGCAAATAAAATCGGCGATATTGGGGGTGGACAGGTAGTGGTGAAGGATGGAGAAGTAATCGGTCAGGTGGAATTGCGGATTGCAGGGTTGATGTCGAATGAATCAGCCGCAATTGTAGCTGGGAAAGCTGCCACCATTTTAGATGGATTTAAAGTTTGTGGATGCGAGCTGAATAACCCCAATATGCAATTGAGTTTACTCGCGCTGGTCGTGATCCCCGAACTGCGGATATCCGATCTGGGTTTGGTAGACGTGACCAAATTTGAGTTTATCCCCGTGGTGGAAAATAATGGCTGATCTCACTACTTCGCAAATCTTACACGATAATCTCGAAGAAATTATTAACGGTACTGAACCTGGTATGAAGCTCCTTTCTGAGCCCAAACTAGCCAAGCAGTTGAATGTATCCCGAGCAACTTTACGGGAAGCCATGCGTACTTTTGAGACCCGGGGTTTGCTCCGCCGTCAACAGGGGGTAGGGACCTTTGTGACCCGACCCAGCCAGGTGATCGAGAGTGGGCTGGAAGTTCTCGAATCAATTGAGAGAATGGCTGAACGTATTGGCTTGCCGGTAGCCATGGGGGCAATTAATGGGAGTGTGTGCATTGCGGATGAGATCACGGCAAGGAAATTAAGCATGAACGCCGGCTCTGAAGTGTTCTGCGTTTCTCGTGTGATTATGGCGGAGGAGCGACCGGTCGCATATCTGGTGGACACCTTGCCACTAGATTATCTCAAACCTGAGGATGTCAGCGAAAATTTTACCGGTTCAATCTTAGATTTGCTGCTTAAGCGTGGTGATCCGCCCTTAGGAAGTTCACGGTGTGAAATTGCCGCGGTGGCGGCTCCCCCGGAAGTTGCCCGCGCCCTCAATATTCAACGCGGTGATTCACTAATGGTTTTCGAGGCCATGCTTTATTCAAATGATGGTAATCCCATCGATTATTCCTTTAGCTATTTCCTACCAGGCTACTTCAAATTTCATGTGGTCCGCCGGGTCGGTTAGTGTTTGCCAACTAAAAATATCTTTACAAAATTTCAAGGAGACAAGTAACATGCGTAGTTTTTTAGGTCGTGACATATTATCGTTGAAAGATTTTGAGCGTCAGGAATTCTTCCGAATTTTTGAAGCTGCCGAAGTATTGGAACCCATTGCTCGTAACCGAAAAAATTCAGACATTCTCAAAGAAAAGACACTGGTAACTGCTTTTTATCAGCCGTCAACCAGGACTCGTCTAGCCCACGAGGCTGGAATGATCCGCCTGGGTGGTCAGGTGACCGGTTTCTCAGACGCCAAAATGACCCGGGCTGGTGACTTCTACCAGGAATCCATCAAAGACACTGTCAAAATGCTTGAGTTTTACGGTGACGTCATTGTGATGCGCCATTTCCAAAAAGGCGCTCCCCACGAGGCTGCAAAGTGGTCCTCTGTGCCCATTATCAATGGTGGCGACGGCTGGGGTGAGCACCCTACCCAAATCCTCACTGATCTTTATACGGTTTTGCAGGAGAAAGGGCAAATTGATGGACTCAAATGGGTTGCAGTTGGTGATATGCGCATGCGCACCATGCACTCCTTGGGACATGCCTTGACCCAGTTTGATTGCCCAATCACTTTTGTGGCGCCTCCTGGAATGGAAATGCCCGAAGAGTACCAGGATGATTTCACTTCAGCCGGATTAAAATTTGGGTTTGCCGACCACGTCGGTGATGTGATTGGCGATGCGGATGTTATTTTGGTTGAACCGACTGTTCAGCCTGATTACACCAAGTCCCGCGATGAGCGTGATGGTGATGTTGGTATGACCCCTGCGAATTTTAAAATCACTAAAGATTTGCTGGTCAATAAAGCAAAATCAGATGCCATCCTGTTACACTCGCTTCCCCGAATGGATGAAATTCCTCCCGATGTGGATATCACTCGCTGGTCTCGTTATTGGCAAGAGGCCTTTAATGGTGTTGTCATGCGGATGGCTTTGCTCGCTTCTGTTTTGGGTGTGATGGAATAATATATTTGGTGGGTGCGTAGCTTGCTACGCACCCACCAATCCCTCAATCAATTATTTAGGAGATAAATATGCAAACCGATTTACGAAACCGTGATTTGATTGGTGATCTCGATTTCTCGAAAGAAGAAGTCGAAACTGTATTAGATGTGGCTTGGGATCTGAAGCGCAAGCGCGCTTTAGGAGAACCCCATGCACTGTTGCGCGATAAAGTTTTGGGGATGCTGTTTTATTTCAGCAGCACCCGCACCCGCTGCTCCTTTGAAGCGGGTATGGCTCAATTGGGTGGGCACGGCGCTTTTATCGAGAGCCGAACTACCCAAGTTGCCCACGGTGACACCGAAAAAGAGTTGGGCGAAATTTTGGGCCGATATTTCGACGGTATTGCCATCCGCCACTGTGACTGGGAGATTGGTAACCGCTATATCAATTTTGTCGCTGAAGCTTCTCGAGTACCTGTGCTCAATATGCAATGCGAAATTTATCACCCCTTCCAATGTCTGGCTGATCTGATGACCATCATTGAAAAGAAAGGCCGCAACTTGCGCAAGAAGAAGATGGTTGTATCCTGGGCATATGCTTCGAGTTATCTGAAACCAATGTCAGTACCCCAATCCTTGATTTTGCAGTTGCCTCGCTTCGGTATGGATGTCACCCTCGTACATCCACCCGAATTCAACTTGATGCCTGAGATTATGGATCAAGCGCAAGAACAATCTAAGAAGTTCAAGACTGGTTTTGAAGTGATTTCTGATCCCGATGGAATGGAAGTAGCATTTAAAGACGCCGATATCATTTATGCTAAATCTTGGGGTCCCCTGATGACGACCAACGATCCTGAGGAAGGCAAACGTATTCAAGATCAATATAAACATTGGATTACTGACCAGCGTAAAATGAATCTGGCGGACGAAGATGCGATTTATATGCATCCACTACCCGCTGATCGTGATATTGAAGTTACTAGTGAAGTGATGGATGGCCCTAACTCGGTTGTTTTCGACGAAGCTGAGAACCGTATGCATGCACAAAAGGCCGTGATGGCCTTGACGATGAGGTAATCAATGACCGAGAAAAAATTAGCTGTAGTTGCTCTGGGTGGTAACGCCCTGGTTATAGATAAGAATCGGAAAACAATCCCAGATCAATTTGATGCTGTTAGAGAAACCGTCGGTCATATCGTCGATATGATCGAAAATGGGTGGCAAGTAATCGTCACGCATGGTAACGGACCCCAGGTTGGTTTTATTTTACGACGATCTGAATTAGCACTGGGCGAATTACATCCAGTTCCGCTCGATTATTGTGGTGCAGATACGCAGGGTGCAATTGGTTATATGCTTCAAAAAGCATTGGTAAACGAATTTGCAAAACGTGAATTGGATCTCCAGGCTGTGACTGTTGTAACTCAGGTCGAAGTGAATGCGGAAGATCCGGCTTTTGATAAACCCTCGAAGCCAATCGGTTCATTCCTGGATGAAGAGACAGCCAAAGAACGGATGCAGGGCGGCCAGACCTTTGTTGAAGATGCAGGTCGTGGTTGGCGTCAAGTGGTCCCCTCTCCGAAACCAATGAGAATTGTTGAGGTTGACGCAGTAAAAAAGCTGGTCGAAAACAATTTTATCGTTGTAGCAGTTGGTGGAGGTGGCATCCCGGTAGTAAAACGCCCCAGCGGATTCATCCGCGGAATTGAAGCGGTGATCGACAAAGATTTTGCCTCCGGATTGTTAGCAAAACTTGTAAATGCAGATTTGCTTTTGATTTCCACAGCAGTAGAAAAGGTGGCAATTAACTTCAATCAACCCAATCAACAATGGTTGGATAAAATCACTGTTGCAGAGGCCGAAAAATATATCAAAGATGGACATTTTGCCCCAGGAAGTATGCTTCCTAAAATCCAGGCGATTGTCCAATTCATCAAGGAGACTGGAAAGGAAGCCTTGATTACAAATCCGCCGAATATGCAGCGTGCTTTGCATGGCGAAACCGGTACTTGGATTGTTCCTTAAAGTTTCATAAAAATTCGTGATAATGGTAGACAGTTGAAAGCGGATAATGTATCCTCCTATTAAAAATAGTAGAATGTCTGAAACTTAACAATTAAAATAGGATAAATGGCAGTGGTTGAAGATGAATTTTGCAGGTAACCTTAAGCAATTATAACCATTGGCAGAAAGGAGTTTACCCTTATCGAGAAACCAAAAACTATCCCAATAAAAACAACGAATTTAAAATTATTTCGGAGGAGCTCAAATGCGTAAAAACACTTTATGGCTTATCATCAGCCTTTTAACAATTTTTGTGTTTGTTCTTGCAGCTTGTGGTAGTGGGGGACAACCCGCTGCGCCAGAAGCACCTGCTGGCGAAGAGGAAATGCCCGAGGAAGAAGAAATGCCGGCTGAAGAACCACCCGCTGACTCTGGTGGTTTACAAATCCCTGACATTGAAGATGGAAAGTTTAATGTTGCTTTAGTGATGCTCAGCAACCATGATGATGGTGGTTGGTCGCAAGCACAGTACGATGGTTTGCAATATCTTCAAGAGAATGCGGATAATGTTCACACCGCTTATGTAGAATTGGTTGCCGAAGGCGCTGATTCTGAGCAGGTTTTCCGAGCACTATCCCGCAAGGGTTTCGACTTGATCTTTGGTGGTTCTTTCGGTTACATGGATTCAATGGAAGTTGTAGCTGAAGAATTCCCCGATATCGGTTATGTTCATATCAGTGGTTATAAAGCCAATCTAAAGAACTTTGGCAATATGTTTGGCGAAATGGAAACAATGAAATATCTGGCTGGTATGCTCACTGGTTCCCGCCTCAAAGTTGATGGTTGTAACAAGGCCGGTATGATGGCGACCTTTACCATTCCTGAAGAATTCCGTCTGACGAATGCCTATGCTTTAGGTTTGCAGGCCACCTGCCCTGATTGCGAACTGGATGTACGGTGGATTAACACCTGGCACGACCCGATTATCGAGCGCGAAGCCGCTGATTCTCTCTTTGACGCTGGTGCTTGTGTGGTCATCACTGGTGCAGACACCCCTGCATCAGCTTTGGCTGCTGCTGACCGCGATGGTGTCTGGGGTATCACTTATGACTGGTCCGGTTCTTGTACGTTGGATGAGTGCCTGACAGCCCCTTACTGGGTTTGGGGACCAGTGTTCGTTGAAATCGCTGAAGCTGTCCAAGCTGGCACCTATGAGTTTGGCTGGCACTACTTTGATACATCCACCGGCGGTCTGGGTCTCTATGGTTTCATGGATGGACAAACACTGCAACCTGGAATTGCTGATCTCCCAGCAGAAGATGTCCAAATGGTGAAAGATCTCCTGGCGAAATTTATGTCTGGTGAAATGAGCCGCTTCGATGTCTTCGCAGGCGAAATCCTCGATAACAAAGGTAATGTGGTGATCGAAGATGGCATGCGCATGGAACAAAATGATATGGACCAGTTTGCGCCTGGTGCCCCCGGCCTTGAAGCCAATTATGGTATGCACTGGTACAACCAAAATATCCTCAACGAATTACCTGACTTGTAAAAATCTCTAACCTAAAAGTGACCAGGACTTTGTGCCTGGTCACTTTATTGTATCTATTGGAATTTTTCTCATCCATTTTAAATAAAGGTGGTGCCAGAAATCATGAGCCAGTCGAACCCACCCAGTGAAATAGATCATGTAATAAATATGAGGGGAATTATTAAGCGTTTTCCTGGTGTGATTGCTAATGATCACGTCGATTTTGATCTTCGTCGAGGCGAAGTTCATGCCCTTTTAGGTGAAAATGGGGCTGGAAAAAGCACTTTGATGAATATCTTGGCCGGTTTATATCGCCAGGATGGGGGTACAGTGGAGGTCAACGGAAAATCAAAAATTTTCTCATCCCCAAAAGATGCCATATCCGCTGGAATTGGAATGGTACATCAACATTTTATGTTAGTGCCCTCCCAAAGTGTCACGGAGAATATTCTTCTTGGATTAGATGAACCTCGTTTTCGGATGCACCTGACCCAATATAACCGCAAAATCAACGAGATAGCAGAACAATATGGCTTGCATGTTGATCCTGCTGCTAAAATTTGGCAATTGACAGTGGGTGAACAACAGCGTGTTGAAATCCTAAAAATGCTTTATCGTGGTGCCGATATATTAATCATGGATGAACCCACTGCTGTATTGGCACCGACTGAAATTGAAGAGTTGTTCAAAACTTTGCGGTCGATGACGGCGCAAGGGAAATCAATTGTGTTTATCAGTCATAAATTAAACGAAGTAAAAGATATTTCCGATCGAGTTACGGTTTTACGAAAAGGCAAAGTTACCTCATCGGGACTCTCGACTGCAGAGATGACTCGGGCTGACCTGGCTAGATTGATGGTAGGCAGGGATGTAATTTTCTCCATCGAAAAAGAAAAAGTTGAGGTAGGGCAAGAGGTTCTTTCTATTGAAAATTTACAAGCCGACAACGATAAAGGCTTGAAGGCACTGCGGGGGGTCAATATGAACATTAAAGCCGGTGAAATTGTCGGCCTGGCAGGAGTAGCTGGAAATGGCCAAAGTGAATTGGCTGAGACAATAGCAGGTTTGCGCGCAATTTTGGGAGGACAAATCATTGTCAATGGAGATGATATAACCAATCAGCCTGTGAAATATGGCATCCGCCAAGGGATTTCTCTCATCCCAGCAGATCGCGCTCTTGTGGGTACCGCTCCAAACCTCAGTGTTACCGATAATGTAATAATGAAGAATTATGACCAATCACCGATTGGTAAAGGGCTGGTGGTCAATTCAACTGAAGCTGAAAAATACGCCACTGATTTGAAAGATGGATTTGATATTATAGTTCCCTCCATCGAGACCTCAGTTCGATTACTCTCCGGTGGTAATTTACAGAAGGTGATATTAGCCCGCGAGATTTCTAGCCAGCCCAAATTGATGGTCGCGGTACAGCCTACCCGTGGTTTGGATGTTGGCGCCATCGAAGGGGTGCAGCGCCTTTTATTGGAACAGCGTAAAAATGGTGCGGCTATCCTTCTAATATCTGAAGAATTGGAAGAACTCTTATCTCTCAGTGATCGAATTTATGTCATCTATGAAGGAGAGATTATGGGTGAGGTCTTTGATGGCAATATTGATGTCATTGGTCAAATGATGACGGGCACTCGAATGGACGAAATTGAAAAACAGGGAGCTTCCCATGACTGATGCAACCAAGCCTACACCTCGGTTCCGAAGCCCATACAAAATAAAAATTGAACCCCGCCTTGAAAATCCCCCAAAATGGTTTTCCCCGCTCCTCTCTTTGGTTGCTGTGGTTATCGCTCTTCTAATCGGTGCCCTGGTGATCAAAATTGGTGGGGGCAGCCCCTGGAAAGCCTACACTCATATCGCTCGCTATTCTTTTGGCAGTATCGGTGTACTTTCGGATACGATGGTGAAAGCCACGCCGCTGATTCTGGTGGGCTTGGCCTGTTCGTTAGCTTTCAGGATGCGTTTGTGGAATATCGGCGCTGAAGGCCAATTTTTCCTGGGGGCCTGGGGTGCCAGTTTGATAGTCTTAGCGCCAGTGTTACCCGAAGATTATCCCCAATGGTTGTTCATTATCACGATGTTGATTTCCGGTTTTTTGTTTGGTGCTTTATGGGGATTTATCCCAGGTTTGTTGAAAGCCAAGTTCAATGTCAATGAGATTATCACCACCCTGATGATGAATTATATTGCCATCGAGTTTGTCAATTATTTCATCTACGCGGTTTGGTCTGAAGGCGGCTTCCAGATGTCACGGATGTTCCAGCGCAATGCCTGGTTGCCGCGTCTTTCAAGTTATGCGGAAGAGTTTCCAATTCTATCTGGCTTGACTACCCATATGGGTTTATTGTTTGCTGTCTTGGCAGCTGTTATCCTTTGGTGGGTAATAAATAAAAGCCGCTGGGGTTATGAAATCCGTTTAATTGGTGATAATCCTGAAGCCGCAAAATATGCCGGGATTAACATTGCGAAAAATGTCATTTTAGTGATGCTCGTCTCCGGTGGATTAGCGGGTTTGGCGGGTATGTCTGAGATCAGCGGGGTAGTACATCGGCTTCAAGGTGCCATTTCGCCGGGTTATGGCTATACGGGCATCATAATCGCTTGGCTGGCAAAGCTTAATCCGTTGGCTGTGATCGTTGTGTCGATCTTATTTGGTGCGTTGATTTTGGCCGGACGGGAAGTACAACCTTCGGGCATCCCAACCCTAATCCAGGGTGTCATCATGGTTGCCCTTATCGCCAGCGATTACTTTTTGCGAAACCGCGTTTCCATCGTTCCCAACGTGGAGGAATAGAAATGGATATATTGGTAATTTTAGCTTCGGGGGTCGCCACGGGTACGGTTTTGTTATATGCTGCTGTTGGTGAAATTTTCGCCGAGCGTTCTGGAATATTGAACCTGGGGGTTGAAGGGATGATGTTAGTTGGTGCGATGATGGCATATCGGGTTTCAGCAGCTACATTAAACCCGTGGCTTGGTTTGCTGGTCGCAATGTTGGCGGCGGGTTTGATTAGTCAGGTGCATGCCTTTATCACCATTACGCTCCAATCTGATCAAGTCGTTAGCGGTTTGGCCCTTAACTTTTTGGCGATTGGTGTCAGTCTGGTTCTGGGTGAAGGTTTGACCAGCCTGCGGGATGTGGTTCCCACGATTCCTTCAATCACAGTTCCTCTGCTTTCTCAAATACCCTGGATTGGGCGAATCTTCTTCACCAAGCAAAGCCTCCTGGTCTTGATTGGCTTCGTTTTCATTCCCTTAGCTTGGTACTATATTAATCGTACTCGTCCTGGATTGCACTTGAGGGCTGTCGGTGAATATCCAGCCGCTGCAGATACTTTGGGGATTGGTGTTTACGGCCTGCGTTATTTTTATGTTTTCGTTGGTGGGTTGCTCGCTGGTTTGGCTGGAGCCACCATCAGCTTATCGATTTCCCCCGGTTGGTTCGGTAGTTTGACCACAGCCGGTCAAGGTTGGATCGCGGTTGGTTTAGTCATCTTTGCACAATGGAACCCCTTCCGAGCTGCCTTCGGTGCTTATATGTTTGGGGCTTTACGCCGTCTGGTTTTGGATATTCAAGCGCCGGCTTTGATTCTTGGGCTTGCTAATCCATTTTTCTACAATCCACACTACGCCTTTTTCCTAAAGATGATGCCTTATGCTTTTACCATCATCGTTCTTTTGATTGGATCTCGGGAAGCAGCTCGAAAACGAATTGGTTCACCCGCAGCTTTAGGTATTCCTTATATCCGTGGCCAACGAGGGTTATAACTTTCACATATGATTAGGTCGAAGTAAAGTAGAAAAGTGGGGGGTAGTTTGTGTGCCACAATAACACAAATTGCCCCCCATTCACATTGAGGGCTACTTGCTTAAGAAAGGAATTATAGTTTTATGTTGAGACTCCCAGAAAGAAAAGAACTGATCCGCTCTGCATTGGGTGAAATTCCCTTAGATTTGATCATCAAAAATGTGCAGGTCGTCAATGTATACACGGGAACGATTGAGGCAGGCGCAATTGGAATTAAAGGTGGCCGTATTGTCACTCCCTATGCTTCGGATTATGAAGCCCTTGAGGTTGCTGATGGTGGGGGCCGATATGCAATCCCAGGATTTTTTGACACACACGTTCACATCGATTCCACCCTGGTAGTTCCTGAAAATTTATCCCACTTAATCGTGCCCCGTGGAACCACCGTGATGCTGGCTGATCCGATGGAAATTGCTAACGTTGCAGGTCTGCCAGGCTTCAAAGCTTTGCTAAAATCCATAGATCAATTGCCTTACCACATTTTCTTGGAAGTCAGTTCGCGCGTGCCAACGGCTCCTGGGTTAGAGACTACTGGCGGAGAACTGGGGCTGCACGAAGTCTCTGAAATTCTCAAATGGCCGCAAGCCGTCAGTCTTGGAGAGCTGGACCCTTCTAAAGTTCTAGAGATGCGGGAAGAATACCTGCTCAAGGTTGAAGTAGCCCAATCCTTAGGTAAAATATGTAATGGACACGCTGTAGGCCGGGTTGGAAAAGAACTGGTCGCCTACGCCTGTGGTGGACTGGCAGATGATCATGAGTGTGTCGATTACGCTGAAGCCCGCACTCGGTTGGAACTCGGAATGGCGGTTCTTATACGCGAAGGTAGTACAGAGCGCAATCTTGATCTTATTCTTGAGGGTGTTGTGCGCGAAGGGACATATTCACACCATCTGATGTTCTGTACAGATGACAAACACCCGGATGAAATTCTCGATGAAGGACATATCGACTTTATGGTCAATCGGGCTATCGATTTAGGCCTTTCACCCCTCAATGCGATCCAGATGGCTACCATTAACGCGGCCAAACATTTTCGCATTGAACATTTGGTAGGCAGCCTCTCACCGGGTCGCTGGGCGGATGTTATTCTTGCTGAAAACATAAACCATATCGTTCCCGGTGATGTTTACGTAAAAGGGCAGCAGGTTGCCAGCGCTGGAAAATTAATCGTTACCCCTCCGCAGGGAGAATATCCGGAATGGATTTATGAAACCGTCAACTTGAAACGAGGAAAAAAAGCTCAGGATTTTGAGTTGTCAGCTAAAGGTGAAGTCGCCAAAGTTTGGGCTATAGATCTTTACCCCGATCAGATTATCAATAATCGTATTTCGGTTGCACTTCCAGTTTATGATGGGGTTGTTAACCCTGATGTTTCTAAAGATCTGCTGAAATTAGCCGTTGTTGAGCGCTATGGCAAAAACGGGAATATTGGCATTACCTTTGTAAAAGGATTTGGACTCCGGCAAGGTGCTCTGGCATCTTCAGTCGCCCACGACCATCACAATATCATTGTTGCTGGAACCAATGATGCCGATATGGCTGCTTGCGTAGCGGCGATAGAAGAAACGCAAGGGGGCTTGGCAATCGCTTCAGGTGGTGAGGTTTTAGGTACTTTACCTCTACCGATTGGTGGATTACTCAGTGAAAAACCAGTCGAAGAAATAATTGAATCACTACAGTATCTCAATCAGATCTATCGACGGCTTGGCGGCACGCTGCCCGCCCCGTTTATGACGATTTCTTTCATCGGGCTGCCCACTGTTCCTGAATTGGGTTTGACCGATATGGGTTTGGTCGATGTGCTCAGCCATAAGTTGATCAGTTCATTTGTGTAAAAAGGTCGAACTACATCCTTGAAATCCTTGGAAACGGATGATAAAAGATTCTACAGATAATATTCGAGGCTCCATCTTAGAAATCCGTGACCAATTGAAATTCTTAAAATGCAGAGTAATTGGAGAATGGCCCTATGCAAAAATTTGAGTTCCTGAGGCCCAAATCCTTATCGGAATTAACCGGAGCGTTAGCAGAAACCAGGGGCAGCGTACTGGCAGGCGGCACCGACATCATCCCTAGGATGCGGCATGGTCAGTTCACAGCCTCGACGCTGGTGGATGTTACTCAAATTGAAGCGTTAAAATTTATTCGAGAGCATGGCAACCGCGTTCATATCGGCGCGCTGACCACGCATCAAGAGATTGTTGAATCTGGACTGTTAGCCGAATACAATCCAGCTTTAGTGGCTGCGGCCCTCACAGTGGGTTGTGAGCAAACTCGGAACCGCGGCACCCTCGGTGGGAATATTGCCAATGCTTCCCCGGCTGCGGATACGATCCCTCCGATGATGATATTCGATGCAGATGTGCACTTGCTGAGCAATGCCGGGAAAAACATTATCCCCCTGGATGAATTTTTGCTTGGCCCGGGAAAAATTAAGCTCAATCCCGGTGAATTGATTACCCAGGTTTCCTTCCAGCCGTTTGCGGGGGCTTGGGGTGTATCCTTTATGAAATTAGGCAAACGCAATGGGATGGCGATCTCGTTGGTGAGTGCTGCAGCGGCGATTGTGTTGGACCCCGCAGGGAGGATATCCACCGCGCGGCTTTGTCTCGGGTCGGTGGCCCCCAGGGTGGTTCGCAGCCTTAAAGCAGAAGCAGAACTCTTGGACCAGCCTCCCACTTCAGATGTTCTGGCACAAGCTGCTCAAGCCTGTCTTGACGATATTTCTCCTATTGGTGATGTCCGTGCTACTTCTGAATACCGCAGTCATTCTGCCGTTGTCATCGCTCGCCGAGTTTTAACACAAGCTGTCGATCAAGCGAGCAGGAAACTGAAATGAAAATAATACAGATCGAACTCCAGTTGAATGGACACAAAATCACGCTCTCCAGCCCTCCGAATCGCACGTTGCTCGATGTGCTCCGTGATGATCTCGGTTTGACCGGCGCGAAGGATGCCTGCGGAGGGGAGGGAGAGTGCGGGGCCTGCACGGTGTTTATGGATGGAAAGTTGGTCAATGCTTGTCTGGTCTTCGTCGGACAGGTGGAAGGGTCTGTGATAACCACGATTGAAGGGATTGGCGATCCTGGTGAGCTTCATCCCTTGCAGAAAGCTTTTGTCGAGGCTGGGGCTGTGCAATGCGGTTTCTGTACACCGGGTGCCATTATGTCAGCGAAAGCTTTGCTCGACCGGAATCCGCAGCCTTCAGAATCTGAAATCCGAGAGAGCCTTTCAGGAAATTTATGCCGCTGCACCGGATATACCAAAATGGTCGATGCTGTTCGATTAGCTGCCGAGGAGATACGCAATGGCTGAGAAAACGCTGACGATCGGTAAATCTGAGCGCCGCAAAGACGCCTGGGATAAAGTCACCGGCGCGGCTGAATATGTTGCTGATGTCCCCTTAGATCAAGTTGCTCACGGCGCTGTCGTGCGCTCTCCCCATCACTATGCCCGAATTCAAAATATTGACACCGAATCTGCGAAAGCAGTTCCAGGTGTGCTGCGTGTGTTGTCTTCAGATGATATTCCCGGTGCAAAAACATTTGGCGCATTGTTACAAGATCAACCCGCTTTGGCTATAGATTATGTGCGTCATCTCGGAGAGCCAATTGCCCTTGTAATCGCCAAGAGCAAAAAAATTGCATTGGACGCTGCTGATTTGGTGAATGTTGAATTCGAATCGTTGAAACCTGTTTTCGATCCTATTGATGCGCTCAAACCTGATGCCCCTCGGCTGCACCCCGAGGGAAACCTTGTGGCTCAATTTGATTTTCACGAGGGAGATGTCGAAACTGCCTTTGGTGAAGCTGATATTGTCATCAAAGATACTTTTACCGTTCCTCGCATTCATCCCGGTTATATGGAGCCAGAAAACTCTCTGGCGAGTTGGAATGCAGACGGCTCGATCACAGTTTGGGTCAGTTCACAGCAGCCGTTTCACGACCAGCATATGATTGCCGATGCTTTGGCTTTGCCCGTTGACAAAGTACAGGTCAAGAGTGCTGTCATCGGCGGTGCTTTCGGCGGTAAAGAAGATGCTAGCCTGGCAATTTTGGCTGCCTTAGGTGCCTGGGCCATACAGGGCAATTTCAAATTGGTCAACACCCGGCAGGAATCTTTCCTGGCGCATCCCAAGCGGCATCCTGCTCAGGTTCAAATGAAAATCGGCGCAAAAAAAGATGGCACAATTTTGGCCTTAAAGGTACTTGCTCATATGGATACGGGGGCTTATGCATCTTATGGCCCGGCGGTAGGTGTTATCTTGACTGAAACGTTAACCGGTTCTTACAAAATTCCAAATGTGCATTTGGAAACGCTTTTAGCCTATACCAATAGCCCCTTATCTGGAGCGATGCGCGGTTTTGGTAGCCCACAATCTCATTTTGCTTTGGAAAGCTTGTTAGATATGCTGGCAGCTGATTTAGAAATTGATCCTGTTTCCTTGAGAGAGAAGAATATTCTGCGGCCAGGCGACTTGTTTTTCACCAAAGTAGTTGTCAACGAGACTGCAAACAGCCTGCCTCAATGCCTTCGAGTTCGCGGAACAAACCATGAGCGAGTGGCGGCATATTGAGGCGCAGCCAGGGAAAGTTGCCGGTGTTGGGATGGCTTTAGCAGCCCAGTCGATGGGATTAGGCGCAAAAGTGCCCGATGATTCAACTCACCGTTTAGAATGGCTGCCAGATGGGAGTGTAGCCCTCTATCTGGGTGCTCCGGATATGGGTCAAGGTCTTTCCCTGGTTGCAGAGCAAATCACTGCTGAAGCGTTGGGTGTCCCTTTTGACCAGGTGAAAACTATCCCCTTAGACACTTTGCACTCCCCTAATGGTAACGTCACCTGTGCTTCTCGAATGACGTATATGACCGGGAATGCCGTTATTGATGCCGCAGACCAGCTCGTTCAGCAGTTATTGGATGAGGCCGCCAGGCGCCTCAACCAGCCTCGGGATCAATTTTCTTATCATTCTGGAATTGTACTCACCCCAAATGGTGAAAAATTCAAAGCCGCCGAAATTATCAGCCGGGCTGTCGATGATGGCATCCAATTTCGAAGTGAGGCGACCTTCAGTTTCCCTTATCCTGCAGAAATCACCCCACAGCATCTGCCGATTGGAATGCCGCACGTCATCTTTGTTTTTGGCGCACAAATCGCGCGGGTTGAAGTTGACCTAGAGTTAGGTACAGTCCAAGTTACTCATCTGACTGCTGTTCATGATGTTGGCAGAGTTATCAGTAAGGCTGGCGTCGAAGGCCAGATTGAGGGTGGCGTTGCTACAGGACTTGGATACGCACTCTATGAAAATATGGCTTTAAAAAATGATGGTAAATGGGTTGATGGTTTTACTGAGTATTTGCTACCGACTACATTGGATATGCCTAAGAATCTCAATATGATTTTATTAGAAATCCCCGAAGCGAGCGGTCCGTTTGGTGCTAAGGGGGTGGGAGAGATCCCAGTGGTGCCCACGGCTCCAGCTATTGCCAATGCAGTTTACCAGGCTATTGGAGTGAGAGTTAAATCACTGCCAATTACACCAGAGAAATTGGTAATCTTATAGTGATATAATTCTCATTCTTATGATGAAAGCGTTTTAGCCGGGGCTGGATGAATTTCCCCAATGTGCACGAGTAGCTACTCGGACAAAGCAAAAAAGGAAAAAGTGCCAAATTTCTCACTTGTAACAATCAATATTCTCAATGATCTCTCTCTGTGGAATGAGCGAGGTCCCTTGTTGGTTAAACAGATTGCAGATCTTGAACCAGATTTGATCGCTATGCAGGAAGTCAGCTTGGAAGGGGAAAGTAGCAATGCTCATTGGGTTGCCGAAGAACTAAACCGATGCCGGGAGGATAAAGAGAAAACTCCGCCTTATGAGGTGTACATATGTCCCAGAACGGGCGTTTATGCTAAAAAAGAAGGCATCGCCATCCTCAGCCGTCTGCCGGTCAAACATCACGAAAGCCTCGACCTCCTCACCCAAACTCGGGTTGCGCAAATTGTGCGTTTCAGAGTTGAAAATTGCGAATTATTGCTGGTCAATGGTCATTTTTTTTGGGAGCCAGGAATTTCAGAAAAGCGGCAAGAGCAGATCGAACTTTTGCTAGATTTCCTCGATACGCAGCCCGTTGATCTCCCTGTAATCATTTGTGGCGATTTAAATGGGTTGCCCGAATCCCCTGCAATTGAACGGATGCGCCGGTATTTTGATTCAGCGTACCGAATTCTGCATAAGCAGGAACCAGAATATACTTGCCCAACCCCGCTTCCGCACGCTCCTAAGGTGAAATTGCGAAACGTTGCGACCTGGCTTATGGGTATGCGCCCCAAACCCGATCCTGAGTGGAAAGGCACGCTTGACTATATATTTGTAGATCCCAGGCTGCAAACTGAAGAATGCCGCGTGGTACTCAATAAACCTTCGGAAAATAATTCTGAAATGTACCCTTCCGATCATTTTGGTTTATATGCTGTTATTCAATTTCAATAATTAAGCTCGTAATATTATTCAATGGTCTTTCAAAGCTAAACGCATTATCTGAATCCATTGCGGAAAGGTAAGGTGACATGCAAAAGTATTTTCAACGTGAATGGCTTTCTCGTATGGTCGATGCTTTGCTGCCAGTTTTTGCTACCATTGCAGCCCTTGCAGTTGGTGCAGTGATGTTGTTTTTATTGAATGTAAACCCGATTGAGGCTTACAAAGCCATGTGGGATGGCGCTTTTGGAAGCCCAAACTCAATCGCCGAAACCCTGGTTAAAGCGACCCCGTTATTATTAGTTGGAATTGGAATTTGTATTTCGTTTCGCGGTGATGTGATAAATATTGGCGGCGAAGGTCAGATGATCGTTGGCGCAATTATGGCTACTTTGGTAGGATTAACCTTCACGAGTTGGCCAGGTTGGTTAGTGATTTTGGTTGCAATGTTGATGGGGTTTTTAGGCGGCGCCATCTGGGGAGGCATCCCAGGTTATCTGAAAGCACATTTTGGGGTCAATGAAATTCTAAGTACTGTGATGATGAATGCCATTGCTGTGCAGTTGATGAATTTCTTGCTCCGAGGTCCAATGATTGATCCATCCCAAGCGGAGTTAGCTTCAAAAATTCCACAAACTGCCAGATTGCTGGAAGCTTTCCGACTGTTGAGGTGGGCGCCGACACGCCTTCATTTAGGATTTTTGATTGCGGTGATTTTAGCCTTTGTTGTGTATATATTGCTGTGGCGCACAACTCTAGGTTACCGCATTCGAGCGGTCGGTCAAAATCCCCATGCTGCCCGATATGCAGGGATCAATGTAAAGCGTCACATTGTTATGGCCCTTTTGCTGAGCGGAGCATTTGCTGGATTGGCGGGTGCGGTACAAGTTTACGGCGTCAATTACCGAATGATTACCGATGGTTCAGCGTCCGGTTTCACGGGAAGTGCTGGCTTTAATGGCATCGTAGCGGCATTATTTGGCCAACTGCATCCTATAGGAACGATCCCGGCATCCGTTTTTTTTGGTGCTCTTTTGGTTGGGGCAAACAAGATGCAGCGCGTAGTTCAAGTGCCTGCTGCTTTAATCACCGCCCTCAATGGATTGGTCGTTGTATTCGTCGTCAGTAGTGAATACTGGCGTCGTAAGCGACAGCGTCAACGATTAGCCAGCGTAGGGGATGAAAATCTCCCACCACCTGAAACAGACGGGTCAAAAATTTCAACTAAGGGGGTTGCATGATGTCAGATTTTTTCACAGTAACGGTTTTAGTTGGAATTCTTGCTTCTGGCATCCGTTTAGCTACACCATACCTGTTTGCTTCGCTCGGTGAGACTTTTGGTCAACGGAGTGGGGTACTAAACCTCGGTGTTGAGGGACAGATGCTAATAGGCGCGTTTGCTGCGTTTTATGTTGTCTATCTTACAGAAAACCTTTGGCTAGGGGTATTAGCCGCAATTATCGTTGGTGCTTTGATGGGCTTGGCAATGGCATTTGTGACCGTGAATTTGCAAGCACAGCAGGGTATCAGCGGAATTGGATTTTACCTGTTTGGTTTAGGGATGAGCGATCTATTATTCCAAATGTTGATGGGAACAGTAGTAACAGTTAAAGGATTTTCGAAAATTCATATTCCTTTTCTGAGTGATATCCCCATTCTGGGAGAGATTTTTTTCAACCACAATATTATGGTTTATGCAGCCTTTTTTTTGGTGCCAATTAGCTGGTTTGTGCTGAACAAAACAAACCTTGGTTTAAAAATTCGGGCGGTGGGCGAAAATCCAGAAGCTGGCAATTCTTTAGGTGTCAGCGTGGCCCGCGTAAGGTATTTTACGATTATCTTGGGCGGCACCCTTTCGGGAATTGCGGGGGCTTCCCTTTCAATTGCATTGCTCAACGTTTTCCAACAAAATATGACGAGCGGCCTGGGATTCATTGCAGTCGCTTTGGTTTATTTTGGCGGTTGGCGACCCTGGGGCGTTTTAGGTGGTGCACTGCTCTTTAGTATGGTAAGTTCTTTGCAGTTGTGGATGCAAGTGAAAAACGTGCCGATCCCCTCAGAATTTGCTGTTATGCTGCCTTATATTCTTACAATTTTGGTATTAGTGGTTTCTGTATCGAGAGTACGTGCCCCCTCAGCATTGACAAAACCCTTTGAAAGAGAAGACTAGTGTTTTTAAATTGTTTGTTATGAAAGATGAGTAAGATCGATTGTAACTTTAAAACGAGTACCGGTATTTTTCTCGGTTTTTTTAAACCTCTATCTGGTATTCACCCAACAAGGAGGTGAAGCTACATAGAAATCTGCGATTAATGATTATAGTGCGGTTTGTTTCTCAAGGAAAACTGCCGTAAAAATTTTTACTTATTTGCTTGATAGGAGAAAAAGATGAAAAAAAGTATTTGGTTCGTTCTAACCTTGCTAATGATATTGACCCTTGTCGCTTGCTCGAGCGCTAACCCTGCCACAGAAGCGCCCGCAGTGGATGAACCTGATGTCGAAGAGCCATCCGTTGAGGAGCCCTCTGTTGCAGAGCCTATGGATGATGAACCCTTCCGCGTTGCAGTGGTCATGCCTAGTGCCATCAACGATTTGGCGTTCAGCCAAAGTATGTATGAAGCTCTGATCTCAATCCAAGAAGATATGGGCGGTGCCGACAAAATGGAAATAGTTTATTCTGAAGGTATGTTTGTGGTTGATGATGCCGCAGCAGCCCTTCGGGATTACGCTTCACAGGGTTATGATCTCGTAATTGGTCATGGTTCTCAGTATGGGTCTTCATTGCAAGAAATTGCTCCTGACTTCCCCGAAACCAGCTTTGCCTGGGGAACCACGGCGGAAACCTTCGGTATCGACAATATCTTTGCATATGAAGCAGCCTCCGATCAGGGCGGCTACGTTAACGGGGTGATTGCTGCCAACCTGACCAAGAGTGATGTCATCGGGATTGTTGGCCCTATAGAGACTGGCGATGCCAAGCTTTATATTGACGGCTTTGCTCTTGGTGCCAAAGCAGCCAACCCGAATGTCACCGTAAATATTAATTATATTGGCTCCTTCTCGGATGTTGCTCTAGCCGCGGAAGCCGCGAACACCCATATAGGCGCCGGTGCAGATGTTCTGGCGGGCACGGCTCAAATGGTAGTGGGCGCGATCGGGGTGGCTGAAGAAAACGGTGCTCTTTGGTTTGGCACCCAAGCCTCACAAACCTCCCTCGCTCCTGAAATTGTAGTCGCCAACCAAATTTATCGTTGGGAAGTAGTGCTCAATGAAATGATTGATCTAATCTACAGCGGAACCTATGGCGGAAAATCTTATGCCATTACTCTTGAAAATGGTGGATTGGAGATGGAATACAACGCGGACTACGACCTCCCCGAAGATGTAAAAGCCCTTGCAGAAGAAACCGTGGCTGGTATTGTCAGTGGTTCCATCATGATTGGAGATGCACCTCCTCCTATGGAAGAGCATGAAGAAGAGACCGTGATGGAAGCCCCGATGTTTGATGATACCTTCCGGGTTGCTGTGGTAATGCCCAGCGCTCTTAATGATCTGGCTTTTAGCCAGAGCATGTACGATGCATTGCTTTCCATTCAAGAGTGGCTTGGCGGTGAAGAAAAAATGGAATTTGTCTATTCCGAAAGCATGTTCGTAGTGGATGATGCCGCTGCCGCTATCCGTGACTACGCCTCCCAGGATTTTGATCTGGTGATTGCGCATGGTTCACAATATGGCTCTTCTCTGCAAGAGATCGCACCAGATTTCCCCGAGACCTCCTTTGCCTGGGGAACCACCGTCGACACCTTTGACATTCCTAATATCTTTGCATACGAAGCCCGTTCAGAACAAGGTGGTTATGTAAATGGTGTGATCGCTGCCAATTTGACCGATAGCAACGTTATTGGGATTGTCGGCCCCATCGAAACTGGTGATGCAAAACTCTATATCGATGGTTTCGCGATGGGTGCAAAAGCGGCGAACCCCGATGTGACAGTTAATATCAACTATATCGGCTCTTTCTCCGATGTCGCCCTGGCGGCGGAAGCAGCAAATACACATATTGGTGCAGGTGCCGATGTGCTTGCTGGAACGGCCCAAATGGTGGTCGGCGCGATTGGGGTTGCTGAAGAGAACGGTGCTTTGTGGTTTGGCACCCAGGCATCCCAGACATCCCTGGCACCAGATATCGTTGTAGCAAATCAAGTCTACCACTGGGAAGTTCTGCTTAAAGAAATGGTCACAATGATCGCTGATGGAACCTATGGTGGGCAAGCCTTCGCCCTAACATTGGAGAACGGCGGTCTCGAAATTGAATATAACGCTGATTATCCAATCCCCGATGATGTCATGTCCCTTGCGGATGATACCGTAAAAGATATTATTGATGGCACCATCACAATTGAGTTTGAGTAAGGTAAACACAAAAGGAACAGGCGTAAATTTGCGCCTGTTCCTCACGCAATAATATTTCATTTTATATCTGAATTTTAATTTCTCCAATTTTGCTCAATTGCAGAAAAGGACGGAACAATGACTAATTCAAATATCCTCCCATCTGGTCGAGTGCGCATCGATTCTTTGGAAATGCGTGGAGTTACCAAGCGTTTCCCAGGAGTGGTTGCCAATGATAAAGTTGACTTTGATGTGATGACTGGTGAAGTTCATGCCCTGCTTGGTGAAAATGGTGCTGGTAAAAGCACTTTAATGAAAGTTCTCTACGGGATGTATCACCCCGATGAAGGCGAAATCTTGCTAAATGGACAGCCGGTTGTGATTTCATCTCCTACTGATGCAATCAATCTGGGGATCGGGATGATCCACCAGCATTTTATGTTAGTGGAAACATTAACAGTCGCCGAAAATGTAGCCCTTGGATTACCTTCCTCGCGTGGACCGCTTACAGATTTAGATCGAGTATCCACTCGAATCCTCGAATTGGCGGAAATTTACGGTTTGCAGATTGACCCCAAAGCCTATATCTGGCAGTTATCGGTGGGTCAGCAGCAGCGCGTCGAGATCATCAAAGCCCTCTACCGAGGTGCCGCTCTGCTCATCCTCGATGAACCCACCGCGGTACTCACCCCTCAGGAAGTTGATGAATTCTTTATCATCATGCGTCAGATGGTGGCCGATGGACATGCCCTGATTTTTATCTCCCATAAATTGCACGAAGTCATCGAAATTTGTCAACGGGTTACAGTATTGCGAGATGGGCGAAAAATGGGTACCCGAGCAATCGTAGATACCTCCAAAGCTGATCTGGCTAATTGGATGGTAGGACGCGAAGTTAGTCTGACACGCGAATTGGATGCCACTGAACGCGGCCAGGCTCGTTTGACCTTAGAAAATATCAGTTGTGATAGCGATAGAGGGACACCTGCTGTGCGAAGTGTGGATCTGAATGTGTTTTCCGGAGAAATTTTGGGAATCGCAGGAGTATCCGGCAATGGTCAGCGCGAAACTTGCCGAAGTAATTACAGGATTGCGAGAAGCGACCCAGGGCAGGGTCATTCTAGAAGGGGATGATGTCACCGGTTTTGAGCCGGGTACTCTTACAAACCGAATGTTATCCTATATCCCTGAAGAGCGTATGCGGGATGGCATGATCAAAGATTTTACGGTTGCTGAAAATATGGTACTGCGCGAGATTGCCAAACCACCATATTCCCGTTCTGGTTTTCTCAATTTAAAAACTATTGCGAAACATAGTGACGACTTGATTAAAAATTATCGTGTCAAGACCCCTTCCCGAGATACCAAGGCCGGTAGTCTTTCGGGTGGGAATATCCAGAAAGTAGTTTTGGCTCGCGAACTATCTCGTCAGCCGCGTGTGCTCATTGCGGCACAACCCACTCGTGGGCTGGATATTGGAGCCACAGAATACGTGCACGAGCAATTAATTAAACAACGTAGCAACGGCACTGCGATAATGATGATCTCAGAAGATTTAGATGAAGTGATAGCACTCTCTGATCGGATAGCCGTACTTTTCGAAGGAAAAATAATGGGAATTGTACCTCGGCACAAAGCCACACCAGAAAAACTCGGCCTGTTAATGGCAGGTGTACAAGAAGAAGGAGCACCAGCTTGATGCGTAATTTTATTGGATATCAATGTTCAATTTGCGAGGCTGAATACGGCCCCGAAGAAGTAACCTATACCTGCCCCCAGGATGGCGGCAATTTGGATGTCGTTCTCGATTATAAGGCTCTCAAGAAACTTGGGGCGGGTGGACTAATTTTGAAGGGAGAACCCTCACTTTGGCGCTATCAACCCCTGTTGCCGGTTGCTGATCCCGGTGGGGTAGGCACTCCGCTGCGGGCGGCTGGTTGGACACCCATGTTCTCGCCATCCCTGTTAGCTGGCGAATTGGGCCTCAAATCCCTATGGATCAAAGATGAATCCCGCAATCCAACTGCATCCTTTAAAGACCGGGCCTCTGCCGTTTTGATGGCGCGTGCCCGAGAAATTGGGGCCGAAGTTGTGGTTACAGCCTCTACAGGTAATGCGGGCGCTGCCCTGGCAGGGATGGCGGCGGCGGTGGGCCACAAAGCCGTGATCTTTGCACCTAAAACCGCTCCACCGGCCAAAATCGCACAATTGCTAATCTACGGCGCTCAAGTTTTATTGGTTGATGGTAATTATGATGCTGCTTTTGACCTTTCAATTGAGGCTGCCAATGAATTTGGCTGGTATTGCCGCAATACGGGTTACAATCCATTTACTGCTGAAGGTAAAAAAACCGCAGCCTTTGAAATCTGGGAACAAATACGGTTGCCCGAAAATAGCAAACCCCTGTCCGTGTTTGTCTCCGTGGGAGATGGCAATATTGTCTCAGGCATCCACAAAGGTTTCAAAGATTTATTCACTCTTGGATTAATTGACAAAATGCCAAAAATATTTGGAATCCAGTCCGAAGGTTCGGCCGCGATTGCGAATGCCTTCAACACTGGAACGGAAGAGATCAAACCGGTTTCTGCAACAACATTAGCAGATAGCATCTCTGTTGATTTGCCGCGGGATGGCTTGCGAGCACTACGGGCAGCTACCCAAACTGGGGGAGCATATATTACTGTTCCCGATGACGAAATTATTTCTTCAATTGCTGAGTTGGGGAAAGTAGGCATCTTTGCAGAACCGGCTGGGTCTACCTCCTATGCTGGTCTGGTAAAAGCGGTTCGTGATGGCCTGATTGAACCAGATGATCCGGTGGTGGTATTAAACACAGGCAGCGGTCTCAAGGATGTTCGATCGGCCATGCAGGCTGCGGGAGAAGCCCCCATTATTGAGCCTACCCTGGGAGCCGTCAAAGCAATTTTGAAGTAAATAAAACAAGGTTTTATGACCCCACATTGGAGTTACGCTACTCGGTATTATGTTTTAACCATCGTGCTAATTCTATTAGCAGTGCTGGCATGGCTTACGCGCGAAATGTTCGGCCCTTTGATGGTTGCTGGTTTGATCGCCTATATTCTAAATCCCCTCACGCATTTGTTTGAGAGACGCCTAAAAATACAGCATAAGTTTGCGGTCGCTTTGGTGTATTTTATTACACTGGGGTTGCTAATTGCCCTTCCAGCCGTACTTGTTCCAGTATTTTTGCAGGATATAGAAACAATTTCTAAAGATATGCTGGAGATTGTTTACAGTTTTCAATCGTACTCTTATGAGCCCATAGCTGTGGGTAGTTTTGTGATCGATTTGGCTGCGATATTGCCCCAGCCAGGCGAACAGGTAGCCATCTTTTTTGATCGCTTGCCAGAAAATGTAGTCCATTTGGTCGAAGAAACATCTCGAAATGCAGCCTGGTTTTTGGTGATTCTAGTTACATCTTACTATTTGTTGCTGGATTGGAGGAGGGTTCGTGAATCGTTGATCCGTATTGCCCCTAAACCTTACCGAAAAGATTTCCGGCGAATTTATTTGGAAATCAGGGGAATTTGGAATGCGTATTTACGCGGCCAGTTGGTTTTAATGTTTATCGTTGGAGTAATCTTCTCTATTGCGTGGGTGGCGATTGGATTGCCAGGCGCATTAATATTAGGAACGCTTACGGGACTGTTCAGCCTTGTTCCTGAAATTGGCCCGTTGATTGCAGCAGGAATTTCTGTTTTGGTTGCCCTTTTTGAGGGTTCAATGTTCTTGCCCGTATCAAATGGTATATTTGCATTATTGGTTACCGGGATATATCTCATTCTGATCAATTTTAAAAATGTGTGGTTGCGCCCCCGTATTATGGGACGAAGTGTTAATCTCAACGAAGGGTTAGTTTTTGTAGCAATTATCGCGGCGGTTATTTTCAGTGGTATTTTGGGGGCTTTGATTATTGTGCCAGTACTCGCATCGGCTATTGTGCTTGCCCGATATCTCCGGGCAAGGATCTTCGGATTGGAGCCATTCCCGGCAGAACAAGTTCCACTGGTTAGTGAAACGGAAACCCCGCCGATGCCGGTCGCTCCCACATTGTGGAAACGCCGCCAATCTGATACAAAAGACGATGTAGAATAAGATCAATCAAAACCATGGACTCGAAAGGTGTTTGGAGCAAAGAAGTTCGAATTGCTGCCCTCATTTTGGCTGTTATTAGTGGGGTGGCGTTTCTTTGGTTTTTTCGGGGTCTGCTAAGCCCTCTGGCAATATCTGCAATAATTGCATACGTCCTCTACCCTGTCGTTGATTTGTTGAGGACCCGAACCCGGCTCAATCGATTGAGCGCCGTGATTGTCGTTTACTTTGTAGCTTTAATTATCATTCTCTCTATTCCGGCTGTTCTGACACCTGTGATCGTTAATCAAATTCAGGAATTTGAACTCGACTACGAGAGCATGATGGTGAACTACCAAACTTTTATAGATCAGCCGATAATTTTGGGTACCTTAGTGATTCACCCGAACCAGTTTATGCCGGCAATGTCAGATATTTCGATCGATTCTCTGAATCCGGTTTTTGAAAATTCTCTCAAGGTTGTTGAGACCATATCTACCAATGTGCTTTGGGTGATGGTTAGTTTGGTTACTATTTTTTATATGATGTTAGATGGTCACCGGATTATGGATTGGATCATTCGCATCGCTCCCCCGGACTTTCGACCAGATGCTCGAATTTTGATAAATCAACTGCGGTTGGTGTGGTCAGATTATTTACGCAGCCAGTTAGCATTTATGCTGGTCGTAGGCTTAGTCGATTCGATTGTCTGGCTGGTTATAGGATTGCCCGGTGCAGTTTTGCTGGGTTTTCTAACTGGGTTAACCAGCTTTGTCCATGAGATTGGGGCAATCGTATCGGGGATTCTTTCGGTTGGGGTAGCTCTGTTGCTGGGATCACATTTCCTGCCCATCTCCAATTTTTGGTTTGCAGTGTTGGTATTAATATTATATTTAATCCTGACAGCCATAAAAAATGTCTGGATCAGACCCGTAATCGTTGGACGCCATGTTCATCTACATTCGGGTGTGGTCTTTGTTATTATCCTCGGCGCCCTGATTTTTTATGGTGCCCTCGCTGCTTTTATTGCCGTTCCGGTATTTGTTTCTTTTCTTGTAATAGCTCGCTATCTCCGGCGTAGAATTCTGGGGATGCCCCCTTTCTCCGAATCTGCTGACCCCACGGATTATTTCAACATACCGCCACTCGAATCATCCGATGTTGAAAATATCTAAGTCATATTCCGTTTTTAAAACCGTTCTTATAAAAAACCTTGGTGGAAATAAAATGACCAATAAACCGAAAATTTCAATAATTGCCCCTATCTATAACGAAGACGCAAATATTCCAGAACTTTATCATCGCATTCGTGATGTTTTAGATACCACTGGCGAACCTTGGGAAATCGTCATGGTAGATGACGGTTCTACGGATGGTTCAACTGATCTTATCAGAGAGTACCGTGATCAAGATCATCGGGTGGTTCCTGTGATATTTGCGCGTAACTTTGGACATCAAATAGCCGTCACAGCTGGGTTAGACTACGCTCGCGGAGATGCAGTGGTCATTATCAATTCTGATTTGCAGGACCCCCCTGAGGTTATCTTGGACATGCTCGAAAAATGGCAGGAAGGGTATCAAGTCGTCTTCGCAATACGGACAGAACGCGAAGGAGAAACGTGGTTCAAAGAATTTACTGCCTCCCTGTTTTACCGTTTGATCTACCGTATTACGGATGTGGATATCCCACTTGATACTGGGGATTTTCGTTTATTGGATCGCAAGGTGGTAGATGTGATGGGGCAAATGCGAGAGCGTCATCGATTCTTGAGAGGAATGTCTGTATGGGTGGGTTTTAAGCAAACCGGTGTGGAATATAAACGAGCTGCCCGGTATTCGGGCGAGACGAAGTATCCGCTTAAGAAAATGCTGAAATTTGCTACAGATGCCATCACCAGCTTTTCATACTTCCCGCTGCAACTCGCAATGTATATCGGTTTCATCTCGGCAGGGCTAAGTATTTTGGCGATACCGGTTGTAATCATTCTGCGGCTGGCCGGATCACAGGCGTTTTTTGGCCAAGCCTCAACCTTAATCGCGGTGTTGTTCTTAGGCGGTGTACAGCTCATCTCTCTGGGGATTTTAGGCGAATATATTGGCCGGCTTTATGATGAAGCCAAAGGACGCCCGCTGTATATCGTTAGCGAGGCTCCCTCAGAAGATGATGAATAAAGGAATTTATGGTCACACAACAAGAGCATAAAAGAATTTTTAACGAATCCCTAAATCTTCTAAATCAAACGGGCTTGATCATTTGGCCCTGGAGATCAAGTATCTTTTCCGCCGGATACATTTCATGGGTTCCAAGGCAGCCCTATAGGAGCGGTGAGCTGGAGTTTTTCCACAAAAGCGGTTGACAAAAAGGATGTCTTTATCGATCCTGATATCATTCGATAAAAAAAAGGTGGCTGACTGCAACCGTTTATTAATGCAGTTCGAAAATCACCGCTGAGGCCCGTAAATTTTGGCCCCAACGGGGCTCGATTTTGCGACCGTGATACAGGTAGATAATTTGCTGGATTGGGATACCTTCCCGGGTGCAGAGAAACTCGAAATCGTAAAGCGTCATCGGCCGTGGTCGGGGACCCGCCTCCCAGGGGTTAGGCAATTCAGGGGGATTGGGCATACGCCCTAAGATCAGCAATTCTAAACGATAGCGCCAATATCCAAAATTCGGAAATGCAATGATTGCTCGTTTCCCTACCCGAAGCATTTCGCAGATTGTCCCTGCCGGATTGTTGATATAAGGCAGTGTGTGGCTCAAAATCACTGCGTCAAAAGCCTGGTCAGGATAATCATCCAGCCCCTCATGTAGGTTGCCTTGTCGCACACTTAAACCGCGCTCAATACAAGCCAGAACACCTATTTCATGAAGTTCGACTCCGCGAGCCTTTACACTCTTCTCAGTTTGTAAAAAACTGAGAAGGGCTCCATCCCCACAACCTAAATCCAGCACTTTTTCGTTAGGCAGAATCAGATCAGCGAGAGCCTGTAAATCTGGGCGGAGAATTGTCATGTTTTTTCCTTTACCATGAAGTTCACCAGGAGACACAATTAGATTTTGTTTTGCTTTGTGACACGGCGGAGGAATTGCGAGAGCAGCTTGGTCATCGTTTCGACCTCCAGCAAGAAGGCATCGTGCCCCCAGGTAAATTCAATATTCAAATAAGTAACATCACAATCGGCGGCAGTTAGAGCGCTGACTAATTCTTTGGCGTGATACGCAGGATAGAGCCAATCCGAGGTGAACGAGAGAACTAGGTAGGTCAGATCGGTGCTGCTAGTGAAAGCCTGGGAAAGTTTTTCGTAACCGTTGGCTAAATCGAAATAGTCGAGTGCTTTTGTCACGTACAAGAAACTGTTAGCGTCGAAACGTTCGGTAAAACGCTGTCCGTTATATCGCAGATAACTTTCAATTGCAAAATCAGTCTCGAAATCGTAACCAAAATGTTCTCTAGTTTGCAAGCGGCGTCCAAACTTTTCGTGCATCGAATCTTCACTCAGATAAGTGATATGACCAACCATCCGAGCGACCGCTAATCCAGCATCCGGGTGAGTGCCCTGGTAATAATCTCCATTATTCCAATTGGGATCGGCATAGATCGCTTGGCGTCCGACTTCGCCGAAAGCGATCAGCATCGGGGAATGGCGCGCGGTTGTGGCAATCGGGATGGCTGAACGAACCCGTTGCGGGTAGCGCGATGCCCATTCCAAAACTTGCATGCCGCCCATGCTACCACCGGCCACAGTCACCAGTTTCTCGATCCCGAGGTGATCGATCAGATGTCGCTGAGCCCGTACCATATCACCAATTGTGATCACGGGGAAACTTAAACCATAAGGTTTACCCGTTTCTGGATTGATCGAACTCGGCCCAGTTGATCCCTGGCAGCCGCCGACCACATTGGAGCAAATCACGAAGTACTGATCTGTATCGAACGCTTTGCCAGGACCGACACACTCATCCCACCAGCCTGGGGCGGGGTCTTCCAGATTGTGCTGTCCTGCTACGTGTAAGTCACCCGAAAGGGCGTGGCAGATCAAAATAGCGTTGTTAGCTTCCGGATTGAGTTGTCCGTAGGTTTCATAAGCCAACGTGATTGGTCCCAGTGTTTCGCCATTGTCGAGCCGCATGGGCGTATCTTTGGCGAAGGTGTAATATTGATTCTGAACCAGTCCGACAGATGTGTTCATAGTATTTTTCCAAGGCTGAAGGTAAAAGGATGAAGGCTGGTTATCAGCGTTTTATCCTTCCACCTTTCGCCATCATCCTTACTGAAGCGCTTGATCCAAATCCCATAGGATGTCCTCGATATCCTCCAGACCGATGCTCAAGCGCACGAAATCTGGTGTGACGCCAGCTTTCCGTTGGGCCACTTCGTCAAGCTGAGAGTGGGTAGTGCTGGCGGGATGGATTGCCAGGCTCTTGGCATCCCCAACATTGGCCAGGTGACTGAGCAATTTTAGATTATCGATGAATTTTCCACCCGCTTCTTTGCCGCCGACCACCCCAAAACCGAGGATTGCTCCAGGGCCTTTGGGCAAGTACTTCTGGGCTGCGGCGCGATCGGGGTGAGAATCCAACCCGGGGTAGATCACCCAACTTACTTTAGCGTGATCCCGCAAAAATTCGGCGACGCGTTGTGCGTTTTGAACGTGGCGGTCCATCCGCAGACTGAGAGTTTCTAAACCCTGCAGCATCAGCCAAGAATTGAAGGGCGATTGGCATGCGCCGATATCGCGCAAGATTTGTGCACGCGCTTTACTTATAAAGGCCAGCGGACCAAGTTCGGCGAAGATCACGCCATGGTAACTTGGATCTGGTTTATTAAAATTGGGGAAACGGGGGTTACCCTCCCACTGGAAATTTCCGCTTTCCACCACTGCACCGCCGATGGATGTCCCATGCCCACCGATAAATTTGGTTGTTGAGTGAGTGACGATATGCGCGCCCCACTCAAATGGGCGGCACAGGTATGGCGTAGCGAAGGTGTTATCAATCATTAATGGAATGCCGTATTCTTGGGAAATTTGGGCTACTTCTTCGAAAGGGAAGACGTTCACGCGTGGATTTCCAAGGGTTTCACCGTATAGAATTTTAGTATTGTCCCGTATAGACCGCCGGAAATTTTCCGGGTCTGCAGGATCGACTAGGGTGACCTCGATCCCCAACCGTGGAAAGGTGAATAAAAACTGACTGATTGTGCCCCCGTAGAGCGTTGTAGGGGCTACGATATGGTCTCCTTGCTCGCAAATCGCCAGGATGGCCGTTGTCTGCGCTCCATGCCCGGAACTGGCCGCCAGCCCACCGCTCCCCCCTTCCAGGCTGGCGAGACGTTCCTCGAAAACCTGGGTTGTAGGATTGCCGATACGGGTATAGATATGTCCGCCTTCTTCGAGTGCGAATAACCGGGCGGCGTGTTTTGTGCTTTCGAAGTTGTAAGCTGCGGTCTGATAAAGCGGTGTAACACGCGATCCGGTGTCTGAATCCGGTTCCTGCCCGGCATGTAACTGTCGGGTATCAAATCCGAAATTGCGCGATAAAGCTGGGTTGTTTGTCATGATTGCTCCTTATAACTCCCTTCCCCTTATGAGAGTTGGGTAGTTGGTGAGGGAGGTTGCGTGTAACAAAAAAACCTCTTCATTCTGTCAGAAGAGGCTGCGCAAGCGGTATACACAAGGCTCATCTTCCAGAATTTTCTTCTGCCGGAATTAGCACCTTCTTCAAAAAATCACTTGAAGTGGTTGCTGAGGCTTCACAGGGCCGGTCCTCCGCCTCTCTGGATGAGTTGTAATGGTTATTTAATTGAAATGTGCTGTACAACTTGTTGGGCGGGTTTATAGCATGAAGACTGATGAATGTCAAGATGGATAGAATTAGAGATTGGATTTAAAGCATTAAGGTAGCTGTCATATTTTCGTGCTAGAATCGGCGCGTGATAAAAATACAACGAAAACGCTATCAAATCTTGATACAAGCTTGCATACTGGTCATCTGGTTGTTTGCCGCGCCAGGGTTTAGAGCAGCAGAAAAAAAACAATCCGGGGTGGTATCTCGCAGCGAAATGATTCTGGCAATGAATACACTACGCGTTTCCTATGGTTTGCCGGCGTTGATTGAAGATCCAATTGTGAATGCAGTGGCTCAGATTACTGCAGAAACGATGGCGGCAAATAATATGTCTTGGCATATCGGGGATGTGCGCGGGCGAATTGCAGCGGCAGGCTATGGTGGTGGCTCTACCGTTTGGGCAACCGAAAATTTTGCTGTTGGGCGAATGAGTATTGATGAGATCATGCAGGTTTGGGCTGATCCCGATCACATGCGTCCGGCAGTCAATCCAGCATATTGCCATGTGGGTGCAGGTGTGGCTCAGGCTGCAGATGGTCGCTACTATTACATTTTACAAGCAGCGTATACCTCGGAGCATGCTTGTGGGGAATATGTTTCCCCTCCAGGGACGGATCCTGGCGATGGCACAAATCCTGTACCCCCGGTTTCACAGATCATCATCCCTGTTAAGATCGCCACTCCCGATGTGGATGGTAGAATTTTTCATATCGTCAAAGCCGGGCAGTCTTTTTGGTCGATCGCGATTGCCTATCAAATAACCATCCGTGATCTGGAGGTTTGGAATAACCTTTCACGGGATCACGGCCTGTTTGTGGGCCAGAAGTTATTTATCCCCTCCAGTGATACTGAAGGTTACGCTACGCCCACTCCGGTTGGGATGGTGCATTTAGCCGCTCCGGATTCAGATGGCCGCATCATCCATGAAGTGCAGCCCTATCAGACCTTGTTCCTGATCGCGGATGCCTATGATACAAATGTGGATAGAATCCTGGCCCTCAATGGTTGGCAAACCGATTGGCCGCTGCAAATTGGCCAGAAATTGCTGATTGATCCTGGTAAAGTGACCCCCAGCCCAACTCCTCGTCCGCTCTCCGCGATTGAAAAACTGACCCCTGCCAGTGATGGCAATTACTATCATACGGTCTCAAGTGGCGAATATCTGGCCTGGATCGCAAATTTATATGAAATCAGCCTAAACGAACTGCTGAACTGGAATGGTCTGACTTCAAATGCCGTTATCCGGCCCGGTCAGCAGTTGCTTCTGCGGATCACACCCCCCGCTACAATGACGCCCACACCGTTGCCACCCAGTGCCACGCCCACAACCACACCTACACCACTGATTCCGTCAGCTACGCAGGCGCAAGCTGCTTTACGAGAAAGTGTTACCTCAGCTGTTATAGCCGAAACAGATTATCCTGGCGGGGTGTCGGTGATTCCCTTGCTGATTGCAGCTTTGATCGTTATTGGGCTATCCATACTGGGCTGGAGAATGATCCGAAAATAAGGAGTTTGTTATATTGTGCCACAGCATGATGCTGAACAATTTTTGATTAAAATTGCCATCATCCTATTGAAACCTGAAAATTTATAGCTCGATAACTTTCGCTCATTAATCTCCCGGAGAATGAAATGTTCAAATACACTCCTACCTGGAAATCTCTGCGTGAATACACAATTCCCGATTGGTTTCGTGACGCCAAGTTTGGTATCTTCATTCATTGGGGCGTTTACTCAGTACCTGCCTTGAGCAATGAGTGGTATCCCCGAAATATGTATTTACAAGGTACACCCGAATACGAAATTCATGTTGAAAAATTTGGACCACATACAAAATTTGGATACAAAGATTTTATCCCCAAATTCGAAGCTGAGAACTTTGATCCCCAGATTTGGGCGGCGCTTTTCAAAGAAGCTGGGGCGAGATACATTGTTCCCGTAGCGGAGCATCATGATGGTTTTGCAATGTATGACTGCTCTTTCTCGGAATGGAATGCGGCTAAAATGGGTCCCAAGCGAGATGTGATTGGCGAATTAGCTAAAGCAGTTCGAGAAGCTGGGATGATCTTTGGGCTTTCCTCTCATCGAGCTGAAAACTGGTGGTATTTCAATGGCGGCAGAGAATTTCCCTCGGATGTGCAAGACCCCGAATTCGTTGGTATCTATGGTAATGCTTCTCCTGGTCCAGCGATTTACTCTGATGAATGGCGCAGCCTCGATTGGCAGCCCCGTCCCGATGCTGCCTATTTGGATGACTGGCTGGCTCGTACCCAGGAATTAGTTGACAAATACCAACCCCAATTGATCTGGTTCGATTGGTGGATCGAGCAGACCGTCTTCATACCCTATATTCAAAAATTTGCGGCCTATTATTACAACCGCGGTGAAGAGTGGGATAACGGAGTTGTCATCAATTACAAAAATCAAGCTTACGAACTTGGTACTGCAGTTTGGGATATTGAGCGCGGGCAATCCAGCAGCTTGCGAGATCTGCCTTGGCAAACGGATACTGCTATCTCAAAAAATTCGTGGGGATATGTGCGCAATCATGTTTACAAGACACCCACTCAAATTGTCGGCGATCTGATTGATATCGTCAGTAAAAATGGCTGTTTGCTGCTCAATATTGGCCCCAAATCAGATGGTACGATCCCAGCTGAAGAAGCTGCTATTTTGCGAGAAATCGGTGGCTGGTTAGCGGTCAATGGCGAAGCGATTTATGGCACCCGTCCTTGGAAAACCTACGGAGAAGGCCCAACGCAAATCACGGAAGGGCAATTTACCGATACATCTCGCAATGCTTTCACGCCGCAAGATATTCGGTTCACGAGTAAAGAGAACGCCCTTTATGCTTTGATCTTAGCCGATCCAGGAAATATTGTTCAAATAGCTTCAATAAAAGCTAGTGATTTCCCAGAAAGGAAAATCAAACAGATTTCCTTGCTAGGATTGGATGCTCAGCTCGACTGGCGGCAAAACAAAAACGGTTTGATCGTTTACTTACCCGAAAATAAATCTGGTAAGCACGCCTGGGTTTTGAAGATACACACTGAAAATTAGCAACTTTGTTCAATTTCAACCTCGGTTAGTAGATTTAGGGTTGAAATCAGCATTTCTCGCAGAGTGAAATTTTCGAGGACTGCTGAGGATAACTGGTCTTCGATGAGCAAAGTCGCCAAACCGTGGATGCTCCCCCAAAGGTGAACAGCAATCAGGTTAGATCTTCCAGCACGCAATATTCCAATAGTCTGACATTCGGTGACCAATTCAACGATAAAGGCAAAACTCTGCTGTGAGATATCGACAAAAGCGGGGTAGTCTTTTTCTTTTTCGATTACGCCCGAAAAGGTGATTTTGAAATGGGCTGGATCATTCACAGCAAACTGAACATAACTCCAGGCCACCTCGACCAATTTTTTGAGAGTGTCATTCCCAAATTCTGCATTTATCATCATAAATTGTTCGTAAAGCTTTATATAGCCCTCAGTTGAAATCGCGGCCACGAGTGCCTGTTTATCTGCAAAATGGGCATACGGTGCCGTGTGGCTGACCCCGGCGCGTTTGGCAACTCTCCGCAAACTCAAACCTTTGACTCCCTCATTCGAGAGAATTTCGATCCCAGCTTGGATCAGTGCATTTTTTAGATCGCCATGATGATAGGTATTCATAGTTCTTCTGTTTGGTGCGGTTAGGCTTTAAGATGTTTCGGGTATATTGAGGTTGTGCCCAACGCCATAAAGTAGAGCGCCAAATATTTAAATCCATAACAAATTTCCGAAGCACAATATGCGTAATCTTGACAGCGATAAAATAATATAGCATAATCTTGACACTGTCAAGATAGGCGAAAATGGAGCCCTATGAAAGATTATCGGGAATATAAAAAACAGGTTGTAGATTACAGTCAAAAATTAGTGCGTGAAGGCTATCTTTCTGGCACAGGCGGCAATCTCTCCGTTCGTATTCCGGACGAAAATGCGCTGGCAGTGACTCCCTCAAATTTTGACTATATAGATATGCAGGTCGAGGATGTGTGTGTCGTCGATTTTTCTTAACCCAGATTGAAGGTGAGCATAAGCCCTCAATCGAGAGCGGGATGCACGCCGCGGTTTATGAAACGCGTGCGGATGTAAAATCGGTGATCCACACCCATCAAGTGTATGCCAGTGCCCTGGCATTGATCGATATGCCGATCCCCGCGCTGTACGATGAACAAGTCCGTTGGTTGGGTCGTTCGGTGGAAATTATCCCATACGCTCCATCTGGAACAGGGTTCTTGAAGAAGAATATATCCAAAATGGTTAAGAACAACCACAACGCTTATATACTCAAGAATCATGGTGCTTTGAGCTTAGGCCCTAATCCTGAACGCGCGATGCATAATGTTTTCCTGCTCGAAAAATGTGCCTTGACCTATATTTTAGCGCTCTGCACAGAAAAGGAAGTCAACAAAATCCCGTTGCCGATCCGTGAGATTGCTTTTGCAAAATTGAGAAAAGATCAGAAGAAAATGGGCGGATAGATTTTTCCAAGTCATTTGATAACCAAGAAACTCATTGCATTTGTAGGAGCTAAAATGAACGCCAAAGAGTACAAACTGTTCGGCTACCGCTGGGTAGTGTTGGGCGTTTTCATGTTTGTCAACTTGACAATTCAAACTTTGTGGATTGCCTATGCTCCTATAAGCGGTCCGGCAGCGGAATTCTACGGGGTCAGCGATTTGCAAATAGGTTTTCTGGCGATGTCTTTTATGATCGCCTTTATCCCGCTCTCGATACCAGTAGCCTGGGTGATCGATACTTATGGTTTCAAATTGGCCGTCAGTATTGGCGTTATTTTGATGGGGTTTTTCGGGGTTTTGCGCGGCGTTGCGGGTGATAATTTTTCCCTGGTTTTGTGGAGTACCTTTGGGATTGCCGTTGCCCAGCCTTTTTTACTCAACGCCTGGACGAAAGTCCCGGCGAATTGGTTTGCCATCGAAGAGCGTGCCACCGCTGTGGGATTTGTGACTCTGGCAAACTTGGTGGGTACTGCTCTTGGGTTGGTGCTGACCCCCATTTTGATTGAATCGATGTCCATTTCCTCCGTGCAATTAATTTATGGTGGCTTTGCGGCTTTATCGGCCGCCTTTTTTGTGCTGCTGGCGCGGGAAAATCCACCTACACCGCCTTGTCCGCCTGGACAGGAAGTGCGTGCCCTGATGTTGGATGGTTTAAAACCCGCGCTGAAAATCAAATCTTTCTGGTATGTGCTATTGGTTTCGTTCATCGGATTGGGAATTTTCAACGGCATCACGACCTGGGTGGAGAATATCATCCGTCCGCGGAGTTTCACGCCCACAGATGCGGGCACATTAGGAGCATTGATGATTGTCGGCGGCGTGATCGGCGCAGTTGTCATCCCTGCCCTATCAGATAAACAGCGCGAGCGCCAAAAATATTTAATGATTGCTTTTGCTGGCGCACTACCGGGCTTGCTTGGATTGACCTTTGCTTCCTCCCAGTTTTTATTATTCTCATCCGCTTTTGTGATGGGCTTTTTCTTAGTCAGCGCAATGCCGATCAGCATGCAGTATGCCGCCGAAGTGACTTATCCGACTCCGGAAGGGACTTCGAATAGCTTGATCCAATTGTTCGGTCAGGGGGCGGTGATTTTCGTCTACGTGATGGAAGCTTTGAAAACCGTAGATGGCTCTTTCACGCCCTCCCTAATTCTGGCAATTGGGCTGATTTTATTAAGTTTAGTGTTCATCTCCCAGATGAAAGATAGTACCTTTCAGGAGTAATCCCCAAAATGACGAACCAACAATACGCCATATCCGAATATCACGATATAGAAGAAATTTATGCCAAGTTGAACGCGCTGATCAAACAGCCGATTCGACCGATCAAACGTGACAAGATGGATGAATTTCTGCAATACTTTGAAACCAAGGCTGCCAAATCCAAAGCGATGACGGATGAAGCCAAGCAGTATATCCCCGGTGGAGTGCAGCATAATCTGGCCTTCAATTATCCCTTCCCAATGGCGATCACCAAAGCCGAGGGGGCGCACCTTTGGGATGTTGACGGCAATCAGTATATCGATTTCTTGCAGGCGGGCGGTCCAACGATTTTGGGTAGCAATTATGGCCCGGTACGCGAAAAAGTATTGGACGTGATTAACACTTCTGGCCCGGTGACAGGGCTTTTCCACGAACATGAACTCAAATTGGCAAAGATCATCAATAAGCATATGCCTGCTGTCGAGATGTTCCGCATGTTAGGTTCCGGCACCGAGAGCGTGATGGGTGCCATTCGAGCCGCACGCACCTATACCGGAAAGAAAAAAATCATCAAGGTTGGAGGCGCATATCACGGTTGGAGTGACCAGATGGTCTACGGTCTGCATATCCCCGGCACAGGCCGGATGGAAGCCACCGGCATTCCGAATGGCGCGCATAAACACACACAAGAATTCTATCCCAACAATTTAGGTGCGCTGCGCCGGAAACTGATGATGAATCAACTCAAAGGCGGCACCGCTGCGGTGATCGTGGAGCCAATTGGTCCTGAAAGCGGCACCCGTCCCGTGCCCTTCGATTTTAACCAAAAAGTCCGCGAACTCTGCGATGAATTTAACGCCCTGCTGATCTTCGATGAAGTTGTCACCGGTTTCCGGTTGGGGCTGGGCGGCGCGCAAGGTTATTTCAACGTCAAGCCCGACCTGACCATTTTTGGCAAATGCGTCACGGGTGGTTATCCAATGGCAGGAGGGATTGGCGGTCGCAAGGATGTAATGCTGACCTTTGCCGCGGGGATTGGCGGCACCGGCGAACGTGCTTATGTGGGCGGTACGCTCTCGGCTAATCCGTTGAGCTGTGCGGCGGGTTATTACGCCATTGAAGAGATGGATCGCACGAACGCCGCTGTGATCGCGGGCAAAGCAGGAGACCGACTAACCAAAGGGTTGCAGGAAATCATTGACCGCCTGGGTTTGCCCTATGTGGCTTTCAACCAGGGTTCCATCTGCCACCTTGAAACCTCGGGTGTGATGCTCCTCGATTTCAAAAATCCGTTAAAGTTGATGAAGGAAGTCAAACCCCGCAAGCATATGATGGAAGAAATGGGCGCGGCCTATATGGCCTCTGGTGTGGTCACACTTGCGGGCAGTCGTATGTATACCAGCATGGCCGACAGTGATGATATTATTGATGAAGCACTCAATCGATTTGAGCATGTCCTTTCGAGCGTTGAAGGTTTATAGTGGATTTCTAAACGGAACGCGAATTACGCTAAAGAATGAATGCCGCAAATTTTTTTTTCGTTTTTTCTCTGCGCACGCCGCGGTCTCCGCGGTAAATCGGTTTTTGCAGTGAACTCATTCGTGCAATTTACTAATTAGCCTAATTCGCGCTAAAGGAAAAGAAAATGACCGACCCAGTTTCCACTTATATCCTCGTCCACGATGTCGGCACCACCGGTAACAAAGCCTGCCTGTACCGTGTGGGGCCGACACTGGAACTGGTTGATTCGCACGTGGTTGAGTATTCGGTCTACCTGCTCGAAAACGGCGGTGTTGAGCAAAAGGTCGATGAGTGGTGGCAGGCCATTGCCCAATCAACCCAGCAAGTGTTAATAACTAGCGCAATTGATCCGCAAACAATTCAGGGTATGGCGTTTTGTGCTCAGATGCAGGGCGTTGTACTCGTGGATGAAAATGGGGTGGCACTCCGCAATGCCATGAGTTATATGGATGGCCGGGCCGCCGATCAGATTGTCCGCTATCTGCACACCGGATTTCCCCGCCTAGACAATATGAATCTCATCAAGCTGCTTCAATTTGTGCGGATCACCGGCGGCGGCGCGGCCAGCACGAAAGATTCGCTCTGGAAGTACTTATGGGTGCGCGAAAATGAACCGGAAATTTTCGCCGCCACGCATAAATGGATGGATGTCAAAGATTATCTAGCCCTGCGCTGTACGGGTGAATTCAGCATGGGATATGACTCCGCAAACGCGACCTTTGTTTTTGATACTCGCCCAGAGAAATTGGCATGGTCAGAAACTCTTTGTCGGACTTATGATGTTGAAATGACGCACCTCCCTGATTTAGTGGGAGCCACAGAAAAGCTGGGGATGCTCCTCCCCGAACCCGCCGGTGAGCTGGGCCTCCCAGAGGGTATTCCTGTTTTTGGGGGTGGCGGCGACCTCTCGATGATCTCGGTCGGGTCCGGCGGTTTTGATCTCCATGACACCCATATTTACATCGGCACCTCCGGCTGGACGGTCTCGAATATCGACCGGCGTATGACCGACATCAACGCGATGATCGCAGGCGTGATTGGCGCGGTGCCGGGGCGTTACAATTACATCGCCGAGCAGGAAACCTCCGGAAGCTGCCTGCAATGGGTGCGCGATCATCTGGCAAAAGATGAGATTGGCGTGTATTTGGAAGCCAAGGCCATCGAAGATGTCAAGGAAGCCGAGAGCAGCTTGTACGATTTGCTGAATGCTGCCGTGGCTGAAACTGCCCCAGGGTGCCGCGGTGTAATCTTCACCCCATGGCTGCATGGCAACCGTTCGCCATTTGAAGATCCCCACGCTCGCGGTATGTTCTTCAATATCAGCCTGGAAACAGGTAAACGGCATTTGATCCGGGCTGTGTTGGAAGGGGATGCCTTCCACAAGCGTTGGATGCTCGAAGCGATTGAGAAAAAAGTACCCCGGCAGGAGACGCTCCGCTTTGTGGGCGGCGGCGCGCAATCCGAGCAGTGGGCGCAAATTCTGGCCGATGTCACACAGCGCAAAATCGAGGTGGTCGCCAACCCGCAAAATGTAGGTGCCCTGGGGGCTGCGATCACCGCTGCAATTGGTCTGGGACTGACGAATTTCGAACACGCCAAAGAGATGATCAAAGTTGAGAAAACCTTCGAGCCGCTACCTGAAAATCAAGCGGTTTATGATCGCCAATTTGAAGTATTCAAGAAGCTATACCAGCGGAATCGCAAATTATATAAAGAATTGAACAGTTAAAAGGTTATTACTCTGTAAGCAAGTTATTTGTATGTCATATCTCAAAAACCCCCACATTCTCCCGGTTTGTTGAGCCAACAAATACTAAAATTACTTTGTTTAGTCTGTAGTTATTCATACCAAGGATATATTCTAGAATGAACGAAGACCTCAAAAAAACTTTCAAACAGAAAATTCAGGATAGCAAGGTTGAAGCAACGGATCTAGCAGATTTTTTTATGGTTATTTGCCAACTCGTTAATGATATTAACGATATCCAGGATGAAGCGGCAGGCTGGGATTGCAAAATCCAATTCAATTTAGAGGGAGCTGGCCACTTTTGGATTTCTGTCTCAGCTGGAAAATTCTCAACTGGGGAGGGGGAAATTGAAAATGCAAATTTAACTCTAGCCCTGACTGCGAGGGAGGCTGCTCAAATATTCACTGGGGAGAAAGATGCTGAAGCCGCGTTAAAATCAGGCGCGCTTAAAATTCACGGAGACCTTCCCGACGCAATAAAATTTTATGAAGTGTTAGAACTTGTTTTAGAAGAAATCGAAAATTAAGTTTTCTGCGGTTTGTTTTTTTAAGAAAAAGGATACTCATTACCTCACACTTGCACGGGCAGTCTGTGCCGCCCCCACCATTTCATTGAGAGGCGCCAGGGAAACCTGGATGATTAACCTCTTTCTAGCATTCGTTTTACAGATATTACCCCAGAGGAGATTCTAATGCCTAAAATTACCTTCATTGGAGCTGGAAGCACTGTATTTGCTAAAAACTTGTTGGGGGATATCCTTAGTTTCCCTGAATTAGCAGATTTAACTATCAGTTTACATGATATTGATCCTGAGCGCCTTCGCACAACTGAGATTGTTGCACAGAAAATTGCTGATCGTTTAGAAATCAGACCAACGATTGAAGCCAGTTTGGATCGTCGCACAGCGTTGGCTGATGCAGATTACGCCATCAATATGATTCAAGTTGGGGGCTACAATCCGGCGACCATAACTGATTTTGAGATTCCCAAAAAGTATGGGCTGCGACAAACAATTGCGGACACTTTGGGTATCGGCGGCATTATGCGCGGTTTACGGACCATTCCAGTCATGCGAGAAATGCTGGCGGACATGGAAGAGGTCTGCCCGGATGTGCTGCATATTAATTATGTGAATCCGATGTCCATTCTGACTTGGGCATTGAATAGCGTTTCATCGATCCCTACAATAGGTTTATGCCACAGTGTACAGGGTACCGCGATGCAAATTGCTTTGGATATCGGTATTCCCCTTGATCAGATCAATTACATATGTGCGGGTATCAATCATATGGCTTTTTACCTGAGCTTTGAACGGGATGGAGAGGATCTATATCCATTGATCCGCAAAGTAATTGAAGAAGACCGTGTTCCTGATTGGAACCGCGTGCGGTATGAGATGTTCAATCGATTGGGCTACTTTGTCACCGAGTCAAGTGAACATTTTGCGGAATATGCGCCCTGGTTTATCAAACGTGATCGACCTGATTTAGTTGAACGCTTTAATATTCCTCTCGATGAATACATCACTCGCTGTGAAGATCAAATTGCAGGTTGGGAAAAACTTCGGTTGAAATTGGAAGACCCGGAGAGGAAGATACGTGTGAAACGCAGTAGTGAATATGGCTCGCTGATCATCCACAGCATAGAAACAGGTATCCTGAGGGTGATCTACGGGAACGTGCCCAATTATGGGTTGATTGATAATTTACCCCAAGATTGTGCAGTAGAAGTTCCCTGTCTGGTGGATAAAGGGGGCGTGCAACCGACGAAAATTGGATCGTTACCCCCTCAATTGGCGGCCCTCATCCAGACCAATGTGAATGTGCAGTCCCTCACAGTTGAAGCAGCCCTCACTGGGAAACGCGAACATATCTACCATGCTGCGATGCTTGATCCCCATACTGCTGCTGAACTAGACCTAGATCAAATTTGGTCTTTGGTAGATGATTTGATCGAAGCTCACGGTGATTGGCTACCGGATTTCAAATAGGGAGCAAAGGATGAAATTCAAAGAAAAATACGTAGTTGAAGATACCAGCCATGTAAAGTTTCAAGCAACTGAACAAGGTGTGCGAAACTGGCAAGAAGCCGGTTATGGATTATCCGTTCATTGGGGGCTGTACTCACTTTCAACTAGTGGAACTGAGTGGACGTATTACCTTGATCAAATCCCACATGAAAAATATCGGGTGAGGATGAAAAAATTCAATCCCACGAATTTCAACGCCGATGAATGGGCTGACTTTATGTTGGAATTTGGCCAAAAATTCTTGATGATTACATCGAAACATCACGATGGTTTTTGCCTGTGGGATTCTCAGCAGACGGATTTTAAAGTCACTAACACTCCCTATGGACGTGATATTTTAGCGGAGTTGGCCGAAGCATTGCATGCTCGCAGCCTGGGATTGCATTTTTATTACTCACTGGTGGATTGGACTTATCCGGCGTACCGGAATGATTGGCCGGCTTATGTAGCCTACTATCAGGCTCAAATCCGTGATCTTTGCACCAATTTTGGAAAAATCGACGGTCTCCTGTTTGATGGTTACTGGCCGCGTCAGGAATTTGACCCTGGTAGGGAGGCTGATTACTTTGCTCCCCGCGGACCCTGGGATTTGGCTGGTACCTGTGATTTAATCCATGAGCTCCAACCCCATGCAGTAATCACCAATAATACCCATGTACCACCGATCCCTGGTGAAGATTATCAGGTCTGGGAATTGGATTTACCCGGTGAAAACACCATCGGGTTCAACACCACCGAAGTGGGTGAAAAGCCTGCGGCCTGTTGGTGGAATCTGAACGCGGGTTGGAGTTACCAACCCTGGAACCATGCACTCAAGCGTGCGGATGAAATCGCGGATGTTTATCATAAAGTTCGTGTGAAAGAAGCAGTTTTCATGGTGAATGTTGGACCGCGTCCCTTTGGTGATATCCATCCCGAAGAGCAGCGTGTTTTGCATGAAATTGGCACGCTGATCCGAGGGGAAGGTTGATTTTCCCTTTTTAAGGCACACGGATAAACGTGGATTTCACGGAGAAAATTCGCAAAATCTGTGGAGGTTGGGTGGAACCCCAATTAGTGCAGTACACCAGAAAACTCGCGTGGCTGATTTTAATTTACCGGAGATAGTTTATAACAAAGGTTTGCGGAGTAAAAAGTGAAGAACCACCCTAATATTCGATTTCGCGGTCACCGGCTTTAATCACGGCCATATCTATGGACAAACTCAAAGTATGCTGGATGCAGGTGCAGAAGTTGTGAGCTCCTATGCGCCTGAAAATAATTTAGCAGCTCAATTTGCTTCTGCCTATTTCCAAATCACGCGTACAGATACCTTGGATGAAATTTTGGAAGATGATAGTATCCAACTTGTTCTCAACGTGGGGATTCCTGCTGAGCGAGCTGAAATGGGTATCAGAGTTATGCGGCATGGCAAGGATTATATGGTTGATAAACCTGGTTTGATCACATTGGAACAGCTTGAAAATGTTCGCCAGGTGCAGTTTGAAACTGGTTGGATTCAGCAATTTATTGCTGGTGAGTGACGTGCCAATAATCGAACCCGAATTTATGATTTTAACTTCCCGGCTCGATATGCAGGCCTTTTGGGATGAGAATCAGCTTTGTGAGAATTTTACCAACCAAAAACCGCGTTGTGCAGCATCCTTCTCACCGGATGACCACTGGTTGTTCGAGTTCATGGCGGTTCCATCCACCCTGCGTTACTATCACGACAAAACCTATCGAGATGATTTACACCGTTAGGTTAATCTGATCACCCAAGAATTTATTGGGATGGAGTTTTTTGAAGAAGATACCTGGTTACACAGCCCGAAACGGATCGAGAATCTATTTGGCTGCGAATTTGTGTAACACGAGGGTGGTACGCCCTGGTTTGTGCCGGTGATAGATGACCCGAAAGAATTCTCTCAAATTTTAGATCGAGCCGCCAAAACAAATCTCAAAAATTAGACCTTCTCCGAAGATTTCCTGGCAGAATGGGATGCACGTAATATTGCTGGGAAAGTTATGCCCTTGTTCGGTACTGGCTCACGCGGCCCAGCCACAATTATGACCTCGGTGCTCGATACGGGGACCATCTTCTTTTGGTTTTACGACCATCCCGAACTTATGGCGCGCTTTCGGGATATTTTGAGCCCAGAAAATGGTCGAATTAAATACTTTGCTCAGAGAGTATAGTGGCAATACCGAACCAGGGTGGTGGATCGCTGATGACAACTGTGCTCTGTTCAACTGCGAACTTTATGCTGAGTATTGCGTCCCGGCTTTGGAGAAGGTATTGAACGTGATGGCGCCTGGTTCGGCCCGACGTCACCAACACTCTGATAGTGCGATGGGACACTTGCTTGATTTCCAATATGACCTGGGGATCAGGGATGTCAATTACGGTCCAGAAGTAGGCGTGGCCTTGATCCGCAAACGAATGCCCGATGCTTTAATCAATGGTCATATACCCCCATTTTTGCTGCGTAATGGCAGCCCTGAAGAAATCAAATCTCGCATCCAAGATGATTTTCAAAAGGCGGGTCAAAAAGGTGGTCTGAAGGTAACTACCGCAGGGTCCCTAACTGCAGGAACTGGAGTTGGCCGGATGCGCTGGATGATGCAAGTAGTACAAGATCATTGCCGTTACAAATGAAGTGTAATCTTTGTTGAAAATATCAGCCACTTTTACTGAAGCACTTACATAAATCTGCTAAAAACCACCAATTATTTTTAGCCCTTATAGGAGACTTCGTGTCAAACTTTCAAGACAAACTCAAAGGAATATTCAGCAGCGAAAGCCGAAATGGCATGATAAGCAACCGTGCAAAGTTTTTCTTGGCTTTCCCCACGATGCCGATCACGCTGAGCAATGTGCTTATTCACAATGCCTATATCAAGTACTATTCAGACATCATTGGGCTGGATGTCAAATTAGTCGGGGTAATTTATCTCATCTTCGGTTTTTGGAATGCGATCAATGACCCTATTTTGGGTGTGGTGATTGACCGTTTCAAATACACGGAGAAGCGCGGGAAATACGTTTATTTCATGCGGGTGACCGCGCCGTTGATCATATTCTCTTCCTTTGCGATGTTGTTTGCCCAGCCTTCCTGGAGTGAGTGGCTGATCTTTGCCACCATGCTCGTGCTCTTGTTTATTTTTGATACAGCTCAAACCGGCTTCAGCATCGCTTTCGCGGCTTATGTTCTGGTGGCGGCACCCACCAAAAATGAACGTGTGGATGTCTCCATTTTTTCCACCTATATCGCTCACGCTGGCGGTTTTTTAGGCACCATCATCCCCACTTTATTGTTGGTCGGCAATGAAAACCGTGCATTGACGGTAAGTTTATTTTCAGTTGTGTTAACCATTAACTCCTTTTTGTATTGGTTTGGCCTACGAAATATTCACGATAAAGCTGAAATGTATAAATATGACGTGCAATCTGAAGAAGGAGAATTTTTTGGCTACCTACGAGATAGCGCCAAAGACGCCCTTCAATCACGCGCTTTTATTGCATTTGTATTCTATCAAGTATTGGGTCGCGGCCCGATGATGTTCTACTTCACCCCCTTCCTGTACCTAATGGATCATGTTTTTCAATATTCGGGCTTGCAAGCAACCGTGGTGGATGTTATTCCAGGGATCGTTATGCTCATCTTGGTTCCATTCTTAGGAAGTTATGTGAAATCCAAGGGGATGAAAAAATCCACCATAATTAGCTCATTTCCCGCCGCACTTGGATTTTTGAGTCTCCTTTATGTGCAAGAATTCTGGCAAGTGCTATTGAGTTATATTGTCATCATTGCTGGGTCTCAGATTGGCGGATTAATCCAACGGCCAATGTTGGGCGCGATTATTGATGAAGATGAGCAAATTACAGATGTGCGTAAAGCAGGATTATTCACAGGACTAAATGCTTTGATTACGATCCCGATTTCTGGAATTCAAGCCGCGATTTTCACAACGCTGATCGGTTATTTCGGATTTGTGAGTGGTGCCGTTGAACAAAGTGCCAGCGCTCTTCAAGGGATTCGTGTGGGCGCGGGCGTAATCCCATTTTTCTTTGTGCTTCTTGGGATCATCCCGATGATGTTTTCCCCTATTACGCTTGAAAAGGAAAAAGACCTCTCAGAGTTTTCAGATCAACGACACCGGATGGATCATGAATTGGATGTTGATAACGCGGCGAGTTTAAGAAATGAATGTTCGGGATTTTGGAGTATATGGCGATGGCGTGCATGATGATTGTCCCGCTATCCAGGCTGTATTAGATAAAAATGATGGAATTGTAATGGTACCCGAAGGGACCTATAAGATCAATGGCACTTTGCAGATCCTGCCTAACACGCGGTTGGTTGTCCATCCAGCAGCCCACCTTTTCTTTGCCGATGGTGCGGGTATCGATTCGCAGAGCTTTTTGCTCACGAACCAGAACCACACGTTGGGTGACTGCAATATTCAGATTGAAGGTGGCATTTGGGATGGCAACAATCTCAAAAATCCGCGCCGTCCGGACGAACCCGGGAGCTACACCGGGGCATTGTTCAACTTTATCAATGTTCATAGCCTTACCATAAAGAACTTAACAGTATGTGATGCCGAAGCTTATTTCATCTGCCTGGGGGAAGTGCGTGATTTCAAGAATATGGGAAATCGCTTTGAATTGGGGAACCTCCGTCCGAATCAAGATGGCGTTCACTTGGGCGGCTATTGTGAAAATGGGGTCATTCGCAATCTGATTGGATTGGATGAGTCAACAAACGATGATCTTGTCGCGCTAAACGCTGATGATGCCCTCCAGCGAGCACAAAATCTGGATTTGAAACGTGACCCAATTCGAAATATCCTCATCGAAAATTTGAAAGCCGAATCTTGCCATTCTTTCGTGCACCTGCTGAGTTTGTGTTTTCCGGTTAGCGATAGCCACATAAAAAATATCGCAGGAGGCTGCCGGTGTATGACGCTCTACCTGGATGGCTGCCGAGAATGCCGGGTCCGACTCTTCGATCCGGATGACCCTCAATTTCAGGATGGTGTTGGCGATATCCGCAATGTGCTTGCGAAAAATTTCAGGGTCTATAAATCGTCATCTGATGACACTGCCCCGTTGATCAATTTGCGGACGAATACGCGCGATTTCGTCGTTCAAAATTTCCAGCGAGAGCGTGAGAAAGACCGCAATCTTGGGGTACCGACAATATCACTCACCGATTGTCGGGCCAGCCGAATGCGTCTGGAAGGCGTCTTACCCCAAGAAGTGGAAGCAATGCGTTTGTCCAATGGGTTCCGGCGTGAAATTTTTCCACAAGACGATGACAGCTACAACTGTCAGTATGATGTCGATCAAAAGGGCACAGTACAGTTACGGCAGAATGGTTTTGGTGTTTTGTCGTTGAATGCTGTAAGAGATTAACGTGGGTTGGATCATTTTTTTTGCTGCTATCCTGCTGATGGGTTTTTACCTGTTTTATCGCTTCACCCTTTGGGGTGATACCCAACAACAATTCGTCACCGATGAAGATAGCCGGATTTTGATCCTGCATGGGGTCAACGTAATTTCCGCGGCCAAGAGCGATCCGTTGCGGGTGGGCGGCACCACTCAAAGGGATTTCCAACATATAGCTGAACAATGGGGCTTCAATGCGGTGCGCCTGCTCATCTTTTGGGATGGGATTGCACCCCAAAAAGGGGAATACGATCAGGATTACCTCACGCGTGTCCGCCAGCGTTTGGATTGGTGCGAAGAAGTCGGGCTGAATGTGATCCTCGACATGCACCAGGATTTGTACGCCCTCCGCTATGGCGGCGATGGCGCACCGGAGTGGGCCATCCAGGATGACGACCAACCCTTTGAGTACCAAACCCCCTGGGAGTTGAACTATCTCCAGCCTGCGGTCAAAGCTTCCATTGATAATTTTTGGATCAAAGAGCGGGGTTACCCCGAATTGCAGGATCACTTTATTGACGCGTTGCTGGTTGCTGTGGATGAATTTGCCGATCACCCTGCTGTGATTGGTATTGATCTGTACAACGAGCCGACCATGGCGACCCTGCACGGCATTTTGCACCTGGAAAATCGCTATCTCACACCCTTTTATCAGCAGGCGATTGACGCGATCCGTGTACAATACAACGATCTCTGGATTTTCTTCGAACCCTCCGCATTGGGTGCTAATCAGGGGTTTCACTCCAACCTTGGAAAATTGCACGATCCCCGTCAAGGAGAATCACGATTGGTGTATTTCCCCCATCTCTACACGCTGGATTTGGATATTCGAGACCGCTATATGGGCTGGCCGCTGTGGATCAATTTTTGGGCGCACCAGCGTCGCAGAGAAGCCCATAACTTTGACATGCCCATGATGGTCGGCGAGTTTGGCCTGAGCGAAGAGAAACCCGGCGCACTGGACTTTTTGAACGAGACATTGGCGATGTTTGACAAAGTCACCAGCGGATGGTTTTACTGGTCGTATGATCGCACCGATTGGGACCTGCATGATGAAAATTGGCAAGACCTCAACAAGACCGATATTTTAGTGCGTCCCTACCCGCAAAAAATCGCGGGCGAACAGCCGCATTTCGAGTGGCAACCCGAAGCGCGGGTCTTTGAGTTCTCCTATCAGGCTGTGGACGGGCAATCCGCGCCCACCGAAATTTATCTGCCACCGTGCGCCTGGCCCGCTGGTTGGGAACTGCTCAATCATGGTGTGGAGATTTCGCAATCCTTTAACCCGGAAACGAATATTTTTTTGATAGAGCCGTACCAAACCGGAGATGTCAGGATCACAATTCGAGAAAAATTATAATAAGAATGAAGCGATTGCCCACGAATAAGATCAAATTAAATTCGTGGTATTTGTTCCCTGCGCAAAATGCGTGTTAAAAACTCATGTTACGCACCTGGCTGATTGGTGTTCAAACAACACCCTTCGATACGTTCCTGTGGAACTACTCAGGATGCTAACTGCGTAACTCCAGTTAAAAACAAAAAGATGATGTCAACTACACTACCAGCTAACGATAAAACTGCCAAACTAACCGGCTTCCCTCAATTTCCTCCAAATTTTTATTTTGGCTCCGCGACAGCCGCTTACCAGATCGAAGGCGGCTGGGATGCCGACGGCAAGGGCCCCTCCACCTGGGATGCCTTTGTGCGCCAGCCCGGCAAAATCAAAAATGGTGACACCGGCGATGTGGCCTGTAACACTTACCACGATTTCCAGACCGACATCGACCATATGGCCGAATTGGAAATGAACGCCTACCGCTTCTCCATCGCCTGGAGCCGCGTTATGCCCCAGGGCAAAAGGGCCGTCAACCCCAAAGGTCTCGATTACTACAACCGGCTGGTGGATGCCCTGTTGGAGAAGAATATCACGCCCTTCATCACCATGTTCCACTGGGATATGCCCCAGGCGCTGTTTGAAGAAAATGGCGGATTTGTCGGGCGCGATACCGCCTATTATTTTGCGGATTATGCCGAAGTGATTGTCAAATCCCTTGGGGATCGCGTAAAAAATTGGATCACGCTCAACGAACCCTGGGAGCACGCCTTTTTCGGATATTTCGAGGGCACCCACGCTCCCGGGGTGCATAATCCCTGGAAATATTTCAAAGTTGCCCACCACGAGTTATTGGGGCATGGTTTGGCAGTACAGCGCGTCCGGGATTTGCACCCTGACTTGAATATCGGGATTACCCTCAGTCAATTCCCGATTTATCCCTTTGGGGATACCGATAAACACCGGGAAGCCGCTAACTTCGCGGACCAGTTCATGAATCGATTCTATCTGGATGGTATCTTCAAAGCACAATATCCCGAGGCACTCTTCAAACGTCTGTGGCCTTTCAAACCGCCGATCCAGCCTGGAGATTTCGAGATTACTTCGACTCCAATAGATTTTCTCGGCGTCAATTATTACACCCGGCAGTATGCCCGGCACGTTTGGTACCTGCCCTTCTTCAGCGCTTGGGTAGACCGTGACCCACCCCCAGGAATCTCACACCCAATCCTTGGCCCATCTGCTTATCCCGAGGGGATGGGAGAACTGCTCCAGATGTATCGCGAAGAGTACAGCGATCCCGTTATTTACATCACAGAAAATGGCTGTGGTGATTTTGACGCCCGCGTCATTGTCAGCAATGACGTCGTTGAACCAGATCGTGTCCACGACACACACCGCATCCAATACCTTCACCACTACCTGGCTGAACTTGAGAAAGGCATTGCCGCTGGCTCCGATGTGCGCGGCTATTTCATGTGGACGATGGTCGATAATTTCGAATGGTCTCAGGGATATAGCCACCGGATGGGCTTCTTGCGGGTTGACCATGATACGCAGAAACGCACGGTCAAGGATAGCGGTTACTGGTATCGGGATTTGATCCGGAATCAGGTGGAGCGGTGATTAGGGATCAGGGACTATGTGCGATACCTGATACCCGGCACCGAAAAAACTAACTACAGAAATGAATTCTCGACCCAAAAAATTCCTCAACATTATTTTCATCCTCGTGTTAATCCGTACCATTATTGCATCCGTGTTCCATTTTTTGCAAATCTCATCCTTCGACAAACAGGTTAACTTTTATGAATAATTACCCCATCATTCCCAAACCCGTTGAACTGTATCCTGTAGTTGGATTCTTCGAACTTGAACCAGACACAGTTATTATTGCGGATAGCCAAAATCAAAAGAATGCTGCCTATTTACGGGATTTTCTCGCGCCAGCGACGGGATATACGTTCTCGGTTCAAGGTGATACCGATCTAACAGAAAACACCCTCACCTTAAAATTGGATTCCAATTTCGCAGGATTCAGCGAGGAGGCGTACCGCCTGACCGTCAGTGAAAATGCCGTCCTGATCGCGGGATCAACGCCCAAAGGCGTTTTCTACGGCATCCAAACCCTACGCCAGCTTTTACCCATCGAAATTGAGAACCAGGCGCAAGCTGTCGGCACTCACTGGCAAATTCCCAGTTGTGAGATCATGGATTATCCCCGCTTTTCCTGGCGCGGCTATATGCTCGATGAAGGCCGCCACTTTCACGGGAAAGAGACCGTTCTCCAAACCCTGGATTTGATGGCACTGCAAAAGCTCAACGTTTTCCACTGGCACCTGACCGAAGACCAGGGTTGGCGGATCGAGATTAAGTGCTACCCCAAACTGATCGATTTCGGGTCCCAACGTCCGGGCACGGCCCAATCGTTCAACCAGATTCGTAAAGGGGAACATAACGGCATCCCGCATGGCGGCTTTTACACACAGGATGAAATCGGTGAAATTGTGGCTTACGCAGCAGACCGGCATATCACTGTCATCCCTGAAATCGAAGTACCCGGTCATTGCCGTGCTGCGGTGTCCGCTTATCCCGAATTATGCTGCACTGCGGACACCAGTTTGGAGGTTGCCACTGGTCCAGGCATCTACAAGGATATTTACTGCGCCGGAAAAGAATCCACCTTCGAGTTTCTGGAAAATGTGCTAGATGAAATCCTGGCACTCTTCCCCTCGATGATCATCCATATTGGAGGCGATGAAGCCCCCAAAGTGCGCTGGAAGGAATGTCCGGAGTGTCAGCGCCGAATCCAAACGCAGAAGTTGAAAAACGAGCACGAACTCCAGACTTACTTTGTCAACCGTATTGCCGCATATCTGAATGCCCGCGGGCGACAGGTTATCGGGTGGAATGAAATTTTGAGAGATGATCTATCAGATGATACGATTATTCAATACTGGGTGCGTAATAAAAAAGGTGTGCTGACCGCCCTGAAAAATGGTCAGAAAGTGATAAACTCAGCGTACCTGGATACTTATCTGGACCACAGCTACCGCTTGACGCCCCTGAGCCGGGCTTATCATTTTAAGCCGATCTTTGACGGGCTGGATGCCGAAGCTGTCCAAAATATTCTGGGCCTCGAAGCCCCCCTGTGGACGGAATGGGTGCCCAACCGCGCCCGGCTGGATTATCAGACCTATCCCCGCCTGACCGCCTTTGCCGAAGTGGGCTGGACCCCGGCATCACTCCAGGATTACGCCGATTTTCGGGAACGGCTGGCAACTTTCAACCAGCGTCTGGATAATTATGGGGTGAAATATGCCTCTGAAATCGAATGGGATCCTCCCTGGTATAAACGTCTTTTTCGTATTTTCACAATCGCGCAGCCCCAAACCAGGGTGAGGAAAAATGGATGACGAAAAATTTTTCTTTGGATGGTATGCGGTAGAATAGTTATTGTCTTGAAAAAGGTTGTTTACATATTTTTGATTCAGATCTAAGGAGAAATCTATGGCAGAAACCACAACAACGCCAGATCAGGTTCAAGCTTCGGCTCAACCTAAACGGTCACGTTTACGCACTTTGTTTGCCTTGTCATTTGGGTATTTTATTGATCAAGGTGAAGGGCAGGCGATGTCGGTATTCTTCCCGGTCTTACAAAATTTATGGGGGTTGAGCTACACTCAATTGGGTTTGATCGGTACCATTCGCAGTTTGTTGCAAGCCATTACCGCTCCTTTGTGGGGGTTTGCGGCAGATAAATTTCCTCGAAAAAATGTGATCGTATTTGGTACCGGAATTTGGGGAATCTGGACCTTGTTGGTTGGTCTCTCTCAAAATTTTAGTCAATTGCTCATTATTAGGGCTATCTCTGGAATTGGGCTGGGGTGTCTTTTACCGGCCACTTTTTCGTTGATGGCGGATACTTTCCCTCCGAAACAGCGCGGTCGTGCCCTAGGAATCATGGAGGGGATTGGTGTCCTTGGCATCGTGGTGGGGGTACTCGGATTGGGGCGTTTAGCAAATGATGAGATGTGGCGGTTGGGTTTCATCATTCTAGGTGGATTCAGTATTATTTCTGGATTGGTGATCTGGCTGCTTGTGGATGAGCCAGTGCGTGGTAGTTCGGAGCCAGAATTGAGTGGTAAAATCACTGCTGAAGATGCGGCCCAATATAATTTTAAACTTGCCAGCGTTCCAAAGATTTTGAAAATTCCAACCATATGGGTCGCGATTGCCCAAGGTTTAGCAGGCAGCATGCCCTGGGTAGTAATGGGATTATTTTTAATTACCTGGCTGGTACGTGATCGAAACCTCATCGAAGGGGATGCTACGATTGCTTTCGCAGGCATTGTTGTGGGAACAGCAATCAGCAATGTATTAGGCGGTTTTCTCGGTGATTGGGCGGAGGGGATCAGTCCGAAATATGGCCGTCCCTTTATCGGGCAAATCTCGATTATTTTTGGTATTCCATTAACATATATTCTGTTTACCCAAACGGATGATTGGTCATTAGCCGCGATTACTGCCCTTGCTTTTTTCACAGCTTTGTTGATCAGCTGGCCTGGGAAAGGAGCTAAGGAACCCATGATGCAGGCTGTCACTGCACCGGAACTGCGTTCTACGGCTTTTGCTTTTGTTACTTTTGTTGAAAGCGGGTTTGCAGCAATGATCGCCCTGGTCGCTGGTAATCTGGCGGATGATTTCAGCTTGACCGAAGCCCTGCTTTGGACAGTTCCCTTTCCCTGGATACTTTGCGCCCTAATTTTTTCTTTGTTTTATTTTACCTACCCACGCGATTCGAATATACTCCGTTCACAAATGGCTAAACGAGCGGATGAAATTTCATAAAAAATTGGATTAAGTTAAATTTGATGTCATCCGGTACATTTCTTGCTGTTTAGATGGAAGAGTTTGGAGTTGTAAAGGAGTAGAAAAATGTCTGAGAATCCCAATTTGACCGGAGAAAATGAACTTGAAGAAGATTTGCCTGTGCAACATGAGCAGAAAAATTTCAACTTCTGGTGGATAATTCTCATTGTTTGTGCCGTTTTGGCGTGTATTCTTATTGGCGCGCTTATTTTTGTAAATATGGGTTCTTCCGAACCGCCGCCACCAACAGTAGAAGATAATTCCTGGCAAAGAGTAAAAGATGCCGGTGTGCTGAGAGTCGCCACTTCAGCAGATTATCCTCCATTCTCATTCTATAATGATGATTATCAAATCGATGGTTTTGATGCGGCTTTGATCAAAGAGATAGGGCTAAACCTTGGTGTTTCCGTCAAAATTTCTGATTATGCCTTTCAGGGTTTAGGTTCGGTTTTGCAAGTTGACCAGGCGGATGTCGTTATTGCTGCGATCTCGGTTACATCCGAACGAGAGCAAACGGTTGACTTCTCAAATGTTTATTACGTTGGAGAAGATGGCATTTTAGCTCAAGTGGATTCAGAGATCGATAACATCTCAAACCCCGGTCAAATGGCAGGCATGCGCATTGGTGTACAAAAATTGTCGATCTATCAGGATTGGGTGCAAGAAAATCTAGTAGATACGGGCTTAATTGGTGAAGGTGATCTTTTTACTTATGCAAAGCCTGAACATGCTGTTGATGATCTCCGCCAGAATCGTCTCGACTTAGTCATTATGGATCTCCAACCAGCAACGGTTGCTTTATCCCTTGGTGACTTGGAACTTGTGGGAAGTGGACTTAATCAGCTACAACTCGCAATTGCATTGCCAAAAGGGACTCATGCGCTTCGAACCGAGATTAATCAAGCAATCCTCGATCTGCAAAATTCTGGCAAAATCACTGAGTTAGCTGGAATTTATTTGGGCCTTCGCCCGGAGGATGTAATTCCGCCACCTACGCCCCTGCCAACTCCTGAAGCGACAGCGACTGCAACTGTAACTCCCGAAGCGACTGTAGAACCTACTGAAGCCCCATGTGTCGATGCCATGGAGTTCATTGAAGACCTCAACTATGACGATGAAGACTTGACGGATTTCCCCAAGGTTGATCCGGGCGAAGAATTCCAAAAAGGCTGGCGGATTAAAAATAGCGGCACCTGCCTCTGGAATAGCTCTTATTTCATCAAGTATGTGCGCGGCAGCGACCCTGCAGCCCAGATGCAAGGTCAACCGACCTCGATTAAAGGGGCTGTTGAACCCGGTGAAACTTATGATATGTATGTTGATTTAGTCGCCCCCGAGGTTGCAGGTAAATATGTAGGTAACTGGCAAATGCACAATGGCCAAAATGAAGCCTTTGGGCAAACAATCTGGGTAGCAATAAGAGTGCGAAAAACTGATCCTGAAGCTCCTACAGCTACCATTACGCCGAAGGTAACGGCAACGCCACCAACGGTAGAACCAACAGAAACCGAAGAACCACCTGCTCCGACAGAGACAGAATTGCCTCCGGAACCCACACCAACAGAAAAACCTGGATCGGAATTGCAGGATATAACCTGGGTTGTGATCGGTTACCTTGCAGAAATTGAAGATGATGATCTCACGGAACCGATCCCTGACACGAAAATTGAATTGGTTTTCGATGATGACGATCGCTATAACGGCAACGCAGGGTGTAATACTTATAATGGTACCTACACTACAGATGGTATTGCTATTACTTTTACTCCAAGAGTTGTTACCAAAATCCAGTGTGAAGAACCTGAAGGCCTCATGGAACAAGAAACTCATTATCTTGGTTTGTTAGATGAGGTGGAAGAGTACCGCATTAACGAAGATGGACAACTAGAGCTGATTTTCTATATTACCAACGAAAATAACGAGCGCGAAGAGAAAATTCTACTAGTTTTTGATGGCCTCCAGGCTGTACCCCCCTCCAATAATAACTAATACAAGCATTGTTCTAAACAAGGAGATTGATGTTTAATTGTCATCAATCTCCTTTAATATTTTCTGTTGTTCTGAACCACTCTAAATTGCAGTTATAATTTTCTTGGTCTGATTTAGCTTTGGATTAGAAAACGATTATAAATAGGACTTACGCAGATGAACCACCGAACCCCCAAATATCCTCGAAGTGCGTAACTCCTAATATAAAATAACTAGAGGTTAATTTAAATGCCATATTATCTCGAAGCCAATGAATCCAATATCGATGGAGTTCGCCGGCTGATTATTGAATGCATTGATCAGAATATCGTTGAATTGACAATCTTACCCGAGGGAAGAGATGAAGCGATCCATAATTCGAGAAAAAACTTTAAGCGGATCCGGGCGGCCTTACGATTGGTGCGCGATGAAATTGGTGAAGAAATATATAAACGTGAGAACCTGCGATTTCGGGATGCTTCTAGAAAATTATCACGGGCACGGGATAGTTGGGTTTTAGTGCAAACCTATAACGAAATCATAAAAAAGTATGGAGATCAGCCTCTAAGGGTACGATTTGAAAGTATCCCGCAATCCCTTACGAGAAACTATGAGCAAATACTCGCTGAAGATTTGAACGATCACCAGTTGATGCCTCAAATCATAGACACCATGAAGGACGCCAAAATTTGTATCCAGGGTTTCCCTGCTTTTCGGGAAGGTTTTTCTGCATTTCAAGGTGGGGTGCGGCGTGTTTACTTTCGTGGGCAACGGGCAATGCACAAAGCATATTTGCACACTAATCCTGAAAATTTTCACGAGTGGCGTAAACGTACGAAATATCTATGGCACCTAATTGAAATACTGGTCAATACTCAACCGAATGTGTTAGAAAATTTAGCCAATGATTTACATGATTTATCTGATTATCTGGGAATAGATCATGATTTAGCCGTTTTGCTTTCTGTGATTTCGACAAAATTTAAAGGAGCCGAAACCGAACCAGGCTTCCTGGCCCTGATCCAGTTGATTGAAAAAGAACGCCTTGAAGTTGAAACTTTAGCGCGTGATTTGGGAGACCGCCTCTATTTTGATTCCCCAGAAGACTTTACCCGCCAACTGGGTGTTTATTGGAATAGTTGGCGGGAATTAAAGAAAAAGCAAATTGATTTAGAATCTATCCGAAAATTCTCAGACGAGATCTTACCCCGGCAATGATTTGAATACGCCTTCAAGTGTTTGAGTAGCTTGGGACGAGCGTATCGAAACTCGTGGGACACTCAATCAACGCCTTGCTTAATTTTATGCCAAACTTGATCCTTCAAAGAACAAACGCATTATGCTTCAGAACACAATGCGTTTAACAATTCCCAAAATTGCGTATTAGACAAGATTGATAATAAAATTTATTCTGTAGGCTGTTGGTTTCGGTCTGTAAGAGGAGAGATTTTCCATCGCCCATAAGCCACAAAAGCCAGCAATATAGCTAAGAATAAATTCATGCCTATATTGGCCATTTCGCCTCGTTGGATATGGAAGATCATGGCTCCAATCATCACCAGGGTCAATCCAGAAGCAGCCAGAGGAACCAGACGGGTTTGAATTTGAGTGACTGCTGGCAAAATTAAACCAAGCCCGCCTAAAATCTCTGCAGCGCCGCTGATGTAGTGAATTATGGGTGAAAGCTCATACATCCAGTGCATTGGGGCCGGTAAACCAGGGGGTACTGCGAAGTGCATTACACCGATGGCAAAAAAGTAAAGGCCCAAAGCTATTTGTAATATCCAAAGTAGAATATTCATAAATCATCCTCCAGAAGAAAATTTTTATTTTGCTTGATGAGACTTTGCTAGTATAGCATAATCATTGATATTATGGATAGATATTATCTATATATTCTCCAAAGGGAAACATCGTGATTGTGGTTGAATCAAGAAGCTGTGTTGTCACAACTGACAACGCAGCTTCTAATCCTTATTGGTTACTTACAATCCGCGTTCTGAACGGGTTATCCTGCGGGAATTCTTCTCCAATTATTCATTTATTTAAAATAGTCCCATTTGGTGCGTAAGGCCCAACCGACGATTGCTAGGGGCAGCACCATATAGAACACAGACCACATCCCTACACCTACTAAACCAACAACTAAAGACAGAATTGTGGAGGCAATATAAAGTTTCCAGCCCCACATTTTCCAGTTCCAGAGTCCGATTGCAGATATAACATTGGCTAAGGAATGAATTGCCATCAATGTGAGCAGCCAGGGCCGGGAAATTGTGGAATCATCCATGCGTATAGAATAGTAAAGGTATGTAGCAACTAATCCATGCAGCGCCATAATGACCAACAATATGGTCAAAAAAGTACCACGATGATGCGTAACTTGAGTTTGTTTCGATTTTTTTGACATCCTTTATTGCGGGGCGCTATTGCGCTGACCCATTTCTCCTTCAAAATTGGATAAAATTATTATCATTCCGTTCCTTTGCAATTGTAACTTATTTACTGATTCTCCTTCAACTAATTATTTCGTTTAAGGTTGAATTACATACAGAGAAACAGACTGTGGTGGGATTTTCAATTTACTATCGGGTAAAAATGATTTGACTCCTAAATTCTCTGCATTATGGGCGGCATCAAAGAGCCAGAGTTCGACCTGTTCGAATTTGATTCCTTCTAGGTTGAGATTAGCTGGTTGTTCGCTGTCCCCCGGATTGATGATCATGATGGTCAAATTGTCATCTGAATCTTTTGCCGCGTACACATTCAGCCCTTCGACCCCCGAGGATGCGTATATTTTTTGATCCCCAAAATTCTTATACATTTGATATACATAATAGGTGGGGCGGATTTCGAATGGGCCGATCAATCCAAAACCACCCGATCCAGAAGTTGAGGTTAGCATAAAATAGTTGACGATAAATACATCCTCATCAATCATTCTGCCTAAAACATCCGCCCACCAGATCGTGTTAAAGAATGAATTCGGAGTGGCTTCTCCCCTAACGGCATGTGTGTAATGAGAGTTTGTCTCGGTGACACCAATCGGTAAGTCGCGCCCAGTCTTCTCTCGAATAAGAGCGCGGAGATACCGAACTGTCCGGTTCCATTCTGGTAGGTCTTGGCGCATATCTTCGATCGTTGCGTTGCCATTACTCAAGGATGTAGGGAAGGGGTAGCGGTGATAGGTAACGATATCTACCAGATCGCCATTGGTTTCCAAGAATTCGACCATCCAGTCCCGGCCAGCACTGTCTTTTGGATTTGTCTCGAAATTTGAGGTGTAAGTGCCATGCAATTCAGGTCCCATCAATAATATGTCGGGATCCACTTCCTTCATGGCCTCGGCAATGGCACGCCATTCACGATTGAAGTGTTCTGTGTCAAAAGAATCAATTCCTGGTCTTCCCTCGTATAAAGTGGGTTCATTGCCGATACTCCAATACCGTATATTGTAGTCTTTTTCGATATTGGTATAACGCACCAATTCAGCAGCAGCTTCTGGGGTACCCTCCACCATGCGCACACTAATGGTTGGGATGGCATCCAGCTGCTCAAGTAAGAAAATAAACTGGTCAATCTGGTATCCTTGGATATCGTTGTTATCTCCCCATTCTCCGCCGGGAAAGCGTAGATTGGTAACTTGAGAATCGAGGGCATAATCCATCATTCCGGCTGGCACTGCCGTCCAAGGACCGAAATTTGAACCATAGATCAACGGGCTGATCGGACCCAGAGTTACCTCGGGGTTGATATACAGACTTCCTGGTTCAGCCGTTGGAGGGGGAGTTGGTTCAGTGGGTTGGCAGGCGGTTATTAGGAATAGGAAAACAATGAATTTATAAAGGTGTTGTTTCAAGAAATTCTCCTAATTTGAAGATTAAAAGTGTAAGTTTGGCAGGCGCAATTGTAACAAAAAAGGGGCAGAAATGCGATCAGTTTCTGCCCTCTTTGATCTCGTCGAAAATCGTAGACCAATAAAAAAAACGAGATCGTGTAAACTTTGGCCAAAAAGTTGAACTAAGGTGTTCTTGAATTTTATTTTAGGAAAAAACTGTTACTTCTGCGGGCCGTCTCTTTTCCTTCCTGGATGCCCAAACAACCAGTGATGCGCCGCGCTTGGCATCATCCGCGGCAAACACACCTTCAATATTCGTTAGTTAGATTTATGCGAATTCGGTAGAAAGTCGCAGATTTTGAACCTGAAAAAATTATAAGTTCTTGTCTTTGCGTTATCAACTTGGAGATTGATCCGAAAAATAATTTCGAAGCCATAAATTTTTACCCACTAAAACCTAAATTGACAATGTCTGTGCTAATTTAAAAAAAAGGGCGAACATTCGCAGAGACTCCGTGGATGTGTTGTTTTTCGCTCCAACCTCCACGCTTTCCGAAGGATCACTCCTCATGTTCCACCTTGACACCCTTGTTGGGCATCCCGGTATCGTAATCGCGCACAATAGGAGCGTAGCCGTCTGCGGGGCGTGGGCGGAATTTGCCCGTCCACTGTAAACGATTTGCCGCTGACCATGGCCGACGTTCCCAGGTCGAGCCGCGCATCGGATCGCGTTTCTCGTCCATCCAGTTGATCAAGTGCGCGAGCAACTCATCCCGGATTTGCGCATAGCCAGAATCGTTGATGCGGTTTTCCATTTCAGCAGGGTCATGTTCTAAATCGTATAGCTCATCAGTGTGCAGCAGGTTGAGCACTAATTTATATTGTCCGGAAACCAGACATCTTACGGGCTGGAATCCACCCCAAGAATCGTGCTCGATCTCATAACGGTTGAACTCGATTACCACCTCTCGCTTCGGGTCCTCGGTCCCTTCCAAAAACGGGGTGAGTGACTTTCCTTCCAAAATTGGCGGAATTTCTATTCCAGCCAAATCCAGCATTGTGGGCAGGATGTCCACATGGCTGACGGGCGTGGGGTTGACCATCCCAGCCCCTTTGCCGCCGGGCTGCCGGATGATGAAGGGGATATGGGTGATTTCCTCGTACATCGACGGGCCTTTCCCGCTCAGACCGTGTGCGCCCAGAAAATCGCCGTGATCGGTGGTGAGGATGATATAGGTGTTTTCAGGTGCATACTGGTCTACCGCCTCGATCAGCCTCCCATACTCGTGATCGATAAAGCTGCTGCAGCCGAAGTAAAGCGGGTGACGGGCATACCCATCTTGGGTGGGGAGATCGGTCGCCGCCGCCCATTCTTGATGGTGGGCAGGTTTGTTTTTGAGTGTATCGAACGCCGCTGGCCCGAGAGGATATGCAAAATCCTGAAAACATTCTACATATTCAGGTGGACAAGTAAAGGGGTGGTGCGGTTCATCGGGGGCGACGATCAGCAAAAAGGGTTTGGTTGGATCGCGTTCCTGTAGGAAATCGATACCCCGGTTGAAGATGCGGTGCCCCCAGGTGAATTCGGAGGTGGTGCCGTGATTTTGAAGAGATTCGAGCGAACTCAGCCCTTTACGCCAGAGATATATTTCTTCATCCGTCAAATCGTCTAAGTAACATTTGCCATCGTACCAGTATTTTTCATCCCAGCCAGCGGGGCACTCGCCAGTGCCGAAATAATCATGACCATCCAGGTGCCATTTTCCGGTGTAGGCGGTGTGATATCCGGCATCTTGAAATCGCTGGCCCATGGTCTGGATATTATCGCCCAGGGGAAGATTGTTCGTCCACGGACCGGAGGTATGCGCATAGATCCCAGTGAACATGCCGGCACGTGCTGGTGTACACAGCGGGCAGGTGGTGTAACCACGTGTGAATAGTGTTCCGGTTTTCGCGAGGCGGTCGGTTTGGGGAGTTTGTACGCCTTCGTTTCCATAAGCGCCAATCACGTTGGCGCCTTGGGTTTCACCGAAGATGATGACAAAATTGGGTTGGATAGTCATGGAAAACTCCTGGATGATCAGGTCTTAAATGGCAGGTCTCAGGTCTCAGGTCGCAGGTTGCAAGATGGCGTACACACCAGCAACCTTCAACTAGCTCCCCGTAATCTCCTTTACTCTATCGAAGAACTCGCGCTTCAGATCCGTATTGATACCCCAATTGACTGGCGGCGTCTGAAAGCCACTTAGGTATTCGTGCCTTGGCTCGCGTTTGTGGATGGTCCAATCCCAGCGTTTATCTTTGTAGCCACTGCCGTACCCTTGAGAGTAGTATCCCCAGGAAACGCCTTCGTCTATAGCCACGTCCAGGTTGCGCACATCGACCGAGTCTTCGTTGATCAGGATCGGACGTGGATTTGCAACGTAAACGTCCCATGCCTTGAGTTGCCGCATTTCTTTTCGCAATAAATCTGGCGGGCTATCGTTCCCATGAGGCATGAAGAAATCAACCAATGCTGGCCATTTCCCACCAGGATAATGGTTATGCGGATGGACGCTGGTGCCCACCAACAGTCTTTCACCATTGAGATGTGTATCCTGGATGATTTCCACCAATTGGTGAATACCCTCCGATTCAAGGCGCCCCTCACCTTTGCCGATCTCGTTGTTGATGTCAATAATCACGTTGCGATATCCGCTTTCGAGCAGCCATTCCGTCGCCAGTTCTGTTGCACGTTTGATCGCTGCATCATCCACAAAGTGACGATTTTGTTGCCAATAAAAATAATTAACAATAACGATCATGCCCAAGTCATCCGCAGCTGTCAAAATTTTTCGTAGGCGCTCGAAGTAAGCTGGTTTCAAAGAACCATCCCATTCGAAAGCGGAATTGCCGTAGTTTTCATAAATCTCTGGGTTATAAATCGGACCACCCCCTTGCAGGCCCACGGTGACAGCCAATAAACCGTGCTCTTTGTAACTGGGAAGTGCCGCGCAGAACTCATCGGTGTTGCGGTTTGCATCCCATTTTTTTGTATCGGGATACACCCAGTGAATCGCCGTAACGGGATTTTCATCATCGAAAATGGCCTGCACCATACGGGAGTTGAGTAGTAACCCCTCCAGACGGCGGCCTTCATGGATGCAGCCTGGATAGGTTGGTTTATTGTTTATTACGAAATCGGTGCCTTCAATCGAAATTATGGTTTTCATCAGGTTTCGTTTTGCTCGCTCCTTGTTTCTTCATGCTCAACCATGGTTTCTGCCTCTCGGTTAACTGTGGAAGCAGCATCGTCATCTTCCCAAATCGGCAGTGCGGTATCGGGTGGCAGATTTAATTCCTGGCGAATGCGCTCAGCATATTTTCTGGCTTGATCGATCTGGTAAGGCACGCTGGTGACCACAACCCGTTCCATATCCCGCAGCACCAAATCAACCAACAAATTTGTGTTGCGGTGTAAGACCTGTTCCCAGGCATTGGGCATAGCCAGTTGACCCATTAGCAAATGAATGAACTGACGAGGGTTTTCATTTTGTAGCTGTTGGATATATTCGCGTAATGGGGAGGTGATTGAGCGATAAGGTGAGGGTATGATTTTGAGCGGCGCACTGAGTTGGATGCGTTGCTTCCATTTTTTTTGTATAGTTACAGTTTTTTCCGGATCGATTTCGATGTGAATGGCTTCCCAGGGGTTGCCCAGCGACTCGGCAAAATTAACCAATCGGAGTGTTCCGGCATGCACATCATCTACCAATAAAATGGTGTGTACTGGGCTGGCTTTGGGTCTGATTTTTAAACCACGTAGCCGCAAGCTGTCGGCCACTCTCAGGTAGTGGCGATGAATGCTGCTGAAGAGCAATACCAAAAGCGGAATTAAAACGACTACGATCCAGGCGCCTTGCACGAATTTGGTCACCGCAAAGACGATCATCACGCTAAAAGTCATCGCTCCGCCAAAGCCGCTGAGCAGCATTTTCCATTGCCAATGGCGATCATATTCAAGGTGTGTACCATGGGGTGTTTCTGCAATTTCTCCTGGTTTCAATCGTCCAATTTTGCGCCAGCGAATCACCATGCCAGTTTGAGAAAGCGTAAAGCTCAAGAAAACACCAATTGCATAAAGCGGGATCAAGCGCGAAGTATTAGAATTGAAAACGACCAGCAAAATTCCTGCGAAGACAGCCAAAATAATAATGCCCCATGAAAATACCAGGCGAGAGCCTCGGTAAGTGAGTTGTCTGGGCAAGAAGCCATCAGCGGCAGCCAGCGCTCCCAGGCGTGGAAAATCCGCAAAACTTGTATTCGCAGCCATGATTAAGATCAGGGTCGTGGCGGCTAAAAGCCAAACCTGCCCAATCCCTTCTCCAAAAATAGCCCGGCCTAATTGGGAAATGATGGTTTCCACTTCAGATGGTTGTGCGTTGATTTGATGGGCTAGGAGTGTGATACCGAGAAAAATAAACCCAAGAATGATACTCATCCAGGTGAGGGTGGTGGTTGCATTTTTTGGCTTGGGATCTTCAAATGCTGGAATGCCATTGGAAATGGCCTCCACACCAGTCAGGGCGGTACATCCAGAAGAGAAGGCCCGTAACACGAGGAAAACTGAGAGTGGTTCGAGGGTCGTGTGAACGATCACTTCAACATCTGTCAGCGCGGTGAGTGAACCGGATACCCAACGGAAGAATCCGACCAGGATGGTAAAAATGATGGTGCCCAAGAAGAAATAAGTGGGGATTGAAAAGGCCTTACCGGATTCTTTCATCCCTCGCAGGTTGATGATGGTCATCACCACCAGCAAAGCCAGGGCGATCTCAATGCGAAAAGGATTGAGTTTCGGAAAGGCAGAAATGATCTGAGCCACACCCGACGAGATGGAGACTGCCACCGTTAAAATATAATCGGAAAGTAGTGCTGCAGCAGCGACCTGAGCAGTCCCTTCTCCTAAATTGTCTCGTGAAACGATATAAGCTCCCCCGCCATTAGGGTAAGCGTGGATTGTCTGGCGGTAGGAGATCGTCACAATTCCCAGCAAAATGGCAATTGCGATCGCGATCGGGATCGAAAGACCGAAGTAAATTGACCCGGCAAAAGACAGCACTACCAGGATTTCTTCAGTAGCGTAGGCTGTGGAGGAGAGCGCGTCGGAGGCAAAGACCGCCAAGCCAATGCGTTTGCTGATGGCCTGGTGTGGGGCGGCCGCAGTTTCTAACGGCGGGCCGATCAAGCGGTCAAAGAAAGAACGTGTCCCGTTTGAGTTTGAATTTTGGTTCATCGTACACCTTCTAATGTTTGGCGTAAAATATATGTCGGGGCATTTCTTTCACCCCGTTAATTGATCAAAACAAGTGATAATTCTACTCCTGTTTTACCAAACATAAAATCCATTTTTCTAGAAAGAGGAATATCATGCCAAAATTCAGTTTCCCAGATACGCATTTACGTTCACATGCTCCGATTCGCAATGTTAATGAGCTTTACGATAAACAGATATCTTCCAGTCAACACGCTGCGGATTGGATTGCCAAAACGATCGGTTCGTGGAAGTTCGTTGGCTTTCAATCGGTGTTTTTCTTGGTTTGGGTCTTTCTCAATGTGACAGCTTTTATTCAACATTGGGATCCGTATCCCTTTATTTTGATGAACCTGTTGCTCTCAACTCAGGCAGCTTACACAGCGCCTATGATTATGATGAGCCAGAACCGCCAGGCTGCCAAAGGTCGGATCGAAGCGCACAATGATTACATGATCAATCAGAAAGCCGAGGGAGAAATTCGTTCTGTTCTGGAACTTCTTGAAGCCCAAAACAAGGCGCTAATCGAAATCCATCAAGAGATCGAAAAGTTGAGAGAAAAAACTGATCATTAAATTTTTTAATAGAGCTGGATATCTAAACTTCAACTTGAATGGCACTCCCTGATTTCATAGCGGCGAAGTCCTCGGTGAAAGACCATGATAGCCATTCCTAAAAGAATGATAGCGCCCACGATTAATGTGAGCACATTCTGCCAGGTCAGATGACGAACCAAAGAAGCGGGTACAGATCCTACAAGGGCAGCTGGGATCAGGCTGAAAAGGATAAATTTAGCGGGTCCATCAAACAGACTGATGGGGTATAGCGCAAAGGTCAAGATTGCATTCATCAACAAGCCGGCCAACGCCTGAGCGTTCCCCAGCCAGAAAGTCAGACTGTGAGCGATGATCAGAAAGGCCAGGAACACAGAACTGGCCAGGAGCACACCAACAGCAAAGCGACCAAGAGCTATCCAAGTGAAATAACCAGAAAATAAAAAGCTGAGCAGCCCGTAGGTCATATCTCCAAGGCCGTTGGCGATGCTACGGGAAGCCAGAGTGTGCAACAGCACGGGCCGCGGCAGCGAAAGGTAATAGTCCAATCGTCCCCCGGTGATGATATTGCTAAGATTAAAGGCATTGCCAAAGAAAAAGGCAGTCAACCCAAAACTGGTGGCAGTTATCCCAAAAACCAAGAACATATCGTTCAACACCCAACCGCGCACTTCTCCAAATTGGTCAAAGAAAATTACCCAAAAAAGAAAATAGAAGCCATTATTGAGCATCATCCCCAAAATCTGAGCAATGAAAGCTCCACGATATTCCATCGCTGATTGTAGGTTGGCTTTCCAGATGGCGGTGAGAAACTTCAGTTCACGAACCATTGACTGTTTTCAGCCTCCATTAATTGCCAATCGCTGGAGCCCACGACGGTACATCAGGGTTACGATCAGCCCTAAAGAAAAGATCCAGACCAGTTGACCGGCGAAAAGCGTCGAAAATCGCTCCAAATCTGGAGAGACGAATAACCGGGCTGGGCCATACATGATATAGGCGAAGGGAGTGATTCGGGCAATATTTTGCAGCCATTCCGGATAGAAATCCAGGGGGATCATCATGCCGCCTAAAATAAAGATGAATTTCTGGTAGATCCATTCGAAGGGTGCGACATCCTCTGTGACGAAAGCCGCCAATCCGATCAATGCTGTCAGACAGAAATTGATCAACCATCCAGCCGCAATAGCAACCAGAGTCAGCGGCCAGCCACTTGGGTCTGGGGGTGGTCCTGCTAAAAACCAAACGAGAGAACTTCCAAAGATGACTGTCAAAATCATCCGGAAGAGTGTGTCTCCAGCATTGACACTCATCTGGTAGAGCAAGAAATCATAAGGCTTACTAAGAAGATAGGCGATTGAGCCGTCTTTTACGGATTGGGCGATAGTCTGGGCGAAACGAGGCCGGCTGAGCTCGATGGTTTCAGCGAGCATCAGATACCAGAGTGTATCTTGTAAAGTCAGCCCTGAAAGTGTGGTTGTGGCGGCATTATCGAATGCAACTCTCCAAAGGAAAGTGAAGACCCAAAGAAAGATTAGAATGGCCAGACTGCGCCAAATGATCTCGCCTGGGTAAGCCAAACTATTGACGACCTGGGTCTTGAAGATTGCCCAATATTTTTTCATGAACCCATTTCCCGGGCTTCCTGATATATCGCCCCGATCACCTCTTCTAGTGAGGGATCCGCAATATTGATATCGGCCAAGCTGCCTTTTTCGGCCAGGTGAGCCAGAACAGCATCCACCGGCTTTTGGCGGGTATCGAAACGCAGCTTGACGCCATACTTGCCTACTTTGATGATCTCTACCCCTTCGATTTTGAAATCTGATGGAACTTGTTGAGCGTAACGCACGGAAACTTCTTTGGTGGTCAGGTGGTGGCGCTTCAGGGTTGAAACTCGATCTTGATAAACGATTTGTCCATGGTTGATGATGATTACACGTTTGCAGAGAGCTTCTAAATCGCCAGCATCGTGGGAAGTCAACAACACACCGACGTTTTCTAATTCACTCATACTGCGGATGGTATCACGGATACGTTGTTTGGCAACGACATCCAGGCCGATGGAAGGTTCATCAAGTAACAGCAGTTTGGGACGGTGGATCAATGAGGCGGCAACCTCACAGCGCATCCTTTGACCTAGAGAGAGTTTCCGTACCGGGGTTTCGAGCAGTTTCTCAATCTCAAAGGCTTCCGACAAAAAACTGATGCGCTTCTTTACCTCCTGGTCCTCCAATTCATAAATTTTCCCGAAAAGTTGAAACGTGTCGATGGCAGGCAGGTGGTACCATAATTGGGGACGCTGACCGAAAACCGTCCCAATTTGATAAGCCAGATCTCGCCGTTGTTTCCACGGCACAAATCCCAACACACTTGCCTCTCCATCAGATGGGAAAAAATCCCAGTCAGAATTTTGATAGTGGTCGATTTTCCAGCCCCATTCGGTCCGATAAAACCCATGCGTTCCCCGGCGTCCATTTCGAAGGTGATGTCGCGTACGGCCTCGACCGTCTGGTATTCGGGTCGAGCGATGGCACGCAGGCTGCCACCCAAACCAGCGGCTTTTCGCTTTGTCTCGAAGGTTTTGCTCAGGTTATTGACTTGGATGACAGGCATGCCTTGATTTTATCTCAGGATATGGTGGTGTGAACTCTTTTTGTCGGTTTTTAATAAAAAATATCGGCTCTAGAAGATTTACGGAGCAGACATAGTGAACAGTTTTTTCTGATTTGGGTGAAATTGGATCAGGGTGGCGATTGCGGAAGTGTGCGGTTGCTGGCTGCTTTGGGAAGGACATAGCCATTTTCAAATGTGAAATGATATCCAAATATGACGAATTTGCCGCTGCTAAGATACCTTGATCAAAAAGAGCCAGGGCATGCACTGACTCTTTTTTGGATTGCTAAATTTGAACGATTTTGGTTGGTTATTCGACGACGAATTCACCTGCCAACCCCTCTTCAGCATTGGGTCCCACCCAAACTTTGAAATCGCCTGGCTCAACTTTGTACTGCATATCCAGGCCGTGGAAGCCCAGACGCTGCACAGGGAATTCGAAGTTCACGGTTTGGCTTTCACCGGGTTGCAGGTTGATTTTCTCGAAACCTTTGAGTTCTTTTACCGGGCGGGTGACTTCGCCCACCAGATCGCGCACGTAAAGTTGTACGATTTCCTCGCCGGCAATCTCTCCGGTGTTGGTGATTTAGCGCAGAAACTTCCAGGGTGGCATCTAAGCCAACTTTTGGCGTGAGCACCTGTAAATCTGAGTATTTGAAGTTCGCATAAGATAGGCCCAAATCCAAATGGGAAGAGCGGGGTAACCTCTTCATCGATAAATTCTGTGAAATGATATTCCTGAAATTGGAAGCCGCCCTCGCCATCCGGGGGGCGACCGGTCATTTTGTGCGCATAATAAACCGGAATCTGGCCCTCGGTACGCGGCCAACTGGCAGTCAGCTTGCCGCTGGGATTGGCTTGCCCAAAGAGCAGGTCGGCGACTGCTTGCCCGGTGCGCAGGCCGCCATGCCAGCCGCATAAAATCGCAGGGATATTTTCTGCCATCCAGGGGATCACCAATGGACGGCCAGCCAGTAGCACAACCACAACTGGCGTGCCGGTCGCGTGTACGGCTTCGAGTAAAAATTGCTGTTTACCAGGGAGACCCAAATAGGCCCGAGAGTGGGCCTCGCCGCTCATTTCTTCAGCTTCTCCCAAAACCATAATTACCAGATCGGCTTTTTGGGCCGCAGTGACGGCGGAAACCGTGTTGGTGGGCCGCTTACCAGTCAGGTCGCAGCCCTTGGTGTAGGTTAGCTCAATATCATCCGGTAGCACGGCTTTGATGCCATCGTAGACCAACTCGGTATCTTTATCCTGCCCGATGCGGTGCCAGGTGCCCAAAATTTCGTGGTGGTCGTCAGCCAGCGGCCCGATCAGGGCGATGCGCTTGACTTCGTTGGTGTTGATCGGCAGCAATTGACCTTGATTTTTTAGCAGCACCATTGATTTGGTGGTAACTTCGAGGGCCGTTTGGCGGTATTCGGGTTTGAGTATGGCGTCTTCCGCGCCTGCCGGGTCTGTGAAAGGCTTTTCGAACAAATCGAGCATGAATTTGATCCGCAAAATTTGGCGCACCGTTTCATCCAGACGGTTCAATCGGAACGTGACCTTCATTGATTAAATCAGCCAGGTGATTGTGATAGGCATCTGAAGTCATATCCATATCGACACCCGCTAGGAAGGCGCGTTGAGCGGCTTCTTTGTGGTCTGCCGCCACGCCATGAGAAATCAATTCGCCCACCGAATTCCAATCTGAAACGACCAGGCCTTTGAACCCCCACTCATCTCGCAATATCTGGCGCAATGTGAAGGTGTTTGCCGACGCGGGGATGCCGTTGATATCGTTGAAGGCCGACATGGTCGTACCGGCACCCGCATCAAAGGCCGCTTTGAAGGGAGGCAGGTAAATATCTCGCAATTGGCGCTCAGACATATCGACGCTGTTATAGTCTTTACCGGCTTCGGCGCCGCCATAAGCAGCATAATGTTTTGGGCAGGCTACCATTTTCAGGCCATTGGAAAGTTCGCTTTGGAAGCCGCGTACCACGCGCCGCCCCGATGAGTTCGCCCAGATAGGGGTCTTCGCCAGCCCCTTCGGCGATGCGGCCCCAGCGGGGGTCGCGGCAGATATCTACCATCGGGCCAAAAGTCCAGTGAATGCCGTTGGCCGTGGCCTCTTCGGCAGCGATGCGGGCGCTCTCTTCGATCAAATCGAGATCCCAGGTGCAAGATTCAGCCAATGGAATCGGGAAAATTGTGCGGTAGCCATGGATCACATCGCAGCCGATCAGGAGAGGAATGCCCAGGCGGGATTCTTTCACGGCAAACTTTTGCACGGCGTTGATATTATCGACGCCGTAGATGGTCAGAACCGAGCCGACTTGCCCTTTTTTAATGCGCTCGATCATTTCTTTGCGGTTGCCCTCATGGATATTAACCTGAATGGTTTGCCCAACCTTTTCGTTTAAGGTCATTTTGGCAAGGAGATCATCGATTTTCGCTTCGATTTCAGGGACAAGGGTGTTAAAGTTGTAGTGTTTTGTAGACATAGATTAGATTACCTTTAATTTTCTTAAGATTTTTGTACCAAACTGATTTCTATATGGATATTGGTTGCCGATGTTTGTAAAATGCGATCCCTGGGAATAAGGATCGTGTTTCCGGCTTTGCTAAAGTGGACTGGCTGCCCATCAATTTTGATCGCATCTATCTGGTATTCACCGTAATCCAGATGTTGGGGGTTATGGTAGCAAAGATCAATGATTTTACCCGCGAACAAGGTGGTGAAACAGGCATCTCCTGCCTGATTGAATTGGGCGCAGACCAATTTGGGCGTCAGCGATAGATCGCCCATCAAACCGCGCACCCCAAAGACCTCGGTGACCAGGGTGAGTAAGTACCAGCTTGCTGAGCCGGTCAGGTAAGTGTACATGCCGCGTCCCCGGGAACTCATGTATTCCGGGATGCCGGGATACATCCGGCTCACCGGGAAGTTTTGGCTATGTTGATAGATACCATCCAGCGCTTTAAAACCTTCCTGGATGAACCCACGTTGGTATAGGGCATAAGCGTACATCACTGCCATATGGCTGAACATCGCACCATTTTCTTTGTGTCCGTAAGCAAATCCAAACGCGCGACCAAGGTTATGGCATATCTCGCCAAAGTTGGTGTTGAGACGATAACCTCCAACGGATCGATCGAAGAGATAATGGTCAACCGCCCTCACAATTTCGCGGGCTTGCTCATCCGATGCAATCTCGCCCATCAACGTGAATACCTGTCCTGTCAGGATCATGCGAACCCCCTTGGCGTGATCTCCCTCGACGTGCTGCCCATCATCGTCGTAATAGCTATTGAACCAACTGAAGCCTTCTGCGTTTTGCACCCATTCATTGGATGCAATATGATGGGCCAGCCAATCGGCTTTATGGGCTAAATCGGCGCTTACTTCAGCTAACGTTAGGTTGACTTTTTCACCAGAGACGGTGTGCTGGCAGATATCAAAATAATCTTTTAGGCGAGTTTGTTTGGCGGCGACACTCTGGTAATCAATTGGATTGTTTAGAGTATCAAGCAGTATTTTTATCTCAACGGCAAAGGCTAAGTGTGTAACACCCAGCTTTTCAAGCTGTAAGATCAACTGGCTGAGCTGGCGAAGATTACTGGCATAAACTGCCGAAAAAGCAACACTTTCGCCGCGCTGCGTGGCCATATCCATGCCGTCGTTCCAGTCGGCGCCTTCCAGCAGAATATTATTGTGTTCGCCTACGTTGAAGAAGGGTGTCAAATGTTGGATTAGGATATGCTCAATGATGGTACCCTGATACTCCGCGCCAGACGCTGTTTTCAGGTGCGTGCCCTGTTCAGGTGTCCAGGCCTCATCCGTTTTCTGTGACCGGAAAATGAAATTGTCTTTGAAATAGGTTTGCTCTCTAAGTAGAAAGTCGAGATCACCGGTTTGATCGAGATAAAGTTTGATGGTTAGCAGCGGCCAGGCACCGTGATCCATCCACACGCGGGGATATTGTTGCGGTCGGCTTTGAATTCGCCGGGCGCGTTGCCGATGATGGTCGCGTTGCTGCCGTCGATGCGCACACCAGCAAAATTGCCGTAAAGAAACTCACTGACATCGCCGCTTTCTGTGAGCAGTAAGGCCAGGATGTCTTGCCATAGATCGCGCCAGCCGCGGCCCCCGCGCCCGTAATCGTGGTAAGGCAGGAAGGAGTTGCCGAACAGACGGCGCAGCGTTGGCTGGATGGCAACCCACCGTGTCCAAAGATCGAAACGCTCCGAGCCTGTTTTGATCGCGAATGTCTCTAGCTTCTTCTGCCAATAGCCTTTCGTTTTTGCCAGCCAGGTATCAAACGCCGCCTCCGTTCCATATTTATCACTTAATGATTCTGTTCTTTGATCTATTTCTAAAATGGCTAAGATGATGATATAGGATTTGGATTCGCCGGGCTGGAGAATTGTATCTTCAAAGTGGATGCCGCCAATGGCTTCGTAGCCTTCGTAAGTTTGCCCCGCGACGCAAGTGTGGGGCAGGGATTTGACGACTGTTTCTGGCCAATCGAGCGTGCCGCCCTCGCCGATAAAATCTTCGAGCACAGGTGTGAAACCAGTCGGTTTACCCCCATCTCCTTGGACACCCAACACGGCATAAGTGAGATCATTAGGGAGGTGACCACGTTCATCAAAGGATAATGTTGGTCTGACGAGCACGCCGTTTTCAGTGCAGCGAATTCGATGGAGTAATGAGCTTACATGGCGGTGATCACGTAAATTGTCGGCAGAGCGGCCATACATGGGAATTGCCGCGGTGGGCGTGATGGTTATTGGCCCTTCAGCAATATTGGTCAGTGTGACTTTCATCAACTCGACGCGATCTTCATTGGATGGTACGAAATTGATCGTCTCCGCTTGTAAGCCCGTATGTTGGTTTGTGCGAGTGAGTTTATGCCAGAGAAAACCAGCTTCCAGTGTCACGTAATCTGCGCCTTCGTCTGAAAATTGTTGTGCGATTTGGGATGCAGAATTCCCAGTTACAGACCAGGCACTGTTCTTGGGAGTGTAAATCCAAAAATTGCGCGCTGCCCGAGAAGTGTGCAGATCTTCAACCGATACCGGTGGAGTCAGAAAGGTATTTTGATCTGTTTTGACATCACCGTTTAGGTTGGGGGTGATGGCAGACATCATCCCGGCTTCGTTGACCAGTGGAAAGTAAAGATAGCTGTGCTGATGCGGGTTCTCAAGCTGGAATGAGCCGTCGGGATCAATGAACTGCCAGTTGGGATTTGTTATTTTTGTCATGGTGTTTATTCCTTGGGTTGGGGATGGATGCTAACCAAAATAGATAACAATTTGCTCGATTTTTCCTGTTCGCACCATTTCAGCCAGAGGGGCTGTAATGAGGCTGTTCTCGATTTCAATCTCAGATTCACTTTTTGTTTGAAGGATGATTTTGTTGATTGAGATTGTGCCTTCATAGGTGTTTTGTCTTTTGGGATTGTGATAGGTTACCCAGCAGTGGCCCAGGAAGCGGAAAGAAAGCTTTCCTTTGTCATTAAACAGCCAACCGGGCAATATCGGTTTGAATTGCAAGCAGAGTTGGCCATCTTCGATAAAGAAGGGTATTTCTCCGGCCATCATGATATTCCAGATGGACAGAAATTCCGCGGTTGAGCCGCTCAGGCGGGCAACGAAACCGGCACCGTGAAGCGATTTATCAGGATGCACACTGCTCACCAAGAATGATGAATTTTCTGTTGGGCTGCGCCCATAGGTTTGGGGGTCCAAAAATGGGATGAGGACGTTTTGGAAATCTTCAAAGAATTCATCGTAAAGTCCGGCCTTCAGAACTTCGAGTAAATATTTGTATTCCATATGAAGCCAGATCGATTCGTTTTCCAGCCAGCCGGGCGTGAATGCGCGTGCGCGGCCAATATCATGGGGCTGATTTTCTAGCGAGGCATTCACTTTGTACATCTTTAACTTTTGATCGAATAATTCGCTGGCTTTTACTTGTTGGTACAGGGCTTGCGCTGTTTCAGGCGGAGCCACTTTCAGGGCGCGCACAAATCCTTCCAGGAACAAGGGCAGCATGATCGGGCTAAATTGCTTAACCCGAATATAGGGTCGTCCTTCTGGATCGCTTTCGGTTTGCCCATCTTTGCCCTGGATCGTTTCGAAATCATCGACGCGATAGTAGAAATATGTCGGAGGCGAATCCGAATTCATTTCCACGGCCCGCTGAATGCCCAGATCAACTTTTTGGATAAATAGTGGGATTATTTTGGCTAGTTTTTCTGCCGAAATGGCTATCTCTTGACCGTCGATGCCCAACTGGATTTGGGCACGGTATTGCTCCCGCGCGACTGGAGACGGTATCCCAATAAACATGATCTCGATTTGGGGTGCTGCTGATCTGATAATTACCGAGTTCATTTTGAATTGCTGACAGAAGCTGGCTGGCTTCAAGCGGAATCTCTATCGCATAAGCTGGAGATTCACTGATAGCTGCCAAGATAAAGGTCAGTAAACGTTTAAGCTCAAAAGTTTCAGGCATAGATGCGCCAAAAAGACCGGGTAAGCCGTTCATGGCATCGTACCAGCCGGGGCGTCCGGCTTCCATTTCAACGCCCATTCCCCAGGGATCCATGGTGGCAAACTTGATCAGGGCCAGTAAAAATAGTTTTGATAAGAGCGTGGTATGGTAGATTGCTCCGTGTCCATTTCGTGTACGTAACAGATGCGGGGATTTGCTTCGAGATTCGATGATAGCTTTTTTTTCTGTATTTTCGAAAATCGCGTGCAGTTGGTACGGTTTCCCGTTTGAAAGAACATATTTTATGTCCCGCGGTTTAACGCTGATTTCGCTATCGTAGAAAGAATAGCTGTGATCTTGGAAAAGTAAACTTTCTTTCTTGTCTGGGTAGATGGCTAAAAAGCTCTCGATCAGATCAAGGTTATACGTCCAGTGGTCAACCCAATAGCCCTCGTGGAAATCGGCTTGAAAAACTTGCTCCGCGTTCTGCAGAACCTGACTTAAAAATTCTTCGATTGGGATCGCTAGTGGAATTTGATGATCGGTGATGACTTTGGCGAGTTCTCCTGGCGAGAAAGGTTTTGAGAGCAGGTTTTCTAATTTCTCCGGTGAATTTAGGCCATCTAGTACCTCTTTCTGCTGATCTTTGGGCAAGCTAAATTTGCTGCCTTTGACGACCAGCGGATTATAGCCATCTACCTGAATTAAGCTCATAAATGAATGGATATTGAATTCAGCTACTTCAGGATTGAAGTGAACATCATCGCGGCGATTTTGGTTCACATCCCGGTAATTGCCGTTGCCTTGTGAGTAATATTCGGGGGCCAGGTAAAAGGCATTGTAATCACGTTCTGTATCGCCGTGTTTGCGCGAGTAGATATGGTAGATAAAATTCCGATCTTGGGCTGGCAGTATTTGAGGCTGCCCACCCCGTAAAATATTATCCAGATATGTTTGACTGCAATAGGCATCAAAAATTGGGGAACTGGTGTGAGTTTCAATTGCAGCAGTCAAATCATGGGCTAGAGTTTGCGCTTCCTGACGTTTTTGAGCAATATATCCCTCATTGAGCAGGCGGGGCGTTGCCTGGTTGATAAAATCAACGCTGCTGACATGTCCGTAAATACTGTGAAGCGTAATCGAGGCGGATGGTTCTATAAGGTATTGCCCACCAAAGAAACTGCAAGGGGTTTTTCCGCAAGAGATTTGATTTTCTTGTGGGATTTGATCTAAAGTTGAAAGTTCAAAATGATCAGGGGCGTTCAAAGTTGTGTTTTCGCCAAAGATAATTCGGGGGTCCACAAAGGCAGAACATAAATCTGATTTTCCGTCTTGAGTTACAAAAGCCATCGAAAAATGCCCGGCTTTGAAGGTTTCAACCTCGGCTTTATCTTCGATGCTGGCCCTGACCCGGTAAAAAGGAATATTTTTTTCGAGATTGTAAACTTCCATCCAGGCCTCGATGGTTCTGCCGATTTCCTTTAGTTGGGAATTGTTGACCCCATAAGGGATCACTGCGGGCATTCCATCCAGAATTTCGATGGGGAGAGATTGGTCCCCGCAATTTTTGAGGGCGACAGAGCGGACGAGACCCGCGAAAGACTTCACCTGGCAGCGTGAAATATAAAATATTGGTTTGTAATTGCTGCGCTGGACAGTATTCCTGAAGCTCTAATTCGTTCAGGCCGATCAACATTTTCCGGGTTGCTTTCTGGCTCCAGGGTGCAAAAGGCTCGTAAAAATACGTTGCTTCATTTTTGCGTAGTTTGATAAATGTCCGGAAACCCGTGTAAGGGGTGGCCTGGTAAGCCTTGTTCGCCGGTTGAAATTCCATGATAGGATGATCTTTATCGGCTACGCCAAAGCTGGTAATCGCCTGTCCGCGGTTAACGTAGAAAGCCCACAAAGGTATACCCGTTGGACCCGCAATCCCTGGTAGAAAGCTGGCAAAAGGTCGGCTTTTTGTGTAATCGCTCATCACAAAACGATTGAAGTCATCGAATTGTCGGTCCATATTCGCGCTACTCCATGATCCTGAAATCTAAAATTGTTCCACTGATCTTATTCTCATAATTGTATCCGAGAATACGATTTCATCGGCACGATTCCAATTGGTTTTTGTGGGGAAGTTGAGCCTGTGATGTTGACAAATATTATTTTTTTTGATATGGTATCGTTACCATGGTAACGATACCATATGGGCTTGAATTTTTGGATGATGATGACAAATATAAGTGATGTCGCCAAACTAGCAGGTGTAGCACCTATTACGGTGTCCAGAGTGATCAACCGCTCTGGGTATACGAGCGAGGCAACCCGCCAGCGTGTCGAGGCGGCGATCGCCGAATTAGGATATGTTCCGAACACCCTGGCACGGAGCCTGCGTTCTAAACGAACAAATACCTTGGCATTGGTAATGACCGATATTACCAATCCTTTTTTTACCATGATTGCCAGGGGGGTTGAGGATGTTGCTAGCGCGGCTGGATTTACTGTTATTTTTTGTAATACGGATGAATCTGAGACGAAGGAAGAGAATTATGCAAACATCTTGGCACAGCAGCAAGTGGATGGTGTCTTGCTCATTCCAGCTTGCAGTAATTCTGCCTCCGTAAAATTTCTGCAAGCAAAAAATATCCCTGTGGTGCTTCTCGATCGCAGTGTGCCAGATGTGCAAACTGATCTGGTGCGATGTGATTTGAGAGCAGGCGCGCACCAGCTTATTAAACATCTAATTGGTTTAGGACACAAGAATATTTCAATGATTACGGGGCCACAGGGTGTTTCAACTTCAAGCGAGCGGGTAATTGGGTATCAGCAAGCTTTATTAGAAGCCGGGCTATCGGATTATGAAAGAATTTACTATGGATCATTTACTCAGGATAGTGGTTATGAATTGACGCTAGAAGTGTTGAAACAAACCCGCCGTCCTAGTGCTTTGTTCGGTGCCAACAACTTTATTTCTATTGGAATTATGAAAGCTTTGAGAGATGAGGGCATAAACACACCCAAAGATATTGCCGTTGTTGGTTTTGATGATTTGCCAACAGCCCTGGTAGTTAATCCCTTATTGACGGTCGTTGCCCAACCCGCCTACGATATGGGGCGGTATGGCGCTGAATTACTATTAGCTCGCCTCGCTGGGAGCGCTCCAGCAGCGCATCAAGAAATTATCTTACCAACAGAGATCATATACGGTATTCAAGCGGCTCATCGCTGATTTGATTTTATATATTTTTTTGAGCGGATATGGTAACGCTACCACATACGCTCCCAAGGAGAACAATTATGAGTAACAACCCAACTGCGGCAACAACCATCAACAAAGATGACTTAATTGTCGTTGCTGGTGCCGGCGGTTTTATTGCCGGATCGCTGGTCAGGTATTTTGCTGATCAAGGGTTCACTAATATTCGTGCCATCGATAAGAAGCCTCTCCCTGAATGGTATCAGCGGGTTCCCGGTGTTGAAAACCTATCTCTTGACCTGAGCTATCGAGAAAACTGTAAACGTGCTGTTGAAGGAGCGGTTGAAGTTTATAATTTAGCCGCTGATATGGGCGGTATGGGCTTTATCGAGCGCTTCCGCATAGAGTGCTTACGTAGTATCTTAATCAATACCCATCTGATTGAAGAAGCCTACAAAGCTGGCGTGGAACGCTACTTTTTCTCATCATCGGCCTGTGCCTATAACACTGATTTACAAAAAGATCCCAATGTACGTGCGCTCAAAGAAACCGATGCTTACCCAGCCATGGCCGAACGGGGCTACGGCTGGGAAAAACTGGTATCCGAGATGTTTTGTGAAGAATATTGGGCCGAGCGCAAGATGAACACCGCGATTGCCCGCTTCCACAATGTGTATGGCCCTAACGGCACCTGGGATGGCGGGCGCGAAAAAGCCCCTGCCGCCCTCAGTCGAAAGGTTATTGAAGCTGTTGATACCGGGAAACTTGAACTGGATATTTGGGGCGATGGCAACCAGACCCGCAGTTTCATGTATATCGATGATTGTGTCAAAGGCATCGACATGATCATGCACTCTGAAAAATTGATCGCCACACCCATCAACTTAGGCTCCAGTGAGTTGATCTCCATCAACGATCTGGTCACCATGATCGAAGATATTGCGGGTATCAAACTTGAGCGTCATCACGATCTGGAAGCGCCCCAAGGTGTTGCTGGTCGCAACAGTGATAATACATTCATCTTACAAACCTTAGGTTGGGAACCCGACACCCCTCTCCGGGTAGGTATGGAGAAAACCTACGCCTGGATTTCCGAACAATATGCTGACCGCAAAGCGGGCAAGTATGTTGCTGCTGGCATTCATTAAAAATATTACGCTGTATGATACAGAACCATAATGAACTCAAATAAGGATTTCCCGATCACAGATGTTATTGGCCGCATTCCCTACAGGATGGCCTTTGCAGGTGGTTGGATCGATCAGCCTTTTGTCTCGAAACATAATCCCTCCCCCCCAGGTTCGATGGTTGTTGTAGCCATCGAGCCTACGTATCCATTTATGGGCCGTTGTGGGATGGGAACCAGTACCCGAAAAGTGGCGATGGAAATTTGGGATGGAAGTATTCCCGCAGGGGAGCCATCTAAACTGGTCCGAGAGCTGTATGCTGCTGAAAATAAAAGGCAGCCAGCCCCATCGGGATCGCAAGACATGGCTGGAATTCTCTACCCCGGGATCAACCGCTTGGATTACGATTTTATCTACGAAGGTGGCTATTTCCCCATTCACATCGAATCCAACAATGACCTCGAGGTGGTGACCTGGCTCGAACGAATGATTTATTTGGTGCCGATCAATCAGCGTCCGCTGGGGTATGATCCCTTATTTGAGAAGCATCTTACTCCCGAGTGGATCAAGCGCTTGGGCCAAACTGGGAAGGATTGTTTCGAGGCTATTATAAACATGGATTCCAAAGGCCTCGGAAATTCGATGATCGAATGTATGACCTGTTGGGAAAGTATCTTGCCTGGCACCGTACGCCACCCATCTATCACCATTGACTTGATGGCTATCCTTTCTCATTACCAAAAAAAATATTATGGCGCCATGTATTCAGGGTGTGGTGGTGGGTATATCTATGTGGTTTCCGATGAGCCTGTTCCTGGCGGCTTTCAGGTTAAAGATAAGGACAACCTGATGGAAAATATTGTCGTCAGCGGTAGTTTTGATAATCTCAAATCTCGTGATATCCGTTTCCTGGAAGAAGCTGCCAAATTTGGCCAAGTGCATGTCTTTTTGTGGTCGGACACGGTGGTCAAGCTTATGACCGGTGCTGAGCCCAATTTCCCCTTTGAAGAGCGGACGTATTTCCTGGAGGCAGTGTGTTACGTTTTCAAGGTTTGGTCTATAGCTCAAGAATATCATTCTGAGGAGTTGCCCGCGGTTGACGGTCTAAATCATCAGATGTGGGTTGTCACAAAAGATGACGATACCCCTCAGAAAAAATCTTATTGTCTCTCTAACGGGATGGCCTATTCCGTGATTGAAGAAGACGATCTCAAAGGGTTTCCGATCCAACCCATCAATCCAACCCGCCCTCCAGCAAAGAAAAAAGTTTTGGTCACCGGCTGCTATGACTGGTTCCACTCGGGGCATGTGCGTTTCTTTGAAGAGACCGCAGCGTTAGGCGATTTGTATGTGGTCGTGGGACACGATGAAAATGTGCGCTTACTCAAAGGCGATGGTCACCCTTTGTTCCCAGAAGACGAACGCCGCTATATGGTGGGGTCGATAAAATTCGTCAGGCAGGCTTTGATTTCTAGTGGTAGTGGTTGGATGGATGCTGAACCCGAAATTGAAAATATCCGCCCCGACATTTATGCGGTCAACGAAGACGGTGACAAACCTGAGAAAAGAGAATTTTGCCTGAAACATGGTTTGGAATTTGCTGTGTTGAAACGTTCTCCTGCCGCAGGGCTGCCCCGCCGTGAAAGTACGGATCTGCGCGGTTTTTAGAAAACCTGAATAAATTAAATTTTCAGATTGCTCGATTAATTTTCACGCTGATCCTGGGTAGGCACAAAAGTAGTTCAAAACTCTTTCATAATGATTTCATAAAAAATACTGAAAAGCCTTGCATTCAACTAAATTGTGCGCTATTATGGTATGCGTATCATGATACGCATACCATAATTTAAGTTTAGCTTCACAAATTCCATATGCCGACGATCCGTGATGTTGCCAAACTAGCCGAGGTTGCCCCTATCACTGTTTCGCGCGTGGTAAACGATTCGGATTATGTCAGCCAGGAAACTCGTGAACGCGTTGAAGCGGCCATCCAGGAATTAGGCTATGTGCCCAATATGCTCGGTCCAAGTTTGCGATTTAAACAAACGATGACACTGGCTGCCGTTATTACGGATATCACCAATCCTTTCTGGACAACGGTCACACGGGGTATTGAAGATATTGCTCAATCTAATGGATATTCCACCATATTATGCAATACAGATGAATCTGAAGAAAAACAGGAACAATATCTACAAATGCTCCTGCGCCGCCGCATTGATGGCATCTTATTAGTTCCAGCTTGCAGCACTCCCGCACCCGTGCATCTAATTCAGAAACAGGGCATTCCAGTTGTTGTAGTCGATCGAAACCTCTCAGATGTAGAGGTTGATATTGTTCGTTCTAATTCAGAAGAGGGCGCTTATCAACTCACCCAACATTTACTCTCATTAGGTCATCGTCAAATTGCCATGCTTTCAGGCCCCGAAACTGTCTCGACCTCCGTGGATCGCGTTCGAGGCTATCAACGTGCACTAGATGATATTGGCTTGCCTACGCAAAATCAACAAATATTTTGGGGCGGGTTTACTCAAGAATCGGGTTATGAGATGGCTCGTCAGATTTTGGCCACAAAACCACGTGCCACAGCTATGTTCGCAGCCAATAATTTTATTGCTCTTGGAATTTTGCAAGCCTTGCAAGAAGCAGGAATAAAGGTCCCTGCTGATATGGCATTGGTGGCTGTTGATGGTCTCCCCTCAACCTTTACGCTTAATCCATTCTTGACAGTGGTTACTCAACCCGCCCACGAAATGGGACGAAGAGCCGCCGGTCTCCTTCTCGAAAGAATTAAGGGAAATAAAGATCGTCCCAGTCAACAGATTGTTCTGCCAACCGAAATGGTTATCAGAGCTTCTAGCGGAAAAAGCATTATTTAGTTCGACTTACATATCAAAAATGGTATTTAAAAAAGGCTGTAATTAGAATTGTTTTATAAATATCTTATTGTGCAAACATAACCAATGGATAGAGGTTTATTTATGGGCGATACTTTAATCAAAATGGAGGGAATTGAGAAAAGATTTCCTGGTGTTCTCGCACTGGACCACTGTGATTTTGAACTGCGGGCAGGAGAAGTGCATGCTCTTGTGGGTGAAAATGGCGCGGGAAAATCTACGTTGATGAAAATCCTGGGTGGGATCTATCATAAGGATGCCGGGTCCATCCGGATCAATGGCCAGGAAGTTGTAATTGCTAACCCTCGGATGGCTCAAGATATGGGTATTAGCATCATTCATCAGGAACTAAATCTGATGCCCCATTTAACAGCTGGACAAAATATTTTTATCGGTCGTGAACCAAGGGCTAAAGTCCGATTTATCGTGGATGAAAATGCAACGAATAAAGAGACCGAACGCCTTTTTGAACTACTCAGCCTTGATTTGGATCCGAATACCAAAGTTTCTGAACTAACAGTTGCCAAACAGCAAATGATCGAAATTGCAAAGGCACTATCATTCAACGCAAAGATCCTGATCATGGATGAGCCAACCGCAGCACTTACCGATTCTGAAATTGAAGATCTTTTTGGCATTATTAAACAATTACGCGACAATGGTGTTGGTATCGTTCACATTTCCCACCGCCTGGAAGAACTCAAGCTCATTGCTGACCGGGTAACAGTGATGCGTGATGGCAGAATGATCGACACACTTCTCACGAAAGAAGCAAGTATTGACAAAATCATCAGCTTAATGGTTGGCAGGACAATTTATGAGTCAGCTCCCGAGGTACCTGAAAATCCGAGCGAGGAAATTGTTCTTGAAGTTCGCAATCTTAGCCGAGGCAAAGCTTTGCGAAATGTCAACTTCACATTGAAAAAAGGTGAAATTTTAGGTTTTGCTGGTTTGATGGGAGCAGGGCGAACTGAAGTGGCGCGGGCAATTTTTGGCGCAGATAAGTTTGACACTGGAGAAATATTTGTTAAAGGTCAACATGTTCACATCAACACTCCTGAAGATGCAGTTCGGAATGGGATAGGTTATCTTTCTGAAGACCGAAAGCGTTATGGGCTCACCTTGGGGATGGATGTAAAAGAAAACGTTGTAATGGCTAGCATGAAAAGGTTTTTACAATGGCGGGTGTGGGTCGATTTTAGGAAAGCGAAAAACAGGGCGGGTGAAATGGTCGAGGCTTTGAACATCAAAACCCCCAGTCTAGAACAGCAAGTCAAATTTCTATCAGGGGGCAATCAGCAAAAAGTTGTAATTGGTAAGTGGCTTACAGCAGACACTGATGTTTTGATTTTTGATGAGCCAACTCGAGGCATTGATGTAGGCGCTAAGAGCGAGATTTATAAACTGCTAAATGATCTTGCCCAACAAGGTAAATCAATCATCATGATCTCATCTGAATTACCTGAGATTTTGAGAATGAGCCACCGTGTGGTGATTATGTGTGAGGGCCGGGTTACCGGAAGCTTGACTGCTGATGAAATGGATCAAGAAAGTATTATGAAGTTCGCCACCATGCGCAATAACTCAATCCACTAAAGCAAGGTAATGATCAACTAAAAATCTGTCCACTGGAAAAAATTATGACTAATGAAACCACAACTGCGAAAACACTGTTCCGTTCAGATGCTATGCAACGCATGATGGCATTTAGTGCCCTCATAGCGTTATTTATTGGCTTCTCTTTTGCTTCACCTTATTTCCGCACATTTGATAATTTTGTGGGTATTTTACTCGCTACCGCTGTTAATGGTGTGCTGGCGCTGGGCGCTACATTCGTTATTATTACTGCAGGGATTGATCTTTCAGTCGGCACCGTGATGACATTCTCCGCGGTAATGACTGGCGTTTTTATTACGAATATGGGCTTGCCAATCCCAATTGGCATCCTTGGTGGTCTACTGGCTGGTGGTTTAGCGGGGTTTATCAATGGTTTATTAATTTCTCGATTGAAAATTCCCCCATTTATTGCCACTTTAGGCATGCTTTATATCACTAAGGGCCTTTCACTCGTAATATCAGAACTCAAGCCAATTTATTTCAATGACACTCCTCTTTTCCGTGAGATGGCGATGGGATCCATCTTAGGTAAAATTATTCCGGGATTTGAGGTACCTAATGCTGTATTGATTTTATTTGGGGCGGCTTTTGTTGCCCACATTATTTTAAGCCGTACGATTCTTGGTCGTTATACTTTTGCGCTGGGAAGCAATGAGGAGGCCACGCGCCTTTCGGGAGTCAATGTGGTAGTCTGGAAAACCGCAGTCTATACCCTGGCAGGTTTGTTTAGTGGTTTAGCGGGTGTGCTGATCGCTTCGCGATTGAATTCAGCTCAACCCGCACTTGGCGCTGGTTACGAACTCGATGCAATTGCGGCGGTTGTGATTGGTGGCACCTCGCTGAGTGGTGGTGAAGGCTCAATTTTAGGCACAATCATTGGAGCGTTTATTATCAGTACTTTAACCAATGGCTTGCGCATTATGTCCGTACCCCAGGAATGGCAAATTGTTGTAACAGGATGTATTGTTATATTGGCCGTCTTCCTAGATATACTTCGTCGCCGTCGATAATTTGACGATAAAAAATAGTTTTTGTAATGTCCAATATTGCATTACTCTAAACCTCGACAACGATAGAATTCTACTTACCCTAGATAAGGAGGTTCATATTTGAGAAAATTTTTATCAAGAATTCCGTTCATTTGTCGTAAATAAACATAAACTTAAGGAGAAAAAATGAATACCAAGAAAATGATTTTCGCTCTACTCGTCGGATTGTTAGTTGTTTCCATGCTTGCTGCTTGTGGTGGTGAGTCTGGTGGATCTGACAAGCCATACATTCCCGTGATTTCCAAAGGCTTCCAGCACCAATTCTGGCAGGCGGTAAAAACAGGCTCTGAACAAGCGGCTGCTGAATTTAATGTAGAAATCACTTTTGAAGGTCCTGAGACCGAAGCTATGGTCGACAAGCAAGTTGAAATGTTCCAGACTGCTCTGGACAAGAACCCTGTCGCCATTTGTCTGGCTGCGGTCAACTCCAAAGCTTTTGAGCCATTGCTGCAGGAAGCCAAGGAAAAAGGCATCCCGGTGATCGGCTTCAACTCCGGTGTTGACAGTGACATCCCTGTTACCACAGCTGCCACGGACAACGTAGCTGCCGCTGCTATGGCCGCAGATAAAATGGTTGAACTCATCGGTGGTGAGGGTGAAGTAGCCGTCATTGCTCATGATCAAACCAGCCGCACCGGAATTGACCGCGTCGATGGATTTGTTGGTAAGATGGAAAGCGATTATCCGAATGTCACCGTTGTTGATGTTCAATATGGCGGTGGTGACCAACTAAAATCCACCGACCTCGCTAAAGCCATCATTCAGGCTCACCCGAACCTGAAAGGCTTCTTCGGTGCTAACGAAGGCTCGATCATCGGCGTACTTAACGCGGTGAAAGAGCTTGGTATGGAGGGTCAAATTGTGGTAATTGGTTACGACTCCGGTCAACAGCAAATGGATGCCATCCGCTCAGGTGCTCAAGCTGGAGCGATCACTCAGAACCCGATTGGTATTGGTTACAAATGTGTTGAAGCAGCTGTGAAAGCTGCCAATGGCGAAAGCCTGCCCAATATGATCGATACTGGCTTCATGTGGTACGATGCCAGCAATATCGATGATGAAGAAATTCAGGCCGTACTCTACAAATAAGCCTTATAACCAAACCTGATTAACAGAAGTTGGGGCTGCTCAAGTTTCAATGGGCAGCCCCAACTTCTCGACAAGAATAGAATATTTTTTTACAAGCTTATGGTACGCATACCACAATGCCGACCAGAGGAGTAATCTCATGACCATAAACCCACCAAAAAATCGATTAATCGGTTCCATGCCTAAAATTGGCATTCGTCCTACCATTGATGGGCGTTTGCAGGGTGTGCGTGAATCTCTCGAAGAACAAACTATGAATATGGCTGAAAATGTGGCGGTATTTTTGAGTGAAAATCTTCGCCATGCCAACGGATTACCAGTTGAGTGTGTGATCGCAAACTCAAATATTGGTGGGGTAGCTGAAGCTGCCCAATGTGCTGAGAAATTTGCACGGGAAGGCGTTGGCGTTTCTCTGACTGTGACCCCTTGTTGGTGTTATGGTTCTGAAACCATGGATATGGACCCGTTGATTCCTAAAGCGGTGTGGGGCTTCAACGGAACGGAACGCCCGGGGGCCGTTTACTTGGCAGCAGTTTTAGCTGCACACAGCCAAAAAGGAGTTCCGGCATTTGGCATTTATGGCCGCGATGTACAGGAAAGCGGCGACACATCCATTCCGGAGGATGTGCAGGAGAAGCTGCTCCGATTTTCACGGGCTGGATTGGCTGTTGCCACCATGCAGGGTAAAAGCTATGTCTCAATGGGTGGGGTATCTATGGGGATTGGCGGCTCAATCGTTGACCAGGATTTTTTTGAGAATTACCTGGGTATGCGAGTAGAAGCCATCGATATGGTGGAGTTCATTCGCCGTCTGAACGAAGATATATTTGACCCAGTTGAATATGAACGCGCTCTTGCATGGGTGAAAGCCAACTGCCCCGAAGGAAAAGATGTAAATCCCGAGGATCGGCAGCGCACCCGTGAACAAAAAGACACCGATTGGGAAGTCTCTGTCAAAATGACTTTGATTGCCCGTGACTTGATGGTAGGCAATCCCGAATTGAAAAAGATTGGTTTTGGTGAAGAAGCCCTTGGCCATAATGGGATCGCAGGTGGCTTTCAAGGCCAGCGCCACTGGACTGACTTCATGCCCAACGGCGATTTTATGGAAGCTATTCTGAATACATCTTTTGATTGGAATGGCATCCGACAACCCTATATCGTCGCCACTGAAAACGATGCCCTCAACGGCGTTTGCATGCTCTTTGGTCATCTGCTCACTGGCGCAGCCCAGGTTTTCTCTGATGTGCGCACTTATTGGAGCCCGGATGCTATCGAGCGGGTTACCGGATATCGACCCACAGGAATGGCAGAAAATGGTGTGTTGCACCTGATCAACTCTGGGCCGTCTGCTTTGGACGGTACTGGCCAGCAAGATTTGGATGGAAACCCAGCCATCAAACCTTGGTGGGATGTAACCCCCGAAGAAGTGGAAAAATGTTTGGAAGCGACTGAATGGTGTGCGGGCGTAACCGAATACTTTCGCGGGGGCGGTTGGTCAACAGATTTCACTACTCGAGGTGAAATGCCGATCACAATGAGCCGACTCAATTTGGTGCAAGGGTTAGGTCCCGCACTCCAAATTGCAGAAGGTTATGTAGTTGAATTCCCAGACGAAGTCCACGATATACTCGACACCCGCACCAATGAAACCTGGCCGACGACCTGGTTCGTGCCGCGCACTACAGAGTCCGGCGTGTTCCGAGATCCGTACGCTGTTATGAATGCGTGGGGAGCAAATCATGGTGCCTTCAGCTATGGCCATATTGGCGCTGACCTGATCACTCTGGCCTCTATGCTGCGGATTCCCGTTTATATGCATAATGTGCCAGAAGAGAAGATTTTCCGGCCCAGTTCATGGAATGCCTTTGGTACGGCAAATTTAGAAGGTGCTGATTTTCGAGCATGTGCTAATTATGGTCCCTTGTATGGTTAGGAGAGAGTGAAATGTTAAAAGGAATTTCACCATTATTTAGCCCGGAATTGTTGGCAACAATCTACCGCATGGGGCACGGCGATGAGATTGTGTTAGCGGATGCCCATTTCCCTGGACACAGCACCAATGATCTTGTGCTCCGAGCCGATGGTTTGTTAATTGAAGATTTGTTGGAAGCAATCCTGCCCCTTTTTGCCCTAGATGATTATGTTGATGATCCGGTAGTAATGATGGCCTGTGTTCCTGGAGATGAACCAAACCCAGAGGTAGAAACTGGTTACCGATCTGTGATCGATAAATATGCACCGGGAACCCCCAAAATCGCCTTTGTAGACCGGTTCGCATTCTACGAACGCGCCCAAGCGGCTTTCGCAGTGGTCATGACTGGTGATACGCGGAAATATGCCAATTTTATTATCAAGAAGGGTATCTCGTAGCACGAAACAGAAGTGCGAGAACTTGGTCAGCTCTTAGCTGAAAATACATCGTAGGAGAAAATTTATGCACGGTTGGACTGGTAAAATGCTGCGTGTCGACTTGAATACGCATAGCAGCAAGATTGAAGAAATTGATGAGGAAATCCTCCATCTTTATTTAGGTGGACGGGGTTTAGGCGCTTACCTGGTTTCCACAGAAGTTCCCCCTCAAATTGATCCCCTCGGCCCCGAAAATATATTAGCGTTTTGTAGCGGAGCAATGACAGGGGTGCGGGTGCCCACTGGCGGCCGTTCATCAATGAGCACATTTTCCCCCCTTACTGGCACAATATTTGATGCCAATTCGGGTTCCACGTTTGGCGTGCGGCTCAAATGGGCGGGATTCGATGCAATGGTTGTTACTGGAAAATCGGATAAGCCTGTTTGGCTCCAGGTTACTGCAGAGGGTTGCGTAATCCATGAAGCAGCTGATCTATGGGGGCTTGAAATCCCTGAGACTGTTGCCAAACTTCAAGGATAGAAACTCAGGCGTGGTGAGTATCGGACCAGCCGGCGAGAATCAAGTCTTGTTTGCCTCCATCGCTGATGAAAAGGGTCGCTCCTACGGACGTGGCGGTGTTGGCGCGGTGATGGGATCAAAAAACCTGAAAGCCATCATTGCTTCCGGTAAAGCGCGGCCAGAAATTGCGGATAACGATATTTATGATTTTGTAAATTATGAGGCCGGGAAAATGGTTACAGCCTCACCACGCACATCCCAGGGATTGCCGGAATTTGGCACCTCGGTGCTCGTCAACTTGATGAACTGGTACGGAGTTTTACCCACGAACAACTTCCAGATTGGTGAATTTAAACACGCCGAAAAAATTTCCGGGGAGCGTTTGCGGGAAGAATTTCTGACCAAACGAGGTGCTTGCTGGAGCTGCCCGATTGGTTGTAAACGAGTGACGCAAACTGAGAAGGAAAAAGGGGAAGGTCCCGAGTATGAGACCATCTATGCCCTGGGTTCAGCACTTGGGATCGACGATTTTGATACCGTTATTGAAGCCAATTATCTGTGCAATCGTTTAGGAATGGATACCATCTCTTGTGGTGCAACTATTGCCTGCGCCATGGAACTTGCTCAACACGGTGCGCTCGAAACAGATTTAGCCTTTGGTCGATCTGATCTACTCATGAAAACTGTGAAGGATATCGCCTTCAGACAGGGTTTGGGTGATCACCTTGCGGAAGGCTCAAAGCGGTTATCATCTCGATATGGGATGCCTGAAACTTCTATGCAGGTAAAGGGACTTGAATTTCCTGCCTACGATCCACGCGGTATGCAAGGCCAGGGTTTGCTGTATGCAACATCCAACCGTGGAGCCTGTCACCTCCGCGGAAATATGCTGGGTCCAGAATTGTTAGGTGCCCCGAAAATGCTGGATCGGCATGCACCTTCTGGGAAAGCGGGAATTTTGATCGTTATGCAGCATACGAACGCGGTCATAGATTCCATCGGGATGTGCAAATTTGTCAACTTTGCTATTGGGGACGATTTCTTTGCTCGACTGATGACCTCGATCACTGGACGTGAATACGAAGTCCAGGATTTGCAATTGGCTGGTGAGCAAATCTGGAATTTGGAGCGGCTTTACAATTTGAGGGCTGGGTTCACGAAAGAAGATGATACTTTACCTCCCCGTTTTTTGAATGAACCGCTAAATGAGGGGGGCAGCGCCGGAAATGTTGTCCAATTGGATGAGATGTTAGCTGAATATTACCGTTTCCGAGGTTGGACAGCGGAAGGGATACCTACTTCAAAGAAACTAACCACTCTAGGATTGGATGCAATGGTTCAGGAGACACAATATGCTTGATCAATTTCAACGTTTTGGCAGCGATCTTTTCTATCGCGGATTGACATCATCTCATGGTGGTAATATGAGTGTTCGGATGGGTGATCGAATCATCATTACTCGAACGGGTGCAATGCTTGCTCACTTAACAGAGAAAGATCTGATCGAAATTGGCCTGGATGAAGATGACAGCAATATTATGTTGGCCTCCAGTGAATTGGTTGTTCACCGTGCGATATATCAAAATACCTCTGCTCTGGCAATTGTCCACGTACATCCGCCTTATGCTGTGGCGCAATCCATGTGTGTCGAGGACGCCATCTATCCAATCGACAGTGAAGGCTCATATCTTTTTAGAAAAGTTCCGGTGATGCAAACTGAAACCACAGTTGGGTCTAAAGATGTGGCTAAAATTTCTGCTCAAGTATTACGAGAATATAAAATATTTTTACTCCGAGGACACGGATGTTTTTCTATTGGTCCGGTGTTAGAGGAAGCTTTTCAATGGTGTTCGAGTTTGGAAGAATCCTGCAAAATGTATTATTTTACACAGACCCTTCAAGCAGCTCATGCAACTATTGCTCAGCGTGGGCTTGGGGAATTAGAGTATCGAAAACACACTGATGATTATAAAACCTGGTAAATGTTTTATTGGTCGATTTTTTATCTAAAATATTTACGCATTTACTTATAGTAGTTACAATTACAGGAAATCTTTATAGGAATTACTCAGTTGAACCGGGGAATAGGGGGTTTGGCGGAGGGGCAAAGCCCCTCCGCCAAACCCAAATATCCTCGAAGTGCGTAACCCCTACTTTATAGAATATGGAGAATAAAAATTGAAAAAAGCTTTGGTTTGTGGTGCTGGCGGATTTATTGGTGGACATCTGGTAAAAAAATTAAAACGTGAAGGTTATTGGGTTAGAGGTGTTGATATAAGGGAACACGAGTTCGCGGAGACTCAGGCAGATGAATTTTTGCGTTTAGATTTACGCGAGGAGCAAAATTGTAAAGATGCCCTTACCCTGCCTGAGAGTAATATTGACGAAGTCTACCAACTCGCTGCTGATATGGGCGGTATGGGATTTATCTCCTCCGCAGAATGTGAAATCATGCGGAACAGCGCTCTTATCAATATCCACATGATCAAATCTTCTTCCGATCTGGGTGTGAAAAGATATTTTTTCTCTTCGTCTGCCTGTGTTTATCGCAATATGCAACCGGGAGAATCGCCGCTAACTGAGGACGATGCATACCCAGCGATGCCTGATAATGAATATGGCTGGGAAAAATTGTACGCAGAGCGAATGGCGTATGCCTTTATGCGCAATCGGGGAATTGAAGTTCGGGTTGCCCGTTTTCAAAATTGTTATGGCCCCGAAGGTACTTGGGATGGAGGGCGGGAGAAAGCGCCAGCTGCCATTTGCCGTAAAGTAGCGCAGTCGGATGATGAAGATGAGATCGAAGTGTGGGGGGATGGAACTGCAATACGGGCCTATACTTATGTGGATGACCTTGTAGATGGCATCTTTTTGCTCATGCAATCAAATATGCGTGAACCTGTTACTATCGGATCATCCGAATTTGTCACCGTTGATGAGTTGGCAGCCACAGCCATTAAAATATCAGGGAAGAATATTCGAGTAAAGCATATTGAAGGCCCTGTTGGAGTTCAAGCACGGATATTGAATAAAGATAGGATTCACTCACTCGGTTGGTCAACGAAATTTTCTTTCGAAGAAGGGCTCAAACAGACCTATCCTTGGATTGTTGAACAAGTTAAAAATAAATCCCCCCAAAATTAATTCGATGATTCCTTTTAAATTAACGCCAGAATATCGTGAATACGTCTGGGGTGGGACACGCTTGCGGCCAAACGAAAAAATAACCGCAGAAGCCTGGATCGTGTACGAAAAGAACAAAATTTTGGATGGCCCATTTGCTGGTTTAACCCTCCAAGAAGTTGCCGATGCCAACCCGATAGCGCTGATGGGAAAAACGGTAGTAAAAAAAACTGGTAACCGATTCCCATTATTGATTAAACTTTTAGACTGTGCCGATTGGCTCTCACTACAAGTTCACCCCAACAACGAACAGGCAATCCAGTTGGAAGGACCTGGGAACCTCGGTAAGACGGAAGCTTGGTACGTAGTTGAAGCGGACGAAGGTGCGCAGTTATTGGGTGGTTTTGAGCACAGCGTAACATCTGATGATATAGTGGTTTCTTTGAAAAATGGCACAATTATTGAGCTTGTTCAGCGTCACAATGTTTGTTCTGGGGATTCGATTTTTATTCCCGCTGGATTAATTCATGCGTTAGGCCCGGGCTTGCTGATTTATGAAGTACAGCAAACCTCGGATATTACGTACCGAGTATATGATTGGAACCGCCCTCTGACGGCAGATCGGCGGTTGCACCTTGAAGAGGCAAATGTGGCGCTAAATCCAGATTTGAAAGGGGAATTAATTCCCAGTTCTACTTTTACGGGAGAACAGAAAGCAAATCTCGTGATTTCAGATTATTTTTCCTTGGAATTAATTTCAGGTGATTTTGGAACCGCCAGCTTTGATACTAGCGGTAATTCTTTTTCAGCTTTTACCGTTTTGGAAGGGGAAACTTTTCTCTGGGGTAATGGTTGGCAATTTAAACTCGAGCGCTTTGAAAGCCTTTTGATTCCAGCAGTCTGCGGGAGATTTCAGGTAGAATGGGGCGAAACCGGACGAGCTTTGCGTGCTCATGTTCCATAAGCAAAAAACTTTATTCAAAGGAATTTTATTAATGACAAGAAAAGTTTTTGTTAGCGGGTGTTTTGATATGCTCCACAGTGGGCATATTGCTTTTTTTAAAGAGGCTGCCGCCTTTGGCGAACTTTATGTTGCTCTAGGATCAGATAAGACCGTCTTTGATTTAAAAGGGAAGTTACCTGTAAATACTGAGGATGAGCGTCTATTCGTGGTTCAATCTGTTGGTTATGTAAAAGATGCTTTTATATCTCAAGGTTCAGGGATGTTAGATTTTTTAGAAGAGTTTAAACAGGTTGAACCAGATCTGATGATTGTGAATGCAGATGGGAACACACAAGAGAAAAAAAACTTGTGTGCCCAATATGAGGTAGAGTATGTTGTCCTTCAGCGTGAACCTTTTGCTGAACTTCCCCCTCGCTCCACGACAGCATTACGCACGGTTAACCAAATGCCATTTCGCATAGACCTTGCAGGAGGTTGGCTAGATCAACCCTATGTATCAGAGCATTATCCAGGTTCTGTGGTTACGATCTCGTTAGAGCCAACCATTGCCTTTAATGACAGGAGTGGAATGGCGTCGAGTACCCGAAGGGCAGCAATCGATCTTTGGGGACCCCGCCTACCCCCTGGAAATCCAGGAAAACTGGCGAAAATATTGTTTTGTTATGATAACCCCCCTGGAACGAAAGTGATCTCTGGTTCACAAGATTTAATAGGGATCGTCTTTCCGGGATTGGCAAAAGCTCATTATGATGGAGAATATTGGCCCTCTTCGATTGATCGCATTATGGATGAAGATGCGGTGCAATTTGTTGAGAGCTCCCTTTATCTGGTCACTCTGGGTCCCCGCCAGCCAGAATATAATGTTTTAACGAATACCGAATTTACAAAAGAAAAGGCGAAAGCTTTAGCAGAGGCTGCTGATAACTGTTGGGAAGCAATTAAAGCCCGTGATATCCAGGCATTTGGTACCTCTATTCGAGCTGGGTTCGACGCCCAAATTTCCATGTTCCCGAATATGTTAACGAATTTGTAGACAATTTGATTAGAAAATACCAAGATAGGGCTTTGGGATGGAAATTATCGGGTGCCGGTGGTGGTGGATATCTTATACTTGTAAGTGATAAGCCAATAGAAGACGCTTCGACGATTGTAGCTCGCAGATTAAGCGATTAAAAGAAAATCTCTGCAATATTTGCAGAGATTTTTCGATGGGGAAAGCACTCTTCGGTAGCCTGGCAATCTTCATCGGCAATACTGTTTCCGAGTTAGACCCATAGCTTTGCGTCCTTAGCTCCCGCTAAGTTTGCCTTTTTCGGCAGCCTGGCAATCTTGATCACCATGTCTGTATGATGACTGTAGATCCTAGACTTTGCGTCTCCGATTTTCACCGGATTTGCCTTTTCGGTAGTCTGGCGGTCTTGGTTACTCATAACTTCCATGAGCAACTTTAGATCCATAACTTTGCGCTCCTGACTTTCATCAGGTTTACCTTTTCGGAGTGCTTTTTAAAGTTCTGGTATCGGGTACCTATTGTAGCAAATTCAGACTAACTGAGTCAATAAAATCTTAAAATTTAAGGTTGTCTAGACAGGACACTATGGCGTCTGAAATTGGAAGCGCCAATTCGGGCTTCCTTCTACAACCGGACTGGTTTGCCCAATAATCTCGAACCAGGTGCTGCCCGGTTTGAGGGGGAACCGGCTGCCATCGTCATACGTAAGGGAAATTATCTCGTCTGGTGTGGTTCGCGCCCAATTCACCAGGTGGGCCTCTCCATCACGAAAAACGTAAGCATTACCAAAACCAACCAAATTAATCAGCACGATTTCTGGCTCACGGCTATAGAAGCTGTGGGGGGCGAGCAGCACAACCACGTTCTCAGCGCCCACAGGCTGACTGTTAGTGCGGTCTATCGTTTCTTGATAAGTTTCTCCTTCGCCCTGGTCAGTGGATGCATCGTCATAACGGTAATATCGCCCAGTGTTTGCGTCATACTCCCATTTCTGATAATGTGATTTGGAAAACCGTACAATCAGGTTGTCGGCAGTCTCGCCATTTCCCGGAGCCGTTTTATTGAAGTGCAGGCCATCTAAATACTGCCGTCCATTGGGAACACCCGTTTCTGTGAAATGTTGGCTGAGGATGCTCGTGTCCGTCATCAGATGGTTCCATTGATTTGGCTCAATTCGACAGGTCGGATAGGTTGTATTTGGAGGACACGGGATATCTGAAATAGTTACGAGACGATTGCCAAAATCTGAATTGAAAAACAAACCTAACACTCGAGAATCTGCGCTGGCAAAAGCGAAGACAGATTTATAGCCGCGGATAAAATTCTCGTCCGGGAAACGTGCTGAGCGAATAGGACCAACCTCACTCACATCTTCTCCGTAAAAGATGGCATGATAACGAGACTCACCGTATTCATGGTAGTACTCGAACACATGATCAGCCTGGGACAGTCCCCACTGTGGTCGGATATCTCGCACCTCATTTGAAATTTTTACAGCAACGGGTCTGCGATTTAGGATCGCCGGATCATCCACGGGAAGCCCTGTGAGTGGGTTGATGTTTTCGGGGAAGTCTACGGGCCCATACCCATCCTCTGGGTAATCAGCTAGCGGATCAACCCTATCCTCGGTAGCTGCTGCGGTGGGCTGGGGGATATCCGTGGGCGTTTCGGTCGCTGGAATATCCGTAAGGGTAGCAGATGGTTCTGGGACTTGAGTGTCCGTTGGAATGCTCGTAGGAATTTCCGTTGGTGCAGGTGTGCTGCTAGGGGCACAAGCAACTAACATTAATCCCAGAATTAATAGCCAAATAACATTTTTCATTTTCTAAATCTCCAAATTTTGAGTGAAGTTTATTCTGGTGGGGGTGTGGGTCGCACGAAATTAAATACCCAGGCGGAATTATCTTGATTGAAAATTGAGTCAGTGTGAATAATTTGGAAAAAAGTGATGCCGGGTTTTAGAGGAAAAGGGTTGTTAGCAGTATCAAGAATGGAGAGCGGTTTATCCGCAGCTGTCCGTTCCCATTTTGCTTGATTTCCTTTTCCATCTCTGAAAACGTAAGCATCCCCTTGACCGTCAAGCTTGATATCGAAAATTTCTGTATCGGATGATCTGTAAAAGAATTCATGGGGGACGTACAGTACCACGATATTATCCGCTGCAATTGGAGATCCGGTCAGGCTGTCGGTCAAAAGTTCATAGCTGGCATTATCCCCTAAATCATCAATATTGCCTTGGTAACGAAGATAGCGGCCGGTTTCAGTATCATATTCCCAATAGGCATAATTTGCATAGGAATAATTGACATGAACCTGCATCGCCCAGTTTGAGCCATAATTCCCGATTGAATAAAATGAATTGGTCACGAGTTCAGGACGAGAATTATCGCTGCCTCGTTCCGTTACATGGGCGCTGATCTCGGCTGTATCTCCAAATAGGTTATGAGGTTCAGGTAAGGAGAGGTCTCGCCAAAGCGGGGTTAAACCCTGGCGTTCGACGACCAGACTATTGGTTAACCCCAAATCAGTAAAGTAATCTACAACCTTTTGATCAGCGCCATTGAAAACCACTATCGCATTATACATCTGCAAAAGCGTGGCATCGAAGATCCGTCCCGAGCGGATGGGACCGACCTGTGATGCATCATTGCTGTAGAAAACACCTGCAAATCGAGTGAGACCATCCTCCAAGTAATATTCAAAGGCTTGATCTGCTAAAGAAAGCCCCCACTGTGGACGAACACCATGAGGATAGTTAGAGATTTTGACGATTATGGGTTTGCGCTCTAAAAGCGATGGATCATGAACCGGGTAACCCGTGAGGGGATTAGCATCACCCGGAAAGTTGTGGGGTTGTACGCGGACGATGGGCGGAACGGTTGCTGATGGAGTTGCCGATGGCCTTGAAGTTCGAGTAGGCTTTGGTGTCGGTGATATAGTCAGGGTTGGACTGATCGTTGGTTCTGTGGAAACCGAAGGGTTCGGGGTGTCGACCAATAGAGTTGGAATAACAGCCGTGGGTGGTAATGTTGGTAATGGCGCTAAGTATTCTTCGATAATGGTACAGCTTACGAGGCTGAACATTAGAAATGCGATGAAGATGATTTTTTTGTGCATGGCCGATTTTTCCGAAACCTCTATATTCAAGGCGTTATCATACCGCGTTTGTGGGGTGTCGGGTAGCATACTTAGGATTTTCTTAATAAACAGATATTTGAAAATTTCATTCGATTTCAGCGTAAGTCAAAGTATTTTTCGTGCCAATCCTTAGATCCCCTCTGAATACTTAATCTAATCTGTTTCTTGCGTTTTGACCAGATTGCCCTATAATTCAATTTATGGTTGCGATTTCAAAATCATTTTCTAACTTGCGAACCTTTATTCTTGACCGTCTGCCCTGGCGCCCTATCCTGATTTTCATTGTGGCTGGATTAATCCTGAATCTGGATGCTTTATGCACCAGACGGAATTCTAGGCAAAGCTGACGCCATTGGTTATGCTGTCTGCCATCGTCTTGCCCCACGATCATTCCATCTCGGTGAGTACCAGTTTTCTGTCTGTGCCCGTTGCAGTGGGCAGTATCTGGGAGCGGTGTTAGGGATGGCTTTTTTGACAATTTTTCGGCGATATCGATCAGGCCGCGCTCCATGGATTGTGATCGGCATTTTATTGGTCTGGGCTGGGAGTTATACTTTGGATGGAGTTAACTCCTTTTTGCATTTGATCCCTGGAACGGAAAAGCTCTGGCTTTATGAACCGAACAACACACTGCGCTTAATCACGGGGATGGGCGTTGGATTAGGGATCAGTGTAATGCTCTTTCCAGCTTTTAATCAAACCATTTGGAAGCGCTATGATCCTCTTCCCGTTTTGACAGGTTTCCGTGATTTTGGTTTTCTACTCATATTGGCAGCTCTACTAACACTATTGGTGTTGACCGAAAACCCAATCATCATCTACCCTTTATCCTTGGTGAGCGCTGGTGGCGTTTTGATGCTGTTGACAATGGTATATTCTATGGTGTGGGTGATGATTTTTCGAAAGGAAGGTCGATTTGAGAATCTTCGTCAAATCTTTTTTCCACTCTTGGCTGGATTCGCGGTTGCCCTGATGCAAATCTTGATTTTGGATATGGTTCGTTATTGGTTAACTGGTACCTGGGGTGGATTCCCATTGGGTTAAGGAGTTAATTTATGGATATTTTTACAGCTTTTGGTTTATCGATAAGTGCCGGACTAAACGCTTATATACCATTATTGGTGGTTTCAATGGTGGCAAAGTATACTGATCTCATCGAACTCAATTCTCCCTGGGAAACCTTGACAAGCTGGTGGGTGATCGGATTACTAATAGTGCTCTCATTGGTTGAGTTTTTTGCAGATAAAATTCCAGCAGTGAACCACGTAAACGATGCTGTCCAAACCTTTGTCCGACCGGCCGCTGGCGCGATTGTGTTTGCCGCTTCCGCTAGCGTCGCTGATGTCCATCCAATCTTATCTATGGCGGCGGGTATTTTAATTGCCGGTGGTGTGCATGCGGCAAAATCTGTGGCCGTCCGCCCCGCGGTCACAGCTACAACCGGAGGGGCTGGGAATGTGCCCGTCAGTATCCTCGAAGATATAATCTCAACCGGACTGTCAATTTTAGCAATCGTAATTCCCATCATCATTGCGATGATTGTCATTCTAGTTACCTCTTGGCTGGTTTGGTGGTTATGGCGTAGAGCAAACCGCGAAGAGTTGGTACAATAAAGCAAACTAATAAACACATAGGAGGAACCGATGTCGGAAAATCAAGAATATTATTCATCTGCCCCTAACAGTACACTAGCAATTATTGCTCTGGTGGCTGGAATTTTGGGGGTTACATTCTTCCCGCTAATTGGCAGTATTGCGGCAGTCATTGCCGGTCCGATGGCAAAGAAGGAAATTGATGAAAGTGGCGGCACACTTGGAGGCGAAAGCCTTGCCCAGATCGGCATAGTATTAGGCTGGATTGGCTTAGCCCTTGGTCTATTTGGATGCTGTATTGCCATTGGCATATTTGGTTTTTCTTTCATGGGATTGATGTTCGCCGTGGGTACAGAAGAGTTCAGCCAGATTTTGCCCTATTTATTAGATTTTTAACCAATCTATTTCCATTAAAATTTGAGAGGAGAATTTATCATGTCGGAAGAATACCTTGAACCGATTACGCCTGAAATTGTTGAAGAACCCAAAAGTAATACAACCAAAATAATTGTCATCGTTGTTGTAGTCGTTGTGCTTTGTATTTGTTTATGTATGTGTGTCTTTTTGATGGTTCCTACACTTTTGGGACCGTCCATTGGAAATGTGTTTTCAGAAATCGAATATGAACTGATGTTGACCCCCATACCCTAGTTTTGTGGGGTAGAAATTCTTTGCTGTAAATGATCACCATATCCACAACCCTTTAAGTGGTCGGGCAATAATTTGAATTAAAACAGCCACTTATGGTCGCCAAAATGCACTAAGATATTCAATACAATTATTTTAAGGAGAAGAAAATGGCTGAAGAATTTGACCCCGTTATCATTCCCGAAGAAGACTCTAAAAGAAATACCGCCCTAATTATGATGGTTGTAGCTGTTGTTTTAGTCTGTTGCTGTTGTGTTGGGTGTGCTGCAATCTATTATGGGGTTGAACCGGTCATGGAAGCGTTGGGCGTGCCGATTCCCTGGTATTAGCCATGGATAAAAAGGGTGGTCAATCGGCCACCCTTTAATTCATTTTTGAAATATTTTTGTAATTCTGCAAGCGCGGCACGAGCGTTGTCGCGTTCCTGATAGGGGAGTGGAAGCGCTTCAAATTCATCCTCATCTAAAACGATTTGACGTCCATCGGGGAAAACGAGTAAATCTAAGGCCAGGTCTCTGTAAGAAGCATAGCCATTAATCTCCACTGCTGGACTGCACACGTTGCAGTACCAACCCTTGAGTTTAGCATCTGAGTGATCGTAGATTTCAAAGATATTGTACCAACGGTCAAAATAGTAAATTTCCACAAAACGATCCCCCGTGCACAGGCGCATGCCGTGGAAATCCAGATCCTCTCGATCAAAGAAGGCTTCTAAAATTAGATAATTTTCTTCCCGCTTCAAAATTTTGCCCGAGTAGCGCCAGGTTTCGTCCCCATTTTGATTTTTTTTGATGACAGTGATTTCTTCCATAGTGACCGATGATCGTATTTTTCAATAAAATGAGGAAAAGGGGTGTCAGAAATTTGGTCCCACCAAATTTCTGACACCCCTATCGACTCTAGGGTGAGTATCAACTGGAATTTTCAGTTGGCTGCTGCTCTTTTCGGTAATGGGCTAAAACCCAAAGGTTGAACCCGCTAAACCCGGCAATCAAAATCAGTGCTGTTATCCAATTAAAATCTGAAATTTGAGTGCCAAACGATTTGAGCGTGACCGCAGTAGGCGTAAATTCCCAAACATAATCTTCCACCTCGCCTCCCGCTGCGCCGCCCGACAGTTCTGCTGCAAGGGGAGTAAACGGTGCAGATAAGGGTTCCACTGTGCTCTCATACAAGCGGAAGCGCACTGGCATCGATGAATTTTCTACGCCTCCAATCCCAATTTGAGCACCAACCGGAACCGTAAAGGTGATATCAGTTTGACCGATATTGACAGCCTGGTTGATCGTTCTTTCACCCAAATCGAAGGTTCCATTCAGGTCCCAGTCAAACCAGCCGCTGAACCAGGCCGTCGTTTCAGGATAACTGGCCTCCGAGGCAGTCTCTACTCGGATGGTGACAGTTTGACCCGGCGACCAGGTTCCCGAATAGATAGAAACACCGGTATCGCTTGCATTGTCGCCTTCGGGGGTGCTCTGCGGATCATTCGACACGCTGCTGCCCAACCAGATCAGGTGGGGGATTGTGTGCCAAGCTTCCCCATAACTGGCCGCCGAATCGGAGAGATCGGATCCCAGGAATCTCACCCGCACCGGGTCATGGTCGGAGGCGTGCTCACTGGCGGGGAAATCTGCATTCACATGGATCGGGGCGAAGGCGCGGTCCCACAAATAACCATGAGCTGTGAGCATATTTTGGGTGACGAAGATATAATCGAGCACTTCGCTCTCACCGCTGAAGATAAAGCTGTACTGATCGTTGGTAGGTAGATCGTCAAAAAGATTATAAACACTTGCTGATGATGTCAAAATGCTGATCGGGCTGGAGGTTATGTAATCGTTAAAGTCGCCGCCCGCAACTGCGTATTCGCCCGTGCCCTGATGGTATTCTAGAATATCGCGCAAATCGGCGGCTTCTAATTCGCGCACGTCTGTGCAATCATCTGTGGAACAGGAGGTGCTGGCACGCTTGGATTTGAAATGCACCGCATAAGCCGTAATTTCTACTTCAGCATCTGTTCCGGTAAAAAATTGGAATTCGGCTGCCGCGGGCACTCGCCTGAAATCGAGGGCATTGTCGCTCACCCAAGTGGTGTAAGGCGATCCGCTAACGGGTGTCGGTCCGCTTAGCAGCACCACATCTTCTCGGTACAAAAATCCTTGGGTGATATCGCGGGAATCCCCGGATTCAACATAAATGCCTGTCCAGGTATGCACAGCGTCGAGTGTGCTGAGCGCGGTCGCCAGATCATCGTAGATGACCTGGTTCCCTTCTACTTCGGACAAACCAATCACCATGCAGCTTTTAGCGTCGTTGTAAAGTACGGCCACGTTTTCGTTGAGATGAGACTGATATTCGGCAGCCCCCTCAGGGGTACCGGGGGTCGGCCAACCGGGCGCCCAATCACCCCAATCACCGCTGCCATCATTCAGGTTATCGAAAAGGTTTTCCACGTTATAAAAACAGAAATCAAATTCAAATTTGGTGGAATCAGCTGCAATTTGAGGCGTGCTGCTGCTGGGGTTATCCACGGTTACAAGCGTGGGAGCGGTGTCCACTAAAAGGGTATATTTGTCGAATTGGTAGCCTAGCACCCCGATGATATTCGTCCCGGCAAGATCAGCGCCAAAATCTAGTTCGGGCAAATCGAAGTTCAAGCCACCGCTCAGATAGTTGATCCCCTGGTAGCCCGGATAATCGCTTTGAAAAACGCGGCTGTAATCACTGATGGTACTGCTAAAATCAACGAATGCGATTTCAGGATCACCGTACACATAGCGGGAGTCAAATCGTTTGGTCGGTCCAACCACCCAGCCATCAAACGACATTTGCACCCGCATGCCCTCGTATCGTTCGTATAACGTCATCGGATCGGCGGTGGGATCGAGGTTAGGGGCGATACTCACAGGTGCGGGCGGGCTGCAAGAGCCTATGGTGGAAATACTCAGGCTATCGCTGCCGCTGTGGGCAAATTCAGTGGTGTCGTAGTATTCAGTCACATTGCCGCTGACGCTCACTAAGTCGCCAACCTGTAAATTGGATGGGTTATTCCAGGTCGACCAGAAATAAGCGAATATGCCGTCCGATGAGGTGGGGTTGCCATCGCCGGTGACATCTTGGAAATAAAATCCCGTTGCCGACACCCCGGTGATGCAGCCCTCGATATCGTTACGATGCCCCAGGCAGGCGGTGGTGTTGCCCGTCCCTTGAATCAGAGGGATGGTCGAGCAGGGGGCCGGTGAACCCTCGGTTGTGAAACTCCAGACGTAGTTTGCGTTCATCAAATCCGGCGGGTCTTCAATATCCTGGTCGTTGACCTGAGCGGCGTAAACCGTCGCGGTGCAAGTTTCATTCATTACAAAATCAGAATCAGGATTTAGCGTGAAACTTTGCGGGCCTCCGCTGACAACGGCGGTGTGCGTCCCGCTGCTCGTGCAGGAGATGTTGTACCAGGCGCCAGTTGCGTTTACATTCTCGCTAAAGTTAACCGTCAGGTTAGCGCCGACAAGGATATTGCTGCCATTGTTGGTGGGTGTAGTCGAAGATACACTAGGCGCAGAATCGCCACCATCACAGCTGGTGGTTGTGTGGGAACCTAAGCCATCGAACGTATCCTCCGCAAACCCGCCCCATTCCAGGGAGGGGTCGAAGGCGTCGTTTGCGTTCGTGTCTCCTGCACCAATGGTTATTTGACGTTCTAGTGTGTGATTAAGGGTGCTTGTGTCGCCGCTGCCCCATTGCGTACCTGGGTCAAAACCGACCTGCCCGATTACATCAATAATGGCATCGTTGTGTCTTAATACAACAGCATCATCTCCATTGAAATTGATGACGGATGAACTGGTAATATCCGTTTCGGCTTGAATTGCCGCCACGGCACTACCGTGGGAAAGCACCATCACATCTCCATCGGCAACACTGCCCGATAATGTGATGGATTGGCTTGGTGTTGCGGCCCCATTTGAGTACAGTTCGAGTTCGTAGGTACTCAGATCAACACTCGCACCAGTGCCGTTGTATATTTCTATGGCTTTGTTGAAGCTTGACCCCTCAATATACTCTGATATGAATAAATCGCCGCAATCCAATGGGGCGGCCTGCGTTTGTAGAGGCCAACCCGCAATAAAGAAACTGAACAATACCAACCCAAAAACTGACAAACTAATAAAGCGAATATTCTTTTGCATTCCACACCTCAATAATTGAAACAACAAGGGCGATCCTTGCACAGTATTGACCAGGGAATGTGCAGTATAAAATATTTTGTGCGCGGGTCAACCCGTCATTTATCACTTTTTAGGGGTAGAAAAGTCTTTTCAGGATTGAAACTTAAAGTTATGGTGATTCCTGTTCCTGGCAAAGGAGCCTCGGACGGAAACTCAAACCTGAGCACCATCCCTTCAATTTCAACTTTCACCCTGGTGATACTGCCGCGAAATTCCTGCGATCTCAAAATTCCGTTGATCTGGTGGGATCCACTGCTATCCAAACGCATCGAATCTGACCGGATTAAGATGGGTAAACTTATGGATTTGGAATCTGGCAAAGTTGTCAAATGACCAATCTCAAATTCTCCAATCTTAGTCTTGAGCATCCCACTTTGATATTTCCCTACCAAGATATTCTCGAATCCCAAAAAACGCGCCACAAATTCGGAGATCGGTCGGCGATAAATTTCTTTCGGTGTGCCAATTTGCGCTACGCGCCCCTGGTTCATCACCACAACCCGGTCTGCCAGGGCGAAAGCTTCCTCCTGATCGTGGGTCACATATAAGGCTGTCTGGTTGGTTGATCGCAAAATTTTTCCCAACTCGTTTAGCAGTCTCTCCCGGAGAGTGCGATCCAACGATCCGAGCGGTTCATCGAGCATCAGCAGACGCGGGCGCGGAGCCAGCGACCGAGCCAGGGCGACTCGCTGCTGCTCACCGCCTGAGAGCGTGCCAATATCTCTTTGCGCATAGCCACGCAACCCGACCAATTCCAGGGTTTCGGTGACGCGCCCATCAATTTTTGCTCCCTCCCATTTTGCCATTTCTAAACCGAAAGCAATATTTGCACCCACATTTTTATGAGGAAATAGCGCGTAATCTTGAAACATCAAACCAAAATCGCGCTTATGGGTGGGCGTATTTTTGAGGGGTTGCCCATCCCAGCTGATATCACCATCATTCGGCGGCTCAAGCCCGGCAATGATGGATAACAGGGTTGATTTCCCGCAGCCGCTGGGACCCAACAGCGCGATAATTTCATCCTCAGCGATGTTAAATGAAACACTCGTGAGCGCTTGGGTTTCGCCAAAGGATTTGTGGATATTTGTGAGGGTCAAACCGTCCATGAGCGCACCTCAGAACTCATTTCCTTCACCAATCCTTATGCGTTCGATTGCCAGCATTCCCACCAGTGTTGCCAACATCAAAATTGTGCTCAATGCCATCGCCTGACCATAATTAATGCCACCGGGGCGGGATAGATACCGGTAAATTACCATAGGGATTGTCGGGTATTCGGGCCGCGAAATTAGAGCAGTTGCCCCAAACTCGCCCATCGATATCGTGAATGCAAAAGTTGCAGCCACCAGTAAGGCACGAGAAACCAGGGGGAAATCGATATGGCGAATAATTTGACCTGTCGGTGCACCCAAAACACTCGCCGCCTGCCGTAACCGCGGCTGAATGCTTTGCAGAGCAGGCGTTAAGCTGCGGACGACGAAAGGGAAAGCCACAAGAGTATGTGCAATTGGGATGAGCAGCGGAGAGGCACGGAAATCGAGAGGTGGAGAATCAAGGGCGACGATAAAACCCAACCCCAATGTGACAGCTGAAGTTCCCAACGGCAGCATCAAAATTGGATCAATTGCCCGATTGATTTTAGCGTTTCTGTTATGTGATAGCGCCCAGGCGGCGGGCAATCCCAGGACTAATGCAAGAATTACAGTCGTCGCGGCGTAGCCGATTGAAATGGCAATTGCGGTGGAAGGCGGTGCATAAAAAAGAGATTGCTGCTCATTGAGGGTCAGCGTTCGATAAAAATCTAGTGTAAATCCCGGGATCAGCACACCCTCGCGGGTGCGTTCCGCTTGCAGCGAGGTGACCGACCGGCCGGCCAGCGCCAGGAGCGGAGCAGTTGTCAAAATTAGAATAAATCCCATCATTAAGCCCCCCCCAATCTTTGATTGCCAACTCGTCAACTGTTTCTGCGTGACGGTTTGTGAGCGCTGGGTGAGGGGGCGGGACAGGTTTGTTGAAAGCCGGGTATAGAGCAGCGTTAAACCCAGAGTGCAGGCCAGTTGCAGCAGCGAAAGCACCGCTGCCAGTGGCAGGTTGAACAGGCTGATGGTTTGGTAATAGATTTCCACTTCGAGGGTGGAAAAGCGCGGCCCACCCAATACCAGGATCACGCCAAAAGATGTGAAATCGAAAATGAAAATCAGCAACCCTGCGGTAATTATGGCGGGAGAGAGGAGCGGGAGCGTTACGTTCCTCAACGTTTGCCAACGGCTGGCCCCGAGTGTGCAGGCAGCCTGCTCCAAACGCGGATCTAACCGCGCCCAAAAATCGCCGACCAACCTTAGCACGATAGAAATATTGTAGAAAACATGAGCGACCAGTATGGCCGTCAACGTATTGATGAATTCAATGGGGGGATGAGACAGTTCGAAAAATGACATCAACCCGGTATTGATCCAACCTTTTGGGCCAAGTAAAGCATTGAACCCCGCGGCCACCACCAAAGTCGGCATCACAAAGGCGACCCCGGTTAAGGCCCGCACCAAAGATTTGCCGCGGAACTGGTAGCGCGCCATCAGATATGCACCTGGCAATCCCACTAATAGGGTAAGTAAGGTTGAAACCCCCGCCTGCCAAATTGTGAACCAAACCACCTGTCGTATTGACGAGGAGCGGATTGCTTCCCAGAAAGGGGTCAAAATCCCGCCTTGGGAGCGTTCGAGGCTTAATCTAAAAATGCTCGTCAAAGGGTAGAAGTAGAATAGGACGAGAAATGTCAGCGGGAGCAGCCAGAGCAAACCTGCTTTTAGGGCTTTTGACATGTGATGGTGGTGTTTAGTAAATTGTCATTTGATCTTTTGTTCATTTATTAATTACCGTAACACTGTTTCGGTCCACGCTTGAATCCAGGCTTCACGATTGGCAGCAATCTCGGCAGGGTCAAGTTCTGCCGGTTTATCCGGGATCGTTAGATATTCAACGAAAGTTTTATCGAGTTTTGCGTCTGTGTTGACTGGGAAAACATACATCTGCAATAGGATGTCTTCTTGGAAAGTGGTCGAAAGCAGGAAATCGATGAACTTTTCAGCCAAATCGCGATTTTCTGTACCCTGGAGAATGCCGACAAATTCAATTTGCCGGAAGCAGCTGCCGTCTCCAGATACGGCTGCCGTGGGCGGTTCATCCAAGGGTTCCTCCGCAAATATCACTTCAAAGGGGGGGCTTGACCCGTAAGAAACCACTATCGGATATTGGCCTCCCCAACGGCTGAATTCGCTGTAATAAGCAGTTTCCCAATCGTTGACGATTTTAACGTTATTTTCGACCAGGCCTTGCCAATATTCTAAATAATCGCCTTCACCGAAATGCCCAATGGTTGCAAAAAGGAAAGCTAATCCGGGGGATGAAGTCGCTGGATTTTCGGCAACTAACAACCCCTGGTATTCAGGTTTGAGCAAATCTTCCAGGTTTTCAGGGGGTGTCAGATTTTTTTCATTGAAATAGGCGATATCATAATTCAGACATACATCCCCGAAATTTACTGGTATGGCACGATTTTGGGAGTCAAGTTTGAAAACATCGGGCACCTTCTCAAGCATGGGCGACTCATAAACTTCAAAAATTCCTTCATCCAATGCCCTTGAGAGAAAGGTGTTATCAACCCCATAAAACACATCCGCTAAAGGGGCATTCTTGGAGAGTGCGGCTTTATTGACGGCGCTGCCTGTATCCCCGGAGGCAAGAAATTGGACTTCAACATGATTAGCATCCTCAAACGCCGCGATCACACCTTCAGAAACAGCAAAAGAATCATGGGTCATAACTGTTAATGTGCGACGGCTGTCCGGAGCGGTTGCCTCAAGGGCCGGTGAGGTAGGTTCGGGGCTACCACTTGAGCACGCTGTCAGAATTAAGGTAAAAATAATTGAGCTTAACAATAAGTTGAGTTTCACTAGGGTTCTCCTTGGCGGTATATATTTGAAATTTCAGTAAATCACAGTTTTGGATAGATCCCAGCATCCTGAACCCAGTTGAAGGTTGCGCCGAACACGAGACCCGCACACTTCGAACAGCTCAGTGTGCCACTGTTTTAAACTTCAAAACATTCTTTTTATATTTCATCTGTTTCGAACTTGGTTACGGTAATGAATAATATTCCTTCTTGCAAATAGATACGAGCGTTTGACGCCGTCATTAAATTGCTGACCCCTCTCGGGGAGCCAAATGGCAAGATGGCATCATCCAGGTGCCATTGCAAACCTTCATAGGTAAGACCCTTAGCAGTACCGTTTATCGGGATGGCCGAAACTGTGTCACCCGGCTGCCCCTCAAAATCCAGGATTTCGCCAGCGTGCAGGATAAAAGCCCGCGTATTTCCATCCAAAATCCGAAAGTGGATACCGGTATATTTTTCCGAAGCGAGAAGCATGATATTTGCAAGCGTCATATCTAAACGGCCGCCAAACAACCCATAAAGGGTTACCTCATTGGCATCCAATCTAACAGCGTGGTCCAATGCTAATTCAAGGTCTGTTTCGTCCTTATGAGGCGGGTGAGAGACAAATACTATGTTGTCTGCGGCCAGTACTGTGATTTCTTCCTCTGAAAGGGAATCGAAATCACCGATGACGATATCCGGCCGAATGCCTAACGCCAAACAGTGGCGTGCTCCGCCATCGGCAGCGATAACTAGGCCATCAGCGGGCAGAGAAATATTGGTTGTGGACAACTTTCCGTTCGCAAATATTGCAATCTGGTTCATAAACAGCTGTTTCTTTCGGTAAGCAATTAAAAAACTCCTCGGGGAGGGAGGAGTTTGGGGTTTTGTGTAATGCGATTCCTCCGCCGGTATTATCCGGATCAGGTCCGCGGGTCGAGTGCTGATGGCACTCCTCTCAGCCCGGCAATACCGAGCTCCCCGTGCTATTGCTATTCAATTGCTGATGGAGTATACCGGATGAAAGTTAAACCTGTCAAGCCAGGATTTGACGGGCTGCTTTCACATCACTTTGAATTTGAGTGATCAACTCATTCGCTGAGGCAAACCGCTGCTCACCTCTCAAACGGGTGAGAAATTCTAATTTTACGAATTCGCCGTATATATCACCTTGAAAATCTAAGAGATGAGCCTCAACCCTGGGAGGCACTGGACTGGTTTCAAAGGTGGGCCTGACCCCGATATTCGTCACAGCATGATGTGTGATCCCATTAACCTCCGCCAGACAAACATATACACCTGCCGCGGGGATCGCCTGCATCTTCCAGACGTTCAGATTCGCTGTGGGGAATCCGATTGTGCGCCCACGCTGATCACCTAAAATGACAGTTCCTTCAACCATGAAGTTCCGGCCAAGGAGTTCGGCAGCTTCATCAACCTGCCCAGCACCTAGAAGAAATCGAATGCGGCTAGAAGATACAATTTGATCACCCATCTTGAAAGATGGAATTTGTTCAACTGAGTAACCTAATTCTACGCCGATCTCTTTCAAATACTGGGCATCTCCTTCACGTTTCCGTCCAAGTGCAAAGTCATAGCCAATTCGTAAGTGACGCAAGCCGAGATGGTGGTTGAGGTTGACCATAAAATCACGAGCCGGTGTCGCGGCTACTTCAGCGTTGAATGGATGGGTAATGACAACATCGACTCCCATTTCCCCAAGTAGTTTGGCTTTTTCATTGGGAGTGGTCAAATAAAAAGGGAAATCTCGCCCCCGGATAACTTCAGCAGGGTGTGGGTAAAAAGTAAGCACAACTGCCGAAGCACCATTGCTATGGGCTTCGGCAGTCAAGTTTTGGATAATTTCCTGATGTCCGCGATGAACGCCATCAAAAGAGCCAATAGTAAGCCAAACCTCTTCCAACTGAACGTTTTCGAGCGAACGGAAATGTTGCATTTCTTTCAGTTGTAATCGTGAATTACTACGATTGGAAGAATACCTTTTTAGGCTGCCACTCGTGGTCTGCTTCGATATATTGCATCACAGCAACCAGATCGCCTTGTTCGGTGATCGCGCGTACCATTCCTAAGGAGCCTTCTTCGGCGTAAGGGTGCTGTTCAGGATCTACCATATCTTTGGCATCGTCAGCAGCAGGCAAGCGGTGACCATGGCGAACGGTTTCAACCTCATCACCAACCAGTGTGATATAAGGCCAGTCACCAAGGGCTTCAGCTGCTGGGATTAGGTATTGAGACCATTCACCAGTTATAAAAGCATCCTGAATCTGGCGTAGCGGCACTGCATCTCGCAAAGTAAATCTACCGCTTTTAGTGCGCCGCAAACCGATTAGATAAGCACCGGTACCCATATCGTTACCCAAGTCATGGGCCAAAGAACGAACGTAAGTTCCAGATGAGCAATATACGTCTAATACGGCTTCCGGTGGGGCCCATTCTAAAACTTCGAGGCTATAAACTTTGATTTTGCGAGGTTCAAGCTTGACCTCTTCACCTTTGCGGGCTTGATCGTAAGAGCGACGACCTTTTACTTTTACAGCTGAGTAAGGTGGAGGCGTTTGTAAAATCTCGCCAGTATAATTTTCCAGCAGCGATTCAAACTTCTCTTCGCTGGTGTCGTCGATACTCTGATGACTGGTGACGCTGCCTTCAGCATCATACGTATCAGTTGATGTGCCAAAGCGCAATGTGGCCTGATAGCGTTTATCGGAAGCAGAAACATATTCGCTTAAACGAACCGCTGGGCCAACGAGAACGACCAGTACACCCGAAGCACGGGGGTCAAGCGTACCCGTATGACCCGCACGACGAATTCCTGTACCACGACGAACAATTTGCACGACATCATGTGAAGTCATACCAACGGGTTTGTCAATGACAAGTACACCTGAAACAACATTTTGAATTTGTTTTTTATCCATAATACTTTTCTCCCCAGTTAAACTTGGTTTGGGTAATTCCTTTCAATATATATTAGATAAGGTGATGGTTGATATTCTTACGAAATTTTGTTATACCCATTTAGAATCGGACGAGTGGCTGCTAGTACATCCTCGATGACTGCATCAAGGCTTCCGTGAATTTCTGCACCAGCGGCAGGTTTATGGCCGCCTCCCCCAAATTTAAGAGCAACTTGTGATACATCAAATCCACGCCGTGCACGCCAACTTACTTTTACCGTGCCGTTATTTTGTTCAATGAAAATCACAAAGACATCAGCATCGTCAACCGTTTGCAGAATATTGATTAGGTCGGCATCATCTCGCCCAGGATAATCGGCGGTCAGCCGGTCTTCCAGAGTCAGCTGGGTCCAGAGAAGTCGACCTTCGAGCTGTAAGGATGATAATCCCGTGCCCCAATAACGCGCCGCTTTAAAAGATCGAGTTAGCAGTGCCTTATCGTAAAGCGTTGTCAAATCAGCGCCGACTTCAAATAAATCTGCAGCTACCCGCAGGGTGTTAGGCCTCATGCTGGCAACACGAAAACCTAATGTATCGGTGATCAAACCGGTTAATAAGGCATCTGCGATAGGAATATCGATTGAAAGGTTCCAATCTGGCATAATTTGGGCGAGGATTTCAGTGGTTGCTGCTGCCAGAGGGTCAACCAGGTTTACTTGCCCGAAATCTAGATTCGTATTGTGATGATCGATATTTATATCCGGCGGCGGAGCATCTAAAAAAATATTCCCGGTCCGAGTTAGATCAGAACAATCCACAACAATGCTGCATTCGTAGACATCATGCGCGCGTTTTTGGATTTGATCACTGCCTGCAAGATGGTGAAAAGATTTGGGTACTCCATCCTCGAGGATCATCTGGACTTCTTTGCCCGCAGCTTGCAGGGCTAAACCTAATCCTAACACAGAACCAACCGCATCACCATCGGGACGAGTATGAGAGATAATCAGAATTTTCTGCGAAGCTTCGACGATTTTCCCGGCTTCTTGAAGGGATTTTTTATCCATTCTGGGGATCCTCGTCATCTTTATCTTCAGGAGTTTGCTTATCATCAGATGGTTGCTCATCCTTGTGAAGGGAAGCAATTAACTGTTCGATGCGCTCTGCATGTTCCGGGCTGGGATCCCAATAAAAACGGAGTCGAGGCGTATGTTTGATATCGATTCGGTGAGCCAACTCGCGGCGAAGATATCCACCAGCGTGTTTCAGTCCTTCAATAATCTCTTCAGCAGATTCACTGCCTTCGAGAGATGAAACATAAATATTGGCAAAGGCCAGTTCCCGATCTACTTTGACTTTTGTAATTGAAACCGTCGACAGCCGTGGATCAGAAACTTCCATTAATAAAATGGTTGAAAGTTCTTCGAAGATCCGATCTTCAATTTTTTGGACGCGGGTTTTCGATACCATAATATTCTCCGCTAGATGACAACTAGATAACCGCAACAGTCTCAGTGACGAAGCACTCCAAAATATCACCCTCTTCAAACTCATTAAAACCTCGAACACCAACGCCGCACTCAAAGCCCTGACGGACTTCACGCACATCTTCTTGGTGGCGTTTGAGGGAAGCAAAATCACCTTCAAAAAGTGATTCGTCGTTTCGTATAATCCTGATTTTTCCGTTCCGCCGCAATTCGCCTTCAGTGACTCGACATCCAGCTACACGACCTAAGCGAGAGGCTCGGAATACGGCTAAGACTTCGGCTTTGCCCACCACTACCTGACGTTCTTCTGGATCGAGCATGCCTTTAAGGGCTTTTTCAATATCCTCAGTTAGACGGTAAATGATATTGTAGGTGCGGATTGAAACGTTTTCAGTTTCTGCTGCCCGTAGCGCTGTTGGATCCGCAACAACATTAAAGCCGATTACGATTGCCTTCGATGTCGCTGCTAGCATTACATCACCTTCACTGATATTGCCGGTTCCTGAGAGCAAAATTCTGATTCCAATCTCATCAGTCCCTAATTCATTCACGGAAGAAATTATTGGTTCTAGGGAACCTTGAACATCACCTTTGATAACCAGGCGTAATTCCTTTTCCTCCCCGGATTGGAAACGAGCGAATAGCTGTTCCAGAGTAACCGACTCGCTCTGTGCGCGTGATGATTCTTCAGCTCTTAGTTCGCGCTCTCTAACCAAGGAACGTGCATCTTTTTCAGAGTCCGAGATTTGAAATAAATCTCCAGCAGTCGGTACTTCATTCAAACCCATTACAGAAACGGGAACAGAGGGACCGGCTTCCTCAATATTTTGACCGCGATAATTGAACATAGCCCGAATTCGCCCGTGAGCAGTTCCCGCTATGACGACATCACCAACTCTGACAGTACCATTTTGAATTAAAAGTGTCGCCTGGACACCCCGGAATTTGTCTCTTTCGGCTTCAATGACCGTTCCAATCGTGGTTCCATTTGGGTTAGCAAGAATCTCTTGACTATCAGCAACCAGTAAAATTGCCTCCATCAGATCATCCAGACCAGTTTTTTCTTTTGCGGATAAGGGGACAACAATCGTTTCCCCATCCCAGTCGTCTGGTACCAAATCGGCTTCTGCTAATTGTTGTTTTGCTCGTTCTTGATCTGCATTTGGCCGATCCATTTTATTGAGCGCTACAATGATAGGGACTTGAGCTGCTTTAGCATGTGCGATAGCTTCTTTCGTCTGGGGCATCACACCGTCATCGGCAGCGACGACCAAAACCACAACATCGGCACCTTGTGCCCCGCGGGCTCGCATTGCAGTGAATGCCGCGTGACCTGGTGTATCTAGGAATGTGATAGTTTGACCTTCGTGTTTAATTTGATAGGCACCGATATGCTGGGTGATCCCCCCATATTCGCCACCAGCTACATCGGTTTCGCGAATAGCATCCAATAAAGTGGTCTTCCCATGGTCAACATGCCCAAGGATGGTTACCACGGGTGGGCGAGGAGTAAGATTTCGCTTGCTTTCCCGGGAAATGATTTGTCGCCAAAGCGGTATTTCGCCTAAACTTTCTTCGGCAACGGCGTCAAAAGATTTGACTGATGCTTCGAACCCTAATTCCGCCGCAACGATGGCAGCTGTGTCGAAATCTATTTGTTGGTTGATATTTGCCATAACCCCATTTGACATCAAAGTTTTGATCACATCGATGGGGCTGGCATTCAGACGTTCTGATAAATCCCGGACAGTAATTCCGGGAGGAAGAATAATTTGTTTTAATTCGTTTTCATTTGCGCTCATTTGTACCTCCGAGTGTCCTAGTGAGTGTTTTCGCACCTAGCATGAGATGGTGAGGCGAGCTGAGATATGGATACCTCAGTATTAGCCACCCACTGGCCGGTACGAGCGTTGAAAGGGAATCTTGGTCTTGAGAGTTTACATTTCTTCAGTACTCTCAGTCATTTTAGGAAGAGATTCCATAAACGCTGTAATGCGATCATGATCAGCAATTGATAAGTCGGTTTTTAGAGCCTTGCTAAGAGTTCCTTTTAAGCCATTCTGCCAGCAAGAACGCAGGTTGTGGAGATATGCTCCTCGGCCTGCTAATTTCCCTGCGGTATCAATCTGGATGCCATCCGGTGTTCTAACCAGACGTGTCATCGACCGCTTGGGTTGCACGGTTCGGCAACCAACACAAGTGCGTTGGGGGATATGTTTTCGTTTATTACGAGTTGTCTTGGCCACCGGTTTACTTCTGCGTGAAATCTATTAGTCACGTTTGGCGATCATCAAATTACAGGCTAATGGCTCGCTGATTATTTGCCAAAAGATTATATTGTTTTATCGTTTAAGATTATCAGAAATCCCAATCGTCATCTTCCCATTCTTCGCCCTCGCTTTTATGGCGTTTGCGATACAGGGTAACGTCAGCATCAGGATCATACTCAATGTCGACGTATTTCTTTTGGGTTTTCTTTTTCTTTTTGGGGCTTCGTTTCTTCGAAGTGACAACCTTATCAATATCTTCTTCTTCTTCTTCATCCACAAGATCTTCAACTGCTAGTAATTCAGGTGGGATTGCGAAAATTTCTTCTAAGGATTCTGGGGTTTCTATTTCCTCAGTTTCTTTCGTTTCAATTTCAGCCTCATCGGTTTTAGCGAGAGTATCTGGTTCTGGTGTTTCTTCAACCTCAGGTTTCTCTTCGTCTATATCTTCAACTCGCTCAGGTTCTGTATCGACCTCAGCTTCGATGGTCTCAGCTGTTACCTCGGCAACGGGTTCTTCCACAGTTTCTTCTACAGGTTCTTCATCTTCCGGCATGATACTGGTCAGGGCTTCAATGGTAGATTCGATATCTTCCATGGCTTTTGGACCAATTCCACTGATTTCGCGGATTACCTTGGAATCCATATTCATTTGCAGCATCAAATCGCCAACGTTTTCGTATTCTTCGTCCTGAAGTAGCTTCTGGGTTTTTTCGCCTAAACCAAGAGCATCCAATGGAAGTTCGTAGGCCGCGGTCGGAACGGACTCTTGTGCAACTTCGAGACGAGCTGCCCATTCGCGTTTGATCGCTTTTCGTTTCTCGATCACACCCCGCTCGACACGATCGACAAAACTGCCCATCGTATGATATTCTTCCGGTGGAATTGGTCGGCCTTCGTTTTTCTTCACCAATATAGCCTCAACCGTTGGGATGAGATCTGCTTCTTGGATGGCCAATGTGCGATATTCTGGATTGTTTTGCATCTTGAAGAGCACTTCAGAAGTTGCCTCTGGCAGGCTCTTGATATCGATACGCCAGGCCGTCAATTTGGCGGCCAGGCGGGCATTCTGTCCATCACGCCCAATAGCCAAACTAAGTTGGTCTTCCGGCACAACTACTGTCGCTGTTTTGGGGCCTTGTTCGCTGTCATCGAGGTATACGCCGGTGACGCGTGCCGGACTTAACGCTTTGGCGATATAAATTGCCGGATCAGGGTTCCATTCGATGACGTCAATTTTCTCATCATTAAGTTCACGTACAATTGCTTGAATTCGAACGCCTCGGATACCGACGCAAGCTCCAACTGGATCAACTCCAGGCTGCAGCGCGGCGACAGCTACTTTTGAGCGATGCCCTGGCTCTCTAGAGATTGACCGGAGTTCAACCATGCCGTGGTAGATTTCTGGAACTTCGTTTTCGAGCAAACGGCGTAGAAAGTCTCGATGTGCTCGGGAGAGAATGATTTGTGGTCCTCGGTTGGATGTCTTAATTTCGAGGAGTAACGCCCGTACACGGTCATGAACTCGGAAATGTTCGCGTGGGATTTGCTGAGAACGCGGCATAGAACCTTCCGCCTTCATTTCAAGGCCCAAAGTCACACCCTGGGGGTTGACGGCCTGAACAATACCGTTAACAATCTCGCCAACCTGCTTGATGTAATAGTTATATTGCGATTCGCGCTCTGCTTCTCGGATTCTCTGTTGGATCACCTGGCGAGCTGTTTGGGCAGCTACACGACCAAAATCTTTGGGTGTGCATTCAACCACAACCATGTCACCCAATTCAGCTTCGGGCTCAACATCCCTGGCTTCTTCCAGAATTACCTCTGTGCGCTCATCCTGAACTTCTTCAACAACTTCCTTCTCAGCATAAATGGTAACTCCTCCCGTAGCCGGATCAATCTTGGCTTCGACATGCTGCGCGTTGGAGGCATTTACAGAACGGCGGTAGGCAGAGACCATAGCTGCTTCTAAAGCCCCGAGCACTACATCATGCGGCAGGCCCTTTTCTTCCAGAACCTCGTTAAAAGCTAGAGTGAATTCATTCTTCATACTTTATTTTCTCCATACAAATTGACGACGAGGTGGGTAGTTGTGTCCACACATAAAGAAAAGTGGGGGCTGCCCACTTTCCGACGACACCGATATTGCTACCCCCGCCGTTTTGCTGCGGGGTGCTACCACCCTCCAGCAAGAGTGATTCTAGCATGGAATGAATCAACATGCAAGACCCGAAAATGAATATTCGGTAAATTTTTGTTTATGATCCTATTCCGTCGGTGAAGGAGAAATCACTCCCAGAATTTTTTTTATGATACCAAAAATAAGGACTAGCTACCCGACAGTTTAAATTTGGACACAGATGAACGCGGAGTAACACGGATTTTTTGTTATAAACATCTAGAATCCGTGAAAATCTGGGTCAATCCATGTCCCATAAAAGGGTTTCATCAAAACTGTCAGGTAAGTAGAAATAAGGATTGCCTAAAATTTTTACGGGGGTACTAAGCTTGCATAATCATCAACCCTGGATTCAGCGCAGTTTTTTCTGCATGCGCCAGGCTGGTTCGTGAACATGACGCTGCCTGCCTTGATGATCGAGATAAGACCAATTGCCATGTTCGTCTGCGACAGCGACATAACCAAGACGCTCATAGAAACGCCGCGCGTTGGGATTATCTTTGCCAACATTCAGTAGTGAATAAGAAAAGCCTCGCTGGATCAGGTTTTCTTCCGTGGTGTGCATAATTTGTTTGCCAATACCCTGGTTGCGGTACGATGTTCGAACTCTGACCGAGTAAATATAAGCGCGCTGGAACCCGTCAGCCAACTCAGGTCGCGACCCGATTAACTGCACAAAGGCTTGACCAATGATTCCTACACCAGGGAGTTCGACTACCCATAAAACCGCGTTCCCTTTACTTTGATTTTTGTAGGCATTCGCGAATATCCGCCGGAAATGTGTATATTCCCCTTCCCACTCTAAATTGGGTAAATCATCATAAACGACTGTACGAATCGTTAGCGTTTCAAAATTTACAAACATTGGAAATAATAATCTGATCCATTTAGCGCATCAATCATCGGTTATTACATTAAATTGGACATTCCCTCAATTAATTTTTCCAGCATGGCTTCTTCATCTTCGGCTGAAGTAATTTCACCATCCAGCCAGGCGTTTCGCAATTCCGTCAAAATTTTTTTGAAGTGTGGACCGGGGGGCAAGCCACGGGTTTGTAAATCGTATCCAGTGGTATTTGGAGATACGAACCGCCATTCTGAAATATAAGTTTGCAAATTCGAAATCAGGTCTTCATCCACTGTGGCGCAATATACAGAATAAAGAGCTGCTGTTGATGATTTATTAAACAAATTTACAAATTCGCTTGGTTTAGCGTTTTTTAGGGAGGGTAGTTTTGCCCACAGTTGACAGGCATCCTGGACTGTTTCCGCAATTATGCTCGAAACTCGCAGACGTTTGGTTACCTCGCGGGCGCGAACCGCCGGCAGGCGCATCAGCCAAAGGGTATAAGATAAAATTCTCTTTAACGGAATCCCTTTCAAACAGGGTGGGAGCTTCCATTCCGAGGGTGCTACCTCCAAGTTTGAAATTCGTGCCCTCGTCCAGTCGTCCCAAATTAAATTGGGGTGAATTTCTTTCAGGATTCCTAATTCTTGCGTGCGGTCGAGCATTTGGGTGACTTGGTTTTCTGCCAGAATATTATCGATTTCGTGCCGAACCCGGTCACCAGAGACACGCTCGATTAAAGGCCTCGCTTCGAGCAGTAGTTGGCGTGTGCGTGTGCCCATCTCGAAACTGTAACGTTGCTCATACCGGATGGCCCGCAAGATACGAGTGGGATCGTCAATAAATGAAAGCGAGTGTAAAACGCGCACCAATCCTTGGCGCAAATCGTTGTAACCGCCCCAAAAATCGTGCAGATCACCGAAGTGACTCCCATCGAGGCGAACTGCCAGAGTGTTGATGGTGAAATCGCGCCGGTGCAAATCGAGCTTGATGCTGCCGCGTTCGACCGTGGGCAGGGCGGTAGGGTGCGTATAAAATTCTCGCCGCGCGGTGATGAAATCGAGTGAATCGGGGATTGCAGTAAGCGTGGAGGGGCAGCTAAATTCTCCGTCCCCTGGCCTCCGTCCTCGGTCTTTTCAATAAACCATTTGGCAGTTCTGAAACGCTTGTGCATTGTAATGCGACCGCCAAACTTTTCTTGGACACCTTTTGCCAACGCAATCGCATCGCCTTCGACAACAATATCGAAATCCAAACTGGGGTGGCCTATTAATAAATCGCGCACGAAACCCCCAACAATATAAATTGCTGTGTGTTGATCTTGGGCAATTGCCGCTATTTCTTTTAGCAAAGCAAGTCGGCTAGGAGGCAATGCCGCTGCTAATTTTTCTGCCAGGTTGCGTCGATCTGGAGCAGGAATATTTGGGGTTAGCGTTTTCAATAAATCGGTGCGGGTGACGATTCCAACGATATTGTGGTTGCCGCGTGCCACGACTGGAATCTGTCCCCATCTAGAGTTGGTCATCACATTTTGTAAGTGCTCGATGGAGTGATCCGGGTGCACATGGAAAGTGCCAGCATCCATCAAGCTCGCAGCTGTTAAATTGAGTTTGTGAGAAAGTGCCCGGTCTACAGCCCGACGGGTGACCAGTCCAACAATTTCATTGTTTTCCACCACAGGATATCCCTCATACCCATATCGCTGGATCCTGCGGGAAATATCTTGGATTGGTGTGCTGGACTGAAGTATCTGTGGCACACTGGACATAATTTCTGCAACGCTGATCCCTGGTTTTACAAGCTGCGGAAGGATTTGGAGGAGTTCTTCAAGAATTGAAGCCATCTCCTGGGATTTGATGAGGGCTGCTGCAGCCCTAAGGTGGCCACCGCCCCCAAAATGGCTCGCGATTTTTGATACATCAATTTCGTCGCTGGTGGAACGTGCGATCATTTGCACACCTCCGCGAATTTCAATTAATAAGATTATCGCATCGGGGTCGAGGAGATCGCGCATTTTATGGGCAATTGTAGAAAGTTCCTCGTCCATACCGCGCGCAACGCCCTGGGAAATAATCACTGAATGCCCATGGATGGTATATGTGGCTGCATCCTGGCGGAGTTGGTCGTAGATTGCCTGCTGTTTTAGCGAAAGTGGGTGGTTGGTAAAATCGTGCGCAATGGTTAAACTGGCACCTTGCTCTAACAGAAATGCCGCCGCGCGCATATCACGTGGTTTGGTACGGGTATATATCAAAGAGCCAGTGTCTTCATAAATGCCCAGAAGCAGCAAAGTGGCTTGGACTACATCGAGATGTAAATCTTGCTTTTCGATGGCTTCGACGAAAATTGTTGTATTTGCCCCAGTTTCCTGTGTTATTATCTCCCATTGTTCAGGTAAATCTTGTTTGGTTGGATGGTGATCGATGACCCTGACGGTCGTTTTCTGGTTCATTCCTTTGATACTGGTCAAAGATTGGGTATCTACCAGGGTGATGGCTTCAATTGCCTGACCACTAAGATCGCGGGGATCGACAAAAGGCAAATCTACACCATAAATGGCCAGGAAAGCGCGCACATTCCAATTCATGCGGCGAGGCAATACTGGGATGGCATTTTCATCCAGTAAATGGGCGCCGAGTAGTGATGCCAATCCATCGAAATCTGTTTGTTCGTGTGTCAGAATTATTTTCATGAACAGTTACAATTTTGTTAACAGGGTGTAAATCGGTATTTGCAATTGTACAACATTTCCTCTACATATGTTAGACTGTTCACTGGTCACTGTTATAATCTCGTTTCAATGGACTTTAAGGAACTTACCCAGCAAATGCACGCTTTTGTACGGGCAAAGGGTTGGTATGAAAATGACAGCCCCCGCCAACAAACACTAAGAAATTTGGCAATTTCTCTAAACCTGGAGGCATCAGAAGTCTTGGAACACTTCCAGGGGGACGGAAATTTGGATGATGCTGCTGGGTTTTCAGATGAGTTAGCAGATGTTGCCTTATATTTACTTCAAATCGCCAGTATCGCGGAAATTGATCTCGAAGAAGCCATCTTGAAAAAACTCGATAAAAACTATCTCAGGAATTGGGATGAGACCAAGACAGAAGGATGAAGGCGGTCGGTAAACGATGCGTAATAATCAGAAATCTTTACGAGTAACGGTTTTTGGAGGATCACACCCCAAACCAGGAGACCCAGCCTATGAACAAGCTTTGATACTGGGCAAGCTTCTTGGATCGGCTGGATACACAGTCCTAACAGGTGGATATATGGGCACGATGGAAGCCGTATCCCGAGGAGCGGCAGAATCGGGCGGTCATGTAATTGGAGTTACCTGTGATGAAATCGAAAGCTGGCGACCCGTAGAACCCAATCCCTGGGTAATGGATCAAATACGATATCCAACGCTCAGAAAGCGATTGTACGCACTGATCGAAGAGTGCGATGCAGCTATAGCTTTACCTGGCGGCATTGGGACGTTGGCAGAGATTGCTACGATGTGGTCACAAATGCAGGTATTTGCGACCAGCCCTCGTCCACTTATTTTTAATCGGTGATGGCTGGCAAATCATGCTGACTGATTTATTCACAACTTTAGGTGATTACGTTCCCAAAAAATCCCAATCGTTAGTTACCTTCGCGTCCGATATAGACCAGGCTTTTTCTGCGCTTCAATTTTCATTCGAGCACAAATTTCCGCTCTCTACACAATAAACAATATGCCTGCTATCCAACTTGCTCGACTAAAAATCCAGGTTACCGAATTGTTGACTCATTTCCAGGAGCCACTTGATTTTCTGCGCGAGTTCCATTCAATGCTGGATTTTTACGCAGACCGTACACGTCGCTCCGGACAATCAGGCAAACCGAAGCCTTTGATCCGGGCATATAACGTTCCCCGACAAGTGATGCGGCGTATTGCCAGCGATATCACCCCCCTTGTAATTGCTGATCCCGAAAATGCTTTATTGTTGGCGGATCAGCTTTGGGGGGATGGATGGTATGAAAGCCGTTTGTTAGCGATTGAAATTTTGGGAGATATGTCCACGAATTAGATTTCTGCAATCGTTGAACGCTTACAGGCCTGGGGGAAGGATTGCCGGGAAAGTGGTCTGCTGGACGCGTTGCTGACCACAGGTGCGAACTTTGTTCGCTCAGAATTTCCCGAGGAATATTTTTTACTGATTGATGATTGGTTGGCTAGTGGAGATAAAGCCTCGGGTATTTTGGGTCTGAGAGCAATGCCAGCCCTAGTCTCAAATCCTGAGTTCGAGAATTTACCTGCATTATTTCGTATGCTTGGTCCCTTATTACGCGAATCGTCATCAGCATTAGAGAACGATCTCACCCAGGTTGTGCGCTCTTTAGGGCGGCGTTCACCTCAAGAAGCTGCCTTCTTTTTGCAACAAAATCTTAAGGCACCGCATAAATCTGGTTTAGCCATCATTATTCGCCGAAGTCTGGATGTATTTTCGTCCGATTTACAAGAATCCCTGCGCAAATTGTTACGTGAACGTCAAAGAGAATCGCATGGAGTATAAAATTTGACTGATACAACTGATACTGTACTTGTCAATATCACACCTAAGCCTCGTTGGACAGAATTGGCACTTTATTTATTCGTTGGTTTTGGCTTATATATTTTGGCAACCATACCGTTGATATTTTTTATTGGTGGGGATTTCTCCGAAATTACGCTAGGCATTACCGCGGCAATCGGTGTGTTGAATGCGGTCTGTTTTATTGGGACGGTTTATTTAACCGGTATCCGGCGCGGTAAAATTTCTTGGGCAGGTTTGGGATTTATTCCCCCAAAAATGAAGTTTAATTGGTTGTTAATCGCGATTTTTGTTTCCTTGTTATTAATTCCAATTCGCGCTCTTGTTGGTGCAGTCGTTGAATTGGCGGTGAACGGAAACCTTAACAGCCTTGAGATTCGGAGTGATCTTCTGTTTGCAGGAGCAGAGCTAAATATTATAAATTTCTTGGTTAGTCTGTTAGTCATCGGTGTCTTGGTGCCTATTTCAGAAGAATTATTTTTCAGAGGATTGATATTTCGATGGTTCCAATTGCGGTTCAAAATATGGCCTGCAGTAATAATTTGTTCCTTGCTTTTTGGTTTAGCACATTACGATTCTTTAGCCGTAATAATTTCGAGCTTTGTTTTAGGGATAGCCAACGCCATAGCTATGGAACGTACTAAGTCAATCTGGGTGCCCATCTTGATGCACGCAGTTACAAATGGAGCCGCAGTTATTTTGATGTACGCTGTTTTGTTTTTGGAGCAGTATTTTGGCCCAATTTTGTAACCCATCCAAAAAATTCTGACCTTGCCGCCCTAAATTCTCTTTGGTATAATCCCGGCGCTGACTCGACCAGTTCGCGGCTCTGGCTGCTGACTTGGAGACCTGCCCAGCAAAAAAATAAACAAATTTAGGAGCAGAAGTCATGACCATTAATAAAGAAACCAAGCAGGAATTGATGCAGGAATATGGACGCCATGATGGTGACACCGGGTCACCAGAAGTCCAGATTGCAATCTTAACTAACCGTATCACCTATTTGACGGATCATCTTCGAACACATAAACACGATGAATCGTCACGCCGTGGATTGCTCAAATTAGTTGGACGCCGCCGCCGTTTGTTAGCCTACGTTCGGCGCAAAGATTATCAGCGGTATCTCGCTTTGACGGATACCTTAGGCATTCGTCGAAAATAGTATGTTTGGTCTGAGTAGATGGCTGAGCAGGTCTGTCATCTACTCTTTTTTTCTCAATTAGCTAGAGATTCCAGTGGGAATGCTCAAAAAGCTAGTAAAGTTTGAGTAGGATCCAAGTAAGGTGGGCTTGCTACAATTTGAATAATTACTGCTTTGGTATTAAATTAAACGTTCTGGCAGAGAAGCTCAAGAAGTTTTTCTGATATATATATTTTTCTGTAAATACGCATACTGGCCTAGAAATTGGCTTTTCTCATTGAGAGGTATTTACACAATTGCCCGCCTCTCGGTTGGGAATTGGGATTTGGTGATAACTTGCCCCTTTGGTGCATTGCCTTTTATCCTCAAACCCCAATCCCTGACCGGCGGGCCACATCATAGGAGGTATGATGAAACCCGAAGGTAAAACTTTTACAGCGGAATTCGGCGGAAAAAAGCTGACTTTCGAAACCGGCAAATTAGCCGGACAGGCCGGTGGCGCAGTCACCGTCCAGGTTGGCGAATCTCAAATATTTGGGGTTGTCACCATGAGCAAGAATCCACGCGAAGGGATTGATTTTTTCCCATTGAGCGTGGATTATGAAGAGCGTATGTACGCCGGTGGTCGCATTCCCGGTTCGTTTTTCCGCCGTGAAGGACGCCCCACTGAGGAAGCTATCCTTACATGTCGTCTCACAGATCGGCCTCTGCGTCCTCTCTTCCCCAAAGATATGCGGAACGATGTGCAGGTGATCCTGTACGCCATCTCCGCTGATGGGGAAAACCCCTTGGATATTCTAGCAATCAATGCGGCCTCGGCTGCTCTCTCGATTTCTGATATCCCCTGGGATGGTCCTATAGGTGCGGTGCGGATCGGAAGGATTGATGGTGAATTAGTAGTTAATCCCACCTTTGAAGAACTGGCTAAATCTGAGTTAGACCTTCGCCTGGCAGGAACCAAGGATGCAGTCCTGATGGTTGAAGCTGGTGCCAATGAGGTTTCTGAAGAAGTCATGGTCTCGGCCCTCGAATTTGGGCACCAGTCCATTCAGCCGATTATCGAAACGATCTCGCAGATGGCCGCGGAAATTGGCAAAGCGAAACGCGAATATACGCCTTTTGCAGTTCCCGAATCGATTAAGAAGGCCGTTGCTGATAAAGTTTCTGGCCGCTTAACGAGATCCTCAGCCGAGATTTTGTCAAAGCTGAATTCTATGATTCCATTGATGAACTGAAAGCTGAAATCGTCAGTGAAATCCCTGCCGAAGATGAAACATTGGTCAAAAATGTTAAAGAAGCTTTCGAAGCTGCTTTCAAAGCCGTTATTCGCCAACGCATTCTTGAGCAGAAAATTCGCCCCGATGGACGTGATTTGACCACAGTTAGAGATATTTGGTGCGAGGTTGGTGCCAGTCCGCGGGCGCATGGCTCTGGATTGTTCACTCGCGGTGAAACTCAGGTTTTCACCCTGGCGACCTTGGGCACTCCCCGTGATGCCCAACTTATGGATAATCTCACGCCAATTGACGAAAAACGCTACATCCATCACTATAACTTCCCACCTTTCTCTGTTGGTGAAACCCGCTTCTTGCGTGGGGCTTCCCGTCGAGACATTGGACACGGCGCTTTGGCCGAGCGTGCGCTCGTGCCAGTGATCCCAGCTGAAGCTGATTTCCCTTACACACTTCGCTTGGTTTCAGAAGTTCTCTCATCGAACGGTTCATCTTCGATGGGGTCGGTTTGTGGTTCCACCCTTGCGCTGATGGATACTGGTGTTCCGATTAAAGCACCCGTTGCTGGGATTGCTATGGGCTTGGTGGTAGAAGGTGAAAATTATGCAATTCTCACTGATATCCTTGGGTTGGAAGATCACCTCGGTGATATGGATTTCAAAGTTGCTGGTACGGATACTGGTATCACAGCCTTGCAGATGGATATCAAAATCAAGGGTATCACTGCCGAATTGATGTCTGAAGCACTCACGCAAGCCAAAGCTGGCCGTGCTCACATCATGAATAAAATGATGGAGATCATCTCAACCCCCAGAACTGAACTGAAAACACATGCACCCCGCATTGAAACCGTCAAAATTCCGGTTGACAAGATTGGCGCGGTGATTGGCCCCGGTGGCAAGGTCATCCGGTCTATTCAGGAAGAAACTGGCGCTAAAATCGATATTGGTGATGATGGCACTGTCTTCATCGCTACTGCTGATGGCGAGAGTGCTCGCCAGGCTCGTGAACAAATCGAAGCCCTCACCGAATCCCCCGAAATTGGCCGTATTTATACAGGAAAAGTTACCGGCGTCAAAGATTTTGGTGCTTTTGTGGAGATTGTTCCTGGCCAGGATGGTTTGGTCCATATCTCTCAACTTGATACCCAACGTGTTAATAAGGTAGAAGATATTGTTGGTATGGGTGATGAAATCACCGTGATGGTGATTGAAATTGAAGCAAATGGAAAAATCCGTCTTTCACGTCAGGCTGTGCTTGAAGGTTGGACTGCTGAGGAAGCAGTCGAAAAAGACCGTGCTGGCCGCAAGCGGAGCAGTAACCGACAAGGTGGACGTGGTGGCAATCGTGGTGGTCGAAATCGCCGTTAAAATATAACTCATTACATCAATATGCGAGTGGCGCCTAAGATAGCGCCGCTCGCTTTGTTTAAGCCAATTCTTATGTAACTTTTAGAAACTTGGACGCATCTGAATAAGTGAATGCCAATTTCGTTTGGTACAATAAATTCGGAATAATCCGATCTGAAAAGGAGTAGCTTCTGGTGTTTGGAGAGAATAATCATTTTGAGGAAATCTATTCACTTGAAAAAATAGAAAATGACTGAAACAAACGAAAAAAACATAAAAACCTTGATCATTGGTTCCGGTCCCGCGGGTTTATCGGCCGCTCTTTATGCAGCGCGTGCAAACCTAGAGCCACTGGTGCTCAGTGGCATGGAATTGGGAGGGCAAGTTTCGATTACCCATGCGGTTGAAAATTATCCCGGATTCCCTGAAGGGATCGAGGGTCCAAAATTGGTCGAAGCTTTCCAAAAGCAGGCTGAGAGGTTCGGTGCCAAAGTTGTGTTTGATGCCGCTACTGAAGTGGACTTTTCAACCCGTCCATTTCGCGTTAAAACTTGGAGCGACGAGTATTTAGCAGAAACCTTGATCCTTTCGACCGGCGCCACGCCGCGTCATTTGGATATTCCCGGGGAGAAAGAGTTTACAGGGAAAGGCGTATCTTACTGTGGTACTTGCGATGGCCATTTTTTTCAGGGAAAAGATGTTGTTGTAGTTGGCGGTGGCGATAGTGCTTTAGAAGAAGGGCTTTTCCTGACCCGCTATGTAAACTCTGTTACTTTAGTACATCGGCGCGATGAGCTTCGTGCAGGTGCAATCCTCCAACAAAGGGCTTTCGATAATCCTAAGGTAAAATTCGTTTGGAACTCTATTGTGACTGAGATCAAAGGGGAAGGAACAGTTAATTCGGTTCGCCTAAAGAATTTAAAAACTGGCGAGAAGACAGATTTGACCACCGATGGCGTTTTTATCTTCATCGGTCATATCCCCAACACTGATCTTTACAAGGGACAGTTAGACTTGGATGAGAATGGCTACGTTGTCGCAGACCGATATATGCAAACCAGTGTATCTGGGGTTTACGCAGCGGGTGAAGTGGCTGACTCGCATTTTCGCCAAGTAATTACCTCCGCAGGCATGGGTGCTGCTGCAGCTATGCAAGCTACCCATTTTCTCGAAGATAATTCCTAATTTCTATGAGAAGCAGCATATTAAATGCAGCTTCTCTACTTGTAAAAACCACATTTACCATCAAATTACGAAGTTATACAAGGAGTAGAAGGCAATGTACAAAGTCTCGATTATTGGGGCCGGGATGACCGGCTCAACCACGGCTCATTGGCTGGCTGAACGAGAATTTGCGGATATCGTTTTGGTTGACATTCTTGAGGGCATGCCCCAAGGAAAAGCCCTCGATATGCAAGAAGCAATGCCAGTGATCGGAAAAGACGTAACGATTACTGGCAGCAATGATTACTCGGCAACTACCAATTCAGACATTATTGTGATCACTGCGGGTTTGCCTCGGAAACCTGGAATGAGTCGTGATGATCTTTTAGCGGCCAACGCTGCTATTGTTCGCAAAGCTGCCGAAGAAACGGTTAAACTATCACCGAATGCGATATACATCATCTTGACAAATCCCCTTGATGTAATGACATATCTCACTTGGAAGGTAACCGGATTACCCGCGCACCGTGTAATTGGGCAGGCAGGGATTTTTGATTCGGCTCGTATGCGCGCTTTCGTAGCCATGGAATTAGGGGTCAGTGTCGAAAATATCAACTGCTATGTGATGGGGGGGCACGGTGACTTGATGGTGCCCTTAACGCGACATTCCAATGTTGCTGGCGTTCCTCTGAACAAAGCTATCCCCGCTGATCGCCTGGAAGCGATTGTCGACCGCACCCGAAAAGGTGGCGGTGAAATCGTCAGCTTGCTAAAAACAGGGAGCGCTTTCTATGCTCCGGCTGCTGGAATTGCACAAATGGTAGAAGCGATCTTAAAAGACAAGCAATTAATTGTTCCGGTGGCAGTTTATATGAATGGACAATATGGGCTCAACGACATATACTTTGGCGCGCCAGCACAATTAGGAAGAATTGGAGTTGAAAAGATAATTGAGTATGAACTCAACGAAGAAGAAATGGCCTCACTGAAAGCTTCTGCTCAAAGTGTTGCTGAAAATACAGCTAAACTGAATATTTGAGGAGTAGATTATGTTATTGAAAGAGAAAATTGCGGAACAGTTACCTGGTTGGCGAGAACGAGTTTCTAAGCTTGTTCAAGAACATGGGGATAAAGTTGTTGACGAAGTTACCATAAAGCAAATTTATGGCGGTATGCGCGGCGCCAAAGTTTTAGTGACGGATATATCTTATGTCGACCCGAACGAGGGCATCCGTTATCGCGGGTATACCATCCCCGAAATGATGAAATTGCTGCCGAAAGCCAAAGGGTCCGAATTTCCCTTGGCGGGAGGCTTATACTACCTGCTGCTGATCGGTGAAGTCCCCACTCAAGAACAGGCGCTAGAAGTTGAAATGGCCTGGAAAACGCGGAGCAATATTCCACCCCATGTTTATGAAACGATCAAAGCGATGCCCGTTGACACGCATCCGATGACGATGTTCTCTCAAGCTATCTTATCGTTGCAGCACGGGTCAGTGTTCGCCAAAGACTACCAGGATGGCATGCCCAAAGTGGATTATTGGGAATCAACTCTCGAGGACAGCCTTCAACTCACAGCGAAACTTCCGGGTATTGCTGCATATATCTATAATTTGAAGTACCGTCCTGGCGAGTATGTCTCCCCTGATTTCGATTTGGATTGGAGTGCGAATTTTGCTAATATGATCGGCAAAAGTGATCCTGAATATATGGATTTGATGCGCCTATATTTCTTCTTGCATGCCGATCACGAGAGCGGTAATGTCAGCGCTCACACTACTCATCTGGTGGGTTCATCACTCTCGGATGTGTACTACTCTTGTGCAGCCGGGATCAATGGTTTAGCGGGCCCTCTTCATGGATTGGCCAATCAGGAATCTTTACGTTGGATCTTATGTGTACGCGATGTTTTTGGTGGATTGCCCACTAAAGAAGAACTGGAAAAATTTGCCTGGGATACGCTCAATGATGGTTTGGTGATCCCCGGTTATGGTCACGCAGTTTTGAGATTGCCCGATCCTCGATATACCGCCCAGTTCGAATTTGGGAAGAAATATTTACCTGATGATGAAATTTTCAAATTGGTTCAGTTAATTTTTGAAGTTGTCCCCGGTGTGTTGAAAGAACAAGGCAAAGTAAAAAACCCATGGCCGAATGTGGATGCTGTTAGCGGATCGCTGCAATACTATTACGGTGTGACGGAGCTTGATTTTTACACCGTTTTGTTTGGTGTTAGTCGGATCCTAGGCGTAACTGCTAATGCGGTTTGGGCGCGGGCTTTGGGTCAGCCATTGGAACGCCCAAAATCACTGACTACCAAGATGCTTGAAGATATCGCAGCAGGATAAAAGCACGGTAATTGTTCAGATAAAACTAATCGAAATAAAAAAGCCGTTTGCAATTTTCCGCAAACGGCTTTAAGTGTAATGGAAAAGTTTAAGGTGCTGGTGTGGCTGCACTTGTCTCACCAACCCAGACGAAAACACGCGATTCGCTGATAGCTCCAGCCGTCTCCCAAATGATATCGCCCGATTCGTCTGTGCCAACTTGTCGAACTGTGATTACTGACCATCGATAGATATGAGGAACGCTGGCCTTTGCTTTGAAAGAAGCCGGGACGGAGAACGTTGTTCCGGTAACCTCATCAACTAATTTTCGTCCTAAACCTTCGGTGATATCCTCCACGGTGATGCGGTAGGCTTCATTGGTATTGAGGGTGCCAACAGCTGCCCATTGCAGAGTTGCAGATTTCGTTATTAATTGTAAATACAGCACCATCTGCTGGTAGCAAGAGTGCAGGTGCTGAGTAAGGAGGTGGAGGTGTTGGGGTTGGAGATGGTCCGGGAGTGGCAGGGCGTTCACAAAGCGGTATGACCAATGGTAGGCCTTCGTAAACAGTATTGTTCGTCATCCCATTCCACTCTTTGATTGCTTCCATGGGAACGTTGTAATTCTGGGAGATACTGCTCAGTGTATCGTTTGATTCAACGGTGTAATAAACTTTTTCACAATCCTCGAAAGCGGCTTCTGCGGGGCTTAAAGTAGCAGTTGCCAAGGGTGTCGGAGTAGGTGTCGGGTGTGGGATCAAGAGTGTTTGACCTTGAACCAACGTATTGCAGGCGGCAGGTAGATTGTTGAGCAGCACGATGCTTTGTACTGAGACTTCAAACCGCGCAGCGATAGCCAAACATGTATCACCGCTTGCTACAGAATAACTCAACGGCGTTGGACTTGGTTGAGGGGTCGCAGTGAGCGTTGGAGGCGCGGATGTGGGTGTCATTGTGGGTGTGACAGTGTGGGTTACAGTGGGTGTAACTGTAGGAGGCGGGGCAATTTGATCCGTTTCCTGTAGGGCCACATAAACCAATCCTGCACCAATTGCAAGAAATAAAGCCAATAAAATGATCGCGACCGGTAAACTTAAAGTTACCCGCGGCATTCGACTTCCACGTACAGCTTTATCTGAAACCTGGCTTATATCACTATTATTGCTAAGTTCAGAACCACATACCAGGCATCGGGTGGCATCTTCGCCTACTCGTGTACCACAAGTAGGGCACAATTTCGTGTTTTTTGGGGCATTATCAGTCATAAGCATTCATCGCGCAACCTGGTTTTAGGGTCAGGGTTGCAAACGCAGCCGGGATTATACCAGCCTTTCAAATTACCTTCCACCTTCCAATGGAAGACATCATCCTGTATACTTTGATAAATGGAAGCATATTCGGTTTACATCCACATCCCATTTTGTAGACATCGCTGTGCCTATTGTGATTTTAACACCTATGCTGGATTGGAGAATCTCATCCCAGAATACGTTGATGCAATCCAGCACGAAATACAATTCTTGACGCAATCGGCTAACGAACGGTTCCGAGTGCATACCATTTTCTTTGGTGGTGGCACACCCTCACTGCTACCCGCTTTTTTTATTGCAAAAATCCTTCACACCTTAGATGCTAATTTTGAACTTGTCCCTGATGCCGAGGTTAGCCTGGAGGCCAATCCAGGCACACTCTCGCAATCCTATCTTCACGATTTACGCTCCGCAGGGATAAACCGTCTCAGTCTGGGGATGCAGTCGGCTCATCCTCGGGAGTTGGCATTTCTCGAACGCCTGCATCGGTTCGATGATGTGCTGGAATCGGTCAAATGGAGTCGGCAAGTAGGGTTTGATAATATAAATTTGGATTTAATTTTTGGTCTGCCGGAACAATCCCTTGAAATTTGGGAGGGGTCACTTGACCAAGCGTTGAATCTCGCACCAGAGCATTTCTCTCTGTATGCCCTTACACTCGAAAAGGGTACTCCGATGCATAATTGGGCATCTCGGGGCCGCATCTCGGAACCTGATCCCGACTTAGCTGCTGAAATGTACGAACTTGCTTGCGATAAGCTTTCTAGGGCTGGATACAGGCAGTATGAAATTTCGAACTGGGCAAAGGCAAACGATAATAAAAAGAGCGTGTTGGATAATTCCAATTTAGTCTGCCGTCATAATTTGCAATACTGGCGTAATAGACCGTACTTTGGTTTCGGCGCAGGAGCCCATGGGTTTGCGAATGGTTTCCGAATTTCTAATATCCTGGCTCCATCAAAGTATATAAAACGCAATTCTGGGATAGTCGATTTACATCCCTTCCCCTTTACGCCTGCAACAGATAGCTTCCAGCCCATCGACTGCCAAACTGAGATGAACGAAACGTTGCTGATGGGGCTGCGGCTGACAAACGAAGGAGTATCTCAGTCCGCGTTCAAAGCTCGTTTTGATCAGGAAATGGTTGAGGTATTTGCAATTCAAATTGATAAATTAATCGGTTGGGATTTGCTTGAATGGGAGGGGAAAGAAAACGATATCTTGCGCTTAACCCCTCGGGGACGCTTGCTAGGAAACCGGGTGTTTAGTGAGTTTATCTGAGCAATTAAATTTCCCTCTGAAGCAGCTTATTTGCTAATTGGGTTAAAGCTTTTCCGGCTTCTCCCTGTGATTGGGTTTGGGCTAAGGCGGCAAGAGCTGTGTCTGTCAATCGATTGGCTTCGGCTTGCGCGTAGTCACGTGCTCCCTCGGCTTCAAGTTGAAATGCGAGATCGGTAACTTCTTCCGGTAAAATTGGACCAGCCAACCAACGTTCTGCAAAATCTCCATTTTGATCCAATCCATACAGTACTGGAAATGATTTTTTCCCAGCAACCAAATCGCTGGCATTCGATTTACCAATTTTTGCGGCATCCCCCCAAATCCCGAGGATATCATCCAAAACTTGATAGGCTAATCCCAAATTGAGTCCAAATCTTTTATATGCGTACCTTTTATCTTCGTCTACACCGGACACTAAAGCTCCGATTTCTGTGCAAGCTGAAATTAAAGCTGCTGTTTTTCCCTTCACCATTGGCCAATAAGCTTCAATTGGGAGCGTTTTCTCATGTTCGTATGAAATATCCAGGTGTTGTCCCTGGGTAAGGTGCAGACAAGTTTCTTGCAGCACATGGATTGCCTGGAGGGTTACCGAAGGGGTGACGGAATTCATTTAATTGAAGCAATGTGAGATGCGCTAAAGTGAACATTGCATCACCTGTATTGATCGATTGCGGAATACCCCATTTTGCCCAAAGTGTTGGACGGCCGCGCCGCAGAGGACTGTTGTCCTCTATATCATCATGAATCAAAGAAAAATTGTGAATCAGTTCAACTGCGGCAGCTCCTGGTAGAGCGTATAGCCAATTACCACCAGCAGCTTGTGCCGTGAGTAGCACTAATATAGGCCGGATGCGTTTTCCCGTTGCTATAGTCCCAGATCCTTCGCCTTCCCAACCTAAATGATAGGCCATCATATGATTAAGCTCTGAAAGGTTGGGTTCGTCAATGCTCCCAACCGCTTTTTGAAGCGAGTTTTCAATCGCGGGGTGATAAATATCAATAAGTTTATTGAGAGTCATGGTAGTGGTGGGTAATCTTCGAGAACCAAGAAATCTACTCAAAATAACGATGGGAGGGTGTCTTCAGGTTTTGAACTGCAACTCATTATATTTTTTATGATCTCTCAATGAGTTTGTACTTTAAATCCGACAATTGAGAAGTTCCCGTTGCAAACATGGTAATTTGAATTTCTCGTTTTACCTCTTGAATAGTTTGGATGATTTCCTCAGTTGATTGTGCGGCAGCCTTTAAGAATGGTCCGGCCATGCCTCCTAATTTCGCGCCCAAAGCGATGCATTTGGCGATTTCTAATCCCGTGCGGATGCCGCCAGATGCGAAAACTGGAATATCAGGTGTTGCCAGGCCCACCTGTTGGATTGATGCGGCAGTGGGTATGCCCCATTCCAAAAAGGCGGATGCTAAAAGGGCTTGACTTGGGTTTTCAGCGCGATGCATTTCTACTTGCGTCCAGGATGTGCCACCTGCTCCTGCTGCATCTATAGCGGCGATGCCAACATTCTTTAATCTCTTAGCGGTTTCTCCAGAAATCCCCCAACCCACCTCTTTGGCGATCACCGGAACTTCCAAAGACCGGCAGACTCTTTCGATTTTGATTAGCAGCCCAGCAAAATTTGTGTCACCTTCAGGTTGAACGGCTTCTTGCAAAGCATTCAAATGTAAACAAAGCGCATTCGCCTCGACCATTTCAACTGCTCGTTTACACTCATCGATATCATATCCATAATTGAGTTGGATAGCTCCAAGATTGGCAAAGAGCAAGATGTCAGGAGCAACTTTCCGGACTTGAAAGGTGCTTGCCGTTTCTGGATGTTCGATCGCTGCCCTTTGTGAACCTAGCCCCATTGCAATCCCCATTTCTTGAGCAGCGTCCGCCAACCTAAAGTTAATTGATTTTGCTTCTTCAGTGCCCCCGGTCATCGAGGAAATTAATATAGGAGCTCTTAGTTGGCTTCCAAACAAAGTTGTAGATAGATCGATAGAATTGAGATCAATTTCAGGTAAAGCTTCGTGTGTAAAACGCCAACCCTCCAATCCAGTAGTCAAACCTGAACGAACATCTTCATCTAAATTAATTCTGATATGGTCAGTTTTTCGGGAACCAGTTTGCGTAACTTTTGGCATGGAAGTGTGTTCCTTTGGAATGAAAGTTATCTTACCAATCTAAGGATCGCCTGTCAATTCATGGCTTGACAGATTGGTGGGCACAGGTAAAATTGCCCAGACTGATTTTTGAGAAGATCGGGCAAAAAATTACTCGATTATGATAAATAAAATTTGAGGAGGATTTTATGAATCAAGAGATTTTTGAGAAGATTCGGGATATTGTTGCTGACTTATTGGATATTGATGCTGATACGGTTACCCCAGAATCAAAATTTCAGGCAGACTTGGGAGCCGACTCCCTTGACTTGGTTGAGCTTATCATGGAATTTGAAGAGCAATTCGGTGGCGAAATCTCCGATGAAGACGCTCAGAAAATTACCACTGTTGGCGAGGCCGTTAAATACGTAGAAGAACGAATGTAATTTGACTTGTAATTTAAAAAAGCGCAGCGTTATGAGCTGCGCTTTTTTGCGTTTAATAATATTCTAAAATAAGCTGGGAATTTCTTCGGGGTGTTTAGCGACTTTAACGCCTGCAGCTTTTAGAGCTTTAATTTTATCTGCCGCCAACCCTGTACCACCTTCGACAATGGCACCTGCATGCCCCATGCGCTTCCCAGGGGGAGCAGTCTGGCCAGCGATAAAGCCTGCAACTGGCTTGGTCATCTGATTGCTGATAAACTCAGCGGCTTTTTCTTCGTCAGTGCCGCCAATTTCACCTATCATAACCACTTTATCGGTTTGGGGATCTTCTTGGAACATGCTCAAACAATCAATGAAATTTGTTCCATTGATGGGATCACCGCCAATACCAACGCAAGTGCTTACACCCATATCCAGTTGTTTTAGTGCGTAAAGCACTTCGTATGTTAGCGTTCCAGAACGGGAAACGACACCAATATTGCCGGGGATGGCAATATCACCAGGGATGATACCTACTTTGGCCTCGCCAGGGGTCAGCAATCCAGGGCAGTTGGGGCCTACGAAACGAACGCCTTTTTGGTCGAGGTAATTGCGCACTTGCATCATATCCTGGACTGGAACTCCCTCAGTGATGCAGATGATCAAATCTATCCCAGCATCCGCGGCTTCGAACATGGCATCAGCTGCAAAGCGAGCTGGGACAAAAATGATGCTGGTGTTGGCACCTGTAGCATCTTTCGCAATTTTTACCGAATCGAAAACGGGAATTTTATCATTTACGACCCATTGGCCACCCTTACCTGGTGTGACGCCCGCCACAATATGGGTGCCGTAAGCCAGCATTTGTTCGGTGTGAAAATACCCTTCACGGCCGGTTATTCCTTGGACAATCAATTTTGTGTCTTTGTTGACAAGAATGCTCATCATTTGTCTCCCTTAGCTGCGGCAACAGCTTTTTGGGCTGCTTCTACCAGGGTATCAGCAGTGATCATATTGGCATCTGCCAGCAATTTACGACCTTCTTCAGCATTGGTCCCCACCAGACGGACAACCATGGGAACCTTAGGTTTGACTTCTTCCATTGCGGTTAAGATGCCTTTGGCGACCACATCACCCCGGGTAATACCGCCGAAGATATTGATTAGAATAGCGTTGATATTGGGGTCGGCGAGAATGATCCTGAAGGCTGCGGCAACTTTATCGGCACTGGCACCCCCACCAATATCCAGGAAATTGGCGGGTTCTCCACCAAAAAGTTTAATAATATCCATGGTTGTCATAGCTAATCCAGCACCATTGACCATGCAGCCGATATCGCCATCTAGTTTGATAAAGGAAAGCCCATATTTGCGGGCTTCAATTTCGGCATCCTCCTCGACATCTAAATCGCGTTTCTCGGCCAAATTTGGATGGCGGAAAAGTGCACTATCATCGAGAACCATCTTTCCATCGACCGCTACCAGTTTGTTGTCGGCAGTGATAACCAGCGGATTGATTTCGGCCAGGTTTGCATCACTTTTTTGGTATGCTTTCCATAAACCGAGTGCGATTTGCCCAAAAGACCGCCATAAATCACGGGGGAGATCAATTTCAGCTGCAATATCGCGCGCCTGATAATCTTTCAAACCCAACAGTGGATCAATATGTACCTTGATGATTTTTTCAGGAGTCGTGCGGGCAACTTCCTCAATATCCACGCCCCCTTCCGCAGATGCCATCATCACCGGTTTCCGGGCTGCCCGATCATTAGTGATTCCAAGATAGATTTCTTTTTCGATATTGGCGGCTTCATCAACAAGGACTTTGCGGACTGGCAAACCCTTAATTTCCATACCCAAAATTTGGGTGGCGATTTCTTCTGCCTCATCGGAACTTTTTGCTAGGCGAATACCCCCAGCTTTTCCGCGTCCACCAACCAACACCTGCGATTTAATAACAACGCGGCCACCTAATTCATCAGCGATTTGTTTTGCTTCAGCTGCGGTAGCCGCTACTCTCCCTTGCGGGATTGGTACGCCGTACTCGGCGAATATCAGTTTGGATTGATACTCATGTAACTTCATAAGTTCTCCCGGAAATTGTGAGCCCTTTTGGGCTCTGTGTGTGATGTAATGCCGAAAAAATTATACCAGTTTTTTATTCAACCGATTAATCAGACGCATTAAGTTTTTAAATCTTTTGTTTTGAATATTGCGGCTCATCTTAGGTGTTTTCCTACGATTGATTGTCTCATCTCAATATTTAGATAAACTTGCGTTAGATCTCAGCTCGTCAAGATATTCTGGTAAAGATTTCAAAGGTACTTGAGTTTTGATTTTCTGCACTTCCCTCTTGCTGAGAACTTCCTCGATCTCAGATTGAAGTTGGTTCGCCTGATTTCGTGTTTGTTTTTCGGTCCCAGCATGATTTTGGGCTAAGTTGATCAGTTCTAAGGATTGTAAGTATTTCTTTTCTTCGATATAGAGTGCAGCGATCCCTATCAGAATATCAATGGCCAGAGGAATGACTGCGATCTCCATCGCGGTTTGGAAGGCAATCTGATAGTAATCGGATGCCTGCTCAAGTTTGCCTTGCAAAAGCGCCAAACCGCCGAGACTGTTAAGCGTGAAAGCCATACTGCGGCGGTCTTCATTTTGCTCACTGATGGCTAAGCTTTCGGTGTAGTGTTTTCTGGCCTCGGGCAGGTTCCCCAAGGTTTTTTCGACATCCCCGAGGTGTTTTAGGGTGCTGGCGATCCCCCAGGTGAAACCAATTGTTCGACAGATGCTCAAACATTCTTGGCGCAGTTTTTTGGCTTGGGCGTAATCTTCATCGAGGAAGGCGAGAATGCTCAGGTTTTGCAAACAACCCGCAATTCCAGCCTGATCGTTTAATTCACGGCGCACCGCCAGAACTCTCTTCGAAGAATTTTTTCGCAACGGCAAAATCTCCTGATATACCGGCCATATTGCCCAGGTTATTGAGGATTTGCGCGGCCCCCCATTGATCGCCAAGTTCTTGATATTGTTTCAGGCTATTTGTAAAAAACGGCCTGGCCAGGTAGAAATCACCTTGATTGCGGTGAATATTGCCCAAGTAATTATTCGCGAAAGCTGCTTCGGGTTTGAAACCTCCTTTCCTTGAAATTGCCAGAACTCTCTTCGAAATGGTTTTTCGCGGTTTCCAGTTCTCCCAGTTCAAAAACGGCACTTCCCAGTATATTGAGGGCGGCGGCGAGGTCTTTTTGGTTTTTGATTTTGCGCAGATTTTCGAGCGGATTACGCAAAATTGAGATCGCTGTCTGGTAATTTCCGAGCTGTACTTCGAACCACCCCAACTGCATGGCGATTTCACCCAGAACACGGACAGTTTCATCCGCGCGGTCTGGTATTTCTTGCAGAGCATGCAGCGCTTTTGAAAATATTTCTTGGCCCTCGGTGAACCAACTGCGCATATTGTAGAACCGGCCCAGTCCCCGGACTGCTGTTGCCAGTTCAGTGACCTTCTGCTGCTCGATCGCCCACTGCCAACTGGCGCGGATATTTTCAATTTCCAGGCTGATCGTCTGTTGGGCGGTAACGGGTTTTGGCCCGTGCAAGGTTGCTTCTTGTGCCTGGATAAAAGCAGCGAAATATCGGCAGTGAGCATCGTTGGTTTCTTGATTTTGGCCAGAGTTTTGGGCCAGTTTCTCACAGGCAAACTGCCGGACCAGATTATGCATATCAAAGCGGGCACCTTTGGCTGGATATAAAAGAGATTGCTCGGTGAGCGCATGCAGTTTTTCAGCTGTGGCCCCGGCAATTGATTCGGCGGCTGTGCGCGAGAATCCGCCCCGAAAAACGGTCAATTTTTTGAGAATTGATTTTTCGTCTTCATCGAGCAGTTGCCACGAGTGATTGAAAACCGATCTCATACTGCGATGGCGTACGGGGATATCTTGCATGGCGGTTGACAGGAAATCGTAATCTTCCCTGATGCGCCGGGCAATTTCGCCAGGCCTGTAACCACGCACCCAGGCCGCCGAGAGTTCGATCCCTAAGGGGGTGCCCTCGACAAGCTGGCAGATGCGGGCCGTTTCCTGCCAATTTGTATCTAAAGAAAACCTGTGATTTACCCGTCTAGCAATTTGTTCAAAGAGTTGGAGGCCGCTATAGTTTGCGGTTTCAGCCAATAAATTATTTTGGGAAATTTCGTCCGGTGCAGGGTACGTTAACCCTTGCAGCTCAATAACCTGTTCTATAAGCAAGTTCAGCGGCTGGCGGGAGGTTGCCAGGATGACCACGCCCGGCGCATTTTTGAGAAGTTCACTGAGTATCTGGCTGGCTGGGGGCGAGTTAGCTAATAGATGCTCTAGATTATCCAGCACAAGCAGCATCTCTTTTTGATGGAGATGATCTGCCAATAATTTTAGCGGGTCTTTTGGGGCGTAAAAAGAAAACCTAATCGCCTCAGCAATGCTGAGGGAGATTTGTTCCTGAGAGGTCACAGGTGAGAGGGGTACTAAGAAAACCCCATCTCGGAAAAGGCCGGCCTGTTCACGCGCCACCTGTAAAGCAAGGCGCGATTTTCCGATGCCCCCAGGACCAGTGATTGTGAGTAAACGAGATTCTGGCGAGGCTAGCAAATCTGATAACTCGGTTAATTCGAGTTCGCGGCCGATAAAAGGAGTGGTCTCAAGGGGAAGATTATGTGGAAAATTTGAAAATCGCGCTGCTAAAGGGATATTTTGCCCGGCGCTTTGGCGAATTTCTGCTAGGAGTGTGGAAGTTTCGGCGGCTGGTTCAACGCCGATTTCTCCGGACAGGTAGCGTTGCATCATCTGAAACTGCACCTCGGCCGCACTCCATTGCCCAGCCTGGGCCAGCATGCGCATGACCACCCGATGGGCGTGCTCTTCCCAGGGGATCAGCCTCACAATTTGCTCAGCGATCTTGCAGGCGTGTTCGAATTCACCTCTGCGCTCGTGGTAATCGCTCAGGATGCACATGGTCTCGATCACCTGGCGCGTGAGGATTTCCCGCTGCAAGACAGCCCATTCATCGAATAACGGACTCCCTTTCAGAATCAATTGATCTAAGAAATTCCCTTGATATAAACCTAGTGAGGTTTGCAAGCGGCGGATATTGGGTCTTTGACGCGCACCGCCGTGGTGGTTTTGGGGCAGCCCGCGTTCGAGCGCGGTTTTGAATGCCGCGACATCCAACCAGTAATCACTTTCGGGGTTGAATTGAATGGTGTCGCGGTCTGCGAGCAGGTAGGGCGTTTTCTCTTGCTGATCCCCCAGGGTTTTACGCAATGTGGAGAGGGATTGTCTCAAGCTGTGCAGGGCTTTTTTCTCGGCCTGATCTGACCAGAGCAATCCGGCCAGATGCTCGCGGCGATGCGGTCGGTGAGTTTCCACGGCTATATAGGCCAAGAGTGCGCGTGTTTTGTCGGTTCCAAAGGTGGTTAACAGTTCCCCGTCGAAGGTTGCCTGGAATGCGCCAAGAAGCGTGATGCGTAGCCTGTTCATCGTTGTGCCCTCCCCTCCTATTATAACGATAACCTTCCCCTGGCAACAGGTGGGATATTCCTCTGGCGCGCTCAAGACTTGTCAGGGAAATTTGTAAGGGAGTGTATTTGGGGGCACACTGTTCCTTTTTGACGATTTTTTGACGAAGATACCGTAAGCTGAAACTGTAGTTGTGAAATGATACTCAGAACTTGTTAGAAAATATAACAGAGGGAGTGCTATTGGGTTCGTGCTGCAATATCCAAAACGCCCAAAATCTTATGCCGGAAAAGTATTTTGCTTATCTGCTGCGCATCTGGCGCACGGGTCCTCAGGAAAATCCAAATTTACGATTTATGTTGGAAGATCCCTTTACTCGCGAAGTTTTTGGTTTTGATAGTTTTGATGCTTTTATCCATCATCTGCAAAACTTAATGGTGGAAAAACCCATTGATCCAAATGAAGTGGATTAGTTTTCAGGAATCAAAACAATATAAGGAGATATCGTATGAAAAAGAAAAATTTGCAGTTGATAGTTATCCTTTTAGGATTCACCTTAATAGGGATAATCACGGGGTTTAGCCAGGCTGTTTTTGCCGCTGAAGGGAATGTCCCAGAAAGCCCGCTGTTGACTCCGGTCACGGTGATCACCGTTGATAGCGGTACCGATCCAGATGATAGCATGAGCACTAGCTGTGCCTCAGCTACACCCTGCACCTTGCGGCGCGCCATTGTCCAGGCCCGTTCATTGGGTGCCGCTCAACGTCCGATATTGATCCAGTTCAATATACCCGCAAACCCAGCGGAGGGTTATTACAGTGCCCTGGGAATCTGGAAAATTCAGGTCTATAACACCACAGATACCGCAATATTCCGGACTTTGGAGTATGGTCAGATCGTTATTGATGGTACTACTCAACCTGGGGGGACCGCCCACGGACCGAAAATTTTCATCGTCGGACCCGGCACAGGGGCCAAAACTGGACTTATCGTGGGGACCAATAATTCCGGATCTCATGATAGCAACGAGGTCCGCGGTCTGGCTTTTCAAAATCTCAGAACGCATATGTTTGTTAACTCAAACAATAATATAATCGAAGATAACTGGTTTGGTCTCTCAGACGATGGCACAGAGCCTTACTTGAGGAACAACGATCCCCAAGATGGCAGCGGAAGTGCTGGTATCGCTTTGAGTGCAGGTGTGACGGGCAATCTGATCCAAGACAATATTTTTCTGGGTTTTGACGGGGTGGCAACTGCAATGCGCGGAGACGCCAACACGTTCGCCAGCAATTTTGTGGGCACCGATGAAAATGGACTGGTCACTGGCAAGCAGACTGATGCCAATTTGATTTGCACCCCGGTTGACTGGTTAGGCGGTGGCGGTATCAGCATGGAGGGAGACGACCACATCATCCAAAACAATACATTTGCGGGTTTGCGCCAGGAGATCTTCTCCAGTTCCACCCAGCCCGATGCCATCCGGGTGACCGGAACCGGGCATCTAATCCAAAACAATAAAATCGGTGTGGATATCGGGCTGAATGAAGTGGGTGTTTGCGGCCGGGGTATCTTTATGGCCGATGGGCCTAAAGAAGTTCGAGTACTCGACAACACGATCGTGGAACCGGGTCTTTCAGCCATTGCGCTCAATGGGGTTTTATACGATGAAAATTTGCTGCGAACCAATATCATCAAGAAGTCAGCTGCATGGCCGGAAGTTGAAGGCAATCCTGAGCCTGAAAATGCCATTCAGGTAGGCGCAACCATGACAGATGCGTTCAAAAACTTCCTGCCAGCCAAAGTTACCGGGATCGACGGCACCTCCGTTAGCGGCACCAGCGGGGATGGCAGCCCCTGCCCGAACTGCATTATCGAAGTCTTCTTGGATGATACGGACAATATCGTTGAAACTTTGCAGTCATTGGCGATCGCTACCGCAGGTGCCAATGGCAACTGGAGCGCAGTTTTACCTTTCGAGCTTTCAAACAGCCAGGGATTACGTACCACCAGCACTACGGCACAATACAATACCATCCCCAATATGAGTGCTGGAACCACGAGTTAACTTTCTGGTTTGTACAGGAATTCCAGCGGAAACTCGATTTTCTTACCTCTGCTGATCAAGTGATCTTCAATTTAAATATTAGGCACTTTTGGATCTTGCGTGGCAGGTCTTGTCAGTCTGGCTGGCAGTGGCTCCGGTAATATCATCAGCGATCCGCCCAATATCGACTGCGGGGTTCCCATTTGAGACGAAGAAAAATGTGAGGTCAGTTTCATCGAAGGTACAATCATTACCCTGACAGCTACCGCTTCGGCCGATTCGATTTTCGAAGGCAGGGGTGGCGATATCAGCAGGGATGTAAACCCGGTAGTCTTCACGATGTACAGTTCGAAAACAGTGCAGGCTAACTTCGCCCTCAAACCGGTGGAGATGCATAACTATCTACCGGTTGTGATTCGATAAAAAAGGTGCTGTCTGGTAGCGGATCCGCCACCAGACAGCACCCTACGATTTAATTTAGGATATCAAACTGTTATTTATCTGGTAAGTTTGAGTACGCGTTGTTTAATCGGTTTATAGCGCAGTAATAATAATATTGCCACCGCTCCTGCCCAAACCCAAGGCTGCAGTACGCCTTGTTTGACCAGCCAAATATAATGCACTACGGCCAATATCCCCGCTATATAAACAAGCTGATGCAGTTTTTTCCAGTTCTTTTTTAACCGGCGCTGCCAGCCGATTGTTGAAGTAAGTGCCAGAGCTAGCAAAATCAGTCCAGTTGTTAGACCTACCAGGGCGTAGCGTTTTTCGAAAAGAGCGTCCTTGATCAAGGTGAAATCGAAGAAATAATCGACCCCAATAAAGATCGCAAAATGGATGCTGGCATACATGAAACTGTATAATCCCAGCGGTCTTCGTAACTTAAGTGCAGGTTTAAGCTTAAAAACCAGATTGATGGGGGTGCAGGCTAATGAAGCTACCAACAAGATCAAGGCAGCTTTGCCTGTACGTAAAGTTGCAGCGCGGATGATGTCTGGTCCCAGGTTGCCCTGCCAAAAATCCCAAAGTAACCAAACCAGGGGAATTAAGGCGGCAATATGAGCTGCAATTTGCAATGGTGTCATTTTGATTTTTTTCATATTTTAGTGTGTCCTTGAAGATAGGTTACTTGGGCGTTTTCCCTAGCAGGTCTTCACCCGATCCATCCTGATACAGGTGGGCCACTTCTTCGGCATAGCCGTTGTATAGAAGCGTTGGGCGTCGACCGAATTCACCAATACGGCGTTCGCTGGCTTGTGACCAACGCGGATGATCGACTTCTGGATTGACATTGGCATAAAATCCGTATTCATGGGGGGCTGAAGCCATCCATAATGAAGTGGGCATTTCCTCAACCAAATCGATCTTGACGATAGACTTGATGCTTTTGAAACCATATTTCCAGGGAACGACCAGGCGAATTGGAGCCCCATTTTGCGGGAGCAGGTCTTTGCCGTAAAGCCCAGTAGCCATCAAGGTCAAATCATTCATGGCTTCATCCATACGCAGACCTTCGATATAAGGCCAATCATACCAAGGACTGGATTTGATTCCAGGCATACCATCAGGATCATAGATCGTTTCAAAGCGGACATATTTCGCTTCGGCTTTGGGTTCGACCTCTTTGAGTAATTTGTGGAGTGGGAAACCCATCCACGGTATCACCATCGACCAGGCCTCTACACAACGCAAGCGGTAGATGCGTTCTTCGATCTCGAAAGCACGTAAATCATCGAGTGAGAAAGTTTTGGGATTATTAACCAATCCACCAACAGTTACCTCCCAGGGAGATGTTGGGTAGCCTTCAGCAAGTTTTGCAACGCCGGATTTATCGACAGTAAATTCGTAATAGTTGTTGTAATTGGTGATATCTTCGAAACTATTGAGGGGATCACCAAGCTCATCGGTGCCACTGCCCATGGAGGGCGCAGCTTCATCCATAATGGTATCACTCGCCGCGGTTGGGGAAAGAGTTGCCGTGGGATCTTGTCCGCGGCAAGCGGCCAGCAAAGCCGCCGTCCCACTGATGATGCCCATACTTTTTAAAAAATCCCGACGGGAGAGGTATGTATGTTCGGGCGTGATTTCGGAAGATTTGATTTTGATCATGATTTTTCTCCTGTGTACGAATAAATAGATGCTGGTATTTGTGAATTAGTTACTCTGATGCGTAGGGTTCGGCGAGTAAGGATTGGATGGCGGCTTCGGTTACAGCATAAGCGCCCTCGCCGATATGCGTATAGCGAATACGGCCTTGTTTGTCGATCAGGTAGAGTGTCGGCCAGTAGCGGTTTTTGTACGCGGCCCAGGTTTCTCGGTCGTTATCTTGTGCCACTGCATAAGGGATTTCAAGTTGTTCAATAGCTTCTTTGAGATTTTCAAGATCGGCTTCATGGCTGAACTCTGGATAATGATTGCCAATAATGACCAGACCTTGGTCTGAATAGGTGTTGTGCCATTCCCTCAACGAGGGAATTACTCGTTGGCAGTTAATTCAACCAAAAGTCCACATATCCAGCAAAACAACCTGGCCACGAAGATTAGCCAATCGCAGTGGTTCGGGAGTGTTTAACCAAACTTCATTATTTAATTCGGGTGCTTCACCCAAATCAGGCAAAAGGGATGGAGCGGCTGCCTGGGTAGGAATATCAGTAGCCGACTCTTTTTGATTAGGTTCTTTTGTGCTCGTTGTGGTGCAAGCCGCTAACAGGAAAATGAGTAAAATAAATGGTAGGGATCTCATAAAGTTACCTCTAAGGTGAGTAAAAAGGATTTGAGCAAGATCTTAATTTCCAATAGATTTTTCTTTAGGCAAGGTGAACGAAAATTTAGTACCAGTGGTAGATTCGCTCTCGACCCAAATTTCGCCGCCATGGGCTGTGACTAACCCTTTGACGATAGCTAATCCTAAACCGACGCCACCGCCATTTTCGCCGCTGCGTGTGCGACTTTTTTCTCCTCGATAGAAGCGGTCAAAGATACGCGGTAAATCCTTTTCGTCGATCCCAGTCCCGGTATCTCGTACTTCAACCAGAACTTGATTGCCATTTAAACGGACTTCTAAGAAAATGCATCCACCTTTGGGGGTGAAGCGCAAGGCATTACCGACAAGATTATCCAAAATCCGACTGAGCTTATCGGGTGCCGCCCAAATTGGGTCAACGTCGGGGGTTACCGATCCTTCGAGGGTTACTCCTTGGGCTTTAGCTCTGGCCGCAAAACTCTCCAGGGTGTCGGAGATCAAATCAGAGATAGCAATCCACTCAAAACCCAGGTCTTGGTAACCAGCATCCAGTTGAGCGAGTTCGAACAAATCATCAATCATAGCACTCATCCGGATGACTTCGTTTTGGCTTTGTTTCAAGTAGCGGGATACCGTTTCGGGGTCGGTGACAATCCCATCTGTCAGAGCATCCAACATAACCATCAAAGAAGTTAACGGTGTGCGTAAATCATGTGAAGCCCAGGCCACCAGGTTGCGGCGGGCTTCATCGAGGGCGCGTTCCGCTTCCGCCGCTTTCTCCAACTGAACCGCCATTTGATTAAAGGCTTGAGCCAGTTGTGAAACCTCATCTTCGCCACTGATGGTCACTCGGGCAGCAAAATCACCTTCGCGGATTTTTTCGGCTCCCTCAACCAAATCTTTTAAATCCTGAGTGATAGAGTTGGAAATAAAATATCCAAATGCAATCGAAACGCCACCTGCGAAAACCAATAATAAGGTCCCCAGAGTTAAATCGTGTTGATCAATGAACATCAAGCGGGCTGTCAGCCAAACATTAAAAAGGGCCAATGCCCCTGCCAGGACATATCCTAAGATCAGGGTTTGACTGATATGCGGCATCCGCCGCCACCAACCTAGCCGTTGTGAGATGAAGCCCAATGCTGCTGAGATGAGGCTGGTGATCCCAAGCAGGGCCGCCAGATAAATCAAATCGCTCAAAGGTGGGCTCATCACAACTTGGATCAGCACAACCGTCAGCAGTAACATTGCCAGGATGCCAAAGATATAAATCAGCAAGCGGGATAAACGGGCGTTCATGAATTCTCTCCCTCGAATTTATAGCCCACACCCCAAACTGTTAACAGAAATTGGGGTTTGCTGGGATCGCTCTCAATTTTCTCGCGCAAGCGGCGAATATGTACGGTTACAGTTGATGGATCGGTATAGAGTTCATCTCCCCAAACTTTATCCAATAATTGTGCTCTGCTGAATACCTGTTTCGGGTTGCTTGCGAAAAAATAGAGCAGATCGAATTCTTTCGCTGTCAATGGGATGGTTTCTTTTTTAAGGAAACCGCCCTGGAGGATGGGTCAATCCGCAAATTCTGGAATTCCAAAGTATTACCCTTTTTAGCAGGTGAATCGGCGACTGTGCGCCGCAATACTGCTCGTACCCTAGAAGCCACTTCTTGGGGGCTGAATGGCTTTGCCATATAGTCATCCGCACCCAAATCCAATCCTCTGATGCGGTCGTTGGCTTCGCCTTTGGCCGTCAGCATAATTATCGGAATACGTCGATCCTGTCGGATATGTTGAGTCAAACTCAATCCATCGATACCGGGGAGCATTAAATCGAGGACGATCAAATCGGGTGGAGTTGAACGAATTGCATCCAATGCTTCGAAACCGTCTGCAGCTTCGATAACCTTGAACCCCTCTTTCTCCAGATAGCGGCGCACAACTTCTCGGATTGTCTCTTCATCATCTACGACGAGAATAGTTTGGTTTGTGGTCATGGTTTCTTACTTTCCTGCTTGATTTGGTTATCAACTATCAATTGTAGCAGGTGATTGGTGTGTTTCGCAAAACGAGATTGAACAACTTACGTTGAGCACTCAATCGACCTTTCGATTGCGATTCAGGAGAACGCAGCGCTTAGTCTAAGCTGTTCCATCAGTGATTAAGCCATCAACAGTTTAATTGCCAAAGATTACGAAATCCTTACGGGAAGCTAAAAGAAATATTACAAGTCATTTTTGTAAGAAGTTCGTAATATTTCGTTAATCCACTCGCAAGGATTTATTGAGATGATTTGTGTATCCCAACAAAAATTATTTTCTTGGAGGAAAATATGAAAACTCGAAAATTAATCTTTAGCCTTGTTCTGTTATTAGCCCTCTTCTTGGCAGCTTGTAGTACACAAGTCGCGCCAACTGAAGTGATGGCAGAAGATGAAAAAGAAACGACATCAGATATGAGCTCAGAAACAATGGATGATAAAGATAATAAGATGATGGAAGATGAAAATTCCGCCTCTGATGATATGGATGATCATGCTGGGGGTGAGATGAAAGATGATGATATGATGTCAGATGATAGTGGGGATATGGATGGACATGATGCAGTTGATGCGCCAACGACTGAAGAATCAGACCGTGAAGATGAAATGACAGACAATTCAATGTCGATGGAGTCGGATGATAATCAACTCCCTGATTGGTTCAAAGCGCCGCTCATGGATGTGAATTCTGGCGAAACCTTTAAAATCGGAAATTTCAAAGGGAAAGTTGTCCTCGTAGAAACCCTCGCAATGTGGTGCTCGAATTGCCTCAAGCAACAAGGTCAGGTGCTAGCCCTGCATGAGTTGGTTGGCGAGCGGGATGATTTCATAAGCGTGGGACTTGATATTGACCCGAACGAAAACGCTGATGCCCTAAAAGCCTACGCGACCAAAAATGGTTTTGATTGGGTTTATACTGTGGCTCCCACAGAAATATCCCGTGAGATTGGAAAACTTTATGGGGATCAATACCTTAACCCACCATCTACGCCGATGTTGATCATTGATCGCGAGGGCGAAGTTCATTTACTGCCCTTTGGCATCAAGAGTGCTGAAGATCTATTGGAAGCTTTACAACCTTTCCTTGATGAAGAAATGTAGCTCATTTTTCAAATTATTTTTTCACCTGCCTAGTTTTCAATCTAGGCAGGTTTCCCTCATTTTAGGAGTGCCACAATGATCGAAACCATTTTTACATCTATCAGCCTGGGATTGCTTTCCAGCAGCAGCCCGTGTATTTTGCCACTATATCCCGGATTCTTAGCATATCTCTCTGGTCGTCAAGAAGGTATCAAGAGCCGCGTTGGACGTTATTCCTTGGGTTTTCTTGTATTGGCAGGAGTACTCACGATGATGTTAGCCCTCGGCTTGCTAATTTCCTTACTCTCGGTATCTATTGGGGCCGCGCTGACAGTCGTTATCCCGGTTGCCTACCTGCTAATCATCGCTTTAGGGATTGCACTATTATTTGATTACAATCCATTTAAAGCGCTTCCCCAGGTTCAAGTTCCGGTGCTGAATAACCCTTATGTCAATGCTTATGTTTATGGCTTGTTATATGGCCCGATCGCTTTGCCTTGTTCGGGGCCTTTAGTCGTAGGAATTTTTACTTATTCACTAACCACTGCTGAAGTTTTAAGCAAACTCTCGATTTTCTTTTGGTTTGGAATTGGTTTTGGTTTGCCTCTTCTCCTGCTTTCGTTTCTGTCTGGTGCAACTCAGCAATGGCTGGTACGATTTTTTGCTCGATACTCACGAGTGGTAAATATTATTGGAGGGGTATTACTTGTTGGTGTAGGAATTTATGGTTTAGTCAGCAATTGGGATTTGATAAAAACTTATCTGGAAATTTGGTTGGGGTAAGGTGAAATTTTAGAGTATTATTCCTACTACTAGAATTGACCCACCGTATGTGAGACATTACTAGAAAAGATATAGGCGGTCCAATTATAATAAAAATCGTAATTCCTTAATTGATGAGATAACTTTCGGGGTTTTTTACGCGAAATCACTCGATTATCTAAATCAAACTGGAATCTAGTTGTACCAAGTTCTGAGAGAAAAGATTTTTTATGCCTGAAAACACGAGAGAAACCAGCAAGTTTAATGCCATCATAATCGATCCACTATCTGACCGATTTTTAGCCAAAGTGTGTCTGGAAGGTGAAACTTTCCCAACAAATGAATGGATAAGCGACCAGGGGAACCTGCAAAGCTTTGAAATTTTAGACGAGAAAAAAGGCCTGTGGGATGTTTGGGTGGATCAAAGAGATGTTTTCCTGCGCACAGAGCATTCACAGCGGATTGTAAAAATTGCAACTTATCCAACAGATGGGGAGAATCAAGGTTTCTTGAATTATATTTCCGACGTCAAGGATTACCAAAACCTTCCGTCTCACCCTAAGTCTCATTCTTCCCCTAAGAAAAGATTATCATTTCTACGAACATTATTTGGCGTTTAAGTGTGTAACAGATAATTTTAGAATTCGTGTTCAAGAATACATTACTAAATACATTACGATTAATCTTGGTGAGTATGTTTGGGCGGCGCCCTTAAAGTTGAGTGTTACTCCCCACAGAATTTATCAAAATGTATTTATATCAGAAACGGATAAAAATACTATGAATGAAAAAAAACAATATTCTTCCCCCGAAATCGTATTCGAAACGGACTTAGAGACAAAAGCTGGTTCTCCGTTGGGCATTCCTGATTCGGACTTGACCTTACCTGGTCTAGAAGACCAATAAATTCCAAATTGCTTTTTGTGCAACAAGGGATCAATATTTTTTTGATCTCTATTTTGTCTTCCATTATGCGAGCTTGATAATTCAGGCTCGTTTTTGGTTCTCCAATTTACCTCCCTTTTGAGTCCTCTTGAATATACAAAATTGTTTGGATAACCATACCAACGAGTGCGAACGTTATTAACAAAGCTAGCTCTGTATTGCTGGGTAATCTCATACCGCTGACGATGATTGCTGAACCCGCTAATGAAGAAATGACAATCACACTCCAATCAAAGAAGGTCATTATCAAAACGGCGAAAATAATGCCCACAATAACTGGAATAATTTCTTCAAATTGCCCAGGATCAATTCTGAAATAACTCATCAATATATTTGTCAAATACCAACCGGAAGCAAATCCAGCAATTGCACCAGCCAAACGTTGAAGCGTGTAAGCCAAAACAGCACCTACAATTGCGATAATACTGCTGACTAAAAATAAGATCCAATCAGGCTGGCCAGAATAAAATTGCCCACCAAAGATCATTCCGAACGCAAAACCTAATCCGGCGATAAAGACCCAAAATATCTGACGCCCCATTATGAGCACCAAGAATCCAATCATAGTTGTTAAGATAAGCATTCCTAAAATCTCCTGAGTTTCCAAACTGAAACTATAATGAAAATTGTAGCATAGGATTTTGATAAAAAGAATTCCAAGTAACCTTAATCTTTCACCTGGGATACAAAAAAAGTCCCCAAGATTTTCTTGGGGACCATAAACGTGGATTGATTATTTCCTTAGGGGGAACTGGTTGTATCCAATTGGAAGCGCATGAAGCGATGGTTGCCAGCATCAGCTACCCAAATCGTTCCTGTTGCTGGATCAATTGACATGCCGGTTGGTAAGGTAAAACTATCGGGACCACTACCATAGTTACCCCAATAACGGATAAATTCACCTTCCGTCGTGAATTCCAAGATTCGGTAACCCTCTGGGTCACTGACATAAACATGACCATCTTCACCCACTTCGATAAAGGGTTTGTTATCCAGCGATTGACCATACCAACCCACGATTTCCCAATCATTGATCTGATAATAAGTATTGGACAACACTTCAAATTCAAAAACCTGAACACGTTGATTCCAGGTGTCAGCCACATAAACATATCCATCAAAATCAACCGCCACGCCGACAGGTTCATCGAATTGCCCTTCGAGAAGTCCAGCGCTGCCAAATTCTGTGATGAAATTCCCGTCCTCATCGAAAACAACCACACGTTTATTACCCGTATCCGTCACATAGAGCCAGCCCTGATCGTCGATGGCAATATCCCTTGGCCCCCAAAAAGCGGTGGCAGTTTCAGCTTGGCCAAATGTGCCCCATTCTGTGATGAAACGACCATCCGAGGTAAATTTCTGGATGCGATGGTTCCAAGTGTCAGTCACAAAAACCGATCCGTCTGACCCGATAGCAATAGCCCAGGGTTCATAGAATGTTCCAGCGGGTGCGCCTCCTTCTATGGTAGCGCCATCGGCAAAACTTCCCCAACTGGCTAGAAGTTCGCCGTCCAAATTCATGTGTAAGATGCGGTGGTTGCCAGTATCAGCCAAATAAAGCGTGCCATCCGGTGCCACTACTAAATTTCGCGGCAGATTGAGGGTGCCATCCTCGCCGATGATTTGATCAGAAATCAGATTTATTCCTTTACCCTCATAAGGGTCAGCGATCAATTCTTCCTCGAATCCGGTGGGGGAGGCGCCTAAATTCCAAACCTGGGCGGCGATATCTTTCCGCACATAGAGCCGCATACGATCGGCTGGCTGCCAGGTAGGCAACGTCAGCGTGGTATTGCCAGTGACATCAGCGTATTCGGTATAGTCTCTATTGAACCAAATCTGCCACAAGGCGGAACGCATGGCTGGATCTATGATGGCATCTCGGATGCGTTCCCAGGTGAGGCCATAATAATCTTGGTTCGGCCACCAAATCCGGTTGTAATCGAATTGGTGGTAAGCCTGTCCAACAACGGGTTCGATTTTGGCAAAATTATTATCGCCGACCAGGATTACGGGGGCGTCACGTAACTCTCGGGTGGGGTTCGCCCCATAATATTTTTGGTCTGAATAATTTCTCAGATACCACCAATAGGGGTAGGTGGTCTCGTCATCATAGGCAACTTGCATCGCCAATCCATCCGTGGTGCGGACTGAAAGCTCTTCGATTTGACTAAGAGCTTCTTTAACACCTGTGGCACTGTGCGCATAGACGAGGTATTCTGTCGGATTGTCGTAGTTGATATAAGCAGCCCTGTAAGCGGCTCTGGCAGTCAGTACGCCCAATAGTGCGAAGAAAGCTAACACAACCAGACTGCCCAATGGTTCCAGGCTGTCCAAATCCTTGATAAGTACAGCAATAGCAATCCCACTGCCAACTGTCATTGCCAGCGATAGGATGAAGTTGAGGGAGGTGTTGAGTTGGTTGAGTTCTTGCCCGCTGAAAGGTCGATCTGGTCCCACCCAACTGCCAATGGCCACACTCAAACTGATCAGGAAGACAAAAATTAATAGGATGAGCAATAAGCCACGCTGTGAGCGCAATTTACCCCAATCTATACCCTCGACAAGCTGCCCCATCCCCCAACCCGTGAATAAAATGAGGGGTAGCGCAATATGAACGGTTAACCACGGCATTTTTTCACCAGCCACAGAGTAAGCAATGACGCTGGTGATAATCCAAAATCCAGTTAGTAATAAGTACAGAAATTGTCCCTGGGGTTGATTCTCTTTTTCAACCTCGGAATCAATATCAATTTGAGTATGCTGATCTCCAATGCGTTGACCGCGTAATTTTCGGCGAATGATGATTCCCAGGGTGAGCAGTACACCTATGGCTGGCAAAAACTCATAAAATGGAACCTGTAATCCGATATAGTAATACCACGGTTGGCTGCCGCGCTCGACACCTTGTTGTTCGAGCCAATATCCTAGCGAACCTACCAGTCCTGAGAAGAAACCATTCCCGTTAGTGAAAAAGGTTGTAAAAAACAGAGTAAAAGGGATATAGAAAATTGCGGCATTTATTAGGAAAAGACGCTTATTCCAAAGCAGGCCGACTATTACCGCGACGATTGCCAAGGGAATCACGAAAATACCCGTACGAAGTATGCCAGACATTGTATAGTCCAGCGGATCCCAACCCATCATGCGGGCAGGGAAACTGGCTAGATGAGGTAGCACCAAGGTTAGCAGCAAAATCATCAAACTGAAAGCCCGATTTTCACAGAGTTTCTTCCACGAATATTCTTTGATCACGAAATAAAGCGCGAGCAAAATCCCTAAACCACCTAGAATAATTGGCAAAACAGTCACTATTGTGGGGAGCCCGGTTGTGACATTTTGCTCTCCTTCGATGGCTGGAGGGGATTCTAAACCACTGCCATACATACTCAATCCACCGAAAACAGCCAACATGACAAATGCAAAGATCAAGCTGCCAAGAAATGCTTTGCGCGAAGCATTTTCCTTCCAGGGATGCTTGGTAACCTGATAGATAAACATTAATCCTAAAAATACCAGCGCTTGCGCGGTGTAAAAAAAGGACGTCTCTTTTGTTGTGAAATGTAGAACCGTAGCGGCTGTGAGCCAATATGTATATTTGGCTTCTCCGGTTTCCAAAAATCTCAAGATCGCCCAAAGCGTGACGAGACCAAAAAAAGCTACAAAAGCTTCATTGCGAACATAGCGTCCATAATAAAGCATATAGGGAGAGATCACCATCAAAAGTGCCGTGAGGATAGTCCCGGCTTTCCCTAAATACCGTCTGTAAAACCACACAAAAGCTACTGCCGCTATGCTGAAAAGTGCGTATGGAATGCGAGCTGTAATATCATCATCACCAAATAGGAAGTAGGAAAACGCCGTGATATGGAAGAGAAATGGTCCGTGGGTTAGAGGGGTGTGCTGATAACCATCGCCTTTGTAAAGCCGCCAAGAATAGTAAACATGAGAGTTTTCATCATGGCTCATCACGCGAGGTTCTAAATCATAAAAACGAGTGAGTAAACCCAAAATTAGAATGCTAGCGAAGATCAGCGTTTCCCAGTTGATGTTTAAGATTGTTAGTATCGGACGATCTAACCAAGATGTTCGATTTTCTTGCGTAGTTTCCATAGGTTCTCCTAGTGCAAGTGTTTTGCCAGAGCAATCAAGCCTTCTTTATCCAGATAACCCGGTTGCTCAGAACCCCCAGCGAGAATAATTTCGTATAAAAATTCACCATCCGACCAACGCAGGGTTTGAAGCTTAACGGTGGCATCCCAAATTGGTTGTGGTGAGGTCCGGCTGGGCAGGGCATCAGCCCCTGATTCTACCTCAGGAATCATCCAACCCCCAGCTACAAATTCGCCGGGATTTGGCCCAATTTCAACTTTCTCAACGATAGCAGCCGGACCAATGGCTTGAAAATCTGAGTCTGGTTGTTGTTGGCTGATTCGGAGCACCATGCTGCCAGATTTTGTGCTGTAGTGCAAAATTATTGCTTCCCGAAAATCATCGTATGCTGCGCCAATCAGTTCGAAACCTTCTGGCGATGTAGCGGGCTGCTTCATCTCAAATTCTGCGAGAGCTTCGGCTTCGGAAATCGAAAGGTTGAAGCGGTCGATCGGCTGATTGGTTTCCAAAGGTGCATACTCCGCAATGGATTGGCTGCTGAGGGAGGGTAAGAAAAATTGGGAGAAACGATGGGCCAGGGTGTTCAGCGAGGGGGAGAGAAGACTGATCCCAAAAAGGAGAACCAATACAAGCCCCAAGCTGGCAGCTGCCCTCATTGGTGTCAAGCCGGCCCAAAAAGGGACGCGGCCCTTTCGGTTCCAGGGTTGAGCTGCCATCTTGCGGTTGAATCCAACACTAGGACGAGGCTGCACTCGGCTGAATAATTCCACGATTTCTTCTTCGGTAGGGATATGTTTATCCATGCTCTTCACCTTCGGTTGGCCAATCTTGACGCAGGTGTTTGATTGCCCGGCGGATATAAACTGAAACGGTGTTCTCTTTCAATCCTAAATGCTCACCAATATCCCGTACCCGCCAGCCGAGAAGAAATCGCAGAACCAGAATTTCACGTTGTTGGTCAGGTATAGTGTGTAACTGCGACCAGAGCACTTTTATTTGCTCCCGCACCTGTGTCTGCTCCTCGGGGTTGAGGTCGTCAGCTGAGATTATATGTTGGTCAATATCCAGAGAATAACCTCGGCTTTTTTGCCGTCGATGATAATCGATAACCAAATTGCGGGCGATTTTCAGCAGCCAACCCAAAGCGGCCTGTTCGGTTCCGCTGAACCTGTGTCGAGATTTCCAGGCCCGAATAAAGGTTTCTGCAGTCAAATCTTCAACATCCTCAGTTGGCCCGCCATGCAACCCATAAATGAATCTAAAAACAATTAGGTTGCAACGCCCATAAAGCCACTGGAAAGTTTCAGCATCCCGGAGCGATAAGGGTTCATGGGTGGCGGGTTCAGTATTAGGAGAAGACATCGTACCTGGTATCGCTCACCCAAACGGAGAGGCTTTCTGAAAATTTGTGCAAATAACTGAAATAAAAAACGGATAAATAAAGAAAATCTGACAAAGTGACAAATCAATTGCCCCTTGAAAAAGTGATTATTTACGTTGTTTCTTGGCTTTTCCCTTCGTTGGAGATCCTTTTCTAAGAGCCTTAACTTCTTCAGTTGTGAGATGTCGCCACTGGCCTGGTTTCAATTTCCCCAGCCATAAATCGCCAATTCGTACTCTCGAATGCGTACTACTGGCAGACCAGTTAGTTTGCCCAATTTCCGGATCTGACGCTGACGACCTTCTTTGAGAATAACTTTTAGCCAGGCATTTTTGCCATAAGTTCCGGCCAACGAAACTTGAAGTGTCTGGGTGCGATAACCGTCTTCAAGGAACACTCCCGTTCGCCAGGCAGCCAGCTGCTTTTGGTCGGGTTGGCGAGCAACCAAAACCTTATATATTTTTTGTAATAGTATGCACCAAGGACTGGTGATGCGGTCACAATTTGCCCTTAATCCCGTTATGCGGAGGCAATCTACTTCCGCTTCTTAGGGGGTCTGCGGGTGGGGCGGGGGCGGTTGTCTTTTTTAGACTGTCTGGGGCTAGGGGATTCGCCTTTGAGTTCTGCTACTTCTTCGGGGGTCAGATGTCGCCACTGTTTGGGTTTTAGATATCCAAGTTGTAAAGAGCCAATCCGCACTCGAATGATGCGAACCACCGGCAAACCCGTCAAACGACCCATTTCGCGAATTTGGCGTTTTTTACCTTCCGTCAGAATGACCTGCATCCAGGCACCTTTGCCATGGGTGCCCGTAACGCGCACTTTGGCGGGCTTGGTTTTGTAGCCATCATCAAGAACCACACCATTTTGCCAGGCGGTCAATTGCTTTTGATCGGGCCGGCTGGCAACGAGAATCCTGTACTCCTTTTCATGCATGAACCTCGGATGCGTTAAGCGATTGGTGAGTTCACCATCGTTAGTGAGTAGAATCAAGCCCTCGCTATCCACATCCAAACGACCCACGGGATAAATATGGCCGGGTACGTCTACTAAATCTCGTACGGTCTTGCGATTGTCTTGTGGGGAGGCTGCCGAAATCACATTGCGAGGTTTGTTAACAGCAATGTAAACCAATTCTTCGCCAAGTTCAATGGGCTTTTCATTGACCTTGATTTTATCGGTCTGGGGGTCGGCCTTCATTCCCAGGGTTGCGATTTGTCCATTGATGGTCACGCGCCCTTTGGCGATCAATTCTTCGCAGCCTCGGCGGGAACCGAATCCCGCGCGCGATAAGATTTTCTGTAAGCGTTCTTCCATGTATTTTTCTCCAGGGAAGTATTATAACCGCTGAAATAGAATGAAGGTTGAGCTGGATGGAAGTTGTTGTTCTGCGAGAACCACTTCTATTGACGAGCCTGAGATTTTCCAATACACTCGTTACCATCATGCCCACGGATTACCTGACCCTGCTCCAGCGGCTAAAAAACTTCATCCGCCGCGAACGTGAAATCCAGCGTTACGAGTTGGAAAAACAATGGGCGCTGCCGCTGGTTCAGCGCGTCCGGCAGGGTTACGCCATCGAAGCCCTATCCCTGCTATCACTCAAGGGCAACGCCCTCAAAATGGGTTGCCAGACCAACGATTCCCGCTTTCGAGATGGCGACCTGCTGGTGCTGCACCGCGGCAACCCCAAAGGGTCGGAAACCATTCAGTGTATCCTGGACTATGATGATGAAACCAGCCTCGATCTGCTGATCACCGATGGCAAGCCCTTTTTGTTCAAAGAACACCCCAAAGGTTGGATCGCTGATGAGAGTATGCTCGACCTGAGTAGCTTGTTCCTGGATGCCCTCGATCAGGTCAGCGATACCCTGCGCGGCCGGGAATTCATTTTACCGCTGATCAATGGGGAACTGGCACCCCAAATCGATTACGCCCGCTACGAGCGTGCCTGGGAAGCGGCCCAGGCCGAGGGCCTGAACGAAACCCAGTGTGAGGCCCTGGCCAACGCCTATGCCAGTGATCTGGTCTACCTGATCCAGGGGCCGCCGGGGACGGGCAAAACCTTTGTGCTGGCCCACCTGGCCCGGCTGCTGGTAGCCGATGGCTTTCGCGTGCTAGTCACGGCTCTGACGCACCGGGCGATCAACAATGCCCTCAATAAAATTCATGAACTTGACCCAGCCCTGCCGCTCTGCAAGGTGGGACAAGAGGGTGCGGCGCGCGATTTGCTGCCCCCCAACTTTCTTAATTTCGCCGAGGCTGATTTCGCTTATTCGGAGAGTGGCTATATTGTCGGGGCCACGCCCTTCGCCACCCGCTCCCAACGCCTGGCTAACGTAGAGTTCGATGTCGTTATCTTCGATGAGGCCCTCCCAGATCACCCTGCCGCTGGCGATTATGGGCATGCTCGCCGGGGAGCGCTATGTTTTCATCGGTGATGACCGCCAGCTGCCACCGGTGGTCTCCTCGGGCGCGACCGAGATCGGGCGTACCTCGATTTTTGGCTACCTCAACGGCCGCGGCTACGAAACTATGCTGGAGGTCACCTACCGCCTGAACAACCAGTTGAATGCCTGGCCCAGCAAAACCTTCTACGAAAACCGGCTGCGCCCGGCTCCCGAAGCGGCGTTACGTAAGCTGGAATTCGCGGCGATTTCGGATCCCTGGGGTTTTGCACTCGACCCGGAGCATCCCGCGGTCTACCTGGAGTTGGGTCACCGCAACGCCACAGTGCGCAGCCGGCAGGAGGCCGAAGTGGTCGTCGAACTGATCCAAAGCCTGATGCGCGTGGCTATCCATCCTCGGCAGATCGGTGTGATCGCGCCCTTCCGGGTCCAGGGGCGTGCCATCCGCAAACTGCTGCGCCAGGTGATGCCCTCCGAAGAAGCGCTCAAGGAACTGGTGGTCGATACCGTTGAGCGCATGCAAGGCCAGGAACGGGAGGTCATGATCGTCTCGATGACGACCTCCAACCCCTCCTTTGCGGGGCGGCTGGCCAAATTCTATTTCCAGCCCGAACGCCTGAATGTGTCGATTACCCGGCCGCGCACCAAGTTGATTCTGGTGGGCAGCCGCCATGTGCTGCAATCCCAGCCGGAGGATCCTGCTGGGCAGGAATGGGTCGATTTGTTCAAGGATCTGCTGGCCCACTGCACGGTCTTTGATATTTCGCAAGGCAGGCGGTACTGAGATGGCTACGATGTTCCCGGCCAACCCGGTCGGCGCACTGCCTCCCGAAGTACTCAAAACCTTTCGTGCTCTCAAATCGCTGCCCGATGATTTCTATGTCTGGCACCATCTGGCCAAATGGGAAACGGAGGCCCCCGATTTTCTGATCCGCACGCCGAAAAACCAGGCTTTGCTGATTAAGATAAGTTCGGCCAGTTCGCAAGCGGCCCGCCCCGCGGCGCAGTTGCTGTTGATGGAGGCCGAACAGCCGCCCCTGGGGGCAGCTGAGGCCGCGACTTTCCAAGAATTTCTCTCTGGGCTGGGGTCAAATTTTGAGGAGTTTGAACCACACCAAATCCAGGTGGTGGTGCTCTTCCCCAATATTGAGCCTAAAAGACTCAAACGAGCGCGTCCCAATACTTCCGATCCAGCCATCCTGTGGTGGGGGCAAGATATGCTCAAAGCGGAAAACCTGCTCTGGGGGGCGCAATCCAGTGCATCTTACCAATTTTCTGATTTGCAGTGGGAAGGCCTGCGGCGGACCTTCACCCCGGAAGTGATTGTGCCGCCTGAACTGACCGTCCGCAAAGCGCCTGCGCGCAAACTGGCCGCTGAGCTGACCGGTTTCCTGCTGGATTATGATCAGGAAGCGGCTTTGAAGACCGATCTGGCGTTAGATGGTGGTGGCGATGCCCTGGCCCAGGATTTCCGGCTGAACCTGATTAACGGGGTCACGGGCAGCGGCAAAAGCCTGATCCTGCTCTACCGCCTGCGTTTGTTGAATGAACTGTTTCCGGGCAAACGTTTCCTGGTGCTGACCCACAATCGCCCGTTGATCCGGGATTTGGAGGCGCGTTATTTTCGCCTGACGGGGCGGGAAGCAGACAATATTGACTGGCAGACCTTCAACGGCTGGTGCCGCGCGCACTGGCCGGATGCCGAGGGCTGGGTTTCGCCGATTGGGGAAACCCGGCGGGAGGCCTTGCTGCGCGACATCAAAAATCAAGCATTGCGCGGCTTCCGCCTGACCACCAGGATGCTGCGCAGCGAGATCGATTGGGCCAAAGATCATGCCATCACCAGCGCCGATAACTACCTGTCTGCTGACCGGCGCGGGCGGGGTTTTTCGCTCAATCAAGACCAGCGTTTGCAGGTGTTCGAGGCTATGCAGCACTATCAGCAGCGTCTGAATCCGGGCCTCGATTGGGCCGATGTGCCCCTGCGCATATGGGACTTCATCCGGGATGGGCGCGTGCAGCCACAGCCTTATGATGTCGTGTTAGTGGATGAAGCTCAATTCTTCGCCCCGGTGTGGTTTGAGATCGTGCAAACCTTGGTCAAACCCCAAAGTGGGCACCTGTTCCTGGCGGCTGATCCCACCCAGGGATTCCTGCGTCAGGGTGTTTCTTGGAAATCATTAGGCCTGGAGGTGCGCGGGCGTTCATATCTTTTGAAGCAAAGTTATCGCACCACGCGTGCCATCCTGGATTTTGCCACTCGGTTTTACCAGGTCCGTCTGCCCGAAGACGCCGAAGCGGCCGATATCCTGGTGCCAGATTTAAAGCGGATGCCCCCCGGCTCGCCGCCGCAGATGATCTCCTTAACCAGCCCGCAGGATGAGGTCAGCCGGGTGGCCAATGAGATCGCCTCGCTGGTGGATGAAGGGATGCCGCGCGGGGAGATTTTGATATTATATGCCAATGCCAGGGGGTGTGAGCAAATCATTACCGCCATCGACAAAAAACTAGGTCGCGGCGCGGCGTTGGACCCCAAAGACTCGCACCCTGGCAATTATGTGCGCGTCACCACCATCAACGCCGGAACCGGATTGGAAGCGCCGGTGGTTTTCTTGATGGGCTTGCAGCAGTTATTCGAGCAAGAAAATAGCTTGCGCTTGTCGGAAGATGACCGGGTTGAACTGGTGCTGAACAATACCCGCAAAATCTATATGGCTGCCACCCGCGCCGGACAGCGTTTGGTAATGACGTTTGTGGGGCAGGTACCAGTAGTGTTAGAATCAACTCTGCGATGAAACAATTCGGAAAACTTCCCCCATTATACCGTTTTGCCCTGAATCCCTATGAGGATGTGCGCTTTTCAACCTGTCCTGAATGTGGTCAGCGGACGTTGCTTCGCAAGGTGCCGCTGGTCATCCATATCGAGCCCGTTCATCCGATGATACTCAATAAGCGTTGTCGCTATTGTCCGGATTGTGATCTGATGATTACGCACAAAGATGAACTTGAACATTGGCTGGCGGTTTCCTTTCAGGCGCGTGCGCCCGAAATCGTCGGCAACGATTACCTGATCTTGGGTACGGTGGATAAAGCGACATGGCGCAAACAGACCAAAGAACCGATTCCGATGGGTGAACTGTCGGCATATCTGCATGATTTCAAAGAATATTTGCAGATCGCCCGTACTCCAGGCGGATGGTATCCCGAAGACGATGTCCTGATATTCAGGGATGAATCACCCCCAACCGAGAAAGCCGGTCGAAGCGCCCAAGAAAACTCCCAGGATTTAGAGATCGATGATCTTGACCATGTGGAAGCGCTGGTCGCCAATATGGAAGCTCATCTGCCCATTGCGGCGGAAATTCAACGTGGAGCAGCCAATTATTTACGTTCGCAGGGGTCATTTATCACCCCGCATCGGAATGTCCAGATCTATAGCGTTTTCTATTCGGGCGATGAAGGCGGCATCGTGTGTGCGATCTCTCCTAAAGACAGCAAAGTACCGGTAGTAATTTCGCTAACGCACTTGAAAATCCCCTATCGACACCCGTTGGAAAAAGAAATTCGAGCTTATCAAAAAACGCGCACAAGAAAGCTAAACGAAAGTAACCGTTGATAGATGGTTATCTTGAAATTTATTCGTGTGAACAACGAGACCTGATGAAAACGATTCCCCATTTGACAGAAGCCGATATTCGACCGCTGGTGACTGATCAATCCTGGGCGCGTGGCGAGAATTATTATTACAGCAACTCCGTTGAGAACATCGTCTGGCGCGACGGGTTGCTGACCGCCGAAGTGGAAGGCAGCGAATACGAGCCTTACATCGTACTAGTGAGGTTCGATGAAGGCAAGATCCGCTCTACACACTGTACTTGCCCCTATGATTGGGGCGGTGATTGCAAACATATTATTGCTGCGCTGCTCTATCTTTGCCATCGACACGATGAGATTGACCAACGCCCCGCGCTTGCGGATTTGCTTGCCGAACTGGATCGCGAGCAGCTTGTAGAAATGCTCCTCGATCTTTCCGCCTCAAATCCTGCGATTGTGGATGATATCGAACGAAGCCTGCCCTTGATTGTTGCTGACAAATCGCCTTCATTCATCTCTGAGCTACACTCGATTGATACCCATCTATTACGGCGTCAAATCAAGGCAGAGCTGCGAACCTCCATCAAAAGTGGATACGATTCTTGGGGAGAAGAAGCTTTTTATGATAGTGATTTAGGGCTGGCACTTGAGCCAGCCCTGGCGCAGGTGCAGGCTTATCTCGATCGCGGCGCACCGCGCAACGCACTGGCTGTTCTTGAAATCGCGACGACTGCCTGGGATGATGGCGTGGATAGCCTGGATGATTACGTTCGTGAAAGTTTCGAAGATGTGGCCGATGAATTTACCCATGAATTGGGTTTGTTATGGGCCGAAGCCTTACTGACAGCAGATCTCAGTGCGGATGAGCAGTTACAATGGCAAGAAAAACTTGCTAAGCTGGCTGACACCATTTATGGTGGGGATTCGTTAGAAATTGCGGTCATAGCGGTTGAACAGGGCTGGACATATCCCCCACTGGTGGCTGCCATGCAGGGCAATATCACCGAGAAAGGCGCCTGGGAAAATGAAGTGCCCGATTTTGCCGATTTTTTGGCAGAAATCCGCCTGCGCATTCTGGCCCAGCGCGGTAAGTTTCAGGAATATCTCAATCTGGCGCAGGCTGAGGGGCGGTTAATGCTCTATTTGCATATGTTGGTCCAACAAGGGCAAAGCGATCAAGCCATATACAAAGCGATAGAGTATCTTCGTATTCCCGAAAATATCCACGCGTTGGCTCAGACGTTGATCGATAACGATGAAATCGAGCAGGCTTTTCAACTGGCACAACATGGTTTGACTTTAGATGAAACCCGCGGCAAAGCAGCCCTGGCTGAATGGCTGCGCGATCAGGCTAAGGAACACCATCAGCCAGACCTGGCGTTGGAGGCTGCCTGGCGGGCACTCGCTGAAAATGTCACGCTTGAAAACTATCAGGCACTGGAAGAGATTTCAGGGGATGGTTGGGAAACGCGACGTGCGGAAGCCCTGGAGATTACGGCCCAAGGAAGATCAGCCGATCATAAAGTGGATATCTATCTGTACGAAAAAATGTACCAGCAGGCCATTGCAGTTGTCGATCAGGCCAACTGGTTCTCCAATATCGACAAAGTGATCGAAGCCGTCAAAGCCGATGATCCCAAATGGGCTTTCCGGCAATGCCAGCAGCGTGCCGAAGCAATTATGGATGCTGGGCAGGCCCAAAATTATCGTCTCGCGGCGGAATGGCTGCGGCGCGGACGCGATATTCTGCGATCTGCGGGGGAGGTAGAAATATGGAATGTGTACCTTGACCAGGTAATAGAAAAACACCAGCGCAAATATAAACTCATGCCCATGTTGCGCGAATTGAGTGATCGCTGACCTAATACAGAATTTCCTCGATATAGTGTTCTTGGTGATCGCGATCAGCGCAATCTTCGCAGATATAAACAGCCTCTTGTAAGCGGTTGGAGCAGGTTATGCAAATCCAGGTGGCGATTACCTTCTTGCCAGCTTCCTTACAAATTGGGCAGTAATGATAGCGTGGTTTATTTTGGTCCACAACCTGCGGATACTTTGCATCCTTTTCTGGCTCAATGATGGCTTCTAACTCAACCCGATGTTTGATCCAATCGCCAAAATCATACACGTATTTCAAGGCATTCCCGGGCTCTAGTTCGAGGCTGGCAACCAGGATGTCTGCTGCCTCGCCCCCTTCAAAAGGGTTGATATTCCCCAGGTCAATCTCTCGAAAACGGCGGCTTTGTCCCCGCCGTACCAATTTCCAGAAACCGCTCAAGTGATCGAAGGTATCGTGTTCGAACGCGTCTCGCAGAACTCGGTCAAAATCTGCCAGGGTTTGTCCGCCCTGAATTTCGATCCGGCGCCAGAGACCTTTGCGATGCCACAGAGAAGCCTTGAAGCGATAAACCCGAGTTTTTTGTTCTTTCGGCAGGTGGTTTTTTGAGGAAGTAGATGGGGTAGTGGGTGAAGAAACATCGCTGAATATATCATCAAGAGGGGATGACCAATCCGCATAACGAATATCAGTGCCGGTCCAACTCATGCGGGGATCATTTGCCAGGATTTCATGCCAGTGATCGGAGGGATAGGCGTTTGTATCCTTGATTCGGAGATAGGCGGTTGGAATGGCTACCTGCCCCCAGATATATTCGTAACGCGGATTTTCAAGTGCCCGGAATAAATGGTCTGCAAGCGCCTGATTTTGCTGTTGGATCTCGGCATCATGTTGTTGCCGGGTTCGGAACGACTCGGGCTGCAAGCAGAAGTAGCCCCTCTCCCAGTTCAGAATGGTGGCCAGCAGACTATCACCGCGCCGCAATTTGTGCTTTTCGTACCACCATCCCAGATCAAAAGCCAGCTGTTCATATTCTTGCACACCAAAAATCGTATTTATCTTGTGTTTCACCGCTCTAGGGTTAACGGGGATGGTATGACCCTTATCATTTTCGAGATGAAATTCTTCAGCAGTAATCTCGCGTTGTTTCATGAACTCGAATGCCGGGTAAACGAACAGCCAGCCTCGATTGATTTCCTGGCGCGTTAATGGGATGCGAAAGCGAATTCCGGCCATAGCCTGCTGCATGGTGATTAAGGTGTTTTCATCCAGAAAAAGCAGGTTTTTTCCCAAATGGTCATTCCGAATAGTTTGCCTAACGCTGGCTAGTGGATTTTTTGCGCGGGATGGCCAGATTTCTAACACCCGGTGGATAAAATCATCCAAATTCATCGGCTCATCTATTTGTGTGGCAACTTGACGGATGGCTTCCGCTTGCGTGATGGTTTCATCTTGTTTCATACTTTATCCTCAAAAAAAGGAAACCAGTGATTAACGGTTGGCATCCTAGCTGATCCTATTGTTTTGTTCTCGATACGTCATTCGTGGTTGCTACCATCTGGCATGGGGGTAGTGGCCCAGAATATTCTGATCTTTGGAGATCAAGATATTATCATTGAGTGCCGCGTTGGCCACGATCAGGCGATCGAAAGGATCGCGCGTCCAGGTTAGTTTGATAGCCTGGCTGACAATCGCATTGAAATCCTTATCGCAAACACGAAGACCGATGCGGTCCGCCAAATCCGCGACGATCCCATGTGCGGGATCTGTGACGCGTTCGATCTCGTAAAGGTATTCTAATTCCAGGCGCATAATCGGGGAGATCAAGATCTCATTTTCATTTAGAATGGTTTGGATGGATTGGCTGAATTTTTCCAGTAAACCGGCATATAGCCAGACAACAATGTGGGTGTCAAGGTAAATCAAGGTTCACCTCATCCATCCAATCGATTTCTACCAGATCATCGGGATCCCCTGAATAACTTCCGGTCTGGCGACCAGGTTCTTGAGTTTGTCGACATTTTCGACTGGTACGATTTTGAGTTTTTTGTCGCCCTTTCTGATTTCGAGAGGGAGGCCAGTCTTCAAGACTTCATCCAGTAAATTGTATATATTGGTTCTTAGTTGGGTCGGGGTGACCGTTTTCATCACTACTCCTTACGTACATATAATATGTGTCCGTACGTACATTGTAGCGCATTCGATAAATGAGGTCAAGATAAATATTGGTTGCAAATGAGAAATATATGGATCGATTTTCCCCGCTGATAGATAAGTTGTGAAGGCTTTTTGAAAAGATTTTGTTGGGATGAGACCAGTACCTTTTACGATGCTAGTGCTTTTTACGACAGGTCATAACAATATGCACCAAGGACTGGTAATGCGGACACAGTTTGCTCCCAATCCGGTCATGCGAAAGCCATCTACTTCCGCTTCTTAGGGGGTCGCCGGGTGGGGCAGTGGCGGCTACTTTTTTTAGTCCGGTTGGGAACAGATGATTCGCCTTTGTGTTCTGCAACTTCTTCGGGGGTTAGATACCGCCACTGTTTGGGTTTTAAATATCCAAGCTGCAAAGAGCTAATGCGTACCCGGATGATGCGCACGACTGGCAAACCCGTTAAACACCCCATTTCACGGATCTGGCGTTTTCTTCCTTCTGTCAGAATAACTCGCATCCAGGCACCCTTGCCATGTGTACCCGTGACACCCACCTTGACGGGCTTAGTTTTGTAGCCATCATCGAGCACGACACCATTTCGCCGGTTCGTTAATTGTTTTTCGTCTGGCCGGCTGGCAACGAGAATCCTATACTCCTTTTTGTGCATAAATTTGGGATGCGTTAAGCGATTGGTGAGCTCACCATCGTTAGTGAGTAGAATCAAGCCCTCACTATCCACATCCAAACGTCCAACCGGGTAAGTATGGCCGGGCATATCTACTAGGTCACGCACCGCCCTGCGATTGTCTAGCGGGGATGCTGCCGAAATCACGTTGCGTGGTTTGTTGACCACGATATAAACCAGCTCATTACTGAGTTCGTTCGGTTTTTCGTTGACCGTGATTTTATCCTTTTGAGGATCGGCCTTCATCCCTAAAGTCGCGATTTGACTGTTTACGGTCAAGCGCCCTTTGGCAATTAATTCCTCTCAGCCACGGCGGGAGCCAAAACCGGCGCGGGATAGGATTTTCTATAAGCGTTCTTCCATAAGTTCTTCTCCACTGGAGAGCATTAAAACCGCTGGAGAGGTTAGTAAGTAAAATGGCCGGGTTTGACTTCTGGGGATAGTTGGTGGATTTTTGGGAATTAGTTTGAGGTGTCTTGTAAGTTTCATCACATTTGGGGAAACGATCGAGGAGAACCAGTCCCATGCGGAATAATCTCCAATCACAACGATCAAAGCACTGGATGATAGAAACCCAATGATCTCGATGAGCAATAACCACCAGGAAAATAATCCAAAAGTAAGCTAAGCAAGCCGCGAGCATCAGTTTTCCGAGACGATCAGGATCAGCTAGATGACTTTTGTAGAGATTAAAGCTCCGGCTTTTCTCTTCAGAGAAGAAAATCTCTATTTGGAAGCGTTTTGAGTACCAATAACAGGCTTCATCAGCCAATTTATAGTTTGCGATCAGGAAGAAGGATTCCTGCAACTCTTCTTCCACCAGCCAATGGAAGTAATTGGACCATAATCTCGAGCCACGAAATCAGTATTCGGAATGCTAATACAATCACCAGGCCGAAGTAATAAGACAGTGAACAACAGTGAACGAGAAATCACCATTTTCATGCAGGAGCGCATTCTTGACCTTACGACAAACATAGGTCAACCTAAGTGATTGAAAGGCAGACAGTAGTTTTATGCGCTGTAGGGTTCTGTCAAGAAGTTTGTGTATTTAGCACCTTACCAACATTTTCCCTGGTAGCGCTTCGAATCGACGATACCATTGTAATCAGTTCCCACCAATTGTTTCGCAACTCTTGACCCTCGCGCTGTCAATGACAACTAGAATTAGCTTTTTCATGGGGGTAATTTACTGTGTGTTTGGGTGAGGACGGCATCCTTTGGTGAACTCAGGATACTGTCTCTATTTGTTCAAATTGCCAGTGATTAATCCATTTTTATGATGCACTTCTCCCAAAACAGTTTGACGGCTGGTAGATTTGAACAACTGCGCTTACTTTTCCTTGTTAGTTATTTTCCACTATGACAACTGAATCGTTTTTAAAGAGAACCATCCCCTCGTCGATGCTTATGTCTTCTTCATTCTCCTTACCCAGAACGAATCCATAAAGCACGGATTCGCTTGCTGGTGCTATTTCGGCAGCATGCCAAACTCCCTTATTAATTTTGACCACATGTCTTGGCTGCAGCAAGAATGCCCGGGTTTAGCCGGGGTCAGGCCTGTTCATGCACATATCATCAGAGATTGAGACCACCTGAATAACCGGCTTATCGATGGCAAAAATCCACTCATCGCGCTGCTGATGGAGCTCCATTTGGCAGACCCTTCGATACCCAGGTTCGGAGCGAACTACCCCGATTTGTTGGAGAAACTCCCTTTGCAGGTCTCCCAGCGGGTACCAACAAACCCACCCTTCACCAGTAAGGTCCGGTGGCTGTTGCTGTTTTGGGGTAACGACATGACCATATGGGCGAAAGTCACCTAGTCGCAGGTGCTGGGTTTTGATGTAGATTTCCGTTCCTATGGAATCTACCTCCTCTGTATCTGGGTTGTGATGATGATGCGCTGAAGCGGCTTGATCCACGGCGCTCCGATAATGCCTGACGGCGTAGGGGAGTCACCGGTATAAGGCGTATTCTGGTAGTAGTGGTTGCCACCCGTGTTATAAACATTGACCTGTAGATGATTCTTTCCGAGAGATATCTTCGACTTTGGTATCGAAAACTGGTAAGGCAACCAACCTCGTTTCCCAACCAACTCATCGTTTATGTAGACCTCAACAGCCGTTTCTAATTGCGGGAAGACCAGATCGAGATCACACACAAAGTATTCAACATCGAGAAAGAAATCGCATTCATAAGTGCCCATTCCAGAATAGTCTGCGTATCCTTGCAGTTCCCAGCCGCGCTGAATATCTATCTCTTTTTTTGAGATATCTTTACCAGTGTAAAAAGTCCAGCCGTTTTCGAGGACAAGAGGCTGAGGGAGGATAGGCGATTGCCCCCGGATTCGCCAAACATTGTCTCCGAAAAAGCAGATTTCACCCGTAATGCTATCATTGGTCACAGTGGGTTCCAATGGGGAATATATCAAAGCCGTCAAGGTCTGACCGCCCTCATCATCTTCAAATATCAGTTCCAAATCCTCTTGGTTGGACGCGTGCAAGGCTGGAATCGATGATTCGATCAAATGTGATTGCAGTTTAGAATCCCCTGGTTTGAGCAGAAAACAGGTCACTTCTTTTGGATTGAGCAGCAGGTAAACTTCAGTGTGATTTGTGTTTCGATTGAACCAAGCCCATGATACTTTAGTCCCCTGAGTTGGATTCCACCGTTCAGGTGTGGCTTGATTTGGAACAGAAAATGCCAGATACTCCACCTCCACGCTGTCATTAAATAAAACCACTAGCGTTCCAAATGGATTGACACCTTGCCAGGACCAAACATGCGGGCCAGGGATTTTTAAAAAACTCACCTGGAAGGAATTCTCTTCATCGCTTTTCAAATAACTGCTCAACCAGTCTTGGATTTCCACCGGATCTTTCTCTCTGGGGAAATAAAAAGCGTTTTCATAGCTTTCAAACATTTTGCGGAACCTGTTTTCCAGATCGGAGGCGTATCCTGATTCTTGGGTTGCACTTGGGACCTGCCCTGAGGCAATCAATAACCCTTTTTTCTGGACAAGTGCTAAGATTTTTTCGTAGGTATGGTTGGATTGTAGTGTGCTGACACCGGGCAGAATCAAGGCTGTATACTTTCGGTATTCTGTTTCAAATCCACCATCCACGATCTGGGCTTTTACGAGTTGTTGTTCATCAAGTATGTCGAAGTTGATGCCGCTCTCCACCAGGAGCTGGTTCCAAAAAGCACTTTCTGTCACGAAGGCGTGCTCCGGTCCTTCTGCCCAGTAGGTACGCAGTGGATAAAGTAACCCCATGCTCGCGGGTACATCTCCGCTGAACATGAAGGTCACCAGGCGAGCCATTTCGGCGGAGAAACCGGCGTGGAACGGGAACCATGGTTCCAGGTTTACCCCGGGGGCAAAATCGAAGCGGGGGTTCGTAAACATTGAAAAATCATCCGCGCACCCCTCAGAAAGGTAAAACCCGTGGTAAATAAACTGCCGGGCACCGAGCAGGTAGTGGCGGATCGCTTGCGTGCGGTAGTCGTCCAGGGTAAGTTCCCACTGTCCAGCTGGATAGGGCACCCCTTCAGTTTTGGAACCGTAGTATTGTTCAATCATGCAACCACGCCGGCCGTGAGCCTTGGCAACCGAATCGCCCATTTTTGCATCGATCTGAGGGTTATTGTCACACGCATCGACTGTCGAGATGGTGCGGTAGCGATCCACTGCAAAATAATCACCGCCAAAGTTGGTGCGGTGATCAGCGTTTTCAAAGCCACCCATAAAGCCCCACTGCCCAATATAACTGAGCAACTCGTGACCTGCCAGTCCCATTCCATGCGCCCATGTCCATCTAGCGAGCGGTCCGAAAAACGATTCCCTGGCCATCTGCCCGTAAGTATCAAAGAAATCACAACGGAATTTTGCGGTGAGATCGCTCAGTGGGCGGATCAGTGCCAACAACGCCCACTCCATCGGATAGTTGTGCTCGCTCTCGAACACCTCCACCAACGCTTCGGTAAACATCAGGCTGTTCAGCACATTCCCTTCCAGTTGTTCCCAACTGTAAAAAGCAGCGTGGGGGTGATCATAAAAAGCGAATGCAAGTGGGTCGCCCAGGAGATCATTCATCTTTTCGGCAAAGGGTTCGTATGCAACCTGGATGAACTTCTGGGTCGCTTCGGGCAAGAGATAATTCATGGATCGGGAGGTGACGCACCTGCCCACAACGAATGCCGTCACCCGCCACCCGATGGGAATGGAGGCGGGTAAGTTTACCCTGACCATGTAGCCATCTGGACCGGTCTTCTCAAAGTCGCTGTGTACGCTGATATCTACTAGCATATCGGAATCCAGGTCGATCATATCTGGATAGACCAGCACTTTGAAGATGCTCCAGTCATCCCATTGAATCACCCCCTTCTCATAACACCAGTTCATCCCCACCTCGCCCAACTCTTCCACAAGGAGGGAGTGAATATCGGAAACTGAACACAATAGATTGCGGCCATCAACCACCCTTGAAGACCAAAACATCTGGCGCTCTTTAAGCTCATTACTGCCACTTACGGTACGCCCTCCAGCGTGACCACTTTGCCAGTTGTAGTCATCATATAAGCCGCCAATCAATCCCTTCTGCTTTGCCAACTCCAGCGCATACCGATATGCATTCAGGTAGGCCTCACTTAAAAAATCTTTGAGCGGCAAGGCCAAGCGGGCTTGGATCAAGAAGGTTTTGAACCCGCTGGCACTAATTTGCTCTAACTGAGTTTCTATCTCTACCCTGCTGGGGATATGATGCCAAAACCAGTAGACCGCCGGGTAGGTGTCGCGGTGTGGAGCTTTGAATTGGTTGAACAAATCTAATGTGGAAGAGTACGGTTGCTCCATTATTTCTCCAAAAAAGGTATGTGTGATAAACTATCCATTAGCCCTGAAAAGGGCTGTATCCTAAATGGCTACTTTACCTAGCTCATCTAACCTCTATGCTACTAGACAGTTCTTGTCCATCCAATTCAGGTTTCCCTCCGGTTTTCTCTCCCTGATTTCCCGATTATTCACACTCTTGTAGCTACCTTTGGCTAGCAGTTTGTCAAATTGACACCCCAAGAGATTTTCATTTCCAAGTTATTGCACGTGCCGGGTATACCAGATCGACTGATACTCTCTTATGAAAATATCAGTCGATTGTTTGGCAAAGGCTTAGTTGTATCTGGAGCGAATCGCCGAGGCTTTTTACATTAAGCCAATTTGGTGCAAGTAATTTCTGGCTGTCAAACCGGTTTCGTAGTTACAGATGCGCTGGTAATCTTGTTCAAAACAAACATACCCATCATACTTAATTTCATTGAGTGCTTTTATCACTTCAGAGAAGTCGATAGTCCCATTTCCAAGGACACGGAAGCGAAACATCTGATCTTCAAGAGAATATTCTTTCGAGGCGGATACGTCCTTAAAATGTACGTATCCTATTCGATCACCCAATTGACGGAACTTGTTGGGTACATCCATCCCAGCCAATTTGGTATGAGCTGTATCCATACATAATTTAATAGCTGGGTCAAATTCATTATAAACTTTGTCAATATCTTCTTCATAATGGATCACGGTTCCAAAATGTGGATGGAAGCAAACAGTTATCCCATAATCTTGGGCTAGCTTACCAATTTTATTAACTTTGGAAATAGTGTCGTCTACCTCGTCCACCTCTGGATGCGATCCTTTAGGCCCCTTTGTCCAAGGGGCTTGCAAATTCATGAGGTTGGCTGAATGTTTATTCAAAAACTTACAACATTTTTCTGCCATTTTATAATCATCATCAAAGTTTTCCTTTAAATAATGGTAAATATTTATAAAGGTCATGTCATATTTTTTGCACAGATCATCAAATTCGTTATCTGCTCCTTCATAGAGGTTTGCAATGACATTAAAGTTCTCAAAATATTTAAAACCTAAATCAGAGACTTCACGCAGGGAATTTTCAAAATCTCTTTTTAAATTTTGGCTTGTTGGCCCAAAGTTGTTGTGTTCATCCATCAGCCAGGTCCATAAAGTGTACGCTACTTTCATTATTATCTCCTTGTATGTTGATATAAATATTTTGTAAACACAATCAAGATATTATCCCTTGACAGCTCCTTCCGTGAGGCCTTCGATAAATTGTTTTTGACCTAATATGTAAATTACTACAATTGGGATAGTAATTATTGATAGGGCAGCAAACAATTGAGGGTAATTAGTATTATATTGACCGATGAAAGTTACCAAGCTAATGGGTAATGTCTGTAACTTTTCGCTTCTGATAAGGATACTACTCATGAAATATTCGTTCCATGTGTTCATTCCGGTGAAGATGATGATAGTTGCGTAAGCCGGTTTAGATATCGGCAAAACTACCCGAAAGAATGCACTTATTGAACTGCAACCATCAACCAAGGCTGCTTCCTCAATAGATTTGGGCAAGGTCAAGAAAAATGCCCTCATGATAAAGATTGAAAATCCTAAGTTGAGCGCGGCTAATACTAATATCAATGAAAGCCTTGTGTTTAATAAGCCCATGTCAATCACAACTGAGAAAGTGGGAATAGCGGTTACACCCCTGGGAATCATTAAACCAATTAAAAAATAATAAAATAAGAAGTTCTTACCCCAAAATCTCATCTTTGCAAATGTGTAAGCCGCAAGGGAGGCTGCGGGCAACACCAAAGCCAATGTTCCAATGGTCACGATGGTGCTGTTCATAAATTTCTCCCCTAGATTCGCAGATACCCAAGCGTCCACATAGTTTTGCCACACTGGTTTCAGAGGTAGTCCCCAAATATTTGAATAAAAATCATTGGGCGATTTCAAAGAGCCTAATATCATCCAAATAACTGGATATATGGTAATAATCACGACTAATGATAAGACAATATAGGCGATAATCTTACCGGGTAAGTCTCGATCTCTCTTTTTTCGTGAAGTTGTTTTTGCTGTCATGGTTTTTAAAGTGCACCTACACCTCGTAATCCCGTTTATTTGAAAATAGTACTTGGAGAATGCCAAATACCAATACAATTACGAACATGATCATGCTCATGGCATTACCTTTGCCTACTGCTGCATATCTTGTAGTGGTGGAGACAATCCAAGTAAGAGCGACTTCAGTGGAATGAAAAGGTCCTCCACCGGTCATAACATATACCAGATCGTAGTTAGTAACAAATGCACCGGTAAACGATAGTAAAAAACTAACAATAGTTACCTGAGTTAGGAGCGGAAGTGTAATATGTACAAGGCTTCTCCACTTATTTGCTCCGTCTATCTCAGCTGCTTCATAAAGTTCCTCTGAAATTCCTTGCAATCCAGCCAAAAATAAGACCATGTGAAACCCCACCCATTTCCAGACATCAACAAACATAATGGACCATAAAGCGATCTTGGGATCTGAAAGCCAGCCTTGAATAAGAAATTCCAGGTGCATTACCGTCAGAAAATTATTGAGCAGACCAAATACTGGATTATAGATCCACGACCAGAGTATGCCTGTCACTACAAATGCAAGGGTGACAGGTAAGAAGACAGATGTCCTGAAGAATGTGAGGAATTTAAATTTTAAAATTTAATAAAATTGCTAAAAAGAATGCAAATACGTTTTTTGCTATCGACACGACTATCGCAAATAGCAATGTGTTTTTCATTGCCTGCCAAAAAATTTCATCCTTAAAAACAAACTCATAATTCCTCAGGCCCAGCCATTCCATTTCCGAAAGACCATCCCACCTAAAAAAGGAGACATAAAGACCTTTAAACATGGGAAAGATAACAAAGGTGGAATAGAGAACCAATGCAGGAAGAAGCATCACATATATGGTTCCATTTTTACGAACAAAAGAAATAACTTTACTCATATCCTTTCCTTCAAAGCCTTCGGGTGATGACTTTGCTCTGATGAGGGGACAAGATATTGCACCTAGTCCCCTCATCTTTATGAGGAGTGATTCTTATTTTAACTTCAATATCGGGCAAATTTGTCATTGTTACTTTCGCCCAATCTTCTTCTGTCCAGGTATTCCACCAGTCAAACTGGAAATCTTTCTCTTCGATGAGAGTATCCAATGCTTTCTGGACGTTTTGAGTAGCCTCCTCCGCTGTCATATTCCCAGATGTCACAGCCGGAATTCCAGCTACAAAAGCATCGTTTATTTCAACTGGCCATATCCAGTCCAAGAAGGTGATCGTGTTAGGATAAAATTCTGCAACTAATTCTTCCGCTAAGGGTTCTGTATCAGTTGATGGTACTGACGCAATAGATGGTCCCAGAGGATTGCGTTTTGACAGGATATTCGTTGCGTGTTCTTCTCTTGATATGAACTCAAAGAATTGGCGCGAGAGATCATAGTTTGCAGGATCAGCAAAAGTAGGAATTACGAAACAATCTCCAGGCCCACCGCCATGTTGGGAAACTGCCCCGTCTACAACGATGGGAAACTCAAAAATGCCAAGCTCGAAAGTATCGTCCACCACAGCGCGTACAGGTGCTAGATGCCATGTGCCAGCATAAAACATAGCCGCTTTCTCTTGTGCAAATACTGCAAATTTTGCATCTGAATCAGTATCAAATGATTTTTGTGTTAAGATACCATCCTTATAAAACTGAGCGATGGCATCAAATGCCGCTTTTTCAGCATCTCCAGTAAATTGTTTTTCTCCAGAAAGAAATTGCACTACTGAATCTATTGATTTATTCCCAGTAGTTTGTGCGTAGGTTTCGAAGTACCAGATCGGCCAAAACCAAGGAGCTTTCCCATCGTGAATCATTGGGATAATACCCTTTTCATCAGCAATAGTTTTGGAGATTGCGACTAGTTCTTCATAAGATGTTGGCTCTTCAAGACCCAGTTCATCGAATAATGTTTTGTTGTAAATTACACCTGTGGTTGAAGATGCACCATAAGGAATTCCCCAAACCTTATCATTAATTGTGTAGGGAATAAAACTCCCTTGGGCAAATCGACTTTCAAATGGTTTGATGTACTCTGTGAGATCCATGATAATCCCAGCTCTGGCTAATGCAGTGTTAACTAGACCTGCTCCTGCTGAACTGATATCTACTTGTTCGCCGGCCATCCTGGATGTCTCGAGCAATTGAGGAATTTCATTCCACTGTCCTTGCCACTTGACCTCGACCTTCACCCCATATTCATTTTCAAAGGCAGCAATTACTTCATCCCATGCCTCTGCTTCCCCTGGATAGGTACGTTCACTGCCAACAATCCGTAATGTTCGTAGTTCCCCAGCAGCCGGTTCTTCAACGACGGGTTCTTCAATGACTGGTGTTTCAGTGGGCGTTGACTGGCAAGCAACTAACATCCCAATCAGGAGAGCCATTACAAACAAAAGGTGAAAAACTTTCTTACTCATTTTATTCTCCTTTTCATCTAATTGTGGAAAAAATTGTTTTTTTACTAACCTTCGAATTGGTAAGAGTCAAATATTACTGACACCTCCTTTTTGATAACGACAAAGGCTTATCCTCACAAACTATTATCCCAATCTAAATTTTCATGGAATTAATAATATTGATGCTTAACTCAATGTCATTTCGACCTTTCTCACTACTTGTGATAGGGGTTTTATCTTCGGTAATACATTCATAAAAATGGCGCCATTCCCGCTTGAAGGCTTCGTCATAAGACACATGAATGGTCTTGTCTACGTTGGCTTTATTGTCTAGTTCATCTTGTTCATTGATGCGTACAATTGTTTGAACATTTTTGACATAAGGGAACGGAAACTCTACCGAAAGGCGTTTTTTATTCCCAAAAACCTCGAAGCGCTCATCCCACTCGCGGCGAGCAAGCAGGAGCCCACCTTCAAATACACAGCGAATATTGTCACCAAACTTTAAGAACAGCCAGGATGGTATCGTTGTTGTATGCTTCTGAGTAGGCGATCTCGGTAGGTTTCCCGTAGGCTTCCTGGAGCAGAATGGAATCATGAATAAGGAGGTACAGTAAAGTAGTATATGCTGTCAACAGCCCTTTTCTTTCAGGTCCGATTGCCTGAAGCATCTTCTCTGCTTCTGTACTTTCCAACTGCTTTAAGACCGCTTCAGAGAGATCATCATTTTTTACTTCATCATAAATTTCACTGTTGATTGTGTAATCACCGCCATAATCGTGCACCCTGACCAGATGCACATCGTCCATTTCCTTGATAATGGGTAGGGCATATTGGAAGGCAGGGTCATACCGTTTCATGTACCCCACCATAAATTTAACCTGATTGCGCTTCTCTGCTTCAATTACCTGATCAGCTTCTTCAAGATTGAAGCACATTGGTTTCTCATTGAAAACATGCTTTCCGGCATTCATGGCAGCAATAGCAATGGGGGCGTGATCTTTGTTAGACACAAGGACAACGTCGACATCATCTCTTTGAACAAGATCACGGTAATCGGTATATAAGTTCTGGATTCTATATGTGCTGCCGAGATGCGCAAGTATTTTTTCGCTAAGATCACATAGCGCAGTGACCTTGAAATTCGACATTTCTGTTAACAAGGGTAGGTGGGCTACTTGGGCAATTTCTCCACAACCGACAATTCCAACTCGTAGGACTTTCTTTTTCATGCTAGATCTCCTTTTTTTGAGGCAAATGAATTATTAAAAAACAACACCTGAAACCAGGATTACATTTGCATAAGGGGTAAATTCCCCGGTTCTGACAACAGCAACTGCGTTATTGGTTAAGTCTTTTAGCTCTTCATGAGTTACATATTGAACCTGACTCTTGGAAAATATACGTTGAATATTCTGGAAAATAGTTGGGTTTACTTTTTCTGTCTCTTTGGCAACTATGACTGTTTCCACAAATAGCTCTTTTTCGATGATCTCGATCACATCCCCAAAACCAGGCAAACCGGGTTTAACTGCCAGGTCAATGCGGCGGGTATGCTTAGGGATTGGCAATCCTGCATCACCAATAACCAGTATATCTTTGTGTCCCATCGATGCAATCACTTCTGACAAATCTTTGTTCAGTACCCCGTTCCTTTTCATTGGCCTCCTAAGCGAAAGAAAATATGCATTAGTTAAATTGGTAGAATAAGAACAACTCTATGAATGCTTTTCAATTGAAGCTTCCCTAACAAGTGCGGTTACTTCATCCATCGTTGGTAAAGAAGTCTGTGCGCCTGCCCGTGTGGCTGTCACTGCACCACACGCATTCGCGAAATCTAGCTGAATCGAATACAGAGCGACCGCTTAACAGTGCGTGGGCAAATCCGCCGGTAAACGCATCTCCTGCAGCTGTCGAATCGATTGCATTAACTTTTACGGGTGGAACATGAATTGTTTGTTTGCCATCTGTTACTACACAACCCTGGCTGCCCAGCGTAATAACTACTGTTTTCAGGCCTAATTCTGGAATCAACTTGATGGCTTCCAAACAGGACTGAACATCATGGATATCCTTACCTAGCAGTTCAGAAAATTCCACCTCATTCAGGACTAGAAAGTCTATAAGTTTTTAATAAAGATTGCTCAACTGCTTTATAAGGGGCTGGATTGAGGATGACCTTTACACCAAATTTTCTCGCGATCTCTGAAGCGTAGAAAACTGTCTCAACTGGAATCTCATATTGGAGTAATAGATACTTGGCTTTTTGAATAATCCCAATGTTTCGGTCGATATCCTGTTGAGATAGCTGGCTGTTTGCCCCGGGCGATACAATGATGCTGTTTTCCCCTTTGGAGTCCACCATAATAACTGCACTGCCGGTAGGCTTTTCAATATCCTGCGTGACACCGGAAGTATCTACATTAAAATCCATCAAACTGCCCAATAACTTTCTTCCGTAATCATCTTTACCAATCCGACCAATCATAGAAGCAGGTGTTCCTAACCTGCCTACAGCTGCTGCCTGATTAGCTCCTTTGCCACCAGAATTAGTGAATAAATCACCTCCGAGAATAGTTTCACCAGGGTACGGAAAGCGATCGACACGAATCACTAAATCAACATTCAGGCTACCCACTACAACAATATCACTCATAGTTAATCTTTCACTGCTCGATTTTCCGACAGGAATCGCGGATCACCAAAGTTGGATCCAAAACAATCCGCGTCCCTTCCGACGGTCCAGAATCGTTTTGAATCTTTTCGATCAATAAAGAAATGGCTGTTTGGGCCAGTGCGCGGACTGGCTGGGCAACGGTGGTCAATGCTGGGGATACCGCGGTGACAAACTGGATATCATCAAACCCAATAATGGAAATATCTTCTGGAATACGAACATTGGATACTTTTGCTTGCTTGATCGCTCCAATCGCCATCATGTCGTTGCACACAAAAATTGCAGTCGGGACATCATCCAATGTGACCAAGTGTGCTAGGAGTTTTTCACCACTCTGATACATGAAATCGCCTACCAGAATATATTCATCCCTGATCGGTATGTCTGCTTCCATCAGGGCTTTTCGATATCCAATCACCCGGTCGGCACTGGGAGTAACATCAGATGGACCGGTAAAGCAAGCGATTTTTTGATGTCCCAGCTCAATCAGGCACTTCGTTGCAAGATACCCGCCTTTTTCGTTGTTAATCAACACCATATCCCCTAGCAAGAGCGGGATTTCACGGTCAACCAGCACAACCGGAATATCACGATTTTTAATTCCATTAAATGCTCAAAATCACTATGAGAAGCGATAAAGATTATGCCATCTACTTGTTTAGAAATGAGCATGTTGATATAGGTTGCTTCGCGTTTAAGGTCGGAGGCGCTATTACATAGGAAAAAGCCATAACCATGTTCATAGCCTATATTTTCGATTTGCCTTGCTAATTCAGCAAAGAATGGGTTTGTATTATCGGGTAATACCAAACCTATCGATTTCGTATCTCCTCTCCGTAGCCCGCGGGGCTAAAACATTAGGGTGATAGCCAACCTCACGGATCGCTTCTTGAACCTTTTCCCTCAAATCATCGCTAACATACCTGGTGTTGTTAATTACATTTGAGACAGTAGCGACTGAAACTCCAGCTCTAGCGGCAACATCCTTGATTGTTCGTCCCATAATTTTGATAATGTTTTCTGTGAAATGAAAAAGGTGGTCAATCAGATGATTTAAACGTTTATTTAAACGTTTAAATATAAGTATATAGGGAATTTTGATTAAGTCAAGAAGGAATATTTTGGAAGGAATTTTTGGAAGTTGGGTCTATATCCATTTTTGCAATCCTATCCGTACGAGTCATTTCGGATGGGCTGCGGCTACGCAGAAGAAAAATCAGTAGACAAAAGATGAAAAATAAAAGCGGTGTAGTTCAGGACTACACCGCTTATTTCAAGTTGAGATAGTGATATGGGTCAATTACCCTTCTTAGCGGCCCAAAGCAAACCACGAAGGGTAATTTTCGCAACTTCTGGAATTTCGAATACTTGATCTACGTGTCCTAACGAGCTGTAAAAAACCCGGCCCTTTCCCCAAAGTTTGGTATAAACGACGGGCATCGTGACTGGGCCATTTGCACTGTGTGGACCTTGTGTAGTAATCTGAGTTGTTGCTAGAACGTTGACACATGGATCTAGGTGCAAATAATACTGCTCTGAGTGAACGTTAAAGTCTGGGATACCCTCGACAATGGGTGATGCAGCACCTCTTCGGATATTGACCACATAATCTGTGGTAAAAGCTCCTTCAGGCGTTGGATGAAACTTGCGAACGTATTCAAGGTTTTCCGGTGTCAGCTCAGACATGTGGTGGTAATACGTATCGCCGGGATGGGATACCCACTGACTGCCAGTGATAAACTGGTACTCCACATTCCAACGAAAGGAGTCGCACATCCCGCCGTGGACCCCGCCAATACCCACGCCTGATTCCACAGCTTCAGATATATTGAAAGCGTATTTATCATCGAGACGACCTTGTGTCCACATAGGGATGATCAAATCTAAATTCATTAAGGATTCCTTATCTGCCAGACAATCCAGCGTATCGAATATGGCTACCTCAAAGTCTACTTTTTCGAGCATCTTCTTAAACCGCTGGCTGACTAATTTGGGCTCATGCCCTTGCCATCCACCCTGGAAAATCAAAGCCTTCTGTTTCATTGAATTTTCTCCATTTCTTATCTGTCTGATATCTCTTCTTTATCTCTTATGAATAGTTCCGTATTGATAAGGTTCTTCCATGATTCTTGGGTAGGATAATTTCAGGCTAACTGGGAAATGCCGTGGTAGGGTATAGCTGTCACGGAGATTCCCAAAGACCCTAATTTCAATCTGTTTATTCGATCACACCTTTAATCACACTAGTAGCCAGCGGGCTATTGCGACTTTTTATGCTAGGAATCCTACGCTCAATGGCGGCTAAAGCGAATTCAATATCTTCGGCTGCTTCGCCGGCATTAAAAGTGCCAATGCAAACCATATCCTTTTCCCTGATCGTGTTGTAAGAGAAATTTAGCCCAACAAAAGGGGTTGTCCTGCCCGCAGCTAACGGTTTTATGGTGATTATAGGTTTTCTGGCATTATGGATGATTTTGGCAACGCTTTCGATTTCAACTTGCATCAGAAAACCCATGCAGTTATAGATTTGAATATAGGTCTCGACATCATAATCATTTATATCAGCATACTGCACTACTTCGGGCATATGTGCAGATAACCCTGGAATCATCCCTGCTTCTCGGATCATGTAAAGATAATCAGATAGCCTGTCAATAGTCTTGGTATTTTTATTGACAAGTTGTTCTACGCAAGAGTGGAGCGGCATACAAAAAGTTGCTCCACGTTTAGCACACTCATCAATTTTCTGTTTTGCTTCAGCCCTCGCGAAAGGTGAATCATCGATATTGATGATTGGCTCATCAATGATGATCATTTCTTTGCCGGTGTGTTCCTGAGCAAGTTGAACAGCAGGCAATAAGTTCTGGTCTACCCCAAACAACCCTAATACTGCGTCGATATCGTATTCTAGGAAAGTCTCAAAAATAGCGCTGACTGACTGGGGGGCATTGTGAGTTTGACGTATCAATGTATCTCCAGACGGGCCAAGATGACTAAAACCTGATACCCAGTTACAGCCGATAATAAGCCTTGGTAGGGAAATATTACCCACCATTGTACGAGGAAAAATTTTATTCATGATAACCTCTTGTTTCCATTTGTAAGTTGGCAATTTTTGTAATCAAGTGTACGTCGTCAAAAAGATCAGACACTTCAGGTGAAAACCTAATGAAAACTTTTGGCACTCCGAAACTCACAATTGATTATACACTGGTAGCCAACTGACTTTCGGTTCTAACATCGTACATTGCGTATTTTCTTTTTGTTTCTTCCTTTTACACTCATTTGGGATCACCTTATCCAAACTTCAAAGCTTTCAAAGTCTCCCTTATTTCTAGTCCCTTTTTGGAACGATGAATTCCGAGACGCTGCTACTACTGGCTACAATATCTAGTTCTAGCTTCTGTTGCAGATGTTACGCTTTGGTAAGCCGGAATGGGAAAAATGTGTTTTCGAAGATAGCTGGTTTGGAACCATAAACACATAGAAACCCTTTCAAACCTCGTTTTGTTACGAGGTTAGTTGTTCTATTTACCAACGCTGATTAATATTACAGCGCAAGGTTGGCTGAAAGGCGTTCCAAACGGCCCTTGCGGTGAGAAAGAAAGGCAGCGTAATTTCTGGGTTGATAATAACGACCCATGCGGATGGCAGCAGAAACATCAAATATGGGCATCAGTAGCACACTCAAGAGCAACAAGCGAACCTGATGGATGGTCAGAGCCGGAGCCCGTTGTTTGAAGAAGCTGCGAATGCGAAGGAGAAAGAGATGAGCCAGGAAAGCAAAGAACAGATGGTGATGCCAACCGAGCCAACTACGCAGTTCGTTATGGTCAAAACCGACTTCGACTTTGCCAGCCCGAAAGATAATTTCCATAGGCCAACGCATCTCGCTGATGCGCCCCAGTGCAAGTGGATCGATATCGGCGGGGGCATTGCTGAAGTAGTATTTGATTTCAGTGGGGTCAGCGATATTGCGGCGGATGATGAGCCAGCTTTCGGGGCCGGGCAGGCCATCCCGAACCTCGACCACACGCAAGCAAGCAAAATCACAAACCAGTGGATCTTTCGTGCCTTCTTTGATCTTAGCACGTACCCAGGCTTTGGCAGGAAGTTGTTGAGCCAAGGCATCCACCCGTAGCGTTTTCTGCTCAGGATTGCGCAAACGCAATCGAGTAGGCTCGCGGCCACGCCCTTTCCAAGCAGGCAGACCCACTTCCGGTTTCTCTGTCCAAATATGACTCGAACAACTGCTCTCTACGAAATACCATTTGTCCAAATCTGCCACCCCATCCCGAAAAGCAGGGGCATCGCCGTACAACTCATCCGCAGCCACCCATTGGCAGGGCAATTTCAGGCTTGGTCTGATAACTCAGTTCTTCCGGAACCCCACCGGCTTGGCGTTTCCCCTGATGCGTTTCCGCAAACCACTGCTCCGGCAAGAACAACCGCGCATCCAGAAAACTGTGCCCCTTGCGGCTGGCATACACCAGGTAAACTCCCACTTGAGAATTGGCCACCTTGCCCACCGAGCCACACCATTGCCTGGCGACCCCTACCGAGTGTTGTCCTTGTTTCACCATACCAAACTCATCGATCAACAAAACGCCCTCGGCTTCCCCCAGCGTTTCTAACACCAGCCCTTGGCGAATCTCCAACGCAGGTTCCCACGACCAGGGGCTTTGACCCATGAAGTGCTACAGACTACGCACATTTTTCCCAAATCGCAGCGCAATTCGCTCCGTCACCTTGTGCGGCAAATCACTCAGCAAACCCTTCAGGTACACCCAGCCATGGGCTGTCTGATCGCCCCGCTCAAACGCAGGACGGTAAATCTCGTAGTGTTCTTCCAGTGCAGCAATCATTTCGTGAATATCTTCGGTCTTCAAATCCCATTCCGGTGGCGGGAAAATTTCAGTTACAATTTCAGGGGACATGGTAGCTCCTTTCTCCTTTCACTTAGCCGTGTTTTGGAGAAGCTTACCATGTCCTTTTCTATTCACGAGCCCGACCTTGCGCTGTATTACTAATATAGCGCTGGAATCCACCAAAAATCACGCCAGTCTTTTGGTAAGTTGAATTTCAATTCGTGTGAAAAAACAGCAAATTGCCCATGGTGGAAAATTTCATGGTGCAATAGCGTTTGGATCAAATCCGCCCTTGTCCCAGGAACACCAAAAATGTCGATGCTTTGTTCGGGCAGGCAAGATGCGGCTCCATTTTCTATCGCTTGATCTGCTTCCGAAAAACCTGCAAGTATCTCTTTTTTTGAGGAGAGACCTTTATAAACCGAGCCCTCTGTAAATTTCAAAATGTGAGTATGGAAAGCTCTCGCATAGTCCTGCTGAACTTCAGCCATTTCTTCGAAATGCTTGGCCAATGTGTTCAATCCTGGTCGCGGGAGTTCGGTATACAATTGTTCTTCCGTGAGTTGATTGATGAGCGAATATGTCATTTGGTGATGACGTTTCCAGGCTGCAAACGCATTATCTAAAAACACTTTGTCATTCATTTTTTTTCTCCTTATTTTGTTATTGAGCAAGTAACGCTTCTATAACTTTCTGTACTTCAAACCCATCTCGCAGATCAGGCAGATTACAATGATTGCTCTCTAAAAGGACAGCTAATTGATCTAATCTGGCTTCCACAGCTGAACGAGTATGGTCACTCTTGTATTTTTTCCAGGTGGTGTTTTGAGCATATAAAAGCTGATTCCCTTCACATATACGTATAGATCCGAGTTCACCATTTATCGTGAACTCACTATTCCGGGGTGTTTTAGGGCTGCAAATACCTCCCATTAACCATACTGGAATCTCACCAGTTTGTAAACTTGCCATGATAAATCGTTCAAACTCACCTTTTTGTTTTGGATAAGAAACCTCCGCAGAGCGGACTGTCAATAATCCAAAGAGCCGATAAATCAGATACACGTGATGAGAAAACATCTCGCGTACAAATCCACCCGTGTTCTTATTTATTATCCAACTTTTAGCACTTAGCTGATTTGGCAAAGGCCAGGAAGGAAATTGATAACGGACCTCGATACTGAGGATATCGCCGATCTCATTGGTTGTAATTATCTTTTCTAAGGTTTCGACAATTGGTCCTGCGCCATATCCAAAATTCATCGCCGTAAGGATTCCCTTGTTTTCAGCGCTCTCTACCAAATGTTGGCTTTCTGTGAGATTTATGGAAAGCGGTTTTTCCATAAAAAGGGCTTTTCTTTTTTCGATTACTTTTAACCCGTATTCAATATGGGTTGCCGGGGGTGTTGCAATATAAAGCAACTTGATTTTTGGGTTTTCAAATAGCGGCTCTCCTTTCTCTAAAATGGAAACTTCAGGATATTTATCTTGAATCTGGCTGCGAATTTGCGGGTTCAAATCCCAGGCAGCCGCAACGGTAAAGGCTGGATGCGCTAAAAATTCCCTCATCATGGTTTCGCCAATCATCCCTAAGCCGATGATACCAACGGGGTGGGTCATAAATATCTCCTTTTTTGAAATTTGGTTGACCACAAAACGAAAATTTTTCCTTATTTACCAAATATGGTAAGATAACTCTACATACTTATGCTTGCATAAGGAAGAATTTATTGTTCATGGAGTTACAGAAATAATTCGTCTCAAATCTTTTAGTTTATTGTTGTTAATGGCTACGGTGTTTTTAGGTTGGCAAATCATTGAGCAATATGATGCGTTTGCAACTATGGTAGGGTTACCCGTAACTCCACGCCTTTCTGTCTCAGATCAATTTATCATCAGTTGAGACCACCTCGATGGTACGATCACTGTCGATGAGACTGTAAGTGATCGTGCTTCATGGATAGTTATCCATGCTGATGATAATGGAGAGCCTGGGCAAATACTTGGTTGGCAACCTGTTTCGAGAGGGCGAACAGTGGACACTCAAGTAACTATAGTAGCAATTCACGCGACTCGAACAATGCACGCTGTCCTTTACGAAGATGTTGGAAAAACTGGAAATTTTGAAAAAGAGATCGATCTGCCACTTCTTCAAAATAATATACCCGTAACTGCTCAATTCAACCAGATTGTCGAGTAAATACGTTAATCAATTTTTGGGGGCCCCTTTAAGATTACATCTTCGATTTCCTGCAATGGCCAGTGTTCATCCTTCAACGATCCGCCAAACTCCCTGGGGGATAGGCTCATTTGCCACCAGGTTACGCCCAATTCTTCGTAAGGCTTGATCAAGTTGCTGGCGCGGACCGGATCATTTATGGGAAGTTGGAATCCGCGGAAAACGATATCGAATGGCTTTGAATGATTTCTATGTAACTCGATGTAGTTAACCAGGTCCTTTAATTGGCGGGCAACTTCGTCATCATTTTTTGCATTTGGGAATAGCGGGAAAATACCATCCAGTTGGGCAGCTCTTTTGAACGGCTTTTTATTAGGCCAGATTCCTGCTGCCCAAATTGGGATGCGAGGTTTTTGAACTGGTGGTGGCAAAAAAAGGGTATCTTTGATCTCATAATATTTGCCAGAAAAATTCACCTTTTTCCCACTCCATAATCCTGTCAATACTTCTAAGGCCTCATCCAGCATTTCACCACGGATCTTGGGATCCGCCTCCTCGCCCAAATTGTCAAATTCACCCACCCCGCTACCGGTTCCTACCCCAAAAACTAATCTGCCATTGGAAATATGATCAATTGATACTGACTCCCTGGCAACCTTCCACGGACGTCTGCGAGCGAGTGGGGTGACTAACGCCCCCAATTTTATAGTTTGGGTATTTTGAGCGATGCTTGCAAGGGCAATCCACGGATCAGCCATTTTTTCTGGATACCGCTCTCCTGCGATATGATCCCAAATGAAAAAGCCATCCCAACTTGCCAGTTCAGCTTCACGTGCTAAACGCGCCAGGACCCGCGCGTCACTTAAAGGCCCAAATGGAGGAAGATATAAGCAGAATTTCATTAGAAGTCTCCTTCGTTCAGTATTCGACTGCTGAAAAGGTGCCGGTTGACTTTCATATTATAAAATGTTATAACAAATTTGTCATAACATTTTGGCGAATTTAGGAATTATTTATTTTCTGGGAATAATCCAATATCGTATTTTGATCCAAAATAAGCCTTCAGGATGGTTCGGTGCCAAACTTAGAATTGGTAAAAGATAAAGAGCAATTGGCTTTTTCGCCTGAGCCCAGAGAAAGTTTACCAATTCTCCGGATCCTCTATTTCTTCTATTTTGCTGCTTTTGGGATCATCGTTACATTTTTGAATGTTTATTATCGAGATTTTGGACTGACTGGGGTTCAGATCGGTTTGCTTTCATTTGTTGTGCCCTTAGTTTCAATTGTAGCAGCACCTTTGTGGGGAATTTGGAGCGATAGAATCGGTCAAGTGAAACGCTTGTTGATGATTGCTAGCGTCGGTATCATCTTTGCCATTCTAGGGATCGGACTTGCGGATGTATTCCTTTGGTTGGTGTGTTTTACCCTCCTGTTTGCTTTTTTTGATAGCTCAGTATTGCCAATTTTGGACAGCACAACCCTGCGTTTTTTAGGTAAGAATCGAGAAAATTTTGGACGGGAGAGAGTGTGGGGTTCGATTGGTTTTATTATTGCTGCCTGGGGTATCGGATTTGTCTTACAGCGTTTTGGCTCTCGCTGGTTTTTTCCTTTTTACATTCTGATGATTTTGAGTGTTCTTATCACCTTGAAATGGCTACCCAATCAAAAAGCAAATTACAAGCCGGCAGTTTATGCTAATATCTCGAAATTGATCCTTAAAAAAGAGTGGCTGATATTTTCTGCGAGTTTATTATTGGTTGGCCTTGGAAATTTTGCGGTGAGCGGATTCTTAGGAATATTTATCAAAGATCTGGGGGGAAATGAAGGTCTGGTAGGGACGGCTGCGGCACTTGCAACGCTAACTGAACTGCCGATTATGTTTTGGGGCAACAAAATTCTAAAACGATTTGGATCCTGGCGGTTATTGTTGGTCGCTTACCTTGCTATCAGCATTCGATTGTTTTTATATGCCGTTATGCCGGATGCCTGGTGGGTTCTTCCCATTAGCTTATTGAACAGCCTGACCTTTGGTGTTTATTGGATTGCCACCGTCGCTTATGTTGACCAGATGGCTTCTGATGAAATCAAATCTTCGGCTCAGGGGATGTTGTATGCTGTTTTGAATGTTTCTCGGATGGTAGCGGCCTTAGTCAGTGGATATATATATGACATTGTGGGAGGAGGAAATCTATACTTTATTTCAGCGCTGTTTTCGTTATTAGCCATAATCCTTTTCTGGTTCAATAAACCAGTCAGGGAACAAATAATCGTTGATGGAGGTGTGATATGAAAATAATTCGTTCCAGCGAAGGCGAAAAAAAATCTGGCAAAACTTTTACGGGTTCGGCCAATCTGCAACCAAAACTTCTACCACAAACCGAAGGGGGGATAAAAATTACGCTGGTAAGCTTTGAAGATGGTGCCAGAACGCACTGGCATGATCATCCTGGAGAACAGGCGCTGTATATATTGGAAGGTAAAGGCCGGGTTGGAGACGGAACCGCTGAGTGGGTTGTGGGTCCAGGTGATATCGTGCATACTGGCCCGGGTGAGAAACATTGGCATGGAGCGTTTCCTGGTGAATCAATGACCCATATCAGCATCACCACCGTGGGATCTCCACAATGGTATGAAGCTCCAGAAGGGGACTGATATGGAACGGAAGGAATGATAACCGATGAAGATTGTTGTAACTGGCGGCAGCGGTTTAGCGGGTATCCACGTGGTGGAGGAACTCACAACTCATGGATATGATGTGTTGGTTGTCGATATCAAACCTCCAGCGAAAAATAATGTCGCTTATAAGCTCATAAATATGGAAGATATTGGTCAGGTCTATGGTTGTTTACAGGGTGCAGACGGGGTGATTCACCTGGCTGCCATTCCTCGACCCACCTTCCACTCTAGCGATGTGGTTTTCCGAACCAATACCCTTTCAACCTTTAATGTATTTGAAGCGAGCGCCAATATAGGAATTAGACGAATTGTGTATGCTTCCAGCATTTCTGTTTTAGGATATCCTTTTTACCATCGATTTTTCGAGCCCGATTATTTACCCATCGATGAGAAACATCCAAACAAACCTCAAGACCCTTATGCGTTATCCAAACACTTGGGTGAAGAGATTGCAAAAGCTTACGTGAGAAGCCACGGATTAGAGGTTGTTAGTTTGCGGATCGCCTGGATACATACGCCCAAGACGTTTATGCAACAACTGGTTCCATTGTGGAATGCACCCGAAGAAGGCGCTTCAAATTTGTGGTTGTACGTTGATGGACGTGATGTCGGCCTAGCCTGCCGGCTTGCAATCGAAAAAGATTTTTCTGGGCATAATCCATTCTACGTCACCGCCAAAAATACATTTATGAAGACACCTTCTAAGGAGTTAGCCGAGTCTTTTTATCCAAATGCCAAGGTCCGTTCTGGTTTTGGCGGTTATCAATCCTTTATCAGCACCTTGCAAGCGGAAAAGAATTTAGGATATATTCCGCAATACAGTTGGGAAGATTATTTTGATGATGGAGGAAAAAATGAACATCAAGCGTGAGTATACGATTATTGAGACCACGCATATCGAAGGTAAAAAAAACCTATCCGAACCTCTTGTAAGAGTGATTGCCGCCGTGGTGATTGAGAACCCTTTTGTGGGTAGATATCAAGAGGATTTGTCAGAACTGATGGAGATGGGGCAAAAACTAGGAGAATTGCTGGGAAATCGAGCGGTGAAAGGGTTGAAGAATCCTCCCCAAAGTTATGGAAAAGCCGTGATCGTCGGCATGGGAGGAGAACGGGAGCATGCGGCTGCTTTACTGCATCCCCGGTTGGGTGCGCCATTGCGGGAAGCTGTCAATGGCGGCAAGGCCATTATCCCCTCCGCGAAAAAGGTTGGGGGGCCAGGAACCAGTATCGATATCCCTCTGCACTATAAAGATGCGATGAAGGTCCGGTCACATTTTGATGCGGTCGAATTGCGTATCCCAGATGCTCCAGCCAATGACGAAATCGTTGTAGCCGTCTGCGTAACAGATGGTGGACGTCCACATCCAAGAGTAGGCGGACTAGAATTAAAAGATATCGTTGGTGAAGATGGTTTGACCTAGGTGGCGTTGAAATTCCAATTGTAAAATCATCGAATATCAACACGGCGTAAATTCATTTGGTAATTGTAAGCGAGGTAGAAATGAAGGATCAATTTTCTGAAAAAAGAGCGCAAAAGAAAAGCACCAAGTTAGATCTTGATCATACTGCCCTTCTGGTCATCGACATGCTCAATGATTTTTTTGAAGAAGGGGGAGCGATGGTTCTTCGCGGTGGGAAATCGCTGTACGAACCCATCGGGAAGTTGTTGGATGTGGCGCATCAAAAAAAGATGCCGGTTTTTTGGTTGAACCAATGGTTACGCGAAGACGATTCGTTATTTAAGATCCGTGTTCCCCACTGCATTGTTGATTCTTGGGGGGCAAAAATTGTTGATTCGCTCCCCCAATATCCTGAAGATATTGTGATCCACAAACGGCGGTATAGTGGCTTTTTTCAAACGAGCCTGGATTTGTTTTTGCGGGAAAGAGACATCAAGCAAGTGATAGTGACCGGTGTAGTCACGAATATATGCGTACGTTCTACTGTGAACGATGCCTTCTTCCTGGGTTACGATGTCATTGTGCCCCATGACTGCGTCGAAGCGACCAGCCCTGAGCACCAGGAAACACATCTCTATGATATTGATACCCATTATGGAACGGTAATGAGTTTTGAGAATTTGTTGAGCCTGTTGGCATAAAACTGCCAGAAGGATGGTGTGATGGATGAGTTGATAATTACAAATATTGGGAAAATTGTCTCTGGAAATTTTCATCAACCTTTGCTTGAGGGTGATTCGATTCTTATAAAAGCTGGAAAAATCGCTTCGATTGGATCTACAGCCGAATTTGATATCGATTCTGTTGAACGTGTGATTAATGCTGGGGGTTGTCAGGTTTGGCCGGGTTTAATCGATTCGCACGTTCATGTAGCGGTCGGTGATTTTACCCCCAGGCAGCGCACCCTAGATTTTATTGATAGCTGCCTTCATGGAGGGGTTACTCGAATGATCTCGGCAGGAGAAGTCCACATTCCTGGCCGTCCATCAGATGCTTTGGGGTTGAAATCCCTGGCGATACTGGCTGCTAAAAGCTTCAAAAAAGCGCGCCCTTCTGGGATGAAAGTTATGGGAGGAGGTGTTATCCTGGCCCCCGATATGACGGAAGCAGACTTCCAAGAAATGGCGGATGCGGGTGTCACCCATCTCGGAGAGGTCGGACTGGGAGCTGTTCATGATTGGGATTTAGCAGCCCAAATGGTGAAATGGGCACATAAATACGGGTTGCCCTCGATGATGCATACAGGTGGAGCCTCCATTCCAGGGAGCACGGTCATCGGGGCTGACGAAATACTAAAGGTCCAGCCTGATATTGCGGCTCATCTCAATGGTGGTCCCACCGCAACACCAATAACGCATGTTGAGCGCATCATCAAAGAATCGAACATTAGACTTGAAATCGTGCAATGTGGTAATACTTTCGCGATAAAGAAGATCACTGCAATTGCTGCTGCGCAGGATAGCCTGGATCGGATCATCGTCGGTACAGATATGCCCTCGGGTACGGGGATGGTTGCCCTGGGTATCCTCCGGACGTTGGCTGCCATATCTTCCATTGGGGGAGTTCTTCCTGAACAAGCGGTTGCAATGGCTACAGGGAATACCGCAAAAATCTACGGTTTAAATAGTGGCGAAATTGCCCCTGGACGGGAAGCTGATTTGACTATCGTGGATGCGCCTTTAGGTTCCGAGGCCGGTAACGCCTTGGATACATTAAAGATTGGAGATACGGTCGCCGTTGCTTGCGTGATGATTGATGGTACAGTTCTTGTGAATCGAAGTCGCAATACCCCACCTACAAAGAGACCGGTAGAAATTCCTTGGGTCCAAGTAAGTGGTCATTGATTTGGAGGTGTTGACGTGATTGATTTTTCTGGAAAGGTTGTTTTGGTAACTGGTGGAGCAAAAGGAATTGGTCGTGGCGTCGCCTTATTGTTTGCCGAAGCTGGGGCCAGTCTTGTGATTGTCGATATCGATAAACAGCATACGGAACTGGTTTGTGAGCAGATCAAAAATATGGGGAGAGATGCATTAGCTGTAGAAGCGGATGTATCAACAGCTGATGGAAGTCGTGGCATGATCCAGGCGACTGAAGATTATTTTGGTAAATTGGATGTGCTATTTAATAACGCCGGGATTGGCGGGGGCAATTCAGCTCTCGTGGATTTGCCAGTTGAAGAATGGGACCGTATCATGGCAATGAACCTGAGAAGCGTTTTTCTGGGTTGTAAGTATGGCTTGCCGGCTTTGATAAAGACCCAAGGCGCCATCGTTAATATGGGGTCTTCTACGGGGGGATGGGATGTGCTCTATGGCGCGGGCGCTTATATGGCCAGCAAGGAAGGCATCGAAGGCATCACAAAGAACATGGCCCTTGAGGCGGCCACATATGGCGTGCGAGTAAATGCAGTCTGCCCGGGTGTAATTCAAACCAGGCTGAGTTATACACAAAGCGGAATTGATGACGAAAACAGTAGTGTAGATTTCTACGCTCGATTTAAGAAACGTATCCCACTGCGAAGGGTTGGGCAGCCTGAAGATGTGGCTGGGGCGGTGCTATTTCTCGCCTCCAATTTAGCACGCCATATTACTGGAACCACGCTACTTATTGACGGTGGACAAACTTTACAAAGTTGGAGCAATGCTCCCGAAGACGATGCATATCCTTATTACGTTGACTAAAAAAACGATCCAAAATTGTTGTTCGATATTGGTGTGGTGCCACCATCCTAATAACACCTTCAGACAATTTCCGGATAGACACTAATTTAGGAAAATTATGAATTTTAATCCTGATCTTGGGCCAGGATTGGCCGTTTTTATGGTGTTTTTGGCAGCCTCAATGTGGGGGACTTGGTTTATCTCTTTAAAGTTCCTAGGAACCTATCCTATTGACGGTTTCTATATCACTTTATTTACGACGTCGATTGTGTTCGTGTGGGGTGTCGGTTTTTTGTTAGAAGGGGAAGCACTCTTGCAAAATATGCGTGATGTTTATGCTGTTGACCCGAGCAGGATTTTTGTTGCATTGATTTGTGGTAGCTTATATGTGATGGGTATGCGGGTGACGTTGCAGATATTCTCAACGATTGGTTTAACCTTAACGATGCCAATAAAAACATCGATAAGCATTCTTTTTACAACCACTGTTGCTGCTTTCGTGGGTGGCGTGCCTGATGGTTATTCTTTGGGTTTGATTTTCTTTGCTTGCATTATCTTGATTGGCGCGGTTTTGTTATCGATGCAAGCTGCAAGGCTGCGAGTGAGCGGTCAGGAAAATGCGGAAGTGAAAAACGATCTTCAATTTTCGATGCAAGACATGAAAAAATCAATCGTCCTGATATTGATAACCACGATAATCAGTCCAGCGTATACTTTTGGCCTTTCGTATAGCTTGAAATCTATTACCCAGCCGAATGGTTTAGCCGTCCTGCCTTATATGGCCTTACTTTCAACCGGGGCTTTTATCGGCTCGATGATCACCAGTGGTGGCATATTAACATTCAGAAAACAATGGGGTGTCGTACTTTCGGCCCCGTTTTCCATTCATAAATTTGGCATCATTTCGGGTTTATTCCATTACGGTGGCAATATTATCCACACCTTCGCGAGTGCCTCTCTCAGCACCGTGATAGCATTTCCACTTGGGCTCTCTTCTGGTCTCATCACCCAGCTGTGGGGGATTATTTTCGGAGAGTTCAAAGGTTCACCAAAGCAGACATATTATTATCTAGGAGGTTCGGTAATTCTGTATATTATTGGCGCTTATATCATTGCCCAAATGAATTTCTAATCTAAATTATTTTCTGCTCTCGTAATTGTTGAATTTCTGATGGGCTGAGACCTGCCAGTTGATGCAGTAATTCCTCCGTTGAGGCACCAAGTCTTGGCGGCGGAAATCGATATTGGGGAGGGGCTGTCGGTATTTTTAGTGGAGAGCCAACTTGGGGGATGGTGTTTCCCCGTTCATCCGTAAGCGTGATTTTCATTTCTCGTTCTATCACTTGTGGATTGGCAAATACTTGATCGAGGCGATTGATTGGTGCAGCGGGAATTCCTGCAAAACTCAATGCGTTTAACCATTCTTCAATATTGCTTGTCGAAAATTTTTTATTCAGCAATTGAACTAAAATGACCCGATTTTCAACACGATCTTTGTTGGTCCTAAATCGATGATCTGTAGACCATTCTGGGTGTTCGAATATTTTGCAGAAAATCTGCCACTGCCTATCATTTCCAATGCCCATTGCAAAATATCCATCTTTTGCCTGAAAAATCTCGTAAGGCACGATGTTCGGATGAGCATTCCCCTGACGTGCCGGGGGAATGCCGCTCACCAGATAGTTGCTGGCCTGGTTAGCCAGAATCGCCACCCCGCAATCCAATAGTGAGATATCGATTCGATGTCCCTTCCCCTCAGATGCTCTCGATATCAAGGCTGCTAAGATTGCATTACCGGCAAACAAACCCGCAAAGATATCAATAACGGCGACGCCTACCTTTGAAGGTGGCCCGTCCGAAGGCCCAGTAATGCTCATCAGACCACCCAGGGCCTGAATAATAAAATCGTAGCCAGGGAGATCTTTGTATGGTCCAGAGTATCCAAAGCCAGTTATCGTACAGTAAATCAGTCCTGGTCTAATCTTTTGGAGATTTTCATAATCAAAACCCCACTTTTCCATAGTCCCCGCTTTGAAATTTTCGATAACCACGTCGCTTTGGCTGATCAATTTCCTTAATATCTTTTTGGCTTGTATTGTTTTTAGATTCAGTGTAATACTTTTTTTGTTCCGGTTAACGCTCAAGTAATAAGCTAAATCGCCGTCTTGGGTAAACGGCGGCCCCCAATGCCTGGTGTCATCGCCTTGGTTTGGAGATTCAACTTTAATTACTTCTGCTCCCAGATCACCTAAGACCATGGTGCAGTAAGGTCCAGCTAGAACGCGGGAAAGGTCAAGGATACGGATATCATTCAACAAAGGTTTATTATTCATGGTCAATCATCCTATGAAATTTTGGTAAGTATCGTGCATAAAAAGTGGCTGTCAAAATTTTTAATCACGCACTGCATTACACCTAATGCGATGTTTTGATTTTTTTTTCAAATTGTAATGGATATGGAGCAAATTATGGATTTTCAATGGAATGAATTTACCAAAGCTGCGCGCTTTGAGAAGACAGAGCGTATTCCTGTTGCTTTTATCGCTGCTGGACCCTGGCTTCCAGGGTTAGTTGGCATCAATACGCTGGATTTTTATACTTTTCCTGATGTGTTTTATAAAGCTCATTATTTTTTACTTGAGCGTTTCCCGGATGCAATCTGGCTGCCAGGATTTTGGGTGGAGTATGGTACGGCCGCTGAAACGAGTGCCTTTGGCGCGAAAGTTCGCTACCATGCAGATAGGCCTCCCACCATTATTCCAATTTCGGTCAGCACGGATGATTTGGCTTCGGCATGCATGCCGGATCCCTATTCAGATGGAACTCCTCGCTATGACCCTTCGAAGGTACTTAAAATTAGATGCCCGGTTGAATGCAAACGGCCTCGGTGTACACATGGTTGCTTCAAGAGGCCCGTTGGCGATTGCCGCAAAGTTACTTGGGCTAAACAGGTTTCTTGATCTTCTCCAACAAAATGATCGAGGATTGCTAATTTTTTTAGAACGATTATCAGCGTTTGTTGTAAGTTGGCTGAGGGCCCAAGTTGAGCAAATCCGTGAACCATTGGGGATTATGATTTTGGATGACGTGGTTGGCATGGTATCTTTAGCGCAGTTTCAAAAGCAAATTACACTGCTCCTGGATGAAATTTTCATCCCCTTCGAGGGACTTGTGCGTGTTTTTCATAATGATACCCCGTGTGAACATTTACTGCTCTCACTGGCAGACCAAAATTTCGAGGTTTTTAATTTCAGCCACGAAATTCCTATGGCTTTGGCAAAAAAAACAATGGGAAATAAAGTTACGCTAATGGGAAATATTCATCAAAGTGAAGTCGCTGTAAAAGGTACCCCTGAAAAAGTTGAGCTTGCAACTAAAACATGCTTCACTGACGGGGGCGAAGGCGGTGGATTGATTATCTCAGTAAGTGGTGCCCTTTTTCCAGGAACACCCGCAGAGAACATTGATGCCATGATCAGAGCTTCGCGCTTTCCCAATCGTTAAATTTCGGATTCCTCATTTTTTAGCAAAAACTTGTACCCATATCCCAAAAATTTTTCATAGGAGGCAAAAAAAGAATGACGCTAAATACATTTGAACAGAGAATTGAGGCCGAACATAAAGAAAAGATAAAAATGTTTGACATAAACCCCTTAAAATGTTATAACAAATTTGTCATAACATTTTTAACCTAACAAAGAGAAGGATTAGAAATGGATCTTGATCGAAGTAAACCAACACCATTATATGAACAACTCAGACTGATTCTTCAAGATAAAATTTTGCTTGGAGATTACCCGGTTGGCACCTTATTACCTACAGAGAAAGATCTGTGCAGAGAATATGAGATCAGTCGTATAACCGCTCGAAAAGCCTTAGATGAACTGACGAGAATTGGCCTCATTATCCGAGTTCAAGGTAAGGGGACAATCATATCTGATCATAAACCCGGACGAAGTTCAATGCAGGTAAGAGGCCATAAACGGATGATGGAAGATTTAGGCTACCATGGTGGCGGCACAATTCTTTCTCATAAGTTAATCTCTGGTAATCCCAATCTAATTAAGTTGTATGGATTGCCCGAAGATTTTAAACAGAAATTTTGGCATTTTCGTCGACTTAGATTTTTGGATGGTGACCCCGTTGTGATTATGAATAGTTTTGTCCGCGAAGAAATCGGTGACAAATTACTTACTTACAACCTGGAGAACGCCTCGTTTTTCAGTCTTTTTGAAGAAATAACGAATCGACATGTCGTGGACACAAAAGCACTTATCTCTTCCACGATTGCCAGCCCAGAAGTTGCTAAAATACTAGATACCCAAGTAGGCGCGCCGCTAATTTGGTACCGGGCGGTTAGCTTTCTAGAAGGGAATATCCCGATTGAAGTCAATTATTCTCTCTTCCTGGGTGATAAATTCTATTTTGAAACAACATTTTATCGAACGATAGAGGAAGAATTTAAACAAGAGATTGAACTGGTAATTTGACGAATGATTTGTTGTTTCAAATAAGGTATTGATCAAGACTTTATCTCATTTTTCTAAAATCAAGTTAGTAAAGGAGGTGGCAAATATAGATATTTACACAACAATTCTTGGAAACAGAAGTTCAAGTTCACATTTCTTAGGAGTTAGAAGATGATGACCAAAAAAAATATAATATTTTTCTTCACCCTGTTCATGATTTTGACTTTTGTGCTAGCTGCATGTGGTTCAGATGGCGAAGCAGATATGGGTGAAACGACGGATACAGGCGAGACCACCGATTCGGGTGAAACCACTGATTCGGGCGAAACAATGGAAAAGGAACCCGTAGTCCTACGATTCCTAAAGATCGCAGATGATTTGGAGGCCCAGGCATTTGCTGAGATGGTTGAGGCTTTCCAAAAGAGTGAAGACGGCAAATGGTCGTATGTGTCCATAGAATATGATGCCAAGCCTTTCGCAGAACTCTTCCCGGCCATTGAAAAAGCCGTAGCAACTGATTCAAAAATCGACCTGATCCAGGCTGATGGCCCAGATGTGAAGCACTTCGCCTATAACGGCGTGCTTTATGATTTGACAGATCACTTCACAGAAGCAGAAATGCAGCAGTGGGCGCCTCAGTCGGTTGTAGAAGGTTCAATGAATGGCAAATTCTATGGCCCACCGGAAGTTCAATCTTGTCAATTGATGTGGTTCAACAAAGATATGTTTGATGCTGCGGGAATTGATTATTCCGATTCTGCTGGCTGGACGTATGGTGATAATGGTACGGGTTTGCCCAATTGGCAGAAACTTACTGTAGATGAAGATGGTGATGGTACCCCAGAAGTATTTGGCCTGGAAACAAGTGGTCCGTGGGATTACTACTACCATATTCCATCTCGCTCCAATGGTGCTCCCGGGTCTCCCACCTACGAGGGTATTGGTGAAGACGGTATCTCATTTGTCGGTTACTTCGATACCCCAGAAGCAATTGAAGCCTACAAGTTTTATCAAGACTTAGTCTATGAATATAAAGTTATGTCGGCTGAACGGGTGACCCACATGATGCTCTCAGGCTTAGCGGCCACAAGTATCAGTCAGGATATGACCATCGGTACCCAAAAGTCACAATTCCCCGATTTCAATCTGGGTGGTATCGAGCCTCCATATTTCGAAACCCCGCTTTGCCAGACAGGTTCGTGGCACTATGGAATTGCTGCTAACACCGCACACTTCGAAGAGGCCCTTGCATTTGTTAAATTTGCAGCCAGTGATGAGGGTGCACAATTCATTTGGAAATACAAAAATCAGCTCCCTGCTAATATCAACCTGTATAACAGCATTGATGAGTTTTCTGATCCAGAAAACCCACGCAGTTTGATGGCAGAGTTCTTCTTACAATACGGCGCACCGCGCATCGAAACCCCAGCTTACACTGAATACAATGCTTTGTTCACAGAGTTCTGGACCAGCTTGATGGCTGGCGAGGAAGATATCCAAGGCTTGGCAACGGAGTATGCTGAATTAATGGAAGAAGCAGCTGCAAAATATGACGGCTGGCAAGATAAATAAATAAATAAACCAATGTGCGGCTCCATAGGCACAAATCCACACCTATGGAGCCGCATTAATTTATGTGGAAAGAGTTGGTTATGTCAACAATTTCTCGACCTTCGCAATCTCAAAACTTACGGTGGTGGCAAAAACAGAAAATTCGGCAATCCTTTATTGCTTTTCTGTTTGTCCTCCCTGCGCTTATCAATTTTACTGTTTTTAGATATTATCCAATGTTGTGGTCAGCTCGAGCCAGTTTTTGGGATTATAGTTTATTAGGGGGATTCAAAGAAAATATTGGGTGGGATAACTATTCCCGAATGATCAACGACGAGTTTTTTTGGCAAAGCCTTTGGGTAACATTTAAGTTTTTTATGATGTATGTGCCCTCAGTGGTAGCATTAGCTTTGGGTTTAGCCGTTTTCTCTAACCAGAGGAAACCGGGAATGGGTGCGATTCGAGCTGTCATTTTCATTCCGGTGGTAACCTCGTTTGTGGTGGTTTCCATCCTTTGGGGCATGTTGTTGAATAAAGATGTTGGACTAGTAAATAGTATCTTAGCAACACTTGGACTTGGAAGAGTTTCTTTCTTATTAGATAAACAAAATGCACTCCCAACAATTGCCGTTATCTCCATATGGAAGAATGTTGGGTACAGTATGATCGTGATAGTAGCTGGGTTAAAAGGCGTACCAGCGGAATTGCATGATGCTGCTACTGTTGACGGTGCTAACGCTTGGAATCGCTTTGTCCACGTTACGCTTCCAATGATCCGCCGTCAAATCATGTTTGTAACAGTTTGGGCCTCGCTAGGTGCTTTTCAGGTTTTCATACCCGTATATGCCCTTACGAACGGTGGGCCTAGAAGAGCAACGAATGTGATTGTTTATTATATATATTCCAAGGCCTTCCGATTTGGAGAAATGGGGTACGCGTCGGCACTTTCGATTGCACTTTTGATTATATTGCTAGTTATTAGTGTCATTCAAATGCGACTGCTTCGGCGGGATTACTAGTATTGCACCATGGAATTTCTCCTGGTTTTGGTGCGCAGGTGCAATACCTAAGCAGTTTAGATAACTGCCGCAGTTTGGGCGATCAGCCGTGTAAACAGCCACATATTTATGCCCAACTGCACTAGCTGGCTAAGTTGTTAAATGTTGTAATTATTGGATTGGAATAAATTGATCAGATAGAAAAGGACAAAAGGCAAACCATGGCAAAAAAAAGCATGTCAGTTTTTTCTGTGATCCTAATTTATGCAGTCATTATTATTGTGTTCCTTACACCTTTCTTTTATGTAATTGGCAATAGTGTCAGAAATTCAAAACAGATTTGGGAAAATGCCTACCCCATCTCTTGGAAAACATTTATTCCATATGAGGGCATTACGATTGACAATTATTCAATGTCCTTGGGTATAGGGGCTGTCGCGAAAGGAATGAGTTTCGATATCAGTCGAAATTTATTAATTTCGTTAGTTTCAGCTATTTGTGTAGTTGGTTTGTCCTTGATATTTAATACCAGTGCCGCCTATTTCTTCGGCCGTTTGGATTTTCCCGGGAAAAAATATATTTTAATTTTCGTGGTCGCAACTATGATGATCCCGCAACAGGTGGTATTGGTGCCTTTATATATTGTGGCCAATGAAATGGGTTTGATTAACACATTTTGGGCCTTAATCGTCCCTTGGTATGCGAGTCCTTTTATCGTTTTCTTGTTAACTCAGTTTATGGCAGATCTTCCTAAAGAGTTTGATGAAGCTGCCATTATCGATGGAGCAAACCTGTGGCAAGTTCTTTGGAAAGTAGTTATCCCAAACATACTACCAGGCCTGATTACGGTCTCTTTGATGGAATTTCAATTTATTTGGAACGAATTCTATTGGCCTTTGATCGCGATCAGTGATAGCAAACTCTATCCTGTTCAGGTAGCCGTGGCTTCCCAGTTTACTGAAAGTGGACCCAATTGGGGCGTTGTATTTGCAGCGATGGCGTTAGCATCAGCCCCTGTGATCATCTTGTTCCTATTCCTACAACGCTACTTCTATGAAAGTGTCGCTATGTCCGGCATCAAAGGATAACTGAATTATGGGAAAAACGCACAACAGTATGCGTTTTGCTGGGAGAACCGTTCTCGTAACAGGTGGGGCTAGCGGAATCGGTAAGGCAGCCACGCTTCGATTTGCAGCGGAAGGTGGCCGGATTGCGATAGCAGATATCTCCCAGGCAGGAGCTCAAAAGGTTGCTGAGCATATAAAGAACGCTGATGGCGAGGCCATCGCTGTCCAGGCGGATGTGAGAGACCCAATATCCAACCAAAATATGATTGCCAAAGTAATTGATGTATTTGGAGAATTGAATGTTGTCTTTGCAAATGCGGGTATTGGTGGTGGTGCTCTGGTTGGAGATATGTCCTCTCAGCAGTGGGAAGATATTATTCAAACCAATCTGTCAGGCATTTTCTACACATGCAAGTATGCAATTCCAAGCTTGATCAAACAACCTGGCAATTCAATTGTCACCATGGGTTCTTCCATGGCGGGATGGGATACCGGGTTAAAGGGTGCAGCCTATATGGCGAGCAAGGAAGGAATAACTGGGATGACGAAAAGCCTTGCTTTGCAATTGGCACGTTATGGTGTGCGCGTGAACAGCATTTGCCCTGGGATCATCCGAACATCGCTTGGCGGAGATCCCGAAGAACGGAGTGCTGTATACCATAAATTTGCCCAGCGCATTCCTCTCAGGCGGGTGGGTGAAGCTGAGGATGTAGCTGCTGCCGTCGCATTTTTAGCTTCAGATGATGCTCGTCATATCACTGGGTCCATGCTTTTGATCGATGGTGGGCAAACATTACAGAGTTGGAGCAATGCCCCGGAAAAGAATTATCCTTTAGACTTCGATCTTAATTTCTACTAAATAACCGAAAGAAAAATCAGAGAAAAGATTGCTATAAATTACGAAGACCCTTTCGGTTATTCACTTTAAGGAGCAAAAAATGAGTGTCTTTAAAAATTGGGGGAAGAAAAAACTTGTCTTAGGTTTGATCCACCTTGTCCCGCTACCAGGTACACCTTTGTTCGAAGAAGGAAATCTCGAGGTTGCTCTGGAAAAAGCAATGAAAGATTCCCAGGCATTGTACCGGGGAGGAGCGGATGGTTGTTTGGTGCAAACGGTTGATCGAATCTATCCTTCTGGTGATGATGCCGATTACGCACGTGTTTCTGCGATGGCCGTCATCACCCATGAAGTGAGGAAGGCTACAAGTCCGGACTTTCTTGTCGGCGCTCAAATTATGTGGAATTGTATTACGCCTTCCCTGGCTGTTGCCAAAGTAACGGGTGCTCAGTTCACTCGCTGCACTGCTTTAACCGGCACAACAGTTTCCCCTTTTGGCTTAATTAATGCCGATCCACATAAAGTTGGGATGTATCGCCGCCAGATTGGAGCCCAAGATATTGCCATGGTGGCTGAAATCCACGGATATCATTTTAAGGGACTAGGCAGCGATAACATGCCCTTGCCGATGAAGGCCCGCATGGCGGTGAGTGCAGGAGCTGATGCCGTGGAAATCATGGATGCCGATGAAGAAACCAATAACCGAATGGTGCATGATATTAAAACAGCATTTCCGGATATTCCGGTGATTCTTGGTGGCAAGACCGATTTAGAAAATGTCACCCGACGTTTGAAGGAAGCCGATGGTGCTTTTGTAGGTTCTGTGTTTGAAAAGGGTCAATGGGGCCGGTCAATTGACGAGAATATTGTCAAAGAATATGTCGATTTGGTTCGATCAATCGAGTAGATATTAAAACTAAATCCTAGGAGGCAAGATTATGGAAAGAAACATGCAGCCCGAACTAATTTTCGATCAAATGGAAACCTTAGGTGATTTGCACCGCGAGAGTTTTAGAGAAATTGATCGTAGTGTAAGAAAAGGCCTAACGGCTTTGGAAGTCGAATCTCTTCACAGGATATATGCCTTTGGCGATGGGGATTCGTACCACTCCTCGCTTTCGTCAGAGATGGCGTTTAATGAGTTCGCCCAAATAATGTACCGTCCACTTTCAGCAATGCGTTTCCTCGATTATGGTGCGGATTATATCCCCGTTAATTTCCCGCGAGATACGCTGGCTGTTGGTATTTCAGCATCTGGAGGTACGACACGTGTTGTACAGGGACTTGAGAGAGTAAAGGAGAAAAGCGACAAAATAATAACCGCTGCTCTAGTCGGGAACACCAAATCGAAGGTCGCGGCGGCAGCTGATAAAGTCTTTTCGGCGGAAATACCTGCATTAGGGCGCTCCCCAGGGATTCGCTCATATGTTGCATCACTGATGGGTTTGATGAGTTTGGCGATCCGGGTTGGCGAGGTTAAACGAAAATTTACCCAAGATGATGCGAATATTCTTCGTCAAGAGATTGTGGATATGGCGGAAATCGTGGAGACTACTTATGAAGCCAGCCACGAACCAGCTGAGAAAGCAGCAAAAGTGGTCAAAGATCATCCATTTATTTCGTTTGCTGGTTCAGGACCCAGCTTTGGATCAGCCAGTTTTTCAGGAGCTAAAGTTGTTGAAGCAGCCGGTGTCTTCTCTGTGCCTGCAGACTTAGAAGAATGGGCACATGTTGAACGTTTTTCTTACCCGCTTGATTTTCCCGTATTTATGGTCGCTCCTCCTGGAAAAGGGTATTGGCGGGCGGCCATGCTTGCCGAAGCCGTTAAACAGCTTGGACATTACTTGATGGTGGTTGTAGAAGAAGGGGATACAGAAGTTTCCAAACATGCGGATATCGTTTTCCCTGTAAAGGGTCAAGTGCGTGAACCATTTTCACCCCTGCTTTATTATGTCGCTGGCACAACTTTTGCTCATTATCTGACAAAAGAGGTTGGTAGATCCATGTTCATGACGGATAATGACTTTGTGATGAAAATGCGAGAAGAAATGATGAGGCAAATTCACTAATGGCGCACCTTAATAAAATTACTTTGAAAACTTCTAATGTCCAAGAATGGGTCAACTTGTTAGAAGAAACTAAAGCATTTGTGGCTGAGACAGGTGTGAAAGAAGGAATCTGTGTGGTGTATAACCCGCATACAACAGCCGCACTGTTTATCAACTCCTATATGGATCCAAATACCCCCAAAGACATTTTGCATGAATGGAATCGGTTGATCCCAACCCGGTTTGATTTCTTTCATCAGTTTGATACTCCTACTGACGCAGCCGGTCACGTAAAATCCGTCATGATGGGAAGTACATGTTCCTTGATTATCTCCGAAGGCGAGCTGGTGCTTGGACATTCTCAGGGCATTGTTTTTGCGGAATTTGACGGTCCTAGAGACCGACACGTTTTTGTGAAGATTTTAGAAGGATAAGATTGAAATCTGTTTCAGTCAATGCTCAAAGGTCTTGAATTTTAAGGATGAAAATTGATGGTTGACTACATTATTTATGGAAAAATAATCATTGATGATATTCGATTGAAAAATGGGGAAATTGTCCGAAATCAATTGGGAGGGGGAGGACCTCAGGGTGCTTTTGGTGCTCGAGTTTGGGATTCATCGGTTGGCCTCTTGACACGCTCCGGTAGCGATATTGATCCTGAACCCAAATCGGTGCTGGAAGAAATCGGCATTAACCTGGAGGGGTGGGTGCAATTCGAGGATTTATCCACCCCGCATGGGTTGATGGCTTATGATGAAAACGAGTATATGGTGGGGTCTACCGATTTTGAAACTCGCAAGCAAGCTTTTATGCGGAAAATGGGGGAGATGTTGTCACGAGACGTGCCCATTCCTGAAAGTTATCGATCTCCGAAGGCGATGCATTTGATCACAGAATTTACCCAAGAATCGATGGCAAATCACGCGTTACGTTTGAAGAAGGAAAAAAACGTAATCTACTCATTAGAGCCGATCATTGATTGGCATAATTGGTCCAACAAAGATAAAATGCTCGAATACTTTCCGGAAGTGGATATTGTCACCCCCGACTGGCCCTCAGCTAGTGGCATTGCGGGCTCAGAATCCCCGCTCGAAGTTGTAAAATTCTGGTCTACTCTAGGCCCTTCGCTGGTAGCAGTTCGTCACGGTGCAAACGGGTCTTATGTTTGGGATTCAAAACATGATCAAATCTGGCATATTCCAATTGCAAAAGTTGAAACAGTTGATCCCACAGGATGTGGAAATAGTTATGGGGGTGGTTTGATGGTTTCATGGGAGAAACACAAAGATGCTCGAATTGCTGGAGCTGCTGGTACTGTTTCCGCATCTTTTTTGGCAAAAACAGTGGGTGTCCCTCCCGTCACCGAAGATCTGCGTAAAGATGCAGAAGCCATCATGGATGAATTACTCGATCGTATAACAAATCTTTAATGTGATGACCTGAAATTGAGTTAATTGCAGAAGTAGCTCGCAATTTTAATGATTGGGTAACAAATAATTTTGTCTACCTTTATTGGAACCGAATTGCGGAAAATTATTCCGAGATTATTAAAAATAGGATTTACCCACATAAATGATAATTACTGAAAATCTAACGAAAAAGTTTGGCGCTTTCACAGCTGTCGATAAACTTAATCTGAAGATTAATGATGGGGAAAGCTATGGTTTCTTAGGACCAAATGGCGCTGGGAAAACGACCACGCTCCTCATGCTCTTAGGAATCATTCAGCCCACATCTGGGACTGTGGTCATCAAGGATGAACCCATCCAAAGTGATTCTTTCCAAATCAAAAGGAAAATCGGGGTAGTCGCAGAATACCAAACATTTTACGAAAACATGACAGCCTGGGAATACGTGATGTTTTTCGCCAACCTCTACCAAGTTTCAAACTCAAAAAAAAGGGCGAACGAATTATTCGAATATGTGGATTTGATCCGTTGGAAAGATATGTTGATAAGCTCCTACTCGACCGGTATGAAGAAAAAACTGGGTTTTATCCGGGCTTTGGTGCACTCCCCAGAATTGCTCATTCTTGATGAGCCAGTTTCTGGGTTAGACCCTTTTGGGATTATTCAAGTGCGCAGTTTGTTAACGGATGAAAAAGAACACGGGACAACTTTGATAATCTCTTCGCATATCCTTTCTGAAGTCGAGCGAACTGCGGATCGAGTTGGGATTATCTCGCGCGGAAAATTGATCTTGGAGGATTCGATGGAAAATATTCGACGCCAAGTAGGAGAGGGGAATAAGATTTAACCTGAAATTCGCCAATCTTACCGATCATGATATCGAAAATTTTTCCCGGTTATCTTATGTGTACCAGGTTAAGCGAGATGGTGACCAAGTTTGCCTGTTGACGAAAGATGATCAAGATTACCGTGAAAAGATTGGGAGATTTATCCTTGACAATCAATTGATTCCGTTAGAGATGAAGCACAGTGAAACCAGTTTAGAAGAAGTTTATGTGACAATCTCAGAACAAAGCTTGAAAGCTCTTCCAATAGACCTCGCTTCACAGGCCCCGGAAAATGATTAATAATAAAAGCAGATACCGTTTGCATTCGATCAGCGTAATAGTGGATCGCGTAGAGTCAGGCGCGCTTTTGGGGATGGGGTATTTTTATTACTTTAGCGATTTCCCTGGCTTTTTCTTCGATTTTACTTGTGAATTTTCTAAAATATACAGAGACAAATTTTAATCTCAGTAGAGAAGCAACCGTTAACAAACCCAATTCTGATAAGTGTGATATTACTGTCTCTGTACCTAGCTTTAATGATTTTATTAAATTTATCACGCGAATATAACAACAATACCATAGAGATGCTTTTCTATGGACCGGTTGATGAATATTCTTATATACTAGGGAACTTCTTTGCCCAAATTAAGGTGTTTCTGCTCGCTCTCGTGGTGGTATTGGTCTGGATAAATCTGAGTATTTGGCTTCTCAATCTAGATTTCAGAGTGGATGTCTTGATCATGCTTTTGGCTTCGATCCTGATGTGCGGTCAGTTAGTCGCGTTTGGGCTTCTACTGGCTGTCTGGGGCGGTAAGAGACGTAATGCGCTTATCTACTTCATTCTGATTATTGTACTAATTGGTGGTATTCAGGCTGCTGATCTGATCGTCTCGACCTTAGTAGAAATTCAGAGCAATACACTGACAGATCCTTTTGTGTTCCTTCGGAATATATTGTCATGGCTTAGTCAAATCATCGCCTGGGTTTCTCCATACTCTCAGTTAAATAATATTTTTGATGCGATTTTGAACAACTCGATTTCAAGTTTTATCCGCATCAGTGTACTGATGTTTGTGGAGATGATTCTCATACTGGCAGGCAGTATCTACTTACTGAAGAAAAAAGGGGTAAGGGGATGATAATGAAAAAACATTTTTCAGTAAAAATTATATTTGGGTTAATTTTATTACTGGGATTTGTGTTGCTTTCTGGTAAATCTGTCAACGCGCAAGATGAGTTGAATTTCGTTTATGGGACCAATCATTTCAATGGCGCAATCTATAATAGCACCTTCGTGCCACCTTCCGTGGATACTTTTTATTTGTTAGCAAATCATAACAGCATGGTGGCCAGTCGTTTGACGCAAGTGTATTATTGGCCCCTTACCAATGAATACAAGCCGGATTGGGATGAAACCAATATTATCGTTGACGGAAAACTGGAAATATTAGAAAATAATTCATTGATCAAATCGATCGAAATTACCGAATATGTCATTCAATATGATGCTTTAGATAGATTTGGAACGCAGCAACTTTTCTTAGGGAAAGACGCTGTCATTGCCCGACAAAATTTCGAGGATCTTCAAAGGCAGTATCGCGAGGATCTCTTTTCCTATTTTCAGGAAATGGATGCTTATCGAGAAGCATTTCAGGCCGCTTTGGCTGAACTTCAAGCAGGAAATATAACTGAAGATCAAATACCTGACCCACCAGAACCTCAAGAAGATTTAACATTGTTTTCCACGAATTTATTGGTTGGATTTCCAGTCAATTTACCTGTGGGCGCCTATTCGATACGCCTGCGCCTTCCAGATGGCAGTATTCAGCCAGATAGTCTAAAAGAGCTTGTTGTATTCAGCTCCATTCGTGAAGGGATTGGCTATAACGTGATTGCCGAGGAACGTTGGTCAGCGCCAGAGCAATCAAAAGATGTAAGAGAAATTATCTACAGTTTGCCAAAAAAGAATATTTACTTCGAGCCTTTTCATCAGATTGAATACAACGAGCTCCTGTATACGCGCTTGAATAACCCGCAAGATAAACAAGCTCGCCGTGATCGAAATGTCTGGGTGCCATTTGACCAAGTTCGTGATGTGCATCTTCAGCTTACTACACCTAATCAGTCCGATGAGCTTGAAATGGTGAATTTTTATGTAAGGCAGCTTACTGGGGGTGCATTAGGGTATGAAATTTTGGAGCATGATGCTACTAGTGACCGAGATATTACATTTAGTGGGTTTCAAATTGAGGTTGATGATCCAACAATACAGCTTCAGTTGAAGGATGCTGCTGGGGAAATCATACAGAGCAGTGAGAGAGAAATCCGGATGCTCCAAACCAGTAACTCATCCTGGATTTATGCGCTAAGCAGCCTACCACTTTTGATTGGATTCATAGCTGTCCTTGTTCGCAGAAGCAAGGTGAACACAAATAAAGTAAACCCACAGGATGTATAGCAAAATATGAATAGCCGTATGGTCGCGATCATACAGACATTGAGTATATTGATACTAATGTCTTTTGGGACAATTTTAACGAAGATTGTTTTGGCATCTATTCCTCCGCTGACATTTGCCTGGACGACCATTGCTATCGGGATGTTTGTCATGACAATCTACACTTTTGTGATTAGAAAAGAAAAGATTCCTAAGATGCTTGGCAAACAGGTTTGGTTGTATATCATTGCCATTGGCATCTGCAATTTTGCAATATCCCGAATGACTCGGCCAATAGCGATTGAACGTTTACCGGTTGTGACCAGTACATATGTTGGTAACTTTATCGGCATCGTTACATTGGTTATGAGTATTTTTATTTTGAGGGAATATCCTTCAATTTTTCAGGTGATTGGGGCTTCGATTGCGATATTAGGATTGACAATTTATTTTGATGACCCCCTGCAATCGGCTGAGATCATCGGGATTTTGTTTATTCTAGTTGGTATCACAGCTGTCGCATATACCAATAATATCGCTCGAAAACTTTCCATCATCACCGAAAATAATTTGAGCAATAATATTATTTCAACAACGGCTTTATTGATTGGCGGGAGCATTGCAGTTGTTATTGGCTTGATTTTTGATTTTCCACCACCTGTTCCAGATCTAAAAAGTTGGGGGATCATTCTATACGCAGGCATTGTGAATATCAGTATTGGATTAACGGTTTGGAATCACATTCTCAGATCATTGCGTTCATACGAAGCCAGCATTTTAGGCGCGACAACCATTATTTGGACATCATTGATGGCAATCTGGATTCTCAATGAAAGCTTGGAAACCAATCAATGGATAGGGATGGGTTTTCTCATGCTCGGGTTGATACTAGTCCAGGTCCGTAGAGGGAAATTTAGCGATTTGATTCCTAATATACGGAAATTTATTTGCGTTCCTAACTCAGATACTAATCAAGAATCGTTAGAGGAAAATAATTATAATTCAAAGTAGAAAGGTAGCCATTCTTGTTACTGTTTTGATTCTAATCTCCATGTCATTAGGCACTGTATTAACCAAGATGGTATTTAGTGTAGTCTCACCCGCAGCCTTTCTTTATTTGAGTATGCTAATAGGGATGGCCACAATGACACTTTACACATTTGTGATCAAAAAAGAGCGCATTCCTCATGAACTTATGACTAAAAAAGTATGGTCTTATATTATTCAGATCGCTTTTTTTAATTTTGTAGTTGGAACCCTTGGATTTTTTTCGCTTAAATATTTACCTGCGACTACGAATACATTCCTCACAAACTTTATTGGGTTTATTACAATGGGAATGAGCGCAATTATCTTGAAAGAAATGCCCGGATTTTATCAGATCTTTGGAGCAGTTCTTGCTTTTGTCGGTTTGCGAGTGTTCTTCCCTGAACCGCCTCAAGGGGGGAGCTAATTGGTGTGGTAATGATTCTGATCTCAATAACTGGAATTGCATACACAAACAACATTGCCAGAAAATTGGCAATTGAAACTGAGAACAAAATCAGCAATAATATCATTTCTACATTGGCAATATTGATCGGTGGTTCTGTGGCTGTGGTGATTTACCTGGTAGTTGATGGTTGGCCCCCTTATGTACCCACTTGGGTAGATTGGGCGGTAATTATATATTCAGGCATCGTTATGCGGGCAATTGGCCTTACTGGCTGGAATCTGATTCTCCGAACCCTCCGTTCTTACGAAGCAAGTGTTTTGGGTGCTTCAACGGTTATTTGGACATCTATTTTGGCAGTCATTATATTGGGTGAAACCTTATCAAAAAATCAAATCATTGGGATCGTGCTGCTGCTAATTGGGCTAATTTTGGTTCAGGTGCGTAGAAGTCTTCGTAATAAACCAAAAACTGATAGAAGCATTGTTACCTCACCATAAACATTTATAACGAGTATGCTCAATAAACTATTCACACCTGATCAAGGGAGTGGCACTAAGATAAGAAGTGAGGATATCTCTTCTTGGGATGTTGTTGTCTTATCCTTCAAGCTGTTTCTTCAACAAATCCAGTTCTGGATCATACCAAATATTTGGATGGTTCTGTTGTCTATTCCTATTGTTACTGCTCCAGGTGCAAATGCTGCCCTTTACCGGACAGTAGCTGCTGGTCTACGAGACCCAGCTTTGATTCATACGAGTGCTCGCCGCGAAATGAAAACCGGATTCTCGACAAATTTTTGGAGATCCCTCGGTTTAGCCCTCATAAAATGGTTTGTCGTGGTTGTCATTCTCGTCTCTGGGTGGTTTTGGATCACCAAAGATACCTGGTTGCTGCGGAGCGTTTCAATTATCAACATGTACGTGCTGATGCTCTGGTGGTTATCAATAGGTTATCTTTATCCAATATTAGTTGAAAAACCTGACATCAGCTTAATTCAAGTGATAAAAGAAGCTGTTGAGCTTGCCCTTCGAAAACCATTTGATTCGCTGTTGTTCGCGATTGTCAGCACATTATTGAATTTATTAGGGTTAGTCTTGTTAGGTCCAATTCTTTTGATTATCCCCGCACTAAGAAGCATCCTTCATGTACAAGGTTATTGGTTTCTTACCGGCCAAGTTATTCCAGGTTTTCTGGATTTGGTGGAGTATACTCAAACCTATTATGAGTAAAATAAAAAATAATGAATTTTGATCCCACAATTCCGACTGGGGTGGCGATATTTTTAGGTTTGCTGGCAGCATCATGGTGGGGGTCATGGTTTATCGCGCTAAAGTATTTAAATGGTTACCCTTTAGAAGCTTTCTATATTACGTTATTCGTTACTTCTATGGTGATCGTGTGGGGGGTTGGCTTCATCCTTGATGGGTCTGCCTTAATTCAAAACATGCAGGCTGTATGGGCAGTTGATCCATCTCGAGTTTATGTCACTTTTATTTGCGGTATCTTATATGTCTCAGGTATTCAAATCTCCTTGCGAGTAGTACAAGTGATTGGATTATCGATAACATCTCCAATTCAATCTTCGATTAATGTTATCTCTGGTTTTTTAGTAACAGGTATAGTTGGTGGTATTCCAGAAAGATTAACTGTCACTCGAATTATTCTGGCAGCGCTCTTTTTACTCACAGCCATACTCTTAACGATGACCGCGGGGCGGATTAGAAATAAAGCCCAACTTGAAGCTCATCTGGATACCGGTCTATCAAATGATCCAAAGGTGCTTATGCGTTCTATTTTTCTTATCATAGGGGGATCTGCCTTTATACCAGCATATTCGTTTGCAATTTCTTACGGATTGAAGTCAATCACACAACCAAATGGCATGGCCGTTATGCCATTTATGGCTGTATTATGTACGGGTGCATTTGTTGGCAGTTTACTTATTTGCGGGACTATATTGACGATCAAGAAACAGTGGGGTGTTTTTTTTGAGGTTGGCTTTAAGATCCATAAACTGGGAATACTATCTGGAGTTGCTCATTATGGAGGCAATATCATCCATACTTTCGCAACACGGAATCTGAGTGCGGTTGTCGCCTGGCCTTTAGGATTTACTGGTGGTTTATGGACGCAGTTTTGGGGTTTGGCGTTTGGTGAATTTAAAGGTTCACCCCGGATAGGATATATTTTGCTGTTTTCCGGATTTTTATCGTATATTATCGGCGTATATATTATTTCTGCCCCATACTAACGGCCAATTTGATGTGATGAGTTTTAGCCCAAACCGCTCTGATCCGAGAGATAAACTTAGTGCCATTGATCATAGGCAATTGTTGGGAAACCTTTTCGAGATTCGATCCGCAAATTGCATTAACTCCCGATATATGCGTTAGCCCTGCTTCTGGTGCGAATCGTATCCTGGATTCCTCAGTTTTTCAAGCATATGATCTATTATCCTACATTTCCAGCAACAGCTCCTTGATCAAAGTAGCCGAATTATTGAAATTGATGCACTATATTGCCAAAAATGGACTCGTCCACCGCTGTGCAATGACCGATGCCTATGATGTGGGTATTCTGGAAAAATCTCTGGATTTTTATCTGGGATAGGGGCTGATCAAAGTTATCAATTTGTGCGGGGAAAACGTACCTGTTATTTCTTTTTACCGCTAAATTCTGACCGAGTTACTTATCGAAAAGGGTGGACATGTTCCACCGTTTGACAAAGGTTGTCATGTGCCAGTATCTTTTACGATGCAAGTACTTTTTAGGACAGGTCATAACAGTATGCACCAAGGACTGGTGATGCGGACACAGTTTACGCTCAATCCAGTTGTGCGGAAGAAGACTACTTCTGCCACTTAGGGGGCACTGCGGGTGGGGCGGCGGCGGTTGCCTTTTTAGGCTGGCTGAGATTGGGCGATTCGCCATTGAGTGCAGCAATTTCTTCGGGGATCAGATACCGCTACTATTTGGGTTTCAGGTATCCAAGTTGCAGGGAAACAATTCCATTGACGCCAATTCTATCTTGGCTTGGGTCTGCTTTCATACCTAGAGTCACTATACGACGATTAACAGTCACGCGCCGTTGATCTCGGTCACTTTATGGGCCTTGGGATCTTCCCAACGCAGTTGGAAGGGGGTGATGCATCTGTTGGTATTGGGATAGAAGGTAACGGTTTGTAAAGCGGTGGCGCTATGTGACCGAGCCGTTACAAGTAGTGCTAATCTCGCCGGTAGCTGCGGCGTTGTCCCAAAAGCCTATGGTGGAGAAATTCCTTAGGGCGGTAGTACCTAGATCGCGATCGAAATCGATGACGCTACCAATCTGGCGGGAGCAGATGGCTTTCTCGTTATCGTCAATGTAGGTGTAACCATCTACACTGACGCGTACACCCAGGTTTTCGATCTTCAGGAGGTCTTCCGCATGCAAAAAATAAATAGCCACGGGTGGTAGACAGACCCAGAAAGAAGACCCTATCTTCTGCAGCGTAGGCTGCTGCGGGAAGTAAGTATCTTTGAAGAAGTCCGGTGCGGTAATTCTGCACGCCGGGATCTGTGCGGGGGCGGTTGGGCAACTGGCAGTTCCTAATACGATGGTGGCAGAAAACCGGTGCTAATAACTTCAATCTGTATGATGCATTCTTTTTTTGTAGTGTGAAGCAAAAGAACGGCATTTTGTACTTGACTACTATAATTATGTGGACTACAACACACATAAAAGTTATTGTGAGAAGGAAATGATGAAAACTATTCAAATGACTATTGATGAAGGACTATTAGCGGAAGTAGATCGCGTCATTCGCAGCCTGGAGACGAATCGTTCAGCATTTATCCGAAGTGCGTTAAAGCTGGCCATAAAAAGGCACGAAATTCGCGAGATGGAAAAGCGTCATGCTAGAGGATATGCAAAATACCCTGTAGAAGAAGGCGAATTTGATATCTGGCAGGATGAACAGGTTTGGGGTGGAGAATGAAGCGCGGTGAAGTATATTGGTACACACTCAAATCCCCGGACAAACGCAGCCCCGTTCTTATTTTTAACGCGTAGTGCGGTCATTCCATATCTCAATACTGTTACAATCGCTCCATTTACATCCAGAATTCGAGACATTCCATCCGAAGTATTCATAACCATTGATGATGGTCTGCCTACAGATTGTGCAGCGAATTTCGATAATATTCATGCGGTGGACAAATCGAAAATAGGGGAATTCATCACCCAGTTATCCCAGGAGCGACTGGAAGAAGTTAGAGGGGCTATCTATTTTGCTCTTGGATTGGATAATGAAATTTGGTAATGTGTTGCGCAAAATTCGCGTTGGGGAATGGTGCTACCAACCGACCTCGGCACATAATCGAGGTCGGTTTTTTGGTGTTAGTACTGTTATCTTGTCCAAACACCAGGATCTGGCTGGCCCGATTCACTAGGCTGGCGATTTTGTCCACAACAACGTTGTCAAATAAGAGCGATGAGATGTAGTAGGCGTGTTCGACTAGTTGGGATCCGTAGGTTTCAGCGGCCCAGAGACTGCGGCTTAGCATCTCGATGTATTGCATAACGACCACGGCAAGCTGGTAGCAGGGGTCGGCTTACTCGAAGCTCTGGGACAGATCCCAGATGTTGAAGTTACCCCATACCGGTCATGGCGCGATCTCGGTCACTTTTTAGTCTCGGGCTCCTCCCAGCGCAGTTGCAAGGTGGCGATGCACCCATCGACAAGCGTACTTTGTGCTTCGCTCAGGGTAGTCCCGTTGGCATTGAGGCCGAAGCCATCGGTGATGTTGCAGGATCAGGTCTGATCGGCGTGATCAGGCGGTAATGAGCCACCACGTCGGGGTTGAAGTCGACCTGGATTTCCCTGCACCGCTCCGCTGGTGGGGCAGGTGTGGTGTCCAAGTCGATCACCTCCAGGATGAAAGTTGGGTCTTCTACGAAGAATTTCTGGGCTTCATCTAAATCGTCCGCATAAGCATAGCTGCCGTGGCTATTATAGGCCAGCTGCTCCATTAAGGTGCCATTCGAATTGCTTATGATTAATCGACTTTTTCCCCAATTCTAAATCGTAAAGGCATATTGGAAGATAATATTAGGGCGATGACCAGTACCTATTACGACGCCAGTACTTTTTACGACAGTCATAACAATATGCACCAAGGACTGGTGATGTGAATACAGTTTACTCTCAATCCGGTTGAGCGGAAGCAGCCTTCTTCCGCTTCAGGGGACTCGCGAGTGGGGCGCTTACTTTTCTTGGGCTGTTTGTCTATTTCGCCTTTCGGTGCCATGACTTCCTCGGGGGTCAGATGTCGTCACTGGCGCGATTTTAGACCACCAAGTTGCAGTGTGCTGATCCGTACTCAGATGATGAGTACTCCGGGCAAGCCGGTCAGGCGACTGTAATGAGTATTTAATCTAACTCACCACTTTGACGTTTTGACGTTATGACGCTATAATGTTTGTGCTGTAAAAACTGTGAGGTGTAGCATGGAAACCATAACCAAACGTACAACAGTCTATCTTGACAAAGAACTTCACCAGGCGTTACGAATGAAGGCAGCCGTGACCGATCGGTCAATGTCTGATCTCATTAATGAAATGATTCGAGAACGTCTAGCCGAGGATGCTGAGGACTTGAAGGCTTTTCGTGACCGCGCTGATGAGCCCGTGATCAGCTACGAGAGCCTTATCCAGGAATTGCAAACTCATGGCAAGTTATAAGATCGTCTTCAAGAAATCTGTTGCCAAAGATCTTCGACAAATTCCTAAAAAGGATATTCAGCGTATTTTAAAGCGTATCGACAGCCTAAAAGAAGATCCGCGGTCGGTTGGCGTGGAAAAGCTCAGTGGCGATGAAAAGTACCGTATTCGACAGGGAAACTACCGGATCTTATATATGATCGAGGATGAGATCATAACAGTAACGATTGTTAAAGTGGGGCATCGCCGCGATGTTTATCGCTAATGTCAAACAGGTGACACAGGCTCAAAATAAACTACTAAACCTGATCTTGAGCAGTAATTTCTCCCTCTTATAATTGACACCCAAATTTACTCTGAATTAAATTAGCTATCCCCTGAGAGTCATTCTCAGGGGGTACGGTATTTGGTCTCTCGCTGAAGTGCTAATTCCCCAGTGCCCGAATTTGGCTGACCGGGCTAACCAAGCTGGCAAATTCAACTACTTCCGGATCATCCCACAGGATCGAAGACAAGCGGTAAGCGCGCTTTGCCAAGCGGGCTCGACCAGTTGCGAGGCCGAGGTCCCAGGTGTTGAAGTTGCCGTTGATATCGGTCACCTGGTGGCTGTCGGGATACTCCCAGCGCAGTTGGACGGTGGCGATGCGGTCATCGGCATTGGGACGGAAGGTGACGGCGTCGTTGCGGAAGTCAGGTCTTCGGCGAAGATCTTCTGGGCCTCGTCCAGGTCATCAACGTAGGCGTAGCTGCCGTTGCCATCGTCGGCAAAAGTCTTCATCGAGCGCGTCATTGAAGTTGCTAATGTCAAATAAACTTTCCCCCCGATCTTGAATAGTAAAGTGATTCTGAAAAAATGTCGTTGGGATACGGCCAGTACCTTTTACTATGCAAGTACTTTTTACGTCAGGTCGTGACAGTATGCACCAAGGACTGGTAATGCAGACACAGTTTACTCTCAGTCCGGTTGTGCGGAAGCCATCTACTTCCGCCTCTTAGGAGGCCTGCGGGTGGGGCGGGGGCGGCTATCTTTTTTAGGCTGGCTGGGGCCAGGCAATTCGCCTTTGAGTTCAGCAACTTCTTCGGGGGTCAGATAGCGCCACTGTTTGGGTTTCAGATACCCAAGTTGCAGGGAACTAATCCGTACCCGGATGATGCGCACGACGGGTAATCCAGTCAAGCGGCCCATTTCACGAATCTGGCGTTTTTTGCCTTCGGTGAGGATGACTTGCATCCAGGTACCTTTACCATGGGTGCCCGTAACACGCACTTTGACCGGTTGAGTTTTATACCCATCATCGAGAACAACACCGCTGCGCCAAGCGGTCAATTGCTTTTCGTCAGGCCGGCTGGCAACGAGAATCCTGTACTCCTTTTCATGCATAAATCTCGGATGCGTTAAGCGGTTTGTGAGATTGCCATCATTGGTGAGTAGGATTAGGCCTTCACTATCCACATCCAAACGCCCAACGGGGTAAATATGTCCGGGCACGTCCACTAGATCCCGCACGGTTTTACGGTTGTCCTGTGGGGAGGCCGCTGAGATCACGTTACGCGGTTTGTTGACGGCGATATAAATGAGTTTTTCACTAAGTTCAATCGATTTTTCATTAACCGTGATTTTATCTTTTTGTGGGTTTGCTTTCATCCCTAAGGTCGCGATTTGACCGTTGACGGTCACGCGCCCTTTGGCGATCAATTCTTCGCAGCCCCGGCGGGAGCCAAATCCCGCTCGCGATAAGATTTTTTGTAAGCGTTCTTCCATAGTTTCTTCTCCCGGGAAGTATTATAACCTCTAGAGTAGATTGTAAGTTGAGATGAGCAGATATTGATATTTGGGAACAACCAGGTTTTTTGGGAAATTATTTTCATTTTCATTACAACCACGGTTGCTCGGTTTGCATCAAAGTTTGCCCCTTCAACCATGTACCCTACGAAAAACTAAAAGAGAGAAAAAGCCATGCTTAGAAAGATATTTGCAGGTCTGGTTCAGTCAATATAGACAGATTTCCCGAGCGATACAACGTGCTCCAACGGACATAATGACCGTCTGTGGTTTGGTATCCGCCCGGATCTCGAAAATTACCTCACCCTCTAGCAGTATAAATCGTTCAGATTGATTTGTAGGGAGCTATATCTGGCTCAATTTTCTCCGGATTCCAGCGGATTAAGTTTACCTGGCTCCAGGAAATTCAGCCGATGATGATCCAAAACCAGTACCCAGTCAGGGCCTGCGATTGGAGAGGTAAAGGTGATAATATCATTGGGGTATTTCCCTGCCAGATATGATTTTCCATTGCGAGGCTTATACCACCAAGCTGTCACATCACCTGAAATGAACTTCAAATCCACTTGTAGGCTTTGTTCCACTTGTGGAAAATATACCATTCCATGGTATGTCCACAAGCCCCTGAGAAGACAGCCCGATTGGCCTGCTTGCGGACATCGTAATCAGAAAAACGCCCAAATTCAGGTTTCCACTGCCGAAAAAAGGGATCAATGGGATGATCTTCATAACACGGTTCGGCATCCAGCATGGGTTTGATTGGTTTGAGGTCATAATCAGCGCGGATCATCTCCCAATTCGGTGCATCCAACAGAACATGGCCGGATTGCAGCATGTTCATATCCAGCCAATCAATTTCGTGCAGCCAAGCAGATGAACTGGTTCCACCATTAGGATGATACGTAAAAAATGGTTGGTATCCTAATCCTGTGGTAATCCCCTGCGCCATCGCGTCCCATAGGTTTTCATAACCATCAGCTGGCCGGTCACCCCCTAAAACCCATAGGATATTGGTGTAATCTTGGTGCCGCTGACCAAATTTCTTTTGTTAAAGAACGTTTGAATGCTCGTCCTAGAAAATGCCTTGACTTCCAGTCGCCTGTAATGGTATTTTCTCAGTCACCACCCGGTTGCACTTGAGACTTGAAATCCAAGTACGAAAAAACCTCCTTCCAGGGTCAGAAATTCCCAATGTTTTCAATCCAGGCTAATACCCAAGCATTCTGCCACGCTGGTGCAGCTTGATGGATGGCAGCAGAAATAATCCGCCGATCAATAACAATACGCCCAAATCCAGCCATGGATTGAACAACCCCTCTCCTATGATGGCAAAATTCATCAAATCTTGAGCATACGTCAAGGGGGAGAGATAGGCAATCGCCCGCGCAGCAGGATTCATCGCTGACAGGGGGATGAAAACTCCGCTGATGAACAGCAGCACCCAGCGAATGAGCGTGCTAGGCATCTGGACATCACCAGGGTTGTGCGTGGGGATCGAGCCGAAGATCACGCCCATTGCTGAGAACGTGAACGCGCCAACGAGAATGCCAATGATCATCAGGGCGGGTTGGAAGATGGTGGCATCCAGGAAAAGGACGCCAATGATCGTCGCGATCGATGCGACCACAACGGCGAAGAACGCGCCGACCGCGATTTTGCCCAGAAGCAGGGTGAGCAACGACATAGGGGCAGCCAGCAGGCGGTCGTAAGTGCCCATACGTCGTTCTGTGGGGATGATGAAGGGACCTGCGGCGGCGGCGGTGAAAAAAACCGTCAGTGCCAGCAAACGGGACAGGCCCTCGGCAGCCGCCATCTCGCGGCGCACAGAGAAGGAGAAGAACATAAAGAAGGGCATCAGGAAGCCAAACATAATCATACCCGGACGCAGGTAATAGACTTTGATGTCTTTGAGTGTCACTGTCCAGGACTGGGCGATTTCATCGGAAATTCGTAGCCATAAATTTTTCATCATCGGGATCCTTTGCCGCGCCGCATACCGGAGCGTTTGGGGGTTTCTTTATGCTGTACAACGCCAATCTGCTGGCCTGTAATTTGCAGGAAGACATCTTCCAGGCTGGGGGCCAGGGTATTCAAGCTGACAACCCGCAGCCCATGGGCGTCTGCAAATGACATGATCTGAGGGAGCGAGGCGGAGGGGTCTTCGGTGTAAAGGCGCCATTTATCACCAATTTTGACCACCGTGTTGACCTCTGGTAGGGCTGCCAAATTTTGTTGGAAATTTCCCGTTGGGGAGAAGGCTACTTCCACCGACTGCACTTGCTGGAAAGTCCGCTTGAGGTGCTCAGGGGTGTCAATCGCGGCGATCTTGCCGTGATTGATGATCGCGACCCGGTCGCAAAGTTGATTGGCTTCTTCGATTTGATGTGTGGTCAGAAAGATCGTCGTGCCGTCTGCGCTGAGTTGACGGATCAATCCCTGAATGGTGCGGGCGCTTTGGGCGTCCAACCCGGGGGTGGGTTCATCCAAAAAGAGCAGAGCGGGTTTGTGAATGATGGCCATGGCAATGCTCAGGCGGCGGCGCATCCCTTTGGAGAAGTTCTCGGTTTTGACATCGCGTTTTTCCCACAAACCAAAGGTTTCGAGTAATTCCTGCGCCTGTGTGGTGCGGTCGGTTTTCGACATGCGGTAAAGGCGGCCGGTGAACATCAGGTTATCCCAGGCAGTCAGCTCAGTGTAGATGTTCGACTCTTCGGGTACCAGCCCGATCTGACGTTTGGCCGGGTAGGCATCGTGGGTCAGGTTATGCCCGAGGATCAAAATCTGTCCCTCGGTGGGCATCAGCAAAGTGGTCAACATCCGCTGGGTGGTGGTCTTGCCCGCTCCGTTGGGGCCGAGAAATCCAAAAATCTCACCCTGTTTTACGGTGAAGTTGATATGATCCACCGCTAGGAATTTGTCATAATATTTGGTTAGATTGTTAACTTCAATTGAATGGGTCATAGTTATCCTGTTATCTTGATTTTTACTAAGCTAGCGGTATCCCAGATGAGAGTGCGGCTGTAAACCCGCTGAGCAATAGAATGGCAACACCCAACACAAGATTGGCCATGAGCAAATTGGCCTTTAACTTTTCCTGAGATGGCGTAGATACTCCCTTTTTGCGCCCCAGCACCAGGCTGCGATACAAGGCGATAGCGATCATCGAAACTACTAGAATATGCTTGATTGTCAATACAGTTGAATAGGTATTGCTGAAGCTGAACAGCCCCTGAAAGGCGGGGGAACGATTAGCTTGCAGCAGGCCAGTCAAGACTAACCCGATCATGCTCACATAAACCCATACACTGTGGCGTTTTTGGACGGCATCCATTAGTTTTTTGGTCTGCGGCCCTTTTCCCAGAGACTTTTTAATGGAGGGTAGAACAGTTAGTCCCAGCGTGATCAAACCCCCGATCCAGACCGCGGTGAACAGGTCGTGCAGGAATGTAATCAGTGCGAAAATGATGGTTTGGGTTGGCATTTTTTTCCTTATTGATCAAATTATTCGTTGAAAGTATTCTGTTCCCAGGAATAAACGCTGCTGCTCTTCCGGTGCACTCAGAATAGGTGAGCTTTCCAGCTGGCTGCGATGACAATGGATGGCAGCCATTTTTATATCCCACACCGCGGATACATCCACCGTGAGCGTCACTGCTTCGTCGGGTACAGTGTGCAGGTGCTGTATTTTCAAGGCCTCGACCAGGCTGTGAGGAATCGCGATATGGTACAGCGCCTCGACCGCGTGAGGATGCAATCCCTCAGCCTGATGTTCGGGATATGCCTGGGGGTTGGCTGCCCGTTGGAAGGCATTTTCTGTCCAACGGCTGACAGCGACATGGTCAGGGTGGCCGGAGACGCCGCTGTGGGGCCAGGTTAGCAAGGCTTGCGGGCGCAGCTCCCGGATGGCGCGTACCACCTGTCCGACAGCTTGCTCCTCGTCCACCTGGGAGAGCGTTCCGTCCTGGTAGTCCAGGAAACGGGGTAGATTAATGCCCAGGGTGCGGCAGGCAGATTCCAATTCGGCTTGACGAACTTCCCCGGCCTCTTTTGTAGTCAGTTTGGGAATGCCCCACTCGCCGCGTGTGGCACACAATACCCAAACTCGCTGACCCTCCTGGGCTAGGAGGGCCAGCGTCCCCCCGGCACGGTAAGTCTCATCGTCGGGGTGGGCAAAGATAGCTAACAAACTTTGGATTTCATTCATAACATATTAGACATTTTCTCAACAATTGGGGGAAGATCCCACCACTTTTCTTGAGAAGAGACAGTTTTTTACTCTACTTAGGCATTTGCCGTTTTTAACTTCGGATTTGTGATTTCATCAAACGGCCAATGCTCCAGGTTTGTCCAGTTGATATGCTCAGAAAATCGGAAGTTATTTCTGGACAAACCCTAGTCTTTATCCAGCGTAGTCGCGCGCATTGCCATGAAGGACAGATCCGTTTCAGCTTGCATACCACGCACTGCTCCTTCTTCGGTGATGATAATGACACCAGGACCCAGGCGAAGCTGCTCATCATCGAGTGTCATCCAGCCAGTACCTTCAAGGAAATAATAAATCGCCAACCCTTCGGGGTGAGGCGGGATACTTTGTCCGGCTTGAAGCCCGGCGATTATGACCTTGACTTGATCATGCTCCACGAGCGCTTGTGGTTGAGGACCATTCGATGAAAAGCGGATGCGTTCGCGCCAATCGGGGATATATTTTCCGTTCATGCTTTTTCTCCTTTTTGTTTTTGTATGAACACCAGAATCAGGATAATTAACCAGACAATGCTCTTATCCTGGGTGAGCAATCGCCGTTTCTGCCTTCGCCATTCCTGTTTTTGTCTTGCCCCACAAATCAATCGCAACCGGAATAAAAGAAACAACCCACAACATATAAGCGGTACCATGCAGCAAACCGCGGATGGGCTGGATGAGAATACTGGCCCATAAGAATATCGCTCCCAAATTTACCAGCCAAAAACTAAGCCAGGTACCGCCCAATTCAGCACTTTCTTCATCAAGGAAGAAACGAGAGAAGAAATAAGGAACGATCGCATAACCAAATTGCAGCAGCCAGCCATAAATCAGCGCTTGCGGGGTGGTCGCTTCCAATAATTTAGCCGGTAGCAGGCTTTCGATACCAAATATGACGAATGGCGCCATTGATAAGGGGGCGAACAGCCAGAAGTAGGAGACCAGCATTTGGGCCATCCCAGGTGTCCAGGCCGGTTTGTCGCCGCGCAATGGTTTGATGGCGATGATCAGCAGCCAGATATTTGCCGAGGTGTGCAAAACGGCGCCAACTGCGGCCAGAGTCAAACTCGAAAACCAAGGACTTAAGATCAGGGCCAGAGCGCCTAGGGTCATCATCCAGAAGATCGGAGTGATGGCTTGGGGGTTGGACAAGGTCCGCTTGGCCCATTTGGGGTACAGGTCCACGAAAAACCCCACAAAAACAAGCGACATAAAGCCCCAGTTATTGGCATGAATATGCACTTCCCCGGCATCACCCACAATGCCCAGCGGTCCCGACCAATTGGTAAACATGCCCGTACCTACAAGGATGCCGATCAGAAAATAGACCAGACCGGCGATGTAAAACTTGCGGCCATCGGTGATCGTCAATGCTTTTTTGGATTGAGCACGAATGCCGGACATTTGGATCAGCAGCAGGGTCGTGGCCGTGAAGACCAACGTGCCGCCGGCAATGATCGGGATACTGCTTACCAAGGGAATGCCGATCAACAGCAAGACAATTCCCACATTCAGCGCGAGCCAGATATCCCAGCGCATTTTGGGGCGCGGCAGGCCGTGATGTTTGGCGGACAGGATGGGCAAGGCCCCGAAAAGGAGTTGGGTGAGGATGCCCAGGGTGATGAAATGGACGCGCAGCCATACCATGCCATTAAACCAGGGCATTATTTGCCAGCTTGAGAAGGATGCTGCTAATGCGGCCAGAATGGCGACGAAGAAGTATAAAAAAGTCATTACCAGATATGCGATCATTAAGTTATTCCTATTGTCCTTGCGTAACGGCTGCTGGTTGTGCTTGCTTGTTTTTGTTACGCCTCCGTTTTGCGATATAGGGAATCAGGTAAAGATACGCGCCACTAATCGCGAGCAACAGCATCAAGATGGACTGGAATTGCTCAACCTGTGGGGGTAAATGCGCGGCACCTGCGCCAGTAAATTTTGAAATCACGGCCAGCGGAATCAGAATAAGCGTGGGTATGGCGATCCAGCGATGGAATTTGCGGCTCCATTTGTTAAACCACTTCATAGAATACCTCCAGGTATTTGTTCGACGCGTTTGCTCTAAATAAAGAGTTTGCGTTTTGATTACGAGCTTAAGCTTCTTTTTAGTTGAATGAACAATAAAACTAAGATAATGGCCCAGACGGTCAACCTGACGGTCATGGCTACAATGCTATCTGGGGCCACGACATCGCGGTAGGCAGTTTGCAAAATCACCATCACCGCGGCATGCAAACTAAAGATTGTGAGGGCAGCTGGCAGAGCCAACTTGTTGTTTTTCCAGATGAGGACCGCGGTGAAGAAAACCGAAAGGAGCCCAATCGAAAAGTTGTAGATCGGCAACCAACCGATAACGTAGTAATCAGGGATTTTGCCTAATAACACCTGGCCTCCGGCAAATATAGCCATAGCACCGATGATAAATGCCAGAGTCGAAGCAATTTTGGATAGTTTTGATGCCATTTTTTATCTCCTGGGCGTTATAGATATCGCTCTAAGCAAAAACCTACACCTCGATTTGTAGAATTTCTACGACTTTTGTCAAGCTTGTGGGAAAATGATCTCGAACGGGCGTGAAATGGCCTGTTTGGGGCACGAGAGTTCACAAAGGCCGTGATATTGACAATGGTCTGGTCGAGTTACAACCGCAATCCCATTGTGGAGCGCCAGTGCGTTGGTGGGGCAAATCCGCACACAAATCCCACAACCGTCACAAAGTGCGGGATTGATTTGGGGTACCGGTTGCCGATCTAAAGCGGACGTTGACATGGCTCTTAGCAAAGTGCCTTTATTATTTTCCGTTGCTTTGCACCAGGGACACAGGATGGATGCAGGCAGGGGTGACCAAAGCGAGCGCTTTCGATAAGAAAAAGAATCGCTCAAGATATGAACAAGCATATACCTTGAGCAATTCTTTCTCCACGACTTTTGTCGAATTTTAGATTATTGGATTTGAGCGATCTTTTCTAAGTCCTCACGTTTGATGATTTGGATTTGATGACGAGCAACTTGAATGATCCCTTGATCGGCCAGCTTCCGTAGCGCCCGGTTGAGAACATCGGGGACCGTGCCCAACCGAGCGGCCATTTCTGCCTGGGTGGCCCAGCGGCGGCGCGGCAAAGTCTCATCCCGGGAATGTTCCAATAAAAGCCGAGCCAGGCGGGATTCTACACTTCGCAGGGATAGGTCTTCGACCAGTTCAATCAGGTGGGTCACCCGGCCAGCCAATTCTTGGATGACTAGTCGAGCCAGGGATGGATTTTTATCTAATAACCGCAGTATGGCATCCCGCGGCACTGCCCAGACCACAGCATCTTCCAGGGCCTCGACACTGGCCTGGTTGGGTGCCCCCGTAAAAAAACTCACCACGTTGAAATTATCACCAGGTCCCAGGGTTTGAAGCACCTGCTCACGTCCCTCGAGGGAGATTTTGACCACTTTCAGCCAGCCAGATTCAACAATATAAAGTCCAAAGCAAGGCTCGCCTTCGGTCAATATAATTTGGTCAGGACCATAAGATCGATGTATCGTTGTGCGGGCGATTTCAGCAATCGTATTCTTGTCCAAACCAGCAAAGTACGAAACCGAGGTTAGAATTTGCTGGGCTTTAGAAGAACTAATTTTTCGATCCATTCACCACCTCGCGCTGCGGAGTATCTCAACTTATGAGCTTCAACAATTCTCGCCGACCCGCTCTCCCAAATTGTTGAGAAATGCTACTATACCATCACATTCACCTGTGTCGAAATCCGACTAAAGTCTGAGACTTTACCCAGATCAGAGGGTATATTGAATAAAAAATTCGTATTCAGGAGCAACAAAATGACAGACACTTTATATTTTCCAGATTGCAAAGACTCAATTTCAGTTTCAGATGAGGGGCCGGTTCCCCAGGTTCTATTTGAAGAAGGGGAGATCAAGCTCGTAGTAGCTGGTTTGAAAGCCGGGCAATCCATTCCGCCCCACGAAGAATCACTGGGAATTTATCATTTTCTCACAGGGCATGGGATAATGACGGTGGATGGAGTCCAATTCGACGTAAAAACAGGGACCACCATCATCGCTCCCAGAGGGTCAGTCCGCGGCATTTCTGCCCAGACAGACCTATCTTTTCTGGGAACCCGCGTCACTCCTTGCCATAAAGAGGACGATGGAGATTTTGAAGGCCAGGGCGGTTCAGCATTCTCAACTAATCTTTCAAAATCAATTCTTCCAATGCGGCTTGATCTTGAAGGGTTATGCTCGCTCGATTGACACTCAAAAATCCATCCGTTTGAAATTGATACATGATGCGGCAAATAACTTCTGGGGAGGTGGCGATCATAGCAGCCATCTCTTCCAGGGTTAAATCACGCTGAACTGTAGCGCTTTCAGCGTTTATAAATTTTTCCAAAACGAGCTTTGCGAAACGGCTAGCAACTGGATTAAATGCGAGGCTGTAGATATTCTCCCGCCGTTTTCGAATTAACTGAGTTTGTCGACGAAGCAGTGCGCGGGTGGCCTTGTGATTCCGCAGCAACAATTCCAAAGCTGTTTCACCAGGCCATTGGTAGATGATGGTGCCTGTTTGGGTTGCTTCTAAAGTAGATGGCATTGGATCTCCATCCAAAAGCGTATGACTCCAAAACTCCTCCCCGGCTTCCCAGGTAGAGACAATATGCTCTCTTCCATCGGGCGCGGTGATCGTCGAGCGCAGCGTTCCGCTTGCGATATACAACACAAAACGGTATTCATCCGCTTGGGAACAAAGTACGTGCCCCTTTCGCAATGATCTACGCACAGCTATCCTGGCTAATTCGTGGCGTTCGGTCTCAGTCAAATGACCAAATACCTCCGTATTACCCAACTGCCCTATGAGGTACTTAATCTTTTTCTCCATGCACTCAATAAAATCTATTTCCTGACTTATGTCAAGGTCGAATATTGCAAAATCCGAGACCAGGTGTCTGGTCTCGGATTTTGATTTTTTTTAAACCATGAAATGAAAGGAAATGTCACTATTCTTGACTTAAGTCAAATTATCAACCAACTATTTGTGATATTGTTCACTTGTAGGGACCACGATTAGTTTGACCCTCTGGAAATTTCTTGTTGATCGCGTATATTCAAAAGTTTTTTGAAAAGGAGAAGGAAATGAAGAAATTGTATACTTTTTTTGCGGTTTTGCTTGTTGCTGTGGTGGTGCTTTCGGCTTGTACCCCTGCTGCACCCACGGATTTGCCAATTGCACCGGAAGAAAAGACGGCAGATACGGAAGCAATTCAGGAGACATCCAGTGATGAGGCAACTTCTGAATCGGAAGATGGATTTGAGTGGGATCAAGATTATATTCGTGAAGTGCCGCCGATCATGATGATTGATCCTTATTTCCAGATCTTCGGGCAATCACAGGTAGCGGTTCCCTATACGTATGAAAATGCAGTTAAATTAGCCGGACACTCCTGTGGCGCTGTAACGGGAGCGTGGACGATTACCCGTAAAGCCCTAGAAGTGCTGTACCCCAACGGAGAAGTTCCGGTGCGCGGTCAAATTGCAGTAGAAGCCCCTGGTGCAGAAGATGAGTGGTTCGTCGGAGTATTTGGCGAGGTGATAACTTTTATTACCGGTGCCGCGCCCAAAACAGGTTTTATCGGCGCAGAGTTTGGGCAGACTGACGATATCTTTGTCCGCCAAAATAAATTGGTTTACCCTGATGAACCGACTGGAACACTCCCGCCGAAGATGGAATGGATTTTCACACGCTTAGATACCGGCGCAAAGGTGGGTGTTAATTTCAACCTGGCGGTAATCACCCCCATCGCAACCCCCGAGCGCCAGGAAATGGGCAAGAAAATGGCCGCCGGAGAAGCTACTCCGGAAGAGGCAGCCGACTATTACGAATATTGGAACGCCAGGGCAAAATTTGTATTAGATAATGCAGATACCCTCGATGGTTTTTTCACCGTCACTGTATACGAAGAAGCCCCAGCAACAACTGCAGATGCAATCACAGAAACTGGCTCTATAATCGCTGATGAATTTTCATGGGATCAAGAGTACATTACAGAAGTACCACCGATCATGATGATCGACCCGTATTTTGGGATTTTTGGACAATCACAAGTCCCAGTTCCCTATTATTACGAAGAGGCTGTTAAATTAGCTGGCCACTCCTGCGGCGCGACAACGGGTGCCTGGACGATTGCCCGCAAAGCACTTGAAGTGCTCTATCCCGATGGAGAAATTCCAGTGCGCGGTCAGATTGCGGTGGAAGCCCCGGGCGCAGAAGATGAGTGGTTCGTGGGTGTATTTGGCGAGATTATTACCTTTATTACCGGTGCTGCTCCCCATACGGGATTTATTGGCTCAGAGTTTGGGAAAACAGACGATCTCTTTGTACGCCAAAACAAAATGGTTTACGCTGAAGAGCCAACCAAGCAACTTCCGCCGATGAGAGAGTGGATTTTCACCCGTCTTGATACCGGCGCAAAGGTGGGAGTCAAATTCAATCTGGTCGTAATTACACCCATCCCAACCCCTGGCCGGGTATCAATGGGTAAGACCATGGCTGCAGGTGAAGCTACTCCCGAAGAGGCCGCAGACTATATTCAATATTGGAACGATAGAGCGATGTTCGTTTTAGAAAATGCAGATATGGACGGCTTCTTCACCGTGACAATTTATGAATAACGCTGGTTAATGAAAGATCAGCGCAGTTGAATCTCACATTTACAAAAGGCAGAGGCCTTGTTCAAAGTGTCTGCCTTTTGTAAAAAACATAGAAATTGTCACGATCTTGTTCCTATAAAAATTTCACGCGGAGGATGTAATGAAAGAAACTTCACAAAAAAACCGTAATATTATGGCTGGTGTAGCCATCGTGATCGGATTGGTTATGGCCTATATTATCCCTTTCATGGTGCAGACTTCCCTGGAACGGGTGCTGGTCCACCTGACAGAACATATCAATGCCGGTAACCCAGCTTTTTCCAGCGGGCTGCCCCTCTTCGACTTTTTCTACTCTGTCTGGCAAGCACTGATCTTCGCAGCCGGTGCGGCACTCATCATCATTGCATGGGAGATCAAAAAAGGCAGCGAGTGGACTTATCCACTGGCGATAGCATTATTCGCCCTGCCCTCAATTGGCGGTTTTTTTATGTTCCTGCCTTATATCAGTTGGGTTCCCGGATTCCCGCTGCCGATGATCATCTCATTCATTGGTTTGTCAGGTTACTGGGCATTCATCTTCCTGCGAAAAGCGAGAACAATAGTCAAGTGGGCCCGATTCGGCGCGCTGACCTTTATCGGCATGTTAGCCACCCACGCCTTCACCATTGGGATCGGTGCGCAACGCACCATGGCAACTCGCCCTGGCTATCCCATGTATCCTGATTTCACCTGGTGGCTCTTCCGCTGGGCTGGCGAAGTGAATTGGGTGGCCGTGATCCTCCTGTTTATGTCCATTCCGCTATTGGCAATCGGAAAACGCAAAGGCTGGTGGTTGGCAGTCATCCCTTCGATCACCATCCTGATGATTAACGTTCCCACCCAAATTTTCCGCACCAAAACCTTGGATTACCTGTATGGATCTCTGTTAGCCATTGGCGTCTTATTCTTCACCATGCTGCCATTCTTCAAAAAGCACTTGCTGGAAGAGAAATCCGAATAAAGTTAAAACACTACAGGTGCATTCTCCTCAAGGTGTGATATTCCCTGGCCAGGGAATATCACACCCATCTGTTTAATAAAATTTCTCATGAAAATCAATCCTCGTTACTACCCCGTAATCATTCTCGTCACCTTCGTTGTCTTCCTTTTATTGGGATTTCTACTCGGTTTTTTGCCTGGACACGGCGGCGACAGTGGTGGTCATGGTCTCCTTTTGTGGATGAAGACCTTTGTATGACGACAAAAAAATCTTCCCTTTCCAAAAGCCGCCAAGTCATCCAGTGGATGGGTGTTATTGGCACGTTCGTCATTGGCTTGCGTCATATCATGCCAGGAGAAGTCTTCACGCGGCGGCTCGTTTGATTCATTTTGTCCATTTGGGGGAATCGAAACACTTTTGCCTTATATCACTACCGGGCATACGCTCAAAACCACCAACCTGCTCAATTTTTCGATCCTTCTCGGCGTTCTGGGCGTGGCACTCGTCGCGGGACGCGCCTTCTGCGGCTGGATGTGTCCGCTGGGGACTATCCAGGATTTTCTCGCTTCCTGGGGGCGCCGCCTGACTGGAGAACGAAAACACATACGCGGCAAAGCCAGTAAAGCGCGGCTACCACTCCGCCTCCCGAAGGTCGCAGATAAGGTTCTGCGATATGCCAAATATCTGATCCTGGCTTTGATTCTCGTTGCCAGCTTGTATGCGGTCTACCCACCTCTGCATGTGATCTGTCCTGTCCGAGCTGTTTTCGGCTTCAAGATGACAGCGTTATTATGGAGCGTACTCATCGTCTTTTTGTTGACTTCCGTGTTGGTGGAGCGCACCTGGTGCAAGTATCTTTGTCCACTTGGCGCAGTGCTGGCGATCTTCAACAAAATCTCGCCGGTCCGCATTGTTAGCGATAGCAATCACTGCAATAACTGCGGACGCTGTGACATCGAGTGCTCAATGGGAATTGAAGATGTACCTGCCAATCTGACAGACCCTGAATGTATCCGCTGCCTGGAATGTTTAGACACCTGTGCGCGTGAAGGATCACTAGAATTGAAGGTGATATATTATGAAGATAATGTCTGATACAAGAAAAGTTTTTACATCGTTGACATCAAACCTGCCTACCGTTTCCAAAGACTTCGACTCGAATAAAAAAAATCCTCCCAAAAGTTCAACTTTTTGCCAAGATCCAATCCGATGTACAGGAAACGCTCATTGCAGCAGCAAAACCGCGCCGCTTTGACGCGGGACAGGTGATTTATTTAGAAGGTGAACCAGCCGAGTACATCTTTATCATTGAAAGCGGGTGGGTGAAAGCCACCCGGGTATCACGTGAGGGACGCGAGCAGGCATTGCTATTTTTACACCCCGGAGAAATCTTTGGCGATGTCGCCGTGTTTTCGCGCACCACCTACCCGGGCACTGTCACTGCGCTTGAAGCGGTTGAATTGTGGGCCATCCCCGCCGAGATGATTTTGCAAATGGTGGAACATTACCCAGACCTGGCAATGGCGGTCATTCAACATCTTAGCCAACGCGTATTACATTACGTGGACATGATCGAAGACCTGAGTTTGCGAAGTGTGGAAACGCGTTTAGCGAGTACACTCCTGCGCAACGCAAGTGAGGTGGACGGCAGATTGACTGTACCGCGTGAAAAATGGACAACCTTTGATGAAATGGCTGTTCGGTTGGGAACGGTGCGCGACGTATTGAGCCGCGCTCTGCGCACGCTGGAAAATGATGGATTATTGAAAGTGGAACGCCATGAAATCATCTTGCTCGATCCACAAGGACTGACATCGCGAGGGGACGTGTAATCTGACTGGGATAATTTTCCTGCTGGATTTTTTTTACATCGCAGATTGTACAACATGCTGATCTTTGATAATTTGGAGCTTACCTTTCGCGGTTAATGGTGCCGCAGCCAAAAACGCGGCAGCAAAAACGGTGTCCGTTTTTGGTAGTCCAGATAGTCATCGCCAAAGCGTTCTGCCAGTTCGCGCGTTTCGTGGATATAAATAAATGTAAGCAATGCGCTAAACACAGCCACTGTCAAAACGATAACCACGCCCGAACTCATCCAAAACCCAATACCCAGATACATCAATAAGGCACCCAGAGTCATCGGGTTGCGGGAATAAGCATACGGCCCCTGTGTCACCAATCTTTGAGTGGCGACCTTCGGTACAGGCGTACCTTTGCCGATGGTATATTGGATGCGGACAGACCAACCAACGAGAGTGAATTCCGCCTATGGTCAACAGGGGGCCGACGACATGATTCAGCCACCCGAGGCGGATCATCCACCAGTCTCCGCAGACCCAGTCAATCATCAGGGCGAAGATTGCCATCACCAACAAGCCCAAAAAGAAAAAGAAGACCACTCTCCGCCTTAGCGTATCTGAAGGCTCGCGCAACCCACTCACCTCATTCCTGTACTAGTTTTTCTGCAACAGCCTGATTGAGAATGCCGAGAAATTCATCTAGTGGTACACGATGAACGCGCGCCGCCCATTCCACCGTGAGCGCTTTGGCAAGGAACATACGCAGGGAATAGCGCCCCACGCGTTCGACGCCGAATATTTCCATAACATCGGCGATGTCGCCGTACTCCAGCAGGATATCTGAGACGCGGGTATCTTTTGTGATTTGCATAGTGTGATTCTCCTTGAACTCTTAACAAGAGTTTATTCCATCTCACCGTTCACTTCAATGACTTTTGTCGAATTTGAACGTGCCAATTGTTCATCCTCGACATTGGCAAGGATAATTCCAAACAGACGCATAAATGCTTGCCGGATATCGTCGCTGACCGTGAGACGGATAGCGCCAGTCCGATTTAATTAGGTTGGCAAAACAAGGGGGTTTGTGAAATTTTGTACGACAAAAGTCGTATACAAGAAGATATTCGGCTTGTATATTTAGGCAAGCTGAATATGTTATTGGGAGTTGACATGAAGGAAGATAACCCAACATCTGATGAAAGCCTGCGCAAAGCTATTTTTGCCCGCTTTGCTTCGAATAGCCCAGTTGATTTTGCCGATTTACGTGTGGGTGTAATGAATGGAGTTGTTCATCTGGCGGGTGCGGTGCCTTCTATCCAAATGAGAATTTTAGCTGAAGAATTAGCCCGGGAGATACCAGGAGTCCGTGGCGTGGTTAATCGCATTGAAGCGCCTGGCGCACCCAGTCCTGGGAGAACTGTTCACTTGGACCTTTCGACAAGGAGAGAACAAACCAAGCAACCAAAAAGGAGTTTCAATGAAGATTATTAAAACATTTGAAACCGCAGAAATCCCCAACCCACACTTTGTCCGTGTACGCCCGCTACTTGTCAGCGAACCAGTTCAATTTGAACACCTGGTTCTCAAAGCCGATCAGGAACAAAAAAAACACGTTGCGTATACCAAAGTGTTTTTGTATGTGCTGGAGGGTACGGGTGTTTTGGAAGCTGGAGATGAGACCATTTCACTAACTCCAGACATGCTGGTGGAAATGCCGCCCGAAACGCCTCACCGTCTGGTCAATGACGGTGATAACCACTTACGCTTGTTGAATTTCAAAGCGCCGCGACCGAGTAAATCTACACATATCGTTGCCGAAACCCAGGAGTGATATGACTGGGGAAATTATCGTTTTTGCGCTGGTTTCGTTTTTTCATAATCTGTTCACTGCCATTTGGATGGGTGGATTGATCGTGACCGCGTTGGCTTTCATGCCTTCCGTGAAGAGCTGTTCTCGGGGCCAAGCCGCAGACTAAAAAGGTGATGGCTGCCTTCCAGAAACGGCAAAGCGTCTGGGTCTATATTAGCATAATCGGGTTAATTATGACTGGTCTGCTAATGAGCATCCGCAATCCCGCATTTGAGCAACTGTTTGGGTTTGGCAATCCCTACATGATCGCTCTCACGATCAAGCACATCCTGGTTTTGGGGATGATCGGTATATCCCTATATCGCAGCCTAGCGAACAGCAATCCGAAGGGATCATCTTTAGCGGCTAAAGAACGTCTCAACGCCAGGCTATTAATGATCAATATTGTCCTGGCCTTTGCAGTTTTACTGACCAGCGGATTTGTTGCAGCGCTGGCTGGTCCAACAGGGATTAATTAGTGAGTTAGAAGAATTTCACAAGTTTGGTAATTGCGCCTTTGTGTGCAGAAAATATTTTCAAGGAGATTTGTTATGAAAGACAACTATAAACTTGGTACATTTCTTATCCATCCTCGGTATTTTGGCAGGGATGCTGTGCCTGTACTTCCTGGCGCAAACCTATAACACGGTTATCCACACCCACTTTGCTGCCGGCGAATGGGAAGAGAGCAATACGGTGCGCTTCGTCTATGCCGTCCTCGGCTGGTTGGGAACAGCTGCAGGCGCACTCTCGGTCACGGTTTTGTGGGGCTTCCTCAACAAACAGGATTGGGCCTGGTTCTGGGGGGCTGTCGCGGCCACCGTGCTCTTGCTGGCCGGATTTTTCCCCATGATTCCGGCTGCTGACAGCGGATTGCCCGTTCCCACCATGTGGGTTTTTCTTTTAGCAGCGGTCATGTGGTTTGGGATGCTCTTCATCGGCGGGGTTGAAAAGAAAATCATCGCCCTGACGTTTGTAGCCGGATTGGCTTATGTGCTGACCTTTATTGACGGGGTGGCCCCCATTTCCAAATTCCAGACCACATTCCAATATCCGGCAGAGCCTTTATTCACAATGCAAACACTTTCTGGAATGGGATCTATGTCATTTTGCAGCAGGTCAACTGGTGGGGCGCGGCCGCCTGGGCCATCTTCATCTTTGCAGCTTTCAAACAAAAATCCTGGGCGGTGCCGGTAGGAATTTTTGCGGCAACTATGTCGATCATCGGCGGCTATCCGATGGGCATCAGCATATGATCACCGCGGGAGCGGTTCTCCATGTTTTTGCCGGCGCCGGTAATGAGCTCCATCATGCTCGTTATTTTATTGCTCCCAGGCACCAAGAAATTGCTGAAAGCATAGCTGGATGTTTGGGTAGGTTTAGCTTTGTGAGACTGGTAGGTCTGAGAACGAAGCACGTCCTAACACGTTGACATTTATAAAAGACAAGTGCGCCTACCTGTTGTAGCATTGCAGTGATTATGTAAATCAACACCTTATCGTTGTAATCCTGGAGATAAAGTAATGCAATTGATTTCAAAACGACTTGACTACCTGTTTCGCTCCACGCGTGGCCTGACACTGGTGGCTATTGCTGTGGTCGCCCTGGTAACGGCGATCTGGGGCACCCTTTCCGGCCCAATGGTCGAATGGGGTGTGCGAGACATCACCGTCAACCTGCTGGGCATGGAATTGGTACAGGCCGACCGTGAAGGCCGCATCATCATGCTCTACCACACCATCGCCATGACCGTCATCGCCATCGAAGTCTATTTCATGACCGAGATCCTGCCCATGAAACGCCATGAGCAGGTGATCATCAACGCTACAATCACCGTTGGCTACTTGACAGCCGTCATCTTTGGTCTGTTCTTTGGCTATTTCGGCCAAAACTTTGCCTTTCATGGCCTGTTCCTGGTCGGGCAGTCACTGGTCTTCTTTGCCGGCATCTTGCTGGTTGCCGCCCTCTGGCCGTGGAAGAAAGAATATCGGCTGCCCGAGGATTCACCCTATGCCCACACCAAAAACGGCATTGATCTGGAACGCGATGGCCTTCTTCGTGATGGCCGCTGGCCACCCTGCTTTCGGCCACCTGGGGTGCGGTAACTGGCTCTTTCTGGGCCAACGGGCACGAAACTTTCCTGGCCGAAGACCTGATCCGCATGCCGCATAAGACTTACTGCTGCAAAAAGCGATCATCGGCCATTTGCACATCATGCTCACGCTGGTCGCAGTTGGCATCACTTTGATCGTTGGCCGATGGATGGAATTCAAAGGCAAACTGCATAAATGGGCCATGCCGATTGATGATCTTCGGCACCATCGTGATCACATTCGGCGCGCTCTCGGTCGTTTGGCTGGAATGGGCGCACACCACCATCTATGTTGGCTCAACCTTTATCATGTTCTCGGCCCTGCTTTATGTCATCTACTCCTGGGACAAGCTAATCAAAGACCGCACGGCCGACAAGGCATCGAGAAACCCAACTTCTTCCAAAAAATTGGCGCGCTGGTACACGATCCGCTCAAATTTGGTTCCGGCTGGCAGATGGTCTTTATGAATTTCACCGTCAGCGGCGTGGGCATCTTCATGGCCGTCAAACTGGATGAAATTTTCCGCGTTTGGCCGCACCGTGAAGAACGTATCACCCTGACCGGTCACTGGCACATCCTCGCCGGTCTGATTGCCACCATTATCCTTTTTTACTTCATCGATCTTTCTGGCCTGAAAGGCAAAGCTCGCAAATGGGCTGGCTGGGTCATCATCATTGGCTCCGACATCGCTTTTGGCTGCGGCCACCATCTTCTCAATGAAGCGTCTCTTCGTCACCGAAATTGAACAGCAGCCTTTGGTCAATACCACGATGCTGCTGATCGACTTTGGGTCTGGGCGCAATCCTGGTCTTGCTGGCCATCTTCTTGGGTTGGCGGCTGAATGACCTGTTCGCCAAAGATGGCGTTTGGAGCAAGGAATTCGCATGCAGAGAAAAAAGCCAATGCCGAAGGCTGATCTTGCAGAACAGAAACGAAAGATGGAAGAATTGACAGGCAATCCTCGAGGAGGTGTCCAAATGAAACACATCATCTTCAGCCTACTCTTGATTGGCTTACTAGTGACCGCTTGCTCACCCGCCCCAAGCGTTGGCGCAATCACGCCCGCCTTACATCGACACAGGCGTTGATCCTGAATGCCTGGGCAACTATCCCCGCCGGCGATTTCCTCTACGGCCAGCACGACCACATGACCTACGTAGACTATGATTACCAAATCATGGTCACCGATGTCACCGTCGAGCAATATGCCAACTTCCTGAACGAAGCGATTGCCTCTGGCGATGTGACCGTTGGCGAGTTTGAAGTCGAAGCCGGTGAAGTCATTTGGCATTCGAAGAAGGCGCCGGCGGCTACTATGAAGGCGATCCCTTTGACGGCTACAAACACGAAGAAGAAATCAAAGCTGGCGATCATCTCTATATGCCGTTGGAAGATGGCCTGCGCTTGACCTACGATGAGCAAACAGGCGTTTCACGGCGATGGCAGCCTACGCCAATCACCCGATGACGATGGTGACTTGGTTTGGCGCAAACGCCTACTGCGAATACTACGACTAGCCGCTGCCCACGCGAAATCGAATGGGAAAAAGCGGCTCGCGGCACAGAAATCAGTTAATGATCATGGTCTGCCATTCCCCTGGGGCGACGAAATTCACGGCAACAACGCCAATTACTACTCCTCCGCCGATCTTTTTGAGAAGATGTATGGCAAGCTGGGCAACACCACCCCGGTCGGCTTCTACAACGGCCAGACCTACGACGGCTACGAAACCCATAACAGCGCCAGCCCCTACGGCCTGTACGACATGGCCGGCAACGTCTGGCAGTGGATGGGCGATGATTACCCTGACCAGCATTACCGCCATCATGCGCGGCGGCAGCTTCTACACCTATGAAGTTGACTTGCGGGTCTGGAAGTACAACAGCGCCGGGCCGCAGCACTACAGCCCTGAAGTTGGCTTCCGCTGCGTGCGGTAATAATGAAATTGTTACAGGGCGAGGGTCAACCTTGCCTTTTATAGATGTTCTTAGGAGCAAATCATGACTGCCATTACCAAGAAACTACGTGACTACTGGCCGCTGATCAAAAGTCTGCAAACCGGTTTACTTGTAACCACTGGATTAGCAGGGTATATGAGCGTCCGTTGTCCTGTTTTTAACATGTGGACAATGGTTGGATTATTCATCAGCTTGTTCCTATCCATCAGTGGCAGCACGATCCTAAATATGTGGTGGGACCGCGATATTGACGCTCGAGATGGAGCGCACCGAAGAATCGTCCGCTTGCCTCCGGTCAAATTTCGCCGGATGAGGCCTTGCGGCTGGGCCTACTCCTATCGCTGCTGGGCGTAGGACTTGCGGTTGCAATGGATGCGCTCTATGGCCTGATTATCTTTGCCGGGTTATTTTTCGACGTGGTGATTTACAGCATGTGGTTGAAACGCCGCACGGCATGGGGCATCATTTGGGGCGGTATTTCGGGTGGCATGCCCATCCTGGCCGGGCGGGTGCTGGGTTACGGCGGTTTCGACTGGGTCGGCATCTATACTTGCGCTGGGTGTGCTGTTCTGGATCCCCACCCACATTATGACCTTCAGCATGAAATACCACGATGACTACAAGGCTGCCGGGGTGCCCACCTTCCCGTCTACCTATGGCTTCCAGATCACCAGAATTGCCATCGCAGTTTCCAGCATCTTTGCTGCGCTGGCGATGGGCGCGGCGGCGTGGGGCATCGGTATGACGGTTGGCTATCTGCGCGTGCTGATCGTGCTTTCCGGAGGCTTGCTGACACTTGCCGCGGTCAGCGTTTTCCAACCGACTGAGCGGGTGAATTTCGGCCTGTTCAAGTATGCTTCTCTCTACATGCTCAGTTCTATGATTCTGATGATGGTCTAGTCCAATGAAAATGTTTGTTTTGGATCGTATTCTCCTGCTGATCACCGGGCTGCTGGCTGCCTATCAAATTGCCTTTGGCCTCGATGGGTTGCCCACCGCGGTGACTATCGCTTACACCATTGCTTTTGGCGTGCTCTTAGTCGCCGGGTTGCTCCTGATCATTTTGGGATTTGAGGTTCTGGATACCCCGGCGGTGGTGATTGTCTCAACCCTGATCCCGCTCAGCCTGGCAACCGGCCTCATCTGGGAATATTTTCCATCATTCCGGATTTTTTATTTGATCTTTGCCATTTTAGGTTTCCTGGCCGTGAGCGTGACCCGCATCATCCCCATTTCAGGGAAGTTGCCCATCATCTTGCTAGCGGTCGTTCACAGCTTCGCCGGCATGACGATTTTCCTGCTGCCCATTATTTTATCCATTTCAGGAGAAGCCGCGCCAGGGTTTGCACTGGTGGGCATCGGTGGGGCACTCATCGGCGTGGGCGGGTTTCTGTTGGCCTTCCTGAAATCCGGCCGGCCGATCCTGTCCCAAAAGGACATCCTGACCGTTTTGCCCGGTCTGCTGCTCCTGATGACCCTCAGCTTTGTGGCAGGTTTCAAATTTGGATAAGCGAAAAACGCCATTATGCTTGCTAGAATTCAATTTTTTCGCGGGGAAATGAAAAAAAGCCGCTTCAAGATTTGGCTGCGGGCCGCTTTACTGGTTCAATTTAGTGGGATATTTGGTTTCTTGCTCTTTCGCGATATTTCCAGGGGATATTTCAACTGGGGTAGGGTGGCTTTTACGATCATCTTATTTGTACCGGTCGGTTTTCTGATGAGCCGCCTGGTCCCCATGCAAGTCCATCCCACCGCCCAAGTCATCACGCTTTCATTGGATAAAATCTACCTCGCACTGATTTGGATTCTGGTGATTGCCAAAGTAATTACGGGGCAAATATCCTCCCTGACCGTTGTGGCAGATGTCATCATGTGCGTGATTCTCGGCCTCATGTTCGGGCGTTTGGGGGGGATATGTATTAGGGTTCGTCTTCTAAAAATCCAGCACGGATTGACATCCAGGTGATATTGACAGTTTACCCAAACGTAAGGAAACCCTTTGGCAGGCTGCCGGTACTGGGTAAAATGGCGCAAGAGAAGTTGGGAGCCGCTGGTCAAATTGTCGATCTGCGAGGTCTCGACCACCGCTTGCGGCAGTTCTTCCACTTCCAATTAGTGTAAATTATGGGTACTTTACACATCAACCCCACATATGCTGGTTATAAATTTAGGCAGTCACCATTATAAGGGGAACATCTTGTGTATAGTGGCAATAATTTCCATGCTTTGGTACCTTATTTACACAAGAGATTTCCATAGTACAAAGAAAGATGATCTGCAAAAGTTTTTTAGGTTGCAAACATCCAACATCTCCCTTCAGATGAATTTCCATGCTTTCAATTGTTTTTAATGAAAGAAATCTTGTACAACGCAGCCTGATCATAAGAATTCAATCCAAATCCCGACTGACTGTTATAATACAAATCAATAACCACATAGTTTGTCCAGATTGGTGTCTTGGGCTTTTTTGGATTCAGGAATGAAATTTCTCACAACCATTCGCGGAAAGATTGGCACTCTGTTGGGTGCTTTCTTCTTGCTGGTAATCGTGTCGGTAGGCGTTATGTTCATCAGCCTGCGCGCGCAGGCCGATGATGCTCTCGTCATCAATTTGGCTGGCCGCCAGCGCATGCTCACCCAACGCATGACCTGGCTGGCTCTAGTGCAACCCAACAATTCCGAACTGCCTGCTGCCATAAATCAATTCGAGCAAACCCTGTCCGCCTTGATTTATGGAGGTACAACATTTGATGCTTCAGGCAATCCTGTAAAATTACCTCCCCCACCAGATGCCGAATTAGCGGCCCAACTCCAGGAAGTCCAAAAAACCTGGAAAGGGTTTCAAACCCAATTACAATCTCCAGATTCCGAGCAGCTTCCCATCTTGGCCTCCACCATCCTCACACAGTTGGATGAAATCGTCAGCGCCTTCGAAGCTCGCGCCGAAATCAAACAGCAAAGGCTGGGGCTCATTCAAATTGTCTTTTTGCTGGCCGCCCTGCTCTTGCTAGCCTGGGGTTTTATCACCACCCGCAGCCGCATCATCAGCCCTTTGGCAGCTCTGGGCGATGCAGTCCGAATAATAGGAACCGGCGATTTACAAACACCCCTGCCATCCATAGCGGACGATGAGTTTGGGGAGTTAGCCACAGCATTCGATAGTATGCGTGCGGAACTTGCTGCCTCCCAGCGCTTGCTGGAAGATAAAGTAGATCAGCGTACCCGTGAATTGAGTGCTGCCTTTGAATTCAGCCAGGAAATTGTAGCCCAACGCGACCTGGAAACCTTGATGACATCGGTTATCGAACGCACTCGCGTTTTGATGGATGCCCAATCCGCGGCTTTGTGTATCCTGACATCTGATGGCAGCGAATTAGAAATGATGGCCAGTAGCGGTGAAAACGTTCCCCTGCCGGGCCTGCGCCAGAGTATTAAACGTGGTATTGCTTTGCCCGTGATCGTTGAAGGTCAAACGGTGATCGAAAATACCGTTTGCGCTGATTGCGGCTTCCTGGCGGCTCAAAAAACCGGAGGCTGTGCGGCTACTCCGCTGAGTGCTGCCGATCAAACCAACAGGGCCCTGGGTTCCGTTTTCACCAGAAACCCCCTTGGACGGTAGAAATTGTGTCGAACCGGAGGTTCATTATGGTATTGAAGGTTTGCTTCGGAAACTTGGTCAAAGGGAGTGCGGCCCAACCGAATCTCCAGGTCCAGATGGAACGTGTTCCGATAATCCTATGAAGCGCATGTTCAGCACACCAAATGCAGATATTGGTATCGCTTATGCAGACACGATCGGCATTGATTTCTCTAAATGGATTGGTCCTGCGGGACCAGAACCTGCACCGATTGACACCCCAAACCCTAATTGAGCTAGAGTAATGGACTAATTCTTGATATGTCAAAAAGGAATTTGTTATTACATTTAATAACGCTTTAGACCTCCTCCTCCCCGCCATCCTGGGCCTCATCGCCCTCTTTTGGCCCAGCTTGCAGGCCTTTTACCAGCGGCGGACCTTCACGCGCCTGATCCTGCGGGAACTGGAAGAGTTGACCCCCTTTCCGGAAAAACCCGTGGATGGTCAGGAATGGTGGGAGCATCAACCACGGCGCTTCGTGCACCAGCGCATCTTTGCCGATGTCTCGGCAAACCGCGATTTCATCCTCAGCCTCGATCCGGAGCTGGTCTACTGGATATCTCAGCTCTGGGGTTCGTTCGAACGACGGGATGCCGATCAATGGCTTTGGTATTTGGGCAGACTGAATGTAAAGTTTGCTCGCAAAAAAGGGATCAGTAAAAACTATCAAAGCTGGCAGAATCTGATTAAGGCTAATTCTAAAAAGGATCACCACTCAAGCTGAAAATAAAGGAGATCATCAATTATGGAAGGAAGTTTTTATCACTTCAAAGTCGGTAAGTTCAAATGCACTTCGGTCAATGATGGCGGTCACGATTATCAACTCGCGCACATGTTTTCGAATGTACCAATTGAGCAGGTGACCCAAGTGCTGGCGCAGCGCAGCCTGCCAACCGACCATCTTTACACGCCCTACACCTGCCTGTATGTGGATACAGGATCGCATCATGTTTTAGTGGATATGGGTGGCGGAGAAGTGATGCCCAAAGCCGGCAAACTGTGGGAGAATCTGATTGCCAGCGGTACCCAACCAGATAGTATCGATACCGTCATCATCACCCACGCCCACCCCGATCACATCGGTGGTACGGTTGATCCACATGGCAACTTGATGTACCCCAAGGCGCATTACTTCATCTGGCAGCGTGAGTGGGATTTCTGGCGTTCTGCGGATGCTGACCAGCAAGCACCCGCGCGCCATGTCAGCCTGGCCCAGGAACGCCTATCTCATCTCGAAGGGCGGGTAACGCTGATTGAGCCCGATACCGAAATCGTGCCTGGTGTTCGAGGTGTCGATGCTGCCGGGCACACGCCGGGACATATGGCTATCTCGTTCATCTCAGCCGGTACACAACTGCTTCACATTTCGGATACGGTTCTCTACCCACTGCACCTGGAAAACCCTGATTGGCTGCCAGTTTTCGATATCCTGCCAGATGAAGCCCGTTTGAGCAAATACCGTATCTTTGATCTGGCCGCAGAAGAAGAAGTTCTGGTATTTGCCCACCACTTCCCGCCCTTCCCCAACCTGGGTACTGTAGCAAAGAAAAAAGTGGGTTGGCAGTGGCAACCAATTCAGGCAATCGGATAACATCAAGTGGCAAAAGAAAAGGAGCAATCGAAAATGAAACTCGTCGTGTTAGGTTCCAATGGATACCGCCCCACCGATTTAGGCCATACCGCCTGTTACGCCATCCCCGAGTTGGGCCTCCTTCTGGATGCTGGTTCTGGACTGTATCGGATGGTGGATACCTTCAGACCACAGAACTTGATATCTATTTAAGTCATAGCCATCCTGACCATGTGACGGGGTTGTCAAGCCTGGAGTTCGTCTTCTGGCGGAAAAAGCTGCGCGAGGCCCTGGCACGAGGCTCGAAGGAAAGAGTTCTTCCTGTCAGATTCGATTCCCCTGGAAAGTCTATTAAAAACGTTCGTGTCCATCTTGCTCCGGAACACCAGGAGGATGTAGAGTATCAGATTCGGAAATTCGCTGACAACTATATGATCGAATACCTGCCTTTGCAGGAGGTAAATGAGATCGCCCCAGGTGTGAGACTCACTTCCTTCCCGGTTGAGCATCGCAAGAATGAGTTGTGCTTCGGCTTTCGACTGGATCACCCTGGCGGCTCGTTAGGATATGTCACCGATACGTATGGGGAGCCGGGTGCCATTTATGCTGAGAGCATCCGGGGGGTCGACGTGCTGCTGCATGATTGCTGCGTATCAGACGATGATCCAGAATATGCCAAACTGCTCGGCCATAGCCACATCACACCCGTTGCCCAGTTGGCGGCTGAGGCCCAGGTTGGCCGTTTCGTACTGATTCACCTGAGCTCGATGCGTCCCGAATCGGGCGAGCCGGAACTTGATCGCATCCAATTAATCTTCCCCCGAACCGAGGTGGCTTTCGATCGGATGGAAATTGAATTCTAAGCCGCCTAAATCAAAAGAAAGAGGTGAATTATCATGGCATATTTAAATAATCACGGAGTAAAGATTTATTATGAAATTGAAGGTCATGGCCCACCTATCATCCTTGCCCATGGCGGCGCTGGCGACACAACTTATTGGCGTGGTTATGGGTATGTCGATCAATTAGTTGACGATTACACGGTTATCCTTTTTGATGCTCGGGGGCATGGTAAGAGCGATAAACCCCACCTTATTGACGAATATGCGCCTAAAAAAATGGCGGAAGACGCCGTAGCCATTCTGGATGCCCTCAAGATTGACATCGTTCATTTTTGGGGATATTCAATGGGCGGTTACACAGGATTTTATCTGGCCTATTTTTGTCCAAAGAGAATTAAATCTGCAATCGTGGGTGGTAGCCATCCCTACGAGATGGATGGTTCTGATTTGCTGAAACTATTCCAACTTGGGATTGAAGAAGGCGCGGATGCAGTCGTCAAGGCAATGCAAAAAAACATGGTTGTTTCTCCACAGTTTGAACAACGACTTCGGTCCCTTGATTTCCATGCTCAAGCTGCATGTGTTCAAGGTTCATCAAACAGAAAGAGCCTCGCCGAGCAACTTCCCAGTATGAAAATGCCCTTTTTGCTCTATGCCGGCGATCAAGATGGTGATTATTTACTCGAGAAAAAAGCCGCCCAAATTCTACCAAATGCAGAGGTATTCGGACTTCCTAACCTTGATCACGGTAGTACGAGTGGCGCGGTCGATCTGATCATGCCAAAAGTCAAAACTTTTTTGGCAAAAATTGCATGAGACATGCAAAATGCAGATGAAATAATATTAAGGACAAAAGCAACCCAATCCCGGCAGAAGCTGACCTACAGCGGTTGAGACGGAGTTTGTCTCGCATTTGGTCGAGGAGTTTCTCAGGCTGCAGATATTGTGGAGGCTATCAGGAGGATACCCATGTCGTATCGTGAATCAATCAACACACACTACGGGAGGCCGGATCTCACGGCTAGAATCCTTGATCATCTCCAGCGTCAGGGAATCGAGCTGGAACACCTGAGATGGGAGGACCTGATCGACTTTGATCAGTTCCACGGCGGCGGGATGAAGTCAACGCTATGGCTGGCAGAAGCAACAGGTTTAGGCCCAGGCGTGCGTGTGCTTGATGTCGGTGCCGGCATCGGAGGCACAGCACGAGTGTGGTGCACAAAGTTCGGGTGCACGGTCTTGGGGATCGAACCGGCTGAGGAGTTCTGCAACGCCGCAGAGAGGCTCACCTCGCTCGTTGGTATGAGCGACCAGATTAGTTTCATCTGCGATGATGTGGCTGAAGTTGAGCTTCCCGACAACGCTTTCGATGTGGCGATGTTCGTAAACACCCTGATGAACATCGAAGATGAGGCGGGTATATTTCGGAAGGTCTATCGATCTTTGAAACCAGGAGGGCGTTTGGCCATCACCGCGCGAACTGCCACGCCGTTGACCGATGAAGGCTTCCTTTATCCCTGTCCCTGGGCGTCGGACCCCTCGACTAACTTCCTAGCTACCGCAGAATCAACTCACGCTGATCTTATGGCCGCTGGATTTTCTGACGTTGTGTGGGAAGCAACCCCCGGCGAAAAGTCAGATGAAACGCCGCCGCCACCTATGGGTCCTGCGCCATTCGGGTTGATCATGAACATCGATGTGGTCGCGATGAGGAGAAACAACCAACTCAACACCAGCGCCGGAAGACTTGGAAGCCTTAGAGCCGTTGTTCGCAAGCGTGGTTGACCTGCCCCACATTAAGCTGACCCGCCTGTGGCGGATGGTCAGCGGCGCGTTTTGAGCTAACTTGGTTTGGGTTACCAATAGTTACAAGTCAAACCCGGCCGGTCAGCTTATGTCATCGTTGGGTGGCAGATTGTATAATAGAGTAATCGGATCAATGCTCATAATCCGGTTTGGCTAAGTTCTTTCTTTTAGTAACTTGAGTTTTGCGAAATAGCTGCCAAAAGTAGCAGCAAACGACACGGCACATTGACAAAGAAATACAAACAGCCAGCCAGGGAAACCTCAACCTGCCCGGCTCCCAGCGACACCGCCGCAATTATGCAAGCAGGGTCTTGATCAGGTTATCGGGTGTCTCACCCTGGTGTAACTGTCGAACAATCCAACGAACCAGATGGCCCAACAGTTCATCTACGACCGCCTGGCAACGTTGACCGGTTGATGGGAACTGGCCTCGCACCGCCCAACGTGAGCGTCCGGGATGTCCTTGGTCACCGAGAAGAGAATACGCTACGAACGAAAGGTACCAGTGTCGTTGGATGCCTTGCAGGTTCTGCAGCTGATAGGCTTCAAAGCCCAGGTTGCCCTTGGCGTCCTCGTTGAAGGTTTCGGTTGGCCAACGGTCGAGATAAGTGCTCAAAATGCGTTTTGGCTCCCAATCTTTACGATTGGTGGCATAGAAATTCGGTGTTTTGGAAAGCTGGACTTGGTCTTCATAAGTGGCCACAATCCGCACTTTCTGGCGTTGCAAGTTTTTCATGGCCAGCACCTTGGTAAAGGCCCAGAACAGATGGTCCCCAATCCGGTAAGGACGATAGGCTTCCGCCGGAATGGTGCGGATGTAGTCCTGGAGTTGACACCAGCGTCCCTGGACCAGCACATTGCGGTTCTTGGGACAACCGCCGATCCAGTCCAGCCGGAGCTGCTCCAATGCAGAGACCAGGGTCCAGCGTAAGAACCAGCTATCAAACAGCACCACGCGGAAAGGCAGTTTCCACTGCACGGCTTGCTGGACCAGTTCGGCCGCTAACGCCGCTTTGGGGCGATAGGCTTGCTGGCGATAGTGGTAGCTCAACAAAGTGGTCAGGTACTGCCGGTAAGCGTTGAGATCGCCTTCAGCCTGCAATATTGCCGCCTGTTTCTGCAGTTGAGCATCTTCATACTTACGGTTGAATTGCAGATACAGCCGGAAATCCACCGGGAACTGATCGCTGCGATTGACATAATAGCTGGTGATCACATCATGAGCCCACACGTTGCGACCAAGCATATGGTCCCGCAAATAGGCCAGACCTTCCATCGAGCATTTCGTGTGATGCGCCAGGGTATCGTCGATGATCAATCGTCCCGCTTGGGCACTGATTGGTCTACGGTGCAGCCGTTCCAGCTCATACCGTACCCGATGGTAGTTGAGAGCCAGCTCGTCCCAGCTGGCTCGGGTCAGGAACTTGTTCAGTGCACTTTGATCGTTTTTGTTAAGGAACAGGTCGTTGATCGCCTGGATGGTGGCTTTGTCACCCGCAATCAGTCCGGTGACATATTCACAAAAATGCTTGACTTGGTTTCGGTTGGCAAAAACCTGCCGAAAATGTGGCAAATTCTGCCGCACAATCTGTGGATATTCTACGATGGGAACTCGCATGGCCAAACCTCACGTCCGGTTTTTGACCATCGTACCAAATTTTTACATTAAAATCGCAAAACTCAAGTTAGTAAAGGAGATGGTTATATGACGCTGGATAAATCGTATATCGAGCACAACCGCGCTTCCACCAATCGTATCCGGGCACTCATGGCAAATTTAGACGATGATGAACTGCAATATCCGGTTGGCGAACACTGGACTGTGGCCATCACCTTGTCGCACCTAGCTTGGTGGGATAGACGGGTAATGTATGTGCTTGATATGACCGAACGCGTGGACAAGCTCTTTGTTCTGGAGTTTGATCTTACTGTGAACGACCTATCGCTGCCGCTGTGGGCAGTCATCCCCCCTCGCGACGCTGCACGGATCGCGCTCGAAACCGCCGAGACGTTAGATCAACGGCTAGAAGGTTTTCCATCAGTATTACTTGAAGAAATCTATGCTTATAATAACCGCTGGGTGATGCGGGCCTTGCATCGTGATCAACATCTGGATGAAATTGAGGCTGCGTTAAAAAGGTGAAATCCGATCTTGAGAGTGGCTATCGCTAATCAATATGTGAGCAATTTGATTTTCGGGATGATAGTGAGTTTAGGTTATTCCAAGAACCGCCAACCCAAATTACAGGCGACCCGCCTGTGGCGGCGGAAACGCGGTGCAAAAATGGCAATCCGCGCTTCTGTTTGAAAAATGTCAGTGTGCAAAAACACCGGATCACGTGAACACATCGTTGGGCGGCCTAAGATATAGAAAATCATGATAACAAGCATCTTAGGCAATATTCAGGGTGGGAGAGTTCTGGATGTGACTACTCACCTGCACCGCCAAAAACACGGCAACCGCAACAACTGGTACACGGTCGAGAGTGGTTTCTGGAAAGCGGGGCCGCATCCGGTGCTCGAAGAGGGCTTCGACTACCCGGAGGACTCCATTTTCCTCGATCAGGCCATCGTCATCGAAGAAGGCAGCAAAGTCTCGGTCTACCGCAACTGGTTCCAGGACTACACCTTGGAGACCATTACCGTCGAATTAGAGACATGTGGCTTCACTGTCCAAAGCGCCTGGTCTGACCTGACCGGCACGCCCTATGCTGATGATACAGAATGGATTGGGCTGGTAACCCAAAGGCAATGAAGAGCAATGTTGCCATCGCCTATGCCTATTTTGTGGGCATAGGCGCGATCTCGGGAATTTGATGGGTGTCGCGGTACTCCCAGCATAACTGGTCTGTGGCGATACAGCCATCAATTATGGAGTAGGTTATCGATACACCACCAGATCTGGATTGGAATCAACCAGAATTAGAATCTTTGGCAATGGCTTACAGGGTGGATGTCTAAATCATCCACGAAATGTTTATTCTTAGTTTCATCCAATCTGTCCACATAGGAAAAGTTGCCATTGCCGTTATTTGCTGCGATTCAATTAAGACATAATGTAAGTTGCATATGCCAAATCAATTTCCCCCGCCGATGAGTTGTGATGGTTTTTTGTGAAGATGTCTAGAGATGTGACCAGTACCTTTTACGAGTGCCAGTACTTTTTTCGACAGGTCGTGCCCATAACGGGGATGAGTTAACCGGTTAGTCAATTCTCCATCATTCGTAAGCAAAATCAGACCTTTGCTGTCGACGTCCAGGCGTCCCACCGGATAAAGATGCCCAGGTTCGTCCACCAACTCTCGGACGGTTTTGCGGTTATCTTGGGGTGAAGCGGCTGAAATCACATTGCGAGGTTAGTTGACCGCAATATATTGTAATTTTTCAGTTCATTACCGGACACATTTAACAAAAGACGGTTGACACATAGGTTACACTAAGTTTTTTCCACCACGAAAGAACGAGGTAACCCCATGAGTGACAACCGTCGAGTACATCGTACCATTAGAAAAGCAACGAAACAACTGTTTCCGACTGAACCCCAAGGCAATTTTGCCCGGCATTTGAATACCCTGGCCGCGTTGGTGGCAGGTATCGTGCAGGGCAAAAGTAGTCAACTGCCAACCATTGCCAGCCATGCGCCGGAAAGCGCCACAGCAGAGAGCCGGGTTAAGAAATATAGTCGCTGGCTGCAAAACGAGCGGGTGGGATATGAAGCCTATTATCTGCCATTTGTGCAGGAGATCCTGGCAAAACTGGCGAATATTCGCCCACTGGTGTTTATGATCGATGGTAGTGATGTTGGTCATAATTGGATAACATTGATGATTAGTCTGGTGTACCGCAAACGATCTTTACCCATCGTTTGGTTAGTGGTGGAGGGCTGCAAAGGTCACTTGCCGGAAGCCCTCCACCTTGAACTATTGGAAATGTTACAGTGCGCACTTCCCAAAGACTCTCAGGCCGTCTTCCTGGGGGACGGCGAATTCGATGGTCTCGAGTTACAGGCCACCTTACAGTCGCTTAGTTGGACCTATGTCTGCCGTACAGCCAAGAATGTATGGTGGTGTGAAGCAGGACTACGCTTTTCATTCAGCGACTTACTGCTCCGGCCAGGTGATTGCCTTGGTATTCCGAATGTCGCTTTCACAGCACAGGCTTATGGCCCAGTTACCGTGATTGCTTGGTGGAAGAAAGGCTATAAAGAACCCATTTATCTGGTGACTAACTTTGAATTGATCGACGAAGCCTGTTATTGGTATGCACAACGTTTTCAAATTGAAACTTTCTTCTCGGATGAGAAAAGCCGGGGCTTCAATCTCCATAAAAGCCACTTATCTGATCCTGACCGTTTAGCAAAACTGATGCTCGCAGCCTGTCTGGCTTATTTGTGGATGATCTACCTGGGTGTTACTGCTCATCGAGATCATTGGGTTTCCATCATTCATCGCTCTGAGCGTTGTGATTGGAGTTTGTTCCGCTTGGGACTGGCTCTTCTCGACCATTTTCTCAACGATAATTTGCCTATTCCCGTTTCCTTCAATCTCCTTCATGCAAAAAGTGTCCGGTAATGAATTTTTCAGATGCATTGATTGCATTGTCAATGATAGTGATTTTATCTTTGGCAGGGTCAGCTTTTGTACCTAATCTGGCGATACAGCCATAGACAGTCACATGCCCTTTAGCGATTAAATCTTCACAGCTTCGACGTGAACAGTATCCAGCCCGAGCAAGTACTTTTTGTAAGCGTTCTTCCATTTTTATTGTCTCCAGGGGAATATCATAACGCCTAGGGTAGAAAATAATTGAATTATGATCAATCTAAAAATTGCAAAGAATGATCAAAGTATCAAATTCTGGAGTTCTCATTCCATACTATAATAAAGAAATTAGTTTTTGCGGTGAATACAGCTTATAATTTTCAACCTACTTTAAGACCAAATACAAAACACATAAAAGAAGGAGATTTATCTATGGCTTTTAATTTGCGCAACCGACATTTTCTCAAACTCTTGGATTTTACCCCACAAGAGATCCAGTTCTTACTCAAGCTCTCGACCGATCTCAAAGCCGCCAAGTATGGTGGATATGAACAGCCCACTCTTAAGGGCAAGAATATCGCCCTGATCTTTGAAAAAGCATCGACTCGAACACGAACTTCCTTCGAGGTGGCAGCTTACGATCAAGGTGCTAACGTTACTTATTTAGGGCCGAGTGGCTCCCATATTGGCAAAAAAGAGACAATGAAAGATACTGCTCGTGTACTGGGGCGCACTTATGATGGTATCGAGTATCGGGGCTTCGCACAGGCTACAGTAGAAACTTTAGCTGAATATGCTGGTGTGCCTGTTTGGAATGGTCTTACCAATGAATACCACCCCACTCAAATTTTGGCAGATATACTCACCATGACTGAACACAGTTATAAGCCGCTTCCTGAGATTTCCTATTGCTACCTTGGTGATGCTAGGAATAATATGGGCAATTCATTGATGGTTGGCGGCGTCAAGTTAGGTATGGACGTGCGACTTTGCGGTCCGAAAAGTCAATGGCCTGAAGATCATCTCGTTGAAATTTGTAAAGTGATCGCTGATCAGACTGGAGCTCAATTAACCTTGACGGATGATGTCGCTGAAGGCGTAAAGGGTGCCGATTATCTGTATACCGATGTGTGGGTCTCAATGGGTGAACCAGCTTCTGTCTGGGAGGACCGTGTTAAACTGCTTAAACCCTATCAAGTCAACGCCAAAGCGATGGAACTCACGGGTAATCCGAATGTCAAGTTTATGCATTGTTTGCCCGCCTTCCATAACCGCGACACAGAAGTGGGCGAAGAAATGTACCAAAAATATGGTCTGAATGGTATGGAAGTGACTGAAGAAGTTTTCGAATCTGAGGACTCGATCGTTTTTGACGAAGCCGAGAACCGCATGCACACCATCAAAGCGGTGATGGTTGCTACTTTAGGAGGGTGAGCAATGATCGAGATTTTACGTCAAAGCACAAAAAACACTATTGGGATCAAATTCAGTGGAGTAATTATCGCGGAAGATTATGATATTTTACTGCCCAAAATGGATGAAGCCATCGCCGCCTCAGGAAAAATCAATTTTCTAGTTGTGATGGATGATTTTAAATGGCGTGGTGGTTTGAAAGGAGCCCAAGCTGATTTTAAGATGGGTACCCAGCAATATCGTCAAGTAGAAAAAGCTGCCTTTATTGGAGAGAAGAAATGGTTGGAAATGATTGTCAAACTTATGGATCCCATCACTCGCCGAACCGAAGAACGTTTTTTTGACCTCGAACAACTAGATGAAGCTTGGCAGTGGGTTTTGGAAGCGTAATAATCAAATGTTTTGCGTAAGTGATACTTCACTCGCATAAACAGTTTTATCTTGTTGCAATTTCTCCATGCAAAATTCATAGGAGTTTGATAATAACTTCTAAAAAATCACGTTGTGGTGGCAGACGTTACATGATGCGCCCAAAGTTTTTTGCTTTTGGGGATGATTTTTATATTGAAAATGAACTCGGAGAGCAAGTATTCCATAATTAATGGAAAAGTTTTAACAATTCGTGATACGCTTGTTTTCTAGAATATGCAGGACAAAGAATTGTGCCGCATCAAAGTGCAACTCTAATAACTCAGAGGTACAATGAGTATCGAAGGCCCCAATGGCGAAAACATTGCCACAGTTAAAAAACTGATCAACGTTTAGCGAGATCACTGGACCGTCAAAGTCAAAGCTGGTACAGATTTGGATATCAAAGGCAATGTTCTCGATTTCGATTACCATATCCGAGAAGGTTGACAGGATGTAGCCTGGGCGTCAAAGAAATTGTTTCGCATTAAGGATACCTATAGGGTTGAGATCGAGCCTGGCCAGAATGATATTCTAATGCTTGGCGGTCACGGTTGCTTTGGATATGATGGTTCACAATTAATACTTTTTGATACCATCGTAAACAATCTTCGAAATCAAAAAGTCACCAACATCTAAGTAAGGATATCAGATTTTTCGCTTTGGAGCATAAAAAATGAAAGCTATCAAAACAATTTCTTTCGGGACTGTTCGTTTTCTAGTTGTCTGGTTTGTCGATACGATCTCACTATTGCTGACTGCCTGGGTTGTTCCTGGTATCACGATTTCTGCTTATGGGAATGTGCCTGAATTGGTAGTTGCCACCGTAGCAGCCTTACTCTTGGGTATTGTCAACTTGCTAATTCGCCCTTTGCTTTTATTGATTACGGTACCCTTAGGCTGGATGGTGGTCTTTTTGGTTGGTTTCTTCATCAATGCAATTACACTGATGATTACATCTGGATTGATGGATGGATTTAATGTTAGCAGTTGGGGAACAGCTTTCTTTGGGGGTTTGTTCCTCTCGTTTGTGAACTTGATGCTGACAGAACTCCTCAATCTAAATAATGAAAACTCTTTTTACATCAACCTGGTTCTGCGCCAAGCTGCCAAACAAGCTGAAGAGGTCGAAGACAAAGATTTACGTGGCTTAGTGATGGTCGAAATTGATGGTCTGAGCTACTATATCATTCAAGAAGCCATTGAAGCTGGGTATATGCCCAATATGAAGAAGCTGATCGACGAGGCTGGATACAGAATCTCTCGAGTTGATTGCGGCTTGCCGGCTACCACACCTGCCTGTCAGGCAGGTATTTTGCAAGGGAATAACGAGAATATCCCAGCGTTCCGCTGGTTGAATAAAGAAACCGGTCAAATGCTGGCAGGTGGCCAGGCTGCCGCTATCATCGAACCTGATCTCTCCGATGGCAATGGACTTCTGCGCGGCGGCTCAAGCATCAGCAATATGTTCAGCGGTGATGCCGACAAATCCATCCTGACCTTTTCGAAGATTTTGGCAGGCACAGCCGAAGATAAACGCAAGCGTGCGCGCGATATGTATTTAATGATGCGTAACCCGACGTTCTTTATGCGAGTGTTGGTACTCTTCTTTGGTGATGTCATCCTCGAAATCTGGCAGGGTTGGCAACAACAACGTAAAGATGTGCAGCCGCGCCTGAACCGTTTACATAATGGCTACCCCTTTATGCGGGCAGCGACTACTGTCTTTTTACGCGATATCGGTGCGTTTCTAACCATACTGGATATCGTTCGCGGCGTTCCCGCAATTTATTTTCTCTACGCTGGATATGATGAAGTCGCCCATCACTCTGGGCCGCGCACAACTGACGCATTTCAAACTCTACGTCAATTTGATCGTACCCTGGAACTCATCTTGAAATACACTCACGAAAAAGCGCCGCGGCCTTACGAATTTATCCTGCTTTCAGATCACGGCCAATCGTTTGGGCCGACCTTCAAACAGCGCTACAATATCAGCATCACAGATTTCGTCAAAGAGCAGCTTCCCTTGGGCACCAATGCCGTCGCTACCAGTGGTGGTGATGATGGCAGCTACGGGGTAGCGGCTATGATGGGAGAACTAGAGAATATTCAAGATAATAAAATGGGCGGGACTGTGGGTCGGGCTGTTGTCGGTCAGGCCAAAAAGGTAGTTCAGAGCAACCCTGATTTCCAGGAAAGAACTCAAGAAATTGATCCCGCCAATGTCACTCTGTGCTACAGTGGTAACTTAGCTCAGGTTTATTTCGATCTCTATCCGCGCAAGATCACTCTCAACGAACTGAATGCCGCTTACCCTGGAATGGTGGATACCCTGGTCCAGCACGAGGGTATTGGCTTTGTCGTGGCTTATGAGCATAATGGCCAACCCGTAGCATTTGGCAAAAATGGGGCTCGCAATCTGCATACCGGGGATGTGGTTGGAGATGACCCTTTGGTTCCCTTTGGCGATGTGGAGCTTCGTAGTTGGCAGGTTCGGCGAATCGCGGATTTTGAAAATGCGGGAGATTTGATTCTCAACAGTACACTCTACCCTGATGGGACTGTAGCCGCATTAGAAGAGTTGGTCGGCAACCATGGTGGGTTAGGGGGAGAGCAGACTGACGCATTTATCTTACATCCCGCGGATATGGAGGTGCCTGAAACCCGTAACTCTTACGAAGTGAAGAAAATTTTGGACGCCCGCCGCGGTTTGCTGGGAGCCACACCTATCCTTGAAAAACCGGTTGAGCCTCAGGTAGAAGCTTGGTCACCAGCCACACTGGGGAAGGGTATCGGCCAGGTTCGCAACTGGGTGATAAATGCTGCCTACGCGATCGCACTTAACCGAGAGGCCTATAAATCCATCGCGAAAGATGCTTATATGACTGGGCCAGCAATTCTAATCATGCTGCTCTCACAAATTATCCAGGTGCTCAACCGTACAGGCGAGTTTGATGTCGTTGAGATCCTTGTGCGCGTTGGAGCCTGGTTGTTGGGAGTTGTGCTACTCCAAGTTGCGACAATTTCTTTGCGGGGTAAGGGTGATTTCACCAGCACGCTGCGCGTGGCAGGTTTTGCTCAAAGTGCCTACATCATTGAATTGGTCGGATTTATTCCTGTAGTTGGTCCACTAGCACGCGTCACTGCAATTATGTTAGCGGTGATCGGATTATGGCTGGGGGTTGTGGTTACACACGATTTGAAAGGCTGGCGCACCATCCTGCTCCCTGTGATTTATATCCTCACCACAATTGTAGCAATTGTCTTTATCGTGTCTGCCATGGAAGGTTTAGTCTTAACATTGGATAGATTTATGGAAGCCTTCGGTTTGGTCAGGTGAAGTTTTCTGTCTGCGTGAGAGGGATTGTTTTGTGGATGGTTTACAAACAAAGCAATTCCATGGACCTAAATAGGAGAATTTCTATATGAGAATGACAGTGCGCGGAATCATCTTCTTTGGAATTTATGTATTCTTGGTCACGCTGCCGTTGAGTACTGCTCTGATCTCGAATCCTAACAGAACACCGGGAACCTTACTGGTAAATATTGCTATCGGAGCAGGTTTCCTAGGGTATTCATTGATGGCCCTCGAATTTGCCCTGATCTCCCGTATTAAGGCTGCTGCCCAACCCTTTGGACAAGACGCTCTCCAACTTTTCCATAATTGGATGGGGATTTTTGCCCTCCTCCTTTTGTTAGCCCATCCGATTTTGTTGGTTATCTTCGGATATCCGGCTGGCTGCTGGTTGAATCCTTTTGCAAGTTGCGGAAATCAAGCCACAGTAACTGCCTCACTTTCGCTTTACGCCCTCATCTTGCTGATCGGACTTTCAATCTTTCGGGAACGTCTGCGGATCAAATATGAGTTCTGGCAGGTCACGCATGGACTGCTGGCCCTGTTTGTGTTGATCGCCTCCCTGGTGCATATCTTCATCTTGGGACGCTTTACCACTACGCCCCTGATGAAAACCATGTGGATGGTCTACGCGGTGATCGTGGCCTTCCTGATCCTATGGCACAAGATTCTCAAACCCATATTTAGCTGGGATCAAAAATGGGAGGTAGTTGAAAACCGCCCCGAAAGAGGGGATGCCCACACTTTGGTACTCAAACCCCTCGGGCACGATGGATTCAGCTTCGAACCGGGGCAATACGCCTGGATCAAAACGGGACGCACACCCTTTGGGGTTGGGCAGCATCCCATTTCATTATCATCCATTGGCGATGTGAAGCCAGGAGGTACGATTTCTTTTACGATCAAAAATTTGGGCAACTGGTCCGGGAATAAGGTGCCTAATATTCAGCCCGGCGAAAGGATGTGGGTGGATGGTCCTTACGGTGTGCTTTCTGCTGATCGAGAACAAGGGATGGGCTATGTGCTGATTGCCGGTGGTGTAGGCATTACCCCGCTTTATTCGATGTGCCAGACCCTGGCAGCGCGGGGCGATGTCCGTCCTGTGCTGCTGTTTTACGGCGCGCGCGCCTATGATGACCTGACCTTTCGGGAAGAATTCGAAGCCCTGAAAGACAAAATGAATTTAGATGTGAATTATGTTTTGAGTGAGCCTGAGGATGACTGGGAAGGAGAGCGTGGTTTTATTAATGCGAAAATTCTCAGCCGTCACTTTCCCAAACAATACAGGAAGCAATATCACCGTTTTGTGTATTTTATCTGCGGCCCGGAACCTTTGATGGATGCCATGGAAGAACTCCTTCCTGAGCTAGGCATCCCCCGCGACAAAGTCTTCTCAGAAAGATTTGGTATGTAAAAAAAGGAGATCTGCCATGCACCACATCATCGTCAAACGCTTTGCAGCCTTCTTAGCCGTGATGTTTATTCTTTTCATTTTGGTCTTTGCCGTGTTGGCAACTACTTAATTTATTTTGTGGTACGGATTCTGAAAAAGAATACGCTGGTTTCACCGGAAAACGATTATTTGGAGTACTCATTATGGCACAACATGATCTATTTTCAGGGCAGGTAGAGCAACACGAGACTCTTGAAAAGCTTTTAAGTTTTATGATGCAGATGACGGATGATCCGTTGGCAAACGCGGGGACTAATGTGGTCATCAGCCGCGGAAACCCCCGGGCGAAACTGCTGATCGTGGGTGAAGCGCCTGGCCCTCAAGAAAATATTCAGGGTAAGCCGTTTGTGGGGAAAGCGGGACAACTGCTCGATAAAATTTTGGAAGCTGTCGAATTTGACCCTGAAAAGGATGTGTTCATCACGAACTCGGTTTTTCGCATGCCTCCCGGTGGGGGTGGTAAAGCTTTTCGCAAACCCACCAATGACGAGATTGCAGCATATCAGCCCTATGTGTTGGAAATCATTCGCTTGGTAGACCCAAACATAATATTGCTCTCGGGAAATGTCGCCTGTCAATCGGTCATCGGGAAAACTGGAATTACCAAATTGCGCGGCCAATGGATTGAGATTCAGAATTGCTGGGTGATGCCAATTTTCCACCCTTCCTATTTATTGCGCAATCCTTCAAAAAATCCGGGGTCACCAAAATCCCTGATGTGGGATGATATCCGCAAAGTTCGTCAGAAATATGATGATTTAGCGGGCGTATGAGCTGCCTGAAAATCGATAAGCGTACGCTAGAGGGCTACCCTCGGTAAATCAATCCACGCAATCGACGGAAACGCCCTGGGCATCGGTGCCAAAATATTTATGCCCAAACCAGAATGCTACATTGACCAAGGCGATCATCACGGGCACTTCGATCAAGGGCCCAATCACGGCTGCGAAAGCTTCACCCGAATTGATGCCGAAGACGGCGATTGCAACGGCAATGGCTAACTCAAAGTTGTTGCTGGCCGCTGTAAATGAGAGGGTGGTCGATTTCTGGTAACCGGCATTCAGTTTATAACCCATCCAAAAACTGATCAGGAACATCACCACAAAGTAAATCACCAACGGGATGGCGATCCGCACCACATCGAGGGGAATCTGGACGATCAGGTCGCCCTTAAGACTGAACATTACCACAATGGTGAACAGCAACGCAATCAAGGTGATCGGGCTGATTTTGGGGACGAACTCGTCGTGATACCAATCCTTGCCCTTGGCCCGAACCAGGAAGAAGCGGGTTAGAAAGCCGGTGATGAAGGGAATCCCCAAATAAATGAAAACGCTCTTGGCAATTTCACCGATGGTGATTTCAACCAGGCTGCCCTCCATCCCGAACCAGGTCGGCAACACGGTAATGAAAACATAAGCATATACACTATAGAACAGCACCTGGAAGATGCTGTTGAATGCCACCAGCCCGGCAGCGTATTCGGTGTCACCTTTGGCGAGATCATTCCAGACGATGACCATTGCGATGCAGCGCGCCAGCCCGATCAGAATCAACCCGACCATATAACTGGGATAGCCGCGCAAAAAAATGATCGCCAGCACAAACATCAGGATTGGGCCGATCACCCAGTTTTGCAGCAATGATGCTCCCAAGATTTTCCAGTTCTTGAAAACATCGCCAAGTTCCTCGTAGCGTACTTTGGCCAATGGAGGATACATCATCAGGATCAGACCGATAGCAATGGGGATATTGGTGGTCCCGACCGAGACAGCCGCATTGAAATTTTGCACGGCTTCTGGGAAGAGAAAGCCGATCCCGACCCCGACGGCCATTGCCAGGAAAATCCACAGGGTCAGAAAGCGGTCAAGGAAAGAAAGTTTTTTCGGGGGTTGATTTGCTTGTGTCATATGATCCTCCAGTTAGTTTATTGGGTTGCCAACATCTTGGCTTCATTTCGGCGGTTAAGCAGCCAAAGTGCAATCGTCAGGACAGCCAGAATCCCGAACAGATACAATCCCACCACGCCCAGGCTGGCTCCATCGACCCAGGCACCATAAAGCAGTCCTGCGATGGTGCTGAAAAGGGCTACCCACCCCACGTACACCCAGGCTTGCAGTCGTCCGATGATGGACGCGGTGATCAAGATGCTCTGTAAACTGAGTTCGGGGTCAGAGATCAGGTAGGCCAGTAGTGGCCCGCGGTGCATGCCCAGTTCCAGGAACATCTGGGCGATGGGTACTTCCACCAGGGTGGGGAAGTACATAAAGACGCCGAAAACCACGCCAACGAAGTTGGCCGAAATCGTGTTTTCACCCGCCAAGGTTTGGATCCATTCGGGGCGGATCAATTCACGGATCATGCCTACCACAAAGACGCCGACCACCAATAAGGGGAAGATCTGCTTGACAAAACGCCAGGATTCCCACAGGAAGTCGCGGGTTTCATCTTCCGTCAGTTGGGTTTTGAGCATCCAGCCTAATAAAATGGAAATCACCAAAACTCCCCAGAATTTTCCGGTGAGTAGCAGCGTTACACCGCCGGGATAGGGCATCACGCCCAGCGAAGCGATTAGCAATGTCAATCCCACTAACCCAATCGAAATCCAGGTCCAGGCGTTGAAACCCTCGAAGATATTCTCGATCCCCTTCCAGGATGCCAGACCGATCAGTACCAACATGCCGATCAGGATCGCTCCCTGGGCAGTGACCCCTTCCTCGCCTTTGGTGGCGTCAAAGGGAACCAATTGGTAAAGAAAATCTTGCAAGCGGTCTACGCTCGGGATGGGTAGATCGATCTGAAAGTAGATTTGCTTGAGTAAGTCGATTTGGAAGGTGCCCACGATCAGCAATGCCACCAGAAGCAGTAGGAAAATCACGGTGGCGCGTCGCATGGAGGCTTGCCCGGCGAACATGGCATCGGTAGCCTGATCGTGTTCGACATCTTCTTTGTGGAAAATCAGCGCCATGATGATGCCGATCCCGATCCCAAAGGCAATCGAAAGCACCAGACGGGCGATGGCTAAATCCATGCCGATGACGGTACCTGTGTAAGAGAGCGCCAGGATATTAACTGCTGGGGCCACAAACAGGAAGGTGATTGCCGGTCCCATGCCCGCACCTTTTTTGTAGATGCCCGCAAAGAGGGGGATGACGGTGCAGGAGCAAACGGCCAATAAGAAACCAGCTGCTGCCGAAGCTGGATAGGAGATCAACTTTGGCGTATTGCGGCCCAAAAAACGGGTGACAGTCTCTTTTGGGATCAGGGCCGTCATAGCCCCTGCGATATAAAAGGCGGGCAGCAAGCATAAAAGTACGTGGGCAGCCAGGTAAGCGGCCAGATTTGCTAACCCACTATAGAAAAGGCGCGCAACAAAATCAATGATCGTTTCAAGCATTCTGAAACTCCGTTTATTTTCCGATTTGAAAAAGTATTTGTATGGATAAAAGTCCTGGAGTTTGATATGCGCTCAGGGCTTTATCAGAATAAGTCAGCTGGCAGCCAGGGCTGAGGTGACAAAGGTGGTGATTTCTGCAGTAGATGGAATCCGGCCGCTGCTGACGGTTTCTCCATTGACCACCAGCCCCGGAGTGGAGAGTACGCCATAATCTGCGTATTTGGTGGGATCGGTAACCTTGACAACTTCAGCTTCCACGCCCAAGTCATTGACGACCTTCTTTGTGAGCTGCTCCAGGCGTTTGCAGTTTGCACACCCGGAACCAAGAACTTTGATTGTTAGCATTGTGTTTCTCCTAATTTATGATTTGATTTCTTTTTCATTGATCAGCCTTGTGTCGAGTTGAGCAAGACAATCAGGGCAGCAGCATTGAGGCAGCGGATCATTATTCAATAAAGTTTCCATTTCCGATGCATGAATGCCAAACAATGCGCCAATATTGATGAGCAAATCTAACATTTCTGGTTTTGTCAGCCGGTAAAAAATATACCGTCCTTCACGGCGTGTAATTAGTAAACCTGCATCACGCATTTCCATCAGCTGTTGGGAAATATAAGCCTGACGCAGGTCGAGTAAAGCTTCTAAATGACAAACACAGGCTTCGCCTTTCCCAATCGCAGTCAGGATCTGAAAACGGGCAGGTGTACTGATCGCTCGGAAAATACGGCTGATCTTTTCATCAGGGGGAAGTTCTTTCATATTCGTGTTCACGAATATATTGTATCTCATATTCATAATTGAGAATATGACAAAAAGCTCGTTTTCTTCAGCCAAAAATCACTTACAGATGAGCTCACGATTTTCGATGAAATTAGTAATCTAGCGTAAAAGGTGATAAAATTCGTGCAATTCAAACCAAAAGTGACAAACTAAACCCCTATGTCTGTTTACCTCCACGATATCCCCCTTTCTGAAGCGAAATTTCGGTTTCAAACTGCCTTAGAAAAAGCCGGTCGTTGGCAAGTTTTGAACGTCGATGAAATTCCTTTGGATGAGCATGCGCTTGGCCGTGTGCTGGCTGAACCCGTATGGGCAAAAATCTCATCGCCCCATTACCACGCTTCTGCTATGGATGGTTTTGCAGTCCGAGCGCACGATACAAATGGTGCCATGCCTACATCACCGGTCACCATACCAATTCAACAGACCTCATCCGAAGGATCTCTCACGATCTATATTGACACTGGCGACCCCCTCCCGCTCTGGGCTAACGCAGTAATTCCAATTGAGAGAGTGGAGCCTTTAGATCGGCGCGGTCAACTTTCAGAAGATTCTCGGCAACCTCACGCTATTCGAATCCGTTCTGCGGTTACACCCTGGAGTCACGTACGGCCCATGGGTGAAGATATGGTTGCGACCCAACTTGTTTTACCTGCTGGTCATATCCTGCGTCCAGTTGATTTAGGTGCCGTTGCGGGTTGTGGTCATCATAAGGTTAAAGTGACCCGAAAACCCAAAGTTGCTATTTTGCCGACGGGAACAGAACTCAAACCCATTGGTGAGCCAGTCGAATCCGGCGATATTATTGAATACAACTCGATGGTGTTGGCAGCCCAGGTGAATGGGTGGGGAGGGGTGGCAACTCGATGGAGCATCACGCCCGACAATTTCGAAGGTATCCGTTCCCGAGTTATGGAGGCAGCCCAAAGTTCAGATCTGATCCTTTTGAATGCTGGTTCTTCTGCTGGCTCCGAAGATTTTTCCGCAGAGGTTGTTCAATCCCTCGGCGAATTACTTGTGCATGGTGTGGCAGTCCGACCTGGGCATCCGGTTATTCTTGGTATGATTCGTTTATCCGAGGAAAAAAAGGTTCCCATCATCGGAGTTCCAGGTTACCCTGTTTCAGCTGCTTTAACCGGTGAAATATTTATCGAACCTTTGATAGCCCAATGGCTAGGGCGCGCACCCGAAAAAATGCAAGAGGTTGAAGCTCAATTAACTCGCAAGGTGACTTCGCCCTCTGGCGATGATGATTTTATGCGTGTAGCGGTTGGACGCGTAGGCGAACGATTGCTCGCTGCTCCAGTTTCCAGGGGAGCTGGGGTCATCACCTCTCTGGTTCAAGCGGATGGCATTGTGATGGTGCCGCGTGGGTCTCAAGGATTACCTGCAGGCGAAAAGGTGAGCGTTCGTCTCTACCGTTCCATGGCGGAAATTGAAAAAACTATCTTAGCGATTGGTTCACACGATATCACCCTGGATGTGATAGAACAGTTTTTAGCATCGAAAGGAAGGCGGTTGGCTTCAGCAAATGTCGGAAGTTTGGGCGGGTTAGTAGCTCTCCGGCGTGGTGAAGCGCACTTGGCAGGCTCCCATTTGTTGGACCCGGAGAGTGGCGAATATAATCTCAGCTATATTCGTGAATATTTGCCCGATGTACCAGTTCGAGTGGTGGCTCTGGTAGGGCGGGAGCAAGGATTATTGGTCTCGCAAGGAAACCCCAAAAGGATCAAATCCCTGAGCGATTTGATCAACCCCGATATTCAGTTTGTGAATCGCCAACGAGGTGCAGGCACTCGAGTGTTATTAGACTACCATTTAAAGAAAATAGGTCTTGCGCCTGAGAGCATTCGAGGATATAGTCAGGATGAGTTTACCCACCTCTCGGTTGCCGCCGCGGTCGCTTCAGGCCGTGCAGATTGCGGATTGGGTATCGCTGCTGCAGCTGCTGCTTTAGAATTGGATTTTGTACCACTTTTTCAGGAGCGCTATGACCTGGTGGTGCCAATGATCCATGCAAAAAACGAGCTTATGTCTCCGCTGTGGCAATTGCTCGAAATGACCGAATTCCAGAAAATGATTTCTGGTTTACCGGGTTATGATATAAAGATGATGGGAACAATTATCGCTGAATTGGAGTGAAATATGCCCACTGCACTTGTCGTTGATGACAATCGTTCAATGGCCGATGGTTTAGCTCAAATATTAGATTTACTGGGCGTGGAAGCTCAGGTTGCATATGGAGCCCGTACGGGCATGATGATGCTTCAGGAAAATACACCTGATGTAATTTTTCTTGATGTGAGTATGCCAGGTGTAGATGGTTTTGAAGTAATGGCCTATTTCCGCCGTCTTCCTCAATTTAAGGATATACCAGTGATCATTGTTACCTCCGATGACCAACCTGAAACTGAGCGAAAAGCCAAGAGTACTGGTGTTTTATCTTTGATCGTAAAGCCTGCATCGGTTGAGGGTATCGAAAGGGCTTTGAAAATTGCGGGTATATTACCCTAAAGGAAGGTTTCGATGGTGATTAAGGCGAATAAAACTGCACCCGATTTTTCTGTACCTGATGAAAATGAAAGGTTTCATGATTTGAGTGATTACCGCGGTAAGACCGTGCTCTTATATTTCTACCCTAAAGATGATACGCCCGGCTGCACCAAAGAGGCGTGCAATTTTAGGGATGATTACAGTGCTTATCAGGAAGCCGGTGTCGTTATTTTGGGAGTAAGTCCGGATACTCCCAAAAAACACGCTAAATTCAAAGCGAAATATGAGCTTCCATTCACCCTACTAGCGGATACTGACCATCAGGTTTGTGATGCTTATGGTGTATGGGGACCAAAAAAATTCATGGGGCGCGAATATGAAGGGGTTCTTCGCACCACCTTTTTGATTGGTCCGGATGGCGTGATCCAAAAAGTATTTGAAAATGTGAAACCTGCTGATCATAGCGCTGAGATTTTGGAAATTTTGCAATCCAATTAACCCGAAACAATTTTTTTTATCCTGTAGAGTTTTATACTAAGTTACAATGCAAAACTCTACAATCCAAATCCCCCGCAGTTTTTTTTGCTGGGGATTTGGATAATATTTATCAATTTCTCATAAAAACTATCGTGACAAATAGGATTATTTTTGGTATATTAGCCCAGTATATCTAATTTGGTGAGGGTAGAGCTTATGAAACATTTTGTTGGAGTCACTTTCTTGGTGATAATCCTAACCGTCCTGGTTGGTGTTGTGTTGAACATGCTGGGTTTGCTGCCAGATTTGGCAAGCTTGCAGGGTAAGTTCATTGACGAGCTGTTCCAGGTCCACATATGGATTATCGCTTTTTTGTTTGCCACTATTATGGGTTTTATGCTCTACAGCGTGGTTTTTTTTCGCCGCAAAGAAGGGGACGAGACTGACGCCGCTCATATCGAAGGTAATAACAAACTTGAAATCACCTGGACCGTGATCCCGTTGATAACGGTTTTGGCTGTGGCGGCAATGGGTGCAAATACGCTCTCCAAGGTAACGGCCATTGACCCGCAAGCGATTGAAATTAAAGTGGTTGGTCAACAGTGGTCATGGCGATTTGAGTATCCAGAGACCGCCGTGGTTTCGGATGTTCTCATGTTGCCTGAAGACCAACAAGCTCTCCTGCTGATGGAGGCAACCGATGTGATCCATTCCTTCTGGGTGCCAGAGTTCCGCGTCAAACAAGATTTAGTCCCTGGCATTACAACCGAGGTACGCATTACCCCTACAGAATTAGGGGATTACACATTGCGATGCGCTGAGGTGTGTGGCTTGAACCATACCTATATGCTGGCTGATGTCAAAGTGGTCTCTGAGGCTGATTTCAATACTTGGATGGCTGCCGAAGCTGCTATCGCTGATGATCCGGTTGCCCGTGGGCAGAAAGTTTTTGAAGCCTATGGTTGTCAGGCCTGTCACAGTGTTGATGGTAGCGAGGGCGTTGGTCCCACGTTCTTAGGGGGGTATGGACGGAGCGTGGTGCTTGAAGATGGAACATCTGTAATGGCGGATGATGTCTATATGTATGAATCGATTGTTGATCCCAACAAACAAATCGTTGAAGGTTTTGCACCAGCAATGCCGCAGAATTTTGCAGATCAGCTATCAGATGAACAGATTCGTGATGTGATCGAGTTCATCAAGAGTTTGAGTGACAACTAATGCGGGAGGAATAGAAATGGAAAACGCGAAAACAAGTATCTTCTCTTATGGGGTTGTGCGCGGTCTGATCGGTCAAGTGATTGGCACAGTTGTTGGTTTAGCCTTCATCTCCCTGCTTCGCTTGATCTTAAGAATGGGATGGAATCCGGAGCCAAGTTGGGTGTTCGCGATGGTGGTTGGTTTCTTCGGCTTTCTGATTGGGGTGGGGGCTTTCACCGATTGGTTCAAAGTGGTCCGCGGTCAAGAGATCACCTCTCATCCCCAAGATCCCGAAGCATGGAAACCCCTACAGCGTTATTTGGGTTTCTCCGTAGATCACAAAGTAATCGGCATTCAATACGGCGTTTGGTCGTTGCTCTTGCTGACGGTTGGTGGCACTTTTGCGCTGCTGTTCCGGGTTGAGTTGGCTTCCCCGGGCTTACAGATGTTTACCTCCCCCAGCCCGACATCATTAATGGGTTTGACAGGATTTGCAACCTCCTTTGGTCTTCACGGGATTGTGATGATTGCATCGATGTTGATGGGTGTGGCGGCGATGTCGAATTACCTCATGCCATTGATGATCGGTGCCCAGGATATGGCCTTCCCGAGATTGAATGGTCTTTCTTTCTGGCTGGCAGTTCCCGCTGGCATTATTCTGCTCTCATCAGTTGCTTTTGGAGGTTTTGATACCGGGTGGGTTGGTTACCCGCCTTTGAGTACCCGGGCTCCAATGGGGGTCCAGATGTTCTACTTGGGCATCTTTTTGACTGGTTTCTCGAGTATTTTAGGATCCATCAATATCATGGTCACTTTCCTGACCATGCGGGCCAAGGGCATGTCGCTTTTCAAGACGCCGGTCTTTGCCTGGACAGCTTTTTCTACAGCCATTATCCAATTCGCCGCCACACAATTGATCGGACTCTCATTTTTGATGTCCATGTTCCAGCGCCTCTTTGGGATGGGCTTCTTTGATCCAGCTAAAGGTGGCGATGTCGTTTTGTTCCAACACTTATTCTGGTTCTATTCGCACCCGGTGGTTTACGTATTCGTGCTCACTGGTTTGGGTGTGATCAGCGAAATTTTACCGGTGTTTGCCCGCAAGCCGCTCTTTGGCTATAAATGGGTAGCGCTCTCCTCGCTGGGGATTGCCTTGGTAGGCTTCTTTGTCTGGGCCCACCATATGTTCACTGCGGGGATGGCCCCATACCTGCGAGTACCCTTCATGGTCAGTACACTTTTGGTCGCTGTGCCCACGGGGATCAAGTTCTTTAGTTGGATCGCGACCCTCTGGCAGGGCAAGCTGATCTTTCCTACACCGATGTTGTTTGCCCTCGGCGCGATTGTGATTTTCTTGCTAGGTGGTTTGACTGGCCCACCGGCTGGTACCGTAGCCACCGACCTTTATATTCACGATACATATTTCATCGTTGGCCATTTCCATGCCACCATGTTCGGCGGTTATATCTTCCCCTTCTTCGCGGCGATCTACTATTGGTTCCCGAAGATGACGGGCAAAATGTACAGCGAACGTATGGGCAAGGCCCATTTCTGGCTGATGTTCCCGGCTTTCTTAGTACAAACCCTCGGGCAGATGGATGTCGGCCTCTTGGGTATGCGCCGCCGCATCGCCGATTACGATCCTGCTTTAGGCATTGGCACCGTGCAGTTTGCTGTCACGATCGCCGGTTTTTTGATCGCAATTTCCGTAGCGGTATTGATTTACAACATCTACTTCAGTGCCCGATACGGCGAGAAAGCCGTTGCTAACCCCTGGCGCTCGCGCTCCCCAGAATTCCAGGTAGCCTCGCCGGTCCCCGTGCATAACTTCGATCGCCCGATTGAAGTGGTGGGCAATCCCTACGATTACGGTTTGCCAGGATCCACCTACGTGCAATTAACTGCTCCAGAAATGGCTGCTGGTGATTGATAATAAAATAACCTGAGAAACATGTCATTGCGAGGTGGGTAATTTTCTGCCGAAGCAATCTCATCAATCCGAGGAGATTGCCACGCTTCGTTCCCCTGAAGTACGCAGAGCGAACTTCGCTCGCAATGACGTGAAATCGGAGATTTGATGATGGATAAAAAGAAAAAGAAAGCAGCGTACGAAAAAGGCCTGATTGTTCTGGTGTGGTTGGCTGTACTCTCGATTGGCGAATTATGGTTCGCCCTGATGGATATTCCCTGGTGGAGTTTGCTGGTATTCATAGCCTTGGTCAAAGCTATATTGGTTTTACGCGATTATATGCACATTGGCCGTTTATTTGCTGGGGAGGAGGAACATTAAATGACCGTTGTAACCCAAACTTTGAGCGAATATAAATCGCAACTGACCCGCAACCGCATGGGACTGTGGCTGTTCATGATCTCGGAGGCTTTCCTGTTTGGCGGCCTATTAATTTCCCGGATTGTGCTGTGGGGTGGGACCCGGCCTCATTTGGAGCAAGGTCTGGCCTTTGTGTTGACTGCTGCTTTGTTAGTCAGCAGCTTCTTTATGAACCGTGCTGAGACTGCCATCGAGCACGGCGATCTCAAAGAGTTCAAGCGGAGCATCTTGTGGACGATCTCTCTCGGTACGCTCTTTTTGTTAGGCGTTGTGGCCCTCGAATGGCCGACCTCTGGTCTGAGCGCTTCTGAAGATGCTTATGGTGCGGTCTTCTTCATGATGACAGGCATGCATGCGTTCCACGTTCTCACTGGAATTATTTTCTTGGTGGTAGTTTACCGTAATGGTAAAAATGGTTCGTACACGCCTGAAAAACACTGGGCTGTTGAAGCCGCCGCTATCTACTGGCACTTTGTCGATTTGGTTTGGATTTTCTTCTACCCGGCCATCTACCTAATCGGAACATTAGGATAATAAAATGACAGTCACTTCAAAAGTGACTGTCATTTCGAGTGTACTCATGAACCCCGCCCTCGTTCACGCCTTTTTGCGCCGGTTTTTTGGCTTGCTAATCGTCGCTCTACTCTTTGTCTTAGCGATGAGTGAGGGGTTTTATTTTTTCATACGCAACAATTCGGAACGCACACCCCAAACTTTTGAAATTACCATACCAGCAGGAACTGGCGAACGCATTTCAGCGGGTGAACCTGGCCCCGAAATTCCCAACACCGTTTTTGTTGTCGGCGATACCCTTACCGTTCACAACCTCGATCGTACCTCACATGAACTCGGTCCCATCTGGCTGCCGCCGGGCACCAGTGGATCGTTGGCCTTGGGCGAAGCCAACGATTTCATCTTCAATTGCTCATTTCAGTCCACGCAGTTTTTAGGACTGACCGTCCGCGATGCTACCACCTGGACTTCGCGGCTCTCCGCACTGTGGTACGGCACGCCGCCGATCTGGATGTTCTTACTGGTCTATAGTTTCGCGCTTTACCCACTCAAGGGTAGGGATGATGAAGACGGTGCTGACCCTGCGGATGAAACTGCGATCCAGAGGACAGCAGCAATCTGAAAGCGTATCCATTGATCGTTGGGGAGGGTCAAATTAGAATTTCGGGTGGGATGTGACCTTTGAGCGCAATTATCATCTAAAATTATATAATTATGATTTCCCGTCTATTTCGTCGCCCCTGGATATTTGTTACTATTTTGGTGATCCTCGCGTCAGTCGTCATGCTTCGTTTGGGTATCTGGCAGCTTGACCGCTTAGCTGGCCGCCGCGCATTCAATTTGCAGGTGCTCTCCCAAATTGATGAACCGCCCCTGCCCCTGACTGATGATTTGCTATCAGGCGATATTGAAACCTTGGAGTTTCGCACCGTTCTAATCGAGGGGGTGTATGATTTGGAAAACACGTTGGTTTTGGGTAATCAGGTATGGGAAGAGCAGATTGGGGTGCATCTACTGACACCGCTGAAGATTGCAGGGACAGAAGGCGTAATCTTGGTCGACCGAGGTTGGATCCCCTTTGAAGATTGGGAGAACCGCAATTTGAGCGCCTACGATGAGTTTGGGACCGTTACGGTAGAAGGGATGCTGCGGGTCACGCAGACCAAACTCGGTTTGCGCGATTGCCTCGATGAAACTGCTGGTGAAATGCCGTTTCAAGTTTGGTGTCTGGCGTTGGATGGCATTGCTGTTCACCTGCCTAATGACCTTCTGCCTGTTTATTTGATCCAGGCACCAGAGAGAGAGCAAGGCGCACCGCCTTATAAAGCTATTCCCCAAATTGAGATCACCGAAGGACCACATTTGAGTTATGCTATCCAGTGGTTTACGTTTGCTGCAATATTATTGATCGGGTACCCTTTCTTTGTAAAACGCGAGGTACAGGCCCGCGAGCGTAAAGCGCGCGCAGAAGCCGGTCAAGAAGTTGAACCCGCTGAAGATGAATACCATGGTTGGGCCGAGCATTTGGATAAAGAACAGAAAGAAGCTTATAAGATGGATGAGTAATAATTTCACCACCAAGGCACAAAGAAAATACAAAGTTTTCGCTTTGTACATCTTGGTGTTTTAGTGCCATCGTGGTGAATTTTCGAGGTGTGGGATGACAATAAAGAGACCGAGCTTGAAATTTGAATTTCGCCATTTACTGTTGGCCGCAGCGATCCTTTCTTATATTGTGATTGTGTTGGGGGTTTTGACGCGTGTTACGGCTGGCGGGAGTTGCCCGGATTGGCCGACATGCTACGGTAGTTGGACGGCACCCATGCAAAGCAATGCGATGCTTGATTATTTGCATCGCTCGGCGACAGTTTTGGCTGGCGTATTAGGTTTGGGAGCGCTCATTTGGAGTTGGCAGCAGTTTCGACATTCCCGCTTGATTTTTACTACCTTGCTCTTCTCTCTTTTTGCTTTTGGTGCCGAAATTGTGGTCAGCGCTGCCGGTGTTTTTAATCTTCTCCCCCTTGTCCTGGAAAGCAGCTTGCATTTAGGTTTGGCTTTGCTAATTTTCGGCTTACAACTCGTGGCTGTTTCCTCGGCATTTCAACTGAAAGTTCCCTCTCGTTTACATTTCCAAGCTCCCTTTGCCCACTTGAATTTGATCACTCTGTTGGCGATTTTCAGTCTATTGGTCAGCGGCACATTGGTTTCAGTGACAGGTGCTACCGCATATTGTGAAGGCTGGCCGTTGTGCGAGCCGCAGGGAACCTTGGGCTGGCTCAATCTCGGCCATCGCGCCATCGTCGGCGTGACCGGCATTCTAGTCGCTTTCTTGTTGGTGCGAGCCTGGCAGACACAGCGTTCACAGCCGGTAATTCTAGTAGCAGCAACTTCGACAGCTGTTCTGTTGGTTGCTCAGGCTTTGATGGGTGCGGTAGACGTGGCCCAGAATTTTCCACCGTATTTACTAGCCTTGCACTTGGCGACCTCGGTAGCCGTATTTGCGACAGCAACGCTGGCTGCCACTTTTTCAGGGTTAGCCAATCGGACAGCGGCCGATGAGCGGCTTGAGCATCGTGAATGGCGCATGCGTGCTTGGAAGGGGATGTCGAAAGATTTATTGATGCTCACGAAACCCATCGTGGTCTTGCTGCTGCTCGTAACCACCTACGCGGGGATGGTGATCGGTGCCCAAGCCTGGCCCTCCATGAGTTTGACCTTTTGGACGATGCTGGGCGGTTTCATGGCCGCGGGAGGTTCAGGCGCAATCAACCAGTATATCGACCGCAAAGATGACATTCGCATGCAGCGCACTCAAAAACGTCCGATTCCTTCTGGGCGGTTGACCCCTGCTGAGGGGTTAGCATTTGGCGTCGCCCTGAGCCTGGGTTCATTTTTCATCATGGTTGCTTTTGTCAATATGTTGGCCGCACTACTCTCTCTGGCGGGGATTATCTACTATGTTTTGTTGTACAGCATCTTCCTAAAAAAGACCACCGTGCAGAATATCGTCATCGGCGGTGGGGCAGGGGCAATCCCACCGTTGGTGGGGTGGGCCGCGGCAACTGGTAGTTTGAATATTCCCTCGTTGTTTTTGTTCGCCATAGTCTTCATGTGGACTCCTCCGCATTTTTGGGCATTAGCCATTGTGCGCCGCAAAGATTATGCTCGTGCTGGTGTACCGATGCTCCCGGTCGTGCGCGGCGAAGCCGAAACTCGAAAACAAATTTTCATATATACTGTGGAGTTAGTCACCCTGACTCTTTTAATCCCCTTGTTTGGGTTGGGTGGCAGTGTTTATTTCGTACTGGCCGCGATTTTGGGTTTGTGGCTGCTAGGGACAGCATGGAAAGTTTGGAAAACAGAAGGAAATAAGATTGCCTGGAAGATGTACCGTTATTCGAGCATGTATCTGGCCTTTATTTTTGCTGCTTTGATGGTCGATGCACTTTTGTAGATATCCCCACGCAATATAAATCCGAGGGCAGGAATTGGTTGTTGCTTTCCCAGAATGTTTCAACCACGGTTAAAGGGTTATCTCAAATCCCTTGGCACTGAGTTTTTCAACTGCTAAGGCAAGCCTAATTGTTTGATTGCGCGGGAAATTCTTATTGGACTGCATTTCCTGGGTGCATTGATATGAGGGGAAATATCCGAGGTTTAAATTTTTATTGTCCAATGGATTGGAAAAAGACTTTTGTGACTGGTGGTGGAGATGGAGCTGAAAATAATTCCAGTAGAAATTAGGTGCATTGACAATGAACCGCAGGTAACTATAGTGGAATCAGGTGAAGTATTAGAAGTTGTTTTAGGAAATTTTGAAGGCGGTATCTTTGTAAAATATCTCGGCGATGAGTATCTGATTGACACTGACTATCCCTGTTGGGCTGGTGGAAACGGTGTTATGCATCTAAGGTGTTAATCCGCCAACCTAGATCCGGCTGTTTTAATAATTGTCTCAAAAATGGTTGGCCTGTTCTTTGCGAAAAATTAAATAATCTGGCACCTTGTTTATCCCACCCCCAAGGGTATCCCCTGACCCTTGGGGGTGGAGAATTGTGTAGTAAAAACCCACCTTCATTTGGGGGCTTTTTATTCGACCACATCAACTCGGGTGCCACGTTCGTAGCGATGCCATTCTCCTGGTTCTAGCACTGGCGTTGTCCAGCGGTAGAGCCATTTAGCTTCATCGGGGCGTAAATTGACACATCCGGCACTCATGCGATGACCAAAGTTGTCGTGCCAGTAGGCTCCATGGAAAGCTACACCAGTCGCTACGAAGAACATATTCCAGGGCACGCCGGGTAGTTCGTAGGCGTAGATGTTGCTATCAGTGGTGCCATCACCCATGTGACGGGAAGGCATCTTATTGCCGATGTGGAATCTTCCCAAGGGGGTATCGGTTGGGATCCCGTTGATGGTTGGCCCATCGGTGTGCACCCCTGTAGAGACATAGGTTTCAAAAACAGGTAAATTCCCCTCGAAAGCGGTCAGGCTTTGTTTTTCAATTGAAACTTGGATATGTTTTTCATCGGGATGTATGTGTTCGGAGATTGGGGTGAGTTCATGGGGTTGAATTAACCGCACAAAGAAAGCCGGAATAATATAACGTACCCGTAGCCGCTCATCGGTAATTTCATACCAGAGTTGGTCCGGTATATGCCAGGGTCCTTCAGTAGGGCCGGTGACGATGTCAGTGATCCAGTGGACGGTTTGATAATACAGACGGTAAAACGGCTGCCAGCCGTGGGAACGGCTAAATCTCAACCCCTGCGCATAGGCATATGTGATTTCGCCCAGCTGGCCGCCCTCAGGGATTGAATTGACCGTTCGATTGAGCTGATATTGGATGCGCTGAATATGTCCGCTGTGGATCAGCCCCTTCGTGGTTTGGTACCAATTTGGATTAGTACCTTTCCATCCCAGGGTTGTGGGTACGACGGACATAATTGCCACGATCGTATCCTTTTTTAAGCGGCCTAGTCGCTCACTCTTAAAAGATGGTTCCGTGTATATGTTGACATAATCTGCAGCTACCCGCCCGTAAGCGATTGGTTTTGGAATTCGATCTTCTGGGGGTAATTCAGCCTGACTGAAATCTGACCTTCGGAATGCCATTGCTCCCAGGGAGAGGAGGCTTATTCTCAAAAAATCGCGGCGGGTTATTTGGGAACTCATTTTGGTTCGCAGTTTCCCCACTCCCCGCGGGATAGTGGATAGGGGTGAGGGCAATTAAAGGTAGAAAATTTGGGAGATGCTGATAACGTTTTCAAGCAGTCACCCCTAAAGCCTGATGAATCCATCTTGTTTGAATATCAGGTTACCCAAACCGTTGTACCGAAACCGCGTTTTTCCCAAATCTCATCTGTGGTCTCTGGATAAGTCCAACGGAAGAGCCATTTGGCTTCTTCGGGGGTCATATTGACACACCCGTGGCTCATTTTTCGTCCATAGTTTTGATGCCAATACGTGCCGTGGAAAGCCACACCGGTTTCGGTAAAGAAACTGCTCCAGGGGACGCCGGGTAGTTCATAGGCATAGATATCGTCGGTCAGGTGACCATCGCCCATATGCTTTGACGGCATTTTTACTTCAATATTGAAACGTCCGGTAGGGGTTTTGGTCGAGATTTGTCCGGGCAGGTTCATACCTGGAATACCGGTAGATACGAGCGTATGCAAAACGACCTCATCATTTTCGTAGGCAGTTAAATTTTGCTCGATAAGATTGACTTCAATGCGTTTCGCTTCCCAGGGAACTTCGGGAGAGATTGGTGTTAGCTCCTCAGGTTGGATGACGCGCATATGGGTGGCTGGGACAAAATATTCTACGTGTAATAGTTCGTCCATTAGTTTGTACCAGGGGCGTTTGTCGGGACCTTCATCAACATCCATAATCCAGTGTACAGATTGGTAATAAAGTTTATAGACAGGTTTCCACCCGTAAGTTTCTGTGTAACGATAAGAACGAGTATAGGGTACTCCAATTTCGCCTAATTGCCCACTTTTTGGGAACCAGTAAACTGTTTCGTGCAAACGGCGGCCATCGACCCGTTGAGTGTATGAACTGGCTGCGAAACCTTTATCTAGACGGTACCAGCGGGGGCTATTGTCATACTCAGGATAAACTTGATTCAGTTCTTCGTATATCGGCAGCAATTCATCCCGCTTAACAACGCCAATGACTTCACTGTCAGCCGTGGGTTCCTTGAAAATATCGATTTCGTCGATCGTTACGCGTGCGATCCCAATGGGATATGGTGTGGCGTTTTGAGGGAGCCCGTCGGTTGTGGGACGGAAGGCTAATGATCCAAGCGCTAAACCGCTAATTTTGAGAAAATCTCGTCGAGATATAGGTTTCATTGTATTTTGATTGTACTTGTAATAATTAGATAAATCAAGTCTGAATTGATTGGGGTAGATTGCCGATTATTCGATAATTACCTGTGTACCATAACCGCGAGCATCCCAACCAGTACGGTCTTCGATCGGAAATTCGTATTGTGGGGTAACCCAGCGGAAGAGCCATTTCGCGTCTTCGTTGCGCATATTGATGCAGCCGTGGCTCATTGGGATGCCAAAGTTATTATGCCAAAAAGTTCCGTGGAAGGCGACACCCGTCTCAAAGATAAAGAAACTTGTCCAGGGTACACCCGGTAAACTATACGTGCCTGGCGCTCCCGATGCGGAGAGGCTACCCATATGTTTGGAGGGTGATTTGGAGGTGATATGGTACCGGCCTTTAGGTGTTCGTGTGCCGATGGGCACATCTTTATTTCCTTGCCCTGAGGATATCCTCGCCCCGAAAACTACTTGATCGCCTTCGTAGGCTGAGAGAAATTGTCGGGCAAGGGATACTTCAATGCGTTTCTCTTCATAAGGTAAATCGGGCGAGATAGGCGTTAACTCATCCGCAGGGATGGGGCGCATGTGGGTTGCTGGCACGTAGTTAACTAAATAATCGGTTGCTTCAGAGGTTAGCTCATACCAGGGTTGTTTGTCGGGGCCCTCAACGATATCAGTGATCCAGTGTGTGGTTTCATAATAAAGCCGAAAATGCTGCTGCCAACCATCATTCCGAGAATATTGGTAAGCCTGTGTATAGGGAATTGTTATTTCAGCGAGTTGGCCCCTTTCAGGGATGGAATCCAAAGGTGTATTGTACTTGTGGGAAACCATTTGCACATACGCGCTGTGGATATATCCTTCCCAGACACGGTACCAAAATGGATTGTAGGCCGGACCTTCGGGAGGAGTAAGGGTATAGTAAACGTTAAGTAATTCATCTTGAAGTGTCCAACGCACAACCCCGCTGTGCTCTTGCGGTTCCTGATAAATTGCGGTTTGGCGATCCACAGCTATGCGTGCCACTGAATAATCCGGAATTTCGCGCCCTTCCCTTGGATTCGGATTAGGCTTGAATGCAAAACTTCCCAGCGTTAGAGCGCTGAGCTTTAGAAATTCGCGGCGAGAAATGGTTTTTTGCATAATCTTCTGATGAGACGATCAAAACAGGTCTTACGGTTCCATAGAACGTGCCCGCTGATTGTACTCAAATAAGAATCGGAAAGCAAGCTGAAAAATCCATGATCGAAAAAAGGATAGTGGTTATTTAATACTTTTCGGAGAAAACCTAATTGTTACCAAAGAGCCAGCCGAAAAATCTTTTTCAGGGCGGTATAATACACCTATGGCAAAAAAACTCATCCCCGTTTATACAACACATGGTGACCTGGGTGCTTATCTTTAATTATCCGTATCTCTATAACTCACAAGGTGAATGGATTGGATTTGTAACTAAAACTCGAGAAGTTTACTCGGTACTTGGAAATTATGTTGGAACCTTTACGGATGATCCCCGAATATTGCGTAGGCGTAGTTATGATTTTTCAAAACCACGCAAGAATCCGCCACCTCCTCAACCACGAATTACAGTGCCCGCGACAGTCCCCTTACCTCCTATGATGGCAGAACTCCCTTTTACGATGATTGATGTATTAGACGATGAACCTGAACGTTTGAGTACTGTTGATTTTGATGAGTTGAGAGAGGATATGGAATAACAGATGACATCCACCCCTCAAGGAAAAAAGGTATCTGATAGCCGGGTTGTTCTGGCTCAATTGATGCAGCCCGTTCATGCCAATAATCACGGAAATGTGCATGGTGGTGAAATCATGCGTTTGGTGGATGAAGCTGGAGCTTTGGCCTGTATGCGTCATGCTGGACATCGTGTGGTAACAGTCGCGGTTGATCGTATGACTTTCAGGCAGCCTATCCAATTGGGCGATTTAGTTACGCTTTCAGCCGAGGTCAGTTATGTTGGCCGTACCTCGCTTGAAGCTGAGGTGCTCGTTACTGCAGAAAATCCAGTCACGGGGAATTGTGTGTATACCAATATCGCTTATTTGGTCTATGTGGCTCTTAATAGTGATGGCAAACCGGTTTCTGTCCCAGCTCTAATTCCTGAAACAGAGGAAGAGAAGGAGCGGATGGAAGAAGGAAAAGCCCGGCAAGAATATCGTCTGTCGAGGCGCGATCATCGGTAGGAAATCTGATGACTGACGAACAAGAATTTATCCCAGCAGAAGCATTTTCCGATCATAATGGTGAGGCTCAGCCCCTAGTGCGTTCGCTGAGAGAATTGATAGACCGCGTAACTGGACGGGATCTTGAGATTTCCCAAAAACAAGAAGACGCTGGTATAGCTGAAGTTGTACCTTTCCCCTTTTTAGCACTTGTTGGACAGAGTGAGATGAAATTGGCTCTGCTGCTGGCAATGATCAATCCCGCCATTGGCGGGGCTTTATTAATTGGGCCGCGGGGAACTGGCAAAACTACTGCCGTCCGCAGTCTGGTAGACCTTCTCCCAGAGGTGCCCCGTAGTTTATGTTATTATGGTTGTCTTCCAGAGGATGTGGAAATTGGTGGTATGGATGCCATTTGCCCAGAGTGTGCCAAAAAGTTTGCCGCAGATGAACCCTTAGCCGCCTTGGATCGAGCCCGCCTCGTGGAACTGCCGCTCAATTCTCGGCTAGAAGATGTAATTGGCGGAGCAGACGAACGGGCGGTAATCCATGAACGTTATGCTCTGAGGAGAGGAATTCTCGCTCAGGCCGATCGCAACCTGCTTTATGTTGATGAAGTCAACCTGCTCAACGATGAGGTCATCGACGCCATCTTAGATGCGGCTTCACAGGGTCATTATGTTGTTCGGCGAGGTCCGGTTTCAGCCACTTTCCGTTCGCGGTTTGCCCTGATTGGCTCAATGAATCCCGAAGAGGGCGACTGCGTCCGCAAATTATGGATCGTTTCGGTTTACGCGTGATTGTGCGGGGTTTACCCGATCCTTCCGAGCGATTAAAGGCGTACCAATATGTGCACGCTTATAACTCTAACCCGCGAGGTATGTCAGCGCAATTCGCCAAAGAAACCGCTATCGCCCAACAAGAAATTCAAATTGCCCGTGATGTATTGCCGCAAGTTGAGTTGCCGGATGATGTTGCTGAATTGGGATTGTCGCTGATCGAGAATTTGAAAATTGATTCGCTTAGAGCTGAGATCACCCTTTTCGAAACAGCCCGAGCCCATGCCATTGCCGATGGCCGCCTCAAAGTCGAACCAAGAGATCTCCACATCGTGGCCCCCATTGCTCTGCGTTTGCGCAGGTCCGAATTTATGACGGAATATTTTACAGGCCAGGCTTCTGAGGAAAAGCAGATAACTAAGCTTCTCGATAAGCTAATCCCTACCGAACTAGAAACAAAATAACTTCACCCAGGAGAAATTAAAGTATGCAAATTACCCATCGAGAACGATTGGAGACCTGTTTGGCTGGAGAAAAACCAGATCGTTCACCGGTTGCTTTGTGGCGCCACTTCCCCGTTGATGATCAGACCCCCGAGGGGCTGGCTGCTGCAATCGTGAAATTTCAGCGTGAGTATGATTTTGATCTCGTCAAAGTAACGCCTGCATCCTCTTTTTGTTTGAAAGATTGGGGTATCCAGGACGAGTGGACGGGGGCGGAAGAAGGAACCCGAGATTATGTCAAACGCGTAATTCATCATCCTGAAGATTGGGAGAAACTCGAATTTTTGCCTCCAACTGAAGGACACCTTGGAGCGCAGTTGAAATGCCTGCGATATATTGTGAATGAAGTTGGTTCAGCCACTCCCGTGATCCAGACGATATTCAGTCCACTGTCTCAGGCTAAAAATTTAGTTGGTCCTGAAAAATTGTTGGTTCATTTGCGAAAATATCCAGATGCAATTCATGCCGGCCTGAAAACGATTACTGAGAATGTGCTCCAATTTACGGAAGCAGCTCTGAATACCGGCATTGATGGTGTGTTTTATGCTGTCCAGCATGCCCAATACGGTCTGCTCTCCGAAGATGAGTATCTTATATTTAGCAAACAATATGATGTGGAGAGTTTACAGCCTGCTCAAGCTGGCTGGTTGAATATGCTCCATTTGCATGGCGAGGATGTGATGTTTGATCAGGTAGCAGACCTACCCGTCCAGATTCTCAATTGGCACGACCGAGAAACATGGCCTTCGTTAGCGGAAGCCACAGAACGTTTCCCCGGTGCGCTGTGTGGTGGTTTGCGCCGATATGAGTTAATAATGCTGGGGACACCTGACGAGATCAAGTCTGAAGCTCGAGATGCCATCGAGGCTACCAATGGAACGCGTTTTATTTTGGGTACCGGTTGTGTAACGCCAATTAAGGTTCCACACGGCAATTTGTTAGCGGCACGCAAGGCGGTTGAGATTTAGTAGATGAGTACTCTCCGTGTAATATCCGGTAGTGCCCGCGGCCGTAGATTAAAAACGGTCCCTGGGGATACAACCCGCCCGATCACCGACCGGGTTAAGAATTGCTATTCAATATAATTGGACCCGATGTGCAAGATGCAGTTATACTGGATTTGTTTGCAGGCACCGGGGCTGTTGGGATTGAAGCGCTCAGCCGTGGGGCGGAATATGTCCGTTTTATCGATAAAAATCGGTTGCCCATTTAAAGGTAGTGCGAGAAAATCTCAAAACTACGGATTTGACCCATAAATCCGAAGTTATCCAAATGGACGCTTTTGTAGCCTTGAGAGGGGAAATCGATAGAAAATTTGATTATGTATATATTGCTCCACCGCAATATAAAGGAATGTGGAAGCGAGCCTTAGAACTGCTGGATACCCTGCCTGATTGGATGGTGGAAGATGCTTGGGTAATAGTACAAATTCACCCCATAGAGTTTGAGCCAGTAACCCTGCAAAACTTGGTAGAATTTGATCAGCGCCGTTATGGGAGTACATTACTGATTTTTTATGAAATAATGAATTAACTTATCGGATTTATTGCTACTCCGATTCTGCTTTAGAATCTCCAAAACAAGTTTCGACTTTCTCAAATATTTAGCAGGAGCCATTGGATGATTGAACAACCTATTGACCCCAAAGTAATCCTTCAACAGGCGTTTCCGGGTATTCCTGCTAAAGAAGCCCAAGATATGGCTGCAATAGGAAAAGTCGAAACTTATGATTTCAGGCATCATCCTCTGCCGAGAGGGGGTTAGAGAAAACACATTTTATATCCTTTTGGCTGGGGAGGTAAAGGTAACCAAAGTAATTCATCACGAACAAGATCGTCTGCTTAAGCATTTGCATCCCGGCGATTTTTTTGGCGAAATGGGCTTAATCCATAATGCACCCAGGGCTGCATCTGTAACTACCACAAAATCAACCACTGTTTTGTGCATCAATAAATCCGATTTCGATAAATTATTACAGCGCAGTTCTTCGGTATCCATGGCGATGGTGCGGGAGGTTAGTCGCAGATTGCGCGAGAATGACGAAATGACCATCGAGGACTTGCGTCTGAAAGCGGGGGAATTAGCAGCCGCATATCAACGTTTGGCTCAAGAGGAATTTGCTCGGCGCGAGTTTCTGACATCAATTGCTCATGAATTGCGAACACCTTTAACCGCGGCGGGTGGATTTCTAGAGATGGCCCGGAACAAAATGTTGGAAGGGGAAGCGTTGGAAATGGCGATTGATACAGTCTCCCGAAATGTGGGTCAGATTGTTTCATTGGTAAATGATATTCTCTTTTTGCAAGAAGTTGAGTTGGTTTTACCCGAGCTGCACCCCACTGATATGGGTAAGGTCGTTTCAACAGCTGTTGAGGTGGTTCGGGAAAAAGCAGATCTAAACCAGGTGCGGCTGCTTTTAGATATTCAACCTGATTTACCGCTGGTTTGCGGACATTACAAGAGTTTAGAGCGTGCCACGGTGATGGTGTTGGATAATGCTGTAAAGTTTAGCCTAAATGGAGGGGATGTCGCCATTTCTGTTGATGAAAATGATGAATATGTGTATGTGACCATCCGGGATGAGGGCATTGGCATTCCCCAAGCCGCGTTGCCCAATATCTTTGAGCGTTTTTACCATGTGGAAGAATTTGGCGATGAGTTGTTTGGTGGATTGGGACTGGGATTGGCAATCACTCGCCAAGTAATTGAACAGCATGGTGGGAAAATTGAAGTTGAAAGCATGCCAAATGAGGGGAGTACCTTCAGACTTTATTTATCGACACAGGTGGAATGTAAAGAACTAAAGGTATAAACAGCTGTTTCTGTTCACGCAAAAATCTATTTTTCCGGATGCCGATAACCTCTGATTTTATTCCCCAAAACTGATTTGTAATTTACCTTCGTGATCATAAACGTAAAGGGCAGAAAAGGGTGCTGCGGCTTTATCTGCTTCTAGAACTTTTGGAAGCAAAGTATGCAGATCTTCAACCAGTGGGAGTTCAAAAACTTGGTTGAGCGGAACCCACTCTAAAGCACCCTCCTGTGATGGAATGAGTTCTCCTGACGAAAATTCTCCCCGATAAACAAAAATTCCAATCCCGCGATTTTCCCCCGTGTCAATGGTTACGGTTCCACAAAGCCAGATTTTTGATGAGGCTAATCCGGTTTCCTCTTCTAATTCTCGTTTGGCTGCAGAGAGCACATCTTCACCCCGTTCGATATGACCGCCAATGCCATTATAAAGATTGGCCCAGAGACGCTTGTGAGCGGCACCCTTAATGAGCAGGATTTCATTCCCGCGAATTAGGAAAATTAAAAGTACGGGGGATCAGTGAGTAACGATTGGTAGTGATGCCTTGATCAGATACCGGCATAATTAAAAATTAGGGGCGTAATCGAATTACGCCCCTAACCCGCCAAACTGATAATGAGTTATTTTGCAAGTGCTATGCGAACTTTTTCTAGTTGTCCGGCGCTGCCGAGGAATTTATTCTTGTTGGCGATAAATTTTGCGTATTCAGTCATAAAAACTTTTCCAGGCGGACGCAGATCGAAATTTTCTGGTTTCTCGTTGAAAAATTCGCGATGTACACGCGTCCAAACCAGGCGGCCGTCGGTATCGATATTGATCTTGGTGACACCTAATGTGGCAGCTTTTTTGAATTGGTTAGCATCCACACCTTTTGCGCCGAGAAGTTTGCCGCCGGCAGCATTGATTCGCTCAACTTCTTCTTGTGGTACGGAGCTGCTTCCGTGCATCACCAGTGGGAAACCAGGCAAACGTTTCTGAATATCAGCCAGCACGTCGAATTGTAATCCTTGGGTGCCGCTAAATTTGAAAGCCCCATGACTGGTGCCAATGGCACAAGCCAACGAGTCAACACCGGTGCGTTCTACGAATTCTTTGGCTTGATCCGGGTCAGTTAATTTGGCATCGGCTTCATCCACCGCCACATGCTCTTCTACACCACCTAACATCCCTAATTCGGCTTCGACCACCACACCCTTTGCGTGGGCATAATCCACCACACGCTTGGTTATGGCAATATTCTCTTCAAATTCCTCATGGCTGGCGTCGATCATCACGGAACTGTAAAAGCCGCTGTCAACACAATCGTAACAAGTCTCCTCGTCGCCATGATCCAGATGAACGGCAAAAATTGCTTCTGGGAAAATCTCATCTGCACTGCGGATCAACCCCTCCAACATTGTTTTGTGCGTGTAGGATCGAGCGCCTTTGCTAATTTGAATAATAAAGGGCGCTTGGCTATCCAGGTTGCCCCGAAACAAACCCATGGTCTGCTCTAGATTATTAATATTGTAGGCTCCGATGCCGTATTTTCCATAGGCAGCCTCGAACAGTTTCTTGGTGGTTACAATCATTAGAATCTCCTTCTTAGATTTAATATTATTTCAAGGGAATATTTTTAGCCCGCAGTATTATAATCGAATTAGAAATATTATTGGTGGAATAAATGCAGATTTGGATGATGTACTGATGCATGTAGGCGGTTTCAGTTTATTGAAGGAAGTGAAATTATGAAATCAATCCCGTTGATAATTCTGAGTTTGGTTTTGTGATTTTTCTACTCATGGCATGTAATGCTGAAGGTGAAATAATACCAGATTCAAGTAACGAGATTTTTGTGTCTGTGGTAATCGGCCATGTGACCGTTGAAGTTTTGGATGTACAGCTTCGAAATAGTGTGCAAAATTATTATTTGATGTACTACCCAAAGCCTGATCACACGTATTTGGAAGTGGTACTAAGCATAGAAGATTTAGACGCCTCCCCAGAAAACACGCTCGATTGGGGTGCCGAGAATTTCTGTTTGATGTGCGAAGGGCAGGCTGCCGAGTTAGTTTTCCCGCGCCGTGTGATTGCAGACGAGCATATCGAATATAAAGCTGGAGAGAAACTAAATTACGATTATGTTTACATCTTCAGTGTTTTGGATGAGGCCGATTTTGCTACCTGTGATTTGACATTTTCAGATGGTCAGTCTGTGAATTTAGCCTCAATTTTAGAGGTACCCGCTGATTTTTCATCAACAACCCAATCTGAGGAAAAAGGTACAGTTTTGAGTGGAGAAGACAACTTGGCATTCGGAGAAAATTCCGTGGTCAGTGGCGGCTCACAAAATTCTGCCAATGCGATTTATGCCACAGTCGCTGGGGGAAATATGAATTTAGCGGTCACTTCCCATGCCACTGTTGGCGGCGGCCGGGAAAACACCGCGACAAATTTTTATGCCACAGTGGGCGGCGGTTACGCAAACAATGCCAGTGTGCGCGATACTTTTATTGGGGGCGGCAGCCGCAACATAGCCGGCGGTCCGCGTTCCTCTGTGGGTGGTGGTATCCAAAATCAGGCTACTGCACCAGACACGGTGATTGCTGGAGGTGCCTATAACCAGGCCACCGATGACTATGCTTTTGTGGGTGGCGGCACCCAAAATATGGCTACTGGCTATGCGTCCGTGATCGGTGGCGGCGCGGGAAATTTTGCCAGCACTGACCAGGCAACGATCTCCGGGGGGCTGGGTAATCAAGTTGAAGGTATCTATGGCGCAGTGGGAGGTGGTTATCGAAATTTGGTTGTAGGTGATTACGCCGCAATCCCTGGTGGTTCTGAAAATAAAGCTGGCGGCGATTATAGTTTCGCATCGGGTCAGCAGGCAGTAATATCAACAGAGCATCCTGGCTCCTTTGTCTATGCCGATGCTACAAATATGGAATTCCCATCTATTACAGCCAATGAATTTGCCGTGCGAGCAACCGGGGGTGTGCGTTTTATTAGTGCGGTGAATGCTGATGGGGAGGCACTTTCTGGGGTTCTACTCCCCCCTGGCAGCGGATCGTGGACCACCCTCAGTGATCAATCTGCTAAAACTGATATAACTCCTGTCAATCCGCAGGCCATTTTATTTTCGGTAGTTGACATGCCAATTACCAGTTGGAGCTACCGGGGTCAGGAAAATGGTGTACGCCATATTGGTCCGATGGCGCAAATCTTTTATGCTGCTTTTGGCTTAGGGGCGAGTGAGCGTTATATCAGCACGGTGGATGCTGATGGTGTTGCGCTGGCCGCCATTCAAGGATTGTATGAGATTGTTCAACAACAAAATTCCCTGATTCAAACGCAGAATGACCGCTTAACTGAAATTGAAAGCCGGATGATAGAACTGGATCAATTGATTAATGAACAAAAAAAATCCCAAACAAGTTATTTTCTGTGGTTGGGGTGGGGCATGGTGTTTGGCTGTATTATTTTGAGTGTCTGGAAAAAAGGCTTACTTTATATCTCGGGATTTTCAAGCCTTAAACCATGACCGCGCACGGTAACCACATAAGAATGTTCAGGATCTATAGAAGCTAATCGATCGCGCAAGCGTCTAACCAGCGCATCTAAGGCTTGTTCAGAAACTCCAATGGCATCCTCCTCACCCCAGACATCTGAAACCAGTTGTTCCCTCAGGATGATTTCTCCATTGGACTCGTAAAGTGCTGCCAATAATCGATACTGAGAAACTGAGAGAGGTGGCAGCACTTCTTGATCCATTATCCAAACTCGACGAGATCGTTTATCAATCCGCAGGCGTTTTTGTTCTAAAACTTCCGGAGGAACGGAATCTTCTTTATCGAGGGGCAAGGTCGCATCTGCGCTGAGATATACAAATTTTTGTGCCAGTGCAATTTGAACAACATCCCCGTCTTTTAGCAATACCGGCCCTGTAACTATTTTTCCATTACGATGCGTACCATTTTTTGACCCCAAATCTTCTAAAAGCACCCCTTCTGAAGCGCGCGTCAACCGAGCGTGCCTCCTAGATACCTGACGATTTATTACAGGGACGTCACAGTTCGCATCTCGTCCGATCAATAGGCTGTTGTCCAGCATCCAGCGTTGTCCGTCTAGATGGCCTTCGTAACCCACTAATACGGGAACTTCTTCGTTACTTTGAAAAATTTCCTCCATAAGGCAATATTTATTATTTTCCTAAATTATTGATAAAACTTAAAGAATTGCACTGGCGTGATCTTGTGGTGTGAGTATAATATCACAAAATTTGCTGTGAGTTAAATTTTTGAAAATGCCAAAACCGCTAAAAGCAGGAGATCTACTTAAAGAACGTTACACCATCCTTCGAATTATTGGACAAGGTGGTATGGGTAGCGTGTACCTGGCTGACGATTTGCGTCTACAGGGACGTCAAACGGCGATCAAAGAGGTTTTCCATGATCAGGCGTTGCCAGAGGAGCAATTAGAACAAGCCCGTGATCAATTTAAACGGGAAGCGACCGTTTTAGCACGCTTGGATCATCCGAACCTTCCAAAAGTATCAGACTTTTTTTCGATTGATGAGCGTGATTATTTGGTAATGGACTATGTGCCAGGTAAGGATCTCAGCACCCTGATGACCGCGGCGCGCCTCAAGAAAAAATTTCTTGGAGAGCGCGATGTTCTCGGTTGGGCCGGACAGTTGTCCGAAGCGCTCGCCTATCTTCACAATCAGGATCCTCCCATCGTTCACCGAGATATCAAACCGAGTAACCTGAAACTCACTCCAGACGGGGTCATCAAATTGGTGGATTTTGGTCTCGTTAAAATATTGGCATCCACCGATGAAGTTACAATAACGGTGGTGCAAGGACGTGGCACTGCCACCTATACTCCGCTAGAGCAATATGGGGGTGATGCAGGGCACACAGATGTCCGCAGCGATATTTTCTCGTTTGGCGCCACACTTTACCACTTATTGACAAATCGAGCTCCGGAAGAAGCTCGCGATCGCTTCTTAAATCCAGAGATTTTGGTTGCGCCGCGGGATTTGAATGCTGATATTAGTCCGCGAACAGAGCGTGCGGTATTTTGGGCAATGAATTTGCACCCCGATGAGAGGCCTCAAAGCATTCACCAGTTTAGACAAGCGCTACTCGGAGATTGGAATCCCGCTCAACAACCTCGTCGTGCCCTGCCAACACCCAGCCTTATTGATTTGCTCTCATCTCCAGTAGAAAGAGCTCTGATCTGGATTTCATTGGGGATGCTTTTTTTGAGTTTGATTGCAACGCTCTGGTGGTAGCTAAAAACGATCTATTTTCCATTACTCAGGGCTCGAATAACTAAGCCAATTCCCCAACCCATTAACGAACCTAAAAAAGTTACCAGTAGTAGTCCCAAGCGGTAAGGTGGCTCAAATGCCCAATCTGATCCTGGCAGTTGGAGCATGGTATAGGTATATGCCAGAAGACCTCCAATTACGGTTGCTAATCCACAACGCACCCCCCAGCGTACCTGACCCATCATAGCGCCAGTGCGTAATGCTGCCCAGCCGGTTATAAAACTGATCCCTAGGGCCATCATCCAACCGACTAGGCCAGAAATATCTGGATCAGCTTGAGATTCAGTGACAGGGGTGGGGGTTGGTTCTACAATCGTGGGTGTTGCTTCTTGAGTTGGTACTTCCGTTGGAGGTGTGGTTGCAGAGGGGGTGGGGGATGGGCTTTCTTCGGGTACATCTATCGTTATAATCGCAGATTGAGCTCCCCCGGCACTTGCCCGAATTTCGATGAGCCCTGTTTGTCCAATCAAAAAAGTCGTTTTCGCAATCCCATTGATGGTGGCAGTGATTATTGTTGGTGTATCAATTCCATTCACGCTCAAGATAAAATCAACAGGAGTATTATCAGGAACCGGGTTGCCGTTGTAATCCAGTATCATCTCGGTTCGGACGGGAAGTGAATCTCCCTGGCGAAATTCTGGGCCTGGTGGAATGCTGGGAGCAGCGGTTTCATCTGGAAAACCTAATCCTGGCAAGTCAATTGCTAACAAAATTTCTTGATTTGGATCAGGTGAGGTTGCCGAAATTAAATCATATCCCATTCCTGGGATAGAGACTGGTGAAGCTCCATCAGGGGCGGGAATCTCTTTGAAAAGCAATCGGGCGGCCACATCAAAAAATGCAGGAATTTTGCTGTAAAGACCGTAATATGCAGTGAGTTTTGAGATCTCAGTTGCATCAAGGTAATAGGGGGCGTTAGCAGCGAACGCGATCACTTTTTTGTCGCGAGCCATATCGGGGCGTTCAGAGAGGAATCTGCGCAAAGCGTAGGATTCTGAACGGTCTGGATCTACATCTAATGTTATAAAAATGATCCATTGTGCCCTTCGCAGATCTGTATCTACTGCGCTTGAAACTGCTTGCCCATCTAACATTTGTTCCAACTCATAAAATGAATGGGAAGATATATTTCCAGAAAAGATAACTCCACCAACTTCTTGCCCATACAGACTGAGAATGGCCTCAGATAGTGCCTCAACCGCAATCGAATTGTGGATTGGGCAATCGCCACATCGTTGATCTTCATACGAATCGGTAAAAATTGTAATCCGTTCACTAGGCGTTGGCGGCTCAGGAAATACATTTTCAAGTTCTTCAAAAGATGGATTGATAAGAGTTGCAGCTCTTTGGGCTACACCAAATGAAACCTGGCTGCTTATCGTTCCTGTTTCAACAAACTCTCCGGAAGCAAGGATCATTGTAAGCGTAAAGAATCCATAAAGTTTAAATTTAAGTGTTAAAGTTCGAAGCACTGACTGATCAACTTGCTCGGCAAAACCTGGGTCCTCCAGGTATTTCTGGGTAAAGAAATCTAAGGTGTCCTTAAGTGCATCATATCCACTAGTGCTTGTTTCTGCATCAGAATTTTCTGATGTTGCCCCTAAGAAGCCTCCCATATAAAGTAAATCGTTGCCAGCAAGAAATGCATCCAAAGCGGCTCGACGAGCAATAAAGCCTTCCCCAGTGGGATCATAGAAATTGCGGACTGCTTTACTGCCGATATCATCGCTGATCATCACTCCACCATTCGATCGCCAAGTATTTAGTGCTGGAATATCCAAAAGCAGTGAGAGGGCGCTCTGGTCAAAACTGACCGGCCGTGTCGTGGCGCGGATATTATTCGTCAAACCTTGATAACGAATATGAGATGTTAGCAGCGCATCCGTCTGTTCTTCGGGTGAATTTGCATTGCCAGTTACTGCGAAGAAGGGGGCTAACTCAATTTGTTTGAGCTGTTCGAGGGATTTTCGTACGGTAGCAACTTCATTTTCCGGCAAACGGTCAGAGCTGCCCAAACCAGGAAAATGTTTGCTAACAACTGCCATACGTCCAGCACTGCCCTCATGGATACCGCTAATATAAGCCCGGCCCATTTCACCAACCCAAAATGGATCACCGCCAAATGAGCGGATTCCTAAATCACCACTGCCTTCAGTTCTAGGAGTTTCATTTACATCGAGTGAAGGGCCGAGCAATAGATTGACACCTATTGCTGAGAGTTCCTCTCCGTTGACGGTGCCAACCTGCCTTGCAAACTCGGGGTTCCACGTAGCGCCAATGGCGAGTTGACTGGGGAGGGGGGGTAATTGATCAAGAATTTGATCTGTAGGAAAACCGTCCCCCTCCTGGGATAATCCAACAAATAATGGTATGAAAGCTGGGTCAAACGTCTCCCCAGAAGCTGGGTTTGTGCGTGTTTCTTGAGATGCTGAGTGCCTGATCGTTTGAATTTGGTTGATCAACGACCAAGTTTCTCCTACTTGGTCATCGGATTCTGGAAAATTATTGTTTTCGTCGAGCAATATTACGCCGCCAATATAATTATTGTAAATGAGATCAAATACTTCTGTGTCTGGTCCAACTCTTGTTCCAGGGAAAGTAACTACAAAAAGCTGTCCCACGCGTTCTTCCGGGGTCATCCGGTCTAACAATTCCTGGGCACGTAGTAAATCTCCGCTATCTTGTTCAGAAGTGGCAGCCATCCCGGGAATAATCGGGATCATCGTAATCAGGAATAGGGCGGTCATTAACAGCCGAACCCAGTGGTCTCTTTTCATAAATTCCAATATTTTCTTTTGCGGTGTGTAATTGATGAAAAACTGGGGTCACCGCACCGCAAAGCATGCACGAAGGCCGGATCAAGGTTTTTACCATTTTCCAGAATTCGCTCACGACAGAATGCTAATAGATATTATTTTCCCTTGTTTTAGATTCCTAAGATTTTTGTTCTTGAATTAAAATTTCGTATAGTTTTTCTCGACGGGAAGCTCCACTAAGCAGCTCTAACCTACGGATCCCTAATGGGTCGATTTCTTTCCGCAGAAGGGTGAGCTCTTCTAAAGTTGGTGGAGGTGTTTCGTGAAGGTCAGGGGCAATTTCCAACTCAAAACCAGTTCTTTTATGTATGCGCTTTATATCCACACCCGAATGATATGTAATCAATCGCATGCGGCCATTTGCAAAATCAAATTGACCCAAATCAGAAATCAGATATAAGGGGCCGGTCCCGCGGCTTCGAGATGGATGATATCCTAATCCGGAGAGGAAGTCTAATTTTGGTACAAAGGTGACTCTTGAATGTCTGGGTACGTACAGGTGCATGTCCTCAATATAGGTAGTTACATCCGGAATACCGCCGGTACCCGGCAGCCGCAGTCGTGGACGAGTGTAATCATTACCGAAGGCAATATTATTGAAATTACCGTGCATGTCAATTTGCCCAGGTCTAAAAAATTCTTTTGGGCGCAGGTGAGGCAAAACATCCACGGCCGCGCTCACGAAACCAATATTTGTCAGCGATCGGTCGAGCCACAAACTCTCCACCTTAGAAATGTTCATCGGTGCGGGTGTCCGGCAAATACCTTGCCCAATCGCGGATGTGAAATACAAGTTAGGTGCATGAGTTTGCTTGGCCAACAAGTAGGCTGTGGTTACCAACGGCGTGGCCAACCCTTGTGTCACAACTTCACCATCATGGATTCGACGTGCCATGCAAACAACCATGATTTCATCAGATGTAAATTCTAAAATTGTCATTCGTTCACGTTTCGCTATTTACAACCATGCTGATTTACTGGTGTTTTGGGGATGAGGATTGGTAGCTGAATTTTCGATTCCGTTCTCACGGGATCATGAATTTACCTGATCGCGTATGTGTAATGCGAGAGGAGGATCATCAGTTATTACTCCATCTATACCCATTTTGAATAAAGCGCGTATATCATCTGGCTCATTTACTGTCCAAGTATAAATATGGTTTCGCTTGTTGTGTTGACGGTTCACCAGTGCTGAGGTTGTGTTTTTGAGATTAGGGTGGAGAGCTTCGAAAGGCACTATCCAATGCCCTAAGAATGAGCGAGCCCAAGCGCCAGAAAATCCCGGAAGTGCTAATAATCCGATCGGGGCTTTTGGGAGGAGCCGACGGGCCCTTCGGAGCGCCAGAGGATTAAACGAAGAGAACCAAACTCTATCCTCCATACCGTATTTTTTGACGAGATCCACAACTTTATTTGGGAGAGCATCCCGAATAGAACCATAGTTGGTCAATTCAATATTGATGAATATTCTTTTTCCTACAGTCTCGAAAACTTCTCCCAAAGTTGGGATAGATTCGCCGGTGAAATCAGTACTAAACCAACTGCCAGCATCCAGTTCTTTAAGGGCTGCCAAGGGAAGTTCGAGTACTTTTCCAGTTCCATTCGAAGTGCGATCAACAGTTTGATCGTGAATTACTACAATCTCTCCATCCGCACTGAGTTTAACATCTAACTCGATCGCATCTGATTTTTGAGATACTGCCAATTCAAAAGCAGCAATTGTGTTTTCGGGAGTAAGCAAGCTCGATCCCCGATGTGCAATTATGCTGGGCTGTGGTAATTGCAGGTACATAGTTATCCTTAAATTTCAACAAAGTATGCTTCTGCGGCACGTTTGATTAAATCGTTCGTCATACTGGGTTCTAGTGACATAAAATTAGCAATATCGATGATTTGGTCACAAATATCTCGAGGGTGGGAAGCGCGGTAATTTGCGGCCGCGCTTGACATACCATTCTTGGAGTAAATACCCTAAACCCTGGTCATCGTATTTTACACCTTTGCCTTGGGCAACTCTTTTGAAAATTTCTCGGTATTCTTCATAAGTGGGATCACCAATTTCTATTTTATGGCGAAGACGTCGTAAAAAGGCCTCATCTACCAAATCTTTTGGCGGGAGATTTGTTGAGAAAACCACTAAAACATTGAAGGGGATTTCCACCTTACGGCCTGTGTGCAAAGTCAAATAATCGATACGGTTTTCGAGAGGCACAATCCACCGATTTAACAAATCTCTTGGGCGCACCATTTGACGTCCAAAGTCATCGATCAATAGAATACCGCCATTAGCCTTCACCTGGAAAGGAGCCTCGTAAAATTTGTTCACATCATCGAAAACCAGATCCAAACCGTGGAGAGTTAACTCACCCCCAGTTACGATGAATGGCCGGCGAATTCGGACCCAGCGTGGGTCAGGTCGTTTGCCGGATCTTAATGACCCGGAGGCCGTCAAAGCTGGTTCTTTCTCAGGGGCTTTTTTATGGTTAACGCTATCATATAGCTTAACCACCTGCCCATCGATATAAATCGCATAAGGGATGTACATGCTTGTGCTCAAAATCATCTTGCCAACGGCTCGGGCAACGCTGGTTTTCCCATTTCCTGGTGGGCCATAAATAAAAATTGATGTCCCAGAATTTACGGCTGGTCCGATCCGATGAAAGGTTGTTTCCGAGAGTACAAGCTCTGAAAGTGCTTGTCGCAGTAACCGTGATGTTATCGCCATGCGTCCCTGGTTCTGCCTTCGTATGGCTTTATTGTAAGCTTCAATCGGAACAGGTGCCTGCCCAGCATATTGGCTGCGTTCCAGAGCTTCCCGTGCGCGGGCGATACCCGCTCCAGTGATGGCATATTGGTAAGCTCCTTCACCTAATCCCATCTGGGATGAACGCACTTCTACAAATTTTTCACGCTTAAGCGCATCGAGAATTTGATCGGTAATTCCTGTAAAAGGCAGCGCCATAGCCTCGGCAATTTTGAACCCACCCATATAACCTTGAAAATATAGAATTTTCAGAGCTAAATCTTGTAACCAGAGCTGTGAGAGACCAGTATCTTCGATTTTTTGAATTGATGAAGGTACGAACGTTCCTCGTTGTCCACTATCCCCCCCAGATTTATTGGATGGATTGGTCACCTTTTGCATGATACCCATTGCTCGCTCCTCGATTAAGAGTATGAAAATTCAGATGTGTTACGCACATTGGCGAAGTTTTGCGGGTGTAGAGGAGTGAATTCACCACACTCGCTTATCCACCATTCAACAGCGTTAGTTGGAAATTTTTTATTTCTGACTGTTCGGATTATAGCATGGGCTGAAGAACTCAGAATACTTACAGAATTGACAATTTATATCTGCTGTTCAGCGATTCTAAAATCAGGTTTGTGGCTAAATTCTGAATTATTGTGTTTCCCGGATATCCTGCACATTGAGTTGTAAATTTTTCCGCCCATTAAATTCATTTCAATTCGAAGCGGTAGAGCAGGTCGATCCGTTGTGGCATGTAATTTGCCCAATCTCCCAATCGAAAAGCAATGGCATCAAAGGTGATTTGCCCATCACTGACTGAAAGCTTCAAGGTGGGAGCCGTCTTTCCCAACAGTGCGGTAGCGAGTAGGTTTTAGATTCCGGCTAATAAAAGATGCTTGGTGGTTGCCATATCCGGTCGGTTGCATCCATTCAAGGTGCTCTAATAATGTTGGGCTAAGATCCGAAAGCGGGATTTCAAGGTCTGCGGATATGGTTGGTCTGAGATCAATTTCGGAGAGTTTTTTCTTCGCGAGAAATTTCAGCCGTTCTGAGAGTTCAAAAAGATTCTCATTATGCACCGTAAAACCAGCTGCCGCAGCATGTCCACCATGCCGTTCTAGTAAATCTGCACATTGATCAAGTGCATCGGTGATATGAAATTCAGCGATGCTTCGGCAGGATGCCCGCGTGTATTCATCCCCAATATGACCAACAACTGAAGGGCGGTAATATTTTTCTGTCAGGCGGGATGCAGCTAACCCGACGACACCCGCATTGAAATCAGGGTGCACAGCAAATAGCAGCATAGAATCTGGATCCGCTGAAAGGGCTAAATCTTCGGCCTGCCCTTGGATCGCGCGTGTAATTTTTTGCCGTTCACGATTTTGAATTTCGAGCTGTTGAGCGAGTTGCCCAGCTTCGAAAATATCATGGGTGATCAGCAGGTTGAGGGCTGCTTCGGCTTCGTCAAGCCTTCCGGCTGCATTCAAACGTGGACCGAGGCCAAAGCCAATATCCGAAGCACTCATCCGCTTGGGGGTCAGGCCAGCTACACCCATTAATGATAATAAACCCTGTCTTTGTGGCTGCCGCATTTGTTGTAGGCCGCGCCGGACAAGGAATCGATTTTCGCCCACCAACGGAGCCAAATCAGCTACTGTTCCCAAGGCTACCAAATCCAAATAATTTTCCGCGGGCGACTTTGTGTTTTCAAGCTGCTGATCAAGTGCTGATGCTAATTTGTAAGCTATTCCGACACCAGCCAATTCTTTTTCTGGGTACGAATCTTCAGGTTGTTTCGGATCAATCACCGCCAGCGCATTAGGGATTTTATCTCCCGGGTGGTGATGATCTGTAATAATGATGTCCATCCCTAAATTCTTGGCGTGCTCTACTTCTTCAAGGGATCGGATTCCACAGTCAACTGTGATTACCAAATCTGTTCCTTCATCCTTAAGAGTGGATAAAGCCTCATTATTCAAACCATAACCCTCATCAAAACGGTTTGGGATATAGCCGAAAACGTTAGCACCCAGGTTAGATAAATACAAATATAGCAAGGCTGTTGAAGTGACTCCATCGACATCATAATCGCCATAAATAGCAATTCGTTCACCCATTCGGAGTGCTTGTTCAATCCTTTTTGAGGCAGCAGCAATTCCAAATAGGCAAAAAGGATTGGTGTTTTCTGGGGTTGGGCTTCGAGGTACTTTCGAGCTTCATCATGAGTGGCAAAGCCTCGATTGTAGAGGATTTGCCGCAAGATGGGCGGATAACCGTGTAATTCTTGCTCTGCTTCCGGAGAGATACGAGGAGCTATTTGCCAGTTTTTGGTTGTTTTTGTTGTCATATGATTTGTTTATGCTGTAGATTCTCGTGCCAGTGCGAGTGCTCCCATCAAGCCGACATCATCTCCTAGTTCGGCAATCGCAATCGTGAAGTCATCCAAATAGTTTGGGATCATGATGTGAGTTTTGAGGGCCTTTTGAAGTGTTTCTGAAAAGAGATTGTAACTTTGCGAAACACCGCCTCCAAGTACAAGAAGGGTTGGATTAAAAATATGTAGGAAGCCAGCGATGGCTTGCCCTAGAAACTTGCCTGCACGGTTGAAGGCTTGGAGCGCCAAAGCGTCACCTTGTTTTGCTGCCTCGGCGATTAAGCTACCAGAAATCAGTTCGTCGGTATTTGGCAGAGGGATACAGGATTCAGCCCCTTTGGCGATTTGTTCCGCCACCCATTTCGAGATAGCAGTGCCAGAAGCTAAGGCTTCCAAATGTCCGCGCACACCACATCCACAGAGTGGACCGTCTGGGAGGAGCATCGTATGCCCAAGTTCGGTGGCAAATCCTCTGGATCCAGAAAATAGTTGGTTGTTGATAATTACCCCGCTCCCAATTCCTGTGCTGATCGTCAGATAAACTAAATCTTTATGGTCACGTCCCGCCCCAAATTTCCATTCGCCGAGGGCGGCTAAATTGGCGTCATTCCCCAAAAAAATCGGCACATTAAATTCTTCACGAAGATAATCCACAATTGGTAACCCAGTTAATTCTGGAATATTCGGGGCTTTCTCCAACACCCCTGTGGCGCTATTTACTGGTCCTGGAACGGCAATGCCAATTGCTGCAATGCTATCATCATCGGGCCATACAGATGCAATTAATTTTTTCAACCGATCTTGGGGCTGCGAATTTTTTTTACGGGTTTTTATTCGATTTATAATTGTGGGGGTGAGGTTATTGGCTGTGTAGGTAGCAGCCCGCATCCGGGTTCCACCAATGTCAATTGCGATATGCGTGGTCATGCGGCAAGTATAGCACAGGGTAGTTTTCTATGATAAAGAATTTGGTTTCGTGGCTCGGTTGACGCCCCTGTTAAAGCCTGCTATCATCGCCTCGAATACAGCTATGAAAAAAGAAACGAAAATAATCAAACTTAAGGAAGGGATTTCTCAAACTTTGCGCTGGTTTACTCCAGGTTTAGGGGTAAAGCGTTGGTTGTTTTTTATTTTCGTTGGAACAACGCTGTTGGGAATTGGTTTTGGTGTTTTTGTCTTAGATATTTACCGTTCGACACCCTCAGACGCGAGCATTTGGTGGTTATCGTTTTTGTCTACAATTTCGTTGCGAGCGTTGGCAAGACCATTACGGGTGGCTATTTTTGCAGGTATTGGTGTTGGCTTCTTACTCAGCGGGATTTATGGGTTAAATCGCGTACTTCTATCTCCGTACGTAAAGCCTGGAAAAAAAGTAGTTGATACGCTTGCCGGACATCGTCGGCGTGAACGAGGTCCGCACATTGTGGCAATTGGGGGTGGGCATGGTCTCTCGATGTTATTACGTGGTCTCAAGCCCTATTCTCATAATCTAACAGCTGTGGTTACTGTCGCCGATGACGGGGGTTCATCTGGACGCTTACGGCGTTCCATGGGAATCCTCCCGCCTGGTGATATTCGCAATTGTTTGGCAGCTCTTTCAAATGATGAGGCTTTGATGGCTCAACTTTTCCAGTACCGTTTTGCCACAGATGGAGCAGAATTAGATGGCCATTCCTTTGGAAATCTATTTATAAGTGCCCTTACTGATTTAACCGGAAGTTTCGAAGAAGCAGTTGCTGAATCAGGTCGGGTTTTGGCTGTTCATGGCAGGGTCCTACCAGCCTCGCTCAGAGATGTTCGCTTGGTCGCGGATGTAATCCCAACAAACACCACCCAAGAGATCAGGGTGCGGGGCGAGAGCCGAATCTCAGAAATCAAAGGTAGAATTCGTTGGGTGGGGTTAGAGCCAGATGATCCTCCTGCCTTCCCTTCAGTCATTAAGGCAATTCTCTCTGCTGATATGATCGTAATTGGACCGGGCAGTCTTTATACGAGTATATTGCCAAATCTCTTAGTGCCGGATATCGCGGCCGCAATTCAAGCCAGCCAAGCACTGAGAATTTTTGTTTGTAATGTTGCCACACAACCAGGAGAAACTGATTCTTATTCTGTAAGTGATCATATCCAGGCGATAGAGGATCATATTGGTGGTAGCATTTTTGATATTTTGGTATGCAACCAGCTGTATGATGGCACCTTATTTTCAGGGATGGATTGGGTAAAATTAGATTCGGGATCGATTCCAGATTACCCGATTTATCAAGCTGATTTGATTAGTGATGAAGAACCCTGGCATCATGATGAAGAAAAACTCGCCCATGTATTGTTGGAAATATATCAAGCTCGAACGGGTCCGCTAGTGGAATAATTGAGACATCCCATATTGTTGATGACTTAAGACCGATAAATATAAAAAATTGAGGGTTTACTATGACAGTAGTTCCGATATCCATTCAATTATCTACACAGGGAGATGCCGATATCATTGACATCACCGATCAGGTGGGAGAAGCCATCTTCAAATCTGAACTGGAAAATGGGATCGTCACTATCTTTTGCCCCTCTGCTACCAGCAGTTTGACAACTATCGAATATGAATCAGGATGTGTAAACGATCTTCGTCGTCTGTTTGATGAGATTGTTGATCCCGTCAGGGATTACGCCCATAATGCTCGCTGGCATGATGGCAACGGGCATTCCCATGTGAGGGCGGCTCTGCTTGGCGCTTCCCTGACAGTTCCGTTTATCCAAAAACGTCTGATGTTGGGAACTTGGCAACAAATTATTTATATCGATTTCGATAATCGTCCTCGGCAAAGGGAGTTGGTTGTGCAAGTGATGGGGGAATGATGGTTTGGGAAATTAAATACCTGAAAAATAAAAATCTGGTTGTGGTGAAAACTGTGGGCGACATTCCCTATATAGAACTTCCAGCGCAGTTTTCTGAAGCAGTTCGTTTGGCTCAAGAAAATGGTTCAAATCGTTACCTTTTTGATGATACCGAATTACATATTAATGTTTCAACGATTGATATTTATGAAATCCCCAAAATGATCCTCGCTACACAAATTACTCGCTCGAGTCGAATTGCGATTGTGGTTTCTCCCAGGGAAAAAAGAATTGACAATTATCTTTTTTTAGAAACAGTTTGTGTAAACCAGGGTTTGAATGTAAAAGTATTCTCTTCTCTCGATGAAGCGTATGGTTGGTTAGAAGTGTAATAATTCTATTTCAGATCAAATACTCTCTTAAGCCATGACCCGAAGTTATCTCCGAACATCAGAAATCGCCACAGCCGTAGGTGTGCATCCGAATACTGTCCGCCTGTATGAAGAGTGGAGTTTGCTTCCACCTATCCCACGTACACCCAGTGGCTATCGAATGTTTAATGAATCTCATTTGGATCAAATGAGATTGGCGCGCTTGGCAATGAGCTTCACCTGGATGGGGGGCGCAATTCGCAAAACCGCTTATGAAATGGTCTATTGTGGCGCTGAAGATGATTTAGGTGGTGCATTAGAAGTTGCCTATCAATTGAGAGTGCTGATTTAGGCGGAACAGGCACAAGCTGAAGCTGCAGCAGATTTCTTAGAAAATTGGGCCCAGGGTTCTGCGGTCGCCTCAAAAGCAAAACCGCGCAAGGTTGGGGAGGTAGCCCAACTCCTCAACGTGACCACCGATCGGCTGCGCAACTGGGAGCGCAATGGCCTAATTGAAGTGCCCCGTAATCCGTTAAATGGTTACCGCATCTACCGGACACGTGAAATTGGCCGCTTACGCGTCATTCGAACACTCAGCCAGGCGCGTTACAGCCAGATGGCCATCCTGCGCATGTTGATGCGCCTTGACCAGGGTGAAACCAGCGATCTGCGGCAAGTGCTTGATACGCCTCGTGAAGATGAAGATGTATATTTTGCCACGGATCAGTTGCTTTCTACCCTGGCCGATCTCGAATTTAAATCGCAGCAGATTATCGACTTTTTAGGGGAAACCATCTCGAAGAAAAACTAATACACAACGCTCCAATTGCATACCAAGGTTCTAAATTAACCTCGTCCGTCGTCAACCATCGGAATTGCCAACCCTCCACTTATCCCCCAAGGTTGTACAATGAGTGTAGATTAAATTTTTACGAGGTGAGTTGTGTCTACCACCCAAATATCTGTTCAAAATTTATCGAAAACTTATCGGGTGCCTGTGCGTGCGCAAGGATTGAGGGCCTCCCTCCAAAGCTTGGGGCGTCGAGAGTACCAGGAAGTTGCAGCTGTACAGGGCATCAGTTTCGACATCAAAGCTGGTGAAGTGATCGGGTTTATAGGTCCCAATGGGGCCGGTAAGACGACCACGCTCAAGATGCTCTCCGGGTTGCTGCACCCCACTTCTGGTCAAGCTACGGTTCTCGGTCAAATCCCCTGGCAGCGCCATCCCACTTACCTTTCCCAAATCAGTATGGTGTTGGGTAACAAAAGCCAGATGCTCTGGGATATTCCACCGTTAGATAGTTTCCGCGTTCTAGCCGAAATTTACCGAGTGTCTCCCGCTGACTACCAGCACACCCTTGCTGAGTTGATTGATTTGCTCGAAATGGAAACACTGCTTGCCAAACCAGTGCGCAACCTTTCTTTAGGTGAGCGGATGAAGTGTGAACTGGTTGCGGGGCTGCTTTACCATCCAAAAGTAATGTTTTTAGATGAACCCACCCTTGGGCTGGATGTTTCCATGCAGGGGCGGCTGCGACGTTTTTTCAAAGAATATAATCAGCGGCACGGTGTAACGATCATGTTGACCAGTCATTATATGGCTGATGTAACCGCACTTTGCTCGCGGGTAATCTTAATCCATCAGGGTGGACTGCTTTATGATGGAGAATTACAAGGCCTGGCCTCCAAATTGGCACCGTTTAAGCTGATTCGCTTGGCCCTGCGAAGTGATCCTGCCAAACCTGCTCCTGAGAATTTGCTGCCCTTAGAAGCCGAAATTGTTGAGCAAAATATTGGCACCCTTACTCTGCGAGTTCCGCGAGGTGAAACTGCCTCCATAACGGCCCATCTCCTCAACACCTTGCCTGTCGTCGATCTCTCCGTTGAAGATCCGCCGATCGAAGCCGTCATTGATCAGGTATACCAGGAAGCTGCTTTATGAACCTGCGTGGCGGTTTTGCCCTCATCAGATCCACCTGGCTTTCTTGGATGCAGCACCGGGGATTTTTCTTCTTACTGGCTTTCGGTTGGATGATTCCCCCCTTGATATACCTCTTTGTGTGGTCTACAGCGGCGGGTGGTGAAACCATTGGTGGTCTGACGAGCGGAGAATTTGTGGCTTACTACTTGATTTTGGTAGTGGTTAACCAGTTGACCTATGCCCAAACAAATTGGACTGTTGGCGACGAAATCCGCTATGGCAACTTGAGCACCTGGTTATTGCGACCGATGTCGCCGATTTTCAATGTGTTATCAACTGAGCTAGCCGGCAAGGTGGTATACATGACTTTCACAATTCCGGTTGCACTGCTCCTGACCCTACTCCTCAAACCAAATTTTACGTTTACGTTCCAGAACGGCTTGCTCTTTTTTCCTGCATTAATTTTTGCCTGGACACTGCGTTTCTTTTGGGGTTACTGGCTGGCTCTCCTGGCTTTCTGGACTACCCGGGCTGATGGATTGTTAGCTTTACAAGATTCGCTCATTTTTTTGTTGGGTGGGCAGGTTGCGCCGACCCGTCTGCTGCCCCCGCTGATCCAGATGCTTGCGACGGCGCTGCCTTTCCGCTATATGGCGGCTTTCCCGGTTGAAATACTCACCGGGCAGTTAACACAGCCCGAAATCGTGACTGGCTTTCACTTCCAAGCTTTCTGGATGTCGGCCGCCATTGTTCTATATACGCTGTTGTGGCATAAAGGTGTGCGCCGATACGCGGCGGTCGGTGGCTAATAAAAAAAATAATGTTTTGCACATTTTCATTTGGTAAACGCGCATGGCGCGGATGGACGAGTGATGCTAATTTTTTTTTTTACCTAAAAGCTTTCGCGTCATTCGTTTATTCATGGAATTCGCGTTGAAATTTAGGAGTTCACTTTGTATTACCTTCGACTTATTCGCAGCTTTTTCCGGACCTCCGTTCAAGAGGAAATGGCTCATCGGTCAAATTTCTGGATTAGCCTGCTCCATTCCACACTCAATCTAGCTACTGGGGTTTTAGGGGTGGTAGTTCTTTTTGGACAAGTCGAATCTATAAATGGTTGGGATTTTGCTTCCACACTCGCAATTTTAGGCGTGTATCTGACAGTTAGCGCCCTGCGAGGTCTATTTATCAGTCCTAGCCTGGACGCGTTAGCGGGGATGGATGGCGAAGTCTGGACTGGTAAGTTCGATTTTACCCTACTGCGCCCTGTCGATGTACAGTTCTTAGCCAGCTTTCGGCATTGGCGACCTTTTAGATTTTTTGATCTTGCTCTCGGTCTGAGTGTGCTCGTGGTTTCTGGTTTACGCTTGGGAGCAACTTTGACATTATCCGATTTATTGGCCTTCCTATCGGCATTATTAATCGGAATGCTAATTATGTATGCTATCCTACTGATCTTTACTGGGCTGGTTTTCTGGAGTCCTGGATTTCTGTTTACCTGGGTTTTTGATGGCATCTTTCAAATGGCGCGTTATCCGGTAGGCATCTATCCCCATTGGGTGCAACTGATCCTGACCTGGATTGTCCCTGTGGGATTAATTACCACTGTCCCAGCGCAAGCCCTCATAGGAAATCAGTCGGTGGGAAATTTTGGATTGGCTGCCTTGATTGCTTCTGCTTTGCTATTTGCCGCAACGCGGGTGTTCCGGTCTGGATTGCGCCACTATAACAGTGCGTCATCGTAATTGAAATGTAATTCAAAATGAAAACCTCCCCGATTGTAGTTGCCGGGGAGGTCTGATTGTTTTGTTGATCCAAAAGGTTTGCTAACTTCTGGTTTGACTATAAAGATTCCATAATTTACCCAAAACTGAATGCAGGCGTTCAGAAAGGGTTTCCCCTCGAGGCGTTGTCACATCATCCTCATTGTTAAAGACAATATAAGGAACCTGTGAACCTTGAATTTCAATAAAATCTGGGTGATTTTTGATGATTTCATCCCAATCAACGAATTTATAGAGTTCGCTCCAATTTTTCATCCGACAATCCATGCTCAAGGATGCTGTCTGGCCGGTCTGGGTTGAAACGGACTCGATTTTTCCGCAAAGATTTTTCCCACGGAACGTCAATATAAAGGATCGCCATCTTTTGGATTACTTCCTGGCTCAAGTGTTGAAAGGCCCGAGAAAAACCACCGTGTTCCGTTCCGCGCGGAAATTCTATGATGGTAGTTTTTTGTTGGTGATAATCTGGTTCGTCACGCAGTTTTTTGTGATATTCGAGGCAAATCCGTTCAATTAATAAATCCCACATATGGTGGCCAATGAATTTTTGATTTGGGTCAGTGTGTAAACGCGGGTAGCCAAGGCGAGTTAGAATTTCATCCTCTTCGAACCAGGTCCAGAGCATTGGAAAATCATCAATTTCTTCGAACTCACCAATATGATATTGTTGAATACGCGTGCTTAAATCAGTGTTTTTAAATGAGCGATGATTTCGCTCTTCCCCGCTGCGGGTCGAGCGATAAGCAAAACGATATCAAATGTATTCTTTTCCATTGGCCTGAGTGGCTACTCCAGAGTAACTTCCTTATGAATGGAACCAGCTCGTTCGCTTGTGACGTGAATTTTGATGGAAGTCCCAGCGGAAGCTCTTAGTGTCCATTCCAGGCGGGCGCGATTGTCAGTGGGCGTGGCCTGCATGAAAGTTTGTCCTAACTTATTACTTCGGCCTTCCAAATGTCCAAAAGTGGCTTTTGCACGGCCAACTATGATCTCAGCGTCTGTTGGAACTTCTAACTCAACGCGCACTTCTCGCATAACATTGCGCTTCTTGCCATTATTGCTGGTATAGGTGGGGAAGAAACCGTTATTATCAACGACCAGATTGATGGTAAAAGTCTCCTCATTTATCTTGCTAACATCCAAAGTATGAACTTCCAAATGCGGGAGCATTTGCCCCAGAGCAAGTGCAAATGGAACGTTGCGTTTGGATTCTTCGCCCATAAAATGATGCGGCGGATTGCGCCAAGTGTACATATTATTCCAACCACCAATTTCAACCTGACCGAGTTGGGGATGCTCGAACGGATACCATTCCACATAGGCACCTTCACCCGCATTCTCGTCAGCCCACTGCAAGATTTTGAGATCATCTTCATGGGGGTGGTCGCGCATCCATTCGATAAATTTGCGATCTTCGATTCCTGCTCGACCAACGATATCCCACTGCTCGACGGTGAACGCAAATATCCCGAGGTGGTTGTACATCCAATCATCGAAAACTCCGGAGATCACCTGTTTTGGATGATAGCGGAAGTCGTGGTAAACGCTGACATTGGGATACCCTGTCAAAGCTGTTCCGCGTTTGCCGAGGGCTTTGTACGTCCAAAGATCATTTGCATCCATGTCATCGTCCGAGTGGATGCAGGGAGGCCGCAGGATAACACCGCTGTATGTATGATAGGTGATGCCGGCGTTGATATTTGGATGGTTGGTTATAAAATCGACCAGGGCTTTAATTTCAATTTCCGAGGCAGGGTATGGGCCGGCCCCTCCCTGATCGGATTCTGGGCGCCATTCAACTGGAAAATTACGATTGAAATCTAAGCCGCGGTGGGTTCGTGCAATTTTTATTTGGTAGCCATCATAATTTTCAAGATAGCCTTCGGGGAGCAGGCGGTAATATTGCCCGCCATGTTCATCCATTTCACGTCGTTCCAGCAGCCGTGGATCGAGGCTGCTGACCTTCCAATCTCCATTGGGGTCGGGAATCCGCATGGTCAGAATCCGGCCATCCTCGTCAATATCCTGGCTGTGTAAGCCCTCAGCTTTTTCCTCCCAAGGATACGGACGCACCCCAGAGCGCACATACTGGGGAATATCTGCCATGGCTAATTCAGCACCATCAGGATTGACGCGTGGTACCACATAATAAACACTGGTATCCAGCAGCCGTGTGATATTTTCATTTGTGCCGTATTCGCTCAGCAAGGTGTAAATCAAACGCATTGAGGTTGTCGTCCCAGCGATTTCGGTCGCATGGATATTTGCATCGATCCAGACAGCGGGCTTTTCGATATCGGGTCCGGTCTTCTGGTTTGTGACCTTCAAAAGCCAGATTGAACGTCCCTCGAAGGATTTGCCGATCACCTCAACGTGGATCAAATCTGGATGAGCGGTGATCCACTCATTGAGGGTATCCTCAAGTTCGGTGTTGGTGAAATAACGATTGAAATCCATGAATTGCTGTCTCCTTTTATGCGGAAAAAGCCAAAACACCGCGCCGTCGCTTGCGGTGGGGTATTTTCATCTACCAGGCGTACGCCATGGGCGCTTCACCGCCAGGGCCAGGGAAAATTCCGTCTAGTTTTTGTAAGGTTTCTTCATCCAATTCAATTGCCGCGGCCCGAACAGCACTTTCGAGTTGCTCTAAGGTGCGCGGTCCGATGATGGGTGCCGTGACGATAGGGTTGTGCAGCAACCAGGCTAAAGCAACCTCGCCTGGTGGATGACCGATTTCACGGCATAGATTTTCGTATTTTTCGAGCTTTTCTCGATTCTCCTCGACCCGTTTGGAGAAGTCAGCACCCTTACGGCGGCCGGTGTTAAATTTTTCTAGTGCGCCGCCCAGCAGACCACCATCCAGTGGGCTCCAAGGGATCAAGCCCAATCCGTAATGACGACATGCGGGAATAACTTCAAGTTCAAGCATGCGGTTGTTTAGATGGTAAATACTTTGCTCGCTGACCAGCCCCATTAGGCCTCGCTTTGACGCTTCTTGACAAGCGGTAGCGATATCCCACCCCGCAAAATTACTGGAACCAACATAAACCACCTTACCTTGTTTAACCAGCGCATCAAACGCTTGCCAGGTTTCATCCCAAGGACATTCGCGGTCAATATGGTGCATTTGATAAAGATCAATCCACTCAGTTTGCAGGCGTTTCAAGCTGCCCTCCGCATGCTTGCGTATTTTGAAGGCTGATAAACTGCGCCCGTCACTATTGACCTCGGCTAGATTGGCTTTACGGTCAACAGGGTTATAAACTTTAGTTGCTAGGACAACCGCATCTCGCCTACCCCCGCCTTGGGCCAACCAGCGGCCGATGATTTCCTCGGTCAAGCCGTGTTCAACCGCCCACCCATAAACGTCAGCGGTGTCAAAGAAGTTAATGCCCAACTCCAACGCGCGATCCATGATTGCAAAGCTATCTTCTTCAGATGTATGCCAGCCAAAGTTCATTGTGCCTAAACAGATATTACTGACCAACACACCATGTTTCCCTAATCTTTTGTTTATGATTGACATAAAATTCTCCTTATTGATAATAAATCAGTTTCTATCCGGAAAATGATCCGGTGATGTTGGTCGCCCCCGACCGACGTCATCATAAAAATTATTTTTGGATGGGGTCTAATAAGTTTTGCAGGTTAAGATTTATATGTATTGCGGTTGGTTACCCTAGAAAAAATATTTAATACAGCAAAACCTAGATGAATGCCGTAAGTTCGCTAAACCTTTGTGAGTATAGCATAAAACTCCTCCTATTTCTTCGGGCTACCGCGATTATTTTTAAGGCAGTTGGGTATGTAAAATATGAGTCGTTGGTTCTACCGACGCTTGCGGCCTTTTCTTGTTTTATTTGACCGGGAACGCCCGCTCGATTTTTTCGATTTGGACGGTTTGCCCACTGGAGGAAGTTCAGGCGGTTTGTGCATCCATACATGATAGGTATCATCGAGCAGCATAGTCAATAGGTTGAGACCGTCTTCGTCTTCAGCTAATTGCTGCGCCAGCGGAGCAAAGCGACGCATACGTTCGATTTGCAGCCTGTCCCGCTTGCGCAAGCGCCCTTCAAGTTGTCCAATCAGGCGTTGCCCGACCAAATTCTCGACATCCTCATTTTGTGGTAAGGGGCGTTCTTCAATCTCAATATTGTAATGCGCTCCAATACGGGTGAGCTGCCGTTTTTCATTGGCATTGATTAGTAAGATAGCAGTGCCAGTAGCACCAGCCCTTCCCGTGCGCCCCGCCCGGTGGATATAGGATTTTAAATCATCCGGAGGTTCATATTGAATCACGTGCGATAAATCGGGGATGTCGATGCCACGCGCAGCCACATCGGTTGCAACCATAAACCGTAATTTGCCATCTCGAAAGCGTTGGATAACTTTTTCGCGCGCACTCTGTGAAAGATCCGAGCTGATCTCGTCAGCGTTATAACCAAAACGCTGCAAGACTGTCGCCACATATTCCACACGTGCCTTAGTGTTGCAAAAAATTATTGCCTGTCCGGGCAATTCCATTTCGATGATGCGGATCAACGAGCGATCTTTGTCCATCCCAGGGGTGAGGTAGTAAACGTGTTCGGTATCCTCAACGTGAACTGTGTCGCGGCTCAAACTGAGAAAGCCCGGCTTGTTGAGGAACTGGTTTGCGAGGCGCATTACATGGATGGGGATGGTGGCCGAAAACATATAGCCATTTACAGAGTGTTCTGGTAAAAACTCTTGGACTTGCACCATATCGGGATAAAAACCCATCGACATCATGCGATCAGCTTCATCATAAACCAGAATCTGTAAATTCCTTAAAAATAGATTGCGCTTGATCAGGTGATCTAACACCCGGCCTGGGGTGCCGACCACCAGATGAGCCCCCTCTTTAAAAGCATCAATTTGGGGTTTATAACTGGTACCACCATAAACAGCAACGGTGCGGACTCCGCTATCACCTAATAAAACCTTGGCTTCTTCTGAAACTTGTCGGGCCAATTCTCGAGTGGGGACCAAAACTAAAGCCTGACAGTTATTTCTGGTCGGATCAATTCGATCTAACATCGGCAGCACGAAGGCTCCCGTCTTCCCGCTACCAGTCCGAGCCTGGACCATCAGGTCGCGCTTGGCATGAATATAGGGTATGGCGCGAGTTTGGACGGGTGATAATTCTGTCCATCCAGCCCGATTTACCGCCGCCTTTATAGCGTCGGAGAGGTTATCGAGTGCTACTGGCGGGAGTGCATCTTGTGGTTCCAATAATTCGTTTTGCGAATTGTCGATTTTATTTTTCATTTTGGTTTTTTCCAAAGAGATTTGCCCACCCATCAATGCTCTGCTGGTTCCTTTTCTATATTATAAGGGAAGGATAGTGAATTCGGATTATTGATTGTTTTTTTTTGTTGGTAGCTTCAATCCTTTGGGTTGTTGGTGGGTAACAAAATTGTAAATGCGCTGCCCTCACCGAGACTGCTTTCCACCCAGATCTGGCCGCCATGAGATTCTACGATTGCCTTTGTGACCGATAACCCCAATCCCATACCCCCACGGGTGCGAGTCAGGTGGGCTTCGACTTGATAAAAACGCTCAAAGATTTGCTGCAAATCTTCCACAGGAATCCCAATCCCAGTATCAACCACTGAAATATGAGCGTGACCTGGGATTTTATGTAAACTCAATTGCACATTCTGGCTTTCATCCGAAAAAACCAAACCGTTTTTGATTACATTACCAATTGCAACTCCCAATTTGGCCGCATCACAGTAGATATAAATTGGATTTTTTGGGATTGTATATCCTAGTTTGATACCCCGCTCTTGGGCTTCATCTTGAAAAGTAGCCATGATGGTTTTCAACATTATATTTAACTCAGTTTTTTGCCAACGGATGCGTGCGGTTCCCGCCTCAAAATTTTCTACCTGGTTCAACCTATCGATGATTACCTTTAATCTTTCTGCATTTTTGATAACAATGTCTAACTGGTCTTGGTGGAAAGGTTCTTTTATTAGCTCTCTTAAAAAAGTTGAATGACCTAAAATTAGCCCTAAAGGGGTCCGTAGTTCATGAGATGTAATCGCTATAAAATCAGATTTTTGTTTCTCGAGATCATCGCGTGCCAGAGAAACATCATCGGCATTTGCTATTAAAGTGTTCAGCTTTATTTTAGTGGCAGCATAAGATGCCAGGATCTCGAGCGTAGATTGGTCCTCAAGGGTGTAATCTTGTTCATCAAATTTGTTAATAACTTCGAGGGTACCGAGGGTCTCATCCCCAAACAAGATTGGCAGCGCTAAAAGATTTCGGGTTGTTAGGGAGATAGATTGTTCTACCGTCCGAAAGATGAGTGGATCAATTTTGGCGTTCGGAATTTTCAGCGGAGTACCTTGATCGTACACCCAGCCGGCAACACTTTTTTCAATTGGGACCCTGATCTCCATGAGATGATCACGATCATCCGCTCGAGCGGCAGCAAAATATAATTGTTGGGTTTCCTCCTCGAACAAAAGGATTGAACTTCCTTCGCTTTGAGTAAATTCAGCCGCGGCATCCGCAATAATTTGCAATATTTCCTTCAAATCTACAATATGATTAAGGCGGCTGCTAATTTTTCGTAAGGTTTCCACCCGAGTTTGATCCATACCCTTTGACATTTTGCGGACTCACTTGTTCGAATTTGTGAAATTATAGCATAACGAATTCCAAGCGGTAAAATATGGAAAGATAACGGATTGGAGAAATATCTATGCGTGCTATGTTGCTAACTCAGTATCGGTTTGTTGAGGAATTACCGTTAAGTCCGGTTGAAATGACCAAACCAAAACCTGACCCAGGTCAAATCCGGATTCGCGTGCAATTATGCGGTGTTTGTCATACCGATTTGCATATCGTAGAAGGGGATATTCATCCGCCGGTTTTGCCGATAGTACCAGGGCATCAAGTTGTTGGGATTGTCGATGCCCTTGGGGAGGGAGTTACACACTTGGATTTAGGGAGGCGTGTTGGGGTGCCCTGGTTTCACGCTGCCTGTGGGGAGTGCCGCTATTGCTTGAATGGGATGGAAAATCTTTGTCCCGAAGCTAGCTTCACGGGTTTTCAGGTGAACGGGGGTTTTGCCGAATTTATGCTCGCAAAAGCCAAATTTGTGCTGCCCATCCCTAATCAGATCAGCGATGAGCAGGCTGCACCTCTCCTGTGTGCCGGTATCATAGGGTATCGCTCACTTCTGAAAGCAGATTTGCAACCCGGAGAACGCTTGGGATTATTTGGTTTTGGTGCCAGCGCTCATTTAGCAATTCAAGTTGCCCGTTTTTGGGACTGCGAAGTTTATGTGTTCACCCGTTCTCCTAAACACCGGGATCACGCGCACCAACTGGGGGCTGCCTGGGTTGGCGGGGCTGATGATACCCCTCCCAAATTTCTGGATCGGGCTGTCATTTTTGCCCCCGCCGGTGTTCTCATTCCTAGAGCCTTAGCAAAAATCCGCCCTGGGGGTACGTTGGCCATCAACGCCATTCATATGACTCCCATACCTGAAATGTCTTATGACTTGATTTATGGCGAACGGACGTTGCGCAGCGTTGCCAATGCCACCTACAAAAATGGGATTGAGTTTTTAAAGCTGGCTGAGGATATCCCTATCCATGCTACGACACAGATCTATAGTTTAGAGCAAGCCAATCAAGCCCTGGTTGATGTGAAGCATAGTCGTTTGAATGGAGAGGCTGTTTTGAAAGTCGCTTGACAGCACTTTTTTGGTATAATCGGTGCGCCAAAGAATTAGGAAACAAATCTAAATTAACTGGACGTAGAGGAGTGAAAGGGCCATGTCTGGACATTCAAAATGGTCGACCATTAAAAGGAAAAAAGGAGCCGCTGATGCCAAACGCGGCGCTATTTTTACCCGCATTTCAAAGGAAATAGCAATCGCCGCTCGGGAAGGTGGCGGAGATCCGGATGTTAATTTTAGTTTACGGCTGGCGATCGATAAAGCAAAATCAGCCAACATGCCCAAAGACAACATAGAACGAGCTATCAAACGAGGAACTGGCGAGGATAAAGACGGGGTGGCTTTCGAGGAGGTGATGTACGAAGGTTACGCTCCGCATGGGGTAGCTCTGATGATTGAAACGGTGACGGATAATCGTAACCGTGCGGTAGCAGATATCCGCCACGCCCTAACCCGTTTTGGGGGCAGCATGGGGGAGACAGGTTCGGTGGCCTGGCAATTCAACCGTGCATCTTATTTCGCCTTTTCATCTGAAGGCTTAGAAGAGGATGAAGTCTTTATGTATGCCATCGAAGGTGGCGCTGATGATGTCACGTTTGAAGCAGACACTGTTGAAATTGTTGGACCTGTAGATGCTTACAAAACCGTTGGCGATCAGCTTCGTATGGCGGGTATTAAAGTTGAAGATGCTGGCCTTCGAATGATCCCTACACAAGAGCTTGAATTGGGGATTGACGAAACCCTCAAGGTTATGAAGGTCATCGAAGGGCTCGAGGAGTTGGATGATGTGCAAAATGTGTATTCCAACTTAAGCATCTCAGACGAAGCAATTTCAAAATTGGAAACGGCTTGATGCTGGTTATTGGCATTGATCCGGGGACCGCGATTACCGGATACGGGTTGGTACGTGAAGAAAAAAATGGAAGATTGACGGTCGTGGATTATGGGGTGGTAAAAACCTCTGCGAAAATGCCGATGCCAAAAAGGCTGCTGAGTCTCTACCATCAACTCAAAGAAATCACCTTTCTCCATCGTCCCGATTGTGGTGCGGTGGAGAAATTATTTTTTCAAACCAATGTAAAAACTGCAATCAGTGTTGGTCAAGGACGAGGCGTTGCCATATTAGCATTGGCTGAAGCTGAAATGCCGATCTCGGAATACACACCGAATGAGATCAAACAGTCTATTTCCGGATATGGCAGTGCTGATAAAGCACAGATGCAATATATGGTCAAAGCGCTGCTCGAGTTGGAAGAAATTCCGAAACCGGATGATGCTGCAGATGCTTTAGCGGTGGCGGTTTGCCATATTCATCATGCACGTTACAAATCGTTGACGGAGGAGGAATAGCAAATTTTGGAGATAAGTCAGTTCGATTTATTTGTTCGCTTTGGTGCTGCCATTGGATTTGGTTTTATGATTGGCTTGCAGCGTGAGTTTGCCAAAGGGGGTGAGGGCCGGTCGATTGTGGCTGGTGAACGTACATTTGCCCTTTTTGGTCTCACCGGTTGTCTGGCTGCCTTCGCGGCTGACGAGTTCAACTCTCCTTTGCCTTTTCTTGTGATCGTTTTATTAGCTGGGAGTATGGCCGCTATATCTTATTTTGTTGACGCCTGGCGCGGTAAAGTTGGCTTGACCACAGAAGTAGCAATTATTGTTACCATCCTGATCGGGGCGGTATGCTTCTGGGGCTATTTATTGCTCGCCGCTGCGATTGGAATTGCTACCACGGTTTTACTCTCGCTAAAACTTGAGACAGATCGCTTTGTACGCGCGCTCACCAGGGAGGATATTTCTGCTGCTTTACAATTGGCGGTCATTTCAGCCATCATTTTGCCAATTTTACCGAATGAAGCGATCTTTCCTCCACCATTTGATGTGCTCAACCCTTATAAGATTTGGCTGATGGTTGTCTTTATTTCGGGGATTAGCTTTTTGGGTTATGTCGCCATCAAAATTGTTGGTCCCGAACAAGGGATTGGTATTTCAGGTTTATTGGGTGGTTTGGTGTCGAGTACAGCGGTAACGCTTAGTTTCTCTGATCGCAGTAACCGAGAACCACAATTAGCAAAACCGTTTGCGCTTGCAATTACTATAGCCTGGACAGTGATGTTTGCCCGGGTTCTGATTGAAGTCGGTGTCATCAACAAGGATCTACTCAGAGAAATTTGGCTACCTATTGTGGCAACTGGCGGACTTGGATTGTTATATTGTGTTTATCTATTTTTTTCACAACGAACCTCCGAAAAAGGTGATGTGGAATTTTCAAACCCCTTTGATTTAAAATCCGCGATCAAATTTGGATTTTTATACGGTTTGATTTTATTGTTTTCGAGAATTGCCCAAATTTATTTAGGAGATACTGGAATTTATATATCGAGCATTGTTTCCGGTGCCGCAGATGTGGATGCCATCGCGCTCAGTATGGCGGAATTAAGTAGAACTGGAAATCTGGATATCAACACTGCCGCAAATGCCGTAATCCTTGCTGCGATGTCAAATACCGCTGTCAAAGGCGGGATTGCTTTGTTTGGTGGGTCTCTGGCTTTACGCAAACCTCTTCTCCCAGCGATTATTATGATGCTTGTCGCCGGGTTGAGTCTCGCTTTTTTAATTTGATTTGAACGGAGTTTATCGATGATCGCTAGCTTGAATGGTCGGGTTGCGGATAAAGTTTCCGATTATGTTATTTTAGAAGTGGGTGGTATGGGATTTCAAGTTTTTGTTCCCTCACCCAAAATTGAAGAGTTGCGTGTTGGAGAAACAGTTTTCCTTCACACGTATTTGGTTGTTCGAGAAGATTCTCTAACGCTTTTTGGGTTTTCTACTTCTGAGGAACGGGAATTTTTCCAACTATTAATTGGGGTCAGCGGTGTTGGTCCGCGGATCGCGCTGGCTACTCTTTCTACGCTTAATCCTGATGCCATACGTCGAGCGGTTTTTTCCGAGCAACCAGAAATTTTCACCCGCGTTCCAGGTATTGGAAAAAAAGGTGCGCAAAAAATTGCCCTGCATTTGCAAGATCGCATTCAGGCCGTGGATGGATTTAGTCCTGTAACCGCGATGGATGATACTGATACCCAGGTTTTGGAAGCAATGATTGCTTTGGGGTATAGTGTCGTAGAAGCTCAGGCTGCTCTTCAAACGATTCCCCGGGATGCTCCAGATGATATCGAGACCCGTATTCGGTTGGCATTGCAGTACTTCTCAGCTTAGTATTTTTATCCGAGGTGTATTATGTTTGAAGGTTGTAAAATTGCATTTATTGGTTCAGGAGCGATGGCAGAAGCAATGATTTCTGGTCTGATTCGCAATCAACTTGCGGAGGTTGAGTCTCTATTTACTTCTGATCCTCGGGAAGTTCGACTCTCTGAATTGAGCCAACGTTATGGAATTCAGACAGAAACGGATAATGTAAAAGTTGTGGTTGATGCTGATGTAGTGGTCCTTTCCATCAAGCCCCAAGTTTTACAAAAAGTGTCAGAAAATTTAAAAACACACATAAGGCCTGATGCCTTGGTGCTCTCAATTATTGCAGGTGCTCCCGTTCGAAAAATTGCAGATTGTTTGGATCATGAGATTGTAGTGCGGTCCATGCCCAATACACCTGCTCAAATTGGACAGGGTATCACCGTTTGGACAGCGGCGAAAGCTGTTTCGGAGCGCCAACTCAAAATGGCACGTCAAATTTTGAGCGCCCTGGGTGACGAGATTTTTCTCGAAGATGAATACTATCTCGATATGGCAACGGCCCTCTCTGGTACCGGGCCAGCGTACGTCTTTTTATTTATGGAAGCGATGGTAGATGCGGGTGTGCATATGGGTTTCGAGCGTCATATCGCAGAACGGCTTGTGGCTCAAACTGTACGCGGCTCGGTCGATTATTTTACAAAAAGGGATGACCCTGTCCATTTGGCACGCCTCCGCAATCAGGTTACATCTCCAGGCGGCACCTCAGCTGCTGCCTTATATTACCTAGAAAAAGCTGGATTCCGTACCGCGATTTCCCGGGCCGTTTGGGCGGCATTCGAGCGTTCTCGAGAGCTTGGTGCTAATGCTAAAACCCACGCCCCCCAGGATAATGAGTAGTATTAGGTTATTTAGAAGAAGCAATTAAAAATTTTGAAAAAAGCACCTCTATTAATAAGAGCAAATTGATTGGAATTCGTGAATAACTGGACAATCTCTTTGCTTTCAGGTATCATTTTACCGCTCACAAGCCTGAGGAATGTGAGCGAACATTTCTACACCAAGAGCATTGAATGGATTTCACTTCCCAACTCCTAAAAGAACTTACGGAAGCACATGGCATCCCAGGATATGAAGGTCCCATTCGGGAGATCGTACGAAAATACCTGAACCCGCTGGGCTCCTTAACCCAAGATAAAATCGGGAGTGTCATTTGCGAAAAAAACGGTACATCGAAAGCCCCCCGCGTGATGCTTGCGGGACACATGGACGAAATTGGTTTCATGGTCAAGCATATCACCAAGGAGGGCTTTATTAAATTCTTGCCATTGGGAGGGTGGTTCGACCAGGTGCTTCTTGGTCAGCGTGTAGTCATCCAAACTCGCACGAGTGAAGTTATCGGTGTAATTGGGGCTAAACCGCCACATATGCTTTCCGCTGAAGAGCGCTCAAAGGTTGTCGAAAAGAAAGACATGTATATTGATATCGGTGCCACGAGTCTGAATGAAGTGGAGGAGGCCGGTGTTCGTTTAGGAGATCCGATAATTCCACAGGCTGAATTTTCGCTGCTGGCCAACGGCAAAACATATCTTTCTAAGGCATTTGATGATCGAGTTGGTGTTGCGCTGATTGTGTCTGCTCTACAAGAGTTAGAAGCACAGGAGCACCCCAACTCGATATTTGGGGTTGCTACCGTCCAGGAGGAGATCGGCGTCCGAGGCGCGACGACTAGTGTCCATGCTGTCGACCCGGATGTAGCCATCATTCTGGAGGTTGATATCGCTGGTGATATCCCTGGTATCAAGCCGGAAGAATCATCTGTTAAATTAAGCGGTGGTCCTACAGTGCTAATTTACGACGCCCGCATGGTACCCAATTTAGCGTTACGAGATTTTGTTATTGATACCGCCGAAGAGCTAGAAATCTCGGTTCAGCTTTCATCTGTCCTCGGCGGAGCTACAGATGGCGCTGCCATTCACTTACACAAAACTGGCGTTCCCACCGTAGTTCTGGGCGTTCCCTCACGCCATATCCACTCGCATAGCTCTATGATACACCGAGATGATTACGATCAGGCAGTTCAATTACTGGTTGCTTTATTGAAACGCTTGGATGCTCGCACAGTTGCCGGTTTTACTCAATAGATATTTAGAGAGTCGAGATTATAAATTTCAATTCTCCAATCTTCACCCCTGAAAAACAAATTTTTCGCCCGGAGGCAAAATGTCTGATCTGATTAAGCAAATTACCGCCGATCTTCAGCAGCAAATTGAAACCTTTGAATCCACCCTTGGAGTACAGGATGTCGGCACTGTAATTGAAGCTGGCGATGGTATCGCCCGTGCCGTTGGTCTTTCTGACGTGCGGTCACAGGAGTTGGTGCAATTCGAAAACGGCGTCATAGGAACGGCCTTCAACCTCGAGAGCGAGAGTGTCGGTATTATCGTGATGGGTTCATACTCTGGTATCCGCGAAGGCATGACGGTGCGATCGACGGGTCGTATTGCTTCGGTACCAGTGGGTAACGGCTTGGTTGGTCGGGTGGTCAACGCTTTGGGTGAGCCTATTGATGGAAAAGGCCCAATTGTTGCTGACGGTTATCGCCCGATGGAGCGTATTGCTCCAGGTGTTGTTGAACGTCAAGATGTTGATACCCCAGTTCAAACTGGTATTAAAGCAATTGACTCGATGATCCCAGTTGGTCGTGGTCAACGTGAGTTGATCATTGGTGACCGACAAACTGGTAAGACGGCTATTGCCATTGATGCAATCATCAATCAAGTTGGCAAAGATCTGATTTGTATTTATGTTGCCGTTGGACAAAAGAAGTCCGCGATTGCTCGCACCGTGGCTATCCTGGAGCGTTTTGGTGCTATGGACCATACGATTGTGGTTGTGGCCTCAGCAGAAGAACCCGCCGCTCTTCAATATATTGCTCCATATGCCGGATGTGCCATCGGTGAAGAGTTTATGGAAACCGGTCGACATGCCTTAGTTGTATATGACGATCTTTCTAAGCATGCCTGGGCTTACCGCCAGGTTTCACTACTGCTGCGTCGTCCCCCAGGACGTGAAGCCTACCCTGGTGACCTCTTTTATTTACACTCCCGCTTATTAGAAAGAGCAGCCCGCCTTGCAAACCAGTATGTCATTGTTTCTAACGATTTTGCAGGTGAGTTTGCTTCTGCCTCAGATGCAGTTGATGGAAATATTTATGGTGGCCCATTAGCCATGCACGCTGCTGAAACTGCTCTTAAGGAATTGGAAAATGCAACTGGCTTGAAAATTGTTCAGGTTGAAGGTACTGGTGGCTCTCTGACAGCACTGCCTATCATCGAAACGCTCTTGGGTGATGTTTCAGCATACGTACCAACTAACGTGATTTCGATCACAGATGGGCAAATTTATCTTGAGAACAACCTTTTCTATGCGGGTATTCGACCTGCGGTCAATGTGGGCCTATCAGTCTCCCGAGTTGGTGGTGATGCTCAAACGAAGGCGATGAAACAAGTTGCCGGCCGTCTGCGATTGGATATGGCTTCCTTCCGTGAATTGGCGGCCTTTGCTCAATTCGGCTCTGACCTAGATAAAGCCACCCAATCTCGTCTAAACCGTGGTCAGCGTTTACAAGAAATCCTAAAAGCAGCCGCAATATGAGCCAATATCATTAGAAAATCAGGTTATTACCATCTATGCTGGAACCAATGGATACGCAGACAATGTAGACATTGATCGGATGCGTGAATGGGAGATGTCTTTAGTCCGCTATATGGCATCTTCTCACCCAGAAATAGGGCGAAAGATCATTGAACAGGAACGCATCAGTGATGAACTTGAAGAGAGCCTGAAATCCGCTTTAGAAACCTTCAAATCAACCTGGATCTAAGTAAAATCGAGAAAAACTTCTAAAGGAATTATGGCAAACGCACGAGAAGTACAACTCCGAATTCGAAGTGTCAAGAATATTGCCCAAGTAACAAGGGCTTTGCAGGCTGTTAGTGCCAGTAAAGTCCAAAAAGCGATGCAGGCGATGATGAATACGCGGCCCTACGCGACCAAAGCCTGGCAAGTGCTGACACATATTGCTTTGCAGCCTGGACGTTCGAATTTGCATCCACTACTCCAAGAACGTGATGAAGTTCGCAACGTATTGGTTGTAATGATCAGCGGTGACCGTGGTTTAGCAGGGGCTTATAACACGAATATCGTCCGGCATACCTTCCAGCAGTTCAGGAATTACAATTCGCCTGTACGCTATATCACGGTCGGTCGTAAAGGCCGAGATATGCTGATTCGTCGCGGCGTCGATATTATGGCTGAGTTCAGTGATTTACCTGCTGCGCCAACTTTTGTAGATGTTTCTGCAATTGGCCGCCTGGCCGTAGATGAGTTCTTAGAAGGGCGCGCTGACGAGGTTTATCTTGCTTATACAGATTTTTACAATATGATTAAGCAAGTTGCGACCACAAAGAAATTGCTCCCCCTTGAGATCGAAAGTGGTGAGGGACGTGTTCATGCTTATGAGCAGCAAGTATCAACAGGCGCTTATCTGTACGAACCAGACGAAGAATCCCTTTTGAATGAAATCGTTCCGCGTTTCACTGCACTTCAGGTTTACCAGGCGATTCTTGAATCGGTTGCCAGTGAGCATGCTGCTCGCATGGTTGCCATGAAGAACGCAACGGATAGTGCTACCGAAATGAGCGCTGCGTTACAACTCGAATATAACAAAGCTCGCCAACAGACCATTACTAGCGAAATGTTAGATATTGCTGGTGGTGCTGAAGCATTGGCGAAAAGTCAATCATAAAAAATATCCGTAATCAGTAATTGATACCGGATCACTTCTAACTGATAACTGTAACCGGAGGAAAGCATGGCAAAGGCGACTGGCCGAATTATCCAAATTCAAGGTGGTGTTGTAGATGTGAGGTTCCCTGCAGGTGAACTTCCTGATATTTTTGATGCCCTTGAAATTCCCCAGGACGGGGAACTCCCACTGATCTTAGAGGTACAGAAACATTTAGGAAATCATGGAGTCCGCTGTGTTGCCATGGATACAACTGATGGTTTGCAGCGAGGTCTCAAAGTTTTTGGAACTGGCGCGCCAATTCAGGTTCCAGTAGGTCTGCCCACCTTGGGAAGGGTCTTCAACGTTTTGGGCCGTCCAGTTGATGGGTTAGGTCCGGTCGAAACAAGCCAGCTTTACCCAATTCACCGCCCCGCACCAGGATTTGAAGAGCAATCGACTCGAGTTGAAATTTTCGAAACTGGAATCAAAGTGATTGATTTGATTGCCCCCTTTACTAAAGGCGGGAAGACAGGAATTTTCGGCGGTGCAGGAGTTGGAAAAACCATCATTATTATGGAGTTGATTCGTTCTGTTGCCATGGAGCACGAAGGCAACTCGGTTTTTGCTGGTGTTGGCGAGCGCACGCGCGAAGGAACTCAACTGTATCGTGAGATGCTTGAATCAGGTGTTATGAAAGACACCGTTATGGTTTATGGCCAGATGAATGAGCCTCCTGGCGTGCGTCTTCGCGTGGCTCTGAGTGCTCTGGCGATGGCGGAGTATTTCCGGGATGAAGGCCGCGATGTTCTACTCTTTGTCGATAATATTTTCCGCTTCTCGATGTCGGGTTCTGAGGTGTCAGCCTTATTAGGACGTATGCCTTCAGCTGTGGGTTACCAACCTACTCTTGCAACTGAGATGGGTGAGCTTCAAGAACGTATTACATCCACGCATACCGGATCGATCACATCCATGCAGGCCGTTTATGTGCCCGCAGATGACTATTCTGATCCGGCCCCGGTGGCAACCTTTACCCACTTGGATGCCACGATTGCCCTCGAGCGCTCGATTGTTGAGAAAGGCATCTACCCAGCAGTTGATCCGCTAACCTCAACATCTCGAATTTTGGATCCCTTGGTTGTTGGTGAAGAACACTACAAGACGGCCCGAGATGTACAACAAGTTCTTCAGAGATACAAAGACTTGCAGGATATTATTGCAATTTTGGGCATTGATGAACTCAGCGAGGATGATAAACTGCTGGTTGCGCGTGCCCGAAAGATTGAGCGTTTCTTCTCTCAGCCGATGTATGTCGCAGAACAATTCACCAACATCCTGGGTAAGTACGTTCCCATGAAAGAGACAGTTCGTGGCTTCCGTGAAATTTTGGATGGCGATCATGATGATCTGCCTGAAGATGCGTTCATGATGGCAGGGACGATTGAAGATGTAATTGAGAACGCCAAAGCTTTGGCGTAAGTGATGTTTTAGCTTCCCTAATTCGTTGAAGGAGGCTTCAAGTTCAATTCGCACACACACTTGGACTTATCATCACAAGAGTAAGTATCGAAAAGCTCAGTGTGCTTAGATATTTAGATTGAAAGAGGCTGTTTATGCCCATCCGATGTGAGATCGTATCACAAGACCGAATGGTCTTTGAAGGGGACGCTGATACCGTCGTTATCCCTGGTGTTTTTGGGGAGATGGGTATCTTGCCAAATCACGCGCCGCTGCTTTCCACCATGGGATTTGGGGTAATTCGAGTGCGTACAGGGGACAACGAAGAAGTGTTTACTGTGGCTGGTGGACTAGTCGAAGTGCAGCCAGATGTTGTCACGGTTCTAGCGGATGTTGCTGAAAATGTTGCTGAAATTGATGTCGCCCGTGCTCGAGCTGCCCGTGAGCGCATCGAAGAAATTTTGGCAGAAGGACCACCCGCCGATCAAGATGCGTACCTAAAAATGGAAGCTGCCTTGAGACGCTCTCAACTGCGCCTGGAAGCAGTCAGCCGTTATAAAAAAGGGCGTCGGTCAACCCTTTCCCCAATGCTAGAAGACGAAACTCCGAGCTAAATAATTATGGCAATGTTGTCAAAAGATTTAGGGATTGATTTAGGTACGATCCACACTAGAATTCGCGGAAAGCGGTCAGGTAATTCTGTCCGAACCAACTGTGGTGGCGATTGCAGTTCAGGAAGAAAAAATCGTCGAAGTTGGCGAGGAAGCTCAGAATATGTATGGCCGTGTTCCAGAATCCCTTGAGGTTGCGCGCCCTCTTCAAAATGGTGTTATCGCGGATTATGAGATTACCGAAAAATTGTTGGAATATCTAATCCGCAAAATTAGCGGTCCGATCCGCTTCTTTAGACCGCGTGTAATGATTACGGTTCCATTTGGTGTCACTAGCGTCGAAAGTCGTGCGGTTCACGAAGCAGCCTTGGAAGCCGTTAAAAAAGATGTCTTCCTGATCCAGCAGCCCATGGCGGCTGCTTTAGGTGTTGATTTGCCATTTAATACCCCCTCCGGCAATATGCTCATCAGTCTGGGGGGCGGTGCTACGCAAGCCGCTGTCTTAGCGATGTATGGCATCGTTGCCGCCGATACTTTGCGGGCTGGTGGATTACAATTGGACGAAGCGATTGTTGCCTATGTGCGTCGAAAGTATGGTCTTGTCATTGCCCAGCCTACTGCAGAGATGATCAAACTCCAAATTGGGGCAGCCGTTCCCCAGGATGAAGAGCAGAGCATTCAGCTTCAGGGTCAAGATCAAGTATCAGGATTGCCTCGCCCCCTCAGTTTAACTACGGGAGAAGTAGTTGAGGCGTTGCAAGATCCCCTCAACGATATCGTTGAAACCGCCCGCCGTGTGCTTGAGAAAGACTCCCCCAGAATTAGTTTCTGATATTATCGACCGTGGAATTGCGTTATGTGGAGGCGGTGCTCTTTTGAAGGGGATTGATAAATTATTGACCAAAGAATTAGGCGTTCCAGCTTATCTTGTCGATAACCCCACAACTTGTATCGCAGAAGGTTCTTCCTTAGCTTTAGAAGCTGGAATTTATGCTAAAATCAAACGCAATTTACCCCCAGTTTAATTTTTTCTTTCGCAACAAAAAAAGGCTGGATGTTTTGGCATCCAGCCTTTTTTGCGGAAATAGCCAGAATTTGGCGGAGTCGAATCTCATTGATGTTTTTAAGCTCAAGGTCCGCAGCAAATTGAGGCGGGGTTCTTCTTTATTCCAAGTAGTAAGACATGCGTTGTAAGTGGGTTGCCGGATCGATATATTGAATGCGTACTTTCAGAGGAGCGCTAACTCGGATGGGTGCATAATTTAAAATTGCCTGGACACCCGCATCCACCAATTGATCAACAACCTCTTGGGCAAATGTCGCAGGCGTAGCTACCATCGCTACCTTAACTCCGGCATTCCGGATGGTTTCAACCATATTGCTGATATCCAGAATTTCAAAATTGTCCAATTTCGTCCCAATTTTATTGGGATCATTATCGAAAATCATTATTACCTGGAAACCGCGATCTCTAAAGCCTTGATAACGGGCAAGGGCATGACCAACATCACCAGCTCCAACCACAGCCATATCCCAAACCCGGTCAAGTTTTAAAATTTGGCGCAGTTGTTCCATTAAATATTCTATATTGTAACCAGTTCCCTGCTTGCCAAATTCTCCAAATTGAGATAAATCTTTACGAATTTGGGCCGCAGATATTCCTAAAAGTTCACCAAGTTCTTGTGAAGATGTCACCTGCCTACCTTCTTGGGTCATGCGCTGCAAAGCCCTTAAATAAAGTGGCAGCCTCCCTATTACAATATCTGGTATCTCGGTTTTGGCCATGAGAAACTCCTTTTACAAATAAAAAATGTGAATGTTCTTACCAGCAATAAACGCCTTGTACTTTCTAGCGCAATTATAGCACAAGCGCGGTGCAATCAAGCCGGTGGTATAATAGAATGTTTAGGAATCTTTGTGACAGCTACACCTAACCTCGGCAACTCCTAGAGAATAAAAGAATCTTCCAAGTTTTTAGGTAAATCTTATGTTTATTGATGAAGTTCAAATTAATTTGGTATCGGGTAAAGGCGGTGATGGCGCTATTCATTTTCGCCGGGAGAAATATGTGCCTCGTGGTGGACCGGATGGTGGGGATGGGGGCTATGGTGCCAGTGTGATTTTGGAAGCGAAGTCAACCTTGAATACGCTCTCATCATTCCGAAATCGCAAAGATTTTCGCGCGCCTGATGGGTCTCGTGGGGGTGGCAACAATCAGACAGGCCGTTCGGCGGAGGACCTGATTATCTATGTCCCACCTGGGACTTTAGCTTATGATGCGGATACTAATGATTTGTTAGGGGATCTGGTAGCGGATGGTGAGCAGTTGGTGGTTTGCAAAGGCGGGCGCGGTGGGCGGGGAACGCGCGCTTCGCTTCATCGCGCAACAAAGCCCCCCGAATTGCTGAAAAAGGTGAGCCGGGCGAGCAGCGTAACCTTCGCCTGGAGCTAAAACTGATTGCAGATGTGGGTCTGGTTGGAGTGCCCAATGCGGGAAAATCGACGCTTCTCTCTGTAATCACAAATGCAAAGCCTAAGATAGCGGCCTATCCGTTTACCACCATAACGCCTAACTTGGGTGTGGCTCAATTGGATCTCGATAACTCATTAGTTCTGGCGGATATTCCTGGGCTAATTGAAGGTGCACACCAGGGAATTGGCTTGGGTCATGATTTTCTACGGCATATTCAAAGGACGCGTGTTTTGATCCATTTGTTGGATGGAATGTCGGAAGATCCTGTTATGGATTTTTCTCAAATAAATAGTGAGTTAGCCCTCTTTGACCCTGATCTGGCTGATAAACCGCAATTGGTCGTGTTCAATAAAATGGACTTGCCCGATGTGCAAGTGCGTTGGCCTGAAGTAAAGGCTGCTCTCGAAGAGCGCGGCTATGAACCCATGTCGATTTCTGCGGTCGCGGGAACTGATGTTCGCCCTGTCCTCTATCGCGCAGCTCAATTATTGGCAGGCGCACCTCCGATGCCGGAACCTGAGCAGACCCCAGTTTATCGGGTTGAGGAAGACCCTCGAGAATTTACAGTCGAATATGATGAAGAATTGGATGGTTGGCGCGTGTCGGGCGCCTCTATTGAGCGAGCTGCCGCGATGACGTATTGGGAGCACGATCAAGCTGTAAGACGCTTCCAACGGATCCTGAACGCATTAGGCATTGAAGATGCTTTGCGGAAAGCCGGTGTTGAAGAGGGCGATTCGGTTTTTATCGGTGAGTTTGAACTAGAGTGGCAAGACTGATCCGTAATCGTCGATGACAGAAAAGTTGGGTATTTTTGGCGGCACTTTCGATCCTCCTCATATTGGGCATCAAATTTTAGCTGCGGAAGCGATAGACCAACTGGGGTTGGAAAAGGTGCTTTGGGTTCTGACCCCCTTTCCGCCGCACAAACGAAAAAGAACGATTACGCCCCTGCTTACTCGCTTGAAAATGGTAGAGGCAACAATTGCAGAAAATCCAGATTTTGAATTATCTCGGGTTGATATTGATCGGTCGCCACCTCATTACGCGCTGGATACAGTTCGCTTGTTACAGGGACGACACCCAAAAGCACAATTAATATATTTGATGGGAGGTGATTCGTTGAATGATCTGCCGACCTGGTTTTCTTACCAGGAATTTATAGCTGGCTGCCATTCTCTGGGTGTGATGCGCCGTCCGGGAGATGGAATCGATCTAAGGGAGCTCGATACCCAAATCCCCGAGATCACCTCCAAAGTGAAGTTTATTGATGCGCCACTATTGGAAATATCTGCCTCTCAAATTCGCAGCAAAATCCACCAGGGAAAACCATTCCGCTACTTATTACCACAATCTGTTTATCAAATTATCCAAGAAAACAATCCTTACCTGGAACCATCCTAATGGAGTTTGGTATGTCGGTAATCCAAATTCCTGAAGCATTTTCTGAAGTTTTAGGCTTGGGCGCGCCCAAAGCAGTATATTTGGCAAAGAGAGGGAGCCGCTGGGGGGCTTTGGTCCTTATGTTCTTGTTGTTCTTAGGGACGGTCGCAGCGTTGCTCTGGGGAGTGTACAATGCCTATACTCGTTATCTGAAATTTGGTCCAGCCATCGTGGTTTCAAGCTTGACCGGTCCTTGGATTTTGGCAGGCGTATTGTTTTTCATTGGCCTGGTAATTGCCTGGAACGCATACAGCAATTGGAGGAAGGCCGCGGTAGTTTACCAAAATGGTTTAGCATACCGGGATCGAAAAAATATTTTTACCTGGCGTTGGGATGAATTTGGTTCAATGACTGCCGCGGTTACCAAACATTACACCAACGGGATCTACACCGGCACCACCCATATTTACACATTGGTTAAAAGGGACGGTGAGAAGTTTGTGATCAACGATACGATTGCCAACGTTGAAAATTTGGCCGCTGATATTCGCCAGAGTATTTTTCCACTGTTGTATGATATTTATGCTCAAGCTTATAACGAAGGGAAAAACTGCACCTTTGGCCCGGTGAAACTTAATAAGTCGGCTGGTATACAGGTGGGTAAAAAAGTATTCCCTTGGGATGAGGTTGAACAGGTGGCGATCCAACAAGGCAAATTGTCGGTAAAGAAATATGGCGGCGGATGGTTAAGCGGTGCAAGTACTAATGCCGCTTCAATACCTAATCTGGAAGTGATGCTGTCTATTGTGGATCAGGTTGTAGGGTTGGAAACCAACTAATTTTAGACCGCCAAGGTTACATCAACCCTCGGATGTCTGGGGGAAAATGCTAGAAAAGTTAGCCTGGTATGATGATATTTTTCATCCATTTGAGCGTGGGATCGGTTTGAACAGGATCAGCTTGAACGATCTGTTCAACCTCCAGATACTTGCTGAACGTTTGTAGACATTCTACTAACGAGGTTCTCATATCTTCATCGAGATTGATTCCAGCCTCCCACCACCAGTTTTGGATGGTCAGGATCCGCTTTTTTTTGTCGAAGGCTGGATCCACACGAGCAATCAAACGGTCACCATAAAGCACTGGGAGGACATAGTAGCCATATTCTCGCTGCGCTTTCGGTTTGTAAACCTCCCACCGATAATAGAAATCAAAGAGACTTTCGATCAAGCCTCGGTTCCACATCAAATTATCGAGCGGGGCAATCAAAGCTGCTTTTGCGTTTGTGCCAGAGGGAGCGGATAGAGTTTTGAGGGTTGGGAGATCGATTGCTCGAATGAATAGTACTTCCCCTGGAAGCCCTTCAACTGCTAATGGAACGATTTTTCCCTGGGAGGTGAGACGATTGAGAGTGATGCGCCGCTCTTTACTATCGACCCCAATAATGCCGCTCCAATATTCGCTGGATTTGATCTGAGCTAAACCCAAACTACCAACTCGGCGGAGCACATGCCAACTCCGGTACTCTTCAATAGTTGAGAAAGGGTTGGGGGAAATTAACAATTTCTCTGGTAGCAGATTTTCGATCAAATCGAAGTAGCGGCGGTTATTTACCCGATGATCTACCCCTAAAAACCCGCGGCTGAAAAGATATTCCATTGCAGCCCGCACAGCTTTTGTCGGCCCCCAATGCCAATCAACTTTATCATACTCTTTGAAATCGATTGAGGAAAGGCGCCGCGCAGACGAATTTGTTCAAGGGTTTCGTTGATGATTGTATCCGGTGGTTTACGGGAGTTTGGATTTTCGCGCAAGAAATCCCGTCGGTAAGTAAAACTTGGCCATTCCGTTGTTGCGTAGATACAGGCCATTTTATCCCAGCCATCGATAAGGGTGCGATCTTCATAAAGAAGGTGATCAAGAAATATGGCGCGGTAATCCTCCACGCGGGATTGCAGCACCAGATCAGGGTTGCGCCCGACGATATTGATGGGATCAAATTGGATACTGCCAACTTTTTGGATATATCTGAGAATTCCTTCTTTGCCCTGGTGTTGGCGCGGCGGCCAAAGGGAATGATGTGCCAGCATAAAGCGACGGGCATCGACCTTAGATATGGTGATTTGAGGAGCTGGTAATTTAGTAGGGGGCATCTGAGACCTCATCAGAAATTATTAGAACAAACGTCCGTATTTTACCATGGGCTGTGAAGGTCAGTTGCCATCCGTAGCGATGTAATCCCAAAATGCCAGCGCGATATCTCCAATGGTTTTGTCGAGTACCTCATAAGTGGTTTCAGGTTCACTGTTATAAGCAAACAATGTGATGATATAGTCTGGTCCAACGGGGTTTTCTATAATTGCACTGTCAGCAACCACATACGGGGTGAGAAGAGAACCTCGTTTATTAAAGATTTGATAACTTTCTGGGATCGAAAATCTCAAAATTCCGATGCGTGTGTCATCGTTAGGTGTGTATTCGCTGAGATAATCCAGAATAATTTTTTGAGCGGTCAGATTTACAAAATCCCCCAAATAAAACCTTTCCAAAAGTGAGGCTACACCTTCAACTGTGTACCGTCTCGCATTGAGATCAATCCCCTCAAGCTGCCATGCTCTTAGCTGAGCTGGAACATTTACAAAAACCCCAATATATTCGAGCAAAATATCCGTGGCGTCCTCTTCAGATGTAACTATCATCGCCTGTAATAATTGTTCGAAGGTCCTTCCACCGGTGCCAGTAGATTTTAGGTGGTCGGCTAATTGGGGTTCAGCAATGCCTTTCTGCTCTAAGGCTTCGAAAAACAAAAAGGCTAAGGGTACCTTCACAACGGAAGCTATGTTTATCCTTTGTTCTGACAGAAGGGAATAATAAATTGGCCCATCAACTTCTTTGATGACAACATGCCAGCGCCCACCAGCCTGGAGGATGATTTGATCGATTTGCTCAGTTAGTTCCGGATATTCTGGATAAATTGGCTGCGTGGCCTGCGGGAAAATTTGAGTTGTTCTTATTTGGGTCTTTGTGGGGACAGGGGTGTCCGTTGGCAACGTCTTCGTTGGAGGAAGGGTAATTGTCTCTGTTGGGAGAAGGGTGATATTGGCTCTGGAATGTGTTTCATCTGCTTCCAGGGTTTCTTGAAATGGGGTTGGAAACAATCCGTTTTCAGGTGCCGGAACCTGAATTTGGCAGCCGACAATGAGTAGCGATATCAAAATACTGAACAAAGACTTTCTATTTATCACAATGGAAATATTGTACCCTCTCAGCCATTATTTAGTAGTTCAACCGCGTGTTCCTATGTTTCTCCCACTCCGAAATTCCTGTTTTGAGGAACTGCTTTTCGCAAAATTGCTCGGCATGGTTCATAAATAGCCAGAAATTAGTGGACACTTTTTAGGACCTTGAAAAAAGAATAGGTAAGAATTCAATCAACAACCGAGCTCTCAAAGAGACTATTGAATGCATTGGCTAGGGAAGGTGGATCATTTACGCCAGCAAGTTGTAAAGGGCTACTTCCGGCCCGCTTGCCTCTGGAAAAGACATGATGGTTCCAGAACAGCTGGAGCAGAGGGAACAACCAACCGGGCATCCCGCGATGAATGGACAAATACGGGCGCAGCCAACTATGGAGCGATTCGGCCAGAGATGAACTCCGATGGAAAAGAGCGAATGCATCCCAGATAGCAGCTGCGGTTCTCCGCCACTGAGCGGGGACGGTTTCCAGTTGTTGGATCCCATTGCGCCAACTGGCCAGGATCCAGGCTTCCAAATCGGCGGGGAGATTTCTGCGCCAGGGTGCCAGGGTTTCATACAGCCAGCGCAAGGGAGCCAGCAGTTCATCAAGATGATCCTGCAGTTGCTGAGCAAAATCGGCGAGGCTGTTGCCGGGCAGGGTGTGGATGAGTTCGATCGCGGTTTCCAAAGTCTGCTGCGCTTGAAGAGGGTCTTGCAAACCATGAAAGTTTGTGATTGGCTCTAGCGCTTGGTGGACCTCGGTCAGCAGCCAACAGAAGTTTTCATAAGTGGCGATGGCCTGAGTTTCCTGCAGCTGGGCTTCTGCGGCAGTCAGGTCCACTTTCAAAGGACGACCTTGCCGCTTGGTAGTTTGGTTGGCTTCGCGTTCGGCTCGAACGGTCTTCTCAGCAATGCGGATGGCTTTGTAAGCCGCCTTTTCCAGTCGATTTTGCACCTTTTTACCATCCCGCAGCAGGTGAAACAAGTCTGGGCGTAGCGGTACAGCCAATTCCGCATCCCGCAGTCCCGCTCGAATGCCACGGGCCCCATCGGCAGCCAGGTCTTGAAAAACGACACCCTGGTCTACTAAGTCCAGAAACGTCAGTCCCCAGTTGGTAGCATCTCGGCTTTCGGCAGCCGATAGATTGAGAACGAGAAATGAGCGCCCATCCACGACTGTCAAACATGGCTTGCGTCCGGAAAAAATCTCATCCGCTTCACCCAACACTGGCAGCGGCACTCGCATCCCATCATTCTTCCGGTCAGCCGCCTGACCGGCTGCTTGCAAGGTCTGGCTAATGTAGCCGACCGACCGCTGGACACCGAACAACAATTCCAGACCGGTTTGGATATTACGCACCGATCCCGTCAGCACCGGCATCACTGCAATCGCTTTGCGGATCATCTCCCGGTCGACCCGCAAAAGGTTCTCTTCCACTGGTCGTCCAACTGGCTTGGGTTTCAATGCTGCTTCCAGGGCTTCTTTCACTCGATCCTTGATTTGGTACAGCAAGCTTCGTGAGATGCCGTACGCCTCAGCCAATTCGCTCGCCCGGCCCCAGCCGCGTATTTCAGCCGGAGATAACATTTCGATCCCCAGAAAAATCCGGGTTGACAAATCTAAGTCTTTGCGGCGATACTCTAACATGGGGAGCCTCCTGTCGGTTTGATAAGGTTTTGGTCAACCATTATCTTGCCAGATTTGGCGGCTCCCTTCAACCTATTCTTTTGGTAATGTTCTTTTTGACACTAATGTGTCTACTTATTTATGAACCATCCCTAATTGCTCCGATAAAAATTCCCAATATTTCGGCACCATACTTGTCGGGGAATATTTCTTGGGGTATATTTGAACCGTTCCCAGTGATTTGTAAGCTTTGATAAACCGTGAAATCAATGAATAAAGAACAAAAATTTTTTAAATCTCTGTGTAACCGGTTACATATCCGTTATGATATGTTGTTCGGATTGTTATTAATTTCTCCCTGGCTGATTGGATTCCTGCTGTTTAAGTTGTTACCAATTTTGGCCTCATTGGGGATTTCATTTTCAAACTTTTTTATGCTCACCCCAGAAGAAACCGAATTTATCGGTTTGGGAAATTATCTCCGTCTGTTTGATGATTCGGCGGTTGGCTATGTATTGTTTGAAACCTTAGCGGCAGCTTTTTTCACTGTTCCTCTACAATTATTTGCTTCGATTGGACTGGCTGCCTTATTGAACAGCTCACGACTAAAAGGTGGGATGGCACTGCGAACACTTTTCTTTTTCCCAAGCATTATTCCGAGCGTGGCTGTGCTCTTCATGTGGTTTGGTTTTGTCGATCCGTCTACAGGGTGGCTCAATCGTTTGATTCTGGAACCATTGGGGCTGACAGGCTTTAATGATGTTTATTCTGAAGGAGCCATGGCGCTGCTCTTTGGAATCAGTTCTTTGTGGTCGATTGGTCCAGGGATGCTAATCATGCTAGGGGCGATGCAAAGCCTTTCGCCAGAGGTTCACGAAGCTGCCCGCGTGGATGGCGCTGGTCCGATAGTGCGGTTCTTTTCGATTACACTTCCACTGATTTCTCCCGCAGTATTTTTTGCTTTGGTAATCAATCTGATTGCGGTATTTGGAGGCGTTGTGCTTTTGGACAGGGGAAATGTTTTCAGCGGAAGTGCTTCTCCCTTTGATGGTTATGTATCGTACATGATGTTCAGTAAGATGGAGTTGGGCTATGCCTCCAGCCTGGCCTGGGTTTTCTTCATGATTGTAATGGTCGTGATTGTCATTTTATTCTCGACATCCAGACGTTGGGTATATTTTCCCGATCAGGAGAAATAACCATGTCCTCTGCGCAAAAATCAAACCGAAATTGGCTGATTCCACAAGCGTATATTTCTCTCTCGAGCTGGGAGAGATTCGGTTCTGTGCTTTTAAACTTATTTGTTTATGGTCTCCTTATCGTGTATTTATTTCCCGTGGTCTTTATGATTTCGACTGCCTTTATGGATTCTGATCAATTGAGTGACCGTTATGCTCCCGTTATTCCATCCCGTCAAGTAACATTCGAATACCAGGGTGAAGAAATTCCTCTCTACAATGTTCCGTTTGAAGATGGCACTCGGCAATTGGCTTTGATCAATAAGGGACGGCAATCCAGTGAATTTATTGATCCCGACCAGCCTGAATATGATTTGATCCCCTGGGAGGGAAGTTGGCGTACGCTGAGGGGTGTTTATAAATTTCACGTGACCCTAGATAATTTTACAATTCTATTCCGCTCAATTAAATTTGAACAAATGCTCCAGAATACCTTATTGATGGTGCTGATCACTGAAATCGGCGTGTTATTGTCGTCTATTGTAGTGGCTTATGGATTTTCGCGGTTCCCGCTGCCAGGTGGGAATTTCTTGTTTTATTTGCTGATTGCAACCATGTTGATTCCTGAAAAAGTTACGTTGATTCCGACCTATTTCTTCTTTGTCAAGGTGCTAGATTGGGATGGCACTTGGTGGCCCTTATTGCTGCCATTTTTCTTTGGCAGTGCAATCTATATCTTCCTGATGCGTCAGAATTTTCGGAGCATACCCAAGGATTTGGATGAGGCTGCCATGTTGGATGGTGCTGGTCCATTGCGAATTTTGTTTTCGGTTATTTTGCCACAGTCTTGGCCTGTGGTGATAACCGCATCTCTCTTGCACTTTTTCTATATGTGGAATGAAACCCGTAACGCCGCACTTTATATCAGCACCCGCCGAGATCTGGCTCCAATATCTTTTGGTATCCAAAACTTTCAATCCCTGGCTCCAATTCAGAATGTATTACAAGCGAGCGCCCTAATCGTCATGATTGTCCCTGTTGTCGTTTTGTTGGTGTCCCAGCGCTATTTCATGCGCGATATGGTCATCACAGGAATGGAAAAATGATAAAGTTCTTTCAAAACCCAACTCGTAAAACCATACTATTTATCTGGCTGGGCTGGGTTATTCTTATGCTGGTTTATCAAATTTATGTTCCTGCGCGTTTGGAACTGGCCAGGCCGGATTATGCTCTCAACTGGACTGTTAACGAAACCAAGAAAGGCAGTCAGGATGGCAAGATTTATCTTAATGAACCATTTTTGAATCAACATGTCTCATGGGATTCTGAATATTATCTCGCCATCGCTGTGGGTGGTTATGAAGACCCTGGAATATCTCGGATTGGAACCTTGATCAACCCAGGCGGCGAGTTGGCTCGGCCAGGTTACTGGCCGTTTGTTATTCCACAAGGTGAAGCAGGTACGCTGGTAGGTATTTCAAAGAGTTACGCTTTCTTTCCCTTTTACCCGACATTAATGCGGATAGTCTCGATTCCGCTCTTGCTGTTTGGCTTGAATCCAATTGCTACTGCCACCCTTGCCGGAGTCATCATCTCAACCGTAGGGACTTTGGCCGCTATGTTAGCCCTCTACGAGTTAGCCCGTACAGAATTAGGGGATGATGGCGGTTTGCGGGCAGCATTTTATCTGATCATTTTTCCCAGTGGTTTCTTCTTGGCCCAGGTTTATACAGAGGGGCTTTTTATTGGGTTAGCTTTTTCCACTTTGGTCTTAATTCGGAAGCAGAGATATGGCTGGGCTATTTTTCTGGCGACAGTAGCCACATTTACTCGGGCGGTGGGTGTGGCATTGATTATCCCTTTATTGATTTCCTTTTACCGAAGCGGGGGTTGGCGTGAATTGGATTTGGAGTGGCGGCAAATCTATTTTAAGGGCATCCCTTGGCGTGTGGTTGGATTCACCCTGTTGATGTTTACCCCAATCTTTGCTTTCCTGCTGTGGCGAGTATCATATTACGGTATGGCATTTACTAAAGTAGAAGAAGAGTTCTTCGGAAGGGGCTTGCTAAACTTTGGAATGACTTTCTTGACCTGGTCAAGTGCTTTCAAAGATCTATTTGGAGATAATTCTCAGGCGGCCGCTTATTACCTGATCGAATGGGGCGGAATTCTTTTGGGGTTTGCTGCTTGTATTTTGGGCTTGAAACGATATCCTGATATCGCTTGGTTTGGCCTCGTCGTTGTATTCCTATCTTTCACGAGCGGGCCTGCTCAGGGGATGCACCGGTATATCTTAGCCGCTCCGCCAGTTTTTTTGTTCCTGAGCGGTTTAGGGCGGAATTCAGCTTTCGATAAAGTTTGGACGATTGCCAGTATTTTATTAATGGGAACCCTGGCAACTCTCTATACTTTCGATATGTGGACGGGATAATTTTCCTCCGTTTCATTATTCAACGTGAGTTATGGATAAGGCAGAGTTCCAAAATGGTGTAAGCTAAAAGTGCAAACCAAAACACACCAGAAAGGAACCCTGCCCTGGCTAGTTTAGTTGCAATATTCTGTGAGGTCGATGATTTTTGCCAAGAATTTCAGCCACACTGGGAGCAGCAACAGCTGACCAAAGGAATCAAGCCACGCCGTCGTTCCGGACAACTGTGTCTGAGTGAGATCATGACGATCAGCATCCATTTGCATCAGTCCAGTTATCGAGACTTCAAAGCCTACTACCAAAAGCATGTCATGATCAATCTCAGATCAGAGTTTCCGAACCTGGTCAGTTATCCACGCTTTGTAATCTTGAGGACGGAAACCATCTTACCGTTATGTGGCTATCTGTACAGCTTGTTTGGGGCTGGTAGTGGTGTTTCTTTCGTGGATTCGACGCCGTTGGCCGTGTGTCATAATCGTCGGACCCGCAACACCGCGTATTTGAAGGCGTGGCCGCCCGAGGCAAGACTTCCCTGGGTTGGTTTTTGGGCTGCAAACTACATCTCGTCGTCAAGGACCCAGGGCGAGTTGTTGGCTTGTCAACTGACCCCGAGAAATGTCGATGATCGAACTCCGGTTCCGCTCCTATCCCAACGGCTCTTTGGCAAGTTGTTTGGTGATCGAGGCTACATTTCCAGGAAACTCTTTGAACAACTCTGGCAGGATTTCCATCTCCAGTTGATTGCCAAGCTGCGCAAGCGAGCCCTGATCGAGACCATCAACGATCAACTCAAGAATATCTCTCAGATCGAGCATTCTCGCCATCGTTCGCCGATCAATTTCGTGGTCAATGTGCTCGCGGGGCTGATGGCCATCAGCCCAAGAAACCTGCCTTACAGTTTGTCGATGCGCTCAATACCATCGTCTCTTATCCATAATTGACGTTATTCACGTTTTTTTTACATTTATTTACTTGACGCAACCGAAAAACCATGAAATAATGTAACCGGTTACAGAAACCGGTTACAAAGTGTGACAATGACCCGAAAATCATCCTCAGTTACAATCCGTGATGTTGCTCGCGAGGCAGATGTCTCGGTGGCAACGGTTAGCCGTTATATCAATCAGAGTGCACGAGTGTCTGAAGATGTAACCCAAAGAATTGAGCGGGCTATTGAAGAATTGAATTATGTTCCTCATGCTGCCGCACGCCATCTTGCTACACAAAAAACTAGGGTAATTGGCTTATTGTTGACGAATATGCATAATGATTTTTTTGCACCATTGGTCAGTGGGATTGAAGCCGTAGTTCAACAAGAAGGATACAATTTATTGGTTGCCACACATCGGGCTGAGTCTCAGCCCGATTGTCAACTCCCGATTGGTCCACATAACACAGACGGTTTGATCGTCTTTGCGGATAGTCTCAGCGATGCTGATATAGTTAACCTTCATCGCGGTGGGTTTCCAATGGTGTTGATCCACCGCTCCTCGCCGCTTGATTATCAGATTCCATCAGTAACCATTGAGAATAAGCATGCTACTTGTGAGTTGGTTGACCACCTGATAAATGTCCATAATCGGAAGAGGATTTTATTCGTCCGTGGACCTGTCAATCAAGAAGATTCCCATTGGCGCGAGCTCGGCTATCAACAGGCGTTGGAGAATAACAACCTAATATTCGATGAAAATCTAGTCATCTCAGGAGAATTTGAACGTGAAATCGCTTACCAAGAGATGACTAAATTTTTGGTTAACCAACACCCTGAATTTGACGCTGTTTTTACTGGAGATGATGATTTTGCGATTGGGATAGTAAATGCCCTGAAAGAAGCAGATTATCGTGTACCAGAAGATGTCAGCGTAGCCGGATTTGATGATCTGCGCCTTTCCGCATTTCTAACCCCGCCCCTGACAACGGTTAATGCCCCAACTGAAACAGTTGGACGCACCGCTGCCAAACATTTATTTGATTTTCTCGCTGGCAAAGATGTAGAACTAATGACATTATTGCCGACAGAAATAGTCATCCGTCGTTCTTGTGGATGTTATGCCTAAATTTGCATACCGGAAAATATAATATTCACGAGTGAAAGGAGGTGTTTTTGAAACATAGTATAATAAATGCTACGCCACAAATCTTAAAAATTCACCAACATTAAAATTCTTGAAGGAGAAAGATGATGAAAAAAAGTTTATTTATTTTGACCGCTCTGGTAATGGTACTGGCATTAGTGCTGACCGCCTGTGGCGGCGGCGCAACCCCCACACCTGAGGCCGAAGAACCTGCTGAGGAAATGCCGGCAGAAGAAGAACCTATGGAAGAAGAACCTGCAGAAGAAGCACCTGAACTCAATGGCGAGAAGGTCCAGATTCGCTGGTTCGTTGGTCTTGGAACCGGTACAGATCCGGCACAAGTTGACCGAACAGCAGGCAGTCGTGGATACCTTCAACGCCTCCCAGGATCGCATCGAAGTTGTTCTCGAAGTGGTGCCTTACGATTCTGGACGTGACACACTTTCCACCCAGATCGCTGCTGGCAACGGTCCCGACATCGTCGGCCCGGTTGGTATCGGTGGTTCCAATGACTTCTACGGTCAGTGGATGGATCTGACTCCCTTGATTGAATCCGCCAATTACGATACCAGCGTTTTCAACGAAGCCCTGGTTGAGTTCTACCAGACCGAAGAAGGTCAGGTTGGCTTGCCCTGGATGGTTTTCCCCACCGGATTGTACTACCTGCCCAGCCTGTTCGATGAAGCTGGCTTGAACTACCCACCCGCCAATATTGGTGATCCGTATGTTTGGCCCGATGGAACTGAAGAAGAATGGTCCTGGGAAACCCTGACCAAGGTTGCCAAGCAGATGACTGTTGACGTCAACGGCCTGACCCCTCTGGATGATGGCTTTGACCGCGATAATATCGTTCAGGTTGGTTACGTACCCCAGTGGTCTGGCCTTCACGTAGTTGGAACTTTCTTCGAAGCTGGCGTGCCTTTCGCTGGCGAAGCCGGTGCTTACACCGCCGAAATCCCCGAGGGTTGGGAAGTAGCCTGGCGTTGGTTATTTGATGGCATGTGGGGCGATGAGCCCTTCATCCCCAATGGTGCGCTTGCTGGTAGTGCAGAGTTTGGCGCCGGCAACGTCTTTGGTAGCGGCCGTGCCGCGATGGGTCAGACCCAATTGTGGTTCACCTGCTGTATGGCTGATGCCGGCGAGTGGGATGTTGCTTCATTCCCATCCTACAAAGGCGAATACCATGGTCGTATGGATGCCGATACCGTTCGCATGTGGAAAGGCACTGAGCACCCCGAAGAAGCTTTCGAGTTCTTGACCTGCTTGATCGGCCCCGGTGGAACCGAGCCTTTGGTAATGGGTATTGGTTCTGTGGAACCCGGTTATGCCGCTTATGGTGGCTTCCCCGCCCTGACAGAATATCAGGCAGCTACTGGGAAACCAAGCAAGAGCAGTTCCCTTGGGTGACCAACTGGCTGCTCTTCGACCAGGCTCTGGCTTACCCCGACAACCCCAGTGCAGAAGCGTGGCGGCCAAATATCCTTGAGGCCAACACCCGCATCAATACCTTCGGTGATCTGTTGAATAACGATGGGTCCATCGACTTCGATGCTGAACTCGAAACCCTGTTATCTGACCTCGAAGTAATCTACAATAAATAAGTTTAGTGTTAGAATAAAGTAAAGGCGGGCCAGTCACCAGACTGGCCCGCCAACTTAACTGGAAGGAGAACGCACTTATGGAGCAGATTACCCAAGTCCGGCAGGCACTGCCTTCATGGAAAGCTCTGCGCAATATGCAGCCGCGTGCCAAGCGCGAATTTCGATGGGGGATGTTTTTTATCTCACCCTGGTTAATTGGTTTTTTGATTTTTACACTGATCCCAATGGTGGCAACCTTTATCTTCACTTTCTTGAACCTGCGTATCACTGATGGGTTGATGAATCCGTTAACCTTTGTGGGGTTGGAAAATTATAGAATGATGATGGCTGATCCCCAAACCTGGCAATCTTTGTGGATCACAATTAAATTTGGATTGATGGCACTGCCGATTGGCATTTTCCTGCCATTGCTATTGGCATTATTGATGAATAATCCAAATTTAAGAGGCCAGAACTTCTTCCGTTCAATGTTCTATATGCCCTATATCATTCCCTTCGTGGCAGCAATCTTTTTATGGGGTGGTATGCTCAACCCTGAGACCGGCTGGATCAACCGGGCTTTAGTCTGCGATGGGCGTTCAGAACCCTCCAGGTTGGGCCAATGATACCTTTTGGGTTTATCCAACTTATATCATTATGGGTATCTGGGGTATTGGTAATGCGATGCTGATTATGCTGGCGGGCTTACAAGGTGTTCCCACGGAACTCTACGATGCTGCTGAAGTTGATGGCGCAGGAGTTGGGCGACCTTCTGGAATGTAACTTTCCCGATGATTTCTCCAGTTATTTTTTATAACCTGGTTTTGAGCATCGTCGGTTTGTTCCAGTTTTTCCTGGTGCCTTTGGTGGTTAACTCGGGCACAGGTAGACCCGGCGGCGCAACCCTATTTTATAACGTGATCTTATACAAAACATTCTTTACCTATCAGAACATGTCTTATGGTGCCACCCTGGCTTGGTTGCTCTTCGCCGTAATTCTTGGTGGTCACGATGTTTTTGTTTGCCACTTCTAAACGCTGGGTTTATTATGCAGGAGATTCCCAATAGAGGAGAATGAAGATGTCAAGATTACAAACTCAAAGAACAATCAAAATCATCTTAGTGACCCTGCTGACCATGTTTGTTTTGGCAGTTTTTCTCTCGCCATTCGTGTATATGGTTTTTACTTCGCTAAAAACTGGAGAGCAGATTTCGGTTATCGGTGCCCCCTTATGGCCTGGAGCACCCGCTTATTTTGAATATGAAGGCGAGCGATTGGAAGTCTTTATTGTCCCCATGCCCGATGGCTCTACTAAAAATTTAGCGATGTTGAAGCCTGGCCGTCAGGTCAGTCTTATGGTTGATCCGGATAATCCGGATGCTGGTCCCATCGAATGGGAAGGCTACTGGCGTGGTCTGGATCGTCCCTGGCAGTGGTCGCCGGCCTGGTCTAATTATGTTGAAGCATGGAATAGTATCAATTTCCCCCAACTTCTCGCAAACACAACCATGTACGCAATTGTTTCGAATATTGGCGTGCTGATTTCCTGTACGCTGGTAGCTTATGGATTTTCGCGTTTCGAGTTCCCGGGGCGCGACTTTTTGTTTATCGTGCTGATTTCAACCATCTTCCTGCCAACGACGGTTACAGTTATTCCGACATATACATTCTTTGCTTTGATTGGTTGGGTAGGCACCTGGCTGCCGCTGCTGGTGCCCACATTTTTTGCCAATGCCTATGACACATTTTTGTTGCGCCAATATTTCATGACGCTGCCAAAAGCTTTGGATGAGGCCGCCATGATCGATGGCGCTGGTCCCTTCCGTGTTCTATGGTCGGTTATTTTGCCACAATCTTATCCTGCTCTGATGGCGATCACAGTTTTCCATATCGTCTATGCCTGGAATGATTATTTTGGCCCGTTGATTTATCTCACGGCCGCCCGTGATAAGTGGCCGGTCTCGATTGCTCTCTCTACTTTCAATGGCATCTATGGCTCGCGCCCCGAACTCATTCAGGCTGCATCTCTGATGGTCTTGATCTTACCCTTGATCCTCTTCCTGGCTGCACAGCGATTCTTCATTCAGGGTATTGTGATCACGGGTGTCGAAAAATAAAGCATTGCTTTCCAAGCTCTTCTTCCTCGGAGCAGTATTGGTCCTGTTGGGTGCCTGTTCGCCCTCCGCTAATACTGCTCCAATTGATTTAAGTGCGACTGCCGTTGAAACACAAATTTCAGAGCCTTTCCGGATTGTCGGCTATGTTACGCAGGCAATCGTGTTTGAAGCGATTCCTTTTGACCAGGTCACCCATCTCAACTACGCTTTCTTGATCCCCAATGAAGATGGTACTTTTGCAACACTGCCCAATGCTTGGAAATTGGAAAAGATCGTAGAGACAGCCCACGAGAAGGATGTTGAAGTGCTGATTTCGGTTGGCGGTTGGGGCTGGGATGCAGAATTTGAGACCATGGCCGCAACCCCAGAGACTCGGGCGGTTTTTGTTCGTGAGCTGACGAAATTTGTAGATGAGTTTCAGTTGGATGGTGCCGATATCGATTGGGAATATCCTGATCCGGGGGAATCCGCACAGAACTTCCTGAGATTAATCCAGGAATTACGGGTCGCCATGCCCGATAAACTGATTACAACTGCGGTGGTCTCGCAAGGGGCAACTGGGGCGGGTGTCTTGCCCGAAACCTTTGAGATTTTCGATTTTGTCAATATCATGGCATATGATGGCGGCGAGCCGCACTCACCGATTGGACTGGCGGAGGAGTTTTTCGATTACTGGCTGGCCCGAGGATTACCAACTGAGAAAGCGGTGTTAGGCGTTCCATTTTATGCTCATCCGACGTATGTGCCGTACAGAAAGATCATTGAGCAAAACCCACAGGCAGCTTTCTTGGATGAGGTCGAATATTATGGAGCTTTACACAACTATAATGGGATTCCGACCATCCAAGAAAAAACTCGCTTAGCGCTTCAACGCGGTTCAGGGGTAATGATCTGGACCCTTGAACATGATAGCCAGAATGATTTCTCACTCGTTCTAGCGATCAACCAAGCGCTTCAACAAAGCGAATAGTAGGGCAAGTCAAGCATGGTGGCTGCTTTAGATCTGCTGGTTGAGTAGCAGTTGGGGCTGCATATCGAAACCAATGTGCTGCGAAACATGGGGATAAATTAAAACAACGTTCTTTGAATGAAAAGGGGCTCTTACCGCATTCTACAAAAACGTAATCAATTGAGATCAATAAACACTTTCATCGTTTGATCTTTTTGGGATTCAATATATTCATATGCAGCTAAATAATTTTCAAGCGGGAAGTGTTTAGCGTATAACGGCTTCGTATTTACTTGGCCAGAAGCCATTAATGCTACCCCATGTTCATAGTCCTTCCGTTGGTACATCAGTGTGCCATGAATATTCAACTCACGGTCTTGAACCAGCCCCAAATCAAGACGTGGCTTATCTCCAAAGACACCGACCACAACAATGGTGCCGCCTTTTTGAAGTTTCTCGATGGCAGCGGTCATCGTATCTTCAACCCCCACACATTCGAACACGAATTCTATTCCAGTTGAACCAAAAACCCGGTCAACCGCTTGATTCAGAGTCTCTTTGCTTACATTAGAAATGGCCTTTAAGCCACACTTCTTGGCGATACCCAGTCGGTAGTCACTGAGGTCTGTGATCAACACATTTGCCCCTGCTGACTTAGCCACCTGAGCAACTAAATTTCCGATCGGTCCAGCCCCCAAAACCGCGATATTTCGGCCATCCAAGCTGCCAGCCCGAGAGATGGCATGAACAGCCACGGCTACAGGTTCCACCATCGCTCCTTGTTCATACGTAAAATGCTCAGGGAGAATTACAATTTTTTCTGCCGCCGTGACCCAAAATTCCTGTGCGCAGCCGGGAGCCTGAAAGCCTTCTACTTTGAGGTGATCACAAATATGATAATTTCCGCTTTGGCATGGATTACACTTACCACACACAATTTGCGGTGTTGTGGTTACGATCATGCCCAGTTCCACGCCAGTCACACCCGGCCCCAAGGACTTAATCGTCGCGGAAAATTCGTGGCCTTGAACGACCGGGTAATTTGTGTACGGGTGTTTTCCATGGAACACGTGTATGTCAGACCCACACACACCGATGCGCTGGATGCGTAACAATACCTCTCCGGGACCGGGCTGAGGGGTTTCGACTTCTTGTATTAAAATTTTTCCTGGTGCGGTCATTACAGCTTGTTTCATGATTTTCTCCTGTCAGACAACTTTCAACCAGCCGCCGTCAACATAATAGGTTGACCCAACGCAATAGCTGGCACGGGGCGACGCCAAGAATACAAAAAAGTCCGCCAATTCTTCTGGGGTAGCAAAACGTTGGATCGGGGTGTTTTCGGAAGCAATCTTCTGCAAATGTTCCTCCCAGGTGATATCGGTACCTTCGGTCAATTGTTTGGCGGTCTTAATCCAATCGCCTGTGAGGATCAATCCGGGGTTGATGCAATTTACGCGGATATTGTCTGGGATTACTTCTTCAGATAAATTTTTCGAGAACATCATCAATGCTGCTTTGGTTACGTTATAGATGGGTTCATAGTCCAGCGGCTGCTTCGCACAGATGGAGGCATTATTGATGATGACCCCTCCACCGCGTCGGCGCATCATCGGTACCACCCCGCGCGAAAGGCGCACTGCGGCCATCACGTGCAGATCCCAATAATATTGCCACTTTTCATCTGGGGCTGTCATGATCTTTTCGTTGCTGCCGGTGCCGGCATTATTGATCAAGATATCGACCCCACTAAAATGGGAATTGATTTTTTCGATGAGCCGATCAATATCCTCAGGCTGGGTGATATCAGCAGCTACACCAAGTGTATCAACACCAGATTCCTGTGAAATTTTCTGAGCGGCCGCCAACACCCGTTCTTTTTCACGGGCACAAAGGACTACATGAACGCCTTCAGCTGCAAAACCTTCAGCGACGGCTAATCCGATCCCTGCACTACCCCCTGTGATCAAGGCTACTTGGTCTCTAATTCCTAAATCCATAACCTTTTCCTTTCTGCAGAAACCGAGGGTTTCGAAAAACTCGGTTTCTAGCTCTCATCAATTTGTCCATCCTAAGGATATCCGGCCGCGCTCGACTTCAACTTTGAGGATATTTACCTTGACCACATCACCTACACTCAACTTTACACCACGCGGGATTTGAGAGCGGTGCAATAGGCCGTCTTGCTTGACGCCGATATCGACAAAAGCGCCGAAATCGACGACATTTCGTACTGTACCTTTGACCTGCATCCCGTTTGTGAGATCTTCCATTTTGAGCACATCCGAGCGCAGGATAGGCGCGGGCAGGTCGGTACGGGGATCGCGTCCGGGGCGGATGAGCTGCTCGAAGATATCCTCCAGGGTGGGTACACCTGTGCCTAGTTCGGCCGCCAGTTTTTCGATGGAGATGGAAGCACGCAGGGCGTTCAGGGCGGGTTCGCGTTCCCCAGGGTCAGCAGCCAGCCCTAAACCGGCGCGTTGGAGCACCTTTTTGGCGATGGTGTAACTCTCCGGGTGGATCGCCGATCTGTCCAACGGGTTGTCCCCATCCCTTATGCGGATAAATCCGGCGGCTTGTTGGAAGGCTTTGACCCCCAACCCGCGGACTTTTTGCACTTCTTTCCGGTTTTTGAAACTGCCGTGCTCTTCGCGATAAGCGATGATGCGCGTAGCCAGTGCGGGGCCGATCCCGGCAACGTGGGTGAGCAGGGCGGGAGAGGCGGTGTTGAGTTCGACGCCTACGTGGTTGACCACGCTCTCGACGACGGCATCCAGGGCGTGCGCCAGCTTCTTTTGGTCGATATCGTGCTGGTACAGGCCCACGCCGATGGACTTGGGATCGATCTTGACAAACTCGGCGAGGGGGTCTTGCACCCGGCGGGCGATGGAGACCGCACCGCGGATCGAAACGTCCATATCGGGCAGCTCCCGGCGGGCAAGCGGGGAGGCGGAGTAGACCGAAGCGCCGGATTCGGAAACAATCAAATATTGTAAATTGGAAACCGCCGTGTCCTCCGGGGATATATTAGCAATGAGATCGGCGACCAGTTGCTCGGTCTCCCGGGAGGCGGTGCCATTCCCGATGGCAATCAGGCTGACGACGTGCCTGCGGATCAGGGTTGTGAGCTTCTCTTGGGCCTTGGCTGCCAGCTTTTGAGGCGGGTGAGGGTAGATGGTTTCAGTTGCGACTACCTTTCCAGTGGGATCAATCACGGCTGCTTTGCAGCCAGTTCGAAAGCCAGGGTCGATGGCCAGGATGGTGTGCCCGGCCAGAGGTGGTTGGTTGAGCAGGTTGCGCAGGTTTTCGGCGAAGACCTGGATCGCGTGGGCCTCAGCTTGTTCGGTTAGCGCCCGACGCAGGTCACGTTCGATAGCGGGAAGCAGCAAGCGCACCGCGGCATCTTTGGCGGCTTGTTCAAGTTGGGCGCCCAGCGGCGAGCGGCGGTTCTTGGGGAACTGGCTGTTGACGGCGGTGCGCCAATCCCGCTCGGGAATATCGACTTTGACGCTGAGCACCTTTTCGGCCTCGCCGCGGTTGATTGCCAGAATCTGGTGCGGACGCAGACGTTCGAGCCGGAAATCGAACTCGTAGTAATCCTTATAGGTGCCGCGGGGGTCTTCGGCTTTCTTGCTTTTGCCCACCTGCATCCCGCCCCATTGGGCGGCTTTTTCTCGGGTGATGCGTCGGACCTCGGGATGGTCGCTGATGGCTTCGGCAACGATATCACGCGCCCCGGCCCAGGCTTCGTCGCTGTTTGCCACTTCGTCATTCAGATAGGGAGCGGCCAGGTCGTCCAGGTTGTGGACTGCGCTTTCCTGGGAGAGCAGCAGATCCGCCAGGGATTGCAGGCCGCGCTCACGGGCAACGCTGGCGCGAGTCTTACGTTTAGGTTTATAGGGCTGGTACAGGTCTTCGAGTTGGGTGCGGCTTTCGGCGGTTTTGATCTGATTTTCTAGTTCGGGTGTGAGCTTCCCTTGCTCGCGGATGGATTTGAGAACGGTCTCCTGGCGCTCATCGAGTAACCGCAGCTTTTCGAGTAAATCTTCGATATTGCGGAGCTGCTCTTCATCCAGGCTGCCGGTGACTTCTTTGCGGTAGCGGGCGATAAACGGGATGGTGTTGCCGGCATCGAGCAGTTCGATGGTGGCGGCAACTTTTTGTTCGTGGAGATTGAGTTGTTTTGCGATTTGGTTGGTAAATTTCATGTGGGCGATTATAACGGAAAAGTGGTGATAGATGCAGGAATGGCAGTCCTTGCAGGATTGCTGTTCCTAAAGGCAAAAGATCTCTGTGCGGTTGGGTACCAATAAAGTCGATTTCAAATAAGCCGTATGAAGTAGTTCCAAAAATTATAGTTCAAGGTGCATCTTCTTTAAAGTGACGAAATCTGGAATTTTTAAAAGCATAAGATCTCATTTCGATCTGGGAGCTTATTAAAATCTGTTTGCTCCATTTGAAATTCGAGCAATGAAAGTTTTTAGTCAATCACAGAGGTTTCAATGGCGTTAGTTTTTCTGAAATCAAGACAGCCTCTTTTGTGGAGGATAGATTCCCTATTACGCCCTCTACCAAAAAAGGAACTCGGCTGGATAACCATTTTTTATGCTGGCGATAAAAATCAGTTGTCATTTTGACGGGTAAAACGCCGTGAGCATCATCAAGCTCTACGATATAAAAACTACCGCTGTCTTTCCGGTGAAACCGTTGGGCGGTTTGTCGAATGCCAGCTACTCGAATTTTTTCATCCAGGCGGCTCAGGGCCTCAAGGGTAGTTACTGTGTCAAGGTTTTTGATTTGATCAACGGCTAAGTTGACAGGGTGCGAGTTGATGCCTATGCCCAGGATGGCTTCCTGTGCAGTAACTTTTTGATGCAAATCCCAATCTGCTTGTTCATTTGAATCAGAAATTTCAAATAAGCGGGGCTGCCCCAAGCGCCAATCTTGTTGCTGGATTTGTGTTAAGAGATGGGGAATGCTGCCAAATCCTCGCAGGCACCCCGCCTTGATCAGATTCTCGATTTCTTTTGGGCGGGGATCCACTCGAGTCTAAAAATCTGGAAGGGAGGTAAAAGGTCGATTTCTTAGAATTTGTTTTTGAGTTTTGCGTGTGAGGTCTCGTACCTGATCTAAGCCCATATACAAAACCGTTTTCCCTCCTGGGTAAGCTGCACAGAATTGCTGTAGAGCATGGTTGATATGTGGTGGCCGCAATGAGATGCCCAACCGACGGGCTTCATTCAAATAAACCCGCTGCCGGTAGTAGCCACCCCAACCCGCCAATACAGCGGACATAAACTCAGCGGGATAATGTGCCTTGCACCAGGCGGATTGCCAGGCAACTTGAGCATAAGAAGCCGCGTGTGCTTTGGGAAAACCATAACCGGCAAAGGCAGCCATTAATTCCCAAATTTGTTCACCTGTTTCTTGTGGGACGCCGCTCCGTTCTTGGGCTCCAGCGACAAAACGTTTTTTGAGTGTTTTCATCCGTTCCCCTGGATCGAAATGGCTCATCGCCCTGCGCAGTAAATCCGCATCGGCTAAACATAAACCTGCTAATTCGCTGGCGATTCGCAGCACCTGTTCCTGATACAAAATCACACCGTAAGTATTGCCCAGGAGCGAAGAAAGTGCGGGGTGAATATGTTCAATTGGTTCCTGCCCCAAATGCCTTTGCACAAAAGCATCCTTTAGCCCACCCGTCATTGGGCCAGGGCGGTAAAGTGCCAGGGCGATCATAATATCTTCGGGGCTGTGAGCATCGATCTCTCGCAGGGTTGCGCGCATCCCAGGGCTTTCGATAGCAAAGCAGCCTATTGTACGGGCCTCCTGGATCAGTGCTGTGGTTTTGGCATCATCTTTGGTTATCGAATCCATCACATCCAAAGGATTTTGAAATTCTCTCCTTCGCCAGGAAAAAACTTTTTCGGCGACATTTCCCAGGACTGTCAGCCCGCGGGTTCCCAATAAATCAATTTTTATCAGCCCCAGTTTTTCAATGGGTTCAAGATCAAACTGGGTGATTAGGATCCCCTTGGATGCTAAATGTACGGGTACTAAATCCGTCATCGGGCCAGGGGTGATCACGATACCCCCAGGGTGGACAGAGAAATGGCGTGGAAAATCCAGAATGGCGGCTGCATCCTGGAAGATGTTCTGATATTTTTGGGTGGGGTAGCGGTTACGTAAATCCTTGAAGGGGTTCTCCGCTTCACCTCTCTGACGCGAACGAGGGCCCCAACCACGCCGAGGAAGATTGGCCACCAGAGATTTTAATTTCATTGTTGGATAATCCATATGCCTTGGCGGCTTCTCGTAAGGCAGAACGGCGCTGGAAGCGGTTGATTGTGGCAACCATGGCGACCTGGTCTTGTCCGTAAGTTTGATACACGTGTTGGATAACCTTATCCCGCCGTATTGAGCACAAATCAGTGTCGATATCCGGCGGTATGGATCTAGCCGGGTTGAGAAAACGCTCGAAATATAGGTTTAATTTTATGGGATCGGGTGTTGTGATTCCCAGGCAATGGGCCACCAAAGAAGAAGCTGCCGACCCGCGCGATGATATTGGCACGCCTGTTTTACGGGCGTATGCCAGGATTTCTTTAACGATGAGGAATAGAGGCGCATAACCGCGCTCCCCGATGATTTGAATTTCTTTTTCTAATCGCTCCTGGATTTCAGACGAGAGTTTACCGTAGCGTTCCTGTGCACCCGTTTCGGCAAGTTTACGCAGGCGATCAAAAGCACTTTCGCCTCGAGGCAGGTTAATTTTTGGATAATGACGCTTTCCCAGAGGGCAATTCAAATTGGCAGCGTTTCGTAATTTCAAATGTATTCTCGAGAGCGGAGGGATATTTGCTAAACTTTTCTGCCATTTGCTGTGAAGAACAAAATTCAGAACCAGCGGGTGCAGGGACATCAGCAGGTAAGGCGTCTAAAGGCGTATTAAGGCGCATAGCAGTTAGCGTGCGTTGCAATCCGGCTTCAGATATGGTCAAATAATGTACATTATTGCTGGCAACAAGAGGTAATTCCAGATATTTGGCCATTTCAACAAAAGATCGAATGGAATGGATGTCGCCCGGTCGCTGTGATTGCAATTCGACATACAGGTGATTTGGAAAAGTAGTTTTCAAATCAGCAAGGACTTGAACTGCGCTATCCGTCTGGTTTATTTCCAGTAGGCTGCCAATAAGGCCTCGTTTGCCGCCGCTCAAGCAGATCAATCCCTGGGTGTGATTGGCGAGAAAATCAAAGGTTACCCCTTGAAGTGGATCGCGGTGAGGTGCGCTCTGTACGGCACTACTGAGTTGGCACAAATTGCTCCACCCCTGGTTATTCTGGGCTAAGAGGATCAGACTCCCTTTGCCAAATTTATGCCTGATTGCCAGTTGTATCCCTAAAATCGGCTGAATTTTGGCTTTTTTGCACGCCTCATAAAATTCTACTGCCCCTGTCAAGCCATGATGATCTGTGAGTGCCAAGGCGGGCATATCATTTTCAACTGCCGCGTCGACGAGAGCTTGGGGAGAGGGTACTCCATTCAAGAAAGAGTAATACGAATGTGTGTGCAGGTGGACGAAGTCGGACATCGGTAAAGCGATTATAGCACGTCTGTTCTTGTATTGTGAGTAATGGTTTGATAATTTTCCATTTGAAGAGGTAAAAACACAAATCTAGCTACCCGACAGTTTTAATTTGGACACAGATGAACGCGGAGAAACACGGATTTTTTGTTATAAACCTCTCGAATCCGTGAAAATCTGAGTTCAATCCGTGTCCCAAAAAAGGGTTTCATCAAAACTGTCAGGAAAGTAGAACACAAATAAGTTAAAAAGATTATGAGTGGATGCTTTATAATGGGTGACTGACATCAGAATATAATCCTTTGGGTAGTAATTACTAAAAAAATTGTTGAGGTATTGGAGTTTGCTATGTCCCAATCGTTGAGAATTGCTTTTATCGCCTCGGAGTGTGTTCCATTTGCAAAAACAGGTGGCTTGGCCGATGTGGTTGGCGCTCTGCCCGGTGTTCTGCAAAAACTTGGGCATAAAGTTATTATTATCTTGCCATTATACAAAAGTATTGACAGGGGTAAGTTTGATATTCAGCCCATTATCAGCCCGCTGGGTGTTTGGATGGGCGATACTGAAGAGTGGAGTTCCGTGTACGGAACCACCAATCCCGATGGAGTACCGGTTTATTTTATAGAATTTGCTAAGTATTTTGATCGGGATGGTATTTACCATGATGCAGAATTCAATGATTATCTCGATAACCCTCGCCGCTTTGCCTTCCTTTCTAGAGCTGGACTACAATTTTGTAAAGATATCGGTTTTAAAGCGGATATCATCCACGCTCATGATTGGCAGACAGCTTTAGTACCTGCTTATCAAAAAATCTGGCATTGGAATGATCCAGTCTTAGGTGATGCAGCGAGTTTACTCACAATCCATAATATTGGCTATCAGGGAAAATATCCCGCTGATGATTATGATTATACGGGATTGCAATGGGCCAACTTCACTGATCGAAAATTTGAAGATCACGGTGGAATGAATTATCTTAAAGGCGGGGTTCATTATTCAGATATGGTCAACACCGTCAGCCCGAATTATGCCCGAGAAACCCGCACGCCGGAACTCGGTTATGGTATGGCGATGTATCTAAATGATAAGGGTAACCGTTATCTGGGAATTTTAAATGGCGTGGATTACTCGAGATTGGAATCGCAAAGCTTTTTAGACCCGCTGATCCCTCAAACGTATACTTCCGGAGGATTTATCTGGCAAAAAAGGTTTGTAAGCGGGCTTTGCAGGAGCGCTTCGAACTTGAAATTGATGAAGGGCTTGCCAATTGGTTGGCGTGGTTTCCCGTTTTGCTGATCAAAAAGGACTTGATCTATTCGCTAAATGCTGTTGAAGGTATTGTAAACAGTATGCATGTGCAATTCGTAATTTTAGGCGCTGGGGGTGATAAAAACCTCGAATCCGATTTCGGTGGGCTGCCAGCCCGATACGCTGGACGGATTGGTAGTTTTATCGGTTACAACAATGAATTGGCGCATTGGATTGAAGCCGGTGCGGATTTCTTTTTGATGCCTTCACGCTATGAGCCTTGTGGTTTAACGAACTTATTCGCTAAAATATGGGACGTTACCCATTGTCCGTGCAACTGGTGGGTTAGATGATACTGTTGAGCAATATGACGTATTCATCGGATTAGGCACTGGTTTTAAATTTTGGGACGCCAATCCTCATGGAATTTACTACACGGTAGCAAGACGCAACTGAACGAGTAGGTTAACATAACAAACATCACCCAAATATCTGTGAGCAATTATGAGGACTGTTATCGGTAACAAAACCAGTGCCTAATCCGATGGATTTGTCATATTGCTTACAATATAGTACCACTACCTGCCACTTGATGGACAATGGGTACGTCGCATCAGCGATATAGATCTGATTAAACCACAGGTCATAGCGTCAAAAAATCTGCACCGGCTTCAATCCAATGCGCCAATTTGTTGTAACCGATAAAACTACCAATCAGTGTATTGGGCTGGCAGCCCACCGAAATAAGGATTAGTGTTTGATCACCAGCGCCTAAAATAGCCACATCATGCAGAACCGTTTACATACCTTCAGAGCATCGTGAGTAGATCGTTCTGTTGATCAGCAAACGGTAAACGACGCCAACAATTGGCAGCCAATCAGATAAAAATCGAAGCGCTCCTACCTGCTTACAAACCTTTTTGCCAGATAGATCTTGGGAGAGAATGTTGAAAGGATATCAGCGGGTCTAACTCTGCATTTCTCAGATTGGAAAAAAATTTATGGTGATTTACATTCAAGTAACGGTTACCCGTCTCATTGAATACATCGCCATCATCTCGAATCGGCGTGGCGCTTGGGTATATGAACTTATGGAGTAGAATACTATCTAATAAATGGATCTTGCCTTCAACAGTATTCATCACCGTGATCTTCAAATTTTCGATCAGGTTAACCTTGCCATTGCTATAATAATCATCAGCGGGAAGAATGGCCATAACCAACAATGCACATCGTGATAAACTCGCTGCATCACCTAAAGAGACGGACATCCAATGCCAGATTTTTTGATAAGCAGGTACTAACAACGCTCTGCCATGAGCGTGGACTATGGCCCTCAAAATCTACAAAATTGTAGTCCAGCTCTAGAAAAACAAGGCAAAGCGGCGAGGTGTTATCGAGATAATCATTGAATTCTGCATCTCATGGAACATCATCGAAAAAACTTAGGAATCTATAAAATAAACCGGTACTCCATCGCATATGGTCCGTATGAACGACCAGTTTCAGCATGGCCTATCGAGATTCCTAGTGGGCTGATACTCGCTGAATGAAACTTACCCCTGTCAATACTTTTGTATATGGGAGAGAGCAGAACTTTATGCGGTTTGCACAAACCGGGCAGAGCGCCACGACATCTCGGCGATCTGTCTTGGAAGCAAGATTCACGCGATAAAGCAATTCTCAACGATTGGACATAGCATCTTATACCTCAACAATTTTTTTAGTAATTATACCCAAAAATATTTATATTCTGATGATCTATTATAACATTGACGAGGACAATTTTTTTAACCATTGTGTTTGACTATAGTTTGACTAAACCCTTTTTTGGACACCTATCCACTTAATTTTAATTAATTTAGGTTTATAACAAAAAATCCCTTAACCTCTGGTTTATCTGATGTTTATGATTAAGACTGTTGGGTAGCTAGATTCGTGTTTCAAATGGAAATTATTAAACCATTACTCACAATACAAGAACAGACGTGCTATAATCGTTTTACCGATGTCCGACTCGACCTGCACAACATTGTATTGCTCCTAATGGAGTACCCTGCCCAAGTTCGTCGACGCGGCAGTTGAAAATGATATGCCCGCCTGGCACCAACATCAACGCCCAGGACAGTAGAATTTTATGAGCGTGGAGCCAAAATTAGCTGATTTAAGGGATATACGACAGGCATAAATTTGGCAAAGTCATCCTTTAGTCGACAAATGAAAGGGCGGGCGTCGCGCGCCAACAACCGCAACAGCGCGGACACCACACAGATCCACTTCAAGGGTAACCTTTGATTTCTCTGCCAATCACACCAGGGATTCATTCTGCTGAGCGGCGGCAAACGAGGCCGATCGGCGCCGAAATAAACCAGAAGACTCATGCAGTTCATCTTGCCCATTCAAAATGACTTTTCCAGGGCACCTGTATGTCGAATTGCAATCACAGCGACCTGGTGATCTCATCTAATCTTTGTTGAAATGGCCAAATATCTGACATCTCTGCGTCGCCAGCAATAATGTACATTATTTGACCTGGATCGCAATGACGCTAACTGCTATGCGCCTTATACGCCTTTAGACGCCTTACCTGCTGACTACCCGCACCCGCTGGTTCTGGATTTTGTTCTTCACAGCAAATGGCAGCAAATATCCCTCGCTCAGAATACATTTGAAATTAAACGTCGCCAATTTGAATTGCCTCTGGCGTCATTATCGTAAAACGGCTGAGGCGAAGTGCTTTTGATCGCCTGAAATTCTGCCTGAAACGGATCAAGGCCACCAAACTCTCGTCTGAAATCCAGGAGCGATTGAGAATTCAGAATCATTGTAGTGCGTCTACTCCAACCATCGTTAACAAATCTGCACGCCCGTAGGCGCGAATATCATCGTGGTGGTGAGCAGTTTCTCCGGACTTTACCGGAATTCACACAACCATCCCAGGCACCAAAACTGATGTTTAGGGATTCTAATCGGCTATATCATATGGCCGGCACGACACGATCGATGGTGCTCTATAACGGCGGAATAACGATTGAACACGTGATCAAACTTATGGACAAGACCAAAATCGCGCCGCCACAATCAACCGCTTCCAGCGCCGTTCTCCGTCAGCCGCCAAGGCACATCCAACAATGAAATTGACCTCGGTGGCCATGGCGCGGGCTCTCGTTCGTGTTCAGGCACAGAGTGAAAAGTGGATACCCTTCAAGGATTTACGTAACCGCTACCCCACCCAAAATATAGAGCATCGAGGACGCAACCGCCAATTGCACTTTCCACCATCTCTCTGTCCACCCGGACCGCGTTGCCCATGACCTATTGATACCCGTACATTTAGTATTCAGGGGATCCTAATCACCATATTTTCTACTCAGTCCATGAAACCTGGGCTCATAAAAATTGATTTATTGGAGCCGCCAATGGGGGAGGCCGAAAAAGTTTTTTCTGAAGATTTTGCTGCATTCATAACCAAGATCATAAAACCACAGCACTGATCCGAAAACAGGCCCGACAATAGGCTGCTTTGCTATCGAAAGCCCGGGACGCGTATGGAGAGATCGATTCACAGCCCCGAAGAGATCAACCAGCCTGGGACTTACCGCCCGGCCCAATGACGGTGAGGAGTTTTCGGCAAAGGCATTGGGGAGCACCCACACTTTACCGCTGCATTTTTCCTCCGCTCTGGGCATGTGTGTGATTTTGTATCAGGACAGGCTACAGTGCCAGTGAATTAGCAGGTTTATGGATTTACTGCAGGGCGATGAGCCATTCGACCAACAGCAGCAGTGATGGATGAAAACAGTTCGTCGCGAACGCAAGAACGGAGCGGCGTCCCACAAAGCGGCCAACCATGCTGTCGTTCGAGCAACACGCGGCTCTTAGTCCAACCTGCAACTGCCTGTGCAGGGCATCGCTGAGTTCATGTCCGTCCTGCAGCGGAATCAATGCCCGGGGACGGGTTTGATTAATGCGGTTGGGCATTCAGCGCCACATATAACGATGCTCTACAGCAATTTCTTGTGGACAAGGAAGGGCATGCAGGAGGGGGCTTAAATCAGGCAGACGAGACCTCACACAGATAATACTAAAACTCAAAAACAAATTCTAGAAATCGACCTTTTACCTCCCTTCCAGATTTTTCTTCCAAACTCCTTAGTGGCTGCCCAACAAAATTGAAGAATTGATCAGGCGGGGTGCCTGCAGCAATTGCAAGGATCCCCATCCTTAACAGAAGATCGCGCTCTGGGGCTGCCTTATTTGAAATTTCGCATTCAAATGAACAAGCAGATTGGGATTTGCATCAAAAAGTTACTGCACAGAAGCTATCATAGGCATCGAGTGAAACTGTCAACTTAGCCGTTGATCAGATCGACAAAACCTTGACACAAGCACGACCTCTTATAGGCCTGAATCCTGCAAAATATTAAGCTGGCATTGACACCTGCTGAGCTTTATCATCTTGGAACACAGAAGTCTTTATTTTCTTCAAAAGAGCTCGATGATGCTCACTACGTTTACCTGTCAAAATGACAACTGATTTTTATCGCCAGCATAAAAAATGGTTATCCAGCCGAGTTCCTTTTTTTGTAGATGTAATAGCAATTTACTTCTACAAAGAGGCTGTTTCTTGATTTCAGAAAAACTAACGCCATTGAAACCTCTGTGATTGACTAAAAACTTTCATTGCTCTAATTTCAAATGGAGCAAACAGATTTCAGACAAGTTCCACAAGATCCAAAGAACGCTTTTCAAAATTTACATGCGACTTCAAGAAGATGCACCTTGAACTATAAGTTTGGAAATATGATTCATACGGCTTATTTCGTTATCTACTTGATGATTAGTCCGCCTTTAGGAACAGCAAGGACTGCCATCTGCAATCGACCACTTTTCCGTCTATAACTGCCCACTGGTACGAACGCCGACGAGCTCTAAATCGCAAAACAACGCATCACCAACAAAAAGTTGCCGCCACCATCACTGCTCGATGCCGGCAACACCATCCCGTTTGTCGCCCGCTACCGCAAAGAAATACCGGCCGCCAATAACACGGACACCAAGATTTACTCGAAAAGCTGCGGTTACTCATGAGCGCCAGGAGACAGATTTTTATCCTCATCCGCGCAGGGAAGCCTACACCCGCAGAAAATCAGATCAAACCGCCTGAGCCACCCACAACTCCAGACCTGTACCAGCCCTATAAAGGATGCGGTGCCCAGGAGGTGGCCGCGCATCTGGCGGAGTCGATGCAAAGCGCAGTCCACTGGACGACTGTCTCTATCCCTGAATGACGAGCTGGAACAGCGACAAAAGCTGGCCGCGCGACAGTTAACGCTACCATCCCTACTCCAGTGATACCCAGCAAACCTGCCGAGGCGGCGTGGCCAAAGAAGAAAGCCGAAGACCCCCGCGGCACCTATAACATTTATGACGATTTTATTCCCACGCTGCGTCGGCACCAGATTTCTGGGATTAACTGTGGTGGCGAGGCCGTTAAAGGTGCTCAGCGTCAAGTCGATTCGAATGGGATTGGCGCACCGCCGTCAAGGCCAGTTCCCCCAACTGCTCGCTCGCCGCTGGGCGCCCAACTCGAACCCGGGCGCCGCTACCACCAACGTGACCTACGGCGCTGAAAGACAAGCCTAGGGCCACGAGTCTTCGCCGAAAACGCTGCCAACCGACCTCGGCCGGGCACCGCCACTGCTCAGGCTGCAAAAACCGCGAATGATCCCCATGGAAAGGGCAACCTGAAGACGATCTACCTTGACCCGCCAAGCTGGAGCGTGTCAGTAACCACAACCCTGATCCGCAGGCACGTCGCTGCTATTGCCATCGGGAATGGCACCGCCGGAGACCGAGAACGTCTGGCCGATCGACGGCGAACATCGCACGTTTCCGATAAACATCTGATTGTTTCCAAATCCGGCGATGAAGCCCCCCGCTCGCCCGCCGGAACTCGCCCGAGGACCATTCCAGCGCGCGCGTCACCGCCTGCCGGTGGACATCCTCGCCGAGTTTGAGATCGATCCCAAGTCCATCGGCGTGTGCAGTACGTCACCGACGAAGAAGCTGGCGCATGCCTGGATGCCGTCGTCGAAGCGCGGTGACGACGGCGCCCACGATCGCCTCGCCGTCGACGTCGCCCGCGTCGCCCTGACTCGGCGACGCGGATCATCCCATCGCTAAGAGCACGGCAGTTTCAAACCGGAGATGTAATGGACGGGTCAGAATGGTCGGACTGCATAAGGGATACCCGCGCCCATAATATCCGGCGATCCACCCGGAGAAATGACCATCGCCAAAGGCGTCCCTACGGTCTCGAGGGCCTGCTGCGACCCGGGAAAACGAGTGGCCCGACGCCTGCGTCTTCCATCACCATCGAAACTGGCGGCCGAACTAGGCAACGCGCGACCAGGAGATCTCTGAGCAACGCCGCCCCGGACGCGATCCCGTCGCTGCCCCGCGCCGACGCCGCGCGACCAAATGGAAGATCTCACAAACGGGATGCAGGTCAAGGTGACAGTACGAAATGTCGTCGATTTGCGCTCGTCATATCTGTGTTTAAGCAACAGGCCCATCGCCTGCTGGGTCCAGCGGCAGCGTGGTCAAGTAAATATCCTCAAAATCTAATTATGTGGCCCGATATCCTTATGGAATAGATGAAGCGACAACGACTTTTTGATCTTCTCGGTTTCTGCAAGGAAAAGGTTATGGATATGAGGAAATTAGAGACCAAGTAGCCTTGATCACAGGGGGTAGTGCAGGAGATCGCATTAGCCGTCGCTGAGCGTTTGCAGCTGAAGGCGTTCATGTCTTTTCTGTGAAAAAGAACGGGTGTTGGCGGCCGCTGAAAAATTACAGGAAATTGGCGTTATATATATTAAGCTGCTCATTATGATGTATTGGCTCATCGAAAGTTCATTTTATTTTAGTCGATCTTATCAAACTGCACCGGCAGCGAAAAATAATCTACACACCCACAAAAGTGGCAATATTATTGGCAGCATGATGATGGCCGCAGTGCCTTTGGGGTTGAGGACGACTTAATGGTGGATGTTATTATCAACTTCGTCGCCAGCTGGACTATGAACCCATCTATACAAGAGAACCAAAGCAGCATTGATGCTCGTAATCGTTGCCAACCGATATATCTGCGTAAATTGCATCAACCCCGGATTGACTCACAGGCGATCGGATGCAACAATGACCGAAGGTACCGATATCACCTGGGGGAGGGCATAGCAGAAGATCGCTGTATCCCTCATCCAACGTTTGAGGATAATGGCGGACTTTTTTATTCTTGCTGCGCATTGCGTTGGTTAACTGATAGAACAATTATGTTTATGGCGGCGGTCTGAGTCGCTGACAAGAAAATCATGAAAAAGAAATGGGTTACCGCACCAGACCTTAATACAAGAAGTCGAACGCCGTCCTGGCGTAACGGACGCCAGGCATCCAGCGTAATGGCGCGTGGGTCGCGATAACACGATTCATGGACAACAACCCGCAACACGGTTGCGGTTGTTCAAAGCCACTCTCGTGACGAATTCGGTTCCTTGGGGCCGGGTGGCGTGGGGACTGGGACGACCCAAAACAACACCGCAAATTGTGTGGGGAGGTCATGCCGACAAAGTGGACGATTATTGTTATTACACTGAAAGTAAAGCGCTCGCCGCACACAAATTTGGGTCACGGCGCAGAAAAAATTGCAACCACCACGATTAACAAACGCGATGGTGGAACCTGTGGCCGCGCTACCTGTTAACCTGATGGCCGAAATGGTCGCTGGACCTATTGGAAAATTTAGGTGGCTAAGTCAGCAGGGGCAAATGTGTTAATCACTCAGTGATGACCGATCTGTAACATTACAAGAAGTGTGGGTTAATTTGAAGCAAAAGAACGAATCAAGCGGTTGACCGGGTTTTAATTTAACCGCGTTCAATGGGTCGAACACGACCGCTGCCATCCAGAAGAACAACTTCAAAAGGCGGCACCATTGTTGTGGTCGGTGTCTTTGGAAAACAGGCTACCGTTGGGGCCCGTCGTTACAATGAATTTCATGGCACACTGATGTGACCAACGGAAGGACTATGAAGAGCATTAAAACCGGTGAGAACAACTCGCTCACGCTAAGCATTGCCGCCAAGATTGAGCCGCACATACGCATCAGTTCCAGATCAGACGCTTAAAGTGTTTATTATTATCATTTCTGGAGACGCGGATCCTTCTCATTCAAAGAACGTTGTTTTACGATATCCCCAGGTTGCAGCACATTGGTTTCGACAGCGCAGCCCCCAACCGCTACTACAGACTGAAAAAACAGCCACCACTTTTATAGCGCCTGATCGGCTTCGTTGAGTGTTAGGATAACGAGTGAGAAATCATGGCTACCAGCAGGGGTCCAGAAATCATACCCCGTACCGTCGAAGCGCTAAGAATTAGTCTGGATGCCGGATCCGATCATAGTTGTGTAAATAGTCATAATAATCACCTCATCCAGAAAATGCGCCTTTGCCGAGATCTTTCTGCACACGCCAGTTGCATACAGAATGGAACGCCTAACACCGCTTTCTCAGTTGTAATCTCGGCGAACGTAATCAAAGACTCCGCCAACGGCGAGCGCGATGCGATACGCCCAGGACATCATAAATCCGAACCAAAGGTTGGCAAACACCCAGCCGCCCCTTGCGAGACCACCGCAAGCTGAACCAGATAAGTATATGCTACGCGTACAGGAACATA
>CAWHCC010000003.1:0-1095811 GCA_963827805.1 uncultured Chloroflexia bacterium
AACCCAATCGAAGAAATCGAAGTCATCGACCCGACACATCCATTGTACGGGCGAGTTTTCCGTCTGAATACAGTTCTTTCACAAATGAGCCCGGGCACCAGGCATGTACTGGTGAGTTACCGGGAGAATATGAACTTGCGTATTCCCCTCGAGGCAACTAACCTCGTATCATCTCAGCTACTGTTCCAAGCAAGTTGACATTCTCAGCTTTGCAGGAACTGATCTCATTAGCTGAAGAATGCGAGGTGTTGTTATGTCCATCCAACCCCAACCACGTCTGGGGACAATTGCCCTCAGAAGACCAAACCCAAATTCTCTCCGAACTGACCATCATCTTCCAAGGAGTGATCCATGATTACCTCAGAACTGATCACAACCTCCCATCAGACCCGCAAAGCGCTGATCTACATCCGGCAGTCCACCCCACATCAGGTGCTCACCAACCAGGAAAGCCTTCGCCTGCAGTACGCCCTGCACCAGCGGGCATTAGACTGGGATGGCGGGCTGAAGATATTGAAATTATCGATGCCGACTTGGGCCTGACCGGTGCGGCTGCTGAGCTTCGGAAGGCTTCAAGGAAGTCGTCGCCCAGGTCACCCTGGGGCAGGTGGGCATCATTCTCTCTTCCGAAGTCACCCGCCTCTCCCGCAATTGCACGGATTGGTATCCCTTGCTGGATATTTGTGGCTACAGGAACTGCCTGATCGCCGACCGAGATGGGATCTATGATCCTGGCTCTGCCAACGGACGCTTGCTGTTGGGACTCAAAGGTCAGCTTTCCGAACTCGAGTTACATACCATTCGGGCCCGCATGACAGCTGGATTACTCAACAAAGCCCAACGGGGAGATCTGGCCCTGCCTTTACCTGTCGGTTTGATCCACAGTCCCAACCAGCAAGTCGTCAAAGATCCCCATCTGGAAGTGCAAAACCGCCTGGGGCTTGTCTTCAGCACCTTTCTGCGGGTAAAATCAGCTAGCAAGGTATTGCATTTCTTCAACGAACACGACCTGCACCTGCCCCGCCGCAATCGCTTTGGCGATTTGGTGTGGAAAAAACCAAGTGTCTCAGCGATCTTGTCGATCCTCAAGAATCCGGCTTATGCGGGTGCCTTTGTCTATGGTCGCAGTCGGACTACCCGGGATATGCATGGCAAAGCCACCACCAGGCGGTTGCCGATGGAGCAGTGGAAAATCATCGTCAAGGACAAATATCCGGCTTACATCAACTGGGAAACCTTCGAACGCATCCAGGCCATGTTGAAAGATAACTATGCCGAGTATGATCGCAACAAGTCCCGCGGCGTGCCGCGTCCTGGGGCGGTGCTGTTACATGGCATTATGTATTGTGGCGAGTGCGGCCACAAGATGGTCGTCCAGTACAAAGGGGGCAACCAATACCTGTGCAACTATTTGCGGCAAACGCATGGGGTCCCCGTCTGTCAGCGTATCCCTGCCGATCCCATTGATGACCAGGTAGTGCAGGCCTTTTTCCAGGCGCTCTCCCCTATTGAACTGGATGCCTATGAGCAAACCCTCAAAGCCCAGAAAGAAACGGATCCAAAAATCAAGCAGGCTCAAGAGCTACAACTCAAACGTCTGCGCTATGAGGCCGACCTGGCTCAACGTCAATACAACCAGGTGGACCCGGATAACCGTCTGGTGGCCGCAGAACTGGAACGACGCTGGGAAGCAGCCCTGGTAGCGCTCAAGCAGGCCGAAGAATCCTTTGCGCTCGAGCAGCAATCTAGCTTCAACGCCCGCTTCGCTACCTGAAGAACTGAAAGCGGCCTTTACCGCCATTGGTCAAAAGCTCCCCCAAATCTGGGATCAAGAAGAACTCCTATCCACCCCCCACAAGAAAGCTTTGCTGCGCTGCCTGATCGACAAAGTCGTCATCCAGCGTACTGCCCCCGACCAGGTGCAAACTCGTATCGTCTGGCAAGGCGGCGAAACCACCACCCTTCAGGTTCCTGTCACCGTTGGGGCGTTTGCCGACCTGTCCAACTTCTCTGCGATGGAGCAACTCATCATTGACCTCAGCCAGCCAGGGTAAACTGGATGAAGAGATCGCCGATCATCTGACCGTCCTGGGATATCGTTCTCCCAAGAACCCCCAGAGGTCCTTCCCAGTACCGTCAAAATTATCCGCCTGAAGCACCGCATCTTCCAAAAACGCAGCCAATCCCACCCGCGCCAGATTCCTGGTTATCTCACCATCCCTCAGCTCGCTCAAGACTTGGAAGTAACCCCTCACTGGTTCTATGATCGTATCAACAATGGGCGTATTCAAATTCCCAAAGACGAACAGACCGGCTTATACTTGTTTCCCGACAATCCAGAAACACTGGAGAAACTCCAGCAATTCAAATCCGGCATTCTCAAGAACTTGCGTTTTTCATAGGGTATCAAGATGACTAATCAAAGCAACCCATGATATCTCCTTCGATGATCCAGATCATCTTCTTGTGCTTTCGAAGCAGATTTGTTGATGAAGATAGGCCGTCGTTGTATGGCAGCTTCGTCGGGTCTGAAGCCGGGATGGTCGAATAGAAGTCACTCTCGAAGAATCATTCCAAGATGGCTTTCGCCGTCATTTGAACCAGCCGGTATCTCAGGGTTGGGATACCCAGTGGCGTTGTTTCCCGTTCGCTTTCGGGATGTACACCCGACGCACAGGTTGAGGCTCATACGTTTTGGCTTTTAGTGCAGTTTTCAGCTCTGCAAGAATAGTTTCTTGATTACGGATCGCTGTCCTTTTATCCATCCCGTCTATGCCCGCTGTGCGTGATCCCCTGTTAGTCATCAACGTATCAAACGCCCAGACCATCAGGGGTTCCCAGGTGAGCAGGTCGTACAGATTGCAAAACCGATGCTCGGGTCTTTCAGTCGCTTTCTTTGCCAGCTTCCCTTGAAGTTCGGAAACTTTTATCCGACACAATTCTGTCGGCGTCTCAGTTGTGTTTTCCATCTGTTAGTCTCCTATTATTCCTCAGAAGCCTTAGAACCTGCCGCCCTTCGCCATGTGTTAGGCTTTCCCTAACTCAGACTACTACGGCGGCTCCGCCAGCCCATCGGCATTTAGGCTTCATGCCAGCCGATCCCTTGCGGGCAGCTGATGGGCCTTCCCGTGTTGATACTGCTGTCGTCAGCGCATGAGGTTAGGCACTCTCTATTCGCCTGTAGCCTTCTCCTTGAAGGCCCGACAATCTCAACCTGTCCTTACCTACCTGACAGGTCGTGCCCCTGGACCAAAAGGGCTATACCTCCGTCTCGACCTTGACTTCGGCTAGATTGTCTCTTACCCATATCTCCACCTTTCGGGGTAAGTCCGAGGTATCTAGGCGGTTCAACCAAGAATTCACTTTCGTTTGCCTTACTCATGCTCAGCCTTGCGGTCAGGAGATGGGTGGATTACTTCTCGTTCCCGCTTGTTTCCAGGGCTTCAGACAAGGGTGGGCATCGCATCCCCTGCCTGCCTGGTCAGGCTCAGACTTGGTAGGTATCTGGCTCATTACGAGCGTTACAGCAGCACCCTTCACGGCGCACGATCAAGAATTTGGATATCCAATAATTTTCCAGCTTCAACCAAAGCCCTCGTCAGGGAGACATCGTCATTATTTATATGGAGAATCTTTTGACGATCTCTTGAAGAGACGTTAGAGTCAAAGCTCATGAAAAGAAAGGAGGTACTTTCATGGGTACAGATATCTCCACAAAACCAGTGGTAAGCTTCACCATCAAGAGGGAACATAATCAGGTGGTCCAGGTGACCACCAATTCACCCCTGATCAACCATTTTCTGGACTTGATGCAGACTACTCGGACACACAATACCTGGGTCAATTATGCTCACGATCTGAAGATATTTTTTCAAGTGATCCCCAAGTCCGTGGAAAAGATCTCCCGGGCCGATTGCCTGGACTTCATCAAACAGCAATCTCAAGAAGGCTATGCAGATGCCACCATCAATCGGCGGCTAGCAGCCGTATCTTCCTTGTTCAATGAGTTGTGTTTGCTGCAACCGGATCAATTTCCCCTCAATCCTGTGCAACCACAGACCAGACTCCGACACGTTCAACGGCGCAGTCAGAGCCTGTACCGCAAACAAGCCCAACGTATTCCCAAGGTTTTCGCTGAAGATGAACTGCACACTTTCCTGAGTGCACTGAGATCCTGGCGGGATCGCAGCCTGGTGCTGCTGATGTGGGTCAGCTGTCTGCGGGTCAGCGAAGTGGTCGCCATCCGTTTTGAAGACCTGGAATGCAGTTGTCGCCGGATTCATATCCCGACTTCCAAAGGACAGCAAGCTCGCATGGTATTCATGGACGATCTCACCTTCAGGATCCTGAACCGCTATCTGGATCAGGAACGCCAATTCCATTTCCCCGAGATTGAACAGGTTTTTGTGGCTTTCAAAGGGAAAGCTCGTGGAAGGCCACTTTCGGTCAACGCCGTCCAGAAAATGATCCGATACTATGCGGATAAATGCCGTCTCAAGGATGTCCATGCCCATCGCTTTCGGCATACCGGGATCACCCATTTGGTGCAGCAGGGCATGCCAGAACCAGCCGTCCGCAGCATGGTGGGACATCGCAGCCCGGATTCGCTGACACCCTATTTGCATTTGAGTGATGAATTTGTGGCCAAGGAGTTCGAGAAAGCCCAAGATGCCCTGCAAGCCTATGCGGATTTCAAAGGGGGGATGCCCGATGATCTTAGGAAAAGGAAATGCCCAAACCGAGACTGAGGTGATCCGGGAATACCACCAGTTTCTGGAAAACCAGGACTACAGCCAGGAAATCTTGAAACTTTTGCAGGGAGCACCTGGGGTGATGCTGCGACGGATTGGAAAACCACTGGATAGCTGGCAGGATGATGAAATCCTGGCATTGTTTCCTGAACGAGAGAAGCAAGCACATTTCAGCTATTGTGCTTTTCTGGCCTTTCTGTTTTTTCGAGGCTACCGCCGGGCAACGCTTCATCTCCTCATTCAACTGCCTACCCATCTTTCTCGCATGCATCGGCCTGCACTGTTGCCTATCCGCCAGCGGATCCAGACTGCGTTTGGAGAAATGCAATATGCGTCACAGCACATCGGTAGCGAACTGATCTTGTTGATTTGGCTCTTGGCCTGTGTGGGAAAACCCTTGGAAGATGTGACCCGCTCTGATTTCGAAGGTTTTCAAGATGAGTACCAGGCCTGGTACCGTCAAGTCAGGGCGCAGCGAGAACAATCAGCCGAACCCTAGAATGTATCGGGTGGAACGCTGTCTGATCCACTGGAAAATCATGGCACCCAAAAAGAGGGTTTTCAAGCACGAAGAATACTTTGCCCGGCTCATCCATCCGCCCATCCGCAATGCAATCCTGGCATATATCCAATGGTACGAAGCGAAAAGTCGGCCCAAATCCGTCAACAGCCGGCGGGCATCGTTGACGGCTTTCTTTCTCTGGTTTCAAGAGAACTATCCATCGTGTTCACGGCTTGACGATGTCAACCGAAAGGTTGCCCTGGCGTACGCACGTCACCTAAAGCAGTTGGTGGAGACAAACCAGTATTCAGGGAAATATCGCAATGACCAATATCGGGGCATGCGTCTGTTCTTTGATTTTGCAGTCTTTGAACAACTGGAGACATCCCCCAACCGCAATCCTTTCGGGAAACAGGATGTTCCCCAAGACCCCGATCCGGTGCCTCGCTATATCTCCGATCGTGAACTCCGCAAGGTATTGGATTATTGCCAGAACGGCGCTTCGCTCAAAGAGAAAACGGTGGTGACGGTCTTGCTGCATACCGGTATTCGCGCCTTTGAATTGGCGGGGCTGTGCACCACGGACATCGTTCAAATCCAAGGCACCTGGAAACTGCATATCCGAGAGGGCAAGGGGCTCAAAGACCGGATGATCCCACTGACGCCTGCTTGTTTGACAGCCTTCCAAAAGTGGCAGGAAGCGGGCTGGGAAGGCCGCAATGAACATCTCTTCACCCGATTTGGTCGTCCCTGGCAAGGAGGTGCCAATGTTTGCAGCATCGTTCGCAAAATGAGCATCCATTTGGGCTTGGAGGGTCTGACCCCCCATCGTTTTCGCCATACCTTTGCCGTGGCTTTGCTCAACTATGGTTTGAGAGAATCAGCCCTGCAGAAACTGATGGGACATACCACCTTGAACATGACCCTGGAATATGCCCGCATCCTGGATCGCACGGTCGAACAGGCTTTCAACCAGGCCGTTGAACAAATGCAAGCAGGGCCACTTGAGTTGGGTGCCTAACTTTTTCAAGCCCCAGGATTATGGTCTCTTTCAGGAGGGTGATGTGTAGAATTTTGTAAGGCATTGATTTTTGTGGTGGGAATAGACCAAATATTCAGTCCATTTACAGTTGGGAACACAATGGTTAAGGATTATGTGGTTCTGGCAACCACATAATCCGCTATTGAACTAAGCCGAGGGAGGCGAGAAGCTCAGAATATGGGGATTAAGGAAAGATGCTTACAGGAAATCGGTGGGGATCAACGAGGCGCGGAGAACGGTTTTCTCCAGAGATAGCAGTGTTGAAACTCGGAAGGGAATTAGTTTAGTGTGAATGATGGGTGATTTACCACCATCAGGCCAAGCAGAACTACGGGTGTAGTCTGATATCACAACGCCCGCAGAAAAAAAGGTTGATCTCAAGGAAATGGTTATCAAGGCGGGTGACGTCCTTTGGATTGGATGCTGTGTAGCCGTTTCATAGCTCGACCGCAGGCGGGACAAATGAAAGTATTGCTGGGTAATGATGGAGCTTGTTCTTGTACAGTTACATCTTCAGGAAAGATATCTGGAGGAGCACTACCCAGCTGTTGGTGAAGGGTGGCAAGCTTTGTACGGTGGCTGGGGCTGAAGAGTCCATAGTAGCGCACCTTGACAAAACCACGGGGGAGGATATGCTGCAGGAAACGGCGAATGAATTCTTCAGCGGGCAGGGAGCAGAGCTTGGTCTTACCAGTTTCGGTATCTTTGTATCGAAAGGTCACTTTGCTATCTTCCATTTTCAAGATGTTGTGGTTGCTGATGGCTACCCTGAAGATGTAAGCGGAGATGTACTTCATTGCGGCCCGCCCGTCGCCGACCGGTTTGCAGTGCACGACCCATTCTTGCTTCCAAACAGATTTGGGAACGTCCTCGAAGAAATCGGTTTTTCGCAGAGCATCCCGGAACTTGGCTCGAAAGATCCTGGAGAGGGCTTTCACAGGGAGCAGGAAGCTTTCTCCTCCAGGTAACCAGTTCTTTCCATCCGGAGCGAGGCCACCAGCGGGAACCAGGTAATGCACGTGAGGGTGGTAAGCGAGGTTCCGTCCCCAGGTATGAAGAGCACCCATCATGCCGATTTGACCACCAACAAAGCGGGGATCACTGGCCAAGTGTTGAGTAGCAGCTGCCGAGGAACGGAAGAGCAAATTGTAGAAGGTAGTCTGGTTGCTCCGAGCGACCTTCCTTAGATGAGCAGGCAGTGTGAAAGTTAGCATGAAGAAGGGGACGGGGAGGAGCAGCTCTTGCTGCTTCTCTAGCCATTCCTGGACCTTCTGGTTCTGACATTTGGGACAATGTCGGTTCCGGCAAGAATGATAGCTGTACTGAACCTTATCACACTCATGGCAATGGTAGACGTGCCCGCCAAGGGCTTCGGTGCGACAGCGCAGAATATCCCGTATGGCTTGCAGGTGGCTGGGGAGCATTTTGTCCCCGAACTTGTCTAGATACTGCGGCCCATATTGACGGAAGATGTCCGCCAACTCTGTCACAATAGTTGTTCCATCACTTGGTTGATAGCCACAACCGCAGGAGCTTCAACTTTTTGCGTCAGATGTGTGTAGATAGTAGTAGTTGCTGGAGAACTATGTCCTAGATAGGCTTGGATGACCCGCAGGCTGACCCCTGCTTCGAGCAAATGGGTGGCATAACTATGACGGAGGGTGTGTACAGTAGCATGTTTCCGGATACCACTATCCTGTACCGCGGCACGAAAGACGAACTGGACACCGCCAGCGTTCATCGGTTCGGTTGCTGTCTTCGAAGGGGTTCCTCTAGGTCGGTCTGGGGCTGGAAAGAGCCACACCGGATGCCGGTGTTTTGCCCAATACTGCCGCAACAGATCTCGGGTGCCTTGGAATAGCGGCACGTAACGATCCTTGCCTCCTTTCCCGTTCCGCACGTGGACGCTCATCCGTTCGCTATCAATATCTGCAACTTGCAGGAACAACCCTTCTCTTAATCGCAGCCCACAAGAGTAGATCGTGCTCAGACAGGCCCGATAACGCAACCGACGGATACACCCTAGTACTTGGCGGACCTCGGCGATGCTGAGCACAACCGGCAACTTTTTCTCCCGGCGTGCGCGCACCAATTTAAGCGTAGGAAAGTCTTTTCCCAGAGTATATTGGTAGAAAAATCGCAGAGCGCTTAGGTTGATCTGAAGAGTGCTCTGAGCAATCCTTCGGACTTTCCTGAGATAGAGAAAATACTGGCGCAGTTCTTCATCGGTGATCTGGTCAGGGGGTCGCTCGTAGTGCTCTGCTAATTGGCGCACAGCACGCACATAAACCTCCTGGGTGCTTTCGGACAGACCGCGTAACTTCAAGTCATCCAGCATCCGTTGCCTTAACGACGTCATGGCTATACCTCCTGTTTACAAATGGATTAGTTTGCAGGAAATATAGCCTGATTCAGAAAAGATGAAAGATACTACATGTGTTCTTGGATTGGAGAACTTCCCCTGCGCGAAGCGCTTAGTTCAATAGTGTATTATGTTTATTAGTTGAAAAATTTGAACTAAATTCAGAAATAATCAAATTGGAGATTCAAGTCCTTCCGAACACAAAAAGAAACCCAAACAATCTACCCAAAATCTATGACTTTGGATTTTCTGAGTTGTCTGAAGAGGTGGATTTCTAGTGCAATCAAGGAAAGCAATCATAAGAACACGAAAATTTAAGCAACTCCCCAGTTATCCTACTAGGGCCTTATGCTAGTTCTAAATGAATAGAGAGAAGTCCTCCGAGGTAAAATTGGGGTGTTGACCAAAACAACCCAAAAACACCGGAGGACAACCCAATGATAAACGACTTTGAAGACTTTTGTACATGGATGTACGTGATCATTGATGATATCTGGCAACAAATTGCACCTCTTTTCAAGCGGCCTGGCCCAAAACCGGCGTGCAGTGACAGCGAGTTGCTCACCTTGGCGATTGTGGGTGAGTGTCGCGGCTGGGATGTCGAAACCGAAATGTTGAGTTACTGGCAAGAACATCGAGATTTGTTTCCGCATATTCCTTCACAAAGCCGCTTCAATCGTCGTCGACGAAATTTGATGTTGGCTTTCAACCTGATCCGCCAGAGTGTGTTACAGATGCTGGACCTGGCCCAGGAGAGGCAAGGTGTGATCGACAGTTTGCCGATTCCCGTGGTGCAGTTCTATCTGGTGCCTGGCTCCACCGGAGACTGGAAGGCCTATGGAGCCACCTATGGAAAAGTGCCTTCCAGGAATGAAACCATCTTTGGTTACAAACTGCATCTCTTGATCACCGTGGGTGGCCTGATCCTGGATTTTGAACTGGCTCCTGCCAACGCCACCGACCTGGAAATCGGGGTCGAGATGCTGGACCAGCATACCGATTTGGAGGTCTTGGGCGATAAAGGCTACATCTCTGCTCAACAAGCTGCCCGACTGTGGCGCAAAAATCGTCTGCGTTTGCGAACCATCCCGCGTCGCAATCAGAAAACAGCAAATGTCCGCTGCTGGAAAAAAGCTTCACAATGCTATCCGGCAAATCATCGAAACCGTCAATGGGCAACTTTCGGAGCAGTTCAACATTGAGCAAAATCACGCCCACACTTTTTGGGGCTTGTGCACTCGCTTGTATACCAAGCTGACTGCTCATACCCTGTGCATTTATCTCAATCGTTTATTGGGTAAACCAGACTTTCTGCAAATCAAAGCTCTGGCTTTCCCGAACTAGCATAAGGCCCTACTATAAATTTAAAATTGTGAAGAACCGATTTCGGACAACATCTCCATGATTTAGCACGGAGGCATTTATCTTGACATTATTCACATAGGTTCCAGTTGTACTTTGCAAATCTTGAATGTACCATTGACCCTGCGACGAACGAATTTGGGCGTGTTGACGTGATACTGAAGAATCTGACAATCTGATTTGACACACGGCACTCCGCCCTATGATCCACCCATCTGTAAGCGGGAAGCTCCTGCCAGTTAGATAACCATTTCCTCCTACAAGATAAGCTTTCTCTAGTTTGGGAGTCAAACTCTTCTGTTGTGTGCGAAGGCGGGTAGTTGTTCTGGCCAAAACATAGATGGCAATTGCTCCCCCACCCAAGAGTAGACGCTAATATCACAACTAGGAAATCCGGGTGAAGTGACAATTTCTGGTTCAGGTGTAGGGGTCGTAGGTACACTCGTCGGAGTGGGCGTAATCGGACTTGGTCTTGATGAAAGAATAGCATTATATGATGTACTGCCTTGGGGTACATCAACACCTCTTGCTGAGACCTGCCAGGTACCCGCCTCTGGGTCTCGGATAATAATGCTGGCAAGGGAATTATAGGATGAAAAAGATGCGCCTGGATAGTTCGTGTCCACGATTTGAGATGTTGGGTCGATTAGCACCGGTTCTAGCTGGCTCCCAGGCCAATTCAGAGTAAAAAGGATTTGAGATTGATATTGGGGAACTTCGATTGAAGCAATTTGGATTTCCTCGCCCTGAGCAATATTACCTACTTGCTGCAACAAGATATTTCCCGTTGATGAATGTCGTAATGAGACATATACATTGGCGAGTTGGGTAGCATCTTCTGCTCCATAATATTCGCCACATCCACTCGTCCTGGAGATTTGTTGTAAAAGATCTTCGTCGATAGCAGCCTCCCCCAGAAACGGATTGACCAAACCCAACTGTATAAATACAGATGCCATTATTTCCTGCTTCGGATGCCAAATCCAGAAGTTCTTGTTTTACTACGTGGATCATGGTCTTCTCTGATTCTCTCCATTCAGCAGTATATTTGGCAGTCCATCACTGAGCAAAACCATCACTTTTCTACTGCTCGTGTTGGACGATCTTAGCAATTCGATCCCGTTATAAATACCCGCGGCCATACAAGTTCCCCCTTGAGCATTAAATCTTTGGAGAACCGATCTAACTTCATTGATATTGGTTGTCATTTGAATAGGAATAGATGCACTCCGCCCAAAGCGGACCAAACCAATTTGACCAGATAGTCCAGTGGATGAGCCAGCCTCAGCTTCGAGAATATCCAAGATATTTCCCCCAGCATGTTTGGCGGCTTCGAGCTTCGTGATCCCGGTTTGGTCGTAGCCATCCATACTACCTGATGTATCAAAAACCATTACGGTAGAATCATCTCCTCCAAAGTCTGGAAATGGTGTTGTGGGATCTGATCCGGATTGGAAACCATCATTGAGAATCTGAAGAACTAACCCATTTACTTGGGATTTGATAGTAACTCGCTATGCCAGACTGTCCGAATATCTTCAGCCGCTTGCACTAAATTCGGGAAGTGAAATTCAGGTAATAAACCTTCCTGCTCAACCAGCAGCACCATACTTCTTGGGAACTGGTGCGTTTCATAGTTAGATGGATTTGGGCCTAAGCGGGTGCCCAAGTGCGGGATTGTTGCCGCATTTTCTCGGCCAACTATGACATCGCCAAAAGATAATAGCTCGTGTGAAAGAACCTGATAGCCGAAGAAATCGAATTGAAGGCGAAATGTTATATCACCATAGATCATGTCATATTCGACATCCGAGGGACTCAATCCAGGTTGATTTAACGCCTGCATAAATGAACCATTTGGATCGAGTTGTTGGGATGCGGGAGAGGTTGGATCAGGAATAATTCTATCTATGTTAAAGCTCTCCCAAGCCTGCTGATGACTTCGTGTGCTGCCTGACTGACTAAATCCTGGGCAATGATGGTTAGTACAGGACCACCGAGGCTCTCTGTGATATGATGGAAAGGATATCTACACCACCGTTATATATTCCAATCATGTCCACGCCTGAGTGGGGCGTTCCGATATCAATGAATTTTCCAATCTTATGATTTGAGAGATGCTGGCTGAGATATTGGCGTGTGATCAACCCTCCTAAACTATGGGCCACAATATCGACTTTTTCGGGACCTCCAGCCATCTGACTCTGTTGGCTCAAAATTTCGATTTCTTGGTTCAGACGAGCAGCAATAGCATAAACATCGCCATCACGAATTTCGTTGTTTTCTCCCGGGGGATAAGCGAAGGAACTCACCAAACTCATATCATATCCATCCCCTTGTAATTCATAAAAGATCCCGTTTGAGTTGTTTTGCCAATCATCATAACTTGCATTAAGACCGTGTATCAGGATGACGGGGTAAATCTTTCGTGTTTGGGCTGCTCCAGAGTTGCTGCTCAGCAGTAGAACGCTGATGAGCAAAACCAGGATTGAAATTTTAATGACAGGTGATTTGCGCATCATAATTATTCTGTGATCGTGGCGAAAAGCCACCATTGCCCATCTTCAAGGAAATACCGGACGATATAATCTTGAGTAGATTGTTCGCGAGTTACCCTGACTTTGGATTGAGCCCATTCGGAATTCCATTCCGGGCCAGTTAACACCATCAGCGGTTGGATTTCTTCAACCTTATAACTTCTCCTAGGGACCTAACCAGCTCATCTTCAGCCGAAATAAAATTTTCTAATGGAATAAGCCCTTTCATCGAAGGGCTAAATTCTTCATAAAGGACAGTGGGATCATTTTGTTCCAAAGCTGTGACCGTGTGCTCATGGGCAATGAAGGGGGATGTTCGCGCTCCTTGTGGTGCTGTCGGACCCGTTCCTTCCCCAAAACCCAATGCTAAAACAATAATGATGATGGCTGCCGCACCAATGATTACAAAAATAATTGGCGGTGTCTTACCTGGTTTTCTGCCCCTTTTATTCATACAATTCTCCTGAAAACGTTAGAATCGAACTACAATTTATTTACTCGAATAATAAATCGATTGGGCTGTTCCTCAAAAACACGGATGCGACAGCGCCAGGTATCTTGAACAAAAATAATCTGGTCAAAAACACCGTTATCATCACTATCGGATATTTCAATAACCTCCCAACCCGCTAATTGCATCTCCTCAGAATAGAAATTTATGATCTCATCCGTATCAGCCTCGGTGAGGTAAATTTCCCCAACAGAGGGGATGCTATCTGGATAGCCGGTTGTAAATTCTTCAATCAAATTCGCATCCGGATATGCTGGTAAGGCCCCGATTACTTCTTCAGCCGCACTCAAGCCGCCCAAGTTGCAAGCCAAAATTCCCAACAGGAGCGGAATCGTGATTCCGAATATTCTACTGTTCCACCTAAGAATATTGATCTTCATGACCAATCCAAAAATACGTAAAGTAATTTCAAGCATTTGTCCGGAACTCAAACTCAAAATCTGCAAAACGGATGCGGTCACCATCTTCCAGCTTGGCCGAATCGATCCATGCCCCATTGACGAGCGTCCCACTCTGGCTGCCTTGATCTTGGAGATACCAGGAATTGAGCGCAAAACGTAATTTTGCATGCAGACGTGATATTTTGGGGTCAGATAACTTGAGATCACATTCGGAACTGCGTCCGATCAGAAAACTATCAAAAATAGATATCCTTTGGCCTTTTAGCGCACCTTGAATACCGATGATTTGGGCTGCAGTTGGTTGTGAAGGGAGGATCGGTGCAGGCACTGGATACGCAGCCTTAACCCCAGAGTGTGATCGTTTTCTGTGTTGGAATAAGACAATTGCGCCAACCACACCACCGGCGATTAGAGCAATGAGCAGGATAAATCCTATTTTAATTAACTTATTTTGGGATTCGATCACCAGTTTCCGAATCGTCTAAAAGCATTGCAGGGTAGGAGGTTTGTGTCGCCGTTGAGGCAGGCGGATGCGTTTCTGTCGGAATGGTGGTAGCGGTTGGTGGCACCGGGGCTGGCGTAGCGGTAGGTACTAACTTCGGAGGAATAGGCTGCCATTTTGGCGAAATCCCTTGATCTATCCACTGTTGATTCCCTGTAGCTACATCTAGAATGTAATAGCCTTCTGGATAGGAAAGCATGATTTGAGATCCACTTGGTGACCAACTAGGCTCCATTTCTACGGTCGCAAAAAAGCCAATATGTCCTCCTCCCCAACCCACATATTCATGGAGTTTATCCTCTGGAGCATCGGGGAGCAAAACTTGGGCTTGCTTTGAGTTCGCATCTATCAGAGTTAGGCCCCCTTTCCAGGATGTAATAGCAATGGTCTTGCCATCCGGAGACCAGCGGGGATGTAGGCCTCCATCCTGCCAAAGCGTGGTGGTTTGTTGATCGTCGACATTGTAGATATATATGGGTCCCGCATCTGCCCAAAAGGTGTTCCCGGATTGAAATACAAATTGCCGTCCATCAGGGGACCAATCGCCAGTGGATTCCCGCCATGACTCGTCGGATTCACGGGGTGAAGATAATGTATTCATCTCCCTTGGTATTCAGCATGATAACTTGTCCAGTTCCCTCACTCCAATAATCCCAAACGGCAAACCAAGGGGAAGTTTCTGACACATAACATTCCCCTATACTAAGGTCGAAAATCAGGTTTTTTTCCATAATCATGATATGCTAGTCGAAATCCCATTAGAAAAATCGTGTTGCCAGAAATCCTGGATCTGTTGTATAGGCTTCAAAATAATATAAGATGTTTCCATTTTGCTCCCATTTGGGGCACAACATCGTATCACCTATTTCCAGTAAAACATTTCCGGAAGTATCAACAACCCGATTGGTTGAATTGTCATTCGTAAAGTCATGGAAAAAGATTTTCTTGGCTATTCGGCGACCAGGATGGTTTTTCAATTGTCCTTTACCGACACGCCCAATCGTTTTTACATCACCACTTAGGCATCCACAAGATCAACACGTTGATCATCGGAGATGGCCAATAATCTGGATCCATCCGGTGACCAATTTAGGTAATTATAGTTGGTTCCTGTTGTGATTTGTGTTCTTTGATCAGTTTGACTGTCGAGGAGCCAAATATCTCCAGCGATGATATATGCGCTGGAATTGGTACTCGGTGAACGCCGCATCAATAATATTTCCACTCGTTGCCGTTCCAATATGCTTGCATTGGGTTTCCAGGATGGATCAGATCCAGGGCAGAGCGTTCGAGTAGCCAGTTGTCAGATCTAGAATGTGAAGCAACCCATCGGAGACATAAACGATCTTCTCCCCGCTCGGTGACCATGCCAGACCAGCTGACCAAGTAGAGTCCACTGCTGCAGGATAAATGTGGGGATCTAAAATTGTCTAGATCGAAGATGACGATTGCATCCCGATCCAAAGGATCCACCTTTGCCTGCAAAAGCAATGCGCTGCCCATCTGGCGACCAACGAGGGGAATCAATATCCAACGCCATCTCGTAACGGGATCAAATTCTGGTGTTGGCCCCCATTTGCTTCTGCCAGATGTAAATCGTAGCCCACGGGAGGGGCATTCGAAAAGCCGGTAAAGGTAATGCGCCCATCCACCGGTGAGATATCGAAACCGCGCCCAAAAAATCCACCAAAATTATCCGCTTGTTTCTGCGAAATTAAATCGAACTTATAGATATAATCCCCCACTACCCGGCCATCGGAAGCAATGTAATACATTGCATTCCCATCTGGCGCCCAACGCGGGTTGGAATATTTCCAATATTCATCTAATAGCACCATTGGTGTCTTTTCGGCAGGGATGACGATTTTCTCCTGGTTGGTACTCAGGTCTAAAACGCCAATTTCCCAGGCATCTTTGGAATTATCCCCCACAAACTGGCGCACAAAGGCGATTTTGTCCCCGGTGGGTGACCAGGCTGGCTCGGAATAGCCTCCTTGGGTGGTCAACTGGTGTGTATCACTGCCATCGAGTGCTGTCACCCAGAGATTGCCATCCCGAATGAAGGCGATCTCTGGGCGTGAAGCCTCCTGGCGATATCCGGCCGCGAGAGCTGTCGGCAGTGCAAAAAGCATCACTGACAGCAACAATAACAGAGCAATCCATTTTATTTTCATGTGCCACCCTCCTGCTTTGGCTGTAAAGATGCAGCCTTAGGGTACTTTTCGGTCATCCCCCGTTGGATCGTGACCGGCTTCAGCGTTCCAGCGTTCTTGATCAACGGGGATGGTTTCCTGTTCGAAGTCTTGGGCTGCGGCCGCGGTCAGAATATCCAGGGTGGCCCAATCTGCCCATAGTTGATCGCCCGTGCTATCAGCTGTACGATACATGGAGATCCCCACTCTCCCAGATGTATATGAAGAATCGCTGCCCGACCAAACCAAAGTGCCGTTAATGTAGAAATACAGGTTGGGTCCAATTGCTACTGCCCTTAGGGTATTCCAGGAACTACCGGTGTTAATATCTGCACTATAAGCCCAGCCTTGCAACATGGAACCAGCCCCATTGGTATATTTGACCACCGAGTAAAAACCATTGCGTGTGATATTGAAGCTGTAGCCGCTGTTCCAGCGGTTGCCATCACCGAAGGGTGTCGGCGTTCCTCGAACGATGATGCTATTCGCGCATTCCTCACATCCATCCCGCATGAGTTTGACACGATAATCGAAATTCGGAATATGTTTCATCGTAACTGGTGCTGGCGAAGGCTTCGGGGAGACCGATGGTGCCGTAGTAGTTGCTGGTGACAGTCCAAGTGCCGGCATGAGATACCCAACCAGTGAAGAGCCGTTGAATTGGGAAATCGAAGCCTAACTCCTGGGCAAGTTGCTGGTTATTGGTAGCATCGTTCGGAACCCCCGATATAAAATCATGGCAAAGTCTTGCGCTTCTATATTTCGTGTGTCGGTGGCTTTTAACAATAACTGATTGATGCCAAGTTGGAATTCTTCTGATGTTAGTTCGGTTCGATATTTGCCGGCTGAATCTGGCTAAAAATTACATTCGAGGGTGTTCCATTTATATCCAGACCAATTCGATCGGCTAATCCACTAACAACTGAGCCATTCTCGTTAGTTATAGTAACTGTTAAAGGAACAGTCTCAGCAGGATCAACTATTGATTTACCTGTTTCTGTATGCAATTTTATGCCGATTGTACTTATTGACTGTAAATGACTATCAAATACAACACTCCCATCTCCAACACTCGCCCACATCATTTTTGGTCCGGGCGGCCAATTCATAGAATCAAGTTCGATTGCTACATCATGCACGCCGCGGTCAAAGGGAAAAGTAAGTTTTTAGAATCTAATGAAATACCAGATGGATCTACAACTTCAAGTGCAATATTTACATTCTGTGATTGCGTATTAATTACTTGTATGGATAACGGTAAGCTTTTTTGATTGACTTCTATAGGCTGACCTTCAGTTAAAAACACATCACTTAAGGTTACATCGGTTGATGTTGATGTATAACTTAGACTAAATTCCATGTAAGAAAATAATGTTAGTTCACTATTTACTGAGAGTTGTGCTGGTATTGCGCTTAGTACAACTAAAATTCCTTGTTCAACCCTTTTTATTTCATACCAATATTGTTGTAAAGGGTATGTTGTAGAGATAGGAAAATCACCAGGTATTGGGTCATTCTGTGTGTTTTTAGGTGTAGCCGTCACTAATTGAACGAACTTCTGTAATTTTGGCTATTTCTTGCCAATTCCAATTCAGTGATAGTGATATTCTCAGCGTCTAAAGGGAGTAAAAAACGTTGTATTATTTGTGGAACAATAGGTCCATAAGGCTCTGCGTAAGTATTGCCGCCATTACCGGCCAGAACATAAACGTTATTTTGAATATCGTATTCAAAAGAAAAGTTTGGTATGTCCACAATTAGCGTAAATTCATGAGTGGTTATACTGTTCAAGTGATCTATAGCTTGTTGGAGGTCGATTGAATAACAATTGATTGTCCCCCTTGTATATGCTCGATTGGTTGGGTTGGTAAACCATACAAAACTGTGCCATATGCTACTGCGGTGTCATGTGTAGAAGGAAAGCCATTTGTTCCCCAATAATCTGCGTATGTTTTTACCCAAGCATCACCAACAGATGAGGTTGGTACTATTTCAATATCCGTTCTGTATATGAACTCGTTACGCCAGTGGAGATAAAATATTAGCACCATTATCTCCAGTAACATACCACCCCCAAGTGCTTGGTGCAAAATAACCTAATTCCTTTTCTAAAATGCTATTCACAATGGCATTATTGAAAGCATCATAGTTATTACTCGGAGAATTGTGTGATAGTGAGAGGCCAGTGTGACAACCACCATTTACTAGAATATTGCCAGTCGAATCAGACATTCCTTCATAATTTGTTCTTCCTAGGCTTAATCCACTTTGTGTTTGATTACCTAACCATGATCCGTGACTTGATATTATTCCTATGTCTGTGTTCGGTATAGCTTCTACAACATCTGCAGAAGTCCACCCTACAACATTTCCATTGTATTGGTAATAATGATCATCTTCAAAAGGGGGTACCAAAGATATTTCACCATGTTGGAAGTGCGTAGCAAGTAATGGCTGATACACATTAATCCCATACCATTCCCAATTGATTGCTCTACAGGGTCCAATTTGCCACCAAGGACAATCAGAATCCAAATGGAAAAGGGATGAGTTGCTTGTATTTTCATCGATACGAATTGAAGTTTCATAAGCATCGATAATGGAAACTAATGTATAGGGATCTTCAGCAAATACTCGACCAATAGGTATATCAGGTTGGGGATTATTTACGTTATTCGGATTATCATTTTGTAAAGTACTATAAGGAATGTCAGAAACAATGAAATCATTAATTAGATCATTAATTGTGGGGTTATCAGAACTAATGTTCAAAACTTCATTTGTTGGTTCTTGAATTCTATAGAATGGGACAACTTCATCATCCCCATTAAGGCAATTGCTGTAATGGAGTTCTCATCGATTCTGTTGTGTACTTCGATCAAATTTAGTAGATAATTTCATCAATCATGCGGCCCATTCTCAAATCTATTTGTGCTGTCTATTCGTTCCATCAGAATCGTTGAAGTTCTGTAGTCTCTTGTATAGTCATTTGATATGGTTATTTCATGACTCAGATCATAAACTATTCCACGATGATCTGCAGCATATCGATTTAATCTTGCTAAAAGGTCATAGAAATCAAGCACATGGTTGCTATTTCTGTAGGTACATGCCAAATGGGCTGATATCAAAGAATTCGTTGTAAAGATCATTGATGTCGGTGATGACTAATAATTCTGGATTATCAATAAGGATGATATTTATTTGGTCAATCTCTTCGCCTTCATAATATAGAGTTACCTGTATATCACAGAGCTATTTATAGATTGCCAATTACTATATGCACCATCACCCGAGTGATTACTTCCCATGTGTACCATCACCCATATAGTTGAATCTGTCCTTCCACCGATGATAACAAAAACATCATTTGAGTTTACAATCGCAATGCCCTTTTCATCTCCAAAGGGATGCGGAAATAATACAAAGATCACCATCGATGGCGTTCGGTGATGATATCCCTAATTCACCATTGGGGAGACCGATTCGAAGTATTATTGCCCCGCTACCTGAATTCCCCTGCCGTATCTAAGAAGGTTACAATCAGGTTATATACACCGGTATTCAAACTATTAATCATAAACATAATTGCTTTCCAAAGCTGATGATAAAGTCATCAAATCAAAGTCCCTCAATACCAACCGGATTGTTAAGTCAATTTAGAATCTCAAATGTAGCAGATATGTGTATTTGAATTTGTAAGTTCCCCGAGTGAACTGCTATATGCTAATGCGTTGAATATCGAGTGCATTGTGGAAGTTTGGGTATATCAAATCTACATCAACAGAAGAACGTGTAGGAAATGAAATTCATTTTCCACATAGTTTGCATCACATGTACTACCACCACAGTCATAATTTGCCGTTTCATATTCAAGATGTGAAAGAACAATCACGCCGGATCCATAATAACGATATATCTCTAACACATCGTTTGTAACACTATCCCAAACTAAAGGACTATATCCTGGAAAATCTAAGAACTCCCCATGAGCTTCATAATAGTCAACGACTGTAACATCAATAACATTAGGATATGAAAATAACCCCGGGTCATAAGCAACATAAAGGTTATCAGAAGAATCGTACCCATCTCTGTAACATTTACTGGTTACCATCAATTCATCTGGTAGCCATGCCCAACTCATTTCATCATATTCTGAAATATCATTCTGATCAGTGACAAATAATCCACCCCCTGAATAGATCCATTGTCCTAATTGTTGTCGATGATTGTAAATAGAAAGACCAACTTCCGTAACTGGTATTGGCTCTGCACAGTAGGAACACAAGGGTTCGTCCATTCATATACAATATCCTCTTCCATTAGGATAGTTCGATAATGATCTAAATTAGCCCAAAATGTATCAATGTTATTTTCATTGATAACATCATAATCTGGGATAACCCCTCTGCTGTAAAGTTCTACTAGATCATCGTTTACAGTGGCCATATTGCTATGATTAGATGTTAAGTACGCAACCGTATTTTGGTTTGGTATCAGGTGACTTTCTGCAAGACAATTTTTCGGATTTGCATTTTGATCAACTTCTTGTTGTGGTTCAGGATACTCAGCTCTTGGATTTGGCGTTGGTAGCAAAATAGCGGTTTGGTTAGCAAAAGCCATATTTTCAGATAACCCGATTATCTTCAGTAAAGATACTGAGGCAAACAAAACTAAGATAATTTTTCCGAATTTTCTATCCATCTTGGACCTCCGATAAAGAAACAAAGGGGTAAAGAAAATGAATTGATTTCAATTATTTCTGATATGAATTTGAGTACCAAGTAACAAGTTTTATTTCGATCTTATGTTCAAAACATGTGAACTCTATTCCATGATGATGGTTTGCAATAGGAAAAGATTGCCATAAGTTGTAAGTCAATCACGGCCTCGGACATAAAAAATACGGATCCACACGATCGCCGCCTTCGGCGATCCAACCCACCACATCGTCCTCCGTGCGAACATTCCACCACGACCAGTTGTTGGCGCAGGAAGGGCCGCCGATGATGCGTCATGGTAGTGCCCGGGGCCAGGTAGCGCAGCATATCCCGCTGCGGTTGGGTTTTTCACGCAAAACCACATGATCGGATTTGGTACACACATATGCTTGATCGCCCAGGCTCACTTGCTGGGGTGGTGCGCCCGGGCACTCGCCCGGTGCCGTTGAATCACTGGAAGACTACCAGAAGCCCCTGTGGGATTTGGGCCATTGTGGCCAGACAATTTCGGCATCTGCCAGACAGGCATCTCGCTGGTTAGGATGGCTGCGGACCACCAAAGTGGGCATCCCGCCCGAAAAGCGCCCATCCGCATTACGGATACCCATATACCAATCCACATGCTCGCCACTCGGTAATTAGTTCAGCGACCTGATATTCAACCGAACCCAGGTTGGCGGTCCGGTCGATATCCGGTGGCTCGGTGGGACCATGTTCGAAAGTCCGCAATTGGGAATCTGGCGATGGGTAATCACGGCGCTATGGTGATCCTGGCCCAAGCTTGCCAGAGATTGGTATCATATAGGACGCCCACATCCCAAAAGAACAGACGAAATTCTGCCAAATTGAACGGAGCATAATGTCGGTGTTTGGGTTGTCTAGTGGTAGCATTTGAAATATCCTACCGCCGCTGTATTGGAAGGAGATCATTACTGATGCCGATGTCGCCGTGGGCGGTTCCGATGTTGGGTTGGGTCACCTCGAGGGATAACCACAATTTGTGTTAAGCACAACTCAGGGGTTTTGATCGTCGTAAAACTGCAGGCACTCAAAACGAGACCATAAAAATGATCGATAAGAAGTAGGGGCAATTCGTAAATAAGAGTGTTTTCTTGCTCATTTATTCTCTCTAATATTTAGGGCGTTGGCGTCGGTCCAACCGCATCCGAGGGCGTGTTGGTGTAAGTGGGCAGCAGGGCCGCTAGTTGGTTGGGGTCCGCTGGGTGGTTTCTTGGTAGCTGTAGGTTTTGTTACCCCAACGCCATTTCGAATATCGAATTCGCCTCCAAGACCTGCTATATCTATTTCGGCATCGTTGACGTGCAATTGAACGTGGATTGTGGTAAGCGGGCAGCCATCAACAGTATCCACGCAAAACATTTGTAAGGTGAAGGTCTTTGTTTCACCTGGGTCGAACGGACCTAAAGAAATTAATCCCTTCCGTTCGGGAAAAAGCGGTTCACTGCTGACTCCTAATAAGATCGATAAATTGAAATCATTGGTGTCTCGCAGACGGTAAGGTTCAAAAGAAATCCACAAGGTATCTTGCAAACCGCTGGTATTGGTGGCACTACATTGACGCAGAGCTAAATTTTTGTTGAGATCTTCGCAAAGAAGCGTGCCACTGAAAACTGGAGCAAGTGTCTCGGTGGGGAGCGGCGTCGAGGGAACTGTTGGAGTAAGACTGGCGACTGACTGCGGTTAGGCTGCGGCAACGATCTCGGTGGGTGTTTCAGAAGGACTGATAAATCGGCTCATATCCACGCCAAAACCGCCTCCCAGTCCAATTGCCAAGATTAGAATCAGGATTGCAGCACCCACAACCCACACGATCATCTGCTTCTTTTTGTTAACTGCAATCCCAGTTGCGCCTCCACCGATGGCCATAAATTGAAAAGCGTTCGCACCAAGTTGGATCCGGTCTCCCGGATTTAGTTTTTGTTGGCCAGAAACACGTTTCCCATTGACGAACACACCTGTTGAGCTGTTTGAATCCCTGATCCAACAAATCCCTTCCGCCAGTAAAATTTGCGCATGCTGTCGTGAAACCTTCAGATCCTGAATAACGATATCATTGGCGCGGTTCCGACCGAGTGAAAGTCCAGCCGGCCCAATGGAATAGGACGTACCGTCTTGAGCAATCAATTGGTATGTTTGGTTTGTCATGAAAATTTCCTTTTGGCGGTCAACGCTCTCGGAATTCGAAAATCTGATAATGGCCGATTTTAATCACGTCACCATTTTTCATTTTTGTAGGGCCAACAATTCTGTGACCATTAAGATAAGTGCCGAGGGAGCTGTTTTCATCTCGAATATAGATCCCTTTTCGGGCTCTAATGATGGTGGCATGCTGTCGTGAAACGCTCGATTCGTTAAGTTGCAGTTGGTTATGGCCGCTCCGGCCAACAGTCAAACCATTTTTAGATATTGGAATGCTCTGATTACGCCAATCGCCTGAACGGCCAAATAAACTAGGACCAGAACTCCTGCCACCCGAAGGTGAAATCTGGTGATTTTGGCGAGAACGTTTACCAGCAGTGGTTAATCTTGAAGATCTGAGAATTCTCAGCAAAACGGCGGAGTTGATTTGCTGGTGAGATCGGAGCTGGTTTCCGATGACCCGGCGAGTATGATTTGGTCTTCGTTCGAATAGGGCCGGGTTTTGGGCCAGTAGGCCGAGATGGAGGGGGTGAACTTTTTGGGGTTTGAACCGGTTTTTGGGGTAGGAGATTGAATATTGTTCGAGCTGCATCTTCTTGCTTTCCACTCTCACCCCTTGCGTTTTCAAAAGCTTCCCGAAAATCCATTGTTGAACGGTACCGTTGGGCGGGATCTTTGTTTAAAGCCAGCACAATCACACGTTCAACAGATTTCTGGAATTTGGGGATTTAGACTGCGAAGTGAAGGGAGGGGTAAGTGGGTGTGTTCCCAGGCAATTTTCTCGCGGGTGGTGCTGCCCTGGCCCTCGACACTATCACCTCGGAAAGGAACCTGCCCGCCACTAAGGATTTCGTACACAGTGATTCCCAAAGAATAAATATCTGAGCGGATATTTACATCCCCACCGGAAAATTGTTCTGGTGCCATATAAGGTGGAGTACCGCCTCCGAAACGCTCAGACGCGAGCCTGGCAACACCAAAATCGCTTAGGAAAACTCGCCCGTCCGTGTGCAATAAAATATTGGCTGGCTTTACATCACAGTGGTATATTTGATGTTGGTGAGCATAGTTTAGGGCAGAGCAAACTGGCTGAAGAATGAAAGCTACTTCATCTAAAGAAAATGTTTTTTTGCGGTCAGAAATTGCCTGACGTAAGTTGGTTCCATCAACCCAATCCATAACGATAAAGGCGATATCTTCATGTTTATCAAACTCGTATAGGCGCACAATGCTAGGGTGTTCTAGTTTGCGCAATAACTCGGCTTCTTTTCGAAACATGTCATAAAAACGGCGATTCTCAGCTAGATCGCGGCGTAGAACTTTGACAGCCATCCTTGAAGATCGCAGCGAATCCCAGGCCAAATACACATCGGCCATGCCGCCTGAGCCAACGGCTTCCCGCAGAAAGTATCGATCAACCAGAGTAGTACCAATTAATGAACTCATGAAAAAATCAAATTCCTACTTGTAAAAATTATCTACATAATGCTCAAGGCCCCCAGCGGGGTTGCCAATCGCAGTAACCGTTATTCGTCAAGCGTTGCACATCAGATCCATCCGTGCGCATGATATAGATCTCACATCCATGCTCATCACTATAGCGGTCCCGATAGGATGTAAAGGTGATCCACTCACCATTTGGAGAAAAACTGGGTGCTAGATTATTACCTCCATCCGTAATTGTGTGGGTTTGAGTACCATCTGTATTGGTCAGTAATATTTCCCAATTCCATGATTTGCCCAGGTAAGTGGCGATCCATTTTCCATCGGGCGACCAATCATTTCTACCCCGTAAGCGCTGATTACTAGAGTAGTCTTGGGCAATATTGGTAATTTTTTTCAAGTTGAGTCCGTTCAGATCAACCGTATATAATTCGATTTCTCCATCCATGTCTGAGGCAAAAAGTACTTGGCTGCTGTCAGAAGACCAGGTTCCATCCCAAGCCCCCCATTGATCGGATCCGATCAATGGATGTTGATTATTGCCACTACGATCCATCACCCATAATTGCCGAAAATCACCAACCTTGTGGATATAAACAATATATTTGCCATCCGGAGAAATTGCTGGAGCTGAGTTTCTCCGCGAAGAAGTCAACTGCGTGAACCTTCTGCTAGAAAGATCCATCTCATAAATCTCATATTCCCCGGTGTTGTTGGCAGCATAAATAACGCTCCGCCCATCTGGGGAAATTGATGGCCAAGCATGGTCGGCATTGTCATCTGATGTCAAGCGTATCTGGCTGGATCCATTTGCATTCATCAAACAGATTTGGTTTTTGAGGTGGTTTTTATAAATCTGGCAGGTAAACGCGATTTGCCCCCAAAGGCCGCTGGGCAACGGGGTTTGGGATGGGGGGAGAGATGGGGCCAATGTAGCAGTGGGTAATTCCACAGAAGCAAAGGTACTTGTCGGTACTGGACCGATTTTGGTGGGTATTCTCTCTTCCAGGGTTTCGGTTACCGTCATAGAGATTGGGGCACTTTCAGCGATTTGGGTTGATAGGGCCGCTAAAGTCAATTGAGAATTTTTGTTTGAGGTTACTCCCTGTCCAATCAATTTACTACCAATCAGAAACAAGGACCCAATAACTAGTATTGTAACGATAGCCACAATACTTATGCCTAATTTCCGCTGATCGATCGAAGACTTTAGGGGAATATCAGGCGATGAGGGAAGAAAATTTTCTCCACCAGGGATAGGATGCTCAGGGAGCGTTTGAAAACTACTAGAAGCAAAGATAAGTTCGAGGGAGGCTCGATCCGGAATCCCATCTGGCACTAAACTCGCAGCCTGAAGGGCCTTTGAATAAAGATCCATGGCACCATCTGGGCGATCTTTTTGCTCTTTTGACATAGATTGTTGAATGAGCTTTGCAAGCGTTTCGGGTATTTGTGAATTGAAGATACGGGGATCAGGGGCTGGCAATGTTAAATGAGCCGCGCGTAATCGTTCCCCCGCGGTAGTTCCAGAACTCTGGAGGGTCTTTTCATCTCCCTGGAAGGGGCGACGTCCAGTAAGTAATTCGAAAAACACAATTCCCAGCGCATATACGTCCGTGGCAGCGCTTACGGGTTCCCCACGTATTTGTTCAGGTGCCATATAGGCCGCGGTGCCAACTGTTGCAAAAGTAGTTGTTGTACTTTCTGCATGCCTGGCAATCCCAAAATCTGCTAAATAGATATTTCCCCCATTATCGAGCATTACATTCCCAGGTTTCACATCACAATGAATCACACCATAAGAATGTGCATATCCTAAAGCAGCACAAAGAGCTTTCATATAAACCAAAGCATCTTTTACAGAATACGGTTTGTTACGGTTCCGCCGGATATTATCTTTTAAAGAAGGGCCATCAATATAGGCTTCTAACAAAAATGCAAAAGAGGTAGTTTGGTAGAATCCATAAAAAGGCACAATATTTGGGTGAGTTAATTTTTCGAGGGCGCGTGCTTCTGCGTTTAAAACGTTTCAGGATAGAAGGTTCTTCTAAAAAATCATCGTGTAAAACCTTCAAGGCCAAGTAGGCGTTTCTTTTGAGATCCCAGGCGCGATAAACAGCGCCCATCCCACCTAAATCGATAAAAGCATCAACGCGATATTGATTGAAAAAAGTTTGCCCAATCAGGTTTCGACTCGTTTAAACGATCTCATTTTTTACCTTGATTAAATCCATGACAATTTTCTATCAAGACCTTTTTATGAAACTGCATGTGGATAAAGGTTGAACGATGTCCAAATCCTGGCAAAACTTTGTGACTGCTATTTTTTCGTAGCGACAGCCAGTTTGAGATCTTCATTGCGGCTGTCGTAATAACTGATAACCGGTTCTCCCGTTGAAGGCATCAGCGCAATAGAACTAAATTCTCCAACCTCACCCTTATTATCAATTGTCTCCAGATACCATCCTTCTAAACTTCTATAGGCATATTTCAAAGCAGTATTTCCGACATCGTAGTAACTGATATGCACGTTGCCATCTAAATCAATAGCGATCGATGGAAATTGACCGACATCTCCCGCATTATCAATGATCTGAATTTCCCAATTATCATCAACAAGCGTTGCGTATTTTAAAGCACCCATTCCCTGGTCGTAATAGGCAATATGCGGTTGTCCATTCGTGCCAAGTGCAATAGCAGAGTACACCCCCGTACTACCACTTTGATCAACGACTTGTCTGCGCCAGCTTTCTCCTTCTAATTTTGCGTATTTAAGCCCACCATCACTACCACAATAGCTTACATGCGGATCTCCATTTTGATCTAAGGCGATTGGAAAAGCCAGGCAGTCGCCACTAGCATCATCAATTTTTTGATCCACAAATCCCTGAGCTCGGGTAAATCGTGAATACATCAAACTGTTATCTTCATCCCACTGATATGCGAAATGAGGAACATTATCCAGCCCCATTGCTAATGACACATCAGTATTTGTAACGATTTTTTTGCCATTTCGGAAATTTTGACTCCAACCTAGATTCGTCCAAAAGACGTACCACAAATAGGGTTGACGTTTATTGGAAGGCACATTGTTAAATGCAATATATGGATTACCCTGATTATCCAGGGCCAAAGATAAATGAAAACCCCAACCAGCTTCACCATGCAAATCTTCGAATGACCATTCTTTGGTAGGTGTATTATTATGCGCGTACCAGATAACATCACCCGTATCCTGAAAATAAGCAATATGCATGTACCCTTGCTCATCGATTGCCATGGATGAGAAAGCGCCAGCGGCCAAAGATGGCTGCAAAATCTCAGACAACCAATCAAAAACCGGTTCAATTGTGGGTGTTGGTGAGAGTGTTGGCGTGTTGGTTGGGCTGGGGGTGAAAGTATTAGTAGCTGTGGGTGTGATCGAAGGTTCTGTCGTTGCCGATGGTACTGGTGTTTCAGGCGTGGTTTCGGTTTCTGTAACGAGATATACGACTGGTGTAGGGGAGGCCTTTTCGCCGCCTCCAAACATTCCGAAAAGGATAAGGATAAGGATGAACGGCTCCTCCAATTCCCCAAATCCAGATAGGTACTCTTCGGAGTTTATCAGTTATGGTTTCTTGAGTAGCTGAATTTGATGTAGGCTGGAGAGGGTATATAACTAATGGCGGCCAAAGTGTTTGCAGACATGGTAGCCCGATCCGAGATGGAGGTATGTGTATGTCCAGAGATAGCCAAAATCGCTTCATAAAACTCTCGGACACTTTGAAAGCGATCTTTTGGATCCTTTGCTAACGCTCTCATCATGATCCGCGCCAATGATTCGTTTATCCCAGGGTTGAAGCTGCGCGGATCGGGAGGATCCAAATTTAAGTGACCATAACGAATCCGTTCCGCAGCAGTTGCACCTGTACTTCCTGCTCCGGTATCTTTTCCATCACCTTTGAATGGCCGTTGGCCAGCCAGCATCTCGTAGAAGATAATACCCAGGGCGTACACATCGGTCGCGGGAGTGACAGCATCGCCTCGGATTTGTTCGGGCGCCATATAGGCTGCAGTTCCAACCGTCGGCAAGGTGGTTGTTGTGCTTTCGGCATGACGGGCAATGCCGAAATCGCATAAGAAAATATTCCCCCCCTTATCGAGCATCACGTTGCCTGGTTTAACATCACAATGAATAACACCGTGAGCATGTGCATAGCCTAAAGCGGCGCTCAGGGCTTTCAAATAAACGAGGGCATCGTAAACTGAAAAAGGTTCCCCAGCATTATCCTTAATCATCTCCTTTAGAGTTGGACCATCAATATATGCTTCTAGTAAAAAGTTTATGGATTCTGCTTGGAAAAGACCGTAAAACGGCACAATATTTGGGTGGGTCAGTTTTTTGAGGGCGTTTGCTTCTCGCCTGAAGCGCTTAATAATTGAGGGGTCTTCAGCTAAATCAGATCGAAGAACTTTCATCGCCAAAGGAACACTGCGTTTCTGATCCCATACTTGGTAGACTGCTCCCATGCCCCCAGATGCTAAGAATCCGTCCACTCGATATTGATTTAGTAATGTCTGTCCAATTATATTTTTGCTCATGAGATGGATTTCTCCTCTTCCATGTATGGTTATTGTTGAATAAAGTTTCTCTGTTGAAAGCGTTGTAGCAGGAGCCGTTTCAGGCTAGTCAGTGTAGTCACAGTTAATTTTCAAGAACGATAAAAAACAAAAGTTGTCTCACCGATGGCGATCTTGTCTCCAGTTTCCAATCGTTGTGCTTGAACATTATGATTGTTGACATGGGTTCCATGAGAGCTGCCTTGATCCTGAATAAACCAAGAACCTTGTGCGTACCGAATCCTGGCATGCTCTCGAGAAACCTTTGAATCGTGTAGCTGTAAGTGGTTTTCCGAACCTCGACCAATTGAGAAAATTTCTCCTTGAATATACACAGGCTCCCGGACAAGATTTCCTTGAATCGGCTCTAAATATGGCGATTTTGGTGACTTGCTCACTTCACGCTGAGGTTGTTCCTTGGGAATTTTCTCGCGAGGTGGGCTATGTGGCTGCTTGGGTATCCGCTCGAACACATAACGATCTTGTTGAAGTTCTTGCCACTCGAACCAGAATCCAACAGCTGAACCTAAATAACCACAAAGCAAGACAAAGAAACCAAACTCAGGGGACATTTGGAATCCACTAGTTTGTTGTACTTGATTCAAGATCGAAATGTAGGAGAATCCCATACTCACTAAACCAAGCACCATACAAATTACCTGTGCAAAAAACAGGCGGACCTTTTGAGCATGGGATTCTGATTGCAAAAAAGAGAGCGCGCCAGCGATTAAGGCTCCGATTGGGACAAGGTATAGCAGAGGTTGCTTCGCTTCACTCGTGATCTGGGCTAGGGTAAATGTTTGACCAAATCCTAGCATTCCTGAACATGAAACAGTAAAGGCTGGCAAAATAAAACCAAGCACAACGAATAGAGCCCCAGCACGTAAAATCCATTTCCCGGAAATATTCACGGAATTCTCTCTAGCTTCAGGCAGGAAGGGTTTTTAGCACAAAGATCATGTCACCCATTTTCACGGTGTCATTTTCATCTAATGGCGTGGCTGCTCGAATTTTCTCACCATTAACAAATGTGCCATTCTTTGAACCAAAATCCCAGACCACGAATTGATCATCCTCGACGGTGAACTTGGCGTGGGGATTGGACACTTTTGGATCATCCATGGGGAGATCTCCAGCATTACGGGCAATGACGGTTCCATTTTTTATCGGGTACATCTTCCCGCGGCGATGACCATCTCTTGCCCAGAGAATTCCTAAAAGACCTGTGGGGACAATATCTAGTTCAGTAACATCGTCTCTGACAAATCGGCCCAAATCAGTGGCTTCTTCATCATCAAGATCAAGAAAACCTACCCCACCGCGACCGGCTCCTAGATCAGTTGGCGCATCATCGTCATAGGATTGAACCGGAGAACCGGGAGAACCGTACCCTAAATCAGTGGGAAGGTCATCTTCATCTAAAGGTGTCGGCGCTGGTGGGCGATTAAATTCCCCAGAACAGTATGGACAGGTTCCATAGCTTGCGTCATAGGGACCGTGTTGTTGGCAAAATCCTTCTGCAGTCATCTTTGTCTCCTTGGTATCTTATCTGGTAGTAACGAAGCGGAAATTGGTATGATCACCTAGTTGTAATTCGTCATCATGCTCAAGTAAAACGGGTTGACGAACGATATGTTTGTTAACTCGGGTATGATTAGTGCTCCCCAAATCGTAAACCTTGAAGTGGTTATTTTGTTCAATTACTTTGGCATGCTGTCTGCCCACAGTTGTATCGCTAGCAATCTGAATATCATTTTTTGATGAGCGACCAAGCGTGGTTTCTCCCAAATTTAGTTGATAGCTGTGTCCATCTTTTGCTACGAGCCACGCGTGTGCTTTCGGCTTGGGTGGTGGGGGCGGGGCGTAATCAACTTTTGGAGGAGGGGGAGCGTAGTCCAGCGGGGGAGCAACGGGTGCTGGTGGTGTGTTGAGTTGGGCGCAATCCGGACAATCACCTAACGCCATTTCGTACACATGCCCTTGGATACATCCGGCTAAACCTAAATAAGTTACGTAGTATCCAACCGCAATAATCGGTGGCAGAATGCCGCCTAGTAAACCGAGATAGAAAATTGGTTCACTGAAGGGGGCTAAGGGAGCGGTAATATCGGCAGGATTGGTAACCGTAAACCGAAACAGCATTGCTGGAATCGTGAGGCAAGACACTAGAATAATGGCCATCCGCCATCCAATCACTGGTAGTCGCCGATTATGGCTATCGTACAGTAACCAAAGTACCGAAATTATGGCAATGAGCATGAAGACAAACCATCCTCCTAGTCCGTTCAAGCCATAGTAAAACCATAAAAAGAATTGATTAGTAGCACTCATAACAACCTCCGACTTTGAGAAAAAGATAGAAAATTTTTATTCCACTTGGAATATCCAAACACCAGCTGGATTTTCGCTGCAGGCTTCGGAATTAACCTCGTCAATTAGGATCCAATGATCGATTTCTATTGCATTGTTATCCAATATTTTTTGCTTATCTGAACATTTTTGTGGATCTTCGCTGCAGGTAAGGAAATAGTAATATTGCTTGTCCTCACTTACCTGTAAATCAAACTGACCCAAAATACTACTCAGGAAATCATCTTCCTTTACCTTAACAACACAAAAACCCGATCCTAAAACGTCGTTTTTTAGGCTATTTGAAGACACTGTTGGAGAGATTAGAGAAGAACCTTGAATTGAAACTGTGGTCGTACTTTGCCCTTCGGGCATTGTCAAGCCATTATCTACAGAAGACGTTTCACTTTCCTGAAAATTTTGGCCAGTAGCCACGGTTTTTGTTGTGAATTCTTGGGATAAAACAACCGTTTCGGTCGTGGTAGGTGGTGATTGTGAATTTATCAGGTTGTAAGTAAACAAAACCAATCCAGCCAGGATGATTAGCAGCACCACAGCAATCGCCATCATCATATAATCCCGCCTAAGCCACTCTTTAATTTGTTTCCTTGGGGGTTTTAGAACTCGGTTCTGTTTGCATGGTATCCCAGTCAACCGGCTCAGGTAAAGTGCCGCGCTGCAATGTGAGAGTCGGATCTTCAGCATCAAGCGGTTGCCCAATTTCAACTAAAATTACCGAAATATTATCTGCTCCTCCCGCAGCATTGGCAAACTCAACCATCTGCTGTACAGCTTCTTCTGGTGAGTTGTGGGAAGAAAACTTGATCAAATCTATTGAAGTTGCGTATCGCGTCAGTCCATCGCTGCACAATAAAACGAAATCACCTTGTTGAAGTGGGATCGCTTTAAAAGTATCGACACGGACATCAACTTCCCCACCCAAACTGCGAGTGATTTTGTTCTTAACCTTCGAGTGGGAGGCTTCTTCTTCACTCATCAAACCATTTCGTACCATCTCCCCAACAATGCTGTGGTCTCGAGTGATTTGTTCTACATGACCATTTCGAATTAAAATATGCCCGGCTATCTCCTACGTTTGCCACAGTTAATTTCTGATCTCGAACCACGGCTACAACCATCGTAGTAGCCATTCGGGTTAAGCCTGCGCTCTCAACGGCAAATTGATAAATTTCATTTCCTGCCTGGCGCATTGAACTTCTTAGTCGCTCAGCAGGATTAGTGTTTGGGTATCGATAATATTCGTAGAGTACTTTTTGTACTGCGTAACGGCTGGCGCGTTCTCCCTTTTCAGCACCTCCGACACCGTCGGCAACAATATAGATATTTCCACTTGCTTGAAGTTCCTGCGGATCGTTTGGCTCAAAGAACGCAGCATAATCCTCGTTGTGAGGTCTTCGTTTTCCTTTATTCGTACTGAGTGCAGAATTAATTTGATTCACCAAGCTTTCGATCCCTAAATTTCAAAACGGAAGGTAGATTCACCAGCACTAATCAGGTCGCCGGGCTGCAAAACATACTTTTCTATGGGGATATCATTAACCAAAATGGGATTATCTTGCCTCAGACTGTAGACAATATACTGCCCCTGATCATATTGAATTAGACCCTGTTCACGCGAGGCTTTCAATCCTAGAAGTTGAATATCGTTTGAACTTCGTTTTCTACCCAGCTTTACTTCATTGCCTTCTATTGGCCATACATGATTGGGGTTGGCGCCTTTTAATTCTCGTAGAAATGCTTGTCCAGTCCCTGAAGGTGAAAATCCATCTTGGGAAACGGGCGCAACAGGCTTTACTGCCAGTGGTTTTGATGTTCTCTTGCGGCGAGCTCTCAACCCCAGTGGAATTAATATTGCTGCTGCTCCAATCGCAACAATGATGATGACCCAATAACTGGAATTAACTTGAACCACTTCTACGATGATATCGTCTTCTGCTGAAAATCCATCCATATCTGTTGTAGAAACTTTAATTTTGTGAGTTCCTGGAGTAATAGTTGTCAAATCCCAATCAAAACCATATGGCTCACTTGTTATGGTTTGCTCTAAAACATTGTCTACGAAAAGCTCAACATGATCCACTGCCAAATGAGATGTTATCTCTGTGAGAATGAAAGTTGAACCGCTAACCGTGTCCCCATCTTGAGGTTCGGTTATTTGAATAGATATCGGCTTTTCTACGATCAAACTGAAATCGATTTGACCTTTATTTCCTACTCGATCTGTGGCAATAACGGAAAATTGATGGGTGCCAGGATCTACTGTAGAAGAATCCCAGGTGTACTCATAAGGTGGCGTTAAAACATTCGCCAAAGCCACACCATCTAAGGCGATGTCAAGTCGATCTAACTCCGTAGGAGCAGTGATACTAGGAATAATCTCCACATTCCCACTAACTGTTTGATTGTCCTCCAAATTCAGTAACACGACGTCCACAATTCCAGGTTCTGCAGAAAAATGTCTTGTGTTTTCAGCGTGCCGGTTAAGATAATCTACTGCCAAAACAGCAGCATGGTCGGATCCGTCAGCAGATAACCCAGATGTGAATGAAAGCAAATATTGCTGTCGTTCTGCTGTTAGTGAATCGGAAAGGTTGTTAAATGCTGCTTGAAAAGCAGCTTCATCCGGGAAATATTCGGGAAGAAATTGTAGTTCTCCATGAACAAGGGCGGTCAGTTTTTCCAGTTCGTCCTGATTTGCATCTCGCCAGGAAATGATGTAAATGGGTATTCGCTGCTGGATTAGATGATTGGAAACCTCTTCTAGCGTGTAACTGCTAAGCCCGGAATCCATGCCATCGATCAATAAAACGATAGCTGGGCGAGTTGTATTTCCTTCTACTGCTTGGATTGCTTCCATGATCCCATCATTTAATAAGGAATCTCCTTCAGCTTCTAGACCATCCAAAACCCAGAGAACAGAATTTTTATCTGTAGATAAATCCTGGATTGTGTCTGCATCGTTCGAAAAAGTTACTACGGCAACCTCGTCCGAGGATGCCAAAGAATTCACAAATTCTTTGGCTGAAATAGTTAGGTTTTTTATGGGAGTGGGCTCGTCACCATACCCCATGGTAGCGCTCGTGTCGACTACCAAGACAATTTGCAAAGGATGCTGATACATGGGCGTAAGCTCAAAATCATCCACAACTTGCCCATCTTCTGACAAAGAAATATTGTCATTGATCAAATCAGATATTGGGAACCCCTGATGATCGAGAGAAGAAAAATAAATATCGACTTGAGGAAAATTGGTGGTGTCTATATGGTCAATGCTGATATATATTTCTGATTGAGCATGAGCCAACAAACCAGGCATTAGTAATATGTAAATGATGATGAATAAAAAAACAGATGCTTTCTTTATCATTTTATTAGCTCCCTTTTAATTGCCATTTGGCGCCACGTTTTTGCTTAATGAACCCTTCAACGTGAATCTTTATAAAGGATTGTGATGCACTAATTCTCGTCAACTGTACGTGCCTGCAGTAGATTTTAAAAACAAATACTTCTTTGCAATCGGGGACTTTGATGAAGTTTGTCCTTGTTTTTCCCCATTATTAAAATTGAGTTCGAATTAAATAACTATTCTATATCTGTACCTCCTGAAGAAACCTTTCCTTATTTGTGGACTAGTTACAAAAAATATTTGATTTTTTTATTCAATTATCTTCATTAAGTCCCCTTATTATGGAACCATAATCTGATTTCTGAATGACGATATCTCCAAACACGCCCCACTTTGAATCCCGGCAACTTTCCTTCTCTGGTCATTAATCGAACCGTTTCTGGTTCTAAACGCAAATAGGTGGCTACATCTTCAACAGTCCATAATGGATCTGTATTTAGATTGTGGTCAGTTAGAATTGTGGTTGAATTTTGGCCTTTGTTGTTTTTATCATCACCCGATGGCACCATTTCCAATTATCTCCCTTTAATACAAGTTTATGCAATGATATGCCATTTTGTCAGTCTATACATTTATCTCAAAAAATATTGCAAAAAACAAGTAACAAATGTCATATTAATCGCTAAATTTCTCCAGTTGAGATGTAAGTTTTAATAAATGTCCCCTAGCAGTTTGTCGGAGAGATACGAACTTTCACAACACAAATAGCTAAACAGAGCAAAAAAGTGGCTAGAAGCGCCAAAAACGGCAAGAAATAGCGTTTTTGGCATACCAAAATTGTGTGCTCAACGAGCAGCAGGCGCGTCGAAAAAGCCCCAGGTTTACCATAAGCCTTGGGCTTGGAAAAGTGTGTGCAGGCGTTTGAGGTTGAAAGCCAGGCAGACCAGGCACCATTCTCCAGCGGCGGCCAGAAGCCCGCGCAGCGAAAACTGACGGAAGCCAAGAACTTCCTTGATGATGCCGATGACGGGTTCCACGGTACATTTTCGCAAGCGATAAATGGCTTGACCCGCTTCTGTCCGCAGTTTGTAGGTCATTTTCACGCTGGGACTGGCCTCTGCGTCGGGTGCTTCTGGTGGTTCAGACAGCAGGGTTGCCAGGTCCAGGTAATGCGCTTCCTTGCCCGTAGCGATGAATGGCTCAATGAAACGCTGTTCGCAAGCGGTGATATTGGCGATGCTGAAATAGCCGTTGTCCATGGCCGCCGCCTTTGGTTTTCCCAGGCGAGGGTCGATGGCATCCAGGGTGGGTTCAAGTTCCTGTTTATCGTTCGGATGATTGGATAGCCCGTTGGCGATCACCAGGAAGCTTTCCTGGTCAACAGCCACCTGCACGTTGTAATGCTGGTCAAAACCGTCATTGGTGCTGTTTTTCATGATCCTTGAGGCCGGGTCGGTGAAATTGTACTGGTCTTTGTCACGTGGTCCGGGTTCCGGTGGTTTCGGTTTGCGTCCCCGCGGTCCCCGCTTCGTTTTGCGAGATTTCTCTTCTCGCTCACGCTGCTTGGCTTCTATTCGCCTGTCGGCTTCATAACGCTCCTGTGCACGCGCTTCTATGACTGCTTTGGCTTCTGCCAGATTAGCCAGGCGGTTTTCACGAAGGGCAATTTCAGCTTCAATCATCAGCCCTTCCGGCAGTTGCAGATCGCCCTGATCCGCTTGCTCACCCAACTCGAAAAGCTCGCTGACCTCCTGGCGTAGTTGGGCTTCCAATTTTATCAGGCGCTTGTAACTGACCGCTTTGCTCTTGGATGCATCCGCATGGATTTTGCTGCCATCTAAACTGATATTGCCCAACTTCAATACCTCTGCAACTTGTGCCAGCAGCAATATCTGTACAAATAGCTCTTGGATTTCTGCCAGAAAGGTCTTACGAAAGTTCGCAATCGTGTCGTGATCTGGATGCATCCCGCTGGCATTGTAACGAAACGGAATGCTCTCGTAGGTCGCTCTCTCGATCTTTCGAGAACTGAATGCACCCGTGGCATAACCATAGAATAGCAATCCCAATAGTATTTCGGGCGCAATTGGCTTACCTCCTGTCGGTGCATACTGTGCATAAATCGGAGTCAAATCCAGTTGGCCGATTACATCGACTACGAAGCGTGCCAGGTGATTAAACGGCAGGGCTTCTTCCAGACTGATGGTCTGCTTGAGTATCTCTTCATAATTGGGTTTCTTGAATTTTCTCGCCATGTTGACAGTCTATCACTTTTTACTATTTACACTATCTCAGTTTCCTCTCCGACATAGCATCTTCTCGATAAGTCAAGATAAGCTAAAAACATAAAGGAAGAGAAGCTGAATAGCAGGAACACTAAACAGCGTCAAAAGAGGTCCAAAAAATCCATAAAAAGAGACCGGGGGGACTGAAACCGGGCAGGTTCTGCCGTCAACCTGATGGATGAAACTGCGACGTCCAGCGTCCTCATCTACTGCGACAAGAAATGCAGAACCCCCGGGCCATATTTCAAGCTATGAGACGACGTCTGATCAAAAAAGATACTGCGTCCAGGGCAATCGCGAAATTAGTTGGCCAACAGAGTAACCCGGACTCAAACCCAATTAGCGAGCCACTAAAGGGTCAAATGGAATTTGATGGGTGAGGAGATGAAAGCAAATCCGATTGGCTTTGTGGGCGGCATGGAGTACCGCACCGACATTGCGTTTACCGCGGGCCAAAGCACGCTGTTTAGCACGCTTGATCACGGGGCAATATTGGCTGGTATTGAGGCCAATACGGAAAAGCACCAAGCGCAGACCAGCAGAACCTCGTTTGCTGATCTTACCTTGGCGGCGACGATCGCCACTATCATTTTGAGAAACATCAAACCCGGCGAAAGACCAGATTTGGTCCGCATAATCAAAACGACGGTGGTCAATGATGTAAGCCATGTATTGTGCAGCTAAGAAAGCCCCGATCCCCGGGAAACTGGTGAGCACGGCGGCCTCAGAAATGGGCACCAGATCTTCCGCTTGTTGTTGTAGATAGGCTAACCGCTGAAGAATGCTTTGATAGCGAAAATAGTCTGCTTGTAATTGTTCCGCTATCAAAGCCGCCAATTCTGGTGGGGGTAAGAGGGCCTTCTCGACTACATCCCGAAGTTTTTTGGCAATCACAGGACCACAGCGTAATCCCTGATCTCGATAAAAGGTCTGGATCTCCTGGATGGATTTTGATTTCCATTCGTAAGGATTGGGATGATGTTCGAGGATGAGTTGGAGGCGTTGACGTTCCAAGGGCTTTGACAAAACTAACGGTACTGGTACCGGTAGGTTCGGATGGGCTTTCTGGAAGGCCCTGACATTGACCAAGGCACCCGGCCACAAACGGTCCATTTGGGTAAGTAATCGCACTACTAAACGTTGCTGTTCTCTTTGGGTTTGCCGATAGTCTGAAGCCCACAACTCAAAACGCAAGGTTGGTCCACTGCGCAAATAGGCTGGATTGCCCAACCCATCTCGCAAACAATACGCAATCGCTTCCACATCGATGGAATCCGATTTTCTTTGGCGTCCACTCAACAATTGTTGGCGTTTTTGCTTGGTTTGATAGGGATTGAGAAATCTCAAATCAAGCTGCTTACCAAAGCTTTGTTGGATCGCATAGGCCCAGGCTTCATGATAGACCCCCGTTGGTTCTAATCCTACGACGATCGGATCATAAGTGCCGCTCCGCATACATTCAGACAACCATCTCTCAAATTGGGCAAACCCTTCCCCATTACTCCTGACTTCATGGGGCGCTTGCAACACCTGAAGATCCAGACCTGCATAGCCTCCATAGCTATTTACATTTTTTCCAATGTCTATGCTTACATAGAGCGGGTGTGTGCTAGAATTATTTGCCATGAGTAGCCTCCTGTATGTGTAATTTGACGCATATGACGTCGTATTCAATTATGCATCATGTGGGGTTACTCATGTTTATATCAGGGCAATCGCATGTTCGTATTTACTCTAGAAAAACATCAAATTTCCTGAAAGGAACCAGCATTTTCGGGTAGAAATTCGGAAAAAAGCTCCAAAAGCGAATGAGAAAATGAATGGATTTGGGATGTAACAAGCTGATCAGGCGAGTTTTTTGCCCAAAACCCATCAAAATCTCAAAACTCTATCGCTACATGCAATCACCCTATTTTATGACGAAAATAGCTCTTGAATATTCGAACTAAGTGTATAATGGATTAAGGTTGTTTTGCTCTTTAGAATGCCATTCTTACATAAACCTAAAAAACGGTATATGGTTACAGCAAGTCCACACCAAACGGATCGTCAAAAAACCCTACTGCGCCTCAGTGCAGAACTGGTAGCTCATCTTGAGGAAGAGGAAGTCTGTCAGCAGGTTGTGCGTAGCTTGCATGAACTCACTGGGTTATGCTTTTGTAGGGTTATTTCTTGTGGATGATGAAACTGGCGACTGCGTCTTAGCAGAAAGGAGAGGGTGGGAAACAGAGCCAGGTAGTATACGAATTCTGCCTGGCGAAGGAATGAACAAGCGCCCGTTGCTCGATGGAAAACTAAACTACACTCACGATACTGCTCCTATTTCCATTTATATTCCATCGCCCAAAGTTGGAGGGAGTGAAGTGGATATTCCTGTTTGGATTGGTAGTAAAGTACTCGGTGTGTTGGTCGCTGTCACTGAGCAACGGATTGGATTCAACCAAGACGATTTTGATTTGCTAACGGCTGTCGCCCAGCAAACCGGGATTTCTATCAGAAATGCCAGATTGCAGAAATCTATTCAACGGGCACAACAAACTGCCGAGATCCTTCGCTCTGCCCACGTTGCATTATCCCAAAGCCTGGATATGAATGTGCTTTGTGAAACTTTGCTTGATTCATTCTACCAACTCATTCCATACGATAGCGCGACCATTTTTTTGTTAGAGGAAGAGACAAAATTACGTGCACGGGCAGTACGAGGTTACGAAAAATTTGGGTTTATTTCAAACGGTGCCTTGAACGTAGTTTTCGAATTTGAACCAGGAACAGCCCCTTATATTATCATCAAAACAAGGAAAGGAACCATTGTTCCGGATGTTCGGGAGTTCCCCGGCTGGATTGCTGTCCCCAGCTCAAAACATATCCTCAGCATGTTAGGCGTCCCTATGTTGGCCGGGGGAAAAATAATCGGGATATGTTTTTTAGATAGCGCCAAATCAAATTCATTTACAACTGAACATGTTCAACTTGCCGAGGCATTGGCAACTCAGGCAGCTTTCGCCATAGAGAATGCCAATCTTTTTGATGAATTACACAAAGCTAAAGAAGCTGCTGAAACTGCTAATGAATCAAAAAGCGCGTTTGTAGCAAATGTCAGTCATGAGCTCAGGACACCTTTAACCTCCATCTTGGGGTTCGCCAAGGTGATCAAAAGAAGATTCGCAAGAAAACTCTTACCTCAGATCGATCTTGATGATCGGAAGAATCAACGCGCCGCGGATAACATGACAGAAGAATTAGATATTATCATCTCAGAGGGGGAAAGGTTAACAGCATTAATTAACAATGTGCTGGATCTATCGAAGATCGAAGCCGGAAAACTCGAATGGCAGATGGAACGACTGGTCGTTTCTGAAGTGATAGACCGGGCGCTTTCTTCAACTTCGACTTTGTTCGAGCAAAAGGAATTGGATCTGGTTAAAGATATTGAGATTGGCCTTCCTGATGTGATTGGCGACCAGGACAGACTCGTCCAGGTGATGATCAATCTGCTCTCCAATGCAGTTAAATTCACAGACCAGGGTTCCGTCACATGCCGCGCAACACAAGTTGATAATATTCTAATCAGTGTTATTGACACAGGTAGCGGTATCGCCAAGGAAGAACACACCAGAGTATTCGAAAAATTTACGCAGGTTACCGATACCCTAACAGGGAAGCCAAGAGGCACGGGTTTAGGCCTACCCATATGTAAACAGATTGTAGAACATCATGGTGGCCAAATTTGGGTTGAAAGTGTGCCCGGTCATGGGTGTACTTTTTCATTTACTTTGCCAATAAAGTGAATGCTAGAAAGCAACTCAATACATGGACCCTATCTCAAGATTGCGTGTTGAAGCGAATGTAAAAAATCTGTCAAAGATACGGAAATTTGTAGGACAATCAACTTCTGGACTGGGCATTACACAAGACACAGTAGATGACATCGTATTAGCAGTTGATGAAGCAGCCACAAATATCATTTTGCATGGTTATAAAGAAGGACCAGGGATGATTGAAATAGAGCTGAGAAGAGAGTTGGACTCCTTATTCCTATGTCTGCAGGATCAGGCCCCCAGTTTTGATCCAACGCAAGTGCCATCCCCAGATTTGACTCTCCCCCTAGAAAAAAGACCACTCGGGAATATGGGTGTTCATCTGATTAGACATATGGTAGATGAAATTATTTACGAAATACCCTCTGGAGGAGGGAATATGTTAATTCTAGTAAAAAATATTTCCAATTCTAGACCCAGGAGGAATAATCGATGACTATAAAACTCGAACAAGTCCAAGGTGAGAACCAGGTAATGATCTTGAGTATTGAAGGAGACCTGGATGCTTCCAATTACCAAAAGGTGATCAACACTGCCAAACAGGCATTATCAGAAGGGACTCAATACTTGCTTATCGATATGTCTAAGATACCATTCATGTCTAGTTCTGGTTTAATTGCCCTGCACAGCGTTGCTCTGCTGATGCGCGGTGATGATCCCCCAGACCCAGAATACGGTTGGGAGGCCTTTCACACCTTGGACCGGGACCGGGAAAGTGGATTACAAAAGAATGTAAAATTGTTGAATCCGCAACCCAAAATCGATCGTTCGTTAGAAATTACGGGCCTGAAGGATTTCTTCGAATTTCACACCGATCTGGACGCTGCGATAGCATCTTTCGGCTAGAATTGCGCTCCATGCCAGAAAGCAAACAAGCGCCACTCCGTAGATTACTCAACCGCCGAGACACTACATCATTACTTGTTGAGTTTGAAGTCCTGCTGCCTGGATATTATCTATCCATCTTTGGCGAAGACGGGCAAATTCTGGGGGGTAATCCTGACTACGCACCTGAAAGTCTAAACGTTCTTTTGGCAAAAGCTCACGATGGGCAGATGATTGAGTGGGAAGATAATCTTATTCAACCGCTTGTCTTTGAAGCACAAATCAAAGGGGCTATTGTCGCGCATCGCATTAAACATGATGCCGAGTCAGTATCAAATCTGGAAGCACATCAGGTACTTGCCTGTTTAAATCACACCTTATCTCTGCTCCTGGCGAAAGCTATTGAAACTCGCGATGTTGTAGATGAGACCGTGGATCGCTACCGCGAGATCAATTTGCTTTACCAGATTGGAGAGACCATTGGCACCTGTCTGAATCCGCAAAAGATCCCACAACTCGTTCTGAGAGAAGCCAATCGTTGTATCCAAGTCGAAGCAGCATTGGTGCTTCTTGCATCGAATAATTCTTCTGACAGCATAGAAAAAAACAGCAATTTAGAAGTCAAGGCCAGTAATGGTAGGACCGATCAAGTAGAAGCATTACAACGGCTCGCAAAACAGATCGTTGATCAGGTAATAGAATCTAGACGACCCGCCATTACGATCAACCCCTATTCAGCTCAGCATCACGAAGATGCAAATGGGTTGTTCGCTGCCATCCTATGTGTGCCACTTCTAGTGGGTGAACGTGTCCTGGGGGCGATTGTGTTGGGGCGCCTGTCGTATCAAAAAATATTTACGGCAGGTGAGAGGAAACTGCTGATGGCTTTAGCCAGTCAGGCCTCGATTGCCCTGGAAACGGTGCGCTTGCACCTAGAGGAAATAAAAAAACAACGGCTTGAAGAAGAATTAGCTATCACCCGTAAAATTCAACTTAGCCTCTTACCAGAGACCCTTCCAACCGCCTCAGGATGGGAGTTTGCTGCAGTGTATCAGGCTGCCCATCAGGTGGGAGGGGATCTATATGATTTCCTTCAGCTGCCAGAACAACCTGGAAAATTTGGCCTGGTCATCGCCGATGTGGCAGGGAAAGGCATCCCTGCAGCGTTGTTTATGGCTTTTTGCCGGACCATTATTCGAATGCAGGCAATGACTGGGGTTACACCAGCACACGTATTGGAACGCACAAATCGATTGATCCTTCAAGACAGCCGGTCTGATCTATTCCTGACCGTATTTTATGCCCAACTTAATCCACAAAATGGTGAGATGGTTTATGCAAATGGTGGTCATGATCCACCGGTTTGGTTTCGGGCGGTAAAAGGAGATTGTCAGGAGCTAATCTCGCGCAGCTATCTTTTAGGTTTATTCTCCAAAATCCACCCCGAAGAGCGTCAGATCCAGATTGCTCCGGGAGATTTATTAGTTTTCTACACTGATGGCATTACTGAAGCAAGAAACAGCAAAGGAGAATTTTTTGGAGAGGAACGGTTGCAGTCATCAATTATGGCAAACAAGGAATCCAGTGCGCAAGATGTTCTGCAAAAGATCCTGGTTGCCACCAACGAATTCATTGGTGACTCACACCAATCGGACGATTTTACGCTTTTTGTAATAAAACGAAAAAAGGAGGGGCGGTGATATCAAAAATACTGATTGCAGATGACGAACCTCATATTCGACTGCTTCTGGGAAGAATCTTGGAGGAGTTTGAAGATGAAGGTATAGAAATACTGGTGGCCAATGACGGATCTGAAGCATTGGAAATCATTAAAGCTGAGGTGCCTGATCTGATCTTCCTGGATGTGATGATGCCCATAATTAATGGGTTTGATGTATGCCAGAAAGTTAAGAATGAATTAGGGTTGGAGGATATATATATCGTCATGCTGACAGCAAAAGGACAAGAAATCGACAAGCAGAGAGGCCTGGATGTTGGAGCAAATATCTATGTCACCAAACCCTTCGATCCCGATAAAATCATTGAAATCACTAATGCATTATTAGAACTGTAATGTACTGATCTATATTTTTTGCTCGTGTTCTTTTTGACTTATTGGTTACCTATCTCTATGCTTGTGGGTCATTTGTCACGAAAATAGCCATTGTCTACACCTAAATTATAGCGATAAGCTTGGTAAGCGATCCATTAGAATGAAAGATGCCGTTTCTAGAATAGATAACCAAAACACAGTGTATCTCTCACCTTCCACAACAGCTTTTTACAAACCCATACATGGGGTTTTTACATTCGTAAACTTCGCCAGGCAAAAAAACTGCTTGGGTCCAAAGCGCTTATCGTTGGTTTGGTGAGCATTCTCCAGGAAAGTTTCAAACGTGCGCTTTTCAATCAGCCAGGTTTGTCCCAGTTTCATACCCACCAATCTGCCATCGCTGAGCAAGCGACGCAGGTATTGCGCGTTGTAACCGCTGTGGAAAGCAGCACTTTTTACAGATATGCAATTATTGAAAACAATGGGAATTTCTGACCCCGGATCGTTCATGTCGACCTCACGTTAGAACACCGGGCAATTCTTCTAGTTTGCTGCGATTTTCGAACCGCAACATCGCTAAAAATTGCTCGATTTCTACTTGAGATGGTTCGACAAGTGTCCCAGATGGGGTACAAAAATCGCACCCAATAAAGAGGTGCGATTCTTATTTCTGCTTACAAGATAGAAAAGGAGTTTTAGCGTCGCAATAATCCCCATAGCGTCGCTTTGCCACGCACCGATTTCGAAGTGGAACATACGATCTAAAGAACGTTCCAAATTGTGCATCCCCTAGCTAATCATGTAAAGGGATATATTGTAGCTAAATTCACCATCACTAGAATCATTTAAAGATCTGGGCTAGTCTCATTTAAACCTGTATACTGACGAATACATTGGATCGAAAGTCATCAAGATTTACCAATATATATGTACTAGATCCACCAAATAGGCTACCAATGTTTGTAATGAAAACAAGCCTCGCAGTCTGATTCGTTTCAAGTTCCTGAGACAATAAGCTGCATCAACATCAAAATTTATTCACCTTCAGAGTCTGTCATTGTTAAATTGCTCCCTGGATGGATGTTAAAAATATAGGCAGGACAGCCATAAAAGGGTGGTTGACCAGGACCACAAACACGCTCCGAAGTTGGGCTCGATGAGCGGTCTACAGGTTTGGCGTTAAAAATGTAAGCGGGACAGCCATAAAAGGGTGGTTGACCAGGACCACAAATACGCTCGGAAGTTGGGCTCGATGAGCAGTCTACAGGTTTGGCGTTAAAAATGTAAGCGGGACCGCCATAAAAGGGTGGTTGACCAGGACCACAAATACGCTCGGAAGTTGGGCTCGATGAGCAGTCTACAGGTTTGGCGTTAAAAATGTAAGCGGGACCGCAGGTGCTTTTAAGTTCAGCCAGCTCCGAAGCGGATTTATTCGAGATGGCGTTTACAGATCTGGTATTTGCCGGGGAGCCGGAAAACCAACTGATGCCAATGATGGCAATTATTGCTACCAGAAGTGCGGAACTGATGACATATAAGAGAATGTTTCTTTTGAACATTTAAAACTCCTTTTCTTGATTAAATTTATTCATCTTGTAGTAACGTTATAGACAGCATGCCCATCCGAAAACGCTCAATGTTCTTGTGTATAATGAACATATAAGATTTGCTTATTATGATTAAAGCTGAATAGGGGAAGTTTTTGGTAACCCAAAGGTATACAGAAGATATACTCGACAGGGTTAACAAGTCACTGGGATTCATGGTTATTGTGGTCGAACAATGATTGCAGAGCAAACTCTCTCATTTGGATACTGGGTTCGCCGTCGTCGAAAAGCGCTGGATTTGACTCAGGCATCCCTAGCTAACCAGGTTGGGTGTGCAACTATCACGATCAAGAAGATTGAAAGTGATGCACGCCGCCCATCTCGAACGATGGCTGAAAGGTTGGCTGACTGTCTGCGGATTCCAGAGGAAGAGCGCGAGACTTTTATCCTTGGTGGGTTAGGCGAAATACCGATCTATATGATGCCGCTTACATCCAAACCTGTTTACAATGAACAGGTGCCTGATGATCTCTCTGAAAAACAAGTATCAAAATCTGCTGTAAGCTCGAGACAATACAATGGGGAATTAGCAAGGACTTCATCACCAACACATAATCTACCCGCACAGCCCACCCCCTTTGTTGGGCGAGATGTTGATTTAGCTGACCTTGATGCACTAAGTAGCAACCCAGATGTACGTCTGATAACCATAGTTGGTCCGGGAGGTATCGGAAAAACTCGTTTAGCAGTGGCATTTGGGGAGCGGGTTGTGGAAAGGATGCAAGCCCTTTCTGTCCAGGAAACCCAACGATCTCAATCTTTTACTGATGGAGTCTTCTTTGTGGATTTGACACCTTTATCTGGCGTTAACCAGATTGTTCTTGCCATAGCAGAAGCACTCAATATTAGGTTCCAGGGAGGTTCTGGACCAGAAAAGACACCCAGGCAGCAGTTAATCACTTATCTGAGCGATAAACGCATGCTGTTCATCATGGATAATTTCGAACAACTGTTGGTTGGGATAGAGTTGGTCGTTGAGATCCTCCAAAGGGGACCAGGAATTCAAGTATTAGCCACTTCCAGGGAACGGCTTAAAGTTACGCCAAGAACAAATTTACCCAATCTCAACCCTTGATTATGGTGATTGGGAAACTCCCGAAGAAGCGACTGAATTTTCAGCAGTAATGATATTCATACAAGCTGCACACCGTATCCGGCCTGAATTCGAACTGACCAGCGATGACTTGGCCGATATGACGACCATCTGTCGACTATTGGGCGGGATACCACTGGCGTTGGAACTGGCAGCTGGATGGGTAGAACTGCTTCCCATGTCTGAGATTGCAAAGGAGATCAAAAGAGGCCTGAGCTTTCTATCAACTGAACTTTTGGATGTTCCCGACCGTCACCGCAGCATGCGAGCAGTACTTAATGCAACCTGGGACCGATTGGGATCAGCAGAAGAGGTGTTAGTTGAAAAACTGTCGGTTTTTCGAGGTGGTTTTACACGAGAAGCAGCAACCAAGGTGATAGCTGATCAGCATGGGCCGGACACCCCATTACAATTTCTTGCCAGCTTGGTTAGTAAAAGCGTAATTAAAGTCAATCCAGACCAAGAACGCTACCAGATCCATGAACTTATGCGTCAATATGCATATGAACGTTTGGTAGAAGCCGGTGGCTTTGATGACACCCGAACTGCTCATAGCATATATTTCACTGAATTTTTACGTCAGGGAGAAGCAGAACTTCAAGGCAGGAGACACAAGGACGTACTTGAAAAAATCGATGCTGACTTTGCCAATATACGGGCTGCTTGGGAATGGGCCTTGAGCCAGGGAAACCTAACGACAATTGTCAGGTCATTGAATGGGTTGTGTATGTTCAGTTCGAGTCGTGGGCGCCATCTTGAAGGGTTGGACCTAATTTGGATGGCGGAAACATGTTTCGCATCGGATCCAGATAAAGAAAACAATAAAGCCTGGAGACGAATAGCAATCTCACGAATTTACCTCGACCAGGATGTCTGGTCTGGTGATCTTAAAGAAAAGCTAGACGAAGCTGAAAGGATTTTAGCAGCGGCAAAAGCAGATGGGGATCGGGCTGAGTTGGCTTTTGTACTTCTAAATCTCGGTTGGTTACAATCGAATCTTGATTTAGATGTCAGTTTGAATTATCTTGAAGACAGCCTAGCTATCTATCGCCAATTGAATGACTCATCTTTCGAAATGGATATCTTATTTCTGATGTCCTTTGTGTATCTTAGCCGTGGACAGATAGAAGAAAGAGAAAATAATGCCCAACAAGCGCTCGAATTAGCGAGAAAAACCGGTCACCAGTTGTCAATCGCTTTTGCTCTGGGTGAAATTGCGTTAGGCGCGGAAATTTCAGGGCTATATTCAGAGGCCGAGAGTAAATACCAAGATGCCAGCGTTATTTTTAATGAAATGGATGTCAAGCATTGGGGCTCTGAAAATACAACCCACATTGGTTGGCTGGCATTCCTGAAAGGGGATTTCGATCGCGCAAGGGCTTTGATCACAGAGGGATTGATGCAGACCAAGAAATATAATCTGGCTTTGTCGATGCACAAAGCGCAAGGGATGCTCGGAATGCTTTGTAACCTGGAAGAGCAGTATGCTTTGGCAACTGAACTCTGCAAGGAACTGGCAGGGTTTGTGTCGTATTGGGCATTTGGAGGTCTCCTTGGAATGGTATATGCAAGCTGTGGCTTGGGAAATTATTCAAATGCCCGATCGTATTTGCTCAAGGCAATCGAGTTGGCAAGATTTAATCAATGCTCTTGGCTGGCAGACGCAATGTCTACCTGCCGCTGCTTTCCTGAAAAGTATTGATGGACAAAACGAGAGAGCCACGGAAATACTCGCCCTGGCATTTCAACATCCGGCCAGCTCCACGGGCTGGTTGCTGGAATTCCCTCTTGTCGTTAGGCTGCGATCCATCCTGGAAAATGGGCTGACACATCCGGTCTTCGAAGCCGCTTGGGAACGGGGCAAACGGTTGAATTTAGAGGATACCCTCACAACCTTTGTTGACAATACGAAACCACTTGAAGGAATGAGATGAATACTCAGCGGTATCGACTCACATGTTAATCTGTTTGTAGGTATAATCATAGGCAAGTACAGCACACGCAGGAAGCAGCGTGGTAACAACGAGACAGTGACGACGAAAGCCACTCACAATAAGGCGTGGGTGGTTTTTTGGTTGAGGGCTTGATAGCGAATTTCTAAACCGATTCAAGCCTGATAATGAAGGTCAATAATAACAAGTTAACTGATTTCACACTGGCTGCTGTTCAGGCAGCACCTGTTTACTTCGACAGGGAGGTTTCCACAGAGAATGCCTGCCATCTAATTATGATAGCGAGACAAAAAGGGGCAGATCTTGTGGCTTTCATCAATGGTGATGGTAGTTTTTACCAGCAGAACTGCCTCTGGTTTAGCAACCCCTCCTGGAAGATCAGGCTGATCTGGTTTTTGGCTCGCGGGTATTGAGTCATATCGAACCTGGCACCATGTCCACCCACCAACGCTTTGGTAATTGTTTAGCGTCTCGATTGATGAATACTCTGTATAACTTTGCGATAACCGATCCAGTCCTTATCGCGCAGTTCGGGGGAATCCCTTGAAGCAATTAGATATGAAACAAATGACCTACGGCTGGCTGACAGAAATGATCGTTAAAGCTGTCCGGCATGCTTGGAAGAAGCGTGTGTAAATAATTATTTTGGCCCAAAACGCATGTCTTTGGTGTGATTTACTTTCTCAAGATAATCTTCAAAACCACTCCTATTAATCAGCCAGGTTTGACCCAGCTTCATACCGGTTAACTTACCATCTCTGAGTAAGCGACGCAGGTATTGCACGTTGTAGCCGCTGTGGAATGCAGCAATGTTGACAGATATACAGTTATTGAATACTAAAGGGAATGGTGGTCCCGAATCGTTCATGACGACCTCACATCAGAATATCGGGCAATTCTTCTAATTTGCGGCGAGTTTCGAACCGCAACATCTCCAGAAATTGCTCAATCTCCAACTGAGATCGTTCAACTATGGTCACCTTAGGGGTATTAAAAATGGACACCATTGAGTGTCCATTTTTATACTGGGAGACAAAATCGAAATGGAGTTTTTGCGAAGTAAAATACTCCAAAGCGTAATCGATTCTGGCTGAGCAAACTTTCAGTCAAACCCATATTTATTGAACCTCGCAGCCCTTGGAAAAACGGCCACATTGAATCTTTCAATGGAAAAATTCATTACCGGACACTTTTTGCATGAAGGAGATTGAAAGAAACAGGAATAGGCAAGTTATCGTTGAGAAAATGGTCGAGAAGAGCCAGTCCCAAGCGGAACAAACTCCAATCACAACGATCAGAGCGATGAATGATGGAAACCCAATGATCTCGATGAGCAGTAACACCCAGGTAGATGATCCACAAATAAGCCAGACAGGCAGCAAGCATCAGTTTTCCTAAACGATCAGGATCAGATAAGTGGCTTTTATGGAGATTGAAGCCCCGGCTTTTCTCATCAGAGAAGAAAGTTTCGATTTGAAAGCGTTTTGCGTACCAATAACAGGCTTCATCGACCAAGTCAAAGTTTGTGACCAGGTAAATGGGTTCTTTATGGCCTTTCTTCCACCAACCAATCACCGTAACTGGGCCATAAGCCCGTGCTGTGAAAGAGACATTCGGAATACCAATACAATCGCCGGGTTGTAGCAGTAAATCGCTGAATGAAAAGGTTAGTTCTTCTTCATGCAACAAGACATTCTTGGCAGTGCGGCAAACATAGGCCCAATTGAGCGACTGTAAGGCGGCCTGTAGTTCGAGACCATCGAATTCACCGTCCCCCAGGAAGATGGCCTGATAGTCTTGCGGCAATACCTGTTGTAAGAGTTCCAGAAGTTCCAGATGTAGTATTTCCGGAAAGTGACCTTTACTTCCTTCCACAACCAGCCAAATGATCGGCAAGGCTCGTTTCCGGTACACCAGACTGATCATCAGTGTTATGCAATTATGACCAACATCACTGCCATCAATCATAAACACCAACGGACGAATGCTTGCCAATTTCGCCAGTATCTCCTGCGCAAATGGCAAGTAGTAGGCTTCATACCCAAAACACTCATTTTTCAGCAGGCGGCTATACTTTTTCACCCGGCTCTCTGCTTTGGCATTCTCCGGCGCATGCCTGGCTATCGTTGGCAGTTGACTACTTTTTCCCTGCACGATACCTGTCACCAACGCTGCCAAGGTATTCAGATGCGGGCGAAATTGCCGCGTGGTTCTCCTGGAAACAGTTGTTTCATTGCTTTTCTAATGGTACGATGTACTCGACGGTTGTCACTCATTGGGTTTCCTCTGTTCTTTCGTGGTGGAAAAAACTGAGTCTAACCCATTTGTCAACCGTCATTTCTTAAATGTGTCCGGTAGTGAATGGAAAAATAGAGATGACTTGTTATCCGGTGGGATTTTCTATACCCTGCAGGAGGTGCAAGTATTGATCGAGATCTGGCGCAGAAATTACAACACCTTTAGACCTCCTTGTTCACTCGTTTACCAATCGCCAGCATCCACTGCTCTACTGGCGACGACTTCCCTGAATTAGCAAGTCAGTCCATCTTATAATATGGTACAAATATATGGGGCCGGCTAGTTTAATTACTTCATATAAACAGGAGTATTTATCAATGAAAACCAGAATCCGAACACTATTACTTCCCATCTTTTTGGGTCTATTATTCACTACAGGCTTTTTGTTGGTAATGGGTGGTATGCCAGACGTCTCCCTAGCCGTACCTACGGCCTGTGTAGCTGGCCCCCACAGTGGAGAAATCACTGGCACGCAGCAGTGGTGTGCTGACGATGGCCCCCATCTACTCACTGGCGACGTGACTGTACCCGAGGGTATGACCCTCACTATTGAGGCAGGCACAACCTTACAGGGCGCACGTTACGTTGAACTGCTGGTGGCAGGTCGTCTCGAAGCCCTGGGTACAGCCAGCCAGCCGATCACCTTAACATCGTCAATTGACAGTGGCCCTGAGCAATGGTCGGGGCTGGCCTTCGATGGAGGCAGTGGGCATTTGCAGTATGCAACCGTGCGTTATGGCGGTGATCGAAATAGTATTGCTGATAGTATTTTTGGTAATCCCTACCATAGAAGCAATATCACCACTCGGAATAGTGATCTTCGGTTAGAAAATGTAACCGTGCGTGATTTATCTACTCCAGATGTAAACAATAATAATTATGGCCTTCTCGTTAGCAACAGTTATTTAGTAATCAGCAATACAATCTTCACGGTTCTTGGTAGCGCGTCATCGATAAACGATAATGTTCCCATCCGTTTGATGGGGGCTGATACCGTTCTTGAGATGAGTAACGTGACTTTCACGAATAACACCAACGAACGGATCTTGCTGGATACTGGGGCCATGATGGGCCATGATACAACCCTTACTACCCAGCCCGGCCTCGAGGGTTATGAACTACCAGCCAACTTTAGCATACCACCTACGGTTACCTTGACTGTGGAACCAAAAGTAACCGTCATGAGTAACACAGCATTACACCAAAATATAATAATCCAGGGTCACCTGAATGCCCTGGGTACACCCACAAATCCAATTACTTTTACATCCGTTGCTGACAGTGGCCCTGGGCAATGGGCTGGCCTGGTTTTCGTTGGGGGAACAGGGCATCTTCGTCATACAACTGTGCGTTATGCTGGACAACGTGATCATGTCACCGACTCTGGTCTGGGACCTTGGGCACGCAGTGGAATTTCAGTTCGTGATGTACTAACCGGAGAATTGCGCCTGGAAAATGTAGTGATCCGAGATATCGCCACCAGCGATCAAGATATGGGTATTTATCTTGAAAACAGCAACCTCGTTGTCCAGAATTCGCTGTTCACAGGCATTGGCAATGGCAGTTATTACATCTTTCCAGACACTCCGATCTATATCGCTGGCGGCGACAGTGTGGTGACAATGATCAACAATACATTCACCGCCAATAACGCCAATCGAATCGTCCTCCAACCGGATACAATGATGAAACATGACACCAGCTTGCCCCCACAAAATGGGCTGGATGGCTATTTACTGGAAGATGATCTCAGAGTACCGCCAACGGTCACTTTAACTTTGGAACCTGGAGCAACGCTTATGGGTGGCGGCACCTCCGAACTCCTCATCCAAGGGCATTTGGATGCGATAGGTACACCAAAAGAACCGATAACTTTCACATCTGAAACAGACAGCGCGCCGCGACAGTGGGCTGGTTTGGTCTTTGACGGGAGCTTAGGTGCTGGAACCGGGAGCCTGCAAAACGCGACAGTTCGATATGGTGGTTTAAATAACAGTATCATTGCCCCCTTACCTGGTTATCATGATGGCAGCAATATAACGGTTTATAACGTGCAAACGGGTGAAGTACGGTTGGAACACGTTTCAATTGAGTCAGAATTCGGTTCCACTACGGGTGACCATGGTCTATATATCAACAACGGTTTGATTTCCGTCATATCATCAACGATAGAAAACAATTGCGACAATGGCAGTTACGACAGTGGCGTCTACATAACTGGGGAAAGCCATGTATTGATCGACGACAGCTTGATTCAAGCCAATAATGCACCTGGCATCTTGGTTGAGGGAGATGAAGCCTTTGTAAAAGTAACCGGCTCACTCATAACAAACAATGTAGGTGATGGTGTAGAAAATACAGGCACAGCCACTGTGATTCTCAGTGGTGATCCGGCAGGAGGAAATGGGATTTACAATAACCAGGGATATGGCGCAAATCAAAGTGGGACATCCGGGCAAATTATCGCTACATCCAATTGGTGGGGAGATGCCAGCGGCCCAACCCACGCCACTAACCCAGGAGGCACTGGGGAAGAAATTACCGACCGTGTACTCTACGACGACTGGCTCACAAGCCCTCCAGATCTATCTACCCCAGAACCATCAATTATATTTACTTTCGTCCCCAGTTTCATTAGCCCTGGGGATACCGTCAATTTCGGAATAACCTACCAAAATATCCTAACCGAAACATGGATCAATGCCGTCATTGTTGCCGATTTACCAGACGAGGCTGTTTATGTAAGCAGTTCTCCTGGCGGACAATATTGGCCAATGGAACACCAGGTCTTGTGGAAAGTTGGTGATGTGCCCGTTGGTGAAAGTCAGAATCTCGTAGTGCAGGTACGCTATGACTGGGGGCTGTCGCTCCATTTGGTCACCCACTTTAGTGCCAATGTAGCGGCCGAGAATATGGATAATCAATGGGTAGATTTGGAAGAAATCCTGGATGCCTACGATGATCTCACCACCAGGGTCGTTACGGATCTGACAGATCAAGAATTCCAAGATATATTGGCAGGGGACGCTGAACTAAATGCACTTTACCAACAATTACTGGGGGAGGGTTTCGTATACTATGGAGGAGCACATACTGTACTCGATATTACTGGTGAGACCACTCTTAAGTTGGTTTTACTGGACATAAATCAACCTGATGTGGTGGCACATATTTACAGCGATGATGACGGTACAATGGTGATAAAAATATCAAAATCCTTGTTGGAAGCATACAACTTGGATGGGGGCTACCAGCTTAATCCCGAAACAAAGGAAATAAACTTTTGGGGAACGCCTACGGGAGCGGTGGCAGTTTCTCTTGGTATTCAATGCACCACCGAGGATGATTGTGGATACTTTGGAAAAGAGTTCTTGTCTGCGTAACTGCCTGATAATGATGTATGATGCATTTGAGATGTACGGCGGATTCTCACCTGCCTGCGGTAATTGTTACGCTGGCCGGGGAGACTGCGGAAAATGCGTGCGAGACCTGAAGGATTCTCCTGACCCTGATGCCGCCGAAGGCTGCAAGCGTTCCTGTGGAAACCTCCCCGAAAATTGGGAGACATGGGAGTGCATTAATGGTAGCGAATGGGGGGAGTGTGTCCGAATGCCATCTGGCAGGCTGATGACTCGATGGTGGGAGTGTAAAGATTGTCTTTGGGGGCAAGATCCCGAGGGCTTTGATTTTTGTGATCCAGGCGAATATTGCAGAAATGGTGTTTGCAATCCCGATTGCGAGTTCAATTGTGATGAGGATACACCTGAGATTCAGAACGCACATGATCCCAATGCCATGTATGGACCGTCTGCGGTTCTACCAGGGCAGGTGTTCACCTATACTATCGAATATGAAAATATTGGTGCAGGCAATGCTCATGGAGTTTACGTGACCAGCCAACTGCCAGAAGGTCTGGATGGAGACACCTTGTTGGTTCATGATAGTGGCGTATACCTGGAAGCAAGTAGAACGCTTATATGGAATATCGGTATAGTTGGCCCAGGGGCTGGCGGTGAAGTTCACTTCCGGGTTCAGTTGCCGACAGATACCGCCAGTGGTACGGTATTCATTGCGAATGCGGTGATTTATTTCCCCAGCGTTCCCGAAGTAACTCCAACCAATGATGTAGTCACGATTGTTGGGGATATAGTCGGCTACAACCAAACTGTGGAAACAGATGAGGGTGTAACGGCTGCAATCACGTTGACAGGCGACTCGCCACTAACAAATCCGCTCCAATTCAGTGTGATCCAAGAACCAGGGGGAGGAGAGCTCGGTGGAATAGCCCCAAACCTAGTTTACACCCCAACGGATAATTTTGAGGGAGGGGATTGGTTTTCCTTTGTAGTGAGTGATGGGATGAACACAAGCTATCCGGCTGTAGTTTCTATCATTGTCAACACGGGAGATGAGACCATCCCGCCGGTCATCCTTTCAACATATCCTTCAAATGGCGCCAATGATGTACTTGTTTACGATGATGTTCTATTCGGTGATGTGTACGCCCCAACTCTCCTGGCATATACATCTGAACCAATCGAAAATTCTACGGTAACTACGGATACAGTCTCGTTAGTAGATAACACGGGTCATATAGTGGATATCGAAGTTAACTACAATAATTACTTCAACGCTATTCAGCTTGTATTAAATGAACCCCTGGCTCGGATGATGACCTACACGATCACGCTAACTACAGATGTGAACGACACATCCGGTAATCCACTAGAAGCAGATTACATATGGAGTTTCAGTACAGAAAGTTACGATATCTACTTGCCAATTATTCTAAAATAGAATAGATTAGCGAAGGATCATTAAACAGCCCCAATGTATTCTAATACGTTGGGGCTGTTTGATTTTAAGGAAACCATAAGGATCAATTGATTTTGATTTTTGTTTGTTATCTCAAGTCTACACACCCGACACTTTTAAAATCAGCCAGCCAGAACGCTGGTTGAGTAGGCTGTAAAGCCGTATCGAAACCCGTTTTGGCGCCGTTTGGGATCGCCGGGGTGTCCACCGTAATCCACTCTGCGCGGGGACGCAGGACTTTGTCGGGGGCCACCAGGCGTCCCCGGCCTTGTTTTCTGCGTCGGCCCACACTTTCCGGACGGGTACGATAGCGATTATAGTACGCTTTTCCAGCATCGGCCGGCTGATCCAGGATGACACTGATGCGTCCCGCACCCCAGCGGCCACCCTGACGGCGCACAGGCACACCCGTTTCATTGAGCGTGGCAGCAATCTTTTTCAAAGACCAGCCTTCTTCGGTGTACCAGGCAAAGATCTGTTGCACCACCGCAGCTTCCTGGGTGTCAATCTCCCAACGGCCTCCATTCGATGCGCTCACCGGGATGTCGCGATCGCCAAAGGGCGCCGAGTGGAAACAACGCGCCCCTTGGCGCAGGCGATGCAGCCGACCCCGCCGCATCCGCTCCCGCATGACGGCGCGCTCGTATTCGGCAAATAGTCCCTGTACTCCTAACAGCAACTGATTTTGGGGCGTATCTTCCAGTTCGGGTTGCTGGATGAATTGCACCCTGACCCCCCCCCACGCTGGAACTCATCTAGCAGCAAACATGGATGCACATACTGCCGGGCTAAACGATCTGGGCAGAGACACAGCAGCATGTCGATCCCACCCTCGTAGGCCAGATCTCGCAATCGATCCAAAGCCGGTCTGGCTAAACAAGCCCCACTGACCGCCTGATCGAGGAAGATCAGCTCATCATTGACCTCAGATCCTTGCTCTCGGGCATAGCTTTCTAGCTCAGCTACCTGGCTCTCAATCGTCCCCGCCTGTGCTTGGCGCTCCGTCGATACCCGGGCGTACCAGGCCACTTTTTTTTCCATCTTCACACCTCGCTCTGTTCTCTTCCGCCGGCCAACTCGCTTGCCACAACCGACGATAGGCTTGCCGAATGCGATCTTCCGCTTCTCGATGCGTCGGCCCAACCAGCCGCATTTCTCTTACTTTCTTTGTCCGTCTCGCCATCTCTGCCTCCTGTCCTGCTTCTGGCTCTATCTTATGCTCAGGAGGCAACTATTAGCCATTCATCTATTTCTTCTGCGGCCCGGTTTTGCGCTTCGGTATGCTTATTCGCTTGGTAAAGGTCAGAGAGGTGTTATGAGCGATTGAGTCTTCGAATATAAATATGCTTAAGACTCAATCGCTCATTCTCAGTGATTGGCACGATATGGTGGATGACAATGGCCTCTTCTTCAACGACAATGTGGTCCACCAATAAACGGATGACCTCTCTTTTGACCTCCTCGGTAGGGTTCTCTAGTGTACTAAGCAGGCGTTGACTGAAATCGGCAAAGTCTTGCACGGTTTGTAACCGGTTTTGATTTTGCTGTTGGACTTCCTGGGCTTGGGCCAGCCAGGATTGCAGTTGAGCAAGCTCTTGATCCAGAGCTTGCTTGCGTTGGGCCAGCTCCTCTTTCTCCAGCAAGCCATCCTGGAAAGCATCCAGGAGGCGCGGCCACTGACGTTCTAATTGTCGGCTGCGGTGCTCAAGCCGTTTGATTGCGCGTTGGTTGGGGGGTTCGGTGGTATTCAGATCCGCCCAAGCTTGGGCCAAGCGTTCGGGCTCCTGAAGCAATTTGGCGACCGCCTGCCAAACGGCGTCGTCGGCAGCTTGAGTATTGACGGTGCAGGTATGCTGGGGGACATTCGGTAAGCGATGTTTGCCACCGCGCTCACCGCGGTTATAGGTGTAGGGGTCCTTATGCCGAGACTTGCCGATCATCAATCCACCACAAACACCACAAACCATAAGGCCGCGCAGCAGATAGACTGCTGTATGGTTGTTGCGTGGGGAAAAACGTTGGTTGTGCATGCGTTGATCCTGGGCTCTCTGCCATACTTCTGGCGAGATGATCGCGGGCGTGTCCACCGCAAAAACTGGGCACGTTGAGTCATCAATCCCTCTGGTCTACTATGGCCATGTGCTTACAACAAGTTCCTGGGTTTGGCATCATCACAACCATGACGGTGTTGGCTGCCATTGGCGATATCGCGCGCTTTGAAACCCCCAAACCTCTGGTCAGTTATACCGGTCTGGCACCAGGCGTTGAGCAAAGTGGCACCAAGAAACGCCCCAAGCCAATCACTAAAGAAGGCCGCAAAGAATTGCGCTGGGCGATGGTGGAAGTAGCCTCCCCAGAAGATTGGGACGCTGTGGCGGGCAGTCCGGGCGGACTCGGAGACTGGAAACGTCGTTTCTAGGAACTCAAACGGCGTAAGCATGCCAACGATGGCACCCCCGCCGTTTCTCTGGGGGGTGCCATCACCGTCATTGCCCATCAACTCCTGATTGTGGTTTGGCAGCTATTGACCCATCCCCAGCCCTATCGGCACTATTCTCACAAACGCATTGCTTTCAAGTACCTGGATTGGTTCTAGCAGTTGGATGAAGACCAACGCCGCAAAATGACCCGGCCCCAGTTTGCCCGTTATTACTTGATGCGCTTAGGCATCGGGCACAAATTGAAATGTATCGCGCTTGACCCCCAGCATCCCCACCGCTTGGCTAGTGTGGACGAAGTTCAAGCGCTCTACCCGGAACTCAGTTTCCCGGCCTGAGCACGGCTTTTTTTCAGAGGTTCCAGCCCCAAGCCGCTCATGCCAGATGGGGTCGGTTTCAGATTCTCACCCTTTCAAAATCGACATTTGTTCAAGCTTTCTCGGAATGAAAAAAAGCGCCTGGCCAGGCGCACACGCCATTTCCAGGTGCTTTTTTGATCGTCATTTAGCCGTTTGTTTGATTTTCCCTTTCATCCCTTGACACTTCTATTAATCGGTGGGCACCTGAAAACTTATCTGAAATCATCACTGATGCTGAACAAGCACACCTGAGATTGAAGACCAAAAATGGCCCATCATTTGCCCGGCTAACTCCGCTGGACTTTCGCCAGTGTTGATGAGCCATACCACTGATATACCATATTCAGGTAAGTATAATGCCGCGGCTGAATATCCCAGCGATGACCCGCCATGTCCAATCGCATGCGTCCCCAATCTATCTGTGAAATCAATGACACCTACCCCATACTTGCCGCCATCCGGATCGTGTAACTTGGTCTCTGGATAGGTGAGCATTTCTGCCAACGCGTGGGTACTTATCACATCTTCTTCATGATAAAGGGCATTCATCCACGATACGAGATCTTGAGCGGTAGAGAACATAACTGGATGAGTTGACGTTGCTTTCCAGATGAGAGAAATGTCTGCCAGATCATCCAACTGGCCATCCAAATCAATATCGACCCACGGATGCGCGACTGAATACTCGACTGGCGGTGGTCGCCCATACTAACAAAAGTATGGTTAAGTTTCAGGGGGTCGAGAAAGTGAACGCCTAATCTCATCAGACACGGTTCTTCCGGTAACTGTTTCAATTATGTTGGGTTATCAGCAAGTAGTTCGTACTAGAGTAATGCTGAGCATAGCCGGGTGGCCCATAAGGATCGAGAACAAAATTGCGCATCACTTCATCTTCTGTCCAGGCCTTCGCATAATCCACATTTGGTCCCACCCAAGGGAAATCAGGATGTTCGAACACATTGAACACCCCACTTGTGTGATTGAGAAGTTGACGAATCGAAATATTCCCGTCAATGTTCGGATAACTTGACAAATATTTTGCTATAGGATCATCTAAAGATAGGAGGTCTTCTTCTGACCAATTCAAGCACCAGAGCCGCCTCAAAGTTCTTTGCAATGCTACCAATATCAAACAGCATAAGCTTTGTAATCGGGACGTTTGGTTGCGAATATCCACTCACTCCTGTCCAGGTGTTATAACCGGGCACGATGATCGCGGCTGAAACTCCCAGATCATAATCAGGATAGGCCAACCATACTTGATCAATGGCCTCTTGTAATTCTTTTGAATATGGCAATTCCGAAAGGGATTGCTTCTCAGTACAAGATCCATTACCTATCACACAGATCAAGCCAATAAGCAAGAACTAAGAACCTCGTTCTCAAATTTATCATCCTTGCATTTCAAAAGTGCCCAACGTGGGCGTAACCTGCCTGCGTTTTGGCTCCGGGTGCTGCTCAATCAGAGCCAAAGTTTGCTTTGAGCGCGCCGTCCTCCACTGTGCAGCAGGTCAGGTTCACGCGCGGTGTGCGGCATTGAGCTTTCAGATAAAACACTTGCTCTTCGTCATGGTATCAGCAAAGGAAAAACCAAATAGCTCAGCAGATTGTTGATGCCATGAGCCACCATACATGGCCAAAGACTGCTTTCCTTAAGATAGAGTAAGACCAGCGCTGCTGACAATATACTTACGTCTATGGTCGGCCCTACGCCAAAAAACTTGAGATGTACCAAGGTGAAAGCGATCCACGAAACCAACCCTGCCAGCCGGCGACGACCCCACAAAGCACTCAATCTTTCGATGAGATAGCCTCTGTAAAAGATCTCCTCGAGGATGGTTCCAGTGAGGAATAATCCCAACAGCGTGAAGAAACTGAAATTTTGGAGGACTGGTTGAAGTGACCTGATGGGCGCAAGGCCCATCGCTTCTAATACTAGACCACTGATGATGAGTGCGGCTGTCGCAAGTACGAATACTAAAAGCCCCAGCCATAAGTGACGCCATTTGAATTTTCCGAAACCGATGCTTTCTAGTGATTTCTGCTCAACTTTGGGTATCCAGAGTGCAAGTAGCAGGACAAGAATCACCCATTCTAAGAGCATCGCATATCTCACCTGGGTTTCATTTGCATTCGTAGGAAGAAACACATTTCGAATCAAAAATTCGCTACCCAGAATAACCAGAATGCCGATCCAAGAAGACCATTTCTGCAACATCTTCATCCTTACTTATTTTTGCCGCACAACGATTAGATAAGCGGCGTGACGGGGCAAGCGAGGGAACATCTACCTGCTCAGAAGATCTAAAGCAAGCTGCGCTAATCGTTTTGTTCTGTAGTCACATCCGCTTGTGTTATCTTTCATAATCTCGTACCCCTTTAATCATATCAAAAAGTCAGGCCCCTTGATGAACAATTTCAGCTGGGGGATAAGATATTGCCAATGGCAGCATCAATTGGCGTGTCGGTAACTCCTGCATCTCTCTTGAAATTCCGGTGATATCTTCAACCGATAGGTTCTGGGCCGCTCGACGAACGGGATCCAACTGCGGCTGTGCTTGGCCTTTGCGGGTATTCGCACGGATCTGGGTGAACACATATTGGCGATGTACTGGATCATAGGTGGCGGACACCGCTTGGTGGGCCCAAGCAGCTCCAGACTGTAGCGCTCCTTTCTCATGCGAATCTGTCCCGCTGATGTGCAGCTTCGCGTCCAGGTGAATTCAGCCAAGTAGGCCTCCACGCGTTTGAGATCAAATCGCGCCAACTCCCCTTCCGGTCGATACGGTCGTTTGATCGTCAGCAATTCCGGATGTGCTACCAACGGCGGTTGGCCATGACAACCCTTAGCCCGGGATGGACATTCGTGGTTCAGTTCATACCAATCTGCATCCACTCGTTTTTGCAGCTCTGCGGCACTCGCAAACTCCTGGTTTTCTAGCGTCCGTTCCTGGAGGGTCCGATGACTTCTCTCCACGGTCCCATTGCGCTTCGGCGTTCTGCGCGGGATCAAGCGCTGCTCGATCCCCAACCCCACCCACCATAATACGATCCGATTTGGAAACGGACTTTTTCCGCTATCTACATAGATCGTATCCCGGTCTGTCTGGATCGCTCCCGGCATGCCCCACTCTGTAAATGCGATCCGACAATCTCGAAATGCGGATGCGCTTGTTAGTCGGGCCAGTTGCCTGGCTCTCTCCGGTTCCGCGTGTACGCGATGCATCACCGTCACACGCCCATACTCATCCCGTGCCTGGTTAAAACTCACCAACCCGACACCCAGTATGTATATCAACTCTTTGGCATCCATCTGCCAAACTCCAGGGGGATTTTCGAGGGCTTGATCTCTGACTTCGAGGGATCTCGCTTCCGGAACAAGCGCTCCCCAAAGCTCCACCAGTAGCGCAAGATGGTCATGGCACTCGGCAGCTTTTTGCCTTTCAGTTGTTAATCTTCCTGCAGTTTCTTCCAGACATACTCTGCCCCCAGCCAGAGTGCTTCTGCTTCAGCCTCAGTACCTGGTACTTGAGCCTCTGATCATAGCCCGCCAGGGCCCCCGCTCTGGGCCTCCCATACACGCTCGCGAGATGCTCCACCCTATATTTTTTGCCAATCCGGATCCACTTGCGGGCTGTCCAAAATGACACCCCGACTTGTTCTGCTATGCTTGCATAGGGCTCCCCTACTTCTACTAATCGCAGCATTTCTCGACGCTGTGCGATGCTTGTCGCTTGGGTTGCTGGCATGGTTCCCTTCCTTTTTCTTCTTCCTATAGAAGGCATACCATTTTTTGTGATCTGTTGTCAAGTTTCAGGGGGTACGACTTTTTGTTAGGCCACAGGGGGCCTGAGATTATGAAAGACTACAACCTACACGCGGGGTTGGGCGTACGATCTGCTACCCTTCCAACGAAACCTATATAGGGTTTCCGTTTCGAATTATAGCCCCAAAATTACCAAACGGCATCAGAAAAAGAGGCAGCCAATAACCTGCTCCTCCCCAAAAAGCCCCAAAGACCCCATCAAAAAGGGCCCAAAGTTCAACTTTTCACTCGCCAGACGCACTCCTCTCTTCCCGGCAGCGGGCCGCTCCTGCTCAACTGCTCTCAAGTAGCGAACCCCGGCTTCCATCTCGTAAACACCGCCATTATCGACAAGAGTTTAACACGCCAGGCCGCAACCGGCCCGAACTCGTGGATCACCAGCATCAGCCCTGCTCCACAATAAGGACACAAGCGCGGGTCTTGTTCGGTATCCAGGATGATCATCAGCCAATCTAACAGCTTGAGTTTCAGGATAACCGGCAGTGCCTTCGGCAATCCCAGCAACTGGCGCACTTGCTGTAGTTTTTCCCGGCAACTGGTATGATGCAGCCCAAAATTCCGGAAGCGTACGAAACGCCGCGGCAAAACATGCATCAAAAACATCCCGATAAAGTCGACTGCTGGTACCGTCAGGGTTTTCAGTTTGCTTCGATCCTGATTGTCGAAATACTGGAAACTGACTTTCCCATCCGCCACTTTCACAATGCGGTGTTTGGAGATGGCGATGCGATAGACGTAGCGTCCCAGGTAATCCAGCAGTTTCTCCTGCCCACTCATCGGCGGCTGGAAGTACACATTCCAACGCTGGCTGAGCGCTTTTTCCAACATCTGCTCCACATCCAGTTTTCCAGCATCCGTATCCAGTTCCCCGCCCTGCCACAGTTTTCTCACTTTGCTGCAAAATGCCGCTCGATAATCTTTCGAGAATTCCTGCGAATCAAACAGGAAGTTGTTCTTGGCCGCTCTCCAGCGATAGCCATCTTTGGTTTCTACCAACGCTCCCCCTGTGACGATGAAATGCCCATGCAGGTGCTGCTGCATCTTCTGCCCCCAGGTGTGTAGCACCATCGTCATCCCGATTTCCCCGCCCAGCTGCTCGCGACCATATTTCTTCAACAACTGCGCAGCTACCTGGATCAAGGCTTCATATAATTCCTTTTGATTGCGCCAGACCAACGGATTGAAGACATGATCGATGGTGAAGACCACATAAAAATAGGTGATCGGCAGCAGCCACACCTTTTGCTTTTCGATCCACTGTGCTTTCTCGAAATTACCACATTTCGGGCAGTGCCGGTTCTTACAGGCTCGAAACCCAAATTCCCACTTGCCACACTTGTCGCAGACCTTCAAATATCCACTAGCGCTGGTGTCCGGCATTTCAAGATGGCCTTAACCGCTCCGAGTTGCTCTGCTGATAATTTGTACTTTTTACGATAGTCGCCCAGATATTCCCGCAGAATATCTGCTACTTCGTATTCGAACCGTTTCCCCTTCCCCATTTTTCCCTTTCTCTTTTTCTTATACCCTAATGCAGGTGAAATAATTTTGCGTTTCAGACGCTCATTTTCACACGCAACCAAAAACGCAAAATTGATTTGACCGGCGCTTTCATTTTTCGATACTTATGCCGACCCGAAGCTGCTTTGGCGTGGAAAATGTTCCAGTTTTCAGCACCCACTCGATGCCAAGGCGGCGCACACTTTTTGCAACTGAATGCTCCAATTATCTCACCTTACGAAATAAATATGAACTCGCTGTTTTGGTATAGCCAATTCCTTTTTGAATTTCTTCAAGATATTCTGGTGTAATTTCTACCGCTTTCTTCGGAATAAAATATTCCGATAGATTCTTCTCACTGATTCGATATTTATCGCCACGTTTCAAAACTACCCCAATAAACTCAAAATCAGCAGCGATGGATGCCATACCAGCATCACCATGACTATTATTTACCAGCAAAATACCTCCGATTTTGAGATATTGTTTACAGTGCTTGGAGACAAAACCTGCATATTGCGAAATTAGCAAATCATATTTTTGTTCTTCACCATGAATACTCATTTGATAATCTTGCGCAAAGAACTTAATTACTGGCCCTTCAGGATAGGTTTTTCGCTCCTGTACGAAGTCAAGCAAACCCGGATTATCAAAAAATTTCTTAGCCCGTTTATCCATTTCAACATACGCTGTGACCGGAAACACAAATGATGGCGTTACATGAACAAAACTACCCGGATAAATCGTTGAAACAACCCCATATTTTTCGCGTAGAAGTTGGAAAAGTTCTAACCGTTCAAATTGTTTATCGACAAAATGCTGCTTGTATAAATCGAATATATTTTTTGACATCAACCTATTATAAACCCTGAATTTTTAAGCCCCCTAACGGTGTGTTCACGTGCTCGGCGTTGTGCGCTCCACAACTTGTTTGGGAAGACTTGAAACGGCAAAAAGCGCGCCGCTGACCTGATGGCCCTGAAGGGAGAACGCACCCATCACATCAACCGCATCAAAGGTTTGCTGGCTAGCCAGGGTATCAAAATGGGCATCAAAACCGATTTCCTGACCCAACTGGAAGCCGTGCGTTTGTGGGATGGCAGCAGATTAGGTGCCGGGTTGCGGAATCGTCTTGGAACGGGAGTACCAGCGCTATCAATTAGTGCAAACGCAGATCCGGCAAATCGACCAGCTCCGGCGAGAGGCCATCCGCAACGGTGACACACCCGCCCTAGAGCAGGTTCGTCATCTACTCCGCCTGAAAGGCATTGGCATCAATTCAGCCTGGGTGTATGTGATGGAATTCTTCGCCTGGCGCAATTTCCGCAATCGGCGTGAAGTAGGTGCACTAGCAGGCTTGGCGCCCACCCCTTATCAGAGCGGTGACGGTAGTCGAGAACAAGGCATTAGTAAGGCTGGCAATCGTCCAGTCCGAGCCATGGCCATTGAGATCGCCTGGGCCTGGGTGCGTCACCAACCGGATAGCGCTTTGAGCATCTGGTATCAAAAACGCTTTGGCCACGGCAACAGCCGCATCCGGCGGATTGGTATTGTGGCCCTGGCCCGCAAACTCTTGATTGCCCTCTGGCGCTACCTGGAATTCGGTGTCATCCCAGAAGGTGCTCAATTCAAGCAAGCATAACCTGTTTTTTGCTCCTGATGAGGTCTTGACCTCTTCTGGTGTGAGCGGCCCGTTTTTCATGCGGGTCTCCCTATACGGGAACCGAAGTATAGATGGGGCCGCTCTCTAAGAGCTTTTTCGCCCTCCAGCGAACACATTATTGGGTGTCTGGTCAACGACCAGCACGAAACTTCGGATAGAAGCTTGTTCGAGGTGTTTTTCCCCCGACGCTTCACAAAGCTGCCAGCATGGTTTCGAGCTAACCCATTCAGGAGCTCATTTACTAACCATAGTCTACTGACCATCCGGCAACCGCAGAAAAACCGTTGCGCTTCGCGATTTTATCCCCTCCGGCCACCCACTCAAGGGTGTCCCATTCCTGCGGAACGGCTGCGCTGTGCTCCGCCGCCCTTGATTGGGGCCCGGCCTCCGGGCAGTTGCTCTGCTTATGAGCGGTTTTCCTTCGTTCTGTTTTCTTGAACGCGCACTTTGTTAGCAATTTCCTTACCAAGCCTGTGCTGAGTTGCCCTCAAAGCTCGATTTTTTATCCGATCTTGACAAATTCGCTAACATAGAAGCATGAAATCTCAAACTCAAGCAATACCTATTGACCGATACTTCGCCAGCGACATTCACAAGCACTATGTTCTACTTGGGGGCATGAACGCACACCGGGAGTGGGTTCTCCGTACTCGCAAAATTCTTATGTCTCGTTTCCCTGAATGGGTCTTGAAAAATCTCAGACCCACGGATGCAGTCGTGATCGAATCAACTTCCAATGCCTGGGAGATCTATGACTTGATCGCTCCCACCGTGGCCAAGACTGTCGTTGCCAACCCCCTAAAAGTTGGCCAAACCTCCGGTGCCAAGGTCAAAACCGATCGCCTTGATGTCGAGCGCTTGCTGACCTTGGCTGACCTTGCTAATCGTAGACATCGTCCCCGCAGTCTGGGTGCCACCCCAGCATGTGCGAGACTTGCGGTCTTTGATCTCTCATCGCGGGCGTCTTCACAAGCAAATTGCCATGACCAAGAACCGTCTGCACGGCGTCCCCCGCCCTATCGGGGAAAGTTTCATCCACCGCTTCAATCTCATCCCCCTGAAGGCCAACTTTTCTCCGATGAGAACCATTTCTGGTGGCCAGACCAGGACTTCTCCCCCAGCGTGCGCATCCAGATTGAGCAAGATCTCTTGATCCTGGAGCATCTGAGTGCTCACAAAGAGGCCATTCATCAAGAGCTAGCCTGCTTGAGAAACCGCCAGCCTTGGTCAAGAGAGATGGTCTTCCTCATGCAGATTCCCGGTATGGGTGTGGTTCTCTCCATGACCGTGCTCGCTACCATCGGCGATATTTCTCGCTTCGAACACCCCAAGAACCTGGTCGGTTATGCCGGTCTCGGTTCTGGTGTCCACGATAGTGGCCAAAAACATCAAGGCAAAGGCATACCCAGGGGGGCACACCGTCACCAAAGCTGGCCGTAAGGAACTCCGCTGGGCCATGGTCGAAGCGGCCTGGAGTGCGGTGGGCTCTGCTCCCTACTGGAAATCCCAGTACAAAACTCTCAAAAAGCGAGGTGCACATGCTAACGAAGCCATCGTCGCAGTCGCCCGTAAGATGCTGGTTGCGGTTTGGCGGGTCCTCTCCAAACGCGCACCTTACCGTCACGCCACCCAGGAAGACCTAGCCTACAAAATGGTCACAGAGTCCCCCCTTGCGGAGATCTGGTCTCAGCGCATGGATCAAGATGCTCTCCGCGGCCTGACCCGCCAGCAGTTTGTCAAGTATGGTCTTTTACGTTTGGGCGTTGGCCAGCATCTCACCCGCATCGAGGCCAATGGCGTCCCCAGACGCATTGCTCCCACTGATGAGGTTCTGGCTCTCATGCCAGATCTGAGACCTCCTTCCTAGCGCACTAGGCTATTCGTTTTTTGCTCCTAAATTGCGCTTTCTTTTTCCCCGTCCTGAATATCAGGCGTTGGGTTTAGCTTTGGATTGTCCATCCCTTAAAATCAGCGCTCTTTATAAGCTTCTTTAATAGAAAAAACCACCAGACTTTTGTTCCTTCCCCATTTTCTGGTGGCTTTCTAACTTGTTTTTTCTCTTTTAACCTGTTTTCGTCTCCATCTTGACAATTGCACTCATCGGTAGGTTTCACCGCTATTCATTATAGCCGCTGGCTGCCAATAATTCTTGAGCATCTAGACTGATCCAATCGGTTACTTTTTCTCCTGGATGCCGGGATAGATAAGCTTGTACAATTTGATATCCGATTTTATAACCTGCCCACTTGGGAATGGTATTATCACCAAACATAAAACGCTCTATTTGTTGATAAGATTTTTCGTCAAGATAAGGTTGCATCATTCTCCATACATTTTCTTCTTGATCGGGAGATAATCGCTCCAGCCAGAGAATTTCTACATCCGGATAAATGGTATGCGCAAACGCTTCAGCGCGTCCTTCTGAAATGATTTGGTCAAGCAAGTCAAATTGATTTTCAGCGTCATAATATTTCTCTGTCCAAACACTGTGGTAATACTCATGTGCCGTAGTGTATTCTGTAACTGCTTCCCAATTCTCTTCGGGATAGAGAAATAACAATATCTTTCCCGATCCTGGTGAAAACCCGCTGACCCCGTTCATAAGTTCTCTCGCAGAGACGATTTTGGGATCAAGCACAAAAATACAAACCAGAGTATCTGATCCAGGTAGCTGTTGCGCGCTTCTTTCCACTGCTGTGCCTACGATTTCATCAACATTCAAGGCTTCCAATTTATGAATCGCAGATGCTAATTGCTCTAAATCTCTAATAGGTTGAAGCGGTACATCATCTTCCGAAATGTACTCTCCTCCGGTAACGCACTTACGGTAGTATGGATCAACGACTTCTTCGTTGTAAAGAGTACGGAGATCAGCATTTGGATTTTCCATCAACGCTTCGACATAGGCAAGTTGCCCTTCATACCCCCTTATAATTTCAATCTGGTTTCTGGGGCCCATAGCCTGACACGCACTCAGTAAAACCAACAGAAACGATACAACTATAAAGAATTTTTTGTTCATTTTCCCAATATTTTCCTGTCAACTTACTGAAACCTAACGGTGTGTTCAGGCGCTCAGCGGTGCGGTCCCGAAACACTTTTTGCTTAGAGTGAATTGCCCTAAAACGCGCCGTTTACCCTGAGTTGCAGCCGAGTCGCCTGCAACTTGGGTAATTAGAATAAAGAGCAGTGGGGCGTCCACTCCGGTACACTACGGGATGGTATGGCAGATTGTGGAACCCTTGGTTTGACCGACGTTGGGAGCGCACATCTGGGGCTTGAGCGCTTGGGTCAGCCGATGCTGCCTATGGGAAGCTCTCTACTCAGAGCAAGCCCGTCGGGTTATTTGGCCGCCCAGCGAACTTCTAGTCTGGGACCCCACTGGGAGTGGGTGAACCCGTATCGGTAGATGTACCTCAAGACCCATATCATCCCAATGGTTCTAAGGGAAAAATCCACGCCCCACCTACCATAAGCAGTTTAGCATGAAATCTCAAACTGAAGCAATACCCATTGATCGCTACCTCGCCAGCGACATCCACAAGCACTATGTCCTCCTCGGGGGGATGAATTCACAAAGAGAGTGGGTTCTGCGCACTCGCAAAGTGCGCATGTCGCGTTTCCCCAAGTGGGTGCTGAAAAATCTCAGACCCACGGATGCGGTGGTGATCGAGTCGACTTCCAACGCTTGGGAGATCTACGATTTGATCGCTCCTTTCGTGGCTAAGGTTGTAGTTGCCAACCCTTTGAAGGTTGGACAAATTGCCGGTGCTAAGGTCAAGACCGACCGGCTCGATGTCGAACGCTTACTGACCTTGCTGATCGCCAATATCGTTCCTGAAGTCTGGGTGCCTCTCCAGCATGTCAGAGATCTGCGATCTTTGATCTCCCATCGCTGGGCGTCTGCACAAGCAAATCTCCATGACCAAGAGCCGTCTGCACGAAGTCCCCCGCCCTATCGGGGAAAGTTTCATCCACCGCTTCAATCTCATCCCTCCGGAAGGCCAGCTCTTCTCCGAAGGGAACCGTTCCTGGTGGCAAGCGCAGGATTTCTCCCCCAGCGTGCGCATCCAGATTGAGCAAGACCTGCTCATCCTGGAACATTTGAGTGCTCACAAAGAGGCCATTCATCAGGAACTGGCCTGCTTGAGTAACCGCAAACCTTGGGCTGAGGATATGGTCTTCCTGATGCAGATCCCTGGCTTGGGGGTAGGTTTCGTCTATCTGTTAATATTGCGCTATCAATACGTCTGCCGAAATCCCCAGTTCGGAATTCAGTCTTCTGATCATATTCAAAGTCAATGGGCGCTTCCGATTTAACACTTCCGACACACGTGCACGAGTTCCTATGTAAGGCTCCAAGTCTTTGCGCGTTAGCCCACGGCTTTCCATGAAATAATTGATCGCTTCTACCGGGTCTGGATCGGGAATGGCATAATGCTCGTCCTCGTAAACTGCTACTAGTGTTATCAATACTTCCAAACGATCTCCATTCGGCGTTTCCGGTGTAGCATCAAATAGCCGTTCAATTTCTGCTAAAGCTTCTTGATAATCTTTTTCGGTTTTTATCGGTCGAATGTCCATTTATGTTTCTCTCATATTCTTGTCACATCGATCTTGTCGTACTCTGTATGAGTGCCCACAAAACGGATGTAAACGATACCAAATTCATATTGAATGGCGACGACTATTCGGTAACGATTGCCCTTTATGTTGAAAACTGCTCGATTATTCCCAACGATGCTGACATTACGATAGACCTCTTTTATATCTGAAGGCGTTTGCCATTCTGCTCGTTTTACGTCTGCGTACCAGGCTTGTAATGATTGTCTGACGTTGGGATAATTCTCCCAAAACTCTCTCAGGGCTTTTCGCAATATGATGCGCATGTTGACATTATACACCGCTCCCTCTATGGGAGCAAGAAAAAATTGGTCAATTTATGATTTCAGCCTAATGAAAAGCACTCTTCCGCAAATTATCATAGTTAATATTCCCCATCCTTCAAAAATCTTCTTCGGTTACTGGCGACAAGAAACCTAACGAGGGCGAAGCCGCCCGCCGGATTTGACTTGGATACATTGTAAACTGAAATCCGAATTTGCTCAAAACGCGCCGCTGACCTGCCGCCAGAGACGGGTCGTGCTCTACGCTGGGTTGGGCAGATTTCTGTTTTTTTAGAGTAAGCTTATCAATGTCTATTTTATTACTTCAAAATTATTTTTTTGATCCAGATTCGATTTTTTCTCGAGTCAATCCATAATAAGATGACGTTTTCTCTTCTTCAATCCAAAGAGCGTTTATCCGCTCATCTCCTAGAAAATATAACATCCCGTTGCACCAAGCCTTCCAAACATCCTTCAGAATATACCCCTGCTGGTAATAAAGAGATTCTTCGCCACATAAATTAAAATAATTGTACAGAATAGCTTTATCATTCATGGATAGAGGATTATCAATATCTTTACTTCGGATGCAGTTTAATTTTTCATTCATGCAATCGTATCTTTGGTTAAACTCGTGAAATAACTCTTTAAACAATCGAATATCTTCTATCGTTTGTTTTTGAATAACAAAAAAATAAGAAAATATACCTCCTATAATTGTTATGGCTAAAGTAATATCTTCGCGCAATCGGGAGCTGTAATAAATCCATATTCCCGTGCCAATTAAGGCTATAACCATCAGTAACCAATAGTACTTTACGGCTTATGTGAAATCAAACATTGACAAAAGGGGAAAATTCTCCAAGATATAGGTGACGAAACCGCACCAAGGAGAATCTTCCCATGCAAAGTATATCAAATAGCTGAACTTTTGTTGGTCATTTATGTAATTGTTGATGATTGGTATCTGATGGAAGGACAAATCCTACTCCAAGGAAAGCCCGGCAGAAAACCAGATTTTTCTGATAGTGAAATGATCACGTTGATGTTGGCACAAGATTACATACCCTATCCAGGAGAGCACCAGTATATTGGCTACCTCAGGGCGAATTACCCAGATTTGTTTCCTGACTTGCTCACTCAAAGCCAATACAATCGGCGTGCTCGTAATTTGCGATTGTTAGTCGAAGAAATGCGGCGGTATTGGTTGCAAGAGTTAGGTTTACTTACCCAAGTTGACCTGCTCTTGGACACCAAACCGATCCCAGTTATGGGTTACAAAAGAAGCAAAAAACGGAGTGATTTCGCAGGTAGTGCTGATTATGGGCATTGTGCGAGCCGGAACATGAAATACTATGGCTACAAACTGGTTTCGCTCTGTACACTCGATGGCATTCCCATCGTCTACGAATTGGTGCCAGCCAATACCGATGAACGTCTGGCTACCGAAAGTGTCTTGTATGCCCTGCGAGGATGCCGGGTCTACTCCGACAAAGGTTTCACCGGTGAAGATTGGCAGGCAAACATCTTCAGACATACGCGTAATCGGATTTACACGCCCAAACGTGCGAACCAGTCTAAGCAAAATCCGGAGACATTTGATCGTTGGCTCAACAGCATCCGTGAAAGGATCGAAGGCGTTTTTAATGAAATCCAGAATTCAGGTAGAAATGTTGAGCGCCTTCTGGCAAAAACAGTCATCGGCTTAACTACTCGCATCATTGCTAAAATGACCAGTCATTTGCTCAAATTCATCCTCCGTAAGGTTCATGGCATTGATGTCCAAACTTTTACTCAATCTGCCTAATCTATTTCACATAAGGCGTACTTTGATATCAATCTTCGAATTGGTGAATTCATAGTATTAGATCAGTTTTTTTTGGTTTATTTTTGTTTACGCTGTACTTACTACACTGTAAACTAAATAGTCTAAAGGTTTTGACAAATTCTGTCAGATGAGTGAAAAGACAGGATGAAAAAACAACACGTAGAACTCAAAGATGTAGATCGAGAATATCTCGATGAATTAGTAAGCAAAGGTGAATTGAAAGCCAGGGAATATCGTCGGGCATTAGGTTTGTTGGAACTGGATCGAGGAAAAACATACACGGAGTTATCAGAAACGCTAGGTGTAACCATTCAAACCTTGTCAATCTGGGCTGCAAAATATCGGGAGACCGGATTGGAAGTGCTGCAAGATAAGCCTCGGCCAGGCAGACCAGCAGAGATCGACGGTAGCCAACGGGCGAAAATCACCGCTTTAGCTTGTAGTGAAGCACCAGAAGGTCATGCTCAATGGAGCTTGCGATTGTTGGCCGATAAGGTGGTTGAGTTGGGCTATTGCGAACAAATTTCGCATACGGAGGTTGGCAAGATCCTAAAAAAAAACAAACTGAAACCCCATCTCAAGCACACCTGGTGTATCGGTAAGCTGAACAGTCGATTTCTGGCTCAAATGGAACAAATACTATCGCTGTACGTGTTCCCCTAGGACCCGAGGTACCCGGTCATTTGCTTTGATGAACGGCCCTGTTTCCTGATTGGGGATCGGATCGATCCATTGGCCATGCAGGCTGGACAGGTTCGCAAGGAACATTATGCCTACGAAAAACACGGTTCTTGCACTTTGTTCGCAGCTATCGAACCACTCACCGGTTTTCGGGTGGCGCAGGTTCATCAACGAAGAACTAAGCAGGAGTACGCCATCTTTTTCCAATCTTTAGCAGACCAGCTTTCTGATGCAACCAAAATCAGGGTTGTTCAGGATAATCTCAATACCCATGATTTCAGTGCTTTCTATGAGAATCTTCCTGCTGATCAAGCCTCTGCTTTGGCAAACCGTTTTGAGTTCTATTTCACACCCAAATCTGCCAGTTGGCTGAATATGATTGAAATTGAGTTTTCCGTTCTTGCCCGTCAGTGTCTCAACCACCGTATTCCCACGATGGCACAACTTGAGCGAGAAGTCTTGGCAATTGTCGCTGATCGCACTGCCAAGAAAGCTAAAATCAACTGGCAATTTTCCTTACAATCTGCTCGTTCTAAGCTCAATTCACACTATGTTAAGGTTCATCCGGATAACAACAAACTTAAGATAACTTAGTTTACAATATACTAGTGTTGAAGGAAAACTTATAATAGAATGATGAATTTTTCTGTATTTGTCAGGGACTAAATCCAATAAGAACTCAGACTAATCTGCCCAACAAGGGCGTAACCTGCCTGCGTTTTAGCTTCGGATGCTGCGCAATCAGAGCCCAAGATTGCATTTTGCGCGCCGGTTCTCGCTGCGTAGCAGGTCAGGTTTACGCGGTGGGTGGCGCTTACCTTTGTTGGCACGATAACACCTCAACAACTTATCCTTTTCGCATGAGCAAGGAAAACGTGTGTGGCAAACAGCTTGACAGATCCTTTGAGAGATTAGGAAATTGGTTCCAGAACAAATCCGGGTGCTCTTCGAAATGCTCTAATAGCAGCCCCTCCGCAACCAGACTATTCAGGATCTCGCCAAGTGTCCATTGTCTCTCGTGTACATGCAACTGTTCTTTTTGCGCATGTTGCTTGATCGGATCGGAAAACAGCGGCCAGCCGCGATCAGTGACAATTTCTTCCGAAAAGTAGTGCCCTGTTTCAGCGCTCAATTGGTAGGTTTCGGCCCCCATATCCCAAACCCAATCCAGCGGGTGTCCTTCAAAAACATACAGCCTGCCACCTGGCTTGAGCAAGCGCGTAACAACACCAGCCCACGCTTGAATATCCATGATCCAGGGCAACGCACCCTTCCCCGTGTAAATAAGGTCTGCGGTGTTATCCAATTCATGAGGCACATCCAGTACATCACAACAATACCAACGGGCGGGCGCACTTAGTATTGTCGCTTTGCGTTGTGCCACCGCAATCATATTTTCGCTAATATCCACCCCCACAACCTCAGCAGCCCCCTTTTTCCAGAGTGCGAGTGTGTCTGTTCCGCCAGCACATTGTAGATGGATGGCACACCCGCACCAAGCACTCAAATCGCCCAAGAAATTGCATTCAGGGGCAAACAAGCTGGTGCCTCCTGAGCGCAACAAGGCCAGATCACGCCCTTCATCTCTCGCATAGATCGCGGCTGTCACATTCCAAGCGATACCCGTTTCCTGGTGCTTATCTCGATTGCTTTTAGCCATTCGATTTTCTCACAATTTCTGTGTTAGTTTGTCCTGAAAAGCCACCATCGCGGTAGAACTGCCAGTTACCCAACAGCCCCCGCTCAGATCCCGGCGTGCGGAACTACCGCACCGGGCTCTTCAAAGATACTCGCTTCCCGCAGCAGCCTACGCCACAGAAGGTACTGCTTTCATCCGGGGTCTACCTACTACCTTTGGTAGTCTTCAACGAGTTCCTTGAAGCCTCTCCAATTATAGCTCTTCCGCTGACTTCGCTGGTTGAGTTGTCGCCATAGCAGCCATAGTACCTGCTCAAAGAATTCGTTCAGACTGGGGTAGTTCCCATGCACGCCATGATAATTGTAATATCCTCTCAACTTAGCGTTCAATCGGGCAAACAAATCCCTTAACCTTCGATGCTTGTTCTCCTTGCACCATCGGTTGACGTTCTTTAGCGATGTTCTCAGTTTCTTCCGGGATGTCCGCCTTTTTACATGAGGCTTCCCGGCCAGGTCTTTATCCCAACGGAACTCGAACCCAAGGAACTCAAACCGGTTCTTTCCTGGCTTTTCTTCCTTGCTAAATCGGATCACCCGCGTCTTCTCGGTCGATATTTCCAACCCGAACTTCCCTAGGCGTTTATCCAACACCCGATAGAAGCGTTCCGCGTCTTCCTGATGCTCAAATGCGCACACGAAATCATCCGCATACCGGATCAGGCACGCTTCCCCTCGACAGCAAGGTTTCACCACTTTCTCAAACCACAGATCAAGCACGTAGTGCAGGTACACGTTTGCCAGCAATGGTGAGCTCACGCCCCCAACAATGTTGCAAACTACCCCGGTTGGGACTTGAAACGTCTCGATCGGGGTCAACTACAAAAGGGTCTGGTATGACCCTAAATACGATTGTAACATCTTCTTTGCCAACATTGACCTGCTTGACGAGGGTACGGATCAGCTCGCGTTTTGTAAGCCAATCCGCCTCCTCAAGACCATCTTTGACTTTGGATGAAAATTCTTCCAGGTGGGTGATCACTTGTCGTAATTCGGCTTGCTGAGTTTGGTCAAGAACCTTTTGTTTAGCCTGGTCTTCGAGATCTGTGAGAGGTTGTCGTAGACGCTGGATGCGTGGTTCGAATTCCTGTTTTTCGATGTAGCCTTCAGTGTAGCTGTCAATCAAACGGGCCATCGATTTGCGCCTGCGAGAGATCTGGGTTTGCAGCACCTGCAAACTTTGTTGTTCTCCATCTGGGGTATGGAGACGGCGTTGGTACTCAAGGGACAAACGCTCCGGCTCCTGCAGTAAAGCACAGACTTCTTGCCAGACATACTGGTCGAGTTTATCGGTGCGCACCTGGAGATTATCACAAACTCGCTCACCGCCGAAGCGATAGGCATCGGTACCAATACAGCGATAGTAAGCATAATTGCGGGTTTTGTTGCTGACCGGTTAAAAAGGAAAACCGACCCTTTGTGGACCGGGTCTATTCGGGCATCACCCTTGACAAAATCCCCATCATAGAAGCAGCCCGGTGATTTTACCCCGCGACTTTACGAGCAAGGGATTTTGGGCCGACCCTCATCCAGGCAAAGCGGAGCGACGCCGGGTCTGCTGCCGGGTAGAAGGGGTGGTTACCCACCCCTCCGGGGTATTTTTTTGTTGGCAAACATACATTACCACAGGGGCCTCATGCCTTCCCATCATTCTTTAAAATTGTGCAAAGTCCAGATAAGTGCGCCCAACATATTGCATAACCTGCCTGCGTTTTGGCTTCGATAGCTGCTCAACTGGAGCCAAAGCTTGCATTTGCGCGCCGTTCCTCGCTGCGTAGCAGGTCAGGGTTTATCGGCGTTGAACTCAAATTGCATCTTCTCTCAAAACCACACGCATCCGGATTTCACCTTTTTCATTTGTAACGGTTTTCTTGTCTTTCTTGACTTCCAAGAAACCCAGTTTTTCATACAGGAAGTGGCCGAGACCATTTTTCGCAGTCCACAATTCAATCTTACTAACTTTTTGATCTCGACACCGCTCAATCAACACTTGCACAAGTTGCGTACCTATCCCGAGGCGGCGATACTCTTGTCTGACATACATCCGGCGAAGTTCGATGTAAACTTCTTTGTCTTCCGCACCAATATGGCCAACCGGATCATCGTCGATCCAAGCGATCCAGAAATTTCCCCTGCTTTTTTGATAAACCTGGCCCAGACGATGGTAGTCCTTTTCATATGGACTATTCAAATCCGGCTGACTCGGTACTTCATCCGCAATCGCAATTCCTTGTTCCGCCAGTTGATGTGTCCGTAGGTGCCATAAAGCGTTCCAACTTTTCCATTGGAATGCTTCGATAGAAACACACGCTCCATCATTTTCAAACATCATGGTTTCTGTAACAACAAATCCGGTGTTGCCCTTTTTACAAATTAGCTCAATATCTCGCGCCGCCGTCGCGGTAGAGAGGGCAGTTACCCGCCCTCCCCCCGCACAGATCCCGGCGTGCGGAACTACCGCACCAGGCTCCTCAGAGATACTCGCTTCCGCATGACCACTTTCGTAGCCTTTTGCTATCTCTCATATTGAGGTTTGCACACGTTACCCGGCCCTGCATGTCCGGCGTATGTTTCCTTTACGAGTTACGTATCTCTGTCAGTCCCTTCCCCGTGTGAACGGTCCTACCGTCTCTGAGTACTATGGACTGATCCGACTCCCTGATCGCCTTCGGCATCCCTACTTGATGTTTCGGTTCCGCCTACCTGTCTCCAGGAGCTTTCAGGCTCTCCCAAGTTCTCGACATTTCTCTCCACACATGCCACGCTCTTTGTGGACCCCGACAGACCATCCAGAACCTCACCAAATCTGTTCTTTTGTGTTGGCTTCTAGTTCGTTAACACGATCGCCATCTGCTTTACAGTGTTTCCACTGCTAACAATTAACGAGGCTATATCAAGCTTCCGGGAATACGGTCTCCCTTGTGGCCTACGTGGTTCTCTGTGTACGCTTCAATTATTTCGTTCGACTTTTTTTCGTCTCCTACATAACTGCAACACTCGATACGGGTTGGTGGTTAGCCTTTACCCGATAGGGTCTTTCACCCTATAAGAAATGCCAAGCTTTGCTTGGCGCACTAACGATTTGCTCACCTGCCCCGGCGTTTTGCGCTCCGCAAGTCACTTTGCTTCAGTTGAAACTTAAAGAAATCGCTCCGCTTACCCAGAGGCGAAGCCGAGCGCCTGCAACTTGGGTTACTAGAATATAGTGGAGGTGGGGCAGGGCAGATATGCTATCCTTAGTTCGACACTGAGCTGGGAGCGCACCTCTGGGGCCTGAGCGCTTGGGTCGGCCGACTGCTGCCCTCGGACACCGAAAGTCTGATCTTCTGGTGAGCCCGATGGGTTACTTGGCCACCCAGCAGATTACTAGTCTGGGACTCCACCTGAAGTGGATGAACCCGTATCGGCAGGTGTACCTTTTGACCCGAAAATCCAGGCCCCACCACCTTATATCAGGAGTGTATCATGATTTCTAACCCCGAAACAATCCCCCTCCAACGTTACATCGCCATTGATCTTCACAAAGAATATGTCTTCATCGGTGGTATGAACGATCAGCAACAATGGACCCTGCGCCCAGACGTGTTCAAATGTCTCGTTTTCGTGATTGGGCCCACCAGAACCTGAAACCAGGCGACGTTGTCGTCATCGAAACCACTTCCAACGTCTGGGACATCTACGATGTTGTCGCCCCTTTGGTGACCAAAACGGTCGTGGCTCATGCTGGTAAAGTACGCCAGATCGCTGAAGCCCGCGTCAAGACGGATAAAGAAGACGTCAAAAGACTGATCACCTTGTTGATGGCTAACATCGTTCCCGAAGTTTGGGTGACCCCCATGCACGTCCGAGAACTGCGTTCTCTGATCTCCTTCCGCTGGCGACTGAGCAAGCAGATCACCATGTCAAAAAACCGCCTGCATGGCATCCCCCGCTCCATCGGGGACAGCGTGATCCAGCGCTTCAATCTCAACCCCCCGGAAGGTCAACTCCTGGCTGACAGCAATCTCTCCTGGTGGGATCAGCAGGAATTCTCAGACCTGACCGGCTTCCAGGTTGAGCGCGACCGGGAAATCGTTGACTACCTGCAAATCCAGAAATCTAAAGTTGATCAGAAACTGGCTGAACTCAGCAACACTGAACCCTGGGCTTCTGACATGGTCTTCCTGATGCAGATCCCTGGCTTTGGCCTGCTTTTCTCGATGATTGTCCTATCCGCCATTGGTGATATCTCTCGTTTCGATAGTCCCAAGAAATTGGTCGGTTACGCCGGTCTTGGTGCTGGTGTTCACGACAGCGGCAAAAAGCATCAGGATAAATCCATTACTAAGGAAGGACGCAAAGAACTGCGCTGGGCTCTGGTCGAAGCTGCTTGGGCTGCTGTGCGCAGTGATCCCTACAGGAAAGCTCAATATGAGCATTTCAAGCAAACCAAACACCCTAACAAAGCCATTATTGCGGTTGCCCGAAAAATGCTGGTTTCCATCTGGTACATCCTCACCAACCGTGAGCCTTATTGCCACGCCGATGATGACACGCTGGCCTACAAAATGGTGATCTGGTCTCAGCGCATGGATCCCATCGCTCTCCGAGGTATGACCCGCCAGCAGTTTGTCAAGTATGGTCTCTTGCGCTTGGGCACTGGTCAAGATCTCACCCGTATCGAACGCCATGGTGTTCCTCGGCGCATCGCTCCCTCTGATGAAGTCCTGGCTCTCAGACCTAGACTCATCCCGGCTAGCAACTAGTCGTTTTTTGCTCCACAAAATATCTAGCGAATATCCCCGCTCTGAATATCAGGCGTTGGGTCTAGGGGAGAATTGTCTATTCATCAAATCCGCTCTTCTTTAAAAGCGTCTTTAATAGAAAAAACCACCAGACGTTTGTTTCTGTTCCATTCTCTGGTGGCTTTCTAACTTGTCTTTTTCTTTTTAACCCTTTTTCCACTTCTCCTTGACAACATGAATCGCAGGCCACTGACCTGATAGAACTTATGGGCGGAAGTCCGGATAAGAAATTTATTCGGACAAAGATTAAAATGAGATAAAATACTTAAAAAAGTATAGCATATTTCAAGGTGTCCGATGCATGAAAAGCCCAAGAAACTGCTGGATCAAGTACGCGATGCCATCCGCCTCAAACCTTACTCCATTCGTACTGAAAAAAGCTAGGTCAGTTGGATTAAGCACTACATACTATTTCACCATTGACCTGCCCCCCAAAAAACTGATCCAAAAGTAATGATAGGATTCGGTAAAAATGGAGGCAGAAAATGGCAAAACGAAAGCGATATACCTCAGAACAAATCATCCTGAAATTGCGAGAAGCACAAGCTGCGCTCGGGCTCATGTGGGAAGCGACCTGGGGCATATTCAATGCGCCGCTTTATGTCGGGTTTTTGGTTGGGATGATTGGGTTCACGCTCATCGGAGTGGCCATACTCACTTCCCAGATCTTTGGCAAAGCCATAAGCTGGATGAGTGTTGTACTCGGAGGGGCTGGCGTCATAGCCGCTATTCTTCAGATGGTTGATCCGGCTTCTTTCATCGGCGTAGTACCCTTTTTCGCCTACATCATTTTCTATTTTGTCTTGGGAGCAAAAATCTACCGCCTTTCAAAGCTAATATAAAGGATTTTCTCAAACGTAAAAACTTTATTCGGAAAGACGGAGTATGCTTCATCTCTCCGAATAAAGAAATTTCAACAAAAAAAGTTTTGAAATCATTTTTGATCATTGTCGAAGATTTCGGTGGGGTTGGATTGCATATCTATTCGGGAAAACAAAACTACAATAGAATCAAAAATAAGGACTAAAGAAAATGAATAAACAGCAGGTATTCCAATTTTATGAAAGAAAAGTCACTGGTGCGGAACGCTTCTTTTCGCATGCCCCCTTCTCGACCGTCACGATGGTCGCCCGCATCAAAGGCGTAGTGTCAGAAGAGTTGTTGAAAAATGCGGTTCAAAAGGTTCGGCAAAGGCACGCACTAATGCGTGTGCGGATCAGAGATACTCAGGATGGAGAGCTTTGGTTCACCTCGGAGGGGGTGCAGGAAATCCCCATCGAGATCGTGCCTCGTGAGACCGAGAATGACTGGATCAAGATCCACGCTGAATGGTCGAAAATCCCCTACGATTATGAGAAGCGTCCAGCCATTCGTTTTATCCTGGTTCAATCTGAAGCTGTGTCTGAACTGATCATCCTGTGCCACCATATGATTTGTGATGGAATGTCACTGGCTTATTTGGCCCGCGATTTGATGTTTCATCTTGGTGACCCAGCAGCAGAAGCTCAGGTACTGCCACCGCCAGAACCAATTTCCCTAGAGAATATCCCCAGTGACGTTGCCCCCTCAAGCTTAATCGAATATTTCATCAATAAAATAAAACAGAGTTGGGCCGAGGAATATGTAAGTTTCGATCAGGAAGATTACGAGGCGCTCAACCAGGCCTATTGGGAAAATTTCTCCCATGAAATTCTATCAGTTGAGTTATCGGAAAGCGAAACTTCTGGATTGGTCGCTCGCTGTCGTAAGGAAAATGTGACCGTCAATACTGCGCTGATCACGGCCTTCTTAGGCGCACAGAAAGTTGTGGTTGGTGATATGCCCCATCACGCCAAGACAGCGATAGCTATCAGTTTACGTAATCGTTTACCAGCCCCGCCAGGTGAAGGCATGGGATATTACGCGTTAGGAATTGAGCTGAAATATAAGTACAACACGAAGAAGGGTTTCTGGGAGAACGCTCGAAATTACCACAAGAAAATTGGATCAAACATTTCAAATAAAAAAGCCTTTGGTGATTTGCCGAGTTATTTGGCGATGGATTCCAATATTTACGAAGCGCTCAACTTCAAAAAACTAGGCAAATTTGTCAACCCAAATTCGCCTCGCTATGAAAAATTAAAAGGTTTCAGCCAGCGAGAAGATATGGTTGTGCGGCTTCTAAAACGGGCAAAGATGGAAACACTCGATGCGAAACTGATGGGCCCAGCCATCACTAACCTTGGCCGCATGGAATTCCCCACAACCTACGGCGCGCTGGAACTGGATCGCTTGATCATGCAACCGGGCGGCGCGTTCCCCTTAGTGCATGTTGATATGGTGATCGGTGCGGTAACCTGTGTCGGAAAACTCAGCCTGGTTATCGAGTATGCGGAAGAAGCTGTAGACACCGCGACCATGAAGAAGATCAAGACGAAGGCCATGGAATTGATGCTGAAAGTCTAGCGTAACGGTGGTCAGAAGTGCCTGATGCGTTCTCTAGTAATGCTTATAGAGAACCACGTCAATTGACCACACTTGGCCGAAATTGACCTCTTTCAGCGCGCCAGGACCCAACATTCGGCGCATCTACCGGATGTTTTACCCGCTTTGGTTTGCCGCATCTTTGACGGTTATGCATTTTTTATATTAAACTGGATTAACTTAACTCGGATTGCACACATCGATCTTACTCCTGGAAACTAAAAATTTCTTCTAGCTTTTTTTACTGTTTTCGAACAGCAGCATAGCTAGAATTCGTTCGATTTCTACTCGAGATTATTCGATGAGTGTCGCTTTTGGGGTACCAAAAAAATGAGTGCTAATAATGAATAACTTTGCGCTGGTTTTTTCTCATTTCTAAATCATGAGGTTTAAACCAAAGCGGAAACATGGGATCAGTTTCCATCTTACCTAACACATATATTCCATTCCCAATTACGAAACATGCCAGGCGGTCATATTTGTTGTTATTTAGTTTCTCAGGAATAAACCTGGGATGACATAAACGCCATTCTTCTGTCTTTTTGTTGAAATACCAGATCGCGATTTCACTTGAACCTCCCTGTTTCCACAAATTCACTTCAGGCTCACTAATATTAAAGTATACCGAGGTTAAGGTAGGTAAAGGGCTGATCTCAGATAACCTATCGTTTAGAAATGTCACATCTAAAACGGGACCACGATAAGATATGTCGACATTACGAGTGTATTCCGCACGAATGGGTGGCGTTAACTTCTCGATCTCAACAAACCGTACTGCTGCGGGTAAATTACTAAGGAACAGTCCCTGTTTCCCTAATTTTACGGTCTTGGTACCATCAGTTGGGACTAAATTTTTCAGGGTAGCAGCAGATACCGGACGCGTATAGATAAACACCCCATACAACACAATCGATAGAATCGATATTATCCACCTTTTTTTCTTCACCACAATGACCCGATTTTTTTAAATTATCTAGCTTTACAAATTATTATACAGCGATTATTGACATGATGGAACGGGAGAGTTCCCCAACAAATCTAATCTGGTAAAGAAGCCATAAAATCAAGAACACGTTGATTAAAAATGGTAGACTGGGTCAGATGAGGGATATGTCCACAACCCAGAAAAACGTAACTATCAGCATTCGAAAGCTCCCTTATTATATTGGAAAATGAACCTGGAGACAGAGTCAAATCTTGGCTGCCCCACATCACCAGAGTGGGTTGTTGAATCCGTGAAAGTTGTGGTGTCAGGTCTCTAACCGTTCTCGTGACATAGAGGAAAAGTGGCGTTGCTCGTTTGAAATCTCGAGCAAGTTGGCGGCGAACGCGGCTGGGAAGGGCTTGCTGAACCCTTTCAGTTCCGAACATCACCATATCAAGCGTCCAGGCAGGCAGCAAATCGAGTGCTCGGATGACAAAATTAGGATGTTTCGCAATATAGCGAATGAAAGGTGATAACTGTAATGGGCTGTAAAATGGATCGGCTAACACGAACGCATGTAATTTCTCTGGGTTGCGCAAACCATACATCAAACTCAGATACCCTCCGAGAGAATGGCCCACCAATATCGCCCGGTCTTCCAATTCCAGATTCTTTATCCATTGATCCAGTTGATCATACAAAACTTCAATATGATAATTTTCTGGTTTCGAGGGTTTGGGACTGTCCCCATGTCCTTGCAAATCGAGCGCGTAAGCGGTAAAACCCGCGGATGCTAATTTGGGCATCAAGAAATCCCATTGGCGCAGAGACGCCCCCATCCCATGAATTAAGATGACGGGCGGCCCATCACCCTTAGTTTCATAATTAATAGAAAAATTGCTATCCATTTCGGGTGACGTACTCACGCTTCTTCAGGTTTACTCTCTTCGAAAAATTTTGCCAACTCTCGTCGCAAGACCTTTCCGATGAAGGTGCGAGGAAATTCATCCACGAAAACTACGAAACGAGGCACCAATTCTGGAGGTAAGCGGCGTTTACAGTAAGCAATTAGAGCTTGTGCAGTTGGTCGTTCTTTTTGGGCAATTACAAACGCGATGGGCTGCCCAGCGATGGCAACCACAGCAGCTTCTTTTACTTGGGGTATCTCAAAGAGGACTTCTTCTACATCGCGAGGAAATGCAGGTTCATCCGGTTTGCCGGGAAACCATAAATCGGCCTTGCGAGCTATGATGCGAAAGAAGCCTTCAGCATCCATTTGGGCTACATCGCCCGTGAGCAACCACCTGCCCGCACCAGGGTAGTCAGCAGAAATTGATTTAATCACCGATTTAGTAGCATCAGGATCATTCCAATACCCCATCATTACCTGAGGTCCTCGAATAGCTAACTCTCCGATCATCCCAGAAGGGACATCCTTCGTTCCGTGACGTAAACCAACAACCCGAGCCTCCGTATTCGGCAAGGGAACGCCGATACTTCCCACTTTGCGCTGTCCCTTGAGTGGGTTGGCGTGGGTAACTGGCGATGCTTCGGTGAGACCATATCCTTCAACAAGGCGGCCTTGAGTGAGTTTCTCGAAGGCTTCTTGGACTTCCATCGGGAGCGGGGCTGAACCACTAATACAGGCGTTAATGGAACGAATTCCGAATTTTCGAACTCCAGGCACATCCTTGATCGCCACATACATTTGAGGTACGCCTGGAAAGATCGTCGGTCCATATTTCTTGATGGTTTTAAGAACATCCCCGACTTCAAATTTTGGTTTGAGAATTAGGGTTGCTCCAAGAGCAATCGGCACTGTGAGGGTCGTAGTCAAACCATAACTATGCGAAAAGGGGATAACGCATAAGAATCGCTCACGGCCTTCTTGAGCAGCAGGCATCCAATGGCGTGTTTGCAGCGCATTGGCGACTAAATTACGGTGGGAGAGCATCACTCCTTTCGGTGTCGCGGTTGTCCCTCCAGTATACATAATCACCCCTAAATCTCCAGATTTAATTTCCACCTCAGGAGCACGATCACTTATCGAAGAAAGCATCTGGTTAAACAAAGACATTCCTAAAACAAGGTGTTGTTTTAATTGGTTTGCGCGTCTTTTTGTGCCAGAAAGCCAGATTACAAAACGTTTGAAAAATGGAAGATAATCTGAAACACCGGTGAAAACGATTTGTTCCAATGGAGAACCTGGCTGCTTTTTTGCTTTCCGAGCAATATCTTCAAATTGGTTGATTGTGACCAGCACCCGTGCACCTGAATTTTTTACTTGGCGGATAAGTTCACTTGGCTCGGTGGTAGGCAAAGTAAATACAACAACCGCGCCAAGCTTCAGCGTACCGAAAAAACCAATCACTAGTTGGGGGATATTTGGCAAAAGCAGCATGACGCGATCACCTTGTTCAACACCAAGCGCTTTCAGCGCATTTGCAAAACGATTGGCTTCCTGATTCAAACGTTGATACGAAATACGCTTGCCTTCAAAAATCAGGGCGGTATGTTTTGGAAAACGCCTCTCAGATGAGCGAAGCAATTGAGTTAGAGGTACGCGTGGGATCGCGATTGTATAAGGAACACCTTTTTCGTAATGGATCAGCCAAGGACGCTCTTTACGAAGTGCAGCCCGTGCAGAGGTTTCCGTTTCAACACCTTCGGAACGCCAGGAACTTTGTGTTTGATCCAAAAACCTTTGAATGGCACGATTGACGGCCTCTCGCCGCTCAAGCATTACCATATGTCCAGATGCCCCAACATCTACATCTTCAGCACCGATAACAGCATGGCTTACTTCTTCAAATGAAACCTTGTCAAATACTCGGTCGCGATGACCTCGGATAACCATCGTAGGGACACTCAAACTCTGAAATAAGTTCCACCCATTCCAGAGTTTAACGGCTTGAAAATACCAGGCATGCATCACATGCGGAGGTGCTGAGAGCCAATTCTGCACAAAGGGCCCCAGAGACCGGAGAAACGGTAGAGGGATTTGCAAAAGCAAACGATAAAGTGGATTTAGGTGAAATTCTCCGGCTGTAGCAATTAACACGAGACGCTCAATCCGGTTCGGGTTGGCTGCTGCAAATTCAGAGACGACCGCACCCCCAAATGAGTGTCCGACCAACACAATTTTTCCAGCAACACCTAAAACATCTAGAGCGTTTTCTATATCCGTTAGGATTTGCGACATACTGTAGTCGCCAGAAGGTTTATCAGAACGACCGTGTCCGCGTAAATCCAATGCAATCACGCGGTTATCGTGGGAGAAAGTATTTAGCTGGTACTGCCACTGTGTGGCATCACCCCCATATCCATGGAGAAAGACAATCGTGTATTGAGGAAGCTCAGGTGCAATATCAATTATAGATAATTGTATTATTGGGTCTGTGGAAACACGCACTTCACGCCGATAAAGTTCTAAGTCAATATCCATGAAGAAAGTCTACATTATTTACCGGAAAACGTAAAGTAGTAGCCCATTATTAAGAAACAGGTATCTCGTAACAAAATCATCCATAATTTCCCTGGAAGGTCAAATTTTTTTTATATTGTTGAGTAATTGTAAAAGTGATCAGGAAATACTCTTGCTCCGTCCCCAAAAAAACCTGGATTATGTTTTTTCAGGATCAATCTGATTTAACACACCTTGGGGAAAGATGACCGGTGCAGCAGTAGTCGGATGAGTGACAATCTCCACTGGGGTTTGATATGCTTCGCTGATATTTTTAGCTTGGATGACTTCTTGCGGGGTTCCAGTGCAAATCAAACGGCCTGCGACTAACAATGCAACTTTGTCCGCAAAGAAAGAAACCAAATTTAGGTCATGCATAGCCATTACAACCGCCAGTTGCTTTTGTTTGGCTAACCTATTAACCAGGGATAACAATTTGGTCTGGTGCTGCAAATCGAGGTGATTGGTAGGCTCATCCAACAGCAACACCGGTGTAGATTGTGCTAATGCTCGAGCCAATAAGACGCGCTCGCTGCTCCCCCCCTGAAAGTTTGGCAATCGATCTTTCAGCGAAGCCTTCCAGGTTTGTCTGCCGCAAAGCTAATCTGACCGCGGCCTTGTCAGTTTCACTCTCGCGGCCCAACCACCCCATATAAGCTGTGCGGCCCATCATGACTGCCTGCTCAACCGTGTAGGCACCACCCAATTGACGGGCTTGTGGAACAACCGCCATCATCCTGGCACGCTGAGTGGTTGAAAGCTGAGACAAATCCTGCCCATTAACTAGAACCTGGCCAGATTTTAGTGAGACAGTTCCGCTAACCGCTCTTAAAAAGGTAGTTTTTCCAGCTCCGTTTGGACCAATCAAGGCAAGGATTTCTCCAGGAACTACTTGTATAGAAACGTCCTGCAAGACTTTTTTTGATCCATAAGAAACATTGAGGAAATTGGTCTTTAACATCGCTACCAAAAAACCTCCCTTTTAGCTCGGCGCAAGATCCACAAAAAGAAAGGTGCGCCTGCCAATGCGGTGACGATCCCAACTGGGAGCGTTGAAGGGGCCAATACAATCCTGGCCAACATATCGGCTAGAAGTAAGGCTGTGCTCCCCAGAATGATGGACAGGGGGATCAACCGGCGGTAATCTGACCCCCAGATAATTCGCACAACATGCGGGACAATCAATCCGATAAATCCAATAATTCCAGAGAAGGCCACGGCTACCGCGGTTGTTAATGAGGCTGTGATAATAATCAAAGTTTTGGCCCGATCAACATTAAGGCCCATTTGCCTGGCTTCTTCTTCGCCAAACTGTAAAACATTGAGTGCATGGCCAAAGAGAGCTAGCATTCCCATACCCACCAGCATATAGGGTAAGGCCGCCAAAACCGGTTTCCAGCCTGCCATTGGTGCACCACCCAACAGAAATGAAATAGCCCGGTGAATTTGTGCGTCTGAACTTAACATTAGAAAAGAAGTGAGAGCAGATGCAAATGACCCAACAGCCACACCCGCTAAAATGAGTGTGGTCAGAGGAACCATGCCATTAACTCGAGCTAAATTGTAAACCAATAAAACGGTAAAAATAGCACCCATAAATGCCCCTATAGGAATGAGATAAAATCCCAGCATTTCCGTCGGCCAATTGAGAGACATCGCAAAGACTGCCCCCAATCCTGCACCGGAAGCAACACCAATTAGGTAGGGATCGGCCAACGGGTTGCGAAACAAGCCCTGGTAAGCCGCGCCACTACTGGCTAAGGCAGCCCCAGTCAAGGCAACTAAAACCGTATGGGGCAAACGTACTGCTAAGATTATTGCTGAAAACGATGCAGGCCAGGATTGGAAAATAGAAACCCTCGGCAGTTGATCTGCCAATATGCCAATGATCGTTCCGGGCTGAATGAATACGGCACCGAGCGCAATTGAAAAGATCAAAGCTACAAGGAGCAAACCAAGGTTAATGAGGTAAGGATATTTGCGGATCATCATTTGATTCGTTTGTGGGGCTCGCTCTTAGGGTAAGCCCCACAAACAGTGATTGAAACTACTCAAACAACTCAGGATGGATCAACTGGGCGATCTCTTCTAGAGCATCTACCAATCGAGGCCCAGGTTGGCTCAACATATTGGGATCGATTGGGTAGATTGCCCCATTTTGTACAGCAGTAATCACATCCCAACCCGGACGTCCAGCAACACTCTCTGGAGCCACCCCGTAGAGTGCATCTCCCAGGAGAATCACATCAGGGTTGACAGCAATCAATTCTTCCGCACTGATCTGGGCATAATCACCTTGCACGGCAGCAGCAGCGTTAGATCCATTTGCCATATTAATTATATAATCGATGAATGTACCTGAACCTGTCGTCCAGGGGTTGGCTGGATCCGTGGCATCTAATTCGTAAAATACCGATGGGGTGGATTCTGCTGCAGCAACAGTTTCAACCACCGCTTCGACACGTGATTCAAGTTCCACTATGAGGTTTTCAGTTTCTTCAAGATGACCCGTGATCTTAGCAATGGTTCGTAAATTATCATAAAGTCCATCGAAATCAGTGGGATTAGTCTGCCAATAAACAGGCAAACCTAGATCAAGAAGCACCTGGATATTTTCTTCTGAGATAATTTCAGCTGCAAGAATTAAATCAGGCTCAAGCGCTAAAATCACTTCGGTAGGAACACCTTCCCAAAGGCTGCCGATGCTTTCAACTTCAAGAGCGTCTTCTGGATAAAGAGAGAAATCATCCCGGCCAACAAGTTGTTCGCCAGCGCCAATCGTGAAGAGTATCTCCGTCATCGAAGGGGAGAGAGAGATGATGGCTTTTGGATACTCTCGTAACTCTATCGTGTTTCCCAGATCATCAGTAATAATCAGCGGCCACTCATTTTCTTCCGGTCCAGGATATGGATTCTGTGCCGGTTGAACCTCAACCTCATCGGGTGCGGGGTATGGAGTAGGCTCTTCGATCGGCTCCTCAACAATTTCATCTTCTACATCTGGATATGGTGTAGGTTCCTCGGGGTTTGGTTCAACTAAATCTTCATTGGACTCGGTCGTTGGAGGAACAGGCTCTGCTGTTAAGGTGGTTGATGGAGTACAAGCACTTATGGCGAGCAGTAAAACTACGGTTATTAGAACAAGCTTACGGAACATTTTTGTAACTCCTATTTACTTTTCAGTTTAATCAGAAATCCCCTGCCAAATGCCAGGGGAGGGGTAGAATATCCAATTAATATGGATTGTTCACACCTCCCTTCCACGAGGTTTGTGTAATCTGGCTTTGGCGGTCGACCTGGCTTGATCTATTCCAAATAGATCTTACAGTTGCGGGACAGCGCCGGACTTTGCCAGTGCAATTTTGCACTGCATCACCGGCTTCGCCGCGGAAATTATTTTCCACGCCCTCCCTTCCGAGGGGTTGGGGCACCAAAGCCATCATATATTCAATTTCAGACATTTTACTTTCATCTTATGGTTATGAAAAGAGGCTTTTTGTCATGTGTTCGTAACTACTAAGCCATGAGACGGGAACAATCCGCAAACGAAATCCTGACGAAAATCAAACATCGATCAAATCATGCTGAGATAATCTTGAACAAATGACCGCCACACCGGAATTAGACCGCCAGCAATTAGAAAAGCTGGACACCGCCAGTCTGATCGAGTTGATTCTCGAAATGCGGCAGGTCATTGCTGATAAGAAAACCGCGCCTCAAGAAACGAAAACCAGGGAAGTGAATATGGATCATCGGGCTCATAACCCGAAGGTCCCAGGTTCGAGTCCTGGCCCCGCTACTGTACAGGACCTTATCCCGAACCGCACCAGATAGGTGTGGAGCAATTCTTCGAAATGCTTCGCTTTGACCAGCGAAAAAAACTAGAAGATTTGCCCGACATCCTAAGGTGAGGTCGGGATGATTTCTTTTAATACCCAAAATGTTTCCCAACAATCTAATACAGGCATTTTCGTCAACCAACACATCACGGTGCAAGCTGCTGCTGATGTTACTGGCTACAACATCCAATACCTGCGACGGATGTTGCGTTCTGGCGCGCTGAAAGGGGTCAAAATCGGCCAAATGTGGTTGATTGAGATGGAGACCCTAGAAACATACCTACAACACGTGGGAAGCACCTCTGACCGTCGCTGCGGTCCAAGGTAGTTTTTTTGGTTTAACGCGTCTACATTTGTTGACGCGCATCCGTTTACATTTGAATACGGTCAAATCTGGAATGGAGGTTCGAAATGAGTGTCATGGTCCTGGATTCAGGAAATAGCATCGTGCGCCGCGTGGCGGCATAAATGATAGTGCTAGAAGCACCACAGGTTGGAGATTAACCTGTGAGGTCGTCCGACTTACCAAAAGGAGAAATCCGGAGGAACCATAGCATGTCGGAAAAGGGGCAAACTGGGAAGCCGTTTACCAGAGTGGAGCCCCAAGACCTGAGTGATACGGGTAAAGCTGGATTGCTTGAAGTCTAGTAGTGAGTTGGAGACAATTGCCCTCCCTCAACACAACGGATAAGGTTGAGACTCATTGGCAACACCAAGATAATGCTGTGGTGCGAAATCTCCCCAATGAGAACCGGGTCAATGAGACCTGTAAAGCTACGAATGGACACCCTAAGTCACTCTCGATACGTCATTTATGACTGTACTGCGGGATCGCCTAAGGGGCGCGAGCCCTAAGGTGACGGAGCTCTCATAGTAGTCGGTGGAGTCACGCCCACCCACGGCGGTTGGGAAAGCCAACCACAGGGCGAAGGGGAGCAGGAACTGGGCTTGATAAGAAGAAGCGAGGTATGCGAAATGCAAACAGCCGAACACATTCTACAAGCAATGCAAAAGTTAGGAGAAAAACGTATGCCACTTACGCGGGTCTATCGGAGTTTATACAGTGAGGATCTATTCCTGGCTGCATATGACAAGATAGCTCGCAACCAGGGCGCTCTGACTGCGGGTGTGGACGATGACACAGTGGATGGGATGAGCCTGAACCGAATACGTAAAATCATTGGAGAATTACGACACGAACGCTACAGGTTCAAACCAGCCCGTCGGATCTACATTCCGAAGAAGAGCGGCGGTAAAAGACCGATTGCGAATCCAAGTTTCAAGGACAAGCTAGTGCAAGAAGCGTTACGTATGCTGCTGGAAGCGTATTACGAACCCCGTTTTAGTGAGAGTTCACATGGCTTCCGACCAGGACGCGGCTGCCATACTGCCTTAGCACGTGTCCGGCAGAAGTTCGATGGCAAGGCCTGGTTCATCGAAGGCGATATCAAAGGATGTTTTAACAACATCGACCATGAGATGTTAATGGATATACTCTCCAGAGACATTCAGGATGGGCGGTTGCTGCACCTCATCCGCAGAGCGCTGGAAGCAGGCTATATGGAAGACTGGGTCTATCACAAGACCTACAGTGGAACACCGCAGGGTGGGGTGCTCAGCCCATTGCTTGCCAACATCTATCTGCACGAACTGGATGTATTCGTTGAAGAAAAACTCATTCCTCGTAATACACGGGGAACCAGACGAGCTTCATCAACCGCATACAATCGTTTCACTGGCTTACTCTATGCAGCGAGACGAGCCGGAGACATGGAACGGATCAAAGAGCTGGAACAAGAACGCCGTCAATATCCATCACAAGATACCCACGATCCCAACTATCGTCGGCTGGCCTACGTGCGTTACGCCGATGATTTCATCCTGGGGTTTGCTGGTCCGAAATCGGAAGCGAACGCCATCAAGGAAGCGCTTGGAGAATTCCTTGGTAAGCACCTTCACCTTGAAATGAGTGCCAGCAAAACGCTCATCACGCATGCCCGCACTCAGCAAGCACACTTTCTTGGTTATGCCATCAGCATTAATCACGCTGACGGCAAGCTGAGTGAAAAAGCAAATACAAGGACAAAGGCGCGCTCGGTCAATGGAAAAGTACGACGTAGGAATTCCAAAGGGTCTGGTGCGGGAACACGTTCATCAGTATCAGCATAAAGGCAAAGAGCAGGCTGAGAAGTGGTTGTTAGGATACTCCGATGCTCACATCATCCTCACCTTCCAACTCCGATATCGTGGATTGGCGGAATACTACAAGTATGCTGTAGATCGTCGCCGACTGAGTTCTCTCAAGAACGTGATGGAAACATCCCTAGTGAAAACCCTCGCCCATAAACACAAAACAACGGTCAGAAAGATATACCGCAAAATTCACGGGAAACGCGTGGTAAATGGCTATGAGTACAAAACCCTCCAGGTAGAGGTACCCACATCAAAGGGTACCCGCACGATCTACTGGGGCGCAGTACCACTCAAAGTTGTCAAACTGGGCCATGAAACAATCCTTGATAAGCGGTATCAAGATACATACAACCGTCGCACCGATTTAGTGAGAAGGCTGCAAGCTGACACTTGTGAACTCTGTGACTCTCAGGAGGACATTGAGGTTCATCATATTCGGAAGCTTGCCGATCTCAAGAAACCGGGGCGGAAAGAAAAACCTGTTTGGGTGAAGCGTATGATTGCATTGCGCCGCAAAACCCTGGTGGTGTGCAGAAGTTGTCATATCGCGATCCATGCAAGCAGACCTACTCCTAACCAATAACATATCAGTTCTGGAGAGCCGGATGAAGCTAACGTTTCACGTCCGGTTCGGAGGGGGGTCTATGGAAAAGTGCCATATGACCAAAGGCCATACGGTAACTCGCCATATTCCTACCCTACATCAAGGCCAAGATCGCCCGGCGACAGAATGGGGAGGTGGCTTTTCCCCATGCGATGAAACAACTGACCGAGAGCGAATATGAGAAAATCACCAACCGGGCTGGGCTTCAAAATCATTCAACGGATTATTTACGGATCAATGGAAAACCCTACGTAGTTGGGGAAAGTGCTGAGCGGCATGGCTTGATCACGCAACGGACAGGCACCGCACGCTACATCCGCAATTACTATGGTGTACTGGCAGCCGCGGCGTTAGGGCGTTTATATGACCGCAGTCGGGAAATCTCGATATTCGGCAGTCACCCACCTGGCGATGTTCAATTCCGTCAGGATTTGATGGAAGCGGTTGTAGGGGATTGGACCGTTGAAATCAAAGGTAAAGAGCGTCACTTTCGGGTGACCTACGCCAACACCTTTGATGAACCCGTAGGCGGTCTGATGAATGTTATCCTGACCGAAGATGGCCAGCACTACCAACACACGAACATCAACGGTGGACGTGCTTTAGTGATTGATATCGGTGGTCGTGCGCCAGGAGGCGCTTGTTTGTAATGCTCAACAGATGGGTGAGTATCGGTAGAGCCAACTTCACTCCCCGGTGAAGTTGAGGTCAAGTCGGCGTGCAGTCGTCCGAGCAAACGGCTGTGCGAAGCCCGACTGGAAAAGCGGAAAGGAGCGGAACATTAGAACAACTCCAAGTCTGCCGACCTGAGTCCAGGTATGGCTACGCGAGAAACTCTTGTTAGAAGCACCTATAATGTCGACCACTCAAACTCTAGTGATATGGGTGACAGTCATCAGGTAACAGAGAAAAGGCCGCTTCTTTGTGAAACGAGACATGTCCGCGTCTCAAATTGGCAACGGCTATCGGGGTGAAAGTCGGCGACTGATGATGACGGTATCAGGCGATACTGGACAGGTGTATAGGGAGAGCCTAAACCTGGATGCAAAGAACAGACATGTGAACCTGGGAAATCTGACCACTCGTCCAGGAACGGAATGGACCAGCTGCGGTTGAAGTGATGGTCAGATGGCGGAGTTGCCGTAGTAGTCACGCGCAAGCGCGCCCGTCGGGGCGATAGCGGTAGGGAAAGCCTACCTCACGGCGAAGGGCAACAGTTGAACCAGAGGAGCTCACAAATGGTCAGGAGTTCTGTAGAGATATGAACGATATCCTGAAAACACAAAGGAGCTTCGCCCGAAAGGCACTAGCTCAAGAGACGCATCGGTTCGAAAATCTGTATCACCTGATCTGCCGGGAAGATTGGATCACCCAGGCCTTGCAACACGTACTGGCCAATCAGGGAGCCAAAACCGCAGGTGTGGATGGGATCACAAAGGTGAACCTGAAAACAGAAGAAGCGCAGGCCGTCTTCGTTGATGAACTGCAAACTGACCTGAAATCAGGACAATACCATCCCCAGCCCGTAAAGCGGATCTGGATACCAAAACCTGGGAAAACAGAAAAGAGGGGATTAGGAATCCCCACTCTGCGCGATCGTGTCGTGCAGGAGTTGCTGCGGATGCTGATGGAGCCGATCTGGGAAAGCGATTTCTTGGACTGCTCACATGGCTTCCGACCTGGACGACGTACCATGGACTGTATCGCCCAGTTCTACATAAGAGTGAACCGACAAGGCAAGTATTTCTGGGCCATTGAGGGTGATATCGCTGCCTGTTTCGATGAAATCGACCCTCGCCTGCTCCGTCACTTCCTCAAAAAGCGGATACAAGACCGCAAGCTACTCGATCTTATTACCCGGATGCTGCGCTGCGGCGTATGGGAAGAAGGTCAGGTCAGCTACCCGCAAAGAGGAACCGTACAAGGGGCGGTGGTCAGTCCATTACTTGCCAATGTCTTTCTACACGAATTCGATGAGTGGTATCTACGCACCTATCGTAATCGGCCGGAATGGTCTCATCTGAAATCGAGGCAGTACCGTCGACAGAAAGAGATTGGGGGCACCCTCATGCTGACCCGCTACGCCGATGATTGGGTCGCGGTTTGGAATGGCAGCCGAGAACGGGCCGAAGAAATCAAGGCCGAAATCAAAGCCTTCCTAGCCGATGAAGTCAAGTTGAGGCTCTCGGAAGAAAAGACCTTTATCACTCACATCGACGATGGGTTTGACTTCCTGGGAGACCGCATAGAGGGCGGCAAACGCTGGTCTGATGGACAATGGTGTCTCTTCTCCCGTGTTTCTCAGAAGGCCATTCGGCGCTTCCGGGATGCGGTCAAGGCGATCACCCGCAACACCTTCACCGATGAAGTCGCTGCCTTCACGGCGCTCTCCGGTCTGCTCCGGGGATGGGGCAATTACTATGCCTACGCTGCTGAAAGCCGGTTAATGGATAGCCTGGATGTCTTCGTCTACGATCAAATGTGGAAATATTGTCGCCGCAAAAATGGCAAGGTGGGTGCGCAACGGGTCTACCGCAAATACACCCTACCCCGTCACTTGCGCAAAACGGGATATTTCCAGTTAGGTCTGGCTGTCGGCAACACGGCTGTCCGTGTCCCTCGTCTCAGCAGCATCCCCCGCAAAGCCTGTAAATGCTCGCAAACTCATACCCCGATTTGCTCTTTAACAATATACCCCATAATGCATGAAAAATCGGCGAGTGGCAGGGGTAACTGCTGGGGTGGCAAACTTACCTGCGGATGACCAAGGCCCATCAAATCGGCTTTGGTGAGACCCTTGATCGGTTGTCTTTTGAGTTCGACATTGGGCGGCTGAAGATTGGAAAACACGAAATGTCTGTCGCTGGGTCGAAACGAACCTCAACCTCTTGACCAGCATAGATGCGACCGATATAGTAGCGTTTTGCCGCGACCTTGACTTGACCGCTTTTGTTGACTTTGCGTGTCCAGCACAACGCTGCTAGATGCTGGTCCACGTTCTGGAGGTCAAAGACGGCCCATTCCCACTCTGGGGAAAAGGTTAGCCCGGGTTGCAGCAGTTCAGGGTGAGCCTGGCCGGGCGGTTGGCCAGAACATCCGGGCGCCTGGGAAGGCAACTCGCGAGCCAGCTCGACCACCGCCTGGTTCAGGATGGCTTGTAAAGTACTCAGGTCTGTGCTTTCATTTCCGATAATGGCATAGTCGTTGATGGTACGATGACACCGTTCTACTTCAGCCTGGTCCGTGGGTCTGCCAGGGCGGATGACCAGATGGGCAATGCCTAATCCTTTGAGCCATAAGGTGAAGGGTTTTGGGAAATCATTTGTTCGTCGTTCGGCTACCAGGTCAGTCTCTCCATCCGTTTGGATTTCTTGGGGCAAGGTCTTCCAATGCGCAAAACAATAACACAGGGTAGCTTGAACTTGTTCGAATTTGATCTTGTGGGGTCCACTCCCCACGCGACCAGCTGGAAAGACCTGCGCCCCAAGACAGGCTTCGCCAACCGGGTCACAGACGGTGTGCAGATTGACCAACTCACCACTTTCCAGTGCAATGCCCATCTTGAAATCCAGCTGCCAGCGCTGATGAACTTCCGTAGGCTGCTGGGGGCGAGGCCGCTTCAGTTCTGGTCGGGTTTTCCGCCGAAAGCGTTCCCATTGATGCAGATAGCGTCCAATCTGGGTTTCGCTGGGTAACCGTAGGTGCCTCACAGAGGTTCTTTTCCGCAGATGAAATACGATCCGATTGGGTCCCCAACGGGGATGTTTCAACCGCAGGCGCAAGATGGCATAGCGCACTCGTGGATCAAAGCGACTGAGGATCGCTTGCTTTGGCCGTTGATACTTGGTTTCGATCTTGCCACCATCCCATTGCCGTCGACACCAGTAGCGCACACATGCTTGGGAGTATCCTGTTTCTGTGGCAATGCGTGGATAGCTTTTCCCGGCCAAGTGATCGCGGTAAAACAACTGCCGTTCTTCAATACTCGTTCGCTTCACCATATCATCTCCTCCTCGGTATTCAAATATGATACCGAGAAGAAGATGACATCAGTCTGGTTTGCCTCCTAAGGGGTATATTGTTAAAGAGCAAATCGGGGTATGAGTTTGCGAGCATTTACAAGCCCTACGGCTATCCTATCCACCCCATCCATACCTCCTGAACGGACGAGATTATGTACTGCCCTATTCGGGCGGAACCGATGAGCTTTGGTGGGATCAGCATGTGTGGGCCGGACAGGAAGGTGGCAGAATAGGTCAAAGACGCCTGGCATTGGAAGTTCTCGCCAGAGATACAACCTGCCGGATATGTGGACAACAGCCAGCAACAGTGGCGCACCATGACCCGGCCTGGCATGTCACCAAGAAACATGCCCCGGAAAAGGTGGGGGGGTTTGTTCTGCATGTCATCAGGGGAGCTTGCATCACGTTGCTAAGTCGAATGGAGAGCCCGGTGAATTCAAAGGTTCACGCCGGGTTCGGGCCAGTGGATGAGGGTCAGCACCGCCGGGAAACCGGCGGCAAGCGCCTCATCCGACTGGCATGTCGTCATCCACGAAGATCCGGAAACACTGCTGGCACTCCAAGAACAGGCTGAAATCTGGTTAGCAGAGATTGGATTGCGGCTCAAACCGAGTAAAACCCACATCCGCCACACCCTTCACGAACACGAAGGCCCAGCGGGGTTTGACTTCCTCGGTTTCACAGTCCGACAATTCCCTGTTGAGAAACACCGTACCCGAACATTTCGGGGCAAACCAGGCTTCAAGACCCTCATCAGACCCAGTGAGAAAGCCCCACGACGTCACCTCCTCAAGGTTAAAGATGTGATCCGCACACACCGGGGCAACTCTCAGTCCGCCCTTGTCTCGGCCATCAACCCCGTTATCCGGGGTTGGGCCAACTACTATCGCACCTGTGCCGCCAAAGATACCTTCAGCACCATGGACTACCAGACTGACGAAAAGCTGACCCAATGGGCTGCTTTTCGCCATCGCTACAAAACTCCTGGCTGGCGCTATCAACGCTACTGGCGACAGGTAAAGGGTAACATCGCCTTCTCCGACGGAACAAGCACCCTGGTTAGCTACGCAAAGACCAGAGTTCATCGTCCTACCAAGGTCATTGGCGACAAAAGTCCTTTCGATGGTGACTGGCCGTACTGGGGTGCACGACTGGGTCGTGACCCCACGAAACCTACACGAGTTGTTAATCTACTGAAAAGGCAAATTGGCAGGTGTACAAACTGCGGACTACGTTTCATGACACAGGACGTCACCGAAGTTCATCATCAGGACCGAGACCGGCTCAACAACCGGTACTCAAACCTGGCGTTGCTTCATGGTCACTGTCATGATCGGGTTCACTCGGCTATTATAGTGCCTATGATAAAGGCTCTTATACTGAGGAGCTGCTTGACCGGAAACGATCACGAGCAGTTCTGGAGTGGCGGTGGGGTCAGCGATGGCCCCGCCGACCATAACTAGGCCGCCACCTTTTTGGGGACTATTGTGCTATCTGAATACCGACCCGTTCGAGCAGGCCCCGGCTCAATGCAGCTGGGTATTTAATGGGGGGCTTCTCCAGGCGATGCGAGTCGGAACCGGAACTAACCAGTAAATTGTGTTTTTCGGCATACTCATGGTACCGCGCAGTCTGGGCGGGGGTATGCTTGGGATGATAGACCTCCAAGCCATCAATCGGAATATCCTGGCGGAGCTTATCCAACATCTGAACATCATAGGTCACCCAACCATCGCTTCTTCCGGGGTGGGCAATGAGGCACACTGCCCCACTCTGGTGCGCGGCCGCCACCACCGCGGCCAAATCGTTCAGCGCAAACTTACCGCCCGCCTCCAGCACGATTCTCCCCGCCGACGGTTGGCCGGTGCCATAACCATGTTTTTTGACGAGGGCGGCCAGGGCATGGGGTTGCTGGGGGCTGGGTTGGGCCAAGAGGGTGGTCAACTCTTCGGGGTCTGGAGAAAATGTATACCCTTTCCGCTGCAGGTTTTCATAGACTTCCTGCGTGTTCTCACATTGACGGCGCAACAGGTCCTGGGCTAAATCATTCACGGCATTCGGGCCGGGAGCAAACCCATAGCAGAGCAGGTCCGTCATATTCGGGAGCCCCGACAGTTCATCTTGGCCTGACAATTCGTCTTGCCACAGCGTGGTCATTTCGACAGCCACGAGCACCGGCTGGTGTTTGTCTCGCGCAAGCTCTTGCAGCGCCCCGGCGGTATCGGCCCGATCATGATCGGTAATGGCCGCCAGACCAAACTGCTCTTGCACCAGATAATCCAGTAACTGATCCGGCGTCCAGTCGCCATCACTATAGGTGGTATGCAGATGTAGATCGATCACGGCATCGGCCGCGAGCACCAGATCGGTGGTTGATGAGTTCATAACATATTCCCTTTTTTTCTTACACTCACTGGATTTGAGGAAAGCCGCCCAACGGTGTGTTCACGTGATCCGGCGTTTTGGACCCGAACCCTGCGTTGCTCAGAACCAAATACTCGAAAAGCGCGCCGCTCACCTTACGGCGCAGCCGGGTCAGGTTGTGTTATCTTGCATAATCTCATGCCTCCTGCGGCATTGCAAAAAGTCATGCCCCCTGGTTGGAGAAATTCGCCTGGGGCTGAGACATGAAAAGTGGGAACATCAACTGCCGAGTTGGCAAACCGGGGAGAGCCGCAGGTAAGCCGGTGATATCTTCTAGCGACAGATTTTTAACCTCTCGTCGCACCGGTTCCAGGTGGGGTTGCTCCTGCCCTTTGCTGGTTTGGGAACGGACTTGGGTGAAGACAAATTGACGGTGTGTCGGATCAAAGGTCACGGCGACTTCTTGATGGGCCCAGACCGCGCCCAGGGTGTAGCGGATATTGCGCATGCGCAGTTGTCCTACGGAAGTACAAGTCCGGAACCAAGTGAATTCGGCCAGGTAGGCATCCACCCGCCGGAGATCGAAAAGTTCCAGCTCCCATTCTGGACGATAAGGGCGCGGGTTGCGGCGTAATTCCGGATGAGCTTGTAAGGGCGGTTGTCCGTGACAACCCCGGGCGCGGGATGGACATTCCGCATTCAGTTCCTGCCAATCGGCATCCACTTGTTTTTGTAAGGCCTCCGCACTGGCAAAGGTCTGGTTTTCCAAAGTACGTTCCTGGAGGGTGCGGTGACTGCGCTCCACGGTGCCGTTGCGTTTGGGCGTACGACGGGGAATCAAGCGATGTTCGATGCCTAAGCCCACCCACCACAACACAATGCGGTTGGGAAACGGACTTTGATGACTATCCACATAGATCGTATCGCGGTCGGTTTGGATGGCTTCCGGCAAACCCCACTCCGTAAAGGCAATGCGGCAGTCTTGAAAAGCACTCTCGCTGGTCAAACGCGCCAACTGCCTCGCCCGCTCCGGTTCGGCATGCACCCGGTGCAGCACCGTCACCCGCCCAAACTCGTCTCGGGCGTGGTTGAAACTCACCAAGCCCACGCCCGGAATCTCCATCAATTCCTTGGCGTCCAGCTGCCAGACGCCATGGGGACGATCCGAGGGCGAGATTTCTGAAGTGGGGGGATCGCGGTCGGTAAACAAGCGCTCCCCAAAGCTCCGCCAGTACCGCCAGATGCTCCAGGCGCTGGGGATTTCTGACACCCGAAAGCGGGGATCTTCACCCAGCTTCTTCCGGACATACGCAGCACCCCATTTTGGATGTTTCCGCTTCAGTCGCAAGACCAGATAGCGCAGGCGCAGATCACACCCCCCTAAAGGTCCCTGCGCGGGGCGACCATAGCAACTCCCCAGGTTCTCGGCACCGTGGCGTTTCCCGCGCCGGATCCATTTCCGCGCGGTCCAAAAAGAGACTCCCACTTGCTCAGCAACGGCCGTGTAAGTGCAGCCTTCTTCTACTAAGCGCAACATTTCACGCCGCTGTGCCAGGGTGGTGGCTTGTCTGGCAGGCATGCTTTCCTTCCTTTCTAAGTTCGGGCTTTCTTAGAAAAGAATTACCGCTTTTTCTCTTCAGTTGTCAAGGTTCAGGGGGCATGACTTTTTGCAATGCCGCAGGGGGCATGAGATTATGCAAGACTACAGTTTAACGCGGGGTTGGGCGGCCTTGAAGCTTGATCACCCAATCTCAAGGAAAACTTCAGGATGTTGTTCGGCAATCCGTAACAATGATTTTGCTGGACCACTTGGCTCTCGTCGATTCTGCTCCCAATCCTGTATCGTCCGCACACTTACTCCCATCAATCCCGCAAAGGCGGCCTGCGACAAATTCAACTTTCTTCGGATTGTCTTCGGATCAGAAGGATCGCCTAACTTACGGGTCACCAAGTCTTTCTTGCCTGCCTTGTATGCTTTTACTTCCCGAATACCTGCTAAGATTTCTTGACTAATATCTCTCTCAGACATTTTTGATTTCCTCTGCGATCTGTTTCAAGACGTGAGCTGGCATTGTTTCTCGCTCACTTTTTCCATATACCGTTAGCAACCAGATTTCATCATCATTCACTTTCCAGTAATAAATCACCCGAATGCCACCGCTTTTTCCTTTTCCTCGAACTGCCCAGCGCAACTTTCTTACTCCGCCAGAACCAACCACGATCTTGCCTCGATCAGGGTAACGCAGCAAATATACCTGCAAACCAAGGTATTCTTCTTCGTTCAAGTAATCATAGATCAAACGGGTGAACAGTGAAGTTTCGATGAATTCCATGCATCCGATTATACGGCAAAGCCGTACAAAAGGCAAGTGTCAATTTCTCAAAAGCTTGGCCGCCCAACGGTGTGTTCACGTGATCCGGCGTTTTTGACCCGCACCTTTATTTGCTCAAAACCAAATTCTCAAAAAAAGCGCCGCTTACCATCCGGCGCAGCCGGGTGACGTTGTGTTCACAATGCACCTCTCGCATCAATTCTTGCTAAATTCCTTGGTCGAATAACAGTATCGCAGTTTTTTTGAGTATATCACCAGTCAGTGAGTGGAAGAACCATTTTTGCGGGATTGTTTGACGGGTTTGCGGAGTCTTACGATAATTTCAGGGGTTAGCGTGATCCAGTGAGGACCATAGGGGATGTCTTGGGCACTGTCCAGCTTGCCACAGTGGCACCAGCGGTTGATTGTGCCAATACTGACATTGAGCAATTGAGCAGCCGACTTGGTTGAATAGCGACCGTCACCACGCGGTCCCTTCTCCTTGGGATTGGGCATTTCGGGACAACCAGTGGGGATCTGGTATTTCACTCGCACTCGGCGCACGCGAACCCGGTTGAATTCCTGACCGACCCCGGTGGTCAATCCTTCTGCGTTGAGTTGTGCCGCAATTTGGCGGTCGGTGTGCTGGGTGGCGAGTGCTCGAATGCGCGTGATGACTTCTTCAGGGGTCCGCCAAATCTCATCGACACGTTTGCGACGGGGGATGGCCAGATCGCTCACGGCCCCGGTCTGCCAGCGTACCCCCAGGTGAATGTCCTCTTCCCGGCGGGTCAGGGTGACATCTTTGATCAAGAAGCGCAACAGCTGCTTTCTTTCGGCGTTGCTGGTGGTGCTGGCTTGCCAGATGGTCGGGAAATCTTGGGCCATACTCAGGATCCGGGCGCGTTCTTCAGAACTGGCAATCAATTTGGAGGGCCGCGGGGCGGTTGCATAGTCGCGTTCCAGCTGGGCAACGGCAACCAGTTTTTCATTCCAATCCCGTTCCAGGCTGCGCGCCACCAGTCGGTTCTCCGGGTCCACAGCGATATAACGTCTGCGAGTCAAATCCGCCTCGTATTCGGCGCGCTCGATGCGCAGTTGCCAATGCTGTTCGATTTGTTTGGTGTGTGCTTCGACTTGCTCCAGGGCCTGCAGGGAGATGCTCAACTGGGCCGGGTTCATGGCATCCAACAGCAAGGCAGCCACTTCAGCGTCCACTTCTTCCCCCCGGATGTACTGGCACAGGGGTTCGCCATATTCCTGGTATGCTAGTTGACAGCGGTAGTAGTGGGTGTTGTCCCGGTAGCGTGGGCTCATTCGTCGTCCGCATTTCCCACAGATAACAATCCCCTGCAATAAGGCAGCTCCATCCCGAGCTGCACCGCGGTTCTTGCGATGGTTGGTACAGTTATCTTCCAGGCGCTGTTGGTTGCTCAGGTACTGATCCCAGCTGATGTATCCAGGATGGGCATCCTGGATCAACACATCCCAGTCTTTGGGATTTTTGCGCCGGACGCGCTTTTCCACCGGTCGGATTTGACCAGGACGCGGTTCGAGTTTCCGTTCGGTGCGGCCGTAGACATAGGCCCCGGCGTAGAGCGGGTTGTGCAGCACATTGGATACTCTGCCAGGCGTCAGGCGTTGCCAGTGCAATTCACCCTTATCGGGGCCGCGCAGTTCCCGGGTTGGGAAGCGCAGCTCATGGTCTCGGAAATATCGTACCACTGCCCGGGCTGAACCGGCGGTTTGGAAGGTATCAAACAACAATTGCACAGCCTGCTGCACGGCCTCGTCAGGGTCGAGTACGATCTTCCCTGCCTTGTTGTAAACAAAACCGGTGGGCAGATCTAACCGCAATTCACCACTTTCCGCCTTCTTCAGCCTGCCTCCATTCAGGCGGCTGCGAAGCCAGTGCAGTTCTGCTTCACTCATGTGTTGCCTTTGAAGCCCAACAGCAGACGGTCGTTGTGGTGGCTGGGATCGTAGACGCTTTCTTCATCCACCACCAGGGTTCGGGTCAAGGCACAGATTTCCAGCAGCCGATACCAATCTACACACGAGCGCGCTAGCCGGGAAGCTTCCAGGCTGAAGACCGCACCGGCATGACCCATCCCGACTTGGGCAACCAATTGCTGAAAACCATCGCGCCCATCGGTACTTGCTCCTGAACGCCCCTGATCCTGATCGATGACCACGACTTGTTCTTTGCCCCAACCTAGATCGAGCGCTCGCTGCACCAGATCATATTGCCGCTTTTTGCTGCCAACGTTTTCCCGCACCTGGGCCAGCGTGGACTGCCGCACGTAAATCAGCGCCTGCCGCTCCAGATGCTCAGACTGAATCTTGCTCATCTCCCGCCTCCTTCCAACTGCTCTCGATCTGCGCAACAACCAATTTCAGCACTAACTGCGCCATCAATTCGATCACCCCAACCTGGTGATCTTGGCTTAACTGAACCCACACCTGGTTCAGATTGCTCTGTTCTTTGCCTGCAACTGCCTGGGTCATTTTGCTCCTCCGAAGATGGTTCAACTTGAGATGGATACTCCCCATCATAGCCCCCTTCTTCGGTTTGGCTTTCTTTCCCCCGAATTTGCTCGATCAGTTCCATGGCCTGAACCAGACCACCATAATCCAGCAGATGGGTAGGTACTGGACGCAATGCCTACCCTTTCTGTTGGATTTCTGTCCAGTCTGTGGCTACAACTAAATCGTTCTCCCTGGTTCGATCGAACCAGGATGTTATTCCCCCTGCATTTTCTAATGATTTCTACCTCTTCCCCGTGACGGGGATGATATGGATGGCTGATCTTCGTTTTTTTGTAAGTCGTGTCGCGCTTTGGTGTAGTTTGTTCCTTACTTCGTCACGTGCAACTGGGGTTGGGTGGCGGATAGGTTATTTCAAAACAAAAATCGTTACATATAATAATAATCCGACAAGGATAACCCAAACAAGTGCCCAGAAATAACTTATCCCGAAGGCGGAATAGGTTGACCAGATGATGACAGCGACAATCAGGCTTGAAACACCAATAATTATTTGATTTTTGCCCTTTTTTACTTCGGTAGGAGACGAAACTGTGGATTTTTTAGAGACTTGATTTTGCTCTTGTTTTGGCAGAAAAAAACCGTCATCGTTTTGAGTAACGAGCTGTTTTTCTTTTTGTTCTTCTGTCTTTTTTGTGATGTTTAGATATTTTGGCGTAGAACGTTTGATCGGAAGAAGACTAGAGTTCCCGAAGAAACTTAGAATAATATCTTTTGCTTCGAAGTACAATCGTTTAGCTATTTCTTCATCCCCGGAATAATCGTTTTCTAGCCGTAAAAGTAAATCAATGTTTAGTTTTCGTGAATATTTTTCTGCTTCTTTTTTTCCACGTTCACCCTTTTTTGTGTATGGGAGAGCATAGAAGAACAGGCCAATAAATATAAGTGCTATAACAAGACCCATACCTATTAGTAAAATATATTCATTGGATGAAATCATTAATATAAATCCCATTAGGGCTGTCCCAATTACGAATGTTCCACACCCGAGACTAGCTCTACCGGTATTTGTCGACAAGAAACCAAATTTGTCATAGTCTTGTTTTGCACTAATGTATTTTTCGAAATACTTGTGGTTCTTAACGTAATATGCATAGTCTGGAAGCTTGATGGCCGATTCAGAAACTTTGTTGATTTCAGAAATTTCACTTTCCGATAATTTTTTTTGCATTCTGTAGCTGTTTTCTTGAATGAGCTTTACAACCGATGCAACATATTCTTTATCACTAAAATCTGAGAACAACTGAGGAGAAATTTGAGATACGCTAATCCCCTTTTTAAGGATTTTCATGGCACAGGCCGCTCTAAGGGGATCGGCTTCTTCAGTTTTAAGTATTTTCTCAGCTTCTTGCCTAAAATTAAAGACAATATCTCGGTCAAATTGCACTTTGTCGTGAGAATTAATTAGCCAATCCATTTTGATCTCCTTTCAAAATTATCGCCAGCATTAAGCCACCCAACCCGTGTTTAGGTTGCCTGTGGCACCCTAGAACTTATAAATTCCAGTCAGTCTAAATTTTTTAGATTGCCAAAGATTAATATAGGGTAAAATTCTGTCAAAAGTATAGCACAAAAATACTACTGGAAATCAAATCATGGACAAAAAACCTAAGAAATTACTCGATCAGGTCCGCGACGCGTTGCGCCTTAAGCACTATGCTTATCGGACCGAACAATCTTACGTCGATTGGATCCGGCGCTATATCCTCTTCCACGATAAGACACACCCCAAAGATATGGGCGAACCCGAAATCCAGGCTTTTCTCATCTATCTCGCAACCGAAAGAAACGTGTCTGCCTCCACCCAAAACCAGGCCCTCAGCGCATTGATCTTCCTATATCGAAACGTGCTCCATCTCGAACTAGACCTGCCAACCGGGCTGATCACCGCCAAACGCTCCACCCACCTGCCGACCGTATTGACCCGCTCAGAAGCACAAAAAGTTCTTCAATGCATGGAAGGCACTGCCGCCCTGGCAGCCAGGCTCTTGTATGGCGCGGGCCTACGGCTGCTGGAATGCCTGCGCTTGCGGGTCAAAGATATTGACTTCGGCAACCATCAAATCATCGTGCGTTCTCCAAAGGGCTCCCATGAACGCAGCACCCTGCTGCCCAAATCGCTGGTCAAGCCGCTCGAATTCCAGATCCAAACCGCGCAATTGATCCACCAGAAAGACCTCAGCGAAGGCTATGGGGAAACCAAATTGCCTTATGCCTTGAGCGTCAAATATCCCAATGCCAGCAAAGAATGGCCCTGGCAGTTCGTCTTTCCGGCTTCACAGCGCTCGACAGACCCCGAAAGTGGCCAGGTCCGCCGCCATCACTTGCACCCCAGCGCCATCCAAAAGGCCGTCAAGCGCGCCGCCCAACAATCCGGCATCCCCAAGCGCATCACCCCGCACACCTTCCGCCACTCTTTCGCCACCCACTTACTGGAAGCAGGCTATGATATTCGCACCGTGCAGGAATTGCTAGGCCACAAGGATGTCAAGACCACCATGATTTACACTCACGTCCTTAACCGTGGTCCTAAAGCTGTTCGTAGTCCCTTGGATAGCACGTAATCATATTCCTAACCCGGAAACAACAGGATTGTTTTGTAGATTTATTCTTCTTATTCATAATCGCCGATACTAAAGATTGGGGACATCAATAGATAACCAGTTTACTCACAAGATATGAGGAAACATATAGATACTTTTTCACCAGGACGATTATTTTGGGATATAGTGTCCAGGCAAATCCAAATTCAACTCCTCAAACAACTCCGATCACTTGAGAAGATTATAATCAGGAAGAATTCTATAACCTAACGACCCGGGAAATAAAAATCGGTGATTGTGGCCACCGATTTTTTCGTAAAGCTGTAAAGTTATTTTGTTTTTGGTTCTGAAGTTGCAGTTGGTTCATCATACATCGTTGTATCTTTCCCAATCCGTTTGATGATTTCTGCTTCTACTGTCTTGCGTGGTGTTGCCTTACTCCTGCTGTACCTTATTACTCTATCTGCAACCAATTTATCCGGGATTCCGAAATATTTTTCATGATACTTCGGATCATCCGGATTTAATGTATCAATGATGTGCTCTGCTAGAATTGGACGATTTGTTTCAGCGTCTTGATCAAGAACTCGAGCCCTGGCTCGATAAGGGATCAAATTGGCCAGATCGTTTGCCGTCTGCATGAGTATGTCAGAATATAGTCGCCGGGGTCCTGGAACTAATTGATCCATTGTGCCCCTAGTAAACATCCCAGGATACTGGTTGGAAGGATGCCTTTCTGCCTCCCATATTAAATCGGCAGGTGGCGGTGTATTGTCATACTGGGTAGCTAAATCTGGACCATCTGTTCCGGTAACACGAAAGAAAACGAAATTCCCAACATTCAGCGATGATCCTTGATTTTCTTTACTGAGTTGATCGCGAAATTGATGCGCAACAACCAGATCAACCGCATATTTCCTGGCCTCTGACTGGAGTACTGAGAAGCTTTCACTGGCAAAGTTTTGATATTCGTCAACAATCAAATGGAAGGGTCTCTGTTCTCTTTCCTCAATCGACATATCGTGGCGCTGTAAAGCTGCAATCAGAATTAAATTGATTAACACAGAACCTAGTAATGATGAATTGTTTTCTCCCAATTTCCCTTTGGCTAAATTAACCAACAGAATTTTGCGTTCATTCATGATCCAAGGTAAGTCAAGTGTTGTGTTGGTTTGACCTACGATATTGCGCATGGATGGATCCAATAGAAAAGGGGTCAATTTCTTAACCGTTGAACTGATCAGTTCATAGAGTTGCCGGTCATTTGTGGGGAGATTTTTCCAGAATTTGATCAGAAGTTGGTCTTTGTCTTTGAGAATCTTGGTTTTTTCTTTCCGAAAATCTTCGTCGGTTAACAGCAGAAGCAACTCAATGATGGTTAAATCTGGTATCTTCATTGTTGTCCAAAGTGCATTCCCTAACACATGTTCTAAACGTGGTCCCCAAGAATGTTCAAACATACGTTTGAGGGTTCCCATCACTGTGGAAACCACCCAACGGACTTCTAGAGGATCATCCCTGTCATCACAACCCAAAAGGTTAAGTCCGTAAGGGTGTTCATAGTCACTTGGATCAAAAAGAATGGTGTCCCCCACTCGTTCTTCAGGAATGCGCTCCAGTAACCATTCGATCAACCTTACCTGAACTTTGACCAATGCCAGCATTCGTTCTGCAAGGCGCCTCATTGGCGTGAATTACAATTCGTTACTGAGCAATACCAACAACCCTGGGCAGAAGAAATGACTCAACTGCTGCTGGATATCCAGGCTGAAGTCGAAACCACGTCGGCGCCCCAGATGAGCCTGCCATCAGACCGACTGGCCGCTTACGAAGTCCGGTATGACCGCCGGATTGCCAAAGGCCTGGCTGCCAACCCGCCCCAAGCAGTCCGCTCCCAAAAATTTGCTCGACCGCTGGCTTATTCACCAGTCCGGTGTCCTGGCTTGGATGTATGACGGCCGCATTCCCTGCGATAACAATCTGGCTGAACGCGATGTCAGCATGGTAAAGGTCAAACAGAAAGTCTCTGGTACCTTTCGTACTCAAGATGGCGCAAATACGTTCTGTGCTATTCGCTCTTATATCTCAACTGCCCGCAAACAGAAGTACATTGTTATTGAAACGATGTATGAGGCCCTCCGCGGTCATCCGTTTATGCCTTCCTCTGAGATGGCTTAGTAGTTACATATGTTCTTTTATTCTTTACAATCAAATTAAAACAAACTAAAATCTTGAGCAATACTATACTTGGAATCAATTCACAACAATAATAAGGAAAGGCAATGGAAAATAAAAATCATAACTTGGTACCTAATATCCCCTGGGAAAATCGCCCATCTGGTTCATCGGAAGTTTTATGGCGTTACAGTGATAATCCGATTATTCCTCGCGACTTGATCCCGTCATCAAACAGCATATTCAACAGTGCAGCCGTGCCCTTTAATGACAAGTTTGCCGGAGTCTTCCGCTGCGATAACAAAAAACGCGAAATGAATTTACATCGCGGATTTAGCGATGACGGCATAAATTGGGTTCTTGACCATGATCCTATCGAATGGTTTTCGGATGATCCTGAAATTGGACGTTTTCAATACCGATATGATCCTCGTGTGGTTTGGATCGAAGACCGCTATTGGGTCTCCTGGTGCAATGGTTATCACGGGCCCACAATTGGGATTGGATACACCTACGATTTTGAGGAGTTTCACTTCCTTGAGAATGCCTTACTTCCCTTCAACCGGAATGGTGTGCTGTTCCCCAGAAAAATCAACGGAAAATATGTAATGCTCAATCGTCCATCAGACAATGGGCATACACCCTTTGGAGATATTTATCTCAGCCAAAGCCCAGATATGATTTATTGGGGAGAACACCGTTATGTTATGGGAACAAAAGGCGGTTGGGAAAGTACAAAAATCGGAGCGGGACCTATCCCCATCGAAACTCCCGAAGGTTGGTTAATGTTTTATCACGGCGTATTAACCTCTTGTAATGGATTCGTTTATTCCTATGGAGCCGCTCTACTCGACCTGGAGCAACCTTGGAAGGTTATCCGACGAGGAAAACCTTACCTGCTGTCTCCACAGACAATGTACGAGTGTGTCGGCGATGTACCGAATGTCGCTTTCCCGTGTGCGGCCCTATATGATCAACCCACTCAAAGAATAGCTATATATTATGGCGGTGCAGATACTGTCACAGCATTAGCCTTCTGTAAAATGGATGAAATTCTAGATTGGTTGAAAGATAATTCCTAGAATTTTCTCCGAACTTTTCACCACCGAGGAAAAACAAGGTGCGCATTATTTTTCAAATGCGCACCTTTAATATTTTGCGATCAATGTCACCTGCGGTCTATGACATCTATCGGTTGTGGTATTTCATCTATTCGGTTATTCTTATGGCAAGACATATGATTAATTAGGTATTTATTATGCCAAGCCATAACATATTAAGTGAAAGCGAACAGATGTATCTGGTGACAATCCGCAAAATATGCGAGACTTGTACAGATGCGTCGATCCCGATCCCACATTTAGCTGAAGAACTCTCAGTGCTACCTGTTTCTGTTAATCGGATGGTTAAAAAATTAGCAGAAGCTGGATATGTGGAATATGTCCCTTACAAAGGGGTTGAGTTGACAACTGAAGGGCATGCAATTTCAACCAGAATTCTTCGACACCGCAGGTTATGGGAAGTTTTCCTGGTCAAAGACTTAAAAATGACTTTAGAGGAAGCCAATTCTCTTACCTGCCGCTTAGAGCACATTACAACAGAAGATGTTGCCCAACGGCTTTCTATTTTCCTGGGAAATCCAAAGGTTTGTTTTCATGGCTCACCCATTTATGGGGCAGATGGAACCAAGTTAAATCCTGAAATTACCTTAAGTGAACTCAAGGTAGGTCAAAGCGGGCACGTAAAAAGTGTAGCAGCAGACCCGAATGTACAATCATATTTGGCAGATCAAAATATCATTTTAGGGAAAGAAGTAACAGTCAATGCTATAAACAGTTCTAGTGCAATTTTGGTCGAAACCGAAAATGGCAATCAAGTGACCATAGCAAAGAATATCGCAGAAAAAATCATCGTAGAGGCTAAGAATGAATAATACTTTTTCACTCTCTTGTGTGTCAGTCGGCCAAATTGTAACTTTAGCAAAAATCAATGCGGGGCGTCGTCTCACCCATCGACTAACAGAATTAGGGCTCACTCCAGGTGTGGAATTTTCTATTGTCCAAGATAATGGTGGTCCCCTGATGATTTGCGTAAGAGGCTCGCGGATTGCAATCGGTCGAGAGATGGCCAAGAAAATTTTGGTGTGTGCTACGGATCGACCACAAGTTATCTGTGATTCTTCCCTAAATTTAGCTCTCAATTAATTTCAATATGAAATCAATCTTAGTCGCTTTAGCCGGTAATCCAAACGCCGGAAAAACTTCTCTCTTCAACGCTATTACGGGCTCCAAGCAACACGTTGGGAACTGGCCTGGTAAAACAATAGAAAAAAAAGAAGGCAAAATACAATACAAAGGTTATGCTATCAAAATCGTTGATTTACCTGGAACCTATAGTATGAGTGCTTTTTCTCCTGAAGAAGTGATCGCCAGAGATTTTATCGTTCAGGAAAATCCCGATGTGGTCGTTACTGTTTTAGACGCTGCGAATTTGGAGCGAAATCTATATTTAGCGGTTCAAGTCTTGGAAATGGAAACTCCGGTTGTTGTGGCTCTCAACATGGCCGATATCGCAGATGCTAAGAAAATCCAAATTAACCGTGAAAAATTGAGCCAACAATTACAAGTCCCCGTTATTCGCACTGTAGCCCGCAAGGAAGAAGGCACTGGTGAACTATTGGATGCTATTGTTGAAATCGCAAAATAATATTCTTTATGAGTATCATAAAAACAACAATACCCGGAAAGCCAAATTTCAAAATCGATTATGGCGAAGAACTCGAAATTCAAATTTCTAACCTGCAAAACGAAATCGCTTTGCAGACTGAGATCGCTAAGCAATTTCCCCATCGTTGGTTAGCAATCAAACTACTTGAAGAAGACCGCGACATTCAGATCAAACTTTTAGGCCTCGAGGGGGGAGCATTTTTAATCGAATCAGCCAGAAACTCTATCGAAAAGATAAAGAAGATCTTGGACGATGATTTAGATGTCCAGATTGCAGAACGTCGCTATCGCTGGATCAATCAACTTGTCCATATTGCAGTTGAGCGGCCAGATGCTGAACAACGCTCACTTACCGACCGAATTGATAAAATCGCTACCCACCGCCATTTTGGAATCCCAATATTCTTCATCATCATGTGGGCTGTTTTCAAATTAACAGCTGATGTTTCTGCCCCTTATCTGGATTGGATCGAGGGTGTTATTAGCGGTCCGATTACCAATTGGGTAGTCACCATCATCAATGCCATCGGCTTAGGGGATACCTGGGTGACCAGCCTTTTTGTTGATGGCATCATCGCCGGCGTTGGTGGGGTTTTGGTATTTATACCTGTGCTGACTTTCTTATATTTTGCACTCGCAATTTTAGAAGATACTGGTTATATGTCCCGCGGTGCTTTCGTAATGGATCGTGTGATGGGTAAAATTGGGCTGCACGGAAAAAGTTTCTTACCCATGTTAGTCGGATTTGGCTGTACGGTCCCTGCATTTTATGCCACCCGCACGCTAGAAAACGAGAAAGATCGGATCCTCACTGGGTTGTTAGTGCCCTTTATGAGCTGTAGTGCTCGTTTGCCAGTCTATATTTTATTTGGAGCAATTTTTTTTCCGAAAAATGCGGGGACAGCCATTTTTACCATGTACCTCCTCGGGATCTTAACAGCGATTAGTTTTGGCATTATCCTTCGGAAAACGACTTTCAAAGGAAAAGAACAATCTGCGCTCATCATCGAATTACCTCCTTATCGGTTGCCAAATATAAAAACAATCTGGTATTACATCAAAGAACGAACCGGTATCTTCCTAAAAAACGCCTGGACAATTATTATGGCAATCAGCATCCTCCTTTGGTTGCTGTTAGCAATTCCCGTTAATGGAAATGGAAGTTTCGCGCAAACTGAAGTTGAAAACAGTATTTTCGCCAGTATAAATCAGAAAATTGCTCCGATCTTCCAACCTCTTGGATTTGGAAGCTGGCAGGCTAGTGGTGCTCTAGCCAGTGGATTAGTAGCGAAAGAGGTGGTCGTCAGTACGATGGCACAAATTTATGAAACAGATGATTTCGTTGAAGTTTCGGAACCAACCACTTTTATCGAGGATTTATGGGAAATCATCACGGGCTTTTTGGCAGCCACATTTGACACGATAAAATCGTTGCCCTTGATCATTGGAATCAACCTCTTCCCGGAAAACACAACGCCTGAACCCACAGATTTGATGAACACCATCTATGCTAGTTTTGAGACTTCAAGTGGAGGATACCCAATGCTGGCTGGATTGGCTTTTATGGTCTTCGTCCTAATTTACACCCCGTGTATGGTCGCTATCTCTGCTGAACGTCAGGAACTGGGGACAAAATGGATGTGGGTTAGCATTATTGGGCAATTCGTTCTAGCCTGGCTGATGGCATTCACAGTCTTTCAGGTTGGTAGTCTCATCATAGGGTAAACGCTGATGTTAAATCAAGTGCTCCAAGAAATCGAGACCGCCCAAGGTCCTATCACTCTCAGTGAATTGAGCCGCAATTTAGATATCTCTCCTGCTGCTCTCGAAGGAATGATTTAGTTTTGGGTACGCAAAGGTCGCATCAAGGCAGACGACTCGGCCTCAATGAATGATAGTGAAATGGATAAATGCAGCAAATCGTGCAGCGGAACAACAGAATGTGTTTATATTGCCAAAATGCCAAAGACTTTTTCAATCCCACGTAGTGAATTTAAATAATTGATATCGTAGAGATAATAACTGACAACTATGATGCAAAACAACCAAACTCTATCCGGGAAGCATAACCATACGTTCGGACAAGATCAAAAACGAAGCGGGGAATTCCGTACATTGATCGTCATCGTAATTACTGCCACAATGATGATCATCGAAATCTTTACTGGCGTGATCTTCGGATCGATTGCCCTTCTCGCAGACGGCCTTCACATGGCTTCGCACGCCGCAGCTTTGACGATCAACGCCTTCGCTTATATCTACGCCCGAAGACAAGCTCACAATCATAATTTTAGCTTTGGGACGGGTAAAGTCAACGCCCTCGGAGGCTATACAGGGGCGGTGCTGCTGGCAATCTTTGCCTTGATCATGTCCTGGGAAAGTATCGATCGTTTAATGAATCCTGTTGAAATTGCCTTCAATCAGGCCATTTTGGTCGCCATCCTGGGCCTGATCGTCAACGGAATATCAGTATTCATATTAGGGGAAAACCACGAGCATGATCACAAACACGGAGAGGAACGTCACCACGACCACAATTTAAGGGCAGCTTATTTGCATGTTTTGGCAGATGCACTCACCTCCGTTTTAGCAATTGTCGCCTTGTTGGCAGGAAAATATTTCAGTTTAAGCTGGATGGATCCCCTGATGGGGATCGTGGGTGCTATCCTGGTCGCCCGCTGGTCGCTGGGATTGATCCGCACCACAAGCGGGGTACTGCTGGATAAACAGGGTTCAGAAACCCTCCAAGAACAGATCAAAGAGATTCTTGAAGAGAGTGCAGAAACCGAGGTAACCGACCTTCATTTGTGGTCAATCGGTCCAAATTTGGAAAGTATTGTTGTCAGCCTGCAAGCCAAAACCCCACAGCCACCCAACGACTATAAAGAACGTCTCCTTTCTGAAATCGAAATCGCCCATCTCAGTATTGAGGTTAATCCAACCTCAGAATAAGTTACGCGGAATCTAAATGGAGAGGCATTTTCTAAGATAGCGAACTTTTCACCATATCGAATGCTGACAAACCTGGGGGGTAAAGGTACAATATTCAATAAGAAATTTCCCAGGAGAAAACCATGCCAAATTTATTGTCCCTCCTTACCGCTACGTCTGTCTTGATCGCAGATGGCGCCACGGGAACGCAGCTGCAAAAAGCTGGTTTACCTATCGGTACTGCCCCTGAAATATGGAATCTCGAAAATCCAGAAGCCGTCAAAGCACACTATAAAGCCTACGTTGATGCAGGTTCTAACATAATTTTGACCAACACCTTTGGTGGGAGCCGCATCCGCCTGGAACGAGAAGACCTACAAGATGATTGTGTCGAAATCAACCAGAAAGCTGCCGAACTGGCCCGCGAAATTGCTGGCGATAAAATCTTCGTTTTCGGTGATATGGGGCCAACAGGTCAGCTTATTGAACCGATGGGAACCTTGAAAGCACAGGATGTAATCGATGCATTCGCAGAACAAGCAAGGGCACTGACTGAAGGTGGCGTTGATGCATTTTTAATTGAAACGATGAGCGATCTCACTGAGGCCAAAGCAGCCCTGAGAGGTGTGCAGCAAGTCAGCGATCTTCCTGTGATTGTGAGCTTCAGCTTCGATACGCATGGTCGCACGATGATGGGGCTGAAACCCTCACAAGCGGTTCAAGAAATTTGGAGGCTGGGAGTAACAGCCGTCGGCGCGAACTGCGGCGGACCCTCAGCGAAACCTTAACCGCCATTCAAGAAATGAAGCAGGCTGAACCCGAAGCTGTGTTGCTAGCAAAGCCCAATGCCGGTCTCCCAAAAAATGATGGCGCTGATTTGGTCTATGATGTGACCCCAGAAATTATGGCTGAATTCGCCCTCCAATTCATTGAGGCCGGTGTCAAAATATTTGGAGGCTGTTGTGGCAGCACCCCGGATCATATCCGGGGTATTTCAAATGCGCTTAGAAATAGTTCACAAGGTAATAACATTGAATGAACAAAACACTTTATACTCCCTTCACACTCCCTCGGGAGGAAATCCGATCTCAGCTTGCAGTTAAACCTGGATCACATTTTGAAGCCGATTTAGAAGAATTATTTAACCAAGTTACAGAAATTGCCCAACCCAAAGCCATCTACCGGGTTTCCTACGTAGAAGCGCGTCAAAATGCCTCGGTCACGATTGAGGATACAACTTTTAACAGTCTGACAATGAGTGCGAACCTAGAACAAATTAGGCGGGTCTTCCCATTTATAGCTACCTGTGGCAAGGAAGTCGAGGGAATCTCATACGACCCCGGTGATCTTCTCAAACAATATTGGCTCAATGCCATCAAATTATCTCTATTAAATGCCAGTATGGAGCATTTACGCACCACCCTAAAGCAACAGTACCAACTGGAAAATCTCTCCGCCATAAATCCGGGCTCAGGTGATGCTTCCGTCTGGCCAATCGAAGAGCAGCTTCCTCTATTTTCTCTTTTCGGCGGCACACAAACGATTGACAACCAAATCGGGGTTCGCCTACAACCTTCCTTTCTGATGCTGCCAGAGATGAGTGTTTCTGGAATCCTTTTTCCCAGTGAAAGCAGTTATACAAACTGCCAGCTCTGCCAGCGCGAAGATTGTCCAGGCCGCCGGGCGCATTTCGATGCAGATTTGTGGGAAACGATCCAAATGAAAAGCTCAGACCAGCAGGGTGACTAGCATTGCGGAGTAAAAGTTCGTTCCTGGTTTTGAATGCCGGCCGCAACACTTTAGCAGTTGGGTCACCGCTTGAGCAAACCAGTGGCTTACTCACACCCAACTGCACCAGCATCAAAAATGCCTCAACCCTTCAACCGTTGAGAGAAGCTTGGTTGAGTTTTTTTCATCTTATGGAGGTTGAATATGTCTGATGAAAAGTTGACAAAATCTGGTTTATTGATGGCGATCCAAACTAACCGAACTCGATTTGAAAATGCACTCGCACATTTCTCAGATATCCAGAAATCGGAAATACTCTTAGAAAACGGCTGGTCGATCAAAGATGTGATGGTACATATTGCATCTTGGGAACGGATCGGTTTCGAAATTGTACAGTCTGCCCAGGATGGAAAATCACTCAAACCCTATATTGCGAAAGTTTTTGAAAGTGTAGATAAATTCAATGCTCAAACTTACGAAAACAATAAAGACAAGTCCCTCACGAGAATTGAAGCTGAGTATCAGACCGCCTACCAAATTTTTTTAGCCTTAATTGAATCTTTGGATAAGTCTTTTATTTTCAGCAATCTTCCTTTCGAAGGCGCTGATGAAATCAGTGTGCAATCGATAATTTCAGCAAACACCCACCTTCATTACAAGGAACATGCTGAAGCCATCGAAAAAATAATAGAGTAGCTGAGGATCAACCACAGGCTTGCATCCTAAAAATTTAAGCAGTCACTTACGAATAAAGACGGAAAACCTCTCCTGTTTTTTTCTTATGGGCATACAATTTCAATCCTCCCTACCCTTATAAAACCTTGTCGTTGGGTACGCCAGATGTATATCCGAATGCTGTTCAAAAGCATCCAAAATATCTTCCCAGACCACCTCAGCACTGATTCGCCGTTGGTGAGGCTTACAAAGATAACGGATGGTTAATAATACGCCACTATCCTTAACAGACGTATACACAATCGGAGTTGTCTTGGGAATATAAATTAAAAATTCTCGGGCTGTACTATGCAGTTGTTCTTCGACATCCTGCCTAAATTCCTGTTCATGCTTAGTAATTATCGAACTCAGTAGATTTTTTGCTTTCCGCCAATCACTTTCGAAAGTAATCAGAACTGGTATTTCATTCCAGATAAACTGAAACCCTTTACTGTAATTGGCAAGTGGTTCTGAGAAAATTTTTCTATTGGGAATGTGTATCATTCGCCCTGTGCTTTGGTCTGCATCCACCCAGTTCCCAATCTCCAATAAAGTAAATTGAAACAGCCTTGCATCGATCACATCTCCTGAGTGCTCGCCGATTTGAATGCGGTCTCCTACTTTAAAAGGGGTTCGCAAAAAGATAAAAACCCAACCAGCAATATTAGTAATCGGATCACTCAACACGATCGCCACACCGGCCGATATCAAGCCCAAATAGGTGACTAGATTGGTGAGATCGTTCAACCAAATCAGACCCAATGTCAAAAAGATTGTAAAATAATAAATATAGTTTGTAGTCTTACGCCTTAAGAAGCGCAGACGCGCATCACCCTTGCGCTTCTTCCCCAGATAGATAACCCAACTCCGCAACAACCACAAACCGACTAGAACTGCGATAGAGATTATTAGTTTTTGATAAAACCACGGTCTTAAATCATAAAGGTGCTGCAACCACAGCGATATTTCAGACAAAGCTTTCCTCCAAAATTAAATTTGCACTCAAAATGGCCAAAAGATAGGCACAACCACCAAAGCTACCAGCAAGACTACAATCGTGAGAGGGATGCCCACTTTTGTGTAATCAGAAAAACGATAGCCTCCTGGACCCATCACCAAAATATTGGCCGAGTGTCCGACTGGGCTTAGGAATGCCGCTGAGGCTGAAATTGCCACAATCATCATCAAAGGATAGGGTGATATTCCCAGGTCATTGGCTGTGTTAAAAGCAATGGGGGCCAAAAGAACAGCCACCGCTGGATTGGGCATCACCTGGGAAGCTACGGCAGCGAGCAAAAATAAACCACCCATAACCGCTAAAGGACCAAATCCACCAACTAACCCCACCATCTTTTCTGCCAGGAATTGCGCTGCGCCGGTTTGCTCCATGGCGATCCCTAAGGGTAACATCCCAGCGATTAAGAAAACAGCCTTCCACTCGATAGCCTGGTAAGCCTCCTCCATCGTCAGACAGCGAGTCAGCACCATCGCGATAACCCCGACAATGGCGGCAATGGCGATGGCGACCCAATCGAGGATCACAGGTATCAAAACCGCCACCATAATGATCAATGCAATTGGGGCCTTATCCAGCCGGGGTGATTCTTGATCAGTCTCGGTCAGCACTAAAAAATCTCGTTCTTTTCCTAACATTTGCATTCGATCGCGTCTGCCGTATAAAAGTAACGCATCACCAAAATGCAGAGCCATATCCCGCAGGTTAGCTCGATAAGCGCGTCCTCTCCCGCCAGATCGCCAAAACGCTTAAACCGTATTTTTCCCGGAAGTTAATTTCACGCAGAGATTTATTTATCAATGAAGTACGGGGCGAAAGAGCCACATCGGTAAGGCCGACATGCTCCAACTCCAATTCATCTAAATCTGGGGGTGGTTGATCATCAATCTCTAGGCTTTGCAATCCATCTAGCGTGAGCAAATCTTCTGGCCGCCCCTTCACTAACAATAGGTCGCCGGCAGCCAGCTGCCCCTTTGGATCAGGAATGAGATCGGTCGTCCCCTCGCGAATTATACCCATTACCCCAAGCCCAAAGGCATCTCCCAGCCGGCTTTCGCCCAGCATTTTTCCTACCAAAGAAGAGTCAGGAGGCAACCGTAAAGCCATCAATCGTTCTTCCAGATGATAACTTGTTAAATCCTGGGGTTGTGAAACCGAAAAATCAGGATATGATTGCAATTTATCAAGCTGGTTTTGGTTCCCTTGCGCTAAAAGGATATCATCCTGCTGTAGAGTGATACCTTCTAGATTGGTGCGTATAACTCCCCCTCCTCTCCGAACAGCCAAAACAATCACACCAAATGTATTGCGGAAATCAAGCTGTGCGAGGGTTCTGCCAGGCAGCGAAGATTGATCTGAAAATGCGAGTTCAACTAATTGAATTTCGGGAGAGAGCAACTCATCCAATGCGATTTGATCCGTTTCCAAGATCATCGTGCGGTGACCTCGCAGTTCGGCCAGTCGATCAGCTCTACCTTCAACAAGGAGTCGGTCACCCCGGAAAAGAACAGCAGACGGATCAGGTGCTAATCGGTTACCCTCAGCACGTAAAATAGCTAAGACATTCAAGCCCAAGGCTGCACCTAAGCGACTTTGGGCTAAGGTTTTTCCATCCAAAGCAAAATCGTCTGATAATTTGACAACAAATAACCTTTCCATCAAGCCAAAAAATTCGCCAGGTCTTTCTAAATCGCCCTCCGGCAGGTCTTTGATATCACGCGAAGGCAATAAATGTCTTCCAATAAACACCATAAAGGCAGTTCCGACCAACATAATCACGACACCAGTTGGTGTGTAATCGAACATATGAAAGGGCTCCATCCCATATTGATGCAGCACTTCGCTAACCAGGATATTTGGGGGTGTACCGATCAATGTGTTCAATCCGCCCAGCAATGCAGCAAAGGCAAGAGGCATCAAAAGTCTGGAAGGAGGTCGCTTCGTCCGACGGGCAATATCCACAACCACCGGCAACATCAACGCCGCTACACCAATATCATTCATAAAACCCGATAATACGCCAACTACCAGCATAATCAAAGCAATCATACGCGCTTCGCTACCACCTCCCAAGCGCAGCACCGGACGGCCGATGAGCCCTGCTACACCGGTTTTGGATAGAGCACTACTTAAAATTAATATCGCCCAGACCGTCACAACCGCAGGATTACTGAACCCAGATAATGCTTCTGTGGGGGAAATTAGACCCGTTAGAGTCAAGCTAACCAGGACACCTAAAGCGACGATATCTACCCTAATTTTCTCAGTAATAAAAAGAATAATTGCCAGAACCAGGATGCTGAGTACAATTAGAATTTGAGAGTTCATTAATCTGCTCCTTTTTCAGTAACACGAAAAATTACATTTAATCAAGGATCTTCCAGTTATCCATGAATCGACTTATATGAACTAAAGTTTGGTTCAAACTGGTTGCTAAATCAATCAGCTTGATCTTGGCTAAGAGTAACCATAAAAAGCTTATTATGTTGCTAAAGTTTTTCCATCGGAAATATAAGTATACAACATATTAAAAAGTCTTTGTATTTTCCGTATTATGGATTGGGCAATCGCATATGACACATTTTTACCCCTTGGGTGGGAGAAACGCATGAACATGCGATTGCCCTGATATATGGATAGACCAAATTCTAAAAAAGCCCCAGGCTAAGAAATCTCCTGTATTAACTGGGTACTTGATTCACTGAACAACACCAATTAACTAAAAACTACCTGTCCAAAAAAGAGCGGATTTGGAACAGGTAGTTATAGCAAAAATATCGATCCGATCTTTAATCGGGAGTTATCCAAGCAGGAGACGAATTTATAGAATCCGACATATCTTTATCAAATGTCTTGAACCACAACGGAAACACTGGATCAAATTCCATTTTCCCCAGCATGTAAATGCCGTTTTTTGAAGCGTAGCAAGTCAAGCGATCATATTTACCATTTTGAGATTTTTCTGGCACGTAAAATGTCGGGCAAGCTTCCCATATTTTAGATTCGCGATCGTAATACCATATTGCGATCGCTTCTGCACCACCAGCATCCCACATTCTCTTTTCAGGCGTGCTGATATTAAAGAATATCTGCGAATTGATATCACCGGTTGAAACGGGTACCCTTTGCTCGTTCAAAAACGAAAGATTTAACCACTGGGCCACGGTAAGCAATCTCCACACCTAAATGGTATCGCGCGGGTAATGGAGGTTTTACAATGCTAAATGAAACATAGGCGATCTTCTCTGACAGACTATTCAAGACTACACCCTGTTTGCCAAATTCGAAAGTTCCCGATTTGGCTGTAAAGACCTCGTTTTGCGCGAATCACGGGACCCATACTATTGGGATCACCCTTGTCATGCGGTTTGAACCATAAGGGAAATACCGGATCAAACTCCATCTTGCCAAGCATGTAAATTCCATTTTGGAATACAAAACAAGCTAATCGGTCATACTTCCCGTTATCCTTCTTTTCTTCCACTAAGACTGTTGGGCACATTTCCCAGAGTTTAGCATCATCGTTATAATGCCAGATTGCTAGTGCATCTGTTCCGGCCGCGTCCCACATATTCTTTTCTGGAACACCGATATTGAAGTAAACTTGCGCGGTCGCACCACTATAATTAATAGCTTCCTTCTTCCCATCCAAAAATGTAATATCGACCGCTGGGCCTCGATAGGCAATATCAACACCTTGTGAATAACGGGCAGGCAGCGGGGGTTTTAGGGTTTCAAAAGCCACATACTTTAACTTATTTGGTACATTGCTTAAAACTAAACCTTGCTTACCAGATTCGATTATCCCAACTTTGGCAGGAAAAATTTTACCCTGCGCTGCTGATGCTGGCAGCCACACAACCAGTGCCATCAACAGAGCAACTAAACTTACAAAACTAATAACAAAAATCTTTTTAGGATTCACTTTTAATTACTCCTTTTTCCACTGATAAAAATTATCTTCTTACTTATATTTTACTTAGATACAATCTTCTGTCAAAGGTTACTAATCTTGATACCACAGAAAAAAAACAAAGATCTATGATTTAAGGTTTAAAACTGAACCGAATGCGATCATAAATGATAAAATAATAGAACGGATGTACGATTATTCACGAGGAGAATGGATGAACACTACCGTCCTGGATTATTATCGAACTCACTCCCCTATCACCGATCCTGGGGAGCTTGCTCATCTTTATGACAATTTGCCTGACGACTTACATGGCATAATCGCCATCATTCAAGGACAGATGATCCACCGCTTGGGTGTGCAGCAGTTTGGTGTCACACTGACCCGTGAAAGCCGGGCTGAACAACGTCTGCGCACCATGATACAGCGCCTGAATCGGATGATGGAGTTGAACCCATCACCATTGACCGTTGAACGCGAACCTAAAGAGAAGCAGGTCGGGCTATGCCGGGACTTTGCCGTCTTTCTGGTTTCCATCCTGCGCCACAAGGGTATCCCGGCCCGGATGCGCGTCGGTTTCGCAGACTATCTGGATACCAAGAGTCAATTCAAAGGGGATCACTGGATCACCGAATACTGGAATGCTGACCAGGCCCGCTGGGTGCTGGCTGATCCTGATGTGGGCGGCGTCCCCCTGGGGATGATCCCGGTCAAAGAGGGCTGCAACCTGCACGATATCCGCCGCGACAAAGATTTCTACGTGGCTGGCTCCGCCTGGAAGTTAGCACGCGAGGGCAGGGTGCGCTCCGATCTGTTCCGCTACTCGGGGCGCTGGAAGGGATTTCCCTGCATCCGCGGCAACCTGCTCCACGATCTCCAGGCACTCAACAAACTCGAGATGGGGCTTTTTGATTACTGGGATGAACTGCACCTAAAACCAGAGATCCAAATGACTGTCAAAGATAAAGCTGTCCTCGATAAAGTTGCTGAACTGACATATCACCCGGAAACCTACTTTGAAGAAATGCAATCTTTCTTCGCCGAAATGCCCCGAACCCAACGGATCTATGCTAAACTCCGTCACCTGGGCGTAATCGATGATATGGAACTTGCCAGTTCAGATGAACTCAAACCCTCCGGCATCGAGCAACTCGCCGCTCGCGCCGACATAGCACCTAAAAACGATAAACCTGATACCCTCCCCGCCTTCCGCACTACGCGCGCCGAAGATGACGATCTCCCCTTTGACCACCCTGTCTATACGCAACAATCATCCACACAACCTGGCCTTGACGATATAGTCATACGTGGCGCGCGGCAGCATAATTTAAAAAACATCACGGTGCGCATTCCCCGCCACAAAATGGTCGTTTTAACCGGAGTCAGCGGAAGCGGTAAATCATCTTTAGCCTTCGACACCATCTACGCCGAAGGACAACGCCGCTATGTCGAAAGCCTTTCCTCCTTTGCCAGGCAGTTCATGCACCAGATGGAGAAACCCCAGGTCGACCAGATCTCCGGCCTCAGCCCCGCCATTGCCATCGAGCAAAAAACCATCAGCCGCAACCCGCGCTCCACCGTAGGCACAGTCACCGAAATCCTCGATTATCTACGCGTCCTCTATGCCCGGGTCGGCACACCGCACTGCCCACAATGCGGGCGCGCTGTCAAGCCCCAATCAGCCCAACAGATCGCCAACCAACTGACGCAACTCCCAGAGGGCACGCGCTTTCAGTTGATGGCCCCCATCGCCCGCAACCGGAAAGGGACTTTCAAGACCCAACTTCAACGGGCCGTCAAAGACGGCTACACCCGCGCGCGCGTCGATGGGGAGAAGGTCAACCTGTTAGAAGGCATCCCAGAACTGGATAAAAAGAAGAAGCATAATATCGAGTTGGTGATTGAGCGGCTCGCAACGCCCAACGTCCTAACGCCTAACGAGTTAGAAATTAAGGGGTTAGGGGGTAGGGAGGATACCGAACAGGACGACTTCCGCACCCGCCTCATGGATTCGGTTGAAACATCCCTTCGCGCCGGCGACGGATTGGTAATTGTCGATCTTGGCGATGAAGAAATCATGCTCAGCGAGCACAACGCCTGTCCTGAATGTGATCTCAGCTTCCCCAAGCTAGAACCGCACCTGTTCAGCTTCAACTCTCCCTTAGGGATGTGCGGCGAGTGCAACGGTTTAGGCGTACAGCTTCAAGTCGACCCCGAGTTGATAATTTCAAACCCAGATATATCACTTATGGAAGGGGCCTGCCGTTGGTACGGAAACCTGCGCAAGAAAAAAAGTCCCTGGCGCGAGGACAATTACAAGTTATGGCCGATCATTTTGGAGCAGATTTGAATACCCCCTGGAAGGAATTACCAAAGTCTTTCCGAAATGCTTTGATCTTTGGCTCCGGTGAGACCAAATTTAATTTCCGCTACGATTCTCCAGATGGCTCATGGAGCGGTGAAAGCCACCGCCCAGCAGAGGGCATTGTCTTTCACATCAACCGCCTCTTCCGTCAAACCAAGTCTGAGTACACCCGCCGTCACTATATGAGCTTTATGAGTCAACTACCCTGTCCCAAATGCGAGGGCGAAAAACTCAATGCCGAATCGCGTTTTGTGACCATTGACGGCAAGCGCCTGCCCGACCTGACCTCCTGGAGTATTGAGAATATTCACAATTGGGTCTGTATGCTAACTGACCATCTCAATCGCGAACAACTTGAAATCGGGGAAGAGCTCATCAAAGAGATTGGCGAACGGATCGGTTTCCTCCGCAATGTAGGCCTGCACTATCTGACGTTGGACCGCCCCGCCCCCACACTCTCAGGCGGTGAGGGGCAGCGCATCCGGCTGGCCTCGCAGATTGGCAGCGGCCTGGTCGGGGTGACATATATTCTCGATGAACCCTCCATTGGGCTTCACACTCGCGATCACCGCGCCCTGCTCGATACCCTCATCCACCTGCGAGATCAGGGGAACACCGTGCTGGTCGTAGAACACGACGAGGCCACCATGCGCGCGGCAGATTGGATCCTTGATCTGGGACCCGGCCCGGGGATGATGGGTGGCGAACTGGTCGCCGCGGGGACTCCCGAGGAAATTGAGCTGAATCCCAATTCGCTGACGGGGAAATATCTCTCCAGGGATTTGAGCGTATCACCACCAAACGGCAGACAACGGCGGTCGCCCTCCGGATGGATGTGCGTTAAAAAGGCCCGCCTCCACAACCTAAAATCCATTGATGTGAATTTCCCTTTGGGGGCGCTGATCACAGTTACGGGTGTCAGCGGATCTGGAAAAAGCAGCCTCATCGGGCAAACGCTGCACCCCGCGCTCTCCCGCAGCCTCCACAACGCCCAGATCGCCACACCCGGCCCGCACGAGGGCATCGAGGGGTTGGAGCAACTCGACAAAGTTATCAATATCACACAAGATCCGATTGGGCGCAACCCACGCTCAAATCCAGGCACTTACGTGGGCGTATTGAGCGAAATTCGCAAGGTTTTTGCCGGGACCAATGAGGCCAAAGCTCTGGGATTCCAGGCTGGACGCTTCAGTTTCAATGTTAAAGGCGGGCGCTGCGAGGATTGTAAAGGGTATGGTTTCAAGAAAGTCGAAATGCACTTTTTGGCCGATGTATGGGTGCGGTGCGCGACTTGTGAAGGAGCCAGGTTCAATCGGCAAACTCTGGCAGTGACCTACAAAGAGAAGAACATCGCCGAGGTGCTCGATATGGATGTGCAAGAGGCACTCACGTTTTTCAAGAACCACCCTAAGATCAAACGCATTCTTCAAACCCTACACGATGTCGGCCTGGATTATATCAAGCTTGGTCAAAGCGCCCTAACTTTGAGCGGTGGTGAAGCCCAACGTGTCAAGCTTGCCAAGGAGTTGAGCCGAGCAGCCACCGGGAAGACAGTATACATCCTGGATGAGCCGACCACCGGCCTGCATTTTGCCGATATCCAACGCCTGCTCGATGTGCTGCACCGCCTGACAGACGCGGGTAACACCGTGATCGTGATCGAGCACAACTTAGATGTGATCCGTACCGCCGATTGGATTATCGACCTCGGCCCAGAGGGTGGCGAGAAAGGCGGCTATATCGTGGCCGAGGGCACGCCGGAGGAGCTGGCACTGGCGAATGCCAGCCATACGGGACGATTTTTAAAGGAGATGCTAGAGGAGAAAGCGATCAGCGATTAGGAACCAGAGACAAGGAAACCCGAGTTCTTGATCCCTGGTCACCTAGTCCCTACTACCTGTATAATCTTTAGCATGGAAAACGAATTGCAATACCGGATCGCCCGCGATGACTTTCGAAGAGCGCGCCGTCAAGCAGTTCTTAATGAAATCACTGCCCGGATTCGGGGAAAGCCAGTCGATCTCTTACCCTTCGAAGAAGTCCGCAAAACTTTAAAGGCCAGTGGGGAAGAATCACAGGGGCTGCAAACGATACCGCTAAAAGCGATTGTGGGCAGTGTGGGGCGTTATACAGACTTTACCCGGGATTTTTTACCTCGCCGGGATACGACGGTCAGCCGCTGGGTACGAGTAAAAACCGCAATCCGCAATTCTGGCGTGCTGCGTCCCATTCAAGTCTACAAAATTGGGGAAGTATATTTTGTCTTAGATGGCAACCACCGGGTTTCAGTAGCCCGAGAGAAAGGGGCAAAAGAAATCCAGGCTTACGTTACCGAAATTCACTCCAAGGTTAATATCACCCCCGAAACTAACCTGGATGATTTAATCTTAAAAGCAGAAAATGCTGGCTTTTTAGAAAAAACACACCTTGATGAAACTTGTCCACAATTCGATTTAAGTGTTTCGCTGCCGGGCCAATACCCGATTTTAATTGACCAGATTGAATTACTGCGTCAACGAATAGAACCAAATATAGATTTCGAACAAGCTGCACAAACTTGGTGTCAAGATTTTTACACACCAGTGATTAAGATTATGCGCGAGCGGGCGTATTACGGGATTTTCCCAGTCGAACAGAAACCGACCTTTACGTCTGGATTTTGAAGCACCAAGAGAAACTCCTTAAAGAACTAGGTTGGAATCTCGAACCCACAGTTGTGGCTACTGATATTTCGGATCAGCACAGCAACAAGCCATCACAAGTGCTGTCTAGATTCGCAGAGAAAATCCAAGCAAACTTTGTTCCCGATATACTGAAAACTGGCCCTCGACCTGGAAGATTTCGAACGCGCCAAGAAAAAATCCACGCTCACGATCCAGCACATCTTTTTACTCATATGTTGGTGCCGTTGAGTGGCGAAGAGGAAAGCTGGCAAGCACTGGAGTTAGGGCTAAGGTTGGCCTGGCGTGAAGAAGCGCATCTCTTGGGATTGCACATCGTGCTGGAAAACGGAGAAATGCGCTCAGCAAATGTTAAGGCTATCAAAAAACGCTTTGAGAAATATTGTGTGGATGTAGGCTTACCTGGTGAGTTGGCCGTGGATACTGGACCGATCGTTCCCACGATTTGCAGACATGCGCGTTTGAGTGATTTGGTACTGATCCATCTGGCACATCCACCAGACGAACACCCCATCATGCGGGCTGAATTCTGGTATACGAAAATTGATCCAGCAATCACCTCGCCCTTTGTTGACCATCCCGCAGGCACCCGAAAAACTCGAAAAACTACTGGTTGCTTATAACGGTAATCCCCGTTCCAAAGAAGCGCTATACGCAGCCGCCTATTTCGCCGGACGGTGGGAGGTTCCACTTTATGTTCTCACCGTTACCGAAACCGAACAGGTTGATTCAAAAATAAACAACCACGCACGTAAATATCTACACTCTCGTCAGATTCCAGCAAGCTTTATCCAGAAAAATGGACGTATCGCTGAGGCAATCTTAGAAACGCGGGCAGAACAAGACTGTAATTTGATTTTTATGGGTGGGTACAGCAAGCCCCCAGTAATCGATGTAGTTTTGGGTAGTCCGCTTGATCAAGTTTTGCGAGAATCGCCCGTCCCTACTTTAATCTGTCGGTGAGCGGCCAAAATCAAGTGTGGTCTCCCGAAAACCATAGGTATTGATCACCTGTGTATTGTGAAACTCGGTTTCAACCAGCGTATCCACTTGATAGACATGGATATGCCCGTGAAAATGGTAGCGTGGTTGAAAAGTTTCCAGCAGCCAACGGAAAGCCTTGATACCCTGGTGCGTGCGATCTTTTTTATCGTGAATTTTCCAGGGCGGGGCATGGGTGACAAACACATCTAAATAGCGGCCAGTTTTCAATTTGTTCATCAACATCCCAGGAATCAGACTGAACACATTCCACCACATCTCATTTTGCGTGTATTGGTAATAGCCGCGATTATTGTATTGCAGACTACCTTCAACTCCTGCCAGTGAAAAACCATTCCAATGCTTGATACGACGATGCAGGTCAAAACAACCCCTGGGAAAGCGACTCACCCCAGCAGAATGAAACTCCTCAGGATGATTATGATTCCCTCGCACAAAAAACAAAGGTACTTCGAGGGTCTCAAAAATATACTCCAGGTAATAATAGGGCAAATCGCCACAGGCAATTACAAAATCCACATTTGGGAAGCGCTCCCTCACCTGGGGAGAATGGATCAATTTATATTTCTTATCACTGATCGAGAGAAGTTTCACTCAAATATTTCCTAGCTGGGATAAAACCGCTTATACACTCGATAAACAACCTTGTCAACCTGAATTGGAGGCAAAAATGATTGAAATGCCCGAGGCAATTACGATTGCCTGCCAGATGAACCAAGCCCTAACGGGAAAAATGATCACCACTTTTGGGAGGGGAAACAGGACCCATAAATTCTTGTGGCTCAACCGACCCGATGAGGAATATAAAACCATCTTGCCAGGTCTAACAGTGATGGGCGCAAGCCGCTTTGGCCGCTCAATTTATTTACACCTGCAAGATTATATGCTGTGGTGGAGCGATACCGGCGGCAAGCTGCTCTACCATGAACCCGGGGCTAAGCTGCCTAAGAATTATCACCTCGGATGGGAATTTGATGATGGTTCTGTGATGACCTTTGCGATGCAGATGTGGGGTGGGGTGAAATTACTGGACAAAACCGAGTTTCGCGATAAACCCATCGATGAATTTGGTGTGGAACCCCGCAGCCCGGAATTCACAATTGAGCGCTTTGACCAAATGCTCGATGAGTACCCTGAGAAAACGTCTAAGGGCATTAAAGGTTTTTTGGTCGCGACCGGGTATGTGATGCCCAACCATATCGCGGGGTTGGGGAACGCGATCGTGCAAGATATCCTCTTCCATGCCGGGATCAGCCCCAAACGCAAAACTATGGACATCCCTCCTAATGAGCGCGATAAACTATTCGAGACCATCAACTCTACGGTAACTGAGGTCACTAATTTAGGCGGTCGCTACGATGAAGTCGATCTCTTCGGCAATAAAGGCGGATATATCCGCTTGATGGACAGCAAAACCAAGGATACCCCCTGCGCGGTCTGCGGGACTGAAATTCAGAAAATTTCGTATCTCGGCGGGGCGTGTTACCTCTGTCCGAATTGTCAAACTTAAAGTTATCTTTTCGAAATAATAAACATCCTGGGTCTGAAAGTCACCAGGATGCTTCGGATGAAAAGTATTAAGGTCAGAAATTAAGTAATTAAGGATGAGCTGTTGGTTTTTGGTAAATTTTGACCAACTTCACTAAACAAGTCAGTTTGACGATCAAAAATATACCGCCGCAAAACGGTTTTGTCTTGAACACTTGGATAGGTCATGAAACCAATGCGGAAACCCTCCGTATCTTCTAATTCATTGAGGTATGAAACCTTCGCCCAAAATGAAAGATCCACTCTACCAGATTGATTAGAAACTGGCAATTGAAAAAATAACTGAATACTAGATTTTGGTTTTAACCAGAGCTCTAAATCAGAATACTCATCCTCAAGGATTAATCGAATTCCCTCCAAAGATATATCCGCAATATTTCCTGAACACCTACTTTCACCCTGATATATTACTCTAGCTTTAATTTTTCCCTCAAGCTGCACCCGAGTTTCCTTCCGTCCATCTTCTGAATTTATATGATAAACAAAATTCTTAAGAACAGCCGTACGATGGTGCACATCAACAGAATTTACGATTGCCTGAATCGGTTGAGGAAACAAATCACAATGTATCAAGATTTTAGTAGCAGGCAAAAGCGAAATATTTTGTCCGTAGCGGGTTGTTACGGTTACATCCCGGCGGCGCCTTGAAATTTCTAGGATATTGACTTCCAAACTAATGGACACACCTTGATAAAAGTTAACCAAACTCACATTTCTTTTCTGCTGGCTTATATATTCTAGATAATCTAAAATTTCTTCAATATCGCTCATAAGATACCATTTTAAATCTAATGCGGTATTCGAAAACAAATCGAAAACCAGCTTTTTCACTACATAAATTGCTCTTCGGTTATAAAAATATCTGATGGAAGTTGAATATTGTTGACGGCAAATTTCTCAGAAAACTTTGGTCGCAGCCCAGTTGAAACCAGTTTACCCAACACGCGTCCGTGTTCCATACCAGTTTGTTCAAATGTAAAAATATCCTGCAAAACAATTGTTTCACCTTCCATCCCTTGAACTTCTGTCACATGGCTCACTTTGCGCGTACCATCCCGCATTCGCTCCATGTGCACAACCAAATCGACAGCTGATGAAACTTGTTCCCTGATAGCGCGTAATGTTAATTCTGTTCCCGCCATCAGAACCATGGTTTCAATTCGCCTCAGCGTATCTCTGGGGCCATTCGAGTGAATTGTGGTCATCGAGCCATCATGACCGGTGTTCATGGCCTGAAGCATATCAAGAGCTTCACCACCACGAGACTCACCGACAATGATGCGGTCAGGTCTCATTCGCAAGGCGTTGATAACTAGGCGGCGGATAGTAACCTCCCCTTTGCCTTCAATATTAGGGGGGCGATATTCGACTCGAATCACATGTTCTTGTTTCATCTGTAATTCCGCGGTATCTTCAATGGTAATGATACGCTCCCGAGATGGGATAAAAGCAGAAATCACGTTCAAGAAGGTTGTCTTACCCGTTCCAGTACCGCCTGAAATAACTATATTTACACGGGCCTCTACACAGGCTTTAAGAAATGCTGCTAAATTAGGAGTTACTGTACCGTTCGCAATTAAGTCTTGAGCGGTGAAAGGGGTTTGCGCGAATTTTCGGATTGTTAAAACAGGTCCTTCTAAAGAAAGCGGAGGAATTGTTGCATTAACACGGTACCCATTTGGCAAGCGGGCATCTACCATCGGCGAAGATTCGTCCACCCGACGTCCGATTGGAGAAACAATCCGATCAATAATCCGCATTAAATGTGCATTATCTTCAAACACTACATTTGTTTTTTCGATCAAACCATTTTGTTCAATATAAACGTTTTTGGGGCCGTTTACCATGACCTCGGTTATAGACCCATCCTGGAGTAATGGTTCGATGGGGCCGTATCCTAAAATATCTGCCTGGACCCAATCTAACATTTTGTTCCTAACGGTACGAGTATAGAGCAAATTCTCCTCTATTAGCACCTGATTGAAAAAAGTTTCAATCAACTGCCGCATTTGAGGTATATGGCTTAAATTCACATCACCATTAGTTTCAGCGAGTAGTTTTTGTTGCACGCGATCACGAATATGGTAAACATCATCAAGAACATGCCAATCTTCATTGGATGAGTTTTTTTGTGCGGTTGGTGGGGAAAGAGAATCGGGCTGAGCTGAAACAGCCGGGCGGTTTGTAAACATACTTTTGCTCCTATTACGGTTGCTTAATCATTATCTCCACGTAAAATGGGTATTCGTATCCGCTGACCGGCATCTATGTCTCCAGGATCTGAAATGTCGTTGGCTTTCAGAATAGCTTCTACGGTGGTTCTATATCGGCTCGCAATTTGTGTCAGGTAATCTCCCTCTTGAACCTCGTGAAATACCGCAGAATAAATTAGTTCCTCTGCCGGCAAAAATCGATTATAAAGCCGGTAAGACGTTCTAAACCATTCGATCCCCGCATAGCGTTCAGCTTCATCTAATAAGTAAACTTGTTCAGGGGTACTACGTTGAAGAATATCTCGGAAACCGATCCATTCAATTGCGTGGTTATATAAACTTACTGCTTTTTCATATTCCCCCAAAATACCATAAACTTCCGCCATTTCAATCAAAGACCAATAAACATGAATGATGGTTTCAGGGCTTTCATCAGCAATCTCTGCCGCACGTTGAAAATCTTCGATGGCTGCTTCATACTCACCATTGGTTATCGATCTACGCCCCCGCTTCATATAGGCATCATACATCGTTTGTCGAGAGGTACCGCGGGCATAGTCCTTATCTTGTTCATAAATCGTTTCGAGCTCTTCAATAACCAAATCCCAGTCGCCATCAAGAAATCCTTGCTGCGCTATTAAAATAGGCCTTAGCCAATTGACGCTCAAGGAGTACATCAGGATCGTTCGGAAAAAGATCTAAAGCCAATCCAAAATAATGGTTTGCCTCCGCAAGAGCTTCCAAGGAGTCATCATTATCTAAGAGCGTCTCTCGTGCTTTCTCAAGATAACTTTCAAATAGTTTCTCTTTGAAAACAGATAGAGCTTGGTCCTGTGCTGCCAAGATTTCAGTATCCATTGGTCTCAAGCCCAGTGCCTGACGAAAATAATTATCTGCAGAAATCAATGCTTCCGATGACTGTCCTTCGCCTTCTAAAATTAATCTGGCAGAATTAATATAACTGGAGATTAATTTTTCTTCAATTATTTCTGGTTGGTATTTCGGGGCTACTTCTCTCAAACTCTCAAAAAGTAAAACAGCATTTTCCCAATCTTCTTGGTCATAAGCACTAATAGCCTGAGCGTGCAAGTCATTTAGAATAAGCAGACTTTCAATCTCCTGAATACGGATTGAGACATCTTTATAACCTGATACCTCTCTTTGAATATTTTTGTGTGCTTCCAGTGCTGCTTCTAATTCGCCATTTTCTTCAAATTTAAGTGCGCTCTGATATTCCTCTTCAAGATAAATCGTTCGAGATGCATCCGCTTTGATCTCTTCTAGACCAGGAAAATCTGGATTTTGCGCTTCAATCGAATCTATCAAAAGCAAGGCTTCTTGCGCCCTCCCCGCGCTGAGATAATTTTGCACGTCCTTAAAATCTGATGGTCAAATCCAGAGATTGCACCTCGGAATCTAAGCCTTGTCGCACATTGCTCCATTGATTTTGAATCCATGAAGAATATGAAGAAATACCCCACGAAAAAATTGCGATTATAAAAACCAATGCAGCAATCCCTGTTCCCCACCCCAAGATATTTTTTCTTATGCCCGCTTTCTGATCTTCGATTTCATATTCATCAACACGAGCCCTCAAAACCATCTCAAATCGATATTCCTGAAGTTCAGTCTTCGAAGGATAACGCTTAATAAGAATATCTAGGGTTTCTAAACCCACTTCCCACTCACCTTTTTGGAAATAGCCTTGTGCTTGATAAAAGAGTGGATCGCTAATACAGGGAGAATCAGAACTGGCAGTCATAAAACTATCCTCTAAGATTTGGATAATAGAAATTAAATTGATGAGAACATATCCATTAAAGCAGGAATTGATGGGCCAAGAATAACAGCTAACATTGCCGGGAAAATAAAAAACACAAGAGGTATTAAATCTTTAACGGGAATCTTTCGGGCCTCTTCTTGAGCTCTAAAACGCCATTCAATACGCATTTGACCTGCTAAAGCATGGAGTGTGTTGGAAATGCTCATACCAAGCTGATCAGACTGAATAATAATAGAAATAAAACTCGATAATTCAGGAATATCCAAACGATTTGATAAATTCCTTAGTGCATCCCGTCGAGTAAGACCCATTTCCATTTCAGAGACAACACGTCCCAATTCCCAACTCATTTGAGTTCGCCATTCATCACTAACTTTTTGTAACGATTGATCAAAACTTAATCCTGCCGAGGTACAAACGCTCAACATATCAATTACATCAGGCAATTCTCTTCGGACGGCATTTTGCCGGGCTCGAACTTTTCGATTTAGCCAAATAACAGGGAATAAAAATGACAATAAAATGATGATTAACCCTATTAAATAAACATACTGAATATCTTGAAGGTACACCAAAATTGAGGTCAGAAACCCCATTATTCCAAAAGTCATTTGCAAACCATAAAATTCCCTGGCCCGCATCCCCATGGGGTTACCTGCTATTGATAGTTTTTGATCTAGGGTTGAGACTCTTCGTGCAGGCAACAAATTTCCAAGTAGCCCTGAAAATTTTCGCAAAAAAGGAAGCAAGGTCCTTTGTGAGAAAGTGCCTTGAAGTTCCATACTGCGAGCCAGGAGACTGGTCTCAAGCTGCCGGTGGCTCACTTCCTCACCAACATATGATCCCATACGTTGAGACATATCGTCTCTCCGGAACAAAGACAAACTGAGAACCACAAATAAAATCCCAACGACCAGGAGACCTAACCCAATAATTAAAGCGAATTGCATTTGCATAGATAGATTACCTTCCGGGCAACCAATTTCAAATCAATTTCTCTAAACATCCATTTTAACCATCTGACGGATAATGAGATTTCCAAAAATGATGCTCAACAGAGCCCCTACGGGTATGCACAATAATTCCGGCTCAAAGATTCGTGACATATATTCGGGATTTAATACAAATAAAATTGCCCCAACCAAAAAAGGTAACAAAGTCAGCAAATAACCAGTATATCTTTGCTGAGCGGTTAGAACCCGGATTTCACTAAATAACTGGATGCGCTCACGAATGGTCTCGGTTACTATTGTGATCATTGTGGTGAGATTACCGCCCACTTTAGAATTTATATTGATGGCGGTAACTACCAGACTAAGATCCTTGTTCTGCATACGGTTTGCCAAATTTACCAGAGCTTGACTCAAAGGCAAACCTAAGCCAACTTCTTGTCTAACTCTCCTGAATTCGTCAGAAGCAGGAGGGGGCAGCTCTTCAACTACGAGTTCCAGTGCTTGCAATAGGCTGTACCCTGCTCGAATACCACCTTCCATTAGCACCAAGGAATCCACCAATTGATGATTGAATCTGGTTCGACGTTTATTAATACTCCAACGCAAGACAATACTCGGGAGCAAATAAGCGATGATCGCAATTCCAATGCCCGAAAGCGGTGATTTTAATAGGATCCATCCAAAAAGAAAACCGAAAAGCCCACCGCCAACCCTAATTAATAGAAACTCAATTTCGGTTATCGGCCAATAAGCACTCATTAATTGAACCGATAACTTTCGCGAGACAAAAACAGATAATACACTATTGAGTCTCACCCGAAACCGAGCGATCCCCATTCGATTTTGTGAGCCAGATGAAATTGATCCGGTATTCGATATTATGGCGAAATTTTGGATGCGATCTTGCATTCCATCGCCAGCAGAGAGAACCCTAATCACTCCCCAAACAACTATTACACCAGCCAACAGGATCAATAAACCCCATACAAAGATGGATATTAAAGTTGGTGACATTGCATTGCACCTATCATTTCTGTAGCTTGTCTAAATTTCATATTATTAATCAAGCAATTCACAACTAAATGGGGTTTGGAATGGCTGAACCTACCGATTCAACAATTTCTTGCTGATCGAGTTTTTTAGCTAATTTTGCAATCGCTTTACTCGTTGAACTTCGGGGATATCGTAAGATTAACGGTATGCCGCGATTAATACTTCTTAAGACTTTCGCGCCATCATCAGGGATTTCGATAAACAGTTCTTGATTCAAGGCGGAGGCAATATCTTTGCTTTTCACGCTTCCAGGCATATCAACTCGATTTAATGCGATCAATATCTTGCTAGGCGGATAGTCCAAAGAATGGCTAATTTCAATATATCGCTTGGTATCATGGAGAGATGCCAAATCCGGTGTTGCAACCAACAAAATTCGATCAGCTGCATCCATTTGGGTGACTACATTTTCAGTTAATGAACTACCCGCGTCGATCACCACATAGTCATACATTCGTTTCAAGCCAACTAAAATATTAAAAAGCTCTTGCGGACGAATTCCTTGCGCGACCTGAAAATTAAATGGCTCAATAAGGACATCAATTCCAGAAAAATGCTCAACAACTACATCGCGGATCAATGCATCATCTAATTGAGCGGCGTGAGGTATCAAATCTGCTATTGAATTATTAGTGCGTAAATTCAACATTAATCCTAAATGGCCAAAAAACAATTTGCCGCCTAAGAGCAAAACTCGACGATTTGATTTTTCCCGCAGCGCAATTGCTAAATTCACTGCAACAGTAGAACAACCTACCCCGCCTCGCGGACTGTAAACAACAATTGTTTTTATTGACCTGCTTCGATCATCGATAGGACCAGATGCAATAGGTCGTGATCGAGTATGGCGTACTTCAAGGTCTCGGACGCGTCGCAAAGTACTCAACAAATTGGTTTGGGTAAATGGATGTACGATGAAAGCTCGTGCACCCGCTAACATAACTTGCTGAGCAATTAACGAATCATTGCCTGGAATTATGGCAATAACCGCTGTCTCAGGGATATGGAGACTCAACTCATCAATAATATCTAAAATAGATTTTTCGCCAGTTTGATAATCAACCACGATGAGTTTTGGATCAGCAGAACGAATATCCCGAGTCAGGTTTTCACTTGGGATTATTACATCGACAAGCTGGAAATCAGTTTGAGCAGCAGCTCCGAGAGCGTTGATGATTTGATCTTGCGTCGGTCCAGGCTCTCCGATAGCTACTACACGGGTTGGATTATTTGCCGCTGTCATGCAGCTACTCCTTTCAAAATTGCAGAAACTAATATTATCGAGGGATATCTAACTGGTAACGATCAATCAAATATTCAGGCATCACTGGCTGCAAATTAAATAATTGATCTGAAGTCGGTGCCCTTAAAACCAGATCAAATATTCCACCTAAATCGATCAAATGTTTTAAAACTAGCGCATCCTGAGGATTTAGAACCAACAGATAAGCCTTCACTTTGACTTTGGAGGGTGGAGGATCTTCTGATGAAACCAATTCATCCTCACTCCCTAAAGGTATATTGGCATAGCTACCTTCAACATATTCGATATCTGCAATAACAGCCGAGATACCCACAGCTTGCAAGGCATCAAAGGTAAATTGGCGAGTTTTAATTCTTCCGGCTCTTCACGTCCACCAGGAGATACTGCCTCAGTATTCCCGCCAACGGATTCAATTGGTTCAATTTCTTGTTCAATCGTAACCAGAATATCAACAATATCGCCGCGTTGCAAAATATCCAGAGAACTCATCAAATCGCTGGCTGGAAATGCCATCATCACTGCATTCTCACTCATAATGAAACCAATATCGTGAGCAATATTCGTGGGATCAGCAAAATGATGTTCCAACACCAATTCCCCTGACACTAAAGGCACTTTCACTAATTTTCCAACCGCGAGATCCGCATTCCGAATGGCATTTCGCGGGATCAGCCCAACAGGGATATCCTCATATCGAAGGCTGCCATTCTCTAAAATATCACCTATTGCGAAATCTCGTGAAACAACAATCACTTTTTCAGTTTCAGGGAATACTTGCGTAACTGCCGCGGGTGGTGCCAAACTTACATTAAGGATTTGTTGAATACTGAAGACACCTACCAGGGCAACGGCAATCCCCAAAATTGCCATAATAATTCCTATTGCTCGTCGGCTCATTGTTTAACTCCTAGCGCAATGTAAATAAATCGATTTTGTCGTTATGCCAATTAGTAAAAATTTTCCAGATACCAATAATCACCATTGATTTCTGAGTTTTGTTTTATGCCAAATCGGGTTTTTACACAATCTCGCCTATCTTTTGAGATATACAACATCTGCACCTGTGTCAACTTCTCCCCCGCCACTCCCCAGGGAAGCATCAACACCCTCGACAAAACACCCTTCAATTGTTTTGATATTATTGTGTAAATCCAAGGCTTCGTGAGCGATACAACGGTTGCCACCACCAGGGTGACTTCCGGCATCCACACAAGTTGGATAAAAGAGCGCAAAACTGATCACGTGGAAATAATCTGTTGCCGAACCACCTGTTGGAACAACTGTATCTTCATCGTGCCATTGATCTTGACAATTGTCGATCGCATTGGGTATCCCAGAGGGGCAAATTGAATTGAATACCGGGATTACAACCTGTTCATTTAAAATATGATCATGTACAGTATTGTAAACAGAAACTGCTACGCCGGTTTGACCAGCAAACCAGGTATGAGGATAAACGGGTTCGTCTAGCCCATTCTCAATCCAATCACTCAAGCTGGAAGCCCCACCACCACCGCCATCTAAATCTAGCCAACTGCGATTTCCGCCGGAGAGCAACCCAATATCATTTATGCCATCATCATCTGAATCGCAGTCCACAAATCCCACTGGAAGCGGGTCAGGAGCTGATTCTCCTGGTGGCAAGGGATCATGACATACAATTTCATCTTCTAGATCGGCCAAATCCACAATGATATAAATATAATCCCCTTCAACACAGTCTTCGGCATTATCGGCGGTATCCCAATAATATAGTTCGCAATCTTCACTTACAGAAGCCCCCGATGGATCTTTGCAAGACCATGCAATTGGCATTACAAAAGCAGAACTGGCGGGGTCACAACCCGCTGTAGCACTGGCAGTTGCAGTGAGTTGAGGGCGATTCAAGAAACCCAAGAAAAAAGTGTCGAAAGTGATACTGGCATCCACGGTCACGTCCCCTGTTGGACCATCAATGGAAATATTAGCAGCATCGGCGGCATTTCGGTTGACCGCATAATCAAATGCCCGATTTATGGCTGCAGTATTGCTTTCAGTGATGCAGTATTCACGCGCTCCGGCTAAAGCACCCGCATCAGCAGCAACTTGAGCGGAGCGGCGCTGGGTATAAAAATTACCACCATCCAAAACCAAGGCCAGCATACCTACCAAACCGACCAACATTAAAACAACAAGCACAATACTTTGTCCACTTTCTCTTTTGTATTTAAGATTATTATTCATATTTGGCTCAAAAATCCATTCTCTAACTAAGGGCAAGGATCCCTCAATTCAATAAGCTGTCGGGCCTGGCTCTCAAGCACAATACTTCCACTATTGCCCAAAAAACCACCAATCAACGGGGTTACGGTTTCAAAATTATGTCGCACCGTAACAACGATCCGCTCAGGCTGTCCATCAGGAGAGAAAATTTTAGTTGGAGGGTCAACAATAAAGGAGGCGCCTAAACTTCCAGCATGGCTCCTTGCCGCATTTTGTATCGCAAGAGTGTTGCAATGATCAGTGGCCCCAAAACGCGCACCTTCTCGTGCTGCGTTGTGAACCGCACTATAAATATAAATTCCTCTTCCCAAATCAAAAATACCCATGACAACCAACAAGAGCATTGGCAGGATCAGTGCAAATTCAGCTAAACTTTGCCCTTTATTTTTTGTGTTACTCATGGCACGATCATCTCCGCAGAACGCGTAATGGTTATCGGGCTTGGTAAAACCCACCCCAAGATCAAGCCGAAATCATAGGTGACGGTTACCGTTGCCGCTGTTCCACTATCACAAAAATCATCACCGTCTCCGTTGGAACAGGTTACAACAACATTACTTCCGGTAATCGTCAAGCCAGAATAATTTGCTTCATCAATTACAGCAGCTTCTGACCCCGAATATGCACCATAATCATTACTGACATCATCCGGATTCATCGTCAAGTAACGCGCTCCTTCACGAGCTGCATTTGTTAATCCGATGGTGGCAAAGAAAATTCTCCCTAAATCTAACACTCCAAAGACTATGATTGCTAGAAATGGTAATACCAGGGCAAACTCTAGGATATTTTGCCCAAGCTGTTTTTTTCTGTCCAAATTATTCCAAATTTCCATAAAGGTAACCTTTATTGCACAAAGTAGCTTTCGGTTTTTTCAGAAAAGATAAATGTTTCATTAAACAAAAAGCCGGCTTACCGACCGGTTTCGCTACTCGCTCCCCAAAGGCCTTGCTGACAAAAGTCAAACTAAGCGACCAATTAAAGCCTTTGGTTCATCGCATCCATAAAAAAATTTTTGAATGTACCCAAACCGAGCATTTTAGTATGATTAAATCATGTTGACGGAGTAGTGATCAATGATAAAACGCCCTATATCAGTGTAAACGATAGCTTAGCATTGATGTTACATTTGTGTCTCACGTACGGTTGGTATATGTTTTATAAATACATAATCCTAGTTTAGAAATTTACAAATTGTCCCACAAACGGTTGGTGATTTCTTCGAACCCAGGGTCAAATTGGTAGATTTAGCACTCGATTTAGAAATTCATCTGGTTGGAGGAAGTGCCGTTAATCCACTTTTCGTCAGCGCTTAAAGGCACATTAGGATTGCGGTTGAGGTGTAAATCCCAGGTAGCACCATAGGCTGTTGAAAAATGGAGGAATGAGTGCATCCCATCGCCAATTTGCCCAACACTGCCAATTGGGTAACCCGAAGGATAGGATTTTCCAATTTTTATATTTCCTATTTCTTGTAGATGCCCATACAGTGTTAACACTTCTGCACCCTCCTTTTCACGATGGCGGAATGCGGCCAGTTTGCCATGGTGAAATCCATTATTCTCCCCAATAAACATACATACTCCATTGGATACCAGGTGGGCACTTCCAGGATAATTCACCTTTTTATTGGAACGATCAGCAAGGTAAATATCGATTCCCTCATGATTTTCTGGATCTAAAAATAAATTACCAAGATTGATATTTGCACTTTGGATCGGAAAATGAGCGTCAGAAATTTCAAGGTTGAGTTCTCGATATCCAGCAATATGGTCAAAAACAAACCAATATTTACTCCAGGTTTCCCACTCATAGACCCTGGCTGGCAAACTCACCAGAACCAAGTAATCCCGCACAAATTCGAAATACCGTTTCACCGCTTCATCCAAATTGTAATCAGCCGTTATAAATTGTCCGAAAATCAATTGGTTCATTCTGGCATTATTTTCAACCAGGGCTTTAACGCCCAACAGGAAACGGATCATGGCCATAAATTTTTTGCCAGGGTCAGCATTATCAATTTGAATTTCATGATGTCCGAGTACATCAGTAGCACGAATCCCGTATCTCTTGATGACAGCCCAAACTACCGACAAAGTATTGGCGATTTTTTGATCTGATGGGTAATTTATTGGATTGTCAAAATCGGAACCCGCGATCTCAATAGAAATTGTACGGAAATTTGGATCAATCTCGGGTCCTTCAAAGATATCTTTCAACACTGGATTTTTCGGTGATTCTGCTAAACCAAGCTTATACAACGAATTCACAAAGTAGTGATCACCTTCAAATTCATCAATATTAATATTCATTAAGGTGGGAGGCTGAAATAAGGGACTCCGTTAGGGGAGGGCGCTTGCGTCTGAATTATTCCCCTAAAATTATCCTCTCGAGTAAGGCTCAATGAAGGCGTTCCCTCACCCACCAAAAAATGTGCACTTGTTTGAGTTTCATAATCGCCAACTGAGCGGACCGCGTTAAAGCCGCGCAAATATCCCTTGACAGAACGATCAAAATAGTCCGAATCACCATACCAGTGTAGGACGATCCCCCAGGGAACTTCACTAAACAACTCATCAACGGATTTGCTTCGTTCCAAATTCCACTCGGTTTGAGCAAGCGGTATCTTCCCCAAACGGCGGTTATTAAAATTCAACAAGTGAAGGTAACCATCTTCAGAGACGGTAGTTTTTGGAACACGAATTAAAATATTTTGAACACTTCGAGGAAGTTGGTCCAGTTTCAGCGAAGGCCACAAAAATGCCTCAGATGTGAGTTCTCCCGGAAAGCTGCCCAAGGCCACTCCTGCGAGATTCACACCGAGTAATTTTAGAAACTCTCTTCTTGATATTTTTACCTGATTACCCAAACTATTGTCCAAAATGAAAACAAAAGCGGCAAACCGGGCCGGTTTCGCCACTCGCTCCCCAAAGGTCTCTCTGACAACTGTCAGACTGGCGACCAAATCTAACCTTTGGCTCATCGCATCCACAATAAAAAATTAATTTCAGTATTTCTAAATTGACTAACGAGCCCACCTTACCACTGTTACAGATATGTCTCATCTACGGTTGGTGACATTTTCCACCGATCGCTGGTCTTACTTCCGAAATAGGTAATAATAAAACCAACTCAGCCCCACGCGCGTTAATCCCCTGGATGATATTTTCACCCAGGGGATTAACAATTCATTTTTTAATTGAGAAGCGTTTCTTTCTCAATTAAGATTTGAGCGTTTAGTGCTTATTCCTCTGAAGCGCCGCTTTCCGTTTGCGAGCTTTGATAAAAAAGAATCCAGCTCCTAGCACCAGGAAACCAACGAAAGCAGCAAGTAGACGAAGATCTGTCGTTTTCCCTGAAAAATCAGCCAGACTGACGGCGTTGGGGCTACGGAATTCCCATTGATAGTCTTCTACTTCGCCATCATTCGCCAGCCCTACAAAATCGCCGCTATCCAGGCTGCCACCGGGGACACTGGTGGGTACAAAAGCACGGACACGAACATTGAGTGTATTACCTACTGTGTAAGTTGAACTATCTGGAACTGTTACTTGAACTCTTTGGGTGGAGCCAACGTTCAAGCCAGTGAAACCAAAGAACTCTCCTGATCCAAAAGAGCCATCACCATTCCAATCAATCCAAATTCCCACATCCGCCACACCGCTACCTTCTAAATAGAGATCAATGTCAACAGTAGCGCCATTGGTCCATCGATCGGTCATATCACGGAAGACACCATCATCAAAAGTGTCACCATCTGCCGTAGCATGCTCTTGTCCATCTGAATCAAGTGATAGATCTGGACCTAATCGGAGAACACTGCCTGTAGGTCGAGTATGGCGTGGACCATCATTGGTTTGCAACGTGATATTGTAGGATGGCGGCAAATCACCGTAATCAGACAATTCTAATCCGACGGTTTCTGTATCCAGATTGGACGTGGTACCGTCTACAGTAGCCGTTGCAATATTCGTCACTTCGGTGGCTGACACATCCCCTAGTAACACCGTATAAGTGGCCGAACAGGTAATGGTTTCACCAGGATCGAACCAATTATCATTATCACCAACCGAGTTTACAGGTGGGCAGGTTTCATCCGTAGATTTATCATCATCAATTGTCACGGGGCCTTGTAGAGGAGCAGAACCTGTGTTTTCCACCAGATAGCTGTAATGCAACACATCTCCCGCAGCAGTAAATGCGGTCTCATAAACACTCTTGATCAAAGATAAACCTGTGGTTGCATAGGAGGCCGTTGAATCGTCCGAATCAACATCCGTGGTGTTGTAAGTTCCATGAGAATTTGCGGTATTGTAATTCCAGCCGGCAGCGGCAGCGACCGGACCGTAAGCACAGGTCGTCACCTCATATAATGCCAGGGCACCAATATTGCAAACTACATGAGGACTTGTAGTATTCAACGTTGGATCAGTAACGGTGACACCCGTCAAAGGAACATCGCCGGTATTCTCCACCGTGAACTGATAGTAAACATTCGTACTTTCAGGAACACTTACAAAGGTTGTCCAGGGGCCTGTGGCACTGGTTGAAATTTGTTTCAAAACTGCAATGCCCGGATGTGCCGCTGTGACATCCATCGAATCAGAAGCCGTATTGCCATCCCCCGCAATTGCCGCAGACACCGTCCCACTAGTATTGTAGTAAGTGCCAATCGTAGGCGCAGTGACATCCACCTGCACCGTGCAGTTTCCGCCGGCATCAATTGTGCCATTGGAAAAAGCAACAGACCCTGATCCTGCAACAGGTGTGAATGTCGGCGTACCACAACCATTGGTATCGTAGGTTGCTGGTGAGGCGACCACCATGCCAACCGGGAATACATCTGTGAACTGCACACCTGACAGATCATTATCAGGATTTGGATTGACAATCAAGAAAGTTAGGGTTGAAACACCGTTTTCTAGGATTGAATCCGGGTTGAAGATTTTGGATATTTGCGGCGGCAGGATAGCGGTTAATGAATCAGAGCCAGAGCCTGTCGGACCATCATTGGTTATTGTATCGCCAGTTGATGGAACAGTACCAGAAACAAATCCCGTAATATTAAGATGTGCGCCAGGGGTTGTTGCTTTGATTGAAGAAACTGTGACCGTACACGTAACACTAGCGGGTATATCTAAACCCGACAAATTCATTGTAGTCGCACCTTCTGCTAGTGCAGGAGTGAACACTGGGTTACCACACCCTGGGTTGGGAGCTACTGAAAAACTTGGGGTAGCAGAAACTTCCAATCCAACAGGGAATGAGTCTGTTACGGAAACATTATTAAGTGCTGTATAACTGTTTGGATTCGTAAAAACCAATTGTAAATCTGATGTACCATCCACAGCAACTGGATCCGTTAGGAAATTTTTCGAAATCTGAGGAGGTTCGGGTATTCCACAACCTGTAAACACAACATCATCCAGGTACAAATCTGAACCAGGGTTATTATTCCTAGCATAAGCCCCGTAGATACGGAAATTTGTCAACCCAGAGGGATTCAGACCAGATGTAAAGGAAAGCGTTCCAGAAGATTCCCAGGAGTTTGAGCTTGCTGGAAAGGTTTGGCCGAGAGTTGTATGCAGTGTTCCAGGTGCTGTTGTATAGTAATAATACACTAGCAACTGGGTCGGTGCATTACCATTTGGTCGGCGTGCCCAGAAAGAAAGATCGATTGACGAATAACCTGTGGTATCAACAGAAAATTCGAAATAGTCATTAAAGTTCGTATCCAATGCACCAGTACTATCAAAGCCACCATTAGAACTCCAAGAAACGGTACCGGCAGGAGTAACCGTGTGATCCTGTGAACCAGATTGGGGATTAAGACCTGCTCCAATTGCAGCAGCTGTGGCCACACTACTTGTCGTTGGCAGTGGATTATTAATGTCGAAACCCGTTGGGAAAGTCCAGGTCGCTACAGGAGCTCCACTTACACACGACGGTGGCGCTGGAGACGAATCCACTGTAATAATAGCGCTGGCATCATCTCCCGTATCAGCCAAACCAATAAATAAATTGCTAGAGGTATTATTGTAAACTCCAGCGGTGGGAACAGTGACTTTAACATTTACTACACAGCTACCATTAGCCGGAATCGTGCCGTCTGCAAAAGAGATTGAGGCGGCACCAGCAACTGGCGAAAAGGTCGGAGAGCCACAGCCACTGGTTGAAAAAGATGCCGGGGTGGCAACCACCATCGCGCCAGGGGTTATGGGAAATATATCTGTGAAATTAGCGCCTGTCAGAGGGGCATTGTTTGGGTTACTCAAAATGAAAGAAAGTGTAGATACCCCACCTACGCCCGTTGTGTCAGGCGTGAATTTTTTCTCTATTGTAGCGCTTTCTGGATCGATAATCGCAGCAAAGCGGGCTTCAGATGAATAATCAGCGTTGTAGTGAAAACTGCTGCCCGAGAAATCGTATATCAGGCTGCTGAGGGTTTCTGTACTCCCCGCACCACCAACAATGGTGATATTGTAGATAACCGATACATCACCACCGTACTTGCCCACACCCAAACAAGATTGGAAATTCGGCGAGTTCGGATCATTCTCCCAGGAACAACCATCTGCATACAATTTATTATCCCAGTCAGGGTCTGTATGAGGTGTTGGGAAAGCGCTATAGTCGGTAACAACACTGTTTATGCGAAAAATCGTGTTGGCAAAGTTGATAAAACTTTCGATCTGATTGTATCCTTGGGTGGCCGTGGAGGCGACCAATTCGATCTCATATGTTCCTCCAACCACCAATGCCATCGTCCCACCAGCTGGTACGGAAACACCATCCAATTTTATATCTAAAGTCGCGTTACGGTTCTGTGAGATTAGATATTCAACAAATAATTTTCGGGGAGTTGGGGTGCTGACCGTCGCTAACCCATCAGCCGTAGCAGTGATATGGTATTCTCGATCGGTGTCACGGGCGCTATCGTTTCGATCAACTTCCACTTCATAATATAAATCAACACATTCGCCCACACCAAGCGAAGCAATTGCATTGGACCCACTAAATTCAGTTAATGAACCGGGGCGAAGATAGATGTCATCATTTGTTGAATCCCAAACAAAGGTGGAAGTCACATTGGATGCTGCTTCATCTCCGGTATTGCACACTCGCGCACCCACGGGAAAATGGTTGGGGCCAGATGTTTCATCATTACTGTCCAACCCGATAATATCCCAGGTGATCGGCGAAATGGTGAGTTCAGCTGCGGCCAGTGCAGATTGAAAATAAAACACTGATCCAAGCACAGATATAAGAGCTATCAAGCCTAGCGCACCCCATCGAATGGACTTTCCTGAATTAAATAATTTCGTCATATTTTTTTCTCCTTAAATGAACTTTTTTATTACATGAACTATATAATGACCTGATAGAAAATTTTCTCAAAGATTAATTTTTTTTTAAATTGGAAGATTTCGAGAAATCTCCTACTCTTGATTTTCGAATTATACTTTTCAGGTCAGATATCCCAGTTTACAAATATGAAAGGAATAGCATCTTCTCGACAAGTCAAAAGTTAACCAAAAGGTAAGGGAAGAGGAGCTGAATAGCAGGCATAACGGAACTGAAATGTCCCACAAGCGGTGGGTGCATTTTTCGCCCTCTCCATTCAGCTAGAAAAACTACATTGCATATAGCTGGTTTAGGATAAAAACTCCCCTAGCAAATAACGGACACACCTGCTGTCAGATCAAGGCCATCCAACATAGTTGTTAGGATATTTATTCAAAGACATCCTAATTATCTAAAATTTTTTAAATAAAGAACATCCGTGAGTCTACGGATGTTCTTTATTTTTGAACTGATCCCAGATAAATTGATTTTGATTAAACTCCTAAGTCTTCTATTTATTTTTCTTAGGTTTCTTGTCTTTTTTGGGTTTTTTCTCTTTAGGTTCGTCCTTCTCGTCTGGACCTTTATCCTTATCCTTGTCCTTATCGGGATGTTTATCAAGCCCAGGTGGGGTTTTCTTTTCCCCATCCTTAGGCTTGCCTTTATAACCTAGATCATCCCAGATTTCTCCCCACCCTTTTCCCTCTGCTCGAAATGCCAGGAAAGTACCATAGTCGACCCCTGAAATTTTTTCGGTTTGCAACGCCAAAGAAATCTGTCCAAAACCAAAACCATCACAAAAGTAACCCATTATTTCTTCTATAGGTTTACTAAATGTCGAAGCTAAGAAAAGTGCAGCAGGATGAGGTTTGTCCTTTTCCCCAGAACAATAAACACTCTCTTCCTTACCCTCATCCTCCTCACTATCAGAATCTAAAGGCTTTACCCACTCCACAAGGATAGACCCGTCTTCTTGATACTGCCCCTTCACATGCACCCAAGTACCAATATCTTCTGAAGTAAAATCAAAGACAGAATCATTTAAAAAATGAAAGACTAACGGTTCACCTTCTGAGTTCTGAACTGTGAGAGTGCGCTCAAAATCATTGACATCTGAGATTTCACCTTCAAAATTAACTTTACCGGGATTTGCAAATCCGAAAGAAAAGCTAATGACTGTAAGAACAATTCCTAAGAGAATTGCTACAATAAGTTTTTTCATTTTTGTGCCTCCAAATGTGGCATTCGTTATTAACTTCTATTATTAATAACTCTATAATTCGCAATTTGTTACAAGTACTTTCTCACTATTGAATGATCCATCTATCTTTACAGTGCGATCGAAACTCAAAATAGTCAAAACTCCTTACAGTTTCGCAAGATTCTATTTTCCGAATATAATTGCCAGGTAATATTACAAAAAATCGTGTAACAAAAAAAGGTGACACCCGTTTTCAATGGTAGACAGCATCCAAAACCAACCCGAGCATGAAGATGCTCAAGTCATACAAATGGCCAAGGACGGCGATGCAGACGCATTTGGTGAATTGTATGAACGTTATGCAGAATTTGTATTTCGTTTCATCTATTCACAAACGTCCAACCGCTTGGATGCAGAAGATTTAACCGCAGAGGTATTTCTCAAAGCTTGGCGGTCTTTGGCTCGATATGAGGAACGTGGGTTTTCCTTTACTGCTTATTTATTCAGGATCGCACGTAATGTTGTAATTGATAGTCGACGGAGCAGAAAACTCGTTGATCAACTGTCAGAAGACGAAATGTTGAATTTACCCGAAACTATGATCTCGGAGCCCAGCGCAATGCTATCAGCAAAATTGCAACACAAAGAGCTTGCAAAAATTTTAAGCCAACTTCGGGAAGATTACCGTACTGTTTTGATCCTCCGCTTCTTAAATGATTTGAGCCCCGAGGAAACTTCTCAGGTTATGGGTCGATCTATTGGTGCAGTTCGCGTCTTACAGCACCGAGCCTTAGCCTCGTTACGAAAAGTAATTCCTTCACAGACGTTCGAGAATTAGATGAAGAAAAAAAATGCTAGCGAAATTCTGGAAATCTGCTTCAATCTTGTTTTCAGCGGAGAAGAAACCATTGAAACTGCTTTAGCAAGATTTCCAGAATATGAAAAGGAAATCCGCCCTGAGCTTGAGGCGGCTGTTTGGATCTATCAACAAAGAGAGTTTGTTAACCTTAGACCTGGGTATTTAGCAGCATCCCGAAAACGCCTGGTCGATCAAATCAAGGAGGAAGCTCAAAATCCTCTTCCAGCTGAAAAAACAATCTTTGGGTGGCGATTGCCTGTCTTCCGTTTGACGTTTGTTGCACTGATTATATTGATTGGGGTATTCGCACTTCAGGGTGGTGTTTATGCGATACAGGCATCACTACCCGGAGACCAGCTCTATAATATAAAACTGGCTGCAGAGGACATTCGAATTTCTTTAGCATCCGATCCGGCTGCAGAAGCCAAATTGCGGATTGACATCGCAGATGAACGTGCGAGGGAGATTGAAGCACTCCTGATTCAAGGTCGCTTTGAGGAAGTTGAATCAGCCTTTATTAATTACACAGAAAATATTGCAATTGTCAGTGCTCTCATTTCAAACCTGAATGGTGACCCAAGAGAAATTGCTCTGGCACAATCACTTGCTACTTCCATTTCGCAGCATAACGAGAGTTTTCTGGTTATTGTAACCTCCAGAACCCCGGGAGAAATCCCGAGTAATATTATCGCTGTCATCTCCAAAAGTGTGGCATCAAATGAAGAAATTACAGTCACAATGGCTGTTCTATTGGAAGAATTAGGCGTGGAACTCCTTCCGACTCCGACTTCCGTATTGTTAAGCCTCCCGCTATGCAAACTCCAACTCCTACTCTCAGCAACACACCTCCACCTACCAAAACGCCTGAACCTACAAAAACACCTTTACCCAGTAAATCACCCGAACCCAGTGATACACCTGAACCACTCGATGATGACGATGGTGAAATAAGACCAACAAAAAAACCATCGAAGACACCTAAACCAAAGAAGCCCACAAAAACACCAAAGGACAAATAATGCAAAAAAGCTCTGCTCAGCAGGGCTTTTTTTTGGTTGATTTTAAAATTCACCTCCTTTGAAAGTGCTTTCATTCCAAATAGTATCAGAGTCACAAAAAGTTGGGGAATGTTTGGCTAGGTTGGGGTTGTACCTTTTTTTTCCAAAACTAACAAAGCTGCAAGGAGAATTGTGTAACATTGTCAACAGGCAGTCGTTTTATAGGATAAAGGTACCATAACCCAATTTGGCAGCAAAATTGCCAGAAAATTTACTGGAGATCAAAATGAACGAGATTAGTTTACAAGCAACCCAATTTTTCCCTCGATTTTTATCCGTCGTTGCTTTACTATCATTGACCTGGCTGGTCGCCAAAATAGCCCAATACTTAATCTTACGCACTGTCTCGAAGTGTAAATTTGGTGAACCCCAGCAAGGGATTACCAGGACGATAGCCAATTTTGCATTTTGGGCAACCATCTTGATTATGTTGCCTTTCATAATTGGAGCAACCGGATTGAGCACCTCTTGGATTGCCACAATGCAAAAATATATCGGACAAGTATTTGTGAATTGGCCAATCTGGATGCTTCTCAGTTTGCTAATTGCCGGGTTCAGCTTCGTTGTATCTGGTGTACCGAAATTTTTTGGTCAACAAAAAAATTCTCATGGGGCTTCCCATCGAGGAGAAATTCAAAGCTAAGCAAAACAGCAAATTCTCCCCAGACTATCTTGACGCCCGTGTGGGCGTCTTCTGGGTAGAAAGCCAGTTGCAAAATTAAATTTTATAGGATATTGCAATGATGAGATACGGCTTTTACAGAAAAAAAGAGAGAAAGCACAAGGCTTGGTCGAATTTGCTCTCATATTACCTCTACTTTTGATGCTGATAATTGGGATCGTGGAGTTCGGAAGATTTTTATTTTTCTACTCATCGGTCACCTCAGCTAGCAGGGAAGCTGCCCGCTATGGATCTGCAGTTGGAGAGGTTGGCGGGGTCTAAACGATATTCTGATTGTGACGGTATCCGAAATGCAGCCAGACGTGCGGGTACATTTGCCAACCTCGAAGACGCTGACATTACAATCGAATACGATGATGGAACAACGATCAAAGCTGCATCTTGCCCCCCATCTGCGAGAATAAATTTAGCCGATCGAATAATTGTTTCCGTATCGAAAGAGTTTCATCCCATAGTTGCATTTGTAAATATCCCCTTCAATTTTCCGGTTAATTCAACGACTGCTCGAACGGTCATCAAAGAAGTTAGCATCAGAGGTACAGCTGCACCTACGGCATTACCACCTGGAAGCAACACATTGACTCCCACAGCTTCTGCTAGCCCTACACCGGTAGATACTCCCACACCTGCTGCAACGGACACGGAAACCCCCACACCTACTGCCACCACAACAGGAACATTGGAACCCACGGTTCTGCCACCAACCGACGCACCAACTGCAATTCCAACGAACACGCCAACACCCACGTTTACACCTACACCCACAAACACGCCTGTCCCGATTTGTGGCCTGGAATTCCGAAATTTCCAACAGCCATCCAATTCTAAGATCACCTGGGATTTATATAACAACCCAAATCCTGGTGTATTGGATGTAACAGTTCTCAGTTTATCTTTAGCTTTCCCGGACAATGGTGGCCGCCAACTCAATCAAATAGATTTCGGCGGTGCCACAATTTGGAACGGTCCCCAGACAGGGTCAACTGCCACAATTAACCCGAATGATTGGCTAGGAACATCTGGCAACCGTTTCATCGGGGTCGGTGACACACAAACATTTACGCTCTACTTCACAAAAAATATGGCGAGTTCGGGTTATACCATTTTAGTAATCACCGATAATTGTGTTGACCCTGTTAGCGGCTCGAAATAAAGGGCATGAAAAACCTGATGCGAACCAGAAATTTCTTATTCATAATGACCGTCAGCGTAATCGTGGTTTTCCTGGCAGTCTCAACCAACATTGCTGCAAAGGCAAATAGTGGTACTGAACCACCAGTTCAACCAACTCCAGTTGTCAACGATAATAAAAAAACAGATGACAAATCCCGCATCACCATCGAAAAATCCCTTTCCCCCACGACCACGGGAGGACCCGACACTTATGGCTACGAATGGGATGACAGTATTCCATATAACTGGATAGATATTGTCGCTTCAGGGACAGAGGCTAACTTTGACACCGGCGATGATGATTTTGCAGGACCAGTATACATTGGTTTTAGCTTTCCATATTACGAAAAAAGCTATTCACAAATTTACATATCCACGAACGGGATGCTCACTTTTGGTTCAGGGTCTGGCGATGCATCTAACCGACCTTTCCCCTTCATCGATTCTCCTCAGGCGATTTTGGCGCCCCTCTGGGATGATCTCGTAATTGGCGGCACCTACAACGCGGGCAAAGTTTATTATCAACAAATATCAGGCAGCCAGTTTGTGATCTCCTACATTGGAATTACAAAGTTAAGTGGTGCCGGGGACCTCCTTACATTCCAGATAATTTTAGAATTGGATGGGGATATCATTTATCAATACAATGACTTAAACGGCTCTCTCAACAGCGCCTCGGTCGGAATTGAAGATCATGATGGTGTTGTCGGGTTAACCTATCTTCACAATGTGGATATGTCCGCCCTTGAAGGGAACGCAATTCGCTTTATTCGCCCTGCGGATCGGGGACGGCCCAAAGTATTACCCTTATATCAGGGTGGTTTCACCATCAACCATCGGCATAAGATGGAAATCGAGGTTATTAATGCTGGTGGCCTTGGGGCAAATTCCTTCGATTTAGCTGTTTTGAGTAACAATATTTCTTGGCAAGTCCAACTCTTTGATGAATTTGGCAATTTGATTACAAGGGACACCAACCACAATGGCCATGTTGAAACTCCCCAGCTGGCTCCTGGCGAAATCTATCCAATAACGGTAGGAGTTATTGCACCTGAAGGAAGCGATGTTGGATCAACAGTTGCGATTGATCTGACAGCATCTTCGCTGGCTGATGTATCAGCACAGAATTGGACTGTCCAAATGCAATCAACAATACCGGCTTCCTTTGTCCAAGCGCTCAAGGACAGCGGTGATATTGACCTGCGGGCAATTTCACGTTTAGGTCAGCGGAAGATTACTGTCTTTCCTCTCTATACCGGCAGCACAATGGGTGTACAAGGGCTTACTCCAAGTCGGTTTATGATGTACTGGGAGCGCAATGGCGATCGCTTTGAGAGCGGCAATTTTGTAACCTGGACCGATATCGAACAGGCTGTGGTAACTGATTTTGGCCAGGATATTTTAAACGCCACCAAAATCACAAATAACGCAGCTCTGGCATCGCCTGCTCGAAACTATTTTGATACAGATCCAGTTTCCGCGAGTACCACTGATGGAAATGTTGCCATCGTCTGGGTGCGGAGAATTGACCGCCGGGCAGATGCAAAATCCAATTACAACATTTATATGGCGGTCCTCGATTCTACTGACACATCTCAATTTGTGAAATCGCCATTCCGAGTTACCCAGAATGATCTTTGGGGGGGCTTTGGTGATCAGAACATCCCGAAATTTTCATCTCCTAGAATAACCGTTACACCGAACAATAGATACATGGTTACCTGGACAGATGAACGATTGATCGCAGGTGAGACGGAGAGCAATATTGGTATTGCTGCTTATACAAGTAATGGAAATACCAATATTCTTAGCGCACAACACTATGCTGGGCTAACGAGCATTCCCGGTGATACTTTGTATCGCTCCCCAAGTGTGTACGGCCTAGCCGACAATCGCATTTTGCTAGGTTATTCGAGTTTTGATAATTCATCCAAAATTTACACCCCAGGGTTTGCTGTCATCAATATCAATGGAGCAACAATCCATTCGCCAAATCCAATCCCGAGTGTTGAAGGGCAATATCCGACAGCACTGCAAATCCCAAGCGGGGTAATAATTTTTGCGTGGACAAAAACTGCAACCGAAAATAACGCAATCACAAGCAGCCAAATAGCTTATGTATTAATTAATCCAACTTCTTATGCAGCCAGCACACACCTGGAATTAAAAACGCCTGATGGGCTGCAAAGCGACTATGTTTCTATTGTTCCAGATGAGAACGGCAACGCCATATTTACCTGGTTAGATACAGATTTAGAAAGAAAACTTTACTATGCTTTAGTTGATCCCTCGGGTGCGTTAATTACACCTACGATGTCATTTTATGAAACCCAATTAAGTAGAGCGTTATTGGTAAATCAAATGGCTAGTGGAAATGCATTTTATATCCATCGTTTCGGCATTTATATTCCTCTTGTCTTTCGATGAAATGAGGAGATATTTTTAGGAGACACTTATGGAAAAGCAAAAGAAAACAAAAAATGAAAACGGACAATCACTCGTTGAATTAGCTTTGAGCATGGTGTTGTTATTGACCCTATTGGCAGGCTTGGTTGACCTCGGGCGTGCTTTCTTTACTTATATTGCCTTGCGAGATGCAGCTCAAGAAGGAGCATCTTATGCTTCTGTTGCAAAATCTGATGCACTCACTTCGAGTAGCGAAGTTGCTACATTTTGCAGCGCAGTTGAAGCACGCGCACGAACTACTTCCAGCAACCCAGTGGACCTCACAACCGGGGATATAACCGTTCAAACGATGATTAATGGGGCTGATTGCGCAACACTATCCGCTTCCAATGTTTGTATGGGTGGGGCTGTCTCGGTAAATGTCTCATTTGATAACTTCCCTATAACCATGCCGTTTTTAGGCGCAATAATTGGGAAACAAACGCTTCCATTATCTGCGGTTGTAGTCGACACGATCTTAACCCCAGCCTGCCAATAATATCGGGATCCGGCTACCAGTTCAAATTCTTGAAACTATAGAGAGGTACCAAGATGATAAAAAAACAAACTAGAGAACATGGTCAGGCACTAGTACTTATCGCTGCTGCATTTGTTATGTTGATCGGATTTACCGCTCTCGCTATCGATGGCGGCATGGTTTATTCTGATCGACGGCATGCTCAAAATGCAGCAGATGCGGGTTCATTGGCTGGTGGTGGGTCTGCAGCTCTGATTATGGAGAATAACCACATTTTTTACTCTGGTTTTGATTGCAACAATATGGCTACACCAACATCAACCGCCATTAATGCAGCCGAGAATATTGCCGTTGGAAATGGTTACCCCACTGATGATATTACCGTAACTGTAATTTGCAATGATAATGATGGAAGTTTTAATCCAGATAAATATCTTGATATAACCACTACAATCTCAAAAACTACCCAAACATCTCTGATCCATTTCGTTTATTCAGGCGATGTTGCTCAAGTTGTTGAAGCAACAACTCGCGTGCGCCCCCGACAGCCCTTAGTCTTTGGAAATGCAATTGTTGCTCTCAATGATGCTGGCTGTTCCGGTCATTCGAATGGTCAGGGTTTCCACGGTAACGTTGGTGTAGAAGTCATCGGTGGAGGTGTTTTTTCAAACGGCTGTCTGCGCGGGGATGGAGGTGTTAACGTAGATGTCACGGGTGGCGGGGTTTATTTTTTCAATGACGGCGGATTTGATGACGATCAATTTGATCCGGATCCAACACTGCTGACAAATTCCAACGATAGAATTCCATCCGATGCTTATTATGTTCCTCCACCCAACTGCAGCGATCCAGATGCAAACAACGTTTCGGCTTCTGAAATTGAAGGACATACGCTATCATCGGGTTTGTATTGCATATCAGGAAATATTAAAGGTAAACAATAATAATGATTCTTTTTATGGGGAAGGTGTCACCCTCTATATGCTAAATGGAGAGTTTGTAGTGAATGGCGGTATTGTGCAGATTTCAGCACCTGATCAATTACCAGATCCTGACCCAGCCATCCCCGGCATCGTGATTATGTTTGCCCCTGGCAACAATAACAAGGTACTTCTGAACGGCAATTCCACATCTTATTTCAAAGGCACGATCTTAGCACCTGAATCAGATGTAGATATGCTTGGAAATGGTGATACGGATGGATACCAATGTCAGATTATTGGTTGGAATGTCGAAGTTGGTGGTACTGCTGATGCTTACGTTTTCTATGACGATGCCAGCCAATATAGTAAGCCGACTTGGATCGATCTGGAAGAATAAAATACAACTTTTATAGGAATCACGACGTGCCATAAATGGCACGTCTTTTTTTATGGATATATAATGTAACCAAGTCAATTCCAAACCTGATATACTAAAATTTTCAAATTAAGATTTGCACAAATTCTATATAAAAATGAACCCTGGTCCATCAACGCCTCAACATCAGAAAGCCGCGTATGGCGGCGAAAATTGGTCCCAAAGGATTTTACACCATCGAGAGGAGATTGGTTCACTGTGGGCGAGTTGTGGACTCAATTCAGAGTGGCGGCCATTAAAACAAGTGCTGCTACATCCCCCGGGTCCAGAGCTGGCCCAAACCTGCGACCCCGAAGCTGCCCAATTCCTAGTAATCCCCGATTGGGAACTGGCACGGGGGCAGCATGAAGCGATAGCTGCTGCTTACCGCGAACATGGTGTTACCGTTCATTTTGTTGAACCCGATTCGGCTCCACCACCCAATCTGATCTTCTGCGCCGATCTGTTTTTTATGACTCCTCAGGGTGCCATTCTCGCACGCCCCGCCTCCATTGTGCGGGCGGGTGAAGAGCGTTTTATCGCCCGGAGACTGGCTGATTTGGGAATCCCAATATTACGTACGCTCACAGGGACAGCCACCTTTGAAGGTGCTGATGCCCATTGGATCGATGAGCACGCCGTCCTGATCGGACGAGGATTACGCACCAACGACCAGGCGATTCGGCAAATCAGCAACACCCTCGCAGAGAACGGTGTCGATGTCATCACCGTGGATTTACCCATCGGCACCATGCATCTGATGGGGATATTGCGTTTTTTAGATCGTGATCTTGTAATTGCCTGGCCTTATCGGCTGGCGTGGTCAGCGGTTAATAACTTACGGGAACGCGGTTTCAAGGTAATCTTCATCCCGGATGAAACGGAAGCAACCAAAAGCGGAGCTTTGAACTTCGTTACACTGGGAGCGCGCCAAATCCTCATGGCCGCTGGAAATACAAAAACCCAGGCCTTCCTAGAATTGGAAGGAATCACCTGCCACACGATTGAGGTTGATGAGTTGCTCAAGGCGGCGGGGGGAATTGGCTGCCTGACGGGTATTATTGAGCGGGAGAATTAATCTCCAATTCATCCAACCCCAATTCGTGATAGATGAATTTCACGGTTTCCTCGATTTGCTCTTCTGGGATACAAAATGAGATGCTCCGCTCTGAAGCCGGTTGTGCAACCGAGATCACTCGCGTACCACATTCCCCCAAAGCACCATACGCCCCGTGAGACAATTCCATCACCATTTTCACCCCCTAAGCCCACCACCGAAACTGTTCCAACGCGTTCGTTGATGCTAAACAGAAAGTTAGATGAACACCCACCTGTAGAAAATTCATCCTCCAATACGCGCAAGCAGTGATGCTGGTCTTGTTTACCAACCACGAGGTTGAGGTTGTGCTCAGAAAAGGATTGGGAAAACATCAAAACTGGTAAACCTGCTTTACTCAAAGTATGCAGCGCTCTGGCCGCTAAGGTCAGAGACCAGCAATCATCTTGACCGCCAACCACGATTAGACTTAATCCAGGTGTAGAAATAATAGCTGGAAAAATCTGGCGATTTCGGGCTTGGGACAGCTACAATCCGGGTACCCGCATTCGTGGGATTGAAACTGTTGAGAATTCGCAATGGGATATGGTTCTCTGTGACGGGCCGAATTGTTTTAGGATGGAGTACATCCGCGCCATAATATGCGAGATCTGCTGCTTCGTTATAAGTTAGTTCAGTTAGAGTGCTTGCATCAGGTACTAGATTTGGGTCCGCAGTTAGAATACCATCGACATCGGTCCAAATCCAAACTTCATCCGCACCCAGCCCTGCTCCTAATAGAGCTGCAGAATAATCACTGCCACCGCGGCCTAATGTGGTGGTGACACCTTTTTCAGTTGCAGCAATAAAACCGGTAACCACAGGGATAATACCCCGCTTCAGAAGGGGTACCAATCGATTCGCCAAGCACTTTCGAGTTGCTTCCATCAGAGGGGTGGCTTCACCAAAACGATCATCGGTGATGATCAATTCTGTCGCACTCACCGCTTCTGACCACGCTCCCCGCTCTTTTAAAATAGCAGCCAAGATATAGGAAGAAAGCTTCTCTCCAAATGAAACGACCACATCAAGACCTCGGGCTGTAAACTCACCTAAAATGGCGATACTGCGATAAATACGTTCTAATTCATTAAGCTGGTCCTCGATAAATCCGCCTATTTCCAACCTGACAGGGCCGCGCGGTAGTAGGGTCTCAATTACAGTCAAGTGGCGGGCTAATAAATCTGCCTTTATCTCGCAGTAGACCGGATCATCGCCACGGGCAGCCGCGCGGGCACCACGGATCAATTGATCAGTCACACCACTCATCGCGGAAACAACCACAATATCGCTGGCATCTTCTATGAGGCTGTGTTGGTTCAAAATAATTTCGGCAACATTTGAAATTCGTTGGGCATCACCAAGGGATGTACCACCAAATTTATGGATAATCATACGAAATTCTCCTTTACAGGTTCCAAGGTTTCTTTCAAACTATTAAACTGTACTCATACTCAGAAAGGAAGGGGATTTTGGATATTCTCAGTCATAAAATAAAAAGCCTCTTCTTACTAGGAATGGTAGAAGAGGCGCAAAAAATTCTTATGTTTTGCTCTCATCTCCCAGAACCCCTTAGGGTCCGTCGGAATTGGCACCGTGAGCTCACCCAATGTTTGGGTTTTTCTCCGGTTGCCGAGGTTTCATAGGGCCGGTCCCTCCACCTCTCTGGATAAGAATTGATTATTAAGTTTTGTGGAACGGGCGGGATAATAACATACCCACAAATGGCTGTCAAACCAAAAACTTGCTAAAATATGAGCGAGGTGTTTATGAATATTCCGAAGATTGAATCCTACCAGTTTGGAAAAATCGTTGTAGATGGTCAGTTATTTGAGAAGGATGTGATCATTTGCCCAGACCGCATCCTTCCAAATTGGCGGCGCGAGAATGGTCATTCGCTCAGCATGGATGATTTGAAAGAGTTAATGCTGGAACAATTCAAAGTCATCATCTTGGGGACAGGGAAGTTTGGGCAGATGAAAATCCCCGATGAAACCCTGTTTGTGTTACAAGCATTGGGAGTCAAGGTGATTGCCGCCAAAACACAGATAGCTTGCCAGCTCTACAATCAACACAAAGATGAAGGTGGAGTAATTGCGGCTTTGCACTTAACTTGCTGAACTTAAGTTACCTCCGTTCCCCTTATAGCTACTCATCTGACTGCGAGTCAGGAGCTTGCCAACCACAGTGAAAGCCTGTCTCCAATTCTCCGAAAAAAGAGCTGCATAACAGCAACTACCAATTTACCGCCTCCAGATTCCTGGGGTAGAATAGTGAGTTGGTTCTCCGATCGATTTTTCGGTTCTGCATGATGAATATCCAACTTTTTTGGGAAATTACGAGACGTTCATTTCAACGTTATCTAACATATCGCGCCGCAACCTTTGCCGGCTTGGTCACGAATTTCTTTTTCGGCATACTGCGAGCTTCGATACTGGTAGCCCTATACGGTACCCAAACTGAAGTTGAAGGCATTTCACTACAAGGCGCCATCACTTATGCGGCTTTAACACAGGCGATCATCGGTTACCTGAACCTATTTGGTTGGTTCAATGTGATGGAAACCGTTTATACAGGAGAAATTGCCACAGACCTGCTCAAACCAATGAACTATATTGGTTATTGGATGGCTCGCGACCTTGGGCGAGCCGCAATGCAATTGATCTTTCGCGGCCTTATCGTAATGGCTGGATATGCGCTGCTCTTTGATTTAGCCTGGCCCGAAGGGATAAATCAATGGCTGGCTTTAGGGGTGGCCTTGATATTCAGTTGGATGCTCAGTTTTTTCTTCCGCTTTCTCACGAACCTGACAGCATTCTGGAGTCCCAACGCCCATGGGATTATCCGTTTATTTTTCGTTTTCGCTTGGTTCTTTACTGGTTTCCTGATGCCTCTGCGCTTTTTCCCAGACTGGGTCATCAAACTGAGCTACCTGACCCCCTTTCCGCATATGCTCAACACAGTTGTTGAAATTTACCTGGGTGTATTGCAAGGTCCGCAAATCATTGAAGCCTTATTCCTCCAGGTTTTCTGGATCATTGGTCTGCTGCTGACAACTCAAATTATCTTGCGGGCGGGAGTCCGCCGGCTCGTAATACTAGGAGGATGATTCAGTAAACGATTTCCGAGTATCACTGTAACTGAACACCAAACTATGCGTTTTTCACTCTCAGTTTACCGCCGTCTGATCGGTGTGCAAATCCGCAGCCAGATGATGTATCGCACTTCCTTTTTTATGGAACTCGTCGGGACCGGGTTGATCACGCTCACTGAATACGCCTCCCTGGCACTGGTTTTCACGCGCTTCGACAATTTGGGTGGTTGGAGTTTGGGACAAGTCGCTTTCCTATACGGGTTGTCAGAACTTTCATTCGGAATTATGGATATGGTCTTCAGCGGCTTCGACCCCAGCCATTTTGGATTTCAAGTACGGCGCGGAACTTTTGATCAAATTCTACTGCGGCCGCTCAATATCACTCTGCAGGTGATGGGATCGGAGTTCACACTACGCCGCATCGGGAAGATAATTGTCAGCATCCTGATCTTCCTAACCGCGCTCAATCTAGTCCCGGTAGCCTGGACGCCGATCAAAGCTACACTGACTGTTCTGACCACCATCAGCCAGGTATTCTTCTTTGGCGGGCTATTTATCATCGGAGCCACGATCACTTTTTGGACGGTCAATTCTGTCGAAGCCATCAATATCTTCACTTATGGTGGCAGCTTTATGATCTCACACCCAATGCACATCTTCCCCGATGCTCTGCGCCACTTTTTTACTTTTATCATCCCTGCAGCCTTTCTCAATTACTACCCAGCGATGTATATTCTCGCTATCCCCGATCCCACTGGAATGCCAGAATGGGCCGCCTTTCTGGCACCGGCCGCAGGGTTTCTTTTGTTCGCCATAGCCTTGGCTTTCTGGCGCTTTGGCATCAATCACTACCAAAGCACAGGTACTTGATGTAAAAATACATGAAACCAATGATTACTGTCCAAAATCTTTGCAAATATTTCAAAATCAACCGCCATCATCGCGGCTCCCTGGGGGCGCTCCGCAACCTTTTCTCGCGGGAGTTTGAGATTGTCAAAGCGGTGGATCAACTCAGTTTCAAGATTCAACCTGGAGAATTAGTGGGATATATCGGCCCGAATGGGGCAGGTAAATCCACCACAATCAAAATGCTGACGGGATTGCTCGTACCCACGAGCGGCGAAATCTCGGTGAGAGGGCTGACCCCCTGGAAAGAACGTCAGAACTACGTTTCGAGAGTGGGTGTTGTTTTTGGGCAGCGCACCACTCTTTGGTGGGATCTTCCCGTGATCGAGTCCCTGGAATTATTGCAACATATCTACAAAGTGCCACCCGATCAATTTGACCACAATCTCAAAGAGTTCCGCCACATCCTGGAACTGGATGCCTTCCTTAATACCCCCGTACGCTCACTCTCTTTAGGGCAAAGGATGCGAGCTGATATTTGTGCAGCCCTCCTTCACAATCCAGATATCCTTTTCCTGGATGAACCCACGATCGGTTTGGATGTAGTTGCCAAAGAACGGATTCGCCAATTTATCCAGCACATCAACCGCGAGCATGGTACAACGGTGATTTTGACCACGCACGACCTTTCGGATGTAGAAAAACTCTGCGAGCGAGTAATGATAATCGACCATGGTAAGCTGCTTTTTGACGGCAATCTCACACAACTAAAAAATCGTTTTGGGGGCAATCGCCAACTCGTCGTAGATTTCACAGAAATTCATGATGAGATGGATATTGAAGGAGCAGAGATCATCGGGAGAGCCGACAGCCGCATTACCTATCAATTTCCTCGAACCAAGGTTACCGCGTCCGAACTCATCGGGCGAATCTCTGCCAAATACCGCATTCGAGATCTCGAAGTCCGCGAGCCAGAAATTGAAAACACTATCCGTCGGATTTACGAGGAGCGCCTATTAGATGAAGATCGGTTAATTTAGTTCTTCCGATCTTGATAAGTTCACTGTAAAGTAAGTTTTTTGCATGTCATGTCTCGATAAAAATTATAATTACTTTGTTTACGCAGCAATAAATCATGTCACCGTTGTAGAATTCAAATCACCTTATTCAATTAAGTGCAATTTGTGACTGTAATGGGTATAATTCAACAGATATAACATCCAAAGGAGTCCCCAAATTATGAGCAGTACCTTTTACGTCCCTGAAAGCGCGATGGCCATTGTGGCACACCCCGATGATATTGAATTTTCTTGCTCCGGCACGTTGGCGCGCTGGGCGAAAGAAGGTGCGCGTATCAGCTATGTCCTTTGCACGAGCGGGGATGTAGGCATTGCAACTCCGGGCATGACCCGAGATGAAGCTTGCGAAATCCGCGAAGCTGAACAAAGTGAAGCTGCCCGTATTGTAGGTGCAGCCGAAGTGATTTATCTACGCGAGCCGGATGGAATGCTGATTGCTACCCTGGACCTTCGTAAAAGATTGGTCCGCGAAATCCGCCGTTTCCGGCCCGAGGTGGTCATTACTGGCGATCCCACGCGGGTGTGGTCCGGAGACAGCTATATCAACCATCCCGACCATCGAGCGGCTTCGACCGCAGCACTCGATGCTGTCTTCCCAGCAGCGGGTCAACCCAACCTCTTTGAAGAAATCGCCAAAGAAGGCTTTTCGGCTCATAAACCCCGAAAGGTATATGTAACTACCTGGGATGAAGCGGATGTCTATATAAATATTGAGGAAACCATCGACACCAAAATTGAAGCCCTCCGAGCCCACAAATCTCAAATGAAAGATTGGGATCCCGAACCTCGGATCAAGGAGTGGGCTGCTGGCCGAGGCAAAGGTAAAGAGATGGCTTATGCCGAATCTTTCCGGGTGATTACGCTGGTCAGTGATGGTGATTGGGAAGTGAGAAAAGGCTGTGTAATTGATTGCGAAGATGATGAAGAAGATTAGATAAACCAAGAACTGTCAGAACCTCAGTTCTTTTTTAGAGAAAGATTATAAATACTAAGGATCTAATCGGAGGGCACGATGCGTAGATCAGAAATTATTTTCGGCTCAATCGTTTTAGTTGCCGGCGTGCTGTTATTGTTCGGCGCGCTATTTGATATTGACATTTGGGGATTGATCTGCCCTGCAGGGCTCATCGGGCTTGGGGTTTGGTTAATCTACCGCACACGCAAAGATCCGAGCGAGGGAGATGTGAATATCAAATTTGTGGGTGATTTAAAAAGGAGTGGGGTCTGGGAAGCTCAAAGCGAGGAAACCTGGGGATTTGTGCTGGATTCTAAGCTTGATTTTTCCAATGCTGTCATTCCAAATGGTGAAACAATTCTTCGATTGGGAGCATTCGTCAACGAGCTAAAAGCAACAATTCCCAATAATGTCGGGGTTGCCATTTACTCAATGGCTTTCATGACAGATTCAGAAAATCAACGGAGAAAAGCAGGAAACTTTTTTCGTCCCATTCGCCTGGGAAAGCGATAATTTTGCTACTGCATTAAAAAAGATTGTGCTAAAACCAACTTGTTTTGTGTCGCAAATAAAAGTCGAGATTTTGGGAATTGAAGAAGAAATTTAAGAACCAGGAGATAAAAGATGGATTTTTTTGAACTTGTCAGGCATCGCGGATCAATTCGTGGGTACAAAACGGCCCCCGTAGAAAAAGAAAAATTATTGGAGATTTTGGAAAGCGCCCGATTGGCACCCACCGCACACAATAACCAGCCCTTCCAATTGATCGTAATCCATACGGAAGGGCGCAAAGAAGAACTCAGTCAGATCTACGGTCGTCCCTGGTTTACGCAGGCCCCCATCGTAATTTGCATTGTGGGTATCCCCGCCGAGGGCTGGGTGCGTCACGATGGTAAGAATTACTTCGAAGTGGATGCAGCCATCGTAATGGACCACTTAATTTTGGCGGCGCACAGCCTTGGGCTGGGCACCTGTTGGATTGGGGCATTCAACCCTAAAGCCGCGCGCGAAGTACTCGGTTTACCAGAGGATGTCGAACCCATAGCGTTCACACCGTTGGGATATCCCAACAAAGAACCACGCGATAAAGTTCGAAAGTCATTGGAAGAATTAGTCAAATACGAGAAATGGGAATAAACTAAATTGTTGGACAACCACAAATTCACTCAATATCTGAATGCCATTGCTAATATTCAAAGCAATGGCATTAATTTTGGGGAGGGGGGAAATTTTAAAATACAACACGTTTTTGGGGGCTCCAATAACGCACTCTTCAGAATTGAGACGGAGAGCGAAGTATTCGCCTGCAAACTCTGCGTAGAAGATGGTAGGCGAAGAGCCGCACGTGAATATGGTGCCCTCAAAACTATTTACTCGGCGAGAATAGATATCGCTCCAGAACCCCTTTTTCTGGATGAGAGTAAATCTATGGTGCCTTACCCTGTGGTGTTTTATCGTTGGACTGAGGGTAAACCTTTACAGTCTCCCACAACCCAGAGGCAACTAAATAATTTTCTAAATAGCTATCATCAGCTCCACAGCATTCAACCTTTTAATAACTCACCTTTCCAGTTTGATGCTTGGTTTCACTGGTTCGATTTTGAACAATATCTGCAAGAGATCACCGAACTTTTCGATTTATACACCCCGTGGCTGAAAAACCATTTCCGATCCGGAGCAAACCTGCGAGACCGACTGAAAGATATTTGTAAGCAATGCAGCAAAGTGATTTCGAAAGCAAATGTTGACCCTGGCAAAATCAACATCCCTTTGCGATTGGTGCGCGTTGACCCCAACTCTGCCAACGCGATCACTGACTCTAAGGATAAAATCCGTTGGGTAGATTGGGAATATAGCGGATGGGGCGACCCGGCTCTCGATCTCGCCGAATTGCGCTGGCACGCCGCTTTACAACCATTGGGAGAAGAAACGCTTAAATGGTTGCGGACCAACTATAAGCCTTCTTTTGTTGACCCTGATTTTAGTGAACGTTTGCGAATCTGGGATCATATTCTGGCAACTCGCTGGCCGCTTCTAATCTTGCGTGTGCTATGGAGTAATCATAATGGACCAGACAGGAAGCGCCTTTCCAATTTAGTAATCCCTACTGATCAATTGTTAGCACGGCTGGTATACTATCTCGAATTGGCTGAAAATTTATTTTTAGGAGCGGACCATGTTCCAAATTGGCGCTAACGCCTCACTAACCAAAACCTTTTCAGATGACGATGTGATAACCTTCGCAGAGATTTCGGGTGATCACAATCCGGTACATGTCGATGATGAGTTTGCAGCATCCACACGTTTCGAGCGCCGTATCGTTCACGGTATGCTGACTGCAGGGATGATCTCCGCGGTTTTGGGTATGCAGCTTCCGGGTCCTGGCAGTATTTACCTAAAACAAGAACTCAACTTTCGAGCACCAGTTTTTATCGGGGACACAATAACCGCTACAGTTACAATTACCAAAGCTCGGGAGGATAAACCCATTATCACCCTAGCAACTGTTTGTAAAAACCAAGATGGTGTGGATGTAATTGAGGGCGAAGCCATTTTGCTTGTTCAAAAATGAGCAGTAACAACAAATGAAATTTAAATCCAAAATTTGGGTTGCCCGCGTTCTAATTGGATTTGTGCTACTCATCAACGTACAGAGCGCACTGGTTTTCTTTGCCTATCCTGAACGCTTCGTTTTTGCCTATGAATTAAGCGGAATTTCTGGGGCAGCCGCGATCCGGGGGTTTGCCGTCCTCTTTTTGATGTGGAATGTGCCGTATGTTGTGGCGTTGGTGAATCCTGCCAAATTTCGAGTGTCATTATTCGAAGCGACAGCCATGCAAAGCGTTGGTTTGGTCGGAGAATCCATCATTCTGTGGACAATTCCAGCGGAACATTTAGTTTTGAGGGGATCCATAATGCGCTTCATTATGTTTGATGGAGCTGGGCTTATTACTTTGGTTATTGCTGCATGGTTGACAAAACCTCGGAGGTCTTGAAGACCTCCGAGGTTTAAAGGTTTGGGGGGAACTATAAAGATTACTCAGTTACATCAATAACGGCATCCGCTGGCATACCCGGTTTGAGCTTCCATTCTGCGTTGGGAACTTGGATGACAACAGCATAAACTGTACTTTTACGCCCATCCACAGTTTGAACGTTACGCGGGGTAAACTCAGCCCCATCTGCAATCCTGATCACAGTTCCATCAAAAGTCTCACCTGGGAAAGAATCAACTGTTATGGATGCATCCTGTCCGAGGTCAACCTGCCCATAACGATCTTCGGGGATGTAAACAGTTAACTCAACAATATCCAAATCTCCGATAACCATGCTGGAACTCCCCGGACCAACCACCTCTCCAACTTCAAGGTTGCGGGCCAAAATCACACCCGATGTAGGTGCGTAGACCACCGTTTTGGAAATTTGCACACCCAGAGTTTCCAGAGCAGCAATTGTCTGATCTAGTGCCGCTTCAGCCTGGAAGACTCCTGCTTCAGCTTGCTGAACCACAGCCCAGGCAGCCTCAACTTCCAGCGAATCCTCGCCCGTATACATTTGATCCAGTTGATCTCGAGCTGCATCTCGTCGGCTACGAGCAACGGCTACCCGGCCGCGGGCGTCGATCAAATCGTCATAAGCTGCTGTCGAGAGCATGCGATCGTAATCCAGTTGAGCAGATTTTAATTCAGAAAGCGCGGCGTCAACATTTTCTTGGGCGATTTCTTCCAGTTTCTCATTGTCTTGGGCTGATAGCATTTGGGTCAGGGTCTGCTGAGCAACTATGTAGGCAGCTCGTGCTGTTGCCAGTCGTTGATCTGCCGCAAGCAAATCCGCGTTGCTGGCTTCTGCTAACTCGTTCTCCAGGTTTTCCAATTCCGTTTTATGGTGTGCCTCAGAAGCTTCGAGTTCAATTTCTAAGGCGGTCATACTTTCATCTTTTTCGAAATACCACACTGGCAAGAAAAATTCATCCACCTGAGGAACCTGCCACGCCAAGTTACGTACAGACTGGTCCCTGAAACGCGCGCCTTGAGAAGCTAATCCGAAATTTATAAGGGCGGCTTCAAGCTGCGCTTTTTGGGTTTCAATAGCAGCCTCTGCCAAGCTGACCGCTGCAGCCGCTTGATTGTATTGGGCCTGATAAATCTCATCGTCGAATTGGATCAGTTTATCACCTGCCTCGACAGGATCACCTTCCTGGGCCAGCACTTCAACTGCTTTTCCACCAATCTCTGGAGAAACACTCACGGTTCTTGCAGCAATATGTCCAGATCCCAAGATCGTACCTGCGTCAACATCAGCATTTGCCAAGACATCGCAGGCACTTAGGGAGAACATAGTCACTAAAACTAATAATCCTAAAGTTAATATTTTTTTCATATTTAATAAACCTCCAAAAATGGGGATTGGGATTAGGCTTTTTTGATCACTTATGTCAAGCGCTTACGGAAGAGCAACACGCTGGCGACAAAATATACGACACTTAACAGGATGAGAGGCCAAACGGAGGGCATAAGCACATTGATACCAACACCTTTTAGCATGATGCCGCGCGTGATTTCAAGATAATGTGAAACTGGCAGAAGTTCGCTGATCCAATAAGTAAACCAGGGCATACCAGCTCGAGAGAAAATTAATCCCGAGAGAATTATCGAGGGGATTAGCACAATACCTACCGCGAGGTACATGGCTTGCATTTGAGTTTGCGAGATATTTGATATGAGTACACCCATACCAAGTGAGCCAATGATAAAAATCATGCTTACGCCGATAAACTGCCAAACACTGCCCACGATGGCAACATCAAAAATAAAAGCACCTACAAATAGCACGGCCACTGTATTGATCAGTCCGACTACCAAATAGGGCAAGATTTTTCCCAGCATCAACTCCCAGGACTTTATTGGTGTAACGATGAGTTGTTCCATCGTGCCTTGCTCACGCTCACGGACAATCGCCAAAGTAGTCAGCAGCAACGCTTGTAGCTGCAAGATAACGGGAATCAGACCGGGAATCATAAACAGGCCGCGTTCGTTATCAGGATTGTAGAGTGCAATCGAGTGCGAGCTGATGGGAATTGAAATTTCTGCACCAACTCCGGCCTTGCTAAGCTGCTCCCAAAGAATATCTTGTGCCGCGATCTGGCTGATGGCCCCAATCGTCAGGTTGGTTTTCTGGGAAATGTCAGGGTCAGAGGCGTTGTAGTATATCTGGACGGAGGCCTCACCACCCGTGCGGATCTCACGCCCAAAATCTTCGGGGATCAGTAAGCCCACCTGGGCCTCATCGGTATCAATCATCTCCAGGATTTCAGCTTCGTTGAGGGCATCGTAAGCCACTTTGAAATCACCACTGGAAGTGTAATATTTGATATAACGACGGCTGATGTCCGTCTTTGAGAGATCAGCCACCACCATGGGAATATTCTTCTGTTCACCAGATACGCCATAACCCAACAAAAGCAAAAGCAATGCCGGGAGGACAATAATCAACCCCAGGGTACGTGTATCCCGAAAAATATGAATTAATTCTTTACGGACAATAGTCCACATTCGACTCATATTTCAACCTTTTTCCTTAAACCTTCCGTTTTAAATTCAGCCAACACCTTGTGACGTTCTTCCTCTACCATTGAAATAAAAACATCTTCGAGGGAGGGCATGACAATTTCCATGCGCTGGATATTTATCCCGTTTTTTTTGAAATGCTTACTCACCTTGGGTTCAATTTTTTCATCTTCGATGATGATATGCACCAGGATTCCATGCATAGCTGCATCCAATACACCGGGGAAAGCATCAGCCAAAGCCACCGCACGATTGGGATGGTCGCACTCGATTTCTAGCAAAATCCCTTCCATTTCTTCTCTAAGCGTGTCGGGGTCATCGAGGGCAATCAATTGTCCTCGGTACATCATCCCGATCATATTGCAGTACTCGGCTTCATCCATATAGTGGGTGGTCGCCAACACGCTGACATCTTGCCCGGCCATATCGTAAATTAAATCCCAAAACTCTCTCCGAGATACTGGGTCCACACCCGCGGTCGGTTCGTCCAGGAAAAGCATCGGCGGTTTATGAACTATGGCGCAGGCCAGAGCCAGACGCTGCCTCCAGGCTCCGGAAAGATTTTGAGTCAATTCACGCTCATAGCCTTTCAACCCTGCCAACTCGATCAGTTCAACAATACGTGGTTTTATTTCAGCCCGAGGGACACCATATAAACGGGCGTAAAAATTGATATTTTCGAACGCAGTGAGATCGTTGTAGAGCGAAAACCTTTGCGACATATAACCGATTCGTTTTTTGATCTCTTCGGGCTTCTTCCGCACATCAAAACCCAGCACGTTAGCATCTCCTTCACTGGGCATTAATAATCCACATAACATGCGAATGGTTGTCGTTTTTCCGGCACCGTTAGGACCTAATAAACCAAAAATTTCACCTTTGGGGATTGTGAAATTTACCTGATTAACTGCGATAAAATCTCCAAACCTTCGGGTGAGATCGCGAACTTCAATTGCGTTATTTTTATTCACGTGGACCCCGTTGGTTTTCTACTAGATGAATGAAAACATCTTCCATTGTTGATTTTGCGGGTCGCATAATTGTGATTTCCGCACCCGCGGCCTTTAACTCTTTCTTTAAACGTTTTTGAGTAACTTTAATTTTGGGTACCGATAAACGAATGCGATCTCCGACGGGACGCCAACGAATTATGTCTTCAGATTTACCATTGATGACCTGACGGACAGCCTTTCTCGGCCAGGCTTTGACCTCCAACACATCAAAAGGTAATTGTGACTCTAACTCCGCGGGAGACCCGGCTGTAAGAAGTTGACCATCATAGAGAATACCGATCTGATGGCAGCGCTCTGCTTCGTCCATATAAGGCGTGCTGACCAGTACTGTCACGCCCTGAACCACAATTTCTGCAAGAATCAACCATAATTCCCTCCTGGAAACCGGATCGACACCTGTGGAGGGTTCATCTAATAATAAAACCCGAGGGGCATGAACTAATGCACATGCTAACGCCAGTTTCTTTTTCATCCCACCAGATAATTGTTCTGCTCGACGGTCAGTGAAACGATCCAGGCGGGTAAAGTCTAACATCTCAGTGATACGTTCTTTTTTCTGGGTTCGCGGAACCTCATTTAGATCTGCAAAAAAATTCAGATTTTCTAGCACACTCATATCGGGGTACAAACTAAAGTTTTGTGGCATATATCCGATCAGAGGACGGGCTTTCTCAGCTTCTCGCAACACGTCATATCCAGCAACCATGGCAGATCCACCACTTTGCTCCAAAACAGTAGAAAGAATTCTTAATATTGTGGTTTTCCCGGCTCCATCAGGACCAACCAACCCGTAGAGTTGGCCTTGAGGAATCGCGAGATTCAGACCACCAACTGCTTGCCGGCCCTTCTGGGTACGAAACTTCTTAGATAGCTCATGAGTTTCAATTAATAGGTTTGTTTCCATAATTACTTCCAAACGACTTGCGGGTATAACTTGAAAAAATGAATTTAGGGGCTACGCGCCCATGTGAAGTTTGGGTAATCTCCATTCCGAGATAATATAAAAGCAATTCAAAAAACAATAAAGGTGCTTTCCACCATAAGCCCAAATGACGGCCGTCATCAACGTATTGACACTTGTCATTACTTATTTTCTCGCTATAAAGAATTCTAAAATTATTGACCCCAGCTGTGATATGATCCGTAGCATGAATCGTTCCCCAATCGAGCCAGGACTCCTACGAATCTTCCGTTATTTCACTGGCGTCGCACTGATCTATTACGCTCTGGTAATTGGATATACCGCTCTACAAACAAGAAGCGGTGCGATACCTCAGCAAGTATTACTGTATGTAAATTTGGCTAACAACCTCGTGCTATTTGGTTATTTATCATGGCGCTGGTTGGAGCGTTATCTCGGTCATTGGTACCTGCCAATTGGATTATTGATCGCTACGATTATTCCGATTTTCTCTAACCTGATTTATTTTGTTGATCCTGCCGCAGATATTAATGAGAGTATTACTCGAAATTGGATCATATTACCAATTCTATTGGTGCCTTTGGTGCTGATCGCCTGGCAATATCGTTTTCGCTACGTATTATTATTCATCCTATCCACTGCCGCGGTCCAGTTATTCCTTCTGTTGCCGTTTGCAAGTCCAATCAATTCAGAAACGCTCCCGTATTTGGGCATCCCCATCGTGCAAGCCTTTGCTTTTGGAACCGTTGGGCATATTGTCACCCGACTGATGGAAATTCAACGAGCCCAGCGCCGCCAACTCATGCAGGCGAACATTCACTTGGCGAGGCACGCCAAAACGCTCGAGCAATTGGCCGTCAGTCGCGAACGCAACCGTTTAGCACGTGAACTGCACGACACGTTGGCACACACGCTTAGTGGACTGACGGTTAACTTAGAAGCTATCAAAATCACTTTAGCAAATAATAAAACAGAAGAATCCCAAACACTGATCGATCACGCCCTAAGTAATACGCGCATCGGATTAACAGAGACCCGCCGTGCGCTTAAAGCTTTGCGCTCTCAACAGTTAGAAAACTTGGGTTTAGGGCTTGCAATAACAAACCTTGCCGAGAATGCAGCCTCCCGAGCTGGATTTGAGCTGGATATACAAATCGATTCCCCGCTTCCCGATTTGACCCCCGATGTTGAATTATGTTTTTATCGTATCGTGCAAGAATTGCTCGAGAATATCATCAGACATGCGAATGCAAATTCCGTTATTATTAAATTAATCGAAGGAAGAAAATTTAACGTTAATGATTTCAGATAATGGACGCGGATTCAATCCCACAGATATTGATATTACCCAAAAACTTGGAATTCAAGGAATGAGAGAACGGGCATCAACCATGGGCGGAATTTTTGAAGTTGATAGCTCCCCTGAAATGGGGACCAAAATCCGGTTGAGTGTGGAGAAACCTGCATGGTAAGAGTATTAATTTGCGATGATCAAATGATCGTTTGTGAGGGGCTTGAAAGAATTTTAGGGGCAGTTGCTGAAATTAATATAGTAGGTACTGCTCATAACGGTCAGTCGGCCTTAGAATTGATCCCTATAGTCCTCCCAAATCTAGTACTCATGGATTTAAAAATGCCGATCATGAACGGCATTATCGCTACTCGAAAAATTCGCGAGCTCCACCCAAATATTTACGTTTTGGTCCTTACTACGTACGATGATGATGAATGGGTTTATGATGCTATCCGAGCGGGGGCATCCGGTTTTCTCTTGAAGGACACTCCTCCTGCAGAACTTGTCAAAGCTATTCATGGTACGGCCTCAGGGCAAACTTTTGTCGATCCTAATGTGGCGGGAAAGATCTCTCAATAGTTACACAAGTGCAAGCATGCCACAAAACCAACCCACCCACTATAACCTGAGTGATAGAGAATTAGAAATTTTACAGCTTTTGGCGCAAGGACTATCTAACGCTGATATTGCTCAACAACTATATTTAACCGATGGAACGGTTCGTAACTATACCAGTGAGATTTTTAAAAAATTAGGAGTTAACGATCGCACCCAGGCAGCAGTGGTAGCCCTTCGCTACGGATTAGTCAATCTTACTTGATCATGCTACGAATATGACAAAGATCATATACTTTTTATGCGTTTTTCGATTGACCGCTATATCCCGATTTGCTACAATCAAATTAGCATTGCACATCCCGAACAATCTAATATCATCAACCATTGCATCTTGAGCCATAAAAACCAGATTGGCTCAAAGGGCCTCATCAATTGCATCGCAACCGCTGGATTCTATCTGGCGGTTGTTGTTATATCGACTGGGTTAAAAATCTGACCTTGGCAGTTGGCTCCTTTTGCACTCCTTCACAGCTTTTCTGTCCTGGGTAGATAGAACGGTTTCTTTGATTGCCGGAGTGAAATGCTAACATCACAGCCCAACAACAATGGACACAAACCAGCCGCTGCACTAGTTGTCGGTGGCGGTATTGGGGGGATGCGCTCTGCCCTTGATTTGGCAGACGCGGGCCTAAAGGTGTTTCTCGTCGAACAGACACCCTGCTTAGGTGGACGGGTGGCCCAATTAGGTTATATGTTCCCACAGCATGACTGTGTACTTTGCCGGGGCACTCCCGACCATGGATATGGCTGTACTCGCCCCTCAATTTCTCCCGCGTATTTGCAATACAACCAGCACCCCAATATCGAAATCTTGACCAACACCCATGTGTTGGATATTCAAGGCCAAGCAGGAGATTTCACCGTTTCTTTACGGCAAGAACCGCGCTTTGTGGATGTAACCCGGTGTATCAATTGCGGCTATTGCACCGAGGTTTGCCCCGTAGAATTGCCCGATTCCTACCAGCAAAACATGACTACGCGCAAAGCTGTTCATAAAACGGCCTCACCGCGCCGCGCCGGATGCCTACCATATCGACCGTGGTGCGTACTGCGACGATTGTGGTAAATGTGTGAAAGTTTGCCCCAGCAAAGCCATCGATCTGGATGAGCAGCCTCGCCTGCTCTCTGTGGATGTTGGAGCCATCATCCTGGCATTGGGTTTCCAAATTTACGATCCCAGCGAACTCGATGAATATGGCTACCGGCGCTTCCCAAATGTGCTGCACGCCATGGATTACGAACGGCTTGCCAGCCGATCAGGTCCAACCGAGGGGATGGTCGTTCGACCTTCGGACCAGTGCCAACCCAAGTCGATTGCCTGGCTGCAATGCATCGGCTCACGCGATCAAAAAAACGCTTATTGCTCCTCGATCTGCTGTATGTATGCAACGAAAGAAGCGATGCTCGCAAAACAACGATTGTCCGGCGAGGTCGATTGTACTGTCTTCATCATGGATGAGCGCGCCTTTAACAAAGAATACGCCGCCTATTTCGATAAAGCCCGCAATAAACATAAGATCCATTACGAACGCTGCCGGGTTTCACAAATCCACGAAGACCCGGAAACCAAGGATTTGATCTTACAATTCGCAACATCCGATGGCAAATTACGAGAAGAACGTTTTGAAATGGTCGTACTGGCAGCTGGTTTGCAGCCTCCCCAATCGGGCCAGCACTTCACCCAAATGCTGGATTTACAACTCAACCAATACGGCTTCTGCGAAACTGACAAATTCACCCCGTTACAAACCGGGCACTCGGGGGTCTTTGTGGCCGGAGCTTTCTCATCGCCCAAAGAAATCGTCGAGACCATCATCGATGCCAGTGGTGCTGCAGCAGAGGTGATGCGTTTGCTCAACGACCGTCTAAACACTTTTGAGTACTCGCGCGAATTGCCCTTCATTTCAGAGAATGGCATGATTCCCGAAAAAGATGTCAGCCAGGAAGACCCAAAGATAGGCGTGTTTGCCTGTAAATGCGGTGGCACGATCAGCGATTTGATCAATATTCCACAAATAGCGGAAACAGCTAGAGGTTGGCCGGGAGTGACCCACTCGGAAACGCAAGATTTCGCTTGCTTCACCGAAGGGCTAGAACATATTCAAGAACAAATTCACGCGCAAGGGCTGAATCGGGTTGTCATTGCAGGGTGCAGCAACCGCACCCATGATTCGCTCTTCCAAAAAACAATCCGACAAGCCGGGTTGAATCCCTACTTGGTGGAATTGGTTAATCTCAAAGAGCAGTGTGCCCGTGTCCACCGCTGGCAGGAAGAACTTGTCAATCAAAAAGCCATTGAGCTAACTCGCATGGCTGTCGGTCGTATATCGGCAGCGCAGCCCATCTATAAAAAGAAACACAAAGTCCGACCCAGCGCGCTGGTCATCGGTGGTGGGCTAACAGGGATGACCGCCGCATTAGCCATCGCCGATAGCGGCTATGATGCCATCATCGTAGAGCGTACCGAACGTCTGGGTGGCAACTTACAGAATCTTTATTATGTAGCTGAGGGTTACAACCCCCGCCGCCTGGGACGCGATCTGATCAACCGGGTACGCGCCCATCAACATGTGACGGCCTTCACCCATACAGAAGTAGTCAGTTACAGGGGCCATATCGGTTTTTACCAAACGGATCTAAAAATCCGGCGTCCTGGCCGCCCGGCCGAACATTTCACTGTTGAGCATGGTGTCACCATCGTGGCAACCGGAGCACAAGAATCGCACGAACATGCCTGGTTAAAAATTCCACAAGCAATTACTCAGCGCGAACTCGAAGACCGGATCATCCACCAACCGGAAAAAATTGCCGCGCTGCGGGATGTGGTCATGATCCAATGCGTACAGTCAGAGGGGGTACCTGAGTATTGCTCCCGGGTGTGTTGCACAAACACGATGAAGAACGCCATCCGGCTAAAACTTTTCAATCCGGAATGTCGGGTAACTGTGCTCTACAAAAATATCATCACCTATGGTTTCCGGGAGGAATACTACACCGAGGCTCGCAAGCTGGGCGTGGTTTTTGTGCGCTATACGGATGAGGAACCCCCGCAAATTATTCCTACCTCTGTGGTGGATCGCGTCATTGTCAAAGTTAGAGATATTACTTTGAACCGCTGGCTGGACCTTCCGGCTGATATCGTACCCCTAAGTATGTCGATCACACCCGCGGAGGGCAGCGCTAAACTCGCCGAACTGTTGAGGGTACCACTTTCAAGTGAAGGTTTCTTCGATGAAGCTCAGATGAAGCTGCGACCCATGGATTTCATGCGGGAGGGGATTTTCCTGGCAGGCATGGCGCACTACCCCAAATTTATCGAGGAATCCATTAGCCACGCTTTGGCTGCAGCCGCGCGCGCTTTGACAATCCTGTCTCAACGTGATGCTCTTTACCTGGGCGGCGTGGTCGCGGTAGTCGATCCCGAGAAATGTGTGGGCTGCCTGACCTGTACGCGTACCTGTCCTTTTGAGATTCCGCAGGTCATTGATGACAATGGGCGCGTCGGTGTTGGAGGACTCGGCGGCGCAGCCTTCATCGACGACGCGCTCTGCCAGGGTTGCGGCACCTGCACCGGAGAGTGCCCGGCAAATGCTATTCAACTCATCAATTACACAGATGAACAGATGATGCTGCAAGGGATCGGCGGACTAGGAGAATGGGTTCCAGCTAAAGCAACGGAAATCGGAGAATAGCCAACAATGCCGAAGAACTTCGAACCCCAAATCACAGCTTTCTACTGTATTTACTGCGGTTATATGGCGGCGGATACCGCCGGAGCGCTGCACATCCAATATCCGGCCAACGTCAAGTTTGTACGGATGCCCTGCACTGGAAAAACTGACCCTCGTTATCTACTCGAAGCTTTTGAGCAAGGTGCCGATGGTGTTTATATTGTAGCCTGCCCGGTCGGCAATTGCCACCATGTGCGCGGCAACGAGCGCGGCCACAACCGTGTCGAATACACCAAAAAAATTCTGGATGAAATTGGACTTAGCAGTGAAAGACTGAACATGTATTTCATGTCCGGCAGCCAGGGGCAGAGTTTCGCAATGGCCGCGCAAGAGATGACCGAACGAATTAGAAAGTTAGGTCCAAATCCATTAAAAAATGGTCAAGGAAAATTCCGATTAGAAACGCCAGAAACCGATAATGAAGCGTGCTTCAGAGGCAGAACGTAAACAATGATTGGAAAGAATGGTAAAAACGGATCAGGGAATTTGCCCGTCGGCGCTGTGATGGTTGTCGGCGGCGGTATCGCGGGGATGCAAGCCTCTCTCGATCTGGCTGAGCAGGGCTTCAAAGTCTATATGATCGAGAAGGAATCTGCTATTGGCGGTAAGATGGCCCAGCTCGATAAAACCTTCCCCACCAATGATTGTGCGATGTGCACCATCTCGCCAAAACTGGTGGAGACCGGACGCCATCCCAATATCCACATCTTGACCAATACCGAAGTGCAGGACGTGACCGGTGCGGCGGGTGATTTCATGGTGCGGGTCAGGCAGGCCCCCCGGTACGTAGACTCAACGAAATGCGTGGCCTGCGGCGATTGTTCGGATGTGTGCCCGGTGATCCTGCCCGACAACTTCAATGAAGGGTTATCTCACAGGAAAGCAGTCTATAAACTGTATCCTCAGGCAGTGCCGAATGCCTTCGCCATCGAAAAGCAGGGGATCGCCCCCTGCCGGGATGCCTGCCCGGCGGGACAGCGTGCACAGGGATATATCGCCCTCATCCGGGAAGGACGCTGGGAAGATGCGCTGCGGGTGATCAAAATGGACAACCCCTTCCCAGGAATTTGTGGCCGAATTTGCAATCATCGCTGTGAGACCGCATGTAATCGCGGTCAAGTAGAAGAACCAATCAACATCCGGGCTTTGAAGCGCTTCGTCACTGATAAAGTTTACGGAGATGAACGCAAACCAATCGAACCAGCAGAGATAACCATTCCAGATAAAAAGGTAGCAATCATCGGTGCCGGCCCCTGTGGATTAACCGCCGCACAAGACATTATCCAACAGGGGTATCCGGTTTCGATCTTCGAAGCCATGCCCGTCGCGGGTGGCATGTTGCGTCTGGGGGTCCCCGAATACCGTTTACCGAACGAAATTATTGAAAGAGAAGTACAAGATATTATAGACCTGGGAGTCGACCTTAACCTGAACAGCCGCGTTGACAACCTCGATGATCTCTTCAACGAGGGATACGACTCCGTTCTCATAGCAGTGGGTGCGCACGAGGGCATCCGATTGCCGATTCCCGGCGCCAACCTGGAGGGGGTGCTCATCAACACTCGCTTCCTACGGGATGTGCGCCTGGGGAAATACGAGTCGGGAAGTACTGATGTCCCCCCGCTAGGAGATCGCGTACTGGTACTGGGCGGCGGCAACGTCGCCATCGACTGTGCCCGCAGCGCGGTTCGTCTGGGCAAAGAGGTTCACCTCGCCTGCCTGGAAAGTCGGGAAGAGATGCCCGCGCACTCCTGGGAGGTGGACGCCGCCAAGGAGGAAGGCGTTCACCTCCATCCAAGCCGCGCCTTTGAGCAGGTCTTGAGCGATGATGCTGGTCACGTCCGCGGCGTGGAATGCATGCTAGTCGAATCGTTCCACTTCGATGAGGGCGGTCGCCTGACCGTCAATAAAGTTACAGATAGCAATCATAAACTGGAATGTGATACTGTGGTCTTCTCCGTGGGGCAGCGCGCCGGTCTGGCCTTCATCCCCGATGATGCCGGCGTGGGGCTGACCGATAAACGCACGATTGCGATCAATCCCAACACTTTTGCAACCAGCCGGCCGGGAGTCTTCGCTGCCGGTGACAGCGTTTCGGGCACCGCTTTCGTGATTGAGGCTGTCGCCAACGGGCATCAGGCGGCGGAATCAATCGTCCGCTATTTGCAGGGGAAACCTTTGGAACCGCCACCCACCCCCGAACTCCCGGTAGTGAATTTTTCTCAGCAGGAAATCGCCGAAAAAATGGGGCGCGGTGAAATCCACAAGCAGCCACGAATCCCCCTCCCAGAAATCCCGGTTGAACAACGTCTCGATAACTTTGCCGAAGTCGAACACGGCTATGATGATGAATCTGCTCAAGCCGAGGCGGCCCGTTGTCTCGCCTGCGGCGTGTGCTCTGAGTGCATGTCCTGCGTCTTCGCCTGCGGGCGGGATGCTATCGTACACGATGATGTCGCCCATACCGCTGAGATCAATGTTGGGGCGATGATCCTGGCCCCCGGCTACCAGATTTACAACGCGCATCTCTCTGAAGAATTTGGGCTGGGACGCTACCCCAACGTGGTCACCAGCCTGCAGTACGAACGGATGCTTTCGGCCAGTGGGCCCACCCAGGGTCACGTCCGCCGGCCTTCAGATGATGGCAGCCCCAAGAAAATTGCCTTCCTGCAATGTGTCGGCTCCCGCGATCAAGATCATGATTACTGCTCTTCGGTTTGCTGTATGTATGCCGCCAAAGAGGCCATCATGACGATTGAGCACGCCCGAGCGGAGGCCATGTCCGGACATGGGAACGGGGATGTTCAATGTCAGGTTTTCTTCATGGATACCCGATCTTACAGCAAAGGCTACGAGGAATATTACCGCCGGGCAGAGCAAAAATACGGCGTCAAATACACCCGCTGCCGATTGAGTGATGTCAAGGAAAACCCGGAGACGGGCAATCTGCTTGTAAATTATTGGGACAATACTGCATTAATTGAAGATGAATTCGATCTCGTAGTTTTGTCTGTGGGTATGGAAATTTCCGATTCCGTCCAGAGCCTCGGACGTCGTTTGGGGGTGGAGCTTGACCCCTACGGATTCTGCCAAACCACTTTATTTGATCCGCTAAGCACCTCACGCAACGGAATTTTCGTCGCCGGGCCCTTCCGCGAACCGAAAGATATTCCGGAAACCGTGGTCGAAGCCAGCGGGGCCGCGGCAAGCGTTGCACAGCTGCTGGCCCCCGCCCGGCATACATTAGCTGTCAAGCAAGATTATCCGTTGGAGCGCGATATCACGGGCGAAGATGCCCGTATTGGGGTGTTCGTGTGTCACTGCGGCAGCAATATTGGCGGCTATCTGGATGTGCCGGGCGTCGCCGGTTACGCGCAGTCTTTGCCGGGCGTGGTCCACGCGGAAGACAACCTGTACACCTGCTCGCAGGATACGATAGCTCACATCATCGAAACCGTGCAGGAGAAGAATCTCAACCGAGTGGTGGTCTCATCCTGCACGCCGCTCACCCATGAAACGCTCTTCCAGGATGCCATCCGGCAGGCGGGGCTGAACCCGCACTTGTTCGAGATGGCCAATATCCGCAACCAGTGTTCTTGGGTGCATTCTAACAATTTTGAGGAAGCAACCGAAAAAGCACGTATGCTCACCCGCATGGCGGTCGCCCGCGCCGCCAAACTAGAACCCTTAAAGGTTTCCGCAGTCCCCGTCAACCATACGGCATTGATCATTGGTGGCGGTGCCGCGGGTATGACCGCCGCGCTGACCCTGGCCAATCAAGGCTTCCCCGTCCATTTGATTGAGCGCAGCGACAAGCTGGGTGGACAACTCAATAATCTAAAATTCTTCGTGCCAGTGATCGACAACGGGGATCTGCAAACACCCCTAGATTACGTTAAAGGGATTATTTCCCTAGTTCAAGATAACCCATTCATCACCATCCACTTGAACACAGTATTGGAAGAAACCCATGGCTTCAAAGGGAATTTCACATCATCCTTAGGTGGCGAAGACAAAATTTTCGATGTTCAACACGGCGCGATCATTGTCGCCACCGGGGGTGAAGAATATCGCGGCGATGAATATGAGTATGGACAAAGCGAGAAGGTTGTCACCCAATTAGAATTTGAGCAGTTGCTGGCGGAAGACAAGTTACCCAATTCTGTAGTAATGATCCAATGCGTGGGACCCGCCGAGGAATTTTGCTCCCGAATTTGCTGCACAACGGCGTTGAAAAACGCGCTCAAACTCAAGGAGATCCATCCCAGCGCCGATGTGACCATCCTGTTCCGCGATATTCGCACTTATGGTTTCAAGGAAAGAATCTACACCGAAGCACGGCGACAGGGCTTTCGGTTTGTGCAGTTCGAGTTTGATAATAAGCCCAAAGTTCAGGTTAATGAAGACTCCGTCTCGGTTAAAGTACTTGATCTCATTATTGGCCGCGAAATTCAGTTCACACCCGATTTACTGGTACTCTCTACTCCTGTGATTCCATCCCCTGGGACCCGCGAGCTGGCCAGCAAACTCAAAATCTCCACCGATATGGACGGCTTCTTCCTCGAAGCCCATGTCAAGCTGCGACCGGTTGATTTCTCTGCCGATGGTATTTTCATGGCGGGGATGGCGCATTATCCCAAATTCTTGGATGAAACCATCGCCCAGGCTCAGGCTGCAGCATCACGGGCAGCAGGAATATTAGCGCAAGAAACGATCCTGACCAATGCTCGCATTGCCCAAGTGGATGCCGAAAAATGCGTCGGCTGTCTCACCTGTGTGCGCATCTGTCCGTACGAAGTACCCAAAATCAGTAACGATTACACAGGTGTTGGTGCAATCGTCGGCGCGGCCTTCGTGGAACCCGCCATCTGTCATGGCTGCGGCACCTGTGTTTCCGAGTGCCCGGCCCAAGCCATCCAACTCATGCACTATACCGATGCCCAAACGCTCTCCAAAGTTGATGCGCTTTTCGAACGGCAATCAACCCCAAATTTCGTTTCTGTTGACACGGTTGAAACAATGAGAAATCTTTGAGGTGAAGTGAAACCATGCACACATCGTTCCAACCCCAAATCGTGGCATTCTGCTGCCATTACTGCGCTTACGCCGCGGCAGACCTAGCTGGTTCGATGCGCCTTGAATACCCGCCCTCCGTAAAAGTGATTGAACTGCCGTGTTCTGGCAAGCTTGATGTGCTCTATGTGTTGAAAGCCTTCGAGGATGGCGCTGACGGCGTGATGGTCGCGGGTTGACTGGAAGGTGACTGCCATTACCTGGAAGGTAATCTCAACGCAAAACGACGAGTGAAATATTTAGGTGACTTATTAGAGCAAATTGGTCTAGGAGCGGAACGGGTCAAAATGGTTAATGTTTCTGCTGCTATGGGCGTGCAATTTGCACAAAATGCGCAAGAGTTTGTAGAAAAAATAATCGAGGTTGGACCCAATCCTGTCGGGCCTAATCTATTTACCCCCGTTGAAGAGGAGACAGCCAGATGATAATCGCTGAACAAAAATCCCTTGATGAACTAAAGACCCTGATCGACGATGCCGAGAAAGTGCTGGTGGTCGGCTGCGGCACCTGCGTGACGGTCTGTTTTGCTGGCGGTTCACGTGAGGCCCAAATTACCTCAGCTTCGTTGCGGATGGCAACGAAGCTCGACGGAGAAGCCAAAGATGTGACCGATGTCACCGTGCAGCGCCAGTGCGAGTGGGAATACCTTGACCAGATCGAAGAGCAGGTCAAAGAGGCGGATGTGGTGCTCTCGCTGGGCTGCGGTATCGGTGTACAGGCCATCGCGGAGCATTATCCCGACACCTGGGTGGTGCCGGGGCTCAACACAACTTTCATGGGCATCCCCTCAGAACAGGGTGTTTGGGAAGAACGCTGTGCGGCCTGTGGCGACTGCGTTTTGGGATTAACCGGTGGTATCTGCCCGATTGCCCGCTGTTCTAAATCGCTGCTCAATGGACCGTGTGGCGGCTCTGAAGCAGGACACTGCGAGATCGACCCCGAAGTTGAGTGCGCCTGGCAGTTGATTTACGACCGCCTAAACAGTAAAAACAAGCTTCACGCCATTTTAGAAATACAACCCCCGAAGAACTGGTCAACATCCCGGGATGGTGGGCCTCGAAAAATTATCCGAGATGACCTGCGACTCGCCGCGGAGGAGGAATAATAATGACAACGATGAGCAACAACGGATTTTTGGCGGGTTCCAATCTCGAAAGGATTCTCAAAGCCGGGCATTTTGCTGTTACCGGAGAGCTTGGCCCTCCGCAAAGTGCTGATGGTGAGGAAATTCGCCATAAGGCAAAATTACTCCTCGGCAACTGCGATGCCGTCAATATCACCGATAACCAGACTGCCATTGTACGGATGTCAAGTATTGGTGCGGGAACGATTGTAGTACAGGAAGGTTTGGAACCGATTATCCAAATGACCTGCCGAGACCGCAACCGGCTGGCGATCCAAAGTGATTTATTAGGCGCATACGCTTTGGGGATGCGCAACCTATTGGCTTTGACCGGCGATCACCAACGGTTTGGTAACCATCCCACATCCAAGAATGTCTTTGATATGGATTCGATTCAACTGGTTCGTACAGTAGCACAGATGCGGGATGATGGCATTTTCGAGTGCGGCGAAGCCTTCAAAGGGCAGGAACCACGTTTCTTTGTGGGAGCAGCAGCCGCTCCATTTGCCGACCCCCTGGATTTCCGTCCATACCGATTGGCAAAAAAAGTTCAGGCTGGGGCCAATTTCATCCAAACCCAATTGATCTATGATGTCCCTGCTTTCAAAAAATATATGGAAAAAGTCCGCGAATTGGGCGTGCATGAAAAGACTTATATCCTGGCAGGGGTCGGGCCGCTCAAAAGCCCGGGGATGGCGCGTTATATGAAGAACAATGTGCCTGGCATTTTGGTGCCCGATGAAATCATCGAACGTATGACTGCAGCGGGAAGACCCTGGGCCGATATTCCTAAGGATCAACTCACGAAAGAGGATAAAAGTGCACGCACAAAAGCTTGGCGAGAGACAGGTATACAGATTTGCATCGACTTGATCCAAGAGCTACGGGAAGTTGAAGGGGTTGCCGGTGCCCATATCATGGCGATCGAATGGGAAGAAGCGGTCAAACCCATCGCCGAGGGTGCTGGTCTGTTGCCGAGACCTGTATTGGAACCGATTGCGGCGTAAGCCCTCACCCCAGCCCCTCTCCCAGTGGGAGAGGGGAGAACCGGAGATTTCTATGAGCGAACAAACAACGCAAAAAACAATCACCGAATTTAAGCCCGATCTGGCGAAACGCATTCAGAATGAACTGGGACAGAATGTTTATTTATGTTATCAGTGCGTAAAATGTACCAGCGGCTGTCCCGTGGGTCAGTTCTTCGATTGGCAGCCGAACCAAATCCTTCGTGCGCTGCAATTGGGGCAGGAAGACATCGCTTTAGTATCTGACACTCCGTGGCTATGCGCAAGTTGTCAAACCTGCACCACCCGATGCCCGCAAAATATCGATATCACCGCTATTATGGAATTTCTCACCAGAGAAGCAAAGGTGCGCGGCATCGCGCCCAAATTCCCGAAGTGGACGATTTTAATCGAGCTTTTTTGCGAGAAATCCGTCTATGGGGACGCTCTTACGAGCCGGGTGTGATGGCCGAATTCAAGCTGCGCAATCCGAGGACGCTGCTCGATGACCTGGATATGTACACGGGCTTCCTGAAGAAGGGCAAAGTTGGATTCCTCCCTAAGCCAGCACGCGCCCCCAGTAAACGGAAGATCAAACCAGTAGCGGGTGCCTCGAAAGCCTTGGCTTATTACCCTGGCTGCTCGTTAGAATCAACCGCAACAGAGTTTGACCACTCTTCACGGGCGGTGTGCGAAGCACTCGGGATGAACCTGATCGAACCAAAAGGCTGGTTATGCTGCGGAAGCTCCCCGGCGCATAAAGCGGATCCCGAGTATGCTCTGCGTCTGCCGATGGAGAATCTCTCGCTAATCGAGCAGAGCGGCTTCCAAGAAGTGACGATGCCCTGCGCGGCCTGTTTCAACCGTCATAAGGCGGCGCAGTTCGAAATTCGTCAGCACCCAGAACAAAAGTTAAAAGTTGATGAAATACTGGGGTACGAGTTCCAGGACCAGGTTAAAGTCACCACGCTTTCTGAGGCCATTTACGCACATATCGGACCGGAGGGTGTCGCCCAAAAGATTCAGCGTCCTCTCACAGGGTTAAAAATAGTTACCTATTATGGATGCCTGCTTACGCGTCCCCCGCAGATCACCGAGGTTAAGCATCCCGAAAATCCAACCGATATGGATGAATTAATGTCAGCTTCGGGCGCTGAGGTCAAAGATTGGTCGTATAAAACTAGCTGCTGCGGTGCCGCTCACTCACTTTCCCGACCTGATATTGTGGTCGATTTAAGCCGCGGCCTGATCGAACACGCGAAAGAAGCCGGTGCGGAGGTGATGGTGGTGGCTTGCCCACTCTGCCACATGAACCTGGACGCCCGTCAAATGCAGATGGGTTTGGAAGCGCCGATGCCGATTTTGTATTTCACTCAGTTGATGTCCCTGGCCCTGGGATTGCCAGAAAAAGACGCCGTATTGCAGAAAAACCTGGTCGACGCACGACCTTTGTTGAGAGAAAAAGAACTTCTTTAGCAAATTATTCACTACTCGAAACATCTATCCACATCATATTCATCGTTCTCTGCATTGAGATCACTGACTACATCACGCCGAATTTGAGGAAAGGAGCCCAAAATGGTTCCCACATTAAAACTCGATCCGACGACAAATCCCATTGACTTGCTGGATAGCACCCTTGAAAGTGCCTGGGAAACCCTGTGCGAAGCTTTTGATGTATGTGTTGAATTACCAAAAACACAGAATCTTTTTGAGAGTGCAGCAATCAATACTCCACCAAAAGCTGCAGAAACCGTGCTCATCAATATGATTACCGAAATAATCGAAAATATAGGGCGTTTTTCACCCTGGTACAAACAACCAGGCCGCGCCTATGGGTTAGTATCGTTACGCGATCCATCTACGGGCAGGTCACGATGGTTGCTAGCCCCAGAAGCATTACAACGATGGAATGCTCTTCTCGAACAGATTACTCAAGTAATTCAACTTAATAATGGATTGATCCAAGCGACCTTGCTTGTGGAAAACATTATTGAGTCTGAATTAGATGATGAACATATCATCGCGCAATGCGATTGTTTTCCACCAAAACGCATTCAGATCAACCATTCGATCTTGGATAAGACCGTCATCATCTGTGATGAGTGCCAGCAAGCATTTGATTAACGTGCAAGCCAAACAGAAGTACCTTCCGTAGAAAATCGCATGAATATATAATCTGAATTTTGGGGGGTTAGACAACACATTTTAAAGTTATAATTTTTGAATGAACAGCAAATCAGACGCAGCGTATAAATTACCCAAAAAACAAAACGAAATTGAAACGTATATTACAGAGCTTAAGGAAAAACAAAACCGGGAAGCAATTTTTGCGCGCATAACCGCCGGTTTCAATACGGCTATGAATATCCCAATGGTGCTCCAAACGCTCCAGCAAGCGCTGCATGATTTAGGGTACAAATATCTCTCGATTTGGGAAAGACGAGGCAATCAACTCTATTGGAACCTAGGTACTGTCGAACTCCCCCAATGGCTAATCAACTCACTCCCGAAGCTGGTTACAGACTATATCCAAGAGCAATCTTTTGATATCTGGGTCCCCCTCGATTGTGAAAATATCTACTCGATGTGCTATCACCAACAGGTGCCTCAATCTACTTTGAAGGATGATGAAATCATCGAATGTCTCTATTTTGGAAGGGCGACATTCAACAATCTGCCTGATTGGCTAAAACGAGCAGGCTTTAATATGATGTCCAGAATAGATGTTCGAGATCATAATGCTTTTCCCCTTGGAAAATATGGCATCGTATTCTTATCAAACCCAATATCAACTGATTCTGAAAAGCATAAAGCCTGGGTTCAAATTATCCTTCAGCAAGCAGAGGTGGCTATTGCACGTGTGCAAGCAGTGGACAAACTCAAGGAAAGCAGAACACGTTTCCAAGCCCTATTTGAACGGACCAACGACGCAGTTTTTATTCTCAGCACGGATTTGATTCATCTGATGGTCAACCAACAAGCAGCTGACATGTTGGGGTATTCGGTTGATGAATTAACGGGGATGCCTGCGAAACACGTCGTCGCCCCAGAAGAATGGAAAAACACGAAAAGTAGGAGAAAGACGCTTGACCGTGGGGAAATTCCACCGATCTACCGTCGAACTTTCATTCGTAAAGACGGTACACGAGTATTCACCGAAGTTTCTGTGGCAATGGTCTATGATAAAGAGGGAAAACCATCCCATATCCAGAGCATCGCCAGGGATATCACTGAAAGAGAAAAAATCCAAGAGCAGCTTCACTTGCAATCTACAGCGCTAGAAGCTGCAGCTAATGGCATCATTATCACAGATCAAGATGGGGCAATCCTTTGGGGTAATCGGGCGATGACCGAATTGAGCGGTTATACCGAAAAGGAGCTGATCGGTAATAACCCAAAAATCTTCAACTCAAACCAACAATCCCAAGCGTTCTATCAAAAACTCTGGGATACAATTGCAAATGGTTCTGTCTGGCAGGGAGAAATCATCAACAAACATAAGAATGGATCTTTATACACAGAAGAGATGACTATTACACCGGTTATTGATACGCAGGGCAGAGTCACTCATTTCATCGCGATCAAACAAGATGTCAGCCAACGAGTACAAGTTCAGGAAACGCTCGAATATCTAGCAACACACGACACCCTAACCAATCTCGTTAACCGGTCTTTGTTCAGACAGCGTCTGGAACACGCTACTGCACAAGCGAAACGGAACCGCCAAAGTTTGGCGGTCTTATTTATTGATCTAGATGACTTCAAACCCGTAAACGATATCTATGGCCATGAAGTGGGAGATCTTTTACTACAAGAGATTGCCCGGCGCCTGGAGATTTGTATCCGGGACAGCGATACAGCAGCTCGCTTTGGCGGTGATGAATTCACGATATTGCTCGAAAATATCAAAGGGCGGGAAAACGCATCCCTGTTAACAAAAAAAGTACTTAATATTTTAGCCAATCCTTTTATGATTTCAGGGCACAATTTATCGATTTCAGCCAGTATTGGCATCAGCATTTTCCCAGACGACAGCCTGGATGCCCAAGAGCTGCTGAAATATGCCGACCAGGCTATGTATGCAACCAAAAAAGCGGGAAAGAAGGGTTATCAATTTTTCACAACCACCTAGTGCAGCTGGGTGCAAAAATGTATCCGGTAAGGTAACTGATCGCCCAACAAAACAATTACAGATTCTCTTATGCTATACTCCTTATACTCAATTATAAATTGGGGAATTAAACGAACAAACCAGGAGGATCCATTGAATAAACCTCACGGATTTACAATCTTTATCATTGCGCTAATCTTGATCACAATGGCATGCAATCTGCCCACCGGAACTCCGGATTCTGCTATAAATTCATCCCCAACTCCTCTACCTGATACAGAAATTCAACCCGAAAACGGCGATCAAAATTCAGATGATTCAATTGCAGAACTAACAACAACCTTAACACCAACTAACACACCGTTACCAAGTAATACCCCAACGATTACTCCTACAGCTACACCATCCATCCCAATTGTTTGGGTAACCACGAACACAAACTGCAGGACCGGACCTGGCGTAGTTTACGATCTTCTGACCACCTTACTGGTTGGCGATGAAGCCGAAGTTGTTGGAAAATACACTACATCCAGCCCACCTCACTGGATTATCAAAAAAGACGGATACACTTGCTGGCTTTGGGGTGAATATGCTACTGTGGCTGGAAACATCGACAACCTGCCTGAAATGGTGCCACCACCCACACCGACCCCTTCCCCAACCATAACCCCATCACTTACCCCTGAACCTGCCGGGGACTTGTATATTCTTGAAATTTTTATGTCCACTCATTTTGAGGTCATTGTTCGGGTGGGAACAACTCCGACAGGGAGTTTGGTAGGAAATTTTCAATATACTCTTTACGCCGATGGATCACAATCAACACAGGGAAATTGTCAGGTTCCAGAAGGAAGTAATGCTTGTTATACCGGTCACACCGTTATCGGATCACAATCTATTCGAGCTGAAATCGATTCGAATAACCAAATTCCAGAAACTAATGAAGGGAATAATAGTTCAACCGTAACCTGCGACAAAGCGGCGCTTACCTGCAACTAGGAAGAGGCAGGGCGAGTTATAACAGGAACAAATTGGTTTGTGGCTTACCCAAATACTCAGCGCCTTTTTCCGTGACAAGTACATTTTCTTCGAGCCCGATATACCCGTATCCTGGCAGCGCTAACCCAGGCTCAACGGTGTAGACGTGCCCAGCTTCCAATTTGCGAAGGGGTGAGTCGCCGTAGCGTTCCCACTTTGGACCAAGGATACCACCCCCATCGTGGGCGGCGCGACCCAGGTGATGGCCGGTCGCGTATTTATATTCTGGGAAGCCGGCGCCAGTGATAACGCCTCGGGCGATGGTATCAATCTCCAAACCGGTGACACCCGGTTTCATTACCAGTACAGCTTGTTGGGTAGCAGACACAACGGTTTCGAAAGCTTGCTGCACAATGGGCGGAGCTTCACTTTCGCCATCCTTTAAAAGATAAACTACTCGTTGGATATCGGAACAGTAATCATCTTGCTTGACACCAAAATCAAAATGCACCAATTGGCCGCGCTGGACTTGAATTTTGGTAGGACCGACATGCCCAACCGGAGATTCAGGTCCAGCATTGACCGTGGGACAATGCTCTAAATCCCAAGCGGGGGCCAGGCTACGCGCAACGAGCTGGCGATGCATGAAATTCGCAACTTCGATTTCACTCATCCCTGGCTGAAGATGGGCGAAAGTGACAGCATAAATATCGGCGGTAGTAGCGACCGCTGCTCGAATACGGGCAATCTCCTCCGGGGTTTTACGCCCTCGTAAAGCTCCGATAATATTTTCTGCTGAGACGATTCGATTCGCAAAGGCGGTATCACCCAGATAGCTCTTGAGAACCCGATACATCCCCAAACTCAAACCATCAGCAACCGGGTCATTCTCAGAATAATTGACGGCGATCATCTGCGGATTGAGGCGCTCTAACACCTCCAAAAAGACCGGGCTGAAGGTTTCATCGTAAAGAATTACCTGATCATATGCACCTGTGCGTCGGGCGGTTTCTGCTTCGAAACGACCAACGATAGCGATTCTTTCCCCACTCCTGGTGATCATCAATGCCGACTGCCAGGTGAGATCTGCTCCATAGATCAGCGGTAGAACGGGGTCTGCAAAAGCACTGGTTTCACGCACAAAGGTTAGCCAAAGGTCAATTTCAAGTTCGTTAAGAATATCAATGACCTGAGTAATTTTTTCTTGTATAAGAGTTACCATACCTTCATCCTTGTCTAAGTTTTCTAATTGCTTAGCTTTCCATATCCTAATTCAGTTAACTCGAACTTGCCATTGATTTCCGCAATCAGCCCAATTTCGGCTAACTCTCTTAGGCTACTGCGCACTAAATAAACCGGAAAGCTTATTTGAGAAGCGACCTCTGAATCACTTGCAGGGGTTTTTAAAACTTTCATTACTTTCTTAGCAGTGCTGGTTAGTGACCCATCTGCTTTTATACAAGCCATATTAAATATCCTTCTCACAGAGATACCAGTCCGTACAATCGTAGCCCGCCTCCATACGGTCTTCAGCATCAAACTGTGTCTTTGGTGGTGGAACGATCACCTTCTTACCGGGAATCCAATTTGCTGGGGTTGCCACTCCCTCGGCATCGCTAAGCTGCAACGCGTCTATGACACGGAGAATTTCCTGCATGTTCCGGCCTGTCGTTAGTGGATAATACAGCATCAATCGCAAAATCCCATTCGGATCGATCACAAATACACAACGTACAGCTTCGGTTGTGCTCTCCTCTGGTTGGATCATGCCATAAGCCGAGGAGACTTCCTTATTTAAATCCGCAATCACAGGAAATGGAATTTTAACGCCAAGTTTCTCTTCAATATTGCGGACCCAGGCAATATGCGAATAAATACTATCGACACTTAAGCCAATCAAGTTAACGTTTCTCTTTTGCAGCTCAGGGAAAATTTCTGTAAAGGCGATAAATTCGGTAGTGCAAACGGGGGTAAAATCTGCTGGATGAGAAAACAAGATCAACCAACTATCTTTAAAATCTGATAGACGAAGATTTCCATGAGTGGTTTCAGCCACGAAAGCGGGTGCGGGTTCATTCAACCTGGGAAATCTGACTTTTGCTTCCATGCAGTCACACTTACAATTCGTATCGGAACACATATTTATCTCCTTATAATAATTTGCCGTTGTTTGGTTCTGAGTGATTGAAGTTGTTCGGAATGATTATATCTTGGCTTGAATGATTCTGGAGACACTACCAAATACAATTTTATAAAAGCTAATTTACAGGTATTAGGCGTAAGTCAAAAAGAATCACCACAGGCTGAGAATTTTTCGTTTTTTATTGGCGAAAAAACTATCTGGTCGTCGCTCGCCGCAAGCACCAATCCCCCTAGTATCTGCTCACCAACCAACCCATCCGCGGCACTGATATCACCTGGAACATTATGCATGCTTATGCTCGTAGAGGGCAAGTCGAAATGACCATCCCTTTCCACAAATCCAAACTGGCTTTTGCGAGCCCCAGGCTGCTCAAATGGCAACATCGCAAAAAACTACTCCTTTTGGCCACCCTGGCTTATGCTTTACTGCTCTCTTCACTTGGCCCCCAGTTTGATCCCCTCTTTAACTGGCTGCTGATCACTTTTTGCCATCATAACGGAAAGCGGAGCTGGAGTTATCCAGCTCCGCTCTACCGTCTGCGTTTGGCTATTTCTTTGTTCTGGTTTTCTCTTCCCCTTCCCTTCCTCTCTTCTTTATGAGATTGGGGTATGTCATGTTTCCGCAGCTTGATTTTGACAAGCAATACAATTCCTTATTCGATTTATTTAGGAAAAAAATGAAGCATTATCCTAAGCCCAACAATTAGAAAGGCCCTGGAAAAACCCATTGAGGTGGACTGCCATTTGCAGGTACCCCCCTGGCACCATCAAACAAGGTGCCATCCCAAGAGTTGATACTGTCATCGGAAAGTATGAGGCCCGATCCATTCGACATACGATAATACGCCGAGAGGCCTGCTTCTGATCCAGTGAGGATTTGATACATACCATCTCGGATTTGGGTTTCTGTGAGAGGAACACTCCAGATTTTAACTTCATCAATTTCACCATAAAAAGTAACATTCGCCGAGGGGCTGTTGATTACGCCACCGATATGCAATACGGGCAAACCGCCTGTATAAGGCTGCAAAGTAGCTCCGCTAAGGGTATTTCCAACTTCAATCCCATTTTTGTAAGCGCGCAATCTGCCTTCATTGTGAACCAATGCAATATGGACCCATTCATCAGGTGTATATTCAATTCCAATCGCATCAATAAAGTCGGTCATACTGCCATCAGCATTCCAAATCCATATTCGATCAAAACCATCCTTCACGCCCCGGGTAATGCCCCACCAGCGTGGGCGATCACCGAGAATACTGTCACAATTTGCGACATCATTGTAGGCACATTCCACACCAACTCCAGTGGGTCTGACCCAAAGACTTACTGTTTTTGTATGTACCCAGCCAGGTTCCATGATCAAACTGGTTTCATGAAGTTCGACAAAATCATTGTTTCCATCAAAGCTGAGGGCATAACCACTTCCGCTGATAGCGGTGGGCGTAAGGGTCGGGGGAACGGGTGTTGACGTGGGCGTTTCAGGAGTGGGGGTCGCCGTATAGGAAACTGTTGTAGGCGTTATGGTCGGCACTTCTGGTGTCGGGGTATACGTACTGATGATCTCAGTCGGGGTTTCAGTAGGCAGAACCGCTGTCGGCGTAGCGGTATCAACCACTGCAGTTGGTGTCGGGGTCGGTCCTGAATAACCCAAAGCATCGGAGGCTACCCAATTCACATCCCCCATACCGTTCCGCAAGGTTCCTGAATTTCCATTTCCACTGTCATCCGAAAGTTGCTCGCCGGTTCCATCACTCATTTGATAGTAGGCTACGAGATTGCTCCAATTTGGATGTCCACTATTGATTTCTTGATTCCACCAAATATCAATCTCAGCACTCCCTAAACCGATATTCCATATTCGAACCTCGTCCAATTGCCCCCCAAAATAAAGGTTTGCATTACTGCGTCCTGAACCTCCCAGATATAACCGGCCATCCGCCGGTGCGTAGGTTGGACCACTCACTTTAGTACCCACTAATTCTCCATTGCGATAGGCATACATAACGTTACCTGTATGTACCATCGCTATATGCATCCACTCTCCAGCTACATAAGGTATCCCTAATGTATCTATATTCCCATCTGCATTCCACAACCAGATTCGATCTCTTCCACCGAATATCGCTCGAGTGATCCCAAATATTTGTGGATAATCAACTCCAGAAAATCATCTCTCCGGAGGCAGGGTGTGTAACGGGTGCCGCATCCATGCCTGGTTTTACCCAAAAACTGATACTCTTGGTACTCGTCCAACTAACGCCCCCCATTAAATCATCAGTATCTCTTAATAATACATATTCTCCTACACCATCAAACTCTAAAGCATAATCCGCAACACCACTGACTGAAGTTGGTGTAAGCGTAGGTGCAGCCGATGTTGAGGTAGGCTCTTCAGGTGTCGGGGTTGGGGAGGCAATAATTGCCGTAGGTGTTTGAGTTGGCATATCTGGCGTCGGCGTGGCGGTATCTACCAACGCAGTTGGTGTCGGCGTATCTGTAATGACGATCTCGGTTGGAGTTTCACTAGGTGGCAATGGTGTTGGCGTGGCGGTATCTACCACTGCGGTTAGTGTCGGCGTATCTGTAATGACGATCTCGGTTGGAGTTTCTGTAGGAGGCAATGGTGTTGGCGTGGCGGTATCAACCATCGCTGTTGGGGTCGAGGTCGGCCCCGAATGATCCAAAGCATCAGAAGGTACCCAATTCTCATCTCCCATGCCGCCCAACATATCGCCAGTGCGCCCATTCCCACTATCATCTGTCAACACGATGCCAATACCATCGCTCATTTTATAGTAGGCTGCCAGGTTACTCCAGTTTGGATGCAAATCGGTCACTTCCTCATCCCACCAGCCTCCAATCGCGGCACTATCTAAGCCCAAATTCCAAAATTGGACTTCGTCAATCTGACCTCCAAAATATCTGGTGCTGGCGCTGCGTCCCGAACCAGCTATGTACATCCGTCCATTCGCCGGCGCATAGGTTGCGCCGCTCGTTCGCGTTCCGACTAACTCACCATTCCGGTAAGCACTCAATACGCCACCGCTATGCACCAGCGCAATATGCATCCACTCCCCACTTGTGTAGGGAATGCCGATCACGTCGAACCCATTGCTATCAGCGTTCCAAACCCAAATCCGATCTTGCCCATTGAAATTAGCGCGATTGATCCCAAATATTTGTGGATAATCGACCCCTACGATCATTTCCCCTGACGGTGGATCGGTAACCGGGGCTGCGGTATTGTCAGGCTTCAACCATAAGCTCACCGTCTTCTCACTTTGCCAGCCAACTCCACCCATCAACACGCCGGTATCACCTATTCTCACATACTCACCTGCCCCATCAAACTCCAATGCATCTCCGGCATGATCAGCAAATGCAGTAGCGGTCAAGAGACCACTTAATAGAATTACGATCAAAATAATTAAAATAACTTGATAAAACCAAAGTACTCCCCTTTTCTGAAACAGTAACTGAGTGCTCATGTTTTTTCTCCCAAAGACCAAGACTTTCAAACATCACAATACAAATATATTGCAAATTCATCTAAACTTGACAATATATTATACACCCAAATATCATATTTTGGGTAGTGTTTATCCTAGTTTGTGATTGGTCTTTTTATCAAACCGCCTTTAAAATTAACAGACACCACTGTAAGAACTGTGGCGTCTGTTTTAAATATTACCAATTGCAAAATTGGTGATTCGTTACTCCACAATAACCCAATCACTGGCGCTGCGACCGAAGACCTCGGGAGAATACATCTCCTCTGCTTTGGCTGGAGGCACCACAAAAGTACCGGGCGTGATTGCCCGCGCAACATATGTATATTCGTACACTCCATCCCACAATAGAGCAGTAAAAGCTTCAGCCCGCTCATCACGCATATTCTGGTGCTCGTACCAAGTGCCCCACCACCAACCAGCGCGGTAATCAGAGCTATTCGGATCTTGCGGGATGCTGCCAGAGACCGTCAAAGCGGGGTTGATGATTTCCAGCCCGGCAGGTAGCGGATCAACCAGCGCAACATGGTAACGACGGTTATCAGCCACCATCGTCAGACGCACTCGGACACGTGCGCCGGCTTTGATATGCCAGATTCCTTCTTCGTCACGGGAGACATCTTCGGGATCATCCACCGCTTCGTAAACGCGCTGCACCACAAAACCCATCTCCAGCGGATCCAGCCATAAATCTGTGGGCGCATAGCTCATCCCCAGGCGGTAGTACAAGCGTCCCAGCCCTTCCTTGCTGATGATCAGGTTCTGCTCCTCACCGCCGCCAAAAGCAGGATCAACGAGATATACCATCGGAACCAGCGTCTCCCGGCGTTCTGTCGAGTATCCCTCGTAGATATGCTCTCCAGCGTAAGTATCACTCAGCCAGATCCGGGCGACGAAATCAGGCGTTTGATCCTCGTAAGTATTGAAATAGCGGTCCAAAGCCAGCAACACAAAAACGTTCTCTTGGGTATTACCCCAGCGGCCGCGGGTTTGGTGGGCCAACAAGCCGTTGACCACCTTCGGGATCAAATCACTATCGGGATCGTCGGCAATCATGGCATCCAGCAGAATGGCATCGGTGCGGCGGTCGGATTGCAGCAGCAAGTAAGATTGGTCATCGTATTGCGTAGTGAAGTTTGCCGCCCCGGGGGTTTCGACTACCCGATTGTTGACATGTCGCCGGATGGCGTCCAACTCAGCAGCGGAATTGGGGTCATCCAAAAGCACCTGCCAAAGCCAACCGACCGCCTCGAGCTGTAGGCTTTCAAGGCCGGCATCGTTGAGCAGTCTGCGGGCCTTATCTGGGTCCCGGTCGCCCATCAACAGGCGCACATACAGCGCATACGAACTCAAGAAGTTGCGCGTATACTCGCTATACCATTGCGGATAGTAACTTTCGATATCTTGCAAATAGTAGCTCAGTTGGTCTTGCATATTTTGCGGAACGTCAAAGCCTTTTTGCTCAGCCCGTTGCAAAGCGTGGGCCACGTGAATGGTATTGAAAGGAATCGAATCCTGGCCGCGCCGCCAGTAGGGAAAACCGCCATCGTAATTCTGCATCCCAGAAAGACGTTCGATATCCCGCTTTACGGCTGATTCCATTTCCTCAGGGGAGGGGAGGCCTTCGGCTTTGAAGGCTGTCAGCACATCACGGAGGGCTGCGACACCCAAAATCCGGGATGAAAGCTGCTCGCTGCACTCGAAGGGATACGCCACCAGATAGAGGACCGCATCTGTGAGCGCCTGCAAAGCCGTGGAGGAGGTCTGGATTTCGAGGCCGCCAAACTGTGGGAAAACAGCATTCGGGGATGCTACTGGCTGGGCGACTGCCCCCTCATCGAGCACACCATAGGTGGCGAAGGCTTCGGTGGTCGCGGGCGTGTAAACCGGCAGGGAGATTTCAGCCGCGTCGGCATATACGCCTGAAACCGCGGCGATCTGCAAGCGAGCGGTCCCTGCCATCTCTGCCGCAGCCGGGAAGCGCACTTCGATACGATCATTCGCCGGGATGGTCACCCGCTGCCCCTGTCCAGAGGTTAACTCAAGATTGGTGGTCTGCACGACAACTTCAACGGACATGGCTTCATCAGTCTGGTTTTGGAGCACCAGCGGCAATTCGAATTGATCGCCAAAGTTGAGGAAGCGCGGTGCCGCAGGGCGCACCATCAAGGGTAGGCGGGCGGTCAGATTGGATTCAGCAGAGCCAAATTTCTGGCCGCCTTCATCGACGGCCACCACCATGATGCGGTAGCGCGTCAGGTTATCGGGCACTTTAACTTCGACGCGGGCTTCACCATTGGCATCAGTACGCACCTCGGGGGCGAAGGTTGCCAGGGGGTTGAAATCCATTCGCACTGTGATGGGTGTCGTTGCAGATTCGCCGCCTCCGCCTTGGGCTTCATCGGCAGCATAACCAGCCTCTTTCTCCATCGGAGCAGAAGCGGGGGCCTCCATCGCCATCTCTTCCACAACTTCCCCTTCCATCCTTACGCTATCTGCAGCCGCTTGATTATTGGCTATTGTATCCGCCAGGGTCATCGGATCTACCAACACGATGCTGGAACGGCTGTAATGGCTGCGCACATCAGAGGAGCGCGGAGTGTAGAATGCCGAAACCGGATCGGTCAGTTGGTAATTGGTCAAAGCCAGGATGGCTTCATCGACAACCACTACCGCGAGTTCGGCATTGGCGACCGGTTTCCCTGCAGCATCTTTGAGGGCAACGAAAACCGTAGTTTCGTCGCCAGGTTCCAGCGCAGTGTCACGCGGGGTGACCTCCAAAACAAGTGTGCGCAGCAGCGGTGGGATGCTCAGGTTGAGCACGCCACTGGCGTAGGCCGGACGGAACGACACATTGGGCATCGGTTCACCTTGATCGTCCAAACGAGGCGCTTCGCCAACCAGATCGACCTGGATATTCAGATTCGGGATATGCGCTTCTTCAATTGGGATTTTAAGTGTAGTGGTCCCATCGGTGATCTTAAACTGTTCCGTATATAGGATGCCACTGCGGCTGACGGTGAGCAAGCCCTCAGCAGGAGTAAAGGGTGATTGCACCAAAATCTGGGCGATATCACCGGGCTGGTAGCTTTCCTGGTCGGGGATCAAAGTCACAACTTCTTGCTCGACTTTCCTGGAAGGTGGCTGTTCGCCACCACTGACCCAGCGGGTAAACTGGCTCTGGTTGGGCCGGCCCATTTCGTCACTGACCCGGGCTGTGATCTGGTATTTGCCGCCAAGGGGCGTTTCAAAGGTGCAGCTAACTGGTTCGGGTTGAGAACCCACGCTACACTCTTGGGGTTCGACTTCCACCTCAGACCAGCGACCACCTTCAAATGTCCAGTCGAGACGCGCCGCAGTCACCTGGATCGGGCGATCCAATATCGGGTTACCATCCAAATCCGTAACGATCAGTTCGATCTCCAGGGGTTCGCCCTTTTCTACAAAATATTTCTCGCTACGCAGGCCGACGTATATATCTGCTGGATGCACCATCAAGCTAGTGCTGCCCGCCCAAGCCTGGCGGTTGACATCCATCACGGTGGCTTCGGCCAGCACACTTTGCGGGCGCGGTTCTTCAGTTGTGCCAAAATCGATATTGAGATAGTGATTACCGGCAGCATCAGTGGACCCTTCAAAGAATTGGTATTCACCGCCGTACTCAACGTAGATATCGCCTTCGATAAAGGGGGAATAGTACCACCACCAGGGCTGCCAGATGCCAAAAGAAAAATCCGGCCAGTTTGGTGGGGAATAGTTGGTATCTGATGAACTGACCATCCAGGAGACTTCAGCGTTGGGCAGGGGACCGCCGGCATAGTAAGCGGCTTCAACGGCTACAGTAGCTTGGCCGCCAACGAAGTATGGGCCGGTAGACTCATTACGGGCGGTGACTTCGAACTCAGGACGGCGGAATTCCTGAATCTGGAAATTGTGGGAGTAATACTGCCCATCAAGACCGGATTTCAGCTCGCAATTCGACATACGCGAAACCCAGGTTGGCATTTTCGGGCAAGGTAAAGCTGAAATCAAAACCGCCTAGTGCGTTGACTTCCATGCGGCCATTGCCAAGCTCATTGCCTTGTGATCCCCAGATCGTATAGTTGATCCCACCAAGCCCGCTGCCGGGCAAACCGACATCGCCATCCTGCCTGCCTCCGATCAGGCGAATCAGCCTTTGAGATGAACCTCTTCACCGGGACGATACATTTGACGGTCATCGAAAACGTACCAACGCAGATAATCGTTGGGGGGATAGGTGTTCCAGCCATCTTCGCGCCAATACGAGGGGGAATGCGGCAGCATCGCTTGATCGGCTCTCTGAGAAGCGACTAGATAAAGGGTGTTATTCGCGGGGATAGGGAAGCGGGCTGTACCATCGTCCACCGTGGTCGCGAGCAGTGTGCCGCCAGCATCGCTGATACGGACTCCGGCGAGGGGTGCGCCGTTTTCCAAGGCAGTGGTCCAAACCACCATTTCGCTGTGATCCACGAAGGCATCCAGCCCGATCTGGGTAATTTGCACCCAGACTTGCACGGTTTCCCAATAACGGTCTTCTTCGAAGAAACCTTTTGGCGGCTTGGCGATCACAATGAAGTGACCGAAATCGCCATCCAAATAGTCGCTTAACTCAATACTGACCTCGGTCAGTTTATCAGCGGGGGCTTCGATGCGCAAATCACCAGCAAAAACCTTGCGTCCAGGTGGTTCAGGAGGCCGGTCGGTGCGCTGGTATTCCCGCAAATATTCTTGAAAAGCCAGCCAATCAGAGGGCTGCACGGCGTAGATTTGCAGGTCGAGTTTGTTGTAGTTAATCGTGTAGAGCGAGAGCACCGGTTCTTTGGAGAATGGGTCCATCGTAACGAAGATTTCATCTGGGCCGACCAGAACCGGCTCGGCAGGGCCAACTCGAAATGTCAGGTTATTATCATCACCTAGTTTCTGACCGAAAATATCCTGGATTTCTCCGCTGACATAAACTGTATAAGTGGTCTGTCCCTGGGTAGCGCCGCGAATATTAATGATGTCGCCAAAAATATCGACTCTCACACCTGGGATCTCGGGATCAACTCGCAGCATGACAGGATCGTAGGATTCGGCATCGATGGGGTTGTTGAACTCGATATAAAAAGGCGTTAAGGGCGGACATTTTTCATCCCACCAGGAGCAGCCATGATTAACGATTTTGAGCGGGGCATAGGTGCGGAAATCGAACGTATAAGCAGAGGGAGAAAGCAGCAGCCCTTCGGCGGAGGGGGTGCCGGGACCAATCGTTACTTGGATAAGAGCATCCTTGGGCAGGGGTGCCGCGGTCTTAAAAGCCAGCGAGCGGCCTTCGGGCTGACTCGCAACCATCCGGCTGACGCGCTTATCTGTATCGATTTCAGCTCCAGTTGCCAATCTGGTTTCAACTGGAACACTATTGGCTGTCACGGTGAGGGTATCCAAAACGGCTTGGGGGTCGATCCGCTGATCGAAAGCCGCGAAGAAGATCGGCTCCAGGGGTTGGGCATCACCTGATGGGTAAGTGTTGACCACCTGCACGGGCGGCGTGCTGAAAGTGAATTCAACTTTTTCAGCTAGGGTGCCGCCCACCGCGGATTGCGTGCCTGCAGGGATGGTAACGCGGTACTCGGTCGCCATCGGCAGGCGGTCGATCAAATCGGAATCGTAATTGAAGGTCAGGGTCTGGGTGCCCACCCAGCGCCAGGTTCCCGGCAAATCGGGCACCAGTTGAACGGGGACATCTTTCTGGGTCAAATCTTCAATCGTAGCGAGCGGAACCATCGGCTGATTGAAAGTCACATTGATGAAGGGGGCAATGGGAATCTCGCCTTCGGGGCCGTAGCGCAGCACTTCCAGGGGGCCGGATTTAACGGGGACCGGCACAGGTACCTCCGGGGCTGGGGGGAAAGGTTCGGAGATGGTTGCACCGGGGCGGGGCGGGGGGACGGGTTCGGGCGGCAGGTTGAAATCCACCTGGTCACCAGAATCAGCTTTGATGTCTGGTAGGCGGTCGAGAATGCGCTGGATTTCTGCCTCGGTGAGCGGCTCTCCGGTGGTAACCGGGAGCGGCACAACTTCCTGAGGGTGAGCCTGCCCTTCGCTGAGGAGGATCATCGAATCGCCCGCGCCATCCGCGGGTTCATCACCTGTAAAGCCGCCTGTTTCGGTTACGCTGGTTGTCCCCCCGGTTGCGGGCGGAATCTCCTGTCCTTCGGCGGCATTCCGGGGCCAATATCTCCAGGCCAAAATACCGCCGATGACCACGCAACCCAAAACCAAAACTGCAGCACAAGAACAATATAATCCCCAAAAACGCTTGAAATGATTTTTCATAATGGCGATTTTCCTCTTTCGCAAACGAAACTGTTCTTCTGTTGAAACACATCCATCAATTATTTTTTCTCATTTCGCACTAATATACCCATAAATCAAACGTCTAATTCTTGAGATTTGTTTCATCTCTTCACTATTATAGACCCAAACTCGTTTGGGCTTTGACATTGGTTTGATATCAGGCTGACAAATGGCGATTACACGAATGTGATAAACTGACAGAGCGTGAGTGATTAATAAGTGATCATCATATCAGGGCTTCAACCTAAGACGTAGTCGAAGGGTTTAGCGGAGCGTGCTTTTATTTGTGTAAATTGCGTTTCGCTGGATGCTCACCAGATCATTTAAGATTGAAAGGAGTTAAAAAATGGAATACCGTAAACTTGGACGTACCGGTCTGAAGGTTTCTGAGCTTTGCCTGGGAACGATGCAATTCGGCTGGACGGCGGATGCAGCGCTTTCATTTGATATTCTCAATGCGGCCTGGGAAGCCGGACTTAACTTCATTGACACGGCTGACATTTATTCAAGCTGGGTGGATGGAAACCCCGGCGGCGTATCTGAGCAAATCATCGGCGAGTGGATGAGGAAATTTGAGATCCCCCGTGATCAGGTCATCATCGCAACCAAAGTGCGGGGCAAAATGGGCGAAGGGCCTAACGATCAGGGACTTTCACGAGCACATATCTTTAACGCCGTTGAAGCTTCTCTTAAACGTTTACAAACCAATTATATCGACCTCTATCAAACACATTGGTACGACGAAGAAACACTGATAGAGGAAACTTTGACCGCTCTGGATGATCTCGTGCGTCAGGGAAAGGTGCGCTATATCGGCGCTTCTAACTATCCAGCGTGGCGGTTGATGCGATCCCTGTGGACTGCCAATAAGCTAGGACTGTCGCGTTATGATTCACTGCAACCCCATTACAACCTTGTCAACCGGGCGGAGTTCGAGCGAGAAACTGCGGAGGTTTGCCGCACCTACGGGATTGGCGTGATCCCTTACAGCCCGCTGGCTGGCGGTTTTCTGACCGGCAAATACCGCAAAAACGAAACTATTCCCGAAAGTGTGCGCGCCGATGGCAACAAACAACGCTATTTCAATGATTACGGCTGGAAAGTTTTGGAGGCTGTCTCGGAAGTAGCCGCTGACAGAAAAAAATCGGTCTCACAAATTGCACTCGCCTGGCAGCTCACAGATGATGTGATCACCAGCCCTATCATCGGACCACGAACGATCGAACAACTCAAGGACAATCTGGGTGCTGCTGGTCTCCGCTTGACAACCGAAGAAAAACTAAAATTAGATGATGCGAGTAATTGGAAAGAAAGATAATTGGCAATTAGAAGGAATTGGGCTGCTAAAACCGCGGTCCAATTCTTTTTTAGATAAAGGTTTATTCCCCGAAAGATACTACGCGTTTTTGTTCAACTTCATCAAGTTTACCATGTAAAGCATCCAGCAATTCTTGGGTTTTTTCTGGCTCCTTCTCGTAGAGATTTTCCAGTTCTTGAGGATCATTTTCAAGATCATATAATTCAATAATCTCACCATCGGATTTTTCGTATCCCCAAAACCGAGTAAGTTTGTATTTCTCACGGATAATCATCGCAGTCGCTTTCTGGATGGGTTCATCCTTTTTGGTTCCCTTGGATTGCAGAGCATAGACATCACGAGGCTTACTTTGGGTTTTAGGCTGATAAGGGGGGAGTATAGCCCCCTCAGCCCAGGTTGGGATTTTCCCCCCAGTTACAAGCGCCAATGTGGGTAATAAATCGATTGCACTAGTGGCCACAGTTACATCCCTACGAGAATTTTGTCCAGGCTCAAAAATCATCAGCGGAATCCGTACTACGGGTTCGTAGAGCACAGGCGTCAGGTGCCCGCTGATCCCTCGCTCAAATAATTCACCATGATCAGATGTAAAAACGAGCCAAGTATTTTCGAGCAAACCTTGTTTTTCCATGAGATCAAAGAGGCGAGCAAATTCCGCGTCAACGTAAAGAATAAATTCATCATACCAGGTTCGCCAAGCGTCAATATCCGCTTCTTTGGCGCGTTGGGTAGAAAAGATACTTTCAGGCTTGTCGACTGGCCTAAAGCCATCTTGAGCGAAATTGTTATAAAAATCAATGCGGGTGTTATATGGAAAATGTGGTGGCAAAAAATGATAATAACCAAAAAATGGTTTGGGGGCAGTCAGCATCAGGTTAGAAAGCCAGTCAATGCCATCTTCAAGAATAAAATAACTATCTTGATTCACATTTGGGAGGCCGCGTGGAAAATTCTTCTCGAGTTCACTGGTGCGGCCGCTTTTCATCGCATTGTAAGCACTTGGCAATAAGAGAGAATAGGAAGTCCCATCATTTTTTTGCTTAATGATGCGGTTCCAGCTAACGGTGGCAATATCTTCATCATTATTAAAAACTGAGTGCAAGAAAGCATCATCTTCCAGAAAAAGGTTGCCTTGTGGAGTGTAATTATCAATGCTCGCAAAAAATTGCTTCAACTGGGTATTGACGAGCAAATTATGCGAATATGCCATGCGATGATGTTGATTGAATACTTTAAAAATATTTTTTTTAACAAATTCATCTGCAATGGTATCGTTGTGATTAAGAGCGCGGTGAGTTCAGGGAAGGGTTCCAGTCAACAACGAGGCTGTGCCAGTTGTGGTGAAATTTCCATTGGCATAATGATTATGGAAAACAGTCGCTTTCTCTCCTAGGCGAGTCAAATTGGGCATCGTTTGGCGCTGATAACCATACAAGGAAATATGATAAGCAGAAAGAGTATCGAACACAACAACAAGAACGTTTGATTGATTCGAATTCTGAATTTGATCAGCAGCACGAATAAATAGCTGCGGAGCAGCTAGACTGATCGATCCCAGTCCCATTAATTTTAGGAAATCCCGGCGGGTAATATTTTGTGCCATACCATCTAGCCCAGGTTACGGATAATTACGATCACGATCCCAATTATATCCAAGAAAATATAAAGTCCCATTAATGGAGATAAACGGTCCAGCAGGGCTAAAAAAACAATTTGGTATTTCTCAGAGTAGGTAGCCGCGAAAGCCGCAAAGGTTACCGTCGGCGCAACAATTAGGAAAAGACCCCCATACAATATCCACAGTGGATGCTCTTGACCCGCAAGAAAGAGGATAAGGCTAACTGGAAAAGATAAATCCAATAAAAAGTAAAGCTGTCCAATTATCGCCCATAGGGCGGTTACCACAAGTAATGTTCCCAAAAGTGCAATACATTTTATTTCTTTCCATTTTCGGGGCAATACGAAACCAATCAAAACAAGAATTACAAAAAACACCAGACTCTCAAACAGGGCAAACATCAATCCATAACTGGCGACACCAATTGCATCCCAATAATTGGTACGCTCAGCAACCCAAGAAAGATCCATCAAAATCAGAACAATGGCCCAAACATGTAAGGGGAATGCTGTGGCAACAAAGAGCTGCCACAGTCCAGTTTTCAAGAAGCGTTTTTCTGAGTTAGAGATATCCAAGGCCTTTCAACCTTTCCTCTAATACATCCTGATCTTCATCAGTGCCGACAGGACCAGATGCTATTCGAGCACTCAATTCTTTCCCAATGGTCATTTCGGGGATATCGGCGAATGAAGGATTGGGGAAATTGTCCAAACCGCGATTGCTAAATAATACCCCGGGAACTGCCGCTGAATCAATGCAGTGATCTGCTTCCCAATGATCTGAGTTGGGTTCAATTGTTTCATCGCCCCAGCCTCCCAATCCAGTTTCGGAAGACGCTCTATATTTGGGCGCATATCCTAAAACCAAATCCGGACCGTATTGAGCCAGTGGTCCTTCAAAGGCTTCTTCATTTAACAACGCACGCTGGATTACCTGCCCACCATTGGGTCCTTTCCATTGAAGGAGCTTGAGTCTCATATCATTGAGCAATTCTGTTTTTCGAGACGGAGAGACAATCCCTTGACCTTCGCGTCCAACCACATTTAAATAAAGGCTGTTCAGCCCAATGGCATAGGCCTGACTCTTGGTCCAATTTGCAGAAGTTAAATTCTTAGAATTAGGGTCTTGATTAAGTTGTAAATAACCATTTTCGATCAACCAACGGTTAACACTTACTTTGTAATCAAAATCCTGAAATCCATGATCTGAAACAAACAGTAAATTTATTTTACTACCGGCTGGTTTTGAATTCAGCTTCGAAATTATGCGCCCTGCCAAAGCGTCTAATTTAAGATACCAGGCTTCAATCACATCAGGACGGCTTTTCCAGAACATATGCTGCACCCGATCCAACGAGTTCGAATACACAACCGAGAACACCTTCTTTGTAGGTATCCAACATGGACATCAAGATACGTTCTCGTTGTTTTAAGATTTGATCACAAAGATCAAGAAATTGTTCATCGGTGATGAAGCCTTCTTCAAGAGCAGTAGTATCTTGCGGCCAACCCAAAGTTAAGAATGCACCTTGATTCTTCCAAATATTTTTTAGCATTCCCTTGGGTGTTCCGTAGGGCCATGGGCTATTCAATGGATGCAATTGCAACGGTAAAAAATACAAGACGGGGTCAGGATAAAGCTGAGTTAATATCACCCTGGTAATAATTTTCAATGACACCATGAATCCAACTTTGAAATTTATTTCAATTATTGGGCTCCATTCGCCCATCTTGAGGGTGAAGGACTGTTTTCCAAGCACTAATTTTGCAGATCGATCGTTTATTACTGAAACCCTGAAATCTAGATTAGTGCTGTTTGCCCCAGAACAACTCTGCCGAGTGGGACCATCTAATCTGCCGGTATACACTCCATTCATTGGTCTGCTCAAACGGGCTGTGCGGGATTTAATTTTCTCCTCGTCCCCAATGGGCTCTAAGGAGTAAGAAATTCCAACGCCAAGTTGACCAAAAATATCGGGTGTGCCCAACCCAGGAATCGCACTTACAGGTGACTGCAACCGAGCGGGGAAAGTTGCTGGCCACCATAAAGAGGTAGCTGAATACCCTTCTTTGACAGAAGCTCCAAAAATTGTTTCGGCATTATAAGGGGGTACAAATTGGGTCCCTAGGAGGCTACTTTTGGTTGGCAGCAGGGAAATAAAAAGGCCATATGTCTCTGGGTTCCGGTGAACAAAATCAAACATACCGTGCCCACCTGGATTGAGACCTGTAGCGATGCTTGTCCAAGAAACTTCACTCTGAGGTGGATTTGAAACCTTGAACGGTGAATAACCCCCACCTTCAACATATTCACTTAAGTTTGGAGTTTTCCCTTTATTGTGTAATTGTTCAAAAAATATGGGATCGAAGGCATCAAATCCAACCAGAATAGTTTTCATAAAGATTTCTCTGACAAAGAAAATCGGCGCGTTTGACGAGCCGACTCCACCTGTTTATCTCAATATTAACCATTACCCCAAAATGATAACCAAGAAAGGAATGATTTTTATTCTTGTAATTCCGTTTCGTTTTCTGGCTCCAAATCCTTGTTTGATTTCTCGCGAATTGTGCGCGTAATTTTAGCAAAAAACATTTTAATTCGACTGGAAAAAATCAGCACTGTCCCGGATAAAACGCCAAAAGCAACCAATAGCGCTTGAAACAACATACCACCTGAATTTGGATCAATATACATAATTTATTCCTTATTAATAGACAGAACTGACTGCCAGTATTATATCAAAGTCAACCTTATATTACAAAAGTAATCATTTTCATTGAGGTGAGGCGCATTTGTTCAATTGGATTGCTCAATCTGGTTGATTAATTCTCCTAACATTTCATCCACAATATTTTTTTGTTGACCAGAAAGATCCGTTAGTTCTTCTGGATCATCTTCGAGGTTATATAATTCCACCATGTCTTCTACTCCGACAGGAGTGTCATAACCATACATATAAGTTAGTTTGTAAGGCCCTCGCGCAATCATGGCTGATGCTCGTAAAATCGGCTCATCTTTATCTGTATGTTTTGCGCGAATAGCAAAAATATCGCGTTCGCTAAAAGAGTCCTTCGTATTAAAAGGTGGTAATACCAATCCTTCAGACCAATCAGGAATATTTTGCCCAGTCAAGAACGCCAAAGTCGCCAAGACATCAACAGCACTCGTATTATCGAAAACGTCAATTCGAGAAGTCTGATTTGGAGCAAATATTAACAAAGGGATGTGCAGAAGAGGTTGATAAAAAGCTGAGGTTTGATGTCCAACAATTCCACGTTCGAACATTTCTCCATGATCGGAGGTTAGAACCAACAAAGTATCGTTCAAAAATCCGTTATCAGACAAATATTCATACAATCGCCCAAATTCAGCGTCGACATAAAGAATATATTCGTCATACCATTGGCGGTATTTATCGATATTGCCTTCAGCTCGATTTGTCTTAAATATACTATCTGGTTTTTCTACAGGTTGATAACCATCATTTTTTAAAGAGCCAAAGAATTCTTGGCGGGTATTGTATGGGAAATGAGGAGGTAAAAAATGATAATATCCAAAATACGGTTTTGGTGCATTCACAACTTGATCTTTAACCCAATCGATTCCATCCTCTAAGATATAAGTATTATCACCACTTATATAAGGCAATCCTCGAGGAAAGCTCAATTCAACTCCTTTGATTTTTAGTTTATTTAACAGGTTAGAAAACCGGGAAAGCAACAACGAATAGGAATGACCCTCTAAATGACTTTTCATTCCACGATACCAACCAACAGTTGCTATATCATGATCTGAGCTAAATAACCCATCCACCAAGCCATCATTTTGCAAGAACAACTTTGATCGTGGTGTAAGATCATCAATATCCGCAGAAAACTGCTGCAAAAGGTTTTCTGCTAATATATTATGTGAATAAGCCATCTTATGGTGTTGAGAAAAAATATTAAATATATTCTTTTGCTCATAATTATCAGCAACAAGATCTCCATGCTTTAACGCCCGATGATTCCAGGGTACTGCTCCGGTCAATAGGGAAGCTGTTCCGGGTGTAGTGAAGTTACTACTAGCAAAGTGTTTATGGTAGACAATCGCTTTATCTGCCAAACGATCAATATTTGGAGTTGTCTGTCGTAGATATCCATAAAGCGACATATTCCAAGCAGAAAAAGTGTCAAAAACAATAATTAATACGTTTTGACTTCGAGATTCAGTAGCAATCCAATTTCTGTTACGAATATAATTTGGTGCTGCTGCACCAAAAGAAAAAAGTCCAAAAAATTTTAAAAATTCGCGGCGGTTAATATTTTTTTTCATGGGGTCATCAGAACCTTTGCAATGCATTTCGACGAGATTATATCAAACTGTGTTAGTTTGATTGTTTTACGCCCTACCAATTAAGAAATTTAACATCACAACCAATACTGTTGTATAATAAGTTTAGTCAATTAAGCCTTTGGAAATATTTTCATCCATCAATTGATATTTAGAAATCACACATGCCAGTTATCCTGCTCCGCCTCATAAAAACTGAATATGAACAAACGGAGCGTCCGAGTAAATGCCCATATTGTGGAAGCCAAATTCTTCAAAGGTGGGGACAGGTTACAAAACCAGTGAAGGACCCGAGAGACTTAACAACCGTTATTTATCGTTATCGCTGTGAAGAGTGCCAACGAACTTTCAGAGACTATCCTGACGGAGTTGATCGCTCGGATTACACAAGTGGTGTTCGAAAGTTGGCGGCTTTAATTTGGGCACTCGGATTAAGTTATCGAGATATTATAAATATTTTTGACGATATCGGTATAAAATTAAGCAGGTCTACGGTCTGGCGCGAAGGACAAGAGTTGGTTACCCGATTAAATGGTCGAAAACTTCACAACCATATTCAGCGATTCAGAATCGATAAAAATTATATTCATAAGGTAAGTTCAAAATTTGGAGTTGTAGTCGCGGTTGATTTTGGAGTTGGGAAATATACCATTCTTGGGACCCTCAACGAACATAATCCCCTATCGGTAAAATCTTGGTTACAACCGCTAATTCAAGACACGAATATTAAAGTTTTAGAGCTTGGGACTGGTAAACTTGATTTGTTCCGCACATCAAAGAGGATAGATACAAGCGACCTATTATCGTAAAACAAATCACGCAAAATATTCGTTTGTATTTCAAAACAAGAAGTTTATCTGTCAATTGGTTAGAGTATAAATTCTATTGGGGGAAATAACCAACCGTGTGTGAGACAATTTCCATTCAGAAACATTTGACGCATATATAATAGAATGGCCCTAAAGTACTAGAAATTAATCTTTGGCGCATTTTTTTTGAATGCAATGAAATGATTTTTATCGTAAGCACATTTAAACTACCTACATCGCTTCAGCCTGAGAAATTTGAGCGTTATAGAAGATTCCAGCCTAAGATTTTGATTAGGTGTAATAGTGTTTGGAGGTCATAACTGTATGAGCCAATTTGCTACAAACATGGAAGAAGCACTCGATACAGCAATTATCCATAAAATTTCTCAAGCATCGAACACCGTCTCCCGAGATACTCAGTGGTTCATTTTTAGAATAATTCTGATAATCAGTGACATTTTCATGATAAATGTCGCGTTTCGGATAGCATATTGGCTGCGGTTCGAACTTTCTTTTAGTATCTTCCAAGCAAACGCGCTGTCTAATATTGCTTACTATCAACTACTGACATTTGTTTTCGTGCCTGTTTGGCTGGCGGTAATTACGTTTCATGGGCTGTACCAAGAGAAAAATCTTCTTGGGGGCATTCAAGAGTACGATAAGGTTTTTCGGGCAAGCAGCCTATGTGCATTGATTATCATTATTATTGGTTTCCTTATGCCAGACCTGCTTATAGCCCGCGGGTGGCTTATGCTCGCTTGGCCTCTTACTTTTTTCTTTACTGCTCTTGGTAGATTTATTTTAAGGAGGGCTGTATATTACTTAAGGCGATTTGGTTACTTTTTGACACCTGCCATAATCGTAGGTGGAAATGCCGAAGGTCGGTGGTTAGCCGAACAATTACTAAGTTGGAGGACTTCAGGCCTGCTCTTAATCGGCTTTGTTGATGAAAAAGTACGACCGGGCACAAGGTTATTTCGCAATCTTTACTCCCTCGGACCAGTCGACCAACTTGATGAAATAATCTCAAAATATAAGGTCGGGGAAGTAATTATGGCCACCAGCGCTATTTCATCAAGAAATAAACAGATGGAGATTTTCAAGAAATATGGGGTGTCGGGTGATGTTTGTGTCCGTATGTCATCTGGCTTATATGAAGTTATAACAACTGGACTCACGGTAAGTGAGTTTGCTTATGTACCATTCATTACGATAAACAAAGCTCGGCTTACCGGGTGGGATGAGATAATGAAGCTCGCCCTTGATTATTTTATTACCATCCCAGGACTAATCATTATATCCCCACTTTTGCTGCTCATTGCAATTGCTATCAAATTGGATTCACCCGGGTCCATTATCCATCGCAGGAAAGTGATGGGAATGAATGGATCAACCTTTTACGCTTATAAATTTCGATCAATGCATGTTAATGGTGATGAAATTTTAGAAAGCAACCCTGAGTTGAAAGCTGAACTTGCCCGAGAGCACAAGCTCAAAGAAGACCCAAGAATCACCCGTATTGGCCATTACTTAAGGAAAGCTAGCCTAGACGAGCTACCACAATTATTTAATGTGCTAAAGCGTGAAATGTCATTGGTCGGTCCTCGGATGATATCTCCTGCCGAAATGGAAAAATACGATCAGTGGGATATCAACTTACTAACTGTTCGACCCGGAATTTCTGGGCCTTGGCAAGTTAGTGGACGATCTGATGTTTCGTATGAAGAACGTGTCCAAATCGATATGTACTATGTGCGCAATTGGACAATTTGGCTAGACATTCAAATTCTCATCCAAACAATCCCTGCTGTTCTAAATTCACGTGGGGCCTATTAGGCCCAATAATCAATTAATTTAAAGTTACATTAATCTCTTTGTGTTTAAATTGTATTATAATTATGATAAATTTTACCTTATTTCGCCAGAGGGCACCTAAAGAGTAATCTATGATAATCGTTCAAACACCACTACGTGTTAGTTTTTTTGGCGGCGGAACTGATTTTCCTCCATATTATTTGAAGGAAGGCGGCGCCGTTCTCAGCGCGGCAATCGATAAATCTATTTTCGTTACTATCAAAGAACGGTTTGATGAAAAAATTCGCGTTGGTTACACCAGCACTGAAATGGTTGATAATATTGATGAAATTCAACACGACTTAATCCGAGAAGCGTTGCGGAAAACTGGAATCTATCGGGGGGTGGAGATTACAACCATGGGCGACATTCCGTCTGAAGGGTCGGGATTAGGATCCTCTAGCACAGTTACTGTGGGTGCATTACACGCAATGTATGCTTACAATGGTGTGATTGTCAATGCTGAGAAACTTGCCTCTGAAGCATGTGAGATAGAATTAGAAATCTTAAAAAGCCCAATCGGAAAACAAGATCAATATATTGCCGCTTATGGTGGGCTTCGCTTCATTGAGTTTCAAAAAGACGGCACAATTTTTTCAGAAAAAATTTGTTTAAACGATGAAACTTGCCGTTCACTGAATGGCAACTTTTTGCTCTTTTTTACAGGCATCAGCCGTAAAGCGGGTACAATTTTAGAAGAACAAAAAAATAACATTTCAGCTCACCTAGAAATTTTGGGAACGTTAAAAAAAATGGCCTACACTGCCAGAGAAGAGCTAGAATCATCAAACCCTGATGCTATCGGTCATCTACTACATCAAAGCTGGATGCTAAAAAAACTTTTAGCTGGATCAATTAGCAGTGGAGTAATTGATGAAATTTATTCAGCCGCTCAAAAGGCTGGTGCAATCGGAGGAAAGATAACCGGGGCTGGTGGAGGCGGTTTCTTACTTTTATATTGCCCCCATGAAAAACAAGATGCTGTTCGATCTGCCCTCTCTTCGTTTCAAGAATTGCCATTCAGAATAGAACAAGATGGAACTAAGGTAATTTTCAATTATAGGTAAATATCTAAGGAGAAATCAACAATGAAAGTTGGAAAATATATTTCATCTGTAGTAGAGACAATTCAAGGGTTACCCGTTGATTTAATCGAGGATATCGTCGATATCCTGCAAGTCGCTCGTTTAGATGGAAAAAAAATATTTATTATGGGAAATGGCGGAAGTGCTTCTACTGCCTCACATTTCGTTTGCGATTTGGCAAAAAACACCAGAAAAGATGGATGGCCCCATTTCAAAGTGATCGGACTCACCGATAATATGGCAATTCTCTCCGCTTATGCAAATGATGAAGGATATGAAAATGTATTTTCTCAACAATTAGCAAATCTAATTGAAACTGGCGATATCGTTATTGGGATTTCTGCGAGCGGCAATTCCCCCAATGTGCTGAATGCAATGGAACTGGCCCACAAGTACCAGGCTACAAAAATTGGGTTTACTGGCTTTGATGGTGGTCAGCTCAGCCAATTGGTTGATATCAACATCCATATTCCCAACGACAATTATGGACAGGTAGAAGACGTCCATTTAATGTTGGAGCATATTATCGTTAATGCGCTCCAAGATCGAGTTGAAACAGAACCACCAAGCATAGATAGTTTAAGAGCAGTTCCTGAAATGATCGGTCAAAACTAATAAAGGACTAGTTCCAAACTACCAAGGAGTTCAATGCGCTCGCGAGCGATTTGTAAATGGGTGTTTTTACCAAAGATGGCGGGGCTTGCATCTTCAATTGTTGGCGACCACGACCTGTAAGAACCAATCCAACTCGATCGACACCAGCGGAACGACCTGCTTGCAAATCAGTCCATGCGTCACCGATCATTATTGAATTTTTTAGATCGATGGAAAAATTTTTAGAAGCTTCAAAAAACAAGCCGGGGAGGGGCTTTCGGCAAGAACAATTTTCTTCAGGTGCGTGAGGACACATAAGAACACCATCAATACGACAACCTTTACTGCGCAGAGATTCAACTAATTGCCGATTTATCGCATGTGCCGTCTCTAAAGAAATTATCCCCCTCCCCACAGCGGATTGATTTGTGACAAAAACAATTCGATATGGGCTGGAAGCGTAAGTTGATAAAGCCTGAACAGCCTCCGGAAAGATTTCTACATCTTTCCAACTGCGTACATAGTTGGCGCGATTTTCAATCACAACACCATCACGGTCGAGGAATATAGCTGATTTCATTTTTTAATTATACATAAAACAAATCATAACGGGATAAACCTGGGTAATTGATTGAACTTTCTCAATGTCAATTGCGCATCTCAAAAAAATCTCGTGGAACGTTCTCGACTTTATGATTTGGGAACGCTTTGATCCAAAACCCAAAGAAGGTCGCTGGCCGACAAGTAAGATGGTATTGCTTTATGTGCAAAAAGCAAAAACCGGCCCCCGGAATTAGCCGGTTTTTGTTTATAATACAAATTTCTCAAATCTGACAAATGTCGGAAGGGCGGAGCATGCGTAAGCCCCGAATTCCCAATTTTTTTAAGGATTATCTTGATTAAACAAATTAATCTTTATTTGAGCCGCCAAGCCTCAAGTTTTTGGCGGTATTGTTTGGAACAATCAATTTTCATTCTTTCGAGTTGGGTGCCTACAATCCTTGGGATTGGATGGCGAGGAATTTTATACAGAATAATCCTTAATATGGACGGTGTCGTAGCAATAGAAAACGGGGTTCGATTGCGCTACGCCAACAATATTCACCTTGGACAAGGGGTCTATCTAGATCAGAATTCTTATTTGCATGCTTGCCCGAATGGGATTCGCCTGGGTGATCGATCAATCGTTATGCACGGAGCCGTCCTCCATGTTTATAATTTCCGCAATCTTCCGAACTCTGGAATTTATATCGGTGAGGACTGTCTGATTGGTGAATACTCAATCATTCGAGGACAGGGTGGTGTAACTATTGGGAACAGGGTATACACATCCCCTTATACACAAATAATCGCGGTCAATCATGTGTTTGACAATCCCGAGCGCCCCTTCATCGATCAAGGCATAACTGCGGATGGGATAATTATTGAAGATGATGTTTGGCTCGGCGCAGGAGCAGTTATAACAGATGGCGTGAGAGTCGGAAAAGGATCAGTCGTTGCAGCAGGTGCAGTTGTGACTAAAGATGTACCTCCGCACACAGTCGTTGGCGGTGTACCAGCAAAGGTAATAAAAGAAATAAGCGGTACAGAATCGTTCAAACCCAATCGCACCATCTACCATTTAGAGGAGAAAAATTCATGACCATGCTTTCTGTTGTAATTCCCGCATACAATGAGGAAAACGGGATAGAGGAAATTTCAAGACGTGTTTTGGCAGTGAAACCCGCGCTCCAAAAAGTTAACGTAGATGAATTAGAGTTAATCGTTGTCGATGATGGCTCAAGCGATCGAACTGGTGAGATTGCTGGTTCAATTGAGGGGGTTCGTTTGATTAGCCAGAAAAACAAAGGTTACGGCGGCGCACTCAAAACTGGCTTCACCAATGCGAAAGGAGATTTGATTGGTTTCCTAGATGCAGATGGCACCTATCCACCCGAATATTTTCCTCAATTATGTGCTGCTGCCCTCGATGGAGCTGACCTTGTGATTGGGTCAAGGCGAGCGGGAGAAGAGAGTCATATGCCATTGACACGACGTCTCGGCAATTTCTTCTTTGCCAACCTTTTATCAATTATTAGCCGCCAAAAAGTAAGTGACAGTGCCAGTGGACAACGTGTTTTCAAGCGAGAAATTTATGAACGTATGCTGCCACTCCCAAATGGTCTCAACTTGACTCCCGTTCAAAGTGCCCGAGCCCTGCATGAAGAGATGAAAGTCGTGGAAGTTCCCATCACCTACAGCGAACGCTTGGGACGCTCTAAATTGAGCGTGGTGCATGATGGCCGTCTTTTCTTGCAATCCATCCTCTGGACAGTGATGATGTACAATCCTGTACGGATTTTAGGCCTAATCGGTCTTGGAGGGGTTATCGTTGCAGGTCTCGCATTTTTAGGTCTCCTCATTGCCCGGATATCAGGCAGCACTTCGCTCGGTCCGTGGGGGATTGCCGGGGTATTTATTGGTGCTATCTCTGGGGTCGTAGGTGTCAGCCTCTATTCATTAGGTGTGACTTTCAATCGACTGGTAAAACTATTCAACCGAGATTCAATTCAGAAACAAGGAATGTTTGGGGGATTAATTTTCAAAGAATCTCCTGACCGGCATTTTGGCTGGGTGGGTCTTCTTTCCTTTTTACTCGGGATTTTAATGGGAATTATCAGTCTAATACTTGGTTTTTATGGTTGGACTATCGTTGAACAGTGGCTTTATTTATTAGGCAGCGCGATATTAATACTGATGGGCGTACAACTCATGATCTCCTGGATATTTGTAAGCATCCTCAATGAGATGAGTTAGCGCGATGAATTAAAAAAGCAAGACCTTACTGGTTGAAAATTTTTAAAAAGGACAAAATCTATCTTATGAGTGAAAATATTGAAAAGAATAAAATTGATGTTGACATTTCTGCCGTCAACTTTGGAACACGCAACATTCGGAAACTCCCGACAGCAAAATTTCCTAATGCAGATGCTATCGTTAGGAATGGATTGCTATCAGCCCCACGTTCTCCAGATGCCGTCGATATCCTCCTGGTAAATCCACCCACTCCCGATGGCGGTCTATGGATTCGTACTCAGCACCGGGTGGGCCGCCGTACTCGAGAAAATATGGTATGGCCACAAGTATCGCTTGCTCAAATGGCTGCCTTGCTGCACCCCACATACAAAGTCAAAATTGTGGATGCCAACGCTGAGCGCATGGGTTGGCCTGAATTTACGAAAATTCTCGACAAATATCAACCCAAATATTATTTTACTCAATTGACTGCCCCAACATTGGAAAACGATATGTATGGTGTTTTTCTGGCTAAATCGCGAGGCGCAACAACAATTGCTTTTGGGACACATATTACCCCAATCCCAGTCGAAACAATGCGCCCTTATCCAGCCCTCGACATTGGCCTGATCGGAGAGCCCGATCTAACCATCCGAGATCTGTTGGACAATCTTGAAAATCGCATTGAGGAACGCCAAGCAAATATTTTAAAACTATTTGATAAGCACGATCCCACATATGAGCCTGCGCGTTCTGAAGATGGTTCACTCGATATGCGGAAAATCAAGGGGATTGTTTGGCGCGAGAACGGGGAAATCATTTTGAATATGCCGCGCCCCTTTGTATCCGATCTTGATGATATGCCTATCCCGATGCATGAGCTTCTCCCTTTGGAACAATACCGCATGCCCATGATGAAAGGGCCATTCACCTTTATCGTTCCGAGCCGAGGCTGCACCGCAGGTTGCACATATTGTATTAAACACGTCAGCTATCAATATAGTGTGCGCCTGCGTTCTCCAAAACTTATTATGGAAGAGTTATGGAAGCTTAAGGAACTAGGCCTTAACTATATCCACATGTATGCCGACCTCTTCACAGTCAGCCGTGATCAAGTGATGGAATTATGCCAACTCATGATTGACGAAAAGATTAATATCAATTGGATGTCTAACAGCCGGGTTGATTATGTGGATGAAGAAATGCTTCAAATGATGGCAAAAGCTGGCAACTTTATGATCGCCTGGGGACTTGAAAGTGCTAATGAGCAAATACTAAAAGACGCCCGGAAGGGAGCCGATCCAGCAAAAGCCCGCCGCGCCTTAACATGGGCAAAAAACGCCGGCATCATGAACTGGGGTTACTTTATTATTGGTCTTCCGGGCGAAACTGAACAGACCATTCGGCAAACGATCGACTATGCCAAAGCTCTACCACTAGATATTGCTTTATTCCATGTAGCCGCACCTTACCCAGGAACCCCCTTCTTCTTCAAAGTTGTTGAGAATAAATGGTTCCGCCCTGACACACGCTGGGAACAAGTCGATATGGACAAAGGCACGGTTCTCGATTATCCTGAACTATCAGCTGAGAGATTGCTTTATTGGCAAAAACGGGCTTTCAGAGAATGGGCAGTTCGCCCCGGTCCGGTTATGACCTATCTTAAAATGCTCTTCTCTGACCCGCAAACTTTTAAATCTGCGCTAGATGTTGGTATGCAAACTTTTAAATGGCAGGCTGGCACGGCAGACGACTAGTGCTTGCGATCCGTTTATTATTAAAAAACTGAGCAAGGCTGACCGCACACTGGTCGTTGTGTACCGGTAAAAGGAAATTTCCGATTCTTGAGTAGAGAAGTCAGCAACTCAAAATTTGCCAGCGTCGAATTCTTCATAGTGGTGATTAGTTGCCTGGCTTTGAGCATCCGCCCAGAGCTAGGCTGGTTACCACTAGTGATTGCCTGTGTCTCCTGGGTTATGAGGGTCGTCTGGCAACGGGTGCCATTTCAAAAATCACCTGAAAGCTTATTAATCCCTATTTTTCTACTCACATCGGTAGTTGGTGTCAGTGTGGCATATGATCCGGTTGCGGCTGCACATAAATTCTATTTGATTGTCGGGGCTGCGCTGTTATTTTTCTCACTAGCTCATCAACCAAAAGAGAATATCTCGACTATCGCAAGCGTTTTGAGTTTGATTGGTGCGATCACGACCATCATTTTTATCTTCATCACTGATTGGGAAACCTTCCCCGCTGATGTTGCAATTATCAACACTTTGGGAGAAGTATTAACAAGGTCCGCGCCACAAGCAAGTATCCAGAAAATTTTTGATCCGCAGCTTTTTCAAGCCAATATGGTTGGGGGGATCAATGCGTTGCTCATTCCTATTGCCGCAATTACTTCAATAATTTTCTGGCGAGAGAAGAAGAAAATACAGACGATTTTCTCAGTACTTATTCTATCGATATTAGCAATTGGGCTCGTAGTTAGCAGTTCAAGAGCAGCCTTCGTTGCTGCTTTTTTGGGTATTAGTTTTGTTTTTATTGTTGGGTTATCGCAGCAAAAAGCTTCAAACACTTTGCCCCGATTTTTCTACGCCCTAATTCTTTTACTCATCATTCTAATCGGCGTATTTTTGCCACTTTTTCTGGCAGAAAGCCCGTTATCTCTATCAGATATTACAAGTTTCGAAAGCCGTCTAAAACTAGCTAGACAAACTTATTTTCTTATTACTGATTTTCCATTTACCGGTGGAGGTCTAGGCTCATTTCCAGGGCTATACTCTCAATATATCCTTGTTATTCCATATTTCATGTTTGGATATAGCCATAATCTTTATTTAGATTTGACACTTGAGCAAGGGATATTTGGCTTTTTGGTTTGGATTTCGATAATTCTCGTTTGTGCAATTGCGATTGGGTCAAGCATCCGAAAGTATTCCATAAACAGCCGCTTTTGGTTATTTGCATTAGCAATTTATGCAAGCCTAGTTACATTTTTGCTGCACGGAATTCTTGATGATCCAGTTTACAGCAATTCCTGGGGGTTGATATTTCTATTTGCGATTCCAGGAATCGCCATATCCCTAACCGAACAAAAAGATAGCATTTCCAAAAGTGCAATCAAGAAGTGCGCAAAAATTAGTCTCGTTGGTTTGGCAGCTATTTCTCCACTGGTATTTATCTTGCTCAATTCGTTCATCGCCGCATGGGATGCCAATATTGGTGCTGTAAATATGGCAAAAATTGAACTGCAGAATTGGCCAAGTGTAGAATGGGTAAGCGGAGATCAATCTGCCACTTATTCTCAAATTGAAGATAATTTCATAAACTCGCTCTCAAATAATCCACTGGACCGCACTGCTCACTACCGTTTGGGGCTGATTTCGATGGCGGGTATGGATTTCCCGGCAGCTTCCGAGCATTTGGAAGTAGCCAGGTCAGTATCCCCAGAGCATCGAGGCATTCGTAAAAATTTGGGGTATTGCTATACTTGGCTCGGCGAATTTGATCAAGCGGAAATAGTATTAAGACAAATACCAGAAGCTCTAACCGAAATGGATACCTATGTTTGGTGGTGGCAAATCCAAGGCGAAGAAGAGCTCGTAAAAAATGCGGCTGAGATGTCAAGGCGACTTTCATCAACAGATAATTCAAACAACCAATCATCACAACCATGATCCAAAAATACCATAAGTCTTCACGAAGAATTTTACTGATAGCGATAGTCAGCATATCAATCACTCTGGTCATCGCTATCAACAATTTATCTGCTGTTTTAGCTCAGACAACCGAGCAAGGTTGGTCTACACCAGAGAATCTCTCGAAATCTGGATCCACAACAAACCCTATCATTCTCGTGGATCTGGAAGGGACACTCCATGTCCTTTGGGAAGATGCGTTCCTCGGATATGTATATACAAAATTCGATGGTGAAGAATGGAGTCCACCAGAAGCTGTGAATCTCCCCTTTATTGCAATGCAACCTCAGTTGATTGTTGATCCTAGGGGTCAGATACATGCATTCTGGATAAATCTTGAAGCCAATGATTTGGTGGGAGAACTCCTTTATAGCCAGGTGAGTGCTGCTTCTATTACTAATGCCGATAGTTGGACAGCACCAAGAATTCTAGCCGAGTTGGTAGCAGCAGTTAAAGGAGCTGTCGATGCCCAAGGGGAAATCCATGTTGGTTTTATTGCACCTTTCGAAACTGATGGGCTTGCACCTGGCACATATTATATACGCTCGGATGGAAATGTTTGGAGCGTTCCTGAGGTCTTATACAATTCCCCGTATATGCGCTCTTTGACAACCAAAGATGCAAGTATAGATGTAACTACTTCAAGTGAGGGTGATGTAAATAATGTTTTTATTGCCTGGGATAATCGTCCTCGTCAGCGACTTTTGTTTATTAAATCTGCCGACGGTGGTGACTCATGGAATGCGGTCAAAGAAATTGTTGTTCCTGAAGTTAGAGCCGGTGCTTCCATTCCACACAACCTTATGGTGAACGCCGATGGCGATAATGTGGTGGTAATTTGGCAAGTGGGACAACCCGATCTATTGTGTACACAACATTTCAATTGGTCTCCCGACGGCGGCGAAACGTGGGGTGAGAGCGATCAGATGATCAAGGATATTTTCGGATGTCCGCAAAACAATCAGTTCATTCCAGGATATGATGATCTAACTTTATTGTTTACTACCATTGATGAACGCGTTTATTTACTTGCCTGGGATGGATCGCAATGGAGTAATCCACAACCACAACCGCCCTTATTCAGCTTCACAGACCCTGATACATTAAATGATGTAATTTTTAGTTGCCGGCAAGCTGTTCGCACCGAGGAAGATCACTTAACCATCATTGGGTGTGATGCCAATCCATTTGGAGATATCTGGTTGGTAACCAGGCCGATTGGAGATTTAACTGACTGGTTTCCATTGCCATCCGCCTGGTCTGAACCATCACGGCTTTTTGATGAGGGGGCAAGTTCGTTGTATGGTAAGGTCTTTGTTGATGGTAAAGGGACAAGTCATGTTATTTGGAATCAGCTCAATGACGCTTCAAACCAAAACGCTGGTTTATATTATTCATTTTGGAGTGGAACTGGGTGGAACACACCCACTTTGATTAGTAAATCCACATCAATGATAGATGAAAAACCTTTAACGGGTATAGATTTCACAAGATCGACTTTATGTAATTTGGTCCGGAGGGCCATCGGGGGAATTACAAATTAGCTGGGCTGCATCTGATAAAGCAAGCAGCCCTACAGAATGGGAGAACTTCCTCGCGAAATCTTGTCTGTACACGTAACGGGGCAATCGCCGGATATTGTTTCTGATAATAATGGTTCAATCTCATTGGCTTATGCCGTCCCGATAAATGATGATCGCGGAATATACTTGACAAAATCAACAGATGGTGGAGATAGTTGGAGTGAGTCAATCCAAGTATTCGATGGCGTCGCTACTCAATGGGAAATTGTTGATAAACCAAAAATCACGTTTGGAGGCAATGGGAATTATCACCTTTTATGGGAGCGGGCCACACTTCAAGGCAGTAATACTGTTTCTGATCTGTATTATGCAAGGTCAACAGACAATGGAATAACCTGGTCTGAGCCAGAAATTGTGACCCAAGAGCAGGTATTACAATCCGATATTATTGGATTGGATGATAAGATGATCCATCGAGCTTGGATAATTGATCAATCCAATCAGAACTCCCTAGTGCACCAATACTCTCTTGATGGTGGTATCACTTGGAGCAACGAAACAATCTTAACGGGATTCGATGAAACCGTAGAAGCATTTAGTCTCATAGGAGATGTAAACAACAGCCTACACTTAACCATAATATCAACAAAAGGATCAACACCACCAACTTTACAACATTTAAAATGGGTAAATGGGGCCTGGGAAACCGAGGAAGTACTAAATCAAATTGGTACTGAGATTGCTCCGAACAGTTTAGATACAGCGATAAACAATTTGGGAAGACTTGTCGCGATTTATACTGAGTTAGCACTGAACGAAGAGAGTGATGAACTCAGCCAATTTATTTTATTTACAACTCGTCTCATCACTATCGAACAGCAAGTCCCCACACCCATCCCAACCCAAACACCTGACCTTACAATTGAGCCTAATTTAACACCGACAACCCAAGAAATTATACAGCCAACCCCAATTCCTTCTCAATCGACCACAGATCTCACAAGTCAGAAAAATGGGAACAATATCGTTACCAGCAGCTTTGGGGGATTAATAATTGGGATTGTCCTTGCTGGTATCTTGGTTGCCCTAATATTCGGATTAATATTTGGGATACGATTTTTCAAGAATCGATAAATTAGTTCGGCAGTGGCCTTCGCTGCGTCACAATTATTTGGAACAGCGAAAGCCACGCACAAACACTACAGAGTTTATTAATCTGGGGCTTCAATAGCAACAATCAGATTTTGTATATAAAGTAAGTCTCCTCTTTCGAAAGCTGGCACATCTAGATTCTTGGTCAACTCGTCACGACTTTCTCCCAAGATAAAAGCCTTGGCAAGAAATAGGGCGTTGTAATTATACAAATTCGACATAACGCCCTCTCCTAATGCCGCTTCATAACGTGATACAAACCAGTACGGTGCAACAGCTTCATATTCGGTAACCGCAACTTGAACATCAGATAAGATATTTTGTCTCATATAAGCCCCCAACTCAGGGGTCAAGAAGATGAAATTTCGGGCAATATCTAAATGCTTCTTATGGTAACGCTCATCAGTCCAATAAGAATCTTTTGAAAAAGTATTCACCCGAAGTTGCAGCAACCTGTTTAGCTCATTTGCAACATTTGCTCTCAATTGGTTATCAGTACCGTCCATGCCAGCCAACTCTTGAAGTTCGAGGAACCCTATATATCCTGAAATCCAAGCGTTCAGTTCATAAGGATATTGATCGAAATAATCTACAATCGGTGGATCGGTCATGGGAACTTGAAGCTTTGTCTTGGCCAAATTGTATATCGAAACTGCATCAGCCGGGAAGATCTCTGCATATTTCCACATGGCGTAGAAATTGTGTTGTAGATAAAACATATTGAGGAATCCTGGCCCCTGGAAAGTGGGTAAATGATTTGCTAAATCTACAGCAACATCTGGAGGGTATTCCATCGCTTCACGAGCAGCACCATCGGCCCAACCAATGTGGATATACATATTTGGGTCAAAGTATTCATTATATTCCTGTTGAAGATAGGTTCTTACCTGACCTTGAAGTTGTGGTGATAAGTGGGGATAAGCCCAAGAAAGCGTGTAAAGGGTGTCACCAGGATTAGAAAAATAGTCTTTCAAGCCATCCCCTTGAAATTGGGAAACATTGTAATACCCTGGCCGTAAATGGCCGGCATCCACAATTTTCTGAATTTCGCTCTCTAACTTACTCACTAACTCACTTCTGGTTGGCGGTTGAACTGAATCTTGTGCAGGATTAGCAGTTAGCATTGGTAATCTGTCAGCTTCACCACCAGGACCAAAAGCAAAAATCGTATTGCTGCGATGGACATACATCTTCCCATTGTAAGGGATCAGGGGGTTTTGATCCCCATGGTTGTGGTAAGCGGCATTAACGCTACTCTCATTTCCGTTGTACCAGCCTTGTAATCTGGGCCAACTCGGAATATTTCCCCACATTGGATCGTAATTAGGGGCCAGAATGTGGAGATCATACGACCAAAACTCACCCAGATTCCGAGGATCAGCAATACTAAACCAATCACCAACTCGATCGCAGCATAGGTTTCGATATATTATGTTGCCACCAATCGAGAGTGCCTGGGGTTCAGCTAAGGCAGCAAAACCGCCCGTAACGCTGAGTAGAGACGGGGTCTCTGGCTGCCAGCCCATTACTCGCCCTTTAGCATCAGAACAACATAAATATGTATTGCCAAAATAGAGAATATTATCAGGGCCTACAATGGGTGGATAACGATTACCAGAACCAGTCCCCCACCATCCAGCCGGGAAGTATTCTGGATAACCATCATGATCTGAATCGAAAGTAAATTCTCGACCATCATCTAAATTCAGAACAACGAAGGTTCGCCGCCATGGCTTATGTTTATGGGCATCTGGTGTTGGATTATCCTCCAGGTACTGTGTCATTCGATTTGCATCGATTAAGGGATAACCATTTGTCCAGGGTTGAGAGGGAACTTCAGGTCCCAGCGTAGTGCCTTCGATCTGCTCTGGCCATAAATCATAGCGTCGCATAAGACCGTATGATCCATAAGGCTGACCCTCATCATTAAGAACGCTTTTCGTCCCGGGGGCTAAACCTTGCCGATACCCATAAGCGGTTACAAAAAAAACGTTATCTCGATAAATTACAGGCCAATATGATTGATACTGCATCCCTGGCAATTTATCCGATTTCCAAACCAGTGCACCGGATGCGGCATTCAAAGCATAAGCGTAGTTATCATTCGATGCAAAATAAACCACACCATTTTTATAGGCTGATGAAAGGTAAATCGCTCCGTCAGTTTTGAATTTCCACAACTGTTGTCCTTGATTAGGTGTACCGTGAGCACCGATTGCATACATATACCCATCACGATTTCCAGCAAACACTCTACCTTCGACAACTAAGGGGTTCGTATCATAACCAGCCTTAGCATTATTAAACGACCACAGATGAGCACCTGTTATCGCATTTAATGCGTGAAGTTTGCGATCATACCCACCAACATATAGCACATCGTCAACTACTGTTGGTGAGTTTCCCAGAGGCAATTCAGTGTCATAACGCCAGACAAGTCCACCAGTTATCGCATTGAGCGCATAAAGGCCTTTGGATGTTGAAATATAGAGTAAACCATTGCTCGCAATAATTTGAGAATTTTGTGGGATGTAGGCTTCAATCGGCTTGTACCATTCAATTTCTAGGCGACCAGTAACCTCCTCTGGCGACCAAGAAGTTCTTTCGGGATTACCAGCCACCATTGACCAATCACCATCTCCGCTCGGGATATAAAATTCATCGCCATTTAAAATATGTGGCAAATAAATCGTAGAATCGTCATTAGTTTGAGAAAATGCGACACCAACAGAAACAAACATCAACACAATAATTATTGGTATCGTTCTCTTTGAAAATATTAGCCATTTATTCATTTTAGTTACCTCATAAAATTATCTAGAGTGTTATTTATCTTCATAAGCAATAGAGCTTTTTTTAGATATTCCTAAGGAACACCACTCCAACCAGCCAGCTTGGCCATCAACACCCAGTATGCTTTTGCCATACGTTGCATGCCACGAGCATTGAGATGACCACCCTCTAGCTCTTGAGTATAATCTGCACACAAGGCCTGATTACCATTGTAAAAACATGGTATGCCATTAGGATCGTGGGATAAAATATCCGCCATATCCAACAAGATCTTGTCATTATCTATGGCGTATTCCCTCATTTGCTGATTAAAGCTTTCAGATACATCTGTACCAATAATCCGAGCTAGCCCCATTGTCCAATAAACTATTGTCTTATCAGGATGAGCCAACTCTAATGCTTCCAGGTCTTCCACGCTCGTAAAATTATCATTTGGATCGTTATTAAAAAACTTAGTGTGAATATTCCCGGTTTCAACACCATCAACATAGCCAAACTTGAAGGCGACAACATCATATGAGTTAGGTGCCAACCCATTGATCCGGTCAACAAACTTCGATACTTTATCCCACCATGCTGGGTTTATGCCCGGCGGGGGCGCGTGAAATTCAAAGTCCCAATTAGACCGATCATACATGTCATCATAGAAAATTTCTTCTGGAGCAAGGCCTCGATCACAAGAGAAGGGTCGTGAAGCACTATCCGCACCCAGACAATTCAAGCCATCATTGATATTATCGCCCACCGAAGCATGTCGAAAAAGTGAAGAAATTTGAATTGCCGCTTGTATATAATTAGCTGGAATTTGTTCGAAATCATCTATTGAACGATGGTCGATGATATTTGCTACTGCAGGTAAGTCAGTTGGAGTCGGGCCATACGTTGGCGAAGGTGTAGAAGTTGGTGTGGGGGTTGAAGTCGGAGGCAGTAATCCCCCGGAAACAAGTGGTAAATAAACTGCATTATCAGTCGTCTGGGCGAAAGCAACACCAACACTTAGAAACACTGAAACACTCAAAACAAGTATAAATTTTTTTGAAGTTTTATAAAAAGCTTTCATAAATAACTCCTTTTTTAATTATTTTCTAGCAATTATCCAAAACTACCAGAATTAATCTGATCCAAAACGATACAATTACTCTGCTAATTTCAGAATAAAAACCGCTAGGGTATTTATTCAAATAAATCTAATCCACTAACAATTCCCTAAGGCAATAGAGATTTCTCAGAAATTCACACGTTATCGTAACGATTTTGCAACGGAATGGAATAGTACTAGGGTACTCACTTTGGTCACCTTGCAATTTTGCAAAGACTGGAAATTTTCCTGAGAATACCACCCAGGCCAGAATTTCCCCGCTTTTCCAACTCTTATTTTTTCTTATCTTTATGATTATTAGCTTATCTCTGGGGTTAGCAGCATGGTATGAGCAAGTAACCAATTTAAAATTATTATGAAAAAATCTCTCCTCCTAATCTTATCCATCATAGCAAGTGTTATGAGTGTCTTTGCATTCAATTCTGCAGCAACTGCACAAGAAAGTGGAGAAAAATGGGATTCTCCCTAATATCTCCGGTTCTGGTGATAAACCATCCAGCCAACCTTTTTTATTAGCTGACCCGGCTGGTGTGGCCCACTTATTTTATACTCAAAGAGTCAGGCGTGAAATCGGAGAGAGCGATACCCTGATGTACGCCTCCTGGGACGGAAGAAATTGGTCAAAACCGGTTGACATCTTTATTTCTCCCGAAAATGCCATCACCGACTCAATAAGTTACCCCCAAGCTGTTATCGACGAAGAAGGAATGGTTCACCTCATTTGGATGGGTTCGCCGCGCTATCCAAATTACTCGCTATTTTATAGCAGTGTTCACGCCAGCCAAACTGGCTCTGCAATGACCTGGAGCAATCCAATTGAATTGGCTAGCGATCTAACGGGGACTAATTCTTCGATCGCACTTGCTTATGAACCACCCAATACATTTCACGCAATCTTTGCAAGGGTCCGGCAAGGTTTTACACCTCCAGAGCAACGGGCAGCGTCCTATACACGTTCAATAGATGGGGGTAAAACATGGTCAGAACCCATTGATTTTTACACGATATCTGATCAAAGTAGCGGTGCTAGTCATACGCGAATTATTGCCGTTGAACCCAATAAGGTTTTTGCGACCTGGTCTGAATGGGATGAGACAGGCAATGGGCAAAAAATATATTTTTCCCGCTCTTTAGACAGCGGTGCCACATGGGAAAAACCAATTTTCATTGCAAAAACAAAAGCGGGCGAATACGAACGAGATTGGGCCAACATAGTCTCACTTGGAAATAATCAACTAGTTGTCATGTGGGAAGGCGGCTTTCGAGCTTACCGGCATGCAATGTACTCCAATGATGGCGGACAAACTTGGAGCGAACCAATTGATACTTTTCCAGGATTAATTGGCGAAAACGGATACGCAGAATTTGCTTACGATGGAGCAGGAAAGCTGCACGTCTTTGTTGCTCAACGTATTCGAGAGGGAAATCCGGAGAATTTGGTCGGCGATCTAGGTCTCTGGCATAGTATTTGGGAAGGAGAAACTCGTTGGCAAAGGCCTTCTTTGGCTGGCAGCCCTAATCCAATGGTAAACCCAACAGTTGCTATAATTAATGGTAACCAAGTCGTGGCTAGCTGGTTTTCCTTCTCAACTTTCGAAGTTTCCGTATTAACTGGAGAGCTTTTAGGTGTACCCAAAATAGAATCTCAACCTTGGCCCACGCCTATTCCTGATGAAACTGAGCCAACACCATTACCAACACCATCACCGACCACATCATATTTATCAACAACTAATCAAGGGGAAATTGCTTTCTTGCCAAATGTAACCACAAATAAGGGACCAGAATTCTCCCCTGGTATGACTGTACTTCTAGGTGTGATCCCCTCGATTCTTCTTATTTTTATAGCAATTCTCATCATATTTTGGAGGAAAAGTCGTAGTGTATAATAACGCGCCTATGGATAATTCCAGCGATTTACCGACGGTTGTCTATACAACCGAATCCCAAATTCGGCACCCAATTCAATTATTACAGGCTATGTGGAATGATCTGCGGGCATCCAGAGAGTTGGCCCGCAGTCTTTTCGTGCGTGATATATCAGCCCAATATCGTCAAAGTATCTTAGGTATTTTTTGGGCTTTTATTCCTCCTATCATAACTGGAATGATTTTTATTGTTCTCCAATCGAGAAATTTTATCGACTTAGGAGAAACGGATATTCCATACCCGGTCTTTGTACTTGTCGGAACCATTCTTTGGCAAGTTTTTACGGAAAGCCTAAATGCACCGCTGAAAGCGCTGAAAAGTGCCATCCCCATGCTCGGAAAAATAAATTTTCCACGGGAAGCGCTCATCTTGGCGGGATTTTATACAGTACTATTCAACCTGGCAATCAAGTTAATCGTTGTTTTAGCGGTGCTTCTCGTATTTCGAATTCCCTTAACATGGGGGCTTCTCCTCGCGCCAATTGCCATTCTAATGCTCATTTTACTAGGTATGGGCATTGGGTTACTCCTTTCGCCCATGGGGATGCTGTATCTTGATATCTCAGTTGCTTTGGCAGTGGCAACCCAACTATTATTTTTTGTGACGCCGGTAGTATACGCACCGCCCGAAACATTTCCAGATTCCCTGCTTGCAACGCTGAATCCTATAAGCCCGTTACTAATCGCTGCGAGGGACTTGATAACCAAGGGGACAATAGATAACCTCAATGTATTTATATTCGTAAGCATTTTCACTATTATTGGTTTATTTTTGAGTTGGCTCATTTACCGCATTTCTATGCCGATCATTATCGAGAGGATCAGCGCTTAAATGTCTGATATTGTAGTTACCGTTGAAAATGTAAGTAAAAAGTTTTGTCGCACACTAAAACGTTCTCTCTGGTACGGCATGGTTGATATGTCTACTGAATTGTTTGGCCGTTTCGACGGGCACCGCGATTTACGAGCAGATGAGTTTTGGGCGATCAAGGATATCTCTCTGGAGTTGAAACGGGGGGAAACCCTTGGATTAATTGGTCATAATGGCGCTGGGAAAACCACTCTTTTACGAATGCTGAATGGCTTAATAAAACCCGATGCCGGACGCATCACAGTAAGCGGCCGGATGCAAGCCCTGATTGCGCTTGGAGCAGGATTCAACCCCGTCCTAACTGGGCGGGAGAATGTATACATAAATGCATCTGTACTGGGAATCCCTAAAGTTGAGGTTGATAAGCGCTTCGATGAGATTGTAGATTTTTCTGGAATTAGCGAATTTATTGATACTCCAGTTCAAAGTTATAGCTCTGGGATGCGGGTACGCCTTGGCTTTTCGGTCGCCGCACATATGAACCCAGATATTCTCCTGGTTGATGAAGTCCTTGCTGTTGGCGACCTGACGTTCCAGGCCAAATGTCGCAACCGCATCCGGGAGTTAATGGAAAATGGAGTTAGCGATTATTCTGGTTTCACACAATCTACACTCCATCAGTTATATCTGTTCTCGGACCGTCGTTTTTGAGAAGGGCATTGTTCTCTTCGATGGGGATACAGAACAGGCCATCGATATCTATCGCACTTCTTTAGCCCAGCAACAAGGAGCAGAACCATCTCGCGCCGGTACTGGAGAAGTAAAAATTTCACACTTTGAAGTGTTAAACTCTTCAGGAAATGAACAAGGCGAGTTCAGCGTTGGCGAGTTTGTGCGTTTACGTATCCATTATCATGCCAATAAACCCATACAAGATCCTGTCATTAATATCGCGGTGCATGGACAAGGAGGCACCCAAGTTACCGGGTTCCGCACGGATGCGGATGATATTAAAATTGGCAAACTGATGAATGATGGCTTTATTGACATTACTATTCCAGAATTCAATTTGCTACCAAATGTCTATTCTTTAACGGCTACTCTCTTTCACGCGGATGGGTTTGCATTTTACGATCGCGTGGTAAGAATTGCCCAATTGAAAATTGGTGGTGGTCATATCGTAAACGGCATGGTGCATCTACCTCACTCCTGGCAAAGCCAACAAACAATGTCCAATCTCACGAAGGAGAACAGTCAATGAAGAAACCCAAGGCAATTGTAATGATAACTCTGGATTGTGTTCGTCCGGATCACTTGGGTGCCTATGGCTACAAAGGCGTGGAAACACCCTTCATGGATCAGATAGCCCGCGAAGGTGTGGTATGTGAAAATACCATCGCGCAGGCACCGAACACCTGGGTTTCCCATGCCTCTATTTTTACTGGTTGCAACCCATATCGCCACGGAATTCGCACATATTACACAGTTCTTTCACCAGAGATTGGTACGCTAGCCGAGGGACTCCAACAGGCCGGATACGCGACAGGGGCCTACCCCGCACACACCTTAGTCGGCCCGCAGAGAGGGTTTGACAGAGGTTTCAACCTTTTTGATCTCAACCCAGACGATTTTTTACACTCATCGGCTGCAGGTGAGCATCAATTCTATCGAAATTGGGGCACGATGTGGGCAAAGGCCAAACAGTGGATGTCGGCACAATCGCAGCCCTATTTTATTTGGCTTCACTATATGGGCACCCACTGGGAACCTATCGAATCGCTCTCGTTACCAGAAGAATATCAGCAGAAATTTTCACCCCTCGGACAATATTTCGATGGAAAAATCAGTTGGGCGGATAAAGAATGTATCGGTAAAGTCGTTGAATACCTCCAAGATGAGGGTATCTGGGATGATTCGGTATTTGTAGTTTTATCCGATCATGGAGATGATCTCCCGGCCAACGACCCTCCCTATGTTTGGGGAGGGCACAATCAGAATCTATTTGATAATGTGATGAAAATTGCGCTAATGATTAGAGCGCCGGGATTCATCCCGCCTTCAACCTGGTTAGAGTCTCAGGTAAGCAGTATCGATATAATGCCCACGTTATTGGATATTGCTGGGGCTTCAATCCCCGAAAGCGTGGAAGGTGTGAGCCTATTGGCTTATTGTCGTGACTTTGAAGAAGATACAAAGCTCAATCTCGCAAACCCAGCCTATATGGAAAATATTCCTCGCCATTGGGTAGGGATGCGGACCCCAAGATGGAAACTAATCGTCACCGATCAGCCTGAACCACAATCCGAAAATAAAAATCGTCCGCCAGCAGACACCTTGCAAGTGCTAAAAGCCGGGATCAAATCGGCGGTCGATACAATTCAAACAAACAAATCACAAATCAATCCTATCTTGTACTTTCCTTTCCAGTTAATCTCGCGGGGCTTACGATGGTTGAAGCGTTTGCTTAGCAAAAATGAGCCCGCTCCTGAGCAACCAATTCAGCGTAGAAGACCTGAGCTAACGCCTCTTGCCAAGGGCGAATTGGATAATGTCCGGGTATTCGCATTATTCGATCTAGAAAGTGATCCTGACGAACAGCAAAATGTTGCTGACCAATATCCCGAAATTGTTGCTCGTTTGAAAACTCAACTAGTAAACTTGATAACTCAAACACCGGCAGCAGAACTTGAAAACCTGACCAATTCCGAACAGGCCGATGTTGAACGTCACTTAAAAGCATTGGGTTATCTGTAAACTGTGTGGTAGTGATAACCAAGTAAGTAATGAGGTCAGGCTGAACGCAGTGAAACATCCAGCCCAGCACAAATACTCTTGGATAGTGACGCTGCGCTAGACCCTTCGACAGCGTCTCAGGTTGACAAATGACTTGGGCAGCACTTACTTTTCACTGACCACCAACTTTCTCATCTCAACACAAATGCCACAAAAAAATAAAGCGACCGAGACTTTGATCTCGCGTGTATCAAACTTTATAGACCAATGCAGATTGGATTTTGAACAATGGAAGTTCGCTTCTACTCCTGGGGGATCCGAGACGCTCTACGCCTCTGCTTTTGCCTGCATGCTCTACCACTATATCGGCCGTCTGGACCACTTCACACCGGATGACAAAAAACTGTGGGCTGACTATTTAAATTCCTGGCAAAATGCAGAAACCGGGTTATTTATCGGGCCAGAACTAGTACCCGATGAATTGAAAAGCCGGAAACATTCCTACGAGCATATTGCCCACCATTTAGCGATCCATATCATCCCAGCATTAAACCTCCTGGGAGCGCAACCCAACTATCCCCTTACCTTTGCACACGCATATTTAAACTTAGACTATCTTCAAGATTGGCTTGAAAACCGCAATTGGCAAGATGCCTGGCTAGAGGGCAACAATCTATTATTTGTTGGCCAATTGCTGGTCTATCTGCGGGATTTCGAAGGCTTCAAACAGGCGCAACCTGCATTGGATTTATATTTCGCTTGGTTGGAGCAAGAAATCGATCCCGCCACCGGGCTGTGGGGATCCAATGGATACTGTTCCAATGCGGCCGCTCTTTATGGCGGCTACCACCAATTACTGGTTTACTACTACGAAGGCCGCCCAGTGCAATACCCAGATCGATTAGTGGATGTTGCCTTATCGCTTCAACATATGGATGGCGGCTTCAATCTCGATGGTGGAGGCGGCGCTTGTGAAGATACAGATGCGATAGATATTTTGGTAAATGTCTACAAAATTACCGGCTACAAACATCCGCATATTCGCATCGCATTACGCAAAGCAGTGGCGCATATTCTCCAACGACAAATGCCCGATGGAGGTTTTGTCTACAGCTTAGATCGGCCTTTTGTACACATGGGAATACAAAAAACCAGCTCACCACCAAACCAATCCAACCTATTCCCAACCTGGTTTAGAGTGCATACTTTAGCGCTTATGAGTGAAATTCTGACCGATGAACCGCTTCTCCAGTGGGATTGGCAATTCAACGACAGCTTATCGATGGGATGGCACCAGCCCTGGGAGCGAGCAAACCACATGTTGGGTTGGCAAACAAAGCTTCAAGAAAGATTACTCACGGTCGCGCGATTTATCCGAGAGAAGATGCAAAAAATCTACGCACGTGTGCGCTCAATTGGCGGTAAAATCAAAAGACGGATAGTGAGGAGGGAAATTCGTGAGTGAAAACCCCACCCCATCCATATCTGTACTGATGAGCGTCTACAACGGGGAGAGATTTATTAAAGAAGCTCTCGATAGTATCATCAACCAAACATTCACGGACTTCGAAATAATTCTCATTGATGATGCATCGACAGATAACACCCCTCAGATTCTCGGCGGCTACACGCAAGAAAACCTGATAAAGATTACCAACTCAAAAAATTTGGGCTTAACCCGGTCTTTAAATAAAGCGCTGACGGTTGCCCAGGGCAAGTTTATTGCCCGGCAAGATGCAGATGATATTTCACACCCGGAACGTTTTCGGCGGCAAAGTGATTTTTTGTTGGCAAGTCCAGAAATCGGATTATTGGGTACGAGCTATTACGTAATCGATCAACATGGCCAGATTTTGGATATTTCTCGGCCCCCGACCGCAGATGATCAATTAAGAAAATCACTTGAACGCGGGAATATATTCTGTCATGGATCAGTCATGATGCGGCGTGACATCCTGGAAAAAGTGGGTGGATACAACGAATATTTCCGGGTTACCCAAGATTACGACTTGTGGCTGCGATTGTCGGAGCACAGCCAGATAGCCAATATTGATGAGATTCTATACCGATTACGATTCCTTTCAGAATCCATGACACGAAAGAGCCGTGGTTTACAGTTGTCCTACCGTCGATTGGCACGACACCTGGCTGATCAACGGCTATCAGGACAAGCCGAAGGACCGATGCCTGACGATTTATCTGAGGCTTTTCCTCCTGAACCTCTGCGGCTATTTGGGGATGCGCGTTGGGCCGCATTCCTTTTTTATAGTGCTGGGCAAAAATCTGGTCCGCGTGAATTCATGCATCGCGCACTAGAAATCCAAAACCAGCATCATATTATCCCGTCAACATCATGGGCTGAGTGGGCCTTGGCTCGCGCACAAGATTTAGCTTCTTTACGAGACGACGCTGATCAAGCCATTAATTTCATAATCTGGGTTTTTGGCAATCTCCCTACCCTCTTTACTCAACCCTCAGTCAAAAAAACGATCGCACAATTTTACGCGGACCAAGCATTTTTGGCACAGGAAACAGGAAATCGAAAAAACGTTCGGCGCTATGCTTGGGGTGCAGTAAAGTATGATTTCAGTTGGTTGAAAAACCGGGGATTGTGGATCATAGCTGGGAAGTCCCTAAACTCGTGACCAGTAAACGTTCGATAGCAATCATAATTACATTATCCCTAATTGGATTTATTGCTTTGCTGGCAATGACAAGATGGGGAATTGGCACCTCCCCGGATTTTGTTGTATACATCGGAGCCGCTCGCAATTTACTGGATGGCAAAGGGTTGAGCGTACCTTTTGGGCGGTTTATCGATTCGCCGTTAACCCAATACCCGCCACTCTATCCGATGGCTCTCGCCCTCCCAGAAACTTTGGGAATCGACCCTTTAGATGGGGCTAGGTGGTTGAATGCCATTCTATTCGGACTATTGATCTCTTTGGTCGGATTTAGCATTCGGCAAATTACGAACAAAGCAAACTGGATACCGTTAGTTGGAGCATTGCTGATCTTATCATCCGTCGTTATGCTAGGCATTCACACTTACGCCTGGACGGAACCTTTGTTCATATTACTTTCCTTTGGCGGACTGGTCATTTTGGCAGCCTACCTGGAAACATCCAAATTAGTTTATCTCCTAGGGACATCTGTCGCAATTGGGTTAGCAGCCCTAACCAGATTTGTAGGTGTTACGGTTATCGCTACCGGTTGTCTCGGGATCTTGCTACTGCTAAACGGGAATTTCCTAAAAAAAATCAAGGATACCATCATTTTTGGTGCAATCAGTTTCTTGCCTCTTTTTTTGTGGCTGGTTCGAAACACAGTTACCACCAATTCGATAGCGAGTAGAGAGTTTGCTTTTCACCCAATCACCAGAAATCATTTCTTTCAAGCATTGCAAACTGTATCAACCTGGTTTTTAGTGCCTGCCGCCGCACCTGGTCTTCTCAAAGTTCTTATTTTGGTGAGCATATTCATGGGGATACTTGTGATTGTGTACTTACAACAAAGAAACTTGAATTTAAACCAAGTGGACTCCCTAGATAAAAGAGATCAGAAAACCCACCCTTTTATAAAACTCATCCTAATTTTTGTTCTCACTTACAGTGGATTTTTACTTTTTTCAATTTCTTTCCTGGATGCCAATACCCCACTGGATGACCGAATTTTATCGCCAATTTTCACCGCGCTAATCATTTTATTAGCTTACTTCACCCATCAACTATTTCTGTTAACCCATCATAAACCCGCCATCAAAATCCCAATAGTTTTGGTCGTGTTATTTTTCTCAACCACGTATCTCTTCATGGGGATGAATTTATCCATCAGGAGCTACGATCAGGGGTTAGGCTTCTCAAGTTTACAGTGGAGAAATTCGGAACTTGTTGATCAAATTAATGAACTACCTGCCACAGTAACAATTCATTCCAATGCGCCCTACGCCGTGTATGCGCTAACCGGAAGACCGGCATTATCCCTCCCGAAAAAATTCCTATCCATGAATCAACGAGTGAATGATAATTTTGCAGTTGATATGGCCAATATTGGCGCCGAAATAAATAAAAATGGTGGGGTTATCGTATTTTTCGATTTATTTTCCCGAGACCCCTTAGAAATGAAGGGCGAAATAGAAGATACCTTATCCCTAAAAGTCATCTCCGAGACAACGATTGGCACTATTTACGGATCAGAAATTCAAAAATAGATCCAATTGCAAAGGAGGCACAAATTGAAAAGTTATCAACCTACAGAAACATACCAGAAACTTTCAGTCGTGATACCCTGTTACAACGAGATTCAAACCATCGACAAAATTATCGATCAGGTTTTGGAAGTCGAGTTGCCAATTGAAAAAGAGCTAGTCATCGTTGATGATTGCTCAGTAGATGGGACAAGAGAGTATCTCGCGACCCTAAACGGCAGGGAAGAAATAAATATAGCGTTCCATCAAACTAATCAAGGGAAAGGGGCCGCCTTACGCACCGGGTTTGCCAACGCCAAGGGAGATATCATCATCATTCAGGATGCCGATTTGGAGTACGACCCTAACGAGTATACGAAACTCCTCGAGCCCATTCTTTCTGGCAAAGCAGATGTCGTTTATGGATCCAGGTTTATCGGAAGTGAATCTCACAGAGTTCTATATTTCTGGCACTCCTTGGGGAATAGGGGCCTCACTTTGCTCTCTAATATTTTCACCAACCTAAATTTAACGGATATGGAAGTATGCTACAAGGTCTTTAAAAAGAAGTGTGCTTAGTACTATAGAACTGAAAGAAGATCAATTCGGCTTCGAGCCAGAGTTCACGGCAAAAATTGCGAAACAAAACAATGTTATATACGAAGTTGGAATCTCGTACCATGGGCGGACTTACGAAGAAGGGAAAAAAATCGGATGGAAAGACGGAATTCGTGCTTGCTACGTTATTCTTAAGTACGGTCTCTTTTTCCGAAAATGAAATATAAATACATGAGTAAGGATTCCAGCTTGAACAAATTCAAATGTAGACGAATTGAAATATTGATAATTATTTTTGGTGTACTTTTGCAGGCCTGTGCTTCTAATACGCCTACTGTTGATTTGCTAATAATCCAAAGCCCAACGCATACGCCAGTGCTCGAATCAACCCGCACATTGACCCCAGCACCGACTTCGGAGCCGCTTTCAGAACCAACTCCTACCACTATTCTTCCGACACATACCCCCTTTCAATTGGCTACACATACTTCCATTCCAACTATAACCGAAACGCCATCATCCGTTCATCAAAAAGGGATCATCATCGATCATAATGCTGTGGAATTATTTGAGCACATTCCGGATGAATACCTTCAGGCTGCAAGCGAATTACATTTATTTCATCGCCACGCTTCCGTGGGTGCGAATATCCGCATGGGGTTAGATTGTTTGGCCAATGAGTTTCCAGAGAGGCCCTACGCCCCAAGTATGTCTCAAATTGGCAAACGTCCACCCTGGTGCGACAAAGGTTTGGAAACAGAAGAAATCATTTTTAACGAAAAATACAATTCTACTAATTGGATTTTCGAGTTACACTCTCAACCGAATGCTAATCCTGGTTGGTACAACAAGGTGAATTATTTCATCAACCGCATGGAAAATTTGGATCCTGGGGAAAACTATGCTTATGCCAGTTTCAATCATGGATATGTAGAAGACCGCAGTATAAACAATTATTATTTCTTGACGGATGATCCGAGCAGTAATTTCCCAAGTATTGCGGACTTAGAAGCCCTTGAAGATCAATTGCCAGAAACAGAGTTCATCTGGTGGACCATGGCGCTTGCCCGATGGAGCGCACCGCACCATGAGGAGTTCAACCAACAACTCCGCACCTATGCCATCACAAATGGGAAAATTCTTTTTGATATTGCCGATATCGAATCTCACCTGCCGGACGGCACTCCCTGTACCGGCGTAGATCAAAATGAGAATCCTAACGATATTGAAGCTCTTTGTGATGCCTATACAGACGAACCCATTGGTGGGCATCTGAATGCTCAAGGATCACTCAGAATGTCAAAAGCGATGTGGGTATTGATGTCCATTTTAGCCGGCTGGGACGGCAATATAGATTCCTGAGGCTAGCGTATGCCAACTGTTAGTGTGATCATTCCAGCATATAATCAGGCTCATTATTTAAGAGACGCGGTTTACAGCGTTCTTAATGGTAGTTACCCGGATTTTGAAATTGCCATCATCAACGACGGCTCTACAGATGATACCCAACAAGTCGCTGAAAGTATCCCGGATCCACGCGTGCGATATATTTACCAGGAGAATCGTGGTTTAGCCGGCGCTCGAAATACAGGCATTCGGAATACAACCGGCAAGTATATCGCCTATCTAGATTCGGACGATCTCTTCACGCCAGAGAAACTCGAAATTCTGACCACAAAACTAAATAGTGAGCCAAGACTTGGAATGGCTGCTGGTCAAAACATATTGATAGGGGATGATGGTGTTGAATTAGGGGAAATTTTTGATACCCCACTTCCAGAAGATGGTGGTCAACTATTACTGGGGAATCCGATAACGGTTGGCAGCGTTTTACTACACCGTGAATGGCAAGAAAAAGCTGGCTTCTTCGATGAGAAATTGCGCTCTTATGAAGACTGGGATATGTGGTTGCGACTGGCCAAATTGGGTTGCAATATGGGCTGGGTTTCTAAACCAGTTTACTATTATCGTTTCCATAGCACTCAGATGACCCGTGATGAGCGGCAAATGACAACTGCAACTTTTGCAGTGCTGGATAAAGTTTTCCAGGAACCAGATTTGCCCTTAAGCTGGCAGGCGCTGCGCGATGAAGCCTATAGTTATGCCAATCTCAGGGGGGCTGCACAAGCCTATTCTGCAAGAAATTACGATCAAGCAAAAATATATCTGGGTGAAGCTGTGCGCCTGAATCCTGAGTTATCGATAAACAATGCAGAATTATTAGCAAAAAATATTATGGGGTGGGCCAATTATTCAAAGATAAGCGAACCACTTCCATTTCTCGAAGATATTTACACAAATTTACCGGAAAATCTCACAGAATTGCAACGACGAAAGTCACATGATTTATCCAATATAGCGATGCAAATTGCTTTCACAGCTTATGCTCAAGGAGATTTCCCTAAAACACGCACTACTCTGTGGTATGCATTTCGCCAACAACCGAAACAGCTATTGAATTGGGCGTGCTATCACTTTTCATGCGATCGTGCTTTTCTGGTAATTCAGAGATAAAATCCCAACTTAGAGGTTAAATATGGCGGACAAGCGTTCAATATTCCTTCGGAATCAAGTAACCAAATTTGTAATCTTGTTTGTAGAACGTGCTGGCAGTACTTATCTAACAACCTTGCTAAATTCTCATCCTGATATCCTTTCGCTCGGCGAGCAACTGGTAGTTCTCACACAAAATGGAGCCGATGCGGAAACTCAATTAGACTGGACCAAAAAATTTCTCACCCCACCAATTGTTGGACGAAATAAAGCCCGCGGCTTTAAAACAAAGCATATCGATATTTCAGATCCCAATGGATTTACGCATTTGGTCAAGCAGCTTGATTGCAAGATAATCCTGCTGCAACGCCAAAACAGCATCAAAGCAGTAGTCTCTACCATTAACGCCCAACGGCTCTGGGAGAAATCTGGTTATTGGAACCTCCTAAATGAAGAAAATCGAATGTCTTCTTTCTCCGTTGATCCAGATATGTTCGATGAACTTCTACAAACCCGGCTCCAGTTAGATGCAGAGATCGAACAATATGCCAGCAACTTGCAGCTCCCAATGCTTTCTTTATACTACGAAGACCTGTTACGAGATAAGAATTTATTTCTTAGTCAAATATATTCATTTTTAGGTGTCAAGCCAAAACCGGCAGAAGGCATTACGAAAAAAAATACCAAGGATGATCTTCGCGAGGTTATCGTAAACTTTGATGAGTTGCGCGCAAAATATACGAATACAGAATTTGAACCCATGTTCGAAGAGGTTCTGATTTCTTAATTTTTTCCCCAAGCAAGCCAAGTTTTTCCGAGGAATATTTTATGCCTGGATTGATAGGTTTTGTCAAACAATTGAGCCCAGACCAAAATCAGAAACTCCTGACCGAAATGGCTGCTGCCCTGGAGCCCGAAGACCGGTTTCAGGTGGATTTTTACCATGGCGAGGGCTTTGGTTTTGGAAGGGTGAGCCTAGGTATTGCGAACCCAGAACCACAACCTATTTGGAATGAGAATAAAACATTATGTATTTTTATGGAAGGTGAAATCTATGATTATGCCGCTTCGAAACAAAATCTGACCGAACGTGGCTATAGGTTCGGGCTAAATAACGATGCAGAATTCATCTTACACTTGTACGAAGAATTTGGTGAAGACTTTGCCCTACAACTGAATGGCACTTTTATCATCATCATTTGGGATGAAATAAAGAAGAGATTATTAGTGGTCAATGACCGTCTAGGGACTTACCCTTTTTATTACGCACAGGTGAATGGAGGCCTGGTTATTGGGTCTGGCTTACGCGCTTTGATAGCTGACCGCGAATTACCTCGTACCGTCAATTACAATGCGATTTCCCAGGTACTTACTTTCGATCATTTATTGAATAACAACACATTATTGAAAGATGTCCACCTCTACCCCCAAGGATCCTTATTAACATATCAGGATAACCAACTTGATATTCGGCAATATTGGCCCCTCCGGTTTCCCGAATCTTACGAGAACCAAAGCGAAGATTACTACCTCGAACAACTGATATATTATCTACGTCAGGCAGTTGTCCGACAACAACCAGGGAATTATTCAGCCGGGGTGATGCTTAGCGGCGGCCTCGATTCTAGATTTTTACTGGCGCTGCTTCAAAACGATGCCAACGCTAAACCCATGAATACATTTACCTGGGGAATTCCAGGTTGCGATGACGCTCGCTATGCGAAAGAGCTGGCCAAAAAGCTCAATTCACAACATTATTTTTATGAGCTAAAACCCGACTGGCTTTTGCACTTGGCAGAAAAAGCTGTGAGGATTACGGATGGCATGGCCAATGCCATCAACCTTCATGCACTGGCTACCTTGGAAGATGAAGCCCGACACGCTCAAATTATCTATAAAGGATTTTTGGGGGATGCTATGTTAGGCTACGCGTTCCAACCTCCCTTCTGGGGCAGCTATTCACCAGAAATTGAACGTGATATCCACTTGGGTGTTCACCAAAACCAGGGGGTAATTACATTCGATCCGAGCAAACAAAAAAACCTATTCACCGATGCCTTTCAACAACGCTTGGATGTGGATGTGATGGATACATATCATAGTGCTATGCTTCGCTCTGGCTCTTCGATGCTGGCAATTCAGCGTTTGTATTTCGATTATACGCAGCGCGTCCCTCGCTTAACCTTATCTGGGGTTGACATGGTCCGGGACCGCACCATCGTCCGTCTCCCATTTTGCGATAATGATTTTGTTGATTTTGCCCGCTCGGTGCCGCCCGGTTACCTTTACCAACGGCAATTGTACAAAAATGCATTTATCCGCGCTTATCCCGACTTAGCTAAGATACCTAACACCGAAAACGGTTTCCCCATGATTACCTGCGCACGAGATGTGCTGCTTCGCTCGAACCAAATCCTGGGGTTCCATCTACAAAAAGTAGGGTTGGGAAGGCTAATTAAAACAGAGCACCGCCCCTATAAAGATTATACAACTTGGTTCCGAACAGTTTTACGCCCCTGGGTGGAAGAAACTTTGTTGAGTAAACAATCCTTAGGGCGTGGGTACTTCAAGACAGGCGTTATCCAACAAATTGTAACTGAACATATGAATGGGGCAAACCACACCCTGAAGTTGGGCGCCTTCCTTACCCTGGAACTCTGGCATAAACGTTACATCGACTAAAAGAAATCAATTGGGAGATTTTCAACCAGCTATGAAATTGGGCATTGTTATTGAAGAAACCTGGGATTTTCTTCACGAAATTTACGCTGATTTATCTGTGCATCATCAGGTCAGTTTATTCGAACGGGAAATTTTAAACCCGCCATTTTTCAAGGAAAGAGTCAACAGGTATAAACTAAACCAAGATTTACAAAAATTTATGCGGGAGAATGATCTGCTGTTTTTCGAGTGGGCCAGCGAACTACTTGTAATCGCCAGCCATTTACCTAATACATGTGGCATTATTGCCCGCTTACACCGGTATGAGATGTATCAGTGGGTCGATAAAATCAACTGGGAAAACGTGGACAAACTCATCCTTGTTAGCAACGCCAAAGTAAATGAGTTTACTTTCCGGTTTCCCGACCAGGCACACAAGGTAGTCATGATCCCAGAAGCTGTATCCCTGGACCGTTTTCAATTCAAAGCTAAACCATTTAGCGGCGATCTTGGCATTCTTTGTCATCTTACCCCCCGAAAAAGAGTTTACGAGCTAATTCTGACTTTCTCCGAAATTCTTGCAGAAAACAATGATCTGCATCTGCATATTGGTGGGGATGAGCACATCTTATTTGGCGATTACTATCAGGCACTCCAAGTACTAGTAGACAAGCTCAATCTCCGCGACAAAATCACTTTTTACGATTTCATCGAACAGCCTGAAGACTGGTACCATTCAATCGATATTTTCATTTCCAATAGCTATTCTGAAGGGCTGCAAGTCTCACCAATAGAGGCAATGGCTACCGGATGTTATTGTCTCTCCCACCACTGGGATGGAGCGGATGAACTCTTGCCAGAAGAGAACCTTTACTTCACCGGAACCGAATTAAAAGAAAAAATCCTGGAGTATTGCAACATTACAGAGGAAGAACGGCAACAAAGAAAGGTAAATTTGCGAAGCATGGTGGATAATAAATTCAATATTGACAAAACCAAGATCCAACTTCGCAAGGTCATTGAAGAGGCTCAGCCAAAAGTATAATGAAAATCGGCTATATTATGCAAGAAGGCGGGCCTGATGTTCGTGTGAAGCCCTTGACCGGTCCTGCCAATCACGTTTGGCAAATTTTCAGAGAATTACAACACCTGGGTAACCAGACGCGTCTAATCGTCCGTTATGACGGAAAAATTTGGAAATCTGATGACCTGGAAAATTTTGAACCGGTAAACGTACCTCGTTATGATCAAGGGCCGATCCGCCTTATTGAAAGAGGTGTGCGCGGCATTCAATCCAGATTACACCTGACATACGCTAACCTTTTTGAGAGCCTCCGCTTTGCGGAAGCCTGCTCTCAAGAACTCGTCGGATTCGATTTACTCTATGAAAGAATGGGCTGGATGGGCTACGGAGGTGGATTTGCTGCCCACCGATTGGGAATTCCGCTTATCCTCGAAGCGAATAACGGCGATTTCATCACAGAATTGGAACGCCTGGGGGTGGCTCCGCAAGGTTTCCAGCGGTGGTTAGCCATTCAATTGATGAAACGTGCTACCCGCCAGGCCAGCCATATCGTCGCTACCGGAGACGGCCACCGTGAAAGATTTATCGAGTGGTGGCAGGTGTATGCCGACCAGATTTCGGTGGTCGAAAACGGGAGTGAAGTTGTTAAATTGCTCAAGCGGGATGATTTGCGTGTTTTTCGCAATGTGGAAGCTTCCACAAAAAAAGTGAACATCGTTTTTGTAGGCGCATTCGAACCCTGGCATGGACTGCTCATCTTAATCCCGGCAATGGCAAGGGCAATTTCAAAATTTCCAACCTTACACTTGACCATTATTGGTTCTGGTACTCAGGAAAAAGAAATTTCAGAACTAATCCAAAATTTTGAATTAGAAGAACATATAACGGTTACAGGTCAGCTAAATATAATTCAGGTGGTTAACTATTTAGCTGACGCAGATATCGGTGTTTCGCCATATTGTGGTTGGATGGAATTCTCAGGGCTAAAACTTTTCGATTATAAATCTGCCGGGTTAGCAGTGATTACTTCTGGCAAAGATGGGAAACCAGTCACAGTAGCACACGGAAAAACGGGGTGGATTGTCCCCCCGTGCGATGAAGAAGCTCTCAGCGATGCGATTATCAAACTGGCATCAGATCCAGCATTACGCATAAGTATGGGGCAAGCAGCTCGGATTGATGCGGAAAATTTCCACAGCTGGAGGCATACAACAGAAAAACTTTTACAAATCTTCAACGAGGTTCTTGTTCAATGACCATACAATCTGAACTTGTTAGCATCATTACACCCGTATATAACGGAGAAAAATATCTGAGGCAGGCTATTGAGAGTGTATTGAACCAAACTTATCATCATTGGGAACTTGTGATTATCGATGATGGCTCAACCGATAATACTGACAGCATCATCAAATCATATGATGACCCTCGCATAAAATACACCTATCAGGAGAACCGCGGTCAGGCAGCAGCGCTCAACCACGGTCTGAATTTAGCCCTAGGAGATTATGTTACAACGCTGGATGCCGATGATTGGTACCCGCCCAACAGCCTGGGCGATCGAGTAGAATTCCTAAACCATAATCCAAATTTCGGTGCAGTCTATGGGGATGGGAATTATTGCAATGAAGTTGGCGAGAACCTCCTAAAGTTTTCGGAGCACATGCCGAATGGCATTAGTGGTGATGTTTATGATATGCTTATTGTCTCCCCATTCTATGGCACCGGGGCAACTGTGCTAATTCGGAAATCGACCCTCGACCAAAATAAAATTGTTTACGATGAAACAATCTTTTGGTGCCAAGATTGGGATTTTTACATCCGAGTAGCAGCAAACGCAACCTTTGGATATGTTAATACAATTACGATCCAGTATCGGTTACACGGAGAAGGAATGACGCTGGCAATGCCCGAGGGCAATCGCTTAATTCGCTCATCCGTACGCGGTATAAGGTTTTAGCATCATCGCGTTACAAAAAAACTTCCGATGTCCAGAAGAGCGCTTTTTTTTATGATTTCCTAATGGGGGATTTAAAAGATAATATCCAAGCGAAAAAATCTGTTTTCTGTTCTGAAGAATTCCAGGCACTACCCGATGGGCAACAGTCCCGTTTATTACGAATCGCTGCAATTGAATGCTTGCTTCAAGAAAAGCACACGGAAGAAGCTAAAAAATGGTTACGTCAAGCATGGAGGAAAACCCCTTTCGAACCAAAGACAGTCGCAGTAGTTTCTTTTTCACTTATAAGTGAAGGATTAGCCAGAACCTTTATTAAACCTGGCAACGAAACCAACCTGAGGGTGAAAATGTATCACCTTTCGAATTGGCCCTTCAATCAAAAAGCTAAAGCAAATAATATTTATTGTTAGGAGAAAATATCATGAAATCTAATTACGAATATCTAATTATCGGTGCAGGACCAGCTGGACTGCAATTAGCCTATTTCTTTGAGAAGAATCAACGCGATTATCTCATATTAGAGAGAGCTGATAACGCTGGCGACTTCTTTAGAGATTATCCACGACACCGCACGCTGTTGTCTATCAACAAAGTTTATACCGGTACGGATAACGAAGATCGAAATATGCGCTGGGATTGGAACTCTTTACTGGCAGATGACGAATCGTTACTGTTCAAACACTACAGCAAACGATATTTTCCAAACGCAGAGGATTTACATCGTTATTTGGTAGATTATGCAGCTCATTACAATTTCAACATAAAATACAATACGGCCGTTAGCACTGTTTCGAGAGTGGATGGATCTTTTGTTCTGACAGATTCGAATGGCAATGAATACACCGGAAAACGTCTGATCGTTGCTACTGGCGTTCCACAGGAATATATGCCTGGCATTCCCGGTATCGAGTTATGTGAAACTTACGCAGGTCATTCCATCAAACCCGAAGACTATATTAATAAACGCGTAATGGTAGTCGGAAAAGGAAATTCCGGCTTTGAAACCGCAGATCATCTAGTTGAAACCGCGGCGGTTATTCACGTTTGCAGCCCTGAATCCACGGAACTAGCCTGGCAATCGCATTATGTTGGGCACCTCAGGGCCGTAAACAATAATTTCCTGGATACATATCAACTAAAATCTCAGAACGCTGTAATCGATGCGACCATTCGAAAAATCGAAAAACAGAATGGGATGTATAAAGCACATATCGAATATTCCCATGCCAGAGGCCAATCTGCAATTTTAGAATATGACCATATTATCTTTTGCACCGGGTTTAAATTCAACTCATCGATTTTTGATGATACTTGTCAGCCAGCCCTTTCAATGATGGGTAAGCTGCCATCTCAAACCAGCGAATGGGAATCGGTGAACATCCCCGATCTGTATTTTGCGGGGACCCTGATGGCTGCATGCGATTTCCACAAAACGATGTCTGGCTTTATCCATGGCTTCCGCCATAATATCAAATCACTCACCCATGTGCTGGAACAAAAATATCACAATAATCCCTGGCCTGGCGATAAATTTAAAGCAGACCCTAATAAAGTTGTAAATAAAATTATCGAAAGAGTCACAACCGCCCCAGCCATATTCTTACAGCCCGGTTTTTTGGGAGATGTCTTTGTGGTTGCTGACGATCAGAATACTGTAGATTATTACCCTGACATCCGAATGGATTATGTGCCCGAAAGCGATTTTAGCAAGAACGATCACTACTATACCGTGAGCCTAGAATACGGGCATTTTGGCGGCGACCCATTCAACGTGGATCGTGATCCAGACCCCGATAAGGGGGATGAAGCGCCGTACCTCCACCCCATCATTAGACGCTACCAACAGGGCATGCTCGTCAACGAATATCATATCAATGACGATCTTGAAAACGCCTGGTACAAAGAAATTTATACCAAACCCACCTTAGCGTATTTCAAAGAACAATTGACGATGCAAAAAATCGAAAATTAAATTTGTCTGCTATGCGAATAGCGCTATATCACAATCTGCCATCAGGTGGTGCAAAGAGAACGCTCTACGAAGAAGCCCATAGGCTTGCCTATGATCATCACGTGGATGTATTTACCCTTTCTACGGCTAATTTCAAATTTGCTGATCTACGCTCCTGCGTTAACAATCATCAGATTTTTGATTTCCAACCGCGGACTCTATTAAATTCACCTTTTGGCCGATTAAATCAAGTAATCCGTCTAGCTGATTTACGCCGATTGCGCCCAGTCTTACTTAACGTTGCACAAGCAATAGATCAAGGCAATTATGATGTCTGTCTGGCTCATCCTTGCCAATTTGAATCCAGTCCATCCATCTTAAGGTCTCTGCAGCACACACCCTCCGTTTACTATTGTCATGAACCATTAAGACGTTTATATGAAGAAATGCCGCCGCGTCCTTATGAAGATACTGCTTCTACGCTACCCAGTGTTCTGGATCGAATCGACCCATTAATTGCTTTATATCAACGAGGACAAAAACGTGTGGATCGCAATAATTTACGATCTGCGCAAAAGGTTATTGTTAACTCTCAATTTATCCAAACCGCGGTAAAAGACATTTATCAAAAGGATTCTCAGGTCTGTTACCATGGTGTTGACACAGATTGGTATAAGCCCTCCCGATTGAGAAAGAAGGATTCATCCTATCTGTAGGCTCACTGACCCACCTGAAAGGGTTTGACTTTTTGATAAAATCAATCGCCATGATCCCGGATGGGCAGCGGCCTGCATTGGTGATTGCAAGCAACTTTCAAGACCCGCGTGAAAAAAACTTTCTTGAACAGCTTGCCAGTGAGAAAAAAGTCAACCTAAACCTTGAAAAAAATATTACTGACGAACGCCTTTTACAATTGTATAACCAGGCCAGTATAACGGCTTATGCAGCCATACGAGAACCATTTGGATTAGTTCCGGTGGAATCAATGGCTTGTGGAACGCCCGTTGTGGCCGTCAAAGACGGTGGTGTGAAAAAATCGATCATGGATGAGCATACTGGCTTTTTGGTTGATCGCCAACCCGAACAGTTTTCACATGCCCTTATGCGGGTACTTTCCGAGCCATCTCTGGCTGAGGAATTTAGTAAAAATGCCCGTAGGCACGTTGAAACCAATTGGTCATGGGATCAGGCTCTGGAAAGGCTAGAGAACCATCTTGAGGCGGCAAGAAAAAATCAACGCTAAAGAGGCCCATCCAAAACATCTTTCCATGAAATATAACGTGCTATACTCTCTTGAAAATAAACGGATAAATTTAGGTTAGGGGCCGTCCTATTCAAAGCCAATGAAATCGACATCAAAAGCAACTAAATTAAGTTTACGGACCTCCCCCACAATTTGGGATATTCGCTCATCTCTATGGGCTCTAAGAACCCGGAAGGACGGATCGGCTTTTTCAGCCTTATTGAGAGGTGCAACTGGCTTTCATCTTCAAGCAGATACCAACCGAAATCACCTTGAAGCCACCATGAAATGGCTGTGCTCAGCACAAGCCGCCACCCCTGACGATGGCGTTTCTGCCTTTTATGATCTAAGGTCTGGAAGCTGGGGTCCCTCCTATCCTGAAACTACTGGTTACATCATTCCAACTTTTTATGATTATGCAAACTATTCTGGGGACAATTATTACAAAGATCTAGCGCAAAAAATGTCCAATTGGCTCTTAACGCTTCAATTGGAAAGTGGCGCTTTTCCTATCGGTCCGATATGGGAAGAGTGGGAACGAAAGCCAATTGTTTTCGACACTGGGCAGATTATTTTCGGCCTCGTGAGAGCATTCAAAGAAACTGGGAATTTGAAATTTTTAGATGCCGCCCGCCGCTCAGGCGATTGGTTAACAAATATTCAGGAAAACGACGGGAGCTGGGAAAAGCATACATCTTTGGAGTTGGTACACGCTTACAATGTACGCGTGGCCTGGTCACTCTTAGTTTTATATGAGGCTTGCCAAGATACAAAATATCGCGATACAGCGACCAAAAACATCGCCTGGGTTTTGTTACAACAAGGACAAGACGGATGGTTTGAATTCATGAACTTCAAGCCTGGCGAAGATCCGCTTACGCATACAATCGCTTATACCATCCGCGGGATATTAGAGTCAAGCATAATCCTTGAGGATCAAAAGATGCTGAATGCAGCCCAACTTGCTGCTGACAAGCTAAAAGAGCAGCAAATCAGCCAGGGCTACTTACAGGCCAGGTACAGTGCAGGCTGGCAGTCAAATCATAAATGGATATGCCCTACGGGAACCGCCCAAATTGCTATCGTTTGGCTTCGTCTCTTTGAAAATTCAGGCGAAATTGATTATTTGGAAGCGGCAACTACGGCAATTCAACATCTCAAACAAATTCACCCCCTTTCGTCTAAAAATTCAGCCGTCGCTGGGGGATTATATGGTTCATATCCGATCTACGAGGAATATGAACCTTATCGGCATTTGAATTGGGCCGCTAAATTCTTTGCAGACAGTTTACTCATCCTGGAACGTTTGAAACAGGGAAGGTGATGCTAACATGATCGTTTTATTCATCAATGGGAGAGAGGACGGTCTGGAGTCCCCTGGGGGAGACACCATTCAAATGTGTCAGACAATGACTAAACTTCAAAGCATGGGAATAACAGTAATAGAAAGTTGCCTCACTCAAATTGATGACTGTCCAGAGGTAGATATTGCCCATGTTTTCAATATTCAGATGCCAGAATCAGCCTGGAAAATTTTTGAAGCGCTAGAAAGAAAAAATAAACCCATTGTTTTATCTTCGATATTTTGGGATATGTACGAACATTGGTGTGAACTGGCATCAAAAAATGTACCGCTGTGGCGTTTGATCAATCGCACAATCGGTAAATCCAATACATCTAAAATATATACAAAATGGCAACGCACCAAAGCGCCGAAAAATTCGCAATGGCAAATTCAAAAAAGATTATTAGAACACGCGAACCGAGTGCTGCCAAACTCATTATCTGAAGCAAAACTACTCAAAAACACTTTTCAGCTTGATGATGCGTTTTTATCAAAGGTCACCGTAGTTCCAAATGGAATTGACCCCACGCTCTTCGACCCCAAACCCGATCCTTGGCAGGATTTTTATCAGCAATATGGAATTAAGGATTTTGTTTTGCAGGTTGGCAGTATCCATCCGGTAAAGAATCAGCTAGGGTTGATTGAAGCTTTATTCGATTTACCAGTTCAAATTGTCTTCATCGGAAAAGTAAATCCAAAGTGGACCGACTACGCAGATCAATGCAAAACATTATCTGATCACCGTGGAGATGTTATTTTCTGTGAACGCGTCCCGCACGAACAACTTCCTGGTATTTACGCTTTAGCTGCGGTCCATGCACTCCCAAGCTGGCGTGAAACCCCTGGTTTAGTTAGCCTGGAGGCCGCCGCGGCTGGCTGCAAAGTGGTCACGACTTCGATTGGCTCTACATACGATTATTTTAAAGATGAGGTCTGGTATTGCCATCCAAATGATTTGGGATCAATCAGGAAAGCAGTAGAAAGTGCTTTGCAAGCACCACCCTCCAACAAACTGAGAGAAGAAGTGCTCACCAATTACACCTGGCAACATGCAGCCGAAGCGACATTGGCTGCTTACGAAGAAACTCTGAACTAAGTTTAACATCCGGAAATTATTGGCCGTTTTCCTGGGAGAATGCCTCTCAGGAACGCTTTCCAATTTGGGCAATTAAATTTGGATGCAGCCGAATTACAAAGGAGAATTATCAAAACAATGGATTTCTCTTGGAACGAAGAACAACTAGCCTACAAAAAGGCTGTCATCGAGTTCGCACAAAAAGAACTACAGGGAGACTTTAATTGAGTTGGATCGCCAAAGTGGATTCTCCCGAGAAAACTGGAAAAAATGTGCCCAGTTTGGCATTCACGGGCTGCCTTTTCCTGAAAAATATGGTGGCGCTGAGGCCGACATCCTGACCACCATGCTAACGATGGAAGGTCTTGGCTATGGTTGCAAAGACAACGGCTTGATCTTTGGCATCAATGCCCAAATGTGGAGCGTACAGATGCCCATTTTTAGCTTTGGAAATGACGCCCAGAAAGAAAAATACTTGCCCGGGATGTGCAGCGGAGAGATTATTGGCGCTCATGGCATGTCTGAGCCGGACTCAGGTTCGGATGCATACAGTCTGCGAACACGAGCCGAAAAAGTTGACGGTGGGTATGTGCTCAATGGCGCGAAAACATTCGTCACCAATGGCCCAGTGGCTGATCTAGCTGTCATTTTTGCAACCGTCAATCCAGCGCGAAAAATGTGGGGTGTCACCGCCTTTGTCGTCGAGAAAAGCACCCCCGGGTTTAGCATCAGCAACCATATCGAGAAGATGGGGCTCCGTACCTCCCCCATGTCAGAGCTAATCTTCCAGGATTGTTTCATTCCCGAAGAAAACCGCATCGGCCCAGAGGGCGCTGGCGCAAATATCTTCGCCAATTCAATGGAATGGGAACGCAGCAGCATCCTGGCTAGCCATATCGGGGCTATGGAACGTCAATTGGAAACCAGTATTCAATATGCGCGCGATCGTGAGCAATTTGGACAATCGATCAGCAAGAACCAATCCGTGGCCAATCGGATTGTAGACATGAAAGTTCGCCTGGAGACAGCCCGCTTGCTGCTCTACAAAGTCGCCTGGCTGAAAAGCGAAGGGAAACCGGCCGTGATGGAGGCCGCCTTAGCGAAACTGTATCTCAGTGAGGCCTTTGTTCAATCTGGTTTAGATGCCGTCAAGACGCTGGGGGGCTATGGTTATATGACCGAGTTCGAGGTTGAGCGCGACCTCAGAGATGCTATTGGCGGAACTATCTACTCAGGAACTTCCGATATTCAAAGAAATATCATCGCCCGTCTGTTGGGATTGTAATTTTTACTGGAGGCTAACATATGGTTTATTTACTGACTCAATCTGTTGGTCTGGGGGCCAATCGCTCACCCGAAAAAGATGCCGTAAGATGTATGGGAAAGAGCTTAACCTATGCTGAATTATGGCAGCAGGTAAACAGCCTTGCCCAAATTCTCAAGGATAGAGGCGTTTCCCGCGGCGATAGAGTCGGCATCTACATGAATAAGAGCCTCGAGTCCGCGGTATCCTTATATGGAATTATGCAAGCGGGTGCGGCTTATGTTCCATTGGATCCATTTGCACCGCCCTCACGATTAGCGTATGTGATCCAAGATTGTGGCATCAAGCATGTGATTTCGAAACCCGAAAAATTTTCGCAGCTTGTGGAAATCCTAGCTGAAGCCAAAGGTGTCGAACACGTTATCGGTATCGAACCTGATGAAGAATTATCTGTTGAGTGCGTCTCTTGGGATGATGTGCAAAACCAAACCACAGGTCAAGTGGTCGATGTGGGTACCACCGAAATGGACCTGGCGTATATTCTCTACACATCTGGCTCTACCGGAAATCCGAAGGGCATCATGCACACCCATCGCAGCGGGCTGAGTTTCGCTGAATGGGCAGCACACACCTATGATCTCCAGGCTGAGGATCGGTTATCCAATCACGCACCCCTCCATTTCGATCTCTCGACTTTCGATTTCTTCGCCAGCTCCAGAGTGGGTGCAACCACCATTATCATCCCAACAGCGTTGACAAAATTCCCGGCTAATATGTCCCGTCTCATGGAATCAGAACAGATCTCGGTGTGGTACTCAGTACCGTTTGCTCTAATTCAACTGCTGCAACGCGGTGGATTGTCCGACCGAGATTTGAGTGCGCTGCGTTGGATAATTTTTGCTGGTGAAGTTTTCCCTACCAAGCATTTGCGCGAATTGATGCGCACATTGCCCAATATCAAGTTTAGCAATATCTACGGCCCCACAGAAACGAACGTGTGCACTTATTATCACGTTGAGCAATTGCCCGAAGGTGATGAAACCATCCCCATTGGAAAGGTATGCGAAAACGCGGAGGGACTAGTTATCGATGCTGATGAGAATTTAGTCAAACCGGGTGAAGTAGGCGAATTGCTCATTCGCGGTGGAATCGTGATGCGGGGTTATTGGAACCAGAAAGAAAAGACTGATGCTGGCTTTTATCGCCGGCCCGTATTTGACTATCTGGAAGATACTTTCTACCGGACGGGAGATTTAGTTCAACTAGATAAAGACGGAAATTATTTGTATCTTGGACGCAAAGATCGCCAGATCAAAACGCGCGGTTACCGGGTAGAATTGGACGAGATCGAAGTCGCCCTCTTATCGCATCCACAAGTTGAAGAGGCAGCCGTTTACCCCATCCCTGACGGGCAGGGCAGCAACTTGATTGAAGCCGCCGTAGTAGCCAAATCTGGTGTGGAAATTTCTGCTTCAGCAATTATCAATCATATTAGCAAGCAATTACCGCCCTATGCAGTCCCGGTTAATGTTAATATTCTTGAGAAATTTCCAAGGACATCCACTGGCAAGATAGACCGAAGAGAACTGCAAAACCTGGCAAAAACCGAATCTGATTAGCACTAAATGAATTAAAAAATCTGGTGACACAGCCCAGACAACTTGAATCGATGCTTAAATGAGTATGTAATCCAAATCAATTTTAAGGAGAATAAATCATGGACACACAAACAATTTTAATGGACTATATCAAAGAAGAACTACTTAAAGGACGAAAAGTGGATTTAAAACCCGAGGATGATTTGCTCAGTGCCGGTATCCTTGATTCACTTGGGATTTTACAGATGGTGGCCTTCATCGAAGAGCGCTTCGGATATCAAGTTCCTGATGAAGATGTAGTTTTCGAGAATTTCTTCAGCATCGAAGCGCTGACCAGCTACCTGAAAGCGAATAAGGGCACTTAGAATAATCTCTTTACTAACTCGTGGAAGGGCATCCAAAAGGAACACCCTTCCACAAGTTAGCAACCCTTCATCAAAACCAAATTACTTTAAAATGGTTAGAAGATTATTACTGCTAAATGGGTATTCGATCCTTGGCGTGATTTTATATCATACCGTTGGGTGGGGATTCGTAGCCATGTTTTCATGGACTCACCAATACCTGCCAGTAGCTTCTCCCAACTATGATCAAATGGGAGGCTTCCCCTATTTCTCACTAAGATTTGTGGAACAACTTGTAATTTTTACCATTCCAGCATTCCTTTTTGTCTCCGGTTTTTTTGTGGCCTTTGCGACAGGGCAGCGCTCGAATATTAAGTGGGAAACAATTGGAGCCAGAATCAAAAAGATGCTCATTCCTTATTTGATATGGTCGGTAGTCCTATTCGGGCTAATGTTTGTGCAGGGTTCAATTTACCCTCCACAAAAATACTTGTTGATGCTGATGACCGGGCAAACCAACCCGGCATATTATTTTGTTCCGCTGCTAATTCAATATTATCTTCTTTCCCCTTTGATCATCCCATTGGCAAAGAAACAATGGCTACCGGTGCTGATTATTACAGGATTAATTCAAATTGGCGTACAGTTTTCTTATTATCCAGAAATCCTGGGTCTGGACAACCCGGCCTTTCAATCCCTCCCCGCTTTGGTACCGAAGTGGTTCTTTCCTTCGCGCATATTTTGGTTCACGCTAGGGATCGTCACTGGTTTTCATCTGAAATCATTTCAGAGTTGGCTAGACCGATATAAGTGGTTTTTCTTCATCAGCGCTCTCGTTTTGATACCGCTGGGGATGCTGGAATGGGAATACTACCTTCGGATATCAGGTCAGTTGTGGATTGATTCCCGAGAAACATTTTTAGATACACTTTACACTCTGGCTTTTCTTTTCAGTTTTCTGGCTTTCGACAAAGTTTCATCCATTCCATTCTCGAAACAAATTGGGGAGCTTGGCAGTAAGTCATTTGGTATCTACATTACTCATTCCCCAGCGATGGAATTCACCGCGCGTGGTATCTATCACCTGGCACCTTGGATTATGGGTTATCAAATACTATTTCAACCGATCTTGATCCTGGCCGGATTGGGGTTGCCACTCTTATTGATGTCAATCGTGAATTGACTACCAACGCGCAAATACTATCTATACTTATTTGGATAGTGCGAAAATTTCGGATTTTCCCCCCCTTACAAATTCAAAAATCATTTTATTCGTAAAAGGAGAAACAAAATGAGCGATGTTATTATCATTGGTGGTGGGCCTGCTGGAGCAGCAATTGGCAGCTACCTATCCAAAGCTGGGATCAGCAATACAATTTTTGAGAGTAGTATTTTTCCAAGAGAACATGTAGGCGAATCACTGGTAACTTCGACAACCCGAGTTTTCAAAGAAATTGATTTCTTGAAGACCATGGAAAGTGAGGGTTTTGTCCACAAATATGGGGCTTCATGGCACGCTCCCACCGGTAACGAATTTTCAATTGAGTTTCGCGAATTTCCTCAGGATGGGGTTGACCAAGAATATACCTACCATGTCAATCGCAGCAAGTTTGATCTATTACTCCTGAAGCACGCAGAAAAATTGGGATCAAAGATTTACCAGGGTGTTCCTGTAAATCAGGTGTTATTTGATAATGGGCAGGCAACCGGTGTTCGAGTGAATATAGATGGTCAAAATGTTGATCTCCAAAGTAAAGTTGTGGTCGATGCCAGCGGGCGCGGTACTGTTCTTGGCAGACAATTAAACTCGAAAAGAAAGATTCAATTTTCAACCAGTATGCGGTACACGCCTGGTATGAAAATCTGGATCGAGGCAGCATTCCATCCTCACAGTATATCCATATCTATTTTTTACCAGTTGAACGCGGTTGGGTGTGGCAAATTCCGATTACCGAAGAGATTACTTCAGTAGGAGTAGTCGTTGAAAAGGAAGTTTTCAAACAATCGAAATCCGGTTTAGAAGAATATTTCCAGAAACATATTCAAATGAACCCCGATCTTGGCAAGGCGATGAAAAACGCCCGTCGCATTAATGAATTCAAACGGGAAGGCGATTATAGCTATAGCATGGAAAAATTTGCTGGCGATGGCTTTTTATTAATCGGCGATGCCGCCCGGTTTGTAGACCCAATTTTCTCATCTGGGATCAGTGTAGCGCTCTACAGTGCCAAATATGCGGCAGAACAGATTTAGGTTGCATTTGAAACCAACGATTTTAGCGCTGCAACTTTCAATCCTTATGAGGACAAATTGCGTGGCGGGGTTGAAGTCTGGTATGAATTTATTCGTTTGTACTATAAGCTCCTTCCATTATTCACCCACTTTATTCAATCGAAGCAGCATCGCTTTGAAGTTTTGCAACTTCTTCAAGGTGAGGTTTTCGAACGCCAGGAAGTGCCCGTTCTACAGGCGATGCGGGATTATATCCAAAAAGTTGAAGAAACTGACTCTCACATTTTAAATCACACTTGACTTCCATCCCGTTAGATTAGGTACCTTGCAAAAACACAATTATGATTCGTCGACTTTTGCTACTAAATGGGCTTGCTGCTTTCAGCGCGGTTATCTTCCATGCTTCTGGATGGGGATATACGGCTATGTTTTGGTGGACAGATCAATATTTACCCGTAAACGTGCCCGATTTCAGTCAAATGGGAGGAGCCGCGTATTACGCTCTGAGGTTGGTAGAACAGATCATCATTTTTAGTATCCCAGCTTTCTTATTCGTCTCCGGTTTTTTTATCGCCTTTGCAACCGGACGAAATCAAAAAACTGTCAGTTGGAAAGTAGTTGGCACTCGAATAAAAAGTTTAACTATCCCCTACTTAGTCTGGACTTTCGGGATTATCTTTTTGAATATTCTTCAAGGCCAGCAATATTCCTTGGGAAATATTATTGAAGATGTTACGCTTGGAAAAACCGCACCCCCATATTATTATGTTCCACTCATCGTTCAACTTTATCTACTGGCACCAATCTTAGTACGGTACGCCCGAACACACCCACGAATAATATTGGTGATCACGGCTTTGATCCAATTTAGTATCCAAACTCTCAAGTATTTAGCAATATTTGACACAAATATTTTCTCTTACAAAGCTTTCCCCATCATTACCGCCAGTTGGTTCTTTCCAGGTCACATCTTTTGGTTTTCCCTGGGAATCACGCTTAAAGTTTAATCTTCCAACACTTAAACATTGGTTAGAAAAATATAAGTGGGTGTTTCTATGCTTGTCAATCGCGCTGATTCCGATTGGCATGTTGGAGTGGGAATTAATATTACACCAATCGACGGAATTGTGGATTGCGACCAAACATACGCTCATCGATGAATTATATGCACTTACCTTTTTACTCTCTTTCCTGGCTTTCGACAAAATCTCCATCCCCTTTAGTAAAAATATCAGCGAAGTCGGTTCAAAGTCTTTTGGAATTTACTTAGCACATTCACCTGTATTAGAATATACATCGCGGGGAATATATCACCTGGCACCATGGATCTTAGGTTACCAAATCTTGTTTCAACCCATATTAATCATCTTAGGCTTAGGCATTCCATTCGGCCTGATGAAATTGGTGGAACGTTCGCCAGCACGACGAGTATACACCTATATTTTCGGCTGACAGTCATTAACATTTATCTGGAGGTATTTTTCAATGTCCAAAATCCTGATCACCGGTGGTGCTGGATTTATCGGTTCGCATATTACAAGAGAATTAGCAATTCACGGCCATGAGGTGATCGTTTTAGATGACTTAAGTGGTGGTTTTACTGAAAACTTGTTGCCCAAAGCCAAATTTGTAAAAGGTAGCATTACCGATGTTGAGTTGGTAAATAATTTGTTCGCTCAAGAACAATTTGAATATGTTTACCATTTAGCTGCCTATGCAGCAGAGGGATTAAGTCACTTCATCAAAAGGTTTAATTACAACAATAATTTGATTGGAAGTGTCAACTTAATCAACGCATCAATAAATACCGGCGTAAAATGCTTCATTTTTACTTCATCTATTGCCGTTTATGGTGCCAGCCCTGAACTTCCGATGACCGAGGAAACACCACCGCATCCAGAGGATCCCTACGGCATTGCAAAATTAGCTGTTGAACAAGAACTTGCGATTAATAAAGAAATGTTTGATCTTAATTACATTATTTTTCGCCCACATAATGTGTATGGAGAGATGCAAAACATTGGGGATAAATACCGTAATGTTGTTGGCATTTTCATGAATCAAATTCTGCAAGAAAAACCCATGACAATTTTCGGCGATGGAGAGCAAACCCGTGCATTTAGTTATATCGGCGATATTGCACCAATCATGGCAGAATCAATCGCTACCCCACAGGCATACAATCAAATTTTCAATATTGGGGCTAGTCAACCCTATAGTGTTAACGAGCTTGCGGGAGCGATAGCCAAGTCGATGGAAGTTGAACCCAATATCACCTATGTACCAGCGCGAAATGAAGTTGTGCACGCATATTCGTCTCACGAAAAAATTCAGCAAGTTTTTGGGGAAAGAGAGATGCACAGTCTAGATCAAGGTCTGCAGAAAATGGCTGATTGGGTCCACCAACACGGGGCCCGAAAAAGTAGTGAGTTTGAAAACATCGAAATCATGAAAAATCTACCCAAAGCTTGGCTTTCATAATTAAATGATCAATCCGTATGTCATCACGGTTATTTTAAATACAAACCGCTGCGTGGATACGCTCGAAGCACTCGCTTCTTTAGAAAAATCCACCTATGAAAACCATTCAGTGATCGTATTAGACAACGCGTCGACTGATAACTCCATAGCATCCATAAAAAAAGAATTCCCCGAGGTCGAAATAATTCAGTTAACTGAGAATCTCGGTTACGCAGGAAATAACAATGTCGGGATTGAGGCTGCCATCCAGAAAGGCGCGGACTGGGTATTTGTGCTTAACGAAGACACGGTTTTAGCGAACGCTTGCTTAGAATTCCTGGTGGCTATCGGTGAGGGCGATCCAAGCATTGGTATCGTGGGACCAATGGTGTACCATTATGATACACCTGAGACAATCCAATCAGCTGGTGGAAGTTTAGGACCTTACTGGCAATCAAACCATATTGGACAAAACGAACAGGATGACGGTCAATTCGATAGACCTCGAGATGTTGAGTGGATATCAGGTTGTGCTATTATGGTTCGGCGATCAGCCATCCAGAAAGTCGGTGCGCTTGATGCACGCTTTTTTTATTACTGGGAGGAAACCGAGTGGTGTTTAAGGATTAGCCGAGATGGTTGGCGAATTGTATTTGTACCGCAGGCAAAATTATGGCATAAAGGGGTGCAGCAAGATTATCGACCAAACCCATCGGTCACCTATTACAGCACCCGCAACCGGTTGCTTATGCTGGCAAAACATCAAGCACCATTAAGAATTTGGGCGCATACCACCTGGGATATCTTCCGCACCCTTACCAGTTGGACGATCAAGCCGAAATGGCGTCCGATGCACGAACATCGCAATGCCATGGTAAGAGGATTGTTGGATTTTCTATTTGGTCGGTGGGGAATGCGATGAAAAAAATCTTCGGATTTTCAGTATTTATTATCATTCTTCTTTGGAATTCTAGTGCCACTTCGAACGCTTTCGCCCAAGAAAGAGTGTGCGAGCAGCCTTTTGAAACTGTGGGGATCCCTCTCACTGATCTGGGAAGCAACAACTACATCCGGATGGATGGTACTCAAACCAATTTTACTGGAGGTTTATACCCAAACGGATTAAATCAGCGGCCTACTGCTCATGAAGAAACTGGTATTGATATAGGTAATGGAATCACACCCCTCGACACCGCAGGATTCCCAAATCCAAATGGTCGTATCGTTTTTATCTCGGTTGGGATGTCAAACGCAGCCCAAGAATTTCGCGACTTTGTCAAATTGGCCAAAGCAGATCCGAATATCAACTCTCTCTTAGCAATTGTCAATGGGGCTCAACCCGGAAAAGTTAACAGAGATTGGGTAAACTCGAATTCAGAAACCTGGAATGAAGTAGACAGACGTTTATCCTCTGGTGGATTGAGCCCAGAACAGGTTCAAATTGCATGGGTAAAAAATACTCAAACCGGTAGTGGTGCTTTTCCAGCAAAAATCCAATCAATCCAGGCCGATTTGGAACAGATCGCTCGAAATTTGAAAATTCGCTATCCAAACATAAAATTAGCTTACTTTTCCAGTCGAACGCGTTCCTATACGTATTGGGTAGGCTTGAGCCCGGAGCCGACTGCCTATGAAACTGGATTTGCTGTAAAATGGATGATTGAAAAGCAGATCAATGGCGCTACCGATTTAAACTTTAACTCCAAGCAAGGAGAAGTTGTAGCTCCTTATCTCTCCTGGGGTCCATATTTATGGACAGATGGACTCAATCTGCGTTCGGATGGATTGATTTGGGCTCATGAAGACATGGCGCCTGATTGTACCCATCCGTCAAATCGGGGTAGTGGAAAAGTAGCAAAAATGCTTATTGATTTTTTCAAAAGGGACGAAACCACTAAATCTTGGTTCTTGAATGAACCGCAAATGCCTACCCCAACTTTCTCTCCAACGCCAGAACAAATCAAAACGTATACTCCAATATTCAATAAAAGCTGGCTAGATAATATTTTGTCTTTTTGGTTTGGATTTATTAATAGTTTTTGGATGCCAAAATAATGCGCATTTTGTTCCTCTCCCGCTGGTATCCCTATCCGCCAAATAATGGCTCGAAACTGAGAATTTACAACCTATTGAAAGGATTGTGCGCACATCACGAAGTATCACTCCTTAGTTTTGCTGATCCAGCAGAAATGACGGCAAACATCGAGAAACCACTTGAAAATTTCAAAGAAATCCGGATTGTTCCCCGCAAACCTTTTGATCCCCTTAGCAGTAAATCCCGATTAGGATTTTTAAGTGTAACTCCTCGGTCATTCATCGATACATTTTCTCCTAAATTAGCTGACAAGATTGAACAAATTATTAATTCAGATAATATTGATTTAGTAATCGCTTCTCAAATAGATATGGCAGCTTATGGCCGATATTTTCAACAATTACCAGCCATCTTTGAAGAAGCAGAGATAGGTGTTTTGTATGAGCAATACAACAATGCCGCTACACCCATCCAAAAGATTCGTCATTGGCTGACCTGGACCAAGCATAAACACTTTCTCGCATCTACGTTAAATATATTTCAAAGCAGCCACAGTGGTTTCTCTGCAAGAGCGACAACTTCTCTCCCAGGCTGTTCCAAATCATCCACTTATCCAAATAATTCCAAATGGTGTTGATATTGAAAGTTATCGATATGTTCAAGAAACTCGAAACCTCAACACAATGATCTTCACCGGGGCCTTTAGTTATCACCCAAATTATGAAGCAATGGAATGGTTCATTGGAAACGTATTCCCCTTAATCCAAAATAAAATTCCTGGCGCGAACTTAACCATAACAGGTGACCACCTGGGGCTTCCATTGCCAAAGGCTACCAATATCAACCTAACAGGTTTTGTAAATGATATCCGCCCGCTGATTGCCCAATCTACTTGTAGTGTGGTGCCAATACTTTCTGGTGGTGGGACACGACTAAAAATATTAGAGGCAATCGCTTTAGGTTCCCCGGTCATAACAACTACAAAAGGAGCAGAAGGTTTAGACCTGGATGCTGGAAAAGATATCCTGGTTGCCGATAACCCTCAAGAATTTGCGAACGCCGTAATTACGGTGATGACGACCCCTCAAGTTCAACAAAATTTGTCAACTAATGCTTTTCGGAAAGTTCAAGAAAAATACGAGTGGTCTCAAATTCTGCCCCACTTTTTAGACCTAATCGATAAAACTATTGCTTAACCATGATTAATGCAATTACTTCAATTCCAATTGTGCAGCGTTGGCAAAGCGCGGGCTATCGACCTATCCTACGAGTCTTCGTGATTATTATCGTTATCCTGTTAGCCGTCGCTGTCTCGTTTGCAGCCTCCCAAACTTTAAGTTTATTACTTATTGGGGTGCCCATGGGTATTGGAATTGTACTATTGTTTTTACGTTATCCAGGGTTCGGGGTTTTAGCAATCATCCCAGCAAGTTTTATCATCCCGATTGAAATCGGAGTAAGCAGCGGTAGCAGCTTAAATGCCCCCATGCTGCTCATTCTTCTAATGACCGGTCTCTGGTTGATCGACATGGTAGCCATAAAACGACAAATTCGTTTTTCTTCATCAAAAACCTTATTGCCGTTTGCCATTCTCATCATCATAGTGATATTAGCCTTCATCAATGGGCAGCTCCCATGGTTTGCTTTTGCATCAAGAGCACCGATCACCGCACAAATTGGTGGTGTAGCTATTTTTTTACTGTCCGCAAGTGTTTTTCTGGTTGCCGCCCATCAAATCAAAAGTATTGTCTGGCTCAAAGGCATGGTCTGGGTTTACGTTGGGTTGGGAACTCTTTTCTTTCTGGTGCGGGTTCTGCCGGGTTTGAAGCAGTTTAGTTTTCGCCTTTACAGTTATGGCTCACTGACCAGCCTTTTCTGGACTTGGATGGTTGCACTCAGCTTTGGGCAAGCTCTATACAATAAAAACCTAAAACTTTGGCAGCGGGTTGGTCTAATCGCCATATCCATAACTACTTTATATTTCGCCTACACCCTTATCGATGGCTGGAAATCAGGGTGGGTACCGGCATTAGTTACAATGATCACCCTCATCGTTTTTCGGTCGCGAAAGGCCGCATTGTTCATCATTATTGGTGCATTGATTGCTTCACCCATCGTGCTTGTCACCCTCATAGCTACTGACCAATACAGTTATGAAACCCGAATCGAAGCCTGGCTTCTCATAGGTCAAATTGTCAAGTCAAGTCCAATTCTTGGATTAGGACCTGCAAATTATTATTGGTATACGCCCCTCTTCCCAATTCGAGGATATTCTGTCCAATTTAATTCACACAATCAGTTTGTTGACCTAATCGCGCAGGTTGGGTTACTCGGACTATTCGCTTTTGCATGGATTTTATTCGAAATTGGGAATTTTGCCTTAAAGTTACGAAAGTCAGCCCCTGAAGGGTTTGCAAAGGCTTATGTTTATAGCAGTATCGGTGGATTGGCTGGTATGATAACAGCTGCAATGTTGGGTGATTGGGTTTTACCCTTTGTTTATAATGTAGGGTTTACGGGCTTTAGAAGTGCTCTTTTTGGATGGTTGTTCTTAGGGGGATTGGTAGCATTGGAAAAAATAATCGAGGTTGGCAACACATGAATTGGCAAAATATTGCTCTAAGCGGCCTCGCAATGATTTTCATCGTACTCAACCATACGATCCATTTGATAATTGAGTATGCGGCACCTTTAGGTTATTGGCAACAAGATAATTTAAACTATTATGCTCTTTGGATTTTGCAAGCACTAGGCTCCTTCGCAGTTCCGATCTTCCTTTTCATATCCGGGTCCTTTGTCGCTTATGCTGCCAGAGGCGAACCCCCAAAACTAACGCGTAAATTTCTCCAATCAGGCTTGACCCATATAATTATGCCCTACCTGCTTTGGTCAGTAGTTTTTTATTTCGTGCTCTACATCAACCGAGGCACCCTTGATTCTCCAATCCAATACATCAAACACCTGCTTGTAGGCTATCCTTTCCATTTCATCCCGCTATTAGTTTTCTTTTACATGATATCCCCAATTCTAGTACCCATCGCTAAACGGTTTTCCTGGTTGCTTGTTTTAGGATTTCTACTTTATCAACTCTTTTTGCTCAATATCAAATACCCTGGAATATTGGGCCTTGAATTTCCAAGTTGGACAAATATCTTTGTAATCCCTATCCTTGGCGACACCATGGCCGAGTGGGGTGTTTGCTTTCCTATTGGGATTGTCTTCAGTTTGAATATGCAAAAAATTCGGCCCTGGCTATCAAAGAGTAAGTGGGTCATCTTCAGTGGTGCGGTGATATCGTTCTTGTTAGCACTCCTCGATGCCCAAGGATTCGTCTCTTTACCATTGACGCGGTTTATCGGACCCATTCTACTTTTACTCATTATCCCCGTGATACCTCGAAATTCGATTCCCAGCGTCAGGCGTTTTGAAGATGTCGGAAAACGCTCATATGGAATTTACCTCACACATTTGATCATACTTGACTTGATCTTGCTAACGATCTCAAAATTTATCCCCACAGTTATTCAATTTACTCTAATTCTTACACCGATTATCCTGCTACTTGGATTATTCATTCCCATAAAGTTGATGGACTATTTCTCGAAATCTTCACTTCGAAAATTCTATCGGTATGTGTTTGGATGATGGAAAACCATTATCCAGGTATGGAATAACCATCTAAACCGAAAGTTTGTCGCAAAAAGTATGGATTTATCTATAATTATTGTTAACTGGAATACCAAAGAGTTGTTGGAGCAATGCCTGAATTCGATTTTCAAATCCCCACCTGAAAGGGATTTTGATATTTGGGTGGTAGATAACGCATCATCCGACAAATCGATCCAAATGGTAGAAACCCTGTTTCCCCAGGTAAACTTAATTAAAAGTGAACACAACCTTGGTTTTGGAAAAGCCAACAATATTGCGTTGGAGAAATGCCAGGGGACATACATATTGCTTCTAAATCCTGATACTGAAGTACTACCTAAATCGCTGGATAGATTATCCTTATTTTTGGATCAACAACCAAAAGCTGGGGTTGCAGGCGCCCGCCTCCTTTATGCGGATGGATCCCAACAAACCTCCTGCTACCCAATTCCGACATTAACAAAAGAGTTTTGGCGATTACTCCATTTAGACCGCATCTGGACTTATGGCGTCTATGACCAACAAACCTGGGATTTGAATCAGCCTCGAAAGGTTGATGTCATTCAAGGGGCTGCATTTTTGGTTCGAAAAGTGATTTTAGATCAAGTTGGTTTTTTTGACCCAGATTATTTCATGTACACAGAAGAGGTTGATCTCTGTTTCAGAATCCAACAAGCTGGATGGGATTTATTTTGGGTACCACAGGCAACAATCGTTCATTACGAAGGGCAGAGCACCCGACAAATGCCGACGCGGATGTTTCTGCAACTTTACCAGAGTAAGCTCCAGTTTTTCCGCAAACATCACGGACGTTCAGCGGAGGCTGCTTACAAAATTATTTTAGCGCTTACATCTTTACCGCGATTATTGCTTTACCCCTTATCTCTACTGATGCCTAAAAAAAAGAAAGAGCATTACCAAAAAGTCGCAAATAACTACCAACAACTAATCAGCGCACTTTTTCAAAATTAAATTTCCATGACCAATATTGAACCTCTGGCTAGGTTTTTACGACTATTTAAGTAAGGTGACTTTCATCGAAGCAGACATCGTCAAATTTTGGATTTGATTGCATTTTGAAAAGGAGAGATTATGTTAAAAAAGCATTGTTGGAAATTTGTTGTCGCGGTTATGATTACTGTCCTAATCGCGGGGGTGGGTTTGGTTCCGAATGCTACTGCAGTAACATTTAATACAGTAGATGTATCAGATTGCGATGTTTTGGGGGCCAGTGGTCCTTTTGACAACGCATCTGAAAATATGGGTGCAGGAAGTGGTGGAGCAAATCGTTTATTTCTAACCTGGGATGCAACCAATCTTTACATTGGATTCAACAATAGCATTGGTGTATTTTCCATCTACCTTGATACCGCTCTTAATGGAACATATGTTCCCAGTTGGGGAGCAGCTACAACTTTTAACATAGCCGCCGCCCCAAACGGCTACGAACATTCACTCACATTTTTAGGACCCACCCCAACGTCGCCACCCCTTCACGAAGTTTCGAGTTCAGGAACAGCATGGGTACCAGGGGCTGGCCTTATGACCACTTCCTGTAATGCTGCCCCTGCAACCCCTGGGCACACAGAAATTGCAATTCCTTGGGGAAGTATTGGCTTTACTGGTGTTCCAAGCGAACGTGTAACAGTATTGGCCACCAGCAGGATACCGGATGCAAATACCGTGTATCAAGTTTGGCCTGGAACTCCAAATACAACTACAGGGTTCACTGTTGGGTATGTTATCAATGACCCAATCAACTCTCCAAATATTTCGCCGAATGTCCTGGCACAAGTTCCCACTGCCATCAGCTTAAGCCAATTCGCGGCCAATAACCCCCAGGCCAGCTTATTACTGCTCGTCGGTGTGCTGGTATTGGGTACGGGGGCAGCCATTTTCCTGCGCTGCCGCAATCGCAAGCAAGAAATCTAGATCCCGAAGCTTGCTTTAACAAGATTAAAGCAGAGTGTAAAATATCCATTCAAAAATATTTTACACTCTGCTGGTTTTGGTTTTATCCATTTATTAGTAAGTTAGCCTGTTTTCATCTCGAATCTTTTAAGATCATATTGGAAGGGATTAAAATGAAAAATATCAAACTGAAGCAAATATTTACAATTCTAACCCCAGTGGCATTTTCGATCGGCCTTATTATGGCTTTCTTTTTCCTGGCGGCCTCGACCTCGCCTGCCTGGGCCTACGGCGGCGATTATGCTCTTGAGTCAGACGGGGATACCGATTGGGTTGATTTAGGACCAACAAGTGATATCCTCGGTACGGACTGGCAAACTACAAAAACCATCAGTTTATGGGTACGTCCAGCGAGTGCAGGCCCCAATGTTGACCCTCCCCCTCCTGATTTACCATCTATTGAATATATCATAAATGGAGATTTGATCTTTGGGGACCACCCTCGTTGGTTTGGTATTTATCACGCGACCCAGAATTCTCAAGATCGCATTTGGATCGTTAATTATGATAACCGCATCACAGATGGGTCACCTAGAACAGTAATCCTACCCATTGAATATACGATTGGTGAGTGGGTACATATCACGCTAGTACATGGTGATGGGATTCTTAAAGCATACAAAAATGGAATTGAAGTGGGTTCTGCACCCAGCGGCATAACAGCCTATGGTCATCCAGGTGCAATCGGTGATATAGAGCTCCGGTTTGGGGGCAGTGCGAGCGCTGAGAGCGGCGGTTACGATGGCACTTTTGCCGGTCAAATCGATGAACTTAGCATTTATAGCGCAACCCTTTCCGCAGATCAAATTCGTCAAAATATGTATCGCACTTTATCTGGAAGTGAACTCTACCTATCTGCATACTACAAAATGTCAAATGGCTCAGGAACGATAGTAACAGATGACAGCGGCAATGGGAACCATGGGACTTTAAGAGACGGCTGGACTACAATTGTCCCGCCCGACGGAGACACTGCAGAATGGGTTGCCTCCGGCGCTTTCGCCGGCCCGCGCAATGCCCTTGATTTCGATGGTTCTGACGATTACGTGTCGGTACCTGCCGATATTTCCATGCCCGCTAATCTCACCCTGGAGGCCTGGGTATACCCAAGAGATACCAGCGGCGGCTTGAAATGGATCGCAGGGGAAGTCAATGGCGCTCAACTTACTATGGACGGTACTCTAGCACAGTTTAGAATTTTTGACGGCACTCTCCAGGGACCAGCTACTGCTACGTTGATAGCCAATGAGTGGCAGCATATTGCGGGCACCTTTGATGGTTCCGACTTGCGTATTTATATCAATGGCGTCGAAGGGACCTCTGCGAGTTTCAGCGGGAGTAATGTAGATCAAAGTGGCATCTTCGCCATAGGTTCCCCTGACGGTACAACCCAACGCAATAATATTATCGTGGACGAAGTGCGCTTATGGGCCCAAGCAAATGACCGTTTACAAATTCGTAACAGTATGTTCCAAACTCTTCAAGGAAACGAGAGTGGACTCACAGCCTACTACCGCTTTGACCAGGATGCCGCGGCCAGCGGTTCCACGACACTCTACGATCTCACCAGCAATGGCAATCACGGCACATTGACGAATATGGATCCAGGAACAGATTGGGTCCCATCCACACCCTTCAACACCTGGATTGGGGTTACCAGCGCCGACTGGACCGCGGGAGAGAATTGGAGCCGCTACGCTGCACCTGCTTCGAGTGATAATGTTGGAATATACAACTATCCGGGCAGCTATGCTCCTGTGATCGGTTCAACGATAAGCCTGGACAATATGACCGTAGCCACAGGTGGAAGCTTAACCCTGACTGGCAGCGGGAGTTTGAGTGTCGCGGGCAATTTATTCAATCACGGGGCCTTGACTTAGATCCAAAATATCGATGGCTCAGGGTCGGTTGATTATTTCAATACCGGCAATTATGGCGGCCTTACGATAGATCCTGAAACCCAAAATCTAGGAGATACAACGGTGACCATTCGGGGCCACGAGAATTGCACAACGGTAATGGGTGAAACTGTAGAGCGTTGTTTTGAAATCTCCCCAACTTCTTCCCCAGTCAGCAGTACAACCTTGACCTTCTTCTTTGATAGCGATGAATTGTCAGGGAACAATTGCAATAATCTGGATGCTTACCACTGGGAAAGCGGAAGTTGGAACCTTTTGAACCTGGATACTGGTTACGGAACGCTTGGACGGGATTGTGGAAGCGATCCTAAGTCTATCCAGGTAACCGGGGTTACAGGATTTTCACCATTTGTTCTGAAAGAAAATGTCCCTAATGCTATCGCAATTGAAAATTTCTCCGCTAAAACAGTATCACTTTCTTTGGTAATGGTAGCTGGGATATTAATCTTAGCAATTCTTCCAATTGGCATCTTAGCAAAAAAACAAATTAAGAGTTAATTTATCCGTTTTTCGTTTATAATTTAGCGAAACTAACCCGAGATTTCTGATACGAACAAAATGCGCTTGCAGGCGCATTTTGTTCGTACGGATAAATTTTAACGATATATAAAGAGGAAAATTTATATGGAAATCGAACCCCAAATTCGCACTTATATTGCAGATAATCTACTCTTCAGTGATAACGGATTCCCCTATGACGATGAGGCCTCCTTTTTGCAGGAAGGCATTGTGGATTTTATCGGCGTGATGGAACTCGTAAACTTCGTGGAAAGCACTTTCAAAATCGCGATTGATGACCACGAACTGATCCCCGACAATCTGGACTCCGTTGCGCAGCTTGCCAATTTCGTTCGCAGCAAAATGGGTTAGAAATCTCATTTTTTTAATTGTTGATTCTTTAAACTCCCCTTCGCTACACTGGAAAAATTCCATGTTGGTTCAAAATTTTCTCGAAAATAGCGCTAAGCGCCTGCCGGACAAAACCGCCTTAATTTGTGGCAACCAACGCTACACCTACGCCGAACTCGACCAGAAAGCCAATTCGCTGGCCAACGGCATGCGGGAGCTTGGGGTGGGCCGCGGCGACCGGGTGATCATTTTCCTGCCCAACTCGACCGAATCCGTGCTGGGGATTTTCGCAATCCTCAAGGCTGGCGGCACTTTCGTGGTTTGCAATCACACCACCAAGCAGGATAAGTTACTCTATATCCTCAATAACTGCCAGGCGACAGGCATCATCACAAATCTCAGGAATGAAAAATTAATCAGTGATCTCCAACCTCAGGTACCCTCCTTGAAATTTGGGCTGATAGCCGGCCCCCAGAGAGACAAATCTAAAATTGCCGGAGGCGCATTTCCCATCCAAGAAATTGCCGCCATTTTAGATTCAGCACCTCATCACCAGCCCCCCAACGTGAATATTGACCTCGACCTGGCCGGGCTGATCTACACCTCCGGCAGCACCGGCGACCCGAAAGGGGTTATGTCTGACCACAGCAATATCGATTTTGCCACCAGCTCAATCATCACCTACCTGGAAAATGTCGAAGACGATATTGTGCTCAATGTTTTGCCCCTCTCGTTTGACTATGGTCTTTACCAATTATTGATGGTTTTCAAATTTGGGGGCACGCTGGTTTTGGAACAGTCCTTCACGTACCCGGCGGCAATTCTCAAGAAAATAGAGCAGGAAAAAGTTACCGGATTCCCCGGTGTGCCGACGGTTTTTGCGATCTTAGTAAATTTAGATTTATCTTCATATGATTTATCGTCTTTAAGTTATCTAACAAACACCGCCGCGGCCCTTCCACCCAGCCATATTCAGGAATTGCAAAATAAATTTTCGTGGGCCACACTTTATTCGATGTATGGGTTAACAGAAACCAAACGCACGCTCTATTTACCGCCCGATCAATTGGATATTCGTCCAGGCTCGGTTGGGATCGCGATCCCGGGAACCGAAGTTTGGATCGAGGACGAAGATTGCAGGCACTTAGGACCCGGTGAAGTCGGCGAACTCGTAATCCGCGGGCGGCATGTGATGCGCGGCTATTGGGAAAAACCCGAAGCCACCGCCAAACGATACCGCCCCGGACCCATACCCGGAGAGCGCCTATGTTATAGCGATGATCTTTTCCGGATGGACGAGGAAGGCTATTTTTATTTCGTGGGCCGCAAAGATGATATTATCAAGAGTTCGAGGCGAGAAAGTGGCTCCCAAAGAAGTAGAAAACACTCTCTATAAAATCCCGGGGGTGGTCGAAGCTGCGGTGATCGGCGTACCTGACCCGGTGCTGGGCGAATCAATTAAAGCTTTTGTTGTAACCGAAGACCCTGATTTGAAAGAAGGGAAGGTCATCGCTTTTTGTCGCGCGAACCTGGAAGATTTCATGGTGCCTCAAAAAGTTGAATTTCGTTCCGAACTACCCAAAACGACTTCGGGGAAGATTAAGAAAACGGACCTCAGCTAAAATCCCAGCATATTTCTGACTTTACAGGTAAATTGCCATGTGTGGAATTGTAGGAATCCTAAACCAAGAAAATCAGCAGCCCATTCTTCAATCCAGCATCCGCCAAATGTTGGCAATGATCCGCCACCGCGGGCCAGATGAATTCGGCATTTACCTGGATCAGCGAATTGGACTGGGCAGCGCGCGCCTGAGCATTATCGATTTGAGCGGCGGTCAACAACCCATTTCCAACGAAAATAAAACCATGTGGATCATCTTCAATGGCGAAGTTTATAACTATGTTGAACTCCGCCCCATGCTCGAAGCTCGGGGGCACAAGTTTACGACCAATACTGACACAGAAGTGATCCTGCATCTGTATGAAGACCTCGGCCCCCAATGCCTGGAACACCTCAATGGTCAATTTGCCTTCGCAATTTGGGATTCACAAAATCAATCCCTGTTTATGGCCCGTGACCGGCTGGGGATTCGTCCCCTGTTCTACACCCAAGCCGAAGGTGTCCTCATCTTTGGTTCCGAGATTAAAGCAATTCTCAGCGACCCACGTGTAGATGCTCAGCTTGACCCTATTGCGCTGGATCAAATCTTCACCTACTGGAGCCCGATTTCGCCGCGGACGGCCTTCAAAGGAATCCAAGAAATTCCTCCGGGAAATTATCTGTTCGCCCGAAATAACGAAATCACCATCGAAAAATATTGGCAGGTCGAATTCCCAAGTATTGCTGAAACTGTAGCGAAAAAATCATTGAAAGTCGAGGACGTTCTCGATGAATTTGAAGAGCTATTGGTTGATTCGACCCAAATCCGCTTGCGAGCTGATGTACCCGTCGGCGCATATTTAAGCGGTGGTCTAGATTCGTCCACGACCTCGGCGATTATCAAAAACTACACTGGCAGCCACCTCGATACCTTTTCTATTTCATTCGACGATGAGGCTTTCGATGAAAGTCAATTTCAGCAGCAGATGGCTGACTTTTTGGGGACAGAACATAAGGTGATCCACGCCAGGCACGAAGATATTGGCGAGGTTTTCCCCAATGTGATCTGGCACACAGAAATCCCCATTTTGCGCACTTCGCCAGCACCCTTGTATCTCTTGTCTAAACTGGTGCGCGAAAACAACTACAAAGTTGTCATGACCGGTGAGGGTGCCGATGAATTTTTGGCAGGATACAATATTTTCAAAGAGGCCAAAGTGCGCCGCTTCTGGGCGAGGCAACCCCAATCCCAAATCCGGCCTGCGCTGCTCAAACGACTGTACCCTTATATTTCAGATCTATCCAGTGGCAGCGGCGCCTACCTCTCAGCCTTCTTCAAGGATGGGATCGAAGAAACCGATCGGTTTGATTACTCACACGCCATCCGTTGGCGCAATACCAGCCGCGGCAAACGCTTCTTCTCTTCAGAACTCAAGGATTCTATTGAAGCGCAATCACCCCCAATTTACCCGATCCGTTATCCCAAAAATTTCAAAAATTGGGATCCCCTGCATCAGGCGCAATACTTGGAGATCACAATTTTCCTTTCCGAGTATCTGTTGTGTTCCCAGGGAGATCGAATGGGCACCGCGAATTCAGTCGAGGGCCGTTTCCCCTTCCTCGACCACCGGGTTGTCGAGTTCTGCAACCAATTGCCGCCCCACTTAAAACTCTACGGCCTGAATGAGAAGTACATCCTCAAAAAATTAGCTCGAAAGTGGCTGCCAGAAAATATTTCGAAACGCACCAAAAGACCTTATCGAGCACCGATCCACCGCAGTTTTATCAACGACAACACACCCGCTTACGTGTCCGAAATTCTATCGCCAGAGCAGATCCAAGCTAGTGGTTTGTTCAGAGCCCCCGCCGTCACCCAAATGGTGCGGAAAATCCAAAATGGGATGGGGCTTAGCGAAACAGATGATATGGCCCTGGCGGGGATCATCTCGACCCAGCTTGTCTATACGCAATTTATCAGAAATTTTAAATTACCTCCCCCCATAACGGATGCCGACCGAATAAAAATTTGTTTGGGACCGGGTGCAAGATCAGGAGATTAGCATGGAATTCAGTCAAGAAGTTTTGAACATCGACCCTGAAAAGGTAACGGAAGAACTCGTTGAAATGATGCGCACCCATGTGCGAAAAGAAATGAGACGCTATGGTGGTGTTTTGGGGATTAGCGGCGGGGTGGATTCCTCCGTTGTCCTGGCTTTGTGTGTGCGTGCCTTTGGTACGGAAAGGGTTGCCGCCCTAATGCTCCCTGAGAAAGATTCTGATCCCGATAGTGAAGCCCTGGCCCGGAGATTAGCAGCCCATTACGGTGTGGAACCAATCCTGGAGGATATCACTGCCACCTTGGATGGGTTTGGCTGCTACCCCCGGCGAGATGAAGCCATCACGCGAGTTTTCCCCGAATATGATCCCACCAATGGCTACACAGCCAAAATCGTACTACCCCAAAACTTGTTAGATGAAAACACGCTCAATGTTTTTTATCTGACCATTATCACGCCAGATGGCGAGGAAAAATCACAGCGCCTGCGCCCTCAAGACTATTTTCAGATCGTAGCCGCTTCTAACTTCAAACAGCGGGCGCGCATGTCGATGTTGTATTATCATGCTGAACTCCGTAATTATGCGGTCATCGGAACGGCTAATAAAAACGAGCATGACCAGGGTTTCTTTGTCAAATATGGCGATGGTGGCGTGGATATCAAACCGATTGCCCACCTGTTCAAAACGCAAATTTATCAATTAGCAGATTACCTGGATGTACCCGCAGAAATCGTTGAGCGTCCCCCCACAACCGACACCTACAGCGCACCCAGCACCCAGGAAGAGTTCTTCTTCCGCCTGCCGTTCAAAACCATGGATTTGCTTTGGTACGCGTTGGAAAATGGGTTTGCACCCGTCGAGGTCGCTGAAGTTATGGATCTAACCGAAATCCAGGTGCAGCGCGCCTTCGATGATTTCGTTCGCAAGGAAAAGACAACCAGCTACCTGCGCACGCCCCCCATTGGTATCAAATAGCAAATGCGCATCCTTTTCCTCTCCCAGATTATTCCCTACCCACCGGATGCTGGACCGCGAGTTAAAACCTGGCACGTCATCCGTTACTTGGTTGGTCAGGGGCACAAAGTCACCCTGGCATCTTTCGTCCGCCCGGAAGAAGAACAGTTCGTTTCCAAGGTTGATGAAGTTTGTGACCGGGTATTTACGGTTCCGATGCGCAGATCACGGATTGCTGATGTCGGGTATTGGCTGAAAAGCAATTTAACTGGACGTCCCTTTTTGGTCGAACGCGATGATCTCAAGGAGATGCGCAATTTAGTGAGGCAACTGGCCGAATCAAAAAAAATCGATGCGATCCATGCCGATCAACTTACGATGGCGCAGTTCGCCTTCCGGCCTGAAGGGGTAACCACGTGGCCCGTGACAATCTTTGATGCCCACAATGCCGTTTGGACAATTGTCAAAAGAACCCAAGAAGGGGCCATGCTGCCGCTTAAACCCGTTTTGGCACTGGAAGCGCAACGCATCAAACGGCATGAGAGGCTGATTTTAGAGAAACTTGATCACACGCTAACTGTATCAGAAATTGATAAAAACGCGTTGTTGGAAACCCAACCCAACAGCAACCAGGAACTCCAGAATAAGATTAAAGTCATTCCGATTGCGGTCGATACCCAGGAATTGAAACCAGCCCAAAGAGATGCAGCCGCAAAGAACATCCTCACCATGGGAACCTTGCACTACCCTCCCAACGCGGATGGAATTCGGTGGTTTGCGAAAGAAATCTTTCCACTGATCAAAAAAGAAATTCCATCGGTCAGTCTGACCATCATCGGAAAAAAACCACCGGTAGATTTTATACAATTAGCCTCTGATAATCCAAATTCGATCCAAGTGACCGGTTATGTGCCAGACTTAGCTCCCTTTATGGATCAAGCCGCAATCATGGTTGTGCCAGTAAGAGTCGGAGGCGGGATGCGCGTCCGCATTCTCGAAGGTTTTGCCAGAGCCATGCCCATGGTTACTACAACAATTGGGCTGGAAGGCATTGACGCTCAGTTGGGCAGCGACATCATTGTCGAAGATACGGAAGCCGCTTTTGCTCAGTCGGTTATAAATTTACTAAACAATCCTAAATTGCAAAATCAACTCGCTGAAAATGGGCGCCGGCTGGCAGAAAACAAATATGATTGGCAAGCCGTCTTAGGAACTTTAGGTTCACTTTATGAAGACATCCCTAAAAACTGATAACCTAAACTCTGAAACAGGGCACGACAAAACCAATTGGGTTTTCGCTGGTATCATTTTCTTAAGTGTGCTATTTCGCGTGGCTATATCCTTCTACCTGGGAAACTCGGTTGAAATTCTACCCGGGACCCACGATCAAGTCTCATATCACAATCTGGCTATTCAATTCATCAACGGGTATGGCTTCACATTTGGGGAACGTTGGTGGCCAATTACGGCAGCGAATGCACCTACGGCTCATTGGAGCTATCTATACACTTATTATTTGATCTTGGTTTACAAAATCTTTGGCCCGAACCCATTGGCTGCCAGGTTATTGCAAGCCATCATTGTTGGAATTCTCCAACCTTTGGTAGTTTATCAAATGGGCAAGCATATTTTCAATCAGAAGGTTGGTATCATTGCAGCCGCAATCACAGCCTTCTATATTTACTTCATTTATTATTCAGCTACCTTGATGACTAAATCTTTCTATATACTAGCCATTTTGGCAAGTTTATATTTCTCGATGAAATTGGTTGAGGCGAATCAAAAAGGCCAGAACAAAAAGATCACTAAATTTATGGTCCTACTTGGCGTTTCTCTGGGAGCAGGGGTGTTGTTACGCCAACTTATTTTATTGTTTGTGCCTTTTTTGTTTTTATGGATTTGGTGGAGCGGACGAAAAACAGGACAGAAATCACTGATACCTGCATTGATAACATCAGGCATCGTGATTATCGTGATGATTCTCCCATTTACGATTTACAACTATTCACGCTTTGATCGGTTTGTGCTGCTCAATACGAACGCCGGATATGCTTTCTTTTGGGGGAATCACCCCATTTATGGCACTCACTTCGAGTCAATTCTGCCACCCGAAATGGGGACTTATGAGGGCCTGATTCCGGAGGAGCTTCGGCATTTAGATGAAGCCGCCCTTGAACGAGAACTCCTGAGCCGCGGCATCCAATTTATTCTGGATGAGCCGGGAAGATACGTAATGCTTTCCCTAAGCAGAATTCCTCCCTATTTCATGTTTTGGCCTTCACCTAGAATCTGGCGCGATCAGCAATATCTCACGCGTGTTCAGCTTTGGGATTGCCTGGCCGTTTATGCTAATCGGATTTTTCTATGCTCCTTTTAGCAATATTTTGAAAGAAAAGTTCCGTATAGATACACCCTTGATGCTTCTATACGTTTTTATTGTAATTTATGCAGCCATACACATTATGACCTGGACCCTAATTCGGTACCGGTTGCCGATTGACGCAATCCTAGTAATTTTTGCTGCCTTAGTTCTCGAACATCTGTGGCAGTGGATTCAGAAAAAACTACACATTCGAGATTCATCTAAACTGGAAGCAGCCAATTAACAAGCCGATGAAAATACTATTCATCATCCCATACGTTCCCTCACTCGTGCGGGTGCGTCCCTACCAAATCATCCGCCATATAAAGGAGTGCGGCCATCATATTACACTGGCAACCATCATCACCAATCAGCAAGAAAAAGAAGATCTAGCACATTTCCAGCAATTTTGTGATGAGGTCATTGTTCATCACCACCCAACCTATCGTTCGTTACTCAATTGTGTTTTTGCCATTCCATCCAAAATTCCGTTGCAATCCGTATATTGTTGGAATCCGGGATTATTTACGGAAATCACTCAAAAGATTTTTGATAAAAATGGAAAGCCAGCGTACGACGTTATCCATATCGAGCACTTGCGCGGCTCTCAATATGGAGTTCATTTACTCCAAGATAAAATTACAGCCAATCAAGAAATACCCCCCATTGTCTGGGATAGTGTCGATAGCATCAGTTATCTTTTCAGACAAGCAGCCAAGCAAAGCCGTCTAGGATTTAGTCGAATAATTACCCAATTTGAACTCCTGAGAACTGAAAGGGAGGAAGCGCGATTAGTTTCTCTCTTCAATCAAATACTTGTAACTTCACCCAAAGATAAAAATGCACTCGGAAAGTTGGCGGCAAAAGAAAAATCATCAATCGATGTTTTGCCCAATGGGGTTGATCTAAAATATTTCAAACCCGGTGATTTCTCAAACCGAGAGCCGGCAACGTTGGTTGTCAGCGGGAAAATGAGCTACCATGCAAACATAAACATGGTACTATATTTGGTAAAAGAAATTCTTCCGCTGATTTGGCAACATCAGCCCGAAGTAAAATTATGGATCGTTGGAAAAGATCCATCTAAAGAAATTCAAGTTCTTGCTGACAACCCGGCAATTACAGTTACAGGGTACGTTGATTCACTTCTGCCATACTTACAGAAAGCCAGTATTGCGGTCGCACCGATCAAGTACGGGGCCGGGATTCAAAATAAGGTTTTGGAGGCAATGGCCTGTGCTACCCCGGTGGTCACGAACCCGCAAGCCATTTCCGCGATTTCTGCACAACCTGGAAGGGATGTTCTCGTAGGTGAAACACCGAAAGATTTTGCCCGAGCCGTGCTTGATTTGTTAGAAGATTCCGAATTTCGACACCAAATTGGCGATTCGGGACGAACCTTTGTAGAACAAAATCATAATTGGAAAAAAATCTGCATACAACTAGAAAACCTGTATATCCAATCAATTAAAAACCACCCGATCTTATAATAGATACAGAAAAAACTGAACTCATTTTATGGAAATTAACCAACTAATCAAACCACTTCTTCGTTGGTGGTGGCTGATCGTGATCGCCACACTCATTGCAGCCGTCTCGAGTTACGTGGCATCACTGCAACAACCGCCTGTCTTCCAATCACGCGCTACATTAATGATCGGAAGAACAATCGATAATCCGAATCCAACTTCGGTGCAATTTAACTTGGAACAGCAGTTGGCAGCATCTTATGCAAATATAGCAAACCGAGAACCACTACGGGAAGCCACCAAAGAGGCTTTGGGCATCGACTGGCTGCCTGAATATTCTGTCTCAAATGTACCAAATACCCAACTCATAGAACTTGTCGTTTTAGATACGGATCCATATAGAGCACAAACAGTAGCTCAGGAGATCGCCAATCAATTGATTTTGCGCAGCCCGACCAGCGAAAATCAAGAAGACCTTGAGCGGCAAGCTTTTATCAACGAACAATTGGACATCTTGCAAAAACAAATCGCAGATAATCAAACAGAGATTGAGGACCTCACCTACGTATTGGGTGGGTTGAACAGCGCCCGAGAAATAGCCGATACAGAAAGTCAGATCAATTCCCTTCAAACCAAACAATCATCATTACAATCCAATTATGCCAAACTACTCTCCGAAACAGAAAAAGGGGCGATTAACACACTAACCATCATCGAATTTCCCAACCTGCCCATTCGCCCAATCGGATCGCAGCAATTCATTTCCGTTGGGTTATCGGCAGCGGTTGGATTTACCATGGCAGCGGCCGCAGCTTATTTACTAGAATACCTTGACAAAACAATAAAAACAGTTGATGAAGTAAAAAAATTAATCGACGCGCCGATACTGGGTTATATCCCTGAGATTCCAAAAAATGAAAATAAATGGCTGTTCGTTACAGAGAATCCACGTTCTCCAATTTCTGATGCCTTCCGTAATTTGAGAACGAATATTGGACTACTAGACCCCGAAATTAAAACAATATTGGTTACGGGAACCACCACTTCGGAAGGAAAATCAACTGTAGCCATCAATTATGCTCAGATATTAACCCAGGCAAATAAAAAAGTTATTTTGATCGATGGAGATTTGCGAAAATCCGTTCTTAACGAGGCTTTGGATATTCCTAAACACTTGGGTTTGAGCCAAATCCTTCAAGGAAAATACAATTTAAAGGAAATATCATTTCCTTTAAAAAAAGGCTTGGGGTTAGTAATCCCCAGCGGACCACCACCGGGTAATCCTACTGAGTTACTAGCTTCTGAAATGATGACCCAGATTTTATCAAGTCTCAAGAAAATGGCGGAGATTATTGTTATCGATGCCCCGCCGTTATTTGTGACGGACACAGCTGTATTAGCGAATCAAGTAGATGGCATCTTGATCGTGGTTCAGCTTGGGACGACAAGAAGGGATGTCATCAAAGAAGTAATTGATCAGGTAGAACGAACAAAGAAAAACATAATCGGTGTAGTGATTAACAAGGTGAATAAGCGTTCAAATTACTATACTAATTATTATGGAAACTATTACAATATTCCAAACATAGATGAGGACGAAGAAATTAGCGAGGAAAATGAGGCTCCGGATGAAAATTCAACAGGAACAAATGATAATGTTCGAACAGCCTCTGAGAACCCTCTAGACCAAGAATTGTACGAAAACACCGAAAACCAAATTCAGGAAACCGAGGAAGAATCATCTTCCTAATTTACTGATACGAAGAGTGGTCAAAATAATTGTCTGGTACAGTTTTCGAGCCGAGATTAGTGAAGTAAATTGCTAATCTCGGTTTTTTTTATCTTCTATAGAAATACTCAACAATTGGATATGAATTGAAAATAACGCGATTTTTGGGGTAAAATTCATCCAGTTTGTCTTTTGTTGCCGAACACGATAGACACACTACCATCATAAGTAATTGAGATTAATAATTTGGTGTACTCCATTATCCATACCTACTAAATAGGTAGATCACATGAAAACAACTAAAATATTCACAATTTCACTGATCGTAATTCTCCTAATTTTACAGAATTTTGTTCCTGTTGCAGGGTTGATCGAACCGGAATCGAAACCATCTGATAAAGTTCAAACGGGTAAAACGAGTATCAACTCAACAACGACACATCGAGTAAATCTACCTTACTTTGAAGATTCCTTCTCCTGGGCGCGAACAGCAATTTTCTGGTTTGGGAAGAATGAACTCAGTCTCCCTGGTAAAAACTATGTTGACATTCGCATGGGCTATACAGCTTCGAACTCTTAAAATTCAAGCCACAGTGATCGATTATTATCTTTGGTACGACACCAGTGCTACACTGACCAGCGATCTGACCCAATATAATGCGATCGCGGTGTATTTAGATACAAATCAAGATCAGGCTGGCACCCCGCAATCAGATGATTACAAGTTTCTCCTCGGATTAAGCAATTTTCAAGATACAGATAGATATAAACGTGATTATCGCGGAAATAGCAGTAGTTGGGATGATGGTTGGAGCGGCACCTGGGATGGCTTAAGTGGATTTTCAGTTAGTGGTGGCGAATATCCTGGCTGGCCCAACAACAACACCGGAAATACAGATTACGGCTGGACGGGCATTATCTCAATTCCCTGGGAAACACTTGGGCTCAGCGGTCCCCCTAATCAAGAGACACTGTGGGGGTTCGGGATATTGCTCTACGACCGGGATGACCACCCACCAGCCGGGACAGTAGCTCCCCAATTTTGGCCGGAAACCTTTCAAGATGAAAATCCATCTACCTGGGGTGAAATCCATTTTGGGGATGCAAACTATATTCCTGAAACGGCTATCAGTACAGGTGAAATCACCATTCGGGCTTCATCACCAACAGACAATACAGTTGAAGATGCCTGGATGGGTGGTGGTGGCGCATGTCTTGGTGGACACAATGGCGGAAGCGAAATCAATCATGGCAATGACGTTGATCTGTTCGTCGGCAGCGAAACAGCCGCGACCCACTTCCCTTGCTACAACAAGAGTTATCTTCGTTTTCAATTGGATGCCGTTCCCCCAGGAGCAGAAATCATTTCAGCTTCGCTAACCATGCATTTATGGGGTAATGCGGATCAAAGCATCGCCCCGCCCTACTCATATATTCATCTCCTGTCTGTGACTGATGACTGGGATGAAATGTCAATTCATTGGAACAACGCGCCGCTGGCCCATGAAAATTTATCTGCTGTCCGTGTTTATCCCTACACCTTGCATCCGATTGAATGGCCGGGAAACTCCTACACCTGGGATGCATCGAAGGCAGTTGCAGAAGCCTATCAAAACGAAGAGCCAGTTAGCTTTGCACTCTACAGTTCAGATGCTGGCCGGGATACAAGTAAATACTTCAAATCATCTGAGGAAGGGGACTGGAATTATCGTGCCCGCCCGACATTGGTTATAAGCTACGGTCAAGCAAGCCCCAGCCTCGAAAAAACGGGTTCAAGTATTTTTGCCACCCGAGATGATATGATAACTTATAGCATTTCTTGGGAAGGTACTGGTGAGGCACTGACACTCATCGACCAGCTGCCTGCTGGATTCAGCACGCCTACCAACATTCAGGTTAACCTTGGCAATGCCAGCTACAGCACAACCAACCGACAAATCACATGGGATGGCAATCCCGCTCAAGGAGAAACGGTGATATTAACCTATCAAGTCACTGTACAAACAGACGGGCCCGTCATCCTTTCGAACACGGCAACGCTCTCCGTTGACGGTGAAACGCTCAGCACCGATACTTTTAGATTATTTGTTGACCCAGTCAAAGTTTACATCCCTGCAATCTCGCGATAACACCTAAGGTGGTTCTTCGAAAAATTCTTCCGTTGCCAAGATTAGGCCAATTTAGAAACGGTATAATGTTAAAGTGATTTTTAGAACCATCGAAGACAAACAATCGGTTTCAATGTCACCCTTGAGGAAACTATGCCCAACCGTCTTGCTAATGAAAACTCCCCCTATCTCCTACAACACGCGGAAAACCCAGTAGATTGGTATCCCTGGGGAAAAGAGGCTTTCCAGAAAGCCCAACAAGAAGACAAACCAATTTTTCTAAGTATAGGCTATGCTGCCTGTCATTGGTGCCATGTGATGGAGCACGAAATCTTTCGAAGATGAACAAACCGCCGCCATCATGAATACCTACTTTGTAAATATCAAGGTCGACCGCGAAGAACGCCCCGACTTAGATAATATTTACATGCAAGCTGTTGTCGCGCTAACAAGGCAGGGCGGTTGGCCAATGAGTGTTTTCCTTACCCCAAAGGGACAACCTTTTTATGGCGGCACTTACTATCCACCGGTCCCGCGTTACAATATGCCAGCTTTCAGAGAAGTTTTAGCTACCATTTCCCGTCTTTGGCAGGATGATCGCCCTCGCTTAATGCAAAGCGCTCAAGATATTACCTCACACTTACAGAAAACCAACACCCAGCTACACAAGAATGGCAAATTAGACACACAAAACCTCAATCAAGCAATTGAGAATTCTCAAAAACAATTATGATTGGGAAAATGGGGGTTGGGGGCAAGCACCTAAATTTCCACAACCTATGATAATTGAGTTTTTAATCAATCAGATGACCAAGGGTGACACCCAGGCTCAAAATATTGTTGAGCACGATCTAAATGCCATGGCAAAAGGTGGGATGTATGATGTAGTTGGAGGTGGATTTGCCCGTTATAGCGTTGATAATCATTGGAAAATCCCCCATTTCGAAAAAATGCTATATGATAACGCTCAATTAGCACGGGCTTATCTTCACGCCTATTTGATTACCAAAAACCAATTCTACCTACAGGTCTGTGAAGAGACACTAGATTTTATCGTACGAGAGATGACAAATCCACAAGGTGGATTTTATAGCAGTTTGGATGCTGACTCTGAGGGAGAGGAGGGGAAATTTTATGTTTGGACGTTAGAAGAGATTGAAAATTTGCAGCTCGATGAAGAAGATGAAGAATTACTGATTGCCGCTTATGGGATAACCAAAACCGGAAATTTTGAGGGATCGAATATTTTACAAAAATCCTAAGTGATGAGGAAATTGCCCAAAAATTTAACCTACAGCTAAAAGAAATACCTCGAAAATTAAAATTTTTGCACGCCCTCCTGCTAGAAGCTCGCTCCCATAAAATTAGACCCAATACTGATGACAAAGTACTAACTTCATGGAATTCGTTAATGCTGATTGCCTTCTCGGAAGCAGGCCGTTACCTAAATCGACCAGATTATATAGAAGTAGCTATACGCAATGGGGCATTCCTAATTGATGAACTTTTTGAGGATGAAACATTGTATCGCTCCTGGAGGAACGGAAAAGCCAGTCACAAGGCATATCTTGAAGATTATGCGGCGCTGATATTAGGATTTCTTGCCTTGTACCAAAGTGATAATAATCCAAAATGGTATGGAATTTCTGCTGCTTTAGCAAATAAGATGGTCAGCCATTTTCGCGATCCGGAGTGGGGATTTTTCGACACAAGTGACAATCACGAGAAATTAATACTGCGTCCTAAAGATATTCAAGACAATGCCACCCCCTCGGGGAACGCGCTGGCCGCATTGGCTTTGTTGCAGTTATCATCTATCAGTGGCAAAGGCGATTGGCGTGATATTGCTGAGGAATCGCTGATGCAAATCCAGGCAATGGCAGGGCAATATCCTACGGCAGTTGCCCAATGGTTATGCGCTCTAGATTTTGCACTCAGCTCCGTGCAGGAAGTAGCTATCATCGGCGTTCAAGATACACCAGATTTCCAAGCATTAACCACAGCAATATGGGCTGAATACCGCCCATATTTAGTAGCAGCAATCTCAAATTTTCCACCCAACTCCCTTTCCCCAGAAATTCTATTCAATCGTCCCCTTATTGAGCAAAAAGCGACAGCGTATGTTTGTCAAAGCTTTATTTGTAAGAATCCGGTTACGACCCCGGAAGATCTGCAAGCGCAATTAGAGATATATTCATGAAACTGAGATCAAGAGACGAAGCCATCCATAACGCACAAAAATGGTTAGCAAAGAAACCAATTTATATTGATACAGAGACAACTGGAACCGGCCCCAACGATACAATCGTTGAAATTGCTATCATTGACGATGATGGAAGCACCTTGATAGACACATTAGTAAAACCGGTGGGTAAGATTCCGGCCGGAGCATCCTCGATCCACGGAATCACGAATGAAAAAGTGGCTGATGCACCTCTTTGGGATATCGTTTGGGCACAGGTCGAATCGGTGATGGCTCATCGTGCAGCGGGAATTTACAATGCCGATTTCGATGTTCGCTTGATGCGGCAATCGCATCAAATGAGTTGGCTGCAATGGAATAAACCGGAAGGGACAGAATTTTTTTGCGTTATGAAGTTATATGCACAATTTTATGGGGAGTGGAATACAAGGCAAGGAAATTATCGTTGGCAATCTTTAGAGACCGCTCGGCAGCAGTGCGGAATCTTACTTCCGAACAGTCATCGAGCCAGGGATGATGCTTTGCTAACCAGGGAAGTATTAGAATTTATTGCCGCGCAGAAAATTTAAAAAGTAGATTCAGTCCGAAAAATTTGGGGCCTACATTCAAGGATTACTTCTCGATAATCGGCATGAAAACCCAATATGGCTCAGGGGCTGGGGGTTCAGGTGGACCACCTTCATCATTTTCAAGAATGGTAACTGTAGCAATACGATGAACCTCACTAATTCCAGCGCTGCCTGTCACATTTTGAAGGATGACTGAAAAGGTTTCATCTAACTCATAATATGGATCATCAACGATGAAAACCGAAATATATTTGGCAGAATTATCACCATCAACCCACGTCAGCGTCCCATAGGTATTAATATAGTCTATATTCCTGTACGCTTTACCAGGACCATATTCCGCCCAAGTGACATAATCCACGCTAATTTCACCTGAAACGCCCTCTGCACGGTCTACAGCAATTTGCACTGCCCCGTCACTCTCTTCTACAGAATAATTTTGAGGGTTGAATTGAATTACACCACCGGGGGTAAGTTCATAGGCACCAATATCACAACGAGCAATATCATCATGGTCACCATCCGCTGGCCTGGAATAATAACGCTGATCAAAACCCGGGCACTTTTGGTCATCGCCCGCATCGACCGCTTCACTCCCAAACTGAAGTGCATGGGTTTGAGTGTACCCGCCATTATCATTGAGCGCGTCCAGTTGAATACCTGATTCAGGAATATCGGTGGCATGAACAAAATCACAAGAGTTATCCCCAGATAGATTATGTCCTAATGAAGTGAAATCTCCTTGACAATTTGGCTGACCATACTCATTTGCAATAATCGTGTTCACCAACTCGAAGGTTGCTCCAAGAGCGTTAACTAACCCAGGACCGCTGACATTAGACCAGTTTTGATAGAAGGTAACATTTTGTAAATAAGCAATATCTTCCGAATATAAGCCGCTCCCCTGGGCAGCGATATTTGAACTAAGCGTAGTATTTATCAATAAAATTTCGGCTTGATTAAAAATTCCACCACCAACACCATTATTCTTTCCGTTATGATCTATGGTTACATTTGTAAGGTTTAGAATATGGTCGGAATAGATCCCACCACCCCTGGGTGCTTCATTAAAACTAATGGAAACATCGAGAAAATCACAAATTCGATCGCAGAATACCCCCCCACCACGGTCAGCTTCATTATTAATAATTTGCACGTTTTGAAGATCCATAGATCCATCACCATAGATGCCGCCTCCCTCCCGGTCGGCAAAATTATCTTCGAAAACTGCATCTGTGATGATGGCACTCCCTAAACTTGTAATCCGGAGACCTCCGCCTCGATGCGCGCGATTGTTGCTGATTTTGACTCCATTCAAAACAATCTCACTATGGGTCAGGATGCCGCCGCCCCCTTTGATATCCACATCCACGACATCCCGAATGGCATCCCCGTCTTGGATGGCTAAATCCAAAAATTCGACGTGGATTCCTTTTTCTGTGGGGTCAACATGAAAAACTCGGTCAATGCCATTCCCTGAAACAACCGTTAGGGATGAACCATTCCCTTTAATTTCTACATCATCCGTAATATCAAGGTCGCCCGTAGCTGCAGCCTCTTCATCTGCGCCTGAAATGGTCATGGTATACGTGCCTGAAGCCAGCACAATTGTATCTGCGCCTTGTCCGGCGGCACAATCATAAACTGCGCTATCGGTGTTGGCCGCTTGAACCGCTTCACGCAATGAACACAAACCGTCATCGTCTAAGCTATCCAATTCTGTGTTTACGACGATGATTGTTCCTTCGGGGTGCAAAGGATCGGCCTGAGCCAATAAATGGCTCAAACTCGATCCCCATAAAACAATTACCGCTGCCAGGATGATTAAAGAAACTGTTTTTGAACCCATTTTATCTTCCAGTCTAATAAATCAGGTTATTCGAACTGCTATCCCAAACACCAGGAAACACCTCAAGGTTAGCAATAAAGTTCTTTCCAATCCCTCACCCCTAACCCTCTCCCAGTGGGAGAGGGACAGCCCCGCAACATAGTGAAGGTCAGGGTGGTGGAAATTGGCAGAAAGCAATGGTAATTCATGATCAAAAGAGAAGCAATCGGTAATACGTACTTTACGACGGGCAATGCTGGTGACCTTCTTCTCGTGAGAATATTTTTGTCTTGATGAATGACTGCCCTGCGTAACATCAACAATTTAAGTAAAATTATAGAAACTTTGAGTTTTTGCAAAATGATTAAGGACAATCAGGCGGAGGCTCGTCGCCTTCTAATGGATAAAAAGATAGGCAGTTATGTTCCAAAGGGCTACCATCTCGTAATTCAAAGACATACCAAAGGTCTCCATCCCCCTCTACATCCGATTCTAGCTCATAACTAGCAATCAAATTATCTCCAAGAAACACTTGCATCGTTGGATATAAGTTAATAAGCTCTGGAACCCTAGGGTAGTTTTGATTCAATACACCAATTTTGAAATTATCGCCATTGTTAAGAAGCAATATTGTATCCGGTCCAGTACCATTTTGCTCATCATTCTCGTAACAGGAAAAAGGTTGAAAATCTAGGTCCTGGCAATTCCCAGGATGATCAATAAAAATATGGTGATCCGGTTCAGAATAATCTGTCCATAAATGCAAATTTAAATCATTTGGGATACCATCCCCCCAAGTTGGCTCTTCTCTCCAATATAATTCAATTCGAATTTCATTATTACCGATTGGCGGCAGCAAATTGAAATTCAGTGAAACCGTGATATTTGGAATTACATTCACAAATTTTTCTCTACGGCGATAATTCGGAAGTAATTCAGCAGAAATTTTCTGTTCCCCACTTGGAATATTTACCAAAGAATATTCACCATCTCCGTTGGTTTCATCACAAATATTAAGATAACATACCTCTGCATTTTCTAAAGGTATTCCCGAACGGGCATCTTTTACTATACCACTCACATTTCCTTCACCTGAGGGCTGATCTAAATAATTTTTGGTTATCAACGGTAAATACACGGTGTGATCTGCCAATTCATCCGCAGCAAGTTGGCCAGCACTAGCAGGAATTTGCAAGAAAAATAATGCTGCTAATATTATGGTACATAATCGCGTAAAAAACAAAATTGGTTGATTTTTCATTTTGACCTCACTGCTGTTGCTCTCCCCAAAATTTCTGCTGATTGAAAATAGCGGGTCAATAGAGGAGTTTGTTTCCTCCATTGACCCGCTATTGTTTTGTTTTTATTTTATCCACCGCCGGGCAGAGTTGGCCAGGGGGTATTGGTTGGCGTACCAGAACTAGAGGTTGGTTGAGGTGTTGGTGTTCGGGTTGGATTAGCTGGCGGCGATGTTCGAGTAGGTGTTGGGGTCCGCGTGGGTGTCCGCGTAATTGTCGGGGTACGCGTTATCGTAGGAGGCACTGTATTTGTGGGTATCGGTGTATGGGTATTCGTGGGTCTCAGTGTACGAGTAGGCGTCGCCGTCGCATTAGGGTCTGTCGTCGGCGTCGGTGTGGGTCCGATCAGCTCTAAACATTCTTCAATCACGCACACACCCCAACCTGGATATTCGAAAGTCAATTCGCCACAATATTCGCCATATGGCAAACCATTATTGAAGTCTGCTTCCCATGTATACCGTTGGCCGGCTGGGAGTTCAATACTTGGGTTTGGGGCAACCTGTAAAGGAGAATAATAGATATTCGGTGTAAAGTAGCGATCAGCGCCAAATTGTAAGTAGTTTACATAGGGCTGGCCGGAGTTATTATTGGGTGGAGCAGGCCAAGTCAGTACAGAATCGATCAAATACGCAGAGGATGAATTGAGATTTCTCACCCGAATTTCGAAATCATCTCCACTAAATCGAACTCGATCTGCGAAAATCAAATCACAACTCGGGATTGGTGTCTCAATCGGTCGAGGTACAGCTGGCACATCCAAAATACAGCCATTAGTGAAGTAGAAGGTAGCACCAAAATCTGTTGGAATTAATCCCCAATTGAGCAAAGCATCTGTATACTCACTGGTTAAGGCGAAGTCAAAATCCACATCAAATAAAACGGTGTCACCAGCGTCAAAGTCATCTGGTCCGTACCATACACCGGGCGAATCAATATTCGTATCAGTGGTTGAAGATAAATCTCCAATCGAATCTCCACTTTGGCTCCAGATATAAGAGTAATCCCATTGGAAATAATCTGTGTATAAATTATCCGGCCCGATAATATAATCGCTTAAGGCTTCTGCATGGTCCCAATCAAAAACGATGCGGTCAACCTGAGTATCAAAGAAGTCTCCATTGGTCAGACTAGCTCGAACATGATTGTTAGACCTGATTTGAAAATCGCTTATGGAATACAAATCACAATCTGGTTCTGGCAGCGGCCGCGAAACTACGGGACGATAGAGCTCACATCCATTTTCAAAGGTAATCAATACGCCAAAATCATCTGACAAAAGATCGGTACTGAAGGTATCCCACTGGGAGTCAAAGTCAACATCAAAAGTATAGGTTGTGCCAGGAGCAAAAGGCGGCAATCCATTACTTGACCATTGGCCTGGAAAGGTGTCCGGAGAATCCAGGCTTGTGCTCGTTATCGAATCAAAATCCCTATCACTACCATCAAAATTACCCCAAGTATCATATCCTGCCCACGTGTAGAAATCAGTATTCAACTCATCGCCAGGGTCTATCATTTCATCAAAGCTTTCAGCATAGTTCCAATCCAATTCAATATTCGTGACTCGAGTACCGTATTGATCACCATTGGTAATATTACTTGCAATATGGGCCCAATTACCAAAAGTAAAATCGGTCATGGTATATAGATCACAGTCGGGTTCTGGCAATGGCAATTCCACGGCCGGACGGTGAATAACACACCCATTATCTAATTGAACCAGAAAGCCGAAATTTTCTTCAGTTAATCCAAATTCATCAATAAATGTCCAGTTTCCCTCGCCATTCCAGTCAAAATCTGTCTCCCAACTACCGGAGGAACCAGAACCCAAAAACATATTTGCCCCTTGTTCGGTCGGAGAACTATAGTCATCACCGCCATAGAACCGAGAACCATTCCAGGTAAACCAATCAACTCGAATATCGTTGTATCCAAGGATGGTTGCCCAGGCTTCTGCAGAACTCCAATCCAAGGCAAAATAAGTTACGTTTACATTTTGTGCACTGTTATTATTAATTTGCACCCACGGACGGTTATATTGTCGGATATCAAAATCACTCATGGTGTAAAGAGTACAATCCGGAGTGGGTGTAACAGTTGGAGAAACCGTTGGGGAAGCTGTCGATGTGGGTGGATAAGTCACTGTTGGTACATCAATCACTGGTGGGAGCCCAAGAACACGAGCTACACGAAACTGCTCTACAATGCCAGTTCGTTCAGCATGCAAGGTAACAGATGGCGTAATTGTATTCAGAAGCGGGATGATAACAGGATGCTCAAAAGTTACCGCGACCAAAACCCGGGCCGGACCCGTAGAAGGATCACCGGGATGATCATTTGGATCACAATAATCATCAGGGGGCGGATGATAAATTCGACCGTCATTGGTTGAGCAAACAGTAACATTGAAATAGCCCGGTATTGTTCGATCCGTAATAGAAAGTTCTTTTAGGATACCGACTGCAGAATTTTCAGTTAATTCATAAATCGAAAGCAAACGGGCAGCATCAATTTCGGCAGTTCGGGCATCTTTATCTTCTTCCAAGGCACAAACAATCCCATTTCCATTGGCATCTATGGCAGTCGTGCAATGATCGGTTTCATAAGCTCCTGTGACCGCATAGCGAAGTCCCACCCGAGCAGAATTCGTCACGACCAACCATGCCTGGAATATGCGCGCTAACTCAATTATGGTAAATATTAACATGAGAGCGATAGGCAAAATGAGGGCAAATTCGACAGCCGCTTGCGCTTTGCTGCGATTTCTTCTCATATGAGTCTGGGGATGAGCTTTTTCTAGATTATTATTCATAATACTCACCTGTTCAAGCGCGTAAACACCCGAGATGCGATATCCTGGAAGACTTCAGATAATTGATCGCCTTCGGGAGAAAAGTAATAATTGCCACACCATTCTTGCCAATCGGCAGGATCTTCATTATAAGTGCTGCACGGATCGGTTGCAGAGTCACCATCATCGCCGACTGCGGCGATATAGCGTAACAAAGTAGTCCCATATGGCTTGCCATTAACTTCATTAACCGTATCTAAAACACCATTTCCAAGACCAATTGTAAATATTACTGCACCTTGGCCTTGCTGGGTCCCACAAGCTGCAGCCTGATTGACCGGATAACAACCCACAAAATCAGCCATATCCCGTGCATAATCGTCTGCATCATAACTTGATATATTTGTTGATAGGTGGCGAGTAGTGACATTTTCATCTTGACAAAGTGGTTCTGTCCAATCGTTCGGACAATACCCCATGGGATATGTGCCGTAATCTGTAATATCATCATTTACATCAGGCGTGGTTGAATTCGCCATTCCATCCGTCAAGAGAATAACCACCCATAAGGCATCTTCACGGGTCTGATAGGCAAACATATCACCCGCAAACAATAAACCGCCTCCAATATTTGTGGACGTCAATCCTGAAAGATCTCCTGAACGACCACAAGAAAGACAACTTACTTGCACGAAATTCTGGGAATCTGGTGGATCGTAACGAATACATGGACCAAATGGCTGTCGATCACTGCCATCATCCCAAAGGCATGGGTCTGGTTCAAAAATATTTAAATTCTGGATAATGGTTAATGCAGTCGCCGAGTCACTCGTCCAGCCAGAAGTGCGGTAACCTGTCCCCATATTTAGATCACCACTCCAGCCATTGCCAAAGGTAACAATTGCTAATCGATCTTCTTCTTCTGATTCTTCTTTATCTAAAACGCGCAACACGAACTCAGAGGCTGCATTCTTGACTTCTTCAAAGGGATGACATTCTCCAGGAAAGCCATCTGGGAAGTTAGTATATTCACCAGCATCCTCACTGCCTGGATAAAGGGCAACGCTGTTACAGACACTTGGGTCGCGCAGTGGATCCCCACCAGCAGCATCCCAAGCCATTGATTCGGAAATATCGATTACCAAAACCACATCCATTGAAGCCGCTTCACTGATTGCTGTCGATGTGAGGTTTATAAACTCAAACCCAATCGCCCGTAAGAATGCCAGTTGGATATCAGCTGATACTGTTACACGCACCAATTTTTTATGGTAAGGTTCTGTGCATAATTGCGGATCTCGATCTGCGACTGGCGCTTCATAGTCGCAAAGTTCAATTCCGATATCCGTAAATGTGACACCATTTACAGTCATTGCATTTTCAGCAGTCGCTTCCATTTCTGCGACGGTACGTCCTTCACGGAATTGAGCTGCAGCGGATAAAGCAGCTGAGTCTACCGCCCGGGCAAGCTTGCCATAGGCTATAAAGGTTAAACCGGCATCAACAGCCAATCCAACAAAAGCCACTAAAACCAAAAAAGCAGCCGCGATAATAATAAATACCTGGCCTTTTGCTAATTGATCTGTTTCTTGATGTGTGTTAAGTTTCATTTTTTTTATCATAGCTGGCTCTTCAGGGCATCGGTGTTGGGGTCGGCTCGGCAGAGGTCAACGGCATAAATGCGTAGGTATGAATAAGTAAAGGATTATCTACGACCGCAGTAATCCAGGGCAGACCCAAACGATGTTCATAATTATAAAAAATCTCAACTAGAATATAACCCGTGTTCGGCGCATTAGGCGCAGACATCAAATCGGAAACATCGCTCGAAGAAAACCGTGAGACTTTGTCGGATGCCTGATCTAAATCTATGGCATAAGACCAACCAGTCTGATCCCCACCCGGATGCCGGTCGGTAATTCCCTGACCGCTGGTAAAACTAAATGCCGAGATGATAATATCGTTTCCATCCGCTGGATCTAAATAATCATCTGTTGGAATATTTGGAGTTCCATTATCATTCATTTTGATTTCAGGTGCTTCCATACGGAGTTCCTGATTAACCAGACAGGCCGTTTGTCTGTAAAAATGCCGGGTAATACTACAATTCGTCGAATTATCCCACTGATAATAAAGACCATCACTGGCAAAGCGCGGCTGCATTCCGGGCTGCATCCATTACGGTCAAATATTGATTCAAAATAAAACCGAACTCAATTACCCCAGATAATAAAATCAAGAGCAGGGGAAAAAGCAAAGCCAACTCTACCATGCTCTGACCTTGGGTTTTAGACAAATCTTGGTTTGTGTAATTTTTAATTTGCTGCATATAAAAAGATTCCTACTTTATCTGACAAATAGATTCATTATCATGATAACATCTTTTCAAAAAGTTACAATCCGACACCCATAGAATACGATTTACGAACAACTGTGTCAATAGCCCTTAGTCACAATATTGTTTACAATTTTGCAAGGTTTGTAACTCCCATAAGTCAACCTCGTTTTCTTTCAACCTCAAGAAATTAAACGATTATAATTAATACCCGTTTTTGTTCATTTAAATTCTTTGCGGCACAAAGCCATGACCTTGTGCCGCAAATTGATAATTTAGCTAAACCTAAAATTTAGAACACTTTTAAGGAGAAGCTTCTTCAACTTCTGGTGGTACGACAATGAACCTGGGTTCTAAATCGTACGGTAGTTTTGCAGGAACTGGAACATTATATACATCTAGCAGATATTGGAATGTCACAGCTTCCGTATCAATGAGATCATTTTCAGCATCGTCACTTGAGCGGAGCACTAAGGTAAATTGAACATTCCTTTTCATCAGAAATTCCAAAGCCACCGCCTCTTGTGGAGTAACGATTAATGTGACCACATCTGGTGGTCTAACTTCGGGTTCTTCTTCAGGCGGAGTACCTTGATCTGGAGGGGCATCCGCATTTTCAGGTTGTTGATCTCCTTGGATTGGCTCAATTACATCATCTTTAGGTAAAAGATCTTCAAAGGAGAACTCTCCAAAGCGCAAGACGATCGCGTCTTGCATCAAAATTTGGGTAACAAAGCGGGCACGTTGTTCTTCGGACGGCATAGCATACACTAATTCATTCAACAACGGGTCTAATTCAGTTCGCCCAATAACAGCATTGTCACCACCAGGTTGGATTCGAACCGTAAGATATGAAGGTTGATCCTCACCCGCCCGGCCAGTAGAAATAATATCACCAGCAGCATTTGGCAAAGCACTTTGAAACTCTAAATCGACATCAACCATCACAAAAGTGCCGATAACTCCAACATGGTCTCCAGGGCGAAGAGAATATGCCACACTAGAAAGGCGATCTACAGGAATTGGGATTGCTACCATCCCTTTTGGAATGGAAAGGGATGCAACCGAACCATTTTCGGGCAGCCCCTCTCCTAACTCCACGAGCATACCAGCGGTTAGTGGTGTCCCACTATCAATTGCAATCAGAGCTTGTCTTCCAACAACAGCTTCTTTTTGATCTGCCATAAACATTGTAGGAAGGATACTTTCTTGCGGAAACTCCATCGTACCTAAATGCTCATCATAAATCACCGTTCCACGAGAAACATTTTGGGTTACGATGATGATTTCTGATGTCATTACTTCAACTGGTTCAGGCGCAGGTTGGCCTGAAATCTCATCACCCCCACCTCCACCCAATAAATCAGGAAGGAAGCGCTGGAGAAAAAATACAGCTACCAATCCCAATATGATGATGATGGCCAAAAAAATGAAAATTCGTCCTCGTCTCATAGCAGATACCCCTTTCCCTTTCTAGGTATGTTGATTTTTGTTCCAGATAATTTGTACGCTGGATTTTTTAATATTTCACTCATTATCATACAGTTGTGCTGTTAATGTCAAGCAATCAGTCAGTACTACTGTCATAAATTCGCAAATATTTCCGAAATAAACAGTTGAAGTGTTTTCGCACTAAAAATATTTAGCCAACGAAAACCAATATCCATTCTTATTAATTGCATTATACTTGTCAAGCAGCCTACGGTACTATAATAATTGTGCAATAAATGTACCAAGATGTCTTTGCCTATAATTACTTTAATTCCACCATCGTAAACGACTGTTTTTTGATATATATCGCCAATTTAGCGGGTGAGTTCGGATATGACATCTACAACATTCGACCTTAACAAAAAGCGATTGTCTCCACCGGATTTATTAAGGGGGCTCATCATTGTATTAATGGCACTTGACCACGCCAATCATTTTGTTGCCCAAAAACATTCTCCAGGCGAATATTGGGGAGGTCCATTACCAACATATCAGGACGCACTCACATTCCTAACTCGTTTTATCACTCACCTTGCTGCACCTGGTTTCTTTTTCTTGATGGGCATAGGGATGGTTCTATTTGCCTTATCTCGCCAAAATCAAGGTTGGAGCAAGGTGAAAATTGTCCAGTATTTCTGGATTCGCGGGTTCTTATTGATCACGATACAATTCTTGCTCATAAACCGTGCTTGGGAGCTTTCTCCCCAAGGATGGAGTTTGAATATATATATTGGCGTGCTCTTTGCCCTTGGGGGTGCAATGATCTTAGGGAGTTTCGCACTGTGGTTACCAACTAGTGTACTTATCCTTCTTACTTTAACCTTGTTTATAGGTTCTGAATTTCTAGTTCCTGAAATATCTACCTGGAACCAAGTTGAGTTAAAACAGCCATTGGATTATCTCAATTTGATGATAATCCAACCTGGTGGAACAACTGAATTTTGGTCCAATTATCCGATATTGCCTTGGGTTGAATTTGTAACCTTCGGTTTACTTTTTGGCAATTGGCTTTCCTTTGAAGACCAAAAAGCCTATCGAAGAGCGCTGGTTCTTGGAATCATCTTTTTATTTTCCTTTGGACTACTTCGAGCACTAAATGATGTTGGTAATATCCGACCGCGAGCGGGAACGAGCTGGATCGATTTTCTGAATGTTATCAAATATCCTCCCAGTATGAGTTTCACCTTGCTCACAACCGGATTTAATTTGATCCTTTTGTGGATATTCTCACAAGTGAAAAATTCCTCGTCAAAGTATTTACAACCCTTAACAGTATTCGGTCAAGAACCACTATTTTTTTATATTTCACATTTGTTCGTTTATGCTGGTTTGGGGTTAATTTTGACTCCCAGTGGGACGCATATTCTCTTAATGTATCCGATATGGATTTTTGGCCTTATCATCCTTTACCCATTGTGCCTTTGGTATGGAGAGATAAAAAGAAAACCAATTACCGGAAAATTTCTCCAATTTTTTTAATCGTAATCAACAAACATTTCAGGCCCGCTATCGCTTTTTTGTTTACCAACATTAGGAAATCAGTAATACTCGAAACAAAATCAATTAATGCTACAATGATTCAGTCGATATTTTTTCATTTAATTGAGGTTATCATGTTTGTAAAAAAACTACTTCCCTTCCTGTTCATTATTCCTATAATAGCAGGTAGTGCATTTCAATCTAGTTCAGCATCCTATCTGAAAAATCAGTTTCCGAATAGTTCTCAAGCGCCAACGATAACTGTTACGGTTTGTGCAGCTGGACCACCTACATGTGATTTCGATAATATTCAAGATGCGATTAATGATCCAACTGCAGATTTTATTCAACTTTCATCAGAGATTTACTCAGAATCTCTCACAATTGACAGAGATGTATCGATATCGGGGGCTGGATATGAAAATACAATTATCCAGGCTGCAACCAGTCAAGGTATCGCCGCCAGCCGAGTAATTACAGTAACGAATGGCATCTCCGTTTCCTTAGCCGGTGCCACCATCCGCCATGGGGTCGCAGCCGGTGGTGGGATCGATGACTTTGGGGGTGGAATTCTCAACCAAGGGAGATTGACCATACAAAACAGCTTAATCACTCTTAATGCATCCGAATTCGGGGGTGGGATTGCGAATAAGACTCAATCTGGACTGGCAGCAACTACAACAATTATGAACAGTACAATCCTTTCCAACGAAGCATTTTCCAGCGGGGGAGGAATTTTCAATGAAACAACCCAAAATGGTGTAACCAACGCTATTACGTTGACACAATCTACAATAAACAATAACCAAGCCGACTTAACCGGTGGTGGTATATCAAATTTAGCTGGAAACGGAATTGCCAGGTTTTCAAGTTTCAACTCTACTATCAGTGATAATTTTGTCGACGGCACGGGTGGGGGATTATTTAATGAAGTAACAAATAGTGGCAGCGCGCTTTCCGATATCTCACAATCCACATTCAGTAACAACACTGGCGGCAATATTTATAATGTCGTAGGTAACATCGAAATTTCTCAAAGCATTGTGGCAAATACGCCCGGTGAGAATTCTGATTGCACAAATAATGGTGGTCTTGTAACCGGTGATACATTCTCCCTTATGGAAGATGGCAGCTGTGGATTTCCACAAGGTGGAGATCCTCTTTTGGGTATCCTGACAAATAACGGCGGAGATTTAGAAACGCACAGCCTTCAACCCGGAAGTCAAGCTCTGGACGCAATTCCCCCAAACCAGTGTGAATCAACCACTGATCAGCGCACTCTCACGCGACCCTTTGGCGCTGGTTGTGATATTGGAGCATTTGAATTGGACACGATTGATTTGGAAATTGATCTAAACGTCAGCGACCAAAATGTTATTCCCGGGGATATCATCACCTTCACGCTTCGATTGAACCCTATTGGTCCGGGAATATCAAGCGGTGTAATTTCCTATACGGTTCCTGCTGAATTGTATATCCATAGCCCCATTCAGCTTGATCCATCCGAATCCGGCAGCATTGGTGAACCACCCATTTTAGCTCACAGTATTATCATCACAGCCAATCATGGATTAACAATGACGTTGGAGGCTGATATTTCCCTAGGTTTGCCTGGCGGAACCAACTTTGAGAATATTTTCTCGTTTCGGAGCAATGAGATTCTCACACCTGTTAACAACTCGGTTACTATCAATGTCAACAATGCCTCTCCGGTCGCAGTCGATGACGATGGCGCCTTATTCACAACAGACCCAGATAAAATATTCATTACGGGAAATGTTTTAGATAACGACAGTGACCCAAATGGCGACACTATCTTCATCATTAGTACGAACACCAGCAATCTCAAGGGAATCCTCACACCTCTTGGCGGCGGAACTTTTTCCTATAATCCCGATGGCCAATTTAACGACTTAGGCTCTGGAGAATTCGCAGAGGATACATTTACGTATCGTATTTCCGATGGTTCTACCGGGGAGGCTGAAGCTACTGTCACAATTTTGATCCATAAAAATACACACGAGATATTTTTGCCACTCCTACTAAAAGGCCAATAAACTTCTGAACACCGGATTGGTACTTCTACGGAGTAAATTGTATTAGGTGGGAAATTTTTAACCCAAAGATTTTTATGATTTTATGTTTTGTGCTTTTTTGCCTGACGGACAATTTCTTTGATTTGCTCTAAATGACTATCTGCATGCGAAAGACCATAAACATAACGGCCGATCGCATTTAAGCGCGGGCTTTCAGGCCGGGTTTGATAAAAATTTTCCAGGTGGGGAGAATCAGGCCACATATCCAGGCTGGCCAAACATATTCGCCGGCTTTCCCCAATTCTTTGGATGCAATTCCCAATGGTAGTTACACTCTCCCAGGGAACCTCAGAACGCGAGCGCCCATGAAAATCTACACCACGGGCCAATTCGCTAGCTAAAGCCGCAGACTCTTCGGTGGAGGCATTAATATGAACAATTATATGACCCAGTGTCCAAGCCAATTCAACATCTTTTTCATCTTCAGCAAATGGGTCATGCGCATTGGGATCATCAGGTACAAATACAATGTCCTCGTCCGTACAATCTTTGATCAAATCGAGAATGGTATCCATCATTTCATTCGTTAATTTAACGAGATCTGCTTTTGAAAGGTTTGCGATCAGGTCATCAAAAGTAATTGTTCTATCTCGGACTGCTTGAAATTTCAACATTATTTTCTCCGGTCAACGTCATGATCAACCTTATTATTTACTTTATTTCTGCGTCCAACCAATTAGGTTCTTTACCATGAGGAATATTTAAAACCACCTCCGATGTATAATATCTTTCATGATAACACGCGTTGAAAAAGAAATTATCCAATTACATCAATTCTTTCAGGATTGGTATAACAATCAACTCGCACTAACTAAAGATAATTTTTCCCATTGCGAGAACGTATTGGCAAAAGATTTTTCCATTATTTTTCCAAATGGCGAGGTAGTAAGGTGCCAACCTCTGCTAGAAAGATTGCGCAATGCACACAATTCCCACAATGAAATGCGAATTTGGATCAAGAACATTCAAATACGCCATCATATTTCAGATGTGATCCTCGCAACCTATGAGGAATGGCAAGAGATCGAAGGGCAGATTACGGCCCGATTGAGCAGCGTTGTGTTTCAAGAAGTGCAATCAACGCCCAACGGAGTTTGTTGGCTTCACGTTCATGAAACCTGGATCAAATCCTAAGAAAAGTCTATTCTAAATAATTTTTCCATTACCATCAAAAATGAGAACCAAATGCAAACACCAATTCATACCATTGATTTAAATTTTCAAGGAATTTCAAAAACCATCGCAGCTTATTTGATTCCGCATTCTCAAGGAGCGGTGTTGATCGAAAGCGGCCCCGGATCAACGCTGCCCGGCCTTGAGAGAGGTCTCGCAAAATTAGATTATACATTTTCCGATATAACCGATGTGCTGCTCACCCATATCCACCTGGATCACGCTGGAGCCGCAGGGTGGCTGGCCCAGCAAGGGGCTCAAATCTATGTTCACTGGATTGGTGCGCCTCATATGCTGAATCCCGAAAAACTGATTAGCAGCGCCGCACGCATCTATGGTGACCAGATGGATTTACTTTGGGGAGAGTTTTTGCCTGTCCCCGAAGATAAACTTACCATTTTAAATAACGGTGACAAAATCCATATCGAGAATTTAATCTTCCGGGCAGTCGATACCCCAGGTCACGCGACCCATCATATGGCCTATATCTTCGAAGATATCTGTTTCAGTGGTGATGTCGGAGGTGTGCGCTTGCCTGGACCACCATTCATCCGCCTGCCAACCCCACCTCCCGAATTCCATATTGAAAGTTGGAGAAAGAGCATAACAAAACTCAAAAAAGAGAATTTTACCCGCATCGCACCGACCCATTTCGGAATTTATGAGGATGCTGATGTGCACCTCAATATTTTAGAACAAACCTTGAACGATGTTGAACGGTGGATGGAAAACACCCTGCCATCACAAAGCACCCCGGAGGGTTTAAGGGATTCGTTTACACAATGGGAACACGAACGTTGCAGCAGCGTGGGTTTAGATCAAGGTATGCTCCTGGCATACAGTCTGGCCATGCCCCTGGGGATGGGGGCAAACGGCATTTGGCGTTATTGGGATAAGTTTCGAAAAAAGTAACGGGAAAATACGATGCTCCTTTGTATCGATATCGGAAATACCAATATCACCCTTGGTTTGTATGCTGGATCTAAACCTGGTCCCCGCTGGCGATTGGCAACCACGCACGAGCGTATGCCTGATGAATTTGGTGTACAGTTACTTGGATTGTTCACTCATAAAAAAATCCCACTCGAGAAAATTGATTGTGCTGTGATCGCATCGGTCGTTCCGCAGCTGACCGAACGGTGGGTACAGGTTTGCCAAATATATTTAGAATGTACCCCCTTAATTGTTGATGCAGAAACAAATACAGGCGTGCGCATATTAATCGACAATCCTAGATCGGTGGGAGCTGATCGGATTGTTGATGTGGCTGCAGCCCATCAAATTTATGGCGGTCCAGCGTGCATCGTCGATTTTGGCACTGCCACCACCTTCGATGCCGTTTCGCCGAATGGCGACTACCTGGGCGGAGCCATCGCTCCTGGGATTGGAATTGCAGCAGATGCCTTAGCGCAGCGCACAGCAAAACTCCCCCACGTAGAAATTGCCGCACCCCCATCCCCCATTGGACGAAACACTGTCCATGCCATGCAATCCGGTTTGCTCTTTGGTTATATTGGTTTAGTCGAAGGGATGGTTACCCGTTTTCGGGAAGAATTAGGCGGAGATATGAAAATTATCGCCACCGGTGGTCTGGCAGAGTTGATCGCCCAACATACAAACGCCCTTGAAATCATCGCGCCATGGCTGACCCTCGATGGGCTGCGATTAATTTATGAGCGAAATACACCCCGTTGAGTAGTTTAAGTACAGACCGATCAAAAAATACTAACATTCAAAAATCCACATCTCTAATTCACCAGCTATAATTATGAACCCACTCCTTAATAAAAATATCATCCTCGGAGTCACCGGCTCTATAGCAGCTTATAAGGCTGCGGATCTCGCTTCGAAATTGACTCAAAGTGGAGCCCAGGTTGATGTCATTCTCACAGAGGCGGCACTCAATTTTATCAGCCCGATCACCTTCCAATCAGTCACAAGTCAGCGCGCTTACAGCGAATCCGACCTTTGGGGCAGCGAGGCCCACGTGCTCCATATTGGATTAGCCCAAAAAGCCGATTTATTAATTATCGCCCCAGCTACTGCCAATACACTTGCCAAACTAGCGCATGGAATTGCAGACAATTTGCTAACCATCACAGCTTTAGCACAATACCGGGATAAAAATCCTGCTCCAGTCCTTCTAGCCCCAGCAATGGATGCCGGTATGTTTAGTCACCCAGCCACCCAGGAAAATTTACACATCCTTGAGCAACGCGGCTGTCGTTTGATTGGACCGGAGGCGGGGCACCTGGCCTCCGGTTTGGTTGCCAAAGGACGAATGAGCGAGCCAGTTGAAATTTTAGGAGAGATTCGATATGCATTATCACGCCAAGGACCATTGAGTGGCAAGCATATCATCATAACCGCTGGTGGTACCCAAGAAGATATCGACCCCGTGAGGTACATCACCAATCGTTCTTCCGGAAAACAGGGATTTGCACTGGCGCAAGCAGCCCTTGATGCAGGTGCAGAACTCACCTTAATTTCAGCCCCAACTAACTTACTGGTTCCGAAAGGAACCAGACTTGTGACTACGCGCAGCGCAGCCGAGATGGAGCGCGCGGTACTCTCAGCGTGCCAGCAGGCCGATGCTTTGATAATGGCGGCTGCGGTGGCCGATTTTCGTCCATCGAACCCATCGGATCAGAAAATCAAAAAAGGAACCGGCGCCCCAACCCTTACGCTGGAGCGCACTTCCGATATTATAGTTGCCGTTAGAGAGCAACGCAAACAAATTAAATCTCCAAAAATCGTCGTCGGTTTTGCGGCTGAAACTCAAGATCTATTGGTCAATGCAGAGAGCAAACTACGCGCAAAAGGATTGGACATGATCGCAGCAAATGATGTCAGCGCATCAGATTCCGGATTCGGAACCGATACCAATCGCGTGACATTATTATGCTCAAATGGAAACCGGGAAGAATTAAGTTTAATGAGTAAAGAAGAAGTGGCAAATACCATCACCAAAAAGATAATTCGCCTATTGGAAGAAGAGAAAAGTTAAGAACCCCCGATAGATCCTAATAAGTTTGTTGAAATTCGCCGTGAGATCGTGACGAAATTATTTTGTAACTTTGACTGATATAAAGCTTGATCGGCGGCTTGAAAAACACCTTTTGAAGAAGATGCATGCTCGGGAAAAGACGCGATTCCCATCGACAGTGTGGTGGCAAACCGACGATCTTCAAAATTAAAGCGCTCTTTCGCAAAAGCGATCCGCCACTCATTCGCGCGATTAAGAGCTTGATCGGGTGTAGCATTTGGCATAACGACCACGAACTCATCTCCACCGTAGCGGCAAGCAATATCAGATGTCCGGGAAAGCTTCACTAGCAATTGCCCTAATTCAATCAGTACCTGATCACCAGCCTGATGCCCATAGGTATCGTTTATCCCTTTGAAATGATCAATATCCATCATTACGACGCTCAATTGACTTTTATCCCTTATCGAACGGGCAACCTCCCGCTCAATGGTCTCATCCAAATAGCGTCGGTTGAAAAGACCCGTGAGATAATCTCGTACAGCCTGATCTTGCAGCAGTTTTTGAAGCTTCTCAATTTCAGCCAACCGCCTCTCTAGCACATTATTAATATCTCGGAGTGCTTTTTCTGCGTTCTTTCGATCGGTAATATCAATTACAGCCCCGTTCCAAACGGTCACGCCATTCTCAAGTGGCTCAGGAGTCGATGCAATCCGTAACCACTTGACTTTTCCATAAACAACAACCCTGCCTTCCCACATAAAAGGCTCTTGAGTTTGTATCACTTGAAGATTTTGGGCTGTAAATTCTGATCTTTCATCCGGATGAATCGCGTCGAAAGCCAATTTTGTATCCTTATAAACCTTACTTGCTGTTAGACCCAACATCTCACAAAATTGCCGGTTGACGTATTCAAAAGTCATCTGATCTGGTGGTGTAGTACGAAACCGATAGACACCAACTGGTATATTCTGAACCAATTGATCATAATGAAATTTGTGGTTTTCCCGCATCATAAATTATCTCCAACTCGCTACCTGTAATCAACATCGTATCGAATTTAGTACCATTTTGAGAAATTTTACCAGCAAAACAGAATTAAATGCGATACTATCTTACTTTTTTCAGAAAATTTTGCTATCCATCTCAATTCCTATTTATAAGGAGCTATTGATGAAATTAACGAATTCGATTATTGATGTTTCCGGCATTCAAGTTGGTCATGAAAACAACGATTCTGCTCTTACAGGTTGTACAGTGATATTGTGTCCGGAGGGAGCAATTGGAGGCGTAGATCAACGCGGGGGTGCGCCCGGCACTAGAGAAACAGATCTATTACATCCGATGCACATGGTTGAAAAAATACATGCTGTACTATTGGCGGGAGGATCAGCATTTGGATTGGATGCCGCATCTGGGGTTATGAAATACTTGGAAGAAAAGGGTATCGGTTTCAACGCAGGAGTTGCCCGAGTACCCATTGTCCCAGCTGCAATATTATTCGATTTAGGGATTGGTGACCCGAATGTTAGACCGGATGCCGCTATGGGATACCTTGCCTGCCAGAATGCGAGTTCTGAGCCGCCCGCTGAAGGCAATGTCGGAGCTGGGACCGGCTGCACAGTTGGGAAAATTTTGGGTGCCGGGCAAGCAATGAAATCTGGAATTGGAACCGCCAGCATGGAGATCGGGGGAGGGGTTATTGTAGGCGCATTTGTGGCAGTAAATGCATTTGGCGATATCGTTAATCCAGAAAATCAACAAATCGTTGCTGGGGCTCGCTCTTCTAAAGTAGGACCACTCCAGTTTGGGGTAGACGGGTATTTTGCAGACACATTAGAAATCATGAAATCTCTGGCAGGACGCACTATCATGAATTTCGCAAGCCGCGCCAACACTGTTATTGGTGTAATTGCAACCAATGCCAAACTCGATAAAAATGAGATCAATAAAGTGGCTCAAATGTCCCATAATGGAATTGCGCAAACAATTCGACCCGCCCATACGATGTTTGACGGCGATACTTTGTTTGCTATGTCTACCGGTAAAAAAAATGCGGATGTCAATATCGTGGGTGCTTTTGCTGTTGAAGTAGTGGCTCAGGCAATTTTAAGTGGTGTTAAAGCAGCAAAAAGTGTCGCCGACCTTCCCGCGGCCAGCGACACTGAATAGAAACAGAAAGCCAATCAGCTAATCATTCTATCTGATTTTAAACGTCGATATCCCACTAATTGCCGGCCTTTTTCATCCCAGAGACGATATGTCAAGGATTTTAGGCTGGTCAGCAGGGTAACAGGCTCAACCTGCAAAATGGGATTATCTTTGTGGCATTTTTCCAAATTATAGTTTGGGATACGCGGGCTGAGATGATGAATATGGTGAAAGCCAATATTGCCGGTGAACCATTGCAAAATCTTTGGCAATTTGTAAAAAGAACTTCCCTCCAAACCGGCTTTGACGAAATCCCAGTCTTCATGCCGTTCCCAGTAAACCCCTTCAAAATTGTGTTGCACATAAAATAGCCAAACACCAACTGCGGACACAATCCACAAGATTGGCAATTGGATTAGAAAGTAAGCCCTCAGCCCAATCGTAAAATGCGCCAATATCAAAATACCGACTAAAGCAAAATTCGTCCAATAGACGCTGGCGCGCTCTTTTCCGGTAGTCTTACCTGCAAATCGATGTCCAATCCCAAATAGCAAAATAGGGTTGAAAATAAACATCACAACTGGATTGCGATAAAATCGGTAAAAAATTTGTTTCCAACGCGGGAAGGATAGATACTCTTCTACGGTCGCTGTCCAAACATCTCCAGTACCGCGTCTATCGAGATTAGAGGCCGTCGCATGATGAATCGCATGATTGTGCCGCCAATGATGATAAGGTGTAAAGGCAATGATGCCAGTAATATAACCAATCACGGTATTCGCCTGGCGAGATTTAAAGAACGAACCATGACCACAATCATGAAAGATAATAAAAGTACGAGCTACAAAACCCGCCGCGGGGATCGTTAGGAGCAATGTCAGCCAGTACGAAATATTCAAACTCCATAACATCAATGCCCACAAGATGAGGTAGGGCCCGAGGGTATTGACTAATTGCCAGACGCTGCGCCATACATCTGAATTTGTATAAGGCGCCACAGCTTGCCGCCAAGCTTTCTTTGTGGAATTCGCTTTATCCTTTGCAATTTGTAGATTCATTTCTAATATCCTTTTGAGACATTTTCCCAATCATTAGTTTAGATATATTTGGGTCTAGTTGATCTTGTAAACCCAAATAACACCACAAATTATAACCGCACAAGCCAATAATTTGCATTAGAATTGGGCGCAGCAATTTTTCAATTTCGATAGGAGCGTGTAATGTCTGGTACAAATTTGGAAGAAAAACTCAGCCAATTTCTAGTTAGAGCGAAAATCGTTACCTACGCTTCTGGTAGCGATACTTTCAAAGTCAGCCCCACACTCGCCGATGCGCACCAGCTCGAATACGCCGAAGGAAATTTACTCTATCGCGACATCTATTACGGCGGCACCCATTTCATCGGAATGGAAACCGTATTCCGAGGTGGGCAGGCGAATTGGGGAATGAGCTATTACGGGGGTATACTACCGGGAAGCAGCGATTCGCAAATTTCCGGCATGCCATCTGTTTTGAAGGCTGCCCTTCAAAAAATCCCACTCGAGGCTCCCTATCGAGGGCCAAAATACTTCACTAAAGAAGATTACGTCTACCAAAACGAAATCCACGGTGAACTGTTTTGTTTTCATGGAACAGAGATCATCAGCGTTGAGGGGCAATCCATTTACCGATTAAGGTACAGTGGTGGTTTAATCGAATCATAAACCCAAGGTAAAATATTCCACAATTTAATTAACAAAGGAAACGTTATGACAGTTGAACGACCTGATCTCAACAAGGTTGAACCGGAAGTATTAGCTTATATCGAATCACTGGAAGCTGAACTTACCCGGCTTCGCAAGGGATCAAACACCCAAAGGCGATCTACTCCCGCGGAACCGGCTGAGCCCAGCGAACCCCCGACCTCAGTTTGCCTGGTGACCATGAGCAAGGGGGGCACCATCAAGCGCACATACCGGCACTTGTACACCCGCCAACGGCGTAGCGGTATGGGGATCTTTGATTTAGACACTCCAGAAGATGACCCACCAGCTATATTGGCATTAGCTGATGAAAGCGCTGATTTGATTTTCGTAACAGATTTCGGGCGCAGCTACCGATTACCCCTGGCAGCGCTGCCAGCTGCTCAAATTCGAGAACGCGGACAAGATGTAAACAGCCTGTTAGATTTGCAGTCTGATGAAAATATACACATAATGCTGCCTGCACAGAAGGAGGGTTACCTGGCGATTTTAAGCGAACGCGGTTATGTGCGCTTGCTGCGACATAATTATCTCAGCGAAAAGATGCGGCCGGGCACTCCCCTCTTTGACACTGGTAGGTTTGGGGCTGTTGCTGCAGGTAGTTGGACAACAGGTGAAGATGAATTATTCATCGCAACCCGCAATGGTAAGGGAATCCGCTTCCGCGAAAAAATGATACACGCGAACGGCAGTCTGGGCATCCGCCTCGATCGCGACGATGAAATTGCCGCGGTGACAGGTATCAACGAAAATAGCGGCGTATTTTTGATCGGGGCAGACGGTAAAGGCACCATACGCATGATGTCTGGCTTCGCAGCCAACAAAGCCCCCGGCTCCGGCGGCAAAACCGCCTTAAAAACCGACCACCTGATAGGTGCAGCTGCCATCAAGGAAAGTGACGATGTTTTTGCCATTTCACGCTTGAGTAAGGTGATACGTTTTCAAGCCATTGAGATCCCGCCGAAAACTGGTGTAGTGCAGGGGGTCAACTGCATGTCTTTGCGGGCAGATGAAGTCAGAGCACTGACCGTGTGTGCACTTCCATGACAGAGAAACCCAATCTTATCTTCGATGCGGGGGGCGTGCTGGTGTTTCCGAATTTTGCGCTTTTAGCGGAAATTGGCAACCAAGTTGGGATTGAAATTTCTCCGCAGGAAGTAGCGGAACTGCACGGTCAGTTGTTTCGATCTTTTGACGAGCATGTTGTCCAGCATCATAAATTCCCAGAAACCCAATATGTTTTTGATCTATTCAAACAAATCTCAAAATCGACCGAACAAATCGAAGCCGCAGTAAAACTCACCCTGGAAGCGGAAAAAGACAAATATCTTTGGGCAACTACCCAACCCTGGGTCAACCAATCCCTACAAATCCTAGAAGAATTAGGCTATCCAATGGCAGTTGTTTCCAATTCCGAAGGGCAGGTTGAACAAATTTTGCGGGATTTTGACATCCATAAATATTTTGAGACTGTGATTGATTCTTTTGTGGTTGGTGTTGAAAAACCTGATTCCCGCATTTTTGAAATCGCACTGGAAAGACTAGGTTGGGATCGTTCGAAAACCATTTATATCGGCGATATTTTTTATGTGGATATTTGGGGCGCAAACCAAGCCGGTTTAGGCGCTATCCAAATCGATCAATTTAGACTGTACGACGATTGGGCTGGTGTCCGCCTCCCTAATATTAAAGAACTCCCCGGATTCTTACTAGACAATCACGATACCCTGCAAGATTTAAATCTATTTCCCGCGCGGGATTTTACAATTAATTGACGCTCATCAAAAAAATGTGTATAATCTCGCCACAATAGAATAATTTTTCCCCCTGCCGGGAGGAGTAAGCGGATAAGGAACTGCCAGAGATGAGGCGCCAAGGGCTGAAAGCGTCCCTCAGAAACCATCCACTGAAAGTCGCCCGGAAAGATTGTCGAAGAAATGGGGCGAAGAGAAAGCCTTCGCCTTAAAAGTAGACCGGCACGGGTGAGCCCGTTACAGCGAAGTCTCGATGCGCTTTTAACAAGTCGAGGCAGGAGAGCACAGTCCAGTCGGATTGTGAATTGAGGTGGTACCGCGGAGTAAACTTTCGTCCTCAGGTGGATGAAAGTTTTTTTGTTTAAAACTTCGTAACCCTTTCGGTCTGCTCCAATAAAGGAGTAAAAATATGTCATTACCAAAACGATACAATCCCAGTACAACCGAACCCGAACTGCAAAAGCAATGGCAGCAGGCTGGAACCTATCATTTCAATCTCAACTCCGAAGCACCTGTTTATTCCATTGATACTCCACCCGCAACCGTTTCAGGCAAACTCCATCTGGGGCACACTTTCTCCTACAGCCATCCCGATTTCATCGCACGCTTTTGGCGCATGCGGGGCTACAATATTTTCTATCCAATGGGATATGATGATAACGGCCTGCCCACCGATAAATTGGTAGAACGCGAATTAGGAATCAGCGCGTCCGAAATTGGTCGTGGTACTTTTACTAAGAAATGTCTGGAAATCAGTGTGGAGGCTGAGAAAGAGTACGAGCAGTTGTGGAAACGATTAGGACTTTCCATCGATTGGAGCTACACGTATCGAACCATTGATGAAAATTCTCGCCGCATTTCACAGCTATCTTTTCTAAAGCTTCACCAACAAGGGTTAGTCTATCGCAAAGAAGCCCCAACCACTTGGTGTCCCGAGTGTCATACGGCCGTAGCCCAAGCTGAATTGGATGACCTTGACAGCCAGCGTGAATTTGTCACCCTGATATTTTAAGGTTGAGGGGCAGACAGATTTGCAAATCGCCACCACCCGCCCCGAATTGCTGGCTGCTTGTGTGGCTGTCTTTGTTCATCCGGATGATGTCCGCTACCAGGGTTTAATCGGCAATAAAGCAGAGGTTCCCATCTTTGGGCAGCAGGTGCCCATATTAGCGGATGAACACGCCGACCCACAAAAGGGTACCGGTTGTGTGATGTGTTGCACTTTCGGGGATCAAACTGATGTAGCCTGGTGGCATACCTACCAACTCCCTTTTAATCGCAGCTATTGATGAAACCGGTTATCTAACCGAGGTCGCTGGTCAATTTTCTGGGCTTACGGTTAAAGAAGCACAACACAAAATCAAGCAATCCTTGAGAGATGCGCAGTTGCTTATAAACCAAGAACCCATTTTGCATTCAGTAAGGGTTCATGAACGCTGTGACACACCAATCGAATACATCGTCACTTCCCAATGGTTCATCAACGTACTCGATTCCAAAGATGATCTCTTAGCCGCTGGAGAGAAAGTAAACTGGCACCCCGCGCATTTGCAATCCCGTTACCGCACCTGGGTGGAGGATCTCAAATGGGATTGGTGCATTTCGCGCCAGCGCTATTATGGCGTGCCCTTTCCAATCTGGTACTGCAAGGAATGTGATGAAATTATCCTGGCTGAGGAGCATCAACTTCCCGTAGAACCGCTCGATGAGCACCCTGAAGCGGTGTGCCCTAGTTGTGGAAGTCAATCCTTTCAGCCCGACCCAGATGTAATGGATACCTGGGCCACCTCCTCTCTCTCACCCCAAATTGCGGGTCAATGGTTGCGAAATCCCAAACTTTATGAGAAGGTGCATCCATTCTCTCTGCGTCCCCAGGCCCATGAAATCATCCGCACTTGGGCGTTTTACACCATTGTCAAATCAACTTTTCATTTCGATGAAATTCCCTGGCGTGATGCGCTGATTTCCGGTTGGGGCATCGCCGGTGAGGGGCTGGGCAAAATTTCGAAGAGTCGGGGAGGCGGGCCAATGCCGCCCTTGGAAATGATCGAGCAATATTCCGCTGACGCGGTCCGTTACTGGGCCGCCAGCACTGGTCCTGGAAAAGATGCCATTATCAGTGAAGAGAAAATCAGAATCGGTGGAAAACTGATCAATAAAATCTGGAATGTTGGCCGCTTTAGCAGTCGATTTATCGAAAGTTACACCCCTCTTCCGGCTCTAAACTTCCTGACCCCTGCAGATCTTTGGATCCTCTCTCGCACCCAACGCTTGATCGAACGCGTAACCGCGCTTTTCTCTGATTATGATTACGCGGCAGCCAAAGCAGAAACTGAAACTTTTTTCTGGCAGTTTGCCGACAATTATCTCGAGATTGCCAAACAACGCCTATACGACGAAGACCACCCTCAACGAGCTGGCGCGCAATTTTCAATATACCAGGTGTTACTTACGGTGATCAAATTATTTGCGCCGATTCTACCCCATATCACAGAGCGGATTTATCAAGGCATTTTTACGACTTCTGAGGGTGACAGTGTCCACCGGTCTCAATGGCCAGTTGCTGACCCCGAGTTGATAAATGTCGATGTTGAGAATTTGGGGGATGTCATCATCGACATTGCCACCGCGGTCAGACGGTACAAATCAGAGCGGAATCTCTCTTTAGGAACCGAATTAAAACGGTTACAATTGACCATTGAAAATTCAGATTTAAGGATCGCCCTGGAGGATTCTCGGGCTGACCTTATGAGTATCACCAGGGCGACACAAGTTGATTTTCAAAATCAAATTAACACTACTTTAGAAAATTTCTCCATTTCCAATGAGATTACCTTCGCTGTGGAGATTTGAAATCCGATCTAACAGGAAGAAAGGAGTATACATGACTAAGCAAGAATTATTCATTGCCAATGCGATCATGCAGCAAGCGCTGATGGCTATTGAAGAAGTAATGGGTGTACCGGGTCTCAAAGCTGTGCTCAGGGCTTCGGGACTAGAAAAATATATTGACAATCCTCCTCCGGACGATATGGAGCCAGCAATCAGTTTTGAGGATTATGCCAAGCTCAACCAGGCGATTGAAGACTTTTACGGTCGGGGTGGGCGCGGCATGCTCAAACGAATCGGCCGCGCCTCTTTTCAATATGGTGTTCGTGAGCAGCCCACTTTGATGGGGATCGCGGGAGTTGCTCTCAAATTGATGCCAAAGCGCCAGCGGATCAAATTTGTACTTAACAGCTTAGGAAATGCGCTAAAAAAAGCCTCGCCGGATACCGATTTTTGGGTGGATGACCGCGATGACACGATTGCTTACTGCATCCGTGATTGCTCTATATGTGCCGGACGAACCTCTGAAAAACCTGCTGGACACCTGCTGATCGGTTCAATCACGGAAGCAGTGCAGTGGGCCACTGGTGAAGAATTGCAGGTGCGCGAAACGATGTGCATCTGCAAAGGCGATCCGTACGGACGCTTCGAGGTCGAGTTTCCGGAATAAGTATGCCTACTCACGAAATCCTTCAAGTCGATGCTTTTACGGACAAACCCTTGGGGGGTAATCCCTGCGCGGTAATATTCGACACCGACGAAATGGATGATGCCACCATGCTGGCGCTTGCCAAAGAAATGAACCTTTCAGAGACTGCGTTTGTGCGCAGTTCAGAAATCACGGCCCCTTCGACTTCGCTCAGGCCAAGTTTTGGGGCGCGTTATTTCACCCCTGCGGAGGAAATTCCATTGGCAGGACACCCCACAATCGCGACGGCTTTTGCTCTCGTTGACACAGGGCGGCTAAAACTCCAGAGTGCGGTGACCACCTTCACACTAGAGCTGCGTGTCGGTCCAATTGAGGTCGAGATAATCTCTGATAACGGAGTAATCCAACAGATCGTGATGTCCCAAATGAAGCCAGAATTTTTATCCACCCATGATCCTGTTGAGGTCATGCCCGTCTTTGGCTTGTCTGTCAAAGATTTACTAATGGGTTATCCAATCCAGACGGTCAGTACGGGGACACCGCAAATGATGGTGCCCGTACGAGATTTAGAAGTGCTGCGCCGGGCGCGGCTGAACGTGAGTGCTTATGAGAGCTATCGCGCCCAAAGCAATTTCTTCAGCCCGCACATTTTCTGCTTGGAAGGAATTACAACTCAAGGGCAAACCTTCGCCCGTCACTTTGGTGTACCCCCAGATACGCCCGAAGATCCCTTCACCGGTTCAGCCACCGGCGGGATGGCCGCCTATCTCTGGAAACATAACTTGATTGCTGAACCGCGCTTCATCGCTGAACAAGGTCACTGGATGGACAGACCCGGACAAGCAGCCGTTGAAGTGATTGGTCCAAGAGACAATATCGAAATGGTCAGAGTTGGTGGTAAAGCTGTCACTATATTACGCGGTCACATAAAGTGGTAGATTGCAAATGAAACGAGCTCTTCCTATTAACATTATTGTCATCTCTGGCTTGGCTCTGATAGCATTCTTTTTGTACCAGGAATGGCAGTTAGCCAACACCATTGTAGGTGTCCCTCTAGATGACAGTTGGATCCATTTTCAGTTCGCAAACAACCTCAGGAACGGTCATGGTTTTTCCTTCAATCCAGGTATTCCAACACCTGGGTCCACCTCTCCACTTTGGGTCGTCATACTGGCTGCCATTGGCACAGACTATATCATTCCCTCAAAAATTATTGGGGTTCTCACTTACGTTGGGGTTGGGATAGTTGTTTATTTCATCGGGAAGAAATTTGGACTCAGGGTGCCTTATGCTTTCCTGGCAGGTTTAGGCAGCATTTTCGCTGGCCGCCTGGTGTGGTCCGCTCCATCCGGTATGGAAACAACCACTTTTACTTTAGTCACTCTATTGGCATTATGGTTGTTTTCAAATTCAACCAGTGAACGTATAGACTGGTACACATCCTTAGTTTTTGGATTGGCATGTCTGTTACGCCCAGAGGGCTACCTTTTTTTAGCGGTTAGCGGATTAATTTGGTTAATCTCAATTTCTAATAACTGGTTCAGCATAAAAAGCTGGATGATTGCTGCCCGCCATTTTATAATTGCTGCAATCGTCGTGGCACCCTTTATACTTTTCACATATCAAAGTACCGGTCAGATATTCACGAATACATTTTATGTAAAGAGTTCCACCTGGGGATGTGAGCCAGGTCTGGCATATTTTAGCTGGATCAGTTTAGTATTTTTATTTGACAATCCGATACTTTTTCCACTGGCAATCTTTGGCACGCTAAACCTTTTGCGACAAAATGAAATAAAAAAACATCCGGGTCTGCTATTGGCTGGTGGATGGTGGGCATCACTACCGATTGTGTTTGGCTTTTTAGCTCCCTGCATCTCGGGGTACTATATGCGTTATACGGCACCTGTAATTCCCTTCATGATGCTGGTTGGCGCTTGGGGCGGACAATTCCTCGCTGAGCTTAATCGCCAAATGGAGCGCGTCAAAATCAAAACCCAAAGATCAGCTAAAAATTCCCATCATTCCCAGTTTAATTTTTGTTGGAGTATGCGCATCATTATTAATTTCAGTCATTTTTTGGGGTCCATATTACGGCCAAAGTGTAGCAGATATTGAATCAATGCAGGTTCGCGTCGGCAAATGGCTCGCCGAAAAAGCGCGCTACCAACTCTGTAATTGCCGTTAACGATATCGGTGCGATTGGTTATTTTTCAAATTTAGAGATATTAGACTTAGGAGGTTTAGTCAGTCCAGAAGTCATTCCCTTGTTGATTGGAAAAGGCCCTGGAGAATGGGATGAGGGCCTCGCCGAATATTTACGTGAGCAAAACCCTGACTATCTGGTAATTTTTCCAAATTGGTATCCTATTTTGGTTTACAACGAATTTCTGGAACCAATCTACAGCGTTAAACTGAAACCTCGAACAATTGCCGGCTTGCCCAATATCACGGTAGTTGGAGGCGGCGAGATGACCGTTTTTGTATTTACAGAAAAATAAGAAGGATGCCGTCAAAACATCGATTATTAAAATTGTCAGCATCATCTAAGATTGGAGAACTTATGTCAAAGAACAACTTGCCCAAAATTTATAACTTTAAAACCACCGAAGAACGAATTTACAAAATGTGGGAAGAAGGCGATTATTTCAATCCTACGAATGATCCAAATGAACCTGATCACGACCCAACAAAAAAACCTTATGTAATTTCGATCCCGCCACCGAATGTGACAGGAAAGCTGCACCTTGGCCATGCCATGTTTGTCAGCATGGAAGACTTGATGATCCGCTACCACCGGATGCAGGGTATCCCCACTTTATGGGTACCTGGTTCCGACCATGCTGGGATCGCCACCCAATTGCAAGTTGAGCGCACCCTACGAGAAGAGGGAAGCAGCCGCGAAGAAATTGGCCGAGAAGAATTCTTAAACCGCACCTGGTCCTGGAAAGAAGAATACGGGGGACATATCACCCGTCAGATTCGCCGCTTGGGGGCATCCTGCGATTGGAGCCGAGAACGATTTACCTTAGACGAGGGACTATCCAAAGCGGTACGCGAAGCTTTTGTGCGCCTCTACGAAAAAGGATTGATCTATCGGGGACCTCGATTGATCAACTGGTCACCGGGATTAAAGACTGCGGTATCTGACCTCGAAGTGGAATATCAAGAAGAACAAGGAAAATTATATTATTTCAAATATATGATCTCTGGAACGGACAATGAGTACATACCAGTTGCCACCACCCGCCCTGAGACCATTTTGGGTGATACAGCTGTGGCCGTCCATCCTGATGATGAACGGTATCGGAAATATATCGGCAAAATGGCAATCGTTCCAATTTTAGGTCGTGAGATCCATGTAATAGCTGACGAATATGTAGATCGCGAATTCGGCACTGGTGCTCTCAAAATTACACCTGGCCACGATCCAAATGATTACGAAATTGGCGCTCGCCATCATCTCGAAATTATCTCCGTGCTAGATAAAGAAGCCAAGGTAAACGAAAACGGCGGCCCTTATCAGGGACAAGACCGTTTCGAAGCCCGCGAGAACCTTTGGAAGGATATGACCACTGCTGGGTTGGTACTAAAAGAAGAAGTGCATATGCACCAGATCCCACGCTCCCAGAGAGGCGGCGAAATCGTTGAACCAATGGTCTCCACCCAATGGTTCGTCAAAATGGATTCCCTGGCAGCAGCCGGCCTGGCAGCAGTACGTGATGGGCGCATCCAAATTGTTCCTGAACGATTCGTAAAGGTTTATTACAACTGGCTAGAGAATATCCAGGATTGGTGTATCTCACGGCAGCTTTGGTGGGGACACCGCATCCCAGTTTGGTACTGCGTTGATTGCAACGAAATCACTGTCGAGCGCACAGATCCAGAGACTTGTAATGATTGCGGCAGTTCAAATATCGAGCAAGACCCAGATGTACTCGATACCTGGTTCTCATCGGGATTGTGGCCGTTCTCGACCCTGGGCTGGCCTGATGAAACGCCTGATTATAAATACTTCTATCCCACTACGATGATGGAAACCGGTTATGATATCCTGTTTTTCTGGGTGGCGCGCATGATTATGGATGGGCTCGAATTTACGGGAGAAGTGCCCTTCAGCCAGGTCTATTTGCACGGTCTCATCCGCGATGAGCACGGAAAGAAAATGTCGAAATCCTACGGAAACGTTATCGATCCATTGGAAGTAATGGATGAATTAGGTACCGATGCTTTGCGCTTCACCTTGTTGGTGGGATCCACGCCCGGTAACGATATGAACCTGAGCATCAAAAAGGTGGAAGGAAATCGCAATTTCGCAAACAAAATTTGGAATGCCAGCAGGCTGATCCTCGGTTCTCTGGATAATGTTCCAGCAAGTGCAAATGAACCTCCTCAATATACGACAGCCGATGCCTGGATATGGGCGCGCCAAAAACAATTGCGCCAATCTGTAAAAAGATTATTTGAGAATCATCAATATGGTGAGGCAGGAAGGCAAATTTACGATTTTTTCTGGAGCGAATTTGCCGATTGGTACCTGGAAGTGGCAAAACTTCAACTCGCCGAGGGTGGGGATCGAACTTTCTACACCGCAGATGCGCTCGTTAGCGTGTTGGATACTTGTTTGCGCCTATTACACCCCTTCACGCCTTTCATAACCGAAGAACTTTGGGGGCATCTGCGTTCTGTCTGTTTGGCGCACGGCGGCAAGATCGGTCTGGACGACGTTGCCGATGGAAATTGGCCATCCGCCTTGATAGTTGCTCCCTGGCCAGAACCCCAAGCCGAGGAGGGTTGGGAAGACCAAGCTATTAAAGATTTCGAACTATTGCAAGAAATTGTTCGCGCGGTTCGCAACGCGCGCGCGGAAAAGAATGTTAATCTTGGGCAAAAAATACCCGCGTTCATCGCAGCTGGTGATATTGCATCCCTGTTAGAGAAAGATGCCGCTGCTCTGGCAAACTTGGCGCGCATCGACCCCGATAAGCTGAGCGTCCACAAGGAGCTCGATGAAGTACCTGAAAACAGTGTTGTGCTGGTTGTCGGCTCCATCGAAATCTTCCTGCCGTTGGCAGGGATGGTTGATCTAGCCGAAGAGCGCGAGCGCATGGAAAAAGAGTTGATAGAGGCTGTAAAGCAGATTTCTCGTTTAGAGAAATTACTCCATAGCCCCTTTGCTGATAAAGCCCCAGCCAACGTAGTTCAGGCTGAACGAGAACGTTTGGCTGAATTCAAAGAGAAGGCAGTCAAACTAAAAACCCAGATATTGAACCTCGGCTAATTCTGAAAGAATCAATTATGTCTGGTGTATCTTAAGCCAGGATACCCCGCACAATTGTGCGGGGTATCCTGGCTTTTTGCACAAAAAATTGAAATGCGCCAGACCAACCAGAAATTACTGGCGTGGATTGAGAAAATCGTTCAGACCATCCCCCAAAAGATTCCAACCAATCCCGAACAGGATTAACACCAGGGTAACCGGCAGCCACATCCACCACATTGTAAATGGGTTTCCATAAGCACCAATAACATAATCGCGTCCTTCAGTGACTAATAATCCCCAAGGGGATTCACCACCAATTCCGATAAAGACAAATGCAGCTCCAAGGAGCACCATCGCCCCAATATCACGGGCGATTAACACAATCGCGGGAGAGATTGTGTTTGGCAAAAGGTGGCGAAAAATTATTTGCGGACCCCGCACACCCATTGTTCTCGCGGCTAAGATATAGTCGACGTTTCTCAATTTAGCAACATTGGCATTGATAATCCTGGCGTAAGGGGTCCAAGAAAAAAATAGCAGCCCAAGTAATACATAATCTGTCCCTAGAAACAGCAAAATCCTTTGGATCGGTGCTTCGGTAATATTCAATTCTGCCAGGAACATCAATTGTCGAACGATTCCAACGCCAATAATCGCGGGTATGGCAATAAAACCGTCAGTGATCCGCATTAGTGAGCTACCAAGAAATGCATCATCTTTATAACCGCTGATCGCCCCAACCACGACGCCCAGAAAACAAGCCCCTACCGAAACAATCAAACCAAATTTCAAGGCGTGACGGCTGCCCCACACCAAAGAATAATAAATATCGAGCTGGCCTGGAAGTGTTCCCAATGGAATTTCATCATTGGGAGGGTATGGAGTGCGATCGGTTACCCGGCCAGCCCGGCGAAACATACTGACATTTCCAAAAGCATCATATTCAGGCGGAGCCAATAAAGGTGCTGCGAATGCAACAAATAAAAACAAACCTACAATCAAAACACCAAATATATTTTGTGGTTTAGAAAAATATTTACGTAAGTGGCGCATCATTAAAAACCTCCCGCGCGCACCCTAGGATCAACGATCGCCTTTAAAATATCTAAAACAAACATAATCGGCAAGATGATCAGAACACTGTAGATAGTTAATCCCAATGTCAGAGGTAAATCGAACTGTGAAACGGCCAAAACGATTAATTCGGAAATGCCACTAAAGTTGTACACAAACTCAATAACGAAAACCCCCGTAATTAAAGCCGCCATCGACACGGCAATACTATTCATACCGGGTAAAATTGCGTTTTTCAGTGCATGCCGCCAGGCAGCATCTCGGTTCGACAAACCTCTGCCACGGGCTGCGGTTACATATTGTTGATCCATTTCTTCAATCATGGAGGCGCGCGTTACTCGTCCCAACGTAGCCCAGTGGGCTAAACTTAAGGTTATGACAGGTAAAACTAAATGGCGAAGCGCGTCTAATGTAATATCAATTCGCCCGTTTAGTAGGCCGTCGATTGTGATTAATCCCGTATAACTATTGAAGGTAGATGTAGTAGATGATATTTGTTGACCAGCTTCGATGCTTATTCTGCCAGGGGGAAATATATCCCAAATTACATAGAAAATTGCTAAAAGAAGCAATCCAAGAATAAAAGGAGGAATTGAGGTGCCCAAAAAAGCGAAGGTGCGAAAGGTGTGGTCTGGGAGCTGATTCTTTCGCCACCCCGAAACTACACCGCTAACTAACCCCAATGGAATCAAAAATATTAGTGAATAGAGGGTTAATTCAATTGTTACTGGAGCGCGATAAACGATCGCTGGCAGAACATCGTTTACTGTAAAACTAGCACCCCAATCACCTTGTAACAAATTCTTAATCCAGCGTCCATATTGGACCAAAAATGGATCGTCTAAGCCATATTGTTTAATTACTTGCTCGTTTAGGCGTGTAACCGCTTCAGGATCGGCTAATTCCATCCATTGCTCGCTGGCTCCAGGGGGCCAGTACAATTTTGCGCGAACTTCAAGAGGGGCGAGGGCTGCTACTCCATAAAGAATTAGCGTAATAATCATTAGGGAAACAGGAAGAAATAGCAAGCGACGAACGACGAATTGAGCAAATCCTGACATTGTTGGAACCGCCTCCTACAATCAAATGTCTTCAAATGAACTAATTTCTGGCGTTATGATTGATTGCAACCATATTATATCCCGCTCATAGTATATCAAGATACCTAAGTACCTAAATTTCGCCCGAAATAGGGTCAAGATGCAGAGGTCGGGCGCAGACAAAAGAAAATAGTGATAGGCTTAACTGGATCAAATCACCACAATCGGATACAGGAGGCCTATCACCAGGAACGAGTCTATCATTATTAGCGAAGAGGTCAAGCAGCATTTCTCTGCACGAGCGACACTGGCCACGCGGGGCGTGAAAGTAAGCGCGAAGAAATTGTTCGCACCGCTCACCGAGCAAGTCAAAATTGCACAGAAGACGATCAGATACACACCGACCGAGAAATTGATGGATGCAGCGATTGCCATTCTGTCTGGAGCACATGGCCTGGTAGAGATCAACAAGCGCGTGCGAGCCGAGCGGGGTTGGCCAGCAGCTTTTGGGCGGCATGGTGGTGCTGAACAATCGGTGGTGCCAGATACGCTGGCTGCCTGTAGCCAGGAAAATGTGTCTCCAATGCCAGCCGCCCTGGATCAGATCTACAGCCAACATAGCCAGGGATATGGCCATGACTATCACAAAAGCTGGCAGTTGCTGGATGTGGCTCTGACCGGTCGTCCTGGTGGCAAGAAAGCCGGGTTTGCCAGCAAGGGCGACTTCGCCACACAGCGCCACCGGCCTGGGCGCCACGAAGGCTATCTGAGCGCCACAAACGATGAGGAAATCGTGAGCAAACAGCTCTTTAATGGCAAAACCCAACTGACCAAAGCCTGGCCTCCCCTGAGAGAAACCGCCGCAAAGACCTTGGGGCTGGATCAGGATCAAGCCAAGCGTCAGCGTACCATTTGGCGGATCGTTTCGGGAGGCGGTAGCGTGGAGGGGCTCAATTGGGTCCTGAAACGCGGCTCTCAACTGCCTGGCAAGGACTATTCGGGCCCGCGCACTCAGCACCTGGCAGAAAGTGTGCTGAAGTGGTTCAACGATCCGGGCTGTCCGGAACGCCCAGTTGGCGGGGTGACCGTTGAAGCCGATCTCTACTGTCGCCCAGTCAAGCGGCTTGCCGTCCGCTGCCGCAAGCACAATGGCCAGTGGGGTATCGGTGGGTTGCTCTCGACTTTGTCTTCCCCGGAAGTCCTCAAACTGACGGGTGATCCCCTCGCAAAAGCCTCCGCTCCCCGGGCTGTTTTGCTGGCCTATGTCCACTTCTATGACCAAAGAGACGGTGGTGTCGAAACCGCAATCAAGGAAGACAAACAAGGCCGGGGAACCTCCAAGCGCAATCAGAAACGTTTCGAAGCGCAATATATGCTGACCCTCTTGGAAGCCTTGGCCCATAACATCTTGGTCTGGGCACGCCCTTGGCTGGCACACTGGGGTCCAAGAGTAGCCCAATTTGGCTGGCTGCGTCTGGTGAGAGATGTTTTCCAGATGAATGGTTTGATCCTGCTTGATCCGGAGGCTCAGCTCTTGAAAATCGTCCTCAATCGGGCCGACCCTTTGGTCCAGGAATTGCGTACCGGTTTTGCTGCTCTATTCGCCCCGCAGCAACTTGCCATGACTTTGGGCGAAATTTAGGTAAGTAAAAAGGTCTTCGGCGACAAAACGCTCGAAGACCTTTGATATTTACCTATATGAATGTAATTCTGGCCAAATAATTTCTGAAACTCTGTTTTGAAATTTACAAATTTAGAGATTCATTCTCATTCCTCTACTAATTGATCTGTCAGAGGTCGCTTCAGAACAACCTCAATACCGCCGCGGGTTTCAGCCATTCCAGCGACTTCCCAACCTTCTTCACCTACTTCGTTGAGATATTCATACAACATCTCCCCAATGGGTTGGTTATTGACAATCTTGCCAACTTCCTGCCCGTTAGTTAACATAACTACACCACCATAAGTTCGAACAACTTTATATTCCCATTTATCCATCACTACCTCCTTGGATATCCATAAAAAATATTGTTTTTGAAATCTAAATTTACATACCGTTCATAGTATAGCATATCGATTGTCAGCACAATATCACTTTTTTATACCAACTCAATCTGAACCGGGCAATGATCAGAGCCCATCACCTCTTTCAAAATAACCACATCTTGCACACGATCTACGAGGCTCTCAGAGACTAAAAAATAATCTAAGCGCCAGCCAACATTTCGAGCGCGGGCATTCGAACGATACGTCCACCAGGTATATTCTTCACGTTCTGGGTATTTTTTTCGATAAACGTCCACAAACCCATACTCAAGATATTTATCGATCCAGGCTCGCTCGATGGGCATAAACCCAGATGTCTTTTCATTTTGTTTCGGATTTTTAAGGTCAATCGGTTGGTGGGCAGTATTGAAATCACCGGTCAGGATTATTTGATCTCCGGAAGCGTGCATTTGTTCGCACAACTCCAAAAGATGAGCGTAAAAATCTAATTTGTACTGCAATCGCCCTTTATCACGCTGCCCATTGGGAAAATAGATATTAAAAAGCACATAATCATCAAAGCGTGTTTGAATCAATCGGCCCTCGGTATCAAAACGCTCACTACCCATTCCAAGCTGAATTTCAACGGGGGGCGTTTTCGTAAATGTAGCCACCCCTGAGTAACCTTTTCGCTGAGCTGGATTCCAAATAGCCTGAAACCCCTCAAACCCAGCATGCTGCTCTTCCGTCAATTGTTCTGGCATAGCTTTGATCTCTTGAAGACAGAGCACATCCATCTGGTGAGATTTCCACCATTCTGCCGAACCTTTATTCAACGCAGCCCTAACACCATTTACATTCCAGGTAACGATCTTCATCCATCTCTCCTTGGATTTTTTTGACATTGTACCCTATTCCAAAGTTTGCATTCCGCATTCGACATTGCCATGCTACAATTCTAGTTGAAAACACCAGGAGATATTTTGATGACATATCCAACCAATCTATACGAATTCCATATTTCCAGCCAGGTCCGACACCGTTACGAGTTTGACGAAGGTCTATTCTCGTTCAATGGTAATGTGATTTTTGCTAATTTCCAGGCGGCGCGTTTATTTGCCCAAAAGATGAATGATCAACGTGATTTGATCAATTATCCGGAACAAGCCATCAAGGCGGGGCAAATCATCGCTATGGGCCTGATCGACGAAATCCTGCATCACGTTATCGAACAATATCGACAGCAGCGCAACCCAACAGCGATGGCCAAAGCGCTGGATTGGTTGGACGAAAGCGTTGGCACTGTGGCTGTGAATAAAGCCTTACTCCAATTTACCCATGAATTTCCACCCCTGGCTGTCTTCCTGGGAAAGCTCAGCGTGGAAGAATATTTGGTTAGTGAAACCAATGGAATCCCCCATCGACAAATTGCTATCGAAGAGATGCTAATGCTGTGGCTGGCAAATGCAAACCCGGCATTCAATCCTTATCTGGAGCTTTTCGATGACAACAAGCTGGAATTTTTAACGGCTTATCCAACCATTATTAGTGAGTTGGATGAATTTTTCAAAACACAACCGACGTTCGGACCTGACGAGCAAACCTTGATTCAAATGTTGCGGGCCCCGGCTGTAGCTAATCCTCATTCTCTCAGCAGCCAACTGGATTTTATCCGCATGCGATGGGGAACAATCTTAGGGAGTTATGTCCTCCAACTTCTCACGAGTCTCGATCTAATCAAAGAGGAAGAAAAACCAGTTTTTTTTGGTCCAGGTCCTGCTCAAGTATTGGAATTTGAAGCAGATGAATATATCTTCGAAGAGGAGCGTTTCAGTCCAGATAGTGATTGGATGCCTCAGTTGGTATTGCTTGCAAAAAATGCCTATGTCTGGTTGGATCAGCTCTCAAAAGAGTTTGATCGACCAATCCAAAAACTGGATCAAGTTCCCGATGAGGAACTCGATCGATTGGCACAAAGCGGATTCAGTGGGTTGTGGCTGATCGGCCTTTGGGAGCGCAGTTCTGCTTCTCAGAAAATCAAGCAAATGTGCGGCAATCCAGACGCTGTTCCCTCCGCTTACTCCCTATACGATTATGTTATCGCCAACGATTTAGGCGGCGAAGAGGCTTATGAACATTTGAGGCACCGGGCCTGGTTGCGCGGCGTGCGCCTGGCCGCCGATATGGTGCCAAATCATGTCGGCATTTACTCTAAATGGGTGGTCGAACACCCCGATTGGTTCATCTCGCTGGATTATAGTCCTTTTCCCACCTACACGTTCAATGGAGCCAATCTCTCAGACGACGAGCGAGTAGGCATTTATCTTGAAGATCATTATTACAGCCGTGAGGACGCCGCTGTAGTTTTCAAACGTGTCGATAATTGGACGGGCAATACCAAATACATCTACCACGGCAACGATGGTACCTCCATGCCCTGGAATGACACCGCCCAATTAGATTATCTCAACCCTGCGGTGCGTGAAGCTGTCATTCAAACGATTTTGCACGTAGCCCGAAAATTCCCTGTCATCCGATTTGATGCGGCCATGACCCTGGCAAAGAAACATTTTCAACGCCTATGGTTCCCTCAACCGGGCAGTGGCGGCGATATCGCATCTCGGGCAGAGTTTGGCCTTAACCGCGAGCAATTTGATGCCGCCATGCCGGTAGAATTTTGGCGCGAGGTTGTAGACCGCGTCGCTGCGGAAGTACCGGATACACTCCTCTTGGCCGAAGCTTTTTGGATGATGGAGGGTTATTTCGTCCGCACCCTGGGGATGCACCGGGTTTACAATAGTGCGTTTATGAATATGCTGCGGGATGAGAAAAATGACGAGTACCGCCAATTGATCAAAAATACACTCGAATTTGATCCGCAGATACTCAAGCGTTATGTCAACTTCATGAACAACCCCGATGAAGAAACTGCCGTGGAGCAGTTTGGTAAAGAAGGCAAATATTTTGGTATTTGCACACTAATGGCAACCCTGCCGGGTCTCCCAATGTTCGGCCATGGACAAGTTGAGGGATACCATGAGAAATATGGGATGGAGTACCACCGCGCATATTGGGACGAGTATCCTGACTCCCAACTGGTCAACCGCCATCAACGCGAAATTTTTCCTCTCCTGCACAAACGCTATCTCTTCGCGGGTGTAGAAAACTTTTTGCTATATGATTTCCACACCACTGAAGGTCATGTCAACGAAAATGTCTTTGTTTATTCTAACCGCAGTGGGGATGAAAGCGGATTAGTCATCTACCACAACCGCTGGGCTGAGTCTAAAGGCTGGATCAAAACTTCAGCTGCGTATTTGGATAAAAACCAGGAGGAGGATTTTTTTGTACAGCGCGATATTGCGGAGGGTATAGGTTTACTAAATGACGATCAAGTTTACACAATATTTCGCGACCATATCAGCGGGTTAGAGTATATCCGTAACAACCGTGAAATTCACGAACGCGGGCTTGTATTTTGATTTAGGTGCCTATAAATATCACGTCTTTGTGGATTTTCGCCAAATTTCAGACAACGAATGGGGACAGTACGCCCAATTGCATCACTACTTACAGGGGCGCGGGGTTCCCAATATAGACGAAGCGATCAAAGAAATATTCCTGCAACCTGTCCACTACCCATTTAGAGAATTGGTCAACCCTGGGATGTTTGCCTGGCTGCAGGAAAATCTTGCGTTCGCCAGCCAAAGTGATGAAGTCCAAATTCAGGCGGCTATTTTGGAAGCCCAACAAAAAATGGGCTACTTGATCCGAGAAATCAATCAACATATCGGGCTCGAAGCGGATGATCAACTTTTCGCTGAGAAAACCCGGAATGAGTTGGATACCACCCTGCATCTCCCACAACTCATCCAAGAGCTGCCCAAAAAAGCGAGGAATTTGATCACGCCAAAAGACGATTCCAACCATTGGAATCTGCTCTTTAGCTGGATCTTTACCCATAATTTGGGTGAAACATTCGGTGAAGATGCTGATAATTCACCACAAAGCCGAAGTTTGTTAGATGAATGGCTGTTAGGGAAAATCGTTGCCCAAACCTTGGTCGAATTGCAACAAACTCCTGAAAAGGCACAAAAATCTGTCGATTTGCTCAAAATTTTAGTGGCACAACAAAATTGGTATGCAAGGGGAGCTGTAAAAAAGAAGAAAGCTGACAAGCTGATGAAACACTGGCTCAAAGACCCAGAAATTCAAGCGTACCTTCGAATTAACCGTTATGAAGGTATTTTGTGGTTCAATGAAGAAGCTTTCGATCAACTGACCCGTGGCTTGCTTTCCATAGCCGTTATCCGACTAAATACTGAGTCTGATCTATCCCCAAAGCAGATTGAAAAGAGAACCAACAATTGCATAAAAATAATCCATCGTCTTCGCAAGGCAAGCAACAAATCTGAATATCAGGTAAAAGAGCTAATCAGGTTAGTAGAATAGAGAACACAAATCCGAACATTCTACCGGGCAGCATATACCTCCTTCCCAAATACGATCAGTTTTGTAAGCAACCAGGTCATTAACAAACCAGCAATCTGAAGCAGAATTCGCGTAATGTTTTTAAGTCCAGCAAAAGGGAAACCTGGCAAGAATCGTCTTCCATAACCGAGTGATGCCTGGATTGTATAAGCAATCAGCGAATACTGACCTAACGGGAGCATTAACCAGCCTAATCTTTTGGAGAGCAATTTCCAAAAAACTTTTACAACTACGTATAAGGATGAAAAAATCAAGACTGAAACGAGAATTTGACCAGGTAGCAATCTAAGTTTGCTGAAGAGTACATCTCCATAGTGAGCCCAAAGTCCACCGATTGTGAATTCTCGAAAAAACACAAACCACGACAAAACCCATAAACCTTAGCTAACAACCCAAAGCAACAAAATCCAAAACCATTGCGGCTAGGGCAATTGAGCTAACCCGTTACGCAATTCTTTTCGATAATAGCCACTCAGCAGACCTATAACAAATAATATTTGCCATGTTGCCGGATTAAAGTTTTGTCCAAAGAATGAGAATGAATTTGGTACAAGAATACGGGCGTACCAAAGTGCAAATAAAATATTATCACCCATATTAGTTTACGTTTTTCCAACATATAAAGTACCACCAACCCCCAGAGAAGAAGTAAGCTATACATCGGCAGCAAATCTACTTCCGTGAGAATATCTCCAATCTGAAATACAGATAACAAGAAAGCAGGCCAATAAGACTCTCCAATTTGGATCCCCCAATTAAAACCATACGCCAGTGTCGCAGCGATTGTTTGCCAAATAATCGCAACCAAATACAGTTGTAGCGCTCTTGCTGAGACTTTTGCGATCACCTTCTCCCAATCATATTCCTGCAAATATCGGGAATAAACTATACCAAAAACAATCCCAGAAATCAGCACAAACCCCTCAGCTACCGAAAACCATAACCGCCCGCCGCCGGTAACATAATCCAGCCAGGATTGACCGAATGAAAGATGATTTACCGTCATCACACAGACGCGCAAACCGCGCAAAAAATCTAAATATAAATTGCGAGGATACGAGGAAGCCTTCAAAACGAGAGAATTAACCCAAGGCTTCAAACCGTGCGCGACCGTCCACCACCAGTCTCCAATCAACGGCCTTTGCGCTTTTACCGGGTTCGGTTTATACTCCTAAGAAATATTCCAACATTCTAACATGAAAGCTCCCCACACTTGCCTTTGGTAAAGAGGGCAATCAGCTTTCCTCCAATTCCCAAAAATACAATGCCTTCAATATCAGATCGTCTCAAAACCTTGGGGGTCACAGTTGGAACCCAAAATATCAAGACGCCTAAACCGCGCATTGATGATGAGTTTCCCATTGATCAAGTTTTAGCCGGGGATTTCTGGCACACCTCCTCTGGAGATATTTTTGTTGTTGAAACGAATTACAAGGCTGATTTTTTGAGAGGGTCTATCAAACTAAAATATTCATCACCTCTGGACGTGATTGCAGCTTATGCCCGCTCCCCAGAAATTGCGGAGTTAAATATAGAGGAATTCGCTTTTGTGGACACTGAAACCACCGGCTTGGGATTAGGAACCGGGGTCTACACTTTCATGGTCGGGATTGGGCGCTTTGAGGGTGATCATTTTCGTTTAGTGCAATTTTTTTTACGCGAACCTGGCGAAGAAACCGCCCAACTCGCTGCTATCGAGGAATTTCTGGCCCCATGCAAAGCTTGGGTCAGCTTTAACGGTAAAGCCTTCGATATTCCTTTGATTAATAATCGCTACATCATCAACGGCTGGCCCATTCCACTCAAGGATGCCCCACATATCGATTTGCTACATTTAGCTCGACGTCTTTGGAAAGCGCGCTTACCCAGTCGAACACTTGGCGATCTCGAAGTAAAAATCCTTGGAGCAAATCGAACCCAGCAAGATGTTCCTGGCTGGATGGTGGCAGACCTTTATTTTGATTATTTGCACACCCGCGATGCCCGCCCATTACTAGGTGTTTTCTACCACAACGAAATGGATGTAGTTTCATTGGCAGCTTTACTCGCTCACATGGCAGATATGCTTGCGGATCCCTTAGGCAACCATATCGAACATGGACCCGACATACTCGCTATTGGTAAGCTATACGCAGATCTAGGTCAGTTTAGCACCGCAATTCAAATTTACCAACATGGTCTAACATTCAATGACGTTGAGAATGAAATATATTGGCAAGCGTTAAAAGAGCTTTCCTTTTTGTATAAAAAACAAGACAATTTCGAGGCCGCTAGCAAATTATGGGAAAGGGCAGCACAATATGATCATATCTACGCTCATGTTGAGCTAGCCAAAGTGTATGAACACCGAATTAAAGATTATGAGAAAGCTATATGCTGGACCAATGCGGCCATTGAGATTGTTACTGCATCCGCTTTTCCCGACTACGAACGCCAGCTTATCTTGCCCGAACTCGAGCATCAATTCACACGGTTGGAACGAAAAATAAATACCGAGCAACAAAACAACAAGAACTTATGACGAAAAACAAACCCCATCACCTGATGAAAAACCCACAATTAGAAGGCGGTCCATTCCATTGGGACGCTGGCCCGACGGGCGTTTTATTAATTCATGGCTTTACAGCGACCACAGCCGAAGTACGTCCCCTGGCTCAAGCCTTGCACGCAAACGGCTACTCTGTTTCCGGACCCGTGCTGCCAGGCCATAACACTTTTCCCGAAGATATCAACAACTATACATGGCAGGATTGGGTCGAAACTGTTTCAGGAGCATACGAAGAGTTGATATCACGGTATGGGCGCGTTTTCGTGGGAGGAGAATCCACTGGGGGCTTGTTGGCCTTATATTTAGCTGCTGAGCATCCTGAAATTTCAGGAGTGCTGACTTTTGCTCCTGCTTTGAAACTAAGTCTCAGCCCGTTTGACCAATTTAAACTCAAATTATTTGCCCCCTTCGTCCCCTATCTCCCCAAAGGCGGCGAAGATGACGATTTGCCCTGGAAGGGTTATACGGTTAACCCGCTAAAAGGGGTCGTTCAACTGCTAAAATTACAAAATCAGGTTTTGCCACGCCTGCACCAAATCCGTCGGCCCATCCTGATCATCCAAGGAAGATTAGATACTACGGTCGATCCCAGCGTACCCCAAACAATCTTTGATGGAGTTCGCTCAACCACGAAAGACTTATATTGGATGGAAAAATCAGGTCATTGTGTGGCTCTTGATTGTGAGCTAGACCATGTGAGCGAGCTAACCCTAAAATTTTTAGCTAAAATTATCCAATAAGAATATCCGTACTTTCACGGATGACTCGAACTAAAAAATAGAATAAAATACAGGAATTGAAATCAGGCATGAAAACGAAAATCGAAACATATCTACAAGAAAACCTTTCTCAATATTTGGATCTACTCCGTCAGTGGGTTGAGGTTAATAGTTTTACGGCCAACGGGGAGGGTGTCAATCAGGTTGCAGACCTTACTGCAGCCGCCTTTTCGGATTTAGGATTTACAGACGAGCGCATCCCCTCAGAAAACATCCAATTAGGAAATCACCTCGTGCTCACAAAACTTGGAACCTCTGATCAGAGAATTGGGCTGATCACGCACCTGGATACCGTCTTTCCCCCTGAGGAAGAGATCGCTAACGATTTCCACTGGCGCATTGAAGGTGACCAGATTTACGGCCCGGGTACGAATGACATCAAAGGGGGAACGTTATTAATTTTTATGTTGATGGATGTACTCAAACGCTTTGCCCCTGACGAATTCAACTCGGTCACTTGGGTAATTTTAGCAAACGCTGCTGAAGAAACACTTTCGCCCGATTTTGGCGCACTCTGCCGCGAGCGGCTCGAAGGCGGAACCGCGGCACTCGTTTTCGAAGCCGGTTTCCGGGAAGAAAATATTTATCAGTTGGTGACTCAACGTAAAGGCATGGCAACCTATCGGGTTGAGGTTGAAGGCAAATCATCCCATGCCGGCAGCAGCCATCCGCTCGGAGCTAATGCCATTATTCAATTGGCGCGCACAGTTGAGCAAATTGCAGCCCTAACAGATTACGAAAACGAGTTAACCTTTAACGTCGGTGTAATCGAAGGTGGAGTCGTAACGAACCGAGTACCACACCTGGCTGAGGCTCGCGGTGAAATGCGAAGTTTCAATTTAGATGTTTACCACCAGGCCATCGAAGATTTGCTGGATCTAAAAAACCAAAAAACAATCACCAGTTTAGATGATTATCCCTGCACGATCGATATCGAAATTACGAGTAAGATGGATCCCTGGCCGCAAAATCCAAAAACTGAAAGTTTATTTTCCATTTGGGTACAAGCTGGCATGGAACTTGGTTTTCAAGTAAACCGGGAATCCCGAGGCGGATTGAGCGATGGTAACAACACCTGGAAGACCCTGCCGACAATTGACGGATTAGGACCGATGGGAAGAAACGGACATTGTTCTGAACGATCAGTCGATGGTAGTAAAGATCAGGAATATGCAAACCTATCATCCTTTGCTCCAAAAACCTTACTAAATTTCGTTGCTGTTAAAGAATTAATAGAGGAATTTCGTCCCTGACTGAGCTAATCGATCGTGGAAAAGGACAGCCAACAGCAAAATGGAATGGTTCGAGAAAGAATAAGGAATACCAGAAATATTTAGACTGCGATCAAATCTCTTGATCAAAGTATTTTTATAGAAATTGTGAAGTTTTATCTCAAAAATTTATAAGTTATGAAACCTGAGATTTTTGCGTTCAATTACATTATCATAAATTCTTTATCAGCCCTGATTACAGTCAGTTTGGGGTTATATCTGGGTAAAAAGCAGGGTTTCAAAAACGCCCTCTCCTTTATTCTCCTTATGGGAGCAACCTCGATATATTCGCTTGCAAATGTATTTATTTTGTTCAGTCGCACTCTAGAAATTGCTCGTTCACTCGAGAATTTACGATGGTTTTCTCTTGCAGTTATCCCACCATTGTTACTAATTTTCATTTTAGATTTTACTGGCAGGGACCGTTGGTTGACACCGAAATGGTTGATCATTTATTTTTCGATTCCCCTTTTATCTCAAGTAGTGACCTGGACCAACAATTTTCACTTTTTGATGTTTCAACGGGGCTTTGAAGAATTTATTACAATCGATTTATATCGTGTTTTGGGAGAGCGAGTTTTCGGACCTTGGTTTTGGATTCATTCTATTTGGGGATATTCATTAATAATTATTGGACTAGTGATCCTATTTTATGAACAATTGACTCCTCAGCGGGAGCAATGGCAGCAATTTTTTTGGTTATTTATTGGGCTTTTCATTCCTATATTATTAAGTTTGGTCGACACATTCAAGCTATTCAATCCAACCTGGTTTAAACTGATACCCATTGGTTTTACAGTGATGAGTGTGTCTTTCTTCATTGCCATAATCCGAGGACAATTTATAAACATACTTCCTGTTGCTCGTGGATACTTAATTGAGACCATGCAGGATGCTGTTTTTATGCTAGACCGAAACCATCAAATTGCTTATATCAACCCAGCCGCAAGCCAAATTATTGGAAAACCCAAGCAAGAATTAATTGGGAAACCCGCCGCAGAGGGGCTGAGTTTTTGGCCAAGATTGGCTCATTTATTTAGAGGCGATGAAGAAATTCCAACATTGGTTAGAGTTGTCCGAGATGAGAGAGGGATGTTTTACGATACCCATATCACACCCCTGCGTTCCCTGCGAAAGATTTCACGTGGCTGGGTTATCATCCTTCACGATATTACTCAACTCAAAGAAGCTGAAGCCCGAGCAAGTCAGCTTGCAACCGTAATCCAACAAGCTCAAGAAACAATTGTCATAACAGACTTAGATGGGAATATCACCTACGCAAATCCCTACTTTGAGGAAACCACTGGTTTCACAGTAGATGAAGCCTTGGGGAAAAATCCCAATATCTTGCAAAGTGGGGCTCAAGAAGAAAGCTTCTATGAAGACCTTTGGGAAACGATCAGTCTCGGGGAGGCCTGGAGCGGTAATTTCATCAACAAACGCAAAGATGGTCTTTTGTACCACGAAGCCGCGACTATTTTCCCGATTAAAAATTCAGATAAAAAAACGGTCAATTATGCGGCTGTTAAGCGCGATATTACTGACCAAGTCAAGGCCGAATTAGCACTGCAGGATTTTTCAGAAAAATTAGCAGATTTACATGAAGTTGGAATTGAGCTTTCATTGATCGACTCATTTGAAGAACTGTGCCAACGTGCAATAATACTTGGCCAGCAAAAGTTAGGATTTGACCGCCTTGGTATGTGGTTTCTGGATCAGGAACATCCAGCGCAATTAATCGGTTCCTATGGAATAGATGAGGAGGGGCAAATTCGGGATGAACGCAATCAAATAATTGAAGTTGGGAGCGATCCAATTCACAATATTTGCTTCAATAGCAACCAAAGAGTTTTTTACGACACCAACCATAAATTGCGAAATCACAAAGGTGATCCCGTGGGCATCGGGGAGGCGGCAGCTTCACCATTATGGGATGGGCGCAAAATCATCGGTTATATCGGCGTTGACAACCTTCTCAATCTAAAACCCATAACAAATAATCAACGCGAACTTCTTGTCTTATTTGCTCAAACGATTGGTAATCTAGCATCCAGAAAACAAGCAGAAGAAGCTCTTCAAGAAAGCGAACGCCGCTACCGTCTGCTGGCAAATAATGCCTCGGATGTCATTTGGACGATGAGCATGGGTGGCGATTTTCTTTATGTCAGTCCTTCTGTCGAGCAATTGCGCGGCTTCACCCCCCAAGAAGTTCTTCAACAATCGCTAGAAGAGGCACTCACACCAGAATCTGCACAAAAAGCTAGAGAGGAGCTAGCAAATGTCGCTCGTACAATTCAGGATGAAGATACGATCGCCCCAGGCATCCTGGAACTCGAACAAAAATGTAAGGACGGTACCACAGTATTAACTGAATCAATCACATCTGTAATATTTGATGAAAAAAGAATTGAATTGAGCATTTTAGGTGTTACGCGCGATATTACAGAACGGAAGAAAACAGAAAAAGAAATTCAAGCGTTTGCTCGCCAACAACGCTTATTAAACGAAATTACATATGCGGTCATTAGTCAAACTGATTTTCAAGTGATGCTGCAAATTCTTGCAGACCGAATGGGAGAATTATTCGATTCTGATGGTTGCTATATCACCTTATGGGATGAAACGCAACAAAGAGTAATGCCCGGGGCTGCTTATGGACCCCTTCGAGAAATCTACCGTACAAAAGCAAAACCGCCCAAACCTGGTGAGTCTTCTTTTACTCAAACTGTCCTTTCAACCGGAAAACCCTTGATCATTCCAGATGTGCTAAATTCACCCTACCTCAATCAACATATTTCTGCCCAATTTCCGGCAAAATCACAACTCGTTCTGCCATTAATTGCAAACAAACAGAAATTTGGAGCTGCTCTAATTGCGTTCAATCAACCCCATGAATTTTCTGAAGAAGAAATCCAATTAGGAGCTCAGGCAGCAAATCAGGTTTCTTTGGCAATTCTAAAAGCCAGATTGCTTGAAGAAGCAGAAAAGCGCGCTATCGAAGCGAACACTTTGCGAGAGGCCAGTGCAGCCGTTGTTACTACCCTTGAACAAAATATTGCAATTGAACGAATCCTCGAAGAACTCAACCAGGTTGTCCCTTATGACAGTGCCTCTGTTTTATTAGTCCAAAATGGAGAGATGGAAATTGTTGGTGCGCGCGGTTTTGAAGATATAAATAAAATTCAAGGTCTGCAATTCCCTATTTCGGAAGACACACCCAACAAAATCGTATATGAAACAAAAAAACCTTACATTCTTATTGATGCTCCTGAACAATTTGAGGCATTTAAAAAGCAACCTCACAATCATATCCGGGGATGGATGGGAATTCCTTTATTAATTCGAGAATCGTTTAATAGGTATGCTTGCCCTCGACAGCAAACAAATTCATCGTTTTGACGAAAATCACGCCCGATTGGCAAGTGCTTTTGCCGATCAAGTTGCTATAGCACTTGAGAATTCTCGGCTTTTTGAGGAAACTCGCCGCCTTGCCACAATCGATTCTTTGACGGAGCTGCTGAACCGCCGTCATTTCATGGAGTTAACGCGGCATGAATTCCAACGCGCCAGCAGGTACAAAAAACCCTTGTCTATTATGATGTTGGATATCGATCATTTTAAAAGAATAAACGACACTTATGGACATCTGATTGGTGACCAAGTTCTTGAAAAAATCGCTGCTATCTGCAAAGAAAATTTACGTTCTGCCGATATTTCTGGGAGATATGGCGGCGAAGAATTTGTTTTCTTGCTTCCCGAAACTCCCCTAAAAAGTTCCAATGACAAAAATATCGAAACCAAAGATCTCGACCCCCTCCCTGCCCAAATCGTCGCTGAACGGTTAAGACAGAAAGTCGCTGAAACTTCCATTGGGACCGAATTCGGAAAACTTTCTATAACTGTCAGCCTGGGTGTTGCTGAATACACGCCGGCCATCACCGATATCGAAAAAGTGATCGATCTCGCAGATCGAGCTTTACTTCAGGCAAAATCACAAGGGAGAAACTGCGTAGTAATTTGGAATCCTGAGGAAAATATTGCTTAAAACTTCGAAAGATTAGACTGGCCTTCCAGACCTCTATCCGTTAGAATCAGGTGTCGTCCCCGGGCTTGGAGCTGGAGACAGCTTAGCAAAATACTTAACGTCTTATCACAAAAATCATCAGGGCACATAAATCCGTTGAGATTTTTTATTTGTGCTTTTTCGGAGCAAGGAATCCCACATGGCAATACCTGAAATAAATACGCAATTCGATAATTATCAACAAAACATTGATTCGGCAATAATAGAATTAACAGAAAACAATATCATTACCCGTATTTGGGATCATGACCATACTGTTTGGAAATCAGACCCAACCGAGATTACCAACCGTTTGGGTTGGCTGGATATCTCTGAGCGCTTACAAACCGAAGTCGGTCGATTGACCAAGCTAAAAAATCAACTGATCCTGGAAGGCTACACGCAGATATTGTTGCTCGGTATGGGTGGATCAAGTCTCGCGCCGGAAGTGTTCGCAGAAACCTTTGGGACGGAAGAGAGCAGACTGAAATTAGCCGTCCTCGATAGTACGGATCCAGGAGCCGTTCTTGCCCAAGTAACCGGACGGGATTATGAAAAAACACTCTTCATCGTTTCCACCAAATCGGGTGGGACAGTAGAAACGCTTTCTTTTTTCAAATTTTTCTACAACCAGGTTATGGATGTGGTTGGCAAAGACCAAGCCGGCGAACATTTCATCGCAATCACAGATCCAGGCAGTAAGCTGGAAACCCTCGCAGCAGAATTCGATTTCCGCGCAATCTTTCTCAATGATCCGAATATTGGCGGGCGCTTCTCAGTGATGTCATACTTCGGCCTGGTACCGGCAGCCCTCGTGGGGCTAGATGTTGAGGTTTTACTCGATAGGGCAATCTCCATGGCCTTGGCTTGTAACGCTAACCTTTCTGTTGAGCAAAATCCAGGAGCATTGTTAGGCGCAATTTTAGGTGCGTTGGCTCTTGTCGGACGTGATAAGGTCACCTTCGTGGTTTCCACCGAAATTGCCAGGTTCGGAGATTGGGTTGAGCAATTAATAGCCGAGAGTTCTGGCAAGGAAGGCAAAGGCATTCTGCCCGTGGTTGGGGAAATCCTCGGCGCACCAGAAGTTTATGGGGATGATCGTGTGTTCGTGCATTTGCGCCTCGGTGATAACACCAGCCATATCCCGGCATTACAAGAATTAGCAAACGCCGGACATCCGGTGCTGCACCTACAACTGAAGGATAAATACGAACTCGGCGCACAATTTTTCGTCTGGGAGTTTGCTACCGCGATCGCCAGTTACTTTTTAGAGATCAACCCCTTCGATCAGCCAAACGTAGAGAGTGCAAAAATACTCGCTCGCAAGATGGTGACACAATATGAGAAAACCGGCAAACTTCCTAAGGCGGCTTCCGCCCCGTTAAAAGGAGACACGCTCTCTAAGTTTATGGGAGAACCCGCACCAGGAAGTTATCTCAGCCTACAGGCTTATGTCACACCCACACCAGAAGCCGAGGCCTTGTTGCAGGCAATCCGCTTGAAATTGCGGGATACTTACAAAATTGCAACCACCCTGGGGTTCGGACCGAGGTTCCTTCATTCAACCGGGCAACTCCATAAAGGTGATGCTGGAAAAGGTTATTTTATTCAAATTACTTCGCTACCTACGAAAGATCTTCCTATTCCAGATAAACCCGGAGAAGCATTGTCAGCAATGAGTTTCCAAACTTTGAAAATGTCCCAAGCTCTGGGTGACGCTGCCGCTCTAGAAGAAGCTGGACGTAAATTGCTTCGCCTTAATATTAGCAATCTTGAAGAACTAAATATTTTACAAATATAATGGCAATTATTAAAATATACCCAAATGCGGTGGGGCTGGCTCGGGAAAGCGCATTTCACTTCATCGACTGTGCGAACGAAGCAATTTCCGAACACGGGCGTTTTGTGGTGGCCTTGGCGGGTGGCTCAACTCCGCGAGCGCTTTACCAGACCTTGGCGACTGTAGAATTAGTTCCACGAATTGAATGGGAGAAAGTACACGTATTTTGGGGAGACGAACGTTGTGTAGCTCCCACACACGAGGAAAGCAACTATCGCATGGCTTTTGAAACAATGTTGCGTCATTTACCCATCCCTGTTAAACAAATATATCGAATGGAGGGAGAGTTAGAACCCAAAGAAGCAGCTAAAACTTATGACACACGACTGAAAAATTTCTTTGGACAATATACTCCTCGATTTGATTTGATCTTGCTGGGACTAGGGGACGATGGTCACACAGCCTCCCTTTTTCCAGGTACCAAAGCACTCTCGGAAACCAAAAGCTGGGTGGTGGCCAATTATGTTCGAAAACTTTCTTCATGGCGGTTAACGATGACCGCTCGCTTGATAAATCAAGCTGCTAATGTAACTTTCTTGGTCTCCGGTGATGGTAAAGGGGAAGCACTTCAGCGCGTCTTGGCCGGACGTTACACGCCTGAAGAAATCCCCGCGCAGATGATCCGCCCGGAGGGAGGGCAATTACGCTGGTTGCTGGATAAATCAGCTGCTTCATTGATATGAAATCCAGTGCGCTTTATTTATGGGTTTATCGAAGCAGCTATGTATACTTAATTTTGCCCTTTATCATTTTTTGCCTGGGGTGGATGAATATTATCGCAGGGATCGTTTTTTCCGCCCTGGTAATTTGGGCAACTTATCGAGTTTTACACCTAGAACGAATTCACACTTTTAGTGCTCCATCCATTCAACCAAAAATTATTATAGCCATAGTGTTGATCCTTGGTGGTTGGGTGCTATTATCAGGAATTGGGGGATATATGTTCCAAAACTGGGATCATCATTGGCGCAACGCGGTTTTTCGTGATTTGATTTCCTACGACTGGCCTGTAATATACTCCGCAGCAGAAGGTCCCAATACAACCGTTACCATGCTGACTTACTATATCGGCTTTTGGTTACCTGCGGCTGCCTTTGGAAAATCCTTTGGCTGGGAAATTGCCAATGCATCTCTCTTTTTATGGAGTTGGCTTGGTGTGGTGCTCCTGGGGTTTCTCTTGCAGTACCGATTTAAGTCTAGGTCCATTGCCCCAATTGTTATACTGATCTTCTTCAGCGGGATGGATATTATTGGCATGTTAATTCGGCAGCAAATATTGCCTTTAACTTATTTTACATTTTGGCCACCGGTTTTCCGGCTTGAGAATTGGACCACCTTAATTCAATACTCGTCGAATACAACTCAACTTTTTTGGATCTTCAACCAAGCGATTCCCACCTGGTTGTGCATCGCTTTACTAATTACGACAAAAAATAAAACGCATCTGTTTTTTCTGTGGTCCCTCTGTGTATTTTACGCCCCGCTTCAGGCCATTGGACTCCTGCCGTTCATTTTGTTCGAAGTATTTCAAAATATTAAATCTAATCGCTGGAAAAATCTGACATCCACGCTCAAACAAGATTTTAATCCGGTCAATATCCTGGGAGGGGGCAGCGTTTTACTCATCAGCTATTTGTACTTCTCTCAAAGTGTAGTTAGTTCATCAGGGGAAAAAACGCCTTTCAATATCGTGTTGTTTTCGATCTTTTTAATCCTTGAAGGCGGTTTTTTATGGTTTCTGCTGAACCCCAAAAAGGGCGACTTTCGATGGATATTGATCGGAGTGGTATTATTGATCAGCATTTTCTTGCACAATGACACCTTCGACTTCGGTGAAAAAATATCCAGCGCCGCATTGTTCATGTTGATGGTAATCGCTGGTGACTATATTTTCCAAAATCGCAAGTCCGCGATTGCCGTCACAATTACCATCATTTTGATCATAGGTTCCATAACTGCCTTTTACGAGATCAGTCGTTCCGTCATAAAATCGACAGAATATTACCGGAATAACCCCGATCTAAGTTTGAGATGGAATAATGATATTTCGGCAACCCGCCCGATCCTTTCAACAGAAATCACCATGGAAAAAGCCTTGTTCCACCCCCATTCAATTGTTGCAGATGATATAAAAACTATCACCGCGCCTGTCAAAGCCAGGTGGACGAACAATTACCTTGGTGACGCTTCAAGTTCCATTTTTTATCGCTATTTTGCTCGAAAGAGGTGACCTTATATGACTTTCCAATTAATCCAAAGAGCGGTTGGCCCCTGGCCAATGAACACTTATGTCATCGTTGATACTGCCACAGAAACCAGCGTAATCATCGATCCTGGGGCTGAAGCCGATACAATTCTCTCTCTGGTTGAAGAGACCAACGTAGACAAAATTTTGTTGACTCACGGACATGGCGATCATATTATGGCTTTGGATGAAATCATAGAAGCTACCGGAGCGCCAGTATATTTACACCCCAAGGATGCTGCACATTTTGAATTGAGTTTCGATCTCCCCCTTCAGGATGGAGAGCTGATCCCCGTAGGGAAACTCAACCTGGAGGTGATCCACACACCTGGGCACACTCCCGGACAATGCTGTTTTGACCTCAAGGATGGCCGCATCGTGGTTGGGGATACAATTTTTGTTGGCGGTCCCGGACATACCTGGTCACCCAATGATTTCAAGCTCACAATGCAAACGATGCAAAATATCGTCTTCCAGTGGCCAGATGCCACCGAGTTCTTCCCTGGTCACGGGCCGAGCGGAAAGATCGGTAAAGAACGACCAGCTTTCGAGTCTTTTCTCTCCCGCAGCTGGCCTGCTGATTTAGAAGGGGATGTAACCTGGAAAAGTTAGATATTGAGACTGGAGAATTTAACCTCCAGTCTCCGAAAATTAGGCCGTGTTGACATTTGTGAATTTCTCTGGAAAAAACTTGCAATGTCACCAACACCTATTCTAGAATTTCGTTGATAGCAGCAACTTCTTCGGGGGAGAGTTCCCAATCACCCGCAGCTGCATTTGCCATTACGTGCTCTTTTTTTGTTGCCCCAGAAATGACCGAGCTGACCATGGGCTGTGCCATCAACCAGGTATGTGCTAACGCGTTGATCGTATGGTCGCGTTCGGCAGCAAAGCTTGTCAACTTAGCAAGTTTGGCGTAGTTTTCAGGGGTCATATAGCTTTTGACATACTCGCTAGATTCGCCGCGAGATCCCTCGGGAGCTGGCTGTCCTTCCTGATATTTACCGGTTAAAAAACCACCTGCCAACGGAAAGTATGGCAAAATCCCAATTCCAAAGAAATCACAGGCTGGCAGAAGTTCCTGCTCAATACTCCGCTCAAACATATGGTAGTGGGGTTGAATAGAGACGAATTTTGTCCACCCATGTAACTCAGCTACTGCATTTGCGTGCGTCAGCTGCCAGCTGTCAAAATTCGAGGCTCCGATATAGCGAACCTTGCCCTGCCGTACGAGATCATCCAGGGCTTGCATGGTTTCTTCAATAGGAGTTTCTGCATCCCATCGATGGATTTGATACAAATCAATATAATCTGTTTTCAAGCGACGCAGGCTGTCTTCAACGCCTGACAGGATATGCGTTCGAGATGCCCCCTGATCATTTGGTCCATCCCCAACTTTAAAGAAAACTTTGGTGGCAATCAAAACCTTATCTCGTTTTCCATTGAGGGCTATGCCAATATTCTCTTCCGAGCGACCTGTCTGGTAAATATCAGCCGTATCAATTAAATTGATCCCAGCATGCAAAGCTGCATCAATGATATTTTTAGTGCCTTCTAAATCAACCTTGCCACCAAATTGATTAGTTCCCAATCCGATCGCCGAAACTTTCAATCCAGACTTACCTAAATTTCGATATTGCATTTAGAGATAACCTTTCTCTTTAAAATCTTTCGTAATTCCATTTCATTCCAATTGACCAATATAGTTCCATCGATATCAAAGGTTGGCGTCGTTCGATCACCATCTGCCCATTTTTTAACCTGCTCCGACCCGAGTGGCACCTTATTAATATCCACTTCGACAAATTCGATGTTGTTTTCAGCAAATATATTTCTGGCACGTCGACAAGCGGGGCACCATTTCGTGCAATACAAAACAACGCCACCTTTTGGCAAGGCATCAAATGCCGGTTCCTCTGCATCTTTTCTGGCTGCTGCTTCAGGGTCTATCTCTATGAGGACTTTTCGTACTTCTTCATTATCAGGCTGGTGGTCGATATCATGGATATCAATATAACGAATAACCCCGAATTTATCTAATACAAAAATGGCTCTTTCACTTTTACCTTGATCTTCTATAAAGACCCCATATTTCTCAGCGACTTTGCCATGCGGCCAAAAATCACTGGCTAATGGATAGCTGATCCCACCGAGGCTTTCCGCCCATGCCTTTAGACAAGGGTTATGGTCAACACTGATGCCCAGAACCTGGGCATTTAATCCCACAAATGAAGCATATTCAGCTTCATAAGATGGGATCTGGCTGGTTCATATAGGTGTCCACGCGAGAGGGAAAAATACGAGCACTACATTGGTACCACGAAAATCACTGAGGGTTACATCTTTATCTAAATGGCTCGACAAGGTAAAATCAGGAGCCAATTGTCCGACTTGTAATTTCATACCGTTCTCCTTAAGTTGATGATGGTGATGGTGATATTCTACCCGGTTTTTAGGAAAAATACAGAGTAAACAGTTGTTTATTTGGCGCATCCAAAAAACAGATGATTGACATCGTTGAGGGGACTGGCCGGAGAATACGACAATTTATCGATTCAGATGGTTCTCCATATTTTGCGGTTCTAAAAAAAAATAAGGTAAGTCACTTTCAATCACATAAAAATGGATTTTTTATCATGATCTTTCTGTAAACCTATGCTAGAATCAGATCGATTTCAACTATCTAAAGAACCAATCACTGACATTCAGGAGTAATCCACACATGTCATCACCCGATTACGATGTGGTTATCATCGACGATGAAGTATCTGTAACCGATTTATTCCAGCAATATATGCTGTATAAATATAAAAATTGGCGTTTTTTGACATTTAATAATTCTCAACTGGCGCATACAGCAATTTCCAGCGGCCAAATTGAAGCCAAAGTTTGGGTAATCGACATGATGATGCCCAACAAAAATGGGGCCGATATTGCTGAAGCAGTGCGGGAATCTCAAGGAAGCGAGCCAGTGGTACTCGCCTATACTGCCTTAGAAAAACGCACCCTTGAAACTCAGGATGCCTATCGGCATGGAATAAAACACTTTAACCACGTAATAAATAAACGGGAAGATTTTACATCCATATTATCCCTCATTGAAGTTTGGGTTGCTTGAAGTACCAAATGCCGAAACCTCGCCGTCTGCATCTAAATTGGCAGGCGGTTTTTATTTGCTTGCCACACCAAACGCTCCATGCTAAACTGCTGAAATGGTTCAAATGATCCAGAAAAACCTGAGCACGCTCCCAAGACCCGCTGAGAAACGAATCGCAATTCGGGTGACCCCATCGGCAGAACGCGCTATAAGACGAGGTCATCCCTGGTTGTTTGCGGATGCAATTACGAAACAAAACCAGGAAGGGAATCCAGGGGATTTGGCTGTAATTTTCGACAAACAACGCAAATTTCTAGCAATAGGGTTGTACGATCCCACTTCCCCCATTCGGGTTCGGATTATACAACACAATAAGCCCTGCCAAATAGACCACGTCTGGTTCAAAGAAAAATTTGACTCTGCACGCAATCTTAGGGCGGCCCTGCCAACGAACACTAACGGATATCGAATGCTCCATGGGGAAAACGATAAGCTGCCCGGACTGGTGATCGACCGTTACGACCAATCATTGGTGATGAAATTATATACGTCTGCTTGGATACCTTACCTTCCGATAATAGTTACCATCTTAGTAGATGCCCTTGCTCCCAAAAGAATAATCTTGCGCTTGGGCCGAAGTGTGGCAGCCAGACCCGAATATTTATTTCAACTTGAAGATGGCGCGGCAATTTATGGCAGCCAACCCCGGGGCCCGGTACTTTTCCTCGAAAACGGGATCACTTTTGAAGCGGACCTGTTACACGGTCAAAAGACTGGGTTCTTCCTGGATCAACGGGAAAATCGATCTCGGATTGAAAAACTATCCAAGGGGAAGCGTGTTCTCAATATTTTCTCGTATTCAGGGGGGTTCTCGGTTTATGCAGCCCGCGGCGGAGCCGCAGAGGTTATCAGTGTCGATATAAGTAAACCAGCATTAGAAGCCGCCCATCGGAATTTTTCTCACAATTTTCATTTTACGGAGGTGGCAGATTGCTGGCACAAAATCATAGCTGAAGATGCTTTCAAATTGTTACAAAAATTCAATGATTCGGCTCAAGAGTTTGATATTGTGATCATCGATCCACCAGCCTTTGCGAAAAATAAGGTTGAAATAGATCGAGCAATCGCATCATATCAAAGGCTTACCCGGTTGGGATTGGCTGTCACTATCCCTGGTGGAATATTCGTGCAGGCATCTTGTTCCAGCAGAGTGGAAAAAGACACGTTTTTTAATTCTATTCATCAGACAGCGCGACAGGTTGGCAAACCATTAAATGAAATCGAGCGCACTGGACATGCGCTCGATCATCCGATTAGTTTTTCAGAAGGGGAGTATTTAAAATGTTTGTTTGCTAAGGTTTGATTCAGGCCTCATCCTGCTCAGTTCTTTTTTGCTCTTCTTCAAGTAATTTGCCTAAAACAATTAATGTGTGTTTACTTGATAAATAAGTGAACAAACTGACTGTAATGAACACCCAAAGTGGGACAAAGAGAAAAGTGCTTACAAATCCAATTGCGCAAATTAAGAAGAAAAAACCGAAACTCCGAATTGGATAACGAGCTGTGGCAATGAAACTGTTCCGTAAAGCGGTTTTCACAAGCGGGTTATCTTGCTCGATAAGAAATGGGAAGGTATACATTTGAAGCGTAGACCAGAAAATCGCTCCCACAATAAATGCTACCCGCAAATAAGGGGCAAAGCTCCATGTTGCTGTTCCATAAAACCAAATATTTACGCTAAACAAAAAAGCAACTACCAAATTCATAAATCCCCAACGGTAACTAGGCCAGAAATACTTTTTAACTCCTTCCCAATAAGCCCCCACGCCTCCATCAATATCATGGGCCAGACGATTGGTCGCATAATATAAACCACCCGTCGCCGGAGAAGCTAATGCTATCGGGATAAAAATCAATATCCATGGAGACTCTTGTATCCCAAATGCAAATCGCAAAATCACAAAAAACACACCAGCAAATGGGAAGATCGAGAGCAACCAGGCTACATTCAACATCATATAGCGGGTCGCGGTTTCCAGATAATCTTTTAATCGCCCAATCAAAGTATCTTTATTATCATCGTACATAATACCTTCCTACACAATAACCATTGAAGTGCTGATCTCCCAAAGACGCCTGGCGGCGGCTTCATCATACGTTTTTGGGTCAGAGGGAGTCACTTTTTGCTTGCTAAAATATTTTCCGGATATCGCCTCAACTTCTGGAGAAGAAGCCAAATAGATGCTCGTGAGGGCTCCCTCTTCAGGTGAAAGTCCATTTCGAATACGCATATAAATTTTCCACCCCCATCCCAGCCACCAACTCGCATTCTTCGCAATATTGGTTTGGACTAATCCGGGATGCAGCACATTCGCAGTGACGCTTGTACCAACCAGACGGCGGGATAACTCATAGGTAAAGAGCACATTAGCGAACTTTGAGCGACTATACGCTTTAAAAGGTTTGTAACCGGACTCTAACTCGATATTATCAAAATCTACCGCCGCATTAAAATGCCCATTTGACGAGACATTTACAATGCGAGCAGGAGCGCTTGATTTTTAACAAATCGAGAAGTAAATTGGTTAACAAGAAATAACTAAGGTGATTGAGGGCAAAAGTCATTTCAATCCCATCAACACTGACCTGTCGAGTTGTAAATATGCCGCCAGCATTGTTGACCAGTACATCCAACTGATCATATTTGTTTTTGAACTGATCTGCCAATTGCCGGATTTGCTCCTGAGAGGATAGATCAGCTGAAAAAAAATCAATTCGTTTATTTCCTGTATCCCGCTTTATTCTCTCCGAAGTTGAGAGACATTTTTCAGGGTTCCAACTCACCAGAATTACAGATGCACCTTTGCGGGCTAACTCAAAGGCGGTCACTTCGCCAATTCCGGCGGTTGCCCCGGTGACCATGATTGTATTTTGGGTTAGTAATTGATCTTTATCTTTTGAAGGCATCTACGCTCCTATAGGTTAAGCCGCCTATAGTATCTCATACTCCCTAATAATCGACAATTTCAATTGCCGAAAATTTAATTCAATTGTTAAAGAAGACCTCGACTTAGAATATCAAGTCGAGGTTAAAATTTTCAGAGTTAATAACTACATCATAAGCCGAAGTGGTTCTTCGAGATAAGTTGCCAGGGCTTGCATAAATTGGGCAGCTTCAGCACCATCGCTGATGCGGTGATCCACCGAAACGGTGGCTTTCATACGCCAGCCAATGGCTAACTCACCATCAACAACTACGGGGACCTGTTTCGCCGAACTGATGGACAAAATAGCAGCTTCCGGCGGGTTGATGATAGCAATGAAATCATCAACATCGAACATCCCGAGATTGCTGGTTGAAAAAGTAGAGCCCTGAATATCTGCTGGTTTGACCTTGCCTTCTCGTGCGCGGCCAGCCATCGTTTTTGTTTCTAAGGAAATCTGGCGCAAAGATTTGCGATCAGTGTCCGCGACTACCACAGTCAAAAGCCCACCGGGAACCGCCACTGCGATGCCTACATTAACCCTTCCATGCTGGACGATATCGGTGCCAACCAGTGATGCGTTTAAGTTAGGGTATTGGCGCAGAGCCAAAGCCACAGCCTTGACAATGAAATCATTGACCGAGAGTTTCTCGCCGCGGTCTGCCAACATCGTGTTGACCTGCTTGCGCAAAGCCATGACAGGAGCCATATCGAACTCATGCGTGACATAGAAATGCGGCAACTGGGTCTTGGATTCGACCAAGCGACGTCCAATTGCCTGGCGCAGTTTAGTAGTCGGAATAGTGGTGTCAGGCAGCGGCGGACCCACCGGACTAAAAACCGGAGACGGAGGCCGGGATTCGGTAGTCATCCGTGGTCGGTCTTCAGACGTAGGAGCCGCCAAGAATGCCTCGATATCCTTTTTAATGATACGTCCACCAGGACCTGAACCTTTGATAATTGATAAATCTACGATATGCTCAGCGGCCATTCTGCGAGCCACGGGGGAAGCCTTCACACCTTCGGGAAATTGACCCGTCTCGGGAGTAGAACCACTCTCACGCAAGGGCTGTGTTTCTGCTCGCACAGGAGCAGCATCTTCCTCACTGACAATTTCTTTAACTTCCTGGTTATCCCCATCAGAATCGGGTAGCAAAGCGCCCAAATCAATCTCTTCACCCTCTTCGCCAATCACCGCTATCGGCACGCCCACAGGAAGCACATCCTCTTCGGCAGCCAAATGCTTGTGAACGATGCCTGTGAACGCAAATTCAACCTCAACGGTAGCTTTATCGGTTTCGATTTCAGCCAATACCTCACCCCGTTTAATTTGATCACCCTCAACAACAACCCAGCGGACCAATACGCCTTCGGCCATGTCAAAGCCAAGTTTGGGCATGGTTACAACTTCAGCCATTAGAGTACCTCCTTAACTGCCTTGATCACATCCGCAACCTGAGGTAAAGCAGCCTGTTCAAGTGCAGCATTGTAAGGCAAGGGAACTTCCTTTTGTGCCACTCGTTGGACTGGGGCATCCACGTAATCGAAAGCCTCTTCGTAAATTCGAGAAACGATTTCAGATCCCACACCGTAGGAGCGCCACCCTTCTTCAACTACGACAGCCCGGTTGGTTTTCTTGAACGATGCGACCACAGGTTCCATATCGAGTGGACGCAGCGTACGCAAATCAACAATTTCAACTTCTATACCTTCTTTGGCAAGTTGATCCGCTGCTTTGGTAGAGAGATCCAGCCCTTTAGAATAAGTCACAACAGTCACATCTGAACCTGGACGTTGAACCTTGGATTTCCCAATCTCGACGGTGTAATCTTCGTTAACGGGCACTTCGCCGCGGGTCTGGTACATGGTGGCATGCTCGATAAACATGATTGGATCATCCGAGCGGATGGCCGACTTAAGAAGACCTTTGGCATCATATGGGGTACCGGGAGCGACAACCTTCAACCCTGGAAAATGGGCAAAAACCGCATCGGGGGTTTGAGAGTGGGTGGCGCCTAATTGGCGACCGCCACCCCCAACAGTCCTGATCACCATCGGTATTGTGAATTGACCGCCAAACATATAGCGCAGCTTAGCAGCTTCGTTAACAATATGATCCATGGCAGCGAAGGCAAAGTTGATGGTCATCAACTCAGCAATCGGACGCTGTCCAACCATGGCGGCACCGATAGCACCACCAATAATTGCGGCTTCAGCGATTGGCGTATCTTTGACACGCTCAGCCCCAAAATGATCATAAAACCCTTTGGTTACAGCATAAGTTCCGCCCCAAACACCTACTTCTTCTCCCATAATAAAGACCTTCTGGTCTTTTTCCATTTCTTCCCACAAAGCCTGAGAGATGGCCTCGCGCATTGTAATACGTTTTGTTTCAGTCATTTCTTCCCTGCCTAATCTGCATAAATATCAACGAACAATTCTTCCATGGCCGGTTCGGGGCTGCTTTCAGCAAACTGTACTGCAGCTTGAACTTCTGCTTCAACCTGATCGTCGATCGTATTCAATTCTTTTTTGGTAGCGATTTTCTCATTGACGAGATAGGTTCGGTAAATGCCAATCGGATCATCTTCCTGGTATTTCTTGACTTCTGCTGATTCGCGATAGCGTTCGGGATCACCCATCGAGTGTCCGCGGTAACGGTAAGTCATAATTTCCATGAAATAAGGGCCATTTCCAGCGCGAATCTTTTCCAACGCTTTGGTCGCGGCCTCCATAACAGCCATTACATCCATGCCATCAACCCGCTCGTTAGGAATTCCGTACCCCTCGGCTTTTTGGCGGATTTCAGAAACCGCGGACGCCCGTTCAACGGCAGTACCCATTCCGTATTGGTTATTTTCACAAACCCAGAGAACGGGTAAATTCCAGACTTTCGACAAATTGACGGCTTCGTGGAAGAAGCCAATATTGGTAGCCCCATCCCCAAACATGCAAACTGTGATGCCGTCATTTTTTGCATACTGATCGCCCAGAGCCATCCCAGCTGCAATTGGCAAGTGGGCTCCGACGATCGCGTGCCCACCCCAAAAATTTTTCTCGGTATCGGCCATATGCATCGAACCGCCTTTACCTTTGGACATTCCAGTGGATTTCCCAAGCAACTCGGCCATCACCTTTTCAGGAGAAATTCCGACATTGATTGCCAAACCGTGATCACGGTAAGCGGTAATAAATCGATCTTGAGGTTTGCGGGCAGCCACCAACCCAGTGCTAACGGCCTCTTGGCCGATATAAAGATGCATAAACCCACCAATTTTGCCTTGTTGGTAAAGCTCTGCTCCGCGCTCCTCTACCCTGCGAATCATCACCATTTGGTGATATAAATCTAAATGTTTACTTTTTTCCATTCTTATTACTCCAAACGCAAATTTTCTTTTCGCACTACACATAAAGAACACCGGGAAACCCCGGCGTTTAATTTGAAAGGATGCCTGGCACTCAGACGATAAAATTATACCTGAAACTCTCCAATTTGTATAATATTTCTCAGAAAAATTTGCTTTACTCACTTGACACCATATCAGTAAAAGAGTATCCTATTTTCTAAACTGACCAGTCAGTTTACATCGCTGATAAAAGTATTTATCGCGCTTTTTGGAGTTTCGATGGCACCAAGACCTGACGTAAGTGAAGAACGTAAGGATCAAATTTTAGACGCTGCCAGTGAAGTGTTTACCGAAAAAGGTATTCACCAAGCCAGAATGGATGATGTTGTTGAAAAATCGGGGCTTAGCAAGGGCAGTCTTTATTGGTATTTTAAGAGCAAAGATGAAATAATAATTGGAATTTTTGAGCGGCTCTTCTCCAGAGAATTAGCAGACTTAGATAATTTATTAACTGAAAATTCACCCGCCGCAGATCGATTGCTCCATTATACAGATCGTGTTATTCAAGATGTCTTTAAATTGCTTCCGTTCGCTCCACTCGCTTTTGAATTTCTCTCATTTGCATTTCGGCGAAATTATTTCAAGGAAGTTTTCAAAGTTTATTTAAAAAACCACTTAGAAATTTTAGTACCCATCATACAGCAAGGTGTCGATTTGGGTGAATTTCGAAAAATTGATGCTCTCGAAGCTGCTATCGCTATCGGCGCAATTTTTGAGGGAACAATTCTGCTCTGGGTGTACGATAACAGTTTCATTGAGCCGGAGAAACACATCCTTTCAGGAATAAGCCTGATCATCGCTGGTATGAAGGTGTGATTGCGAAATAAATCTAATGACTGATCAATTGAAACCTGCGTTTAATATTCCAGCACCCCCTAAAGGGATCAAGGCAATCCCTTGGCGGCTACCAATCTGGCTTTATCGCCTAAAATTAGGGAGTTTGCTTGGGAATCGGATGCTTCTGCTCACCCATACAGGGCGAGTCAGTGGACAATCTCGAAAGGCAGTTTTGGAAGTGATCAAATTTGATAAGGAATCAACTACCCCATACGTTGCTTCGGGATTTGGGGGGAAATCTCAATGGTTTCAGAATATCATCCATACCCCAGAAGTAAAAATCCAAATTGGTAATAAAAAATTTTCGGCAATTGCAAAACGGCTTCCTGTTGAAGAAGCTGAAAAAATTTTTAGAGAATACCACAAACGACACCCGAACGCTATCAAAAACTTGAGCAAGATGATCGGTTATCAAATAAGCAATGATGAAGAAAGCATAACGGCGTTTATGCGCACCATCCCTGTGGTTGTTTTTCATCCCCAGGTTTAGAGTAATTAGATTGTTTTTAAATTCTCTTTCAACTCGTCAGATTAAAGAATAAATCGGATTTCTGTAAACAGAACTCCGATTTATTTTAAGTTGAGTTTTGATCTTTATCCAGTAGCAAAAGTATCAATCAACAGCTTGACATCGCCACCCACCGGATACAGAATCGGGCTAGTACAGCCGCGGTTGACATATTCTTGCACCTTGGCACGTGCTTCATCAGGTGTACCAGAAGCAGTAATACGGTAGACCAGGTCGTCAGGAACGAGATGCCGGGCTTTCATGATCTGTTCATGGGTCGCAGGCCAACCCAAAATTGACTGAATTTCAGCCACAACATCAACCGAAACATTTGAAGCTTTGGCAATATGAGGTTGCTGTGCTAAGTACTGGCAAAGCAGCATTTTGGTAGTATCTATGGCTTTATGGTGATCATGATCTACTGAACAAACCACAAGCTGTGGACGGTCAATATCATCCAATGTTTTACCCGCTTTCTTCGCGCCTTTTTCGAGCAATTCTAAAGCCCGATCATTGTATTCCGGGGCAACGCAGTAATTCAGCACGGCGCCATCCGAAATCTCTCCGGTCAACTCCATCATCTTGGGACCGGTCGCTCCAATCATAATTTGCACGTTGCGCGGTTCTCGCCGACCGTGAACCACGTCCAACTCGATATTTTCTACCTGGTGAAACTCTCCGTGGAAAGTAACCCTTTCCATATTTAGCAAACGGCGCAACACTTCGACAGTTTCGCGCATGGCTTTGAGCGGTTTCTTGCGCTCGATGCCAACATTCATCGCAAGCGGATCCCACCAAGCACCGATACCGCAAATAATACGGTCAGGGGCAAGATCATCTAATGTCAAAAAGGTGGAGGCCAATAAACCAATATTTCGAGTCCAATTATTGATTACACCAGAACCAATTTTTATCTTTTCTGTTACTGCAGCATATGCTGCCATGGGCACAATTGCATCGCGCACCAAGCGCGATTCTGCCTGCCAGACGGCTTCGAAACCTTTGTCTTCAGCATATTTTACATAATCCAACCCATCTCTTAAATCATGGGCATCCTGCAAATATAAAGCTACGCGTTTTACCATGGTGATCTCCTCATCTTTAATATTATTCTTAATCTAAAGACAATATTTTTGTCTCAAATTATTTATCAGGCAGCCAATTCTTGCGCCACCAAATCTAAATCTTCGGGGTTGTCCAGGTCTAGTGCAAGAGAAGGCAATTCACAAATTTCCAACCGGGCACCCATCTTTTGAGCTAGGTCACAGTGGCGCTCAAATGATCCCTCACCATATTCATATTCGATGAAGTCCTGCGGGACAAACTAACAAGGCATTTGTACCATTAGAACAACGATCAGGGGCGACCACAACGACAGGCGGATTCTTTACCTTCTCTAACATTGCGCGAATATCTTCAGAAGTGATTAAGGGCAAATCTACAGGCAAGATCAATACCCCACGGGTTGCATAAGTCTTTGCCACTATAGTTGCTCGCGCAAGTGCAATATTTAAATCGGATTTCCTGTTTTCTTGGACCGTGCGTGCGCCCAAATCGCGAGCCATCGCCAGGGCCTCCGAATCCCGGCTGACAACCAGTACCTGTTCAATTTCAGGGATCTTATTTAAAGTATCGAGTGTATTTTCTAAAAGATGGCGGTTCAAATCCGTGCGTTCTTCGTGCGAAAGCACATTCGCCAAACGGGATTTCCCCCTGCGTAAGGGTTTGACTGGCACAATTGCCCATAAAGTCATCTAGTTTTGTCCTTTCTTCGTTGTGATGAACTTTGGGGCGATCTCATTTCTTCTCCATAATAAGTTTACCAAACTTTAGTACATCTTGGGCCAAACACTTTCGTTGGGTTGGCGAGACCATCAACGTATTTACGTTCAAAATAGAAACGTTAATCTTCTTAATTTCTGACACCAATTTTTTATCAACGATATCAAAAACTAATCCATCTAAAATATCCTGATAATGTTGAGCTACCGCCAATGCCGATGGCTGGATGCCTAACTCCGAATACATTTTTGCGGCTGGACCTTTGACAGCCTGGCCGCCAATTATGGGAGATATAGCCACCACCGGGCGGGATTCAATTTCAGATTTCAAGTTGGGCAACGCTAATATTGGGTCAATGCTCACCCAGGGGTTGGAAGGACAGATCACAACCAAGTCAGCTTCTCGGATGGCAGCAACCACTCCCGGGGCTGGTTGGGCTGAAGCCATACCTTCAAATCGGAATCCGTTTACTTTAGGTTTACATCTCCGATGAACAAAATACTCCTGAAAAGGTAAATCGCCTGCATCCGACAACACAATCGTACGCACCGGATCATCACTCATTGGGATTACCGCTGCCTCAATCCCCCAGGCACTGCAAAAATCTTGTGTAATCTAACTCAGGGGTTGTCCCTTTTTCATTCGGCGAGTGCGCTCGAGATGAGTACCCAGGTCACGATCTCCAAGCTGGAACCATTCTGGCCCGCCGAGACGAGTCAGATTTTCTATGGCGTTCCAACTCTCATCAACTCGCCCCCATCCTGTTTGGGTGTTGGCTAATCCGGCCAGTGTGTAACAAACAGTATCCAAATCAGGGCTAATATTCAAGCCCAGGTGCTCAAAATCATCACCGGTATTGACGATGATGGTCAGGTCTTCAGAGGGGACAATTTGGGCGAGACCATCTGCGAGCTTGGCTCCACCAACACCGCCGGCAAGGGCTACTATTTTCATAGATGAGCGTCGATACTTTCCGGCAGAATTTTATAGATCACGCGCTCCTGATCTGTGGGAAAATCCCAGGACTTACCGGTATAAATGACGGCCAGTTCTTGAATATGTTCTTTACCACCTTCACTTTGTACATCCACTACTCGGCCTCGAATTTGAATATAGCGATAGGGATCATTCGGGTCGGGAATGGCAAGTGCAACCTTAGGATTTGCCATCATATTTCGGTATTTTGTTCGACCTTCAACCGTGTTGATCAGAATAAATTCACCCTCTGTATTGAACCAAACCGGGGTCACCTGGGGGGATCCATCTGGCATTGAAGTTGCCAAAAAAGCAAATGCTTTTGTTTCATCTGACAGCAAATATTGAAGTTCTTCGGGAATTGCTTTCATTAATTCTCCTTTCCTTTCTGAGTCTTTATCTACATCCTAGACCTTCTGTCCGAGATCATTCTTTCTTTCGAAATTCAAACCTGTAACGAGTTTGCCCGATGCTGCCTTCAGGTTCATAGATCAACGTGAAATTGTCAATCTCAATTTCCCAATTAAAGGTGCGGAACGCCAGCTTATCCATCAGACAGCGCAGTTTATCTTTATCTACATCGCTATAAGCCAGCGAGATATGCGGCATCCAAAAGGCAGGCGCATAATAAAGACTAGGACCTTCGCTGATCGGAGTCAATCCATTCCAGATCATTTCATGAAACCTGCTCAATTCCTTTGTGCGCACTACTGGAATATAAACTACCGGCTCCTCACCAGTAAAGAGAGCTAACCCATTTGTGCGAACCTTGAACTGTTCGGCTTCAAAGGCAAGCTCTTGCAAGGCATTTTCCAGAGCTTCCCAAGCATAATCTTCAGCGATCTGCCAGGAGAAATGCGGCAGCGGTGTGACATGAATGCCCTTCAGCCTACAATCAATCTCTAGCTCCTGCCAAATCTCTTCGACAAGCGCGTAGTGTTTTTTATCAAGAAGGGAGACGAGACCATGCATGTTTTCTTAAAGAGTGATGAAATTCAGAGCAATTAGGTTTGGGTGACAATTTCCCAGTTACCAGAAATCCCGACACCTAGATCCTTTTATCTAAATAAATCCTTGTCTATGGGTCGCAGCAATTCACTCATTTCCGCCTCTCGCAACGGATAAGGAAACCCGCGCACATGGACAATAGGTGTACCTTCTGCAACCTGTCCCATCATCAGCGATGCAGCAGCCGCCAATTCATCAGCGGCACCAATTTCAGTGACGCGCAGTTCATAACCAAATAGATCTTTTGAACCGCGTTTATCTACAACACCTGGGATTCCGGATACACCAATCGTGACACCGACCGTGCCATTTCGCCAGGCCCGGCCGTGCGAATCGACAATCATGACACCTAGTTGAACACCCGTTTCAGCTTCGAGTAATTTTCTCAACGAGGCTGCTGAAACATCAGGATTTTCAGGGAGCAACAGCACCCAATCATCGGGATTCTGGTTCTCCGCATCTTTGGGTGGGGTGACATTCGAGTGGTCGATACCTGCATTGGCACAAATAAATCCGAGGCGATGCTCAACGATGATCAAACCAGGCCGGATTCTCACCAGTTCTCGGCTCTCTCGCATAATCAATTCGACAAGCCGAGGGTCTTTATCAGCCTCCGCTGCATATACCACCGATTTGATGGAAGGTTCATGAATTGTACTGAGATCAACCAATCTAGCTTCAGATTTCGAAACAATTTTTTGAGCGAGCACCAAAATGTCTTCATTTTGAAGCGCAATATTTGAAGCATCTAATGCTGATAAAATTATTTCTGCCAGATCATCCCCGGGCTGTACCAGGGGAATCCCAGTGAGGGGCATCAGGGTGAGAGGGGTAGCAGACATGAATTAACTCGAATTTACGGTTTACCTAATCACTAATTCCCGTTATCCCAATACTGGCCGTCTTTACTTTATGATGTTTATTCATCACAATCAGAAGTGAAGTTAAGCTTTCAACTGTGATCGAGTTAGCTAACTTACCGGCATAGTAAGCACCCATTTTGCCATCTTTGGCCAATTGAATGATTTGCTCAGCAGCCTCCAGATCATCGGAACATACCAGCACATCACTGGACACAGGTTTATCTAGCTTACGGAGAGCGTGAGCGGGTACATTCTGAAATGCAGCAACCACCTTCACACTAGGTCCAAGGATCTCTTGGGCAATTTCCGCAGCTGAGGGAGGCGCAGGTGGTTTCAAATCTGGGAAGGACAAACGGGCAGTAGCATCGACTAAGATCTTTCCTTGCAGTGCATCTTTGAGACCCTCTAGCGCAGGTTGATGCGCTTTGGCAACGACGGTAAGCACATTGATATCCGCTGCTTGTGCAGCGTCGGCATTTGCCATTCCGACAATGTTATCAATTCCTAATATTTCGTTGAGCTCTTTCGCGGTGGATTCAGCTTTCTCTTTCTGCCGCGAACCGATGATGATTTTGTATCCTGCATGAGCCCAACGCATCGCCAGACCCGGACCTTCATTGCCAGTGCCGCCTAAAACAGCTACCGTGGGTTTTGTGTCAGTCATAATTTCTCCAAAATATATTGCGTTGACTTTTCAACTGGTCAACACGTTTTAGTAGGTTCCAACATATGATTCGTATCGCTTCCAAATTTCGGGGGCTAATTCTCGGGCTTCGGCTGCAATTGCAGCCTCGTCTAGAGTCAATAATTCGTGATCCCGCATGAGAACCTGCCCAGCCACAATTGTTGTGGTTACCATGCTTTCATGAAAGCCAAAGATGATTTGCCAGGGGAGGTTACCGGCCGTCATAGGCGTATGAGGATTGTAATCTACAAATATTAGGTCAGCATAAGCACCTGGAGTCAATACACCAATGGAAGCTTCAGGGAAGAAACTTCCAGCGAGAGTCGCATTATTATAAATCCCCATCTTTACAATATCCATACCATTCATCCGGCGTGGATCGCGGTGAGCCAGTTTATGCATTAAATATGCCGTGCGCCACTCTTCCCACATCACATGGGAAAATCCATCAGTCCCAATACAAACCGGCACACCTAATCGCAACAAAGATTCAACTTCAGCTGCTCCAACGCCGTTATTCATATTGGACCGTGGTTGATGTGTTACCCAAGTGCCTGTGTTCGCCAGTAATTTGGCCTCAAGGGCGTCAATATGGATCGCGTGTGCCACGATCGAGCGCGGGCCTAATATCCCATGTTGATGTAAACGATCCACAGCTCGCTTGCCTGATTTTGCTAGACTGTCATACTCATCGGATTCGTGCTCAGCAACATGAATATGGAATCCTGCTTCCTCAGGGAGCGCTTCGCGGCAGGCCTCCAAGGTGTGATCCGTTAAAGTGAGAGAAGCATGCAGCCCAAATGTGGCCGCTAAACGCGGGTTCGAGCGAACGATCTCAGATTTCAGAAAACGCACATTTTCGGCAATACCAGCCTTGGCTCCGCCCCCTCCATTGCGATCGGTAACTTCATAGCACAACACAGACCGCAACCCAGAGTTATCAACGGCTTCAGCAATCACATCCAAAGAACCATCAATAAAATTTGGCGAAGCATGGTGATCAATGAGTGTTGTAGTGCCATGTTTGATCGCATCTACCAGCATCACTAGCGCTGAATATGCAACTGCGTCTTCGTCCAGGGCCATATCCAATGGCCACCAGAGTTTGCGCAAAATTTCAGGAAAGTCAGCTGGAGCTGGACCAGGGATCGCCATCCCCCGGGCATAAGCGCCATAAAAATGGGTGTGCGCGCAGATATTTCCGGGCATTATGTACTGGCCGCGCGGCATCTAATTTTTCATCATCTGGGTATTTGGCTTTTAATTTCGCTTCGAGGCCAACTTCACCAATCACGTCGCCATCGATATAAATAGCATAGCCGTCGAGAACACGGTTCTCTTCTTCCCAAGTTATTATTTTGCCGTTAGTAATAAGCATAGCTTTCATACTCCTTCGACACGAAAGAACAAAATCACGAAAAAAATGTGGTTCTTAGTGTCTTTTAGCCTCGGTAGTCAAAAATTTTTTACAAATTTCTCTTGATCTAGGTTCTCTAACGCACCAGGGATAAACTGTCGCACCCACCTGATTGATGCTTGCCCGTTCACTTTTTGTTGCTGCTTTGCCATACAGGCAATAAAGATGCCTGTGCGGCCAATCCCCGCTAGGCAATGAACGGCAATATTATTACCATCTTGGGCCTGGGTTATCACATCTTCAATCGCTGCCATAAGCCCATCATTCTTTGGAACCTGAAAATCTGGGATCGGGAAATGGATAATATCCAAACCTGTAGAACGATAGAAAGCGAGTAAATCTCTGTGGGCATGCGCAAGAAATTCTTGTTTTTCAACGAGGACAACCACCCCTCTCACATGATTCTCTTGATATAGAGGCCAAACCTGATTTTGGCGATCATACGGACCAAAAGGCATTGGACTCCGATAGATTTTACCGGGTAAACCAAAAGGGATTTCAGTGAGAAATTTTAAGTTAGCAGTCATCCGTTCTCAGTCGTGGTAAATCAACAATCGGATGAAGCTGGCGGTCATCCATTAGATTTTTTCACTCAAATACCGTTGGGATTGTTGGATCAACAAAAGCGGCAAATGCGTGGTCAATATGTCGTTGACGGGTGCGCTCGCCAGAATAAGGCTGTGGAATATCATCAAGGCTGAAGAATCCCACTTCGGTAGTTTCGTCGCTAATGGCAGCTTCACCACTCACAATATCACAAAGAAAAACAAGCTTAACCGCGTGATAGAGTTCCAAAGGAGGGGTGCGATTGGCATCGTAGACCCCAATAATTTTACGGGCTTTGACTCGAAAACCCAATTCTTCCCAAACTTCGCGCTCTGCTCCGGCAGCAGGAGAGTCACCTACATCGGCCCAGCCGCCGGGCATCGTCCAACCACCATCCATCTTCTCTCGGACAAGTAGGATTTTTCCATCCCGAAAAACCGCGCCACGAACATCCACTTTTGGGGTTGCGTACCCTGGTTGGAGTTTGAAGCTTTCAACAATCAGTTCCACTGGATAGCCCGTATGATCGCTAATGATCTCTGCTGATATTTCCAAAAGACGTTGATAGCGCTGGCTTTGCCAATCATTTTGAGTATACGTCTCACCGGTTTGAGCTATGGCTTGAATTTCACGCGCCCATCGGAGCCATTGAGGGATATTGTTGTTATCGCCCATGATTTCAGAGGTAACAGGTTAATCGGACGTAAAATTTCTTTACTAACTTCCCATCCCGAGGTTACTTAAAAATTGTTACTAACCTTTTTTCAGTTCTTTTACAATGAACTCTTGATCAACCGGCAGGGTATCAACCCTCACACCAACGGCATTATAGATCGCATTCGTGATCGCCGGGATTGTTGGGATACTGACAATTTCACCGACACCTTTTGCGCCATATGGACCATCAGCTGTAGCATGCTCAACCACAAAGGAGGTGATTTCGGGGGTTTGCGTAATATTTGGCATTCGATAACGAGCCAAACGATCTGTGAATGGAATCCCATCTTCAACAATGAAATTCTCAGTAAGGGCATGTCCTACTCCCATGACGACACCACCTTCAACCTGCCCCTGTAATCCGAGAGGGTTGATTGCTTTGCCAACGTCATTAGCAGCGATCACGCGCAAAACTTTGGCTTCACCTGTACGGGTGTTAACTTCCACTTCAGCGGCCTGAGCTGCAAACGAGAATGCAAAATGCATATCGCCACCAGTACCTAAGGGCTGGGTTTTGGGTGCCCAATATTCATAGAGCACTTTCGGCTCTCGGCCCTCGTCACGCATGATTTCGACTACCTCGCCCAATTCAACCTTGTGGCCATTGACCTGTGCCAACCCCTCAACGAAACAAATCTCCTCCGGAGGTTGATCGTACTTTTCAGCCAAGGTTGTCGAAATTGCTTCCCGCAGGGTTTGAGCAGCATACCGAGCGGCATTCCCCGTGACATAAGTTTGTCGGGATGCGGTGGTCGGACCGCCATCTGGGGTCAGGTCTGTATCCATAACTAAAACTTTAACACGCTCAACGGGGAGTGCAAATTCTTCCGCAACAATCATTTGCAAGACCGTTACTAACCCTTGACCCAATTCAGCCGAGGAAGTGCGGACCTCTACGGTGCCATCCGAGTAGAGTTCCACTTCAGCGCCAGCTTTATCAGGAGCACCACCCCCAAGACCAGTATTTTTATAGGCCACAGCAAACCCCCAGGACCGTTTCAGATGTTCATTGTCAGATGCCAGGTGAGATTCGAAGGGATCGGAATATCCATCAACCAAAGCCAGTCTTCTCATTTCAGCGTCAACTTTATCGACACACTCCAAGAGGCCAACACTCTCCCGTAAAGTTTGGCCTGTGTTGGTGATGCTGCCTACACGCAGTGCGTTTTGGCGGCGCAAATCCACAGGGTCTCGATCCAATTTTTCGGCCAGGCGGTCGATCATAGTTTCAATAGCAAAGGCCGATTGCAGTACCCCAAAACCGCGAAAAGCACCTGCGGGGGGATTATTTGTGTACATGGCATAACAATCAGCCCGCGCATGGGCAATATCATAGGGACCGGAGGAGTGCGTTGTGGCTCTGGTGAGCACTTTTTCACCTAAGGAGGCATATGCGCCCGTATCGCCAAAGAGTTCGGTCTCGGCTGCGATGATCGTGCCATCCTGTTTGGCGCCTAATTTAACGCGAATTTGAGTTGCATGGCGCTTAGGGTGGACTAATAAACTCTCATGGCGATCCCAAAGTAATTTAACTGGACGGCCGGTTTTATTTGCCAGTAAAGCAGCGTGAATTTGTCCAGCGATATCTTCTTTGCCGCCGAAACCGCCGCCCATCAATTGACCAACGACCCGCACTCGATCCTCTGGCCATCCCAAGGTACGTGCAACCTGATTGCGGTCAGAATAAGGGATCTGGGAGCCAACGAAAATTTCCATCCGCCTATCGGGTTTTGGTACCGCTATCGAACACTCTGGTTCCATAAAGGCGTGGTCTGTGGTTTGCGTATGGAAAACCTGCTCCAAAATCAGGTCTGAATCTGCAAAACCTTGGGCCATATCGCCTTTTCTTACTTTGATATGCTTAAGCAAATTGCCGTTTTCGTGCAATTGCGGAGCATCAGCTTCCTTCGCTCGAACAGGGTTTGAAACTATTTCGTGGGTTTCAAACTCCGCTTCAATCAGGTCGACAGCCTGTAAAGCAATTTCGCGCAATTCGGCGGCAACAATGACGACGGCATCCCCCACATAACGGGCGCGTTCACCAATTCCAACTAGAGCCGGCCAATCGGATATTACCAATCCGTGATTCTTTTCCCCTGGGATATCGGCCGCTGTGAGGACGGCCGCCACTCCTGGAAGGGAAGCAGCGGTCCCAGTTTTGAGCTGCTTCAAAATCCCGTGGGGAATCTCAGCTCGTTTGACGGCTGCGTGCAACATCCCGGGGAATTTTAGATCATCTGTAAATTTCGCTGCTCCGGTAACCTTTTCAACTGCATCTGGACGAATTTGGCGCGTACCAATTGTGTCTTGGGGTGTTTGCGAGTCAGCTGCGATTTCAGGTTGGGCAACAGGAGAATCGGAGTTTATTGATTTTGCAGCAGCCTGGACGGCACGTTCAATGGTTGGATATCCCGCACAACGACAAAGGGTATCTTTGAGCGCATGTTGAATATCATCACTGGTGGGATTCGGATTTTCCTGAAGCAACGCGTAGCCTGTCATCAATTGGCCGGGGATGCAAAAACCACATTGCACAGCCCCATGCGAAATAAAAGCTTCTTGGAGCGGGTGAAGAACTCCACCAACCGCTAACCCTTCGATCGTTACAATTTCTTTGTTTTCAGCTTTCGCAGCTGGATACGTACAAGAAAGCACTGGTTCGCCATTTATCAAGACAGTACAAGCACCACATTCGGCCTCGTTACATCCAATTTTTGTGCCGGTTAAATCCAACTGCTCCCGCAACATCTCAGAGAGCATTTCACCTGGCTGCGGTTCGATTTCTTTTGGGACACCATTAACAGTAATTTTCATCATTTTATCCGTGAGTGCGCTTGAATTTAGCACGTTCAAACGCTGTAATAAGGGTTTCTTCCAATAAAATGCCAACCACGTGCTGGCGGTATTCTGAGGTTGAACGGTGGCGACTGGTACGGAAATTTGCCTGCTCTAAAATCGCATCAAGTGCAAGGCCAATTGTAGAATCTTTCAGTGGATGGCCTCGTAAAACATCCTCGGCCTGATTCATACGCCGGGGAACCGGGCCCGAAGGTCCCACCGAAATGCGAATATCGGCAATTTTATCGCCATCAAGGCGCAGCCAAAGACCCAGGTTCAAAATTGCAATTGCAACCCCCTGAGGACGCATCACTCGCTTGAATGCCGAGGCCTCACCAGGATTTTGCAAGGGCAAATAAAATCCGACCAGCAGTTCATTCTTCAGGGAGTTTTGTCCTGGACGAACAAAAATCTCAGATAAGGGCACCCGTCGGCATCCCGACACTCCTGCAATCTCAGCTTCTGCAGCGAGCGTCATCAAAGCAATGGTGCCATCGGCTGCGGGTAGCGCGTGGGCAACATTTCCCCCTAAAGTAGCAGTATTGCGCACCTGGGGTCCGCCAATCAAGCCGCTGGCTTCGGTTAGCGCCTGAGCATGTTGGTAAACTAAAGATGAATCTACGATTTTTCGATGTGGGATTCCCGCGCCGATAAATAACTCCCCATTTCGAATTTCTAGTGCGGTCATTTCTGGGATTTCGGTGATATCCACCAAGGTGTGGACGGGTTTGTGGCGGCCCTGCTGCAAATCAAGCAACAGGTCTGTGCCACCACCGATGATCAAAGCATCTCCGGGGGCAGAAATCAAGGTCTGCAAAGCATCATCAACGGATTGGGCTAGGTGGTATTTTTGCCAAAAACTCATAGATCGGCGACCTCCAGGATGGCGGCACTTTTCGTCTCGGCTGCTCCGAGACGCCGTCTTGGACTCAGTTTTGCCCACGACGACCGCCGATCAAATGTTAGGTTTATTGTAGCATGGAATACCCCAAAGGTCAGCAATCCATTTGGAACTTCAGGTAGAAGGTCCTCACTTTTCAAGAAATTTCGTTATAATCTTCCGAGTTATCAATAAGGAGATTATATTCATGTCATCGCGTAACCTATTCTGGCTAATCATCATATTATTAAGCGCCAGTTTTCTAACTGCCTGTGCAACAACAACTCCGATACCACCTACGGCCACACTAAAACCATCCTCCACTCCCCTGCCGACAGAAACGCTTATTCCTCCAACACTAACATCCACTGTAACACCAACTAAAATACCTACTCCTACTGAAGCACCCTCTGATACACCGACCGTCACCCCTACCAGTACTACTATCCCAACAGAGACACCGACTGAAACATCAACAGATACGCCTCTTCCTGCTTGGGCTAATCCAAATGCGATTCGCATTTATGTAACACATGTTGGTACGGATGGACCAAATGCCTGTGGAGATACCATTATTGGAATTTCCTCGGGTTTTCTCCGCACCGGTAGTGTTGAAGAGGATATAAAAATTGCGCTTAACACTTTGTTTGCTAGCGGTCAAAATGTCGGTGCTTTTCGGAATTCTACTTATCCATCTTCATTTCGAGTCGATAGTGTTGACTTCAACCAATCGACTAGAAAAGCCACCATTACACTCCAGGGTTCATATGTCAAACCGTCTGATTACTGCGAAGGCCGGCGTTATCGAGATCAAGTTTGGGCTACCGCCCGTCAATTCCCCGAGGTTGATCGAGTAACCATCTGGTTGACAAATGGCAAACTTTTGGGTGATCTTTTATACGCAGTGACAAGTAAACCGTGATAAACCATTAGACCTTCATGAGGATTCATAATCCCTAGATTTGTGAGGGTATAATTATGCAATCAAATTGTCGGAGGACCACCAATGTCAACAGTACGCGCAAAAGCGCTTGAATATGCACAAAAAAATAAAAATGTCTTCTTAGAAGAACTGATCGCTTTCTCCGCAATCCCTTCGATTTCCACCGAGCCGAAGGCAAAAGCGGATATGGATCGCACCGCTCAATGGGTGGCGGATAAGCTTGTTTCACTGGGAATTAACAATGTCAAGATTTACCCAACCCCCGGGCATCCGGTGGTTTATGGGGAATCGCTCAAGTTCAAGGATGCACCTACCGTTTTAATATACGGCCATTATGATGTACAGCCCGCAGATCCCCTTGAAAAATGGGACAGCGACCCTTTCAAGCCAGAGGTTCGTGGTGACAATCTTTACGCTCGCGGTGCGACCGATATGAAAGGGCAGGTAGCAGCATCCATCAATGCTGTTGAAGCCATCGTCAAAACCGGCACCCTCCCTGTCAACGTCAAATTTATCATTGAGGGCGAGGAAGAAATTGGTTCGCCAAATTTAAGCAAATTCATTGAAGATCACAAGGAAATGCTCACTTGTGATTTCGCTCTAAACCCAGATACAGGGATGGTCGCTCCTGACCTTCCAACCATCACGTACGCACTGCGTGGACTGGCTTATTTTGAAATCCGCATTTACGGGCCCAGCCAGGATTTACATTCTGGCGTTTTTGGTGGAACGGTCCACAATCCCGGGCAAGCCATCTGCGAGTTGATCGCCGGAATGCACGATGAAACTGGCCGTATTACACTTCCGGGTTACTATGACAAAGTGCGCCCCCTGACTGACGACGAGCGGGCCGAGATTGCGCGCTTGCCCAAAAACGAAGCCTGGTATCTTGAACATACCGGCGTCCCTGCCCTGTGGGGAGAAGGTGAGTTTTCCCCAGACGAGCGCGTTGGCGCTCGTCCTACCCTGGAAGTCAACGGGCTGTACACCGGGTATATCGGCGAGGGTGGAAAAACGGTGTTGCCATCTTACGCGATGGCGAAAGTCTCCTGTCGGTTGGTGCCCGATCAGCATCCCGATGAAGTCTATGAGCAACTCAAACAATATATGCAAGAAAATGCGCCTAAATCCATTCGCTGGGAAATCATCCAAATGGTCGGCAGTCCGCCTTCAATTTCAGATCGAAACTCCCCCTGGACACAAGCCTATCTCAAAGCCGCAGAAACTGTTTGGGGTGTGCGTCCCGCGTTCAAACGTGAGGGTGGCAGCGTCCCTGTAGTCACCGATTTTCAGCAAACGCTGGGCGTTGATGTAGTTAATATGGGTTTCGGTTTGCCCACCGATAATATGCACGGCCCCAATGAAAAGCTCGATTTGCCCAACTGGTATCGCGGCATTGATGCCCTCATCCACTTCTTATTCAATTTAGCAGACGAAAAGGCAGCCTAATGACAGATAGATTACCAACTTACGGCGGTCAGGCTGTTATTGAAGGTGTGATGATGCGCGGTGGAAAATCCGTTGCAATTGCCATGCGGGATCCTGATCAAGAAATTGTGATTCATACTGAGGAGTTAGGCGGCATCTACAAAAGCCGGTTGACCAAAATCCCATTTTTGAGGGGTCTTGTTATTTTATGGGATGCCCTCGGCCTGGGAATGCGGGCGCTGACCATCTCAGCCAATACACAAACCGGCGAAGACGAGCAATTAGAAGGCCCAATGCTTTATTTGACTTTAGGGCTTTCACTCGCCTTTGGCATCGGATTATTCTTCTTGGCTCCAGCAGCACTTGGACAGCTCTTCCAGTATCTGGGCTTGAGCAACTGGTGGAGCAATTTGGCTGAAGGGATTGTACGTCTACTGTTATTGATCGGCTATATTTGGGCCATTGGGCAGATGGCGGATGTAAAACGCGTTTTCGCTTATCACGGCGCTGAGCACAAAACCATCAATGCATTCGAAGACAATGCAGAATTAACCCCTGATATTGTTGCTACCTACCCATTGGAGCATGCGCGCTGTGGAACGGCATTCTTATTGACTTTGGTTTTAATTTCGGTCGTGATCTTCTCGTTGCTCGGTCCAATGCCCTTGGGATTACGTTTATTGAGCCGAGTTCTCTTGATCCCAGTCGTAGCTGGAATCGCTTATGAATACATCCGCTGGACGGCAACTCATATGCACTGGACTTTCGTGCGTTGGCTGGCAAAACCTGGTCTGGCACTACAAAGCCTGACAACGCGCGAACCATCCCAGGAGATTATCGAAGTCGGTATCGCAGCCTTCAACGCCATGAGGGAGGCGGAACTACAACAACCAGAAATAGTTTTGTAAGCATCAGCATAACTCTGGAGTACGCTTCCAGCGAAGAATCGTACTCCTTTTATTAAGGGGACTGCTCAATAATTTGATAAATTTCTCCATTTGAAATATCCGTAAAATACAATTCGCCAGCTTCATCCTCACCAAATGAACTAATACTGAGATGGGAATCCAACAAATTTTGATCATTCCAAGTTGGGCCCTCCAATTGTAAACCGGTGATGATCCCATTGCAATAATCAGCAAAGAAATAAATTCCCTGTAAACCAACATAGTCTATACCGCGGTAAACGCGGCCTCCTGTAACGGCGCAACTGCCATTTACATGGGTCGGGTACTCATAAACTGGCAGAGTCATCCCCGTGGTATCGCAATTGGGCAGATAACATTGGGAACCCTCCATTTCATTCCAGCCATAATTCTCACCGCCAGCACTGGCTGCGGGCTGATAATCGATCTCTTCCCAGGAACCCTGGCCGACATCACCAATATAAAGATCGCCGGTATCGCGGTCAAAGGAAAACCGCCAGGGATTTCGCAGCCCCAAAGCCCAAATTTCCTCGCGATATCCGGGGACATCCACAAATGGATTATCCTCCGGTATGCGATAAGCCAACCAGGCAGGGGTACCATCGCCGGATACAATGAGCGGTAGGTACACGAAATAAGGACCTGCGGGTAATGGCCAGGCCCATTCCACATCAATTCGCAAAATCTTGCCTAACAAAGACGCGGGATCCTGTCCATTCTCATCCGGGTCACCGCCCCCACCACCATCACCGGTTGAAATATACAAATAGCCATCTGACCCGAATGCAATCTGCCCACCATTATGATTGGAATGATTCGGATGATCGAGATAAATGATCAGCTCCTCACTAGCCGGATCAGCAATATTGGGATCACCAGAAATGTAAAACCGAGAAACTTGATTGTCTCCGTTTTGGTTGGTGTAGTACACATAAAAAAAACCTTTGGATGCGAATTCCGATGGAAAGGCCACACTCAAAAGCCCTTCCTCACCCCCTGTCGATTGCACCCGGTCTTGGATATCCAGGAATGGGGTTCCTAAGAGAGCATCATTTTGAATGATCTGAATCCGGCCTGGGCGCTCGACAACAAACAGCCGGTCGCTGCCGTCGCCAGCATGGGTGAGGTGCACAGGCGATGACAAACCAGATACCACCTCTTCAACCTCAATATCCGGCCAGGAAATATCATTCGGCGCCGCTATCCCAAACTCGGTAACGGCCCGGAGACTTACCCCCATAACAATAACCATCAATGCAAAAAACAGTGATTTTCGAAACAACTTGATCGACATGCTAAACCTCCTTTTTTCGAAATATTCTAACATCAGCCATACACCCAATTGAATAAAGCACAAAAATGTGTGTCCTCAAGATTTGTTAGAAAACGCAATTTGAGTGCCGGCTGCGCGGTTTCAATTCAGAAATATCCACCGTGAAGTGCAGGCTCAAGCCGCACAGCCGATGTATCGAAACCATTATCCAAGCTGCGAATCATCAACGGTGATCTAAACAAAATCGGCACCCCCGAATTGAGGGTGCCGATGATCATTTTGCAATCTCCAAGTTCTACAAGAAACTCTCCAGTAAACCACCAACCTCAGCCATTGAAAAGACCGGGCCGTCAACGCAAATCAATTTCTCGCCAAGGTTGCAGCGCCCGCATTTGCCAATGCCACAGTGCATCCGGGCTTCGAGAGTGACGTAGGACTGATTAGGCGTAAAGCCTAATTTTTGCAGCGTTTTATCGGCGTAGAAAATCATCACCGGCGGCCCGCAGGTGATCGCAATCGTATTCTCTGGAGATGGGTTCACCTTTTCGAGCAATTGCGTGATCAGGCCCACCTCGCCCTCCCAGGCCGCGTCCGCTTCGTCCACAGTGAGGTGCAGTTCGGTTTTCGGGACCTCCCGCCACGCATCATACTCCTCGCGAAAGATCAGCAAATCGGGATGGCGCGCCGCCCACAGGATGGTCAGCTTGCCGTAATCATCTCGGTTATCGAAGATAGTTTGCAAAACCGGACGGAGCGGTGCCCCGCCGATGCCGCCGCCCAAAACCAGGATATCGCGCCCTTTGAAATCATCCATCGGGAAGTGGTTTCCGAGGGGGCCGCGGACCCCGACGATATCGCCATCCCCCATTTCGTGAAGCTCGGTGGTGACGCCGCCGAGACGCTGTACGGCAAATTCGAGCGTGCTGCCGCGCCCTGGCGTGGAGGCAATTCCAAAGGGCGCCTCGCCCACCCCAAAGGCCGAGACAAAGGCAAACTGTCCAGGTTGGTAATCCCGGAAGGCTTCCCCACCGCCATTCAGCAATTCCGCTCGAAAGAGTTTGATCTCCGGAGCCATATCTTCAACCGCGACCAGTTTCGCCAGATACGGCTTCATGGCATTTTGTCCGTTATGGCTCATGCGCTCACCTCCGCAAGGTGCTGGAGCACTTCCGTGATATCAATATTCACCGGGCAGGCATCCACGCAGCGCCCGCAGCCGGTGCAGGCCGTCGGGCCGTACTGCTCGGGATAATAGTAGAACTTGCACATAAACCTGTTGCGCAGCCTTTCACCTTTGGCTTCGCGAGGGTTGTGGCCGCCAGCGATGCGGCGATAGACCGTCCCGGCGCAGCTATCCCAACAGCGGATACGCTCGAACTGCTGGCTGCCATTCCGACCAGGAACAGCCTCATCCCGCACATCAAAACAACGACAGGTTGGGCAAACATAAGCGCAAATCCGGCAGCTCAAACAGCGTTCGGACATCTCTGCCCAGAAGGTGTCATTAAATTGGGCCGGCCAGGATTCTTTTTCGGGGATCGCGTAAATCGGATTAGGAGTTAGGGGGTTAGAGGATAGAGATCCTACCTCCCTCACTTCTAACCTTTCACCGATTTCTACTCCCTTTTCTGTCAAAACCTGAATTTCGTAGCCACCCTCCACCGGAACCACCATCACATCCATCCCGGTGGCATCATCTGGTGCTCCACCTGTGCTGGTGCAGAAACAGGTATCAGCCATTTCAGTGCAGGCCAGCCCGATGATGGTGGTGCTTTCCCGCCGCCGGGCATAGTAGCTATCCACGGGTTCAGTTTCGAGGAAAAGAGCGTCTAACGCCAGCAGGCCGCGGGCATCGCAGGGACGGACACCGAACAGGATTTGCTGTCCTTCGGGTCGGAACTCGTCCAACTTGACGCCCTGCCCATTCCTTTCGATGGTCAGCAGCCGCTCGGTCGCCGGGAAGAAAGCATCCTTGATCGACATTACCGGCCGGACGTAATCCCAAACCACCTCGGCGCTATTTTGAATTGGATGGTAAAGCAGGACTCCTGAAACATCCTTGGGGGCAATCAAAGTTTGATCCTGTGCCAGGTCATCCAGCCAATTCACTAGGTTTTCTTTTGAAATCATGCTCGAGCCTCCTCAACTAGGGGAGTTGTTATCGGTGATGGCGCCACTGTTAGTCCAGCTCGATAGCCAAAGGCGGCCTCCACTTCCTGCGCGAGCTTCCGATTCAGCAAACTGATAGGAATCTCCATCGGGCAGACCCGCTCGCACTCATCGCAGCCCACGCAGCGCCCGGCCAAGTGGTAAGCTCGTCCCAAATGGAAAGCCCGTTTCTCATTGACCTCGATATTCATCCCCGTCCATAGAGAATCATCCCGTTCGTACAGGCAGGTGGGGCAGTCACAGGTTGGGCAGGCTTGCCGGCAGGCGTAACAGCGGATGCAGCGGTCAAACTGACTGAGCCAAAAATCCATCCGCTGGAAAGGGGTTAAATTATCAAACGAGTTGATTGGTAAATGGGCAGATTGCGGATTTGCACACTTGCCGATTTGTTGACTCGCCGCTTCACCCACCAAAGTGTCATAAACGACAGGTTTTCGTTCGTCACAAACCAGACAGCGATTTTGATAGCGTCCGTTCGTTTTGCCGAATCCGGCCCCATTTTGAATACCGTCACAGGCCACGCCAATCACATGCACCTGCTCGCGTTTGAAGCGGTTCTCGGCCAGCAGCACATTGACCGATTTGCTGTCACAGGGTTTCACAACCACAGCCACACGCGGCTTTTGTTCCGACCCTTGTCCTCCGTCTTCCAGCAGCTTACCTCGCAGGTAAGTCGTCAAATTATGCGTGCAGGCCTGGTTCCAGACTAATCGCTCCACATCCTCAGGCTCATAAACAAACGCCGGGCGGGTGCGACCGCGTGGCCCGACTTCGTACCCGATCACGCAGGAGACTTCGCCGGAGGAGAGCAGGTCTTTGGCATGTGAGCGGAGTTCGGAAATAGTCAACTCATGATTAGGGTTAGGAGTTACGAGGTTAGGCAATAGGGGGCTAGGAGGTAAGGGTTCTAACTTCCTAACTCCTAACGGGCCACCTTCCACTCGCCACTTCACCGGTCCCAATGCTCGCACCCCTTCCACAAATTCATTTACCAGATTCGCAAAGCGTTCACCTTCGGAGGCAGAGACCCAATCTAATTTCAGGCGTTCAGGCTCCAGCCCGGTAAATGTCATCAAGCTGTGCAAAAGCGGTACACGTTTGGCAGCTCGATGGTTGCCGTTATCGTAGTGGCACTCGCCAATATGACAGCCCAGCACCAGCACACCATCAGCACCCTGATCGAAGGATTTCATCACCAATTCTGGTGAGACACGTCCCGAACAGGGCACCCGAATCGCCCGGATATTGTGCGGCGATTTGAAACGCGAGGTCCCCGCCAGATCGGCACCGGTGTAACTGCACCAAGTGCAAAGAAAAGCGATGATTTTGGGTTCGTACATAGGCAACTCCGTTGCAAAAAAGACCGGTGACCGGAGACGGAAGACGGGGACAAACACCCAGTCATCGGTCTCCTGTCATCTGTCTGATTTTTAAGCTAACGCTCCAATTATTTCGGCGACCAATTGCCGGTCATCGAAATGGATAAGGGTCATGGCCTTATCCGGGCAGGCCGCGGCGCAGGTGCCACAGCCTTTACACAGGTATGGATTAACTTCGGCTACGGTGTTGGCGATGCTGACCGCGCCATATGGACAGGAGGCCACACATTGCCCACAGCCTGCGCAACAGGACTGATCCACTAGTGCAACCGAGGGATCGAGCGCAATCGTGCCCTGATCGATCAACGAGAGGGCCGCTGCCACGGCACCGCCGGCCTGAGCCACACTATCAGGGATATCTTTCGGGGATTGGCAGGCGCCCGCGAGGTAAATACCATCGGTAGCAGTTTCAACCGGCCCCAGTTTGGGGTGCTTTTCAAGGAAAAATCCGTCCGGACTGCGGCTGATGCCAAATTTGGCCGCCACCTTTGCCGTGTCCGCTTGGGGTTCGAAGCCAGTCGCGAGAATCACCATATCCACTTTGATATGGTCGGGCTGATTGAAGAAATTCTCATCCCAGCGGACATCTAACTTCCCATTTGTTCGGGCCACTTCCCGCACCCGGCCGTGGAAGAAGTTGACACCTTTCTGCTTCGTGCGGTTGTAAAATTCTTCGTAATCTTTGCCAAAGGTGCGCATATCGCGGTAGATTTCGTGGACCTCGGCATCGACATAATCCCGCACCAGTTGGGCGAGTTTGAGCGAGTACATGCAGCAGGCCCGCGAACAGTATTCGTGATATTTATTATCCCGGCTGCCCACACAATGGATGATGGCAACGCTCTTCGGCTTTTGCCCGTTCTTGAGCAGCACTTTGCCACCGGTTGGACCGCTGGTGTTAACCAGGCGTTCAAATTCCATCGCGGTGATTACATCTGCATGTCTGCCATAGCCGTATTCAGGCGCCAGGCTGGGGTCAAAATCCTGGAAACCAGTCGCCATGATGATGGTGCCGACCGTGAATTCTTCGATTTGATCTTGCAAATCATGGTTGACGGCACCCCGTTCGCACACAGCCACACACTCAAGGCATTCGGAACAAATCCCACATCCCAGGCAACGCTCAGCCTCGGCAACCGCCTGCGCCTCGGTGATCGCCAGATCGACCTCACGGAAATTATTGATCCGGTCTTCGGGCGGGAGCGTGCCAATCTTGATGCGCTCCCACCGGGCAGCAGCGCCACTGGCAATTTTGGCTTCGACTTCTTCCTTGCTAAGCTCCACGCCGGGCGGCACGATGGGGTCTGGAATCCCGTCCTCACCGCGCAGATAACGGTCCACACAGCGGGCAGAGCGATGTCCCTCTTCAATGGCATCCACCACAAAGAAGGTCGTCCCGCGCCGCACATCACCCGCAGTGAACACACCAGGCAAGGTGGTCATCATCTCGTCATCAGCCTGAATTCCGCTCCAGCCATCGTTGACAATCGAGCCATCTTCAGGCAAGAAGCTCATATCGGCTTGCTGCCCCAGCGCCCAGATCACCATATCGCAGGGGATCACATGTTCGGTGCCGGGAAGTTCCTTGAACTGGCGTTTGCCATTGACAACATCGCCGACCTCGGCTTCCAGGCATTTCAGGCCGGTGATCTTTCCATCCTCGATGATGACTTCTTTGAAGGTGCGCCCTTTGAGAATCTCCACCCCTTCTTCGAGAGCCTCGTCGATTTCGTTGAAGGAAGCCCGCATCCCCCGGCAGACCACCTTGACTTTGGGCTGGCCCAGCCGGACCGCAGAGCGTGCTGCATCCAGGGCCACGTCACCCGCCCCCAAAACGATGATCTCGCGCCCGCTCAAATCAGGGCCTTCGGCTAGGCAGGCCTCGCGCAGTAAATCCAGGCTGAGTACGTTATCCTGATGATCCGAACCGGGGATATTGAGCTTGAAGGCTTTATGCGCACCTGTGGCGACAATCACCGCATCATAGCCCAGCTTGAACAGCGCGGGGATATTATCGACGCGGGTATTCAGGCGCAGTTCGACGCCCTCATCGAGGATTTGCTGCACCTCCCAATCGAGCAGATGATAGGGCAAACGGTGCGGCGGAATACCGACCCGCATCATGCCGCCTGCCACCGGGTATGCATCGAAAACTGTGGTCTTGTGGCCTAAGCGCACCAAATCGAGACCAGCCGTCAACCCGGCAGGTCCGGCTCCAATGATGGCAATTTTCTTACCTGAAGGTTCATGCTCGTGCTCGAATGGCGTTCCCACTAACGACTTATCGCGCATTTCGGGCAGTTCGTCCCGGTGGGCATAGGCCCAATCAGCGACGAAGCGTTTGAGTGCCATGATATTGACCGGATCGTCAACCTGGTTACGCATACAGGCGTCTTCGCAGGGGTGGTTGCACACCCGCCCACAAACCGAAGGGAAAGGGTGCTCACGCCGGATAGCCCAATAGGCATCCGCATAGCGTTTTTCGCGGATCAGGGCGATATAGCCCATAGCGCGTTGGTCGGTGGGGCAGGCAGTGCGGCAGGGGGCCGCGCCAAGTTTTTCAATCGTATAAGCGTTCGGCACACCCTGCGGAGAATGACGGTAAGAGGCCTTGCGTTGGCTCAGTCCGGCATCAAAGGGATTATCGACCGAGACAGGGCAAACCTCGGCACACTGCCCGCAGCCGGTGCAGAGTTCATCATCGAGGTAGCGCGTCCTGCGGCGCACCTGAACTTTGAAATTGCCCACATAGCCAGAGACATTCTCAACTTCACTGTAAGCCAGCAGCTTGACGTTGGGGTGGCGTCCCACGGACACCATTTTGGGTGTGAGTATTCAAGCCGCACAGTCGAGCGTCGGAAATGTTTTGTACAGTTGGGCCATATGCCCGCCGATACTCGGTTCCCGCTCAATTAAATATACCTGCTTTCCAGCGTCTGCCAGTTTCAAGGCAGCCTCTATCCCGGCAATCCCGGCACCCACCACCAGGGCCGAGGGATTCATCTCTACCGGGCGCATGTGTAAAGGCTGGTGGTGCCGCACTCTGCGCACCGCGGCAGCGACCATCCCTTTGGCTTTTTCAGTGGCCTGTTTGGGATCGTCGATCACCCAGGAACACTGCTCCCGGATATTGGCCATTTGCATGAAGAAGGGGTTCAACCCGGCTTCTTCACAGGCCTTGCGGAAGGTCGGCTCGTGCATCAGGGGTGAGCAGGAGGCCACTACCACCCGGTTGAGGCTGTGTTCCTGAACATCTTCCTTGATCAGGTCTTGGCCGGGGTCAGAGCACATATAGCTGTACTCACGGGCCAGGGCCACGCCGTCCAAATCTTGGGCGAAGGCTGCGACCGCTTCGACATCCACCGTGGCGGCGATATTGGTGCCGCAGCGGCAGACGTAGACTCCAGTTTTGGGTTTGGTTCGGTTCATAGGCAACTCCTGTGGAGAGTGTCGGGTATCAGGCAAGAGCCAAAGTTAGAATGCCCTCGATCTCAGACATGATCTGGTCGTGCTCGAAGCCGTGCTGTTGGGCGATCCCGGAGGGGCAGGCGGCGACACAGGTGCCGCAGCCCTTGCACAGCACCTCGTTGACCTCGGAAATCACGCGGCCGTTGGGCGAAATGGCGTGGATGGCGCGATACGGGCACATATTCAGGCAGGTCAGACAGCCGCTGCAAACCGCCGGATCAATATAAGCCGTGAACGGTTCCAGGGTGACTTTGCCAGCATCCATCAGCGAAAGGGCCGCCGCCGCTGCCGCCCCACCCTGAGCGACACTGTCCGGAATATCCTTCGGGCTTTGGCACGCGCCCGCCAAATAAACACCATCCGTGGCCGTCTCGACCGGGGCCAGCTTGGGGTGCTTCTCAAGGAAGAACCCGCTGGGGCTGAGGCTGAGGCCAAAGGTTTTGGCGACATTTTTCGCATCGGTTTGCGGCTCCATGCCGGTTGAAAGCACTACCATGTCGACGATTTCTTCGTTGCGTTCGCCGCTATAAAGGTCGAGCGTGGTCACTTTGAGTTTGTCACCAACCGGCTCCACCTGTACGGGCGGTTTTCCAGAGCCGTTCAGGTTTTCGAAACGGATAAAATGCACATCTTCACGCTGGACGCGCTCGTAAAAACTTTCGTAGGCTTTGCCAAAGGTGCGCATATCGCGGTAGAACTCAACCACTTCGGCGTCCATGATGTCGCGGGCTAAATGTGCCAGCTTGAGCGAGTACATACAGCAGACGCGGGAGCAGTATTCGTTCTGGTCGCCGCGGCTGCCCACACAGTGGATGATGGCGACCCGTTCCGGGGTGCGGCCATCCTTTAGCCGGACTTTGCCGCTGGTCGGTCCTCCAGAGTTAACCAGCCGCTCAAATTCGAGTCCCGTTAAAACGTTATCCAATTTTGGGTAGCCATACTGGGGGGAGATCGCGGGGTCAAAATCTTTGAAACCGGTAGCCAGCACAATCGTACCGATTTCGAGGTCCAAGATTTCATCCTGCTGGTTGAAATCAATCGCGTCTTTGGTACAGAAACGTTCACAGGCCCGACATTTGCCGCGTTGGAAATAGGTGCAGTGCTGTTTGTCGATCACCGGGATGCGCGGCACCGCCTGCGCAAACTGAAAATAAATCGCGGGGCGGTTGCCCAGCCCGAGGTCGAACTCGGAGGGGATTTTCTTCCAGGGGCATTTCTCGACACAGGTGCCGCAGCCAGTGCATAAATCTTCGTTCACATAGCGGGCTTTACGGCGCACTTTGACATCAAAATTGCCTACAAAGCCGGAAACCGATTCAACTTCGCTGTAGGTCAGCAGTTCGATATTGGGGTGGCGTCCCACGGACACCATCTTTGGTGTGAGTATTCAAGCCGCACAGTCGAGCGTAGGGAATGTTTTATAGAGCTGGGCCATATGCCCCCCAATCCCCGGTTCGCGCTCGACTAAATAAACTTGTTTACCTGCGTCCGCCATCCGCAGAGCGGCCTCGATCCCCGCAATACCGGCACCCACTACCAAAGCCGATTGTTTGACTCCCATCTCGCGGGAATCCAAGGGATCGTGATACCCGACCCGGCGCACCGCTGCGGAAACCAGTTTCTTCGCTTTTTGGGTCGCAAAAATTGGATCATCCGAAACCCAGGAAACATGCTCCCTCAAATTCGTCATCTGGAAGAGAAATGGATTTAAACCCGCATCAGCGCAAGCAGACCGAAAAGTACCTTCGTGCATCAATGGAGAGCAGGAAGCCACCACCACCCGATCCAGATTGTGATCGCGGATATCGTCTTTGATCAACGCCTGTCCGGGATCGGAGCACATATACGAATAATCGCGGGAAATCACGACGCCATCGAGTTCAGCGGCATTGGCGGCAACATCTTCGACATTCACCATCCCGGCGATATTAGTGCCACAATGGCAAACATAAACCCCAATTCGTGGGCTTCTGAGCCCAGTTAGGCAGTTATCAGGCATAAAAACCTCCAATTAGTTAGGAAGATGTAGAATTAACACAAAAACCCACTGACATCCTGCGAAATTCAGTTACAGAATTTCACAAATATCAATGAGTTACTCCAATTCAGCGTGAAAAACCTGATATTATTTTCACGTTGAACGCACAACAACTTTTGTGCAAACACCTCCCCGTCCCTCCAAGTAAAACCCCTTGTGCAGATCAGAAAAAACGATCAGTTGTTTAAAAGGACGGAGGCTTGACCCAGGTCAGAAACCTTTGCGTTGTGGGGTTCAAATAAGCCTCTCAGGATAATTATAGCATGATTTGTGAAAATAATAACTATTTTGTGAATTTTGACACATAAAGTTCTATGATAAATGTCATGATTGAATATTACAAAATATCTCACTCATATTCAGGATATATTTCTAATAGACCTCTTGCATAAGTGCGAAGTGTGCCATAATAGGCACATGAGATCCGAAAATATAAAAGAATGGAAAGATACCGACTTCAAGCGTCTCACCGGCGTGAAGCGAGGGACCTTTGAAAAAATGCTGGCAATCATCAACCAAGAGTTACCGAACTTTGGTCGTCCGCCGAAACTGAAGCGAGCAGACCAATGACTGCTGACCTTGATGTACTGGCGAGAATATCGCACGCAGTTGCATATCGCAGGCTCGTATGGCATGAGTGAAGCGACCGTGTGCCGGACGATCAAAAAGATCGAAGGGGCCCTGATACGCTCAGGTGAATTTCGTTTGCCGGGCAAGCAAGCGCTGCAACCCAGCGACACCCTGATTGAAATTGTACGGATCGATGCCCGCGCACAGCCGATCGAGCGTCCCAAAAAAAGCACAAGCGACACTACAGCGGCCAAAAGAAGCGCCATACACAGAAAGCACAAGTAATGGTCAATCTGAGTACGCTGGAAATCAGCGCCACCGCTTTCGGCCAGGGCAGCACGCATGATTTCCGGGTGTTCCAAGAGAACTATGCTGGTATGGCTCAAGATATGCTGTGTTTCGCAGACACGGGTTATTTGGGTATCAACACACTGCATGCCAACAGTCAGATACCGGCTAAGCACTCCAAGCTGCAGAAACTCACACCCGAGCAGAAAACCGCTAACCGTGAGTTGGCCAACAAAAGGTTTTTTTGTGAACATGTCATCGGCCGACTAAAAGTGTTTCGTATTTTGAGCAATAAGTACCGTAATCGGCGGAAACGTTTTGCTTTCCGCTTCAATCGGATTGCTACCATCTACAACTTTGAACTTCGTGCTAAATCATGACTTTTGCAAGAGGTCTATTGATTTTCCTTTTCTTTCCTTGTGCCAACCACAAAGACCTGAACCGGTTTTTAGGTGATACATTGCATGCTTACTCACCTGGGATATGGCAATTCCACTAAAACGTAACCACGTCAACAATTTATTTGGTTTCGGATATTTGGATCGCAATATATAATTATCCATCTCAATCGTATCGAGTAATCCCTCAAAACGTGCACAATACCAATAACCAACGATTTTGCAGCGAAGGAGGGTAAGGTCATCGAGATATTGCTTGCCATCCAAAAAATATTGACGAGCAAGATCAACGCGGCTTTTTACCCAAGCTCGCATTGCAATACTATCGGGTTGCTCCAGATCAAGATTGTAGCGTTCAATCTGCTCTCTCGGAATGTTGATATAACCTTCAGGGATATCTTCCAATAGATCGCGAAGCATGTGAGCAACATGAGCCCCAGTAGCCGCCAGATGACGATGATCTGATTTGGGATAAGGATAACCATTACAAATGAAATACTGAATCCCATCAGTAACTGCCTTCCCCAACGTGCTGGCATACCAGTCTAGCTCCCTTTGAGAAATAAGGCGTCCTTTTCGTTCAGCGTCAAACTCTATGATGGCTAGGAAGTTGTGCATATAGGAATGCAAGCGAACACACTCACTGCGGTCATTGCAAATGAGGTCAGCGAGAATTTTTTCTTCAGGCACCAGATCAATCACGTTTTCAGAATGATAGAAACGCTCGACTAAATCTTTTTGACGTTTGACAAAAGCGATTCGCTCCGCTCTAGTTTTACACTCAACATCTACAATATCATCCACCCAACGAAAGTAGCCATACGCGCGATAGCAATCAAACTCAAGCTCAGGATCCACCATCAAACGAGCGGTGTAATAAGATTGTTTGCTGCTGGTACGGGTAATGTTCCGGGCTAATTCAGCAGTTTTTTTCGTCATTGTTTCCCCTTTCAATTTGCAGTCACAGATAAGGGTTTTAACCCTAAAGATTCAGGTGCCACCGAAGCTTCGAGAATCCGGTCGGATACGTGTTTAGCAGAAACCAAAACGGAGGGTAAGCCGGTCCCTGGATGGGTGCTGGCGCCCACAAAGTACAGGTTGCGATAACGGGCATGCTGATTTTTGGGGCGCATATATCCCATTTGCAAGATTTCATGGCTCAAACCATGGGCGGACCCTTTCGTCAGGTTGTAGCGGTTCTGCCAATCCAACGGGGAGTAGCAGATCTCAAATTTGAGGTGCTCCGCCAGATCGGAGATACCCAACTCCCGGAAGCGCCGCAAAATATACTGGCGGGACTGCACCTTGAGATTCTCCCAATCCTGGGGATTCTCTTTATCAAGATGCGGCACGGGGATCGCGATCGTAAGTGTGTCTTGGCCTTCCGGGGCAAGACACGGATCAATCCGCACAGGAGCGTGCACGTAAAAACTGGGTTTATCCGAAAGAGAGAGGCCATCGAAGATCATATCAAATCCACCCCGAATATCTTCCGCCATGAAGAGATTGTGAGTTTCCAATTGGGGATACTGCTTCGCAAGACCCCAATAAAAGACCAGAGCGGAGCAGCCGTGTTTCTTTTTGCTCAGGCGCTGGGCTTTATTTGCATCAGGCAGCAGTTCTCGATACACGTAAGGCAAATCGGCATTAGCTACTACGATATCGGCATTCAGTTGACGGCCACCTTTGAGGATCACACCAGTGGCCCGGTTATTTTGGATCAGGATGCGCTCAACGGGTGCTTTGTACTGGAAATGCACACTGCTCTTTTCGGCAATCTTCACCAACGCCCGAATGATGCTGTTCATCCCACCGACTGGGAACCAGATACCATCGGAGAACTCGGTGTGTTGGAGCAATGAAAATAGGGCCGGAGCCCGATAGGGATGCACGCCCATGTAGAGGTTCTGAAAGATGAAGGTAAATTTGAGCCGCTCATCCTTGAAGAAACGACCAATATTTTTGTAATGTTTGGTGAGGGCTTTGAGCCGCATCATCAGTAGAATATTTTGCGGATTGAAGAAATCCAGCGGCTGACGGAAGTCTCGTTTGACAACCGTGTCTAACGAGGCATTGTAATGGAAGTAGCCTTCTTGCAAATAACTCAGATACTGACCATAGCTTCCCGGCTCGATAGCTTCCAACTGGCTTTGCATAACTTGCAAATCACTGGTCAGGGTCAGGTCTAAACCGTCCGCAAAGTGAATTTGATAAGTGGGGTCAACGCGGCGCAATTCAAGGTGATCTTCAAGGTGCTCACCGAGATAGGCAAAAGTATCGCGATAGAGTTTGGGCATCAGGAACAGGGTTGGACCCGTATCAAAATGATGACCTTCGATTTCCATTTTTCCGCAGCGCCCCCCGGGAATCTCGTTTTTTTCAAGTACAGTTACCTGGTAACCTTGTTGAGCCAGCTTGGCAGCGGTCGCAATCCCTCCGATTCCGGCGCCAATCACCAGAGCTGTTTTGTTGTGCATAGCATCCTCCTAAAAATGCAAGGCGAATGTGTTCGCCCATAAACTTCTCGCTGACATATACGAAGCATCAGGCAAAAAGTCTCCAACCGAGAACGTATTTAACTCTAAAAAAATTCAAGGGATACCGGGATAATGTCGAGAAATTAGCAATCGCTTATAAATCCGGCATCTAACATAATTCGAGGTCGCGATATGAGCTCCAGATCGGTTACCCGATAAGGTACACCGAAAGAGATCGGTTATCAACATGGCAAGCTTTACGCAGAGCAAATCCAAAACAATATTGAGTTTTAGCGAGCGCTGTTCCAAAATTACCTTGGGGATGAGACGAGAATTAAAGTAGCCTACTCTTCTTCGCCCGGAAGATAAGTTTCACTGCTGCGTCCATGGTTGAGTAGATAAACTGTATCGCAAACCGGATGCAAATTGGCATTATCATCCGCTAAAATGAGGACTGAAACCCCTTTACCCAATAGTTGCCGGAATATATTACCAAGAAGAGAGATTGTTTCTTCGTCACAGCGTTTAAAAGATTTCAACCAAAATCATGGCTTTAGGGTTATGCAAAATTGCCCTACCAAAAGCCAATCGTCGCGCTAAACCTAAAGGAAGCTTGTCTGCGGGCATATCTCCATGATCCGCGAGCCCGACCTGATTTAGAATTTCTTCGACCCCCATTTTCAGAACGCGAAATTCCGGAATATCCAAAACCGCTACCCCCTCAATTTCTTTTTGCAAAGCTGAAATTTCTACCATAGAGATATTGAATCAATGACGTATAATTCAGCATATGCAGAACCCAGCACAGACTCTAATTTTAGAATACTTGCACCCAAAAGACGATGCCCTAATCTTGGCACTAGAAGGGGGTGTGGGATGGTTGGCTGGAGAGGTAGCCCGATTTGTTCCAGCTGGGGAAGTGCTCTCGCTGACCCGGGATGTCAGAGATGTTTGGATAGCCCAAGAACAACTCAAATCCATCCCGAATGCAAACACAAATTTTGATGTTTTTCCAAAATTTAAAGGTTGGGATATCGTCGTACTCACCATCCCAAAAGAACGGCGCTATACTCGAACGCTGCTCATTGCAGCTTGGGAAGCACTCAAATCAGGAGGGCAATTACTCCTGGCAGGGCCGAGTAAAGGGGGAGCAAAGGCAGTAATCAGGGATGCCGAACGACTCTTCGGCAATGCCACTGTGTTGGGATATCGCAACCATCAGCGAGTAGCCGCTTGTGTTAAGGTTAAAGCTTTTCCCAATCCATTGCCAAAAGAATTTCAGCAGGCAGGTGTAGCCCCCGATACAAAATTTTTCGTAGATTTCCAACAAAGGGAAAGGAACTTCAAACTGGAAACGCATCCCGGTATCTTTTCCTGGGGAGCACTCGATAAAGGTACAGCTCTGCTAATGGAAAACCTCAATATCGAAACCGGTGCGCGTGTATGGGATGTCGGCTGTGGGTATGGTACTGTTGGAATATCTGCAGCATTTGCTGGTGCAGAGTTTGTTGCAATGAGCGATGTAAACCTGATCGCTGTTGACTACACGAAGCGAAATGTTATTAACTACGGTTTTGATGATTGTATAAAGGTATTTGCTGCTGACAGTCTTTCCGCAAACCCTCACGATCAGATCGGCCCCCCTTTTGATCTGATCGTCTCCAACCCCGCATTTCACCAGGGACGTAAGGTAAATAAGTCGATGGCAGATAGCCTAATCATCCAAGCTCCGAAGTGGTTAAAGCCTAATGGACGGTTAATTATCGTGGCTAATCGGTTTTTAAATTATGATAAATTTATGCGCCTGCACTTCAAACATGTGCTCCGCATTGCGGAAACGAACAGGTTTCATGTCATTGAAGCGCAAAATGGTTAATTCCACCCGCAAGATAATGCACCGATTATCTTATACTTTGTGACTGCAAAACTCAAATTTCAGGTTGGTAGCTCGAAAAACAGCAATAGAATGGCACTGATCACCATAAAAGGTCCATAGGGTATCGCCATAAAAGTATGGTACCGCCGCAAGGCAACCATCAAAATTAAATACAAAATGCTAACGACCCCTCCAATTATAATCGTGAGCAGCAATCCTGCCACAATTCCCGGCCAGCCCAATAACAATCCTAAAATTCCTGCCAGATTTACATCACCAAAACCCAATGCGACTTCAGTGAGCACTTCGCCACGACGGTGAGCCAGCCACTGAGCAAATTTGTCTCCAAACCAATATAGTCCCAACATAATGCCATAACCCGCTGCCCCACCCAAAAGCGTCATCCAAACGCCCCGCATAGTAATCCCTAAAACTAGCCCCAATACTGCACCGAAAATACTCACAGGATGTAGGATCAGCCGATATTCCATATCGATCACGAAAACTACACCAAAAAATGCTAATAATAACAACCCCGGCCAAAAATTAAGCAACCGCGGCGGATTTTGCCAAAACCAAAGAGAAGCAATGATAAAAATTAATTCTACGACCCACGGTCGCCACGGTCGCCGCGACCAACACTCAGGGCAGCGGCGTGGCCAAAGCAAATAATTTCCGATTGGCATTTGTTCATAGCAGGCCACACAAATGGGTGCTCCTAAACGGCGTTTTATCGGTAAAATATCTGATAGGTAATTCACTACCAACCCAACCAGCCACCCTAAAAATGCAATTGCAAGTAAGATCACAATATCATTCATAAGTTCAATTATATACTACTGGAGCCAAGTTATATGCATCCTCCCATCGTAATATTGACCGATTTTGGAACGGCAGACCCTTTTGTGGGGATTATGAAAGGCGTCATTCACCAGATCGCGCCACACACTACGGTCATTGACCTGACACACGAGATACCCCCAGGCGATATCCAACAAGGAGCAATTGCCCTGTGGCAATCGGTCAACTATTTTCCAACAAACAGTATTTTTCTCGTGGTAATCGATCCTGGAGTGGGTACGACCCGCCGCCCAATGGTTCTCGAAAATGGGAAACACACTTTTATCGGACCAGATAATGGCGTGTTAAGTTTCGTATTGGGTGAGGATCCAAAAGCCTGGGATATTTCTAACCCGCAGCTCACCCTTCCAAATCCAGGGATGACTTTCCATGGTAGGGATATCTTTGCTCCGGCAGCTGCCCATGCATCCTTGGGAGTAACTGGCTCAAAATTTGGCGCGTCGATCCCCAACTTACAATTACTCCCATATCCGCATTTACACTCACCATCCCCTCGCGTGATCGAAGGACAAATTTTATTCGCAGATCGTTTTGGCAACCTGCTCACCAGCCTGGGAAAATTCACTCGTTTAGAAAACAATTTACTGGAATTCAATTCTTGGGTTGCTAATTCTGACTCAATTATTATCCAATCTGAGGGGCTGAAAATGGAAATCTCAAATGGAAAGCAGCTTCCTTATGCACAAACTTTTGCTGAAATTCTCCAAGGGGAATGTGCGGTGATCTTAGGGAGCAGCGGTTTCCTCGAAATTGTTGCTAATCGACAAAGCGCTGCAAACCTGCTAAACTTGCACTCAGACGAACCTGTGACCCTGCGGTTCAATCCAAACAACCAAAAATAGGAGATCAACATGGATCGATTTGTCATCCAGGGAGGTATTCCTTTGCATGGTGAAGTGACCCCCTCAGGAAATAAAAATGCAGCTCTGCCCTTGCTGGCTGCCTGCGTTCTGACAGACCAGCCCATAACGCTGCACAATGTCCCTCAAATCAGAGATGTGCTTAATATGCGGGCTTTGCTCGAAAGCTTGGGCGTAGAATTTGAAGATGTAAACGGTCACACCTGGCGCGTGCATGCTCGAGAAATTAGGCCAGCTGACCTGGATCCCGATCTTTGCAAGAAAATAAGAGCTTCGTTGCTCTTAGCCGGGCCGATGTTGGCTCGTTCTGGAGGCATGGTACTACCTCCTCCAGGGGGGGACGTGATCGGTCGAAGAAGAGTTGACACCCATATAATAGCTTTCGAAACATTAGGTGCGAAAGCTGAATATGACCGGAACGAACGCGTTTTTTGGTTCACAGCAAATCAATTAATCGGTAGTGAAATTTTGCTGGACGAGGCCAGTGTAACTGCCACTGAAAATGCGATCATGGCTGCGGTGACCGCCAAAGGAACTACCATCCTACGTAATGCAGCCTCCGAGCCCCATGTACAGGAACTCTGTCATTTCTTCAACGCTTTAGGTGGGGATATTCAACGGATCGGCTCAAATACCTTGATCATCGAGGGGGTTGAAAAACTCAGCGGTGGTGAATTCACGATTGGACCAGATTATTTAGAAGTCGTCAGCTATATCGGGGCTGCCGCAGTCACGAATGGATCAATTCGAATCCGAAATGCAGGACCACAATATCTGGATATGAGCAAGTTGGTTTTCAAGCGGTTAGGCGTAATCTGGGAGGTGGATGGCTCTGACATCTTAGTCCCTTCAGATCAAGAGTTGGTCATTCAGCCAGATTTAGGGAATGCGATTCCCCAAATCAAGGTAAATATCTGGCCTGCATTTCCTACTGATTTGATGAGCGTGGCTATTGTCGTCGCGACCCAGGCCAGCGGCTCAGTGCTCTTCCATGATTGGATGTACGAAGGCCGCATGTATTTCACAGATAAATTAATTGGCATGGGCGCACAAATCGTGCTCTGCGATCCACACCGCTGTATCATTCAAGGCCCCTCTCAATTGATCGGGGAAAAAGTGGAAAGCCCGGATATTCGGGCTGGTTTAGCGCTGGTTTTGGCCGCGCTCTCAGCTGAAGGGAAATCGGTGATCAGCAATGTTGGTCAAATTGACCGTGGTTATGAGCGGATTGCAGAAAACCTGCGTGGTTTGGGTGCCCAGATCGTACGAGAAAATAATGTGTGACCCGGATCAGAATTAGAATTTAGCCTCTTCACAGAGACCCCACAATAACTCTTTTGAAAAAGAGCCATCCGAGGAAATCCTCGGATGGCTCTTAATTTTGGGGGAGTAAATTTTAGTTTTCGTTGACAACATCCAAAAATTGGTCGACAACACTACGCAGCATTGGTTCAGGAAGGGCACCTACCTGCTGATGGACTACTTTTCCATCGGCAATGAATAACATGGTAGGGATTCCCTGAACATTGAAGCTTTGCGCCCATTGTGGATTTTCATCCGTATTCACTTTGGCAATTACCATTTTACCCGCAAATTCTTCTGCCAGTTTATCCAAAATTGGAGCTACCATTTTGCAGGGTCCACACCAGGGAGCCCAAAAATCAACCACAACGGGGACTTCAGATTTGAGCACGGTCTTCTCGAAGGCATCGTCCGTAACATGCAGAGGTTCAGTAATCATTCGATTTTCTCCTATATCATAATGCTATCCATCACAGATAGCTTGTTTTCTTTTTGATTTAGATGTGCTTTGCGAAGAAAGGTTACAACAGATTATGCAACTTCCCCAGGAATTAATATCCGATATGAAGAACTTATCCTGGCAGATTTTGACATCATTGCGCTAGCAGAGCAATATTTTTCCTCAGATAGTTTGATCGCTTGCTCAACATCCTTGGGAGCAAGATCATCAGCCCACAGAAGGTAGTTAATTTCGATTTCAGTATAAATCTGAGGGTAATCATCCGCTCGTTTACCTCGTACTTGAACTTCAAACTGATTCAGCACTATCCTTTTTTTGCTCAAAATATGAACGATGTCAAGACCTGTGCAACCTGCGACACCCAAGAGCAATAATTCCATTGGCGAAGTGCCTGGTTGCCCATCAATCGTGCCCATTTGGACGTTTCCACCCGTCGGGTTCTTACCGATAAAACTCATTTCACCCTGCCATTGGGCAGAAACTTCTTTCCAATTTTCACTCATTTCTCTCTCCATAGAGTATTTCATGACTGCCAAAAGTATAGCACGCCTAGGTTTGATTGTCAGGTATAATCTTGGCCATGTCTTTAGGTATAGCTACTCACCAGGTTGGAGTTTATAAGGTCTCCACACCTGTTTACGAAGGCCCTCTCGACCTTTTACTGCAGTTGATCGAAAGAGCTGAACTGGACATCACGAAGCTGGCTCTGGCGCATGTGACGGACCAATATTTAGCGCATATCCGCAGTTTGCAGGAACTGGCCGCAGAGGATGTTTCCGCGTTCCTTGTGATTGCCGCCAAGTTGCTGCAAATCAAATCGGAGGCATTGCTACCTCGTCCACCCGTACGAGAAGTTGGTGAAGAAGATCCCGCGGAAGCACTGGCGCGCCAATTATTGGCTTACAAACGCTATAAAGAGATCGCCAAGACCTTGCATGCCCGAGAAGCTGCCGGGTTGAGAACCTATTTGAGGTTGGCGCCGCCACCTAAAGTTCAAGGAGTGGTGGATCTTTCTGAATTTTCACTGAACGATTTAGTCAATGCAGCCCGAGCTGCTTTCACACAAATTGACAATCGTCCTGAACTTAAAACTGTAGTATCCGCTCCACGCATCACAATTCGTGATCGAATTCGACACATTGTTGGCAATATCAAAAATAGCCAACGCACATCTTTCCGGCAGCTACTCAGTAGAAATCACAGCCGCATGGAAATTGTGGTCACCTTTTTGGCAATGCTCGAATTGGTTAAAAGGCATTATCTGAAAGCACAGCAGGAAACACTTTTCGGGGATATTGAACTGGTCACAGCAGAAGACTGGGATGACAATCCCGAATTTGAGACAGAGTTCGGGGAATAACCAACCCATGAAGAAAATCACATTTACGATCATTTTTTTGGTGCTGATCGCAATCGGAATTTTCGCTGCGCTCGAAGTTCGCCCAACCGTTACCATTGAGATTGACGGCGAAGATCAATCGATAACTACATGGGCTTGGACGGTAGGTGATGTGCTCAAGGCCGCTGGAATTCCTGTTACCGAAGGGGATATTGTTTCCCCGCCCCTAGATGAACGTGTACCTGAAAATGGGATGGTTAGCATCGAACAAGCTTTTTGGGTGCTCATTTCTGCCGAAGGTGAATCGCTTCCTGTGTGGACAACTGAACGTCAAGTTCAAAATTTGCTCCGTAACGCCAATATTGAACTCGGCTACAACGATTTGCTGCTATGGAACGGTGCACCCGTACACCCAAACGAATCGCTCCCCAAAGCTCCATCCCACAGTTTGCAAATTACACGGGCAACAGCAGTAACTGTAACAGAAGGTGCCCAAGAATATCAAGTAAATTTTGCAGGGGCAACTTTGGGGCAAGCGCTCTGGGAACAAGACATTATTCTCCATGACAGCGATCAACTCGAACCAGGTGCTGATACACTTTTAGGAGGCGAAGTAATAACAGCCAACCTGAAGCGTTCCCGTGAGATCAGCATCCAACATGCAGGTGGAGAAGTCCAAGCGCGTGTGCTAGCAGAAAATGTTGGGGAAGCTTTGGCTCAAGCTGGGATGCCACTGCAAGGTCTGGATTACAGTATTCCTCCTGATGAGGCGCTGTTACCTATCAGTAACACAATCCGGGTAGTGCGCGTCCACGAAGATGTGACGCTCGAAACCGAGCCGTTGCCTTTTGGCTATCTTACACAAACGCTGTCAGAGGTTGAACTGGATACACAACAAGTTGTTCAAATAGGCGAATATGGACTGACTGCCAAACGTGTGCGCACTGTTAATGAAGATGGAGTTGAAGTAGCCCGCCAAACCGAGGATGAGTGGGTGGCCCGGGAGCCAAAACCACGGATCGTGGGGTATGGCACCAAGGTCAATATCCGCACCCTGCAAACTGCTGATGGGCCCATTGAGTATTGGAGAGCAGTTGAAGTCTATGGCTCAACCTACTCGCCTTGCCGTTCCGGAGCAGATAAATGTTATCCGAACACATCCAGTGGTAAGCCAGTGCAAAAAGGCGTCATCGCCGTTACACTGGCTTGGTACCGCTATATGCAAGGGCTGCCTGCCTATGTGCCCAATTACGGTTTCGGCACCATCGAAGATGTTGGTGGGGGCTTACCAGACCGTCATTGGATCGATTTGGGCTACAGTGATGACGATTGGGTAGGTTGGGGCGGCTGGATGACAATTTATTTCCTCACGCCCATTCCTTCGAATATTATGTGGATATTGGAATAAGGTTTTGCGGTTTGTCAGTTAAGGGAAACTGGGCAAGGTTGACCGCTAAATCTGATCGTACGACATAATACATTTTCCACAATACGGGATCATGTCTCTCTTTGTACCAATTCATTTTCAAACTTTTATATCGAAATTAGTTGAACCAGTTAACCGATTTTTCAAAAAAGGGTTCGTGCTTTTTTCCGGCAAAGGTGCCCAACAGGGGTATTGGGCTGCCACAGATCAAGGCATTATTAGCCTGACCAATTTTGTAGCTGCCATCATATTAGGCCGGGCCGTATCACCCGAAGAATTTGGCATCTACGCCGTGGGTTTTTTTAATGACGCGCTTTGTGCGCGCCATCCAAGATGGTTTAATCATACAGCCGCTTAATGCTCTAGGCGCGGTTCTTGATGAACGAAGTTTTCAAGAATACGCTGCGAACACTGGATTACTGCAAATATTTTTAGCAATACTGAGCGCTATCGCCACAGCCAGCCTCGGTTGGATCTTGACCGTCCTCGGCAATGATGTTGCCGGGCCAACTGCAACAGCCTTATGGTTCTTATTACTCACCTGGCAGTTGCAGGAATTTATTCGCAGAGCTTTTTACACTCGGGGGGAAGTTGTGAAGGCAGTCGTAAACACGATTTTAGCCAGTGTTGTGCGTTTGGGCATTCTTTGGTGGTGGGGATCCCAAGCTGCTCTCAGCGGTAAGGCCGGATTAGATGCTATCGGATGGGGAGCATTGGCAGCGATTCTTTTAGGTCTTTGGCAAGCGCGCAGCTACTGGATCTGGCGAAATATTCACCTCTGGCAAACACTCTTAAAAACTGGAAGTTTGGGGGCTGGATCATGGGTAGTTCAATCGCGAATTGGGTTGCCAGTGAACTCTATCCCTTACTCGCCGCTGGTCTAATAAGTTTCGCAGCCGCGGGTGCTTACCGGGCATTACAAAATCTCGTTGCCCCCGTTCATGTGCTTCTGCGAGCCACCGACACATTTTTTACCCCGCGGGCTTCTAAAATTTTTTACCAATCTGGATTTTCCGGGTTGGACCGCATCTTAAAAATTATTTATCTTGTTGCAGGTGTGCCTATAATCGGTATGTTAGTTATCGCCTCTCTCTTCCCAGAACCTTTACTGCGCCTGCTTTACGGCGAAACATACGTAGCTTACAGCGGCAGCCTGTTCCTTATGGCAATCTATTATGGCCTCTGGTATGCGTATTGGCCATTACAAACTGCCTTCAAGGCTATCCAACGAACCAGCCCTATTTTCATTGCTAATATCGCTGCGATAATTTGCATGTTTACTATTGGGATTTGGGGAATCCAGAAATTCGAAATCAACGGGGCAATCGGCGGACAGGCGCTGAATGCACTCGTGATCAGTATTGTGTTGTGGGTTTCGTGGAGGCGGGTGAAAAAGACAGGAGATGGAGGACGGGAGACCGTGTGATACAGACCCCGGTCATCTGTCCGCGGTCTCCGGTCTGCAAAACTGCGCCACACCCCAACGACCGTCGACCATCCAATCTGGGTCTTGTGCAGCTACACTTTCAACCTGACCAGGCTGCATGCCGCAAGCAATCTCGGCTTTGACTGTACGCAGCGCGACAATCGGTGTGGGGAAATAGGCTAATATATCGGCAAACGGGGTTTCCAACGGCCATTCAAGATCACCTAAAAACCGCCGGTAATTTGCATCCCCCTTACTGATTACCAGATGGGATTCAGACAACTCCTTTTTCAAAGGAGAGGGCAAATCCCAACCTGGGAAGGACGAGGTCCAAAAGAAATTTTCGCGCACCTGAAGTTTACTTTGGTCCCAATAATCCGCTAACCTTACTCCCATTGCCTTGACCTTGGCATCATCGTCCATCTGGAAGAAATCAAGTGTGCTGCGCACATCCTTGACCGTGGCATCCGAAACATAAGTAGGGTGCGGCTTAACGTGGAATCGTACTACCGAAGCCAGCCCAGAGGAAACCAGGTAATCAGCAAAAACCAGATCGCTGACAAGTTCAAATCCAGCATTATCGATTATGAAATCGATACGGACGCTCTCACCATCAGCCCCTCTCCCTGTTGGATAGGGGGGCAAAGCGAAGAAATAATCTGCAATTTCAGCAGCGCGATCTTCCAGCAAAAACGCGTTTGCCTTTTCAAGATCGCTGTGATCAGGTTTGGATTCTCCATCGACAGGCCACATACTCAAATCCGCCTGATTGCCCCATAAATCGAGGTAGAGCAACTGCTTTAAAGTTTCGCGATCTCCCCCAAGACGAGTCCAATTTACTCCCCTTGAAACTAAATCTCGAATCGCTGTCCTACTCAACTCAAGGCCCTGTTTCTTCTGCAACACAAAAGGATCGAGACGGTGCCCATCACCATTTTGAAAATAACCAATCGCTTCGATTACTCGGCGATAGAAATAATGCTCAGTGAAAAACCAGGGCGGTTCAAGCCAGTTTTTCTCAAGATGGTCGCCAATTACCCGATTCCAGTTTTTGGCATCCGGGGAATCGGGATCATCGATAAAGCGAATGCAGCTATCAGGAATATCAGCAATTAAGGCTTCGAGACGCGGTTTAATTGAAAGGGGCAGTTCATTCTCAATAAATATCCGCCGGGCAATCTCTGGCCATCTGCGGGTAATCAATTCATAAGCCCAGGATTTAGGATCAAGAGCCGTCATCGGTTTGGGGAGTAGAGTTCGAGAATCGTGGAGAGTAGAACGAGGGCTAATCATAAGTTACCTGTTATCCATTTTATCGCCTGCACTTTAATGCAGCCAAGTGCGAGGGATGCGATCAGTACCACCGGGTTTCCATCGTAGATAAAAAACCAATCCAAAAGCTAAGGTGATTAATTTGAGATCAAACCCCAGGCTGGCGTTTTGAGCATAAATACGATCGTATCGCAATTTTTGCCTAGGAGTGATAAAGTAGTGACCGGCAACTTGAGCTAAACCGGCTAAACCGGGCAAAGTTCGAGCACGGTCTGCAAACTCTGGTATGGTTTGAAGATACTCAAAAACCAGCACGGTGCGCTGAGGACGTGGGCCGACAAAAGACATATCTCCAAGCAGGATGTTGAAGAGCTGGGGTAATTCATCAAGCGCAGTTTTCCGTAGAATTTTTCCGAAACGGAGTGCGCGGGTATCATCCTCAGTTGCCATCACCGGGCCAGTGGTTACTTCAGCGCTCCTTACCATCGTACGCAATTTAAACTGATGGAAGTTCTTTCCACCCTTACCAACTGAATTCTTAACAAAGAAAAGAGGTCCTGGATCTTCAAACCAGACGACAAAAAGGCAAAACAACCACACAGGGGTTGAGATCAATAAACCCATTATGGAGAGCAAAATATCAAAAAGTCTCTTGGGCAGAGGTACTGGCGGGGGAACACCGATGATCTCTCGATGTTTTTCGTAAACTGCAGCTCGGATTTCCTTCGAAGGCGGAAAGTTGTCCTCCCAAAATCCCAAGTGGCGACGTGTGGCAATGAGGCAACCAAAAAATGATCCTAGCAAAACAACCAGGATTGAAGCCCAAGCAAAAGGGTGCCGCATCCATAGGAAAACACCCCATCCTGAGGAGATGAGAAACGCCAAACGGTAGACCCATTTCTCTTTTACGGGGATTATTAGCAAACCTTCGAGCAGGGAAAAAGCCAAAATGGTTTGAATGACCCCCAAAGCCAGTCCAATACTCCACCAACGGATTGGCAATCCCAGACGCAAAAAAATCATTGTCAATTGCCAGGTAGCAATCACGGCAATCAGCACAATGATCCAGGCTAAAGCAGTTTGCCAGGGTGAATTTTTGAACATAACCCCCGAATTATACCCTTCACATTCACAAAGTGCGCCTTTTCTCTCAAGATGAATCTGAATTTTTTATCTCGGGCATTATTTAACTTTGTGATCGGTCTTTGTCTTTTCCATTTGATATCAAATTCAGAGGTATAATCGGCTGGCTTGAAACTAATTTGAGAAAGTTTACGTTATCAAATCTATGACCAAACGAAACCTAATCCTGATCGTCTTTGGAACTGTGATTTTAGCTGCAATTGCAGCTGGAATTTTTCTTTTTCAGAAATGGAATCAGCCCCTTGCCGAAGGCTTGGCACTCCCTACGGTTACCGCAAGCAGCATAGAATTGGCTTCATCTGAAGCCATCAACGAAGGTGAAGAGTCCAACGCAGAACCAACTTTTACACCGCTGCAACCTGAAACCCCGCTGCCAACAAAGACTGCCACCCCAATCCCAACAGCGACCCCCGAACCTCTCTGTGGCGGTCCCCCCACAATGATTGTGTTAGCATTAGGTATCGATTCCCGCGCCGATAACTACCTTTACGGATTGGCAGATGTGATTAAGGTGGTTCGGGTTGATTTTGTCACACCTAAAGTCACTGTGATGTCGCTACCGCGCGATCTTTGGGTCGAGATTCCAGGCATTGCAGAATATGGCGTTACCGCAGGGAAACTAAACCAATCCTATTTTTATGGCACCGAAGGCATGGGCTATTATGATGGACCTGGTGGAGCGCCTGGTTTGATGGCTCGCACATTACAAGATAATTTCGGCCTGACCGTTGATCATTATGGCACAGTCAATATGGTCACTTTTACTAAAATGGTTGACGCAGTTGGTGGCATTGACGTATACCTGCCTAACGATGTCGATGGCCGCCCGGTCGATGACAAGACCGAAGATATGGGATATTTTTATGCCGGTAATAATCATTTTACCGGTGAGGCTGCTCTTCGATTTTCTCGTATCCGCAAGACCGATACCATCTTCAACCGCATGGATCGCCAAACCCAGGTGATCTGCGCTCTAAAAGACAAACTTTTGCAGCCCTCAGTAGTTGGCAATATTCCCGAATTAATCGCTTCATTCCAGGGGTCAGTCGTGACCGATCTCAGCCCGGCTCAAATGAGTCAATTGGCATGTCTGCTCCCTAAACTAAACGATGAAAATATTATTTTTGGTGGAATTCCCCAGGATCAACTCACCCAAAGCCGTCAGTGGGATGAGCGTTTGGGAAATAATACTTTTGTTTGGGAAATCGACTATGATCTGGTGCGAGATTACATCACCCAATTCGAAGCTGGTAACTGGCCAGTCAGCGAAGGCGATTCGGGGTCTTGCCCACCACCTGTCGAAAGTGGGCAGTAAACTGTGAGTTTAGATCGGTTAACACCTATCGAGGTTCCGGCATTACTGAAGAAATATGATCTACGACCTAGTAAAGGATTAGGACAAAATTTTTTAGTAGATGAAGCTGCGTTGATTAAAATTGCTAACGCTGCTGAAATTTATGAGGGGGATGTGATCCTGGAAATTGGTCCCGGGCTTGGAAGCCTTACGCGATATTTAGGATCAGCAGCCGGACAGGTGATCGCAGTTGAATTGGATCAAAAACTGCTACCAGTGTTGCACGAAACCTTAGCCCGTTTTGAAAATGTAAAAATCGTAATTGGTGATATTCTGGAGAAGAATCCTACTGAATTGCTTTCAGGTGTTTTGGCAGAGGGCCAATCCTACAAAGTTGTCGCCAACATCCCTTATTACATTACATCCGCACTGATCCGCCATTTACTGGAAGCGGAAATCCAACCCAGCAATATGGTGTTAACCGTTCAAAAGGAGGTTGCTCAGCGGATCTGTGAGCAACCCCCAAATTTGAGTTTATTGGCACTAAGCGTCCAAGTGTATGGTGAACCAAAGGTCACAGCAAAAATCCCAGCGGGAGCATTTTATCCCGCCCCCAAAGTTGATTTATCAGTGGTAAGAGTGGATTTGTATCCAATACCCATCATCCCTGATAATCTCTTGCCAGATTTCTTTCGTTTGGCGAAAGCAGGGTTTAGCCAGAAGCGTAAAACCCTTCGGAATTCAATATCGGCTGGAATGGCGTGGTCAAAGGAAAGAGCCGAGATTGTACTAAATTCGGCGGGTATCGATCCCCAACGCCGGGCACAAACCCTTGATCTAAAAGAATGGGAAGCATTAACCATCAGTTCGAGCCAACAAGAATAACAGCTGCTCAACAAGTCAAAACGCCCGCAAAAACAGAAATTTTGCGGGCGTTTTTTAGTTTGAGTTTCAGCTATTCAAACCACCTCAGGATTAATCCTTGATTAGGATATATTGCAATTTGGAACCAGGATATTTAATTTTAAGTCTGGAATAGGTTAGTGCAGACCAGTTAATAAATTTTATCGATCAAAATGCAAAAAACATGAATTTAACTCGTAGAGAATTTCTCAAATACTCCGCTTTCACCTTAGGTGCGGGAACGGTTGGGGCATTATCTTATATTACCTTAAACAACGAGCTGCTTCACCCTGAAGTCGTGCGTGTAACGATCCCAATAAGTAACCTCCCTACTGCTCTTGTGGATATCCGCATTGTGCAAATCAGTGATATTCACCTGAAACCAATTGTTACCCTCAACCTGGTGAAAAAGACCGTAACGATGGTGAATTCCCTGCAGCCGGATTTGATCGTGATCACTGGTGATTTTGTCACTCGATTCATCAGCGCAATCTACGAGATGGCTCCCGTTTTGGCGCAGCTGCGAGCCCGCTATGGGGTTTTCACCAGCCTTGGGAATCATGATCTGTGGCTCGATGCCAATATCATCACCCAAACGCTCAACAGTGCGGGTTTGCCGGTGTTGATCAATCAAGGAGTTCCCATCGCTGTGGACGGGGAAACACTTTGGTTGGCAGGGGTTGATGACGCTATGAGTGGGAAACCCGATCTCAAATCTGCTTTGAAAGATGCACCCCGAAAAGCTCCTGTTGTTTTGATGGCTCATGAACCCGATCCCGCTGATGAGTTCACGCTAGATGGGCGTGTGGATTTGATGCTCTCCGGCCACAGTCATGGTGGACAAATCCGTCTCCCTGGATTGGGCTCGCCCATCAAAGCGCCGCTCGCTGAGAATTATGATATGGGCCTCTACAATGTTGGTGGCATGTGGTTGTATGTCAACCGCGGCATTGGGGTGATTACCAGCGTTCCCCTGCGGTTAAATTGTCCCCCAGAAATTACCGAGTTCACGCTCTCCCCAGCGTAATCCCAATTACTTTTTAGCAACACCAATCCAAATCCGATCAACTTTCTCCACAATTTCAATCCAGTGCTATAATCTGCTTATGGGGCCAAACAGATCCCCCAGCAAGCTACGCACTCGCGTCTACGGGTGCTATTTATTATCCATTTTTTAGAGCCAAAGGAGAGAATTATGGATCAGCAATCAAACCAACCTCACGAAATGGAAGGCGAGGTTTATTTCCCCGCGCCAGAGATCATCGCTCAGGCCAATGTGCCTGAATATGATGAACTGTATCAGCGCTCGATTGAAGATCCGGCGGGATTTTGGGGGGAACGTGCGGAAGAATTGGAATGGTATCAAAAGTGGGATAAGGTGCTGGACGAAAGTCAGGCACCCTTCTTCAAATGGTTTGTGGGCGGCAAGACCAATATCGTGCACAACGCGCTTGACCGGCACATGAAGACCTGGCGCAAGAACAAGCTGGCTTTGATTTGGGAGGGTGAACCCGGGGACAAGCGCACTTATTCTTACCATGCGCTCAACCGAGAAGTGAGTAAATTTGCTAATGTGCTGCGCAGTATGGGCGTGCAAAAAGGCGATATCGTCACCATCTATATGCCCCGCATCCCCGAACAGGTGATCGCGATGCTGGCCTGTGCCAAGATCGGCGCGGCCCACAGCGTCGTTTATGGCGGCTTTAGCGTGGAAGCGCTAGCGGAACGCATCGAAGATGCCCAAAGCCGCGTGCTCGTAACCGCGGACGGTGCGTGGCTGCGAGGCAAAATAGTCAAGCTCAAGGAAATCGTCGATGAAGCCATTTCGCGCCAACCCACGATTGAATCCTGCATCGTGGTCAAGCGCACCGGGCAAGAGATTTATATGGAATTGGGTCGCGATTACTGGTACTCCGAACTCATGAGTTTGCCGATTGCCAGTCCGCTTTGCGAGACCGAGCAAATGGATGCCGAAGACCCGCTTTTTATCCTGTACACATCAGGGACCACCGGCCGTCCCAAGGGCGTGGTGCACACACACGGTGGCTATATGGTCTACACTCACACCACTTTGAAATATGTTTTCGATATCAAAGATGAAGACCGTTGGTGGTGCGCGGCCGACCCCGGCTGGATCACGGGACATAGTTATATTGTATACAGCCCATTGCTGACCGGGGCAACTTCTTTTATGTACGAAGGCGCGCCGAACTTCCCTTACCCGAACCGCTGGTGGAAGATGGTTGAAAAATACTCTATCAGCATACTTTACACTGCACCAACGGCCATCCGGGGATTAATGCGCTTTGGGGATGCCTGGCCCAATCGTCACGACTTGAGCAGCTTACGTTTGCTGGGCAGCGTCGGCGAACCGATCAACCCCGAGGCCTGGAAGTGGTATCACACCGTAATCGGCAAAGAAAGATGTCCTATTATGGATACCTGGTGGCAAACCGAAACCGGTGGATTTATGATCTCGCCGCTGCCGATCACACCACTGAAACCGGGTTCCGCCACAAAACCCCTGTTTGGCATCGATGTGGATGTGGTCGATGAGAATGGCAAATCCGTGGCCCCGGGAGAAGAGGGAATCTTAGTTATTAGGAAGCCGTGGCCCGGGATGCTGCGCACCGTACTCAACGATCCTGAGCGCTACAAACAGCAATATTGGAGCCGCTTTGGAAACATGTACGAAGCCGGCGACTTAGCCCGCAAAGACAAAGACGGTTATATTTGGGTGATCGGCCGCATCGACGATGTGCTCAAGGTCAGCGGCTACCGCTTAGGGACTGCTGAGGTCGAAAGCGCGCTGGTCAGCCACCAGGCTGTCGCCGAGGCCGCTGCCATCGGCCTGCCGCACGAACTCAAAGGCAATGCCATCTACACCTATGTGATTCTCCGTGCGGGCGTCGAAGGCAACGATAAACTGGCCGAAGAACTGCGCCTGCATGTCGGTCACGAGATGGGACCCATCGCCAAGCCCGAAAGCGTGGAGTTTGTCGACAGCTTACCCAAAACCCGCAGCGGGAAGATCATGCGCCGTCTGCTGAAAGCAAGGGCCCAGGGTCTACCTGAGGGGGATGTGAGTACTTTGGAACAGTAAAGTAAAATCACAATAACGATTAAAACAGAGTGTGATGCAAAAATCTACATCGCACTCTGTTTTAATTAAAGACAAACATTCTCCAATTACCAATCTCCAGTGGTATAATCCCCCCGCTATGTTGAAACCAAGTGAAATTCAAGCGCGCCTTGAGCGCCTATTACCCACCGTTCAAAAACCAGGCCGCTATACCGGCGGTGAACTCAACCAGGTGGTCAAAGACTGGGACTCAGTCGATGCCACTGTGGCGATGGTTTTCCCCGACCTGTACGATCTGGGGATGTCAAATTTGGGGATCGCAATCCTTTACGAACTGGTCAACCAGCGGGAAGATGCCCTGGCCGAACGGGCCTACGCTCCCTGGGAGGATATGGAAGCTGCGCTGCGGGAAAACGACCTTCCGCTGTACTCGCTGGAAACGAAACACGCGCTGGCAGATTTCGATATCGTGGCCTTCTCGCTGCCCTATGAGACCCTCTATACCTCGACGCTCAATATCCTGGATTTGAGCGGGATTCCGCTGTTTTCAGCGGAGCGCGGTCCTGAGCATCCCCTCGTGATCGCGGGCGGACACAGCACCTTCAACCCCGAGCCGATGCACGCTTTTGTAGATGCCTTCGTGATTGGCGAAGGTGAGGAAGTCATCGACGAGATCATCGACTGCGTCAAATCGGTGAAGCGGGGAGCAGGGAGTGGGGATCGGGAAAAACTGCTTCGAGAGTTGTCGAAAATTTGGGGAGTGTACGTGCCTTCACTCTACCAAGCCCACTACAACGAAGATGGCACTTTTTTGCATATCGATAAACTGGCTGAGGAGGCCGCGTTACCTGTCGTCAAGCGGATTGCGCCTAAACTTCCGCCGCCGCTGACGAAGTTTATTGTGCCCTATATCGACACCGTCCACAACCGGGCACCCATCGAGATTATGCGCGGCTGTACGCGTGGCTGCCGTTTCTGCCACGCCGGGATGATCAACCGTCCCGTGCGGGAGCGCACCGTTGAAGAGGTAGTCGAAGCCATCGATGAAGCTCTGCGCTGCACAGGCTACGAAGAAATCGGCTTGCTCTCACTCTCCAGCAGCGACTATACGAATGTCGTTGAGTTGGTCAACGCGGTCAGCGAACGCTTTGAAGGCCAAAACCTGGCTGTCACTTTGCCTTCCCTGCGGATTGAATCCGTCTCCGTCGATTTGATGGAGGCTTTAGCAGACGCACGCCGTTCCGGGTTCACGCTGGCCCCCGAAGCCGCCACCGAGCGGATGCGTGAGATCATCAATAAACCGATCAGCACCGAAGCTTTGCTGGAAACTGCCAAAGAGATTTACAGCCGCGGCTGGAAGACGATCAAACTTTATTTTATGATCGGCCACCCCGCCGAAACGCTGGAAGACGTGGACGCCATCATCAACCTGTGCAAAGAAGTGCGTCACGTTGGACGGCAAATCATCGGCAATAAAGCCCGCGTGCATGCGGGGGTAAGCACATTTGTCCCCAAACCGCACACTCCCTTCCAGTGGGTGCCCTGCATCCCCATAAATGAGATCGAGGAAAAACAGAACCATCTACGCAAGCATTTACGCGGCCAGGGATTGAAACTCAACTGGAATGACCCACGCGAAACCCAGCTAGAAGCCTGGCTCAGCCGTGGTGACCGCCGCCTAGCCGAAGTCGTCTACCGCGCCTGGAAAAATGGTGCGAAATTTGATGCCTGGGGTGAGCACTTCAATTATGAAGCCTGGATGCAGGCTTTCGAGGCTGTTGGGCTGGACCCGGCATTTTACACCCAACGCGAACGACCGCTCGACGAAGTTTTCCCCTGGGAGCATATCAGCACCACCGTCACCAAAAAATTTCTGACCGAAGATTATCTTTGGTCTTTGAGCGGTAAAACCCGCATCGACTGCCGCGAGCAGTGTTTCGCCTGCGGTATTTTACCCACTTTCAAAGAGCTGCGCCGCGAGCACCCCGGTGAGGGCTGGAAATGTCCGGAGGTCAGCAAGCGCCGCGTGCAGGTTCAGAAAGAGGCAATTGAGCTACCGGTGGCGAGTAAATAAGGCGGGCAGACCAAAGAATCCTTGGTTTCGATATGTCCGGCGCTGGTTGAGTATAACCACAGGTAGGTATCGAAACCCGCTGGACACTCAACCGGCGGAAACTTCGTGAAGAGACACAACAATTATGCGAATTCGAGTAACCTTTGCTAAAACCAACCATATGCGCTACACCAGTCATTTGGATTTACACCGCACCTGGGAGCGCACATTGCGCCGGGCGCGGCTGCCGTTAACCTATAGTCAGGGGTTCAATAAAAGACCAAAGCTCAATTTGGCCGCGGCGCTGCCCCTGGGTTTCACGAGCGACTGCGAGATGGCTGAATTTTGGCTGGACAGCGCCCCCTCGCTGACTGAGTTAGAATCTCGCCTTCACGAAGCCGCTCCTCCCGGGATCGAGATTCTGTCCGTCGCGGAGATTGATCTCAAAACGCCAAAAATCCCCAATCTGGTAGATTCTGCAGATTACGCGGTGGTGCTGCTGGACCCCGTTCCCGATTTGGATCAGCGTGTGTCCGATACCCTGGCTGCAGAAAGCTTGCCGCGCAAACGGCGCAATAAGCCTTACGATTTACGCCCCTTGATCGAGGATTTAAAGGTTGAAATAACTCCTGAAGGAAATCCCGGATTGGAAATGAGGCTGGCGGCTCGAAACGGAGCTACCGGTCGGCCTGAAGAAGCTCTACTGTCCCTCGGGATTGATCCTTTTTCTGCACGTGTTCACCGTAAGGCGCTTAATCTCAAACCCTGATTGCTGATAACCTCGATTTATGCTACACTCAAGCCCATCAGACCCGTGAGGTATGAATGGGCTTTTTAGCATCTGTTTTTTTTGGCTTCATTCCCATGTTGGGGTTTGCCTGGTTCGTTTACTGGCTGGACCGCTACGAAAAAGAACCCAAGTTTTTATTAGGGGCTGTTTTTATTTGGGGAGCGGTGGTGGCCGCGGGCGTAGCTTATGTGGTCAATACTGTTTTAGGGTTAGGCGTTTATTTTGTCACTGGCTCAGAGGCTGTCACTGAATTTGCTACCGCTTCGTTGGTAGCCCCGCCTGTCGAAGAGACCCTCAAAGGGCTTGCAGTTCTGCTGGTCTTTTTAATCTTCCGCAGTGAGTTCGATTCGATCCTCGATGGTATCGTTTATGCCGGTATTGTGGCTTTAGGGTTTGCTGCCACTGAAAACACTTACTATATCTACAATTATGGATATCTAAACGATGGCTGGATGGGATTGCTATTTTTGGTTTTTGTACGCGTAATCTTGGTGGGCTGGCAGCACCCTTTTTATACGGCTTTTATTGGGATTGGTTTTGCCACAGCTCGCTTGAACCGTAATTGGGGGGTAAAGCTGATGGTCCCAGCGATCGGTTTAGCCGCAGCAATTATCGTCCACTCAATGCACAACACCTTGGCAGCTATACTTTCAGGTATTGGGGGTCTGGCCATTGGCCTGTTGTTCGATTGGAGCGGCTGGCTCTTTATGTTTCTAACCATCCTTTGGGCGATTAATCGCGTCCAGCAGCGCTTGCGAATTCAACTGCGTGAAGAAGTTACTTTTGGCGTGATTAGCCCAAAACAATACAATATTGCCTGCTCTGCATGGGCACAGGCTGGAGCACGAACTTCAGCGTTGTTCAATGGACGTTTCCAAGATACAGGCCGTTTCTACCATACGTGCGCAGAGTTAGCCCATAAAAAACACCAACGCAGCAATCTCGGAGATGAAGGCGGTAACACCCAAATAATTATCAATTTGCGCGCAGAGTTAGCGCGACTATCTCCGCTTGTTAAAACATAAGGAATGTAAAATGGCTTTACCAACAAATTTTCAATTCAGCCAGAGTTCTTTGCAAGATTTTGTGGATTGCCCGCGCCGTTTTCAATTAAAGTATATCGAGCAGTTAGCCTGGCCCGCGGTTGAAGCGGAGCCCGTCTCGGATAATGAGATTTATCTCCGACAAGGGGCTGCCTTCCATCGACTGGTACAGCAGTATTTTTTAGGTGTCGATAAAAAGAAACTTTCTACCCTTGGGGAGCGAGATCAAAATCTTGCTGGTTGGTGGGAGAATTTCATTAGTGAGGTGGGCAACTTAGTAAACCTCGATAATGATGAATATTTCCCCGAACTTTCATTATCGTCTCCAATTGAAGATTTTCGTCTGGTTGGAAAATATGATCTCCTGATGATTACGGATGCCAAATTCACCCTTTACGACTGGAAGACTGCTCGCAAACAACCTAAACGGGAATGGATTACCGAAAAATTACAAACGCGAGTGTATCCATTTTTACTGGTAAACGCCGGAGCATATTTGAATAAGGGAATAACTATCGATCCTTCCCAAGTAGAAATGGTTTACTGGTTCGCCAACTTTCCTGCTGCACCAATTAAATTTCATTATAATCAAAACCAGTTTAACCAAGATCAGAAATTCATTACCGATCTGATTGAGGAGATCAAAAGTTTAGATGAATCTCCCGCACCACTCACACAGAACGAGAAGCGCTGTCGTTTTTGTGTTTACCGCTCGCTATGCAATCGCGGTGTGGCAGCCAGCCCGCTTAGTGAACTGGATGATGATGATTCCCAAGAACTATTAAATTTTGATCTCGATTTCGATCAGATTGGCGAGATTGAATTCTAGTTCCCTAACACTTGACTAAGAATGAATAAAAACTGGAAAGACCCTGATGAAATTATTGTTCCCGAAAATTTGCGTGCGGAGATTGGAGGACACCCATTAATAGCCGAAACATTAGTTCGGCGAGGAATTAATGATCCTGACCAAGCACGGGCATTTCTGAAGCCCGATCATTATTCACCCACCCCAGCAAAGGAATTGCCAGATATCAACAAAGCGGCTACGCGCATCAATCAAGCGATTGACGCTGGAGAAACCATCTTGGTATGGGGAGATTTTGATGTAGATGGACAAACCTCCACAACGCTACTGGTTGAAGCGTTAGAAGAACTGGGAGCCAGGATAGAATTTCACATTCCAGTTCGGGAATTCGAGGGCCATGGTATCCGGGTCGATGTACTAGAAAGGCTACTCTATGAAAACCCTGAAATTAGATTACTACTCACCTGTGACACAGGAATTGCTGAAAACGAAGCCGTAAAATTTGCCAATGAACAAGGACTCGATGTCGTTATAACCGACCATCACGACATCCCAGAAATACTTCCTTCTGCATATGCGATCATCGATCCAAAACTGCTCCCTAGCGAACATCCCCTGGCAACCCTTCCCGGTGTGGGGGTAGCCTTCAAATTGGTGGAAGCGTTATTCGAAAGCCGAAAACTGGCACCTGAAAAATTTCTTGATCTCGTAGCTTTGGGCATCGTTGCCGACGTAGCCGAACAGCGTGGTGATACGAGGTATCTACTCCAATGTGGGTTGCACAATTTACGAAATACCCAGCGGCTCGGTTTGCAAACCTTGATGGAACTTGCCAAAATCATTCCTGGTCAACTGGATGAATCTACCATTGGCTTTGGCATCGGTCCCAGGTTGAATGCCTTAGGACGCCTGTCCAATGCCAAACTCATCCTCGAGTTTCTAACTACAGATGACCCCAGCCGCACTCAGGTAATCGCCACTCAATTAGAAGGCCTCAACGAACACCGCAAACTACTCACAGAACAAATTACTCAGGCAGCTTTGGCACAAATCGAACAAGATCCCGCGCTATCAAAGTATGCGGGTTTAGTATTGGCACATCCTGGTTGGCATACAGGTGTGATTGGAATCGTTGCCAGTCGGTTGGTCGAAATCGTTGGGAAACCCACAGTTTTACTCTCAATTGGGGAAGACGGCATTGCCCGAGGATCAGCTCGGTCCATTGAAGGTGTGCACATTACAGAGGCTATCGCAACCCAAAAGGATTTCTTGATTGGATTTGGGGGACATCCGGGGGCCGCGGGATTATCACTGCTTGAAAGCGATATTTCCCAATTTCGGCATGGTTTTGGAAGGTCGGTGCAAAACCAAATTGGTGAAGTGGCACCTGAGCCAACCATCCAAATCGATGCGTATTTACCACTCTCAGAAATCTCTTTAGACCTCATAGATGATCTTTCAAGGTTGGCACCATTTGGAGCTGGTAATCCTCCCTTGACTTTGGCTGCTCAAAATTTAAGCTTAGTGAGTCACACACTCATCGGCAGAACGAAAGAGCACCTACGCCTGGTGGTCACCGATGAAGCTGGCTATCATCAGAATGTGCTTTGGTGGAATGGGGCCGGGTTTCCTTTGCCAGAAAAAGACACGCCCTTTGATTTAGCTTTCACCATTCAAGCCAGTACTTACCAAGGTAAGCGCCAACTTCAAATCCAATGGGTAGACTTCCGTTATATAGCTGGACCACCCTTAGGGGCAGGGGATGAAATTCGCACTTTGAAGGTCGTAGATCTTCGAAATGAAATCAATCCACTGGCAACGCTTAAATCTATCCAAACAGAGTATGATGTTCAGATTTGGGCAGAAGGTGTAACAAAATCAAAGGTCGTGGGACTTGATCGAAATGAACTTAAATCAGGTGGTCATTTAGTGATTTGGACAACACCTCCTGGGGCAAGGGAATGGCGTTTTGTATTAAATCAAGTACAACCAGAAACTATTTTTGTGTTTGCGATTGACCCTGAAATGGATGATGCCCAAACTTTTCTAGGCAGACTTGCCGGGCTGGTTAAGTATGCACTGAACGCAAATGATGGGGTAGGAAATTTAGACACTTTTGCAGGTGCAACTGCCCAGCCGCTGGAGACCATCAAACTGGGATTGCTTTGGATGGAAGCAAAAGGCTATGTGCAAATTCTCAAGCAAGAGGAGATGGATATTTATTTAAAGGCGTCAAAAGGAAGAAAAAATCTAGCAGTTTTAGACATCGCGCTGGAACTTGATTCGATTTTAGCAGAAACTGCGGCATACCGATCTTACTTCCGAACCACAGACAAGATAACTTGACATAAACCTTACTCTATCTATAATATCTTGTAGGACTTGTGGACTACTCTAAAAATTCCCCTTCGATGCAAGGTTGAGAGGTTACGGTTAGGGGAACCCTTCCAAAAACATAGCCCTGTATTATCCAAACAAAGCGGCAAGGGAATCGGGATCTAAGCAATATGATCAGCAGCAAAAAGTTGAATCCACAGTTTTCTTCATCTGGCTTCCATACAACCAAGTGGCGGTTTGAAGATATTTTCATCCTCCTCACAAATGGGTTTTTGTTGGTCTTCTTGTTCGTTAGCACCGGCAAACTCATTTTTGAGTTATGGACTGACTCTATTGGGGCAAGCAAAAATGAATTGTGGATCGCAATCATTTTATTATTTATGGCATACGTGTTCAACCTCGCTTTTGCAAAAGGAAGTGTGCGTGTATTTGAAAAATCAGGGGAAATTTCAAATATCACACAAATTTTGAGAGTTTATTCAATTTATATTTTTGGAGGATTTCAGTGCAATTTATTGGGTCATAATCTGCAAACTGTCAGAAACAGATTACGCTTTTGATCCAGAATATATACAATACATATTGATTTTGGCCCTTGGCTTTGCGTGTGTTCGTTATTATGCCAGCATTCCAAATAAACAGGATGTATTGGTCTTTGTTTCCTTTATTTTCGTAATAATCTTTGTTCATCTGAGCAGGCTGATATCTCAATATATTTTTTTAGGTACCTCTGATTTTAGATACTTTTTTCAAGATTTTATGGTTCTCCTCGGTATGACAGTTGCGGCAAGCTACACCTTATTTGGAAAATGGAAGGAACAACCAAAGTAAGGATGTATACCTACGAATATCCTCGCCCGGCGCTCACAGTCGATATTGTTGCTTTTAGCGTTCAAACCGGAAAACTTTCAGTATTAATAATTGAACGTGTTGGAGCACCTTTTTCCGGTATGTGGGCATTGCCTGGAGGTTTTGTGGGAATAGATGAGAATCTTGAGACTGCTGCAGAACGCGAATTGGAAGAAGAGACTGGGCTGAGTGGTGCTTATCTGGAGCAGCTCTACACTTATGGAGCTCCAGATCGAGATCCAAGAGGTCGAGTAATTTCAGTTGCCTATTTTGCGCTCATTCCATCTAATGAACCCATCAATAAAAACGGTGGCAGCGATGCTGCCTGCACTAGATGGCATACCCTGGAGCATCTTCCTAAACTTGCGTTTGACCACGATGAAATTATCTACGATGCTTTGCGCCGTTTACGGTATAAGTTAGAGTACACCGCGGTGGGATTTCAACTTTTACCAGAAACTTTTACCCTGACGCAATTACAACAAATCTACGAAATAATTCTGGGCGAGTCCCTCGATAAGCGTAATTTTAGGCGCAGGATTTTAGATGCCAACATAATTGAAGCAACTCCTCATAAGCGCACAGATATTGGCCGACCTGCTCGGCTTTATCGCTACCGCGATGATGCTGTTGCAGAAGTAAAAACTAGAAGGCTCTTTCCGTAGAATTACTTCTTTCTTAACAAAAAAGACGAACTCTTAGGTCGTCTTTTTTGTTTCAGAATAAAGAAAGTACCCCACCATGCCGTGATCGGCGATGTTCTGAACCTGCCTTCGCAGGAGGGGCTCCGCCTCGAGGGATCCGCCTTGGCCGAGGCCTATCGCGTCACCGCCGTAAGATTGGAACCCTATAAGTGGGTGTTGGCTCAGAACGCAGATGCCAAAGCACGAGCACAGCAGGGTACACTTCTTATACCATAAAAGCAATTCGGTGAGTAGATGCGCGCGGTACTTTTTAAGGATAAACTCGTTTGATTGTGCGCGGGAAAGAGATCGTCTCTCGGATGTGGTGTATGCCACAAATCCAAGTCACTGTTCTTTCAATCCCTAAACCAAATCCACTGTGAGGTACGCTCCCATAACGACGTAAATCCAAATACCATTGAAAAGCTTCCTCCGGCAAATCATGGTGGCGAATATTATTTAGGAGCAAATCTGGGTCAGAGATACGCTCGCTGCCGCCAATGATCTCTCCATAGCCTTCCGGGGCTAATAGATCCACACTTTTGCACACTTCGGGGCGTCCTGGCCAGGGTTCCATATAGAAAGCCTTGACTTGTGTGGGATAACCATACACAAAAACTGGCTTATCAAATCGTTCAGTCAGGGCGGTTTCATGGGGGGCACCAAAATCCATACCCCACTCAAATTTGATCAATTCTTTTTCTTCGGGGTCTTCAGTTTGCATGTAAATTTCTTGCAAAATGTCAGCTGCCTCATCATATGAAATCCGCGGAAAAGGTGCTTTGATTTTTTCAAGCACAGAAATATCACGTTCTAAGAAATTCAACTCTGCCAGATTTTCTTGCAAAACTCGCTTGACGAGATGGCTGACAAATTTTTCCTCGATCTCCATTAATTGATCAAGATCACAAAAGGCAGCTTCTGGCTCGACCATCCAAAACTCAGTCAGATGACGGCGCGTCTTGGATTTCTCAGCCCGGAACGTGGGTCCAAAGCAATAAGTGCGCCCAAAGGCATAGATATTTGCCTCGTTGTAAAGCTGCCCACTTTGGGCTAAGTATGCTACACCCTCATCAAAGTACGGTGTCTCAAAGAGTGTTGTTGTTCCCTCGCAGGCCGCTGGTGTCAGAATTGGTGTATCCATATGGATGAATCCATGATCACCCAGCCATTCATGGATCGCGTGAATAATGGTTGATCTCACTCGCAGAATAGCCCATTGGCTTTGCATGCGAATCCACAAATGGCGGTGATCTAAGGCAAAATCGACTCCATGTTCCTTAAGACCCATTGGATAATCATCAGCAGCGATTTGTACAATCTTAAGATTGGTAATGCCAATTTCAAAACCGCCAGGTATTCCCGGAGAGCGCTTATCAGCCCTCACGATACCTGTGATAATAACCGCAAATTCTTGGGTTAGCCGCACGATTTGCTCGAAGAGATCAGGGTCCAAATCAGGTTTGAAAGCAACACATTGGACAAATCCTGAGCCATCACGGATGAGCAAAAATACTAATTTACCTTTTCGTGTGCGGTTATAAACCCAACCTTGGATTTGAATTTCTTGACCATCATAGGCAGATATTGCCTCTACGCGGATAATTTTAGTCACGGGATCCTCCTAATCAAGATCCAAATGGATATGTAAGTCTTTTAATTGTACCGCTTCAACTGGAGATGGTGCCTCCGCCATTACATCGCGAGCGCTTTGATTTTTGGGGAAAGCGATAACTTCACGGATATTTGGTTCACCAGCAAGTAGCATACAGATGCGATCGATGCCCGGAGCAATGCCACCATGTGGAGGTGTCCCATAGCTAAAAGCTTCGAGTATATGTCCGAAACGCTCCACCGCTACTTCTGGGTCAAGACCAATGATCGAAAACACTTTTTCTTGTAATTCAGCGTTATGAATACGGATAGACCCACCCCCGACCTCATATCCATTCAGGACCATATCATACTGCTGGCCGCGCGCCTCACCGGGATTAGTATCCAATAACGGGATGTCATTCGGCACTGGGGCAGTGAAGAGATGATGGCTTGGATCCCAACGTTGTTCATCTTTGTTCCACATGACAAACGGGAAATCAAGCACCCAACAGAAAGCCAGGGTATTGGGATCTCTCAATTCTAAAATATCTGCCAAGTGCTCACGCAGACGTCCTAAGCTCTCAAAAACTGTTGTGGGCTCAGCTGCTACGATTAAAATCAGGTCTCCAGGTTTGGCATCAAAATGCTCAATGATGCTTAGAACTGATTCGGGTTTGAGAAATTTTACAAAGGAAGACCGCTGCTGGCCATCAGTTGTTAAAGCCAAATAGGCTAAGCCCTTCGCACCGAACTTTTTGACAAAATCTGTCAACTCCTCCAATTGTTTGCGGCTGTAATCACCTAAACCTTGGACACAGATTCCTCGCACATGCCCCCCGGAGGCAGCAACATTTTCGAAAACCTTAAAACCGCAATCCTTAGCAAAATCCGTGAGATCCTGCAACTCCATCCCAAAGCGGATATCTGGATTGTCTTTCCCGAAACGAGCCAGAACTTCATCATAAGAAAATCGGGGCCAGGGAGATTTGAACAATTTCTTTTCCGGTGTGATCTCAGCAACCAATTTAGTAAATAAATCTTCTGCCAAACTGATGACATCCTCCCTTTCAACGAAAGACATTTCAACATCCAGTTGGGTAAATTCAGGCTGGCGGTCGCCTCGTTGGTCTTCATCCCGAAAACAGCGTGCAATCTGAAAATAGCGCTCAATACCACCTACCATGAGCAACTGCTTTAGTTGTTGGGGAGATTGTGGTAGAGCATAAAATTCACCAGGATGAACCCGCGAAGGCACAAGATAATCTCGCGCCCCTTCTGGAGTGGTCTTAAACAAAATTGGCGTTTCAATCTCTAGAAAATCGCGGCGATCCAAGTAATCTCGAATGAATTTGATCGTTTTATGCCGCAGCACTAAATTCCCACGCATTCGCTCCCGGCGGATGTCCAAATAACGATATTTTAAACGGGTTTGCTCATCAGCCTCTTCATCTTTGTTGATATAAATTGGCGGAGTTTTGGATTCGTTAAAATATTCACGCTTTGAACCGCAATTTCAATCTCGCCAGTATCTACATTGGGGTTAATCATTCCAGCCGGGCGGATACGGACTTCCCCTTCAATTTGAATCACCCACTCTGACCGTGCTGGAACCAATGCTTGATGTGCATCTGGCGAAGTTTCTGGATTCGCAACGATTTGAACAAATCCGAATCGGTCGCGCAGATCAATAAAGGTTACACCGCCATGATCACGGCGGCGGTGAACCCAACCCGCAAGGGTTACAATTTGCCCTGCATGGGCAGCGCGGAGTTCTCCGCAAGTATGTGTTTTGTACATCTCAAACCTCCAAATATCAATAATACCTTATAAAAATAAATCGCCCTTCGCTTTTGCGTCGGGCGATCAACTGGCATGTGCTAAGTTCAACGAACTGGCAACCTGCGCCGGACCGCCCGATAGCAATTATTATTATCGTTATCGTTGGAATTATTAGAACTCAAGTCCAGAACGCAGATTAAGTAATTCATAGTTTCACCAAGATTGCCGAATTATAGCACGCAAATCAAAAAGCGTGGAGAAGGTTTTAAGGCTTGCGAACTCACCAACTGTCACAATGTATATTGTACTGTTATTGTCTTATTACATATATCATATTTCATCTGTGACGTTTTGCACTAGGGAAAAATTTTTCAACCTGATATATTTGCGTATATATGTAAATAGGCGAATACATTAGAAAGCAAATTGACGGAAAAGCAGAAAACAGGATTTATCTTATGGACACAAATCTTCGAGCAGAAATCGACCGGCTTCATGCCCAGGTTTGCAATGGGTTGGCTGACCCCAACAGGATTTTTATCCTGTATACCTTATCCGATAATGCTTATAACGTAAGCGACCTAGCCCAAGCAATTGAGCTCCCGCAATCAACAGTTTCGCGGCACCTAAAAATCTTACGGGATCGAGGTATGGTCACTGCCCAACGGGAGGGACAATCGGTTTACTACTCCCTCGCCGATGACCGTATCATCCAGGCATTAGACCTTCTGCGAGCAATGTTAGCTAGTTCCCTTGAAAGCCAGGGTAAATTAGCTCGATCTGTAAACAATAATATATAACCTAACCACTTGGAGCAATTTATGAAAACATTTCTCATCCTTGGCGCTGGCACCGGCGGCACAATGGTAGCCAACAAAATGGCGCACGAACTTGATCCCCAAGAATGGAAGATCATTATTGTGGATCAATTTGAAAGTCACTATTATCAACCTGGATTTTTGTTCATTCCCTTTGGCATTTACAATCAAGCTGATGTGACCAAACGAAAACGTGATTTTATCCCCCCGAATGTCGAGTTCATTATTTCCGATATCGAGGTGATCGAACCTGATCAAAACCGCGTAAAACTAGTCAAAGAAGGCAAAGTAATCAACTACGATTACCTAGTTGTGTCAACCGGATGCCAGATCCATCCTGAAGAAACCGAAGGGATGTTGGATGGCGGCGGCTGGCGAGAGAATATCTTCGATTTCTATACCGTTGAAGGTGCAGTCGCCTTGAGTCGCTTCTTGAAATTTTGGAAGGGTGGGCGGTTGGTACTCAACGTAACAGAGATGCCCATCAAATGTCCTGTTGCCCCGCTAGAGTTCCTCTTTCTGGCAGACTGGTACTTTACCGAACGAGGCATGCGTGACAAAGTGGAAATTGTGTACGCCACCTCATTACCGGGAGCTTTCACCAAACCACGTGCGTCCGCTATTCTAGGAGATATGCTGGACCGCAAAGGCATCAATTTAGTCGCTGATTTCAATATCGGTTCAGTTGATTCGAGCGCCAATAAAATTGCTTCCTGGGATGAAACCGAAATTGATTATGATCTCCTGATAACCGTACCTACCAATATGGGCTCAGAGGTTATCGAAAAGTCTAATATGGGAGATGAGCTTAACTTCATCCCCATCGATAAACACACATTGCAATCCAATAAATGGGAAAATATTTGGGTAATCGGAGATGCTGGAAATGCTCCCACTTCCAAAGCTGGATCTGTGGCCCACTTTATGTTAGATATTTTAGTTGAAAACATGCTCCGGCATATGGAAGGTCTTGATCCCCTGCCAAAATTCGATGGTCACGCTAACTGCTATATCGAATCAGGTTTCGAGAAAGGAATTTTGATCGACTTCAACTACGATGTTGAACCCTTACCCGGAAAGTTTCCTCTTCCCGGTATTGGTCCCTTCTCGCTGCTGCAAGAAACCGCAGCCAACCACTGGGGAAAGATGGCCTTTCGTTGGATTTACTGGAATATTCTGCTAAAAGGTGGCGAAATGCCTTTTGAATCCCAGATGAGCATGGCTGGCAAGTGGGCCTAGGAGCGGACTATGGATAATGATGTAGCTCTCCTCCATCAAAAAATAGATACCTTAACCACTCAAGTCGCATTTCTTGCGGAACAGGCCGAAATTCAACAACGGCGTCAGCAGGAATTCGACGAACTCAAAGAGGATATGATTCCCATTGCAAATCATATGATCAAACTGACCATCGACGAGTTGGCAGAAATTGATCCTGAATTTGAAATCGAAGACTTGATCTATCTGCTCAAACGGGTGTTACGAAATGTACCTTTGATTCTCTCAATGTTTGACCGTTTTGAAGCCCTGATGGGAATTACGGATGAAGTTGAATTGTTGGGTAAACAAGTGTTCTCAACAACGGTAGAACAACTAGATGAAATGGAACGGGCTGGATATTTTGCTTTTGCCCGTGAAGGTTGGGGTATCATGGAACGTATCGTTACTGAATTCTCAGAAGACGATGTCAAAGCTTTGGGTGATAATGTTGTCACGATCTTGACAACCGTCCGCAATATGACTCAACCAGAAATTATGGCCATGGCAAACAATGCTATTGGTGCAATTCAAGAAGTTCCCCCCGAAGAAAAAACACCATCCATGCTATCTCTTTTTCGCGAGCTTTCCAATCCAAAAACTCGCCGTGGCATGGCTCGGATGATTAATTTGCTCCAAGTTTTAGATGAGCAACCAAAAAAATCAAATACAAATTAATTAAGGAGTAACAAATGTCCGCTATAGATAACGTGGAACGAAATGAAGAAGGATTTATGGTGAATCCTTCGGATTGGAATAAAGAAATTGCTGTTGAAATCGCTGAAGGTGAAGGAATTGGCGAATTAACCGATGCCCACTGGAAAATCATAGAATTCTCGCGTGCAAACCAAGAGAGCAGCGGCGCTGCACCTACTCTTCGCCAGATTACAAAAGGCGCCGGGGTACCCACCAAGGATCTTTTCAAGCTCTTCCCAAAGGGACCAGCCAAGAAAGTTGCAAAAATTTCTGGTTTGGGCAAGCCAGAAGGCTGCGTCTAACTGGTCATCACGCAGAGGCGCAAAGGCGCAATGGTAAACCCAAAAGAATGTTAGTGATCTATGTGGCTCTGCCTGAGAAAGATTATATTGATTACCAAAGGAAAATAAAATGTCTGAAGATAACCGCCACATTGCTTTTATTTGCTCCAAAGGGGACCTGGATATGGCTTACCCTGCCCTTGTAATGGGCTGGGCCGCTCTGGGAAACGGAATTGATGTCACAATCTTCTTCACTTTTTGGGGTATGGACATCATCAACAAGAAACGACAACCCCATTTAGAGCTATCCCCCATCACAAAAACAAGCATGAAGATGAGCATGATGGGTTTACCGACTGGGAATTTGGGGATTCCAAATTGGATGAGCATCATCCCAGGAATGACGGCTTTCACATCCTGGTTTATGAAGAAGAAAATTGAAGAAGTCGGTGCTCCCCCTGTTGGCGAGTATCTTGAAATGCTCGTAGATGGTGGAGCCAACTTGTTTGCTTGCAAGATGTCCGTTGATATGTTCGGTCAGAGTATGGATGATTTCGTTGATGGCGTTCAGGCCATTGTCACCGCTGGTGATTTCATGGATATGACCGAAGGTGCTCAAATCGTTTTTATTTAAGCCTATCCAAAATATTAATTAAAAGCCGGTTCCAACAAATTGGAACCGGCTTTTTTAACGTCTTAAAATTTTTTTTAGGAGTTCTGATCCTTCCTCATTGCTGACATTTTCAGCTCCCTGGATCCCTGATGAGATATGAAACTCACTGGGGCGTTCATCATGCTCAAAACCAGCTAAAACAAATATCGCATTGGTCACAGTTTTTCCCGGGTTTCGCCAGCGATGTGTCAATTGAGCAGCGAAGATTAAACTATCTCCAGGCTCAAGCAAAAAGCGATTATTCTCAACTTGATACTCAAGCTGCCCCCGCAAACAAAGCACAAACTCGTGCCCAGTATGGACAATCCCAAATGGACCACTGCTCGCGCCACTCTCTAAGGTTAACATAAATGGCTCCACACGACCCACAAAGGCTTCGCCACCGAGACCTTCCCATAAGCCGCGCATAAATGGCACCCTAGTACGCTCTTCTGCTTTTCGATAGACAATATCTTGCTGGGGAGGATCTTCACGGAAGAAAGCTGTGATAGGGATCTCCATCGCAGTTGCCAATTTATAAAGCGTACTCACCGAGGGAGAAGTTCGACCGCGCTCAATCATACTCAAAGCATTGGCAGACAAACCACTTGCACGCGCTAAGGCCCGCATCGACATCTTACGTTCTTGCCGCAACTCACGTAAACGACCACCGACATCCACGGAAACCGCTTCCTTATCAAATGCACACACTTTAGACCTCCGGATATACGAATTTATAAATACGACAAACCTAGCCCTAATTATACACAGTTTATTGATAATCTGTACCATGAAATTTACGTTTCACCCCTAAAATCCCTAAAATCACTCAAATTTTTTAGATTTCAGGGATAACATACCTTTAGAATGTGACATTCTGCACAACCTTATGTGACAAGGTTCACTAACTAATTTTTTTTCTAAGTGCTATCATTTCAGATATCAAAGTATTCGGGTATGCGAATACTTTCAAAACAGGAATTTAGAGATGGATGCACCCAGCTTGGTTCAAGAAGTCACCCAACTTCACGCCGAAATCTGCTCTGCAATGGCAGATCCTCGGCGGATTTTGTTGTTATATGCGATCTCGGAAGAATCGCGCAATGTCAGTGAATTGGCCGAATATGTCGGCATCAGCCAGCCCGCGGCCTCCCGCCACTTAAAAATTCTACGTGACCGCGGTTTGGTCAATCCCGTTCGTCAGGGTGCCTCCGTGGAATATCACCTGACCGATATTCGTTTAATCGAAGCCCTTGACACGTTGCGCGATATCCTCCGAGACCGCCTGACCTACCGGGCAAGTTTAGTGGAGTAAAAAAACCCTATGAAAAATTTTAGATACATTTGGGTGATAGGGATACTCGTCACCCTGGCAATTATCATTATTCCCATCGTGATCTTCCTGCCCAAAGGCGCACAAGCCCATGACGATCCCTGGGCCAGTGTACCCGTTCACAAACCTCACACAGATCACACAGACATCATCAAGGGTCCGCTGGAAAGCGGTGCTGATGTCACAAAAGCCTGCATGGCATGCCACGAGGACGCGGCTTTCGAGGTGATGCAAACCACCCACTGGACCTGGGAAAGTGAACCCTATGATGTTCCCTGGCGAGATGAACCGGTCACCATCGGCAAGAGAAACCAGATCAACAATTTTTGCATCGGCACCCAGGGGAACGAGCAAAAGTGCATGAGCTGCCATATCGGGTACGGCTGGGAAGATGAAAATTTCGATTTTGAGAATTCCGAAAATGTAGATTGTCTGGCTTGTCACGCGGATATGAACTTATACAGCAAAGGCGAATACGGCTATCCTACGGAAGGTGTTGACCTGCTAGCTGCCGCTCAAAGTGCGCGCAACCCCACCCGTGACAATTGCGGGGCCTGCCATTTTGATGGCGGCGGTGGTAACGGCGTCAAGCATGGCGATTTGGACGAACATCTTTACAACCCTGACAGCAACCTGGATGTCCACATGGGTAGCATGGATTTTCTCTGCACCGACTGCCATCAAACCGACGATCACCAAATTCAGGGACGCATGCTGGCTGATAATTACACCATCAACCCGGAAGAGCAGGTGGCCTGTACCGATTGTCACTCCAACCAGCTCCACGAGGATGACCGCATCAACGTGCATCTGAAATCCGTCGCCTGCCAGACCTGCCATATCCCCAGCATCGGTGTCAAAGACCCCACGAAAGTATTCTGGGATTGGTCTACCGCCGGGCAGGACCAGCCCGAAGATCACCTCACCTACCTGAAGATCAAAGGCTCCTTCGTTTACGAGAGCAATTTCGTGCCCACCTATGAGTGGTTCAACGGCGATATGGCATACCGCTATCTACTGGGTGACAAAATTGATCCGGCCCAGCCCACGATGATCAATCTGCCCGCTGGTGATATCGATGATCCTGATGCCAAGATTTTTCCCTTCAAGGTTCATGTGGCGATGCAACCTTACGACAAGGTTCATAATTATCTCTTGCAGCCCCTGACCGCCCGCGAAGATGGCTTCTGGACCACCTTCGATTGGCCGTCTGCCCTGGAACTCGGTTCCCAAGAAGTCGGGTTGGATTTCAGCGGCGAATATGACTTTGCCGAAACCTGGATGTATTGGCCTTCCACACATTTGGTTACACCTGCTGAAAAAGCTCTCACTTGCAACTATTGCCACGGCCCCGAAGGCCGGATGGACTGGGAAGCCCTGGGCTATTACGGTGACCCCGTCGATTGGGGCGGACGTTTCCGCACGAATAAATAAACCGGTAACGAGGGATGGAAGGCTGGCAATCCCGTCATCTGTCCTCAGTCTCCCGTCCACATATGAGAACGCAAATGACACAAAAACACACACTGAGAATCATCATTGCCGGGCTACTATTCGTTCTGGCAGGAGCCGCCTGGTTCGGCAGCACGGCTTTTGCCATGCAGGTCGAGAAACCTGTTGAGCAATCGACATCACCGCTGCACCCCACATTTCCATTGTTGGATGAAGGTGGCGAAAACGTGCTTGAAACGGGCAATCCAGTTTCGACGATGAACACTTGTGGCGCGTGCCACGATACCGAGTTTATCGTGGAGCACAGCTACCATGCGGACGCTGGTTTGAGTGATTTCACGAAACCCGGTCAAACTGACAGCGAACGTCAGTGGGATACGAGCCCGGGTCTTTTCGGTAGATGGAATCCAATCAGTTACCAGGTTCTTTCTCCTTCGAGAAATGAATTGCTGGATATGGGTACTCCAGGCTGGCTGCAAACACTAGGAACCCGCCATGTAGGCGGGGGTCCGGCAACCACCAGCCGGGAAGGGATTCCGCTCAGGGAGTTGGCCGCCAATTCTGGGGATCCCGAAACGAGCATCCTAGACCCCCAAACAGGGGAGCTGATCCCCTGGGATTGGGCAGAATCAGGGGTGATAGAGATGAACTGTTTCCTTTGTCATACCCCCAACCCGAATAATGAAGCCCGCTCTGAGGTTATCCACGCGGGGAATTTCAAGTGGGCGAACACCGCAACTCTGGCCGGGACTGAGATCGTTTCCGGTTCAATGGGCGAATTCCAATGGAACCCTGCGGCCTTTGACGAGGACGGCGAACTGCTGGCCGAATTCGTGCAAATCCAAGACCCGACGAACGACAACTGCGGCTTGTGCCACGGTCTGGTACACGATGATGTTGAAGATCCCTTGATCACTTATGGCTGCACGCCAGAACGTTGGAGCACGATTACCACCGGGCAGATTATTTCGCCGCAGCGTCTCTCAGTCAGCGGGATGAATCTGGCGAATAAAGAAGATTTGACCCGTTCCTGGGACGTACATGCCGAACGGCTGCTCAAATGCACCGACTGCCACTATTCAACCAATAACCCCCTTTATTACCAAGAAGCCGGTGCGACCAAGCCTGATCACCTGACTTTTGATCCCCGCCGCCTGGAAATTGGCGAATATCTATACCAGCCACTGCACCAGTTCGCTCGAGGCGATAGTGCACAAAACACCTTTGCACCTGAAATCAACAACTCGATGCGTGACTGCGCTGATTGCCACGATACGCAAACCACCCACAACTGGCTGCCCTACAAAGACCGCCATTTCAACACGCTGAGCTGCGAGACCTGTCACGTTCCGCAATTATTCTCATCAGCCAACCAGCAGCAAGACTGGACCGTGCTAACCCTGGATGGTGGTTCCCGCACGGATTGCCGCGGCGTTGAGGGCGAAGACCCCGACACGCTCAAGGCCCTGCTTACTGGCTACGAACCGGTGCTGCTGCCCCGCGAACAGGTTGATGGCAGCGAATCGATCTTCCCGCATAACCTGATCACATCCTGGTTCTGGGTTCATGGTGAACCAGGTCGGCCGGTGCGCATCATTGATCTCGAAACCGTTTACTTTGAAGGCAATGCCTATCAACCTGATATCGTAGCCCAATTTGATAAAAACGGTAACGGTGCCATCGACGAAACCGAACTAGCCATCGACACTCCTGAAAAAGAAACGTTCATCGCCGGGCGATTAAAAGCCCTTGGGCTGGAAAATCCCCGCATTGTGGGTGAAGTTCAACCCTACAGCATCGGGCACAATGTCGCAACTGGTGAATGGGCCGCGCAAGAATGCAGCGCCTGCCACGGTGAAGAATCCCGCCTGATGCAGCCAATCCAACTCGCCAGCTATACACCCGGTGGCGTGATGCCAGAATTCGTCAAAGACAGCAACGTAAACTTCAACGGCGAGATCATCGCTAACGAAGACGGCACACTCTATTACCAACCTTTCCCACAAAACTCGGGGCTGTATATTTTGGGCTATGACAGCGTTAGTTGGATCGATATTCTCGGCTCGTTAGCCTTCTTTGGTGTGCTGGCGGGGATCACGATTCACGGCGGCATCCGAGTAGTATCGGCAATGCGCCGTCCCAAGCACGGAGCGCCCACCCAACGGGTTTATATGTACTCGGTTTACGAGCGTTTGTGGCACTGGCTGCAAACCGCTGCCATCGTGCTGCTGCTCTTCACCGGGCTAGTCATCCATAAACCCGATACTTTTGGGCTCTTCAGTTTCCCTTATGTGGTAACAATCCACAATGTACTGGCTGCAATCTTGGCCCTCAATGCGGCTTTTTCACTCTTTTTCCATCTGGCGAGCGGTGAAATTCAACAGTACCTGCCCCAGCCCCATGGTTTCTTCGATCAGATGATCACACAGGCCAAATTCTATATCGATGGGATTTTCAAGAATGGTGAGCATCCTTTTGAGAAGACCCCTGACAAAAAGCTCAACCCCCTCCAACAAGTAACTTACTTCGGCATCCTGAACGTACTGCTGCCCCTGCAAGGGATCACAGGTATCTTGATTTGGGGTGCGCAACGCTGGCCGGACGTAGCCGACAAATTGGGGGGACTGCCTTTCCTGTCGCCGTTCCACACATTGATCGCCTGGCTGTTTGCATCCTTCATCGTGCTGCACGTTTATCTGACCACCACCGGACACAAACCGCTGACCGGGATCGAAGCCATGATCACCGGCTGGGAGGATATCGAAATGCACACGCCTGAAGCAGATAAGCAAACCCCGGAAGGGGAAACACAAACTGAAATTCAAGAGGGTCTGGCAACCCTTGAGAACGAGACCCAGCCCCAAGGCGAATCTCAGGCTCAAAGCCAGATCGAATCTCCCATTGAGGAGGAGTAACCATGACAACTTCGGCAGAAACACAAAAACCAAAATTCTCGATCAAAAAAATCTTTGCCCAACGCGAAACCAAAGCGTATCTCAACCCTTATTTGGGGGGCGCCCTCCTGGGGTTGGTGCTGTTTACAGCTTTCTTCGTTACCGGCAATGGACTGGGCGCCTCGGGCGGGCTAAACCGTATCCTGGTGTTCTTCCAAGACCTGATCGCCCCTGGGCACGTGGACCGCACCTCGTACCTGATCACAATGGCGGGCGGCGATCTGAACCCTTTGGACAGTTGGATCGTGATGCTGACAGTCGGCACGATTTTGGGCGGTTTCGTTTCAGGCTGGCTGAACGGCCGCGTGAAATTAGAGACCAACAAAGGACCGAATATCTCGAAGCGCACCCGCTGGGTAATGGCTTTTATCGGCGGTGGTTTTATGGGTTATGGTGCGCGGATGGCGCGGGGCTGCACCTCGGGGCAGGCACTCTCTGGGGGTGCGGTGCTCTCAGTGGGCAGTTGGGCCTTTATGCTGGCTGTGTTCGCAGGGGCTTATATTCTGGCCTATTTCGTGCGGAGATTATGGAATTAGACTTTAACCACAAAGACACAAAGGATCACAAAGTTTTTCTTCGGGTTACTTCGTGCCTTCGTGGTTAAGCTCATACGGAGAATATTATGGCTACTTTCCCACTTGCATTGACTGCACTACTTGGTAAGCCGCTGGCTTACTTGATTTTCCTGGCCATTGGCTTTGGCTTTGGCTACGTACTGGAGAGTTCTGGATTTGCACACTCGCCCAAACTGGCGGCCCAATTCTACTTCAAAGATATGACCGTACTCAAGGTGATGTTCACGGGCATCATCGTGGCCATGGTGTTGGTATTTGGGGCGACTGCGCTGGGCTGGTTGGACTTCCGCCTGATCTGGGTTCCCCCAACTTATCTGTGGCCAGGAATCGTTGGCGGGTTGATTATGGGCGTCGGTTTTATCGTCGGTGGCTTTTGCCCCGGCACCTCGTTGACGGCACTGGCAACCTTGAAATTAGATGGTGTTTTCTTCGTATTAGGTGCCCTCTTCGGTATTTTTGCTTTCGGCGAAACCGTGGAATTTTTCCAGGTCTGGTGGAATTCATCGTATATGGGACGTTTCACGCTACCAGAACTTTTTGGGATTCCAACAGGCTGGGTGGTTCTGGGTGTCGTGTTGATGGCAATCTTTATGTTCTGGGGTTCTGAGCAATTGGAGAAAATTTTCGGCGGCAAAGACCCCAAGCAAGCTCCCAAATGGCGTTATTATGGCGCTGGCGCTATGATCATGATTGCCATGGTCGTTTTGGTAATCGGCCAACCGACCACGGCAGACCGCTGGACGAAAATCGCACCCGAAAAGAGCTTGGAACTCGATGCCAGAATGTATCAGATCCACCCAGGCGAGTTATTACACACGATGCACGACCACAAAATTAACCTGGTAATGCTGGATGTGCGCGAGGAGCGCGATTACAACTTGTTTCACCTGGCAGATGCTCAGAACGTAGAACCACTAGAAATCACTGAAATGATCGACAGTCTGATCGCTGAACCGGCAAACACCGTATTTGTGGTCATGAGTAACGATGAAGATGCAGCCACCGAGACCTGGAAAATTTTAGTGGCGGAGAGTGTGCCCAACGTATATATTCTGGAGGGCGGCATCAATAACTGGCTAGACACCTTTGCAACTGAGTTCGAAGGGGCGTTCTGCGGCCAGGTAAAAGTCGCCAGCAATGATGAACTACGATACGATTTTTCCGCAGCACTCGGCTCAGGCTGTCCGGCGGCGCATCCAGAAGTTGAGCATTACGAACATTTAGAATTTGTACCCAAAATCAAGCTGGAGTTGAAACGGGCACCAAGTAGTGGGGGATGTGGGTGAGCCATTCCCGCAGGAAACCGCGGAAATGGCAATACAAAAAAAAGTTCAAAACAGCTTTTTCTGTATTGCATTGAAGAATTAGTCGTTAGCAAAAACGCCCCTGACACGAAACATCAGGGGCGTTTTATATGTATCCCTATGAAATCTGATCTATTTATTTCGCCAGTTCCGAGACGATGCTATCGGTGATTTTTTTGCTGGAAGACGTGCCCGCGAAAGGATTCTAATTCGGTGACCAGAGTATGGACGTGACGGCTTTCGTCCAGGGTGACGATCCCGCTGCTGCCGGGTTTCATTTTCTCTTCGAGCATGGCCAGATTTTATTTAACAGAATCCCTCTCAAAACCAGGAAAGTGGTTCTGAGGGGATTCATTTTTTAGATTTATCTCAGGGGATTAATCTGTCCCAAAGGCTCTCTTGGTACTCGGAAGCATCACATAGATCAGGATAAGTCCGTTGATGACAAACGAGACTACCACATCTTGCCAGACTGCGCCTCCCACCAAGGTCATAAATTCTAGGATCAAGTTAAAAACCGAAATGACTGCCAGGAATAACCAGGCCTGAGGATTGACATCCCAGAGCATTTTTACAAGCCAGATGTAAACATAAACCATCAAACCCCACATCAGGGCAGCAAAGAAACTAAAACTGCGGAAAGGAACCGGTCCGAACCAGAAAGGGAATATTCCCAAGAACTGAAGAACACGGTAGCCTGCCCAAATTGCCGCCAAAGCAGCCAAAACTGCCAGGATGGTAACACCAATGGGTCTCTTTTTCATGATAATCTCCTTATCAAAAAAAATTTTAATTCGGCATATGATATTTATCCAGCAAGGATTTTGACTACAAACCTAAAAGCTGTTTCTTTTTTGCCTCAAATTCATCATCTGTGATAATACCTTTATCACGCAACCCAGCAAGTTTTTCCAATTCTTCTAAATACGAAGGCTCGTTAATTGTTGTTGGGTTGGAGGAAACAGGTGCTGGAGCACTGTCATCAACAGGGGGCGCTGAAACTAATGATGTCTTATCTTCAGCGGTTAATTCGGCGCTTTGGATACCCAAATCTTTCATCGCCCCGGTGAGTTCTTCATCAGAAAGCTCTTCAACAGAAGCGCCGGTATGTTCTTCAATGCGTTGGGCATCTTTTTGGGAAAGCTTCACGGCTGCTGCACCAGCACCTACGGCTAACACAACCATACCACCGACCATCACTCTTCTTCTGCGACGCCGTCGCATTACGCGACGAGTAGTTCGTCTTGCAGCGCGTCTACCACCACGGCGTCCGGCTGCTCTTCCACCTCTTCTCATAAGATTACTCCTTTTCTAAACACTAAATTCTATAACCTTCACTCTATTTTATAGTTACATTCAAAACTTTAATCAGACACGAACCAACTCAAGATTGTGCTAATAATGCTGATGACAATAGCGGCTAAAAAAGCTACAAGGAAATTTTCGAATAATCCTCCCGTCAAGCTTAATGAGTCGCTCAACCAGATTGTGAAGATTAGCATAATTGTGTTGATTACCAAGGTAAAAAATCCCAAAGTCATCAGGTTGATCGGCAAAGTCAACAATTTTACAATCGGTCGAACGATTGCGTTTACCAGGCCGAAGATGACAGCCACAATAATTAAATTCAGTGCGCTACCGCTAAAATTAAAACTTGAGAATAACATACTCGTCAACCAGATAGCAAAAGCATTAATTAAAATTCGAAAGATCAATTTCATTTTCACCTCGTAGTTATTGATTATATTTCGGAAGTTTGATTTTCAACAGATAATTGTTGATCTTCGCTTTTAGACCCGAAGATTGTTGTATACACCCGTGTAAATACTGCACCAAAAAGGAAAAGTTGGGCAAAGAAGAAAACTGAGATCAAAAATACAGCCACCGTTCCAGCGGCAGAAAAGGCGGAAGTTATGCTGCTATTTGCCAGATAAATTCCCAATCCCCAACCACCGATTGCGAGCACCAAAGCTGTCACCAAAGATCCTACCCAAACATCTCGCCAAGTTATCTCTATATTGGGTAATACCTTAAAAATGATCGCAATTGCCACTGTCCCCAAGGCAAGCATAGCCACGAAATTAGCAACCCCCCAACTACCAATATCAAAGAAATTGGCAATAAGCGAAAGGATGATATTCATTGCTGCGGCCACCACCAATGATAAGCCGACACCGACCACAAGAACAAAAGTGATCAATTTATTCCCCAACATCGATTCGGTTGCACCGCGTTTGGGAGGTGAAACCTTCCAAACCGCATTAAGGGCGTATTGCAAATAAAAAAAGATGCTCGAAGCTGCAAGGATGAGGGCGACAACGCTGATAATTGTGTTTAAAGGTGCACCAGAGGAGGCATCAATAGCCACATTTTCTACCATTTGCTCCAGGAATGCTGCAGTCTCAGCGCCCATTACCTGACTAATTTGAGCATAAAAACGTTCGGCAAGAACCAACTCGTCCAGGAATATCCCACCTATATATATCGCGATGTAGATAACTGGAGCAGCTGAAAACATAGCATAGTAGGCACAACCAGCACCTAATTGAGATGGTCGTTCACCAATCCAGATTTGGTAGAGTTCTTTAGCAAAAGCCAACAGTTTCTGTTTCATCCTTCTCCGTCAACCTCGTAAATCTCGTCCGTAGGTTGACCCTCCAATAACCCAGCATGGCGATTATCCCGGCGCACCAACCATACTGAACCCAAACCAACTATGATCACAATAAAGTTAATCGTTCCGCCCACATAAGGAAGCGATTGTAATAAGACATAGACCAGTAAGCCAAAGAACATGAGCAAATAACGATATTTGAGACCTTTCTCTGAAAAGTATCCAATAATCCAACGACTTAACATATAAGCGACGATCACCTTGGTTCCGTAGAACACAAACAAGAAGAACGAGGTGGTCGCCAATCCGACAATTGATAGTGCTAGTGCCCAGAAAATAAAGGCCAATTTCCATAACGAGGCAAAACCTAATGCGAAGCCAATTCCAAAAATCAGAATTACGGCAATTATGGATAATACAGCCACGTTGACAGCCACAACGATCCCAATAAAGCCAAATCCACTTGAACGTAAAGGGGCTTCTCTGGCTTTATCTGACCACTTTGTTAATCGATCTGAGTAACGCCATACTAAAAATAAACCGGTGAGCAACAACAGCACAAATTCCTCAAACGCGATCCTAGCCCAAAGTTGAACCCCGTCTTGTTTCGGCATCGATTTCTGAGTATCTGCACCCTCTTCAATTACCAGGGGCCAGAACGGCTGGTATGCGGCACCCCCAATCGAGTTCATCGCTACCCGTCGAGATAAGTTCCAAACTGAGTTCCAGAGACCATTATTTGGCAAAGCTGAATTCTCATCGACTGGTGGGTTTCCTTCTTCGCCGGGTGCGGCACCATCACTACCAGTAATTTGCCCTAGTAACTCTAAAATACCGATCACGGCCTTGAGATCGCGTCCCACATTACCACCCAACCGAGCACTTAAGCTGACGCCCACCAAGTCTCGACCAATCGAAGATTCGGGTGCTGTTACGAGACGAAAACCCAGGATATACACATTGCGCACGACAGATGAACCCTGGTTAAGCGATAACTCACGCCCCACAGTGTAAAGGGACCCGCCTATCTCACCATTAACCGTGACTGTTTGCGCGGTGGTAACGACACTACCAGCCACTTTACCATTGATGGTAGCATCGATCGCCAAAATTAATAAATCCCCCTCAACATCCCCGTCGATGGTTACATTTTCGCCAGCAACAATGGCGTCGTTTTCTTCAACCGCCCCAACTGGGATCACACTATCGATAATCGCATTTTCAGCTAGATTGGATTGATCTGCACCGTAAACCCCTAAAAACACCAGTGTGATCACAATTACAAGGCGTAACCAGGCAATCACCAATTGAGTCATGACATCCTCCAAAGAGTATCGGATTTATTTTTGAAATATTTGGGCAACAACTATTTTATTTACTATCTCATCAATCTGAATTGTACTATAACCTGAACTAGCAGATAATTAGTGAACGCATTTTTCTCACCCTAAATTAGCCCATCGCCAAAGGAATAATTTGTAAAGTATTGGGTTGTAAACCCGATCCCAAGCTTGAATGGTCCGACATATCTCACCACCGAAACCACGCTTGAAACGATATACACCCCAAAGATCGTCACTGCGTTCTAAAAAGTTTGCTTCCAGAAATTCCTGATCCTCATCAGGAACGCCCCAGAGATCATATTCAATACACCCCTGCGCTTTAGCCCATTGCATAGCTTTCCATTGGAGGAGGTAAGTGGGCATGAGATGACGGTGCTCGTTGGAAGATGCGCCATAAAAATACCAAGCCCTCTTACCACGTGCAAAGACTATCAATCCTGCTAAAGGCTGCCCTTCAAATTCTGCACACAGGAGCACACAATTGCCACGCGGCTCAAACAAATCAAGCGCGCGTTGGTAATATTCCTTGCTATGGACGCCAAAAGCATCCCGTTCGCCGGTAATTTCCATTAGCTCGTAGAAGGCATCAATATCGCAGGTTTGGCGGATTACAATCCCCTTGCGACGTGCGAGCCGGATATTGTAGCGAGTTTTCTGTTTCATCCGGGCCAAGATTTGATCTTCTGTTCCTTTGAGATTTACTAACAAGGTGCGCGGGGGCTGGATTTCATGAGGGCTGAGGTGGAACCCAGGCGGAAGCTGCCCATTCTGATGGAAGGGAGGATCGCCTTCCCAAAGATCAGGTTCGACCTTCAAAAATATCGCTCGGTTTTCTTTACAAACTATATCCACTTCAGGCCAAAGTCGATCCCAGTCTTCCCCAACTGGGCCCCGAGGAATATAGGCCAAGCTCAATCCGAATGGCAATTTTCGAAATAAGATTTGTGCGCCAGTATCCCCCAAAACAATATGAGCCACCCGCCACTCAAACTCACTTTTCAATTGTCCCCACTCAGATGTTTGCAAAATATGAGCATCCGGAAATTTAGAGAGAAATTCAGACCATTCTGTCTTTGAGATCTGTGACATGTTTAAATATAGGAAGTCAAGTCGGGTGGTGGAGTTGCGCGAACCGACGAGCCCGGTATGATATTATCAAGCCGTTTGACAATTTCAGTAGGATATCCTTCGTGTGCTAAATGAATCAACTCATCAATCGCTTGATGGAGCGCCGCATCACTTATGATATCCTCTTTGGCCAATACAACAATATCGGGATGAGAGGTCGGCTCATAAGTTGCCCAACGATCCCATAATTCCTCACTAAGTTTTTCGCCGGGTCGAATACCCGTATATAAGATTTCAATATCTTTACCAGGTTCAAGACCCGAGAGGCGAATTAGATCCTCTGCCAAATGGAGAATTCGAATCTGATCACCCATGCGTAAAACAAAAACCTCGCCGTCCTTTCCCATCGCACCTGCCTGTAATACCAAATGGACTGCCTCAGGAATGGTCATAAAATAGCGCTCCATATCGGGATGCGTGATCGTCACCGGACCACCCGATTCGATTTGGCGTTGGAAACGGGGAACCACGCTACCTCTACTGCCGAGAACGTTTCCAAACCGAACAACAGAAAATGGCAATCCTGATGAATGGGCTGCATCTAACACTAATAATTCCGCCAGCCGTTTGGTGGCCCCATAAACACTGGAAGGACGAATGGCTTTGTCTGTCGATATCATAACCAGACGTTCGACCCCATAGGTCAAGGACACCTCGACAATATTGCGGGTCCCTAACACATTATTGGTTATCGCTTCCTCAACGTTGACTTCCATTAGTGGAACATGCTTATGAGCAGCTGTATGAAATAGTACATCGGGCTGCAGCGTGGCAAAAATAGCTTCCAAACGTTCGCGATCTCGGATATCTGCAATTACCGGATGCATGGCTAGGGATGGAAAACTTTCATCTAATTCTAGAAGGGTCTCAAATACACTATTTTCCCCGTGCCCCAGCAGCAGCAACGTCGATGGTCCCCAGCGGGCAATTTGACGGCAAAGTTCGCTGCCGATCGAGCCGCCCCCACCAGTGACCAAAACGCGTTTTCCACCGATGGTAGATCCAACTTTATGGTCATCAATTTTCACCGGTACTCGGCGAAGCAGGTCGTTAATATTTACCTGACGCAGACGATTAACGCTTACCTTGCCGCCGATGAGTTCGTAAACGCCAGGCATCGTACGAAAAGTGACGCCTTGCTCTTGACAATATCCAGCAACCTTACGAACGACATCACCCGAAGCGGTGGGGATGGCAATGATGACCTCATGAATGCGGCGGCGATTGATCACCCTGGGGAGATCATCCAGGGTACCAACGACGGGCACTCCATGGATTTGCTGCTTCTGTTTAGATTTCGCATCATCCAAAAAACAGATTAATTCTAAATTCAACTGTGGATTTTTCTGGATTTCGCGGGCCACTAGTGCCCCAGCATCTCCTGCACCTGCAATTGCCAGCCGTCGATATAAATCTACGCCATCCTTGGTAGTAGATGCTGTAGACCGACTTTCAGCAATCAAGCGTGATGAGAAACGCAATCCACCAACCAAGATTGTTGATAACAGCCAGTCTATGACCAATACCGGGCGAGGGAAGCCGATAAAATTATCCTGCGAAACCTGAAAATAAATCATTACAAATACAGCAACGGAGAGAAAAATTGAGGAGGTTGTAACCGCCGCGACAATCAACATCAACTCTCGGGTGCTGGCATAAGCCCATAAACGCCTGTAGAGGCCAAAAAAGTAATAAACTACGGGTTTAACAATTATGGCCAGTATGATCATGCGCCAGGCTTGAGGAAGATAATAAAAGAATAATCCTCCGAACTCAAAGCGCAAAGCAAAGCTACCCAAGACCGCCACACAGATCAAGAACAGATCACCGATTAAAAGGATGCGATTGCGCATGGGGGCTTGATAAAAAGAAATTTTCGCAATCCACTTTTTGAAATTCTTGGAAATCTTCATAAGTCAGGTTTCAAAAACTTTGGCATGACGCTGTTACTGTCCCCGCATACCGAACATCGTTCCTGGCGTCCGGATAAGTGTGATTAAGTCCATGGATAGGTTGCGGTGCTTGATATAGTAAAGATCATATTCTAGCTTTATTTTCGTTTCATCAATGCTGGCAGCATAACCAAAATGTATCTGTGCCCAGCCGGTTAAGCCCGGTTTAACCATCAATCGAGCTCTGTAAAATGGGACGTGTTTTTGGAAATGAGTCACCAGTTCTGGCCTCTCTGAGCGTGGTCCAACCAAACTCATTTCACCTCGCAAAATATTTACAAACTGGGGGATTTCATCGATATGTGTTTTGCGGAGGAAACGTCCAACCCGTGTAGCTCTTTCATCATCTTCGGTGGCCCAGCGAGGTTTACCATCGGCTTCTGCGTCTCGACGCATCGTCCGGAATTTGATGATGGGATATGTTATTCCTCCTTTACCCAGGCGGGGTTGTGAGTAAAAAATTGGGAATCCATTATCAATCACAATGGCCAATCCTACGACGGGTAAAATTACCAATAACAGCAAGAAACCAAATATCCCACCGATGATATCCAGAAATCTCTTGCCGGCTAAATAAAATCCGCTGACCCGCGTGGAATCAACAAAAGACCGCAATATCCAATCAGTCTCTAAAATTTCAATAGGCACACGCTGGCGCAATTCTTCATAAACCACTGGCATTCTTGTGATTTCGATGCCCAACTCCTGGGCATCTAATAATGTCTGAAAAGTTTGTCCGCGCATCTCACCAGAGATGGCAACAATAATATCTGAAATATCTTTTTGATCAATTAATTCGAGGAGTTCGTCGCTACCAGCAATCACCTTATAGCCTTCAATTGTATGATCCCTTTTTTGTGGATCATCATCGATGATTCCAATTAAATGAAATGGGCGAGGCTGTTGGCGGTTGATGGCCCTCAGAATTAGTTGTCCAGCATTTCCACCGCCTACCAATAACACCCGACGCAAAAATTGAGGCGCAGTAAAAATTTTTATATAAATCCAACGCCAGCCTAATGTTAATATAAAAGCCGCTAACAGGAAACTTGCCACTCCTAGTCTTGGTAAAGAACCCGGCTCCGAAAATATATAAACCACTGAATAGAGCATAAAGCCAATCAAAGTCGATATCATTACCCCTCTTATTGTTTTCCTCCAATTTGAAGACTTATGCACATCGCGCATATCAACAAGGAGCAGCAACCAAACCAGTGGTAAGAAAAAGAACCAGATTTCGACACGTTCGCTTAAGAATTCAAAAGAAAATCCCAACCATTCAGCGTTGGCAGCCCAAACGATCAAAGATATTCCTAAGGCAGCTAAGCCAACAAAAAAATCGCCGATTATTAATATCCCACGGCGTTCTGCAAAACTTAATTTCCAAGTTAGAGATGAATTTGCTACCATAAATTGCTGATATCCGGTCTACCAAAAACTGTTTTTAATAGACTCCATAAAAAAGCAGTTCCCCAAGTGAAATGCATAATAGCAATTGCCAGAGGAACGCCAATCACCATCTGGAATTTTCTATTTTCATAAGCTACCTGTAAGCCGACTAATATCAGGGCCACGGAATAAAGAAGCACCACAAACACCCATAACCAGCGCATCCACTCAATCCAGAATGAAAGGATTCCCACAGTAAACAAACTCAGCACAAGCAGAGGCGGCAATCCTTGACGCCACCGAATAGTATCCGGATACCGGCGCAACATCTGGACTTTCCAGTAACCATAACGCCAATACTGGCGCGCAAGTTGCTTGTAAGTTGGTCGGGCAAAGTAAGTCGATTGAATTTTTGGATCGAACCACACGACCCCACCGGCCTTGCGGATTCGAGCATTATACTCGTAATCTTCATTTGAGAGCAGGGTCTCATCATAAAGACCAATCTGCTCCACTAAAGAACGTTTGAATGCGCCAAATGGGACAGTGTCTACTTCCTGAGGCTGTCCGCCAATTCGATACTGAGCGCCACCTACGCCTATGGGATGGGCTGCCGCCACTGCAATAGAATGCGCCGCCCATCCGGCTCCACCAGGTTGAATCCGCCATATCCCCCCAACGTTACTACCCCTTTCATCCTGTAACGCAGTCACACTGCGTTCGATATAATCAGTATTTGGCATTGAATGTGCGTCTAAACGGACAATATACTCACCTTGGGCGGCTTCAATCGCTCGGTTGATCCCTGAAGGAATCCCTCGTTTCAGATTATCAATCACTCTGACCGGCAAATCGGGATTCTTTATTTGCCAATTGGAAATCGCATCGCGGGTGCCATCATCTGACATACCATCCGAAATGATAATTTCCATCTCCTGACGTGGATAAGTTTGAGCGTAAAGCGCATCCAACAAAAGTTGGATCGTTTTCTGCTCATTGTAACAAGGGATTATGACTGAAACTTGGGACATGAATTCGTTTGAGGCTATCAGTAATTAAACACCAAGTACAGCAATAGCATCAAATTCAACTGCCGCGCCAGCAGGCAAAGCACCTTGAACAATTGCACGAGCTGGTGGTTTATCGGTAAAAAATTCTGCATATACCTGATTGACAAGGCTATAGTCTTCGATATTTTTCACATAAACTGTAACCTTTAAAACATGGTCCAGAGAAGAATCAGCAGCTTTCAAAACAGCAGACAAATTCTGGAGTGCCTGCCGGGTTTCGGCCTCTACTCCTTCTGGAACTAGCTTGCCCGTGTTGGGGTCCAGACCAATTTGACCTGAGGTGAAGATTAATTGCTCCCAGCGGATTCCGGGTGAATAAGGGGCTAGGGGTTTAGCACCACCTTTGGGGATAATCACTTCTTTTTTTGGGGTTCTCATATCATTACCTCGAGGCTGGTAAATTTACAAATTGTAGGTTGGCGAATTGAAAACCAATTCACCAATTTACCTATCTCTAAATAAAAATTTTCCTTGTCCCCTGTTTAAAACTCAAAGTCTGTTCCTACGCCCATTTCTTCAGCTTTCATATAGACATGGTAAGCCGCAGATATATCTTGAATAGCCAACCCAACACTCTTGAATAACGTAATTTCTGCGTTGTTTTCACGTCCAGGGATCTTTTTAGCTAAGACATCTCCCAGAGAACCATGCGCTTGATCCCAGCTCCATTCCCCAGCTTCAATAGGGATGATGAAGTCGCCAGCTTCTGCTGCACAGGCGTCGATTAAGTCACAAATAACTTTTGAGATTTGCACTGTTTTCGTATCTAACTCACGCATTCCTGGCGCATGAGAACCGACACCATTGATATGTGTGCCCGGTTTGAACCAATCACCACTCACTATGGGATCTTTGGCACTGGTAATCAAAGTGACAATATCAGATTTTGCCACTGCTAAAGCAGGGTCATCCGCCAAAACAATTTCACAATCAATCCTTTGGCTCAAAGCATCTCGGAATTGCTCACGTTTTTCGAGGGGATCGATGGAAAAAATGTTCAACTTTTCAATTTCACGAACCACATCAACCGCCCAAGCATGGGTGAGCGCCATACCCCCCGAACCGAATAACGTGTGGATTTTTGCGTCCTCGCGCGCTAGAATTTTGGTCGCTAATCCCGCGACACCACCCGTACGCATCGCAGTCAGGTATCCCCCGTCCATGATGGCAATAGGTGCACCGGTTTTTTCATCCAACAAAATGATAGTCCCCAATACGGTTGCTAAACCATATTTCTTAGGATTATTTTTATAAACCGTGACCACCTTAGCTCCAAGGGCTCCCATTCCCTTGAGATATGCTGGCATAAACAATGCCAGGCCTTCGTGATCGGGGGATGTGATAGGCGTTCGCTGCGGCATATCCGCATTATCATTTGCTAAATCTGCAAATGCATTTCCGAGGATCTCAACAGTATCATTCATATTCAAAACTTGCATTACATCGTTTCGGGATAATAACTTTGTCATGGTGGCCTCCAAATAGTTGTTTAATGAATAACCAATTTTACCGTAAAAGAAACGCTTAGAATGGCAATTACCTTATTCGTATAATTTCTAAACACCCACTTATTTATTAAAGTCTTGACACCCGCAAATTCTCCGATATACTTTATTTTTATAAAATATTCATATATATATACTATCTATTGAAATGAAAATATTTCAAGTGGAGAGAGATATTATGCCAACACAAACTGAGTTTTTGAATACCGTGGAGAATTGGGCGAAACTCTATTTTTTCCAATCTCTGACCGATTTTTTTAATTATCTGAAGCACACCGAACTTTCCCTGCTCCAGGCTTACGCTCTGACATATCTCTTTTTCAAAGGTCCAATCAAAATTTCTGAATTATGCGAACATATGATGGTATCGCCTGGAGCAGCTAGCCAACTCGTTGATCGTCTTGAGAAATTAAATTTGGTTGAGCGAACATCAGATCCCGAGGATCGTCGAGTAAGAAAAATAATTGTGCTTGAAAAGGGCGAAAAGTTTGTTCAGGAAAACTTTGCATTCAGCCAAAGCTGGTTGAGTGAAATTCCCACTAATATAACTCCAGAGGAAGAAGCTCAGATCACCAATGTACTATCCATTCTCATACAGAGCTCTGGAAAGAATAATTAACTAGGTTTAGAAAAAAGGAAAAAATAATGAAATTAGCAGTATTTGGCGCAACCGGAAAAACAGGTATCGAAATCGTTAAACAAGCTCTGGAAAAGGGACATGCAGTGACCGCTTTTGTGCGCGATCCTGCTCGATCGTCAATTGAAGACGAGAATTTAACTTTAGTTTCGGGGGATGTCTTTGACCCCGCCGGCGTTGCCCAAGCTGTACGGGGACAAGATGCAATTGTCTGTGTCTTGGGTGCAGGCAGTGACCTAAAGAAAACGACCGTTCGCACGACAGGCACAATCAATATTATTAATGGTATGCAGCAGAATAACATCAAGCGGCTCTTGGTCGTGACGGCGATGGGTGTCGGAGAGAGTTGGGATACGCTCTCGCTGTTTAACAAATTCTTCTTTGCCACCCTGCTGAAAAGTTCTCGCACAGATCACGAATCACAAGAAACTGCTGTAAAAGAAAGTGGATTGGATTGGACTATCATTCGCCCCAGCGGCTTGACGGATACAGCCCGAACGGGTGTTTACAATGTCGGCGAAAATATCCCCGCTAAGACATCCAAAATTGCCCGCGCCGATGTTGCCGATTTGATCATCAAAGAATTGGAACACACCGCGCTAATTGGTAAAGCCGTAACAATTACAAACTAACAGGTCAATAGATTTGAGCTGGCTAAGGATTTACCTATGGAAGTTTATGATGTCGTCTCAATCGGCGGTGGGATCGCAGGCTCGGTAGCCGCACGTTTGGCCGCAGAAAATGGATTGAAGAGTTTGCTAATCGAACAGGCTGAAACCCCACGGGACAAACCCTGTTCGGGGATTCAATTTGGCTATTTCGAGAAATTGGTTGATCGTGAAATCCCCAAGGATAAACTCTGCACTATGAAATCTTCAATATGAATATCGTTACGCCTGACGGGAAAACCTATCAGGGCAAGATGAAGGTGCTCAATTTTTGGCGTTCCACATTTGACCGTTGGCTGAACGATCTCGCGGCTGAAGGAGGGCGCAGTATTTCAGGATAAAACTCGGATGGTCGATTTTGAACCCGTCGACGGCGGCTACCAACTCCAATTACAAACCGGGACCGAATCTCGCACCATCTTCACCCGTTATTTGATCGCCGCCGATGGCATGTCATCAAAAGTTAGAAAATCGTTGCAGCCCGATCATTTTTTGCAAAAAGCGCCCGGCGGGGCGATGAATTATTACTGCACAGGCGATGGCGATCTGGACCCGAACGCGCTGTATATGATCAATATCAAGGCCTATGCGCCGATCATGTTTGCCTGGATTTATATGAAAGATGATCTCTGGGTGATTGGCACGGGCGCGGAGCATGATCTCTAAGATTATGCAGATCGCTTCTACGATTATGTCTGCCAGACCTATAATTTCAAAGGGGAGATCGTCCACAAAGAAGGGTTTGCTTCACCCTTGAAAAATGGCATGTACCAAGGAGACGGGAATATCCTGATTTGTGGGGATGCCGCCGGTTTGGTAGACGCTTATCGCGGTGTTGCAATGGATAATGCCGCGTTGAGCGCTCGCTTCGCCATTCGGACCATCTTGGAGGCCGAAAAAACTGGGACAACGGCGATCCAACACTATGCCCGGAAGATGCAACCTATGAAGCGGCAAATGGAAGCCAACGAGAAGAAACGCCAGGCCAAGTTCGCAACGGATGAAACCCTGGCCGCCAGCTATGCGACCCAGCGGGTTCTCATGGATGGTGTCAAGATGATGGCAGCCAATGCCGCGAATAAATTCTTGCCGCCTGAAAAAATAATTACTTTGCCTTTCTGAGGCATAAATAAAGAGAATTATGAACTCACAAGAAAACGATATGCTAGGCAAAGTTTGCCTAGTCAGTGGTGCAACTGCCGGGATTGGGGAAGCGGCAGCCTTATTACTCGCTCAACGAGGTGCCACGGTCGTGGGCATCGGCCGCAACCCGGCCAAGAACGAGGCCTCCACCAAAATGATCCGTGAAAAGACAGGCAATCCGGCGGTTGGATATTTGCTGGCGGATCTGTCCTCCCAAGAAGACATCCGGGCCGTCGCCCAGCAATTTCTGTCCAAATACGAACGGCTGGATGTGCTAGTCAATAATGCGGGGGCAACTTTTGGGGAACGTCATGAAAGTGTTGATGGGATCGAGATGACCTTCGCGCTCAATCATCTGGGTTACTTTTTGCTGACGAACTTGCTCCTCGATATTCTAGAAACCAGCGCCCCCTCACGCGTGATCAATGTATCTTCCAGTTTACACAAATTGGGCAAACTCAATTTTGATGATATCCCGTTTAAAAATGGATATGCCCGTTCGAAAGCCTATCAACGTTCAAAACTGGCAAACATTGCTTTTACTTACGAACTATCCCGGCGTCTTTCGAACCAGGCTGTCACTGTCAATGCGATGAATCCTGGTTTGGTAGCGACCAACGTTGGTGAAAGTGCCGGCGGTATCTCAGCAAGGGCTAAGGGATTGGTTGACAAAATCGCCGGATTGACCCCTGAAGAGGGAGCCCAAACGATTATTTACCTGGCGACATCACCGGAAGTAATCGGGGAGAGCGGCAGATATTTCGTGAAAGAAAAATCGGTCCCATCTTCGAAGATATCCTACGACCTGGCATTTGGCCGCCGTCTTTGGGAACTCAGTGAAAGCCTGACCCAGGCAAATGGACATTCCCGCGCATGAAAAAATCACAAACTCTAAAATGGGTTTTGCTGGCTCTAGCAATCGTAATCATTGCTGGATTATTCTTCGGAATCCGCTGGGCCACCTACGCCCGACCTCCGCTTCTGGAAGCAATTGCCGCGCTTGAGAGTGATGATCTGGTCACGGTCACCGAAGAACCCTGGTTGATATTTTCACCCAGCGGAACCACTCCCACTACGGGTTTCATCTTTTATCCAGGCGGGCGCGTTGATCCTCGGAGCTATGCATCTCTGATGAGAAGGATCGCAGAAGAAGGCTATCTGGTAATTGTCCCCACAATGCCGATCAACATGGCTGTTTTCGATGCGGATGTCGCTGATGAGATTATTGCGCATTTTCCCGAAATTGAGCTTTGGGTGATCGGCGGTCACTCGGTCGGTGGCACAATGGCGGCGCAGTACACGGATCAACATAGAGAAGCGATTGATGGGCTGGCAATCTGGGCCTCTTACCCGGCAGACAGCACCGATATTTCTGACCTGGCTATCCCCGTAATTTCGATTTATGGCAGCCGTGAAATCAGGGTCAATGATGCAAATGTTGGTGCGCGCAAGCACTTACTCCCCGTTGATACGCTTTATATCCAGATCGAAGGTGGCGACCATCACCAGTTTGGGTCTTATCAGATCAACCCTGAAGATCACCGGGCGACGACCAGCCGGGCGGATCAACATGCGCAAACCCTCCAAGCTACCCTGAATTTATTGGCAGGAGTTTCTGGCCAATTCTGAACAACAACATAATCCGATTTTACAATAAGGAGCATTATATGGATTCATCCGCAACAATTATTATGGCTGCCGCGTTATTGTTTTATTCGATTGGGGTCTGGGGCGAAAAGCTCTCAGGCCGATTGAAATGGTGGCATTTTATTTTCTTCGTTTTAGGCTTGATCTGTGACACCTGGGGCACGGGAATGATGTTCGAAATGGTAGGCGGAATGACGTTTGACGTACACGGCATCACCGGGGTCATTGCAATAGTTCTCATGTTCATCCACGCCTTGTGGGCCTTGATCGTATTGCTCAAAAAAGACGAGAAAGCGATACTCAGTTTCCATAAATTCAGTGTGGTAGTTTGGGTAATCTGGTTGATCCCTTACCTCAGCCCGATGTTCTTGGGGATGGCCGCATGAATTTACTGACCATCGTCACCATCGGGTTTCTGATTCTAGAAGCCACTAATGTAGTCACACTTTGCTTTTTTCCAGGTTCAAAATACGCCAATGGAGTGGGCGTATTTAAAGCCTGGGAGAAATCAAAGGCCGATCCCGAAATACACGATTTCATAAAATACCTGGTCAACTGGGTCGCCGGGACGAAACTGATCTTTATCTTGTTGTTAATCGTCATCCTGTATGCGGCAGATGACCAGACTTTGGTTTTGTCAGGTATCGCGTTGGTGCTCTCAATCGCTTCCTTCTATTGGCGGCTGTTCCCATTGATCCGCAAGATGGACCGAGAAGGCCAAATTGACCCCCAGAAATATTCCGTCGCATTGGGTTGGATGATCGGAATCTTCATTTTGGTTTTTACAGTGGGAGTGATATTCTCGTAGGTGTAAAGTAATGAAAAGATTTGATTGTTTGAAGATTTTCTGAAGTCGAATTCACCGTGATCTTGAGAATAATCTTAAATAGCCCCCCTAAAATTTGTATTTTTTCACTGGGCTCCCCATTCGAGATATTTGCTATTTGGAAACTAGATCTGCTCAGATCTACGCTTGTTGGATAACTACACCGGCCAATCATCACCCTCAGTATAGCGGGTACCTCGGTGTGCCTGCTTTGAAACCGGGGTCTCCAATCTTTCGCCTGGTGCGTCGACCATTATTAATGTACGGGGTCTACCCGACTTGGGATTGACAGCGCCAGGTAGCAACGCGCTGATCCGTAACCGGCCGATCATCTGATTTGCGAAGATCGTATATACATAGTGACCGACCTTTAGCTTCGAAGGTGAACCGGCCATGTGAAATTCATACTCCGACAGCGAACCGTCGTATAATGCATCAACCGTCTCTTGACCCGCACTGGCTGGAATTGTTTTCGTGATTCCAAAATTCATTGTATTACCTCCAAAATTGATACACATGATCAGTTGTTATGAGTGTTTCAATTATACATCGAGCTTTCAAAAGGCTGGTAAATGATCTTTTTTAGCCAACTGTGACAATAATCTTTTTTTCCCACTTCCCGTAATAATTTTCAATCACAAACGTATCTTCCGCTTTCACAAACCTAATTAAGGAAAAGCCGGGTATGATTTGGCTCATGACAAAAACTCTGGATTTACTTCAACTTACGAACGATGCAGGCATTTTTAATGCTTGGGAGAAATCGTAGGTCAATCCATATGACATTCTTTACATCCCACCGTGAGCGGCGACTTTGGTTCTTGGCGTTGGCCGTCGTTACCGCAATTTATGCTACTCTCGGTTTTGCGGGATCACTGGCAGCTAGCCTGCGCGCCCGGAACCTTTTGAACGCAACTTTCTTCGTTGGTTTTCTGCTGGTTGTAACGGTAATTGTTGCGAGTGGGTTGATCAGACGCCCTGGATGGCCTGAGATATGGGTAGCAATCGGAGTTTTGGTTGTATATGGTGTGATGCTGCTCAGATTTTTTCTTAGTCCTGAAGAGCGCACACATTTATTCGAATATGGTTTGTTAGCCGCCCTACTTTATATGGCATTGAAGGAAAGGCAGCGCAATGGCCGTCGGGTTCCGTCGCCAGCTGCAATAGCAGTGATACTGACCGCGCTATTAGGATGGCTTGACGAAGGAATTCAGATGATTTTACCCAATCGTGTATATGATCTGCGGGATATCGGGTTCAACGCCCTTGCTGGCCTGATGGCAATTGCAACGATTCTAGCTTTGGGGTGGGCGCGGAGATTGGGAAAGAAACACGAAACCCCAGGATGAAAAAACGTGCTTGAAAGGCCATTATGAGGTTTAATCTTTTTCAACATTTAATTACAAGGAAATCCAATCTTGGATGAGAAAAATCTGTTGAAATTACTTACTTACTGAAAGGAAAAAAATAATGAAACGTTTAGAAAATAAATGGGCACTCATAACAGGCTCTAGTCGTGGGATTGGTCAACAAATAGCCCTGGGGCTGGCTGAACTTGGTTGCAATATCATCGTTCACGGTCGTAAACCCAAAAACCTGGAAAAAACCCTATCCATGTTGAAGGCTTTCGATATCCAAACCTATATCGCTGCCGGTGAGTTGTCATCATCGTCGGGTGTTCAACAAGTCATCGCCCAGGCAAAGGCCGCGCCAGGTCCCGTTGATATTCTTTATAATAATGCAGCCATCCAGGCAAAATATGAATTTATATTGACCGTCGATCAGGCTGAATGGGATCGTGTTTTTCAGGTCAATGTATGGGCACTTTTGGCACTTTGTCAGGCTTTCGCTCCCGGAATGCGGGAACGGGGATTCGGTCGTATCATCAACCTTACATCGGGCATCACCGATCAACCCAACCTGGCTGTTTACAGCGTATCCAAAGCTGCTATTGACAAATATTCGCGTGATTTGGCAGCTGAATTCAAAGATGAAAATGTGCTCGTCAACTATGTTGATCCGGGTTGGCTGCAGACTGATATGGGTGGAAAGGATGCCTGGTTCCCTGTAGAGACGGTGTTACCCGGCATTCTCGTCCCTGCATTACTTGAAGACAATGGTCCGACTGGTCGATTCTTCGCCGCACAAGATTATAAATACTTGAAGTCCTGAGTTTAAAAACAAAAACATTACAAACCAGAATTTGACGAATTTTCTAACATTCTTATGATCTTCATACCCAAAATAAACAGCCCAAGCGATAATTCGCTTGGGCTGTTTTAATTATGTTTTGACTACACGATCAGATACTTTTTCGAATGCTTTACCCTTCTCTATTCGTAAGCCAGGGCCGCAACAATTTCCAAATCGGAGGCCCGGCGTGCCGGAATTAATGCTGCTAGAATACCGCAGATCAACCCTGCGGCTATAGCTACCAAAACTCCAGCCGAGGGGAAGCTGTAAGGGATGACCATCCCGGCAAATTCCAAAACGCCGGTCATCACGAAGCTCAACATGATGCCGCTGATGACGCCCAGTGCAATCCCCATGAGGGCCAATAGAAAACTCTCAGCGATGACCATGCGCCGGATCTGGCGGCGCCTCGCGCCTACAGCTCGCATCATCCCAATCTCCCGGGTACGTTCAATCACATTGATACCCATCGTGTTTGCCAGACCTAGTAACGCCGGTGCTGCCAGGACGGCCAGGAAGATGTTCAGACCAAAAGTCGCGGAATCTGCCATTTGCTGCTGACTATCCCACAATTCCTGACGCGAAAGCACGCCAAAGCCAGGGTAGGTTTGTGTGACTGCGAGTAGATCTTCTTCCACCTGTTCCAGGTCCGCACCTGCCTCCCGATTAATCAGCAGGAGAACATCATTGCGGACACCATACTCGCGGGTGAGGGAGGTCTGATCGATATAGATTGTCGGGAGTTTCATGTTCAGGTAGTCCAGACCAATCGCGGTTACCTTGAGATCGACCGGGCCATGATCGCCCTCCAGCGTGATGGTATCGCCAACTTGCGTGCCAAACTGCGAGGCATAACGGCCATTAACGATGATCGTTCCGCCATTCTGCATCTGGGCGAAAGCTGACTCATCTCCATCAATGAAAGATAATCCAGCAATGCTTTCATAGGGGAGCGGGTCAATCCCAATCAGGCGAATACCGACTCCATCGGCATTCAAGACATCGATCTGGCGCATCGTGGTTAGCTCTTCCACCCCCCGAATCCGCTTTACATTTTCGGCTAAATCAGAGCCAGCACCAATTGTGTTATTGGTGACAATCAGGGCAGACATCATGATATAGTCCGAGCGCAGGCTGGCATCCAGGAAATGCAAGGCTCCGCCATAGGTAGAGGCCAACATGCCGCCTAACCCGATCAGGATCGCCAGGCTGATCATCAGCGAGGAGGCCGTGATCGAAGCACGGCGTGGTTGCCGGGCAATATTGCCGGCTGCAATCCCGCCTTCCAGCCCGAAGACCAGGTCCAGCATTCGGCTGAAAGTAGCTGTCACCGGGCTGATCAATAACGGTCCAAGCATCCCCAGAGCCAGCAAGAAAATCAACATCCCCAAAGCCATCAGCGGGAATTGACCACTAAGCAAGCCGGCAAACCCCAGCACCAAACAGATTAGCCCAACGATCAAGCGGCTCCGTCGGATCGCGGCCTCCTGGCCGACTGTCGCGGGGCGCATGGCCTCCAGCGGGGTGATATGACTGGCACTGCGGGCCGGGAATAATACACTTACCAAAGGCACGCCCAGCCCAAATAGGATGGTCACAAAAAAGGTGAGTGCGTCGAACCGGGGTCCGCCTAAGGGGCTGCCCAACAGGCTCTCAAACAAACTGCTCAATCCTGCACTGGCACCATAAGAAAAAGCCACACCCAAGAGCATGCCTGTCACAGTTCCCAGTACAGCCAGAATCAGACCTTCATAAAGGATGATGCGCATCACGATCTTACGTTTTGCACCCACCGCGCGCAGCAAACCAATATCGCGCTGGCGTTCGGTGACACTGGTACGGAAAGTGTTATACATGATCAAACCCGCCAAGGCCAATGCGAGCAAGCCAAACATGGTGAAGATCACGTTTACAAATTCCATCAGTGCGGCAAAGATATCCGCGCCGCCTTCTAATGGGCTCAGTTCATAACCACGTCCAAACATCGATTGCACAGAAGCATCAATGGCACGCGGATCACTTCCCTCCGCGTAACGGCCCATTATGATATTGATTCGACTTGGTGTATTCAGCAGGTCTTGGGCAGCCAAGATGGGCATAAAGACCTGCTGGCTACCAAGCATCACCCCAGGATCATCGAGCAAGCCAACCACTTCATACTCCATCCAACCGCCTGCACCAGGGAGTTGCACCGTCTCCCCAATGTTGATCCCCAATCCTTCGGCGAATTGTTCAGAAATCAGGACAACCTGATTGTCGCCAGGTTGCAAAAGGCGCCCGTCAGCCAGCCTGCGCCCGCCAGCAGTGACGATATCAAAAGCTTCATCTGTGACCGATGTATCCACGCCATAAACCTGGATATTCGTAATCGGTCGACCATCTGCCGTAGAATAATGATCAATTGGGGCTGCCACCGTGCGCACCACCATACTGGCAGTTGATTTAACGCCATCTACGGCAGCCACATTACCTTCATATTCCTGGCGAAAGAAACTGCCATCCCGGCGGGTAACGTAAAGATCAATTTCCGAGAGGGCCATCGATTGGGTGCTGGAAATAAATATATCTTTGAAGGATGGCGCCATCCCATTTAGCCCAAACATGATCATCACACCAATCACGATCGACAGGATCGTCATGATGCTGCGGATCGGGCGGCCTTTTAGATAGCTGATCGCAATCGAAAATTCACGCATCACTTTCCTCCTTTTGGTTGCGAATCTCTTCAGTAATGCGGCCATCTTTCATTTGTAGGATGCGATCCGCGTAAGATGAAATACGCGGATCATGTGTCACCAACAAAATGCTGCGCTCCCAGCGATCGACGGTTTCCCGTAGCAAAACAGCAAATTCTTGAGCGGCTTTTGAATCGAGATTACCCGTAGGTTCATCGGCCAGGATTAGAGTAGGTTCTGTAACCAGAGAGCGAGCAATTGCTACCCGTTGACGCTGCCCACCTGAAAGTTCTTCTGGTCGGTGCGTGCTGCGGTCAGCGACTTCCAACTTCTCCAGCCACTCGGCAGCCTTCTCTTGTGCTTCAGCTGGTTTTGTACCACCCAACACCAATGGCAGCGCGGTATTATCCAGCGCAGAAAGGGTAGGAAGTAGATTGAAGAATTGGAAAATAAAACCGATATGCTCGCGACGTAAGTCGGTGAGGTCATCATCGTTCAGGTTGCTCAGGTCTTTCCCGTTAATTTTAACCAACCCATCGCTAGGGCGGTCAAGACCACCAATCATGTGCAAAAGCGTCGATTTACCGCAGCCGCTGGGACCCATCACGGAGACGAATTCGCCTTTTTCAACATGAATGGATACGCTGTCAAGCGCTTTGACCTGTACCTCACCGCTGCCATAAATTTTTGTCAAATCCTCGGTTTCTACGATTTTCATGTTGTACCTCGATGTACATTATTGTTTGATCTTCCTCTTTTTATTATACGCTAGAATCAAAAAAGACCTTTACCGAGTGATCTGGTGCTTTGGGGCAAAACCATGTTTGGGCAAGCGGCTCAGCCATGTGTAGTTTGGTGGTCGCTGGGTTATTATCCTAAGCTTGTCTGTCATTTCTTTGGGGATAGCAATATTCTCAGATGGGCAACCACCTTTGTCGATCCTGATGGCATATATGCGATGGAACCTTTAGGCCATTTAGCAGGGATTGGGGCGGCTATCGTTGGATCGCTTTCAACGCTGATATCCATGCTGCTCGGGACATTAATTGGCCAAAATTATAATAATACGATATTCCCATTGGTGATTGGGATGGCTGTGCTCTCAGGTTTATCCATTTTAGTTGTGCGGTTGACAGAATCAAAATAATAAATCCAATTCGGTGTCACAAATCCCCTTCGACTGGTGTTTAATGAATGTGAGCCAGAGAGTTCGCTCATAAAGTATTTAGATTCTCTACGCAATATATTCATCATACTCGGATACAATCATCCCTGTGAACAACAAAGGAGTTTCAAATGAATAAAAAAAGAAATTTATGGATTTTTATTGGTGTCGTTGTTTTAGCTGCCACCTTGGTCAGTGGCTTTGTTTTGATGCAAACCTCCGCCGAGGATATGCTCGTGCAGACTCTGGAAACAGGAAAAACCATCACGGATGGGCACGCAGTCGTAGCCATTGATTTCGATACCATCGAAAAGGATGCTAGCGGCACCGTCGAAGTTTGGGCCATGCTCGATAAAGATGGTAACGAACATCACACCGGCGCTTTCCGCGTCGAAGTGCTCGAAGCCAGCGAAGAAAAAGCTCAGGGTGCGGTAATCGTCAGTGATGGCGAAACCCTGTGGGCCTACTCCCCCTCCGAAAACAAAGTCTTTGTGGGCACGCCCGAAGAAGCCCAGGCCATGATGGCGGAGAACGAAATAATGGCCGGTGAATTTGGCCAGTTCCACCAGCGCCATGATGGCGAAGAAGCCCATCACGATGAGATGAATCCCGAACACCCTGAAACCGCTGAAGAGGCCGTTGCCAAATTGCTGGAATACTTCAATGTCAGTAAAGCTGGCAACGAGACCCTGGCCGGTGAAACCGCCGCCCAACTCAAGCTGGAACCGATCCCCGAGAAGATGCCCGACGAATATATTGCCGTGGGCGGTTACCTCAACCTATGGCTTGGCCAGGATAGCAGTCTGCCCCTGGCGATGAGCTACACCGGCGGCAGCATGGGCGAATTCAGCGCCACCGTGCTGGAATTTGAAATCAATGCCGGCCTCGATAAAGCGCTCTTCACATTCGAGATTCCCGAAGGGGCCGAAGTGGTCACCTTTGCCGATCTGGAACCCCAATCTCTAACGCTGGAAGAGGCGGCAAACGCCTTGGAATTTGAATTCCTGACACCCGCAGCAACCCCTCCCGGGGCCACGCTGGTGGACATCGTGGAAGTGCGCGGTGTTATCGTGCAGCGCTACACCCTCCCCGAGGGTGGTTCTTTCACCGTCGCCCAGGGCATTTTCACCGATGATGCTGAAACTCGTCCATCATCCGATGAAGCCCAATCCGTTGAACTGCGCGGCACCACCGGGAATCTATTGGTCTCCGAAGATGGCGCGCAAGTGCTGTTGACCTGGACCGCAGGCGAGCTGTTCTACTCGGTAGCCGGCGATCTGACAACCGAGCAAGCGCTGAGCATTGCCGAATCGCTCCAATAAATGAAACCCGTTATCCAACTCGTTGACGTCTGTCGTCAGTACCACCTGGGCAATGCAGAGGTCGACGCTCTAAAAAATATAAATCTCGAAATCAACCAGGGTGAATTTCTCGCCCTGGTTGGTCCTTCTGGTTCGGGAAAATCAACCCTGCTGAATATGCTCGGCGGTCTGGATCACCCCAGCAACGGCGAGATCAACGTGCAGGGCGTCAACCTGCATAAGGCCAACGAAGAAGCCCTTACCCGGCACCGGCGGCATCATGTCGGTTTCATCTTTCAAACCTTCAACCTGCTGCCCACTCTGACCGCCCTCGAAAACGTGGCCCTGCCCTTGATGCTGGGCGCCATCCCCCTGGCAGAGCGCAACCAACGCGCCGCAGCCTTGCTGAAACGGGTCGGATTAGGCCACCGCCTGGATCACCGCCCCACCGAAATGTCGGGGGGTGAGCAGCAGCGCGCTGCGATCGCCCGTGCCCTGGTTAATAATCCCCAGATCGTTTTGGCAGATGAACCCACCGGCAATCTGGATTCATCCACGGGTGCTGAGGTCATGAATCTGCTGCGGGAACTGAACGCTGAGCGCGGTGTGACTCTAATCATCGTTACCCACGATTTGGAAGTGGCTGCCTTCGCCGACCGCATCGTACACCTGCGGGATGGGGAGATATCCAAAATTGAAATTTCAGAGGGGGCACCCTCGAAAGAAGATTCGGCAGCACACCAAGATTTCCTCCGTTAAAGCCAAGCCCAATGGCGGCCTGGCTTTTAAAGATTTGCTGCGCACGGCGTTGGGCAACCTGCGCCGCCGCCCGGTCCGTAATATTCTGACCTCGGCCGGTGTGGTCATCGGGATTGTTACACTGGTCGCGATGGTGTCGTTTGGGGTCGGTGTCCAGGCTGAAGTCAACCGCAATTTTGAATCTTTGGGTTTAGAAAATGTTTTTATCTCGCCCACCTATCCCGAAGAGGAGGATGCTTTCGATCCATTTGGTTTTGCCGAACCTCTGGTGCCGCTGACCCCCGAAATTGCCGCGGCTTTCAGCGCCATGTCCGAAGTGGCCTCCGTCACTCCGGTACTGAACTTGCCTTCCAATATGGAAGTCAGCCTGACCCTTGGCGAACAGACCATTCCCGTGCGGTTATCGAATGATTTTAGCGGCGGACCGGGCATGATGGCGAATTTGACCGGACCCGAAATGCTGGCTGGTGATCCTTTAGGCGATGGTGCAACCGCGGGGATGGTGTTGCTGACCGGCATTGCGGATGATCTGCTCGCCGACACGAGTGATGAATACGCCGATCTGGTGGGGCAATCGGTCACACTGACCGTGCGTTTGCCGCGCGGCGAAACCCGTGATTTCAAGACTACCATCGTGGGTATCGAAGACCGGCCCGGCTACCAATCAGCGGACATCAGTTTGCGGGAACGCACCGAGATCAAATCTTGGTGGTATGGCCGTCCTGACACGCTGAACACCGATGGCTACGATATGCTGATCGTACGCGCCAGCGATGAAAGTACTGTATCAACCGTGCTCGATGCCGCTGAAACACTGGGCACACAGGCTCAATCTTTAGGGGCAGTGCTGGAAATCGCCAACCGGGTACTGGCTGTGATGCAGGCTTTATTAGGTTCAGTCGGCGGTTTGGCATTGCTGGTGGCTACGTTGGGTGTTGCCAACACGATGATGATGGCCATCTATGAGCGCACGCGGGAAATTGGGGTGCTGAAAGCCCTGGGCGCCCGCAACAAGGAAGTTCGCCGTATGTTCACCGCGGATGCTGTACTCCTAGGCTTTATTGGCGGTATCGTCGGACTAATTCTAGGAACGCTGTTGGGACGTCTGGTAGATTGGATCGGCCATCTTTATTTAGCTAACGAAGGCGTTACTGGGATCGGGCAAATGTCGATCGTGCCGCCCTGGCTGGCCATTGGAGCCCTAATCTTTGCGGCCTTCATTGGGGTATTGGGGGGATTTTATCCTGCAGCGCGAGCCGCTCGGTTAGATCCTGTCGCAGCTCTCAAACACGAATGACCGTTTTGACATTTTCCATCTATTTTCCTAAAGGTTTTACATCAGGTTATTCAGACAACCCTTTCAGAATTAAAATCTCGAACAGGGAGGACAATCAATCGAAACGCATAGTCCCCCATCTCCTCCGCAGAATAACGCATATCGTTGTCCAGCCACCAGCGAAGTAACGTGATATAACTTGAAACCATATGATTTACAAGAATATCATTTGGAATATCGGTCTTAAGTACCGCACTAAAATTGGCCTTAAACTCTTCAATCGCAAACTCTTTTAGCGGTTGGACAAGGCCGCGATCACTAAATAAAAACACGCGGTACAAATCGCAGTTTTCTAAAACATGATTGAAAAGGACAGCACCTTGTGGTGAACTCGTCACTTCAATATCCGGGTCCATAAAAAATTCTAAAGGCGGGGGTTCCATCAAACCGCGCATTTCCTCCCTTACAGAACTCAACACATCTTTGAGCAGCTCATCCTTATCTGCATAATGCCTAAAAAAGGTACGATAACCGATGTCTGCTCGGTTTGTTATCTCTTGTATTGTGATTTCATCATAATCATTTTCAAGAGCAAGTGCAATGAGAGCCTCACCGAGTAATTTTTGAGTGCGGCGTACACGCCGATCCATATTATCCATGCTTTAATCATAATCTAATCTGCAAGTATTGACAAGGTCTAGGCATTATGGCATACTGTGGGCCATATCTAAGAGTGAGAAATTCATCTTTTAAGTATCATTTTTCATCATCATATTATTTTTCAGAAATTTCGGGGGGAGGGCGACTGTCGCCTCACCCCCCCTATTTTTATGTAACAAGGAGCTTAAAGTGAAGATCAACCAAAAAATATTTTTTCTACTCACCCTCGGATTGCTGCTGATACTGGCGGCGTGCGACAGTTTGCCGGGGGCGGCGCCTGTCGAGACGGAGCCGGCTGCGGCGAGTGCGCCGGTGAACTACACCCCGATTGTGAGCGCCACCGGGGAGGTGGTGCCCGAACAAGAAGCCCTGTTGAGCGTGCCAGCGGGCGGCGTGGTGGAAGCGGTCTTCGTCACCGTCGGTGAGGCGGTGCAAGCCGGGGATCGGCTGGTGCGCCTGGAAGGCACCGAACAACAACTGGCGGTGGTCTCTGCGGCCGAATTAGAACTGGCCAACGCCCAGTTTGCGCGGGAGCAGTTGTCCAAAGACACCGCCCTGTGGGCCGCCCAAGCGCTGGACAGCGCCGAACGGGCCGAACGCGCCCTGGAAGACCTGCTGAACCGGGAACTGCAAGAAGCCTGGGCCCGGCAAGCGGTGGCCGACGCCCAGAAAGCGGTGGAACGCACGGAGAAGCACGCCCGCTACCTGCAAACCAGCGCCAGTCAAGCCGATATTGACGCCCAACGCGCCCAGGTGGTGCTGGCCCGCGACGCGCTCGAAAAAGCCCAAGAAGATTTCGAGCCCTACGCCGGCAAACCAGCAGACAATTTGACCCGCGCCAACCTGCAGGCCCGGCTGTCAGCCGCCCAGCAAGTCTACGATGCGGCGGTGCGCCAGCTGAACGCCCTGGAAGGCACGGGCAGTGCGGTGGATATCAACGTGGCCCAGGCCGACTACCTGACCGCCCAGGCCGCCCTGAGCCAGGCCGAGCGCGATCTGGCTCGCGTGCTGGCGGGCCCGGAGGCGGGCGAAATCGCCCTGCTGGAAGCGCAGATCGCCACCGGGTACCGGGACTATGAGACCTACCAACAGGGCCCCGATCCCGACGATGTGGCCCTGGCTGAAGCGCGGGTGACCAACGCCGAAACGCAGCTGGCCGCGGCCCAAGAGAATTTAGCCGACCTGGAATTGAAGGCCCCCTTCGAGGGCGTGGTCGCCGAAGTGTATCTCAACCCGAGTGAGTGGGTGACCCCGGGCAGCCCGGTGCTGCTGCTGGCCGATCTGGCGCACCTGCAAGTCGAAACCACGGACCTGGGTGAAATCGATGTGGCCCAGATCGTGGTGGGTGAGACCGCCGTGATCACCTTCGATGCGCTCCCCGACTTGGTCCTCGCCGGGACCGTGGTCAGCATCGCACCCAAAGCGGCCCCGGGGGCGGGCGTCAACTTTGCGGTGATCTTGGAACTGCAGACCATCCCCGCAGAACTGCGCTGGGGCATGACGGCCTTTGTCGATATCGAGTTGGAGTGACGGCTTGGGCCGAGACGATTGGGACCAGGAATTTATGATGAAAACCTTACATATCAAACGGGCGTTCTGGGGCGGGCTGCTGCTGCTCCTGCTGCTGGGGACGGCTTGCCGGCCTGCGGCCGAAACCGCGGCGCCGACCAGCCCCCTAGCCCCCGCTCCCGCCGGCCCCACGGTCAGCGCCACCGGCCGGGTCGTGCCGGCGCAGGAAGCCTTGCTGAGCGTGGCGGCCGGGGGGGTGATCGAGGCGGTGCTGGTCGCCCCAGGGGCGGCGGTCCCGGCCGGACAAGTGCTCCTCCAATTGGAAGGGCGCGCCCAGCAAGCGGCGGCGGTGGCCGCGGCCGAGTGGGCCTTAGCGCAGGCCGTCTATGCCCGCAGGCAACTCGACGAGGATCCGGCGCTGCAGGCGGCCCAGGCACTGCGAGCGGCGGAAACGGCGGAGCAAGCCCTGGCAGATTTAGCGCAGACCGAGCCGCAAGAAGCGCAAGCCCATCAGGCCGTGGCGGTGGCCGCCCGGCGGCTGGAGGCGGCGGAGAAGGCCCTGACCACCCTGACGAAAGTGCCTCCGCCCGCGGCGCGCGCGCAAGCGGACGACAATTTGCTGCTGGCGGCGCATAAACTTAATCAGACGCTCGCCGAGATCGCCGACGTTGCAGGGCAGCTAAAAAAATATGCGGGGGTGACCCCGGTGGCCAAACAGCTCCGGCAAGCGCTGAAGGGGCTTGAAATTGTGCGCACCCAGGACCAGTTAGCCTACAACCGGGCGCAGACCAAAGTTGCTGATTTGCAAACCCCGCCGGATCCCACTGATCTGGCCGTGGCGGAGGCCGAATTGCGCACCGCCCAGGCCGCCTTAGAGCAGGCGCAGCGGGACTTGGAACGGGTGCTCGCAGGCCCCGAGGCGGGAGCGGTGGCGGTGCTGACCGCCCAGCGCGCCCAAGGGCAGCGGGATTATGCGATCTACCAAAATGGTCCCGACCCGGACGAGGTGGCCCTGGCAGACGCGCAGGTGGCCCACGCGGAAACGCAGCTGGCTGCAGCCCAAGCGCGCTTAGCCGACCTGGAGTTGGTGGCTCCTTTTGCGGGCGTGATCGCCGAGGTTTATGTCCAGCCCCGGGAGTGGCTGGCCCCCGGCAGCCCGGTGCTGCTGCTGGCCGATTTAGATCATCTTCAAATCGAAACCACCGATCTCGGTGAAATCGAGGTGGCGCAAATTCACACCGGGGAGACCGCCATCGTGACCTTCGACGCCCTGCCGGAGCTGGAGCTCACCGGCACCGTGCTCCGTATCGCCCCCAAAGCTGAGGCGGGGACCGGCGTCAACTACCCCGTCATCCTGGTGCTCAGCGAGAGCCCCCCCGCTCTCCGTTGGGGCATGACGGCCTTCGTGGATATTGAGGTAGAGTAATCCAGTGATCCAATAGCACATGATGCTGAAATGCAAAAAACCTGACAGAAGTATTTCTTATGAAAAATAATCAAACTCCCATCATCGAATTACGCGATGTTGTCAAAGCCTACGAAACTGGCGAAGGATCTTTTTACGCCCTCAAGGATGTAAATATCAAAATCCAACCGGCAGAATTTTTGGGTATTACTGGAAAATCAGGAGCGGGTAAAACTACTCTTTTAAATATGATCTCAGGAGTCAGTGAGTTAACATCTGGCGAGGTCTTGTTTAATAGGAATGGGAACAAGGAAACCTTAATCCACACCCTGAATGAAGATAAGCTGGCTGTATGGCGGGGGAAAAATGTGGGGATCGTTTACCAATCTTTCGAACTGATGCCTACGCTAAATCTGGTTGAGAACGTAATGATGCCTCCCGATTTTCTTGGGACATATCGACCGAGAATTAGTAAAGAACGTGCCCTTGAATTACTGAAACTCGTGGAAATTGAAGAGCACGCCTACAAAATTCCGGCTCATATCTCTGGCGGGCAAAAACAACGCGTGGCGATTGCCAGAGCGATGATCAATGATCCAGATATCATTATCGCGGACGAACCCACTGGCAACCTCGATACAGTTACCGCTGAAACGATCTTCCAAATATTTGAAAAGCTGGTTGACCAAGGTAAAACCATCGTAATGGTCACTCATGACGAGAGCTTAGCTTCGCGTTTCACCCGGCGTTTACATATCGTTGATGGGGTGGTTGGTGAGCCGCCCCAAAATGGGGCGGTTCAGTTTGGACAAGCTGTGGAAGCAGAAATAACCTTCGTCAGTGGACAAACCCCGGTCACAATAGAATCGGATAGACCTTGTGACGAAGTAGTTATAGAACGCACAAAATTTCAACAGGATCATCCGGCAATCGTGCTGCGCGATGTGCATAAAGTTTACGAGAATGCGGCCGGAAAATTTGTGGCCCTAAAAGGAATTGATCTACAGTTAGATTATGGCCAGTTTATCTCTATTGTAGGAAAATCAGGATGTGGAAAATCGACCTTGCTGAATATGATCACAGGAATTGACCATCCCACAGCTGGCGAAGTCATTATTGGCAACCAACACATCTACGAAATGAACAAGAGTGAACGTGCCTTGTGGCGCGGCAAAAATATGGGTGTCGTCTTCCAATTCTTTCAGTTATTGCCAACCCTAACCTTACTCGAAAACACCATGTTACCCATGGATTACACTAAAACATTCCCCTTTAATGAGCGCACAGACCGGGCAATGGAATTGCTCAAGTTGGTGGGCCTGGAAGAGCAAGCCCACCAACTACCGGCCGCTGTCTCAAGTGGACAACAGCAAAGCGCGGCCATTGCACGTGCCCTGGCAAACGATCCAGCCTTGATCCTGGCGGATGAGCCAACCGGCAACCTCGACACAAAATCTGCAGAAAATGTGCTCAATATTTTCGAAGAGTTAGCTTCACGCGGGAAAACTGTCCTAATTGTTACCCATGACCCTTCGATTACCCAAAGAACCGATCAAACTATCATTCTCTCCGATGGTGAGATTATCGACCAAACGGTGGCACGTGCCCTTCCATTCTTATCTCACCCTGAAATGCTGGCCGCTACCAAGCAAGCACAAAAACAGCGGTTCGCGCCCAGCGCCACAATCCTTTATCAAGGACAATCCGTTGAATATCTCTTTATGATTGTCTCTGGTGCTGTAGAGATTGTACTTAGCAACCTGGCATCCGATGAAATGAGTTTGGCCTGTTTAGGTCCTGGTCAATTTTTTGGCGAAGTTGAACTGACTAAAGGAAGTCAATCGATTGCCAGTGTGCGAGCTGCAGCTCGCGGTGCCGAAGTAGCACTTTTACCTAAAGAGACGTTTTACAGGTTGGTGGACGAGTCCCCATTAACACGCCATGCCATCCAAGATCTTGCAACAAGGCGGCTTGATGAACACAACCGAAGGAAATCTGACCGGTGGCAGCTGATACCATGAAACCTAATAAAATAAAACCACGCTGGAGCAAAGTGCTCTCAGACCTGTGGGATGATAAAACCCGCACAGCTTTAGTTGTCGCTTCGATTGCAGTTGGCGTCTTTGCCATTGGTATGATCGTGACTGCTTTTTCGATCCTCAGTCAGGATATCAATCTCAGTTATGCCGCTTCAAACCCGACCAATATTGAGATTTGGACAAATCCTTTTTATGAAGATTTTTTACGGGTAATCGAAAAAGTACCCGGTGTTGATGAAACTGAAGGCCGCCATATCACAGCCATTCGGGCTAGGACAGGAAACCAAAACTGGCAAGGAGCGTCATTAGTTGGTGTTGCCGATTTTGAAAATAGTAATATAAACCAACTTGAGACCCTGGATGGAACCAAATTTCCCGATAGAAATGAAATCATTTTTAGCGAGAATTTAATGAATAGTACTGGTTTTCAAGTGGGCGATGAAATTGAGATTGAGCTGCCAGATGGATCCACTCATCCGCTTACTGTTGTCGGATTGGTCAGCGATCAGCAATCTTCTAGACCAGATCCCAGCTCCACCAGTAATGGTTTTGTCACATTAGATACGGTCAGATCACTTGGGTTGGGCTCACATTTCAATCGCATCCTCATCACAGTTAAGGGCGATGGTAGTGATGCCGCTTTTATCTCAAGTGTTGCCACAGATATAGAAAATAGATTTGAAGGTCATAACCAGGGTGTCTACCGCACGGATGAGAATAAATCGAATGAACATCCCATGATTGACACGATTTTGGCCATGCTGGGTGTACTGGGAGCCCTTGGGGTATTAATCACAATTCTGAGTGCATCTCTGATTGTCAACACCCTCAATGCCTTACTGACCCAGCAAATGCGCCAGATCGGAGTGATGAAGTTGATCGGCGCGCGCAGTTTACAAATCCTGGGTATGTATTTAGGGTTGATTGTATCTTACAGCGTGATCGCACTTGTTATTGCAATCCCGCTGGGTGCTATAGCAGGTTATGGTTTGGCAATTCTTGTAAGTAATTTAATGGGTGCAATATTACAAGGATTTCGTTTCGTTCCGACTGCAATTGTAGCCCAGATCGTGATCGCTTTTTTGATCCCACTTGGAGCAGGTTTTTTCCCTGTCAATAAAGGAGCGAAAACAAACGTTCGTCGGGCTATCAGCAGTTACCGGCCCAGGGGTCAATCTGGTCGAAAGGGATTGCTCAACCGCAGCGGTGGATGGGTGCGCTGGATTTCTCGCCCTATCCTGCTCTCTTTCCGGAATACTTTTCGCAAGAAAGGTCGCTTAGCTTTGACAATTTTCACACTAACGATAGCAGGTGCAGTCTTCATTGGTGTATTCAACGTGCGCGCTTCGATGAATAATGTTATGGATCAATTAATGCAGCATTTCCTGGGCGATGTGACCGTTTCTTTCAGCCAACCTTATAATACGCGCAAAGCCGAGCGAGACCTACTGGCAGTACCGGGTGTGATGGGCGTCGAAGGATGGGGTGGTGCGAGTGCTGAAATATTGAATCAAAATGGTGACTCTGTGACGGGGCTGACGATTGTCACCCCGCCCGATGATTCGCAGTTACTCGACCCAGATATAGTTGCTGGCCGTTGGCTCATACCTGGTGAAGATAGGGCGATGGTGGTATCAGATACCATTTATGACTACTATCCAGATTTGCAGCCTGGCGATATTTTGATGGTTGAAATCACAGGAAACCGAGAAGAACCCTGGGAAGTAGTGGGTGTCTACAGCTTTGTTTCAATGCTTGGGGATCCAATGGCTTATGCTAGCTTTAATTACGTAGCGGATAAAACTAACTCGCCCAATCAGGCTACTTCTTTCCGCATCATGACAGAAGCCAACGAAGGAACTTCTTTACAAGCGCTCATCCAAAGAATTGATCAGCAATTAAAAGATAAGGGCTACGCGGTTCAAAGCATCCAGGCTGGGGAAACCCAGCGGGAGGCATCGGCAACTGCCATCAATACGCTGATCATTTTCTTACTGATTATGGCAATCTTAACCGCTTTTGTAGGCAGCATTGGCTTGATGGGGACGATGAGCATAAATGTACTGGAGCGCACCCGTGAAATTGGCGTGATGCGCACCATCGGGGCTGTCGATGCGGTTGTCATGCAATCCGTGATCATTGAAGGATTAGTCATCGGGCTGATTACCTGGGTAATCGCGATTGGATTGTCTTACCCTATCAGTAACGCCCTCCTGGGAATCATTAGTGCAGCTATGGCTGGCGCATCTTTCTCACTGACCTTTACGCCTCTTGGTCTGTTTGTCTGGCTGGGTGTAGTGGTGATACTCTCGATAATTGCCAGTGTATGGCCCGCCCGCAATGCTGCCCGATTAACGATCAATGAAGTTTTAGCTTATGAGTAATAGGCTTTGGAGAATCTAGCAATAAACCTGGATTTGTAGTTTACTTCTCAATCAACTTAATCTGCACAGATAATGCCAATCATTGTAACTTTTCTTGAAAATGAATTCTGAGCTCAAACCAAATTTCCTGAGACCGCGCTGGAGTAAAGTACTTGCTGACCTCAAGGACAGCAAAATGCGTACTTTTTTAGTGGTCTCATCCATCACGGTGGGAGTATTTTCGATCGGCATGATCATCAGTGCATATATGATTCTAGATGCAGATATTGATAGAAGCTATGCCGCGGCCGCGCCGGTCAATATTGAAATCTGGACGGATCCTTTCGAGGAAGACTTCGTCCGTGTAATCGAGCGTGTTCCAGGTGTGGCTGCTGCGGAAGGCCGCCAAATTTCAGGGATTCGCACGAGCAACGATGGCCAAGATTGGCAAAACTTAAGCCTGATCGGGGTCACGGATTTCGAATCCATGGGGATCAACAAACTCTCCACAATTGCTGGCACCCAATTTCCTGGACGGCGAGAAATTCTCGTCAGCCAGGATTTTATGGCAGATTCCGGTTACAAATTAGGCGAGCAAATTGAAATCGAGCTCCCAAATAGTTCCACCCACACCTTGCCAATTGTTGGTATTGTAGGTGATCAAGTTACTGGTGCTGGTGAAATTACCGCCGGTCCAAAAGTTTATATGACCCGGGAAACCCTGGAATCACTCCGTATGCCCAGGTATTACAATCGATTATATGTACGAATTGATAGCGATGGGGAAAACTTAGCTGAAATTGAGGCCCTGGCCGAAGTCATCGAAGAGAAAATTGAACATAACCAGCGAAGAATTTATCGCAAAGAAATTAAAGTTTCCAACGAGCACCCCATGGCTTCTCTCATCCTGGCAGTCTTGGGAGTTTTGGGTGCCCTTGGTGCGTTGATCACTATCTTAAGTGGAGCTTTAATTATCAATACCCTTAATGCGCTTTTAAATCAACATCTCAGACAAATTGGGGTGATGAAACTTATTGGTGGACGCAGCCTGCAAATCTTAGCCATGTATATGACTTTGATTTTTCTATATGGTTTGATCGCTTTAATGATTGCTGTTCCAGCAGGGGCAGCCGCTGGCTATGGTTTGGCCAGCTATATCGCCTATACAATGAACGCCAATTTGCAGGAATTTCGCATCGTCCCTACAGCGATCATCCTTCAAGTTTTGATCGCTTTTCTGATTCCCCTTGGTGCTGGTTTCTTCCCCGTCAATAAAGGTGCCCGCACAAATGTCAGGCGTGCTATCAGCAACGATCGAGGTAGAGCTCAGTCCACAGGTCTAAATTGGTTCAATCGCATCACCAACCTGTTTTCCTTCATCTCCCGTCCCATTTTGCTTTCAATCCGCAACACGTTCCGTCAAACCGGACGATTATTACTCACGATATTTACTCTGACCATCGCGGGGGCCATTTTCATCGCCGTCTTTAATGTGCGCACCTCGATGACGGATTTCATTGACCAACTGACACTCCACTTCCTGGGGGATGTTACTCTAAACTTTAAGCAACCCTACCCGATCACCCGCATCGAAAATATCGCTCTGTCCATTCCTGGCGTTTCCAGAGTTGAAGGGTGGGGCGGCGTTAACACTGAAATCTGGGACGAGGATGACAATATTGTCGATAATATGGGCATCATCGCCCCTCCAGCTGATACAGAATTGGTAGATCCGGATATGGTTGCGGGCCGTTGGCTCCTTCCAGGTGAAGAAAAAGCGGTCGTGGTATCTGATTCAATTTATGAATCATATCCCGAAATAAAACCAGGGGATATGATCTTGGTCAAAGTGCCTGGGAAACGGGTTGAGAAATGGACAGTGGTCGGCATTTTTCGATTTGTAAGTATGGTTGGAGATACTCTGGCATATGCTGACTATGGGTATATCACCGATTTACTTAACCTGCCAAATCAAGCTTTCTCGTATCGGGTGATGACCGATGAACATACCTTGGAAAAACAAAAGGAAGTTGCTCAAATCCTGGATAAATATTTGACCGATCGCGGTTTTCAAATTGATACCCTTATGGCGGGATTGATCATCCAAGAAGATAATGCTCGGGCCATAAATATCCTGGTAGTCTTTTTGCTGATCATGGCATTATTGACAGCTTTTGTGGGCAGCATAGGCCTGACCGGTACGATGGGGATGAATGTTCTAGAACGTACCCGTGAGATAGGAGTCATGCGAGCGATAGGTGCAATTGACTTCGAAATCATGAAGTCCGTGGTTATCGAAGGTGTAACAATTGGGTTAATCACATGGGTTTTGGCAATTGGAGTCTCTTTTCCAATCAGCAATATCTTGCTAAAAATCATCAGTGATTCGATGATGGGCTCAACAATGGATCTGGCCTTTACCCCCATCGGCGTTTATCTGTGGCTGGGTGTTGTCGTTCTGCTCTCAGTGGTAGCAAGTATCATCCCTGCGCGAAATGCTGCCAGGTTAACCATCAATGAAGTGCTCGCATACGAGTAATTCATTCTCCCCAAAAAATCGGAAATTTCAACCATAAAATTATTTGGGTCCTGTTATACTTATCAAAATGAACCAGCCCCAAACCTTCGACAAAATTTCTCTTCTTCGAATCGCATTTACACGATTGGAGGATGATGAACTTCAAGAAATTGCTGATCTCACGGAGATTCGCACTTATCCTCCCGGTTATATTCTTTGCCAGGAAGGGGAATACGAAGATCTATTTTATGTTATCGCAGAAGGAAACATTGTAATTACTCAATTTATCAGCGAGGACGAAGGTGAACGAATTTTGCGCGTGGGAGGCAAAGGCGATCTGGTAGGCGAGATGGCCTTGATACAAAATGCACCGCGCGCGGCAACAGTCTGGACAACCTCTGAATGTACGGTTTTAGAAATGGAGAAAGAAGATTTTGAAACCATTCTCAGCCGCAGCCCTCGCATGGCAATCGACATTATTGGGATCACGCTGGACCGGATGCGTTCCAATGACAAGCTGGCGATTGAAGAACTTCAAAAGACGAACAAAATCCTACGCCAACTAGATCGCAACAAATTGGAATTCATCCAGATAGCCGCCCACGAACTTCGTACACCGTTGACCGTCCTGAGAGGTTATGTCGATGTGCTCAACTCCTTTCCCGAAATTCAATCAAACCCATCTTTAGGCGAAGTCCATGAAGGGATTATCAAAGGAGCTACCCGGATGCACGAGATTGTCAATCTGATGCTCGATATAACACGAATCAACTCGGCGACCCTGACAATCGGAACCGTACCCGTATTACTTACACCAATGATCAATGACCTGGTGCATGATTTTGAAGGGTCGGCGTCAGAGCGAAGGATTGACCTGGTAACCCACCATGCTGAAGATCTACCCAGAATTCAAGCTGACCCCAATATGATCCAGAAAGCTCTCTACCAACTCATCGTCAATGCTATTAAATACACACCCGATGGCGGAAGGGTGGATGTGATTACCCGGTCTATTATGATGGATGATGAGAAACCGGGCGTTGAAATCACTATCAGAGATACGGGTATTGGCCTGGACTCGGAACACCATGAGCTGGTATTCGAAAAGTTCTATCAGGTCGGTAGTGTAGCCCTACATGCCTCTGGAACAACAATTTTCAAGGGGGGCGGCCCCGGCTTAGGGTTGGCGATCGTTCAAGGCGTGGCGCTCAACCATGGGGGGAAAGTATGGGTAGAAAGTCCAGGTCACGATGAAGAAAATTTTCCGGGCAGCACCTTTAATCTACAATTGCCGCTTAATCCCCCAACACAAAACAGTTAACCGCTTCCATCCGTTTCAGGTTTAATTTACAGCCAGGACGTTCGCAGCAAATTGCACAGGCGTCCTGGTTTTATATTACTTTTATCCTGTCCTATCGAATTCTGAATGCGTTATTCGTTAATTCAAAGTAAAATTATTGCCCGTTTATTCTGTCTATTTGGAGATTTGAACATGCCCCTTGAAATTGATCGTGACTACGTTTTGAAAACTTTAATTGAGATGGTTCGCATCAACTCTGTAAATCCATCTCTATCCCCGGAAGGTAACGGAGAGACAGAAATTGGCGCGTATATTGCCAATTCCCTGAACGCTCTCGGGCTGGCAGTCTCGACCTACGAAATCAAACCAAAGCGCGTCAACGTAATCGGTCGACTGAAAGGTTCTGGCGAGGGACCCTCGCTCCTTCTAAACGCCCATATGGATACTGTTGGTGTAGAAGGAATGATCATCGATCCCTTTGGCGCTGAAATTCGGGAGGAATGTTTGTATGGACGGGGGGCACAAGATATGAAAGGCAGTCTGGCCGCGATGCTTGGTGCAGCCAAAGCATTGGTTGATGCCGGAAACGAACTGGCAGGAGATCTATTGATTACCGCCGTGGCCGACGAGGAACATGCCAGCATTGGGACGGATGATCTCGTCAAGCACGTCACCGCAGATGCAGCTATTGTCACCGAGCCGACCGATTTAACTTTGTGCCGTGCGCATCGCGGCTTTATTTGGTACGATGTCGAAACTTTCGGAAGGGCTGCCCACGGCAGCCGCTTTCAGGAGGGCATCGATGCCAATATGCGCATGGGACGCTTTCTTGCCCAACTCGACAATTTAGAAAAAGAGCTTCTCCAACGCACCCCTCATCCTTTGGTAGGACCACCCTCGCTTCATGCAGCTCGGCTGCAAGGAGGATCTGAGGTCAGCATATATGCGGCCCACTGCCTCCTCCAAATCGAGCGGCGCACAACCCCTGGCGAATCAGAAACCCAAACCACTGGCGATATCCAGAAAATAATCAACCAACTTGAAGCCGAGGATCCCACCTTCAAAGCTACAGTAAAAGCTGCATTTACCCGCGACCCCTTTGAAGTTCTGTCCGATGCTCAGATTGTTAAAGTAATGGAAAGTGCCATCCACAAAGTAACTGGAAAAACCGCCGTCCACACTGGTCAATCTTTTTGGACAGACGCGGCAATCCTTTCGGCCGCCGGAATGGAAACTGCATTGATCGGACCGAGCGGTGGCGGCCTGCACAGCGAAAAAGAGTGGGTGGATCTTCAATCGGTGTATGAATTGGCCCAAATATTGGCTGAAACAGCATCTGAGTATTGTCAAACACAAAAATAAGGAAATATTATGATCGTTGAAAAAATGAAACTCACGCCCAAGTCCAAAGTCAGTTTACGAGAAATCACCAAGGAAACAGTACGTGAAATTTGCAATCTTAAGGTAACAGAGGTGCAAAACAGTTTTGTAGCTTCAAATGCCGTTTCCATTTCGCAGGCACATTTTGAACCAAAAGCCTGGTTCCGGGCTATCTATGCTGATGACGAACCGGTTGGTTTCGTGATGCTATATGAAGATTTAGAAAAGCCGGAATTCTATCTGTGGCGATACATGATCGACGCTCGTTATCAAAAGATGGGCTTCGGTCAACAGGCCATGAAATTGCTGATCGAGTACGTTAGAACCCACCCCAATGCCACAGAACTCTTGGTCAGCTATGTACCCGAAGATGGCGGGCCTGGACCTTTCTATCACAAACTAGGTTTCGAACCTACCGGCGAAATGGAAGGGATCGAGGAGGTCGCTAAACTAACCCTATAATTTGATACGTTTTGGTTGAAACATGATCGAAACTTAGTTTTCAAAGCCTCGCGTTAGTTAATAATTGGCGCGATCTTTAGGAGAATTTGCATGTTCCAAAATTTCAACTCAGCCCGCAATTATATTGACGCCCACCAGATCCAAATGATCGATTTGAAATTTACTGATCTTTGGGGCCGGCTGCACCATTTAACGCTCCCGGCATCTCAGTTCACGCCAGATTTGATGAATATCGGGATTGGCTTCGACGGATCTTCAGTAGGATTGCGGAGCGTCAAAGCCGGAGATATGGTGCTGGTCCCCGATTTGAGTACCGGAATCACCGATCCTTTCTGGAAAATGCCAACGCTCAGTTTTTTGTGTACCACGCTGGAAGCCGATACCCACCTCATCTTTGAGAACGATCCCCGCAACATAGCGATCAAGGCTGACCGCTATCTAAAATCCACGGGGATCGCGGATGTCAGCATGTGGGGGCCAGAGTTTGAATTCTACATCTTCGATGAGGTCGCGTACGAAGATGGGGTCAACCGCTCCGGATACCGCCTTGAATCCAATGAGGCAGACTGGAACAGCAGCCAGGGTGGGCATGGACATTATATTCCCTTGCACGGCGGATACCACGCCATCCCACCCAAAGACCAGCTTTTCAACCTGCGCAGCGAAATTTCTATGCAGTTGGAAGGAATCGGCATCCCGATCAAGTACCATCACCACGAAGTTGGTGGTCCGGGCCAATGTGAGATCGAAACTCCCATGATGGATCTGGTTCAGGCGGGCGATGCGACCACGCTGATCAAATACGTAACCAAAATGGTGGCTCACGGCAATGATAAAACGGCCACTTTTATGCCCAAGCCGCTCTTCGGAGAAGCTGGCAGCGGCATGCACTTTCACCAACAACTTTTCAAAGAAGGAAACAACGTATTTTATGATCCCCATGGCTACGGATGCCTAAGCCAGATTGCGCTAAACTATATTGGAGGACTGCTCAAACATGGCTCAGCCGTGCTGGCATTCACCAACCCCAGCACCAACTCCTATCGGCGCTTAGTTCCAGGCTACGAAGCCCCTGTCAACTCCTTTTTCTCGTTGGGCAACCGCAGCGCTGCCATCCGAATCCCCAAATATGCCACCCAACCAGAAAATGCCCGCTTTGAATTTCGCCCCCCAGACGCCACTTGCAATGTTTATCTGGCTCTGGCCGCTCAACTTTTGGCCGGTTTGGACGGCATCCAAAACCAAATTGATCCGTCCAAATTGGGTTTTGGTCCCTTTGAAGCTGATGTTTTTTCCTGGAGCGACGAGCAGCGCGCGACAATCCAAAGGCTGCCAAACTCACTCAACGAAGCGCTCATCGCCCTGGAAAACGATTTCGATTTTCTCCTCCAAGGAGATGTCTTCACCGAAGAGATGATTCAGCAGTGGATTGATCATAAACGCAACACTGAATATCTACCGGTACGCAATCGGCCGCACCCCTACGAAATGAGCCTATACTTTGATGTCTGAACTCATAAATCCCGCAAATCTGCGAATCAACGCCAAACGTTTCAAAACGCATTTTGACGAGCTGGCCCAAATCGGCGCTGCCATCGAGGGTGGCATTCACCGTCCTACATTTAGCCCGGCCCACCTTCAAGCACGTGATTGGTTATGCGAACAGGCGCAGAGTGCAGGTTTGGATCTCATAATTGACCGCGCGGGAAACCATTCTGCAAGATTGAATTGTGGACCACCCGAATCCTCGGCATTGGTGCTTGGCTCACATCTCGATTCCGTACCCAATGGAGGGAGATTTGACGGAGCTTTAGGGGTGGTTGCCGCGCTGGAGGTTCTCCAAACCGTCCAAGAGGCTGCCATATCTCTGCCATTCAATTTAGAAGCCATCGATTTCACCGACGAGGAAGGTACTCTTGTAGGTCTCCTCGGAAGCGCTGCCCTCGCCGGGAAACTCTCTCCTAAAGAAATTGCCGAACCCCGGGGTGGGCGCGCAAACTTGTTAGCAGGATTAAAGCGATCTAATCTGACCGAAGCCGGTTTGTTCAAAGCAAAGCGTGATCCATCCACAATGGCAGGTTATCTCGAGCTGCATATCGAGCAAGGGAGAAATTTAGTTGATGCCAAAGCTCAGGTCGGAATTGTTACCAGCATCGTCGGAATTGGCTCTTATCACCTCACATTCATCGGTGAAGCTAATCATGCCGGGACAACCGCAATGCACGCGCGCAAGGATGCATCTCTGGGGGCCAGCTCTTTTACTTTATCTGCTCGCAAACATGTCGTAGAAAATTTCCCCGATTGTGTTGCAAATATTGGAAATATGCAATTTGAACCAGGGGCATTCAATATTATCCCTGGCCAGGTTATGGTCGCTTTAGAATTCCGCGCTCCAAACGCAAAATCTTTCGACCACTTAGAAAATTCACTGCTAAAAATCGCTCAAAAGGAGGCGGAACGCTTCTATCTGGCACTGAAAACAGACTTCCTGGGGAAACACGCTCCCGCGCCAATGAGTGAGGAAATTCAAAAAATATTTTGGAAAGGTGCGCAAACCTTGGGGTTGGCTGCCCTGCCCTTGGCTTCTGGCGCAGGTCACGATGCCCAATCCCTGGCTGATATCTGCCCAACGGGAATGATCTTCGTTCCCTCTATCAACGGAATCAGCCACTCACCAAAGGAGTCCACTAAATGGCAAGATTGTATAAACGGCGCCAATCTCCTCTTGCAAGCGGTGCTTGAGCTAGCCCAAAAAATACCAGCATACCTGAATTGAAATTCTGCCAGGGATATAAATTTACTGTATAATTTGCTCCCATTCAGATTATTTACCGGCTATACGCATGATATATTTTCTCATAGCAGCATCCCTGATATTCGATTTTCTCAACGGTTTCCACGATTCGTCTAATATCGTTGCAACCGTGATCTCTTCGCGGGCGATGAAACCCCGCGCGGCGCTCTACATGACCGCGGCCGCGGAATTCATTGCCCCCTTCCTCTTTGGGGTTGCCGTTGCTAAAACCGTTGGTAGTGATTTGATCAATTCAAGCGCAATTACGATTAATGTGGTTGTTGCCGGTGTTTGTGCCGCAATCTTTTGGAATTTACTGACCTGGTTTTTAGGGATGCCCTCCTCTTCATCCCATGCATTACTCGGTGGGCTGCTGGGAGCCGCCATTTTGTATGGTGGTTTTGAGGTTGTTAAACTCGAGGGGTTGCTAAAAATTTTATTGGCATTATTCATCTCGCCTATCATTGGATTTGCAATCGCTTTTCTATTGATGCACTTCATCATGCTGGCTGGCCGTAATGCGTCTCCGAGGATCAACAGTTTTTTCAAACGGGGTCAAATATTCACATCGCTGGGATTAGCTCTTTCGCATGGCTCCAATGATGCCCAAAAGACGATGGGCATTCTCACAATGGGATTAGTAGCAGGCGGATTTCAAGAAAACTTCCAGGTGCCCACCTGGGTGATCTTCATCAGCGCGAGCGCAATTGCTTTAGGCACAGCTTTTGGTGGTTGGCGTTTGATCAAAACCTTAGGTGGGAAAATATACAAAATCCGCCCGGTAGATGCGTTCACTTCGCAAGCCGCGTCTGCTTCGGTAATTTTGGGCGCAGCACTTTTAGGTGGTCCGGTCAGTACCACTCAGGTGGTCAGTTCGTCTATTATGGGCGCCGGAGCCGCGGACCGCCTCAACAAAGTCCGTTGGATGGTTGGCAAAGATATGCTCATCACCTGGGTGCTGACAATACCTGCAACTGCGCTCGTGGCGGCCTTAATTTTTGGGCTACTCAACATATTTCTCTAGATAATTGTAAATTTGATATACTGGACATGGAGGCTTCTATGTCCACCCTGCCAACGCAACGATCTGAACCACAAAAAATATTGGGCCGCTTTTTACCACCCTTATCACCTGGGATTGCGACAGGTTGGATTAAATCACATTCCTTAGAGGGGAGAATCATTCTTGATCCTTTTGGAGCTGCGCCAAATTTGAGTGTGGAGGCCGCCCAAAGTGGAAGCCGCGTTATCGTGACAGCGAACAATCCCATCGCCCGACTACTCATCGAAGTAGCGGCAAATCCTCCAACAGGAGCTGGGTTAAACACAATATTATCTGCCTTGGCTGCCATCCGAATCCGGGATGAGCGTTTAGAGCCGCATATTTCGGCCCTTTATCGGACGAACTGTCCAAATTGCAGCGCAATTATTGGGGCAGAAGCATTTTTATGGGAGCGAGATGCCGCTGCTCCTTATGCCCGCATCATAAACTGCCCACATTGCAAGCAACAGGGAGAATTTCCCACAACCGACGCAGATGGACAAAACGCCAGCAAATTTGTTTCCGGAGGGCTGCATTACTCCCGAGCTTTAGAGCGTGTGGCCCCCCTGAACGATCCTGATCGAGTTCACGTTGAAGAAGCTCTGAACGTATATCCACCCCGCGCAGTCTATGCCTTGCTTACACTGGTAAATAAACTAGATGTTTTGAATCTCTCACCAGAACAAGACCAATATTTGGCAGCTATATTACTGAGCGCCTTTGATCAAGCGAACACATTATGGCCCTATCCGGTTGCCCGAGAACGTCCGCGTCAGCTCACCATTCCCCCAATTTATCGCGAAAACAATATTTGGCTGGCTCTTGAAACAGCAGTAAAGCAATTAGCTACAAAAGATGAAGCTGTCTCAATCACTTATTGGCCGGTTCTGCCACCCCAAAAAGGAGGGATTTGCATTTTTGAGGGACGAATTCGAGATCTAGCAGAACAAATCTCTGAGATCGAACTTGCTGCAGTGTTGACCGCATTTCCTCGCCCCAACCAAGCATTCTGGTCACTCTCGGCACTTTGGGCAGGATGGTTGTGGGGACATGAAGCGGTCGATCGCTTCAAAAGTGTGCTGCGCCGGAGACGTTACGATTGGGCTTGGCATACAACCGCCATTCAGGCCGCTCTAGAAAGCTTGAAGCCGGCAATAAAGGATAATTTTCCAATCCTTGGCGTTATCGGTGAGGCTGAACCTGGTTTTACTACAGCCATCCTCCTCTCAGCATATAAATCGGATTTTCAATTAAAAGATGTGGTCCTTAATTCAGATGAAAAACTGACAAAATTATATTGGAAGTCTATCCAACCCGGTCCAAAATCAACGTTCAACTCAACTATACTCTCAAACACGATCATAAAATCAGGTCTAGATTATCTCATCGAGCGGGGTGAACCTAGCAATTATTTACAATTGAATACTGCTATTCTTGAAAAACTTGCTCAACAAAAATTACTCCCGACGGAGGAAACCCCAGCAGAAAGCTACTCACAAATCCAGCAGGCAATCCAGACTGGTTTGGATTATCAACATGGCTTCTTGCGTTTTGGGGGCAGTGAAAAATCGTTAGATGTAGGAAAATGGTGGCTTGTTGATGACAGCAAAGCGAATACGCCGTTGGCGGATAAGGTTGAAATAGAAGTAGCAAACCACTTAATTCAAAATCCGCATTGTTCCTTACAGGAGATAATTGCTGGTACCCAATCTCAATTTCCTGGCGAGATGACACCAGAATTCGCCCTGATATACGAATGTCTTGAATCTTATGGGGAAAATTTAGAAATCGGCTGGACGCTAAGGGAGCAAGATGAACCTTCGAAACGGCGCGAGGAAATATCTTTGATGGGAGAGACAATTTCTGAGTTGGGAAAGAAACTCGGGTTTACAATTGAATCTATTAATACAGATAATTATCAATGTACTTGGTTCAACCAAAATTTAGTGGCAAAGTTTACGTTTTACATCTCAGCTTCAGCATTGTTGGGGAAATTTCTAATTGATAAAAATCCATATCCGGCACAGGGTATTATCGTTATTCCCGGAGGACGGGTAAATTTAGTGATGTATAAACTGCAGCAAAACCCTTCCTTACAGAAAATATTTGATCAAGGGTGGCAATTTTTAAAATATCGTCAAGCACGGCAATTAGCTCAGAGCCCGACATTGAACGCTGACAACCTGGAAGCGCATTTAGAACTCGATCCTCTGACTTATACCGAAACCCAAATGCGAATGTTTTGATTTAGTACATTCGCAAATCCTTAATTGTTTTTATAAATTGTCTTAAGGATTTGGGGTATTTGTTATGATGGGCACGGGAGTTGATGTTGGTGTGCGCGTTGAGTTTGGGGTCCAGGATGGGTATAAAGTCCAGGTCGGCGTGGGGGTCATCGTGGGTGAGGGGGTAATTGTCGGCGTTGGCGTATTCGTCGGTGTGGTAGTCGGCGTTGGCGTTGGTGTTGGCACCTGCATATTTAATTGGATGCGTTTTTCTGCGTAAGTGCCTTCAGTTGATTCCATATAAAGCCGCAATGTGATGGTCCCTTCCTTGATTTCACTGACATCCCACTCAAAAAGCAGTTCGGGTTCATCTACTGGAACTTTCTTTTTGTGGATCTGCTCCCAATCAACCGGGTCATCACCGCGGCCGTACTCTAGTATATAGCGAAAGAAATTATCAGTGGCATAGGCCTGCCCGTAAATATCCAAGGGGCTGCTATTAATTTGATCACCATCATCGGGTGAGGCGAGATCTAAAATGGGGCGCGGATCACTCCCACTGCAAGCCTTCGTTGGGGCGAAGAAAATTGGTTTTGTAAACCCTTTATTGGCCGCCCACGATTTTCCAGCGGAGTTGGTGCTTATCCACTTGATCGCCCATGGATCCGAAACATTTAGGGCCAGTTTATTTTTCGTGAATTCACTGCATTCTGGGGAAGCTAATAAACCTGTCCAGGTATCAATGGTTGCCTTTTGCCAAAGATCATATCCTTTTGCAAGCGGTAATTGGTCAGATGCAAAAATCTCGCTGTTTTGACTTGGACACCATTGTGATGGCTCAGTCCCAGAAACCGCACAAATCACTCGTTCGACCACGCCAGCAGGTTTGACGAACGATGAAGGGTTTCCGCCCGTAAGCTGCTGCACAGATGTCTGCATATAAGATGCCCAAATTGGGGCTGCGCCTGTTAGCCCACTGGTTCCCTGCATCGGCGTGTAATCCGCATTCCCTACCCAAGCGCCAACGGCAATATCAGGTGTGTAGCCCACCGTCCAGTTATCTCGGAAGTCGTTGGTCGTACCTGTTTTCGCTGCTGCACTAAAAGGAAGATTTAGCACTGAATTAGCGCCAAACCCCGGTGTTCGCGCTTGATTATCTGAAAGAATCGAAGAAATCAAATATGCATGTTCTGGACTCAATACTTGTTCACCGGCAGGTTTTTCATACTGAAAGATAATATTGCCTTGATGATCCAATATGCGGTTTATCGAAACGGGTGGAATCCGGCGGCCACCATTTGCAAAGACGGCATAAGCCCCGGTCATTTCAAGCAAAGAGACATCCCCACCACCTAAGGTTAAAGACAGACCATAGTCTTCGCGGGTCAAGGTTGTAATCCCCAAGCGTTGGGCCATCGCTATCAGCCCATCTTGACCGGGGGTGTTGGGGTTATCATAAATACCAACGAATTCGAGGGCTTTCACCGCCGGTATATTATATGAATTCGCGAGCGCTGAGCGAAGTAATACAGGGCCGTGGAAACGTTCGTCATAATTGATCGGTTTATAGGGAGGGCTGGGATCGTTGGGATCACCAGATGGCGGGAATTCCGAGGGAACATCCCAAATCAGGGTGGAGGGCGTCCAACCTTTTTCGAACGCGGCAACATATGTGAGTGGCTTAATTGAAGAACCAGGCTGCCTCGGGCTGATTGCCATATTGACCTGTCCATCAATATCTTCATTATAAAAATCCGCCGAACCAACCATTGCTAAAATCTCCCCGGTAGCCGGGCGGATAACGGTCAAAGCTCCATTGGTGACGTGCAATCCCGAAAGCGCTTCAATCTGATCGCTAACAGCCCGCTGAGCAGCGTCTTGTAAACCGGGATCCAAGGTCGTGTAGACCTCAAAACCCGAACGGTAAATCACGGATGGATCATACATCTCTTCCAATTGAGCTCGCACAAAGTTTACCCAGTGAGGATAACGGATTTGAACATCGGGTGGTTTGAATTCAAAATCGTCCAGTTCTTGTGCTGCCAGGGCAGCTTCACCAGGTTCGATATGCAGCATTTGAGCATTATTACCCACAAAAATTCCACCTTGCTCCTGACTTGCCTGATACATCAGCAAGAGGACATCGTCCTGCCGGGCAAAAGCGGCTTCACGATTGGTATATGGGTCATAAACTGCTGGCAGCTGGGGTAATCCTGCCAAAAAAGAAGCTTGTGCCAGGGTCAAATTCTTTGCAGAGATGCCAAAATAAGTTTGGGCTGCGGCTTCAACACCGTAAGCCAGGTTGCCATAATAAACTTCGTTCAGATACAACTCTAAAATCTGGTTTTTATCATAACGGCGAGTAACCTCCATGGCTAAAAGGGCTTCGCGCACTTTTCGCATATAGGTTCGTTCGACGCGCTCTTCAGGCCCAAAGAGCAATGCTCGGGTCAGTTGTTGGGTAATCGTTGAAGCGCCTGAAACCGTTTCACCGCTATTGAAATTTTGCCAGAAAGCGCGTGCTATCCCCATCGGATCAAAACCGGGATGGCTGTAAAAATCTTTATCTTCAGTGGCAACGGTGGCAGCTACAAGGTAGGGTGATATATCCTCCAAAGGAACATACGTGCGTCGACCGGCAGTTGGATCAAGAATTTCATAGAGCAAATTGCCGTTGCGGTCCAGAATACGAGTGGTTTCAAACTGAGCAGAATTTTGATAGAGCGTGCCCACATCTGGCCAGTCTTCTGCGCTAATAATTGAGAAGTATTGGTACAGCATAAAAGAACCAGCGACAATCCCGACGATCACCATCACAAAAATACCCAAAACCGCCATTCGGAGCAAGCAACCCAAGCCACTGCTCCAATTGATATGCCGCGGTGGTTTGGAAACGCGAGTTTGTGAATAAGCCGATGCTGCCACTTGAGACGGCTGCAGATTACTCGAGGGTTGTTGTTGGTAAGCTGAAGGAGTTACTTGAGTCGCACCAATATCGATTTCATCAACTCGACGAGGTAGGGGCATCCCTCTCGTATCGAGAGCCGGAGGAGCTGTCATGGGGGTTGTACCCAGGGGCGGGGGAGGTGTTTTTGTTCTATCCCAGGGCGTCGTGGGCGTAATATCGGTACTTGAAGGATGCGTATCGCTCAGGGATTCTGATCCATCTTTGGGAGGAGCTGTGTCAGCACCTAATTTGGGGATAGGAACAAAACCAGTTGGAATGGAACCCTCTTCAACATCTGAAATGAGTTTCTCTACTTTGGAGGGCTGAGTGCGCGCGGGAACCGACCGATCTGTGGGTTGTTCGGTTATATCATATCCAGCGGTGGCTTCCTCTTCCGCTTTCTCAGCTTCATCGAGTAACCGCCGGAATCGTTCGCGCGGGTCTTCCTGGGGATTGGGCGTTATATTCTCCGACATTTTTGGCGATACATCTCCCTCGTTATTTTGGGCTTATTCTTCAGGGCGGCTAACCATCAGAACCGTCCACGAACCCTTCATTAAAATTTCATCATTTTGATTTTTAACAAAAAGATCTAATTCTACAGCTCCCCCACCCAGACGGCGTAATGCCTTCGTATTCTGTACTTCGACATCTACATGCACCGTATCACCGATATAGGTAGGCTTTGCAAACTTCCAATTACTGATTTCGCGAAATGCAAGAACTGTGCCTTCAATCAAGCCACTTTGGGCTATCAAACCCGAAGCAATCGAAGTAACCAAAAGCCCATGGGCTATGCGCTGTCCGTAGGGAGTATTCTTTGCAAATTGAGCATCGGTGTGAATCTGATTGAAATCGCCAGAGAGGCCAGCAAAAGCAAGGATATCGCTCTCAGTGATTGTACGACCAGTGCTATAAAATTGTTGCCCAATTTCGAAATCTTCGAAAAACAACCCACGCGGTTTATAGTGTGACATCATCAAAAAACTCCTTCATATTTTGGGATTTTTTAGGTGTTCCCATTCTAACACCGTTACCAAATGAAGGGCGCGAAATTCATCTGATAAAACTGATCTGACGAAACCTTTGACCAGAGGAGGGAGTTCCCTTACAATGTTGTTCATGAAAACCTGGAATTTGAAAGCCGATGATCCTGGAGCATTTTGTTTGGCAGCAGATGCCCGTTGCGGTCCTACTGACTATGTAAACGATCAAATTTGGGATTTGCATCTGGGCAGAAGTGAGCCGCCTTCATTAGCTCTACGGACAACATTTGGGCTGCGGGCTCAAAGTTTACGAATGTTTCCTCGCTTTATCGAAGGGGATACATCGGTTGACGATCCTTCCACATTTAGCAGTCCGCCAATTGTGAAGCGCTTCTATCCGAATTATCTGCAGGCTGTTTTTTCTCCGTTGATGGGGATAGACGTTCTGATCGAATATTGGGTTCCAAGTTCACATTCAATCACCGGTCGGGTGCAAATTACTAACAGCCGCCTTTCAGCACGCCAATTCCGTTTCGAATGGGCAGCTTTACTCCGTCCAAGTGCAGAAGGACAGCGTATGGCTTCCACAAAATTGGAAGCCGCCACTGTCCTTTGCGGTCAAACCGACGGAATTGCCCCGGTCGTTTTTCTTACAGGCGGTCCGGAAGCGAGTTCTGGGCCTTATCCAGCCCTTTCAATCGATTTAGATTTAGCGCCAGGAGGGATGCGACAATTTACCTGGGCGCATGCCGGGTTAGCTGAGACTGAATCATCATTCGAATTAGTAAAAGAATTGGTAAGTCGTGCTTGGGCATCCGAGATCGCCCATTTGGACGTTCTTAACGGACGGCTACTTGAAATCGAAACCGGCAACGAGGACTGGGATTTAGCTTTATCCCTCGCTCAAAAAACCGCGCTCAACATGTTTGTCGGACCGACAGAACATTTACCAGAAAAGTCATTTGTACTCAGCCGGCAACCTGATAAAGGGTACTCACCCCGCGGAGATGGCAACGACTACACTTATTTTTGGAATGGTCAATCCGTTATGGAAGCGGATTACTTAATCAATTTGATTTTACCGAGTTCGCCAGGATTAGCAAAAGGAATTCTGCGAAATTTCATTTCAACTCAAACTCAAAAAGGATTTATTGATTTGAAACCGGGGTTGGGGGGTCAGCGAGGTCGATTATTGGCAACGCCACTCCTGGCAAATATGGCTTGGCGAATTTATCAAGCCACGGAAGATCGCGAATTTCTTGCAGAAATATACCCTCAATTGATTTCTTTCGTTCATGCGTGGTTTACCTCAGAACAAGACCGTGACGGAGACGGGTTACCAGAATGGGCACATCCTATCCAATCAGGTTACGAGGATCATCCTGCGTTTTCACAATGGCAAGATTGGGCACAGGGAGCCGATATCACACAGTCAGAAAGCCCATCATTGTGCGCCTTTTTATACAATGAAATCCAAATATTGATTCAAATTTCCAATACGCTGGAAATGACTGGACCAATTACTGCTCTTGAAGCCCTTGCAGACAATTTAAAGAGTGCTATAAAATCTGTTTGGGACGATAAAGCCAAAATCTATCGCCATTGGGATCGTGAAACGCATCTTAGCCCTCCAGGGAGGTTTTTAGGCTCCCGCGAAGGGCCTGGTGAAATTATTTTGGAAGAAATTTTCTTACAGCCCGTCCGTCTGCTTATCCAGATTCAAGCGAGTGAAGAGCGATCAAGACAAGCCATCGGTTTTATTCACGGTACAGGCGTTTCTGACCGGCATCGCGTCGAATCAGTTTCTGAAGAGCGTTTCCAATGGTATCTCGGCCGAGGAAATGTAACTAGTGAGCGGGTCTATCAAAGTGTTGAACATATTCAAATAACAGGGATCAATGATGAAGATCAGGTTACCGTTCGAATCGTAGATTTATCAGTCCAGGATCAGACCCTGCTGCTGCCTTTGTGGTCTGGTATTCCTGATAAAACCAGAGCTAAACACCTGATCAAGCAAACGATAACCGATGAAACCCGATTTTGGCAGGAGTTTGGAATTCCAGCATATATCCATTATCATTCCGAATCGGATGCAGACCCCTGTCACAATGTCTATTTGCCTTGGAATAATTTGATCGGTGAGGGTTTGGTGCGCTATGGATATGATGATGTGGCAGTCGAACTATTTACCCGCTTAATGAATGGAATTATAAAAAATCTCAAAAGAGATCATACATTTTTTCAGAACATTCACTCACAAACCGGGCAAGGAGCTGGTGAGCGGTATGCACTCAATGGCTTACCTCCTTTGGGGTTATTTTTGGAAATTTTGGGTGTTCGCATCCTGTCTTCCCGGCGGGTTGCACTAAGAGGGCACAATCCTTTTCAAATGCCGGTTACTTTAAAATTTCGCGGATTAACCATACTGCGAGAAAAAAATCGAACGAAAATCACCTTTCCTGGTGGACAAACAGCTGTCGTTAGAAATCCAACACCACGAATTGTCACGATAGAGGAATAACGTTTTTATGTTAAGTACCTCAACTAATAAGCTCCCGTTTTTACTTTTGATCCTGGCAATATCATTATTGTTGTTTTCTGCCTGTTCGACCCCTGTGAACTCTTTCTTTTTGGAGTCGTCATCTGATGAGGCCTCCGCCGGAGAAGAAGATATTCAAGTTTTTGATGAAGAAAGTAACGTCATCATTATCGAAGAAGTAGTTATCGGATTATTGCTAATTGCCGTGATTGTTGGCATTATCACACGACGCTTACGAGTCCCTTACACTGTAGGCTTGGTGTTGATCGGCCTTGCATTATCTCTGCGGGGTCAAGCCGAAATCGATTTCCCACCCGAATTATTCTTAGGATTGCTCGTTCCACCCCTCGTATTTGAAGCTGCTTTCCATTTGAATATTCGCGACCTGCGTTATGATTTAGCACCGATCCTGGCATTAGCCATCCCAGGAGTATTAATGACAACCGGTTTAGTGGGATTAGTGGTCTCTTGGGGTACAGGGTCTCCTTTATCGCTTACGCTCGTTTTTGGTGCCCTGGTTGCCGCAACTGATCCTGTCGCGGTGGTAGCATTATTTCGCACCTTAGGGGTGCCAAAACGTTTACAGGTATTACTCGAAGGTGAAAGCCTTTTTAATGACGGCACTGCAATAGTGATCTTTAATTTGATGATTACAATTGCCATCACCGGCCAGTTTTCTATCATTGACAGCCTGATTGATTTTGTGATCGTCTCTGGAGGTGGGTTGGTTGTAGGGATAATTCTTGGAATGATCTACTCTCAAATAACCCGCCGCATTGACGATCCGCTCATCGAAACCACACTTACCAGTGTGCTCGCCTTTGGCGCATATCTTGTTGCTGAGGAAATCCATGTTAGCGGCGTGTTGGCCGTCGTCGCAGCCGGTCTGGTAGCGGGTAATGTGGGTCCGAGAGGGATGTCACCTTCCACCAGGGTCCTGGTTTTTAATTTCTGGGAAATTTTAGCCTTTCTGGCAAACTCTCTGGTTTTTCTGTTAATTGGCTTACAAATCGATTTATTTGCCCTCATCGCAAACTGGCAGTTTATTATGTGGGCAATTTTTGCGGTTTTAGCAGCGCGTGCGGTAAGTGTTTACGGCTTGTCTTGGATCGGAAAAGGAATTCCGCCCAAATATAAACATGTTTTATATTGGGGTGGATTGCGCGGGGCAATATCATTGGCTCTCGCCATTAGTTTGCCCTCCAGCTTAGGACCACTCAGGAAAGATATTCAAGCGATGGCCTTCGGCGTAGTTTTATTTACTTTGCTCTTCCAGGGTCTTACCATGCGTCCATTGATCAGAAAAATGGGGCTAATCAAACGTCGAGAAAATCAAGATGAATACGAACGTCGGCAAGCGCGCTCAGTAATGTCGAAAGCCGCATACGAAAGGCTTGAAACCTTGCGTCAAAATGGAATCCTTAGTGAACACGTTTGGGAATTTGTAGAACCCGCGCTGGCTGAACACGCAACGAACACTGCCAAAGCCGTCAAAAATATCTTGCACGATAATCCAGAAGTTGAATTTGAAGAATATGATACTGCCCGACGCGAAGCTCTCACCCAGCAACGCAGTACGCTATCCACTTTGCTTCGGGAAGGAATCATCTCGGAGGAGGTTTTTTCTGAATTGGTAGCCGAAATTGATCTTGCTCAAACCGAAACACAAATAAATTGGCTTGAAGCAACCCACCACTCTGCTCCAAAGAGCATCACAGAATTAATGGCTATCGTAATTCAAGAAGAAGATGTAGAGAAAGCAAGCAATTTTCTAGAGAGTATCGATGTTCCGATCGTACGAATGCCTAGTGCTGGGGAGTTTTTAGGAAAGCGAAATGCCACTTTATTGATCGGCACCAATCGAGGTAATAAAAAACACATTATCAAAATGTTGCAAGAAATCCTACAAAAAAGAACTGCCATATGGCGACCCCAAGATGAAGAAGATCCGAGCGATAAAATTCCCGAAGAGGTGACAATTGGCGCAACTTTATTCTCATTTGATGTTGAACGTTTCGAGGAATTTTAGAAACAACTAAAGGACCGAGTACTTATGAAGATGATCATGGTTATTGTAGAGGATCATTTTAGCGATGCCACCTCAAGAACGCTAGTAAATGCTAATTTCAGGGTCACTCGATTAGCTTCGACTGGGGGATTTTTGCGAGAAGGGGCAACCACATTGATGGTTGGTGTCGAGGACGATGATTTAGAACCTGCCCTACAACTCATCAGGGATCAGATTCCACTCTCAAATGATCCCGAAAAAATTCAAGCCACGATTTATGTGCTCAATGTAAAAGATTTCAAACGGGTCTAAATCCAATGCCCGGTGGCCAATTTTTTCTGGTAGAAGAGCAAGTAATCCTGCTGTTATTCATTGCCAGCCTGGTAGGTATCGCCGCGCGTCGGTTGAGAATGCCTTACACAGTTGGGTTGGTGATAGTAGGGTTGGGTTTAGCAATATCAATACAAGTTGAACTCGAACTAACTTCAGACCTAATCTTAGGTCTTTTGATCCCACCCTTGGTCTTTGAGGCTGCGTACCATCTAAACTTCACCGATTTACAGCGGAATCTGAAACCAATTCTATTTTTAGCGATTCCTGGGGTTTTGGTGACTACTTTTTTGGTGGGTGGTGTGGTTTCAATTGGGGCTGGTTTCCCATTACCTATCGCTTTGCTTATTGGAGCACTGGTCGCAGCTACCGATCCCGATGCCGTCGTCGCTCTAATTCGATCTTTAGGGGTCCCTAAGCGATTACAGGTTCTTCTCGAGGGTGAAAGCTTATTCAACGATGGCACGGTGATCGTGGTATTCAACTTAATGTTAAGTATCGTGCTCACGAGCCAATTCAACATTATTTCCAGCCTCACCAAATTTTTCACAGTCGCAGGTGGTGGTCTGGTCATCGGCTTCATTCTCGGATGGCTGTTCTCCCAAATGATCAGCCGAATTAACGACCACCTGCTCGAAACCACCCTGACGAGCGTACTGGCTTTCGGCGCTTATTTGGTTGCTGAAAGTCTAGGAACGAGTGGTGTTATGGCAGTGGTTGCAGCCGGACTCGTCAATGGAAATATCGGTTCAAAAGGGATGTCTCCAACAACACGTATCGTAGTTTTTAACTTCTGGGAATATGCCGCTTTTTTGGCGACAACTTTTATCTTTTTATTAATTGGACTGCAAATTGAAATCAGCATGTTGATTGAAAATTGGCAGCCGATACTATGGGCCATTAGCGCAGTTCTAGTGGCCAGGGCAGTTGTCGTTTACAGCCTTTCCATCATCAGTCGAGATATACCTTTGCGCTGGCAGCATGTGCTCTACTGGGGGGGCTTACGCGGTGCATTGGCTCCCGCTCTTGCTATCAGTTTGCCAGCATCTCTAGGACCGCTACGGGGGCAAATACAAGCGATGGTATTCGGTGTAGTGCTGTTTAACTTGTTAGTTCAAGGGATTACATTAGGTCCATTCGTTAGGCGGTTAAAATTAGTGCAACGCTCTCAAACGCAAGATGAGTATGAGCGGCGCCACGCCAGGGCAGTCGCAATTCGCTCATCCTATGATCATATTGAGGAACGGTTCAGAGAGGGATTAATCTCAGATCAAACCTGGCAAACACTTTCGAGTATGCTCAAACGACGCCATCTGGCCTTAATTGATGCGGTCAGCGAGGTGATGCGCAGAGACCCTGAAGTAGAAGCCGAAGAATTAGACACTGCCTGGCGGGAAGCTTTACGCTCACAGCGCAGCACTTACTCCAGCCTATTGACTGACGGCTTTATCACCGAAGACACCTTTGAACGTCTGGTAGGTGAAGTGGATTTAGCCTTGATGGAATCGCATGTCAACTGGTCTGATTTTATTCAAAGTGAGCGGAGACCAGCGATTAAGTCGCTGATCACCGTGATGGTGCCCCATTTCCATGAAGAAAATATTATAAACGCTCTGAACAAACAGGGGTTTTCTGTCACCCGTTTACACAGCCAAGATCGACTGTTACAACACGGCAACACCACATTGCTGATCGGTACCCCTGATGGTAGCGAAAACACCGTTCTCCGCACTCTAGAAGGTTCAACTTCGGGGAACCGCCCTAAGTTTACCGTTCAAGGATCAACCTATCAAAACAAAATTGAAATTTTCACTTTCGAAGTCGAAAGATTTATCGAATTGTAATTTGAGGGAACATCTATGAAAATGATTGTAGCTATTTTACAAGATGCAGATGCTGAGACCGTAACCCAGGCAATGGTTAATTCCGATCTCTGTGTTACTGAAATTGCTTCCACTGGCGGGTTTTTGCGTCAGGGATCAAGTACGCTGATGATTGGGGTAGATGATGATTCCATTGAAGAAGCCATTCAGATCATTAACAATAACTGCACCCCTTCGGTCGAACCAATGCAAAAACGAGCAACTTTATTTGTACTTAACGTAGAATATTTCGAGCAGCGTTAGGGTAGTTCACGAAACTCCTCGACTTGATAGACCAACACCTCGAGATTTTTTTGACGCCATAAATCAGGGGATTCACCCATTTTTTGACAGAGATGCTCTAAAAAGGTAACTGGTGAGGGAAGTTTTTCCCAAACCTGGGGTAAGAAAGTTGCCCTACGCAAACCATGCTTGAGAACAACTCCATCAATGCCGGGGCGCAATTTTAACAATAAATCGTCTGGGTTTTCATAATCCAATGGAACCGGGCTCGTAAGCCGGGAAATTTCAATCGCTATTTCTGCTAATTCATCTGCTTGCACAGGTGGGAAACGGTAATCGTTCAAAGCTGCAGCGACAGCATGCTGACGCACATCTTCGATTAAGGGAAGCGTTGGCTCCAATGCTCCCACACACCCCCTCAACCGGCCGTCAATAGTAAGAGTAACAAAAGCAACCCCAAGTTGGCGAAGGGTTATCGGAAAATCTTCAATTCTTAGGGAGTTTAGATGATCACCTCTCACTGAAGTTTCCAGGGCTTGTCTCGCTTGTTCCAGGAGCAGTAATCGTTCCTCAGGGCTCAAACGATTTTCAGACATTGTACGAATCTCCTCGGCTTAATTCTTGCAACGAAGCTTTAATCAATACTGTATTGTACCCATAAACCTTGTCATTTATCATCAAATTAGGTACTATGGCAATACTAATTCGACCTTATTTGGGATAAAAATAATTTATTATGAGTAAATCTAACCCTCCTGAAAACCAATCAAGCATAAAAACCGCAATTTCTGAAACTTTCAAGATGTTAATTGGACTGATTGCAGTTGCTGTGGTTGCAGCGACAATTTTTACCGCAGCAACACCGGTTAGTATTTTGACTGGTAATGTATCGAATATTCTAGCGGAAGCCATCAGCTTTTCAGAATCGACCCCAACCTCAGAATGGCCTACTCCCACGCCTCGGCCTCGGCCGCGAATCGGCATTGTTGTTGGGCACTGGGGAGACAATAATGATCCGGGAGCAGTTTGCCCAGATGGATTGACCGAATTGCAAGTGAATCAAGAAGTAGCGGCTCAGGTGCAGCAAGGGTTGGTGAGTGAAGGATTCGATGTTGAGTTACTTAAAGAATTTGACCCTAAACTTCGAGACTATTTTGCATTGGCACTGGTTTCCATCCACGCTGATTCTTGTCAATATATTAATGATCAGGCGTCTGGATATAAAGTCGCTCCCTCCATGGAAAACCGCCGTCCCGAAAGGACTGCACGTTTAACATCTTGTCTGCGGTTCCGCTATGAAGAAGTCACCGGTTTGAAACCACACAACAGCGTCACAGCTGATATGTCCAGCTACCATGCATTTGATGAAATCAATATTGATACCCCGGCTGCAATCATCGAGATTGGCTTCTTGAATTTAGATCGGCAAATTCTAACTCAAGAACCAGAGCGGATTGCATCCGGAATCACAAACGGCATTTTATGCTATATCCGAAATGAAAATATCCCTTAAATATCGAGTAAGATAAATGAATTCATTGATCCGATCATCTGAAAAACCCAGCTACCGCGACGCCATTCAACAGGCTCGATTGGCCCTAAAGAGTGGGGATCGCCGGGCAGCACGACGCTGGGCAGAACAAGCAGCTTCCTTGGCTCCGGATCAAGAAGACCCCTGGTTGATCATTGCCGCACTGGCAACCCCGCGGGCCAGCCTGGAATATTTGAAACGCGCACTGGAAATCAATCCGAACAGCCAGCGGGCTCGTAAAGGAATGCACTGGGCGATTCATCGATTTCGGGAACTGCCGCCCCCCCCTCAGAGTTCTCTAGTTAGCTCTACTCAACTTTTTCCTACAAGTTCACCCCAGCGCCGGGCAAACCTCTATCCGTGGGCAGTCATACTCTTGGCAATTTTAGCTGGCTTAGCTGCCTGGTTCGGGACCCCATCTTTTTCTTTCGCTTCTGACCAATCCCCCAATATGCTGGTTATTGCTCAAGAGTGGATTCAAAAAGCAACGTACACGCCAACGCCTACTTTAACTTTCACACCAACTCCAACTTTTACACCTACCTTAACTCCCTCAAATACATCAACCGCTACAGCAACCAGCACTGAAACACCTTTACCAACCAAAACACCGCTTCCAACCGCGACAGAAATCCCACCCACGGTTGCGCCTGCAGATGATGGGGCACCGGCAAAATATTTACCTCCAGGTGTTGAAAAGGGAGAAGTTTGGATTGATGTAGATTTAACCAATCAGCAATTGCGGGTATATAAGGGGAAAAATTTACTAAATACTTTTATTGTTTCTACCGGAACCTGGCGAACTCCGACCGTCACAGGTCAATACCGAGTTTATGTCAAATATGCAGCAGCTGATATGGCGGGACCAGGCTACTACCTGGCCAATGTTCCTTATGTGATGTATTTTTATGAGGGATATGGCATCCATGGCACTTATTGGCATAATAATTTTGGTACGCCGATGAGTCATGGATGTGTAAATTTACAAACCGATAATGCCCAGTGGGTTTATAATAAGGCATCCGTTGGCACAGTGGTGAACATCCACTATTAAGTTTTTTATCGGTATGATGAAAACAAACCCCCTCTCTCGAAGAGAATTTCTCAAATTTAGCAGCCTGGGGCTGGCAAGTTTGCTTGTTTCACCAAAATTTCAGCCACCCAATCAACTCAGCAACCAACAAGGACGGGTAATTTACGACAGCATCCATACTTATGACGTGCCTTCTTTTTCTGGGAAAATTACGCGTCAATATTGGGTAGATACGATCATCCCGATTACGCAAGCAACAATTGGAGATGAGGAACCCGATTACAATCGGGTTTGGTACCGAATCGGGAACGAAGGCTACGCGCACTCCGGTGGTATTCAGCCAGTAAAAACTCTTCCCCAAGAGCCCGTTGCAGATATCCCTGAAGGCGGGCAACTCGCCGAAATTAGCGTTCCGTATACGGATGCGCGGTGGAAAGCAGATCTTGACCGCGGAGCTGCTTACCGGTTCTATTATGAAACCACCCATTGGGTCACGGGATTAGTATATGATGAAGCAGGAAACCCCTGGTATCGCATCTTGGACGACAAGTGGGATTTAAATTTTTATGCACAAGCCCAACATGTGAGATTAATTCCAAATTCAGAGTTGCAAACCATTTCCCCAGATGTACCTCCAGAAGCAAAACACATAGAGGTACACACCAGCAATCAGCTGGTTATCGCATATGAGTGGGATCAGCCTGTTTTCATCGTGCGGACCGCTACTGGTGCAGAGTTTAGCAACGGTAGATTCTATACACCGGCTGGACGGCATTACACCTTCCATAAGCGTCCCTCCCGACACATGGCTGCCGGCAACCTGGCATACAATGGTTATGATTTACCCGGCGTACCCTGGATTTGCTATATCACAGAAAAGGGAGTAGCTTTTCACGGTACTTATTGGCATAATGATTTTGGCCGCCCACGCAGTCATGGCTGCATCAATCTGACTCCACAAGCTGCAAAATGGATTTATAGGTGGACCTTACCTGTAGTTCCTCCCCAGGAACAAAGAACCTTCAAATTATCTGGTGGGACGCGGGTAGAGGTAGTTTAATAATTTATATATAAAGCCCTTGTATAATTAGGCATATCCAAGAATACTTACTCAAGAAGCCATCTCTGGATATTAAGCCGGTGAGAAATTTATTATGCGCAGAGCACCATAAGCACATAGATTTCTCCGCACAAATTTCTGTAGTTGAGTCAGTTATTGCGGTTTTTCCAAGTTAGAAACATTATGCACTCAGCATTTCGATATAATCAATTTCTACTCAAGCGGAAAGTTTTAGCGCTAACTGGGAAGTTCTATTTTTATGGGGCGGATGGGAAACCTGTGCTTTACAGTGAGCAGCGCATGTTCAAACTAAAAGAAGATGTGCGCGTTTACAACGACCACAATAAATCACAGGAGCTGCTCCGCATCAAAGCTCGCCAGGTAATTGATTTTTCTGCTGCCTATGATGTACTCGATCCGCTCGAAAGGGTGCGCGTCGGAACCCTACAACGTAAGGGGTTCAATTCTATGGTACGCGACGAGTGGCAAGTACTGGATGCTCAGCAACAGGCAATCGGCATTATCATCGAAGATGATCTTGGCTATGCCATGTTGCGCCGATTTTTACTTGGATCTTTGCTGCCACAAAAATATGATGCTATTATTAAAGGGGAAAAAGTTGCTGATTTCCAGCAGCGTTTCAACCTAATCCGCTATGAGATGGTGATCGATTTTCTACCCAGCAACGGACAGCGGCTTGATCCTCGCTTAGGGATTGCTGCAGCTCTTTTACTCGGTATTATCGAAGGAAAACAAAGCAATTAAGGTGATACTTATGTCTAAAAAACCAATTTTTGTCGGCCTGGTATTCGATGAAAACGATAACCCTGCGGAAACTGCCTACGTAGGTGATGATCCCTGTTATGTGGTCGATGATGCTGGTTTTCGACGTCACATCCCTGCAGAACAAGTTGATCTCCAGGTATTAAAAGCAATGCAAGAAATGATTCAAGGTAACGAAGGTCTGCTCAGCGAACAGGCAGCCAAGATGATGGGCCAGGATGATATTTTTTCACGTGCAATGATCGAAACTCAACTAAAACAAATGGATCAGCAATTTAATCAATTGATGGAAACAGGCATCCCAGAGGAAACCCGCGCCTATATTGGGATGACTGGATTTCGGATCCGAATTGATGTTCACGGTGAAGTTATTGACATCGAACAACCTGGGATGATCAATCCGGAGGACGAGTAGCAACTAAAGAGATGGCAATTCCACCCACAGCTTGTGAGGGCCTCCGCTATATTTCAATCCAGCTATTCTTGAGGTTGCATTAATATTTTTTCATCTGGTAAAATCGCATTAGTTGAACTATCTGGAAATTGCAAATGTCGAATCCTTTTATCATTGAAGTCACCGAAGCAGATTTCGAATATGAAGTCATCCAATATTCCCAACAAACGCCGGTTATTGTCGATTTTTGGGCAGACTGGTGCATCCCCTGTAAAACCCTCAGCCCAATTTTAACAAAACTTACTGAGGAGGCTCAGGGGGATTTCAGGTTAGCTAAAGTAGACGTGGATGAAAATCCAAAACTAGCGCAGCGCTATAATGTACGTGGAATCCCTATCGTGAAAGGATTCCGGGGTGGGCAGATGATAGCAGAATTTACAGGCGCAGCTCCAGAATCACAAGTAAGAAAATTTTTAGCCGAGTTGATTCCCAGCCCCTCAGATTTACAGCTAGACAAAGGTAACAGCTTACTCCAACTCGAAGAATGGGAGCGAGCAGAATCAGCATTTCGGCAAGCACTGGATGAACGCAAAGGGCATCCAGCAGCTCTACTCGGTTTAACTAAATGTTTATTGGTGCAAGGAAATGCAAGCGAAGCACTTGAAATCTTAGACCATTTCCCCGCTAGTCGAGAATTTAGCGCTGCTCAACAATTGCGTCCTCTGGCCACTGCCATAATACACCAAGATCAACTTCCAGAGAGCGATACCCTAATCGATGCAACCTACAAACGAGCCCTTCACCTAATTTCTCGCGGGAATTTACCTGCTGCAATGGATGGTATATTAGCAGTCATCAAAGATGATAAACGATACCGTAACGATGAAGCCCGCCAAGTGATGGTTAGTATTTTTGAAATCCTGGGCAGTGAAAATCCCATCACGAGACAATATCGAGCAGAGCTGGCCTCCGCGCTTTATTGAAATCAAGAAAAATAATCCAATCAGCCCCGACGGAGGTAATTCTGTCGGGGCTGATTTTTTTGTTACATTAATACCCAAAATAAAGATTTTTGTCCTATAAAATTGTTATATAATTTAAGGATCATATTGCAAACATAGAAAATAAAGGAGATTTTAGTGACTGATAAAGAAAAACCATCCTGCGTTGAACCATCCCAAGGACCAATTTTGCCGAGCAAAGAAGAAACGTCAGAAACACCAGTTGAATTCAAAAAGGAGCAAACTAAAATGGCACCATTAGTCGGTAACCAAGCAATTGACTTCGAAACAAATGCATACTTCGAAGGCGTTTTTAAAAATTTCAAATTATCAGATTTCAAAGGAAAGTGGATTTTCCTATGCTTCTATCCTGGTGATTTCACATTTGTTTGACCGACCGAATTAGCAGCAGTTGCTGCTCAACGCGAAGCATTTGAAGAATTAGGTGTTCAGGTTTTAGCTTGCAGCACCGATAGTCGATTTACACACAAAATCTGGCAAGAAGAAGAGCTGTCAAAAATGGTGGATGGCGGTTTCCCCTTCCCCATGCTCAGTGATCAGGGGGGGAAAATCGGCTCAGTATATGGAATTTATGATGAAGCCGCTGGTGTTGATATCCGAGGCCGTTTTATCATTGACCCTGATTTCGTTATCCAGGCCATGGAGGTATTGACACCCACAGTGGGTCGAAAAGTATCAGAGGCTATCCGCCAGATCAAAGCCTTCCAACACGTGCGTGAAACTGGTGAAGTCACGCCCGCCGGTTGGGAACCTGGAAAGAAGACTTTGACCCCGGGACCGGCACTGGCTGGAAAAGTCTGGAAAGAATGGAAATTAGGCGAATAAACTCACAAAATTACCTGGGCATCTTGGAACTAAGGTGCCCAGTTTTTCTACTTCTCTTGACCAAAATGTGAGTTTGTGTAGAATTAAGCCTACTACGGACCGGTGGCGGAATTGGCAGACGCAGCGGACTTAAAATCCGCCGGTAGCAATACCTTGTGGGTTCGACCCCCACCCGGTCTACCACTAGATAAAAAGCCACCCATTCTGGGCGGCTTTTTATCTTATAAACTTTTGAATTATTTTTGGATGCTAGGGGATTTTGGAAAAGAATTGATAAATATCCCTAACAAAATTTTATAGCTATAGTTCGAATCCTCATAAAAAATCGGTAGTGGCAAAAATGTAAGTGATGACACTCTACGCATAAGATGGATACAAGGCTGCCTGATAACGAGTCAGCAGGTTATGGTTTGTAAAGTGAAAAATATATAAATTCAACCAACTGATTCTATTTGATGTTGTTAACCATATGGTTGTAGGATCGTTCAATTCATTCCATATCGATCAATCGCCATAATTTTATTGAATATTCCTACCTATCACCCTCCTCACTATCAGTTTTGTCTCCTGAAAGGCCGTTACGAAATTCACGTATACCACTTCCCATCTCTCTAGCAATCCTACTTATGCGCCCGACTCCGAACAGTATGATAACGATCACAAGAACGATGATCAACTCAGTTGGTCCCAGGTTTGGCATATCTCACTCCTTATATCTGGATATTTGACTGTCTGATTTGAAAATAGACACCGGATGAAACCCAACGATATGGGTTGAACGATTTTCTTCCTTTACGGCGTGATAAAGTATCTTGATCTCTTTCCAGGATTTGTCAGCGTAGCAAACGTAGGAAAGGAGCTCACCGTGGTGTAAAACCGGTTTGTCCACTATAGGTCTTTCCATGATATTCAAGCCACTGTGATGGGCACAAAAACATCTGGTTGGAAGCCCTCGGTCTCGACAATACAAACTCCTGACCCATAGATGACCTGCACGCTGCAGTTGGGAACCCCGCGCTCCTGGTTCTCGTCTGGCCAGATTACCCACATCGCCATGCCGCCTAGGTAAACCGCCATCTTTGATCAGACTGCCATACAGCATGACGCATGAACCAAGCTTTGGATTTTGATCGTTGACCCATGCATCAACTTCGAAAGCAGGTGTCCGCATGGGGATCTGTACAGGGGTGTTTCGGGGAATGACGGGCGCAGTACTCGGCTCAGGTGATGGGATCACATTTGATGAGTACGATGTCTGCGACACGCATACCAGTAAGAGAATGGTTGTGAGTTTCATTGGTCTGGTTCAGTCTAGTATAGCACTAATAAGATCATCAAGCTGGTGAATTTCCTTGTTTTCACCTTGAAAGACACAGATTCTATTGTTTTTCAAACTCAAACCTATGATGCGAACACCAGTTCTTTCTCGTAGAACGTACATCACGGGTGAAGAAAGGTCTGGTTCAGGGTCATCCAGGTTGAGGATAATGACATCTGGTTTGAACTTTTGAATGCATGCGACCGCTGCCGAAGATTCTGTATCCTGACCAACAATATCCAGCTCTGTTTCTTGCAAAAGGAGCGATTTAATTCCCTGATGGAACAATGACCGCTGGGATAAAACAAACACTCGTTTGCCGGACATTTTTTCTCTCCCGGTATTGCTGGCAGATAATTAAATCAGCAGCTTAACCCATTGATGTCATTAGATTGATCGATTCACCAAAAAGGTGACAGGAGTTAGGAGTTGTGGTCGTGTTTGGACAAAACGAACCAAACACGACCATTTTCTTTGATCAATAGTGCAAACAAGCACTAAGCTTTGTCTGTGATGATTAACTCTCCACGTAAGGCTTGGTGATGAAAGGATCCTCAGGCACGGCATCTGGAGGATAAACAACGATCGCCCGACCTTCTTGTTCGGGGCACACCGCCACACACAGACCACACCCGACACAGTCTTCTGGTTTCACCTTGGGGAAAACACCTCGAATACCCTCGACTTCTACTTCTTCAAAACACTCATAAGGACACTGCTCCAGGCAGTCCATGCAGCGCACACAGGTTTCGAAGTTGACCTGGGCAATGCCAATAACCGCCTTACGTTTTTCCTCGAGTGTTAAGGGTGGTATCGCTTGGCTGGGACAGATCTGGCCACAAAGGTTGCAGTCATAATCACAATAACCATCCACAAAAGGATCCAGCATGGGAGAATACAGCGAGTCCCAACCGCCCTCAAAGATCGCGGGGAAGAGCGCTTTTTGTGGACAGCCTTCGATACATTGATCACAGCGGATGCACATAGCCAGGAAGTCATCATGTTGTGCCCCAGGCGGGCGTAATAGCTTCGCTTTGGCAGCCTTGACACGACCTACATCTGCGGCTAATAGACCGACCGCAACCGCACTGGCACCGATCGTTACCAGGGCCTCACGCCGCCCAGGGTCAAATTCTTGACGGATAAACTTAGGCCAGGGGTGACGCTCAAAGGTAATGGCGGACTTAGGGCAGGGCACCGCGCAGTCCATACAACTAATACATTCCGCCGGATCGCTAGTATAGGCCACATCCGGGCTGATGGCACCCATGGGACATTCTTTGGCACAATCACCGCATTCCACACAGCTCATCTGATCGACCCTGCGCTGGATCCAAGAAATCTTTGCTCCCAGGCCAATCAAAGCGCCGAGTGGGCACAGGTAGCGGCACCAAAAACGCTTTTCAACAATGTTCAACAGCAGGACGATCACCAGCGGTATCACCATGACCCACCAATTCACCCCTGGAACGATAAAGGCTTCCTTATCCTCCAGACCAACGTATTCCACCAAAGGTTTGAATATCGCCGTCAGGCCACGTACCAGGATGGTAATCGGTTCAAAATACATAAAGGCCAGAGAACCAAAGACCGCCATGACCAGGATCGTAAACAAAATCACGTATTTCCAATAACGCATTCCTTGCCACTTCATCCGGCGTCCTTTGAAACCAAACAGTTCCAAGATTGCGCCTAATGGACACCACCAAGCACACCAGACCCGGCCAAAAACCAGGGTTACGCCTACCGTTAGCAGGACAGGCCAATAATTTACAATCAGTTCGCGCCCACCAATCATCGCCGTGAGAGCTTGCAGCGGATTTAGGCGGGAAAACAGGTTGACCAACATCGGCTGCAGTCCGCTCGCCAATGTCAGGCTTCTGAACATCAATCCCAGGAAAACGAAGAGCGCGGCGTATTGAACGACTTGCCGGACCCGCTTCCAGCGGTTGGCGTTTTCGCGGTAAGGCTTACCGATGACCGGCGTTTCCAGGTGAGTGATCGCACCGGTTGGGCAGTAGGGAACACACTTACCGCATTCATCACAAATATCATTAGGTACGTCAAACGCCATCGTGATGCGCCGGTCTGCGCCTCGCCCTACAATTCCCAGAACGTGATTTTCGGCAATCTCATCACAAGCGCGCACACATAATCCACACAGTATACAATCTTCACCTTCTTTCTCTGCTGGGAAGGTGGGTTTCTCGACTCCCAATGAGGCGGCTAGTCTTTGCAGTGCAGGAACATCGGGGCAGCGTGAAAGGATGAAATTCGCCATCACTTTCCTAGTTTCTATCACTTCAGGTGTATTTGTCTGGATCTCCCATCCTTCCTGGATTTTGTTATTGCACGACGTTGTCACCCACGTGTTGCCATTCTTTTGAATCTCGACCAGGCACAATCGGCAGGCGCCATATGGAGTTAGATCGGGGTGGTCGCATAAGGTAGGAATGTAAATATCAGCCTGCCGGGCAGCATCCAGGATGGTCGCTCCCTCAGCAATTTCGATTTGTTTACCATTGATTGTTAAATTAACCATAGCGTCTCATTCTCCCTATTCAATAATGACAGCGTCGAGATTGCAGACTTCGTAACAAATTCCGCAGCGGATGCACGTCTCGGTATCGATAACATGTACTTCTTTCCTTGCACCACTAATGGCATTTACAGGGCAGGGCTTATAACATAAGGTGCACCCAGGGCACTTTTCTGGATCTATATAATAAGTGATCAGGTCTTTACAAACGCCAGCAGGGCAGCGCTTTTCCTTAATATGGGCTTCGTATTCATCACGGAAATAGTGGATGGTGGTTAGCACCGGGTTTGGAATTGTCTGTCCCAACCCGCACAAGGACCCCACTTTAACGGCTTGACCGATTTCTTCTAACAATTCGATATCGCCCTCTTGCCCATAACCGCGGGTGATATAGTCCAAGATTTCGTACATCCGCTTGGATCCTTCCCGGCAGGAGGAGCATTTACCACAAGATTCAAATTTGCTGAATTCCAGGAAGTAACGGGCAATATCAACCATGCAGGTGCGCTCATCCATCACGATCATGCCCCCTGAACCCATGATCGAGCCAGCTTTTCCCAGACTTTCATAATCAACCGGTAAATCCCATAAATGCTCAGGGATACAACCACCGGAAGGACCTCCCGTCTGGACAGCTTTTAGTTTATTGCCGTTGGGAGATCCCCCGCCAATGTCTTCAATTAAGGAGCGTAAGGTGATCCCCAGCGGGACTTCCACAAGCCCGGTATTTTGGATCTTGCCAACCAGGGAAAAGATGGAGGTTCCCTTGCTGGTCTCGGTGCCGTACTGAGCATACCAGTCTGCCCCGTTTCGAATAATATAGGGAACCGAAGCCCAGGTTTTGACATTATTGATGTTGGAAGGTTTACCCCATAACCCACGTTCCGCCGGGTATGGGGGTCGGGTCTGTGGTTCGCCGATATAACCCTCGATCGAGGCTATCAATGCGGTTTCCTCGCCGCACACAAAAGCACCCGCTCCGAGTTGAATGACCACATCGAAATCAAAGCCAGATCCGAGGATATCCTTTCCAAGCAAACCGTACTCTCGGGCTGTTTCAACGGCAATCTGCAGACGTTCCACTGCCAAAGGATACTCATGACGGATATAGATATAGCCTTCAGAGGAACCGATGGCATACGCCCCGATAATAATTCCCTCCAGGACGCTATGTGGATTGGCTTCAATGATCGACCTGTCTTGAAAAGCTCCTGGATCGCCCTCATCGGCATTACAGATCACATATTTCTGTTCACCAGGTGCTTGCCGACAGAGCTCCCACTTAACGGCTGCCGGGAAACCTGCTCCGCCTCGGCCGCGCAAGCCGGCATTCTTCACTTCCAGAATGACTTCTTCCGACTTCAACTGCAGCAGGGCTTTGGACAACCCTTTATAGCCCCCGACAGCAAAATAATCTTCGATTGAGGTCGGATCGATAACACCGCTGTCCTTCAGCAGGACTCGGGTTTGTTCCTTATAAAATGGGATATCATGTTCATGAATGATGCGTTCACCGGTCGTCAGGTCTTTAAAGAGAAGGTTTTCAATCACATCTCCACCGATGACCGTTTTCTGAACGATCTGTGCTGTGTGTTTAACCTGGACCTTTGTATAAAAGATATTGTCAGGAAATATAACCACCAATGGGCCTTGTTCACAAAAACCACGGCAGCCTGTGATCTTAATTTCTACGGGCACATCCATTTCTGCAGCATCAATCTTTTCTTTCAAGGCATCCCTGACATCCAGAGCGCCAGAAGCGCAGCAGCCGGTACCCGCACAAACGGTGATCAGGGCTTGCTTTGGATCTCGACCATCAAGGATCTCATTCCGCAGTCTTTCCATTCCGACGGCATCAAGTTTCTTGGTCTCAGCCATTTGCAACCGCCTCCTGTTCTCGATAAGTATCCAGCACTTTTTCTACTTTACTGGCGGCCATATTCCCAAAATATTTCCCATCGACGGTCATGACCGGGGCGATGGCACAAGTACCCAAACAGTTTACAGCTTCCAGGGTGAACAACTTGTCATCTGTTGTGCTTCCAGGGTCAATTTCCAAGATTCGGGAAACGTGATCCACCAGACGGTCGCCGCCTCGGACGTGGCAGGCTGTCCCCAGGCAAACGGTAATGATGTGCCTGCCACGCTCCTCCAGACTGAAGGCTTTGTAGAATTCTGCGACCTGGTGAACATGGATCGAAGGCAGCTTCATACGCTCTGCAACCCTATCAAGCGCTTCAGCTGGCAGGTAGTGATATTTTTTTTGGATTTCTAGCAAAGAAGGGATCAGTGCCCTTTGTGCCAGACCGTTCTTGTCGATGATTACATCAACCGTGCTGATATCAATATCCATGTTTTGGTACCTCTTTTTTTGAAGTGAATGGAGTTTGGTATCTACCAAATTTTTATGGTTCGAGCCAATCGCGTTGAGAATGTAAAGCCCAGGGGCAGGCCGCTACACAATTCGAACAGTCCGTCCCGTTTTCTTGCCAGAACAAATAACAGCGCGCCACATCCACGGGCCAACGCCGGATACCAGTCCGGTTAGATATGGAGGTTTTTTCGATGGTGCGGTCTTCAAAACGGATAGCATCCACCGGGCAGGCGGAGGCACAGGCATGGCAGCTTTCGCAGAATGACTGCAGCCCAAAATCAATGGGCTTATCTGGCACCAGGGGCAAGTCAGTTAGCACTTTACAGATGCGCTGGCGCGGCCCATATTCCGGCGTGAGCAGCAAGCCGTTACGTCCCAATTCCCCAAAGCCAGCGTCAATGGCCAGGGGGATGCTTTGTGCCGTATCGTTCCCGCAGGGAATGGCCGGGTAGCCCAGGGAACGGATATACTTAGCCAGGGAAGCAGAAAGCTCGGCCATGCGGGAGTAGATCAGGGCAGTAGCCGCGCTGGCCCCTTCCCTGGGTGAAGTGTTGATCCCTTTCCAATCCATTTCGATGCCCATGACGATAGCATATTTATAAGAGACTTCGTTCGGGCCAAAATTGCCAGTGATGGGTTCAAAAAAGTTGGAATAAACCCAACGGGGGTCGATGGTTGTGATGCCCACCAGGTTGGCCCCGAAAAAGCGAGCCACCTGCTTGATACGTTCGGTCATCCAGACCGGGTCACTGACTTTGTATTCCACTTCGCTGATCGGATCGTCCCAGTCGTACAGCCCACCGGCACCGTGGATATGGCCAAAATAACCAAAATAACCCGGCTGCAGCGAGCCTGCGGTGGCATCGGCGTAAATTGCCCCAGCCACCAAGGCCTCGCCCTCTAAGGCCTCTAGGTCGGGTTCAGGTGCCTTGTCGGCGTATTCCGCAACTAAAGCTTGGTAAGGTCCGTCCCAGGCAGCCCGAGAGAAACATGTGTTTTTCTCGTCAAAGGGGCCGATTTTATCTGTCAAGAACGGTTCGTAGGTTGGGGTATCTACTTTCTGGGCATCGGGTAAACGCCAGGCGTGTTCGTCTGCGGCGTGCTTCTTCAATTCATCCAGGGTGCGGAACCGCGCGCCGCAGCAGGAGCAGTACCACACCACGGTCTTTTGTTTTGTCTCCACAGTTGTTGGGCTGGTTTTGGGCGTGCTTTCGGGTGCCTTTGGAGTCTGGTCTGGGGTTACAGTAATATATTCAAAACTATAAAGCGTCTCTAATGGGTCTACAGAGGCTTCGGTACCAGTATCATCGCCGCAGGAAGCCAGAATCCCACTGGCACCCAGTGTCAGGCCCAGGAATGCAGCAGCGCGCAAAAATTCCCGCCGGCTGATGCGGCCTTGTCTGAATCGTTTTATTAATTCCTGTGTGGTTTTATTCGGTTCATCCATCAACTTGGTATTATTCCTCAGCGTTGGGATAGGTCTGTACCAAATATTCAACCGCCAGCTCGACCTGCTCATCGTTCAGCTGTGCTCCTAAGAGCACCATTCGGTCAACCACTAATCGCCAACCCCGTTCATTAAAGGTGAAGTTCGCAAATTGATCCAATGTATGGCAGCCAATACAGCGGCTGGATACAAGCGATTTCCCTGGGTGCGCCGTGGGAACCGGGGTTGCGGTCGGCTCTGGCGTTGCAGAACTGCAGGCTGCCAAGACCGCCACCATCAGGATCATCATTACGATTAACCAATATACTCTTTTCATAATTCTGCCTCCATAAAGGTTTTCAAATCAGGATCGAAATAAAAATGCTTGTCATTTACCAATGCGTACCCGGGAGTGAAGTAGGGCGGCAAGCAGCGCCAGGATGGCTCCTGACCCCATCAGATAGGTCCCCATACCAATCCGGGTCCAGATATTTATTTGTGCAAAACCTCCATAAACTGCCTGCCCTTCTCCCTGGATAGGAATTTCAAAACCAGCTGCCACACCAGCCACACGAACTAACAATCGCCATCCGCCTAAGAAGGTAAGAACGACTGCAACTATCAGGGAAATCCTTGAAATTTTCCCAGGTAAAAAACTGGCGACAATGGTCAGGGCGATACAGGCGATCAACACTCCGGTCAAGAGTTCCATTTGAGGGCTGCGCCGATAACCAATGAATTCGCTACCAGGACCATCGATCAGGTATGGATAAATATTGGTCTGAGGAGATCCTTCCAGTTGAAAACTCCACCAGGGCTGGAACATGGCATAAATCATCAGACCAGCAGCGATCAATGCCACTAGATTGGGTCCATATTTCCAGTTTTTCAAAGATGCTCCTTTCTCGATTATTATTCAGCCAATCAGCCGGGTGAACAACCGCACCAGCTTCTGTCGTTTCGCCAGGGCAGGCAGCAGGTCGTGTCCCCAGGGGTATTGGGTCGCCCGTGATAACAACCGCCGGGCAAGGCTGAATTTTGTGATCCTGGCATCTTCTGGCGTAATATGCCAGTAAGATGGGGCAGCAACCGGCTGCCACCGACCCGATACCAGCTTGATCACTTCCATCGCTGCTACTGAACTGGTAATCCAAACCGGGGTGCATAACTGGGCATGAGGTTTTTTCCCCACACACCATTCATCGAACCACTCCTGCCGCCAGGCACCCGCGGTCTGGTAATAGTACAAGATTTGTCGGTTGGCGGAGTCATCCATAAAAACCTTGAGTTCTTGATAGGATGCCCGGTAAGGCATCACCAGGCATTCCGATCCGTATGGACCACCTGGCAGGAAAGTGCTGACCCGCGCCAATGCGCCTACTGGGTAAGCCATGATGGCTGGTTTTCCCAGGTCGATCGTACGGTCAATCATGTGGATGCTGAGGGGCCATTCATCGGCTGCTGGGATGATCACGTCACCCATGCTGACAGCAGAATCAATTTCATCCGGCTCTAAGGCGCACGGATACACTTCAGCCTGGATTTCTGGATTGATCTTGAGCATGGCATCGTAAATGGCGGCAGCTTTATTCATCCCCATTGTGTCGCTGAAGCATTCAATCTGCCGGTTCATATTGGAGGGTTGGTAGATATCATGCTCGTAAAGCACATAGTGCTCAAGCCCGCTCCTGGCTAATGCCAGGGCGATTATCCCCCCGATGCCACCGCATCCAATGATCACGACTTTGGCATTTTTCACCCGTATCTGTTCTTCAGGTTCCAAAATGCCATAATTCCGCTCGAAGAACTGCTCGTACACCAGGCCAAACCCTCCAGAAGGGTATCCAGCTTTTGCGATTTTAGTCTCAGCTAAGTACTTTCAAGTAAATTCTGTATTGTGTGCGCCCATATCTCCAGGGTAGCACTCAGATTTTCCCATCAGTTTTTTTTCTGAACATACTTAGTGTGCTGACACATAAGAACCTTACGTATCAAAAGGCAAAACAGAACACACTATGCTATGAGGGAATACCTACCTACACAGCATCAGTTCAGAGGCCCCAACCCGATGAAATACACCCAGTTGGGGCCTCAGTTTGTCTTCTCACGAACCTTTCCGATATTTACAGATGCTGTTTTGCGTACTCCTCAGCAATATCGTCAATTCCCAAGTCCTTGAGGGTGTCCACGGTTGGAATACCTTTATCTTCGGTCCAACCTCGGGCCGCCCAATAAGCCGGTAGGTCCTCATTGAACAGTTTGTCGGAATCGCCTTCATAAGAAACTGCGCCTTTATGGGGTCCGGTGGGCAATGGATCGTTGAACCAGCGTGGGGGAACCTGCTTGTCATACTGCTCTTTGGGATCGGTGAGCTGCATGGTATGGACATCGAAGATACGGGACAAAGCGTATTCCCTGGCGCCGACTGCGTTGAGGTCCTCCTCGGTGTAGTCATCCCAACCGGTGGCCGCCTTGAGAATATCCAGGGTGAAACCACCCCAATTTCCACCTGCAAACGAGCAGATGGAAAGGGAGTTGGTCGCGCAGGTGCCGTTCTGACCGGCGATGGCCGCGGGCCAGTCGAACTGCTTGAACCCAGAACCACCGCCGCCGGTATGAATGCATGCCCGGTTGACGGTAACATATTCCATTGCACTCTTATCCGCCGGACTGCGCACATCGTGCGCCGGCTGTCCATAGCGGTGGGCGGTCATGGAATAATTCATGATCTCCGGGTTACCCTTCAACTCAGCAAAGTACTTGGCGGTCTCGTAAGTGCCATTAGCCAGCTTGTCGCCGACACCTTCCCGATGCGCAATCTTCTTGAGCAGTTCATCAACGGCGTGAACATTACCCCAGGTCATTTCAATACCGTCCAGATCATCCGCATTGATTAACTCGCGTTGGTACAGTTCCATGATCAGGCCCAGGTTGCCGCCACCCTCGATGAAGTCCAGGCCATAATTATCATGCAGGAAGGTAGTGAACTGCAGCTTGGCCAGGTTTTCGGCCTGGTCGTTATGGTCCCCGGTGAAAGGTTGGCCAGGATCGCTGCCCTCCATCTCCATATAGCCCAGGTTACCGCCGACCATGCCCATCGCTTCCCAGTCCGGCATGTCGGAGAGGGTCCGGTCCATTAAAGGATCATCGCTGGTTACTTCGACGGGATACAGGCAGTGCAGTGCACAGCCAGAGCAGGCCGACTTGCGTACAAAGCTGGTTTGATCCATGAATGGGCCGGTGATCGCTTTCACATTCGGGTCTGCCCAGCAACACCACTGCCAGTTGCGGATTGGAAAAGCATCTTCCACATAGGCTGAACGGGCACCGATTCCGGCAGTACCATACGAGCGCCAGAAATAGTTGCCGCGCTGCCCAGCCTGGACGTTCTTGATCAGGCTCATGTATGACTTCTTATCAGCCAATTTATGGCCTTGGGTGCCGCGTACAACGATGCCTTTAAGATTCTTGGAACCTGCAATCGCGCCATTGCCGTGGCGTCCATGAGCCCGGGCACCTTCCGTCATGGTGGCTGCATACCAGACCATATTTTCGCCACCAACGCCGATCAGCCAGACATGAGCCAGCCGTTTTTCACCCATACCCAGGCGCTTGGGTGGACGCATTTCGGCCCATTCAGGGGTCAGGTCTGCATCTCGAATCATCGCCTCACGGCTCTCGATATCAGCCATCACCTCGGCCTTCATGATCATTTCGGCTTCTTCGACTTCCTTGCCCCAAAGATGACTGGCGTCGCGAATCTCGACGTTGTCATCGACGATAGAAATGTAGACTGGCCTAGAGGCTTTCCCTGTAACCTGGATACCGTCCCAACCAGCAAATTTCAGCTCCGCTCCGGCATGACCACCGCAGGTGGACGCACAGAAGTTATTGTAGGGGCTTTTGGTTGTGACAACTGAGCGCGGATTTGCACCGGCACCGGTTACAGGTCCAATCATGATCTGATATAAATTTTCAGGGCTGAAGGGATCGATCTTGGGGTCGAGGATCCCCTCTTTTACCAGGAAATAGGCTCCAAGCGCGGTTCCACCTAAGTACTTGCGGTAAACCTCTTCATCCGGCTCAACCACTGAGATGGTCTCAGTTGTCAGGTCAACTCGTAATATTTTTCCGGTCATTCCTAATAAGTCGGCCATTATAGAGTCCTCCTCTTGTTATACATCTTGCGGTACAGCAGTTCCGCATATGCCGTAGGCTGGTGGGCAAAGTAGCGTCCATTACGACTAGCTGGGACCCACTGCAAAGCCTGCGGTTCGGGGCAGACCTTGACACATTCTGGGTCACCACCGCAGCGGCTGCATACCTGAGCTTTCTTCGTAATCGGGTCAAAAGAAATGCCGCTGGCAAATTGATCCTCGCAGATCTCCGCACAGCGCCAGCACTTGTCGATGCCCAGGCACTTATCTTGGTCAATCCACTTATAACCCATACCATAGTAGCCCTCTTTGCCTTCGCCTTCAGGGACGGTGATGATCGCATCCTCAGGGCAAACTTCAGCGCAAGGGAATTCACCCGAACCTTCTGCCCATTCCTCAAGTGTGCAGTACGAACACACATTCACGACATCTACATATTGGAACCGCATCGGACGAATCCTGGCAAACTCCAGGTTAACCGTATTTGCTGTTTCCTCGGGGTGGAGTTCTGCTGAATATTTCTCGGCGCATGCCACTGCACATATCATACAACCCGTGCATTGGTATGGGTCAAAGACGAGTGTATGGCCGGCCAGATAGGGTGATTCAGCCTCCGCTTCAGCAGCAGGTGCTACCGCTTCGGCTTCCGCTTCCGGTCCCTCCACAGGCGCATCCTCGGGAAGTCCAAACTGGGTCCCCACAACGCCGCCGACGACGCCGCCCACAACAAGGCTCCCAGCTCCGACAAGAAAATCACGGCGGCTTAGTTTAACTTTCCGCTCTTGTGGCTCTTCCGAGGGTTCTGGTTTTTGGTCTCTCCGTTCAACTTGTGTCATCTTTTACTCCTCCAAATGTTTGTTTGGAATCTGTTTCTATTTAATTCAAGACATGACTTGTACACCGGTATTTCTCCAAATAAAACTCCTTTCTTCGATCCCTTTTTGATGGGAAACTGAACTCAGAAACATCAAGCCCCTGGCAGTAGAATTGCACTCACCAGGATAAATAAACGATTGAAACGAATGAAGCTGCCTGCAAATAACATTGAAAACGGCATTCACTCTATAAATTTAAAATATAAACAAACAACATTTTTATTTCAATAAGCCTGAATAGCTAAACTATAGTGGACAATGCTCAATTTTCCTACACTAAACTAAGCGATTTCTGCAACTAAAAAGAGCTATCTTCCGATAGCTCTTTTGGTAGTTATGGCGATAAAATATAGCCCAGTTGGGCTATATGACGTAATTAGTTAAGCTTCTCATCGACCAATCCCTGACGAACGGCGTACACAGCTGCCTGGATACGATTCTGAAAATGTAATTTTTCCAAGATATTGCGAAGGTGGATCTTGACGGTGTTCTCAGAGATATTTAACGCGGAGGCGATCGCTTTGTTCGTCATCCCTTCTACAACCAACTTTAAAATATCGATTTCTCTGGTTGTCAGATCTTCTACAATTTCCATCTCTTCTGGTGATTCAAACTGGGGCTGGGAAAATTCTTTCAAAATCTTGGCTGCAATCACCCCAGATAAGGGTGCCTCTCCCAGAGAGATGCTTTCCAACATATTGTACAATTGATGGGGGTCTAAGTCTTTCAGCAAGTAACCTTGTGCGCCGATTTTTATGGCATCAAACAAGTTTTGATCGTCATCAGATACCGTAAGTATAATGATGGTTACATGCGGCATCTCACGCTTTATCCGCCGTGTAGCCTCCAAACCGGTACAGTTTGGCATTTCAATATCCATCAGAATGATATCCGGCAATTTTTCCCGTGCTACTTTTATGGCTTCCAGTCCATCTCCAGCTTCCCCAACGATCTGGATGTTTGGGCGATTAGACAAAAGCGCTGCCACACCTTTTCGAAATAAGACATGATCATCAACTAACAATATCCGCAACATAAGAATCTCGAATTTTTTCCAAAAAAAATTTTAACTGATCACTCTGCAGGCACGCGGACAATAATGCGTGTACCTGCACCTGGATGCGAATCAAACTCCAGGCTGCCACCAACGCTTTCTGCCCTTTCTCCCATGATTTTGAGGCCGTAGCGTTGATCCTCTTCTTTGATAATCTGATCAGGGTTAAATCCCCAACCATTATCCTCAACACTCATATAAACCAGCCCATCTTCTTGTCCACATTGGATTAAGACTTTACTGGCGTCAGAATGCCGGCGCACATTTGTCAGCGCTTCCTGAATGATGCGCATCAATTGGCTTGAAACATGCGACGAGAATTCATCCAGACATTCATTTTCAAGCATCAAATCAACACGCAAACCATAATGCGTGCGGTAATCGGCAAGGTATTCCTGCAGAGATGAAAAGAATCCCTTTTGTTCCTGGGCGATGGTACGTAAATTAAATATTTGCTCCCGTACATCGATGTAGAGAATTCTGGCTGACCTTCCTTAAGCTCCTGCAAACTTTCCTGTGCTTTCTCAATTTGTCCACTGGACAGCAGATCTTCAGTGATAGAAGATTTGATTTTCAGATAACCTAAGCTCTGGGATAAATTGTCGTGTAACTCGCGCGCCAATCGATCGCGCTCTTCAAGAGTCGCTAAATGATGTAATTGCTGGTAGAGCTGGGCATTTTCGATGGATAGAATGACCTGGTGCGCTAAACGAGACAATAAATAAATGTCGTTTGGCAATAACTGACATGGTTTCCGGTACATCACCTCCACCAGACCGAGTAAAATATTGCCGCGCAACAATGGCACCACCAGGAATGATTGAATGCCTTCATCACTTATGAATTTTGTATCGTGCAGAATCGTTTGCCCCTGATCGTAATCTGAAGATTTGATGGGCTGTCCTGCTGCCAGATCTATCCATGGGGGTTGTTCCAACAATACTTTTTGATGACCTGGCAGAGTTTTGGTACAGTTTCCTGAGATGGCTTCCAGTACTATTTCCTGTAATTCCAGATCCACCAGTCCAACCAACCCAATATCTGCATGCATCAATTCTCGGGATGCCTCAGCAACAGATTCTAAAACGCTGCTCAATGAAAGGGAGCCCGAAATTGTCATGCCCAGTCTATAGAGGGTTATAGCTTGTTGTTCACGCTGTCTGGTTTCTGCTAATAAGGTAGCGTTATCGATAGCGATGCCAATCTCCCGACCGATAGCTTTGAGAAATTCAACCGAATGGAGGGACAGGGATTCTTTTTCATAGGTTAGCAACCCCAATACGCCTACCACTGCCCCCCTGGATATAAGTGCTAATTTTATATAGGAGCGGCCGTCCAGGTTGTCCCAGACGCTCTGGAAACGGCTGTCGACGGACATATCCGGAACAAATACCGCTTGTCCTGAATCGACCACCTGTTGGGTGATATCCTGACCAGAAATCCTGCGGCGTTCGATCTCATCCTTTTGTTCTTGTGAAATGCCATGTGAGGCCCGCAGTGTATAACGCGCCGATTGTGGATCCAGTAAATAGATCATCACAACAGCCATCCCGATTTTGTGAATCAGGGTTTCCAAGGCTAGCGTCAGGATATCTTCCACATTCAATAATTGGGTAGCTGCCAGGCCAACTTCGTTAAGCAAGGTTAGTTCGCGTTCGCTCAAGTTCATTTCAGGTAAATGAACATCCGATGTCAGGTTTGAATTGCTGCGATAATTATCAATCATTGTTAGGATCTTCTGGTCCACGTGCAATCGGACAAATAGATGTTACCCGTTGCATTAACTAATTTTTACGCCATCCAAGGTATAGTTGGAGCCGGCTCGGTGATGGGGACAGCTTCAATAAAAGCTGCTGCTAAATCCGCATAAGCCTTGTGCTCGTATTTTTCAATTTCTCCTGCATCCGCCAATTTTGTCATATCCGGATCGATGGGCAGGTGACCCATAATTGGTGCACCAGCAAGGTCGGCGACTTCCTGGGTATGGCTCGGGCCAAAGATCATATGTTTGGTCCCGCTTTCAGGGGCAATAAAATAGCTCATATTCTCCACGATGCCAAAGATGGGCACCTCCAGCATCTGGGACATATGAACCGTTTTCCTAACCACCATGGATGATAGGCTTTGGGGAGTTGCCACCATCACCACACCATCCAGCGGCATGGCTTGCATCACAGTCAGGGTCGCGTCAGATGTTCCAGGCGGCAGGTCAACGAGCAAGTAATCCAATCGCCCCCAAGATACATCGGTCCAGAACTGCTTGATCGTATTGCCCACAATCGGACCCCGCCAGACCACGGCCATATCCTCTTCGGCCAGCATCAGGTTTGTAGAGATCACTTTGATCCCGGTCTGGGTCTCTATGGGGATGATCCCAAGTGGAATACTAGACACCGGGCCTGTAATCCCAAACATTTTTGGGATGCTTGGGCCTGTCACATCCGCGTCCAGTACACCCACATTTAACCCCTTACGCTGTAATGATGATGCTAACAAGGCTGTCACTGTTGATTTTCCAACACCACCTTTACCACTCATTACAGCCACCATTTGCCCAACACGATTCATATTCAATCCAGCAGGCAATCGGTTTCTGAGCTTCTCCCGTTCTTCCTGGGTCATGGTTGTCAGTTGGACAGTAACGCTTTCTACCCCCGGTACGGCCTCGACTGCGGCTTTGGTTTGCTCTTGTAGCTGATCCTTCAATGGGCAGCCTTTCATCGTGAGCGCCAGTGTGATATTGACCTGCCCATCTTCGATCTCGATATCGCGTACCATCCCCGCTTCCAGGATATTCTTGCCTAACTCTGGATCAATCACCTGTGTCAGCATTTTTTGGATTTGTTTTTTGGTCGGCATCTTTAAAAACTCCCTTTCTTCTTTGTGTGATCTATCAATGTGGGGCCTTGGTATATTGCTAATTTTACATAAAGTTAGTCTTTAGTATCGATATACTGACGCTCGAGGAGAACAGGTTAAAAAGCTGATTATCTATAATTACCTTTGATTATATAGCACCCAAGAGTTCATGTCAGGTGCCATACATCACATAAACTGACTTGTGTTTGGTTTATCCAAAAGTTTAGGAAGAAGGAACTCTATACATGATTATTTCTAGAAAAACCCCATAAAAAAATCAAGGCGTGCGTGCACAGCGGAAGCTGCACAAATAACGGTTATAGAGTGGTCCGTAGCCGCTCGAGCGATAGATCCGAAGGAAGCTGACATAATCAGGTGAGCTAGTATAAGCATCTAATTCATGTTTGTCCTGCACCCACTCCCACATACCCTCCGTCATTTCATATAGACCGTAGGCATTGGGTTGAGAAAACCCCACCGGTATTGTACCCGGATCATAATTCGTAATACGATCGATCCCAGCACCCATCCGAGACCCGATCTGGCACAAAGGGCTCTCATCTCCCCAGAAATATTCAACTGCTGCTAACTCATCCGCAGCAGCTTTCTCCCATTCTGCCTTGGTGGGCAGTCGCGCATCACGCCACTCGCAAAATGAATTGGCCATATCCCATGTGACAAAGACAACTGGGTGATCAAGGAAGGCTTCTTCAGAATATTCCATTGTGCTTACAGGTTCTTTGCATTCGCCTTCATCCACACATTTTGCATAGTGTTGATTCGTCACCTCAAAAACATCGATATAAAAGTCATCCACATATTCGGATTGCACGCTTTTAACGTTTTTCATTTCATCCCAGAATGTCATTTGAAACTCCCCCGCTGGCACAAGTGCCATTTCTATGCCGGATTCATCCTCGACTTGGGAAGGATGGTTTGTACAAGCCGAAAGTGGTCCAAATAACGTAATGAAAACGAAAGTAAATCTGTAAAAATTAAAATACCTTGTTACACTCATAACGTTCTCCTGTACTCGTATTCCAAGCTCATTATTCATCAACGATTTGAAATCGCCATTTGTATTCATAACGATTTCCAGAAGTATCTCGATATGTGACCTTAGCAGTATGCCATCCTGGGCTAATCGGTTCACTTCGCTGATTGTACGTCCTCAGAACAAATGGGACACATAAGTATATAAACTAATGGAGACTTCCACCGCCACAAATTGATTATACACCGACCGGAACTAAGTTCTGTTGGCGGCGTAAAACCATGGTTTCTCGCTTGATTTTGTCTCGTTCTAACTGAACCTCCTTTTCTTTTCTATAATAAATAGAAACAGGTGTCAGGTTGTCCAGGGATTCATGATATCGCTGGTGATTGTAGTACTCCACAAAGTCATCAATAGCTTCTACCAGGATGCTGCGTACTGTGTTTGGACTGACTAATGGAACCCCATTGTTCGCTTTCGTCATTTCGTCTGAAATCCGATGTTTGCCCCACTTCGGATGCAAACGCCTCATTTCGATGACACTTTGCCGTACATCTGCCGGTGTACCAACACGGCCTTTCTCAGGTCCTTTGCGTTGATAGGTTTCCAGTCCAGCATATCCTTCCGCTTCAAAACGAGGTTTCCAATAGTAAAACGTAGCACGACCTACATGTGCTTTTCGGCAGGCTTCAGTTACATTCCCGGTTGCCTCCCAGATTTCAAAGAGCAGTTTCCGCTGTTGCGGTGTCGTTGGTGGAAAATAGGTGCGGTTTTTGCTCATCCACTTATTTTACTATTGTCTAAGCTTTTGTTGATGATTACAAAATCCAGCAAATTCTTTCAATATCTCTCCGTCTGCTGGAGTAACATATTGGATGTGTGGAGGTAATCTATCACCTATTGGCCCAGATTAAGGCCAGCCCCCTCTTTCCAACCAATGAACTACTCTCCAGGCCAGGAAAATCACAAGAATTATTTCTAAGATTAGTGCAATATTGCACTTAAAGGTGATCATCCCGAACCTTAGGGGATAACAAACATGTCTATGTGAGTCTCGGATACACACAAAGATTATTCAATTCTGATGAGGCCTGTGATAAATTTTGCTGAAAGCGTGGAAAGATTCCTGTCTGCTTACCGAGGAATAAAACCAATTTGTCCACGATAAGTCTGCCCATTATAATCGATAGCCACTGTGATGGGCACAAAAACATCCGGTTGGAAGCCTTCGGTCTCGACAATACATACGCCTTCACCATAGATGACCTGTACGCTGCAGTTGGGAACCCCGCGCGCCTGGTCCTCATCCGGCCAGATGGCCCGCATGACCATGCCATTTAGAAGATGAACCCCATCTTTGATCAGGCTACCGTAAAGCATAACACGTGAACCGACCGGAGGGTTGGGATCATCGAGCCAGGCTACAACTTCAAATGAAGGAGTTCTCAAAAGGACCGGGGCAGGATCGGGTGTTTTGGTAAATGGTGCGGCCGTCGGTTCGGAGGGAGGGATCTCATTTAATGTGCACGCCGTTGACAGCGTGCATACCGCGAGGAGAATTAAGAATAGAATACGGGGTGGTTTGACTTTTTTCTCTTGTGGCTCTTCGGAGGGTTCTGGTTTTTGGCCTCTCCGTTCAACTTGCGTCATCTAGTACTTCTCCAAATGTTTGTTTGGAATTTGTTTATATTTTTCACTAGCCCTGATTTGCTCATGATTATTTCTCCAAATTATACTCCTTTCTTAAATTTCTATTGGACGGGACTCTGAACTCTGAAACAACAACTTCCTGGCAGCAGAATTGCACTCACCAGGATCATCAAACGGTTGAAACGTATGAAGCTGCCGATAATTAATACTGAATTCGGCACTCATTCTGATCGATTAATCGGGTAAAAAGAATTATTTCTTGGTAACAAGCAACCACTCGCACTCGATCTCCTTGTGTGAGTTGTGGCCGCATTACCTGTCGTTTGAGCACGGTTATCTGCTGCCGAAGTATAGCATTCTCGATGATCAAATCCCAGCGGCTTCGTTTCATATCTGCGAGTGAGCCAATCGCGATGACAGTAGTTGTTGGCCTGGTATGTTGTTTGACGAGTTGCTTTATGGCTTTCCAAAGACGATGAATGGCTTTGAGCATATGGTAGGCTCCAGGTGATCACAAGATTGAGTTGTGCAATATTACCTGATATTCAAAACCATGACATGCTCATTTGGCAGTAACTAAAATCTACGAAGATTTAAAAAAAATGTTTTCTATTTTCTCGAGGAAGTAAATATGCAAATCATAAATCGTAATTTGTTCATTGTTAGGCCTAAGCTACCGTATGTAGATTGGATCAATGCACAATCTGATCAAGATTCCCCTGTGACTTTATCTTATATTCAACAAGACTGTCACACATATCTGATCCCTGAAATGATTAATGAAGATGAAGCGCTTGAGTATATCCAAGCACTCAAACGAGAGATCTTCTAGATTGAGTGCTTGGATTTCATGATCTCGGGATACTACGATCTGGCCTAAGAAACGCACCCCTGCGATGTTTGATGAATGGTTTGAGTTGGAATTTCATTCCATGATCTTCGATCTGCATAGGAAACCAATTCGTAAAGAATAGTGTGCTAATTGGATCAATTTCTGTTCAGGAATCTTGTTGGATGTAAGTTGGATGTAATAAGAACCTATCCGAAAAATATTTCAGCCGGATGCAGCGTGGTGCAAATGCAATTTTATGCGATCACTAATCAGTTGATTTCCAGAGAAAACTATGTTGATTTTTACTAACCTTAAAGAATTCGCGATTCCATTTTTCTCTGGAAAATGAATATTCGGACAAGTACTATAAGTAGTGTCCAGCACAGGGGATCAACTTAGCAAATCAGTGGATCACTAATCAAGTTGATAAATTTCCATTCTGCGAGCAATTTGCGAGCATATCCTAAAGAAACAATGGACAATATCCACAGAATGGAAAGAATCTCGATCGGTTAGCCGACCTTGTAGACATCTAAGAAAGCGTTAGTCAAGGAATCCACCTCTCTACCAGACAAAACACAACGAGATCTACAGCAAGCCCAATCCTCAGGCTTGTCAAATAAGAACACTATATGATAATGGCTGACCGCGTGTTCCAGATTTGAGTTAGCCAGCAGTCAAGAACAAATCGATTTACCCAAGCAAACCTGCTTCTGCCGGAGCCGTTCCGCTGGAGAGCAAATGCCACGGAGACGAGCACGGTCAAGGGATGAATTACCCCCTTGATCCTCAATCAACTGGCCATTCGTTTTCAGGATAGGTTTCCGGTATGACCATTCCCTGTCAACTTCTGGCTGATTCTAGCCTGCGCCTTGCGGGCATCAAGGGGATGCTAAAGCCTTGGTTTACGGTGTCGCAAAACCCCCTTGACCCCCGCGGCGGCTTCGGCTGTTTTCCCAGAAGCGCTGCCAGGGAAAATATATTGTGAAGGTGCCATTTACACAAAGTTCTTGATTTTGTTGGCGAAGTCGGAAAGGGAGTAAAGAGTATACTGAAGGGTGAAGTCAATAGGAGAGTGAGAAATGTTGAAACCCAAAAGTATGCAAGAAATTCCGGAGGAGACAAAAACTGTCGCACAAAAAGCATTTCCGAAAGGAAATACCTATCTGAAATTGCGGGATGAACTAGGGCCGATTTTTGAGGATAAACTATTCGAAGATCTCTATCCACAATTAGGGCAACCAGCAGAAAGTCCGGCTAGATTGGCGCTGGTAACGATCATGCAGTTTATGGAAAATTTACCCGATCGACAAGCGGCTGAAGCAGTCCGCAGTCGGATTGATTGGAAATACATGCTGGGTTTAGCGTTGAGCGACCCTGGCTTTGATTATTCGATGTTGAGTGAATTTCGGTTACGGCTGGTAGAAGGGGAAAAAGAACGGCTGTTGCTAGAAAAGCTGCTAGAACGCTGTGAGGAATTTGGATTGTTGAAAGGAAAAAAACAACAGCGCACGGATTCCACCTATGTGGTTGCAGCCGTGCGCTCTTTAACGTTATTGGAACTGGTGGGTGAAACGATGAGATCAACGCTCAATGAGCTAGCTGTGCTGGCTCCGGAATGGCTCAAAGTAGTTATGCAATCAGAATGGGTCAAACGCTATGGTCGTCGTTTTGATGGATACAACCTGCCCAAAAGCAAGGTCAAACGCGAAGCGCTAGCTGTCACCATCGGTGAAGATGGATTTTTCTTGTTGCAAAATGCCTATGCAGTGGAAGCCCCCGAGAGTTTATCTGAATCTCGGATGTTGGAAGTGATGAGAAGGATCTGGGTTCAGCAGTATTATCGGGATGAAGATGATACCCACTGGCGCACAAAGAAAAACTATGGCCAACCACCAGCCGGTGTGATGATTTCTTCACCTCGTGATCTCGATATCCATGATTGTGTCAAACGGACGACAGAGGGGAAAGGATATAAAGTCCACCTAACCGAAACCTGTGAAGGCGGACAGCCCCGCTTGATCACTCAGGTCGAAACCACTACATCGAGTATCCATGATGTCAAAATGACCGAGAAGATCCAGGAAGACCTGATCGAACGCAACCTGCAGCCGGAAACCCAGATTGTCGATCAGGGCTATGTTGAAATTGAATTGTTGCTGCGCAGCCAGCAGAAAGGGATCGATCTCTTGGGACCAGTAGCCAGTGGCAAGAATTGGCCAGCCAAAGTGGAAGGTGCCTTTGATCATGATCAATTTGCAGTCGATTGGGAACAAGAGCAAGCCAAATGTCCCACTGGCAAGATCAGTAAATCCTTTTATCATCGCAAAACTAGGCGAGGGACACCCAATTTCACAATTACTTTCCGGAAGTCAGATTGTCTACCTTGCAAACACCGCTCGAAATGCACGCGTGCAAAAACTACCGGTCGTACCTTGACCCTGTATCCACAAAAAATCCATGCAGCACAATTGGCTGCGCGGGATCGTCAGGAAACCGAGGCTTTCAAGCAGCAATATAAGAAGCGTGCCGGTATTGAAGGGACGATTTCTCAGGGTGTTCGAAAAATGGGTTTGCGAAAATCTCATTATATCGGCTTGCCACGCACTCGCTTGCAACATCTTGCCACCGCTGCTGCCATCAATCTATTCAGAGTTTTTGACTGGCTCTCTGGCGCACGTCCAATTGAAACTCCTGTTCCCGCTTTTGTCGCTTTGGCAGCGTTGTGATAGCATGCCCCTGGGTACTTCGCCAACAAAATCAGTTCTTGACACTACCAAGCCGGGGTCCTCATCACAATAACGGTGTCAACAGACAGGGTCTGGGCACCATGTCTACACTCAGGCTCCCCGGACATCAGGCACTTGTCGGCCGTAATTCTCCTGGTAGGGTTGATTTCTTTTGAGCATGTGGTAAGCAATCGTCAGCAGTCGTCTGGCAATGGCCACTTTGGCACCCTTTTTGCCGCAGCGTTTGATCAGCTTCTCGTGTACTAAATACCAGCGTTTGCTTCTCATGCTGGCCGCGGCTGCCGCGCGGGTCGTCGCACCTCGCAAAAAGGGAAATCCTTCTTTGGAGATGCGACCATGCCGGGTGATCCCAGCACTGCTGCGGACGCGGGGGGTCAGTCCTGCCCAATTGCACAGGGCCTTAGGAGAGTGGAAGCGCTGGATATCACCAATCTCAGCTATCATTGTGGTGGCAATGATCTGGCCTACACCGGGTATCGTTTTGAGCAGTTTGACAGCCTCTTTGTGCTCCGGTATGTTTTTCAGATCTTTTTCCAGCGCTTCAACGTGCTTGTCCAGGTGTTCGATGATGGCCAGGTGATCTACGATCACCCGCTGGGCTGCCGCGCGCAGCTGATCTCCTGCTAGCACGTCTTGCAGCCACTCTCGACCGGCCTTGCCGAACAGGTCTGTGACTGGCGCTCTGAGATTGTAGCCCGCCAGCACGGCATGAATGCGGTTCTTGGATTGACTGCGTTCCTGGACCAAGATCTCTCGATGGCGAACGTAAAGCCGTAGATCTCTCGTCTTCGGTGGCGCGGCATAGGCTATCGGCAGGTAGTTCAGACGGGCCAACTGTGCCAAGACTCTGGCGTCGATCCGATCGGTCTTTACCGCCGCAGACGAGATCGCCTTCAGTTCCTTTGGGTGTGCCAGTTCCACCCGTTCCACATGCGCTGAGAGCAGATCGTACATGAACGGCCAGTTACGGGTTGCTTCTAGCACGGCATAGGTCTTTCTCGGTACGACTTCTGCGAGATATTTTGAGATATCATCGTTCCGAATCTGTCGTTCGTCGATGACAGCGCCTGCCTTGTCGATCAATACCATATAGGTTTTGGTATTGTGCAGGTCGATCCCAAGGTAAAATGGATACATCGCGTTTCTCCTTTCGCTAAACTGGTTTTGTCGTTATTACAAGTCTAGCAGAGGAGAAACGCTTTCATCCTATCACAATGGACAAGGTAACTCTGTGTGTACATGAAACTATGAAACTTAAAATCCGCCGGTAGCAATACCTTGTGGGTTCGACCCCCACCCGGTCTACCTAGAGTAAAAATGGTGATCGCTGGCCAGCGATCACCATTTTTATCCATTACTTTAGAGAATCCTTTGGGGTAATTGAAGATGCTGACTTTGATGCTTCTAAAACAAATTTACCATTGTTGGGGCAAATTCAAGCTCTGGAAAAATGCGATCACAACTTTAGGATCATAAAGGGTTCCCGCATTTTTTTTTAATTTCATCTATCACATCAACAAGTTCCAGCGGTTTTTTATACGGTCGTTCATCCATCATCGCCGAGAATGAGTCCACTACACTGACAATACGTGCCCCGAGTGGAATTTCTTCTTTGGCAGCCCCATGTGGATACCCAGAACCATCATATCTTTCATGGCTGTATTCAATAATTGGAGCAATATGTGTTAATTTTTTGATGGGTGAAATCATCTCTGCACCCATTTGTGGATGCCGGTAGATGATTTCCCATTCGGCCTCTGTCAAGGTTGTCGGTTTTAATAAAATCGCATCCGGAATACCAATTTTCCCAATGTCATGGAGTAATCCACCCCAATAGATGGCGTCAATATCTTCTTGCGAACATCCTAAAACCCTGGCTGTCTCGGCTGCCATATTCGCGATTTGCTGGCTATGATCACTTGTGTAGGTATCTCGAACATCAATTGCATTTGCGAGCGCAACAACAGTCTGTTCAAATGTATCTTCAAGCTCTTCGTATAACCTTGCATTCTCAACCGCAACGGCGGTCTGATTCGCCAATGTTGTCAATGTCCGTTGATCGTCTTGGGAAAAGGATTCCGCAGATTTTTTTGGGCCAACTGTCATAACACCAACCAAATCCTCTTTGGCGAGCAAGGGGATGTATAACTCTGCCCCAAGATTATCAAGGGTCTCGCGTTCTCTTACCCATAGAGATTTAAAAAGAGGGGAGATATTTAGAGTTTGCTTGGTAAGTACCTGTTTATTTTGACTGAGCCAGGATGCAATCGGATGATCTGACCTAATATTTTGGGTAATATCGTCATCGAAACCAATCTCATCTAGAACTTGAAAATTTCCATTTTGATTTTTCCTAATAAACATCGCTGCAGATTCAAGCTGCAGGACATCGATGACTTCAGATAAAATAACATTCGAGATCTTGTCTAAATCGAGGAGAGTGGCCGTCATTTCACTAAGCCGTTGGAGCATTAGACTAGCGTTGTACTTTTCTCGATAGAACAGACGGTCGATCCAGGTTTGGGCAAAATTCCTTAATGGATCGAATAAAACCGCAAATAGGATCGCGATTAGTATCGAAACAAATAAAACATCACCCGTTTGCTGTGGTTGGAAAATTCGAATCACAATCGATATGCTTAGATAATAAATAGCTCCAAGGACCCCGGTCGTAACTGTATAAAGCAAACCAGCTCGGATTACGAGGCGAATATCCAATAATTGATGACGCAGGATTGCATATGCAATCAGCAAAGCGGAAATACCATTCGCAGTGATATCGATGGGGTATTTCCCAAGTGGTGTAAAATTGGCTATTGTTCCGAGGATGATGATGAGCAGGCCGAGTATAAGGTAACGAAATCGATTACGCTGAACTGGATTATCAATTTGACGGTAACGTGTGATTAATTCCCCTAGTTTTATAAATACCAACGCATACCCCGGTAAAGCGACAAAAACTATCGTTGGATTTAACACATAATTAAGCTCACCAGATTCATTTAGAAAAGCACCTTTTGCTACAACATCCGTGAAGATAGTTAGGATTACTGCAAAAATTCCATACCAATAAACCAAGGGCGCCCAGCGGAGACGTCTAGAAAAAAGTGTTTCGATAAAATAAAATATGCTGATCCCCATGGTTATTCCAGCCGCCGACATCAACCTGAACCAAAATAAAGTACTCCCCAAACCTGTTACAACCAAAAACGCACTTGCAGACCACACGAACATGGTCAACAGATAGATAGAAAATGATTCTCGCAACTGTGTCCGAGGTTTTGAAGTAATCACCACGACAAACAGCACCCCGTATAAAATAGATGCCGTTATCGAGACGATGGCTGTGATTCCTGAACTCATAAAGTTTTGCTAGATGACTTTATCGATAGAAGTTTTTCCATAATATGATCTTTTGGTTGCATATGAGGGGGCTTGTAATGACCCAGATCCGCTCCTGCTTTTTGTTGTGCCTCCATATAAGCGGAAAACGAACCAGGTGTAAGAAGCGATACTTTCAAAGGATTATGATTTAACATTAATTTATAATCCTGAAATTCAGTTACTTGTCGTGATAAATGTTTGTCTATTAGTTCATACACTCCAGATTCAGAGCTAGGAGCCCCGGGATTCAACTCGAGGTAGATATGCAAAATTGGGTTGTCTTCGATAATCTCTTTTCTGGCGACCCAATCGAAATAAATGATACCTGTTTCTTCGATCGCTTTCCAAATATCCTTCTCTGAAAAGCGAACCATGCTAGCAATATCAATTATGTCGATATCTCGTGAGTAGTATCGGACTTGAGGAAGAGTGCTCTTGATTTCTTCATCTCCAATAGAGATGACCTCAAACATATCTCCAACTCTATAACGCATAAATATTCCCCCATGGAAATTGCTAAAAACCAGCTCATAAATACCCACCTCTAGTTCGTCGAAAAGTACAGTCTTAACAGGGTGATCTGGATCCTTTTCTTGCTTGATGAGATCCTCCATGGGAATAAACTCCAGAAAACAGCAGTCTGGGAAAAAAGTCATCCCTTTAAAATTCCAGGATTGCATGCACATTGTTCCAGCTTCCGTGCTGCCATAGCCTTCTAATGGCTCTAATCCCCAATAATGTTTGATTTTTTTACGATAAATTTCCGTGTCAGTTCCCCCTGTCATTACCCCTTTCAACTTCCAAATGTCTTTTGGTAGTAAGTTATTATTGTTAAATTTCGATTTTAATAGTGCTTTTATCAATCTCCATAACACGTATGGATTCAAATGCTGTAAGGATAACTTAGGACTATTATTATTTGAAGATTCTTCAAATTGAGCACCTACTCTTGCCAACACACTTGCAATACCATAAAAATAGTCTACACCTTCTCGCATGGCCAAATTGAATCCTGCCGCGATCCGTTCAGCAAAATCCATATTCTCACCTTCTTCTAAAGATGGTAAAAATTTCACATCCAACTGATCGTTTGTTGCCCGAGAAACATAACCGGATATAAACGGGGGAGGAGCTGTAGCCAGGAGAATCCTATCATTCAATTGTAATTTGACATCTCCCGGTTCTGAACAAGCTGACATCATCATCGCTCCGATTACTGAATCAGCTAACCGATCATAAAATTGTTTTGTAATCGGAATCCATTTCGGGCCACCTCCGGAAGACCGGCCAGAAGTACGTCCCCAGTCATACGGTTTAACCGGAAGCACATCCTCATTCTTTCCAGAAAGCAAAGGTTCATAATCTGGGTATGTCGTCAATGGCACAGTTTCCCGAAATTCATCAACCGTTTGTGGAATCTGATCGCCTAAAATCGATTTGCCAATTTCCGATGATCCTAACAGCGTTAGCTGTTCGAACAACAATCGTTTTTGGATTCCCATGAACTCTGGTAATGTAAGGTGGATATATCCGCAATACATCTCCCAAAGCTCTGATTTTCTACCTTCTCGTAACATTTTGCTGGCTTTCTTCATGGCTCTCCCTCGATGGATTTTTCTGCATGGATAATCAGTGCACTTGGTATCCAGAAGCGTTTTGTTTCTAGTTTAACAATTGAAATATTCTTAAATTCAAAATATTTTAATAAGATGTTCCATTCTTTTTTAGATCGCACATTTGAAATTGCATCTGCTTCTGCCCATGCTCGATTTGGGCTTTCCTGAAACAGATAATAAATAAAAGCAAATATTCTGAGAACCCGCTTTACACCTGGGAGCTTCCAAAGATTAGAACTTCCAACATCAGCAAATGCTAACATACCGCCAACCCTCAAAATACGATGGACTTCATACAAAAGACGCTCAACATCCATGTGGTGGGTTGCCAGGCCACAGAAAACCAAATCATAAGTTTTCGCGGCGTAAGGCATTTCCATTGCCGATGCGCAAGTAAAGTCAATGGTTGTTGGAGATTTGCTTTGTTGATATAAATGATTTGCTCTGATAAGCATCGAATGTGTGATATCTAAACCATGAATTCGATAGCCATTCTCTCCGATCTCCTTTATCATTCTGGGGATCTTACCAGTTCCCGTGGCAATATCTAGGATATCAAAATCCTCTTTTATTGGTGTCAAGCGAATGAGTGTACGGATAAATTCTTGGTAACTCCATCCCCAAAATCTCTGCAATTCAAGGTTAACAGTTTCCTCATAATTTGGAGTCATCTCCGTAAAGGTTTGAATAATTTTTTCTTTATCATCCATGACGGTCACTTCATTGTATAGAATGTATCACATCTCAAGCATAAAGTTAAGATAATGGTAGTTATAGGAATTCTTCCTGATCGATCATCGAGAATACCCGCCCTAAGGTATCATTCGAAGGGATACCCTTGGGTAGAAACAGATACTGCTGCAATCAATTAAGGTTCTGATAGCCGATTTGCTCGATCTCGGCCCAACCATCGGCCCCACAGATGGTACCCAAGATGGCGATCGTGATAATATCAAACAACTGGTGTGTTACGTTTGGTCCTCTTGCGTCTGTTACATTGGAAAAATGCTCTGCGAAACTTCCAATCGGCTCTGTTTCCACGGTAATCCTCCTGATTCTCATTGGATTACTATGATCTCATTTTTTTATATGCGGTTGCCCTATAATTATAAACATTACAATAATCAGGTTTGGGTCATAAACGAGGGCCTGATGGACTATGTTACTCAGCAACGGATTTCGTTCATGAACTACCGTATTCTATGACTGCAAGATTTGTACCCGTTGAGCCTAGATTTGTTTTAAATTTATGATCACGAAATCCGTCGATGAGGATTTCCAAAAAAAGTGGTTTCTTTCCACCCCAATGTAAAAACATTCCGATAAACTTAATAAACAAAAGCGCGGGGTTTTCCGCACTCTTGTTTACTCGACACAAATTTTGTTTATTTCGTTAGTGATTAATTTATCCCGAAATTTGATACTAGTATTATACCAACAACGATGAGGAAGACGACATTGAAGCCAGCAAAAATAATTGTAGCTAAAAACTTGGTTGTGCCTTTTATTTCACCAACCATATTATCAATTGGATCGCCGTTGTAATTCATTTTATCTCTCCATTATGTAAACCCAACAAATTTCAAATCCTGTTATCAATTTTTTGGTATCGAACTTTCACTACATAGAAAATTATATAGGTGGATACCCTGAAAAGATCATGGTTGTCCCGTCAACGGTTGGTAGCTCGCCTTACAATAATGTTAGGTATTCGAAAGGGTTGATATTGCGCACGATCGTGATTGTCGATCAAGAGGAGCCCAACACATTTTGATTTCAGCTAAGATATTGTGGGGTTACCTGTAAGCTTACATGAAAAATTCTTGGGCGCTAATCTGGCGTAGATCATAAACCAAAGCATGTAAAATGTTCTAAACACTTCATTTGAGACACAATGGACTAAGAACCTGTGTTGGACACGCTTTGTCAAGAGTAAAGAAAGCTCTCCGGGTTTGGTTTCGAAACGCATTATGGCTTTCCCGGGACACAACGCGCGCTTCGGCGCAATATACTATCTCTACATAGTATAGCCACCCGTATAACCTACGGCTTCGATTTCCCGCATGATCACCACTGCATTCCACACTCCTTCTGACAGCAAGCGATCGATGGTAGGTTTGTAAGGTTCCAGTTTACTCGGTTGGCATTTCCGTTTCTTTTCAGGTGCACCTGCGCGTTTCAGCGCCCGGCTGACCGTTTTAGGATGCACCCCAAGTTCTTCATCGATGTCTTTGAGATAGACACCCCTGTCTTTCAATGTTTTAATCACGATATAGTCCTCCTGATTGAGCATGTTTTTGTACCTCCGAATTGGTGATTTAGGGTACATTGTATGCGCGATTTGGGGGACTTCTTACCACCGTTCCTGACACCGTTTCTCTTTGCGTTTCTTCGATACATAGCAGTGCACGCTCAATTCGCTACCGGCATAGCCCTGTTCCTGAAATGCCTGGTAGATTTTGTGGGCCGTGTATCTTTGTTTGCGCGGCAGGCTCTCGTTTTCTTCCAGCAACCGTTCAATCTCATCCTTGTAGGGACCCAACACCGGCGCTGCCCTCGGCTTGCTCAGCGAGTAGCTCTCCACCTCCGCCGATCCCAACGCTTTCTTGATGGTTTTCGGTGAGCGATGGTATTCTCGAGCAATTTGGCGGATCGATTTGTTTTCGTTGAAATAGGCGTTGCGTATCTCTGCGCGGCCTTGCACTGCAATCATCTCCTGTCTCCATTACCTCTAAGGGGTTCCCTACATAGTAATTAGGGCAATCCCATGTAAAAAAAGCTGAGATAATGGTAATCCAGAAAAAAACGGAGGATTACCATGGTAGACAAACCGCTAAGCAGCTTAGCAGAGCACTTTTCCAACGTAAAGGACCCGCGAGGGCCAAATATCGAGCAGCAACTCTGCGATATCATCGCGATCGCCATCTGGGGCACGATCTGTGGCGCAGATGGTTGGGTTGAAATCGAGCAATTCGAACATCAGAAGCTGAAATGGTTGAGCCAGTATCTGCAGCGAGGAAACGAAATTCCAGCGCATGACACCTTTAGGCGGGTGTTTTTACAGATTGAGCCCGAAGAATTCCAGGCCAGTTTCATGAAATGAGTCCAAGCCTTACATCAAGTCACCCAAGGACAGGTGATCGGGCGGGCTGGTAAACAATTACGTGGCTCACATGATCGCAGCCAAGGTAAAAGGGCGATCTACCTGGTGAGTGCCTGGGCAGAACAGAACCATCTGGTGCTGGGGCAGCGTCACGTGGCTGAAAAAAGCAATGAAATCACCGCCCTCCCGGACTTGTTACGCTTGCTGGAGATCACAGGCTGCCTTGTGACCATCGATGCCATGGGCACCCAGACCAAGATTGCGAAACAGATCATCCAGGCGGAAGGTGATTATCTCCTGGCGGTCAAACACAATCAAGGCCAACTCTACCGCGACCTGGAAATCTTATTCTCCTATGATCAGCAGCAGGACTTTCAAGCCGCCCCTTATGATTATGCTAAGGAAGTTAAGAAAGGTCACGGACGCAGTGATGTGCGAGAGTGTTGGGCCACCTCCGATCCCGCATATCTGCAAAGTGTCACTTAGGCTCAGAAGTGGTCCCATCTGCAAAGCATCATCATGCTGGTCCGCCGCCGCATCATTGCTGGCGAGGAAACCGTCAAAACTCGTTGCTACATCTCTAGCCTGCAGCCCGATGCCAAACGGATCCTGAAAGCCTCTCTCCAACACTGGTCCATCGAAAATGGTCTCCACTGGGTGCTGGATATCGCTTTCAACGAAGATCTCAGTCGCGTTCGCAAAGAGCATGCTCCCGCTAATCTGACCGTCTTACGCCTTATGGCTGTCAACCTGCTCATATCATCCCAATGCTCTTACGGGAAACAGGAGACTTCTGCCAAAGGCAGCATCAAAGCCAAACGCTTGCAGGCTGGTTGGAATGAAGATTATCTGCTTAAGGTTCTTTCTGGGGCATAATATGCGCTTGCCCTAATACGACAGATGGATTCGTGTAAGTTTGTAGGGAAGTATGGTGATGGCAGCAATTCATTCACAAATAGTGCTAAAATATCCTTATAAGCTTTCACAAAGGGTGAAGATATGGCGTATGAGTATGATGTTTTTCTAAGCTATAAGCGAGAGTTTGCTGAAAACTGGCTTACCGAGATTTTCCTGCCACGTTTTCGTTTTTACCTGGAAGATCACCTGGGTGCACCACCAAAGATTTTCATGGATACATCTGGAGGTATCCGTTCTGGGGATGACTGGGAGTTGCGGTTGAGGTATGGGCTATCAAGATCCAAGTGTTTGGTCGGTATCTGGTCGCCATCTTACTTTCAATCACGCTGGTGCCGCTTTGAATGTGAAGTGATGCTAGAGCGTGGCAAACAGCTTGGCTATCACACAGAAGAAGATCCTTCTGGCATTGTGCATGGTGTTGTTATCTCGGACGGACGAAATTTTCCAGAATATGCACAACGAATACAATATTTCAATAGTCGCAAGTATATGCTTGATGGTGGGTTCTACAAAGACACACCTGATTATGTCGAGTTTCAACATGAGCTAAGAACCTGGGTTGAAGATGTTGTGGAAAACATCTTTGAGAAAGTGCCACCCTGGTCAGAAGATTTTACTCAGATACCTGACAACACAATTGAAGTAAAACCGGTCGAGCATGTTAATCAACCGGTGATGGGGTAATGAGCTATGGGTCAAATTATCACATTTTATTCATATAAAGGTGGGGTCGGTAGGACGATGGCACTTGCCAATGTGTCTGTTATTTTGGCAAAGTGGGGTTATCGTGTGCTGGTAGTTGATTGGGACTTGGAAGCCCCTGGTCTGGGTTACTTCTTCAAGAATTATGTAAATCCCGATGAATATCAGTATATGCGAGAGCAAGCTGGCATTGTTGATTTGCTCATCCAATACTTAGGAGAAAATTCATCCAGCCTGGACTATGTTGCTGCTCCATTCAACGTAGAAAGCGTGAATAATAACCCGATCCATTTTATTTCTGCCGGCAGACGAGAAGGGGACCGCAGTCAATACCTGAGCAAGGTTCGGCAACTGGATGTCAGCGATTTTTATCAACATAAACGGGGTGGATTGTTCATTGAAGAGTTGCGTAACAAATGGAGGGAAGATTACGATTTTGTGCTAATCGATAGTCGGACCGGAATCACGGATATCGGTGGTATCTGTACCATCCAACTTCCTGATAAGTTAGTTATGTTGTTTGTGGCGAATAAACAAAACGTAAACGGAACTGTTGACGTGTTTCGCAGAGTCAAAGAAGCCAGATATGAACTGCCGTTCGATCGTCAAGCGCTAGTTTCTGTTCCTATAGCTACCCGATTCGAAATCACTGAGTATAAGTTATCCCAAGAGTGGCTGGATTTGATCAATGAAGCTATGGAACCGCTATACTCAAACTGGTTACCAAAAAAAGTGGAATCCAAAACAATGCTTGAGCGTACCAGAATACCTTATATCCCGTATTTTGGTTTTGGAGAAAAGCTTCCTGTCATTGAGCAAGGTACAGATGACCAATTGAGTCTTGGCTATTCCTATGAGAGTTTGGCTGCACTACTCGGGAATAACCTGACTGATGTGGACCAATTCACCCGAAGAAGGGATACCTACCTTGAAGCGGCCAGGAAGAAAGAAGTCTCTGTCTTTATCAGTTATTCTCGAAAAGATAGAGATTTTGTCACCATGTTAAGTGAGGATTTGAGGAAAAAGGGTATCAATGTATGGATCGATAGTTCCATTGCAGGTGGAGAGAGTTGGCGGAGCACCATAACAGAGAATTTGGTGAAAGCGAGTGATGTAGTAGTCGTATTATCCTTTAGCGCTGCGGCATCATCCTGGGTTCAACAAGAAATCTCAATAGCTTATTCACGTGACAAGAAAATGATCCCTGTTTTGATCGATGATTTGCCACCCAATGAGATTCCTATATCCTTACAAGATTTCCAGTTGATTGATTTTCGGCAGACACCTTATGAACTAGCGTTCAGAAGGTTGTTGACCAGTCTACAAGGCTAGGCTAATTTGTTGCAACCGTTTCGATCGTTGTCCAAACTCCGACAATGGAACAGCTAAGTAATTGCTCATTTTGGTGCAACCCTTGTAGAGAACAGAGAGTTTGGTAGAGTGCTGTAAATAATCTGTTGGGCGGACGGACTAAGGGTGAAAATAATGAAGACCATCTAGCCCAGTTTATTTTTCTGAAATGAGAAACTCAGGCTGTTTGTCTCAATTGAGACAAGTTGGTGTGATGGGCAAAACATGCTATTAAGTGGGTGTAATCTCGCAATTACTTACGTTGAGACAAAAGTTCGGACATTGCCATAAACGAGTATCGGGATGAGGCCCAAGACCGCCTGGGCGATGAGTGCGAGAACTTGATCAGGCAGCTTGGGTTTTTGGATGAGGAAAACAAAAGGACCAGAGTAAAGCCGCCATTTGCGATGTTGAGAAATTTGTTCAAGGACTTCACCAAAGAGATTTTCTTGGACTTGTTGGGGATCGAGTTTGCCATCGGTGACATCTCTTTGAGCTTCACCAAAGAGCAAGGCGATGATAAAGGCATTTAAGGTGAGGGCGATCATCTTTTCGAGATAATCCCGGCGTTTGTTCATCAGTTTAGGCAAATGCAACGGGTCTTTACAATGTCGGAAAAGTCATTTAGATTTTCATGCGATTTAGGAAAATCTGGAGGGCTGTTTTAGGTTCCAGACTGGAAATCACTCATAAGGAGTTACTCATGCCTTTGCGCCAGTGGCCAATCAGATTGACGGGCACCACACCGAGATAAAAACCTGCCAGTGGATGACGGTCTTACCCGGACGCACAAACAGCTTAATGGGATTACCCTCGGCATCGATCAGACGCGGTTGTTTGTGCTGATCCCCCAGATTCAAGCGGATCACAAACTGGATCTGCTCGCTATACAAGCGCTCCATCAGGGCGCGGTAGCCAAACTCCCGGTCCAACACCAGGGGTCTCTCTCCCAAGAGCTCTTTCACGGCTGCAAAACAGCGCGTATGCTCCTGGTTGCGCGAAGTCACCTGCTCTCCGATGGTTTTCGATGAATAAGTGATGAAATGGAAGGGGATCGCCCGGCCCCGAAAGGGGGTCGACAGGGCCAACAACCAATAACCAGGTGTTTGACCATCCGCAAGGGTGCCCACATAGGCGGTTTTGGGGGCCTTGTACCTCGCCATCTCCGTCGGATCTCCGATCACAAAAAGTCAGCCTCCTCCTGATACAGGCGCAGCAAGGCGGCCTGCACATCGGTCTGGCTGATGAAACGCTGGATCGCTTGGTAGTTGCTTTCACTCTGACCTGCCATTTGCTTTGCAATGTTCGTCAGCCGGGGTGATTTGGCTGCGAGGATCGTTGGCCCGATCTCGCCACCTTTCTCCGCTTGCTTTTTATCATCGATTAGGTAATGCATAATTTCAGCATAGTTGATAAACTTGTTCATGGAAGTCTCCTTTCTGAGATACCTGGCTAGGGTTTTTCTCAGTTTAGAGGCTTCCGCTTCTTTTTTCAATACCTTTGTCCGGACCTAAGTCCTAAGATAGGGTCAAGATCTATACGGTCATGAATTATATGCCCACCAACCAATCGAACTCGATGCATTTGAATATGCAGCCCGTATTCGTAACGGATTAATTGCAGAAAACTGGAGCACAAAATGAATCAAGAGAAGATCAAATCACGTCTTGTAATTGAATTTGGTTACGCCGAGAGTGGTGCCACATTAGTGTCAACACAATTAATGAACTTAACAACTGATATTAGAAAAGCTTTTGAAAGTTATTGGAGTTCAAATGTAATTCCAGATTTAGAATTGGAAGGTTATTCTCTTAAGGGGCTAATGAAAGAAATATGAATCCTTTTGCGGCGTTTCTTACTTTGGATTGGCTTGCTAGAGAACCGGAGAAAGCAAAAGTATCTTTAGCAAGAGGTTATGATTCTATAGGCAATCCTGAAGGCTAGATTATTTTGGGAAATATTCGTGGTTCGCCTAGACACATACTAAGATCGTTCGCGCTATGCTAGTTCTTCTGTAAGTCCAGAAGGAATGGGACATTTGGATAAGTTAACTATTGGAGACTTCTCAGCCCTACGAGCTGGTTATACACCGACAAGAAATAAGTTCTGTTGGCAGCGTAAAGCCATGGTTTTTTGTTTGATTTTGTCTCGTACGGACTGAGCCTCCTTTTCTTTTCCAAAATAGAAGCAGGTGTCATATTATCCAATAAATACAAAGGACGCCTTTTCAGATGCACTCATAAATTATATTGTTTTCGGTGCTATCTCGGTTAAAATTGCTCTATTAGCAAGACAGGTGGGTATGTCATTCCTTCTTCATGCTTGCTGCAGTTTTGTTGCAGATAGATCAACAAAGCATGGATACATTCGATTGAATGGATAACTAACCGGATGTGCAAGTATTAAACTACGAGTTTAGCCAAATGGAGCGGTGGCAGCTCTGCTTGGCAACAAAATAGAACGGCAATCGTATGGCTTAAGAGCTTGCGCATCCACCGAGAAGTGAGATGCCAAGCATCCCGAGCCCAGACTTTCTTGATATGAAATCGATCCACGAGTTGTCCAATCACGGTTTCAATCCGATAACGCATGTGTGTCAGCTGAAGCGGAAAACGAAAGGGTTCACGCTGCGCGCTGCGGAAAGGTGTCACCAGGCCCAAACCGCGCGCTTGCAGGGTTTCCTGCAAAGCAGGTTTCCAATAGTTGCGATCACCCAGCGCCCAACCGCGACAATCAGAGAGCAAGGTTTCGGCGGCGACGGTGTCATGCACATTGGCCAGGGTTACCCGCACATCGGAGATCACCCCAGACCAACGGAGACACGGGTGTACCCGAAAGCCATCATAGGTCTGGCGCGCCACTTCATCATGACCAAAGGCCGCCTGACCTTGGAAACTTTGACAGCGTGGGACCCGGGCAAAGCGACACACCGGCACCGGAAAGCTGTCGATGACCGTAATCAGATCATCCTGCGGCACCTGGTTGACCAGGGCTTGCCACAGTTCCCGTTTCACGAACCACAGGTTGGCCGCCGGTCGCAAAAAAGTCGTGCGGTGAATACGCCTCAACTCGGGAAACAATTCTCCAAAGTGCCTGCGGAAGTAGCGGTACAGCCCACTGTCCGTGTCGAGGCCCATGAACTCGCCGACCACTTCAATGGTCAGCACTTCCGCATCACTCAGCCTCGGTTGCAGACCCCGCGCGCGCAAGCGCCGGTCGCCTAACCAGTTGTCTATCAGACAATAAACGCTGACCAAAAAAGTGGTAATATCCATGGCAGAGACCTCCAGTTAGATGTTTGGATTCGACACCTAATTTCTAACGGTGGTCTTTATCTTATGTCAAGGTACTTGAAAACTTACACATCGGGTTAATTAAGCTTTAATGCCAGCAAACTCCATCCGTCGTGCTATCTATTAGTCCCCAGCATAAATTCCAGCGATGGAAGTATAAGAATTATAAAAGATACGTTACCATGATAAACAAAAACATGGATACAAAAAAATTATTACACCTTAGGGCAGTATTTCAGGAAAAAAATATGCTATAGTATATTTGTCCAGACAAGCGATCTCGTTCATTCTCAGAATTCAGGGTCAAGTTTCGGTGACAAACCCTCTCCTCGCTACAAAACTCTATATCCCCAGAAATCACTCCTATACCATTTCCCGCTCGCGCCTGCTAAGATGTTTGGATACAAATCTGCTCTCGGAGAATGGCTTCGCGCGCGGCGTAACCCTCGTATCGGCCCCAGCCGGTTACGGTAAAACCACCCTGGTGATCGATTGGCTCAGGCATTGCCAATTCCCGACAGCCTGGCTTTCTCTTGACGGAGGTGATAACGATCCAGCGCGTTTCTTAGCTTATCTGATTATCGCCATTCGACGGGTGCAAGATAATTTTGGGGAGAACATCGAGTTGATGCTGAAAGCAGCAGGCCCGCCTCCTCCCGATATTATCTTGACCGCCCTGATCAATGAAATTACTGCCATCCCCGATGCCTTTGTTTTGGTTTTGGATGATTATCACACCATCCATGATGCCAGTACCCACCAACTGGTAGCCTTTCTTTTGGAACATAAGCCTCCCCAGATGCACGTAATCTTGATTACGCGGGAAGACCCCCTCTTACCTCTCGCTCGTCTGCGCGCGCAGGGACAGTTGACTGATATCAGACAAGACGATCTACGTTTCTCGGCCCAGGAGTGTCAGGGTTTCTTGCAAAATGCCTTGGGAATCAAATTCAGCCAGACTGAAATTGAAGCCCTGGAGCGCCGCACAGAAGGCTGGATAACGGGATTGCAATTGGCTGCTATATCGTTGGCAAAGGAAACTGATCACCAAAAATTTATTCGGGATTTTACCGGCAGCAGTCGTTACATTTTAGATTATCTGATGGAGGAAGTCTTCAACCATCAATCACCCGAATTACAGGATTTCCTGCTCAAGACTTCCATCCTTGACCGCTTCTCTGGTCCACTTTGTGATGCAGTAGTTGGCAAAAATGGCAGCCAGGATATGCTGGAGGAGGGCGAACACGCTAATCTTTTTATCAGCTCGTTGGATCACTCCCGGGAGTGGTATCGCTACCATCGCCTGTTTGCTGAATTGTTACGCTATCGTTTGCGCGCCCGAGTAGATATTGATGAGAATGATCTGCACGACAAGGCCAGCCAGTGGTTCGAAGAGAATAACTTTGTTGCCGAGGCTATCCAGCATGCTATCACTGCCCAAAATTGGTTGTGCGTTGCCCGAATTTTAAGCGAAACCCACACAGAGATGCTCAAACGAGGCGAAGCAGTTACACTGCTACGCTGGTTTGGCGCGCTCCCTGAGGATGTGCTGCGATCCGATCCCCAGTTATGTTTCGATTACGCCTGGCCTTTGTTGCTGACCGGTCATTATGATGAAGCCACTGAGTTATTAGCCCATGTCGAAGGGATTGCCCGAGAAATCCCTACTTTCCTGGGAGAAATTATGACGGCGCAAGCCTATCTTGCCAGAGCTCAGGGGGATCATGCCCGCATAGTGGAACGCTCAGAACGGGCCAGAGCGCTTTTGCCACAAGAATCCGTGCACTCACGATGTCTGGTGGCTATCAACCTGGGATTGGCTTACTGGCACCTTGGGGATATGGAAGCCACCGAAGAAGTTTTGGGAGAAGCGATCGAAACCAGCCGGGCGACCAGCAACTACTATGCTTTGACCACTGCCATCATCCTGCAGGGGCGGGTGCTGGCAGTGCGCGGTCAGCTTCGAGCCGCCGCCGAAAAATTTCAGCAGGCGGATAATGATGGGGGCAAACTCCCGATCAATGCTCTGACTAACCTTGATTTGTGCGCCCTGCACTATGAGTGGAATCAACTTGAGGAAGCCGAACCCTACCTGAAGAAAGCCTTCGAACTGAGCCAGCGTGGCCAAAACGAAGAGTTCGAAGTAGCCTGCTGGATGATGCAATCCTGCCTGCAATTGGCTCAAGGGAATCCAGATGCAGCGAAAAAAGCACTAACCAAAGCGCAGGCCCTCGTTGTCAAAGGCACAATCCCGCCAGGAACCGCAGCACGCTTTGAAGTCGCCAAGCTGCGCCTGGCTCTCGCTCAAGATGATGCGTCAGCCATCCAAAAACTGAGAAACATGATGGTTGACGATGTCGATTCGCATAATTTCAACCGTTTCACGAATTTAGCCAAAGTCAGATTAATGCTGGCCCAAAATCAGCGGGATCGGGCTCACAAATATCTAGCAGAGCTGACAACGAAGGCCGAACAAAAAGGCTGGTGCTACACCCTGATTGCCATTCGCGTTCATCAGGCTCTGGCAGTTGAAAACCGCGAGATGGCTGTATACTTCTTGGAAAGGGCTTTGAAACTTGCGCAACCCGAAGGATTTAAGCGCATCTTTATTGATCTTGGCCCAGCGTTAATCCCCCACTTGAAAGAAGCCGCCCGCTGTGGAGTTAAACCAGCTTATGTGCGAGAGATACTGTCTACTATTCAAAGTGAGCAGGGGGACGAGACGCAAGTCAGCAGCTTGGCCGAACCACTCAGCGAACGGGAATTAGAAGTGCTGCGCCTGGTTGTGGCGGGTCTCTCCAACCGGGAGATCGCCAACGATCTGGTCATCAGTCTGGGAACAGCGAAAACACATATCCACAATATTTATGGCAAGCTGGAAGTCAGCTCCCGGGCGCAAGCCATCGCCCGCGCCCGGGAGTATGAGTTGGTGTAATCAATCTATCACTCCCCTTAGAGCGATGTGATTGCGAACCGATTGCTGCACTCCGATGCGCTACGTGCGCAATGACGATAAGGGTGGTTTACTCAAACTTGAAGCGCCAGATAGCAATCAAGAAGAAGATCAGCGATATTGCTAACAGGTAACCGACATAAGGGAGCACATCGGCCAGGGTGCCATTCAGGATAACCAGAGTGTGGTAACCAATCATCGCCTGAGCCTGGGGGGTGAAGTAGGAAACCTTGGCCATAAAGCCTTCCCCACGGAAGAAGGCCGTATCCGGGTTGAAACAACCACCCAAAATGCCAAGTCCGAATATCAGCAGCATACCAATCGAAGAAGCCTGATCGCGGGAGCGCGCCAGGGCTGCAACTAGCATCCCCAGGGTGGTGGTTACCAATCCCAGGGCGAGGGTGACCAGCAACAAGCCTAAGGGGGAGTCACCCAAAGGCATGTCGAAGAAAATCGCGGCGATGCCGAAGACGAGTACCACCTGGATGATGATCAACAACGTATAAGCGCTGACCTTACCACCGATCAACGCACCTCGCGGCAAGGGCGAGGCGATCAGGCGGCGCAAGGAACCCAACTCTTTCTCTTTGATCAATTCCGTTGCTAAAGAGGGAATCACAAAGAAAGCGAACATTACAGTCAAGGCTGGCAACTGCAGGGCGAAGACGCTATCTTCCCAACTGAAGACACCCTTCCCTTTGACATCCACGCGCTGGAACTGGATGGGCTCATCGGTTTCCAGGTGCTGCATCTGGGTGAAGATCACACCCTCTGTCTGCGCCTGGGAAGCGCGGAACACCTCCGGTTTGGCGGATTCATCCAGACCCATATCGGTCAGCACCTCCCGGATGCCATAACGGATTTCGCTCTGGATAGCCATGGCACTAGCAATCTCTTCGATTATAGTGGTGATAATGCGGCCATAGTTGGCCTGAGCCGGGTCGATACTCACAGTGATTTCGGTAGCCTGATAATCATCGAGGCTTTGGCTAAAATCAGCTGGGATGATCACCGCGGCCATGAAGTCTCCAGTAGCTACCTGATCTTCTGCTGCCTCAGGTGTAGCCACGGTTTCCAGACTGAGTTCTTGGATATCCTTCAAAACTTCTACGATGGTATCTCCATAATCACCCGCGTCTTGATTGACCACGATCACTGGAATATTGATCCCAGCACCATCCCCGCCAAAAATGGCACCGGCGAAAATCGAAATAGCAATCGGCAGGATAAAGATGGAGATCAGGGTTCCCCGATCCCCAAGGATGACAATCTGTAAATCTTTCAGCGTAACTGCCAGTGTTTTGCGAATTGCATTCATCTCTAATCCTCCTATTCAAACCTGAAACGCCAGACCCCGACCAGGAAGAAGACCAGGCTGAAGACTAACAAAGCAACGATATTGGGCCAGATTTCCATCAGGGTTAAGCCGCGAAAGATCAGGCCATAATAAGCCTGGTTAGCCCAATAGTGCGGAACCACCCGCGCCATATTTGCCAGCGTTTCGGGGAACAAGAAGAGTGGAATCAATGAACCTGCCAGGATGGCAGCCATAAACAGGGCCAATGAACTCAATCCGCCGGCCTGGCTTTCAGTTTTGACCAACCCTGCAATACAAATCCCCAGACAGGTTGAACACAGCGCCATCGCCAGTGAGACCAACACCAATCCCAGGGGGTCGCTGGAGAGATCGAGCGGCTCCACCCCGAATAAGCTGACCAAATACCCACCGGTGAATAGGATCACCGCAATCTGCACCAGACCCAAAATGAAGGCGGGGAGCATTTTGCCGGTCAGCAGGGTGAAATTACCAATTGGGGCAGCCATCAGGCGGCGGAAACTGCCAATCCGTTTTTCGGTGAAGAGCGACATGGCCGTGTTCTGGGCACCCAAGAAGACGAACAAAACCGTCATCCCTACCACCGTGATCTGACCAAGGGCAGGAATTTCAACGACCTCGTCTTCTTCGGTCACTGGCGTGGTTTCCATAACGGAAATCAATGGGCGGGTCTCGGATTCCGCCTGTTGTTTCTCAACTTGCCGGTGGATGCGCTCCTCTGAAAATGTCTCATCCGCTTCCGGGTGGGCAGCCTGCATCTCAGCCATCTGCTCCAATCCGCGGTTGAGATACTCAACCATCAGATATTCGCGCATCGCCCGGGAAATGGCTCGTTCAACGGTCATCACCGTGGTCTGATTATGCGCCGGGTGCAGTTTGAAGATCAGGGTGGTTTGCTGGTCAGATGCCAGACTGGTGCTGAAATCAGATGGGATGAACAATGCCATTTTTGTAGAGGAGTCGTTGATAGAGGCGTCCACTTCTTCCTGTTCTCCCAGGATGATCTCAACTTTGCTGGTAGCTTCCAGGGCCCACAGAAAATCCTGGGCGGCCTGCCCATCCGGGTCGTTGTTGACCACATCCAGACTGATCAGGGTCTTCTCGGTTTCTCCACCGTCGCCCCCACCCAGATCCACGTTCTGGCCGATGAAGGAAAATCCCAGGATGAAGACAAATGGCAGCAGGAACAGCATCACGACTGCACCGCGATCCCGAACGAAGATTTGCAAATCTTTCAAAGTGATACTGAATGCTCTCATGATCATCACTCCCGCAGCTTCTTGCCAGTCAGGTGCAAGAAGACGCTTTCCAGATTAGGCTCCAGTGTTTCAATCGACACCAGACGCAGATCACGTTCATTCAAGAAGGCGATCAGCTCGACCAAGGCCAGCTGACCGTTTTCGCATTCCACTTTGACGATTGTATGATCCGACTCTGCTGGCGTTTCGAGGGCTTTCGTTTCCTCAGGGCGTTCCCCAACTGGAAATGGAAGCTCCGGACGCCAGGCTGGCCTGTTTGACCGCTGGCAAAGCGCTGATTTGCGCCAGCAGTGCATCATCGACCTTCTCCAAGCCCAGATTGATCACGCCGCCCCCTAACATGGCAATAAGGTTCTTGATCGTATCCAAGGCGATGATCTCTCCCTTGTCCACAATGGCAACCCGGTTACAGAGCAACTCGACCTCTTCCATATAATGGCTGGTGTAGATAATGCTCATGCCGCGCTCCCGGTTGAGTTGCAGCACGCTCTCAAAAATCTGGTTGCGGCTTTGGGGATCCACACCTACGGTGGGTTCATCGAGGAAGAGTAGGCGGGGTTCGTGGACCAATCCGGCGGCGATATTCACTCGGCGCTTCATGCCACCGGAGTAGTTTTCAACCTTTTCGTTGGCGCGCTCTTTGAGAGCCACAATTTCCAGCACATCTTCCACGCGTTTCTTGAGATCACTCCCTTTCAACCCATAGATGCGGCCAAAGAAATTCAGGTTGGCGCGTGCATTCAGGGTGGGGTAAAGTGCCAAATCCTGCGGCACCAGACCGTTGACTTTTTTGACTTCCTTGAGATCCGTCTTTAAATCATAACCGCCCACCCGGGCCGTTCCAGAAGTCGGCTCCAGCACACCGGTGAGCATCGAGATAGCCGTGGTTTTCCCAGCTCCATTGGGACCCAGTAAACCGAAAACTTCGCCTTCTTCAACCTCGAAACTGACTCCATTGACGGCCGTGAAATCCCCAAATTTCTTGACCAGATTATCAACTTCCAATATATGCGGCATCAGAATTCTCCTTTCACTTGCATCTGAACTATTAGCGATTGGCTTTTTTCACCACTATCAATTTAGCAAACGGGAGTCAAGCTGTCATCTATCGGAAGGTTGATTTAGGGGGTTTATTCTGCCTTCATAGTTGAAATAAACCCCCTAAATCTATCGAATGGTAGATGACCTCCACAGCGTTGCTCGTTAAACTATAAGCAGAACGCCCAAAAACACAAATTGTAGGTTGCTATGTCGGACTCAAAAGAATCATCTACCAATTGGCTTCAGCGGATAACCTTTGAAAATCCTAACTTAACTGCTCTTGCGCTAATGATCATCGCGCTATTCTTTAAAAATGGATCGCTACCTTTATCTTGCGGTTAGATGAGCGCTGGGGCGAGATCATCCTTTCCAAGGCACTGGGATCCATCCTGGTGATCGTATTTATATGGTTGATACGGCACAAGTTGAAGGATATCTGCTTGCATTCCAAGAGGATCGGTCAAAGTCTCTTGATCGGGGCTTCCATCACAATCATTGCATTCCTGGTTAGTTATGGAATGGATGCTGGCATGATGATCCGAATGCCCATATTTACCAGCCTAGCCTTGCTATCGATGTATATCGTCAAATTCTTGGCAGAGAAATTCCAGATGGATGAAGTCCAACCCTGGCAAACGATCTATCAAAATGGTGAGCAAAAGCGAGTTGTCAATCAAACATAATTGTCATGATCTAAATTTTCAAAGTTTTATTGAAAATCTAAAAGGAGAAACTCATGAATAAATCACGTGCAATTTGGGGTGTCATTTGTCTAGCCCTCTCAGGGTTACTGGCGGTTTTGTATTTTAGGCTGCCTCCCGAAGATTTGATGTTCACCGTAGGGAACCAGAATATGCCCTGGGTTCCACCTGTTATTCTGGGCGTTCTAGGATTAATCCTCTTGGGCAGTTCCATAACCGGGGGTTCAGCCACAGATCAATCCGCTAAAAAAAGGGAAATCGTCATCGATCCTGAAAAAGTCGCCGTCAACAAACGCCTGGAAACGATTTGCTGGGGCTTGTTTCTGATCATGCTGGGCGGCTTTATGTTCGTGCCCGAAGAGTTCATCAAAAGGGGCTGGTGGTCTATTGGGATTGGCCTGATTATGCTGGGGTTGAATGTAGCACGTTATGTCAATCAGATCAAAATGAGCAGTTTCACTACCTTTTTGGGGATTCTCTCCCTGGCCGGCGGTATTGCGCAGGTAGCGGGTTGGTCCGCGCTGGATGACGCGCTCTTCTTCCTTTTGCTGGGTGGCTTTTTGCTCATCCGCCCAATTTTTGATAAGAAAGGTCGCTTCGGTAAAGCCGAAGAAAGCATGGAAAACCCCTCCTAGGAGACCCTATGCCATCATCCGTAGAAATCATAATTCAAGGGCACCTGGATCCCGATTGGGCAGATTGGCTGGAGGGTTTCACAATCACGCATTCAGATAATGAGGAAACCATCCTGACCGGTACCGTTGACGATCAAGCCGCCCTCTATGGCATCATGGCTAAACTGCGCGACTTAGGGGTAAAACTAATTTCGGCTAATTTTTCTAATCAATTGCTTGATACATGAGCACTGGTTTAGTCCGAGCATCTTCTTTGCCTGTCAGAATTCCAAACAGAGAGGTCGGAAAAGGATGTAACCAGGAACGATTGCATTCACATTATTACGGAAACCGTGCCAGAATATAATATTTCAAAGATTTTTTGACCAATCAATATCCCATCCAACTCTAATCCAAAGTGTTGATCTGGGTAGAGGTCTGCAAAATAAATCCAGTCCAATTAGGGATCCCTTATGAATACGTTAAAATAATCTGGATATGCTGTTCTAAACAGTATGTTGTTAGGTCAGCAAATCATCAATCAAATTGAGATTTTTAAAAGTTTCTGCGAGCAATTTGCGAGCAGATTGTGTAGTTTTTTTATAAACCATAGACACGGTGGAAAGATTTCTGTATAATATCGACGACTATGCGCAAGAATAAAATCCAGCGGTAGCAATACCTTGTGGGTTCGACCCCCACCCGGTCCACTACCAGATTTCAGGGCTCCTCATGAGAGGAGCCCTGTAATTGTTTGTTTGCGTCAATCCGATATTTCTCGAATCCATTCCTAACAATTCATTCCACCCTAGAAGCCTATTTGTTTCCAATTATAAAGGTATCCCACTAATAATTCCATCCGTGTTTTGGTTTAATTTGTGCGCTAATTGAAGTTTTTTGCTGCCCAAAGTGCTGCACCTATGACTTCGGCATCGTCTCCCAGGGTAGCTTGCACCACTTCAACCTCCTCAATTGGCATGACAGTTACACGTTCACGAATCGTATGCCGGATCGGATCGAGAAGTGGATCACCGATTCTCGAAACCCCACCCGCAATGACAATTTTCCGAGGTCCTACAGAAACACAAATGTTGGCTGCTGCTATGCCAATGTACAAACCCGCTTCTGCAATAATGATTTGAGAAATCTCATCACCCAGTGCCGCAGCCTGAGCGATCACATCCGGTGTAATTCTGTTGACATCATAATCAACCAACTCACCGATAAGGGTGGTACGGCCTTGAACGACAGCCTTCATGCCCATCGATGCGATCGCCGGACCAGAAGCATACGCTTCCAGACAGCCGCGGTTACCACAGCCACAAAGAGGGCCGTTAAAATCAATGGTTTGGTGTCCGAGTTCTCCTCCAGTACCACCAATTCCCAGATGTAATTGGCGGTTGATCACCAACCCGCCACCGACCCCTGTTCCTATGGCAAAACAAGCCATCGTGTCAACCCCTTGCCCGGCACCAAATTTCCATTCACCAAAAGTAATTGAACGCACATCGTTCAGCAAAGCCACCGGTATGTTGACTGCTTCAGCTATGGTGTTTCGCAATGGAACTTTGGGCCATGTACCAGAGAGATTGGGTAGAAAGAGAGTCAGGCCGCGTTCGAGATCAAGTACACCCGGCACTCCAATACCTACTCCACCAATTTCCGATTTGGACAGCCCTCCAGCAATGATCACATTTTCTATCAAAGCCGACATGCGCACCATAACAGCGTCGTGACCTTCACGGGCCAGGGTGGGGGTTGATGACAGGTGGGTAACTTGACCGCTTTCTGGATCAACGATCCCCGCGCGCAAATTAGTCCCCCCTAAATCACAACCAATAAATTTCTGACTCATTTGATGAACGGGCGGAGCACATCGCGGGAAAGCAAAAAGCCGCGTTTGATCAATTCTTCAGTTTTTTCAAAGGCTCGATCTTCGTGCTCAATACTGATCACGTAGTCATACCCGACCCGATAAAGAGCCGAAATGAATTTGCCCCAGTTGATATCGCCAAGACCAGGCAATCGCGGAATTTGCCAACCCATGCCTTGAGCCAGTACACCATTTTGGTAGAGGCCCTCATGATCAATCTCCAGATCCTTGGCATGTACATGGAATATTTTGTCGGCGAAATCCAAAACCACACGCTCATAATCAATCATCTGCAAAATCAAGTGTGATGGGTCGAGATTGAGACCAAAGTTATCATCTGGGATGATCTCCCACATCTTCTTCCAGAGTGCGGGGCTGCTTGCTAAGTTATTACCACCAGGCCACTCATCGTAGGAAAAGATCATTGGGCAATTTTCGATCGCGATTTTTATCTGGTGTTCTGCAGCAAAATTGACGATGGGTGGCCAGATTTTGGCAAAGGCTTCCAGATTGTCCGGGATATTCTTATCTTTATCACGACCTACAAAAGTACCAACAATTTCAACCTCCAGCAACTCAGCAGCTAAGATCACTTTTTTGAGATGCTCGATAACAATATCACGCTGTTTCGTATCTGCATCCATCGGGTTTGGATAATAACCCAAGGAAGAGATACTCAAGCCAAAATTATTTAAAATAGCATGTACCTCTTTGGCTTGGGCAGCATCAAAGTCCACTACGTTGATTGTTGAGACACCGGCATACCGCCGAGTTGCTTTCTCAGGTGGCCAGCAGGCAAGCTCCAGTGTTTCAAAACCATTTTCAGCAGTCCAGGCAGCCACTTCTTCCAAAGATTTATCAGGAAATGCAGCGGAAAATATTCCTAGTTTCATAGATTTATCCTCCAAATTTTTCTTAAGCTTGGTAATTTTTAGCTCCCCGTAATCAATTTCGGGGGGAGATTTACAAAACGATTTAAATTCTTAATAGACGGCTATACAATGACATCCACCCAGCGACTTTCCTTCGCACTTGTTTCAATGGCTTCGCAAAGCACTTGTTCATAGTGCCCATCGGCAAAAGTGGGGAAATCGGGTTTGGCAGCGTAATCACCAGCTAAGATATAGCTGTAAACTTTGTTGTACAGTTGTTTAAAAGTGTCCGGGAAACCTTCGTTATGGCCACCCGGGTATGAAGTTGTGGCCAGCGCTTCAGGGGAAAGCAGCGAGGGATCTTTCATCATCACTTGATTAGGACCAGAGCGTTGTCCAATCCAAAGTTCGTTGGGACGTTCGCCATTCCAAGACAACGATGATTTTGATCCATTGATTTCGAAAGAAATGCGGTTCTTTCGTCCCGAACTTACTTGAGAAACGGTCAAAACACCGTGTACTCCATTTTCGTAATGCAACAAAATGCTGGCGTAGTCTTCGGTTTTTATCGGCTTATCTTCATAATCATCAGGGGTCAGCATTTTCCCAGTGAAAGTTTCCAACTCCTCGAGCGGTTTCTTGCGAATCGGATGGAAAGTTTTGAAATCGGCGAAAACTTCTTTAACCTTCAGCCCAGTAATGAAGCTCACTAAATCGAGCCAGTGAGAACCAATATCCCCAACGGCGCGCAGTGTACCTCCGAGATCGGGCTCCAACCGCCAATTCCAGTCTGTGGGAAGCAGCAACCAATCCTGAAGATAAGATCCTTGAAGGATAAAGAGATCCCCAATTTCACCATTCTGCACCATCGAGCGGGCTTGATGCACCATCGGGTAAAAACGGATATTGAAGTTGATCACATTCACTTTCCCCGTTTCTTTGGCAATTCGTACCAAATCAGCTGATTCTTCACTGGTCGTCGCTAAAGGTTTTTCACAAACCACGTGTTTTCCAGCTTCGAGGGCAGCCTTAGCTTGAGGGTAGTGTAAATAATTTGGAGTCGCCAGATGAACAACATCAATATTAGTATCAGCCAGCATATCTTCGTAACCATCATATGCCGTTTTGATGCCTAAATCGGCAGCTTTTTTAGCAGCTAATTCAGCGTTAGCTTCAGCCAATCCCACCACTTGAATATTGTTTCGGCGCAATGCTTCAAGGTGAACCGGACCTATAAAACCGGTACCAGCAATGCCTACGCGAATGGTCGCTTTATCTCTCATAAGTTGCTCCTTCGATTAGACCGTGTTGACTTTTTATGTTTTTAGTCTTGAAATAAATCGTTTAAATTAAATATGCGTGGAATATCGAAATTACCTAGTAGCCAATGGGGTCGTCTGAAAATTCGGCTCCCTCGACGCTGCCTGTGCTACCTCGACCCTCAAACTCATTCAGGATGATGGCTGTGGCTGTGGCACCAACACGGGTGCAGCCCACATCGATAACCGGCAGGATAGAATCCAGGGTGCGAACACCGCCAGCAGCCTTAACCTGAACTTTTTCGCTGACAGTTTTTCGCATCAAAGCTAAATCTTCAAGAGTTGCGCCGCTTGGGGAAAATCCAGTGGAGGTTTTTACCCAGTCTGCTCCCGCCTCTTCGCAAAGTCTGCAGGCGGTCACTTTTTCATCATCGGTCAGGTAAGCATTTTCAAGAATCACTTTGACTTTGGCACCGCGGGTATGCGCCACATCACAAACAGCTTTAATATCATCGCGCACAAAATCAAGTTTTCCAGTACGCAGTTGACCAATATTGAGTACCATATCAAGTTCCATGGCGCCATCGTCCATTGCGAGGTTGGCTTCCAAAACTTTGACTTCGGTGCGGTTACTTCCATGTGGGAACCCAACTACGGTACTGACAATTACATCGGAATCTTTGAGTATCTCGGCTGCCAATTTGACATGTGTGGGTTTTACACAAACGGTAGCTGTATGGTATTTCGCGGCCAGTTCACAACCTGTGACCACATCTGGTTCGGTGAGTTCAGGTCTAAGCAAGGAATGGTCAATCACCTTGGCGAGTTGCTCATATGTGATGGTTTTACTATTGAGGGTGGTCATAAAATCTCCTAATAATTTCTGTCGGTTATATCAAATCTTAATGGGCGATGTTTTGGGTTTTTTCTATTGCCTAAAACCGCGTTGGCGTCCATATATCGAAATCAACAAGAGCAGGGTAGCTCCTAAAACCATTCGTCGAACCGATTCGGGCATTTGCATGGTGGTCAGCAAACTTGTAATCAACGTTAGTACGATCGCTCCGGCCATCGTCCCCCAATAACTGCCCTTACCGCCCGAGAGCAATGTACCTCCAACGGCAACAGCCGCGATCGATGGGAATAAGAACGGTTGGCCAAGTGCAATAAAAACTACTCCGGTGTTTCCAACAACCAGAAAGCCACCAAAACCTGCCAAAGCTCCAGCTAGTGCATAGACTGCAAGGTTCATACTGGTTACATTTACGCCCGAGAGCTTGGAAGTTACACGATTTACACCAATAGCAAAGAGTTGTTTGCCAAAGGTAGTACGTTCTAACAGCAACCACATCAGCAAGCCAAAAATTAACCAGATGACAATCGCTCCTGGAATGGGGATTGATGCTGAGACAGGTCGGGCAATCAACCTGGTCATAATGGGCGCTACCTTTCCGCTGACGTTTCCATGATTGATCACAATAATTGCACCGGTGACCACCCCAGCCATTCCCAAAGTCATAACAAAGGGAGAAATCCTCAAAAACGTGATTCCTGCGCCATTGATCAAGCCGATCAAGGCTCCCACGACAAATGATACTAACAAAGCCAGTAAAACTTTATCATCGTTTCCATTAACCAATACATAGGTCAGAATTGCGGTTAAAGTTACAACCGAACCAGCAGAGAGATCGATCCCTTCTGACCCGCTGATGATTACCAAGGTTTGCCCAGCGGCGATAATACCCAAGAAAACAGCCAGACGCACAATATTCGTGGCTTGTGCAATAGCTACATCAACATTGCTGCCATAACTATTGGGGAGCATTCCAGAGAGCAAGAACAGAACCACAGCTAAAACCAGTGCGGCGACGGGGGGGGAGATAGAAATCCGTTTCATGCTCTCCTCCTTCGGATTAAATTGATCACACCGGGAGTTGCCAGGGCGATCACAATAATGACGGCTTTGATCAGAGTCTCCCACCAGGTATCGATGGACGCGAAAAGAAATGATATTGTTAATTAGTCCCAAAGTGATCGCCCCCATGATTGGACCAGCAATCCCTCCAACACCCCCGCTCATCGCTGTTCCACCAATTACCGCCGCAGTAATTGCTGTCAGGGTCATTGCAGATCCAATTTCAGCGTTTCCCGAACCACTCAACATAGTAATGGCAATCCCAGCTAAAGCGGACATCAAACCGGAGATTACGTAGGTACTAAAAATCACGCGTCGCACCGGAACAGCGGTCTGGTAAGCTGCTTCGGCTTTACCACCAACAGCGTATAAATAACGTCCATAACGCGTTCACGCGTAAATACCACCAAACAAATAAAATAATCGCGATGACATAAAAAGCAAGTGGGATACCCAGTGGCGTAATCGTTCGATAAATATCTGACACCGTGCGAGGAATTCCACCTCCAGGATAGGGCAGCAAATATAGAGCGAAACCCGCGTACAAGAAACCCGTGGCATAAGTTGTAATGATAGGCTGCAAGCGTAAAAAGGCAATAAAAAATCCGTTTATCGCGCCCGCTATCAAACCTGCCAAAAGCGCAACCATCATAAACTGCCACATTTGTTCAGGCGTGCCATCCAAACCGACACGAGTTGCCAGGATCACATTGATGATTGAAACAATCCCACCTACAGAGATATCAATTCCACCGCCGATCATTACCACAGATTGTCCAACTGCCAGGAATATCATGGGGAGGAAAACTCGCATATTATTGTTGATCGTATCTAACGTTAACATGTTGGGCTGCAAAATGGCGTTGATCACAATAGCAATTACGAACAAAATAAGAGAGAAAAATGCCGGGGAGCGAGCGACCCATTGTTGCAGCGTTGTGCGGTTCATTGCCCACCTCCAGCTAGAGTTTCGGAGGGAGCTTCGTTGGTAATTCCAAGGCTGGCGGCAATCAGGTTCTGTTTAGACAATTCCTCTCCTGTTAAATCGGCAACGATCAAACCATCATGTAATACATAAACTTTATCGCACAAACCAATTAACTCTTCCTCATCACTGCTGTAAAACAGGATGGTTTTGCCTTCATCACAAAGCTGGTTGAGCAAAACGTAAAACTCTCCTTTGGTATCTAACATCAACACCTTTGGTGGGGTCATCCAAAAGTAGTAATTCGGGCTCGCGTTTCAACCATTTACCAATGACAACTTTTTGAGCATTGCCACCTGATAAGCTGCTAACCGGTTCCCCTAATCCAGCCATTTTTAGATTCAGGCTTTTCCCAGTTTTATCTGCATCTATTTTTGCTTTGTTAATTCGCAGCGGGAAACCGTATTCCTTCCAGGAGGGCAGCAACAGATTTTCCAGGATTGAACGGATATAAAGCAATCCTTCACGGGCGCGGTCACCCGGTACCAACGCAATCCCTTTTTTCATAGCTTGTTTCGGATGTTTAAAATGGACCCGCTTCCCTTGATATTCTACCTTGCCGGTAAAGGGAATATCGCCAAACAGTGCCAATAACAGATCTCGCTGACCTTGACCTTGCAGGCCACCTAATCCGATCAATTCACCTTCACGGACCTGGAGATCAACTCCATTGAGCGCGCCTGCATGTAGTTTTGTGATTTCAAGACAAAACGGCTTTTCAGAGTCATCAATCCCGGTTTCTTGTGTGGTGCGCGCGAATGCAAAAGCTGTCTCTTCTTTGACCATTAAACGCACCAACTCATTGTCGTCCACATCCACAATATCCCCTGCTCCGACTGTCTTGCCGTTACGCAGAACGCTGTAGCGATCAGCAATGCGGAATATTTCTTCCATGCGGTGGGAAACAAAAACGATAGCCTTATTCTGTTCTTTCCAACTGGCGACCAGTTCGAAAAGCCGCTCGACTTGTCTACTATCGAGGCTGGCAGTGGCTTCATCGAGAATGATCATCCAGGGATCAAAACTGATCGCCTTCAAGATCTCAAGAATCTGGCGTTCATCAGGAGGTAAGGTAGAAACCAATGTATCGGGGGTCAGATCGGTTTTGTAAGTACCTTTAAAAAGGGCTAATAGTTCCTGAGTTCGTTCAGTCACCTCTTTACGGTTGATCACCCCAAAACCTCGTTGGGGTTCGCGGGTCAACCAGATATTATCGGCTACGGTCATTTGCGGGATCAGGCTTAGCTCTTGGAAAACAGTTGATATCCCCATATCCTTCGCCGCCTGAGGAGAAGAAAATTGCACAGGCTGGCCATCCAGGTGTAGCTGCCCACCATCGAGGACAACTACACCATTGATAACCTTACTCATCGTGCTTTTTCCGCTTCCATTTGCACCAATAAGCGCAACGACTTCTCCGGATTTGACATCCAGATGGCCGTCGGCCAGGGCGACGACCCCACCGTAATGTTTAACGATGTTACGGGCAGAAAGCGTTTGGTTCATAAGTTTGGGGGGTAATGAAACCTCCAAGGTTTCTAATAACCCTGGAGGTTTTTTTTGATTGGTTTATTTGAAGTAGGTATCGAGTACTTCTTGATCGGTCAGAATATTGTCGATCAAGTGAGCATCGGGCTTGTCGGCGCAGTAAGCAATCGCTTCATCCAAATTTTCGTTGGTATGAACAGCAGCCACTGGCAGTACGAAGGATAACCCATTGGACCCACCCAGCGTAGCCATATCGACTTCTTTACCCATCAGCATATTGTAAGCAATGCGCAACCCAGTAGGGGATACACCCGGTTGGTTCGCCACGGCAATCGTCTCAAAGTCTGGATTGGTTTCGAGGACTTCAACCCACAGGTTGATGAACTGGCAGCGGCCTTCGCCAACAGCCACCGGCCACTCAGCAGGGTTCGCAGCCATCACTGCCTGCAAGGCACCAATCGCCATGCCATCTTGGGTCCAATATCCATCGAGATTGGGGTAAGCGGCCAGGAAGTTCGACATGACCTGTTGCCCGGTAGCTTCGTCCCATTTTCCCGTGTCGCGGGCCAGTACATTGATACCCGGGTATCCGGCAAAGACTTCGTCAACGCCATTCATGCGAGCGACGTTAGCGGGATGTCCGGGGAAACCTTCAATTTCCACGATATCGCCTTCACCGCCTAAGGTTTCCGCCAACCAGGTCGCACTGGTCATCGCCCATTCTTTCTGGTCGATGCCCACATTGTAAACACCAGGTACATTCAGCTCTTGATCGACCGAGATCACAATAATGCCGGCGGCCAGGGCTTCTTCGAGAGTAGCATTCAGACCATTGACATCACCTGGGTTGACCAAGATGGCGTCGACTTCTTTAGCAATCAAATTCTGCAACTGTTGAATCTGACCTGCCACATCCGTATCGGCGCTTTCGATCACCAGTTCGGTCCCAACACCTGCATCCATATATTCTTGGTTAACTTCGATCAGGCTGGCGATCATCTGGGTGCGGTACTCGCTGCTGATGAAGGGGTTCGAGATACCAATAGTAAAGGGACCTTCAGCCATCTCGGGTTCTTCACTATCGGCAGCTTCTTCGCCAAAGAAAGTGTCCAACACTTCTTGATCGGTCAGGATATCGTCGATCAGGTGGGCATCGGGCTTGTCAGCGCAGTACTCAATCGCCTCATCCAAATTCTCGTTGGTATGTACAGCAGCAACCGGCAGTACAAAAGATAAACCATTGGACCCACCTAAAGTGGATTCATTGACTTTTTCGCCTAACAACATATTGAACGGCAATGCGTAAACCCGTGGGTGACACACCCGGTTGGTTGGCAACGGCAATCGTCTCAAAGTCTGGATTGGTTTCGAGCACTTCGGTCCACAGATTGATGAACTGGCAGCGGCCTTCGCCAACAGCCACCGGCCATTCAGCTGGGTTCGCAGCCATCACAGCCTGCAAGGCACCAATCGCCATGCCATCTTGGGTCCAATAGCCATCGAGGTTGGGGTAAGCGGCCAGGAAGTTCGACATGACCTGTTGTCCGGTAGCTTCGTCCCATTTGCCGGTGTCGCGGGCCAGTACATTGATGCCCGGATATTCAGCAAAGACTTCATCGACACCATCCATGCGAGCAACGTTAGCGGGATGTCCGGGGAAACCTTCAATCTCCACGATATCGCCTTCGCCGCCTAAGGTTTCCGCCAGCCATGTCGCACTGGTCATCGCCCATTCTTTCTGGTCGATGCCCACATTGTAAACACCAGGCACATCCAGCTCTTGATCGACCGAGATCACGATAATGCCGGCGGCCAGGGCTTCTTCGAGGGTAGCATTCAGACCGTTGACATCACCTGGGTTGACCAAAATGGCGTCGACTTCTTTGGCCATCAAGTTCTGCAATTGTTGAATCTGACCCGCCACATCCGTATCGGCGCTTTCAATCACCAACTCAGTTGTGATCCCAGCATCCATATATTCCTGGTTGACTTCGATCAGGCTGGCGATCATCTGGGTGCGGTACTCGCTGCTGATAAAGGGGTTCGAGATACCTATGGTGAATTTCCCATCATCACCAGCAGGCTCTTCAGGCATTGCCTCCTCTTCCTCAGGCATGGCTTCCTCTTCAGGTTCCGAAACTTCAGGCTCTTCAGGCGCCATTGTTTCGGTTGCATCCGAGCCACAAGCTGCCAAAGCTACGAATAACATCACGAAAACCAGCAAAAAGCTAAGTAGTTTTATCTTCTTCATTTCTTCTAATCTCCTAGTAATTTGATCCTTGATTTGAATATTGCCTAGCGAGATTGTGAAATCGCGAAAATCATTATTCAACAATCCAGGTAGGTGAAATAAATATAATTTTTGTCGGGACTTTACCTCCTTTTTCGAGTATGACTTTTTGATTAGAAAGCATAACGCAAACCATCTTCCACCACGAATAAATATTCCAACGCAAGCATGACCGCACCCAATATCCCGGCATCAGGGCCTGTTCGGGAGAAATTGATGGTCAGGTTTGATGTTGCCAAAGGAAGCGAGCGTCGTAGAACTGCCCGTTTAACAGCAATTAGTAGATGGTTGCCAAAATTACTGATACCGCCAGTGATAAAGATATGGCTCGGGTTGAAAAAATTTACGAGACCAGCCAACACATCTCCAATCATCTGACCGCTGGCACGAATAATTTCAAGAGCTGCCTCATCTCCCTCTCTGCAGGCTGTACTTACATCTTCGGGAGTCAATTTTCCACCGTTATCATCCATCATCCTGGCAAGTATTTCGCTCTTCCCGTCTAAGCTGGCTTCCAGTGCTTTTTTGGCAATTGCGGGGCCGGCAGCCATGGCTTCCAGGCAGCCACGGTTACCACAACGACAAACCGGCCCATTTTTATCCACGCAGATATGACCGATATCCCCTGCACAGCCATTGTTGCCGCGGTGAATTTTCCTGCTGGCCATAATGCCACAGCCAATACCCGTTCCAATTTTTATAACTAAGAAATGGTCAATATCTTCCGCATCACCTGAGCGTTGTTCGCCCAACGCCATTATGTTGACATCATTATCGATTACCACGAAAGCAAAAGGGAAGGTTTCTTTTAGGAAACTGCGTATGGGAAAATTTTCCCAATCCGGCATCAGGGGCGGGGCTACCAAAATGCCGTGGGCAAAATCTACTGGTCCAGGAACCCCCACACCAATCCCCAAAATCTGCCTGGGAGGAATTTTTTCTGCTAATGCAATTTCAAGGATCAGCGCGCTGCAACGACTTAGAACCTCTTCGGGAGGCTGGCGTACATCAGCAGGTTCAGCTGCGCGCTTGAGTATTTTGCCATTCACATCGGCCAAAGCTATTTCGAGGCTTGTAGCTCCAATATCAATACCAACCACATATCCTAGTTGGTTGTTTAAAGACAAAAGGCGCGGCTTGCGCCCGCCTTTTGACAATCCCTTGCCTGTCTCTACCAAAAAACCCTTCTCAATCATAGAATTGATCTCTTGAGAGGTTTTTGCTCGAGACCAACCAATAACTTCAGTAATCTCAGGGCGGGAGGTTTGACCATTTTTGCGCAAGACCCGCATAACCGCGCCTTCAGCCGCGCTTAAAACCACTGGAGCCTTATAAAAATTGTGAGGTTTAGAAGGAGAGATATTTTCACTCATAAACAAAAAAATAGACTAACTAAATTTTTGTAACGCTATCATACAAGAAGTTTATAGCACAAGGTCTTTGTTAACTCAATAGCAAATATTGTTTACCATAATTAGAACTTTGAATATTTCAAGTACAAAGACTCGAGTGCCACAGCCGGATAGAATTGGTCAACATTGAAATAAATTATCGTTGAAAACCAATTTTATTCAATAAATTTCTGAACTATTTTGCCGGTAGACTTCTCTTTTAATATTCAGCTTCGTACGCCCATCCGGCATCACCTCTTCCTTTACCAGATGATGAGCCTCATCATAATCCTTCAAGGCGCTTTCACTCTCCGTAGTATCCGCACCCCGCCAAACTTCTAATTTGATGGGTTCCCATTTTTTTGATTTTGCAGCTTTATAACTGGCATCTATGATGGCATTGACGATATATCCATCATAGAAAGTCTCCATCGGAGCTGTGCCAGCATCCATCGCCTGGAACATATCTTTAAACATATCCAAATATCCAAGAGATACCACTTCATCTCCTACCGGGAAAAGCCAGCCAGTATCACCCTCAGCTTTTTCGGCTACATAGCCACCCTGGCCGACGCTCGTAAACATTTCGAATCCAGTCCGCAGCCAGTGATTTAGCCAAATGGTGCCTTCGGTTCCGGCGATCTCATCCCTCAAATCCATCCCACCACGGAAAGTCCAACTAACTTCGAACTGACCTATGGCGCCATTTGCATACCGCACCAATCCGACGGCGTGATCCTCGGCCTCAATGGGATGAACCTGAGTATCCGCCCAGCAAGTGACCTCAAGTGGGCGCACATCTTTCCCGATAAAATCGCGGGCAATTTCTATACAATGACAGCCTAAATCTACGATCGCCCCACCACCCGAACGTTCTACATCCCAGAACCAATCACTATGTGGTCCGCTGTGCGTTTCCCGTGAGCGAGCCCACAAAATTTTGCCCAATGCACCATTTTTAACAGATTGCAATGCCTTAAGAGTTTTCGGCGTATAGACCAAGTCTTCCAAATAGCCGTGGAAAACCCCGGTCTCTTCTACAATGTCTAACATGGCTTTTGCTTCTGCACCACTTGTCGCCAAAGGTTTTGTGCACAACACTGCTTTGCCAGCCTCAGCCGCCAGTTGAACTGCGTGTTTGTGCAGATTATTGGGCAAGCCAATGACAACTGTGTCTGTTTCTGGATCTTGGATGGCGTCTTCAATACTCGCACTCCAACGAGGTATTCCAAACTCTTCGGCAAATGCCTGAGCGCTCTCCTCAGTCCTCGAGCAAATCATACTTACTTCACAATTCGGTATCATTTGAAGGGTAATGGTGTAAAAACGGCCAATCAACCCGGTTCCAAGCATCGTAATCTTGTGCATTTTTAAACTCCTCTCAATCAGCAGAAATGTACGAACAATACAAATATTATATTTGAAATCACACAAAAATGTCAATGTTGCGAATGTTCGTACATTTTGCTATAATTTAGAAACTTCCCAAGAAAATTTATCAGAATGGTAGGAGTGCAATGAATGGATTTTTCACCCAGAGAACGTGTTTATGCTGCCATGAACCACGAAGAACCCGACCGGGTCCCTCTAGCTTTGGGCGGCGGGCCTTATGGGATTGTTGATGAAGTTTATTTAAAATTATTAGATTATTTAGAGCTTGGCAAATCTGTTCCACCGTTCCGAACAGGTCACAGCATATCTTATATGGATGATCGGTTACTCGACAAGCTGGGAACGGATATCCGGTATGTTTATCCCAAACTACTGCCCAACAGCCCTGTACTGCCTGGGGGTGAGCCTGATACTTTCAAAGATAGCTATGGTCAAATTTGGCATAAAGCAAAACCATATTATTATGCCGGCACCGGGCTCCTGAGCCAGATGCAGCCCGAGGGCGATCTGAATTCACTTTTGGTTTTGCCGAATCCGGAAGACCCGAAATGGATGACCGGGGTAGCAGAAAGAGCCAAATTTCTACGGGAAACTACAGATTATTTCGTCGCTATGCGGATGGTGGCTTCGCACGGTCCCTTCCAAACGGCCTGTGATTTGCGCGGCACCGAAAATTTTTTAATGGATATGGGACTTTATCCCGAATTTGCTGAGGAATTGCTGACACGGATTGGGGATTTCCAATTGGGTTTATTTCGGCAAGCTATGGAAACCGGCGGTGATTATTTTGATTTGATCGAATTTCCAGGGGACGATTATGCTTCCAATGTTGGCACGATCATTTCACCCCTAATGTTTCGCAAGTTTATCAAACCAGTTCTTGTTCGCTTCGTTGAAACAATCCGCGGTTACAAACCTGGCATCAAAATTATGTTCCATAGTGACGGGATGATTACCTCATTGCTAGATGATTTAATTGAGATTGGCGTGGATGTAATTCATCCACTTGAACCCCTCTCTGGCATGGATTTTATAGCGATTAAACAACGGTATGGTCAGCGGGTTACATTTTTAGGAGCAATAGACATCAGCCACGCCTTACCTGGCAAAAAGGCAGACGTAATTAAAGAGGTCCAAACCCGTATTTCAGAGTTGGCACCCGGAGGAGGGTATATCCTCGCACCCTCCAACCATATCCAGGCAGACGTTCCAGTTGAAAATGTTGTTACGCTTTACGAGGCCGCTCAACATTTTGGAACTTATCCGCTAAAAGCAAACTGACAAGAGCGCAAAATCATGAGCACACACCCCATTCCCCCTCATCAACTAAAAATTGCCGATCTATCTTTCAAACCGGTTGACTCCAAAAGTCCGGTTCCTCTATACTATCAAATCAGCCAGGATTTGAGACAGATGATTGAGGAGCACACAATTCCCCCAGGATCAATCTTACCGCCTGAAGTTGAAATATCACAAGTGTATGGTGTAGGCCGCCAAACTGTGCGACAGGCAATTGCTCGACTGGTTGATGATAATTTGGTGGATCGATATGCTGGTAAAGGTACCTTCGTGCGGGACCACGCGGAACGGTCCAGTTTTCATCTGGATCGGAGTTTTAGTCAGCACGTGCGTGATTTGGGGATGATTCCCAGTTCAGAAAACCTTTGTCAGGAAGATAATCTGATCTCGGAAGATTCCTATGCAATTCTCAAATCCTATATAGGGCAGCCTTGCTTGAATTTGAGAGCGCGTGCGCTATGGGAATATGGAACCAATTTGCTATCAATCAACCACAGTGCTAACTAATAGATGTGTTGGACTCGGTAAATTTGATTTTTCTCAAAAATCCTTATATGAGGTTTTAGCAAAGGAATTCGAACTTATCATTACCCGCATAGAGCATTTAATTCGAGCAGTTGGGGCGGACAATTATCGGGCCGAATACCTCAAAGTGGATGCAGGAGCACCGTTATTGTTTGTCGCCACAACTGCTTATCTGGAAAGCGGGGAATTTATTGAGCATACTTTAAGCCACTATCGCGCGGACCGATATGAGTACCGAACTGAAGAGGTGCGCAGCTCTTAACCAAAAGATTTGTGGCGTTCCAATCATACCGGTATTGAGGTAGATTTTGAATTTTCTCGCACCTCGTCTGCGGTTACTTCCCGACCCAATTTGCTCGAGAGATAAATGCCTTCTGAGATCAGCATGGTATTGAGTGCCAATTCAGCCGTCGGAAGCAGGTCGACCCGCCCCTGAAGGGCCGCGACCCAATGATGTTGGGCGCTATCATAAATGTCGCCTTGTTCGTGAACATGGTGGAGACGATAATTAAACTCTCCCAAATCTACTGTACTGTTTAAAGACAAATCTCCAGCACTGTGAAAGAAACCAAAAGGTTCTAATCTCACCCCACCTTGGCTGCCAACCACATAAGACCCTTCGAAGCCATCCAGGTGAATGGCCCAAGATTCCAGGATATCTAACGTCACCTCGCCCTCAAAACGCACAAATCCCATCCCCAGTTCTTCCACGTTATAACCACTAATCTCTCGCCGTCTGGTATCCATCTCAGTTTCTTGATAAATTTTCCCCGAAATCCGGAGAGGTTGGGGGTTATCAAGAAGATACAATATCTGAATAATATGATATACACCCATATCATAGAGAGCTCCACCCGAAGCATTTTCTTTTTGCACAAATGTTGGTGTGCCATACCCATCGACATAGGGTCGACCACGGCGGCGGAAACCATACGAGCGCGCATGATAACGGTTTCCCAGTAAACCCTGGTCGATGATTGAGCGAGCAGCTCTAGTTTCTACTTCGAACAATAAACGAGATTGAATCGACAGTTTAAGGCCGGCTTCTTGTGCCTTAGCGTACATCGCTTCGGCATCAATATACGAACCCGCCATCGGTTTTTCACAATAAACATGCTTTCCTGCCTCTAATGCCGCAATAGTGACAGGCTTATGCAGATTATTGTGTAAACAGACATCCACTGCATGGATATCGTCGCGGGTTAATATCTCTCGAAAATCCGTATAAGTATCGTGGATTTGGTAATCTTCAGAAACACGCTCAAGTTCGGACCTATTAATATCGCTGATCGCAACCAATTCCGCGTTCGGGATTTTTGCGTAATTATCCAGATGATGCTTTCCAATTTGACCAACACCAATGCAGCCAATTCGGATTTTTTCTGGCATCTTTCTCTCCTATTTTACGCTAACAACCTTGAAACCTAAAAACCTATTTTACGGAGATATGCCAGGCTTTGCTCCACGCTAACCCAGGGATCAAACTCTTTTTCTTCTTGTTCAATAATATACCAATCGGGTTGATGCAATTCTTCGCAAACGTTAACGACCTCGGCCCAGTTCACATCGCCATCCCCGATGGCTGATGGAGCCTTTTCTGCTGAAAATTCCTTTAGATGCACCAGGCGAGCTCTTCCGGGATATTTTTTTAAATAGTGGATGGGGTCTGCCCCGCCTTGGAGCGCGTTTCCAATATCCACCTGCATGACAACTTCGGGATCGGTATTATCGAAGAAGATATCCCAAGGTAGTGACCCGTCTTCAGCAATGGGTTTAAAATCAAATCCATGATTATGATAACCCACTCGAATCCCTTCTTTTTTGAGAATTTTTGCGGCTTGGTTGAAATTATTCGCAACCCTTAAAACAGCCTCTCGAGTATTTGCTTGTTCTTCAGGGACGGCAGCAACAATTGCATATTTCATCTTCACAGTCCGACAAAACTGGATGAGATCATCCAAGTTTTCTTCGAATATAGTTGGATAAGAAACATGAGAACTAACAACCTGGATTCCCGTTCGTTGGCAAACAGCAAAAATATCCTCTGCACTCCATTTGTCGAACATATCTGTCCAACTAAACCAACGACAAAGTTCGACACCTGTAAATCCTAATGCTGAGATTCGCTCCAAAGTCCCTGGCATATCTTCACCAAAATACGCTCGAAATGGCCAAATTTGTGTAGCATATTCATTTTGCATGTCTCCTCCATGAGAGAAATTAAGGTTGGAAATTTATTAAGGATTATATCCTTTCTCATACAAAGGCGGAGGAGGTTGGCTGTTGGAACAGCCGACCTCCTCCTATCGAAACAAATCTTTTCCAAATAAATATTCGGAAAACGCCGCTTTAGATACATTATTTCAGCGCAAGAAATTTAGAAAATGCATTTAAGCAAATGAGATCGGTTGAAATTCAACCGATCTCAAAATAAAAAAACTACAAAGGAAAAAACAAAACTTTCTATTCGTGATAGTTTTATTGTTCTGCTTGTTTCTTGAGGGCCGCGACAAACCCTTGAAAATTTTCGGTTAGATCAGGAATATTTTTGCCAAAGAGCGGCAATAATAACCCACTAAAGTTTTCCTGTGTGTGAAATGCTGTTTTTCCATCTTCGACGGGAGTTAGTTTGTGGGTACGCTCTGATTTGAATAAACCAAGTGGCATACCACCGGTGAGCACTATTTGGCTGGCTGTTTCAAATTTAGTTACTTTCACAGGGAATGATTGGGTGCTAAGCTTGGTATGAAACGTAATTTTTTCTCCTAGAGCAAATTTCCCCTCAACCCTTTCCATACTCTTATCCCACTCTGGATAACCATTTGCATTTGTCAATATTTCCCATATTTTTTCTGGTGATGCATTAATTTTAATCGTTGCCCTAAATGTTTTCACTTATTAATCTCCTTAAGTCGGTTAATCTCTAATTCATTGACGCTCTTTATCAAGATTTTCTTACATAACTATTTTGGTTAGGGAGGAAAATTTCTTGGCCAACCAATTCACTTGTGATCCACAAATTGCGAACCCTGGCTAGTTTACCCACTACGAGATCATTAAAATAATAAAGAAAGATAAAGAATTACCAAACCCTGAATTATCCACCCGCAATCTTAACCTTGTAACCTTGCTTCTGCAGAATCCCCAAAATATTCTCTCGGTGATCTCCTTGGATCTCGATTACACCATCTTTGATGGTTCCACCCGTTCCACATGCACGTTTGAGTTCTTTTGATAACGCTTTCAAATCTTTTTCGGAAAGCACTAAGTTTTTTACCATGGTAACTGTTTTTCCACCCCGGCCTTTAAATTCGCGATGTAAATAGGCAGTCTGCCGTTGAGGGGGCAACGACTTTACCGAGGGCGGTTTTCGGTAACGCACATCTTTTCGCATATCTCCATCACTAGAAGACCAAACAGTAGGACGATCCTTATTGGACATAATAAATAATGCCTTTCTTAGAATTAGTATACCCTAAATCATACTTCCAATTTTGAAATAACTGGTCATATTTGGAAAATTTATCAGCAAATTAATTGTATAATTAATCTTAATTATAGATATTTTTGACCAGTAAAATCAACATATCGAAGAGGAACTAATATATGGATACAACCCAACTACAACTATGGATTGAACAAAATCAATTTTTTGCCCTAATCGGCATCATTATTTTGAGCGTCATTGGTTTTTTTATCGCCCGATTTATTATTGCACGCAGCTTAGTTTATTTGGCAAATCGTACAGAAACCAAGTATGACGATATCATAGTGCGGCACTTGCGCCCCTTCCGGGTGGCCTGGTTGGCTCCAGTAATCGTGATTTACATTTTTGCTGATCTATTTCCGGCATATCGAAATATCATCGAACAGGCAATGCTTTTTCTGATCCTTTGGATATCGATCATCACATTCAACGCCATGCTCAGCGCGGCCAATGACATTTACGAGAGCAGCCCAAATTTTAGCGGTGTAAGTATCCAAGGATATTTAGATATCAGTAAAATTCTGATTATCCTTGTAGGGGTCATTTTCAGCATCTCATTATTTACAGGCAAATCACCCCTTGTTCTATTAACTGGACTTGGCGCTTTGATGGCAATCTTGTTGCTCATTTTCCGAGATACGATTCTCTCCATTGTCGCCAGCATACAAATTTCCAGTTACGATCTCGTTAAAGAAGGTGATTGGATCGAAGTCCCCAGCTTTGGTGCAGATGGTGATGTGTTGAATATGAGTCTGCACTCAATCAAGGTGCAAAACTGGGACAAAACCATTACTGTAATCCCAACTTACAAGATGATCGAAGTGGGTTTTAAGAACTGGCGCGGGATGCAAGAGAGTGGTGGGCGGCGTATAAAACGTTCAATAGCAATTGATATGGGCAGCATCAAATTTTGTGATCGAGCAATGCTAGATGAATTTCGTAAGATTGATCTCATTCGGAATTATCTTGAAGCGCGCTACCAGGAAATCGAACGTTTTCAAAGTGAAAACAGCGATAAAATCAACTCGCTTTTGGATGGTCCTCAAATCACCAATGTAGAGATTTTTCGGGCCTATATCGCCGCCTTTCTCAAGAGTCGTGATGATATCTACCAAGAAGGGATGACCTTCCTAATCCGCTCTTTAGCACCAGGGCGGTCCGGTTTACCGCTGGAAGTATATGCCTTTACGAAGACGACGGATTGGATTGCGTATGAACAAATCCAGGGGGAAACTTTCGATCATTTGCTGGCAGCAGCCCCTAACTTTGGGTTGCGTGTCTTCCAAGAACCGACAGGCATGGATTTTGCCGCCATCGCAAACGGTTAGCACTCAAGGTTGATGGGCGGAAATTTTTACCTGATGAGCAATGGCAAGAACAACCAAGAACCGCCGCCACCATCATCATCCCATATCGTCCCTGTGGCTTGTGAATCTTGGATTAGCGCACCGACAGGAGTATGGATATTTACCATAAATATTTCATCGGGTTCTGCAATAGAATCCCCCAAAATTTCAACCCTGAGCGTTTGCTCCGTTGCACCTGGGGGAAATGAGATTTCTCCCCAATCTTGGACAAAATCTTCCCCAAATTTTGCGCTGCTCTCAACGAGCCCATAACTCAAAGTAACCGTTATGGTCGCCGCTCGATCCAGGGTGATATCGAATTCCATCCAGGTCGAACCACTATCTCCCTCCACGAGGGAAGCATCTCCAATACTCAGTTCCGCCATATTCGCACTCGTGGCGGCTTCAACCCGTTTACACTCAGAAAACTCGGAATACCCCGTTGACATCACAATATACGGAATGCTGGGATCATACCCCCCCGCGGCCGATACAAAAACACCATTACCGTTGGCATCCGTCGTTGCCGATGTGCCAGTGGTGTAATGGTCACCAACCGAACCTCCGCCCTCACCATATCCACTCGGATCGCAACTCTGAACTTGATAAACCAGGATGGGAATTGTTTCATTGGGTTCAGAATTAATTACACCTTCGATCAAAATTTCATCGTCATGGATGACGAGGAGGCGAAATTCTGGAAAGTTCATCAAATTATTGGGGCCGATATCACCATCTCCAAGATCATTGGGGGTAACCCCGATAGGGGCCAGATCTACGCCTAAACCACCGTTATCATAAATCCGGTTATTTTCATAATAATTTCCTACACCTGCAGATGACGCCATAAATATGCCCGCGCCAGAGTTGCTCGCAATGGTATTGGCATAGATATTCGAATCAAAAGCCCCAGCTGTTAAATAGATACCATTGCGGTTGTTGCCCAAAGCTGCCGATGCCAGATAGTTCCGACCGATCACGTTATACTGCACTACAGTCGTATCGCAATTATCGCCGATAAAGATGCCATCACCTGAATTACCAGAAATCACATTGCCTAAATCAGGGTTTGTAGATGGTCCAATGATTGTTTGGGCAGCCTGGTCGTCAACCCGCACACCGATATTGTTTGCCAGAGCCGCGTTGCCAGACGCATTCGTCCCGATATAGTTACCCGCCACCGCATTCGAATCAGAGTTATCCCCCTCGATACGCACACCAGCCTGAACATTACCAGAAATCAGATTCCTTTCAAGCGTGTCTGATGCCCCATCCGCATCCGTACCAATCAAATTATGATCAGAGCCACCATCAATTAATACCCCGTTGAACCATTTCCAATGGCTGTTGTCCCATTTACATCCGTGCCAATATAATTTCCTGCCACCATAGTAAATCTCAATCCTGAGCTGAGATGAACACCATCCTGGACATTTCCTGAAATGATATTGCGCTCATTGACATCGGCGGTGCCATCGCCATTGGTGCCAACCAGCAAGTTACCAGCATCACCACCCTCCGCATAAACCCCATCGCCCTGGTTCGCAATTTCTGCCGTTCCCCCAGGATTTGTGCCAATCTTATTGCCTGCAATCCAAGTGCCATTATTAACATTCGTAACGGCCACACCACCGAGAATATTACCCGAAATCGTATTGCCTTCAAGGTGATCGCGAGTGCCATCACCATTGGTGCCAATCTGAACATCGTATGAACTGTAAGTCACCACAACCCCGTATCCTCCATTGGGAATGGCACTCGTGCCCAATGCGTTCGTACCGATATAATTGCCCGCGACAACTGTATAATCACCCTGGTTTGTAATTCCATTGCTGGCATTGCCAGAGATGATGTTTCTCTCGTTGGCATCACCATTGCCATCGCTATCCGTACCAATAAGGGTGTGCGCGGCTAAAACATCCACAGCAATGCCGCTGGAATTATTTGCCTGCGCTTCATCCCCATCTTTCTTCAAACCAATATAATTTCCAGCCACGACATTATTGTCACCAGAAATATCAATGCCATGTTGGCTGTTCCCTGAAATCACATTCCGCTCAGTCATATCAGAAATCCCATCTCCGTCTGTTCCGATGCGGTTACCATCCCCGTCGATATAAACACCAATTTTATTCGGACCGCTATCCTCCCCGTTGGTGGTCACACCAATATAATTCCCCGCCACAATATTATTACTGCCAGAGAGTTGGATGCCATACCCCGTACAACCCGTACATTGGTTGCTGTAAATCACATTCCTTTCGGCAGCATCATCAACCCCGTCGCCATCTGTACCGATCACATTATTTTGCCCGGTTACAATCACCCCATCCGCGAAGCCAAAAATGATCATCCCCACAATTCGAGTGTTATTTGAATTTAAGGTCAGACCAGCACTATTGCCCGCATTTATCCCTGAAAGAAAAACGCTGCCATTTCCATCGATGGTCACCCCATAATCATTCGTGAGGGCGGGAAGCTCGCTTAATGGGGCAATCACAATCACATTATCAAAGGTGATCGTGTCATGGGAATCCAGGACATTTGACTGTTGGATTGCGGCTCGCAGAGTGCACTCATGGATGGCGATCGTCGCTAAGTTAGTATCACACAGGCTATCATCCAAATCTGGGTCGGCAGCATCCCCACTGCTATTCACCGTGAATGTAGCATTTGGCGCACTTTGAACCACAATTCCTGGCAGCAAGACAGGTATAAAAAAAGTGAGAATCAAAAGAATCAGTCCCCCAATGACAGCCGATTTCGCTGGGTATCGACGGATACTAGACATAACCCTCTCCTGGTCAATGACACGAAAGAAACTGGAACTTATTGCGTACAACTATTCATTTTTAAATTACTAATAGACAGAACAATTCGATTATACATGATAAATTTGCTAACTCAGAACGATTGGAGATAACAAAGCAGAATCTCTGATATGGCAGAGATTCTGCTTTTTGTGACGAATAGATCGACCTAGAAATTTTTGCGAAAACTGTGAGCCGTTTCAATCGCAATTTTGATATTCTCCCAGTCGATATCCCCAGGGAGGGTGCAATCAGCACCCAAAATGAAATTTGAGGGGGCTTGCCGGCAAACTGAGTTGACCTCAGCTTTGATTTCATCTTTAGTACCTGTCGCGATGACCCCCTGACGATCCAGCCCACCCATAAACGGTCTGCCGAACATCTCAACAACCTGCTGACCCGACAGTGTTTCCGCACCAATATTGGGGTTGACATTGACCACATGACCCGGATAATCCACAAACGGAGAGAGATCAGTGTAGCCACCTTCATAATCGCAGACGTGCAAAATATTGAACACGCAGGAACGCTCAATTTCCTCCATCAAAGCCAAATCATACGGGCGGATACACTCATCAAATATCGGAACGCCCTCAAAGCGATGTGTTTCGCCACCTTGAGTGGAATGGTAAAAACCATCAATGCCCACATCGATACAACCTTTGACAAAAGTCATTAGGCTATCCGCAACAATTTCGATTCCTTTCCTCACCTGACTTGGATTTTCTCTCAGGTGTTCGGCTAAAATAGCTTTTCCAACACTGTGACCCGCACACATAAACGGTGAATAGAGCGTCATTAACACGAAGGCATCTTTACCTGCGGCATCGACTAAAGCTTTCGCGATATTGATTTGATCGGCGTAGAAATCAGCTCCATAAAAAGGCATCTTTGCCCAATCTTTGGGGCGCTTGATTTCTGTGACTACGGGGAAACGGTTTTCATATTGGATTTTGACAAAATCCATACCAGTATAGTTGAAATATTCCAGGTGCTTATCAATCGCGGCCTGCCCGCGGTGGAACCGAGGATCAAAATGGATAAAAAATCCCGATGGAATATAAGGGGTATCAACACCAGCATCCAACAAACTCAAGACAATCTCTCTTTTATTCATCACACTCTCCTAAACCATGCCGTATTTTTTCCAGGCTGTTAATCCACTGCGGATGAGTTCTTTTCCTGATTCAACCATAATTTCTGCACCTTCCCCTTCGCCAGAAACCGAAACCACCGCAAAGGCTGCAACTTTGCCAGTTGCCATCACTGTATCGATTGCCACCATCACTTGATCCATGTCGGGGCCATTCGGCTCTTTAGTGCCGTGATTGGGGGTATAAGCTTCATCCAAAATATCCGAATCAATATGGAAATAGATCAGATCAACGTCTGCAGCGAGCGTTTCTACGGCCTCTTTCAAGCTTAAATCGCCGGTGAATCCCGGAGCAATCGACGCGATCACTGTATCCGTGGCGCGGATAAGCTGCTCTTCCGCGGGATCGAGATTGCGCACATCGACCAGCACAATCCGTTCCGTCGGCAGCGGGGAGATCACATGCGAGGCCACCCGCCAATTGGCGTGGGTCAATCCCGCGGCAACGGCTACGGGCATCCCGCCCAACATTCCAGAGAGCGAAGTTTTCGCGGTATTGTAATCGCCGTGGGCATCGAACCAAACCAGGCCAATCCGAGCATCGATGCCGTGGGCATCTTGCAAACCGCCAAGAACACCTGTGATATGGCAGCAATTTCCACCCGTCAGGCAAACCGCGCGGCCATCTCTGCGGGCCGAGGCAACCTCATCGGCAATCAGCCCACCCAAAATGCCAATATTTTGCACTTCGTCAGGGGTACGCTGGTCATCATCGAGAAAAGGTTCCACAATTTCTATGGGAACCTCCGCAGCCGAATAAATCCCTGATTCCTTGTACGCATCTAACGGGATTCGATCCCCAGGATAGTAATTTGCATTGCCATAGCGGATGCCAATAATTTGAAGCTTTGAAATCGGTTTATTCACCAGTAAATCCTTTCATTTTCTAGCATCAGGACGGTTTTAATTTGGACCCGGATGAACACTTAGAAACGCAGATCAAACCTGGGAGAAAAGGGCACCATCCGTGCATTCCGGGTCAATCCGTGTCCGAAAAAAGCATAACGCTAAAAGTGTCGTGTAAGTAGTTCATTTTTAGACCAAAATAATTAAAAGCGATCAATAACGACCACACCGGTCGGCGGAGTTTCGCCCATTGATTGCAGTATTTCCAAAGATTCTTCAAGGGTCACTGTGCGGTTGATGAGCTTGTCTGGCTGCAATTTACCGGACACAATCATCTCTAACATAGGACCATAGGCGTGCGCCTGCATCCCGTGGCTGCCAATCAACTCGAGTTCATTGAACATCACCCAACCCATCGGCAGCGCGGTTTCTTTGGATTCAGCCGCCATCACGCCGATCTGCACATGCCGGCCGCGCTTGCGCAAACTCATCACCGAATTGCGGCAGGTTTCAGAGCTCCCCAAAGCGTCGATGGAAATCTGCGCACCGCCGCGGGTAATTTCTCGAATGGCATCAACCGGATTTTCATTCCTGGCATTGATTGTGGCTGCCGCCCCCATAGAATCAGCTAAATTCAAAGTCTCACCATTAATATCCACCCCGATGACCTGCGCGCCCATCGCATTGGCGATCATAATTGCAGAAAGACCAATCCCGCCGCAGCCATACACGGCCACCCACTCCCCGGGCTGTACCCGCCCCTGCACAGCAACCGCCCGAAAGGAGGTGATGAAGCGGCACCCCAGGCTGGCCGCCTCGACAAATCCGATTTGCTCTGGTAGCCGAACCAGGTTCGTGTCAGCATAGCGAATTGCAACATACTCGGCAAATGAACCCCAGGCCGTAAATCCGGGCTGGAAATAATCATCACAAACCTGCTGATTGCCCGAAGCGCACTGTTCGCAGCGTCCACAGCCGCAAGCAAACGGTAAAGTAACGCGGTCGCCAACTTTCAAATTGCGCACATCTTTCCCGACAGCTTCAATAACACCGGCCATTTCGTGCCCCGGTACATGCGGCAAATGCACATCTCCATCATGCCCCATCCAGCCGTGCCAATCACTGCGGCAAATGCCATTGGCGTTCACTTTGATCACGACACCATCATCGGTGGTTTCCGGATCGGGTAATGTCTCAATCGTCAATGGTTGACCAAACTCTTCGAAATACGCGGCTCGCATTTTTATCTCCTCAAATTGAGAATAAAGTAACAATTTCAGGTAATCAAATTATCTGGCAAGAAATCTGTTCGGTTGACATAAACGACCACAACTTTTTGGTCGTAAACATCCAACCGAGTAATGGCACAATTATTTTTTAAGAACCAGTATTCATGATCGAACTCTTTGATGCGGCGCATTTCTATTCCCAAAGCCACAGTCAACAGGTGCATGAAAAAACCGCCGTGGCTGACCATTGCAACACGGTGCTCGGGTTGACCTTCTCGATCCGAATGCCGTTCCAGAAGATCAGCCCACACCTTTTCTGCCCGAGGCCGCCGCATTTCAGGCTTTTCAAACGGACGGCTCTGCCACCAACCCCGGTCGTCCAGAGCATCAGGCAGAATCAAATCGGGGAAATGCTGTTCAAAGTAAGAGCGAGATTTTCCGGGCAATCCAGCCATCTCATCCTCTGAGAAACGGGAAAAGATACCACCGGTTTCATGAGTCTCGGGCCACGCGACCAGCGGCAATCCTATAGCTTGGGCAACGGGTGTCGCGGTGCCCACTGCACGGACCATCAAGCTGGTATAAATATGGGTTAATCCAAAACCCTGCCGATTCTGGGGGTTCCAAATGGCAGCATTTTCCAGCTCTTGATTCTCTCCCGTAAAACGAGCGAGGTGCTCAACTTGTGAGTGAGCAATTTTCGTCAATTCTGGATCGGGGCTTTCCGGGTAGCTGTCATCTCCCCAATGGGCGTTATTTTCAGATTGGGCGTGACGAATGAAGTAAAGCTGCATGTTTTAGCCTTGTGTTGACGGATCAAGTTGATTTAACGCCGAACGAATGACCCCATTAATTCAAGGGCTTGTTTGGCTTCCGGCAAATAGTTGACGATGGGGAAAACGTGGAACATCCTCGGCCAGATATGAAGGTCAATATCCACTCCAGCAGTGCGCGCACGCTCTGCAAATCGAACCGCATCATCTAAGAGGATCTCCTGATCGCCGACATGGATCATAATGGGCGGCAATCCTGACAAATCAGCATAGAGCGGCGAGATCAGCGGCATCATTGGATTGTGCTCAGCGCAATACATTTTAGCCGAGCGCCTCAACATGTGTGGATTGCAAATAAAATCTTTTTTTGAATTTACGGCAATTGAATTTCCCTGAAGTGTTAAATCTGTCCAGGGTGAGAGGCAAATAGCACCGGATGGGAGCGGGTCTCCTAAATCGCGCAAGCTCAACAAAGTTGCCAGAGCCAGACCACCACCGGCAGAATCACCAGCAATTATCAGCCGGGCCGGAGCAACTCCCTGTGACAGCAACCAACGATAAGCCACAGTAGCATCATCCAGGGCTGCAGGAAATGGATTTTCGGGGGCGAGGCGGTAATCGAGCAACAATACCCGAGAACCCGTTGCCAGCCCCAAATGCGATGCAAAAGCCCGATGTGTAACGATAGATCCGGTGTAATACGCACCTCCATGCAAATAGAGAAAGACTTTCTCATGATCACACCCTGGGGCAAAAATCCATTCGGCGGGTACATCACCCACATCAACCTCTTCAAACTCCGTCCCTTTCGGGAAAAAGGCCGACCGCCGGTTGAAATTCTCTTGCTTTTCGCGTTGAACCTGGTAGGGCTGCCGTAACAGCCATGAAAAATATGGCCGCAATAATATTTTCGTGAGAACAGCTTGAATGCTCATACAACCTTGCTATGCGAAATTCTGACATACTTGAAACAGCTTTTCCACAGCTTTTTGATCCTCTCCAAAGCGACAGCGTTCTTCTCTTCGATGGGCAAAATATTTTCCGGATTTACCGCTAATACTTGGTTCAGTTGCCAGCCAGACAGGTGTATCTGCACCTTGATCGGGAGATTGGGAACCGCCAAATCCTAAATTATTACTCAGTTGGGAGTTCACATCCCCAGGATGGCAGGCATTAATGGTGATACCGGAACCTTTCAATCGATTTGCCCAAGCCACCACCAGCATGCGGTTGGCCTGTTTTGATTGGCGGTATGCGGTTCCATTATCATAGCGTCGCCGCTTAAAATCCAAATCATCTAATTCAAGATCACCTGCCCAATAGCTGGCCACATCGACAATCCTGGCAGGAGGAGAAGAACCTAAAATCTCACGAAAAGCTTCTGTCATCCAAAAGTATCCGAGGACGTTCGTGGCAAATTGCAACTCGATTCCGTCAGGGGTTTCCTGCCGAGAACGCGGAGTCACTGCCACATTGTTTATTAAAATGTGCAGCGGCCCCACCCAACGCTGTGCCAATTTTTGGATTTCCACTCGTCGGGAGAGGTCAGCAATTTCATAACCCAAATTTGGATTGTCTGTGGTTTCAAGGATCTTTTGGACAGCTTCCTTAGCCTTCTTTTCATTTCGAGCAACAAGGACAACCTTAAAATTCCTTTCTGCAAATTGACGTGCAATTGCTAACCCAATTGCTCCAGTAGCCCCAGTAACCATTGCAACTTTCAGTTTTGTCAATTCACACACTCCATTTTCCGTCAATCATGCAATCCAGCTTACCGAATATTCCGTTAGGGGATCCGGTGTTTGAATTCCAGGATCATCAATTTTCCAATTTCCAGTCAGCTCTAGCTCTTGGGCAGTCAATTCGAAATGGCACATCGCAATCCCCAAATCAACCCGCTGTAGGTCGGCAGTTTTTAGGAACTTTGCCGCACTACTATCCCGATAGCCTAATTTTCGCTGGAGATAAAAATGCCAAGTGTCTCCATCCTTGATAATGCGCCAGGGCTGCAAATTTGAAGCAGAAGGGGCCAACCGAACCATCTCCAAAGGTGCAGCATAATTACCAGCGGATTGTTTTGAAAGGGGATTTCCAAACTTTCCTTCAAAAAATAACCAATCCCAAGGGCGGCGTTGATCGGAGCTAGCTTCCTGCCGAATAAATTTATCAAATATCCTGGGTCTTCCAGAGATATATCCTACAGAGGTCACTGCAGGGATGATTTCATCTTTTCGGGCTAAAATCTTCTTGGCGAAACGGCTGCGAGCGAAAGAGCCACCTAACCAGCAGGTACCCAAACCAAGGTCAGTGGCAAATATAATGATTTTCTCCATCAGATAACCGAAATCTTCCATGGATTGGGGACCATCGTCAGTGGCACCAACAATAAACCCGGCAGCATTCTTAATAAATCCATAGGTTCCCAAGCCTCGCAAGGCGTTGCTATCCCCATCTGAAGCTGCAATTAGATCAAACCGGACTGGAGAGCCAAAAGGAGTATTTCTTGCAGTGGAAGCATAAACGGCAAGTTGCTGGTAAATATCTTGCTCTAGTTTTTTTTCTTGATAAGTGCGGCAGGAATATCGCTGTTGGATGATTTTTTCAATTGGTTGGCTGAGGTTCATTTTCGGTTCCTATTTGTGATAGTATAACAGCCAAACGATAATTTTTTGAAGTTACGAACTTCGGAAAAGTTTGGGTAGTAGTCCACCGTTTAATTGCGTAAATCCATATTTTTTAATTAGAAATTTCTTTCTCGTGATCTGATATCACTAACGATACACCGGAAAAATTGATGGGAAATTTCAAAGAATTAATCCGAGAATCTAGCTCCAACCACAGGCAGTTATGCCCTCGACAAATTTTGGGGATCCGCATTGGCCTTGCAGGCGGAAAATTTCTTGGGATGAATTTCCCTCGAAATGACAAAGCCCTATTGATAATTTCAGAAACCGATGGATGTTTTGTCAGCGGCGTGATGGCAGCTACAGGATGTAGCGTTTGGCACCGAACCCTGAGGATTGAAGACCTCGGAAAAGTGGCAGCCACTTTCATAAAGGTAGATACCGGTCGGGCAATCCGGGTAGCTCCCCGCTCTGATGTGCGCCAACGAGCATTCGATTTTGCTCCCGGAGAAGCCAACGAGTATCAAGCTCAATTACTTGGGTATCAAATAATGCCAGATGATCAACTACTCCGATTTGAGCAGATCTCTTTAAAAATTCCGTTAAGCCAAACAATCAGTCGGCCGCGCACACGCGTCCAATGTGTAAACTGTGGGGAGGAGATCATCAACGAACGCGGAATTGCTCAAGGGAGGCATATAATCTGTCGAACTTGTGCAGGATACGGTTATTATAAGAAATGTATTGAAAATTAAGATTTCCCTAATTTTCAATACATTTCTGGGAGCAGCAATATTCCAAGATAATCTTTTATTTAATCTGCTTTGCAAAGGATCAGTACATCCTTCGCACCGAGTTGAAGGTTTCCAGAAATTGTTTTCCCGGTAATCAAATCAAGGTGCTCGCTATTTATCATGATTGAACGTGGGTTGCTTTGATGATTAAGCACAAATAGTAATCGTTTTTCTCCCTGCCAGCGCTCCGTCACTTCAACACCTGCGCCTGTATCAATGGGAGGTGTAATATGAGCTTCAGAGAGCACCCAATGGGCCAACCGTTCATAAAATCTCTCATCACTGCTGAAAACCCCAAGGTAAATTACCTGACCATCACCAAATCGATTACGAGTTATGGCGGGTTGGCCTGCATACTCATCTCGTTGATAACGAGCAACGATCTCAGCATCTTGGGGATCTAATACCTCTGCCCAAATGTTTACATTAAAATTTCCTTCAAAGCCGGGCAAATCGAGGTGGATCGTTTCTTCATCATCTGCGGGCATCGATTTATATTCTTCGACGAACACGCCGCTCATATCAGCCACAAGACCGGGCAATTTCATATTCACAACCGCATTAGCTTCATCCTTGACCCCTGACCGGGGCGTGAAAACAACGATGCCGCCAACTCGGGCAAACTCCGCAAGGTTTTGGGCTGTGTCTTCGGAGAGCAAATACATACTGGGTACGATGACCACCCGGTAACCGGTAAGATCATCCTTTTCGGAAACGATATCCACTCCAATATGCTGGTTAAAGAATTCCTCGATAAAGATCATGTATATGAGCTTCGTACCCTAGTTGAGAATTATTAGGTTGTGTCTGGAATCCAAAGCGAGTATCGTAGGATTGCATAATTGCAACCTGAGAGAGCATTTCAGAATCTAAGATTCGTTTCCCAACACGAGCAAGTTCTTCCCCAACCTGGGCAATTTCGCGGTAGCGGCGTCCAGGGATTCCGTGATGGTCCAAAACCCCATGCCAGTATTGTTCAGTACCATAGCGGCAAGTGCGCCAGCGGAAGTAGAGCATACCATCAGCGCCATGCGCAATGGCTTGATAAACCCATAAACGCAACTCTCCAGGTTTGGGAGTATCTCCAATGATTTCCCAACCCGTTGGACCAGCTTGCTGTTCCATAACCCAGAAACTTTTCTTCTTTAGTCCGCGCATAGTGTCATGACCAAGTGCAGACTGACTGGGATCGATTTCCGCCCTCACATCCCAAAAAACGCGTAAATAGTTATCCCAGGATACAAATTCCAATGGTTCGGCCAAATCATAATAGTTGATTTTATTGTAACCAAAGCCCATAAAATTATGCGTGATAGGCTGCTCGCAGTGTTTGTGCAAAATCTCGATCTGCATTTGTTGGAAGCGCACATAAGAGTCGGATGCAAAGCGCTTAAAGTCGAGTGCCAGGCCCGGGTTGTGAGATATATGCTCATACGGGACTGGAATCTGCTTCCAATCTGTGTATACATGACTCCAAAAAACGGTGCCCCATTTTTCATTCAATTCATCCAATGTATCGTAACGCTGCTTGAGCCAAACCTGGAATCCACGCCGGCACACTGGACAATAACAGGGATCACCAAATTCGTTGTCAATTTGCCAGGCGACTACATGGGGGTTGCCCGCATAATGAGTAGCCATCTTCTCGACAATTCGACGCGTGTGCTGCCAATAAATTGGATGATTGGGACAATATTCTCGACGGTTTCCATAATAAAGGGGTTTCCCATCTGGGAGAATGCGGTACAGAGTAGGATCTGTTGCCATTACCCAGGGAGGCGGAGAAGCTGTTGGGGTTCCCAGCACGGTTTGGATGCCCTGACTGGACAAAATTGCTATGGCTCGATCGAGCCAGGTAAAATCGAAAATACTGTCTTGCGGTTCAAGGCGAGACCAGGCAAATTCCGCCATGCGGACAATATTGAAACCGGCTTCAGCCATGAGTTGGGCGTCTTCAGACCAACGCTCTTCAGGCCAGTGTTCGGGATAATAATCAGCACCATAGGGAAATTGATCCATTGTTGCCTCCAAAAATTGCAAACTTAACAGATGTCCATACTCGTCAAAATTTGGGAAATGCAATTAATATTTTCTTATATAATACCCGACCCTTCAAGTTTTGCCCACATTGTTATATTTTCCCGAGGAAAATATAGATTTTTGTTCGATTTCCAGACAAAGTGGTATAATACCGGCCCCGGGGATGACAGGCTTCGACGGAGGAGGCTGGTCCCGGACTGCGAGCCGAGAGGCGCCGATCTCGTAAAACCAGCGCAACAATTAAGTGCCAACCGCACTAACTCCTATGCTGCTCTTCCCCTCGCTGCCTAGTGCAGCGCTAGAGAGCGCATAAGGTCCCTCAAGGGGCCTCGTCCGCCCATCACCGCTCTCTGGCCGGGGATGGGCCGGGCGACACAAAAGCCGGAGTGCCACGCGAAGATGCCGCTAAGCGCGTGAAAGAGGGGCTTTCGGGTCCCAGCGGATGGTTGGATGGAATCTTTTGTCGATTGTAGACCATCCAGCGACAACTAACAAACGACTACGCTCGTAGACGTGCGCGGAACGAATTTTTCGGACGCGGGTTCGATTCCCGCCATCTCCACTTAGGCACACAAAATGTGTGCCTATTTTTTTGGGAGGGCTGTTATATTATATGACTCTGGGGGTCTTGATTGAAAGCAACTGCAATTTGGGCCGCGATCTGGGCATTATTGAGCAAAAGGGCTAAATTTGCTTTGAGGCTGGCTTGACCGGTCAATTCACTCACGCGGGTTAACAAGAAAGGTGTCACCTGTTGTCCTCGAATCTTCTGTCGGCGGGCATCGGCTAACGCCTGGTCAACGGCCGATTCCATCTCGGGTTCGGATAGAGCAGAATCTACCGGGGGCGGAGCAACGACTAATATGGCACTGTGCAAACCTAATTTCCAGTGAGCTTTGGCGATATCCGCCACTTCTTGAGGCTTTTCAGCCCTCACGCTGACGGGCAATCCACTAGAGCGAGCATAAAATGCTGGGAAGTTATCTGTTTGATAGCCCACAACAGGAACCCCAAGGGTTTCTAAAACTTCGAGAGTGGCGGGCAAATCTAAGATTGACTTGGCCCCGGCACAAACAACCATCACGGGGGTACGAGAAAGTTCCTGTAAATCCGTGGAAATATCAAATGCCGAATCCCGATGTACGCCGCCAATGCCTCCGGTCGCGAAGACGCGGATGCCCGCGGTGTGGGCCGCAATTAATGTACCCGCTACCGTAGTACCTCCACTCTCTTTCCGGGAGATAGTGGTGGCAAAATCCCGCCGACTAATCTTGTGGAGCGGATCTGCGTTTACCAATTGTTGAAGTTGCTGTGAGTCCATCCCGACATGGATGCGACCATCGAGAACACCAATCGTCGCTGGAACGGCCCCATTTTCTCGAATCATGGTTTCCATATCCCGGGCTAAATTAAGATTTTGTGGGTGGGGCAATCCATGGGTGACCACAGTGGTTTCAAGGGCCACGATGGGGGCATGGGTGGAGAGGGCGCGGCACAACTTCAGGAGTTAGACGATATACTGCTGGCAGTTTCTTCATAAATTAAATCACCAAATGATCAAAAAGTTTTTCGAGGGAGAGATCGGGTAAGACAGCACCACGATGGCGCAAAGTAAGAGAAGCTGCGGAAACCCCCAAGCGAACAGCATCATCGATTGGAATATCGTTGAGGAGCGCGAAAATTACCGCAGCCGTAAGGGCGTCACCGGCTCCTGTTGGATCAATAATTTCAGTCCGGATAGCTGGTATATAGCCCCCAATTTCAGATGTCGCATAACATACTCCAAATTCTGCCAATGTTACGATCGCAATTTGTACACCTTGAGAGACCAAATGTTTGGCGGTTGCCAGGGCCTGTTCAGGTTCAGCCGGATCAAAAGTTCGCTCACAATAGAGGGCAGCTTCGTGAACATTTGGTGTGAGCAAGTTAAAGCGATCAAGATAAGGAGTAAAGCGGTGAGCTAACAGTGTCGTTGTTGGATCTGCAAAAACAGGAAGCTTTGCACGTCTAGCCAGGGAGAGCACGGTTCGCAGTGACTTGCGGGGCAGGTTGGCATCAACGAATAACAGGGAAGCCTGCTTAAAAAGCTCATACCGATCTCGAAAATATTGAGAGGATAACTCCTTGATGGCGTGCATGTCGTCCATTGCAAGCTGGAGTTCACCCGCAGAATTGATCATGCCAATATAGGAACCTGTCGAATTTTCGGAGGTGCAAAATACGTCATCGATATCGACCCCAGCCTCAGCAGTTTGTTGGAGCAATTGGGCACCAAATTGGTCATCTCCAACAGCCGTTATCAGCTTTACCGGATGTCCTAAACGGGCGAGATTTTCCGCTACGTTCCGAGCAACACCCCCAAAGGAGAAACGGATGTGCGCAGGATTTGATATGCCCGTGCTCATTTCTTCATCGAGCACACCAATCATGTCGATGTTGGCTGCTCCAATGATGAGAGCGGGAGATTCAGGGGAGGGGATAGAGTTTTCCATTAAGATTATATTAAAGTTCAGGCCATCGTCCTGCTTTTTCAATAGCCTCATTTAAATCATCACACATAATTGCTCCAATTTCTCCGTACCATTTTTCCTGATCTATATCTTTGTTTTCTGCGGCTAACACTTGTAATTGTTGGAAACTATTACAACTTTTTTCCCAAACAACAATAGCATTGCTAAATTTCATGATTTTCCAAAGCGCATAACCCACCAACCAGTTTGTTATTGCCTGATTATGATAATGGATTATATTAAAATAGCTTGAGGCATAACGATATTCTGTAATTGCTTTGATATCATTCCCCATAAGGTAATAGGCGTAACCACATCTACATCGAGTTTCAGCCTTCTCTAGACTCCCACTTGCTGATTTAGTTACATTTAGGGAAATATCAATAAGGGAATACGCTTTGGCATACTCATCGTGATTTACAGCTTCCATTACCTGATTAATTAACCGTTTAACCGGGGCTCCCAGGTAACTTTTATTATCATAATTATATCTATTCAACCACTCAAAAGCTTCGGATTCTCTTATCATCGGTTGGGTCCTAAATCTTTCACCTGAGAAAACCTCTAAAGGAAATCAATTAGATGATTTTCTCTCTTCATCCGCAATTCGATCTAACACCTGAGCAACTCGAGTCCAAATAATGCCGCGCAACATTTCTGCACGCCGGTCATCTTGTCCCTGATCCGGACCTATATCCACTTCTTCCAACGCTTGAAGGATACCCATCAACATTTCAGCCTGGCCTTCTGCTCGTCCAACATCCTGAGCTGCCATACGTTGGCCCTCTCCTCCTGCCAAGATTACCATTGCATCCCCATCCCAACGAGCACTCCAAGTGTCTATGCGTTGTTTTTCAATGGCTTTTTTAATTCGAACTTTCCTTTCATCGTCTTTAATTTCTTCAATCACGTCAAAATGACCAATATCAAACCAAACCAATTCAGCCCCCCAATTCTTTAATCGAGAACGAACACTCCCACTCATCATTTTTTGGTTAATTTCTGCACGTGGGTCATCACCCTGCCCCGGCGCGGTCAACTGATCAAAATTGTGTGCTTTGATGTAATCTGTGATAGCACCATCAATGGCCAATTGAATCGTAGCATGCCAGCTTGTCAATCCTACGGATCGAGCCGAACGATTGTATGACATATTTTTGACGGCTTCAACAGAATAAGGGTAGGGATTTATCGCTTTTCGTTTTTCGTGATCACCAAATCGCCGCCCTGTACGCAAGCGATATCGGTAATGCACATCACGAACTACAATTTGAATGCCATCTTTGGTTCTTACAGTGGTTCGAAGCTCTTCAATAAAGCCATGTTGGTCATCAAGATGAACTAATTCTCGGATGGTATCAAAGCGGGAAAGAAAACGATACCCACTACCAATTACGGTTGGAGATGATCGCAAACTTTCGACCAAGATAACAGAATTGGGATGAATATTCACATATCCAGGTCCGCCAATAGAATCGAGGAGATTAGTTTCTCCTTTCTTAACCTGGTATTTACCATCTTTCACGGTTACCCGGGGATATAAAAAACCAACAAATGTTGCAAAGATGTAGCGGAAGGCCGATGAAAAATTGGGTAATTCGTAAACGTCTTGCACATAAAAAGCACTCGCCAACAACACTCCGATGAACATTGATACCGGAATGATGGCATGGCGAAACCCAAAAAGGATGATATATGCATACCGATACCACCTGACGACCACCGCCGCCGGAAAGAAAAGAAATCTTCTATCATTCACGGCTTCCTCAATTGCTGATGTATCCACATTTTCGAAGAGACGGAAACCCCATCGGATGAAAAATAAAGTAAAGATCACAATGAGAATAAAACGCATCAATCCCCAAAAGCGGTCATTACGTATATATTTCTCAATTCGGTTTGTCAGTAGTAAAAATATTTTATTCATTTAACCTTTCGATCTTTTTGCCATCTACTCCAGCAACGGACTGTCACTTTCAGGTAAATCAAAATTGTCAGGTCGATCTCTATCATCAAAATCTTCATCAATGAACCATCGTTGGAATCGATTTAGCAAATGCAGGGTATCCCTTGGCAGGAATTGCCGGTTATCCTGGTCAGCGGCAACCGCTTCCAATGCCTGGAAAACGCGGATGGCCAATGCTTCCTCTGACCCTGAAGACTGCATGATTTGGGCTAAGGTATAAGCCATTTCCCTTTGAGACTGCGACCGGGCTTGATTTATCACCCGGATTGCCTGCAATTCTCCTTGGCTGCGTAATATCGTGGCATCTCTCTGCCAAGGCGCGCTCCAATGTACTAACTGATGAGAGGCCATATCTATGCTGACTGGGAATAAATCGGGGAAACCAGAAGCTATCACCTTGATACCACGAGAGCGCAAAACTTTTGGATTTTTAAAGTTCACGACTTTTATAATAAACTAATTTTTCGGGTTCTAATTCATCGTCAGACTTTAAGGGAAGGCCATCAACATGATCCACAAATCGGAATGCGAGCACACCTTGGTTTCGTACAGCTCTCCTTAAATTTCCTTTTAATTTTGGCAAATTAAACTTATCGGGATCATTCGGCTGGTAGAGATAATTATACTGTTCTTTAGAAACCAAATCGCGGAATAATTGAGCTGCTACATGGACAGGCAAATTTGTCCAGTGCATCTGTTCAGCTTCACCCTCAACCCGATCCTGATCTTGGGCTTCTGAGTAGACTGCTGCTATGACACGTTTGGGATCAAACAGATATGGACCGATATTTGTTGGTTTCGGTCGGGTTGCAAAAAGTGGTGGGGTTGGAAGTTTGCAAGATACGAGGCAATTTTTAATTTTCTCAATATCACCCTGATATTGCTGCACCTCTCCTTTTAATTCCTCAGAACTCAAAAAGGTTTTGAACTGAGCAATATTCTTTTGGACTCGAGTAAATTGTTTTTGTGATTTGCGCAAAAAACTTTCGACAACTAGAATATCTGCGGATTTTATCTTTTGCCAGAGATTATCAACTTGCTTCAAAAAGAAAAACACATCGGACGAATTATTCTTATCTAATTCATTTAAAGATTCCTTGATTGTCTTTATATACTTTTGGATACCAGGATCTGTTACTCGATCTAGACTTTTAGCTTTATTTTGTATCAATTCAACACAAGTTGACGAATTTTCTATTTTTTCATCGCTTGTTTTTGACAATCGCAAACACTCAAATTGTTGGTGCGTCAGTGCAACAAAGTCATCTACTATTACCAGGTCAAGATACCGATAAATTTCTTTTTCGCAGGCTTTTTCTTGCTCCCTAAAATTCTCTTGAATATCTCGCACAATATTACGAATTTTGAAGAGATCCTTCATATTCGGGAATCGCCACTCATCTGAAATAGTGATTTGCGTTGCAATTTGGTTCATTTCTTGAACGCAACCATAAAGCTTGGCAATCGGTGCATAATAATTTGTAAAAGGGTAGTTCGTCCGGATCAACTCAAAGGTGATCGTATCTATTTTTTCTTGGAAATGGGTTAGTTTTTCTTTTCTGACCTCGTCCACCTTCGTATCACTTAGAGTTTCTACAATGCGATTGATTTCGCGGTCGATGATGAACTTGATTCTAAATGCCAGCAGAATGAATTCTCTATTTTCATCATCCCCTTTTTGTTGTTTGAAAAACTGTTCCATCCGTTGTTGGGCATATTCAACAAGATCCTTCGGAAAATCCATGTTTTGAATTTCTTGTAAATATTGTTTCTTTTTTATGGAATAAACCGTTTCATGGAATACAATCATCCCTTCGGTTGCATAAAAATCCGCTAAAACACTTACCCTGTAGTCAAACCATTGATATGTGGCAATATCAATATTCCCATTTTGTTTTAATTGATCAGCAATTTTGGAAACCTCGCTTAGAAACTCATCGACGCGTTTGCGATCATCAATTTTAAAGCGAGAAATCAAGAGTTTGATTCGATCTACATATTCCTCAATAATATTTTCTGGATCATTATTTAGATCAATATCTGAACTAAGTTTTTTTATTTTGTCTAAAAATTTTCCGATAATTCGCTCTTGCACAAAAAGATGAATTTCTGTTTTATCGCTCTCATCCAACTCATCAACCAGACCTTTGACCAGCAACCCCCTTCGTTTTTCACTATTTTCTAATGTGATCGTTGCATCATCATCAAAATTGATTACCCGCAAATTTTTGGCTTCGCGCGCTCCATCGTATGTCACATCCAAGATTTCTGGGGGCTGACCCAAAGTAAATAATATCCAGACCGGACTGTCTACCTCGATACCGTCGCGCGTATATGCTTGTACTCCTGGACGAATCCGAAACTGTGTTCGAAGATCTGCAACTCCACGAAGGGATTCAATTGGTTGAATGAAAACAACGCCGGGACCTTCTACGTGTGCTCTCTTTAACTTACTCCCTTTTTTCAGAGCTCTTTTCTTCATTTTTTCATAGTTTCTACGCCACCCTGGATGGAACATAGCGCGCCTTTCCAAAACCACAGCACTGTTGAAATCCAAGCGGGCGACACCACGCCCACGGCGTTGCAGTTCACTGGGTTTGGAAATCAGATGCCCGCCTTTAACTAAGACTGCGGGACCATGGCTTCCCCAAAGTGATACCCAGAGTTGAGAAAATGATTTGCGCCAATCCTTTATCGTCCGAATAGGTAGGACGAAGCGTGAAAGTAGGAAAAGCCAAAATAATGAGACTGAAACTAATACAAATACGCCGAAAGCAATATATTTTATCCGTGTGATCACCTTCGCTTGCACCAAGCTTGGATCTCTATGAAGCAGCGCATTCAATAACTGTTGGATGATTTGAATAACTGTCGCTTCACCAATTAATTCATACTCATCTTTATAATTTATTTGAGATTGTCCGTTAACTTGATAGGTGTATAAAGCTTCATCAGCTGTAAATACATAATTATGATAGCGATTATCACCAATTCCATTTTCTGCATTTTTAGATTTCTTGTCAACAGAAGATAGGGCAGCGATAGCGCGAGTTTGTGGTAAGGATGATTCCCGTCCAACCAGAGTTATCTTATTCAGATCCCAGATATAGAAAGTAAACAGTCCTTGTTCGCCAGCGGATAAAAATGCATACTCCTCTACTGCGGAAGCACCAATAGCTTCTCCATCCTCTTCTAATGGAAATTCAAAAATTAAATTTGGTTTAAAGGGTCGATGCACATTAAAAACCTTCATCCCATTTTTGCCATCTGAGACAATAATATTGTCTTGAGCCCCTTGGACTTTGTGTCCGTCCATCCGAACCAAATTCCCAGATGGCAATACCTCCACTGAGCGTGTGTCGGTCAAACCATGATTTTCGTTAGCCAAATATGAATCCAGATCATCGGGATTTTCAACAAAAACGATTTCTAGGCCTTTGCCACCTTCGGAAATATAGGTATATCCTTCATTAAAAGCAATTTGGAAAGGCTTACCTTGCGTATCGTAGGTTTTTAGTTCTTCGACAAGTGTTTTATCTTCAGCATTCAAGATAAACATTTTGTTCTGGTCGGTCCCCACATATAAAGTATTTCCATCAACAGCAATACTTATGGCCTTTCCGATTTGATCATAAAGACCAACAAATTTTGGGTTTTTAGGATCCTCAATACTTACAATTCTGACCCCCTTATCACCATCAGCAATAAAGGCAAATTTATCTTCTATAGCAATATCTAGTGCTTGACCTGGCGTAAGATAAAATGCGACCGGGTAAGGTGCATTCCGGTCTTCAAGGCTCAAGATCCATAAACCAAAAGTACCATCCACCAAATAGGCATAGGACCCATCAGTCAGAATTTTATAAACACTCGTAGGGATATCATAAAATCCGACTTCCACCGGTAAATTTTTATCCTCCGTATCAATAATTCGTAAACCCCTATCACCATCGGCGACGTAATTCAAATTTCCCAGCAAAAATAAACCAAGGGCGTTGCCGGGTGTTGATTTATTTCCCAGACGGCGGGGTTCTGACAAATTGTCGATATTGATCGTAACCAAACCATCCGACTTATCTGAGATATAAACGGTTTTTCCTCGTACAACTAAATCATTTGCACCAGCGCCAGTTTTAAATGAGGAAACACTTAAAGGATTATTTGGATCAGTTACATCCGCAATAAACAATCCTTCTTCCCCATCAGCAACGAAGGCATATAATTTCTTTTCCCCGTTTGCATCGTCAATTTCAACAACGTAGACGGCTTTAGCCTCACCAGGTGTATCAATTGTATTTTTGAGTGTGGGTTTTGTAAAATCACTCACCTGGACGATATGCAATCCTCGATTTTCAGCTGCGATATAAGCATAATCATCCCGAACAAAAACACCTTGGGCATCTCCTGGAATTTTCTCTATATATCCATTGTCATTGTCGGAATCCAAATCAAAGATCTGCAATCCAGCACTACCAACCGCTACGTAGGCGATTTTGTCCTGGATGACCACATCATTTGCTTTGCCCGAAGTTGAGAAATGTTTGTCAATTTTTTCAGGGTTTTCTTTGTTATCAGAGATATCAAATACCCGTAAACCATCATTGCGATAGGCTACATAGATTTCCTCTCCACTTATAGCCAGGGCAGTAGCTGAATCTTTGTTATCAGCATCTATTTTTATATCAGTGAAATATTTATTTCTAGGTATGGATGGATTGTTTACATTAATAACCTGCAAACCAAAATCACCTGCTGCAATATATGCTATATCATCGTTTACAAGTACATCGTTGTATTGGCCATGTTGGATTGTCTTTTTCTGTTCAGCATATTTAAAGTCTACTTGGTTTGCGAATGTTTTTAAACCATATGTACCATCCGCTACGTAGATAAAATCATCAATCCAGAATGTTAGATTTGCTGCGTTCGGTTTTTTATCTTGTCCAATTTTAACTATGGTAGATGGGTCCTTAACCGAAAAAATTATGAGCCCTTCTTTGCCTGCTGCGCCAAAGGCATAATTGCCCTTTAAACTCACATCGTAAAACGTATTTATATCTCTGAACTCACCAACCGGGTCCTCCTCAGGCTGAGAATTATTTTCCCGGATTTGGAATCCACCCGATTCTGTTGCTATATAAAGATACTTTCCGTTTAGAACAAAATTATTGATTTGTGATCCAATATTGAAGGTAATGCCTTCTTCTAAATTATCAGGCTCACTGAGTGTATATCGGATTAGTTGGCCTTCATCGTTTGCTACAAACAACTGATTTTTAAAAATCTTTATTAGTTCAGGTTTTCCTGGTACATCAAAATTGTTATAAGGTGGATTATCCTCGCCCAATTTATTTTTTTCAATAATAATTATTTCTTCTTTGTCATCAATTAAATAAACATGCTTATTTCTTAGTGCTACATCTAAAGCTTTTCCTGGGGTCTGAAAAATATTTTCAATTATTCCTTCATTCTCAGACTGACCTTCACCTGATTGCTCTTCGCCGAGTATTCTTTCTTTAGAAAGAACTAATAAGCCTTGATTATCATTGGCAACATAAACCAATTCATCATCTATTTCCAGAGAATGTGCTACACCAAGGGTATCAAACTCAGCCATTTGGACTGGTTTGGTTAACAGCTCAGCGGAATTATCAGATTTCGAATAAAAATCCAGAACAATGACCCCGCTCTTGCCAACGGCCATGAACCCATAACGACCATCTAAAACAACATTATTTATCGGATCTGGAAGCCTCGTCCGAGTGACATAGAATCCCAATACAAATAAGACGAACAACCAAGTCCGCCATTTTGGTTTTTGAAATAAAGACTTCATACCCGCCACCATGTACAGATTGTATCCCAAAAACTTGAAATTTTATAGCCGGTTGAAAATTCTCAGATATCAACAATTGGTTTGAAATGAAATTAATATCCACTACCATTTTCTTTATGAGAATCCTTCTCCTTGACAATTCAATTTAACTAAAATAGAATAACCAGAACATTTGTTCTGGCACGAGATTGATTGTGGCGCAAATAAAAATTTGAGATTTCAAAAAAATGGGCATGGTTTCTCAGGTAGTTCATTGGCAAACCACTAATTGAGTACGGGGACACATCATAACTTTACTTCTCTGGCAAGAAAGGAGATTACCAAAATGGTAGAAACGGTTTTAAATTGGGCTTCAGATCGTTTGGCAAGTTCAGATATTATTGACCTTTACTTCGTTGTTTCTGATCTTATTGACATCCCATTATCTGATGATGAATTGTACGAAACCGCGTATTATGATGCATTTTCATCACAAACTGCTGAAAGCCCAAAATCATTCAAGGATCAAAATATACCCATTGGAAAATTGGTACTTTAGAAACCTCAAAAAATTTCAAATATAAGCATGTAAATTAAATCTTTAGATTCCTATTGTCCATATATTCACAAAAAACCGCTATAATTAGGAGAATTTATTTGAAAGGATACGAATCCCATGAAAAGCACTGTATATTTTGGATCTCCCCGCCAGGCTCAACTCAAAGCAGAGGAAACTCTTCCAGCAAAACTCGATCTCATTATCAAAAAACTTAATATTCGAGACCGGGTAAAAGATGAAATTGTGGCTATTAAATTACACCTTGGAAACAATATTGGCTATTCTGTAATTCACCCAGTTTTTGTGCGGAAAATTATTCAGGCTGTTAAAGATGGTGGTGGTAAACCTTTCGTATGCGATATTTCCTGGGATACGACCAGTGCAGCTGAGCGCGGTTACACCCCGGAAGTTCTAGGGTGTCCTGTCTATCCGGTCGGGGGCCTTACGGGAAAATATTTCTATACCCACAAACGTAAATTTAAAAACATCGATGAATGGAAAGTTGCTGGCATGATCCAGGATGCCAGTTTTATGATTAATTTTGCTCATGCCAAAGGACATCCGAGTTGTGGATACGGTGGGGCTTTCAAAAATATTGCCTTGGGATGCATGGTTGGAGAGACCCGATCAGCGATGCATGATACCTGTCATTTCGATCCGTATTGGTTTAGGGATAAAACAGAAAACAAAGAAGATTATAAAAACATCATCGCATCATGCCCTCACAAAGCTATTTCTGAAGACAAAGAAATTCCTGGGGATTTACACCTGCATATTGAACCATGTAACCAATGCGGCCGCTGTCTGGAAGTGGCTCCTGAAGGAAGTTGGAAGATTGATCCCATCAATTTTTACACTTTCCAAGAAGCTTGTGCTAATAGCGTTGATCTCACTCTTTCAACTTTTGAGCCCGAAAAACACACTCATCTAGTTTTAGCTACACATATGACGCCTGTTTGCGATTGCTTCGGATTTACAAGTATGCCAATCTTGGCAGATGCGGGAATTTTCGGGTCAGACGATATCGTCGCACTGGATCAAGCAGTTCTCGATAAAATTGGTGAAAAAGCCTTGATCGAAGAAAATATCCCCACCAGTATGGAAGTACACACTCGAGAGGGCCACCCCCTTCAATGGCTGCATGGCCCCCTCAAAGACCCGTACAAAGTTGTTGAATACGGTGCGACTCTCGGCCTAGGCAATCGAGAATATCATTTAGAGGATGTTTTCCCTGTTCAAGAGAATGCCTTTGGATCTATGGGGTATATCCCAGCTGAATAAAGAACGCCAGTACATAAAACGACTTTTATCATGAGCTGCATATTATTTATATAATGTGTGGCTCATTTCAGGTATAGGCATCAAATAGATGTGGATCAGCTCAACAAAAAATTTAGTTTCTCTATATTTAGGATAAATATCATAGATATTATTGACATCAAATACCCCAAATGGTATACTGAAATCCTCAATTAAAAGTTTTTCAATATGCAAAATCGGTGAAAATTAATGGCCACAACACGTGATAATGTACTCCGTACATTACTGACCCGCCAACGATGTACAATCAATGAGTTAGCTGAGGCAGTCGGGATTAATCCAATTTCTGTTCGGCACCATGTAACAAAGCTAGAGGCCGAAGGTTTTGTCACCTCGGAGGAAGAGCGCCATGGCGTTGGTCGTCCTCGAAGGGTCTATTTCTTAACAGAAGATGGTATGGAGCAGTTTCCTACCCGGTATTTACGTTTGACTGTCCGGTTACTGGAACAATTGAAAGAGACTCTTCCCGGCCCTATGGTCGACACACTTTTTGCTCAAGTAGCGAATGATTTAGTTCAAGACTACACCTCCGATCTTAATTTGGATGGTGTACCCATGGAAGAGCGTCTTGATATTGTTCAAGACTTACTCAAAGGTGAAGGGTTCACTATGGAGTGGGATCTCCAAGATGATGGTTATCATATCCGGGAGGTCAATTGTCCTTATTATCATGTTGGTCAAAATCACCCTGAAGTATGTGCCGTTGATCAGACTTTAATTTCAAGTATGTTGGATGTTCCCGTCGAAAAGGTCAAATGTATCTTGGATGGTGATTCATACTGCACGTATATTGTCCCAACTGATCAAAATTTGGAGGATATTTCATGAGTTCTATACGCCCGCGGACCTCTTGGAACGTAGAAAAAACACATCCGGATTTATTCAAACCTCTCGATGCCGCCTTTCGAGAAGTCTTAGACCCAGAAGTTGGGCTCAACATAATGGAATTAGGGTTGATCCGGGATGTAATTGTTAATGATCAACAGGGGCATGTACGCATGATGATGACAACTCCCTTCTGCCCATATGCACCCGCTCTACTCGAAAGCGCACGTTCGAAAGCTGAAGGCGTGCTGAAACGCTCTACCACTATAGAATTTCTTGTAGACCCCTGGGACCCTTCTTTCATGGAGGAAGGTGTTGGTGCTGATTGGGGTATGTTTTAATATAACTAGGAATTTTCGTTTAGGTTTTTTCACTTCCTAAACCTTCCCAAACACCGTTCTTTATGATATGCTTGCACACTAGCCACGCTTGAGCGTGGCTATCTTTCCGCCTTTGGCACATTCGCGGTGTCCAAGGGTAATCCCGTGGAAAGGAGGTACTTACTAATGCGCGAATATGAACTTATCTTCATCGTCCATCCTGACTTGGAAGAAACAGCCACCACTGAAGTGGTTGATCGGGTCAAGACTTGGATTACCGAAGCTGGGGGCACGGTCGACAAAGTTGATCCCTGGGGAAAACGTAAACTGGCATACCCAATACGTAAACAAAATGATGGCCAGTATTTCTTCTTGCAAGTCAAGATGGACCCCTCATTCATCACAGAAATGGAACGCAATTTACGTTTCTTAGAACCTGTGATGCGCTTTTTGATTACAGCAGTAGAGTAATACTGCAGGAGTATAACATCATGAGTCGAGGCTTGAATAAGGTCATGATCATCGGCCGTCTCGGTAAAGATCCCGAGATGCGCTACACACCTTCAGGGCGTCCAGTGACAAACTTTAGTGTTGCCACCAGCCGTAGTTGGAATTCTTCGGACGGTGAGCGTCGCACGGAGACGGAATGGTTTAACGTGGTCGCCTGGGGCAGCTTGGCTGAAATATGCAACCAATACCTGGTCAAGGGTCAGCAAGTTTATGTTGAAGGACGTCTCCAATCACGTAGCTGGGAAGATACTGAAGGTCAGCGCCACACGGCAGTTGAGATCGTTGCCAGCGAAATGATCATGTTAGGTGATCGGCGGTCAAACGAGGACAATTCTTCTCCTGAACCACCCGATGAGGATGAATTCCCCTTCTAATAGCTAAGATTCAACCATATTGAACTATTTTGAGAAAGCTTTGACTGTGACGCGGCTATGGTTTCGTTTCAATCAAAGAAACTCGGAATAATTAAAAAAACAACACAGGAGTTTACCGTGAGCGATCAAAGATCATCCTATTCCGGCGGACGCGAAGGCGGAAGAGGCCGAAGAGGCGGTGGACGTAGATTCTATTCCCGTCCCCGAAGCTGTACATTCTGCGGTGATAAAACACAGGTCATCGATTACAAAAATTATGATTTGTTGCGCCGTTATGTTCATGAAGATGGTAAAATACGTCCCCGCCGCCAAACCGGCAATTGCGCAAAACACCAACGCAAGATGGCAATCTCCATTAAGCGGGCACGACATCTGGCGTTACTTCCCTTTGCCGGCGAAGTACTACGCTAAACTAGACATTTTGACGAAAATGGGGCATAGGGCTCAGCTACCGCCTTATGCCCCTGTTTTTATTCCAGATTAAAGGCACACACCATGGCAAACCGTGAAAAACAAAAAATCGTAACTAAAAAACACATGGCCCGTCGAGAACGTGAGGATCGCCAAACGCGCATATTAATTTATGCTGGTATTGCTATCCTGGCAATCGTTGTAATCCTGGTCGGTATCGCACTTGTCGATGCATTTTTTATCACCCCCAACAAACCAGTTGCCACAGTCATTGGTGAAGATATCAGAACCACCGATTATCAAGCCCGGGTCAAATTTGAACGCCTTCAACTCGTCAACCAATTTGTAAGCACTTTCCAATTTATGCAAAGTTTTGAAGATGAAAACACGATGCAATATTTTCAAAGCAATTTACAGCAAATTAGTTTTCAATTGCTGCCTCAAATTCATGGTCAATCCGTCTTAGACACGATGATTGATGATGTGTTAATCCGGCAGGACGCAGTTGAACGCGGGATTACGGTCAGTGAAACCGAGGAAGATGAATATATTGCGGAGGCTTTCGGCTATTATCCAAATGGCACGCCAACACCCGCACCCACCAGCGAGCCCATTCCTACAGCTACGCTCAGTTCCGAGCAAATGACTCTGGTACCTCAGGAGCCAACCGGAGTAGTTTCTGATACTGAGGAATTTAATCCTTCTCCAACTGAGGTCCTCCCAACACCGACGGTTTATACAAAAGAAGCATTCGAGCAAAACTATCAAAATGCGATGGATAACTATAAACAAGCCATCAATATCACTGAAGACCAATTCCGGGCTATTGTGCGCGCAGAAATTTTGCGCAATAAAATGCTAGATGAGATCACCAAAGATACCCCCAGGGAGGAAATGCAAATTTGGGCCCGTCACATTTTAGTGGAAACTGAAGAGGAAGCCCAAGATGTGATTACTCGCTTAGAAGCTGGCGAAGATTTTGCTGCTTTAGCCCAAGAACTCTCCTTAGACCCGGGGAGTGGGGCAAACGGTGGAGATTTGGGTTGGTTTGGAGCTGGACAAATGGTCCCCCCCTTTGAAGCCGCTGCTTTTGCCCTAAAAATTGGTGAAATTAGCCCCCAAACTCAAACGGACTTTGGTTGGCATATTATTCAAAAATTAGGTCAAGAAATGCGCCCGCTTGATGATGCCACTTACGAACAAATGAAACAAACCCTTTTCAACGATTGGCTAAACACTCAACGTGAAGCTGCTGACATTCAAACAGACGATACTTGGGTTGCTGTTTATCCCGAAAAACCTGTGATTCCACCCGAACTTTTGAGTTTCATTGGACAATAGAAAAAAAACGCGGACGCTATCACGTCCGCGTTTTTTTTTGAAATTTGAGCTGCTGTTTCTCAATGGAACAGCAGCTCTTATAAATTTCCAAGTGTGACTGTTTACCTCAATAACGTCCGCTGAACACCTAACAATTCGCCAATCCCTTTTTGGGCTAAGTTCAGTAACTCATCCAACGCTTGACGTGAAAATGTTGCACCCTCACCAGTTCCCTGAACCTCAATAAATTCCCCATCGGCATTCATCACCACATTAACATCCACATCCGCAGCAGAATCTTCTTCGTAGCATAAATCCAGCAAAGGTGCACCCTCCACAACCCCCACACTAATCGCCGCTACAGGTGAGGCAAAAACGTTTGGGTTTAGAGCCTCTGCTTCGATCAGTTTCTGTAAGGCCAGCGCCAAGGCCACATAACCGCCAGTTATTGCTGCGGTCCGCGTGCCACCGTCAGCCTGGAGCACATCACAATCTACGATACAGGTGCGTGCGCCTAATTGATCCAAATTAATTGCGGCCCGCAAACTACGGCCAATCAGGCGCTTAATTTCTTGAGTGCGCCCGCCCAGGCCGCGTGTTTCCCTTTTGGTCCGGGTATGCGTCGAACGTGGAAGCAGCGCGTACTCACCCGTCACCCAACCCCCGATTTTCCCTTGCCTTTTCATCCAATACGGCACATCATCTTCAATGGTCACATTGCACATCACCTTTGTGTTTCCCATGGCAATCAACACAGAACCCTCTGGGTAAATCACAAAATCCGGGATCAGCGAAACAGTACGCAGCTCATCAGGTTTGCGGTTGTCTATTCTCATTTTCAATTACTCCACGATAAAACTGGGATTATCCTTAGCGCGAGTGGCGCAAAAAGATAATTGCACAATTACAAATAGAATTCAGGAATTTGACATTTAATCTCGCTAGAAAAATCTGTAACCTTTTTAAAACAATCTGCATCTAATTTCTAGGTGCATGTTCACCATATATAAAATTTAAAAATCATCCAACGGAGAAACTTTCATGCCCATTTATGAATTTGCTTGTCAAGACTGCGGAGATAGCTTTGAGTCACTCGTAATGAGCTTTACAAAAATTGATGGTGTTATCTGCCCCGAATGTGCGAGCAAGAATATCCAAAAGAAAATCTCGACCTTTGCCGTCAAAGGAGATAATACCGGAAGTTCGGCATCGTTCAACACCAGTGCGGCTTCCTGCGCTCCAGGTAGTACCTGAGGTTTCTAACCTTTAGTTCAGCTAAAGGTCATTGGCCGTTGGCCAACTATCAAAAAGAAAACCGGGATTGCAAAAGTTTGCGCAATCCCGGTTTATATATTACTTGATTACATCCCCGACTTCGTCGAGTTTCAGACTGATCACCTGGCTGGCTGAATCACGACCCATTGTCACACCATAGATCACATCGGCAGCTTGGACCGTGTTCCGATTATGGGTGATGACGATAAATTGCGTGTTTTGAGAAAGTTCCCGCAGTAAATCACGGAAGCGGCCTACGTTGGCCTCATCGAGCATAGCATCGACCTCATCCAACACACAGAAGGGCGTGGGCGAAACCTTGAGAAGCGAGAACACCAGCGCCGTCGCTGTCAGACTGCGCTCTCCACCTGATAAGAGAGACAAACCTTGGGAACGACGCCCCGGAAGGCGTGCTTCAATATCGATTCCAGTTTCAGTTAAATCATCGGGATCGGTCAGGACCAAGCGGGCTGTACCGCCTCCAAACAATCGAGTGAATATCTGACGGAACTCCGCGGCCACCGCCTCAAATGTGCGGCGGAACTCGCGCTCCATCAAGATATCCAACTCAGCAATCACTTCTTTGATATCTGTCTCAGCCTGATGTAAATCTGCCACCTGATTGGTCATAAACTCAAATCGTTCTTTGACTTCGTGATACTCAGCCTGGGCCTCGGGGTTGATAGCACCCATCCGACGTAACTGTGCTCGTTGACGCTTAATGGTCTCATCTAACCCTTCAGACAATTCGGATACCATCGGGAGTTGCTCAACCATCTCACCTAGGGGTAACGGCGTAGGACCTGAAACGTCTGAAGCATACTCAAACTCCACCAATCCGAAATCGTCTTCGATGCGTCCTTGCAAAGCTTCCAACCGCTCTTGTTTGCGGTTAAAGGCGACCTGGGCTTGAGAGTTCTGGCGTTCAGCCATAGATAAGGCCTGTCGGGCTTTACCCTCTGCCTGGCGCATGCCGTCACGGGCCAGTTCGACCTGTTCTAACTCTGTTTCAGCTGGGAGAATCAGAACTTGCAATTTCTCGATCTGTGATACCAACCCCCCTTCGTTGCCACGTAACTCTTCCATCCGGTTTTCTATATCAATCAAACTCTGCGTAAAAATACTTTTCCGTTCTTGCATGGATTGCTGGGTTTGGATTGTGTCTTGCAAAGTTGCCTGACGTTCCCGCCTTCGGGTTTGCACATCTCCTAGCGCGTTTTCAGCGACCGCAGCCAGCGTGGTCCAATGAGAAACTTGTTGTTGAAAATCTTCTATCGACAAATCCATCAAAGAAGATTGACGTTCCCGGAGCACTTGCTGGGCTTGAGATATTTCTGTTTCCAAGGTCGAGAGTAAATCTGTAATTTCGCGAGCTTCCTTAACCCCTTGTTGGATTTCGACTTCTAATTGGTCGCGTTGATCGCGCTGCCATTGAACTTGTCGACCAGTCCGTTCCAACTCCATGCGGATCTGGTTATGCGCATCATTAGCCGCACGTTCTTGTCGCTGAGTCTGATCTAAGATTTGAACCAAATCAGTTTCTTTGGCCAATAACCTTTTGAGTTTTTCATCCAACTCCGATACTTGCTGATCAAGAGTACTTACCTGCTCATCCAAATTTGTAACTTGCTCTTGAAATTCTCGACGCTGGCGTGGCCGGCTGAGCGTACTAGAGGCGCCACTTAATCCGGCAAAAACTGGGCCGCTCGCATAGATGACCTCCCCTCTCAGGGTTACAGCTTTTGCTTGCAAGGGCTGTCCTGCAAGCGATTTACGGGCAACACTGCGGTCTGTGACAATTAATGTTTGTCCTAATAACAAATCAACCGCGGGACGAAGCTCAACTGGCGATTTGACCAAATCTGCGGCTAAGCCCAAAACCCCTTCCAGTTTTGGGACTTTAACTGGATCCGTAGGGGTCAAATTTCCCAGGGGCAGCAAAGCGCCTCTGGTGGTCTCCCCTACTAAAATTTCAAGGGCGGTATCTGATGAAGATGTGCTGTCCACAAGAACGGCATCCAAATATTCACCCAGCGCCGCGGCCAGCGCGGTTTCCAATTCTTCAGGAACATCTAATTGGCTGCTAAGTGCTCCTTTAGCGCCTGCCAATTTTCCCTTTTGCGCCGATTTTAGTATTAGCTGCGCGCCACTGGAATAGCCAGCCAAAGCTTTGTCTGCTTGTTCAAGGACCTCGAGTTGGGCTCTAGTACGCGCTAAAGCAGTTTGCAATTCAGCACGTTTGTCTAACGCTCTTTTCCGTGCCCCTTCAAGGGCAGTCACTTGTTGGCGATGATCCGTTAAAGAAGCATCCGCCTGCTGTCGCATCTTTGAAATTTGTGCGAGGGCTGATTGGGCTTTTTGCACCCGGCCTTCTGCTTCGGTCATTGTCAATTCAGCTTGCTCAACAGCGCGAATAGCCGCGTTCAGGGATTCTTGCTGGCGTTCAAGTTGAGCTTCGCGTTGGGACAGGCTCAGTTGTAACCTAGTTTGCTGGCTGTTTAACTTTGACAGATTCTGCTGGGCTTGCTGGATATCTTTTTCCGCTTGGTTGCGGTCATTTTGCTGCGATTTGAGCGCTTCTTGTGCTTGTCTAACCTGTGCCTGAGCCTCGTCCAATTCGTTGAATAATCGCTCAGCTTCTTGATCCGTTTCGTTGACCCTTTCTTGCATAGAAACAATCTGGGCGTCCAGACGAGCAATCTCGTCCTTGGTATTTTGAAGTTGAGCGGTAATCGAGCGAACCCGTTCATCCGATACCGCCAGATTCCGGGTTATTTCTTCCCTTTGGGTGTGGAAGGTCGACATCTCTCGGTGCCAGGAACCTAACCGGGCACGCAAACCTTGAATTGTGTCGCGGTAAGTGGTCAGCTTTTGGTCTAATTCAGTTTGCTCCAATCGGACTGCCTCAAGAAGAGATTCCTGGACTTGGGCATTTTCACGGGCTTCGGTTAACTCACGTTGAGCGTGGTACCAGTGAAATCCGTAAAATTCCCGTAACAGTACTTGCAAATCCACTTTCACTTGTTCATACTGCTCTGCCCGTTTGGCCTGGCGTTCTAGGCTTCTTTAACCGCGGCTTGAGTTCGGCAAGAATATCTTCAACGCGTTCCAAATTGCGGAAGGTAGTGTCCAACCGTTTTTGTGCTTCCTCGCGTCGAGAACGGTATAGTCCAATTCCTGCGGCTTCTTCAAAGAGCAAGCGCCGCTCGTCAGCTTTGAGCGCTAAGGTGGCATCCACCAACCCTTGTCCGATGATGGTATAAGTGCGCTCGGAGAGACCCGAATTCCCCAAAAGTTCAGCAATATCTTTCAAGCGGACCCGCTGCCCATTTAAAAGATATTCGTTATTACTATCTCGATAAGCACGTCTAGTAATTGAAACTTCGGAGAAATCGATGGGCAACCAGCCATTGGAGTTATCAAAGATAATGGTGGATGAGGCCATACTCGCACGGGATCGCTGTTCTGAACCAGCAAAGATCATATCGTCGGTTTTCTTCCCCCGCAGCAGGCGGTATGATTGTTCTCCCAAAACCCAACGGATTAAATCGGCAATATTTGATTTGCCTGATCCGTTGGGACCAACAATACACGTAATTGCGCCAGCAAACTCAAAATCTGTTTTCCCGGCGAAGGTTTTATAACCTTGTAATTTTAGTGATTTTAGAAGCATAGTTTAGATGAGGATGAGTTTTTTGGGGTGATTCGCCAGGCGCCCGACAAAACACCCAATCGATTCTCGCTTTGTTATTTTATACCTAAAGATTGCAGAGCCTTTCGAGCAGCAATTTTTGCGGCTGATTGTTTACTATTTCCGGTACCCCGACCGTGTAAGGTTCCACCAACGAGGACTTCAATTTCAAAGGTTTTGGCATGATCGGGACCATGTGTAGCAACGGTAATATAGGTAGGCGCTCCTAAGCCTCGAGCTTGCGTCCATTCCTGCAACTGACTCTTCGGATCATAAAAGCGGCCTGATGCCACAATTTGGTCAGCAACCGATTCTAAAAGTGGCTCAACAAAATCCATCACAGCACTCACACCTTGATCCAGATAGAGCGCGCCAATAAATGCTTCAAAGGTAGCGCATAATAATGCGAGGCGTAAACGCCCTCCAGATTCTGCTTCTCCACGCCCAAGCCGCATCGCATTCCCTAATTCGATCTGTTGAGCAAAATCAGCTAGCTGCTCCGTGCGAACCAAGGCTGAACGAAGACGTGTAAGTGCTCCCTCAGCCATCTCTGGAAAACGATTATACAACCAAGCCCCTACCAAAAAATCAAGTACGGCATCCCCCAAAAACTCTAGCCTTTCATTATCTTCCAAAGCTTCGGGGTGTTCATTGAGGTAAGAACGATGTGTGAGGGCGCGGCTTAATAACAAGTAATCAGAAAATTCCAGTTCCAGGCGCTCGGCCAGTTTTTGGGGAGTCTCCTCTAGACGTTCTCCCTGAGTGGGTTCCATTGAAACCTCCTTGGAACTCAGGGCCCGTGAACCACCCCACAAAAAAAACTGCCGGGTGGCTCGCGGTCCACAAGTTCAATGCATATATGGTAGGTAGAGTATACAGTTAAACAAGCGATTTGGAAACCTTGGATTTCCATAAAAAAAAGAAATCCGATATCCACATTGAAAAAGAGATCGGATTTCTTAGTAAATTGTTTATTGCCTACCTAACCGAGATACTTTTTCACCACCAAGACTGCGTTGTGTCCCCCAAATCCGAAGGCGTTGCTTATGGCAACCTCAACACTTGCCTGGCGCCCTTCATTAGGCACATAATCTAGATCACAATCAGGATCAGGGGTGTGATAATTTATGGTTGGTGGGAGTAAATTCTCTTGAACTGCTCGAGCACAAAAAATTGCTTCTAAGGCACCAGTTGCTCCCATCATATGCCCGGTCATCGATTTGGTAGATGATACCGGAATTCTATAAGCTGAATCACCAAATGCGGCTTTGATGGCTAAGGTTTCAGACACATCATTTAAAGGTGTAGATGTACCATGGGCATTAATATAATTTACATCATCTAAGTTAACCTTTGCGAGGTCCAGAGCTTGTTTCATTGCCCGGGAGCCACCCGAACCATCCTCCGCTGGAGCGGTGATATGGAATGCATCAGCTGTGGCGGCATAGCCGGCCATCTCTGCCAAAATTTCCGCACCCCTTTCATGGGCTTGATTTTCACGTTCTAAAACCAATACGGCTGCTCCCTCTCCCATTACAAGGCCATCCCGATCAGCATCAAAAGGCTGGGGTACATTTTCGGCCCGGCGTGTCATGGCACCTAGTCGGTCAAAAGCGGCAACGGCTGTCGGGGTGATGGTTGATTCGCTGGCTCCGGTAATGGCTATATCGATCAACCCTGTTTTGAGCATCATCCAGGCCATCCCGAGGGTGTCAATGCCAGAAGCACAAGCTGACGCTACCGAAAATGCAGGACCTTTCAATCCATGCGCAATACCAATTAACCCTGCGGCACCATTCGGCATGAGCATGGGAATCAAGAAAGGATTGACGCGGCGCGGGCCTTTTTCTCCAACAACTTTTACACCCTCCTCGAAAGAACGGATACCCCCGATTGCTGATGAAACGATCACCCCGATGCGGGGCGCGTTTTCTTCTGTGATTTCTATTCCGCTTTGGGCGAGGGCTTCATCGGCAGCAGCTAAGGCCATTTGTTCATAGCGATCCATACGGCGAGCCTCACGAGCGGGAATAAATTCGTCTGGAACAAAACCTTTAACCTCACAAGCAACTTGCACCAAAAAGTCGGTGGGATCAAAAAGCGTAATCGGTCCCAAGCCAGAAACACCGTTGACGGCATTTTGCCAGCTTTCATCAACGCTCAATCCCAATGGGGTGATTGCCCCCGTCCCAGTGATTACGATGCGTTCAGTCATAAAACCTCCGAGAGAATCTAAAAAATTATCTTAGGAAGATCAAACTCATATTTTTACAAAATTGCTTCTATCCCAACCGTGTTAGGATGACTACAAAGGGTTTTGGATCCCGCTCAATAACCTGATTTAGCACATCCCAAACGAGAGCAGAGACCAGCTCTAAAAATAACCCCTGATGGGCTAACTCGTTGCGCCGTGGAATACCTTTTATTCATCGACAGCCGCGATCTATCCTTGCATAAATCCCCCTATATTAGAAGTAATAATAAACCGGTCTCGGATCTACTATTCCCCCGGCTTAGGCACATACTCCCCTTCAACCCACTCCTGTCCCTTAGGGCTGACTTCCTTCTTCCAAATCGGAACTATTTCTTTCAAACGGTCAATACCGTAACGAGCGGCTTCGAAAACACCAGTATCTCTATGCGGTGCTGAGCAAGCAATGAGGACAGTGGGGGTCATTGGATAGAGGCGTCCCACACGCTGGACAATGACAATTCCTTCAACAGTAGGCCAGCGCTCACGGATTTCAGCCGCGACCTGTCGCATTTTTTCTTCCGCCATGGGGGTATAGGCTTCATACTCCAGGTAATCTGTTTGAGACGGCGAGCCCTTTTTGTTCGTTTCGCCCCGCACCATCCCGGTGAAGAAACAAGCTGCTCCAGTGGAAGGGAGAGTGATCTGAGCCAGCAGGCCATCCAAATCAAGTTCTTCTTTGGTGATAGAAAAAATAGTCGGACCATTTTCTGTCATCTTTGATTACCCTCCACTAACGGGTGGAAAGAGGGCAACTTCAGCACCCTCGGGGATGATTTGCTCATCGTCAGCGTATTCGCGATTTATAGAAACCAGAACCGTATCCACAAGGGCGGGAGCAACCTGCGGGAAACGCTCTGCAACCATGAGTTTCAAGTCCGAGACCCGGCTCTCAGGAGGTAGCTCCAATTCCGAAGATTTTAGTCCCGTTAGAGTTCTTAGGGTCGCAAAAAACAATAGATTTATCTTCATAGTTTATTCATTGATAACATCACCACTCTGCCCGCCGCGCTTTTCAACCACGCGGATATTTTCAATTCGCATCGATTTTTCAACTGCTTTCGCCATATCATAGACTGTAAGAGCAGCCACACTGACGGCGGTAAGGGCTTCCATTTCAACACCTGTTTTTCCGTTTGTGCGCACGGTTGCTGTAATCTCCACACCTGGGAGAGCTGGACTTGGAACTATATCTACCAAAACTTGATTAAGTGCTAAAGGGTGGCAAAGTGGAATCAGATCAGCGGTCCGTTTCGCGGCCATAACACCGGCCAATTGGGCTACACTGAGCACATCTCCTTTTTTTAGTGCTCCTTCTTGGATGAGCAAGAGGGTCTTCTCTTGCATACGAACTTGGCCCTTGGCCACGGCAACTCGCTCCGTAACGGGCTTATGGCCCACATCTACCATTCGAGCCTGGCCGCTATCATCAAGATGGGAAAGTTTGGGTTCAGACATGCGGAGATTATAAAGGCCATTGGGGTAAGTTGCAAGTTTACATGTGCTCGCGCTCAATTAAGAGTAGAATTGAGGTATATATCACTTTAACCAAGGAGATAACATGGTTTTAATTCCGACTCTCAAGGACATAATCACAGCCAGAAAAATTGTTTATCAACACTTGAAACCAACTCCGTTATATCACTACCCCACCTTGAGTGCTTTAATCGGTGCCCAGATTTACATCAAACATGAAAACCATCAACCCGTCGGAGCCTTCAAGGTGCGCGGCGGATTAGTGATGGCTGCTGGCCTTAATTCTAAACAACGCGAGGGAGGGTTGTTTACCGCGTCAACCGGAAATCATGGGCAGAGCATCGCCTTTGCAGCGCAGGCTCACGGAATTCAGGCTACAATTGCCGTCCCCGAGGGTGCGAATCCAGGTAAAGTAGCTTCTATGAGGGCGTTAGGTGCAGAAGTTATCTTTCACGGAGATGACTTCGACACAGCCAGGGAATGGATCATGGAAGTTGCAACTGAACGCAATGGGACCTTCGTCGGGCCAACAGATGGACCCCTGATCCAGGGTGTAGGTACTTATGCTCTAGAAATTTTGGAGGACCTGCCTGACGCAGATAAGATCATTGTTCCAGTTGGCGCTGGCAGCGGGGTTTGCGGAACCTGTATCGTTGCAAAATCGATCAATCCCAATATCAAAGTAATCGGCGTGCAATCAGCCCAAGCACCTGCCATGCAAAAAAGCTGGAAATCTGGAAAACTAATAACAGCCAAAATGGAAACTTTCGCTGAAGGGATCGCTACCCGTGTGCCCTTCGAGAATACACAACGAATTATGGGGCGTTACCTGGATGATTTCCTTTTGGTTGATGACAAGGTGATAAAGCAAGCCATCGTTACATTGTTGGAGCATACACACAACCTTGCAGAAGGAGCGGGTGCCGCTCCATTAGCGGGTGCTCTGCAATTGAAAAACCGCCTGGCTGGTAAAAAAGTGGTACTTGTAATGAGTGGTGGTAATCTTTCAATTGAAAGATTGAAAGCGATTCTCAAATAGGTGTCTTGAGTTATAATCACCCCGCTATGAGCGAACAAAACGAAAACGTATTCAACAAGTGGAAACAGGGTTTGAGCCGCACACGCAAATCAACCTTTGGTCGTATCTCGCAGCTTTTGGGAGTGGCCGAAATCGATGAGGAAACCTGGGATGATCTGGAAGCAATGTTTATCCAATCCGATATGGGGATCGAGACCACTGAAGAGGTGATCGCCTCCCTAAAAAGGCGTGTTGAAACTGAAGGTCTCGTGACTGCTGATCAATTGCGGGATGTCATGCACGAAGAACTGCGCGCCCGACTGGATGTACCTCCTGAAATTGACTTTATCGAATCACCAAGTGTGGTCTTAGTCGTGGGTGTCAATGGATCGGGAAAGACCACGAATATGGCCAAACTCGGCCAGCGCTATCAACAGTCTGGGAAACGCGTTATCTTCGGTGCGGCAGATACCTTCCGGGCGGCAGCCACAGAGCAGCTCCAAATTTGGGGCCAGCGCCTCGATATACCGGTGATTGCCGGGCAGCAGGATGGTGATCCCGGAGCGGTTGCTTACGACACAGTACAAGCGGGTGTAGCCCGGAAAACAGACATCATTATGATCGACACTGCCGGGCGCTTGCACACCCGGTTCAATCTGATGGAAGAACTCAAGAAGGTTTACCGCGTGACTGGTAAAGCCCTGCCCGGTTCTCCCCATGCGGTTTGGTTGGTAATGGATGCCAACACTGGTCAAAATGCTCTGCATCAAGCGAAAGCGTTCAAAGAGGCCGTCCAAGTGACCGGGATTATTTTGGCGAAGTTGGATTCCTCGGCGCGTGGTGGCATGGTTTTTGCGATCCAAAAAGAATTAGGGCTCCCGATCCTTTATGCCGGTCTCGGTGAAGCTGCGGAAGACTTAGAACCCTTCAATCCGGACGCATTTATCGAAGGTATTTTAGCAGATTTTGGTTGATATAACTATGGGCGCGGGCAAGTGCGGAAACAGGCGAAACGAAGCCCATCGATTGCGCATTTCCTGTGTCCTGTTTTTTAAAAAATGAGCATTCGACTAAAACGGTACAAAAAAGATTTCGAACACAGTTACTCCTTTGGTGTCTACCCAACTTTAGAAATGCTGACTCACAGACCCCAAGATGCAATTGAGATCGTGGCCCATCCTAAGGGAGCAGAAAACCGCGGGATCACCAAAATTCAAGAGATTTGTCAAAAGAAAGCGATTCCTTTTGAATTTCAGGAAAAGAGGTTCTCGCGCATCGGGGCGCGTGAAAACGATTACGCGATTGGCGTTTACAAAAAATTTGAACCTGGGCTTGACGCATCTGCCAATCATGTTATCCTGGTCAATCCGAGCGGGATGGGCAACCTGGGAACGATCATCCGTACAATGCTCGGATTTAGTTTTCAAAATTTGGGCATCATCGAACCAGCTGCTGATATTTTTCATCCTGATGTTACAAGGGCCTCGATGGGTGCTGTGTTTCAAATAAGGTTTTCTCAATTCGTGGATTTTGAGAGTTACCAGAAATCCCATCCCAGAAATTTTTATCTGCTAATGACCGATGGTGAGGTCCCGCTCCCAAAAGCGCGTTTCAAACCACCCTTTGGGTTGATCTTCGGACCTGAAAATTCCGGTCTACCCTCAGATTTTCAACATTACGGCACGAGCATTAGCATTCCACAAAGCTCAGCCATCGATTCACTTAATTTAGCGGTTTCTGTCGGTGTGACCCTCTTTCACGCCACCACCGCCAACTGAAACTGGAGACAACATGCAAGATTTGATCGACCGCCTGCAGGACAGCGAGGCAAAAATCCAAAACCTACTGGTGCGGCTTTGACTTTGCCGGGCTAAAAAAAGAACAAACAAGTCTTCAAAAACAATCGGAGGACCACAGCCTTTGGGATAATCCCGAAAATGCCCAAAAAGTGATGAAGCGGCTTGCCCGGCTGAACGACCGCATCGAGGGCTGGAACAAGCTTATAAAAAGCACCGCGGATACCCTTGAATTGGCTGAAATGGGGGATGAAGAGTTCCGTGTTGAGTTGGAAGCGGAAACCGCTGCAATTGAAAAAGAAGTGGACCGGCGCGAATTCAACGCCATGCTCTCTGGCGAGTACGATCGCGGCAATGCCATCTTTGCCATCCATGCTGGGGCTGGTGGCACTGATTCCCAAGATTGGGCAGAAATGCTGCAGCGCATGTACCTGCGCTGGATGGAGCAGCATAATTACGAGATTAATATCATTGACAGCACACCCGGTGAAGAGGCTGGAATTCAAGAGCCTGACAGTGGCTGTCAGCGGCCGCTATGCTTACGGATACCTGCGCTCCGAGAAAGGAGTGCATCGTTTAGTACGTCTCTCACCATTCGATTCGAACAATCGCCGACATACATCATTTGCCATGATTGAAGTGCTACCGCAAGTAGAAGATGATATCGAAATCGATATCAGTCCCAATGATCTCAAAATCGACACTTTCAAGTCTGGTGGGGCTGGTGGTCAAAACGTGCAGAAAAACGATACCGCGGTACGCATCACCCACATCCCTACGGGCATCATCGCCTCCTGTCAGAACGAGCGCTCTCAAACCCAAAACCGAGAAAATGCCATGAAAGTCCTCAAAGCCCGTCTCTTGGAAATCAAAGAACTGGAGCAAGCTGAAAAATTAGCCGATCTCCGTGGTGAGTACACTAAGGCCGAGTGGGGCAGCCAGATCCGTTCCTATGTGCTGCACCCTTATCAAATGGTTAAAGACCACCGCACAGATTTTGAAACTGGCAATACGCAGGCAGTCCTTGATGGCGATTTAGATGGGTTTATCGAGGCTTATTTACGAGCTAATGTGGGCGAGTAAGTTTCTTAGGCTTTTAAGCGGTAAGAATCTATCCGAAATTAGTAATGCGGGTCGAGTAAACTCGGTGACATTTCAGGACCCTGCGCTGGTTTCGATACGTTCGAGCGAATGCTCAACCTACCCTTTACTGATATTTCGAGGAAATCCTAAAGTGACAAGAAAGCTGCTATTTTCATTTTTCTTGTCACTTGTAGGCTTACTTCTAACCAGCTGCGTAAACCTCCCAGACCCCGAATCTGCTCAAGAATTTAATAAAGATCAAGTCGCTGCAATCACCCAAAATCACACCGTGGGGCAAACTTTCTTCGCACGCCGTGGGCATCTCAGCGGAATTGTTCTTTGGTTGCAAACTGACCATCCAGGTGTACCAATCACGGTAGAATTATTTCATAATATTGGAGATTCTTCCCCCGTGTTTTCTGGCAATATTAGCGCTCAAGACGGCAAAACCCAGATCGCGATCCCACCACTGTCAGATCCGTCCAACCAATCTTATTACTTGCGTTTAAGTAGTAGTACTTCAGGGGATGTTCATCTTTTGGGGCGAAATGAAGATAATTATGTGAGTGGTATGGCGACGATCGATGATCAAACCATTGATGCTGATTTGGCATTCCGGACCACTTACAAGTATTATTTGGCGTCAGCCTTAGAGGATTTGTGGGGGCTGCTGGATAATTGGTTTTTGATTTTGCCCTTATGGATTGTGCTCATTCTCCCCGGCTGGCTTTTTTTGGATTTCTCCCATCTCAAAGAACAGTTCGATTGGGGAGAGCGTGTCGCCATCTCACTAGGGCTGAGTCTTACGATTATCCCAATGCTGATGTTATGGACTTCGCTGGTTGGTCTGCGTTGGGGATCAATCTCGATATGGTTCGGGGCTGGTTTACTAATTGCCCTCTCCATCTGGAAAGTCTTCAAAAAGACAGAATACCAACCACTGACTGTCAAATTGCGAAATCCGGTATCTCTCATCCTTGCTGCAATCTTTGCTCTTACTTTATTCACTCGCTTTGCTATGGTGCGTGATCTGGCCGCACCGCCCTGGGTCGATTCCATCCATCATGGATTGATCACACGCCTTATGCTTGAAAGCGGCGGCCTACCCGAAACATACGTTCCCTACTTACCACCTGAGACAGACTATTATCATTTTGGTTTCCACAGTGCATTGGCAGCCTTTACCTGGCTCACTGATCTAGAAATCCATGAGAGCATGTTGATCTTTGGTCAAGTTCTGAATGCTTTGATCATATTTCCGATTTATTTGTTAGCAAAAACGCTCACAAAAAATCGGGCGGCGGCATTATCAGCTGCTTTAATTTCAGGCTTATTCACGCTGATGCCAGCTTATTATGTCAGCTGGGGTCGCTATACGCAACTGGCTGGTTTATTGATACTGCCTGCAGCTTTTACATTTTTCGTGCAAATTTCAAATACGAAGAATTTTTCGTTCAGACAACATAGATCGCTTTGGGCATTAGGCACAATTTTGGTGGCGGGTTTATTTTTAGTTCACTATCGGGTGACGGCATTTTTGGGAGCGTTGATCTTCGCTTATCTGCTTGCCCAAATGAATCCACGTGAGTGGTTCAAATTCGTTGGAAAGCTGATACTATTAGCCGCGGTCAGTTCGATGCTCCTCCTCCCCTGGCTGCCTGGCGCTATCGAAAACTTGCTGCTGCCCAAAGGAATTGCCTGGACTGGAGGAAAGGTCAACTTTAGCCCCATTCCCTGGAACTTTCTAACGCCAGCCCTGGGAGAAACCGCACTAATTCTTGCTGGAATCGGCTTACTCTTGGGCTTTATCTTACGAAAACGTTTTACCCTAACAATCCTAATGTGGGCTGGGATAATTTATCTCCTCGCCAATATGGGAATTTTTAGGTTACCAGGGTCCGGTTTTGTTAATCCCGTTTCAGTGGATATTACCTTGTTTATGCCAATTGCTGTGCTAGGTGGATTTGCTGTGGGCGCAATATTAGACTTGCTCAATAAAATTATCCCTGTGCGCTGGCAGGTGATCCCAAAAACCGGATTTGTCGCTCTTGGATTCGCGGCAGCAATCTTCGGAGCGCAGCGTCTGCTACCCACCCTCAATCCAATCACGTTTCTCGCTCGCGAAGCGGATTTTCCAGCGATCGACTGGATCGAGGAGAATATCCCCACTGGCGACACAATACTGATCAATCCCACCGTTTGGGGTTATGGTCTTTACATGGGCAATGATGGGGGTTACTGGATTTCGCCGCTCTCCGAACATCTAACCATGCCCCCACCCGTTCTCTATGGTTTGGGTACAGCACCCGAAATTACACGTATCAATCAAATTATCGAGCAGGTAATTGCCAACGGAAATGACGCTGAGGCTTTGTGGGAAATATTACAGGAGCAGAATATTAATTACGTTTTTAACGGGGTTCAAGGCGGCGAGATTTCACCAATGGCTCTTTCTGATAGCAGATTGTTTGAAGTCCGCTATCAAGCAAACGGTACATGGCTGTTCGAAGTTATGAAGAAACCGCCATAGTTGATTCCGCGGTCAACTTCTGCTATACTTAAATTATCCTTGTGATTAAATACACAATCAATATATTTCGCCGCGGCCAGTAAGTTGCTGAGGAGAGAGCCATGTACGGTGCACTTCCCCGAGATTTTTCTATGGTGGATCGGAAAGCGCGGATGAATATCGATTTCGCGTGGTTTACCGTTGCGACCAGCTGCAGAACGGGTGATGGATTTTGACGAAGCCATAATCAGGCTGGATGAGGAGTGGGCCAAACATGAAGCTTCGCGTTGTATCCATTGCCCCGATCCTGCACCTTGTCACAAAGCTTGCCCAGGAAAAAACGATATCTCTTTCGCAGTATGGCTTATCGAAAATGGTCAATTCTTGGAGGCCGCCGCCATTTACCGTAAAACCAGCTCTTTGCCCGAAGTTTGCGGCCGCATTTGTCCGCAAGAGCGACTATGCGAATCGGCTTGTGTGCGCGGCAAAAAAGGGAACTTACCCGTTCCAACGGGTGCATTAGAAGCCTTTGCGACACATTACGAAAGGCGAAAACAAGGGGTAACCATTCCTGTAGGTGAGTTCACAGGCAAGAAGGTAGCCATCATTGGGGCAGGACCAGCCGGATTGGCATGCGCAGAACAATTGGTTCGCCATGGTCACTGGGTAACAATATTTGATGCCTGGCCCGCTCCTGGTGGTTTACTCACCTACGGGATTCCTAATTTTAAACTGCCTAAGCGAGTAGTTTTCGATATTTGGGATGATTTATTACGGGCTGGGGTTACTTTTGTTGGTCATACATATATAGGTCCTCAAATAACCGTAGATAAACTATTCTCCGGGGGTTATGATGCTATCTTTTTAGGTGTGGGAACCACGGTTGATGCAAAGATCGAAGCCCCGGGAATTAATTTGCCCGGAATTTATATGGCCACCGATTTTTTGGTGCGCTCGAATGTAGATATGGATCTACTCCCCCATGAAATGTGCCAGCGTCCAGAAATTGGGGAAAAGATAGTGGTCATCGGCGGTGGAGACACTTCATCGGATTGTTTGCGGACGGCATTACGGTTAGGGGCGAAAGAGGTGATTTGCCTGTACCGCCGCAGCGAACATGAAATGCCAGGTGGCTGTAAAGATCGGCAAATGACCGAAGATGAAGGTGCGATTTACCACTTTCTCACACAGCCTGTTCGTTTTATCGCTGGGGCAGATGGGCATTTGGCACAAATTGAATGTGTACGCACAGAATTAGGTGAGCTGGATGAAACTGGTAGACGGCGATTTAAGATTATCGAAGGGTCGGAATTCATCATGGATGCGGACACTGTTATATTAGCCCTGGGATACAAACCTGATCCAATTATTGGTAACACAACCCCAGGGGTAGAAACACGCCGCAGTGGATTATTGAGGGCCAATCTACATACTGGTGAAACCAATCGAAAGGGTGTTTTCACTGGCGGGGATGCGGTTACGGGCCCACACCTTGTGGTTACTGCAATGGTTGCAGGACGCAAAGCAGCCGCAGCAATTGACCGTTACCTCGGTTGGTAGAATACCGGGGTCGATTTCGATAAAAATCTTCTTGACCGCACCTTGACAGTCCGCCTGCCTATCCGTATAATCAGTCCGCCTGCCCAAAGGGCAGGTATTATTATGAATAATTAGTATTTAAAATGCAGGAGTAAGCTATGCCCCCACTGCCAAAACAGAAACAGTCTCGAACTCGCCGTGATAAGCGCCGCACCCATGATTCACTGAAAGCCAGTAATATGGTGCAGTGCTCGAACTGCGGTGAGATGCGATTGCCCCACCGGGCTTGCCCGGATTGTGGGCACTACAAAGGCCGCGAAGTTTTCGAAGTTGAAGAGTAATTTACAAAAGGGTCGTGACTATCACGACCCTTTTGTGTTTAAGCAAATGTTGTAAAATGCTAAAATAATTTTACAACATTTTGTTTTTTTCGATCAAACCGATACATTTTATATCAATCCCCAAATCGCAAAACTGTGATCTTGCCACAACGGGTCAGCCTGCCCGGTGATTTATACGGAGAAGGACAGAATATGGCTTAGGTCGCTTATGCTAGCAAGCCTGCAGACACCAAGCTAAAGGCTGAGAACATCGGGTTCCCGAGCAAACCGCGGGTGCAGAAACCGAGAATTTGAACCCTTTTTCCGTTATATCGTACTGCGTTACTCGTAAAGGTTCCCGGTTCGCGGCGTCACCACCTTCCGGGACAAGCGTGCAGCGAGGCCCATAATTATAAAGAGAAGGAGTTAAATCCATATGGAATCGAAATCAACCGCATTCCTTTTCCCAGGTCAGGGCTCCCAAACTATGGGAATGGGTCAGGAATTGTTTCAGCAATTTCAAACTGCCAAAGATATATTCCAAGAAGCAGACGAAATCCTGGGTTTCGGTCTTTCAAAATTATCCTGGGAAGGTCCCGTTGAGGAGTTAAACGACACGATCAATACGCAACCAGCTTTGATGGTGCATTCGGTTGCCACCTTACGAGTTTTCCAAGAAAAATTTCCAGGATTTAAACCTTCCTATGTTGCCGGACATTCCATGGGAGAGCTCAGTGCCCTGGTTGCGGCAGAAGTCTTGCCCTTCCAAGACGCTTTGATATTGGCACGCCGCCGTGGAGAGTTAATGAAACATGCCGATGGGATTGCCCCAGGAGGCATGGCGGCGATTCTAGGATTAGACATCCCAACTTTGGACGAGATTTGTACCCAGGCGTCCACAGAAACAGAAATCGTTCAGGTCGCGAATGACAACTGCCCAGGTCAAGTCGTTATTTCTGGGAACAAGGGTGCCCTTGATCGGGCGATGGCCACAGCCAATGAAAATGGAGCGAAAAGAGTTGTGCCTCTACCAATCAGTATTGCGGCACATTCCCCTTTGATGGCTCACGCTCAGTCAGATTTCAACGAGGCTGTGAATGCTGCGCCAATTCAAGACCCGGCAATCCCGATCATCGGCAATGTGACTGCGCAGCCACTGACTACAGCTGATCAAATTCGAGCGGATTTACGAGCTCAACTTAGATCCCGTGTACGGTGGACTGAGACAATTGAATTTCTGCGTTTGCGTGGGGTTGATTCCTTTGTCGAAATTGGAAATGGCGAGGTACTCTGTGGTCTGGTCAAACGAATTGATCGGAAAACAAACCGAATTTCAATTGGAAAACCAGAAGATTTTGAAAACCTGAACATCTAAATCTCACTCAATTAAACCGTTGCGGTATAATTAGGCCGCTTAAGTGAATGCTGGAAAGCAAGTAAAAATAAAGAAAAAAAACATTCAGCAGTCATCCAGATTTCCCTGGCACCGCCCGCCAGGGCAGGTGTGTGGTTGAACTTATCAGTAGATTATAAAATCAAACCACAAAACATTTAAGCCAAAGGAGATATTTTTACTATGTCGAACACTTACAAACCTTTTGAAGGGCGCGTCGCCATTATTACTGGTGGATCTCGCGGCATCGGACGTGCAGTTGCAGAATTACTCGCTGCTCGGGGCGCCAGTCTTGCCATTGCAGATATCCAATTGGAGGTTGCTCAAACCACCGCTCGTGAAATCGCCGAACAAAGCGGGTGCAAAGTGGTTGCCGTTGAAGTCAATGTTGCCAGCTTAGAGATGGTACAGGCAATGGCCAAAACAGTGGTCGATGAATTTGGCAAAGTGGATATTTTAGTGAATAACGCTGGCATTACCCGCGATGATTTATTAATGCGTATGAAGGAATCGGATTGGGATGATGTAATCAATATCAATCTCAAAGGTGCCTGGAACTGCTCGAAAGCTGTCATTCGTCCGATGATGAAGAAACGCTATGGCCGCATTGTCAATGTTTCTTCGGTTTCCGGGCAGGCCGGCCAGGCAGGACAAACCAATTATTCAGCATCTAAGGCAGGGATCATCGGTCTTACAAAAGCTTTAGCACGAGAAGCGGCCTCTCGTGGCATCAATGTAAATGCGGTTGCACCAGGCTTTATCCCGACTGTTCTAACCAATGATTTGCCAGATGAGTTAAAAGACTCAATCATATCAGCAACACCGATGGGCCGTATGGGTACACCTGAAGAAGTTGCCAACGCGGTTGCTTTCCTGGCCTCAGATGAAGCATCTTATATAACCGGACAAATTTTAGGTGTTGATGGCGGTATGGTAATGATGTAACGTTTCATCGCAATCACCGCGATCACTTTAAAATTTCAAGTTTGGAGATCTTATGGAAGAACAAACAACAAAAGAAACCCGTCCACCTGGAAAAACAACCATTGCCCCTAATGTGCTCTTGACCATCGCAAAGTTGACCACACTTGGAATTCCCGGGGTCAACAAAATGGCAACTGTGCCTGGTGGGGTTCATTGGATCCCAAAACGAAGTCAGGCGGATGGAATCCGTATCGAGATTGAAGATAATCGGGTGTTCGCCGATATTTTTGTAATCTTAGAAAACGGTAAAAATGTACGCGATGTCAGTCGCAATATCCAAAAGGAAGTAACGCGTGCCATCTCAGAAATGGTTGGGATGGAGGTAGGACGGGTTAATATTCATATCGAAAATATCCAATACCCTTTGGAGACGGAAGCGGAGGCTTAACGCTAGATGAAACCCCGCACCAGAGCGAGGAGTATTGCTCTGCAGGCACTTTACGAAACTGATCTCGTAGGACATCCGATAGGCACTACACTTGAGCATCGCCTGGAGGACGCGTCTCTTGAAGATCGCTTAGCTGAATTTTCTGAGAGCATTGTGCGCGGCGTGTGGCCGATGAGAGATGAACTTGATTCTTTTATTGCCGAACATGCACCCGAATGGCCTCTGGAACAAGTTGCGATTGTTGATCGAAATATCATTCGCATTGCGCTATGGGAATTTGCTGTTATGGGCAAAACCCCTATCAAAGTTGCGATTAATGAAGCTGTTGAACTGGCAAAAACTTATGGTTCGGATAGCAGTCCCCGATTTATCAATGGGGTGTTAGGTAGTTTAGCCGTCCGAGAAAACGAAATCCGGCAAAAATTTCAAGCACGCATCTCCAAAGAATAATTTATGGACTTTCTTGGCATTGGCCCCCTCGAACTTTTCTTTATACTCATCATTGCATTAGTTATCTTTGGCCCAAACGATATCGTTAGAGCAGGAAAATCTCTGGGCAGTTTTATGCGCAAAGTGGTTACCTCCGATGGCTGGAAGGCTTTCCAACAAGCCAGAAAAGGGATGAGCGATCTGCCCACCACATTAATGCGTGAAGCTGGCATTGAGGAAGAAGACCTCCGCCAACTATCGGGGATATCAGATTTAGAAAATGCAACCAAGGATCTAGAGAATCAGATTTCTCCCTGGACGACACCTCCAATCAAATTACCAGATAATCCGCCAAACCCTGAGGGAACAGCAACTTTAGAAGAATCCGATCCACCAGAAATTGATGGTGAACCAGAAGCTCCACCTGTCCCTCCATCAGGATCCCCCTTTTCCCAAACCATCGAAGACAACAACTAAACTATGCGAAAATTCTTCAAAACAATTTGGTGGGTTATTACGGCACCTTTTCAATTCGTGCTTTGGATCATAAAACGTATTGGTGACTGGATAAAAAGCGTATTTGGCGCAATTGGCAAAGTTTTTACCGAGGAGCCGGAAGACAAACCAATCACCGAAACTATTGGGATCGCGATTGATGATCCCAAAGAATTTGGCTATGCTTTATTTGAACATTTAAACGACCTGAGAAAACATCTCTTCCGAGCTGCGCTTTTCATGGTAATTACAACATCTATCATGGCCTTTTTCATGCGTGATTTGTTGGCTTTTATCACAGAACCCGTCGGAGGTATCGAAGCGCTTCAAGCAATCGAGGTAACTGAATCTATCGGAGTGGTTGTACGGATCGCTTTATTGGGTGGCTTTGCATTAGCTCTACCTTATATTATTTTTGAACTATACCTCTTTATTGCACCTGGTTTGAAAGCTCGCGCTCGTGTAACCGGCCTGATCACCATTCCAGTTGCCTTCCTTTTCTTTGTTGGGGGAATGGCGTTTGCCTACTTTGTGATGATGCCCACTGCATTGCCTTTTCTGCTCACTTTCATGGATATTCCGACTGCCATCCGGCCAGCATCCTATATCAACTTTGTTACCAGTTTAGTATTTTGGATTGGTATGGCTTTTCAATTTCCGCTGATCGTTTTTGCGCTGGCCGGCATGGGGATAGTTCGAGCTGAAGACCTCTTGAGACATTGGAGGATTGCTATCGTCGTGATCGCGATTGTCTCAGCCATGATTACGCCAACCATTGATCCCATCAATATGGCCTTGGTAATGGGGCCAATGATTGTGCTCTATTTCTTGGGGATTGGCCTGGCCTTCATCGCCCAAGGCAGGCGTGATAAAAGAGAACTAGAAGCACAATAATAAAAAATCTTGACCCAGTAAAATTCACTGGGTCTTTTTTTTTGCAATTCGAAACATGCTATAATCGCATCAAACATCCTTGATAATTGTAAAAGATAAGTAACTACTCAGCTACCCTACAATCTGTTACAAATAGTTTATCTATCGAAAACCACTATGAAATTTTCTCTTTTCCGCACAAGGAAATTTTTAGTCCTCGAACCTCCCCTACGAATTTCACTCGTACCTAACCTCGTAAATTTCCATAAATTCTAAGCTCATATCCCAACACGACGGTGCTGGGATATTTTTCTTACGTGGCAAATTAACCAATTCATTCAATCTCACGATATAAGGAGGAATCTATGAATGAACGAGTCGCAATTGTAGGCCTGGGTTGGACCGGTTTCACACCGGCCTCACCAGATGTCTCCTACAAAGAACTCATGTATGCTGCAGCTGTCCGGGCCTATACCGATGCTGGTGTAGATCCCCGTCGCGACATCGAGAGTTTTGTTACCGTGGCTGAAGATTTTCACGAGGGCACCAGCATCTTTGATGAATATGTTCCCGACCAGATTGGAGCCGCGCTCAAACCTGTTCAAACCATCTGCGGTGATGGGCTTCACGGTTTGGCAACCGGCTACATGCTGGTGCGTACCGGGCAATGCGATATTGTCGCGGTCGAAGCACACAGTAAAGCCTCTAACTTGCTGACCCATGACGAGGTCACAAGGTATGCCCAAGACCCGGTACTCAACCGCCCGCTGCGCTTCAACTCGCATTTTATAGCTGGTATGGAAATGAACCGCTATTTACACGAATCGGGTAACACTCGAGAAGAATGTGCCGCCGTCGTGGTCAAGAATCGCCGCAATGCGTTGAAGAATCCGTCAGCTTCTTTTGGTGCTGATCTATCCATCGATGACGTCTTGCACGGTCCACCACTCTCCTGGCCCTTGGGTAAGCGCGAAACAACTCAACATGCGGATGGCGCCATCGTAATGGTGCTGGCATCCGAGAATGCTGCCCGCAATCTGACAGATCAACCTGTGTGGATTGAGGGCATCGGTTGGGTAAATGGTTCCGCTTCTTTAGAAAGCCGGGAATGGGGCAGCGCTGAATATTTGGGACGGGCCGCCCGCATGGCCTACAATCAGGCGGGGATCGAAAATCCCTTGCAGATTGTGGATTTTGCTGAAATCGACGATATCTACGCCTACAAAGAACTCCAAGCTTTGGAAGAGCTTCGGTTCTGCCGGCCTGGGGAGGCAGGTGATCTCACTGCGGATGGATTTACCACACCCTATGGCGATTTACCCGTGAATGTCTCCGGAGGCTCCCTGGGTTGGGGCCACCTATTGGATGCCACCGGATTAGCACGTGCCCTCGAGGTTGTGCTCCAACTTCGCGGAGAAGCTGGCAGCCGCCAACTGGACGATGTTCACGTGGGTTTGGCACAATCCTGGAGAGGCGTTCCCACCACCAGTGGGGCTGTCGCAATCTTCAGCAACGTAGGAGATTAAGATTATGGGAATGAGAAAAGTTGCTGTTGTAGGTGCAGGGATGACCAAATTCGTCCGCCGCGCCCAAGAAACACCTAAAGAACTATCGTTTCAGGCCACCAAAATGGCGCTGGACTCTTGCGAGCTGACTCTGGATGATATCGAAGGCGTCTGCATGGGTACCGCCCCTGACGCTTTCGACGGTATTCATATGAAGGGCGAATATTTGAGCGACGGCTCCGGTGCTTGGAATAAACCCTATATGCGCTCATTTGTCGGCGGTGGGACGGGGGTTTTTGCACCCATCCAAGGTTGGTATCATGTCGCATCCGGTCTGTTTGATCTGGTGCTGGTGATTTGCGAAGAGAAAATGTCCTCGTTTTATCCGCATGCCCAGGCCGCCTTTCTGACGATTTTTGACCACACCACCGAACGCCCGCTGAAACCCAACCTGTTATGGATTTTCGCTATCGAAATGAACCGCTATATGACCACCTACGGGCTGGATAAAAAGGATATTGCTCAGGTAGCTGTGCAGCACAAACGCAATGCCGCCAATCATCCCTGTGCGTTGTTGGGAGATAAGGACATCACCGTTGAAGATGTGCTCAATTCGGAAACATTAGCCTGGCCGGTTCAGCGTTTTGACGTCAGCCCGGTGAGTGACGGTGCGGTCGCTATCGTACTGGCCGCGGAGCATGTGGCCAAAAGGCTGACCGATAAACCAGTCTGGATCGAGGGCGTGGGCTGGAACGTAGATACCGCTCACTGGACCAACCGCGACCTGGCCTATCCCCGTTATGTGGAATATGCTGCCCGGGATGCCTACGAAATGGCGGGTATCACTGAACCGCGCAAACAAATCCATATCGCTGAACCTTATGACCCCTTTGATTACAAGGCGCTGCACCATCTCGAAGGCCTGCAGCTCGCTGATCGTGGCAAAGCTGTGGAGCTTTATTTGGACGGCACAGCGGCTCCCGATGGCAATATGCCGGTCTGCCCTTCAGGTGGATTGCTGGGGGTCGGTAACCCCATCGCCGCTGCAGGTCTGATGAAAATTGCTGAATTGTTCTGGCAGCTGCGCGGTGAAGCCGGTGATCGTCAAGTGTCAGGCTCTCCTAAGCGTGGATTAGCCCAGGCGTGGGGAGATCTGATGCAGGTCGGCACCGTCGTAATTATGGGGCGATAGGAGAAGATAAAATGACTGCAAAAATAAAACATTTTCCCGGAACACCCCTGAGCGAAAAAGATTTCGCCGAGGGCAAGATTCTGTTTAATCATGATGAACTTAAAGCCGAGTACGCCTGGGATACCGGTGTGGGTATCGGTTCGTATCTGGCTGCGCTAAAGAAAGGCATTATCCTCGGATCAGCCTGCTACACCTGCAACAAAATAGTACTCCCGCCCCGCACCGTTTGTGAATGGTGTTTCAGCCCTATGGATGAGTACATCGAGCTGCCCGATACCGGCACCATCAACACCTTCTCGCTTTGTTACGTGACCTGGGATGTAAAGCGGATCGAAGATCCTGAAATCCCAATTGTGGTCGAATTAGACGGCACCTCTACGCTGGAGAGTGGCCCGATTATGGGCGGCATCATGCACCTGTTGGGAGAAGTTGATCCCCAAGATGTCAAGATTGGGATGCGCGTCCAGGCGGTTTGGAAGCCACCCGAAGAACGAGAAGGCGCGATCACCGATATTCTATATTTCAAACCTTTCAAAGAGGAGGCCTGAGATGACTCTACTAGAACGTGACAAAAACGCCCCCCAGGCCTGGTTGGGCAACCTACCCGTCACCAGCCGCTACACATATGGTCTGGCCGGGGAGAAATTCTTTCGGGCGATCAAGGATGAGGGCAAGATTCTGGGAACCCATTGCCCCAAATGCGAGCGGACTTACGTGCCAGCAGCCTTGTTCTGCGAACGCTGCTTGAGCGAACTCGACGAATGGATCGATGTCGGTACAATTGGCGAATTGCACACCTTCACCTTACTCTATGAAAATCTCGACGGCTCTCCGCGCGAGACCCCCGAAATGGTCGCCTTCGTGAAATTCGGCGATGGCGGCCTCGTTCACCGGCTGGGTGAGGTCGAACCCGAGGCGGTTGAAATCGGGATGGTGGTCGAAGCGGTCTTCAAACCCTCCCCAGAGCGCGAAGGTTCAATTTTGGATATTTTGCACTTCGCGCCGAAGGAGTAAAACACACTCGTCTTATTGTATTTAAGCAGCATCCACTGGTTGAGTGTCCGTCGGGTTTCGATACGCGCTATCGAGCACTCAACCAACGCCGGACGTATCGAAACCAGGGATGCGATGATTCGCTCGCAACGACAGTTAATCATGAATAACAAAAAGCGGCTTCGCTGAAGGGCGGGGCGGCTTTTTTGTTATGTTAATGTCATTCCCCAAAGGGGACACCGTGCGAGACCTGTGCAGCACGTCGTGGCAATCTTTTTATTGGTTGTGGGGATTGCTTCACCCCTGCGGGGATCGCAATGCCACTACAATCGCTCCAACAAACGCTGTGCTTCCTCGTAAGCGACCTTGTAATAATGCGGGGGGGCCATCGTCGCAGTGGGCCAGCTTGAGCGCGGCTTCGGCGTGCAGTTTCGCAGCATCTTGATCGCTCAACTCTTCTTCACCCGGCAGTTTTAAACCCGCCAGCGCCAACTCTGCCAAAAACAAATGCACATCGGCGCCCTGGAGGACATACCCGCTGCGCTCGGTGATCGTGAGGGCCTCCTGCACTAGCCGCAATGCTTCGCCGCTCTCGCTTTGCGCGTGGCGTAGTTTGGCAACTTCGAGCAAAATATCGGCTTCATGATCCACCATATTGATCGCCCGGCAGCGGCGCAGAGCTTCGCCCAGGTGTTTTTCAGCCTCCGTCAAATCGCCATTGGCGCGATGAGCAGCTCCAAGCAACCAATAGGCACGAATATAATCACGCACAGGATAAACAAAACCCGAACCGGGTTTTACAGTTTCATCGGCCAGCTCCAGGGCGCGGGTGGCAAAAACAATTGCAGATTGCAAAGTATCAGGACCAGAATTCTGGATAATCGCGCGCTAATAGCAAATAGTGCAAAGCATAATCTGCCCATGCATAACCTCCAGATTGGGAATTATTCTGATTCTCAAATATGCTAATCGCTATACGCGATTCCTGTTCAGCCTCTTTCCACTTTCCTGAAGTAGATAAAACTCTACTAAGTTCACTAAGCGCAATGGCTTCGTCAAATTCAGCCTCGATCTCGCGGCACAGTTCGATGCGGCGGCGCAGGTTGCGCTCGGCCTATTCCAGTGCGCCGATCTTGAGTTGGTCATCCGCCACGTTCCCCAGCCCGATGGCGATGCTTTCCTTGACACCCTGCTTTTCTCGAATAGCTATTTGCATTTCAGACAACGGGACGGCGCGGCGCGGCTCGCCGTTCAGGCTACATCATCTTTATCCATCGCGGTCAGTTCTTTTTCGGTGCAGCCTGCGAGTAATGCACCGCCATGCCCGAGTAAAATCTTGGGGCATAGCCGCGTAGTCAGCAAGGCTTTGCTTTTGATTTCTGGCTGCGTTGAGATGCCTGTCAGGAAATATTCGGCCGATGGAGAAACGCAATCCCGATCATAGGCATGTTCGGGTGCATCTTCACTATCTTCTTGATAGGCGGCGTTCATGCTGCTGTAAGCCCGCAGGGCGCGCTCGAAGCCATCCAGCACAAGCAAGATGCCAGGCTTTTCCAATTCATCGAGCAAGGCTTCGACATCCTGGCGAGTGCTGGTAGAGTTGGCCGGTTGGCCGGTGAGATATTCCAGCGTTTCGCGCAAGAAGTTGCCAAAATCTCGATCATCGTAGAATGACCACCCGACCACCTTGGGCCAGTCGGCAGGGTCAAGATCGTGATTGATCCAATGCCAGGTGAGGGCAGATTTACCAAATCCACCCAAGGCGCGCAGCACAAGCAAAGGATGGACATCATCATTGAGCCAGTCGGAGAGCATCTGGCGTTCTTTTACGCGTCCGGTGAAATTGGGCAGCGCGGCGTAGGGGTGTTTGAAACACCAGTCCGCGCGGGTGGCGGTGATCTTTGTTGCTGTTTTCTCTGTAATGGGTGAGCCAATCGCTTTGAATAAGCGCTGCCACTCGATATTGATGTCGTCGGGGTTGTCTAAGTTGACGCAGTTCAAATACTTGATTCGCAAAGGGATTTCACACTGCTTATAAACCACTGGTAAAAGTCGGCGCTCTTGATTTGCAGCATCCAGGGTTTGCAGCATCAGGTTCTCAAATTCAACCCACTTACTTTTGAGATATTCCGGACTCAGCACCAGGATGGTTTTGCGGCTCTCTAAAACCGCGCGTTCCATCTCTTTGACGATGGGCGCGCCGACTTCAAAATCACGGTAGTAATCGCAGCAAGTCAACCCTTCTGCTTCAAGCGCAGGGATAAAGGTTTTCCGCACCCAATCCTTGTTCGCGGAGGTGAAAGAAATGAAAACATCGTATTTGGTTTCGTCAGTCATGATCTCGTCCCCGGTGCGTGTGCTGGTTCGTTACCTAACTTCAGCACAAAATCCTGATTTTCACAGCCTGTCATAGATCATTTCTTGGTTGTTCGATCATCTATAGGTTGGTAGAATAAGCACCATCCTTTGAAAGTTTTTTTATCTATTGTCATTTTCCTATGCCCTCACCCCAGCGTGCCGCCCAACCCGGCGATATCTTTCTCCTGCTCGTCCCGTCTGGGGAGGAGCTGGAACGCTTACGCCGCGAGCAGCATGCCATGCAAGCACAATTCGGGGGAGAGATCGTGCGACCCATCCATATTACGGTGGAGCGTTTCGCGCCTCAAAATGGGGCACCTCCACTGGAGTGTGTGGCAAAAGTTCAAGATAGCCTTTCAACAATCAGATCCTTCCCGGTGAAAACAGATGCCATCATCCAGTTCTTCGCCCCGTATTGGCAAAGCTATGTTTTACGCTGGCGCGTTGAACGATCCCCTGAATGGATCAATTTTCGGGATCAGATCCAAACTACGCTGAAAGTGATTAATTGTCCCTCCCATTTTGTGCGGCGGCGGCACGCAACTTGCACGATTCTCAAACTAGAAAGCAAAGTCAAATTGCCCTCGTCATCTCTTGAGATGTCGAGGTCGCTTTTCAAGGTACAGGATCTACATATTTCGACCCTTAAAGAGAATGGAAAGTTTGAAGTTCTAGAAAAATTAAAATTCAGAGATTGAACTCGTAGAAATGAAACTTCTTTCGATTATGCGTGATCTTTGAGATCAGCATCCCATCCCAAATTCCAATTTTATTCATTGGCGAGGGATCAAAATCCAAAGTGGTAGAATTGCACCATCAAGTTATCACAATCCAACGGGAAAAGAATGAAAAACCAAAGCCGTTTTCTACTAAAAAATTTAAAAATTTTTGGGCTTTTGCTAGCCCTATTATTTCTGATCAGTGCCGCTGGGTGTAATTTACCCGAGTTTCCACTGGCTACGCCTGCTTCGCCGGAACTGGTGCCCTCGGGTGAGCAAAATATCCAGGAAGCCCTGATTACTTTTACTGTCGAAGTCCCGGCTGACACCCCGGCAGATGAACCAATATTGCTAAGCGTGCTCGATGAGGTCACCGGTTTGGCCTTGAATGCCAAACGTTACCCTATGGAAAAAATTGATGATTCCCATTACACCCTGGCGCTGCCATTCAAACTAGGATCATCGATCAAATATCGTTATTCGAGGAGCAGCGAAATCCTGGCAGAAGAACATACCTCGGTTGGGAGTGCAGTTCGTTACCGTTTGTATCATGTCTTTAACCCCGGTGAAGTCAATGATATCGTCGCCAGGTGGAATGACACGGTCTTTAATCGTCCTGCAGGACGGATCACCGGGACGGTGACGAACGAAAACGGCACTCCCATCGCTGGCGCGCTGATTGCTGCTGGAGGAGCGCAAGCCTTTTCTGCTGGGGATGGAAATTTCTTGATTGAAGGCCTCCCCCCAGGCACCCATCAATTGGCAATTTACGCCCTCGATGGCAAATTCCATCCTTTTCAGCAGGGTGCTTTAGTAGCAGAAGGTTCGAATACGCCGGCTGATATTCAGGTAAAGACCACACCTATGGTTGATATCACCTTCCTGGTGCACGTTCCAGAAGATACGGTACCCGGTGTTCCCATCCGTATGGCGGGGAACTTACTGCAATTGGGTAATACATACGGAAATCTCGCTGGAGGTGTGAGCACCCTGGCTACGCGCATGCCTGTATTGGCGGCGCTGCCCGACAACAGCTACGGCATCATTCTCTCGCTGCCGGTCGGCACTGACCTCCGCTACAAATACACTCTCGGCGACGGTTTCTGGAATACAGAGCGCGGCACCGATGGTAGTATTACTCTCCGCCAGCTCATCGTGCCCGAATCACCCACTGTAATTGAAGACACCATCCAGACCTGGCGTGTAGGCGACACTAAAGAAATCACCTTTGATCTAACAGTACCCGAAAACACCCCACCGCAGGATTCGATTTCGATTCAGTTTAATCCTTACGGGTGGACAGAGTTGATTCCGATGTGGCATTTAGGTGGTCAGCGTTGGGCTTATATTCTCTTCAGCCCCCTAGATATGGTCGATCAAATCGGCTATCGCTATTGTCGCTCTGGTCAATGCGGGCATGCCGATGACGCTCGAACTCCCGGTGAATATACGTCTGGGCAAATTGTAGAAACTTCCATCGATCGATTGGGGATTCCGGATCAAGTGGAACAATGGGCCTGGTTGGAAAGTGAGTCGCCTGCTGTAAATGTAACCGATACCAGAGTACCGAAACGCGGCCAAAAATTTATCGCTGGGATCGAATTCCAGGAATTTTATCACCCCTCGTGGGATCCCCTCTTCCCCGCTTCCCTGAATAATGTCGCTGAAATCGGGGCAAATTGGTTGGTCCTGACTCCAAGCTGGAGCTACTCACACCTGACTCCGCCTGTTTTAGAACCGATCCCCGGTCAAGATGCTCTCTGGCGGGATACATTTACTACGGTTCTGGAAGCCAAAAACAGAGAAATCAATGTCGCACTCCGCCCGGTGCCAAACTTCCCCACGGCAACTGCTGAATGGTGGGCCTCCGCCCCCCGCGATTTTTCATGGTGGGTCAGCTGGTTCGACAATTATCGCACCTTTGCACTCCATCATGCCGACCTCGCAGCCCAAAGCGGGGCCAAAACCCTGGTCCTTGGCGGCGAATGGATGCTCCCAGCACTCCCAGGTGGCACGTTAGCGGATGGCACACTGTCTGGTGTGCCGGTAGATGCCAATGACCGCTACCAATCGCTGATTGACGAACTTCGCAGTCGTTTTGACGGTACGATCGCCTGGGCTTTGCCCCACCCAGTGGGAATAAAATCCCTTCCTTCATTCCTTAATTCAGTAGACCAAATTTTTGTCACATGGTCCGCACCTCTAACGAATAATCCCAATGTTGGTGCAGCCAAATTACAAGCCGAAGCCACCCGCATCTTGAACAACGGCGTTTACTCGATGTGGTTGACCTGGAAACCCGATGAGGGCAACAAATCTTTGGTTATAGATATTGCCTACCCTTCAGCTGGTGGTGTCTTGACTGGATGTCTGCCGGATCCGATTGTTGAGTGCTTGCCACCTAGCTCATTGAATTATCCCGCGCCCGATTATCCACTGATCGAATTGGATTTGAAATCCCAAGCCCGGGCTTATGATGCGGTTTTAGCAGCCATTAACACGCAAGATTGGATTGATGGAGTCATATCCTCGGGCTACTATCCCCCGACTGTACTCCACGATTTAAGCACCTCTGTACACGGAAAACCCGCCGAGGGTGTGGTTCGATCGTGGTATACGCGTTTCCTGAGAGAATAAATTTCCAAGAACCGAAGATCATAAAAGCCAAGGTTTTGAAAACAACCTTGGCTTTTATATATTAGAGTGGTTCCTGATTAAAACTGGCCCAAAGTTGAGACACAGATTTCACGGAGCAATACAGATCAAAGCTTCTTTAATCCGTGGCATGTGTGTGGCTCCGCGTCCAATTTATGTGCTCTGCTGATTTGGGAATATGTTTATTTGTGACGCTGCCGAAGTTCAATTTCCACATCTTCGAGGGTCAAACCTTTAGCCACTAGCAAGACCAGTGTATGATAAAACAGATCAGCGGTTTCCTCGATAAGGCGTTGATCACCCTGCCCTTTGGCGGCCAGAATCACTTCAACAGCTTCCTCCCCTACCTTTTGTAATATTTTATCTTCCCCCTCAGCAAACAAACTCGCGGTGTACGATTTCTCCGTGGGGTTAGTTTTGCGAGCTTCGATAATTGTAAATAGTTCGTGTAGCATTCTTTAATTCCTTTTTCACCACGAAGGCTCGAAGGCACAAAGAACCATAATGCTTACTTCATGATACTTTGTATCTTTGAGTCTTGGTGTTTTATTCCAAAGCCCGATAAAAACAACTCTTTGCGCCGGTATGGCAAGCTGGCCCATCAGCAGCGACTTTGAGCAGCAGGGTGTCGGCATCACAATCAACGAGAATTTCCCGCACCCGCAGAAAATTCCCTGAGGTCGCACCTTTATGCCATAACTCCTGGCGGCTGCGGCTCCAAAAATAGGCTTCGCCGCTTTCCTTGGTTAAACGGAGGCTCTCAGCATTCATCCAGGCCACCATCAGCACCTCACCGCTCTCAGCATCCTGGCAGATCGCGGGTATCAGGCCGGTGGGGTCGTATTTCAAGTTTTGCATTTTGCCTCCATTTTTTCACCGCGGAGCACACAGAGAGCACAGAGTTATATTTTTTTCTCTGCGTACTCCGCGCACTCTGTCGTGAAATATTTAGACTATTCTGATATTCAAACCACGTGTGGCCAAATCCCGTTTGATCTCACCGACCGTGTACTCACCATAATGAAGCATCGAGGCGACCAGGGCGGCATCGGCTTTGCCTGCGGTGAGCACCTCGTAAAGGTGGTCAGGCGTGCCCCCACCGCCGGAGGCGATCACAGGGATGGTCACCGCTTCGGCAATCGTGCGTGTCAGGTTGATTTCGAAACCTTCCTTTGTGCCGTCGGCGTCAATGGAGTTGATCACCAATTCACCAGCACCCAATTCTTCGCCGCGCTGCGCCCACTCGATCGCATCGATCCCCATTGGGGTGCGCCCACCGTTGATCACGATCTCGTACCCAGATGGAATTTGTGAGGTCGGCTCCACCCACAGCACATCCATCGAGAGCACCACCGCCTGCGCCCCAAAAGCATACGCAGCTTCTGCGATCAACTCCGGGCGTTTGACTGCTGCTGAATTGACGTTGATCTTTTCTGCGCCAGCCAGCAGCACCCGGCTGCAATCATCCACGGTGCGCAGGCCGCCGCCCACCGAAAATGGGATGAACACCTGCGCGGCCACCTGGCTGACTACGTCGATCATGATATCGCGTTTATCGCTGGAAGCCGTGATGTCATAAAAAACCAACTCATCGAGGCCCTCTTCGTAGTACTTTTTCGCCTGCACCACCGGATCACCGATATCTTTGGTATCGACAAATTTGACGCTCTTGGCCAGATTACCATCGCGCACATCCAGGCAGGAGATTATCCGTTTACTCAGCATAGTTACTCCGTTATTTTGGCGTCATTGCGAACCTTTGTTGGTTTAGTAGCCGCAAAGCAGCATATCGAAACCAAAGGGGGAAGCAATCTCCTCTCACCAAGAGACTCCTTCATGGTAGTTCAACTGTGTTGAACCTTCCTCGCAGTGACAAGGTGTTTAGGGTACCCATTTCGAGAAATTTTCCAGTACATTCAAACCCAACGGGCCACTCTTTTCAGCATGGAACTGCACCGCGAACAAATTATCAACGCCAATTGCTACGGGGAAAGTAATTTCATACTCACAAGTAGCGAAGACGTTCGTTTCCTCTGCGGGTTGGGGGTAGTAGGAATGCACAAAATAAAAGGCATCTCCGGCTTTGAGATGGGCAAGCACCGGGTGCTGCTGCGTGACCGTGACCGCATTCCAGCCCATATGTGGGATTTTCAGGGAGGTATCTTGCAACTGGAAGCGGGTGCAAACTCCAGGAATCAAACTCAGCCCTGTGGTATCGCCTTCCTCCGAATAATCCAGGATGATCTGGCACCCAATGCAGATGCCCAAAATCGGGACCCCGCGGGTGAAGGCTTCCTTCAAGGCGGGCTCCAGCCCTCTGGATTGCAGCACTTCCATCGCCGCGCCGGCGTGTCCCACCCCAGGAAAGATAATCCGCTCGGCGCGGCGCACCACTTCTGAGTCTTTTGAAATCTGTGCCGGAATCCCCAAATGATCCAACGCTCGTTTGACGGAGGTCAAATTTCCAGCTTTATAGTCAACAATGGTGATCATGATTCCTCCAAATGGAGTATGCAGAAGGCAGAATTTTATTCTCCATTCATCATTCTGCATTCTGCAATTGATAGTTTTCCTTCGTACAACGCCCGACCGATAATCACGCCTGCCAGCCCGGCTTCCCGCGTGCGGCGCACATCTTCGAGTGTAGAGACGCCACCCGAGCCGACGATCTGTAATCCGGTGGCCTGCTGCAACTCGACCGCGCTGGAGACATCCACACCGGTACCGACCCCGTCACGCTTGACATCGGTGAACACGCACCACGCCACGCCTTGATCACGCAAACGATGGCCAACTTCGAGCACGGTCAGGGGCGTGGCTTGCTGCCAGCCTTTGACCATCACCTGACCGTCGCGGGCGCCGATATCACCAGCAATCCGCTGTGGGCCGTATTCGGCAATAGCCCAGTCGACCAGTTCTGGATTTTGGACCGTGGCCGTCCCCAGGAAAACGCGCGCTACGCCTAAATCCAGCGCGGTGCGGATATTTTCTTCTTCGCGGATACCGCCGCCAAATTCAACCTTCATTCCGGTGGTCAGGATCGTTTTGAGCGCTACAATATTTGCATTCGGATCTTCATCAAACGCGCCGCTCAGGTTAATCACATGCAGCCATTCAGCCCCTTCAAACTGCCAGCGTTCAGCCCAGAACAGTGGATCATCGCCGTAAGTGGTCTGACGGTCGGGGTCACCTTGAGCCAGGCGGACAACTTTGCCGTTGCGTAAATCGATGGCGGGAAAGATGGTAAATTTAGGGTCACGGATCAGGGATTCGGGATTAGTTTTCATAGGGTAGGTTCCAGGCCTCAGGTTCAAGTTCCAGGTGTAGGGTGCGAAGTGCGAGGTACGAAAACAAATTTTCATCCTTCCGCCTTCAGTCTTCTTCATTCGGTTAGCGTTCCCTTTGTGCTCGGAATCATCGTCTGCCGTCTGTTGTCAATCGTCGTAGCCGCATCCAACGCGCGGCCCAGCGCCTTGAAAAGCGCTTCGGCTTTGTGGTGATCATCACGCCCATAGAGTACCTGTGCGTGCAGATTGCAGCGGCTGGTGACCGCAAAACTCTCAAAGAAATGCTCGAAAAGCGCGGTTGCGATCCCCCCTACCGCGGGGGTGCGCCAGTCGACATTGATCACGCTATAGGGCCGCCCAGATAAATCCAGGACCACAAGCACCAGCGTTTCATCCATCGGCACATAAGCATGGGCCGTGCGAACCAATCCTTTTTTATCGCCCAGGGCTTCGGCAAAAGCCTGCCCCAATACCAGGGCCACATCTTCAATAGTGTGGTGCTCATCTACGTGGAGATCACCTATGGCTTTGACGCTCAAATCAAACAGACCATGCACGGCGATATGGTGCAGCATATGGTCTAGAAAGCCGATCCCGGTGTCGATCTCCGCTTTGCCGGTGCCATCGATATTTAAAGAAATCGAGATATCGGTTTCGTTGGTTTTACGGGTAATTGATGAAGTTCTCATAAAATGCCTTTCACCGCGGAGTGCGGTGAGCTCGCAGAGATTTTTAAGTCACTTTGCGCTCTCTGCGCGCTTCGCGGTTAAATGTCACGAAACGCTTCCAACAGCGCTTCGGTATGCTCCAGCTTCCCCACACTGATGCGGATATGATCATCCAGGCCGGGTTTGTTGAAATAACGGATCAGGATGCCGTGGTTTTGAGCCAAGTCGGCTTTAAGTTGGGCGGCGTCGCGGTCGGTCACTTTGCAGAGGATAAAGTTCGCCTGCGAGGGATACGGCTGCAACCAGGGGATGGTCTGCAGTTCCCGAAATAGCCGCTCACGCTCAGCAATAATCAACGCAGTGCGGGCTTCGAGTTGATTCACATTTTCGAGGGAAACCGTAGCCGCAACCGAAGCTGCCACCGAGACATTATACGGCTGTTTGATCTTCCAGAGGTGTGGCATCATCCAATCCGGGAAGACGCCGTATCCAACGCGCAATCCGGCCAGACCGGGCCATTTACTGAAGGTACGCAGCACGATCAGGTTATCGTAATCCTGCACCCGGGTAATCATTGAATCTGTATCTGCAAAATCAATATAGGCTTCATCCACCACCAAGATAAGCGGCAGTTCCAGAAGTGTGCGAATGGTTCCAGGTGTCAGCAGGCTCCCGTCAGGGTTGTTGGGGGAGGCGAGGAATAAAATTTTGGGCCGATGTTCTGCTACGGCCGCGGCGATCCCTGCCAAGTTCAGAGAAAAATCTGCTTTACGAGGCACCGAGATCACGCGAGCAGCGTTGATTTCCGCGTCGAATTTGTACATTCCAAAGGTGGGCGGGCAGTTCAAGATGCAGTCACCGGGATCGAGCAGCAGGCGCATGACCAGATCGATCAGTTCATCAGCCCCAGCCCCAGCGAGGATATTCTTAATAGGCACACCCGTGTAGGTGGCAATTGCCCGGCGCAGTTGGCGGCTTTCGGGATCGGGGTAGATATGCGTGTACGACAGTGCAGCCAGCGCCTCAGTAACCGGGGGGATCGCGCCGTAGGGATTTTCATTGGCGTCCAATTTGATGATCTGATCGGCAGGGAAGCCCAATTGCTCAGAGATTACCTCGAAGGGCAAAATCGGGGTGTAGGATTCCATCTCGCGGATATGAGGGCGGAGGAAGTTTTCAGGGTTCATTTTTTCACCACAAAGGCACAAAGTCTCAAAGGGGAAACCGTGCGAGCGGAGCGTGACAGTCTGCTGAAGTCAAGGAGATTGCCACACCTCGCTGGGCTACATTCGCAATAACGCAAGATTTTAAAAAATAACATGGTCAAGTTAAGCTTTTGTTCGAAATTCCGCCGCAGATGCGTGGGCCGTGAGGGTTTCGGCACAGGCGATTTCGGCGGCGGCACGGCTGAGTTCGGCACCGGTTTGGGAATCGAGTTCGATCACGCTGCTGATTTTAACAAAGTCGAGTACGTTGAGGGGCGAGTTGAAGCGCGCGGTCTGGCTGGTGGGCATGATATGGGAGGGGCCGGCTACGTAGTCACCCAGCACTTCGAAGCTGTGATCGCCTAGGAAGAAACCGCCCGCGTTGTTGATCTTCGCCATCAGCGCCCGCGGTTCGGCCACGCACAGGCACAGGTGTTCGGCGGCGTAATCGTTGGCGAGTTCCGCAGCCACATCCAGATTGGGGACCAGCACGATGCCGCCGGAATTTTCAAGCGATTGCGTCAAAATCTGGGTGCGGGATAAGTTTTCGAGTTGCTGCCCAACTTCCACTTGCACGGCTTGGGCCATGGTTTGCGAGGGGGTCAGCAGCACCGCCGAGGCCAGCACATCATGTTCGGCTTGCGCCAGCAAATCAGCGGCCACCCAGGCAGCGTTGGCGGTTTCATCGGCGATGACCATGGTTTCGGTGGGGCCAAATAATCCGTCCAGGCCGACGATGCCGAAAACCTGCTGTTTTGCCAAGGTAACGAAGATATTGCCAGCACCCACAATGGTATCCACACGCGGCACAGTTTCGGTGCCAAAAGCCATGGCCCCAATCGCCTGTGCGCCGCCAAGTTGGTAGACTTCATCGATTCCAAGAATATAGGCCGCGGCCAAAATGGTCGGATGCGGATTGGGCGGCGTGGTGATGATGATCCGTGGGACACCCGCGACCTGTGCGGGGATGGCCGACATCAACAGGGAACTGGGGAGGGGTGCCGTGCCCCCGGGGACGTATACGCCCGCCTGCTCCACGGCGGTGACGCGCTGCCCGATCCGCCCGCCAAGGGTTTGGGTTTCCCAGTTGGGGAGGGGCTGCAACTCATGGAAGGCGCGGATGCGCTGGGTACTCAGGGTTAGCGCTTCTTTCAGGGATTCCGGCAGCCCCTCAAAGGCCGGTTTGAACATCTCCTGCGGGACGCGGAAATCTTCGAGGTCAGATTGATCCAATAGCTGCGACCATCTCCGGAGCGCAATATCCCCTTCCAAACGCACAGAATTGAGAATTTCGGACACAGCCTGCGGCAGGGTGGTACCTTCACCAAACATCTTTTCGACCGCGGCAACCAATCGGGACGGGTACTCGCTGAAGGTCAGCGGCACGCGCTTGAGGATGGTAGCTTGGGCCGTGGGTAGATCATAAATTTTGAGCATAGTTTCTCCATTTTTTCACCACAGAGACACGGAGAACACAGAGTTCTCTCGATAATCACTGAGTTTCTCCGGGGTTGACTTTATTTCAAGGCGTTGAGCAGCGTACGATATTCTTCGGGTTCTTCCTCGAAAATATAGCTGACCGGGTTGACGATGACGCCGCTGCCGCCAATGGCGCGCAACTCGATAATGGCTTGAGCCAGTTGATTTTTGCGCACAATGATATTAGCAGCGTACCAACTACTGCCATCGCGAGTGATAATCGGTGAAATGGTCGGGCCTTGCAGTCCGCCGATAACATCCTGTTGAAAGATCAACTCGCCAATTTTTTGGGACGATTCGCCGCGCATATTTGCAAAAATGGCGACGTTATCGACGGCCCGTAGATGGGCGACGATGAACTCGATCAATTGGCGAGCAACGGCCAAAACTTCGGGGCGAGATTTGAGCGCCACGCGGTTCGCCACAAGACAGGCCTGTGATTTGAGGATCTGCCCGTCTTCGAGGATGCGCAGATGGTTATCTCGCAGAGTTACGCCGCTGGAGACCAGATCGACGATAAAGTCAGTGTAACCGATGGTGGGAGCAATCTCCAGGGTTCCCTCCGCGGGGATGAACTGCACATCATTGAGGCCGTGCTGTTCGAAGAAAGCCTGAGTTACCTTCGGAAATTTGGTCGCGACCCGCAGAGGACGGCCAAGTTCGTCCTGTACGATGCTCAAATCAGCCATCTGGCGGGTTTGCGCCCATTCATCGGGGACAATCACATTCAAGCTGCAAAAGCCAAAACCCAGTTCAGGGAGAAGGGGCAGCACCGCGCCGGTGTTGCTCTTTTCGGCGACCATATCCCAACCGGTGATGCCAAAATCGACGGTGCCATCATGCACGCTAACGGCAATATCACCGGCGCGCTGGAAGAGCACGGTCAGTCCGGGCAGTGCGGGGATCGTCGCCATATACTGGCGAGGGTTCGGTTTGTAGACAGCTAACCCGGCGCGGGATAGCAGCTCGAGGGTATTTTCGGCCAGGATGCCTTTGCTGGGCAGAGCGATGCGGATTTCTGTTCGGGTCATAAAATCTCCAAGGATGAAGGGTGAAGGATAAACAGTTTGGATATTCTTCATCATTCATCATTATTAAGGAAAAGCGCCCTCCGACCGGAGAGCGCTTGGAATATGCTAAAAGTTACTTTCTTGTACCTTAAAACAATCCTGCCCGGTCGGGGGTACCGGTTACGCTATGATGATAATGATGAGCGAGGGTAGGAATGCGATTGTTCATATTGGGCGGGATTTTAGCACAGGGTAACGGATGTGGCAAGGATTCGATATAATCTAATCACAAGACAACCATTCTTTCAACTAGAAAGGCAAGTGCAAGATGCAGATTACTAGAGCGGATGTCACCCCCATAGAATTGAATCTCAACCAACCAGTACGGATGGCAGGATACCCAGAGATCAACCAGATCACAGCTATATTTATCCGTTTGCAAACCAAAGAAGCGCGTGATGCCTGGGGTTGTGCGGTGGTCCACAAGGATTTAAATGGTGCTGATCCTCAGCAAGTATTACAAGCCTGTCAAGTTTATGCTGATTTGGCTCCAGATTTGAACCCCCTCAATACTGAGCAAGCTCTCAACCGATTGACCCAAACGATCTCCGATGTTCCAGCGGCTTTGTGTGCCTTTGATTTGGCTTTTCATGATTTACTGGGTTTGGCCGCGGGGATGCCGCTTTATCGTATTTTGGGTGGCTACCAACCTAAAATTCAAACTTCCGCAACGGTTTTCCTCGGTTCGGTTCAGGAAAGTGTTGAACAAGCTAAAATGCGCGCCAAACAAGGATTCCGTATGCTCAAAATCAAGGGCGGATTGGACCCGGAAGAAGATTCCCGGCGGATCCGGGCCATCCACGGGGCCTTGCCAGAGATGGTTTTGCGACTGGATGCCGATGGGGGTTACTCTATCAAACAAGCTTTGGATTTAACCCGCGTCTTGGGAGATCGGCTGGAAATGATCGAGCAGCCCACTCATCCCGATGATCTCACCGGTTTACAACAGGTAACACGACACAGCCCGGTACCGGTGCTCGCAGATCAAAGCGTCAGCGGACCAGCATCCGCACTGAAAATGGCCACGCACCATCAAGCCGATGGCTTCAGCGTCAAAGTGGCAACTTGCGGAGGATTACGCTGCGCCCGCCAAATGGACGCGATCGCCCGGGCCGCGTCCCTGACGATGATGGTTAGCTGCCTGATCGAACCAGCCCTGATGATCGCTGCCGGGTTGCATTTTGCCCTCAGCAGCCCCAATATCGGTTACGCTGATCTCGATGGGCATCTGGATTTAATCAACGATCCTACCCTGCCGGGATTCAAACTGGAGGATGGTTGGCTGATTGCCACTGATGTACCGGGATTGGGGTGTACAATCGAGTTATAAAACTGATTTCCGATCTGAAAATATGTTTATGAAGGCTTTATGTAGGTGTGTTTAATTTGTTCACAAAACAAGCTGTAGTGCTATAATGGACAAAACTTAGAGAGTACAATATTTGAAGGTAGATTATGACAAGGGAAACTTTAGATCGAAAAACACAAGAATTATTAGACGAAATTCTAGTCCTGGGTAGTATGGTAGAAGCTGCTATTGTGAACTCCGTCGAAGCACTAAAACAGCAAGATAAAAAGACCGCCAAGCATATTTATAAGGGCGATAAGGAAATTAACAAGAAGCGCTACGAAATCGAGAATGATACTTTAATTTTGATTGCAACTCAACAACCTATGGCAAGAGACTTACGTCTGATGGCGGCAATTCTGGAAATTGCGGGTGAGCTTGAACGCATGGGTGATTATGCCAAGGGCATCGCCAATATCACAATTCGGATTGGCAATGAACCGCTTATCAAACCCTTGATCGATGTTCCTCGAATGGCAGAAATCACCGCGGACATGCTGCACCGTGCCCTTGGTGCTTTCGTCGCCAGTGATTTGGTTACTGCTCAAAACATTCCAAAAGAGGACGATGATGTCGATATTCTTTACAATCAGGTTTACCGCGAACTGTTAACCTTCATGATCAAGGATCCTTCGACAATTGATAATGCGACTTATCTTTTGTGGGTTGCCCACAATTTAGAACGAACTGCGGATCGGGTGACAAATATTTGTGAGCGCACACTCTTTGTTGAATCTGGGGAACTGGTAGAAATAAAACCCACAGATGATGAAATGAAAATATAAACACTGCTAAATTTTAAATAAGCGGTTAGCTTGATGCTGGCCGCTTTTTTGTTTAACACAGGGTAAGCAATACATCGGTTGATTTTCCTATAGGTATTTGAGCTTGGCTGCCAGGGTAGCGCTTAAAAATCACTTCAGCTCAGGTGCATAAATAGGCCTTCTGGTCTATTCGAGACGTCTTTGTTCCTCGATGCCCGGATTTTGAGCTTTCTAAAATACTGACATTTCAGAAGGGTAAACCAGAATAATGTCAGTTGTGTCTGAAGCTAATAAATGATAGACTAACAAAGCTCAACAATTCGTTTCTCTTCAATTAGCTCGGAGGTTCTTTATGTCAGCCGGTAAAATCATCGCTTACGTCTTTGCTGCCATCCTTATTTTTTTTGGTGTCCTCTTCATTTGGGCTACATTCAGCCCTGAGGGACAGCTAGGCTGGTTAGTTGTAGGGGTTATCAGCGTAGGCATCGGCTTCGGATTAATTTGGTTTGCCGGACGTCAAAAATCGGAAGCTGGTAACCAGGACGGTGATAACGTAACGCTCAAAATAGATCTCCCCGGTGATGTTAATCTTGCACTCGATGAAATGCCAATCGTGTGGGGGTATTCTCACGATGGACGCAATCAAGATGGTAGCTGGTGCTCCTGTTGTAAGCTGCCCTTATTGTGAGACAACCTACCAATTGACTGAAGAACCAAAGTGGTAATCCAGTTAAATGTATTTACATATCAAATAGGCTCCCATTCAAAATCACCTGAAACTGGAACTTGATACCGGTCCCAAATATCGGAGAATGCCCATGGCTAAGAAAATTTTAAACAGCTTCATATTATTATTAATTCTCGTATCAATACCTACCAGTGTGCTGGCTCAAGATTATTACTTCCAACTGGAAGATAATATCGTCCACGTGTATTGGAATGAAGACGGAACAATGTCGCTGGATTACACACTCAATTTTTACAATGACCCTTCTGGCCATCCAATTGAGTTTGTTGATCTTGGGCTGCCAAATTACAATTTCAATCAAAACAACATCACCGCAAATATAGATGGGAAACCCGTAAGTTATATTTCTAGTTCGGAATATGAGGGTGGCGGCAGCGGCGTCGCTATTGCCTTGGGAAACAATGCCATTGCACCTGGAGAGCGCGGCACCGTTCGCATTATCGTACCAACTATTCAGGACGTACTTTTTGAAGACGATGATGACAATACCTATGCCAGTGCAGTATTTGCACCTACCTGGTTTGGCTCAGAATATGTTTATGGTGACACTAATATCGAAGTAACCTACCACTTGCCACCTGGTGTGCAACCAGATGAACCTCGTTGGCACGCATCTCCATCTGGATTCCCAGAACAACCCCTTACTGGGCTTGAAAATGGGCGAATCACATATACGTGGAAAAATCCTACAGCTAATGGTCACTCAAAGTATAAATTTGGCGCTTCATTCCCAGCGGTATATGTACCCGCCGAATCCATTGCTATCGCCACAGTTTATGATCGCACAGGGATCGATGAAGACACCGTCTTTGGTTTCTTGTGCTGCGGGAGTGTCTTTGGCTTTATCGCTCTCATCAGCGTCCTCAGTTTATTAGGCGACCGCAAGCGCAAAATGAAGTATTTACCTCCTAAGATTCGAATCGAGGGACACGGTATAAAACGGGGTTTGACCGCAATCGAGGCAGCAATATTGATGGAACATCCCCCCGATAAAGTGCTGACAATGATTTTATTCTCAGTCATCAAAAAAGGAGGTGCGCAGGTAATTTCGCGGGATCCCCTTAAATTGGAAATTCTTGAGCCCCAACCTGCAGGTCTGCGCCCATATGAAATCAAATTCTTGGAAGCTTTCGGTGAAAAGCGTGCGAAAGACCGCCGCAAGAAACTTCAAAATATGATGATTACCTTGATCAAAAGTGTGAGCAATAAAATGAAGGGTTTTAGCCACAAAGAAACTGTCGCGTATTATAAAAAAATCATGGAGAAAGCCTGGCAGCAAGTTGAAGCCTCCGACACCCCGGAGGTGAAAAGCGAAAAATTTGACCAACATATGGGTTGGACCATGCTCGACAGAGATTTTGATCAGCGGACCCAAGATGTTTTCCGCACCGGACCAGTCTATGTACCCATGTGGTGGGGGCGTTATGATCCTGGATGGTCTGGTTCATTAAAATCTGCGCCGAAATCAACACCCAGTGTTGGCGGCGGGCGAACCGGGGGCACGCCATCAATGCCGAATTTGCCTGGGGGTACATTCGCCGCTTCGGTGGTCGGCGGAATGCAAAACTTCGCGGGCGATGTGGTTGGCAATATCACCGATTTCACCAGTGGTGTGACTAATAAAACCAACCCAGTACCCAAATCTAGTAGCGGAAGCTATCGCAGCAGCGGAGGTTCGAGCTGTGCCTGCGCCTGCGCGTGTGCTGGATGTGCCTGTGCTTGTGCTGGTGGTGGAAGGTAGTCAGTTATCCGTTGCTATGAACCTAATCTCTAATCTCAGATCTCTCATTGGTGGTCAGTCGTCAGCCGATAGTGGTCAGCCAGCCGTCCGTTTGCACCACTACATCAAAGAAGAGAATGGCTATAAAGCACGTCTGCATCTCCGGATTGATCCTGATGGACACGGTACGCTGATGGTTAACGCAAATCGAGTTGTACATTTCAACCCAACAGCCACATTTATGGCTCAGTTGGCTTTGGAAGAAACTCCTCAGTCCGAGGTGATTCGAAAAATCACAAAGGCTTACCTCGTTCCTAAAAATCAGGCCCAAGCTGATTACGACGCGTTCTTAAACGACTTTGAGCAGCTGATTCATCCAGAAAGCTGCCCCGTTTGCGCGGTGGACGATCTGGAGATTAGCGCGCCTTTTAGTGCCCGACCAACTGCACCGTACCGAATGGATTTGGCGCTAACCTACCGCTGCAATGACGATTGTGCTCATTGCTACAACGCCCGACCACGTGACTATCCAGAAATCTCAACATCCGAGTGGAAGAAAATTATTGATAAAACCTGGGATTTGGGAATCCCCCATATCGTTTTTACCGGTGGGGAACCCACCTTGCGGGATGATCTCCTAGAACTGATCGCGTATGGCGAGTCGAATGGCCAAATTACCGGAATGAATACGAATGCCCGGAGATTGAGTGATCCTAAATTTGTGCAGGCCCTTGTAAATGCTGGTCTGGACCATGTGCAAATCACGGTTGAATCTCACGATCCTGAAATTCACGATGAAATGGTTGGCAAATCTGGTGCCTGGAAGCAAACTATCCAAGGGCTGCGCAATGTGCTGGCGACCCCACTATACGTAATGACCAATACCACCATGCTGCAAGCAAACAGCCCTAGTTTAGAGGAAACGCTCGATTTTCTAGCTGAAGAGGGTGTACCCACGATTGGACTGAATGCATTAATTTATTCTGGGCATGGATTAACAGTTGGTACCGGTATCCGAGAAAGCGAACTTCCGCCCCTGCTCGATTTGGCTCAGGAAAAGACTGTACAAAATAATCAACGCCTGATCTGGTACACACCTACCCAGTACTGTAATTTCGATCCTCAGGCTTTAGAACTGGGTGTAAAAGGCTGCACCGCCGCGCTCTATAATATGTGCGTGGAACCGGATGGGGGGGTGTTGCCTTGCCAATCTTATTATCAACAACTTGGAAATCTCTTGACAGACCCTTGGGAATCTATTTGGGATCATCAGCTTTCTGTACGTTTGCGGGAACGGGAATATGTCCCCCTGGTATGCCAAGACTGCGCATTGTTGACCGAGTGTGGCGGCGGCTGCCCCTTAGCAATGGAGGCTCAAGGGCAAGATTTGATTTCAATCGAAAAAGTAGCAATTTTATAATTATTAAAAGGCCAACCGACCCGGAGGTCCCCTGACCGCTCATGGCAAACGCAATCACCCTTTCTCGATTCCCACTGTTATTTATTTATATTGCACTGCTATACACTAGGGATCCAACTGTTATTTTTTGGTGCGTACCTTTTGTCGTTTTTATTACAATGATGGATATGTTTGATGGCATTATCGCACGGAGGTTTGGCGAGGTCAGTTTACTGGGCAGCACCTTGGATATTGCCGTAGACCGGGCCTTTGAAATTATCCTCTGGGTTGTATATGCCAATCTGAATCTGGTTCCCGTAATCATCCCCATCATTGTCATCACTCGTGGTACGCTCACAGACGCCATTCGCGCGGTAGGATTAAGTACCGGCAAAGCTGCCTTTGACCAGTTACATTCCCCCATCAGCCAGTTTTTAGTTTCCTCACGTTTCATGCGAAATTTTTACGGCGTTATCAAAGGCACAGCATTTGCCTTTGTCACCGCGGCCTGGGGCTTTATTTGCGTGGAGCACCCTTGGGCAGAATGGGTTCATATCGCTGCACTGGCTATCTCTTGGATTACGATCGCCATCACAATCTTGCGCGGCTTGCCTGTAATCATCGAAGGATACAGCCTTTTGAAGGAACCACTCAGGGTAAAATAAGGAAAAATTTGGGCGTGGATTTACACAGATTTCACTGATTTTTTTCAATCCGGTCAGCATCCTTACATATCCGCGGCATTTCTATCCAAACTGCTTATGAGTTTTGATCCGGAACAAATCTAGGTTATGCAACGATTTTTTACCAGCTCATTGGGTGTGAAATTTGGACTGGCTTTAGGGCGGCTCACACCCCCAAAGTTAGGCTACCGCCTTTCAGTTTTCGGTGCTAAACTCTTAGCCCGCAGAGTTAACTCCCCGATAGTGAAAGCGGTTCGTGGTAATCAATTCATTATCCGCGGCGGTACAGCCACCTCAGCAGAACTCGATCAGGCTGTAAGTGAAGTTTTCACCCACGCCGGACGCTGCTTCGTCGATCTTTACCATCATCTCCAAAATCCAGCGGGCTTAAAAAACTGCACACCGCTCACCCCAGAATTGGAGCATCTGATCGCCCAGAGCCATGCCAATTTTCCAGGAGCATTCATCGTTGCACCACATTTGAGCAATTTCGATCTGGTTCTGTTGGCGGCTGCTTACCGAGGGATCAAGGCACAGGTGCTGACCTACGGCAATCCCACTGGTGGGTACAAAATCCAGAACGATATCCGAGCCCAAACGGGTTTAAATATCACACCCGTCAGCCCAGAAATGCACCGCCAGGCTATCGAAAATCTGCGTAAGGGTGGCCTGGTAATCACCGCCATCGACCGTCCGATTCGGCGCAAGGCTCATTTTATGAAATTCTTCGGGCAGCCCTGCCCACTCCCAGCCGGGCATATCCGTATGGCCCTAGAAGCCGAGGTGCCCATCATCGTGGCTGCGGCTGAGTGGAAAAACGATGGGCTTTATCACCTGCACCTCTCAGAACCGATCAACCTTATCGAGTATGGCAAATCCGATGAAACGATCCGCATCAATGGTGAAGCCATCTTACGAGTAATCGAAGGGTTTATTCGCAAAAATCCCGGGCAGTGGCTGATGTACTACCCGGTTTGGAAGGCTGTAGGTGGAAGGCTGAAGGTGGAAGGTTGAACGCGGTATTCGACTTCGCACTTCGCACCCCGCACTTCGCATTTTTCTTGATCGGAACCGGGCTGCTATTTGTTGTCCTCGGGCTTTTGCACAAAACGCGGAAATTCAGCTTATGGGACGCGGAAACTCTTTTAAAGGTACACACCCGTTTGCGGCGGCATTCCAGCTTTTTCCGCTATATTTGGCCTTTGGGCACGGTGCCGGTTGGGATCACACTCATCTTGATTATGTTTATCGCAAGCTGGCAGGCTGGTTTGATCGCGGCCATCAGTTATTTGCTGGCGGCGATTGCCGAATTGGCAATCAAACGCAATATCAAACGCCCGCGTCCCTTTGAAACCCTGCCCGGTGTCATAATGATTTAACCCAAAAATCCAAGCGATGCCTCCCATCCCAGCGGAGATACGATGCGAATTTGGTTCCTGGCCCTGGTTTTTCCACTGGCTTTTGGATTACCCTGGCCGGTTTTTGCACTAACCTGCACTGTGGCACTCACCCTCAGCTTGGGACGCTTCGCTCTGGGCGTGCACTATCCCCTGGATGTCATTGGCGGTGCTGGTTTAGGCATCTTCTTCACCGGGTTATCCATCATCGGTTATTATTTAGTTATCAGTCTTCAACCATAGGTTTGCTATCTTTAGGAGGTCTCCATGACCAGTATTCGAGAAATCATTCGCCGCCGGTTTACTGTTGAACAACCCTTGTCCGCAGGCATCTATCACTATCAGGCTCCCCCTGAGGCAGATTTTCCTTACCGGCTCCATTTACGCCTGGAATCCGACGGTAATGGAATTTTGGTAGTCAATGCCGCGACGGTGTTGCATCTTAATCAGACTGCTGCCGAATTTGCTTACCACCTGGTTAATGAGACACCTGAGGAAACGGTTGTCCGACAAGTGGCTGCACGGTATCGAATTTCGAAGGATCAGGTGGTACGAGATTATGCCGATTTCAAAGAGCGCATCTTTGCCCTGGTAAATCTACCCGATTTGGATCCGGTCACCTTCCTGGATTTTGAGAGGGATACGCCGTATTCAAGAGAGATCTCAGCCCCTTATCGCCTCGATTGCGCCTTGACTTACAAACTTCCAGAGGGTGCTGACCCCAAAGCCGCCCCGACAAAACGGGTGGACCGCGAATTGAGCACCTCCGAGTGGAAGACCATCCTCGACAATGCCTGGGGGGCGGGCATTCCCCATATTATTTTCACCGGTGGTGAACCAACTCTGCGGGATGATTTGGCAGAACTAATCGCCCACGCCGAAGAACTGGGACAAGTCACCGGACTGCTCAGCGATGGTGAAAAACTGGCCAACATCGATTATTTGAACACGCTGCTGCAAACCGGTCTAGACCATTTAATGATCGTCTTCCACCCCGAAAATGATGCTAGCTGGAAAGCATTAGAAACTGTGCTGCCCGAAGATTTGTTCACCACCGTCCATCTGACCGTCACATCCGAAAATACGGAGGACATCCTTGATTTGATCGACAAATTAGATGATTTTGGCGTGACTTCCCTCTCTTTGAGCGACAGCGGTCCCAACCTGGACGAAGTCATGGAAGCGGCTCGCGATCACGCTGCCAATCTCGATATCCCGCTGGAATGGGATTTACCCGTGCCCTACTCTGCCCGCAATCCTGTGGCCTTGGAAATCGAAGAAGGCGAAGAACCGCAGGTCGAAGGAGCCGGGCGTGCCTGGCTCTATATCGAACCGGATGGCGATGTGCTGCGCGAGCAAGGCCGTACCACAGTGTTGGGCAACGCGGTCAGTGATGTTTGGGCAGAAATTTGGGGGAAGGCCCATGGTTAAATTGCCGGGAAATATTTATCAATTAAAAGTGCCCAAATTTGGGCACTTTTTTCGTTATAATGCAACTATGACTCTCACCCCTCACGATTTGCACCAGCGTTTCACCCAACAAGCCCAGTGGACAAAAGACCTGCGGGCGTATCTTTATCAGCGTGCCGGGATGGAGAATGCCCACCGCGTGTTGGAGGTTGGCTGTGGTACAGGGGCGATTTTAAGTGATTTACCCGATAAGGTGACACACCAGGCTGGGTTGGATATTGACCGCGCTCATCTCAGCGTGGCTATGCGCATATTCACGGGAGCGAGTTTGATTCAGGGGGATGGTCATTGGCTTCCTTACCCGGATCATTGTTTCAATATTACGCTATGCCATTTTTTGCTGCTGTGGGTTAAGAACCCTGATCAAGTATTGCGCGAAATGGTACGTGTCACTCTTCCCGGCGGCGCGGTGCTGGTGATAGCGGAACCCGATTACGGCGGACGCATCGACTACCCCGAGGAGCTCGGTCAACTGGGAGCATGGCAAACTGAATCACTGCGCGAGCAAGGGGCAGATCCTTTGATGGGACGGAAATTAGCGGGAATGTTCCAGGGAGCCGGGCTAGAATCTGTCGAAACAGGAGCCCTCGGCGGGCAGTGGGCAGGTCCTCCTGATTGGGAAGCCTGGGAATCGGAATGGGCAGTGTTAGAAGCAGACTTAAGCAAGAAACCGAGTTTTTTAGAAAAACCCGGTTTCTATAAAAGCTTAGACAGATCTGCTTATGTGAAAGGGGAAAGGGTTTTGTTCATCCCTACATTCTACGCCTGGGGACTAGTACCCAACTCGTCTAAATAATGCTCCATCTTGTGAACCTGAGCATATAAATTTGCAACCCATTGTTTCCCTTCCTGGGTAACATTGAGGTAATGAATGGCTTCGCCTATATAGGGAACGACAATATTCCAATAAAATTTTGTGTAATCTCGGCGCATATGTCCTGGGTTTTTGTAGCCGATTTGAGCATTAACCCCATTTTCCTCAAACTCATAATAAAGTGCGGGTATTTTTCGAAGATAATTGGGATCACCTAATTGCCCGATGAAATCAGCCGCGCGCAATAAGCCCGGATAATCGGCTGTGCCTGCATGTGCAGGGTCATCCGGTACAGGGAATCGGGTACGCTCAATCAAATCCGTAATACGATCTGCATCTACAACGTCGACGAGGGTTTGAGTGCCAAAACGCTCCTGAACGAAAAGTTTGCTGCGATCTACATGATAGGGAGTCAGTACCGAATCGGTATACTCATCGGGAATTTCCACTGTGTCAGCACCGATACCAGTGGCATAAATATTACTGCGATCCGCCCGGCAAACTCCCCGAACATAACCGATATCATGGCATAGTAAAGCCATCGTAAAGTGCAGCCAATCATTCGGTGTGACACCCCCCTCAGAAAGATGTTTGCCTTTTAGGATAGTCTGACCTACCGACGTAACAAGAATGGTGTGCTCAACATCGTGAAAGAGATTATCGGAATTGGCAATATTTTCTAAGGCCAGGCGCCCTGTCCACTCGATGATATTGGCAAACTGCGGCTCCATCATACGGTAAGACTGCCGGTAAGATTCGTGCAGCTCTTCAACGAATTGATCGATCATCATCTCGTGAAAGTTAAGCATTAACGTACCTTTGAGTGTTCATCGAACATAGGTTTTTGGTAAGCCAACTTGAATCTGTCCATCTTCGATTCGGACAGGATATGCTGAGATATTTTCCACCGCGGGGAGAGTCAATGCCTTTCCTGTGCGCACATCAAAACGGGCCCCATGTCGAGGACAAATCGCTTCGTAGCCTTCTAATTCACCATCACCAAGAGGCCCGTCGTCGTGTGAGCAGACATCCTCGATCGCGTAAATTTGTCCTGCAATATTGAACAATACAAGATAGGCGTCATCAATCTCGGTAAAAAGCCGCTCACCGTTTGGGACATCATCGGCAGCGGCAATTTCGTAAAATTCACATTCTGAAGGGTCAATCTGGTTGTAGTTCATCATTCGTAATCAATAACGCTCCTAGCTAATCTAGGAGCACCGAACACAGGTGCACTTATTCGACTAACTCATCTGAGGCTTCGCCCAGGCCATAAGCACCCGCCTTAGAACTTTGAGAGATAACAAAGCACACTTAAGGCGTACGGGACCCAATTCTATGCCCAGTAATTCAAGGACATCGTCTCTATTTAATGCTTTGACATCATCGAGTTTTTTTCCCACTACCGATTCCATCAATAAATCTGCTGAAGCTTGTGAAATTGCACAACCCTGGCCACTGAACGCGGCTTCGGTAACGATGTCATTTTCGTCAAGGCGCAAATCAACCCGGATATGATCGCCACATAAGGGATTGTCATCCTCGAAGGTGATATCATGCGGGTTCAATTCACCTCGAAATTGGGGGGCTTTATAACGTTCAATGATGATTTCTCGGTATAGATCGTCCATTTTTACGCAAACATCTCTTTCACTTTGTAAATCCCATCGACCAGTTTATCAACTTCTTCCATCGAATTATATAAGTAGAAACTGGCTCGAGCGGTGGCTGGAATACCAAATTTTTCATGTAGTGGCATGGCACAGTGGTGTCCCGCCCTGACAGCGATGCCGTCCATATCCAAAACCTGAGAAATGTCATGGGCGTGAAGATCGTCAATCAAAAAGGAGGCTACGCCACCCTTATTTTCAGCAGCGGGACCAAACGTGGTCACGCCAGGGATCTCTTCCAGGCGTTCAAGTGCATAGGCAATGATTTCTTGTTCGTGCTGTTCGACAGCTTCCATGCCGACCTGGGAAAGGTAATCAACCGCAGCCCCAAAGCCAACCGCTTCGGTGATTGCGGGCGTTCCAGCCTCAAATTTGTGAGGGATGCTGTTAAACTTGAAACGAACGCAATTCCACACGCTTGATCATATCCCCCCCTCCCATGTAGGGAGGCATAGCATTCGAGGAGTTCCTTCTTCCCATATAGCGCGCCGATTCCGGTTGGGCCGAGCATTTTATGAGCGGAGAAAGCAAGGAAATCGACATCCAAATCCTGCACGTCAACGGGCAGGTGCGGCACAGATTGAGCGCCATCCACAACAGTGACAGCCCCAACCTGATGCGCCAGGGCAATAATTTCTTTGGCGGGCGTAATCGTCCCCAACACGTTGGACATCTGCGCAAAAGCAACCAATTTCGGCTCTAGTTTGAGCAGCTCACGGTAACTGTCGAGGTCAAGCAATCCCTCTGGTGTAACAGAGATAAACTCAAGCCGAAGATTCTTTTCCATCGCCAGCATCTGCCAAGGGATTAAGTTCGAATGATGCTCCATTTCAGTCAAAACGATTAAATCCCCCGCTTGCAAGTTTTCTCTTCCCCAACTCTGTGCTACCAAGTTGATTGCTTCAGTTGTATTACGTGTAAAGATGATTTGGCGTGCCGAGGGAGAATTGATGAAATTGGCAACTTTAACACGGGCATCTTCAAAAGCCGCGGTGGCTTCCTCGGCCAAAACGTGGATTCCGCGGTGGATATTAGCATTGGAATGATAAGTTAGATGATCCATAGCCTCGACCACCTGCCGGGGACGTTGGCTGGTCGCCGTGGAATCAAGATATACCAAAGGCACGCCCGGGTGTACTTCGCGGGCCAAAATTGGAAAATCTTCCCGAATCTTGGCAACATTAAGTTTCGATTGGATGGAAAAACCTGGATTGATCATTTTTTCCTGCGTTTACGCCTTCGCCGCCGCATATTGGTCGACTTTTTTGGGCACCATAACACATGGTCTGGGACCATCCATCCATCTGTCAGGTATACATTTTCGTGAAACTGAACGGCAACCATCTTCGGGTCTACCTGGACAATAACGCCATTCAACCAATCACGAATGCGTTCTTCGTCCTCGTTATCGTGATCACAAAAAACTTCAACAACGTCGCCAACTTGATAGTCGCGATCTTCATCAGGGGGTGATGCAAAAGGTAGACTTGCCAATTCCGCCTCCAAGTGAATTCCCGAGCAGGAACTCGTTAAAAGTATTTATTTATCCATCTTCGCTTCGATAGCTTGTTGAAAACGAGCACGTACGCCTTCAAATGGAATACGCTGCATAATAGGATCGAAAAAGCCCTCTACCACCAGCCTTTCCGCCTCATCCATGGGGATGCCGCGGCTGCGCAAGTAGAAGACCAATTCAGGGTCAATTTTACCAACCGTCGCGCCATGTGTACAGCGCACATCATCAGCCAAGATCTCTAAACCAGGAATTGAATCTGCCCTGGCGCCCTCGCTGAGCACAAGATTGCGATTGGCCTGGTAGCCATCCGTTTGCTGCGCCCCAGGAGCCACGTAAATCATACCTTGCCACACGGAACGGCTGTTTCCTTTGAGTGCTCCTTTGAAGAGCAGGTCGCTGTTTGTATGCGCGGCCATATGGTTCTGCTGGGTATCATGATCTAAATGTTGGCTGCCGTCGGTAAAGTAGAAGCCTGACATACGACCCGTGGACCCTTGACCCACCAAATCGAGGTCAGAGAAATTTTTGGTCAATTTGGTGCCAATGGCGCCGAAAATCCAATCCAAGCTACCATCGCGCTCGACACGAGCGCGTTCGTGGGTGAAGTTCCTTACATTTCCACCAAAGGATTGCAATTCAACAAAACGCAAATTAGCGCCAACTCCAACATGAATTTCGACAATCCCGCCGTGCAGCGTTTGACCATCTTCATCAGGTGAAGCCGCCTCGTGTACGTACGTTAGTGAAGCGCCATCTTCCACCCAAATCACCAGATGCGAGAAATGGGCCAATCCGGCGCCCACGCCCCAAAGCACACTATGCAAGGGTTGTTCAACCTGTACACCGCGCGGCACGTAAACAAAAACACTATTTTGCGCCAGGGCGGCCGTCAGCGCCGCAAATTTACCTTCTTCGGGTTTGACGATCTGACCCAGGGCTTTCGCCAACGCTTCGGGATGATTTTGTGCCGCACTTTCAATATCGCTGAAGATCACGCCCTTTTGGGCAATCTCATCATTGAGTTCGACCTTGATCCCACCAGGGAGCATCGTGATCTGGCCTCCATGCTGATTGCCGACTAAGGGAATCAGCAGTCGTTCTGGGATGGCCTGCAGGTCTAAATAAGCATCATCTTTCGGGAGTGCTACCGCTCCATCGAGGGCGCGGATATCCGTGCGCCGCCAGGCTTCATCTTTGGTGGTTGGGTACGGCAGGCTCTCAAAGGTTTCCCAGGCTTTGGTACGATACTCACCCAAAATGCCGGGAGCGTCTTTCACATTTTCATGGGTGAAGTTGAAGCCTTCAAACCCGGTGCGTCTTCTTCTTTTAGAGGTTGTTACTACTTTTTTGGTTGTCATAATATTTCCGTCAAAACGTCAAATGTCCAGATGTTCAACGCAACTATCCGATTGAACCTTCCATCTGCAGCTGAATCAGGCGGTTCATTTCGATCGCGTATTCCATGGGCAGTTCTTTGACCAACGGTTCAATGAAGCCCGAAACGATCATCCCGGTGGCCTGTTCTTCGCTCAGGCCGCGGCTCATTAGATAGAAAAGCTGTTCCTCGCCAACTTTTGAAACCGACGCCTCATGGCCGATGTTAACATCCTGATTGTCGATTTCGATATAGGGATAGGTGTCTGAACGGGAGCTTTCATCGAGCAGCAGGGCATCACAAACCACGTTGGATTTCACATTATAGGCTTCAGGATAAACCTTGAGCAAACCGCGATATGAAGCCCGACCGCTGCCTTTGCTGATCGATTTGGAAACGATCTTACTGCTGGTGTTGGGTGCAAAGTGGATTACCTTGCCGCCGGTATCTTGAGTCTGGCCTTTCGCGGCAAAAGCCATCGAAAGAATTTCACCGTGCGCGCCAGGGCCCATCAAGTAGCAGGACGGATATTTCATGGTTAGTTTAGAGCCCAGGTTCGAGTCGACCCATTCCATCGTGCCACCTTCATCGACGATAGCCCGTTGGGTTACCAGATTGTAAACGTTATGAGACCAGTTTTGGATAGTAGTGTAACGCACACGGGCATTCTTCTTGACGAAGATTTCGATCACGCCAGAGTGGAAACTATCGGTCGTATACGCGGGGGCGGTACAGCCCTCCACGTAATGCACCTGCGCACCTTCATCAGCGATGATAATGCTGCGTTCGAATTGACCGATATTGGCAACATTCAAACGGAAGTAAGCCTGCAAAGGCAGTTCCACTTTGACACCCTTGGGGATGTAAACAAACGAACCGCCTGACCAGACTGCGCTGTTTAGCGCGGCGAATTTATTATCTTCAATCGGGATGGCTTTACTAAAATATTCCCGGAAAAGATCAGGGTGCTGGCGCAAACCTTCTTCAATCGAGAGAAAAATCACACCTTGTTTTTCGAGATGCTCCAAAACGGAGTGATAAACCATCTCACTTTCATACTGCGCACCCACACCGGCCAGGAATTTCTGTTCAGCCTCGGGGATTCCCAATTTGTCAAAAGTGTCTTTGATCGAATTGGGCACATCATCCCAAGATTTCCCTTCTGCATCGGTGGGTTTGACGTAGTAGTAAATCTCGTCTAAATTTAGGGTTGAGATATCAGGTCCCCAATTGGGCATGGGACGCTGTTCGAAATGTTCGAGCGCTTTAAGACGGAAATCCAACATCCATTGGGGCTCGCCCTTCATGCTCGAAATCTGTTCAACCACTTCGCGTCGCAAGCCTTTACCAGTGTTGAACACTGATACATCTGTATCACTAAAACCGTACTTATAATCGCCAATTCCTTCAAGAATTTGGGCATCAGAAGTCATAGATTTCTCCAATAAATTAGTTTTTTGGTGATTAGGAATTAGGTAACTAGACAATTTTTTATTAGAATCACTTCCTTATCACCAAATTATTCGTGCCTAATCACTACGCCGTTATGGCGGTGTATTTTTCACGCACCCAATCGTAACCCTGCTCTTCAAGCTGCAAAGCCAACTCGGGGCCGCCGGATTCAACAATACGGCCATCGAGCATAATATGCACGAAATCAGGTTGGATATAGTTGAGAATGCGCTGGTAGTGGGTAATTACCACGGCACCAAATTCTGGGCCGCGTAGGGCGTTGACCCCTTCTGAAACAATCCGCAAAGCATCAATATCCAGACCGGAGTCAGTTTCATCAAGGATGGCGATCTCTGGATTGAGAGTAACCATCTGCAAAATTTCCGCGCGCTTCTTCTCGCCGCCAGAAAAACCATCATTGAGGTAACGAGCAGCAAAAGAATGATCCATTTTCAGCAAATCCATGCGTTCCTTGAGCAAGGTTCGGAATTCAGGAATAGAAATTCCCTTGCCATCTGGGTCTGCAAATTTCCGATGAGCATTGATGGCGGTGCGTAAAAAGTTAGCAACCGTCACACCGGGGATGGCCACTGGATATTGAAAGGCCAGGAATAATCCTAGATGAGCGCGCTCATCTGGATTCAGTTCAAGGATATTTTTTCCCTTAAACAACGCTTCCCCATCTGACACCTCATAATTGGGATGTCCCATCAAAGCATAAGCCAGCGTGGATTTGCCAGTACCATTAGGCCCCATAATTGCGTGAATCTCTCCAGGGCGAACAGTCAGCTCAAGACCCTTTAGAATTTCGCTATCCTCAATACCAACATGAAGATTTTTAATAACTAACTCAGACATGGATGTGTTACTCCTTCTAAGGTATAAATAATCCAGGAACGCATCAAATTACCGTCTGTTTTCCTGGATTTCATCGTTTCGAAACATACCTAGCGATTATAGCAAATCTGATAGGTTACGTCAATATTTTAGATAATATTCATATAAATTCAAATTTATCATTAACCTTACTAAATACAACAATGCTTGACGCGATCTGGCTCGTTAACCTATACTGGTTCAATAATAGAAAAAGAAAGGGAAAAAACTTGTCTATGCTGAAATATCAATGGTTGTTATTTGATGCTGACGGAACATTGTTTGACTATGATAAAGCCGAAGCCAATGCGCTGAAAAGAACATTTTCAGCATTTGATCTGGAATTTCTTGCCATATATGCACAAACGTATCGAGAAATTAATGGAGATATTTGGTTAGCATTCGAACGAGGTGAAATCACACAGACAAAAATTCGAACTGAAAGATTTGAGAGACTATCCAATGCAATTGGATTGGGCTTTGATCCCACTAAATTCAGCCAAAGTTATCTGGAATTTCTTGGTGAAGGTGCATTTTTGATCGAAGGTGCAGAAAAACTTCTCTCTCAACTTACGGGGAAAGTGGGTTTGGTCTTGATTACCAATGGCCTGAAAGATGTGCAGCGCTCCCGCTTAGCACACTCAACGATTCAGCATTATTTTTCGGATGTAATCATTTCTGAAGAAGTAGGATCTTCCAAACCAAATAAAGGAATTTTTAGGGCTGCATTCGAGAAAATGGAAAATCCTAATAAAGCTGAGGTTTTGATCATCGGTGACAGCTTAACCTCGGATATGCGCGGTGGTAATCGATTTGGAATTGATACCTGCTGGTACAACCCTGAAGGCAAAATTTGTGATCAAGATGTCAGTATCCAATTCGAAATCAAAAAGTTGAGTGAGGTTCTGGATATCGTATTTCCTCAAGGGTCACTAAAAATTTAAAAATTCCTGAGCAATCTCGATCTCTCTTTTTAGAGGGTAAAAATTGCCTTGGAATGAAGAACGCCGCCGCAAGCGGCGCAGTATTTTGGTTTCTAACCAGCATTCGCTTATCCTATATTTCATGATATAAATTTCACTGAGGCTTTTTCTACTACATGAACGTGGGAATACGGTTTCGGGGCAGGAAATATATCAAATGATTGAAATATTTAGCGAAATTGGAGAAGTCTGTTGCCTGGGGATCGGACTAGTATTTGTCTTTGCACTTCTCAATTTCTAATTCTCAAACAAATCTGGTTTTCCAGTCAAAGTCTTGTTCCCCATTTTCGGGGTTTTCAGTGGTTTTTGTATCGGGATATTTCTCGGGAATATGCTATCCCAATCTTTTGCCATTATTGCTGGCGTAATATTGGGTCTTGTGGGTTTTTTCATTGGTGCTGCAGCAATAAATTAACCAGATAATTTTAATTTGCTATAATGTCTTTCATGCAAAAATTTTCAAGTAGAAACCGATTACAACAGATCGATCCATATGATATTTTCATTCTGGTACTGACGTGTTTATCTTTCTTATCCCTCATAGTTTTAGCATTTCCTTTTTTTGATACCGACTCAAAACAGATTGCTTTTTCATTCGATCTAATACTCAGTTTGCTATTTTTACTTGATTTCTTTTACACACTAATGAATGCCGAAAACAGACGTGCGTATCTCAAATGGGGATGGTTAGATTTTGTTGGCAGCTTACCCTACCTCCCATTGTTCCGGGTTCTACGGATATTTAGGGCTATCCGTTCGCTGCGAATATTGCGTCATAAAAATCTATGAGAGATTTGGCGAAGTGTTAAAAATCGCCCCGAGCGCTCCACCCTTTTTGGAGTGGTGATGTTCGCGCTAATTTTGGTTAGCTTATCCAGTTATGCGGTATTGCAGCTTGAAAAGACATCGCCAGATGGCAATATAAAAACTGTTAGCGATGCATTTTGGTGCGCGGTAGTAACGATCACAACGGTAGGATATGGCGATTATCATCCTACAACCGATGGTGGTCGAGTTGTAGCGATTGTTTTAATGTTGATGGGAATTGGGATGTTTAGTGCGCTGACCAGCTATCTTTCTACTTCTTTCATCAATCGAGGTCATCAAGCTACTCGAAAACAAAATGAGGATGCCATCAACCGATTGGCTGCTGTTGAGGAACAGTTACTCGAGTTAACGAAGATGATGCGAGGACGATCAAACCAAGATTAAATTCTTGCTGAGAGAAAAAGGGGATTAAGCAGGCGGAAAGATAAGTGGGACCTATACTTCCGCAACCGGGATTGTGAAATGGAAGGTTGTGCCAGTTCCAAATTCACTTTCAAACCATATTTTTCCACCCTGCATCTCTACCAGGTTTCGAGTAATGATTTAATCCTAAGCCCGTACCCGGGGCCTCCCGTGTTTTGGGATCTTCTGATCGAAAGAATTTCGTGAAAATTTTAGCCTGATCTTCCTCGGTCATTCCAAATCCTGTATCCTTGACGGCAATCCGAACCACGTCAGGCGCGCCATCCGGATCCCATTGATTTTTAGAAGGCAGAGTTTCGATGGTGATCATTCCCTCCTCTGGCGTGTATTTGTTCGCATTACTCACCAGATTGATCAAAATTTGAACCAATCGAGTATGATCTCCCCAAACTTGCGGTAAATCTTCGGGACTTTTAATTTCGAGGGTTTGAGTTTTGTTATCAATATCACGCCGCTGCGCTCGAGCAACATCCTCGATCACCTTGGTAAGGTCAACCGCTTTGAATTCCAGTCGAAGGTGTCCCGATTCAATGCGAGAAATGTCCGCTAGGTCACCTACGATAGTGGTCATACGCGTAACGTTTGCTCGGATTGTGGCCAAGAAATTCTCTTGTGCTTCAGAAATCTCACCAACAGCTCCACTGATTAACAAATCCGTATAACCCCGGATTGATGTCATGGGATTTTTCAGTTCGTGAGAAACTTGGGAAACAAATTCTGTTTTTGCGATATCGGCAGCTTGCACCTGTGTAAACAGTTGAGCGTTGGCAATCGCGATTGCAGCATGATCTGTCAGGCGCGAGAGAAATTCTTGAGTATCACTTGCCCACGTCCCCACTTGTAGGGTTTCCAACATCAAAACACCAATAACATCATCTTCTCGGCGGATAGGAATAACAACCTGCCCTTCGGCATTGGATAGTAATCCAAAACCGTTTTGACCAGTCATAAGATCATTCCGGTTAAATTGTTGGGTGTCTTCCTCTTCAACCACCCCTTTTAATCCAGGAAGTTCCAACGGTAACCACCCGTTGCGATAAGGGTTCAATTCATCCGCGTAACCTCGATCTGCCATTATACGAACACCGTTGTCTTCAACAATTCCGACCAAACCGGCATCCGCACCTGATTGGCGCATCGCCCAGTCAAGAGTAATTTCCATCGAACGATTGACATCCAAACTGGCATTCAGCTCCCGATCAATCCGCTGCATTACAGAAAGTTCATCCACTCGGGCAGCCAATTGCTGGTCTGATAGCGTATACAATCGGGCATTTTCAAGAGCAACAGCTGCTTGAACTCGTAAAGGTTGCCAGTAACTCTTGATCGTCCTGGGTGAAAGGCATCTTATCCTTACGATTGATAACTTCGATTACCCCAACAACTTGATCCTTTACTGTCATCGGAACCAATAACAAATCTCGGGTTTTGAAACCCGTATCTTGATCGGCTTCTCTATCCCATTCTTCGGTGGATCGCGCTTCATTTACCGTAGCAGCTTTTCCTGTTTCAACCGCACGCCCTACATGACCGGTTCCTGGAGGCAGACGTCTTCCAACTAACTCCCCTGCTACAGGACCTTTGACAACCTCAAAAATCAACTCGTCGGTTTCTTCATCTATCAGAAAAAGGGTACCCGCTTCACAATTTAATATTTCAATGGCACTGTCCAGAATCTGGTTTAGGAGACTCGGCAAATCCAAAACAGAGGTCAGGTTTCGGCCAACCTCATTCAACAACGATAACTGGCGAGCGTTCCTCTCCGTATCCTCCAGCAAGCGAGTTTTTATAATCGCACCGGCAGCTTGATCTGCAACAGCCTGCAACATCGACAGCTGATCATCAGAATATATGACGGAAGGATCCCGGCTTCCCAGGCTCATCGCACCAATAGTCATAGCACCAGCGTTTAGGGGCACTCCGACCCAGCCATATAAACCATCTATCAGGGGTTTCAAGCCTCGCAGGCGGCATTCCCGTTCGTAATCCTCAGTCACAATTAAGCGGCCTTCTCGAACAACTACCTGAGAGATATCCTGGGCCGAAAAAATATAACGGTTTTCGTACTGCAATAAACGACGATCATCTTCCAAGTAGAAAGCGTACTGAAAGAGATCATTTTCAGAATCATAGAGCATGATCCAGAAATCGCGCGCCGGTATGAGACGATTTGTCTGCGCATAGATCAATTCCAAAATATCATCAAAACTGATCGTGATATTGACGCCTTGAGCCACTCGGATTAGCACATTCATTTCTGTTACCCGCTGCTCCAGATCATCGACAACTTGCGCCCTTTCTACCGCCAGGGCAGCTTGATCACTGAAAGATTCTAAAAGACCCACATCGCGCGTAGTGTAGGGCTCACCTGATTTTCGGGATGTCAAAGCCATAAAACCGATTACACTTTCATCCCGGCCAGGGAGCGGAATAAACAACTGGGCGCCTAACAGGGCCAATCGCACGCGATCCGATTCTAATGAGGCAGGCAGATCATCCTCCGCTTTGATAAAGAGTGTATCTTCCATTGCCAGAACTTGTGGTAAAGCACCGTTCACGGGAAATCGAATATCTGATGTGGGTTGTCCAGACTCATCCGCCATCGGCAGGAAGAGATCCAGCAATGAATCACGTAAATAGATATGCAATTGCTCGGGCGCCAAGGTTTCAGTTACGTATTTACGTAACAAAGTGATGATCGATATCAAATCCATGGCCGGGTTTAACTCGCGGCTGAAAGCTTCAGTCTGTTCTTGATAAACCTGCTGCCCCCTCAAAAAGGCTCGATCAATCAAATTTTGCAATTTGGTTCGAAGTGGATTTAGAAATAAAGCTAATAAAAATACCATCAACCCAATCACAACAGGATTGTCAGCCGTAATCCGGTCTCCAAAAATCAGGCTTAAGCCACCCACTAACAGAGCATAGCCTGAAACAGCCAAGATGGTAAGTAAAGCATACAAAACTGCGCGGCTAAAAATATAATCGGAATTCAGCAAACGATATCGCAATATTGCATAAGCAACTGAAACAGGGAAAAACGCTAGGGGAAATAACAGAAATGGAGAGAAACCAACCAGTGGTTGAGTTGCAGTGATAAAAAACCAGATTGCGATCGGTGTAAATGAGATTATTGTTCCAAGAAGAATGATTTGGCTTTGTTGCCGAGCAATTGGTGAGGGCGCTGAATAACGATGGTAAATCCCTATCCCAACAAAGAAGAAAATCGCAACACCAATATAGATATATTCGTATCGCCAAGATAATACATATGCCTGGGGTTCACTGAAATTATAGAGGGTAGGAAAAGCACCAATTAATAAAATAACTGTAGGAAAATAACTCAGCCATCCTAAAAAAGGACGCTTTCGAATTGGTAGGATTTCTTGAGGAAACAATAATGCCAGATGAACCATCGTTCCCCCGGCCATCGCCAAAGAGAATGTCCACAACCCGGTTAGCTGGCCCGTAGTTCCAACTTCAAATAAACCTGCGGCAGTTATCGCAACTGAAGCTGTAAATGTTGAAAAAACTTGTCCAGTCGTATCATATCGCCGCAAACTTAAAACCCATAAACCGCTACCCAAGTAAACCAACCCGATTATTAATGGAATCACCATCTGGGCAATCTGATCTGCAATGGGGAAGGCCTGCAGCGAAATCTGAACTGTAAATGGTTGCGGATCAGAAGATAGCAAATTAATGACATGCAGATCAATTACATCTCCAATTGCATATGTGCGCAAAGTATCATTCAAGGCTTGCTGACTTATGATTTCCTTATCATCAATCCCCAAAATTTGATGCCCAAAACTGAGACCTTTACTTTTCGCCTCCCAGGTCCCGGGCTGCACCGAATCACCCGCATTTAAAACCAAAGTATGTTCAACAAATGATCCAATAAAGGGAGTCTGAAAATAGCGGAAAGCATTAATGATAACCGTCACCAACGCCACTAATGCCAGCAGTTGAAAGATCAAAACAAGCACCGGGGCAAACCGGTTTGTTATCGTCGTCCAAAGGGGATTCCGGCGGATATAAGACGGATTGACAGTTTCAGACATAGTCTAATTGTATGGTCTGGCTAACAGTGCGTCAAGTAGTCGAGGGGTCATGGCACGGCTTTCTTAAAGTCGAATGATAAGATCAAGTGCCTGCAAGGGATGAGCGTCGAAGAACCTGCGAGCGGAGGGGATAAAGTGGAAGCGTTGATGTTTGGCCAGAATCCCCAGAATCAAATTGTTGATACAGGCCATAGCCTGAGCAGCATTCGTGTGTGTAAATCGAGTGCAGTCTTCCAACAAAGTCACATTGCGGGGGTAATGTAGGTTGTTCTCAATGCTCCAATAGGAACGGATCATATCCAACAAGCTAACTGGAGAAACCTGATCACGCGCTAGACTTGTAAAGCCATAGACCACATGGCTTTGCACTTCTCCCGTTTTGGTAGCCGTGAAGGTGCGTTCGAGTTTGAAAACCTGGTCCAGGTAGGACCAATCGAGAAAATCATGCAACTGACTACTGACAGTGATGGTTCGTTTCTCAATACGTCCGTGGCCTTTGTTGACCGAGGTGGCCATCTCGAAATCTTTAGGCGGACAGCCCATGCCTGGGATCATTTGAACATCCGGCTTAAACCAAAGAGGTAGGTCTTCTTCAATTTGGGGGTGATTTCCTTTGGCAAACCAGATGAAATCACCGCCAGAAGCTACGATTTGTATAGATGCCTTTCTTTGGGTATGGATGGCGTCGCCGATAACCACTTTGCTTCGTAAATCGATGCATTGCAGCAACTTTGGGGCCACCGGGATCTCATTTTCATGGCTTTCTCCTGGCATTTCCATTAAGACCAACCCTGCTTCGGGTAGATTTGCTGCTAAGAGATGCAACCCTTTTTTATGGTCACAGACCGAACCTCGCATGACTTTGCCGTCAATCGCAACCACCACTTGGCGACCGAAATGTTCCTTTCCGGTCAAGTAGCCAGCAATGATCTGCTCAAACTCTTCCACACCGATGACATCACTCAAAATCCGACGATAGGTGCTGTCATGTGGGGCACTCTTGCGTTCGATCTGCAAGGCCGTTGTCAACAAATCTATCCGATGCGACACCCACTCTGCTATCCCACTGGGCCGATTTTCTCCACAGAGTTTTGCCATGACGATGAAACCTAACAGATTGACCAACTGGTAGCGGATGCCCCGCTCATCCCGTTGAGCTGTCAGCTTACTCATTTCCGCACACAAACTCCCTAAATCAAATCCTCTGCCTTCTTTGATGTTAGACTCCATTTTGACCTGCCTCGGTTTGTTTATTGGCTGAATACCTTTAACATAACCGGGGAAGGTCTTTTGTCCCCTTTTTTCTCCGACTTTACGTAAAGCCCTGGGGTCATTGATTTTGCTGTTGGCGAACATCAACCTGAGGCGAGGCGAGAAATTCGCGCGAGTTTTCAACGTAAGCTAGGCTTTGGTGGCGGAAATATGTGTTGTAGAGATTCGCATAATGCCCATCTTTCGCCAGCAAATCAGTATGGTTGCCCTCTTCGATAATTCCCCCATCCTCCAGCACAATAATGCGGTCTGCCGCTTTAATGGTTGAGAGGCGATGGGCGATCAAAATGCTGGTGCTGTTCTTCAAGATCAGATCCAGGGCTTGTTGGATCTGCCACTCAGTAAAGGGATCGATACTGGCCGTCGCCTCATCGAGGATAAAAATAGCCGGCTGCTGCACCAAAACCCGCAGCAGTGAAACTAACTGCCGCTGTCCCATCGAGAGGCGGTTGCCACGCTCTCCAACCTGGGTATGTACACCTTGGGGCAGAGTATCCACCCACTCACCACCACCAATCTCTCTGGCAACCTCTTCTACTTCGGTTTCATTGGATCCAGCACAAGCATAGCAAATATTTTCGGCCACGGATCCGCTAAACAAAAAAGGAGTTTGGGACACAATCCCAAGTTGGCTGCGATATTGGTGGAGGTCAAAACTCCGGATATCTTCTCCGTCAATCAAGATTTGGCCTTCCTGGAATTCATAGAACCGGGCGATCAACTTCGCAATTGACGATTTCCCCGCCCCAGTGTGACCGACCAATGCCACACTCTCTCCGGGTTGGATGTGGAGGTTGAAGTCTTTAAAAACTTGTTCTTGCTCCGAATAGCGAAACTGCATATCGGTAAATTGAATATCGCCCTTTAACAACGGTACAGGATTCTCAGCAACTTGCACCACAGCCAATTCAGCATCGATCAAACCAAAGATACGTTCGGCAGCTGAGAGACCAGATTGCACTTGCGTCCAAAAAGCTGAAAGGTTAATCATCGGAAAGAAGAAACGATCTTGACTGAGTAAAAACAAATACCAGGCTCCAACCGTGACTACACCTTGCACTACGGTCATTGCACCTACATAAACTAAAACCGCAGTCGCGATCCCTCCCAGAGCGTTCAACGAGGGGAAGACCAACGCAAGCACAAAGCCACGCTTTACATTTACGCGGTAAGACTGAATATTCGCTTCATCAAATTCATCAAAAATTGTTTGTTCCTGGCGGAAATTTTTCGCCACCGATATCCCGCTGACGGTTTCTTTGATGGTAGCGTTGACATTTGCCATGGCCCGCATCCCGGCCCGGGTAACCTTCCGCGCCAATCGACGAAAACTCATCGCAGCAAAAAACAAGATAGGCATAAACCCGAAAACCCATAAAGAAAGCTGCCAATTTATGCGTATTAATACGATCCCTAAAATTAAAGCTTGTGCAAATTGAGAAACCAGATCAGTAACAAAGGTAACAAGCTGCCCAAAATCTCGGGTATCCGATGTGATGCGTGAGACAATGCGGCCTGAAGAATACTCATCATGGAAGGAAAGATCATGCTCAGCAGAGGCTTTAAAGCCATCGGCCTGTAGTGTATACACAACATCTCCAACGATGCGAGCCATCAGACGCCGGCGTATCCAGTTGGCCCCCCAAGTGATCAAACCCATCAAAAACACAGCCCCTGACAACAACCACATCATTTCTGATTTTGGATCTTCAGCCAGTAAGTCCAACCCCCAGGAGACCAGCATCGGCGTCGCGGCCGAACTCCCCGCAATCACCAACAGGAATATAGAGACCCAGAAAAGGTGTTTTTTATGAGGTATGAAGTACACGGAGATTCGTCCAACCAACTCTCTGTCGGAGTATTGACGGTCATAAGATTCAGCAGCTAATCCAGAAAAAAAGCCCATAATATTCGGTACCAGGTGTCAGAAGGCAGGGATTAAGGTAAACGAGTTCCCAATATCCCTATCCCTTATCACCTTTCATCTACTCACTAAAAATTTGACGATACGTTTCTGATTGTTCCATCAGATCATCGTGGCTGCCGATTGCAGCGATACGTCCGCCACGTAGCACAACGATCAAATCAGCCCAGCGGATTTGCGATAAGCGGTGAGTGATAATCAGAGTCGTGCGGCCTTGAGCAGCAGCGTAAATTGCGCGTTGGATTTTATCTTCGGTGGCGCTGTCGATTGCACTGGTGGAATCATCTAAAATCAGAATTTTGGGGTCCGTCAAAAACGCGCGTGCTAATGCAAGCCGCTGTCGTTGACCACCTGATAGGGTAACGCCGCGTTCACCAATTACCGTTTCATAACCATCTTTGAAACTTTCGATGAACTCATCTGCCTGGGCAGCTTTAGCCGCGGACACAACTTCTTCGCGGGTAGCTCCAGGTTTGCCAAAAGCGATATTCTCGGTGATGGTGCGAGAAAATAAGAAAATATCTTGCTCAATGATTGAAATTTGCTGGCGCAGGGATTCAAGGTTCCAATCACGGGCGTCAATTCCATCCAGGAGCAATTCTCCTTGGGTGATATCGTAAGTGCGGTTGACCAACTTTGCCAGCGAGGTTTTACCTGTACCCGTTTGGCCAACAATGGCCACGGTTTGTCCTGGTTGGACTTTGAGGTTGATCCCGTCAAGGGCGGGTTCAGCAGCCCCATCATAAGTAAAGCTGACATCTTTGAATTCAATAGCCCCTTCCAAATCTCGGGTTTGGCCTTCCACATTCTGGTCAAGATCCGTCTCCCGGTTGATCAGTTCCAAAATCCGGCGGGCTCCGGCCATTCCGAGGGAAACCTGGGAATAGGCAAACAACGAAACAAAAGTTGGGAACCCAAAGAGCAGCAGCAACCCAAAATAACCAGCGACATCTCCAATTTCCAGCACTCCTTGTTGGTACAAAATCATGCTATGCAGCAAACCACCCGCGGTGGCAATCGCCATCAGCAAGAATGGCACGAAACGAGCTTCAACATCTCCCTGTTTGACAAATAAGTTTCTGAACCGCTGGGCGTTTTTGCCAAACAGGTTGATTTCCTGGCGTTCTTGAGCCATCCCCTTGACGGTTTCGATACCATCAATCGCTTCGGCCAGGCGAGTATTTAGGATGCCAAAAGCACGACGTACATTATCCGTGATAGGACGAAGTTCGTGTAAATATTGCCAAAGGGCAATGAAATAGGTAATCAGGAAAAATAACGGTGCGGCAATGAGCGACGGATGGTAGCTGGGCGCCAATAAAATTGGCATAATCAAAAAATTAGCGGAACCTATCACCAGATTGATGCCCGGGTTGAGCATGAAATTGATCTCGCGCACATCATTCGTAGCCCTCGCCATCGTGTCACCGACCGGCTGCAAGCTGTGAAAGGTCATGCTTTTGCCCAGCAAGCTTACATAAAGCTCCTCTCTGATATCGCGTTCCATGCCCTGACCAATCAACTCGGCACCAAAATTCCGCCCAAGTTGTAATACCCCTCGGATCACCTGTGTGCCCGCAATCCATAAAGCTATCGGTAGCAAAGCGTCCACCATAGGCGGATTAGCGTTTACGGCATCAATAGCCCGACCCGTATAAACCGGAATCACCGCGGCGAGGGCCGCATTTCCAAAGGCACCCACAAACATCACCGCCCACAGGTACCAATAGCGGACAGTATGCGATAGCAGCCAACGGATTGGACTGCGGCGGTCGGTTTTTTTTCGTTTTGGGAGGGTAAATTCAGCAGATAAGGTGGCTTGGGTCATGAGTATGAATTGACGATGAAGGCGTAATATTGAAGTGAAGAAGAAACCAATGCAAATTGTAACTCATTATTTGCTATTCGTTACAAACTGTCAACGTGGCTCATCAGGGAAGGGCATTAGGGCAGCGATTTCATAAGGGCCGTATTTCGGAAGTTGAGCCGGGTTAACACTATTCAACGTCCCATCTTTAGTTGCAACAGTAAACGCCCCTCCATCGCGATGGAGTAAAGGGATCTGGCGCTTCTGCTGCCCAAAAACACGCCGCATAATAATAGAATGATATCGAAAATTATCCAATTCACCAGAAAAGTTTTCGAATAGCTTATCGTAAGTGTTTACAAATTGCTTGACATATTCTGGGGTAACGGTGTCTAAATTGTTGATCACCCAACAGCGATCTTCATACACCCAGTAATATGACAATCCAATAAATTCCCACTCCAGGGTAACGTACGGAAAAAATGGAAAAGCCCTACAGGTGATTGAACGGAAATTCCGTTGGCAAAATTTGTGCCCCAGGCATTCAATCATAACCTGCTCGTCAGGGGTTTCTGCTCTCAAGCGATCAGTTTCATCGGGATCTTCAGATTCCCAAAGATGCCACAAATCAGTGTTCCGCTCCAGATAAGCCCACTCAGATAAAAATGCAGTGGGAATCGCATGATTCGTATCACAGCAGAAGGGAACGCCATATTCATTAAATGGTGCGCACTTCCGGCCACAATCTAGAACAGTGATCGGTGCATCAAAGTTGTCATAAATCTGGTGGAACTCTGGTGGCTTAATTTCTGACATGGTGAGGAGGATACCACATCTCAGATTTTCTCTGATGTGCATTGCGAAGCAATCATCGTTGCACCTCTCACACCTTCACTCTGCCTTCCGTACTCCCTGTTTTCCTGTTATATTTGGGCCGACACTACTTTAGGAGACAAATGCTCAAATCTCGTTATCGCCGCATCACATTTTTCTTCGCCCGGGTTATTGGGAGTATTATCATCTGGGATTTAATCTTCCCCCGGATTGGATTAAAATGGCGTTCAAAGGATACCCAGACCGAACGCCTGCGGAAAATGGCTGTCGATTTCCGATTGTTGGCAATCGACATGGGCGGCGTGATGATTAAACTCGGGCAATTTCTCTCCACTCGTGCTGATGTACTTCCGGTTGAAATCACATCAGAATTAGCGGGATTACAAGATGAAGTTCCCTCTGAGTCCTTCGAAGCAATTCGTGGCATCATCGAAAGTGAGTACGGGGCTGATATTCCTCTCAAATTCCATCAATTTGCCCGCGAGCCTCTGGCAGCTGCCTCCCTTGGTCAAGCGCACCGGGCTGTCCTGCTGGGACCGGATGCAGAAAAAGCAGGCTTTGCAAATGTAGTCGTCAAAGTGCAGCGACCCAATATTGAGCTCATCATTGAAACTGATCTGGCTGCCCTTAAACGGGTTGCCGGTTGGATTCAAAAATACCGTCCCATTTCTCGCCGCGCGGATGTTCCCGCCCTCTTCAAAGAATTTGGCAAAACCCTTTACGAAGAAATCGATTACGAGGCCGAAGCGAAAAATGCAGAAATCTTCGCTGAAAACTTTCGCGTACGCCCTGGAGTATGCGTACCTCGGATTTTTTGGCCACTATGTACGGATCGAATTTTGGTTCTGGAAGATGTTTCTGGCATCAAGATAAATGATTACGAAGCCATTACTGCCGCGGGGATTGATCGAGGCGAGGTGGCCCAACGCCTGTTTAAAGTTTACCTCCAGCAAATATTTGAAGATGGATTTTTCCATGCTGACCCCCATCCTGGAAATCTCTTCGTTTGCCCCGTTTCGGGTGAGGATGAACATGACCCTGAAAATTCGGGATGGGTGCTGACCTTTGTAGATTTCGGCATGGTCGGGGAGGTGCCAGATAATATTCGCGCGGGACTGCGCGAAATGCTCATCGGCATCGGTACACGCGATTCGGCTCGAACTGTAAAATCCTATCAGATGTTAGGTGTGTTATTACCACACGCCGACCTGGAAATGATCGAACGCGCCGAGGATCAAATCTTTGATCGTTTTTGGGGAAAAAGCATGCAAGAACTCCAGCAAATCGACTATGACGAAATGCGCGAGTTCGCGAAAGAATACCGGGATTTACTCTATGATATGCCCATCCAGGTGCCCGAAAATATTCTTTACCTCGGTCGTTGTGTCTCGATCCTATCAGGGATGTGTACTGGCCTAAACCCTGATTTCAACGTTTGGACAGGGATGACACCATATGCGCGGCAGCTTATCCAAGAGGAAGCTGGCGCTCTCTGGGAAGAGTTGCTCAACCAGGCGGGCAATTGGATTAAGCTGATCTATAATTTGCCCAAACGCCTGGATAACGCGATCACCAAATTAGAACAAGGCAAGATCGCAGTCCGCACCCCCGAACTTGAAACTCGTATTGACCACCTGGAGCATACCAACCGCAAGCTGATTGGCGCAGTGGTTTTCGCTGCGCTGCTCTCTGGGGGAATCCAATTAACGCTGAATGGCGCTGATATTCCTGGCGGCATCCTTTTAGGGACCGCTGTACTCACCCTGGGTTGGGTACTTTTTTCGTAAAAAAGTCAAACGGAAAATACCCGCAATTTTTGATAAATTTTGGGATAAAGCAATGACCTTTTGGCGAAATTATTATCATATCATTTGGGAGAACAATCAACGCGCACCCCTGATCATGCCGAGCATTGAAGCTCCGCTGTATACTTTTTTGATAACAAAAGCAGATGAACTCGATGTACGGGTGAACACGATCGGTGGCACAGAAAACCATGTTCACATCGTTGCAGCTATCCATCCTCAATTGAGCATCTTACGCGTCGTTAAAACTCTAAAAGAAAGCAGTGACAAATTTATCAACGAGAAAATCCAGCCGGCGCACTTGGCATTAATATGGCAGAGCGGTTATGGCTGCATGACGGTTGGGGAAGGGCAACTCAACAAAGCAATCGATTATGTGAAGGCGCAAACACTTCATCACACGGATGACTCCACGAATGCGTGGCTGGAGCACGCCGACACAATCGAGGAGGGACCATCTGATCCAGGGCTTTCAAAAAGGATCACTGACATCATCCGAGAAGAGCAGCCAGATTATTTAGAGATGGGCGAACCCCCATTTTTAACCTGATATCTATGAGTAAAAATGCTGGAGAAATTATGTCGACACCATTAATAGAACTCGATCAACTCAACAAATCTTATGGTGAAAAAATCGCCGTCGAAAATGTCACCCTGAGCGTAGACAGCGGCGAAGTTTTCGGTTTTCTTGGACCCAACGGGGCTGGCAAGACAACCACAATCAAAATGATCGTAGGGTTATTACGGCCCACCTCTGGTCTTGTCAAAGTTGCAGGGTACGATGTTCAAACTCAAGCGCTTCAAGCCAAAGCTGCCAGCGGCTACGTTCCCGACACACCTAACTTGTATCCCAAGCTCTCCGCCCGCGAACTGCTGAAATTTGTCGGCGAGCTATATAATATCGATGCAGATCAAATCAACCGGCGGATCGAAGAACTCCTCAGAATTTTCAATTTAGACCACGCAGGCGATGACACGATCAACTCATACAGCCACGGCATGCAGCAAAAAACTGCGATTTCGACAGCTTTGATGCACGATCCCAAGGTGCTGGTGTTGGACGAGCCCACTGTGGGTTTAGACCCGAAATCAGCGCGGTTAATCAAGGATATCCTCCGCCAGATGACCGAGCGCGGCTCCGCTATTTTTCTCTCAACCCATATTTTAGAAATTGCAGAGCGGATGTGCGACCGCATTGGCATCATCCACCAGGGAAAGTTGATCGCCGTGGGCACCATGGAAGAGCTTCGCAACCAGGGACAAGAAACAGCCACGAATTTACCTGGAGGTGCCAGCCTGGAAGATATTTTCCTGAACCTCACAGGGGGTACAGAATATGCCGAATTAGCCGAGGTGCTCAAATGACGGCAGTGACGCCCGCTCCGACAGAAAAGATTTTTCCAGCCGTTGGTAAATTATTGAAGCTGCGAGCTCGATTAAATTTTAAGTAGTTTCAAACGCGCCACCCTCCGCAAGAAAATTGGGCTTGTTTTGGTTTGGCTGCTCATACTGGGTGGGATCGTACTTATTTTTGGCGTGAGTTGGGCGCTCCTCGGTTTTTTGCAATCAGCCACATTAGAGCAGGCCATTGGAGATATGGGGCATATCCTGGAAGCCATGCCCAGCCTGATCGTCTCAGCGGCATTTTTTGGAATTTTGCTGACAAGTTTTGGCGTTTTACTGCAAGGCTTATATCTTGCTGGAGACATGGATTTTTTACTCAGTTCTCCCATCCCAATCCGCAGCGTGTTTCTAGCAAAGCTTTTACAAGCTATCTTGCCAAACTTGGCGATCATTTCATTATTTGGTCTGCCCGTTCTCTTTGGGCTCGGAGCAGCCAGCCATTACTCCATCCTTTACTATCCTGCGGTTGTGATTGTGATTGCTGCGCTGGCTTTGGCAGCAGCAGGCATTTCTGCCTTGCTGGTGATGCTCCTCGTTCGCATCATACCCCCCAAACGTATCGCTGAAGTTCTCGGTTTCGTAGGTGCGGTATTGGCGATGATCATGTCCCAGGCCGGAAATATCATCAACTTTGGAGAAGTCACACCCGATAATGAACAACTTCAGCAAGCCGTCAGTACCCTCGAACGCATCAACTCTCCCTGGATGCCCCTGACATGGGCCGGACGCGGTTTGGTGTCCCTAGGCGAGGGGGATTGGATTCCAGCCATCGGTTTGATAACCTTAACCCTGGGAATTTGTATTGGCTTATTCTGGCTTGCGCTTATCGTATCCGAGCGCTGGTTCTATTCGGGATGGGCAGGGATACAGGTGGTTTCAACCAAAAAGAAACCAACCAGGCGGAGGAGCACAAAAACATCAACTCGCAAAAATTTTCTAATCCGGTGGATTTCACCAAATATCAGAGCCATCATTCGCAAAGATTTTTTGGTTCTTCGCCGTGATTTACGCAACCTGTCGCAGCTCGTAACCCCACTAATTTTCGGTGTGATCTACTCATTTTTGTTGCTTCGCAATAACGGAGAAGTTCCTCAAGGACAGGGGCAGGCGCCCGATTTGTTTTATCAAGCCTTCGGAGCTGCACTGGTCTACAGCAGTGTGGGCATTGCGATATTTGTGGGCTGGATGTTACTGGCACGTTTAGCTACCATGAGTTTTTCGCAAGAACATCAAAGTTATTGGTTATTAAAAAGCGCACCGGTCAACTCTGGGCAGCTTGTAACTGCCAAGTTTTTGGTCGCTTATCTCCCAACATTAGCTCTGGGTTATATTTTCTTAACTGCGATCATTTTGCTCCAAGGAGGGTCGATCAGCATTTGGCTTTACGGTTTGTTCATTATCGCGTTATGCAATGCAGGGTTAGCGGGGATAAATATCGCTTTTGGGATTGCTGGGGCCAATTTCGATTGGACAGATCCCCGAAAGATGGCTAATGCAACAACAGGTTGTCTCTCATCTATACTTAGCTTTGTCTATATGATCGTGAACTTAGGCCTATTCTTCGCACCCCCGATTTTATTTGCCGCCGTTGGTGCTCCCGAGAGCTTTGGGCATTTTCTTGGCGGGATATTGGGAGGGATCATGAGTCTCATCTGTTTAGTGCTGCCCCTTTGGATTGTCAGGAATCGCATTCCGCTTTTGTCAGAAGGTAATTCTGAAGGATGATAATGTCAGAAATTAAAATTCGTCCGTATCAAGCAAAAGACAAATCCGCCATTATCGATATCGCGTTTAAAACTGGCTTCACAGGAGAAGACCTCGCTGGACGCGGCTACTGTGAGGATGCCCGCTTGTGGTATCTACTTTTCATCGCTTACTACAACCACTATGAGCCAGAGCACTTCTTCGTCGCGGTCGAAGCTCAGAATGATAAAGTCGTTGGCTTTATCTGTGGAACACCCGACACGCTCTCCCAAGAAAAAAACTTCAAAAGGCTTATGGTGATTCGGATTATGATCAGACTTTTTGGTTATACAAGTTGGCGATACCCCAGAAGCTTCAAGAACGTTTTGGGCATGTTGCGTTGGGTTACCGAAGGAACCAAGGATGCCGACAACGATCCCATCATTGCTCAATATCCGGGCCACCTTCACATAAACCTGCTACCGGGTTTTCAGAGCCAAGGAACGGGAACCCGTTTGATCCAGCATTTTGAAATGCATATGAGCGGTTTAGGCTTAAATGGCATACATCTGGGAACTACCAGCAAAAACCACAAAGCGGTGCCCTTCTATCACAAAATGGGATTCGATCTTATCGAAGAAAGCGATACTGTCCCTCACCCAGCTTTTGGTGATGTGAAATTCTTGATGTTTGCGAAATCTTTGGAGGCCAAGGGGAGTTGATCTACAATAGAAACACCTAAACTTTTCGCTCCAAACCTAAAATCCTTGTTACAATTGGGCGCACAAAAATCCAAGTCTTTAGGATTTCGCGCGGCAAGAGAGATCTGAGGGGGAGTTTTGCGGGTGTAACCCGCAAAACTCCCCCTCAGATACGGTTTCCTGTGCAAATTCCCAAAGTGTCAAATTTCTATTCCACAGACTGGAGGAATATATGTCTAATTTTCCTGGCAAAGGTAAAGTTGCCGTACTGAAAACCAGTCCCGAGACCGTACTCGAGGACATCGAAAAACTGATGAAGCTGGCTGATTTTGAAGGTTCGCTCCCGAAGGAGAACAAAACCGGCTTAAAAATCAATATATCCTGGCAGACCTGGTATCCGGCTTGCTCCAGCACGCCCTGGCAAATTGAGGGGGTTACAAACGCCCTTCAAAACGCGGGTTATCAAGACATCGTTGGTGTACACAACGATACCGTGGTGGTCAATACGGCCGATGGCGAACGGAATAATAAACATAAATTCGTCACCGACAAAATGGGCATCCCCTGCATGTACTTATACAACCAGGATTTTGAGTGGTTCGAGTACCGGCCCAAATCGCGTCCATTCCTGGTGCTGGATGAGGTTTACCCCCAGGGAGTGTTCATCCCCAAAGCCTTAGTTGGCATGAATATGATCCACCTGCCAACGGTAAAAACCCACGTTTTCACCACGATCACCGGCGCGATGAAAAACGCTTTCGGTGGATTGCTGCACCGAGAACGTCATTGGACGCATTCGGTAATTCATGAAACATTGGTGGATTTATTAACTATCCAGCAAGAAATTCACCCCGGGTTATTTGCGGTGATGGATGGCACTTTCGCTGGTGATGGCCCTGGTCCGCGAGCGATGCACTGGCACGAAAAAGATATCCTGCTGGCCTCGGCAGACCAGGTTGCGATTGATGCAACTTCTGCAAAATTGCAAGGATTCGACCCGATGAAATTAGACTTCATCCGCCTGGCTCACGAAGCCGGTCTGGGAATTGGTAATCCCAGCCAGATTGAAATCGTTGGTTATGATATTGAACAAGAATCACCCTGGCATTTCGTCCAAGGCGATACCTTCGCCAGCACCGGCCAGAAGATGATTTATCACGGGCCGCTCAAACCACTGGAAAAACCGTTATTGCAAAGTCCGCTTGTACCGTGGTCGTATTTTGCAAGCAATTTCTACCACAACGTTTACTGGTATCCATTTGTGGGACGTCAGCGTGTTGAATCCGCTGTGGATACGAAATGGGGGCAACATTTCAAGAACTATGGCGATGGTGAAGTTGTTATGCCCGGCATGGAACCGAAGACGGTAAAACAAGCTGTGGTCGGATTAACAATTGCTGCTGCCGCTGCAGTTGGAACGGGCTATCTCCTAACCAGAAAAAGGGGACGCTGATCCACGCTGAAACCGCAGATAAAACGCCTTTCTTTTGAGAACACCCGCGAAGGGTTATAAACATAACCGAGGATCATGACCAAATCAATCTACGAAAATCAGCGTTCTTCAGCGTCCCAACCCTTGTTACGCCGATTGATTGCCGGTTTGATCTTCGGCTTTGTGGTGGTACTATCACTGACCCTGCTTAGCGATTTGAAAGCAGTCAGTCGACATATTTTCGAATTTCGCTGGGCGCTATATCCTTTGGTTTTGGGATTGACCCTTTTCAATTATTTGCTGAGGGGCTTTAAATTTCATTATTACGTAAGACAAGTCGGCGCACAGAGCATTCCCCTCAAAGAAAGTTTCCGTATTTTTGTGGCTGGTTTTCCGTTGGCCGTCACTCCTGGGAAAGTTGCTGAAGCACTCAAAGGGGTTTGGATTCACCACAAAGCTCCGGAGGTTTCGATTGCCCGAGGTGTTTCTGTAGTTCTCGCAGAGCGAATCAGTGATGGTCTGGCCGTTCTATTACTATCGACGTTGGGGGTGATCGCCTTCCCGAAATATTGGCCGGTTTTCGCCGCGGTGCTATTGATCTTACTGGGTGTAATCGTCATCTCCCAAATCCGGGTGCTGTCGCTCGCGATCCTAAACTTGATTGCCAAAATTCCGGTGGTGGGACGGTTCAGTCCTTCGCTGTATGAATTTTACGAGGGGAGTTTTGCCCTCTTCAAACCAATTGTCACTCTCGTTGCAGTGGGGTTGGGATTGATCTCCTGGTTCGCCGAAGGGATTGGTTTTTACATTATCCTTTTGGGGCTGGGTATCTCACCCTCCTGGGAAGTCTTCAGCATAACAGTTTTCATTCTAGCATTTTCCACTGTGATCGGCGCAGTTTCTGCCCTGCCGGGGGGATTAGGCGCGGCCGAAGCAACCTTGAGCGGTATGTTGATTTTACTCCTGGGGCTGGACCCTGGAACCGCGGCTGCGGCAACGCTGCTGATCCGTTTTGCCACCCTATGGTTTGGTGTTGCCCTTGGGCTGATTGTGTGGGCATTCTCGAAAGATTTATTGGGATTAGAAAACCAGGTAGACAGTCATCAGAGGATTAGCAATGGGATCGCAAGCAACTAGGAGAAAAAATGTCTGATCAAAATCTAAAGAGCCCAAATCAATTGGTCAAAAACTACTTGCGTACCGAATTCCATTGCCATACTGTCTACTCTAAGGACAGTCTAACCCAGCCAGAGAAACTGGTTCAAACCTGTAAACACAAGAGGATCGATCGGGTTGTAGTTACTGACCATAATTCCATCATAGGAGCACTGCGCTGTAAAGAAATTGACCCCGAACGCGTAATCGTAGGTGAGGAGATTATGACCACCGAGGGAGAGCTGCTGGCGGCATATATGAACGAAGAAATTCCCGGCGGGCTGCCACCCACTGAAGTGATCACTCGTCTCCGGGAGCAGGGCGCTTTCATCAGCGTTTCACACCCATTTGACACCCACCGCAAAGGTCACTGGAAGGAGACTGATCTCCTGAAAATATTGCCTCTTGTAGATGCGATTGAAACCTTTAACTCACGCTGTATGCTGCCACGATTTAACTTTCAGGCGCAGGAATTTTCCGTCGAACATGGGATGCTCGGGACCTATGGTTCTGATGCGCACGCCGCTTTTGAACTGGGACGAGGAAATTTACTGCTCCCCACTTTTGATGATGCAGATAGCCTCAAAACCGCGCTAGAGAATGCGTTGGTCCCGAAGATCATTTTGGGCACACCGCTGGTTCATTTCACATCTCGTTGGGCAGTTTGGTGGAAAATGTTAAGAAACCGTTAAACAAAAAAATCCCCTGACGGGGATTTTTTTATCTGCAATTTTATGGTAGAAGCTCTACCCTGTAGGCGGTTGGCTGGCGGGTGAAGCGAGTAGTACCGGTGACCACCAAAATTACCTCGTCAACCTCGCCACCAATAGAAATGGGGATTTCAGCAGAATTATCACTGGTCAAGGTGATATATTCGATAGTTGTTTCATTACCTTTCGTAATCAGGGCAATTCGATAGGTTTGCGGCAGGACATTCTGAATCCGCACAAAGCCGGCAGCCTCCCAATCATCTAAATCACTTTCAAAGTCATTGAAGTATCCAATTTCTGGGATGGCAATATCATCCAGCAGCAACCCTTCTCCATTTACCGCGGCATCCGTCACATATTCAAAACGGATTTCCACTTCTTTCCCCGCTAAAGCTGAGAGATCAATTTCTTCTTGGATCCAGGTGCCAGCATCCCCAGATAAGCCAGTATAACCCCAGCCATAGCTGTTGCCCACGGGGTCATAATCTGTACCCGAAGGCGTGTTCAGGATTTGCCAGGTTTCACCATCAGATGAGACTTCCAGATAAACATAATCCCAATCTTCCTCAATATCAAACCAGGTCCAGTAGGTTAAAGTCAGGGGTCCATCGTGGTCGGTGAAATCGAATTTGCGCGTTAGGGTCATATCCGATTCGTCGCCTTTATTTGACCAAAAAGCATAGCTGCCCGAATAAGCCCCCTCAGGGAGGACCGCAGTTTGAACCGAACCTTCAAATTTTATTGTGTGATCACCATCACAGGTAATGCGAACATAATCGGCACCATACTGACGGACATCTCGGGTGATGGTCTCGCCATCGCAAGATCGGAGGGTTTCGGTTGGATCGACATCAAATCCATCCGTGTAATTATGGTAACCAAACCGTCCATCTGCAATATTTTCATCCAATAAATAATTGGTAACAGCCCAATCGATGAAAACTTCATCCGCAGTGATTTGAGATCCGCTTTGCGGGTCAGTGATATTGAGGTCCGCTAATACAGCATCGACACTGGACATCCCATTCGCAGGATGTCCGACCAGGGCCTGTGTAGCTGTTTCCCCAAACCGATCTAGAAAATAAGTAACGAACAAAAAGGAAGCACCGTAATGAGGTGAGGTGGCATTTTGATCGTTTGGCCAATCGTTCAATTGTAAATCTGGATCACTGGTATACAGATAATCAAATCCACCAGCGTCATAGCCGTTGATAAACGCAGCCAACTCCGAGAAACCTTCATTAAGCCAGGAGCTTTCGTTGCGGTCTTGATACCAATGGATCATATGTTGGAGTTCATGGGCTAATACGCCATAAGTAAATTCTTCATCCAGGTCAATATTATCAGCGTTGAGCATGAATGTTTCATGTGCATTTGAATATTCGTGCGCTTCCGGGTGGTATTCATCCGCAGAAGAAAAATAACCGGCTACCCGGTCGCCCATCCCAGTTGTTATTACAATATACAAATGAGGGTCATTATCTACCCCGGGGCTCCATTCGCTTCCAAAGAATGCCCGGTTAGTCGGATAAATTTTACTTTCAAAGGTTTCTGCTAAATCGCGGAGATCATTTTCATTATAAGAAACCCCCTCCTGGAACCAAAAATAAGCATGAGGTGTTTCATAACCTAAGATGGCGGTAATTTCAAAATTTTCGTCGGTATCTGAATTTGAAATCCAAAAGGTTTCAGAATCCCCAAGCTGATAAGGCACTGCGGGTGCATCAACGGTTAAGGGAATATTTTCTTTCCCCTCCAAACGTTCCGCTAACTCAATGAAATCATTGATGGGGACGATGGTGTTTTCAAGCGTTTCTAATGTATCACCAGGAACGAGAAAATTTTGAGGCGGGAGGTCAACCTGTTCATCAGTGGGGAGTGGCTCAATTTCTAATTCACCAGGTTGATCGGGTAATGGCCCCAAATCACCCGTAACCGACTGGGTAGGTATAGCTGTTGGCCGGATAACGACAGGGGTAGCTGTCCCGTAATCTGAGTTGGAAAAACCTCCGCCCTCTTCAGATCTAATAATTCCGAAAGCCAGACCACCAAAACAAAACATGGCAACGCATAAGCAAATGCATAAGATAATTATCAGGGCTACAATGATTACCGTAACCGAAGATTTTCCACTATTCATAGACAACTCCAAATATACAACCAACAAGAATCGATGGGATATAATACCACAACGCCTGGCAGAGAAAACCAGTTCCAGTGCAATTTTTAGAGAGCTTTCATATATTGTCCGATGGCAATAAATCTCATCAAATGACCGATCAACGACCTGCTTCACAGAATACACACAAAGCCAGAATCTGGTGGCGTATTTACTTTGCTCTGGTTGCCTTAGGCGGGCTGCTGACTCTTTTGGTCACTACTGCAAATCCCATCGGAGAAAAGGAACACGGCGCTTTTCGGTTTGTCGGGCGAACGACTCGCAATTATTCTTGGAATTGCAATATTAGTTCTTTCCGCTGGGGGCATATTACTGATCTCTTGGATGCAAAAACCGTGGTTTGAAAAATTCACTCGGCATCTGACCAACAAGATTTACCATAAGAAAAATTGGGGCTGGTGTATTCTACTTTGCACGCTGGGTCTTTTGGGTGGAAGCTATTTGGTGCTGCTGACCCCTGAAATTACCGAACCGTTCACCTTAGCAATCTTTGAACGCATACGGCCTGTTTTCGTCTGGTTCACAGTGTTTTGCGCTCAAACCCTCGTTGGATTGGTTTTACTGCGTTACAGTTCCATTTGGAGTTCGCTAAAACCTAAAAATAAGATTGCTTATTCTATTGCCATCGTATTCGGCGCACTCCTGGTTTTATGGTTATTGGTCGCACAAACTGGACTTGGGATAACGGCATCAGATGCCGGTGCTGGTTGGAATTTTCTGGGAGCACCTCTCCTAGAAGCTCAGGTGTTCCTGGCCTGGTTTGTGGGGATGCTATATATCGGACTGGCTTTATGGGGGAAAAATCACCCAAATTTTCTAAAAAAAATTCGCAGCTTCAGGTCGCTGCGGGCAGATCTCGTCATAAGCATCGTATTATGGATCACTGCATTTGCAGTTTGGAACAGCGTTCCTTTAGTTCCCAACTGGTTTGCGGCTCCTCCACGGCCCCCAAACCAGGCGATATATCCCAATTCTGATGCATATTTATACGACACAACCGGACAAAGCTTGCTGGTTGGCGAGGGGCTAAAAACCCAGAATGCGCCTTTTGCTATCCGTCCTTTATACGCACTTTACTTGGCTGGATTGCATGCAGTTGGAGGCGTCGATTATGAACCGATGATCTGGATGCAAGTTGCAGTTCTAGCCCTGATCCCAGTCATCCTTTACTGGATTACGCGGCATCTCCACAACCGAGTCTCTGCATTAATTGCGGCGCTGCTCTTGATCTTTCGAGAGAGCAATGCCATCATCCTGGGCGGCTCCATCACCACATCCCACAGCAAACTTTTGATGGCGGACCTGCCCACTACCCTTGGCGTGATGCTGCTTAGCCTCATTTTCATCCGTTGGCTGCAAAAACCCATTCAACGCCAAACTCTTACTCTGATTGCTGGCGGCGTCACCGGAGCGTTCATGCTCATACGGCCTGAATTTGGGATTCTGCTGCCCTTTGTTGGATTGGCAGCATTGTTTCAATTGTTCAAGCAGCCAAAACTTTGGTTCAGGGGTATGATATTAATTGCGGCAGGAACAGTCCTGTTGCTGATTCCCTGGGTATGGCGCAACTATCAGATTACGGGCACAATCTTTCTCGACTCCCCTCATTACCGGGCGGATCTATTTGCGCTGCGCTACCAAGAATACGAACCCGATCTAACCCCCACAAGTCAAGCCCCTAAAAATACACCAACTCCATCCTCAACACAAATCACGCCAACGCCCAAGATTGCCAAACAACCCGGTGAAAGCAGTGAAGAGTTCGCCGAACGCATGGCTGCTGATGCAGCCCAATTTGCTAAAGAAAATCCCGGGCAGGTGATTCATTTCATCCTCAATCACTTTTTTAACAGCCAGGTGCAGTCTGTGTTAATTTTGCCCGGCACCATGCGGCTGGCCGATAGTTCTATTGGATTTCTGGGACATAGGGATACCAACCAGTTTTGGGCGGAATGCTGCTCCGCTGAAAATTATATCCGCCGGCTACCTTTTTGGTTCCAATGGGATGGGCATTTACCACAACAAACTGTGATCCCACTGCTGATCAACCTGTTTCTTCTTGCTGCCGGCCTGACCATCGCCTGGAAACAACAGAAATTTATCGGTCTGCTGCCACTGGCAGCCAGCGTAGGTTACACCCTTGTGAACGCGTTTGTGCGGAATTCAGGGGGACGATATATCTTACCCGTCGATTGGGTGGGGATATTATATTTCTCGATTGGCCTGGGACAGTTGAGTATTTGGGTAATCGCTTATTTCCGAGGTGCAGAAATACCCAAAAATGTGACCGGAGAGATTCAGCCACAACTCCAAGATGATGCAGAGTCTCCCAAGTGGGCAGCCAATCTTGGGGTAGCTGCGGTGATTTTCCTCTTTGGGTGTCTCCTGCCCCTCAGCGAGCATATCATTCCAGCGCGCTATCCACAAGAATTACTAGATTCTCGTTTTTCGGAATTGATTCAGGCCACAGACTTGGATTCTTTTCATTCATTTGTTCAAACAGATGGTAGAGTCGTCCAGGGAAGGGCACTGTATCCGCGCTTTCATCTGGCAAACCAGGGAGAGGCCGGTGTCCGACGCACACCATTTTCCCCCCTGCCGTTCGCACGGGTTGATTTTTACCTTGTAGGCCCGTTCAATGGAGGTGTAGTGCTGCCACAAAGATCTGCTCCGGAGAGTTTGCCAAATGGCGCGGATGTGTTTGTAATTGGATGTTGGAATAAGAAGTATTTTGAAGCTGTGGCTGTAGCCATTTATGACGAGGGCGGAAATCTCGATCAATTATTATGGAGCGAACCATTCCCAAACGAGATGAGTTGTCCGCTGAATTTGGCCGACCTAACAGAGGCAGAATAGGCGTCGCATTCTATTCGCCTTTAAAGAAAAAAGTTCTGCCAAAATTGAGCAGAACCTTTTTCTCTCATGTTCAAAACAAGTGGAGCTAAGATTATGTCTCACTTATCCGCCAGTTATTGACATGAGTCACCTTTTTTGTGCAAAGTCACAGGTTGAATCAATTCTCTGTTTTTGAGTAAACACTCGCCCCGGCAGTTATCAACCCAAACATAACCCACATATTGGGCAATGAAAATGAATCATATGAAAAACTAATCACTAAAAAGACAATCAACCCTAACAGACTTGTTCGCCCCCAAAACTGTGCTCCAGGATCAGATGATAGAATCAGATATATTGCACAACCGAACAGCGCAAGCAGGAAAGCGCCAAAGGTTGCCAGGCCGAACAAACCAGTTTCAGCTAAAATCCGTGGAAAAATACTTTTAACAGTGGTCAACTGGCTGCGACCCTCTTCAGGCGTTAACTTGGTGAGCAGTTCAGGTGTGGGGCGCAGAGGGCGATCCGCCAGATATTCATCAAAGTAAAATGTGTAATTTCCCAGACCGACTCCTAATAACGGGTAAGCATTATAAATTTGATAAGCCGTCCCCCAATAGGTAAAACGCTGATCAAATGCAATATACTGCAAATATTCGCCGGTACGCTCTTCATCCGTCCAATAATTCCACAATCGCGAAAAATAATTATTGCGTGATCCAGCAACAAAGACAATTCCAGCAAAAACCACCAGCGCTAAAAAGGCCTGCAATAACCGCTTCCCGACGACTGGCAATATTGAAGTCTCTCGTACATCTGATAATTGATATTCCTCTCGGATCATTTTGCGAGGTCGGATGAGGAAAATCAAGAAAAGCTGCACCGCCAACAATATCATCCCAGAACGGGAATACGTAAAGAGCAAGATTCCACTCGCCCATACCAGCATGACAAACTCTAAAGTCAGCCAGCGCCAGCGCCAACGAAAAACTGTATATCCTGAAAAAACAGCTGTGAATAACCAGGGGAGCAGCAGAAAGACAATCTGTTCTGCGAACCAATTCGGCTCATAGGTCATTCCAGAAATTCGCGTTGGGAAAAGCTTGCGAATGGAAATATAACGCTGCAGTTGCTTGAGCAATTGGAAATAACTGGTATTGAACTTTATCACGTAGATCGCTTGTAAAGAACCCCACAGCAAAGCGATAGAGAACCCAGCATACAACCCGCGCAAAGTGAACCGCAAATCTTTTGAGTTTCGAGGGATCACCGCCACCACTAAATAAAAAGCAGCCCCCAGAGCCAGTGAAATCAATGTGCGGAGGAACTCGATCCATAACGGTTACACCTAAAACGGGATCAACACCTCGCAAAAATGCGAGTGCGCTGCTCGCCAGTGCAACCAAAACAAATCCAAATAATGGTAAAACCGTCCGAGAAATTGGCAGAGTGAAAATTACAGGGATTACAGAAATGAGCAGTAAAATCACTAACGGGTAGAGAGCCAAAGGACGCACCAGCGTACTTCCCCCTAACCCCGACGGAAAATATGGGAAGCTGGTTACGGGCAAAGTTACCAAGAAGATGACCCAGATGATCTTCTGGGTTGGTTGCAGCCAACGGGAGAGGCTCATCGTTCTGTTTTGCGCGTGATTTGGATCACCCAACCGATGATCAATATCATCAATCCAAATAACCCCCCAATCAGCATCAGGGTTCCTGTTGGACGTAAATGATCCACCTCGGGTGGCTGAGCTTTGATTTTAGCAACTTCAAAATTCCCCGCAAGGGCGCGGCTTTGATCGGCTGCCATTTTATATTCGTCTGTAAGTTGGATAAAGTCCACATTCAAAGCTTCGATCGTTTTCGGCAATTCTGCCAATTCTGCATCCATTAGGGCGATTACCTGCGTGAGCCAATTCAAATATTCAATCGGAAATGTCCCTAAGGATGGTGCTGCTTCGAGGGCTGCAATCCAACCCGGGCTCCAATCTGCAGTTATTGACACTTGGGCGAGTATGCTCCAATGATCGAGAGAAGAAACCGGCTGGTCATCAGGGAACTGATTTAAGTTGCTTTGCCACTCTTCAAGATTATTTTTAGTTTCGAGGAGGAGGTTTTGGCGGGTTTGTGCAGAAACCAAGGCTCCTGAAATCGCATTGAGTTCACTAACGATAAGGGTCAACCGCCTGGCGGCCGTAATTAACTCATTCGTCTTTTCCACAACTACATCAATCCAAATATTTACAGCTTGCGCCGAAAGAATGGGTTCTTCCATCAGTGCAGAGAAATGCCACTCGCCTGTATTGCGCCAACTAACCGTTAATTGATCCCTGAGGGTGGGAACCTCAAATTCCTGCCAAATCGGATTTTCAATTTGTAAGCGTTTCAGCGTTTCAGCAAGATATTCATCACTCAACACAAGTGCGTTAAGTTGAGACATCTGCCAATGCTTGTAATCATCTAAATTTTCGAGGCTTTCTTCAGTTACTTCGGCAAAATAAAGATTTCGGGTAGCGCGGTGAGCATTTAAGCCCACATAAAGATCAACCGACGCCCGAAAAGGTGCCGGCCAAATGAAACCCACGATCCAACCCAGGAGCGCGCCAATTAGAATGCTGGCAGCAATCCAATACCAGCGATGGGCGGCAGAGATGATTTCCTGTCGGGGATTCCATTCGTTCATATTTAACTTATTTCAGGGCCAGTTAGCGAATCTTTGAAGGAAACTTCAAAAAACAATAATAATCCAATACCACAAATAACCACACTTAAAAACAGCAAATTAACAACCAAGGGAGAGCTACCCAGAAGGATTATTGTCAGGCACCCTAATATAATTGTAAAAAAATGCATCAATAATACGGATCAAACTCGGACTTAATCCCAGCCGCCGCAAACGATGATACACATGATCTCGAGCTGACCGATAAACTGGTTGTTTCCGCCGCCACCTTGAAAAAATAACGAGAACCATGTCAAAAATTGGCACCCCAAACAATATTATTATTGACATCCAGGAGGTTATTTGATCCATATTTTTGGGGATATAAACAATCGCCAGGGCGGCAAGCAAGAAACCAATTGTCTGGGCGCCAGAATCACCGCAGAATATACAAGCTGGTGGTGAATTAAAAAAATATATCCCAGCACTGATCCCGAATAGCACAGCACAATAAATGGCAAATTCAGACTTGTTGGTTGCAATTGAAGCGGCCAAGAGAAATCCGGTTACTAAGCCACCAATCCCTACCGTTAAGCCATCCATACTGTCTACAAAATTAAAGGCATTGGTGATTCCAAGCATCCAAAAAATTGTAACCACATTATCCAGAAACTGAGCAAGCTGGGTAGGCAACTGGACAAAGAAATTGGGGGCTTCAAAAATCTCGACCCCAATGTCTAAGCGGATCAGTAGAAAAATAGCCAATAACTGACCTGCCAATTTTAATAAAGGCGATATTACTTTGAAGTCATCCCATAATCCAAAAACGAAGATTACAAACCCACCGATGAAAATTGGCGCCCAATTAGATTTTTGCCACAAATATAAAATGGTTCCGTTTGTTGCTAACGCGCTTATCAAAATAATCCCGCCAGCCATGGGTATCGGGCGATTATGATGTTTATGTAACGCGCTGCCAGGGTAATCAATCAAATTTGTTTTTCTGGAGATTGATATCCCAATGGGTACGCAGGCAATCGTTACGATGAGCGCGATGAGGATGGTTTGAAAAATTGGAATAATGGTATTCATTAAAGCCCCGAGGTATATTAATCCCACAGAGTTATACCACGAAAGCTAATAGCTAACCCGGTTTACGCTCACCGCCAAAAGTTTTTCGAGAAAGTAAGTTCGTGATTAAAGCAAAACAAAGCTTAGCCCCCATCAGTCCATAATAAAGCCAATTAAGGATAAAGAAGTAATCCGCAGCAAAGTGTTTTCGATAATAAAGATAGTAAGATTTGTGCCAGGCTAAGATTGAGCGGTAAGGCTGAACACGCGAACCGCCTCGACCTCCAAAATGGGTAATCTGTGCCTTGGGATAATAGTAAACCTGCCAGCCTGCGTTACGAGATCGCAAACAATAATCGGCATCCTCCTGATAGGCAAAGAATAACTCGTCCAGAAAACCAACCTGGTTAAGAACTTCCCACCGGATGACCATGCAAGAGCCTGAAACGCCATCAACGGCGTAGGTCTGGTTTTCATCCAAATGTTTGAGCAAATATCCGTTAAAGAAAGCTGTGTGTGGAAATAATTTAGAGAGTCCCGTAAAATAGCTGATCACTGGCCAGGGACGGGCGTCTCCTCGGCGGCAAGGATATTGGAGGGTGCCATCCTGGTTTAATACCTTGGGGCCAACAATTCCTACTTTCGGATGCACCTCCAGGAATGTACACAGGCTTTCCAAAGCGCCTGGATGAACCAACGTGTCTGGGTTTAGCAAGGCAATATATTTTCCTTTTGAACCTCGCAAGGCTAAATTCATGGGGCGGGTGAAACCTTCGTTCCCAGGGGTTTGCATCACCTTGATATCGGGAAATTCACCTTGAAGCATATCAACCGTCCCATCCTGGGAGTTCTGATCCACCACGATGATTTCATACCTCAAATGTGAGATTGAATCGGCTATCGAGATTATGCAATCCCTAAGAAAATCTCGTGTTTGAAGGGTGACGATACAGATAGTAAGATTGATTTCAGCCATAATATTAACCGGTTGGATTTTTCCCACGCTTGTGAAATTCGTTTAGATAAGGATTCAACCAATCGTGTTCCAAAACACGAGAAATTTCTTCCCCTGTTGCCAAACGTTCATTTTGAATGACTTTTCGTTTTTGCAATTCACGCGGTAAACCAAGAAGGGCATGCCATTTCGCGCGCCAGATCGCGGAGCTTTGACCACGAAATGAATAATATATCAGAAATACAATATTTGCGAAAATATGCGCCGGAAGATACTTCCAGAAGAGCCATCCTGGCATATTTTTTACATAAGTCCAAACCAAATTTCGATGTCCATGATAAACTGCAAAATCACTTTTTTTTCCAGTTGTTGCGGATCCCAAATGGTGCACAACAGCTTCGGGAATATACATACACCGATGACCCCTCAAGCGTAGTCGAAAACCTAAATCAACATCTTCGTGGTACGAGAAATAGCTTTCATCAAATCCACCTACTTGAAGAAAAGCATCTCGTTGGAAAAGAGCCGCAGCAGCACACGGACTAAAGATTTCTTCAGAATCCTTACTCGCGAGGGTAATCGATTTGTTATAGTCACGCCGCCAGGCTAACCCACTGATATGAAATATATCCCCGGTTCCATCAACCAATTCTGGATTATCAGCCTGCAGGAGCAATGAACCAAAAAAGGAGAATTTAGGATATTGAATAGCAGCATCAATCAGTTTTTCCAACCAATCAGTTTCAGGGAAAGCATCACTATTTAACAATGCCAGCCAATCTCCAGATGAATGGCGACTGCCCTCATTATTTGCCGCTGCGAATCCTTTGTTTTCACTGAATCGGATTAGTTTCAGCCCTGACCATTGTTCTTCTAGCTTCTCCCAAGATCGGTCAGCAGATCCGTTGTCCACGACAATGAGTTCGAAGTTCTGATAAGTTTGGCTTCTGAGCGCGGCAAGACACCGAGGGAGTACTGCTGCCCCGTTCCAGTTCACGATGATGATTGAAACTAAGATATCATCCGAATGAGTTGCAAATTTTGGCATGATTTGATTGCGATTTTGGCGATCAGATTAGAACTGAATTTTATTTTTTGCAAATCGCTTTATTTTTGAGAGGTGTAACGACAGCGGCTGCAGCCGCTTAGATTTTTTCCCCTTCTGTTTTATGAAGTTTGAAAATGCTTCCCAGGCTTTTTCGTCGGGTTCAGCGAGAAAATCAATTTGAACAATATCCGAAAACTGAGAACAAATCAATTGGAATGTATTTTGGACTTCTCGCGTAAAAATATCCTGAGCTGTTTTATAAAGAACATTATCATGCCGGGTTAACTTCTCAAGATTAATGATAAATTCTTCTCCTTCAACGACTGGGTCAATGGAATATTTGTTCAGAGAAAGATTTTTTCGAGGAGTTTTTGAAGGCGGCTGCCATCCCATATAAAAAGCTAACAAAAGCAAGAACTGGTCAAACTTTTCTATGGTACCAGCTAAATTTATTCGATGTAGGTTTTGTATCGCAGCGTATTGGTAGCTTTCATCAAGTTCAGTATCGCCATAAGTGGGGAGCATATATCGAGTTTGACAATTGTCAAAAAAGTTCTTTTCGTGGTGATTCATTGTAGCAAAATACTCCCCCCAACTCAGTGTATGCATGCGTCCAACAATCTGTTTAATATAATCTGGGTGGTTATCAAATTTTTTTTTATTTTCCGGAAAACCAATATGTTTCATCCAACTTAAATGTGAGAGCGTCTGTCGAATCGGATCACGCAGTAAGGTTATGGTGAAAAACTTTTCAAGATCAAGAGAATTTTTTAATGTGTCATATTTCAAATGTGCTGACAAAAGATTTTTCTCATTTAAAAAATCAAATGATTCTTTTGGTTGACCTAAGATATGATTTTCGATATGAAGTTCAGTATCCGCCGGGTCAAATTGCGCTTCTAAATAAGAATTCAGAGATGTTCCCGCTGTTTTGGGAATATGTAAAAACAAAAGCCGATTCTTGTAAATCATTCTTCTCCACGATTACGATCTTTTTCAGCCCATCGAGCTACCAATCGCTCCAGGCGATCTATACGATTTTCTTCACCAGGTTGTTTTAGCCTTGGGAGCCGCGAAGCATAAGATAAGTTCGAGTTAAAATATGGATCTCCGTTTTCAATAATTTTCCGAAGTTGCTCCGCCCCGCGCTGGATATCCTTATTTGGCATAAATTCACCGCGAGATTTTCCCTCATGGTGGATTAAACGGGCGTAAGGGGTATAAAGGATGCGATAACCTTTTCGAAAGATGCGAACACAAATTTCTATATCACTAAAAACCAGTTCATAATCTTCATCAAATCCTCCAATTTCTTCAAACACTTTTCGTGGAATCATCATACACGCGCCTGTAACAGCTAAATAGTTGCGATACCAGTCAGTAGAGCCAAAGATGGTTCCTTGCCACTCGCGCATGCCCCAAAAAGGATGGCTGGCATGTCCCTGCATGCCAACTACCACTCCAGCATGTTGAATTTTCTCATCCGGATAAATTAATTTAGCACCTACTACACCAATTTCTGGTAACTCTGCCCATTGGACAAGTTCATTTAGCCATTCCCCTTCAATTATTTCGATATCGTTGTTTAGGAATAAGAGAAATTTACCACTCGCGTTTTCTGCTCCCAAATTAAGGGCGGTATTAAAATTAAACACTTCATCGTACGATAACAATCTTAAATTCTTAAATCATCCTGAATTTTTTGATAATAGGATAAGACCTCCGGCTCAGAGCTGTTATTATCTACCAATATTATTTCGAAATCAGGATATTCAGTGATCTGAAGTATGGAAGTCAGACATTTTTGCAGGATCTTGACATTATCTTTGGTGGGAATGATTATGGATACCTTTTCGCCTTGGACCGGCCAGGTCGTTCTAAGGTAACCCGGTCGCACGAACGCCGCTGTCGGATTTTCAACCCCGATCCGTTGTAAATGTTCTTCCACACTAAGAATTTGACGATCAAATACGTAAGATTTGGCTCTATAAGCACCCGATGTTGACCCAGGTACTTGACGCCAATGGTAAAGAATCTTCGGGAGATGTTTAATGCGGTCGGTTTTTTCTGTGCATCGGAATAACAAATCCCAATCCTGGCTACCATCTTTATGAGGGTCCAGATTTCCAACTTCATTGATCAAACTTCGACGTATCACGGAATGAGTTAAATAATTCACCGACAAAAACATTTCAGGTGACCAATCAGGTTTCAAAAAGGGTTGAATGCGATTTTTACCAGATTCGTCTACCTTATCCTCATCATAATAGAGAATATCAAGATCTGGTTCTTCGTTTAAGGCGCAGACCAATTCATACAACATATTTGGGGCTAAGAAATCATCGTGGTCCATAAGCGCGACGAACTCACCGGTTGCCAATTCCAGAGCTTGATTGCTGTTGCCAGAAATTCCAAGGTTTTCTTTTAATTTTCTATAATTGATCCGCTCATCTTTTGTAGCAAATTCTTCGATCAAAATCTGGATGTCGTCAGTATCACTGGCATCTGCTAAACATAATTCCCAATTCGAATAGGTTTGATCCAGTACCGAAGAGATTGTTTTTCTCAGTACATCTTTGGGCGGGTTGTAAACTGGCGTAACAATGCTGATTAAGGGTTTATAGTCCAGAAGATCAAAATTGCTGATTTGGGCTTCCAGAGTTTGAGCGTCTGGTTCAAAATCATTTATCCAATCTGAGTAAGTGTAACTTCGTTGGCCAATTCGTTGGATAACTGAATCACCGGTTTGCAATACTTGATTTCTATTTACCTTTCTCAACAGTGTGCCAGTAACTCCTATAAAAGATTGAAAAACTTTTTCTCGCTTACTCCCCAAGGGTATAAATCTATGGCGAATCTGATGAAGTTGCAGCATCAAGCGCCAACTCCGGCTGAGCATTATCCGATCATATTGTTTTTTGTAACCCAATAAATGCTGTGCACGTTTCCGGCTATCTTCAAGTTTATGGTTGAGCACTTGGTTTTTTTCGCGTAATTTATCGCTTTCTTGTTTTATATTTTCGATATCGCTCATCCCGAGCAGAAATTTTATGGTTGATTTCTAGATTAAACTCTCGAAGATCAGTATTTTCTTTCCACACCGTCCAAAATCGACGTTCGTATTCTCGGACGATACGTGAAGTTGGTTCATCTCGTTTTCGGAATCGGACTGCCCAGGGTGTCAGGAAAGAGGCATCAAAATCGGTATCACGGTAAAAGCCCTGAAACGCGAAAAGCTCCGCCCACACTTCGGGTGGGTGGACATTGAAATGAGTAGTTTCTTTGTAATCAAATGGAGATGAAGAGAATAGAATATCGTCTGAAAATTTGCAAAAATTAACGACCGCTTTTTGCGCATCTTCAGTTTTCATATGCTCCAAAACTTCGATCGATACAATCAAGTCATATTTTTGAGGAAACGGTTCCGCAACTGATCCAACCCAACAATAAGGCTTGATACTTTCAAGAACATTGGAAATTGCAAACTCAGATATATCTACTCCCCAAGCATCCACGCCTCGATTGCGAAGACTTTCTACCAGGAATCCCCACGCACACCCAGCGTCCAGAACACTTGAAAACTGCATTCGCTGCAGGAGATTTTCAGAGATATTATCAAAGAATTTCAACCAATGTTCATCGCGCTGGTACGGACGGCCACAGCTTGTTGCATAGTAGTTTTCATCGAAATGATTTTGTTGTTTAAATTCTTCTACCATCTTTTTCTCCACCGATTGATTTTTCTTATCGGGTTTTATTATCTCGATATGCTTTTATCACTTTGCGAGTCCCGCCTATCATTTTAATCTTTCCATGATGAAGCCAAACAACCCGATCACATAGTTCGAGGATCGTAGGTAAGCTATGAGAGACCAAAAGAATGGTAGCCCCCTCATCAAAATATGATCGCATTCGTTCACTACTTTTTTCGCGGAAATCTTTGTCACCTACCGATAAAACTTCATCTATTAATAATATATCAGGTGTTGAATCAGTAGCAATAGCAAAACCCAACCGGGTTCGCATACCACTCGAATATGTACGAACCGGAGAATCGATAAAATCACCAATTTCTGCAAATTGGACAATACTATCGAATTTTTCTTCCATTTCTTTTTGAGTAAAACCTAATAAGGATCCATTCAAAAAAATATTTTCACGTCCTGATAACTCTTGATGAAAGCCAGCCCCCACACCAAGTAATGGAGCAACACTTCCTCGAACGATTACCTTTCCTTCTGAAGGTCTTAGTATTCGAGCAACAATTTGCAACAATGTGCTTTTGCCCGCGCCGTTATGCCCAATTAACCCTAATACTTCACCTCGTCGAACTACAAAATTAATATCTCTCAGTGCCCAAAAAACATTAGTTTCTATATTTCCCTTAATCTTTTGGATGGTGAATTCTTTAAATGATCGAAATCGCTCATTCGGTTTCCGATAACTTAAGCTAACATTTTCAAGCTCTATTACATTACTTGCTTGCCCAAATCGTTTTTTTGTCATGTTTTTAAGCCCGATAAACAAATTCGTCTGATCGATAACTGAAAATAATCCAGCCCACAAATAAAGTCACAAACGAGTATACAAAGGCAATTACAATTAACTCTACTGAGGGTAAAACACCTTCATATACCGGAATTCTGAATATATTGACCAGATAATACAGAGGATTGAAAATCTTTATTAGATTCAAAACCAGATCCGGTAAGATGGCTTCTGGATAAATGATAGGTGTTAAATATAGCCAAGCCCTTAAAACTACCTTATACATTTCTGCAAAATCAGGGAAGTATACTGAGGTAATTGATAGTATTAATCCCATACCCATGGAAAAGGCAATCAATGGGATCACGGCGATAGGCAAAAATAAAACATTTGCGGTTATGGGTAATCCTACGATAAACATAACCAAAAACAGTGGAATAATCGTAATCGAGAGATTTAACAAAAGCACTTCCGACAGATGATATGGAAAATACTGAACGGGGAATATATATTCTTTTTAGTAATCCTCCCCCACCCCAGACCAAATTTTTTATTGTGCCGTTTGTCACATCTGAAAAGAAATTAAACACCATTAAACCACTTAAAACATAAACAGGGTAACCAGGATCACGACCAAAAATTGTAGAAAACACTATCACCCTGACCAACATCATTCCCAGAGGGTTCAACATTGTCCAGGCAACTCCAAGAGTTGAACGTTTATATCGAGCGACTATATTTCTCCGAATAAATTGCGTAATTGCATAACGATAGCGCCAAGCGTCGCGCAGTTCATCCCAAGGAGGAAAACCGCGTTCAGAAGAATCATACACCGGGATTTTTTTAACCTGAATTCATTAATATTCTCTCTACCCTTTTCAAAAATTTTTGAATTATCTACACACAATTAATAATTTCAAATTAATTCCAATTTAAAAATGGTTCCCCCAAAAAATTGGTAGCATTGTGCTAAAACTGAAAATAAAATTTTTCACTTGCATCAACAAAGTTTTCGAAGAAAATCTCATTCCAAGGTTTAACCTTGTTCCTTAACCAAATTAAATCTTGCTCATAATAAATTTTCTGATTTGAAAACTTCGAATTTATTTTGGCAGCAGTCACAAAAAATTTATTTTGACCAAGAATGGTTTTTCGAAGTACTCTGAAAGGTTTTTGGAAAAGTTCATGATCAAGTTTCTCTTCGGCTCTGTTCAAATTACGTAGCAAAAGAACGATTTCATCCGATGGAGAAATATTTATTCTTATTTTGTTTTTCTCCGAAAATCCAGAAGGGTCAATACCTACCATCTGTAAGAAATCACTGATTAAGCCTGGTTCCTCCTTAGCCTTATCAAATAATCTAATGTTAATGTTTTCTTTACCAAAAATATCGATCCACAATTGGATCAGTTTTGGATAATTACATCTCTCTACTCTTTTATTGATATATTCTTTAAATGACAAACTATACTTACCAGCTTTAATCGTTTCCTTGTAATCAGACAATAAATATGAAAACTGATTCCGAAAATATACAATGACTCTTACATCCTGATTACTAAAATATTTCTTAATACGTTGAATTTGCTCAAGATTACTTGCCCCAAAGCCCTCTGCACTTAAAATAACTTTTTCAGGTTTAACCTCTTGAATTTCACCAAATAATTTCTTCCAGCATTGTTCATCAGTCACCCCATTGATTCCTAATATCGACCAAGCTAAAACATGGTGCCCTGATAATGGTTTAGATCTTCCTGAATATGGAAATAAAGAACCTTCTTTAAGTAGATTGTCTCGGTTTTGAGAGAGAAATCTCTGAATCGAAGTCGTGCCTGTTTTATGTGTTCCAATATGGAGATAAATTATAGGCATTAGCGATATTTACCAATCAGAATAACCAGCTAATTCAAGCAAATCGCCCAATTCTTCTTTACAGACAAACTGCAATTCTTCAGAAAGGTCCTGTTTCCAACGACCAATTGAAGCAATTGGATTCCCTTTTGTTTGATGTGCAAGAAGTTTATTGTTTCTTTCTAATACGTGATTTTTAATTTTTCCCAAATCGATTCTTTGTGATCGCCCATTTGTCATTTCATTGATAATTTTTCGGTTATTTTCCAGTTGTAAATAATCAAGCACTTCGGACAATGATTGCTCGGGGTTTCTTACCAAGTCCTCGTAGCGCAAATAATAAGAATTTGCTTTTCTCTGATCATAAGCCTCTAGTAAGCTCTGAATTCGGGGGCGTAACAATTGAATGAATTCAACATCTGAACTAGCCTTCCTCGGTCCAACACCTACATAACCACGTTTCTTGTTAAATGCAAGCATAGAGGTAATCGTGTCACGAAAATCCCTAACTAAAAATATCTCACGAATCTCATGGTAAATATCTCTAAAAAGCCAAGGGATATGAGATGGTCTACATTTTTCAGCGTAATAAGTAGGTTTATTCTGTTTTTGAATATTGGCCATTTTTAAATAAAACTGATCGATGCTTTTCATTGAAAACTCTGAAAACTGACGGACATAATCTTCATTGAACCACTTAAATAATTTCGTATGTTTTGTAAAAGGTCTATTGTTGTATGGGTGCTGCCCTACCCACCATAAATTATCCTGGAACCCTAAGCGTTTTGCTGAATTAAGATGGTTTGCGGGATCCGTCATTACCTTCAGCATATGGATCCAATAATTAGCTGCTAAAGTTTCGTATGGGTGGGAATCATGCACTACAATTTTTGGGTGTTTGGACAATAAATTCATCATCCAAGTTGATCCGGAACGCCCAAGGGAGGTTACTAAAATCGGGATTAAGCTGGGGGAATAATTAGAAACTAAAGGTTGATGATGTATGGTAATTCTATAGAAGGAAACAGAAGATTTATCAGCCAATTTTGCTTTTATTTCAAAATCTACTTTAGGCGGAGTACCCAAAACGCCAAGGTCAACACTAAATCCGATCTTATGATCATTTGAAACACTGGGCAAACTTTTTACTAAACTAGGTCTAGATTGATTTACCCGCACCTTTTTTAATTCTTTATCCCCTAAACAGATAACTACAAATTTCACCGGTAAATTTTTTCCAACTACCCAACCTTGAATTCGAATCGAATATGCTTCAAAATTACTCTTTGATTTAGGCTGGCTGATTTTCCCCTGAATGATACTGTCATCTGAGATCATCGATTTTAATTTCTAAAATATCAACAAGAGCCATATTATTCCTTTGAATTCATGTAGGTGTGACACTTAAGACAAAGCAATAAAGTATACCAAAACTACTTACAAAACTGATAGGTAAATTTTGCCTTCGTCCCAGATATAAAGCTAAACTCTACATCTTTGTTAACTTATAGTGGATAAACAATAGTTATAATCCAGATGAGCGAAATATCGAAAAACAATTATTATTTTCGCCACCACAGTTAAAATTGATAAAATAAGTAAACGACCGAATTATGAAAAAATTTATTACTATTAAATTTCCAATCTTTATACTATATAGTGGGTTATTAGTTTTTGCATTTGGTAAATCGTATTTTAGTACGTCTGCAAATACCCAAACTTCGATCTCTTTACAGAACTCAGTGGTTGCAGAAGGGAATGATTTTGCTACTCGGGAATTAGGGATGCCTTGGGATATGAAATCTGATCCTTATCCCGATTTCATCACTGCATTGAAAAACGTAAATCGCTCAACTTTTAAAGTTGAAAATGGTGTTTGGGAACTGACCGCAACGAATGCCGATGTTAAATTTTGGCTACATTGGAGTGGAATCGAAAATACTCAAGATATTTTAAAAATGGGTGAAAACTATCCTATTAATTCCTCAAAATATAAATTGTTATCTTTTTATATGTGTGCTGATAGTTCGTCTCGAGCAAACGTTTCTTGGTTTTATACGGGTTCTCCTTGGTCTAATTACGGGGTGTCTAGATATCTTCAATTTGATGCGGGATGCAAATTGCATACAATGAATTTAAGTACGTTTGATACTTTTCAGGGAAGTTGGCAAAACAATCCCATTGGTCTTAGGCTAGACCCTGTTAGTGATTTAACAACTTTTCAAATCGATTGGGTGCGTTTGACTTCGATTGATACGAACAACTATCTCCCCATTTCTTGGTCAAACTTAGATCCAAATGCAACTCACCATTTTTTCCTTAGTAAATCAGGATGTGATGTTGATGGAATTCCGATTGGAACGGTATCTGGTAACTCTAGCGGAGTATTTTAATTGGGGTCAAATTCTTCAAGGAAACCCAACTTTAGACACACCTTATCCAATTCCTGAATCCTTTGAACCTGGAAATTATTATGTGTATGCTAAGGAAAACAATTCTGGTTCAGCAATTTGTGCCAGCGAACAATTAGAAATCCATAAAGCCCCTATTCTTTCGTTCCAAAAACCTAGTTTTTTTAGCGGACCTGACTATGCGGAAAATGAAGCAAATAACCCTTGGGGCATGGCATCTGACGAAGATATTATTTTCACTAGGGGAATTAACCCCAAAGATTTTACGGATGGTATCTTTAATGGTGGAGTAATAGAATCCGATAGTCAACTACATATGAACGTTCCGATATCTATAAACACCAACAAATACAAATATGCTTCTTTCCGTTTCAGAGTAGATGGGAATAATAATCCTGGAACTGGTCGTATGCAAAGATTCGTTTGGTGGTATCAAGGGCCAACAATTGATCCTGTTACAACCGCAGAATTGATGCTTTATGAAGGGTGGCATACTTATACTCTAGTTTTGCCCGAGGCTTTGATCGAAAGAACGGGAAATTGGTCAGGAAATCCAACGGCACTTCGTTTTGATCCCACAGAACTATCACTCCCAGCAGAAATTCATTTAGATTTCTTAACCTTGACGGGTGATGAGATCATCTCATCTGGAGATTTATTTGAGATTTATTTTGAAGCAATTTCTCAACCGGGTTATCAGGTTACTTTTTATTATGATCCTGACAACAATCCCGGAAACGGCAGAACTAGAATTTCATCCATCTATACAAATCAACAAACTTTAACCACTGAGTACAACATTTACTTACCCCTAATAATAAGAAATGGCCAGGGCACCACAACTCCTCCCCCAGAAATCACCCGAAATCAACCTCCTCACCGGCGAACAGTTCACCTGGAATACTACTGGGGTTTCCGCCGGCACATATTATATTTCGGCTGACATTGACGATGGAGTGATGACAACCACTTGGTATAGTGAAATACCCATAACAATTACAGATTAATTTAGGTAATTGATTCCATTGCCATTCGTAGGGCTTTTTCCCAATCCGGCAAACAAATACCAAACGTATTAGAAAACAAGGTGCAGTCTATTGGAGAATACAGGGGGCGGGTTGCCGGTGTTGGAAATTCGCCGCGTAAGAGAAGATTGAATTTCTTGAACAACTTGTTCATCGGGGTTTTGATCAAATTCCAGAATTTTTTGCGCCCAATCCAACCGACTGACCGCTCCCCGGCCTCCCAGGTGGTATAAACCTTTGCGGTCTTCCAGCCAACTTGGAAAATCAGCGCGCCCCATTGCCAGTACTTGGGATGTAATTTCAGCCAAAGCCCGCGCCCATGTGGGGCTACCAACCTGATCACTGACAATCCGCAAATCAGGATTTTTTCGCGCCCATTCCAACACTTTTCTTACAAACCCGCCCTGGCGCATACTGTAAACCCAAGTAGTTCGGAAAATCAGGTGCGTGCTGTTAATTTGTTGGACATTTTGGTCGCCAGCCAGTTTACTCATCCCATAAACATTGATCGGGTTCGGGTTATCCGCCTCAATATAGGCAGATCCTTTCGTGCCGTCGAAAACATAATCAGTTGAATAATGAACTAATGCGGCGCCAAGTGCTTGGGCTTCCTCCGCTAAAATTCCAGGAGCAGTTCCATTGATCGTCATCGCTAAATCTGGCTCAATTTCAGCTTGGTCAACTGCGGTATAGGCCGCAGCATTGATAATGATTTGTGGTTTTGTTTTTCTAACCCAACTACGGGTACTGTCTTCATCAGCTAAATTGATTTCAGGATAATCTACAGCGATGACCTCCCCTAAAGAAGCAAGGGTGCGTTTCAACTCCCACCCAACCTGACCATTTTTCCCGATTAATAATAGTTTCATTTTCAATCCTCAAACGAAATGCTCGAAAATACTTTTCTATACTGAAAATTAAAATCTATACCACTTCGTAACCTAATCCATTTATCACATCCGCATGCAAAGAAGCGAAAATATCAAAATGTATATCCATAAGATGCTGTTTAAAATCACCAACCTGCCCTTTACGAATATGCTTGGCTCTAACCAGCCTGCCTCTTCGCATATTTCGCAAATTACAATTGCGGATCGCTGATTTAAGATCATCTGGTTCAACTGGCTGCAGCGCTTTTGTGAGGCGAACTAATTCTCTCAGCGGTTTTTCTTTTAAACTTTCATAATACACAATTTTAGATCGATTGGATTTTAGCCAAGCATTTGCTAAATCTAAATAAACTCGAAAACCCAAATCCATATCCTCCAAAAAAGTTATCACATCTGGATGCTCTATTGGTTTATTTTTTAATATATACAAATGATGAGACGCATCAAATTTATTGGGGAAATTTTGGACAAAAAAATATAGGGATACAAATTCGTCGTAAGGATTTCTTAAAATCGTCACGATGTGCAATTTTTGAGATTTTACAAAATCTAGAAATATTTGTGTTGGTTCAAAATGTTGATGAAAAATCGAGTTTTCAGTAAACCAGCCAACGTTATTTTTTTCTTCCAACTCCAAAACTGTACCAGGAACGCCTGACAGGATTTCCAAATTATAGATATCTGATAAGAGACATTTTAACCAATTGTTCCCCGTTCTTGGAGGGCTAGCAATAATAACGCGCACGATGATCAGTTCCCATGAAAAGGAAAATCTTCATCAGTAACCAAATTGATCAGATACTGGCCATATTGATTGCTATCCATCGCTTCACCAAGCGAGCACAATTCATCGGCGTTTATGTAACCCATGCGATAGGCGATCTCCTCCGGACACGAGATCATCATGCCCTGACGATCTTCTACGGCTTGGACAAAGTTGGCAGCCTGCAAAAGCAATTCATGGGTACCGGCATCCAGCCAGGCCACGCCGCGCCCTAAAACATCAACTTTCAACTGGCCGCGTTGCAAATAGGTGAGATTAACATCCGTAATTTCCAGTTCGCCGCGTGGTGACGGTTTGAGGTTGGCAGCAATTTCAACAACTTTATTGTCGTAAAAATAAATCCCCGGAACCGCATAGTGAGATTTCGGCTGGGATGGTTTCTCTTCAATGCTCAGAGCCTTTCCCATTTCATCGAATTCCACTACCCCATACCGGCCAGGATCCTTGACTGGATAGGCAAAAATAAGGGCACCCGCTCTTTAATTGTGCGGCTGTGCGCAGTTGCTTGGGCAATCCATGACCATAAAAAATATTGTCGCCCAAGATCAGGGCTGCCGGGTCATTCCCAATAAAATCGCGTCCCAAACGAAATGCGTCCGCTAATCCGCGGGGTTCGGTTTGCTCAATATAAGAAAATTCTAAACCCCATTTAGCACCATCCCCCAGCAAACGCATAAATATCGGTAATGCATCGGGCGAGCTGATCACTAAAATCTGCCGGATACCTGCTAACATCAACATGGATAAGGGGTAGTAAATCATAGGTTTGTCGTATACCGGCAATAATTGCTTGCTGGTTCCAATCGTTAGCGGGAATAAACGAGTTCCGCTGCCACCTGCCAAAATGATGCCCTTCATTTTTGAACTCCTCGTTTCTGGTAGTTTTTATCCATCCATTGTTGATAATCGGTCTGTTTTTGAATGGCTTCAACCCAATCATCGTTCGTGAGGTACCAATCGACTGTTTTTTGAAGACCGCTTTCCAGCCATTCGCGCGGTTCCCAACCTAGTTCCCGACCAATTTTGGTGATATCCATATCGTAGCGACGGTCGTGACCAGGCCGGTCAGCGACAAATTGTATCAAAGATTCGTGGGGTTTGAAGGATGATTCAGGAAGCCGGTCATCCAAGGTTTTGCAAATGGTACGCACGATTTCAAGATTAGGAGGTTGATTATTACCACCCACATTATAGGTTTCACCGATTTCACCATTTTGGATGACCCGCCAGATGGCTTCACAATGATCTTGAACGTAAAGCCAATCACGGATTTGTTGACCATCGCCATAAATTGGGAGGGGTTTGCCTTCGAAGGCATTGAGGATCATCAGAGGGATTAATTTTTCAGGGAACTGCCGCGGGCCATAATTATTCGAACAATTCGTAATCGTAACAGGCAAACCGTAAGTGTGATGGTATGAACGCACGAGGTGATCACTTGAGGCTTTTGAAGCTGCATAAGGCGAATTCGGAGCATATGGAATTTCTTCGGTCCAGGCGGGTTCTTCGGGTGTGAGAGCACCGAAAACTTCATCGGTAGATACATGATGGAAATGGACGCGTTGTTCACCTAACCCTTTTTCATTTAGCCAAAACTGACGAGTAGCTTCAAGTAAAGTAAACGTGCCAACAATATTGGTCTGGATAAACTGCATTGGTCCAAGAATTGATCGGTCCACATGGGTTTCAGCAGCAAAATGTACAACGGTATCAATTCGGTAATCCCGCAGCAAGCGATCTACCAACTCGCGATCCAAAATATCGCCATGGATAAAGGTATGGCGTGTAGGATCAGGGAGATTTTTTAAATTTTCCTGGCTACCTGCATAGGTGAGGGCATCCAAATTGTATATCTGTACATCCGGCTCAAGTTTGAGCAAAAAATGAATAAAATTAGAACCGATAAAACCGGCCCCGCCAGTTAAAAGTATATTTTTCATTATTGCTGCCTCCTTTTTTACAATCCCAAAATGAATTTTCTGCCCAACTAAAACACGCCTGGATCAGATAAATAAATCCGCGTCAGAAACAGGTGTTCCCTTGGTATCTTTTTCTGAGAGCAAAGGTTCAGTTCCTGGAATTATGGGCCATTCGATTCCAATTTCAGGATCATTCCACATGATGGTTCGCTCCCACTCGGGCGCATAAATATCTGTAGCTTTATATACAAGTTCAGCCCACTCACTGAGAACGTAAAAGCCATGAGCAAAACCTGGGGGCACCCATAGCTGGTGTTTATTATCAGCTGAGAGGGTCTCTCCTACCCACTGTCGAAAAGTCGGAGAACTGCGGCGAATATCGACAGCAACATCAAAGATTTCGCCAACCACCACCCGAAGAAGTTTACCTTGGGTCCGACGGATCTGATAATGCAGACCACGCAACGTTCCTTGCCTTGAACCAGAATGATTATCTTGCACAAAAATATTTGGGATACCTGCTTCCGCGAAGCGTTCGGCACGGTAAGTTTCTATAAAAAAACCCCGCTCATCACCAAAAACTTTAGACTCTAATAATTGTACATCCGGAATTGATGTTGGTTTAAACTTCATAAATACCTCAAATAATCAATTATATTGGCAATGATAAATATGAACATCTCTGGAAAAAACATATTTTTCACCCTTTAACCGCTCCACTAGTTGGCAATCACTCGCAATTTCTGTAAGCCAGCGAGGCCGGTTGCTAGCCATCAGCACCAGATACTGGGGTCGATAATTTTGTACAGCCCAAATCGTAGTGTCTTTATAAGTTGTATCCGTTTGCATCAGGTCAGTAACTGCGGGTTGGATCAAACCGGCAAAATCTATCATGGAGCGCTTAGCATAATAGCCAATGATGCCAACTTCTAAAGCGCCAACACTGGCATCTGGTGGTGTATTTTCCGCCAGCCACTCACCAGCAGCACGATAAATTGAATAGCGAGGATCGGTACTCTGGCTCTTAGCCTGAAGATTGATCACTTGGAACACAATTAGTGCCATTAATAATAATCCAAGCAGCGACGGGCGAATTTTATTCCATAACGGAGATATCCGCAAATATTTTGGGAAGGTTAGCCAGTTAAAAAACTTAATCCTAACCCAATACCAACTACCCATCCCGGAACTAGAGGAGCATAATACCAAAAATAATTGGTTACCCCCAATAGAGAGTATGCTAAAAAATATAAACCTGTCCAACTCAAGACTAACAACCAATATCGTCTTTTGAGCAACGCAAAAACCACTCCGATACCGAATAAGCCAAATTCAATCCAATAATTCCATCCCGACGAATACCACCCAGCGACCTGTAAAATACCTGGTGCGAAAAGCTGGCTAATCGCCATACGTCCCTGGGCCTGCTTGGCTGCTAAGGTTACCGGCAACGGCGAACCAAAATAATACCAAGCAAAGCTATGCCAGATTAACAATAATCCTAAAGCTATTCCTAGCGACCCCCATGATTGTCTTCGCCAAAAATTAAGATTTCGAATTTCTGTCCTGTTTGCCCAGAGATAATGAAACACCAGCAGGGCAGCAACCAGCACTCCATCAGAACGGGTTAAGATTGCCAGTGAGAGAATTATGGCAGTCAAACCAAAATGATTTCTGGCGTAAAGCACAAATGCCCCCAAACATAAAGCTAAAAAAAATGGGGTTTCAGAACCAAAAGTACTTAGAAGCAACGGAAATGTCGGGTAGAGCAGCAATCCACCCCAACCAACAAAAGGTGTTTTCCAAGTTTTCCCTAATTCCCAAAGGAACACCCCCCCTATTGCAATGCTAAAAGCTCCGATGAGATTAGCGAGAGATTGAAAATCTGTCCAAAAATCTCCGAGAGCTGCCAGAAGCATGGCAAACAAAGGGGTGGTTGTACTGAGGATACGTTCTCCAGGATTGTATACAAAACCAAACCCATTTTTTAAGTTTTCTGCATAGCGATAGGTAATAAAGGGGTCATCGTAGACTTGGTGAGAAAAATTGGAGTAAAGAATAGAACCTACGATGAAGACATATCCAAATCTAACTAATATACTCAATAATCTTTTGTTGTTTTTCATCAATCAAATTGGTGCCAAGTTTTATTTTTAAATACCCATAATTCAGCATCTCCAAAGCAACCAGGCAATGCTAAAAGGCGCTTCCGAATAGCATTTTCATTACCATATATCCAAATATTCTGGTAATCGAGTTCTTCACAAGCTATTTCATCATATCCATACAAAAACTTAGTGCCAAATTCAGCATCATAAAAAGGATATTCAAAATCTTCAACAAATTTTAAACCCAATACCTGAGTATCAGGACCCAGATAAAAATGAGCCAATGGAGATAGATAAGCACGCTCCATTAGAACCACACCATTTCTATCTGAATTAGGTAACCAACTGAATGCAACTTTGGAATTATCCTTTTCCCAAATTGTGTAATATGGTATCAATGAAACTAAAGCCACTCCGACGGTTAGCACAACCAACGCCCACTGAACCCATTTCAATCTTATCGTTGAATAACCTATTCCCACAAGCATATAAAAAAGCAGCACCACACCAAGGAAAGATTTATAAGCCCAGGTATTAATATGTAAGAACCACCCCAAAAACCAAACAACTAAGATCGGAACTATTGTGGAAACGAATAACACTCCAATAAACCAACGTTGTTTGGCTCCAATTTTCCAGGACTGAATACAGCCTCTTATAGCCAGTAAGCCCAGCAAAAAAACTCCCACTGCCATCCAGAACCAAGCTGGAATTTTGCTTAGCTCGGGAATTACTAGATGCGCATGATCCAAAAAATGCTTCCGACCAGCGGTTAGCCCGACAGTTGCAAGCAGGTAAAGGGTGGGAAAATCCTCTAAGGAGGGGATCCATACACCTCCTCCTAGCGAACGCCACGCAGTTGATCGTGAAAGTGACAACAAAATAGGTAGTACACCAATTACTATGATCAGACCTGAACCTAATACCCAATTGGAAAATCCGGAGAGTTTTAAACTTACCCCTGTCCAGGACCAGGCAGGCTGTTGTGTCAACTCCCTTACTCCATTTTTGCTTAGATACTTTCCAGATACCCAAAGTAAGGCAATCAAAACAGATTGGACAAAGGCTAGAATCAACCCATAAATATGGGTTTGTGATATCAACACCAAAGTGGTACTCCAAAACAGGAAGAAAACAGGACGCCCAGCAAATATTTCTAATAATAATCCGAACGACACTACCCATAAACAGCTCAACATCGTGTACATACGCACATCTTGTGCATAGTAAATTTCAAAGGATGAAATCGCTATTAGCCAACCTGCAAAAAATGCGGCTTGATTTCCCCACCAGCGCCACATAATAATAATAGCAGCGAAAAGTGAGAGTAAAGAAAAGATAACACTTAAAGATCGAAGTCCAAATTCAGTTTGTGGAACAATAATAAGGTAAATTTTTAGTATTAGGAAATACAAAGGGGTGTGATTAAGATGTGTCAATAAACCTAACAAATCAGAAAAAGGGAATTGTGAATGAAGCCAAGAAAAGGTTTCATCTAAAAACATTCCTTGCGTCCCAAGGTTCAACAAGCGAAGTAAAAGCGCAAGAATTCCCACTAATATGATTGGAATCAATATCCGGGTATTTTTGAGATTTCTAAGTGAATCAATCATTGAAAAATTTTGTGAATTTCGAATTTACAATTTCCCCCTAATAGAATTTACTGCTGTATAAACGGCAAGAATTTTTCTACGAGCTGCGCACCAATAAACAGACGGGGTGGATTGTAGCGGGTATTGTAAATTAATTTTTGAATAGTTACCGAGTAGTTTGTTAGGTAGGATGCAAAGGGGCTTCCGTCCATGCCAGACCAAATTTCATGCGCCCATCCAGGGGACAGTGGAATTTCATCGCTCCAGGGACCATTAGTAGTAGGGCCAAAACGGTATTTTTCTCCACTTAGGGGGCCAAGACCAGTGTGATTATAAAGCAGATAAAAGCCCCCATTATCTTGCCAAACAAAGGGACTCTCCGGCGTGCCAGTCTCCAGGGTCAGGGTACTGCCATAGTCAACCCATTTACCAGCTAAACTGTCGGAAGTGGCGAATCCCACAATCCTCCCATCACGATCCCGTCCAGTGTAGAACATATAAAAAATATTCCCCTGTTCAATAACCATGGGATCGCGGCAATCTGCCCAGGCATTATCCTGCCAAACCATATCTGGATGATCTGGTTGAAAAACCATACCTTCTACTGTCCAAGAGTTCAGGGTCGGCTGGATTGGTTGAAGTAGCCAACATGATACTTTGTGTCAAATATGGATACGGACCTTTAACTCCCGTATAGAACATATAGTAAACTCCATCTTCTTCGATTACGTGGGGAGCCCAGATTGCCAAATCGTCCCAATACCCGGTCTGTCGGGTCAAAACTGGGGATAAATCTTCCCAATGACACAAATCCTGTGAGCGAGCGTATGCAAAATACTCTTCTACCGGAACATTAATTGAAACGAGATAATAGTAGTCATCATAAATAAAAACACTATGATCTTTTAAGCCAAATTCATCCGGAAACCAACCGAGAACCTCACATTCAGTAGGTTGAGCCTGTCCATTAAAAAAAGAATTTGGGATCAAAATTAATAATCCACCAAAACAAATTGATATTATGATAGTGAAGTATATTGTTCTTCTTTTCACGGTAAAATATAATGATTTTTCATCAATTTTATATACAGTTTAAAAATCTCTATCTATGAAACCATTGAAGTAGGTCCAATTTAAATAATTATTTGAGAGTAACATTCGATGAACATAGCATTAGACTTCTATTTCAATTCCTCTATTTCTCCCTTTAGAAGAGCAAGTTACATGCCAGCTGGTGAAAATTGTATAGAAACTTCAAGTACCATGGACATTTAGATGACTAAACAATTTTTGCAGAAGCTGATTAATTTCCTCGATCAAAGAAATACCACTATTGTATTTCTTCTTATATTCGGCGTGTTAGTTTCTGGGATTGTTTACTCAATTTACCTTGGCGATAATTTGCGTTATCCAGATGAACAAGATTATTACAAAATTGCCAATAACTTAGTTTCAAATAAACTATTTAGCTTAGATGGGGAATCTCCAACAGCATTTCGAGCTCCAGGGTATCCTATTACACTTGCGATCTTTACATGTTTTAGAGCCAAAATAGTGCATTTGCGAATTTTTAATTTTATTGCCCTGGGATTAAGTATTTATCTATTAAACGAAATTCTAAAGAGAGAAGCTACTCCATTAGCAGCTACGTTGGGTTCTTTATTTGTTATCGGTTTACCCGTACTATTCTATACTGCTGGGGCTTTATATCCACAAACTGTTGCTTCCTTCATTTTACTTCTAATAATATTTCTGATACAAAGAAATCCATCTACTCTTTGGGTATCTTTGCTTATCGGCGTACTGGTCGGTTATTTAATTCTCACCATACCAGCATTTATATTTTTATTAATAGTTTTTGCAATCTTGTTTTGGTCATCCAACAAATCAACGAAATGGTTTTCAATAGTAGCTTCCATAGCCTTGCTATTTATCGGAGTTTGGTGCATCAGAAACTACAATGTTTTTAATTCCTTTGTTTTTATTTCGTCTAATTCTGGGCTAAACTTGCTTCTTGGAAATTCAGAAAATACCACTCCGAACGCGGGAGTAACCGTGGATATTTCAAAATACACAAGTTTTGTAGAAGCTGCGCAATTCAATGAAATTGATCGAGATGCTTACTTCAGAGCAGAAGCTATAAAATTTTTCCTAAATAACAAACTGCACTCCATTAAATTGTACAGTCTAAAATTCTTGAATTACTTCAATTATAGGAATGATTTATGGAATAAAGCAGAATCATCTACCTTGAGGGATTTTGTAATGCTTGTTACATATGGGCCACTTTTAACGTTTTTTATATTAAGAATTCTATTGATAAAAATTTTTCCGCCCTCAAAATTTGAGGCTTTATTAATTACTCTATATATCTCGAGTGCTTTATTTCACGCCATATTTTTTACACGAATTAGGTTTAGGCTGCCATTTGATTTTTTGCTGATTAGCTTAGTTGCAATATTCATACAACAAATACTTACTTATCTAAATCTTTATACTCCCCAAATTAAAAACCAGTCCTGATAGGGGTTGATCCACTACCTCATTGAGAAATATCAAGGTAAATTGGAGAATTTACCGTTATTTGTAATTCTTGGAGAGCTATTTCTTGTCCAAATTTATCGTAAACGGATAGGATACTTTGAGGTAACTCAATAATTTGTGAAGAACCATCCTTAGACCAAATTACCCAGGTCTGATAGTCAACACCGGAGAAAATATATCCCTCAAGCCCATCAGGGAACGGAGTTTGGCCAATGAAAACAGTATTTTCCAGTTTTTCATTTAAGTATTTGAAGGATTGATAAGCGGGATTGGGATTATCCATATCATTACCCACCAGATTACTATACCGCCAGCCCTGACCTTCGAATTGGAACCAAATAGATCCGGCAATATCCATAGCCCAGTTGCGCACAAACAAACGAACCACGTAGTCAGCTTGGGTATCAAAGAACAACTCTCCAGGGGGCGAACAATCTGTTGAGTTCCAATCGGGGCAATTGAGTGAACTCTCAGTCAGAAAGATTGGTTTTTGAACTCCATACTCTTGCATTGTATCTCGCAAGTAGTTTACCTTTCCAACAACGATTCCACCACGATCCTTCCATCCAGGAAAATTAAATTCCAAGGACAAAGATTGCTGAGTATAAGGCAGATAACCATGGAAATTTACAAAATCAAAGAAATCTGCTCCCTCAGCAGCTAGAATCCCTTCAAAAAAGCGAGTCGAAAGGCAGTCCTTCTCTTCTGGAGGATAGTCTGGATCACAATCCATCAGAAGACCTCCGATCATCACTTGTGCATCAGGATCGACATTTTTTATCGCGGGATAAACTACTTTGAGCATTTCAGCGTAATGACTTCCACCATAAAAAATGTCTTGGGAATCCCCCCAACAACCGAAACCACTTTTTGAACCAACTAATTCTGTCGCAATATCTGGCTCATTTCCGATTTCCCAATACTTGACATCATAGGGAGGACCGCTATAGCGACGGACTAACTCTGTCATAAAATTTGCAAAAGCCACAAATTTCTCTTGAGTAATTGGGCCACATGCAGAACCCTTAACCTTTTGTGCCCAGCGCGGTGTGCCACGTACTATCAAAATAATCTCGGTATCATTGGCTGCAACCTTTTGCAAAGCAGAATCAATTTCCTGTAATGCTGCCCAATTGTATTGCCCCTCTTTCGGCTCAACATCATACCAAATTACGCTGCCATATCGCACAATCTGTGATCCCGAATCCGATAATAAACTTAGGACTTTTTCTGGTTCCGGGCGGTGGACTTCCACCCCCATCAATGGCATGGGAATCCGAGGTTTAGGTGTCTCAGTTGGTGTGGGAGTTGCCGACAGAACTAGGGTAGAAGTGGGTAATATTGGAATTGGCGAAAGAGTCATCGGTGGAAGCATACTCCCATTAACAATAGATTCTCCATTCGATGAATTCTGACTTTCCTGGGTGATGCTTGCCAATTGCGTAGGATTAATTTCCTGTATCAGCGGGTTGCATCCACTTGAAATCAGGAACACAAAAACTATTATCGCAATACTGGCAAGAAAACGCCCCATTGGATCTACGGAAATTTCCTCGCGGTTAAGGCAGTTCAACATAAACTGGGCTTTTTACTTCCAACACATCGCCTGATACTGTAACCGGATCGCCAAACTTGTCATACACTTGAGTATAACCAGACGGTAGAGTTAAATTGTGGGTCAATTCATCTACTGACCATACGACCCAAACTCTCTTACCAGGAACTCGGAAAGAATAAGCACGTAGTTCGCCTCCAGATCCTAAAGGCTTTCCAAGGAATTGCGCATCTGCTAGTTCCCTAGTCATGAATTTAATTACTTTATAAGATGGGTTTGGATCACTGGCATCACCAATCAGACCGCTGCCGCGCCAGCCTCCCCCTTCTAATGTAAACCAAATACTACCTGCAAAATCATCAGCCAATACCCTTGTAAATAGCCTCACAACATAATCGGCTTTTATATCCTGATAAGTTTCATCACAATTTAGAGTATTTGTATCCGGACAAAGTAATGCTCCCTCAGTGTGGAGTAGGGGTTTATTAACACCATAATTCATCATTACTTCACGCAAAAAGGCAGCTTTTCCTAGCACCACTCCACCGCGTTGATCCCAGCCTGGGAAATTTTCATCCTCGATTAATCCGCCACTATAGTACGCATATCCATGGAAACTAACGATATCAAAAAAGTTACCGCCATCATTTCGTAAAATCCCCTCAAAGAATTTTGGCGGTTTGGGGTCGCTACAATCAGGATCATTCGGATCACAAAACAGCAGTAGGCCGCCAATTAATACCTGTGCATCAGGATCTGCGGCTTTGATTGCAGGATAAGCTGCTTTTAACATTTCGGCGTAGTAACCTCCGCCATAATATGGGTCATCATCATCCCCCCAACAACCGAACCCGCTGTTGCTACCAACAAGACTAGGGTCGATATCGGGCTCGTTTCCCAATTCCCAATAGTGTACATTATAGGGAGGCTTACTATAGCGGTGAACAGCAGCTTGTAGGAAAGCTGCAAAATCGTCAAGTTGTGCTTCTGCAATGGGGCCGCAATATTTATTTGGAATTTTCCAGGCCCAACTTGGAGTTTTCTGGACCATAGCAATCGCGTACATATGATTTGCAGCAATATTTTCTAAACTACTCTCTGGAACCTGACTCCAGTCATAAGTGTGTACCCCACCAACTGGGGCATTCGGTTCGATAACACTCCAATCAAACGCTGGGATTCGCAGCCATGAAATTTTTGCATTCACAGCCAATTGAATGACATCTGGGTCTGTGAATTTAAAAGTTTCTGCGCCGAATACTGAGGGAGGCGGCGGAAAATTGCGAGCGATTAACGGCAAGAAAATAGTCGACTCTTCAGTTGTGACATTTTTTGAAATTTTAATTTCCCTTTTTAATGGATCCGAATTTGATGCAGCAGCACCGCCATTTTCGTTGATCAAGAATAGTGCCGAAACAAAAATACCAATAACTATAAGAGGCAAAACGAAAAGTTTTCTAACCCGCTTCTTTTTATCCATTAAATTTTTTCTCCTGTAAACTTTGCTTTTATACACAAGGCCGCATTCTCTCATACAAAAATATGGTCGTCAAGTTTTGGTTCTTTACAATTTCGCAAATAATTTTTTCCGCCTAAAATTAATCAAAGGTGAAAGTGATCTTCGCACGATATAGCGGACGTAAATCCAGGCCAGCCAGTTCCCACCATCTCTGTGATGGACGCGTAACATCTCGGGCCAACACCGTTCATCGGAGGCAATGGTCTTCGCTTCGCCGTGCAAACGGAAGTTCGCCCATAATTGGGGTGTGTAGCGGATCTCGGTTACACTTGCCAGCCGCACCCAAAGATCATAATCCATCGCAAAATAAAAACTTGGGTCCAAAGGACCTACCTGCCGCCACAAATCTGCACGCCAAAACGCGGCTTGTTGGGGGATGTAAACCCCACCTCTACGAAGACGTTTAAGGCTTGTTTGCCTGGCATTAAACTTGCCAATTATTTGCCCATCGGCATCAATAAAATTGGTATCTCCGTAGACTAGCCCAACTTTAGGATGAGCCTGCAAAAAGGCAACGGCCTCTGTTACCGCTCCCGCTTCATATGTGTCGTCCGAATTCAACCAAGCCAGAATATCACCTGACGCTTGCGCAAATCCTTTGTTTATGGCCTCCGTCTGTCCTTGATCAGGTTCAGAAACCCACCAGCTTATCTGGTCCGCGTACTTTTTGATGAGTTCCACACTGCCATCGGTTGAACCGCCATCAACAACAATATACTCAACATGAGGATAATCTTGCTCCAAAACCGAACGCATAGTTGCTTCTAAAAATTGGGCCTGATTAAATGATGGTGTAATGATGGAGATGGTTGGAAATTTATTATTTGAAGACAACATTACTCCCAAGATTCTTCAGAATAGAATTTTGTGGCGATATCTATGGTAAATTCTCGGATGCGCGCGGCTTCTTCACTGGTGAGCCTTTTTTTCCAATTGGATAAATTAGCCCGGCTATCCAAATTGACCGCGTGAACTTTATGCGTCGATAACTCATCAGGATTACTGCTTTGACTGGAATTTGTGATTGTTTGGCGAACTTTTGGAGTGAATGCTAACCCTAAGGAAGTGTACAAATCACGGAACTCGCCCTCCGGATCGCGGGAAATATCTTCGTGGCGGACAACCAAAAATTCCGGATGCGATTCTCGGAAACCATCCACAACAGTATAGACTATACGCCAAAGTAAACTTCCCTGGTAAATAATATCCCTAGGGGATTGCCGATTTTTATTCATTTCTTCTCGAAACGGCTCCAGGTGATCACGCATCAATAGCGGCTGACCTAGCAAATCCTGGAAATTAAAATCCCAATTTAGTCGTTTAAGACTGCTGACAAATGCAAGTGGATGACGTACTAAGATGACGATCTGGCTGCTGAACGCCTGCGCAAACCATGGAGCCGAAAATACTGCAAACGGATCTTTTAACAGCGGCCGAGATCCTTTCAATCGTCCACGAGCAAACCAAGTTAAATCACGCAGCATTCGTCCCCCATCTTTGAGCGAACGCGTTGATTTCAGTTCAAGCCAGAGATGATAACGAAACTGTAGTGTTTCCTGAAATCCAGACAATAAGTTGGATTGGTTTTCCTCACAAATATAAGTGTACCAATATTGAGTAGGAACTCGCAGCACGCCAGGGCGATGATGGACGTTAAGAGGCTCACTAATATAAGCCACCTCTTGACTGGTTGCCAGGATTTTTCCGATCCAGGTAGTGCCTGAACGATGCGCCCCGGTCACAAGAATTGGCCGCTTCATACCTTGATATTGATTCCCGGCCAGTTTTTTAATTTCGTATCTTCAAGTTTGGGTAGCTTACGCTGAAAGAAACTGCTGACCCAATGATCAAATTTCCCAAAACTAATCAAACTCATGATTGTGAACAAAAATCGGTGCCAATGTTTGAGGGTATAGCTTGGCCAATAGAAAAATGCCTTAATATAAGTTTTGAGCGCCATCCGTTTTTCCCCACCATCCAAATAGTAACGTGCAGCCAGACGGTGAGCACCCCCTGTAATCCTGCGTTGATCAGCCTTAACCCCTTCTACAAAATCAGGCTGTTCACTCATCCACGTTAGCACTCGATAGGTTTCCAGACTGAATTTGGGCGCTAAAGATACATTCTTCGCCGCAGGGTGATACCGAGCAGCAGCCCATAATTTGGGAATATATTTCATCCGCCCTCTGTTGGCTATGCGAAGCCAAAGGTGGTGATCAAGCATATAATGAAAGTTTTTATCGAGAAAACCTGCGCTTGCTAATACTGTGCTGCGGGTAAATACCGCGGGCTGACAAATAATGCGGAAACGCATTAGATCTGTTAACGACCAGTCGCCAAAAGCCAGTTTATTGAGTGGAACACCATCAGGGTCGATAGTTAGCGCATCTCCAAAAACCATTCCCAAGTCGGGATCAAGCTGAAATTCGGCGACAGCTTCAGAAATTGCCCCAGGCAAATAAAGATCATCCGAATTCAACCATGCGATGAACTCTCCTCGAGCGCGCCCAAACCCTTTGTTGATCGCATCTGCCTGCCCGGCATCCTTCTCGGACACCCACCAAGATAGTTGGTCAGCATATTTTTTGATTATTTCCACGCTGCCATCGTTGGAACCGCCATCCGCAATGATGTATTCCAGGTTAGGATACTTTTGAGCCAAAACAGATTGGATGGTAGCTTCGAGGTATTCTGCCTGATTATAAGAGGGCGTGATGATGCTAACGAGAGGGAAATCCATATTTTGATTACGGTTCGGTATGCAGGGGAATACGTAAATCGAAAATAATATAACCTGGACCCTCAGCAAATATTTCATACCCATTGTAGAGGGCAGCTTTCAATTCCGGTTGGCGGTCAAGCTCTTTGAGCCGAGTAACCAGGAAGAAGTCCATCCCCATTGAGTATTCTGCAAACCACTCGTCGAATTCCACTGGTTTCCCACCGCGAAGTTCACGATAGTTAAAATGCCCAACTCCCGGCCAATTCAGCGCATTGATCCAGCCATAATAGGCAATCCGATTGCTGTAATCCTGAGAGAGAGCAACGATATGAGTGTCGTACCCAACCACAGAACCCAGTTCCTGCCAGTAAGCAGGTTCGTGACGATAGTCTTCGAAAAGTTCGATGCGTGTGTTCCAGAGTTGATAGAAAATTCCAAAAGCCAGCACGCCCACAACCAACAGGGTGTGAACTAAACCAGGTTTCAGTTTTGCAATCCCACCAAGAACAGAATCAGCTATTGGTGCCCACGATAATCCCACCAAAGGGATTAAGGGCAAATGATAATAACTATGCGTCAAAAAGTGATAGGGAAACAGCAATCCATACAGAACATATCCAAACCAAAGGGCAATTACAAAGGCGCGCTGATCAGCCATTTTGAATGCAAACATCCCCAACAACCCACCCAACAGCCAGGGAAAGGCCATGATCTTGAGTACTTCATTCAGCCATTTAATGTAATGAACCGGGTCTTTGAGCAGATCTGGGAAGAAACGGCCTCCAAATTGTTCGCCTAATTCAAGCACCCACAGACCATAAAAGGTAAATGCCACCATCGGCAGGGCTGCCAGTCCTGCAATTACCCAAGCCTGGGGATCACGTAATACTTTTTTCAGTCCTGACCCAACCAGGAGGAGAGCGGCAAAGGCTGGCAGCAGAAAGAACACCGCTACGTTTTTAGTGAGGAGCGCTAACCCTGCACTGAAGCCGGCAATTATCGCCGCCTTCCAAGAGGGAGTTCGATACCAAAGATAGAACGTCCACCACGAGACCACAATCAACATCATTAACAGTGGGTCTGGTTGGAAACTGCGACTGGCGATGACGCCAAAGGGTAGGAAAAGGTAAAATCCCAGCGCGACGATCCCACCATCAACCGAGATCAAATCCCGGGCCAACTGATAAAGGGCTGCACCGCCGATCAGCCAGAAAATTGAAGCCCATATGCGCGGGATCCAGGGCTGTTCTACTCCTACCAATCGATAAGTCATCGCGGCTATGATCTCAAAAATTGGAGGTTCGATAATCTGGTGGTTTTCCCATTGATCAATGGCTACCTGACGTTTCCACTCATCAACAGTGGGATCTTCAATCCATTTATAATAGAGACCACGTGCCATCAATAAGGACCGCAGTTGACGTGTAGCATGGAAATCCAAGGGAGGATCGGTGAGATCATAAAGGCGGATTCCTAACCCGAGGATAAAGATCACAACCAGCGTTACCGGCAGCATCAAACGATATCTGGTAAAAAAGTTCTGATTTTCAGGTGTGGTACTAATAGTAATATTTTCAGTCATTGATGATTCTTGTAGAATTCATGGAAACAAGGTATCGTATTTCACCTTAGGGAAAACTTGCAGTTGACCGCCAACAGTGGCATCTACCACAGAACGGTTCGCAGCTTCATAAGCTTGACGTGCCATCCAATAACCTTGTTCCGATGTATCTAAATCGGGCAATTGCCAGCGGAATCCTTTCCCAAAATACCGCGGATCGAAATGACTCTGATCATCACCTTTTGAAACTACAGTTGTGTTGGGTTTCCCCTTTGCCGCGAAACTGTGATCAACTCCGATTAAAATAACCTGATCAAATCCCATGTGAAAAGCCAGTTGTAAGCAAACATTGGTAACTGTCGCACCCTCCCAAACGCGGCCGCTTACATCGGGAGAAAATTTTGGTCCCGTGTAAGTGGTATGAAGAAAAGTAGGCAATTGGGATAACGGCAATTCAGGGAAATATCTTCTTGAACGCCAAGAAAAGTACCGCGGTATTTCAAGACTCAGAAAATCATCGACACACTGCTCAATCACCAGATCATTGACCGAAACTAGAAAACTGGTTTCGAAACCCCAATCTTCAAATGCCAGATAAATACGGTTCATCCCAAAGGTGAACTCACCCTTCAATTTTGAGATATCTGTCTCCCGCAAACTGGGACCATTCCCAATGATGAAACAGCGTTTACCGCGGTATTTGTCTTTCATCGCTGCCAACCGAGATTTGCTCTCCCGACGCCAGGGATGGAAGGTCGCAGCGGGACACTGAGCAGTGCGGCCTAAAGCATAGCGAGCATCACTGATCGGCTGCCAAATTGCTGGCGGAAAAATATTTTTGATCGTCTGACGGAAATCTGTCATTCGCTCTCCGCTATTCAGTGCTCAATCTAGCGTAGCACCACCATCTACAATCAGTGCTTGCCCTGTCATAAAAGAAGATTGAGACTCATCTGCTAGGAAAAACATCGCTTGGGCGATTTCACTGGGTGTACCCACTTTACCACTGACGGTATTCGCGCCAAATTTTCCAGGCGATCATCAAGCGACCCAGTTCCAGCGTGATCTCGGCTCAATCCAGCTCGCAGCATGGGAGTATCCACCGCGCCGGGCAAAATGGCATTAACTCGCACGTTCACAGGAGCGAACTCAATCGCCATCGCACGCGTCAGAGCCAACATCCCACCCTTGCTAGCCGCATAGGCGGCAATATCTTTGGATGTGGCAACTGCATGCACCGAAGAGACATTCACGATTGCCCCGCCACCGCGCGCTTTGAGCAACGGGTAAGCCAATTTGGCTGAAAGGAACACAGAACGCAAGTTTGATGCCATGACCGCATCCCATTCCTCTACACTGGTTTCGATCAGCGGCTTGGCAATTTGATAAGCCGCGTTATTAATGAGTGCATCCAGCGTGTCGGTAAACGTTTTCACTTGCTCAAAAATCGCATCCCACTGTGAGGGTTCTGAAATATCCGCCTGGATAAAGAAACCATCCTCCGGAAAATCAGCCCCAAAGGGTTGGCGATCCACACCAATGACGCGCCACCCTTTTTCGGCAAACAAATTCACAGTGGCGCGGCCAATCCCACCTGCCGCACCAGTGATGAGCATATATTTTTGAGTGGTCATTTGAACTCTCCTAAATCCGAAGCGTCAATTCCCAACCCATCCAGTAGATTTTTGATTGTATTCCAATGGACGCGCTCCCAAGCGGCGGGACTGGAGTTGGCATTATGCGGAGCCAGCAATACGTTATCCATCTGGAGCAGCGGATTAGAATTTGGGAGGGGTTCTTCTTCAAAAACATCGAGCGCTGCCCCTGCTATTTTGCCAGTTTCCAAGGCTGTGACCAGAGCAGTTTCTTCGACCACGGGACCTCTAGCAGTGTTAATCAAAACTGCATTTGGGCGCATCAATTCAAATGTCCGGGCGTTCATCAGGTGGATACTGGTTGGGTTCAAATCGGTATTCAGGGAAACAAAATCCGAGCGAGCCAGCAAATCATCCAAATCTGTGATCTCCACTCGAAAATCACGGACAAAATGGGGATCGACTTCCACAATATCTGTGCCCAGCAAAGTCATGCCAAAGGCACCTGCCCGGCGGAAAATGGCAGATCCGATTTTACCCACACCGATCACACCCAGGGAACACTCACCCAAGGTCTTACCAGGAATTTTATCCCATACCCCAGCTTTCATCGCTTTATCCATCCAGGGTTGGCGGCGGACGAATGCCAACATATAACCCAAGACGGTATCTGCAACCGGATTAGTGAAGGCGTTAGGTGTATTGCCAATCATGATGCCCCGTTGGACACAGGCAGTTTTGTCAATCGAATCGATCCCTGTGCCCCATTTTGAGATCACTTTGAGCCGTGGAGAGCAGGCTTCGATTGCGCTTCGTGTGTAGCGGTCATCGCCACAGATCGCACCATCAAATTGACCGGCATATTCGAGTAGATCATCTTCTTGCATCCGTTCTTCAACCTCAGGGACGATTAACTCGATGCCATAATGATCAAAAACTGGACGGAAACGATCCACAAATGGGATCATATAAGGAGCGGTGAATAGGACTTTCAACATACGTTTTAGGTAATTGAGTAACTGAAAATTCTGTTACTAGTTACCCTGCCTCCTGATCAAAAAATCGGTAATTTCGAAATCTAATTCTTCATCGATATCCCAGGCTTCAGACGCATCAATTTCAAACATCAATGGGCGCTCGCCCAGGCGGTTTCTTCGAGAAATCAATGTTTGGCGCTCAAAAATATAAATGCAAGAGTTCTCCTCAAAAACTGGAGGCAAATCTTGTGTTTGGAGCAGGATTTCTGGGTTGTGGTTTACAGCCCTGCCAAGTTGATCCCATAAACGAGTTTGCCAGCGGGTGACCGAAAACAGAGAATCGTAGCCTGGATAATTGGTGCTAAGCGCTTGGACAGCATTTGAAATGGTTTCGGCTCTGAGCAGTGGATTTGTGCTGTGGGTTTGTAGGTAAAAATCAGCCTGCACCTGGGCAGTATCGTAAGCCAGAACTTCGTTCATGGCAATTTCGTCCGCGCGCAGGTGTTCAGGGCGTTCGATCACTTTTACCGCAGGAAAGTATTTCCGCAGGCCAGCCATCACCTCATGGCTATCAGTATCTACTACAATTTCCGCAATCTCAGGTACCTTTTGGAGAGTTGCGATAATGTAATGAAAAAGCGGCTTACCTCCCAAGGATCGATAATTTTTTCCTGGCACACGCTGGGAGTGGTGCCGCATAGGAACAAGAGCAACGATTCTTAGTTCTGTCATACTATCCTTCAGTTCAGTTGTAATCAATCGGTTGTACAGTTCGAGGCGCCGGTGTTTTCTCATCGAGGATTCCCGGCGGGTAGTAAAACGTTTGATGCAGTTGGGCATCTACTTTTCCAGAGAAATTGTAACCGCGATACGTGCCCCAATATTGCATCCAGCGAAACCAGAAAATACTCAGGGCATGCTGCGTGAATTGTCTCTCGCGGCGTGCCATGTTCAAATCAGAAAAAGTTGATCCTAACCACAAACGCAAAAAATTCCATAGCGTAAACTTGCTTCGTGGCAAAATCTGCCGCATTGCAATGGCTTCGCGGCGGTAACGGTTGTGCACTTGGGTAGGGCTCTCATCGTGTAGATGCACTACTTCGGCTTCAGCCACGTAGGCAATCGCATATCCCTGATCGAAAGCCCAACTGCTCCACGCCAGGTCTTCAAGGCCGGTAATATCTTCATTATAAGGATGTTCTTCCCATCGTGCACGGCGCACGGCAGCATTAGCATTATGAGTAAACGCGTGCCCTTGGCGAGGCTGTGAAGTATCGGGAAAATATTTGCGAAAAAACTGGTGCTCAGAAAACCAATTGGTCTCACCGCCGCGCTGCTTGCCATAGCTGACAGCGACTTGTGGATCATCCAATGGTTTGATTAATTGGTTCAACCAATCGGGATAGACTGGATAGCAATGTGCGCTGACAATAACCACAAATAGCCCGGAAGCCGCTGACACCCCGCGGTTCAACGATCGCCCAAAGGTGAACTCATCAGGTTGGATGGGAACAACCTTAGCTTTATGATTGGCAGCAATCTGGACGGTTTCATCAGTGGAACCGGAATCAACCACGATAACTTCCACATCTTTCAGGTCTTGACGCTGGATCCCAGAGAGCAACTTCCCAATGTGTTTGCTCTCATTGAAAGCTCGGATCACAACGGATACACGGGGATTTTTACCAGTCATTGGTGTCTTCATAGCCGAGGAGGATCAGTAAATCACCGGCAACTTCTTTGAAGCGCTCTTTATTGGCATCCGAAAAATGCTCCTGCCACTCACCAGTCTGACCCTTGCGGAAGGTGCCGGATTTTTCCGGTGTGATCCTGGCTTTAAGAATTTCAACGGCCTGATCAGGCGGCACTGTCGGTTCAAAGCCTCGGATTGCCAGATAACCCAACAAACGCGCCAGGGCCACATCTCGCTCAAGGATCAGGTCTTCAAAACGCAGGCAAAAAATATCAGGCTGGGAAAGCCACCCTAAATATGAATCGTAGCGCTCCCTCACATTTGAGAGATAATATTCCGGTGTGGAAACTCCTTCAATCGCTGCATTCAGACGAGCATCCATATTATCCAATTGTGCATAATATGGATGCATCCCGTGATCTTGGTATAAGTCAGTCGCATAGAAAATATGTGATACAAGCATATCCCTTGGATCGCGGTAAATGAATATTGTAGCCTGCTCGGGTTGATTCAACAGGGAGATATAGGGCTCTTTGGCATGAATATAGCCATAACGAATATCGCCCGAAAGCATCCTGTAAATGCCATTGAATATTTTTTCTTCTTGCAAAGGTTGATTAGCCTCATCTCGATTAACCGGCGGAAATCCAGGGTCGACAAAAGGTCCAAGTTGAGTCAATCCACGGAGCACCTGGGTCAAAAGATGCGAACCCGATTTGGGCATGGCATTCCCAAAAACCCGCGGAGTGCGGCCTAGATTCCTCGGTCCCCATCGAGAAGCGGCTTCAATCCGGCGGCTACGCCAACGAATTTGCTTTAACATTGCTTTGAAGGTAGTTTTAGCTGTCATTTTCTGGCAGTAAAAATGGAGTTGCGGTAACGATGCCGTTCACAATCACTTGAATGGTCCCAGAAATTTCGGGTAACAAATCCCTCCAAGAGAAGGGTTTGAGCTGTACATATCCAGGTGTGGGATGTGCTTTTAGGTAACGATCCAAAGGCAAGGCAGCACGGTAAAACTGGTAATATAAAAAACGCCAGGCATTGCGCACAAACTCTTCCGGGATTCCGATATGATCCTCTGCAAAGAATTGTTCAGCCATTTCACGGTAAGCTTGCGAGGAAGACGGTAAAAATACAGTCGGAGCCTGTGTATAACGCGCCCTCCCGCCGCACAAAACAGGCGCGCCTAATATAGTCGCTTCTAATCCAATAGACGAGTTATACACCATCACAAACTTTGAGCGGCGAATCAATTCGTAAGAACTGAGGGGTGCATCCGATGGTACAAAGATCACATTTGACAGTTGATCTACCCCGTGTGCATCTACCCACTGTTGCACACTTTCGCGGCTTTGCTTGCCCGGCCGCATCTCATCCGGGTGCGCGCGGATCACGAAAAGGGTTTCAGGTTGTGCCAGAATAATCTCCAACACCAAGTCGAGCCAGGCAAACATTTGTGGGAAAATCGTGTTCGCATGCACCTGGCTGGTGTCGAAGATCACATTGGTAAAAACTGGCACGATCTGCTTAAAACGACCAGCAAACTGGAGAAAATCGTCATCGAGGCTGTCAATCTGGGGCCAAAAGGTAATCCCTGCCATCGTAAAATCACCCCGCAAACGGCGGTTGTGCTGTGCTTCGAGGCGAGAAAACTGTTTTGGCGTTAACTCAAATTCATCGGGGATATCGATGGGATAGGCTGTCGCATCTCCACGGGTAAAGAAAACGGAAAATGGTTGGAATCCAACTTCGTGGGTGATTGCTGGAATCCCCAACTTTTGTGCTACCCAACGGGCAGTAGCTTCAGGAAACTGCAATCCATTGAACAACACCACCGCTTGAGGGTGTGCTTCAGAGAGCAGATTATAAAACTCCACCGCCAAGTTGTAAGCCGATTGAATATATTCACGTAGAAGAAATCGTGTAGCAACATCATCGTTGAGATGATGGCGGCGCAAAGCCCAACGCAGGGAGGGCAGAACCAGAGAACCCAATGGAAGGATGAAGGATGCAGGCGGAAGGTGGAATTCAAAGGAACTCAACTCACCCAGACTTAGTCCATCAAGTGCTGCAACCAATTCAGGGTCAGAATGATAGTCAAACCAGCGCGTTTCTGCTGCAGCAGTCAATTTCTTTGATTGGGCGATACACACCTTACAGGGCGGAGCTTGAGCCGGATCATCAGGATTGGTGCCCAACACACAACGCGACAGCCCAGCCCGGCAAGAAAAATGGATCACTGGGATACCCGCTAACTGAAGCCCCCAGCCGGTTAACAAAGTAAAAGCTGCGTTTTGGCTGAAACCACCCAAACGCGAAGACGTATTAAACAGCACCACAGACCGCTCTTCCGCCTTCATTTTGGCGTTCAACCGCACCTGGCGATTCATATTCCAAATACGCCAATCACGCTCCAATCGCAGGTGAGCGGTGGTCAGGCGGTGAGAAATTTGCTGGAATTTGCTCATTGAAATCAAAATTTTGTTACCGAACATATTTTCAGAACGGGAGAAATGGGACACAGATCGCACAGATACCACAGATGCTTTCTGTTTTGCAAGTTGATCCCACGGACCTGCTCCTGAATTCTGTTTTTGCCGCGCATCGCAGCTTAAAAGCGGAGTGCCATAACAGGCTTTTATCCGTCCAATTTGTACAAATCTGCTTCCGATTCAGGTTTTTGTGTGTTCGTGGTAAAGATTATTTCTTTGCTTTGAAATAAGCATCGGAAAGACGGTTGATCGCAACCAGGAAACCTTCGCCACCGCGTTGGTGGCCGCGCCAAATTTCAGGGATCATCGTGCCGCGATATTCCCCAGCCACTTCAAAAAACTTGACCCAATCGATATTGCCTTCGCAAATTTGCAATCCCTCTCCATCGATACCAGAAGCATCCGATAAATGTAAATGTGAAATATAGGGCAGAATCACAGCAACCTGTTCATAGAAATCAACGTTGGCCCAATTGCAATACAGCTTATGGTGTGAGGTATCGTAACAAATTTTAAGCCCAGTTGAATCTAAGAAATCGCGGATTTCGTACATATCCATATAAGCGTTGGTCAACCATTGGCCGCCAAAATACCACGGATGCGGGGGTAGATTTTCAATCAACAGTTCTACCTCATCAAAATCTAGCTCTTCCACTGACCGACGCAAGTTATCATAAAGGCCCTGGTGGTCGGTGATGGGTTGATCAAGGCTGGCAGCCCCAGGATGGACAACCACTTTTGGGATACCCCGAAAATGCGGCGCCATGTTTCGAGTGACATTGATTCCCCGCTGTAAAATCTCCACAGAGGCCTGACGCTGATCTTCATCAAAGGTGCACAAATCAACTAGATGATTGCCCCAAAACTCAGGGGCGTGGACAACAAGTTGAACATTCAGGTCATCCCCCGGATATTGATCATCCAAATCTTTATCGGTGAAATGGAATTCCAACAGAGGCGGATTGAAGTGCAGCATATTGCGGAAATCGTTAAACCGAACTACAAAGCCCCACTCCATCGGCAAGGTATGTTCAATATCAAGAGTGATAGCCTCACCAAGATCGCGCGGCAAGAAAGGATCATCGGCTTCGATCACGCGGTCGACCACTCTACCAATCAACTGGGTATACCGCTGCGGCGAGATGCCCTGTCCCGGCCCTTTGACAGTCACCATATCACGGGCGATTTTTTCACCAGGTTCGATTGTTCGAGTGGCAACCAAACTCTTTGCTAGCACTTCCCGGTTGAGAATCTCACCCATCGTGAAATACTTTTCCTTTCCGGTTCCCAACGCATCTCCCACCTGACGGATATCACGGACCATTTTATTGAAACCCTGGGGCTCAAGACTGGCTGCGTGGTCCGGTCCATCCATGGTGCGGTCGAGGGTAATATGGCGTTCAATGATGCAAGCCCCCATCGCAGCCGCCACTGTGGAAACCGCGATTCCGCGCTCATGACCGGAATAACCTACGGGTACACCGAACTCACGTAAACGATTCATAAACCGCAAATTGATATCACCAAAAGCAGCCGGATAAGCGCTGTTACAGTGCAGCAATGCAAATTCAGCATCCTGTTCCTTGAGGAATTCCACAGTGGTGACGACTTCATCCCAGCGCGACATTCCTGTAGAAGCGATGATGGGCTTCTCTTTCTGGGTCAGATAATCCAGTAAGGGCAAGTTGATCATATCAGCCGAGGCTGTCTTGAACGCTGGGACGCCTAAATCATTCACAAAGTCAGCACTATCCTCATCAAAAGCCGAACACATGAAGGTGATACCCTTTTTATGACAATATTCCACCAACCGGAAATAATCTTCATCAGAGAGTTCGACACGCTGCAAGATTGGCAGCAGATAATTCAGATTTTTCTCACCGACATTGGCATTTTGTAAATATTTTTGGGGATACAGTTTTTCGAGATTGCGTTTCTGAAATTTTACGGCATCCGCGCCAGCTTCAATAGAAGCATCTATCAACCGGAAAGCATAATCTAAGATGCCATTATGATTGACACCAATTTCGGCAATGATATAAGTAGGGTGTCCATCGCCAACTAGGCGGTCACCAATTTTGATTTCAGGCATGAGTTGCTCCTAAGGGATATAAGTGGGAATAGCGGATCAAGAAACTTATTTTCAAGTTACTGGATCAGTTTTGAAAACACTAATCACCAAAAACCTGTATTGAAAATCCTAAATCGTCTAAGCCGATTTCCCCGCTTTCAATTAAACGCTCCGCCCGACGCCAATCATCGAGAGAGTCAATATCAACCCATTCAGAAGGATCAATCACCAGTGGGAGAATCGCATCTCCAGTCATGGAATTTTTCACTAAAATGGTGTCTGACCATGCAGCATCTACGTAACCGGTTTGCCAATAGACATCTGGGAGGGCTTGACGTGGCTGGTTATATGGTTCTTGAGGGATCCCTAATTCCCAGCCTAAGGGCTGCATCAATCCATCAGTACCGATACGCCACATTTTAAAAGGATTCTGGAAAGGTATGCAAACGGTGCGCACAGCATCGGCGTCGGGCCGCTCAATTAAACGGTAAACAGCCTCATCAATATGGCGCACCTTCCTGAAGGGAGAAGTGGGGCGCAACTGCACCACGATATCTGGTTGGTAGCCTTCATTTTCGGCGAGCCATTCCAGAGCGTGTTTAAAAACTGGGAAATCGGGCGTGTTATCCTGAGAATGCGTTGCGGGACGAACGAATGGTGTTTCAGCCCCATAATGGCGTGATATTGCGGCGATTTCAGCATCATCGGTAGAGACGATCACGCGGGTAACGGTTTTCGCGGCTAATCCCGCCGCAATGCTGTAAGCGATCAACGGGAAACCAGCGAAGTCGATGATATTTTTGCGCGGAATCGATTTAGATCCACCGCGAGCAGGGATGATGGCAAGGGTTTCTGTTTTTGACATAATAGATAATTCTATTCAGCTATTAACCTTATGAGTTAGCTTCTGGTTCTAATACGATTTCTTTTTGGGGGTCTAATTTCAAATTTTCTAAGATGATAAACAAAAGCAATCCAAGGCTTAAAAATAATTCCGCAATTTCTTCTTCTTGGCCGCTAAAATAATCCAAGGTTAGAATTGCCCCAACCGTAAATCCGAGAGATAAACATAAGGGCGGGACAACAATTCTCAATCTTTCAAACAACGATTTCATCCTTGGAATCAAAGCAAGCAACGGTAACCCTACCCCAAAAACAAAGAGTACCAATGCAGCCACATGTTTCGTGCGAACGTTGAACCACAAGTTGATTACATTATGCACATTTATCTCTTTTTGATCGCTGTTTTCTAAAAAAAATTCGGTGGATTCAATTTGGAAAACCCGCTGTCCCCAACTAATCTCTTCAAAACCCAAAATGATACAGGCAACTCCAAAAATCAGAAAAAACCAGACATAGCTGCTTCCAAATTTGTGTGAGGTATATGCCTTCCAAATTGAAAGCAAGCCTGCTAGGATTAAACTTATAAAAGTCAACCACTCAACGAGTTTATCTTCTTTATTGATATGGTAATAATAGTCTAAATCGATATATTCAACCAACCAAAATACAAACAGCAAAAGTGGAAAAACAATAATTGAAATCAATCGCGTGGTCTGATAATAATCTTTTCTTTTCCCAAACCCAAGGATCGAAATGGCTATCAAAGTTTGTAGGATCAACATCAATCCCCAAATCACGAAGGGGATCATCCGCTGCATATACGCGCGAATTAGTTCAACCGTACCTAACATATGCGGCCGGATCACATAACTTCCCTGAGTACACGCACTATAAATAAAATAGAGACCGCCAAAAAAGAGAACAATCAACAGACTGATCAATCCAGTGCGAATTTTTTCGTTGGCCAAAATCGAACAGACTTTTTCAATCACCTGATCCGCCCAAACAGTATTTCTCCGTGATTTTACCGCCAGTGAAACGAAAATAATAATTCCAAAGAGGATCCCAAAAACCATGATGATCCGGTTTCTGGAAAATCCAAAAATCCACGCCGATTGAGGGTCGGGGGAAAAGGATAACAATAGAACGAGGCTGATTAATCCTTCAACTGCCCCTAACGCAAAAAATCGAGTTAATAGTTTGAAGTCATTCATTTTTTTATTTGGTAAATGATATGGTTACCAGGTCGTCCAGCCACCATCGACGATCAGATTTGCGCCGGTCATGTATTTAGAGGCATCCGAGGCCAGGAAGAGTACCGCCCCATTCATTTCATCATTTTCAGCCATACGGCCCATCACAGAACGGGCAGCATATGCCTGCAAAAACTCATCATCGTGACCATTGTAAACCCCGCCCGGTGTGAGCGCATTGACTCGAATATTTTTTCCAGCATAGTAAGCGGCAAGATATTTGGTCAGGCCTAAAATTCCCGCTTTGGTAACTGTGTAGTAGGCTGGTTTGAATTGAGGTGGCTGGCTATCTCGTTGATAAAGTCTTTGATCGGGGGCGGCAACGCCGTACATCGAGGCGATATTAATGATTACCCCACTGCCCTGCTCCAACATCGGTTCGGCCGCAGCCTGGCAACAGAGCATAACCCCAGTCAGGTTGACGTCGAGGGCTTGCCGCCAAAGTTCAAGGGGATAATCTTCGAAGGCACCAGAATGGGACTGTTTTGATTGGGAATCAAATTTGGGATCAAGAGCGGCTGAGTTAACCAGGATATCAAGGCGGCCGAAGGTTTTCAGGGTGGCGGCCACTGTTTCTTTAACGGAATCATCCGAGGTCACATCGGTTTCTCGTCCCTGGGCGCGGTATCCGCTTTGGGTGAGAGAAGCTGCCAAATCAGCGGCGGCTTTCCCATCCAAATCAGCAATTGTCACCGCTGCCCCAGCCTCGGCCAGGGTGCGGCAAAACTCAGCGCCCAACAGGCCAGCGCCACCGGTAACGATGGCAGTCCGACCTGTCAGGTCAAAAAGTGCGGGGAGTTGTGACATCAACTAATTGATGAAACCTTCTTCCTGGAGATAGCCAATAATCTGGCGAGCCAGTTCTTCAGGTGTAGTATCCACGGTGTTGAGCACGATCTCGGCATTGAGGGGTTCTTCGTACGGATCATCGATGCCGGTGAAACCTTTGATCTCGCCGCGTCGGGCCATGGCATACAAACCCTTGATATCACGTTGTTCGCAGACTTCAAGTGGTGTATTGACAAAAATTTCAACGAAACGATCATCTCCCGACATTTTGCGAGCTTCGTTGCGGGTGGCCCGATAGGGGCTGATGGCGGCACAAACCACGGTACCATTATGACGGGCAATTTCGCCAGCCACGTAGCCGATGCGCAGAATATTGATATCACGATCTTCTTTGCTGAAGCCCAAGCCCTTAGAAAGGTGTGTGCGGACGACATCGCCATCCAAGACCGTGGCCTGACGACCGTGCTCCATCAACATAGGGATCAAAGCACTGGCAATGGTGGATTTGCCACAGCCCGAGAGGCCGGTAAACCACAGGTTGAGGCCTTGCTTCTTCTTAGGTGGGTGCACTTCGGCCAGGATTTCGGCAGTCTCTTTGCGGGTAAACCACTCAGGGAGCAGTTTGCCAGTTGCAAGATAATCTTCGCGCACCTGGGTGCCCGAAATATTGCTGACTTTGGCACCATCTGGAACATTATCAATTTCGACATAACGTTTTTCTTCGGGCAGGTAAACCAACATCTGGAAGGGTACCATTTTGACGCCGATCTCTTCTTCGTATTGCTGCATCATTTCCTGGGCTTCATAAGGACCGTAGAAAGGATTACCAGCACTGTCGTTGCCAGGGCCAGCGTGGTCACGACCAACAATGAAGTGGTTCGCGCCATAATTGCGGCGGATGATGGCATGCCAGACGGCTTCGCGCGGCCCAGCCATGCGCATGGCTAAGGGCAGTAGGCTGAGGACGGTGCTATCTTGGGGATAGTAATTCTCAACCAGGGCTTTGTAAACGCGCACGCGGGTGAAGTGATCAACGTCGCCAGGTTTGGTCATACCCACCACGGGGTGGATCATCAGACTGCCACCGATTTCAGCAGCAGCACGCTTGGTGAGTTCTTCGTGGATACGGTGCATCGGATTGCGAGTCTGGAAGGCAACCACATTTTTGTTGCCCATATCCTCTAACATGGCTCGGGTTTCTACCGGGGTTCGACGGATATCCACAAAATCATAATAAACCGGTAAATTGATAACTTTAAGTTCACCTGAAATGCATAAGTCACCCCATTGTTCCATCTCGGAAACTAAGGGATGGCGGCTGTCGGTAGAGCCAAGCACCAAACGCTGCTCCCGAGCGGGATCCCAGGTGAAGACCTCTTCCATCTTCATGACCGCAATTAAATTAAGGCGGAAGTCACGGATAGCAACCCATTCGCTGGTGGTAGGCAATTCTTCTTTTTTGATGGTTAAAGTAATCGGCATAGGAAACAGAGTCCCATCAGCAAGTCGCATTTCAGTCAACACGCGCTGATAATCATCTTTTCCCATGAAGCGATCAAGTGGTGAGTAACCACCAACTGCGAGAAGTTCTAAATCGTGTAATGCGCGATCAGAAATCTGGATGGTTGGATAATGATTAGCCTCTTCTCGAAGTTTTTCTCGTTCGGCATCCGTAGCTACTAAATTTACTAATTTTCCTCCGTAGGGAGGGATTAAAACATTGTTCTTACTCATTTCTTACTTACTCCTTAAAATTTTTGCGCATCCAAATATTCAGACACATTTTGACATGAAAATTGGTGAGACTGAATGTCTCACCAAGTGCGCAATTATAAGCGCATGTCCACGATTATGCAATATTCAGTTTTTGAATTTTGACCTTTTTGAAGCGCTTTCTTGTTTAGCAATTAATTTTTACTGGATTTTGGATTCTCCCAAGTGACCAGTATTTGATCTTGGGCAGAGATATGAGCCCCCAATGCCAATTCCAAAGACCGGATGCCATCATTTAGAGTGCAGACTGGCTCGGCTATACCTCGGATCAAATCTAAAAAATGACACATCTCATCAAAAAACATATCATTCCGTTCAAAATCATCTGGTCTCAAAACTTGCTGCCAATCTCCAAACTGGGAATTGTATATATACACAGCTCCGTCTGCATTATCCCAACGAATGGTTCCTGCCGTGCAAATAATTTCCAAATGATGTTTTGGGGGGCGCTGCACATAATCCAAGTGAACCGACCCAATGAGACCTCCACCAAAACGGAGCCCAATTTCGGCGGTGTCTTCAACAGCCAAATTCAACTCACTGTTTGAACTGGTAAAAGCCCAGAGAGAATCAACTTCACCAAAAAACCAGCGCAAATAATCCAAGGGATGGCACAAGGTTAATACAACACCACCACCTAAATCGGGTCGGGCACTATAACTTTCTCGATAATCTTCCCAAGGATGCCAGCCTGGCAGATATTCTCCCCAATGAACTCGCACAGAAAGAGGACGCCCAATAGTTTGGACTTGTAATAAATCCTTAACTTTCCGCAGGCCCGGATGAAAGCGAAATTGAAAAGCTGTGAACGCTTGCCCGCCTCCGCGGGTCAAGGCCTCCTTCAATTCATCAACTCGGTCTGTAGAGTGAGAAATCGGTTTTTCAATGAACAAATGGCAGCCCTGTTCGGCAGCCGGGATAGCGACATCCAAATGCAGGGATGTCGGGTTTGAAATGATGACAGCATCCGGTTTGTGGGCTAATGCTGCTTGGATATCCGTCTCGCAGGGAAAGCCGGCGATTTCATCATCTGGCAGCGTTGAGCGATTGCTGCGTAAGAAAACGATATCTTGTTCTCCGAGGGCTAGCAAATTTCGAAAATGGCGGCGTCCGATGGAACCAAAACCTGCGATCAGAAACTTCATATTCACTACCAGCTGTAATTCCAAGCGGCTAACACATCCCCTGAAATTTCCTGAAATATGGCACGATCTCGGCCGGTGAACATTTCGCGCCACGAACCCGATTTCCCTTTCTGTAAAGGGCTGACCAACTCTCCTGCTTTTTCCTTTTGCCAATCGCGGTCAGGATTACTGCTCATTTCTGCTCGTAGAATCTCTGGTAATTCGAGCAGTTCTGTATCCAACTCCAAGAACCGCCACAAACGGGACATCGTATCCCAGGGTTGGGCGAGCAAATCTTCGTACCGCAAAGAGATATAATGTTCTTTAAAAAATTCTAGTCCTCTTTGTTCGGTTTCCAAGACATTTTTAGCCCAGCCCGCAGCCGCAGCCCGAATACTACTTTCGGTAAAGATTGATCGCTCGCCGCGCATAAAGGGCTCCGGGTCAAATTCAAAAGCTGTCCGAATCTTCCAGTCCTTTTTATTCATGTGTTGAGTAGCATCAATAAAAGTTTGGAAACGGTGCGAAATTGCCGCGTCACGGCCATCCCGCACGATGAAGATAATCTTGCCATCCGGGTAAGTTTTGTGGGCCAGCCGCACAGCCTCATCATTCAGCAGGCTGTTGGGACTTTTATCACCCACTACGCGAACTCCCAACGGACGTGCTTCACGCTCCATCACAAAATCGCTGACTGCCCGCAGCACTACTGGTGACAGATCGCGGCCCCGATTCCAGCGATTGCTGCGGCGAGTAAACCAATCTTCGATTTCAAAGCGGTTGACCAACCCCTCAAGGGTGGGCTGACGGGTAAAAAAATGTCCCTGATAGTTGCAATGGGCTTCAGGATGCAAGCGGATCAAACGAGTTAGCAGAGTCGTACCGGAACGGGCGTGGCCAAAAATAAAAAATTTTTCGAGGGGGAAAAACTCGCGGGCTTCAGCAACTTCTTCAAGATTGATTGCTGGAACCTCTCGCAACCCCTGGGACGGCAAACGCCCGTAGCGCAGAACGCTGGCGGTCAACCGGAGTTTGTTTGTCAATCGTCTGAACATATCAATTTAAACCATAATGCAAGGGCTTCGACGCGAATGGCGCGCAAAAAAGAATGTCGCGAATAATTTCAAAAATCATAATTTGTGTTATTCGTCTATCCATGGAACTCGCGTTCAGAAAACCTTGCTTATCCATTCAATAATCCCAGAAAAAATTCGGCTGTACGTTTTCCTGAAGAGCCATCTAAGTAGGTGCATTCTCGTTCCAAAAAAGCTTGTCGCGCCTGATTATCCGCGGTCGGGTCGGTCAGATAACGGTTCAATGCATTGAGTAAATCATCTTCATTGCAAGCCTCACGACCAGCCCCTGATTCCCGGAAACGCAAATGCGTCGGCCAGCCGCTGATTTTTGAAAGCGGCAGGGTATATTTCCCTGGCCAGCCCTCGGGCAAATCGATGACCAGACTGACCACCGGGGTACCGTGCATGGAGGCCTCCACCACCATCGTGGAATAGACGGTAACCATCACATCGGAATATGCCATCATCGATGACTTTTCTGGCATATCTTCCCCAGAGTAATGTCCCATCCCGCCGCCCAACGAGACCGGTTCGACCACATGCACATCCGGCAATTCGGCCGCCATTGCCTGAATTTTCTTTCGTTCGCGGGCATAGTGCGGTTGGTCCAAATAATGCGTGGGATGCAGCCGGATCAACAACTGCGAGGGTTCTGCCAAAAGATCTTTTGAAACCAGCCGGGCTAAAGCTTCAACGTTTTGAGTATCCGGTGAAAAAGTGATAAAGCTGCTGGCATACGAAATTAACTTACGGTTAGGGTCCAGGCCATGGAGCGTGAAATACTCATCCTTGGGCAGCAGCCAGGTCCCTCGGAGATATCCATCATAAGAAGGAATGCCGCTTATATTCACCCGTTCTGGCTGCCAATCAGAACCTTGCACCATCTCCTGCTTTTGGATTTCAGACCAACAGGTCGCCCAATCGACGGGAGCCCCCGGCAAACTATAACTACTGGAGTTATCCCAGCCCACGATCACCGATGCGGTGGTCACGCCACGGGCCGCGGCCTCGCGCAGCAAATAACGATCCAGGCGCCACCCCGGAGTAGCCGCCACAACTAAGTCAGGTTGGTATTTCTGGAACAAATCGGCATAAATATCCGTAGTGAAACGATTTTGTACCCATATCACAGTCTTGCGCAAAAACTTGGAATGACGCATCACACTGACAAACGCACGCATTAACGAAAAGAGTTTTTTGCGCCTGGGATGCGCTTCATCTTCAACCTGGTTCATAAATCCGTCTACGGCTTCGAGGTTAATACGGTTCGATGCCCCGGCTCGGCGCAAAAAATGCAGCCACCACTGCATCGTGGGGCTGATGGAAGCCTCAAAACTGCGCAACTCGGACAAACGCAACCCTTCTACAATCAATCCAGGTTGTCCAAAGCGGGTCCGCACCTGCTCGATGAGGGCATCGTCGGTCAACACCACGATCTCGACACCTGCCTTCAACAATGTCGGAACTACATCGCTCTGCAAAAAATAGATCACAGCCAAACCGTGATCAGCGCTGATAAATACTCGTTTCATAGAAAAGTTGTTGGGAGTTGGTAATTAGGTTTAATGGGATTTAGTCCCGATAGAGAATTTCGAAGGTGCGATGATAGAGCCAGTTGACGATTTTACGCACCGGCTTGAATCGCAATATTTTTGCAGAGCTGCGCTTTGAAGGCTTTACGATTGATTCCGTTCCCCAGGATCGAAACTCATCTTGCAGAGTATTGCCCATATGCTCCACCCACCAATCGGGCGTGCAAAAACGCAGATAACCACCTTCATTTAGAGCGATATCCAGCAAACGCACCTGGCCCATCGGTCGCTCCGAGGGGATCGGCAGCACACTCTGCAATACAGATTTACGCGCCACAAATTGAAAATGTGCAGCTCCGACATAAAAGCGCTGGCTTTGAAATTGTATCGTCACATCTTCGACACTATTGAAATGGGTCTGCGCTTTGTTTTCATCAGCACCCAGGCTGCGTGAGTGCCGCCAGTAATCATCCCAAGGCAAAAATTTACCCCGCTCAAAACAGATATCCGGATTTTTCTCAGCCCACTCGACCGTAGCAGTGGAATATTCGGGTGGTGTCCACATCGGCATCCCCGTAACCATTCCCGCCTGCGGAAAGGATTCAAGCAGATCCAATTGCGGCTCCAACCAACCAGGATAGTGGTAAACATCGCTATCTGCATAAGCAATATATTCACCGGGAGCTGCGCCAAAAATATGATTCCAGGCCCCCGCTTTGCCAATATTCTTCTCCGAAAGCACAAGATACTGGATTTTTCCCTGCAATTGTGTTTCGTTTAGAAATGCGCGCACTTCGGGACAACTGGCGTTATCGAAAACGAGTAAGTCGTAGGGTAACCATGTATTAGCCCAAATACTTTCCAGGCAGGCCTTGAGCACCTCCAAACTTTGGGTGTAATACCCTCCCAGCGTGGGAATATATGACACGATTGCCACAGTGACCCTTTCAGGTTGGGCAACGTAATCTACAGATTTTGCAGGATTTTGTCCAACACGCATAGAGGCTACCTGATCCAAGCCTTTTTAGGGATGAGTTTTTGTATCACCCGACGGCGAAACATCCCAAATCGGCGTTTACGGGCAACGTTTGTTTCAGGTTGAATAACACCTGAAGAACTCCCTGGACAAGCTAACACAGTCAGGTAGAGCGGCAGCAGTTCCGAACGTGGGCGGCCGTGAGCTTCAAGCTTCACAATTTCGAAACCAGATTTTTGGATCGTTTGGCGCAGCGAATGAGGACTAAAGCTGACTAAATGTGCAATTTCAAAACTGTCGTGGCAATATAAATTTGGAACCTCTATTAATAGCCATCCATTGGGTGTTAGATGTCGCTCTCGTAAATACGTGAGGTAACCAATAGGGTTAGCCAGATGCTCCAAAACATGTGCCAAACTGATCAGATCACATCGATCTTCTCCGGTTTGAAGGCAAATCTTCGATTTCGGCAAAAACTGTCAGATCTTGGGCTTGTGCATGTTTCCGGTACGCATCTCCAGGCTCCACACCGAGGGGTTCACTTCCAAAATGATCACGGAAGGTTGTCAATAGAATCCCTGATGAGCAACCAATATCAAGATGGCGATTTACTCCGGAAACGGAATCACTCATAAATTTCAACAGGGAAGCAGCCCGCCCTGCTTGGGTCTGCAAATCTTTTTGGGTTGGTCCTTGATCTCCCTGATAAACCTGGCGATATTCGTTGGCATAAAACTCATCCAACTCAGCCTTACCCATTCGAGGAGATTGAAATACTGCGCCGCAATTCGCACAGATTCGATTATGAACCGTATTGCCGCGAAATTGCCTGGTATCAAAATGATGACTGGTGTCGTTGTGGCAAAGAGGGCAATAATTAAATGGATTATTCATATGATTTTACCAAACTCCGCGGCGCATGCGCCTAAAACGGCGAGAAAGTTTCCAACGCAAACCTTTTTCGACCCCCGGGTGCAGATTGCGTTCCAAAGTGCGCAAAAATCGATCTCGGGTCAGACGGGCTGACTGCACCTTTCCCTGAACTAACTCATGACTAGCATCAAGCGTCATATACATATGGTGCATACCACCGCCCAATTCGGCATTGATTTTTGTTTCTTCGAGATCGTAATGCGGCTTGCCATCAGGTAGATGACCGTAATCGTGATTCTGATGGATGATCATCAGGTCATGGGTGGCATCAATCACGGGCCATTTGTTTTCGAGAGATTGGAAGATCATCCAGTTATCCCAGCCGGCCCGCCCAATGGCAAAAGGCGGCATATCGGTAAAAATTTCACGAGGGAAGATAAAATAATCGGACCCGGAGGGAGCATGCAGCCCTCCACGTGTGAGCACTTCATTCCGGATATGCTGATCCCAATCCGTCGGAAACTCCAACTCTTCGGTGATATCTATATCCCAGCGTTGGCCGACCACCAAGAATTTATCTACTTGAGCAGCAACCCCTTGGGCGTGATCCATAAAATCTGGCAGTAGCAGTATATCTGCATTGACATAGGTCAACAAGCGGCTTTCACTGGCATCACGCGCCAATTCAAAAATTGAACTCACCAACGGTGTTCCCCAATCGTTGCGAGCCACATCGGAAGGTGGGTAACCTCAAATTCAGCCGCTACATCAGCCATTCCGTCTTCTTCACCCACCAGGATAACTTCGACATCTGATCCCATTTGCTGCCAAGATTGTATAGCATTACGTTGGATGGTATTGATATGGGGATCAGTAAAGGGCTTTGGTGCGGAGAAGATGGTGAGGCGGCTATCAGGGTTCATGTGTCTGGGAAGAGATTAGGAGGTGCGGTCGTCCACATCTAAATGGGATTTGTGCTGGACTTGAGCGTTGATCTGGCTCAATTTAGGATGTTTTTGTACCAGGTCAAGCACATCTTTCCAGGTGAAGGTATCATCGGAGAAATGAGACGCCATTTTACGAACAAACTCCAAATCTTCAGGGGTATCTACAGTCCAGCGTAAATCACCATAATCCGGTGTGTGGTGTAACAAAGCAATGTGCTGCCCATCTGGGGTCATCGCACTGGAAAAAGGTGAGTTGGGAATACTGTATTTCAACTGTTCTGGGGGCGTACCTTCGTATAGAAAAGGGGTGACATGCTCCCGTTGGTTTTTTGGGATGGCAGTGCGCCAGGCACGTTCGAGGGCATCGAAAGTAAATACTTCCACATCCAGCCCGATAGGATATGTGCGTCCCCAGGGCGGCGGTAGGCGGTTAGCAACAAAATCGAACCGAGCAGCTGAGAGCTTCACCCGCAAATCCAACGCGCCAGTACCGGAGAGCATTAATCGTACGGCTTCATCGATTAAATTTGGATCGATGAAGGGGCAATCCGCCGTGATACGCACAATCGTTTGGGCTTGGAAATGTTTTGCAGTTTGATAATATCGATCAAGCACATCCTGCACGCTGCCGCGCCCAACGCGGTAGTCTTTCCGTTTGCAAAACTCAAAAATGGGGTCGTCAGACGGATCGAGGGTGGTGGCAACTACAACCTGCTGCACTCTTGACGCGCGGCAGGTTCGTTCAACAGCCCATTCAAGCATAGGCTTATCCCCAATTTCAAGCAACACTTTCCAGGGAGGCGAGAGGCATTCATACGTGCCTGGATGATGGCAATGGTTTTTTGTGTCATGGGGCAGTTACTCCAGTGTCACGGGAGACATCGTCGCAAAGAAAACATGATGTTTGATATTTAAAAAAATCTTTAGACTAATTTTCTGGCGCTTTACTAGGGATGGGTAAAGGGTCGACAAATCCTTTTGCCCGGAATTTTTCAACGTAATCGCGGACGACCCAGTAATCCAAGCCGACTTCCTCAGCGATATCAAAGATGGTGTGCTGGCCTTCAAAACGCATCATAATTTTTTCGATGGCCCGGTTAAGCTCCCAATTTTCCCGCCAATCGACCCACAAACCGTGCCCGGAGAGGAACACCGGTCCCCGAAAAGTCCGCTTGGGAATATAGTTGCTTGCGTACACCCGCACAATCTGCTCAATAAGATCTGCCGCACCTTGGAGCATCTCTTCGCTGATGATATCAAGGTTATCATCCGTGGTGTGGTATTCGTCATAAGGCCAACGATTGACCGAAATACAGGGTACATTGACCCCGGGACCGTTGATCACGCGCTCATCGTTGGCTGGGTGGGCGGCGAATTCTCGGGTAACGTGGGGCGTGGAGCGGAGGACGTAGTCGGTGACACGATCCAACAGGTGGTCACTTTGACGAGAACGATGAATGGCAATCTCACTCTGGTTGCCGGTCATTTCCACGAATATACCGCCCTTGAGTTGGGGGATCAAATCTTCGTGTTGGGCCAGATACGCGATTGTGCCAATCGTTTCGGGGCCGAACCAAAAACGGACCGACATTGAGCCGGGAGGTAGGGGGTTCTCGGCCAAGCGGTGAGCAACCTCAATGGCAGTAACTGTGCCGGCCAGGTCATCGTTCGCCTGCATGGGATGGCAGAGATGGGATGAAATCAGCAGTTCGCCCATTTCTGCCATCACCCCCAGCCCCTCTCTCTCGGGGAGAGGGGAGAAGTACTTAGGGTGAATGACGGCATCTGAAACGCGGAAGCCCTTGAGGGGGTCGGTGCGGAACTCCACATCAATCACGGCGTGGTATTTGAGGCCACGATCTAACTGGTCAAATTGATTTTTGGGCAGGCAGAACCCCCAATCGCGCTGGTAATATTTGAAAATCCAGGGGGTCGCCCAGGGGCGTTTTTCGTTGAAATACAAGTGGGGTTCGAGTTCTTCCCAGGTTAAAGTTTTGTCAACCGGCAATGAGTACGACACCAGATGGAGCGGATTTTGTGTAAAATCCACAATTCGTTGACCGTCTTCAGTTTCCAAATAGGCTTCGTGAACCACATAACACTCTGGAACCTTCCAGGTCCAGACAGGTGTTCCTGGCGCATAAGTCTCGATCTTATAATTCGACTCGGCTGGCATACTTTCGCCAACAATGCGCAAGGCCTCATCCATCTCGTCAGAAGCCAGAGTACGATGGAGGGGAAATAGCCGTTCGATCAGGGGTTTTAATTCCATAGATTAATCGGGGTCAAGCAACTCATTTTCAACAGAATACAGCAATTGAGGGTCACGCCGCATCTCACGTGCAGTAAATTCGTAAACCTCGTTGGTTTTCATCAAACAGACCTTGGATTCGCCAATTTTACGCACCGTAATGACACCAGCTTCTTCCATTAGATCACCCATCGGATCAACTCGAGTTTGCACACCCTGCTTGATATCGCGCACCAGCATCGTGAAAGTATCTTTGTATGTATGCCCCTCTTCATCGGTGACCAAACCGGTAAATTCTTTCACGTAACGGTAATCAACCCCTTCCATCTCTTCAACGTGGTGGAAGAAGGTCATGCTGTCGTTATAAAGCAGGCCGATCACCATAATTTTGCCATCGAGGTGGCGAAGTTTAGCAAATAAGGAATTTGCGCCATAGCTGCTCTTGTAGCGCTCCTTGGTTAGAAATTCAGCGTGTTTGCCAAGCACTGCAAAAGAATAGATCGGATGGAACACTCGCTTTGCAGCCGGATTTTCGCGCACCAGATTGGTGATTGCACCCATATGCGAAGGTGTGGTGCGCACGTCCCAGGGTTCGCCCTTACAGAAATCAAAATTGAAGGTTGGCATAATCAACGTACCTTCGGCACCCAGCACTTCCAGCAGCGCGTCGATCACAGTTTGTGGACCGCCCTCCACACCACCAAAGGATTTAAAGGAGGAGTGAACTAACAGGGTGTCGCCAACCTGAACACCTAGAGTTCGAAATTCTTCAACCATATCAATTTTATTTAGCATATTTACTTAAATGTGCCGGGCTACGGGAGACTGAGGACTGGGGTTCCATCCTCAGTCCTCGTTCTCCGGTCATGTTCTTTTTGTACCTGTGTAAACAAATCCCTTTTTAACCATTTTAATATGAGCTCCTTTGTCAATCCCAATCTCAACTCCGCAAAGGCAGAGAATTTTATCCTCCTTTTGCTGGAAATCAAATTTCCGCGAAATCCGGTTTTTATGGCAGCGTAACACCTCACCTTTTCCGAATTTTTCATACTTCCAGAGTTTGCGTTTACAGGCCGCACATTTGATCGTCAGCATTCGGTCAGCACTTCTTTAAATTCGCTCCTGAATAAACCAGAAGAAAAGCAATTGGACATGGATTCACACAGATTTCACGGATATATCTCAACAAAATACCGGAATCTGTGTGCTTCCGTGCCATTCGTGTCCAAACAGTTCGTATTTTTATAGTGGAAGAATGTTATTGGGATAATGCAATCTCGTAAGCCTTAAAAAGTTCAGGGAAGTTCATTTCCCAGTTTCCACGGGATTCCGCTAAACGACGGGCTTCCCGGCCCATCGCGGGTAACTGGTCTCGATGTTTGACTGCGTGGAGGATTCCGTTCGTTAGCGATTCAACATCACCATCAATGAAGAGCCAACCAACACCCTCACCCCCCATACGACCTTCGTTCGCACCCCCGCTCCCACCGGAAGAGGCAGGTAACCACTCCCGATTACCCGGAATATCACTGAGCAAAACGGGGATTCCGCTAGCTAAAGCTTCAAGCAACGAAATGGATGAACCATCACTATGCGAGGTGCTGAGATATAAATCTGCTGCCCGGTAGAAATCGGGGAGTTTCTCTTGCGATACCTGTCCTGGAAAATGAACTTGATCCAGCACACCGCTTTGCTGAAATATCCGGCGAATAGTGGGCGCCAGCGGACCGTTCCCCAGCATAAATAAACGCAGTTCGGGATGCTGCCGGGCAGCTTTGACGAAAGCCCTTGCCAAGTCATCCACCCCGTAGATAGGTGACCAACTGCGCACGGAGAGCAGAACAAAGGCATTTTCATCCCAGTCCAGGCGCTTTCGGAGAGCAGGGAGCGTGGATGGGGGTGCGGGGGTGTATTTTTGAATGTTAGCGCCCCAGGGGAAAGTTACGATGCGTTCGGGAGCCATGCCGTAATCAACTGCCAAATTTCGGATTGTATCGCAGTCCCCAACAAAAGCACTTGTACGTTTTAATGTGTAACGAGTAGCCCACTCCCACGCGCGACTTTGGTTCACGTCGTGGAGTAAATCGTAGCCCCAACTCATTGTCACCAGGGGCTTGAAGCCCGTCAGCGCAGCCAAAAACGCCGAACGTTGAATCGGGCCGGCCTGGATCAAATCAGGCTGGAAGTCGCGGATCACTTTGCGCAGACCAGCCAGCAACTTCAGGCCATTTTTTAGCGTTGCCAAGTTTTGCCCTCCCACCCAGGGGATCTGCTGAATCTCTGGGGGCAGCGGACGGTCATCCAGTGCGTGCCCACGGCGCTCCAACTGGAGAAAAGCGACTTCATGCTCAGTTTTCGCTAATGCAGACAGGAAGCGATGATCGTGGGTTGTGTAGTCTCGAGAGAAATAAAGAATTCTCATTATCATGGAGGGTGGTGGGCAGCACTTTTAGCTATCCGCTCAATATCTCACAACCCAATATTCTCCCAGCGCAAATCCATCCCATAGGGCATATCAATCAGCGCTTTTTTGCCGATCAGATCATCCATTTCCCAGGGCATGAGTGCGCCAGCGGCCGCAGGGCGTAACGGCTCAACCATTTCAGCAGTGATGGTTTCGCCCGCTTTGATCTCGCGGGCGGCTCGCAGACAGCGGCGCTGCAGCACATAGGTTTCTTGCTCACTGCCAGTGACGAATTTATCGGTGGAGCCGAGGGTACGCTCCAGGGTGCGAACCTGCAGCACCATCTCAGCCCAGTTTTCGGGGTTCATCGCAAATTTATGGTCAGGACCCTCGCGATCGTTGCTGTCCGTGAAGTGCCGCTCGATTACGCGTGCTCCCAGGGTAACTGCACCTACTACAGGGGCGGGGTTGTGGGTGTGGTCGGAGAGACCTAAAACAACATTGGGGTACAAAGCGCCATAGGTTTTCAGCACGTTGATATTGAGATGATCATAATTGCTGTCGGCGGCAGTGTAATTGGTGTTGCACTGCATCAGAACAATTTGATCGTTGACTTCGCCGACTGCCCGCATTACCCGGAAAACATCGGCAATATCAGCGGCGCCAGTCGCAATCAGAATCGGTTTGCCCAAACTTGCCATGCGGACGAGAGCCTCGGGCCAGCTCATCAACCCCGAACCAGCTTTGTAGGCGGGTACGTATTCATCGAGCATTTCGATGGCTTCGTAATCGTAGGGTGACGAGAAATAATGAATTTTGAATTCGTCACATGCGTCTTTAAGGATTGGCGTCCACTCAAAAGGAACGGAGGCATCATCATAAACTTCGTAGACAGATTTGCTCCACTCAGCTTGATGCGATTGCTGCCCACCCAAAGCTTTGAAGCCATAATCAGAAACAATCTTAGGAGCGCGAAAATTTTGAAATTTGGCGGCTTCCGCGCCGGCCTCGGCAGCTAAACGGATGAGCTCAATCGCGTGGTCCAAATCCCCGTCGTGGTTAGCAGCAATATCGGCGATGAAATAGGTCGGGTGGTTGAGGCCGATCTTGCGGTCTGCAATGGTAATTTCGGGAGCGGGAAAGATCATGGAAAACTCCTGGAGAATTAGGTGTCGGGTACCAGGTATCAGGTGACCAGCTAAGCAAAACTACCTAGTCACTCATCCCTAATCCCTGCACAACCTGTGGATAACCCTGTTGATAAAGTTGGTAAAAGCGGTCAATGCCTGTGGAAACAGTGGGAGGAATTACACCCAAACCGTGGATAAGTTTATCAACTTTGAGGGTCAGGTTCGGGGAACGCGCGGCCGTCAGGGCTGATTCGGTGACCGATTTAGGGGCAATCAAATCAGAATTGAGTCCGAAGCTCCTGGCGATGGCAACACCGAAATCGTACTTGGTCATACTGTCACTGCTGAGGACATGATACAGCCCAGTTAATTTCTTTTCCAACATTCCCACGAATAAATGGGCAATGTCATTTGCCAGCAACGGACAGAAATGAACATCCGTGAACCCCATGATATTATTGCCCGCCGAAAGATTATTGAAGAAGAACTCCGCGAGGCTGCGACGGCCAAAGAGGCTCCAACCAAAAAGGTTTACACGAGCAATGATCGCGGTTGGATTTGCCGCTGCCACGGCTAATTCGGCTTGATATTTTGTTTGGGTGTAGATGCCAACCGGACTGGCGGGATCCTCCTCGGTATAACCGCCGATCTTGCCATCAAATACCGCGTCCGTTGAAACATGAAGCAGGCGCGCTCCGCCCTTTTGACATTGTTCTGCCATTTTTCGGGGGAGTTCGGTATTCAATTCCCAGGCCAATTCCGGATTTTGCTCGCAGGCTTCCAGACTGGCGAGGGCGGCGCAGTGGATGACCCAATCGGGCTGGGTCATTTCGAGCAAACGCTCGACCGCGCCGGGTTCCAACAAGTCCGCTTTTAGAACGGTGAACGCCTCGGTTTGGATAGCGTTGCTGTTGACCTGTCCAAAGACGGTGTGCTGGTCGGCGGCCTCAAGGGCGGTGTTCAGCCCCAAAAGTCCGCTGGCACCCGTGATTAGGATGCGCATGGTTAATAAAGTGCGGAGTGTGTTGTACTGGGTGCGTTAGGCGGGATTTATCGCACCTCGCTTGTCATACACCACACAACAGGATTACTTATTCGCGTAAGCCTCTTCGAACGGGGCGACCAATTCTTTGATCTGTTCTTCTGTGAGCCATTCGGTATTGTTATCGCTTGTATATTTAAAACCATCGGGGACGCGTGTGCCTTCGGCACCCCAATCATAACGGAACCACAGGTGGCCGGTGGGTTCGACCACGAAGCGGTCTTGGAGTTCCACCGTGGAACGGGATTCGTCGCGCGAGATCATCATTTCGTGGAGTTTCTCACCAGTGCGAATGCCAATGGTTTCGATCTCGGCCTCAGGAGCGATCACTCGCGCCAGATCGACGATTTTGGTACTGGGAATTTTGGGGACAAAAACTTCTCCGCCATGCATGCGCTCAATATTAGAAATCACAAAGCGCACACCCTGATCCAGCGAGAGCCAGAAACGCGTCATGCGGTCATCGGTGATGGTCAATTTATTTCCATTTTCACGTTGGCGGATGAAGATCGGGACAACTGAGCCACGGCTGCCAACCACGTTGCCATACCGCACGCAGCTCAAGCGGGTTTGCATATCGCCGGCATAAGCGTTGCTGGCAACGACTAATTTTTCGGCAGTTAGTTTGGTCGCACCATACAGATTAACCGGGGTGACTGCTTTATCCGTGCTGAGGGCCAGCACTTTTTTGACCCTGGCATCGATCGCGGCATCGACCACGTTGCTGGTTCCGAGGATATTGGTTTTGACCGCTTCCATGGGGTTGTACTCGCAAGCTGGCACCTGCTTTAGTGCCGCGGCATGCACCACAATATCCACATCACTCATCGCCCGTCGCAATCGCGGCAGATCACGCACATCCCCGAGGAAATAACGCAGGCTGGGATGGTCAAATCCACCGGCCCGCATCTCGTGTTGTTTGAGTTCGTCGCGGCTATAGACAATCAATTTGGCGGGTTGGTATTCATCCAACATCATGCGAATAAATTTTTTACCAAATGAGCCGGTGCCACCAGTGACCAAAACGGTTTGTTTTTTCCAATCCATAGTTACTCCAAAATGGAAATCAAGCTTTATGAATGACAATTAATGGATACTGACCATTCACTCCGAACCAATGTGGGAAACGATCTTCCAGCCAAAATAAGAAACTGAGCAAATTACGCCCACCCCAGCCATCATGAATGAAGGCACGCAGATTTTTAACACTCACGCTGCGCCATACCCGAATTTCAAGTGGCATTTTCTGACTGAGATTATTTTTAAGCCAGGTGGGAGTATTCTTGTCCACGAAGGTACTTTTTGTATCTTCTTTTTTCTGAGCATCTTGTACCAAATTACCTTCACTGATCTGCATTTTTCGGCGCAAAATCCGTCGATTAATAAAGCCGCGTACCCGAAGCGTTAATTTTCGCAAGCGATCTAGAACGACACCCATAGGCGGGTTGTGCCATCCATTTACCACCACAGCGCGCCGGTCAGCTAGCATTACCCGATAAAGTTCTTCATAAGCCTGAATATGTTCAGTTATAGGTAAATGGTGAATAGTATGCAGTGATACAACACCATCAAACACTTCCGAAGAAAATGGCAAATTAGCAATATCAGCAACCACCATCAGGCCGTGGTCTTTAGTCCGTGTGCGAGCTTCTATGAGCGCTTGAATCGAAATATCGGCACACACTCGAAAATTATAATCCGCGGAATAGGTCAGATATTCCGGATATTGAATTGGACCCGATCCGGCATCCAATAAATATTTTCCAGTTGGTTGCAAATAGCGGTTAACGCGTAAATGACAATTATGAATATAATCGCGGCTGACGGGACGCAGATCTTCATAACGAGCGTTTTGATACACGCCTTCACTGACCTGCTGCCAGCCAACTTGATCGTAGAACTCACGTACGTTTTGTTTTATATTTTCGTTAATCATGATTTCCACGCAATCGCCTCTCCCGCTAAATAACGGAAGGTATCACCAAATAGATCCTGCCCTTCATCCGATAAAACGCGTTCCAAAGGCCATTTTTGCACGTCATCCCAAAAATGCTGCACGTGCCAGGGAAAAGGTTGTGGATATTCAAAAAAGAACCGGTAAGCATAGGTCCAGGCTGATTCAACCTGTGCCCGATCAGGGCGATATTCCTTGGGTGAGGCCAAAACCTTATCCAGCATCTCAAAATAGGAATCCCAGGTTTCGGCATCCAGGGTAAATCCCTTCCCGCGGTAATGCGTCTGACCGGTAACAATTACAGGTAAACCACTCATCGCCATTTCCATCCCGACCGTAGTTGTAAAGACCAATCCGACGTCCGCAGTATTGACGAGATCATAAGTATTGATTTCTGCTCCGGCTGGCAGCAGGTGAATATTTTCGGGCAACTCGGGAAATTTTTCGCTCAAAATATCATAAACAGAGGGGCCCCAACCAATCTGTTCGCCAGGATGCACCCGGATGACAAATTGCGTTTCCGGTCGATTTGAAAAATAATCGATGGTGCGGATCAACCACTCGGTCATACTACCGCTGAAAATATGCCGCCCCAACGTGAGGGAATCACCGAGAACATTGGTTGGCAGCATAACTACGGGGCGAGCATCCAACCCTAAGGCTGTCGCGGCGGCTTCCCCACCTTGGGAGGCTGTCCCCTGCCAACGCCGAGAAAAATTCTCCCACAAACCGCCCCCCTGTCGGGAAGAAAAGAAATCTTTTATACGCATCCATTCATCATCGGTTAGCGGCACCCCAGAGCTTGCAACCCAAAGGTCTGAGGTATCCTGACGCATCACATCTTCATTTTGGGCTAGCCACATGCGCTCAGATTGCTCACCAAATTCATACGTCATCACCGGAATTTCAATGCACTGAGCAACTTTGAAGGTGATGCCAAACTCCAACATGCTGCCATTGGGCACAATGACAATGTCAGGATTCTGATCCTGAAGTAATTTATACATGGCGAGAGCATGCGTAGTATTTCGAGCCAGTCGAAGGTGATAGAGATCACTGTCAGAGTCTACGTCTTCTCTAAGCAGGCTGTACTGTACATCTCGGAAAGCCGCGGCCTCCATTTGACCCGCTAAATCCACCGGCATCGTTTGGTTTTTCGGAGCATCATAGATTGGATAAAGTTCCAGAAGTTCTTCTAGCGGTTGGAGCGCATCACGCATATAGGCATTCTGGCGGCGAGCATCAAAACGGTTCACTGGTTTCTTCCAATGTGCGTATGGTAAATAAGCCAATGACACCTCGTGACCGAGGGCCGCCAGGGCCAGACAAAGCGCGGTGGTCTGCTCAACCCAGTAAGAAAGCATCGTAAAGACGAATATTTGTTTACCTGTTTTAGGGCGTTGAGCAACTTTTGCCTGAGTGATCCAAACTGGGAGGCAAGCTTGTAATTTTTCGAGCGAATAACCACCCACTGGTGGTTTTCCAGTTTGGCGCAACAACCAATAGATCTCAGCGGTGAGCGGTAAATCTCCTAAAAGTTGTTTAATCGAGGCTTTATTCATAGATAATTTCGCACACTCTATTGGTTTTCAATTTCCCAATCCAGGTTGGGACGAACTAAGCCCATGCGGACTTCAGGCCAGTGTTTGCCCGGCGCACCAACGGCATCAACAGTAAACGTAAGGGCGTGTTCATCTTGGAAATACCGCTTAACCCGAAAAGAACTGGCGTTTAGGCCTAACGCGTAACGGCCTTCGTTAAGCAGATTTGACGGAATAATGCAGCGGCTGATATAACGTCCGGCCTGGCGCGTGCTGTATTGTTCAAATTTTTGAGGATCATCCGTATCAAAGGATGTCAAGATATGTTCACCGCGCATACTCATCAAGTACAAGCCAATTCGTAATCCCTGGATGGGACGATCGAGGACATATTCAACTTCTACTGTGATCGGTTCTGCTGATCGCACCACATCCACTACTGTATTTCGGGTGTCACGAACCCGCAGTGCAATGGGACGGAAAGGATGAGCATCTGCAGAGACCTCATCGACTGTCCATTTCCGCTCACCCGATTCTGGAGAACCCGGATGACATATAATGGTCAACAGCCTCTACGGTTGGTGCCCGCATAACAAGCTGACCGCGGTCGAGTACGATGGCTTCTTCGGTCAGGCGTAATATGGCTGACATATTATGGCTCACGAATAATACAGTACGTCCTTCCTGCGCCACATCACTCATTTTGCCGAGGCATTTTCGTTGAAATTCAGCATCGCCTACGGCCAGAACTTCATCCACAACCAAGATTTCGGGTTCTAAATGGGCGGCTACGGCAAATGCCAGACGGAGATACATGCCGCTGGAATAACGTTTGACAGGAGTATCGATAAATTTTTCTACTCCGGAGAAATCAACGATTTCATCAAATTTACGCTCAATTTCAGAGCGGTGCATCCCTAGAATGGCACCATTTAAGAGCGTGTTTTCACGACCGGTAAGTTCAGGATGGAAACCGGTCCCAACTTCCAAGAGGGAGCCAACTCGGCCACGGATTTTCACTTCACCCGCGGAGGGTTCAGTAACCCGGGAGAAAATCTTCAATAGGGTTGATTTACCCGCACCATTGCGTCCGATCACCCCTAAGACCTGGCCTTGTTGCACATCAAAGGAAATATCCTTTAAAGCCCAAATGGTGTGCTGTTCATCCTCGGCAACAGGAATAAATCCCTGGCGAATGCGGCGCACGGGGGTTTTTAGCGCGCCGACAATCGAATCACGCAGGGTGTTATAGCGGTCGGGCGAAGCGCCGATGCGGTATTTTTTCCCTAAATTATCTACTCTGGAATTGCTAGATTTGACATAATTTTCGATCGCTTAAACCATATCCGCAAAAGTGCGTTCCATACGGCGGAAATAGAAAAGCCCAGTCACCAAGAGAAATACAGCCACGGTTGTTGAAATTGATACTATTATCCAAAGCGGTAAACTATTACTCGGAACAGTGCCTAAAACCGCCCAACGGAAACTTTCGATGACACCCACTATTGGGTTAAGCGCATAAAGCCACTGCCATTGAATAGGAACCGTGCTGGTTGAGTAACCCACAGGTGAAATGAATAACAACAGTTGAGTGAGAACCGGCAATACGTAACCGACATCACGGTAGAGGACATTCAAAGCCGAAAACCAAAGCCCAACTCCAAGCGCGGTGATCAAGGCCAAAAAAATAATTGGAGGTAAAGTCAATATCTGCCACGATGGCAGCACACCCCAATAAATCATCATACCGAATAAAACCACAAACCCAATCGCAAAATCCACCAACCCGCTAAGAACAGATGACATTGGAATTATCAAGTCGTGGAAAATAAACTTTGGTTAGGATTGAGCGATTGGAAAGCATCGAGCGGCCTGCGGAATTCAATGCTCCGGCAAATAATCCCCAGGGCAAAACTGAAGCAAATCTAAAAAGTGGACCTGGTATATCACCTTCGGGTTCCATCCCAGCAAAGTTGCCAAAAACAACCTGCAAAACCACCATATTGATCAGTGGATTGATGACTGCCCAGGCTGCACCAAGTACCGTCTGTTTATACCGAACGATCACGTCACGCCAGGTAAGGAAATAAATCAGTTCTCGATAGGCCCACAAGTCGCGTAAATTCAAGAGCTGACCAGCCGCGGGACGGTCGGAGGGTAATAAGTTCTGGAGTGGGTTTAGGCGTTTCAGACATACTTTTCTCGTGGAGGGGAGTATCGAGCGGGGAGCGAATCAGTACACGCTTCCAACTTGGCGCTCTACACCTATACGCTTCACGCTTACCGGTCCTGGTTTTCTTTGAACCACTCGATCGTTCGGCGCAAGCCTTCTTCAAAAGACATCTGTGCTTCGAAACCAAAATAATCTTTGGCAAGTGAGACATCCAGGCCGCGGCGGGGCTGACCATTGGGCTTGCTGGTATCCCAAACGATTTCGCCTTCAAAACCAGTCAATTTTGATATCAATTCGGCTAAATCTTTTATCGATATTTCCATCCCAGCTCCGAGATTTACAGGTTCGCTGCTGTTGTATCGTTCGGCTGCCAAAACAATGCCTCGAGCCGCATCACCAGCGTAGAAAAACTCTCGTGTGGGTGATCCATCGCCCCAAAGAGTGACCTGCTCATCCCCTCTCTGCTGAGCTTCTATCATTTTCCGGACCAGGGCTGGAATAACATGGGAGGTTTCCAGGTTGAAATTATCACGCGGCCCGTAAAGGTTGACAGGTAAGAGATAGATGGAGTTATAACCATATTGCTCACGATAGGCCTGTGACTGTACCAAGAGCATCTTTTTCGCCAGACCGTAAGGCGCATTGGTTTCTTCAGGATAGCCATCCCAAAGGTTTTCTTCTTTAAAGGGTACGGGGGTAAATTTTGGATACGCGCAAATCGTACCAATCACTACAAACTTATCCACACCGCTTTTCCAAGCTTCATGCATCAGGGGAACCCCCATCATCAAATTTTTGTAGAAAAATTCTGCTGGACGGGCGCGGTTAGCGCCGATACCACCAGCCAGTGCGGCTAAATGAATGATAAGGTCAGGTTTGGAGTCAGCTAGCATTCTTCGAATATCTTCGATTTTGGTAAGATCGTAATCTTCGATTTGCGGGATGAAAATCTCGGTTGCACCGCGTTCCCGTAACGTCTCTTGTACAAAAGACCCCAGGAAGCCTGCACCTCCGGTTACACACACACGCCGGTTGGTCCAAAACTGTTTCGGATCAGGGTAATTCTGCTTCATCTTTTCACCTTCCCATACTAACAACTTGGTGATCCCAATCATGCCATTCCCCGAAGTGTTCATCGATTACCTTTTTACCTTCACCTGGAGCTTCCAACCCAGCTAACTCTAGGTCGGTATCTACCATAATGCGCACCAAGTCGGGGAATCGGACCGTGCGGTTCCCAACCCAGCAGATTTTTAGCCTTAGAAGGATCAGAAAGGAGGCAGTCAACTTCGGTGGGTCGGAAGTATTTTTCATCAATGCGCACATATTCTTGATAATCCAATCCTACATAGCCGAAAGATTCTTCTAAAAATTCTCGGATGCTATGGGATTCGCCTGTGCCAATCACCAAATCTAGAGGTTCGTCATGCTGAAGCATCATCCACATGCACTCAACGTATTCTGGGGCATAACCCCAGTCACGCTTTGAGTCCAAATTCCCTAAATAGAGATACTTCTGATTTCCCGCCAAAATAGCTGCCAAAGCTCGTGTAACCTTCCGGGTAACAAAAGTTTCTCCGCGGCGCGGGGATTCATGATTGAATAAAATTCCATTACAGGTGAACATATTGTAAGCATCCCGATAGTTGCGCGCCATGTAATAGGCATATGCCTTGGCGGCCGCATAAGGGCTTTGGGGTTCAAAAGGGGTGGCTTCATTCTGCGGTGGTTTCGCGCTGCCAAATAATTCGCTGGTTGAAGCTTGATAAAAACGCACATCGACTCCACTACGACGGATGGCTTCCAAAATGCGTGTAACGCCTAGTCCATCAACATCACCAGTGTATTCGGGCATATCAAAACTTACCCGCACATGACTTTGAGCAGCCAAATTATAAATTTCATCGGGTTCCACATTTACAATTATGTTCTGCAAACTATCCGAACTGGATAAATCGCCATAATGCAGACGCATTTTCGCTTTATCACCATTGTGAGGGTCACGATAAATATGATCGATTCGATTGGTATTGAAGGTGCTTGCACGACGGATAATGCCGTGAACTTCATAACCTTTGCTTAGCAACAATTCGGCTAAATACGAACCATCTTGCCCGGTAATACCGGTAATCAGTGCCTTAGGCATAAAATCTCCTTGAAAATTGAAGTGGGGAGCTTCAAATTCCATCCATTTTTATTGAACGATAAATTGGGCATTGCGGTAACGTTGATCTTGGGGTTCACGGATCAAACCTAACCGCAAGGCGTGTAAAACTTCACGCACACCATCATCGACGGTGAACCTGGCTTCAAAGCCTAACTCGCGTTGAATCTTCTCGAACGAGACAGAAATATCTCGCATATCCCCGCCAAAGGTTAAATCTTTGTAATTTACATGAGTTTCGGGTAGACGTTTTAAAACTAAAGTTACCACATCATCTTTCGTCAAATTTCCATGATTGCTGCCAATATTATAGACCTGGCCTCGGATTTTATTTTCAGGTGCTTCGAGGCCTAATAAGATGCCATTAACAGCATCTGCAATATGCACAAACGATCGGGAATAGCCGCGCTGATAAATCAACAATTCTCGGCGCAGATAAGCATCCAGCACAAATTGATTGACGATCATATCAAATCGTGTGCGCGGAGAGAGCCCATACAAATGTGCTGGTCGGAAGATCAACGGAGCACAGAGTGAATCCGCTTGACCGAATAAGAACCTCTCGGAGGCGACTTTTGTTTCCGCATACAAAGATTGGGGATTGAGAAGTGCGTCTTCAGAAATGGGTTTTCCGTCTGCGGAAAGGCCATAATTGCTGTAGGTAGAAACATAAACAAAGCGCGGTACCCCCATTTCCACAGCTTGTTCATATACATGTTGCGTTGATTCAACGTTATAGCGCCAGGCTACCTGCCGTCCCACAGCCTGACAGGCCGGAAAACCGGCAATGGCAGCCAGATGCACGACTGCCTCAGGTACCTCCCAATCACCGCGCAGCGCAGTTTTTATAGCACGCGGCTCCCAAACGTCAGCTTTAACAAAATGAAATTTCGGATTAGGGAAATACGAAATTAGAGCTTCACCGCCAAATAGAAGTTCATCCACAACGGTAACACAATAACCCAGGCGCAGCAATTCGCCCGTGAGATATGATCCAATATAACCGGCACCACCTGTAATTAATATATGCTGATCTGCGGTCATACCTGTTCATTCTCCATCAAATGGATTTCCCAGCCCTTCACCTCCAAGGCTGGGGAATGAGGATCATTACCAATTTTGATGTCTTGTTCTAGACAAGTTAACCGACAAATCTCGGCAATATCACCATCCCCCACAATACGAACTTCATCATAGCCCATCGCCCGAACGTCTGTAAGTAACGCAGTGACGCGTTTGCGCGTCCGACGATAGAGATCCATCGAATTTTCAATATAGTTGACGGTCAAACGCGCCCGCAAAGCAATACCCTCCGGGGTGATGATATAGCGCAGTTTCTTACGTTGGGCGCGCTTGGCCTTCACATACCCTTTGGCAACTAAGCGTTTGATATGCCAGTTGACCGTTCCAACTGCAACGCCAAGCTGATCTGCCAACGTCGCTTGGGTAACATCTGGATCACTTTCGATCTGCTCTAATAATATAAGTTCTCGGGTTTCTTGGGGAGTTTCCATGATATGCTCTCAAAATTCATTTTCTGAATTATAACGAGAATCAGGATGAAGTCAAGTATATTCAATTGTTGAATTTTGCAACTTGAAAAGCAAAATCTCGCCAGAAAAATGAGGTGTTTACCCCAATTTTTGCCTTTACTCAAATTTTAATAATTGGATCACATCTAAAAGCGCAGCATCGAAAATCTCCTGCATGATCTCGTCAGAGGCCTGATATTTTCCTCCAAAAGAACCATCCCCATAGGTTTGACGGGCCGCTTGTGCCCCTAATAAGCCCGGGATATATGGAGGCTGTTTCTCTCCTTCTGGGAGTTCAGCTACTCGAACAAACGGGAAAGCCTCCAACCAATTGGCATGTGCGGGTTTCAGTTCGTTTTTTTGGCAAATCACATCCACGCTGTGCGACTGCCACCAGGCATACCATTTGATCTGCAAATCTGATAATTCGTTTGCAACTTCATAAAGCCGCCCCCGCACCGGATCGTTTCCTCCATGCCCATTCATAATGAGTAAACGGCGGAATCCCTGGTTGTAAAGGGAACGCGCTAAATCTTCCACCACATCCATCACTGTGGCTATGCGCAGCGATATTGTCCCTGGATAGGCAAGAAAATAAGGTGACGCTCCAAAATTCAGCGGCGGGGCGATCAACACCCCACTCTGCTGGCTGGCAGCATCGGCAAGGGCTAATGGAATTTTCACATCCGTCAGCAAACTCAGGTACGCGTGCTGCTCACAGGCACCGAACACCAAAATAATGCGGTCATCATTTTCAAGATAGGCTTCAACATCAAACCAGTTAAGATCAGAAAGACGCACAACAGCCTCCAACAACAAAGAAATCGGGTTTCTTCGAGAAACCCGATTTCTGATCACAAACTAAACCACTATGTTTACCAGACGACCAGGAATATAAATTACCTTGCGGATTTCTTTCCCATCAATAAATTTCTGGGCCCCTTCACTGGCAATAGCAGCAATTTTGGCATCACTTTCACTGACATCAGCAGGAAGTTCGATGCGATCTCGCAGCTTGCCACTAACTTGGACTGGCAAAGTAATCGTATCTTCTTCTGTCGCAGCTTCATCCACCTGGGGCCAGGGCTGGTCGTGAATGGAGTAGGATCTGCCATAAATTTCGACCCACAATTCTTCTGCAATATGGGGCGTGACCGGGGCCATCATCTTCAAATAAATATCCACAGCTTCATCCCAAGCAGGTGACCCAAAAGCGCCTTTCTCGCGAGCCTGGTACATAAAGTTGAGCAATTCCATCAAAGAGGAAACAATCGTATTGAATTCGAAGGTCTCAAAATCTCGCGTGATATTTTCCAGGGTTTGATGGGCTTTGCGGCGCAGTTCGCGTTCGATCCCTTGTTCGGGTTGCTTTTCTGCGGGGGTTTCAGTTAACAATGTCCAAACACGCTTCAGCCATCGGGCCGGACCACCCACTCCCTGGCTGTCCCAGGGGCCACCTTGATCCCAACGAGAAAAGAACATCAGGTAAGCTCTCACGGTATCCGCGCCATATTCATCGACCAATTCATCCGGGGCCACGACGTTGCCGCGGCTTTTGGACATCTTCTCACCATCCTCGCCCAACACCATTCCCTGGTTGCGTAATTGGGTCATCGGCTCAGAACCTTTCATCACACCCATATCACGGCCTGCTTTATGGAAAAAGCGCGTATAAATCAGGTGCATGGTGGCATGTTCAATGCCGCCGGTATAAGTATCAACCGGCATCCAGTAATCATATTCTTTGGGGTCAAACATGCCCTCTTGATAATGGGGGCTGAGATAACGCAGGTGATACCAGGACGAACACATGAAAGTATCCATGGTGTCGGTTTCGCGGCGAGCCGTTTTGCCACACTTGGGACAGGTGGTTTTGCTCCAGGTTGGGTGAAATTTCAGCGGCGACTCGCCCGTGGGGCGCCACTCAATATCATCGGGCAAGACCACCGGCAAATCCGATTCGGGGACCGGGTTCCAGCCACAATCATCGCAATAAATCATCGGGATCGGCGCGCCCCAATAGCGCTGACGCGAGATCAGCCAATCACGCAGACGATAATTAATATCCTCTCTACCAATACCCTTTTCTTCCAGCCAATCGATGACGGCGGAAATCCCAGGGTTTTTGCGGCCTTTGGCATCCGTAACAGCGGTGCCGTTGAACTGTGCGCTGTTAATCATCACACCTGGACCGATGTAGGACTTCGGGCATGGTCGCACCATCAAAGGATTCGCCTTCCGGTTGAATCACGGGAATGATCTCCAAATCAAATTTGCGGGCAAATGCGAAGTCACGCTCATCGTGGGCGGGGACAGCCATAATCGCGCCCGTGCCGTAGGTCATCATCACATAATCGGCAATCCAGATCGGGATGCGCGCTTGATTGACCGGGTTGATGGCAAAGCCCCCCGTAAAGATGCCTGTTTTTTCTTTGTCGGCAGATTCACGCTCGATATCGGTTTGGCGGGCCGCCTGAGATTTGTATTCCTCGACGGTTGCACGCTGTTCAGCGGTGGTGATTTCTTCAACCAGGGGATGTTCAGGAGCCAGCACCATAAAGGTGGCTCCCCACAAGGTATCTGGGCGGGTGGTGAAAATCTCCATCGGGTCCCCCTGTTCCGTATGGAAAATTACAGACGCACCCTCTGAGCGGCCAATCCAATTCGTTTGCAGCAATCGCACTCGATCAGGCCAATCAATCGATGAGAAATCGAGCAATTCGTCCGCATATTTCGTTGTGGTGAAAAACCACTGATCCAGGTCTTTCTTGATGACAGGAGTTTCGCAGCGTTCGCAATGGCGGTCTTCACCCCAGACTTGCTCACGAGCCAGGGTTGTGTTGCAGTTTGGGCAAAAATCGACCGGGGACATTTTACGGTAAGCCATCTCATTTTTGTAGAGCTGGATGAAAAACCACTGATTCCACTTGTAATATTCTGGGTCCGCAGAAACAGCTTCGCGACGCCAATCCCACATCGCACCCATGCTGCGCAAGTTGGCCGCGCATATTCTCGATATTTTTATAGGTCCATTCTTTGGGGTGAATGCCGCGTTTAACCGCCGCGTTCTCGGCTGGCAATCCAAAGGCATCAAAACCAATCGGGAACATCACATTATAGCCATTCATGCGCAGGTAACGGGCACGCGCATCGCTGGGAGTCATCGCATACCAGTGACCAATATGCAGATCCCCAGATGGGTACGGCAGCATCGTCAGGGCATAATATTTCGGTTTGGAATGGATCGATATCGGCATCGTAGAGACCATCGTCATCCCATTTTTTTTGCCATTTCGACTCAATTTTTTCAGGGTTATACCGTTCGAGACATTATTTCTCCTATTCACAAGGAGGTGACAGTCACGTAGGAGTGACTGTCACCTTTGTTGACTAATTTGTAACAACGTTCAGAATTTTACCAGGAACATAGACTAAACGGACAATTTTTTGACCCTCCAGGTATTTTTGGATTTCAGGTGATTCTAGCAGCACTTTTGAGGGCTTCCGATTCCGAGGTTTGTGGCTCGGCTCGAATAGTTCCGCGTATTTTCCCATTCACCTGAACCGGGATTTCTACCGTTTCACATCTGAGCCAGCTTGTGATCATACGTGGGCCATTCCTGTTGATGGATGCTGAACTCATGACCGGTCTGCACCCATAACTCTTCAGCGATATAGGGAGCCGCCGGAGCCAGCAAGCACGAGCAGGGCTTCCAGGCATTCCTGGAAGGTTCTGTTCGCCATTGATCCGCGTTGACCTATTCATACAGCAATGTTGACAAACTCCATCAACGCCGAGATCATGGTATTAAAACGGAAGGTTTCAATCCGTTCAGTGACGGCTTTGATTGTGCGATGCAGTTCCTTTTCCAGATCTGGATCAATGCCTTCAGCAGTCGGCAACCAGTACGTTAGCATTAAGTTCCAAACTCCGGTTCAGAAACCGGCGTGCGCCAGTGATGCCATCCGTGTTCCAATCAACATTTTGTTCGAAAGGGGCCATAAACAATGCCATAAATGCGCAAAGCATCAGCGCCATATTCCGCTACAATTTCATCCGGCGTGATCACATTGCCACGGCTTTTCGACATGCGCTGCCCATCGGGTCCATGCAACTGACCCTGGTTAATCAGCTTCGCAAATGGCTCCCGAAAGGGCAGCAAGCCCTTCATCGGCCAAGACCTTGGTCCAAAAGCGAGCATACATCAAATGCAAAACCGCGTGTTCGGCACCACCCACATAGAGATCAACCGGCATCCAATACCTCATCGCATTGGGTTCAAAAGGGCCTTCGCTGATAGTGTGGACTTGTGAAGCGCAGGAAAGTACCACGATGAGCAAGCAAAACCACCCATCGTATCGGTTTCTCGTTGTGCCGGTTCCGCCACACTGTAGGGCATGTCGTGTTCACAAATTCGGCAACACGCTCCAGCGGAGAGCGCCCACTTCCATCCGGAGTAAAATCATCCAATTCGGGCAGCAGTACCGGCAGGTCATCTTTCTGGAAACAGGCACTTCACCACATCGTCCGCAGTGAATGATGGGGATCGGCGTGCCCCAATAACGCTGGCGGGAAATCAGCCAATCACGCATCCGATAGTTGACCGCACGCCGGCCCCAGTGTTTGTAGTTTCCAGATCATCGCGTAATTCGTTCACTCGCATCTTCGCTGGGTAATCCATCATAAGGCCAGAATTGATCATCACCCCTGGATCAACATAGGCAGCTTCGAGCGCTGACTGCTTGAATCTTCGGGAGCGATCACCTGACGGATTTCCAGCCCATATTTGTGCGCAAACTCAAAATCTCGCTGGTCATGGGCAGGAACTCCCATCACTGCGCCGGTCCCATAGGTCGGCAGCACATAATCGGCAATAAAAACCGGAACACGCTCGCTCATTTAGCGGGATTGATCACATACCCACCAGTGAAGACCCCGGTTTTCTCACGATTATCGGAAATGCGATCAATTTCGCTTTGGCGAATAGCTTGCTCGATATAGGCGCTCAACTTCAGCCTGCTGCGCCGTCCGAGGTCAATTGCAAGACCAAGGGGATGTTCAGGTGCTAACACAAAAAATGTCACTCCGAAGATCGTATCGGACCGGGTCGTGAAAACCGGGATCACATCCCCATCTTCTCGGTTCGAAAATCGATCTCACACCCTTCAGAGCGGCCAATCCAATTTCGCTGCATCGCTTTATCGGCTCAGGCCAATCCACAGTATCCAAACCCCGAGATCAGTTCATCCGCATAAGCGGTGATTTTAAAGTACCAGGCTGGGATCTCTTTTTTGGTAACACCAGTATGACCACGCCAGCACTTGTCGCCTTCGATTTCATGGCTGGACAGTGTTGTCGCACAGGTAGGGCACCACCACTGCCAGTTTGTATCGCGATAGGCCAGGCCACGCCGATACATTTTCAGGAACATCCATTGGGTCCAGCGATAGTAATCGGGATGGGATAAATCGATTTCCCGATCCCAATCGTAACTGGTACCGATCAGGCGCATTTGGCGTTTATAGTTGGCGGTATTGCGGTCGGTGATGACACGCGGCGTAACATTATTTTTTACGGCATTTTGCTCGGCAGGTTCACCAAAAGCATCCCAGCCCATCGGGTGGAGCACGTTATAACCTTGCATGCGTTTAAACCGTGAGATCACATCGGTGGGAACATAATTTCGGCAATGCCCAACATGCAACCCCTCCCCAGATGGATAAGGGAAGTAATCCAGGCAATACAGTTTGGGTTTTTCGCCCGCTTCACTGGCACGATACAGGCCAGCATTTTCCCAGGTTTCCTGCCAGCGAGGTTCGATTTCGTTGGGGTTATATTCTATTTTTTTCTTCATGATTGGGTCTCCTTAGATTGCTTGTGAACTGGGTTGAAGGATATAAATAGTTCAAACCAAGGAGATGGGGGAGGCGCGCGAGAAGGGAGCAGCTAACCCCGGATTGAACGTTTGCAATTTGATTCGTAAACTTCATAGCGTACCTCCTATTCAAAATTAATTACGTTTTAAACAAAAAATCCCTTCACCCCTCAGGGACGAAGAGATCTGAACTGAAACTCCGCGGTACCACCCTGGTTGCATTTGCACACAAATGCCACTCAGATTCGCTATAACGGGCTTTCCCGGCACTGATTAGTATCCAAAGCAGATTTCACCAGCGCAGCTTTCTCTTTCGAGAGGAAAAAAGCGAGTTCGGTTTGGGGTGCAAATGATCCACATTTGCGCGGCGTTCTGCAAACACCAATGTTCGTGCTTCCACCCGGTGGCACTAACTCTCTGGCAGATAACCTACTACTCTTATTAAGCTGTAAACATAAACCCCGGTCTTGAGGACCGGGGCCTTAAATTGGAGTGGACCCAGTGGGATTCGAACCCACGACCTCCTCAATGCCATTGAGGCGCGCTCCCAGCTGCGCCATGGGCCCCTGGTCAATTATTAATGCGGACGGATTTTACCCTCAACTCAAAATCCCGTCAACACTTTATTGCATTGATTAGGGACAAGAGGTGACTTCAGCCTCCCGAATTTTGAACGGGTGCCCGAGGTCGGTATCCATACTTTTATCTTCTAATAAGGGAATTTCGGCACCAAAATACTGATTAAGTACAATGCGAAATGAATTTACAGGGGTGATCGTTGGATATAAAACTCCTTCATCGACATCTGGCAAATAATACGCATTGAGAATATCAAACCGCTGAGGCTCATTATCGGGTGCTAAACTATGGTCGGCCTGCAGCAGAATAATCGGTGGATTCTCTGAATTTTGGAGAATATCATCGATTATGATTTCCATTCTGTTATTGATGAACTCGACATTATTCAGATATCCTCGTTGCTTTTGTGTTTTTTGATCATCCTGCTCATTCTCCATACCAGGATTTGAGTTATAAGAACCATCGGGAAGAAAAATAAATGGGCTGTGGGGGACAATCAAGTGCGCATACACTAGCTTCGGCCCTGGTTCAGCGACCAATTCAGAGAGTTTATCTAAAATATAATGAACTCTTTCGTAATGACCCCAATATTCAAAAAACAAATTTAATTCTGAATTGATATTAAATAAATTTTTCTCAAACAACGGTCTGAGGAGGGTCGTCTGAAGAAACAGTATTTCAAACGAGTTCAGTGCTGGGTCCAACAGATATGTGGTGTAACGGTTATATTCTGGAAGGTAGTGATCGGCATCCCACCAGGTTGCCCACTTATATCCCATGTTAAAAGCGAAATCGGCATATCCAAAACTTTTCAATTCAGCACGAACCCGGTTCTCTCGAATTGATTTGATGATTGGGTTCGGGTTGGTATCGTTGGGATCAGAACTTGGAATGTAATTGTGAACATAATCCATATTCAAGGTAGAAGCGACTGAAAGCATCGTTTTACGGTAATTGCTGCGGCTACAATCGGCCACATAAAACCCTCGAGAACGAAGAAAATCTAAGAATTCTGAATTGTCAAAACCCATTTCTTCAAGCAAATCCGCACGATTGTAGCCATCCAAAATAATATAGTAGACGTCGGGCAACTGCTCTAAAGTTGAAATGGTCAACACGCGAGGGATGCTCGTCAAATCATTTTCATTTACCTGATATAAAACTACCTGGAATAACGGGATCGAAACGAGCGCAAAGCTCACGAGATTAAGCCATGGCAATATTTTTGATAAGTCTTTTTGTTTGTAAAAAATCCACCAAACAGCTAACAGAAAGACGATCAAATAAACGATCAGTAGAATCCGGTTTGGTTTGCCAATCAAAGTAAGGTTTAGCAATAAATTGGACACATGACCGTAGCTGAATAAGAGAAAAAGGACGACCAGGGTCAGCAAAGATGATTTTCCCCAATCACGGCTCAATCCCTGAAGAACAACCCACAAAAAAAGTGAAAAAACCAGCACAATGATCAAGGGTCTGATAACAATTTGCCATTCTACCTCACGGATATTCCAGGCTAAAAGATTTAGAACAGGATAGATCGAAAAGTAGATGATGAAAAAAGGGAACCGAGTGAACTTGTGCATTACTGTTTTTTGCATCCATCCAAATTAAAAATAGGCCGAAAATTATTCTCGAGCCTATTCTCAAAAGATGCTTATTTTTCCGGATTACAATTTGTGTCGTGTAAGTGGACCTGGAGGGATTCGAACCCTCGACCTCTTCAGTGCGATTGAAGCGCGCTCCCAACTGCGCTACAGGCCCATTGACTTGCCAAATTTAGGAATGATGAGATCTCTAGTTACATCAACTTTTACACTGGTGATGAGGCTTCCATTACGGCTTTTTGAGGGGATCTCAAGAACATTCATCAGTCGCTTTTAAAGTGGAAATCTTATCTGCTCTACCTGGCCGTATTTTACTTTACAAGTGATTATTCAGCAACACTACAGCCTACTTTCTAATTATCTAAATAGTGTAAAATAATTACCAGGGTAATTCATAAGTTAGTTGTGGTGAAAAAGGCTAAACCATGAAAACTGAGAATTAAGAAATTGTTTAGTTGGCGTTATATTGTCGTCGCAATCTTTCTGGTAATTATTGCTTTTTTAGCCAGTCTTTTCATCTTTCCAGATTGGGCAGGTTCAAATAGATTAATTTTAGCACTAATCGTTTTAATAATTAGCCAAACAGTAAACTTTTTGGCTAATTTTCGAACTGCATTTGAACCACGCCCCCAAATACAGGCAACACCACCGGATAGTCGCAGGAATTTAGTTTGCGAAAACCAAATATCTTTTTCTCCCCTGCACCAGCTTCCACCAATAACTCGGGACTTTACGGGCAGAACAAGTGAATTAACGGCAATTGGGGAACAGATAAGGACTAATAAAGGCAATATTGTGATTATCCGAGGTTTTGGCGGGATCGGAAAAACAACATTAGCAATTAAAGTAGCTCATGAAACCAAAGACCTCTTTCCAGATGCTCAATTTGTCGCTGATTTGCGAGGCACGAGTAGTGAACCATTATCCTTTGAAGAAGTAATCGGCTCAAATTATTTACGCAATTAATCCAACCGATAAACTCCCAGAAGACAAAGATTTATTGAATGGGCTTTATTTCTCATCATTACAAAAAATAAGTGCGGTAATTATTCTAGATATGTCTGAAACGCCGCACAAGTAACGCCGCTTATTCCAGGTGATAATTGTCTGGTAATTATTAGTAACTCGCTAACGATTTAAACTTCCAGGCGCTTATACAATAGATTTAGGTAAATTTTAAGGATGATGATGCAGCAGAATTATTAATTAAAATTGCCCCGCGCGCCAAAAAATTAGCATACGAAATAACTCAACAATGTGACAATATCCCCTTAGTCGTTAGACTTGCCGGAAGTTTACTCGCTGAACGAATTGATATTCGCGTTGAAGATTATCTACTCAAACTAAAAACTACAACAGAAAGCGCAAGACTTTTTGCTTCATCCTTGGAATTACAGTATAAATTTGCTAAATACTCCGAATAGGAACTATTTTTTTGAGCTATCCATTTTTCCTACAACTTTCACTGATGAAGCTGCCTCACAAATTTGGGATTTACCATCAGAAAATTCAAAAGAAGTTCTTGGGCAATTCCTCATTTTCAATCTTGTTGAGTGGAATTATTCAAATCATCGTTATTATTTACACGATATCATTAGAGATTATATTACCAAGTCAAAATATCCGCTCTCCGAAGAAATCCAGCTTAGATTTGCAAACTACTACCATGGTATAGCTGTAAAAGTCGGCTCAAATTACGCAAAAGGCGGAAATAATATATATAAAGCACTACAGCTTTTTGATATTGAATTTATAAATATCAAAAAAGCACAAAAAATTGCAGCATCAAGAATTAAACTAATTCAGAAATGGCTTTTTTAGCCACTGATTTTGCGGCCGCAACCAACCCCATCATTCTTACTAGACTATCATCAAAGGCTTATATTGAATGGCATAAAACTGGGTTACAAGTATCTGAAGAAGGTGGTGTTTTTCAACGATCAGTATTGCATCTATCGTCCATTGGAACTGCCTATGCTAATATCTCAGAAATCGATAACGCCCTAGTTTATTATCAAAAAACATATACAACCGCACTCGAAAATAAGCTCTTTACAGAAAGTATCAATGCACTCAACAATATTGGTACTATTTACCATGCAAAAGGCGACCTAGCTACGGCTATTGACCAATATGGACTAGCAGTTAGCTTAGCAAAATCAATTCACTATGAATATGAAATTGAAGACATCTATGGAAATCTAGGTTCTGTTTATTTAGATCTTTCTGATTACAGACAAGCTTTAAATTATTCCATAAAAGCTCTAGTAATTATTGATGGAAAAAAACAACTTCAAAACAAAGGACAAATTTTAGGGATTATTGGTAAATCACACAGTATGCTAGGGAATTTCAATTTAGCAAAGAGATATTATGAAGAAGCAATAAAAATTACTAAATCCATTGGAGATGAACATGGTGAGATGCAAATATTTTATAATTTTGGAACTTTTTATGTAAATAATGAGCAATACGATGAGGCACTATCCAACTTTACTCAAGCTCTTCTAATTGCAGAAACTATTGACGATCAAAATTTAAAACCGCGTTCAAATCGCAAAAAATTTGACAGAAATCAAATTAGGCGGCACATCAGGATCTTTTAAGTAAATTTGAACAAATTTCAAGACAGGCACAATCCATTGGAGATTTCCGGAACTAGCATGAAGCCCTCAGTCGAATTGGTGATATTTATTTGGAAGATTTTAATTTTGAGAATGCTTTAGATGAATACAATAAAGCCTTGGATCTTGCAAGGGAAAATATTTTTTTTCAAGGGCAAATTTCCAGTTTGTGCTCAATTGCTTCTACGTACAAACGCTTAGAAAATTACGAGCAAGCGTTCGAGAATTTTGACCTCGCCCTTAAAATTGCTACTCGAATTTTCAGTACAAAATACGAGTGTATTTGCTTAGGTGAACTCTGTCAAATTTACCAAAAAGAAGGGAACCTTTCAAAAGCAAAAGAATACGCTTTGCGTGCAATCCAATTAGCTAGGAAATTAAGAAATAAGGAAGTGGAAGCAGAAATGCTCCAACTGTATGCTATATATAATCTTCAAACCCAAGAATTTGATATAGCCAAAGAAAATTTTGATTTATCGCTAAAATTAGCATACGAAATTGAGAAAACCGAACTCCAAGCGGCAAGTCTCGGGAACTAAGGTAGCTTGCACCTGATGACCAATTCTTATGAGAAAGGTATTGAATATTGCAAAAAAGCTCTACCCCTCAATCAAGAATTGAAGGATCAGTTATCTTTAGCCAAAGATCTGGCAAACATTGGTACAGCGTATTCGTATCTTGGCCTCAAAAGAAAGTCAAACAACAATCTTCTAAAAGCCATACAAATTTTAGATACGATTGGTGAAAATTATGAGAAGATGCCCTGGTTAGGAAACTTAGCGGGAAACTATTACGATAGCGGCAAATATAAAGAAGCAGCAAAATACTATAGGGAAGCACTAGATCTTGCTATCGAGCAGCAAAACACATGGTGGATAATAAGTTATGGATGGGGATTGAGTAATTCTCTTGAACAGATGAGCAAGATTTCGGAAGCGATAAACATATTAGAAATCGTTTACCAGTACGAACAAATTTATGATCCAGATCATGCTGAAGTAACCGCCGAAAAAATAAAAGAATTGCGCGTGAAACAGAACAACTAATTTGATTTTTTACTACGCTATAATTATTTTAAATTGAATTGGTTACCTAAGTGGTTGGAGGAACGAATATGGCTGAAAAAATCGCTAGCTTACAGTTTGATTATTCATGGACATCTCCCGCTCTTGGCAAACTAAACGATTATATTCAAAACCATATTCTGGCCTTTATCGGAGAAGATCACTATTTATGGGGAACCTTCGAGCAAACCGGAAATCCTTCCATCGAACACAAATTTGACAACCTGACAGAATTCCAAGAATTGTTATCGATTGAATTCGTTCGGATGGGCATCTATATCAACGCAATTTTTCCGGTTGAACGAGAATTCCACTTCAATTACAACCCCTCAAATCAACGAGCTTGGGGATCCTTTAAAATTTGAATATGAAATTCTTGATGAAATGAACAAACTTCAAAAAATCCTTCAAGACCAACTTCAACTATCTACTGTTCGTCGAAATGATTTATCAAGGCCAGTTTTATCCAGTTCTGAACGAAGATACTATTTCCCAAAAGAAAAAAGCCCAACAAAATTGAACGAGATAATATCTTGGCTAATATCTCAACTTCCCGAGGACAAGATTGTATTAATGGAGAAATCAATTCTGGCGATGTGCGCACTTCGGTAAACAATGTTAATCAATGGCAAGAAAAAGTTCTTCAGGAATGGAACACTCTTCAAGATATCCAGTTGTCATTAGAAACAATTCAATTGAAGTTTCGAATATGGGGTGAAATCGATAGCGAAACCTTAATCATAGAGACCAATGCACAAGGAAAAGATGAAATTAACAAGTCGTTTAATGAATTTGAAGCAAAATTTCAGTTAGAGAATATCACCAAGGGAGTTGAAAGGGTTGGAGAGAGAAGAAAGTACTTTGCAAACGAAAGCCTGGACCTCAATTGGATCCAAGCTGCCACAGATATCATCCAGAGAAGATTTAAGTCTAAACGGTATTTCGTTGGGCGATACACATTGCAACAAAATCCATCGCAAGAAATCAGTCATGAAGATCTTGATAATTGGCAAGCGGATGTCCTCAGACTTTGCGATCAGATTGCCTGGGTTTCTTTATGGTTTGATCAGAAATTTCAGAAAGTAGATTGCAGTATCGATCTTCAACGCGAATTAATCGAGCTGAATATTGACGCAATCACTCAAACTGCGTGGAAACAATGTACACTTTTTTGGAAAACAACCTAGGGTTGGATCTCACGCCCGAAGAACCTTACCAATACCGGAGCGCTTCCGCAACCTATGAAGTGAATGGATGGCGAAATGAAAGATTTGCCGAGGCTATACAAAGCGCTATCGAGTTATTTATCGGGGAAAAATTCAAATTGGTTGAAGCATTTATCGAATTAGGCCCGGAAAAAACAGAGAACTATCTCTTTCTTTACATTAACTTATTTTCTCACACGGATAAAAAACGCTGAAACATTTGCAGATGCAAAGATTTATGTTCAAGGGCCTCGTGGTCACGACCTTTATGTTGAGGCTTTGAAAACCATCAAAAACTTTATATCGGGACCACCATCGAAGCCAAAGAAGCCTCAGATATCAAAAAGATCTTTGAAAAACTTTAAAGCTAAAAGAAATATCATCTACAGTGAAATCTGAGGTAGACAGAAAAACCAAAACAAAAACAGTTTCAATTTGATCTTATCAAAATTGTTGTTACTGCTGTGGTTGCTTTTTTCCTTTCATCATTGTTTTGGGCCAATATTTTCCCTAAAAGCGATATTCAGATCACAATTCCTCGCAGCATTCACAACCAACTAGTTATTGTGACTACGTCAGAAATCCGAGTTGAATGGATCTTAGAACGGAGCATGTTTCAGCGCAAGTTGATCGGAATTCATTGCTACCGTGCGGTCTTAGAGATGGATCAATTGTTGACAGGTTGGAACCAAATGCCCCCAGACCCTAACTTACACCTGGGATTTATGATATAGAGTATCATGAAGGGTCCGGGTCTCGGCCTTCGTCCGATTGAAGTACAGAACCCTAGACCCACTTATTTGATCATTGTGTACACAAGCAAAAGAGTTCACCATCAATACAGTAAATATTAAGCTTCGATGGATAATATTCCATCAGCACCGGTGAATGAAGATATAGCCCCCACCGACGTGGCGCGGAGATGAGGTTGGTGCAATAGTCGAGGAAGGACGAGTTTCCAGTATGGGGATGGGAGATATTGTTTCGGGCGAGGAGCCAGCGAGGGTGTTATGTTGCATGACAGCAAAGCCACCGAAGTACATCCGCCCATCAACCCGAGGTTGGCCCAGCAATAACCAGTCCGTTATCCCCAAAGTTAGCCAGATATCATCCCGAAAGCCACCCGACATCAACCAGATATTATGAAGACAGCAACGCGTTTTTCATGAGTACCTGATACCTTGGTTGGAACACTGGTTTGGTCACTTGCTCTCTGATAACCCACTTTTAAGCGCTTCAGTTAGCCAGATAATACCCGCTATAAGACCGAATCCACAAGGCAATCACTTGCTATCACTCTGTGCTCAGCCTGACACCGTCCCGTCATGACCCACACGACCAGACCAATATCAACACGATAATCGGCCAAGCAACCAAGCTAAATTTCAACTCTTTCTTAAGCTTTTCTTTGGAGGCTTTTCCATGACCAGGAAATTGAACTTACCAGTCTCATGCTGCCATTTTCCAACCAATCGCCCCGATCGTTATCCAATATATCAATCCAAGAAGTAACCCGGGAATTAGCCCATCCGTCAGCCAGCCACTCAGCCCGAAAACCAGCCCGAAAAGCAATCCGATAATCGGTCCGCTAATCCAATTAAATTGATTGAGCGGTTGTCGTTCTCGGTCGTTTTCTAATAACCAGTCTGGTTGCAAGCGTTCGGTCAAAAAAGGCATCTGGTTGTGCTGGATCATCTTCCCCGCCAGCCAGGAGAGCCAATGCACGGTATCGGCTTTGCTAAAATGCTCACTTTGCGAACGCCCTGGTCGTTCAAACATGCGCACCATATAAGCATCGAGATCTGCTCACGCTGCGTTTCGAGATTGTCCGCTTGACGAATATCTCTTCTCGACACATCCATATAAGCCAGCGTCATCACGTTCAACATCAGGGGCGTTTCAGCCAGTTCTTGGATCACTACATCTTGCTTGTATAGCTCTTTCAATCCTGATAGTCGGCGACCAAAGCGAGTGAAGTATTTGCCAATCTGATTGGTAGTCAACGGTTGGAGCTTAACCGCCCCTTCGAATTCCAGTTGGGTTTCTAACGCGGCGTATTCCCGACTGCGGCAGCAGACTACTAAGGAAATCAGTCCATACTCTGAGCGGAACTGATTGATGGCTTGAGCACAGTCATCCTGGCAATCGCGCTTAACTTCATCAAGCCCATCTAGCAAAAGCAGTAACTGGCTGGTATCAATCAAGCTTTGTGCAGTTTTCTTTGGCACTTTGTAGATGTCATTGAGTTGCTCTACCAGCCAATCGTAGATACTTTGTTTTTCTTTCCAAGATGAGAGATTGAGGACAATTGGAATGGATTGCTCTTCTCGTTTGCGAGCGTGTTTGATCAGTCGGCGGGCTAGTTCTAGCATCACTGGTCACAATATCCAAATATTTCTTAACCATATCCAGCGTGGAATGCCCCAGGATCTTTTGCAGGGTGAAAACATCGCCGCCGTTGCGCAAATACTGGATGGCGCAGGTATGGCGGAAACGATGCACATTTACCTGCTTCACACCGGACCGTTTACCAGCATTGACTAAGAGATGGCGGATGGTATTCCGATCCATCGGTTTGCCCTGCATAGATATGAAGACATGATCTTCCTCAAACCACTGGCGTTTGGTCACATACCGCCAGAGTGCCCTTCTGGCAAACTTGCCTAAAAACACCATACGCGGCCGGCTTTTGGTAGAACTGCCATGCGGCCGGATCACAATTTCCCCGCGCTCCAAATCAACATCAGACATCCTGAGACGGGCACATTCACTGGCTCGAATACCGGTATCCAATAAAGTTAGCACGATGGCCGTATCTCGATCGGCCGTCGGTCGCTTCATGCGATAGGGATTTTTACCCTCGATTACTACCAGCGCAGTATATTCTGCGGCATTCAAGAGCAAATGGATCTCATCTTGAGTATACGGTTTAACAACTGGATTTTCATAGCGCGGTCTCGGTAAACGTCAGATCCGGTCGGGCAACACCCAGATCCACTTCCGCCCAGCGGTAGAAAGCCCGAATACTGGACCAAATGCGATCCAGACTGGAGCCGGCGAGGGGGGATTGATCGCCGCTGGAGCGGGTAGGTTTATATTCCCGCCGCATAAAGTTCATATAACCGCGGAAGATATTCAGGTCGATCTCCGATAATATGGCGTTGTTTGTGTAATCCACCAAACGCCCTAAAGCCCAGCGATTAATCTCAATGGAATGTTCCGAAAAACCATCCGCGGCTTTGGCAATCAGATACCCCTCAACGGCCTTATTTAAGCGGATTTCATTTGACATGTTCATGATTGGCTCCTTTCAAAATCATCATAGAATTTTTCTGGAGAAAAGAACGTACCCGAAGTAACACCTTCCCAAGTGCTATCCCAAACCATCCGCGGCAAAATTTTTAAGAACCAAAATTCCGCCAAAGAATATACTCTCCGCCGGATGAATGGATCTGATTTTGGGATTTCTGTCGTTGATCTGAGAACGGATTTTGGGCTAGAGAACGCCCCAAAAAGCACCCGGTCCTGCGCTGGCCCCCAGGTTTCCAGGGTGGTGATGAGGTCTAAACTTGTACCTATTAAACAATAACGACTGATGAGGTTTCTAGTTCGCATACTTGATCTCCAGCATGATATCTGGAAATCTCATCAGTCGTAATTTCTGGGATTGAAGAGCCTTGAAGTTCGACTTTTAGGAACATAACCCTCGACCTCTTCAGTGCGATTGAAGCGCGCTCCCAACTGCGCTACAGGCCCTTTTATCCGGAGATTTGGGTAGTTATGAGGTCTCCGGTTTGCTTACCAATTGTAGAGCTATGAGCACTCCAGTTCAATGAAAAACCTTGATGAATTGGCTAAGTTGGGCTTATTTTAACTCAGTGACTAAAATCAGACAAGAGAAATATCTTCTTTGAGTGCTTCCAAGCAAATTAAGCAAATAACCGAATATTTGGCAATCTTTCAGTTACCTTTTTTAGCTCAGAATTGAGCCATTAAGTACTTACTGACAATTCTTGCTGCCCAAATTTGCCAATCTGCCATAATAATAAAGCTCCTACAATAACAGTAGCAAGTAAGAAGGAGAAAAACCAGATGGTAAAAGATGAGCCATATTCATCAAATAGTTGATAATTGATCGCTAATCCAATAGCCCAAGCAAAAGACCAACTTATGGAAATAATTATTATGTTTTTCCATTGAATTTCATGCAATACTTTGCTTAGCATAAAGCCTGAGGACAAACCAACGATAATACCCCCTAAAGCACCTCCAACCGGAATACCATTATCGATTTGAATGTCGCCCCAGGCAAAACTTGTAGACCATCCAATGACAACACCAATGGTCCAGCCAGTTGCAAAGATAAACAGGATATCCCATTCAATATTTTTTACAATTCTTTTCAAAGCAATTCCAATACCTACTGCGCCAATCATACCTCCTAGTGCACTAGCCAATATAGGAGGTCCCATACCTGAGATATTATCGTACATATCAGTATAAGTAACACTAAAAATGATCCCACTAACGAACCACCCGAGAGTTATGATCAATACAATTAGCTGGCGAGTTTTTTTGAAAACGCATCCTGAGCTGGAGCAAATGCCTGTCCAGAATTAACAAGTTCAGCCTTTTTGGCTGTGGTTGCCTGTTTTTTTGCGATACAATTCGCCTCAGTTCGTTCTGCTACTAAGCGCTTAACTTCGGCCAGCTCTAGTTCTGCGTCCTCTTTCTCTTCTCTTGCGGTAAAGATAGCCTCAATCCCTCGAATTAGCCGATCCACATCCGCATTGAAGCGTGAATACTCAACAGCTAACGCATTTCGCCTAATAAAGGGTACCAAAGTTTCGGGCAAATCTTCTGCGCGTGGCATAACCGCATCATCCAAAAGTATGGGAACTACATCAACATCCTGGTTTAATGCGGATGCGATTTCCAACCTGACGAAATCATTTGGATCATCTAAACGTTTCTGGCCAGCTTCGTTCGTAATCGTCAACCATTTATTTCCAATGATGGTTACCAATACATCACATGACCTCACGGCCGCCTCGATCACGTTTACGAAATCATCGCCTAATTCAATTGTGTCCATATCCATGAAGATATTGTCAGAACCAAAATACTGGCTTAACCGATCATACAATCGCCCGGCCGCATGGGCACTATCTTCGCGCCGATAACTGATAAATATTGTTCTTTCTTCATCCATATCAACACCATACCCTCATATACTAGAGAAGACATTATAACCTAACTAAGTCCAAATTATAAATAAAGCCTCCCCACTACACTGTACCGAAGTCTCCAATTTCATAATCCCCTAACGCTTGAAGGAGGTCTGTTGATTTAAGGATGATGGCAGTTGCACGGATACCCGAACCCATTGAAATGATATCTTCCCCTAAAACCGAATGATCCACGAGGATTTTGAGAGGCTTAGGGAGCCCAAAAGGCGCCACAGCTCCAAGGTGGTAGCCCGTTACACTCAGGACTTCTTCTTTGGAGGCCATACTGATCCGATTTTTACCCACATGTTTACGCAGGGATTTCCAATCGATCTGACGCGGCCCGGCCATTAACACCATGACATAATCACCCTTCGATATGCGAAACAAAATACTACGCACAATCTGTTCTGGACGTTGGGCGCGTTCTTCAGCAGCCTGTTCGAGAGATTTCAGGGGACCGGGATGCACAAAAACCTCGTGAGGGATGCCCTTTTCAGTCAGGGCAATGGAAACTGGGGTCAATTCAGTCATCCAGTATTCGCTGGTCGGGCGCCTTCATCATCGAGACAGGTTGCTCGAACTGCACCTGAAAACTGCTTTCAGCCGTAAACGACCAGGTATACGTGTTTCCGTTTGCAGTGATCGAAGCAGTATAGGTTCTGCCAGCTTCAAGCGGTTCTTTGGGCATGATAACAATAGCGTCCCGTGTATTCAAAATCCAACGTCCCGTGCTTTGTGTGCTGCTACTCGGGTTTGAATAGCTCGTTTCATCAAAAACACAATGCTCAAGCTGGGTGCTGCCGCGTCTAAAGGAAGTTGCCGTCACATTCGGTGTAAGGTTTCCGGAACCAATTTGCACATAGATGGGCGGACCCGAGGGATTCCAGTAATCTGCAGAAATTCCCGGGCAGCTTGCCAGCGGATCGGGCCACTCGGTACCGCGATAACCTAAAATTGTGGTGCTCTGTCCATCCCCCGGCCACATCACTGGATAAGTCCCCGAAGGGGGCTCCGCCGATGTCTTCCCCCTGGCAACATCCAGGGTGGCGCCCATCTGCCAGGTACCAACTGCCTCGCGATAACTTCCAAAACCTACCACTTCAAGTTGAGGGTCCATAATAGCAACACCGTGGAAGGGTCCTTCCATCCACAAATCGATGGCGTACTGATCTGTCGAACTTGGGCTGCTGCTGACCATCACGTTGCTGTTCCCCGCGGCCTCATCCCCTTGGTCGGTATAACAGGGGTTGCCGGGAACTTCGTCGTGTCCCACATAATCGTTTTGCACCATATAGCAGCTGTGCCACCAGGCGCCATTGCTCCAAGTTCCGTTTTCAGTCACACTGGGAAGCCCGCTCAATCCCCGCAGGAAATTGATATACCCCAACCAGCCATCACCAGGGTCTGGGGTTGGCACAGGGGTATTGGTTGGAACAGGCGGGTTTGTCGGGGTTGGGGATGGGGTAGGCGTGCTCTCTGGTTTGATAATCAACGGCAGATAACTGTGGTTATCTTCAGATGTGCGCGCCAAACCAATTGAACGCTGTCCCCCTAAAAATACTGCACCACACAATAGAACGGGGATCAAAAGAACGATTACGGCTGAAAATTTATTCTTTCCGGACAATTTAAAGGCTCCTGTTTAGATACGACCTTGAAATGGTTTCAAAAAATTATGGGGGTCAGGGTATATCTGTAGATTGCGGAACGCGCCAACCGTAGGTCCAATCGTAGGTCCAACAGTAGGCCCAAGTGTTGGTTCAAGTGTTGGTGTGGCTGGAGCTACATTTATTATCAACGGAAGGTAGTTGTTAATATCTTCGGATGGACTGGCTAAACCTGGAGATAATTGCCCACCTAAAAGTGCTGCTTGGATCACGAGGACAGGAATTAGAAATAGTATCAGGGTTAAAAGTTTCTTTTTCGAGACATAATCAAAAACTCCAATAAAAGTTAATACCTATAAGGATCAGATTTATGGAAATAAAAAAAATGAACTTGAAACTGAGAAGAAAAATGACACTTGACCAGGTTTTGAAGTTGTTTACCTGTCAATTATGCATAAACAAAAAAACGCAAAACGCCTATAAGTGGACAGTTTTACCACTTTTGGCTGATTCGTACAGGGCCAATACGGTCTTGACATGGTTTCGAGTTTCTGCCAGGGTCAGGTAGCTGGGCGTGCCATCAAAGATCGCAGCGTGCATATCCTCCACTTCACCCAAATAAAGATATTCGGCGGGAACCGAAATTTTCTCAGCCTTGCCATCTGCGTCAAAGAAAGTGAGTTCGCAGTCGTCGGCCTCCATACCCGTAAAAGGTCGAGTGCTGACCAGTCGGCCTTCCGTCCCGATAATTTCAATATGGGTGTGTAACGGAGAGCGGAAAGCGCTGCTGATTTGAGCGAGACCACCGCCACGGTACCCCATCTGGCCGCAGAAAGTTTCATCCACCCCAAACTCGCTGATCCATTCTGAGCCAAAAACCCATTCGGGCGGGCCACCAAAAATGTATTGGGCGTAGCTCAGCGGATACACGCCCACATCCCACAGGCAGCCGCCACCCCACTCGGGCACCAGCCGCACATTCGGTTGAGCTTTATCCCGACCACCGGACCCCATGCTGAAGTTGAACACGCCGCGTAGCACAGTGATTTCACCAAGCTTGCCGCTCCTGACAAGCTCACCCGCAATTTTGGTCTGCGGGTGGTGGCGGTACATAAAAGCTTCAGCCAGAACCAAGCCCGTTTCTTTGGAAGCCGCAATCATTGCATCCACTTCCATCAGCGTGATGGCAAAAGGTTTTTCGCAGAGCACATGCACCCCGGCCTGCATGGCTTTAATGCTCCACTCGGCATGCAGGTGGTTGGGCAGACCGATATAGACGGCATCGACTGCACCGGAATCGAGCATGGCTTGGTAGGAACCAAAAGACCGAGGGATTTCCCATTCTTTGGCATAAGCTTCAGCACTTTTTGGGGAGCGGCTGGCGACGGCAACCAATTCGCCTCGTGGCGATTGGCGAATGGCAGGGATCACAGCTTTGTTGATATTGGCGGTGGAGAGTAATCCCCAGCGAACTTTGTTGGACATGGTGTTCTCCTTTATGCGGAATTCAATATTTCCAAATAATGTTACTCCAGAATAGGCTAATTATGAGCTATTTCTACCATCTGGCTTTGTGCTCCTCGGCAAAGCCAATTAGGTTATCCAGTTGAATTTTCTCGCCATCATCGGCGATCACTTTTCCTGAATAGCGTCCGAAGAGCTGGTGGACTTCACTATCGATCACAAACAGCTTGGTCGCAGCAAAGCGATCTTTAAAGGGTACGAAATTTAAATTTAGGCGTCCTGCGTTATCGGTAAATTTCCAAGGTTTCATAAAATCTTGGGCGTTGTAGTCAAAGGTCACTTGATCGAGTTTGTGAATCTTACCATCCAAAATTAGGGCGTTTTCTGTGGCTGCAGAGGTATCTCCAAAACCGCACCCCAAATTCAACCCCACAGCGCGGCCATCGGGTAAAAACCCTGAGGCACTCGCCCAGTTCCAGAAACTGCTGTACTCCCAAACGCCTCGCCCCCAATCCAATTGTCCCAGGCTTTCTCCTGGGTTCAATTCTTCCCGAATATCGCCATATTGCAACGAGCCATTAGCGGGTAAGCAATTAATTTTATGGTTGTAATAGAACCTCTTAATGGGGATCGGGATTACAATATTCATTGATTCGTGAGTTTGTCCCTTCTCAAGACTGAGTTCAGCACGGATGCCGCGTCCGTCATGGAATCCGGGCCAATCAACAAATATCTGATGGGCTTCTGGCGTGGTCTCGAACTTCAGGTGTACACCCTGCCCCTGGTATTCACATACGCCTACAGTCTGACGGCTGAGAGTTACGCCGCGCCCTAAAGGGATCACCAGCCCTTCCTCGTGAAGATCACCACTTTCAAAATCAAGAGTGTAAACAAATATATTCCCCGCATACCCCAGGTTGGCAATCGTTGCCGAAAAGAATCGATTGGGCGTAAATACTGCATAGTAATCCCAGACCTTTACGCGGGCAAACTGCATTGGACGCAAGAGCTTCGGGTAGAAACGAGCATTTTCCAAATTGCACTCTAATAATGGGTAACGCGCCCAGCCCACCTGAAAAAGATCGCCATTATCCTTGAGTAAAGGGGTTGTCTCGATGATTTCGGTTTGCATTTTATCCTCCACAGGTATCGTTGTCGATCTGAGTGTAAAACATCGTGAGTGCGGTGTCAATTCATTTTTAATCAAAAAGCCGCCCCAGATCGGGGCGGTTTTAAATTTTCGATGGGAAACTTAATCCAGATAGGAGTGCAGCGCTTTTTGAATATTTGGCGTGCGCAGCCTCCGCAGAGCTTGCGCTTCGATCTGCCGGACACGCTCGCGAGTGACGCCCATTTTTTGACCGACCTCGTTCAGGGTCAGGTACTGCCCATCCAATAGTCCATAGCGCAATTGTAAAATTCGGGCTTCACGCGGGGGCAGTGAATTCAAGAATGCTGGCCAACTGCTCGTGAAGGAGATTATTGGCCGCGGTTTCGTCGGGTGCAGGAGAGCCATCATCTTCGATGAAATCACCCAAAACATCATCGTCCTCTTCACCGATGGGCATCTGCAGCGAGAGTGGATGCCGGGCCAACTGGATCATCTCCTCGACTTTTTTCGGGGGAACGTCCAAGGCTTCGGCCACTTCTTCCATCGTGGGGTCACGACCATATTTCTGTTTGAGCTGATGCTGAATTCTCAGCATACGGCTTACCTGATCACCCATATGTACGGGTACTCGTATCGTACGTCCCTGGTCTGCAATGGCACGGGTCACAGCCTGACGGATCCACCACGTGGCATAGGTGCTGAATTTGAATCCACGTGTGTAATCAAATTTCTTGGCTGCCCGCATCAATCCAATATTTCCTTCTTGGATCAAATCTAAGAAGGGGACCCCTCGGCCCATATATTTTTTCGCAACGCTGATCACCAAACGAGCATTCGCACTGATGAGATGCTCTCGAGCATCCCAACCATCTTGAATATGCCAACGGAGCTCATCGCGATCTTCTGCTTTGACATCTCCCTGGGCGAGGCGGGTCATGGCCTCCCGGCCTCGTTCAATCCGTTGGGTAATCTCAATTTCTTGCTCCTGCGTCAACAACGGCACTCGACCGGCTTCTTTTAAGTATAGGCCAACGGTATCATTGATTTCAATATGCGCCAAATAGTCCTCGTTGGTTTGAACCTCTTCCTCGATCTTTTTGGCTTCTTCGTCTTCAGCGTCAAAACTTGGTTCATCATCATCGGACTGTTGGTCTTCGGTCAATTCCTCAATATAAGGAATCCCAGCAATCAATAACGCAGCAAAGACCTCCTCTAATTGATCAACGCTGCGTTCAGCTTCCGGGAATTGCTGCATAATATCATCGAGTGTTACAAAACCTTTATCGCGGCCTTTCTCGATGATATGCGCAATTGGGAACGCATCTTCTTCTTTTTCTTCTAATGCAGAAAGTAAATTATCGTCTAGTGATTGATACATCTTATTTTAGATTATAGCATACGCCTATATCGCCAAAGCGATACAAAATAGTGACAGATTTTTTTTGAGCAGTAAATAAATTTACACCTTCTCTGCCTTGGAATGGATCTTCAAACTCAGTTTAGATATGGATAGCGTGACCTTCGGCAGCATGCGCTGCCTCCATGAGCACCTCACTCAAAGTTGGGTGTGCATGAACATTGCGCCCAATCTCAGCGGGGGTCAGTTCCATCATTTGAGCCAAAGTCAGCTCTGGGAGCAATTCAGTCACTTCTGGACCAATCAGCGAAGCACCCAAGATTTCACCATATTTCTGATCCGTAATGATTTTTACCCAACCAGCATAGTCACCAAGACCCAAAGCTTTGCCGTTAGCTTGGAAAGGGAAACGTCCAACTTCAACCTCGAAACCGCGTTCCTTCGCTCGGGCTTCGGTGATACCGAAAGAGGCAATTTGCGGCTGGCAATAGGTTGCCCTCGGCATCATCTCATAATCCAGGGTGGTGGTCTCAACGCCGGCAATATTTTCAGCGCAGATCATCCCTTGGGCAGATCCAACATGGGCTAGCATCAATTTAGCGGTTACATCGCCAATGGCCCAAATTCCCGGCACATTGGTTGCCATGCGTTCATCGATTTCAATCGCGCCGCGCGCTGTCAAATTGACGCCGATCTCTTCTATACCGATGCCAGCAGTATTGGGCTGAAAACTGATCGCTAACAAAACTTGCTCGGCTTCTAGCTCGATTTCGCCATCTTTGCCGCTGGCTTTGATCATAACGCCAGTTTCGTTCGTTTCGATCCCCTCAACGCGGGTCTCGGTCAAGATCTTAACCTTGCTCTTAGAAAAAGCTTTCGCCAGTTCAGTGCTGATTTCTTCATCTTCGTTAGGGACGATGCGCGGCAGCATTTCAACGATGGTAACTTCTACGCCGTAGGAACTCCAAACTGTCGCAAATTCCACACCAATTGCGCCTGAACCAACGATAATGACGGATTTGGGTAACTCTGTTTGCAAAATTGCTTCACGGTAAGTCAGCACTTTCTCACCGTCCACTTCCACGCCCGGCAAAATAAATGGGCTGGCACCAGTGGCGATGATCACATTCTTTGCTTTGAGTTCAGTCAAATTATTCTCAGCATCGGTTACGGCAACTGTGTCTTTGGCCGTTAACTTCGCTGTGCCCATGTGGACATCGATATTGTTCTTCTTCATTAAAAAGCCAATACCGCGGGTCAATCGATCCGATACCTGACGGCTGCGCTTGACGGCCACACCGTAATCCAATTCAAGGTTATCAAACTTGAAACCAAATTCACGGCCGCGCTTACGGAGAGTATGGGCAACTTCAGCATTCTTCAATAAGGACTTCGATGGCACACATCCAATATTCAAACAAACACCGCCCAGCCATTCTTTTTCAATAATGGTAGTTTTGAGGCCAAGTTGCGAGGCTCGGATTGCAGCTACATACCCACCGGGGCCAGCCCCAATGACAATTACATCATAATTACTCATCACTTCTCCTTTTGCCATATGCCATATACCCAACGAAAGGGTCGCGGCTTTCGCGACCCTAATTCCAGTTCTCTTCTAATGTATCTACTACCTTTGCGAGGAAGTAATCCGCCGCGGCACCATCTAAAATTCTGTGATCAAATGTTAGGGTTAGATATACCATTGGGCGAACCGCAATTGTATCATATCCCTGATTATCTTCAAGTACAATTACACGTTTTTGTAGTTTTCCTACACCCAAAATCGCGCATTGGGGCTGATTAATGATCGGCATGGCGAATAATGACCCGCTGACACCGTGATTTGTGATTGTAAATGTGCCACCAGAAACTTCGTCGGGTTGGAGCTGCTTGCTGCGGGCCCGGTTGGCTAAATCGTTGACCGCCCGAGCGGTCCCAAGTAATGATAGATCATCCGCATTCTTGATCACCGGGACGATCAACCCTTCTTCTCCCAATGAGGTCGCCATACCAATATTGATGTTGCGGTGGAGCATCAGCCCATCAGCACTCCAAGACGAATTCACATTTGGAAAAACCCGCAATGCCGCCGCAGTTGCTGCAACAAAATATGCGGTAAAGGTTAATTTAACACCATCCCAGGCAAAAGTATCTTTATTGACTTCGCGGTGGGCAATAATCTTACTCATATTGGCTTCAAAAACAGTAGTCACATGCGGCGATGTCTGTTTGCTCATCACCATATGTTCAGCAATCCGGCGGCGGATATTGGAATGAGGGACAACCGTGCCAGGATGAAGCGATGTTTGTGTTTCATATGAAGTTTGGGAAGACTTTTCACTTGCAATGAACCCCAGAACATCTTTTTTGGTGATGCGATTGTTCAAACCAGTGCCTTTAACATCCTGGAGATTGATACTGTGTTCAGCCGCAATTTTTGCGACTACTGGGGAAATAAAACCCAAATCCCGCTGAGATTTTGATGAAGGGGGCGAAATGGGATCAACTTTGGGGGTGGCAGCCATTTTCGGGGTTTCCTGCGCAACTTGATTTTCTTCTTGAACATCCGTTTTGGGAGCAAACTCACCCTCAGGGATCGATTCCCCGGGTTCGCCAATCCAGGCCAGAATCATGCCCACTTCTACCGTCGCACCTTCTTTTGGCTGTAAAATCTTTAGCAGGGTCCCTGATGCTGGAGCGGGGATTTCAGTATCAACCTTATCAGTGTTGACTTCAACCAAGGCGTCAAATTCTTCAACTGAATCGCCCTCCGATTTAAGCCATTTCGTAATGGTGGCTTCTTCAACTGCTTCGCCCAATTGGGGCATCAGAACTTGCGTTGCCATAATTCCTCCGTCCTATCCGTAAATTGGTAGGTAAGTTTCTGGATCAATCTCGTGCATCAGATTGTATGCGGCGTTAAAAATTGTCTCAGCGTTCGGTTTTGACCAATAATCTCCATCAGAACCATAGGCTGGTCGATGTGGTTGGGCTGTAACCGTTTGTGGCGGAGAATCGAGCCAATAATACCCCCCTTGTTTCTCGATCACCTCTTGCAACATATAAGCTGTGGCACCACCGGGAACATCCTCATCAAAAAAGATTATGCGGTTGGTTTTCTTCAGCGATTCAAGAATCGTGTTGTGGATATCAAAAGGCAGCAAGGATTGCACGTCAATAATTTCCGGATTGATGCCAATCTGATTGAGTTTTTCGGCTGCGTCAAGCGCAATCCGGCAGCAGGCTCCATAAGTAACGATCGTGAGATCGTCACCAGAGAGAAGGATTTCGGGAACCCCAATTGGAACTGTGAACTCACCGATATTATCGGGTAACCGTTCTTTTAAACGATACCCGTTGAGCACTTCAACGATCAGACCCGGCTCGTCAGAATTCAGGAGGGTGTTGTAAAAACCTGAGGCCTGGACAGCATTGCGGGGTGTGAGCACGTACATACCACGCACCAGATTGATGATCCCAGCCATCGGTGACCCTGAATGCCAGATCCCCTCTAATCGATGCCCACGTGTGCGAATGATGACTGGGGCTTTCTGCCCGCCCTTGGTACGCCAAAGGAGGGTCGCCAGATCATCGGACATTAGTTGCAGCACGTAAAGCAAATAATCCAGATATTGGATTTCAGCAATCGGTCGTAATCCGCGCATTGCCAGCCCGATGGCCTGTCCAAGAATTGTGATTTCACGAATACCAGTATCACTGACACGCAATCGTCCGTACTTTTCTTGTAGGCCGCGAAATGCTTGATTAACATCACCCAAATTACCAACATCCTCACCGAAAGCCATAACCCGCGGATCACGTTCAAGAGCAGCATCAAAACAGGCTTTCAGCACGTCAAAGGCCAGTAGGGTTGGAGAATTTTCAGAGTAAATCGGTTTGATTTCTGCAACCTTGAGCGCTGATCGATCTGTATGACAATACAGGTGAGAACCATAACGATCCGCCTGGAATGTATCCTGAGTGTGTTTCCATTTCAGTAGCGCTTGACGAGCTTGGAGGTTTGCCTCTGTTCGAGTAACTAACAATACATCGTGAACTGCTATATGAATATCACGCCGAATGGGTTGTTGCTGGCTTACCAATCTCTGAATAATTTGTGTGATTTCACCCCCAAATTGAGACAGGCTCTGCAGAGCCTTCAAAAGATTTATTACTTCCTGACGTTCAGCCACCAATGGAGAAACATAAGCATCCCAGGCAGCCTTTCGCTCGGTTTCTACGAGTTTGCGATCTTCTTTTTCCCAACCGGATAGTTCATCATCTGTAGCCACTCCATCATCGATCATCCATGTGCGCATTTTTCGTAGACCATCAAATTCTTTCTCCCATTCCAGGCGCTCGGGAGATTTGTAACGTTCATGTGAACCCGAGGTTGAGTGGCCTTGGGGTTGAGTTCACTTCAGTGACATGAATGAGTGCTGGAATATGATATAGGCGAGCAGTTTTTGTGGCCGAATTGTAAACATCCAATAAAGCGGGATAATCCCAAGCCTGAACAGAGTAAATATCGTAACCCAGGTTGCAGTCATCCTCCGGATAAGGTTCACGTTGAAATCCACTCAAAATTGCCGAGATATTTTCTTTTACCATCTGAAATTGATTGGGTACAGAAATCCCATAACCGTCATCATAAATCGTGATGATTGCAGGTGCCCGTAGCACACCAATGGCATTTACAAATTCCCAAAACATGCCTTCTGCTGTTGATGCGTTACCAATAGTACCCCAGGCAAGCTCCGTCCCCTCATTTGAGAATTGCGTGAAGTCTTGGAGTTCGGGCAATTCTCGGTAAAGTCGAGAAGCATGTGCCAGTCCTACCAGACGGGGCATTTGTGAACCCGTTGGTGAAACATCTGCCGACACATTGTACAATTCAGTTAGGTTTTTCCACGATCCATCTTTGTTGATGAATCGTGTGGCAAAGTGAGCATTCATCGCACGTCCTGCCGTAGCGGGCTCCGCCTCAACATCAGCATGGGCATAGAGTTGAGCGAAGAATTCTCTTAAGCCGAGTACACCTAAGGCCAGTAACCAGGTTTGATCACGGTAATATCCGGACCGCCAATCCCCTTTATTAAAAGTTCTGGCCATGGCTAATTGTGCGATCTCTTTACCATCACCAAATATTCCAAATTTCGCCTTACCGCTAAGCACTTCTCGGCGGCCGATCACAGACGCCTGCCGAGATTGATACGCCAGGCGATAATCCGAAATGATATTTTTTTTTGAAAGGGGTAATTGAGGCATCGGATTCTCCTGTCGGAAAGCCAGCATTTAGAACCTATCCGAAAACGATTTGATGGGGGTGTGGGGGGGGAGGAACGGTGAAACTGCCCCCCCCACACACACCCCCGACCAATTTCCGGTTAGAGGCTTAGTTTTTTGGGCAAAGTTAATTTGATTATACCGAAACTTTCTGACTGAATTTCTATTCGGGATGTTTTTCAGTTTCTAATTGAGCCGCCACAATTTCGGCGATATCGAAAACTTCCAATGCACTTTCTTGATCTTTGGCGGCATCATTAAGCATCACCATGCAAAAGGGACAGCCTACAGCCAATTTTTCTGCTCCGGTAGCTTGTGCTTCAGCGAAACGAGTAGCATTGACTGCTCGTTCACCATGCTCTTCTTCTTTCCACATTTGCGCGCCACCAGCCCCGCAGCAAAATGATTTCGCCCCATGTTGCGGCATCTCAATCAACTGCGCTCCAGTTTGTTGAATGGCGAGACGCGGCTCATCAATCACGTTATTCTGCCTCCCTAAATAACATGGATCATGAAAAGTGATCGCCTCACCAGCAGCGTCTCCCTGTAGATGTAATTTGCCACTCAGGAGCAACTCGCTGATTAACTGGGAGTGGTGCACAACCACGAATTTTCCTCCCAAAGCCGGGTACTCATTCATGATCGTATGCAAACAATGGGGGCAGGTTGTCAAAATCTTCTGTGGCTGGATCTCATTGAACAGCGCAATATTCCCTAAGGCCAGTTCATAAAACAAATACTCATTCCCTGCTCGCCGGGCCGAATCGCCCGTACAAGTTTCCATTTCGCCCAATACCGCAAAATTGATCCCGGCATGATTCAATATTTTGGCAAAAGCGCGGGTTGTTTTTTGAGCGCGCAAATCCGTTGCGGGAGCGCAGCCCACCCACCACAAGTAATCAGGGTTGGGATTCTCTTCAATGGTTGGTACGTTTAATCCCTCTGCCCATTTCATGCGATCGGTTGGTGGAATATTCCAGGGATTTGTATTCCGCTCCATGCCCCGGAAGGCCGTTTGCCACTGCTCTGGGAAATTGTTGTCCATCAACACCAACGATCGCCGGATATCCAGAATATCGCGCATCGGTTCATTACCCACTGGGCAGATATCAACGCAGGCACCACAGGAAGTGCAGGCCCAAACCGCTTCCTCTGGAATAGCAAATTCCAAAAGCGGGGTATCTGGCAGCGCAAAGGAATCCTTGGAATTTACAGTGTTAAGCAGGTAACGCTTATTGATTTCAAGTGCTGCGGGGGATAATACCTTTCCAGTGTTATAGGCCGGACAAACTTCCTGGCAGCGGTAGCACATGATGCAGGCATAGGCATCCATGATCTGCTCCCAACCCAAATCCTGGAGGGTAGAAGCACCAAATTGCTCGATGGATTCGTCCTCGAAATCGATGGGAGAGAGCTCTCCCATTGAACGTCGTTCTGGTTTGAGCAAAAAATTGAGTGGCGCAAAAAACAAATGGATATGTTTGGAGTATGGAAAATAAGGAACAAAAAGCAGGATCAGACCAAGAGCAATCCAAAAAGAAATATAAGTCATGAATTCTAAAATAGAGGGTCTCATCCCGGCCCAAAGGGTGGCAGCGGCACTTGCAAATGGCTGCCAGGGATCAGATTCTGCTGCCAGAGCCAGATGAAAAGATTCGCCTAGTAAACGAAATCCCACATGAAGCAAAATGAAAACCCCGACTATCACGGAATCCCTCTTGATGCCAAATCTGGCTTTCTCGTTGAGTAAAGTGCTCTCCCTGGTTTCCAAATTTTCGGGTTTGAAAACAAATCTACGGATCATCAAAGCCACCATCCCCAATAAAGCGCCTACCGACAATAGATCTGCTCCCAGACGATAGAGGTTACCAAGGGTGCCGGTGCCGAGGAACACATAATCAGAGATAAATGCTTGCAGTACATCCCCCAGGTTTACCAGCAAATAAAATGTGAAGCCCCAAACAACCAGTGCATGAAAAAAGCTGGGGATAAGGCGCATCCGCCACACGGTTTGCAAGCTGATCGATTTCGCTATGGTTTGTAAAAGGCGTTTCGGAATAAGTGAAACATCGGGCTTACCTTGACCCGCAGTTATGCTTTTGATCAAACGCTGGACCGCACGAAAGGCAAAATACCCACTTCCAGCCACAGCCAACGCGAAGATGATCTTTTCGATGGTAGTAAGCATGATCTCCTCGGTAGATTAAAAATTTTTTCTTTGATGATCTCTGTGGTTGGAGAGGTAAGTGGAGGTTTGTTGAGCGTGAAAACACGCTCAACAAACCCCCACCAAACTTTCCCTTCCCAACAGGATATGTTAAAGAACTTAAATATCTTTGTTACTTTAACGCAAAGATGCAAAGGTACGCCGAAAAGGTATACTCAGCACCTTTGCATCCATTGATGAGGTCTGTCATATATGGAAGTTTATCATATCCAAATCGGGTCTTTTATGCGCCACCTTCACCGTAAAGATTTTCGTCAATGGGCGTATTACCGGAAGGATCCCAAACGTAGACCCAATCACCAACTTCGGCCCAATCAAATAACCAACGAGAATCCCCAATGGATAGATTGACACAACCATGAGATTGAGGAAAGCCTAAATTTGCGCGCCAGTAGGCACCATGGAAGGCGCGCGCCTCATCAAAATACATCGTCCAGGGCACATCCTCAAGGTAATAGGCATCTGAGCGATCGGCTTCGAAAGACCCGCTCATAGGCGTCGTATCCAGTTTATCGTAAATTTGGAAGGTGCCAGGCCGGGTCCAAAAGGGATCTAAACCACTGGCAATTAAAGTAGCAAATACCAGTTCATAATCATCATATACTGCGATGGTCTGCTCATGTAGATTGACTTCAATCCAGCGGCTGCCTTCAACTCTCTCGGGCGGCGTGGTATTTGGGATAACCCGCGCAATTACTTTAGCCGGAACCCATTCTTCGGGACCCAATTGGTACCAATCAATACCATTGGATTCGGCAGTCCCGTAAACCCAAACGAGATCATGATTTTGCAGCGTATGGCCGGTGTAATCTTCGATGTCATACCCGGGAGTACGCTTCGTTTCTACTACGCTGTTCGGGCTGAGGTAAGTCAGCACCCATCCCACCGTGTGCTTCGGGGTCTCAGTAAAATAGATCCCCTGAAAGACTGGCGCGTTCACCCGGGAAACATCGTTGGCCGTCATCCACTCACCCGGAGAAATCATATAAACGCGCTTACCATCAATTTCTTGGGTGTCGATATAGGATATATAGCTGAACGATAAATCGATGCGGCGGATGGCATTTCCCTTCTTATTTTTGAGGGCATCTTCCATCGACCCATAGACTGGCGCGTTCGTTGTACGAACATAGCCATAATAATAGTTTACATAATTGAGATCAAAATCTGGTTTAGAAGCCGGAATTGGGGGAGTGGGAAAATTGATTTCATTTTCCGCGAGGGCACTTACATAGGCAGAGGGTCCATCCGGAGAACAATCAGTTTCTGTAAAGGAATAATAACCTGGTAAGCAAAGAGCCTTCCCACTACTATCGCCTAAATCACCAGCACGAGCAATCCCAGTAGGAATTGAAAGGGCCAATAAGCCCAAAAAGATGATGAGGAGACGTTTCATAATAAAAATTTTACTTCTCGGAATAATGATTTTCAGGTAGACGTTGAAACCTATTTCAAGGTTTCATTTCCTATTGTGGAGGGATTATATCAAGTTTCTCTGAGACCCGCATGAGTGTTTGTTTTTGCGCGGTATAATCGCCACCATGTCTGAAAACTCGCTTACCCGCTTTCAAATTTGGCTGCTAGCCAGCCGGCCCAAAACACTGCCCGCAGCTGGCGCTCCCGTGATTGTCGGTTCTGCGCTGGCGTACGCGGATGGCAATTTTCAATTCGGTTCGGCGTTGGCTTGTTTGGTGGCAGCCTTGTTATTGCAAATCGGCTCAAATTTGGCAAATGATGTTTTCGACTACGAAAATGGGGCTGACCAGGGAGAACGTTTAGGACCTACTCGGGTTACGCAAACCGGCCTGTTAACGCCCGGAGAAGTCAAACGGGGTATGCTCGTAATCTTTGGTTTGAGTGCCATTATTGGGGTTTATCTCATCTTCATTGGCGGCTGGCCAATCTTGGTTTTAGGCGTGGCAGCCATTCTGTCGGCAATTGCCTATACCGGAGGTCCTTATCCACTCGGCTATCACGGATTTGGAGATTTATTCGTCTTCATTTTCTTTGGTCTGGCTGCCGTGGCCGGAACTTATTATGTTCAGTTGATGGTGGTTACCCTCCCCGTTTGGGGGATGTCGGTTGCGATGGGACTTTTGACGGTTGCAATCCTCGTTGTCAATAATCTGCGCGATATCGAAAGCGACCGGCAATCCAATAAACGAACGCTGGCTGTTCGCTTTGGTGAACATAGCGCCCGCCTCGAATATGTCATTTGCTTTTTAGGGGCTTATATCACTCCAGTTGTTCTATGGGGACTTGGAGAATTGCCCTTGTTGAGTCTGATTAACCTTTGTCACGATCCCCATCGCATTGCGACTGATGCAAGAGATTTTCACCCAAACTGGTCCGTCGCTCAATAAAACGCTGGCCGGAACCGGACGACTAGAACTCTTATACGCGCTCAGTTTTTCTATTGGTCTACTCGTCGATACACTCTTCCGCTAATTGGTTAGTGCTTTTTACTCACAACTATCCACTACACATCCACAAACAACCAGGGGCATAAACGCTTCTCCAACCAATCAACCGAAAAATATAAGCTTAAGCCTAATAGGCTCATCGCCAAAATTCCAGCGTACATCGCCGGGTAATTGAAGAGTGTGCTGCCATTGAGATAAATATAGTAGCCCAATCCCTTTTGCGTTGCGAACAATTCAGCAATATAAAGTACTGCTACCGCGGTCCCTACAGATTGGCGCAAAGCAGTCAAAATTGCAGGTAAGCTGGCCGGGAGATACACAAATCGGAACAAAGCCCTACGACCCGCTCCTAAACTCTGCACGCTTTGGATCAATTCTGGACGCAATCCGGCTGCCTGATCGCGCACCAACACGAGAATTTGAAAAAAGAGAATAATGAAAATGATCAAAATTTTCGAGAGGTCGCCAATCCCAAAAATCAGCAACAGAACCGGTACTAATACCACCTTTGGGATTGGATAAATTAAGTAAACGATGGGTGAGAAAATCCGGCTCACTCTTTCCGATTGCCCCATTACAAGTCCAGCTGGTACAGCCAAAACAATTGCCAAAGTGGTGCTGGCAATCACGCGCCAGAGGCTGGCAAGGATATGCTCTAATAATCCATCCGTAAGCTCGGAAACAAAGGTCTGGCATACTATCAGAGGACCCGGCAAAATGGGTTTATCGATCAACCAGGACAGCAACTGCCAACTGATCAACAGTGCAAAGATGGCAAATAATAAGTCACGCCGTTTCATTTTGCCCCGGCACCTTTTGGAGATTTTTCTCCTCCCATCAATGCCCTCAACTCGCGGCAGAGCGCAACATACTCACTGCTTTCTCGAAAAGTTTGTAGAGCTGCTCCGGGATTGTCGATCACCTGAAGGGTAGTGTTGGGCGGCTCCCCCAAAAGTAAGATTTTCTTTCCTAATACCGCGGCTTCTTCGATTGTATGGGTCACAATCGCGAGGGTAAAATTTTGCTCCAATTGCAATTCTCTTGTCAAATTTTGCAGTCCCTCCCGGGTTGGGGCATCCAGCGATGAAAACGGTTCGTCCATCAGCAGTAAATCTGGCTCCAAAGCCAAAGTACGCGCAATCGCCGTTCGTTGGCGCTGACCTCCAGAAATTTGTGATGGATATTTATTCGCCAAAGGTAACAAGCCCAGCCTATCCAACCAGGGATCTACATTTTTATTAGGTTGGAATTCCTCAGGAGCATGGGTGCCATCCGGACCATAAAAAACACGGATGCGCTGGCCCAACTCAGCATTTTCACGGACAGTTGCCCAGGGTAATAACCCATATTCCTGGATAATCAAACCAGTGTGCGGCCGTGGGCGTTTTAGTGGGCTGCCATTCACAATTATTTCGCCGGAAATTGGAAATCGTAATCCAGCGAGCAAATATAATAATGTTGATTTCCCACACCCGGAGGGACCCAAAATTGCCCACATTTCCCCTTGTTCAACTTCCCAGTTAAAATCCTGGAAAATCAGAGGTTGGTTAGCGTATTGGTACGAAAGTTCACGAATTTCAATCATAGAAATCTATAAGCGGAATGCAAAAAATAACCGCACTCCGCTATTTTATCTTGGGTTGTGACGTTAAGGTAAAAATTCGTCTGTGACTGAGTTTTGGTAATCGGCCTGACCAGCTTCAAAGCCTTTATCATTAACCCAGGCAATAGCATCATCCCACTGTGTTTGGGTGGGAACACCCGCGGTTACAAAATGCGGCACTTTGAATCTCCCCACCAACGGCGGGGGTACCAGCTTGCGCTCAACCATCAAATCACTAAAATTCTCAGGATTAGCGTTGATCAATTCAACGGCTTCTTCCCATGCCGCCAAAAAACCGCGCACGGCCTCTGGGTTATTGTCAATATATTCTTTGCTAAAAGAGACTGTGCTGTGACTATATTCGGGATGGCTAAAATCGTCGATAACCAACACAGCTCCTTGCTGCATAACCAGCGAAGCCAAAGGATCGGGCAGCATCGCAGCACTCAATTCACCAGACCCGAGCAATGCCATTCGCTGACCAATGTCAGGAACCGCAACCGTGTTGATCTCATCGTTGCTGAACCCCTCCGCCTGCAGAATCCGATCGGTTAAATATTCGATAATGGTGCCTTGCGACACGCCAATTTCTACCCCCTTGAGCTGTTCAACGCTGGTGATACCACTTTGCTCTGCTGCCTGGATAAAGAAAACTGGAGAGTTTTCTGTTGCGGTACGGGCGTATCGTACGACTTGAACCTGAGTTTCCTCCCGATTATAGAAAATTGTCGACATTACTTCGTTAACCATTCCATCAGCTTGTCCGGAACTGATCAACTCATCTCGCTTCGGAGCTGAACCCGCAGGGATTACTTCGATTACAACATTATGATTCTCAAAGAGTCCCTCCTGTTCTGCTACATAAATCGGTAAAGTATCCAAAACCGGAAGAGCCGCAATTCGAATTATTGTTGTTTCTGCAGGACCAGTGCTTCCAGAGCATGCGGTGAAGCCAATTAAGGTAATTGCTAAAATCAAAATAAAAAATATACGTTGTCTGAGCATGTATTTACTTTCCTCTCATGATTACTGAATTTGTTTGATTTTTTCTTCAGATACGCCGACACTGCGCAAAAGAAAAACTCGCAAGGCTGGTAAAGACCTATCTAAATCTGGAACCCCAGTGTGGATCCACCGGATAACAACCTCGTTGAGTGCCCCCATCCAAGCATAAGCTGCAATTTCGGTATCGATAGCAGGGATATCTCCATCTTGGACGGCTTCATCAAGATGGTTTTTAACAATATCTACAAAACGATCATGGATTTCCTGCTGTTTTTCTTCAAACACAATTCCCAACCCAACTGCTTGAACTAAAAAAATCTTTGCTAATTTATTGTACTCTTTGAAAGTTTCCAAACAGGCGATCAAGGCTGCATCCACCCTGTGAATGCCACTCGGCTCCTCGGCAATTGCTTCTGAAATCCGGTTTTCTAATAAATCAGCAAACTCATCCACCAGACCCAAAAAGATATCCTGTTTGCTTGGAAAGTGAAAATATACCCCACCTTTTGAAGTTTCGGCCGCGTCCACAATTTCATCAACGCGAGTATCATGATACCCTTTCTGTGAAAAGATATTTATAGCTGCATTCAATATTCGAAAACGGGTATTTGATTTTTTGTCCATTATCAATCAAAGTTTTGCTAAAACCGACTGGCCAGTCTGTGGCGAAAAAGAATATCACGGCCTAACAAAATTGTCAAAGGATTGAAATGCTTCCAGCGCTAATTTTGCTTGACACATTTCCGGCCCTATGCTACAGTATATCGCGTGACTTTTCGGTAAAAGTAATCTTAAAAAGTTCGAAATTTTTTAAGGAAAGATAATGAAAAGAGGAGTGCAGCCTTGACAAAATCACGCTCCCAAATGATGGTCGAACGCTTGCGCGATCTTCAAGCTTCGTCACCAGATATTGAAGCATCTGCGGTTGTTAGTGTAGATGGTTTAACAATTGCTTCTGCTTTACCCCAAGGCGTTGAGGAGGATCGAGTTTCAGCAATGTCTGCTGCAATGCTCTCCCTTGGTGAACGAATAGCATCTGAACTGGGCCGAGGGTCTTTGGACCAGGTCTATATCAAAGGGGAACAAGGTTATGTCGTACTAATGTCGGTTGGTGAAGAGGCGGTACTCACCGCCTTGGCTCGTGAGCAGGCAAAGCTGGGTCTAATTTTCTTAGACATGCGACGGGCAACTGAAGATCTCGAAAAACTAATTTAGTTGGGCGGACACTATGGAACCCATCCCTAAAAGCGGTTTTTACTACCCCAATAAGTTTGCTCTTATAACGATCAACGCCCTTGAAGATGTTATGGGAAAGAATGGATTAAACGCGATTCTAAACCTGGCAAATTTGGGTAATCTAATTGATAATCTTCCTGAGGATAATTTAAACAAACAATTTGATTTTGCAGATTTTTCTGCAATCAATCAAGCATTGGAAGAAATGTACGGCCCTCGTGGAGGACGTGGTCTGGCTCTACGCGCTGGGAGAGCAACTTTCTCTGATGGATTGCGCAGCTTTGGAGCCCTTGCAGGGGCAGGAGATTTAGCGTTCAAAGTACTCCCTCTCCAAGCTAAATTACGCATCGGTGCCCCGGCAATGGCTAAAATCTTTAGCCAAATGAGTGATCAAATCTCTACGGTTGAAGAAAAAGAAAATGAATTCGTCTACACCATCCATCGCTGCCCGGTTTGTTGGGGCCGACACGATGAAGACAAGCCTGTATGCTTTGTCGCCGTAGGTTTATTACAAGAAGGGTTAAAAGTGGGTTTCCGGCGGCAATGAGTTTCGGGTTAACGAATCAAAGTGCATCGCTATGGGACATGATGTTTGCGAATTCATTATTCAAAAAGTTCCAATAAGTTAGGCAAACCAAGTGGTTGATAAAAAACCTGTCATCCTGATCATAGAAGACGATTTGGATGTAGCCGAAATGCTGGATGCTTATTTTCGCGTCCAGGGATATGAAGTCTACACCGCCAATTGGGGAGAGGATGGTGTAAAAGCCTGTCTATCGAAACGTCCCGATTTAGTAATCCTCGATATTCGTTTACCGGATATCGATGGTTATGAAGTGGCAAAACGTCTTCGCGAAAATCGAAGAACATCGGGAATTCCCATAATCTTCTTAACTGAAAAGCGCAGTCGGTCAGAGCGACTCCAAGGCCTTGAATTGGGCGCGGATGACTACATAACCAAACCCTTTGATATTCAGGAATTGCGGTTACGAGTTCGTAATTCGCTTCAACGATTAAACCTCGGCTCTGTAAATAATCCTGTCACAAATCTTCCTGAAGGCGCAATTGTTGATGAGCGTCTATCTGAATGCTTGGAAAATGATGATTGGGCCATGATGCTCATTTCCTTAGAGAATCTGGAAATTTTCCGCGAAGCATATGGTTTTGTCGCCTCAGATGATGTTTTACGAGCCGTTAGCTTAATGGTCCAAAACTCAGCCCGCAAAGTTGGGAATCCTAGCGATTTTGTCGGTCATTTCAGTGCATCAGAATTTGTGGTTGTTACTACCGAAGGAAACATTGTTGCTCTTGACGAACGCGTCCGTTCTCGGTTAGAGCAATCCTTAGACTATTTCTATCCTCTAAGGGATCGAGAATCTTCACCACAACCCGATAAACGGCTGAAAGTTCGAATTGCAAGCATAACCCCAGACCAAGGTCCCTTCAAAAATTTAGATCACATAAAAACAATGCTGCTTCGTGAACGAAAATAGCCAGGACAAAATTTCAAAGATTTCGTTGGGATGGCTGAACAGCCATCCCAATATTGGTTAAAAATGCAAATAACAATCGTACTGCCTACTTATAATGAAGCAGCTAATTTGCCGAAGATAATCTCGGCTCTATTTAAACTTCCTTTGCCAGATTTGAAACTTTTGATTGTAGACGATCACAGTCCAGATGGCACCGGAGCAATCGCAGATGATTTTTCGCAACAATTTCCTAATAAAATATCCGTGATGCATCGTACGGGAAAATTAGGATTAGGGACAGCCTATATCCAGGGATTTCAGCAGGCTTTGGAAGAAGGAGCGAAAGTTGTTGGTCAAATGGATTCCGATTTTTCTCACCCACCGGAGAAACTTGTTGAGATGCTGGCAGCCCTTGAAAATTACGATGCCGTTATAGGGTCTCGTTATGTTCCTGGCGGAAAACTGGATGAAAGCTGGCCCCTTTGGCGGAAAGGTTTATCATCCTTTGGCAATATCTACGCCCGGACGATTTTGCGTCTGCCAGTGAGAGATACAACCGCGGGTTTTAGAATTTGGCGACATGATACACTCAAATCTATGCCGTTAGAACGCATTCGCTCGAATGGGTATTCTTTCCAAGTTGAAATGACTTATGTTGCCAGCAAATTGAAATTCCAATTTAGAGAGGTTCCCATTTATTTTGCAGATCGCCGGTGGGGGGAATCAAAAATGTCGTTACGGATTTAATTCGAAGCGGCAATCCGAGTGTGGCAGCTTCTTTGGGAGTATCGCGATCTTAGGAAGAACTGAAAAGGCTGGGTTCAAAATTGAACCCAGCCTTTTGGTAAGGAGAGGATGAATATTAGGCTGAACCTAGCTCCACTTGAGGGAGTTTATCCAGGGCAGCATTAATAGCATCTTCTGGATATTCGTAATCTTGTAAATCATTTGCCAGGTATGACTGGTATGCCGCTAAATCAAAGTGACCGTGACCAGAGAGGTTGAACATAATCACGCGTTCCTCCCCTTTCACTTTAGCATCTAGAGCTTCATCTATAGCAACTCGCACAGCATGAGCTGTTTCTGGTGCTGGGATGATGCCTTGGGTTTTTGCAAACAGAACTGCGGCTTCAAAAGTGGCAAGTTGAGGTACGGCAACTGCTTCAATATAGCCCGCATCATATAGAGCACAGATACTTGGAGCCATTCCATGATAACGCAGTCCTCCGGCGTGGATTGGGGCTGGAACAAAATCGTGTCCCAAAGTAAACATCTTGACAATCGGGGCCATCTTGGCAGTGTCTCCATAATCAAAGGCATATGGTCCACGTGTTAGGGTTGGCGTTGCATTCGGTTCTACGGCTACGAAACGAGTGTTTCTTCCGTTTTGCAAATTTTCTCGTAAGAAAGGGTAGGCGATACCGGCAAAATTGGAACCACCACCCACACATCCGATAACCACATCTGGATATTCACCCGCCAAATCAATCTGCTTGATGGCTTCTTCGCCAATCACGGTTTGATGCATGAGCACGTGGTTGAGTACTGAACCGAGACCATATTTTTTCTTCCCTTCAGAGGTTGCTGCTACTTCTACGGCCTCAGAAATTGCAATCCCTAAGGATCCAGGACTATCGGGATTTTCAGCCAATACCGAACGTCCGTAATTTGTGCGATCAGTCGGGCTGGCGTAAACTTCTGCGCCATAGGTGTGCATCAGCACCCGTCGGTATGGTTTCTGTTGATAAGAAACCTTGACCATATAAACTTCTAAATCCATATCGAAGAAATGACAGGCTAACGAGAGTGCAGACCCCCATTGACCAGCACCGGTTTCGGTGGTCATTGAGTGAACACCTTCGGCTTTATTGTAGAAAGCCTGCGCCACGGCTGTGTTTGGTTTATGGCTGCCAGAGGGTGATACACCTTCGTGCTTGAAGTAAATATGAGCTGGTGTGTCCAACGCTTTTTCAAGACGGCGGGCACGGATCAAGGGCGTTGGACGCCAAAGTTTATAAATCTCACGAACCTCTTCGGGGATATCAATATATCGATCCGCACTGACTTCCTGCCCAATGAGTTCCATGGGAAAAAGCACACTGAGAAAATCTGGGGTGACAGGTTCTTTCGTGCCTGGGTGCAAATAGGGTTGCGGCGGAACGGGCATATCGGCATTGATGTTGTACCATGCTTTCGGCAGGTCGGTTTCGTTTAGCAAGAATTTAGTTTGTGACATATTATTTCTCCTGGTAAGTTTATTTTGTTGAATTGACTAGAATTATCGAAGGTTAACTATGGCAGCCACCTGTTAAACAAATGCGAGGCCTTTCACCGGCTTAAGTTTTTGTTCTGTGTATCTGGCGCGGTTTAGGTTCACCTCCGAGTAAAGATAATTTGTGATTCCCATTGCTTCACGCACAAGTTCCATGGTATCTAATGCTTGGAGGCGCGCTTGTTGGGTTCCCTGGTTGAGGATATCGTTGACCATATCGGAATCCATTTCATATTGAGACCGGCGTTCCCTGATCGGGTCAAGAAACTCATTGATAGCTTGAGCAAGTTTCTTTTTGACTTCCACATCCCCCACCTTTCCAAGTTGATAACGCTCCTTTAATTCGTCTACTTCCGCATGATCGAGATTAAAAGCATCGTGATAGATAAATACTGGATTACCTTCTACCTGACCGGGTGTATCAGCGGTGATCCGATTAGGATCAGTATACATGCCCATTACTTTGCGTTCAACAGTTTGGGCATCATCAGAGAGAAATATAGCGTTATCAAGAGATTTGCTCATCTTCGCCTGGCCATCCGTGCCAATCAAAGTACCTTCAATTTGAATATCTGGGATTGGGAAAACAGAGCCATACATATGATTGAAACGACGGGCCAGCTCTCGGGCAAGTTCGCCATTGGCTTGGTTGTCATCGCCTACAGGAACTAAGTGAGCGCGCATCAGCAAAATGTCCGCGGCCATCAAGACGGGATATCCGAGCAAACCAAAAGGCATGGTGCGCAAATTGGCAGCATCCGCCATATCTTTGAGCGCTGGAATACGTTCAAGCCGCGGGACACTGGCTAACATCCCCAGTAGCGTGTTAAGTTCATAAGTTTCGGGCACGCTACTCTGCACAAGAATATTAGATTTATTCGGATCAATGCCCACGGCTAAATAATCAAGAACCATCTCTCGAATATACGAATTCAACTTTAAAATATCTGGTTTATGAGGTTGGGTCGTCAATGTGTGGATATCGGCAACCAAGAAATAACATTTGAAATTATCTTGGAGTGCAATTCGGTTTCGCAAACTACCAACATAATGGCCTAAGTGGAGTTTGCCAGTTGGCCGATCTCCTGTGAGAATTATTTTTTCAGACATGCGATTTTCCTTTCTTTGCTTGACTTTGAATCTGCCTCCAAAGACAAACAAAAAGCCCTCATCCACAAGGGACGAGGGCCGCTTGGCTCCCGTGGTGCCACCCAAGTTAAGCAGCCTAGAAGATTAAACAAAAATCCCATTTGTGATGCACAAAAGGGATCTGCAGAGGCCAGCCTCACTCATTTCGGGTACGGCTTGGTTGGTTACAGGCTTATACCCTTTGCCTTGATAACGGTGGCAACTCCGACACAGGCTATTTATCCCTTTTTATGGGGATGTTCGCCCTGTAACTCTGAGGTCCATTCGGCGTTGGCGTACGGGCAAGGCTTTCACCTTTTCCTTGCTCTCTGAGCCGTCGTTTCGACGCCTACTCGTCCTCTTCACAGTATTTGAGAGTTCAATTGTTGGCCGAATTTATACCTTGATGGTTGGGTTTTGTCAAGAATAAGATCAGCAGTTTGGTAAAAAAATTCACCTGGTCTGATTACCCATATTATTCCGATCCTGAGAGAAAATGCCTAAAGGTAAAATCCTGTTGTGTTTTTCTAAATCAGGTATAATCACTTTTGTGAAGAGTACTATATGACCCCTAAAAATCTATTTTATTACGATATGTCAGGAGGACAAAATGAGTGATCTATTCGACCAGGTGACCGGCGATCAGGATATTTTCAAGAAGCTTGCCAGTAAGATCCCCGGCTTTGATGGTTATATCGAACGACAGAACCGTCGGGCCGCCGACAAGCTAATGCGAGAATCGATTGCGGATCATTTCGAAGCTCTTTATAAGCGAATTTCTGCTTTGCAGACCGATTTTATTAGTCAGGGTGAAATTCTCTATGTTGATGATTTAGAAAGATCAGCTCTAAAACTGCGCACTTTTATTGATAAAATCCGCCGCGCTTCTTACGGTTACTCAGGATTCTTCGATGCCGTCAAAGTCAATGAAGAGGAGTTAGCCCGCGTTTATGAGTATGATGCCGCCCTCTTGGACTTGGAAGATGAAGTCAACAATGCCATTGATAATGTGGAAGCATCGATGGGCAGCGATGGATTGCCTGCTGCGCTTCGTAATTTGACCAGCAAAACACAAGATTGCTTAGATGCTTTCAACCGCCGCGACGAAGTCATGCAGCAGGGTTAATTCAGAATTAACAATTGAGATCTTTATTTAAATTTAGGACTTAGGCATTTGAACCAGGGAACTGGAGGTTTGGTGGAGTGGCAAACCCCCTCCACCAAACCCCCAAATATCCTTGAAGTGCATAACTCCAAAAATAATCTTTCGGAGGTTAGATGATGGCCAGAATTTTTGATGTTGTTGAATATACTGACGAGATGCGCGATGAAATCGTACACCGTTTTCCTGAAACCGGCTATGGGGATTTTCGCATCGGCTCGCAGGTTATTGTTAGAGAGTCCCAAGCCGCTGTATTCTTCCGTGATGGAATGGCGCTAGATGTGTTTGGCCCGGGTCGGCATACCATTGCAACTGCAAATATTCCACGGGTGATTGATTTTATTGGTAAGGCATTCAATGATCGCACCCCTTTCACAGCAGAGGTTTATTTTGTTTCAATGCGCGAATTTGTTGACAAGAAGTGGGGCACTCCGCAGCCAATTATTGTGCGCAACCCTGGAATGGGATTAGGCGTAGCCCTTTTACAAGGCTTTGGCTCATATAGCTTTCAGGTGGAGGACCCACAGCAATTTGTTACCCAAGTTGTAGGCGCTCAAGGTGTTTTCCGTACTCGTGATATTGAGAATCGTTTACGGGATGTGTTGATTTCCGACCTGACTGATCTCCTGGGCGAGACCGCCGCAACCAAAAGCGTCGTCGAACTAATTGGATTGGTCAATGAGATGAGTGCTGGCGTGCGGGCTAAATCTTTGGACCATTTCTCATCTTTAGGTTTGACACTTAAATCTTTCATTATTGCTAATCTCAAACCCTCCGAAAAGTCCGCCGAAGAACTTCGGGCGATGGGTATGCTCGATATGCAAACCTATACCCAGCTTCAGGCAGCAGATGCGATGCGAGATGCGGCCCAGAATCCGAGCGGCGGTGCTGGGCTAACGGCGGGAATTGGCGCAGGCTTAGGGGTGGGAAATGTTCTCGCAAATTCTTTACAGGGTATGACTGGCAACCAGGGGGGGCAAGCCGCGGCTACGCCCGCCGGTGGAACCGCTCCAACTAGAGGTGGTGGAACTCCGGATGTAATGACACCTTCAGAGGCTGCCTCGGTTCTCCGCGTTTCTGAAGAAGATGTGGTAGCAGCCATTGAAGCAGGCGATCTGCGGGCTCGAAAATTAGGGAGCGCCTATCGCATCAGCAAAAAAGCCTTAGATGAATTTTTAGGCGGCTGATCCCCCAAATATTGAAACGAAAATTTAAGCCCGGAACATAAGTTCCGGGCTTTTTTGAAAAAACCAATGTTATGTTATCTGTTTTCCTGTGCAAATATCCCAACTTTTGGAGGGAGTTTTGGCTTCACTCGGATTTGTTTACGGTCTCTTCTTCGGGAGGATCGATCACATCCTGAATCTGTTTATATAGTTCTGGCGAAATCGGTTTCCCTTTCGCTTCTTGACGGATCAAATCCTTTAATTTTTTAGTCGGCAGTGTAGGGTACGGGGGATCTTCAGCTTTAATATCAATATCTGGATTGGAAAAAACCAGTGCCGCTTGAATATCTGGAATTGCTGTACCCTCAGGGAGATGTTTTTGCAACAACTTCTCAACACCCTCAATATCAGATTCGATTTCCATGTCAGGGCGTCCTATCCCTTCTTGAGCAAAAATCTTCAGATAATTTTGGATAATCCCACCACCACTTTGCTTCCAGCGATTTTTCTGATAGGTTATCGTTCCGCGTTGATGTTTTGGGATCAGCACCCAAACACCTGCAGGACCAACCAAGACGTGCGAAGCTGGTGTTTGATAATGATAGAGGGCATAACGTTTATCCAAACCTTTCAACGCCAACGAGATTTGTTCATCTGGCCGAGGGCTGCGTCCCCAACGATTTGTAAAATGGATGCCAATTTGGGAAAGTAAAAACCCAAGGAGAAGAGCACCGATCGAAACTGTCAACAATTCAGGTCTTTGGAAGGTAATAAACATACCCACACCCAAAGTTGCCAAACTGACAATCGTCAGAATCTGCCCGATTTTTGCGTTCCTTTTGATGAGTTTTTCGTCAATTAATACTTTCATTTAATTTACTCCTGATATCGCTTAATTACTAAACAAGCATTTTGCCCACCCAAGCCAAACGAATTTGACAAGGCGGCATTCACAGTTTGCTTGCGGGCTACATTAGGTACATAATCCAAATCGCATTCGGGATCCGGAAATTCATAATTTATCGTGGGTGGGATAATTCCATCGCGAATTGCCAGGGTGCAGGCTAATGCTTCAATCGTACCCGAAGCACCCATTGCGTGCCCTAACATCGATTTTGTTGAACTTATCGCTAATTTATACGCGTGCTCGCCAAAGACTTCCTTTATCGCGTTCGTTTCCATACTATCATTCAGGGGTGTGGATGATCCATGTGGATTGATATAGTCAATTTCTTCAGGTGCAAGACCGGCATCCTCGATAGCCCATTTCATCGTGCGAATCGCGCCTTCCCCTTCCGGGTGAGGCGCGGCTATATGATAGCCATCTGACGAAGTAGCTTGCCCTATCACCTCGGCGTAAATTGTCGCGCCGCGCTCCAACGCATGGTCCAGACTTTCTAGCACCATGGCGGCTGCTCCTTCTGCAAAAACAAACCCCTCTCTTTTGGCATCAAAGGGGCGCGAGGCCCTCTCTGGATCATCGTTGTAGTTGACTGGCAAGGCCCTCATCACTGCAAAACCTGCGAGTGAGTAATCTTGCATCAATGCTTCTGTGCCTCCGACAATCAGAACATCGGCTGCGCCTCGCCGAATGACTTCGGCTCCTTCTCCAATTGTTTGAGTTCCAGTTGCGCAGGCAACAACCACGGTTGAATTATGACCCAAACACTGAAAACGTTTTGCAATGGCAAATCCAGGTAAATTGGGAATTCCACTCGGCAGCACAAAGGGCTTTACCCGCTGATAGCCTTTCTCCCGAAACTCATCCAGACCGTTGATCAAAGCATCCGTGCCACCTAAAGCGGTGCCGAAAACTACCCCAGCTCTTTCGGGGTTTGGCATCGTATCGGGTAATCCCGCATCCGCGACAGCTTGCACGGCACACGCCAGGGATATTTGAGTTGACCTTGGCATTCGCCGGACGTCTGTACGATCCATATACTTTTTAGGGTCGAAATCGGGAATTTCGCCACCGATTTGACAGGGTAGTGCACTGGGATCAAATTGGGTAATTCGGCGGATACCCGAACGTCCGTTGATCAGTCCATCCCATAACAAATCCACGGAACTCCCCAGGCATGTGACAGCCCCTAATCCGGTAATAACAACTCTTTTGCGGTCCATGTATACTCCTTTGCTAAACGCGATTACTTTGTTGTTGTATGCCTGTTCTCACAGCTGCTAGCAAATCAGCTTCGATTGCTTTCCTAGCAGCTCCGATAGCATTGAACACAGCGGTAGCGTTCGAACGCCCATGCCCCACGAAAACCAATCCGTCAATCCCTAATAAGGGGACTGCTCCGATCTCGCTGGAGTCCATTACCTTCCGCAAGTTGTCAAAAGCCGGTTTCGCAAGTGCCGCACCGACCATGGTTCGGGTGCTGCTGGTTAGATTTTCTTTAAGTAAGTTTGTCATGAATCGGGCAACAGCTTCGCTAGTTTTCAGGAAAACGTTGCCGGTAAATCCATCGGTGACTACCACATCAACTTCGCCTCCGAAAACTTCTTTCGATTCGACGTTGCCAATGAAGTTTAAGCCGCTGTCTTGAAGCAGAGGAAAAGCAGCCTTGACTAGCTCATTCCCTTTGCCCTCTTCTTCGCCATTCGACATCAGTCCCACACGGGGGTGTTGGATATTTCGAATTTTCTCAGCGTACAGGGATCCCATCAGTGCAAACTGTACTAGATATTCAGGTTTGCAGTCGGCATTGGCACCGATATCAAGGACTACGCACTGCCCGTCTTGAACGGGGAAGATTCCGGTTAAGGCAGGTCGCTTGACGCCGCGAATTCGTCCTAAACGAAACAAACCATTGGCCATCGCGCCACCGGTGTTCCCAGCGGTCACAAAAGCATCGCCCTCTCCTGATTTGACTAAATCCATCCCGACAGCCATGGAATTTAATGCTTTGCCGCGGGCAGATCGGGCTGGTTTATCGCTCATTTCTAAGACTTCAGGGGCGTGCACCAATTTGATTTTTTCGTTCCCACCAAAAATTTCTAACTTAGGTTTCAATAAAGCCTCATTCCCCACCAGTAATATTTCATCCCCAAATCTTTTTACAGCTTCGACAACCGCTTCAACTTCGGGATCGGGGTAAGTATCGCTCCCCATCGCGTCTAAAACTATGCGCATTCTTCTCTCCTTGGTAATGTGTAATCGCTCTATTTTAGCGGAGTATTTTTTCTTGACAAGTGCCAGTTGCTGATTATAATACCACTTGCTCTGCGCTGGTGCTGGAACTGGCAGACAGGCGTGGTTGAGGGCCACGTGTCCGTACGGACGTGAGGGTTCGACCCCCTCCCAGCGCACAAAAAAGCCGCCGTTTGGCGGCTTTTGATTTTTATAAGAGCTAAATGCGATCAATGGAATTATTCTTCTGTGCGGCTGATGCGAGCACTGAGCATAAATGGCGCCAGCCACAAAAGACTCAATATAGTGTAGATTCCCACAATTAACAATATCGTAGTAAGTAGGTTCATTCGGGCACCTCAGATAGCACTTGTTTAGATTTTACTGGAAATAAGCGATATTTTGATAAACAATTCTGTTGGTTTTACCCATCAAAACGCAAGATTTTTCCGAATTGTTCCGAAAGACAGTCTCTTGATTTTTCGCTACCAGAAAAGGCTTCACGGTTTATTTTACAGCGCAATATACCAAAAACTCTCCTGAAGAAGGAGAGTTTTTGGTATAGGATAAATTCTCTTCTGCTTAGTGCTGCAAGATCTGAGAGAGGAAGAGTTTGGTGCGGTCTTCTCTAGGATTGTTAAATAGATCGTGGGGGGTGGTGTGTTCAACAATCAGCCCATCATCCATAAAGATAATTTCATCAGCAGCCGAACGGGCAAAACCCATTTCGTGAGTAACACAAACCATGGTCATGCCATCTTTGGCAAGGTCGAGCATTACATCGAGAACCTCTTTAATCATTTCGGGGTCGAGGGCACTGGTCGGTTCATCGAAGAGCATAATTTTCGGGTCCATGGCTAAGGCACGGGCAATTGCAACACGCTGCTGCTGCCCCCCGGACAATTGCCCTGGATGAACATCAGCTTTTTCAGGGATACCCACGCGTTCTAATTGTTTCATCGCAATTTCATGGGCTTCGTCTTTGGAACGGTTGCGCACAACTTTTTGGGCCAAAGTCACATTTTCGAGTGCGGTTAAGTGAGGAAATAAATTGAAGAGTTGGAACACCATTCCAATTTCCGCACGCACTGCGTTGAGTTGTTTTGGTGCGCCCGTCATTTTTTCTCCATCAATCCAGATTTCACCACGGGAGGGAGTTTCTAAAAAATTAATACATCGCAGCATCGTTGATTTTCCCGATCCGCTTGGGCCAATAACGACAACCACTTTACCACGGCCAACTTCCAGGCTAACACCGTCGAGGGCTTTCACATCGCCAAAGTGTTTGAAAAGATTTTTTACTTCGATAATATTATCTTTAGTCGCCATCAGTTCTTAACCGCCTTTCGATTGCCTGTACAACCAATGAAAGCACCAGGGTCAGGGATAAATACATCATCGCAACTGTGAAGTAAGATTCCCTGAATCGGAATGTATTACCTGCATATAAACGTGATAGTTGAGTGATATCACGGACTGCCAAAACTGAAACCAATGACAAATCCTTGACCATCGCAACAAAATCATTTGCTAAAGCAGGTAATACATTACGGATCGCTTGGGGCAATATCACATACCTCATCGCTTGTCCGTAGCTCATTCCAAGTGAACGCGCCGCTTCCATTTGTCCCCTGGTAATCGATTGGATACCTGCTCTGAAAATTTCGGCTAAAAATGCACCATAAGTAACTGATAAGGCAATGACCGCGCGGGCACTCATTGAAATCGCTGAATTGTCAAGGCCGGTCAAATCCATTACCCCTGGAACAGCCACAAACGCAATAAAAAAGATGAGCACTAACATGGGAATGCCGCGAATGAATTCTACGTAAAGTCGGGACAAGTTACTAAAAAACACATTCTTTGAGATTCTGCCCAAACCAGCTAATAACCCTAAGAGTAGAGCAAAGCTATATGAAATTAAGGATATTCTGATCGTCACCCCTAAACCTGCAATTATAAAATCAAAGGCTTCTCGGTAAACCGGGGTGAAGAGGATAAAATATCCCGCCCAAATAATGATGATAATCAGGGCAACAAACCACCAGGGAAATTCGGACCATTTCCTGGTTCGAAAATCATCCAACGATGGCTCTGAAGGACCTTCTTGCTGGATTACGATTGAAGGTTGATCTGCCATATTCTCCTCCATTCATTTTAAGAACCGGTGTGCAGAAAAATAATTCCACACACCGGCTCATTATACTATCGTATCTTCACAAGTTTTGTGAAGATACATATGCTTAATCAGAGAATGAAGTGAACTTTACTCATCCTCGCCGTAAGCACCAGGTCCGATATCATCATAAGTAACGGTGAAAGCTTCTCCAAAATAGCGTGTGTTGAGTTCGTTCAGGAAACCATCCGCCATCATCGCTTCGAGAGCCTGATTGACTGGTCCGACAAGATCACTTCCCTTGGGATAGATGAAACCCAGATAGTCACTTGAAAGTGAATCGCCGACCAACTTGACATCAGCAGAATTCTCACCAACATAACCCTGGCCAGCCACATCATCGATCATAACGGCATCAATATCGCCGGCGATCAAAGCTTGAACCGCGAAGGGGAATTGCTCGAAAGCCTGAATACGGTCTTCAGGTAAGTATTTTTTAGCGGTTTCGTAATTGGTGGTGCCGGTTTGGGTGCCTAAATTAAGGCTTTCATCGGCGACGATATCGTCAATGGAGGTAATACGGTCCTCATCCAGCCGGACAAGCAGGCGTTGTTCTAAGGCGATATAGCCAATTGAGAAATCTACGATTTGAGCGCGGTCTTCGGTAATCGTAATCCCATCCGCAGCGGCGTCAAACTGACCGTCGGCAATAGCCTGGATCATACCCTCCCAGGCGGCTTCTGTGTAAACCGGGGTGCAGTGGAGACGAGTACAAATTTCATCCCAGGCTTCGTAATCCCAACCACCCGGCTCACCGGTCTCTATCAGGATAAAGTTAAAGGGAAGATAGGCATTCTCAATTGCAATAGTGATCTCACGGCATTCAAGATCGACGATGGCATCCTCCGCAGTACCCAGGCAGTTCTCAGGTTGAGAACCTCCACAGGCTGAAAGTGCAAGAGCACTAAGGACAATCAATACAAACAAGGCGATAAATTTTTTCATTTCTTTTCAGTCTCCTTTCGTTTGGAAAAGTGGATGGCAAATTGCCATGATCGCCAACAATTATCAAGGATAGACGATCTTTTACGAATCGGCAAGAGTAATTGCGATTCTTTTTAGCGTAATTTTATATTATGCCTGAATTTATTACGATTTTTGAAGCCAACCAATGCTCTTTATATCAGTCCACAAATTAAAAACTTTGAAATATCCATTCGAATGCACAATCTAACAATGAAGGAATGTGTTAAAATTCTGCGATGGTCAGGCTTTTGGCGGATCAGAAAACATTGGTAAAGAGGAAAATAGAAATGACAGATTCAGAAACAAAACCCAAAGATTTTATCCGGGAGGCAATCGAAGAAGATTTGGCTTCGGGCCGTTTTGATCGGGTGCATACGCGCTTCCCACCAGAACCAAATGGCTACTTGCACATCGGCCATGCCAAAGCCATCATCATTGATTATGGAATTGCTGAAGATTATGATGGCAAATACAATCTTCGTTTTGATGATACCAACCCCACCAAAGAAGAAACAGAATATGTGGATGCTCAAATCGAAGATATCCACTGGCTGGGATTTGATTGGGAAGATCGCCTTTTCTACGCTTCGGATTATTTTGACCAGCTTTACCAGTGGGCTGTAGAATTGATCAAAAAGGGCAAGGCTTATGTAGATGACTTGAGCGCAGATGAGATCCGGGAATATCGCGGCACTCTAATCGAACCTGGTAAAAACAGCCCTTACCGAGACCGCAGCATCGAAGAAAATCTGGATCTTTTTGGACGAATGAAAAATGGTGAGTTTCCCGAAGGGGCACGGGTACTACGGGCGAAGATTGATATGGGTTCCCCCAATCTCATGTTACGGGACCCAGTAATGTACCGCATTTTGCATACTGAACACCATCGTACGGGCAATAAATGGTGTATTTATCCGATGTATGATTATGCTCACGGACAATCAGATTCGATTGAAGGGATCACCCATTCTTTATGCGATATCGCATATGAAATTCACCGCCCGCTTTATGAGTGGTTCTTGGAAGAATTAGGAATTTACAATCCCCGACAGATCGAGTTTGCCCGACTTAAATCTTGAGTTATACGGTTTTGAGCAAGCGCCGTTTAATTCGGCTTGTCAATGAAGGGTTTGTTAACAGTTGGGATGATCCCCGGATGCCGACACTGTCTGGTTTGCGGCGGCGCGGCATATACCCCAGAGGCCATCCGCATCTTTTATTGATGCAGTTGGCGTTGCAAAAAACGAGAGCCTCGCCGATATGGCACTTTTGGAGTACACCATTCGCCAGGATTTGAACAAACGTGCTCCCCGAGTGATGGGTGTGCTGAACCCTTTAAAGGTTGTGATCACCAATTATCCTGAAGACCAAATTGAAGAGTTGGAAGCAATCAATAATCCCGAAGATCCCGAGGCTGGAACACGTAATAGTGCCATTCTCACGAGAAATTTATATCGAACAAGATGATTTTATGGAAGATCCCCCTCGTAAGTTCTTCCGCCTGGCTCCTGGGCGTGAAGTGCGTCTGCGTTACGGATATTTCATTCGATGTGAAGAAGTGATCAAAGATGGAAATGGCAAAATTCGTAGAAATACATTGTACTTATGATCCTGACACAAAAGGCGGTTACGCCCCGGACGGACGCAAGGTTCGAGGGACACTTCATTGGGTCTCAGCAGCTCATGCTTTCAATGCTGAAGTCCGTTTATATGATCGTCTCTTCATCAGGGAAAACCCGTTGGATCATGGTGATGATGAAGATTTTACAGATTTCATTAATCCAAATTCACGCAGTGTACTTACGGATTGTAAATTAGAACCCAGTCTGGAGATTGCGAAACCTGGTGACCGTTTCCAGTTTGAGCGACTGGGTTATTTCAATGTAGACACAGATTTTGATGTTGGTGCTTTAGTATTCAATCGCACAGTTACCTTACGCGATTCTTGGGCAAAATTACAGAAAAAACAAGGGAAATAATTAGCACCCAGGAAACAAAAAAACAGGTTATTGACTGAAATCAATAACCCGTTTTTCCTTAATTGGCAATCATTATTCGTAAATCCAGGCATCTGTGGCGCGCTCCCATTCCACCAACTCTTCTGGTTTGAACCACAGCGCGGTTTCTTTCTTACCATTTTCTGGGCTGTCGGAAGCATGCGTGATGTTGCGGCCGATATCTAAACCAAAATCGTGACGGACAGAGCCTGGAGCAGCTTCAGTAGGGTTTGTAGCTCCCATGGTTTGGCGCACAGCTGAGACCGCATTATTACCTTGCCAGACCATGGCCATCACGGGGGCTGAAGTTATATATTCAATTAAGCTGCCATAAAAGGGTTTTTCCTTGTGAATTCCATAATGGGTTTCTGCCAATTCCAACCTGACCTGCATAAATTTTGCGCCAACCAATTTAAGCCCACGACGTTCTAAACGAGCAATTACCTCACCAATTAATCCCCGCTGCACACCATCCGGTTTGACAATCACAAAAGTTTTCTCCACAATATCCTCCAGAATTTTTTTGTATCTTTCCGTAAATTATTCCACCCCCTATAAAATAATTTACGAATATGTTATTTTATTTATTTATTGATTTATGGAGCATGGTGCGCATTTCGAAATACGCACCATGCATGTTAGTTATCTCAAAAAATCACAAATGAACTACTTCAATAACCCTTCTGCCTTTGTGTACGCATCCAAGGCTTCTTCTAACTGATTTGACTGCATGTAAGCATCCCCCAAGGTTTGCACAATGTTAAATCTTCGGGGAATTTTTCTGTTGCAAATTTCAAATCCTCGATAATCCCTTCTAGCCGTTGACCATTCTGAATTAGTTCGCCATAAGCAGCCATAGCCTCGCTAATTTCACCTTGATTCAATTTCGATTGAGCAGCTATTTGTTGTTCATGCGCAGCATCATCAGCTTCTTGAGATTCAAAAAGAACGGGTTCTTCTAAGAACTCAGCTTGGGGACCAATCTCAGGTGTTTCAATATATGCACGAGCCTTCAATAAGTTCAATGTGTCACTATCCATCCCGGGCACATAACGCAAATCATCAAAACTTGTGAAGTTGCCATGTTCATCGCGATAGGCAGTAATACTCTGGGCTCGCCGGAAACCGACTCCTGGCAAACGCTCGAGTTGGATGAGTGAGGCCTGGTTGAGATCTAACAACTGATCCGCCTCCTCAGATACTGCTGATTGAATCCAGGAAAAATCTTCATCTTCTGGGATCTCTCCGCCGGAAATCCAAGAAGGGGGTGCTAATGTGGCTCCTTCATCGACTAACGGAATTTGGGCTTCATCAGCAATAGGTTCTGAGATTTGTGATTCAGGGGGAGCAGGAACCTCCGTTTGCGTCTCAGCTTCCAGACCAGGTATCTCATCGATTTCTTTATTTTCTGTCTCGACAGCATCTTGCACCCAACTTGGGGGTGTTTCTGAGCGCTCATCGGGGCTGGTGAGCAATTCTTCTTCGGAAACACCCTGTTTGGCAGCCAGGCTTTCAAGCCATGCCATGGCGGCGTCAGGGTCATCAAAATCAATTTCCGCATCTGCTGCCTCAGTCGATGTGTCGCTAATTTCACTGGATGAATCTATAACTCCTGTGGCTGCCAACTTTTCATCAGAATCAATTGGATCGGGAACTTTAGCGATCCAATCGCTGAGATTCTCTGCCTCGAGTGAAACGTCCTCGGTTTCAGTTTCATCCGCTTCTTCAGGGATTTTTTCTGCCTCGACAGCATCTTGCACCCAACTTGGGGGTGTTTCTGAGCGCTCTTCGGGGCTGGTTAATAACTCGTCTTCTGAGACACCTTGTTTGGCAGCCAAACTCTCAAGCCAGGCCATTGCAGCATCGGCATCCTCGAAATCAGGGACCGCTCCTGCATCTTCAGTCAACGCCTCGTCGAATTCCGAAGTAGATACTTCCACGGTTTCATGCAATTCATCCAGAATATCTAAATCTTCTTCTGGTTCAACGGTCAGATCTTCGGTTTCAGGCGTATCCAAAATCCAATCCGGAATATCCACTTCTTCCGGAAGTGTTTCTTCCAAAGGCGACTGCTCGTCTTGAATCGAAGGAAGCTCAACTCTCTCAATATCAGAGGTGGCAGTTTTTGCTCCGGGCGCTGGCTTTTCAGGTTCCTGCGGTTCCAAAATCCATCCAGGGATATCCGCAACATCGGAGGGTATTTCTTCTTCAATTTCAACAACAGGTTCTTCAGATATAAATTCGGTTGTCTCCTGTTTGATCGTATCTTGAACCCATTCGGGGGGTGTTTCGCTGCGCTCCTCGGGCCTGGTGAGCAACTCATCCTCAGAAACCCCTTGCTTCGCTGCTAAACCCTCTAGCCAAGCCATCGCTGCGTCTGCATCGTCAAAATCTGGGGCAACGATGTCTTCACCTATGGATATCTTTTCTATGCCGCCAAATTCTGTATCTGAGACGCTATCTAACGTTTCAGTGACTTCAATTTCTGATTCTTCGGCTTCGATGATGGCATTCTCTTGTTCAATTTCGGGCAAGTCTAAAACTGGAGCTTCTTCCTCTAAAATTCCAGAAGGAGTTTCGGTATCATCCATCTGGATCGGCTCAGAGAGCCAATCAGGGATCTCATCCATTTCGCCTTCATCCAGAATTTCCTCTACGAATGGCGTTTCAATTTCTGTGGCTGATTCGGCTTCAGTAGAGGATATTTCCTGAACCCAAGTTGGGGGAGACTCGGTTCGTTCCTCGGGACTGGTGAGAAGTTCATCTTCTGAAACGCCTTGTTTTACAGCCAAACTCTCCATCCATGCTAAAGCCGCATCAGCATCTTCAAAATCAGGAAATTCTGATATCGCGGATTCTGGTCCTTTACTTTCCTCAATAACCTTCTCCTCAGCAATATCGTTAAGCCAGTCAGGAATATCTTCACTTTCTAATTCCAGAGACTTCTTCTGATTTAATCTCAGATTCTCCTGCAATGGTTGGTACTTCATCCCCAATATCCTGTAACCATTCGGGGATTTTTTCTTCTTCAATCTCAATTTCATCTAACTCAGAGGTTGAAAGTGATTTTTCATCTGGAATATCTTGCAGCCAATCAGGCAAATCATCAGTTGTGACCTCATCTGCTAGGGCTTCCAATTGATCCTCGCCATCTTGGGTCGAAACCGTTTCTGTAATTTCTTGGTCCTCTATGACAAGAACATTTGTTGCTTCTTCGGCGGCAATCAAATCTGGCGAAGTTTCGCTATGATCATCCAGGCTGGTAAGTAATTCATCATCTGAAATATCTCCCTGAGATGCCAAGTTTTCAAGCCAGGCCATAGCAGCCTCCGCTTCGTCAGAATCACCCGCCAACTCCATTTCTTCAGAAAAGATACCATCCCCAGAGTCTGCGGAAGAATCCTCAGTTGGGGAATCAACATCGTCATCAACTACAACGGCAATACCAGCAGCAATTACTCCAACAGTTGCAGCAGTTTTCAAAGTATCAACCAGTTGATCATCATCCGTTTCAACTTGGGGTTCGGGCGACTTAGCCTCTACTATATCTTGAGGCACATCTGACATATCCGCTATTAAGGACTCGTTTTCTACAGTTGAGTCGGCAACCTGATCATGAATTGCACCCTGAAGCCAGTCAGGTATATCTGACCCCTTGATATCCGTGGATTCTGCATCACCATCCACCTCTGGTGTATCACGCTCTACTGCTCCTTGCAGCCAATCAGGGAGTTCGGTTCCCTCAGTCTCGATTTCAGCAGCTGGTTCTGAAGTATCTTCTTCAGGAGCCGATTCGAGTTCAGCAATCAGTTCAAGTCCGGTGTATTCTTCATCTGCCACTTCTTCCAGCCAATCCGGGGGTTCAGTTTCCTCAATCTCGATTTCTGCGGTGGGTTCTGGAGTATCTTCTTCAGTCTCCGGCTCGAGTTCAGCTACCGGTTCAAGTCCAGTGTCTTCTTCATCAGCCACTTCTTCCAGCCAATCCGGGGGTTCAGTTTCCTCAGTCTCGATTTCAGCAACAGACTCTTGGGCAACGTCTTCAGCCTCCGGCTCGAGTTCAGCTATCGGTTCCAGTCCAGTGTCTTCTTCATCAGCCACTTCTTGCAGCCAATCCGGGAGTTCAGTTTCCTCAGTCTCGATTTCAGCAACAGACTCTTGGGCAACGTCTTCAGCCTCCGGCTCGATTTCAGCTATCGGTTCCAGTCCAGTGTCTTCTTCATCTGCCACTTCTTGCAGCCAATCCGGGAGTTCAGTTTCTTCGACCTCAATTTCCGCAGTGGGTTCTACAATTTCTTCTTCGATATCAGTTTCATCTAATACTGCAGATTCTTCCAGCCAATCCGGGAGTTCAGTTTCCTCAGTCTCGATTTCAGCAACAAACTCTGGGGCAACATCTTCAGCCTCCGGCTCGAGTTCAGCTATCGGTTCAAGTTCGGTGTCTTCTTCACCTGCCACTTCTTGCAGCCAATCAGGAAGTTCGGTTTCCTCGGCCTCCGTATCCACGGTGGGATCTAAAATATCTTCCTGGGCATCAGCTTCACCAATTACGACAGATTCTTCCAGCCAATCCGGGAGTTCTGTATCCTCGACCACATCTGAGTTTGCTTTATCATCATCTGACGATAAAAGCGATGCAGCCGTAGCGACGCCCGCTGCAGGTGCTAACCAATCCAAGACCTCGTCGTCAGCCTCGGGGGATATTGCTTCATCAGCTAAATCAGTTTCTTTAAGCCAATCCGGGGCTTCTGCTTCCTCGGCCTCGATTTCTACGGCTGGTAAGGGAATATCTTCTACAGTATCGAGTTCGAGTTCAGCTATCGGTTCAAGTCCGGTGTCTTCTTCATCTGTGACTTCTTGCAGCCAATCGGGGAGTTCATCCTCTTCAGCCGCATCTGAATCCAATGGTTCATCGTCTGACGATAAAAGCGAGGCCGCAGCAGCAGCTCCGGCGGCTGGTGCTAGCCAATCTGGGATTTCAGCATCAGTTTCGCGGGGCTCAGCTTCAGCAGCTATAACAGATTCTTCAAGCCAATCAGGAATTTCTGTTTCCTCAGCCTCGATTTCAGCGAAGAGTTCTGGAGTATCTTCTGCAGCATCTTTTTCTTGCAGCCAATCTGGGATCTCATCATCACCTTCAGATGATTCAACCTCAGAGGCTAGACTTGACGCAGATTCAGTTTCCTGACTCATTTCGTTTAACCATTTGGTTACTCCACTTTCTTCTACGACGATCGGTTCAATATTTTCGTCATCTGATGAAAGAAGCGAATCCGCAGTAGTTCCAGCCACCGAGGTCAACCAATCTGGAATATCATCGTCGGATTCGGTAAGGTCAACAGGCGTTTTATCATCTTCACTAACTTCTTGGAACCAATCAGTTCCTTCGACTTCATCAGAATTGGTGCCAAGTTCGGACAAGGCACTATCTTCCTCAACTGATCCATCCAACCAATCCGGGAGCTCAGTTTCTTCAATCTCAACACTCTCCGATGCTTCTCCTCCATCTAAATCTTGCAACCAATCAGGGACATCCACAACGGCGGGTAAACCTTCTGGTTCAATGGTTTCATCATCTTCTTCTGAAGATGAAGGCGCAATGGCTCCAGCTATACCAGCAGCGGTTCCAGCTGCTGGTGCAAGCCAATCTGGGAGGCCACTATCATCGCTCTCGAAATCATTATCTTCGAGCCATCTAGGCGATGTATCACCTTCAGGAGGGAGTATCTCATCAAGGGCATTGGTGTCATCATCTGAGCCTTCGTCCTCATCCGGAGGTGCCATCCCCTGTAACCAATCGGGAATATCACCAACTACAGCTTCTGAGGTCTCGAGTGCAATCTCGTCATCGTCAAGATCAAAGGCAGATTTACTCTCATCGACAGTACCTGAAGAGGGCCCCCAGCCAGCTTCTTGCATAAAATCAGGGATATCTTCGGTTTCTGTTTCCTCACTCAAAGTTTCAGATGAGGCATCTTCATCGGGTGTATCCGCCATCCAATCTGGTAAATCCTCTTCAATTGTTCTGGAATCTCCCAATGTAACACCAACCGATGCTGCCCATTCCGGTTGGTCTGTGGTGGCGATTGCAGGTCCTCCATCCCATACCAATTGTTCGATAAGAATAGCTTGAGCAGGAACTCGGTCAACGGAAGGAGAATTTGGTCCTATATAGGCATAATACGGGTTAAGCTCTTGAATACGCTGCTTAAAGGCTTTGGCTTCTTCCGCTCGATCTGTCGTTTCAAGAAGTTGCGCAAGGATAGTATTAGCTTCTACACAGTAGGGTAACTTATTAATAATAGTGCCACAAATATCTATCGCTTTAGCATCTTGTCCACTTCGAGCGTACATTTGAGCCAGGGAAACTTGTAGATCAAAACGGTGGGGATCTTCTGCGATTGCAGAACGCAATTCAGCGATAGCTTGTTGGTGGAGGTCGCCCTTCACATACATTCGAGCTAAAGCACCCCGCGTCAAGTGAACCTTAGGAGGCTCCATTCCATCACGTAGGCCAAACAATCGCCGAAGTTCTCCCTGAATGGCAGCATTGTACGGTTGTCCTTCGAAAGCGCGTTCCATATGCCAGATAGCTGCATCTAAATCGCTTTCATCCTCTCGTATGATGCTCATACCGACATGGCTGACAAAATCATCAGGGATGGCTGAGAGTACTCTTTGAAAAATATCAGCAGCATTACTGTAACGCTGACTCTCAAGGTAAGCCTTACCCAACATCCGATAGGTATTAATATTTTTTGGATAAATACTTAAAATGTGTCGGCAATGGGCAATCGCTTCTTCGGTTTGTTTCTGCTCGATGATTGTTTCGATTTCGTTGATATATGATCTTAATGGTACGTTTGCCATTGAGTTATCCTCGCCGGTGATAAGAGAAAATTGGTTGCCTAATCATAGTAGCTTTGGCAAGTGTCAAAGCCTTGAAGCAATATGTAAATTCCTTCCTTAGTATGCCCTATTCTATCAGATGGTTCAAGTGTTGTGGGCAATTTTTCTTTATTCCAGAGGGTACAAAAATCAGCAAGCAATTGGAAATTAAAAAATAAATGAGAATTGGAGTAAAAACTTGACTTTGTCGGTTAAGTTTTGTATATTCTCAGAGGTTTTGAACTTTTTTCTTAACGTAAAAAAGTTGGGCTGCATTGCTGGTTTAGTATAAAACATTGCATTATCGTAACAAAATTGAAATAAGACTTGATTTTGATCAAAAAAAAGTGTATCCTGGTAACTAAGTGTAAGGGAGTTTGAATATAGAGCCTTAAGTCATGAGTTTTGTATTTAATGCAATTATCACTTTCCACAAACATTTCACCAAATACCAGAAATCACAATTTCCGGAGAATATATGATTGATGAATCGCTTCTAAGCGCTATTGAAAAGATTGATGCCAACCCACTTGAAAATCATGGTGAAGATTTATCTGAAATTTCTCGATTGCTCAAAATCGGACGTAAAAAAAGTTTTGTTACGATTGACGATATATTGAGCGTTTTTCCCGAAGCCGAACAAGATGTAGATCAACTAGAATCAGCCTTCGCTGCTCTGATCAGTGCAGGTATCCCATATATTGATGAAGTTAAAATTGGAGAGCCATCGGATAATGAAATTGACACATCTGATGATGAATCTGAGGACGATGAGATTCCTGACCTCGATAAAAATGAAAACTACCTTGCAAATATCGATACCGACGATACCATTGGTTTGTATTTGAAAGAGGTTGGACGAGTTCCTTTACTCACTGCGGAAGAAGAGGTTGATCTTGCCCAGCGGATTGAACAGGGGCGATTAGCACGAGAAGAGTTGGCTCGGGGTAATGTCGCACCTCATCGACGGATGGAGTTACAGCATTTTGTTCGTGATGGTTGGGCTGCACGAGAGCATTTAATTACCGCCAACTCTCGCTTAGTCATAAGCGTCGCTAAAAAATATATGGGGCGTGGTGTTCCTTTCTTAGATCTCATCCAAGAAGGCAATATTGGGTTGATACGAGCTGCCAAGAAATTTGATTACCGCCGTGGACACAAATTCAGCACCTACGCTACTTGGTGGATCCGCCAAGCAGTCACCCGCGCCATTGCAGATCAGGGTCGCACCATTCGCGTACCTGTTCACATGGGAGACCAGATCAACAAACTGCTCCGAACCCAGCACCAACTAACGCAACGGCTGGGACGTGACCCAGGCATCGAGGAATTAGCTGAGGCCCTCGAAGTTTCTCCCCAAAAAGTAGAGAATATGATGCAGGTAGCCCGTCGGCCTCTCTCCTTGGAGACTCCCACCGATGACGAGGAGGATTCAGTCCTCGGAGATTTTATCCAAGATGAAGAAATACCTGCTCCTGATGACACAGCCACCTATAATTTACTTCGGGAACATCTTCTTGGCGTTTTAGATGGATTGCCTCCCCGGGAGGTGCGCATCCTTCAGTTACGATATGGTCTTATGGATGGACAAGCTTATACCCTCGAGGAAGTAGGTCGTAAAATGGGTGTTACTCGAGAACGCGTACGGCAAATTGAAGCCCAAGCCCTCAGCCGCCTGAGGCATCCGGCCGTGCGCCGAAAATTGCGAGAATATTTGGGATAAAAATTAGCCCCGGAACTGATCCGGGGCTAATTTATTCAATCAATCCAATACAGGGAAATAACACAACCCGGTAGTTCCAGGACCCGTATGCACCCCCAAGGCGGGTGGCAACTCTGCAATCAAAGATTCGGTCACAAATAGACGATCCTCAACCATAACTCTTAAGTTCTCCACCTCTTTCAACGCGGCGGCATGGACATAGGCAACTTTGATTTTGCCTGTGCTGCCAACTGTATCTTCAATTTTTCTGACCATCAGTTGATACACTTTTTTCCGGCTTCGGGCTTGCCCCAAAGGAACGATTTCCCCATCTTTCATACTGATGATCGGTTTGATATTGAGCAAACTCCCCATAAGGTGTTTGGCTTTACCAATTCGACCACCCATGTGAAGATATCTCAGTGTGTCAGCAGTTTGCAGCATTTGAGTGATCGGGATCATCGACTTGACTTTGTCGACCACCTCGTGAAAGGTTGCACCTGCTAACGCAGACCGGGCTGCTTCGATAACCATCCAACCCTGGCACATCGATACATTCAGAGAATCGACCACTTCAATTTTTAGCTCGGGTAAACGCTTTAAAATAGTTTCTTTGGCAATTTTGGCCGCTTGATAAGCTCCGCTGCCTTTTGAAGTGATATGAATGCTGACAATTTCATTCACTCCCTCCTCGGCCAGCGATTTGTAAATTTTTTCATAATCCGCTGAACTCGGATTGGCAGTCGTGGGCAACTCTTCGGCGTGCGGGAGCCAGGTGTAAAAACTGTCACAATCCAAAGTGACTAAATCACGAAAAATCTCTTTACCTCGATGAATATAAAATGCGGCCCAATAAATATTGAGTTCTTCTGAAATTGCTCTTGGGATTGTGGCAACACTATCGGTAACAATCGCGACTTTAGGCAATGGTTCCTCCTTTGGATTGTTCGAAGAAGTTCAAAATTGCTGGATAAATATCGGCTAAATTATTTAGATTGTGCGCAAATTTCTGGCGGTGAGCAGGTGCTCCGATCAGGATGGCTGGTACCGGATTTCGGGTGTGGTTGCGGACCGTCAAATCTTCCAGATTTCCGTGATCAGAAGTAATTAATATCAAACCCTGCTCATCATCCCAGGTAGAAAGCAATCCGCCTAAAACCCGATCAAAGGTTGCCAATAAATCTTGAGCGGCTTGCATATTCCTTTTGTGTCCCGCATAATCACTTAACCAGTATTCGAAAAAAGTAAAATCATATTTGTACGCAAGCTGCGTAAGACGAGAACCTGCTTGTTCTGGTGTCAAAACCGGCGTATCTTCATAATCAAGGTGTCTGCGCCAGCCTTGAGCCGTGAAATCGGCAGAAATTGCATCACCATTATATAAATCAGCTGTCGTCTTCAAAGGGATGCCTGCTTCTCTGGCAGCCATAGCCACCGCACCTGGTAATCGGCGACCCGAATCGATTGCTTCAAAGTATCCTTCCGGAAAAGCATTCAACAAACAAGCTTGATACCCAGATTGCTTTAGTGTGGTGAATAAATTTCCATTTTTGAGAAGTTTTCTGATTTTTTCATTTGGCTTAGGCCCATAATGCTGACCAAGCAATGCAGGGACATTTTCTCCTGTCAACAGCGTTGCTTGTCCACTGGCAGATTGAGGCCGCCCTTCTACGCCCAGACAGGCATCGAGCGGGAGAAAACTGGATCGTGAGGTTGTAAAATTTCCCTGCCTATTTTGAAACAAGCGCTGCCCGTTTAGAATGGATTTTAAGTTTGGCATATCAACTCTGGCAAAAGGATTGGTTTCAGCATCGTCTGTTCCCAAGCCGACCCCGTCAAGAAACAAAAAGAGAAATTTCATCGTTAAATTTCTCCCTTTTTGTAGTCTTAACCAAACCGATGGGCGCGAACTTCGTTCCAGTCCATCAGCTCGGGAAAGAAAAATTAAAGGGGGTGAGAAAGCTGCGAGATCGGTTTCAACCATTCCAGATCCAGTTGTCGAATCCCCATCTCTAAAAAAAGCGTACAATAATAACTCTCCTCCAGGTTTCAACAGACGGTTTATATTCATGCGGTAATCTTCCATCTCAGAGACCGAAAGATTATGATAACAGCCGATGTCAAGGATTAAATCAAACTTCACGTTGATATTTGCAAGATCGGTCACATCCCCTACGCGGAAGTCAACCTTCACATGGGCTTTTTGAGCTTTTTTCTTTGCTTTGCGAATTGCCCTGCCAACAAAATCAACGCCCACAACCCGCCATCCATTTTGAGCCAGGGTGATGGCATTTGTACCTGTGCCACAACCTAAATCAAGTGCAAGACCAGGTGAATGTTGTTCAATAAATTTCAGAACTTCTGGCGGGGTTTGGTTCGTATCCCAGGGTGGCTTTCGAAAGTACCAATAATTGAAAAGAAGTTTACGCAAAATATTCATATCAAAATACCATTTTCTTGATTTTAACCTATAATTGGGGGGCTGTGCGCTTTGACAAGAAATGCGACTTGCCGTAGAATCATTAAGTTGCGTTGATGAATAATTTTTCTTATAGGAAGGTCCCCTGTCAATGAAAGAATATACCACCCAGTTTATCCGAAATATTGCACTCGTTTCTCATAGCAGTGCAGGAAAAACCATGCTTGCAGAGGCTATGCTCCACTTTACCGGAGAGACCACTCGACTAGGCCGTATCGAGGATGGATCGACCACCTCTGATTTCGAGGATGAAGAGATTCGCCGAGGGATTTCACTCTCAACATCTGTTATCCCAATTGAATTTAAAAACCATAAAATCAACTTTTTAGATACTCCTGGCTACACCGATTTTGTCGGTGAAGTAATTTCAGCCATTCGTGTGGCCGACGGGGCAATCGTGGTCGTTGATGCAGTTGCTGGAGCCGAAGTCGGCACTGAAATTGGAATGAACTATGCTGAAGAATTTGGTTTGTCCCGTTTCTTAGTCATCAACAAGATGGACCGCGACAACGCTGATTTTCAGAAAGCTTTAGCTTCTGTACAAGAGATTTCGGAAGCGCGTTTGTTACCCCTACAACTCCCTTGGGGTGAAAAAGAAGATTTTCAAGGCGTAATCGATTTGCTCAGCATGAAGGCATATGCTGGTGGAGGCAAAACAGGCGCTGATATCCCTGCGGAATTTGCTGATGCGGCTGAAGAAGCCCGCATGGAGCTCATTGAATCTGCGGCGGAGGGCGACGACGAACTCCTGATGAAATATCTCGATGGCGAAGAACTTTCACCCTCTGAAATTATCAGTGGTTTAAAATCTGCTGTCTTAGCTGGCTCATCAATTCCGGTTCTCATAACTTCAAGCACCAATGAAATTGGCCTTGCACCATTATTGGACGCCATTGTCGGGTTGATGCCTTCCCCAGATCAAATTCCTACAGTCACTGCTCAGGGTGCCGGTGGCGATGAAGAACTCACTGCCATCGATAGCGGTCCGTTAGCTGCTTATGTTTGGAAGACCACTGCTGATCCGTTCGTAGGCAAAATCACCTACTTCCGAGTTTACTCCGGTGCTGTAAATTCAGACAGCCGAGTTTGGAATCAGAATGCTGATACCGAAGAGCGATTTGGTAATGTTTCAATCATGCGAGGCAAAGAGCAAATTGGGGTCAAGGTAATCCACGCGGGTGATATTGCCTCGGTGCCGAAGTTGAACGCGACCTCCACAGGGCATACCTTCTGTGATAAAGGCCACCCGCTTACCTTAGGCGTCCCGGAATACCCTAAAGCTCTCTTTAGAATTGCAATCAGCCCTAAAACTCAGAGTGATTTGGCCAAATTAAGCCCTACTCTGACCCGTCTTTGCGAAGAGGATATGACCCTTTCCTGGGAACAGGTTCCTGCAACCAGACAAACAATTTTACAGGGCATGGGCGATCAACATATTGATGTTGCCATCCGGAAGGCTGAAGCCAAATTTCAAACTAGCTTAGATTTACACCCTCCCAAGGTGCCTTATCAGGAAACCATCACAAAATCGGGCACCGCACAATATCGCCATAAGAAACAAAGTGGCGGTGCTGGTCAGTTTGGTGAAGTGCATATGACACTTTCCCCAGCTGAAGAAGAAGATTACGAATTTTCTTGGGATGTATTTGGCGGCTCGATTTCCCAGAACTACCGCCCTGCCATCGAGAAGGGGTCCAAAAATGTAATGAAAGAAGGCGTTATTGCCGGATATCCGGTACACAATATCAAAATCTCGGTTTTTGACGGCAAAGAACACCCGGTTGATTCTAAGCCTGTAGCCTTTGAAATTGCAGCTCGAGAATGTTTTCGGTTAGCCTTCCGTCAAGCTGGCCCCGTTCTCCTGGAACCCATTATGGATATGCGCGTGGTCGTACCCGAATCCAATATGGGTGATATTCTGGGCGATATGAACACCCGACGTGCCCGTGTGCAAGGCATGGACACTCAAAAAGGCCGTTCCGTGGTCACCGCAAAAGTTCCCCTGGCCGAAGTCCAAAGGTACACCACAGATTTGCGCTCAATGACAGGTGGGCGTGGCGTATTTACGATGGAATTCTCTCACTACGAACAAGTTCCATCTCACTTAACTCAGGAAATCATCGACGCTGCAGCACGAGAAAAAGCAGAAGAGGAATAAAATTCTCATTAGGACAGAAAAAAGGCCCCAGGATAATTTGATACATCTGGGGTCTTTTTGATTCCCATTAGGAACTTCAAACTTGAAAGTTTAGATGGGAATCTTGGGTCAAAATTTTCTCTACTTTTTAGCAGTTTCCGCTAATTTCACTCGTACAAAAATCCACGGTGCTCCCAAAGAAATCCAAAATCCCGCCAATCCATAGCGAATATACCGGAAAATAAAGGCGACAACCGTCTCCCCTTCTGGGAAAATGAAATCTAATCCCATCCATATCGCCACCACACCAACGATGCCAATAACATATTTCAGTAATTGTTGCACGACCGTACCTTGCGGGCTAAAGCCGCCTTGAGCATTCATAATTACATAGCCAGCACCCAACCCAAATAGAACCGCCGCATTCGAGATTATGCCTGAAAGTGATAATGGATTGATGAGATCATCTGGAGCGGCTAAGTTTGCATTTTCAACCCATAAACCAGGGAGTTCCCAGGTTTGGAAGGCGGACTTTATCAAGACGCCGATTAAGATCAACCCCAATGATGCGAGTAAGGCAATCAAAATTTTGCTTCCTAAAGATTTTTGGGCGGCCCATTTCTCAAATGGTTTCTCTACTACTAAAAATATCCATAACAGAACCGCACCAATTAACCATCCCAGCAGCACATCCAAGAGGAAGTGAACTCCTAATACCAGGCGTGAAACCCCAATCATAAACATCAAAAATATAGCAACTGCCCAAACCCACGGTTTCTTCAGGGTGGCGGCAATCAGCCCCCAAACAGCCACTGCATTTTGGGCGTGACCAGAAGGAGCGCCAAAGGATGTCTCTGGAGCGCCAGCGGTTACTTCCTTGCTCACCCAATATGGACGGGGTAAATGGAAAATCCACTTGAAATAGGTGTTGATGGTTCCACTTAACAATAATATGATCCCTGCACGAAAACCCAATTTTTCATCCATCCACCAATATAGGATGGGGAATAAAATCAGGTAAAAATTTTCGTATCCCATGAAGGTAAAAATCTTCATAACTGAAGCAAAGCCTTCACCGAGCGTTTGCAAATATAATATTATGGGGATACTCCCCTCCATAAAGGTTTCCATTATTCCTCCAAATAATTTATAATGACTTTTCGCATCATCCCAACGTGATCAATTCTCGAGGTAAATCTGTAAAACTCTGGCAACCATTTTTAGTGATATAAACGTCATCCTCGATGCGCACACCGTTCCGTTCGGGGAGATAAATCCCAGGCTCGATGGTAAAGGTCATTCCAGGCTCCAAGAGTGCCTTACTGTCACCTCGAATATACGGCTCTTCGTGCCCTTCAAGTCCGAGTCCGTGTCCTGTGCGGTGGAAAAAGTATTCGCTGTAACCAGCTGCTTCTATCACATTCCGGGAAGCCTGATCCACTATACTGGCGGGCACTCCAGGTCCGGCGGCCGCGTGCCCAGCTTGATTCGAAGCCAACACAATTTCAGCAATTTTCTTATATTCTGCATCTACTTCACCAATCGCAAAAGTGCGCGTGATATCGGAAAAGTAACCGCCGACATTGGCACCATAATCGATCACCAGCAGGTCACCCGCGGCTAATTTCCGATCAGATGGCGAGGCATGTGGATTTGCACTATTGGGTCCACCCGAAACGATGGGGAAAAATGGTAACCTCGGATCAGAGCCCTGCCGCATCAATTGCATCGTAAGTTCGGCCGCGATTTCTTTTTCATTCACACCAATTTTGATTTTTGGGAGTGTCGCGCTGAGTGCCGCTTGAGCGATATCGGCAGCTTTTTGCATGGTGGCAATTTCAACCTCATCTTTGAAAATCCGTAATGCAGAAATTGCTTGATCAGCGGCAATAAACTCGGAGCCAGGTTCTGCCTGTTTCAAAAGATCCAATTCCAGCACGCGGCAGAGATCGAGATTCAACACCAATTTTGCTGTTTTTCAGCCCTGAGGCTTTCAGTGCTTGGGTGAATGAGTTCACCCATTTTATGGGGTCTTCTCCATAGGTGAAACTTTGGAGTGGATAATTTACGGCTCCTAATTTGGCCGCCTCCAATTTTGGCAAAACAATTGCGGGAGGTTGATGTAGAGAAAATATCATCACCACCGGCCGTTCACTTAAATGAAAATGCAGGCCCGTTAAATAATGCAGGCTGGGTCCGGGATTGACGACCATCGCGTGAAGCTGGTTTTGCTGGATCTTTTCAATCAATTTAGATTGTCTGGTTTGGATGGATGTAGGGGTTGCCATATTTAGCCTCCGAATATTGGTTCGTGATAATTATAGCTGGATATTGAAATTATTTTCCACTAAAAAGGAGGATTTTTGAGATTTCTTGTTATTGATTAGCGCATAAAAATTTCCAGACTACACCTCATATGTTTTTGCACCAGGCATCCGCTTGTAAATCGGAACGAAAGTGAGTATGATAGCGTCACTTTTGTTAATGTAAAAGGTAGCCTGTAGGAGGCTTTTGGATGGAAAAATCAACTTCTAGAATTAAGCTGCTGCTGGTGTTCTTGATTATTCTTTTAGGTATGGCAGCCACCTCAGCAAAAGCTCAGGAATCACCAAAGAACATCACAATGTCAGTCACCCCCGCCTTTCAGGGATATTTCAAATATGGTGAGTGGTTACCAGTTTGGGTGATATTGGAAAATGACGGGCGAGATTTAGAAGGGGAAGTTCAAGTAAAAGTAGTACGCGATTTCGAACAGACTACTTTTGCTTTACCGATATCACTTCCTTCTGGAGCGCATAAACGTATTCCAGTTTATGTTCTTCCCAACAATTTTACCCATGAAATAAAAGTTGAATTGGTTTCCGATGGTAAAGACATCCTATCCAAAACTACAATTTTGCACCCCCAACCAAATATCAACTATATCATCGGGGTAGCAGCCAACCAGAGGGGAGCATTATCACTGGTTCCCGGAATCCAATTACCCAGTGGCCGTCTACCTTTACCCGTGGATGTTTCGCTAGACGAGCTCCCCGATCGATCAGAGGCTCTAAACTCCTTAGACGGCTTGATCGTGAATGATGTTGACACCAGCGATCTGACTCCCGATCAAATGAGTGCTTTAATCAGCTGGGTTCAGCGAGGTGGGCGTTTAATTATTGGCGGGGGTTCAGGTGCTTTGCGCACCACTTCCGGAATACCGCATAATTATCTCCCGATGCCCATTAATGATTTAAACGAGTTGGAAAATCTCGATGCCCTTGCATCTTTTGCAAATACAATCCCGGTGCGTGTCCCTGGCCCGTTTGTGGCTGCTACCAGTGAAACCTTGCAAGGACGAACGCTGGCTGAACAAGACGGGCTTCCCCTTGTGCAAGAGATCAAATTCGGCGAAGGATATATCACCTTTGTTGCGCTTGATTTAGCCACCGCACCTTTCAACGCCTGGACCGGCACCACAGCTTTTTGGGAAACATTGCTCACGCCCGGGGCAGCCTACCCAAATTGGATGCCGCCAGATATGTCTCCCCGCCAAATGGCTGCCAATCCCATCGGAAATGCGCTTTCCAATATCCCCAGCCTTGATCTTCCCTCAGCGCGAGGGGTTGTAATTTTGTTGGGCATATATATTTTATTGGTGGGACCAGTTAATTACCTGTTCTTACGTTGGCGGAAAAAGCTGCATTGGGGCTGGGTGACCATCCCAGTGATTACTATCGTTTTCTCAGCAATGAGTTTTGGAATCGGTTATGCAAAGCGCGGCTCAGATCTGATTGTCAACAAAATCGCCATCATTCAAGCCCAATCGAATGGACCAGCCCAGGTCAGCAGCTATATCGGCCTTTTTTCACCAGCTAACCAATCCTATGAAATTGAAGTCACGGGTGAAAATTTACTTAGCCCGATGTCAAATTACTATAACCCCTGGATGAGCTCAATCCCTCCGGGCGGGGGTACCTCTAGCAACCTAACCTTTGTGCAGAGCAATCCTAGCCGGGTACGCGGATTAAGCGTCAACCAGTGGTCGATGCAGAGCTTCATGACCGAAACCACCTCGAATGAAGTCGGACAAATTCAGGCTGACCTTTACCTGGAAGGCCAAAATTTGGTCGGCTCAGTAACCAACCAAACCGGCCATAACCTCAAGGATGTCGTCCTGATCTTGAAACCCAATTTTGTCAGATTAGGCGATATTGAAGATGGAGAAACCACTGCGGTTGAATTACAACTGACCTCCAGCGAGATGTTCGGTTCTACAATGAGTTGGAAAATATTTGAAACTGAGTACGGCCCCTCCATGATGGGTGCGCCTTCGCGAGAACAGGAATTTAAACGCATGGTACTCGAAGCTGTCCTCGACCAGCAAAACTATTATGGCGCGCGCTTTATCCCCGGAGAATCTCATTCGGCAACTGAGCTTTCAGCAGCCACCACGGCTACCCTCATCGGTTGGATGGATTTCGCTCCACCAGAAGTTCGCATTAATGGACAAATCCCCCAAGAATCTGCCACTGCACTTTACAAAACTCAATTGAACTTCCAAATTTCGGAGAACGGAGTTATCACAATTCCGCCTGGGCTGATTCCTGGATTAGTGGCTGAAATGCCATCATCGGGCGGGACCTGTGGTCCGGAAGGTGCCTCAATTTGGATTGATAAGGGGGAGGCAGTTTTCGAATTTATCCTGCCCTTCGAATTTTCCGACATAAAAATCGACAACCTTAATTTTCAGATCCAAACCGATGGAGGCTGGGGCAATCCACCAGAGATTGCCATCTACAATTGGGAAACCGCAACCTGGCAGCCTCTCGAGAATGCCATCATAGGGATTAACCGGATTTCTGATTTATCTGGCGCCATCAATCCTGAAGGGTTGGTGCGGTTCCAGTTCAGCTCTACAACCCAGGATTTCCGCGGCGGAAGTTGTTATTACGCCAGTCTTGGGCTGGAAGGCAGCCATTAGGAGTGCGATGATGCATGCAATCGAAACTATCGATCTCACACGCAAATTCGGCAAACTGACCGCTGTCGATGCCCTCAATTTGCAAGTCCCTGCCGGCTCCCTCTTTGGTTTGATCGGCCCCAACGGCGCCGGAAAAACTACCACGCTGCGCATGTTAGCCGGTTTGCTCGATCCCAGCAGCGGAAAAATCCAGATCAATGGCAGCACAACCAATGGCAGCTGGCAGGATATCCGCCGGCATATTGGCTATATGCCAGATTTTTTCGGCGTTTATGAAGATATGCTCGTATGGGAATATCTCGATTTCTTCGCTCGCTGTTATGATCTCCCTGCCAGCCGGCGCCTCCAGATCGCTGAGGAACTGCTCGATCTGGTCGATTTGAGCGACAAGCGCGATGCGTATGTGCAATCGCTTTCCAGAGGTATGCGGCAGCGCCTTTGTCTGGCTCACACGCTGGTGCATGATCCCGATGTATTACTACTGGATGAACCTGCTTCTGGCCTGGATCCCCGCGCTCGTGTGGAGATGCGTGAACTTTTACGTGAACTTGGAGCGATGGGCAAAACCATCATTGTCAGCTCCCATATCCTGGCCGAATTAGCTGAACTCTGCGAACTCGATCGGCATTATCGAACGCGGCAAACTTGTGACGAGTGGGACCCTGGGAGAAATCAGCCGTCAAGCCCAGCAAGGTCGAACCATTCGGCTAAAATCCCTTTCTGAAACCTCGGCTGTAGAAAAGGTTCTCAGCAACCAACCCGGTGTCGGCAATATATATTCGGTCAACAGCACATTAGAAGTTGAGTTCACCGGAGACGATGAAGCCACAGCCGCCCTCTTAGAAGCTCTAATAAATTCAGGTATCCGAGTAATATCATTTAACGAGACTTCATCTGATCTCGAAGATATCTTTTTACGTCTCACAAAAGGCGAGGTGGCCTGATGATGCGGATAACCTCCTCACTGAAAAAAATAATCAATCCGGCGGGCAATCCCATCATCGTCAAAGAACTGCGCTCCCGCATGCGCGGGTCACGGGCTTTTGTAACCCTGACAGCGGTGCTGATCTTGATGGCCTTAATCAGTTATGGCTTGTATCAACTCGTTATCATCACGTCCACCTGGAGTTACTCGCCCCTCAGTCCACAAATTGGTCAAACTTTATTTGCAGCCTTAGCAGTTCTGGAAATGTTGATGATCTGTATGATCACCCCAGCTGTAACTGCTGGAGCCATCAGTAGCGAACACGAAAAACTGACCTATGAAATGCTGTTGACCACCCCATTGAAACCCACTCGCATTCTTTGGGGAAAATTGATCTCTGCTCTCAGTTATATCTTCCTGCTGGTCTTTGCCGCGATTCCCCTTTCGAGTCTGGTTTTTATTTATGGTGGAGTAGCCCCCCGCGAAATGCTTAAAGCCTTGATCGTGTTGGTCTCTACAGCGATCATGTTGGGCACTATCGGCATTTTTATGTCCACCTGGTTGAAGCGCAGCGGGCGGGCCACCATAGCCAGTTACCTGATTGTTTTAGGGATGCTCGCAGTGCCTACGGTCGTTTACGGAATTGTCGGTGTTTTGCGACAGGCAGAACCTCCGCGTTGGTTGTTGGTCATCAGTCCCATCAATGCGCTCTTTTCAGCCATCGCTCCCTCCGCATCTTTAGGCAGTTCTGCCATGAGTTTATTTGGAAGCCTGAGTATGCTACTGGGTGGAAACCTTGGCACGATGATCAGTTCTGATAGCATCCCCCGCCCACTCTACCATTACACGCTGCCGTTATATGGTGTGGTCACGCTTGTGCTGTACATGCTTGCTACACGCATGATTCGACCGGCCCGCCGTTGGCACTTGAAGGCCAAAGAAATCATCATTGGCCTCATAGCCATCCTAATTTTTATCGGAATCGTCAGCCTGGGATTTTCAATTTCGACAGACCGGTACGAGAATATTAGTATATTTGCAGTTCCAACGCCTTTTTCGGTCATACCAGTTGAACCCATGATGGAACAAGCAGTTTTTGCAGAAACAAATAATGGATTCCCAGTTTTAGATGAAGAAGCCATTCAGATTTATAACGATATTCTTCAAAAAACTGACGAGCAGGATTTATTATCGGATAATCAGATACTCTCAATCTCCAGACAAATATACTCCGATCCAGAAAATCCTGAAGCATCACAACAGACCCATCTGCTTTCTGATGCGATTGTTGAAGGCGTTACAAATGCCTGGGGTAATCTGGATTTTGGGGTCCGTTGGGTGGATGATTATTTCGACTTTTTCGAAGTTAGTAATCTAAATTCTAGTGAACAGAGTGGTGCACTCCTCATTTTGGGCAATCTCAATCCCCTAAAAACCGGAAACCTTTCAGTTTTTAGCAGTATGTATTTTGTAGACCAACCCAGCCAAAACCTAGTAATCCAACTCGAAAATAACAATGGTAACTGGGAAATCATCAACTTTGAGATGCCTAAGACGGAACATCCGAACACTTCAACAGAAAACGATGAGGTTCGAAGTGCTCATCTTTCTTTTGATGAGATGGCAACAATCTACAGTGCTGCTTTCCTCCAGGCTTATACAATAGACAATCTGATCCCGGGAACTGAAATTTCAGAACTATACATCCTGCAAAACACAGGTCTGGCTGTCGATTCGATTTCCCTGCCGCTTGAAGTTCAAGAGGGCATCAATCAAGCACTTGGCACCCATCCGTTCGAAATCACCTGGGTCGAAGAGCGATCTGAAAAACTGATCGAAAGCCAAGAGGCAATTCTAACCCTTGGATATATTCTCCCCCATAACGAAGATGGCGCAGTTGAAGTATTGATTGAACTCCAGCTGTCAGAATCTAAAGGCATACTGGTCACCTATATTCTGCAAAATATCGATGGTGAATGGCAAATCACAGAATTTGGAGGCATGGGATGAGTTCATATTCCCTGATCCATTATCTGATTGCCTTACGCCGCCGCCTGCGCCTGCGGGATGGCTGGCTGCTCTCACAGCGCACCTTGTGGATCGCGTTGGTTGGGGTGGTTTGCATATTGGGGATTGGCAGATTTGCGCCAATTGATGGGCTAACCTTTTGGGCAATTGCACCTATCGCTTTGTGGCTATGCGCTGTCACTGCATATTCGTTGCTGCACCCAAGACCTTTAAAAAATATCGCCCAGGAAGTGGATTTGGAATTAGGTTTGAAAGAACGCCTGTCCACTGCTATTGAGCTGGCAGCACAGAGTTCGCCCCCACCTTCCAATCTACCCGCTTACCAACAACACGATGCCCTCGCCACCGCCCAGGTCATCCAATTGCGCGGAGCCTTTCCGCTGCGCTGGCTGCGTCGCCAGACCCTTGCCGCAGCGGGCTTGCTGATGGCAGCGCTGATCTTGATCTATCTGCCCAACCCGATGGACGCGGTCCTGGCCGAACGGACTGCTGTAGAACAGGCCGCGCAAGAACAGGCGGAAAAGGTTGAAGAACTGAAAGAAGAGATCGAGCAGGGCAGCGAACTTTCTGCCGAGAAACAGTTCGAACTGCTGCGCCAACTGGAGGAACTCGCCCAGCAATTGCGCGAGAATCCTGGCGACCGGGAGAAAGCATTGGCCGATCTCTCTAAACTAGAGGAAGAACTGCGCCGCCAAATCGATCCGAACACCGATCTGCAGCAGGCTTCACTGGAGGCCATCGCCGCGCAATTACAATCGCTGGCCCCACGCGAAAACGCCAACCCGCCCACCCCATCCGAAGCACTGGCGCAGATCGCAGAAGACCTCAAAAGTATGAGTGAAACCGAACGCCAAGTTTTAACCGAAGCCCTCGCTCAAATGGCTGCACAAGCGGCGCAATCCGGCGATACTGGTCTGGCCCAGGCGTTAGCCGCGATGTCACAAGCTGCCCTCTCGGTTGACTCAGCAGCCGCTTCACAGGCCGCCGAAGAAGCCGCCGAGACAATGGCAGAAACACAACAGGCGCTTAGCGACCAACAGGCTTTGCAGCAAGCCCTCGATCAACTACAAAGCAGCAGCCAGGCCATAGCCCAGGCTGGACAGCAAGGTCAACAGATGGCCGGGCAACAGCCCGGTCAGGGGCAAAATCCAAGCCAGGACCAGAACCCGGGGCAAGGCAACAACCCCAGTCAGGGTCAAAGCGGACAAGGACAGAGCGGCGGCGGCACGAAGGCAGATACCCTGCCGCCCGGCACCGGCTCCGGGCAGGCCGGACGTCCTGAAGATACAGATACCGGCGGGGCCAGCAGCGAGCTCGGAGAGCAAGTCTTTATCCCCTGGGAACGGCGGCCCTCCGAAGGCAGCGAAGTGAGTATCCCCGGTCAGGATACCGGCCGGGGTGAAACCATCACGCGCGAAAATCCCAATCCATCCGGCGGTCTCCCCGGAAACTCCCTGATCCCTTATCAGCAGGCTTACGTGCAATATCTCGAAGCGGCCCAACAAGCCATAAACCGCGGTGAAATCCCCCCCGTCTACCGCGATCTTGTGAGAGATTATTTCACCCACTTGGAGCCATAGACGAATGTGGAAGATGTGGTGGTTGAGTTTAGGTTTGGCCATGGTTTTACTGGCTTGCACACCAGAGAAAGCGATTTCACCGGAGCAAGCCGTTTATTTGCAATTGCGTTCAAATGAGAAGATTTTCGCAAGTTCTATTCAAATTGTGCCGGCTGTGAAATTGCGGAACAGTCATTTCGTTTTTGTAGGTTACACGATCAGGCCACAAAGCGAACAGAAGGGAGACCGTGGTGATAAATCCACCGCGCTTTATGAAGTAACCCGCACCGATTCGGGCTGGGAATTGCGCGGAGGTAATGCCAGTAGTTACTCTTCAAGCCCATACACCGATGTATTTGGGGTGCACACTTCAATGGGGCTGAATTATGCCGACGGAAAGGGCACATTCAGCTTTGCAGGCGGCGAAACGGCGATCACGGATGCCGTTTGGGTTGAAGTTTATTGGGACGATGGCACCACCCAGCGTGTGCCGGTGGTTACTGAGCACTTCATCGCTCTGCGAGATGGCAATTCTTGGCCGCTACGCTATGTTGTGCTGGATGAAAGCAGCAATGAAACTTACGTTCGGAAAGAAAATTACGATGCAGAGGAAATCGAAATTACATCTGACACACAGGAACAACCATAAAAAACAAAAGATTGGAAGGTTGGAAGAATGGGAATCTTCCAATCTATCAACCTTCTAATCTTCCAGCTTTTCAAGATATAGGAGACGCTTATCTAATGCCATCTTCCTCATCTCTCACCCCTGAAGAATTTCGTCAAACCGCCGCCGCCATTGAAACACAGATCGGACGCGTGATTGTTGGACAAAAAGAACTGATTCGCCAGACGTTAGTCACTCTATTGGCAGGCGGCAACGCCCTGCTCGAAGGCGTGCCCGGGCTGGGTAAAACCATGCTGGTGCGCACCCTGGCCCAGGCGGTTGATTGCGCCTTTTCACGCATCCAGTTCACACCTGACCTAATGCCCGCGGACATCGTCGGCACGAACCTGATCGTCGAGGATGAGGCTGGACGGCGGCAGTTCCAGTTCGAGCCGGGGCCAATCTTCGCGAACCTAGTGCTGGCTGATGAGATCAACCGCGCCACTCCCAAAACCCAGTCGGCGATGCTGGAGGCAATGCAAGAACACAGCGTCACGGTCGCGAAGGCCACCCGCCAACTCCCGGCTCCCTTCTTCGTGCTGGCCACCCAAAACCCGCTTGAAATGGAGGGCACGTATCCGCTGCCCGAAGCTCAGCTCGACCGTTTTTTCTTTAAGATCGAAGTACCTTTCCCCAGCGCAGCCGAACTAGTCGAGATCGCGGCACGCACCACCGGTGCAGAAACGCCCGAAGCAGAGGCCGCTGCCGATGGAGCCAAAATCTCGGCGATGCAGGAATTGGCCCGCGGCGTACCAGCGGCCTCGCATGTGACCGCTTACGCAGCCCGATTATTGATCGCCACCCACCCGGGAGGTTCGGACACGCCCGAGGTGGTGCAACGTTATGTCCGGTATGGTGCCAGCCCGCGCGGGATGCAAGCACTAATCCTAGCCGGGAAGATCATAGCCTTGCTGGATGGCCGCTACAACGTGGCCTTTGATGATCTGCGCGCGGCTGCTCTCCCCGCATTGCGCCACCGCTTGATCCTCAACTTCGAGGCCCAGGCCGAAGGGATCAGTACGGACTCGGTGATCAGTGAGCTGCTAGAAAAAGTTACACCAGATAATTGATTACTGACCACCGATCACTATGCTATTCACCGAATCCTTCCTCCGCAAACTTGAACGTCTGAGCGTGATGTCTCGCCGCGCGATGTCAGGGCAGCTCCAGGGTGAGCGACGCAGCCACAAGCGCGGCCAATCCGTGGAATTTGCTGACTTCCGACCTTACACACCTGGCGACGATTTCCGCCGGATCGACTGGAATGCCTACGCACGTTTGGAGCGCTTCTTCATCAAGCTCTTCGTCGAGGAGGAAGACCTGACCGTGCACCTGTTGGTGGATGTCAGCCGTTCGATGGATTGGGGCCAGCCCAATAAATTGGATTATTCCTTACGGGCTGCTGGCGCGCTGGGCTATATCGCTTTGGCGGGTTTAGATCGTGTTACGGTGACGGTTTTGGGAGCAACCAGTTCTGGTAATGGCAAACGTGCTTATTTTGCCCCTCATCGCGGCAAACAATCGGCAGCAGCCTTATTCTCCTTTTTAGAAGCATTTCTGCCCACCGATCAATCGCCAGTGAAATCCAACTTTAATTCTGCCAGCCATCTAAACCAAGAGATCCAATCTTATGCCGCCCGCGCCACCTCGCCCGGCCCAATCATAATTATCAGCGATTTTTTCGAGACACTATCTCAATCACCCAATTCACAAATACCCAAAGGGCACAATGTCACCCAGTCACTGAATTCTCTGGCCGCCAAAGGCTTCGAAGTCACTTTGCTGCACACACTTTCCCCAGATGAATTCAATCCCGACCTCACAGGTGACCTAAAACTACTCGACAGCGAAAACGGTGCAGAGGTTGAAATCACCGTTGATTTTGATCTGCTGCAGCGCTACCGAGGCGGTTTAATCGAATGGCAAAATGAACTGCGTAATTTCTGCGGTGCCCGCGGTATCCACTACGTTCCTGTGGTGACAAACATTCCCCTCGAAGAATTATTGTTTGCGTGGATGCGACAGTACGCAGTGCTGAAGTAATTGACTATGAATTTCATCACCCCGCTTGCCTTCATACTAACGATTTTGCTGCCGATCATCATCGCCATGTACCTGCTAAAGCTGCGCCGCACCGAGCAGGTGGTTTCAAGTACCTTTTTGTGGCAGCGCATGGTGCGGGATGTGGAAGCGAACGCCCCATGGCAGCGACTGCGCCGTAATTTGCTGCTGCTCTTGCAGCTTCTCTTTTTGCTGGCGCTGATTTTTGCCGTGACCCGCCCCTTCACCTGGACCGAGGGCAGCAGCGGACAGGCTGCAATATTGATTTTTGACACCTCCGCCAGCATGGCCGCAACGGATATGACTCCTAACCGCCTGGAAGCGGCCAAAGACCAAGCCCGCTTATTGATTTCCAACCTGCCCGAGGAGGTCCGCGGCACACTGATCACCGCGGGGGAGAACACCCAAGTGCTGGTCTCATCTAGTCAGGATAAGCGTCAGCTTTATCAGGCCCTCGAAAGTGTGCATATCCAACCCGGCGGCAGCGACCTGACCAGCGCGTTGGAACTGGCTTCTGCGATTGCCGCCCGCCAACCAGATGCTGAGATCGTGATTTTTTCGGATGGAGGGGTGAACCTTCCAGAAAGGCTTTCCTTGCAGGGCCGCGTGCGCTACCTCCCGATGGGTGAAAGCGGAGCAAATCAGGCAATATCGTTGATTACACTCGAACCAGCCACGGATGGCATATCGCTAACGGCTTTTGTACAGGTGGTGAATTACGATACTGAACCGGTCGAACGCCGCCTGACTCTGTCAGTCGATGGTCAGTTAGTAGATGCCCACGACCTGGAGATTCCCCCTCAGGGGCAGGTGGCCATCCTCAGCGAAGGGCTTTCCCTGAAAACTGAGGTACTCGAAGCAGCCCTGACCGGAAGCGATGCCCTCACCTTGGACGACCAGGTCTGGGCCGTTCAGGAAATTTCACGGCGGCAACACGTCACCCTGGTTACCGAGGGCAACCGCTTTTTGGAGACAGCCTTGGCCTTGCTGCCCGGTATTGAAATATCAATGGTTAGACTGGATGAATGGATCAACGGAAAATTGGATGCCAGTCTTCTGACCAACCAGCCTTCCGATCTGACCATCTTTGATAGTATTGTGCCGACCAGCACCTTGCAAACCGAAAACATCCTCTTCATCGGACCGCTGGCAAGCAGCCCCGTTTTCGACATCGCCGGCCACCTCGATTCGCCGGTTCCCAAACCCGTCAACCCGGATGATCCGCTGATACAGTATGTTGATCTCAGCAGTGTAAGCATTTTGGATTCCGCAGAAATCCCATTGCCCGACTGGGCCCGTCCGGTGCTGATTGACCAAAACACCGGCGTTCCTCTGCTATTTGTTGGTGAAGTCAAAGGGCAGCGGATTGCGGTACTATCTTTTGACCCGCGTCACTCCGATCTTCCCTTACAGGCAGCTTACCCAATTTTATTGGCCAACCTGGTAGACTGGCTGCTGCCCGGCCAGATCGGTGAGATCCCCGATCAAATTCAGCCTGGGGAAGTAGTAACGTTCACACCGCCGCCGGAATTTACTGCCCTCAAGGTCACGCGTCCCGATGGATCGAGCACCCAACTTGAAATTCAGGAAGGGAGCGCCATCTTTGCAGATACCGACCAACTTGGGGCATATACCGTTTCTTGGGGCGAAGATCAAAACTTGACCTACGTGGTCAACCTTTCGAACCCACAAGAATTGGACATCCAACCGGTTGAGAGCCTGCCCTTATTGGAAAGCACCGCAGGTGCAGAGGATACCAGCACCCAACTGGCCCGCCGCGAATGGTGGCGACCGCTGTTATCCATTGCACTGCTGGTTTTGACGATAGAGTGGCTAGTATATAACCGAGTCACGCTGAGCAAATTGAGAACTCAGATCATCCATAACCTGAAGCTAGAAGCATAATTCCCCCTTCATCCTTCCTATGACCCTAACCTTCATTCACCCTACCAGCCTCTGGCTCTTACTGCTGCTCCCCCTCACCGTGGGAGTGGCTTTACTCGGACCACGCCGCCCGACACGCGGCCGTTTTTGGGGTGGACTGACCCTGCGGATCGTGCTGCTCACCCTGGTGATCCTCGCCTTGGCTGGCATCCAGATCCGCACCCCGGCCGAAAATCTCACCGCCGTTTTTGTGTTGGATATCTCCGACAGCATCTCGCCCGAGGAGCAGGTCCGAGGTGAAGCCTATATTCAGGAAGCATTGAGCCGGATGCCGCGTGGTGACCGCGCCGCGATTGTAGTTTTTGGCGAGAATGCCCTGGTCGAACAACTCGCCGGCGAAATCCGCAGTCTGCCGGATATTGCCTCGGTGCCGATCACAACCCGCACGGATATCGCCTCAGCGCTGCAGCTGGCGCTCGCTCTATTTCCCAATGAGGGCGCTAAGCGCATGGTGCTGCTCTCAGATGGGCGCCAAAATTTAGGGCAGGCTCTCGACCAAGCCGAATTGGCTGCCGCTCACGAAATTGAGTTGACCTACGTCCCCCTGGGCGGACCTGGCGGTGAAAGCGAGGTACTGCTCGAAAGCCTGGAAGCACCCGCCAGCGTGCGGCAGGGACAAAACTTCGACTTGACCGTCACAATCCACAGCACAGCTGAGGCCAGCGCCGAACTGCGCGTCTTTGGAGATGGGCAGTTAATCCACAGCCAGGATGTGGCCTTAGCGAGCGGAGCCAATCGCTTAAGCGTCCCCGTAGAAGCTGGCGCAAGCGGCTTCCGGCGCTTCTCAGCCCAGATCATCCCGGATCGTGACACGCGCCTGCAAAACAATCAGGCCAGCGCTTTCACCGTGGTGCACGGGCCGCCGCGGGCGCTGATCGTCGAAGGTCCTACGATAGGATTAGGGCAAGTTCCCGATGGTGCAGCAGCCACCCGAAATCCGGCCGAGGCTTTCACTGAAGCACTGATAGCCGCCGAAATGCAGGTGACCACCATCCCAGCCAGCGAAATTCCCACCGATCTGACAACTTTGAGCAACTACGATGCCGTCATCCTAGTAGATGTACCTGCAACCGCCCTGCCCCCCGAAAGCATGGAAGCCTTGCAGGTGTACGTTCGAGACCTGGGACGCGGCCTGCTCATGACCGGTGGGGAACAATCCTTTGGGGCTGGCGGCTACCTGCGCACACCTATCGAGGAATCACTGCCCGTTTATATGGATGTGCGCAACAAAGAACAAGAAGCCAACTTAGCGCTGGTGCTGGCAGTCGATAAATCGGGCAGTATGGGCCGCTGCCATTGTGATGACCCCGACCTGAACCAGACTTATACTCGGTCAGAAAGCGGCCAGCCCAAGGTAGATATTGCGAAAGAAGCCATCATGCGGGCAGCGGGTGCGCTGGGAGAGATGGATTTCTTAGGTGTAGTAGCTTTTGATGAGGCAGCAAAATGGGCAGTTAAAACCCAGAAATTAGTTGACCCTAATTCCCTTGAAAACGCGATTGGCGGCATCCCCGCACAGGGGCAGACCAACCTGCAATCCGGGGTAGAGGCAGCTTACGATTCGCTGCTGAACGTGGACGCCCAGCGCAAACATATCATTTTACTGACGGACGGCTGGGTGCATGAGACTGCCTTGCTCCGGAAAGCCAGGGAAATGCAAGATGAAGGGATCACTTTAAGTGTCGTCGCAGCCGGCGGCGGTTCAGCGTTGTACCTGGAGCAGCTTGCCCAAAGCGGCGGTGGTACGTACTACCCGGCGGCCGATATTTTGCGTGTGCCCGATTTCTTCCTGAAAGAGACGGTGACCGCAGTCGGGCGTTATATCATCGAAGAACCGTTTTACCCGCTTCCAGGAATGAGCAGCCCTATTTTGAGCAACCTGGACCCGACGACGCTCCCGCCTTTATATGGTTACAACGGCACCACTCCCAAGGGGACAGCCCGCCTGGATTTGATCACACCCCAGGGTGATCCGCTGCTAGCAACCTGGCAGTACGGGCTTGGGCGCGCCGCAGCCTGGACATCGGACGTGGAAAACCGCTGGGCGACGCAATGGCTGATTTGGGATGGATTTCCCCGCTTTGCGGCTCAACTCGTTGGTTGGACATTACCAGCCCCGCAAGTGGAAGGACTGACGGCCTCGGCGAGGGTGGATGATAACCGCGGGGTAATCGAATTAGAGGCGCTGGATGATGCCGGGCAGCCGCTAAACTTCCTGTATGCTCACGCCGCGCTGGTGGGGCCGGACTTATCCGTTTCCGAAAGCGAACTCACCCAGGTTGGTCCGGGACTTTACCAGACCGAAGTGCCGCTCTCGCAGCCTGGCACATATCTAGTGCGGCTGGGGGTCAACGAAGGTGACAATTCTCTGGGGCAGCAAATTTTGGGGCTGGTGGTACCCTATTCACCGGAGTACCGAGCCAGCGGCACCAATATGCCCTTGCTGGCCGAGTTGGCCCGCATCACTGGTGGGGATGAGTTGGTTGAACCAGTAGCGGCCTTTATCCATGATTTGGAGGCAACCGCAAAGACAAACGAAATTTGGCAGCCACTGCTGCTGATCGTTGCACTGCTTTTCCCGTTGGATGTAGCCATCCGCCGCGTGATGCTGGGTCGTTCGGATTACGAGAAGGTTGGTAACTGGCTGCAAGCGCGTTTGCCGTGGAGGAAGCGGATGGGGCAACGTAGTAGAGGAACGGATGAACGGATAGGCGGATTATTTGCCGCGCGTGAACGGGCACGGCAGAGGCAGGTGAGGGGTAATAAGGAAATGGATGATCAGGGAACTGGCAAAAATGTAAAAACAGAAACAGGTGAACCAGAAGTGGGAACTGGAAGCAATCCAGATGAGGTTTCCAAGTCATCCCAGTTAACCGACAACCAACCCTCGCAAGAAACGCTTTCACGCTTAAGAGATGCCAAAAAGCGCGCTCGACGCGAGGAGTAATGATAGAATTGGGGGGTTGTAAATTCAATACCGGAAGGATGAGAAAACAAGAATAATGCGAACATTGGAGATCATTCTGGTACTCTTGTTGGCGGCTCGAATCCTCGCACCGCTATTTACCCGAAATCGGTGGATTGAATGGGTTTCGGTCACAGCTCTGGGGGTGATGGGATTGCAACTGGTTTTTGAAGGTTACCGCTGGCAGATGATTCCGTTATACGGGTTCACCATTGGGATCAGTATTTTCTCAATCTGGCGGCTCACCCACCCAAAAACTAGCAATGAATATCTTTCTATGGGAATCATTGCTCAAACTGTGGGATGGTTTCTCATCCTTGGAATCGCGGCCCTCCCTCCAATTTTGCTGCCAATTCCTCAACCGCCAAAGCCGAGCGGCCCCTATCAAGTTGGCACAACCACATTAATGCTGGTAGATGAATCCCGAGATGAGATTTACTCAGACAATGAGGGAGAACCACGAGCTTTCATGGTTCAAATCTGGTACCCAGCTGAACTTACAGCAGATGCAAAAAAATCTCACTGGTTAAAGAATATGGATGTGATGGGACCGGCCATCGCGAGTTACCTCGGGTTCCCAACCTTCTTTTTAGACCATATCCAATATTCTCAGACCCACGCACTTGAAAACGCTCCCATATCGGGAGCCCAGGCACAATATCCAATTTTGCTGTTCTCGCACGGCTGGAGCGGTTTCAGAAACCAGAACACCTATCAGGTAGAGGAACTTGCCAGTCACGGCTATATCGTGGCAGCACCGGATCACACTTATGGGGCTATCGCGACGGTTTTTCCAGACGGGCGCGTAGCTCTCAATAATCCTGCAGCCCTGCCAACGGGAGAGGGATTAACGGATATCGATTTTTTGACCGCCGTTCAATTATTGGGAGAACAGTGGGCCGGTGATTTGAGCCATATACTTGACATATTTGAAAATTTAGATCCGGAGGGCACTGCTGGCCAACTAGCACATCGCCTGGACTTCAACCGAGTAGGGGCATTCGGACATTCAACAGGTGGGGGCGCGGCGATCCAATTTTGTGCAGCCGATGCGCGCTGCCAAGCCGTCCTTGGGATGGACCCGTATATGGATCCGGTAGGGTTTAACGTGTTGGATGAAGGGTTGGCCCAACCCAATTTGGCGATGTTTAGTGCGGTATGGGCCGAAGACCGGAGCCGCAACAATGAAACCTTTAACCAACTTACCGACAATTCAAGTGGCGATCACTACCGGTTTTTTATTGAAGGAACTGCACATTATGATTTCACAGATATGCCAGCCTTCAGTCCTCTTGCGCCATATTTGGGATTGAAGGGCCCACTGAAAGGAGATCAGGTGCTGAAAATCGTCAACACCTATACGTTAGCTTTCTTCGGTCGTTATTTCAGGAGCGAAGATGCCCAGATATTAGAAATGCCCTCGTCAAAATTCCCAGAGATAATTTATCAACACTAAAGGATCCAATTTTGATCGCTGTAAACCTAGACCAAGTTTCGGTCACTTATATCGCTGAACCCATCTTCGAAAATTTGAGTTGGGAAATCCACGATGATCGTGTGGCAGGATTGATTGGGCCGAATGGATGCGGGAAAAGCACTTTATTAAAATTGATTCTCGATGAATTAAAAAGTGAATTTGGGTTTGTCGTTCGGAAACCTGAGCTGACAATTGGTTACCTCGCCCAGGAACCAGAGCTACACCCTGGAAATTCGGTCTGGCAGGAGGTCAGCAGTGCAAATCGAGCTTTAGCAGAGGTTGAAACTCAGCTTTCACGAATTGAAAGCAAATTAGCCGATCCAGCTGTGTACGAGGATAGCAAAAAATTGGCGCGTGTCTTGGAGCGTCAGGCTCGTTTATTGGAGGATTTCACAGAACTTGGTGGTCCCGGTTATGAGGGACATATGCGTTCCATCTTACAAGATTTGGGGTTCAGTGAAAATGATTTTGCGTTGCCAGTCGAAGTCCTCAGCGGCGGGCAGAAAAAATTAGTCGGGTTGGCAAAAATCTTGATCTTAAGGCCAAAAATGCTGTTGCTCGACGAACCTGATAACCACCTCGACCTGGATGGCAAAGATTTCCTGGCAAATTTCATTCGTAATTATCCGGGGGCAGTCGTGATTGTTTCTCACGACCGCTATTTACTCGATCTGGTGGTGGACGAAATTGTAGAACTTGAAGACGGCAAATTGAACGTTTTTCCTGGCAACTATTCAGAGTATGCTTTCGATAAGCAAGCCCGCTTACTCCGTCAGCAGCAGCGCTTTCAAGCCCAGCAGAAAGAGATTAGCCGGTTAGAGCAATCTGCGAAACGTTTGCTGAGTTGGGGGAAAATGTACGATAATGAAAAATTTATCAAACGCGGCAAAAATATTCTCAAGCGCCTGGATCGGATGGATAAACTCGACCGTCCGGTGCTCGAACGCAAACGCATGGGATTGGAGCTTTCAGGTTGGCGTGGCAGCAATAAAGTACTGGAACTAAGCAATCTCAGGAAAGTTTTCAAGGATATAGAAAGCGGTGAAGATAGCGAGACAACTATCTTTTTTGGATTAGATTCCACAATATGGCGCGGATGGCAAGTAGGATTGGTCGGTCCTAATGGTGCTGGAAAATCTTTGTTATTTCGCATTATCTTAGAACAAGAACCCGCAACTCAAGGTGAAGTCATTTTAGGCCCGAGTGTAAAAATCGGCTATTATGCTCAAGAACATGAAACTCTCGATTATGACCGAAACCTGATTGAGACCGTCCGATATGCAAAACCCATGACCGAACCGCAAGCGGTTGCATTTTTGGGGAAATTTTTATTCAGCTATGAGCACGCGCGTGGACCAGTTTCTAATTTATCCGGTGGAGAACGCAGCCGTTTGCAAATGGCACTGTTGATGCTTTCGGGTGCGAACTTCCTAATGCTCGATGAACCCACCAATAATCTCGACATTGCCTCGGCAGAAGTGCTTGAGGATGCACTAGACGATTTTGATGGCACCGTTCTGGTGATTTCTCACGACCGTTATTTTCTCGACCGGGTAACCAACCATATTTTCGAGTTAGCAGATGGCAACTTGAGCGAGTATATTGGCAACTACAGCGATTATCAAGAACAACGAAAATAACAGAGAACAGATGATAAGGTAGATGAGAATATGGATATTGATTTTGACACCCTCCCCGACCGCCTCCACAGCGAAAGTGCGAAATGGAATAAATACGATGCAGATGTGCTGCCCATGTGGGTCGCAGATATGGATTTCAGATCTCCAGAACCCGTGATCGAAGCACTCAGAAAGCGTGTGGAGCACGGCGTATTTGGATATCCCTTACCTCCCAAAAATCTCAAAGAAACCATTGCCACGTGGCTGGACCAGCGTCACGGCTGGGAGGTGACCCCTGATGATCTGGTCCTCGTTCCTGGTGTGGTCACTGGTTTCAACCTCGCATCCCACGCGGTGACTCGTCCAGGTGATGGAGTTTTGGTGCAAACACCAACCTACGGTCCTTTCTTCGGAGTTGAGAAAAATGTAAATCTCGTACAACATGAAATAGAGATGACCCGCGACGCAAACGGTCAATACTTCGTTGATATGGATGCCTTTGAAGCTGCACTCACAGGGCGAACGCGTATCTTCATGCTCTGCAATCCGCAAAACCCCACGGGTCGCGTCTTTCGTAAAGATGAATTAGAAGCTATGGCAGAAATCTGCCTGAAAAATGACATCATCATTTGCTCTGATGAAATCCATAGCGATCTCGTTTTCTCCGGGCAAAAGCATATCCCCATCGCCAGCATTTCGCCGGAAATCGCGGCAAAAACAATTACGTTAATCGCACCAAGTAAAACCTTTAATATTGCCGGTTTAAAAGCCTCCGTTGCTATCATCACTGATGAGAATTTACGCAAAAAATTTGATGGGGCCCGGAAAGGGCTAACCGGCGCGGTAAATCTTATGGGAATGGTTGCCATGGAAGCTGCCTACGGCCGAGGCGAACCCTGGTTAGACGCTCTGCTGAAATATTTGGAGGAAAATCGGGATTTTGCTTTTGACTTCATAAACGATGAAATCAAAGGCTTAAAAATGGCAAAACCAGAAGGCACCTACCTGGCCTGGTTAGATTGCCGGGAGGCTGAACTTGATGGCTGCCCAGAAGAATACTTTTATGAGCAGGGCAGAGTGGCGATGAATGATGGAGCCTGGTTTGGCAATGGTGGAGAGGATTTTGTGCGCTTAAATTTTGGCTGTCCACGCTCAATGCTGGAGGAAGCGTTAGAGCGCATTGGTGCTTGCCTGGGTTAGGAATTGATAAAAGATTAGGGAGCTAATCTCAGGCCATATTAGTTCAGCACTTCGATATTGGGCTCAAGGGGGATGCGTTCGATTAAGTCCAAAAAATCGGCAGACGTAACTTCGGTTTGGGGTTTTTCCATCAATGCCAGGAGGGTGGCTTCCATCACGTTGGTGCCAAAACTGCGGCCTTCAAATCTGGGGGTGGTGGTAACCAAAATATTCAAGTTGCGCTGCTGCAATTCTTCGACATTTTTGGCGGTCGTTGTGTTGGTAACCACAATTTTCCCGCTCAAATCATCCGGCATATGCGCCCGGATCGAAACAAAATCTCCTGCCAACAGATCTGCTTCCTGGTAATATTTCGTCCACTTGGGCTCAGGATGTTTATCTTGAGCAGAACCGTGTGGGTAAAACCAACGGAAGGGCATCTTGGTGATAAAAGGTAATAAAATCGCTGCCATCAGACGAACGGTAGAGAGTTTCCGAACTGGTATCGGAAGTCCTAAAGAGAACATCAAATCCCCAAAAACGGGATCACATCCAAACTGAGTAAGGGCCTCGGCCATCACATAACGGTCTACAGCATTGGTTTTGAGCGCTTTCATCCCTTTCAAGGTCTTCCCACTTTTACATAAATACGCTTCCAATGCTGATAAAGCGCGCTGCACCAATAATCCCTTAACTCCATTTCCATCCCCTATTTTGCTGATCTTCACGACATCTCTAATCTGTTGCGCTTCTCGAAAATAATATCGCCGATCCCCCACACCAAGATAGAATTCCAAACCGCCAACGCCAAAAGCATCAACTTTTCCATCAAAGTGTCGATATAGTTCAATCGCTTTTTTTACATCGGCATTGGTTCCTTGGCGAGATAACTCAACTTCCTCACCTAAAAAATTTGCCATCGTTGTATGATCTCTTGATGAAGACCCAACACTTATTGATAGAACTTTTTTCATGGCACACTCCTAATATATTTTTATAACCCCATTTACTAAGGATAGTAACGTGTTAAAATTGGTTTGGAGGAACCTTTATGACAAACGAAGTAAATCTTTTAGAACGACCTACCGCCCGAGAAATTTTTATGCTGGTTGGATGGCGGCAATGGGCAGACGCTGGTTCTGTATCATCTGGTCTGCCTCAATACTTAGTAGAGCACAATCAAGCCCACAAAATTGGCTCGATTGATCCCAGTGGATTTTATCTTTTTCAAATTCCCGGGACACATGATTTAGTGCGCCCGGTAGTGAAATTCAAAGAGGGCTACCCTGAATTTTTAGCAAGCGAACGTAATGAGTTTTTCTACTCCGGGAACGAGGACCTCGGGATTGTTTATTTTTTGGGAGATGAGCCGCATTTGGATGCAGAGCGCTATGTGAGCGCATTGCTACATGCAGCCAAGGAATTGCGAGTCAAACGCATCATCGGATTTGGCGGGGTATATGGGGAACTCCCTTATAACAAAGAACGAATGGTTTCAAGCACCTACAGCCAGAAGAGCATGAAACCCGAACTGGACAATATTGCGGTTAATTTTTCAGATTATCACGGTGGCGGTAGTATTGGTTCCTATGTTTGCCGCCGGGCTGCTGAACAAGAGATCGAATATATGTCATTGTACGCGTTTGTGCCCACTTACGATTTTTCTAATTTATCGCGCAATGCCTCAGGGATCCAGATTGAAAATGATTTTATGGCCTGGTTAGGCATCATGCGCCGGGTAAATTATTTGCTCAAATTGAACCTGGATTTATCGGAACTGGAGGCGAAGAGCGAGCGTTTGGTTAAACTGATGGACGACAAAATTGAGGAAATCTCGAAAACCTTCCCTGAAATAAATATTCGAGAGTATATGGAAAGCCTGGAAAATGAGTTTGAAGAAGTTGTCTTCGAACCGCTGCAGGATTTATGGGAAGATGAAATCAATCGGCTGTTTGGCAAACTTGATAGTGAAGAAGACGTCTGATCATTAATTTTTGGATGCAAAGTATTTTTCGGTATCGGTTGGTTATCATTTTTATCTTGGGGGTTCTCTTGCTATCCGCATGTGACAGCCTCGATAGATTGGCCTGGTTTACAGATCCAACACCTACTTCCAATGAGACAGCTATGGTGACAGCTTCACCTCTCCAACCAGCACGCCAACAACCACTTTCACTCCTCAGCCCACCGGCACACCTACACAAAGCCCCACTCCTACAATCACAGACACACCCACTAAGACGCTAACACCTTCGATAACTCCCAGCCCCACCATTTCTCCGACACCCACCATTGATTTTCCGGATGTAACCGTGAATGTGGCGAACGCGCACTGCCGATACGGACCTGGAAAGGCATATTTACATGCTGCAGATCTCTTCGAGGAGGATCACGGTCTGGTGTGGAACCGCAATCACAGTGGCACCTGGTTGTGGGTGCGGTTCGATAAATTGAATTATGCCTGCTGGGTGGCAGCTTCCATTACGGATATCGAAGGCGATATTTTCAGCGTCTCTGCTTATTTTCCACCCCTGCCTAAATCGACGCTCTACGGACCGCCAAAAAAAGTGATCGCCACCCGGGATGGAAACACGGTGGTCGTATTATGGGATGAAGTCTGGATGACAGAGGATGATTTCCGGGGATATATGATCGAGGTAAAAGTGTGCCGCAATGGATATATGATCGATATCGCCGTACACACGAACGGTACTTCTTACACATTTTCCGATGAGACCGGATGCGATGGAGAATCTAAGGGGAAACTTTATGCTGTCGAGAAGCACGGGTATACGGATTCTGTCCCAATCCCCTGGCCATAATAATAGAGACGCCTCAGCAAGGCGTCTCCTCTACGAATCAATAAGGGGGTATCTTACAACACTTCTTTCAGATCAATGCCTCGAGCATCCGCTCTCTCTTGCAGCCAATCAGCATGCGTTGCAGGGACTGGCAAGATATCTTCTACTGGACGGCGAACCAGAGTCAGCGCATCATCGGGACAAGCCGGCACACACACGCCACAACCCACGCAACGGGTATCACTGATCTGAATATAGGGGTCAGCGGGTTCTAAAGAGAGCGCATCAAACTGGCAATACTCGATACAGGTTTCGCAGCCAGCGCACAAATCTGGATCTACTGAGTTGATAAAGGCAGAACGGGCAACCACATTAGCAATACCTAATTCAGCCATACCGCGCATGATGCCACATGAGCAGGAACAGCAATTACAAATATAGGTATTTCCATCCTGGCTGTTGCTGACAGAATGCACTAGCCCCGCATCCGCAGCCCGCTGCAAGGTTGCAAAGGATTCTTCTTTGGTCAGCGGTTTAATTTGTGGGATGCTGTCAAAAACTCCAGGTCGTTGATTAAACACCATACAAACATCTACTGGATGATCACAGGGATCACCCACCAATTCTTTCTGAACCCGGCAAATACAATCCTGAACCCCCCAGGCTTGAGCATTTTCAACTATCGCAGCTGCACTCTCATGAGGATGTACTTCCATATCGTTGCGCACAGTTTCATTAACCGGCAATACACGATGAAAAGCTGGTTCAATCGTTAATGCACTCCCAAAAGCCTGGGCGTAATAATCTTCAAAGAGTTGTGCAAACTCGGCATCAATGTGCGGTAATTGGTATTCATAAATACCTACCACGAAAGGCATCAGGCCATACCCTAAACCATTTTCAGCCGCGGCCCGCTTTGATCAATCCGCTGCGGGCCATCTCTTTGAGCATCGGTTTAATCTCCCGACGATCACGGCCTAATCGGGCGGCTACTTCCTGAGGCGTTTCTGAGAGTCAAACGCAAATTTGAAGCAAGCTCTGCTTCTTCGGGAGAAAATAGCTTCTCCAAAATCCGCAGCTCCTCTCCATCTTCAGTTGGAGGATATCCGTTGGGGAGAGAATCTAGTCGCCGTGCTAAATTTCGATAAATTTCTTCTGTCATGAGAATTTCCTAATGCTGATATTCTTATCAAAGCAGATCACAAACCACACCCCTATTCTATCAAACAATCTCCATCACATCTGCTATAATTTCAAGGCAGTTGAGATTTCCCTACAGGAGGTTGTTATGAAAATAAATTCAAAAAAGATCTGGGAGTTTCCCATTGTATTCATCCTGATCCTGTTGTCTTTGTCACTGGCCAGTTGTAATGCGAAAGGCGAAGTTACAGGAACTGTAATATACCGGCAGCGTATCGCCCTGCCACCCGATGCTGTGTTATCGGTCCAAATTCAGGATGTATCCATTGCCGATGCACCTGCAACTGTTATTGGGGAGCAAATCCTCAAAGAGCCAGGGCAAGTGCCGATCTCGTATACAGTAGATTATCGTTATCGAGATATTGAGGATTCCCACAGGTACGCCATGCAGGCCCGTATCGAAGATGCTGAGGGAAATTTACTTTTTATCAATGATACGGCTTTCCCCGTTTTGACCCAGGGAAATCCCACTGAAGATGTAGAAATCGAAGTTGTGCCTGTGGGTGCGACTGCACCTAATAATCCTGCTTTACTTTTGGGGGAACCAGACGGCATGGATACTTTTGACAACGCCAACCACTGGTCACTCTTTGACGCCCAATGTTTCAAATCAGAGATCAAAAATGGAATATTTGAAATGACGTCGAAGGGTATTGAAGGCCAGGCTTGCTGGGAGGTCAGCTGGCCCAAAATTCAAGATTTCTACACCGAAGTCACGGTGGAAATGCCCGCTTCCTGTAATCCAAAAGATCGCTTTGGATTGTTTTTCAGGGCCCCCGATAACAACCGAGGGTATTTATACGGAATTAGCTGCGACGGCGAATATTCAATGACGAAATGGGATGGATACGAAACTACCGTGGTGGTTGAAGCCAACAGCGATCAAGTCATTGCTGTTGGCAGTGGAAAATCTAACCGGATTGGCGTTCTAGCGTCCGCAGATAATTATTACCTTTATGTCAATGGACAGTATGTAGCCCAAGGCAAAGACAGTTCCTTTATTGGGGATGGAAAAATAGGCTTCTTTGTAAGGGCAGCGGCGAACCAGGGCTTCACAGTACGTTTTGATGAACTTGCCATTTGGGTTCTGGACGACGCGTATTACCCCCCAGAATCCGAAACCCCTGATTTGCCAGATGTCCCCGTTGAATCTCCGCCCTCAGATGTTGCCACAGTAACCGCCACATCAAATGTAAATGTGCGCAGCGGCCCAGGGACGATGTATCCAATCCATGGGGTAGCTGAAAAAGGAATCACCGGAGAGGTTTTGGGCAGCAGCCCTGATGAAAAATGGTGGGCTATCAAAGTGCCAACATCCATCTCAGGAAATGGCACAGCCTGGGTTGCCAAGGATTATGCAAAACTGAATAACCCCCAGGATGAGACCATCCCCACTGTAGAGCCGCCTTTGCTGCCACCTTTAGCCGGTGTACCCGCTCCGGGACCTGGAGATCCTTGGCTAAGCATTACCGAAGTGGCTTCAGTACGTAGCGGACCTGGGGTGCAATATCCCATTTATGGGGTTGCTCCCGTTGGCTCAAAAGCTAAGGTGGTGGGTATCAGCGAAGATCGAGCCTGGTGGACGGTGGAATTGCCAACCAGCATTGATCCGAACGGACATGGCTGGATATTCAAAGATTTTGTTTATGCTCAGGGAACTGATAATATCCCCACCATTGAAGCTCCCCGAGTGCCAGAGAATATCGTTCCAACACCTCCGCAGTCCGGTGCCGCAGCGGCAGTCGCTTTAGAACCGATTAATGTACGCAGTGGTCCAAGCAACCAGTTTTCCAGTTATGGTCAAATACCTATCGGAACGGTCATGGCTGTTGTTGGCAGAAGTGTAAATAATGAATATTGGGTTGTTAAAATCCCAAGCTCATTCACTCCATTAGAGCAAGGTTGGATCGCAGCTCGATATTGCCAGGCTTCAAATACCCAACAAGTCCCTATAGTTCAACCGCCAGCAGAACCGTAAACTTTTTCTGCTCTTTGAAATGAAAACTCCCAGAGTTTAATCAAACTCTGGGAGTTTTTTTTATTATGGATAGTTTAAATTTTCTAGGGACAAGTAAATTCTTTCACTTTTCCGTGATGTGCATACAAATTGCCGGTGAAAGAGCCACCACAGCCATAAACTGTATAAGTGTAATCCCCTTTTGAAATGGTATAAGTTTTATCCTGATCCTTATTGAAGGTAAACACATAGGTAGCTGGCCCCTGCAAAATCACCTTCATATATCTTTCGGTTTCGTTCTCAAATGTTACTTTCACCAATTTGATAACCTGACCACCGTCTATCACACCTGCTGGTGTTTTCTTATTTTGATGTGCAAGCGTACCACAAGCAGGAACGACCAGTTTCGTCTGTTTTGTGAGATCAAATTCCTTGTTTACATAAAGGCCACAAGAGAAGAAGGAAACGTCATAAACCCCTCGTTCAGGTGTAAAGTATCTCGTCTGACCCGGATGAACCAAAAAGTAATAGAATAGTCCATCACCATATAAGCGCAACGAGGCCAGACTTTTTGAATTATTTGTGAAGGTAAACCCCACCAAATCTGATTGAGCATGAGCAATTTGTTGTGGCACAAGGATAGCAGCCAGAAGCATTGAAGCTAATATCAAAAAAGAAATAAATTTGTACATTTTCAAAGTTTTCATTTTATTCTCCTTTTTTTGCTTAGGCCTATATAGTATTGCAGGGGTTATACTCTGTCAAGGAGCAAAATGGTATATTTTACGAATGCCAGGATATGTTCCCAAATCAAATGAGAAAACCACCGAATACTCATTTTGCAATACAATTAACAATTTTTACTTCAAACGACAATCCCCAAAACACTTAATCTTGGGTTGGCAAATAGGGCATCTTGTACCCATCCAAACCGAGATACGCTGCAAGGGCTGAACGCACCGCCATGCGATCATCCCAGGGATATTCGGTAGCGCCAAAACACATTGATTGTTCGTGTCCTTTGCCACAGGCAATCACAAGGTCGCCTGGCTGTGCTAACTTTAGACCAAATCGGATGGCCTCACCTCGATCAGGCACCCGCCAAAATGTTTGATTCTCAAACGCACCTTTAGAAGCAGCGCCAAGGGCCATATCCGCCAGGATATCATCCAATGATTCGGTGCGTGGATCTTCAGCAGTCAAAACAGTAAGGTCTGCATTTTCAGCAGAGACTTCAGCCATCATGCGTCGCTTTTCTCGGTCTCTCAAACCCGCAGAACCAAAGATAGCAATCACCTTTCCATCCGTCATCGTTTTTGCAGCCTGGAGAGCGTTCAAAAGTGCATTGGGAGTGTGAGCAAAATCCACGATTGCCGTAAATTTTTGACCCAAATCAATGCGCTCCATGCGACCCGGAATACCCACAAGAGATTCAATTCCCTGGGCTGCTATTTGGGGGTCAATGTTAAATCCAACAATCGCAGCAGTCATAGCCGCCAGGCAATTTGACACGTTGAATGCGCCAACCAATTTGCTTTTGACCTCAACTTCAAAATCGTTACCTACCGCTGTGAAAAAGATTCCAGAAGGATCAAACCGGATTTTTCTGGCATAAATATCTGCATCAGGGGTTACGCCATAGCACACTTGTGACCCAGGAATATAATCCTGCAGATATGCATAGGAATCATCATCTCGATTGGTAATGCTTAAACGGGGATTGCCCTGAGATTTAGATTCCGTGATGGCTAAACTAGAAAATAATCTTGCCTTTGCCGCCCGGTAACTGTCAAAACTGTCTCCATGCGCATCGAGGTGTTCATGGGTGATATTTGTGACCACACCGATATCAAATTCGCAGGCGTCAACCCGTTTTTGCTCCAAACCATGGGAGGTAGTCTCTAGTATTACGTGGGTCAAACCAGCCTCGACCATCATCGATAGATAACGCTGCAGGTCTGGGGAATCTGGTGTTGTAACGTGAAAACCTGTATCTAGAATCTGATCACCAACCAGAGCATTCACAGTTGAGATCATTCCCGTTTTGATGCCAGCTGTTTTCAAAATTTGATAAAGCAGATTTGATGTGGTAGTTTTGCCATCCGTCCCAGTTACGCCGACTACACTTAATTTCTTAGTGGGGAAATCATAAAAGGCCGCTGATAGATACGCCAGCGCGGCTCGACTATCCGCAACCTGAACATAGGGCACAGATAACTTGAGGGCTTGAGTTCCCATAATGGCCACAGCTCCCGCGTTGATGGCATTTGGGATATATTTATGCCCATCAAGGTTTAAACCTTCGAAAGCAACAAATATATCCCCAGATTTAACCCTTCGAGAGTCTAGGGCGATTCCTGAAATAAAAACATCCTCACCTGAAGTTGAGAGCACTTCCGGTAAATTCTGCACAATTTTCAACAAGCTTTTCATATCAAGACTGTCCATGGAAAAGACGCCCAGAATTAACCACTCCGGGCGTCTCCACTTCAAATTTATGATGCGGGGCTTTTTTTTAGCCCAGTTTTTGGCGCATTTCTACTAACTGACCAGCGACGGAAGTATCAACAACTTTGTCGCCAACCCGGATAATTAGACCACCTAAAATAGAGGGATCCACTCGGAATGCAACTGTTGCCTGGTCACCAATCTTCGATAAAATATCCTGTTTAACAGTTGCCTGCTCAGCTTCCGTCAGGGGTAATGCACTGGTGATTTCAGCTGCATTTCCTTCCAGTTTAGCACCTTCAAGCACTGCCACCTTACCAGCCTTTACGCCAGAGAAAAATTCTTGGAGCAAAGCATGCTGACGTTTTTCGTCCAGAGCTTCGCCGATCAATTTCTGGGTAGCAGCCATCGCTAAAGCCGCGATCTGCCCGCGCACATCAGCCAACATGCGATCACGCTCAGCAGCCGCTTCAACCAGAGCAGCCTCTTTTGCTTTAGCAGCATCAGCTTCATATTCGGCAATAAGTTCACGACCTGCGGTCTCTGCCCGCTCAGTTGCTTCACGCACAACCTGGCTGGCCTGTGCCTGAGCATTCAGTTAAAACTTTCTCGGCTTCTTTTTCAGCATTCGCGCGGGCTTCCTCGGCAACTTGTGCATCTTCGTAGCCTTGGGCAATCTTTTTCTTGCGTTCTTCCAGCATTTTTACGATCGGTTTATATGCAGCTGCATAAAGCACAAGGGCAATGATCGTAAAGTTGAAAACCTGAAAGAGGAAAAATCCTAAATTAATTCCAAGTCTTTCCATACTTGCTCTCCTATTTGAGGTTTGGTCTCTTTTTTAGGCAGCGAAAATGATGATTAGAGCAACAGCCAGTGCATAAATAGCAACAGCTTCAGCAAAAGCCATACCCAAGATCATATTGGTCTGAATCACCGGAGCGGCATCTGGGTTGCGGCCCATCGCCTGCAAACCACCTGAGGCAGCGATACCAACACCAATACCGGCACCAATAGCACCAAACATGGCAATGCCAGCGCCCAGCGCTTTCATCGCAAGGTAGAAAAACTCATTGTATCCAGCTTCCATTTTGAATCCTCCAGAAAATTTTTCGAAAAGTTTATTAATTATAATTTAGTGGTGTTCGTCAGCGTGATCACCATGATGGCTGACCAGTGCACCAGAGATAAACACAACCGCTAACAAGAAGAAAACATAAGCTTGAATGGTGCCGAAGAAAATTTCGAAACCATATAATGCGGGCGGGATAATCACGGGAAGCAAAGCACCCACGATCGAGAGCAACAACGCGCCTGCAAAGATATTGCCAAATAAACGGAAGGCAAAAGAGAGGATCTTGGCAAATTCCAGAATGATCTCTAAGATGCCTACAAACAGGTCAACCCCACCCATTGGACCTTTCGTTTTAAATGATTGAACGGGGAAATATTTCCAGAAATAACCCGGACCTAAGGCCCAAACCCCATAAACTTGTACCATCAACACTGTGGTAAATGCCAGGGCCAGAGTGAAGTTTAGATCAGTGGCAGAACCCCTCAAAAACGGAACCACTTCACAAGCCTCACAGAGTGCGTGGCTCCCTTCTTCAACGTGACCAGTTTCTTCGCCATGTCCGTCGTCCTCAGCATGCGTATCCAATTTCACCGGATGATCTTTATCCAACCCATAAACGCCCAGGCTCCCTATTGAGAAGAGTTTTACAGGCGCATAACCTTCACCATGGGGTGATTCATGTAATTGGCCGATGGTTTCAAAACCAGGCACCATCTTCACCATATTTGCGACAAAGATCAGTAAGAAAATTGTGGCGACTAACGGGAACATCCTTTTGGCCCATTTCAATTTCGGTTGCGCCAGAAGTGGTGTTCCATAAAAATTCAACGATGGCTTCGAAGGCATTATAAAAACCCTCAGGAACCAGTCTACCGCTTTTTGCGAATCGCCAGGCCCCAAATCCAATCAAGATCAATAAGAGATCAGCCAGCAATGTAGCCAATACCGTATTCGTAATCTCGAACGAGCCAATGGCTAAACCAGTTGGTTCTCCTGGTAAAACAACCACCGGTGGAATCGGTTTGAGATAACCCGGACCGATATATGCGCAATAAATACCAGCAAGGATCAATGCCAGCACGATCCAGCGTTTTACCGGTCTGCGCTTTTTTGTTTCAGCATCACTCACTAGTTTCGTCCTCCTTTAAGGTTTCATTTTTTGCATCTTGAGGCGCGGGGAGATTTACTTTGTCAATCACCCGGACCGCCATTTTATACGTTAAAAATAGTGATAAAGGTGCTGCACCTAATACCAAAATAATTGTAAGCAAAGGTTTTGTGCCCAAAAGGTTATCCAGCCATAATCCCCCAAAAACTCCGACCAATACAAGCACGAGTGTTATACATCCAATCTGACCACCTAGAGCGATCACCGGCATACTTGCCGAAACTGATTGCAGGGGTTGATGTTCGTTGTTCCCAGATTGGCTCATAGCGTGTGAATTGTAACACAATCGGACAAAATACGTCAAATTAGAAGAGTATTGAAGCTGCCGTTGTTGACCACTCGAACCAGGGGGCAAAAACGATACCAATCACCAAAATTCCAGCCGTCAGTACGATTAATGCAATCCGCGTTGGTGTAGTCACTGGAACGGGGATGTCTTCTTCTTCAGAATGATAAAGATACACGTGTTTGAGAACAATCAGATAGTAGTAAAGACCAATAATCGAGTTCAGCACACCGATGACGGCCAGCCAGACCATATCCGCTTTGACGGCTGCCGCAAAAACCAACACCTTGGCGATAAATCCACCGAAGGGAGGCATACCGGCCAGGGAGAGGAAAGCAATCATCATAGCTAAAGACAAACCAGGAGCCCGTCGACTGAGCCCTGAATAATCTTTAATCTCATCCGAATTTGAAGTGCGCCAAAAAGTGACCACAATACCAAAGGCTGCCAGATTGGTTACCAGGTAAGCAATCAGGTAAAAAATCACGCTCTTTATCCCAAGCTCAGATACGGCTGCGACACCCACTAACATATAACCGGCATGCGCGATTGATGAGTAAGCCAGCATTCGTTTAATATTGCTCTGGCTAATTGCCAGGAAGTTGCCGATTGTCATGGTAGCAACCGCGAGGATGGCGATCATCTGACCCCAATCTGCACTCATTGAGGGGAGAGCAGCCATGAAAAAGCGAATTAATACTGCAAAACCAGCTGCTTTCGAGGCAGTGGATAAAAATCCAGCAACGGGAGTAGGTGCTCCCTCGTAAACATCAGGTGCCCAGAAATGGATGGGCACAGCTGAAATTTTGAAGCTAAATCCAACCAATATCAGGAGGATGCTGCCAATGAGAGGCGCAGTGGCAATCGAACCACCTTGAATTGCTCCTGCCAGTTCGTATAAGTTTGTCGTTCCAGAAAATCCAAAGAGCAGGCTGAACCCATAAAGCATAATTGCCGAGGTCATCGCCCCAAACAATAAATACTTGAAACCTGCTTCAGTAGATTTATCGTCTTTCTTGAAGAATCCGGCAAGAATATATAAAGGGATCGAGGTGGTTTCAATCGCCAGATAGAGCATAATCAAATCGGCAGATGCAGCCATCAAACCCATACCAATGGTCGAAACTAACATCAAAATGTAGAATTCCCCACGTTTACCAAGTTCATCCACATCCATCGCGAGCAATGCTGTAATCGCAGCCCCAAAGATGAAGAGCATTTTGAAGGTGAAGCCCAGCCAATCGAATCGTACCATTCCGCCCCACACAAAGAGGGCTTCATCTCCAGGTCGGGCAAAAAGCAAACTTAACACCAAGGTCAAAAACAAACCACCTGCGGTCAACCAGCCCAAACCACGCTTGCGATCATCTGACCAGATCAGATCAAAGGCCAGCACCAGCCCTGCCAACACGAGCACGAGCAGTTCCGGCAATAATGCAAAAGTCATTGTAGAGTTGATACTACCTGACACTTATGCACCTCCCAGTAGGCGCAAAATGTTATCAACGCCTGATTCAACCAGCGGGACCATAATCGACGGGTAAACCCCAACACGAACAAAATGCCCGCCAGAAGCACCAAAGCAACTTTATCCAAAATGGTCACATCATGGATGTGATCGGCGTATTCTTCGGGCATCTTGCCGAAAAATACTTTGCTGATAATCCGAATAATATACGAAGCCGTAATCACAATCGAGATCGAAGCCACGATGGCGATCCAAGGCTGGAACTTCCAAACGCCCATGAAGATGGGGAATTCAGCGATAAACCCGGAGAAACCCGGCATCCCCATCGAAACCAAACCACCCACAATGAAAGCAACCGCAACCAGCGGCATCTTCTTTGCGAAGCCTCCCAGTTCGGGAATCTGACGGGTGTGCGCTCGATCATAAATCATGCCGACTACAGCAAAGAAGAGAGCCGTCATCACACCGTGCGAGAACATCTGCACCCCGGCGCCGATCATACCTTCACGGTTGAGCGTTGCAAAGCCCATCGCAACCAATCCCATGTGCGAGACGGACGAAAAACCGATAACGTATTTCATATCGGATTGCACCATCGCGATATAAGCACCATAAACCACGTTGACAATGGTAAGCAAGATGATCAAGGGCATCCAGAATTTGGCACCTTCAGGCAATAGCATAATGCCCACGCGCAAGGCTGCAAAAGCACCCAGTTTCATCAGCACGCCTGCGTGGAACATGGAGACAGCAGTCGGCGCGGCTACATGACCATCGGGCGACCAGTTGTGAAAAGGCCAGATACCACCCAAGATGGCGAAACCGAGAAAGACGAAAGGGAACCAGAATTTTTGAAAACCGGCACTAAAAGCTGCTTCTTCGAGGGCGATCATATCAAAGGTACCTAAACCCGAAGCAAAATACATCGCCAGCGCGCCGACCAGGGCAATCACCGACCCGATGAACAGATACAGGGTCAGTTTCATGGCGGCGTATTCTCGTAAAACTTTCCAACCCCAGATTACGATCAACAAATACATGGGGAAGACGGCGATCTCATAAAAGAAGAACAACATAAACATATCCAGCGCCACAAATACGCCGAATACACCGGTCGCCAAAATAAAGAGGAAAGCGAAGAACTCTCGGGGCCGGTCATCAACTTTCCAGGAAATCAATACCCCAGTGAACATCACAATGCCAGTCAGCAAGACCAGCGGTGTGTTCATGCCATCGACGCCGACATAATAGGAAATACCCAATTCCTTAAGCCAGGTATATTTCTCTACAAATTGATAACCTGCGGTTTCAAGATCGTAGGAAAAATACAACCAGGTCGAGAGTCCCAAAGCAACTGCTGAAGCAGCCAGAGCTGTCACTCGGATTTCCGTTTTACGTTCAGACGGAAACAGCAGGATGAGTACAGCCGTTAAGATGGGGATAAAAATGATTACGCTTATGATCGGAAATTGCATTGAACACCTCGGGTTAGTTGGGTAGCACCTTAGTTCTTAGCTTCATAGTTGAGTAAAACCGATCGTTCTAACTACCAAACCACATAACGAACCAACTACCTAAACTAACTAGAATAATGCCATAACAGCTTTATTGATCACATCTAAAATCCAGGCTGGCCAAACACCAATGACCAGCATCAATACCATGAGCGGGGTCATGATGATAATTTCCCGCGGGCTAATCTCAGTCAAATGGCCTACCCACTTTTTATTGAGCGGGCCGTGTAAGACCATCTTGATCCCTTTGAGGATATAAGCACCTGTAAAGAAGAGACCTATCATGGATAAAATTGTAAAACCGGGGAAAGCCCAGCCCACTCCCCAGGTGCCACGTACCACCAGGAATTCGGAGATGAAGCCATTCAAGCCAGGTAGCCCCAGCGAAGCCATAGATGTGAAGATCAAAATGCCACCATACACCGGTATCAAGGGGAATAATCCGCCAAATTCGTTCAGGTCACGGGTATGGGTACGTTCGTAGATGACACCCACCAGGAAGAACATCCCAGCTGCGGATAAACCGTGGTTGAACATCTGAAGCACCGCTCCATTGAGAGCAATTGTGCCACTCTCGGTGCCTTGGGCAAAAGCCGCAGCGGCGATCCCCAACATCACAAATCCCATATGATTGACGGATGAATAAGCTACTAACCGTTTGAAATCGGTTTGACCAAAGGAACTGAGAGCGCCAAAGATGATCGACATTACCGCGAGAACTGCGAGAACCCCGGAATATTGCCGGGCCTGCTCAGGATAGAGGGGCAGCACCAAGCGGAGGAAACCGTAGGCCCCAAGTTTGAGCAGTACACCTGCTAGAATCATCGATCCCGCGGTGGGAGCTTCGGTATGAGCATCAGGCAGCCAAGTATGGAAGGGCCAAACCGGCACCTTGAGAGCGAAGGCTATCGCAAAGGCCCAGAAAGCAATCGTTTTGACGGTACCAACAGGGATTCCCATCAAAGGTTGGTCAATCGAGGGCCAGCGCTCAAATAACAGAGGGAGATCAAACGTCCCTGAAACCACACCGATCATCTGGATCGCCAGCAGCAATCCGAGAGAACCAGCCATCGTATAAATCATAAATTTGAAGGAGGCGTAGGCCCGGGCAGAAACCTTACGGCCACCCCAAAGCTCGCGCTCACCTTTCTCGCTGCCCCATTGATTGATCAGGAAAAACATTGGAACCAGACCAATTTCCCAGAAAACGAAGAAAAGCAGTAGATCGAGTGATATAAAAACGCCCAACATGCCAGTTTCCAACAGAAGGAAAAGGACCATATAGGGTTTGACGCGGTCTTCAATTTTGAAGGAGGCAAGGATAACCAGCGGCGTTAGGATGGTGGTCAATAAGACCATGCTGAGAGAGATGCCATCGACACCAACATGGTATGAGGAGTGGATGGCTTGATACCAAACCTTCAACTCTTCAAACTGGAAACCGGGACGGTTAGGCTCAAATTTGACCCATAATAACAGGGCCAGCAGCAATACCAGCAAACTACCGATGAAGGCTGTCCAGCGGATGAGGGTCTTTTCTTTGCTGGGCAGCAGAGCAATAACTGCGGCTACCACAACGGGCAGAAAAAGGATAAAACTTAGCAAGTTGCTTTCAAGAAATTCCATGAAGCACTCCAGTTAAGTACCGGGATCGTCCTACGGTAAAAACAGCTTGTAAAGATAATAGAACAAAGCAGCAAAAACAAAGGCCAGGCCAATTAACATATATTGCTGCACACGCCCGGTTTGGATCACACGTATGCTCTTGCCTAATTTCTTAGAGCCTGAGCCGAGAAAATCGCCAAATCCGTTGATAATGGGCACATCGATATAATTACGGAAGAAGGTACCAATTGATGTGGACACACGAGCGACCCAATGCAGGACACCATCGATAATTTTGCGATCCATCCACAAATAGGAAACGGTTTCAGAAATCCAAAGGGCGGGTTTAATGAAGATAACTTGGTAAATTTCATCAAAGTAATATTTGTTTTGCAACACCTTGTAGACGGGACCAAGTAATTTCTTGAGCGGGTCTTCCTGACCAGCTTCGAATTTCCGATAAACCAACCAGCCAATCAATAACCCGCCAATTGCAACCGTCAGAGAAGTGATCAAGGGAACAAATCCAAACTGAGGGGCTTTGATATGCTCCGGCAAAGTGCTGACGACCCAATCATGGAACCAGTTGCGGGGGCCAAAACTACAATTCAGGAAATCGTCGGGGATACCAACCCAGCCGTAGGTGACAGAAAAGAAGGCCAATACCACCAACGGGAGAGTCATCGTCCAGGGGGTTTCGTGCGCATGCTTGGCGGCTTCAGTGCGGGGTTTCCCCAAGAAGGTCAGGGTAATCTGCCGCATGGTGTAGAAGGCCGTTAAAAGAGCGGCAATTGCCAGCGCGCCGAAGACAAAATAATGCTCGTGCGCCCAGGCATCTGCCAGGATTTCATCCTTCGACCAGAACCCGGCGGTTACTAACGGGAAACCGGAGAGTGCAAAGCCACCGATCAAGAACGTCCAGAAAGTGACAGGCATCTTCTTGCGGAGGCCGCCCATATTCATCATGTCTTGCGGGTCAACAGAATGATCGTCCACGTGGAAAACGCCGTGCTCCATACCATGGATGACTGAGCCAGACCCGAGGAAGAGCAGCGCTTTGAAAAAGGCGTGCGTGATCAGGTGAAAAGCGGCGGCCACGTAAGCGCCAATACCCAGAGCTGCCATCATAAAGGCCAACTGCGAAATCGTAGAATAAGCCAGCACACGTTTGATATCATTTTGAGCTACGGCAATCGTAGCCGCAAATAGCGCCGTGAAGGAACCGATCACCGCCAGCACCATCATCGGGGGTGTCAGATGCCCATGTTCCATCCCCGCAGAAAGGAGCGGGAACACTCGGATGACCATATAAACACCCGCCGAAACCATCGTTGCAGCATGGATCATGGCTGAAACTGGCGTGGGGCCTTCCATGGCATCAGGTAACCACACATGCAGCGGCCATTGGGCCGATTTACCAATCGCACCGATCACCAACAGGATGCCGATCAACCCAGCTGCGGAGAGACCCAGCAAGCCCGCAGGTGCTGCCGCTAAATGATGGAGAACTTCGGGCTGGAAAATATCGCGGTAACTCAAGCTGCCCACTGCCGAATACAGGTACGCAATTCCTAAAAGCATGAAAACATCGCCCACACGGGTGGTCATAAAGGCTTTGATACCCGCGGCTCGGGCAGAGGGTTTGGCGAACCAAAAACCGATCAAGAGATAGGAACACAAACCCATGATTTCCCAACCCACAAAGAGGGTCAGTAGGTTGTCGGAGAGCACCAACACGTACATACCAAAGGCGAATAAGCCAATAAAAGCAAAGAAACGGGCATACATCGGTTCGATAGAAAGCACTTTGTGTTGATGGCCGTGTTCATCGGCAACTGTAGCGCCATGGGGTGGCAAACCTTTTTGATCGTGATCCCCTTTAGGTTGGCCAAAATTATGGTAACCAATGCTATAGATGAAGATCATTAAGATCGTCCAGGCCACAAAAAAGAGTACTGCCGCTGAAAGCGGGTCGATCAGCACACCGATCTTGAACCAACCTTCACCCAACGGAAGCCAATTAATCGAGGATCCAAAAGGATGTTGACCTAAATGGTGAGCACCTTCCCGAACGGCCAAGTAGAAAACGTACATTCCGCCTGCCCAAGAAAGTAATGCCGCGCCAACAGCAATTGTATGGCTGAGCGCTTTCTTGCGATTGGTAAAGAGGAGAATCAGCAAAAAGGCCAGTAAAGGTGGTACAGGGATTAACCAGATTATCTTATCGACAAGTTCCATAGATTATGCCTACCATGTAGATATTTCTACCACTTCATCAAATTGATCTCGTCTGCTGCGACGGTATTTCGCCGTCGATATAGTGAAATCACGAGCGCCAGACCCACGGCTACTTCTGCGGCCGCAACCGCAAAAACAATTATGGCGAAAACTTGACCGGTCACCACAGATGGGTCTGTATAACGCCAGAATGTAACTAAATTGATATTGACCGCGTTGAGCATTAATTCGATGCCCATCAAAATCATGATCGCATTTTTACGAGCCAGCACACCATAAAGTCCAATGCTGAATAGTGCTGCTGCAAAAATCAAGAACCAGTTCATTGAAATTACGTACATACTTACCTCCCTATTTCCGCCAGGCGACGACAATCGCACCGATGAGGGCAGCCAATAATAGTACCGAAGCCAACTCGAAGGGCAGCACATATCCATTGGGGGAAACCAGGGCTACGCCCAAAGCTGAGATGGTTGCGCTGCTATCTGCCAAGAAGGGCATGGTGGCGTTGCCTCTACCAGAAAAGATCAGCATTAGGGCCAGGGCAAAAAACATCAAAAACCCAAAGACAGCAGCCACCGGCCAATTTTTATTGACCAGCACTTTATCATCTTGACCCACACCACGGGTGAGCATGATGGCAAAGATCATTAAAATTGCTATCGCACCGATATAAACCATCACCTGGACGACTGCCAGGAAAGGGGCGCTTAACATAGCAAAGATCGCAGCCACACCAAACAAGGTCACGATCAACCAGAGAGCCGCGTGAACCAGATTATTGGTTGTCACCACTTCTAAAGCCGCGTAAAGCGTCACCAGGGCAACAATCAAAAAAATTATTTCCATTCCACTCATGGACACTCTCCAGTCCTATGAATTGGCCGAAGCCGGGGGTTTGGGAGCCATTGCAACCGGACGTCCTTCAAACTTCTGACGCTTAGGTCGATTGGCATCCACTCTTTTCAATATCAGCACAGTAATCCAACCGATAAATAGATTAGCGGCCAGCATCACCAGAGCAAAAATCCAGGAATTTGCACCTTCAAATATTTTCACCAAAAGAGCCGTCACCATTAAGACCACCAAAATCAAAGGGGTCAGGAATTTCCAGCTAAAGGCCAGCATATGATCGATGCGGATACGGGGCAGTGAAAGGCGGATCCAGGTAATGACGAAGTAACCCAAGAATGCTTTGCCATAAAAATAGACAAATCCCAGAATCGGATAAGTATCGGCACCTGGTCCACGCCAACCGCCAAGGAAGAAAGTAGCTATCAGGGCACCAATGGTAAAAACATGGAGGAATTCACCAACGTAAAACATGCCAAACTTCATCCCAGAATATTCCGTATGAAAGCCGGCTACAATTTCCAAATTCAGCCTCCAACAGATCAAAAGGTGCTCGCCCAACTTCAGCCATCGAGGTAATTAAAAATATTAGTGCTGCAATGGGGGCAAGTACAATAAACCACACATTTTGAGCAGCCACGATACTGGTGACGCCCATTGAGCCAGCCAAAAGTGTCGGAATCAAGAGAGCTAATACCATTGGCACTTCGTATGAAACCATTTGGGCAACTGCACGGGCAGCACCGAGTAATGCGAACTTGTTATTGGAGGACCATCCCGCCATTAAGATCGCCACGATGCCAAAAGAGCCCACTGCCACAATGTACAAAACACCGACATGGATATCAGCACCCACCACGGTTGCCGCGAAGGGCACAACAGCCCATATCAACAAGACCGAAGCGACCGAAATTACCGGTGCCAGGTTGAAGGGGATTGTATCGGCACCGGTTGGAGTTATCATTTCCTTGGAGAAGATTTTGATGATATCCGCGATGGGTTGCAACAATCCAAAAGGACCTGCGCGGTTAGGACCGAAACGATCTTGGATACGGCCAGCAATTTTGCGCTCTACCCAAATGAGCAAAATCACAACACCCATGGCGACCATCGAAATGACCATCGCCCCAATGAAGTACATAAGGATTTGTACAAGATTTGGTGCTAGCCCCCACCCCAGTAAAAGTTCTCGAAACCATTCTGAAATCAGATTGATGGGATCACTCATCCAGTATCTCCTGCCAGATTGCGGTAATCGCAGTTTGCTTCCAAGTATTGGTCAACGGTAAAATTAAAAGCTGACGAGATTTTTTCAGCCTTTATGCCCATTCTAAGGCCCCCTTACGCCAGGCGTATACCAAGCCTGCCAAAAGGATTAATATAAAGACAATTCCCTCAACAACCATAAATAATTCTAACTGGTTGAAAGCTACTGCCCACGGGAATAAGAATACTGTCTCCACGTCAAAAATCAAGAAAACCAGGGCAAATATATAATACTGGATCTTAAACTGTACCCGCAAATCACCAACAGTTTCAAGGCCGCATTCATAGGTTTCGAGTTTTATTGGGTTTGGCTTTCGGGGAGCGATCAATTTGGGAACAAGAATGGCGACCGCTGGTATTAGAGGAGCTACAAGAAAGAAAATACCGATGTACAGCCATGTATCGAGCATGTTCACTCCTGAGTAAATTAGTAACCAAATTCTTGGAGGAATTGATCACCAGGATTTTTGCAAAGGTAATAATAAGACTATCACAAATAACTGAAATATTCTACCATAGCAGATTTATCATATTAATATGATTTGTCATTAGTTTACGTGATGATTATCATAAATTTAGCTTATTACAAAAGCAACTACTATAAATATCCTCCACCGTTAGTTTTTGGTGTAAACTAAGGATTGTCGAGACTTCTCAGCTGTTTAAAATATAATTATTTTTTCCCGTTTCGAGGCACCTATGTCAGACAACTCTACAACTACATCCATGTTCACGCCAAATAAACAACTCAAAGAGTTGAGCCGCCAAGTTTTATCTCTCCACAACCAACTTAGAGATAGTCGGGGAAACCTTTCAGATGATACACTGAGCCGGCTAAGCCATCTTGCAACCCATCTGGACAATATCAGTAAACAAGTTGAACGCAATGACGAAGAACGCAAGGATTTACGAGCCCTGGCAGATATCGGGAAAATCGTTAACTCATCTTTGGAGCTCAACGATGTTTTACGCATCGTTATGGATACAATTATCAGACTTACAGATGCGGAACGTGGCTTCTTAATGCTCAGGGATGAGACGGGAGAATTTTCGATCCGTGTAGCCCGAAACTGGGAACAAGAATTTGTCAACTCATCTGAGTTTGCAATCAGCCGTACAATCATTAACCGGGTCGCAGAACAGAACAAACCCATCGTAACTACGAATGCTCAAGAAGATCCTCGTTTCGGCGGTCAGGCCAGCATCATTGCCTACAACCTTCGTTCTATTTTATGTGTACCTCTCAAAGTTAAGGATGAAATAACCGGAGTGGTTTATGCAGACAATCGTATTCGAACTGGTATCTTCACGGAAGCCGACAGAGATTTATTAGCTGCTTTTGCAAATCAGGCTGCCGTAGCCATTGAGAATGCGCAACTCTTTGAAATCTGTCAGGAGGACATTAGCAGAGGTGACCGAGCTCAAGAACCTGATGGACAATATTTTTGCATCTATTGCCAGCGGAGTCATCACCGCGGATATTGAAAACCAAATAATGCTCTGTAACCGGGCAGCCAAATCAATTTTGGGGAAAGGGGCTGATGAAATTGTCGGGTATGCATTGAGCGACTGCTTACTGCCTATCGGGCCTGAGTTATGCAATTCAGTTGTCCAAGTCCGCGAGAGCGATGAAGCTATCCTCGGGTTAGAAATTAACACACATTTTCCAGAACGCGGCGAGGTTGATTTACGTTTCAATCTCTCTCCACTTAAGGACGCCGAGGAAACTACTCAAGGGGTAGCTATCGTATTGGATGACCTCACTGAGCGCAAACGTTTGGAAGCGCAACGCCGTCTGTTTGGGAAGATGGTTTCCCCAGCTGTGATTGATCAACTTAACCCCAACGCGATCCAAATGGGTGGAGAACGGAAAATGATCACAACTCTCTTCGCTGATGTGCGTGGTTTTACAAGTTTCAGCGAAAACTTAGCTCCCGAGCAATTAGTTTCAATATTAAATCAATATTTGGGTGCGGCTGCTAAATCAATTTTGGTGGAAGAAGGCACCATCGACAAGTTTATGGGAGATGCCGTCATGGCCTGGTTTAACGCGCCAATCCCACAACCCGATCATGCCATGCGAGCAGTCAAAGCCGCCCTCAGAATGCGCGATGCCATCGACGCCCTGCACAGGGAACTCCCTCCTGAATTTCAGTTAGGCTTTGGGGCCGGCATTCATTTTGGTCCAGCGGTTTTGGGGCTTGTTGGAACTGAACAAAGGATTGACTATACAGCCATTGGAGACAGCGTCAACACAGCAAAGCGAATTCAGGAAAATGCAGCCAAAGGCCAAATCTTGATCAGCGAAGATGCCTACAAATCCATAAAAAATGAAATTATAATTCGAGACGTTGCTCCAATTCAGGCCAAAGGCAAGCGCCATCCCATCAATGTATACGAACTGATCAGACTGAAATAATAAATTTAAATACACGTTCGACTTAAAACGATCACCTGGTCAGAGAGAACGGTGATGGTGCAAATGTTTCAGAATTCGGGGTGTGAGTAAAAGACGCTTCCCCCGTGCACTCGCAATTATTTGGTTGGCAATTAGTCTGAGACGTTGACATACATTTTACTCAGTGATGTAACGCACTTTAGGACTGCCAATTCTGCCTAACATCAGTAAGTAAAAATCCCACGTGAGTACATGGGATTTTTGGTGCCGAAGGTGGGAGTCGAACCCACACTCCCGTAAAGGGAACTACGCCCTGAACGTAGCGCGTCTGCCTGTTCCGCCACTTCGGCGTGCAGGCGGTATTTTACTCTGTTTCATTGTTTTGTCAACTAAAAGACACCGATCACCATCTAAGAAAAATCCTTGTTGGTAGGAACCTTGCAACTCAAGGACCCGATGGTGAAAACCATCTTTAACTTTTTCTAAATGGAACGAATTGGAAATTTGAATATGCGCAATCCCATGCTATAATCCATTTGTCGGAAACCCGCATAAACAGGAGTATTTGTGCAGCAAATATTAACAACCCTGACCGTATTCCCTGGCAATTTAGTCTATCATCTGATTCTGGCCTTTTCCATTGCTGGGGCTTTCCAAGCAGCGTTGAACCTATGGCGCTCCAGTGGGTTCCCACAAGGGCGCCGGATGGTCATTGGATTGGGGATTCTTTTAGTTGCTCGCTTAATTCTTTTTGTGGGTGCTGGTTTAGCGGGAAAAGCTATTGCTGACCCCCATACTTTATTACCTGTTTTAGACCGCACGATCACAGCCCTGAGTTTGGTTCTGATCATCTGGCTGTGGGCTTTTCCAGAACCGATGAAATCAGCTGATGCCGCTACGGGGTTACTCACCTTGCTAACCATTACCGCAGCGGCTCTCAGTTTTGCCTGGTGGAGCGGTAATAACGGAGGAATATTTTTCAACCAAACTTGGCTGAATACCAGCTGGGAACTTTACTCCGTAACACTGTTAACAATGGGCATTATCCTATTGTTAACCCGAAAGCCAAATGCATGGGGGAGAGGGTTAGCAATGCTGGGGATTTTGATAGCTGGACATTTATATCAGTTAATTGTTCCAGATTCTGTGAGCGATTTTTCTGGGAGCGTACGTTTAGCTCAGATGGCCGCCTATCCTATCTTATTGGCACTCCCTCACCGTTTCCAGGCACCAGCCGCCGTGGACCCTTCGTCCAAGAAATCCCAGCCACTGATCCAGGAACGAGCCCAATATAGTGTAAATCCTCAAATCTTCCGTTCGATCCTTTCGATCGGCGCACAAAGGTCTTTTCCTGAAATCTGCCAGACGATGACGCACACAATTGCTGGCGCGATGCTTGCCGATGTTTGCCTGGTACTTCTTCCACCGAATAAAGATGGGCAGATGACCATTCAAACAGGATATGATTTGATCCGAGAAAAAGAAGTGCCCGGACAAACATTCGATGGGCATGAAATTCCCTTGCTGCGTTCTGCTATGGAACGTTCAGTCCCACTACGTCTACCCGCCAGTTCCACATCGCGGGATCTCTTTACATTAGGATCCAAACTTAAAATTAGGGCGAGCTGGGCACCTGCTGGCTTCGTTTATTTCTCGCAGGGATTCAACTCCAATGTTGGGCATCATTTTGCTTTCCCCCTACTCAAACCGAGGGTGGAGCAATGACGATCTAAGTTTCTTATCGGACATTACAGATGGCCTGGCCCAAATCCTGCAACGAAGCAGGAAGTGGATTTCATTACAAGATGAAGTCACAAAGAACCGGCAAAATCTTCAAACCTTACAGGCTTTGCTTGAAGAAACGCAAAACGAAAACGCTGGCTTCCGCGAGGAATTGAACAAGATCAGCCAACAAACCATCCAAGAAAAAGAAGCCGTTACTTTGGCTGGTGCACAATTTCTTGCTCAGGAAAAAATCAAACGTCTGCAAACTGAAAACCTGCGTCTCGAAGAACTTGTTGAGAATTTATTAGTAGAAAAAAATCACAACCTACACCTGAGGTCGTGGAACATCTAGAAGAAGAGATGCGTCTGACGCTGGAAGAAATTGCCCGGCTTAAATTCCGGCTTTCGGATGCCGATAAAAAATTACTCAACTTACAAAACGAGAACTCCCGAACCAACAGTCTTATCGGATCATCAAATCGAAGTGTTTACCTCAATTTCTCAGGAATTACGCCAACCGATGTCATCTATCATTGGTTATACTGAACTCCTTCTAGGTGAGTCGATTGGCATTTTGGGTGCTTTGCAACGCAAATTTGTAGAACGAGTAAAGGCTTCCACTGAGCGGATGCATGTTTTGCTGGATGATCTCTTCCAAATTATTTCAATGGATGGCGATCAACTGGAAATCAAGCCTGAGACTGTTGATCTCGGAAATATCATTGATGAGGCAATATTGGCAACCAGCCCCCAACTCCGGGATCGTCATATCATTTTGCGAGTCAATCTACCAGAAATAATGCCGAAACTTCAGGCGGATGGTGATGCTTTGGAACAGATTTTCTTCCATTTGCTCAAAAATGCCGGGGATGCCTCACCTATCGAAGGTGAAATCTTCCTGAGCGCTAATACCTATGCAACCGAAAACAATCAGGAATATGTGCTTGTTCAGGTAGCAGACCAGGGTGGCGGAATACCTACCGAAGACTTGCCGCGTGTTTTTTCCCGTCTCTACAGGGCAGATAATCCGCTTATCGAAGGGGTCGGCGATACCGGTGTGGGGCTATCGATTGCTAAAACTTTGGTCGAGGCGCACAACGGACGTATTTGGGTGGATAGCGAGGTTGGCAAAGGTTCGACTTTTAGTGTCTTAATTCCTATGTTGAATGGAAGTGCTGGTGAGGTTCTGCCATGAACGACCGGCGAGAAATTCTCACCGGAATTATTGCGGCTTTGCTCTCACTGATCATCTTGGGGGGGAGTTTAGGTTTGGCAACGATCGAGGGCAGTTCCACGGTCGCGAGACACGCAACAAAATCACCTACCTCCACCAGCTTTCCAACTCAAATCATCATGGTTACGCAACGCCCAGGGGAACCCACGTACACACCTTCCCCGACAATAGCACCGAGTCTCACACAAACAGTTGCTCCGCCCACAACATGCCCGCCCCCAGCAGGGTGGTCTCCTATCTTTATCCAACCCGGCGATACAATTGAGAGTATTGCTCAAACCCACAATACAACTACTAATCTGATCAAACAAGCCAATTGCTTGGTTAGTAACAACTTGATTCCGGGAACAATAATTTATGTGCCAGGAGCACCACCACCGACGAGTATCCCTTGCGGACCTCCTCCTGGGTGGGTATATTACATTGTCCAACCCGGCGATACACTTTACAGCATCGGGCGCGCCTATGGAGTTAGCGTTGCGCAATTGCAAACTGCTAACTGCCTGGGATCATCGACCACAATTCGGGGAGGTCAAAGGCTTTATGTACCAAATGTACCTACGATAATTCCGAGTCTAACTTCGACAAAATCGGTAACTCCAACTCCGGAGCCATCATCCACCTCGACGCGGGTTCCCCCCAGCCTGACACCCACTTATATTCCACCGAGTAACACACCAGTTACTCCAACGGGAACACCCCCAAGTCCGACTGAACCTGCGACAGAAACACCTTCACCAACAGCTACTGAAACAGATGAGGCGACTTCTCACTCCCACAGTTACGCAGATCGCAGCTTCTGCAACCATGACATTTACGCCGATCCCTGCACTGCCTACGGCAACACCGATCCCGCCGACCGACACCCCGGTTCCTACTTCCACTGAACTAGGGCCATAAATCTGATGCGCAAACTTCTTTGGTTCCTTCCGCTGCTTATAATTCCATTGATCGCCCTGATTTTTTTTAATCCAGGGTTGATCAGCGCGATGTCAGTAGATACGCAAACAAACCCTACCAGCAAAATTCCACAGCTTGTGAGCATTCCCTCTGGAGCAACCCCCACCCCAACCCCATTCCAGCCGCTCGAACCCACCCCAACTTTTCTACCAGAAGTAGAAACGCTCTCGACGACAGCTAAATCTATTAAACCTGCTGAACAAAAAGAAGATAAATCTGACGGTTCCGAACCCATACCGACGATCCCCTCTGGAGGCCGGATCAATTTATTATTACTCGGTTCGGATCAACGGCCTTACTCTGGAGGATTTCGAACAGACACAATCATCCTAGTTAGCCTTGATCCATCCGAGGGTACAGCGAGTTTGGTTTCCTTCCCAAGGGATTTGTATGTCACGATTCCTGGATGGACGGAACAGCGCATCAACACAGCAATGGGCTACGGTGGTTTTCCCTTATTGGCCGCTACAATGGAATACAATTTCGGCGTACGGCCAACACATTATGTGATGGTCAATTTTTGGGCTTTCACTCAAACGATAAATAGTCTTGGAGGGATTGACGTTTATGCGGCCCAAACCCTCACCGATCACCGAGATGGTTATGGTTACTACACCATTCCTGCTGGGTTGAACCATATGGATGGAGAAACAGCTCTCTGGTACTCACGCTCCCGTTACTCCACTAGCGATTTTGCTCGTACGCGACGTCAACAGGAAGTAGTCATGGCTCTATTTGACCGAATGCTAAGCCTGAATGGAATCGAAAAAGCACCAGAGCTTTATGATATTTATGCTGATAACGTCACCACGGATCTTTCCTGGCAAGAAATTGCTGCCTTATTACCACTGGCGGCCCAATTGAGTGATACTTCCCGTATCGAGCATTTCTATATCGGTCCGGCTGAAGTCACATCGTGGACTACTCCCGGTGGTGCACAGGTGTTATTGCCAAATCACGGAGCCATTCAATCTGTACTGTGGCAGGCAATTTATGGACCCTAGATTGCAAAGATTTTTCAATAGAATTCGATAGTGTGGTCTGAGAGAGAAATCCATAATCGGCTCCCGAAGATCAGATAACTTTAAGTAGGATATAACCCTTGGGTATTCGCGGCAAAGGTTTTTTCATTTGGAAGATCAAAAACTGTGAGAATGGCGATGTTCAAAAAATCGCGCAGCTTGCTCGTGAGGCTGGTTTCAGCCATGTACTCATCAAGGTTGCCAATGGTATCTGGAAATATAACTACGATTGGGATCAACACCAGGATTTTTGCCCGTCTCTGGTAGAAGCCTTAAGAGATCATGGGATCGAACCGTGGGGTTGGCATTATGTTTTCGGAGAGGATCCCATCCGGGAGGCCCGGGTGGCTGTCGAGCGGGTCAAGGAACTAGATCTCAAGGGGTATGTGATTGACGCGGAGGCACATTACAAACGAGAGCGCAATCGGTATGAGGCTGCCGAACGTTTCATGCGTGACTTGCGTAATGGAGTGGGGAAAAATGTACCGTTAGCCCTGAGTTCTTACCGCTTCCCTTCGATGCACCCCGAAATCCCTTGGAACCAATTTCTGGCAAAGTGTGATATCAATATGCCGCAAGTTTATTGGATCCACTCTCACAACCCAGAGGCGCAGCTCGAGCAAACTTTACGTGAGTTTGCCAGCCCCAAATTTAAATCTCACCCGCCCATCATCCCCACCGGTGCAGCCTTCACCGAACATGGCTGGACTTCTACTGCTTCTGAAGTACAAGAATTTTTAGAAGCCGCCCGCACCTTAAATTTAGAAGCGGCTAATTTTTGGGAATGGCATTCAGCCCGTGATCGCATTCCCATCAAGGTGTGGGAAACTATCCGTGATTTCGATTGGGAAAGCGGTTCTACCTTATCACCGGATATCGCAGTGACTTTCATACAGGCTCTCAACAGCCAAAATATCGAAATAATTGCTGAACTTTACAGCAGTAGGGCTGTACATATCAATTCTAGCCGTACCGTCAGCGGCATCGTGGCTTTAAAAACCTGGTATCGACAATTGATCACTCAAATTATCCCAAATGCAGTTTTCACCTTGAGTGGTTTTTCAGGTAAAGGCAGATCACGTCACCTGACTTGGACGGCAAAATCATCGCGAGGGAACGTCCTCGACGGGAAAGACACCTTCGGGTTAAACGCTGAGGGGAAAATCACGTATCACTATTCTTTTTTCACGCTGACGTAGAAACATTTCGCTAAATGAGAATACCTCTGAATTTTCAATAAATTCAGAGGTATTTTAAATCTACTTTTCTGATTACTTTTTAGTCCGTGGACTTTTCTTCTTTCCAGAACGAGAGCTGCCCCCCTTCTGGGGGCCGGACGCTTTTGGGCTGGTTGCCGTTTTTCGGGTCTTACGCTTCTTCGGTTTGGATTCTGCGATTGGTCTCGGAACTATCCTCGGGATATTGAATCCAATGATGCTATCACCGGCTTTTACATCCAGGACCTTGGCTCCACGCCCTGCTGTACGTTTACGCAAAGGCGCATCATCCAGACGAGCCATTTTGGCTGCATAGTTGGCTAAATGGAAAGTAGCTCGCAATGTCCCCTTTCCAATGGCCATACCCACCAGTCGCACAGCTTGAGGCAGCTTCCAGGCTACAACTCCCTGACCGTAACGGCCTTGTTTAGGAAAATCTATGGGTGCTACGCGTTTCGCCTGTCCACTAGAGGCTAAAAGGAAAACCTCTTCCTTTCCTTGAATTAGGTCCATGCCAATGACTTCATCACCCACCTTTAGTTTTATACCCATTACACCTGCGGCAACCATACCCATTGGCCGAACATCATCCTCTGTAAAACGAATGGCCATCCCTTTGGCAGTTGCCAATAACACATCTGTTTTGCCATCACTTAAACTTACCCATCCTAAACGGTCACCCTCATTGACCTTAACCAAGGTAAACGGTGTGGCTGACGGGCCGGGAAACTCTGTCACTTCCGTCTTTTTGATCATGCCCCCGCGGGTTGCCGTAATTATATAATACCCCTCAGCCACCTTGCTCTTGGGCGGCAAAGCCAAGAGTGCTGCCAATTTATGTTTTCCAGTCAAAGGAGAAACCTTGGATAGTTCCAATCCATCTGAGGGTTTTTCTGCTTCTGGCAGAGAATGTACCGGTATGGCAGCTGCTTCTCCATTCTCGGCGATCAAATATAAAGTATCGCGTGTATTTACTTTCAGCAACCATTCTGGAGCTTCACTCCCGCTCTGTCGCGGGGCTTTATCTCCCAGGGTGCGGGCAACCTCCCCAACAGGTGAAGCCATCACCCAGACATCATCCGAAGGGGTTAGATCAGTCATCCGAACCGGTGCAGTTTCTTTTCCACCAACTAACTGAATGATCTGGGTCCGGCGGCGATCACCAAATTGCTCTTTTACTGCCTGAAGTTCTTCAACAATTGCCAGGCGCATCTTTTGAGGTGAACGCAGCAAGGCTTCTAATCCTTTGATTCGCGCTTTGACTTCCTTATATTCATCCTCAATTTTTTTGCGTTCCAAAGATGCTAAACGCCTTAAAGGCATATCGAGGATCGCCTGAACTTGAACAATACTAAGTTTGAACCGCTTACGCAGGTTAGCTCTAGCTGTCTCAACCGTTCGTGAACGGCGAATGATAGCAATCACTTCATCTAAATTATTAAGCGCGGCCAATAAACCTTCGAGAATATGCGCCCGATTGCGTGCAAGATCTAAATCGTACTCACCGCGGCGTTTGATAATTATCAGCCGATGATCAAGATAGACCCGTAAAGCTTGCTTGAGGGCCAGCATACGAGGTTCCCCATCTACCAAGGCCAACATAATGATACTGAAAGTGCTCTGCATTGGAGTGCGCTTATAAAGTTCGCTGAGCACTTTTTCGGGGTCAGCGGTTTTCACTAACTCAATAACAATACGCATCCCCTGGCGGTCTGATTCATCACGCAAATCTGCCAGACCTTCCAGCTTTCCATCCCGGGCTAAATCAGCGATTCGGCCAATTAAGGAGGATTTGTTTGTCATATAGGGTAATTCAGTAACGACAATGCGATGCCGTCCACGGCTCATTTCTTCGATGTGAGCTCGGGCTCGCACTTGGATTCGACCGCGGCCGCGGCCATAGGCCGTTTTTAGCCCATTTTCACCTTCGGGATCTAAGATCAAGCCACCAGTTGGGAAATCAGGTCCCTGGATGAAATTCATCAGATCCTCGATACTGATATCATCGAGTTTCGTCCAATTTTGCAGCATATGGATCAGGGCATCCACGATTTCACCCAGATTATGGGGGGGATACTGGTAGACATCCCAACAGCAATACCAGTAATGCCATTCACTAAGAGATTCGGTAAAGAAGCAGGGAGGACTTCCGGTTCCTCGAGGGTATCGTCGAAATTAAAACCAAAGTCTACTGTATCTTTGTTGATGTCGGCGAGCATATGATGAGCCAGCGCGGCCATTCGTGCTTCAGTGTAGCGCATTGCAGCTGGTGAGTCGCCATCCATGCTACCGAAGTTCCCTTGTCCATCAACCAACGGGTAACGCATAGAGAAATCCTGCGCCATGCGAGCCATCGCCTCGTAAACAGCCATATCTCCATGTGGGTGGTATTTACCTAAAACTTCACCAACGATACGGGCTGATTTCTTGTAAGGGGTGTTGGGGCGCATCCCCATATCGTGCATGGCATACAAGATTCGGCGGTGCACGGGTTTAAGACCGTCTCGGGCATCCGGTAGGGCGCGTGAAACAATCACGCTCATGGCATAATCCAGATAGGATTGCTGCATCTCTTGATCGATATCGATTTTACGTACCAGACCAACTTCCATTCAAATTTCTCCAAAAAAAGGGATGATGTATTTTGCGATTTATTGAAACAGATGTGCGATGAAATTATAACATGGAGATAAAAAAAATCCCCTCTTCAGAAACGAAATGAAGAGGGGATTCAACTACAAAATGAACTTAATCTGCAGGAGCACTTTCAGTGGCTAACTCTTCCACATCTTGTTCAACTTCTGCGACCTCGTCTGAGTCTACAGCATCGATTTCATCCTGAGGCACTTCAGTTTCAACTTCTTCTTCCATAACTTCTTCATCAAAACGTCCGCGTACAAATCCTGTACCTGCGGGGACGAGTTTACCAATGATGACGTTTTCTTTCAGGCCATAGAGCGGATCATCTTTGGATGCAATTGCCGCCCCTGCTAATACTTTAATCGTATGTTGGAAGGAGGCGGCTGAGAGGAATGAGTCAGTATTCAAAGATGCTTTGGTAATACCTAAAAGGATTTCAGCAAATTTGGCTGGCTGTTTACCCTCAGCTAACAACTCTTCATTTAGTTTTCGAAGAGCTAAACGATCCATCAGATCGCCCGGCAGATATTCTGTATCACCGGAATGGGTAATCTCTACGCGAGACATCATCTTACGGATGATGACTTCAAAGTGTTTATCGTGGATATTCTGACCCTGAGAGCGATAAACCTTTTGAACTTCGGAGAGCAGGTACAACTGAGTGGCGTCGCGCCCATTGATTCGCAGAATATTATGGGGGTTGAGCGATCCTTCGGTCAGGGGCTCTCCAGGTTCAACATGTTCCCCATCCTTGACCGTTAACCGGGCATTAGATGGGATTTCATATTCTTCTTCATCACTCACTTCGTAAGACACAATCACATTGCCTTTTTCGATACGAACTCGCCCGGCGCTATGAGCAACGATAGTTGTTTCATCCTCGCCAGTAGCAATCAAATCGCCTTCTGCCACTTCACCTTCATCCTCAACAGCGATCTTCCAACCTTTGGCGATTTCGTAGGTGTCGCTCATCATTTCACTATGTGTGACTCGTACAACCCGCATATCGCTATACCGATCAGATTGTTCGACATGAGCAACACCAGCAATTTCTGTAACCACAGCTTCACCTTTGGGAAGTCGCCGAGCTTCAAAGAGCTCTTCAACACGAGGGAGACCCGTTGTGATATCACCGACAGCAGCCACACCACCGGTATGGAATGTTCGGAGTGTCAGCTGGGTGCCTGGTTCACCAATGGATTGTGCGGCCACAATACCTACAGCAGAACCGACATCTACGTTGCGGCCACGCCCAAGATCCATACCGTAACACTTAATACAGATGCCATGTTCCATTTCACAGGTTAAGGGTGAATAGACTTTGACAACATCAATACCAGACGAAACAACCCGGCGAACCTCTTCACGATCCAGGAACTCACCCTTATCGACCAAAACTTCGCCAGTGTCAGCATCAATAACTCGTTGAGCTAAGACACGTCCATAGAGGCGGCTGCCAAGAGACTGGCCAGCAATATCATCATCTCGGCGAATAAGAATTCCACCTTCGGTGCCGCAATCATCATCATTGATGATGAGGTCCTGAGCCACATCCACCAAACGACGAGTCAGGTAACCGGCATCTGCGGTACGCAGAGCAGTATCCGCTAGACCTTTTCGAGCACCATGGGTTGAGATGAAATATTCAAGAGCAGTCAGACCCTCACGGAAGTTTGAACGGATCGGCAACGGAATAATGCGGCCGGATGGATCAGCCATCAAACCGCGCATACCTGCCAACTGAGATACAGGTTGGAATCCACCTTTGGTTGCGCCTGAATTCGCCATAGTTGCCAGGTTACCGTCGGGGTCCATAGCGGCTCGCACAGCATCCGCAACATCGGAAGTGGTACGCTGCCAAATTTCAATTACTCGCTCATTTTGCTCTTGCTCGGTAAGTAGTCCACGCCGGAAGTTGCGCTGCACACCTTCAACTTCTTTGAGAGAATTATCAATAATCTCAGTTTTTTCAGGTGGTACAGTAATGTCTGCAACTGCGATACTGAAGCCCGATTTTGTGGCATAATAAAAACCAATATCTTTGATGCGATCAGCTGCAGAAGTTGTTTCTTCTTCACCGCACACTTCATAGATCTCGGCAATTAAGTCTTTTACGCCGCCTTTATCGAGCACTACATTAGCAAAGCGCACTTCAAGTGGCAAAACTTCATTAAATATAACGCGGCCAACAGTGGTATCAAGCAGGCGTTTCTCCGCCTCATCCAAGCGTGTACCTTCATCGTCATACCAGGTTTCAGTTAAGAGTTTTATTTTAGTAGGAATTTTAACCTGTCCCAACTGATAAGCCATTTGTACTTCTTCAAAGGACGCGAATATCCGTCCTTGACCAGGTTGATCACGTTCTTCACCTTTGGTAAGGTAATACACACCCAGAACCATATCTTTGGAGGGACCCACAATCGGTTCACCATCTGCTGGTTTTAGCAGGTTCTTTGAAGACAACATAAAACGCCGCGCTTCTTTGACAGCTTTTTCAGAGAGCGGGACATGCACAGCCATCTGATCGCCATCAAAATCAGCATTAAATGCTGTGGTTACCAAGGGATGTAATTGAATAGCGCTGCCTTCGATCAAGGTGGGCTCAAATGCCTGGATACCCAAGCGGTGGAGCGTTGGAGCACGATTGAGCAATACAGGTCGCTCAGTAATTACTTCTTCGAGCACTTCCCACACTTCAGGCCGATTGCGTTCAATAAAGCGCTTTGCTCCTTTAACATTGGCAGCATAATTATGGGAAACCAGACGGGAAATCACAAAGGGGCGGTATAACTCTAAAGCCATTTTCTTAGGAAGTCCGCATTGATGAATTTTTAGCTTAGGACCCACAACAATCACCGAACGTCCAGAATAATCAACGCGCTTACCCAAAAGATTTCTGCGGAAACGGCCTTTCTTTCCCTTAAGCATATCGCTGAGAGATTTCAATTCTCGACGTCCACGTCGAGAGAGCGCTTTACCGCGTTGGGAGTTATCGATCAACGAATCGACTGCTTCTTGTAACATGCGCTTCTCATTACGAACGATGACATCGGGCGCACCTAACTCAAGCAATCGTTTCAGGCGATTGTTGCGATTGATCACCCTTCGATATAGATCGTTCAGGTCTGAGGTAGCAAAGCGACCGCCGTCTAATTGGACCATCGGACGTAGATCTGGGGGAATAACTGGCAAAATGGTCAAGATCATCCACTCAGCCTTGTTATCAGATTGACGGAACGATTCAACCACTTTTAGGCGCTTGGTGGCTTTCTTACGTTTTTGTTTTGAGCGAGATGTACGCAGCTCGTGCCACAATTCTTCTGCCAAAGTTTCTAAATCTAAGCGTTTGAGAATATCAAAGAAAGCTTCAGCCCCCATATCGGCACGGAAGACCTGTCCCCATCGGGAGCGCAACTCACGGTACCGAGTTTCACCCATAAATGTCAGAGGTTGTAGATCCAAGAGTTCTTCGCGCAAACGATTATATTCATTTCGAGATGCCAATGCATCATCTTCCATTGTGTTACGAAGTTCGATGGTAGCTTGCTCGGCTTCAGCTCGTAACCGGGCAATATCTAATTTGACATGTTCTAACTCGCGTTGATTCTGGCCTTTGAATTCACTTTCGACCTCATCAAGGCGCAGCTTGACAACTTCTTGAACATTACTCAAATGTTGATTGCTGATCGCTTCTCCAGCCTGGACGATAACCATATCGGAGTTAGGGAATACAATATCTTTTCGGGTGTTTTCCCCAATACGGCTTTGTAGATCACTCTCAAGACGCTGACCTTGTTTCATCACGGGATCTAATTGCTCTGCAATTGTTTCCGCGTAATTTGCCATGACATCTTCTTCGCGTCCTGCAAGTTCTTCTAACCTGAGATCTCGTTCCGCTTTAATTTCATCAATCTTTTCATTGAGTTGACTTGAGAAATCGCTGTCACTACCAGCATATTGTTCATCGAGACGCTTAAGTGCCTTCTGACGAGCATCCTCATCTACATAGGTAACAACATATTGAGCAAAGTAAAGAACCCGATCTAGATTACGACGGGAAATATCTAATAATAAACCCAGATAAGAAGGGACTCGACGGGTATACCAAACATGGGCAACAGGAGATGATAATTCGATATGTCCCATTCGTTCACGCCGCACCGCTGACCGAGTTACTTCTACACCACATTTATCACAAACAATTCCTTTATAGCGAATATTCTTATACTTGCCGCAATAACATTGCCAATCCCGGGTAGGTCCGAAAATTGCCTCACAAAAAAGACCATCTTTTTCTGGGCGCAGACGTCTATAGTTAATTGTCTCTGGCTTAAGAACCTCGCCATACGACCAACTACGGATCGTCTCTGGTGAAGCCAAGCTAATACGAAGTGTTTTTAGCCCTTTGGTTTCCACGCAACTGCCTCCTGAAAATCACCGAATTATAATAAAACTAGATTTTTTATAAAGGAAAAATCCATTATCCGAACAAATGTGCTATCAAAACGACAAACAAAAGCAAGCGCATGAGATGATTTATTCTCAAGCGCTCGCTGTTTGGTATCAGACCATCTGGTTCTGCATGCGGATGGCATTATACAAGAACTTCCCCATTGTGGTCAAGAGTTTGATCAATTCACTAAGGTAATCTTCATACTCGTTAGTGATATTTGGTTTTAATATGACTAAATTGGTTGGCGGATTGGTATAGAGATAAAGAAAGTACTTCCACTTCCCAATTGACTCTGCATCCCGACCTGGCCGCCATGTCTTTCTGCAATTGATTTTACGATCGCCAATCCAAGGCCTGTACCACGCTCCCTTTTGGCTTCACGATTGGCTGAACGATAGAATTTTTCAAATAAACGCGGTTGATCAACTGGGGAAACCCCGATCCCAGTATCGCGCACCTCAAAGAGTATACAATCTTGACGAATATTCGTAGAAAGCCACACTTCGCCATTCGGTGGTGTGTATTTGATCGCATTCTCAACCAAATTTTGTAAGGCTTGAGTCAATAATGCTTGATCTGCTTCAATCAGCGGAACAGCACCCTCCGGAACTGATATATGCATTTGTATTTGCTTTTGTGCAGCTTGCAGATTTAAAGCTTCTGTTACCTGTTCAACAATATCGTGAACTGACAGCATCTCCAATCTCAGACCTACGTTGGCCTCAATACGACCTAAATCCAGCAAATTGTTCACAAGACGAGACATACTCTCAACCCCCACAACAATTTTTTGAACATATCCTTCTTGTTGGGTATTGAGATCACCTACCATCTCTAACATTGTGGCATAACCACGCATCAATGTCAAAGGGGAACGCAAATCATGGCTTACTGTTGCCACAAATTCTGTCTTCAGAGCATCTAATTCTTTAAAATAAGTAATATCTCTTAAAATACAAACTCTTCCTACGGACTGCTCATCCGCCACAATCGAAGAAGCAGTCGCAAGATAAATTCTTTCGTTCTCCAAAGTCACTTCGACAAATTCTTCCTCTGTAGTCGCAACTCGCATAAGATCTATTAATTCAGTTTGATCAAGAATTTCGGCAATGGGTTTCCCAATACCAGTTTGAGTTTGCATTTCAAACAAAAGCAATGCTGCTGGGTTTAATAATAATAAACAATCACGATGATCTGTAACCAATACTGGATCTGGGGTTGAAGCCAAAATCGCCGCTAAACGCTGCCTGCCAATCTCAGCAGTCATGAACAGATGAGCATTTGAAGCCGCTAATGCAGCTTGTCCGGCTAGGGTATTAATAAATCGTCGTTCTTCACTAGAAAAATTATGCGGACGTTTATGGGCTATCCACAAAACGCCGTAGTACAAACTTTCATGGCGGAGTGACACCGCGATAACAGCATCTGGACGTGGCACCCCAGCTATAAAACTCAACATTGAGGATCTATTCGTGTTCGGGATTACAACTTCATCTTCGTTTCGCATCATCAAGAGAATTTGTTCATCCAAATACGCGTAATGATCTGCATCAGGCCCTGAACTAAAACGGGATGGTTTGTTATCACTTCCTTTAAAATCTGGCAGCACCGTGGGAACGAGTATAACCCTGGCGGCAACACCCCCCAGAGTCAATGCTGATTCGAGTATTGGCAGGACGGCTTCATCCATTTCAAGGCTAGATGCTACCCCCTGGCTAACAACCAACAACTGATTAAGTTCTTGCAGCCTGGCTTTCAAACGCACACGCATTTGTTCAAAAGATCGACTTAGTTGGGCAACTTCATCATCTCCATAGACTGATAAAGGTTGATCCAAATCACCCTGAGCAATCTTGTTAGCCTGAATAGCCAGCTTATCAAGAGACGATGTCACCATTTTTAACCCGAAGTGCATAAGGATTAGGGCTAACAATGCAACTACGACTATCATAATCAGTAAAGGTGTTGCAATACCAATTGCCAATTGCTGAGCACTCTGGGCTGGGACTGTCATCATTATGATCCATGGCCGCCCAACCGCAGGTTGATAATAAACCAACTGACGTGTTCCATCCGCCGCGGTATCATCAAACATACCCGGTTCGGTTTGCTCAGTAGAAGGGTATACCAGCCACAACTGATTGGGATCGGGATGGTACAAAACACGGTTTTCTTCATCTAAAAGGAAGCCGCCACCGTCAATATCAGATAGGCTGTTCAGGCTGCTTAAAATTGGCTGGGAAAATGGATTTGAATATAAGTCCGTCCGTCCCAAAAGCACCCTCTGGATGCCATCTTCTTCAATTGCCGCAATATATGAAACTCGAGCGCTGGCGTCATCATCACTTGGTGGAATGGTATACACCTGGATCAATACACCATTCAAAGCCAGATCAATACCGCTTTTCTCTTCGAGTGGTGCAAAGTCATCATCATAAATCGTTTGCGGGTATCCGGCAATTGAAGATCCAGAATTGTCCAGCAAAAATAATTGGCGGAAATAAGGAGCTGAACCCAGCATCTGATGAAGCACTTCTGCTAATTCTTCAGGGGTTGCGCTCTCATCAAGCAGGCGATCATCCTTTGAAAATTGCAGGATCAGGTTTTGGCCGGTGTCTAAGAAAAACGGCACTTCGTGAGCTGCAAGGCTAGATGCGCTTGCCATGCGTTCTTCAATCATCTGACGGGCTGCATCCCCGGCGGCCATCCAATCAGCAATCATCAAGGTGAGGATTAACGCAATCGCAAGCGGCGCCATACTAAAAATCAGACGAGATTCGAGGCCACTTTCAGCTGGAGAAGGTATCCAAGGAGGTTGCCCACCCCAAAGTCGAGGCGATAAAATTCGGACAAATTCAGCTAATATTCCGGCGATGAGCATTGAGCCACCCAAAGCAAGCCACACCATGGGAACTTGCAAAACGGCATAATCAATCCGGGAGGCAAATGCACCTTGAATAACAAAGACCACGCCCAAAACATAAACTATCGGGTATATCAGGAGAATTGTAACTGAAGCAATGGAAGGATTTCTAAGCCAGGAATACACCCGGGTTCGAAAACGTTGCGATACGGCTGCCGAAAACAATATGGCCAAAAATGCCATTTCGAAGGGTGTAAATATAGAATGGGTATCCCAATAAGCCATTATCAAGCCGGATAAAGCTGCAACACCAGCAGCCGGGGCAGGCCCCAATACGCCAGCGGCTAAAATCCAAGGCAAGGCAGAAAAAAACATCAGCGCTGGACCAACTGGTTCGATCGTAATCCCAGGCGGAGGGTATAGATTCCAGGCAGGCAACCGAATACCGAGTACTAAACTGGTTAACGGTGTGATTATGATCAAACCTCCCAAAATCAACCATTTCGCTTGGTCAAGTTTTTTGTTATATCCCCGCCAATGCCAAAGGCAAATGCCAATCACAATCACCCAAATGCCTAAACCCAGCCATCCAATCCAATCGCTGGGTAAGAGAAAAAATGGAACTTCGTTAAATAGGGTAAATATCAAAGACATTGAATAACCAAATGCGAATATGTGCTCAAATTATAGCACCATTAACCGTCAAAACCATCTGGTAAAGTGTCAAATTTTCTCAGGTGATGAAATTAGTTTTAACCGACGCCAATTATTTTTTATATCACTCTGATTCATTTGATCAGACGATAAATCCAGATATCCAGGCTTTAAAATATTTTATGATTATCAAGAATTCGATTTTCCCAACCAAGATAAAAAACGCCTATATTCGGCTCCGAACCCGTTAGACCCACTCAAAGGTTTCTTGAGTAGCTTTTGAGAGATCGGAATAATAACCCCGGCGGTGTTCTGGCAGCATGCTAGCTAGCACATACAAAGCCTCATCGGTCATCTGACGAAGAGCCTGAGCTTTAGCCCGCCGTAAGTTTGTGTGATACCGAAAAGGCCGTCCAAATTTAACCTGGCTACCCGGTTTTTGCCAACGTTTCGTGAACCTCAAAGCTGGAAAGCCTTCGGTATTATTTATGGCCACTGGAACAATCGGTGCATCTGCCCGGCTGGCCATGTAGGCGACCCCCTCCAATCCTTTGCGCAACACTGGACCGCGGGTTCCTTCAGGGGCCATAAGAATCATTTCACCAGCACGCAAAACCTCGAGACAACTTTGTACAGCCTGACGGTCTACTTCTTCTCTTTTTACGGGAATCACCCCTAAAAGCTTTGGGATAATACTGATAACTGGATAATCATACACTTCAACCTTTGCTAAAGCAACAAGATTACGAGGTAAGGGATCTGCCACGATAAAGGGATCAACAAATGAAATATGATTGATCATCAAAATCGCACTTCCCTCTGTCGGTACATTTTCAACACCTTCTACAGAGTCGATCCGAATAAGCAAGGGTATTCCAACAACCCTCAATAACCAGCGGAGAAAATTTCGCTTGGTCTCCCATTCTGCATGATTGTAACCCGTTTTTTTGCGGTGTTGATTATCCAAGCTTTGTGCTGTCATTTCAATCCTTTATCGAGTCTCTGTAGACCCCCTGATATTCTGGAGGCAACATCTGGGCTAAGGTTTTCATAATAGTTTGTGTACCTAGATCGATATCTTTCCGGCGGTTGCCCGTTTTCTCTAAACGAAAAGGAAGACCAGCGGTTATGCATACTTGAGTACGCCTAAATTTTTTAATGTTCCCGTAAACCCGTGAATTTTCGGTTCCAGTCACCACAACGGGTAATATAGGCACATCCGCTTTCAAGGCGATATAAGCAGCACCATCTGTCCCTTGTTCGAGGGCACCCGATACACTTTCCCGCCCTTCAGGTGCAACCGCCACCATACGGCCATCAGCTAACCCTTTCAGGACGACCTGCAAAGCCTTGCGGTCTGGTCGACCACGATGGACCCAGATCGTTCCGTACCAATCTAAAAGTTTACCGGCTACAGGGATATCATACAATTCAACCTTTCCCATCAGGTCAAATGGTTTTTTGGCAACGGCCAAGCCGACCACACCATCCGAATCACCTAAATGATTTGAAACCATTAATAGTGGACCTTTTTGAGGGAAGTTTTCGCGGCCATTTACTGTAACCTTCATCAACATACGAACGAGAACCCAAGCGAAATATTTCATGAACCATCGAAATAACTTACGAAGCCAGGTTTCACGCGGTAAACGAATTAACTCGGGACGATAAACTTCACTAATCGGTTTTTCAATTTTTGAATTCATAATATAAATAAACGCCGTGGTAATTTTTCGGTAACAGGGCAGCAATTTGCATCATCACCAAATCAGCATTTTTCTGACGAGTTTCGCGACGACTTGAGCCTTGGTCAACCCCTGCTGGGAAGGTCAGCGGATGGCCGATATGCATCTCAATCGATGGGCGCTTGCCACCTAAGGCATTAGCTAAAAAATCATCAGTACTGCCGACCACGCCTACGGGGACAACTGGCACTTGTGCTCTGTCCATTAGAAAAGCAATTCCGGGGTGAGCCCGCTGCATCCCTGGGGTGTGGGATCGACCTCCTTCAGGAGCAATCACCACGGGATAGCCCGATTTAAGGGCAGCTAGAACTTTTTCAATTAAACGGCGATCATATTGATTCCGTTGAACGGGGATGCCGCCATACAATCGTGCCAGTGTAGATTGCCCGGGGCGCTCCCAAATTTCAGCAGCACCCATCGCTTCTGGGGCAATTGGCCAAAAAGCGCACAATATAGGCGCTTCAAACAAAGAAATATGATTGAATGCAATCAAATATGCCCCACTAGGGGGCACGTTTTCGAGACCAGTGATTGTTACTTGGCTTATGGCTCGAAATATCAACCGGAAAATTGGACGTAAAATTTTTCGTGCCAAACGAACTTTCTTCGGGAGATGATATTCGACTGGCATAATCCATTACTTGACGAGTAGTGTCTTAGTTTCCGCTAAAACAGTCTCGATATCCTTGCCATCTGAGTCAATAATGATGGCATCTTCAGCCGCCCGGAGAGGAGCCACATCACACGTAGAATCAATTTGGTCACGTTTTCGCATCGCTGCCAGAATGGTCTGATAAGAAACATCATCACCGCGGGCGATCCGTTCTTCATAACGCCTTCGGGCACGCTCATCCACCGAGGCATCCAGATAAACCTTCAAGTCCGCTTCGGGTAGAATCACGGTGCCAATATCACGGCCCACCATGACAACGTTACCGCGCATACCTACTCTTCGCTGTTGAGCTGAGAGCGCTTTTCGGACACCCGGATAAGCCGATACTTGCGACACATTGGCCTCGACCTCGGCACAACGGATATCCCAGGTAATATCTTGGCCTTCCACCAAAACATCATAATCGCGACCATCATCCACTGTGGGAGCTTGCACATCAATGGGCACATTTTCTGCCAGGGTTGTGACCGCGGTTTCATCATCAAAAGCAACCCCTCGCTGAAAAACAATCCAGGTGACCGCGCGATACATTACACCGGTATCAAAATATAAATAAGTTAAATATTCTGCTAACCTTTTCGCCAGGGTTGATTTGCCCGAAGCTGCTGGGCCATCAATGGCAATAATGCTTGGAATAGACAAATAATACTCCTAGGGCATTTGATCACGAATAATAATTACTCGACTTCTTTTGCTCAACTGCGTAGAGTATTGCACCAAAGTGACAGCTAAAAAAACATGTTCAGTGCAATACTCCATTATTCTTCTACTTCAACACCTTCAAGCAACAAAGGTGACGTTTCATCAATATCGGTATTTTCTGGGGAAGCTGGGTCTTCCGGGAAGAGATCAAGGCGCGCCCACAGAACCAATTTTTCAGTAATCAAAACACCATCACGATTTACGACCCAGCTGATTGGTTCCCAGGGTAGCGCGCCACCCCAGCCTGGAGATTCCCACCATCCAAAATCCTGGCCTCTGTAATATTCCTGCCGCGATCCTATTGAGACATCCTCTCGACTGATCACCACCAAGGGATTGTCATCATCGCTTAGGGAAGAAACAAAGATGGCTCCTTCCATATCGCGTAAAACCCACCACATTGACGGCGCATCAACTAACGAATAAATTTCAAGATGCTGAGCATTTCCCGTTTGCGATAGAGCGATATCTTCCAAGGTCGCAGCAAAGAGGTCTGCATGTCGGGTTGTGGGAGTAGGCACCCATAATTCAAACGGCGAGCTTGGCCGAACCTGCGAAACCCAAAACGTATTCGCAAGCGTATATACACCTAAACCCAACAGCAATCCCCAAACCAAACCGGTTCGGGCGGTAGGCCAATCCCATCCCAAATACACCAACACCAGTACCAATACACCGATTAAAGCCGCAGCCCCGATCACAAACCAATAATTGAGCACATTTTCTGGGGAAGCGCTATCGAGGCCGGCGAGAGTCAACCAGGCAATAATCATCAAAACAACCACCATTGCCGCTTGTGCAAGAGAAATCAGCCATCCCTCACGCCGTTGCGTATAACGCGCCAATTCAAGCCCAGCCAAAGCCCATAAGGGCAGCAGCGCCCAGGCAATATCGCCCACCTGCCGACTAGGATATACCAAAGGCAATAGAACAGTTATCAACAACCAAAGACTTAGAAACTGAGTAGTTTTGTTTTTCTGAACAAAGCCGCGGACAATTGCCACCAAACCAAAAAGCAGCGCCAAAATGCCATAAAAAAAGATCGCAGCTAACAAACGTCCGATCGGAATATTGGATGGCGACCCCCAGCCTTGTAGGAAAGCAGTAAGTGTGGAAGCCCACGCGCCTAATCCTTGGGGATGGATAAAAAATAGGGTACCGACCATTAATACGGTTCCACTACCAAAGATTAGCACCACTCGCCAATCCAGTGTGGAGGTTCGTTCTGAAAATTCAGAGGGTTCTTCACCAGGAAGAATTTCTTCATCCTTGAAAAAACCAAGGAACCACGCCCCGCCCATGGCCAGCCCAAATCCCAACATCCCGAACAAAGCAACTGGCCCGGAAAGAAGCGCCAAACCTGCCGCAATCCCGCCCCAAGCTGACCGTTTTGAAAATAATAGCGCAAATGCCAAAGCCGTGAAGGCAATGGCCGGCATAGGTCCACCCGCTAACCGGGAGAGAGCGACCATTCCAGGATCAATTGCCAAACCAAAGACTATGATAATTGCAGCTTTTTCTCCAAGTTTATGGCGAAAAGCATAGGGAGCCAGCACTAACAAACTTCCGGTCAGGGCGGGCCATAAGCGGGCTAAAAAGTTGGCAGATTCAAATAGGGAGAAAAATAACAGGGTTGGGAAAATATACCCAGGCTGAGCGCCCAGTGCTACCGATTCCCCACGGGCTAGGGATAAACTTTGGAATGCCCAATCCGCTTCAAAATCTGAGAGCGGGGCTTCTCCCAAATTAAATAAACGTATCCCTAAAGCCAGGAGAAATGCCAAAAGATAAAGGATGTGTTCGAGTCGAATTTTTTTCATTAGACGAATTATACCTGTCGAAAATTCATTTAGCATCTATCCGGAAATTAGTCCCGGGGTGTTGTTGGGGTGGTGACACCACCCCAACAACACCCCCTATTCTCAATTTTCGAACAGGTTCTCAGCTCGACTTTAGCCATTTGCACATTAACAAATAGCAGGGTAAGTTCAGACATTTCTCTGCCAAGAGAGGGGTCGATATGCTAACCCTGCCTGACGAATATAACACACTGTTTGACCATTTCAGGGCTTTCTTTTCGAAACGGATCGGGACGCTGGCGGTAGTTTGGCTGGGGGGCGCCTTCCTGGCTCCTGGAAATCGCACAGTTACCGCTTTTCTGCGCATCCTCGGGTTGAGCCAGGAGCAGCACTTTCAGATATTTCATCGGGTTTTGGACCGGGCCGTCTGGTCTAACTTAGCCCTCAGGGCACTTTGCTTAGGCTGGTTGCTCAACATGTTTCGGCCTGTTGGGCCGGTGGTGATCGGGATTGATGCAATCAGCGCAAGGCGTCGATGAAAAAAGAGCCCGGCTAAAGGCCGCTATCGTGATCCGGGGCGTTCAAGCAACAGCCATTTGGTCCCTGTCAGTGGTTGACGTTGGATCAGCATGCTCTTGTTCGTCAATCTGCCCTGGGCTAGGCGTGTGGGGCGATTACCCTTCTGGACAGCACTGGCTCCTTCCGAACGATATTCCGCATACCAATCCTGCCGGCATAAGCAGATAACTGATCGGGCTCGTCGCCTGGGTATGCAGTAGCAGGTGGTGACCCAACCGAAAGTTTTTTCTTATCGCTGACAGCAGTTATGCTGCGGTTGCACTGCTGGATCGCCTACTGCCCTGGCCCAAGCCCGTTTACCTGGTGACCCCCTTGCGTTTAGCTGCTGCTTGGTATGAACCTGCAACCGTGTAGATACGCTGACCTACATTGAAGACAGGGTTTGCCATCCCACAAACGATCACTGTTGCTCATTGGTAGGGGCCAGGACCAACCTCGGTGGAGCTTACCAGTGCTACTTCGGTTTGGTATCACATCGGCAGGCCCCCTGCGCTGGGGATTGATCCGTGACCCTCGTGGCAAGTTCAAAACCAGGGCTTTGTTTGGTACCCAGCAAGCGGCTGCCCCTGCACAAATCCTAAAGTGGTGCCTGCCTCGTCGGCCGGTCGATGTCACTTTTCATGAAGTACAGGCCCATTTAGGGGTTGAAACTCAACGCCAATGGTCAGACACAGCCCTGGCGCGTGCTACACCAATCCTGTGGGGCTTGTTTGCTTGGATGACCTGAGTGGCTCACCAGTCTCCACCGGATGGTAGTTGGCCTCTGCGACAAACTGCTGCGTTCGCTCAGCCCCCACCAACTTGCTCGGTTGCCAGTGCTCTCGTTCGTACTGATTTTTGGCACCCGTGGGGTTTGGGCCGGTCACCTTGGCGACCCGACATGCTAGGATCCCCTTCAATTGTGCTCATGCGCCTCTTTGAAGTAGTGTGTTATTCTCTTTGAAAGGTTCCGTTTGGATATTGTCGAGTTTGGATGGTTGATTATTTAGGGACTCTATAAATCGTCATATCACCTTGTTGGAAAACAATTTCCAGGTTGCGTAGGAACTTACCTTCACTGAGACCAGAAGGGCAATTATTGGTACCAGCGGCATAAGTTGTCCGCTCCAAATTTCCTACCAGAACATAAAGGATGCCATATTGATCGATAATCAATTGAGTTTCAGGCCAGTTTGCCACGCAGTAGAGACGCTGTAAATCAACCTCTCGAGACCCGACTTCATCATATCCGCCGCGCCATTGATGTTCGTGTCCAACCCAACCTAACACGGTCGGCTGACCGCTGTGGGTAGCCATCCGTGCAAATTCTCTGTAGCTTGAATGTTGATAGGCGGCTTCCGCGACCACATCTAAAGGAGCTACAAGAAGCCACTGTATTGCGGCGGCTTCATCAGGATTGAACCGAGTGAGGTAAGCGGCACCGTCCAACTCCCATTGACTGGGCTTGAATCCATTGGTTTTTGACCATAATCCCATGATAGGGTAAAGCATCGAAACCGCTACGACAAGAAAAGTAACACTCTTGAAAAGGATACCCCAACTACCCCGCAACTTCTCCCAAAGAACAACAGTACCATAAGCAGCTGCAATAGACCACAGCAGCCAGGTGAGGAAATAGAATTTAAAAATGGTATTGATGCGGTATCCAAAGAAATCGCGCAGGAAGAAGAATTCGGGGGCCAGGACAAGCAGGGATCCGATGAGCGTGAGTAGAAGAGCAAAGGTATGCGATTTAGATAGGAACGGAGCCTGGGCATTAGAAGGTGCAGATTTTTGACGCGGCCAAAGCAGTGCAAAAGTAAATGTCAGCATGACGGCCAATGTAAACCAGGTTCCCGGTGTAGTTAATCGGCGGCGGAAACCTTCAACGAGAACTTCCTTCCATCCCGGGGCTGCTAATGTTCCTAAAAAGGCGTTGGCAGCGATAGCAGCCTGGCTATTGATATCCGAAAAAACATGCAAAACAGTAATTAAGAGTGTCAACAGCCCGGTGACAGCCAGCAATAATGCAAAAACCGAAAGCGTTACTTTTATCCCCGTGGTCAGCTGTTTTCTATCACTATACTTCCGCCACAAATAAACCAGTAGGCCTAAAATCGGAACCAGCAGCGGGGCAAACTGGATCCAGGCATATGCACCTTTTGTGATGAAAATCAAATTTGGGATAAAGCCGCCTGCTTGAGATGAAAAGCTAATATAAAAAGGGAAGAAAAGCAGCGCGCCGGTTACCCCTAATGCAAAACCGATGCCGATGAAATCTTTGGCAATTCCCCAAAAAGTGATTGGAGAGGGTTCTTCCAAGGAAGCATTTTTCTGGATTTGCCTAAAAATATAAGCGCCTGCGAACAAAGCCACGTAAAAAGGAAAATCCCAGGTATTCAGAAATCCCAGCGCGCCCAAGGATAAAGCTACCAAACCGAAAACGGGCCAGCTCATTTTTAGGGGGATAAAGCCTAACCAGCGAATATTTCCGTGGTTTCTGCTTAACAGATAATTGAGTGCCACGGACATTGCCAGGAATCCGAATGGCATCGCCAACACATGAGGGTGCAAGTCACCCAGCAAAAATGAGAAGAATGGAAATTCTCCGATAATATCCCCCTTGTTATTGCCGAGGAAATCATAATCCTGGACAATCCGGGAACCCTGCCACCACCACCAATGGTAAAAGGGATTTTCGGGTGGGGGTTGGCTGATCGAACCAATATCCAACCAGGCCCAAAAAGGGGAAAACCACTCACCAGCTTCATTCTGCCGCCAGAAAATGCCATTGACCCGCAGCAGGTGCAGCAAGCCGCTAAGATTGCTGACGATGAGAACGAAGAATGGGGCCAGGAGAGCCGCTAGTGGCGATTGAGCACTTTGGGGTTTTGACTTCCGGGCGGCCAGCAAATTATAGAGCAAACCGTAGGAGCCAATCGCACTTAATGCAAACACCAGTGAAAGACCCAAGTTGAAGGCCACTCCGCCAGCGGTCGCTGTCAGCCGAGCCAGCATTGCAATCATCACATAACCATAGTGATAGTACGAGATCGAGTAACCCGAAAGCCAGGGATCATTTGGCGGCAAATTGGGTGAACGCAATATGGAATTGATGAAAGCCAATTCCATCGGCTTTTCAGTACCAGTTATTTCTGGGTTCGCGGCCCGTACAATAGCCCAACCCACAAAGCTCAGCAAAAAGAGAATCTCGACAACCAGGATCGAACGGCGTTGTTTATGCAGCCAGCCGCGAATTTCAGTCCATTCTAACGAACGAAATGCCCAAATGCTGATGATGATGAGTATAGCTAAGGCGAAAAGTTCTCCACCCAGATCATTTTGCAGCAATCCCAAAGAACCGAGCAGCCAAAAACCATAGCTCCAAATTAACAATCCCAGGGTCCGCGCCAGAGTGTAACCGCGATCTGCTAAACCCGGCAGTAATTTATACGCGATCGGAAAAGCCATCAACCCCAGTAAAGTTATCAGGAGGTACCAAAGGATCACAGAAAGCATAAGTTTGTCCAGTATTTGTGCGGATTACTCACGAATCACTTCAAAAATGACCGTATCCCTGTCGCGGAAAACATCCCGCCAGAGGGTGCCATTTTGCTCCTCGAATTTGAATAATCCTTCGGGGGAATATTTTGCCCGCTCCAATTGACCGAGGACAATAAATGAAACATCGTAGCGATCCAAGAAACTCATGACTGTTTCAAGATCGGCGGCTTCATAAAATTCACCCACGGCATTGACCCGATCCCAGACCCAATTATCAGGGAGCAAAGTACGCTGTTGGCGCTGGTGCCAGTTCCAGCCGACAACGCCGGGCAATCCGGTATAAATCGTATAACGGGTACCCCAACGATATTCGGTTAAATGAGCCTCAACGATCACTGGAGAACCTTCGATATTTTCCTGCATCCAGCGGATCGCATTGTAATCCTGGCTCAGATCCATCGCGGCACCCTCATCATGATGGGTGGCATACTTCAAATAGGTCATACCATCAAGGGTATGTGGGGCATCAGGGGACATGCGATCGGTTATTCGGGCGAAAGTAGCCGTAAGGGGGTAAAACAGCATTGAACCGATAAAGAATACCAGACCAATCTGCCAAATCAAGCGCCAGGCTGGTTTCCATTGAGATAGAACTCTGCCACATCCAAATGATAATGGCAGCTGAGCTGACGGAAAACAGAGACCATACGTGTAAATAGAACTTGAACACTGTGTTCATGCGGCCAATATCGCCGCTGACGACAATGACTTCAACCATCAGGGTCAACACAAGTCCGGTGCCGACCAGGAAGAAAGTAAAGCGTTTGGCGTCAGAGATACCGGGGCGCAGTAAAAGCACCCCTGCCCAAACTGCAAGCGGCAGCACGAGCCAAATCACATGGACACCAATTCCCAGAGGGAGTTTGATATCAGGAGGCAGGCCTTCGGGATACAAATTTATCCACAAAAGGAAGATCACACCAGTGAGAAGGGCAATCCCTCCTAAGATCAGGCCGCGGTAAGATCTCTAATTTCCGCAAAGCTGAAACCGGCGTTGAAGCCATCCAATCCACGGTTTCGTGGATCATCCAGGCCAGGAATATGAAAATAAATGTGCCCCAGTGAGTCAGGTAATCCACAACGGGTGTGCGCGTTCCCGGCCATATATTGATCTCAGAATATCCCTGTCCATACCAATCAGAATAGGGCTGATACAAGAATAAAGCCAGGGCTGTAAAAATCGCAACCGCAGCGATCAAGAAAATTATTCGCCGAGCCGCATTCGGTTTATTTTCATCCGCATCCCCATATAGCCAGATCGCATAAGCCAACGCAGCAACCCCCAATGGCAGGTATGTGTAAATATCCGAAAGATTGACAGGGTATAGTGCGCCCACAGTCAGGCCGCCCAGGAATAACCCTGCGCCAATACGCCAGACCGAACGTTTGCCCTCACAACACCAGGCACGTCCTAAAACGATCGAAAGAGCCCAGGTGATTGCCAACAGAGCAATAGGGAGCGCAATCAGATGTGCGTGCAGGTCACCGTATAGGAAAGTGAAATAAGGAAATTCTGTTATCGGGCCGCCATGTTCGGCGCCAATCACCCGGCTCGGATTCCAATACCACTCATCAGGGCGGTAAGGCAACGGGGCACCCGTAAGCTGCATAAACAACCCCTGGATCGACCAAAGCAGACGGGAGAAAATGCTTGAATTTTCGATCCCGCCGATGGGTGCAGCAATCAATTTGAATCCGTCCAAAATCATGCGCAAGGTGCCCAGATTCCCGAGGACGGCCATCATGAAAGCGGCGAGGAGGCCTGCGTAAAAGGGTTGTTTGGGAATGGGCGAGGGAGCAGGTGTGATAACTTCAGGGGTTAGGGGGTGCGGAGAAACATTCGCTTCCTGCTCCTCGCTAACCGCTTCACTCGTTTTTTCATCCTCCCGTCTTCGTCCATCATCCTTCCACTTTTTGCCTTCACCTTTCCAAAGCAGATTCCACCCCACCGAGAAGGCTCCCATGGCGATCATCGCAAACAATGTTGGCAATATCAGGTTGTAGGCAATCGATGGAACAATCCCCAGGAATTTGACCAGCACGCCCACAATCATGAAACCGTAATAATAATAATTAATATATCCGCCCGCAAACCAGGGGTCATATGGCGGAAAAGTGGTGCTTTTGATCACGGCATTAAAGTACGAGAAATCCATAGGTTTCTCGCCACCCTTCCAAGGGTGCCACAAATCAGGATTACCAAAGCGCACGAATAAACCAACGAGGAAGAAACCCAAGGTCATGAGTTCAACCATCAAGAAGTATTTGCGTTTTTCGCGCCACTCCTCACGAAGTTCGGCGCGCTGATGATAGGCCAGCACCCCGCTCAACAGAGCAATCAGCACCAGTGCCAAGCTGATCGTCAATCTTGAAAATGGGATTTGCAGCGATCCGGCCAACCAAACCAGATAGGCCAAGAGCAAAATTCCTGCCACTCGAATTACCGGATAGCCGCGATCGGCCAGACCCGGCATGGCAAACCGGACAAAGGGATAAATCAACCAGCCCAGCAGTGTCACCGCTAAATACCAAACCAAAACCGTAATAATTGGATATTTATTTTGAAGGGATTCGTAATCAAATAGATCTGACCAGGTTCCACCACTGCGCTGTTCAACCAGGCGATCAGGAGGCAGCATCAAATTACCTGGATGCCCATCCGCTTGTTTAGGGGTGATATGGATTACCTGAGAGAGGTCAACAGCCCCTAAAATTTCGCGCACCTCCTCCGGATCATAGTCGTCCGCTTTTTTGAAGACAAAAACCTTGGGATGGTCATAGACCGTGAAGGCTTCCTCTGAGAATTGATCGTTGATCTCTACGGGCCCTACACTTGGATTGGAGACGAATATCTTCACGAGATCAAAACCCAGCGCACCTTGGAAGGTGTCAACATCGGCAACGGTATAGCACCGCTCGATCGTTTGATCTACCGGACAACCGATCAAATTTCGATAATATTCACTCGTCAACGGGTAACGTTCTGGCACCCTGGTCGTCGTACCCCACTGGCGGCTGGAGCTGATCAGAACATAATCAGCCTGATCAAGGGTTGTAACGAACCGCTCAAATTTTTCTTCGTTATCATCCCAATACATCTCGAAGTTGAGCCCGCCCTGGTAAATGCCGCCAAAAGGATCAAAACCATCAATGCGTAATGGCAGCCCATCATCCCAGGTAAATTCGTTGGCTGGCGCAGTACCTGAAAATGTCAACGCCCCAGGACCTTCCTCCAGGATGAAGCGCAAATAATAGCGGGTTCCCTCGGTTAAATTCGCGGACCGGTCCAAAGCGACTGTGAAACTTTCTCCTCGCGGGTCACCATCAGGAGGCGGAGCAAAACTCGAAACGAGGCGGCCACTTGCCATCGGATCGGCTTGCAAATCGGTGAGCAAATCCACAAGTAAAACCTGTTCTCCAGCATCGTAAGGTTCTCGAACCTCAAAAAATTGAACAGTGACCCCGTTCAGATCGCCATCTTCCTGCGGGGCATAGGGCAATACCACAGGAAGATCAGCGCGGGTCATGCATTCCATTGGCAAATATGCCTCGCGAATATCACGACTTGACCCCGGTTGAAAATTCAATAAAAGGGGCGAACAAATTTCAAGTTCCGATGAGCCATCACTGACAGCTACGGTGATATAGAAGGTTTCCGCGGCTCCCATAAATACGGATAAATCGAGGGGGACATAATAACCATACCCGGTGGGGATTATGCTGTCGTCAATTGTGACTTGCCCTGACGCAATAACATCCCCATCATCAGGGGTATAAGAGATTTGAACTGTAATTTCGGTTGGTGAGAGTACGGCGTTTTTATCAACCACTTGCTGCAAGAGGATTTGAGATAAATCGCCGGATGCCAGGGCATCGAAACTCATCTCGAAGGGCTGCTCGCCAGTGATAATTGTTCCATCGTGGAAAGGTAATGGCTGATTAAAAGTGCCTTCGCTTTGTTCGATGGCGAGCGTTATCGGCCCAGGCATTTCCTGCAGCAGCCAGCGCGAAGCTGCAATACGCGTATGGTCTTTCGGGTAAATACCCATGAAAGCATAAGCATAGATTGTTGTCGTTACCAGCACGAGAGTTCCAATACCAATAGACAGCCATTTCCAATATCGATTGCGGTTGGAAGTTTCTCGTCCGCGGTCGTAAATTGTCACCACAAACCAGCCTGCCACAATCGTCAACAATGGATAAATGGGCAATTGGTAGCGCATGGTGCTGTTCCATTGAATGCTCTGCCACCCAAAATATGCTGCGGTCCAACCCCAAAGCAGAATATGTTTCTGCCACTCCCCTTTAATCATCCGCCAGGCCATAAAAACGAAACCTGTCCAGGCTAATATTCCCAAGGGTAGACCTAATCCCCATAAAATCATATTCTGCCAGGAGAATGTTAAAGGCCGGCGCGCCCACTGCAAGGCTGGTGGGAAATCGACATCCCCGCTGGTCTGCGCGCGCACCGAACTCATATTATCGACCCAAGCCTGATTAAGACTTCATGCCAAAGAAACCAGGCCCATTAAAAGCGTAAGGCTGGAAGATTCGGAACGAGATTAAACTAATAACACCTGCGAGCACCAAATAAGCGAAAACCATCGGAGCCTGACGGCGCTGCTCTTCAGCGGTTAAGTTGAACAAATACAGAACCGCAGCAAGGGGCAAAATAATCGCAATCGGCGCGGCGTTGATTTTCGAAGCAACTGCCATACCCAGAACAATTCCGAATACGATACTCGGCCAGAGCAGTGGATGGGTGAAGAAACTTGTGAAACGTGATGTGTGATGTGTGGTGGCTGCGTAGGATGTTTCACCTAATGCAGTTTCCATTTTCGCACCCGCTGGCGGTTCATCGCTTGTCAATTCTTTATGAGATTTCACTCCCCGCTTTACGCTCTCCGACCTGCTGGTGGCAATCAACGCCGCGCAGTACACCGCCAGCATCATAAAGAAGCTGGCAAAGGTATCAACCGTGTAAAAATGGGATTGCTGAACTGGAAGCACAGTAACCGCGGAAAAAGCAGCGGCTAAGACGCCCACCCTGCGATCATACAAACGCTCTGCGGTCAAAAACACAAGGAAAACCGTCAGCAGTTCTACGGTGGCTGAGAGGGCCCGCCCAACCAGATGGATACCTCCGTATCCTGTCATCTCAAACCACTCCCCCACATAACGAACAACAATCAAGGGCAGTGTTCCATAGACATAAAACGTGTGTCCCCGGTTGTGCGGATTCAGACTGGAATTTGCGGTATCAAAATAATCTCCCAGGCTTTCGACCGGTGTGATCGCCGACGTAACCATCGTCAAGAAGCGCTCATCCGGATGCAAATGCTGGTCTTCATCCCAATCGGTACCCGAAAACCTCAGATACGCGGCCAGCCCCAGAATATAAACCAGTAACAAGGCGGCCAGCCAGGGACGTAAATTCTTGTTTGGCTTTGTATTTTGTTGATTATTAAGTTCGTTAGTCATACTCACATCTATTTGCAACCTGAGCTTTGTCAAAAGGTGCAGTTATGATTTGGCCGCGTACTTCAAGAGGTTCACATTGTCCCAGTGTTTTCCGGGAGTATGCTCAATTCGGTGTTTACTCCACTGGCGGCACAGTAAAAATATAAAAATCCTTACCAAAAATTTCTGATGCGAATAAAACCAATGAGCCGTTTGGATATAACTCACGCAAACGCATTACAGCATTTTCATCTTCGGGTTTGAGCAAGAAAATTTTGACGCCTGAATTCTCAAGTGTGATCTCTAATTGGTCTGCCCAGAGGGCGTAATCCCGTAATCCAACACCCGCATTGATTCCAACCAGACGGGTATCTACCCAATGGGGAAACGGAATTACCCAGGCACTATCTTCATCACCGGCTGTATCCGCGAACTGTCGAATAACGGCACCCATTTCAGAAGTGTTCCAAGAACCCAGATCAAACTGAGTTTTGAACTGCCGAAAGACCAGATCGTAATTTTGGCCGATGGACAATAAAATTAAAATTGAGGCAATCCCCAGGGCAATTCGATTTCCCCAGGGGCGGTTCAAAGCGGATTTGAAACTGGTGATAAACCCATCGAGAGAAAGAGCCACAATGAGGAATACCGGCACCATCGCAGCACCAGTGCGATTCAGGGACGGATTCTCTGCTGGAAATGCCAGTGATAATATCGAGGGCATCAATAGAATAGGAATCGACACCAGCCAGAAAATGTCCATCCAATCGCGTTTTTGTAAATAACGCGCAAGCAGCAGTACCACACCAATAAAGAACAAAACTGCCGAGATCACATCCAGTGACGGACGGTGGGTAACCGAGTGCACCCAGATTTCACCGTTATCCCAAAAGAACATCGTGACGGCATTCCAGGTATTCTGCAAGAAAATTTCCCAGGCCGGACCCGGCAAAGGCTGTTCAACTCCTGTCATCCGGCTCATCGCCCGATTGGAAAATCCATGCGGGTCTGTGAGCCAATAGCGTGCCAAAGGCAAAAACACCATCAACGAAGTAAAACTAGTCAATACCAGCCAGCCCACGGAAAGCTTGCGAGCCCCTTGGGATTGTTTGTGGATCAAATACAGACCGAAAGCCACCAAAACCAGGAAGGGTACAAAGCGAAATGGACTGTATCCGTGCAGCCCTAAACCCAAAAATATCCCTGACAAAATAAAATCGTTGCGGCTGCGACGGCGAAAACCCCGCACCAGGAAATACAAAGTGGGTGCGAAAAAGAAGGGATACAGGGTAAATCGGAGGGCAACACGCGAAATCACGTTTGGCCAATATGCAATGCCAGCAAAAACCATTGCCAGCAATCCAACCCGCCGGTTAGCAATTTCTTTGCCGGTGAGGTAAATAAATGGGAGTGTGAATACACCCGCCAGGGCTGTCCCAAGCTTGAAACTCATAAACGACAACCCAGTATCAAAGATCAACGCCATCGCCGCCGTTAAATACATTTGGAATGCTTCGCGACCCGTGTTACGTGGAAAGAAAATGGAGTATTCCCCATTTAGCACATTGGAAACATCAGTCAGCTTTTCAGCGTGATCGCTGAACATCTCTCCGGGAATTTGATCGAGCATATATAGACGGAAAAAAACCGTCAACGCAAACGATGCTAAAACCAATAGCGTCCAAGGAGAAAAGGTGATCCCATCGGACAGGAACCTGTCTTTGGCTATCCGCAGGTGCTCCCCCAAAATAATTTTTTCATCTTTGGGCTGCCAAAAAGCGTGCAGGAAAAAGAGGAGTGCCAATATCCAAAGCGATAAATTTATCCCCGAAAATTTATTCCCACCAAATGCAATGAAGGCTGCCGCCCCTAATGCGAGTGCAATGAGAAGACTGATGGGTTTAAATGATGCATCCTGCCAATCGATGCGGAACTTCACAACCCGATCGGGCAGCAGCCACTCCCCACGCCAACTGGCCCACACAATCCAGGCCGCAGCAAGGGCATACATAATTGCGCCAGTGGCAATAGAGCAAGTCGGCGGCTCGAGCATCCGCTGTCCAAAAATAGCTAAAACCAGAGGCATCAAGAGTCGGGCAACCGGCCACCATTTCACAGGTTCTTTTGGAGTGGAGTCTAAAATTACGGCTTCCTCCCCACGGAAGGTTTCTGGCACAGCACTCGCAGCGGGCTGCGATTCAACGTCAAGCGTGCTGCCATCCCAGAATTCTTCATCCGCAGGGTCTTCTGGCGGGATATCGATTCGTTCCCCTCGCCAGAAGAAAATTTTCGATTTTACGTAGTCTAATACGGTAGGCTCAGTCATAATCAAAGGCCAATGATAACGCAACTTGGAGTCTGCGGCAATCAAATCCGCCGGGCGATATAAAAGGTGTAAGCACCATCTTCGGCGGCCAGGGGTTCATTGTAATAGGGTTCGGTCAGGCGGCGGGTTAAAGCCAAATTCCAGGGCTGGGGGATTAAAATCCAACGATCGAAGAATTTTTTACTGACTAAAGATGGCAATCCCAGATAATGGCCCCACTCAAGGACGTGCAGCGCAGCCGGAGAGAAATAATGCCACCAATTTTCAAGCTGGAAACCAGTCAGTTGTAATCGCGCTTCCCAGGCTGCGGGGTCGTCGCAGTGGTGATGGCGAGAGATACGATTGAAAAAATCTCGGTAAGCATCACCAAGGGAGCGAAAACCAACCTTATCGAAGCCATTGCTGATCGAGAGATTCGATAGAAAATTGTGATTGGGCACACAGAATACGAAGGGTGCCCCCTGCTGGAGTACCCGGGCAGTTTCAAGCAGCACATCATCCAGATGCGGGATATGCTCCAAAACGGAGTTACTGACCGCGCTGGCAAAGTGTGCATCCGGGAAGGGCTGCGCAGCGCCATCTGATTGGGCAAGACTTTGATAAGCATCCCGCTCACGGGCTTCGGTCAGTGGCCCCCACCAAGGGTCAGTACCCAATTCAAGCTTCCTCTCAAAAGCAGTCGTTGCAAAATGGCCATCCCCACATCCCAAGTCAAGGGTTGGCGCGTGCAGCTCGATCTCCTCATAAAAACGGGCTTCGACCACGCGCAGCAATCCCCTAAAATAGGGCATGGATGATATTTGCAGCCACAAGTGATCTTTGGCGTTTCGCTCTTTCACCTGAGCGCCTCCATCAATTCTTGATACAAATCTTCGTAGGCAGCGGCATTGACCTGGGGAGAAAATTGGCGTGCAATCGCAGGAGGGTCACCCGCGTATTTTTCGGGATGCGCGAAAATCTTGATGATAGCATCACCCAGGGCTTCTGCATCCCCAATGGGAATGACTTCACCCATACCGGTCATTGTGGGGGGTTGGCGCACCCCGGGGAGATTCGAAGCGATTGAGGGGGTGCCGTTCATCATGGCTTCAATTTGAACCAGGCCAAAAGTTTCTGTGGAATTGAGCGAAGGGACCACTAGTACATCTAAATTTGGAAAAAATGCAGCCATTTCTTCCATTGATAGATTTCCGAGAAATTTCCATTGGCCTGTAGATTGGTATTTTGAAATGACAGGCAGCAAACGATCAAAATAATCTTCTTCGCCCCAAACCCCTTGATATTGTCCCGCGTAGAGAACCATCGCATCCGGGTATGCTTCCATAACTTTCGGCAAAGCATCTAAGAGGACTTCAACCCCTTTTTCAGAAGCAAATCGAGTTGCCATACCAATGACGGGGCCGCGATTTTCGGGATTGTGCTCGCTTTGGAATTCAGCTACCGCACTATCGGAGGCTTCTGGAATTTCAACAGGCGGTAAAATTACGCGCACTTTCTCAGAAAACCGCTGTAAAAAGGGAGAATGATTCGCGAAATCCTCAGTATAGGCTCCGATACGATGGGTGAAACGCCCGGCCATATTATTCATTAAGAATACAACCTGGTTGACCATACGATTGAAGGACCCTTTCGGTAGCTCCAAATCACAGTGATAAGTAATTACCGTTGGTTTGCGTAAAATCCGTCCACGCAGCGCGACACCTGCAGCATCAAATTGGGGCAAATGCAAATGGATCGCATCATGCTCCATGGCCAGCTTCCAGGCTAGAAAACCGAAGGTTGGCATAATCACGCCTTTGCTGACCCGGAACCAGACTGGAGCGCGTACAATACGCACACCATCCACAATTTCTTCACGAGGTAGGTTTTTTTCAAATTGGGAGGTCAGCACCGTGACTTCATGCCCGCGTTTTACCAGGGTGCGGGCAAGCCGCTCGACATAAATGGTTAATCCGCTGGTATGCGGACGGTAATAGGTTAGAACGGTGAGAATACGCATAATGCACTTTTGTGAGGCTAATTAATCTTGAGAGCAGATAACTGCATCGTTTTGTAAACGAATGGGTTCAAAGAATCTGACAGTCTCGATGAAGTAATTTATTCACCAAAACGCCCCTTCGACTGCAAACCAGGGACAGGTTGAGCCCAGTCAAAGCATTTCCTGGCTCGCTACTCAAGGTGCTGGGTAAGAATAGTTATTCAAACAAGGATCAATTCTCTTTCACCCAATCGAACAACTTTTGCATCCCGATTAGCAAGGTAACTTTGGGCTTCCAATTCAACTTTTGAGCAGCTTTGCGAATATCGGCAACAAAGACTTTTTGATCACCTGGACGCCATTCACCGCGTGTAAAATGGATTTCATGACCCAACATCTTTTCCAGGGCTGGACAAAACTCAGCCCAGATAGAAATGGTGTTGACAGGGCCGCCCCCGACATTAAACACATCCCCGGCAACCTCATCGATATTTTCGATTGCCGCGTCATAAGCATCCAGTAGATCATCAACGTAAAGCATATCTCTAATCTGCTTACCGTTGCCATAGATGCTGATCGGACGTTCCAGCACCGCTGCTATCATGAACCAAGCCATCCAACCCTGGTCTTCGATCCCAAATTGGCGCGGGCCATAGATCGTACTTTGGCGAAAGACCACAGTGGGCAAACCATAAATACGGGCATAATCACGCACATATTGATCCCCGGTTCCTTTCGAACATCCGTATGGAGAGTGGAAATCGAGGGGATAAGTTTCAGGCATACCAAAGGGCTGATTGGCATACTCATAACGTGTTTCACGCTCTACGATAGGTACATCTTCCATGCCACCATACACTTTGTTGGTAGAGGCGTACAAAACAATTGGTTGGCGTTCTGAAAGTCGGGCGGCTTCGAGAACGTTAAAGGTTCCGAGCGCATTGTCTTCGAAATCTTCACGGGGGTGCTGCACCGAGGTGGTCACAGCAACCTGCCCAGCTAAATGGACGACAATATCTGCATCACGAGCGGCAGTTGCCAGTAGCGCACCGTCTCGCAGGTCACCCACCGTTAAATGAAAAGCGTCTTGCCCAAAGGTGGAACGCAGCCACTCAATATTACGAGGTCCGCCGTTCCTAGATAGGTTATCGTAAACTATAACCCGTTCTCCCCGGCTGAGTAATCGAGAGACATAGTTTGATCCGATAAATCCGGCTCCACCTGTTACGAGGTATCTTTTACCCATATGAACTCCAGAGAAACTTATGGATTAAAATAAATCCATTAAGCCGTTACACTCGCCATCCTTTATATCATGCTTCATTTTCAATGCCGCTCCGCTGCTCCCGGATGCGCCGAAACAACGGGCCTAAAGATTGCCCTTCTCTAATGAGGGCATACGATCCAATAATGCCGGTCAAAACAACATAAATCGCGTGATCCACTAACGCAAAGGCCAAAGCATTTTCGTAAAGTACACCAAAAACTGACAGAGCGCCAACAAAAGCGGCCTCATACACTCCAATATATCCCGGAGAGGAAGGCATTGCGATCCCAATCATACCCACACTTAGGGTGAAGGCCATCCAAATCAATTTTGCTTCAGGCACAAAAGCCCGTAGAATCAAATAATGGGAAACAATGGCCAACAGCCAACTCAAAGCGAGCCAGGCAACCACCCGAAGAAAGCGACGAAAATCTGTCAAAGGGGTGAGCCCTCGCAAAAAAGAAGCTATTTTCTCGTGACCAATCTCAACCAAACGCGGCCATCGCTTCTCCAAACGATCAAACCAGACCAACACCCGCTCTTGATTTCGAGCCAGGAGAAACAAAGCCAACAATGCGGCCAACACAAATATGCCCACAATAACACCAATTTGTTGGGCACCAGGAATTTCCACCACAAACGGCAGGGTACCTAAGAACAAGCCAACGGCCAAGATTAAATCGAAGGCCCGCTGTACAACAATTGTGGAAAGGACCCGCCAAAAGCCCAGTCTGTGCCTCCCCAATAGGGCAGCACGTCCCAGTTCGCCCAACCGGAACGGCAAAATGTTATTCATCAGATAACCAGCTTGTTCTGTTAAAAACACCAGCTTGAAAGGGGGCTTTTCCATTAACAAGATATGCCAGGATCGCGATCGCACCAGATAAGATACGATGTAAATCGGCAAAGCCAGCAAGATAAAAGCATAGTTCGCTTGTTTCAACGCGGCCAAAAACAATTGCCAATCGATCAGGAGAATGAGCACAGTCAGCACAATCAGGCTGATCAGCACCCCAGGGAATATCCGCCAAAAATCACCGTACGTTCGGCTTTTCTCAGTCATCCCCTAATTGTAGCACTGCCAGGAAGGCTTCCTGCGGAATTTCGACGTGCCCGATCATCTTCATGCGCTTCTTGCCCTTTTTCTGCTTCTCAAGCAATTTCTTTTTGCGGGTGACATCGCCGCCATAACATTTGGCAAGCACATCTTTGCGCAGAGCTCTGACATTGGCGCGGGAAATTACCCGCCCTGCTGCTGAAGCCTGGATGGGTACTTCGAAGAGTTGTCGGGGAATGAGTTTGCGAAGCTTGGTGACCAAACGCTGTCCCTTGTGATAGGCATCATCCCGGTGGACGATCAGCGCAAAAGCATCGACAGGTTCTTTATTAACTAAAACTTCGAGTTTAACCAAATCATCGCGGCGGTATTCATGAAACTGATAATCCATAGAGGCATAACCGCGTGTACGGGATTTGAGCTGATCGAAGAAATCGACGATCAACTCACCCAGAGGGATCTCAAAGGATAACTGCACCCGGTTTGGGGTGGGATAGTCTTGCTCGATGAAAATACCCCGCTTTTTAGTGGTCAAATCCATCACGGTTCCGTAATAATCAGTGGGTGTAAAGATTTGCAGCTTCATCCAGGGTTCCCGAATTTCCTCGATTTCGCCCTCGTCGGGGAGTTCGGCTGGCGAATCGATAACGATTTCACGGCCATCGTGCATCAAAACCTGATACTCTACAGATGGGGCGGTGAAAATTACATCGAGGTCGTACTCACGTTCGATGCGCTCTTGGATAATTTCCATATGGAACATCCCTAAAAAACCGCAGCGAAAACCAAAATTCAGGGCTTGAGACGTTTCAGGTTCATAGATGAGAGCCGCATCATTGAGTTGCAGCTTGGCAAGCGCATCACGTAGATCTTCATAATCTTCCCCTTCAACGGGGTAAATGCCAGCAAAAACCATCGGTTTGGCTTGCTGGTAGCCAGGTAAAGGTTCTAAGGCCAGATTATTCGCAAGAGTAATCGTATCACCCACCCGGCATTCATGGATGGTTTTTAACCCTGTGGCGATATAACCCACCTCACCGGCTGAAATTTTTTCGGTGGTTTTCATTCCAGGGGTGAAGATGCCAATTTCGACGGGTTTGATGACCGCCTTGGTGACCATGAGCTTCATTAAATCGGTGGCACGCAATTCACCCTCAAACACGCGTACATATGCCACCACCCCTTTGTATGAATCGTAATGCGAATCGAAGATCAGGGCTTGTAAGGGGTTCGCTGCATCCCCCCGAGGTGGCGGAACACTTTTAATAATGGCGTCCAAAACGGGTTCCACGTTCCGATTCGTTTTTGCAGAAATCTGCAATATCTCACCCGGGTCAATTCCCAAAAGGTTACTGATCTCCTCGGCAACTTCATCCGGTCGAGCAGATATCAAGTCGATTTTGTTGATCACTGGGATGATTTCCAAATCGGCTTCCAAAGCAAGATATAGATTTGCCAGGGTTTGCGCTTCCATCCCCTGCGAGGCGTCAACAACCAACAGCGCCCCTTCGCAGGCATTGAGCGCCCGGCTGACTTCATAACCAAAGTCAACATGACCGGGCGTATCGATCAAATTAAGTTCATAGGTTTCGCCATCGGCCGTTGTATGGATCATCCGCACTGCCGATGCTTTGATCGTGACACCTTTTTCGCGCTCGAGGTCCATCGAATCGAGCACCTGTTCGGTCATCTCTCGATCCGAAATGGTGCCGGTAAGTTGCAGCAAACGATCGGCCAGCGTAGATTTTCCGTGGTCGATATGCGCGATAATACAAAAATTTCGAATATGGTCCAATTGCATAGCGGGGGGTAGTATAACCGATTTTTGTTGAGCGTGGAGTATGGGTAGGGCGTGGAGAGTTATACGTTAACTGAGATTGGCGGCCTGGGCTTCGGGAGGTGCTTGCACCCGGACGAAAAAGAAAATCAACAGCGCACCAAAACCAAATCCGGCTAGGGCGATGCCAACCCCGTACCGATCGGCTACGTATCCCAATATGGGAGCAAATATAACCACCAACAGCGTTGTAAATTGAGCTTCGATAGAGAGACCTGAGGCCATCACTTTATGTGATATTTGATCGCTGATGAAAGATACATTCATCGGTTTGCGCAGGTTTTGGAGAACGTAAAAACCTAAAAACACTAAGATCGAAATGACTGCCAAATTTTGCCATGTAGCTAAACCCGCGATGAATAAGAAGATTGCTCCCACAAGAAAAGTTATATTAATCGCCGCTGCTAAGTTGATAAAGCGCTGGCTGAAACGATCTGAATTTCGGGAGGCATAACTGGTTAATAAGTATATGAAAAAATAAACCACACCAATCACAACCCCGCTACGCTTAACATTTTCTAAATCAACCAAGAACAGTAATGGCCAGGATAATGCAAAGGCTTCAAGTATTGGCTGCAAATAATCTTTGGAAGTTTTGAAAATCGCTGAAAACCCAGAACTGTTGAGAATAGCCCGCATCGCATGTTTATCGTTGAAAATGCCCAGAAAACCCTTCAGCGTGCTTTTTGTTTGAGACCAAATCGCACCGCGTTGAATCCGGGCCAATTCGCCATCTAAGATTTTAGGATAGGTTGCCAGGTTGATAAGGTCGATCACATAAGGAATTATGGTCACTAAAAACATAGCTCGATAATTACCTGTGAAAAACAATAAAGCCCCTGCGATCAATGAATTGACTGCGGATCCCATCTGTGAAGCGCTGCGCGTGCGTCCATAATACGAAACTTTTAAGTTGAGCATTTCATTGAGTTTGAGATGCTCTAAAATCAGCGCTTTATGAGTTCCCGAGCGGAAAGCCTCCCCTAACCCAAACAGGATCATCGCGAAAATATAAATTGGGAAATCAATAAAAAAGAAGAAAATCAGAAATGAGAGTATATAAGCCGTAAACGCCAAAACCATCGATTTGCGGCGGCCAAAAGCATCTGCAAAAACTCCCGTAGGGATTTCCAGTAAATTATTTGAAAGGTCGCGAACAGAGTAGAGGATTCCAATTTGAAGGAAGGTTAAACCGTTATCACGGAATATCAAAAGGATAAAAGGTTCAAAAAACCGCAGGTTTTTGAGGAATCCGTAAAGTGAAAAACGAAAGAACATGCGGTCGTTTTTGAACATCTGGCCTCCCCGATTTATCTCCCAACCCTAAATTTAAATGAAAAAGAGAACAAAATTGGTACAGAAGTAGCAAACACCAACGTTCGATTATGCAATACTCTCTGCAAATTCATCCAATTTTGCGTTCAATTCATAGTTTGATGGTTCAACTAAAGTGTCACCATTTGGGAACAGGATCGTAGGAACACTGCGAAATCCGTTGTTGACTTTCTCAACATAATCTCGAGCATCCAAATTTCGATTTATATCAATATACTCAAATGTGATTTCGCGTTCTCGGAAAACTTTCTTGGCTCGATAACAATCGGGGCACCATTTGGTACCGTAGATAATGATTCCAAGTTCTTCTGGCATGAGTTTATATTTTTTTCTTAGAGGGTGAGAACAGATGCAAGTGAACCAATGACCATCGATAGGATGATAAAAATGCCGATGACCGCCATAATTTTCTGACTGCGATTTATTTTTTTCTTTGCTGGTTTCTTTTTTGCCATATTACTTCTCCATATATTTTGATTTGTGTTAGGTTTAGGAGTTACGCACCTCTCCGAAGTACATAACTCCTAAGACTTTTATTTAATCTGCGGATATAACTTTCCGCTTGGCTTCAGCTAAATTTAGGGCAGCTTCCAGTTCCTCCAGAGTTACTGGTTTAAACACATACGCGTCAGCCCCCAATTCCATCGCCGTATCAACCTGCACATCGGCAGCTTCCGACGAGAGCATTATCACAGGGAGATGCTTCCACGTATCGCGACGACGTACAAACTCCAACATATCTAAACCTGTCACAGTGGGCATATTGATATCCAGCATTAAGACATCGGGGCGCTCTCCTGCTAAGAGCAACTTCGCCGCTTTACGCGATCGTTAAATGGACGCGTTTCATAACCCAGCAATTTCAGCATCAGCTTCACTGCTTGGATCATCTCACTGTCGTCATCCACATACCAGAGAGTTTTCAGGTTCGATTTCCAATTTAATGTAGCTATATTTACCGATCAATTCAGATTTGCTTTGACTGCCTCTGCCAGATTCGTATTCATTTTAGGGGCAGCAGACAGCTCATCCACCGTGGCTTTTCGGATCGCATCAATTGAGCCAAAATAGCTCAACAATGCTTTTCGGCGAGCTGGACCAATCCCAGGAATAGAATCCAATTGTGAGGCCAGCCCCAATTTAGAACGACGTTTCCGATGGGCTGTGATTGCAAAGCGATGCGCTTCATCGCGCACCCGCTGTACTAAGTATAACCCTTCTGATTTTCTTGGCAAGAGGACAGAACGCGCCCTTCCGGGAAGAAAGATTTCCTCTTCGCGTTTGGCCAAACCTGCTACGGGCACTCTCTCCATCAGACCGAAATCATCTAAAACTTGCACAGCCCGGCTCAACTGCCCCTTACCGCCATCAACAATTAGCAAATCAGGTAAAGAAGCAAATGAACGATCTGGCTTTTTGCCCGGCACATCAGCAGCTTCTTGAGCTGATTTCCAACGGTTGAAGCGGCGACGCAGGGCTTCTTCCATGCTGGCAAAATCATCTGGACCTATCACTGTGCGGATGTTAAAGCGCCGGTAATGTGCTTTTTTGGGTACACCTTGTTCGAAGACGACCATACTTGCAGTGATCGCAGTTCCCTGCGTGTTTGAAATATCATAGCATTCAATGCGATTGGGCGGTTCTGAAAGTTCTAAGTTATCCTGCAATTCGGCGAGTGCAGTTTCTTGCTTGTGGGTATCCGCTTCCCATTGAGCTTGCAACGCGCCTAAAGTATCTGCTGCATTTTCTGCCGCCATCTGGACGAGGTCACGCTTTTGACCCCGTTTGGGGATCAGCATCTTAACCTTTTTGCCCCCGCGTTTCGTATTAAGCCACTCTTCAATGATTTTGGTTTCTTCCAATTCATGAGGCAGCATTACCTGACCGGGCACGGTAGGCACTTGATCGTAGAATTGTTTGATGAACTCCGAGAGCACATCCGCATCGGGGGTTTCATCGGTGCCTTCCATCAAAAAATATTCACGCCCAATTAACTTGCCGCCTCTGATAAAAAATACTTGCATGCAGGCTTCACGTTGTGAACGAGCCATCGCGATCACATCCGAATCCACATAATCAGAAGCAAAAACCACCTTTTGCCGCTCGATGATGGCCTCGATAGCCTTGAGCTGATCACGGATGGCGGCGGCCTGCTCGAAACGCAGTTCAGAAGAGGCTGCATGCATTTCACTTTGCAAGCGTTTCACAATGCTGTCAGTTCGCCCGTTTAGAAAAGCCTCTAAATCCTTTAGCATCTGGCGGTACTCTTCATTTGAAACTGCACCAATGCAGGGGCCGTTGCACAACTTGATATCGTAGTAAAGGCAGGCGCGCGTATCTTCACCCGTGATTTCACGGTCACAGGTCAGGTAAGGGAAAATCCGTCTCAGCACGTCCAGGGTTTGGTGTACAGCCCAAACGCTGGTATAAGGCCCAAAATACCGCGCTCCATCCGAAATCATATTTCGAGTTACCGTCACCTTGGGATATGCATCCGCCCAATGGATCTTGATATACGGGTAACGCTTATCGTCCTTCATGCGCACGTTATAGCGCGGACGATGCTTCTTGATCAGATTCATCTCCAGGATCAAGGCTTCCAGCTCCGAGCCAACCACAATCCACTCGACATCGGCGATGTTCTTTATTAACTGACGGGTGCGCGGATGCTCTTGATTACTATGGAAATAAGAACGCACACGGGCGCGCAAATTGACCGCCTTGCCGATATAAATCACTTTGCCGTCCTGGTTTTTCATCAGATAGCAACCTGTTTTTTTCGGCAGCGTATCGAGAATGCCTTTGAGATGATCCGTAACTTCAACCATATCGGGGAGATTCTAACATACGAAACTTCAGGAAGGTTACAATCCAATAACGCCCGATACCCGAAAATCGCCCCTGAATTATGTGAATTCCCAGAGAACTTTTGAAGGCTAACAGCAACACAGTAAATCAAAACTCGGACAACCACACAGACGTATCCAACCTGGCTCAAATGGAAGGTATTACCTGATAAAATCTATACTTAGGAAATAACAAATTACTACTTACCTGGCACTTTTGAAATCAGCCAGTCAAAACACTGGTTGAGTAGGTTATAAAGCCGTATCGAAACCCATTTTAGCGCTGTTTGGGATTTCGATATGCCCTTGACAGGACACTCGACCGGCAACGGTTAAAAACTGTCGGGGAGCTAGACTAATTACTCTAATATTTATGCTGAAACAAATATCTAAAAAGGAGACTCTATGAAAATTGCCGTTTTTGGAGCGACAGGTGGTACCGGACGAAAAATCGTCGAACAAGCTTTGGATAGGGGCGATCAAGTCACCGTTCTGGTCCGCAATCCCGCCCGATTAAGTGCAAAAGCCAAACAAGCAAAAATCATCACCGGAGATGTCCTCGATCTCCAAAATGTGCAAGCAACAATTCTCGGGGCAGATGCGGTCGCCGTCTCGCTAGGCAGCAGAAGTGACAGCCCAGAATACACCGTTTCACAGGGCACAAAAAACATCATCACCGCGATGAAGGCTCAAAATGTTCAGCGATTGGTGGTTGTAACAACTTTGGGTTTAGGCGAGAGTAAAAACCAGGTACCCACAGCATTTAAATTTGTGATGAAAACTGTGATGCGGAAAATCATCGCCGACAAGGAACGCCAGGAAAGTTTTGTGCGCGAAAGCGGACTAGATTGGGTAATTGTGCGCCCTGGGGAGCTTTCCAATGATCCGCCCACCGGTGATTACGTCTTCGGGATTGAGCCAACAATTATGGCAGCAAGAGTTTCCCGCGCCGATGTGGCTGAATTTGTCCTCCGCAACTTTGGTGATGATCGATTTTTGCGTCAGGCAGTGGCAATTTCCTAAACGATTTTTTATAATGGGATGAAAATGAACCCACGAGAACGCTTTATCGAAACCTTGTACTATGGCAACCCTGACCGCATCCCCTATTTTGAGGAGGGCATCCGGCCGGAGGTAATCACCGCTTGGAAAGAACAAGGCTTACCCTCTGAAACTGCTTTCTGGGAGCGCTTCCCAACCGATGGGCGCGAGGAGATTAAATTGGATGTCGATCCCCACCCCCGGTTTCAGGTTTGGCCCTCGGCATTCAAGGAACTCGAAACCTTACAAAAACGCCTCGATCCCAATGATCCTGGCCGTCTCCCCGAAAATTGGAAACCCAAACTGCTGCGAAACCGGGATGGCGTTTTGATGGTGCGTCCCCATGAGGGTTTGTTCCTGTCGATGGGGGTTGGAGACGCCAAATCTTTCACCCGGCTGATGTACCAACTCGCGGACCAATCCGATTTTGTGCGCGAGTATATGCGTATCCAGGGCGCGTTCGCAGCCGCACTGACCGAGAAGGTGCTGCGAGAAGTAGAGGTCGATGCCATCGTGTTCAGCGAACCGATTGGCGACAACAACGGTGCGCTGATTTCACCTGCGATGTACGAAAATTTGGTTCTGCCCAGCTACGAGCCGCTACTCAACTTGGCCCGACGATATGAGATCAAGACCCTAATCTGCCGCACCTACGCCAATATGAAAGCGCTGATCCCCAGTTTGCTGGAATGGGGCATCGACGTGCTATGGGCCTGCGAGGTCGAGCAGGGTGTGATGAATTACCCGGCCCTGCGGGCAGAATTTGGGCGAGATTTGAAGTTGATCGGCGGTATCGATTTGGATGCCCTGCGTGAAGATAAAACTGCCATCCGTCTAGCCGTTGAGTTTGTTGCCCCACTGGTGGATGAAGGCGGGTATATTCCATTGGCCGATGGGCGGGTACGAGCTGAAGTACCATTTGAGAATTATGTTTATTATCGGGAGTTATTGAGCAAAATTACAAATGGATAAACCCCTAGTGCGTTTCGGGATTTATCCTAAAGAAATAATATAAAACTTTTTCCGCATAGAGGAGAAATATGCAGCCCAAACTTGAATTACTTTCTCCAAATTTGGTTAATCAAATTTATGACGAAGCCTTTCAATTGCTCTTGGAACCAGGGGTTAAAAGTGCTCATGCCAGAAGCGCGTGAACTGCTGGCCGCCAATGGCGCAGGTTGATGATGTCAACGAAGTCGTCCACATTCCCGAAAAAGTGATACGCAAAGCGCTGGAAACCGCACCAAAGGAATTTTATCTTTACGATCAAAAAGGGAATCCAGCCGTCAATTATGGCATGGATGCGGTTCATTTTGATCCTGGTTCATCTAGGTTAAACAACTTTGATCCCAAAACCTTGGAACACCGTCCAGCCCAAACACTCGATTTGGTGCGGTTGATCCAGGTGGCAGAGGTGCTGCCGCAATACGCCGCGCAGTCCACTGCGGTGGTTTGCAGCGAAGTCCCCAAAGCGATTGGTGATCTTTATCATTTGTACTTGGTGATGCACTTCTCGAAAAAAACCGGTGGTTACAGGCGCTTTTTCAGTTAAGACCATAGGACCCATGATCGATATGCTAGCGATCTTCGCTGGCGGGCGCAGGGCTTTGGCCAAAAAAACCACTGCCGTTTTCGACGTGTGCCCCACCCCGCCGATGATTTGGACCAGATTCGTAGTCCAAAACTTGATCGAGTTTGCCCGCGCCGGTATCCCGGCTCAGATGGTGCCCATGCCTCTGGCTGGGGCCGCCTCCCCGGTAACCTTGTTAGGATCGGTCGTGCAGCACGCCGCCGAATCCTTGAGTGGTATAGCTATTCATCAATTCGCAAATCCAGGTGCTCCTATTGTTTGGGGCGGCGCGCCGACCATTTTCGAGATGCGCTACGGCACCACTCCGATGGGGGCAATGGAAACCGCGATGATTGACGCTTCCTATGCGCAAGTAGGCAAATTCATCGGTTTGCCCACTCATGCATACCTGGGTGCTTCGGACGCGAAAGTTGTTGATGCGCAGGCTGGCTTGCAGAGTGGTATGACGGCTTTAGTCGGGACATTGGCGGGCATCAATATGATCTCGGGGTCCGGGATGCTCGATTTCTTGGTTTGCCAGAGTGCTGAAAAATTGGTGGTTGATGCAGAAGGCATCGCAATAGTCCAATGCTTGCTTAATGGTATGCAAACCCGTTCGGAATCCCTGGCAATCCAGTTCTTTTCGGACATCAATTTCAAAGCTGATTTCCTCTATCAAAAGGCTACGCGCGACCTTTTCCGCTTGGAACAGAACCAACACTCCCCTGTCATCGACCGTGGCCCTTTCGCAGATTGGCAAGCACATGGGTCGAATGACACTTTTGCCCGTGCTCGGACCCGCGTCGATGATTTAGTTGCGCGTTACCAACGACCCGAAATTAATTCAACCAAAGAAAATGAACTGGTGGCATTTATCCATCCCTGGCCCTGGAAGCCGGGATGGATAAATTACCAGAATTAGCGTTATAGAAGGAAATAATGGGAAAAGTAATTGTTCAATATTACTCAAAAACCGGACACATCCAACAAATGGCCAAACTGGTCGCGAAAGGGGCGGTTTTGGTGGATGGTCTTGAGATTAAACTCAAGACCTTTGAAGTAAGCACCGCGGAGGATATCTTGTGGGTAGATGGCATCGCGCTGCGCGCGCACACCCGGTTTCAGTTCCCTGGAGGTTGAAAATTTTTTGGGATGTAATCACCGATCTAGCTGACCGACATTTTTAGAAACCCAGCTAAAACGTTGGTTGAGTAAGCCTGCAAAGGCGATATCGAAATCTGTTTTGGTCTCGATACACCTACTTCCGGGCACTCGACCAGCAACGGCAAGAAACCGTCAGGTAGCAAAACTTTATTATTCCGTATTGTATTGTTATCCTAGAGCGACCTAACATTTTTGTTAGGTCGTTGTTGACTTTACCCACAATACTGCAAGTGGTTTCGGTACCCTAGCTCCATTCATCGGAATCATCATCTTCTGTATAACGGAACCATAAGGAGATCATGATGCCGATGAAACCATTATACAAAATCGCCAAATTTATCCCGTTTATAGCGGTATCTTTGGCACTCATTATTATCGTTAACCCTGCTGAAGCCGAGGGAGAATATCAAATATATCTCCCACTGATCCTTAATGGCAACAGCTCAAATCCGTCACCCGATTTATCGATCACACAAATCTCAGATAACCGTGTGGTTTACTCAGGGAATCAAATCCCAAAATTTGAAAAGTTTGAAATCACATTTCAAGTCGAAAACAGTGTTGCTCAGAATTTCCAATTTCCTTTTGATGCTTCGCCCCCACCCGGAATTGATTTGAACAACCCAAATTACCAGGGGATAACAGTCAACGCCCTTTTCACTCCGGATAATTGGCAGACTACTTATATCCAACCGGCTTTCTATTACCAAGAATTTGAAGATGAAATCCACCGGAACATGGAGTGGTTTTATCCAACCGAAAATTTTGCTTGGAAGGTTCGGTTTGCACCAGATCAGCCTGGCTCTTGGCAATATAAACTGAACGTGGAAGATGCCTCAGGCTCTTTCGAGACTTCAGCACAGGGGTTTTCAGTGAGTGATTCACAAAATCCCGGGTTTGTTCAGGTAAGTGAAACTGACGCCCGTTATTTTGAATTTAAGAACGCAGAATATTTCCCCGGATTAGGATACAACCTCAACTACAACGAGGCAGACTGGATTAATCCTACGGTCAGCAACCAACCAAAATTTCAAACGATGAATGAAAACGGAATCCAACTCTTCCGGATCTGGCTATCACAGTGGAGCATTTATGGATCTGCGTGGAATCCCTGGAACTCACCGGACCCAGACCGGCATGGAAGATATATTCCCATCAATGGTCTCACCACTGGACAAGCTTATTTAGGAAACGAAATCTCAATGATGCTCGCATGGGAAAGCGGTTGGTTCAGCCCCTGTATGTTCATCGGTACCTGGAAGGCAAAACCGGCGGTAAATGCCTTTACCGATTATCAGGTTCAAATCCGCTATAAAATGGGCGAGTTAGAAGGGCCGAGAATCCCAAACCAACCATTTGGATTTGTAGCAAAAATCGGGGATTGGTTGTGGGGTTCGGAATATTGCTACAATTCTGGGACTGGCGATGTGGTTGCAGCAACCTATCCAGGCTCTGATTGGCATTCGTACCCTGATCCAGTGGATCCGGACTGGATGATTTTAGAAAGCACCTTCAATTCGCAACAGCATGATTTTCTCCCCAATTTCTATTTGGCTTTGGAGAACGTGACCGCCGGTAGAGTTTACGTGGACCATGTCAGCATCCGAGAAGTTTTCACCAATCAAAATTATGGCCCGAATATCGTTTCCAAACCATCAATGTCCCACCATCTCTATTTTGAGCAGCGCAACTCCTATGCCTTTGATAAGGTGCTCGAAATGGCTGCTGAAGAAAAAATCTATTTACGACCGGTAATTTTGGAGAAAAATGAGTGGATATCCAATCAAATTGGGCCTGAAGGAAATTTTACTTCCGACAGCGTAGTCAATTTTTACGGGGAATGGCGGCAGGAAACTAAAGGCCGCTGGCTGCAAAAAGCCTGGTGGAGATACCTGCAAGCTCGTTGGGGTTACTCAGCGAATATCCACTCTTGGGAGTTACTGAATGAGGGAGATCCATCAAATTCTCGACATTATGCCCTGGCAGATGAACTCGGTAAATATATGCAATGTGAAGTGTTTGGCATCCAGTTAAGCGACCAAAATGGAGTTGAGTGCAATTTTGATCACCCCAATGCTCACCTGGTTAGTACATCTTTTTGGCATTCTTTCCCAGCTGAAAATTTCTGGGCTAATCCAAATTACGCGAATATTGATTATGCCGATGTGCATGCTTACGTCAGTACTGGATGGCTCCATGATCCAGAGCATGAAGATAGCGCAACCGCCTATCATCTGGAATATGGCCGCGATACCCGTTACCGGATGGATTCACAATCCGGTCACAACGAAACCAAGCCCATCATTCGCGGTGAGGCTGGGATCGATTATCTCAATCAACAAGTTGAGCAGACAGATTTACAATACGATTTCGAACGGCGTTTGGCTGCACAATTATTTATGGGCTTCATTGGATGGCAATGCCCTCATTGAAGAGTATTGGTGGACCCATAACCTGAATGTCCAGCCTGGCCCCGATGGTGATCCTGGGTTACACGAGATTTTTGGTTATTTTACAGATTTCATCCAGGATATTCCCTTGAACAATGGATATTATCAGGATGTGGTTGCCTCCAGCAGCAACCCACAACTCACCATCGTTGGACAGAAGGATACTACCCATGGCCGCGCACATTTATGGGTAAAAAACCAGAATCACACCTGGCGGAACGTAGTGAATAGTGTTGGAGGGATCAGCGGATTATCAGGTACACTTACTGTAGATGGATTCAGCCCAAACACAACTTTTTCGGTAGAGTGGCATGAATTCACCACGCTGGGTTCACCATCGATTTCGATATTCCACTGTAACTTCAAATAGCAGTGGAACAGTGGTGGTCTCATTTCCAAACGATCCACAAATCACAGATATAGGGATAAAAATCGCACAGTAGAATTCTTCATGGTTGGAGTAAAAAGGCTGTCCATTCAAATTATCGACAGCCTTTTTAAATATACCTCTGTAAATATTTCAACTTCGGCGGCATTAAATTTTTTGAGAATCAATGAGTAAACTCAACCTTTACGGGTGCCGTTCGACATTTGATTTTTTGACTACTCTTTGTCATACTATGATTGCATTCAAGGCGATAGGCAAGATTTTAGGAGACCAACGATGAAGCCTTACAACCCCTTCAAGATCGCTCAACATCAATTTGATCGCATCGCCAGCCTGCTCGAACTGGATCAAGCAACCCAGGCTTTATTACGTGAACCGATCCGAGAATTTCATTTCAGCATCCCTGTACGGATGAACGATGGCAGCGCAAAAATTTTTCGGGGTTTTCGCGTGCAGCATAATGATGCCCTCGGACCAACAAAGGGCGGAATCCGTTTCCATCCCCAGGAAACCATTAGCAGTGTGCGTGCTATGGCTATGAGCGAAACCTGGAAGTGCGCGGTTGTCGATATTCCTCTTGGCGGCGGCAAAGGAGGTATCGTATGCGATCCACACGATTTGAGCGCGCTGGAGCAAGAACGACTTTGCCGAGGGTGGGTGCGCCAAATCGTCAAGAACGTCGGGCCTATATCCGATATTCCTGGACCCGACATCATGACAAATTCGCAGCATATGCTCTGGATGTTAGATGAGTACGAAACCATTCGCGGCGAAAAATTCCCCGGCTTTATTACCGGGAAACCTGTCACATTGGGTGGATCCATGGGGAGAGCAGAAGCGATGGGCTATGGGGTCATGATAACCGTGCGAGAAGCGATAAAAGAAATCGGCATAAATATCCGAGAGACTTCCGCCAGCGTGCAAGGTTTTGGCAATGTGGCTCAATATGCTATTCAACTTTATCAACAAATGGGCGGAAAAGTAATTTGCGTTTCCTGTTGGGATCAGCAGGATCAAACCTCTTATGCCTTCAAAAAAGAACAAGGTATTGATTTCGATGAGCTTCTCAGTATCACAAATCTATTTGGTGAGATTGATAAGGCAAAAGCACAGAACCTCGGGTATGAGTTATTACCTGGCGAAACCTGGATTGACCAGGATGTCGACATCTTGGTTCCGGCAGCCCTTGAAAATCAAATTACTCTCAATCATCTAGATCGCTTGAGCAACAAAATTAAAATGATTGCGGAAGGAGCCGATCATCCAATCGAACCAGCTGCAGAAACGGCCCTACGAGAAAAGAATATTTATATCCTTCCCGATATTTTGGCAAGTGCGGGTGGAGTAACCTGCAGTTATTTCGAACAGGTACAAAGCAATGCAAATTATTATTGGCCAAAAAGTGAAGTGCTGGGCAAACTCGATCGTCAATTGACGACCGCATATATTGCTATCAATAATTTTGCAAAGGAAAATCAAATTAATTTACGTGATGCTGCTTATGCAATTGCGATAGATCGTGTGGCTGAGGCTTGTAGATATCGAGGATGGGTTTAGTCGCTATGCCATACTCGACCTTATTAAGCGAATCTCCCACGAATAAACGCCCACTTTCATTCTGATTACAACAAAGGAACACACATGGGATACTTTTCAGATCAATCGAACGCTTCGAATTCAGACGGCAGATCACACCTCATAGGAACAGGTTCTTTAGGGGGTAAAGCCCAAGGGCTAGCTTTTATCCAAGAATTTTTAGAAAAACACTATAAATCAACTGAATTCCCGCATATTGATTTTGAAATTCCCAGTTTGGCAACGATCTGTACCGATGTTTTCGACTCCTTCATGGATCAGAATAATCTTTACGAAATCGCCTACTCAGATCAATCTAACGACCGCATCGCCCATGCATTCCAACAGGCAGAACTTCCCTTTGAGGTCTTAGGTTATTTGCGTTCTCTGGTTTCCTGGCACAATACTCCCTTAGCCGTTAGATCATCGAGCCTGTTGGAAGATGCGCTCTACCTCCCATTTGCAGGGGTTTATGCCACTAAAATGACGCCGAATAATCAGTTTAGTGTCGACGAACGATTTAATAAGCTAGTGGAAGCGATCAAATTTGTTTACGCTTCTACCTTCTTCAAATCTGCAAAAGATTATATCCAGGCGACCAAACATAATATTCAAGACGAAAAAATGGCTGTCACAATTCAAGAAGTGATCGGTAAACAGTTCGGCAAACGTTTCTATCCTGAATTATCGGGGGTGGCCCGGTCGTATAATTACTATCCAATGGGACGTGCAAAACCCGAAGAGGGGGTTGTGAGCTTAGCCTTGGGGATGGGAAAAACCGTGGTTGATGGTGGGGTCACCTGGACATATTCTCCAGCTTATCCCAAGGTTGATCCGCCTTATCGGACGGTGAGCGAACTGCTAAAAAACAGCCAGACTGAATTTTGGTCTGTCAATATGGGGGATCCACCTGATTACGACCCCATCAATGAAACCGAATATATGTTGTTAGAGAATTTGACCATCGCAGAAGCTGATGGTGCCCTAAGATATCTCGCATCGACTTATAACGCATATTCAGACCGGCTCGTGCTAGGCATTTCGAGCCAAGGGGCCAGGGTACTCACTTTTGCCCCGCTGTTGGTTTTAAAAGAAATCCCTCTCAACGATTTACTTTTGAAACTACTCGAGATTTGCGAAGAGGCTTTGAAAGGGCCGGTGGAAATCGAGTTTGCCATGACCTTCAATCCTAATCGATTTGGTTTTCTGCAAGTTCGCCCAATGGCCGTTTTCTCAGATGAAATCGATATTCAGGATGATGAATTGCACGGCGAAAATATTTTGGCTTCAACGGATACAGTCTTAGGGAATGGCACTTTGAACCATATCCAGGATATCGTGTATGTCAAACCCGAGACTTTCAACTTCAAACACACGCGCGATATTGCCCTCGAACTTTCCAAGATGAACAGGGCTTTGGTTTCTGAGGGACGTCCCTATTTATTAGTGGTTTATGGCCGGTTAGGGACGACAGATCCGTGGTTGGGAATTCCCGTTAACTGGGGACAGGTGTCCGGCGCGAAGGTGGTGGTGGAAGCCACTCCAGAAGATGTGACTGTCGAACTCAGCCAAGGTTCACATTTCTTTCATAATATCATCAGCCTCGGGGTTAATTATTTCTCGATCCCGCCCAGAGGAGATTTCAGAATCGACTGGGATTGGTTGGAACAGCAAGATGGGAGCAATGAATCTCATTTTCTCCGGCACATTACCTTACCCGCACCACTTTTGATCCGCGTCGACGGCCGCCGCAGCCGAGGCGTGATCCATAAAATTTAGGTTTCTCATGAACAAACAAACCCAACCCATTGACAGGGTACTCTACGATCTCAAAGAACGGGCCAAAGAGTTAAACTGCCTTTACCAGGTCCAGGAACTTCTCAATTCGCCCGGGGTCACGCTAGAAACCATCTGCCAAGGAACGGTTGATGCGCTTCCGCCAGGCTGGCAGTATCCGGATGTATGCGTGGCAAAAATCGAGTTGGGGAATCTTGTTTACCAATCCCCTAATTTCATTGAAACTCCCTGGATTTTGACCTCAGATATTATCGTTCAAGATGATATTGTGGGAAGGATTTCGGTTCTCTACACAAATGAACGTCCCCTCGTTGATGAAGGTCCATTCCTCAAAGAAGAACGAAAATTGATCGACACGATCGCAGAGCAGTTAGGTATGCACATTTTGCACCAACGGTTGAGAGAAGTTTTTGAGGAACAAAAAAATTCGAAAAACGAGAAGCAGGCAGAATGGTGGGTCATTATCAATATGCTCAAACGAACTGACCCGAATTTGCTCATCCAAATTTCCCGGAAGATGATTAATTACCTTTGCCTGGCAGATGTGGATGAAGCCGAACAACTACTCGAACACTTTACACCTGCCTATAAGCGGGATCGAGAACTTATCGATCTAAATCAACCTCTCCAAATCGAACAAAGTGACGAGTCACTTTCAGTGAGTGATAAGGTTTTCCAACTTGCCAGCCAACACATCAGCAAAGAAACTATCTTAGAAAATATTCAACAATGGATTCAAGAAGAACAATCGGGGTTCCTGGTGTATGCGTTGGTAAACCCCAGTTCTTCGCTGACGGAGCTCTCATCTGCGATTGAACGCTATCACCATCTCACCCCGCTAGGATTGGAACTCTCTGCTCCTCGAGAGATTAGCTGCCGGATCGGTCTTATCCGGCGTTTATTGAGTGATCAACCTGAATTTATTCGAGTTGCAAAAAATTTTATTACTATTGATAATTTCAACGATCTCATCGATCACCTGGCATTTCCGATTGACAGCCACGGCAAACTGGGAGGCAAAGGTTCAGGGCTCTTCCTAGCCACGAAAATTCTGGAAAAAAACCTCTCAGATGCTAAACTGCTTGGTAATGTAAAAACACCCAAAACCTGGTATATCGCTTCTGATACGATCTTACACTTTATGAGTTACGCCAAACTTGATGATATCTTTGATCAAAAATATAAGGATATCAACACGATCCAGCAAGAATATCCCTATGTGGTGCATATTTTCAAAAATTCACCTTTGCCGCCTGAAATTGTAAAAGAACTCTCTTTGGTGTTGGATGATTTTGGTGATGTTCCGATAATAGTGCGCAGTTCTAGCCTTTTGGAAGACCGGATGGGAATGGCCTTTGCCGGAAAATATAAAAGTTTGTTTATCGCCAATCAGGGCAGTAAGGATGAGCGCCTTTCCGCGCTGATGGATGCCATCAAAGAAGTTTATGCTTCGATGTTTGGACCCGACCCTATCGAGTATCGGGTCGATCATGACCTGATTGACTATCACGAAGAAATGGGTATTCTCATTCAAGAGGTGGTTGGCACCCAAATCGGACCTTATTATTTGCCCGCTTTTGCTGGTGTCGGATTCAGTCATAACGAATTTCGTTGGTCCAGCCGGATCAAGCTCGAAGATGGTTTGGTGCGTATGGTGATGGGTTTAGGCACCCGTGCCGTCGACCGATTGACGGACGATTATCCAATTCTGATTTCACCCGGGCAGCCAAATCTACGTGTCAATGTATCACCAGACGAAATCCTGCGTTATTCGCCAAAAAAAGTTGATGTAATCAATCTGGAAACTGGCTCTTTTGAGACTATCGAAATCCACGCTCTGCTAAAGAAATTTGGCAAGGATTATCCCGATATACATAAATTAATTTCTATTTACGAAGATGGACATATCCGCCAAGCCCGTAAATTGGGATTTGATTTCAGCCAAGATAATTTGATCGTCACCTTTGAAAATTTATTCAACCGTACCTCTTTCATCCCGCAAATTCAAGCAATTCTCCAGGTACTTCAAGAGAACTTCAAGCATCCTGTCGATATCGAGTTTGCCTACAACGGCACCGATTTTTACTTACTTCAATGCCGTTCTCAAAGCTATAAAGAAGATAGCACGCCAGCAGAAATCCCGAAACATAACCCCAAAGAACAGATTCTGTTTTCAGCCAACCGCTATATCTCAAATGGAACCATTCCAAATATCAGCCATATCGTTTATGTTGATCCCCAAAAATATTCTGAAATTTCCAGTTACGACGATTTACTTACCATTGGGCGTGTAGTTGGCAGGCTCAACAATTTGCTGCCAAGGCGCAAATTCATTTTGATGGGACCCGGACGCTGGGGCAGCCGCGGAGATATTAAATTGGGTGTGAACGTCACTTATGCCGATATCAAAAACACGGCTATGCTGATAGAAATTGCCCGCCAAAAAGATGATTATATCCCGGACCCTTCTTTTGGCACTCACTTCTTCTTGGATTTAGTCGAAGCATCAATTCGTTACCTGCCGCTTTACCCTGACAACCCAGGCATCACCTTCAACGAAAACTTTTTTACCCAATCAAAAAATATTTTGGCAAAACTCCTACCCAAATATGAACAATTATCCGATGTGATCCAGGTGATAGATGTTAGCGCATCGACTGATGGAAAATTATTGCAAATCTTTATGAATGCTGAAGAGAATCAAGCCATCGCGGTTTTGGATCACTTACCCCAGAATGCTGAAGGATAGGAGATCAATAAAATTAATCAGACACCTCGCGAACTACATGCTCTAACAGAGATTGCCAAAACGATCACTTCACCCCTCGATCTACCTGATCTTCTCGTCACCATTATGGACAAGCTCATCGGCGTCATCGAACCCGCTGAAGTGGGTGCGGTGATGCTATGGGATAGTGCCACCGGTTTTTTTCAACCTGCTGCGGCTTTTGGTTATATTTTAGATGAGTTTAAAGAAATTCGCCTCCAGGTTGGAGAAGGAATTACCGGAAAAGTCTTCGCTGATAACACGCCTCGCTTATTGAATACACCCGCAGAAATCGCCGCCGCTATGGAAGATATACGTCCAGATAATCACCAGATTGTCGTTCGCTCCTTAAGCTCTGATAAATTACCACTGTGCACCTTAGCTGCTCCAATTTCGGTTGACCGTCAGAAATTTGGCGTCCTCCTGTTAGAAACGATTGAGGGGCCAGCTGTTTTCACCGAGATGGATATTCCTTTTGTTCAAACGCTGGCAGATTTGATTGCATTAGCAATTGATCGCGCCCGGTTAAGTGCTAAAGCCAATTCTGTTCGGGAAGCCCGTGAATCGGAACGCATGCGTTCGGAATTGATGGCCACGCTATCCCACGAATTACGTTTGCCGCTCACCGCTATCAAGGGATACACGACAGCGCTGCTCATGGACGAAGTCAAATGGGATCAAGAAAAAACAACTGAATTTTTGCAACTGATCGATGCCGAATGTGACAATATGCAAGTATTGCTTTCCGACATTCTCAACTCAGCCCTGGTTGATGTCAATCAATTAGGGCTCGAAATGAAACCGGTACGACTGCATCGAATTGCCCAGGATGTGACTTCCGAAATGCAATTACGCACAAAACTGCATCGATTGGTCGTCGATCTGCCATCGGATTTTCCAATCGTTTCAGCGGATCATCATTGGATCAAACAGGTTTTCCGCAATATTTTGGATAATGCGATCAAATATTCACCTGAGGGTGGGTTGATCGTTATTCGAGGAGAAACTCGTCTCGAGGATATCGTGATTAATATTGCCGATCAAGGGAATGGCATATCCCCTGAAAATTTTAATACCCCTGTTTGAAAAATATTTCCGTGTGGTCCCATCCGACAATTATTATGTTCCTGGCACCGGATTAGGATTGCCGATTGCCCGTGCCATTGTCGAAGCCCACGGCGGTCGAATTTGGATCGAGAGTCAGGCAGGGCAAGGTACCACAGTAAGTTTTTCACTGCTAAAGTTCGAACTACCCGATGAAGAGTGAAAAACTCAATTGGTAGGTTTTTTTGTAATCGCTGTGGCAAAGAGTATCAATCGAAATTATTCGCAAGGTTTTTTATGCTCAGGCATAGAAGTCTGATTGAAGAATACTATTGTCAAAATCGTGCAAATTGGGCAGAATAAGGAGATGGAAGCGCTACGGTTCCCCAGTCGAGAAGAGATCCATGCCGCCTATGAAGCAAGCGAGGCCGCCGTTGTGGCCTTGCTGGTCGAGCTGGTTGAGGATTGGACGGGTGCAATTCAGGGACAACAAGAAAACATCCAGCAACAGCAGGAGCATATCGAGCAGCAGCAAAGGAAGATCGAGGAACAACAGGAGACCATCGTTCATCTGGAAGCCCGAGTGCGAGCGCTGGAAGATCAACTGGCGAAGAACAGCCAGAACAGCAGCAAGCCCCCATCGAGTGATGGAATGAAGAAACCACGCACCCGCAGTCTGCGCAAGCCCAGCGGTCGGAAAAGCGGTGGTCAGCCTGGACATGAGGGGTATACTTTGAAGATGAGCGCCAATCCCGATGCTGTTGCACTTCATCGGTTAAGTCGCTGTCAGCATTGTGATGCGGATCTCGAGCAAGTGGATGTCCAAGCGCATGAGCGACGTCAAGTCTTCGATCTACCACCGGTGCAGGTGATCGTTACCGAACACCAAGCCGAAATCAAGGCCTGTCCACACTGCGGTCAGCAAAACAAAGCTGCGTTTCCATCAGGTGTAAGCCAACCGGTGCAATATGGTCCCTGCATCAAGGCCCAGATGGTGTACTTCAACAATTATCACTTCGTATCACTAGAACGAGTGGCCGAGATCATGGCGGACCTGTATGGACAGCCTGTCAGTGAAGGGACGATCGTCTCTGCAGGTCGCTGTGTTGCGCAGCAAGTCAGCCCGGTCAATGCATTGGTCAAGCAGTACCTGGCAGAGCAGGCGGAAGTCACCCAACACGATGAAACCGGCGTACGCGTGTCCGGGAAACTGCAGTGGCTGCACTCGAGTAGCACAGCATTCTTGACGCACTATGCGGTTCATCCCAAGCGGGGTTCAAAGGCCTTACGCGATATCGGGATCTTGCCGAAGCGACGAGGCACGGTTGTGCATGATGATTATTCATCGTACTTCCAATTCGACAACCTCTGGCATGGCCTGTGTAATGCCCATCACCTGCGCAGCCTGATTTTCATTGAAGAACGCTATCAACAACAGTGGGCGCCAAACCTGGCCAAACTGCTGCTGGAAATCAAACAAGCGGTGCAAACCGCCAAGGATCAAGATCTCACGCAGTTATCCGAAAAACAGAAGACTGATTTTGAAAAACGCTACCTGGACTTGATCGAACAAGGTCTGCAAGCCAACCCACCCCCACAGGATCAAGTGCCCAAGGTCAAGCAACGGGGTCGCAAGAAGCAATCCCCGCCCAAGAACCTGCTGGACCGCTTGAAAAATCATCAGTCCGGTGTCCTGGCTTTTATGCACGATTTTAAGGTGCCATTCGACAACAATTTAGCGGAACGCGACCTGCGCATGATGAAAGTCAAGCTCAAGGTCTCGGGGTGTTTTCGCACCATCCAAGGTGCTCAAGATTTCTGTCGGATCCGCAGCTATCTTTCAACTGCTCGCAAGAACGATCAGCCGGTTCTGGAAGACCTCAAGTAAAATTGAACCATCATGGAATCAGGTCATATTCTCGTTGTGGATGACGAACCAAAACTCGTGCTGCTTGTGCGGCAAATATTAAGCGCCTTAGGCTATCAGATTTCGGCTGCTAGCAGTGGTGAACAAGCGATTGAAACGGTGGCTCTTGAGCAGCCTGATCTTGTAATTCTGGATATTGTTATCTTAGGCGATATGGACGGTTATGATACTGCCCGCCGCATCCGTGAGTTCTCTGACGTGCCTATCATTATGCTGACCGCCAAAGTTCGAGAAAGTGATATGCTGCGCGGATTCGAAGCTGGAGTTGATGATTATGTGAAGAAACCCTTTAGTTCAAAAGAGCTGGTCGCCCGTGTGAAAGCGGTGCTGAAAAGATCCCAATCAGCGGCACAAACACCTACCGAGACAGAGATTATCTGTGGGGATATTCGCATCGATCTATCTCGTCACCGGGTCACTATTGAAAATCAGGATATCCATCTCACACCGACCGAATATAAGTTGCTGCACGAACTTGCTCGCCATAGCAACCGAGCAATGCTCCATGAACAATTACTCACAGCAGTTTGGGGGCCAGAATACCGCACCGATTTCGATTACCTGCGTTCTTATATCCACCTCTTGCGTCGCAAATTGGAACCCAATCCTTCGAACCCGCGCTATATCATTCGAGTCCCGGGGATTGGCTATATGCTCGAAGTGAATAACCAAAGCTAACTAAAATCTCTAAACCAGGCTCCCAATTTAAATCTCCCGTCTCTCTTTTTTCACGTGTTTTTAACATACTGGTCGACTTTTTTGACGTAGCTATTATTCAAATACGCTACAGTATTTAATGAGCCTAAATATCTTAATTTAGGACTCTATACTTCGTCATGTTCCTTCAAAAATCAGCAAACCACACACAAGGAGTAAAAATGTCCGTCATACAAGATGTAATCGCAAAAGTCAAAGAGAAAGACCCAGCACAACCTGAATTTCATCAGGCAGTTGAAGAGGTGCTGACCACCCTCGAACCGACTGTTGCCAAACATCCCGAATTCGTCAAAGCGAAAATCTATGAGCGCATTGTCGAACCGGATCGAGTTGTAATGTTCCGAGTGCCCTGGGAAGATGATGATGGTGATGTGCAGGTCAATCGCGGCTTCCGCGTACAATTCAACAATGCGATCGGACCCTATAAGGGCGGACTGCGTTTCCACCCCTCGGTAAACTTAGGGATTATCAAATTCCTCGGTTTCGAACAGGTCTTCAAGAACTCCTTAACGACCCTACCCATGGGTGGCGGCAAAGGCGGTTCCGATTTTGACCCCAAAGGAAAAAGCGATAGCGAAGTAATGCGTTTTTGCTATGCATTCATGCGTGAACTCTACCGTCACATTGGCCCCGATACTGATGTTCCTGCGGGTGATATTGGTGTTGGCGGCCGTGAAATCGGCTACCTGTATGGGATGTACAAAAAAATCCGCAATGAGCATACTGGTGTGTTGACTGGCAAAGGAATGGAATACGGCGGCAGCTTAATCCGCCCCGAGGCTACCGGTTATGGTGCTGTTTATTTTGCTGACGAAATGCTCAAGACCCGTGGATTAGATCACGTTGGTAAGATCTGCGCGGTGAGTGCCTCGGGTAACGTGGCTCAATACACGACCGAAAAAGTACTCGATCTGGGCGGCAAAGTGATCACTCTCTCTGATTCCAGTGGCACCATTGTGGATGAGGCGGGTGTAGATCGCGACAAACTGGCTTACGTTCTCGAATTGAAGAACATCCGACGAGGTCGTATCAGTGAGTATGCCCAAAAATATAATGTTCCTTATTTTGAGGGTAAGAGCGTTTGGGACGTCATTCGCGAAGAGAGTATCAAAGTTGATATAGCATACCCCTCCGCCACCCAAAATGAAATCGAAGAAGAGAATGCCCAGGCCCTGGTCGACAACGGCTGCTACTGCGTCTCTGAAGGCGCCAATATGCCATCCACCCTCTCAGCCATCAAGGTTTACCAATCGAACAACGTTCTTTATGGACCTGCGAAGGCAGCCAATGCGGGTGGCGTGTCGGTGTCCGGACTTGAAATGTCGCAGAATAGCCTGCGCCTGCTATGGTCGCGCAAAGAGGTTGATCAACGCCTGCAAGGAATCATGAGCAGCATCCACCAGGCCAGCCTTGAGGCCGCTGAGATATATGGCTCCCCAGGTGACTACCTGACAGGTGCCAATATTGCGGGTTTCGTCAAAGTTGCTAATGCGATGTTGGCCTATGGTATTGTCTAGTTTCAGGATATGGTCCTTTCGCGGTTCTTTAACCTTAATATATAACTTCTTATAAAGGGCACCAAGATCGCGATCAAAACACGCTAGTATTTACGTGCACCTTGATGAGGCTTTAGTCAACCGCTGATAGAACGGCAACTGGCTAAAGCCTCGTCTTATTTCAAAACTGCACACGCCTGGGAGAACCCACGATGACGACCGAACAAATTGACCAAGTTCTGGCTGACAGGATGATCGAGAGTGCCATCGAAATCTGTGCCGAAAAGTTTTTTACCAGCAACCCAGATTGGGCTGTGCAAGCTCTCCGCCAAGGCCGGGAGGATGTCTGCAACCAACTATCAGATAGCCTTAGCAAACAAATCGCAGAATACCTCGGGGGTATGGATAAAACCGTTAAATCTATTTTTCGCTACGAAGCTGACGAAGAACACTTCCACAAGGAAGGGAAAGGAGAATTTAACCAGGGATGGCGGGGCAGCATCAATCTGGTTGCCTGGGTCGACCGAAAGAGCGCTGCATTTACAGCTTTAACAGCCACCTTAGAAAGCAGCCTGCTTGAAAGTCAAAAGAAAATAATCTGGCGCAGCCCCAACAGCACATCAGGCATCTCGCTGGATATAAAAATGGTCAATGATGAAGAAGTTGAAGAATTGCGCGGTGTTGGCGTGATTGCCCAAAGTAAGCGCATTGTTTCAACCCAAGTATGGCCAGTCGTGATTACCAATGAAGTACAAACATCCAATATTGACAGCCTGGATGATCAAGTATCTCTATTAGAGTTACTGACCTCCTTTGATCCTGCTTTAGCACCTGTCTCTAGGATCATCCATCATGCTTACGCAATCGAAAAAGTTGACCTCGAAAAACGCGGGCCTCTTGAATATCACCTCACTGAATTAAAAGTAGCTCTTATCCGCAGGTTAATCAGCGATCAACTTTCATACATCAATGTAGCAAAAAAATGGTTTACCGTGGGTGATTTAGAAGATATTTTTCAGCGGAGGATCGGCATTGGGCGCATCGGAGGGAAAGCTGCGGGGATGATGTTGGCTGCCCGAATTTTGAACGAAACTGCGGATGAAGAAGTGCGCGCTTGCCTGCAAATCCCAGAGTCATATTTCATTGGCTCTGATGTGCTCTACCTCTTCTCAGCTATGAACGGGTTGTTACATTGGAACGATGAAAAATATAAACCCGAATCAGAGATTCGAGCAGATTATGCTGAAGTTCAGGAGCAATTTCAAAAAGGGGATTTCCCTCCCGAAATTTTGGATGAACTCCGTACCATTTTGGTGAAAATTGGCAACCAGCCCCTGATTGTGCGCTCATCAAGCCAATTAGAAGATAATTTTGGCACATCCTTTGCGGGAAAATATGAGAGTTTCTTCTGCCCCAATCAAGGCACTTTGCAAGAAAATTTAGAGGCACTAACGCACGCAATCAAATCCACATATGCCAGTACGCTGAAACCCGATGCTCTGCTTTATCGCAGACAGAAGGGATTGCAAGATTATGATGAGCGCATGGCGGTGTTGATACAAATCGTCCAGGGTGAAAAATTTGGACGCTACTTTTTACCCCACGCTGCTGGTGTGGCTTTCAGCCACAATATTTTTCGATGGTCACCCCAAATTCGCCGCAGAGACGGCATCGTCCGTTTGGTTTGGGGATTGGGAACCCGTGCCGTTGGCCGTGTTGGAGATGATTACCCCAGGTTGGTGGCTCTCAGCCATCCACTCTTGCAACCGGACGATTCAACCGAGGCTATCCGTCACTATTCCCAGCATTATGTTGACGTACTCGACTTGGAAGAAAATGCATTAATAACCCTGCCTGTTTCAGAGGTTCTCTCACCCCGCTATCCGCCGTTGCGTTATATTGCGCAATTAGAGCAAGATGGTTTCTTCTCTACTCCACGTATGCGCGTCAGCCAGGATGATATTCCACGTATGGCGCTTACGTTCAATGAGTTTCTACAACGCACATCTTTTTCAGACTGTATCTCGAAAATTCTTCGGTTGCTAGAAAAACACTACCATGCCGCCGTCGATTTAGAATTTACGGTTCAAATTCCAGAACCGCATACACCACAACCTGAAGTGATAATTTCACTCCTCCAATGTCGTTCACAAAGCCATCTGGATGATATTAGCCCAAATGAAATTCCTGATGATCTCACCTCCAATGAAATTGTGTTTGCCACGCGTTATATGGTGCCGCGCGGGCATCTTGGGAAAATCCGCTATGTACTTTATATCCCCCACGAAAAATATTTTGCGCTGCCAACAATAGCTGAACGCAACAAACTCGCAGCTGCAATCTCACGGATAAATGCGGCACTGGACGAGAAATCGTTTATTTGTGTCGGACCCGGCCGGTGGGGAAGCACCAATACTGATTTAGGCGTTTACGTTAGCTACGCAGATATTTATAACGCGGGCGCTTTGGTGGAATTATCGGGTGAGGGGATTGGCCCCGACCCAGAGCCCTCTTTGGGTACACACTTCTTCCAGGATTTAATGGAAGCGCATATTTACCCCCTGGTGGTCCGTGTGGATGATGAAACCGCGGCCTTTAACCGCGACTTTTTCTACCATACACCGAACAAAGTGAGCGAGTGGATCGAGTTAGAACCCGCGCTTGTAGACTGCCTGCATCTGATTGATATTGCGGATTTCCGCCCCGAGCATCACCTTGAATTGGTTATGGATGATGAGGAAGGAAATGCAATCGCGTTTCTTTCGCTTGAGTAGAGATAATATAGATTTGATAATGAGGGAGCTAAACTCGCAAGAAAAACACCCCCCATCTTCCCTCTGTCATGGCATTTCCCAGAGAGCCGTTTTTATGCTTACGCATCCACCTGATTGCTCTTTAGCCAAAAGGCTTCCAGGAGGTTAATCTCGTTTTCGCGGACCAGGAAAGTGACCATATCACCCGATTCCAGGCAGGTATTGCCATGCGGCAGGATATTGTGCCCTTCCCGCTGGATATGGATCACCAGAAAATCTTCGGGGAAATTTAGTTCTGCCAGACATTGACCACGAAGAGGCGTGTTCGCGGGGACTTGAAGCTGCACGTGGCGGGTTCCGGGTGGGTGCCCGGCTAATTGGCTGAGTGCCGAACCCCGGCGGGCTGTCTCGGTTTGATATCCGCGCACGATATCATTCCTGCGCACCATCCCTAAAAGTTTGCGTTGATCTACCCGGCTGACCACCGGCACTCTCGAAAGGTCTCGCGGTCCCATGCGGTGCAAGACCACTCGCAAATTCTCGTCCGGGAAGGCTGTCACCACAGAAGTTGTAGCAATCTCCTCAACGGTTAATTCTTCAAGCGGCGTTTTCCCCTCGCTGACGCGCCGATAATCCGTGAGCGAAACGATCCCGAAGAGCTTACCATCATCATCTAAAACCGCAAAGGCATGCTGGTTGGTTTGCAAAAATAAATTCGCCAATACCGAGACCGACACACCGCCGTTGATGGTTGTTGGTTGAGTTGTCATGACATCCCGCACCAGAACGGATTCCATCAAATCAACATCCTGGCCGCGTTTGAGATTGACCCCACGGCGACTGAGCTTGAGTGTATAAATCAACTCGCCTTTCATCCAATGCCGGGAGAGCAAAGTCGCGATCACCACAGTGAGCATCAGCGGTAGAATCAACTGATAATCGCCGGTAAGCTCGAATAAAATAATCACCGCAGTGATCGGTGCATGGGCGCTGGCTGCAAATAAAGCGGCCATCCCAATCAAAGCATAAGCTCCTTCGGGCGCGATGATCCCAGGGAAGAAGCGCGTGAGCACCAGTTCATAAGCGGCCCCCAGCATCGCGCCCACAAATAAGGAGGGCGCAAACACCCCGCCCGAACCGCCCGATCCTAAAGTCAAGCTGGTGGCAATCAATTTGGCGAAAAGCAGTACAACGGCCGTCCACAGCAAAATTTCGTTATCCAGTGCGCTTTCGATAACTTCGTATCCGACGTTATAAACTTGTGGGATAACATCCCAAGTGACGCCGGTAAGCGCCGGGTAGGCAAAGGCAAACAGACCGAGGAGTACGCCGCCAACCGCAGGTTTGAACCACTCAGGCACACCTTTCCATTTGTTGAACAGGTCTTCGGCGAAATAAATCGTGCGGGTGTAAAGCACGCCAAATAAAGCCGCCAGCACACCCAACACCGGGAAAAAGATATACTCCCACAGGCTGGCAATACCATATTCTGTAGGGATCGAAAAAGCCGGGATATCGCCAAAGGCAATCCGGCCAATCACACTGGCAGCCACCGATGAAATCACTACAGAACTGAAACCGTGAATCGTGAACTCACCCAAGAAAATTTCGAGAGCAAAAATCACACCAGCAATCGGTGAATTAAAGGTTGCCGCGATCCCACCCGCCGCGCCACAGGCCACCAGGTTGCGCACCCGATCTTCAGAGAGATTGAGCACCTGACCCAAAGATGATCCCAGGGCTGAGCCGATTTGCACAATCGGACCTTCACGCCCCACGGAACCACCGCTGCCGATGGAAAGCGCTGATGCTAGCGATTTGACAATCGCAACCCTGGGCCGGATGCGACCGCCTTTGAGTGCCACTGCTTCCATCACTTCAGGAACGCCGTGGCCTTTAGCTTCGCGGGCAAAATAGTAAACCAGGGGGCCAACCAGCAAGCCGCCCAGTGCGGGAATGATGATCACATAGGCTTTGCCCCATTCGGCAGTAACCCGCGGGAACCAGTCATAGCCGACCCACTCGACGGCGTTGATCAAATAACGAAAAATAACCGCACCAATGCCAGCTCCAATGCCGACGATTAGAGCAGTCACGACCAAGACAATTTGAGACGAAGGTTGTAGATGATCCAGCAGTTGGGTAAAATAACTCGATATTCGTGCCCCTGCTGGCCGAGGACTTTCTGGTTCTTCAAATTCTAATTGTAGGTCAGTCATATACATTTACTCCAAGTTGTTAGAATATTGCGCTAATTATACGACTTAATTGGTCAGCTGGTTTTGCGCTGCCGCTCCGATAGCGTTTACTGGCTAAACCTGGATTTCTCCAGTTTGGGAATGAAGTTGTCCATCAAATGATAGTCAATATCAGAAAATTGGGTTCTGAATTAGATCACCCAATTATGGCCGCGTACCACTACCCTTATATGAAAAGCAATGATCAGATTTTTAGTGGTAAAATAAGGGTGGTAATCTTGCACCGAGTACGAGGTAGCATTATTGTTTATAAGAAGATTACCTGACAAATAAACACTTTCTGGTGAACACATTTTTACCTGAAGTGACCTCCCCTACAAAAAAAAACAGAGAAGGCCCTCAAGTAATCTGAGGGCCTTTTATCTTAAAATACAAAAGAGAATATTATGTCCACAACAAACAATCCGCATGAGCCTAAATTTGGTTATCGTTTTAGCCGTTCAGAATCAGGTGATACATCTAGTGATTCTTGTTTTGATGTTTTCATCAATGAATGCCCAACAGAACACCACTTTGATCCCGAAGAACTTTATCTTCATGTTAAGTCCAAATCAAATGCAATAGAATCACTCACGATTCGACATCCCTGGGTTCATGGTTCTAATTATCAAGTCCTGGCTGGTTCTATTGAATTGACGGATCGGTATGGCAAGCAAGAGGAAGCTTTTACCTTTGGGGGGAATTTGAAAATTGAATCTCAAGATACGGTAACAATTTGTAACCTGAAATCACCTGCCCCGATCCTGGAAATCAGTTCAGCAGATCCTATATTAATGATGTTCATTGAAGAAATCGAGATTTTATTTGCAAAACGAAGGGCAGCATTGTTGTCCAAACCACATACATATGAGAAACACCTGATAAATGCAGATCCCTTCAAAGTGTATCTTGCCTGCCTCAACGCTCTGATCGAAAAATTTGAACACTTACACCACAAGAAAAACCCGCGTACTATCGAATTTCTCAATTTTCTCCATGGTGAGGCCAAGCACGTCAGAGACGGAGGAAAAACGCCGATCTTAGTGCCTGACCTGGAAGAAATTTTGTAAGATAGCGCATCTTAATTGATCAGGAGAACACTTATGCCAGTATATGTTTTCAAATGTGATGTCTGTGAGGTTGTTTTCGAGAAGAGATGCCACGTGAACGATGATTTGTCGGGGCTTGTTTGCCCTAACTACCACACAAAAATTCATCGTGTGTATTCTCCTCCCCATGTTATTTTCATAGGTCCAGGATTTTACATCAACGATAGTCGTTCAAAGACACCCAAGGTGCAACATGATCAATATACCTGAAATTGCACCCAAGTTGTTATTTGCCGTTTTAGTTGGGGGGCTTATTGGCGCGGAACGAGAATTCCATGATAAGGCAGCTGGGTTTCGTACTATCACCTTTATTTGCTTTGGCTCTGCTCTCTTTACTATTCTTTCCATCGAGCTAAGTGGGAATCTGTATGACCCAACCAGGATTGCTGCCAATATTGTCAGTGGAGTCGGTTTCATTGGCGCTGGAGTAATACTCCGTAATGGAGGCCGCATCGTCGGACTGACAACGGCATCCACGATCTGGGTTGCTGCCGCCCTGGGTATGTCTATCGGGGGAGGGTATTATCTCATCACAGGGATTGCAACTGGCGTGATCTTGATCTACTTATGGTTCTTTCCAGTATTTGATCGTTTGATTTACATGATTCGCAAAGCACGGACCTATCATGTTGTTTTTCCAGCCAGCCCAGAGAAATTTCACCAATTGGAGAGCTTAATCCGTGAATGCGGTTTAAAAGTGGAATATTGCAACCGGGCAATCCAGGATGGTGAAATGGCTTGTACATGGAGAATTAATGGAAGTCCAAAAAACCACGAGTGTCTGGCAGACAGTCTTTTTATTGATAGACAATTGAAAGAATTACGTTATTGAAAAACGCGGCCAAGGGGTTGCGAAAATCTCTCGATATCTGCTGAATAGTGGAGATCATCAACAACTGTAATGGTGCAACCGATATTATCATCCTCTCTGAATTTATCAATAGTTGCATTAGGTGTAAAAATGACACATCCGTTGTGGCAATTACTCTTGCTAACGCGAGAACCAGAGAATGATTATCAACTCACATGTGAAGAATGTTATGAACTTCTGGAATTTGATGCCGACCTTTTGGCGATTGGTGCCAATCCAGTTGAAGTTCGCACAATCATCAACCGCCACCTAGCACTTTGTTCGAGTTACGGCACCAAGCTTGATGCCTGGCTAGAACAGCTTGAAATTTCCTTTCCATCACCCCCATGAGTGACTTACTTCAATGGCTAGTAACTGGCCAGATATCTAACTATTAACAACGACGAAGTAAACTGCATTTTGAGAACTAATGGACTCCCAAAATACTATATGCGCCTGACGCACAGCCTTATGATAGATGAGTACTTGAAAGAATTTCGCTTTTGAACATTTTTTTGGTAAAAGCATTTATCGACATAGAGAAATGCTCAGCCTTTCGGGTTTACATACCTATTACAACGGCCAAAACAGCGGCAGTATTAACACAGTAATCACCATCGATATCAGGATCAGTGGCACTCCCACTTTAATATAATCAGTGAATTTATAATTCCCAGCACCCATCACCAGGGTATTGACCGGGGAGGCTACCGGGGAAGCAAAGGCCATCGAAGCCGCGAGTGCAACTGCCATCAAAAAAGACTGGGGCTGCAAACCCATATTTTGGGCTGTGAGCAAAGCGATAGGAGCGATCAGAACAGTGGTAGCTGTGTTAGAAAGCACTTGGGTAAACAGCGAGGTGATCAGGAACAAGCTTGCCATCACCACCAGCGGACTCATCGCCCCAAACACATCCGTCAGCCCCGAAGCGACCAACTCCACCAGTCCAACTTTCTCCAATGCGATAGCCATCGGCAGCATACCGGCGATCAACACGATGCTCTTCCAATCAACGAACTCATAAGCATCATCAATGGTCAGGCAGCCAGTTACAATCATCGCCAACCCAGCCAGCATGCTGGCTGCCGCAACTGGCAACAGATTGGTGATCATCAAAATCAGCATTCCAGCCAGAATTAGCAGAGCGATGGGCGCTTTTTTACGGGCTGGAGCGCCGATCATCTCTTCAGGTTGGCCCATCACCACAAAATCGCGGCGACGGCGGCGCAGCGCTAAAATATCCTCCCAGGCCCCCTGCACCAGCAGCGTGTCACCAAAGCGCAACGGGGTAGATTTCAGATCCAGCTCATCGTCCGTCCCCGGGCGGCGGATGCCCAAAACCGTCAGCTTGTATAAAGTGCCAATCCGAGATTCCACTATCGTTTTGCCCACCAGCCGTGAGCGCGGCGGCAGTAAAATTTCAGCCAGTCCGATCTCGACGTTGACCAAAGCTTTGTGATCGGAAGGTTCGGCAGGCTGCAAACCCAAATTGAGCTGCGCAGCTGCAAAACTGACTTCATTGGCTTCACCCTGCACAATTAGCAAATCTCCAAATCTCAGAACGGTTTGAGGGTCCGGTGAAATCGATTCGGGTTTAGTTTCAATGATGATGCGCCGCTCCCCAAGTTTAGCAACCTCCCGGGGGTTTGAATCCCTTAAAATTTCAAGGATGTTCATCTGGTAATTTTGGCGGATTCCGGCTATTTTGCAGCGATTCCCCCACCAGCGGCGAACTCCTGCGCACGCGCAACCGAAATAAATTATCCGGCAATTTATAGAGATCGATTAATTCTTCAGGGGTTTCCACCCGCTGGAGGTCTTGCTTGGGTTTTATTTCAGGCAGCAGACGGTAACCGATCATCAGCATATAGAAGATCCCAGCAACGAGCAGAACCAGACCGATAGGCGTGTAATCGAAAAACCGGAAAGGTTCCAAACCGGCTTCCCGCAGCACATCACTGACGATAATATTGGGCGGAGTACCGATCAGCGTCATCGCGCCTCCGAGCAAGGAACCAAAGGCCAGTGGGATGAGCAGTTTTGAAGGGCTGATTTTGGCATTGAGCGCGAGCGAGATGATGGCGGGCAGCAGCACTGCTACAGTGCCTGTATCGGACATAAAGCCCGAGAGCAGTGCAACCGCAGCCATGATAACGACCAGTAATCGAGTCTGGCTGCCACCAGCAACGGTCAGGATGCGGCGACCGATCGTGCCTGCCAGCCCGGTTTGCATCACCGCACCACCAACTACAAAAAGAGAAGCGATGGTCAGGACCGCCGTGCTGGAAAAACCAGAGATCGCTTCGCTGGTGGTCAGGATGCCGGTGAGCATCAGCGCGACAACCACGCCCAGCGCGACTACGTCGACGCGCAGCCATTCGGTGATGAAGAGAATAATGGCAATCGCAAGGATGCCGAGGGTGAGGTACATTTGTGGTGTCATGGTTATGTAAAAAGATTGTCAGGCGTCAGGAAAAACATGAGCTAGAGCTGATCGCTAGTCACTGGTTCCTAATCCTTTATCCCTGCTTTCTAAATTCCACTTTCCGAGAGAATAATGATCACAACCGAAATCGCAATAATGCAGCCCACCATCGCGGCAATAATGCCGCAGGTGATACCAATAATTGGCCAGGTGTATTTGCTGCGATCGGTGCGGGTGGTGTGTTCGAGCCCAGATTCTACCGCAGTGACAGCTGGAGGTGTCAAGCCCTGGGCAATACGAGCCAGTTCGTAAAGATCGTTGATCCAGGAACGGACGGCCTCACCATTGATATTGCGCAACGGAATATGGCGCGTTTGCCAGAGCATCGCATTCGGTGTAAGACTCAAAGTCCGCAGCTCGGCCGCGCTTTCTTCACTGGTCAAACGTAAAATCGTTTCCTGAGCCCGGAGGTCAGCAAACAAATCTGTTGCCCAACGGGGATCATCCGGATAGATGGCAAGATGCTCAAACTCGGGATTCCCTGTATCCAGCACTTCGCGGTTTATCATCCCTCCAGCCAGACGGGCTAGTTCACTTTTCCGCCCGATCCCGACTCGCGTTCCCAAGGGAACATCCAAGTAAATCTGCAATGTTGGTCCGCGGTAAAAATATATATGCATGGGATAACCGTGGAAAGTACCGTGATATTGGCGTCCGTTGGTCAGGTAACCGCGGCCTTCAAGCCCCAAGGGAAAAAAGATTTCATCCAGCTCTCGAGCACGCTTTCGAACGACTACCACCACTCCAAAGGCCGTGATTCCGATTGCTACAAACATGAAGGTGATTATTACTCCTACCCAAATCCACAAACGCAGATCGTCATCAACCGGAAGCGAGAAAGCCACCGATGACAGGCAGCAAAAACCGCCGATGATGATTACGGCGACCACCACGTACAAAAGAGTGCTGCGAGCGCACCCTTGTCCATAGGCTCGAAGAAGACGGTTCTCAATTGTCATGGGAGCTCCTTTGGAAAACAGAAGGATGAAGGATGAACTTATGGATTCTGAAAATATTTGGCTTTCAGCAGGATCCAATCAGCATCGGTGTGCTCACTCAGGATTGTGAAAAAATCATCTGCTTTAACGATTTTGTGGGTGTTGCGATTTGCATAATCCTGTAAAAAGTTTGCGAACACATCTTCGCCAACCAGGGTGCGCAGTTCAAGGAGAAATTGCATCCCATTCAGATAAACCGCATCCCGGTACGGGCGGTAGCCGCCCGCATCGTAAATACTCAGATCAACCCAACCCTGCGGTTCGTAATAATCCACGCGGTAATTCCACCACCATTTCAAGGCCTCGGGGTGGAGATTTTCGTAGTAGAGCAATTCGGTGTAGGTACATAACGCTTCGTCTAGCCAGGGCTGTATGGCTTGATCGTTGCCAACCAAACCAAACCACCATTGATGAGCAGTCTCGTGCGCTGCGATTGCGACAAGATAGGTGGCCGGGGTTCCATCGTAGGTATTGTAGAAAGCCTTGCTCAAATAGTACAGCCCATCGTATTCCATACCATGCAGGAAATCAGCCTGGATCATCGTCAGACTTTCGTGGGGATACGGCCCGAAAAGTTGATTGTACAGCCGGAAGGATTCCACGGTGGTCTCGAAAGCGGCTTCCCCGATCTCGACATCGTAGGGGAACCCGTACCCGAGGAGGGTTACACCATCGACATCTTCCTCAAAAACTTGATATTCTGGGCTGACCGACCAAACAAAATTTCGGGCTTGTTCAATCTTGTAATTATGTATATCTCCATTACCCTGATCCAGTGCGTTCGCGGCGATCACAGTGCCGTCCGGGGCGTTCGCCACCCGGATTTCGGCTTCGTAATCGGCATTAAGATAAACCAGATGCTCACCATAAAACCAGGGATTATGAACCTGCCAATCCCCATCGACAAATGGCGGTACGAAAGGGTGCCAATCGGTCAAGTTAACCTGACGAGTGGTGTAACCAAAGGGGTTGGGGCCAAACTCCTCGCCGCGGTCGAGGGCTGGCAAATTGAGAGTAAAAGCGAAGGTAAGTTCCTTCGTGGTGTCTGGTTCCCAGGGTTCAGCCAAGGGGATTTTCAACCGGATGCCATCCAGGGTGTAATTTGATATTGCCGCGCCATCGGTCCAATTGAGTTGATCCAATAGAAAAGCACCTGGATACCAATTAGGTTGTACAACGAAAACAATTTCAGAGATGGGTTGATCAGATGGATGGGGAATGATAACTTCTTGCTGCGCAGTGACGATTTTCCAGCCATAATCCAGTTCGGCAGAAATTTTATAATTGGGGGATTCTTTGCTTACGGGCACCTCGGTAAAGGGCAACGGTGTTTTGGTTTCAGTAGGCAACGGTATGGCGGTTGCAGTTGGATCAGGGTTTTCAGGTAGTGGGGATATGGTAGGAAATACAAGAGTTTCTGTGAGTGTGGGGATAGGGCCGCCTCCACAGGCCGCTAAAAAGAAGATCAAAAAACAGAAAGAGACCCAACGTTTCATGCGCCCATCTTATCACCAACGAACCATCGAATCAACCGGCAAAAAAAAGAATCCGACCAGGCTAAATCACTCCTTCAGGCTCTGAGTAGGTCTTTGATTTCATCTCAGAATGATGTGTTTATCTTACCAATTCTTGATTGGTAAGTATTAAGTTTGAATTGCTATTGTTGGAACGGGGCAGCCAAAACCCCGGAAGCTACGACGACCCAAACAAAGGATTGATTACTGAGCAGGCCAGGCGCAACCCCGGCATTGATCGTCGTCCCGGTGAGTTCAACCGACCAACTTTGCAAAGAGACATTATTCGCTTCTCCGGCAGTAAAAGCATAGCCTTGTTCTGCTGGAACTTCGATCCATTGATAGCCGCTTAAACCAGGGTACGTCTCTTGGATCAAATCCAGGGCAGCAGCAGGATTTTCGGGTGGAGCAGCACCCACTGTGAGGGCAAACACCCCTAAAGCACCGTCACGCACATCCGCGGCCAAATCTCCTGAAACATCACTATCGCCAAAACTTAGCGACGCAATTCCCCCGCTCCAAACGCCAAAGTAGGTTTCCCCGGCCAAATCAACGGCAAGCTCAATCCCATCTTGCATGCTGACCGGCAAACTGAGTTCACCCGAAGTTCCTCCGGCAAATAGACTCGGGATGTCTAAGCCGAGCACATCGTTAGCATAAGTCTGGATGGCTTCTTTGGCGTCAATTTCTTCTGCGGGGGCCGGCGCTTCTTTGGTTGGAGGCGCCCCTCCACAAGCCAGGGTCACAAGCAATAAAATCAGAATTGGGATAATGATCTTTCTTTTCATATTTACCTCCATCAAGGGTTTCGCAATGGGGATAGATCCCATAATCGAATGGTGCCGTTTTCACTACTGGTTGCAAGCTGATTGCCAGAGGGGTTGAAAACCAGATGGGTGAGATTTTCGTGGCCAGGGAGGTCAGCCAATTGTTGTAAGTTCAGGGCATTCCAAATTTGAATACGACCATCTTCATACCCCATAGCAAATAAACTGCCATCCGTCGAATATGATAATGTGCGGACCGGTCCACCCAAGGGCAAAAACTTTGCTCGTACCCAGGAATTGGTATCCCAAAATTCGAGACGGCGCCCGTCATAAGCTGTCATCAATATTTGACTATCCGGGCTGAGGGCTAAGGCCGTATACCATCCCAAAGGTTGACGAATGGTTTTAATTAATTCTCCAGAAAAAGGATTCCAAATATGGACATGCTGGTTACTGCTGGCAGCAACAATTTCTCCATTGCCGCTGACAGCCAAATCGGTCACTCTATTTTGGGGCTCATAGAATGTGAAATTCAACCGGACTCCATCCGTTCCAAGGGTATAGATATTTGAGATATCCCAAATGCGAACAGAGGCATCATCACTTCCGGAAGCCAGAGAACCATTAAAATTGGGTAAACCCAACCCTACGACACCTAATAAATGACCTTGGAGGGAACCAAAATATTTTCGGGTTTCTGGATTCCACCAGCGAATGTCAGCATCCCCTCCACCAGCAGCGATCAAATCACCATTGAAAGCCGCGATCACAGATAAAGTAGTTGACCCTTTATCTATGATGCCTACACGCTGCAGCGTTTCTGCATCGATCAGATATATACCATCCGAAGTAGCCAGAGTAAGTGTGAGCGCATCTAGCGACCAGATTGCCTGGTTCACCGCGCCATTGGTGAGAATCGAAATTTCCGAAAAACTTAAAGTGGTTGTTGGCGGTGCAGTTGGCGAAGGGAGGCCCTCGGTCTCCACTTGGGTTGGCGTGATGGTTGGGGTTGTTAGCTGAGGAGTTTGAGTGGGCGGTAGTGTTGGGGTTGGTTGGGCTGGATCACCCGTACTCGTAGGTGTAATCGTAGCGATTGGAAAAGGGGTTGATGTACCTCCAGGACCAGGGTATGGATCATTTGTCGGTTGAGGACCTGGATAAGGGTCATCTGTTGGGTCAGGTCCTGGATAGGCACCAATCGTAGAAGTCGCAGTAGGTAAAGCAGCGATCAGCGTATCTGTTGGAAGATTATCCGATGGGGTTTGTGTAGGGATGGAAATTGTATTCTCTGAGGTAGGGGTAATATCAGCCAGGGTAGCTGTTGCAGAACCAGATTCAAGTGTGCTCATAAAAACCTGCTCCACGGTTGGTGATCCTTTCGGATTGGTGGGCGTGATCCAATAAAGGGGAACGTTAGTTGGGTTGATGGTCGGAGTTTGAGATATGCTGGGGGTTGATGTCCATGAGGGTGTTTCAATGGCCGAAGTTTCTGGCAGACCCACAGAATCCATCCAAGCAGATCCCAACATGAAGGCCGCGTAAGCCATCAAAAACAGGGAACCCAGAACGAGTAAAAAGTGTGGAGATTCAGTCTTTCGGTCCATATATGCTCACCAACGACCTTTTGACGTTTTTCCTAACCCAAAAGTGCCTTTTGGATGAATTCTGACATATGGGCCTTGAGCTGCTCTAACGAAGGCATATGCACGTACATCATATGCCCGGCTTCATAGAAAGTCATCGAGTAGTTTTCCCGCAAACTTTCATCCAGGTGCAAGTGATCGAAAGTGTAACGGGTGGCAAAATAGGGCGTGGCAAGATCGTAATAACCATTGGCAATCAGCACCTTCAAATGCGGATTCATAGACATCGCTTTGCGCAGGGTCTCTCCCACGTTGAGATACTGGTTTTGCACATTTTCGTATCCCCAGGGCCAAACACGGCTGGTCAGAATTTCGTAAGGTAAATCGCTCTCAAATTCCAGTTCGGTACGCACATAGTCATTGAGCGTGGCTGTGTATGGACCCATAATTGCCGTCATGCTGGGGTCATGCTCCCAGCTTTCACCAGCAGCATCGCGGTCGATACCCGTAAAACGCGTAATCCAAACGGCCTGTCGTGCGACGCTGGTCGCGCTGCAATTCCTTGGTGAAACGCATAATCTCGATCCGCAAATTCGTATGCTCGACATACTCAGGAGAAAGTCCGGTATAACGCGCCAATTTGGCAATGATGGCATCATATTCTGCTTTTGGTAGGGCCTCACCCTTCATCAGCGCGGTGGCATATTCCCCGGCGGCGAAAGCTTCAACTTCATCCAGCGTATCCCGTAGATTTTTTTGCAACTCAGCATCGAGCCTGCCATGATACCAGGCTGTCGCGGTGTAGGTGGGCAGGAAGAGGATATAAGGCAGATCGTTCCCCGGGGTGAATCGCGCGGTCTGGAAGTTCAGGATCGAGGAGATCAGGAGGATGCCGTTAAGGTACATTCCATGCCGCTCCTGGAGGTATCCCGACAAACCCGCCGAACGCGTGGTGCCGTAACTTTCACCGGCCAGGAATTTGGGCGAAACCCAGCGGTTGTAGCGCGTGGTGTACAAACGGATAAAATCACCCACCGAGGCAATATCCTTCTCGAAATTGTGGAACTGCTTCGGATTTTCCCCCTCCACCGCGCGGCTGTATCCGGTGGTCACCGGATCAATAAAAACCAGATCGGTGACATCCAGCATCGAGAATTCGTTATCAACGAGGTGATACGGTGGGGCCAGTAAAGCGCCGGCATCGCCCATCTCCACCCGGCGCGGGCCAAACAATCCGAGGTGCAGCCACACCGAGGATGATCCCGGCCCGCCATTGAACGAGAAAGTAATTGGGCGGGTCTTACGGTATTCGGCATCTGCAACGCCTTCGTCCCGGTCGAGGGTGTAAGCGGTGAAGAAAATCTCTGCTTTGGGCTTATGGCCTTCATTCTCATTTTTGGCATCGCCGCCCTTCTCAGATTCTTCTTTCAGCACCATGGTACCGGAGGTTGCAGTGTACTTGATCTCGTGTCCGCCAATGGTGACGGTATGCTGAGTGATGACAATATTGTCTTGTGGCTCTTTACTTTCTTTCTTCTCTTCTTGAGGTTTGGTTTCTTCAGTCATGGGTTCTCCTGTTTTTTTACCCGGATTTTCAGGATTTGACGGATTTTTGTTTTTTCTGTGTTGATCCGTGAAATCCGTGTACCAATTATGCTATCTTTTCCAATTGTAATAAACGCTCCCCTGCCGCTACAAGTACATCATTACTCTTGGCAAAGTGGATGCGGGCCATATTTGTTACTGGCGGTATCCCATCGGAGTTCAAGGGATAAAAACTGCCGCCGGGGACGGCTGCAACCCCGATTTCCTGCGTCAGCCAGTAGCAGAAGGCAGTATCATCATTGAAATCGAAGGGGCTGATATCGAGCATCACGTAGTATGCACCTTGCGGACGGGTGTAGCTCAGCCCCGCGCAATCCAGATAGTTCAGAAAAAGATCGCGCCGTTGTGTATATTCCGCCTGCAATTGTTTGTAGTACCTCGCGGGAAAGTTTAGGGCTGTAACCGCGGCTTCCTGTAAAGGAGTTGGCGCGCCAATGGTCAGAAAATCGTGAACTTTACGAATGCCGTCCGTAATTTTAGGCGGGGCGATCGCGTATCCCAACCGCCAGCCGGTGACGGCATACGTTTTGGAAAGCGATCCGGTTGAAATCGTGCGCTCGAACATCCCGGGCAGGTTGGCCATATAGGTGTGCTGGTGCGGCGCATAAATGATATGCTCGTAAACTTCGTCCGTAATCACGCACGCATCAAATTCCTGGGCTAAATCTGCGATGGTTTGCAGTTCACCAGGGTTGAATACTTTACCGGTTGGGTTGCTGGGATTGCACAATATCAGGGCACGCGCCCCAGCTTCAAAAGCTGTCCGCAGTTCGTCCGGATCAAGCGTAAATGCCGGGGGATGCAGGGGGACGTATATCGGTTCAGCTCCCGAAAGGATGCTATCCGGGATGTAATTCTCATACACCGGCGAAAAGACGATTACTTTATCGCCAGGGTTGACCACTGTCATAAAAGCGGCCAACATCGCTTCCGTACCACCACAGGTCGCGGTAATGTGCAAATCGGGATCAAGTTCCATTTCCATAAAATGATTTTGCTTTCGCGCCAGTGCTCGCCGGAATTTGGGCGTGCCCCAGGTTTGTCCGTATTGGTTATGCCCACCTTGAAGCGCTTCCACGGCAGCTTCGACCAGCGCTTCGGGTGGATCGAAATTCGGAAAACCTTGTGCCAGGTTAATCGCCCCGTGCTCATCTGCCACCCGCGTCATATCACGGATGATGGATTCGGTGAAGTTGGTCAAGCGGCGGGCTGTTTTTGGCATGTTTTTTTTAATCTCGTCACTCTGAGTACAACGAAGAGTTTAACGACCAGTGGGAGCGTTAATTTTTCGCTTCGCTAGATACCTCGCTCCGCTCGGTATGACACGCTAACCTGACATTAAGTCTTGAAAATCAGGATTTTGCTCTAGGATCAGCGCCATCTTCTTTTCTCTGCGCCAGCCTTTGATACGCTTTTCCATTTCGATTGCTGTATCAGGAGAATCAAACTCCTGGAACCAAACCAGCTTGTAGAGCTTATACCGCTTGCTGAATGAACTCTCAATCGTCCCAGTTTTATGTTCTTGGACGCGTCGTTCTAAGTTGTTCGTGATCCCAGTAAACAAAACACTATTTGTGTAGTTTGTGTTGGTGTAAACATACCAGGATTTTCTCATTATTGCCATGATGTCATCCTGAGCGAAACGAAGGATCTAGCAAACGAAGTGAGCGTGGTTCGCTGCGCTGGATGCTTCACTGCGTTTAGCATGACATACCTCTCGATTGCAGTGCTTGTCATTCCGAGCGTAGCGAGGGATCTAGCGACCGCAGGGAGCGTAAGTACGCTGCACTAGATGTCGCACTCCGTTCAGCAAAACAATCACGCTTCCCAAATTACGCCTTCATTTCTCCCCTGACTGCCTGATAAAGCGTCTCAGCCTTCAACTCGTGTAGCGTATAACACGGTGCTTTAAGATGGTCGGCTAACCCTTGAGCCAGCCCCTGATCGAAAGCAGCGTGCTCCATATTGATCACCACACTGCGTATCTCTTCGTCAGCGATTTTCTCTGCGAGTTTGTGTGCCTCATCCTGCGGGGGATTATTGCCCATCGCCACGTTCCCGGCTCCATCGGTGAGTAAGATCATCAGTGGGACCACATCCGGGTAGACCACGCTCTGCTGTTTGATCACCTGATGCGCCAGAAAGAGACCGGCAGCCAGCGGCGTTTTTCCACCTACCGGAATATCGGCTAAAGCCCGCTGGGCCAACTGTACGGAATTTGTGGGGGGCAGCACCAAAGTGGAACGATCTTTCTGGAAGACGATCAGCCCCACCCGGTCGCGGCGTTGATAAGCATCTGTCAAAAGGGAGAGAATCGCCCCTTTGGTAGCCTGCATGCGCTCGGCGACCGCCATCGACCACGAGGCATCGACCACGAACAATACCAGATTGGCCGATTTTTTGACGCGTACTTTGCGCTGCAAATCGCTGGGCTGGATGGCAAAAGCCACTTCCTGGCGCTGTTCTTCTCGATCCTTTTGATAAGGGGCTGCTGCCCGGATCGTAGCATCGAAGGCAATATCCGATGTTTTTCCATCTGCCGGGCGAGACTGGATATAACGGCCGCGTTTTCGTTCGGTCTTAGTACGCGAACGACGCCCTGACTGCCGGCGTGTGAGCCGGTCAATTTGGGCGTCGATATTACGGGGGACAAAGGTATCCCCGGTTTTTACTTGTTCGCCGCCCTCCCACCAATTGGCGTATCCAGTATCGAAGACATCTTGTTTGGCGGGTTCGGGCGGGGCTTGTTGTTGAGGCTGCTCGTCAGTAACCCGTGGGGCTACCTCACCGGCTTTTTTTTTTCCTCGGCTTCAGAATCGTCTGGGGCTGGCTGGGTTTCGGCAGAATCCATGCTGGCACCTTGCAACTGCTCGATCCGTTCCTGTAATTCGGTGAAGCCAATATCTTGCTGATTAAAAGGTCCCTTCTTGATGCGGTGCGGGAAGGCCAATTCGGCTGCCAATGCAATATCGAGGTCGGTGAGGGCGGTGCGTTTCTCAAAGGCAGCGTGAGCCATAGCAGCCTTGAGAATTACTAAATCAGAGCGGTGCCCATCCACATTAAGAGAAGCAGATAAAGCTGCAATCGAGAGTAAATCTCGTTTGGTGTAATTCACCTTACGTACCAGTTTACGAGCTTCCTCTATTTTGTCAGAAAGTTCTTTTTCGTTCGGTAGCCAGAGCTCACGGAACCCTTCTGCATCTCCTTCGAATGCGATATTTCGTTCCATGATCTGCACACGCTCGCGGGCATCGCGAATACCTCGGATATCTACTGAAAGGGCAAAGCGATCCAGCAACTGGGGTCGCAAATCCCCTTCTTCGGGGTTCATCGTTCCCACCAAAATAAAGCGTGATGGATGGGAAAATGAAATACCCTCACGCTCCACGTTATTAACTCCCATGGCCGCAGCATCCAATAACAAATCGACGACGTGATCATCGAGCAAATTGACCTCGTCGATATAAAGAAGACCTCCATTTGCTGCCGCCAAAACGCCAGGCTCAAAATGGCGTTCACCTTTTTGGATGGCCTTTTCAATATCCAGGGTGCCGACGACACGATCTTCGGTAGCCGATACCGGCAGGTTGACAAAAGGGGTCGGCCGCATTTCAAACTCGGATGCTTCTCGCTCGCGGCACTCGGTGCACCAGGTGTGAGGCCGGTCGGGATCGCAGCCAAAACGACAGTCGCAAAGCACTTTGACGCTGGGTAATAAAGCCGCTAAAGCGCGCGCTGCGGTTGATTTTGCAGTACCGCGTTCACCACGGATCAACACTCCACCAATGCGGGGGTCAACAGCGTTGAGGACCAGGGCACGTTTCATGCGTTCCTGTCGAACGATTGCTGTAAATGGATAAATTGTTGCCATAAATAACTCTCGATTTTTGGTTTTAAAGCGGCTTGAATCTTACCATACAATTACAATCCCAGAATTAAAACTACCAGACCGAAAATATAGTCTGGTAGTTTGTTGATGTTTGAATTAACCTATTCGCTTCAAATCCCACCAGGCGATCTGTACCGGACGATACGTGTAGTTGACCGTTTCAACAGCCTGCACGAACACCCCGTAACGTCCTTGAGAGAATGAAGCATCTTTTATCTCGGCAAGTTGATATCCATTCGCATAAATCGTAAGGGTTTTACCAACTGCTCGGATCCCAATCACATTCTTTTGATCTGAACCTGTTTGTATTCGATCACTCTTACTCAATGAAACCAAATCCGTTGCGTTATAGGGATCAACGCTATTCAGGCGAGTGAGGTGGTATTGTCCATCACAACTGAAAGCAACAATATACCCGTAAGAAACGCCAGCCTTATGCGCCGGGCCGCGGACGATCAAGCCGTATTCGTCCCTGCCAGAACACTCACCCGTTTTGACCTCCATTTGCATGAAGAAATCTGTCAGGGTTGGCCAGGAGAAAAACCAGGTACTGAAACCCGGCTTCTTTCCAGTAACATACAAACTATCCTTTTCCAGCGAGATTTGAATGTACTCGGAATTCGGGAAAACCCCTCCGGATTTCCAATTCCCAGAATTCGCAGCATTCATGGGATCCAAAAATGTGGGCGTGCCATACATTTTGGTTGGATCAAAGATTTCGCCAGGGGGAACCGAGGTAGGTTCTGCTGTTTGTGTAGGCTGATCCTTTGGAACCAATGTGACACCAGTCTCAGGTTCCTCTGTCGGCGTGGGAGGATCAACTACTGGCTCATCCGTAGGTTCTGGAGGAACTTCGGTGGCCTCCTCCGGCGGTGCTTCTGTCGGGACACCTTCTACTGCTGTCGGTGCTGCCGTTTGAGATGCAATTGCATCTGGGAGTTGAGTGAGCACCCCCGGAGTTGGTGATGGTCCCACCGCTACAGGTGGTGGCGTCGATTGCGTGCGGGTGCAAGCACTGAGAACGGTTGCAATACTGATGATCAAAATGGCAAGAAATAGGGAATATTTTTTCATGGCAGACTCCTCAATTTGTAAGTAATCTAAAACGATCTGACTGTAATTATAACGTTTCAGTTGCAATCTGAGTGCCAAAAGGATATAAAAAAAGAGCCGTTGACCTAAATCAACGGCTCCAGATATCAGGCATCAACCACCTCGCCCTGGATTATTGATGAAAAACTTAATCCGTCCGGACCAGCATCCACCCGGATCAGATCACCCACTTTCAAATTTCCAGAGAGCACTTCCAAAGAAAGGGGGTCCTGTAACTCTCGTTGGATGGCGCGTTTCAGGGGGCGGGCACCGAAATCGGGGTCATAGCCGACCTCCGCGAGATAATCCCGCGCCTCGGACGTGACATCGAGGCTGTAGCCGCGGTCCCGCAGGAGAGTCTCGACCCGGTGGAGTTGAATATCCACAATTTTCCGCAAATCTTCCTTGCTGAGCGGATGGAAGACCACAATCTCATCGATTCGGTTGAGGAACTCGGGCCGGAAGTGGGCTTGCAGCATCTGGTTCACTTCCGCACGTGAGAGGTGCTCACGCTCGCCCATCCACAACTGCCCACCCAGGTTGGACGTCATAATCACGACGGTGTTTTTGAAATCGACAGTGCGGCCTTGCCCATCGGTTAAGCGGCCATCTTCGAGCAGTTGCAGCAGCACGTTGAAGACCTCGGCATGCGCCTTCTCGATCTCATCGAAGAGCACCACGCTGTAAGGCCGGCGGCGCACGGCTTCGGTGAGCTGGCCGCCTTCATCGTAGCCGATATATCCCGGTGGAGCGCCCACCAGGCGGGAGACGGTGTGCTTCTCCTGGTATTCGCTCATGTCGATGCGGATCATCGCGCGCTCGTCATCGAACATAAATTCGGCCAGGGCGCGGGCAAGTTCGGTCTTGCCCACACCAGTCGGTCCCAGAAAAATGAACGAGCCAATCGGGCGGTTGGGGTCTTGCAGCCCTGCGCGGGCGCGGCGCACCGCATTGGATACGGCTTTTAGGGCATCATCCTGCCCGACCACGCGCTGGTGCAAACGGCCTTCCATCTGGACGAGTTTTTCCATCTCGCCTTCGAGCAGTTTCGAAACCGGGATGCCCGTCCAACGGGAGACGATTTGGGCGATCTCCTCTGCATCGACTTCTTCTTTGAGCAAAGCATCTTCGGCCTGGATGGTTTTGATTCGCTCTTCGAGTTCAACGATCTTTTCCTCAAGTTCGCGCAAGGTGCCGTAGCGCAGGCGAGCGGCTTTTTCGAGGTCAGAATTGCGTTCGGCCCGCTCAATTTCAACCCGGGTTTGCTCGATCTGTTCTTTTGCTGTTTGTAAATTGGTAATCGCTTCTTTTTCGGTGGTCCAGCGGGCGTGCAGTTCGCGTGAACGCTCTTGTAAATCGGCAACTTCTTTTTCGATTTTTTTGAGCCGCTCTTTCGAGGCTTTATCCTTCTCTTTTTTGAGGGCCTCGCGCTCGATTTCAAGCTGCATAATTTGGCGGTCGACCTCGTCCAATGCCTGCGGCTTGGAGTCGATCTCGGTGCGCAGGCGGGCGGCAGCCTCGTCGATCAGGTCGATGGCCTTATCGGGCAGGTGCCGGTCAGCGATATAACGGTTGGAGAGCGTGGCCGCGGCTATTGTAGCGGGATCAGTGATCCGCACGCCATGATGGATTTCGTAGCGCTCCTTGAGGCCGCGCAAAATCGAGATCGTATCTTCGACCGATGGTTCTTCCACCAATACCGGCTGGAAGCGGCGCTCCAAGGCCGGATCTTTTTCAACGTGCTTACGGTACTCATCGAGGGTGGTTGCGCCGATCATGTGCAGCTCACCGCGAGCCAACATCGGTTTGAGCATATTGCCAGCGTCCATCGCTCCTTCAGCTGCGCCCGCACCGACCACGGTGTGCATCTCATCCACGAAGAGCAAAACTTCGCCTTCGGCATCCGCGATCTCTTTGAACACGGCTTTGAGACGCTCTTCGAACTCGCCACGGAATTTGGCACCCGCAATCAAGGCACTGATATCGAGTTGCACCAAACGTTTGCGCTTCAACCCTTCGGGAACATCACCTTTGACAATGCGCTGTGCCAATCCTTCAGCGATGGCCGTTTTTCCAACGCCCGGTTCACCGATCAGGGCCGGATTATTCTTCGTGCGGCGGGAGAGGATCTGCACCACACGGCGGATTTCTTCATCACGGCCAATTACGGGGTCTAGTTTGCCGCGTCGGGCCATATCGGTCAGGTCACGGCCGTATTTGGCGAGGGCTTCGTAGGTGTCTTCGGGGTTGACCGAGGTCACTCGCTGGGAGCCGCGAACTTCGGTCAAGGCTTTGAGGATGGCTTCTTTGGTCAGGCCATATTCAGACAGTCGCTTACCTTCGGACGATTCTGTCAAACCCAGCAAGATATGCTCGGTGGATACGTACTCATCCTTCATTCCTTTGGCGAACTTCTCGGCGGATTTCAGAGTATCCGCCGCGGGACGAGATAAACCCACCTGAGTGCCGCTACCATAAACCTTGGGTTGATTCTCCAATTCTTTTTGAAGTTCTTCCCTAATCGCCAGCACACTGCCGGCTACTTTGGTGATGATTGCGGGGACCACACCTTCTTCACGTTGTAAAAGGGATAATAATAGGTGGGCAGGTTCGATGGTTTGGTGATTCAATTCCTCAGCCAAACGCTGTGCACCGATCAAGGCTTCTTGTGATTTTTGTGTATATTTTTCGAGGTTCATATTTCACTCCTCTTGGGAAATTAGCGTGCTCTGCGGTTAATTAAAAAAATTTCCAGATTTCAAATCTTTCTTTCCATCGAAAATTATAGGTGCCAAATATTGGATAAAAGTCAGATTTATATTAGAGAAAAATTTGAGAATTTCCTTGACACAATCCTTAAATGCGGATATAAAACCGCCCAATGAATAACCAGTATGTCTGCACTTGTGTTGAGGCCAAGGCTAAGTGCCTGCCCACCTCTGTTTCTCCTCGGATCGGGGTTGTGGGCTACTGCTGGTTAATCAGGAAAAAATAGCTACGCAAATTAGCCGTACCTGCGCATACCAACAGGCTCTCCGAACCAGGAGAGCCTGTTTTTTGTTTTCAGAGAAAGGTATCGCCGTGAGTGCTAAAACTATAGACAAAGCCAATCAGTAAACAGGACATTGACCAACGTGGATACCATGGATTTACAATTTGAAAAAATATCCGTGACATCCGTGTAATCCGTGTCCAAAACCCTAAGGAGCAATCTTATGATCAACGTAGGATTTTTGCACAGCCGTATTCGAGTTGAAGAAAAATTATTGATCGAAGAACTCGAAAATCTCCCGCGGGTTGAAATTGTGCGCATCAACGATGGCGCTAACTTTTTTGATATCACCCAAAAGCCCGCCAATGTGGATGTTGTACTGGAGCGTTCGATCTCGTATTCACGCGGGCTTTACGTGTCGCGCATCTTCGAAGCTAATGGCATCCCAGTGGTGAACCCATCTACCGTGGCGGAGCGCTGTGGCGATAAATACATCACCAGTCAGATACTTGTCCGAAACGGCATCCCCACACCGCGGGTCTTGATGGCTTTTGATGCGGAATTTGCCCTCCAAGCCGTTGAAGCAATGGGTTATCCATGCGTGCTCAAACCAGTGGTCGGCTCCTGGGGGCGGCTGCTCGCGAAAATCGATAACCCCGTCATGGCCGAAGCCATCATCGAGCACAAAGCTTCCTTAGGCGTCAATCACCAGATTTTCTACGTGCAGGAATACATCGAAAAACCAGGACGCGATATCCGGGCCTTTGTCGTCGGTTATGAAGCCATCTGCGCGATTTACCGCACCTCCGAAAACTGGATCACCAACACTGCTCGCGGTGGGCAGGCTAGCAATTGTCCCATCACCCCTGAAATCGCGGATTTGTGCCAGCGGACGGCACAGGTCATTGGCCCCGGGTTGCTCGCCATAGACCTATTGGAAACCCCAGATGGGTTGACCATCATCGAGGTTAATCACACCATGGAATTCCGCAACAGCATCCACACTACCGGGGTCAATATACCCGCTAGGATGGTGGATTACCTCATCGAGCAAAGTAGATCATCAGCCATTCCCACAAATTTGTCTGACATTTCCAAAATGATGGCAAATAGCATTGACACATCCTGTCGGGGCTGGTAAACTTTCGCCCAATGTTAACCCAAACCCTTACCCCCCGCGCTCGTCGTAAGACCACCGCTTTCCCCCGGAAGGACGGGCGTTTTTGCTTGGGTAATTACAAATAGCATACGCTCAACATGCACACACAGCCCTCCTTCCTGAAGGAGGGCTTTTTATTTCCTTCACCCCCAACCCCTCTCCCAATGGGAGAGGGGAGTCCGAGCGAAGCAAGGACGGGGTGAGGGGTACAAGGAGAAAATCTATGAACCCTATCCCTGTTAAGAAAGTTGTCCTGGCCTACTCCGGCGGTCTGGATACCTCCGTCATCGTGCCGTGGCTCAAAGAGAACTACGGCTGCGAGGTGGTTTGTTTTACCGCCGATGTCGGTCAGGCTGAAGAACTCGATGGCCTGGAAGAAAAGGCCCTCGCGAGTGGCGCCAGCCAATTGATCATCCACGATATGAAAGAAGAGTTCGCGGCGGATTACCTTTTCCCGCTGATGCGCTCTGGCGCAGTTTACGAGCGCAAATATTTGCTCGGGACCTCGGTCGCCCGCCCACTGATCGCCAAGCACATGGTAGATGTAGCCCACGAAGTTGGTGCCGACGCGCTGGCCCACGGTGCCACCGGCAAAGGCAACGATCAGGTGCGCTTCGAACTCACCGCGATGGCCCTCGATCCCCGGTTGCAAATCATCGCCCCCTGGCGCGAGTGGGAAATCCGCTCGCGTGAAGATGCCCTGGAATACGCGGCGAAATACAATATCCCGGTGCCCAACACGCTGAAATCGATTTACAGCCGCGACCGCAACCTATGGCATATCTCCCACGAGGGCGGCCCCCTGGAAGAAACCTGGGTGGAACCCGAAGAAGATATGTTCCAACTTTCGGCCTCCCCCGAAAGCGCTCCAGAACAGGCTGAATATGTCGATATCGAGTTTGAAACTGGTACGCCGGTTAAACTTAATGGCCAGGCACTCTCACCCTATCAATTGATCAATAAACTCAATATCATCGGTGGTGTTCACGGCATCGGCCGCGCCGATCTGGTCGAAAGCCGCTTGGTTGGGATGAAGTCTCACGGTGTTTACGAGACCCCCGGCGGCACCATTTTGATGGCGGCTCACCAAGACCTCGAATCGCTGGTTCTTGACCGCGCCACCATCCAGTATAAAGATGTAGTGGCCCTCAAATACGCCGAAGTGGTCTACGATGGCCTGTGGTTCACGCCGCTGCGCGAAGCCATTGATGCCTTCATCGACAGCACCCAAGGTCCCGTCACAGGTGTGGTCCGGCTCAAACTCTACAAAGGCAATATTATTTCCATCGGCCGCAAAGCACCCTTCAGCCTGTATCGTGAAGATTTTGCCACCTTTGGCCAGGAAGATGTCTATGACCAGTCCGACGCCGAAGGCTTCATCCGTCTCTACGGCCTGCCCCTCAAGGTGCGCGCCCTCAACAAACTGCCCATCTCGGGTATGGATATGCCCAAACCGGATTATAGTCGCTTCAAACGAGACTGATGTCATTGTGAGGAGTACAAGGGACGAAGCAATCCCCAACATTTTTGAGATTGCTTCGCTTCGTAAACTGCGCTCGCAATTACGCATAAATTGGAGATTGATATGCCGCTCTGGCACGGAAGATTTGACCAACAACCCGATGATCAAATGTGGGCCTTAAACGCCTCGATTGATTTTGATATTCGTCTCGCCGAACAGGATGTGCGCGGATCCCTGGCTTGGGCCGCGGCCCTACTTCACGCTGCCGTTCTCACAAACGAAGAGCATACCCGGATTTCAGAGGGCTTGCAGACCATTTTGGCTGAGTTCCAAACCGGAGCCTTCACCGTCAAACCCGGCGATGAAGACATCCACACTGCCGTGGAGCGCCGCCTGGGCGAAATCATCGGACCATTGGCTGGCAAGCTGCACACCGGCCGCAGCCGCAACGATCAGGTTGCCACCGATTTTCGCCTGTGGCTGCTCGATCATATTCCGCAGTTAGATAATGCTCTGGCGGACTTGCAATCTGCACTGGTCGCACACTCCGAGGCAGACCTTCTCCCCCGCCCCATGGGAGAGGGGGCGGTAACGAAGTTACCGTAGGGGGTGAGGGCATCATCATGCCCGGCTACACTCACCTCCAACGTGCCCAGCCGATTATGCTGAGTCACTGGTGGTTGAGCCACTTCTGGCCCTTGGTCCGTGATCGGGAGCGGCTGGCCGAATTGCAATCCCGGGTGGCTGTAATGCCCTTGGGCTGCGGTGCTTTGGCCGGCGTACCTTTTGAGATTGATCGTGCTACGCTGGCAGAATCACTCGGTTTTGAAACGCCTGCACCTAACAGCCTGGACGCGGTCTCTGAGCGTGATTTCGCAGCAGAGTTCTTGTTTGTGACTGCTTTGATCGGCACGCATCTCAGCAAGTTGGCCGAGAATATCGTGCTCTTTACCAGCGCCGAGTTTGGTTTCTTCGAACTGGATGATGCGTACAGCACCGGCTCCTCGCTAATGCCCCAAAAGAAGAATCCCGATCCCTTCGAGCTGGCGCGCGGCAAAGCAGGTACGCTGTTAGGTTATCTCACGGGATTGTTGGCAACCCTCAAAGGGCTGCCATCCACCTACGATAAAGATTTGCAGGAAGATAAAGTGCCGGTTTTTGCAGCCTTCGACACGCTGATGGCGTTATTGCCGGTGACGGCGAATGCCCTGCGCGGCGTCACCATCCACGCCGAAAAGATGGAAGCTGCCATCAACTCCACGATGATGGCGACCGATTTAGCGGATTATCTCGTCGGATTGGGCATCCCCTTCCGGGAGGCGCACGCCCTCACAGGCCAGGCTGTGCGGCTCGCCTTTGAGCACGGTAAATCTCTGGATGCATTGAGCATCCCTGAGTATCAGGCCATTCATCCAGATTTTGATGAAAATGTTTATCAAGTTTTTGACCCGCGGGTGAGCATCGCCCGTCGGAAGGCCATCGGGGGCACCGCTCCCGAGGCGATAAAAGAACAAATCAAACAAGCTAAACGCGTCATTGCGAACCCCAGCCAGGGGTGACACTTGCACCGCACGCAAGTGCAGGTGAGCAATCTCCCCGTCCAAAGAGGCGATTGCCACTTCGGCCTATGGCCTCCTCGCAATACCAAAGGGTATTCCCTAGCGGTATGACACCACCCAAAAGGAGAAAATTATGTCTACAACAACTTGCCCCGAATGTGCTGCCGATATCGAATTGGAAGCCGGAACCGAAGAAAATGAAATCATCGTGTGCCCCGATTGCGGCGTTGATTTGGAAGTGATCTCGCTCGATCCGCCCGCGGTGGAACTGGCCCCGATGGAAGCCGAAGATTGGGGAGAATAGTCCAGCTAATGGCAAAGCAACCCAAGATCGGCGTGCTTTACTCGCGGGTGCGCGTCGAGGAAAAATGGATTTTCGCGGCCTTGCAGCAGCGCGGCGTTGATTTCGAACGTCTGGACGACCGCCGTATTCACTTCGATGTGGATAACCCGGAACCCTGGCAGCAGTTCGACGCCGTGCTGGAGCGCAGCATCAGCTACGCCCGCGGATTGTACGCCCTAAAAACGCTGAATGCCTGGGGTATTCCCACGGTCAACACGGCCGCGGTGGCGGAGGCCTGCGGTGATAAGGTTGCCACGGCCAACGCGCTTTCGGCAGCAGGGGTACCGCAGCCCAGCACGATGATTGCCTTTACGCCTGAATCGGCCATCGAAGCGATTGAGAGACTGGGCTATCCGGTAGTTCTCAAACCCGTCGTCGGTTCCTGGGGCCGCTTGCTGGCCAAGATCAATGACCGTGATGCCGCCGAAGCCATCCTGGAACATAAATCCGTGCTGGGCAGCTACCAGCACTCGATTTTCTACTTCCAGGAGTTTATTGAGAAACCCGGACGTGACATCCGCGTGCTAATGGTCGGTGATAAGGCCATCACGGCCATTTACCGCCGGTCGGCTCATTGGATCACGAACACGGCCCGCGGCGGCGAGGGTGAACTCTGCCCCATCACCTCCGAACTGGAAGAAATTTGCGTCAACGCGACGCAAGCCGTTGGTGGTGGTGTGCTGGCTGTGGATATCATCGAACACCCTGAGAAAGGTTTCCTGGTCAACGAGATCAACCACACCCTGGAATTCCACACAGCTCAACCCACCTCGGGTGTGGACATCGCCGGTGTGATTGTTGATTATGTTATCGACATAGCCAAAAGCAAATAGAACACAGATGACACGGATTTTACGGATAAACGCGGATTAAAACCATAAAAATATATCCGCGAAAATCCGATCCATCAGCGTAATCCGTGTTCCATAAAAGGAATTATCTATGATTAAAGTATCTATCATTGGCGGGTCGGGCTATACCGGCGGAGAGTTGCTCCGTTTATTGGTTGCCCATCCTGAAACCGAGGTGGTGCAGGTCACCTCCCGCTCGCATTTGGGCGAGTATGTTTATCAGGTACATCCGAACCTGCGCAAGCAAACCATGTTGAAGTTTACTGACCCTTCTACCCTAGAACCTACGGATGTGTTATTTTTGGCTCTGCCGCATGGCCAAGCTCAGCACAATATCGAAAAATGGGCCACCGTAGCAGAACGCATCATCGACCTGTCAGCTGATTTCCGCTTGAAGGATCCCGCCGCTTATCAAAAGTGGTACGGCGAAGCGCATGCCGCGCCCGAATGGCTGGAGAAATTTGTCTACGGATTGCCGGAACTTCACCGTGAAGAACTCAAAAATGCCAAATACGTCAGTGGGGTGGGCTGCAACGCGACAGCCAGCAATCTGGCGCTGATACCGCTGGTTCAGGAAGATTTGCTCGATACCAGAAAACCCATCATTATCGAAATCAAGGTCGGTTCATCCGAGGGTGGCGCAACCGTTAACCCAGGTTCGCACCACGCCGAGCGCAGCAACGTGATCCGTACCTATTCAGCCTACGGGCACCGCCACACCGCCGAAGTGATCCAGGAATCTGGTGTGAGCGATGTCACGATGACGATGACGTCCGTCGATCTGGTGCGCGGCGCGCTGGCAACGGTGCATGGGACCGTCAAAGAAGATGTGGCCCTCAAAGATCTATGGAAAGCTTACCGGCCTGTCGCGGCTGAAAATCCCTTTCTGCGGGTGGTCAAAGAGCGCCGCGGCATTTACCGCGTCCCCGAACCTGAAGATTCTGGCGGGAACCAATTATGCCGATTTAGGCTTTGACATAAATCCCGAAAACGGCCATATCGTCTCGATCTGCGCGATCGACAATTTAATGAAGGGCGCTTCCGGTTCCGCAGTGCAATGCATGAATTTGATGCTGGGATTTGATGAAACCCTGGGCCTGGAATTTATGGGGTTACACCCAATATAAACCACAAAGAACATCAAGAGACACAAAGAAAAAACTTTGTGCGCTTCGTGTTCTTCGTGAACTTCGTGGTGAAAAAATATGAGCAATCATCAATCAACAATTGTTGTTAAATTGGGCGGCACCGAGGGCGTCGATTTCTCCGCCATTTGCCAGGATGTGGTCGGACTACTAGAACAGGGTCATAAGATCGTGCTGGTGCATGGCGGTTCGGCGGAGGCCAACGCACTTGGCGAGGCAGTGGGTTACCCGGCCCGGTTTGTGACTTCCCCCTCGGGATTTACCTCCCGTTACACAGACCGAAAGACCCTGGAAGTATTCGCGATGGCCGTCAATGGCAAAGTCAACACCCTTTTAGTCGAGCAACTACACGGCCTGGGCGTCAACGCCTTCGGTTTAAGCGGCGTTGATGGTAGGCTGATGCAGGCCCAACGGAAAGCCGCGATTCGCATTATCGAAAACGGCAAGAAGAAAATCCTGCGTGACGATTACACCGGCAAGATCGAACAGGTCAATGCTGACTTGCTACAAACCTTACTGGCTGGCGCATACACCCCCGTGGTGGCGCCGATGGCCGTCAGTGAAGAGGGCGAAGCCCTCAACGTGGATGCCGACCGGGCCGCTGCCGAAATCGCTGCGGCGCTCAAAGCAGACACCCTGCTGCTGCTGACTGCCGTTCCCGGTCTGTTGAATAATTTCCCCGATGAGAGCAGTCTGATCCAAACGCTTTCACAATCCCAGCTTGACAGCGCTATCGAAATTGCCCAGGGCCGCATGAAGAAGAAAATCTTGGGTTCACAGGAAGCGCTGCAAGGCGGCGTCGGGCAGGTCATTATCGCCGATGGGCACGTCGAAAACCCAATCTCGAACGCGCTGGCTGGCTATGGAACGGTAATTCAATGAGCGATACGAAAACCATCGAAACGCAACACACCTCGGGCGTTTATGCCAAACGGGATTTAACGATTGTGCGCGGCAAGGGGGCGCTGCTGTGGGATGATGCCGGAAATGAATATATCGACTGCGTGGGGGCGCAGGGAGCCGCTAATTTAGGGCACGCCCACCCCAAGATCGTGCAGGCGATCCGGGAACAGGCTTCGCAGTTAATCTCTTGCCCTGAGATGTTCTATAACCCGCAGCGAGCGGCACTAAGCGCCCGCTTGCCGGCTTTAGCCCCTGGAAAAATGGAACGCGTCTTTCTATGCAATTCGGGGACGGAAACGATTGAAGCGGCCTTCAAATTTGCCGCGTTATACCACCAAGCGGCGAAAGATCATCGCCACAATGCGCGGCTTCCACGGGCGCACGATGGGCGCACTCTCGGCCACCTGGAACAAGAAATACCGCGAACCTTTTATGCCACTGGTGCCCGATTTCCAGCACGTGCCCTACAATAAATTGGAGCGCCTGAAAGCCGCCATTGACGAAACCACCGCGGCGGTAATCCTGGAAGTGGTGCAGGGTGAGGGCGGCGTGCATCCCGGCACCCCCGAATATTTGCAGGGCGCGCAGGCCATTTGCCGGGAACGTGGCGCGCTGCTCATCATCGACGAGGTGCAGACCGGCTTCGGGCGTACGGGTAAGCTCTTCGCTAGCGAGCACTACGGGCTGGAACCCGATTTAATCTGCCTGGCGAAATCCATCGCTGGAGGCGTTCCGATGGGCGTGGTGTTGATCGGGGAGCACGTGGGCGAACTTTCCCCCGGTGTGCATGGCTCCACCTTTGGCGGCAATCCGCTGGCTTGTGCCGCTTCGCTGGCCGCTTTGGAGGTGCTCGAAGAGGAAGCATTGCCTCAGCATGCCGCTGAAATGGGCGAGTACCTGCTCGGCAAATTACAGGAAATCAATTCGCCGCTGATCCGCGACATTCGCGGCCTGGGTTTGATGGTTGGAATTGAGATCAAGCAAAAGGTAGCACCCTTCCTACAATCCCTGACCGAGCACGGCGTCTTAGCCCAACCCGCGGGTTTGACCGTGATCCGCTTGCTGCCGCCGCTGGTGATTAGTAAAGAGCAAATTGATCAGGTAGTTAGGGCCCTGACCGAAGTTTTGATGGTGGAGTAGGGATGACCGAGAACCGAGAACTGCAGACCGAAGATATTGGACAATCGACCATCGACCGGAGCAAATTCGAAACGTTGATCGGGTTGGTGAAGCAATACAGTCCGTCTGGAGAAGAATCTGGGGCGGTGAGTTGGTTGGTGAAGCGCATGCAAACTTTAGGTTTCACCCAGGCTCATGTTGATGAGACCGGCAACGCGGTCGGCGTGATGGGTACTGGTGAGAAGCAGATTGTGCTGCTGGGGCATATTGACACGGTGCCAGGGAAGATTGCGGTGCGCCTCACCCCACTGGACAACACCATTGCGGGTGATTCCACAGCATCCTTGGTTTCGATATGTCCGGCGTCGGTTGAGACCGAAGCGTATCGAAACCAGTTGGACACTCAACCGGCGGCTGCTGCTCAAACCAAAATGACAAGGTATGTCATTAGTAGGAACGTAGAGACAAAGCAATCTCCTCACGATGACGAAAGATTACCCCAACGCCTGACGACAGCTCGGAATACCGTGTTATTTGGCCGCGGGGCTGTGGATGCCAAAGGGCCGCTGGCGGCTTTTGTGGATGCGGTGGTGGCGGTTGGCCCGGTAGAGGGCTGGCAGTTTTTGGTGATCGGGGCGATTGATGAGGAGCGCGATTCAATTGGCGCACGCGGGATTGTGGACAAATACCGCCCAGAGTTCGCCATCATTGGTGAGCCATCACAGTGGGACCGCGTGACCCTGGGATACAAAGGAACAGCCTGGTCTGAGGTTACTGTGCGGTGCTCAATGGCGCATACCGCCGGGCAGGCTGAGAGCGCGCCGGAAGCAGCAGTCAATTTCTGGAATCAAGTTACTGCCTGGGTGGATGAATTCAATGCTGATCGGGAACGGGCTTTCGAGCAGGTGCTGCCCACGCTGCGAAGGTTCTCCTCGGGGGGCGATGGCTTCGAGGAAACAGCAACCCTCAAAATCGGAGTCCGCCTGCCACTGGATTTCGATCCACCCCAATGGTATGCGCAACTCCAAGAACTGGCATCCAGCGCGGGCGTGGAAATCTCCCCAACCGGCTTTCCCATCCCAGCTTATCGTGCGGAACGCAATACGCCGCTGGTGCGGGCTTTTTTAGGCGGTATCCGGGCTGCAGGCGGCAAACCGGGGTTCGTGGTCAAGACGGGCACAGCAGATTTGAATATTGTGGCACCGGCTTGGGGCTGTCCAGCGGTTGCTTACGGGCCGGGGGATTCGAGCCTCGATCACACACCCGATGAACATCTTTCGCTGGCAGCTTATGAAAAAGCGGTGGTCGTGCTCAAGGAAGTGCTCCAACGCTCAAGTGCTAGATCCTGACAGAGATATCAAAATGGGGGTATGATTGGGGCTGATCAATATAAAGACAAGGAAACAAACATGGATGCACTTGTATTTGGCAATGTAACCCTCGATGTAATTTGCTACCCGGTCAATGAAGTCCCCCGACATGAATCAATCTCCTTCGATGATGTGACCATCTCCCCTGGCGGCTGTGGTTCCAATACCGCCATAGGGCTGGCCGCGATGGGAGTTCCTACCGAAATCGTCGCCCGCACTGGAGATGACGACTCAGCCGATTTGCTCTTCCGCTATTGGGAGCGAGTAGGAGTTGACGCGCGCTTTGTGCAACGCACCGTAGAAATGTCCACTGGCACAAGTGTAGGATTAATCGATACCGATTTTCAACCACGTTTTATCCATACTTCAGGTGCAAACCGCCGGTTAATGGCAGCCATCATTGAGCCCGAAAAGTTGGCGGAGATTGGCGTAAAATTTTTTCACATCGCGGGATTCTTCGTGCTGCCTAATCTCTTTGCAGAAGTTGGGAAAAAACTAGCTAAATTGCGTTCTCTTGGAATTACGACTTCCCTGGATGTGGTCTTCAATATGCGTATGGATGACCCCAAATTGCGTGCGGCTTTATGGGACTCCCTTCCCCATTTGGATTATTTCATTTCGAATGATCATGAATCTTTTCGATTGACAGGCGAAACCGATACGACGAGGGCTGCCACAATATTGAAAGAACGCGGCGCTAAAAATGTGATCATTAAACTCGGGGCCAAAGGCTGCTACGCACTATCTAATGAATATACTGGCGTAGTTCCAGCCTTAAAAGTAGCCGTGGTCGACACCACCGGGGCTGGAGATGCTTTTGCTGCCGGGTTTATCGCCGCACTTTCCCAAGGAAAAGGGGTTAAAGCAGCCTGTGAATCTGGAAATAAAGCGGGGGCAAAAATCGTGCAAAAATTGGGGGCGATTACAGCCTGGGTAGGTTGATTTTTTAGGGAAAAAGAAATCGATTACGTACTACGCGTGAGGATAATGGGAATAATTTAACGCAGGTGAAGTAGTGTTAATTTTTTGTACAAAATGGAGGCACACATAATCCATTGCGAGGTGGTGATATTGCTTATGTAGTCGAAGAGGACCAATTGAAAATCAAAATGGGGTGAGTGTTAATCCATTGAACATCAGATAACTTTTGGGAGCTTTGGTGGCTTAGCCCAGAGGGCCGCAATTGCAATTGGAATCAACAAAACCATAAATAAAAATAATGAAACCTGATAGCTGCCTGTGTTATCATAAATCAACCCCATAATAAATGGTCCTGTGCTGCTACCTGCTACACCCGCAGTGAAAACACTGCCGCGAATTTTCCCGAGATGTTCTCTGCCATAATAGCGTGCCCAAAGGGTTCCCCCAACTACGCCTCCGAATCCTTGGGTGAGTCCCATGAAAACGGCATATCCGTGAGCCCGGAGTGGTGTCGTAGCACCAGCTAGCAACCAGATCGAGATGATGAAACATGCTACTCCCAGTGAGAAAAGCCAATTTAAAGGAGCACGATCGGCCAGATTTCCGGCAATTAACTGGGTAACTATAGAAGCGATTGCCAGCGTGGTGTAAGTTGCGGCGGCTTGAGTTTCAGTCAAACCTATACTGGTGAAATAAGGTAAAAGGTTGAAGAATATTGCAGTCGCGATCATCGCCCATAATGCAGTGTATAAAAACATGATCCAATAAGCCGGGGTGTGTTGGGCCTGCTTCAGGGTGAATGACGATTTATTGGGATTTGATGCGTTGAAACGAGCATGCATCTTGGGCGTGGTAGGCCTAACCGTAGGGGGCAGCCCATCTAAACGTTGGTCAACATCTTCTGGGCGATTGCGGAAGATGATTATCAAAATGGGGAGTAAAACTATCCAAACCGCGAACCCTAACAAAGCGTATGCCCAACGCCAGCCAAATTGCAGGATCAACCAAAGGATCACAGGGGGCAGGATTGCAGTGGCTGCTGCCCAGCCAATATTCATAAAGCCTGAAACCCGTCCCAAACGATTTTGGAACCACATCGCAGGTATATTGGTAGCTAATAATGAAACTGCCCCTTGACCAAACATTCGTAGCAACAAAAAAGCAATCAGTAACATCCAGAAGGATTGAATGGTAGCTGTGTAAATGCATGCCAGCCCAAACATGATTATTGCGAAGGTCATCACTCGGCGAATTCCAAACCGATCCATCAAGCCGCCAATATAGGGTTGGGGAACGGCCGCGATCAGGGTACCGATCATGTATGCCCCGGTGAGCTGCGAAACACTGACACCGAGAAAATCTTGAAACGAAGGATTAAAAATAGAAACCCCCAGGGTTTGACCGGGAGTTGTCGCAGCCTGCGCTAGGATGGCGACAGGCAACATAACCCAACCATAATAAACTGGCAGGCGCGCTGAAAGCCATTTCGTTGAGCGAAGGTTCTTGATTCGTGACATTTGTTCACCATTTTTTTCTTTAGGATATCAAGAGATTTTACGCCCCACTGTGCTTCAGGTCAACGTCAGAACAAATTTTGATTGTAAAAAATTCTCAAATCACTTGAGATGAAATTGCCAGAATTTTTCTATAACCAAAAATATTAAATCTTTTACGCAGGTGTTTCGATTTTTAAAAATTCGAAATATGCCCAAAAACCTGATGCAATTGGGCTGCAAGCATAAAGGCCGCATTGAACTGGGATTTGATTTTCATTTTCCAAATGAGCCATGCGCATTTGCGTCCAGTTCTCCCTTTCAAATTGCCGGTATTCGACAATATAGTCATCCCCCTCCCGCCGAATTTGTAACTCAAATTCGCACACTTTTTTAGAAATATCTTGGGTGGACCAATCTGAATATCCGTGCCGAGTAACAACTGCGCCCAAACGATTAGGGACTTCGGGTTCGAACTCAATCGAGGTCTTGATCCAAAAATCTGGGGAAAGACGGACCATCAAACCCGCCTGATCGTATTGATGGTGGGGAAAGAATTTTACCTTTGTAGACAGCACAAAATCCCCATCGAATTCAGCAAACAGGAAGTGCCCATTATCGTTTTGGAATCCATAATGTGTCCTTTGCCAAAAATCTGTTTTTTCATCTGGCCAAATTTTTAGGTTTCCATCTTCAAGGGACCATTGAGCCGGAGGACAAAACCAGCCTAAGTTTGAATTTAGACGTGTTTCAAATTTTTCTAATAAAAAAAGTTCGGACATCGAAAACCAACTCCATTTCATTCAATCAAAAAAAATGTGAGCAGCAACTAATTTTCAAAGCTGCTACTCACATAAAATCTTAGCATCAGAAAAGTGTCTCACTAATGAGGGCCTCACTTTATGAGGGCCCTAAGTTCAAGGGGTTGAATCAATTTTAAAGTACAGGTACCGGCATTCGATCAGATTTTCCTGGCACCGCCCACTAGGTCAGCGGTGCGGCAGAACAATTCCTAATAAAATAGCAATACACTCAGGCCGATTAAACCTGCGAGAACACTTTACCACTGGCTCCACAGATGGGACAATTTTGAGGCGGAGCGCCCAATTCAATATGGCCGCAAACCGGGCAAAGATAAAATTCCTCGGCAAAATCTTCGCCATTTTGAATCGCTTCCAAAGCCATTTTATAAATCTTGGCATGCACGGCTTCAGCACTGGAAGCAAATTTGAACATACGTTTTGCCTTGTGCCCATCGGCTTCCGCCTGTTCAATCATCGGTGGATACATTGTGGTGAACTCGTAAGTCTCACCATCGATTGCAGCTTGCAGGTTATCAGCTGTTGAACTAACCCCATCCATCGCTTTGAAGTGCCCTTCAGCATGGATTTGCTCTGCTGCAGAAGCAGTGCGGAACAACTTTGCAACATTCGGGAAACCATCGCGCTCCGCTTTTTTGGCAAAAGCCCGATACATTTGACTGGCTTGGCTCTCTCCCGCAAAGGCTTCTTTGATATTTTCTTGTGTCGTTGCCATTATTATCTCCTCTTAAAATAATTTGTTTGTGATATATTTTACAATATCTTTAAAGTATAGTCGACCAATAACCCCCTCACAATTGACTTTTATCACTGATAAGCCCTGATAAGATACCCTTCATCTTAACAGGAGAATCGGTCGCATAAGGTATACTTTCCATTATGTCACAACGAGTTTGTCAGATTTACCGCTTGGGAAGATTCGAGTATCAAGCTGCATGGGATTTGCAGAATCAATTCGCCGCTGAAATTGCAGAAGGATACCGTCCGCCAACTTTGCTTCTGCTGGAACACCCCCATACCTACACTTTTGGGCGCCGAGGAGAAGCTGCCAATCTATTATGGGATGAGGCCGAACTTGCCCAGCGCGGGATTACCGTCCATTGGGTGGACCGCGGAGGCGATGTGACTTATCACGGACCCGGTCAGTTGGTCGGGTACCCACTCATCCCTTTAGGCAGGCCGTGCTCACCCTCACCCCCAATCCCTCTTCCATTTGGAAAGGGGGATCATATACCAAAAGCGGATTATATCGGCTATATCCGCAAACTGGAACGGATAATCCTTGCCGCGGTTGGAGAATTTGGCGTGAGTGCAAAACAAGTAGATAAGTTAACCGGAGTTTGGGTCAACGATGATCGTTTTTCAAAGGACAGGAGAACGCCAGCACAGAGAAGGCAGATGTCGATTGCAAAGCTAGCTGCTATTGGGGTCAAAGTGGACGCCCAAGGAATTTCGAGACATGGCTTTGCGCTGAATATCAACCCCAATATGGCATACTGGGAGGGTATTATTGGGTGTGGTCTGGATTATCCTGAAATTAGCCTTGCTCAGTTACTAGACCCAGTTCCAGATCTGGAAACAGTCACAGAAACTGTGATCCGTGCTTTTGGCAAATTATTCAATTACGAGATTGTCTATTAAGGCTTTGCACATGAAATCAAATCAAAGAATATTCAAAATCATCCATTTGCTATTGGCATTTATGTTCATCCTGTTGAGCACCTCCCCTACTATAGCTTCACAACCATTCAGTGATCTGGTGTTGATCCGCATCGATCTTAGCACCTCTACGGATACCGTTCGCCTCGCCAACCTGGATATCCCAATCCACGCCCGAATTTATGTTGATGATGGCGAACTTGTGATATTGACATTTGCAAATCCTGATCAGATCGAAACTCTGGTAAACCACGGATTCGCCGTACGGGTGCTGGAACAAAATCCACAGGGAAAAGATTATTTTTTGGTCCAATCACTCAGCCCAGAGACCGAGTTTGAGCTTCGCTCTGCAGGCACGCCACTCGACAAGATTGGAGATCAAACCCTCGTCGCGATATCCCCCGAAGATTTCGAGCGTTTCTCTAATATAAGTTTATCGAGCAAGTTCATCAGCCCACAACCAATTACAGTTTATGAAACAGCACACGATATTGATATTTCTGCCTCGATTGAGCCTGATCCAGCGATACAAGCTTTGATGAATCAGATCACCGAAAGAAAAGTGTACTCGATGACGGGCGGATTAACCGGCGAGTGGCCGGTTGATATTGGAGGCAGCAGCTATACAATTGCCAGCAGAAATACCGGCAACGCCACCGCAATTGAAAAAGCAACCCAATATGCGTATGAATTTTTTGACACATTAGAATTGGACGTTTCGTATCATAACTATACACTTTCTTATTATGGCAGCCGCCGCAACGTAGAAGCGGTTCAAGAGGGGGTCAGCCAGCCAGAGCGCATTTTTTTACTTACCGGCCATATTGATAATATGCCCTCCGGTCCGCTGGCACCGGGTGCCGATGATAATGGGAGCGGATCCGTAGGAGTGATGCTCGCAGCTGAAGTTCTCAGCCAATATGATTTTGACTGCACCTTGCGTTATGTATTATTTTCTGGAGAAGAACAGGGGCTGTACGGAAGTCATTACTATGCGCAAGACGCAGCCAATGCGAGGGATGCAATCGAGGCCGTACTCAATTTAGATATGATCGCCTACAATTCAGATCGGCTGCCAATTTTAGATCTTCACACTCGTAATGGCAACCAAAGCGATCTGGCAATCGCGAATACATTCGTCGATGTGGTGGAGGCTTACTATCTCGATTTGGTGCCGAATATTCATCAAGACAATATGGGGTACAGCGATCATGATTCTTTTTGGAATTTTGGATATCCCGCGATTTTAGCAATTGAAGATGATCATGATTTTACGCCCTATTACCATACGGTCGATGATAACCTCGATTCGCTCAACATGGATTATTACACGAACTTCATCCAGGCCGCCATCGGAACGTTTGCTCATATGGGCTGCTTACTCCCACCGGATGGAACTGTAGAGGGAGTCGTGACCGAGGCGGTTGGCAGCACTCCCTTGGCAGATGCACTTATCGAGGTGGTACAAAGTGAACAAATTATTACTACAACCTTAAGTGACCAAAATGGGGTGTACAGTCTCACACTCCCTGCCGGCCCTTACACTTTTCGGGCATCCAAAGTGGAATATATTCCTGAAATTATCGCTGACTTTGAAATTGAAAGGGCTCAGACGAAAACCCTGGATTTCTCTTTAGATTTTTGTGAACCAATCACAGGGGCTGATTTCACAATATCTCCGCCAAACGCGGAGGCAGGAGAAATGATCAACTTCATAAGTGAAGTAACCGGTGGTACTCCCCCCATCAGTATCTCCTGGGATTTTGATGACGGCACCATTGGATTAGGGGAAACCATTCAACATACTTTTGTTGCCAGCAACACCTATCAAATTGAGATGATAGCCAGCAATTGCAATCTACCCATAAGCGTGACTCATCCCCTCATTGTGAGCGGATACCCGGCAATCCAAGTCAACCCCGATATTCTGGAAATCGATCTTGATCCCGAAGAAATTGATACCAGTATCCTGTTGATCAGGAATTCCGGTGGTGATACGCTGCATTGGAATATCTCAGATTTCCCCGAGGTCGACTGGCTGGCTCTCTCAACTTATGATGGACAAACCCTACCCTCAACCTCTACAGGGGTTGTACTCACTTTTACGGCTCCAACTGACTCAGGCGTTTACACCATCACTTTGCAGATTTCCAGCAATGATAGCGAATTGCCACAGGTAGATGTACCTATCACATTGACGGTTTACACTCGACCAATATTTCTACCAATTATCGTGAAAGAGATTCCATAAATTACATATTTGAACGAAAAATTATAATTCAAGGATGTTTGAAAATCAGACGCCAACTCCCCCAGTAGCGCTGATTTCCATCATCTTCACATTCGGGAGCGGAAAGACCAGGTATCACCTGTCCCCCTCCAGAAACCTGCAACGTGTAAAAAACTTCAGGAGTCGATCACAAAATCTGCATAGCCCAGATCGATCTCAGGTTTGAGACCGGTAAAAAAGCTTTCTTGTCCGGCATCCCAGGTGATAATAATTTCAACCCCGGGAACGCCTTGACCGGCAGCATCGTTGATAAAAACCTGTATTTGGGGTTCGCTCAGGTTCGGATTACACACTTGAATTTGCTTATCCAAAACAAAAGGGGGCGCCAAAGTCGGAGTCAGCGTTCGAGTTGGCAGCGCAGTCCTCGTAGGTGCAGGTGTATCTGTGGCCCTTGGCGTAGGTGTGATGGTTTTTGTCGGCCCCAATGTCGGAGTCAACGTGGCGGTTGGCGTAATGGTGTAGGTCGCCGTCGGGGTAAACTCGGGGGTGGAAGTATCGATTGCAGTCGGAGAAAGGGTAAAAGTGGGCGTTTCTGTTGGAGGGGATTGGGTGTCAGTGGGCACTGGTGAAGCTGTGAATGGTATGGGAGCTTGCCCCAAAACCCCAGCCAGATCCGCGAGGGCTTGGGCTTCATATGCGGTGCCACCTTCAGCAAGATGACGCTGCGCCTGTTCAGCCAAGGCAAGGGCGTAATCTTCATCTCCAAGCAGTTCAAGACGGGCTTGAGCGCGCGCTAAATCTTCAGTGGATTGAAAGGCTAAACTGATGGTCAATCGATAATGGTCCTGGTAATCAGATCGCAGCGTATCCGGGGTTGTATCCACATATTCGATCGGGGCGATGATCCAAGAATAAATCAAGCCCAAAACAATGCCCATAATCAAACCGGTGAGCAAGTACCAAGAGCCGCGTTCTTCTCTCATGGTGCGCCCCCTTCCGCGGGCTGTGTCAATGGTGCCAGGGCATCCGATAAATCCCGCAAATTGCGTAAATCATCGGCAGCGTAACCAGCGTCCACGGCGAAGATCATCGCATTGTCAACGCTATCTACTGGGGAGGGGTCTCCCAAAAACGTAAGCCGAATGACAGCCTCCTCAGCATCTCGATCGGTGCTGTAGATTTCTGCTACCATCAGCACATAATCGGCTTTATAGTCCGTTCGCAAGGTATTAGGGGTGGTATCGACAAAATCAACTGGATCGATCAGCCAGCCGTAAAGCAGACCAAGGACGATACCAATGATAATGACGATTAGAAATCGGAGCCAACGAGACATAGTATTCTGGGTAAAGGGTATCTTCAGCGAATTATGGAATGAGTGGCAAGAATTGTGCCACAGAGCCGCAGATCGGGCAAGTGTGCGGAAACGATTTGCAAGACTTCAAATCGTTTCCGCGACAGCAATTTGGCTTTGCCAATTTGCATCAGATGAGTTTATTCAATAATGCGAGGAGCAATTCAACGTTTTCGCGGCGGCTTGAGAAACCCATTAATCCGATGCGCCAAATTTGACCCGCCAGCGGGCCAAAACCACCCACGATTTCAAGATTGTATTCGTTAAGCAACCGGCTGCGAATGGTGGCTTCATTGAAACCATCGTGGAGTTGGGCCGTAGTCAGTGAAGCCAAACGGTATTCCAGTGGAACACGCGGTGGAATTCCTAGTTCTTCGAGACCTGACCAAAGCAATTCAGCATTGTCACGGTGCCGCTGCATGCGGGATTTTAAACCTTCTTCAGCAACCATTCGCAAAGCTTCACGCAGCGCAAAGATCATATTGGACGGACCGGTGTGGTGATACGCGGGAGAATTACCCCAATACCGCTGAATCCCTTGAATATCGAGATACCAATTCGCAACCGGCGTTTTGCGTTGCTTAAGCACTTCCAAGGCACGTGGACTAACCGTGATAGGTGCTAACCCCGGAGGCGCAGATAGACATTTTTGCGAACCAGAGTAGCAAATATCAACCTCCCAGCCATCCACATCGACTGGAACCCCGCCTAAAGATGCCACAGTGTCGAGTACCAGAAGTGCGCCATGTTTATGTGCTGCCGCCGCAATCTCATCCACACCGGTTTGCACACATCCCGTGGAGGTTTCTCCATGGACAATTGCCAGCAGCTTATATTTTTTCTGGCTCAAGGCTGACTCCAACTCTTCAGGAGCAAAAATCTCACCCCAGGGTTTTTCGATGCGGTCCACATTTGCCCTGTAACGGGCAGCCATATCGGCCAGGCGCTCACCAAAAAATCCTTGGATGGCGATTAGAACATCATCGCCAGGTTCAATAAAATTACATAGAGCTGTCTCCATCCCTGCACTGCCAGTCCCTGAAATCGGAATGGTAATTTCATTCTCAGTTTGGAAAACATAACGTAAAAGTTCTTTTGTTTCTTGCATCACCGCCAAATATGTCGGGTCCATATAGCCCACAGGAGGGGTGGCCATCGCACGCAACACCCTGGGCGGCACCATACTTGGGCCAGGACCCAATAATATTCGGGAAGGTAAATTTAGGTCTTTGAATTGAGTGGCATCCATTGGAAAATTCCTTTTTGATCGGAGATTGAAAACAGTAATTTACGCGGTACAATACTCGAATTATAAACGCAGATGAGCAAAAATCGAATTTAGTTTTCAATTGATAAAAACTTTTTTCGGCCCTACATATCAAATTCTTATAAACTGACATAATTTTTATCGGTGTGATTTTCATGACTTCTTCTAAACTCCCAATCGTCCTTCTCGCGTGTGCGGTTTTCAAAAATCTTTTAGAAAAAATGCTCTCAGATGATCTCGCCCAGGAGGTTATTTTCCTGGATTATGGGTTACACTCTGTCCCCAAAAATCTAAAAGTCGGCGTGCAAGAAGCTTTAGATTCAATTGAAGAACCCAGTCTGGTTGTGTTGGGATATGGACTGTGTGGCAATGGCCTTGATGGAATTCAGGCAGGGAAACATACATTGCTGATCCCCCGGTCGGATGATTGTATTGCCATTTTCCTGGGTTCCTATACGGCTTATCGCCGTGAATTTGATGAGAACCCTGGTACCTATTACCTGACCAAAGGCTGGCTTGAATCCGGCAGCGACCCTTTACGTGAACATGAGAAAATGATTGAAAAATATGGACAGGAAACCGCGGACTGGTTGATGACCGAACAATATCAGCACTACAACCGTCTCCTTTTCGTAGCTCATTCACAAACTGATATTGAGGAATATGCCCCAAGGGCCCGACAAGTCGGTGATTATATGTCCCAATGGGGCATTATTTACGAAGAAACTACCGGATCTGATTTATATCTTCGCCAGCTTGCCAAAGTTGCTGTCGATCTTCAAAGAGCCGATGAAGACTTCCTTGTCATCCAACCAGGCGAGGAGATGAAACAAAGCCAGTTTATAAGATCTTAGAATCTGTCCAAAAATTGAGAATTGGGGTGTTATTGGGGTGTGAAACCACCCCAATAACACCCCCGGACTAATTTCCGGATAGACACTTAATTCTACAACCTTCCGAACTCCGGAAGGTTCCGGTTTGAAATTCATGCCCGAACTAACAATCATTTACGGTGAAAAAACCACAAGCGTACCAACCCAGCAGGGAGCGCTCCTTGGCGATATTATTGCCCAAACCGAGTTGCCCTTAGAGCAGCCCTGTGCTGGTCGCGGCACCTGTGGAAAATGCAAAGTACTTAACGAAGGTGGTCTGGCCGCGCCGGATGAAATCGAACATCAACATCTGACAGAGGGTGAAATTGCCATTGGCAACCGCCTGGCCTGCAGGGCCCGCATCGAGGGTGATGCTCGTGTAGCGTTAGCCCCCATTATGGTTTACTCCAACAAAATTTTTAAGGCAAGTTCCCGCTACCGAAAAGAGGTCGAGGTGCCCTTAGGATTAGCAATAGACCTCGGGTCCACCACTGTAGCCGCCTTCCTCACAATGCTCGACAATGGTGAAGTCTGCGCTGGTGCAGCCAGTTTGAACCAACAAACGGTCTACGGGTCAGATGTAATTTCCCGTCTTAATGCTGCCAGTAAAAATCCCGCAGACGCCGAACGCCTGCACCGCCTGGCGCTGGCCTCGATCAACCAGGCTATTGATGCCCTGAAACTTTCTAAACGAATTCGAGAGCGGATAATCCGAGCGACAATTGTCTGCAACCCGGCCATGCACCATTTACTGGTACAACTACCCGTTAATTCACTCTCGGTGATGCCTTTCCAACCCCATAGCAATGCACCCATTCGAGATGCGGCTGAACGCTTGGGCAGCATCTTCCCATCCAATGCACAGGTTGACCTGCCTCCATTGATCGGGGGCTTTGTGGGTGCTGATGCCCTGGCCTGCCTGGCATATTTTGATTTTGACCGCGCCCCAGCCCCGATGGCCGCCATCGACCTGGGCACGAATGGAGAAGTTATGGTTACGGACGGCAAGCGCATCCTCACGGCCTCGACAGCCGCGGGACCGGCCTTCGAAGGTGTCAATATTTCCTGTGGGACGCGGGCAATTGATGGGGCCATTACACACCTGAAATTACAGAACGGACACATCCAGCTACACACGATTTCAAATGAAGCACCCATCGGGTTAACCGGTTCAGGGCTGCTCAGTGCCGTGCATGCCTTTCGGCAAGTAGACTTAATCCAAGAAAGCGGTCGCATCAACCCCGATGTTGATCTATTACCCCAGGAAGTCCATCCGGATAAACATATTGGCCGCGAAATTTTTCTGACTACTGATGGCAAATTAAGATTGAACCAATGGGATATCCGGGAATTGCAGAAAGCCAAAGGTGCAATTCGGGCTGCGTTAGATGTTTTGATGAGCCGCCTGAATCTAAAACCCAAAGATTTGCAGCGTGTGATTCTGACAGGCTCTTTCGGAGGGGCAGTAGACCTGGAAGCTGTGCTGGCGCTGGGGATGATTCCACCCATACCCCCAAAAGCTGTAGAAACGATTGCCAATGGCGCGGGTTTCGGCGCAGCTCAATTCCTGACGGATGAGGGCTTTGCCCGCGGGGTTGCGATTGCTCAAAAAGCCGAACAAATCGACCTGGATACCGATCCAGTATTTATCGAAGCTTATGTGAATGCTATGGCATTCAAATCGGGGTTATGAAACGCTTTTTTTGCTCGTTTCTCTAGATGGAAAATCTATTCAATTTCCCAATGGAGAGAAAATGCTGTACCGGCACCGGGTTCACTCTCAACCGTCACCGTACCGCCTTGCGCCTCGACCACGCTTTTCACGATCGATAATCCCAGACCGCTGCCTTCAACGCTGTGACCACGCCCACGGTAGAAGCGCTCAAAGATATGGGGTAAATCTTGGGGAGGGATACCCGCTCCTGTATCGCGCACCAACAACAAAACTTCGTCTGCGTTTCTTTTTAGGGTAACGCTGACCTCGCCATCGATCGGTGTAAACTTGAGGGCATTATCCAACAAATTGGCAACTGCCAACTCTAAACGGGGACGATCAATCGGTAGGATGATCGGAGATTCAGGAAAATGAGTGACCAAGGAAATGCCCTTTTCATCTGCCAGCGACCTAAAAGGGGATGCCGCTGTTTCAACAACTTCCCGCAAATCTTGTTCGGTTAAATCCATCTCGATCAAACCAGCATCCAGACGGGAAAGATCCAATAAATTGGCAGTAATCCACTCCAAACGCTCAATTTGGGTCTGGCTCTTGCCAAGAAATTCTGTTTGAGCATTGGGATCGCTGGCGGCTGAACCTTGCAGCAAGGTGTTGAAATTTTTAAGTGCTGTTATCGGCGTGCGCAGTTCGTGGGAAGCATCTGCAATGAAACGGCGCAGTGCATCCCGCTCGCTTTCGAGTTGTTGGATCGTGAATTGCAAGCTGTCGGCCATCTGGTTGAATTGATCACCCAACTCACCGATTTCACCGCCTGTTTTTAGATTTGCACGCACCGAAAGAATTCCCGCACCCATCTGAGCAGATGTGTGTGCCAGGTTTTTGATTGGTAAGGCCAACCGATAGCTGTTCCATAACCCGAAGATAACGGCTAATACCACAGCCCCAATTCCAGCAGTGACGAGCGCTTGTTTTAATTGATCGAGCAAACCGGAGCCAAAATCCAGAGGTTCGCTCAATTCAACATAACCGATGGGATTTTCTGGATCACCAATCGGAAGCGTTACAGATGCATCCGACCGGATATGGGTGGGAGGGCGGTCAATGTAGATATCGGATGGGATTTCATCTGAAAGATGAACCTCACCAAAAGTAAATTGTTTTCCCCAAGGACTATCGTGGCGTTCAACGATCGTTATTTTCGTACCTACCGGTAGCGATTGCAGGATTTCTTCGGGGATCTCCAGAGGTCCGCCCCCTTCAACTTGATAGAAAATTACCCCGGGAAAAAGCCCCTCATCTGTGTCCGGCACCATGATTATGATCTGTTCAGATTTTTCAGTAGAACCTGAGTCAGCAACCGTACGTTGGCGAACATCCAAAATTTTCACCCGCACGTCACCCAAAAAAGCTGATGTTTCTGCAAGCTGCTGCAACTCAAATTGGGCAAAAGGCGAAAACATTAGAGGCTCGGTTTGTAAGGCAATGGCCTGAGCATTGGCGCGCAACCCCTGGAGTTCGCGGGTCTCAGCATAGGTTACGGCAAGCTGATAAGTGATCGAACCTACCACACCAACAACGAGCAAAGCCAAGAAAATATAACTAATGATCAATCGCCAACGGATGGATTGGAACACAGCATTCTCCAACAATTATGACTGCCAGTCCTGTTAGGACTGGCAGTCAATAGGTTTCTTAGGCATCTCCACCAGGCACACCAGGGAGTTCAAATTCAAAATCATGATTGAACCCTTCGGGGAGTTCCATACCTTCCATCGTCATGAAGGTGCCAGCCAACACACCCAGAAAACCTTTTGCGGGATCGTCAGGATGCTCCGTTAAGGTCACATTGATTTCAAACTCGCCACCTTCACGGATAATGTCGAGTGTGACTGCATCACCAGGTTTGCGGGATTGCATTTCATCGACAAAGGCTTCGATCTCTGCGACAGGTTCGCCATCGATCGCGATGATCAGATCACCGGGCTGTAAGCCAGCTTCGGCTGCGGGAGTATCTTCTAAAACTTCAGAGATAATAACCGCGCCTTCGACACCTTCGGGAAGCTCACCCAGATCAAAGAAATGAGGCATCCCTTCTCCGCCTTCGAAGGGCATTCCAGGATCACCATGGAAGTAAAACTCACCATCTTCATCCCATCCTTTTGGGAGTTCGCCATCAAAATCATCATCATGGTGGAAGAAGAAATCTTTTTCATCCCAACCTTCGGGCAACTCATCAAAAGGGATCATCTCCATGAAGGGGAATTTTCCACCTTCAAAATTACCCATCGGATTCCTATATTGGTAGGCAACGCCTAAATAAGCCTGCCCAGGTTTCTCAGGATGTTCACTAAGAATAACCGTGACATCTCTTTTATCGAGCGTGGCATCTTCATTATCGGCATTTACCGTAATCACGAACAGGGTCACCTCGTCACCAGGATTCTGCTTCTGGATCAAATCACCCAAGTCAGCCTCAAATCCAACCTTTGTCTCGTTGACGGCCACAATTAAATCGCCAGCTTGCAAGCCCGCTTCATCTGCCGGGCTATCAGGGATTACTTCCACAATCTCTGCACCCAAGGGGAGATCTTCGATAATTACATCACCCATTGGGCCACCTGGGAAAGGTACACCACCCTTTGACAAATCACAAGTGCCAACCCCCAAGAATGCAAACCCATTGGCATCGTCGAGTTCAACTTCAAGAATGCGAGTTTCATCACCGTGGAGGACTGTCAGAGCAACAAAATCACCGGTGTCCTTGCTCGCGAGAACAGCTTTCATTTCGATCACACTATTGACGGGTTCGCTATCTATTTCTAAAAGGATATCGCCGCGCACCAATCCCACTTCCGCAGCCGCGCTGCCTGACTTGACACCTGAGATCAGCACCCCTTCTCCGTTTTCGACATCGACTGGGGAAGAAAAAGCCGCCTGGACAGGATCTGCCTGCATAAAGAAGTAGGTAATTCCGGCACCGAACGCGGCACCAAAAATCAGCGCCATACCCAGGGCGGTTACACCTAAAATTGCAATTAGCCAACTATATTTTTTCATAGATCAACCTCCAAATTTAAAATAGAGTTACGCACATTTGTTTGCTTGCTCAACCACGTAAGTTCTAAAGAATAGTGTAGATATTATTTTAACAAGTCAAGGTTACGGGAAATTTCAGGTTTGATTAAGAAATCGCAACATTATTTAGGCTTGAATTATTCCAGTTCAACTGCCAATTTCAAATCTCACCCGGCGAATGCTATACAATCCTGAGAGCAAAATTAAAGGAAGAGGAAAGAACATGATAGGATGCTGGGTGCTCCCCTCAACAGTTGCCAGGAATAAGACCCACAATCCTAAGAAAAGCCCAATCATGAGTAAAATCGCGCCCCATTCTCCACGGGTCCCCCACAATTTTTGCCAACCAGCGAAAACATAAACCAGTGGAGCAAACAAAATAATATAATTTCCTGGGTCGGTTTGGATCCCTGCTATTTGGCTCAAAACTAAAGTGAGGCACACCCCCCATAGAAATCCCGGATAATCTGCCTTCCAGGCCTGATACCAGACATACAGCAGCAGTATTACAACTACAATGGTTAATCCAACACTCAGATAATCTCCAACTCCGGGCATTATGTCTTGAAGAGCGGCTCCAACTGTACCTGCGGGATTGTATCCAGGGTAACGGAGCACTTCATTCAAATTTTGTAATAACCAATCGGGGAGAAACACCATCCCAATTAAGATGAGCGCCATTACTGAGCCAATTGTCCAGTAAATTAAATTCCACCTGCGCTTTGATAGCGCCCAAACTAATACGAACACAAAATATAATAGGACGACATGAGGCTTAATGGTCATCAGCGCTAAAAAAATCCCAGCGAGCGCATCTTGTCGTTGTCGAACTGCCCATATGGATAAGGTTATCAGCAAGGCGATCACGATCACCGCGTTACCATTGATCAGGCCTCGGATGGCCTTGTACCAGAGCAATGAAAAAATCATATACACTACAAATGTACCCATCGCAGGCTGCCACTTGAATAAACCCAAACAGACGATTGCCAAAGCAATCAGACATATTTCTAAAAAGGTCATCCAAACTGCCCTTGCCAGCGTAAAGTTTTCGATCATGGCAAAGGGAGCAAAAACAATTGTGGAATATAAGGGATAGGCGACCCTTAATTCATGTTCACCCGGATTTGCGGACCTTCCATAAGTGATTGTTTGAATCTGTACCGCGGCATCATCACTATAAGGGCTATTACCGTCTAAAAGGAAAACTCTTGCACCCACCCAATGAACGAGAAAATCGGTGCCCCCTGGATTAGATTGCGCAAACTGGAAATTTCCAAAGGTGATCGCAATCATTACCACTAAAAATAACAGGGTCAATGATATCCAGGCAATGGGAGAGAGTTTCTGATCCAACATTGAGAGGGTTTCCAAAAACTGAGATTAGGTCTCGAAAAACTGAGATTAGGTCTCGAAAAACTGAGATTAGGTCTCGAAAAACTGAGATTAGGTCTCGAAAAACTTGAGATTAAGTCAACTGAAATTTATAACCTACGCCCCGGACAGTGAGGATCCATTTTGGGTCCGCCGGATCATCTTCTAGCTTTTCACGTAAATGCCGGATATGCACATCCACCGTACGATCAGAACCGATATCGCTGGCATACCCCCAAACAGCTTCAATCAATGCGGAGCGGCTAATCGGTCGCTGCGGATTTTCTACCAGATAACGCAGCAGCCGAAACTCGGTGGGCGTGAGGAAAATGGGTTCTCCATTCCGGCTGACGTTCAACTGTTCAAGATTGATCACGATCTCGCCAAAGGTGATTTGCTTTCCCTGAGTAACTTCGGAGAGTTCCCCGTAGGCACGACGCAATAGGGCCCGAATACGGGCGATTAACTCCCGAAGATCATAGGGTTTGACTACATAATCGTCCGCGCCCAATTCGAGGCCGAGGACTTTATCGATCGCTTCGTCCCGGGCCGTCAGCATGAGAATGGGCATCCGAGCCCCTTCACTACGAAGCTGACGACAAACATCAAAACCGCTGATATCAGGCAGGCGGATATCGAGCAGGATCAGGTGGGGATTTTGGGTGTGTGCCAAATCGAGGGCTTTTTGGCCATTTTCAGCCAACAGCACGGCAAAGCCTTCTTTATCCAGGCCATATTCAAGCCCGCGGGCAACGGCAGGCTCATCCTCAACGATTAATATTTTTTCTCCAGGCATAAAAACTCCCAATGGAACGCGGATAAAAACAATCTGAAAAATTAGCGGCGATCCGCCCAATCCGCCTCATTCGCGTTCTATTCCCTTGTTAAGCTACGGTATTTGACTTTTTGCGGGATATCGGCTGCCACCCCTAAACGACGGCGGCGGTCTTCCTCGTAATCTGACCAGTTTCCTTCAAACCAGAAAAGCTGGCTGTCACCTTCGAAGGCCAAAATATGAGTGGCAATACGATCCAAGAACCAGCGATCGTGGGAGACGACCAGCGCACAGCCAGCGAAGCTATCCAATGCTTCTTCTAAAGATCGGAGGGTATTGACATCTAAATCATTAGTGGGCTCATCGAGCAAGATAACATTGGCACCCAACTTAAGGATCTTCGCCAAATGAACGCGGTTGCGCTCACCCCCGGAGAGATCTTTGACTCTTTTCTGCTGATCGGAGCCGAGGAAATTGAAGGAGGCCACATAGGCTCGCGTGTTGCGGCGCCGTCCACCGAGGGTAATCTCATCTTGGCCGCCACTGATCTCTTCCCAAACGGTTTTCTCACCCTGGAGGGTGTCGCGGGATTGATCGACATAGGCCAATTCCACCGTTTGCCCAATGCTGACTTTTCCTTTGTCTGGATGTTCTTGTTCGGTAACCATGCGCATCAAGGTCGTTTTGCCGACTCCATTCGGACCGATCACCCCCACAATCGAACCAGGTGGAACGCTGCGGGTAAAACCATCAATCAAGAGGCGGTCGCCGTAACCTTTGCTGACATTCTCAAACTCGATGACGATATCGCCAAGTCGCTCTCCTGGTGGAATATAAATTTCTAAATCTTCGCGGCGCTGCTCGTATTCCTGGGAGAGCAAATTTTCGTACGAGTTAACACGCGCCTTCCCTTTGGATTGGCGCGCCTTTTGGGACATATTAATCCACTCTAATTCGCGCTGCAGCGTTTTTACACGTTTATCCTCAGCTTTTTCCTCACGACGCAAGCGTTCTTGTTTCTGCTCCAGCCACGAGGAGTAATTCCCTCGCCAGGGGATGCCGTGACCGCGGTCAAGTTCTAAAATCCAGCCAGCCACATTATCCAAGAAATAGCGGTCGTGTGTAACCGCAATCACTGTACCTTGGTAATTTTGAAGATGACGCTCCAGCCAGGCAACCAATTCAGCATCCAGATGGTTAGTCGGTTCATCGAGTAGTAGGATATCCGGTTCGGTAAGCAGCAGACGGGTTAGAGCCACTCGCCGGCGCTCACCACCCGACAAAACTTTGACAGAAGTCTCCCCAGGGGGGCAGCGCAACGCACCCATCGCTAAATCCAGTCGGCTGTCGAGGTTCCAGGCATCATGATGATCTAGAAATTCTTGCAGGCGGCCTTGCTCTTCAATCAACGCATCAAAATCAGCGTCGGGATTAGCGAACTCTTCACTGATTTCATCGAAGGCTTTGAGACTATCAACAATTGGCTGGACAGCTTCTTCGACAATCTGTTTGACGGTTTTCTCATTATCAAGTTGAGGCTCTTGCTCCAGTAACCCGACAGAATATCCCGGTGAAAAAACTACTTCTCCATCGTAGCCTTCATCCATCCCAGCGATGATTTTTAGGAGGGTTGACTTTCCAGATCCGTTCAGACCCACCACGCCGATTTTGGCGCCGTAATAAAATCCAAGTGATATATCCCGGATAACTTCTTTATTCGTTGGCGGGAAACGCCGGTTAACCCGTACCATCGAAAAAATAACTTTTTGATCGTTCATATAATTACCTCACAGCAAAATTTCACCTGATTGTAACACCCCTCAAGCGCGATTGATGATCTGAACAAAGAGTCACGTTACTCATTGATCTCTTCCACGTGAATCGGGCCGTAATATTTCCGGAAACACACTGGATTAAAATCTTCGACCGTCTCGATACTATCAATCCCGAAAACCGTCACTTGTTTCTCATTCGCAAGTACAGATTGCTCAACCAATTCGTTTCGGATAATCCATTGATCACGGCGATTCTGCAATTCAGTTTTATATGATTGCTCAATCCAACTTGCCCGTAAAACGTAAACGCTTATACAAATCAAGGCAGCAAGTGATCCTGCCCGAATAATTTTTGACCGCGGCGGAAAATGATAACCACTATAAAAAGCGATTAAACCGACTCCCACCAGTAAGAAAAAAGTGCCTACCATGCGAGATCGCAAATTAGGGAAAGTGCTAAACGCAAAAACAGAAGGTGAGACACTGGCAGCCACAATAAAATATGTGGTTAAAATTATATAGATATTTGTCAGAATTTGTTTCCAAGCAAATCTAGGTGCAATTTCTTGTTTGCCTCTTGCCAAGTAACCGAATGATGCGAAACCAATCATTGATACGATCATGGGCAAAATAAATCCACTAAGTTTGTATTTGATGATATCAAAGCCAAATCTAAAAGAGGTTGTCAAGATCCACAAACCGTTTTCAAATTGCGTAATATCTACAGAATTCGTGGATGATGCTCGCGTCCTCCCCGCTGGGCTGATAATCAACAGCACTAGACCAATTGTGATTCCGATGATTGGTGTAAATTTCCAAGAGTGAAATTTCTCCCTCTTTTCGAATAATATCAGGAAAGCAAATAGAAGGGAAACACAAGCAAAAAAGGCTACCGCAGCGGTTTCAGAATACCCAGCCGAGAGAAACGCAAGTACAACCATCAACACGAATATCCAAGCTGGTTTCCTTGCAACCCTTAGACTATAGAAAAAAACGCCAATCAAAAAAACAAAGACAACTAGCGGGGTGGTGTAAGTAATAACGCCTGAATACCAGTAAATATTTTGAAAATGGGATGGAGCGATATACAAAAGGATATTTGTCAAGAACGCCGCCATCACTGCGCTCAATAAAATCTCTTTACGATCCAAGAAATATTGGTAGATCTGATAAATTACAAAAGTAAACGAAAAAAACAAACTACTGATCATAATCAGCGGAAAAATTGTGATCAGCTTTTCCCCAAAATAACCTAATATCGAGATCGTAACTGTTGCCGCATATCGATTTCCAGCAATTACCACTATATTGGTATATGTATCGATCTGTGACTTGAGAAAACCATCTTCCCCAAGAACCGACAAAAAACAATAATCGTCTGCCATCATTAAGGATGAAAAACCAACATAACTATAGCCTGACAAACTAAGGAGAAAAACAACTAACAATCCAGAAAATATAATTTTTTTGTAATCTTGCACCATCAATCTCCCAAACATCCCAGTCAATTTCCACCAATGATATTTCGCTTTTCTTGAATTGGGAAGATTTTTCAGTAAGAAAATGCTCAATCCCATTTGTATTGGCCATTAACCAAGGTTACCAGCGATATAATTACCCCCATGACAAACTCACAAAACTTACCTGTTCAAGTCGCAATCATCGGTGCGGGACCGATCGGGATCGAATTGGCTGTGGCACTCAAGCGTGCTGGAGTTGAGTACCTGCAATTTGATGCCCAACAAATTGGTTACACCATCTCCTGGTGGCCGCGACAAACTTATTTCTTCAGCACCACCGAGCGGATCGAGCTGGCGGGTATCCCCATCGCCAACACCGCCCAAGTGCGTACAACTGGTGAGGAATATCTCGCTTACTTGCGCAGCATCATCGAACAATTTGATTTGCAGATCAATACCTACGAACCGGTGGTGGATATCCGCAAACAGGGAGATACATTTCTTTTGCAAACCCGCCACCCTACAGGGGAGCGGCAGTACCTCGCCCAAAAAGTGGTTATCGCTATTGGGGATATGCACCGGCCTAATGAACTCGGCTTACCTGGAGAAGACCTGCCCCATGTGGATCATTATTTCGTTGACCCGCACCGTTACTTCCGTAAAAAGCTGTTGATCGTCGGCGGACGCAACTCAGCCGTTGAAGCAGCCTTGCGCTGCTGGCGCGGTGGCGCTGAAGTAACACTCAGTTACCGTCGGGCAACCTTCGACAAGAAATCTGTCAAACATTTCATCCTGCCCGACTTAATGGCTCAAATTGAAAGCGGCACCATAAAATTTCTACCAGAAACTACGCCGTTGCAGATCACGCCCTCACAGGTGATGATGCAAAAATCAGACGGCACCCAATTCGAGCATCCCGTGGATTTTGTACTTTTTCAAACCGGCTTTGTCGGCGATATGACGTTATTCGAGAAAGCTGGCATCTCTTTGGTTGGGAAAGGTCGTGCGCCCAAACACAATCCCAAAACAATGGAAACCGATATCCCGGGCATTTACGTAGCCGGAACGGCGGCTGGTGGGGAACGGAAACAGAAATACACATATTTCATCGAAAACTGCCATGTGCATGTTGCCCGTATCGCATATCATTTAACTGGAGACTGGCCCCAGGTAGGCACCATCCCTGGAAGGCAATACGAGCTAACGCTCGAAGATATTCAGGCGAACTGAGCGTGGTGGATCAAAAAAAACATCTCTTGCAAGCCAAAATTTTAGTCCAGCGCCTCGCACGGCTCTCAGCCAATTCAATCTGGGCGCGGCGAGCTAGTGGGTTGCGGGCTTCGATTGATAAAACTATCGCGAGAATTGAGAACGAAGAAACCGTTGATATGAAGAAATTCGAACATCTGGTATCACTGGGGTTTGAAATGCTTGAAAAGGCCGCTGAGGAGATTCCTGTACCCGAGAATATTTTGAGTAAACAGCCCAAAAATCCATAAACATGTTTTGTAACTTTGTGGTAAAACAGAACTATCCATTAATCTGGCTCATTTGGTGAAGGCACACAAAAACTGGTGCTGTTATACAAATGAGCTTTCATTTTTCTCGGTGAAAAGGAGATATTTCCGTGAAAAAATTTCGTGTTGCGCTGCTAGCCAACCTCAAGGTCAACGCCCCCAAATTCGAAGGTATGCCTGATGATCAGTGGGACGACCTCGACTTCAGAGAAAACAATTAATGCCCTTAGCGAAGCGATCCGGGCAGGCGGGCATGTCTGCGAATTCTTCGAGGGTGATTTGAGTTTGTACCACACGCTGCCACTTTTTAAACCTGACATCTGTTTCAATATCAGTGAGAGTCACTTCGGTGATGCCCGCGAAGCTCAGGTGCCCGCTTTGCTTGAAATGATGCGCATCCCGTACACCGGCTCCAAAGTGCTGACTTTGGCCCTGGCACTCGACAAACCCATGACCAAGCGCGTGCTCACCTACCATGATCTACCCACCCCGGCTTTCCAAAATTTTGAACGTGTTGATGAACCACTTTCGGATGATTTGGAGTTCCCTCTGTTCGTAAAACCCAGCCGCGAGGGCACCGGCATGGGTATTACCGCAAAGTCAATTGTGCGCAACGAAGACGAACTGCGCGAGCAGCTCTCTGGCATTATTGAGCGCTACCAGCAACCAGCTCTGGTCGAGAAATTCATCGAGGGACGCGAAGTAACAGTCGGCGTGGTTGGGAATCTGGTGGGACCGGTAGCGCGCCGCATGCCTGAAGAAGATGATGCGCCGCGTGTCCAGGCGGGACTGCGTTTCTTCCCCCCTATGGAAGTGAATCTGCAACCTTTTGAAGGGACAGATGTGGTGTATAGCAACCGGCTTAAAGTAGCTTTGGCCGATCAGTTGGAATATATTTGTCCGGCTCCAATGGAGGATGACATGGTGGATGAATTGAACTGGCTGACCGCCGCTGTCTTCCCGCGTGACCGGGGCCTTGGATGTTTCGCGTGTGGATTTCCGCTTGGATCAGCATGATAATTGGAAGCCCTATATCCTTGAGATTAACCCGCTCCCTGGCCTCTCCCCAGGGATTTCAGATTTAGTAATTGAAGCCGCTGCCGAAGGAGTGGGACACGCCCATCTGGTGAATATGATCCTGGATACCGCTCTTGACCGTTATGGGATGATCTAATTCAAACCAAACCTGGCAGGTCTTAAAGATCTGCCAGGTTTTTTGTGGAAAAATTTATGACGCTCCGTACACACATCCATAAACTCATAGAAAATGGCGAACTGATCACCATCTCTGAACCCATCAGCAAAGTCCACGAAATTGCGGCTGTACTAAAACAATTCGAACCGCACCCAGTTTTGTTCGAGAATGTCAGAGAAGCTGGATTTCGCGTTATTGGGAATTTTTTTTGCAATAAGGCGCAATTTGCGGATTATTTTGGGATTGGGGCCGCACAGATCATTCCTACGCTGACCCAGGCGATTAGCTCACCTCTACCACCTCCAACCTCTCTCCCAAGAGAAGTGGGGGGAGTTGCACCCTGCCAGGAAGTGGTACATTTAGAGCCTGATCTTGACAAGCTGCCCATCCCGCTGCATTTCGCAGGTGACGGGGGCAATTACATTACCGCAGGAGTGGTGATTGCCAAACATCCTGAGCACGGACAAAATATGGATTTTCACCGCTGTATGCAGTTTTCACCGACAGAGATGGCGGTGCGGGTGGTCAAGGGGCGGCATTTCAGCCAATTCTTAGATGAGTTGGGACAGGTCGATGTGACTGTGTGCATCGGTAATTCTCCCGATATTCTGGCCGCGGCGGCAACATCGGTGGCCCTGGGTGTAGATGAACTCTCCATCGCGGCAGCCCTCGCCAAGGTGGGAGGTGAAACTCCTTTTCGGCTTACCCGCGCCATAACCGTGGATTTAGTGATCCCTGCGGAAGCGGAATTCGTCATCGAGGGAACCATTTATCGAGACCGAAAACACGCCGAAGGCCCCTTTGTCGATCTGACCGAAACTCAAGATGTTATCCGCCAAGAACCGGTGATGGAAGTCAAAGCCATTACCCACCGCAAAGATGCCCTTTGGCAAGCACTCCTACCCGGCTCGCTGGAGCACAAACTGTTGATGGGGATGCCTCGCGAACCCACCATTTTCAAGGCGGTCAATGAGGTGGTGCGCTGCCTGGACGTGAACGTCAACCCAGGGGGCTGCTCGTGGCTGCACGCAGTTGTACAGATTGATAAACAGTACGATGATGATGGTAAAAAGGCGATCGCAGCAGCCTTTGCTGGACATCGCTCGTGCAAGCATGTTTTTGTAGTGGATGCCGATATCAATATTTATGACCCGCTGCAAGTGGAATGGGCGATGGCGACACGCTTCCAGGGGGATCGTGATATGGTGGTGCTGGATAAGGAACCCGGCTCGAGCCTGGATCCCTCCGCAGAAACAGGCACCAAGATGACAACCAAAATCGGCTTTGATTTGACTGCTCCGATTGGGGAAACTCGAAAACATTTTGAGAAGGTGGCGTATCCAAAAGTCCACTTAGCTAAGTTCCCCACCTGAGAACAGTGAAGTACAAATGATTAAAATAGTGCATCTCTCCGTGTAAACTTGATATGTAATTTAATTTACATCAGGAATTTTCATTGATGTTTCAACTTACCAAAATCAGCATTATATTACTGACCACTTCAGCGATCAACTTTTTCGTCGCGGTCACAAGCTGGCGAAGGCAGAAAAACAAAGGCGGTTTTTATTTTGCATTAGGAGTGTTCGGGTTGACCCTCTGGACGCTGGCATCTGCATTTGATTATGCCGCGGTTCTGATACCAATCAAGGTGCTTTTCGCTAAACTTGAAAGCCTGGGTTACAGCAGCGCACTCATTTTCATCCTAATATTTACAATTTATTACGCCGGTTATGAACAATGGTTGGAATATAAATGGGTGAGAGCGCTCTTGTGGTTCATTCCAATCTCGAATATTTTTTTGGCGTTTACCAACGAACTGCATGGATGGTTATGGAGCAAGTTTACGCCCAGTCCGTTTGGCAATAATGTTATTATTTTCCATCATGGACCCGCCTTTATTTGGACAGTTATAACTGGTTATATAACCATGGGTCTGATCTTGTTGGGTATGTGGCCAGCCACCCACAGGGGAAGCTCGCTGGCAAAAAGACAGGCAAGGCTGATCTCTTTTGCAGGTTTAGTTCCGGCCTTTTGGAATATCATATATTTACTGGAAATTGACTTCTTGCAAGGGGTTGATTTGACCTCAATCATGTTTTCCATTTCCGGATTGCTAATAGTTACAACCCTATATGGAACGCATTTTCTTGATCTAACACCCGTAGCCCAGGATACCCTGGTCCATAATTTGCGTGATGGCATGATTGTATTAGATGATCAAAACCGGGTTCTGGATGTCAACCAGGTTGCCGCTGCAATGGTAGAAAGCAAGCCAGACGAGATGGTTGGAAGAAAATTAGTAAATTGCTTGCCATCCATCTGTTCGTTTTTGGAAGCTCCCCCCTCAAATGTGACCAAAGCCGAAATAGAGCTTGGCACCACAGATAAACGCTACTTTGATGTTTTAATTTCTCCGATAAGCGCTAGGGGAGGAGAAATTTTGGGCTGATTGGTCATCTTCCGCGATATCACCATCATCAAGCAAAATGAGCTTCACCTGCTTCAACTTTCCCAAGCGATTGCACAGAGTCCGGCTACGGTGGTGATTACCAACCCGGAAGGCGAAATTGTCTACGTCAATCCACAATTCACACAACTGACCGGCTACAGTTCTGAAGAAGCGCTTGGCCAGAACCCCCGGATCATTCAATCGGAACAAACCCCACTATTCGTATATCGTGATCTATGGGAGAGGATTGTGGCAGGCGAAACTTGGCGCGGCGAATTTCTGAACAAGAAGAAAAACGGTGAGTTATATTGGGAGTGGAGTGTGATCGCACCAGTTCGCAATACTGGGGGAGAAATCATCAATTTTATCGCTATTAAGGAAAATATTACCCAGCGGAAACTGACTGAAGAACTCTTTGCGGAAAGCAAATCAACTGCTGGAAGTTCAATTGGAAGAGATCAATCAACTGCAGGCAATCCTACGCGAGCAAGCAATCCGCGATCCATTGACCCATCTCTATAATCGCCGCTATCTGGTTGAAATTCTCGACCGTGAGTTTTCGCAAACCCCTCGCCAGTCTCAATCCCTGAGTATTGTTTTGGATGATATTGATGATTTCAAATCAGTCAATGACAACTATGGACATAACGCAGGTGATGTTTGTCTGATTGCGCTCGCCCAACAATTACGACAATATTTCCGAGAATCCGATATTCTCTGCCGCTATGGTGGCGAAGAATTCTTGATCTTATTACCGGATTCCACCCCTCACTCTGTTTTTGAGCGTGTGGAAGAGCTGTGCAAGCTGATTGCCGATATATCATTTCCATATGAAGATCATGCGATCCAAATCACAATTTCAGCAGGTACGGCTTCTTTCTCAGACCATGGATCTGACCCAGATGCAATTATCCGTAAGGCCGATCAAGCATTATATGCATCCAAACATGCTGGACGCAACCGGGTGACGATCTGGTGCAATGAGTTTTAGATTTGCGCCTGGATTTGGTGCATCCTTTCAAATTTAGGAGTTACGCACTTCGATGATATTTGTTATTTTGACTTAAAAGGGCGAAATTATAGTATAAATATCGAATCTCCAAAATTGAAAGGAGATTCGAAATGCAAGTAGATGAAATGGAAGCCAAAATGACGGCCAATGTTGCCGAGAAAACCGGCCAACCTTTAGGTGTCTGGATTGAGGTGATAAAAAAAGAGGGGATCACGAAACATAATGAAATCATTAAATTCTTGAAAACTGAACATGGTTTCACCCACGGCTATGCTAACTTCGTAGCCTTGAAAGTCCGGCAACCAGTTGACAGAGACTCCGCCAAGCCCCGTGGAATTAGTAGATAACCAGTATTCTGGAGCGAAGTCCGAATTGCGACCGATATATGAGGCGATTGTTTCGGCTGTCAGTGATTTCGGGGATGATGTGGAAATCGCGCCTAAGAAAGCTTATGTCAGCTTGCGGCGGAGCAAGCAATTTGGCTTGATCCAACCATCCACAAAGACCCGCGTAGATGTAGGGATTATTTTGAAAGGATTCGAACCCGAAGGGCGGCTGGAAGCCTCGGGGAGTTTCAATTCGATGTGCAGCCACCGCGTCCGCATAACAGATCCAGCGGAAGTAAATGCCGAATTATTTAATTGGCTCAAAAAAGCCTACGAAGCTGCTTGACGATGGGGAAATAGCCAAAAACCGGCACAACTTACAGGTGGGATGAAATGCGCATGGCAGGTGAGTGACGGTAGCGCCTTTCTTCGACAGGTTCGAATTTTTGTAAGTTTTCTGGTGCAATGCGTTTTTCGAGATCAAAGCGCGGTTGCCAGTCAAAACAGTTCAATGGAACCACTTGATAACGAGGTGACACTAGTGGATCGTGGAAAACTCTATCCGGGCGTATTTGCATTTCGATATTTCCAGAGTAATGTTCAAACCCGAGAACTCTCATAAAGTTTGCGGCCGGCAAATTGCCGTCAATTACATCCAGGATGGCTTTTTCCCCACCTTGCTCACGGAGGATCTGGATGCCGCGTTCAATCCGTTTACGGGCTAATCCACGGTGGGGATATTCGGGCAGCACCCCGACAGTTCCTACAATCCACACATTGGTTGAGCCGCGCCGCTGAACCAAAGTACAACCCACGATTTTTTCATCTTCTTCCCAAACGCAGCCACGCAGCAAATCTCGCAAAGCAGCTGAAAATAATTATCCAAAGCGAATAATAGGCCAGAGTCGAGCCAGGTTCTTAACCGTTTCTGCCAAATCTTCTTGTTCATCAGACTGCACACTCCATTCCGGGTTCTCGGGATACTTAAATGTATCCATCAACATTTCACCAAGAGGGATTAAATCACCAAGGAGTTGGATCTCACGGATGGGCATCAACGTTTCTCCTAATTACATGCCAGTCGGATGAGGCGCTTGCCGCCGGTTTCCCGGCGGTGCTGACCCTCATCCACTGGCCCGAACCCGGCGTGAACCTTTGAATTCACCGGGCTCTCCATTCGACTTAGCAACGTGATGCAAGCTCCCCTGATGACATGCAGAACAAACCCCCACCACCTTTTCCGGGGCATGTTTCTTGGTGACATGCCAGGCCGGGTCATGGTGCGCCACTGTTGCTGGCTGTTGTCCACATATCCGGCAGGTTGTATCTCTGGCGAGAACTTCCAATGCCAGGCGTCTTTGACCTATTCTGCCACCTTCCTGTCCGGCCCACACATGCTGATCCCACCAAAGCTCATCGGTTCCGCCCGAATAGGGCAGTACATAATCTCGTCCGTTCAGGAGGTATGGATGGGGTGGATAGGATAGCCGTAGGGCTTTGCGGGGGATGCTGCTGAGACGAGGGACACGGACAGCCGTGTTGCCGACAGCCAGACCTAACTGGAAATATCCCGTTTTGCGCAAGTGACGGGGTAGGGTGTATTTGCGGTAGACCCGTTGCGCACCCACCTTGCCATTTTTGCGGCGACAATATTTCCACATTTGATCGTAGACGAAGACATCCAGGCTATCCATCAACCGGCTTTCAGCAGCGTAGGCATAGTAATTGCCCCATCCCCGGAGCAGACCGGAGAGCGCCGTGAAGGCAGCGACTTCATCGGTGAAGGTGTTGCGGGTGATCGCCTTGACCGCATCCCGGAAGCGCCGAATGGCCTTCTGAGAAACACGGGAGAAGAGACACCATTGTCCATCAGACCAGCGTTTGCCGCCCTCTATGCGGTCTCCCAGGAAGTCAAACCCATCGTCGATGTGAGTGATAAAGGTCTTTTCTTCCGAGAGCCTCAACTTGAGTTCATCGGCTAGGAAGGCTTTGATTTCGGCCTTGATTTCTTCGGCCCGTTCTCGGCTGCCATTCCAAACCGCGACCCAATCATCGGCGTAGCGGGTCAGCATGAGGGTGCCCCCAATCTCTTTCTGTCGACGGTACTGCCTCGATTTCAGATGAGACCATTCCGGCCGATTACGATAGGTGCGTAGATACCACTCATCGAATTCGTGTAGAAAGACATTGGCAAGTAATGGACTGACCACCGCCCCTTGTACGGTTCCTCTTTGCGGGTAGCTGACCTGACCTTCTTCCCATACGCCGCAGCGCAGCATCCGGGTAATAAGATCGAGTAGCTTGCGGTCTTGTATCCGCTTTTTGAGGAAGTGACGGAGCAGGCGAGGGTCGATTTCAGCGAAACAGGCAGCGATATCGCCTTCGATCACCCACTTGAAGCCCATTCTAGGATCACATGGACCTCGCCGTAAGGCACTCAGGGCATGGTGGGTAGATCGTAGGGGACGAAATCCCCACGAGAAGGGATGAAAAACGCTCTCATAGATGGGTTCCAGAACCATCTTTACACTGGCCTGTACCATCCGGTCTTGGATCGTGGCGATCCCCAAGGGCCTTCTTTTCCCGTTTGCTTTGGGCACATAGACACGTTTGACCGGTTGGGGGCGATACCCATTGGCCATCAACTCCTCACGGATTTGTTGTACCAGTTGGTTTCGTCCGTCCTTCCTGTTGTCAATGTGTCTTTTGGTCACACCATCAATCCCTGGGGTATTGCTGCCCTTATTTGAGAGGACTGCATCCAGGGCTGCACGTAACCAGCCCGCATCGCAAACAAGCCGATAAAGGCGCTTGTGTCTGGCTTTTGGTTCTGCCAGCATACATTGCGCAAGCTCTTCTTGGATTTTTGGGACTTGTGTCGTATCCACGACTAACCTTTACTCCTTCAGAGTTGCTGTCGAACTGGCTCCCTTCGCCCTGTAAGCGGCGTTACCGTCTCCTCGGCGGGGCGTTACTCCCGCAACTACTACGGAGCCTCTGTCCGGCTGTTCCCGTTCACCTGAAGCGAGGTCAGCCACCGCTCACAAGCGGGGAGGCAGGGTTACCGCCGTTCCCACGTTCATACTACCAACCTCAAGCAGACGAATTTAGGTTGTTGTCAGACCCCTTTGGTGCAGCAGCACCTTCGGGTTCAGGGTTCGCTCCTGTTGTCGTAGGGATTGAACCTGGCCGAACTGTGCAACCTTCACTGGGCGATTTCTTTCCCAGATGCTGAACCCTGATAGCGTTTCAGTCGCTTTCGCTATCTTCGCGGTATAGAGGCCACAACTTTGCCTTATCTGGCTAACCTTGTCCGTCCTCAGCCTGGAGCCCTATCAGAGGTTTGCGACTACCCCGGTCGAGCCCGTTGTTGCTCCCGGCGAGCCCTCATCTGTGGGTTGCTCCGCCCACAGACTAGGGAGATAGGCTTACCGCCCCACGACCGGCGGCAGGTATTTTTTTTCTACCGTGTTGGTAGCGTGCTTCGTGGCGCACAAAGTCTTCAGCATAGCGAAACCAAAACCGTTATTCTTAGAATCTACAATTATGTTTGTTAGTTCAGCACAGAACCAAAACGATGATAACATAAGGTTGATTATTAGAAAAAATGATAGCATCAAATCAATATTACGGCGAGAGTGTACTCTTTGCATTTATCAAAAATGGACTGGTTCTGTGCGAGTGGCGCCAGTGGAAAGAAACTGTTAAATACAGTATTCCCGGTGGCAAGGTTGACCCTTCAGACCGCCAGGAAATCGATTACAAAATTGGCGCTCTTTTGAGAGAAACCCGGGAAGAACTTCAGGTCATTCCCACTTATTTTGAGTTCGTTGGTGAAATTTGGTTCGATGCCGCAAATTGGTTATTCTATGTTTACATGATACGTCAATGGCAAGGTAAACTCCCCAAAAAAGTATTCGATAGCCAGCGGCGATTGAACTGGATTGATCCACAATTTCTGCAGGATACATATTCGATGCCGGGGATCGCCGCGATGCTTCAAAAAGCGATTCGGGCAGGAGGATGATGGGAATGGGTGCAGAAACCAATTTGAAAAAATTATTAGCCTCGATGAAGCCAGAATTGCAGCCTGGAGAATTTGTCTTCGCTACAGTTTCTCTGGTCGATTTTAACGAAATTCAAACTGAAATTTGGGGTTGGTTCCGCGAACCCGAAGGGATCACATTGATACTTGAGAAAGAGACCGCTCTCGCCGCTCATTTAGAAACCGCATTCCCTTCCCGCCTGATCACATTGACTGTCCATTCCAGCCTGGAAGCCGTAGGCTTTCTGGCTGTGATCACCGAAAAGCTGGCCGCCGCGGGCATCAGCGTCAACGCCATCTCGGCTTACTACCACGATCATCTTTTTGTCCCCATAGTAAAAGCAGACCAGGCTATGCAAGTTCTCTCACAGATTATGGAAAGAGCTAAAGCGTAACACGCTCTCAAGTCTCAAGGTTAATGCCCCGAAAAGAACATTCGCCGTAAACATTTCGGTCAGCAAATTACGAAAATGAATTAGCCAGCAACATCCGTATTGAAAGAGAGTTGCAAGTTATGAATAAAAGCAATATCACCATGCTGATTGAGTTCAACTTCTGGGCCAATAAACGCCTTCTCGCTGAATGCATTTATCTTGAATCGGATGAATTTACACGCAAAGGAACGATTGATCCGGGTTGGGGCAGTTTGCGCGGGATTTTAGTACATATATTGGATTTAGAGTTCGGCTGGCGGGCAATCCTGCAAGGACAAGAACCCAATACCATTCTCGAAGCGTCCGATTTCGAGAATGTGCAGGCATTGAATTCTCGCTGGGAAATCGAGCGAACTGCCTGGTTAGATTATGTGACCAGTCTGAGCACAACACGCTTAAATCGTAACTATGGCGGAGACTCCCAAAATGGAGCCAAGGTATGGCAGATAATTATGCATGTTGTCATTCACGGAACTCAGCACCGAGGCGAAGCAGCTACGATATTGTCAGGATATGGACATTCGCCTGGTGATTTAGATTTCGATGTATTCCTGCAGGAGTATTCTGATCACACATCCAGCGGATAAAATGTCATATCTTAGGGAGACGCAAGTGCTCTTGACCAGCACGCTGCAACGCTGCCCACCTTGAATTTCAGGTAAATCGACATATCCTGAAGTGAAAAACTGCGCGTTTTTTGGACAAGGCAAACCTCCATCTTATGGTGTACTCCGCAGTTTCGCACTTATGCCTAACAGTTTATGGGTTTGGCTGAAGAAGAATTGTATTTACAATGATTACCCCTTTTTCACAATTCATTAGATTGCGCTGACGAGTCCCGAATACTGATGAAGAAATTTGGGCTTCCATAGTTTGTTTGATCGCAAATTACCATGCAAAGAAATTTTTCAATTCTAATCCCTTTAAAGCAAAAAAACCTGGTAAAAACCAAGTCTTTTTGCTCTTCATTAATCATTTATTCTTCGAGAAATCAATCTGCTGAGCTGGCTGCCACCGCCGTTTCTAACTTGCGTTTTTGGGTCGCAAGCGAAACCACGATCAACACGATGAAGCTGATCGGGATCGAGAACAAACCGGGCTGACTGAAGCTGAACGGGGCACTGGCCGGGGCCAATCCATAACGGGTGTACATATCGGGGGAGAGCAGGATGATGCCCAGGGCCGCGACGATGCCCGCAAACACAGAGGCGATCACACCTTGGGAGGTGGTCTTCTTCCAGAACAACACCATCATGATGGCAGGTAGATTGGCCGAGGCCGCGACTGCAAAGGCCCAGCCGACCAGGAAGGAAACGTTCATCCCCTCGAAGATGATGCCCAATAAGATGGCAATGATGCCCACCACAACCGCCGTAATTTTGCCCGCGAGTACCTTCTGGTTGTCCGTCATCTTGATCTTCAGGAACATATCCATAAAGTCGTGCGCCACTGCGCCGGAGGCTGCCACAATCAAACCGCTGACAGTACCCAAAACGGTGGCAAAAGCAATCGCCGAGATCACCGCAAACAGGAAAATGCCAAACGATTTCGCCAACAGAGGCGCCGACATATTCCCATCCGCCGGGTTTAGCACCCCATTGACCATCGCGCCCAGCCCCATGTAAAGCGTCAGGATATAGAAGAATCCGATGGCCGCAATCGCCACAATGGTGGATTTACGCGCCGCGGCCGGATCAGGGACCGTGTAGTAACGGATCAGCACATGGGGGAGGGCTGCTGTTCCAAAGAAAAGTGCCAGCATCAGGGAGACGAAATCGATCTTATCGACAAAGCTGCCTTCCACTTTGAATTTCAGACCCGGGCGCATAAACTGGTTGCCGCTCATCTCCATGGGATAGTAGACCGTCAGGCTTTCGCCATTCTCGGTGAAGGTTGCTTTCTTCCACATTTGGATCGTGCTATCTTCGGAGCCGATCACTGCCAGGAATTCAAAGATACCTAAGCTGCCGGTCTCGGCTTCGGGTCCCGTCTTGCCCGCGATTTTGCTTAAGTTACCCACCGGGATAAGGGTATTGTCGTCTGAGGCGGGTGCACCGTTGATCCACTCGCTGCCGTCGGTTTTGACAGCCACAAATTGTGCACCTTGCAGGGTCACAACACCATCTTCGCTGGCTTCAACTTTCCACCAACTGATTTGACCCACAGCATTAGAGAGCGAAACCAGAGCGGTTCCGTTAGCGTCATACTCGCTGACAAATTGATAATCGCCCTCTTGAATGGCTAATTGATCTCCCTGCACCTCGGCCGTCAGCGTTTGAAACTCGTGGAAAGGAACTGCGCCACCTTGATCCGGGGTAGTCGAAATGCCGCGGACCAAGACCACACCCACCAAAATGGATGAGAAGATGATCAACAGACCACCCTTGAGAAATTGCACATAAGTGGTCGAAGTCATCCCCGCAGTGGCGACGATGGTGATTACAATTGCGCCTACCATGACAACGCCTGCTGCATGCGGCAAACCCAAAAGCGGGGTTACTAACACCCCGGCGCCAACCATCTGCGGGATCAGGTAAAACAGCGAGACCACCAAAGTGCTGATGGCGGCAGCCAGCCGCAGGCCGCGCGAGTTGAACTTGGCATCTAAGGCATCAGCAAAGGTGTATTTCCCGAGGCGCTTCATGGGTTCAGAAACCACAAAGAGGGCCACCACCCATCCAGCCAGATAACCAATCGAGTACAGGAAACCGTCATAGCCCAGGGTGGCGATCATCCCCGCAATCCCCAGGAAGGAGGCGGCAGAGAGATAATCGCCCGCGAAAGCGATCCCATTCACTGCCCAGTGGATCGAACCACCAGCCGCAAAATAGCCGCTGGATGTTTTGGCCTTGCGGGCAAAATAGAAACTTAGCCCCAGTACCAAACCAACAAAAAATAAAAAGAGCACAACAGGCAAGATATCCATGATTAGTTCGCCTCCCCTTGATTTTCTACCGCATTGAGGGCTTTTTCTTTGCGGACACAAAGAACGTTATAGATCAGCGCCATGACCAGGGAAAGGATGATCAGGCCAAAACCGTATACAACTGCCAGATTCAAGCCGAAAACAATCGTTTTTTCCATGAGCACAGGTTTGATAATATTGATCAGGACAAACCCGGCATAGACCAGGGCATAAATAATAAACATCTGAACCCCCAGCCTGGTTTTATAAGCCACGGCGTGGTCTTCTTCTTGGGGGGTGTTTGCTGGTTCGTGAAGCATTATCTTCTCCTCAATGAATATTTTTATTATTGCGATTTGTGGATGTTTGCTATATTTGGGTACGGATTCACCTCCAAAATACAGCGCGGTAACATGCCGCGGAATAATATATTGCTGAAAACAATTTTCAATTAGCGCGAGTTAGGGGATTTATGGAAAATGGCCTCGGAGTATATGCAGTGATGCTTTCCACTTGCGGATTTCTATTATCTATCTAAATCATCCAGAGAAATACGACATTCTCAGGTTGATTTGTGCCAAAAAGCACAAGAATGGATTATATCAGAAGAGTAATTCAATTGGAGAGCACAGATCGGGAAATATCATTAGGATATCTTTCCATTTAGGAATGTTTGGATAAGTGAATATTGAAGATTATTACTGCAATGAGGATCAGCTTTTTACAAGTTATTCACAAGAAAAATAATATTCTGTGATTTAATGGGGCGATAATTTTGTAAGCCTATTAATGGAGTTTGTTAATGTTAGTAATTCTTCGTCCAAACACAGATGAGAACTCAAAACAATTCAAGAAAACCTGGAAATATTTAGAAAATCTACCAGATGTACAATTGAAAACACATATTATTTCCGGAGAACAGCAGCAGCTCACTGAAATCTACCTTATTGGCGATACATCCAGGATCGATCGGGATCAGATTTTAGCGCTGCCTGCGGTTGACCGTGTCATCAAAATATCAGAGGGCTATAGAATTCTAGGCCGCCACCATGACAGTAAGCGCGCGGTCGGATTTGACTATAACGGGGTACACTTCAGCCAGGATAACCTAAATATATTTGCGGGGCTATGCGCAGTGGATTCAAAAGAACACACTGAATTGATGATGAAAGCCCTCCAAAGAAATGGGCAAACTTGCACCCGGATGGGCGCTTACAAACCGCGGACCAATCCCTATTCTTTTCAAGGGCATGGCAAAAGCTGCTTGCCATTTGTTTTTGAATTAGCCGGTAAATACGATATTAAAGTAATTGCAATGGAAGTAACCCATGAAAGGCAAATCGAGGAAATCGGCGATTGTCTCGAACAAACTGGTCGACCAACTGGGGTAATTTTACAAATTGGAACTCGCAATATCCAAAATTTTGAATTATTGAAAACGATCGGCCGCCAGCAAGAATTCCCAGTATTATTGAAACGTGGGTTTGGCATCACATTGAGCGAATCGTTAACGCGGCCGAATATTTGGCAACCGAGGGGAACGCAAATGTGATTTTTTGTCTAAGAGGAATGAAAACAGAACTCAGCAAACCCCATAGAAATTTTGTGGATTTTTCGCATGTTCCAGTAGTCAAGAGATTGACGCGTATGCCGGTATGCATCGATCCCTCCCACTCGGTTGGAAGCCGTGAGAAAGCCCCTGATGGTTTATTAGAAATATTTCATACTACTGCCCAGGGAATCATCGCGGGTGCCAATATGGTGCTGGTCGATTTCCACCCAGCCCCTTCTAAAGCCTTAGTCGATGGCCCCCAAGCACTGCGCCTTGAAGAATTACCCATCTTTTTAGAAGATGTGCACATCACCAGAGAGGCTTACTTGAAACGCAGTAAACTTGTTACAAGAGATGCAAAATCTTGAAATCAGATGATTTAAAAAAATCACGCTTTTGGGATTATGGGTTAACTCCCTGCACCACTAAACAAGAACTCCCCAGATCACCTTTACCTGGGGAGTTTATTGTTCTAGAAATTTGTAAATACTATCCTTCGTTTTCGCTCTCAATTTCTTCCAACAGAGCTAATTCGCGATCGAGATTACGAAAACGCACAAAATAACTGGCTACGTATAATCCCATTACGCCAAAACAAATTGCGTAACCCATAAGAAAATAATTCCAGGTATCTATAGGCTCCATCAAAATTGATAATAAATCCATTATATTCTCTCCAAAAATTTCAACGCAAGGTCACTAAGGAGCAAAGCCGCAATTTAATATATTTTTTCGCGCTTTTCATCTTTGCACCTTGGCGTTAAAAGCTACGCTGATACTTTCAAACGTAGCTCTTCAACCCTGGCGGTCAACCGACCCATTCGGATGCGGTGCCACAAAAAATCAATAAACAAGACCGTGAAAACAAATAGACTAAAGAAGAAGGTTGTACGCATATCGCCGGTCATTGCAAAACTACCATCTCCACTACCAGCATCACTTCCAATTACCACGGGATGGATCGTGCGCAGCAAGCGGATCGAGATGAACGTTATCGGGACGGCAACAAATCCTAAAATGGTGTATACAGCCCCAAAGCGAGCACGGCGCTCGGGGTCTTCAATCCCCTGGCGCAGCATCATATAAGCAGCGTAAACCAGCATGGTGATCGCGGCCGTCGTCAGGCGAGGATCCCAAGTCCACCAGGTATTCCAAATTGGCCGCGCCCAAATGGACCCCATGACTATGGTGATACCGAAAAATACCAGGCTGATCTCCACAGCGGCAACTTCAACAATATCCCATTTGAGATCTTTCTTCCACAAATAGATGATTCCCGCTATCCCAGCCACCATAAATCCCATCATGCCGACCCAGGCAGTGGCCACATGGAAATAAAAAACTTTTTGGACCCAGCCCATCACAGCCTCGAGTGGTGTAAAAACAAGCGCCATATAAACTGCGGCAAGAAACAAGATCACCGAAACAATATCCAGGATGGTTAGGGCTTTTGGCTTAGGCTCCATAAAACGTTCCTCCATAATTTTTCTTAGAGTGCAGGGTTACAAGTGGGCATGCTTGCTTATCTGTTCAAAGGTTATTCTTCGACTACATACTCGAAAAACATAAACGAAATCGCGATAAAGATTACATCGTAAACTAATAAAAGATTGATCCAGGTTTGAATTTCAGATAATTCTAAACCCTGCAAAATTCCGCCGCTGGCTTTGACAGCCGCAATCACTACTGGGATCACGAGGGGGAATAATAATATAGGGAGCAGCACATCCCTGGTACGTGTCTGCACTGCCATAGCTGAGAGTAAGGTGCCCACAGCCACATAACCGACAGACCCTAAAAGGATTACGACCAAAAGTCCCGGCTGAAACAAATTGACATTATACAGCACACTGTAAACCGGCAAGACAATCACTTCAACCACCAGCATGAAGACCAAATTGCTGATTGCCTTACCAAAGTAAATCGCTGACCGGTCGACCGGAGCAAGCAGCAAACCATCCATGCAGCCGCGGTCTTTCTCGACCGCCATCGAGCGGTTCAGGCCGAGCGTTCCAGCAAAGGTAAAGGTCACCCACAACACACCCGCGGTTACATTGGTCCGAGTCCTTGGGTCTAACTCCAAAGCAAAATTGAAAATCAAAATCACCAGTAAAGAAAAAATCAGCATACTGGTGAACAGTTCTCGACTGCGCCACTCAGCCGCCAAGTCTTTACGCACGATCGCGAAAGTAGCTCTGATCAGATTCCCTTTCATTTTATACCCCCCGTACTTTGCAATGCCTGCCGGTAAAATGTTAAAATTTGATCTTGCTCAAGTTCATCCCGTCGGGCTGAAGCCACGATTTTACCTTTAGAGAGCACATCAAAGCGCGATGCTAAATCCGCGGTACGCGCTAAATCATGGGAGGTCATCACCACTGTGCGCCCCCGAGCAGCCACCTCACGCAGAACAGTATCGAGCATTTCACAGGCATCTTGATCGAGTCCAGTGTGGGGCTCGTCAAAAAGCATTACTTCGGGATCGTGCAGCACTGCCCGTCCAATTGCCAGACGCTGCTGCATACCACGCGAAAAAGTCCGCACTAAATCGCGGCGGCGTGGGGCCAACCCGACCATTTCGAGCACTTCAGTGATGCGGCCTTCCATTTCTGCAATACCATACATCCGTCCATAGAAGCGCAGGTTCTCTTCGGCAGTTAGGTCCCCATAAAGCAGGGGTAAATGTGAAACCACGCCCAAACGACGGCGCACCGCCGCAGCTTGATTTGGTAATTGATATCCAGCAATATTGACCGTTCCCATCACGGGACGCGAAAGTGAAGATAAGATCCGCAAAAAGGTGGTTTTCCCAGCACCATTCGGCCCCAGGAGTGCCACAAACTCCCCAAATTCAACTTCAAAATCCAGGCCGCGCAATACTACCTTGGGGCCAAAGCGCTTAATGAGTTTTTTGACGGTAATCATATTCAATCCGCAATTAGGAAATCAATCCACCAATTTCCGCAACCTTTCTTTCAGCTCTGCACGTCGTTCAAGATAGGCATTTTCGGGGATATCACCTTTCTGGTAAAGATCATCCAGTGTGATGATGGCATCTATCAGATCTTCGGCGTTCTCATTTTTAGGGTGATCCGTAATAATTTCATCATCGGGATCATCCAACCCAGTTTCTTCCAGATCATCCTTAGCGCGGTTACGCAGCCAAATATATACGCCAGAACCGATCAAAACAACTCCGAAGGCTGCCAAGCCGATTACCAATCCAGTGGATGTATCCAAACCCGTGCTATTTCCATCTGCTACGGCGGGTGCCTTTGGCTTCCCAGAAACATCTAAGTCTAAAAGTTCACCAGCTTGCAAATTGCTACCATTAAACAAGCTGTAGGAAACACCCTCGATATCCCGCATCCCGGCATCGATAAGCAGGTTACTTTCAAGTTCAACCCCATTCTCTGGCATCATTACAATCACAGCCGAAGTGTCCAATGCAATGGGTAAGTCAAAATCGGTTTTATTTTTATCGTAAGGCATTTCAAAGGAATACAGAATTTGATATTGTTCGGCTGAGGGATACACAGTCAACAATCCAAACCCATTGGCCGTATCCACATCTTGAAACTCCATGCCGGTATCACGCTGCAAATTGGTTGCCCCTTCGGGCAGCGGGAAAACCAAAATTGGAGAATCGTTGCTCTCGGCAGCCAGCACTTTATCCGATGTATTTGAGAAGATATAAAGCACAAAAACTTGAATGGAGTCTTCACTCACAAAATCGAAGAAAATGTGAAGACGTTCAGCCTTGATAATTGACAAATCGGTGGTTGGTTCATAGTAGGGGATCGCCAAGTTTATCAAAGGTGTTCCCATATCCACCCGGGCTATATCAGAACCATATACTACACCTTCGTGATCGGTGGTCGCAAAAAATACTTGCTCAGCTTTCAAAGGAACATCTTCGGCAGTGGCAACTCCGGCTTCGGAGAGCGTCAAGGTCGCTGAATAGACTTGAGCCATATCTTCGAAACCATACAGGATCACTTCAATGCCGGAGGGCAGCGAACCTCCAGAAACAGGTACCATTTCAATGGTAACAGTCCCTACCTGGGAATCGGCTTCACCGACGGCGGGTGTTTCGGACGCTTCATCTTGAGAGGTTGCCGCAATTTCCGAGATTTCCTCACCCTCAGGAGTTTCAGGGAGGTCGCTCTCCAAGGTGGGCTCTGGGGTCGCTTCGGCAAAGGTCAACGTTCGCAAGAACGAAGTCAAAGCCCAGCGATCATCCTCGTCCAAATCTGCATACGAGTGCATTTCACCCAACCCATCCGTAATCGACATAAATAAATCAGCAGCCGAACGAGTGCCCATGAACTCTTGATCGGTGAAATTAACTGGGGAAACACTCAGGCTGCCAGCTTCGGGACCATCCCCTTCGCCGCGCTCACCGTGGCAGGAAGCACAATTTTCAGCATACAGTTCCTGACCGTGTGTCACCTCTGCTGGTGTGGAACTGAGTGTATACGCGTAAGCTATCACATCCCAACGTTCTGGTACAGATAAGCTGTTGAAAGGCGGCATGAATTTTTGCAAATTACCATTACTGACCATTAAGTACCAATCCGCGGGGGCAGCCTGACGGGCAAAATTGGGGTCACCCAAAGGCGCAACAGGATTGGGGAGTTCGCTCGCATCAGGACCATTTCCCAGACCGGCGTCACCGTGACAGGGGGCGCATTTTTCAGCGTAAATGGGTTCGCCGCGACCGGGATCGGGTGGCAGCATGGGATAAATTGGAGCTGGAGAAGTGGGCGTGCTTTGTACAGCAGTAGGAACCTGGTAACCTGGCGGTGGGGTGATATCTTCCGCCAGCGACATACAGGCAGTGAGGCTGAAAAGCAAAAGGATAAGGGTGAGGAAGCGGATCAAGTATTTTGGGGGCATATGTAATTTCAGTTATCAGTGATCAATGGAGTTATGATAATCATCGGTCGTCCACCGTCGGTCTTTGCTCTGTTTCAGGCCAGGGGTTCGCCGCATTTGGGGCAGAAACGGTCGATTTCCTGAACACAATTGCCGCATTGAGGGCAAAAGCCGCCAGTTTTGGGCTGGTCGTTTTCTTTTTGCGAACGTCGTCGTTTTGCGATTAAGGCTTCGAGTTCATCATCCGGGTCGGCTGGGGACAGATGAGCTCTGCGTGATGCAATTGCAGCTTCGATGCGATCATCTTCTGGAGGAATAGGTTCGGCAGAAACACCCTCGTATTCATCAATCTGACGCAAAATTTCAGCGCCGCTGCGCATCAGGTTGGCACGTTGGGCTGGGTATTCTTCGTCAGGGATTTTACCCAGAGTATGGTCGAAATCTAATTCTTGTAAGGCATTGAGGATGCGGTCACGCTCAGCCAAGAGGGCAGAGTAATCATGTTCTTTGACGGTTACGACAGTGGCGCTGCGCTCCATCAGGGGGCGGGCAATATACAACACTACCGGAACCAGAACTGCGAGGATGAGAAAAATTGAGCCAATGTCCATAGGGGTATCAGATGTCAGGTATTAGAGTGTCAGGGGAGCAAAGGATCGATAACTGCGCTGATCTGCTGCAATGACATGAAGGGGCCGATTTTAATATAGTGCAAGTTGCCTTCTTGATCGATGATATAGGTTTCAGGCACACCCATATTACGGTTAAATGCCTGGGAGATGCGGGTTCCTAAATCAGGGCCATTGGGGTAGCTGATATTAAAATTTATTCAAATATTTTGCAGATTCTGTGGGCGTATCCGTCCAGGCCAAGCCAAGGAAAACTACATCACCCCGGGGCTGGTAATATTGCCAGGCAGTTTCTAAGTCGGCGGCTTCTTGTTCGCACGGTTTGCACCAGGAGGCCCAAAAATTGAGGACAACCACTTTGCCTTTCAGGTCTTCAGATCTAATTTCCTGATCATCAAAAGTGGTCAGCACAAAATCCGGAACCGGGGCACCCACCTCCACGATCGGACGACGGGCTTTCATTAATCCCAGACCGACCAACAGCAGGAGGGCAAACAAGCCAACCCAGGCTAAGATGCGGCCCCATTTGGGACCAGTTTTCTCTTCAGATTGATCCTGGTCTTTTTCAATTAAATTTTGGTCTTCTACCATTTTTACTCCGGTGAGTTGAGAGGCATGAGCTGTGAATAGAAGGTGGTTACCCTCAACAAAGTTTTCTCCACGCACTACTTATTTTTCAATTCTTCTTCTAAACGAGCCATGTATTCATCTTCGATTTCAGGCTCAATTTTTGTTTCAGATTCTTCAACTTCATCGTCACCAAGGTGTTTCCAGGTTTTAAAACCCCGATATAAGAAAAAAGCACCCGTAAAGAAAATCAAAGGAGGGATGACATAAACCAGCCAATTGAGGCCGCGGGCTGGCGGTTCTGAAAGTACGCGGTCACCGTACTGGTTGGAGAAATACTCTTTGATCTCAGCTTCTGTCCAACCTTCGACTAGCTTTTCGCGGATCAACTCCCGCCACTGGGCACAAGCCTGGGTGCCGCAAACATCCAAAGGTACGTTTTCGCAGACCGGACAGTAGAGCTGCTTGGCAATCGCGTTGACATCATCGTCGGTCGGAAAATTGGGATCTGTTTCTTGCGCAGAGACAACAGCCAACGGCAAAGAACTGATCAGTGCAACCAGCAGCAAAACGTAAAACGTAATCCGTAATTTATGATTTGTTACCGCTATCATATTCAAATTCCTGGTATTTACTCAGTACACTGAGACTTTCGATACTTACACCTGTGGTGATAAGTACTAGTGGTTGTGATCATTCGAGTGAGTCGCATCCTTCAACAGGTTCAGGATGCTTGATCTGATTAGGTATTTGATCCTAATCTGCCGCGCTGGCACTGAACTTTCGTCGGCTGGCACGCACTTTGGCGGTTTCGGGATCTTTATCAGGCCAGGCAGCCACCAAAGTACCGATCACGAACACCCAAGCCCCCCACCACATCCAGTTGACCAGGGGGTTATGATAAATCTTGAAGGTGGCACCTTCCGACGAGATCGGTAGCCAATCCACGAGCAGGATATAGAAATCATCTTCAACCGTGCTCCGCACGCCGGGGATGGTCATGGGTTGCTGCGAGTCATAGTAAAAATCACGGCGGGGGTAAAGTTCGCCGACAGGTTTTCCATCTTTCTCTATCCCGATAACGGCGCGGGCCACATTTCGTCCATCAGGGGCATCGAAAACGGCCAGCGATTCATAAGTCATCGTATACGGGCCAAGTTCAATTTGACCGCCTTGTGGAACGGTACCCTGAGTTTCAGTTTGGAACATCTCGATACCAATGATGCCAATCGCCATCATCACCACACCAATGTGAATGATATAACCACCATAACGGCGGCGGTTGCGAGCAGTCAAAACGGCAAAGGCGCTCAGCAATCCATTTCCATCACGCTTGGAACGCGCCCACACGCCGCGGGCATATTCGTAAACCGTGACGAAAAAAACCAACGATGCCAAGAAAATTCCAAGTAATGCCAACGGATTGCGGATGCCTGCTACAAATGTTACCAGTACAACTGCAACAGCCACAACTACCGGCCGCCAAATCAATTTGCGCAGGGTTTTGACAGAAGCAATTCCCCAACTGGATAACGGGGCGATGGCCATGAGCAAAAGTAATCCAGCCATCAAAGGGCCATTAGCACGCTCATAAAATGGCGGACCAACCGTAACCTTTTGTCCAGTAAACAATTCGGAAATTAGGGGGAAGATCACACCCCAGAAACAAACTACCAGGATTCCCATGAAGAGTAAATTATTGAGCAAGAATAGGGATTCACGCGATAACAGGGAATTTAATTGAGTCTCTGCTTTGAGATCACTCCAGCGATGGAGCAGGAGGCCCAAGGAAGCCACAAAAGTTATTCCGATAAAGCCAAAGAACAGCGGCCCGATCGCGCTCTGCGCAAATGCGTGCACCGAGGAGAGTACACCCGAACGGGTCAAGAAGGTACCGAAGATTACCAGGTCATAGGTCAGGATGATGAGCACCATATTCCACTGTTTAAACATGCCGCGCTTTTCCTGGATCATTACCGAGTGCAAAAATGCGGTACCGGTCAACCAGGGCATGAAAGCCGCGATTTCGACCGGGTCCCAACCCCAATATCCACCCCAGCCAAGGACATCGTAGGCCCAGCGGCCACCGAGTACCAACCCGAGTGAGAGGAACAGCCAGGCCCACAGCGTCCAACGGCGGGTCAGACGGATCCAACGGTCATCGGTACGACCGGTTATCAACGCGGCCATCGCAAATGCATAGGGGATCACAAAGGCAACAAATCCGAGATAAAGCATCGGGGGATGGATGATCATTCCAGGGTGGCGCAGCAGTGGATTAAGTCCTTGCCCATCTCGCGGGGTAAATAGAATTGCACCTGCCGGCTGGAACATTTCTTTGGCAATTTCTCCATTGGGTAGCTGCCAGAGGCGCATAAAGGGATTCTCAACGAAAATACTGAGGATCAAGAAGAAAGCGAGGGTAATTAATGAAATTACGATCACCCAAGGCAGGAATTCGCGATCACGATCCCAACTGCGCAGCGTCACCGCCGAAGCAAAAGCTGACATTAACCACGACCAGAAAATCAATGACCCAGCCTGGCCACCCCAAAGGGCAGTCACTTTCAGATACATGGGCATCGCACGGCTGGTTACACTGGCAACGTACTCTACTTCATAATGGTCAGTGACCAATAAATAGATAATGCTGAGGGCTGATAAAGTCAACAATGGAAAAGTCAGCAACATGGCGTTGCGGGCACTATCAACCCAGGCGGGTTTTTGCTTCCACAAGCCAAATAAAGCCGCACCTACTCCGTAAAGAGCGACCAGAAATGTGATGACTAAGGCGCCATAACCAAGGTTTGCAATCATGGAATACTCCAGTGAATTAGTTTCAATGAGCAGAAAAAACGAGTAATGTGCAGCGAGTGGAACAATTACGGTACCAAACGCTATCCATTACTCGTCGAATATTTCTTAATTAAGTGATCATCCTTCAGTTTGTTCCGGAATGGCTTCTTCGTATTTAGTGGGGCATTTGAGTAAAAGTTCATCGGCATAAAAAACGCCATCCTCACCTAAACGACCTGTCATGATCGCCTGGGCTTCATTTTGAAGCAAATCTGGCATGGGGCCATTATGCACAACTTCCAAGAGCGCACCAGGGTTTACAACGGCATCATGAAGCACAAAAGCCAGGCCGCCTTGTTCTTCAATTTCCGCGTTATCCCCAGGGATATGCGCCACTGTAAATTTCAGGGTCAGGGTTTGGGGATCGTACTCGATTGTCTCGCCAATCACCGCGCCGGAAATGCGCAAATCCCGTTCATAAACTTCATCCCCCTGTTGGGCAACTTCTTCCACGGTCAAGAAATACTGTGCACTGGCCGCGGTCGAAGAGTAGATCAAATAAACAATTGCCGCAACGATTAACAATCCACCAATAATAAACTTCATGCGGCTGGATGAACCCGATTGGGTTTGTTGTGTATTCTCCATAATTAATCTCCAAATACTGTAAATTCTGATAGATTATACCGTAATTGTAAGTATCAGTATGTCAATTTTTATGATCACCGGGCAAGGAAAATGCCCATCCAAGATTGTATGTTGATTCTGTCACAAATAGATTAATAAAAACTGAGAAAGGCTTGGTGATAGCATGAGAGTATCATTACAAAACAGGGTTTCTTATAAAATGAAAGCAGCCCCTCTAAATTTAGAGGGGCTGCCAGCGAAACGATTTATTCAATTAGTAGGGAGCGACAAATTCAGCAATCGCGTAACCAGCTTCTTGCCAGCCACCAAAGCCGCCCTTGAGACTGCTAACCGTATCATAATTGAAGATGCCCAGCATTGCTAAGGCCATCGTGGAGCGGTGTCCGCTACCACAGTAGACTACGATCTCAGCATCTGATGCCGGCCATTCACTCATTTGAGCAATGAAATCCTGGATCGGGATGACGATGAGTTCTGATTCGTTGGTGTCAATTACACCAGCGGCAACCTCTTCAAGCGTCCGAACATCCATGACAACGATTTCAGGTTTTTCAGTCAGAGCTGTATTGAAATCATCCGCAGTGATCACACCAAAGGGTTTCACACCATAAACTTGCAGCATTGCATCCAAGGCAGCAACCATGGCTGGATTATATTCAACGGAGTTTTCTACCATAGAAGGTTCGGGCAAACCCGGGATCACTTCATTTCCAGCATCAACCCACTCAGAGAAGGTGGTTTTGAGGGCTTTTACATCTTCCCAGCCCATACCGTGAAGGGCTGTCATAGCGATGGTCGCGCGCCAGCCGCTGCCACAGTAAGCCACAATTGAGGTTGTGTAATCTGAGGGTAGTGCATTCAAGTTTTGGGCTAACTCATTCAACGGAATATGTACTGCACCTGGAATATGGCCATTTTCTTCGACCTCAGCCGTAGTACGAACATCCAAGATGAACGGTGGCTGATCGGTAACCATCAATTCTAATAGGCCGTCGGCATTGATGGTGTTGTATCCTTCCATTGTTTCCAACATTGTTTGGAAGTTGGCTGCAAAAGCAGCTTTGGCGCCGGCAACCGGATATCCAGCTGCCACCCAATCACCAAATCCACCTTTGAGACTGGTGACGTTGGTATAGCCGTTAGCACCTAAAATAGCCAGTGCCATGGTTGAACGGTGTCCACTGCCGCAGTAAACTACGATTGCAGCACCTTTGTCGGCAGGCCACATATCACTCTGTGCAATAAAATCTTGTAAAGCGATGTGAGACCAGTTATCTGCAGCGATATAGCCTTGATCTTCCACTTCACCAGCGGTGCGAACATCGATAACATACAGATCAGGGTTGTCAGCTAAGGCCAGGTTGAAATCGTCGGCAGAAATGCCACCGAAGGGTTTCACACCATAGATCGCCATCGAAGCATCGAAGGGCTCGGTTAATTCAGGAGGATAAGCCATTGCATTGGCCGGGAAAGGCCCGGGCAAGCCTGGGGTTACATCCCCACCCATTTCTACCCACTCAGCAAACGGGGTCTTGAGGGCACGAACGTTTGTCCAGCCCATACCGTGCAGAGATGTCATCGCAATGGTCGCCCGCCAGCCGCTGCCGCAGTAAACCACAACAGGGGCATCTGTACCAGGTAGCATATTTAGCGCCATGGTCAGGTTTTCTAGGGGCATATGGGCAGCGCCGGTGATATGGCCTTGCTCTTCTACCTCGGCAGTGGTGCGGACATCCAACAAGAATGGAGGCGTATCACTGACCAATTCTTCCATCAAACCATCGGCTTTGATGGTGTTGTAAGCAACCATATTGGTAAGCATCGTCTGGAAATTAACGTTAATCGGCCAATCAGCCACCAATTCGCCGCCGGCAGCCATCGTACCACCTACAACCGGGTAGCCGGCCTCAGCCCAACCACCGAACCCGCCTTTGAGGCTGGTCACATTGGTATAGCCGTAGGACCCTAAGATAGCCAACGCCATGGTGGAACGGTGTCCGCTGCCACAGTAAACCGCGATCTGGGCATCCAGATCAGCAGGCCACATACCTTGCTCCGCAACGAAATCTTCCAACGGGATTGTGAGAAGTTCCACATCGCCAGTATCGACGGTGCCTTTTTCTTCCAATTCACCAGGGGTGCGCACATCAATGACAATCATCTCGGGGCTTTCGACCAACGCCGTGTTGAGGCCCTCGGCATCAATGCCACCATAAGGCTTCACCCCATAAATGGCCATCGAAGCATCAAAGGTATCCAACAGTGGCTGGGGATATGCCATCATATTGGCGGGGAAAGGACCAGGCAAGCCTTCGGTAACAGGGTTACCAGCCGCAACCCAATCGGCGAAAGAAGTTTTGAGGGCACGAACATTTGTCCAGCCCATACCGTGTAACGAAGTCATCGCGATGGTGGCACGCCAGCCGCTGCCACAATAAACCACGATGGGATCATCGGGGCCGGGCAGCATCTTTAATGCCATGGTCAGGTTTTCCAGGGGCATATGAGCTGCGCCGGTGATATGACCATTTTCTTCAACCTCTGGCGTAGTGCGGACATCCAACAAGAATGGTGGAGCATCACCAACAAGTTCTTCCATCAAGCCATCAGCATTTATGGTGTTGTACCCTTGTATATTGGCTAGCATGGTGCTGTAGGTATCATCTAAGAAAGCTGGATCCAATGTTTCAGGCTCAACCACCTCTGGTTCCACAGGAGCCTCTGTGGGTTCAGGTTCGGGCTCAATAGGAGCTTCGGTCGGCTCAACGGGAGCGGGAGCTTCTGTCGGGGTGGCGGTCTCTCCACCACAGGCACTCAGCAGCATACTGAGCAAAACCAATAAAGAGACCAGTAAATAAATCTTTTTCTTCATCAATCTACCTCCAAAAAATGGAATTTTTGTCTATCGAAAATTATTAAGTGGGGGCGCGGTCGGGTGTTTAATCTGCCAGACCCACGAAACAATCTCCGAATAGAGGACTAGTTTCTTATCACGGGGCGGCGTGACAAGTTGAACAACTCTCAGGATCATAATCCTCATGCCCATCTGGGATTTGAGGGGTATCTTCAGCACCGGAGGTGTGACAAGTCAGGCACAAGGTACTGGTGTAATTGGCGTGATCTGCCGGTTGGGCTTTGATCGCCGCCATTAATTGATCAATTGGTAAAGGAATTTCTTCAACGATAACGTTCTGATTAGCTGTCAATTCATTTTCAGCGACTTTGTCAGCCGTGAGGAAGATTTCAGCGTTCCCATGACAAGCCTCACAAGATGCATTTTGAGGAGTTTCACGCTGGATATTGTGAGGGGTTGCGTAAGCCCAAGTGGGCAGCGCATCAAAATTAGCCATCTCAGAACCCGTATAGAACGAATAGCTGGTAGGGGCTACTGGTATATGACGCACAGTTACATATTCGTGAGGGCGTTCATCGCTTTGAAGGGGATTCTTACCTATGAAGAAAGTAAGATAGGTACCCTCAGTATAGAAGTAAGGATTTCCTGTTTCTTCACTAGTTTGAACGTGGCAGCCATCACAACTACTATATGATTCGGAGTGGCATACTTGGCATGAGAGCTTATCGCCGTGCATTTGATGCATCTGGATAGCATCCTCAGCCGAACCAACTGTTTCATGGCACTGCGTACACATCGGTTCCTGCCCACCTTCATAGCGGTGCATAGGATTATCTGTCGTAAACCCTTCGATGTTGGAATAATCTCCGTGCATTTCAGCAGCGGTATGACAGTCGGTGCATTTCATGCGCCCCTGACGGAAGTGCACATCGGCTTTGATATCTTCGTGCTTACCCATATACTCATTTCCGACGCGGCTGCCGTGACAAGCCGTGCAGTTGCGGGTGAGTGAGGGAACAGCATTGAAATTATGCCCATCAATCAAGCCGCCACCAACAGAAGCGGGTTGACTGACATGGCAATCACCACAGGATGTGTGGCAGCTAGCACAGTGATTGCCAAACATGGTTTCCAGGGCAGCATGATCATCGGGCACATTGCGTGCATTGATGGTCGTCCTGTAACCAGCTTGAGAAGCGTGCAGGCTATCGGGGTAAACTTCTGAGACTTCTGCGTGACAGGAACCGCAAGCAGTTCCCGGTTCTTCACTGGGGCGAGAGATTAAAATCTGTATGGGCTATTTCTTTGTCAAAATCATTTTCCCCTGCGTGGCAGGTCGTGCAGCTAATCGTGCCGTGGATGGTTCCCATATAGGTATCGCCATCCACTAAAACTTTTTCCCAAGGCTCCAACGGAGCCACGGATCCCCCTCAACCTTCTCCCTCATTCTCGCTGACTATTTCTGCAACGGGGTCAGCAGTATCCATCAAGGTTTGTTGATTGGTGTGACATTCAACACAGTTATCAACTTGGGGTTCAGCAACCACCTCATCGGTCGGTTCCGGATCTGGGACTTCTTCTGTAGGAGCAGCCGCTTCTCCATCGGGAATAGCCGTGAGGCTGGCCGCGACTTCATCTGGGTCATTCATCGGAGGCGGGTAGGCAGAAATTTTTGCTGTCGGTTCTGGCAGAGGAGTCGGTTCGCTTCCACAACCCGAAATGCTCAGCATTAAGATTGCAACAACTATCAACAAAAGTATTCTGGTTATTTTCATTAGCACTTACCTATAAGCAAATGCCGAAAAGAATTTAAAAATAATAACAAAGCGACTTTCCGGCATCCGTCCAGGTTTTGCGGTTTTGAGTATCCTATTTCTCTTAAACAACAAAGCGCAAAACACATAAATAGCCTAGTTTAATGGAACAAACGAAACGTGAGAAAATAAACCTTTACTCAAAACGGAGAAAGTTCATTTTTTCACGATGTGTAATTATTGTATTGAATTGGGTGGAAAACTAATAGTGACTAAAATAACCCCGACATATAGGTGTTCCTTATGTACATCCATAAGTTTAAATAATCATGTCTTATAATGCACATATTTTTGAACAAGAATAGCTTATAGTACAAGATCAATGACACTAAATCTCGATAAGACCCGTTCGAATAGCAAATTTCACCAAATCTGCATTCGTATGCAAATTGAGCTTATTCATAATCCGCTCTCTATGACGAGAGATTGTCTTTGGGCTTAAGTCCAGTTGTTCCCCAATTTGAGGAGTGGTAAATCCGTTTGCCACGAGTTCTAAAACTTGCTTTTCTCGTTGGCTCAACACGTTCAAACTCGGAACAATACTTTTTACGGATTCTGTTAGAGATGCTGCGGTCTTTTCGCTGAGAACTCCGATAATCATCTAATAACCAGCGTGCTAAAGCCGGTTGCAAATAAACATTTCCAGCAGCTACTGCCCGAATGGCAGCCACTAACTCATCTGCGGCGGCTTGCTTGGTAACGTAGCCTTGTGCCCCAGCAGCAAGCATCTCAAAGAAGTATTGTTTGTCTTCATATACTGTGAGTGCAAGAACATTGCTCTTCGGGCAGTGTTCTGCCATACGTCGTGTAGTTTCTAGACCGTCCATTTCAGGCATAGTGATATCCATTAAGATCACATCTGGGCAAAGCTCTGCGGATTTTTCCATCGCTTCGAGGCCATTTGAAGCCTCGCCAATAACCTCTAAGCCTGGTTGAGTTTGCAAAAAAGATTTCAACCCTGTGCGGACAACCTCATGGTCATCAACCAATAATAATCTGATTTTCCTCATAGCTTTTCTACCTCAACTTGGGACAGATTTGAAATTTTGGGGATAGTTATTTCAATCGATGTACCCTCCTCTACCCGCGAGTCCAATCTAAAGTTACCGTCTACTGAACGAACACGCTCGCGCATTCCAGCTATACCCAAACCCATTCGATCTGACGAAACAGCTTCAAAATCAAAGCCAACACCTCGATCTAGGATGATCAAGATTACCCGGTCAGCTTTAAAAGTCATCTCTATTTCTGCCTGATCAGTTTTTGCATGGCGAACAATATTCGTGAGCGCTTCTTGAGCTACCCGAAAGCAAACTGTTTCGATAATCGGATCAAGACGGACTTGCTCACCAAAAACCTTTGTTTCCACATTTAATCCCATACGCAGATTGTAGTCATCACCTAAAAGCTCTAACGCTGGAATTAAACCTAGATCATCCAATTGTGCAGGGCGCAAATCATGGACTAGGCGATAAATCCCTTGGGCCATTTGCCAACTCAAAGCCTGCAGCCGGTCCATAATTTGATGAACATTGTCACTTTTAGGCACATAACTTCTCAAGGCAGCTAAATCCAATGTAAATGCCGTCAATATTTGAGCCGTCTCATCGTGTAGTTCTCGAGATATACGCGCCCGTTCATCTTCCTGAGCATCAACGGTGTGACGTAGTAATTCCTTACGCAATGCCTCTCGTTTGACCAATTCTTCTTGCACTTGCTGAAGCGCTTTTAGTCGAGCTTCTTGGGCCATCACCAGTTGGTTTTGGCGTTCTTTTTCAACAATTTGAGTTGCCCGGATCAAGCTTATAGTGATAAGGGCAGCAATTGCTGCGCGAAATACTTGGATGGGGATATGAAATATACTCACAAACCATGCCACGTTAATGATATTGGCGGGGAAAATATCAACGGGCATTACAAAAAACTGGGATACACCGTATAACAAAAAACCTGCAGATGCCCAAAACAAACTCCTGGAAAGTTTTTCACGTTCTGTTACTCTAGAAAGTTGGGCCTGCCGGCGTAGGACAATAAACGCCAACACAGCACCTGGAACAGCAAGCATATATCGAGCGAATATATCTGCTCGCAGAATCCATTCATGCACATCTTGCCAAAAGATCGCGCCTGTTAAAACGAACAACGCGATATACAGCGCTAATAAGCCCCCACCCATCGATATATCCATTGCAACTAATCTTTTTGGAGGACGAAGCGCTTGAACACCATAAGCAACAAGCGAGATAAATGAAATAACCAATAATCCTAAACGTAACCACAACCAAGCAAGCGGAATTTCTACGCCAAAATACTTTGCTTGAATAATAAAAATCTCAAACCATTCATGCATTCCATGTATAAGACCAAAAACGGCTAGTGGTCGTAAAACTTGTGCTTCGGCTAATAATGGAGATCGGCCAGCTTCCAAAGCTATAGCAAACCCCATACCGAAAAACGCCAAACCATAAACAAAATAAACAACGGTGATATCCATATTTTTCTCGAAACGACCCACCCGATGATTTTACTCGACCTACTTTGTCACATATATGACTTATGTTATGTGACAAATATGAAGTTTTTCTAATTATATCCTAATTTTTGGGGTATAATACCCAATATACATGTTAAAATATTCACAAATTGGGCTTATCAACCCAACAAATCAGATGGTTTACTTTGGAAGGAGGTGCTAAAACTCTTCAATTGTCATACCGACCCATCCAAATCAAATTTTTCATATCTGAGGAGAATTGAAAATGACAAAAAAAGTATTTATCATCATTGGCGTTTTGCTGGTAACTGCTCTGGCACTCACCGCCTGCGCCGGGACTGAAGGAGCCCAAGGACCTCCAGGACCCGCCGGACCTGCCGGACCCGAAGGCCCCCAAGGACCTCCAGGTGAAACCGGTCCCGCTGGCCCAGAAGGCCCTCCCGGACTCGCCGGAGAAAGTTCTGAAGCAGCTGCAGCTGCCCCAATGGGCGCTGAATATGCTGGTTCGCAAGTTTGTGCAGGCTGTCACTCAGATATTGCGGATGTATTCAATATGTCTGGTCACCCCTACAAGCTCAACCGCGTTGTTGACGGCCAACCCCCGGAATATCCATTCACAGTGGTAGATCAGCTCCCCGATGGCTACACCTGGGATGATATTCTGTTCGTGATCGGTGGCTACAACTGGAAATACCGCTTTGTGGGCCAGGATGGCTACATCATCACCAACCCCAAAGACGGCGTAGATGCCGAATTCCTGAACCAGTGGAACTTCCCTAACCCCATCACTGAGAATGAAGGCGGCTGGGTTAAGTACCACTCCGGTGATGAAGGTTATCAGTACACTTGTGGCACTTGCCACACAACAGGTTACGACCCCAATGCTATAAATGAACTTCCTGGCATCGTAGGCACCTGGACCGAAGAAGGCATCCAATGTGAAGAATGCCACGGCCCTGGCAGCCTGCACGTTTCGGCTCCGCGCGGCTTCGCGATGAAAGTTAATCGCGATCCCGAAGAATGTGGTGCTTGCCATCGCCGCGGTGGTGTTGAAGCGATCAATGCGAGCGGTGGTATGATCCAACACCACGAGCAGTACGAGGAACTCTTCCAGAGTAAGCATGTGACCATCGACTGTGTGACCTGCCATGACCCGCATGCAGGTGTTATACAATTGCGCAAAGCTCAGGAAGCTGATCCGAGTGTGCAAACGGTACGCACCACCTGTGAAAACTGCCACTACAAGGAAGCCAGCTACCAGAATTCGACCGTGCATCCAGCTGTGGCCCAGTGTATCGACTGCCATATGCCCCGTATTGCAAAGAGCGCAACGGCTAATCCCGATAAGTTCACTGGTGATATCCGGGTTCATATGATGGCGATCAATCCCACCCAGATCGAGCAATTCAGCGAAGACGGCTCCACCGCGCTCTCTGAAGTCGGTTTGAATTTTGCCTGCCGCAGCTGCCACGTCGAAGGCGGCACAGCTAGCGTCAAGACCGATGAGGAATTGATCAACAAAGCTGTGGATTACCATAAACCTTCCGAGTAAATCGGATCCAGATTTTCAATTTGGGCGGGCAAAATACCCGCCCTATTTTTATGCCTTGCCACTTTGTTCCGAATGGAACTATTAGCCAATCTGATACATTCCTCAAGGGTGTTGTAATGCTTTCACAAGGCAACTTATGCTATACTCTTATGCGTTAATGCACTACTCATAATGTAAACTTTTATTAGTGATTCGAGATACTTCATCCTATAGGAGGTACACTTGAAAGAAAAAATAAGATATATATGCATTGTGGTGATCCTTCTTTCGACATTTGCATTCTTTTCGGATGTTGAACCTGCACTTGCACAGACTGGTGACCAACCAGGTATTTCTGATGCCACTTGTCTTGAATGTCACGATGTACCAGGTTTAACCACCACACTCCCGTCTGGCGAAGAAATTTATATTTCTGTAGACCGGGTGATGCATGCCACTTCCATCCATGGGCGGTTAGGCTACGCTTGCGTTCAATGTCACGAAGATATCGATGGTTACCCTCACCGGGAAATTCCTGTTCAAACTGCCCGGGAATATACACTCTATCAGAATGATTTCTGCGCCAAATGCCATCCAGGTAGTGCCGAAGCTAACGAAGCTGGTGCGCACCAGATCTCCATGAATGCTGGCATTTTTGAAGCTGCAGTTTGTTCAGACTGCCATGGTTCGCATAATGTAAATTCATTGACCCCACCTCGCAGTAATATTCCACGAACCTGTGAACGGTGCCACTCCCAAATTTACCAGGAATATGAAGGGAGTGCACATGGTGCAGCCTTGATCGGCGAAGGTAATCCAGATGTGCCCGATTGCGCCACTTGTCATAATAACCATGAAATTCACGGCCCAAATTCCACTAATGGTTTTCATTTGTTTTCTCCATTAATTTGCGAAGAGTGCCACGCCAATGAAGCTTTGATGAGTAAATACGGCATAAGTACCAACGTCTTCGACACCTATATCTCTGATTTTCATGGCACCACGGTTACGGTATTTGAGCAAATTGCGCCGGGACAAGAAACTAATAAACCGGTTTGCATCGACTGTCATGGGGTTCACAATATGAAAAGCGCCAGTGACCCCGAAAGTCAGGTGATGCAAGACAATATTCTGGAGACCTGCCAAAAGTGTCACCCCGATGCATCTGAGAATTTCTCCAGTTCCTGGTTAGGGCACTACGAGCCTAGTCTGGATAAATATCCCCTGCTCTTCTTTGTGGATCTATTTTACAAAATAATAATTCCTGTAACTGTTGGAGGCATGCTGGCCTTTATCGCAATAGACGCACAATTTCGCATCCGCAAGAAAATAAGTAAAAACAAAAGTGCGGAGGTGAAAAAATGAGCGCAGAAATGAAAATTAAACGCTTCACCATTTCTGACCGCTTTGAACACTGGACAGAAATGCTGGCCTTTTTCACACTCGGATTAACTGGTTTGATCCAAAGATATTCCGAATGGCCTATCTCTCTCAAGATTATGGAAGCGCTAGGTGGCATCGAGAATGTACGTCTGATCCATCACGGGGCCGCTATCATGCTAATGTTCGCTGTCATTTATCACCTTGGAGCAGCAGGTTATAAATATTATGTGAAGCGCAATCGAATCAAGATGCTGCCAAATCTAAGGGATGTCACAAATGCCTGGGGTTGGGTTATGTACAACCTGGGTCGGCGAGATCAACATCCCCAAGAAGATCGATTCACATTTGGTGAAAAGTTTGAGTATTGGGCTTTCGTATGGGGCACCCTCATAATGGGCCTGACTGGTTTTGCTCTCTGGAACCCGATTGCAACCAGCAATGTCTTACCAGGTGAAATCATCCCTGCCGCGAAAATCGCTCACAGCCTAGAAGCTGTTTTGGCAGTCCTTGCAATCATCATCTGGCATTTCTATAACGTTCACATAAAAATGCTCAATAAAAGCATGTTTGATGGCAAGATGAGCGAAGAAGAGATGCTACACGAACATCCCCTGGAACTGGCTGATATCAAAGCGGGCATTGCTGATCCGCCGGCTGATCCCAAGGGAGAGAAGAAACGTCTGATGATTTTCTTGCCTGTGTATTTTGTGGTTGCTTCCGTGATGCTCATGGGTGTGTATTTCTTCGTTACCGGAGAAGAAACCGCAATTACTACGGTACCCCCAGCATCAGATGTGGAAGTCTTCGTACCATTGACACCAACACCCTTCCCCACTCCGGCTCCAACCCCTACGCCAAAACCCATTTTGACTATCACCTGGGAGGGAGGCGTTGGCGAGTTGACGAACACCAAATGTGGAACCTGCCATAACGACAGTTCTATGCTTGGTGGATTGGATCTTACATCCTATCAAGCAGCTTTAGCTGGCGGAAATACCGGCCCTGGATTTGTGGCTGGTGACCCTGACAACAGTTTGATCGTTACTCGTCAAGAAACTGGGGATCACCCTGGTCAGTTAACTGAAGAAGAAATTGCCCTTCTCCGAGAATGGATCACTACCGGAGCACCTGAAAAATAAACCCAGACGAAAGAAATTTTAACGGGCATCTCTCAGAACGTAGATGCCCGTTTTGATTTAAATCGAAATTATATCCTCTATCTTGAACATAACATGATATAAATAGTAAGAATTGGCACAAATCAAATTTGCCTTAGAGGTGATAACGCGATGGCTAAATTTAAAGATCGATTAAGAAGATTTTTCTTTCCACCCGAAAGCAGTCCCTTTTGGCTTCGCGTTCTCCCCTACGCTATTTTAGGTGTGCTAACCTTAATCGTATTTATTTTTGGCGGTGCGGCCTGGGAATATACAAATTCATCTCAGTTTTGTGGCACATCTTGCCACACCATGCCACCGGAATATACAGCCTACCTGACCTCACCGCACGCCAGGGTAGACTGTGTGGAATGCCACCTAGGTCGGGGTTTTATTGCCACCAATATTACAAGAAAAGCGGGAGATGCTAAACATATCATTGCCCTGGCGTTCAAAGACTATGAATATCCCATTACTGCAGATGAGCTTCGTCCAGCGAGGGAGACTTGTGAACGCTGCCACTTCCCTGAAAAATTCTCAGATGACAGCCTCCGCGAAATCCAAACCTTTGGCAATGACTCTGACAATACCCCCACATCGCTTTATATGGTGTTAAAAACTGGCGGAGGCACCAAGCGGACTGGATTAGGCCGGGGAATTCACTGGCATATCGAAAATCCGGTGCAATACCTGGCAACGGATCACAGAGATCAAGAAATTCCTTATATTCGAGTTCTGTCTGAGGATGGTTCCGTGACAGAATATATAGATATTGATGCCAATTTCAATCCCCAAGAAATCAACCTGGACGATTTAGAAGAAATGAATTGCATTTCCTGCCATAACCGAATCTCTCACTTGGTCAATCCACCAGAAAAAATTATTGACGAACTGCTGGCGCGTGGCGTCGTTTCAACGAATATCCCTGACATTCGACGGCAGACGATTGAATTATTCTATCGGCCTTATGAAAACAGTGAATTGGCCTTAGAGTCCATTGCTGGATTGGAAAATTACTACGCCCACTACCATCCCGAATTCTTTGAAAACCACGAAGAAATGATTCAAGAAACAATTACCACTTTGCAAAACGCATATCGCCAAAGTGTATACCCTGAACAAAAATCAGACTGGGATAGTCACCCTAACAATATCGGACACCAATTTTCTCCGGGCTGTTTCCGCTGCCATGATGGTAAGCACTTAAACGAAGAAGATGAGGCTATACGCTTAGAATGCAACCTTTGCCATTCCATCCCAGTGGTTGCAGGAGTGGAAGATTTTGTCACAAATATTGAAATCAGCCGAGGGCCTGAACCAGAGACACATCTCAACTCGAACTGGATCAGTATGCACCGCGAAATTTTTGATCCAACCTGTGAAAACTGCCATACAACAGGTGATCCGGGCGGTCTGAGTAATACATCCTTCTGCTCCAACAGCGCTTGTCATGGTAATGTCTATCAGCACGCAGGTTTTGATGCTCCAGCGCTTCGTGAAATTATCTTAAAACAACTGCCACCAGTCTCCGAACCTACTCCACAGCCACCAACCACGGTGGAACAGTTAAATTACGACAGTTTGGTGGGACTAATGATGCAACAAAGATGCGGTAGTTGTCATGGAGCAAACAATGCAATCCAAGGGTTAGATTTGACAACTTATGCAAGTACGATGGTAGGTGGGGATAGCGGGCCAGCGGTGATTGTCGGTGACCCCGAAAACAGCCTGGTGATCCTAAAACAAACCGGAGACCAACCCCATTTTGCTCAATTCTCTCCGGAAGAATTGGAACTCGTTATTAATTGGATTGCCAATGGGGCACCGGAAAACTAAAATAATCTAGAAACCCCTAAAAAATCTAAAAAATAATCAAAAACGCCACCTCGTGCGAGGTGGCGTTTCGTTATACTCAACGTCTCAATAAACCCTTGCTGAATTCAATCTCCTAATGCCGGGATCGGATCAACATCCACCACAGGTTCAGAGACGAAATCTTCTACGCCGTGATCGACAATCCCTAAATATTGCACTCCCAGGGTGAAGGCCAATAAACCAAAAGCTACGACACCGCCACCAACCAGCCACTCAATCATGGCGGGTTTATAAGTGGTATACATGGTTTCGATTCCTTTGGGCAGGTACGAAAGCACCACTAACTGACCCGACAGATTGACATCCCACCGATAAGCCACTAGACCGCCAACCACCATCAGCAAGGCCAACATTCGCAGATTTTGATTTGTCCGCCATTTGGAACGCAGCAGGATGATGATGGGGATCACAGCACCCAATAGAATTTCACCAACCCAGAAATTGAAGGCTAGCGGCCCTTTTGTGAGGAGCGCTAACCCTTCCGTTCGCCCTGGCTCGTAAGTATAGGTCATTGAGAAGGCGTACCAAAAGCGGAAGTATAGGTAAACCACTAATGCCCAACCCAGGAAATAAGCAAGTTTATCAAGTAAACGATCCTCTACATTCGCCTTCTTACTTACTCGGGCAGCAAGCATGGATGCGAATACCGTCAAAGATATACCACCAACGATCGCCGAGAACATAAATAAGACGGACAGGCTAGGCGAATACCATAACGGACGAGCCTTTAGCACCCCATAAGTAGCCCCTAATGAAGATTGATGCAACAAAGAGAAACACAATCCGGCAATTGCTAGGAAAGGAGCATAATGATGTACATGGATTAGTTTCCCAGATAGTTTCGGCCAGCGGGATTTGAACCAATCGGCCTCACCGATAATTGGCAGCGTTTCCAAGGTTAGCACTGTAAAATACAGCCCCACACACATGGTTACTTCCCATAATACTGAATGGGGATTCCAGTAAACAAAGGCGTGCCAAAAGCGGTCAGGGCGGCCAATATCCATCAACAGACAGAGCATCGCCATACTGTAACCAGTGATGCCAATAAAAGTTGCGGTACGAGCCACAGGTTGATATTCTTTCATGCCTACCAAATAGACAGCCGCACACAAGGTAAAGGCTCCAGCACTTAGCGCTATCGATGATAAATCTATCGTAATCCACAAACCCCAAGGGACTAAATCTGTTAGGTTAGTAACAACCAATCCTTGTATGAAGACGATTAAGGCTGCAATTACACCCAATCCCATCAGCGCGCAGAGGACCGCGAGCCAGATATAGTAGGGCTTGATCGAGAAACGAGAAGCGGTTGCTGTTGTCATGAAAGCACCTCCTCAGTTCCAGTCGGGCATATATAGTAAACCCGCGGTTCGGTTCCTAAGTCATCCCGCAATCGGTGAGTTATATGTTTCGCAAGCAGCTTGCTGACCGCTGATTCAGGATCGTTGAGATCCCCAAAAGTACGACAGCCAACTGGACATCCCACTACACAGGCAGGGGTTGCCTCAGGATCCACCCCTGGGGTCAATCCCTGGGCGATACCGCGGTCAATACGGTGATAGCAGAAGGAGCACTTTTCAACTACACCTCGTGGGCGACGCTCGATTTCCGGTGTACCCCAGGTGGGAACAGCGGGATTTTCTCCCTCGAAGGTTTCCCAGTTGAAAGCACGAGCATTATAGGGGCAGGCAACTTCACAATAACGGCAACCAATACAACGGTCATAATCCATCATCACAATGCCATCTGGCCGGTAATAGCTGGCTTTGACAGGGCAAACATCCACACAAGGAGCATGCTCACATTGCATACAAGGCCGGGCCAGGTAAACGGTTTCACCATCAACCGTATCACAAGGGGCAACCCGGTTCCAAGAAATTTCTGGATGGATGTCATTATGGGCTCGACAAGCCAGAGTACAGAAACCACAACCTTCACATTTGTTTTGATCGATGACCATTGCCCACCGATGCGGGCTACTGCCTTCAGGTTTCGATGCAAATGCTTTTGGAACTGCCTGCATGGCAGTAACGATTACACCAGCGCCTGTTGCTATTTTCAAAAAATCACGTCGATCTAGAGTTTTATGTTCAGCCATGATGTTTTCCCTAGTTATCCTTTTCTACCCGAATATCCGTCAGACGGCGATACCAGCGCTCGATCCAAGGGGCTACTAATAATCCAAAGGCCATACCAATTAAAGCCGCAAGCAAGATGAAATACATCGGGCTGACTGGGTCTGGTTCAATGCTCACACCGGCAGTTTCCACGGCTGACATCGCATCAGGTTCAACATGTGAGTCGGCATCCGTATGGACCGCGCTGGGGTCATGCATTTGGTATGCGTGGCACTCATTGCAAGTGCTTAATTTGACGTGAAAACTATGATCGCGAAAAGCGTGTCCGCTGCCAAGTTCCCCATCGAGTTCCGCCAGGTGACAATCAGCACAAGTTAACCCTTCTTCATTATGTGCTGTATGCGCAAAACTGGAAGCCCGTTCTCGGTGGCAACTCGTACACAATGCGGCGGCATCTTCACCTTTGAGGTTGGTTTCGTGCTGACCGTGGCAATCAACACAATCTAATTGTGCCATGCGGTGCTTACTAACCTGCCACTCAAAGAGGGTTTCTTGATGGCAAGAACCACACAATTCAGCAGACCGGTCAGAAGGCATTGGATTTTTGGGATGGTCCTCGGTAAATGGCCCGTGGCAGGCGGCGCAGGTCACACCGACTTCATCCCATGTGCGGGAACGGGCATCGTACCCTGTAGTATGGCAGGCCATACATTCAAAAGGCTTGCCCTGTTCTTGCCAAACAGCAACGAACTCCGGATCATCTGCGGCCATTCCGTGAGCACTGGTTTGCCAAGAATTATGAAATGCTGGATGGCAGCTTTCACAATCCAGATTTTCCTGATAAGCGGGATGATTGTCTCCTGTTTCAGCTTGCACCAATACACTAGTAACCAAAATAAATGGCAGCGCAAACAGCAAACTAAATCCGATACGAATAATCAATTTTTTCATGAATGCACCTCAGTTAATCTCCAGCGATGGGAATGGGAGTTCCCTTGAATACTTTGCAGTCAATGCAATCTTCTTTTAGACAGCCATCCTTCGTACGGTAATACTGCCAACAAGGCTTTTCCTGATTTTTGTAAGCCACACAATTTGTCATCCTAGCCTCTGGACAGTCGTTGAGCAGCCAACACTTGACTACCGGAACGACACCATCTGAGACGGCCTGTGCCCGAACTTCATCAGCTTGTTCCTGCCAACGGGCATCCAGCTTCGAGAATAACCAGATTAAGCCTAGCGTGATTAATATTGGAATGCCAAAGCGTATGACAAACCAAAAAATCGACCAAAACAATCCCTCATAGGTTTCCATCTAAATCACTCTCCTCCGGTAATACATTTGATCAACATAAGAACCAATGGCGATCAAAACAACGATGGGGAGCAAAAACCGGAAAATTGCCCAAAGTAAAATGCCAACGATCGCTAACATGATTTCACCTACCTTTCTCATATTCTCAGAAACTCTTAATGTTGCTCAAAGTTTAGCAAGTTACATGAGGAAGGTAAATTCGGCAAACGCCCAATTTATTCATGGGCATTTGGGTCAATTTGCGTAAGTAAATGGGACAAAGACACTACGACAAACACCCCATGGTGAAATACTTCACACATGGGGTAACTCACCCATAAAAAAAGCCCTCGAAAGGGCGTTATGGGAAAAGTTCAAAAATCAAGATTGATCAGGGTTGGATGATGCCTTTACGGATGGCGTATTTCACAAGTTCAGTTCGGGAATGCAAATTGAGTTTACCCATAATATTTTCACGATGGCGGGCGACGGTTTTAGGGCTGATGTTCAATTTCTCAGCAATTAAATTATTACTATCTCCATCTGCGAGGAGGGTCAATACTTCCTGCTCTCGTGGTGTTAAATTATTACGGGAATCCACATCCCCATTGGGCTCTTCATTCGCCAGATAGTCTTTTACCAATAATTTTGCCAGGGAAGGGTACAGATATACCCCGCCAGAAGCTGCTACCCGAATTGCAGTCTGCAATTCTTCCGGAGCGGCTCGCTTGGGAACATAACCGCTGGCACCCGCTTCAAGCATTTTGAAGAAATACTCTTGATCTTCATGAATGGTAAGAGCGACGACAGCCACCTCCGGCCAGAGGCGCTTGACCTCTTTAGCTGCATCAATCCCAGACATATCCGGCAACCCAATATCCATGAGAACCACATCCGGCTTCAAAGTTGCGACTGCGTTAATCGCTTCGCTGGCAGTTCCAGCCTCCCCTACAATTTCCACATCTTCTTGACCATCCAGGAGCATACGTAAACCCGAGCGAACTACGGCATGATCATCAACTAACAATAATTTGGTTTTCATTATCATCCTCTTCTTCTTCGAGAACCGCATCCTCACAAGGAATCTCAACCTGAATTTCTGTACCCCAACCAGGCGCCGATTTCAGTGTAAACTGGCCTCCACACAACCCCGTTCTTTCCTGCATCCCCATTACGCCCCAGGCAGGCCGATTTTTGGTTGGCAAGCTTTTCTGCTCAAACCCTTTGCCATCATCTCGGATATCTAACTTAACATATCCATTTCCACGTGAGAGCACCATCCAAACATTTCGCGCATCAGCATGCTTGATGGTATTTGTGAGCGCTTCCTGCGCGATACGGAATAAGGCTGTTTTAATTTGCAAGGGCAGCACACAAGGACCATTGGGCGCGTCTATTGAAATTTGAAGGCTTGTACGGTTTTCGATTTCACTTGCATACCAACGTAGAGCCGCTGGCAATCCTAAATCGTCCAAATGAGAAGGTCGCAAATCGTCGATTAAACGGCGCAATTCATCGAGCGAATCAGCCGCCATACCTTCCAACTGACGGAGGTTATGGGCGGCTTTTTCCACATCATTTCGTAAATGCGTAGCGACGCCGCGCAAACCTAAACCCAAGGCGGTTAAGGATTGCCCGGTTTCGTCATGAAGTTCGCGGGCAATGCGTTGACGTTCGGCTTCCTGAGCTGCTACGATCTGCCGAAGCATTTCCCCTTTTAAGGACTCCCTCCGTTCGGCCTCTTGTAACCGAGCAGCTTGCAATTCGTCAATTTGGCGTTAAGTTTCAACCTCGAAAGAGCGCATAAAGCGCATCACAAAGACAGTCACAACAACTGCGGCCACAGCTCTCAGCAACTGAACTGGGAAACCGAACAAATCCAGAAAAAGTTCTTGATTAATGATCATTGATGGTGGTATCGGACTTGAGCGGGTAAAGGCTTGTCCGATCACACCATACCACGCGAAGGCAACCGCAGCCCAGAGACTATCACGGCCAAACCGTTCCATGCCGGCCTGACGAAAAATACGCTGCTGAGCAATCAATCCGGCACAAGCGAATAGTGCACCTGGTATTCCGATCACATAACGCGTCCAAACGTCACACACATCCCATAACCCGGTTGCAATGGTATATTGACCACGAAAATAAAGCAAACCAAAACCCCAAATTGCAGCTTGCAATAGCGGCACAAGTAAGCTGAGTCGCCGAATCTGTTCAGTCGGGGAAAGTAATGAAACGCCAAAGGCTGTTAGAGAAAGAAAAGAGAAAGCTAATAATGCCAGACGAACGCTCTCCCAAATCCAAGGGAGACCTGGCAATATATCCAGGATCAAAAACATATCCAGCCATTCATGAATACCATGCAGCAAACCAAAAACAGCGAGCGGTCGCAACCCTTTTCGCAGGCGATCGTCCCTGGCGCGCCCCCCTCTATGGCAACGATCAAACCCATGCTGAAGAAAGCGAGGCCATAGAAAAAATAAATCAGAGCTAAAGAGAAAGTACTCATTGGGAATAATTATACATCAGCCAACATTCAATAACCTCATACAATTCCTTATAGAATTAGACCAATTTTGTTTATAAGATTAATAACTAGAACTGGATTACTCGTCTGGGTTATAGCGGCACGTGTCTACTATCGATCAAATTGACACAAAATCTACAAAGCTTCGTTTGAAAAAATAACCCCGCTGGGAACAGCGGGGTTATTCATCAATATCTCAACGTAGGTTCACGCCGGTTAGCATAATTTATGGACGGGTAAGTCCACTAACATCGCCACCAACAGCTTGGATGCTATCGTAGAGCAACTGGGCCATGTATTGGCCGTTATGGGCAAAAGCGCCCGGCTCTTTGGATGCATATTGGTAGTTATAGGCTGCCGCAAGCAGGTTGGGGGTCCAGGTTGCGTAGCGATCACCTGCATCATTGAAGAAATACGGATAAGCATGTGAGTTATAAACAATCGCATCCGTACCTGCGTTGGCTTCACTATAAGCCTGCATGGCAACATAGAGCGCGTCTTTCAGGTTTGCGATCTCGTGGTAGAGACCCACCGTTGCGTCGCCATCGCCATCATAGTCATCTGTTGTCATGCGAATATCTTCAACACTCTCGAGACCAGCGTGACAGGTGAAGCAATCTTCTGACTTCACTTCAAGTTCGTGGGCATCGTGGCAATCCGTACAAGCCTGGAAGCCAGGAACATGCTCGAAGTAGCCAACGTACTCTTTACCAGCAAACTGATAGCCGGCATTTACATCCGCACCGTAGCGGGATGCACCAGCCGGGAAGTAATGAATATTGCTGAATCGCTAGGGATTCGGAAACTTCATCGCCAGAGAGCCCTTCCGTACGGGCCGCAACCGTCAAACCAGAGGAACGACCCTGGTGGCACTGCATACACAGACCGCTTTCATCACCTTCGGCAACCTCAACGGACAAACCGCTGGGGAAAGTCACTAAGTCAAAGACAAAACGGGCAGGCCAATCCCCGCCACCGTGGCAGGTTTCACACTGGAAACCATTGGAGATTTTAGCAGTGATATTAACACCTTCTTTATGGAAGGTGGGGATACCGGTAGCCGAGTGACAGCGGGCGCAAGAAGCACTGACTTCGCCGTCCTCGTCCCAGTGGCGGAAAGCTTCCGCAGAACCCTGGAAGTGACCATGATCATCGCGGTTAAGCATGGAAACATCGCCGCCCATATCTTCAATCAAATCATAGAGCAGTTGGATGATGTACTTGCCGCCGTGAGCGAAACCACCGGTGTCCTTCATAGAAACCTGGTAGTTATATGCTGCGCGAGCCAAACGCGGGGTCCAGGCTGCAAAGCGTTCGCCAGCATCATCAAAGAAGTAGGGATAAGCAAGGGCATCATAAACCAAACCATTGGCTGCAAGTTCTGCAAAGAGAACTTCCTTCAGACCTTCGATCTCGTAATAGACACCTTCTTCAACATCGCCATCGCCATCATAATCTACCCCAGAGCCTTCCATGCGGTAATCTGTGAATTCACCTTCACCGTGGCACATGACGCAGCTATCAGCCTTTACTTCCAGAGTGTGGGGGCTGTGACAGCCTACACAAGAGTCATATCCTTCGACATGGGCAAAGTTGCCATCATAGGTCTTGCCAGGATATTCACCGCCGCCTTTGGCCAGCGTACCGTACTTGGTCGCCGCGGCAGCATAATAGTGAATATTGGAGAAGCCCAAGTCTTCATAAATGGCGTCAGGATCTGCTTGAGCTGCAGCTTCAGCTGCGGCAGCTATGGGGTCTTCCGCTGCGGCATCAATTTCGATACCAGCTGCAGTAGCAATGCTGGTATTCAGACTGACCACAGAGTTGCGGCCCTGGTGGCATTCCATACAGCGGGCTTCGCCACCTAAATCGGTGAGTTCGATGCCGGAAGGCATTACGACGCTGTCCTTCATCGCGGTTGCCTCATTATGGCAGGCAACACATTCGATTCCCATAACTTCTTCAGCGGGCACATCAGTGACAACTTCACCAGTGGAGTTGTATTCAATATTACCCTGAGAGCTGTGGCATTTAGCACAACTGGTCGAAACTACTGCTGGATCATCCTCGTCCCAGTGGCGGAAGGCTTCAGCTTCGGAGTCAGCATGGCCGGAGCCGGACCAGGCTGCTTCAATGCCAGGAAGCACACTTTCGGCTTCAGGGCAGGCTTCAGGTTCCGGACAATCCGGACACGCTTCAGCTTCGGGACAGGGTTCAGGTGCGGGACAATCCGGGCAATCCACTGCGGGACAATCCGGACATTCCACAGGTTCGGGTGCTGCGCAGGCACTCAGGAGCAAGCCCATCGCCATCAACAACAACCCAATGAATATTACTTTTTTATGCATTTGTTTCTCCTCAATTCAATTTTTACAGATTTATCCAAACAAGGGATAAGGTGCTTAATTATTGTACTTTTTGAAGTTAGCCTCCTTTCCGTCGATAAAGCTCTCTAGATTGAAACCGTTATAGGATTGCATTCCCAGCATTCAGGGTGTGGCAATGATATCGAGAATATCTCGAACTTCATCAAACTGTTTCTGCATGCTTTTTATCACCCGGATATCTTTTTGCTGAACATCTAAGCGGATAATCGTTACATCCTCAAGCGCTGTGAGCAAATCACAGAGGACGCAGCATTGAGTTGTATCTTTATCGGCCGCATCCATGATGACAGCAGCAGGTCGGATCAGCGATATTTGTTCAATATAATCCGCCTGCTGCGGGTTTACAAAACGGAGATCGACGTGCTCAGGATACTGACGAAGCCGACTGGCAACCCCCTCTGTGAAGAGGGAGTGATTTGAAAGAATGATCAGTCGGTTCGACATCAATAACTATCCTTTAGCACGATTGGAATATTAGGTGAATATTAACACAAAATGAGAGGTCTTGACCACACCCCCTGGATTAATGATGAACTACCAAAAAGATGGTTAATTTATTATTTTTTCCTATTCTTAAGGATAGGCGTATACTATATCTTTGGGCGGGTAAAATTTCCGTTGATACGTTTTAATTTCTGCAACACAATTCCCCACACAGAGCATGAACTCGGGGCAAAGTCAAATCAACGTTAGTTCAGCTTCAGATATGCAATTGATTATTTGACCCTGGAAAATTACCGAATTTGAGAATCATCCCTTGATTGGGTTTAGAAAATTGCCCCGTTGGTCAATAAATACCCAAAATAAATTGAAGGCAGTTGGGTAAAAATTAGCAAACCTAAAACCACTCCGACTACCGCTTTGATCGTTTTGAAAAATTGAGGGATCGAATCCTGCACACCCTGGAAAGACAATTGAACCTCTTCAATATTCTCTGCTAATGCCACCAGCTCTGGGTTAATATCAGCAAGCTGCTGATTCAATGTATCAAGATCAGCAGCTAAAAGAGCTAAATCATCACTCAAGGTTACTAAATTTTCATCTGTTGTGTTAAGCTTTCTTTCATTCCCCTCAAATCTTCTGGCATCTCCTTCAAATTTCCGCTCATATCTTCGAGTGCCTGATCCAATGACACTTCAGGATCATACTGAATACCGAGATCAAAACTCCAATCTGGGCCAAAAGGATTTGGGATTGTAAATTGAAAATCCGATAACCATGTAAGGGTTTCATCCACAGATTTTGCAGTTTCAACCAGTGAAGGTATCAATTCTTGAACACCATCTAAAGCATCCGGGATATCTAAAGTGATAACTTTTGTTGTTTTCCACAACAACGGCCGCGCATCTGCTAGAGCGATACTGACATCGTGAGATGATTGTTGAACGGTTTCTAAGGATTGGTGAGTAGCACTCACCACATCTGTAGTTTCTGCGATCAGAGAGTAAACAGATACGAGACTTTCATCGATTTTTGATAAATTTTCATCAAGGCCAACTTGTAATGAATTCAGCCATTGAAAACCATAAAATAAACCAGTCATCCCTAACAACGCCCACAACAGGCTGGTAATAATCCAAATCACCCCCATTATTCGAGATATATCATTGGATTTCATCATCACTCCTCATTATAATTGGTTTGCGGTTGATTGCTTAGAAAAAACATTCCATTGCAATCACAAAACTGCACGAAGGCCGGGTTTCAATCTCGTTTTGATTTCAAAGATTTTTCGGCATTCGTTTATTACACCGTAAAGTAAGTTTTTTGCATGTCATATCTCAAAAACGGTGTGGTGGGGGATTATCAACGGGCATGGCCCGTTGATAATCCCCCACTTTCTCCCAATTTATGGAGACCAGAAAATATAAAATTACTTTGTTTACGCTGTACTCAACCGTAACAGAGACTTATGCAAAAAACACTTTTCTCGTATTTTATCAAAGAAAGAATAATTTTTATTCCGCTAAATCGTTGACTGGGATGACTAATACAAACAATTTATGCAAATATATATTTGTATAAATTCGGGTTGACAGCGGTCTTTCGCAAGGTATAATTTCTATATTATGCAATTTATTGGTTTAAACAAATATTGATTTCTGAAAGCAACCTGGCAGTGGAGGATCTTCCACTCTAAGGTTGCTTTTTAGTTAACATTCAGTTGATTGAGTCTATCTTGTTTGAAGGAGCCCAACCCAATGTCCGATGAACTTAATGCCTCCGGATACGAAATCCCACCAGAAATGGAGGGAACTGTCAAAATTACCACACTGGATAAAATTTATAACTGGGGACGGCGATACTCCGCTTGGCCGATGATGTTCGGTTTAGCTTGTTGTGCCATCGAAATGATCTGTACCGCCGCCAGCCGCTTCGATTTTTCACGCTTCGGCATGGAGATCATGCGTCCCAGCCCCCGACAGTCTGATGTGATGTTAGTGTCGGGCACTGTTACAAAAAAGATGGTGCCCCAAATTGTGCGACTGTACAATCAGATGCCAGAACCAAAATATGTAGTCGCCATGGGCGCCTGCGCCTCGGGTGGCGGTCCCTTCAAAGAAGGTTACAACGTTGTCTCCGGGGTTGACAAATTCGTTCCAGTCGATGTTTATATCCCTGGCTGCCCACCAACCCCACAGGCACTCCTCTTCGGGCTGATGAAGTTACAAGAAATGATGGATAACCAGTCAATCAAAACCGTGCGCTGGTATCAGAAAGGTCCGTTGGAAGCCTTGCCAATTCCTATTCTTGGCCCCGATTTGATCGATCCGCGTGATTTCCCCGATTTTCAGGAGAAGCTCACCTTAGCCTATTCTACCCCTGAACCTAAGGTTGAGGAGAGTGCATGATGACAGAACAAGTTATGCTATCTGAATCAAATTTATCTGCCCGTTACCCAGAATGGGTCAAACCTGACGAGCGAGAGGGGTATGATGGTTATATTGTCGAAACCGAATATCTGATCGAATTTGCCATCTCAATTCGGGATGAACTTGGCTATGATTTTCTCTCATCCGTGACTGGCGTTGATTACCTCCCGGATGAAAAGATGGAAGTTGTCTACCACGCCTACAGCTCATTGGGTGGGGGTGCACTAACATTCAAGGTTCAGGTCTCCCGCGAAAATCCAGTAGTGCCTTCCCTGGTTTCAGTTTATCCTGGCGCAGATTTCCAGGAGCGCGAAGCCTGGGATTTACTGGGAATTCAATTTGAAGGCCATCCTAATCATAAGCGCATTCTCATGTGGGAGGGTTTCGCCGGACATCCCTTGCGAAAGGATTGGCAAGAAGCCTACCATGTAGAAGATAATAAACCTTTCAAGGATCGCTGGCCCGAAGGTTCTGCTGTTGCCCGCAGCGAGGATGCGAACCCATTTAAGAAAAATGTCAGCTACCCCAAAGAGTTTAGTCCTGAAGAATGGGTTTTTGAGGGCGACGAGGCCATTTATAAGGGCCTCAAAGAAGTAAAGATAGGCAGCGATCTTGACACAGAACAGGTTATCGTCAATTTAGGACCTCAGCACCCCTCGACACACGGGGTTTTTCGCATGGTCGTAACTTTAGATGGAGAGACAGTTACCAAGCTTGAACCCGTGATGGGGTACTTACACCGAAATCACGAGAAAATTGGTGAGCGTAATACGTATTTGATGAATATGCCTTTCACCGACCGGCTCGATTATATTTCATCTATGAGCAACAATTTTGGTTATGCCCTGGCTGTCGAGAAGTTGATTGGTGATAAAGCTACGCCACCCGAACGCGCCGAATACATCCGTGTGATCATGGCAGAGTTTACCCGAATTTCGAACCACCTGATCGCTATCGGAACGCTTCTTAATGACCTGGGTGCTTACTTTACCCCCATGCTGTATGCCCTTGAAGAACGAGAGTTGATCCTGGATATTTTTGAAGCCACTAGCGGCTCTCGTATGATGTGCAATTACTTCCGTTTTGGTGGCGTCGCTCGCGATCTACCCCCAGGCGTGTTTGAAAAAATGTTGGATCTAGTGAATATGCGCCTCCCACGCCAGGTTGACGAGTTGGATCGCTATCTGACAGAAAACGAGGTTGTACGAACTCGTACCGAAGGAGTTGGCGTTCTCACCCCTGAAGAAGCTATTGCTTATTCTGCGGTTGGTCCGGTACTGCGAGCGTCGGGCGTGCCCTATGATGTGCGCCGAGCAGATCCTTATAGTATCTATGACCGCTTTGAATTTGATGTTGCTGCCCGTTATCACGGTGATGCTTATGATCGCTATTTGCTACGCCTGGATGAAATTCGCCAAAGTTTGCGCATTCTCAAGCAAGCCCTACGTGATATCCCCGAAGGCCCGATTATCGCTGGCCGACCTCAATATCAAGTACGTGTACCCGTGGGGGAAGCTTACGGAAGGGTTGAAGGTCCCAAAGGAGAACTAGGATACTATCTGGTCTCTGATGGCAAGCCCACACCCTGGCGGTACCACGTACGGGCCCCATCTTTTATCAACTTAACTGCGTTGAGCAAAATGTGTGAAGGTAATAAAGTCGCTGATGCAATTGTGATCCTCGGTTCCATCGATATCGTTTTAGGCGAGACCGATCGCTAGGTAATGGAGTGAACTATGTATGGTAAAGGAATTGTAAAAGGTTTAGGAGTAACCCTAAAACGATTTGTCAACACATTTGTGGTTGATCTCAAATTCCCTGGTAAACGCTATGGGACCGAAGAAGGGATCGCACACCGCATGAGTAAAGATGCGGCAGGCATTTTCACAATCCAGTATCCCGAAGAGAAAATGCCGGTACCTGAGGAATTTCGTTACATTCCATTTTTAATTTTTGAAGAGAAAGAAGAAGGCGAAATTGTTCATCGATGTACTTCCTGTGGTATTTGTGCCAAGGTTTGTCCGCCGCAATGTATCTGGATCGAGAGAACAACCGATCCAAAAACTGGCCGCCCTGTTCCCGAGCCAGCAGAATTTTATATCGATGTTGATATTTGTATGAATTGTGGCCTGTGTGCTGAATTTTGTCCATTCGACGCCATCAAGATGGATCACGATTACGAAATCGCGGTTTACGAACGGATCTCAAATAATATTTATGATAAGGACAAACTTTCCAGACCGCTCTCCTATTATGCGAACATCCGGCCAGGCAACTATCAAGCAGAGGTCAAAGCCAAAGAAGAAGCAGAACAGAAAAAAGCTGAGATGATGGCCAAAAGAGAAGCCATGAAAGCTGAAGCAGAAGCAAAGAAAGCACAAGCATAGGTTTGCAATACAAACTCAAGGTATTTCTCAAGGTGACAGGTAATTGAAAATTACCCGTCACCTGAGTATTTCACCCAAATGGCTAATTTGGGGAAATTATGTAACCCAAAAACACACCTACTAACTCAAAAAGGGCAATTTCAGAGCTAATACAAAATTTTATTGGTAAAATTGCGCTCTTGCCAAGCACGATGAAGCTCTCGCAAATCAAAGTATGGAAGGAAGTAAAATGTCAAACAAAAACCCAACACAAGAAGCTGTTTTAGCGGCTCTAAGCACGGTAAATGATCCAGACCTTCACAAGGATCTGGTATCACTCAATATGATCCAAGATTTGAAAATAGATAACAAAACAGTCAGCTTCACGATTATGCTGACAACTCCAGCCTGTCCAATGAAAGACCAAATGAAAAGTGAAGCTTATGCGGCCGTTTCTGCGATAGAAGGGGTAGACGAAATCGAAATTAAAATGGATGCGACAGTCCCAAACGATGGTCGCAACCGCGGGCTCTTAAATGTTCCCGTACGTAACGCGATCGCTGTCGCTTCCGGAAAAGGTGGCGTGGGAAAAAGCACCGTTTCAGTTAATATAGCTGTGGCCTTAGCCCAAAGCGGCGCTCGTGTCGGTCTCCTGGATGCTGATATTTACGGCCCGAACATCCCCACCATGATGGGCGTAGATCAGCTGCCTCCAGCAACGCCAGAAAAACTGATCCCAGCAGAATCTCATGGCGTGCAGCTGATGTCCATCGGATTTTTAGTCAAACCCAATCAACCCCTCATCTGGCGTGGACCTATGCTGCACTCCGCCATCCGTCAATTTTTAACCGATGTTGCCTGGGATGAATTAGACTACCTCATCATCGATCTTCCACCTGGCACTGGCGATGCTCAACTCAGCCTGACACAATCTCTACCTTTAAGCGGCGGCATCATCGTTACTCTGCCTCAACAGGTCTCACTGGATGACGCTTTGCGTGGGCTTGAAATGTTTCGCCAACTTAACGTACCCATTCTGGGTGTGGTTGAAAATATGAGTTATCTGGAACTTCCGGATGGTACCCGCATGGATATTTTCGGGACCGGTGGTGGCAAGCGTCTGGCTGAACAAACTGGGGTGCCTTTCATTGGCTCAATACCTATGGATGCCGCTGTGCGCGAGGGTGGGGATTCAGGTAATCCTGTGATTCTTTCCCAGCCTGACAGCCCTGTAGCCCTTGCGCTAAAGGCTATCGCTGAAGATTTAGCGGCAAAAGTCAGTGTCGCAGCTCTGCAGCAGGAAAACGTAATCCCTATCGATATGGTCGGGTAATGCGGTAGAATAACCGTATGACAGAAAAAGTAGTTGGAATTCGTTTTCAAAATGTAGGGAAAATTTACCATTTTAACGCCAGCAATCACCCTGACGTTATAACTGGCGATTATGTTATCGTAGAAACCAGCCGGGGAACACAACTCGGAGAAGTAGCCATTGTTATCGATGAGAACTCAAAAACCCAAAGATACCGGTTGGAAACCCATCGTCCGTCAGGCTACTCCCCGAGACCTTGTACTGAGACAAGTTTGGGAGAGTAAAGAAGCTGAAGCAATCGTCAACTGCCGGGCAAAAGTTACCGAACTCAAAATGGCGGGTGTAAAAATTGTCACTTCAGAATATACCTTCGATGGTAAACGCCTGACATTTGTATACAACAGCGAGGGGCAGGATAACGTAGATCTCACCAATTTGCGTAAAGAAATGAAACGTTTATATCCAAGGGTCCGGGTAGATTTTCGCCAAGTTGGACCGCGCGATGCGGCCAAGATTATCGGTGGGTTAGGCGCTTGTGGGATAGAAAACCGCTGCTGCTCCCGCTTTTTAACAGAGTTCAGCCCCATATCGATCAAGATGGCAAAAACTCAAGGGATTTCACTTGCTCCCTCTGAAATCACCGGGATGTGTGGGCGGTTACGTTGCTGCCTGGTTTACGAATATGAACATTATGCCAAAGCCATGAAAGAGATGCCACGACGAGGTAAGCGTGTGGTTACAAAAGATGGTGAAGGCAAAGTAATCAAAGTCAATCCACTCAAAGAAACCGTGTTGGTCGCGTTAGATGGGGTAAAAGGCGCTAAAGAATTCCCTCGTGAGGAAGTTGAACCCTGGGCGGAATTGCAAGCGCTCAAGAAAAAAGCTGGCACTCCTTGTAAAATTCACGGCGATGGCGAGTGTAATTGCAAAAAGAAATAACCAAAATTCCACAACCGAATTGATAAGATCAAAGAAACTATTTAAAAGCGTGAAACATTACTCATAATAGCTTGTTTTGCGCTTTTATTTTTAAGGAGAATAATATGCAGCATATCATCTCACAAGCCGAAAAACTATTTCCTTACAATCAAGCACTGCGGCGAGATTTCCACCAACACCCGGAGTTGGGTCTCCAGGAATTTCGAACCGCAGGAATTGTGGCTAACGAATTGCGCGACCTAGGGTTGGAGATTTCTACAGGGATTGCAAAAACTGGGGTAATCGCCTTAATTGAAGGTGTACAACCTGGCCCGGTGGTGCTTGCCCGAGTTGATATGGATGCCCTTCCCATAGAAGAAGATACGGGCGCAGAATACGCCTCCAAAACTCCTGGTTTGATGCATGCATGTGGTCACGATGGTCACACTGCGATCGGTTTAACGGTTGCTAAAATGCTGCACGCTCACAAAAATGATCTCAAAGGTACGGTCAAGTTAGTCTTCCAACCGGCAGAAGAGGGTTTAGGCGGTGCAGATTTGATGGTAAAAGAGGGTGTTTTAGAGAACCCGCGACCTGATTATGCGCTGGCTCTTCATGTTTGGAACGAATATCCAGTTGGCTGGATCGGTGTGACCGCCGGTCCCGCCATGGCAGCCTCCGAAACTTTTTATGTCACGATCACAGGAAAAGGCGGGCACGGAGCCGCTCCCCATCTTTCTATTGACCCCATCTTGGCTGCTTCTCAAGTCGTTACAGCACTACAGGGGATCGTTGCTCGCAATGTGCCGCCGCTGGACACAGCCGTTGTATCCGTCACATCGATCCATAGTGGGACCACTTTCAACGTGATTCCGCAAACTGCGGAATTATCGGGCACCATCCGCACCTTCAATCCTGAGGTCCGAATGATGGTTCTTGAGCGATTTGAAGAAACCGTCAATGGGGTTGTTCAAGCCCACGGTTGTACTGCTGAAATTCAAATTGAAAGCGTCACACCCGCGGTGATTAATAATGACGAGATGGCTGCGCGTGTACAAAACGTGGCTCAGGAACTCTACCCGGATGCCAATATTGATACCCAAGAGCGCACAATGGGATCTGAAGATATGGCCTTTATGATGCAAGAAATACCCGGATGCTATTTCTTTATTGGGTCAAATAATAGTGAAAAAGGATTAGATGCCAAACATCATCACCCCAAATTCGATTTTGATGAGGGAGCTCTAACAATGGGTGCTGCACTAATGACGGCTGCGATTATGGATATCCTCTCATAACCATAAAATTCACAGGAGAACGACATAAACGGGCGGGGATTAACCTCGTCCGTTTTTGTAATATAGCAATTGTGTGTAGAGCAAGTTCATATTGCCCATTTTCGAGGTGAATTCCCTTAAAATGAAGAAACAGAGAGATATATGTAGGCAACAAACACGAACGAGAAATAAACCTATATTTGAGTGCAATTATTGACCTTTTAAAATCGAGCATGTTAGAATCTCGGCGAAATTCAAATGATAAGATTAATCAGACTTATCAAATCAAAAGCCTAAGAGAGAAATTTATGACAAACCAGAAATTTGAGTCCGAATTCTTGGAATTTCTTATTTCTTCGGTATTAGATGGGAAAAATGAGAGTGATCGTCTCCCTTCACTTAACGTGCTTAGTCAGAAATTAGGTGTTAGTGTTGCTCGTTTGCGCGAGCAATTGGAAGTAGCCAAAGCACTCGGTTTCGTTGAAGTCCGACCACGGACGGGCATACGCCGTTTACCGTATGAGTTTTCACCCGCAATCTGGCAGAGTTTATCTTATGCGATTTCGATTGAACCTGGCCATTTTTTAGATTTTGCGTTGCTCCGCCGGCAGGTGGAATTAGCTTTTTGGGATCAGGCAGTTCGGACGCTCACATCAGACGATCACCTGGAATTGAAAATTTTGATGGAAAACGCCTTAAAAAGTTAAATGGTTCTCCTATTCGAATCCCGCATACAGAACATCGGCAGTTGCACTATTGCATTTATAAGCGTTTAGAGAATCCCTTCGTTTTGGGCATCATTGAGGCGTTTTGGGATGCCTACGAATCAGTTGGTTTCAATTTATATTCTGATTACGCCTATTTACAAGAAGTTTGGAATTATCACCAGCAAATGGTAGATGCAATTTGTTCGGGTGATTTTGATGCAGGGTACAATGCTTTGTTAAAGCATACCGATTTACTATATCATCGTCAGGATGCACAAAAATCCCAAGATGAGAATAAACCAAAGGAGTGACGATGTCTGCAGAGCAAACGTCAAACTTAAAACCTATAACAAATGATTTCTCAATTACAGTTGGGACGATGAATGGTTCAGGAAGCCAGACATCAAACCTGACAATCTTGAGGGCATTATTTAAAATGGGAATTCCTGTTTCCGGGAAAAACCTATTCCCTTCAAATATTCAAGGGCTTCCCACCTGGTACACAATAAGAGTTAGTAAGGATGGTTATGTAGCCCGCCGCGATGAACATGAGGTAGTTGTCGCCATGAACCCCGCATCTTTTGCCAAAGATTTGGCGGATTGTTCACCAGGTGGAGCATTTTTCTACGATGACAGTATTAAACTAGCCATTGATAGAGAGGATATTTCTCTATATCCGATGCCCGTGAAAAAACTTACCCGAGATTCTGGGGCCCCATCCAGTTTGCGCAGTTATGTTGCAAATATGGTTTATGTTGGTGTTCTTTCGCAAATTTTGAATATCGATATTGAGAAGATTCACCAGGCACTAGACTTCCACTTCAAGGGCAAGACCAAACCCATCGAGTTGAACTTCAAAGTAATCAAGGCTGCCGCTGAGTGGGCTGCTGAAAATCTATCAAAGACCGATCCATATACTCTCGAAGAAATGGATGGGACCAATGATTACATCATGACCGATGGCAACACCGCCGGAGCATTAGGGGCTATCTATGGTGGCGTACAGTTCACCGCCTGGTATCCAATTACACCAGCTTCCAGCTTAGCTGAGTCCGTGGTTCAATATCTTCCTCAACTGCGCAAGGACCCCAGCGGAAAAAACACCTATGCGGTTGTTCAAGCCGAAGACGAGTTGGCCGCTATTGGAATGTCGATTGGCGCTGGTTGGGCAGGTTTGCGATCAATGACATCGACCTCCGGCCCGGGAATCAGTTTAATGGCTGAATTTACAGGTTTAGCATATTTTGCGGAAGTACCCGTCGTGATCTGGAATATCCAACGTATGGGACCCAGCACCGGACTGCCTACACGCACTTCGCAGGGTGATATTAATTTATGCTACTACCTAGGTCACGGTGACACGAAACATGTTGTGCTACTTCCGGCGAACGTAAACGAGTGTTTCGAATTCGGTTGGAAAGCTTTCGATATGGCCGAACAACTCCAAACCCCCATTTTCGTGCTTTCTGATTTAGACTTAGGCATGAACCAATGGATGGCCAAACCCTTCAAATATCCTAATACACCAATGAACCGGGGCAAAGTCCTATGGGAAGAAGATTTCGAAAAATTGACCGAACGCTGGGGACGATATCTCGATGTCGATGGTGATGGTATTCCCTACCGAACATTAGCAGGAAACCGCCATCGTGAGAGTGCTTACTTCGCCCGCGGCACCGGTCACGATGTGTATACGAATTACACTGAGGATCCCAATGAATGGGTTGCGAATATGGAAAGGTTAGACCTTAAGTTTGAAACCGCCCGATCTTTGGCCCCCAAGCCTGTGATCAATCACCGGAAGAATGCTGAAATTGGCTTGATTGCTTTTGGCTCAACAGATCCAGCCATTATGGAAGCCTGTGATTATTTAGAATATGAAGGTTTACCAATCGATTATTTACGACTTTTAGCTTTGCCCATCGCCACGGAAGTTGTAGATTTCATCGAAAAATATGAACGCGTATATGTTGTCGAAATGAACCGCGATGGACAGCTCCATCAAATTTTAACGGTAGAAACTTCAGGAACCCAAACCAAGCTAATTTCTTTGACAAAAAACGAAGGTTTGCAGATAACGGCCGAATGGGTCAAAGAGACCCTCAAAGCTGAGGAGAGAAAATAATGGCGAGTTCCCAAGTAAACGCATTAAATCTGACAAAAGGTGATTATCGAGGTGCGCCAACAACCCTTTGCCAAGGTTGCGGGCACAATTCGATCTCCAGCCAAATTGTTGCCGCTTGCTATGAGCTAAATATCGTGCCCGAAGATATTGTCAAATTTTCAGGGATCGGTTGTTCGAGTAAAAGCCCCGCTTACTTTTTAAACCGTTCGTTCGGTTTCAATAGTTTGCACGGCCGCATGCCCTCGATCGCAACCGGCGCGCTCTTCGCAGATAAAACTTTATTGGGAATTGGCGTCAGCGGTGATGGTGATACCGCCAGCATCGGAATGGGTCAATTCAAACATGTCATGCGCCGCAATGTGCCTATGGTCTATATTGTTGAGAATAACGGCGTCTACGGCCTGACAAAAGGCCAGTTTTCAGCAACAGCAGAAGAAGGTCTGTCCCTCAAAAATCAGGGCCAGAATAGGTACATGCCCGTTGATATCGTCTGGGAGGCGGTAGTTGCAAACGCTTCTTTTGTCGCCCGCTCTTTTGCAGGGGATCCCAAACAAGTAAAAGAATTACTCAAAGCTGCGATGAGCCATAATGGCATCGCAATCCTCGATATCATCAGCCCTTGCGTGACCTTCAACAACCAGGACACTTCACACCATTCTTACACCTGGGGCAAAGAACACGAAGTTGCCTTGCACGAACTTTCCTTTGTTCCACCCGCTGAAGAAATTTTGGTGAATTACGAAGAAGGCCAAAGCATTGAAGTCGAGATGCACGATGGTTCCCACATCATTTTGCGGAAGTTAGAAAACGATTATGACCCCACAGATCGGGCAGGCATCCTTTGCATGCTTGAAGAAGCGAACCGTCTTGGAGAATTACTCACCGGCATCGTTTATATTAACCCGAAGCAACAATCCCTCTTCGAGGTATATAATTTAATTGATGAACCACTCAACCGGTTGACAGAAGATCAATTGCGCCCTCCGAAAGACACCATCGATAAAGTGAACGAAATGATGTTTTAATCGCCGAGAAAAATAGAAAAACAATTTGAACTGGAGGTTGGCTGCTGAACTACCAATCTCCAGTTTTATTTATGAATAAACTTCGGGTTTAAGTTCAGCCACAAAAGGCAATGTGCGGTGGGTGTCGGCGTAATCCAAACCATAGCCGACTACCCAAACGTCGGGGATTTCAAAGCCCAGATAATCAATGGGCACATCCAACTGGGCACGATTTTTTCGGGAGAGCGCACAAGTACGGATTGAAGCTGGATTCCGTCCTTTGAGGGTATGCACCAAATACTCGAGGGTATGCCCGGTATCAACAATATCTTCCACCAGGATGATATGTTCATTTTCGATGGGTTCGCGCAAATCTAATACCAGACGAACTGCGCCAGTGGAGGTAGCCGTTTTCCCATAGCTGGAAACAGCCATAAAATCAACGATATGCGGAATCGAAAGTTCGCGGGCTAAATCGGCCAAGAAGATAAAGGCTCCTTTGAGGATGCCAATCAGTATGATCCGATCAGCATCGGCGTAATCGGCTTCGATTTCAAAAGCCAAGCCTGCAACTCGGGCTTTGATATCCTCGGTGGAAATGATTACGCGAGATAAATCAGGGTGAAGATTTGACATAGGATTACCTCCAGCAACTTACTTTATTCGACAAATCCAGCAGCAGATTGCCCGGCCAGCCAACCCGTAGAGAACGCCGCCTGAAGGTTATAGCCACCAGTATCGGCATTGATATCCAAAACTTCGCCAGCAAAATACAATCCACCAACCAATCGTGAGGCCATCGTACGAGGATCAACTTCCCGGGTATCAACACCACCTGCAGTAATAATCGCCTGTCGGAAGGAACGGTGTCCTGCTATCTGTAACCTAAAATCTTTCAACCAGTTACGCAGCCGTTGCCGTTCTTTAGCAGTGATTTGGTGGCAGACTTTTTCGGAAGAGATTTCAGTCAATTCCAGGCAAACGGGAATAATTTTTTGGGGCAGCAATCCCTTGAGAATAGTCTGGAATTGTTTTTTCCCATTGGCATCCAAATCACGTTGCAGGCGTGCATCTAATTTAGCCTCATCCAGCCCCGGCTTCAAATCAATGGATATTTCTACCCTCTTTTTTTGCCGCAGCGCATCCACCATTTTCCCGCTTAATGAAAGGATAATGGGACCTGAAACCCCGAAATGAGTAAACAACATTTCACCAAAATCCTGGTCGGTTTTTTTCTTGTTCACCCAAACTGTGACCGCCACATTACGCAAACTCAATCCCTGACACTTCTGAGCGGTATCCCCAGCGGTTGTCAGCGGAACCAAGGCCGGACGGATGGGGATTATTTTATGGCCAGCGCTTTTTGCAAATAGATAGCCATCTCCGGTTGACCCCGTTCCTGGATAGGATGCTCCCCCGGTTGTGACAATTACAGTTTTCGAATTCAAGACCGACGGTCCGATGGCAACCCCCACAACTTGACCTTCCTCGATTACCAGGCGGTCAACTTCAGCGTGCAAGCGAATTTCCACACCCTTACGCCGATTCCACTTTTCAAGCGCATCAATGATGTCCTGCGCAAACTCACTCGCCGGAAATACTCTTCCACCGCGCTCGGTGATGGTCGCTACACCCCCCGACTCAAAAAACTCAATTAAATCTGGTGAAAAAAATCGATGGAAAGCCTGGCGCAGAAATCGGCCGTTCTTACCAAAATGTTCGATAAATTCTGGAATAGGCGCGGTATTCGTCAGGTTACAGCGTCCCTTCCCTGAGATGAATATTTTTCTTCCCGTGCGCTCCATTTTTTCAAGCAGCAGGGTTTTGGCCCTCATTTGAGCAGCTTGCCCGGCTGCCATTAATCCTGCAGCCCCAGCTCCGACCACAATCACATCATAAGTTGGGGTCTTCATCGGATGATCTCCGAATGGTAAAAATGCTCGATAAATTCGGTCAGGGCCATAATTTGATCGTTGCTATAATTTCGCCCCTCGGGAACAATTACAAGTTTGTCATCAGGATCATCGAAGCGGTGCACAATTGCGATGCACACACCGGTGAATTCTTCCACAGGCTCGAACACACCTAAGAGATAGGCATCCAAATCCTCCCCATCAGGTGCTGGGACCCCAGGCAAGTAACCGTAATTGATAGGGTGGATAAATCCCCATTTGGGATGACGTGATCCCATCGGGCGGTCGATTTTGATGGTAACGGTCTCACCTAAAAACTGGGTAGGCGGATCCATTTCAAGTTAAGTCATATCACTCTTTTTTCAGCGAGTTTTAAGATTACTCGTATCCCGGATTTTCAACTGCGCTTCGATGCTATCTTGCAATACCCAACCTTCGATATTGCCAAAATCCACTTTCCACCAATATGAGCCTTTAGCCAGGACACCACCCATTTCATTGAGGGGTGCCATAATAGTGCCCTCATCATTCAGTGTGGCCAGTACCGCGAAATTTGTACCAGGTCCCAAACGCACATCGACTGATCCAATTGTAGCAACTGGATCACCAAGATGATACGGCAGGTCAGATTTTTCTTCGGGCTGCACAACGACCATCATCATCCCATTGGCGACCAATCGTTGCAGCATTTGGGTTTCCTGGTCCCAAACCACTAATTGGAGCGCTTGGGTTGGCGGCGGGTCTAAACTAAGGTTTGTTGTTCCATGGCCTGCCATAACCAGGGGTAAGTAGATTTTCTCATCGCAGATCACATTATTGCAGTGCGTGTTGTTGACAACCTCTCCATTGACCACCATCGTGGAAGAACCGCCCCCATCCTGGGCGATTCCATCGGTAGCCCCCAGTGTGTATTTGGCAAAATCTGCCAGTTCCGCGATCGTCATTCCATTACTGATACCGGAGTTTCGCCCATCGACAACGATGAAGAAAATATATTGATCATTATAGGCAATGGCGGTGCGAGGGTCGCGAACATTGGCACTGCCAGATGAAAAGTTATGGATTGCGCCATTCTCAAGGAAGTGAAAATCGCCACCGACACCCGCATAGGCTTCATCCCATTCTTCTTGTTCGGGCTCACTGGTACAATCCTTCACTTTTTGGGCGATGCCAACATAATCACCTTCTACCGCTAGATTAAGCAATTGAGTTTCTTTTGAACCTTCAGCAGAAAGTACAATATGATCATAAGGGATTGGCGTTGAACCTTGATTCCGTCGAATTTCTCGCACAATACCATAAGGTTTATTACCAGCAGTAGAAGTATAGGTAGGAGCTAACATTTCAACCAATATTTCAACGCCAGAGTTGTCCGTTTTTGTGTCCCGATCAAATTGCGGCGTAAAAAGGATAAACTCATCATCCTCACGAGAAATATTTACTCCGTCTATTTCAATATCGATGCCGCCAACGAAAGATGCGTATTGCTTGTCAGTTGGGTGCGATACACAGCCCCCAATAAATACTTCTCGGTTCATTTTCCAAATAAAACCGGACCCATTTTCCAGATCATCGAAACGTTTGGCATACCAACCTGAATGAACCTGCCCACGCCAGGGGACCCCCGAATATGGATCGTAATAATATCCATTGATTGCCACGACAACATCATTCGTCGATCCCCAGGTCGAACTCACCGGGATGGTGGGCGGACCCCAGTAATTTAGCGCATCGTCATAGCGCTCCGCCATACTGCTGACCGTTTCAACACCACCAGATATTCTGCCCTGCGCAATGCTGCTATCGATGGTGACAGTTGGATTATTCCGCGCCATCCGGGCAACAAAAATATTTACCGGGGCAGGGTCAGTAAGGTGGAATTCTTGGTATTCGATGCCCTCAGCCACGACTTCCCAATTGTTGGGCAGCATTTCTTGTGCCAAGGCAATCGTACCAACGGGTACAACAAGTATTATTAACAGGAATATATTTCTAAATCTCGTCCAGTAATTTTCCATTTGGATTTACCATTAACTTTTTAGAATTTCAACCAATTTAGTGTATCCGGATCAAGCGATTTAAGCAACTTTATTACCTTATTTGATTCTTAATGAATTGTTTCATATTACCTTTCAAAACTGTTGGTCAATCTTAAAACGGTACTCATTTACTAAGTTTATTAAGTCTGATCATCAGCAGATCAAGTATACTTGAGATGTAAGTCGAAGTGAAAAATATCAGCGCTTTTATGAGCTCGTAAATCAAATTCCCGCTGGGAAAGTTGGCACTTACGGTCAAATTGCGACTCTGGCTGGTTACCCTGGACAGGCCCGTCAGGTTGGATACGCGTTGAACGCATTGCCCGCCGATTTAGAAATTCCCTGGCAGCGTGTGGTCAATGCGAAAGGACAGATCAGTCCCCGAACTAATCAGGTCGCTGAGGATATCCAGCGCCAAATCCTGGAAACAGAGGGCATTACTTTTGACTCAAATAACTGCATTGCATTGACCCAATTCTTATGGCAGCCCGAAAACGATTGAGATGAACTCCGCCTTTCGCATCAAAGAAACACTCTTTATCGAGACCACGCATAACAACGTCTTTGCGCTTATACCAGCAGGACGTACGGTTCCAGCTACCTGGGAACAAACCTTCGGCACCTCCGCAGAAAATCAGCGATCTTTTGATATGCATCTTTTACGAGGGAACGCTCAAACCCTCTGGGAGAATACCAGCCTGGGGAAATGGCGCATTGGCGGGATCCCTGCGGCACCCATCGGCGAGCACCGCATTAACGTGATAATTCGAGTTGGTGTCGACGGGAGCGTAGGGTTACGCGCAAACCTCAATGATAAACCCCTCCCTGTCACTCTGTTGACTGAAGCGTTCCCAAAAATTCCGCTGACTTTTAGAGTGCCCACAATCCCCGCTGAGCAATTAATCGATCAGTCATGCCCGCAGTGTAAACGCAATTTTGTTGTCAGATCTACAAATTGGAAGCAACAACCCTTTGCTCTCTGTCTGGATTGCGGACATGAATTCAAACTTCCTGAATCAGTTTCGTCCTTGGGCAGCACCCCTTGGGACGATCTTCCCGCAGAATTGGCAGATACATTGGGGATCGAGCAACCCCATACACCCGGCGGATTGACCCCAGAAGAAATTGAGGAACTGGAAGCCAAGGGTTTCGATTTTTTCATCAAAGACGAACCGAAACTGAATATTGGCGTGGAAAATATCGTCCAGCAAATCCCTGGAATGCTCTTCCGACAGTCGAAGACGGATGAATTAAACCCGGATGAAATCCTGCGTCTGGCTGGCGATCCATTGTCCGATGATGAGCGCCGCAATTGCCCCAATTGTGATGCTGTCATCTCCCATGAAAATATACGCTGCGAATGGTGTGGACAGATTCTGTAATGCAGCTCACGCGCCAACAAATCATTGATTATCTCCAAATCAATCGAATTGCAACATCTGTTGAGTTAAGCGGTGCCTTACAAGTAACCAGTGCAAATATCCGTCATCACCTCAAGCTACTGGAGGCAGCAAATCTAGTTGAGGTAGTGGGAACTCAGCCGGTTCGCGGGCGCGGCCGCCCAATGAAAGTTTTTAGCCTGACAGAAAATTCACTACACCACAATTTAAAGGGGTTATCCAAGGCACTGCTGAAGACATTATTTGACAACTCAATTGCCCCCTCTGAGCGAATTGCGAAAGTTGCCGAAAATCTCATCGGAGAATTTGAGGGTGCTCCAAATATCCACAGCCGGCTTAATCAGGCAGTTGAACATCTCAACAACTTGCAATATCAAGCATCATGGGAAGCATCACCCCGCGGGCCGCGCATGATTTTCCGAAACTGCCCTTATACCGGGATTATTGCTGAACACCCAGAACTATGCAAAATGGATGAAGCCTTACTAACATTTTTACTGGATCAATCAATTGACCAAACTGCTAAGCTGGAAAGAAATCCAGATGGCACTCCCCATTGTGCTTTTGTTACCCAACACTCTGATTGAGAGGACCATTAAGCGCTAGAGGCGGAAAGCCAATGTGGAAACACCCCCTCCCTTCAGTCCTTTGAAAGCTTACAAATGCCAGGAAGTTGTCCCTTGTTAGTGCTCATCAGAAGGGTTGTCAAAGGTTTGGGCGTACGTTATAATCGCTCCGCTTCGGGATGTGGCGCAGTCCGGCTAGCGCGCGCCGTTCGGGTCGGCGAGGCCGTGGGTTCAAATCCCTCCATCCCGACAGAAATAGGGCTATCGTGTCCTTTCAAAAACACCTCAGATAGCTGTTGGGGTGTTTTGCTTTTTCGATGGTTTATTCTTTGAAAATTGGTAACTGCTCAGCCTGCGGATTGTAGGGGTAGCTGAATAGTTTCGAAAATTGAAGAAATTCAATGGGAGTAGTCTGAATGATCAAAAAGAAACCGTATGATGGTGTGGTAGTCGCGGTTCGATATTCACCACTCGGTGAAATCGAACAAGTGCGAGCATTTGAAAGGCACGGGTTTGTTTTTACCGATCGCATGAAGCTAAATCGTTCTGAATTAGTTGAACGTTTGCAAAGTGGTAAACGGTTCAAGACTGGTGAAAGAATAGTGTATCAAGGAAATGATTTCAAAATTCTAGAAGATATCCGATTGGTAGAAAAAGATGGTTCAAATGTGATCATTGCTGGTCCATCGACATCTGATCAGGACGCCTTGGGGAATCTACCAGTCATCTGATCCAAAGGAAACCAGAAGCCATCAAAGAAAACCAAGAACTGGGTGACAAGAGAATGTATTGATTCTCCTGCCACCCAGTTTGCAAATTAATCATGTGGGACTGGTATAATTTTGAAGTGTAATTATCCTGGAAATAATTAACTTTTGATCAATTTAATCTGAATTATTCCGACATTTCTGCTGCATCACATAATTGGTTTTTAATGATCACCTTTTTTATTCTCCACCTCGATATTTTTGGGCGATAAAAACTATTACCGTTTATTTTTCATATTTTGAACAAAATATTTCACTCAACTTTAAGAGGAGCTTTCAATGAAGGTTCATGATTTTTCTGAAATAAAAACCGTAAATGGAAAGCTGAATTTTTCAGATCAGTTACAGGGCATGTTCAAGTTTGGTTTTTCTTGGCCGAAAGATGTAAATGCACAAGAATCCCTAATTTCAATATTACAACGGGATATTGACAACCGCTCCACTCTTATTCGAAATTTTACGCTGCCAGAAGCCGATGTGACCATTCCTTTCATTTTAATTGGTCCCCCAGGTATTCGTGCCATTCTGCCGACCCGAGAGCGGGGAATTATCCGAGCTAAGGAAGATAATTGGTTGATTCAATCGGGAAAAGGGTTTAAACCCGCCAAAGAAAATCTACTTCACAGAACACAACTTTTTGTCAAAGCAACACAAAAATTCCTTAGTAATCTCGGTTACCAGGATGTGAATGTCGAAGGTTTGCTAATTGGTCTTAATCCTGGAATGCACGTAAACACTGTTCGATCTGTCATCAGAGTGATCCAGGCAGATGCCATTCGGCGTTTCGGATCACAATGGAATCAAGAAGTCACAGGAAATATCTCCGGAACAAATTTTCCAAATTGTATCTGCTATCACAAAAGTTGCCGATCCAGAGCCAGAAGTTCAAGAATCTGCCGCATTGAGAGCAAAAATTCAACCGCGCGAAGATAAATTCTCAAAAACCCTTGAACCCCTCCAAAAGACATTTAATTTCAAAACCACACAATGGATAATACTGGGAGTCTTGGTAGCTGCTACCGTTTTGGTACTTCTCTTTTTCTTGTTGTTTATCATTTTGTCTCTTTAAAGAGGAGTGAACAAACCTATAGTGACAGCACCTTTACTTTCCATTATCATCCCAGCTTACAATGAAGAAAACCGCTTGCCCGATACCCTGAAGCAGGCTGATGCGTTTATCCGGCAGCAAAATTATCCGGCAGAAATTATCATCGTCGAGAATGGTAGCAGCGACCGGACTTTTGAAATCGCGCAGGATTACGCGAAAAGCAGCCCCCAATGCCGCGCTTATCACACCGAAACCAAAGGAAAGGGATTGGCTGTTCAAGAAGGCATGATGAGGGCCAAAGGGCAGTATCTTTTTATGTGCGATGCTGATCTATCAATGCCGATCAGCGAAATCAATCGCTTCTTACCTCCCCAGCTCACAGAATTCGATATCGCCATTGCCTCCCGCGAAGCACCAGGTTCCATACGCTACAACGAACCAGGCTACCGCCATTGGGGCGGGCGTGGGACAAATCTGATCATTCGTTGGTTTGCTCTTCCTGGCCTGCATGATACACAATGCGGGTTTAAAATGTTTCGTGCAGACATTGCCAAGGATATTTTTAATTATCAGACCATTCATAATTGGTCATTTGACATCGAAGTGTTATACATTGCTCGCTTACGCGGCTATCATATTCAAGAGCTCCCTATCCCTTGGTATTTCAATTCAGAGACAAAACTCAACCCGATCCGAGATGCCCTGAATATGGCTGTTGATATTTTCAAAATCCGCTGCAATGCATACAGGGGAAAATATGATCCGAAATCCGCTGCCTGAATATCCCACGCTTGATTTGGAACGTGCCCTTTGGGCCAATGGAGTCCTTTGGATCTCTGGGATTGACGAGGCGGGACGCGGTGCACTGGCCGGCCCCGTGGCAGCCGCCGCCGTGATCCTGCCCCAAATCAAGAATTTCACTTTGGATTTGAAGGGGGTACGCGAATTCCAAGAAAATGACTACCGCCCAAAGAGAATCTTGGAACCACACCATTCGAGAAGTGGCTGTATCCTTTGGTATAGGGCTGGCATCCTCAAATGAGATTGATGCCTTGGGCATCCTTCCTGCCACAAAGCTGGCCGCCGAACGAGCCATTGATTCGCTCTCTGTCGTTCCTGATCATTTATTAATTGATCACTTCAAAATGCCGAATATTCAGATCCAGCAAACCTCCATTCCCAAAGGAGATGCCATCTCACTCAGCATCGCCGCAGCCTCAGTTTTGGCAAAAACCGCGCGGGATGCTATACTCTGTGAGCTAGACCAACAATTTCCCGGTTATGGATTCTCCGACCACAAAGGATATGGTACCCAGGTTCATCGGGATGCTCTCCAAAATCTTGGCCCTACGCCAGCGCACCGTATAAGTTTTGAACCTCTAAAAAGTATGAATATAAGCGCGCAGTAGAGCAAAATTATGTACCTGCAAAGTTAGGAGATCAAAAATGACGCAAGAAAAAATTCAAAAACAATACGGTCTTTGGCCGAGCCCGATCACACCGATCAGTTTAGCACGTGGCATCAGTTTCACCGATATCGCCTGGGATAACGACGGCACCCTGATTTGGCGGGAAGGCCGTTCAGACCGCGGGGTACTCGTGGTTCAACCCCCCGATGGGCAAGCCCCGCGTGATCTTAACAGTGACTATGGCGTGCGCGCTGGCGTAGGATACGGTGGTGGTGACTTCACTACCGGGCATGGGTATGTATATTTTGTAGAAGCCAAATCAGGGCGTATTTATTGCCAACCCATCCATAAAGGCACAGCTAAGCCGATCACGCCCGCATTCGGCAGCGCCGCTTCACCAACGGTTTCGCCCAACGGGAAATTTCTGCTTTTTGTACACACTTACGACCGCCAAGACTGCCTTGCCATCGTTGATACCGAAGGAAAGTTCTGGCCCCAAAAACTGATCTCCGGCCACGATTTCTATATGCAGCCCTGTTGGCACCCTGATGGCCAGCATTTCGCCTGGATTTCCTGGAACCACCCTCAAATGCCTTGGGATGGCACCACCTTATATCTTGCGAAGGCTTCTGAAGCATCGCAAGGATTACCCGAACTTTTGGAGATAACACCGGTAACCGGGGATGAGAACACTTCTGTCTTTGGCGCGCAGTTCTCCCCTGATGGCCGCTATCTGGCCTACGTTTCGGACCCCGATGGCTGGTGGCAGCTTTATGTTTATGATCTCGAATCCAGCGAACACACCGTGCTAACCGGCGGCGAGGCCGAACACGGAATCCCGGCCTGGGTACAGGGAATGCGCACTTTTGATTTCGCACCTGACGGCAAATCGATTTATTTCTTACAGAATCGGGACGGGTTTGTGGGACTTTGGCGAGTGAATATTGAAACCAAATTACAAGAGCGTATCCGCATCGGTTCAGAATATTCCTGGATGAACTCAGGTAACTGCAGCACCTGACGGTGAAAGCGTCGCTGTGATCGCCTCGGGCGGCCGCATCCCCAATCGAATCGTAACCTATAATCCCAAAGATGGCCCGCGAGTTTTAGCTCGATCGCTGGCTGAAGATTTGCCCGAAAAGACCTATGCCCTTCCCAGCCCCATTTCATGGAAAGGGATGGATGGCGAAGATGTTCACGGGATTTATTACGCGCCCCAAAGTAAAGATTTTGCAGGGATTAGTTTACCCCCGCTGATGGTCTTAATCCATGGTGGACCAACCGCTCAGACGCGGCGCCCATTTTGATGGACAAGCACAGTTCTTTGCCAGCCGCGGTTGGGCAATCTTGCAGGTCAATTACCGCGGCAGCACAGGCTATGGACGGGCGTACCGGGACAAACTGAAAGGCAACTGGGGCATTTACGATGTCCGGGATGCCGTCAGTGGAGCAAAATCTCTGGTCGATGAAGGTCAGGTGGATGGAAAGAAATTGGTGATCATGGGAGGCAGCGCTGGCGGTTTTACCGTACTCAAGGCCCTGGAAGATTACCCGGGCACGTTCAAGGCGGGGGTGAATCTCTTTGGGGTCGCGAACCAGTTCACGCTGGTGGCCGACACGCACAAATTCGAAGAGCGCTACAGCGAATCCATGTTAGGCCCTCTCCCAGAGGCGGCTGAACTTTACCGGGAACGCTCGCCCATCTTTTTTGCAGACAAAATTCAGGATCCTATTATCGTTTTTCAAGGCGAGGAGGATAAAGTCGTCCCGCAGAATCAATCTGATGAAATTGTCGCAGCCCTCCAGCGGAACGGTGTGCCCCACGAATATCATTTGTATCCGGGTGAAGGCCACGGCTTCCGTAAAACTGAAACGATCGAGAAATTCTACACTTCACTCGAAAAATTCCTAAAAACATATGTGCTTTTTGGGTAAACGCAAAAAGCGGGTGGCTGACAGCCACCCGCTTTTTTTATTCAAAACAAGTTAGCAATGCTAATTATCCATGTGTTGGATGACAGCATCCCCAAACTCGGAGCATTTTAACTTTGTGGCACCATCCATCAAACGGTGAAAATCGTAGGTGACCGTCTTTGCCGCAATCGCGCCGTTCATCCCTTTGACGATCAGGTCAGCAGCTTCTGTCCACCCCAGATAGCGGAACATCATCTCGCCGGAGAGGATCACTGAACCAGGGTTGACCTGGTCTTTATCCGCGTATTTTAGGCGCGGTACCGTGGGTCGCTTCAAAAATGGCATGGCCGGTATCGTAGTTGATATTGCCACCGGGAGCGATGCCGATGCCGCCCACTTGAGCGGCCAGCGCATCCGAGAGGTAGTCACCGTTCAAATTCATGGTGGCCAGCACATCAAACTCGCGCGCGGGTAATCGTCTGTTGGAAAACGATATCAGCGATTACATCCTTCACCAACAACGCGCCACTTTCTAAAGCAGCTTTTTGTTCGGCATTAGCGGCTTCTTCACCTTTTTCGGCAGCGGTTCGATCCCATTGCGCCCAGGTGTAAACCTTGTTACCAAATTCTACTTCAGCAACTTCGTAACCCCAATTGCGGAACGCACCCTCGGTGAACTTCATAATATTGCCTTTGTGCACCAGGGTTACGCTGCGCCTGTTATTATCAAGTGCATATTGGATTGCTGCTTTAACCAACCTTTTTGTGCCCTCTGAAGAGACAGGCTTGATACCTAGACCAGCCGTATCGGGGAAGCGGATTTTCTTGTACTCATCGGGGAACTGCTCTTTTAGGAGCGCTTTAAACTTATCATTTTCGAGGGTGCCATTTTCGAATTCGATGCCGGCGTAAATATCTTCAGTATTCTCACGGAAGATAACCATATCTACGTCTTCAGGGCGGTTCACCGGCGAGGGTGTGCCCGCAAAATACTGCACGGGACGCAAACAAACATACAAATCCAGCAGCTTGCGCAACGCTACATTCAATGAGCGTATCCCACCGCCGATGGGGGTTGTCAACGGTCCTTTAATTCCGACCAGAAATTCCTTAAAGGCTTCCACACTTTCTTCGGGCAGCCAGGAGGCAAAATTATCGTAAGCTTTTTGACCAGCATAAACCTCCATCCAGTGGATTTTTTTCTGGTCACCGTAAGCTTTTTGGACGGCAGCGTCAAATACTTTTACGGAAGCCTTCCAAATATCGCGTCCGGTACCATCGCCTTCAATAAACGGCAAAATTGGCTGATCAGGGACTTGCAATTTCCCATTTTCAATGCTAATTTTTACTCCGCCTTCCGGAATTTTCAAAATCGAATAAGACATCACTACGCTCTCCTTTAGTATTATTTTCAATATTTAGTTAGATGCAATCCAGGTGTAATAGTTGCAAAATTGCGATTTACAGGCAACATTTGGGATGATCTGAATGATTATACCTAAAAGGGACCCAATCTATCAATTTTACAAAGGAATAACTTAACCCCCATATAATACGGGTATAGCAGGTTACTAAAATCAAGCGGAGAGATTTATAATGACTCCAGCCGATAACAACCCAACTCTCGGCACGATATCAAAATTGGAGCAAGTATGGAAACTCAAGATTCTAAAATTGATAATTCTATTTTAAATAAAACTGATGCCTGGCATGCACTTAAGGCAGATGAAACCTTAGCCCAATTTGATACACCTGTCGACAGCGGTCTCTCGGACCTAGAAGCAGCTAGAAGAAAAGAATATTACGGTCCTAACCAACTGGCCGAAGCACCTCCCACAACAATCTGGCAAATGTTGTGGGAGCAGTTTAATAATTTCGTAGTGATTTTACTCATCGTTGCCGCAGTGATCTCTGCGCTGTTGGGGGATTATGTAGAAGCCGGGGCGATTATCGCAATCGTAATTTTGAATGCGGTTCTGGGCATCGTTCAAGAACGGCGTGCGGAACAAGCACTAGCGGCTCTTCAAGAATTAGCCGCTCCTGAGGCCAATATCATCCGAGATGGACACCGCATCACGGTGCAAGCCCACCAACTGGTGCCCGGGGATATCGTTTTTCTGGAAGCAGGGAACTATGTTCCCGCAGACGTTCGGTTGATAGACGCTGTCAACTTACGGATAGACGAAGCAGCTCTCACTGGAGAATCAGTCCCTGCCCAAAAGGATGCCCGAACAGTTTTACAGGCAAATATTCCCCTCGGCGACCGAAAGAATACGGCTTTCATGGGGACTGTGGTCACCTATGGGCGGGGTAAGGGTATTGTGGTCAGCACTGGAATGCGTACGCAAATCGGGTTGATCGCTGAAATGCTGCAGGCTGTCGAGCAAGAGCAAACTCCCCTCCAACGCCGTTTAGATCAACTTGGCAAGGTATTGGGTTGGGCTGCTTTGGGTGTATGTGCATTGGTTTTCGGAATCGGATGGCTGCGGGGCACTCCCCCATTAGAAATGTTCATCATTGCCGTCAGTTTGGCGATTGCCGCCGTACCCGAAGGGTTGCCCGCAGTGGTCACAATCAGTTTGGCTCTTGGGATGCGCGAGATGATTTCACGCAATGCGCTGATCCGCCGCCTGTCATCAGTTGAGACCCTGGGTTCAGCAACGGTGATTTGTTCAGACAAAACCGGCACCCTGACCCAAAACGAGATGACCGTTACCAGAGTGGCAGTAGATGGCGATTTTCTCACTCTGACAGGAAGCGGGTACGCACCCGATGGGGAATTCAAACTCAATGGATCGACCATCAGCTTGTCAGATTATCCTGCTATTCGAACAGCGCTATGGGTAGGCGCGTTGAACAATGATGCTGTACTGGAATTTTCGGGTGAGAGCGAGGGCGAAACAACCTACCGCATGGTAGGAGATCCCACTGAAGGCGCCTTGGTTGTTGCAGCAATCAAGGCTGGAGCGCAGCTTCATCCTTTGAGTCAAGCTTATCCCCGCGTCCAAGAAGTTCCATTTGATTCAGACCGTAAACGGATGATCACAGTACACGAAGTGCGTGATCCGAAACCCGAAGATATTTCTCCTTTTTACGATGAGAAACAACGGGAATGGTATGTGGTGGCTGAAAAAGGCGCGCCTGACATTGTGTTAGAGCAATGCACCCACTACCAGAACAAAGAAGATCAACCAGTTCCTTTAAACGGTGAGCAGCGCCGCCGCATAATGACTGCTAACAACTCGATGACGAAAGATGCGCTGCGAGTTTTGGGCGTTGCTTACCGGGTGGTGCATCAATTGGATGAAAACGGAGATGGTGAGATCAGCAACCAGGAACTCGAACGAGAATTGATCTTTGTAGGACTTATCGGAATGATCGATCCTTCTCGCCCCGAAGTACCTCCCGCACTGGAAGTTTCCCGACAAGCCGGCATCCGCACCGTGATGATCACGGGTGACTATCCCAACACCGCGCGAGCCATCGCTGAAGATATTGGCTTAATGCAAGAAGGTCATCAGGTTCTTACCGGGCACGATCTCGATCAAATCGATGATATTCAATTGCAAGAGGAGGTCAAGCGCACCGATGTTTTCGCCCGGGTTTCACCGCAGCATAAAATGCGAGTGGTCCAGGCTTTCAGAGCTAATCATGAAGTTGTCGCAATGACGGGTGATGGCGTCAATGATGCACCATCAATTAAACAGGCGGATATCGGCGTAGCGATGGGTATCACTGGCACTGATGTCACCAAAGAAGCCGCCGATATGGTGCTCACGGACGATAATTATGCCAGCATTGTTTCCGCGGTTGAACAAGGCCGCGTGATTTACAGCAATATCCGTAAATTTGTGTATTACCTGCTTTCCTGCAACCTGGCAGAAATCGCCATTATTTTCTTCGCTGCGCTTTTGGGATATCCTGTCCCGCTGACCGCGATCCAACTCCTTTGGTTGAACTTGATCACCGACGGCGCGCCCGCGCTTGCGTTAGGCGTTGAAAAAGGGGACCCCGATATTATGCAGCACCCCCCCAGGCACCCGAAAGAGCCGATCATCAATAAGCGCATGACGATTGGCATCGTTGTGCAAACCGTTGCAATCACCAGCGTTACATTAGCTGCTTACTTCATTGGGTTGAATTACTACCCGGAATACGCCAAAACCATGGCTTTTGTGACGCTCTCCTTTTCAGAGTTGCTGCGAGCCTTCACTGCCCGATCGGAGCATTACCCGATTCTAAAGGTTGGCATATTTACCAATAAGGCCATGAATTGGGGCGTGCTATTATCCTTTGTTTTGTTACTAGCCGTAGTTTACACGCCCTTCCTGGGTAGAATTTTCAACACGGTTCCATTGGGATGGACACAATGGCAATATGTGCTGCCATTACTTTTCATTCCAGCAGTGGCAGCTGAATTGACCAAATGGGTAATCTCAAACTGGAAAATGGCAATGACTTAGTCTCATAACCTCCTACCAAACGAGGGTGTTGTAATTCAGCACCCTCGTTTTATTTTCATTTGCGCAACAAAGCCTAAGTGGTATCATTGCAACAAGCTGATCGAAATGTGCATCCTGTTCAAAGGAGAATCTTATGAAACAAAGGCGGTTGTTTGTATTTTTAGCAATTTTAGTGCTCGTAATTTCTTCCCTGGCGTGTGGTCTACTGTAATGGGGGCGGTGAAGCTGAAATCGAGACCCCTTCTACAAATCAATCCGAAGAAAGTGCTCCAATTGAAGATCAAGATGAATCAAAGCCAATTGAAGAAGCTGAAAACCCCAAACCGCCTCCAAATGTGGATTTGGAGAATGAGTATCGCAGCGAAGAAGGTGGCTTTGCTTTTCAGCCTATCCCAGATTATTCTTTTGAGGAGTTTTTCGGTCTGGTCAGCATGGAAGCTCCAGATGCCAATCCAGACTTAGGACCATTCATTTTTATGATTGGCGGTACCAATGAAGAAGAAATGACCAATGATGATATCTACGATAAATTTATTGCAGAAATGCCAGAAGGAGATATTAAAATTTTAAATGAGCAATCCACCGTTGTGGACGGTGTGCAAGGTTTGCAAATGGATATTGAGGGCACCCAAGAAGGTGAAGAAGTTACCGGTCGTCTGGTGATCGTCGCTGTGACTCCTACACAACAATTTACGATGTTTACTTCAGCACCAACAGAGCGGTGGAATGAAATTGACCTCTTATCTGAGGCTGTTTTAGCATCGGTGTACTTCTTTGAGCCTCAAGAATTGGATCTATTAGAAGAATTGGACCTAGATGAGCTCGAAGAAATGACACCTCTAATCGTTGGGGAACCATACCGTCAATGGGGTGTATTGGCCGAAGCCAGTTCAGAATATGGCAAAGAATTTTGGTCTGCACAGCAAGCAACTGGGGAACCGGATACGCTTGAATGCGGCGACCAGGTTACAGCCTGGGCAAGCCTCTCATCATCCGGAGTTGATTGGCTTGAAATTTTCTATGATGTTCCAGTTTCCCCAACTGAAATAAATATCTATCAAACCCAAAATCCGGATCAAGTTGTCCGGGTAGAGTTGCTAGACGGGAACAACACGTACCACACAGTCTATGAGAGCGCCCCGATAGATCGCTCACACGATGAATGCCCATATGTGCTCACAATTCCAGTGGAAGAAAGCTTTGAAGGTGTTACAAAGGTAAAAATCTCGGTCGATCAAAGTGAGCTTGAAACCTGGAATGAAATCGACGCGGTTGAACTGGTAGGTTTAGCCACCGATGGAGAAGCTCCTGGAGATTTATCTAGCGGTATTCTTCCTGATTTCGGTGATTTCCCATCCGAAGCAGGTGACTTACCAACTGGTGGTTTTGCTTACCTGCTCGCAGGTGATCAGGGTATGCCCACCATGGTAACCCAAGGTTCTGTGCAGGATCAATCTACAAACGCAGAATATGTACTTGGATTGGTAAGTGAAGATCAAAGTAACACGCTAACCTTATTCATCCCCAAGGCTGTCGCTCCCGGCATCTTAACGATGGATCCTTATGATGCTGCCGCACCAACCAAAGGACCCGGCGCGGCCGTTTATATAGGTTTTTCACTTTTCACTAACACTGATGGTATTATTATGGTTGACGCAGTGACTGATAATTCGATCACGGGATCGGTATTCTTTACCGCTGTAGATGAGAATGGCAATGAAATTGCTGTTACAGGATTCTTTAATGCGCTGCCCCTTCGCGCTCCATAATTTAGGCAAAACTGCAATATGCAGATAAGCTACATTATTCCATCTAATCATTTGAGACTAAGGAGAAATAAACATGGAATTTGGAAAATCATTTACCTTTATGTTTGATGATGGCAAGTGGGTTGGTAAGATCCTACTTGCCGCTGTGATCGCATTTATCCCTATTATTGGCCCATTAGCCGTGGCCGGATGGGGAGTAGAAATCACAAAACGCGTCATCCACCAAGACCCTGAACAACTTCCCGATTGGAGTGATTTTGTTAACTACCTGATCAAAGGACTGGTGGTAATTCTGATTGGTTTTGTCTATATGCTGCCAATCTTGTTAGTCCAGGCTTGTAGTAGCGGGACCTATTTCCTCGGGCAAGAGTTTGGTGAAGAAGGCTTTATGATGCTTGGAAATATTTTACTAGCATGCTTCGGCTGTCTCTTCTTCTTTTATACCATCTTGGTAGGTTTTTTGATCGCAGCTGCGATTGGCAAATACGCCGACACAGGTGAAATTGGTTCAGCATTCCGATTTGGCGAAGTTTTCGCGGTAGTTAAGGCTGCCCCAATGGCTTACCTTTTGGTCGTGGTAGGTACGATCTTGGCAAGTTTCCTCGCCTTGTTTGGAATATTGCTTTGTTTCATCGGTTTATTCCTCACCTTCACCATGGCTGGTGCAATTACAGCTCACCTCGAGGGACAGGCGTACCTTGAAGCTAAAATGAAACTCGAAGGCAGTGGGGATGTGTTAGAACCTGTTGCATAGGATGGCATATTAAATTCATCCTGATGAAACTATAAGTTTCTACGAAAATTAAAAAACTGGCGGTTATATACCTGCCAGTTTTTTTTACGTATGAAAAGTCAACAATTATTGGCGTAACCATTTGCAAAATTTTGTGTTTTCGTGAATGAAACTTATTGTCGAAATCGATAATAATAAAATTCGTAACTTCTCAAGTGCCTGAGAAGATATAAAATATCATGATAAGGAGATTTTAAAATGACAACAGAACTAACCTATGAGAATAAGTTCGCTAATGCCGTTTTTCTTTTAGGCGGTATCATTTCTTTGGTGTTCGGAGTTTTATTACTTACGCGCACTGAAGGCACCATCGAAATCATCATGTTGCTGATTGGTTTATGGTGGTTGATTGAAGGATTATTCAAAATTCTTTCCATCTTTATCGATAAATCCAATTGGGGCTGGAAACTCTTTAGCGGAGCTTTAGGGTTGCTTGCAGGCCTTTTAGTTTTAAACTTCCCCTTGGTCGGTGGCGCTATTTATTTCTCAGTAATGGTCATCATCATGGGCATTATCGGCCTGCTCTTTGGGTTAATTGGGGTCGTAGCAGCTTTTCAGGGTGGGGGTTGGAAATCTGCTCTCTTCGGAGTAGTCAGCGCAATTATCGGCCTGCTGCTGATCTTCAATGCATTGGTAAGTGCTCAAATCTTACTTTGGATTTTTGCAGTCCTTTTAATCATCCAAGGCATACTCGCTCTGGTTGCCGGCTTCATGTATAAAGAGTAAATCAAGAAACGTAAAATCTGCCGCAGCCTCCCTGGTTGGGAGGCTGTTTTTGTTTTCGTTACTCATCATTTTTAGCATCAAGGTCAATACAAAAGTTGATCGATGGACTGAGGAAATCGAAGAACAAGCTTGAAAAGAATTTACTGATATTTTAGTTTAATATTTTTTTCAAACGTTTAAATTTTTGTTAAGAAAAACGAAAAAAGATCTTGATTGATCTAAATTAAGATATACTTGGTATGAATTTTGATCAACAAAGGAAACCGATGCCTCAAAACCCACCCCCACCCCGAATTCACGTTTTGTCTAAACCCAGCGGAGCAACCTGTAACCTGGCCTGCTCGTACTGTTTCTTTCTCGATAAGGAATTGCTCTACCCAAACAGCAAGTTCCGCATGACGGATGAAGTACTTGAAAATTATATTAAGCAGTTGATCGAAACGCACAAAACATCCGAGGTTACCGTTGCCTGGCAGGGCGGCGAACCCACCCTGATGGGCCTCGATTTCTTTCGCAAGGCTATCGAGTACCAGGAAAAACACCGCAAACCTGGGATGACGTTCGAAAACACCATGCAGACCAACGGCACCCTGCTCGATGATGAGTGGGGCGAGTTTCTCAAAGAAAACAATTTCCTGATCGGCATCAGCATCGACGGCCCCCAGCAGATGCACGATGCTCACCGGGTCGATAAGGGTGGTAAGGGTACTTTCGACAAGGTCATGCGAGGGCTGCGTTTATTGCAAAAACATGGTGTCGAATACAACGTGCTGATGACGGTCAACCGCATAAACGCAGACTACCCGCAAGAGATATACAAATTCTTGCGGGATGAAGTTGGTACAACCTGGATTCAATTCATCCCGGTGATCGAGCGCATCAACCCCGATGGCTTCAATATCTATAACGTGGGAAATACCGTGACCCCCCGCTCAGTACGCCCTGAACAATATGGCCGTTTTCTAATCCAGGTTTTTGATGAGTGGATTCACAACGATGTGGGGGAAATGTTCATCCAGACCTTTGAAGCTGCCGCACGCAACTGGATGGGGCTGCCCTCTTCGGGAATGTGCGTTTTCGAAGAGACCTGTGGTGTAGGGCTGGCACTGGAACATAACGGCGACCTGTATTCCTGCGATCACTACGTGGAACCCAAATATCTTCTCGGAAATATCCAGGATGAGCATATGATTGAACTAGTCTCATCCGATCAACAAGTCCAGTTCGGGCTGGATAAGCGTGATACCCTGCCCAAATATTGCCGGGAATGTGATGTGCGCTTCGCCTGCCACGGGGAATGCCCCAAGAACCGCTTCATCCAAACCCCTGATGGTGAAGATGGTCTCAATTACCTATGCGCGGGCTATAAGGGTTTCTTCCACCGCATCAACGAACCGTATAAAATCCTGACCACCCTGATGCGCTCAGGGCGACCAGCTTCGGATGTGATGGCCATCGTGAATGAGCGCGAAGCCCATCTCCCGGAAGCTTTCGTTAAAACCCCAGCAGATGACACTTGCCCTTGCGGCAGCGAAATGGCTTTCAAAGATTGTCACGGTTGGCGGCGTTCAAAAAGTAAGCGTAAGCGGGGGGCATCTGTCGGTCCAGTCGCGCGTCCATCTGTTCGGGCAAAGAAACATGAAAAGGCACCCAACAAATCTGAGGCCGCGAAATTTAATTCTTAGATCTGCTTCAACGTGGTATCATTGTACAAAATTATGGGCGGTACTAATTTATTCAAAACCACTTATTAAGATCGGATTCAATGGATTCAATGGATTTCATTTAATCAAGATAAGGAGTAAAAATCTATGAGCAAAAAACCCAATATATTGGTTATCTGGGGAGATGATGTTGGTATCACTAACCTGAGCTGCTACAGCAATGGGCTGATGGGCTACCGCACCCCCAATATTGACCGCATCGCCAACGAGGGCATGCGCTTCACCGATTCGTATGGCCAGCAAAGCTGTACCGCGGGACGGGCAGCCTTCATCACCGGGCAAAGTCCCTACCGCACTGGTCTGACCAAGGTTGGCATGCCGGGCGTCGATATCGGTTTGCAGGCTGAAGACGTGACCATTGCCCAATTGCTTAAACCGCTGGGCTATGCCACGGGCCAGTTTGGCAAGAACCATTTTGGTGATTTGAACAAATACCTGCCAACAGTTCACGGTTTCGATGAATTCTTTGGCAACCTGTATCACCTCAACGCCGAGGAAGAGCCAGAGAATGTGGATTATCCTCCCGAAGAAGATTTCCCCGAATTTCACGCCCGTTTCAAACCGCGCGGAGTGATGCATTCCTGGGCCACCGAAGAAGATGATCCCACTGAGCACCCGCGCTGGGGCCGCGTGGGCAAGCAAAAAATCGAAAACACCGGACCGCTGACCAAGAAGCGCATGGAAACTTGCGATACCGAGTTTGTGGCTGCCGCCAAAGATTTTATCCAGCGCGCCCATGATGACGACCAGCCCTTCTTCGTCTGGCTGAACACCACCTGGATGCACTTCCGCGTCCATCCCCCGGATGAAATCAAGGGACAGGCCGGCCGCTGGCAGTCCGAATACCACGATGCGATGATCGAGCACGACAAGCATGTCGGCCAAATGCTGGATTATCTGGATGAATTAGGCCTCGCAGAAGACACCATCGTGATCTACAGTACTGACAACGGTCCGCATATGAACTCCTGGCCCGATGCTGCTATGACGCCCTTCCGCAACGAGAAGAACTCTAACTGGGAAGGCGCTTTCCGCGTGCCACAGGTGATCCGCTGGCCCGGTGTGATCGAGCCTGGCACAGTCTCCAATGAGATGATCGCCCACCAGGATTGGCTCCCCACGCTGTTGGCCGCGGCGGGTGCCGAGGATGTGCCCGAGAAGTTGAAAACCGGTTATCAGGTCGGGGATAAGGAATTCAAGGTCCATATTGATGGTTATAACTTCCTACCCTATTTCAAGGGTGAAGCAGAAAAAGGGCCGCGACCGGGATTCATCTACTTCTCGGATGACGGCGAATTGACCGCCATCCGTTACGATAACTGGAAGTTGGTCTTCGCTGAACAAAGAGTGCCTGGAACCCTGATGATTTGGGCGGAACCCCTTGTGGAGTTGCGGGTACCGAAGTTCTTCAACCTGCGGACCGATCCCTTTGAAAGGGCCGATATCACCTCCAACACCTATTATGATTGGATGATCGATCGGGTTTACCTGCTCTACGCTGCCCAGTCACTCGTCGCCCAATTTTTGAGCACCTTTGTAGAATACCCGCCTCGGATGAAACCGGCCAGCTTCTCCGTCAACCAGATCATGGAGAAAATGAACGAGAATATCGGCGGCTCCAGTTAGTACAGTCGAATTAAGACTACCGAAGTCTGCTAGACTTCGGTAGTCTAGGACTCAGGTGACTGGTGTTGGCGGACAGACTCCGCTTCAAGTGCCAGTCACCTGTTTTACTTAAGCGAATGTCCTTAGATCACAATTGGGTGTCATTGCGAACGCAGTGACATGCACTGCAGACACTTTCTGATAAACAATGGGTATGAGCGAACGACAAAACCAAGCAAACCAGGCGCAGGTGCAGGATTTTTACAACCAGCGACCTTACCCGCCCCCTGTCAACGATCTGGATGGCTACCGCCAACGGTGGCAGGATGTGAGTCGGCGCTGGGCTGATTTCCATTTGCACTGGCCGCACCAACCCTATCGGGAAGATATTGCCATTCTGGTGGCAGGCTGCGGCACCTCTCAGGCGGCCAAACACGCCCTGCGAAATCCAGCGGCGCAGGTGGTGGGGATCGATCTCAGCTCGACGAGCATCCAACATACCGAAGCACTCAAACGAAAATACCAGTTGGATAATCTCGAAGTGCGTCTACTGCCGATCGAACGCGCCGTCGAGTTGGAACGTCGCTTTGACAAAATTGTCTGCACTGGGGTGCTGCATCATCTGCCCAACCCCGATGAGGGGTTGCGCGCCCTGCGGGAAGTGCTGGCTCCAAAAGGTACGCTGCACTTGATGGTCTACGCGGCCTATGGACGGCAAGGCGTGTACATGCTCCAGGAGTATGCCCACCTGTTAGAAGTTGGTGATACGGATGAAGAAATCACTGATTTTGCCAACACTCTGATGGAACTTCCGCAGGATCATCCCCTGGCGCGGCTGCTGGGCGGATCACCCGATTTCCGCACCAAAGCTGGGCTGGCCGATGCCCTGCTCAACCCCCAGGATCGCGCCTATACTGTCCCACAATTATTTGATTTGATCAGTGATGCCGGTTTGCAGTTTGGTCGCTGGCTGCGTCAAGCTCCCTACCTGCCCCAATGCGGCGCTTTTGCTGAAATCTCCACACACCCCCCGGTTGATGGCATTGCCCGAGGCTGAACAATTCGCCGCAATGGAACTTTTGCGCGGCACGATGCTGCGCCACAGTCTGATCGTTTACCGGGATGACGCGCCCAAAGATCAAGCGATCAGACTGGTGGGGGACGATTGGCAGGATTCCATCCCCCTCCGCTTGCCAGAGACGATCTGTGTGGAGGAAAATTTACCGCCCGGCGCGGCAGGAGTGCTGATCAACCAAAACCACACCGATCCCGATATTTATTTACCCATCAACACAACTGAAAAGCGATTATTCGAAGCTATAGATGGAAAACTTTCAACCGCTGAAATACTCAAAAAAGCAGCAGTAGACCGGAAACTTACCCGTTCATTTTTCGAACGGCTATGGTGGTACGACCAAATAGTATTCGCGTGGTATAGAAGTGGAAGTTAGGGTTCAATGGAAGGCTGCCTGCGCCCCAACCAGAAAGCACTCAACCACACCCAAGGGGCAAAAAGTAGGAAGCTGATCATCAGGGGGACCATTGCCAGATCAGGGACGATTACCAACATAGCAGTCGCTAGCGTGGCAAACCCCCACTCTGCCATACCCAACCAGGCAAGCCAGCGCGGGTAACTCGGCGTGGAAAAGGCAGCCGGCATCAAGAGCAAACCAGCTACCGAATACAACCCAAAAGCAGCTACATTAATCAGGGCGTAGGAATATTTCTCAAATGATTGAAAGAATATCAATAGGGATGAATTATCTGAGCTGGCGGAAATGTCCACTAAAGCTTGCGCGATTTCAGGCAAGATAACGAGGTTAACTAAAACGCCAACAAGATCGACAGCCGCGGCAATCAGTGCCAGGCCAATGGCCAGGGATCGCCAGGGACGGGTACCATCCAAATGGCGGCCAAGGGCGAAGTAGCTCCAGGCAAAACTGAGGGTGACCGCGAACCAAAAGAGCCAGCCCCCCTTCCATTGCAGCGCGTGTTCGGCAACCCATTCGATCCGTAGCCACAAATCGGGCTGACGAGTCTCCGTCCCTGGTCCGAAAATAATCACCGCAAAAATGGGGGCAAGAAAGGTATTGATCAACCCGGCAAGAAATAAGCCAATTACATCCAGGCTTACAGAATTATTTTTGGATTTACTCATCGCTGTGAAAATTTTTCTCGGTTTTACGATTTGCAAGTATGACTCCCAGGTTGGCCAGCAGGATCAATCCGGCCAGAGAATAATAAAGGGTTAATGAAGACCCCGCATCTGGGCGCAAGTCGTTGGGATGGATCAGTGGAAGTAATAAAAATAGGAATGCGGTGATTGGTGCTTGCCAAAACATTGGACGCACCCTGAGCCAATCACCATCCCATAAAGCCCAGGCATAGGCAGCCGTATGAGTAGTAAACAGCACCCCAATCAAGCCTCCCACCAGGGGTGGCAGGGACCAGGGCCAATATTGATTAACGATGTCGATCTGAAATAAGAAACCCACTGCACAAATTAGGCTGATCACCACCATTGCGCCTGCCAACAGGCGCGCCGTCAAATTTAGCGGGATTTCTACAGGAAGACGACCCCCATATTGGATTTCTTGCGTAATGAAAACATAGGGGGCAGATAAGAATAAAACCAGATACATGGCCAGCCAATACGTCAAATGATACCAGGGGTGCGCCAGGAAGGGCTTTAGATAAAAGAAGGTTAATAGTGTTGCAAAAACTGAGAAAAGTGTGATCACCACCATTGTGATACGTACCCGAGCCCAGCTGGTTTGGAAAGCGCCGAAAGCAACCAGGAGCAAGGCATTCCCGTACATAACCCCCATCAGCCTTGCATTGATCTCGGGATTCACCGTCCAAACAAAGAGGAGCTCCGTCATCCCAGGCAAACTCATTAAAATGATGAAGGCGGGTAAACCATTGGCAAGCAGAGCCAAGAAGACAAACTTGACCCCCTTCGATAAATCGTTATTCCACCATTGTTTAATTTTTTCCATAATCATCTCCCATTAATATCTAGTCTTGCCAACCTGATTAAAGCGACTAATAAGACATTATATCTCATATAATTCCGGCCATGATTATTTCCCCGCTCAACGGCAGTGGATTGAATTGAGCTAATCTACAATCATTCCCCCCGAACAAAAAAGAATGGCTTGTTGACACCAGCCATTCTTTTTCGAAGTCACTTGTTTTGTTGGCGATTTTTTCGATCCTGTTCGTATTCCCGGTCGATTTTTTCCTGTTCTGCCCGCCTTAAGATACGTTCCTTTTCTTGTTCTTGCTCTAGTTTCTCGCGTTCTGCCCGTCGCAAGATTCGCTCCTGCTCCTGCTCCTGCTCCAGTTTTTTGCGCTCGGCTTGCTGCAAGAGCCGTTTCTTTTCTTGCTGTTGCGCAGTCTTTCGGAGCTCTTCATCGCGCAACTTACGCATCTCGATCTGCTGCTGTTCTTCGCTATTTCGCGGTTCGCTCATCATTTTCCTTCCATAATAAATTAGTGGTGCGTGGATCGTACTTCGGGAATTCCAAGAATCTGGATATTCCCTGAAATTATTGGCTATTTCAGGCCGGGTCAGAGCTTCAAGCGGTTGCGCGTTCTGTACAAACCTGAAGATAATTTTTAAGTTGAGGCCGAAGCGCTTCGATATCAATATTCATCGTAGCAGACCATTCATTGAGAATGCGATCTTTGAAAAGGTTGAACGCTTTAACTTCCATTTGATTTAACTTCCGTTGGGTTCGGAGAACGGTAAGATCACGCACAATCTGAGATGTTGCCATAAAATCCCCATTGGACATTACTTCATTAATACGATCCTTCCAGAAATTTTTATCTGGGTCTAAATTCTTTATCGGTTCTTGCATTTCTTTTTTAGCGCGTCGAAGCATATTTTGTGAGGCAACTGGCCTGATTCGAGGATTTTCCTCTCTCTTCCTTGGAAACCACCAATAAGCACCATTCTGGGTTTTCACCTGGAAGCATGACTCTGGCTCTCCATGAATTGGCTTTTTCTCGATTTTCTGGATCTGGCCGATGCCATACGAGTAATGCACGACCCAATCCCCTATCGAATATAGAGGTTCAATTTCTGTCATTGGTTCTCCTTCATGGCCATTGATTATCCTAATTTAGCTGACTATGTCCATAAGACAGCAGCAAGGTAGGTTTTTTTACCGTTTAAGAAGAATTCGCTCACGACCTTCCGAGAATTTTTCATACATACCTGTTTCCAGACGGTTTAGGACTTGACCGATATCTTGAAATAATTGTTTGTGACTAAAATACAAGGTAACTGTCTTGGTGAAACCTCAACCCCAATTGGTTAAAAACCTTGACCTATTCTTCGATGTTCTTGATATAAATCTCGCCCACAATCGGCCCCATACCTAAGTGAACAATGCATCTAGTATAACATACCACCAACTTGGATTTTCGTTCGGAAGAAAATTTCAGAAACACGGTATACTAGTTTGTATTGATATTTTGTATCCTTCCCTTCGTAGAGAACGGGGATCAGCATTGTCTAATTTCGATTTTGCAAAATATAAAGAGCTATCCATGAAAATAAATTCTCAAAATTTTTCTCGAATTTTTGTTGGGTTAGTTTTCGCTGCACTTTTTGCTTTGATGTTGATTTCGTGTGCCAGCTCAGAACCAACCAACACACCAATCCCAACCCTTTCTCCCAGACCAACAACAACATTTACGGCGGAGCCACCCACAGCTACTTCGGAACCTGAAACCGAGAGTGGCGAGGAGGGCATCCTGCTCCCCTCCCCTACGGCTGCCCCAACGGTTACACCCGGTGTGATTACAGAAATCATTAGTGAATTTGCCGAGGTGACCGGGCTTTATGAAAAAACATTTTTATGGGTTGATGTCGAAAATTGGCTGAATTTGGGAGTATCCCTCCTTATGGCCTTGGTGATGGGATTTTTGGTCTCTAGATTGGTAATATATGGACTTGAGAAAGCTGCTGACAAAACTGAAACCCAATATGATGATGTGTTCATCAAGGTAATTCGACACCAGATTAGTTTGATCTTTATCGTGATTGGATTTCAAGTCGGCACGTTACGCTTACCCTTTATAGATGTAATCGTAAAGCAATGGCTTAATCAGCTTTATATTGCCATTTTCATGATCGCAGCAACCATCATCGTCTGGCGTTTATTGGATTTGCTGATCGCTTGGTATCAAAACGATGTTGAACCTGATCGGGCTTCCAATCAAAAAGATACATTACTTTTATTACTTCATCGCTTCGCCCGAGTTTTGCTAATCACGATTAGTTTGATCATGCTGCTTTCACTTTACAATATTAATGTCAATGCTTTGATTACGGCTGTAGGGGTAGGTGGATTAGCGCTCTCCTTGGGAGCCCAAGACACACTCTCAAATATCATCAGTGGTGTAATGATTATGTTAGATCAACCCTTCCGGGTAGGCGACCGCATCGAAATCCAGGGTTTGGGTACCTGGGGTGATGTTGTCGATATTGGGCTGCGCTCCACGCGCATTCGCACGCGTGATAACCGGCTCGTAATCGTCCCCAATAACTCCATCAGCACCGATCAAATTGTAAATTACACTTACCCTGACCCACAGTACCGCATCCAGATCGAGATCGGCGTTGGTTACGGGCAGGATATCGAAAAAGTGCGCCAAATCATCATTGATACTGTCGGGCAGGTGGAGGGCGTTTTGCCCGACAAGCCCATCGATGCGCTATATGTAGAAATGGGCGCATCGTCGATGATGTTCCGCGTGCGTTGGTGGATCGATTCTTACGTGGATACACGCCGCATGTTTGACCGCGTCAACACTGCTTTGCAAACCTCACTGGATGAAGCTGGTGTTGAAATGCCCTTTAACACCTTTGACATCAATATCATGAACATCCCCGAATCAAAAATCGATCATAAATCGAATAAGAACGACGAACAGGAGATACAGTGAACAACATTTTAAAATCATGGAATGATACGGAAACCAAACAAAATATTTTGGATTTTGTCACCGCTGTTACAGATGAATCTGGCCCCCATTATGTGCCGCCTGCCGAGCGCATCGCCGTTTTCGATAACGATGGCACGCTCTGGTGTGAAAAACCAATGTACATCCAGTTCGACTATATTTTGCGCAAGTTGGCTGCGCAAGCTGAAGCTGATCCTGGGATGCGGTCCAAGCTGCCGTGGAAAGCTGCATGGGAAAAAGATTTCGACTGGTTGGGAGGCGCGATTACCAAACACTATCAAGGTGATGATCAGGATTTGCAAATCTTGCTGAAAGGTGTTCTCAGCTTATCGGAAGATCAACCCGTTGAAGAAGTTGAATCTTCTGCTCGAAAATTTATCCAGAACGAACGCCACCCGACCATGAATATTCCCTACAAAGATTGCATCTACCAACCCATGCTTGAACTATTGCGCTTCCTGGCGAATAATGGGTTCATTAATTATATTGTCTCTGGCGGAGGGCGTGATTTTATGCGCGGCATCGTTTCTGATCTATATGGTATCCCCCGTGAACGTACGATTGGCAGCACGGTTGCCTATCGCTTCGTAGAAAGCGAAACTGGAAATGGGATTGTACAAAAAGCAGAATTGGATGTTGTCGATGACGGCCCCGGAAAACCGATCCAGATTTGGAGCGTGATCGGCCGCCGCCCTATTCTGGCTGCTGGCAATTCAAATGGTGACCTGCAAATGATGAAATTCGCGGGTGACGAATCATTGCCAGCCTTGTGCCTGTTGGTGGTTCACGATGATGCTGAACGTGAGTTTGAATATTTCGCTGGTGCAGAGAAAGCCATCGAGGCAGTAAAAACCAATAATTGGACTGCCATCAGCATCCAACGTGACTGGAAGCAAGTTTTCCCTGTCTAACTGAGCTTATTATGTCAACGAAATCTATCGCTTATATCGGAGGCTATACGCAGAATCTGTCTTTCGTGGAAGGGAAAGCCGAAGGAATCTCGATTTTCGAATTCGATCCCGAGTTTGGGAGCATGACAGAAATAGGCATGACCCCTGTTGGCGTAAATCCGACCTTTTAACAATTTCATCAGACCGAAATTACCTGTATGCCGTAAATGAAGTCACCCAAGGATCTGGGCCTCATGGCTGGATTTCGGCTTTTGCCATCGAGCCAACCAAAGAACAGCTATCTCTTATAAACCGGCAGTCAACCCAAGGGTTTTCCCCCTGCCATCTCTGCCTCGCCGGAGACGAGCGCTTTGTCATCGTAGCAAATTACGAAAGTGGGGATATCTGTCTGCTGCCGCGCAATCCCAAGGGTCACCTCGAACCCGCCAGTGACGTGATCCCGTTTTCAGGTAACGGCCCTCACCCGCGGCAAGAAGGTCCCCATGCGCATATGGTTGCACCTACACCAGATGAGCGCTTCATCTTGGCCGTGGATTTAGGAAGCGATCAGATTTGGGTTTTCGAATTAGACGAAAATTTGGGGAAATTATTGCCAGCCAATCCACCCACGGTACAACTTCCTGTCGGCAGCGGTCCGAGGCATTTTGATTTTCACCCCAACGGACGATTTTTGTATGTTTTAGGTGAACTGGACTCAACCGTCACACTGCTGCATTATAATCCCGAAAACGGCACACTGACCGCAGATGAAAACATTCCCACGCTGCCCAAAGATTTTCCAGGGCAGAATACAGGGGCTGAAATTTTGGTTGCCCCTTCCGGAAAATTTATCTACGTTTCTAATCGTGGCCACGACAGCCTGGCGATCCTGGCGATTAATGAAACTGATGGACATTTATCGTTGATTGGGCACCAACCCACGTTTGGGAAGGCTCCCCGACATTTCACAATTGATCCCTCAGGTAATTACCTGATCGCGGCGAACCAAGATAGCGACACACTTGCTGTTTTCCAAATTGATCCCAAAAGCGGCCGGCTGAACCTCCAAGGCCCCCTGGTACCCACCCCCACCCCGGTATGCATTCAATTTAGATAATATTCCAACCCGTTAGATTCTTGTCTGTTTTTTCCTCTGTTCGATTAGTGCATCCAATCGCGCGATCAGATCATCTCTCGAGTAATTGTGTTGGGGATTATCATTCTCATCCAATAATTTCGCAATCAATGCATTGATGACCCGATCCCCCTCCCATTGAGTGCCCACTAGATAACGCATCTTTGGATTTTTTGAGAATAGCGCATCATAAACCGCAACAGATACAACTTCAGGAGAAGATGGTTTGCGGTTGGTCGCCGAACTCTGGACCGTCACCATCCGGTTCCAGGGGTTGATTGAAACCATCGAGGATTTGTTTAGCTTCCTGATCAAATGGGGCTTCCGCACGTTGGAAACGAGTAATAATCCCAGGCATGGCATTGGCACCCACCTCAGTGATGATGCCGCCGGGCTGGACAATGCAGACATGCACGCCATAACCTTCCAACTCTTGATGCAGGGCATCGGTATATGCCTCCAATGCAAATTTGGTCATCGTGTACGGTCCGAAATATTTACTGGTGATCATCCCGCCTTGAGAGCCAATATTGACAATTCGGCCCTTTGATTCAATCAACAACCGGACGAATGCATTGGTCATTCGATGGGGGCCAAAGACATTGACATCGAAAATCTCGAACATTTCCTCATCCGTCCAGGTGCTAAACATCCCCAATCCACCAATTCCGGCGTTGTTCACCAATCCAAACAAACCCATTCCCTGGCCAGAGACGAATTCAAATACAGATTGAATTTGATCTGGTTTGCGCACATCGAGTTGGATGGGGATAACATTTTCAATTTGAGCGAGCATATCCAAATCTTTATTTTTTCGGGCGGTAGCATAAACTAGATGCCCGCGTTCCGCCAAATAACGGATCAGATGTGCTCCGATCCCAGAACTGGCCCCGGTTACGAAGATTGGGAGAGTGGATGTTGTGTTCATGGAATTTCCTTCGGATATAAAAGGAACGCCGATCCAAAAAGACAGCGTTCCTGTAAATTTACAATTGAGTGGCCGACCTGATTACGAATTTTGAGCCTGAATAGCGGTAATCACAACCGTGTTTACGATATCATCCACAGTGCAACCCCGGCTGAGATCGTTGACAGGTTTGTTCAATCCCTGAAGCACCGGACCGACAGCAATTGCACCGGTCTCCCGCTGCACAGCTTTATAGGTGTTGTTGCCGGTATTCAAATCAGGGAAGATCAGCACCGTAGCGCGGCCAGCCACCTCCGAACCAGGCATCTTGCTCTGGCCGACACCCATATCCACGGCTGCGTCATATTGAATAGGGCCTTCGATCAGCAGATCAGGACGCTGCTCTTGAGCCAATTTGGTGGCCTTACGCACACGTTCAACTTCCTCGCCAGTTCCAGATTCGCCGGACGAGTAAGAGAGCATGGCAATCTTCGGTTCAATCCCAAAAGTTTTACCCGTATCGGCAGAGGCGATCGCGATTTCAGCAAGTTCTTCCGCTGTGGGCCGGGGAACCACGGCGCAGTCACCATAAACCAACACGCGGTCTTCTAACGCCATAAAGAAAACGGAAGAGACGACTGAAAATTCAGGTTTGGTTTTGATAAACTGGAAAGCTGGCCGGATAGTGTGCGCAGTACTGTGAGCCGCACCAGAAACCATACCATCGGCATCCCCTTTATGAACCATCATCGTGCCAAAAAATGAAACATCTTTCATCGCATCGAGGGCATAATCCATAGTGGTGCCTTTATGCTTGCGCAATTCATAATAGGTTTCAGCGTACTCTTCAAATTTGGGGTGATTCTCAGGCTGCACGATGGCAACCTTCTCGAAATCAAAGTTCAAACCCATATCCGCAATCATCCCCTTGATTTCTGCTTCATCCCCAATCAGTGTCAACTCAACAATATTTTGATCCAGCAGCTGTTCAGCCGCCTGTAATATCCGCGGGTCATTTCCTTCTGGCAGTACGATATGCTTTTTCTCTGCTTTCGCCCGCTGGGTCATGCTGTACAGGAACATCTGTGGTGACATGCCGCGGCGTTCGATTGCACCGAATCGGTTTTCAAAAGCATCTGCATCAACATGCGCACTATACAACTTCAGGCTCAAAGCAATCTTGGTCGGGTTATCCGCTGTAATATAGGAACGCACGTTATTAATATCGGCAACCGTTTCAAAAGTTTCAGTATCCACCGCGAGGATGGGTAAAATATCGGGCAAACCATCTAAAAGACGGGTCACTGAGGGAGCTGGTTTCTCGCCTGTGGTCAGCAACAAACCGGAAATGGAGGGATAGTTTGTGGAACGATGCGCTTCGAGGGCACTCAAAATCACCTCGCCGCGATCTCCGGGGGTGATCAACAAAGCCTGATTTTTAATGCGCGGCAGATAATTTTGCATCTGCATCGCGATGACCATATAGTGCGGCACCAAACGATCCAGGCGGTCTTGACCATAAAGCACGTCAGCACCTAAATGGGTCGCGATTTCCTTCAAGGTGGGGCTGCCCAACATTGAGTTTTCCGGGATTACCGAAAACGCAATTTCAGAAGGTAGCTCTCGGCTGAGCGTTTCACGCAAATCATCGGTTTGGTCCTCAGCTGCGCGGTTGACAATTACACCGATCACGGGGCATTTCTTCGCCTGAAATGCTTCGAGCGCCAGGTGAATGGGACTTAAAACTTCATCAACTTCATTCCGATTTGCATTCGTCAAAATCACGACAGGACTGCCAATGGCCTGGGCGATGGCAACATTAGCATCGAATTCAAAAGCAGTTCCCTCGGTGCTCAGGTCTGAACCAATACAAAGCACAAAATCATAATTATCTTCAAGGACTTTGAATTTTTGGATGATACGGCTTAGAAATTTATCATATTCATTGGCTGCCAGCAGTTCCAATGCATCGTGTGCCTGGAAGGCGAAGGTGTCTTCATAAGGAACATCCAGCTTAAAGTAAGAGAGCAGCAGATCGATATTTTTATCGCGCTCATTTTTAGACTGGGTGTTGATAATCGGTCGGAATACGGCCAATCTTCGGCTTCGACGCAAGAGCCGCCGGGCTACCCCCAAAGAAACCATCGACTTGCCACAATGCGGCTCGGTGGTGGTCATATAGAGTGAGTTATACATAATCTTTCTCCAAAACAGGAACGGGGTTCCTTTTCACTAACTTCAGCAAACTCCGATTTGGCGCTTCGAGCACACTGAACTGCGTTGATACTTAAACCTGAGGTGAAAGTACAGGTGAGTGCGTGGATCTGCAGCTCAGTGCATCCTTAAACACGGTTTAGGATGTTAAAGGTGATTTAGAACTTGGATTTACTGGATTTGTAGACTGAATCACCGCCAAAGTTTGCTGAGCGATTTCGAGTTCTTCATTCGTGGGAATGATCAAAACCTTTACGCGGCTACCCGCAGTTTGGATTTCAGTAACTTCCCCAATCACACCCTGGTCATTTTTATCTTGGTCAACCGAAATCCCGATATAATCCAACCCCAGACAGGAAAGCCAGCGCACAGCTGCGTTGTTTTCACCTGCTCCGGCAGTAAAGATCAGGGCATCCAGTCCATTAAGCGCAGCAACGTAAGCACCGATATATTTCTTCACCCGGTAAGCATACATTTCTAAGGCCAAAGTGGCTGCGGGATCGCCCTCTTCCCGCCGATTTTGAATATCACGCAAATCGTTATCCCCGCAGATACCGATCAACCCACTCTTCTTGTTGAGCAATGTATCGATCTCATCAAAAGACATACCCAGGTTCCGCCCCAAGTAAAACACGATCGCAGGGTCGATATCGCCGCTGCGAGTACCCATCATTAATCCAGGAAGCGGGCTGAACCCCATCGATGAATCGGCAGATTGGCCGCCTGAGACAGCGGCGACGCTGGCTCCATTACCCAGGTGCAGGGTGATCAATTTGGTTTCCTCGGCTGGTTTGCCAAGATATTCGATCGCTTTCTTCGAAACAAAAAGATGAGAGGTGCCGTGGAAACCATAAGACCGAATCCGGTGCTCTTCGTACAAATTTTGGGGAATAGCATAACGGTAAGCTTTGGCGGGCATCGTCTGGTGGAAGGCTGTATCGAAAACCGCGACTTGTGTGGCCTCCGGGAAGACCTCAGTAGCGACTTCAATTCCAGTGAGGTTGGCAGGATTATGCAGCGGGGCCAATGGTGAGAGTTCTTTGATGGTGGCGCGCACCTCGCCATTGATCACTGCGGGCTGGCTGAATTTATCACCGCCGTGCACCACCCGATGACCCACGGCCTGGATTTCTGAAGGAGACGTGATAACCCCAAATTCAGCATCCGTTAAAAGATCGACCACTTTCAACAATCCCTGGCGATGATCTTTAATCTCTAAATCTCTGATGATCTCTTGATTCTGCACCCCTTTTGAAACCCGATACTTAATGCGTCCTTGAGGTTCTCCAATTCTTTCTGCCAAGCCGGCAGCCAACACAAAATTTGATTCCATATCAAAAAGTTGGTATTTGATCGATGAACTCCCCGCATTGATGACTAATGTTTTCATGTTCGAATTCTATCCTTTTCTAATTTCAAATATACAGCAAAAAACTGTAATTGCTACGTCTTTGTTTCTCAGGTTTTCCGACCCCCAAGTATACCCGATCAAAGATCAAACAGGCCTGACAAAAGGGATTATTTTACAGTAATCTTTGTAACAAAAAAGCAGAGTTGTTCCTTAATAAAACCAATCCCAAGATGGGACACGGATTTTGTTGATCAACTCAGATAAAGGCTTATTAAATCCGTGGCCACCGTGTCGATCCGCGTGCAATTTTTGTGCTTGGCTTATTTGTGACCATACCTGGTAAACTATCGCGACGAGGGCAATCGCATGTTCGGGCACACCTCCCATCTTACCCATTTTGGGGGCTGGCACCTGCTAAAACAAGGCACATACAATTTCTCTGATATCGTGTCTAGAGTTCTATCATTGTGCATAAATTCGTGGTAGGATTGCACCCGCTGGACATATAATCAGAAATTCAAGGCAAAGAGGTGAAAAGATGAATGTATTAGTGACAGGCGGCGCTGGGTATATCGGCAGCCACACCTGTGTGGAATTGCTCAATGCGGGCCACGAAGTAGTTGTTGTAGACAACCTTTATAACAGCAAAGAAGAATCACTGCGACGAGTACAGGAGATTACGGGGAAAACTCTCACCTTCCACAAAGTAGATTTACTCGACCGGGAAGCGTTGCGCGAAGTTTTCACACAGCACAAATTAGATGCCGTGATCCATTTTGCAGCCCTCAAGGCCGTAGGTGAATCAGTCAGCATGCCCCTGGAGTATTATCACAATAATATCACCGGCACAATTTACCTGTGTGAGGCGATGCGCGAATTTGACGTCTTAAATCTGGTTTTCAGCTCATCCGCAACAGTTTATGGAGAAGATAACCAACCCCCTTTGGTCGAAACCATGCGCACTTCAGCAACCAACCCTTACGGCTGGTCAAAGGTGATGATGGAGCAGGTTTTCCGCGATTTATGTGTTGCTGAGCCGCGTACGAATATCATCATGCTGCGCTATTTCAACCCGGTAGGCGCACACCCCAGTGGTCAGATTGGCGAAGACCCCAACGGCGTCCCGCTCAATCTGCTGCCCTATGTTACGCAAGTCGCGGTGGGTATTCGCGAAAAATTGAGTGTCTGGGGCAATAACTATCCCACACCCGATGGCACATGCCTGCGGGATTATATCCATGTGGTTGACCTGGCCTTAGGGCACGTCAAGGCCTTAGAAAAACTGGCTGACAACCCAGGAGCTCAAGCCTACAACCTGGGAACCGGACGACCCTACAGTGTGCTCGAAGTCATCGAAGCCTTCAAATCTGCGACCGGTCAAGATGTGCCGTATGAGATCGCCGATCGCCGTCCAGGGGATTTACCAACTTCATTTGCAGATCCTTCCAAAGCCAATAACGAGCTCAACTGGGAAGCGACACGGGAGTTAGTAGAAATGTGCGCAGATGCCTGGCGCTGGCAATCTCAAAATCCAAAAGGATTTGAGGCTGCTTAGTAAGCATCCGGAGAATAGTTGGTAGGACTGCCAGTGCTTGAAACATTGGCAGTCCTTTAATATTTGGGGGATGTCATATTTTTCATCCATTGACTTAACTCATCACAGAATGTTTTCTATACTCATTTATAGTAGCGGGTAATTGAGATTTGAAAAGTAATATTTAGAGTGTTCGCCACAATCCTTGGCAACACTGTAAATACCAGGAGGATATTTCGATGGCATCAACGGAAAACAAACTCCGGTTATTCGGATCAACCGATAAGTCTTTGGAAAAACCCGGCGAATTATACAGCGGCGGATCGCGCGAAGTAAAAATCAGAAATGCAGTTCGAGTAGAAAGTCAACGCGCCGCGGGCACAGAGGAACTGGTTCTTGAAGGTCTGGCAGATGACGATGTTCTAGAATTGACCTTTGAAAATGGATACCTGCGCTGGATGACGGTCGCTGAAATTAGAGATGAATTCGGAATTGCAGCAACCCGCGGCGGTGATCCCAATGATTTATTTTTACCGCAGCAGCTTCCCGGCGCTGATACCACCCGAGGAGCAGCCTCCTGGGTGCTCAAAGCCCTGCGCGTTTTAGATTTTGACCCCAGCAAGAAAACCATCGAAGAAGCCACCGACCTGATCGATACCCAGCGCGTTATGAAAGAGCCAGGGCTTTATCGTTATGATAAAGATCTAACCCAACGCGGTAATCGGGTGACCAGCGATCAATTACCAGATGAGCAGCCCTTGCTAATCTTCATTCACGGCACCTTTTCAAGCACCAGCGGCAGCTTTGGAAAATTAGATAAAGAAGTTTGGGGTAACCTCCGCGAGCGCTATGGGAGCAATATCTATGGCTTGGATCATCGCACCCTATCAGTCAGCCCAACACAAAACGCCTTAGATTTAGCCCGCATCCTTCCCCCAGGTGCGCACGTGCATCTAGTCACCCACTCCCGCGGCGGATTGGTTGGAGAATTGCTTTGCCGCAGCAAAAGGACAGACGGCAAAGATCCTTTCGATGATTTAGATTTAAATTTGAAGCACTCCAAAAAAGAAAAAGAACTCCTCAAAAAGCTCTCGCAAGAATTAATAAAGAAAAATATCAAAATCAAGCGATTTGTGCGAGTAGCAGGAGCAGCGGGTGGGACAACCCTGGCATCAGGTCGTTTAGATCGCTGGCTGGAAATCATGGTCAATGTGCTCGGAAAAGTCACCGGAGCCAGTGCCACCATCGCTTATGGCGTGATTACAGATATTTTGCTCGATCTAAAAAAACAGAGTGCTAGCCCCGAAGCCATGCCTGGGGTCGCCTGTTTACTACCGACCTCCTCCATGGTGAGAATGTTAAACCGTCCCGATTTCAAGGTGGAGGCTGATCTTTCGGTGATTGCCGGAGATACCGAAGGGAAGGGCTTCCTGCAAAGCCTGGGAGTTGGACTTACCAATCTCTTCTTTCTCGAAGATCACGACCTGGTCGTTCACACGCGGTCAATGTACGGTGGAGCTAAACGCGTCGAAGAAGCCAGATACTTTTTCTACCCGGGTGCCGATATCAACCACTTTAAATATTTTGAGAATGGTGAAACCGCCCCACGAATCAAAGAAGCGCTCATCAATGATTTCGATTCGCTGAGTAAATTTTCGCCGATTGACGAGGCCTTAAGGAGTGATTCCGCCCGCGGGGAGAAATTGAAAACCGTTCTTATCAGAAACGGAGCGGCATCCCCCAACCCGTAGTCTATGTGCTTCCGGGCATTATGGGCAGCCATTTAGCAGCCAACGGGGATCGCGTCTGGATGGATGTTTTCGAATTGGCGCTAGGCGGGTTTGCGAATCTGAAAATTGCTGCCGAAAATATCGAACCCACTGCACCGATGGCTTCGACCTACGCCCGTTTGATCAATTATTTGAGTTCCACCCACGAGGTTATCCCCTTCGCCTACGATTGGCGCAAATCCATCCGAGAGGCTGCACAGCGATTTGGTGATGTCATCGCCAAAAAACTCAAGGAAACCGACCAACCCATCCGCATTGTGGCCCACTCCATGGGCGGTCTGGTCGCCCGAGCAATGTTTGCAGAATGTGATGATGTTTGGGATGACTTTGTGGAACGCAAAGGGTCTCGCCTGCTGCTGCTGGGCACCCCCCACAAGGGAGCTTATGTCATTCCCCAGATGCTGATGGGCAAAGAACGCACCCTGCAGTTGTTGGAATTGTTAGATTTACGCCATTCAAAACAGAACCTCCTGCAATGGATCGTACAATTCCCAGGTGTGCTGGAATTATTGCCCACCGAGGATGATCAGGTTGACTATTTCTCTACCCAGGTTTGGCACGATTTCTCCAACCTAAGCGGTGGTGATCTGATCATTCCGAAAGAGGATGATCTCGAGAACGCCAAAAAATTCAGTGAGGTCCTAGAACGCAGCCCGGTCGACCCCGAAAAAATGGCCTATATCGCGGGATGGGCACCCAACACACCCTGTGGTATCCGGACAAAGAATGACCGGGGAAATATTGATCTGCATTTCATTGGCACCGATGAGGGAGATGGCCGCGTTCCCTGGAACACTGGAATTCCCGAGGGCCTGCCCGCCTGGTATATGGAGGCCGCCCACGGTGACTTGCCCGACCACAAGCCAGGATTCCCTGCAATTTATGAGCTGCTGGTCGATGGGCAAACCCAGCGGCTGCCGCAAATCCCACAGCATATCAGCCGGGCGGGTCAGCGTGAATACCGCTTAGCTGACGATCAGCCACTCGTCTTCCCCGATCAAACGGATCTCGAACAGGCCGTGATGTGCTCCGCGCCCACCCGCCTGCTAGGACCCAAAGTTGAACCGATCCATGTATCCGTGGCGCATGGGAATTTGGCCTTCTGCGAAGACCCCATCGCGGTGGGCCACTACGAAGGAGATGCCCTGGTCAGTGCGGAGAAAGCCCTTGATTACTATTTAGATCGAAGGTTGACCACCCATCACGAGCTTGGAATTTACCCAGGCGAATTGGGTACTGCCCTGGTCGTCATCAATACCGAGAAAAAACCGGGCGGAGCGATCGTCGTAGGTTTGGGCAAGATTGGTGAATTAAGCCCTAAAAAGCTGACCGATACTTTTGTAACAGCACTCACAAAATATGCCGTACAACGAATTGAAGATCATCCCGGCGGCGGTCAACTTGAGATCGAATTCATCTCTTTGTTAGTCGGAACTGGCGAAGGCGGGTTATCGATCTCCAATAGTATCTTTGCAATTCTCGAGAGCGTCCATCTGGTTAACAAATCCCTGGCACAAATGCCATCTTCCAATAATGCCCGCATCACAAAATTGCAGTTCATTGAACTCTATAAAGACCGCGCCATTCAGGCAACGCGGGAGCTAATGCTTTATCCAGATCGCGAAAAATTTCAGATCGAAACAGAAGTGCAAAATCTCTCCGGTGGGCGACATCGAGCCTATTTCCAGGAATCTCCGGGATGGTGGAACCGCATGCATATTCGCAGTAAAGGCCGGGGGAATTCACTAATGTTCACACTGCCTACAAATCGAGCCCGCACCGAAGAATCTGAGCTGCAAGTGCAATGGCGCAACACCGATAAACTGATCCAGCAGGCTGTCAATAATCCTCACTGGAACTGGCGGCTGGCAACCACAATGTTCGAACTGCTGCTCCCCAACCGGGTAAAAGCTTTCGTATCGGATCTGAGTAATATCGTGTTAGTCGTCGATCAAACTTCGGCTCGCTACCCCTGGGAATTGATCTACGACCGGCGGATGGGCGATCAGAAACCCATGGTTATCGAAGTGGGTTTGATCCGGCAGCTGGCTACCCAGGTTTTCCGCACCCAGGTAATGGATGCCAGCAATCAGAATGTGATGGTGGTTGGCAATCCCAAAAACACGCCTAAGGAGTTTGTAGATTTGCCTGGGGCAGAACAAGAAGCCCGTATCGTATCAAATTTGCTCGCAAATGATAATTTCACTGTTCAATCTCAGATTGGTACGGCTACGGTTGACATCATGACCGAATTATTTTCAGCCGATTACCGCATCTTACATTTAGCCGGGCACGGGGTCTTTGAACATGAACTATCCGAGGATGCTGACAAAGAGGGCGAAAATGACAAGATCACTGGCATGGTCTTAGGAGGCGGCGTCTTTTTGACCGCAAATGAAGTGAACCAAATGACGCGGGTGCCTGAGTTGGTGTTCATCAACTGTTGTTTCCTGGGCAAAATCAACCCAGATGATGAGGCCAGGGAGGCCCAACAGGATGCGATGCGGTTTCCACGCCATGAATTTGCTGCCAGCCTTTCTCAAAGGTTAATTGAGATGGGAGTCAAAGCTGTGGTTGCCGCAGGCTGGGCAGTGGACGATGCTGCGGCGGTCACTTTTGCTGAGACTTTTTACAGAAATATGCTGGAAGGAGGCTTATTTGGCGAAGCCGTGAAGCAAGCGCGCGCAGTGACCTATGAATTACACCATGACCGCACCAATACCTGGGGCGCATATCAATGTTATGGCGACCCGATGTATAAATTAGTGAAATTTAGCCGCACTTCATCCGGAGAAAAGACTCAACGGTTTGTCGATCTAGAAGAGGTCATTGTCGAGGTCGAGAACTTGATCGAAGACGCCAAAACCACTTCCGTTCAAGGGCTAGAAAATCTGCGCGGCTGGCTCAAGGATATTTTGAAGGAAATCGAAGATACGAATAAATCCTGGTTGAATGATGCGAAGCTCAATGAGGTCCTTGGGCGGGCGTACCGTGAAATGGATCTGTTCAAAGAAGCTGTCATCCATTATGGTGCCACGCTGGAAAATCGAAAGGGCAGAGCCACGATCAATGCGGCAGAACAGCAAGCCAATTTAAGAGCCCGCTGGGCGGTGGAAGTTTATCGCCAGGGGAGCCCGGATGAGGCCCGGGCGTTGATCACGGAAAGCCTTGATCAATTAGAACGCCTCGTTAAAACCTTTGGCGAAAATTTGGAAAGGCTGTCTTTAATCGGCAGTGCGCATAAACGCCAGGCACAAATATCCACAGGTGAAAATCGTCAAATTGCCCTCGAAAATATGAAAGAAAATTATCAAGCGGCCTGGGAAAAAGATAAAGACAATCCCTATCCTTTGGGCAATATGCTGACAGCACAAGTCGTCCTCTTTTGGGTCGGTGTTAAACAACGCCGCTCGGATATTTTGTACGCGAATTTTAAAAAATTAAAAGCGCTAACCACGCAGCAAACGATTGACAACCCCCACGATTTTTGGGCGGCAATCGGTGAAACCGATACCTATTTACTGAAAGGTTTGTTGGAAGGCTCACTAGTGGGAATCAAAGATGATGACGAAAAAGCGGTTGACCTGGCGAAACGCTATACCACCGCCTGGCAGAGGTACGGAACGGCCAGAGAATTGAAGTCGGTCAGTGAACACCTGGATTTTTTGGTGACGATGTTCGAAACGCATGATTTCGAATTCAAGCATGATTCGGAGAACCGAATAAAACAGCGCGCAAATCTTTATATTGAGTTGAGTTCACTCGCCAAAAGTCTTAGAGAAATGATCCGCAAGAAAGATTAACTCACCTTCCGCACTTAGCAAGCATCCAAGAAAAAGTTCCTGATTGGAGTGGCAGTGCTGAGAGCACTGCCACTCCTTTTTCGGCAAGTTATTTTAGACAAATACTTGAAGTAGATCAAGTTGGCCGAACTTTCGACCGCAAGCCAGGAGCATCCTTCGACCAGGCTCACAGCTTGCCTTGGAGGGGACGACACCAGAAATTAAGTATCGAGGAGGCTTTTGACAGCCAACAGACCGCGATTTAACACATGCGTATATATCATTGTAGTTTTGACATCTTTATGATCGAGGAGTTCCTGGACAGTGCGGATATCATAACCGCCCTCGAGCAAGTGAGTGGCGAAAGCATGGCGCAGGGTATGCGGGGTAATGCGCTTCGGAATCCGGGAGAGTTTGGCTGCGGTTTTGACGGCCTGCTGCAAACTATTGGCGCTGATATGTTGGCGGCGGTGGACCAACTGATCCTGGTTTTGAACCACAAACCGCTGCACGGCCATCGATTGCGCCCTGGGGTCAGTGGAGCGGTTCGCACCCGGAAACACATATTGCCAGATCCATTCGCGGTGGGCATTGGGATATTTGCGCTCCAGGGCATTCGGCAAATACACATAACCGCACCCCTCTGAAAGGTCGGATCGTGAATCCCTTTTACCCAGGCGAGATGCCTCCTCAAGTCTGAGATCATCTACAGGGGGCAAGACCGTCACCCGATCTTTATTCCCTTTTCCAGAACGCACGATGATTTGGTGAAGGACCAAATCCAGGTCTTTCACCCTCAGGCGCACACATTCCATCAATCGCAGACCGCTGCCATAAAGCAGTTTGGCCATCAGGTGATGGGTGCCTGGGATGAGATCAAGCACCTTTTGGACTTCAGTACGAGTGAGTACGGTGGGGTTCGGCTTGCTTTCCTGACCCGGTACAGGTAAACTTCATTATATGCGACAGGGCTGTTTCTTGTGCGAGATAGGATGGCCTGCCATCTTCTGGGGTTGTAGCTGACCGGGGCTTTCCCCCGAGGACAAGCGGCGCGATTTTTGATAATTCAGTCTTGAGCAAAGTATCATCAGAGTCAAACCCACCCCGGCAGCTAAACCTTTAGGTAGCGAAAAATCAAATTATCCGTACAGAATTTTGTTAAGTTTTATCTGACTGTGTGTTGCCAAATGGCACACATAGTAGTAAAAATAGCATATGAAATACTTTTCGTGGGATACGGACAAAAACGAACAACTTAAAAAAGAACGAAATATTTCATTCGAAGAAGTTGTTTTCTATATCGAAAGAGGTCAATTACTCGATATAGTGGAACATCCTAATCAAGAGAAATACGCGGGCCAAAAAATCTTTATTGTGAACGTGAGCGAGTATGCCCATTTGGTGTCCGTTGTGGAAAATGAGAGAGAGATATTTCTTAAAACGATCATTCCGAGTCGTAAAGCCACGAAAAAATATTTACAAGACAAGTAGTGGAAGAGTGTTAATATGGCAGAAAATACACAAAACTTATCTGATGAAGAAAAACGCTTGATAGAAAGCTACGAAGCCGATGAATGGCAAACGGTGGAGCGGCTTGAGAGTGAAAAAAGCAAATATCAACAATATGCCCAAGCCACCTTTAAGAAAGATAAGCGGGTCAACATTCGTATCTCAAGCAAGAATTTGGAAGCCCTACAAAAGAAAGCCCTCGAAGAAGGGCTGCCCTATCAAACTTTAATTTCAAGTGTTTTGCACAAGTACATCAATGGGCGGTTAGTTGAACAAAAGTAATGTATGGGACCAGTGCGCTACCCAACCCCGCTAGGTTTGGACTTGGTTACGCCAAGGTTGTACGTGGCGCGAATCAGCAAAGTCTGGTTCTGGTTAAATCAGCACTCGGAATCAAAACGCCAAGCCGCTGAGCAAATCGTTGGGTGGCCATTAATACTGATGCACTATGTTAAAAATTGATTTTGATTTTCCCTGGCTACCCTGGAAACGCGGCTTTACAAAGCACAAAAACAGCTAATCGCTAACGATGTATAAGCTGCCGGAGCAGTTATTCATCCATAACCCGCTCAATCGTTCCTTATTCAACTCGACCACCGAAGGGCTACAATCCGGCACAGATAGCTCGTTGACCATCTACCTGCAACACGAATTGCCCGGCCCGGAGAAAGAATCCAACTGGTTGCCCGCCCCCAATGGCCCCTTCTCGCTGCAAACCCGCCTGTACTGGCCCGAGCCAGAAGCGCTCGATCCGCTGTACGTGCCGCCACCGGCCTGATGGTGCTCATGTTTGAACGTCCGAGATTCACTGAAACGAAGTGTTGAAATCTTCAAGAAAACCTGGGGAGAAGGGTTTACGGGCGATGTGGTGATCGGGGGGCTTTCCTGCCTGGTGCTATCTGATCATTTTCCTGGTGGGTGGCGGATTGGTGGCCGTGGGTGTGATGAGCGGGACCTCAGCCCTCATTATCTTTGGGGTTCTGGTGGTCGTCTTGGGCACCACGGTAATCAATTTACTCTACGGTGCCGTGAATGGTATCTTCCAGACCTCTTTGTATCATTATGCGTTAACTGGTGATGCCGGCCCATCGATACCGAGCCGGCAAAAACAGCGTTCAAAAGCTAACATATCGATACAATTCCCAAAAATGAGAGCCAGCCGGTAACACGAATTGTCACCGGCTGGCTCTCCAAATGCAATCAAAGCATGCCTGGTTGATATCAAAGTCGTTGCCCGCATTGACTTGAAAAATACCCCGCAACTGCTCGAAGCCCTGAATTTAGGCGTACTCCCAGGGCAGCACACTAAGCTAGCATCCTGAGCTTAGTCGAAGGGCTGTCGAAGTGTGCTACTCGGATTTTTTAGTGGTTCCCATTAATAAGCGCATCGTGGACGGCGTTCGCCGCGGCTACCGCCACCACCTTGCGCTTAGCATGATGGCCACCCCAAAAAGATAAGGCTACGCCAGCGGTTACGGGCCCTTGCACCCGTGAGAAAACCGTTTGTCGGTGCAAGAGCGCAGGGCAAGCCAAGCATCAAATCCAGCCATCGCCCTCTATCATTGAGCAATCGTCATTCCACACCGAACAATCCAGGTATACTACTAAAAGACGAAAATTTACCGCACCCCAAAGAAAAACCAAGCGCAAACTAAACCAAATTGCAAGTGACTTGGCTGCGCCTCAGGGCAAGCGGCGCGTTTATTTAGCATTTCACATCTTGCCAAGTAGGTTGTCGGAGCCAAAACGCCGAGTAGTTGAACAAACCGTTCGACCGCAAAAATCTTAGCTATAATGATTCGAAACAATGCTGGTTTATTTACCACAAAACGGTTATATTTAGATTCAAGTACATTCAATAGCTGAATACAAAGAGGTTACGCTGTTCAGAAGCCATTGGATGTTTTTCATCTGAGTAAGGAGAAATAACGATGAAAAACATGATGATCGTAATTGTATTTTTAGTCATTGTATTGAGTGGCTGTGCAACCTCAGTCACACCCATTCCGGTTACGCAGACGATAACAATACCTCCGCCCACGAATACGCCTACGGCACTTCCGCCCACATCAACGCCTACACTTCCTCCAGAATGTCAAACGCTTGAAGATCGAGAAATATCCCCCGACATTTCAAGCCGAGAATTTGTATCCGAGATGGTCGCGCACTTGAATGCCGGTGATGTGGCCGGGGCCACGGCATTTTTTGCCGAAGATGCACAGCTCTATATCCTGGGTCTACCACCAGTTGGCTACGAAGCACTCCACGGAAAGGAAGCGATCTGTCGGGTTTGGGCTAATTATGTGAGCGACAATTTGGAATGGGAATTGACCATTATTTCAGCCAACAATTCACAAAATGGCACTCTCATAACAGCTAAATCCAAAATCTGGCTTGATTACTACCGTCAGATGAATGTGGCCCCCAATGAATTCTCTAATAATATCGTGATCGAAGATGGTAAGATCATTGAGTATTCGTTGATATTGAAAGAAAATTCACTTACCAAGCTAAGATCGGCCTTAGCGGACACTTTTCTATCCACGGGATCTATGCCCGATATAGATTCGGCTCCTGCCTCAGAAATTAGCCTTACTTTTTCGGATCTCTCCTGTAACTACGTAGGCCCAACAGTTTGGAAATCTGGTTCGCTAGATGTCAATGGCGAAGTGAAAGACGATCAAGTTTATACTCTGATATTCGTGCATGTGGATGAAGGCAAAGATCACTTTGATCTGGCGATTGCGTCAGGCGGTCATGTACCATACTGGGCCAGGTACACAGCGTTTGATTTTGGACCCGGAGAAACGAAAACTGTTCAACATACAGTAGGTGGAACACGTATGTATTTGATGTGTTTTGCGGATAAGATGTCGACAACCCCAATTGGCTTATTTGGGCCTTTTGAAGTAAAACCATAGGTAAACATAAAATGCCTTCTAATTGAAGGCGGTCCAACTCCGCGTTTACCTGACCCGGCTGTCGCGGCGCTCCCGCCTGCGTGAGGGTGCGGCGAAAAATCCTTGCTCGCAGGGTTTCGGGTCATCACAGCCGGGCAGGGTATGCAAACCGTTAGCCCGCCAGAATTCAAATTTCGCGTAATTATGTAAAAAGGAATAAATGGAGAATTCAGAATGAACAAGCATAAGATTTTATATCTCTCTCAAGCCGAAGTGGTTTCAATTGGCGTAAGTATGGCAGAAATCATTCAATTACTTGAGAAAGCTTTTGAAGAAAAGGGACATGGGCGCGTTGAAATGCCTCCAAAGCCGGGCATCCATCCGGGTGACGGCGACAACTTTATTCACGCCATGCCTGCGTATATTCCGGCTCTCAATTCAGCAGGAGTCAAATGGGTGAGTGGTTTTCCGGGGAATGCCAATAAAGGATTACCCTATATCACAGGACTTCTGATTCTCAATGATCCTGAAACTGGCATCCCGTTAGCTGTCATGGATTGCGAATGGATCACCGCCATGCGAACAGCGGCGGCATCGGCAGTCGCAGCGAAAAGACTTGCAAGACCTGAATCTGCCAGATTAGGCATTTTAGGGTGTGGTGTCCAAGGGATTACCAATACAGAAGCCTTGAATGTGCCTTTCTCCATCGAAGAAGTTATCGCCTACGATGTACTTCCTCAAGCCGTAGAGAAATTCAGCCAGACCATACAAGAGAAATTAGGGCTTAAGGTAACACCTGTGCAAACCCCTCAAGAAGCGGTAACAGGTTGTGATCTAGTGGTGACGGCTGGTCCAATTTTGAAGAAACCGCACAAAACCATCAAAGCTGGCTGGTTGGATCAAGGTGCATATGCTTCACTGGTCGATTTTGATTCATATTGGGAACCGGCTGCAATGAAAGAAGTGGATAAATTCTGTACGGATGATTTGAAGCAATTTATATACTACAAAAGTGTTGGCTATTTTCAAGATGTACCCTCAATTCACGCAGATTTGGGAGAATTGGTAGCCAGGTTGAAACCTGGGAGAGAAACAGCACAGGAAAGAACAATCGCATGTAATCTCGGTCTTGCGCTGGATGACATGGCCGTGGCCCCCACGATTTACCGTCGAGCCGTTGAATTGGGCATAGGATCATGGATGCCTCGCTAAACCGCAGGCAAACTCCGCATTAGGCGGCAAATTTAAAGAAGCGAGTAAAGAAATGAAAGAAATTATTAGTCGAGAAATACAGTTGCAAAACCGCCCGGTTGGGATCCCAACCGAAAACGATTTTACATTAGCAGAAATACCAATTTTATCACCGAAAGATGGAGAAATTTTAGTTCAGAACGAATACATCTCGGTTGATCCTTACATGCGGGGAAGGATGAATGATTACAAAAGTTATGTTCCCCCATTCCAAATCGGAGAAACAATCTCAGGTGGTTCCGTCGGTAAAGTGATCCAAACCCAATCCGATGGTTTTCAGGCCGGAGAATATGTACTGAACTTTTCTGGCTGGCGGGAGTATTTTGTATCCAGTGGAGAAGGTTTGACGAAAGTTGATCCATCACTTGCTCCGATCCAAACTTTTCTCGGTGCACTGGGCATGCCAGGAATGACGGCTTATGTTGGTTTCCTAGACATTGGCCGACCCAAAGAAGGTGAAACTGTTTATGTGTCCGCTGCTTCAGGCGCAGTTGGTTCGATTGTGTGTCAAATTGCAAAGATCAAAGGATGTCAGGTAGTTGGCAGTGCTGGTTCAGACAAAAAAGTCAACTGGTTACTCAACCAGATAGGTGTTGATGGCGCGTTCAACTACAAAAAGGTCGATAACCTAGCTGATGAGTTACAAAAACAGTTTCCAAATGGCATTGATATCTACTTCGAGAACGTAGGTGGTGAACATCTCGAAGCGGTATTATTCAATATGAATTCATTTGGTCGCATTCCGGTCTGCGGTATGATCTCGCAATATAACCAAACTGGTCTGCAACCAGGACCAAGAAATCTGGGGTTTATAATCGGTAAACGTTTGCTATTAAAGGGCTTTATCGTATCCGATCACTATGATCAATTGCCGCAGTTCCAGGCCGATATGATGGAGTGGATTTCAGCAGGCAAAATCAAGTGGGAAGAAACCATTGTTACCGGAATTGAGAATGCTCCAAAAGCGTTTATCGGTTTGTTCACAGGTGAGAATCTGGGAAAAATGTTAATTCAGGTAAAACGGGACTAACGAGAAGTAGCGGTAAGTCATGAGAAAATACCGCACAATCCAAGTTGGAGCATACCGTTGAGCGGATGAACTCTCCGGCGATATAACCGATTATGATCATTTGAAGAATAGTATTATGAACAATCGAAGCAAACGCCTTCCCTATGATTTGCGTGGACATGTGGCGCTGATTACGGGTGCCAATCACGGCATTGGGGCCGCGACAGCCAGAGCCCTAACAGATTGTGGGGCTGCGGTTTTGATTTCTTACCTCTGCTTATCTGATCCCAATGATTTGCCAAAAGCATACCGTGCCAATCGTGCGCAAGATGCTAGTGAGATTCTTGCAACAATTCGCTCATGCGGTGGCCAGGCATCCGCCCAAGAAGTCGATCTGCGGGATTCAGCTATGATCCCCAAGCTATTTGATTTTGCCGAGGCTGAATTTGGTCCCGTAGATATTTTGGTCAATAATGCGACTGGCTGGGTTGCGGACAGTTTTGCGGCAGATGGAGAACATATCACTGATTCGAAATCAGCAAGTGTATCTGCGACCTCCCATGATCAGGTCTTCGGTGTCGACGCACGTGGAGGGGCTCTATTAATCGCCGAGTTTGCCCGGAGACATATATCGCGAAAGGCGCATTGGGGGCGGATAATTGGGCTTACTTCCGGTGGTCCTTTGGGCTTTCCAGCAGAGGTTTCCTATGGGGCGGCCAAAGCTGCCTTAGAAAATTACACGATGTCTGCCGCTTTCGAACTCGCCCCCTTCGGGATCACCGCGAATATGGTTTATCCCCCGGTGACGGATACCGGCTGGGTTAACGAGGCGGTCCGGGAACATGTGCAGCAGTCCAGCGACCTGATCCACATTGTGGAACCTGAAGAAGTTGCCGCATTGATCGCCTTTCTGGTCTCGGACTTAGCGAGACTTATTACTGCGAATATAGTACGCTTGAGATAAATGCTGCTCCTGACCAACCCAGCGTTAACAGACCCGCCTGTGGCGACAGGGAAACGGCGCGATTGGAGCAAATTCAGATTTGGGTTGCCATTGGTTTTAAGTCAAACCTAGCTGTGTTGCTTACCCCTCGTTGGGCAGCAAGAAATGGATGAAGGCAAATGTCTTGGCAAGCACAACTAAACGATGATACAGTATCCTGGCTCTTGGAACCAAATGAATTAGGGGTTCGCTATCTTGCTATGCGGGATTTGCTCGCTCTACCCAGCGATGACAAAGAGTTACAAACAGCTAAGTTGCTAGCTCATAGAGATGGGCCAATATCCACTATATTAGATGAAATGAAAGCTGATGGTTATTGGGTAAAAGCAGGTCCCGGTTACAATCCCAAATATCGCAGCACCGTGTGGGCCGTCATCATGTTAGCCCAATTAGGCGCTTCAATAGAATTTGATCAACGTATTGAAAAAGCTTGTCAACACTTGTTTGAAAATGCGCTCACCGAGCATGGGCAATTCAGCGTATCGGGAACCCCATCCAGTACGGCAGATTGTTTACAAGGCAACTTATGTGCCGCCATGCTAGATTTGGGTTTTCAAGATGCACGTTTGGAAAAAGCCTTTGACTGGATGGCTCGGAGTGTTACAGGCGAAGGAATAGCCCCAATGTCGGAAAAGAAAGCACCACTGCGCTATTACGCTGGTAAATGTGGACCCAATTTTCTCTGCGGAGCGAACAATAAGCTTCCATGCGCATGGGGTGCCATAAAAGTGATGTTGGCGTTTGCCCGGCTACCCCAGAAGCAACAAACACCACTGATCGAAAATGCTATCCAAAAAGGAATCGATTTTTTATTGGGAGTCGACCCTGCGGAAGCCACATACCCAACTGGGTGGGCCAGTAAGCCCAGTGGCAATTGGTGGAAGTTTGGTTTCCCAGTTTTTTATGTGACAGATCTGCTGCAAAATGTGGAAGCTTTAATTCAGCTAGGTTATGGCAGTGATCCTCGATTATCAAAGGCACTCAATATTATTCGAGATAAACAAGATGCCAACGGTCGCTGGTCCTTGGATTATGATTATCGCGGGAAGACGTGGGTTGATTTTGGTGAAAAGAAACAACCGAATAAATGGGTAACCTTGCGAGCAGCTAGAGTTTTGAAAAATTTCTAACTGGGTTTGCAGGCTACACACATGTTGCAAGCGATTCGGCTGCAGCCGGAGGGTGAGGGTGGCATTTCGGATTAAATCATTTTGAGCAATCGGTGTTTCGGGATGGTGCCGCCGCGCACCTGATGCAATGGTTAGGCTGAATTTTTGAGGATTCAAGCCAATTTATCTCTGGGGTATTTTTTCTCAAGCGAACTTTTGTGTTGGAAATCGTTGCTGCGGTACAATTGAGAGAGAGAAACTCTACTCAAAGCGCTATTGGAGAAATATTGAAATGTGGAAGGAAAAATTAGCCCGTTATGATGCCTTGGTCGCAAAATGCCCCGGATTTGAGAGAAAAGGAAAAACGGTACCCTACACCTCTGCGAATGGACATATGTTTTCCATCCTCAATAAAGAGGGGGAATTAGGATTTAGATATTCAAAACAAGTGCAAGAAAAGTATTTCCAGCAGTGGGGAACAACCAAATTCAAATCCCATGGGGCCACCATGCGGGGGTATGTATTTATCCCTGAGGAGATGTTCGCCGATTTGGACAAATTAGCCGAATTCCTGAATGAAAGCTATGCGTTTGTCATGAGCCTGGAGCCCAAATAAGAGTAGTTCCTGGCTTATTTGCCTTTAGCAGGAATCGCTCCGCGGTTGGAAAATCATCTGGACCACACCCAATGGAAGATATTGAAAGAAAAACCACGCGGAACCCGCGTGCGACTGACTCTTTTGATTAATCTTATTCCGCGAATATCTCTCACAATCAAGCACGATTTGCATTTTCCGCCTACATCTGCATGCAAGGGACGCCCCAACACGGCATGAAAAATTCAGGATTTAATCTGCTACAACGCAGAGATAGAATTTCGGACGAGACTCCTCGGGTGCTCCTGACGCGCAAGTGTTGGGTAGCTTAGTGAAAAATATGCACATACTTTTGAGTAAATCACGACACACTGATATCCTATTTTTATGGGAGATGCTTTATGAAGCCGTTTTTTGGCGTGGCAGTGTGACTAAGCCCTCATTCGAAGAAGGACTAGCTTATCCAGGTGTGAGTAAATCACTCGCGGATTGGGGAAAAAGAACAGGAGATACAGCGGTTATTGCTACCCATAATTCAATTCCAGTCGGTACATCCTGGTATAGATTTTGGACTGATGACAATTTCATCAGGGGAAATATCGATAAATTTACACCTGTACTAGTAATTGGAGTCCACCTTGACTACCGACAGCGAGGCTTTGGAACAAAAATGATTGAATGGCTAATAGATCGAGCATCAAAGTAATCCACTCAAAAAAAAGTCTCATAGTTTCAAAAGACAACCACGCGTTAAATTTATACAGACAACAAGGCTTCGTGGAATATGCTGATAAAGGGGACGCATTCATAATGGTGCGTAAAACCTAACAGGTCATATAATAGAACTTTCGCTTAGAAGGCAGAAAGGAAAACATGAAATTTAAATCAATTATTACATTCGTTCTCACCATATTCCTGATTTCATGTGCGAATGAAGTTGCCCCAAAAGAAATATTGACTTCACCGCCTCAGTTGGAAACGACATCAACGTCTCCGGTTACAGATTCGCCAACTGCTACAATATTAGTACCGACAATCCCCACCACTGTAACGTCAGAACCGACAGCGACAGACTCTCCCGAACGGCGCATCATTGTCCGTGAGGATGAGTTTTTCAACGCACACAACGGTGAAAACTTTGTCCCGCGAGGCGTCAATCATATTGAAATAACGAGCTACGGCGATTGTACCCTGGCTACTGGTCAGTATGACTCCGAAAAGATCAATACCATATTTGCGCAGTTGGCAGGTTATGGTTACAACACAGTGCGCATGTTCCTGGATACTTGTAAGGATCCAGTTAATGGTCTCGGTTCGGGATCAGGTGGTCTTAACGCGGCCGTGCTGGATAATATCGTCGACCTGATGCGCTCAGCAAAGGAACATGGAATCTACTTGCTGCTAACTTCCAACGATCTGCCTGACAATGGCGGTTACTGGCAGAGCAACGACGAAGGCATTGTCGAAGGAGTCTTTGGCCCCTATCGCAATACACATTACCTAACCACGGCTGGCGTGCGTTCCGCCACGGATTACTGGGATGATCTGATGAGCGGTTTAGAACAACGTAATGCGCCCTTCGATGCTTTGTTGGGATGGCAATTGCTCAACGAGCAGTGGTACTTCAATAATGAACCACCCTTCTCTCTGACAGAAGGAGTCATTACTACTGCGAATGGAAAAACCTACGATATGAGCGATATCGAGCAGAAGCGGGCTATGGCGAACGATGGCATCATCTACTGGATAGAACAAATCAGCCAGATTATTCACACCTACGATCCCAAGGCCTTGATCACGATGGGATTTTTTGATACAGGCGACAGCCTGCTCAACCCTGAAACGGACTTCCGCTACAATAATGTACCTGCAATGCTCGAAAGTGCGCCGCTCGACTTCATTGATTTTCATGCTTATCCGGGTGGCAACTTATCTATCGAGAAAACTGCCGATAAGATTGGGCTTAATGAATACCATAACAAGCCTATCGTTCTAGGTGAGTTTGGGGCATTTCGCGAAACTTACGAGGAAATTGAGACGGGGGCTTTCTTATCTGCAGCTTGGATGGAAGGCGCCTGTCAGGCAGGTTTTGATGGCTGGCTTTATTGGGTCTATGGAAAGGTAAATGCAGGCGCCCCCGATGATCCCTGGGGTTTTATCGAATCAGACGCACTGATCATGGAAACGCTTGCCCCGCGCAATGCGCCGGACCCTTGTAACTTCCCACACGCGACCACCGGGCCAGTCAACCTGGCCTACGGCGCTTCTGCAACTGCCTCGAGTACAGAGGAAGATAATGGCACATATTACCTGCCTCAAGACGCTGTTGACTTCAGCCTGACTACCTGGTGGAGCGCCGGCGCCGGTGCAATACAGTGGATTGAAATTGATCTGGGAGCACCTGCAACCATCGAGCGGTTTAAGCTGGTAGATCTGTTTGGCGGCCCAGGGTTACATGTTAACAAGTTATGGGGAAAAGGGGCTGGGCCTGGAAACGAGTACGTTCTTCTCGCCACTTTGGAGGTGAACAGCGAGCAAAATGAGTTGATTATAGAGCACACGTTGTCGGAGTTAGTTTCTGGAATTCAGTACATCAAAGTAGAAACGGTTGCCAGTCCTGGCTGGATCATCTGGCATGAAATTGAGGTTTATGGCACTCCAGATGAATAAAAGGCTTCTCAATTACAGCAGTTTAGAACCCAAAATTTCAGGTTTGGATTGAGAGTGTGAGAAAATTATAAATTCTCAAGTGTCAGATTTCCAGCATCGGCATACAGCTAAACAAACCGTTAGATTAGCTGATCAGTAAAAAAATATTGTTTCATAAAATTAATCATATAATAAGATTAGTACAGCGCAAACAAAGGAATTTTAGTTTTTGTTACCTCCACAAATTAGGAGAAAGCGGGGGTTTATCAACGGGTATGGCCCGTTGATAAACCCCCACCACACCGTTTTTGAGAGACAACATGCAAAAAACTTTCCTAACAGTGATATGAGTGGCGAATAACTTTCTAGGAACAAATTTCTAGATAAGAAAAAATTTATGACCTATGAAAAACCAGGGGGAACGGAAGCATCATAGCCAAATAAGATTTTTCTTTTGGAGAGAACAAACCATGCCAGATGAAGAATTTTTTAAATGGAAAAGGAAAGCAGAAGACGCGCGCGCGTGGAAACGTGATAGTCCTATCTATGATGATGACTCAGACATAAAATCAAAAGTATTCAATTACTCAGCGGCCATCTTACTTCTACTGATCATCGTGTTTTGTGTCTTGGTACCCATGATTGGGTATGCGTATGGTGTTTTGGAGATAGTGCCTTATTAGCTTCGATGAAATGGGCAGAGTCATAGAACAAGAATGGAATTTATAAGATTAAATATGAGGCAAGGAAGTTCAACTGGTAGTAAGCAGGAAAACTCTGTCCGACCTCGCGTTACCTGACCTGTCTGTCGCTGCGCTCCCGCCTGCATGAGGACACGGTTAACAGCACCAAGCAGGATACACCCTCGGTTGGCATTTATAAATTTTCAAATCAAAGTCAGAAATGAAAACACAAGTTACTACTACAAACAGGTTCCAATTGAGAAATATTATTATTTTGCGCTCCGTCACACTTTTTGTATTCTTGGGTTTAGCTCTTGTCAGTTGTCAGAAAAATGACCAAAGTGCCTGCCCAGTTACCGAACCTGTTTGGATAAAGCCACCCCAAAACTCGGCCGTAAGTGGTATCCCAGAAGAGGGTTACTATTATGTGAATCAAGATCGTTCCATTTGGGCCTCCTCTTGGTGGACTGCTCAGGAAGAAAATTTGTTGAAAGCAGGCCAAGAAGGGATTAAAGGTGGGCTGGTTCCGCCCTGCAGGAATTGAGTTAGCGATCACTGGCAAGCGCCTCGATACAGAGGCTATGCCCCTGGAAGTGTATATTCCCTGCTGTTATCCCACGCGCTTCCAAGCCACCGGACTATATTTCCCTAGTGAGGGTTGTTGGGAGATTACCGCTCAGGCCGCGAACAGTGAGTTAACCTTCGTCGTTCGGGTTGAGCCTTGATTTTGATCGAAGTGAGGGAAAACGCTCAACTTTGCGTTAACCTAACCCGGCTGTGCAATTTACGCTCTTATTGAGCACACTTGCTCGTTTTTACCATAAATAAACTCTGAAACAGATAGCCATCACTCAGCCTGTCGATTGCATCACTCTGGACGCAAACTCGCGCAAGGATTTATTCCCTTTTGGGCCTCCCATCCAGAAGAAGAAGGTGCCGAAAAGTTTAACCAAACTCCCAAAGTTGTTTTTTCCAAAACACTTGCGGCATCTGAATGGAAAAATACGGTTTCAGCCAAAGGCATGCTGGTGCATGAAGTTGAAGAACTAAAGGCGCAAGAAGGTGGCGACATCATCGTGTATGGTGGAGCGACTTTTGTGTCAGCACTCATTAAACATAGACTGATTGACGAGTTTCATTTATTCATCAACCCCGTTTCAATTGGCCAAGGCTTGGCGATTTTCGCAGACCTTGGCGAGCAACAAAATCTAGACTTGGTCAAAGCTTCCGCCTATGACTACGGGATTGTGGTGCTCAAATACTTGTTGAAGGGTAACTAAATGAACTTAAGACCAGCCGCATTCGCGGAAGAAGGCCTGCCACCTAGCCCTGCGTTGAGCACGACCCGCCTCTGGCAGTAGGCAAATGGTGCGTTTTACTAGCATTAAGTTTCATATCCCGAAGAAAAATCGCAAACAAGTTACGTCCCCTCATTTGCCCACACAGGCATCATTGCCTGGAAAATTTGGCCGTTAGATTTGGAGGCTGGCTTGCTATTGAAATTCTTTTAGGCTATGATACGATTGTTTCACAGAAACTCCAGCAATAATTAAAAGTATACACAATCTGAATAGCAATCAAAAGGAGTCAATGCATGGCTAAAAAGTCAGCGAAAAGTAGTGGTCGTCCTGCTCCAAAAATTGAGATAAATTTGGATTTATCTCCCGAACAAGGTGCGGAAATACTCCAAACATTGCAGGTTCGTTTTGAGGAAAACATGCACCGCCACAAAGGTCTCGCATGGCCCAAAATACATAGAAAACTGGCATCTCATCCTGAAAAACTCGCTTCACTTAATGCCATGGAAAGCACAGATGGTGAACCGGACGTGGTGGGTTTTGACAAAGGGTCAGGCGAATACATTTTTTATGATTGTTCAGCCGAAAGTCCAAAAGGCCGGAGAAGTCTGTGTTACGACCGTGCAGCGTGGGAGGCTAGGAAAGAACATAAACCGCAAAATAACGCCGTTGATTTAGCAAATGCCATGGGCATTCAAATTTTAACCGAAGCTGAATATCGGGAGTTACAAAAACAAGAAAACTTCGATTTGAAGACATCGAGCTGGGTAAAAACACCTGCTGATATCAGAAAACTCGGTGGTGCCATCTTTTGTGATCGACGCTACGATACTGTCTTCGTATATCACAACGGTGCTGAATCCTACTATGCATCCAGGGGGTTCCGTGGCTCGCTCCGGGTCTAAAGTTTGGACAAACAGCATAGTTGGTTTTGTACCATGTCCATAAAAAACGCCTCCGGGGTAAAAATAATCAGGCGTCCTGACTGCTGTCGGAGGCTAAGCGGCGCGTTTTTTTTAGAAATTTATGTCATGCAAATATAGCAAATCAAATTTAAATTTCAACTACATTCCGGCATTCCCTTAGTTACGTCGCGCACCTGAACAAAACGTTGGGCGCAAATTATTAAAGCATATTCGAAAAGGAAGTTTGAAGATGGCAGAGGTTTTGTTGTTCCACCATGCACAAGGTTTAACCCCTGGTGTTGTGGCGTTTGCTGAACAGTTGCGCCATAATGGACATATTGTCCACACACCCGATCTTTTCGATGGACGCATATTCAACACCCTTGATAATGGCATGAAATTCGTCAAGGAACTAGGATTCGACGAGGTGATAAAGCGCGGGGAGCAAGCGGCAAAAAACCTTCCCCAAAGTTTGGTCTATGCTGGTTTTTCTCTTGGGGTACTTCCAGCACAGATGCTAGCGCAATCCCGGCCACGAGTACGCGGAGCGCTTCTTTTTTATTCATGCGTACCTGTTTCGGCGTTCGGGCAGACTTGGCCAAAGGGGGTGCCGGTTCAGGTGCATGGCATGGATGCCGATCCGATCTTTGTTGGCGAGGGTGATATCGATGCTGCTCGTGCTCTCATCGAAGAAGCTGAGAATGGGGAACTCTTTCTCTATCCCGGTGACCAACATTACTTTGCAGATAGCTCGCTTCCTTCGTACGATGCGAAGGCTTCCGCACTTCTGTTGCAGAGGGTCCTGGAGTTTCTCGCAGCATTATGAAATGCGTTTGTAAAAATGGAAAGTGCCCAACCTGGAATTTCAGAGGTATTAGGTGATGACAATTATTGACAATGAAATGTTATGGCGACAGTTTGCTGTTTCCATTGATTCTTTTGGCGATGCGCTGCTTAAATGTCCAGATGAGCTTTGGGAGAATCGTCTTTGGGAAGACCAACCCGGCCAGTGGGTGGCAGCGGGTTTCGGATCATACTGGTATTTGTGCTATCACACGCTCTTCTGGCTGGATCTTTATTTAACTGGCGCTGAAGAAGGCTTTGTTCCTTCTGAACCTTTTGATTTGGTAGAGATGGAGGCTAACGAGGTACTTCCACGAACATATTCGCGAGAAGAACTGTTGGGTTATCTGAAAACTTGCCGTCAAAGAACTCAAGCAACGATTATTTCGCTGTCAGTTGAACAAGCTCACCAGATATGTCGTTTCCCTTGGGGAGAGGTACCATTTGCGGAATTATTACTGTACACCTTCCGTCATGTGCAAGAACACGCAGCACAACTTCATCTGTTTCTGGGCCAGCAGGCAGGAAGAGTATCCGAATAAGTTTCAATTCTTCTGGATGATTTTCCTCAACCAATCACGCCCATCAATATCATTGCGCTTAACCTTAATTACACTGACCTCCTTCGTAGGAATGTACGCAGCGTGAATATGCAATCTTTATTCATAGCTTACAAACGCAGGAACTGCTCGACAGCCGGCAGGTTTTGTAATCGTTGGGCGGGCATCATCCAAGATCAACGCGTTTAGGATCAAAAGTTATGGAACTATCCACCGCCGGTCTCAAACTCAATGCCGATGAATCTATCGATCTCCAACTGCATACCACCTACAGCGATGGTAACTGGATCGACGAACAACTGCTCGATTATCTTATTACTGAAAGGTTCAGTCTTGCAGCCATTACCGATCATGACCGGGTAGACATCGCTCATGGGTTGCAAAAAATGGCCGCCGATAAACAATTTCCTTTACTGGTAGCGGTGGAAATGAGCGCGATGTGGAAAGGGGATCTTACCGATTTTTTGTGTTACGGCTTTGATCCTGATGACAACCATCTGGATGCCCTTGCTCAGGATGTGACCCGTCGTCAGCACGAGAACACCCGCCAAATTTTCACCTATTTACTCAGTAAAGGCTATGCGCTAGAGCCGGACGACCTTGAACGGATGCTTGCTAAACCCGCAGCGCAACAGCTTCCCGAGCTTTTAGCCCTTGCCAAAAAACATATTCAGGATCAGAAGTCTATTGGGCGAACTCTTCTAGACGGTGGTTTTACTTACATGGCCCATGACCCTGCTACAATCGTCGAGGCAGCCCATCAAAGTGGCGCAGTCTGCATTCTGGCGCATCCGGGTCGCAGTGATGGGTTTGTGTGCTACGACCATTCTTTGTTGGACAAACTTCGTAGCGAGGCCAAAATTGATGGGGTTGAAGTCTATTATCCCTTACACACGCCCGAACAGATAGAGATGTATCGGGACTATGCCAAACGCAATAACTTACTGATCAGTGCGGGTTCCAACTCCCATAGATCTGATAAGCCTCCAATCAAATATCCCGCTGCACTGTGTCAGGACCTCTTAGAACGGGTCGGGATTCGAATAGCATAAACACCAATCCCAAGTTAGCTCTCCCCTAACTCAACGTTAAACAACCCATCTCTGTAGGTAGGCAAGCGGCACGTTTTCAGGGGATACAATCAAAGGTCTAATATTTTCGGAGTGCAAATTACCATATAATTGAATCAACCGTTTTGATCCCTAGAACGGTCACCAAAAAACTCTTGTCAATCTTATTGAATATTTGATCACTTAGATTTGAAGAGGTGCATTTATGAAAAAGACATCCCAACCATTCTTCTATTTACTGATCTGGGTTTCGTTATGCATCCTAATTTCGTTAGCCTGCAATTTTCCAATGAGAACTGGACAGAGTCTCTCTTTTGATCCCCGTGCTGAAGATGGCACCGTTACTGGCGCATATCACAATTCCAACGAAAAGAGTGACGCTGTGGTCAATTTTATAGTTACTATAGACGGGTTCGCCACATTCCAAACCGAAGGTGCCCCCTATTCCGAAGCGGTATCTGTACTTTTGAGTGATGAAAAGAGTGCAAATATGACCTGGTCCGGAAACACTTTTGATGGGCTTGGTCCGCTGACCGATGATGAACAGGTCGCACTGGCAAACTTAATGGATAGTGATTTAGGGCAGAGTATAGCCTTGATTCCGTTAGATGCCGCTTGTCAAGGAGAGGGGGTTATTGACCCTAAACAATTGGCGGCTCTTTTGGTCCCTTTGCAGATACACTTTAAATATCTGGTTTCTGATCGAGGGACTGAAGCAAAAAGATTGATGGGTTTATCTGAGTGTGATCACGGTAATGAAACTGAGAATATTCATCAAATTCTCTTCGCGCCATCCATACCGGTTCCGGTGGTCTTTGGGTACTTCCCGTTTGATAAGGAAGGTGCGGTTGAATCAATAATATCAAATAATCCGAAGGTTAAGGTGGCCTGTCTTGATTCTGCGCCTCTGTTGACATCGCGCAGATTAAAATATGTTCAATCCACCCGGGACAAATGAGGGTCCTTGTAATGCGATGTGTCGAGGTGCCTGTGGCGCCGATTGCACGCTCAGTAACTGTACTCTTCAGAAAGAAGTTCGGTGTGAGAAAAATGATATGGGCGAAAATACTGGGATGGAGGTTAGTTTCCAAATCTATGATTGCGGCGTGCATCAAGGCTGTATAGATCACGATGCCTGCTATGATTCCTGCAATGAGAAATGGGGATGTGGTACCTGGTACGCGGCTTTCTGCATGCATGCTGATGCCAGTATTAACAATACGAGTTCCCAGTCCCCTGTCACGGGTTCTGAGTCTTGTGATGCAAAAGCAATTCGGGAGCATGGCTTCTTTAATGCACACGCCTGGGCAATGGGGGGAGGATTTCAGCCAACGCGCAAAACTTTTGAGTTTATAGAAACCTGGACGAAACAATATAAACCCGAACAATGCCCGACAGAAATACAATACCCAACATCTGAAATCATATTTGTAACGCCGACCAATCCACCTCCTGCCATCGCAACGGTTGATATAAACCGGTCAGAGAACGAACTGGTTTTCCCTTTACACTATAAAGGCGAAGGCAGCTCAGTTGATGCAATTATAAATCACTACTTAGATGGAGATACCATTTGCCCGTCTACAGCAACTTGGGAGATAACCCTCTCGGAAAACGGGCAGCTACATGGTAGTTACTTGAACACAAATCCTCAAATTGCACACGGTGGTAAATGTAGTGATAGTACTCACGGAGAGCATAGGATAGATTTTTCGGGCAAACATTCGGATGGTCATTTTGAAATTACCATTAGTAACCTTTACTACGATGAGACAAACTATCAATTTCGAGGACATGATAAAAATATTGAAGGATATTATGATGCCCAGAGAATTTATACCGATCCTGCTTACCATTATGAAAGTAACACCTATTCGAATTGGACGGATGTCTTTGAGCATGAATTTAATCTCCCCAATGTGAATGGACCATAAAAACTCTAATGATTCAGAGAAAGAGTTACAGGGAACCAACTTATGGGTGAAACAAAACTTATTTTGATTGAAGGGATGCCTGGTTCCGGGAAAACCACAACTTGCCAAAATATAGGGAAGTATTTTCAAGGAGAAGGGTTGGCGTGCAAATGGTATCCAGAAACTGATAAAAATCATCCCATCGATTGCAGACATATAAAGTTAAAGAATTTATCCAGGGAACTACCACCTTTGTGGCGGTCGTTTGCTGAACAAATATTGAGCCAAGATTTTTCAGCGGTCGTAGAAAGCCGCTTATGGCAAAATACCGCCCTCTTTATGTTTATGAGTGAATACCCCCTCACAGAAATTGTTGAGTTTCATCAATTAGTTTGTCGAGAGTTAGCCGATTTGGCTCCAATACTAATCCACTTAAATCAAACGGATGTTGGCGATGCTATGAAGCGCCTTGACCAGGAAAGAGATCGAGAAATCTTAGAAAAAGATATTCAATTTACCAGTGAATATCCGTGGTTTCAAAAGCGTGTATTGAGCAATCTAGCGGGATGGATCGAGTTTTTTGCCGAGTGGCAGGCAGTTGCCGAGATATTGTTTGCTGATTTTCCTTATCAGAAACTGAGCATCTTAAACCCTCATGAAGATTGGGCTAAAGCAAATCAACAAATGGTGCAATCTCTAAAATCAGCCTAATCCAAATAACAGACCTCTCGAGAGTCATCGGAGACTGAGCGGTGAATTTTCCAATAATTCGAGGTTTACCTAACCGGCTATCACAACCCCATCACAAGGTTGAAAAACCAAGTGCTGGTAAAATCGCTCAACCAACCTAGGCCCACTGGACACTTAAACAAATGGTTAGCACTATGCAAACAAAAGAGAATGGAAAACGAATATTCCCGAAATCAACATAAATCAGCCGTCATATCGTTTTTACAAAAACATGTTGAGAATCAAACTTGGGAGGTTGAATTACCCCCTCACGGAACCGGTCAGGAAACCTATTTTGTTAGAAACGATAAACAATCCTTTTTTATCAAGCTGGGTGCAAAAACAGAAAGGTACCAGGTGATGGCAAAGCTTGGCCTGGCGCCAGAGGTGATCACATTCGGCGAGCTTGAAGATAGCACTTCGATTTTGGTACAACATCAAGTGTGCGGGAAAAAACCATCGCGGAAAGATTTTCATCAATTATGGCTAAAATTCGCTGAGTGCATCCGAATCACACATCAAAGTGGGGAATTGAAGCAGGTTTTGCCAAAAAGATCGTCAAATCGACACCAAGATGTTGGTTTTGAAATTCTCGCAGAAATCGAAGAGCGTTGGGCGCAATACAAATCACAAGTCTCCGAATTCGCTGATTATGTCGATCAAAACATACAATATTTAAGAAATCAGGTTGGCCAATTTCCGGATAGTGGACTGGTAGCTTCACACAACGATGTTTGCAACGGTAATTGGCTTGTGGCATCGGATGGAAATATCTATTTGTTAGATTATGAATCGATGTCATTGGATGATCCGGCGTTAGATCTGGGTGCCATCTTGTGGTGGTATTACCCTCCGGAAATGCGAATGGATTTTTTAAGAGTTGTTGGTTACAAAGACCAAGAAGGATTTCAAAATCGGATGAGAATTCGCATGGCAATTCATAATTTAAACATCATTATTCCCCGCAAAGATAGCTTTGATCGTTTCAGAGCCGAAACCTTCGATAATGCTTTAGTAGATTTTCGAGCAGTCATTAATGGGCGAGAAAATCCCCAGGGCAGCTACGCTTGAGATCCAAAGAAAAACGCGGACCAACCCGGCGTTGAACAAACCAACCTGCGCCATTATTAAGCAGCCACAAAACAGGTCAAGTGAAACCAAATTGCAGCTATTTATAGGAGACATCCGAATTATGAAACGGACGGAATGGCAAAAGCAAATGAAGGAAAAAACCGAAAAATTGTACGATCATTTTGCCCCACTATATTGGGTAAATTTCGGCCTGCAACCAAACGAAACTCATCGGGCTTATCTCCAAAAGTTTCTAGATTTACTAAACCAACAAAGCCTTCTATTATCCGCTGGCTGCGGAGCAGGGAGATATGATGGGATACTGACAGAGGCAGGACATAATGTTGTAGGCATCGATTTGTCAGCAGGTATGTTAGAACGTGCCAAAGAAAAGTTTCCTGAAATTCATTATGAGAAAAAAGGGTTGCTAGAAATCGATTATCAGAATGAGTTTGATGGCGTTGTTTGTATTGATGTATTGGAGCATATCTTTCCTGAAGATTGGCCCAAGATCATCCATAAATTTCGAGAAGCGTTAAAACCAGGCGGCATACTATATTTCACCCTGGATGTATCCGGAACAGACACATTAGAAGAATCTTTTGAGTTGGCTAAGGCAAAGGGACTCCCAGTAGTCTTTGGGGAGGTAGCCGCAGATGTCGATAAAACATTCGAAAAGTTAATGGCTTTGAAGAAAGGTGAAGTGCCCCCCGGCGATTTAGCAGATCAGGCAGTGTATCACTATTATCCAGCGGTGGAACAAGTCAAAAAATGGATAATTCTGGAGAAGTTTATCATCGAAGCTGAAGGTAAGGGTAAATGGTATAAACATTTTCTGGTCAGGAAGACTTAAATCGATCGCCGCCAACTCGAGTTGCAGGTAACTTATCTCTGTCTTGAAGTTTTCTTTTTCGACTTGGCTGCTTTCTGATGGGATAGAATTTAACACAGAATGCCAAAGCGACTAGATTTGTTTTCGTGACCCAAACAACATCCAGGTTGAGTTTTATCTCGGCGATTATCACAATTAGTAGCGTAAATTTCGGTATCATCTCCAGGATTTCAGATGATCAAACTAAAGAAAATAACGATTGCACCAGTAAAAATAAAAAGGATGGTTCAGTTTTACAACGGGGTATTTAAGTCAAAACTTGAACCATTTGAAGCTTTGGGTACATTTCTATACCGAGGCCGAATAGCAGATAAAGAATTGCTGCTGTGCCCGAATGAAATTCTAGGGATCGTTGCGGAGAAAAATCGGCAACAATTTTCTTTCGAGGTAGATGATATAGAAGAGATTGTGAATTGAGTTAATCATTTTGGAGGAGAGCTATTAGGTGAGATACAGACAACTTCTCAAGGAAAGGTTTGCGGGATCAAAGACCCTGATGGCAACACAATCGAATTTATTGAGGTCTCAAAAATAAGCAAACATATTCAGTAATGAAGGATCACTTTGAAAGCTACGACATTCGAAATCATTGAAAGAAAACGCACAGGCACTTTTGATCTGGCAGATATTAAAGATTTTCGATTACGTGAAACCGCGCAAATATCAGCAGAAATTATTTTAGAAAACCAGCATATTTCTCTGCATAGTCTCGATTTCGAAAATAATTTAGCCGTCTTTGTTGAAACGCCGACCACGATCGATCTGTCGCAAGTCCCTTTTTATTTCATGACCCAATACGAATCTGCTCTGCAAGTATTGACCATCCCTTTTGAAACGATGATACGGTTGGCTCAGTCGATAACCATAGATGACAGCCGCCTAATTTTCATTCATTCGGTTGGTCGATCTGGGTCAACCCTCGCCAGTCAAATTTTTGCTCAAATACCAGGAGTAATCAATATTTCAGAACCGGATGCACTAACTTTATTGGTCAAAGCTCGTCATTCCGGAGCAGCACTCCAAGACAATCTGCTTCCCATATTGAAAGCTGTCATAACTCTGTTGTGCAAAACGCCAGCTGAGACAGCCTGGGTCATAAAAGGGCGAAGTTACGTTATAGAAATAGCAGATTGGCTGCATGAAAATTATCCGAGGACGAAAAATTTATTTTTATACCGTCACGCCGAAACCTGGCTGCGCTCCTGTTTGAGAGCTTACGACGACGGGATCGAAAGAACCGATGATGAACAGCGTGCCAGAGAAAATGGAATCCGTGAGTTTATGATACCCATGGTGCCGCTTGTCACAAAATACAATGCCGATCAACACCTATCACACGCCAGTATCTTGGCATTAGTATGGTTATCAGCCATGGAACGATATATAGAATATCGTGAAATGGGTATTGAAATGCTTGCGATTCAATATGCTAACTGGCGTTCAAATCCACGCGAAACAGCTAGAGCGATGCTCGACTATTGCCAGTGTAAACCATCTGATCTGACAGCCATTTATGACACCTTGACAAAAGATTCCCAGGCAGGAACGGTCCTGGCTCAAGAAGCAATCCAAAAACATGCGAGAGATATTCGTGAAATAGATTTTGCGGAGTTGAATTGGCATCTACAAAATCATACGTTAATCAATAAAGCGGATTTCGAATTGGCAAATACTTTGAAAATATAATTTTTGATAGTAGTCCCAGGCCAATCCTGTTAAGGAAATTAAAAGTCAAGCCACCCGGTATGCAGGTGGCTTGAGATTATCTGGCGCTGGATTCTCAGCTTTAGGGCTGCCAATCGAAAATCTCGGCGACTTTCTGATGACACCCATTTGGTACTATTAAGGCAGCTGACTCAAAGTATTTGTACAGGCAATGATCGTCATGATCATGGCGAAAATAATGCCTCCCAGATATGGGTTGCGGGTTACTTTGTAGAGTTTGCGATCCAGGATCACGGCCAGTGGGAAATACACCAGGATGGGAAACAACCAGATGCCGTAGATATTAGAAACTCTGGGATCCATCATCTCTGTCCAAGAATATCCGGTAGCAAAAAAAGTTGAGTACTGGATAATTACGTATACCAGCGCACCCAGGGTAGTAAAAAGTGCGAGCAGGGCAACGTTGATCCATTCTTTGCCTTGATCCACATAGTTGAAGCTGTTGACTGCCACCGAATGAATCACATAGAAAACCAGGAAGAAAGGCAAGTACATCAAAATAATGCCGATTTTATCGGGCATAAATGCCTTCACCGGAATTACCCACTGACGGAAGTCAACTTTGAACAGGAAGTCCGCAGTGAATACGATCAAGAAAGCAGCACTGACCACGGCCAAAGAAAGCAGGACGGTCTTCCAAAGTTTCTGGAGGTTGAGGGTCACACCTCTTTCTTTCAGGCTGACACTCTTACCATCGAAGAAGAACCAGGTAATGAGCATCAAGATGAGCGCAAACAATCCGTTTACGACGGCCCACACCCCGATGAAGAATACCGGCGACTGAAGGAAAAAGTCTGGACGAGTCAGCCAACCATCATCGCTAAGCCATCCTGGAATTATCAGGTAGGTATAGCCGGAAACGAACGCAGTTAGAAAGAGGCTGAACCAAAACCAAACTTTTGCTCTGCCGGTCGGAGCGGGTTGAGGAGCCACAACCGCCTCAGATTTGAGGGTGCTGAAGTATTTGGTATCCAGCAAAACTTTGGCAAAGGCTAAGACAAAGATCGAAAAGCCAACCAAACCAAGCAGATTGAATGCTGCTTTCCAAATCCAAACCATATTGGTGGCTGGGATCGGATTCGGAGCACCTAAGGATTCTTCAAAAAACTCGATACTTGAAGTGGCGACATTGGAGGATATGGTATTCCAGGGATGAATCTGAGCCGGGTTATAAATCACACGGATCGTATCTTCACCATCAATATCTTGACGGTACATCGTGTAGCTCGCGCGTTTTTCACCTTCCGCGGGATCAACACCGAAGTTCAGGAAGGATTGTGCGGTGTCTTGATTAATATAGTCACGCGGGGCTGTGCGAGTACCATCTTCCTTGGTAACTCGGAAAAAGAACTCATCATATTGAGCGGCAACAATGCCGACATCACGGTTGCCATATTTATTGTTGAAAGCTCCTTCAGGGTCTGTGTATGTGGCATTATTTGCCACCAAAAGTACAGATGAAATCAGCCGCGTCTCCGCCAGATTATCTAAATCTACCGCGAAGTTTGATGCCATCGCACCATTCGAATGGCCGGTGACGCCAATGCGCTCCGTATCCACATACGGCAGGGCTGCAATCAATTTGACGGCATCATACATACCAACAGAAGTGGGTACGATTTCAGGCGTATATAAAACTTCAGAGTTGCCGTGGCCGTACATATCAATCGACAGTACGACATAGCCTCGACGGGCGTATTCCACAAAATTCATATCCTGCATTTCTCGATTGTTAAACCAACCGTGGCTGGTAATAATGGCAGGGGCCGGGTTTTCAACGGTAGCATTGTCAGGCACAAATAGTAAGGCACTCATATATTTACCTGAGCCGGTTTCCCAACGCATGTCTTTAACAGTAATTTTTCCGCCTTGGGTTTGCACGAAGCTCGCTCCAAGCACACTAACTACACAAATGATCAAAGCAATAGCCAACCAAAATTGTGGTGATTTTTTGTTTTTCATTCTAACTTCTCCTTACAACATTCAGATTAATATCAGGGACAATACGGATAAACTGACTATTTTTAATTTATGGTTACCTCCTTAATTTCATCAATCAATGCCCCTGGATAAATTGATTGAAATTCATTCGGTGCTCTGTTTTCAGGATTTCAACAACCCGATTAATTTCTTGGCTATTTTTAGCTTCGTCCCAACCGAGGGGTTGAGCAATAACATCACAAATTTCTGCCAACCCTTCAGGGGTTATACGGCCCAACTTACCCAACATAGAACGACGCAGGATAAAATCATCTAAATGAACAACATCTTCATTTTCAACAATATGCTGTATCTCATAAATACTCAAATCGGGATAATTCTGCAAATATGAATCGCTTTGCAGTTCACCTTTCTCCAGCCTCTGAGAAACCTGAGAGCCATATCTGGAAAATAGGATTTCTAATTGATCTCTCGTGATCATGGATTGTGCTATCACCTTGGAGAAGAACAGGTTCTTTTCTTCTATCGTTTTGGGGTAAGCTTTGCCGCCGCCGATTTTGTAATTTTCCGTAATCTGAGTACGATTTATACCCAGGCGCTGTAATACCTGGTCGCTAACCTTCTCAGAAAAAGCACGGTAAGTTGTCCATTTTCCGCCTATCAATGAATAAACTGGAAAGGTAATTTCATGATCGGGCTCATCGATTATGACTTGATGATCCCGACTGATTTGACCCGTTAATCGAGCCTTGGAATTAGGGAGGGGGCGCACACCCGAAAACGTAAAGACAATTTGAGATGGGCTGACTTCTATCGACGGAAACACCCGTTTAACCATCTCGATAAAATATTGAACTTCTTGATCCGTAATAACGGCCTGATCCGGATCATCAATTTCGATATCCGAAGTTCCTATTAGCACTTTGTCGTTTAATGGATATATAAGCACAATCCGGCCATCTTTATTTTCAAAGAAAAATTCATTTTCCCCGATAGCGGCTCGTAACTCTGGATTGTCAACCACAATATGCGATCCTTTGGTACCCCCGATATAGTCAGTATTCTGACCCGTGGATGAGTTAATTTTGTCGATCCAGGGACCACCGGCGTTAATCACAACCTTGGGCGTAACCGTGATGGTTTCGCCGTCAATCGCATCTCTTAGGGTTACTTGATTGCCAGCTGCAGAAACCATGCTCACATAGTTCAATGCAATTGCACGCTCATTTTCATTCACAGCATCTGTGATCAACTCAATTGCAATCCGTTCTGGTGACGGCATTGCACCGTCATAATAAGTTCCTGTAAAAACGATCTCAGGATTTAACAATGGAAACAATTTCAATGAGTCCGGATTATTCCTAAACACATGCTGAGGGACAGTTTTTTGTTTACGAGTGTAGAAATCGTAAAGCAGCATCCCAATTTTTATGACTACAGCACCTCGTTCTGCGGGTTTGTCCAATAGACCGAGAAATTTAAAAGGGGCATTAAATAACCCGGAAAACCATTTAAAAATTGGAAAGGTAGTCGGCAGAGGATGTACCAAATGGGGCGCATTTTCAAGCAAGCGATTCCGCTCTTGAACAGCCTCACGAACCAAACGAAATTCACCATTTTCCAGATAACGAATACCCCCATGCACCATATGCGATGACGCCGCGCTTGCGCCGCTGCAATAATCACCGCGATCAATTAATATAACGTCCAATCCTTGAAGCGCTAAATCTAAAAATGTTCCAATTCCATTGATTCCCGCCCCAATGATCAAAACACTGATTTCGGGATTCCCTTTTATTTTCTGAAATCTATCTTTACGGCTAACCATGAAACACCTATTCGATCCAATCGAAAGTCCGAGTAACAGCCTTTTTCCACTGGGCGAAAGAGTTGTCCCAGCTTTGCTCATCTGGTCTGGGTACCAGGTTTTATCGACCTTCCAGTTTCGCTTCATTTCATCTTTGGTTTTCCAAAATCCGACGGCATATCCAGCCGCATAGGCAGCGCCAAGTGCTGTGGTTTCAGGCACTTTTGGTCGGATAACTGGCACTCCAAGTACATCCGACTGGAACTGCATCAGCATTTCATTTTGGACCATGCCTCCGTCAACTTTGAGAGATTTCAGCGCAACGCCAGAATCGGCATTCATCGCATCGATCACTTCTCGAGTTTGAAACGCGGTTGCTTCTAATACAGCTCTGGCAATATGCCCACGATTGATAAACCGGGTCATCCCAACAATTGCCCCGCGTGCATCCGGCCGCCAATAAGGGGCAAATAATCCTGAAAAGGCTGGTACAAAATAAATACCGCCATTATCGGTAACTGTGTTGGCTAAATTCTCGATTTCTGGCGCTGAATCGATGATCTTCAAATTATCTCTGAGCCATTGCACCAAAGACCCCGTCACAGCGATCGAACCCTCTAAGGCATAGACTGGTTTTTCATCCCCAAACTTGTAACAGACTGTAGAAAGCAATCCATTATCGGAGTAGATTACTTTTTCACCTGTATTGAGGATCATAAAGCAGCCCGTACCATATGTATTTTTCGCTTCCCCGGTTTCGAAGCAAGTTTGCCCCACTGTAGCTGCCTGCTGATCCCCAAGATCACCTGCAACCCGGATTACGCCGCCAAAAGGCCCATCACCTTTGGTGTGGCCATAAATCTCTGAGGAGGAACAAATTTTGGGCAGCATAATTTGGGGAACACTCATGACTTCACACATTTGCTGATCCCAGGTCAATGTTTCCAGGTTCATGAGCATTGTTCGGCTGGCATTGGTAACATCTGTTACATGCTTGCCCCCATTGACACCCCCGGTTAGATTCCATATTAACCAGGTATCCATATTTCCAAACACGGCACGACCTTCTTCCGCTGCTTCCCTGACTCCATCAATATTTCTCAAAATCCAAGCAATTTTAGGGCCTGAGAAATAAGTCGCCAATGGTAATCCCACTCTATTGCGGAAGCGGTCTTGCCCACCTTCTTTTCCCAATTCAGTTATGATTTCATCTGTACGCGTATCCTGCCAGACAATTGCATTGTAGAAAGGTCTTCCTGTCAATTTATCCCAGACGAGGGTTGTTTCCCTTTGATTTGTTATTCCGATGGCGGCAATATTTTCAGCCTCAATCCCAGCTTTCCGCACTGCTCCTTTGATTACCTGTTGTGTTTTTTCCCAAATTTCGAGGGGGTCATGTTCAACCCATCCAGGTTTGGGAAAAAACTGCTTGTGCTCAAGTTGGTGAACTCCGACGGGTTCACCTTGATGATTAAAAATCATACAACGTGTACTTGTCGTACCTTGATCAATTGAAGCAATGTATTCAGTCATTTGACACCTTTTCATATACTTAGGGGTAATTATTATTTATTCTAAGGAGGCCTGCACAAAAAGTCAACCCGACTAGAACAAACGTGCAGATAGGCATTTTATCAAAAGCGGTGATTAGAAATATTTCTCAACCAACTCGCACGTTCGTTCAAACCGTTTTATACTTACCGTCAAAGTGAGGTGTTTATGCAATATAACCAAGATCAAGAAAAAATAGAAAATGCGGTCAAGGTCGCCCAGATGTATTACTATCAGAATATGAAAACAGATGCGATTGCAAAAGAAATGAAAGTTTCCAGGTCAACAGTATCGCGGCTACTGAGCTTTGCAAAGAAGGTGGGCCTCGTAAGTATCACGATCACCACACCCACTCAAGAACTCTTCGAGCTTGAAAAGAGAATTTCTGATTCTTTTGATATTAAGGCAATCCATGTAATTCCTGTACCTGAAATTGCTGGGGAGGCAATTTGGTTAGATCGAGTCGCTCAATATGCCGCCAATCGCCTGAACTCTGTATTTAGTTCAAACATGATCCTCGGGATTGCCTGGGGAACTACGACGAGTGCAATTTCCAGGCATTTGCTCAAAAAAAGCACCCATAACTCACAGATTGTGCAACTAAATGGAGCCGGAAACACACAATCAACGGGGATCAATTATGCCAGTGAAATCATTATGCGCTTCGCAGAGAATTATCAAGCCAGGGCCCATCTTTTCCCAGTTCCAACCTTCTTTGACTTTTCAGATACGAAGAAATCTTTGTGGCGAGAAAGGAGTATTAAACGGATCCTTGATTTGCAGAAACAAGCAGATATTTTGCTTTATAGTATTGGCGCGGTAAATGCTGGTATTCCCAGCCATGTTTACAGCGGGGGATATTTAGAAGAGGAAGATTATTTACATTTAAAGAGAGAGCGCATTGCTGGGGATATTGCCACAGTTTTTTTTAGAGAGGATGGCAGTTTAGATAATATCCCTATCAATGAAAGAGCTTGCGGCCCCAATCTTGAAATGTTCCAGAAAAAACATGGGATTTGCGTAGTATCCGGATTAGCGAAAGTTAATGGTTTATTTGCTGCTCTCAAAGGTGGCTTAATAAGAGAGTTGATTGTAGATGAGCCGACAGCCAGAGAATTTGTAACGAAGCATTTAAAACCGTAATGCTCGTTGGGATAAAAAAAGTCTTACCAAATTCTCCGTGGCACTGGACTCAATTTGCTTCTTTTTAAATATCCGGCTGATCTTAGAGCAACTAGGGTTGTAGTGAACATGTTGTAGATCAAAAAGCAGATAAAACTGGAATATACTTTCGCTCATGACTGAGCAAATTTTGCCCTTCAATGAAACCTCTGTTTGGTAATAGCACTCATCTTGGCATAATTTTTCTGGATTAGAATAGATAAACAAATCTACTGGTATACAGAAAAAAGGAGATAATCATGGAGCTAGGTGCATTTTCAATCAGTTTAGCGGTAAAAGACATAAACGCATCACAGGAGTTTTATACAAAACTTGGTTTCAAAGAGGTTGGTGGAGATATTTCACAGAACTGGTTAATCTTGAGAAATGGGAAGCATACGATCGGGCTTTTTCAAGGAATGTTTGAAAAGAATACATTAACCTTTAATCCAGGGTGGGACAGTAATGCGAAAAATTTAGATTCTTTCACTGATATCCGCAAGCTGCAGGAGCGTATCAAAGCACAAGGTTTGGAGTTTGTCAGCGAAGCAGATGAGAATTCAACTGGACCTGCCAGTTTTCTCCTGGTGGATCCGGATGGAAACCCAATCCTGGTCGATCAGCACAGATAAGAACTTAGACCAGGTTTTAGATTTAGAAAATTCAACCAATATATTTTTATCAGGATTATGGAGAAGGCAAAAAAATGCAAAGTAAAGCCAAAACTGTAGACCAATATTTGCTTGAAGTTCCCGAAAGTCGCCAAAAAGCAATTGCCCAATTGAGAAAACTGTGCTTAGAAAAACTTATAGGGTATGAAGAAAGTATGGACTATGGCATGCCATGTTACCGGCAGAAAGTTGGAGAGGTGGAAGTCGCTTTTGCCAGCCAGAAGAACTATATCTCGTTTTATATTCTCAAGGAAGCCGTAATGGAAAAATATCGCGCCGACTTGGCGCATTTGAATTTGGGAAAGGGCTGTATTCGTTATCGCAACCCTCAGCAAATCGATTTTGAAGTCGTGGCGCAGTTATTAACAGAAAGCGCCCAATCAGATAGTGAAATCTGTTGAAAAACATTTAAGTCAAGGTGATATTCGGATGAGAGAAAAATCAACCTACCAACCCCCTAGCCTCATGCAGAACGGGTGGGCAGATGCTTACTCACCCGTCTGCCGCTTATGCCCTCACCAAATAGTTTATTTTGGTTAAATATTGCAGATGACAATCGTCAAAATGCACGAGAATGAAATAGAAACCAATGAAACTCTTGTTAGACGATTGCTCAAAAAGCAGTTTCCTCAGTGGGCAAATCTTCAAATTGAACCAGTAGCATCATCAGGAACAGATAATGCCCTCTACAGACTTGGGGGTGATATGGTAGTGCGTCTACCTCGCATCGATTGGGCAATTGAACAGGTGGAAAAAGAGCATAATTGGTTGCCGAAACTTGCCCCTCATCTACCTACTATGATCCCAAACCCATTAGCAATGGGAAGACCCGATGAAGGATACCCGTGGAAATGGTCTATCTATCAGTGGTATACGGGAGAAAATAAAACACTAAATAATCTCACCAACCCGCTTCAAGCGGCAAAAGATTTGGCGAATTTCATCATATCACTACAGAAAATTGATACCGGAAACGGACCGCCAGCGTTTAGTCAAAATTCGCCGCGGCGTTTCTTTGAAATTCCGAGATGCGACCACTCGGAAAGCAATTACAGATTTGGGAGACAAGATCGATATCGATTTAGCCCTTGAAATTTGGGATACTTCGCTTGAAGCACCGGAGTGGGACGAATCCCCCGTTTGGTATCATGGGGATTTGCTTCCTGGAAACTTGTTATTTGAAGATGATCAATTAAAGGCTGTCATCGATTTCAGTAATTTGGGCATTGGGGATCCAGCTTGTGATTTGATGATCGCATGGAGCTTATTTTCTGGGGAAAGCCGAGAAATTTTCCGTTCAATACTAAAGGTTGATACCGCAACGTGGGACCGTGGTCGTGGCCATGCTTTATCACAAGCCGTGATCTTCATCCCATATTATTTGGAAACGAATCCGATTGGAGTACGGAACGCACAACACACAATCGATGAAATCTTTGCAGAATTTTATATCCCACGATAAAAAGTGTACGATCCATCGATGGTTAAAATAAGCAGTGTTTAGTGAATTATTACGATTCTGGTCGGCATAGTTTCCAAACCAAACTATCAATGGGTTACGAAATCATTAGCTTATCTACAAATACAAAGGAGAACAAGTATGGGTACGAAAGACGATAAACTTACAAATGCATCCGCGGAATCTGCAAAGAAACTTCAGGATCATCTTTTACCCCTCGGAGAGATTAATCTACGGAAAATGTTTGGCGGACATGGCATATTCTTTGAAGATAAAATGTTCGCCTTAGTTGACAGCCAAGGAACAATTTTCTTCAAAGTAGATGAAAGGAACATTAGCCTGTTTCAAAATGCTGGGAGTTGAAAACATGGCAGAATGCCATATTTTCAACTCCCAGACAACGTGATTGCGGATGATGAACTCTTGCAAAAATGGGCTCGAGCTTCCATCGAGATTGTGATAAATGCCAAAAAGTAAAGTACTTACATTTTTCTAACCAATATCAAGGATTGCAGACAATGTGGATTTTTTAACGCCGAGACCCAAACCTGATTTTCCAAGTTTCATTTTGAGCATAAAAAATCTATCTTTGATTGGCGCGATCAGAAATTGGTTTCATAAACGAGTCGAGTAATAAATCCATCTGCTCAAAGGACTCGCAGACAAAATACATCGGATTAAACGCATAAACAGTCTTTGGAATTTGAGCAATCATTTCAACATCAAACGGAGCTAGGATTACCGTCCCACCGAAATAACCTCTACGGGGAATACCCAATTTCTTATACAACGAGTGAACCACATTCCAACCTTGATCTTGTGACGACATTTCCCCTTTCTGATGCAACTCATTGATTCCATCAATAATGTGAATAAGATCTTGTGTGTGAGTCTCGAACAATTCCTGCAGTTGCTCGAAAACATTGCCATTGAAATCAATCACACTGTCACGGCTGAGGCGGTAAAACTCCATAATCGAGTTCGTAAGCTCGCTGCGTCCAGAGATGGTTCCAGCACCGAAAATTTTGAACCGGTTGTTTTCCATCACTAAGCCAAACTCCGTGCTGTACCAAGCTAAACGCTTGATGACTTCCTTTTCTTCTTGGGTTGCATTTTTATATGCTGGGGCAAACTTGTCTTCGATGCGTGCGTAGAATTCTTGCGTTAGATAAGGGAGGTGTCCAAAAATATCGTGGAACATGTCCGGTTCGGGTGTAAATTCCATCTCGTCTCGAGTGCGCAGGTAATCGGTGATCAGAAAAATGCGTTGGGTAAACTTTTCATACCAGTCATCTGCTAAGGTATAGCGCACAGCTGTTCGTTCAATTTTCCAGCCAGTGCGGGATGTGATACGTTCGTTGAGATGTTCCACTGTTGGAATACGCAGCGGATCAAGTTGCAGCAGCCCAAGTCCATCTATGAATTCCTGGCAGAGGTGCTCCAGGTAAAAAGGTTGATGAATACCCGCAAATAGATCAGCCCAAATTTTGTGTTGATCGTCTGAAAAACTAATCTCTTGGGTTTCTGCAGTGTATTCCTCTGCGGGGTCTAAATTTTCTGCAATAATGTCACCAGTGTAGATCGTGTGGGCCTGCTTTTCCATCATTTGGTTGCTCCTTCCGATAAAATGCAGATCGCTGGCAATCAATCAGCCAGGAACCTGCTAAAAATCAATCCTGATCAAGTAAGCCGATACTGGTGGTTTCCTTGGACTCTTTCAAAACAAGGTAGGTGCTGACTCGTTCAATCGATTTAAGCGGCACCAAACGCTTCATCAAAAAATGATCTAGCTCTTTTCGGTCGCGGACGACCACTTTGAGCAAATAATCAGCATCTCCAATAATGCGGTGACTCTCCAATACTGCGGGCATCGCGCTAACTTCTTCATCAAAGTCCGCAATCCGTTCAATTGAATGATCCTTTATGATCACTTTGATGAAGACCAATAGATCATATCCCAAACGCTGACGGTTGAGCATCGTGGCATACCGTTCAATAATTCCGCTTTCTTCCAGTTTGCGAAGGCGTTTTTGCACACCAGAAGGGGAAAGGTTGACCAATTTTCCAAGCTCCGCATTGGTCAGTCGCGCGTTCGCCTGCAACTGAATCAGCAATATGGTATCCTTTTCGTCAAGTGTGTAATCCATAGCAAAATTCGCTTTTTCGGAACAATAATTTCCTGATGCAAGAGTTTGTGTATAAATTATACCCAATTTATCAAGTAATAGTGTAAAATTAATTAAGTGAATTTCTGATAAAAAGGTTAGATAGTACCAATGGATAAAACGCCCCTACTCGATAAAACTGTGCTGATTACCGGTGCCGCCCGAAGGGTGGGTAGAATTTTTGCCTTGGGTTGTGCCCAGGCTGGGGCGAATCTGATCATCCACCATGGGCATTCCCCCGAGGAAGCAGTTAACGTCAAACACGAAATTGAAACTCTTGGACACCGAGCATGGGTAATTGCTTCAGACTTGGAAAAACATGATGCTGCTGTAAAAATAGTTAATCAAGCAAACCAACTTTCCCCACCTTTTGCACTGGTCAACAGCGCTTCCATTTTTGAGCCGCTTTCCATGGCTGAAACCAGCTTGACTGATTGGGAACGTCATTTGCGCATCAACTTGAGCGCACCTTTTTTACTCAGCCAGGCTTTTGCCGAGCAGCTTCCAGGAAGCAGTGAGGGCCGCATTGTAAATATTTTAGATTGGCGCGCACTGCGGCCCAGGGCAGACCACTTCCCATACACCATCAGCAAGGCGGCTTTGGCAGCCTTGACCCAATCGATGGCAGTATCCCTCTCGCCGCGAATTTCAGTGAATGGGCTGGCTTTGGGAGCGGTATTGCCACCCTCTGACGGAGAAGCGGGGCAGGATGTATTCAAGCAGGTTCCGCTGGGTCGTTGGAGCGACGCAGTAGAAATCCAAGAAGCGCTGGTCTTCCTTCTCGCTGGACCGGCTTATATTACCGGTGAAATTATCCATGTTGACGGGGGCAGGCATTTAATTAATCTCACAAATTATTATCATATTGCGATAAACGAGAGTAAAATATTCTGCTGCAAAAGGTCTCAATTTAATCGATCAATATAGCCTTTCGGATCATCCACTCTGAGTACTGTGATTTCTTAGGAGTAAAAATGGACAAAGTCATTATCAAAGATTTAATTGCGCGAGGCATAATTGGGATTAATGATTGGGAGCGTGAGAAACCACAAGAGATTCTGATCAACATCGTTGCATTCACCGACACTCGTCAAGCAGCTCAAAGTGATGATATCGAAGATTGCGTGGACTACCGTGCACTATCAAAAAAGTTGCAAGCACATGCAGAGACGGCTGCTCGTTTCACAGTTGAAGCTTTGGCTAACGATTTGGCTGAGATTTGCCTGGATGCTAACGGTGTGCAAAGGGCCATAGTCCGGGTAGAAAAACCGGGAGCGGTCCGATTTTGTAGATCGGTGGGAGTAGAAATCGAACGCGCTAAGATTTCAGAGTGAGGAAATATTGGAATCCAATGGAGGAATTACACGAAGCCTATTTGAACATTGGTTCCAATGTCAACCCAGAACATTATCTACCTGAATCGGTGAGTCTCCTCCGCGAACATGGACAGATTGCGGCGATCTCCAACGCCTGGGAATCGCATGCCTTTGGGTCCGATGGGCCCAATTTTTTGAACGCCTGTGTACTACTTCTGACCACATTGGACGCCTCAGAACTGAAAGAGCAAGTGCTCCGGACGATAGAAGAAAAGCTTGGGCGTGTACGTGAAAAAAATAAATTCGCTCCACGCACCATTGATATTGATATCATACTTTTTGATGACGAACCCTATGGTGAAGAATTCTGGTCGAACGCATTTGTAGTTGTACCATTGGCGGATATTTTGCCAGAATTCCACCACCCATTTAATTATGAAAAATTAATCCAGGTGTCCAAACACATGCGCCGTCAAACCTGGATTGTAGCTCGTCCTGAAGTGTTTAGTCAGTTTTAGAATGTTTCATCAACTTCCAGGGTTTACCCTCACACTAAGGATGCGGCAAAAATTTATTTCCTGCATAAAAACCAATAAGCCGCCTTTGGCTGCCAATTCCCTGGTTGGACGGCATAATAAATCAAACCAAAAAAATTAATCCATGGGTTGGTATAATTTATCGGTTTTTGCCGCCAAGATAAAGTCGTTGAGATGCAATCCATCGAGGACATGGGTCCACCAAGTTATTGAAACTTTGCCCCATTCAATCAAAATAGCTGGGTGGTGTTCCTCTTCTTCTGCTAAATTTCCCACCAGATTCAAAAATGCTAGAGCCTGAGCAAAGTCTTTAAATTTGAAATGTCGCTCAAGCTTTTTGATCCCATCTTGTTCCATCAGGACCCATTCAGGGATCTGAGGCATAAGTTCAGCAACTTCTTTACTTGAGACAGTTGGTTCATGACCACGACAAGGTACACATTGCATATGCGCTAAAATATCCATATTCGGATTTTACCATTCAATTCATTTCAGCTAGACCGATATATCGGAACAGAGTGACCATTGAGAGGTCCAGGAAATCATTTATGGAACAGTCAATTATTCATATCGCCTTGGTAGTTCGAGATTACGATGAAGCAATTGAATTTTTCTGTGAAAAGTTAAATTTCAACCTAGCAGAGGATACTTACCAATCTGAACAAGACAAACGCTGGGTAGTCGTTAGTCCGCCAGGTTCAAGCGGCACTTCCTTGCTTTTAGCCCGTGCCGCAACATCACAACAAGAAGAATTCATTGGTAACCAATCTGGTGGTCGGGTATTCCTATTCCTCAGCACGGATGATTTTTGGCGTGACTATCAAAAAATGCTTTTGGCAGGCATAAAGTTTACTAGGCCGCCGATGGAAGCCTCTTATGGTACTGTGGCTGTGTTTGAAGATTTGTATGGGAACCTCTGGGATCTTATCGAGAAACAAGAATAATGAATATATCCTTTTCAAACCAAACTGACCCAACTCCTGAAATTGTTAAGGCCCTCAATAAATGGGCAAACGACCCAAAGCTGATTCCATTTATGCGCCCAAATTTTTGCTACTGCAGACCCATTAAATACTGCATCCATAAATGTAATGCGTAAGCTCGGGATGCATTTTGTAAAATCTGATGAGGAAGAGGTTGAATACGAACTCTGGCACCCAAACCACAAACTCATTTGACAATCTTTTAATCGCCTTTCCCACCGGACTGCCTTTGGATGATTTCCAGTGCTATTCTGATAAATTCAAGAGAAACTATGTTTTTGAGTCCGAGGCTGATAAAACCTCGAGATTAAAGCCTACCAAAAGAAAAGAATAAGGAGATATATGACCCCCTTAAATACACTCACAACGATCTTTAGCCATCACCTCTGGGCTAATTTACGCTTACTAGACCTATGTGCCGAGTTAAACGATGAGCAATTAAACGCTACGATTTCAGGCACATTTGGCTCTATTCGGGAAACTTTGCAGCATATCGCCCTTGCCGAACAATCGTACTTTTCTCGAATCAGTACCGGGCAACGGTATCATCGGCCGGAAGATGTAAGTCCAATGAATATTAAGGAAATCATAGCATCAGTTCGGGAAACGGGCTTAGGACTGATCGATTGGGCAAATAAAGTTCAAGCTACCGAAGAAGTCCTTATCGACTGGGATGGCACGATTCGTGATGTACCAAAAACCATCATTCTGACTCAGGTGATCAATCATGCCACCGAGCACCGGGCTCAGATCATGGTAATTTTGACCCAATTGGGAATTCAGCCAATATCTTTGGATAGCTGGACTTATTTTGACAGGCCAGATAAATAAGCGAATGCCCTAAAAGGCCTTCCCATAAGTGGTTGAAAATAACGAAAAGGCAATTTATATCTCATGCAAACTTCTAAACAAATCGCAACAGCTTCCTCCTGTGCAAATATCGCTTTGGCGATGTAATCACAATGGGGCACAGATTAAGATATCCACCCGATTAGCAGTATCTACACCTAAATCTGATGCTTCAGCCAAAACGCGGATGCTGGGATACGCCCCAAGATTGAATTAAGAGTAGTTTGATGAGCAGGCAATACATACTGTATAATACAATTATGAATGAAGAGACATTAAGGGATGTGCTTAGCAAACTGCGAATCGGGCTCTCAGAAATTTTAAAAGATCGTCTGGAGGATGTTTACCTGTATGGGTCACAAGCTCGGGGAGAAGCGAGGATTGGTTCAGACATCGATGTGATCATTGTGCTTGATGGAGATTTCGAATATGGTGAAATGCTAGACCAAACCATCGATCTAGTCGCTGACCTTTCCCTTGAATTCGATGTGGTCATCTCCCGCGCATTCGTCTCAAAAGAGCGTTTCCAGAACGAAATGAGTCCGTTCTATATGAACGTCCGTCGTGAGGCTGTTCAGCTATGAAAGAGCAACTTCATGCCATTTTGGATAAAGCCAAGGATAGCCTTGATGCTGCCAAGTTATTAGCAGATCAAGGTTATTTTGATTTCGCAGCCTCGCGAACCTATTATGCGATGTTTTACACTGCTGAGGCGTTATTATTGGCACGCGGATTATCTTTCTCAAGCCATGCAGCTGTCATTGCGAATTATGGGAAAGAGTATTCAAAAACCAAAGATATGGATCGAAAGTTCCATAAATATCTCATTGCGGTTCAGGATCTGCGCAGTCAAGGAGATTATAGCTATCATCCAGGAGTATCCGAAAGCTATGCCAGGGAGGCAATATCTTGGGCAACAGAATTTATCGAAGCAACCAAAGCGTATCTTGATGATTAATAACCGTACCTTCTCTATCAAGTAGGGCGAGAACGGTCAGACAGGGGTTATAAGCGTTACCTTTTTGAGTTGCCTGATTACATTCACTCATTCAGTCTTTCGTTTTATAATTCATCTTCTGTCTTTGCAATGATGGTATTTTTATGGTATCGCCACGAAATATCCTTGGGGTAGGAATACAGGGCGGTATTGGTAGGAGCTTGACGTGGTAAACTTACCTTGTTTCCCCAAAACATCACCGGCCACCAAGTAATCACAATAGACCACACAACAACCAACATCTATACGCATTAATTGCGAGCTAAACCTACATAAAAGTGAGCGCATCAAGCATCCTGTGCTCACTTTATTACACAGGAAGACCACATGACCACCCTGACTGCATCTGCTACCGCCAACTCTAATATTGCATTTGCATTGTAATCACAATAGACCACAGATTGAGATTTCTACCCGGTTGGCTGTGTCTCTTCACTAACAACCTTATCGGCTTGATAACCGTATCTCGGGTTTTATCACCAGAAATCCTTGGGGATTTACAGAAATCTACAACATTACCCTCTTCGAATGTTTAGAATTTTTTAGATCTTGTTAGTATCCATGTGGGCTGGGATACTAACAATTTGATATTTCATGTTGAGCATGTCTTGCTATGATGAAGTGTTTTCAGAAGCCTAGCTAGGTTTTCAGTATCAAACATCGTATTTGTTGCTTACAAAATTGGTCAGCATGATCAGGTTGAAAACGTGAATGATCTTGACTGAAGTAGTTTCTGCAACCACGATTCCTTAATCCTTTAAGGAAAATGATAGGGCCGACTCTACACACAGTATTTATGTGAAAACAGGATCGGTTGTTTATTCGATGGGTTGGGAATTTTCTCGAAACCAAATGGTTAACTCTTCCAAGTAGCTTTGCGATTGAGCGATTTTCATTGTGATCGCTATCAAATCGGCATTTGTGGCGGTTATACGATACCCATTACGATATAAGAACAAGCCAGCCGCAGTTACCCCGGTACGCTTATTCCCATCTATAAAAGGATAGTTGCAAATAAGCGATTCCATCAATGCGGCTGCTTTGCTGAATAAATCTAAATAAAGATCCTGATCATCGAAACTGGCTTGAACTCTCCCAATTGCGGACAACAGCATACCTAGATCGCGAACACCGTGGTTTCCGCCAGTTTCTTCAATCAGCCGGGCATGGATGAATAGGATTTGTTCGGCTGATAAGTAGTTCATTATTTCGCCAGTTCTTCCAGTGCAGGCCGATACTGCTCGATGAATTCTGTAATTTGATGGGCAAACTCTGGATCAACACCTGCAATCGCCAAAGGTGGTTCAGCGGTTGTAATCACGATCTGTCGTTTTTCCCGATCCACTTCAACGTTGACTTCTGTTCCTTCATCCATATTCAGATACTCAATGGCATCCTTAGGTAAAGATACAACAACACTATTTCCAGTTTTGAAGATTTTTCGCAACATTACAGCCTCCATATGTGCTTACGTTGTAAGTATATTATACCAACATAAACAAAATTTTCATCATAGGATGGGCACCTACAGAAAAAATGGGATCAGTTTCCCGATGCCCAGAACTGTCTATTCCAGTTGCATAAACAGACGAATTTAACCATATCCACAAGATCTCCTGGTAAAAAGACAGAATTCCTACATCATCCCCAGTTTAGATCGGTATTGCAGCGCTTCGGCAAGATGGGTGGGAGCTATCTTTTCATCCCCCACCAGATCGTGGGCGCAAATTTCAAAACCCGGTGATAAGCGCACACCGAGAGCAGCGCCATAGCATCGCGGGCATCTGGTTTATGGCAAACGCAAACGTAGTTTGGGTCTGTATTAGCGAATTACTGGAGCCATCGAGTTGGCAATACTGCCAGATTTGGGCCGGGCGCATATCGGCATTACAAGTGATCCCGTTATTTGAATTTCCCGTTTCTTGAGGCTTGGAACCGTTAAATCGCCCCCGTTGTCGTTCTCGGGCGGCTTCCACCCTGGCCTGAATCGCCACCGATGGTTCCCCAAGCCAGTCATCGCTCAGTTTTTCGTAATCCACGCGTGACACTTCGATGTGGATGTCAATGCGGTCCAGCATCGGGCCGGAAATGCGTTTTTGATAACGGGTGATCACAGAATTGGAACAGGTGCACTCTTTGACCGCGTCTTGATAGTAGCCGCACGGGCAGGGTTACACACAATATTGTGTTTCAAATACTCCGCGCATTATCGTAATTTATCCGCAAATACCAAACCTAAAAATGTTGCCTTTTGGTGTAAAGGGGGCTGGTGAGGATCCCAAAGTGGCCTGTTGACAGATGTTCTGATTATAAAATGACGCTGGAAAAGGACACGAGCTAGCTTACCGGTGCTTTTTGAGCCGTTGTTTTCCTTATGCTTTAATTCTTTTCATTTCAGGGTCATAAAAGGGGCGCAAAGACACTTCAGCAGGATAAATCTTCCCGGCAATGTCAACTTCCCATTTCCCGTTGTTAATGTAGTCCGATGGTGACGGGCTCATCGGCCTCGATCATGAACAGCCCTACCGCGCCGCCGAGCGAGAAACCATAAGACCCGGAGCGGACGTAACCTACATCCACTCCATTTCTGCGAACTACTTCAGCGTGAAACAGGAAAGGTTCGGGGTCCTTGATCAGCACTTGCGCCAGCCGTCGTTTCAGTGGTCCTTGCGCTTTTCTCGCCAAGATAGCTTCTTTGCCGATAAAGCCATCCGGTTTCTTCAGATCCACACAAAAGCCCAGACCAACTTCATAAGGATCGTCCGTATTATCCATATCGTGCCCATAATCCCGGTAGCCTTTTTCCATGCGCAAACTGCCCAGTGCTTTGAGCCCGGCGTGGTGGAGGTCAAACTCCTTTCCGGCTTCGACAATGCGATCATAGACGTGCGTGGCTTGTTCGCTTGGGATGTACAACTCATAGCCCAACTCGCCCAGATACGTAATACGAATACAAAGAACTTTGGCATACCCGATCTCGATTTCTCGGGCAGCCCTGAACGGGAAGGCTTTGTTGGACAAGTCAGCGGTGGTGATGCTTTGCAGCAGATCTCTGGACTTTGGGCCTTGAATATTCAATTGCCCGTAGGCCGAGGTTACATCGGTTACAAAGGCATGGTCATCGACTGAAATATGCCGTTTGAGCCAGGTTTCGGCGTGGCGGTGCATGGTATCGGTCACGATCACCAGATATTTTTCTTCTTCCAGTTTGGTGACCGTTAAATCGGCCTCAAGTTTTCCGTCTTCATTGAGCCATTGAGTGTAGGTAATTTGGTTGGCCTGACCATCAACATGATTGGCCGAAACATAGTTCAGGACTTTCCCAGCGTCGCGGCCTTGCACCAGGAACTTTGACATGAAGGACATATCCATCAAGATCACGCCTTCGCGGGCTGCCTGGTGCTCAGCCTCCCACCACGGGAACCAGTTTTCTCTACCCCAGGATAATTTATCCACCTTTGGCTCAAAGCCGGGGGGCGCGTACCAATCCGCCCCTTCCCAGCCACTGACATCCTTGAAATATGCTCTTTGCACCGCCAAACGTTCGTGGAAAGGCGACTTCTTGGCTCCCCTGGCAGTTTGGTATGACTTGGTAGGATAGTGGCACTTATACACCATCCCCAGCAACTCAACCGTGCGGTGTTTTCGGTATTCGGGCGTATTTTGATAGGGGTGAAGGCGATCAATGTTAAATCCGGTAATATCTACATCGGGATTTCCGTTGATGATCCAATGCGCCATTACCTGGCCAAAACCGCCGCCTATGATAATGCCGATAGAGTTCAATCCGGCAGCCACAAAATAGTTTCGCAATTCAGGAGCTTCACCGATGATCGGTTTTAGGTCAGGTGTGAAACTTTCGGGGCCGCAGAAGAACTTCTTGACACCAATTTCCATGGTGATGGGCACGCGCGACATCGCTTTTTCCAAAAATGGAGTCATCCGCTCCCAATCCGGCGCGATCTCGCCAAAGGAGAAATCATTTGGGATGCCATCAATTTTCCAGGGCGCGCAATCCGGCTCGAATAGGCCCACCATGAGGCCGCCTACTTCTTCGCGGTAATAGCCATAGTGCGACGGATCCTCTAGAATGGGCATATTGGAGGGCAAATCTTTTATTTCTTCGGTGATCAGGTAATAATGCTCTGCGGCCTGATTGGGGATGTTAACGCCAGCCAACTCTCCAAGCTGCCTGGCCCACATTCCGGCACAATTGACAACATATTCTGCTTCGATATTACCTTGGGGCGTTGTCACACCGGTAACCACACCGTTTTTCTTCGTGACCCCGGTAACCGACACCCCTTCAATGATGGTTGCACCATACTGCTGCGCGCCTCTTGCCAGGGCGATCGTGGCATCAATAGGATTAACGCGACCATCATCCTTCATGTAAAAACCGGCCAGCAAATCGTCTACGCGAGCTAGCGGGAACAGCTCTTTGATTTCTTTCGGTGAAATTTCCTGCACATCAACGCCGCAGTATCGATTGAATGCGGCCACACGGCGGTATTCTTCGAGGTAATCAGCATTACTTGCTACCTCAATCAAACCGATTGGCTTGAAGCCGGTTGAAAAACCTGTTTCGGCTTCAAGACTGGCATAGAGGTCACGCGTGTATTTACGGAATTCTGTTGAAGTTTCAGACGTTGAGCCAAAAGTTACCATCAACCCAGCAGCGTGCCAGGTTGTCCCGGAGGTCAACTGATCACGTTCTAAAAGGAGAACGTCTTTCCAACCCATCTTTGCCAGGTGATAGGTCACCGAACAACCGATAACGCCACCGCCAATAATTATCACACGGGCGCGTTCAGGTAAAATCGTATTTGACATTACTTTACTCCTTGAAATTATGGTGTGCTCATCTCGCGCCGCCAAGCTGCGCACCATTTGATGTAATTCAGCTTTTGTTCAGTAAGGAGAGCCGGGCGATCGGAATTTAAGTAATTAGGTAAGGCGAGATTTTGGTTGAGCAAGCGTATCATGTTTCCCACTATCTTGCTAGGTTTGGATGGCTCCCTGCGGGTTAAACGCGCAAAGGCCGATTTGTGTGATCCATTCCCAAAATATCTGCTTTTTTTAATCTACATCATCCCCAACTTCGGCCGGTACTGCAGCGCCTCCGCGAGATGGGTGGGCGCGATCTGCTCTTCCTCCGCGAAATCGGCGATGGTACGCGCTAATTTCAACACCCGGTGATAAGCCCGCGCCGAAAGCTGCATCTGGTTCATCGCCGTCCGCATCAGGGAATTGCTGGTTTCGTCGAGTTGGCAGTATTGCCGGATTTGAGCCGGTCGCATATCGGCATTACAAGTGATTCCGTTATTTGAAAATTCCCCTCGCTGATGCACTGAATCACTGAATCGTTGTCTTTGCCGTACTCGCGCCGTTTCCACGCGCGCCTGAATATTGGCGGGAGGTTCTCCTAGTCGATCATCGTTGAGTTTTTCGTAGTCCACGCGCGGCACTTCAATGTGGATGTCAATGCGGTCGAGCATCGGTCCGGAGATGCGCTTTTGATAGCGGGTGATCACCGAGTTGGAGCAGGTGCATTCTTTGACCGCATCTTGATAGTAGCCGCAAGGGCAGGGACACACACAATCTGACATTTCAAATCCACCACACATTATCGCGATGTATCCGCAAAAACAAACCAATGTAAACATGGTTTTTCAGTGAAAAGGGGGATGGTAAAAATCACCTGCCTTAGCTATATAGACCCCATACTAAAGTGGCTCTCTCGCTAAATTTACATAGAATGATTCGGTTCTTGTCTTGTTTCAATCCGTTTGGATGCGGAGTAGGTACTGGGATACGTCTGCGCCTGGTTAATACATTGTGGATAAAAACCACTCAGGTTTGAACTATCTTTCGAGCTTCTCAACCCTCGATAATCTCCCTGTTTCTAGTAACACTTCAGGGAGATTGTCTGTAATTTGACATACTGAAAATGCGCCTTCTAGATACTAAAATAGTCCATTAATCCCAAAATGGACTATTTTAGACATTTTAGATCGGGGTTGGGCGTACTACCCAAGGGACGCACTGTTGAATAGCCTCCCCTTGTGGGACCTCCGACATCTGATCTGTTTACCAACATCTGCTACCATGACTCAGTGTATCCACTCTATAGAAATGCACAATTGCGCAATAAGATTGCGGATTTGCGTAATTTCAGGTATACTATTATTACTTATCATCAGTTTAGGATTTGATATGGAAGGTAAGCTATGATTGAAAGAACTCTCTTAAATAAGTTAACTACTCTATCACAGAAATTTCAAGTTATCACTCTAACCGGACCACGACAATCTGGTAAAACAACTTTAGTCAAAGCATCCTTCCAAACTTTGCCATATGTATCTTTAGAAGAGCCAGATATCCGACAAATTGCACTTACAGATCCCCGCGGATTCTTATCAAACTACAAAGATGGAGCTGTTCTCGATGAGGTCCAACACACACCAGAATTATTTTCTTACATCCAATCTATTGTTGATAATAATCGGAATGCCCAATTTATCCTAACTGGTTCATCTAATTTCCTTTTGATGGGAAAAATCAACCAAACGCTTGCTGGAAGAACCGTAATCCTTCATTTACTCCCTTTTTCATTAACAGAACTCAAAAATGGCAACCATACATTCGATCAATATGAGAACTCTGATTTTCAATGGCCAGTATCCCCGAATATATGATCGAAATCTAACCCCATCCGATTTTTACCCATCTTACATCCAGACTTATGTGGAAAGAGATGTAAGAATGATCAAAAATATTGGAGATATTAACTCCTTCATCCAATTTGTCCAGCTCTGTGCAGGACGCACTGGGCAATTAATCAACTACACCAGCCTAGCGAATGATGCTGGTATCAGCCCAAATACAGCAAAAGCATGGATTTCAATTCTGGAAACATCCTACATTGTTTATCGATTACAGCCTTATCATAAGAACTTCAAAAAACGACTTGTAAAATCACCCAAACTCTATTTCTATGATACCGGGGTTGCGTGTTCATTATTGGGAATTCGAAATGAAAATCAAGTCAGAACACATTTCTTGAAAGGTGCGTTGTTTGAAAATCTCATCATCAACGAATTTATCAAACATGAGTTTCATCGCGGGCAGAGACGTTATCCTTATTTCTGGCAAGACAGCCGTGGAAAAGAGATTGATTGTTTACTGGTTGATGGAGAAGAGATCACCCCCATCGAAATAAAATCCGGCAAAACAATATCGAACAGTTATTTCGATAATCTCAAATATTGGCACCAACTTGCTGGAATACCAGATGATCACGGATATGTTGTTTATGGTGGTGAGCAGTCATTACAAACCAGCACTGGATTCTTCATCAGTTGGAAGCATCTACAGCAAATCACCAACAATTCCTAACTTAACGTGAATTATGGATAAGAAGGGGTTCCAAAGGTGAAAGCCATTATATTTCTCCTTA
>CAWHCC010000004.1:0-442110 GCA_963827805.1 uncultured Chloroflexia bacterium
GAAAAAACTGGCGGGAGTTTTCGTGAGAGGTACTTATGACACCAACACTATCAGAAATGGAAGCCTGGGCCCGACAAGCCGGAGAAATATTATTAGACGGCATGGGCCAAAATATTCGAAATCGATCACAAAAGCGAAATTGATTTAGTTACGGAGATAGATCGGCGTTCAGAAGCTTTTTTGCTGAAAGCAATCCGTGAAAGTTATCCGGATGATCGCATTGTGGCTGAAGAGAGTGGTTTGATTAAGGGAAAGAATAATCATGTTTGGCATATCGACCCTTTAGATGGCACTGTAAACTATGCGCATGGCATTCCCATCTTCTCCGTTTCCCTGGGATATGTAGAAGATGGGCAGATTGCCTTAGGGGTGGTGTACGATCCGGTACGGGATGAGTGTTACACAGCTCAACGAGGAAAAGGTGCTTATTTAAATGAGCAACCATTGAAAGTTTCAACAGCTGGTACGCTAATACGAAGCCTGTTAGTAACAGGTTTTCCTTACGATATTCGCGAGCGAAAAGACAATAACCTGAACCACTATTCAAATTTCTCACTGTGCTCTCAGGGTGTGCGCCGATTGGGTTCGGCTGCTTTGGATTTATGTTATGTAGCCGCGGGCCGTTTTGAAGGTTTCTGGGAAGTCCAAATCGAATCATACGATATTGCTGCTGGTGTTTTAATTGTCGAGGAAGCTGGGGGAAAAGTCACGGATGTACGAGGCGGCCCCGATTATCTCACCCCTCCTTGTTCGATCCTGGCAACCAACGGAAGAATCCATCAAGCGATGTTGGATGTGCTCGAAAAGAAAGATTAAAAAGGCAACGCCTTTTTAGGGGAATTGCTTATTTTTGTAAAGCTGCTTCGACTTCGTTGAAGTCCGCACGGGAGGTTAGATCCAGGCTGAGGGGAGTAACCGAAACCAGATGCTTAATGCGCACTGCATGAATATCGCTGCCCTCACGAGCTTTATGGATTTCATCTGAAAAACGGTAGCCCACTCGTGCAGGTTCACCCCATGATCTGCGTTTAGGCGGCACCGCATCAAACATCCGCACTTTTGAAAGCCGCGTAACCTTCCAGGGAGTTTCAGGAGTCGCATCACTAGGTATATCCACTTTGAGCACACTCACATCTTCGGGGAATTTCTTTTCCAAGAGCAGCTTCCCGAAGAATGATGTAAAGTGTGCTGCAGCTGAAAAATCAACTTCATCTGAATAAGAAAGGTGGTGCTCAATGATCGTTTCCAGCGAAATTGCCAGTGAAGGAATTTTGGATGCAGCACCTTCTAAGGCGGCGCCCACCGTCCCTGAAACTGTCACCCCCAACCCTAAGTTCTCTCCATAATTGATCCCCGAGACTACCAGATCTGGTTTGCGCGGCACAATTTCAAATATGCCGTGTAATACGGCTTGTGCAGGGGTACCATCCACCCCATAAACTATCCACTCACGCCCATTTACCTGGAGTTTTTGCGTTTCGATAATGCCAGAAGAAGTCGATGGCAAGCTGCGTCCCATCCCGGAAGATTGTTCTCGCGGCGCGACGACATGCACGTATCCCAACTGTTCCAAAGCAGCAGCGGCGGCCCATAAACCCGGAGAAAGGATGCCATCGTCGTTGGTAAGTAAAATTTGGGGTTTGTTATTCAATAGGTACCTCCAAAATGAAAAGGAGCGGAGGCTCCGCATCCTTTACGGAATATGCTAAAAATAAATTTTGATCTAATCGTCTCCAAAATTTACATTTTCAGTTAAACAAAACCCCGGAGGAATCTCCGGGGTTTCGTCAGCTGCGCCCTCGGTGCGAACTCGAACGCACGACCCCTTAGTCCGCAACCAAGTGCTCTATCCACTGAGCTACGAGGGCATGGCGGGGAGGGTGGGATTCGAACCCACGGTCGAGTTTAATCCCGACAACCACTTAGCAGGCGGTCCCAATCAGCCACTCTGGCACCTCCCCATGATAATATCAAAGATGGAATTTCATCCACTATCGACATGTCACTTTATTAAATTGTTAAGGCGGAGGAGGTGGGATTCGAACCCACGATGGATTGCTCCATACCTGTTTTCAAGACAGGCGCCTTCGTCCACTCGGCCACCCCTCCAAAACGCAGATCAGGAGAATCACTCCGTCCCAAGCGGGGTGCATTTTACCACAACCGATAACGCCCGACAATATTGTACAGAGCCTAAAAGGCAGTCTATCTAATCGATGGTCAAAAGGGATTTATAACCAGATTTCTGCGTGATCTTTGACAAATTGATTTAGTGGAATGGGATGGCGGCCCAATAACTCTTCAACCTCCCCGGTTACGAGACCCGATTTACCAAGCTTTGTGGCTGAGTATTCAATTATCATAAAGATCGCCAATCCGGTAGGTATCCCACGCTCCTGCATCTGGCGGAAAAATCGCATAATAGGAGGATTCGTATACTCAATCAGACGCTCTAATACTTCTGAGAACGTCGCGGCAACCTGAGTAAAAGTCAGCGCTTCACCTCCGGTCAGACTGTAAATTTTGTTTCGGTGCCCTTCTACTAATGCTTTAGCCCCTACACTGCCGACATCTCGCACATCCACAAATCCCAGAGTGCCATGCCCGGCGGGGATGAAAATTTCATTTCGTTGCTGAATCTCTGGAGCATGCATACCGCTCAAGTTTTGCATGAAATAGGCTGAACGCAAAAAGACATAATCCATCCCCGAGGTCTCAATCATTTTTTCAACTGAACGGTGAGGGACCACCTTCAGCTTTTCAGCGCCTAAAATAGATAAGAAAACCACTTGCTTAACCCCATAATCGGCTGCTGCTTGAATGACAGGTTTCATACTTTTTTTAGCAGCCACCCCAGGCGGCCAAAGGATGAACATACCGCGCACATTCTCAAAAAGGTAGTCCAAATTTTCTGGTGGGTGGTTGAAATCGAATTTTACAGACTCTACGTTTTTATTGAAATTTCCCTGATCATTAATATCAGCAGCCCGAATCAGTGCGTCAGATGGCAAAGCATTGATGATGGCACTGCCTACTCGGCCTAGTGCCCCAAATATTAAAAATGTGTCAGTCATTGTTAAATCCTCGTAGTATTTGACAAAGTTGATCGGCAACTTCTCTTAAGAGATCACCGTTGTGGTAGGTGCGGCTCAACACGATCCCCCCTTCGATTGCGGATGTGATGAAAATGGCAAGGGAATTCGCCTTTTCTAATGAAAATCCAGCAAAAATCAGCTTACTCGCAAACGCTTCCTGGATTTGTGAAAATGCGGTCTGACAGGCTAAATTAATGCCTCCACTAGTTGTTGCGGTTTCCATGGCGATAGTGGTTAAAGGTCCACCGGCACTAAAATTGGATATTTCAACTCTCGCAGCAATCTGATTAATAAAGTCAAATAATGCATCTTCAATGGGGCTGTTTTCAGAAAGATACTCTTGAATATACGAAGCAAAATTCTCTCCAATTTGTTGCACTGCGTTGATAGCTAATTCTTCTTTGCCACCAGGGAAGTGGTAATACAGTGATCCTTTTGGCGCACCGCTTTCTTGAATGATTTGGTTCAACCCTGTGGCGTGAAATCCTTGTGTCTCCAGTAACCGACTGGTTGTTTCCAAAATTATTTTTCGGGTTTCGCTCATTTGTTAGTCTCCGAAGAAATTATACCGATCGGTCTATATAATTGTCAAGGGGAAATATTTTTAATAACCAGTTTCGATTTACAGAAGGTTTTGAAACCCGCGATTAGCAAATTTGTTCATCGAAATAATCTCGAATTGAAAATTTATATTTCTCCTACAAATCGTATATGAATTTTAAACATTAAAAATCTAAAATTTGATTGGTCAAATTTTTCAAATCCAAAATTTTACAGGAGGCATGATGATGTACCGAACTTATCGTATCCCACCCATCTGGCGAGAAATGGACCGCCTGCAAAAAGATATGAACCGGCTGTTTAGTGATCTTCCCTCAAATCGGATGCGCAGTGCTTCAGCGTTTCCAGCTGTGAATGTATGGGCTGCTGAAGACAGCGCTTTGGTCACAGCAGAAATTCCTGGTTTGAGTAAAGACGACCTGGAAATCAATGTCACCGGTGACACCCTTACTCTCAGTGGTGTTCGTAAATCAGAAAAAGTTCCCGAAGGTTCTCAATATCATCGTCGAGAGCGAAAATTTGGTGAATTCAGCCGCAGTATTCAATTACCTTACACGGTAGATGTAAATAAGGTAAAAGCCACCTTTAAGAATGGTGTGCTGAAAGTTGAATTACCACGTGTTGAGGCTGAAAGACCAAAGAAAATTTCCGTCAGAGCTGCTTAATTTTTTTCAACACAAAATGTTAATTATGGAGGAATTACCATGGTTACAAAAACCAAAGAATTAGAAGTTCAAGAACAAGAAATAGTTCAAGAAGATCCTGAACGAACCCGCGAATGTCGCTGTTTTGTGCCACGCACCGATATTTACGAAGTGGGTGACGAGATCATTCTTGAACTGGATATGCCTGGCATCAACGAAAACGCGATCGAAATCACATTAGAAAAAAATATTTTGAAGGTGAAGGGATATGCTCAGATTGATGATCAGGATGATTATTCGCTGGCCTTGGCAGAGTATGAAATTGGAGATTATGAACGTAATTTCAGAATTTCAGATGCCGTGGCGAAAGACAATATCGATGCGCTGTACAAAAATGGTGTTTTACGTCTGACTCTACCCAAAGCAGAACAAGCCAAAGCCCGGAAGATCGCGGTGAAGGTCAGCTAAAATCATACAAAACTTAATATAAAAGAGTTGTATAATTGAATGAGTGGGCAGGTAAAATTTCTGCCCGCTTTTTCATACCACATAAAGTATGGTTGGCCGGATTATGGATTATAAAGATTATTACAAAACCCTAGGTGTAGAAAGGGATGCTTCCCAAGACGATATTAAAAAAGCATTCCGAAAATTGGCGCGCCAATATCATCCTGATATGAACAAAGATGATAACGGCGCAGAAGAGAAATTTAAAGAAATCAACGAAGCCAACGAAGTGCTCTCTGACCCTGATAAGCGACAAAAGTATGATCAATTTGGCTCTCACTGGCAGCAATACGGACGTGCTGGAGGTCGCCCCGAAGATTTTAACTGGAATCCCTGGCAGCAATCCGGCGGTGGTGGCTATTCACAACAAGTATCCCAAGAAGAATTGGAGCGGATGTTTGGAAATCTTGGCGGCATGGGCGGTGGCGGTTTTTCAGATTTCTTTGAAACCCTTTTCGGTGGAACTGGCCGCGGTGGAAGTGTGAATTTCGGTGGGCAACCGATGCGCCGTCAACGGGGGCAAGATGCCGAGCACACGGTTGAAATCACCTTGGAAGAAGCTTTTCAGGGAACCCAGCGCGTTTTACAATGGGAGGATGGCCGCAAGATTGAAGCAAAAATCCCCCCTGGCGTAAAAACTGGATCCAAAGTTCGGCTCCGAGGTCAAGGCGGCCGCGGTGCCAGGGGGGGACAGTCAGGAGATTTATTCTTAAAAGTAAGAATTCTTCCCCATCCTCTATTTGAAAGGGATGGGGACAATTTGCGGACCAGCGTCCCGGTGGGTCTTTATGATGCGTTACTTGGCGGTGAAATTGAAGTAACCGGTATAAATCGGAATGTCAAGCTCAAAATCCCAGCGGAAACGGATAATGGCCAAACTTTCCGCTTGAAGGGTTTAGGGATGCCAAATTTGCGTAATCCCGAAAATATGGGCGACTTAATGGTTAAGGTTGAAGTTAAACTCCCCAAAAATTTAACCAAGGATGAAAAGCAGGGCTTCCACGAGTTGCGACGGTTGCGATAGGCTGTCCAAATTCAAGGTATAAATCGAAATTACGTAAACGCCCAGGCTTGAAAAAGCCTGGGCGTTATATTTTTAGAACCTGCTTCTTTGTAATCAAGTTTCTTACAAACCCAAATACGCCTCCCTGACATGTTCATTTTTAATCAGTTCTCGGGCCGGACCTTCGAGTTCAACTTTGCCTTGCGCGAGAACATAACCAAAATCACTCACAGCTAATGCCATTTGTACATTTTGCTCAACTAATAGCATTGTAATCCCAGCTTCTTTAAGAGATTTAAACTCTCGAAGAGATCAAGAACCAACACAGGGGCCAGACCAAGAGAAAGTTCATCCATCATTAAAATGACGGGTTCAGCCATGATCCCACGGGCCACAGCTAACATTTGCTGTTCACCCCCACTAAGGGTGCCGGCTTCTTGATCTTTGCGTTCTTCCAGGCGCGGGAACATTTCATAAACTAGATCCAGGTTTTTAGAAAAATGTGGTCTGGCACGTGGAGGGGAAGCACCCATTTCGAGATTTTCGGCAACACTCATATCAGTAAACAATTGTCGTCCCTCAGGAACCAGTACCAAACCCATATCCGCTTTTTTGTGGGCGGGCAATTTACTGACATCTTCCCCATCAAAAATAACGGAGCCACTCCAGGGCTTGATTAATCCCATCACTGTGCGCAGCATGGTAGTTTTTCCTGCTCCGTTGGTACCTACTAGAGAGGTTAGTTTGCCCTCTTCAAGGGCCAAATTGGTTCCCCAAAGAATTTGGACTTCACCATATCCAGAAGTTACATCACGAATTTCAAGTATCGGCATGGATTTTCCCTTTATTCATTTGCTTGTTGCATCAATTTTTCGGCTAATTTGGGGTCACCCAGATAAGCTTCTATAACCCTTGAATTGTTCTGAATTTCTTCAGGGGTTCCTTCTGCAATTTGGTTGCCAAAGTCGAGCACGATCAAGCGATCTGAAACATTCATCACCGCGTGCATAACGTGTTCGATCATAATAATCGTAATACCTCGTTCGCGGATTTTTTGAACAATCTCAACCATCTCGGAAATTTCTGAAGGGTTCAGTCCGGCCAGAACTTCATCGAGAAGGAGCAAGTAAGGTTGCGCTGCCAGGGTACGGGCCATTTCTAAACGCTTTTTTTGCGCTACGTTGAGGCTGGCTGCCAATTGATCTGAACGCTCGGCCAGTCCCACGAATTTTATAACTTCATCGGCAATCTCACCTGCTTTGCCTAAGCTATGTCCTTCGCGGCCAAAACAAGCACCTACAATTACATTTTCCCGAACGGATAGTTCATTCAATGGCTTGACAATTTGGTGGGTGCGGGCTAATCCTTTGCGGGCCATTTCGTAGGTTTTTGCACCCGTGACCTCTTGTCCGCTAAAAATCACCTGCCCCTCATCGGCGGGATAAACACCATTGATTACGTTAAATAAAGTTGTTTTTCCAGCACCGTTGGGCCCAATCAAACCTAGAATCTGTCCTTCTGGAAGATCGAAGGTCACATTAGTGAGAGCTTGAAGCCCGCCAAAGCGTTTGGTGACACCCTGCACAGATAATAATGTGGTCATGCTATTACCCTCCTCAGCGCCGGGAACCGTTCACGAAGCCAACCAACAGCACCTGCCGGAATGAATAGCACGATGAGCAACAACAGTACACCGGAAACGGAGAGATGAATATCTTTGAAAATATCACTGGTGACAAGATACCCTCGCATGCCTTGATAAGCAATGGCTCCCAGTATGGGACCCAAAACTGTGCCTTGTCCGCCTAGCATTACCATCACGAGAAGCTCGATTGAAGCGTGAAGCGGAAAGGCAACATGTGGTTCCACATTGCCGTTCTTGAAAAAGAACAGTACACCCACCATACCGGGGATAATGGCAGAAAGGACATATGCCCAGGTTTTTGCGTTTGGAGCATTTACACCCATGACTTCGGCAGCGTCTTCATCCTCGCGGATGGCTAACAACCCCAAGCCAAATTTTGATGTGCGTACCATAAAACTCATCAGGACGGCGATGAATGTCAGTCCGGCCATGATATAAAAGGCCATTTCCAGCGCTTGAGCTGCACCGCCATAGGCTTTATAGACCGAGAAGTTCAAGGTCATGCCGATGGGGCCACCAAAAATATCAAGATTATTGATCAGGGCCCGCATGGCTTCATTGATACCAATGGTGGCTAGCGCAAAATAAGCGCCGCGCAAGCGTAAGATAGCTTTACCCAATAAAAAAGCCAACAAGCCGGCAGCAATTCCACCCATCAGTAAGCCAGCCCAGATAGACCAATCTTGTACGTTTACAAAATATAACCCAACGTAACCGCCAAAACCATAAAATACAATATGACCAAAACTAACGTAACCGGTATAACCAAGTAAGATATTCAGACTAGTTGCCAAGGCTACCGCTTTCAGGAGGGTGAAAGCAACTTCGCGGTTGGATATATTCCCAGTAATAATTGGCCAGAATACAAGCCCCGCAACTACCAGTAAAGGCAGGATAAGGCCCAGAAAGCTTCGCTGGTTTTTCATTGTTTAGCTCCGAAAATTCCATTCGGCCGGACCAGCAAAATGATAACAAACAGGCCAAATTCAATGACTGGCACCCAGGAAGTATTCATAAAGGCCGGGATAACGCCTTCGAGTACCCCCAAAATCAAACCACCAACCAAGGCACCCACCGGATTGCCTAAACCTCCCAAGACACCGATGACAAAACTTTTTAAGTTCGTAACTGCTCCCAGAAAGGATATTGAAGGGGAAAAAGGTAGCGATCAAAGCACCTGAGACCGCGGCGAGCATAGTGCCAATTCCAAAACTCAGGGCTAAAATTCGGGTAGATGGTATGCCCATCAATTCTGCGGCATCACGGTTGTTAGCAACTGCCCGGATATATTTTCCGGGACGGGTTTTGCGGAGGAAAAGATATAACCCACCCGTAAAAAGGATTGAAAATCCCGCTGCAATCAAGCGGGTACCCAACACTGTGGTATTCCCAAGTTGGAAACTGCTCATATTGAAATCAACATTGTATGGCGAAGTAGTGAAAACGGCTGTACCAATCCCAATAATGATCATATTAACTGAGAATGTAGCTAAAAGTGATGATAAGTGTGGCGCATTTATCACCCTATTCACAGCACCAAAATAGATCAGAATACCCAAAAGCAAACCCAGAGCAGCAATCAGAAATATTCCTAAATAGGGATGGATGCCCATTCGAATAAACAGAATGAAAGTCCCAAACATACCCAGCGAGATAATTGGACCATGAGACAGATTAATAACATTCATCACACCCCAAATTAGCGTCAAACCCATGGCTGCCAACCCATAAACAAAACCAAGCAAGATGCCATCAGGCAGGGATGTTAGAAGCAGATTGATTTGTTGCATAGAAACTCCCGATTGTAACTTTATGAGATGAAATACATCCCTTCAGATTTTTTCGTTCTGAAGGGATATAAGCATAAAACGATATTTATGGAGCCGGTATCGGATAAAGTGGATCAGCTGTGGCGACATCAGCAGGGGCGATGATTACACGCTCGAGCTCACCTGCATCGTTCATTTGCCATTGGGCAACCACCATTTTGTGAGCGAGTTGTAATCCGTGTGCTTCTTCGGATGTGTCAAATTTCGTGCCGCCGAAGAAGGTGAACAAATCCATGGCATTCAATGCTGCTTTGACCAATTCAAGATCTACAGAATCGGCATCTAAAATTGCTTTTTGGAGAATCAAGCCCGCAGTATAGCCACCCGCCACGTGGTAAGTTGGCGGATCGCCATAGGCAGCTTCATATGCCGAAGCAAATTCTTCGCCAGTAGGGCCGAACCATTCCACGCCCAAATTATTGGCTTCTTCCTCAGTATGGGTCGCTTTAAGTTCCCATTGGCTAGATACGGCAATACCCAGGGCAGCATCACCCAATTCCGGGAATTTTGTATCTGCTGGCGCGACCAAAAGATAAGCAAACTTCAAGCCAATTTTGCGATCGTAAAGTGAACGGGCCAAAGCAGTACCATCATTGTAGTGACCGCCCCCTAGCAGAACAGTTGCGCCTGATCCAGCAATCTTATTCACAATAGGGCCAAAATCGGCAGTATCGGAGGCATAGCTTTCTTCCAATACAACTTCGAAACCATTAGATTCAAGATAAGGTTTGATGCCTTCTGCTACGCCTGTAGAGAATTTAGCCGCTTCATACACCAACGCTACTTTGGCATCTGGGTCTAAATCTTTGAGCATGTCAACTGTGCTAGCCATGTACAAACTACCGGGGGTGTACAACTGGAAGAGACTCGTATTCCCCGTCTTATAAGCATCATCATCGGCTGCGCCTGTGGTAATCATCACTTTGCCGTTCTGTTCAGCAACAATCGATGCGGCAGAGGTCAAACCAGATGAATAGGGGCTGATCAAAAAATTGGCGTTATCCTCGGAAATCAAGCGTGTGTATAGTTCTTGCACACGCTCTGCATTCGATTCATCATCATAGGTTTGAGCAGCGAACTTGACAACTGTGCCATCACTCAGAGTAATGCCCCCACCTGCATTGACTTGTTCCAGCCACAGGTTGAAGCCGTTTACCTGGCGCTTAGAGGAAACTTCTTGGGCCCCTGTCAGTGAAGAAGTGAATCCAACTACCACTGTAACTTCTTCCCCCATAGATTCTTCTGGCATTGTTTCTTCTTGTCCCCCTGTTTCACCCATCGCAGGTTCTTCGGTGGCTGTGTCCGTTTGGCAGGCACTCAGTAACAAACTGCCAACAATTAGGATAGCAAATAACGAAATAAGCAGGCGTTTCATGTTTTCCTTCCTTTGGATGACTAGGTGATGTTGACAAAATTTCTATCATCTATAGTGACTACCATTTTCTTAAATTGAATTTACCAGATGGAAAACGATAGCTGTCAACAGGGCCGAAACAACTAACAAAGCATTCTCGAAACAAAACACAAGGAGTACAAATACATATTAAATTAAGGATTTTGAAGGTTAAACTGGTGATTGAACTATACTGCACCTCCATTCATTGGATAAAGATTCTTAGAAACTCATTTCCCCATTGTAGGAGCTTCTATTTGTGATAAATATTACAATTTATGTCGGATTTAGTCTATAATATATTACCATCTTTTTTTCCACAGGAAAAATTGTCTTATTGATATATTGGGAACAATCGTAAAAAAAGTAAAGCAGCTCCGACCTATGGTCGGAGCTGCTTTACTTTTTCTTTGTTTTTACCTACCGATGCAGATTTTGCGCTGCGATAAACGACAGTCCTTTTTCCGTCAGCATGCGGGCGGATGAATTGCAAGCATCCACCTTGTCGAGAAAATTCTGTTCCAGGGCGGCCCAGTCACCGGTTTCGATGATTTCACTTTTTTCCCGGAAATAATCCAGGATATCTGAGGGATGAGCGCGCTGTGAATCTACAGCGGGAATACCCCCCTCATGCTTTGCTGAAATATTGGGTATATGATCAGCTAATTCGACCAGTTCATCCCGGCGGTCATAAGGTTGGATCACGATTGATTTATAGGTTTCGGTAATATGGTGTTCAAAACGGACAATATCTTCAAAGCCCAGCGCTTTGCGGAACTCAGAAGTGATCTCGATACTCTGGTTATTGACTGAGTTTGACCAATTAAAACCAATCAGTGGTGAAGTGCCGTCATCTCGGCTAAAGAGTTGGGCACCGATCAAAGTCCAGAAGGCTGCATAAGGGTTATCGTTGCCCATAAATACCGAGATCTTAAAGTTAATATCCACACCCAGGCGATAAAGCAGGTAGCCGACCAGCACTGTGCCGGGATTGATATTGAGCACTTCGCGTAGACCGTATTCGGTGTAGTAATACAGGAACTCATTCAACCATTGGAGCGCGTGGTCATTGGGCTGCCCCACGCCGCCGAAGTAACCGGCAATTGTATCTGGCCCTCCCAAATGGATATTAGAGCCATCCGTCCCTTTGGTATCGAGCGTTTCCACAAAGGAACAGCCCATAATATCGAGGGCGGCGATGATGGCGGGTAAATCGCCATCTTCCTCAGATTCTTTCATTTTGCGTACAGCGATAAATCGTCCAGGGATAAGTGTCCGATCCTTAATTGCACGTTCAGCCATCACACGCACCCAAGGGAAATATTGCAGGGCTGAAACTTCCAATGTAACTGCGAAATCATCTTCGAATTTTAAGGTGGCGGCGTGATCTCCCAATACATTTTTTTGATAATCAGCTACAGATACGAAAGCACCTTGGTCGCGCTTCTCGATTAGCCAATGTAAATCTTTGAGATGATCGGGATTGGCAGCTTCCACTTTTTTGAGCAGGTTTTCTAATTTACGTGCCTCACGGTGCTTGGCGTTAATCTCATCGGGAGTGCCGTATTTCTCAACCACAGCCAGCAAATCGCTGATTACTCGTTGATTTGGATCGATTAAGATTTTGTTTATATCATCAAGACGGTTCTGGGGGATTTTTAATCGTTCACGAAAATCAGTGGTCATCAATTTATCTCCATAAAAATAATCGAGACGCAGCGTACTGCGTCTCGACTTACATTCAGTCTAAAAGGTCCAATAACTCAGCATACTCATCATCCTTGATCGTGAACCAATTCTCTGGCTGTGGGAAGGTCTTGTCACCTACTTCGTTAGCATATCCCTTCAAGCCATTCAGGATCACTTCCCCGGCGTTACCATAAACTTTCGCCATTTTGGGTTTGAACTTTGGATACAGGCCAAACATATCATGGTAGATCAACAATTGACCATGTGCATCGGGGCCAGAACCCAGGCTCAGAATCAAACAGTTTTCAGCACGTTCGGTGATGATCTTGCACACCCGGTCAGGAACCATTTCTAGCAGGATCGCAAACGCCCCAGCATTTTCGAGAGCCTTGGCATCATCGATGATTTTCTTCGCCTGGATAGCTCCTCTTCCTTGAACTTTATAACCACCCAAGGCACTGACGCTTTGGGGGGTTAACCCCAGGTGCCCGATCGCCGGAATTCCAGCTTGAACAATAGCTTCGATGCGGTTAGCCATCTCGCCACCACCCTCCAATTTTATGCAATCAGTATCAGCTTCAGCCATGAAGCGTCCCGCATTGCGAATCGCGGTTTCGCTGCTGGGTTGGTAACTCATATAAGGCATATCACCAACCAAAAAAGCCGTCGGAGCGCCGCGGCGTACCGCCTGCGTATGGCGGATCATATCATCCATGGTAACAGGAAGAGTCTTGTCATAACCTAGCATGGTCATCCCCAAGCTGTCACCCACCAGGATCATATCGATGCCGGCTTGCTCCTGGAAATATGCTGTCGGGTAATCATAGCAGGTTAGCCAAGATATTGGTTTCCCCTTGGCCGCTTTGTTGAATAAGGTGGTGATGGTGATTTTCTTACGGTCCGTCATGTATTGCCTCCAAAAATAGTATGTACGCCATTACGATACGACAGGGGCCAACTGCCAAAAATTGGCATGCCGCCCTCAGTAAACTGCGCATGCAGTGACGTTTCTCAAAAAAACAAAAATCGCCAGGGGCTGCTCCCTGGCGATTTTTGTTTAGCTTGATTAGGTGCTAATGATCTTCCAGTACAACCCGCGCAACGTAATGGCCCTCACCATGGGCATAAAAGTCCACATTTTTCGCATCGCAGTTGTATTTTTCATCATTGGAATCACTCACTTTCTATTTTACGCTAAAGATGGATGGATGGCAACTCATCAGGGATGAATTTTTTACCCTAAGGTGGTGACAAAAATAACTTGTGCAGATTCTAGTTTTCAGGAATAATTGTGTTTAGCGGAAAAATCTTATTATCAGCGTTTATACGAATACCGGAAAGAATTTTAAAAAACTGAGTGCAACAACCGGCAAACGTACAGGTTTCGCAGCGAGTTTGTCCATTTTTTCTAAAACTACAAACCGCGAAACACTTTATCGGTAGATTTAGGGGTTGAGATTATTAACACGGACGCTGCCCACCTGTAACCAAGGGCATGTCCCTCATTTTTTGGTACCGATCATCACAGTATTCACATAGGAGAAAAGGATGACAGCAAAACTGATTGACGGCAAAGCCATAGCAAAAGAAGTTCGTGAGGCAGTGGCGGCTGAAGTCGCCGCGCTCGTAGCTGCCGGACATCCCCCGCCCGGGTTGGCAACGGTGTTGGTGGGTTCGGACCCCGCTTCAGAAGTATACGTGGGCATGAAACAGCGCATGTGCAAACAACTGGGGATGGAATCCTATAGCTACACATTGCCCGCAGATGCTTCTCAGGAGGAAGTTGAGAAGCAGGTGAAGGAATTGAACGATAATCCCCTGGTAAACGGCATCCTCGTGCAATTGCCGCTGCCGTGGGAACTGGATGAAGAAGCCGTGCTGCGCACGATCAGTGTGGAGAAAGATATTGATGGTTTCCACCCCATCAATATTGGACGCTTGGCCCAAAAAGGGCGTGAACCTTTGTTTGTCCCTTGCACCCCTGATGGCTGCATGTACCTGCTGGAGCACAGCGGCGTGGAATTTGAAGGGGCCAATGCAGTGGTTTTGGGACGCTCCAATATTGTGGGGATGCCCGCAGCCCTGTTGCTCGTAAAGCGTAATGCTACGGTGACGATCTGCCACTCGCGCACCAAGAACCTGCCTGAAATTTGTGCACGAAGCTGATATTTTGATCGCGGCCGTTGGACGGGTTGAAATGGTCAAGAAAGATTGGGTCAAACCAGGCGCAGCTGTGATCGACGTCGGCACACACCGCATTGACGATGACACCAAAGAGAAGGGTTACTACCTGACCGGTGATGTGGCCTTCGATGAAGTCAAAGAGGTAGCAGGCTGGATTTCACCTTCGCCGGGAGGTGTTGGACCCATGACCATCGCCATGCTGATGCGCAACACCGTACGCGCCGCCAAGATTGCCCATGGCTTAGTCGAAGTATAAAATTTTGACAAACCTCCATTGTGGGGTTTGTCTTTTTTTGGAGATATTTCACTCTTGTTTTGCGGCAGGTCTGCCCAGCTTCAATAAGAACAAACCGCAAAACTCATTTTCCCCAACCATAAGAAAAGGAGAAATCAATGTCGAAGTATAAGAACGCAAAGATTGAATTTGAGCCTGTTCCGTTAGAACTGTTACAACCGGTTCCCTCGGATATCGAAATTGCTCAGGCTCAACAACCTAACATCAAGAATGTTGCCAAGATCGCCGAAGAGGTCGGTATCCTGCCCGAAGAGCTGGAACTTTACGGCAATTTCAAAGCCAAAGTCCGCCTGGAGATTCTCGACCGCCTCAAGGATGTCCCCGATGGCAAATACATTGATGTGACTGCCATCACACCTACCCCCTTGGGTGAAGGCAAATCCACCACCATGGTGGGTTTATCTGAGGCGTTGGGTGCCCACCTGGGCAAGAACGTCTTCACCGCTATCCGCCAGCCATCCCAGGGACCAACCTTCGGGATTAAGGGCGGCGCTGCCGGTGGTGGCTACAGCCAGGTCGTCCCCATGGAAGATTTCAACCTGCACCTGACGGGTGATATCCATGCCATCACGGCGGCCAACAACCTGCTGGCCGCGGCCATCGATACCCGCATGTACCACGAATCCCGCCAGAGCGATGAAGCTCTCTTCCGCCGCCTGTGCCCGCCTGCCAAAGATGGCAGCCGCAAATTTGCCTTGCCGATGCTCAAACGCCTCAAGAAACTGGGCATCGATAAGACCGATCCCAATGATCTGACCGAAGAAGAGATTTCCCGTTTTGTGCGCCTGGACATTGATCCCGAAACCCTAACCTGGCGCCGGGTGGTCGATATCAACGACCGCATGCTGCGCGGCATCACGATTGGTCAAGGCCCCAAGGAGACCGGCTTTACCCGTGAAACTGGCTATGATATCACCGTTGCCAGCGAAATTATGGCCATCCTGGCCCTGACCAGCGATCTGGCCGATATGCGCGAGCGCTTCGGCAATATCGTGGTTGCCACCAGCAAGGCTGGCGAAGCCGTTACCGCTGAAGATATCGGCTGCGCCGGTGCCATGACCGTCCTGATGAAGGACGCCATCATGCCCACCCTGATGCAGACCCTCGAAGGCACTCCCGCCTTCGTCCACGCCGGGCCGTTTGCCAATATTGCCCACGGCAACAGTTCCATCATCGCCGACCGGATTGCCCTCAAACTGGCTGATTACGTGGTCACCGAATCTGGTTTTGGTGCTGATATCGGCATGGAGAAATTCTTCAATATCAAGTGCCGCTACTCTGGTTTGATCCCCAGTTGTGTGGTGTTGGTGGCCACCGTCCGAGCCCTCAAGATGCACGGTGGCGGCCCCAAAGTGATAGCCGGTGCACCATTGGCCCCTGAGTATACCGAAGAGAACCTCGAACTGCTCGAAGCTGGTGGTTCCAACTTGCAGGCTCATATTGAAAATGCCAAGAGATTTGGCATCCCGGTGGTGGTGGCCGTCAACAGCTTCAAGGATGACACCCCTGCCGAGGTTGAACTGGTCCGCAAGATGGCCATCGATGCCGGTGCTGAAGATGCCGTCGTTTCCCGCCATTGGATGGAGGGCGGCTTGGGTGCTAAAGCACTGGCGCGAAGCTGTGGTCGCGGCTTGTGAGAAACCCAGCGATTTCAAATTCCTCTACCCGCTCAAGGGCACCAGCATCAAAGAGAAAATCGAAACCATCTGCCGGGAAATCTACGGTGCCGACGGGGTGGAATACTCCGAAGAAGCCGAAAAGAAGATTGCGCTCTACACCCGACTGGGCTTTGATGAACTGCCGATGTGCATGGCGAAGACCCACCTGAGCATCAGCCACGACCCACTGCTCAAAGGTCGCCCGACTGGCTTCACCGTGCCGATCCGCGATATCCGCGCCTCGGTCGGTGCTGGCTTCCTTTATCCGCTGCTGGGAGAGATGAGCACCATGCCCGGTCTGCCCACCCGCCCGGTTTATTATGATGTTGACCTGGATTTGGAAACGGGGCAGGTGACAGGGTTGTTCTAGCAACCCATTGCTTGCATTGGTGCGTCATTGCGAGGAGGCCATCGGCCGACATAGCAATCTGTTGATCCTTGGAGATTGCGTCACCCTTACAGGGTTCGCAATGACGAACAAAGTTGAATTTTCGAGCGAGTGGCTGTTACCCGCAGGTAACAGCCACTTTTAATTCTTAAGACAGATATAAAAATAACAAACGCTTCCTTTATTTCGTTATTTAGATATAATCTATCTAATTAAAAAGAAAATCAATAATGGAGATTTGATGAACGCATTTTTTGAAATCTCAGGTTTGAATATTTACATCCAAATTTTTGTAACGATTGTATCTATCGCTGTACACTTATTTGTTACTCGAAATAAAGAGCGAAGGGAAACTATTTTAGAAATCGTCACCATTTACACGATTGGGCTGGCAGGTTGGTTTTCGATCACCAGTGGTCTCTTTGGACATATCATCTACGCTGATGAAGTTGCCACCGGGATTGGTTGGCCCTTGAATAGCGGCTTTCAAATGGAATTAGCTTTTGCTGCGATTGGAATCGGTTTGATCGGTGCGATCGGTTTCTGGAAAAGATCGTTCTGGTTGCCATTTATTATTGCTAAAACAATCTTTATGTGGGGTGCGGGGCTGACCCATATTCTCCATATGATTCAACAAGACAATTTCTCGCCGAGTAATACCGGCATCGTTGTCTATTGGGATTTTATATTTCCGGTGATCTTGATTGTTTTATACACACTTTATCAACGTGAGCACAAAGCAATCAATCCTGAAAACTGATTAATCCTTAGTTCTTTTTTATCCCGTTATAATATTGTCTATGGCTTCCGGCGCAGTTCCTACTCAGTGGCACGAATACCGCAAAGATAAATGGTCAGAGCACGATGGCGAAGTCATCGAAGAAGCACTGATCAGTATTTACGTCAATGGGATTGAGTTGGCCACCATCATGGCGACACCCCAGGAGCAGGATTTACTCGCCCTGGGATTCCTGAAAAATGAGGGTTTGATCGCGAACCTGGGGGAAATCGAGATTTTACATATCAGCGAGGCGGGCTGCTGCGTCGATGTTTGGCTGAATCGCCCCTTTGAGAAGCCTGAACGCACGATCATCACTTCAGGTTGCGGTGGGGGTGTAACTTTCACCGACCCTGAAGTGGGTCTCGAACCCCTCCATAGTGCGGTCACCCTCGAACCCGAGTTGCTGCAACAGGCTTTCCGCAAACTGCAACCTCCCAATAGTCTGTATGCTCGTTCGAGAGGGGTACATGCCGCAGGGTTGCTGGATCCCCAAACGGAAGAACTGGTCGCGATTGTTGAAGATGTCGGGCGTCATAATACCATCGATAAGCTGACGGGCTGCTGCCTGAAGCACGACATTGAAACACGGGATCGGGTGCTGTTGGTTACAGGGCGGATTTCATCCGAGATGATGCGCAAAACTGCGGTGATGGGTTGTCCGATTGTGGCCTCGCGCACCTCGCCTACCTCACTCTCCGTCGAGATGGCGTTAGGCCTGGAACATCACATTGGTGGGTTATGTACGGCAGGGGAGTATGCGAGTTTACAATCACTCAAATCGTTTAGGAAATATATCCTAAAGTACATGACTTTTCCTATCTAGATTAGGAAATTTGACACTACATTTTTATCCCTGAATGGTTGAAAATAGTAACATCGCTGATCAGTTTGTAAATTTCGAAAAACATCTTAAGTAGGATGGAAACTCAACCGATATTTACATCAGCAATGCGATATATGTAGTAAAACAACAATCGCATTGCACCTTCTCCAACTGATATTGCACAGAAAGGAGATAAGATGGAAGAAGCCTTACAAACGATTTTTTCACAGTTTGAGGGGAACGAGGAAGAAATTATTCCCATCTTGCAAAAAGTTCAGGAGAACTACACTTTTCTGCCGGAAGATTCAATGAAAGAAATAGCCCGGTTTACGCGCGTCCCCGAGAGTGATATCTACGGGGTCGCTACTTTTTACGCTCAGTTTCGCTTTAGCCAACGGGACGCAATCATATTTGCGTTTGCCGAGGAACGGCCTGCCATGTGCGTGGGCCCCTGCCATTTTAGAAGAAGTTACGGCGAATGTTGGGCTTGGAAGGGGAGGGGACTACCGAAGATTTGGAATACACGGTTGAGACCGTAGCTTGCATTGGCTGCTGTGCCCTGGCACCGGCGGTTACCTATAATGAAGAAGTTCATGGGAACCTGACGAAAAACAAGGTCCGCAAACTTTTGAAGGAGGAGGCGAGTAAAAATGGACAAATAAACGAACCGTTCTCATCTGCCGGGGGACCGGCTGCGAATCGGCCAAATCAGCTGATATTCAGGCCAAATTAGAAACTGGCTTACAAGGCAGCGATATCGAAGTCAAATTCACCGGCTGTCATGGGATGTGCCAGCAGGGCCCGATTGTGATTGTGGAACCCAAAGGCACTTTCTATGCCAATGTCAAACCCAAAGATGTCGGAGCAATCGTTGATTCATTAAAAAATGGGGGCGAACCGGTTGAGAAATTATTCTATAAAGACCCGGCTACCAAAGAAGGTCTCCCGACCTATCATGATATTCCGTTTTATGCGAAACAAAAACGGTTGGTATTGCAGAACTGCGGAAAGATCGATCCTGAAAACATCGATGATTATTTGGCCGTCGGTGGTTACGATGCCTTAAAGAAAGCCATCTTCGATTTGACCCCAGAGGCCATCGTCCAATCAGTGCTCGATTCTGGGTTTGCGCGGCCGCGGCGGCGGTGGCTTCCCCACCGGACGGAAATGGAAATTTACCCAAGATGCGCCGGGTGATACCAAATACGTGCTCTGCAACGCCGATGAGGGTGATCCTGGTGCATTTATGGATCGCTCCGTTTTGGAAGGCGATCCCCACGCCGTTTTGGAAGGCATGGCCATCGCCGGTTTTGCCATCGGTGCACAGCAAGGTTATATTTACTGCCGGGCTGAATATCCCCTGGCGATCAAGCGGCTGCAAATTGCCATCGATCAGGCCCGCGAAAAAGGCTATCTCGGCAAAGGAATCATGGGCGGTGAATTCGATTTTGATATCGATATCTTCCACGGTGCAGGTGCTTTTGTCTGCGGCGAGGAAACTGCACTGATTACATCCATTGAAGGCAACCGCGGGATGCCCCGCAGCCGTCCGCCTTATCCGGCGATCAAGGGCCTGAATGGCAAACCAACCCTGCTCAACAATGTCAAAACATATGCCAATGTTCGGATGATTATCAACAACGGCGCAGACTGGTTTGCCAGCATCGGCACCGAAAAATCAAAAGGCACGGCCGTTTTTGCCCTGACCGGGAAGATCGCCAACAGCGGTCTGGTCGAAGTGCCGATGGGTGTCACACTGCGAGAGATCATTTACGATATCGGCGGCGGGATGCTGGACCCCAACAAGAAATTCAAAGCTGTCCAAACCGGTGGGCCTTCGGGCGGCTGCCTGCCCGAATCCTTCCTGGATACGCCCGTTGATTATGACTCTCTGATTGAAGCTGGATCGATGATGGGTTCCGGCGGGATGGTCGTGATGGACGAAGACACCTGCATGGTGGATGTGGCCCGGTATTTCTTGGATTTCACCGAAAAAGAATCCTGCGGGAAGTGCGTCCCCTGCCGGTTGGGCACCAAACAAATGCTCGATATCTTGGTGGATATTGTCGAGGGCCGCGGCAAACCTGGAGATATCGAACTCCTCGAAGATTTAGCCGAAGGTATCAAAGCTGGCTCCCTCTGTGGGTTGGGGCAAACCGCTCCAAATCCGGTTTTGACCACCCTGCGTTATTTCCGGGATGAGTACGAAGCTCATATCCATCACAATGCCTGTCCTGCCAAACAATGCAAAGAATTCATCACCTATCACATCCTGGAAAGCTGTATCGGTTGTGGCTTATGCCGCCGGAACTGTTCGACCGATGCCATCATCGGTGAACAAAAGCAATTGCACTATATCGACCAATCGCCTATGCCATAAATGTGGCGTTTGTTTCGAAGTTTGCCCACCGAAAGTTCTTCTCGATGGAAATTCGCACCGGCGAAATCGAACTGGTAGAAGGCTAGAAGGAATCAGCCTATGACCAAAGAAATTAAATTTACCATTGATGGGCAAGAGATTATTGCCCAAGAAGGCCAGAATATTCTGGATGCGGCCCTGGCGAATGATATTTACATCCCGCATCTGTGTCACCACCCCGATTTGAAACCGGTGGGGGCCTGCCGCCTGTGTGGGATAGAGATCGACGGCGGCCGCATGACCATGTCTTGCCTGGAAACCGGTACGGGAAGGGATCGATGTCCGTACCAACAGCCCAGTGATTTACCAATCTCGCAAGATTGCGATGGAACTGCTGATTGCTGATCATCATATGGATTGCCTGGCCTGTGCTGCAGCCCACGACTGCGATTTACTGACATGTATCGGCCTATCTGGGCATTCAGCCCGACCGCTTGGAGCGGCTGCGCAAGACAGAACGTGATCTGCCGATTGATACTTCCAATCCCTTCTTCCAATTTGATCCCAATAAATGCGTGATCTGCGGCATCTGTGTGCGCACTTGCGATGAAATTGTAGGATTGGGCGCCCTGGGATTTATCGACCGCGGCGTCAAAACGGTGGTCGGCACCTTTGGAAATAAGCCCTTTGCTGAATTGATTTGCGAATCTTGTGGTGAATGTGTTGATCGCTGCCCGGTTGGCGCTCTGGCCCCCAAGAAGCCCAAGTTTGCCGCTCGTGAAGTGCAGACCACCTGCGTGTACTGCGGTGTGGGCTGCGGTATTTACCTGGGTGTGTCCGGTGACAAAGTCGTCAATGTGCGAGCTGATCGTGAACGCCCCACCAACGAGGGCAGCCTGTGCGTCAAAGGGCGCTACGGTTTTAACTTCATCAACCACCCCGACCGATTGACCAAACCGCTGATCAAGAAAAATGGCGAGTTTGTCGAAGCCGAGTGGGACGAAGCCCTGGAATTGATTGCCAGCAAATTTGCTAAACAGCAAGGGTGACAAATTTGCCGCCCTGGCGAGTGCCAAATGTACCATACGAAGATAATTACCTGATCCAAAAGTTTACCCGCGCAGTGATGGAGACGAATACCGTCGACCACTGCGCCCGTCTTTGACACAGCCCCACTGTGGCCGGTCTGGTCACTTCATTTGGCTCTGGCGCAATGACCAATTCCATCAAGGAGATCGACGGCGCAAAAACCATCTTCGTGATTGGTGCAAACACCACCAATGCTCACCCCGTGATCGGGCAGCGTATGCGGCGCGCCTCCCAGAACGGCACCACCTTGCTGGTCGCCAACCCCAAAGAAATTGAGTTGGCAAAAGCGGCACACACTTTCATCCAGCCGAAACCCGGCAGCGACACCGTCCTGCTGATGGGGATGTGCCGCTATATCCTCGAAGAAGGGCTACAGGATCAGGCCTTCATCGATGAACGTTGCGAGAATTTTGATGAGTTCGCAGCATCTTGAAATCCTTCACCCCTGAATTCGTCGAAGAAATCACCGGTGTGCCTTGGGAGCAGGTCGCCCAAGTAGCTCATACCTATGCCACCAACAAACCGGCTTCTTTGTTCTATGCTATGGGGATCACCCAACACACCCACGGCACCGACAATGTGATGGCGGTTGCCAACCTGGCGATGCTGACGGGCAATATCGGCAAAGAATTCTACGGGAGTCAATCCCCTGCGTGGCCAGAACAATGTTCAGGGTGCCTGCGATATGGGCGGGCTTGCCCAACGTTTACCCTGGATACCAGAATGTCACGATCCCCGAAAATAAAGCCAAGTTCGAAAAGGCCTGGGGGAAGCCGATGTCTGACAAAATCGGGTTGACCCATACTGAAATTTTCGATGCTATCTACGATGGAAAAATTACAGCGCTTTATATGGTTGGCGAAAATCCATTGTTGACGGAGGCCAATGCGAAGCACGTTCGTGCCGCTCTTGAAAAGCTGGATTTCTTCGTGGCGCAGGATATCTTCATTTCAGAGACTGCCCAATACGCCGATGTAATCCTCCCAGCGGCATCCTTTGCCGAAAAAGATGGGGCTTTCACCAACACGGAGCGACGCGTCCAACGCATTCGTAAGGCGATCCCGCCGCGGGGTGATTCCAAGCCTGATTGGTGGATTACGGCCCAGATGGCACAGAAAATGGGTGAACCCGGTTTTGATTTCAGCGAACCTTCCGAAATCATGGATGAAATTGCCGCGGTGACTCCGATCTATGGCGGTATCTCCCACGGAAGGATCGAAGAAGTTGGACTGCAGTGGCCCTGCCGGGATGAGAATGACCCCGGAACGAAGTTCCTCCACAAAGGCAAATTTGCCCGTCCCAACGGCAAAGGCCAGTTCGTCCCGCTGACTTATAAAAAATCAGCCGAAATCGCCGACGATGAATATCCACTGATCCTGACGACGGACCGCAGCCTTTACCATTACCATTCGGCCACGATGACGCGGCGAGTGGAAGGGCTGGAGCAGTTAGACAGCAACGAGTGGCTCAAACTCAGCCCTGCTGATGCTGCTCAATTTGGTATCGAAGATGGCGAGTGGGTGGAAGTTAAATCCCGGCGTGGGAAGATCAAAGTTCAGGCCCAAGTGACGGATACCTGTCCCTCAGGCGTGTGCTCGATGACGTTCCACTTCTGGGAAAGCCCCACCAATGAGATCACTAACCCGGCCCTCGATCCGGTGGCCAAAATTCCGGAGACGAAGGTCACCGCGGTGAGGGTAGAGAAGATTTAGAGAACCAGAAAATTATTGGTAGGGGCACGATACCTGTACAGGACACAGGATTCGTGTCCCTACTTTTTTTAGGATTAGTTCCTGACAACGAACATGAGTGAGAATCTACGCTGTCACCTTTTGGGACCATTTGAAGTTTATCGAGATGAACATCTCATCACCAACCAGGACTGGCAATCACAGCAAACCCGAGTAATTTGTAAAATTTTATTGGCGCGGCAAGAACAAGTTGTTTCCAGCGATCAACTCATTGAAATTTTATGGCCTGATGAAAATACGCATACTGCCCGACGACGCTTGCATGTGCGTATCAGCCAATTGCGTCATGCGCTGGGAGACGGAAAAGCATTAGTTCAGACCGTTGATGGGGGTTATCTTTTCACGCCAAACGAAGATTGTTGGCTGGATTTAAACGAATTTGAAAGCGCAATTGTGGCGGGCCAGCAACTGCTCGAGGAAAAGAAAAATAATGAAGCTATCCATGTTTTTGAAAAAGCTCGGAAAATATATCGGGGAGAGTTTTTAGCCGAAGATTTATACATCGATTGGACTTTTTCACTACGTGAGTTATACAGTGAACGTTTTATTTCTTTACTGATCGAACTTTCGGAATGTTATGCACAACAAGGACGGTATCGATTGGCAATTGCCCGTTGTCAAGATGCTTTGATACATGATCCGCTCCGGGAAGCAATTTACGTGCGTCTGATGCTTTATCACTACTACGCTGGCGAACGTACCCAATCACTAAAAGCCTATACGCGCTGCTGCGAAATATTAGCAGAAGAATTGTCGGTTGATGTTTTGTCATCTACCCATAAGCTGGCAGAACAAATCCAAGCTGGTTCGTTGTGGACAGATACCGATTCGCCACGGTATCCACCTCCGATTTATGAAGGCAGAATATTTGAAGTACCCTTCGCGTTGAGTGAAGCTCCTTTTGTGGGACGTGACCGCGAGTATGCCTGGATGATTGAAAAACTCCAAAGTCACGAAAATCAGATCATCTTCATCAAAGGGGAAGCGGGGATTGGGAAAAGCAGATTCGTAAATGAGCTGGTGGGATATTTGACATCGCAAGGTGAGAAGGCGCTCTGTGCCAGGGTAACTCCGGGTGCACGCTCCCCCTTTTCCTCACTTGTGATGGCCATGCTGCCTTTGATTGTGCAGAAAAATTTGAGCAAACTATTACCAGAAACTTTGGCCGTTTTATCCTTATTTTTTCCTGATGTCAACAAATTCTGGGCCGATCTCCCCCAATTACCCAAATTATCGCCAGAAGGTGAACGTAATCGTTTGTATGAGGCCATCCATCAACTGATTGAGACTTCTGATCCAAAGCCAATATTATTGTTGGTGGACGATGCCCAGCGATTGAACCTGGCCACTTGTGAATTGCTGGCCCGACTATCAAATTCAACCAAAATTTTGTTGAGCTTTCGTAGCGAGGAAGTACAGTTAGAGCATCCCATTATCAAAGCCTTTGGTTCATCACAATATTCGCCGGTAACATTGCAGCTTGAATCGCTGCGGCCATCTGATGTGGAAAAACTCATTAGAAAATTGTCGCAAAGTGAGCTTCCGGAACTGGCTTTAGAAATTAGTGAGCAAACAGAGGGAAATCCGCTTTTCACAATTGCATTGCTGCAGCATATGTTTGATGAAGGTAATTTATTCGTTGATCCGGGAGGCGGTTGGGGGATAACAAAATATGAAACCATGTCATTGCCATCGACAATTCGAGGAGCCATCGAAACCCGCCTTGCGCGCCTTAGCCGATCTCAACAGCAAATCTTTGATATTGCAGTCGTTTTAGGGGGGGAGTTTGATTTCACATTGCTTCAACAAGCCAGTCAAAAATCGGAGGAAGGACTTTTAACAATTCTTGATGAATTGATCGACTTGGCCTTGGTAATTGAGCCACGCGCCATCAATCGATCAGAGTTTGCCATCTCTCATGACCGTTACACAGAAGTTGCCTACGCATCCTTGCCAGGTGTGCGCCGCAAACAAATTCATAATCGGGTAGCAAATGCGATTGAACAAATTCATGCAGATCAATTGGCACCCCATTATGCTGCTCTCGCTGAACATTTTGGACAGGCAGGAATTAAGGATAAGGAATGTGATTACGCCCTGTTCGCCGGCGAGCAAGCTGCGGCGCAATTTGCAAACCCAACCGCCCTTCGCTACCTGACCCGCTCCCTTGAATTAACACAATCTGATCAAATTAATCAGCGTTTTCGTTTATTGATAGCGCGGGAAAAAATTTACGGTTTGCTAGGAGATCGCCCATCCCAAAACGCGGACCTCGACGAGCTAGCTGAGTTGGCCCCTAAACTGAATACTCCCCAACAAGCTGAATTTCATTTGCGCTCGGCCGAATATGAGTGGATATTAGGCGATGACGATTCCGCTCGATCTCATTTAGATAGTTCGATTTCTTTGGCGCAAGCCTGTGGTGCCACCTACATCGAAGCAGCCAGCTTATTGTTATACGGCCGGGGTGAAATAGATCAAACCCAAGCGCACAATTATTTAGAAAAAGCGCGCACGCTGCGCAAAGCAAGCAACTTTGCGCGGACTGGAAGGCGATATCGTCCGCGCCTTGGGGAACGCCTGCTTTTGGCAAAACAACTACGAAAAAAGCAAAACTTATTTTGAAGAAGCTTTGGTTATCCATCGCGAAGTTGGCGATTTGAGAGGAGAACTCTCAGTTCTCAATAATTTAGGACATCTATTCCAAACAATTGGGGATCTAAAAAAGTCAGGCAATTATTTTAAACAAGGATTAGAAATTTGCAATAAAATTGGAGATCGTTTGGCTAAAGGGGTGTTATTGGCAAACTTGGGTAATATGACTGCCGAATTAGGTAATTATCTTCAAGCGCAGATATGGTTAGAACAAGCCTGTTCCATCCGAGAAGAAATTCAAAATGAAGAAGGCGTTGGTATGCTACTACCAACGCTTGGTGATACTCTCCGCAGACAGGGAAAATATTCGCAAGCCAAAACTCATCTAGAGCGGGCACTGGAAATAAACACCCGCATTCAACACAGCCCACAACAGTGCTTATCCCTGGATGCCCTGTCACAGTTTTATCGTGAATTGGGTGATTATTCTTCTGCCTTCGATTATTTCGAAAGGGCACTGGATATACTCGAAGATGAACAATCTCCAGAACGAGTGAGAGCATTAGCCAATGGTTGTTTGCTCTTGCATCTACAAGGCACTCATGCCGCGGCACTGGAAATCGGGGAGCAAGCTCTGACCTTGAGTGCTGAATTACCTCAGATGCGCGCCACCGCCCTGACCAATTTAGGTCACGCATTGGCTGGTTTGCAGGATTTCGGGGCCGCTGCAGAGAAATATCAACAAGCGCTGGATTTGCGAGCGGAATTACTGCAACCCCATTTGGGAATCGAGCCTCTAGCGGGATTGGCGCAACTGGCTTTAGCGCGGGGTGCTGATCAGCAAGCGCTCGCCTACGTTGAAAAAATCTTCTCCCAACTCGAAGTTGGGCCACTCATCGGGCCAGATCAGCCCATGGTGGTGTATCTAACCAGTTACCGGGTGCTGCTGGCCCAGCAGGATGTGCGTGCAGGCGCAGTTTTGAAAACCGCGTTTGCTTGGTTGCAAGACTGTGCAACCAGCATTGAGGATGCCGCCTTGCAAGAAGTCTTATTTGGAGAATGTGAAAGCTAATCGGGAGATCATACGGCTTCACAAAAAATTCTTGTAGAAACTCAGCATGCTGCATTTCTACTAATCAAAAAGCAGTAAGAAAACAGTAAGGTGCTTTTGGTACGCTGAGGTCAATATGACCACAGCGTTTTTTGATTCCCAGCCCACCACATGAAAACCTTTCCCCAGCGGCAAACGGTCACCTTTATCGTGCGGATTTGGGCCGAATATTTGGAGAACCAATCCCCAAGCTGGCGTGGGGTCATCGAATTTGTGACGGGCGGCGAAAAAATCCACTTTGCCGATCTCAATCAAATGGCCGAGTTTATCCGAGAAGAAACTCGGTTATCTATCAAAAAGGAGCACAAAACATGAAATACAAAGCTATCATCCCCATCTGCTGCATCCTCGGTTTACTTGTTGGGCTGCTCGCCATTCCGCTGGCAAGTCAGGCCGCACCAACTACTGGCTCAGTTAGCGGGACCGTGACCTACAACGGTAGCCAAGATACAAACCATGAAGTTTTAGTGGCCGCACATCTGGTTTTGAATGGTAGTCCAGTTGCCAGCGTGCATATTGATGGCCCCGGCGTTTATTCGCTCACGAATCTCCCCGATGGCAATTACTATATTAGTGCATTTTTGGATATCCTTGACCGGGGCGACGGACCGCCGGAATTTGGCGAACCGCTGGGCTGGTACGATGCCAATGGAGATGACAACCCTGACCAAGTAACCGTTAACGGTGGCAATATTACGGGGATCAATATCACAATGGTCGATCCCACCGATGAATATATTCAAGGCACAGCTTGCTATTTCGGCGGTTTACTTGGCTCAGAACGGATCGAAATCGGGTTGCATGGAGCTGTTGGTCAAGAACCACTCACCTATCAATTACTTTCTGACCTGCCTTGTGCTGACTATATCTTCAGCGGAGGGCCTCCCGGTACCTACTATATCAGCATGTTCTATGATCTCGATGGGTCTAGTGGCCCACCAGACCCCGGTGAGCCGGTCGCTTACTACGATGCCGATGGCGATGGCAATCCAGACCCGATTGTTTATACTGGCGAGGTGATCACCGATGTCAATATCATCATCGGCAAGCCGCGCCACTACGTTGATTTCAGTGCCGACGGCATCGACAATGGCACCTCCTGGGCAGATGCCTTTAATGATCTGCAAGATGCCATCACAACAGCAGAAGCAGGTGAAGAAATTTGGGTCGCAGCCGGTCTGTATATACCGGGAACCACCCGTGAGGCCAGCTTTGAACTCCAACATGGCGTTGCGGTTTATGGGGGCTTCAACGGCACCGAAGATTACCGCCATCAACGCAACCCGCGTGCCAATATCACGATCCTCAGCGGTGAAATCGGTAATCCAAGCATAAAAACGGATAATACTTATCATGTGATCACAACCGCCTCGACCCATGAAAACCGGCTTGATGAAACCGCCATCTTAGATGGCTTTACCATTACGGGCGGATATGCTGATCATTTTGATAGTCCTAACGATAAAGGTGGCGGTTTTCTGAATAATTTCGGGACCCCCACCTTGGTTAAACTTGAACTTTGTGGACAACTATGCCCTTAATCATGGCGGCGCGATCGTTACCCAATACAACAGCAACCCCCTGACAGTGATCAACAGCACCTTCAGCGGCAACCGCGCCACCAATAATGCGGGCGGTATTGCTAATCTTGGCAAGCTCAAAGTAGTTAACAGTAGTTTTGTTGGCAATTTGGGCGGGAATGGCGGCGGGATTGTGAGTTTATCCGGCACCCACACCGAAGTTTACAATTCCATCCTGTGGGACAACCAGGGGAATGATATTTCATTGCAGGGCACGGCAACAGCGACTGCGACCTATAGCATTGTCGATGGTGGCTTTGCTAGTGGGACCAATATTTTGGTGGATGATCCGCAATTTATGGATGCCGATGGCCTGGACCAAGTTTATGGCACCCTGGATGATGATTTGCACTTGCAAGGCACCTCACCGGCAATCGACGCGGGTGATAACAATGAATTATTAGCCGATGTTGCAGATTCCAATGGCAATGACAATACAACGGAGAGTATCCCAATGGATTTTGAAGGGGGTAACCGTCTCGTTGATGATCCTGCCGCCCCAAATACCGGCAGCGGCAGCCCTCCTGTAGATATAGGCGCTGATGAGTTTGCATCCCCAGCAGCGATTATGGGACTAAGCGCGGCAAGCAGCCCATCCACGCTTCTAGGCGATGCAACGATTTTCGCTGCCCGTATCCTCACCGGGACGCAAACCGCTTATTCCTGGGATTTCGGCGATGGAAATTATAGCAACAATGGTACGGTATCTCACACGTACACCTTGCCTGGTGTTTACCAAGTTATTTTATCTGCCGTGAATAGCCTTGGAGGCCAACAAGCCTATGCAACTGTGACTATTAGTGAAGCAATGCGCACAAACCCAGGTGATAATGTATCCACAACAGATGGCGTACTGACATTCGAGATCCCAGACAGTGCTACCGGCACCATGACTTTTACCTATACTCCTCAAACCGCAGCCACACAACCCTTGGGTAATTTCGAATTCGGCGGGATCAGCTTCCAATTGCAAGCTGTGGATGATATTGGCAACCCCATCAACGAGCCAGGGGAACCGATCACACTTACCCTCCGATACGATGAGAGTGCCCTGCTACCGGGAACAATCGAAGCTAACCTTGAATTGCACCGCTTTGATACTGCAACTGCGCAATGGGTTGCGCTGACCGTGCTGGCTCGCGACACATCTGCGAACACGATCACTGTGATGCTAGAACACTTTTCTGAGTTTGCATTGCTGTCCGAACACCATAAAATCTATTTACCGCTCCTCATCCGGTAAGGCGAAGCACATTATCGAAAGAATAAAACAAAAGCGCGTTTCTCAAGTTGAACCGCGCTTTTGTTATGGGCAGACATTAGATTGAGTGGCAAATTTTCGCAAGAATCGAAAACTGATTAGCAAGAATAAAAATTTTGAGGCATAATGAGAAAGTAAAGAAAACCCAACCTACTTTAGGAGGCAGCTATGGACACCCTTGAAACCATTCACACACGTAGAAGCATACGCGAATACCAGGACAGACCGGTACCTGAAGAATTAATCACCGAAATTCTTCAGGCCGCGATGGCAGCCCCTAGCGCTCGCAACCAGCAATCGTGGGAATTTTTAGTGATCACCGATCCCGCAATCCGCGAGAAAATCCCGACGGTTTCCCCATTTGCACAAATGATCGTCGATGCACCGCTGGCGATCCTGGTTTGCGGAAATCTAAAGGTTGAAACGGCTCCCGGATATTGGGTGATCGATTGTTCCGCAGCCATTCAGAATTTACTGTTGGCCGCCCACAGCCTCGGGCTGGGTGCAGTGTGGACGGGTGTCTATCCCCGCGAAGAACGCGTAAAAGGGTTTGCTGAAATGTTTGATTTACCGGCTCACGTTATGCCGCATTCTTTGGTGGTTGTCGGTTATCCAGCGCAGCAGCCAGAACATCCTGATCGTTTTAAACCGGAGCGGATCCATCGGAATGCGTGGTGAGAGTGAAATGAAAACTAAATCTCTCCTTCACCCGCATGGCGAGTTGACCGGCAACGAGGTGATGGTCGACTACCTTGACGACAACTTGCGCCGCTTGAAACGAATGTTGGCCGGGGTCTCCGATGATTGTTTGCACTGGCAATCAGACCCGGAGGCCAATAGCATCGCCACAAATCTGTGGCATATGGGCCGCATCTTGGATGTCTTTTTCACCCAACTGGCCCAGGGATTGCCCTCCGAAGAAGAACGCTGGATCGCGGGTGGTTGGGCCGAGAAAACGGGCTACGATCCACGCGGCCTTGGCCGCGATGGCTGGGGATCTATCAATGAATACACCCGGGAAGCAGTCGCCGCCATGCCCCATTTCAATCTGGAGTTGCTGCTCAACTTCATCGAAGATGTCCATGGTACTGTGCGAGAATTTCTAATGGCCACCCCGATGTTGAACCTGGCCAAACCTGCGACTGCTTTCGAGGGTCAGTTCACACAATATCAGGTCATCTCGATGGCACTCATGGACAACGTCCGGCATGTGGGTGAAATTCGATTGATCATATCTCTCTGGGACAGAACTCAAAACCGTTAAAAGTCAACGGGGTGGCATAAATACAATCGTCCCGCTGGCTTTTCAGTGGCATATGCGATTTGCCTAAAGCCATGCTACAGCAAAGCCGTGCTATAATTTCGCCCATGCGTACACCAGCTGGAAAAGAATGCCATTATTTTTATGGAAACTATTTCAGAGGCCGAAATATCGAAGAATGTCGCCTACTCGAAGATAGCAACCCACCGCAACCGTGGAAACCGGATCTTTGCCATACCTGTCCTGTTCCCGACATCATCTTGGCCAACGGTTGTGAAAACTTGGTTTTGGAGGGGAAAGTCCACCGCCCGTTTTTGATCGGAAAACCCGAAGTTCAAATTCAAGCCTCCTGCAAAAAAACGAACAAAAACGTTACCGAACCACATATCGGATGTGGTGAATGTCATACCCTTCCCCCCATCTTTATTGGAGAACCGCCACATGACCCTGACCCTGCTGATTGACCTCGACGACACATTACTCAGCAACAAAATGGATACCTTTATCCCAGCTTATTTAAACGCATTGGGAAAGCAGCTCGCGCCTTATACCGATCCAAGAAAACTCGCCCCGGTAATGATGGCGGCTACCGAAAATATGTTCCAAAACACCCGGCCCGACCGCACACTCAAAGAAGCCTTTGATCCTGATTTCTATCCTGTTTTGGGCATCACCGAAAAACAAGTCAAAGAACCGATCGACCATTTCTACCGTGATGTTTTTCCAACCCTAAGCACCATTACCGCGCCGCGTCCCCAAGCTGTTCAACTGATCGAAACAGCTACCCAACGTGGTTGGCAGATTGCCATTGCAACAAACCCACTTTTTCCACTGTCAGCCATTCTACACCGGCTGGTTTGGGCCGGAATTCCCCCCGAAAAATTTCCTTTCGCGATTGTCCCATCCTATGAAACCTTTCATTTTGCGAAACCTAATCCAGCTTATTTCGCTGAATTATTAGGCAGATTTGGGTGGCCGCGCGGTCCGATTGTGATGATCGGGAACGACCCTGCCCATGATATTCATGCGGCTCAACTAATGGGATTCCCCACATTCTGGGTTTCAAATGGATTGCCCTTCCCAGAAGATTTGCCCGTCCCAAGTGCATTTGGCAATCTGGAAGACATCATCCCCTGGTTGGATGCCACCCCCGAAGAGGAACTTACGCCAAATTATGGTTCTCCAACCGCCATCACAGCCACAATGGGCGGCATCCCAGCTGCATTGCAGGCCCTCACCCATGGTCTGCCAGCCAAGATCTGGCAACAACGTTCTCACGCCGATGAATGGAGTTTGACCGAAATCGCCTGTCATTTGCGCGATGTTGAACGTGAAATTAACCTGCCACGTTTGCAAAAAATAACCACAGAAAATAATATTTTCATCCCCGGAATCGATTCGGATATTTGGGCAGAAGAGCGCGATTATCAATCACAAGATGGCCCCGGAGCGATGGAAGAATTCGTCTCTACCCGCATGACAACACTGGATTTATTAAATCGTCTCTCAGCCGAGGATTGGCAACGTCCGGCCCAGCACGCGATCTTTGGCCCCACAGATCTGCGCGAGATTACCAGTTTCATTGCCGGGCACGACCGGATGCATATCCGGCAAACCTACGCTCTTATCTAGAACGATAACAAAAAAGTAGTTGGCATATTTCTCAGCCAACTCCAATTCACAGGTTTTTTATCAATTACAAGAATTCAGAAATATCTGGGATCAGCAATTCCATTCCAGGTTGGATCACATCCGGGTTGTCTCCAATCAACTCCCGATTGAAGTTGTAGAGCGTTATCCAGTGCGAAGCATGCTCGGGGCCAAAGTAGGCTTGAGCAATCGCGATTAGATTTTCCCCAGGTTGAACCACATGGAACTGATCTTGAACTTTAGAATCTTGTGACATTTCAAGATTTCCGCTTACTTGCCAAGCAAGCCACCTAAACCACTCATCAGACCAGAAACATCACCGCCTTCCAGTAAAGCATCCAATTGCGAAGCGGCCGGACCAGGCAACTTATCCTTCAAAAAATCGATTACCGTATCTACAGCAACTTTCGCCATCTCATCCGACAAACCAGTTTTTTGTGCTACCAAATCAATAAGTTCTTCCATTTTTATTTCTCCTAATATTCTTATTTTTTATTTTGGCCTATCAGTGGTACATCCGCTGTAGGCCATATACTTTTGGGGAATGCGGAATTGTATGTAACGGTTTTGTTCTGCCAGGTATTCTGCCAACACCAGACTTTCCATAGCGATGTTGATACATTGAAATCAAGCTCCAAATTGCGGGTAAAAATTCGAGGTTCATGGCATACCTGAGTACAAAATCACTCGCCCCAGCTTCGATAACAGATTTCTTGAATTTTTCATTTTCAGGTGATGAGAGGACAATGATGGTCATCTCTGGGAATTGGTTTCGCAATTTTTTGATAGTATCTAAACAGTGGGGATCAGACTCATCCAAATTGTACAATACAACATCTGGCTCAAAAACATTTGCTTGAATTAAAATTTCATCGCTTGTTGAGACAGCACTATAAATTAAAACCCCTTTACGTTTTTGCAAAAAGCGCGTAGCAATTTCTAAAAACCGAGGATCACTATCCACAATCACAACATAAATCGGAAACATTTTTTCCCTTTCACCAGATTTTGCGCGTGGTCTATCACCTTACAATAAATATTTTAGCGAAATGGTTGTCATCTATATATACGTAAATCTACGCGATTAAATAGAAAAAACCTCGCAGCTTTATGCGGAAAAAGCCAGAATAGCACATCGCTTGTGGCAACAATGAATGGCTCACGGAGATTTGAAGGCACAACCCCCATAATGCTTTTTCCATTAAAAGATATCCCGCCGCAAGCGGCGGGATTCTTCAACTACGAGGTAAATATCAGGATTTTCCTTACGAAAATGTATTGAGCTTAATCTTCCAAAGGTAATATTCCTTTGCGAATAGCAAACCGGATTAACTCTGTTTGATTGCCCAAACTCAATTTTCGCATCAGATTTGAGCGATGGGTCTCAACTGTGCGAGCACTGATCGTTAAACGCTCAGCAATTTCAGTGCTGCTGTTTCCCTCAACGACTAGCTGAAGCACTTCACGTTCCCGGTTGGTGAGCGTCTCGTACGGGTCATCTATCGAGGCATCTCTTTCTTTTTGGATATACGTCTCAATCATTCGCTCCGAAATGCACTTACTCAAAAACCGGCGGCCTAACAAAACAGAACGAACGGCTTCAACCAGTTCTTCCAGGCTAAAATCTTTGAGCACATATCCAAGCGCACCGTTTCTCAGTGCTTGCGTAACATATCCTTCATTTGCGTGCATCGATAATACGATCACCCGTGTAGCTGGGGACCGTTGCAAGGCTTGCCGGGTGACTTCGATGCCGTTCAGTTCTGGCATCATCATATCGGTAACCAGGATATCTGGACGTAATTGGTCTGTCAATTTAACAGCTTCCAACCCCGTAGATGCTGATCCAACAACTTTCATATCGTCTTCAGCATCCAATAAAGATCGCAACCCCTGACGGACAATCTGGTGATCGTCGGCTAATACAATGCTAATGACACTCATAGATTTTTTGATTCCTCCCTAACTGGTAATTCTACGCTGATTTGAGTTCCAGCACCTGGTGATGATGCAATGATCAATTCTCCATCCAACAAAGCCGCTCGTTCTTGCATACCTGATAAACCATTGGAGGCTGCTGCAGCCAATTTCAATTCTGGATCAAACCCAACTCCCTGATCTTCGATCCGTAAATAAAGCACATCGTTAGGTACCGACAGCCGCACTTGAACTTGATCGGTCACAGCGTATCGGGCTGCATTTGTTAAGGCTTCTTGTATGATTCGGTAGGCGGCCGTCTCTACATTAGGATCAAATCGGCAGTTCACTTCGGCATGTTTGAAATCTACCTGAACACCAGTTTGATTACTATAACGTTCAAAATGCCATAACAATGCAGGCACCAAACCAAGATCATCCAGCATGGCTGGCCGCAAGTCTAACGATATCTGACGAACCTGCCCAATCAGATCAACTACCAGGGATTGTGCTTCATCCAAACTGGATTTGGCTTCATTATTAAGGTTTCGGGCACTCATCCCCAGGAGCAACTTGATACCGGTGAGTGCTTGCCCGATTTCATCATGTAGTTCACGGGCAATCTGGCGGCGTTCGGCCTCCTGAATTTGAACTAATCGCTGTGAAAGGATTTGCAATCGCACATAGGCTTCTTGTAATTCAGTAGTCCGTTCCAGCACTCGATTTTCGAGTTGTTCATTAATTAAGCGTAATTCTTCTTCAGCGCGTTGACGAGCGGCAATTTCCAGGCGCAGTTCGTTGCGCTGTTGAGTTACTTTTTGTTCCAAATGACCTTCTGCAGTCACATCGCGAACGATCAACAACCAGCCATCTTCAAATGCTTTAACTTGGAGTGTGACGTAGCCTTCTTGACCCCATAAATCAGTCCGGTGTATACGATCGATGATTAATTCTGGCAAGGAGCCATTTTGAATTTCTGACAAGCTTTCTTCATAACCCAGCAATTCAGGAAACAGATCATCGATTGTTTTACCCAATATTGCTCCATCGGGTGGAGAGATGAGCATATTGCCCAATGATGTCGAAGCATCAAATAGCAGTTTTCCCGAATTAAACAAGGCATACTGGATGCCTTCATCATTAAGCAGTTCTTTTAGAAAATCTTCGTGATTGTGTTTCACTATTTACAACCAAATCTAGGGAGTGGGGGTCATCAACCAATCGGGAAATCCATCAGTAAAATCTAACCAGAAAATCGATACCCATCCAGTTCTCAAGGAACTTCCGGGAGCCTGCCAGGGAATCTCTGCCCAAGTGCCATAAATTGCAAGTACTTCCACCTGCTCACCTTGACGGACAGTACCAATATTAGCGGCATTCTCATCCGGTGCAACACGCACCCAGATATCGCCTCGTGCAATTGCCCAAGCGGTGGAAGGCGTGGGTGTAAGGCTAGGCGTTGGTGTCGCTGTCGGTGTGAGGGTTGCCGTTGGTGAAGGAGTCAATGTCGGCGTGACTGAGTAAGTCAATGTCGGGCTGGGGGTAAAGGTGGGTGTAGCAGTGACCGTATTGGTAGATGTAGGTGTGGGCGTGAAAGTTTCTGTAGGCGTCGCTGAAGGTCCCGGAAAGGCAACGGGCAGCAAGGCAACTGTAAAACGCAAATAGAAACACCCCAAACCAATCAATAACAATAAAGTCGTTAACATACCAAAATAAATCCAGCGTTGGCGAGAGGATAATCGTTCGGGCTCATCGCGAGAACTAATATCTTCGGCAAATTCATCCAACTGGGCAGGGATTTTAGGCAAAAGGGCTAAGTCGCCATCATAATCACGAAAAACACTGCCGTAGCGTACATGTAGTTCAGAAAGCAACCCTCGCATGCCCACGCGGAAACCCTCGGGCTCGACGCCTTCGTAGACCACCGCCAGATAGGCATATTGGCCACTCACAACCTGAATTTGTAAATCTCCATAAGAAATGGAGTCTAATTCTTGCTCTTTGCCATCTTCATGTGCGAAAGAATCGTGCACAAAATCTCGGATAGCCGTCAGCATCGCACCGACCAAATCAAAATCACCATCATCTTCGCCACCCAGGCTGCTGTGGGCCAGCAGCAATCCCGAACCGTGTTGGATCAAGAAAATTTCGCGGATCAAGAAAGGAAAAGCGCTGCGCATGGCTAATTCACTTCCTGAAACACCACGCAAACGGGCACCTAAACTGCGCAGAAAGCCACGCGGCCCAAAAGTAGATTTCAGACGCATATCGATATTACGCTGGAACTCACGCGCGAATTCTGAAATCGAACGCTGCACTGTTTCGCCGATTACCGGGTAAAGGGCTTCAACCATATCCGCGCAGAATCCCGGATTTGCACCCGGATAGCTTCTCCCATCACCGGGCCGATCGCTTCAGCCATTTCATCGCTTGATTCGTGGATGGTGCGTCGGATCAGATTTGACATTTCAGGCGTCAGACGACCAGCAATTACCGCAGGTTGAATATCTGCCTGGATTTGAGTTACTTCAGCTTCGAGATCGCGCTCTTGAGCTTGTAAATTTTGTAAATCAGACAGCAGGGATTGAATGCGCTCTAAAAGATCTGCATCCCCCTCTTGGGCCTGATCCCCCAGGCTCCCTAAACGGTTCTCTAAATCCTGAAGGCGCGCTCGATCTTGATCCAGTAAAATCGAGCGGATCGCCTCCATCAAGGCATCCATCTCTCCCGCATCAGGATGATGTGTCTCAGCTTTAGGGTTGATATCCATCACATTAGGAGCTATTCTTCACCCAAAATGCGCTGCCCCATTTCAATCAGCATCGCCCCCAGATCGCTGCGGGATACTTTGCTCTCTTCCAGCGCAGCAGAGATTTCCACTAACTGCTGGCGCAACTCGCGTAATTGGGCAGCCTGATCATTGTGACGATTTGTGAAATCGCCGGCCAATTCCGAACGAGTATTTTCTAACCGTTCGGAGGCCTCGACTTCGTGTTCTTCGAGCTGCTTGCTAAGATTACTAATTTGCTTTTCAAACGAGGTTTGCAGGGATTTATGTTCTTTACGAAAAAGTGCATTGAGATCACTGCGTACTTTTTCCAGACGTTTTTCTAAATCTCCTAAACGATCTTCTGTCGCCCGGGCCTGCTCCCCATACAGAATATCACGCAGGCGCTCTAATTCTTTCACAGAACTACCAGTTGGTTTGGCTTCTTCGGCACTCATTTTGCATCTCCTCTAGATAAAAATGACACCCATCGCTCCATTTTACCATGCGTCGTGCTATAATTTTGCAGACGAATTTGCAAGTTTTGAATACTTTGGTGGTAGGGAATATGGCCCGCATAGATACCCAAATTCAGAAAAAGATTTGCATGCTTGGCGATTTTTCGGTGGGCAAGACCAGCCTGATCGAACAGTTTGTGTACAATCGCTTCGATGACAGATATTTAAGCACCATTGGGGTCAAAATCTCGCGCAAATCGGTAGATTTGGGGAATAATACATTGGCTCACTTGCTGCTTTGGGATCTGGCCGGGGGTGAAGAGTTTTCAGGTTCGCAATCCAGTTATCTGCGCGGAGCCGCTGGGGCTTTATTGGTTTGCGACCTCACTCGTAAAGAGACCTTGTCTGCAACAAAAAACTATGCTGATCAACTCCTTGCGATCCAGCCCAAAGCCAGTCTCATTATTGCAGCCAATAAATGCGATTTGACAGATCAACACGAAATCAACGAAACTGACTTGGAAAGTTTAGCTGCTCAATTGGGTGTCCAGTTCTTCATCACCAGTGCCAAAACCGGCGAACAAGTTGAAGACGCATTTTTCACGCTGGCGAGCGAAGTTGTTGGCTAGCCACTCATAAATCAACCCCCTTTGCCATTTGACAATAAAATTGCTCTGATCACTGGTTCTGGTCGTGGCATTGGTCGCGCCATCGCTTTGCACTTCGCCCAAAATGGCGCAGATATTATTATCAACTTCTTCCGCAATCGCAAACCAGCGGAGGATACCGCGAAAGAGATCGAAAACCTAGGCCGCCGGGCCTTGGTCGTCAAAGCCAATATCGGTGAGATTGAGCAAATTGAGCATCTTTTTGATGAAGTTGAGACCGAAATGGGGGGCTTAGATTTTTTGATCCATAATGCGGCTTCGGGATTTAATCGCCCTGTAATGGAACAACGCCCAAAAGGTTGGGACTGGTCGATGAATATCAACGCGCGTTCCTTATTGTTCATGTCCCAAAGAGCAACTACGTTAATGGAACCCAGAATGGGGGCCAGATTTGGCGGCGCAATTGTGAGTGTCTCCAGCCCTGGGGGACAGCGCGTGCTGCCCGATTACGTTTCAGTGGGTGCCAGTAAAGCCGCGCTCGAAGCCGTAACCCGCTACCTGGCAATTGAACTGGCCCCCAAGAATATTGTGGTAAATGCGGTTTCCCCAGGGATCGTGATCACAGAAGCATTGCAGCATTTTGCCGCTATCCGTGAAGATATTGATATTTATGAGCGTGCCAAATCGCTGACCCCGGCAGGCCGAATGTTGACTCCCGAAGATGTAGCCGGGGTGGTCGCATTTTTATGCACGCCAGCAGCGGCCATGATCCGCGGTCAGGTAATCATCGTTGATGGGGGGTATACGCTGCCGGTGCCGGGAATAATCGAGTGAACTGCAATTTTTAAAAACAGACCTCTGAGAATTGAAAAATCTCAGAGGTCTGTTTTTGATTTCATCTACTGAGTATAGGCTTTATACTCCCACCAAAATGGCGCGGGCTGGGGCACCATCTACACCCTGTAAATTGAGTGGCAGACAATAGAAGGTATAACGCCCCTGAGAAACTTTAGATAAATTCAGCCCTTCAAGAATTAATATGTCTGCTTTCAGCAATATTTCATGGGTGGGTTTGGAGGCTTCAAAAGGCGCAATCGAAAGATAATCTATCCCAACCAGCTTAACACCTCGGTCAACCATATATTCAGCCCCATCCGCTGATAGCGCGACGTAATCCGTCTTGAATTCCTTTTCTCCACGTGCCCAGTAATCAGAGTTACGAGTTTTAAACAACACGCGGCGGGTACGCGGCGGAATATCCGCGTGGGCTAAAACATCGGCTGTGATCAGATCAACATCGGGCAGATGGAGCACATAGGCACGCCCCATCATCACGTTTAGAGGTACATCTTCGAGGGTTTTTCCACCCTCTAAAAAATGAAATGGGGCATCCACATGGGTACCTGTATGGGCGCCCATTGAAATATGGGTAACATTTGCTCCATCCCCATCTTCGATTTTTCTCACTCGCTGCACACTCACTGCCGGATCCCCTGGCCAAACGGGCATATCCGGTGTGATCGGTAGGCTGATATCGTACGTTTTCATAATGCCTCCTCATTGGATACTTAGAAATGAGTATATAGCAAGGCGAAAGAAAAATCAATCAAGTGGCAATCTGTCAGCAACCCTGCTAGAGGCTGTGTTTTGCCAAAGTGAACTTCTCTACCGCAGCGCGATCAACAGTTACACCCAGTCCTAAATCCGTGGGAACGTTAATCGTACTGTCAGGATTGAGCACAAAGCGTTCTTGCGTAATATCTCGAACATAATAACGGTCTGTAGCCGAAATGTCGCCAGGGAATTTAAAATTGGGCAAGGAGGCCAGCGCTAAATTAGCCGCGCGACCGATCCCAGTTTCTAGCATGCCTCCACACCAGACGGAAATTTTTTGATCTCGGCATAAATCATGGATGGCAGCACCCTGGCTGATGCCGCCCACTCGGCCAGGTTTGATATTAATAATGCGGCAGGATTTCATCTCTAGCGCTTGACGGGCATGCCGTGGGCTGGTGATGCTCTCATCCAAACAGAGGGGGGTTTTAAACCAGGTTTGGAGGGAGCGATGATCCCAGAGATCATCCTCAGCGAGGGGCTGCTCGATCAATAGTAAATCTAAATCGTCCAGGGGCAGCAAAGCATCAGCCGTATCCAATGTGTAAGCAGAATTGGCATCGACCTGCAAGCGCAAATCAGGGAAAGCCCGGCGAACGGCCTGCGTATCTTGAATATCACGCCCGGGTTTGATCTTTATTTTGACGCGCTGATATCCATCTTGTAGATACCGCTCAACTACATCGAGCAATTTCGTAGGGGATTGCTGGATTCCCACTGAGACGCCGACATCCACACGGGTACGCACTCCACCTAGAAGGTCGCGCAATGAGCGTCCTTCCATTTTGCCGATCAAATCCCAAAGGGCAAGTTCTAATCCAGCTTTGGCCATTGGGTGCCCTTTGACATGTGCCATCTGTTGTTGAAGGTCAAGAGCATCCTGAATTTCTGATCCTAATAATGGCGGAATCAAAAAATCCTTAAGAATATGCCAGGCGGTGCCCGTGGTTTCGTAAGCATAGCCAGGATCACGATCAGCAGCGCACTCTCCCCAGCCGGTTAACCCCGCTGCGGAAACTTCCAGCAGAATACACTCTCGGTCCGCGATACTGCCAAAGGAAGTGGCAAAAGGAGCAACTAAAGGCATGCTGACGTGGTAGAGGGTGATCTTTTTAATTTTCATATTAATTCCTGTAATTCTGGTCAGAAAGTGCTTTCGCCGTAACCGAGAACATAATAGCTGCGCGGCTGGCTGCCGGGTAAGTAAACAAAATCTGTAACCAGGTATCCAATAGAGAACATTTCTTCGAAAAGTGCGCTGGTGTGGGTACGCCATTCAATCGCGAGCGTAGGATCGGCGGTTTTGATCGCGAGAAAATCGGCTGGAATTTCAAGCAACAGCAAAGGGGGAGATGAAGGTGATATTAAGGAAACCGATGTGTAGGATGATCGAGGGACAATCAGACCAGCAGTGTTGATAAAAGTTTCATTGAGGCGGGGTGTTTCAGCGCTGAGATAGTGAGCCAGGCCCATTTTTTTGCGAGGCTGTTGGCCCAAACGGCGTTTGACTCGCGCCGAGTTAACCCACCAATCAACCTGGAAACGATCGGAGGGCACACCTATATTGAGTGCATCGCGCAAATCACCATAATAGTTCGGCAGGTAGGTATTACAAACAGCCCCCAGTTTCGCAATATTAAAATTAGCATTGCGGCTTTGTAGCGGGTCATAGGTCCAGGTGATATGGTCAAGACCTTGTCGACGAACCATTTGCCACTGGGCACGCTTCAGCTTGAATCCCAAACCAGAATCCCGGTAATCGGGATGGACAGCTGCCATGTGAGAACAGTGGCGGTATTGAAACCCTTGGGGCGTGATATCCATCCCTGGGAAGCCAAATACGAAACCAGCCAGGAGTTCACCATCATAAGCACCGATCACCAACCCACCACCGTGGAGCGCGGCCAACAGCATATGCACAGGAACAATTTCGGTATCATCACCCGGCCAAACCAGCCGCTGCAAATCTTCGGCGGCGGTGAGTTCTTCAGGGGTTTCGAGGAAGCGAATATTCATCGGTGGATAAAGACTAGGCCGTCTTGACATTTGGTGATTTCTCTCTAGAAATTAGCAACCGATTATCTGATCGCTCTCTCTTGAAATCTGATGAAATGTCAACACTAACTAGTGTTGCGGGGCGAAGTTCGTTACTGGTGAAGATGATCACCCGCAACACCTTAAGCAGTTGGGCGTGGGATAAAGTCATAGCGAACTTATTTCGCCAACTGCACTAGCAAGGGTATTAGAGAAAAATTTCATCGGCAACTTATTTCTTGCGCCTGCGAAAAATGGATCGGCGTAATTCGCGGCCCCAGTCTTGATCTTCGAGATAAGCCAGGCGTTGACTAAATCGGGAAGGCATCAGATTGAAAACCCGCGGGAGGGTATCCAACGAACAGGTGCGATTGGTAGCCAGATAATCGAGCCAGTAGACCGAAACAGGTGAATTCGGCAAAAAATATTCCATTAGAACGGTTAAAGGACGCAGAAAAACAGGATGTGCGGGCACAAGGGCCCGGCGCACATCCACCTTGTCCATCACTCCTTCTGTAACCTGACGCAAAGACAAAAATTCGGGGCCGCCGATCTCATAAGTCTGCTGGCGGGTATCATCGTCCTCCAACGCCCAAGTCATACAAGTAACTAAATCTTCCACCCATAGCGGCTGGATGAGCGTTTCCCCACCGCGGGGCAGCAGAAAAACAAAGGGGAACCCATGGAGCAATTGGGCCAATCCAGTGGTAAATCCATCTCCCGGACCAAAAATAATGGCTGTGCGTAGAATCGTGTAATCGATCCCACTGCGGCGGATATGCTCTTCGGCAATCGCCTTGGCCTTGAGCACGGGATAAGCCGAGGCACGGTCAGCACCCAAGTGGCTAACAGCAAAAAAACGATCCACACCGGCCTCTGCTGCTACGCTGGCCACCACCCGGGTTCCTTGAATATCAGTTTCCAGTAAATCGGCTTGCACACCACGGCGTTCAACTCCCGCCAAATGGTAAACCGCGTCCACACCCATCATCGCCGCCCGTAGCCCGCGCTCATCGGTCAGGCTGGCAACCGAAACTTCCACTGGGACTCCCTTGGGCAACCGGGGCGTTTGCTGCGAAGGTCGAATCAGTGTGCGCACCTGATAGCCATTATCAACGAGATGACGAGTGAGTGCCCGGCCGATAAAGCCGGTTCCACCGGTAACTAAAATCATAAACGCGATTATAGCACGCCCTATTTGGCACATCTCTTGCATCTGGATTAGGGTAGTTCAGCAATTCGATTGTTATGCGCGGTGGCAAACTACAGAAATTCCAGATGAACTTTTTTTTGACACAATCTCTATGAACAGACTTGGCTTTCACTATTTCCCGGATACCCAACATTACCGCCAGCACGATTTAAATATTTGGCTGCCACGCCTGACATCCCTCAAGGCGCGGTGGTTAGTACTGAATGCGCCTAGAAACTACGCTATCCCGGAGCCATTCATAACAGGGCTGGTCAACAGCAATATTCAACCCGTACTGCACTTCCATCTCCAGCCGGGTAGTTTCCCTATTACTTCAGATCTACCCCTAATGTTTAAAGCCTATCAAAGGTGGGGAGTGCGCTACGTAACCATTTTTGACCAGCCGAATCTGCATCGAGTTTGGCGGGCCAAAGCCTGGGCGCAAACCGATCTCGTAGAGCGTTTTCTCGACCTTTATATTCCACTGGCCCACGCTTGTTTGAATGCCGGTTTGACCCCCATCTTCCCGCCGCTTGAACCTGGCGGCGATTATTGGGATACGGCTTTTCTCCGCGGTGCGCTGCAAAGTATGCGACGGCGCGGGCAACAAGATCTGCTTGACCAACTCGTGATTGGTGCTTATGCAAAACCAGCAATGCGCCCAATCCAGTGGGGTGCCGGCGGGCCCGAACGATGGCCCAACGCCCGACCTTATTTCACGCCCGAGGGCGTAGAAGATCAGCGCGGTTTCCGCATTTTCGATTGGTATTCAGCCATTTCACAAGCCGCCATCTCCTCCCCTGCGCGGATTTTTCTTTTTGGGATAGGGTACACACCCCAAGATAAAGATTATGTGAGTAAGAATCTAACCCTCGCACGTTTACTCGAGAATGAATTTATCGAGGGATACGAACCGATTCCCCAGGGTGTGATTGGCGGCGCTTTTGAACAGCTCGTTGATTATCATGGAGAGGCAAACTCAGTTCAGGGTTGGTTCCGTCAAAATGGGGAAGCGCGGCCCCAGGCAGAGGCAATCCGCCAATGGGTCGGGAAGATTTCTGAGAATGGCAAGCCCCCTCAAACAAAATCCCGCAATATCCGCCACTATTTATTGCTGCCATCTTATGAATGGGGTATCTCCGATTACCACCTGGATATCATTCGCCCGATCATCAAAAAACATCAGCCCACTGTTGGCTTTTCGTTAGAAGAGGCCCGCAATGCCAAGCGGGTAACAGTAATTGGCGGAGAGCACGCCTTCACCGAAGAATCACTCAACCAATTGCGAGGCGAGGGCATTATTGTCAATCGGGTCAGTGAAGACGGCACGGATATTGCATCAGTTTTAGCAACTCTTGAAACCATTCCTTGATTTGGAGAAGCCCCATGTCATATGTAGACCCGAATGCCAAAACAAAACCAACTCGTATCGATGCGCCTATTCACCAGCCAGTACTCAAAGTACTGGGGTTAGGCGGCGGTGGCGGCAATGCTGTTGATCGCATGATTGAATTGGGTATTAATGGTGTCGATTTTATCGTCGCCAACACAGATCATCAGGCCTTGCAGCAAAGTAATGCTCCTACAAAAATTCAGCTGGGTCCCAAAGTAACTCGCGGGTTAGGTGCTGGTGGGAATCCTTCGGTTGGAAAGGCTTCGGCCGAAGAGAGCTGGCGAGAGATTGCGAATGCATTAGCTGGTGCTGATATGGTTTTCTTGACAGCCGGAATGGGTGGCGGCACAGGGACGGGTTCGATCCCTATTGCCACACAAATCGCCAGAAAGTGTGGGGCTGTTGCCATCGCGGTAGTCACGACGCCTTTCTCTTTTGAAATGGGTCGCCGTCAGAAAAATGCAAATGAAGGTTTAGAAGAACTGCGCAAACACACCAACACTTTGATCTCGATCCCCAATGATCGGTTACTGCAAATCGCTCCCAAAAATTTGCCGCTAGACACCGCTTTCAGGTTGGCAGATGATGTACTGCGGCAAGCGGTTCAAAGCATCACTGAATTGATAACCGAATCAGGTTTGATCAATATCGATTTTGCTCATATCCGCCGATTGATGAAACTTGGTGGTGGCGCTCTGATGGCCATTGGACAGGCGCAAGGTGAAGATAAAGCGCTCGAAGCCGTAAAGCAGGCGCTGCACCATCCATTGCTAGATAATATCGCCGTCCACAACGCTGCCGGCATTATCGCTAACTTTACTGCGGGGTCTGATCTCACCCTTATGGAGGTAAGCACCGCGTTGAGTTATTTGCAAGAACGCACAAGTTCACAAGCTGAAATTATCATGGGTACGACTGTCGACGAACGCATGGATGACCGCGTCCAAGTGATTTTGGTGGTCACCGGGCTGGGAGCTTCCCGACTGGATGACGTATTACCAGGCGCTGAAGAAAGGATAGCTCAACCGCAAAAGTTGCCCACTGTCCAGAATATTGAAACAGAGATTGTACGTATTCCTCAGGTGGCAGCGGCAACCTCCAATTTGGATATACCCGCTTTTATGCGCCGCCAGCCGCGCTACGCTGGTCATTAAGAGAAAATTATGGACCCCGAAATTGTTGAAAATATCAGTAAAAAGATTTACCGGAAATTCCCGGAGGTAAAGGGCATTAAACCGAAAATCCGCAAACAACCTGTACCTAAAGGAGCCCCGAGACCGAAAGATCCCGTTTACTTGATCACCTACAACACAAAAGTACGCGGTCCAGGCGGCAAAAAAATTCCGCGCTGGGTGCGTGTGGCCGCCACTCCGCGGGGCACGGTCAAAAAGACGACAACTTCCAAATAACTTGAAGGTCGCTATGAGTGTAAAAGTTCTGTTTCATCGACTTGAAATCAGCTTCTGGGATGCCTTTATCCCACTTATGCACAAATCTCCGCCGGTGCGTTTTCTGGTACCGCGCATTTACCGCTTACTTCATATCCCTGAATTCAGACAAATTATCAAACTGTCACTGTTATTAACCATCCTGGGTTTAATCCTGGGTTTTCTACTAGGAGTTTTCAGCCAAATCTGAGTTTTTATGGCCTTAGAAATAAAATCGATTTACCAGGTTTTCCCTCTCTTTTTTAGCCTGACACCGAATCCGTTTCAGGCAATTTACGACTTACCACCTTCAGCTGGTTTTGGTTATCGTATGAAGGAGCGGAGTGCCATCCAGTGTTCGAATAACATATTCAAGTTATCGCACAAGACAATTGCCAAATGATCAAAAAAACACCGAGAGTCCCCAAAAAGCTCGCAACAGAAATCCATATTAAAGGTAAAACCCCTTGAGACTCGTTCGCTTTCTCTATGCATTATTCGTTTTCAGCTTTGCGTTATTTGCAGGTTATCAGGTGGGTGAGGGATTCAACATCACGGGAGTCTTATTCAACAATCCTATCGATGAAACTGCAATACCGGGTGTTTCCATACCTGATAATCATCAATTTAACCTTTTGATCATTGGCGCTGATGATTTCCAAAAATCCGGATGCTCAACTTGAAAGTATTTGGTTGATTGCCCATGCCAAAAACACATCTCGAGTAACATTGATCCCCATATTTCCATCACCCGACAATCCAGTTCAGAATTTAGTGCTGGCTGAGAAATTCGGTTTAGAGCATGGTAAACCTAGCAAAGAGTTCTGGGCAGCAATGCAAGACACGAATTTATGGTGGAAAGGCTATATTATTACCGACATGTCTGCAACCATCAATCTGATTGATATGATGGGAGGGATTACGGTTCAAGGCAGATTGCTCAATGGCAATCAAACGGTTAGCAGTATTCCACCCTGGGAAAGTGATCCGCTGATAGCTGTCGAACATCAAATGCTGCTTTTCGAAGGTCTTTGTAATCAGATTGCAGATAACCAAAAATTAAAATCTAAAAACAGCAAGCGAACTAATTTCAGTTAGCCTGCGTTCAGATAAAGAGGCAAACGGGGCTTTTACTGAATGGTCAACTCAAACAGAATTACACGGGAAACTAATTTGTTCTTTCCCTACCCTTGATAAGACCATTATAGAACCCATAACAGCAAATCAATAAATCAGAATTTTTTCTTTAGATTGTCAATCAAAATTGGGGAAATCATCCAAACGACTAAATCTTTTGAATATTTTTTGTTTTTAAAGAGAAATTGATCAGCCTCAACAGCAAAATCAACTGGGGCTTGCCAAATTGCGAAATGCCCTGTAAAATTCCAGAAATATTACGAATATCATAGAAGGAAATATGGATAAACTTGACCTTTCGATTTTAGCTTCGTTACAAACTGATGGACGCAGACCTTTCACCGATATTGCGCAAGAGTTAGGTGTCTCCGAAGGAACGGTGCGCAATCGAGTCGCAAAATTAATCGAACAACAGGCTCTTCATATTGTCGGGCTGGTTGACCCCAGCAGTATGGGATTCGATGCCCCCGCGTTAATTGGTGTATCCATTTCCGAAGGGGATATCGAGCGGATCGCAGCTGAGATCGCGGCTTTCTCTGAAGTTAGCTATCTCATCATGGTCTCCGGCGAATTTGATTTTATCGTTGAAGTGCTATGTAAAGATCGTGAGCATTTGGCAAATTTTCTAAATTACAAACTGCGGAAAGTTCCGGGAGTAGAACGTACCCAGACCTTCATGACTCTGCGAACCTTCAAGGTGGCATACGGTTCACCCCCGATCCTTCAAGAGCTGCCAAAACCTGATAGCTGATCCATTTGCTGTGTCACTCCAGAATCATTATCGGATGCTGTAAGAGTGTTATGCCTGCATTTTTGCCACATAACACTCTTATTTTTTCATCCCCACACTTTCTGCCACAACAAAATTCTCGGATTGAAACAAAAGCCGTTGTTCATTTTCTCACGAGCATTATGCTATAATACAAATCATGGAAAACGAGATCAACCCCACTGAAAAAGATACACCCCTATTATCGGAACCCACCACCTATGAAGCAGGAACATCGCCCGAGCAATTGCGTCAACAGCGCGCCATAATTATCGGAATTGTTCTCGCAGCGCTGGCGTTCCTGACAATTATTGCTCTGGTAACAGTTGGACTGCTCAAACAAGATGTAGAAACAACTTCCAAAATCGCGGATGTATTTATCATCTTTATGGGCTTAGAGTTTCTAGTTATTGGGCTGGTTCTCGTTATTCTGATTATCCAGCTTGCCCGGTTAATCAACCTGTTACAAAATGAGATTAAACCGATTGTTGAATCAACAAATGAAACTGTTAGTACCCTACGCGGAACAACTCAATTTTTGAGCGATAACTTATCAGAACCCGTGATCAGACTCAACGAGTACATGGCCGGGATTTCTGAGTTTTTCAAAATTGTTCGTCCAGGACGCAAAAAAAACTAATTACCAAATAAATTTTATTATTCAAAGATAAGGAGAGTGCATAATGTCAAGTAAATCTAGTGAATTTGGTGCCTTCGTAGCAGGAATTTTGGTGGGTGGGTTAGTCGGTGCAGCAACTGCGTTGTTGATGGCTCCCCAGTCCGGTGAAGAAACCCGCGCGATCATTTCAGAAAAAAGCATTGAGCTAAAAGATATGGCCGCAACATCTGCTGAAGACGCCATCGCCCGTGCAGAAGCTGCTGCTGCTGAGGCCCGCGCCTATGCTGAAGACCTACGGGTCAAAGCTGAAGAAGCCATTGCCAATATTCAAAAAGCGCAAGATGAGGCCGTCGATGAAATCGAAGAAGCTGCTGATGAAGCGGTTGAAGAAGTAGAGGAAACCGTCGACGAAGCCTAAATTACCCATAAAAAACAGAAGACCCCTGGAAACTACCAGGGGTTTTTGTGTTTAACCAAAGAATTTACAAATCAGCCAAAACATCAACCGAGGCAACCAAAACATCCCCAGCCAGAACCGCAGCGGAGCTACCTAGAATGTCAGCGGCGAGCAATCCTGCCTGAGCGTGAATCCAGGCTGCGGCTGCAGCCGCTTCGAACGGCGTGACTCCTTGCGCTCGCAATCCAGCAATTAAACCAGCCAACACATCCCCCGTTCCAGCACGAGCTAATGCGGGTGTCGCCACAGGGATGATGGCAGTGCGGCCATCGGGTGCCGCTATCACGGTGAAAGCACCCTTCAGTACCACTACATGCCCCCATTGTTGAGCAAACTTTTCTGCGAAACCGATACGGTTGGATTGAATCTCATCCACCGAAATCCCGGTTAGGATGGACATCTCGCCTGGATGAGGGGTGAGCACAGCCTGGCCTGGAAGTTGCCCCCACCAGTCCGAAATTTGCGCCAGCAACTTGAGCCCATCAGCATCCACAACCATGGGTGGGAGATGCGACTTATTCTTAAATAATTGGGTAATAAAATCCCGCGAAGTGTCCTGCATCCCAAAACCGGGACCGATCAATAACGCTGTTGGCTTTCCCAGGTTGGTACGCAAGATTTCAGCACCTTCGGCGGCAATAAATCCATCTTTGTGAGGCAGCAGCAGCCAAGTCGCTTCAACAAAAGAGCCGGCTAGTGCAGCGTGCAATGGTTCTGGAACCGCCAGCGTCACCCAACCAGCCCCACATCGAAAAGCCGCCTCCCCCGCCAATAGAACAGCCCCACTATAATTTAGCGAACCGCCTACAACCAAAACCGTACCGAAAGCTCCTTTGTGACTGTCGAGAAGGCGAGGGGGAATCACTCGATGCGCCCACTCAGAATCAATAACTTCGCGGCCGATAGATGTATATGCGGGTAAGCCTTCCGGCAGACCGATACCTACCAATCGCAAATTCCCCACCAGTTTGAAGGCTGGGAATTTAAGCAATCCTTCCTTGACAGCCGCCATCGTAACGGTGATTTCAGCCGATAAACATTCGGGAGCAGCTTCACCGCTATCGCAATCGACACCCGATGGGCAATCAACGGCAACCACCGGGGGCGGGTTCTCGATCTCAAGCAGACGATTCTGGACGAGACTGAGCACATCTGAAATTGGGCTGCGCAATGGCAATCGGATGCCAGTTCCAAGGATGCCATCCAGCAATATCGAGTGGCTTTCAAGGGCCAAGATCAATTTCTGACAATCGGGATCACCTTCAATTTTTAGGAGCGTACCTCCAGCCTTGAGAAAGCGGTCCACCAACGGATCATTTTTCGGGCGCGGTCGTACAATATAAGCAGTGGTCTGCCAGCCCCATTCCTGTAAATAGCAAAAAGCGACCAGGGTATCGCCACCATTATTCCCTGATCCCAATAAACCAAGAGCGGTTTTCTCAGCAGCTAGACTATACGCATTTTGAATTTCATCCGCCAACCTCTTGCCAGCGTGTTCCATCATTTGGGCATAGGTATGTCCACTGGCATCTGCTTCTTTTTCGATAGCAATCATCTCGGCAACGGAAACATATTTCATGGGGCAACCTCCACCCAATCCAGGCCTAACTCATCCAGCTTCTCTTGAGTGGGATAGCCTGTTTTGGCATCCCAGCCGCGGGCCATGTAGTAAGCCTGCAGCATCTCATTAAAAGGAATCACATATCCTGCCGAGCCGCCCTCCGCGAAAGGTTCCAGCAATGCTTTAGGGAGTTTATCATTCGCAGAGATGAGGCCCAGGCGGTTGTTGATCACGCGTTTCAGATTCCAGCCGCGCTCCCCAGCTCGTAATAACTCATCGAGGGCATATTTTCGCCCCATTGCGGCGTTGACCAAATCCAACACAGATTTTGGCGGCACATTCGCAAAAATGCACATGACCAAGGCATTGAAAACTGTGCGCCAATCTTGGTGAATCGCTACGTTCGCAGATTTTTCGGCACCAGCCTGACGCTCAAAATATTCCATCCCCAGCGATTCTTCAGTTTGCCCAAAAAGATCTGCCAGAAAATAATCCGATTGGTTATGGCAGGCGCCGCGCGGTGACGTTGCGTACACCAACGCGCTTCCAGATGCGCCCCTTGGATCATGGTAGGCAACCTCCAATCCATTGACTTGCACCGCAGCTTCTTCAACGCCAAACCTGCACGCCAGCGAAAGAGATCCTTCTGCCAGCCAGGCTCCAAAACCTTGTTGTTGAGTCGTCAGGTTTACAAGCTGCTCAACAACAGCAGTATCTCCCCATTCGAGGGCTAAACCATCGGTATCTTCGTTCGTAATCACACCCTGCTCATAGAGCGTAAATGCCAATCCCAAAGTATTGCTCAAAGTAATTGCATCCATGCCAAATTGATCACATAACTCGCCCATGCGGGTGATGAAAGGTAAATCATCGATTAACAAATTAGGCCCAAAACCAACAATGGTTTCATACTCGGGACCTTTGCGTTTACTCTCTTCTGAAGGAAGCTGCACCACGCGGCCACAAGCGATTACACAGGCATGGCAGGCGCTCACGCCTGTTAATATGGTTTCGGTCATGGTGGCGCCAGTTACGTTATATGTGCCTTCGAATGTACCCGCCTGGAAATATTTTTTGGGCATCTCACCCAGATAATCGGCGTAATCAGCGACACCCGCAGTGCCCAGCTCGCGAGCAGTATTGGAAAAATTATCGGCGCGCAAAGCGCGATTAGCGTCAGCGCGTAGATTTGAAAATTGATCTTCGATTGTAGGGATTTTGCCACTACCCCGCACGGCCACCGCTTTGAGATTTTTGGCTCCCATGACAGCTCCCATCCCTGTACGTCCGGCTACTCGGCCATGATCCGTTAGGACAAGGGCAAAGGGGATATGGGATTCACCTGCCGGACCAATGACGGCAACTTTTGGTTTTTTACCTTCAATCTCAGCGATGATCGCGGCCTGGGTTTGGTCTGTGTGCTGACCCCAAAGATGGGCGGCATCCCGAATTTCAACCTGACCATTCTCAATCCACAAGTAAGTTGGATTTTCGGATTTTCCAGTGATCCAAAGACCCAGATATCCGGCTTTACGCAGCTCTGGTCCCCAAAAGCCGCCACAATTCGATTCAGCCCACAAACCCGTGGCTGGCGATTTCCCACAGATCACGAAACGGCCAACAGCCGGACCTGCTGTCCCCGAAAGGGGACCGTTGAGAAACAGTAATGGCGCTTCGGGTGACAATGGATCGAGATCAGGCGTAATCGAATCATATAGGATTCGGGCTGCTAAGGAGGCACCGCCCAAGTAATCGCGTTCCCAATCGGCAGGAATTGAAAATTCTTCGGTCTGACAGGTTGTAAGATTGATTTTCAGGATCGGTTGCATGGATACTCCGTGTATATGTTGTTGCTGTAAGTTTACCAAATTTAAAGTTGGTTGACGGATAAAGATAAGCTATACTCAGAATATGTCGGATATCAGTTTTCGCCCAATTATGCCCGAAGATAGAGATTGGATCGCCAAACTGCTCACTGAGCACTGGGGATCACCCATAATTATCAGCCGTGGGAAAATTCATGATGCTTGCGAATTACATGGATTTGTGGCGCTCTCTGATAACGAGCGAGTTGGACTGGTCACCTTTAGAATTGATGGAAAAGATTGCGAACTGGTTACTTTGGATAGTTTGAAAGAAAATTTTGGGATCGGCACAAACCTAATTGATGCGGTTATGTGCGACGCTCTCAAAGCTGGCTGTTCCCGTTTATGGTTGATCACCACCAATGATAATCTGCACGCCTTGGGTTTCTATCAAAAACGAGGTTTCCATTTTGCTGCTATTTATCCGAACGCTTTGGATGAATCTCGAAAAATCAAACCAACAATCCCAGAATTTGGAATGCATGGCATCCCGTTACGCGATGAAATCGAACTAGAAATTCAACTAACTTGATGGAATGTATCTGACAAACCTTGTAAAGATCATGTTAACATCGATCTTGAAGCCTTGTTTTCTACCAGAGAAGGGGATAAAATTCCCGCCGTTCCCAAAACTGAGTACTGGGTTTGGGATTAGAAGATAAATAGATATGACCAACGAATCTTATTCACGTGCGATCATTGATTTTCAGAGTGCCCGTCATAAAGCGGATATGCAAAATTTGCTATCACGATTGACTGGCCGCTCCAATGAACTTCTATCTTATGAAGAAGTTCGGCAAAAACTGCGCGCCATCGAGGGCAGCCGCCGCCAGCTTCAGGATATACCGATTAGTGCCATTGTCGGCAGTGTGGGGCGCTATACGGATTTCAACAGCAATTTTCTACCTCAACACGAGAACGATAAAGATCGGTGGGCTAGAGTTATGGTTGAAGCGACCGGCCCGCTGGGGCTGCCCCCAATCGAGGTTTATCAAATCGGCGAAGTTTATTTTGTGCTTGATGGCAACCACCGCACCTCTGTCGCCAAAGAATTAGGGGCTACGTATATCCAGGCCTATGTAACCGAAGTCAAAACTAAAATTGCAGTCACACCAGATCTCAATCTTGATGATCTGATTATCAAGGCAGAACATATTGGATTTCTCGAAAAAACGAAGCTCAACACGCTGCGTCCTGAAAGCGATCTCACCTTGACGGCACCAGGGCGTTACCCCCTTTTGCTAGAGCATATTGCTGTTCATCAATATTTCATGGGGATTGATGAAGAACGGGATATCCCTTACGAAGAAGCAGTGGCCCACTGGTACGATAGCGTATATCTTCCAGTAGTTGAGATTATCGAAGAAAGGGGTATATTACGCTATTTCCCGGAACGTTCTGAAGCAGATATGTATATCTGGCTAGCCAAACATCGGGAAGATTTGATCAAAGATCTTGGCTGGGAGTTCGATACTGAAGTCGTTGCGGATGATTTGCTTTCACAATATGCCAGTGATCTTTCACAAACCGTATCGCGGGTAACAGAACGCATATTGGATGCTGTCACACCCGATGGTTTAGAATCCGGGCCACCCACCGGCATATGGCGAGAACAGCAACTTCCCCTACGCAAAGATGATCATCTTTTCCAAAATATCCTGGTGGGCATCAGCAAAGATGATAAAGAGTGGCAAGCTTTGAACCAGGGCATCCGCATTGCTCAAAATGAGAATGCTGTCCTGCGAGGCTTATATGTTGTACCCAATAACAAACGAATCAATAGCGCAGCTACCCAAAAGATTATTAACGAATTTGAACGGCGCTGCGCAGATGCCAATATCAACGGGGAAATCGCGGTAGAAGTTGGGTCTGCCGCGCGTAAGATATGTGAGCGGGCGCAATGGGCTGATTTAGTGATCGGCAAACTCACGCATCCTCCCGCTGATCAGTTACTCGCCCGTTTGAGTTCGGGATTTCGCATCATGGTGCGGCGTTGTTCGAGACCAATACTAGCAGTTCCGACAACAGCATCTCCTATCCAGAAGGCATTATTGGCTTACAACAGCAGCCCCAAAGCCGATGAAGCTCTATTCATCGCAGCCTATTTAGCCAGCTGCTGGCGAATTCCCATCAGCGTGCTGACCATTGGTAATAATGATGTTGATGCTGAATCCGTTCAGGCCAAGGCCAAAGAATATCTGGCTTCGTCAGATGCATCAATTGATTACATCATTGAGGAAAGTGAAGTGGTCGAAACCATTTTGCGGACAGCTGAAAAGCAAAATTGCGATTTGATTTTAATCGGAGGGTATAAAGCCAATCCGGTGGTGGAGATTGTTAAAGGTAGCCTGGTTGATCAAATTCTAAGAGAGACCGCCATCCCAACTCTGATTTGCCGTTAGGATTAGGATGACTTAAAAACTTGGGGGATAGGATCACCTTCAAATCGAGGCGAGAAAATCTATTTTTGGGTGGCTGCCATCCAAAAAGAAGTCTACTGGCCTTTTATCTCTTCCCCATTTAATTCTGTCACTTTATAACCATAAGTATTGATTACTTTAGTGGCCCCAAAATCTGTCTCGACAATCGTATTCGGTTTGTAGACATGAATATGTCCATGCAAATGATATTTGGGCCGGAAGGTCTCGATTAGCCAGCGGAATGCTTTGATTCCAATATGCGGAAAATCAGGCCCGTCATGGATTCCCCACGGTGGTGCGTGGGTCGCAAAAACATCGAGAAAGCGACCGTAAACTACTCGATTCCAAATTAAACCGGGGATCAAACCAATGACATGCAGCCACATCTGGATTTGGCTATATTGATAGTTGCTGCTACTGCTATACCGGATACTCCCTTGAACCCCCGCTATGAGAACCCCATCTTGGCTTATCATTTTCCGATGTAAATTGATTCCCCCATGCGGATAAGTGCACTCGCCATGATCACTATACTCGACTTTGGGGTCATGGTTTCCATGTACAAAGTACAAAGGCACATTGAGTACGCTGATGATGTATTCCTGATAATAAAAAGGTAAATCCCCACAAGCAATTACAAGATCAATATCGGCGAATTTATCGCCAAGGCGCTCTGAATAAATGAATGGGATTACAGTATCACTAACCGATAAGATTTTCACCAAGATATGCCTTCAAAATTCATTGATGAAGCTTATACCTTCTTTGATACAACTTGTCAACCGCCCCGCTACCTGTGATAGAATCGGAACTCGGATGTACTGACATCCAATCCACAATCCAAGGTGTTTTTTTATGATCCATCATACTGGCTCTATTGAGGTTATCACCGGCTCCATGTTCTGCGGTAAAACCGAGGAACTGATCCGCCGCCTGCGCCGGGCCACCATTGCCAAACAGAAAGTGCAAGTTTTTAAACCGACGATCGACAACCGCTATGCCGAGGAAAAAGTCACCTCGCATGCGGGTGCCAATTTCGCGGCATTACCGATCGCAAAAGCGGCTGATGTTCTAGAGCATTTGAACAACGATACCACCGTGATTGCCATTGATGAAGCTCAATTCTTCGATCCCGAAGTTGTCTCTATCACCCAAGAATTAGCCGATCGCGGTATTCGTGTGATTGCGGCTGGTCTCGATATGGATTTCCGTGGCGAACCTTTTGGTCCCATGCCAATCCTGATGTCACAGGCCGAAAAAGTCAGCAAACTGCACGCGATTTGTGTCATCTGTGGTGAAGAAGCATCTCGCACCCAACGGCTGGTCGATGGCCGACCAGCCCGATACGATGACCCGGTTGTAATTGTGGGCGCATCTGAGCTATACGAAGCCCGCTGTCGAGAGCATCACGAAGTACCCCGATAAAGCCACCTCCAAAGTAATTTCTGGATACCTATGAAGAGATATCTATGCAAGATTATCACAACTTTCTCGATGAAACCCTGATCGACGCGACCACTCTGCAAGCCCGCATCGTTGAATTAGGTGCAGAAATCAGCCGCGATTACCAAGGTCAAGACCTGCACCTGATCTGCATTTTGCGAGGCGGCGTGCTTTTTCTCACTGACTTAATGCGCCAAATCAACATTCCGCACACCATCGATTTTATGGCGATCTCATCCTACGGCGTCGGTGCTCGCCAAACGAGCGGCCAGGTCCGTCTGAATATGGATCTCAAGGATGATATCCACAATCGCAATGTACTGCTGGTTGAAGATATTGTTGACAGTGGCCACACGCTTTCGTCCGTGTTGGAACTTCTCTCGGTACGCAAGCCTACCAGCCTAAAAATTTGCACACTCCTTGATAAAGCCGAACGCCGTGAAGCAGATGTGCACATCGATTATTGCGGATTTGTGATTCCGGACAAATTCGTTTTTGGGTATGGCCTGGACCTTGACGAATATTACCGGGATTTACCATTCATTGGTACCGTCAATGTGGAGAAATTTCAGCCACCTGACTGAGGCCCAGAAGCCACGGAGGGGAACTTGCGACGGGATACTGACCATTGAGGAAAAAACTCATCCCTGTACGCTGGGCGTTGGATCGCTCAGCTGCGCGGTAAAATTGTTGGTCAGGGTGGCACACCCGAGCAAGCCATTCAGGCTGCAAAAGCCGCCCGGCCCAAAGAGACGCCCGAGATTATTTTTGTTCCGATGTCTGTTCCTTTAACTTTATCCCCGGTTTTAAAGCGCGTTTGTGAGGCCCTGCCCCCTGATATCTCTTTGTATTTGGTCGGGGGCGCAGTTCGCGATTTACTGCGCTCGCGACCAATTCACGATTATGATTTTGCGCTAGCCGGAAACGCATTGGAAATCGGCCGTCAAATTGCCAATCATCTGGATGCCGCTTACTTCCCGTTAGATGTTGAACGACAAACCGCCCGTGTGATTTTTTCGGATGATCTGGGGATTCGCAATGTGCTTGATTTTGCCGCTTACCGCGGGGATAATTTAGAGAGCGACCTGCGCGACCGAGACTTTACGATCAATGCCATAGCCTTGGATATCCGATCTCCGCAGGAATTACTCGACCCTTTAGGAGGGGCCGCAGATTTACACGCCAAACGCCTGAAAGCCTGCACTCCCAGCGCCTTATCCGACGATCCGGTGCGAGTATTGCGAGCCATTCGTCTTTCTGCGGAAATGGGGCTTCATATTCAAGCAGAAACGCGTCAGTTAATGCGTTCCGCCGTTCCTGGGTTAGCGGATATTTCTACAGAACGGCAGCGGGACGAATTACTGCGTATCTTGGGCGGCAAACAACCCCACACTTCCATTCGAGCGCTAGAAATATTGGGTGGTCTACCTTATGTTTTCCCTGAACTACCTGCGCTGGTCGGGATCACCCAATCTTCCCCTCACATCAAGGATGTCTGGAACCATACACTGGATACGCTGCGCGTGCTGAGAAGGAATCTCCAATATGTTAGGGTCCACTCACGATCCAGATTCATCCGGTAATTTGATGCTGGGTGTCATGAGTATGAAATTAGGCCGCTATCGGAACCAAATTAAAGAGCACTTACAAACAGAGCTGGTTCCTGAGCGACCTTTACGATCATTGCTCTTTTTTGCCGCACTTTACCACGATATTGCCAAACCCCTGACCCGCAGCGTTGAAGAGGGTGGGCGTATCCGATATTTCACCCACGATGAAATTGGGGCTGAGATCATCACCAAGAGAGCCGAGGCTTTTCACCTCAGCAAAATCGAAACAGACCGGCTGGCAACTATTGTCCGGCACCATATGCGGCCTTCTTTCCTTTCTCATACTGAGGGAGGACCGTCGAAGCGGGCAATCTATCGTTTCTTCCGCGATACAGGAGAGGCTGGGGTAGATATCTGCCTTTTGTCATTAGCAGATGTCTGGGCCACCTACGGGAATACCTTATCCCCTGAACGTTGGGAGCAGCAAGTAGATACGGTACGCACCCTCCTTGAAGCCTGGTGGGAACGACCCAAAGAACAGGTTCATCCACCAGCATTGATCTCAGGACACGATTTGATCCATAATTTGGATTTAAAACCGGGGCCGATCATCGGTCAAATATTGGAGGCGATTCGCGAAGTCACAAGCAGAGGGAGAGATAAAATCTCGGGAGGAAGCGATGAAATTTGCGCAAAAGTATATGGATAGCGATTACAGATAGAAAGCAGCACCTTAAAATCAATCGAGGGACAAAAATGTAATTGTCCCTCGATTGCATTCTGGAATTTTGTTTATTATGGATAAATTGCAGTTAGCAGGGGTTCATAGAAACAACGACATCCTTTCGGATGCGAGCAGCCTTCTATAGGCAAAGCTGGTGCTTCATTTTTCTCATAAGTTCCCTCGTTGGCAGTGCAAACAGGGCAACAATCACCCGCAACCATCAGGCGCACATTACGCACACGATCATTTTCTTGAAATCTCTTAAGCGCTGCATTTGGGGGATAATTTTCATCTAATAGAGTTTCTGCAGGAGTATTCACTTCTTCCTCCGAGGATAGATTGTTTTTCAACAATGCGTATTTTACCGCGAATATTTATCTTTGAATGTCTGACTTAGGTATCGCAACGCCCAGTTGAAGTCTTCTCTTTCAATTACTAGCATAGAACCAAAAACCATCCTAAATTTGGGGCGGTTTAATTATGCCAAAGTGCTTTAATTATTCTTTTAGTAGGAAAGCAATCCAATCTTATTTGATTCATCTTTGTCCCCATTCACAATCGATAAAGCTGCTTCTTTTTCTGCACGAGCACGACGGGCAAGCGTTTTTATATGGGCTACCAAGATACCACCGGATACTGGTTTTACCAAAAAATCGTCCGCCCCGGCATCAAGAACCCGCTCCACCAATCCAGGTTTCTGGTCAGCAGCCAAAACCAAGATCGGCATGCCACTATAGTTGCGAATATTCTCGCAAATACTCAAAACGTCTTGATCAGAATTCGTATCATCAACCAGAAAAACATCAGGGGATGCTTTCCGAATATTGGCAATTGCTTTCGGGGATGAATTTATCGTCTCTAATAAAAATTTCCGGGGATCCAGCATAGATTCCAGAAAATCTGGCAATAATTGATTATTACCAACAATGATAATTTTTACTTGGTTTTCATTACAAAGCATTCATCAGTCTCCTAGCTAGGTTGTGTTGACATTTAGCAATTTCTCTCTAAAAAATGGCTTTGTAGAAATCGTCGTTGTTTCTCTCAGAAATAGATGTAAAGCCAACACTACCTAGCTAGACTAATTATGCCCCAAGATTTTGCAATATAACCTTACAATCACTTAACAACGATATTAAAAACTAGTTTGATCATCAAAACTTCAACCAGATCGTTTCGGTTTAGCTAACACTTGCGCCTAGATGAAAGTAAGGATATGATAAGGATACTCGTTATCCAATTAACATCAATTTTCTTCTAATTAAGCAAATTTCCGTTAAGTTTTTTCTAAAATGGCTGAATATCTTCCTTGCCCAAGCTGTAACCAAAATATCGATCCCCAAGTTCGAGATTGCCCCTACTGCGGCGCTAATCTGGCTTTCGCAGCTATCCTTGCCGAACGTAAACTCCATACAGCCCCGTTATCCTTAGATTTAGATGTTCCGATAACACCTGAGATGTTAGTTCCTCGCTTAGGTGATTTTTAATAGAAAAAGGGAAATTGGATAGCACTGGGCTTCAACAAGCACTTGATTATCAAAAACAGCAGGGGATGCAGGGTAAACCCCGCCTGATTGGGCAGGCCCTGCTAGAGCTTGGCTTGATTGAGCGGGAAACTCTTGATCAGGTAGTTACCGAACAAATTCTACAACTACAAAACGCCTTGCAAACAGCCAATCGCGATTTAGAAAACCGGGTACGCGAGCGCACGATAGAGCTTGAACAAGCTCTCAATCGATTAACAGAACTGAACCAGCTCAAGTCGAATTTTATCGCCAATATTTCGCATGAGTTGCGCACCCCTTTAACCCATATTCGTGGTTATATTGAATTAATGATCGACGATGGGTTGGGCCCCCTCAATGAGCATCAAGCAGATGCGATTTCGGTCATGCAGCGTTCGGAAGAACGTCTTGAGCGCCTGATAGAAAATCTAATCGAATTCTCTTTGGTTGCCAGAGGAGATTTAACACTCCAGTTGGCAGCTGTATACTTGCCAGATATATTCGACGCAATTCTTATGGAGTATTTGGCGAAATGTGAAAAGGAAAACATTTCCTTAAACACTGATTTTCCGGAGATGCTTCCAAATGTGAAAGCAGACGCTCAGAAATTATCTTGGGTCCTTTCGCAATTATTGGATAATGCTATAAAATTCACTGCTTCCGGCGGAAGAGTTCAACTGGGCGCCAAGGTTGAAAGCCAACTCGTTACTATATATGTTTATGATACTGGTATCGGTATATCCCAGGATAAAATCAAAGAGATATTCGAACCATTTCACCAATTAGATGGCTCTGCTACTCGTCGATACGAAGGAACCGGTATGGGCTTAGCGATGGCACAGCAGATCCTGGCCGCCCATGGTTCTGATTTTGTGGTGCGTTCCAAAGTGGGCGAAGGTTCATATTTCGAGTTCAAGTTGCCAGTCGAAGAAAGATAATTAAAACAAAGTCAATGGCAACTACAATTTAGGTTGTATCCAAGCGAGAATTCTTGATTATTGGATAAGCCCTTAACAGACTGGCACAAAACCCTTAAATATAATTTGGGTATTCCTATTTTTTATAAGAAAAAAAAGAAAATTTCAACTCACCAATTATGGCAATTGATCTAAAAAACATCAACGCTCTTGGCGTCGAAGAATTGAGAGCAATCTATGGTATCAGCCGAGTAGTTTTACAAGCAGCTGATACCACTACCGCTCTCCAGGAGATTATTCGGTTTTCTCGACCGGTCTTTATTTTTGATAATATTGTTATTTACCAAATTCGTGAGCAGCAAAACCTTGAACCCACTTATGCGCGTTCGGTTGGGAGAGGCCGTTCAGCCGAAGCAGACATGGCTTGGGGAGAGGCTGTCGCAAACGAAGTTCTTCAGACCAAAGAAATTATCTCTCGTAAAGAGGAAATTGGCGAAAAATTAAAAGATCGCATGCTTGATCGTCTCCGCCTGCGATACTACTTGGGGTTACCGCTTGAAATCAACGATACGTTGGTGGGTGCATTGGTTTTTATTCGATTTGGTGGGCCTACATACCACCAAGAACAAATCAATCTAGCCGGGCTGATCGCCGAAAACGTAACCCAGCTATTAGAACGGCAAAATCTGATTGAACAAGTTGTCAAACTAGAAGCGGAACATCGTTTTGACCGGCTTCAGGAAGATTTTGTCGCCACCGTTTCACATGATCTGCGCTCTCCACTTGGGTTTATCAAAGGATACGCAACATCTTTGCTTCGGGACGATATAGAATGGGATCAGGCTACCCGTAGAGAATTTCTAACCATCATTGACGAAGAAGCCGACCGGCTTGCAGCTTTGATCGACAATTTGTTGGATTCATCTCGCTTACAGTCTGGTACCCTTAAAATGGACTTTCAACCCATTCGTATTGAAGCATTATTAGTGGATACAATCCAACGGGCAAAAGCCCGCAACTATGCTCTAAACATTAAACTAGATTTCACCCCAACACAAAATAGAGTTTGGGGAGATCCAATTCGGCTAACACAAGTTTTCGACAATTTATTAACAAATGCTGCAAAATATGCAACGGGTTCGGATGTAACCATCGGTTTGATTTGGAAGAAAGATAACGCAGAGATATACGTAAAAGATACAGGCCCAGGTATTTCACAAAAACATTTAAAAAATATCTTCAAACGTTTTTACCGAGTATCGCAGGATAGCGGCCCAGAGCGTGGAACCGGTCTTGGATTGTATATTTGCCAGGAAATTATTCATAGTCACCGTGGGGAAATAATTGCAGAATCAGAGCTTGGTAAAGGAACTACAATTCAAATATTGCTGCCTCGAGTGCAGCCAGCACAAAATGATGAGGAGAAACCATGACATCTCAAATTTTAATTGTCGATGATGAGCCGCGGTATGTACGATTAATGGAGGCCAATCTGGTAAGTGAAGGCTACCAGGTGATTAAAGCCAGTAATGGTCAAGAAGCTGTTGACGCAGTAGATAAACATCAACCCGATTTAGTATTACTGGATGTGATGATGCCAGTTTTATCTGGTTTTGATGCCTGCGCCCGCATACGAGAATTCTCTAATGTACCCATCGTTATGGTTACTGCAAAGGGTGATGAGCAAGATCGAGTTAAAGGCCTGGATGTTGGAGCTGATGATTATATTGTCAAACCTTATTCTGCAACTGAATTACTCGCCAGAGTTCGAGCTGTACTGCGCCGTGCCCAACTTTCGGGTGGTTCTTTTCAACAATCTACCTTCACCCATGGGGATTTACGGATAGATTTCGCTCGAGCGGAAGTTTTCGTCGATGATGTTATCATCTTCTTATCCGCGACTGAATATCGTTTGCTTTTACAATTCGCCCAGAATTTGGGACGGGTGATGACCTCTGAAGAACTTCTAGAAAATGTCTGGGGTGCTGAATACCGAGATGATAAAGAAATCTTGTGGGTAAGCATTTCAAGATTGCGCCAAAAACTTGAACAGAAACCTAAAAGTCCAGAACATATTGTTACGCGGGCGGGTTTGGGTTACTCGATGCCCCGTTTAGATTTGTAATTAGTGATACCGAATTCTATAATCTTAATCCAGGAGAAATCGAATGAATATCCGGTACGATGATAAAGGCAAGTTTTTCACCGATGTAATCACCAAAGACGCTGTTCCATCCATTATTCAGACCCTTGTCAGCCGGATTCAAGGAAATATGCATGTCCGCATAAACGAAAGGGTCAAAGACGAACTTAATCGAGGCGAACAATTCCTGGCGGTGACAAATGCCAAGATTTTTAATTTAGAGGGGGAGAAAGTTCGCGAGTCAGAGTTTATACTCATCAATCGCGATCATGTGATATGGGTTGTTCCTGATGAAGAAAATACCGTATTCTCGGAGCTGAGTGGTGGTGATGCATGACAATGCCCTCCCAGCAAAACTCTTCTCGACAAAAGACTCCAGATCTAGAAAAAGTTAGGATCTATCTGGTTAATAGTCTTACTCGAGAGTTAGAGTCAAATCCGCCGCCAATGCATCGGCGACGCGAATTTATCATTCAAAAACTGGATCAAGTCTACGAACAAACGCAGCTTCGTATGGCTGACACTCTCCGCCAGCAAATCTACCGAGACGTGCTCGATGATTTATTGGGCTACGGCCCGATCCAACCTTTATTGGATGATCCCGATATCACAGAAGTGATGGTAAACGGCCCCCAACAAGTTTATACTGAACGCAAAGGAAAGCTTACCCTCACCAATGTAAAATTTGAAGACGATGAGCATGTATTACGAATCATCGAACGGATTATTCTGCCATTGGGTCGACGGATTGATGTGGATACCCCCACAGTAGATGCTCGTCTACCTGATGGGTCACGTGTAAATGCTGTAATTCCCCCCGTAGCCATCGACGGGCCAAATATAACCATCCGCAAATTTTTCACCGAAAAGCTAACAATCCAACAATTAATCGAATTCGGCTCCATTACGGCGAAAATGGCAGAATTTGTGAGGGCCTGTGTAGTTAGCCGTCTAAATATTGTAATTTCTGGCGGCACCGGTTCAGGCAAAACTACAACCCTCAATATTCTCTCAGGGTTTATTCCTGAAGATGAGCGTATCGTTACCATTGAGGACGCAGCCGAGCTTCAACTCCATCAGGACCACGTAGTTCGTATGGAAACCAAAGCCCCTAATATTGATGGCTCTGGTCAAGTAACCATCCGAGATCTTGTACGCAATTCTCTGCGTATGCGCCCGGATCGAATTGTTGTGGGCGAGTGCCGCGGCGGCGAAGCGCTGGATATGCTTCAGGCAATGAATACTGGGCATGATGGATCATTGACCACCGTCCACGCCAATGCACCGCGGGATGCGCTTTCGAGGCTCGAAACGCTATCGCTTATGTCGGGTTTGGATATGCCCTTAGGTGTGATTCGCGAGCAAATCGCCTCAGCTGTAGATTTGATCGTGCAACAATCTCGCTTAAAAGATGGCTCTCGTAAGATTACGCATGTGACCGAGGTTGCGGGGATGGAAGGCAATACCATCGTGATGACAGATATCTTCCGCTTTGAACAAACCGGGGTTGGGGAAGATGGCCAAATTATGGGTGAACTCAAACCTACAGGCATCCGACCTATGTTCATTGACCGTTTAGAAGCATCTGGATTCAAACTTGGCGCGGATGTATTCAGTTCTCAAATTGCCGCCGCAATGGGACAACAAAATCAACGGCGAAGATCTCGTCGATAATTGTACATGCTATAATGCTTGCTGATCTCATTGGGATCAACAAGCATTGATAAAGCTGGTTAGACATCGTTAAATATTTTCATCGGTTTGGAGCAAAGTTATGGTCGATCCGAGTTCATTTCAAATTCGGGCAAAAAAAATAGGAGAAACCATCCAGGAAGCACGAATAGCAACTGGAAAGAAAGAAGAAGATTGTGCTAAAGCCATGGGATTGAGCTTATCTAACTATCAAGCCTTTGAACAAGGCCAAGAAGCCATTTCTCTACCTGAACTCGAAGTTTTAGCCTTTTACCTGGATATCCCTGTTGATCATTTCTTGGGCCGTGAAACAATTCTATTGGAAACCCAAGAGAATGTTGCCGTCAATAAGTTAGAGAATCTACTGCCATTACGTCATCGTATTATCGGCATTATGTTGAGAAAAGCTCGCATCGAAGCCGAAATTTCGCTCGAAGAACTGGCCCGGGCTTCCGAAATCGACCAGCAAAAACTAGCGGATTATGAAATGGGCAACACGCCGGTTCCCTTACCCGAACTAGAAGTTCTGACGGTCGCATTACATGTATCTCTGCGAGATTTCCGAGACAGCACCGGACCTGTTGGAAGGTGGGCTATTCATAAAAAAGCCCTGGAAGATTTTTCAGAGTTACCCCTCGAGATGCAGCAATTTATCAGCAAACCAATCAATTTACCTTACCTGGAATTAGCCCAACGTTTAAGTGAGATGTCAGTAGATCGGCTGCGGGGTGTGGCTGAAGGTCTCTTAGAAATAACCCTTTAAGTGAAATCACTCGCATGAACGAGGTCTTATCACCCAAAGAAATTGCCAAAGAAGCTAAATCTGCGTATCAGGCTGGGAATTATGCAACGGCAGCTCAATCCTTTGAGGCAGCGAGACAAAGCTATTTATCTGCCAACGATTTACTAATGGCCGCCGAGATGGCAAACAATTGCAGTGTTGCCTTATTGCAAACCGGCGATAAAGAACGCGCCCTGGCGATATTAGAAGGTACAGAAACCATTTTTCTACAAGCAAGTGACCGCCAACGTCAAGCAATGGCGCTCGGCAACCAAGCCGCGGCCTTAGAAGCACTGAATCGCTTAGATGAAGCTGAACAAGCTTATTGGAAATCCGCTGAAATACTCAAAGAGATCGGGGAAAAAGATTTACATGTCTCAGTGATGCAATCCATATCGGCAATACAACTTCGCACCGGGCGTCAATTACAAGCGGTTGCAACAATGCACGCAGGTGTAAACAATATCGAAAAACCCACCTTGAAACAACGTTTTCTTGAAGCGTCTTTTGGGAATCCCAATGCAATTACTCCATAAACAATCTACAGAGTTAACCGATGGTCGTAACGACAACTCGTAATCGCGTATCTGTAAGATTAGCTCAGGAGAAAGACCGGAATCAGCTGGCGAATTTAATCCATTTTGGTTCCTGGGTCCACCGCCATCTCGATTGGCGTCCTCCATTGGATTGGATTGGCTACCAACCTTATTTGATTGCAGAACGCGATGGACATATCCTGGCCGCACTGGCTTGCCCGCCAGACCCACCCGAAGCCGCCTGGGTACGTCTCTTTGCGATAGCATCAGAAATAACGGTTGCAGAGGCCTGGGAAGTTTTATGGCCCGCGGCCCATGAATATCTTTGGGGGATCACTGTAGCAGCTATCTCACTTCAAAGCTGGTTCAGCCAACAGTTGGTATCGGCAAAGTTTAGCCAAACCCACAGCGTAGCCATGCTGACTTGGGAAAATCAGAAACTTCCTCCGGAATTTACCGTTCCGGATTGTCTCCTGCGGTGGATGAATTTTGAAGATTTAGCTTTAGTCAAAGAACTTGATAAGGTCGCATTTAGCCCAATTTGGCAGCAATCAATGGATATGCTAGAAATTGCCTTTCGGCAAGCTGCAGTGGCGACAGTGGCCGAAGATGAAGAAGGCATCATCGGTTACCAGATCAGTACCGCGGGTTCTGGAGGTGGACATTTAGCCAGGCTGGCTGTCCACCCGCGGGTACAAGGGGAAGGCGTTGGCTACGCACTCTTGCGAGATTTGCTCGTGCAATTCTACCGCCGAGGGGCTTTGAAAATTAGTGTAAATACCCAATTAGACAACGAAGCGTCTTTGGCACTTTATAATAAAGCCGGATTTCGCCGTACAGGTGAAATATATCCAGTTTACGAAGCATACCTCGATTAAATATTCAACCTACGTAATTTCAAAAGAGGGCATATGGGTCACCAAGAATTTACACTCCTGACAAAAGATAGTCTCAACCTTTTTGCACAAATTTGGGATATAGATGAACCACCCCGCGCAGCAGTTTGCCTTGTGCATGGATTAGGCGAACACAGCAGCCGATATCATCATGTTGCTAATGCCTTCAACCAAGCTGGGTTTGCCATGCTGGCTTTCGATCACCGTGGCCACGGGAAATCACCAGGCAGACGCGGGCATATCCCTGATTATGAAACGCTGCTTGATGATATTGCCACAGCATTAGCAGTTACTCAAGAAAAATATCCACAGATGCCTGTATTCCTCTACGGGCACAGTATGGGCGGTAGTTTAGTACTCAATTATGCCTTGCGCCGCAACCCCGAACTTACGGGCGTGATCTGCACTTCTCCATGGATCAAATTGGGCTTCGAACCTCCAGCAATCCAAGTATTGTTAGCACGGATAATGAACTTTTTTATGCCCAGTTTTGTCCAAAATAATGAGTTGGATGTAAACGGTTTATCCCGCGATCCAAAGGTGATTGAAGCCTATCAAAAAGATCCACTGGTGCACGATCAAGCCAGTGCCAGGTTATTCGTTGAATTTTATGGGGCTGGCTACTGGGCTTTAGACCACGCAACCCAATTAAATCTTCCTTTATTACTGGCTCATGGAAGTGACGATTCACTCACATCTGCTCAAGCTAGTCAGGAATTCTCAATACTGGCGGGGGATTTATGTACGCTCAAAATTTGGGATGGGTACCTGCACGAAACTCACAACGAACCTGAAAAAGAAGAAGTGATTGCTTTTTATATCAACTGGGCTAAAAAACAGATTTCAGCTTAGTATATTATCATTTTCTTTAAATCAACGTTTAGCATGAGAAACCGCTTAGAGTTTGGCGGTTTCTTTTATATTTTGCTAGACAAAGGTCTCTGCCCGTGGCAAAATTCGGGTTACTTTGTCGAAATTATCGGAGGAAGAGATATGACCCAGCGAGATATCATTCGCGAACGCCGCCGCAAGCGAAAACAACAGCAACGCATGGTTTCTATTATGATCGTTGCAGGTATTGCCTTAATTGCCATCGCAATAATTATGATACCTACTGTGATGCGTAGTTTACAAACTGTAGGGGAATTCGTTCAACCGGAACTCAATCCTCGCCCAATGGCAAATGACAACCGGATGGGGGATCCCAATGCCCCTGTAATCATTGAAGAATTTTCTGACTTCGGTTGTGGGCACTGTGCCGATTTTGCCCAAGGCACAGGCGAACGAATCGCTGAAGATTATGTTGCCACGGGGCAGGTCTATTTCATATCTCGCAGTGCGGGGAACGTTCTCAATAACCCCACCACACAATTGGCTGCTGAGGCAGCTTATTGTGCAGCTGATCAAGGAAAATATTGGGAATACCACGATATAATTTATGCTAATCAAAGCATCTTATTTTATGGCGGCGTAACCTATATTGACAATTACCTGGAGGCATTTGCCGAATCACTGGGATTAGATGTGAGCCAGTTCAACGATTGCCTAAACAATGGTGACAATCGCGACCGGATGCTTCAAGATGGCAATGATGCACGGGCAGCGGCGATCAATTCTACCCCAAGTTTCTTAATCAACGGGACCTTAGTACGAGGAAATATACCTTACGAAGAATTCCAGGTTTACATTGAAGCTGCCCTAGGTCAAAGTAACCAATAAACCAATTTGGGAAAAATCTAATTTATCGAGCTTTACAGACGCATCTAAATGGATGCGTCTTTTTCTTTATCCAATCCCAAAATAAACGAGTATCCCCACAATTAACGGTGCCACCCCTAATGCCGGCAAAAAATTTCCTGTTCGAATGGGGCGGATCTCTAAAAGACTGCTAATCGACAATCCCAAAAGAAGCAATCCTCCCACGGCGGTCATCTCACTCATCATCGGCTCAGTCAAAAAAGATTGGGCCTGCGTCGCCAGTAAACTCAACCCTCCTTGAAAGACCAGCACCGTCAGCGCCGAGAAAAGCACGCCCACCCCCAAGGTAGAAGCAAAAGCCAGGGCTGCAAACCCATCCAGAACCGATTTGATCGCCAGCAGGCTGTAATCGCCGGTGAGGCCATCTTGGATCGAACCCAGGATCGTCATGGGGCCAACGCAGAACACCAGAGAAGCTGTCAGAAAACCGCGCACGAAATTGCTGCCAGTTTGGGATGATGAGTTTACCTCAGTTTTTGATAGATCAATTTCAGTAAAGTTGTTTTCCACACTGGTAAATTTTCGCTCTAAAAACGCCCCCAGGTTTTTCAATCCAGTTTCGATTTTCCACCACTCACCCAAAATTCCACCGACCAGCAGGCTACCCAATACAATCAGGGGATTTTGGGTTTCTAAAAACATTTGGATGCCTATCCCGGCAGTGAATAGACCTAAGCCCATGATCACTGTCTCGCGTACACGTGCGGGAAGGCGCGAACCGAAAAGCAAGCCCAGTGTGCCACCGATGAGCACCGTTGCTACGTTGATGAATGTTCCTGTCATTCGATGGGATTACCTAGCCTTTTGCCTTTGTGGGTTTATCTTTGCCCGCCCTCTGGTTCTCGAAAAGTTCGAGCACAAAACAAAGAGAAGAAAGCCGGTTGAGGTAATGCAATAATTTAGGATTTTCGATTTCGCCATCCAGGTAAAGGCCCGTGACGCGCCGCTCAGCACGTCGGACGACGGTTCGAGCCAGATCGAGAGCCGCGCCTGCAGGAGTATCACCTGGCACGATAAACTCATTCGTAGGTTCCACCTGATCTTCAATAACTGAGATCTGTTCTTCAATCCAGGAAACGCGATCTGCATCGATGGTGCGGAAACGAGCAGCATTTTCAGGTGTGGCAGCAACTTCAGCCATCAGACTGTAAAGATCACGTTGAGTTGTGAGTAAAATTTCGGTGCTCTGAGAAGCCTGACAAGAAGCGCGAGCCATGCCTAAGGCTGCGTTGGCTTCATCCAGGGTGCCGACAGCTTCCAGGCGCGGAGCATCTTTGCGAGCACGCCCTTCACCCAGAAGGCCAGTGGTGCCATCATCTCCAGTACGAGTGTAAAAATTAGTCATTGCATAATTATATCCTTTTTCCCGAATATAATTTTCAAAGCATAAATTGCCGTAGGGCGATTGCAGTTAGCACTAGACCCGCGCAACTGTCATACTGAGGCTTTTGCCGCAGCATCCAGCGCAGCCGAGGGGAGACAAAATATGGAATATATAATCGCCCTGATCAATTGCCAACCGATCACACAGTCCGTTTATGGGTGGCATGATATACCCGATGGGCATGATATACCCAAAGGGCATGATATACCTAAAGGGCATGATATACTTGCAAAATGGCGAGAATGCCGTAAATAAATTTTCAAAAAACAGAAAGCGAGGTTCAAGATGCAAATCCGTTGTTTTAAGTGTCAAATGCCAATTGCACTAAGTCAGGATGCCATCTATGCCGCGTTGGATTTGGTCACCGACGAGGATTTACAACATTATGATGTGCGCTGCCCACGCTGTCGCAAAACTAACCGGGCCTCCGTGGATCAGCTAAAACGGTCTGCACCAAATTGGAAACGTGATCGGGAAGAAAAAACAGAATAAAAGCCCGCATATAGAGATTTATCTAAAATGGAATGATGGGCAACGCATCTAATTTGTACTCAGCGTTGCCCATCGTTTTCTAAATCTGGAAAATAAAAATCGAAAACGTTCGCCATTGTGGATCTTTGAAAAACTAAGTAGTGTTGACAATTCATCAATTTTCAAGAGAGTGCGGTCAGACAATCGGCTGCCAATTTCTAAAGAGAAATCACCAAATGTCAACACGGCCGAGATATCTCAGCGAAAATCCAATAAAAAGCCCAAAATGAATAATATTTTCGAGCATATAAACCGTGCTACCGGTTACTCAATCGATATCTTGCAGCGCACGGCTCAACGCATCAATGAAGAACGCGCTGCTGAAGCTGCTTCGAGCATGGCTTATTACGGCTTCTTTTCACTGTTTCCACTACTGCTGGTGGCGGTGGTGATCGTTAGTTCTGTATTGGAAAACACACTAACACAAGAACAAGTTTTAGAAGTGTTACTACAAGCTTTCCCCTTTTCATACGAGTTGATTGAAGAAAATATCGAGCAAGTATTCCGCACCCGTGGCTCTGTGGGGATCATCGGTTTGATCGGTTTGGCCTGGTCAGCAATGGGCGCTTTTACCGTGTTGACCCGCAATATCAATCGAGCATGGCCCAACACAAGAGCACGAAATTTCTTCAAAATGAAGTTAGTATCATTTGTGATGTTGGCTACCATGTTAGGGGGTTTGATCTCTTTGTTTGTTTTCAACACTATCGCACGTTTTCTTCCCAAAGATATTAACGAAGCAGCAGAAAAAGCCTCATCAACACTAAATTTTACCGAGATGATGATTGGATTGCTTTTATTTTCAACACTATTAGTGCTTTATCGGTGGCTGCCGCGTACAAGGGTGCGTTGGAGGGAAGCCGCTTGGGGAGCTTTATTTGGATCCATTGGGATCTCAATCGTAACCACTGGTCTCACCTGGTTCCTCGAAAGTGGATTATCTAATTACAATTTGGTATATGGCTCACTAGGGGCAATTGTCGCCTTGCTATTTTGGATTTATCTACTAAGTCTAATTCTATTTGCCGGAGCACATCTGAGTGCTGCAATTGCATTTGTCAAAAGGAATCCAGAGGAAGAAAACTCAAATAAAACCGCCCATTGATGTTTTTTTATCTGTCGCAATTATTATGAAAATGCAACATACCGAGGAATTCAGCCTGGTGTATACTGCTCGACCAATTGCACTAGGAGTAATGAAATGAATGCAACCATCAAAAACCGAAACGAAGCAACATCCTGGCAAAAGAAACACGATGCACAAGCGCCCAAGGTGGGTCAAATGGCTCCAGATTTTGAGCTTGAGGATTCAAATGGTGAGAATTTAATTAAGCTGTCAGATTTCAGAGGAAAGAAACCAGTAGCACTCATCTTTGGTAGTTTCACTTGACCACCCTACGTTAAAGGAACGGTCAGTCTCCACAACTTATTTGAAAAATATCATAAAGACATTGCCTTTCTCAGCATTTACATTCGCGAAGCGCATCCGGTGGATGGTTGGTGGTTGGGCAAGGGCACCTTTGGCTTAGCGCTAAAATTATCTAAATCGAAAGCAGCGACCGATGTCTATGATCCAAAAACAATAGAAGAACGAAGGAAGATCGCAGGAAGTTGCGAAACCGCTTTGCAATATGGTATCCGGACTTACGTCGATGGGATGGATGACGCCGTTAATAAAGCTTATGCAGCCTGGCCAACAAGGTTGTACCTCATCGGTTTAGATGGGAAGGTGGTTTACCATGGCGGCTTGGGACCTTTCGACTTCCACCCTTCGAAACTAGAAAAAGCTATCCAAGAATATCTGATCCAATTGGATTCGATCACTTGAACTCAAAAACCGGCAGCATATGCTGCCGGTTTTTTGCTATATTTTAATTCTTCGGAAAAACGATCAAATCTCGTTCACTGACCTAAATATTTCAAGCTCTTTCTTCCAATCGATCGGTTGCAGGGGGTGGTTCAGGGGATAACGCAGAAATCTCAGCCCGTAGGGCAGCATCCATTGAAATTTCCAAAGATTTCAATGATCCCTCGAGTTGTTCCAGGTTTCGAGCACCAATAATCGGGGCAGTTACCGCAGGATGAGATGCGACCCAAGCTACGGCGAGCGTGGGAGGTTCAAAACCGCGTTGACGAGAAAACTGCGTGAAATCTCCTGCTACATCGTAAACCCATTCTTGCCCATAGCGTTTTTGATAATTCGGATTATCCACCAGGCGGCCATCATTAGGTCTTTGATCCGGACCATATTTACCGGTAAGCAGTCCACCACCCAGGGGGCTATAGGGGATCACCCCAAGGTTCTCGGATTGCGCCATGGGCAGAAGTTCAACCTCGGCCTGGCGCTTGACCAGATTGTACATGGGTTGCAGCACTTCGAAGTGCGACCAACCGCGGGCTGCAGAAATCCCCAGAGATTTTGCCACTTGCCAGGCAGCAAAGTTGCTCGCGGCCGGGTAGAGAATTTTCCCTTCACTGACAAGATCATCCAAAGAGCGGAGTACATCTTCGAGAGGGATATCCGCAGGAAAATGGTGAATGAAATAAACATCGATACGGTCTGTATTGAGTTGGCGCAGACTGGCTTCTACAGCCTGACGAATATGATATCGGCTGGCGCCGCGGGCGTTGATATCTTCGCCAGCTTTGTCATAGAACTTTGTAGTTAACACAATTTCGTCGCGGCAATCAGCAATCAGCGAACCAAGAATCTTCTCCGAACTGCCGCCCGCATAAACGTTGGCACAATCAAAAAAGTTGATCCCAACATCCAGACAGCGGTGAAACATGGCAGCCGATGTCTTCTGATCAGCCTGCCCGCCGAAAGTCATCGTACCAAAACAGAGTGAGGAAACTTTGACGCCCGTATTGCCAAGGTACTTGTATTGCATAATAAAATCCTTTCGATTAAACTAGCTGCCCGAGAGTTTTAATTTGACGCGGATGAACACGGATTTATCTACTAAAAACTAAAAAGAATCCGTAAAAATCAGGGTCAATCCGGGTCCCAAAAAGCTTTTTCATCAGAAGAGATGTCAGGTAAGTAGTATTAAAACAATCTAAGGTTATTGGTGATTAATCTCTATTTACAGGTAAATATTGCCAATTTGAAATCATGTACCATTGCAGGGTCGCGGATTTGCAGCCAGGGTAAATTGATGAGGTCATAAGTGATCGTACCATAAGAACAAATATAAATTGGCTTACGAATTGCCGTATAGCGAAGGCGTTCTAGAACACTTTCAAATATTTCGTTGACAAAGGGCGTGAATAGATAAAAAATGTTACCTGCGTTTAAATCTGCCTTTCGAGCATCCGATTGAAGGAACGAAACACCCTGGAGTTTTAGGTTGGCTGCACAGTTTTGAGCATATTCACAATAAGCAGGATCAAACTCAATCCCCAAAGATTTTACGCCGGTTAGCAAATTGACCACCATCACCATCAAGCCTAATCCTGACCCAATATCAACAAACACATCTTCCGGAAGCGAATTTAACTGTGTCGATCATCTCTAGAATGATGCGGGCCGGTGTAGCCTGATAGCGGATCATTCCAGAGATTCTTTTCCGGCTTTCAGATGGGGACGGTTCGGGAAACAGCACCTGATCCAGTAGCACATCTAGCCCATCGTATTCGTATTCGGGCTGATTGCTTTTCCCGGGGGTATAACTAGTGAATTTATCAAAGAAGGTGCGCAAACTATCTGAGGTGAAATTGCCATTCTGTAAATCTGCACGCACCCTCTGAAAGATGGTTTTATTGATTGCCTTCAATTGATCGCCCAATTCTAAGGCATACTGAACTCTCGGATCAAGTTCAGCAGTGTAACCGGGCATGCCCATCACATCCCCAAAATATTTGACAAAAACGATAGCTTCATTCCTGGCATGCAAATTGGCTTCTTCAAATAAAGAATCATCCGCGAGTAAAGCGTCAAGATCTGCCTGCAGTTTTTTTATATCCATACAGCAATTTATTTTTGTTCGAGTTTCACCAACTGGAGAAAGAAACCAAAAAAGGCTTAATAAAAATCCTATGTGACACTTGGTGTCCTCTGTAGTTATAGTTTCTTTTCCACACTGTTGATTTTATCCTGCATCGATTGAACACGGTCGTTGCGCGTACCAACCCGCAGATTGGTCGAGACGCGTGGCGCGCCCATCTGATGCAAAACTTCGTGGCAATGTTTTAGGGCCGCAAAAACTACATCCCACTCGCCTTCAACATTGGTGCCATTGGCATGCAAAGTGGGTTCCAACCCTGCTTCGGTCAACACGCGCTCACAAGCTGCGACATACTTTGAGAGTGAGAACTCCCACACCAATGGGAATAATCGCCAGATCAACAATTACTTTCATGATTTTTCTCCTAGGCAATAATAGAAACCATTTGGAATATTTTACCCCCAAGATACCCATCCCCCACCAAGGATGATCGAGCACGGACTTCGGCAGGATCAATACCCTTGGTGAACAGCCGCCAGGCATCATCCTGATCAAGGGTCACTTCAGCATCAGGCGGCTGCTTTGCCCCCACATAGAGATTCCATAGCTCCCCTTTCCTTTGAATCGTCCACAGCCCTCCAGATTCGCCCGCAATTTTGAGAGTTACGCAGGTACCTTCAAGGGCATCGACATCCTGGTAAGTATAGGGCATGGCACGCACAAAAGCGTTCAAAATGGGGGCAAAGAAACGTGGCTCTTTCAAACCAGGGATCCCCACCGCATCTCGAATATGCTGCTGGTGATGCCAACGTTCGGTGTACTCGCGAGCTAAATCAAGCCAATGATGTGCGGGTTCCGGCCCGGCCCAACTGACCGGTTCCCCCAGTTCGAAAGGATCGATGGAAGCAAAAAAATCGTTTGCCTGCTGGCCGACAAATTTAAGCAAATCGATCAGCAGCGGCGTGCTGATTCGTTGGGCGGCATCCATCCAAGATTGGTTAAGGAAATTGATGAATTCGAGCAAATCTTGATCGCTGCGAATGGGCTGCATGGGTTCCAGAGAGTGTCCATCTCGTTTACGAGAAATATTGCTAATTTCGACAGCTAATAGGTGCAGAGCAACTTCACGAACACGCCAACCCGCACAGATTGTGGGCTGAGACCATTCTTCTGGTGAGAGACCCTCCAAAAGCCGGATCAGAGCATCCAGCGTTGGCGAGAAAAGATCAGTAGTTAGAATAGGATCAGGGATTTTCATTTGAGATCAATAACTGGGGATTTGAGAATTTTGATGTCAGATTAATTCTATTTGGGCTGCTTCATTCAATTCACGTAATCTGTATTTTAACCCTTTGGTGGACCCTGACGGATTCGTTGACGCCATTTTTCAGAGTCTTTTTCGTTCCACATCAATTCGATCCACCAGGTAGCGCCAGCTTCTACCCAAGGGTTCACCTTCACCAATGCAGCAACGGGATCATCTCCTGGGGAAGTACCTTCAACGACAATATCGAAGCGCGAAGCCAATTTGTGGTTTTTGTCCACAAAGTTTTTGATTTCGCTGATGTGATTGGGTTTTAGTGGTTGCCACTTTTTATCTTCATCCAAAATTTGCGGCAAGATACCGTCACATTTCAGCACGCGCTGCATCGATTTTGGCCAACCCCAGGCAGCTACAACCCAAATGGGAATACGCGGTTGCTGAACGGGTGGCGGGGGTTGATGAACAAAATCAAACTCGTCAATCTGGTAATGCTTACCTTGATAAGAGAAAGGTTGCCCTGCCCATAAACCGGTGAGGATATCGATACTTTCGTCAAGGAGTTCGCTGCGCGTTTTGCGGTCAGTAGCTTCACCCATAGCGGCAAAACCGGTATCCAGCGCACCCAGCCCTACCGAAAGGATCACGCGGCCTCCGGAAAGTAAATCGACTGTCAGCGCTTCAGATGCCAGCTTCCACGGCCGGCGGCGGGAGGGTGGGGTCAGCAGAGTACCAATTTTGATAATTTCTGTAACTGTGGCAATTCCCCCGAGAGTCACCCAAGGATCAATGCCATAAACTGGTTCCCAAACAAAGAAACCGTCCCAACCAGCAGCTTCAGTCTCTTGAGCAAATTCAATAGCCTCCCCGGGCAAGCCACCTGGAAAGACAAATCCAAATTTCATACCAACCTCCAACATAATTTGAGTATATCCAAGATTAGATGAAAAGAAGGCAGGATTGCCTTTGAACCTAATCGGTCTTTGCCAATTGGGTTTTCAATTCAGCTAGCATTTCGTTGACAATATCCGGCCGCGATGATGAAAGATCGTTTAATTCTTCGGGATCATCCTCGAGATTAAAAAGCTCAATTAATTCCCCACCTTTTAAATCCTTTATATATCCAAAAACATATGATAGTTTGAAATTCTCGCGAATCAACATAACACTGCCCTTGTTGATGGGTTGTCCATTTTCAACTCCCCTAGCTCGCAATGACACGATTGGCCGACCAGAATCTAAGGGTGAAGGGGCATAAGGGGGCAAGATATCTCCTTCAGCCCAAGTGGGAATCTCCTGCTCAGCAACATGCATCAAAGTTGGTAACACATCAATAGCGCTGGTTCTATCTTCAATATCTACACGCTCAATCTGACCGGGCGGAAACATCACCAGGGGAATCCGAACCAGCGGTTGGAACATCGGGGGCGTTTGATGCCCGGTGATACCGCGCTCAAACATTTCGCCATGATCAGATGTCAAAATCAGCCAGGTATTTTCCAGAATGCCGTTCTCTTCCAGGTGGCGATACAGCCTGTCAAACTCGGAATCTACATAAAGGATATATTCATCGTACCAGGTGCGGAATTCGTCAACCCTGCCTTCAGCGCGCTTTCCCGCAAATATATGATCTGGCTTTTCAACCGGCTTAAATCCATCTTTCTTGAACGTATTATAAAAATCAGCGTGCGTACTATAAGGGAAGTGCGGCGGCAAGAAATGAAAATACCCCATGAATGGTTGGGGAGCCTCGACCAATACGTTTTGCAGCCAAGTAATCCCGTGCTCGAGAATATAATACTTATCTTGATAGGTATGCGGAATACCGCGCGGAAAATCTTGCTCAAAAGCTTCGAAACGCCCTTGTTTCATAAGCGCATATAAACGAGATAATAGCAGCGAATAAGAATAACCATCACCCCCCTGTTTGACCAATTGGGTCCAAGCAAGCTGTGCCTGGTCTTCGTCTTTTCCGAAGAGTTTGGTTAGAAACAAATCGTTTTCGAGGAATAATTCTCCTTGTGGCGTGTAATCATCAATTGCAGGCAAAAACTGCTTCAGTAAAGTGTTCGCTAGCGGATTGTGCGTATACGCCATGCAATGGTGTTTGTCAAAAGCGTGAAATATACTTTTATCAACCATTTGATCGGTTACCGTATCATTATGATCTAAAGCTCGATGCGTCCAGGGCAGCGTGCCGGTCAACAGTGAAGCCGTTCCAGGGGTAGTGAAAGGCCCATTGGCATAATGATCATGATAAACGGTTGCCTTATCCAACAGTCGAGATACTTTTGGCATTGTTTGCCGTCCATAGCCATAGAAGGGGATATTAGTGGCCGAAAACGAATCAAAAACCACGATCACTACATTTTGACCCGATCCGGGTTCAGACAAATTGGGTCGGAACAAAAATTGGGGAGTAGCCAAACTCATAGAGAACAAACCCGCCAGCTTCAAAAAATCACGTCGATTTATAAATTCTTCCATAACAATAAATTTCCTTACTACTTTACTTGGTCGATACATCAACGATAGGTTGCCCACAATTTGCTGTGTTTACTACAGCAGCACTATCAGAAAAAACGCTAGCAATTTATATCAGGTTCTATTAAAATGGCAAACTCAAATTTATTATTGACTTCCAACCAACTGAAGATCTACGCTAGATATTTAGCACCTTCAGCCACTAGGCTTTGAAAAAATGTTCTCATCTCATGGGGAGACTTCAAACGTACGATCTTTGTTTCTTCAGCATATTGATTAATCAATTCTACCAACTGTGGGCGCATTTCTTTATGGATTTTCCACATCAATTTGAACAAACGCCAGGTTACAGGAGAAGCACGGCAGCCTTCAGGCGGCCAGCCCTGATTGAGATTCAGCACTGCTTTGATTTGACGTTTTGTCGCCCACCAATAATGAACGGAAATTGCATAGTCCACGAAAATAATTGTATCTGCACGCTCAAAGCGCGCTTCCAAAATATCGGTGCTCCCCCACCCGTCGATAATCCAATTTGGATGGGTTAACCACGCTGAATGTGTGTCTCGGATTTCCTGTTCGGGGGTACGCTCCCAACCTGGCTGCCATTGTAAATCATCAAATTGGTAAACGGGCAAATCCAGGGCAGCCCCTAATTTACGCGCTAGCACAGATTTTCCTCCACCCGCATTCCCGATGATGGCGAGCCGTTGCATTACGCTAAAAATTATTCTTCTGCCTCCGAATTCAAATTAAGTGTGGATCGGATTCCCATTCATCATCATTGCGTTTTCTCAAAAACACGCTCAAATTCTGCCAAATATCGAGCGGCGATATCCGAGCTGTAGATGAGCAGCGTATTTTCATCATTGCGTTCTTCTGCGCTGCGGCTGAAATTGTACGAACCTGTAACAACAATTTCGCCATCGATGATAAAGACTTTATGGTGCATATTTCGATCATTGCCATCCAGGCGCACAACCAGACCGGCAGCCAGCAAGTTATCGTATTCGGTCCCCGTGTTGGAGTGATATTGGCTTTCCTCGAAAACACCCTTAACTGTTACACCGTCGTTGGCAGCATCGATTAAGGCTTGAGCAATATCATCCGAAGTGAAAGAAAATGCCAAAAAATGAATACTGGTTTCGGCATTTTGAATGGCATCGATAATTTGGGCGGCGGTACCATCATCCGGGGAGAAATAGGTTTCGATCAGGGAGCCATCCAACGTGAAGCTAGGATTTGGCGTGCGGGAAATTGCGTTATCACCAAACATATCTTGCACAAACATTTCTTCAAATTCGGAGGTAAAATTTTCAGCCAACTTGGTCGAACGAATATGGATCAGGTTATTATCGTTGCGATAGGCGCCATTGACCGTAAAGTTCATCGAGCCGGTCCAAACATCCAGGCCATCGATGACCACAAATTTATTGTGCATCAGGCTTTCGCGGCGGTCACCCAGAATTTCGATGCCCGCTTCTTGTAGCTCCTGGATTTCAACCTCATCGAGATTATCGCTCTCAGCCACTACCCGTACCTTGACACCAACATCATGAGCAGCGATCAAGGCATCCCGGATGCTCCACAGGTTGAGGTGGTAAATCGCAGCATCCACTGAGAATTCGGCATTGCGAATTGCCTCAGCCAGCGCATCATCGGGGCCACCGCGGTAGCTGCCTGCATCTGGGTCATCTGGGGAACTAAAGAAAACATCAATTTCACCAGTAGCTGTTTCAGTTATTTCTGTAGCTGTGGGCACCTGGGGAAGCGGTGTGAGCGTTTCAGTGGTGCAGGATGACAGAAACAGGATCATGATCATCAAACAAAGAATTGAGTATTTGTTCATAGAATTTACAGATTGGGAAATGAGTGATTAGACCGTGTTGACATTTGGTGATTTCTCTCTAGAAATGGTTCTTGTAAAAGAATAACCTTCTCTCTTGAGTTGGTATGAAATGTCAACACTACCAAGCTCCAAACAGTCAATTACCCGCTTATGATAACACCTTTAGCCAAAAAGAAAACAGCCCTCAACATGAGGGCTGTTTGGATGCAAGTTTTAACTTCCTAACAGGCCCCATGCGCAATCAGTCGATCTTATTAGCAAATTCATAAAACATCTCTATCCAACCTCGGGCACCGCCAAATTCTCCATAGGTTTCACCAAAACGCAAAACAATCAGAATTCTTTTGGGGCGAAATGTAGATGAACTGCCCTTTGTTTCCCAGTGCAACAAAATCATAATTCTGCTCATCTCGCTGGATGCCCCACCACATATATTTGTAGTAACCTTGTCCATTTGCAAAGATGAAGCCATCATAGTAATAGCTATCGTAGTCCACGGAGGTATCTGCCTGAGTTGATTCGGCTACCCATTCCGCTGGGATTACCTGTTTCCCATTCCAGGTGCCATTGTTGAGAAATAAGCGCCCAAATTTTGCGAAATCGATCGCACGCCCATTGATGCCGCTCTCCATTTTTTCAAATCCGGCCTCATCCAGGCTCCAGGAGCCGGGGTACTCCGTTCCAATGGGTTTCCAAATTTTCTCTTGTAAATAATAAGCAACTGTGGTTCCTGTGGCGCGTTCAAGAATCATCCCCAATAATAACGGATGGTAATTGTTGTAATGGAAATAATCTCCCGGTGGATCGATGATCTTGGTTTTTTCGAGGGCCAGTTGCCGCAAATCGGGATAATAATACGTGGTGGCATTGTCTGGGGGTTCTGAATACTTGATGCCCGATGACATCATCAATAAATCTCTGATTGTGATATTTGAAAATGCCGGGTCTCGTTCAGCGAGTTCGGGTAGATATTCAGTAATGGGATCATTTACGCTGGAAATATAACCTTCTGAGATGGCGATCCCAACCAGGGCCGAGGTAAAAGACTTTGCCGTAGAAAATGAAGTCACGATCGAATCCCGACTGGCACCGTTGAAATAGTTTTCATACAAAATTTCATCATCCTGAATCATGATAAAAGCCTGGGTTTGATTTTTCTCCAGGAATGCATCTAAATCGGTGGCATTTTCAAACTGGGTGCGAATTTCATTTTCATTCAAATTGAGAGGAAATTCAAAGGGCGAATCGGAGGCTTCCAGTTCGCGTGTCGGGAATTTCTGATAATCGTAAACATCTGCATCTCCCCAACGTACCAGGCGATGGATGAATTCTGCGGGGTAAAAGATGTAAGCACTGAGCACCAAGAGACTGAGTAGGGTTACTACTACTAAAATGCTCCACCTAATAAATTTTTTCATCAATATCTCCAGTTATTACAAACGCATCATCAATAGTACTATCCCAGGAATTGTTCTTTTCCCAACTTTTTTTGTAAGATGATTACAATCACCCAGGGCATCAGTGCAATTGCCAGCCCCTTGATCGCTGCCAGAATATTTTCTCCCTGTGGTTCCTGTTCTTGCATGAGATTTCCTTCCATCTGAATAAATTATAAGATGATTGTGTCTACTGCTGTTTGATCTTTCGCCCTGCAATCATTGCCCAGATTGCCATAATCAGCAAACCCGCAACCGACAATAACCCAATGACATCACCAATCATGGGATACAGGGTTGAGATGCCCAAAACGGGTAGGTCAGTAAAGATGGTCGTCTCTCCGGAAGCGTGTTTAGCGGTGATCAACAACCGCCCAGGATTGATCCTGAGCGGTTGTTATCTATATTGAGATTTGATATTTGACCAAAGTTAGATGGCTTGCGCCTTCGTTAAGGTTTTTCTGTCATACTGCCAGATAATATACCCAACAGCCAGGAAGTAAAGTCCAAACAAAATCAAAGCAGCAGAATCTGATTCCAGGGCGGGAAACACCCAATTGGACCAATTGAACATGGTATGCCCTACCATTGCGGCAAAAATACTCCCCTTTGTGTTTGCGTAGAACCATGCCAGAATAATGCCAACTAGCGTTGTTGTGAGCAAAAGTCCCCACATAGGACGATTATAGTATTGCTCTGATCGCGGGACAAAGAATAAGGGTAAATGCCAGAGACCCCACATTATTCCTGCAAGAATTGCTGCATTCAAGGCACTATATTTATTTCTCAGATGCTCAAAAGCGTACCCACGCCAACCGAATTCCTCCTGCAACGGACCCATAGTGAAGAAAATAACAACCAACGCAATAGGCAACGCAATAGGTTCGGCGAGTGCTGCGAATTCAGGGGCAGGATTGCCAAGCAAGATGGACAGTGCCAGTGCACCGCCGATCAATACAGGGAAGGTTAGTAGAACCACCCACCACCATTTGCCAAGACGCACCATGAAGCCGCGTTAAGCAGTTCTTTTACCCCAGCACCTTTCTGGTAAATGAATGTGGTCACAATCGCCCCAACAAGCGGCCCCCATCCCCCCAGGTTGAGCGCGAGAATATTTTTTACCACTTCAGGTGGAGCCCAAATATTCTGTGCAATTAATGCCTCAGGAACCCAAAACAACCAGGAAAAACCGTACGCTATAAGTACAAATACGAGCACATTATTTTTTGTTTTCATGATATTAATTTCATCCTTTCATTATAAAAAAAGTTAATAGTTTATCTTATCGAATTATGTAGCCTGATAAAAATATTTATGACCTCAATAATTTCTCCTTTTTCTGCTGATTTATGTACCAGCTGATAAAATCAAATATCAGCAACCTTGACTAGGACGAGCTTCAATCCCAGGTCTCTTAACTTTTTCAAAATCCCATATAAGGTTGCCTGATCCGTAATTTGACCTGTGAGCAGAGTCTGGTCGTTGTCCTCATTGAGGACTTCTAGCTTCTCCAGCCATTCAGACCAATGGGGATCAAGCAATCCTTCTACTCTAATTTCAACTTTTTGCATATTTTTCGATTCCAATTTCTATTGAGCAATTACTGCCTGTTTTGGTTTACGCTCTAATCTTACTGGGGGGACAACGTAAAGTAACCACCCATGATGGGTGGTTGGTGGGTGATTTGGATTGTAAGTCTATTGGGGATTGGGCCGAGTTGACAACTGGTGATTTATCTTTAGAAATGGATTGTTCACTTTTTGCAACACAGTCAAGAAAATTTTTGAGATGTCAACACTACCTAGTCGGGCAGCAGGTTGCGGATCCGCGCCTGGGCGACGGCTTCCCGACGGTTGTTAACGTCGAGCTTGCCGAAGATATTTTTTAAATGACTTTTGATCGTGTTGACAGAAACAAATATTTCCCCAGCAATTTCCTGATTTGTCTTTCCTTCGGACAGCAACCGCAACACACTCAGCTCACGCTCGCTCAATACTTCGACGAGTTCGTCTTTTTCTGGAACAGTAGTCTGTTTCCAACTCTGCTCGGGCATGGTTTCTGCCCCGAAAGCGGTCAGTAGCCGTCTGGCATAGTCCGATGCGATATCTCTGCTGGAAGCCAGGTGCAAAAAGGGAATCAGTTCTTTCCCCTTATCTAAAAATATCCGAATAAATCCTTCTTGCTGTGACATCATCAAAGCATCGGCTAGAAAGGTGACAGCCTCATCGGAAGTTGGTGCAGCCAAAACCTGTAAGAGACGGACTTCGATCTGCCCATAACGCCAACTTGCTTCAGTAGCTTTTTTGTATTGCGTTTCAAGATGAACTGCGGCGGAGGCTTTGTCGCCTTTTGCCAGGGAAATGCGAGCAGGTGCAAGGTGCAGTAATGGGTAGAAAAAAGAAGCCGCCGCCGGAAACATTTCCTGAGCAACTCGCTGTGCTTCATCAAGATTTCCCTGAGCTAGAAAAACCTTCACATAAGCCGCTGTATTTCGACCCCTGGTCAACGGCGGGGCCTTTTCACCAGCGATATTTACAGCTTTTTCAAGCGCAGCCAGTGCTTCGCTGTTCTCGCCTTTAGCCTGCATCAATAGGCCCCAATTTCGATACGCGTTTCCATAAACTTCATTGTTTCCGCTGCGTTCAGCAAGCAAGATCGCCTGTTGCAAAGACTGGCTGGCTTTCTCCAATTGGTTCCATTCATAATAGATCATTCCCAGTTCCATTTGTGCAAGCGCGCTTGCCGGATAAGATGCACCCCATTCAAAAGTTTTTTGCAATAGATCAGCTGCAGTGTGTAAGTTTCCCAGTGCAGCTTGAATGGTTCCCAGAAGCCCTGAGGCTAGTAATTCAACGTGATGGTTTTTTGCTTGTTTCGCACTGTAACGAGCTTGACCCAAGGCTTCCTGCGCTTCAGTTGTCTGACCGCTTTGCCAGTTAGCTAATCCCAAATTCAGATTGAGCACACCTCGCACTTCGTTCTCGCTGTCCGGGATCATAGAAAGAGCCTGCCGGGACAGCTCAATCGTGCGGTGATGGTCGTGCCGAGCACGTGCAATATGTATCTGGGCAGTCAGCAAGTTTCCGTATAAAGCCGGGTTGTCTTTTGTAGATTTTTCTACAATTTGTAAATAGGACTCCGCCTCATCTTCTTGACCGTTAAGCGCCAGCGCCCAGGCACAGTTCAAGCACAGGGCAGGATTGGCATGCATAGTAGTTTCAGGCAAGAGACTGACCCACCGTACCAAAGTTGCGTTCTCTCCCGTTTTAAAAGTACAGCACTTTGTTCAAAGATAAGATTTCGATGCATTATCCCATTCAGAAGCAATAAGATAATGCTCAATTGCTTTGCTGATGAGACCATGCTCCGCAAGCCAATCCCCAGCTTTGCGATGGAGTTCAGACAAATCTGATTTTTTCAATCGCAGGCGATGGCGAAGTAAGTCGGCAAACAAGTGGTGATAACGAAACCATTGCCGCGATTCATCCAGTGGGATGATAAAAAGGTTAGCTCGATCTAATTGCTCCAGGATATCCTGTGAGTTGAGATTCAGCGTTGATTGCCCTTCGTTCGAGAGAAGGGCATCACAAAGAGGTGCCGTTAGTTGATCAAGAATGGATGTTTTGAGTAAAAATTTTTGAATTTCCACAGGCTGCTGTTGAAAAACTTCCTCGATCAAATAATCCAAAATGTAGCGATTGCTACCGGCAAATGATCTCACAAAACCAACCACATCAGATCGTCCCTGCATGGAAAGGGCAGCGAGTTGCAGCCCTGAAACCCAGCCCTCAGTTCGGGTTTCGAGTATCTCGATTTGAGTAGTAACCAGATTTAGCCCCATGATATCGTTTAGTAATGTAGATGTTTCTTGTGTTGTAAAGCGTAAGTCCGCCAACCGTATCTCTGCCATTTCTCCCCTTCCACGCAACAACGATAAGTGCAGGGGCGGATCTTCCCGTGAGATAAGGACGAGATGGAGTTGGGGAGGTTGGTGATTGATCAAGAAAGTGAGAGCTTTGTGGATCGATTGGTCTTCGATAAAATGATAATCGTCAAGAACAAGTACAATTTGCGATTGGGCCCCCTGAGTAGAAATATCGTTTATTAGCGTACTAATCAGCATCTCCATTGCCGGTTTTTGTGGAGAGTTAAGCATCAGCTGGACAGAATTACCAATCTCTCCGTCTGCTTTTTGCAGAGCAGCAACGAGGTAAGCTAGAAACCGTGCTTGATCATTATCATCTTTATCCAGTGATAACCAGGCAATCTGGAATTCGGATTCGTGCAGCCAGTTTGCAACCAGCGAGGTTTTCCCGAATCCTGCTGGGGCAGAGAGTAGCGTAAGTTTGCCGTTTATCCCCATATTTAACCGTTCGATCAAGTGTGGTCGGGATACCGTATTAGTTCTAAGCTGTGGAATATAGAATTTTGTATTCAGAATGGGCGTATCCATGAGGGCAGTATACCATTTGCAGGCGGGGTATCTTTCACTAATGCGGCGAAGCACAAGCACGGCGTAACGGAAAAAGTGTCCTGGGGCTACACCCCTCCCTTTGATCATTCATCACCGCCCAAGGCTGAATGGTATTCTGGCTTTTTCTGCAAAAATTTTAGCCAATGATAACACTTTTGCATACGAAATATTAACAACCAATTTTTTAAATTTTACAGACTGCTCCTATCTCGGCAGTAAAGAAGCAAAAACTTGAAAATTCCGATCCCAGCCGCAAGCAGACGGGGCCTTACGGAATTTTCCCCCTTCGGGCCAGGTTTTGCCCCAGGCAAGGAACCCACGCAGCAAGCTGCGGGTTATTCTGCTTCCCAGAATAACACCCATATATCGGCAATTTACCAAGTATAAGCCAGTATCCCCCTGTATATGGGGCTCGAAAAGCAAGACCTGAATACATTTTGCTTGGATTCAAGATATAATTGCGGACGACAATCCAACAGATAATATGCAAAGAGGTACACTATGAAAATCGTAGAAACTGAGAACCTGACAAAGATTTATGGCAGCGGCGAGGTACAGGTCAATGCGCTTGACGGCGTCTCTCTCCATGTGAATACTGGCGAATTCGTCGCAGTAATGGGACCCAGCGGCTGCGGTAAATCCACGCTATTACATATGATCGGTGGGCTTGACCGCCCCAGTAGTGGATCTGTCAAAATTGATGGGCAAGATCTAAGCAGCTTAAAAGACGATGATCTTACCGATCTGCGCCGCGAGCATATTGGATTTATTTTTCAGTTCTTTAATCTGCTTCCTACACTATCTGCACTGGATAATACTGCGCTACCTTTAGTATTAGGCGGCACAAAACCAGCAGACGCTCAGGAAAAAGCTGCTGAATGGCTGGAAAAGCTCGAAGTTGCCGACCGCAGCACCCACCGCCCTGAAGAGCTTTCAGGTGGGCAGCGCCAGCGAGTGGCAATTGCCCGTTCTCTGGTTACCGATCCCTCTTTGATTCTCGCTGATGAGCCAACCGGCAATCTCAATTCAAAAGCCGCTGAGGAATTTGCAGTTCTGCTAAGAGAGACTGTTGACCGCTGGGAGCGGAGCATTCTGCTGGTAACACACGACCCGCGGATCTCATCCTTTGCGGATCGCATCCTTCAAATGGAGGATGGCAAAATCACCGAAGAGATTAATAACAACCAGAAAACACCTGTAAAGGAGACCCCCGATGCGTGAATTCCCCCTTGCAGTTAGCTATCTGAAAGGACACCCAGTCCGGAGCATCATGACCATCATCTCGATTGTGATTGGGGTGATGATCATGTTTGGCCTGAATGGGATGGCCCCCGCTTTTAAAGAAATATTTATCTCCAGTACCCAATCAATGGCCCTCTCGGAAATTGATCTTTACGTCACTCGTCGGGATGGGGGTTTCTTCCGCCAGGAATATGAAGGCAATGTGGCGGGTGTCGATGGTGTTAAATCGACAGCCAGCATGGTTGTGCGAGCAGTGGCACCACCTGTCGATCATTACTCAACCGCAGATGGCAGGGGAATTACAACAATTCAGGTTTATGGTGTGGATACATCGGTTACGGATGAAACTTTTGATGTTGTCACTGCCGGAGGGCGTAGATTGACGGCAGGGCGCCTTTTGCAACCTAGGGACAATAGGGTCGTTCTGATTTCAGAATTGTTCGCCGAAGGATTGGGTAGCGGTATTGGTGAGACTGTGAAACTCCCCGGTGCGGGTGGTTGGATGAACTTTGAAGTCGTTGGCATCCTCGACGATCCCGGCATTATGCTCGGCAGCCAGCAGGTCTTTATGCCTCTCCCGGCTGCGCAAGATCTACTGAATACGCCCAACCGCGTCAATATCATCATGGGCCGTTACGTGGAGGGCAGCGATGCACGTGCCATTGATGCCACCATACAATCGATGTTCGGACGGGGCTATGAACTGAGTCCACTGGAAGGCGGAGCAGATATATTCGCCGCTCTGATGGAATTTGTGAACGTAATCTTTACGATGTTTGGTTTGCTGGCACTGGCCTTGGCTGGCTTGATTATGTACAACACTTTTCGTACCAGTGTTGTAGAACGCCAACGCGATATCGGTTTGCTGCGGGCTGTAGGTGCAAAACGTAAAGTTGTGATGCGCACCATCCTATACGAAGGTCTGATACTGGCTGTGTTGGGAACCCTGCTGGGCATGCTCTTAGGCGTTGCATTTTCCTATGGGACCACGGCTGCTGCCAGCGGGGCATTTGAGAGTTTATTGGGCAGCCCGCTCGGGGCACCCAGATTCGATGCCCTGACTTTCACCGTAACTATCCTATTTGGGCTCGGTATCCCTCTGGTCAGCGTATTGTTTCCAGCACACGGTGCCAGCCGGATCACCCCACTGGAAGCCATGCGTCCGGCAACCGTGGAGCAGGAGTCCGCCATTCGGCGTAGCCGCTTGATCGTCGGTTTAATCAGCCTGGTATTAGGCGTTGCCGGTCTTCTGAGTGGCCAATTCCCATTGATGGCATTAGGCATGTTGATTTTCTTGCTAGCGCTGGGACTGCTTGGCCCATTGCTGATCAGCCCGGTAACCGCTACTTTCAGCCGCATGCTCAATCTGGTCTTTGGACTAGAAGGGGGAATTGCGGCCAGCAATATTGCCCGTCAGCCGCGCCGCGCATCGATCACAGCCTCCACCCTGATGATCAGTTTGGCGATCTTGATCGGATTAGGCGGTATGTTGGCCTCCACCTATGGTGGGGCACTTCATTTTCTAGATTCCAGCCTGCGTTCGGACTATATCATGATGTCTTCGTTTGTTGTTACCAATGACACCCTGGGAGCTGGTCCTGACCTGGCTGAGAATGTAAAACGGATAAGAGGTGTGGAAGAGTTAACCACCATGCGTCAGATTGATGTATTGGATGCCGATGGTATTGGTATTCGCCTGATCGGCATTGACCCCCTAAATTATGAGCGCATTGCCGGGCTTTCTTTTATGGAAGGTAATGAGGCTGCTTTCGAACAGATGCAAGATGGGACAACAATCATTATTAATGGCCGCTATGCCTCCCAATTTGGTACAAAGGTTGGAGATACGATTACGCTTGAGGGCGATCATGGCCCGGTCGATGTCAAGGTAACCGCAATAGGGCTTGACTACCTCAACATGAAACTCCCAACGCTTTATATCGACCAAACCTCCCTAACTCGAGAGTACGGTGTGCGCAATGATGTATTTTTGCTGATCAATGCAGAACCAGGCGCAGACATAGAACAAGTTGAGGAAGATCTGTTGGCTGTAACCCAAACCTATCCTGGCTTCGGCGTCATCTCCCGTCAAGAATTGTGGGATAGCCAAAAGCAATTGACTGATTCAGCAACTTTAGGCCTGAATATCTTCCTGGCTATTTTAGCAGCCCCAGCCCTGTTAGGGTTGGCAAATGCAATGGGTATCAATGTCATTGAACGCACACGCGAGATCGGGATGATGCGCGCCGTCGGTGCCAGACGCCGCCAAATCCGTCGCATGGTGGTGGCCGAGAGCTTCCTGCTGGCCCTAATGGGGATTGCGCTGGGTGTGATCAGCGGTATCATGCTAAGCTTCGTAATGACCGGCGTGTTAGAATTCGCTGGAATGGTGATTCCTTACAGTTTCCCTGTTGCCGGTGTGGTAGTAGCTATCGCCGCGGGGCTGATCTGCGCCATCTTAGCCGCGCTAATCCCAGCCCGTCGCGCCTCCGATTTGGAAATTGTGGCGGCATTAGCTTACGAATAAGAACTGCTTATTGATAAACTTAGCGGAATGGGAGAAATTCTTCTCAATCTGCCGTAACAAAAAAAACGGATGCGATTGCATCCGTTTTTATGTTACAGTACCCCACCTAGGATCTGTTCCGAACCACTTTTGGTGGGAATTAGTCACTTCAGCATTACTTAATGAAATGATAAATTCAAACCCTATAGTGGTCAAGTAACAGCAGCGTTACCAAATGTGGATACCTCAAAAAGATTTTATAGGTACGTAGCTTCAGCAAATCTTCTATTGAAGTTGGGAACTTTGGCCAATTCAATATACCCGATCTGTTCTGCTAACTGACTAGCCTTTGCGCGTTCTTTCCCTGAAATCAAGGCCAGCCGCGCCCCTGTTCCGGCGGCATTGCCAACTTGCTCAAATCTGTCCAGCGGAAGATCCGGCAGCATGCCAATGGTGATGGCGCTTTTCACATCAATAAAAGTACCAAATGCGCCCGCAATGATAACCTTTTGAATATCATCTTCATCAATCCCAGCATTTTCAACCAGTACCTTTATCCCCATCCGGATCGCTGCTTTGGCGAGCTGCAGTTCCCGCACATCCTTTTGGGAGAGGGTGATGGGTTCCAATTCGGACCGTTCAGCCAGGATAAACTCAGCTTGCCCATTTCTATTCGTGACCAGGGCATGTTTTCCCATCCTACCTCGATGGTCAACGATATTGTTTAGACGCAATTGGGCGACAACATCTAACAGACCAGAACCACAAATACCAGCGGGGACTTCTTCACCAATCGTTTGGATCTCCAGCTTGTCGTTTTCGAGCCGGACATATTCGATGGCCCCTGGCGCGGCCCGCATCCCATGCTTGATATGAGCGCCTTCGAAGGCTGGCCCGGAGGCACAAGATACACTGGTCATTTTCCCGTTATGAGTGAGACAAATCTCGGTATTGGTGCCAATATCAATGGCCAGGATCGTCCTACTGGTTTCATCAATTTTTGTGGCCAGCAGCATGGCGACATGGTCAGCGCCAACGTATCCGGCAATGATGGGCAGTAGATGTACATACGCGCCCGATGAAATCCCGAAACCAATCTCTCTAGCCTTGATATCCAGCGCAGTGTCTACAACCGGCGAATAGGGAGACATCCCTAACTGCTTGACCGGCAAACGCAAGAACAGATGATGAATGGCCGTATTCCCCACGACGACCGCATCAACAATATCTTCAACCCGTGTGCCTGCTTCTTCACACAAATCGGATGCTAATTCGGTTAAAGCTTCCACCAACAAGTTTTGGAGCCGGGCAGCATCATCCGGGGATTTACTGGCAGCTACAATCCTGGATACAACATCTTCGCCGTAGGATATTTGTGGGTTCATCACGCCCTTTGATGCCAGGGTTTTTCCAGTATCCAGATCGATCAGATAGCCAGCAATTTTGGTGGTGCCAATATCCACTGCCAATCCCAGCCATGTTGTGGCAGGGGGACCAACGGCAATAACCTCATTATCACGCAAAGCCACTTTGATTTGCCAATTATTTTCCCGCAGAACACCAGGCAGCATTTGCATAGCAGCGTAATCGATTGAACCGGATGGACCACTGGAAGTTTCCGAGATCGACTGCCAGAGATTATGCACATCGGAGGGGGTGGTTTCCAGGGTTGGCGGCGTTAGCGCAACCTCCACGGAAGCCACGCGTGGTTCTGGGGTAACATCAACTTCCAGACCTTCCACCTGGGTCCGTTGAGGGGCCGTCAGTGATTCAGGGGGAACATGCAGCTTGACATCGCTGTGCGGATATGCTTTGCAGGCTAGTCGATATCCCTGCTCGATTTCATTTTCTGGAAGTGCGAATTCTTCATCTGAGGAAAGCTCAGACACCTGCCCCGCGATCACCTGCACCTTGCAGCGGGCACAGCTCCCCACGCCACCGCAGATGCTGACGATGTCCACGCCCAGTTGGCGGGCGCATTCGAGCAGGTTTTTTTTTCCGCTGAATTCACCGCGGCGGCCAATGGGTTCGAAATCAATGCTGTACAAGACAAAACTCCTTATGATGTGATTTTAGATATTGATTTCACGCTTTCGCTGCCCAACGGCTGACATAGATGGCAATCGTTGAGAGAACAACCATCCCAACCATGAAGGGCAGGATCGTACCATTATAACTTTGGCCAATGAACATACCAAGCAGAGTTGAAAGCAGGGTCGAAAGGGCACCAACAATCGCCGCGCCGATTCCAGCCAGGTGACCCAGGGGTTGCATGGCAAGGGCATTGATATTGCCGAAAAGAATACCAATACAAAAGAAGGCGATCATCAGATATGCCATCAACATCCAAAGTGGGGGATGTCCACCAAGAGTAAAAGCGACCCCAATAAAGACAAATGCCAGGCCAGCCAGCATGTTAAGCGCCCAACGCACCAGATCAAGCATGCCATAGCGCATGACCAATTTAGCGTTAATCAACGATGCTGTCCCCAGCGAAAGTGAAATGATTGCGAAAAAGAGCGGGAAACGAGAACCGAGCGCATATTGCTCCTGAAAGATCTGCTGTGACGAATTCAGATAGCCAAGAAAAATGCCCTGGACCAAACCAATGGTAAGCGTATACCCAAGCGCCGAGCGGATCTTGAGGATCTCCAAAGTCGATTGCCAGATATGTTGCATAGAAAACGGTTTGCGTTTTTCCAGCACCAGCGTTTCAGGTACGCGCAAGCCAAACCAGAAGATGGTGAAAAGTGCAAAAATGATAAAGAAAGCAAAAATACTTCGCCAACCTGCCAGAGCAATGATCCCCTGCCCGACACTGGGCGCAATCATGGGGATTAAAATGAAGACCGTTGAGACAAAGGACATGATACGAGCCATACGGCGACCTTCAAATCGGTCCCGCACAAGGGCAAGGGAGACAGCCCGAGGCGCAGATACACCAACGCCCTGCAAGGCGCGCCCGATCAACATCATCGAGAAGCTGACCGAGAAGTAAGAAACCAGCGAACCGATCATGAATAAGCCATAACCCAGGTATATGGCCGGTTTCCTCCCTGTTGTATCGGAGAGTGGACCGAAGAACAATTGCCCAACTGCCTGCCCGAAAAAGATGAGGGAAATGATTAGTTGGCGGTTGTTCGCTCTGGTGATATTCAGTTCACCACTAATGACACCAAGGGCAGGTAGCATGGCATCAATGGAAAGCGCGGTCAGCGCCATCATCAATGAAAGGATGATAATAAATTCTACTTGTGATGCAGATCTTTTTGGTGGGGTGGTGATAGTAGTCATGAAGTGTGTACCACCAATAAACGGGTCCCGTACAGCCGAATAGCTGCACGAGACCCTGTTCAGCTTAGTTTATTTTTTTACAGAATCGAAGAAGGCACGCATTTTGTCGTCGGTTGTGTTTTCAAAATAACAACCGTGTGCCATGATATATGAGTCACCTTCGAACAAGTCAACCAGATCGTCACAGTAGGCGCGTACTTCCTCGGTCGTGCCGGTAGCCATGAGCGAGGCGGGAACGTTGCCAGCGATGATGAATTTGTCGCTCAAAACTTCTTTCACCGGGCCCATTTCTGATTTATCGAAGTGACAGACAAGGGATTTTTCGGGCATCTCAGCCAGATACTCGAGGCGCTTGTTGTAGGAGCCTTCGATGAAGAGATAGCTGGTGATACCTTCTTCGTACAAGCCCATCATAACCTTCTTCCAGGTCGGCCAGTAGAAGGTCTTGAACTGCTCATCTGACATGAAGGCATCTGCGCCTTTGTGAAGTACATAGAGCGCTGCCGGGGCACCTGTGCGGTCACTGGCACCGACAATGGACTTGATCAATACAGGCACGTACGCTTCGCAGGCAGCAAGCAGGTCATCGGGACGGCGATACATATCCATCAGGATGCCCTTGGTGCCGCGTAGGGTGTCGCCCAGGTAGTCAAAGGGCGTCTTGACGATGTTCAAGCCCATGCTGGGGAAGCCTTCGGCCGTGATCGTGCCCATGGTTTGACCAACAGCACCGAGGGTTTTCATCAACTCACCGGCAGCTTCCGTTAACTTCTGGAGCATTTCCTGGAAGGGCGGCATAGCAAAGGGCATCAGCAGGTCGATGGTGTCGACACTTTCGGAGATGCGTGTGAAGTCAGGCAGCATTGCCAGCGGCGCGAGGGCAGGATAGGCACGCGGTAGGTATTGTTTGAGCCAGAAAGCAGTTGGGTCAGCGATGAAATCCTTGTATTCTTCCGGTTTCATATATTCGCCTTCGACAGCCTGGATGACCAGGTTTTCGGGCAGTTTCTGTCCACCCCAGACATAGAGCTGGAAGTCCAGAATATCCCAGGATTTGCCGGGGTAGGGGAGCATCCCTACGGCGACATCCGGTTGAAATTCGCGGTGGAATTCCACGTATGGCTCGAACATTTTCTCGTGGTTATAAACGAAGTCGGTGCCCGTAAGCCCCATACGGCGACCAACGTATTCGTTGGCACCCATAAAGGCATCCGCGATGGGGCGGTCATGTGGCTCCATATCGTAGATCTTTCGCAAGCGCTCGATGCGTTCTTTGTAATTCGCTTCCGCTTCGGGACTGGAAAATTCCACAGGGGCGTTCTGCCAGGCGTCCAGGCGAGCGGCTCGGCGCTCCAACGGGGTCATTTCATTCCAATTATCAGGTCTGACAAACATTCTTTACTCCTTTGCCCACTTAGTAGCGATTGCAACAGCGGCCATAGCGTCTTTGCCGTAGGCATCTGCACTGGTATATTCGCGGATATTCTCGTCGATCTGTCCACCACCGATCATGACCTTGGCATCCAAGCCAGCTTCTTTCAAGGCTGCGACCGTGTCTTTCATCGGGTCAAAAGCGAGTGTAAGGAAACCGCTCAGGCCAACGATCTTGGCACCGGTCTCTTTGACGGCATCCACAAATTTTGCGGGTGCCACGTCCACGCCGAGGTCGGTCACGGCAAATCCGTTAAGATCGAGCATGAATCCAACAATGTCTTTGGCAATATCGTGAATATCACCCTGCACTGTTCCTAGGACGATCTTACCAAGTTTTTCAGTACCAGCATCATCGTCAGCCATGCGTGGTTTCAGAATATCGGTGACGATGGTCATCATCTCGCCAGCCAACATCAGTTCAGGGATGAAGGCTTCGCCCAATTCAAAGCGTTTGCCGATCACATCCATGGCATCCTTACAAGAGCCAAGAATTTCGGCAGGGCTTGCGCCACCTTCGAGTAGCTCGTTGGTCAGACCAGCGACATCCTCTTCACGCATCTCGATGATTGCGTCTGATTAATTTTTGCGACATAGTTACTCCTTCACTTTGATAATTTATTTTTGGCTATTTCAAAAAAACACCATAGATACCGGATCTATGATGTTTCCTTCTCTCGAGGATCAACATATAAACGAGTTCCTGGCTGACCCAAACGGTGTTTGGGTTTACAGTTGCGGGACAGCGCCGGATTTTCACCGGACTTCCTCGGAACAGGGAATTTTCTACAATGTTGCGTTCAAATCTATACCTTGAATTTCTTTACAGATTCGATCATTGCCCGAATATTCTCATCCTTTCCTTCATCGATCTGACATCCATTCGTCAGGATGAAATTACCAGCCGGGCCCACAGATTCGATCAAATCTTTGCAATAGGCTGTCATTTCCTCTGGTGTGCCAGTGGTTGTGATTGATGCAGGAACATTTCCTGCGATCGCACAAGTATTTTCCAAGGCTTTCGAGGCCTGTACCATATCCGTTTGGTCAAAATGCCAAATACAGGCATTGGCAGGAAAATCAGCAATATATTTCAAGCGCTTATTGTAGCTACCCTCAGCAAATGGCATCGGGATATAGCCTTGTTCCGCCAGAGCGAGCATCACTTTCTTCAGGGAAGGCCAGTAAAAAGTTTCGAACTGCTCTTCAGACATGAAGCGGTCCGCACCTTTATGCAGTGGGATGAATACAATTGGGCTGCTGCCAAAGGTAAGCATCTGGTTTTCCACAATAATCTTTACATAACGGTCACAGGCAGCGACAACTTTGTCGGGATGCCGGTACATATCTTTCATAATCCCGCGTGTGCTGCGCAGTACATCGCTCAAGGCATCAAAGGGTGCGTAGCTGATGATGCCATAAAATGAGGGGAAACCAAGCGCCGTTGGCCCATCGATCATTGCCTGGTTGGCTGGCAGGGTTTCGATCATCTGTTCTCCGGCTTTTTTCAGGAGACCCAAAGCCTTTTTAACAGCAGGGTAGCCAAAGGGCATATATACATCAGGAAAACCGATGTAACCGGAAGAAAATTGGGGCATCTCCTTAAGACCTTCCAGATTGGAGAACATGCGTGGCATGAACTTGCGCAGCATGGCATCGGAGGGATCGGAAAGGAAGTCATCATATTCTTCGGCTTTCATGAACTCGATTTCATTGAATTGGTAGGATCGTTCAGCTGGCAGGCTGGCCCCAGGCCATTCCATAACCTTGAAACCAAGCGTGTCCAGCGCAGGTCCGGAGAACATCAAGTTAAAGTGATTGAAATCTGTGTCCATGTCCAAGTGGTACTGGATATGGGCCACAGCGGCAGCTTCATGTTTACCATAGAACATATCTTTGGGCGTCATACCCACGCGCCGCACCGGGTATACGCCTGGGAAAGTGTGTACCGGCACACGGGCTGGTTTTTTGTTGATGTCAATCGTGTCCGCCAGCAAGTTCACTCTTTCCTGGTAGCGTTCTTTGGCCTCGTCGTTGACAAATTCGATCCCGGTACCCTTCTTCCAATAACCGATGCGCGCATTACGCCGTTCTTCCATTGAAAGTGAATCCCAATTCTCGGGCTTCTCAAACCGCACGGGTGGCTCAGGCAGGGGCCCTTTCAGTGCCAACAACATTCTCAACAGGAAACGTGGCGGCATTGCCGGGATACCCTTGGGTGCTTTAATTCTCGGAACTGTGCTCATTGCTAGCCTCCTACCCATTCATTTGCCAACGCAACGGCGGCCATCGCATCGCGGCCCCAGGCATCTGCGCCGGTATATTCTCTGATCTGCTCATCGATCTGCCCGCCACCGATCATGGTTTTAACGTTTAGCCCGGCAGCTTTGAGCGCGGCCACGGTGTCCTTCATTGGGTCAAAGGCCAGGGTCAGGAACCCACTCAGCCCAACCATGGATGCATCGCTTTCCTTGGCCGCTTCCACAAATTTGGCTGGCGGTACATCCACACCCAGGTCGATGACCTCAAAACCGTTGACATCCAGCATGAAGACCACAATATCCTTGGCAATATCGTGGATGTCGCCCTCGACGGTGCCAAATACGATCGTGCCTTTCTTCTTAACGCCACCTTCTCCGGCCATGTGCGGCTTGAGAATATCGGAGATGGCTGTCATCATCTCGCCAGCCATCATCAATTCGGGAATGAAGGCCTCACCCTTTTCGTAACGCGCTCCGATGATGTCCATGGCACCTTTGCAGGCCTCCAGCAAATCCAGAGGGGGCGTGCCGCTGTCGAGCAGCTGGTTGGTAAGCGCCAGCGCATCGTCCTCCCGGATCTCGACAATGGCATCAATTAACTCTTGTGACATATTTTTCTCCTTTTCTAAAATATCATGTACTTTGGCAGATTTCGGAAAATACTTGGGTATAGAATTCTTGTTCAAGCCGAAATCTGCTATGTTTAGTAAAACCGTTTGGCGGGAAATAGGTTTATTTTCTCTTCAATGATAAGCCGCCAAACACTTAGTCGAATAAACCTTTTCGGGATGCCCGAACGTAATTCAGGCAGTGGTTGTCTTTACCGAGTAATAATTCTGTGGTCAGGATGGCGGCTTGTAGCTCGCGATCTAGGGGATCGAGGATGGCGCTGTCCAGCCCGGCCTGCATCGCCAGGGTCAAAAAGGCCCGGTTGATCTGTTTGCGGGCGGGCAGCCCAAACGAAATATTGCTCAAGCCCATCGTGAAATGAACTTCTGGGTATTTTTCCTTGACCGCGCGGATGGTTTCGCAGGCCATTAAGGCGCTCTGGTTGGCTGTGGCGATGGTCATCGCCAGGGGATCGACATACACTTTGTCATCCAGAACCCCCGCAACCCGTGTGGCCGCCATCACCAAATCGATCACTTCCAGGCGTTTCTCATAGGTTTCGGGGATTGTCTTATCATCCATTGCCAGGGCAATCACTTCACAGCCGTGTTCGGCGGCGATTGGCAGCACCTTCTCCAGTCGTTCCGATTCACCGCTGATCGAGTTGATCATCGGCGTTTTATCCACAGCCTGGATGCCGGCTTTGAGCGCTTCGGGATTGGCGCTGTCCAGACTCAAAGGTGTGTCCACTTCGGGCTGGATGGTCTCGATCAACCAGACCATATCGTCCGGTTCTGTCTCCGGGCGGGTGCCGGCGTTCACGTCCAGCCAGGTGGAGCCAGCTTTAGCTTGCCGGACCGCTAAATCTTTGATGAAGTCGGCATCGCGTTCTGCAATCGCCTTGGCTACCCGTTTGCGAGTACCGTTGATTTTTTCGCCAATAATTTGCATATTCTTTTCCTTAAAAATTACCCCTAAAGGATCACGATCCTTCAGGGTTTGGATTCACAAAATCTTGATAGGTCAGCGTTTGACCGGGTTGTACCACCACAAACTCTTCATCCCAAGGGCCAAAGATCAACTTCTTTATCAGAGAAGGTGACCCATCAATCTCTTCAAAATTCAAGTCAAACTCCTTCGCAATCTGCTTGGATCGCTCTCGATAGCGTTCAATCTCGTAGTTCCCGGTATTGATGAAGGCCAAGCGTTTATAGTTTTTTAACAGCAGTTTCGTCATCCGGTCAGCTTTTTCTTGGCCATATCTTTCAATCAGCTGCTGATGTTCATTGAACGGGGTGTCTCCAACTTCGATCCATCCCTTGGTGAGATAATATGTGCCCGGCTCTTTTTGAGCCTGCTCTTTATATTCCTTGGAAGAGCCGAGAAAAATAGCGATACAGTCATCCGTGCGCGGGATCACCAAGGCGGCTTTGGTAGCCTGTAGCCCAATAACCGCCATCGAGCATAATCCGTAGCCAAGCAAAAGAATATCTGCCTCTGCACTCGCCTGGTCAATTTTTGCTTGCAAAGCCTTTTTCAACTCGGCTGGATTCAAATGCAGACCGAAGTCCAACACTTCATGAGAAACATCATCGGGGAGAAATGGGAGCATCTCCTCGATCACGGTTGCGCAGGCTATAACCTTGCGCTTTGAATTGTTATAATCAACTGCAAATTCAGGCATTTCTTCACCAGTTTCAGGTAAGATTTCCAAGTATTTTCAAGAAGAACATATGCTATAATACGAAGTGTCCTATTTATATACTTATATAGGGAAGTTGTCAAGAGTTCATTCCGATTAAGGTCAAATGCGCCTATGGCTAAAAAACCAGACAGTACCGTTTTAGAACAAACCGCATCGATAGATCGGGGTTCCTATACGCCTGCGTATGCCCAGGTTGCCAATATTTTGCAGCACAGCATGGCAAATGGTATCTTGCGGCCAGGAGATCAACTCCCCTCCGAAGCCCAGATGTGCAAGCACTTCGATGTCAGCCCGATGACGGTTCGCAGGGCGATCAACTCCCTGATCGATGGCGGTATCGTGGTGGCAGAACAGGGTCGGGGTACCTTCGTCAAGCAGATTGCCATGACGGAAGCCACCTTCCAGCTCACAGAATTTCAGAATTTGCTCCAAGATTCCAGCAATGTCTCTGTCCAGGTTCTGGAGGCCAGTATCCAAAAGACCCATAAACGGGCCGCTCGGAAGTTGGAGATTCCGCTGGGGGAAAAGACCGTTTTTATCCGCCGGATTATTCGTAAAGATAACATCCCGGTGCTGTATCATAGAGAATTCCTGCTTTATGATCTGACCCGCCCGATCGTTGAATCTGAGCTGGAAGTCACCACGCTGAAAAAACTCTTCAGCGGCACCGGAGACTCAATCATCAAGTACGGTGATATCCGCATTGACCCCACCCTGGTGAGAGCAGATGAAGCTGAGATTTTGCAGATCGAACTCCCCGCGGCCACTTTTTGTCTCCAACACGTTTTCTTTGATTTTGAGAACAAACCGGTCAGCTGGGGCTGGTTCATCGGCCACCTGGACGCGTTTCAATTGTCAACCCAGGTAGGCCACCTGGATAGTGAAGAAGGCAAATCATGAACTTTGATTCTCAATTAGCTGAACTGGTCGCAAATCTTGAAGAAGATGCCGTTTTGAACATCGTACAGCAGCGTCTTGATGGCGGGGATGATTTGCTGGCGATCATCGCTGAGTGTAATGAGGGCATGCGCGAGGTGGGATCACGCTATGAAAAGGGCGAATATTTCATTGCCGGTTTGATCATGGCTGGAGAGATTTTCCGCCAGGTGGTAGAAATGGTCCAGCCCCTTTTGGTGGATCAACTGAGCGGAGCATCATCTGGCAAGATCGTTGTGGGGACGGTCGCGGGTGATATTCATGATTTAGGCAAAAATATGTTTGGTATGCTGCTGACATGCCACGGTTTCGATGTTGTTGATCTTGGGGTTGATGTACCACCGGCAGAATTTGCTGCCAAAGTGATTGAGCACAAACCAGATCTGGTTGGAATGTCTGGCCTGATCACGGCTTCATTTGAATCAATGAAAGAGACGATTATCCTGATTCGCAAGGGGTACGAGAAGCACGATCTGTCAATTCCCATCCTCGTTGGCGGCGGATTTATCGATGATCAAATCCACCAATACGTGGATTCTGATTATTGGGTGTCGGATGCAATGGCGGGGGTCAGATTGTGTGAGGAGATATTAAGCAAAGATAGCTAATTGCCCCCTTTTTCCATCAGGTTTTGCGCTTTCTCGCAATAATTGAACCGAAGCATAGACCAAAACTGTTCACTGATGATAGCCGGTTTTTCGGATGGCCTTGGTAGGACTCTGAGCTAAAAATTAGGCTAGATAACCCAGTTCACCGGGTATTGGACTCCAACTAAGTCCCGTCAGAATATGGCTAGTGATTAAAGCTGCATTTGAAAAACTCGCTCTAAATCAATTCACTACCAATGGGAATCGAACCAGCATTTTTAAATTCAGTAGATGCTTTATTTGATCTCAAAACCTAAATTCCCCAGCTTCTCACCAGCGCTAAACTCCACCATACGCCAAAACTGCTCCACAGATAAATCTGGAGCAGTTTTGGCGTATTTAGGTGCCGGAGGTGGGATCTGTTCCGAACCACTTTTATGGGGAAAACGTCACTTCAATATTACTTTTTGAATGATAATTTTGAACTCGAAAATCGTCAAGCAACGCTGGTGTTACCAATCTATGTGTCACACAATATCCCCCACTAATCCTTCAAGAAGGATAAAACCAAATGGTTGAATTTGTCCGGTTTTTCAATCATGGCATCATGCCCACAATCGTTAAAGATCTCAATCTGCGCATGTGGAGATTTTTCTGCGATCACTTGCGTATTCGCGACCGGTGCTAATTCGTCCTGGCGACCCCAGATCACCAGCAGCGGATTTTTGATGGGAGACAGCCCTTGAACAACCGGTAAATATTCACGCTCCTTAACCCCATAAAAGTTAGCAATCGTGCGGAAGAGTTTTAAAATCGGTTTCGTCAGCTCATCCCAATCTTTGGCATCATATCTCAGCCGGATCAATTCATCCTTTGCCAACCTTGCATCGGGCTAGTTTTTCCGTTGTGCTTCGAGATGTTTGTCAAAATCCTGATTGGCCATCATCGCTCCGAGAAGTTCTCCGACCAATGGCATCGTAATGAGACGCATAAACATTGGCAACCACTTTGAAAGCCCAGCGCTACTTACGACTACCAGCTTTTCCACATAGGCTGAAAAATCCATTGCAAGATAAAACGAAATCATGCCGCCTAAAGAGTGGCCAATCAGATGCGCTTTTTCCACCTGGAGCGCATCCATAAAAGCGGCAATGAAGCGCGCCAAATCCTTCACATGATAGGATGCCGAAAGCGGTTTATCGGTTTTTCCATGCCCCATAAAGTCCACTGCATAAACCCGATAATTTTCCGCCAGCATGTGGAAGTTTAGCAGCCAGTCTTCCACACTATTTGTAACCCCGTGTAGAAGAATCACAGGTGGGCCCTCCCCCGCCATCCAGTAGCGGGTATTGACCGTGCCAACTTTTATATATCGATCTTCGGGGATTTTCATTTTTACTCCGTATTAACTTGGTTTCATTATAATCTGCTCCCGGAAGAAAGCGAGCTGCGCTCCTAGGTCGGTGCAAGTCATGAGTTACGTGAGAGACATCACTGGATGAGTAAACCAACCATGAAGAGAAATGCAGCTGTGAATGCATTGGTAACCCGATAAGGTTTATCTCTAGAACTCGCATCCCAGCCATTTTTGGGGATAGGTACATCATCGGGTTTCACCATCACCTGGAGTTGATCTCTTTCATAGGTGGCAATTACATTTACCGATGACCTCAATACCATCCGCGCGATGGATCCGGTTACCAGATAAACAAAGTATTGGAATGGCACAACGATCACCAGCCAAGCGGCTATTACAATAATTAGCCCGATCATATAGACAAATGAGGCTAGATAGTCCCACAGGTTGGGAATCGTCGAATGGTTCCTTGAGTTCCAGATGGGGTAAAATTCCGGCTCCCGTGAGACTTATCACCTGCAGGTAAGAACCTACATAAGCATATGGATTGGCAGATATTAACCCGGGTACTTTATCCAACCCGCCCCATGCCGTTGAGGCAACCGTTGTTACCAGAGCAATTAGCGGTCCGGTCTTTATAAACCAGAGCACATACTGCCTGTCAAACAGGCGTAAAAATATCCAATGATTGAGCAGGCACAGACCGAACAACACAGCCACAGCCAGCACCAAACTTAAATTGTAATGCTTCAAACCAAAGTTCCTAATTTTAGAATTCGACATATTGTTCTCCATTCTCCTTGCCAAGTTTATAGTTTATCCTTCTGTTTGCAGGTGATTTTTATGGATGTGGCGTTGGCAGAGTGGCCAAGTCTACCCAGTTTGAACAGCGGGGATCAGCACTTGCCGGGTAAGGACCACCATTCACAATTGGGTGAAAGAATCCGGCAATGGTCCGGTCGATTTCTGCCCAGATCATCCCGGTTGCTATGGGTACGATCGCGGCATCGGCCGGTGTACCTGTGACTACAAAGTCCGTTACCGTAATCGTAGATGCATTCATACACACTGGATCCTGATCACGATAGACATCACCCAGATAGTTAATTCCAAAGGTGACCGTTACGAGTGGTGTCGTGGGAGCATCAGGAGCACTACTGCAGTCCACAATATTCAACGGTCGCATAGAAAATATATATGTGGCGCCAGTCACAGTGAGACCAACGCGGTCTTGCACATTATTGGCATTTAGGATCAGTGTGGTTGAAGGAAGGGCAAGCGTTTGTCCAACCAGTTCGATATCATCGAGACATCCGGGTACGCCAACACCCACGACCGTATTCGCTATTGCTGATGTATTCGCGGGGAGAGTCATCGTATCTCCCGGCGGAATTGGAGACTCCTCGCTTGGCCGCGTGCAGCCAACAAGTGTCAACACTATAAGAAGACCTAACAGTTTGATTAAATTTCGCATCGCTTAAACTTCTTTATTAAATAAACTCATCATCGTTATCATCATCTAGTTGTTCTTGCAGGTATCGGAAAAACTCGTCTGGATCCTGAAATGCGTACTTCAGACCGCTTTGGATATGAAGCAGCTCCCCCAACCAGGCAGGTAACTCCCCTCGTTCACCCGCCTGGTCTGACCGCCACAGACGGACTAAATAGGAGTGATACTCGGGTTCAGGTTTCATGAATGCACTTCATTCTGATCAATTTTGCTAAGCATCGGTATCCGATATTCATCGAAAAGATCATCGCAGGATCAGCGGCAGATAGATATCATGTCCACTATCAGGGATGGCTTCGCGGCCCCCGTGCCAGAAACCCTGACTCAGGAAGGCCTGCCCATTGGAAACCACGCCCACGAACGGCTGGCCCAGCGTGGCTTGGATGCTGACTTCGCCAGCCGCAGAGTCGGTTGCCCCGCCGCTCAGCACCCACCTGGGAAGTTCGAGGCCACCTTCGGCCAGCGCCGCGCCGGCGACCAACAGAGATAGCACCAGTGCCAGTGCGAAAATAAATATCTTGGTTTTCAACACGCACCTCTTCATGGACAAGTGCTGCCATCGGTGCTGGCGGTTGTACCCCGGGTGACCAGCACGCAGGTCACAGAGCCATACACTGCGCCGCCGACCAACCGGGAGTTGCTGACTTCCACGGGACCGCCATCCAGATAAATCGAATTCGTTGCACCCTCCAGTACACTCTGGGATACTGTTGTTGTATCGGGACCAGTAGCATGGTTCCACAGACCGCAGTTCAACACATTGCTTCCCTCGCCCAGTGCAGTGATGCTTTCAGCTTCCAGCAAAGTGCCGCTGTCTCCTAAGTAGATGCCGCAAGCGCGTTCCCCTCCGCGCCCGGTGTAGGAGCCGCCGCGCAGCATTGCTGCCGCACCATTAGAATTGCGGAGACCGTAGTTGTTGTAACTGCCATTTACACCTAGGGCTGTAACGTTATCAGCATCAAGGCTCGTATTGTTGTTGTCACCACGACTGTAAATACCTCTAGCACTTCTTCCTCCCCGCCCTGTGAAGGAACCACCGCTCAAAACTGTCGTTGCGCCACTATAATTTCCTAGGCCGGAGTTACCTTCGCTACCGCCCTCGCCTAGCGCAGTGATATCCTGCAGGCTGACATCTGTGCCCCCGCCGGTCAAGTAGACGGCATAATTGTTCATGCCACCTCCTTGTGCCCGTGCCGTCACATCCGCTGCAAAGAAGTGCGATGGCTGCGTAGCTGTCAGGCTGGCCGTAGCCAGCAGCGCCACGTTGTAATCACCCACACCGCTATTACTCACCGTCAGGTCGCGCAGGCTGGCCTCGCTGGCCATTATCAGCGAGGCCTGCGTGGGGGGCCAGTCGCTGTCAGTGACCGCGCTGCTGATTACGGTAACATCCTGCCCGGCGCCCTGCAGGTGCACGTAAGACTTCATCGTGACCTGTTCTTCATACACCCCCGGCGCCACCCATACCAGGTAGGGGTTGTCAGCCCTTGCATCGCTGATGCTGTCGATGGCCGCCTGCACGCTGGTGTAGTCGCCGCCGCTCTTGGCAACTACTACTAGGTTTTGGTAGTCGTTCCCTAGCTGGCTGGCGTGCAGCCCATCGAGGGTGTCGGCGTCCAGCCCGCTGCCGGCGCCCTGTGGGCTGATCTCGCTCGGTGCGTGTAGATGGCTGGTCTCGGCAAAAGCGCTGGCCGGTGCGCCCTCTAGTGTACTGGCATTGAAAGCCTGCAGCGCATAAGGCACCGCGGCAATGCGCGTGTCCGGCGCTAGTAGGCTGAAGGGGCCGTTTGCCCCGTCACTGAACCACACTCGCAGGTAGGTTTCCGGCGGGCTGAAGACCGCGGCCGTCAGCGCCTGCGTCATCCCAGCCAGGGTGGTATCGCCCAGCAATACACTGAAGAGACCCTCACTGACGCTCAGCGCCACCGCGGCAGCCGGTTCGCTGCCTCCGCTGCTGCTGCCATCGTTCGACCAGTAACTGACGGCGCCAGCCGGGTCCACCACCGCAAACTTGAAGTAGCCCTCTCCGCTGTAGGGGAGGCCGCCGAGGCGCACTTCTCCCTGATAGGCCACCACCAAGTCCACGGCTTGTGGAGGGGGAGGTGGGTCGTAGGGATCGATCAAAACGGTGGTATCCCCGTAAGCGCCGCCAATGGCGGTGGCTCGCACGTTGGTAGTTCCAGCTGTCATGGAGGAAAGCGTGGCCGTAGCCACCCCATCTGCACCGGTGACGGCGACTAGTGGGTCGATCACACCCAGATCGGTCTCAAAAGTAATCGAGAACCCCTCCTGCGGCGCGCCCAACACATCCAGGGCTGTGGCCACAATCGTGCTGGTGCTGGTGCCATCGGCAGGGATCGTCCCCGGGACGGCGGTTGTGGTGACCTGCGCAGGCGCTTGCTGGTAGGTGTGCGGTCCGGGCGTGATGCCGCCGGGCAGGTAGTCGTTATGGAAATAGAAGGACAAGCACCTCGTGCCGTTCGTAATGGTCGCCGGTGGCGGCCGTGAAACCCACAAAGACATCTGGTTCGAAGGTCCCTGCCAGGTCGACCGTATCGGTCAGTACCGCGGCGGCCGGCCGGGTGCTGCTGGCACCCATTCTGACCTCCAATGAGTCTGAGAGTCCCTCATAATCCACCCACACATGCCAAATCCCACTCTCCAGGTTTCCGGGTGCAGCTACGGTTTTGAGCGAGTTCATACTCCCGTTGAGATCCAACCCGAGGTGGTTGCCGTTCGGATCGACAATATCATTCTCGTAGGTATCGAACTCGATACCCATGCTGTCAGGGATGCCCCCATAGCCCATCCCGCCTCCGACTGTGCCAGCCCCAGAAGATTCGGTCTGGATGGCGAAGACCATCCCATCCGCGCCGCCGATGGCGCTGTCTGGCTGGGAAATTTCGAGACTGAAATACGCGCTGAAGGAACGCTCATTGAGCAGCGTGATGCGCTGCTGCCACCAGGCGGTCCCGGTTTGGAGTCTCCGCTGAGTTCGGTGAGTTGCAGCCGGTTTCCGGCCAGCGCGGCCTGCTGATTCAGCTGGAAAGCCTGAATATTGCTGCTGTCGAAATGGGGATAAACCGCCGTGATCACGAACTCATCTAAGGTAGTAGTTGGGTTCACCTGTAGCGTTCGACTGAAAGCCGGACTGTACACTGCCAGGAGTATCGAAAAAACGAGTAATAGGGTTAAGGAAATTTGTTTGGTTTTCATAATTCTGTTTCCTTTGGATAAGTATTTGAGGTGCATGATGATCTCCTTGTTCTTCATCTATAGTCCATTTTCAGGTGACCATAGCAGCAGTTTTGTTATCGACCCGTTCCAGGAAACTCCAGCGAGTAAAGGTCAGTTGTTTCAGTGAGTATGGTAATTATTTAATGAGCAAAGGCAGGAAAAGCTTGATAACGGGCGGATCGATCACCACATTTACCTCAGCATAAGCACCGCCGATGGCCGTCGCCCTTACATTTGCGGTCCCGATTGTCGAGGATGAGAGATGAGCAGTGGCCACTCCATCTGGGCCGGAGATCGCTGTGAGCGGGTTGATCGCACCCAGGTCGGTATCAAAGGTGATTGAAAATCCTGCCAAAGGTGTACCCAACACATCCAGGGCCGTAGCTGAAATTGTGCTGGTTGTGGTGCCATCTGCGGGGATTATTTGAGGGGTGGCTGCTATTGTGACCTGTGCAGGTGCTTGATGGTAGGTATGCGTTCCGGGGATGATGCCGCCGGGCAGGTAGTCGTTATGAAAATAGAAAGACAGCACCTCGTGCCGCTCGTAAGATCCACCTGTGGCAGCCGTGAATCCTACAAAAACATCCGGATCAAAAGCCGCGGCGAGATCGATCGTATCGGTTAGGACTGCTGAAACGGGGCGGGAAATGGTATCATCCATGCGCACTTCCAATAAGTCCGATAACCCGTCATAATCCACCCAGACATGCCAGATGCCGCTCTCCAGGTTTCCCGGTGGGTTAGCCGTTTTGAGGGAAGTCATACTGCCATTGAGATTCAACCCCAGGTGATTGCCGTCTGGGTCGACAGTATCATTGAAGTAAGTGTCGAACTCGATGCCCACGCTGTTGGGTATGCCCCCATAGCCCATCCCGCCTCCCACAGTGCCCGCCCCAGAGGACTGAGTCTGGATGGCGAAGACCATTCCGTCTGCGCCACCATTACCTGGTTGGGAGATTTCAAAGGTGAAATAGGCACTGAAAGAACGCTCATCGAGCAGCGTGATGCGGCGCTGCCACCAGGCGGTCCCGGTTTGGAGTACGATCGGTTCGGTGAGCTGCAGCCGGTCCCCAGCCAACGTAGCGTGCCCATTGAGTTGGAAAGCCTGAATATTGGTGCTGTCGAAATTGGGATAAACCGCTGTGATCACGAACTCATCTTGGGTTGTTAATGGGTCCTTGTGTAGAGACCGGCTAAAAGCCGGATTGTAGGCTGTAAGAATTATCGAGAAGCCAAGTATTATGGTGATGATTATCTGTCTGGTTTTCATGATCCTGTTTCCTTTAGGTAGGTATTTGAACCTTCAGCGATGGAAATACTGCTGCCTGGTTCTGCGGCAAGATAGCTAACCGCTGTCTGGAAGGGTTGGTCCAGCTAGAGTAGCGATCATCCGGGTTTACCCGGGCATCGTTATTTGAGCATCAATATTTCCGATGTAAGTATTCATATTATGTCCAGGGAAATAATTAGCAAAGTCAGAAATATCCCCGCCGAGAAGAGCCAAAATACCTGAAAGACCAATAGTGTAGAAAGCATCTCCATACGCTACAAATACATCTAGGGGTGGTGGCAAGTATTTGGCGATTTCATGTCCCCAATCATATGCAGGCGGGGGACAAGGCTCAATCGACATAATACCTTGAGGGTCAAAATGGACCAGATTTTTGACATGCCTGTATTTTGTTGGACCGCCAGTAGCAGGCAACTCGGGAACAGGATCAAGATAATTCGTAAATCTAAAACTATTTGGAATCAAGCCGTTATATTCGTATGTAAAAAACATATTTCCGACTTTAGGGGATCCATAAGTGTAATTCTTGATTTCGATTTCATTTGAGAGCATGTAACGAAAATCCATCGCCGCAAGGGTTGCTAATGCCCCCCCCAAGCTGTGGCCTGTGAAACATATTTGATCAATCTTCTCCCCTTTATCACCACCATCCATGATCAAGGTTAAGATTTCCTTGGCTAAAATCCCTCGAACAGAATTATACGCGCTGTACCATCCCGTGTGGACCACACCAAAAGCCACTGGGAAAAAAGGCCAAGGAACGGCAATTGCATTATCAATCCAAGCAGTATTTCCGGCAGAACCGCGAAACCCAATAACCAGCCGGTTTGCCTCTCTGTATGAATAAAAATGTGTGTCGACAGGTATCCCTCCCCAAGAATAGGATGAAGGGCTTTGAAAATGGGAAAGCGGCACAAAATTTTCAGAAGTGGTATCGGTTAGTCTATTTGTAAATTCTTCTATATTCCCAGGATTGTTAAGACCGGCTACGATGTCTTTAAAGGTCTCACGAAAGTCGTTCTCCGTCGCACGGTAAGCTGCCTTACTGACAATTGCAAATTCCAGTGCGTCATTTATATTGACCAAATCGCTGCGAGAGAAAGATATCCCCAAAAAACAAAGTGCGGGTTGAAATTCACTACTAATAACGACAATTGGATAACTGATGATTTCGCAGACGATCTTTGTGATGGCTTTAGTCACGGTGACAGCCACCCAGGTTACAACCTTGACAACCACAACAACAATCCAACATACGATTTTATTCAAACATAGAAGCCACCAATTGCATTCCTGTTCTTCACATTTCTCTTGCTGTTGCTCAACCCATTCTTCTATGGGCTTTTCGATTGTTTCTTCAATCCATTCCACGGTTTCTCGACAAAAATATGGCATAACTCACATCCTTAGGCAGTGTGCTTGAGTTGTAATTGTTATCGTTTGATGAATACCCGAATCTAATGCCATCACACACCCAACTGTGCCATCAAGTCTGGCATCTCGCAATACACCCACCCGCGCTTGATCTGATCGTTTTCCAAGTCGTAGACCACGCACAGGGGAACCCGCACATCTTTGCCGGTAGCAGGGATCCCGGCGAACTCGCCGATATGTTTGCCGATGAAATCTGCTTCGAGGACAGCCTTTCCATCCGCAACAAAAAAGTTTTTCGTTTCAGCAGTCGCTTCGAAAGCGATCTGGTAGAAGTATTGGAGCATCTGCTGGACGCCCTCGGGGTCTTTGTGCTCCTGCCCGGTCGCCATGATGGTGAAGACCACATCCTCGGCCATCACGCTAACATCGCTGTGTTCAGAATTTGCATACTGTTCCATCACTTTACGTGTGCTTTCAATAGACATTTTGAGTCTCCTTTTCTTGTGGTGGCAGGCACCCCGACGAACATACCGGGGTGCTTACCGACATAACGAATTGTTTGTGGGAAATAAAAACCAAGATGATATAGCGCATCGCACTAGGGTTGATCCGGCGTCAAATCTGCGCACACAGCCATAGACACTAAACCGACATCAATAAATTCCGCGTAATTAAGAATTCGTACATACCAAGAAGAATTTAAATTTGCTGGTCTACTATAAGTAACCCATACTTCGTTCACGCCTTCAATGCCAGCTTGTAATTGAAAACCCCCGCCCGTCACCACATCACCTGGGTCACAATCTGCATAAGCTTCTCCGAAAGTTGAAGGTGGAACATTTACCAGGGCCGTTCTTGTATAGAATCCCAGGATACCTGGCATTCCTGGATCACCTTGATCGCCCTTATCGCCTTTTAGACCTGGCAAACCCTGGTCGCCTTTGTCGCCTTGAGATCCTGGCGGGCCCTGGTTATTCCACTCGATACGCGCCTCGTTGTTGTTGCAAGACTCATCCGCGCCAATAAGATGGATGGTTCCGCTGGCATTATTAACGCAGGCGTAATAGGTCACAACTTCGGTCTGTGCATAAGTCCAGGTAACCCCAATCGCCAACAAAAGCACTACAAAAGCACCGATTAAAATCAGTTTGTTCTTCATTTTTTCTCCTTTTCTAACGAAACTTTTAATCCGCTCCAATACAAAAACAAAAAACTACGGCCGTTATTGCCGTAGCTTATCAAAAAGATGTCCACAAAATGTCCACAAATAAGAGTAAATATATCCCTATATCATAGATACCCCCTACCTTTAGCAAGTTCTACGGCTTTGATGAGTGCATCCCGAGTTGTGTTGACCTGATTTTCCTCCCAACTTAGCACGCTTTGTTCCAGTGCAGCAGTCAAATCATCTGGCAGACGTTGTTGTTTTAAATCGAGCATTGCATTTATAGACTCAATAGCTTTATCAAGCTGATCGCGGTCCAAGTAGATGACCAGCAAGACCCAATACGCCAACCATTTGAAAGGATACTGAGTTTCTCCCCAGACAGAGAGTGCTTTCTGCGCTTGCCGCACTGCCTGATCGAACTGTTGATCCCGCCAATCCAGCCAGGCCAGGTTGCTATACGCGGCACCTATATATGTGACTGAATTTAAATATTGGGCGCCCTCAAAGCTGCGAACGGCGTAAGTTCGAGCGCTTTCCACATCCCCCTGGAGCCGATGTAGACAGGTAAGATAAATTAGACAACGGCACTGTAACATCACTCTTCCAGTTTCTTCCGCTATCCTTAGGCTCTCATAAAGTGGCTGTTCTGCAGCATCTAGATTCCCTGACCACAATAATCTGAATCCCCATTGGAATTTGGCTGTAGCGATCCTGGCTGTATCGCCCGTTTCCATTACGGCTTTCAACTCTGCATCAGTGAATCTGAGCGTTTGACGAGACAAAGCAAAGCGCTCGCGAAGCAGTGCGATACTCACTTGACTCGCGTAATATCTGGCACGTTGGTCAGGTGTTCCAGTTTTTTCCAAGACAGGCTTGATTTCCTCACAAACCGCATCCATTACTTCTGGTTTTGCTTGTAGATAGAGCATTCCGAGCCGTTCCAAATGAACCTCTAACCACGCTTGTTGCCAAGCCAGCGTCTGATGATCATCAAGATGTGCCTTTAAGAGCATCAGTGCTTTATCATAGGTCTGTTCAGCTTGATCCATTAAATTCAAGTTCTCAAAAACATCTGCTAATTTGGTCTGGAATTTTACACATTGAAGATAGGCGCTATCCGGAATTAGATCCAGGCAATTGCTGTAAACCTGACGAGCGGCTTCGAATTGGCCTGTGATCTTCAAACTCTCACCTAGAAATTCGTGAAATTGAGCAATTTCTTTCCAATCCAACTCGAACTTGGATGACAACTCGAGGGCTTTCCCCATGTAGATGATTGCTTCCTCGTTAGCGTAAAGTCGGCGGGCGTGAATTGCTGCTTTATGGTAATAGTGAACCGCTTTTTTCAATTCACCAGCGGCATCATAATGCCGGGCGATCAAAGCGGCGACCTCATCTGGTTGCTGTCGGTATAACTTGTCAAGCGAGTCCGCAGCCCGACGATGAAGCAAGCGCTTACGCCAGGGGCTTAAACTCTGATAAGTAATTTGGGTGATTAGATCATGTCTGATTCGATGAGGATCGCCGCCGATCAGCAACTGGTGCTCGGTCAATTCATCCAAACCATCCGCGACTTCGAGTTCCGAGCGACCGGCGGTCTCCTGCATCAGTTGGTATTGCAGGTCAGGAGATAGGACAGCCGCTGCTTCCAAAATCTGCCGGGCTACCTGGCTTAATCTATTCAACCGCCGTTGGATGACTTCTTGAACTGTATTTGCCAGGGGTAACTCAAATGGAGGCGAGGCCAATTGGCCCCTTTCCAGCAATACCCGGATGGTTTCCAGGACAAAGAAAGTGTTACCACCCGTCGCGCTGTAAATGCGGGCTGCCAGGGTATCCGGGTGGAAAGGCGGCTCAAGAAGTTCTCCTAGTACAAGCCCGATGGCTTCCTGTGTCAGGCTAGTCAGCGAAATCTCTACCATCAAGTTGATCCGGCTGATGGTCTCCTGAAGATCTTCAACTGAGTTTTTTTCTTCAATCCGGTAAGCTGCCAGGATACAAATATTGCTACCAGCCAGACGACTTGATAGGTAAGTCAGCCAACCTGCCGTGGCCCTATCCATCCACTGCAAATCATCAAGACATAACAACAGGGTTGTATTCCTGGCCAGCCCTAGCACACATTGTGTTAGGGCCTCATATAATCGTGCCTGCGCCTGGTCTGGTTCAACCTCGATCGGTGGTGGTAAATCAGGGAAGGTATCGACCAACTCAGGCAACAACCGACTGGTTTCGGTCAGCCATATTGGTCGAGTGCCTGCCCATAACCCTGGTTGAGATAGGGCCTGACGTAAAGCCTGTGTGATGGGCTGGTAAGACAAGGTTTGGGTGCTGGCATGGCAATTCCCGCTGAGCACCAACCGGTCCCTGCTGGTGGCAAACTCCTGTAGTAGGCGCGATTTGCCAACCCCAGGTTCGCCGCTGAGTAAGATCACTCCACCATGCTGAAACTGGCGATAAGCGTTCTCCAAAGATTCCCAGGCTTTTTCCCTTCCAATCAGCGGCAAGTCCAGGCTTGGTAAGACTGTCCAGCTTGGTTTGATCTTGAGAACTGGTTGGAAACTGGTTTTTCCAGACCTGGCCTCATCATATGTTTTCCGGGTTTCTGGTAATGCCTCCACCCCTAGCTCTCGTTCCAGGATTAGAGTACAAGCCTCGAATTGGCGCATTGCCGCGCCGCGATCACCGTTGACAGCATAAAGGCGGATCAGGTGTTGGTGCACATCTTCGGCAAGTTCATCGATCACCAAATAGCGTTGGGCAAAGTCAATCGCGGCGGCATAGTCTTGGTCAGCAGAATTCGACTGGATCAAATCTTTGAGTGCGGCTAAATAACCTCCTTCATACTTTCCCTGCTGGGTTGTGAGCCAGGAATCAAACTCGCTGTTATGGGATAATGAAAAACCAGACAAAAACAAACCATCATAAAGTGTGGCGATTTCGGATTTGCTAGCAGGAGAGTTCTGCTTTATCAGACCACTAAAATGGACTGCATCGGACCAAACCAGTTCAGGGTTTAAACCTATGCTGGCTTTATCAAAAAGAATGATTTCGGGATGGGGTAAGGTTTTGCGGATATAGCTCAACACACGGGTAAGGTTGCGGCGCGCAGTGGCTTCAGGTTTATCCGGCCAGAAAAGAAAAATGAGTCTGTCTCGAGAAACTGGTTGCAGAGTACTCCCCAGCACATAGATCAAAGCACGCGCTTGCTTGCGCGAGAGTGAAAAGGGTTTTTCCTCCCACGACAAGGATGGTGTACCCAACAACTTGATTTGGAACCGGCAGGATTGTTCCAGTATTCTGTTCTGTCTCATTTCCTCAGGGGAATTTCTTGAATGCTTGACCTAGCTCATTGTAGCACAGGCTTTGGTCATCATCTCAGTACAGCTAAAGAAACGTAAAGGGCATCTCTCTGATGCCCTAAGTAGACACGAACCATTTGTTACCTGATTTTACGGATTCAGTATCAATTTCTATTCACAAATGGTCCAATTTATTCCAGTGCTCAAAGTGTAGCGAAGGCAAAAATCTATGACAGGGACATCAAGCGATTCTAATGGGCGGCAATGAACTCAAGCCAACAATTTTAAAACTGAGTGAAACTACAAACCGGACTCGAACTGCTAAATAACTGATTTAAGTGCATTTATATCGATTTCAAGCCCCAAATCATCCAATTTATCCCTGTTTTCGAAGCACATAGACAAAAACCGCTCAACAGGTACGTTAAGCGGCATTTTTGAAACCGCTGACCTCGGAAGGACTTGAACCAGTCCCTTCTATAAATTCACTTGCAATGCAAATGGGAATCGAACCGGATATTTTTGAATTTTACATAGTCCTATTTAATCTCAAAGCCCAAATCCCCCAACTTCGCTCTAGTGTGAAATTCAACCATACACAAAAACTGCTCCACAGGTAAATTAGGAGCAGTTTTCTCATATTTCTGTGCCCCACCTGGGATCTGTTCCGAACCACTTTATGGAGAATTCATCACTTCAATTGTACTTGTGGAAATGATAATTTGCATGTACGAAACAGTCAAGCACTGTTGTCATTATTCGTGTTAAAAGTTATGGCGTTGAAGAGCTGCTAGCTTGCAATCCTGGTAAAACAGAACCACTCAAATATGTATCAATCGTATCCACAAACTCAACGGCACTGGAAAAGGTTTCCTGAGCAATTACATCGTCCACGACGATAAACTCACCGTAATCTTGTGCCTGCCGACGCTCGAAGGCAAGATGGAGTTGTTTGGATAGTGATTTTGGAAGGATTCCGGGTTTTATATATTCACGATCAAAAAACGCAAGTACACCAGCGTGTTTGGATGTACTGAACCCTTTTACGATGGTCAAGGCTAAGATTGCATAAAACATTGCATAATATGCCCGATTGATGCTCCCTCGCCAGTGTTGCTCATCTGCAAGAATTTCCGCTTCTTTCAAGGTTTCTTTGGCCTGTTGAAGACGGTATTGAGCTAATTGAACAATTTGCAGATCATTCAAACCGGAACCCCTTCTAATTTGACAGCTGTAATGAGTGGATTAGCTCCTACAGGTCCCTCTTTGATGCCCTCAGGCGTCACAACGAAAGTCGAGATAATCATGCTATTCTTGAAGCCTGTCTCCCAGGCAATTTCACTGATAGCCCGGCGAAGTTCAGGAGAAATCTTTGGCACTTCAATGTAAACATCCAAGTCCGAATCCGGAGATAAATCTCCTCTGGCACGTGAGCCATAAACCACCAGGCTTTCCAGTGGCGTGATTTCTTGCAGTTTGATTTTTAGTTGTTCTGCAATGGATTGATCAAATTTTGATAGCATTAGTGACTCGTGCCTTTCATTAAATCACTCATTCATTATACCTCATTCATTAGGAGGTATTTGCTGCCGGATGAGGAAAAAACATCATCTCAAATTTACTCTGCGAATTTCATTTATTTGTAGTAATGGGAATCCAACCACTAACGCAATAATGTATCTGACTTTATACCAACTTTCGCCCCCAATTCTCTCAATTTCTTCTTAGAATCAAAACTTACCAGAATCAAAAACTGCTCTACATCCATCGTAGAACAGTCTTGAGAAATCTGTGCCCCACCTGGGATCTGTTCCGAACCACTTTTATGGGGAAAACGTCACTTCAATATTACTTTTTGAATGATAATTTTGAACTCAAAAATCGTCAAGCAACGCTGGTGTTACCCATTGATGATTCGAAGGTAAATCCTAAAGGATATCTAGTACGGATAAGGGCTGCCCAATAGGATTGGGCAGCCCTTGTTGACATTCGGTGCGTTCAGCAATTAGAAAGCGTAGTGAATTGCAGCAAATGCCACAACAATCCATAAGAAGAGCATAGATAAAAAGAAATCTCCTGCATACATGGAACTATCTTAAGACTGGATTAGGTCATTAGCCTGTCATTCCTTCATCTATTGATAACTGGTAGGAACAGAAACCAGTTACTCTCAACGATCACTTTGCCACTATTCCCCAACCCATCCTGGTAGGTATATTCTCCAGGTGTATCAAACTTCCTCGAGAATTCTCCACCAGGAGCCAGCATCCCACCATCCCAACCGGTGATAGATGACAGCGGGTTGTTATCGCTGAGCAGGCGAACGATGGGATTATCAGTTAACTTCATTCGATCCAATATTGATGTGGCAAAATCCAGCGGTACGGACCATGCCACCTTTTCTCCAACATTGGCGGTCACTTCTGCTGGCACCGGGCCGGACGGCGTTAGCGATACTTGGGTACTGGACCCTTGTGATGATGGTGTTAATGGCACCTGGATTTGGGTAACATCAGTAAAAACCGGGCTGTACCAAAGTTGGTAACCTTGTTTGCCATCAATCGATAGGTAGTACAAGTCTGCAGGTGCGTTGAACTGGAAGGCCCCGTCCTGATTGGTTATCTGGGGATTTTTTTGATTCCCGTATAAATGCGCGGGCCAGGGTACCCACCCACCCCACTCTGTCATGGAGACCATGAGGGTCACCGTTACATCGTGTACGCCATTTTCGCCTGGATTGCCTGCATCAAATCCCTGGGTCACATCAAAAACTGTCCCGCTCATGAATGGAGCGGTCTCACCCGTACTGCTCAAATCAGCTGTGAGTTTGCTGCCCGAATCCGGCGGCAGGCATTGAATATTCAGGCTGGTTTCGTAGCTCCCCCTGGGCAGATCGGTGGTAATGTTGAATTCATACCAGGGGTGTGTGCCAGAAGTGGGGTTGAAAATACCCTCGTCCTCAATTTCTACCCAGACAGCATCCGGTGCTCCGGTTGAGCCCGTCCAGGCCGGACAGGAAAGGATATACAGGCGCAATTTCGAATTATTGAAATTCGTCGATGGATCGAGGTTCCAACCGTTACTGACGAATTTTCCAGTGCGGTCGCGGAATCGGTGGACCACATCCTGCCCTGATAACGGACCCGTGTCCGGGTAATTCGTCCAGGTGGAAACCTGCGGACAGAAGAAGCTGGTGTGCGGCTTCAGCGTCACAGGTTCACTCAGCTCACTGCAGGTGTATGGATCACTTTTGAGACAGGTTTTTGCATCCAGTTTGCTGATATCCCCAGTAAATTGGATGGAAGAAAGCGTGGCGGTAAACACGCCGTTGGTATCCACATCTACCGTATCCATTTCAATATCGTTCTGGTAAATTTTGACAATCTCACCCGGCATCGCCAGGCCTTCGATGACATGCGTTGGTTGGGTGCAGATTTCACCGTTGCCCGGTTCGATGATCACAGGTGGAAATAGGGGTACTACAGAGCTCGCTTCCAGGTTAAAGTCCAGGATCCACCGGTAACATTTGCGTTGTTTTTTATCGTTGTTCCTGGATCAACGCCCTCACCCTTGGTGGAGAAAACCACCTGTGCAGGCACATCCGAGGGCAGTCCAGACACGGTGGTCCACTCAAGCGTATTCCCTGCCTGGGAGAAATCCATCGAGGGGACAAACCAGCCCCACTGAAAATCCAGGATATTCGGTAAAGTGTCCTGCACAGTGAATTGAAGAGTCGGTGAACCACTGTGCTGGAAAGCAATCATATAGCGCTGTTCCAGATAATTGGAGGCAAGACCAGATTGATGATCGAAACCAGCGATCCATTTTGGTGTGAATGCGATCTTTTCTGCGGATGCAGTTGGCCCAATCATGTATTCATCCGCGCCGATATCCGGTCCGGAACCAGCCGGGCGCGCCTGCTTATCGATATCTAAGGCCACTCCGGCATCGACTCCCTGGTCTACTGCCGGGGAAGAAGCGGAAACATGGTAGTCCCAGGTGTCAGGATTCACAAATTCCGGATCACCGGTTTGGTCATTTTGAGTTACCAGCTCATCGCCAACGGTATTCTGACTGTTCCCATACCACAGGGTGGTGTCAAGAGAAGCGATGCTTCCAGTTGTGGCATTAATTCCGGTAGAAGCGTGCCCGGCAATAATGGTGTTGGTGAATACAAGGGTATAGATGGGATGGCTGATATTGTTGTAATACACACCTTCACCAATACCGGTGTTATCTGCGATGGTGTTATGCAGCAGTTGGGATCCGATGCCGGGGAACTGGATAAAGAAACCACTGCCGCGGTAATTCGCATGATTATCTGCCAAAATATTGTTCGTCATTGTGAAAGCTACGCTGCTGCTATAAATTCCCCCACCATCCCCGGTCGCACCTGGCTGCACTGCAGCCGTGTTATTGACGATGGTATTGCGCTCCAGGTCAACATTACCGCTATGCAGATACACCCCGCCGCCGCGCCCGTAGTTGTTTACGCCAGCAATGTTACCCTTCACCAGGTTATCCGTCATGATGAGTCGAGTGGCTTCTACATGCAAGCCACCCCCAATACCGCTGTCGTCAACCGAACCCTGGTTGCCGGCGATCGTGTTCCCAATCAATTCAGCCCGGTCTGCAATTTGGATATACATCCCACCGCCATTCCCATACACGCCCGTACTGGAGGTATTGCTCAAGATTTCGTTATTGATCAGGGTAACATCCCCACCTTCGATATAGATCCCCCCACCATCCGCATGATTGTATTGGCTGCCAATATTCTCGATGACCTGGTTACCAACCATGCTGAGGGTCACATTTTCAAAGCTCAACCCGCCGCCATTGGCAAACCCACCGGTGCCGCCCCGGTTATTCATGATGTCATTGTTCAACAAAGTGACGGTTCCTTGTTCTGCAAAAAGACCGCCGCCATGTCCGACATGGGTGGACCCGCCGGAGGTGGAAGCCACATTGGAGGCAATTTCATTGTCTTCCAATCTGACCTCGCCATTAACAAGATGCAAACCACCTCCATAGCCCCCGCTGGATCTTCCGGCAATATTGCCAGAGATGATATTACTGTCCAGGATCACGCTGCTGTTGTAAGCGGACACCGCCCCTCCATACCCATAACGGCTGCCTGCGCTCCCCGCGTTGTCCTCGAAAGTGTTTGTCGTCAGCGTGATGGCACTGCTCTCATAAATATAGATGCCGCCCCCAGCACTGAGCCAGGTAGACCGTCCGCCAATATTGCCTTCCAACAAACAATTATTCAGGGACACATTCGCTTTGTATACATAGATGCCACCACCGGCATCCATCTCGTTGGGAGCTGGGTCCCCTCCCTGCATACTGGCATCTCCGCCGGTAATTGTTAAATTAGCCAAGTTTAATTTCAACCCTTCAAGTACGTAAAACCCTCGGCCATTTTCCTGGGGATCAACGATGGTGGGGTATAGCTGTGGATTCGGATTTCCCCAGGCGATTGAAAATCCGCCGGTTATCGAGAGTGATTTATCAATATAGACCACCTGCGTTACCACGCCGGTGGTCTCAATATCTTGTCTTGGGCGAGTGGAAACGTCAGTATAGGTGCCCTGGGCCACGAGGATCTCATCCTCATTGGAGGAAGCATCCACGGCACCCTGGATCGTCGCATAACATGGGCTTGCCGCTCCACAGTTCGCACCCGGTGCCACATATCTAGTGATACCGGCGGCGCTCGCAGCTCGGGGCAGATAGGACAACAAGAAAAATATTGAGATAAGCAAGCTGAGTGCCAGGATTGGTGGAAGAACAAGATTTTTCTTTCGCATGGTGGTCACCTCCAGTAATATTGTGGACCGGTGGGCTTATTTTAATTTTCGGATAGTTTTTGTTGGATAAGATTAAGGGGTTTATGGGTACATTGTCAGAATTTCTTGGACAGGGGTATTTTCTAAGAGAAATTTATACCGCGCCAAAGCTCACTATGTTGATTATACACCGGCAATCAATTGGGCTCCAGTTTAACCTTCTCTGACAGCATCTGGACGAATGTAGCCTTTACCTTGCGAATAGTCCGACTAATTCTGGCCGAACACGATGAATCTTAAAATCGCTCGATGAGTATTCCAAGCGATCTTTGTGGACGGTATTAGCTTCAAACCAAAAACCTTAAAACTGAGTAAAATATCAAACCGGACTCGAACCTTAAATCAGCAGGTTATGCTTTCCAAGCATATCAAGCAATACGATTTTTGAATAAACTCGTTTTTGCAGAAAACCAATTTTGTTTTCGAAATACTAATGGGAATTGAACCGCTTTTATACAATTTTGGAGATGACTTATTTGGTCTCAATTCCCAAATCCAACAATTTCTCCCTTGCATCAAAGCTTACGAGATTTAAAAACCGCTCTACATCGTCTGTAGAACGGTTTTGAGAAAGCTGTGCCGGAGGTGGGAATTGAACCCACAAGTCCGTATGGACACGCGAGTTTGAGTCGCGCGCGTCTGCCAGTTCCGCCACTCCGGCGTGTGTGCCATATCTTGGCGTGCGGTATTTTAACGAACAATCATCCGGGGGTCAAGAGTCATGGTAAAATCCCGGCTTGTGCGCCAATCTTATTTCTCCTCAGGGAATTCAGAATGCTAACAAAAATTTTACTGGTGGGTTTAGGGGGCTTTGTTGGAGCATCTTTGCGCTATATTTCCGGATTAGTCGTAGGCCGCTTCACCTCGGAAACACCTTTCCCTTACGAAACTTTTGTAGTTAATATGATCGGATGTTTGCTGATCGGTCTTTTGGCTGGGTTAGCAGACACTCGTGATCTCTTCAGCGAAACCTCGAGAATTTTTATTTTCACCGGAATTTTGGGGGCTTTCACAACATTCTCCACTTTCAGCCACGATACTGTCGGACTCTTCCAGAATGGTCACTCGTACCATGCATTAATCAACCTAGGGGTACAGATATTTCTCGGATTGATCACTGTTTGGGGGGGATTGCAACTCTCAAAATTCCTGTAATCTAGATGATTGTGCAATCTTTGGGGAAAATTGGAAATTGGAATTGCGTTAGAATTCGGACTGATTCCGTCTTTTTAGTTTGCCAGAAACCCCTTTCGGGGGTATACTCTCACCTTGTGCCTGCCAAAACGATGGCAGGCTATATACTAAACTATCCGAAAAATATTTAATGGTGTGTTGGTGGGGCGGTGAAACCGCCCCACCAACACACCCGAACCAATTTCCGGATCGATACTAAATAGATTTTTTACCGGCTGAGAGTGCGACTTGGCTGATCGAAGTCAAGGAGTACTTCTCGTGAATTTTGAACAATTTAATCTTTCCCCGCGCATTAACGACGGGATCAAATTTGCTGGTTACAGCACCCCCACCCCTATTCAAGAACAAGCTATCCCCATTGTGCTCCAAGGGCGCGATGTTTTAGGTTTAGCCCAAACCGGCACCGGCAAAACCGCCGCTTTCATATTGCCCATTTTGCAGCGGTTGACCACAGGTCCATTGCGTAACGTGCGTGTACTTATTGTCGCCCCCACACGGGAATTGGCAGAACAAATCTATCAAGCCAGTGTTGACCTGGGCAAATACACCAAAATCAAAAGTGTGACCGTTTATGGGGGCGTGAATAAAAATCGACAAATCAATTCCCTGAAACGCGGTGTAGAAATTGTGGTTGCCTGCCCGGGCCGTTTGCTTGATCTGGTTGGGGATCGTGCCATCAATCTCTCTAAAGTGGAAGTTTTGGTGTTGGATGAAGCTGATCGCATGTGCGATATGGGTTTCTTGCCCGATATCCGACGCATCATCAAGCTGCTGCCGAAAAAGCGCCAAACCCTCTTTTTCTCCGCAACGATGCCTAAAGATATCCGCGAACTGGCCGATACAATTCTTGATAATCCAGTTACAGTTCAAATTGGAATGATTGCGCCAGCTGAAACAGTTTCTCATGCCCTTTATCCAGTTTCCAATGGCTTGAAGAAATCCTTACTCTTTGAAATGCTCAATAAAACGGCAACAGGAAGAGTTCTCATATTCACTCGCACGAAACGGCGGGCGCGCTTTCTGGCTCAGGATCTCGAAAAACGAAAATATCGCGTTTCGGCATTACAAGGCAATATGTCACAAAATAAGCGCCAGGCAGCCATCAATGGCTTTCGGAATGGCAAATTCGATATTTTGGTGGCCACCGATATCGCAGCCCGCGGCATCGATGTTTCTGAAATCTCACATGTAATCAATTACGATATGCCAGATACCGTCGATGCTTACACTCATCGAATTGGGCGCACAGGCCGCGCTGAAAATAACGGTGAAGCATTCACCTTTGCAAGCCAGGAAGATGCCAGTATGATCCGTGATATCCAAAAAGTTCTCGGGACTCAAATTGAGCAGCGTAGTCTCCCCGATTTCAATTATGGCGGTTTTGAACCTACAATTCAAGTTCAAACGCGTTCAAACCATCCACCTAAAAAGAAGTCGACAAATTTCAAGCAAAAATCTCGGAATCGCCGTTCACAGCGTAATAATGCTCATTCACCCCAGAACAGCTACTCTTCCTAATATACGCTCAATTAAGTGTTTTGTGGTCTATTGTTTAAGAAAAAACGGCCTCAACACACCGCTAAACCTGCTCGAATGCTGGATTTCGTCTCGTTTTTATTTTCAATGACTTTCCAGCTTTCGCTTAAACAAAAATCCGGATCAGCAATCATACTGATCCGGATTTTAAATTTTAAAGTAACCATTTATCTTTGGGTTACGCTTTCGTAAGCCTGTTTGACCACTTCGGCACTGGCACGCAGTTTTTCTTCCTCGAATTTGCTAAGGGCTAATGGAAGTAAGATCGTATCCAGGATTCCCTGACCACCTACAAGGTGTGGAAGGGATACTGTCACATTTGGGATTCCAGCAATATCCTTCACCGGCGTACAAACTGTCAGCAAAGCACGTTGATCCCGCAGAATTACCTCGACGATGCGAGTCATTGCGCTGCCAATTCCATAGTACGTGCTGCCTTTACCCTCAATAATGGAATAGGCAGCGTCGCGCACGCGGTGTTCGATATCAGCCTTGACTTCATCATCCGTGCAAATATTCCACTGGCGGCAGAACTCATCCAAGGGTACCCCACCAACCGTGATCAGCGACCAGGGGATGAATTCCGAATCCCCATGCTCACCCAGAACATAACCATGTACGTGTTGGGGATCGATCCCAAGATGGCCGCCCAAGAGTGCCCGAAAACGGGCAGTATCCAGAGTTGTGCCAGAACCAATCACCCGCGAACGGTGAATGCCATACTCATCGGCAATATCGGCCGTCAAATGGGTGAGTACATCAACTGGATTAGTAGCAACCAAGAGAATCGCATCACGGGCATATTCAATAACCTGAGGAACAATGCTACGAAAAATAGCGGCATTTCTTTCTAATAGTTCAAGACGAGTTTCACCCGATTTCTGAGCTGCCCCAGCAGTGAAGATAACCATCTTGCTCTCTCGAAGATCGGCATACTCCCCGGCAGAAACGCGCATCGGGTGGGCAAATGGTACGGCATGTAAAATATCATCAGCTTCGGCCTTGGCGCGTTTTTTATCTAAATCAACTAGCACAATTTCTCGGCACACACCTCGCATGACGAGGGCATATGCCGTGGTAGCACCGACTGCTCCGGCACCAACTATACCGACTTTCATAACCCTTTCTCCTTAGTTTTAAATTCGTATAAAGCGGATGGTTCAATTTGAATAGTATCAGAAAAGATAAATTTATTCCAATTTGGTTTTGGGGTAAGATCCTAAAAAACGCTCAGAATCAAGGCAATCGCATATAACTCATTTTTTGTGGTGCAAACCCTCAAAACGGATGAGGTAGGGGGGGTTGTGGCGCTCAGGCGGGAGAAACGAATGAAAATGCGATTGCCCTGACACTCTGAAAGACTATTTTTATTCGCTTTCGCTAGTAAATTATTACTATTGGATATGATTTGGAGTCATTTTCTGTTATAAATCACCAGATTACCAAGTGTTACAATCCGGTATGGATTGATGCTTATCATCTTTCTATGAAATATCAATTCTAAGAAAACATGTTTAAATCCTATCCGAAAATTCATCAAAGTACCAATTGATGCCCCGTTGGGGTATGTCGAAACTAGCACCGGGTCGCGATACTGCCTGTGGTTACCCGACCAGCAGCGTAATTTTCAGGGAGATGCAAACATAATATTGATACCGCGCTTGGATCACACAAGTAAGTAGGATGCAATGTCTGCGACTGCATTAAACAAAATCGATCAGATCATGGAAAATTGGCGTCAGCGTGTTCAAACGCGCATGATGATTTTTGGAGCTACTTTGGCACTTCCTGCGGTGCTGCAAACGATCTCCCGGGCAATTCGATATCCAAATGAATGGCCGTTATCGGTTACGCTTGTCATTTTCTATTTGGGAATTATCGCGCTTATTTTTGTGAAAAGGATCAATATTCAAATTCGTGGTTGGATATTAATCCTTCTGGTTTATCTGGTGGGATTTATAGCCATGACTCGCGGCGGCCTTTGGGGAGATGGTCGCATCTATCTGGTTTTGTTGCCAATATTTGGTGTATTACTGGTTAATGTAAGTGCTGGAATTACCCTGGTTATTCTGAGTATTTCTACTTTTGCTTTTTTTGGATTCCTAAATCATGTGGGCATTCTCCAAAATTGGTTAATTGTCACGGAAATCCCGATGCCGACCGAAATTTGGTTTTATGATGGATTAATTTTTGCCACACTGATGATCACCGCCATTGTTGTCTTGGTTGATTTTTACAAATTATTGAAGAGAACATTAGCCAATGAACAAGATACAGCACAGCATTTAAGGGAAGCTCATCAACTTTTAGATCAGACCAATGTGGAGCTCGAAGCGAAAGTTAAACAACGCACATCCGAACTTGCCGAGGCCAATCAACGTTTGTATCATCTTGCAAACCACGACTCTCTGACAGGTTTGCCCAATCGCATGTTATTTTACAAGCAACTTGAAACCGCCATTCATCAAGCCAGAAGTTCTCAAGAATATTTAGCTGTCATTTTCATCGATTTAGATAATTTCAAAACCATCAACGATACTTTCGGACATATTTGGGGAGACACCCTGCTAAAAAAAGCTGCAGACCGTTTTAAACATAGGATGGAAGAAAACGATACCCTAGCACGTCTTTCTGGTGATGAATTTTCCATCATTGTCGGAAATCTGCCATCTCCGAACCAGTCATCGAACGCTGCCAAATATTTACTTCAAGCCCTGGCAAAACCATTTGAAATTGGTGACTCAAGAGTAACCATAACTGCAAGCATTGGTATCAGCGTTTTCCCAATGGATGCAGAGAACGCAGATGAACTGGTGCGGCATGCAGATACTGCTATGTACCGCGTCAAACATACCACCAAAGGCGATTTTCAATTTTATTCAACCTCTGGGATACTAACCCAATAATATTTCCCCAAGCCAAAGTTAAATTTATTGGGGTCTTTATCATCATTCCTTAACCTTTCAAACACTGACAAATATCATATATTTTGTTATTATTTTTTGTAGGATAGGAAGCCAACATAATGGCCATCAAAATTGTAACCGACAGCACTTGCGACTTACCCGAAGCGTTAACCTTACAGATGGATATTACTGTTGTACCCTTGTACATTAACTTTGGCAACGAGGGTTATTTAGATGGGGTGGAGATATCTCGTAAGGAATTTTATGATCGGCTTCCTCGAAGCAATCCGCTGCCCTCCACGGCAGTACCAGGAACAGACTATTTCATCCAAACCTATAACCACCTGGCAGATGAAGGAGCAACCGAAATCCTCTCCATTCACATATCAAGCACTTTGAGTGCCACCGTCGATATCGCTCGCTCGGCAGCCGAAAAAACTTCTTCTGTTCAGGTGACCGTATTGGATTCACAACAGCTCAGCTTAGGAACCGGGCTTTTGGTCCGTGAAGCGGCGAAGGCAGCTGCCGAAGGTCAAACATTGCCAGAGATCGTTTCTATGTTAGAAGAAATGACCACCCGAACTTACGTTTTTGCGGCTTTAGATACCCTAGAATTTCTGCGTCGGAGTGGTCGTATGAATAGGGCTGTGGCCGCTATTGGAAGTGCGTTGCATGTTAAACCGCTTCTTAAAGTGAACCGCGGTGAACCGACTGCAGAACAAGTTCGCACTCAAAAGCGGGCGACGGAACGCCTGATTGATCTGGTTACTGAACTCGGTCCTCTCGAAGAAATAGCTCTCGTACATACCAACGCCGCTAAAGCTGCTCAAGATCTCTACCATCAAGCCCAGAATCTTTTCCCCGCCGCAGAAAAACCCCTCTCCGTAGATGTAACACCCGTCCTAGGTGCCAATATTGGGCCAGGCGTAATTGGTTTTACCTGTGTCGCTGCACCAAAGAAATAAATAATTGCCTCAACTAAAACACCAATACGTGGAGTCTAGCCACTGTTATGTTCCATAATATCCCCGGGCCAACTTTAAATCGCATGGCAGAACTGGAAGCTTCTGATTTACGCGACCGTGCTGACGGCACCCAGCGGATGCAACGACTGCGTCAGATTCCCCCAGATACAGGGCGATTTTTAGCCTTAATGGCTGCCTCTGCGCCTGAGGGGAAGTTCATCGAAATTGGCACCTCAGCGGGTTACTCTGCCCTTTGGATTTCGCTAGCTCTTCAGGAGCGTACTGCCAAACTGATAACCATTGAGGTGCTCCCTACGAAGATTGAATTGGCCCGTGCCACTTTTCGGCTTGCTCAAATCGAAGAAAAAATTGAGTTGTTAGCTGCTGATGCTCGAAATCGTTTGGGTGACATCCACCAAGTTGCTTTTTGTTTCCTGGATGCGGAAAAGGAAGTTTACGAAGATTGTTACGATCTTGTGATTCCCAACCTGGTTCCGGGAGGATTGTTCATTGCAGATAATGCCATCAATCATCGCGATGTTTTGCGGCCTTTTTTAGATCGCGCTGAGGCAGATCCACGCATTGATGCACTCATCATCCCGATTGGCAAGGGAGTGCTGCTTTGCCGCAAAACATCTATTGACATATAGATAATCTTCGATTAGAATTTCGAACATATAGACAAACTTCGATATGAAAACTGTTATTTTCTCACTTGATACCGTAGAATTTGCCAAAGCCCTGGCAGATGAGAACTCGCCAGAAAATCATGGCGTTGTGTTGCTGCCAATGGGTTAGTGTTAACGATATTGTCGATAAGCTTGATGTTGCCCAACCAACTGTATCTCACCATTTGAAAATTCTCAAAAATGCGGGCTTAGTAAAATCGGAGCGTAAAGGCAAACAAGTTATGTACACCATCGATCAGCAACGTTTGGCCCAAGGCTGCTGCCAGGTCGCTGAGAACTTTGCCCCCGATCAACGCGTTGAACTGCACGTCGAGGTACCCGACTAAGTTTAACGTTTGGTCAGGCGAAAATTTTTTTACCACAACGTATCGATAAATATAAATATGTCTATAAAAAGGAGTTCTAAAATGTCTGATCAAATCAAACTAGAAGAGAATTTTGATATTCGCACCGTAGTGCGCGAGAGGTATGGTTCCATCGCAGAAAAAGCAAAAGCTGGCGAGCAAGCCAGTTGCTGCTCACCCTCTCAAGCAGAGGGGGCTTGCTGTGATCCATCAGATTCGCCAGAACAACTCAGCATGGTTTCTAAACTCTATGAAGACCCCAATGTGGCTGAACTGCCGGCTGAAGTCACTGATATCTCACTGGGCTGCGGTGATCCGGTTACGCTGGCCTCTCTTACCTCAGGGCAAACCGTATTGGATTTAGGCTCTGGTGGCGGCATTGACTGTTTCCTCGCAGCCAAAAAAGTAGGGCCGACTGGCAAGGTCATCGGCGTCGATATGACCGCCTCGATGATTGAGCGGGCGCGTACGAGTAAAGAACAACTTGGCGCAGCTAATGTTGAGTTCCGCCTGGGAGAAATCGAACATCTGCCCGTGGCCGACAACACTGTCGACGTAATTATCTCTAATTGTGTTGTCAATCTCAGCCCTGATAAGCCTCAGGTTTTCCGCGAAGCCTTTCGAGCGCTCAAACCCGGCGGCAAATTGGCTGTAAGCGATATCGTCACCGATGGCCCTCTCCCGAATGTCATCAAAAATAGCCTCAGTGCCTGGGCGGGTTGTGTGGCTGGTGCCCTAGATGTCAAAGACTATATTGGCGCTATCGAAGCGGCCGGTTTCACGGATGTGGAATTGATTCCCACGTACTGGGATCAAGTAATGATCGATGCAGCAGTGGAGCAGTTGGACCCATTACTCGCTGCCCAAGTCGATGAAGCTAAGGCCAAAGGAAAAACTGTAATGGTTATCAATGAGGGAAGTGATGCTGATGTCATTGAGCTCGATGAAAGCATCTCAGATTTCGATCCCCAAAAAGCCGTTTTTAGTGCCAAAATCACGGCGTATAAGCCAGTTTAACAAATAGGACTGGCAGTGCTACGTGGAGCACTGCCAGTCCTTAAAATCTTTTTCTAAATCCCTTCAAACAAATCCGTTACAACTTTGCCATCTGTTGGTACAGGATAAGCCTGCATAAAGGTATCAGTTGCTGATCCTCCAAACAAGCGCAGAACCCAAGCGATTGGTTTACCAACAAATCGCCCACCACCCTGGCTGGCATGACAAGCACCAGCCGCCACTTTACGTTGTTCTACTTTAGGATATTTGATTTTTGCATGGGTCGGATAATCTTCACCTGCTAAGGTCGTCAGGTCGATATCTTCATTCTGTCCCCATTTCGTCGGGTCTTTACGGAAAAGGCGGATCATGCGAACCGCAACCCGAATAAACCGTTTTGAAATCGTGTGGAAGTACAGCTTCGCAGGTGTGTGGGGGGTCAGCCCATCCTCAAATTGCTCATCACCCACCAGTTCAAAGGCCTTCACTGTCGCCTCGTGGATATGGATATGATCCGGATGACGGTACCCACCGATGGGGTCAAAGGTCAACACCACATCAGGTTTGATCTCCCGCATCAAGGAGGCAACTTCTCTAGCGACTTTGTCTACAGCGGCACCAATAAACGCCTCAGGGTGATCGTTATCTGGCGACCCAGTCATACCAGAATCACGATAATCCATAAAGTGGATGCCGGCCAATCCCAAATGGGCGGAAGCGCAGCGCAATTCGGCTTCGCGGAGTTCCGCAATGGAGGGGTAATTCCTCAAATATTCTGGAGCTACCTCACCAACCTCGCCCCGTGTAGCGCAAATTAGGTAAACATCGACACCTTGGTCGGCGTAATGGGCTAACGTTCCACCCATGCCAAACGATTCATCATCGGGGTGTGCTAAAACCGATAACAGTACTTTTTTATCTCCCATATTTTCTCCAAATAAAATTTCTGTATTACATTTCTACCAACTCAGATACTTCAAGGGAACCGCCAATTTCAAGAAACGGACAAGCCTTGGCAACCGAAAGTGCTGCATCGATGGAATCCGCTTCAACGATCGTGTAACCGGACATAGCCGTTGTACCACCTGGGGTCACTGTACCATCTGGGTTAACAGTGTGTGTGTCTTTGAACGGATTCATTGGACTTACAGCTGCATCGCCTAATGAAGATAACCATTTCTGATATTTGGCAAAATGCTTCTGCCCTTCTTCTGGTGTAGAGGGTTGATCACCACCTAAATATACAAGCACATACTGAGACATTTCCTTCTCCTTTTTCGATCTTGGGGTTTGGTAAAAAGCCTAACCTAATATCGATGTTGTGATGAAGGTGTTTCTTACCTTGCCCGCCATCACCGTTTAGAACGCAGCCAGCTACGATCCCATAGAAATCGAACCGACAATCCGCTGACGGGCATTCTCGATATGGGCCCGCATGGCAGTTTTAGCCCCCTCGATATCCCGTTGACGCATGATTTCCACAATCTGTCGATGCTCTTCGGTCGAAGGTGCTACATTGCGATCCCGATTCCAGGTAGCAAAGTTGAAGCGGGTGGCAACTGTGTGTAAGTGCAGCAAATAGCGGCTGAGATGGCGATTTCCAGTTGCTTCAGCCAGAATGCGGTGGAAATCGAAATCGAGTTGGGAGATTGTTATGTAGTCCCCATCCTGGGCCGCGGTTTCGCTGGCGGCGACGATTTCATCCAATTGGGCGAGTTCATCATCCGTAAGGCGCTGGCAGGCTAAGGCCGCGGCTGGTCCGATGACCATGCTCATAGCATCCATCATCTCAGCGAAATCGAAGACGCTGAGGGCCGTCACTACCACCCCTTGCCGCGGCACAATTTGCAAAAGCGATTGCTCTGCCAACCGCTGGATCGCTTCTCGCAGTGGGGTTCGTCCCCAACCATAATCCTTCATCAGGGATGCTTCACTGATTGCCAAACCGGGCTCAAGTTCCAGAGTCAGAATGAGTTGGCGTAATTCCGCTTCAACGCGGTGCTCTCACGGACGCGGTCGCTCTCACGGGTGGGGGGCTGATTGGAAGTAATCATGGGGGTATTATGCCACAAAACCAGGAGTTCTGTATGCAATTAGTATACAATTTGTATATTGACAGCTATCCAAGAGAGTCGTATAGTTTAACCGCAAAGAGCACAGAGCTCGCGGAGATTATTATTTTTTTCTCTCTGCTCGCTTGGCGATCTCCGCGGTTACAAAAAAATGAACAACATTATTGGAACGATTTTCGATATCAAGAAATACGCCATCCACGATGGGCCCGGCATCCGCACAACGGTGTTTTTCCAGGGTTGCCCCCTTTCGTGTTGGTGGTGCCACAACCCAGAGAGCCAGTCCCGCCGCCCGGTGCTGATGTATCGCGCCAACCGCTGCGTGCTGTGTGGAACCTGTGTGGAGACCTGCCCACAGATGGGGATCGAAATAATCTCATCTGGCAATGGGAGAGGGAGTGCGAACCACGTTCGCATTGGGGGTGAGGGAAAAATAGCCAGTACCGACCGCTCCAAATGCGATGTCTGCGGGGAATGCGCCGAGGTCTGCTATCATGGGGCGCGGGAAATTTCAGGCAAAGAAATGTCGGTTCGTGAAGTGCTGGTGGAAATCGAACGCGATGTACCCTTCTACGATCAATCCGGCGGCGGGGTGACGTTTTCGGGCGGGGAACCATTAACCCAGCGTAAATTTCTGGCCGAATTGCTGCGAAAATGCAAAGTGAGAGACATCCACACGGTGGTCGATACCAGCGGGTACGCAGCCTGGGAAGTGATCGACAGCATCCGAAGCGATGTAGATTTGTTCCTGTACGATCTAAAATTGATGGATGATGAGCGGCACAAGAAGTACACTGGTGTTTCGAATGAACTGATCCTGAAAAACCTGTGGAACTTGGCCGAAAGCGGTGAACAGATCGAAATTCGCATTCCGCTGATTCCGGGCGTCAATGATGATGCCGAGAATTTGGAACAAACATCGGCATTCATAGCAAAACTACCCAACATCACCAACATTGAATTGATGGGCTACCACGATATCGCCGCGGCAAAGTATAAATCCTTGGGAATGGTGTATCCCTTGCCGGACACCGCCCCACCGAGTGACGCAGTTTTGCAAGCAGCGGCAAGTTATTTTGAGGATGCAGGTTTGAATATAAAGGTGAGCTAGCATCCGCTGGTTGAGTGTCCGGCGGGTTTCGATACTGGCTAACCTGTGGTTAGCTTAACTCAACCAGCGCCGGACGTATCGAAACTAAGGATGCGTTTATAGGAGAAAGAACCATGTCTATGACCGAACGAGTGAAGAAATTACGCCAGCAGTCGCTCGAGACCATCGAGACGCTTTCCAGCGAGCGCGCTGAGTTGATGACGGCCTTCTACGAGCAGGATTTAGGCCCGGTGTCGATCCCGGTTAAGCGCGCACTGTCGTTTCAGTATTTGATGGAGCACAAGACCATCTGCATCAACGATGGAGAACTAATCGTCGGGGAGAAAGGGACTGCACCCAAAACCGCGCCGACCTTCCCGGAACTGTGCTGCCACACCCTGGACGATCTCGATATTCTCGATGTGCGTGAGAAAACATCCTTCAAGGTGAGCGCAGAGACACGGGCGGCATACGAAGAGACCGTGATTCCCTTCTGGGAAGGCAAATCGCTGCGAGACCTGATCTTCGCCGAGATGAAGCCGGAATGGCTCGCGGCGTATGAAGCCGGAATCTTTACCGAGTTCATGGAGCAGCGCGCGCCCGGTCACACGGTGATGGATGACAAAATCTATCACAAAGGGATGCTTGATTTTCAGGCCGAGATTGATGAGCGGCTGGCAAGCCTGGATTATCTGCACGATCCTGAAGCCTACGACAAACAGGAGCAGCTCAAGGCCATGTACATCGCGGCTGGTGCGCTGATCCGGTTCGGGGAAAGGCATGCAGAAGCCGCTAACAAGTTAGCGGAGGCGGAAGCTGATAGCTTCCGCAAAAAGGAATGGTTGCGCATCGCCGAGGTGTGCAATCATGTCCCGGCCCACGCTCCACGGGATTTCTGGGAAGCCTTGCAGTATTACTGGTTCGTCCACCTGGGTGTGACCACCGAGTTGAACACCTGGGACGCGTTTTGCCCCGGGCGGTTGGATCAGCATTTATTGCCGTTTTATGAGAAGTGGACTGCCGAAGAGACCTCGGAGATCTTTGGAGACCTCCGAGGTCTGGCCGAGGAGCTATTGCAATGCTTCTGGGTCAAGTTCAACAACCAACCGGCCCCGCCCAAAGTAGGGGTGACCGCCGAAGAGAGCGGTACGTACACCGATTTCGCACAGATCAATGTTGGCGGGTTGACGCCCGAAGCAGCCGACGGGGTCAACGCGGTCTCATACCTGCTGCTGGACGTGATCGAAGAGATGCGGCTGCTGCAGCCGTCTTCGTCGGTGCAGGTCAGCAAGCAGAACCCGGACCGCTTCGTGAAACGGGCGGCCAAGATCATCCGCACCGGCTTCGGGCAGCCCTCGATCTTCAACGCTGACCTGATCGTCCAGGAACTGGTCCGGATGGGCAAAAGCGTGGTCGACGCTCGCTGCGGCGGCTCGTCTGGCTGCGTGGAAGTGGGGGCCTTTGGCAAGGAAAACTATAATCTCACCGGCTATTTCAATCTGCCGAAAGTCCTTGAGATCACGCTTCATAATGGCCTGGATCCTCGTACCAGGCAGCGGATCGGCCTCGAAACCGGCGACCCTCGTCAATTCCTGTCTTTTGACGCTCTATTTGCCGCTTTTGAGCGGCAGGTCCTCCATTTTGTTGATATTAAAGTGCGCGGCAACCAGGTCATCGAGCGGATTTACGCCCGGCAAATGCCCTGTCCCTTCCTCTCCCTGCTGATCGACGACTGCATCCTGACCGGGAAGGACTATCACGATGGCGGAGCGCGCTACAACACGACCTATATCCAGGGGGTGGGGCTGGGGACGATGACGGATGCGCTGACGGCCATTCGCTATCATGTGTATGACCAGGGGACGTTTGAGATGGATGCCCTGCTGGGGATGCTGGAAGCCGATTTTGAGGGGGCTGAACGCACCCGGCAGCTGCTGCTCAACCGGACGCCCAAATTTGGCAATGATGATGCCTATGCCGATGCCGTGATGGTGCGAATTTTCGATGCGTATCATAACGCAGTGGTAGGACGGAAGAATACCAAGGGGGGGGAGTATCAGATCAATTTACTGCCAACCACCTGCCATATTTATTTCGGCGCGGTCACGGGGGCTACGCCAGACGGACGTTTTGGAGGGCAGCCGCTCTCAGAGGGAGTTTCCCCCGTCCAGGGCGCCGACCGGCGCGGGCCGACCGGGGTGCTCCGTTCCGTCGCAAAGATGGATCACGCCCGCACCGGCGGCACACTGCTCAACCAGCGGTTCACGCCCCAGGTGCTGGCCGATGATGATGGGCTGGACAAACTCGTCGGGTTGGTGCGGACCTATTTCACCCTCGATGGGCACCATATCCAGTTCAACGTGGTCGATTCCGAGACGCTGCGGGCTGCCCAGGAGAACCCCGAGCAGTATCGCACCCTGATCGTGCGCGTGGCCGGGTACAGCGATTATTTCTGCGATCTGAGCAAAACACTCCAGGATGAGATTATTGCGAGAACGGAGCATGTATCTCTTTAACCACGGAGAGCACAGAGAACGCTGAGAGATTTCAAACACAAATGTAACGAATTTACCAAAGTTGCAACGGGGTCGGTGGTGGGGAGATTGTTTAGGAACGCGGTTCATCATGGGAACCGTGTTCCCGCGCGTTTATCCATCACCAATCAAGGATGAGATTTTTGATATAAAGTGTTGCATTTGTATATATTTTAGGTATAATTTTTATACCATGAATTTTGAGTACGATCCCAATAAAAGTCAGCACAATCTCGAAAAACATGGGATTGATTTTGCACAAGCACAATTAATCTGGGAAGATGTTCATCGGCTCGAAATCCCGGCTCAAACAGTCGATGAGCCCCGGTTTCTGGTGATCGGAAGAATTTCAGGTAAATGTTGGTCTGCCATCATCTCATTTCGTGGTGACAATATTCGTATCATATCTGTGCGGCGTTCGCGAGTTGAAGAGGGAGAGTACTATGAAAGCGTCTGAGTTTGATAAAAAATTCAATGGTGGGGAAGAGAGTGTTCTCGAAAATCTCGATTTAGCCCAAGCTCGCAGACCCGGGCTGGAGCAGAAACGCGTCAACGTAGATTTCCCTGTGTGGATGATTTCAGCGCTGGATCGCGAAGCCAAGCGGTTGGGTGTGACGCGGCAATCGGTTATCAAGATGTGGCTGGCTGAAAGGTTAGAGCAGGTATTTCAATCCTGAGTTTTCTTGATTGTCAAAAAAAGTCTCCCGAAGAATTGAATTTGGGAGACTTTTTGTTTTCCAACGCGAAATTGTCGGCTAAAGGGGGAATGGCTGAAACAGCCAATGACTACTTCAGTATGACTCGAGCGGCTTATGTCCGCTTAAGTCATTAGAGTGCGTCGCAGCGGGGTTGGTGGTGGGGAGGTTGTTTAGGAACGCGGTTCTTTGGAGAAACCGCGTTCCTACGTGATTAGGCCGTGTTGACATTTGGTAGTTTCTCTCTAGAGCTGTAGTTTACCCATCGATGTTGGTGTCTCTAGCAATGAACTGAAATGTCAACACTACCTTGTCATGATCAATCAAAAAAAGATCTTCTTCAAATCAGCTAAGTCTTGATAAAAAGCGACAAATCTATCTTGATCATCAAACCCGGTCAATTACAATATATATGCCATCAATTGACATATATATACCTTATCCTATGGACAGAGAGTGACCCGTGAGCACAACTGCTACCCGTCTGATAACCCTGATCATGCTGCTTCAGCGCCGATCCAACCAGAAGGCGGCCGATTTGGCCGAAAAGTTGAGTGTATCGGTGCGAACCCTGCACCGTTACTTTGGCATGTTGGAAGAAATGGGTATCCCCATCTATTCAGAGCGCGGTCCGCACGGTGGCTTTTCCCTGGTGCGAGGGTACAAACTTCCACCACTAGTTTTCACCCCTGAAGAAGCAGTCGCCATCTATCTGGGAACCAGCTTAGTAGGGCAAATGTGGGGACAGCTATATCAGGAACCTGCTGGAGGCGCAATGGCAAAGCTGGAAAATGTGCTACCCGATGAGCAACTTGGGGAAATCACCTGGGCCCGGCGTTCGTTGGTGGTTACCCAAATGCATCGCGCGGATCCGACAGTCTTATCTCCTCTGCTGGAGAAACTACGTCGGGCTGCCCGGCTGCACCGTCAGGCTGAAATGCGCTATCAGGGTGCTAGTTCGCAGACTGAAAGTGACCGTTTGGTGGATCCCTACGCGCTGGTACACCGCAGCGGCTGGTGGTATCTAGTGGCCTATTGTCACCTGCGCCAGGCCATGCGTACCTTTCGCTTGGATCGCATCCAGGAATTAACGCTTTGCTCCAAGATTTTTCAAAAGCCAGATGATTTCGATGTACGGGCTTTTATGGACGCAGCGTTCAAAGATCAGCCAGTCATTCGGGCCCGGCTACGGTTCTCAAAGGAAGCAGCTCATATCGCGCTCAGTAATCTTAGCGGATGGGAAGCCACCGAGGTAAATCCAGATGGGAGCGTCGAAGCAACTTTGACTGCCCCCGATCTAAATTGGATGGCCTCTCTGGTTTTGAGTTTCACCACCTGGGTTACCGTCCTCGATCCGCCAGAACTGAGAGAGATGGTTCGTGAATGGGCACTCGCTACTGCGGCACAATATTCATCAAGTGCAGTTGGGTAATTTTGTTGAGTTACAAAATTACCCAACTGCTAAACGTGTTGCGCTTTACTTGTCCAATCAATTCAGAATTCTGCAGCGCAACACGCATCCATAGGAGTTTACAAAATTTACCATGAAGAAAATAATTATCATCGTCATCATCGTTGTCCTCGTCCTGGCTATTGGCATAGGTGGATGGTTTTACTATCAGTCTACTCAACCGTTTTATAAGCCAGGAATGGTCAGTAAAGGGGAAAACCTCACCGCCCCGTTGACGCCCCCAGCCCAGCCCAAAGATGCAGAAACCTGGTTGGTCGAACCTGGTATTGAATTGACCCATTTCGCTGAAGGCGAAGGGCGCAATGTGCTCGTTATTCACGGCGGTCCAGGAGTGCCCTTCTCAGACCCCGTGGCAGGATTGACAAATTTGAGCGATCAATACCAATTCCACTATTATGCTCAGCGTGGTTGTGGAAAGTCTACCCGACCTTTTGACCGCTTCGAATCATCCAACACATATGAAAACATGCAATCCCTCGAAAAGACCCTCGGTTTAGGCGCACAAATAGCCGATATCGAGCGCATCCGCCAGATACTAGGAGATGAAAAAATAATCCTGATCGGTCACTCGTGGGGCGGTTTCCTGGCCTCACTCTATGCGGCAGAATTCCCAGAACGGGTTGAAGCGCTAATTTTGGTATCTCCTGCCAATGTGTTGATCATGCCACAGCCCGAAGCCGATAGCGACCTGTTCGCCAGTGTGCGTGCCCGGCTGCCCGAAAACCAGCAAGCTGAGTTCGATGAGTTCATGGCTGAGTATATGGATTTCAATACTCTTTTCGAAAAGTCGGAAGTTGACTTACTAGCGATGAATGAAGAGTTTGCAGCATACTATGTCAGCGTGATGGATGATGCTGCTGTGAAGAAAGCTGAAGCCATGCCCGAACAAGGTCAGCCTGGTGGTTGGATGGTCTGGGCACAGTATCTCAGCATGGGTCAACGCCATGACTACAGCCCGATATTGGCTGATGTAGATGTGCCGGTACTGGTCATTCATGGGGCAGATGACATGCAAAGCGAAGCTGCATCCCGCCAATATGTAGATGCCTTCCCCAGTGCCGAATTCATGGTCATCGAAAACGCTTCCCATTTCGCTTTTGGGGAGCAGCCAGAAGTGTTCGCTAATATTGTTCTCGACTTTTTAAATAAGTAATACTTAGGCGGTTTGAACTCTGATAAAATGAAAAACAGGCCTTTCAGTCGTGGGGACCTGGATGGTCTTTGATTGGGATCAAAAAGTGTTAATGAAGAAAACCGCCGCAAGCGGCGGAGTTTTCTGGCTTTTCCGCATAAATGGTATCTGTCCAGAACAGCGCACAAAACAAGATTCGCTTTTGATCCAAATATGTTATGCTTAACGAAATCTATTAAAATTCCATCCTGATTCTGGCAAATTTCACAAAGAACAATTGCCTTCACAACTCTTCCGCTCCTCATCCCAAAGCTAATTCGTTAGAAGATTCACTAGGCAAATGACATGAAAAAATATTCTCTACTTTTTGTATTCGCATTATTTATATTCGTTAGCTCCGGTTGTTCGGAGGGGCAACCCCCCTCACCGACGGTTGTTCCAGATGAGCTTACAGCTACGCCCCCTCCAGTGGAAGAACCAGCTGCCCCCGAGATCGAGACAAGTGACCAGCCAACCCCCACTGAGAGCGATATCCCTGCCGAGGAGCCCACAGCAACGCTTGAACCCACCCCGGTTCCAACCGAGGCAACCGATGCTGGTAACGCTGCGCCCACTGAAGAACCAGATCAGGGCACACCGGAGGAAACCGACCTTCCTCCCAAACCTGACTGCGAGGAAATAGCCGCTTTTTATGGCGACGTGACGATTCCGGACGACACACCATTTCGTCAAGGCGAGGTTTTCACAAAAATCTGGAAGGTTCGGAACGAGGGTACCTGTACCTGGGATGCAAATTACACGCTGGTGTTCGCCGGGGGTTCCCAGATGAACGGAGCTTCCGCGTCACCGCTGCCAAATGCTGCTCCGGGCGATATCATAGAAATCCCCATCGAATTAACGGCACCCTCCCGCGGCGGCACTTATGTGGGCAACTGGATGTTTAGCGATCCTTATGGCACCTGGTTTGGGGTCGGTGCAACTAGAAGAGGTGAAATTTGGGTTCGGATTACTACCAACTATATTTCCACCGGAGGTTCAGATACCGGAGGTACAGAACCAGCAGCTTGTGGTTCGGAACGCAATACGGCCTCTGAAAATGAGATACTCTCGCTGATCAATAATGCCAGAACTAGCAATGGTTTGCCCGCTCTAACAATGGATGAGAAATTAACCGCGGCTGCTTTGCGCCACAGCAATGATATGGCCTGTAACGATTTTGTCGATCACAGCGGCTCTGATGGCACTCTCTGGTATGACCGGATTACGGCTGAAGGATATGATTACACAACGGCAAAAGAAAATATTTACGTTGGCGACCCAAATTTTGGCGGCACTGCAGTTGGCGCGTTCGAATGGTGGATGAATAGTCAAATCCACCGCGAAAATATCCTTTCCGATGATATTACTGAGGTTGGCATCGCTTACGTTTACAATGCGGGCAGCGGCTACGGCGGTTACTACACAACTGTGTTCGCCAGACCATAATTGCTCGTTTTATTTGGGCAACGCGTCTCCCCCCCATCCGTAATCCCTCAAAATTTATTTATACGACATAATGTTCATGGGGATATTCGGCGAAGTATCGATCACGCCGATCTACAAGTACGGTGACGATCCGGGAGCCTTTCTTCATTTTCTTGGCCAACTCGATAGCTGCAAACACATTGGCCCCCGACGACATACCGCAGAACAATCCCTCTTCCCGGCATAAACGATCGGCCATATCTTTGGCATCTTCGTTTCGCACGACGATTTCATGATCTAATAAATGCTGCTCAAGAATGTCTTCAATAATAAAGCGCATTTCTGGCGCGCCAAACTTCTTCAAGTATTTATGGACTGCTCGTGAGCGCACCCATTCAATCCGCGGATCATCGGTGGGGACAACGCCCACAACCACCAGGTCAGGATTCTTTTCCTGAATAGCTTCGGCGACCCCCAAAAGAGTTCCCACCAGTCCCCAGGGAGGCTACCCAGGCATCCACTTTTCCATCCACTTGTTCAACGATTTCTTTACCTGTTCCGTCACGATGCGCTTGAGTATTATCGGGATTGCACAATTGGTTAGACCACCAAACAGAAGGATCGCGCTTGCCTAATTGATAACATTGGGTCATACGAATAGCAACGAACGCTGCTGCTTTTTCGATATCATTAAGATCATCGGCTTGGGGAATATGATCACCCAAATCAATCGGAGTTACTTCGCAACCAAATAAACGCGCGATCCGGATGCGGTCGGCAGGATTATAGGAACTTCCAAGTTGCGAGGGCAGGAACAGCTGCACCGGGTAGCCTTTCACCGCTCCCACAAATGCCAGGGCAGGTCCGGTGTTGCCGGTCGATTGATCGACGATCGTACCACCGGGCTGAAGATCACCGCGCTGCTCAGCGGCTTCAATCATCCGCAGCGCCATGCGGTCTTTGATACTGCCGCCGGGATTCATAAACTCACATTTAACGAAGATTTCCACATCTGGTAGATCAACCACCCGGGTTAATTTGAGCAGGGGGGTATTTCCGATATGTCCGAGAATATTCATAAGTGCTCCAATCCTTTAATTCTTTTCCTTTCCAATTTTGCAGCCTCTCAACCACTCACCCGGTTATAATTCTCCATCTAATAGCGATAGGGATTTACCTTGAACATCATTTTAATTGGTTTGTTAACCGGTACATTGATTGGCACCGTGGGCGTTGGGGGGATTTTGTTGACTCCATTGTTAGTATTTATCATCGGCATAGAATTGCATATTGCACAAGCAACCAGCAGTTTTAGTTTTTTATTTACTGGAATTGTGGGGACTGCAATTTATGCCAAACAGAAATCCATATCTTGGTACCATGTATTGTGGATTAGTGTTGGCATCATTCCAGCGACATTGCTGGGAGCTAAAATAAACACCATTTTACCTGGTGTGGTGCTAACGGTTATTTTGGCGTTATTAATCGTCCTTTCAGGAGCGAATACGTTCATTAAACGGAGTCATCCTTCTTCATCTATTCCAAACCTACACAAATTCATTTTAATTTTGATAGGTTTTGGAGTTGGCTTCGGCTCTGCTCTTACCGGTACAGGGGGACCTGTTTTGTTAGTGCCTACTTTGCTCTTTCTCCAGTTTTTACCTTTAGCCGCTGTTGGCATCAGTCAGGCAGCCCAACTTCCCATCGCAATTTTTGCAACCATTGGTTTTATATTATTTGGTCAAATCGACTTTTCTCTCGGAATCGCCTTAGGCATCATTCAATCGATCGGAGTTGTTTTAGGTGGAAAAATCGCTCACACCCTGCCCCAAGAAAAATTGCGCCTGGTGGTTGCCGTCACCATGATGGGGGTGGGTTTAGTAATGATTGGTAAAGTGCTCTTATAATCATCCCAACAAGCTGAGAGGTATCCGACGAAGATGTTTAAAGGCAATCAAGAATAGAATAATTATTTTATTCTGAGTACGAACACTCCCCAATCACAAAACGGGCGCTCGTAGCGAAAGTAATCCAACCGGGATTTCTGGGCAAATGCAACCAGATTATCAAACTCCGGATCATCGGTATTTTCCCGCGCCCAACGTTCAAAAGCCCACCAATGCTTGCTTTGGTACCGATCCCAATCGGTATCCGTTGCCAGGACCATTTCAACCAGTTGGGTGCCGCAATCATCGAATATTTTCATAACGCCTTCAAGGCCCACGGCCCATTCACCTCGCTGGGTACCCATCCCGGCCAGGGCTTCATCTGAGGGTTCCTCTCGCCAAAAGATCTCGCCCATCAGGATCAGGCTGTCAGGGTTGAGTTTCAACCCTTTTTGTTTGATTAATCGAGGGTGCCGCGCGTTCCACCTCCAATCCAATTCGCCCCGATGCAACTGACAATATCATAAGAATTCAGGGTCAGCTTGGAAATTGGCTGCATCTCCAAGGACAAATTCCACCTTAGTGGCCACACCAAGTTCCTTCGCCCGATTTTTGGCTGCTGAGATAAATACCTGGCTGATATCCACCCCAGTTCCAAGAATTCCGAATCGATCAGCCCATCGGCAAAGCATTTCTCCCTTCCCACAAGCTAAGTCAAGTTGGTGCATCTCGGGTTCCAAACGACAAATTTCTCCCAAGAGCATCAATTTTTCGTGGGTGAACGGATTGAGGATTTGATGTTCTCGTTCTGCTATTTCATAAAATCTTAGTGACATGATTCACTTTAAATTTAATCATGAAGATGAGTGATCTTTAGTCCAGCCCTGCACTGCTGCTCGAACAGAACGCGTCATTTCAACACTAAAATCTGATGCAAATTTTCGGGCATAAAATTGTTGGCCAAAGTTTTCTGCCCCAAATTGATACTGCCCTTTATCGCGATCCACCACCATGTTCAGTAATTGAGCTTTGCTTAACCGCTGATATTGGTTTGTAAAGCAAATATTTTCCTGCGGAAATCTAGGGGAAAGTGGGTGTTCATCAAAGCCCAGTTTTGGATATCCAAAACACAACATTGTGATGGGGAAAGTATATTGGGGGAGATGAAATAAATCCCGGTGAAACTCGTAATTTTCCATGATGTCACCAATATAGCAGGATGCAACACCCAGCGCCTCAGCGGCAATCACCGCGGTTTGAGCCGCGATCAGCGCATCACAGCAAGCCAGCATCAAATCCCCTTCGCCTGGGTAACGCAACTCTTTGTTCTGGTTTTTGCAGTATTCGTCAACATTCGAGGCCATGAATAAATCGAACCAACGTTGATAATCTGCAAGAAAAACCAATACAAGAGGAGCTCTGGCAATAAAGGGTTGATTATCGCAAGAATTCGGCAAGCTTATCTTTCATCGTTTGATCCTCTATCTCAATCATAGAGTAAAGCATCATATTCCCCGCGGTTGGGGATCGCATCGCAGCCTGAATGATAGCGTTAATCGTGGCACGATCAATGGGTTTATCTTGATAGGCTCTCACCGATCGACGATTATGGATCACCTGTAAGGTTTCATTCATTTAGATTCTCCTGGGATTTTATTTGATCGTTCAATTTTACATCCCAAATAATTATAGCAAAACCCAATATGGGGAAATGTCGAAATCATGGTGATGAAAATCCATCAGGTATAATCTTTTCAATATGAATCATCCAATCCAATTTCTACTAACACCAGATTAGGCTTTATGATTTGGCTCAAATTTCTCTAGGAGGAGAAAAAAAATGCTCAAAACCAATGAAAAGACTGTTGTCGAGTTTCTACTTCAATGCAAACCCGGTCCCCCGAAAACCCGAGGTACATGGCGTGTTGACCATCAGGGAGAACCTTTTATTCTCCCAGGAATTGGTGGAATTACCATGAATATTCAAGTGGGAGATCCAGCTTTCGGTTGGGCGGGTGATCACCTTGAACCTGGCGTTAGCTGCATTGCCAATACAGACAAACCCTTTGAGCACCCCAACATCGGTGTGCAACTTTTTTCGTGTGCAGGAAATAAAGCCAGGGTTGTCTCCGGAGATGCTAAGGATGCCATTGGAACCGTTATCGGTCATCATGGGGGTTCGGAACATATCATTGTAGAGTTTGCTAGAGACGTAAAGGAAAAACTTACCTACGACGATAAGATCATTGTGTATGGCAGAGGCCAGGGTTTAGCGCTAACAAACTATCCTGATATTAAATTATTCAACCTTGATCCAGATCTGCTGCAAAAGATGAATATCAGAAAAGATAGAAAAGATTCAACGTTAGAAGTTCCTGTAACAACCACCGTTCCCGCTGCGTGTATGGGATCGGGGATTGGGTCACCGCATGTTTTTAAAGGCGATTACGATATTATGACCAGCGATCCTGAAACGGTAAAAGAGTATCATCTCGACAAAATTCGCTTTGGCGATTTTGTCGCCCTTATGGATCACGATAACCGTTTTGGCAGAACTTATCGTCAGGGAGCCATTTCCATTGGCATTGTCGTCCACAGTGATTGTTTACTCGCAGGGCACGGACCTGGTGTTACAACCTTAATGACCTGCGACACCCCTAAGATCAAACCCGTGATTGATCAGAAGGCAAATATCGCTGACATTTTGAAAATTGGGACGGCAGCCGTATGAGAGCAACTTTAAATCTGAACCTCAACAATTAAAAAAGTGTTTTGGAAAGCTTTATTATCCAGAACGCTTTTTTATGAGCTACAGAAAATTTCAATCTCTCAATTTCAGTTTTGGAGGATAAATATGAACATCAAAAATCAATTTGCTACCTTATATAGTTACCATTGGCACACAAACAACCAGTTATTGGATTGCGCTTCTCAACTTAAGGAAACGGACTATTACCATCCTCCTGAGAACGGCCCAGGATCAATCCATGATTTATTGTTTCATATTTTACGGGCGGATCATAGTTGGCTGAAGGCCTTAGAAACCGGGAAACAACAACTACCCATTAATGAAAATGAGTATCCCAAGCTTGAAACTTTAAAGTCCGGTTTCGAAAAAGAACAAAGGGCCTGGCAAGAACTACTGGATTCACTTACCGAAGATGAGATCGAAGCCCAAATCACGCTAACTCGCTTAAACGGTGATGAAATGGTATTCATCCGCTGGCGTGTACTGCAGCACGTTATTTTACATGGCATGCAGCACCACTCTGAAATTGCGCAATTATTGACAACCTTTGATCAATCCCCTGGAAATATTGATTTTCTCTTCTACCGTTGAGCAATATTTTAAGCATTTGGGCAACAGTCCAGCTGAATGAAAATTTATGAACTAGATCACTTCGCCAATATGACCGTGCTAGGTATAATAGATTTAGTTTTGGATCGCACGTTTTCCCAAACTTTTCCAGCCATCAAAGGAGATTATAAGCATGGGTTCCACACTTCCGGCAATCAAAGTCAATCAAAATATCCTTCAAATGGAATATGCTGTTCGGGGCCCCATCCCCCAGAGAGCCGCGGTACTCAAACAGGAAGGTAGAACCATCATCCCATGTAATATTGGCAACCCGCAAGCGTTGGGGCAAGCACCAATCACTTACTATCGCGAAGTTTTGAGTTTCGTCGAAGAGCCCTCTAAAATTCAACGGGAACGGCAATTGAAGGCCCTTTTTGAAGAAACACCTTTAAGTGAAATCAAAGAAGATGACTTCATTTCTGACTTTGTCCTTGACTTGAGTGAGGAAATTCTCTCAAATATTGGAACCGGTATGGGCGCGTACACCGAGAGCAAAGGCATTCGTTTTATTCGAGAGGCTGTCGCGAGTTTCATTGATAAGAGGGACGATATTGAATCCACAAGAGCCCCAGCCGCTGACCCTGAGAAAATTTTCCTGACCACAGGGGCCAGCGAGGGTGTTAAAAGTGTGATCGATTTGTTGATTGCCAATCCCAATGACGGGATCATGATTCCGATCCCCCAATACCCACTCTACTCAGCAACGATCACAAAAGCCGGCGGCGTTCAGGTGAACTATTATCCTGATGAGGAACAAGGATGGACATTAGATCGCAGCATCCTGGATGACGCCCTTGCCCAAGCGAGAGCAGAAGGGGTCAACGTCAAAGGGATCGTGGTCATTAACCCTGGAAATCCAACCGGGGCTGTCTTGGATGGGCAAAGTGTACAAGAAGTAATCAACTTTGCCAAAGACAACGCCCTGGTAATCATCGCAGATGAAGTTTATCAGGAGAATATTTACACCGGAGAGTTTATCTCTTTCGCGAAGGCGCTCGGAAATCAAGATACCCCGCTTTTCAGTTTACACAGTATCTCCAAAGGTTATTACGGAGAATGCGGCCACCGCGGCGGTTACCTGGAAGTGCGCAATCCCCCCCAGGTTGCCGGTACAGAATTAGACTTTGTTGATTTACTCACCAAAAACGCTTCGGTCAGCTTATGCTCGAACACCGCCGGCCAGGTGCTGACCTATTTGATGGTCAGCCCACCTGAAGAGGGCAGCCCGCCTTATCAAAAGTTTATCCAGGAAAAACAAAAAATCCTCCAAGAACTTTATGAGAAAGCCACCATGATTCGAGAAGCATTCGATCATATGGAAGGCGTCGAATGCTTTGGTGTTACCAGCGCGATGTATCTATTCCCGCGGTTGGGCAAACTCCCTGAGGGGACCACTGACTTTGATTACTGCATGGGGCTCTTGGAAGAAACCGGTCTGTGTGTGGTCAACGGTTCTGGATTTGGCCAAAAAGAAGGCACATATCATTTACGGATTGCATTTTTACCGCCCAAAGAATTATTGGCCAAAGTGTTGCCCCAATGGATCGATTTCCACAACAACTATGTGAAGTGATCAAGAAGTCTGACTCTCCATTTGTAAACCAAGGTTTGCCTCTGGCGAGAAATCTTGAATTGAGTAATAATCCGAAAATTTATTGAGCAGCCCGGTGGTTAAACCGAAATCAGCGCTCGGGCTCGACAGGTCCCAAATCCTATTTGAACAGGGGTGCATTTTTCAGATAGGTGCCTAGCTGGCTTCATCACCCAAACCGGTATCCCTGGCGATACCGGTTTGACAACCCTTATTGGAACCGGGAATCTCCAACCCTCCATTTAACCCCCAAGGTTATATAATCAAGTAACAAAGTAACTACTCAGCTATCGTAGAGCGAGGGGTTCAAAAAAATGGTGAAATCATTTTTTTGAACCCCTCCACAATCCACAAGTTGAGCAGTTACGTAATAAAACCCTGGAGAAATCTGTGAACGAAAACATCCAAATCCGCGGCGCTCGCCTGCACAATTTAAAAAACGTTAACCTAAATATCCCAAAAAATAAACTGGTCGTTATCACCGGTCTTTCCGGCTCCGGGAAATCGACCCTGGCCTTCGATACGCTGCATATGGAGGGTCAGCGGCAGTATCTCGAATCGCTGGGGATGGTGACTTACGTCAGCAAACCACCTTTTGATTCTATCCGGGGATTATCGCCTTCTATCAGTGTTGACCAGCATTTCCGCAACCGCAGCCCGCGCTCTACGGTGGGCACAGCCACCGAAGTTTATACCTATCTACGGGTGCTCTATGCACGCGTGGGACGCCGTCCTTGCCCAACCTGCGGCGAGATGGTTTCTCCACCCTACGAACTTCAATCCGACACGCTAGAGCAGGCTGATGACGATCATATTCCAGACCTGGAATTTGGCGAAAGCTACCCTTGCCCACATTGCGGGGCGGCGGTACCAGAGATGGGGATGGCACATTTCTCGTTCAACAAGCCCGATGGCGCCTGCCCTACCTGCACCGGCCTTGGCACCATCCATAGCGCCAATCTGCCGCGATTGATCGATGATGAGCGCAGCATTCTCGATAATGCCATCCACGGTTGGGATATCCACTATATCAAGCATCACACCAAAACGCTAAAAAATGCGGCACAAACCTACGGTTTCGAGTTTGATCCCGCAGTCCCGGTAAAAGACCTTAGCCCCGCAGCACGCGACCTGCTGCTTTACGGCGTTGACAGTCGCCAATTCCGCGCCCGCTTTCCGGATATCGAGCCACCCACTACGGTGTCCAAGGGACGTTTCGAAGGCGTAGTCACCAACTTGCTGCGCCGTTATGCCGACACAACCAAAGACGCCAGCTACCGGCAAAAAATGGCGGATCTGGTGATTAAACAAACCTGCCCTGATTGTGAAGGAACCCGCCTCCGGGAAGAAAGCCGGCTTGTAGAGGTGAGCGGCATCCCAATTGTGGATATTCAAACCTGGCCTTTGAGTGATCTCGCGCAATGGTTGGAAAAGCTGCCCCAGAATTTTTCGCCGCAAGAACTTCGCATTGCCGTACCGATCCGCGATGATTTACGCGGGCGTATTCAACGTCTGACTGACGTTGGCATTGGCTACCTGAATTTGGAGCGCGCCACCCCCAGTCTATCGGCGGGCGAAGCTCAAAGATTGCGGCTGGCTGCCCTGCTGGGTTCCGGTCTGACCGGCGTGCTTTACGTGCTCGATGAGCCCACCATTGGATTGCACCCCCGCGACAACGCCCGATTAATCCGCGTTCTGCGGCAAATTCGCGATTTGGGCAATACCGTTTTGGTCATCGAGCACGATCTCGACATGGTGCGCGCAGCCGATCACGTCATCGACGTTGGCCCGGGGGCAGGCCGTCTTGGCGGCGAAGTGGTCGCAGAGGGCACACCGGATGAGATCACCACTCACCCGCGCTCGGTAACCGGCCCGTACCTGACCGGATTGGCGCAAATAAATTTACCTGCATCCCGCCGCAAAGGGAGCGGCGAATCTCTGACCATTCGAGGAGCACGTGCCCATAATTTACAAAATATCTCTGTTGATTTACCTCTCGGGAATTTAGTCGCTGTGACCGGCGTATCTGGATCGGGGAAATCTACCCTGTTGTTCGATATACTCGATCGGGCTGCCCGCCAACGCTTTAACGGGCAAAACGAAATCCCAGGGGAGCATGATGCCATTTTGGGCTGGGAAAATATCGACAATATAATCACCGTCGATCAAACCCCAATTGGACGCACGCCGCGCTCCAATGCAGCAACCTACACCGATGCGTTTACGCCTATCCGCAAAACTTTTGCGGCTACAGATGGGGCCAAAGCGAAAGGTTTGCGGGCACGCGATTTCTCATTCAACGTCCCCGGTGGACGGTGCGAAAAATGTCAGGGCGCGGGAGTGCTTTCAATCAATATGCACTTCTTACCCGATGTCGAAGTGCGCTGCCCGGTATGCCGCGGCCAACGCTTCAAAAGCGAAATCCTGGAGATTTATTTCAAAGGCAAGAATATTGCTCAGGTTTTAGAAATGACAATTGCAGAAGCGCTGCCCTTGTTTGAAGACATTTCCGCGGCCAAGGCACGCCTCTCCCTGATGGCGGAGGTCGGACTGGGATATTTGCAACTTGGTCAGCCCGCGACAACGCTCTCGGGAGGTGAGGCGCAGCGCGTAAAGTTAGCGAAAGAACTGGGGCGGCGGGGAACAGGCCACACACTTTATCTGCTGGACGAACCCACAACTGGTTTGCATATTGCCGATGTTGAACGTTTACTCATCATCTTGCAGCGCTTGGTTGATGCAGGTAACAGCGTAGTGGTCATTGAACACAACCTGGATTTGATCAAATCCGCTGATTGGGTTATCGACCTGGGTCCTGAAGGCGGCACCGCTGGAGGGAAGATCCTCGCTGTGGGCACTCCCGAAGAAATCGCAAAAGTTAAAAACTCTTATACCGGCCTAGCGTTAAGTGATGTACTTGAATCGAGCTTAAACACAATCCAATGATTTCCACCTCTCTATAAAGTAGTACAATCTTCTGATAAACTTTAATTGTGAATTATTGTGAGTCATCCGTTTTTGAAATTAGGAGAACAATTATGAAACGCAAACTAGGACGCAGTAATATCGAAATCAGTGCCATGGGCATGGGCTGCTGGGCCATTGGTGGTCCCTTTTGGGCAGACGAAACGCCGCTTGGATGGGGCGAAGTTGACGATAAAGAATCTGTGCGAGCGCTTCGGGCCTGTTTCGATCTGGGTGTCAATTTCTTTGATACGGCGAGCGTCTATGGCACCGGGCACAGTGAACGTGTTTTAGAGCGTGCCTTCCGGGGTGACCGTGATCAGGTGGTGATTGCCACCAAGTTTGGCCCCACTTTTAATGAAGTCACGCGTCAGACCACGGGCAGTGATGCTTCTCCTGGTGGCATCCGCCAATCTTGTGAAGACTCATTGCGCCGTTTGAATACGGATTATATTGATCTGTTTCAGTTTCACCTCAATGACCACCCTCTAAGCGAGGCTGGCGAGGTGCGTGATACCCTGGAAGAATTGGTCAAAGAAGGCAAAATCCGCGCTTATGGCTGGAGCACTGACTTTGAAGATCGTGCCCGGTTCTTTGCGGATGGGGAAAATTGCAGCGCTATTCAACTCCAGCTTAACGTTTTAGAGAGCAACCCCGCGGTTGTAGCTGTTTGCGAAGAATTTCAACCTGGCAGCCATCAATCGTGGCCCACTAGCAATGGGTTTGCTGACCGGAAAATATAAACCAGATACCCAACTGGCAAAAGATGATGTACGTGGAAAAAACAGCCCCGAATGGATGAAATATTTCCGGGATGGAAAACCGACCTCTAAATGGATGGATAAAGTATCCGCAGTTCGCGAAATTCTCACCAGTCAAGGCCGCACGCTGGCACAGGGTGCCCTGGCCTGGTTGTGGGCGCAGAGTGATAAAACGATCCCGATCCCTGGTATTCGGACGGTTGCTCAAGCTGAAGAAAACTGCCAGGCGATGGATTTTGGTCCGCTCACCCCAAATCAGATGGCAGAAATTGATTCTATTCTTGGAAGATAAAATGGATTTTGAAACTTACAAAAGAAATTATTACGCCGATCCGGCCCCGAAACCGCGTTTCAATTTCAGTGGCGCTTTTGGAACCACATTGTTTTACGAAAATTATGGGGCTGTGATCGCATATTATGAGCAGGTCCTTGGTCCCCCGAATTATGTTGAAGGTGCCGGAACGCGTGGTTGGCGTATCGGTAACGGATGGCTAACACTTTTCCAGGGTAAAGGCGGTAACCCTCAGAATATTGAAGTCACTTTCGAGATGGAGACCCCCGAGGAAGCTGAAGCACTCCACAGCGCATTTATTGAAGCTGGGGGACACGGCCAACCCCCTACGGATGAGTTGATGTATGAACCCATCCGATATTGCCCGGTGACCGATCCATTTGGAACGGCGCTGCTAATTATCAGTCCGCTCAAAAACGTATAAGCCCATTTCAAAAAATAATAAATGCATGCCGCGCTAAAAATATTAACCGGCATGCATTCATATTTAATACGTTGGCACGGGTTCGTTCGGATCAAGCGGACCAACGATTTCAACAGAAAAACCTTCTGGATCGCGAAAAGCAGCCATACGGGCACCCCACGGCCGGTTTGCCGGAGGATCTTCAAAATCTACACCACGATTTTGCAACTCTCGATATGCAGCATCCACATCGGGAACGTCGAAATGGATTTCCACCGCGTGATCCCGCAATGGCGGCGCAGTTCCTAACCGATGGATATACAATTTCGTTCCTTCGGTAGCAAATTGGATGAAATTCTCATCACCAAATTCAACGGGGAGTTCGAGTTGATCTTGATAGAAAGCGACCATCTCGTCAAATTTAACAGCCCAGAGGGTGATATAGGGAATATATTTAAGATTCATATTCGTCAACCGCCTTGAGATTCTAAGAAATCTACTTAGTAAATTGGCAAACTTGGATCGACTTCCTGTGCCCAGGCATTGATACCGCCTTTGAGATTTTTCATCTTGCGGAAGCCCGCGCTATGGAGCACTTCAAGCGCCCGTTTGGAGCGCGAACCCATCTTGCAAAACAGTACGATATCCTCGGCGCTGTCCAACTCGGACATTCTGGAGGCCAGCTGCCCCAACGGGATCAACTCAGCCCCATCAATGCTAGAAATGGCTAACTCGTGGGGTTCGCGCACGTCAATAATTTTTAGGCCATTGCCATCTTCCAAACGACGGGCCAATTCTGTGGCAGTAATATCCCAATCCGCACCTGCAGAACCTTCATCGTTGTCATGCATCGGCATACCGCAGAAATCTTCGTAATCGATCAATTCGGTGACTTCGGGATTCTCACCACAAACCTTACAATTGGGATTTTTACGCAGCTTGACGAAGTCAAAGCTCATATCGAGCGCATTATAGAGCAACAATTTGCCAACCAATAAATCACCAACCCCCAAGATCAACTTGATAGCTTCGGTCGCCTGCAACGTACCGATGGTACCCGGCAAAATGCCCAGCACGCCACCCTCGGCACAAGATGGAACCAAGCCAGGGGGTGGCGGCTCGGGGAAAAGGCAGCGGTAACAAGGTCCCGCCTTGGCGTCAAAAACACTGACTTGCCCATCGAAGCGGAAGATCGATCCGTAAACATTGGGCTTTCCGGTCAGCACACATAAATCGTTCGTCAGATAGCGCGTGGGAAAATTATCGGTGCCGTCGATGATCAGATCATAGGGTTCAGCGATGCGGTAAGCGTTTTCCGATGTAAATGCTTCATTGTAGACATCAACTTGAATATCGGGGTTGACATCCAGCATACGCTGTTTGGCAGAATCGACTTTGAGATCGTCCAGGGTGGACATGCCATGGATGATTTGACGCTGCAAGTTGGAGTAATCAACGACATCGAAGTCGACCAATCCAATGCGCCCAATACCAGCCGCGGCCAGATAAAGCGCCACAGGGGAACCCAGCCCGCCAGTGCCGATGACCAGCACGGAAGCTGCCTTGAGCTTCTGCTGGCCTTCTAATCCGACTTCGGGGATGAGCAAGTGTCGCGAATAGCGATGAATTTCTTCGTGAGAGAGTTCAGGTAACATAATTGACCTCGCGGTGCGTGCAGCGGAGAGCGGGGTGCGAATCGCTCCACCCGCCTCGCTTTACGCAATACGCTTCATCCACCTGCAATGGAGGGGATGATCATCAGTTTATCGCCCTCTTTCAAAGGGGTTTCAATACCTTGCAAATGGCGCACATCTTCGTCACCTAGAAATAGATTGACAAAAGGGCGCAGTTCTTCGGTTTCGGAAAACAGGTGTTTCTTCAAAGAAGGGAATTGGGCAACCAGATCATCTAAGGCTTCGCCAACATTGGCACCTTGCACACTGACTTCAGATTGCCCTTCAGCATACGGACGAAGGGGGGTGGGTATTCGTAAAGTTGTCATTTTTTACCTCGAAATTGATTTTACAATAGATTGTTTATTTTTTAGTTGATTTAGCAGTTTTTCGGCGTGGGCCACGCCATGATTAAATCTGGCACGGCTGACCATCTTCACCAAGGATAAAGGTAGTAGGAACGCTCATTACACCCCATTCATCGGCCAGATCTCTGCGTTCGCTGGCATCGACTTCGATGATCTGAACCTTCTCACCCAAGGTCTGCTGAACTTGTCGGATCGTGGGACGTTGGATTGTTTTACAAGGCGCGCAGGAAGGTGTGGTGAAATAAAGGATGGCAGGAATCCCAGGGGAGAACCCGTCTAACCGCTTGAGGTTTGTGGCTGCACGCGCTAAAACGACGCGGTTTACCAAACCGTAGGCGGCAATTCCAATTCCGGTAATTGCCAGTGCCCAAAGTGTTCTGGAAAAGATTTCAGTATCCATCTTAAGCCTTCACTTTGGAGCGTTTGCCGGGGAAAGTGTCTTCCGGCGGGGATTTACTGAAACCAGGCAAGCGGAGTCGATTGAGCCAGTAATACACCGCACATCCCAAGCAGAAACCGCCAAATAAGTTGAGGGCAGCCAATGCGACCACCAGCCAAATCAAACTCCATCCCAAAACTGCTGCGCCAGCGAATAGAGATATGGTTCCGGCTAACATGACCACGCCACCAAATCCCTGTGCAAAACGATGTGGTTCGGGGTTATCCTGCAGTAGATCTGGTTTGACCAAACCCGTTGATTTTAAAATCTGGTAAACGAACTTGAAACCTGGGGCTTTCAATAACGTACCGATGAGCATCGCCAAAGCTACGATGCCGGCTAACCAAGGCGCGTTTAATATAAAAGCAACGATATTCAATAGAATGATCACAGCCTGATTGATTTTCAGTGCAGAATGATCAACTTTGGTTAAAGTATTAGAAAACATAGTGTATCTACCTGTAAAGTTTTTTCATTATGAGCAAAGCAATTATTTCTGCTCCCAAATATTGAAGATAACGCCAAAAGGATTTTGGGCTCATTTTGAATTTCATGATATCTCCTTTTTTCGTATCCGGAAACTCAATCACCAATTTGGATGATCTCCTCATCGAATGCTGAGCGGTCATCTTTCAGCCGCCACGAACGCGAACCAACAGCTTGACCAGCATTCACACTGGTGATGATATAAGAAAACCAGGGCATAGCCCAATCGCGATCAAACTCGGAGGGCTCGTTGGGATGATCAGGATGGGAGTGGAAAACACCAATTACATCCAGGCCGCGTTTGGCAGCTTCTTGCTCACTGCGCAGCACATCCTGGGGAGTTAACAAATAGCGGTTATGTTGGGCGGATTCTTCGCGAGCGTTAGGTAATTTCAATATATCGGTTACCACCCGCAATTCGTCGTTTACGCTTCCGAGCATGAAGCCGGCTCCCTCTCCTGGGTAGGCTTCTTCACCGTGGGCATGAATTTGATTTATGAGTTTAGATGATAATTCCAATTTCATTTTTGCTCCCAAAGTTTTGCATCGCTAAGATACTTATATCCGGCATCAGGGAAGACAGTTACAACCATCCCCTTCTCCAACTTGCGGGCGACCTGCAGAGCTGCCACCGCCGCTGCGCCGGATGAAATGCCCACGAAGTAACCTTCTTCCCGCACCAGGCGCTGAACCATGGCATAAGCTTGCTCGGTTGGGATTTCTAGATTTTGGTCTGGAGTTGAAGGGTCAAAAATTCCAGGCTGAATAGCACTGGCCATATGCTTTAGACCCTCCAGCCCGTGGAAGGGTGAATCGGGTTGAGCCGAAACTATTTGTATTTCGGGGTTGTATTCCCGCAGATATTTGGATACACCAGTCAGGGTTCCAGATGTTCCTAACCCGGCAACAAAGTGAGTGACAAATCCTTGAGTTTGCTTAACAATTTCTGGTCCGGTTGTGTTGTAATGCGCCTGCCAGTTGGCCGGATTATCATATTGGTTCGCGTAGAAATATAAATCGGGGTCTTCCTCAGCCATCTGCTGTGCTTTACGAATAGAACCATCAGAGCCTTCCAGTGGATCTGTGAGAACCAACTTGGCACCCAGAGCTCGTAAGATAGCGATTCGTTCAGGGCTGGCATTACTGGGCAGCACCAGGGTAACGGGGATATCTAAGGCTGCGCCAAAAGTCGCGTATGCGATGCCCATATTGCCCGAAGTTGAGTTGAGTAAACGCATCCCAGGCAGCAGTTGGCACTCGTTCACTGCGCTGCGAATAATATTGAAGGCGGGACGATCTTTTACCGAACCCCCAGGGTTGAACCATTCCGCTTTGGCAAAAACTTTCACATCCGGTGAAATGCCATCGGTGACTCGACGCAGGGGCAATAATGGCGTATTACCAACCGCCTGCAATAAGGCCAGACCAGAATTTTGGGAATCGATTTCTGGTGACTGAAAAATCTGAGGTTCAATTATAGGACTGCTGATTACAGGTTGATGAGTGAACTTAGAATTCATTTTCTTTCTCCGGGACTGGTAAGGAATTGCCCAATCCCTATAAAACGCAAACGACCAACAGATAACAAAAAAGAGCAGTGTTTTCTACACAACACAAGATAATTTGTGTTTTGCGGGGGTCGCAACCGCTCTTCGTCAGTCTATTGGTCGAAATCTTTTCTTTTTGACGAGGCGGTAGCTACGAACCCCGCCCCATACAGATGCAATTGAACGTCATCATAACTCCAATAATTTTTATGAACAAGTTGATATAAATTTTACCGGGTTTGTCCTATTTGTCAAGGTATCGCAAAAGATTAGACGCGTTAAGATTCAGCAATCTTACGGATTACTGACAAAATTTCTAAAAAACAGGATAAAGATGCACCGAACCAAAACCAGAGGTTCTCCAGGAATGGCTGTCACGGAGCTTCCCAAAACCCCAAATATGATATAAATATTGTTGCAGGCGCAGTATGTTTTTAAGTTAAATTTGTCACGTTTCAGAACTGGAGGTGAAGTGTGAAACGCAATGGCCTAATCCCGTTATATCCCATCCTATTCGCTTCAATCCTGCTGATAACTCTGTTCGGATTTGCCGGAAAAACGCGCACTGTGGTCAATGCCGCCCCATCAGGGGCAACGACCAGTCTGACGATCTCCTCCGTGCAACCCGATTCAGCCCCCAACGACGTTGATACCCAAATTGTCATCCAGGGGACCGGATTTACCGCCACGATTTCTGGGACCGAGGTGATCACCGCGCCGACAGTTTATTTGGGGGATACAGATTTAGCAGACATAGTTTGGGGCAGCACCACAACCCTGAGCGCCACGATCCCCTGGGGTCTGGAACCGCAGGTCTACTCCCTAGCCGTGGAAAACCCCGATGGGATCTCGATCACCCTGCAAAACGCCTTTACGGTCACCGATGGTTTCGGTGAATTTATCACCGGTGGGCCGTATGGAGGGATTGCTGTACAACTGCAGCAAAAACCCGATGATCCAGCGACCCTATATGCCTTGATGTACGGAGTGGGGTTGTTCATCAGTGAGGATGCGGGGGAGAACTGGGAACTGGTCACTAACCAAGGATACCCTTACCAGCTCGATTTTGATTCAGAAGATTCAGATGTGCTCTACCTTAGTGCCGAAGGGCTGGTTCGTTCGATGGACAACGGCGAGAACTGGGAAAGCATATTCGAAAATTATTACACCCAGAATGGCTGTTACCAAACTTACGCAGTGGCCCATCCAACGCAGCAGGGCAACGTGTATGTGGGGATCGGTTCTTGTAGAGGGATACCCCTTGAGACGGGAGAAGGTGGTATATTCTTTTCAACTGATTATGGGGATACTTGGAACCCACGCAACACCGGGTTGAGCGACTTAGATATCAGTGCTTTGGCCATTCATCCCATCACGCCCACTACATTAATCGCGGGCACCTTTGATGGGGATCTATTCTACTCCCTCAATGGCGGCGATAACTGGAGCTGGAGCACCCAGCTTACGGGCACCGTCAGCAGTTTGTATTTCAATCCTTATGAAACTTTAGAGGCCTGGGCGATCACCCGTTCAGAGACGGAAGGCCACGCCTACGTATACCGCAGCCTCAACTTGACGGACTGGATTCCCCAAAATTTATCGCTTTCCTATACGGGCGGGCCAACCCTGGCCCAAATGGATTTTCTACCCGATTCGGTCTGGTTGGGAGCCATCAATGTTTACACCTCCACAGATAGCGGCGGCACCTGGAATACGGGCAACAGCCCAATGTGGGGCGCAACTGCTTTGGCAATTTCACCGGACAACCCACAGACGATCTTTGTGGGCACCGACTTCGGTGTGGAAAAAAGTACCGATGGCGGCAACACCTGGACTGAAAAAATCGAGGGTCTGGCAGCGTTGGTTCCCACTGCGATTGCTGTTTCACCGGATGATCCTGATCATGTTTACGTCAAGACCCATCCAGGTATTTTTGTCAGTCATAACGGCGGCAATCATTGGCAATACTTGAACTATGGAATTGGCGGCTATACCAGCTACCAATCACTTGCGGTTGATCGATTTGATGCCAGTCGAATTTATCTCAACGCTGGCTGCACAGGTGAGTTCTGCATCGACATCAGTACCGATCAGGGTGCTTCCTGGAATTTAATCACGAGCACGCTGCCCGTGACCTATACCGGCTGGCAATGCAATTCATTCACAATTCTGCCATCGCCGCATACGCCAAACCGCGTGTTGGTGGGAGCTGCGCTGACCCCGCCGGGTGGTGGCAATGTAGAAAGCATTTTTTATACCAGCAGCAATGGCGGCGCGAACTGGAACCATGTGCTACCCCCGCAGACAATTGGGGAGGTGGCCGAAATGGTCTATGATGGCATCAATCCCAACCTGATCTACGCGGGCACTGTGGGCAGCGGGTTATGGCGCAGCGAAGACGGTGGTGATAACTGGTTGCACGTACCCATTTCTGGTACACAGACTCCCGTATCAGTCGCGGCGATCGCGATGCATCCCAACATCTCCAATAAAGTGTACCTGCGCACGTACAGCGGTCCTTCCCCCAACCCTGAACCAGAGTTATGGGTTTCAGAGGATGCCGGTAATTCTTGGGAACCGATCGGCTATGTTTTCACGGGCGTCGATCTGTTGGTCTCCCCACCGACCCCCGGACAGATTCTCTATACACTCTACACCGGTGGCGCGGAGGGCAATGTCGACAATAGCAGCGGTTTATATCGCAGCATCGACGACGGTCAATCCTGGAGTTTGATCCCTGGTGTTCCGCGCCCAGAAATATTGGTGGGTGCTTCGGATGGTGAGCGTGCAATCGTTTATATGGGAATCCCCGGTGGGTTGGCATCTTCTGCCGGAACGATCTCATCAAACCAGTTCACCCCGCTCAGCGGCGGGGTTTACCGGCTCCAAGGTGGCGGAGTTTACCGCCTGACCATCTTACTGCCGACCGATTTTGTCTATTTACCCATCATCAGGCGTTAAATCATCGCTGAGGGCTGACGATTATGGAACTGGCTACGTCATCTTATTCAATCACCCTTCCTTAGGAAAACACCCATGCCCCAAAACATCTTCGTTGCCCGTCAACCAGAACTCGAACAACTCGATCGGTTCCTAACACGCGCCTTGGATGGAGAAGGCCAGGTTTGCTTCATCACCGGGGATGCCGGCAGCGGAAAATCCGCTTTGGCACGCGAGTTTTGCCGCCGTGCCCAGCAACAGCACAAGGACCTGATCGCCACTTTCGGGCAAAGCGATGCCGAAACTGGTATTGGCGACCCTAACCTGCCCTTTCGTGAAATTCTAGCTCAATTTACGGGTAACTTGGAGAGCGAAATCGCGCAGACCGCCATTACGGGCGAGAATGCACAGCGACTACGCAGCTTCTTTAGTCTGGCGCTCGAAGCCCTGGTAAACGTCGGCCCTGATCTGATCGGTGTATTTTTACCAGGGGCGGGTTTGCTCGCTTCAGCAGGTGCATTCGCCGCTGAAAAAGCGGGCTGGATGAAAAAACTGGAACATCTGATCCAGCGCACACCCGAAATAGCTGCAACTGCCAGCACTGGCCTGGAGCAGGATCATATTTTTGAGCAATATACCAATGTGCTGCGTGCTTTAGCCGAAAAGTGTCCCCTGATTTTGGTTCTCGATGATCTCCACTGGGCTGACCTGGCCTCGATTGGCCTGCTCTTCCGCCTGGGACGCCGGATTCACAATAATCGCATCCTCATTATTGGCACCTACCGTCCGGATGAAGTTGCTTTAGGAAGAGTTTCCCTGATTACCGGGCAAACTGAACGCCACCCTCTCGATAAGGTGCTGGCCGAATTTAAGCGCTATCACGGCGAAGTCTGGATCGACCTGAGACAAAGTGCCAAAAAAGAGGGTCAGCACTTTGTTGATGCTCTATTAGATAGCGAACCCAATGAACTTAGCACCGATTTCAGGCAAGCACTTTACCATCACACCGCGGGGAATCCTCTCTTTACCATTGAGTTGCTGCGTGATATGCAGGAGCGCGGTGATATCCACAAAGATAAATGGGGACAATGGGTGCAGGGACCCTCACTAAACTGGCAGAAACTCCCCGCCCGGGTTGAGGGGGTCGTACAGGAACGGATCGCCCGCCTGGATGCCGATCTGCACGAAACTTTGACCGTCGCCAGTGTAGAAGGAGAAACTTTCACAGCAGAGGGTGTCGCCCGGGTGAAGCAAATCGAGGCGTGTGCCCTCATCCGCCGCCTAAGCGTCGAACTCGATCAGCGTCACCATCTGATTACTGGACAGGGTGTACGCCGCCTGGAATCCGGTCAGCGTTTATCTCTATATCAATTCAACCACAATTTACTGCAATCTTATCTTTACCATAATCTAGACGAAGTCCAGCGTGTCATCTTGCACGAAGATTTCGGTTATATCTTGGAGGAAATGTATGAGGAAATACTCCCGGAGGTCGTCTTCCAACTGGCACGCCATTTTGTGGAGGCCGGAATTCGCGATAAATCGGTTTTCTACCTGCGCCAAGCAGGTGAACAAGCCGCGGCTCAATTTGCTTATACGGAGGCGATATCTTACATAAACCGCGCGGTCAGTTTACTGACAACTGAGAAAGATCAGGCAGAAAAATACGAATTACTCTACCTGCGGGAGCAGATATTCGCTCTGCAGGGGGAACGTGAACCCCAGCGCACCGACCTGGAATTATTGGTCGCTCTCGCGAAAAAGTTGGATGAAGCTCAGCCCCAAGCGGGTGCTTCACGGCAAGCCGAAATTGCACTGCGGCAAGCTGCCTATGCGGAGGTAACGGGCGAATACCAGCAGGTGGTTGATGCTGCGGTTGAAGCAATTGAGCTGGCTAACGCAGTCCAAAACGCGTCGGTTGAAACCCAAGGTTATCTGTTTTGGGGACGGGCGCTCTGGCGGCAGGGCGACTGTGAAATGGCCGCGATGCAGCTAAATACCGCGTTAGATCTGGCCCGTAAGGCTCATTTACGCCCCGAAGAAGCGAGCAGTCTGCGCTATCTAGGGATTGTCACCGCCCGGGCGGGCGATTATGTGACCGCGGATGAGCACCTTCGGGCTGCCCTTGAGATTTACCGTGAAATCGGTGACCGCCAGGGACAGACCGGCACGATCAACGCTTTAGGTGTCTTTTCTGCCGAGCAGGGCGATTTTGACGATGCCCGCAAACATTTTGAGCAGACCCTATCTGTCTATCGCGAGATTGGCGATCGCTGGGGGGAGGGTGCAGCACTCAGCAATCTCGGCCAAGTTTGCGCAGATCGTAGAAACTACTCAGATGCACGTCAATACCTGGAGCAGGCCCTCGAAATCTGTGCGCAGATTGATGATCGAGAAGGGGAAGGCACCATTTTGAATAATTTAGGACAATTGGCCAGTGAAAAAGGCGATTATGGGGCTGCCAAAGATTATTTAACCCGCGCCGCATCCATCTTGAACGAAATCGGTAACGTCCGTACCGAAGGTTTTGCCCTGGCGAATCTCGGCCTGGTGTACCTGCATATTGGCGATCTTGACAGGGCTGAGACCTATTTTGAAAACGGACTAAAGGTACTGCGGATCATCGACGATCCACAGGGGCAGAGCCTCGTGCTGGCTTACCAAGCCCTGCGCCTCCATCGCCTGGGAGATAACAAAACAGCCCGAGACATCAGCCAGGAAGCGTTGAAAATCGCCGAGAAGTCTGGAAGCCGCGCTGAGATGGCTAACGCCCTGACCACCCTGGCGCACGCCGAACTCGAATTGGGCTGCAATATCGAAGCTGCCGCCTCCTACCACAAAGCCCTTGATATTCGCCAGGAATTGGATCAACTCAATCTGGCTGCCGAAGTGAGGGCTGGCCTGGCCCGTTTGAGCCTGGCGACCGATGATCTTCAGCTTGCCAAAACTCAAATTGATTCAATCTTAGCGTATCTGGAAACGGGCGATCTGGCTGGCAGCCTCGAACCTTTGGGCGTTTATGTGACTTGTGTTCAGGTATTGCAAACGCTTCAGGATGACCGCGCAACTGAATTGCTCAATCAGGCTCATCTGACCTTGCACCAGCAGGCTTACCGAATCCAAGAGCAAGAGTTGAAAGAAAAATTTTTTATCAGCCCGTACGCAACTGCAATCCAAAACCTAAAGCAAAATAACCCTGCAACTGGCAGGTAACAGCATAGGATATAAGCAAAAGTCCGATCTAGGTGAGATCGGACTTTTGCTATTTAAGTGTTTATAAGGTAAGTGCTAAGCTGCTCTGGCCGCCTCAACAGCTTCTTTAATTTGATCAAAATGCAGGCGGGTGTGCAAAGCAAAACCTTGACCCAGGTTATTTGCCAATCCCAAGAATTTGCGCTTATCGGCGACAAAATCATCGGGGAGGGCTTTGAGCGAAGCAACCGTTACTTGCTCACTGCGGGATAATTCGGCCAGCAATTCTTCCAAGGGATAGCAATCCGCCAACGCGGCGATCAGCTCCAATTGATTTGCAAATCCACCAGAGCGCTGTCCGCTGACGTTGCACGAGATTGCCAAATGCAGCCAACGTTCGGTATAGAGCAAATGGACGAGTGTCTCTTTTGCGCTCCACTCTTCGGGGGATGGGCGAGCTGCCGCTTCTGCTTCTGTGACACCCTCAAAAAGTGCATCTCGCTCTTTGGCAACTTCAGCATAGGTTTTGGCCACAGATTTACCCAATTCCACAGCAGATTTGGGAACTTCGGGCACTTGCCGGCGGGAAAGCTCCATTTGGACCGTTTTCTTCTTCCCATTACGGTAGTAGATTACCTCTACCTTATCACCAGCTTTGTTTTTCCCAATCGCAGCAGCAAAATCTTGGTATCCTTTCAACTCGTGTCCATTTAGAGATGTCAACAAATCATCTTTATCTAAGCCCGCTGCCTCAGCACCCATCCCCTCGACCGTTCCAGTAAGAATTACGCCAAATGAAACCGGCAAATCGTTTGCGGCGGCTTTTTCTTCATCCACCAAGTCACCAGGGATGATGCCCAACATGGGGCGCTCGTAAATCCGTTTATCCAGGCCGGTCTCCAGCACCGATTTGAGATTCTGCAAACCGGTTTTCCAACCTTTTTGATAAGCAGTGACCCTTTCGGTCCATTCACTGCTCGAGCCAATATCACCGTGCTCGATCTTAACTTCTGTAACACCGTCTTTTTCAGTAAAGAAAATATCAACCTGGGTTTCGTGGGGTTCGCCCAAACCATTCCAGGTTAGGGCGATCTGCTCGTTTTCAATAATCTTCGTAAATATACCGGTGGCATAATACCCAACATTCCACCAGCAATAGAAACGATCGTTCTCGCTCAACACGATTTCTGCGAAATCAGCGAACCAGCTCTCCATAGCAATCGAACTGCCAAAAGCTGCATAGACCTGCTCAACGGGAGCGGCAATCGTCTCTGTGAATTCCAGGGTTTTGAACTCGGTCATTTTCTTCCTCCTTGGGGATATGAAATGATCTATAACTAATCGGAGTTACGCACTTTGAGGATATTTGGGGGGTTGGCGGAGTGGTAAAGCCACTCCGCCAACCCCCCAGTTCCTGGTTCAACTGTGTAAGTCCTAACTAATTTACCGTTTGCAAATTTACAAGGTTCATATCAATCAATTTCGGCATCATCTGTTTCTGAATCTGCAACCAGCCTGCCATACAGCAAATTCGATTCAAACAAACGGGAGCGCAAAAACTCGTCTGCGGCACCCGGTGGCATCCGCCAAACCCAATTGCCTCCCAAAGTGCTAGGGTAGTTCATGCGGGCAGAATTATCCAACCCGAGTAAATCTTGCATGGGGGCAATGGCAAAAACCGCCACCGAACCCCAGGCTGTGCGGATCAGATCCCAGGCGATGTCGCCCCCATCACGGGCCAGGTAACGGCGGGCAAAATCGCGTTCTTTCACATCCACACGCTGGTACCAACCTTTAACGGTATCGTTATCGTGGGTGCCGGTATACACGGCATAATCCGAAGTGAAATTATGCGGCAAGAAGACGTTGCTGGCATCATCATCAAATGCGAACACCATAATCTTCATGCCGGGCAGTCCAAAGGAGGTGCGCAAATCTTCAACTTCTGGTGTGATCACGCCCAAATCTTCGGCAATGATGGGGAGCGCGGTAGTGAGGGGGGTGACAAACTCTTGCAAGCCAACCTCCAACGCACGGAGAAAATCTTTACCCGGCCCGGGAACCCAACGGCCATTGATGGCGGTCTCTGCTTCCCCAGGGATCTCCCAATAACCGACAAAGCCGCGAAAATGATCTAAACGCACGATATCAACCATCTCGAATACCCCCCGGAAGCGCGACAGCCACCAGGCGTAGCCCTCTTCGGCGTGCACATCCCAACGATAAAGCGGATTGCCCCATAACTGGCCAGTGGCCGAGAAATAATCCGGCGGCACGCCAGCCACCACCGAGGGGGTACCATCCGCGTTCATATAGAATAATTCGGGCTGCGCCCACACATCGGCGCTGTCATGGGCGACAAAAATAGGGATATCGCCCACAATCGTGATGTCTTTTTTATGGGCGTATTTGCGCAGTTTCTTCCACTGACGGAAGAACAAAAATTGACGGAAAGCATGCCGCTCAATATCCACGGCGTGCTCAGCCCGAAAAGCATCTAAGGTCTGGGAGTCTCTTTGGCGATAGGCTGCGGGCCAATCGACCCAAGGACCGCCCCCAAAATGCTCTTTGAGTGCCATGAAGAGGGCAAAATCTTCTAACCAATGCGTTTGATCCTTAAATTTCTGAAACGCCTTGCTGATTTTCTTTCCAGTAGATTTTTCAAAGCGGATAAAAGCCCGGTCGAGCAAGCTTAATTTATAGGGAATCACCGCGCCAAAATCAACCTTTTCAATCGGGAAATTTTCCACCTCAACCAGATCGTCTGGATGGAGCAAATCTTCAGCTAAGAGGGCATCCGGGCTCACGAGGAAGGGGTTGCCTGCGAAAGCAGAAAAGCATTGGTAAGGCGAATCACCATAACCTGTAGGCCCCAAAGGTAATACCTGCCAGATTGAACAACCTGCAGAGGCCAGAAAATCCACCCATTTGAAAGCTCCGGGGCCAATATCGCCAATGCCATAGGGGCCGGGGAGGCTGGTCGGGTGCAGCAGCACACCAGAAGCTCGCTTAAAGGTCATGTCGCAATCTCCGTGATTTATCGATGATTTGATATGATTTTACGCGCATAGTAGCGTAATCCGCCGCAACAACATCGGCGTTGATCACTGCGCCTGCCTCGACAACCATCCCCGCGGGAATAAGGCTGTTTTTACCAATCATGGTGAGCGCTTGATTTGGATTCGAGTCACCTACCCTGGAACTTTCTGTGACGATCACGCGCTTATCTATAATTGTTCGAGCAACCACCCCCCCTTTTTCAATCTTCGAATCTGTCAAGATGATTGAGTCGATGATCTCTGCGCCGGGTCCCACACGCACACCCGGACCCAAAACGCTGCGGTGAACCTTGGCCCCCGTTGAGATCACAGCTCCGTTGGTGATCAAACTATTTACGATATCAGCACCAGCGGCGACGCGAACCGGCGGACGTTCTTCTGGCTGCGTGTGAATAATCCAGGATCGGTCGCTGAGATCTAAAGGCGGATTCTCAATCAATAAATCCATATGCGCCTGCCAATACAAATCGATAGTACCAACATCAACCCAGTATCCGGTGTAGGGATAAGCAAAAACTTTTTTGCCCTGCTTCACCAAAGCGGGCAGGATATCTTTGCCAAAATCATGGGATGTGTTCTCCTGTTGGTAATCCTCCCAGAGCGCATCATCCAATACATTTAAATTGAAAAGGTATACGCCCATATTTAACCAAATTGGAAGGTGGGTTTTCTGGTTTCTCCACAAAAGATGTTACTTTATAATCATTAGACACCCCGACAATACCAAAGCGGGAAGCTTCTTCCATGGGTACCCGGATGGTTGCCATGGTCACATCCGCTTCGTGGTCTAAATGGAATGTGATCATGGCATCATAATCCATCTCGTAGATATGGTCACCCGAGAGCAGCAACACTAAATCAGGTTTGGTGCTGCGGATAAAAGAAAAATTTTGCTGGACTGCGTCCGCCGTCCCCAAGTACCAATCGGTTTGGCGGCGGGCGGTGTATGGGGTATAGATGCGCACACCACCGGTGAAATCTCGGTTGAGGTCCCAGGGGCTGCCGGAACCGATATGTTCGATGAGGGAATGGGGGCGGTATTGTGCCAAGATCATGACATCAAAAATGCCAGAGTTGGCGCAGTTTGAAAGTGGAAAATCGATGATGCGATATTTACCGGCAAAGGGGACCGCCGGTTTTGTGCGCTTAATGGTGAGAACACCTAAGCGGGAACCTTCGCCCCCAGCAAGGATAACAGCACGAGTTTTCATAAGTTTTTTTTGGATATAACTGACTAAGTTTCTACTTGCCTGACAATTTTGGAGCAGGTCAGCAAAAACGCCGGTTGAGCAGGCTGCCAAGCCCTATCGAAACCCGTGTTTGCGCCGTTTCAGGTCTCGATACACCCTTTCCAGGGCACTCGACCAGCAACGGCGAGAAACTGTCGGGTAGCTAGACTAAATTTTTGTTTATTTCAGGTAAAACTAAAAGTAAAGAGTAGATGGAGGGTCATAAACCGAAAATATCAGTTTATAGCTCTCTGTTTTCTCCGATGAGAAGAGGGTCACTTAGACGTAAGAGGAACGGCTTACTGCCCACCGGCAGGGCGCATAACAGGCTGCGGTTTAACTTTACGATCCGTAAAGAAATCTTCGGGCAAAGGCAGGGGCTCCATATTCGCACCCGTCCCAATCGAGGCAAAGGGAACATAATAGAGCTGGGTTGTGGCCGCAGGATCGTAAAGCTGGTAAGCGAAAACGAGATAGCGCCCATCGGGGCTGAACTGCGGATCACGGTAGCAGCAGGTGCCACCGATCGGATTGACCTTGCTCTCTGAGCGGTATAAATTGGTGTTGTAGAAATAAAGGTGGCCGTAACCATCGTTACGAGTGTAACTCACCAACGAAAAAAGATAAAATCCATCATATCCAAAATCTTGAATATAGGGAAATTTATCATAATCATCGATCACAAGGCGACGCGAAGGGAACTCATCCAGTAGGTCAGCATATTGGCAGTTGCTGATATCGGTAAAGCGGATCAGGTCGGATTGAATCCCATTGACCGGGGCGACAACATTAATGGCCATGCGCGTATCGTCATCTGACCATCGCACCTGGTTAACGATCACATTCGTGCCGTTGCTGGTTTTGAGCGGGCTTAGCGCTTCGCAGGTCCCCATTTCATCCAGATCGGAGGGGAAGCGCGCCTGTGCAAGCTGTTCGCGGTCAAAGGGCACCACATAGAGATTCTGGTTGAGGGTGATGGCAACTTGATCTCCTAGCGAGGATACCGAAAAATCATCTAAAGATTTGGCAGTTTCAAAACTGGCAATATCCGTGATTCGTCCACTGGGGTAATCAATTGACCAAACACTTAAACCAGAAATATAAAGGAGGGCTGAACCATCCGACAACCAGCCCAACCGCTTTTTCTCAGCGCCATCACTGGTAAGCTGCCGCAAATTACTGCCATCCACGTTCATGATCCAAACTTCATTATTATTCACAAAGGCAATTACATCCGCACCACCCAACACCAAGGCGTCGGGCGTGGGAGTCAGTGTCGGCTCAGGGGTGTCCGTCGGCAGCTCTTCGGTGGGGGGCAGGGGTTCATCCGTCGGGTCAACGATAACAGGAATTTCGGTAGCGGCTTCCTCCGGAAGGGTGGCGTCCAGCGTTGCGGTTGGCAGATCGGAAGATGGCGTGGTCGATGGCAAGGCAACTGGCAGGGTCGCATTAGCAGAACTATCAGCCAGCATTGCAAGCGGTCCGGTACCACTAAAACCCAACATAGCTAAGACAACCAGGCAAACAACGATAATTCCGAGTAAACCAATACCACCCGCCATCACTGGCCAACGGCGGGTTCCAGAAGGTTGGGGACTCACGGGTGGAGCGGTTTTCGGGTAAGGTGTGAGGGGAGTTGAGATTGGCTGAGAGACGGGCGCGGCCGGTGGTGTCGAGGAGGTAGGCGGGGGAGTACCCTGGGAGGGCGTGACCATTGTGGCGCCGGCAGCCACCATGGTAGCATCCGGAGGCGGAGGAGGGGCGGCTTTCGGTTTGGTAGCCTGCATGGTGGGATGGATTTCACCTCGCAGGGCCGTTTGCAGCGCTTTAGCCATCTCACCTGCGGTCTTAAAACGATTATCCGGTTCTTTGGCCAGCACCATTTCAAACCAGGCTTCGATTTCAGGTGAGACATCCGGCAGGGTGTTCATCAAATTGGGCACCGGCTCGAGGATATGCATCATCATCACTTTTGCCGGGGTGGTCGCTTGATAGGGCGTATTGCCGACCAACATTTGATAAAAGAGCACGCCCAGTGAATAGACATCACTGCGGCCGTCGATATCTCGATCCCCCTGGATTTGCTCAGGAACTCATATAAGCAGGTGTGCCCAGGATATTGCTGCCCGTCAGCGTAGCACTGGCTGCTGCCAGGCGGGCAATGCCAAAATCGGAAAGGAAGGCGTTATTGTATTGATCGAATAAGATATTGCCGGGTTTTAAATCACGGTGGATTATGCCTTTTTGATGGGCGGCATCTAAAGCTGTCGCAACCCGCGTGACCACCTGGGCAGCATCTTCAACACTAAACTTATCATCTTTGAGTTTATCTGCCAGCGAGCCACCAGACATCATGCGCATGACGATAAAGGGCTGCCCATTATCTTCGCCAAAATCGTAAACCGGGACGATGGCGGCATGCTCGAGCGCGGCAACCATCTTGGCTTCGCGTTCGAAACGCGCCCGAAAATGGGGATCGTGCAAAAAAGCCTGGGGTAAAACTTTGACGGCAACATCCCGCTCAAAGCTGGGATCAATCCCGTGGTAGACGGTGGCCATGCCCCCTCGGCCAAGTTCAGATACGATTTTATAACGGCCTATTTTTTCCATAGCAGGTTATGTGTGTCGTGTTGTATTTTTAGGCCGTGTTGACATTTGGCAATTTCTCTCTAGAAATTAGCCAGTTCAAAGCGTACCACTCACCTTTGAAATCTGTTGAAATGTCAACACTACCAAGTCCGGTATCCATTTGGATGTTATTGATTATACAATGTTTTTTGGGAAATCCAGAAATAAACCATCAGAAAATATTAAACCTGATTTCGAAACCCCCTCCAGGCTAATCACTCCTTCCATTCAGTTCATTTGCAGAACAGGAGTTTACAAAAATGAAATTGCCCTCCGCTTGCCTGATACACCCCCGCGGATTACAATACAACAACATTTTCATTTGCTAATTATATTTTAGGTTTCCGGCCGTTCTCAACTGATCTGTGGATCACTCAAGGATCAAAGGTTGTCGGCCGATTCGAAAAGAATTTCTTTATGACCCTTCATTGGTACGCTCTTAGAACCAAACCTCGCAAAGAAGAACTCGTCTGGCAGCAAATCCGCGCCCAAGAGATCGAGCACTACTATCCCCGGGTGCGGGTGCATCCGGTAAACCCACGCGCGCAGAAAATCAAACCCTATTTTCCGGGATATCTTTTTATCCGCACAGACCTGGAAGACAAAGGCATCTCAGCCTTCCAATGGATGCCCCATTCGCTGGGGTTGGTTTCATTTGGCGGGGAACCGGCCCAGATTCCCGATAATGTACTCTTTGAAATGCGGCGGCGGGTACAAGAGATTGCCGATGCCGGCGGCGAGATTTTCGACGGTCTGAAACCCGGTGACAAGGTGCGCGTGAGCGGCGGTCCTTTTGCCGGTTATGAAGCGATCTTTGATTCCCGGCTAGATGGGCAGGAGCGGGTACGAGTTTTGCTACAGTTTATCAACAACCAGCGCGAAGTGCCGGTCGAATTGGATGTTTCGCAGATCCGACAGGAGAAGTAAGGGGGCTGGTGTATTTAATGGGGGATTAAACAATTTGTTGGAAGATTAGATGGCTCCAATAATTACCGGTTGGTGTCAAGTGGGCGGAGCTTGCCAAGAAACATTGCAGTGGATACTGCCTAAAGGCTGAAAACCGCGGCTAATCACCCAACAATAATTGAATATTGTGAATGAAACTAGGCCTGGGTGCGGTGTACCCGGGCCTGGTTTCCGACATATTTAGGTCCGTTAAATAAAGAGGGATTGGAAATCCTTTAGAACACAGATTTCACAGAATACACAGATAAAACAAAAAAATCTGTAAAATCCTTAAAGCTGTATCCTATAATTTATAAAAATATCTGTTTTCTCATTTGATCTGTGCTCCAAATCAAATAAATTGGCAAAACCTCAAAATTTCTATCCCCGCCGCAAGCGGTACTGTTGGCGAAATCAAGTCGATGCGAGTGCGCAGCGAAGGGGGAACACCGGGTTTGAGCATGGGGAAATCCTTGAATCCATCGAGCAGTCCGAACGAGGTTCGTGGCTGCGGCTATAGCGATGTGTTGCAAATGCGTTTTTGCCAAACCGATGTAACGGGATTGGCGCAATCCAGATTTGCGCACTCCTTGTGAAATCACTCCTTCGACACCCGAACGGGTTTTGTATCGTTCCTTCCATGGTTTGGTTTTCTGCTCCTCACGAGTGGCTTGTAAAATTTCATGTTTGATCTGGGGTTTCAGCTTGATGCTGCGGGAACCCTGTTTTGAACGAGTACATAAGGCTTCGTGCGGTACAATCCTGGCAAGCCTGAGGGGAGAAGGCAACCACAATAGCTTCCCCTTTGGCAGTTTCTGTGTAAGGGTTCCACTTTTTGGAGACCTTTCCCTGCGGACAGGTTACCGTGTGAGACTGCCAATCGACCACAAATTGGCTGATGTCATACCCCTGCCTAGCTAGAGCTTGCCAGCTGGTGTCTTCCTGAACTGGACCGATCAGTGTAACCCCATAAGTTTGCGGACTTTCCAGCAACAAACGGGCATCAACATAACCACTATCTACCAGATGTTCTTTTGGAAGCAACCCTCTCTCTTCTAGCGACTGATGAATGCTTTCAGTCACTTGTACATCCTGGACAGTAGAAGCGGTGGTTTCAACATTCGTAATCAGGTGCAATTCTTTCGGCAAGCAGGTCTCGGTCAGGTGTACCTTGTATCCGAACCAGTGTGTTGACCTTTAACACTGTACTTGGCTTCGGTATCGTAGGGAGAATTGGTTCTTTCCGCCGCAGGTGGGCCTTCCGATGCTTTGCGCCACCGCAATCCTTTTTCTTCCAACTGCTCATATTGGTGCTCCCACACTTGGCGTAAGTGTTTCACAGCCGGAACTTTTTGTAGCCAATCTGGGGCCTGAGGAGCATCGATGGCTGCTAGTAAATCTAATCCATCTTGTCCGATGGTTTCTGCTAACGTATGTTGTTCGGTTTTCTTTTTGGGCAGTCGATAGGCATCCATCCGGGTTCCATAGCGTTCAAACCAATCTGGATTTACCTGTTTTCGCAACCATTCCGGGTCCAGCGTGGCTAGACTATTCAAGGTTGCACGCAAGGTTTCTCCAACCGTTTCTAATCGGTTCAAGTTACGTACAGCTGCGAGGACATGTGTTGAATCTGTCCGCTGTTGGGCTGTTTTCAACAATCCTTTTTCTTGCAGTTGATGCAATATTTCATCAAGTAGTTTTGCTCAGATTCACCATCTAACAAACGGTCGCGAAATTCACTCAAAACTGAATAATGAAACCCTTTATCAGTTAGTTCAAGTCCCAAGAGATATTTCCAATCGATCCGTGCTCGCACGGCATTGGCGGCTTGTCGGTCACTCAGATTTTCCATAAATTGCAAAACCGTAACCAATGCCAGTCTCCAGGGTGCCATCCCCGGTTGCCCCGAGATGGGTACAGTTCAGCAAAATGTTCATCTGTGAAGATACTGCCCAATTCGTCTCTTAAAATTGTGTACTCATTCCCTTTGGGAAAAGCGGCTTTGACAACTCGAACTGTTTCAATTGGTACATCTGTTTCTGTTGTTATTTTGAGTGACATGGTGACCTCCAATTTTTCCTTCGATTATAGCTTTTGAGGTCTTCTTTCTTTTTCTTTTCGATTTCGCCAACAGTACCGCTTGCTACGGGGTATTACGGAATTTTGCCCCTACGGGTCAGGTTTTGCTCAAGCGTGGAACCCACGTGGCAAGCCACGGGGTATTCGCTTCGCAGAATAAATCATGGAAGCAAAACACAAAGATATCACCGAACGGATTATCAAAGCCTTCTACACGGTCTACAATACGCTGGGCTATGGCTTTCTTGAAAAGGTTTATGAGAATGCCCTGGCAATTGAACTCCGTAGCGAAGGTTTAAAAATCGAACAACAAGCTCGGTTGACTGTTTACTATGCCAACCAACTGGTCGGGGAATATTTCGCCGATTTATTGGTCAATGATCAAGGTCATCGTAGAGTTAAAGGCCACACGGTCCCTGGCCCCGGAACACGAAGCGCAATTGTTGAATTATCTCAAGGCCACGCCTTATGAAGTGGGTCTGCTGCTGAATTTTGGTCCACAAACCCCAAATCAAACGCAAAACCTATGACAACCAGCGCAAGGGTGATTTGAACTGGATCGGAGAAAAGAAATAGAACACAGATTGGCACAGATAAAACACAGATAAAACAATAAATCTGTGTCCAACGAACAAAAGAACATAGATTACTCAGATCAACATGATCAGACAAATTCTTTTAAATCTGTGTCCCATAATTGATTTATAATGTCTCTGATCACCGCCCCAGCAAACCAAATAATAGAACACAGATTACTCAGATCAACACAGATAAAACAAAAAATAATCTGTGAAAATCCTTTAAATCTGTGTCCCATAAATATAATATGTCTCTGATCACCGCCCCAGCCAAATACACCCCCTACCCCGGCAATGCTGATTTGGTCTACGATGCGATCTGCAAGTACTTCTGAAGCCAGAGACCAAGTAAACTGGGAAGCCTTCACCGCGAAGACTGGCAGATGCTGGTGATGATGGCGAAGACCGAAGGGGTGGGGCCGCTGCTGTATTGGTATCTTGTGGTCAGGTAGCGAAGAGCAAGCTCCAGCACTCCCGTGCCGGGATTGCGCAACGTGCCCAAGGAGGTCGCACTTGCGCTTAAAACCACCTACTACCAGACCGCGGCCAACAACGCGGTGCTTTTCAAGGAATTGGATCGCATTTTGGCAGCCTTTGCAGAAGCCGAGATCCCGGTGATTGTGCTCAAAGGGGCGGCCCTGGCGCAAACATTGTATCCCGATCCCGGGCTGCGGCCGATGGGGGATCTGGATTTATTCGTCCGGCCCGAGGATTTTAATGTCCGCCAGCCGGATGCTGCAGGGATTGGGCTATATCCAGGAAAAAGTGACCTACCATGCCTATCTGCGCGGCGGCTCAGAGGGCCAGGTGACATTGGAACTGCATTGGAGCCAGGTGTTGGATGGCCAGGGGCGCAGCCCGGAAATCAACTGGTTGTGGGCGCAAAGTCCAACCCTTCACCCCGCATGGCGCAGCATCCGGTTTACACTTTGAACCCCGCCGCCCAATTCGTATATTTGACCGGTCACCTGATGCTGCAAACCGACCCGCAGAGACGGCGCTTGATCTGGTTTTATGATCTTTTCCAGTTGTACGAACAGCATTTGACGGATTTCGATTGGGAAGGACTGCTCAAGGGTGAAGCGACAAAATGCTGGGCCTCCTGGATGCAGGTCACGCTTTACCAGCTACGCGACCTGTTTGGCATCCGCTTACCCGCGGCTTTAACGGATACGCCGGCCCAATCACCGCACCGGCCTGATACGCGCACAATCACCCGCAACTATATCCAGAACGCGCTGAGCCAGTTGCGACCGCGGCACCCGGCTGCAGGTAACAGCCAGTTTGCTGTTTCCGCCAAAGAGTTATTTGTTATGGCGCTACCCCATTCAGTTCGCCTGGATATGGCCTTTGTATTTACCCCGCCGCTGGTGGGAAATCGGGCGGTATCTGATAGCAGGCGCGAGGGCAAATGATCTACCGGGTTGAGTAGCGCAGCATATTGAAACCTGCGAGATTTTTGCTACCACGCTTGGTTTCACTTCGACAGCCATTCGACAGGCTCTGGGAAAAGCTCAGTACAGGCGAACGATTTTCTCCTTAGGAGAATAGAAAACACTCAACCAGCAAATAGCGTTAACCTAAATAGAGTCTCCCATTGGTACACCGGTGTAATTGACAGGAGATTGACATTCTGAAAAAATATATCCGTAAGATTGGTAAAAGATTTCACCAACAAAGTGCATCGCTTTAGTGGGATAAGTTGATCATTTCATTTGTAAAGATCAGAGTAGCGAGAGAAACGACTTTATCGGTAAACCAGGGTTTGGGAAATGACATCATTTTCAGGGGCATGCTGCCAGGGTGGGATATCCATAAATCTACATCAAAAGTCCATAAAAAAGGAGGCAATCTTATGGCCAGTAGAATTCAAGCGATCAATGCTTATCGACCCGTATCGATCTGGGTAAACGGGCGGTGACCGATGACCTGGTCACCTTCATCGCCCGCAGCACTGGTTTGAACGAAGGCACGATCCGCCAGGTGCTGATCGAACTTGCGCGATGCCACACTCTTTTACAACCACCAGGGACAGTCAGTCTATCTCAAAGGTCTGGGAACCTATACCCCAAGATCAATCTCGATGGCACCCTGGGCGTCGGCCACCGGGCCGACATGAAGCTCAAGAACGGGCTAAATACCCCCGGCACTTTTTCGGGCGAGATCATCAACCGGGAAAATATCGGCAAAACCGGGGATGAACTGGTCTCCCAGTCGAATGTGGATGGCCACGGAACCCGGTCAGCTAAATAAAATGGGCCTGCCCACGGCACTCGACTCCACCTCCCCCTGAAACCCGCTCACGAGCAGGCCCATTTTCCTGATTGTAAATAACGGGCGTATCTATATTGATACCCCCCCGATTCCTTATTGATACGGGTTACGTTCCTTATTGATACCCAAATTTCCCTTATTGATACACGCGCCGCGTTCCTTACTACAAAATTGGTAAACCCATTTTAACCAGGCCTGGACGGCTAAACTCGGGCCTGGTTGTGTGGAAGGATAGATGAAGAATCAGGAAGATAAAGAAAAAAAAACCCCACCCCGCTTCTGAAGCTTCTACGGACAGACTCGTGATGTAGAAGCGATCTTAGCCGAAAAAAATTTCCCCGCTTCATGCTTTTCCTTATTGGTATGCGCCCGGTTCTTTATTGATAGCCTAACGCGTTCCTTACTGGAACGGAAATTTTCCTTGGTGACACATATCTCGGGATACCTTACTAAAGAGTTGGAATAGAAGGCATTAAGCGTGTGCAAGCAGAAATTTTACGGCGAATAATCAAAACTACAATAATTTCATACGCTTAAGACTAAATTATTATTCAGAAACTGTGCCAACTCAGTATCATCAGCAAGGGAAGTGATAAAAATGAAATCACCGAATTTTTTTATTGTGGGTGCGCCTAATGTGGCACCACGGCTTTGTATGATTATTTGAAGCAGCACCACGGAAGTGTTTATGCCAAGAGGGTGTTAAGAGCCACACTTTTTTGGTTCTGATATCCATTGCCCAATCTATATGAATGATTTGTCGAAGTATTTGGAGTTATTCGAGCCAGTAAAAATCAACAACGAATTCGGGAAGGCTCGGGTGATGGTATTTGTATTCGCACAAGGCAGCTCAAGAAATTTATGATTTTTGCCCGAATGCACGCATCATTATTATGCTGCGCAACCCGGTGGATGTGATGTATCTTATCACAGCCAGCGTTTATATAACCGCACGGAGGATTTGCTTGACTTTGCCGAAGCGCTGGCCGCCGAGTCGGATCGAAAAAAAGGTTTGCGACTGCCAAAAGACCCTTATCCTATTCATGGGATGTTTTATCGCGAATTTGTTAAGTTCAGTGAACAAGTGCAACGCTATCTGGATGTGTTTCCGCGTGATCAGGTAAGATTACTATTTACGATGATTTCAAAAAGGATACAGCTGGCATATATCGTGAAGTGTTGTTTTTTTTAGGCGTTGACCCGAATTTCAAGCAGTCATTCGTCCGATCAATGCGAATAAAACTATATCGAAGTGTGTGGGTTCGAGATTGGGTACGGCGGTCGGTACGCTCCGAACTACACATCGCCAGAGTTCTACTACCCAAATCGTTTCGTCAAAGATTACTACTGTGGATAATCAATCGAAATCGAAAAGAAAAACCCAGAACTCCTTTAGATCCTGGATTTCACGCATCACTTGAACAGGAGTTTTCGAACGAAATTTGCAATCTGGAAACAGTTCTGGGACACAACTTGCAAACAATGGCATGCTGTCAAGCATAGTGTTTTGGAAAAAATCAATTTATCTATAACCAAATTCCGACATTGCACCACGCTATATTTCTTTGCGCTTGTCGCTTTGGCGTTGCCGCGAATACTGATCTCAATTGACATAAATATCTGGTCTTGCTTGTATTTAGAAACTGCTACTTTATCAAACTAACATCAGCGCAGAAAAAATATCAGCACAACCCTCATCACAGCATCAAAATAGCACAATCTGGATTGCCAGAAGATCCAAATATTACAAGGCAAGATTTTTGAAGGAGATGAGCGAAAAGTAGTTGCAGAACAGGCAGAAGCCGGTAACGTCTTAGCGCTATCAGTCATTGGGCATGAGAGGTATCTGTGAAACAGACAATTCTGGGGCAATTCAGGTCTGGCTGAAGGTTCGCGACCTCCAATCTATCTGAGCTTACCCAAAGAACGCGGGAGAATAAACAGTGGGAATCAGTTTTTCTGGCGTATCTGGCAGCAATCTCAATTCAACCGGTTCATCAAATCGAGCAAATTGGGAAGTTTATATCCAAGGTATTTGCCGATTTAAACAAACAAACAGATGAATTGCAGCAGCTCAAATTATGGGTTGATTTGGAGCCACTACAGAGTGAAGGATATTTTCAGGTTGGTTTATTTTTAACGCAAGAAAACCAACATAATAAAGCATACCCTGGTTCGAAAAAGCCTTAGCATTCGAACCGAGCAATATAAATATTATCTCTTGAGCTTGCCTGGTGTTACTATCTTGATAATCAGTTTGATGCGGCTGTTATTTATTTACAAAAAGCAATCTCGGTTGATGATGACAAAAGACATCGCATTTGGTTACGTGCAGGTATAATCTTTGAAGCAAGCGGCAATTTTGAACTTGCGAGGAAAGCCTATCAGCAGGTGTTAAATTCTCGAAGCGCGGAACAAATCAGCGGAAAAACGCTTCAAGTCGCTTGATTTTAGTATTTCTCAACTCCAAATAATTTCTATGATAAAACCCCAAAAGAGAAATATTGCAATTTATTTCCTGATGCTATGGAGTATCTTTTCCATAACACTCACCATGATTGCCGGAAACCGGTCGAGATACCGCTCTCTTCAGAAAAAATGGGGGAAGCTATTTTGGCTGTATTCTTCTGTTGGCCAGCGTGATCGTTACATGGTATCTCCTGGAGTTATATATTTTTTCATTTCCCATCCTATTCATGGCAGGAACATTTTTATACACCCTGAGTGCCTTTATTTTATTCCCGATCGAAGGCCTCAATGCTTTCAGTGGTTACTATATTATTGATAATTCAAGTTTATTTCAGCCTTGCCAATTGTGATGTTGGCTTTTTCGACATTCACAACCTTTGCTTTATTATCGGGTCTGGTATCTAAACGAGACTATGTTCCGAAGGTCGCTGATATTCAACCAAAAAATTTTCGAATATCCAGTCTCATCCTGCGAAAAATAGGCGTTCTTTTATATGTTTCTTCGATACTGTTAATTTTTTTAGATCTATTGCGAGGCGAAGGGATCATTTACTCTATTAGTGGGGGATATAAAACCTTTACGCAAGCAAGAAACGCAGGAGAAATCTCGTATTTCACAACTACCACACTGGCCTGGTTTTTACCCTCGTCCTCTTTTAATATTGGTTGCCACTGATGAGAATAGCACTCAAAGACGGCGCACGCTTTTACTTACCCTGATCGTAATCTTGCTAGAATTGATTACGGGTGACCGCACTGTCCCCGTATTGCTCATTCTATTATTATTAGCTTCTGATCATATTTTGGGGGCAAAAGTGAATAAACCCAAAGCACTACTGGCAATAATCACCACAATTATTATTGTCACATCGGTAGATGCTTTACGAACCATGCCGGTAAACCAATGGGATTCTCAATTCATTATTCAAAGCATTTCAACAGAAAGTTTTGGAAGCAATCGAAATAACCAGAGCTTACCTGTCACACTTCTCAGTAATATTTCCAACAGTTATCAGACGCTTGCAGGCACAATTACACTGGTGCCAACTTACGAAAGTTACCGTTTTGGCCTGGATTATCTACGCCCCCTTCGAAATGCGATCCCCTTCCTTCCCTCAATAAGTTTTTTCGATATCCCCGGATTAAAGCCAACCGTATGGATCACTGACCGCCTTTCTGGCGGGTGGGTAGGATTGGGATACTTGCAAGTTGCTGAAGCTTATCTTAACTTTGGCGTTGTCGGGGTACTCGCATTATACGCATTACTAGGATGGGGCTTGTCCAGATTATGGCACAGCTTGATCAAATCAGTTACTATTAATCGTCAGAAATTAGCATACGTGCTCATCCTTATGCTGCAAATTCTGACGTGGATCCGCAATGATGCTGGGAACATGGGGAGAACAATCATTTGGGGGTGGGTTATCATCTATTTGTTTCCCCAAATTTATAACGCAATATCTCCCCAACACATAGAACTGGAAAGAGATGTTTCAACTATTTCCTATAAATTTTAGCATATCACTCGCCAAATAACGATGAGCACCTTTCATGGTTCAGTCAAACATAAAACGATCGTGGGAATCAGTTGGGTGATGCTGGCTCAACTGATTACGCAAACAATCTCATTCGCAATCGGTGTAATTCTCGCACGGCTGCTTACGCCTACCGATTTTGGCTTGATCAGTATGGCAACCGTATTTTCAGGGTTTGCACTAATGCTCAGCAAGGCTGGCTTTTCACAAGCATTAGTACAGCGTTTGCAAGTTGATGACACTTTATTCAGTTCAGTATTTTGGTTGAATATAGTTATCGGTGCTGCCACAACCGGTTTATTTATTTTGGTTTCTCCGTTGATTGCTGCTTTCTATGCTGATTCTCCGTTTAAAGTTATTACCATCGCTCTTTCGTTCATCTTTTTATTGCGATCAACGATTATTGTTCAGCAAACCATTTTTCAACGCGAAATGCAGTTTCGAACAATTGGTTTAATCCGTGTGAGTGCGGCGTTCGTTTCAGGGTTTGTAGCGAATATTAATAGCTTACCTTGGCATGGGATTTTGGAGCCTTATCGCTCTTAATTTAATTAACGAAACTCTGTGTCGTAGTATTTATGTGGTTGAAAAGCAATTGGAGACCGCGTCTCGACTTTTCAATTCAGCAAAGTAAAAGATTTGTTCGATTATTCGATTAACTTCACGGGTTTTACAATTGTTGATTATTGGTCCCGCAACGCAGACAACTTGCTCATTGGGCGTTATTTCGGTTCAGCATTGCTAGGAATTTATACGCGTGCTTATAGTTTGATGCTCCTGCCCATCAACCAGATCTTTGTGGTTGTTAACCAAGTCATGTTTTCAACGTTTGCAAGCATCCAGACAAACTTAGCCCAGGTACAACGGGTATATTTCAAGGCGCTCTCCAGTTTCGCACTGATAAGTGTGCCTTTCATGCTTGGATTGTTTACCCTATCCGAGCCATTTATTATGACAATTTATGGCGATAAATGGGCTGCGGTTATTCCTATCTTGAAATATATGTGTTTCATCGGGCTATTTCGCTCGCTCACAATTACCTCAAAATGGATATATCAATCCCAAGCACAGGTAAATATTATGTTTAGGTGGGAAATTGTTAGAACAATTTTTACACTGCTGGCTTTTGCAGTAGGCATTTACTATAAGAACCTGGAGTTGCTCATTCAAATGTTTTTGTTCGTTACACTTCTGCTTTTTATCCCTGACATGTACCTACCTTTAGAATTATAAAATTATCCCTCACAGGTCTACTAAAACACATTACTCCCATTTTGCTATGCTCTTTTATTTATGAGCGCTTTGGTTTTGATTATTGATACATTTATCCTTGACAACTACCCATATTGGGCAAGGTTAGTGATTGGCTCGCTGGCAGGGGTATTAACATACGCGGCTACATTGTACATTTTTCGTGTACAAATTTTCACCGAACTATCAGGAATTGCGTTTGAAAAACTAAATGAACTAAAGAGCAAGCTTCATACAATCAAATTGTAAAAACTTACTTATGTTAACTTAGAATTAGTCAGAAGATTAAACTATTTATTTTGCGCAAATACAACCCGGTGCTTTTTGCAAAAACAATTGGTGTGCAAGTTGGTAAAGACTGTAAATTTCTTAACCTACAGTCAAATTCATTTGGATCTAAGCCGTATTTAATAAAAATAGGCAATCATGTCGAGATAACTTCCGGGGTACGTTTTATTACGCATGATGGCGGAATGTGGGTGTTTCGCCATCAGTATTCAGCTGTTGATTTATTTGGCACAATTACAATTGGCAATAATGTTTTTATTGGTATAAACACGATTCTCTTACCCGGCATCAACATAGGGGATAATTGTGTAATTGGAGCAGGTGCTGGTATTCTCGAGCGATATTCATCCGAATAGTGTAGCGGTTGGCGCGCCAGCAAAACCTATTGGTACGGTAGATACTTATTGGAATAAAGCCAAGGATAAGGTTTTATTCATTCGTTCAATGCCGCAATCACAAAAACGCAATTACTTAATTCAGCATTTTGGTTTGGCCGAATGGATTGATGAGCAGAAAAGTTAACCTGACATCTAGTTCAAAGTTGCTAAACAACTCTCAACAACCGATCCGCATTCTCCACTTTATTCATTCTTCTTGATGGAGGAGGCGCAGAACATCAACTTCGGGTTATTAATTGACAACCAAAATACGGATGAGTTTAAAAATGGAATTTGTTTGGTGGATGATTTCAGGTTATGACAAATTGAAAAATCATCCAACAATCATAAACTAAAAAAGAAAAAACAATTTGATTTACAATGGTCATACATATACGATGTTATTAGTAAGTTTCGCCCTGATATTGTGCATAACTGGATACCTTATATGATGGCATCGTCATTACCTCCATGCGTTTTCACATTAACACCAATATTTCCGGATATGAGAAGCGCGTACAAACTAGACAGAAATCGATAGGTTTATTCACGCATTATTTTACCTTTTTACATCAAGTATTGTTTTCAAATGTAGCGCCAGATAGTATAAATTGGTTTTTAAAACTACTCTATTTGCTAAAAAATGGCGAGTTCATTCCCAATGGTTTCGATTTGAGTTCGATGCAAGCAACAACTGCCAATGGTAATCTAGTTCTTTCAACAAGACAAAAAAACAAATCAACTTATATTCTTTTTGTTGGCAGGTTAGAAAAGGTAAAAATATTAAAGTATTGATTGATGCCATCGATATTTTAACTCGCAGTAACCAGAAGGTTCAGCTACTTATATGTGGAAGGGGCAATCAAGAAATTGCTTTAAAGGCTCAAGTCGATTTGTTGGAGTTACGGGACATTATTCATTTTCTTGGTTATTGCACTGATATTCAGCAAATTATGAGACAATGTAACATGCTAGTTTTGCCATCAACCGCGAAGGGTATTTCCAAATGTTATTTTTGAAGCGATGGCAAACAAGTTACCTGTAATTGCCTCTATTAGATATTAAGGTTCATCGTTTTTGGATAATTCAACATGGAAAATGCCCTGCTATTTTCTCCTCGGGCAGATGAATTGGCATTGCTCATTCAAAAAATAGCCGCATCACCTGCATTAAGAATGAAACTGATTGCTTCAGGTTTGGAAACTGTGACCAATCTAAGTTTTAAAAAAATCATAAATCGATTTAATGCGCTTTACAAATCTATCTTATTCCGTTAAGAGATGAAGGTAAAATATAACCTAAAATTGGTTGGTGGCTTGAAGGAACATCTCATTACATTACCATTTGGTTAGGAGCCTATTTCCAGAAACAATTATCAATGCACTTTGTGTGCGGTTACCCTCGTTCTGGAACAACCTGGTTCAGTGAAATGTTAGCTGACTATTTGAATATTCCTAAGACCATCTCATGAGTTTTGCCACTAGGTTTTTCATCAGTTGTTCATACACATAGTACTACATTTCTCCAATTAAAGATTGTTTTTATGTTTATCGTGATGGAAGAGATGCTCTAGTTTCCAGTTACTTCAAGTTGTAAAGAGATTGTTCAGTCAGACGATAGGGGGAATTTTTTAGAAAACGTTACGCCCAACTTTTTGATGCGAGTTTTGAAGAAAACAACATTGGCAAGAGTTTAGCCAAATATATACCAATATATGCTTTTTCAGAAAAAGGCTCCATTGGGGAAAGCATGTTTCATCCTGGTTCGAAAAAGCATCAACTTCGGTCACCCAAATTATTTTGGTCAGATGAGGATTTATTGAATGACACGCCCAAATATTTTCGATCAGTGATAAGAAGCTAAATATGGCGCCGTCGATGAGTTACTAAGTAATGAAATTGTAACTCGGCACAATTTTAGTAATCTTGAAGAGAAGGCCGATCAAACAAATAGAACCTTCCTACGTAAAGGTATTGCAAATGATTGGAAAAATTATTTTACACGGGAAAGTGCTGAGATTTTCAATGCTCAAGCGGGAGATGCACTAATAAAGTTAGGTTACGAAAAAGACGCTTCATGGATTTTGAGTTGTCCAGAATAATGTAAGTTAGCTTGCCCTATTCTTCAAGCAATCGTTATTTATACAGGTCAAAAATGGAGAAACAAAACAAAAAGCGAACTCAGCAAAAATCAGTTTCTCTGCATTTAATTTAGATGATGAATATTTTGTATGTAACATTGGGATATCCCCAGCAAACGGTTTGGTGGTCCAACGAAAAATGCTTTTGAATAACCCGAGAACTCGCTTTCGCGGTCATCAGGTAACCGTTTTTTGCACAAATCTTCATCAAAGGGAAAGAAAATATCATCAAAAACTTTCGAAGATGTTATCAATAATGTTCGTGTTATTTACTTAGATACTTGGACTTGGAAAAACTGGCCAGGAACCGTGGGCCCTTTTTATATGCCCGATATTCAAAAATATGTGGATACCACCCTTAAAAGTTTTGATATTATTCACATCAATGGTTATCGAGATAATTTAGCTTCCTACATTGCCAAACAAGCTAGAAAATATGGGATTCCATATATTATTCAACCCAGGGGAGAATTGCCGTATTTAGGTCGGACGCCTACACAAAACGCCTTTTTGATTTCTTTTTTCTATTAGTAACTTTAAATGCTTCTACACTAATTGCCTTAAGCTCAAAAGAAAAAAATGAGTGCCTATCCTTAAAAGTAAGGATCAAACTCAAGTTGAAATTCTAACAAACGGTGTAAACATAACAAAAGATTATTTGCCTTTGCCGCCTAAGGGAAAACTTCGATCTAAAGCAGATGTTGCAGCAAATAACCCGATTATATTATTCTTAGGGCAGGCTTAATCGGATAAAAGGGCCTACATATTAAATCGAAGCCTACGCTCAGACCAAACGCCAAGCAATTCTCTTACTTGTTGGGCTTAATAATGGTTATGAAGATGAAGTACAAGCCATAATAAAAGAACACAAACTCGGAGATCAGGTGAAACTAATTGGGGATGGGATCCCAAAAGCATTATGGAAGTCTTCGTAGATGTTGATGTTTGCGTCATGACCAGCAGAAAAGAATTATTCCCTATGACAATGGTAGAATCCTGCATAGCGGGCGTGCCACTCGTCCTGGCGGATACCATAGAGGTTTCTTCGCTCGTAGCAAACCAAGCGGCACTCGTTACACCATTAGAACCCAAAGCCATTGCAGCTGCCATTGATCGGCTACTTGAGAATGAAGATCTAAGAAAACAATTTGGTCATGCTGGGCAACGCATTGCAAAGGAAACATTTTCAATCAAAAAAGTTGTTGATCGCTTAGAGGAAATCTATGTAGATGCAATCAACGGAATTAACCGCCAGATTCCAACTCGAACCACCATGGGAACGAAAGCAAACCCATGGAAACCATCCTCAGCATCATCGGCACCCACCTCGAAATCATTAAATTAGTGCCCGTTATTCTGGCGCTTCAAGAAAAACTTGCTTATCACTCGGTGGTCTGCGCCACTGCCCAATACCACAAAATGCTGGATCAGGTCATCAAACCTTTTGCCCTCCAAATCGGCCATGATCTGAACATCATGTCTCCGGCAAACTTTGGCGCAAGTCACCGCCCGGGCCGTGGAGGGCCGTAAAAGCCGTCATCACCGAAGTGCAGCCGGACCTGGTTTTGGTAAAAGGCGATACCACCACGGTTTTTTGCGGGGCAGGCACGCATTAGCTGGATCGAACCCCTGGATTACGAGCCTTTTGTGTGGCTGATGGATCAGGCCGCCATCGTGCTGACAGATTCCGGCGGCGTGCAAGAAGAAGCCCCCTCCCTGGGCAAACCGGTATTGGTGATGCGCGAAACCACCGAGCGCCCCGAAGGGGTGCGAGCCGGGAATGCCCGCCTGGTGGGGGTGGATCAGGAACGCATCCAGGCAGCCCTGGCTGAACTGTTACGAATCGCCAGAAAAGCGGCAAGCGATGGGCCAGGCCCGCAATCCCTATGGGGATGGCAAAGCCGCGCAAAGGATCGTTGAAATCCTGGCACGCAATTATAATTTTCCACAAAACAAAAACGGAGGCAATCACAAACATGGCAAATATCCTGGTACCGGTCGGTTGGGGTTTTATCGGCACCAACCTGGCACAAGAACTCCGCAGCCGCGGTCACGAAGTATGGACTTCGGATATCCTGCAAGGCGATCACCCGCAGCATCTGAAAGCGGATGTCAGCGAATACCAGCAGATGGATGCGATTTTTCGGCAGCACAAATTTGATTTCGTATATCACCTGGCGGCGGAATACGGGCGCTGGAATGGTGAAGACCATTACCAAAACCTGTGGCGCACCAACGTAATCGGCACCAAAAAAATGCTGCGCCTCCAAGAACAGCACCGCTATAAGATGATCTTCTTCTCCAGCGCAGAAGTCTACGGCGATTACGATCAATTGATGTCGGAAGATGTGATGGAGCGCGTACCGCTCAAGCAAATGAACGATTACGCCATTTCAAAGTGGGCAGGAGAACTGCAATGCCTAAACCATGCTGAGATGTTCGGTGTAGAAGTAGTGCGTGTGCGCCCGGTTGGGCTGTTACGGCCCTCATGAATATTACAGCCGCTACCGGGGTGTGATCCCCATTTTCGTTTATCATGCCTAAGGGACTGCCTTTTACGGTCTATCGCGGCCATCAAAGGATCTTCGATTATGTGGAAGATACTTGCCGGACCTTTGCCAATATCGTAGACAACTTCATCCCGGGTGAAGTCTATAATGTGGGCGGGCGTGAGGATTGGGTCGTCAATATCGAAGAACTGGCAGAAATCGTACTGGAAGCTACAGGTGCCAGCTCCTTCCCTAGTAGAGTATAAAGGTGAAGAAGCTTTCACCACGCGAGTAAAGGTGGTCGATTTCTCGAAAGCCCGGCGGGATTTGAAACACGATCCCAAGATCGACATTCGTGAAGGTGTTCAACGCTACGTAGCCTGGGCCCGTAAAGTTTATGAAGCTAGAATTAAGGAGCACAAACATGGAAGCATACCAAAAGCATTATGAAGGAAAAACCGTTCTCATCACCGGCGGCGCAGGCGCTATCGGCTCTAATTTGACCCGCACAATTGCCCAATTAGGTGCCAAACGAGTGATCGTATTGGATGACCTTTCAGCCGCGTATACCTGGAATATCCCCTCGCTGCCCAATGTGTTGTTTGTTAATGGATCGGTAACTGATGAAATTGATCTAAAACGAGTGTTCGCAGAAAAACCGGATATCATTTACCATCTGGCAGCATTTTTTGCCAACCAAAATTCGGTCGATTACCCGCAAAAAGATCTGAACACCAATGGTTTAGGAACTTGATTAATATTCCAATACGCTCAAATGAGCGGCATCGAACGTCTTGGTGTATGCTTCTTCCGGTTGTTCAATCTATGGTTCGGCTGCACCGATGCCGCTTAAAGAAGACTTTATGTCAATGCATCTGACAACCCCTTATCAGATTACCAAGATGCTGGGGGAATTGTATGCTAATTTTTACCACCATCATTATGGCCTTCCAGTGGTGAAAACCCGTTTCTTCAATTCTTACGGCCCTGGTGAGGTCCCAGGCCAGTACCGAAACGTGATCCCGAACTTCATCTATTGGGCGATGAATGGCCTGCCGCTGCCTTTTACCGGCACGGGTGAAGAAACTCGTGATTTCGCCTATGTGATGGATATTGTGGATGCTTTATTGCGGGCCGGGTATTTCGAACAAGCCATTGGGCAGGAAATGAATATCGCATCCAGTAAGGAGACCAATATCCTGCAAATGGCCGAACACATCAATGAATTAACGGGGAACCAGGCCGGAATCAAACGGGCACCCCCTCGTGTTTGGGACACTAAAAAACGTTTGCTGGCTTGTGTAGACCGCGCAAATGAGCTTTTGGGCTACAAACCGCAGATGGATTTCGAGACTGGTTTGGCAAAGACGATTGAATGGTTCCAAGAGAATTGGGATTTGATCCAGCGAGATGCCGAGTTCCCACCAGGATCATCCTCCGCAGTGCAAGGTGTGGTTGTAAAGAAATAAATAATGCAGATCCTCGTTGTTACACCTTATTACAAACCAGATGGTGGCCCTGCCGCACCTCTATTCACTATGTTATGTGAAGAACTTGTACGACTGGGACATCGTGTGGATGTAATTACTGCTGTTCCCCATTACCCATCCGGCAATGTACCCACGGAGTACCGTGGTTATAAGACACATACTACGAATGAAAATGGAGTTCATGTCTCCAGAGTTCCTTTACCTTCAATGGATCGATCTAAACTTTCCTGGCGAATGGTTCAAGCATTATTTTTTCAAGTCCGATCAGTTTTAAGTGGTGTAAAGAAAAATTATGACATCTTACTCACACATTCTCCTGGTCTAGAGTTATGGTTTCCTTTTTGGGTTTATTCGACTCTTGAGGAGGAAACCTGCGGTTTATTCAGTTCATGATGTTTATCCGAATGTTGGAATAAATCTGGGAATATTTCGGAATAAATGGATTATCAAGCTTGTTGAAAAACTTGAAAAGCATTGTTTAGGTCATGCGAATAAAGTCAGAGTGCTTTCCAAATCATTTACTCCTGATATTGAAGATTTAGGTGTCTCTGAATTTAAGATAGAGCTTATATATGATTGGGTCGAAATAGGTGCAATAAAACCGCTACCACGCAATAATCATTTTTCCGAGGAACACAATCTATCTGGTAAATATGTGATTTTATATGCCGGTAATATTGGTCTGGTTCAGGCACTTGATAAAGCAATTGAAGCCGTGTAATGCTGAAAGATGATCCTGATATTCTATTTGTTTTTGTTGGAGATGGTGCTGGGAAACAAATGCTTTATGATAAGGTAAAAGAACTCAATTTAGAGAATGTTCGTTTTATTGGTTACCAGCCACGTGAACTTATGCCTGATATTTTTGCTACGGCTGATGCCTCCTTAGGTGACTAGTAAAAAAAAGGTACTGGCTTTGGAGCTTTACCATCAAAAACATTTTCAATATTATCCAGCGGACGACCAGTTTTAGTTGTATAGATGAAGGCAGTGATACATGGGATCTGATCAAACGTGCAAATGCTGGAATATGTATTCCATGGAAATTGGAAGCTTTAGCAGAAGCTATACGAGACTTAAAAGCCACTCGCGAAAAATCCCGAGAGTTTGGTGAAAATGGAAGAGATTACGTAATAAAATTCCATTCACCAGAATTTGCCGCCAAAGCCTTTGAGAAAATGTTTTCCGAAGCAATTACACCATGAGGCTGGAATATTTTTGGGGCATTAGATAATGAGAAGAAAAAACCAAGGATCACTAAACATTTCGGGGATGGATAGCAGTGATTTAGAAAATGCAGTTTCCTTACATTTGGCTGCTTTTCCGGGGTTCTTCTTAGTATTTTGGTAGAAAATTTTCTCAACGAACTGTATGCTGGCATTTTAGATGATGACAGCGGATAGCCTTGGTCGCTGAGATAGAAGGGCACATTCAAGGCTTCATCGCAGGAACAGATAACTCACAGGGATTTTACAAACGTTTGCTGCGTCAACGCTGGTATCGATTTGCTTGGGCTTCCCTTCTCCCAATCCTAAAGGCAACCATCCATTCTCCCCCGTTTACTTAGGGCTTTTTCACGTGAGCAAGGGGAAGATGTGCATGAGAATTGCGCGACTTTGATGTCGGTTGCGGTAGCACCCGATGCGCAAGGTGGTGGAATTGGAAAATTATTGATCAATGCTTTTTTGGCAGAAGCAAAAAACCGGGGTGTTCAACAAGTAAATTTAACCACTGATAAAGTTAATAACGAGTCTGTTAATGCCTTTTACCAGAAATTGGGGTTTAATAAAATTGCCAGCTTCACCACGCCCGAAGGGCGAGAAATGAACGAGTATTTGATCGAAATCCCAAGCGAATTATGACCAATCAGGCGCCAATCCTTATCTTCCCGTATCAAAGGATCCCTGCAACCCGAAAATATTTCGGTGAGTCTTGGCGTGTGAAGCGGGTCTTCGATATCCTGGTTGCCGCTTTGGGGCTGTTGGTCTTATCTCCGGTTCTGGGATTGGTGGCGGTTTTGATCAAGCGTGATTCAGCCGGGCCAGTTTTTTACCGCGGGCGGCGGGCGGCCAAAGGCGGCGGGGAGTTTGGGATACTCAAATTCCGCACGATGTATGAAGACAAAAAAAGCTATGCCGGGCCGAAGGTTACGGCGAATGATGATGCCGCGGGTTACCCCGGTGGGTAAATGGCTGCGCGATACCAAGCTCAACGAACTGCCGCAATTGTGGAATGTGCTCAAAGGCGAGATGAGCCTGGTCGGGCCGCGGCCCGAAGACCCCGAAATCGCCGCCGAATGGCCGGAAGATATCCGCACCGAGATTTTGTCGGTGCGCCCGGGGGTCACCAGCCCGGCTTCGGTGCTCTACCGCGATGAAGAAAGCCTGCTGCAAGGCGAGCAGATGATGGATACCTATTTGCACACCATCGCCCCCAACAAGCAGCGTCTCGATCAACTCTATGTGCGCTACCGCAGCTTTTGGCTCGATCTGGATGTGTTGATCTGGACCTTTTTGGTGCTGATCCCCCAGGTGCGGAACTACCAGCCGCCCGAAAACAGAATTTATGTCGGGCCGGTCTCGCTGTTCACGCAGCGCTACCTGAGCTGGTTCACGATCGATGCCCTGACCACCTTCGTGGCTTTTGGGATTGCGGGGGCTTTCTGGCGTTCTTTAGGGCCGCTGGATGTGGGCTGGTCGAAGTCGATTGCTTTTGCCATCGGGTTTGCCCTGATCTTCAGCCTGACAGGAGCACTCCTGGGGATCAACCAAATCGATTGGGCGCGTGCCAACGCCGGTGATGCGATCGACTTACTGCCTGCCGTGATCGTGGCGACGCTGGTGGTGCTGGGATCAATTGGGGCTTGCAAATGCTGCCGTCACGTCCCATCTGGGATAATGCAGTCAGAACCGCATTGCAAAATTATGGGATTACCTGGGGATTGGAATTTTTCCCCAGCACATTGATTTTGATGGCTGCCGCTCTGGCCACCGACTGGTTTTATTGTGATCCGCTACCGCAGCCGTTTGATCACCGGGTTTCTTATCCCGGCTGATGCGCTCCCGCAGAGGTGTGATGGCCGCCACCGAGCGTGTCCTGGTGATCGGCGGTGGGCAGGCCGGTCAGTTTGCGGTCTGGATGTTGAACTCCGGGCAAAGCTCTGATCTATTCCATCCCGTAGGGATTGTGGATGATGATCTTTATAAACAGGGCGTGCGCATCCGGGGCGTCGATGTGGTCGGCCGCAGTGAGGATATCCCCGCCTGGTCAAAAAGTTAGATGTGGGTATTATCGTCTTTGCGATCCATAATATCTCTGAAGGGGAAAAGCTTGCTCTTCTTGAAATTTGCGAAGAAACCCAGGCACAAATTGTGATTTTGCCCGATTTCCTGGGATCCTGAAAAATGGCGCGCACGATCAATGGCAATGGGAAAACCATCCCGGTCTTAGTGGTTCGATTTGGGCGCCAAATGGCATCCCGGCAGAGCAGATCGATGCTTGGTTCGTGGAGATCAGGAGCTGGCTGCCGATGGGGATATTGTGGCGGTGCGGCGGTATATCGAGGAAGTGCGAGCGGGATTGATAGGGTGACAGCTGGTTTCGATATGCTGCGCTACTCAACCAGCAGTTAGCTGATCGAGTGTGTTTTGAGTGCAACGAGAAAATGTATCGAGATCACGCGGTGGCTGTTTTCACTTCGACAAGCTTTGTACAGGCGATACGGGTAAAATCATCACCTACTCAATCAGCAGGTAAACTGACAATTTAGCATAAGAGAAATTTATCAATGACAAATTTTTGGCAAAACAAACAAGTTCTGGTCACCGGGGCAGGGGGCTTTATCGGCAGTCACCTGGTCGAAACCCTGGCACAATCCGGGGCACAGGTACGTGCCCTGGTACGCTATAACTCCCGCGGCGATTGGGGTTTACTCAAACTGCTGCCAACAGAACTGTTGGACTACGATCGAAGTAATCTGCTGGTGATTTTCGCGAGCTTTCCACGATCAAAGCGGCGATGGCAGGGGTTTCGCACGTTTTCCATTTGGGAGCGTTGATCGCCATCCCATATTCGTATGTGCATCCGGCCGAGGTGGTCGAGACCAATGTCATCGGCACGCTCAACGTGCTGTTGGCTGGGCGGGAGCTAGGTACAGAACGCATCGTGCATACCTCCACCAGTGAAGTCTACGGTACAGCCATCCGGGTGCCCATCGATGAAGAACACCCCTTCCAAGGGCAATCCCCTTACTCAGCCAGCAAGATCGGGGCTGATAAAATCGCCGAGAGTTTTTACTTATCTTATAACCTGCCAGTGGTAACGCTGCGACCATTCAATACTTATGGTCCACGCCAATCCACACGGGCGGTGATCCCCACGATCATCACTCAGGCGTTGACCCAGGATGTCGTCCGTTTAGGGAATTTGGATGCCCGGCGTGATTTGACGTACGTCAGTGATACGGTTGCGGGATTCCTGAAAGCCGCTTCCACTCCAGAAATCGAGGGTCAAACCGTCAACTTGGGGGTGGGTGCTGAGATCACGATCGGTGAACTTGGCTGAAAAGATCATCGCGTTGGTCGGTCGACCCGTTGAGATCGAAATCGATCCATCCCGGCTGCGGCCCGAGAAAAGCGAAGTCCAGCGGCTGCTATCGGATAATTCAAAGGCACATCAGATCATGGGTTGGGTTCCGCAGGTCTCATTTGATGAAGGTCTGGGGAATACAATCGAATGGGTGCAGGAGCACCTAAGGCTATATCGTAGTGGAGAGTATCAGCTTTAATTCGTTTTGTGGGTAGCAAAGCTATCGCATCGAGACCACGTTTTTCTGATTTCGATACAGCCTCTGGCCTACTCAATCAGCAAGCGCTGGTCGAGTGGTTTCGAGTGAAATGAGAAATGTATCGAGACTAAGCGTTTGGTTTCGATACGCACTTGCACGAAAAACGTATGCTGGTACAACTCAACTGGCAATATGCTGATTTAATACGAAACGTTGAACAATCTGATTTGGAGTAAATATTTATGAAAGCCGTTATTTTAGCCGGGGGCAAAGGCGCCCGCCTACGACCTTATACTAAAATTCTTCCCAAACCACTGATGCCCATCGGCGATATGCCCATCTTGGAAATATTGCTGCGGCAGATGAAAGCCACCGGACTGATCGATGAAGCGATCCTCACCGTGGGTTATCTCGAAGAACTTTTGAGAGCCTTTTTCAAAGATGGGCAGCGTTTTGGATTGAAAGATCAATTATAGCTTCGAAGAACAACCACTCGGCACCGCGGGGCCGCTTTCATTGATTGAAGGGTTAACCGATACATTTTTAGTGACCAATGGTGATGTGCTCACCACACTGGATATCACTGATCTGGTGTACTATCACCAGAAAAACGGTGCTATTGCTACCATTGCAATGCATGCTCGGCAAGTCAAGGTTGACCTGGGGGTTTTGGAACTTACGATTGACAACCAGATTTCAGGCTATATTGAAAAGCCCACCTATGATCTCAATGTCAGCATGGGGATTTATGTATTCGAACCCAGCGTATTAGAATATATTCCCAAGAACGAGTATCTCGATTTCCCCAATCTGGTTCTAAAACTGTTGGATGCCGGTGAATGTGTCATGGGGTATCCTTTCGAAGGCTATTGGCAGGATCTCGGACGGCACGAAGATTACGAGCAAGCAGTGGATGAATTTGAACGTATGCGCCCTCAGATTTTGAGAAGAAGTGGTTCGCTATTAGATTGAGTATCTATCCAAAAATTGTAAAGGGCATGTCTACCCTCCAGCACTGACTGAGTGTCTAACGGGTTTCGATACGCTTTGCTACTCAACCAGCGTCAGATTTACGAATTCAGTGCTGCGTTAGTTTTTTGGATAAGGATTTAAAGGAAATAAAATGGACTGGAAAGTACCTTTAGCGGATATGGATTTTGGCGTCGAAGAGGAAGCCGCGGTGCAGCAAGTGATCCAAAGCCGCTGGTTGACAATGGGAGCAGTCACCCAAAAATTTGAGACTGCTTTTGCAGAATTCATCGGTGTAAAACATGCCCTGGCCGTTTCGAATGCCACCGTTGCGCTGCACCTGGCTTGCGAAGCCTTAGATATAGGTCCTGGCGATGAGGTGATCGTCCCATCCCTGAGTTTTGTCGCAACTTCAAACGCTGTGCTTTATACCGGGGCAGAAGTCCGCTTCGCCGAAATTGATGGGCCGCATGATTTGACAATTTCGCCAGCGTCCATAGAAGAGCAAATTACGCCCCGCACAAAAGCCATCATGGTGATGCACTATGGCGGCTATCCCTGCCAGATGCCAGCAATTATAGAAATTGCCAGGCGTCACAATTTGGCCGTAATCGAGGATGCCGCCCACGCCCCAGGGGCCAGCCTGAATGGCAAAACCCTGGGAACCTGGGGGGATGTAGCTTGCTTCAGCTTTTTCTCAAATAAAAATTTTCAATCGGTGAAGGGGGCATGCTGGTCACCAATCGAGATGATATTGCCGAAAAAGTACGCCTGATGCGTTCTCACGGCATGACCAGCCTGACCTGGGACCGGCATCAAGGACATGCCTACAGTTACGATGTAACTGCCTTAGGCTATAACTACCGCATCGACGAAATCCGTTCAGCACTAGGACTCGTCCAATTGGAAAAATTAGCCGAAAATAACCAACGCCGCAAAGAAATCAGCCAGCACTATATCCGTTTATTAGAAAACACTAAGATTGAGATCCCTTTCAAAAACGCTAAGGGCGAGTCAGCCTACCATATTTTCCCCGTCCTTTTACCAGAAAGAGTGGACCGAAAAAAGTTTATTGATGCAATGCGTGAATCAAAAATCCAAACCAGCATCCACTATCCACCCATTCATCAGTTCACTTATTACCGAAAACGCTACCCCAATTTATCCTTACCAATAACAGAAGAAATTGCCCGTCGTGAAGTTACCTTACCACTTTTCCCAGGTATGACAGATCAAATGATTGAATGGGTGTTTACAGCCGTAAAGCACGCAATTGAAATCAACTAATTTCTCCTTTGTACTGTACAGCGGGGCTAGTCGAAGGGTAATTTTTCGGGCAGCGTATCGAAACCAAAACGGTTCAAGAGAAACTGGATTTCGATACACCTTGCAGGTTACTCAATCAGCATTCTCTGGTTTAGGTGTATAACAGCAGTTAGTTAAATCAATTTTCCCAAGGTATAATATCAACAATGAATGATTTTGTAGAAACCCCTTCTTTTTCGGATGATTTGCGCCGCTATGCTGGTCTGTTGTGGCATTGGGCCTGGCTGATCATCTTATCTGTGGTGCTTGCTGCCGGGGCTGCTTTCCTGATCAGCCGCCAGATGACGCCCATCTACCAGGCTTCAGCAACGATGTTGATCAACCAGGCGCCTTCATCCCAGTCAACTGAATATGCTGCGCTGTTGACCAGCCAACGCCTGGCCGAAACTTATGCCCAAATGCTAACCACCCAGCCGATTTTGGATGGGGTGGTCGAAAGCCTGGAACTCAATATCGAGGGGAAGGAACTGAAATCTTTCGTTTCGGTGCAGGGCATCCAGGATACACAACTGATTCGGGTGAGTGTGCAGCTTCCGGATCCGGTGCTTGGCAGCTCAAATCGCCAACGAAGTTGTAGTCACATTTGCCGAGTATAACAAGAACTTCCAGGCTTCACGTTATGAGGATACTGAAGCCAGTCTGGCAGCTCAATTGGATGAACTCGATCAAAGGATTCAGGAAACCTTCCAAAATATTCAAGCTTTAGGGGATGATGCCAATCTCCAAGTTGAACGGGATAAGCTGGAATCGTCCCTGACCCAAAACCAGCAGTTGTACGCTTCATTGCTGCAAACCTATGAATCGGTGCGCTTGGCCAAAGCCGAATCGACCTCAGATGTGGTTTTGGTTGAACCGGCAACGCCACCCAACGGCCCTATTCGGCCCAAAGTAATGCAAAACACGCTGCTGGCCGCAGTCGTCGGCGGGATGCTGGCGGTGGGCATGATTTTCTTGATCGACGCGCTGGATAATACCATTAAGGGGCCGGATGATGTCAAACGGCATTTAGGACTACCCGTCTTAGGGATGATTGCGCATTCCGATGATAAAGGCAAACAAGGTTTGGTAACTGTAACGCAACCCCGCTCACCGGTCTCAGAGGCTTATCGGGCGCTGCGTACCAATATCCAATTTGCGAGTGTGGATTTCCCCATCCGAACCTTGTTGATCACCAGTATTTCTCCGTCCGATGGAAAAACCACCGTCTCGACAAATTTGAGTGTTGCCCTGGCCCAGGGGGGGCGGAATGTGATCTTGATCGATGGCGATTTGAGAAAACCGCAGATCCACCGCCGGTTTGCAATACCGAACCGCAAAGGTTTGACATCCTTTTTTGTGCAGCCTGATGTTCACTTGGATGGCAGCGTGCAAAAATCGGATGTCAATAATTTATATATTATGACAACCGGAAGTCTGCCGCCTAACCCTTCTGAGCTGCTGGCCTCCGACAAAATGGATCATATCCTGGGGCAATTGAAAACCCATGCCGATATCGTCGTGATCGATACGCCCCCTGTTATGGCAGTTACAGATGCGGTCGTTTTGGCCAAACGAGCGGATGGGCTTTTATTAGTGATTAAACCGGGTGTCACCAAGCTGGCAGCCGCGCAACAAACGATCCAGCAGTTGAGAAGACTCAATGTTAACATTTTGGGAGTGGTATTGAACGATATCCCAACCAACAGATCAAGATATGCTTATTATTACCACTCCAATGGATACTATTCTTACCAAAACTATTATGGTGAACCCAAAAAAAGGAAAAGGGGTAATTCACGGTCGAAAAAAAATGTGGAGTAAATTAGATCTTTGACCAAAAGGTAATTAATTTACCTTTCAGTTGGCGCACTTTAACAGTGCGCCATTTTCTTGTGGGTCGGTAGGCATTATAATAATCATCCAATGATAGACGAGAAACCAACAGCCTCTGGTGAGGTCTGCCCACACTTAGGGAGTGCAAACGATCCTGAACTCAGGTATTTGTTTGCTAACCCCATCCACGTTTGCCTGCATTCAAAATCTAAGGGTGGAATTTCGTTTGAGCATCAGGATTCATTTTGTATAGTCGAAAAGCATGTTGAATGTCCACTGTATGCTCACCCCAATGAAAAAACCGATCCAAAATTTATTCGAAAACCAGAAACAGCGCGAACACAAAAGAAACGAGGAAAATGGCTTTGGATCTCAGTCGTTCTATTGATTTTAATACTCGGCGGTGCAGGTTCAATATTATTTTTTGGAGAAATGGAACCCCAGGCGAGCACATTTTTTGAAATCACAGCGGTTTCAGAAACACCATCCCAAACCTCTACTGAACCCTCCCAAACATCTACACCTCGCCCGACCCTTACAGCAACAGAACTGCCCACAAAAACGCTTACGCCAACCACCTTACCTTCCAATACACCTGAACCCACCAATACCGAAATGGCCCCACCAACACCGGGTCCTAATTTGGGCACTCCTTTCGGGGACTTTGTGCTGCACCGGGTAAAAACCGGCGAAAGTTTGGCTGCTATCGCAAGGATTTATGAGATTTCTAGTGAACGGATCACGGCGGCTAATATCGTTCTCGAAAGCCGAGGTGTTTGGGTTGGTGACATTTTAGTTATTCCACTCAGGAGTGATCAAATATTAGAAGGGTTCCACTTCGAATATATTTTCATCGAAAAGAAGACCGACCTGACCACCCTTGCCGAAACGCACTCAGTTGCTATTGAGAGTCTGCGGGAGTATAATCTACTGGGCCCGTTGGACTGGGTCCCAGCCGGTAGGTGGCTGATTATTCCCGTAGTGGGTGAGTAAGGGTTAATTGATATAACGCTTCAATTTGTCTTGAAACTCATCATCGGAGGTGGCACAATATGGGATGAATTTCACCACAATGCTAATGTAACACTTAGGAGGACATGGCCATCGAGTTTGGGGGCGTGAATGCCATCCAGACTAGTGCAGTCGATACCCCTATTTTGTGGGTTCGATTAAGCCGTGCTTACACGGGAATCGGATCCCTGGATGAACGGCCGGAAAACCTGGTACGCAATACCGTCAGTGGCAAGTTGGGCACGCCCGATGAGATCGCCCAATCGATTTTCTTTTTGTCTGATGGACCTCAATCTTCGTTTATGACCGGTCAGGAGATGATTGTAGATGGTGGCGCGACTCCGCGGTTAAGTACAGAATAAGCACGATTTTACGAGGACTTTAAAGTTATGCGTCAATCATTGATTAACCTATATGCACGTTTCTTTAGTTTATTACCCGAAAAGTTACAAGATCCAATAAATGGAGCTAGGCATCTTCCTAATTTCATAACGTGGAATTTAAGTTCCATTGGGCTCAATCACACTCGAAGTATCATCGCACCCTATCACAACCGATATAAAGATTTTCGATGTGTAGTGATAGGGAATGGGCCAAGTTTGAATAAGATGAATTTAGGTTTATTAAAGGATGAGTTTACTTTTGGCCTTAATCGAATTTATTTATTATTTGACCAAATTGGCTTTGAAACTTCTTTCCTTGTATCCGTAAACGGCTTAGTAATAAAACAATTTGCTTCAGAAATCTCTAAAGCAAGTTCTCTTAAGTTCATTCATTGGGGTTACAACAAATTTATAGATTGTTCCGATAACTCTGTTTTCATTTGCCCAAGAACAAGCCAAAAAACTTTTGATGGAAATATACTTTAAAGGAGTATCCCCCACTTATGGAACGGTCACTAACATCGCACTGGAACTGGCCTATTTTATGGGTTTTTCCGAAGTTATATTGATTGGTGTAGATCATAATTTTGCAGACAAGGGACCTCCCGGAAAAGCCATTGTCTCCCAAAACAACGATCAAAACCATTTCTCAAAAGATTATTTTGGTAAAGGAGTTGTTTGGCAATTGCCGAATTTTCAAACATCTGAAAAAGGATACGAACGAAATAAGATCCGATTTAAAAACGATGGGCGAAATATAGTGGATGCCACCGTTGATGGGAAGTTAACCATTTTCCCAAAGGTTGATTTCAAATCTTATTTACGAGATAGTCGTCACAAAAACAGGTCTTCAATTGAAAAATAACAGTCTCGATTAATGGTGCCGAATAGGAACTTCTAGAATCAGAATTGATACTAGAAAGGATTACAAAAAAAGAAACAAATACCAAGAAGGATCATCAGAAAAATCAGGGATTTTGATTTCCGCCCGTAGATCAAAAACTATACAATTTCAGGCGTAGTTTATAAATTTTTCTTTGAACAAAACAACCGAGTGATTGGTATGAGCCTCCATCTCAATCAGCCTTTATTGAATATGAATGGTTATTCCAAAATATCAATCTTGTAAATTAAAATCATTGATGCCGGAGCTCACCATGGACATTATTCTTTAATTCTTGGTATGGCAAGCAATGATTCAGAAATTGTAACTGTAGATCCCTTAGATGTGAATCTTGCAATAACAGAAGTAAATATGAGATTAAATCTCCTGGAACCCAAACTAGTCAAATGTGTAATTGCGAATAGTGATGGATTGGTCAACTTTGAAAATATCTCTAATGGGCAAATCGTATCTGAGGGGGGAATTAAAGTGCCCGCCAAAAAAACTCTCATCCATATTGCCAGATGCTATCATCGCAAAACTCGATGTAGAGGGGGCTGAATTTGAAGTGCAAAAATCACAAATTGAAGAAAAGAAATCTGCACATACCTGGATAATTGAAGTGCATACTAACTATGGAGAACCAGAAAAATTAGTGAGTTTGTTTGATAAAACCGGTTATAAGGTTCATGGGCTTGATAAAGACAAATCCGTTATTGAGGAGTACAAGCTTGGAAATTCCTGGAATTGTCACCACACAACTATTTTCGCCCAAAAACAGTCTGTTACTCTTTGATAAACAAACTTTTTTAATCTCATTCGAAGAAAATTTCAATTCCCCGTAACTACATTTCACCGAGACAGATTTGTACTCATTCGAAATATAATAAATGCGCAAAATTATAGTTTTTGACAGTGATAGTAATGGTCATCGATTATTATATCTTGTTTCTCTCTTAGACTACTGGACTGATAACAGACTAGGGAAAAATAACGAACTAGTGGTTGTTATGCCAGCTAGTATCGCTACACATCATGAAAACAATTTTAGGCAGTATTTAGGAGTGGATAATAATATCAGTTTCATACCCATTGCTACTATATATAAACATCAACAACAGATCAATCTATTATCAAAGTTTTATGACTGGAATGTAATTTCGCAGAATTCACTTGAGTTGAATAATGCTCACTGTTTTTGTTTGCACCTTGATCCAATGTTATTACCTTTAGGCCTACATTTAAATTCCCCCGGAATGATTTTTACGAGATAGATTTAAGCCATCATTTCACTACAAGTATTTCCGAGGGGCAAATCGAAAAACAATTACGAAAGTGAAAGACATATCTTAAACAACAAATATTGTAGGAGTGCGCTTAGAAACAAGAAATTGCATTATGTGTTTTGTTCTACCGACAAATATCGCTGTAAAGTACATAAATGGTTTTTCACCATTACCAAAAACAATGTATCTACCAAAATCATCCAATTCGAAAACAATTGATAAAAAACATGATGAAGCCCTAAAAAAACGTTTTTGTATCGAACCCGGCAGGCAGGTTTTCTTGCTTTTGGTGTTATAAAGAAGAAAAAGGGGATATACGAATTGTTAGAGGCGATTGAAGGCTACCGATCAATCAGCCAATAAACTATGTCTTCTAATAGTTGGCAAAACTTGAAACTCTAGAGAAAGATAAAATCAACCAAAAAATTACACACACCTTACAAACTTCTTCTGTTCAAATCATCCAATTTGATAAATTCGTCCCCGAAAATGAAGTTCAAACAATTTTTGGACTGAGTGATGTGGTATTGGCCTTATATCCATCTCATGTGGGGAGTAGTGGGATTGTTATTCAAGCTTCTGTCGCTGGAAAACCAATTCTTGGGTCTTCTTTTGGCCTAGTTGGAGAAACAATTCGAAGAAACAATTTAGGTATCGCTGTACACATGGATAGTATTGACAATATTGTCAAAAGCATTATACAGATGCTTGAACATCCCAATATAACATTTGACAAGACAAAGATGGAAAAGTTCGCTAAAGAAAATACATCAACTAATTTTGCGAAAACAATTTTTGACCGGTTAGTATAAAATAATTATTTTCATCACTTGTGGTACAAATTTGAAATCCAAATTCTATAAATTTCTCTCAAGTCCCAATCAGATTGTTTCGAATAATTTCTATAATTTTCTTGGATTTGCGATTCCCCGTGCCGCTGACGTTTGTTTTTACTCCAACCCCCTAATAAGGGACAGGCGTTGATGATTATGTTAAATGAGTGTTGTGGTCACGTTTTTCGATTGATGGGGGTCTTCGAAGTAGGATTAGGGGTTATTTTAGCCACAATACGTATCACAATCATATCACCTCTAGTTGATTACTAATTCTTTCATAGATAGTCAACGAGGGGATGCATTACTTAACTTTCGTAAATAATATATTTGTTATGCTACCTTTGTTAATGTTTGCGCCAATCATTGAGCTATTTTTCAATGCGTACACCACTTTCCATCAGATAAAATTGCCAAGTGTCAATTACAAATTAATGTCATTTGGTTTTATTCCACAATCTTCAAAACGAAAATTGGTAATTTCTGAAGGAATGCAAAGATATGGATTAATAAACTCTATCAAATTCTTCAAATGTGCTCAAATGGTATGGCGTTTGGTATATTACCTTGGGGAGCAGTTCAATATTGTTGTGCTAGGAATGGTTGTACTAATGTGGCTCATTGGTTTTATAAGCATTGGTGTTGCGATAAATTACCTAAAACCCTACAATTTTCAGTGGACGTTTTCTAAAGAAGCAATGAAAAACATATTATCGTACATGTCGGCCACAAGTATTACTGATACTGGAATCAAAATTTAGCTCTTTGGATAAACTGGTTGTTGGGGCTGTATTAGGATTATCAGGGGTAACTTATTATAGTGTAGCTATTGGCATAGCAAATAAACTTGTAGCTCTATCATCCTCCATAAGTAGAGCGCTTATGCCTGCTGCAAGTGAGTGGCAGGCAAAAAGGGATCGCATCAGATTACGGAGAATATTAAGATACTCAACCTTATCTATACTTCTGATAAACGCAACGATAATGGTAGGATTAATTTCGCTAGCAGATGTTTTTCTTATCTGGTGGCTTGGCGCTGAGTTAGCAAAAGAAATCATAACCCCGTTTCGAATTTTGGTGTTCATTTATGGTGTAAGCGGTATTACAGCCCCAGCCTTTCATATTGCCAACGGAATTGGAATCCCATGGGTTAACGCACTGGGAACACTTATCCAAGGTATTGGTGTTATCGTTTTAATTGCGATTTTGGGATCTGCTTTTGGTATAACAGGAGCGCCTGGGCAAATGCAATTTCCTGGGTCAAGTTTGGAATTTTGATCTACTTATTTAGAATTCTAAGCAAACCTAATTTGTACCATCAATTACACTTTAGCAAATCACAAACTCTAAAGAGATAAGACGCATTATGTGGATAATCTGTTGTGGCATGAAACGATCAGGATCAACTGTCCAATATCAAATTGCAGGTGAGATTATTGAGACGTTGGAAAAAGGGAAGATGATAGGGTTCACTGATTCTCAAGTTTTGGTGATTTTTACAAGAAATTATCAACATCACTCAGAATATCTTGTTGTAAAAAGCCACGGTTACTTAGATCAGCCAGACCATTATTAGATCAAGATGAAGCTCGGGCAATCTATATTTATCGTGATCTCCGGGATGTCATTGTCTCCTTAACTTAATAAAGGTAATCGGGGATTTTTATAGACTTATCCTGAGCTGGTGCAAAATCGAAGAAATTATAGAAAACGATAAGTTGTGGTCCGCAACAAGTAATATTCTAATTTCTGGATACGAAGAGATGATATTGGATTTATCAAAAGAAGTACGTAGAATATCTAAGTTCCTGAATTTTCAACTTGAAGAACAATTAATTACGAAATCGCAAATAAATATTCTTTAGATAGTCAAGTTGCTCGTATTCAAGCATTCAATTATCAAGAACTCGGCTTCGCAACTGGTAAAAAGAAAACACGCGTGCAAACCCTAAAAGCCTTCTACACGAAAATCATATCAATTCAGGGATTTTTGACAAGTGGAAACTCAAACTAACACCCATCCAGATTGGGATTATTGAATGCTTTGCTTATAATTGGTTCATCCAACATAACTATGAAATAAGTCAGTTTTGGGTTAGGAGAGAGTTACTTTCTTAATGATGTCTCTTTAAACGTGGATTCGATTTCTTATCTGAAAACTATATAGGTTTTTTTCCAAAACATGATCCAAAACGTATCCCAGGGTAAAAATCATAAAGCAATCTCAAGTTTTATAATCCTGATTCTCATTATTAGTATAACAGCCATCTTGGTGAGTTTATATCCCAATATAACATTGCTAATATTGGTTTTCTTATTACTCCTGGTTCTTACACCAGTGTTTATTAACAACTGAACTCTTGTTTTATGTTTTTATGTTTGGTTTTTCAATCGGTGAAGTTGGCATTCACATTACATCGGGCTTACCTAAACTATCCTTTTCAAATGGAATGGCTTATTTTTTCTGCCAGCATTATCACCATAAAGCTTTTACACCAAGGTGTTTGTGGGGACACAAAGGCCAAGAATTTTATTCATTAGTTCCAATTTGCTTATTCTAGTATTAATGGCTAGCTATAGTTCTTTTGTAAAAATTAATGACCCAAGTTGGATATTTTTTTGTGGTTGTCTTGATATTATCTGTTGTCAAATCTAATAAGAGACTCTTAAAAGGATTGAAACTTGGTTTCTTTAGCATAATGATATTAAGCATCATGACTATCTTGACATCAATGGGAATTCTCTCATTTGGATATCGGGTGGATTGGAATTCAGGATTAGCCCCCTGGGAAAGCATCCTGCCGCGAGCAATTGGGCTACCCCAGATGGATGAAGGATTTCATAGTGTTTACATCTTATCACTCTTACCATTAGCATTAATTTTATTTCAGAAAGGTAGAAAAAAAATAGTGTTTTTTTATTTTTCGTAATTGGAACAAGTATCGTTGCTTTATTAGTCGCTTTGTTTAGATCTGGTTGGGTTGGTTTGATGATTGCATTATCAGTAATTATTCTCCTAACATGGCGTTATTAATCAAATCTAAATAAAATTATTTATAGCTTTTTTTCACCATCTTAATTATTGTCAGTGTTTTTTGGGGTATAAATAATTATAAAAATATCGAGAGCAACTTACAGCGGGTTTTATTCGAAGTTAGAGAAGTGGGAGTTGATAAGCGAATTGCACAATATCTCTTTGCATTACGGAGAATACCAGAATTGAGAAGTAGCTTACTGTTAGGCTATGGCGAGAATTCATTTAGAGATGATTTTCCCAAGTCGCCTGAAGCAGATGATTTTTCGCGGAGAGTAGACGTTGCATTACATAACCATTTTTTGGGATATGCATATTCATATGGTGTACCGTATCTTCTTGTTTATATTTTTATCATTTTTAACTTAAAGTGGTTGTTCACTGACATACGAAAAAACGACCCCCTAAATAAGTGGGTTAGTATTGGTTTATTAGCTGGTTTGTTAGGGTCAATTGTGGTGTTGAATTTAACCGCAGCTTTATCTGGTTACAAAATTCTTTGGGTGATAGCATCGGTATCTGGATAATTCCAGATTAAGTGAAATTTAAAGGTTAAAAATAGTGAAATTTTCCTATCTTTCGCTCTTACTTATCACATGTTTATTGCTCCTTTGGAATAAGGTCAATCTTGCATGGGTAGAAAATTATTGTGGAAGTGCTCTTATCAGAGCATACTCCAACGAATTTGAAGATGAGCATCTATGTCTTTTAGCCGGTAGTAAACCATATAAAACTTTGCAAATCACAGATCGAGGCAAATTTCTTTCAGGAATAGCATATTACTGGCAAGAAATGTATGATGAGTTGAGAAGTATGTTTTCCTCTCGTACAAAATCCATCCAAAATTCACCCTGTCTATTGGCTTGGCAGAATATACTACGAGGAAGGTGATCTCACCCAAGCAATAGAAGCATGGAAGGGAAATAATTCGATTGGTTACAGTTTGTGGTATGAAGCAAAACGATTAGAAAAATCCCAGGATATCGTCAATGCTATTAACCTTATAAAATCGGAACAAGGTTATTGCCAAAAGAAATCGAGATTTGGCGTGAGTATGGCAGATTGCTTTGGGAGGATAAGGTTTGAATTTGGATACGATTATTTTCCGGACGATAAATCTGAACTTGAGCTAAACATCAAAAATGTTTTTACAACTATCGTATCCCTTGATGATACAGATATTGATGGTCTGAATAGACTAGGTTGGTACTACTTCAAAATCGAAAACGATTTTTCGAAATCAGAGTATTACTTACTAGAGGCGATAAATAATAAAGGTAACAATGACCCTTGCATTAATTATAATTTGGGGAAAATTGATGAAGATAACCAAGATACAGCAAATGCATTAATTTATTACAACACGGCATATATTAATCGTCCTGAAGGGAGATAACCTCATCCCGCGAACTTACGCACAAATCCTTTTCAGAACAGGAAATACTCTTGATGCTATTTATATCACCGAAAAAACGTTGTTAGTTTTGGAACCTAAAAACCCGGCAAATTATTTAAGGTTAGTAGTATACTATTCTAGCCTATGCGAAACAGATAGAGCCAATGACTTTTTTGAATTAGTACAAAAATTTCCACTAGATCTACATCTAACACTTTACAATATAGCAAAAACCCCGTTGAATGATCATTCTACCTGTAAATAACCAGGCTATATTCTCTTCTATGGGATTGTGATTAAAGCATGAAAAAAAGATTACCCACCAAACAGCAAACTATTATTCAATGGCAATTAAAAATATTTTGCAACTTCACTCCGAACTCAATTTGTCAGAATGATAAGTTGGCTACCCATCAATTCTTTGCGCATAATTTTTCTAAAAATGCTGGGGATAAAAATTGGGGCCAACGTCTGGATAGATACAGGTGTAAAATTGTATGGAACACGAAGGATACAAATAGGGGAAGGATCCCAAATAAATCGTAATGTTTTCTTAGATGGTCGATTTCCCTTAACGATTGGTAAAAGTGTCAGCATCTCGTTTGATGTTGCAATAATAACGTTGGAGCACGATTTGCAAGATCCATATTTTCGTGCAAAGGGGGCCCCAATAGTGATTCATGATTGTGTATTTATTGGCGCTAGAGCTATTATTTTGCCAGGGGTATCGATTGGAGAAGGAGCCGCTATTGGAGCTGGTGCCGTAGTCACGCGAAGATGTTCCTTCATATTCAATTGTAGCTGGGATACCCGCGAAGGTAATCGGTAGAAGGACAAAGGATTTGCATTATACCGGTATAGGTAACAAAGCTAACCTTTGGAAAGAGCAAAATCGGCAAAATGCGGGCTGTGAAAATAAAATTCATCTAAACATAAATTAGAATTGATTTTTGTTACTCGAATAATTCGCGATCAGTAAGTTATATGAAATTATCAAATCAGATCCATAGAATAAAAAGATCATCAATAATCAGAAAATCGATATACTTACCACATCAATTTACTAAAACAATCACCTATTTCCGATCCAAAAAAGATGATTATGAGGAAACACCTCCCATTCTAGCAAATTCCTTTCCAAAAAGTGGGACGCATCTTCTTCTTCAAATTCTCAACGGACTTCCCAATGTAACTCATTATGGTTCCTTTATTGCATCTATGCCATCGATTAGCTTTCGGGAACGATCCAAAAATCTCATATTCGGTTAATTCAAAGGTTAGTTCCAGGAGAATTATGCCCAGCCCATCTTTTTTTTTCGGATTTATTTGTTAAGACACTAGCTAATAATCATTGTATTCATTATTTTGTTTATAGGGATCCAAGAGATGTTGTGATTTCTGAAGCCTACTATATTACAAAAATGAATTGCTGGCATCGTTTACATCCATTTTTTAGAAAACTGCCTGATATGGAAACCAGGATCATGGCGTCAATAACGGGCATTAATACCCTGGGGTTTGATAAATACGTATATCCAAATATAACCGAAGATTTTCTCTGTTATGAAGGGTGGTATATGAACCTAATGTTTTTCCCAATTCGATTTAAAGATTTGAGGATTAATAACCAAAAGGTTTTTATACCACAAAATATCGCTAACTTTTTTTTTAAAAATCTCAAATCACCAAAGTTATTCAACACAGTCAATTATTGACTCGATGCTAACAAATATCAATCCACAAAAATCCCATACTTATCGCCAGGGGAAAGCAGGTCTTCTTAAAAAATTTTTCACAAAAGAACATAAATCAGCCTTTAAAAGTGTTGCTGGGGATCGACTTATCCAACTAGGGTACGAAAATGATAAGAGTTGGTAGACTACTCCTGTTGGACTGGTAAAGTCTAAAGAGTTTATTTGAAAAGGTTTTTACTGAAATTTGAGTGGACGACTATGCAGGATATTCTCTGTGTGTTGAGCTTAGCCGCTCATTAGCAGCTAGAGGGCACTAAATCTTACACACTCATGGGGGATACAATACAACCCCAAAAGGCGAGCTAGAAATCCGGTCTACTGACCCCCCTAATCTACAGATTTAGGGCTTTTCACAAGGCAACCGCTTCTAAAGTATTCCTTTGTAAAACGTTGGACGCAAGAACGTGAATACGGGAATTTGCTTCTAAAAAGGAAATTAAATTTTCCAACCGGATGTTGTATTATCTGCCGATACACCCCTCGATGCGCAAAAAATTATCCAAAATAACTGTAGAATAAATGGAATTAGGTTTGTATTTTGGCTTCAGGATATAATAGGGTGAGTCACCGAACGTATATTGAAAAAAAAATAACAATGATGGGGAGCCTAATTGGTAAATACTACATCTCGATGGAAAAAACCTTATTGCGAAGAAGCGACAAGATTGTTCTAATTACAGACGATTTCGTGCCACTGATTCAAAAATGGGGAATAGGAGCAGATAAAACGATCACCATTCCAAACTGGGGTCGAATAAGTAATTTTCTCATCAACGATAAAGTTAATGATTGGTCGCAAAAAACTAACTCGGCCAACACTTTCAATTTTATGTATACAGGCACAATAGGGATGAAACATAATCCTGATCTGCTGCTTCAACTTGCTATCCATTTCAACAAAAATCCCATGGTGCGGATTGTCGTGATATCAGAAGGGCCTGGAGCAGATTGGTTATCAAACAAAAAAATTGACAAGGGTTTGAGTAATTTACCATTCCGAAATATCAGCCTTATGAATTTCTACCAAGTGTTTTGGCTAGTAGTGATGTACTAATCGCGATTTTGGATCCAGATGCTAGTATATATTCCGTCCCTTCTAAAATTCTTAGTTACTTATGTGCTAAGCGCCCTTTATTAGTTGCTATTCCAGGCGAAAACATGGCTGCTCGAATTGTTAAAGAAAATCAGGCGGGGATTGTGGTTGAACCGGAAAAAGTTGAAAATTTCATTAACTCAGCAACACAACTTTATCAAGATCTAGAACAACGAAATTTTTTGGCATCCAATGGACGAGCATACGCTGAAGAAAATTTTGAAATCGAACAGATAACTAATAGGTTTGAAGAAGCCATTTTCTGATAAAATTAAGGTAGCGAATTCATAGTAACATGGTGGGGTTGAGAAACTATACACTTATCAGCTCAAATAAAGACCACCCCCAACTTTCATATATAATACGAAAGATATTGCCAAGTTGAGATTTAGTAATTACATATCGAAGGCATATAGTCAATTGATGAACTTATCTATAATCGCATAATTGTTTTTCAAAAAGTTCTCTCAATGACACAAGATGAAAACAGGGAAAGGTTTGTATAATTCAATCTATTCGGAACATTTTATTGCCCGATAATTTAAATCCTGCAAACTAACAGAGCATCAATAGTGGATACTACCCGAACAAAATTTCTATTTACACCAAAAAAACTGACCTTTCTGCAACGTCATGCATATTGGTGGATGTATGCTGGGTTACTCCTCTCTACACTTTATCCCTTTCAGTTTCCCTGAAACTTGGTCTCTTCATTCGGCAAAAACTACTCGGTCCAGTTGCTTCTATTGACGTTTATTACAATATTTTGCCTGGTTTGTTAATAGTAATTATTTTAATTTTTGCCTTTCAAGGTTTGTATATAACTGGGGGTACGAATCCTGTTGATGAGTTAAGATCCTTAAGCAAAGGGAGTAGTTTATCGTTTCTGGTTATCTCTGCGTTCATTTTCCTTACTCAAACTTCGCTGAAATATTCTCGCTTAATTTTTTTGTTAACCTGGCTCTTATCCTCATTTTAGTCCCCGCCACGTGTTGGATGCTACGTAGAATAGCATCAGGTTTAGGAGCATGGGGAAAACCAGTTATCCTTATTGGTAATGGGAATACGACAATGGAAATGGCTAAATTTCTTTCCTCAAACCAGCACATAGGGTGGCAATCCTATTGCCCTTATTGGAAACCAACCAAATTACGATAACTTTTCAAATATTAACGCCCTTATTTAGATCCAAAGTCAGTTTCTCAACTCATAGGTTACATAGATTTTTTCAAAACAGACACCGTCATTGTAGTCCAAAATGAAGTTTCTCCATCTTGGATTGATAAAATGATTTAGCCATCCCAACGCCACCTCCGCAAGATCATTATGCTCTCTGCATTCGAGGGGGTAATAACATTAACATAAAAACTCACGATATAGCTGGCACTCTAGGACTTGAAATAAAGCAAAATTTGCTAGGTCATGGTGGAAGAGTTATTAAACGTTTAGGCGATATCTGTATCGTCATATTCAGCGGGATCTTTGCTTTACCCGTAATAGGAATAATTGCAGCACTCATTAAGTTGGATACTAAAGGAAGAGTTTTCTATGCTCAATCCAGGATCGGTTACGAAGGAAAAACCATTCGGGTCTGGAAATTTCGCACCATGGTAGTCGATGCTGATCAAATTCTAAAAGAATACTTAGATCATAATCCACAACTAAGAAATGAATGGGAAGAAAACCATAAATTAAAAATTCTGATCCCCGAATTACTCGTGTTGGTCATATATTGCGAAAACTCAGTCTGGATGAACTACCCCAAATTTGGAATATTCTCCGTGGAGAGATGAGCCTAGTAGGTCCACGACCTATCGTTGCCGAAGAGATAGATCGCTATGGTGATACTTTTGAACTCTACAAGTATGTATTACCAGGACTAACTGGCCTTTGGCAAGTTTCCGGACGCAATAATACAAGTTACGAACAGCGTGTAAATCTAGATGATTACTACGTTAAAAATTGGTCCATCTGGCTGGACATTTATATCTTCATCAAGACGATTTGGGTAGTGATCAGTCGTGATGGAGCTTATTGATCAAGCTTCCTAACATATCCTAAAACTGTATCCGCAACCCGGCCCCAATATTGGCCGGGTTATTTTTTATATATCAGGGAAACAAATTATTAAATAGTACAATTTGTACCAATAGGCATAATGTAACTGTGAAGGGTATAATCGGAATCTATGAAAACATCCATCATGCAGGCAGCAAAGGTTCTTTCCTCGCTTGAAATTTGGGTGGTCAGCACCGTGGTCTTGTTAAGTATGCTCAGGACAGACCTGTTACCCTGGGCCATGCTAATTGCTGCCTTTTTCTGGCCCATCCGCTGGATTGCCAACGGACGTCCCAGCTTACGCACACCCGCTGATCTGAGCAATGTTCTGCTACTTTTGATGATCCCAGTCACCCTTTGGGCTACGGCTCTGCCTGAGAAAACGATCCCCCAAGTTTACCGACTTGTACTCGGTATTTTATTCTTCTACACCATCATCAATTGGACAGGTTACACGAAAAAACTGGGCTGGATTTTTCAGGCCTCATCCTGGCAGGTGTTGGGTTGGCGGGGATGGCAATTGTCAGTGTCCAGTTCGCCACAACCAAATTGCAATTTATTCCAGCTACAATTTACCAGCGCTTTGAGTTACTGGTCACGGATGCGGTCCACCCCAACGTAATGGCCGGCAATATCGTTATCATCATCCCTATTGGGGTTGCAATCCTGTTCTTTGCTTGGAAACAATTAGAGTGGTGGCAAACCACCTTGCTATTAATCACGACTTTATTCACCATTGGCGTATTGGTATTGACTCAATCACGCGGCGCCCTGATCGGATTAGGAGCAGCCCTATTAGTTGCGGTGATCCTGCGTTGGCGCTGGGGATGGATCACAATACCAGTTGTTGCTCTCAGTGGCATTCTGCTGATCTATCAAATCGGGATGGATACGATTCTGGATTTCATCTCATCAGGCGTGTCGGTTGAGGGTGTCGAGGGACGCGTAGAGATTTGGTCTCGAGCCATTTATATGATCCAAGATTTCTCTTTTACGGGTGTAGGGATGGGATCATTCATGGATGTGGCTGATCTGCTTTACCCATTCTTTTTGATTGCACCCGGGAAAATCCAGCACTCTCACAATCTATTTCTGCAAATCGCGGTTGACCTCGGAATCCCTGGGCTGATTGCCTGGCTTTCAATCCTGATTATTGTAGTCGCAGCTTCCTGGCAGCTTTACAGATTTGGGAAGCTAACAAGTAACCATTGGGCAACTGGATTAGGGGTCGGTCTGCTCGGCAGCCAAATCACGTTGATGATCCACGGGATCATGGATGCGGTCACTTGGGGGATGATCCGCCCTTCTCCGTTGGTATGGGGGATATGGGGAACAGCTATCGCCGCCTGGCTCATTATCGTCCCCCAAAAAATGCAGGAAAAAAGTATTAATTCTAAAACCATCGCTAACTAACACATTGTGAAAATAAACTGGACATGGGCATCATCAAAATGGTTTCGCTGGATCATCAGCATCATCATTAGTTTGGGCGCGATTTATCTCGCCGTTCGGGGGGTAAATTTATTTCAAGTTTTAGACTCCCTCAAAAATGCCAGGTGGGTGTTTATTTTTCTCGCCTTAGCGGGTTTAGCCGTCAATATATTGGCTAAAACCTTTAGATGGAAAATTCTCGTTGGGGTCAAAGGACAAAAAATTCCAACCTCGAACTACTTAATGGTTATGCTTGCCGGGCAGATGCTTAATTCTCTTTTTCCAGCCCGCATTGGGGATTTCGCGCGTGCGTACTCACTTGGAGGCCTGGGCCCTGGCCGACCTTTTGTTTTGGGGACCATCGTCTTGGAAAAGATCTTCGACTCCTTGGCCTATATCGTTTTGTTTGGCGTACTTTTTTTGCTAATTCCGTTACCAGAATGGATCGGCGGCTCAATATTGGCATTTTTAATTTTGACCTTTGTCATTGTGGCGGGGATTCTTCTTTTGGTCTTCTTCCCAGCACCTTTTGGGCGCATTTCAGACACCCTAATTAGTCTTCTCCCTGAGAAAATTCGTGTTTGGTTGGCTCCCCGCATCACCAACGGACTTTCCAGTCTTGAAATTGTTCGCCAAAGTAATGATATGCTGCGCACTATATTGTGGACAGCCCTGGTCTGGAGTACTGCCTTACTTATCAATCAACTGGTATTGCTCTCCCTTGATATCCACCTGCCCTTAACCGCGTCGTTATTGCTATTAATTGGCCTGCAAGCCGGCATTTCATTACCCGCCATTCCAGGGGCTATCGGTCTATTCGAGTTTATCTGTGTGTTAGCGTTATCAGTTTTCGGTGTAGATCAAGCTGTAGCTTTGAGTTATGGGCTGCTCTTGCATGCGATCATCTTTATTCCTTCGATTATTGTAGGGATGCTCTCTTTTTGGGCACTCGGTCTTTCAGGACAACGCCAAAATTTTCAGGATGGAATTTCCTAAATTAACACCAGGCTTAATCAAAGCGGTCTGGTATACTCCGATGGAAACGAAGCCAACTGGTAACCCAAAGTTGAGGAAATAAAAACGCCCGAGGTAAATTATGCCTTCTGTTCTCTTTGTCTGCACTGGAAACCTGCACCGCTCACCGATGGCAGAATATCTTTTTAAAGAAAAAATCGGTAACACACCTGGCTGGCAAATTACGTCAGCAGGAACCTATACCCGAAATGGTATGCCAACCACCAGTGAAGTGCTGACCGTACTCAAGGAATATGGCATTGATGCCCGGGCGCATCGCTCCCGGGTGATCACCCGCCGTCAAATTATGAATCATAATCTTGTGCTCTGTCTGGCAAGCAATCATAAGGAAGCGCTGCAGGCTGAGTTTCCCGATTTGAAAAACCGGATCTATATGCTCAGTGAGATGGCGGGCAAAAACAACAGTGTCGATGATCCTATTGGCGGCCCTTTAATTGAATATGAGGCTGCCGCTCATGAAATTGAAACGTATCTGACACAAGGTTTTGATAAAATAATCCAGTTAGCTGGAGAATAACAAGTTAGTTTGGAAAAAGCAGAAAAACTGTCACCGTAACAAGTGACAATTTTTTCATTTAAAGGAGATCAACTTTAGTAACCATTTTCGCACGAATTTCCTCCACAATTTCAGCGGCCTCATTCGGTTTGAAGGCTTTGCTTCTCCACCCAAATTGATACAATAACCGCTGCTTTTGCAGCCAATAAACCAGGCGGATATTACTGGCTGGCATACCAACGATTTGGGGGGTTACCAAGAAATGCACGTGTTTTACCCCCTCACCGTAAGATGCAATATGCACTTTCTCTGCACTCGTAACTTCCTGTACCACCTGAGACACCCGCTGAATAAGTGACCCTAAGGTCTGGGATTTATTTGGGGTCAATTCTGCCAGATGCTCACAATGGCGTTTGAGTTTGATAATTAATTTTCCCAACACAAAGATCGGAGGCAGAGCATGATCGACCAACCAGTAATCATTTTCATAAATTACCCCACCAGGCGTTTGGAGTTTTCCTACCAGGGTATCACAAGCTAAACAATTATCTTTTATCATTTAAGACCAACTATCAGAGGGCAGGGAGGCAGATACTTGAGTCACTCTATTTCAAATTCTGTTCCTTATTTCTCTACACCTTCAGCCATAAATAGCGGTATGGAACCAGCATGATGGTTAAATGATTATTTTGCAGGGGACGCAGCTTGCGACCAGTCAAAATATCAATAGGATGGATCTTACGAGGCCGGGGGATCGGTATAACAGCTGATTGAATCTGATCACTAAGATTGTTAAGGATCAGAAAACGTTCATCTTCATATTCGCGCAGATAAGCAGCAACAGCAGTATTGCCGGCATCCATCCAACGGAAGTTGCCCCAACCAAAGGCTTTATACTGTTTGCGCACCGCAACCATCTTTTTAATGGCGTTATATAGAGAATTTGGATTCGTGCGCTGATCTTGAACATTAACGGTACCGACCTCATAAGGGGCTGTTTCAATTACTGGGGCATAGTACCCCTCTGGGGCCGCAGTTGAAAATCCTGCAGAAGGGTCAGAGGTCCACTGCATGGGTGTGCGCACTCCATTACGGTCGTCTAACCATATATTGTCACCCATGCCAATCTCATCCCCATAATAAATAATCGGTGAGCCTGTCAGTGTGAACAAGATTGAATTAGCCAATTCGATCTTGCGGCGGTCATTATCTAAGAGAGGGGCCAGTCGGCGACGGATACCCAGGTTAAGGCGCATCCGGGGGTCAGGGGCATATTGATCCCACATCCATTGGCGCTCATCTTCGGTGACCATTTCGAGGGTTAGTTCATCGTGATTACGCAGGAAAGTACACCACTGACAATCATCGGGGATAGGTGGTGTGCGGTTGAGGATCTCAACCATATCGCTGACATCCCTTTTTTAAGGGCCATAAAGATGCGCGGCATCAGGGGGAAATGAAAGCCCATGTGAAACTCAGCTTCCCCTGGGGTGCTGGGATCCCCAAAATAAGGGCGCACATCCTCCGGCCACATATTCGCCTCGCAGAGCAAAATCCGGTCTGGATAGTGCTCATCGATAAATGCGCGTAATTCCTTGAGGTACGAGTGCGTTTCAGGCAAGTTCTCATTGGAAGTACCTTCGCGTTCGATCAGGTAAGGGACAGCATCGGCACGAAATCCATCAATGCCCATATCAAGCCAAAACTTCGCCACCTTTTTCATTTCTTCACGTACGGCAGGATTATCGAAATTCAGATCGGGCTGGGAAGCGAAAAAACGATGCCAGTAATACTGTCCGGCCTCTTCGTCCCAGCTCCAATTGGAGGGTTCGGTATCAGTGAAGATGATACGGGTTTCGAGATACTTCTGATCGGTATCGGACCAGACATAAAAATCACGGTACGGTGATTTAGGGTCTTTGCGAGCCTCTTGAAACCACAGATGTTGATCAGAAGTATGATTGAGAACTAAATCAGCAATGACGCGCAAACCACGGGCATGTGCTTCTTCAACTAATATTTTAAAATCATCGATTGTGCCATAGTCAGGGTGAACACCGTAAAAATCAGCAATATCATAGCCATCATCATTGAGCGGTGAGGGATAAATCGGCAGCAACCAGATGCAATCGATGCCCAGGTCTTTGATATAGTCTAGTTTTTCAGTCAGGCCAGCCAGGTCACCATGCCCATCGGCGTTCGAGTCATGGTAAGCGCGCACATAAACTTCGTAGAAAACAGCGTTTTTATACCAGAGTGGGGTCATGTGTTAAGTTTTCCAATTTCCATCGTCAAGTTTGGTGATTCCATTTTTCTTTTTGTGAAAAGTGATAAGAAAAGTTACGGTCATCATTGTCAGTGATGACCGTAACTGTGTTCATCTTTTTAGTCGTTTCCAGGTGGCAAAAAAATTATCTAACTGGAACAATTCGCAAACTGGATCAATCTTACAAGTCTTCAGGCCGGGGATAAATCTCCGGGATGAACGTGAGCTCTTCGAAGGGCGGACGCACGTAGCCAATATCATCCTGACGTTCGGGCATATCAAAAGGCTCAGGGGTCAATTCTTCGTATGGAATCATGGTCAAAAGATGATTGATCACGTTCAATCGGGCATGTTTTTTGATATCAGCATTGACGTTATACCAGGGCGCTTGTTTGATATCCGTGTATTTGAACATCTCATCCTTAGCACGTGAGTAATCGACCCAACGGGCATAAGATTTGATATCCATGGGGCTGAGTTTCCAGCGGCGCAGCGGATCATGAATGCGCGCCCGGAAACGGCGCTCCTGTTCGTCATCACTGACCGAGAGCCAGTATTTGATCAAGATAATGCCAGAGCGCACCAGCATGCGTTCAAACTCGGGGCAAGAGCGCAAAAACTCCCAATATTCATCATCGGTGCAGAAACCCATTACACGTTCGACATTGGCGCGATTGTACCAACTACGGTCAAAGAGCACCATTTCACCGGCGGCGGGCAAATGGGGGACATAGCGCTGAAAATACCACTGCGTTTTTTCTTTTTCGGTGGGCACACCCAGCGCAACAACCCGCACAACACGAGGGTTAAGTCTTTCGGTGATGCGCTTGATCGTGCCACCCTTCCCAGCCGTATCGCGACCTTCGAAGATGACGATCACTTTCAGCCCTTTGTGCTTGATCCATTCCTGCAATTCTACTAACTCAGTCTGGAGGTATTCGAGCGCTTTTTCATAGGCTTCACGCTTGATTTTCTTCCGCTTTTTAGGAGCGCCATTCATAGATTTAGCAAGTTTGTGCCCGTCATCGGAAACCACACTGTTGGTTACCACTTTTTTGGTCTTCGTGGGGTTACCCTTTTTATTCTTTTCTTTCTTACCCATACGACCTCCTCGGTGACGAATATCTCTGCCAAAAACCATGGTGATCTTAAATAGAAAAAAGCTAAATGGAATTGTACCCTAAAAACCTTGCTTTCCATTCATGATCACAAGATTATATCTCCTGTTTTCTGGCTCTTTTCGCACCATCACTTAAGATGACCTACATGTAAAAGTATAGCAGGGAAATCAAGGTTTGAGTTAAATGAATACCTCAAACCTTGATTATGGGTTGAAATTAATTACATCGATTTACCCTTTGACAGAACCCGCCAGAAGACCCCGTACAAAGTAACGCTGCAATGAGAAAAAGACCAGTAAAGGCAAAGCCATCGAAATAAAAGCGCCCGCGGTCAGCAAATGCCAATCCTGACCGCGTGCACCAACGATGGCCGCCATCCTTTGAGTCACCAGTTCGAACTCCGGATTACCACCCAGGAAAACCAGGGCGACCAGATAATCGTTCCAAACCCATAAGAATTGGAAGATGGCAAAAGAAGCCAGTGCGGGTACGGATAGTGGCAACACCAGCCGTGTGAAAACCGTGAAATGTGAAGCGCCATCGATAAAGGCCGACTCTAGCGTCTCACGCGGCAAACCACTGATGTAATTGTATAGCAGATAGGTTGCCAAAGCCAGACCAAATCCCGTATGGGCCAGCCAGATTGCTAAAAAGGTACCATTCAGTTCCAATGCTTTGTAGTCTCGCAAAATCGGCACCAACGCAATCTGGAGGGGGACAACCAATAAAGCCACTACCATAATAAACAGTACACGCCGCCCAGGAAAGTTCATCCAGGCAAACCCGTAGGCTGCAAAAGCTGCGATCAAGATTGGAATCACAGTTGAAGGTATCGCAACAGCAAGGCTGTTCAAAAAGGCTCTGGACATATCATCACCAGGCACTACTTCGACATCACCTTCCGCGGTGGTAAATTCAAAATCTGAACCACCCCAGACTTGACGATAGTTGTCAAAGGTGAAATTCCAATCCACAGTCCAAACTCGTTCCTGAACTTCGACCCAACCGATACGCTTGTTGCCAATCCAGGTTACGCGTTTCCCATTCGGTGTTTCGATGCCCTCTCGAAATTCTTCAAATGTGCCGGTAGCGCCCTCAATTTCCATGACGCTATTCGGATCAAATCCCTCTTCTTTGGGATCAATCTCTGAGACTGGCTGCCATTCTCGATGAGGAAGCACATTCCACCAACCCGAGGTACCAATCGCATCTCTATATCGAAAAGAGGACACAAGAATACCCATTGTAGGAATGGTCCATAACAAAATGAGTAGAAACAGGGTTACATTGACCACTATATTGCTAAACCGTTTTTTAGATGCGTTTCCCATTTTAGAACGCCTCCTGTTCCCCAAACTGCCTTAGGTTGTAGATCATCACTGGGATCACAGCAATCAGCAATACGATAGCAATCGCGGCGCCAAATCCCTTATTACCGGCTGTAAACGATTGCCGGTAAAACTGTGTGGCGATCACATGGGTACCAAACTGGCCACCGGTCATCACCCATACGACATCAAAAATCTTTAGTGTAAATATGACAATGGTCGTCCAGACGGTTACGATCGTTCCTTGAATATAAGGGATCATAATTTTATAAAATATCTGGATTTCATTCGCACCATCGATGCGGCTGGCTTCCAATAATTCTTCGGGGATACCTTTAAGGGCGGCTGAAAACAATACCATGGCATAACCAGCTTGTAACCAAATGACGATGATTATGAGAAACAGGTTATTCCAGGGAATAATTTCAACCCACTGCGGCCAGGCTCGCGGCAATCCTCCGAGACCGACAACGATCGCATTGAGAAGGCCCACCTGCGGCTGACCTACAGGCCGATATTCGTAGATAAAGTTCCAAATAATACTGGCACCAACAAAGGAAATCGCCATCGGCAAAAAGATGAATGATTTTGCCAATTTTTCGTAGCTACTGCGATCAGCCAATACAGCAACGACCAAGCCAAAAGCCACCGATAGGGTGCTGCCAAAAATTATCCACATTATGTTATTGCGGAAGGCTTCCAACATCAATCGCTCGGTGAAAACGGCTAAATAGTTACCCAATCCCACAAAAGCTTCACTGTTAATTTGTTCAAAAAATGCCAGATCGGATGGTGGACCATTCCGGTCAAAGAGGCTGATCCAGAATGTGCGGACGGTGGGCAAGGCTAGATACCACATCAAAATGGCGATTGCAGGACCCACAAAAACGAACGGCTGGAGCCGGGCTGTCCATTCATCCGGCAGCATTTCAACAATATTATTAAAGATCCAATACAGAACAGCAACACCACCAACGCCCCAAATGATGGCCACTAAAGCAATCAGACCACGCGGCGCATCACTGTCACGCAAAAAGAGAAACCCTAGATAAAGTACATAGAAAGCAATCGCCGGAATTGCGACGGCTAACAATATCCGAGCAACAAAAGCCAGGATATTTGCCAACGGTGTCTGCTTCCGGTTTCCAAGTTCGTCAAAGCGGTCCATAAGCACACTCCTTAAAGTTTATCAATTACCGGTGCTGCATTCGCACCGGGTAAGAGCAAGTGCTGGTTATGAAAACCAGCACTTGCTCAATTATCTTATTAGAAGCTATCTCGGCCAGGAGGCGTCGATTTCTTGCATAGCAGTATCCAAATCAATGGAACCGGCCACGTAGCTCGAAATCTGCTCCCAGAAGGAGCCCGCACCCACCTCACCCGGCATCAGATCGGAACCATCGAAGCGGAAGCTGGTGGCTTCAGATACCAACTCAGCAATGCCGCGTTCCAGGTCGACACCATACATCTCTGGGGTTGCAGTCTGGTGGGCCGCCAAAGCACCGCCACCTTCTAACCAACCCAAAGCCGATTCGGGTACTGTGAAGTATTCCATCAAGGCTTTGACTTCCGGGCGGTCGTTGAACATGTACATGGAATCGCCTGCTACCAGGAACGGCTTGCCATAGGCGTCGTCCACGGGCGGCAGGTAGAAGAAACCATAATCCACGCCAGCTTCGGAGCCTTCTGGGAAGAAGCCAGTGATGAAGTTACCTTGCTTGTGCATCCAGCACTTGGGCGGAACTTCAAACATCGGCGCGGGGGAGTCTCCAAAGAAAGTGGAAACAATCGAGGAACGGCCCCCAAACACGTAGTCGTCATTGAACCACATCGCGCTCCAGGTCTCGATGGCATTCTTCACCTCGGGGGAATCAAAGGCCAGTGTGCCAGCTACCCAGGCATCGTAGTTCTCCAACGAGGTCGTGCGCAGCATCATTTCTTCGGTCCAGTCCGTCGCCGCCCAACCAGTCGCAGCTCCCGACTCGATCCCGATACACCACGGGGTGTCCCCGTCAGACACGATCAGGTCATTCAAGGCTATCAACTCATCCCAGGTCGTCGGGATCTCGTAGCCCGCAGCCTCCCAATCATCTTTCGGATACCACACCAGGCTCTTGCCATTGAAGCGGTGGAACACACCCGCCTCAACACCGTTGAAGGTAACCATGTCACGCCAGCTCTGGTTGTACTGCTGGCTCAGCCACTCTTCGCTCATCCAGGTAGTCACGTCTACAACAAGGCCGTCGGCCACAAAGCCAGCCGCTTTCCCCGGTTGGGGGAAGTCCACGATATCGGGGGCATCGCCGGCTTCGACGCGCACCGAGATGGTCGCTTCGAATTCTTTGTTGCCGATATAGTTGACATCGATCCCGGTCAGTTCTTCGAACAAAGCCACGGAACGGTCCATCTTGACCCCGTCCGGATCGTTGCCCTCAAAGGCGCCGTCCACCGTCACCGTCATCCCGGAGTACTCGCCCGCTAAGGCTTTCTCCAAGAAACCGCCCGGCATTACAGCAAACCCATAATCCATCATCTCATCTTCTGCTGGTTCTTCCTGAGCTTCACCTGCAACACCTTCCGGCCAGGAGGCGTCGATTTCTTGCATGGCAGTATCCAAATCAATGGAACCGGCCACGTAGCTCGAAATCTGCTCCCAGAAGGAGCCCGCACCCACCTCACCCGGCATCAGATCGGAACCATCGAAGCGGAAGCTGGTGGCTTCAGATACCAACTCAGCAATGCCGCGTTCCAGGTCGACACCATACATCTCTGGGGTTGCAGTCTGGTGGGCCGCCAAAGCACCGCCACCTTCTAACCAACCCAAAGCCGATTCGGGTACTGTGAAGTATTCCATCAAGGCTTTGACTTCCGGGCGGTCGTTGAACATCACCATCATATCGCCTGCCACCAGGAAGGGCTTGCCATAAGCCTCATCCACAGGCGGGAAGTAGAAGAAACCATAGTCCACGCCAGCTTCGGAGCCTTCTGGGAAGAAGCCAGTGATGAAGTTACCTTGCTTGTGCATCCAGCATTTGGGCGGATCTTCAAACATCGGCGCGGGGGAATCTCCAAAGAAAGTGGAAACAATCGAGGAACGGCCCCCAAACACGTAGTCGTCATTGAACCACATCGCGCTCCAGGTCTCGATGGCATTCTTCACCTCGGGGGAATCAAAGGCCAGTGTGCCAGCTACCCAGGCATCGTAGTTCTCCAACGAGGTCGTGCGCAGCATCATTTCTTCGGTCCAGTCCGTCGCCGCCCAACCAGTCGCAGCTCCCGACTCGATCCCGATACACCACGGGGTGTCCCCATCAGACGCGATCAGGTCATTCAAGGCTATCAACTCATCCCAGGTCGTCGGGATCTCGTAGCCCGCAGCCTCCCAATCATCTTTCGGATACCACACCAGGCTCTTGCCATTGAAGCGGTGGAACACACCGGCTTCCATACCATCGATCGTGGCCATGTCGCGCCAGCTCTGGTTGTACTGCTGGCTCAACCAGTCTTCACTCATCCAACTGGTCACATCGACCACGGCACCATCACGCACAAAGCTGGCCGCTTTCCCCGGTTGGGGGAAGTCCACGATATCGGGGGCATCGCCGGCTTCGACGCGCACCGAGATGGTCGCTTCGAATTCTTTGTTACCGATATAGTTGACATTGATCCCGGTCAGTTCTGCGAACAAAGCTACGGAACGGTCCATCTTGACCCCGTCCGGATCGTTGCCCTCAAAGGCGCCGTCCACCGTCACCGTCATCCCGGAGTACTCGCCCGCTAAGGCTTTCTCCAAGAAACCGCCCGGCATTACCGGGAATGGCGCATCAACCATGGGCTCATCATCCATGGGTTCTTCTTCATCCATGGGTTCTTCCATGGGTTCTTCATCCATAGGTTCTTCGGTCGGGACTTCAGTTTCCTGTCCACCGCAGGCCACCAGGACCATGGATGCAACTACCAAAACAGATAGCAGCATCAAGAAAAATTTTTTGTTTTTCATTTGTCTTCTTTCTCCTTACTAGTTAGATTAAGGTTTTGAGTTGATTTTTTTTTAATACTAATTTTTTTGAGCTGGCACATCACCTCCTATTAAATGTTGCACAAAGTGAAATCCACTAAGGATTCGCACAAGAAAAACTCTGGCAGGTAAATTGGTACAGGTAGAAATTGCATATTAATTATGAAGGGGGAGCTGTTGTCCCTCGGACAATTAATTCAACTGGTATGTATTTGCGGCACGGAAAATCTTGATTTCGATTCATCGCGCTGATCAACAATTGAACACCTTCGATACCAGAATCGAAGAGATGCTGTTCAATCGTAGTCAAATTTAGATACTCTGCATCTCGAATGCCGTCGTATCCAATCAAGGAGAGGTCTTCAGGCACCCTGATACCCATTGCATGAGCCGTATCTAAAACACCAATAGCTTGAGTATCACATCCCGCAAAAATTGCGGTAGGAGGATCGTCCAAAGATAACAATTGCCTTGCAAGTCGCCGAGCAGTGGTGCGATCATTATGACCTTCAACCAAATAGTCATCTATAAAGGGGATTCCAGCCTTATCGAGGCTTTCGCGATATCCTTGATAACGGTAGCGCATTGAAGGATGGAAGGGCGTTTCGAGGTAATCACCCAAAAAGGCAATTTTGTGATGTCCGAGTCGGATCAAGTATTCAGTAACTTTTTGGCCGCCTTCAATATCATTCGTGACAATACTGCAAAGATCAGTATGATAGGCATCAACCAGCACAGTTGGGATGTGTGACTTTGCAAATCGTTCTGCTTGCTTATCCGTTGGGGGCAGCGAAATGATTATGATTCCGTCCATCCGAGAGGTTCGAGCAAAATCATCAAAAAGGGAGTCGCGTTGATGGGGGTTCTCTACACTAAATAATACGAGATCATATTTGGTATCGGCTAAGGCTCGCTGTACGCCGCGCAATCTTTCAACATAGGATGGCATCGTCAGGTGGGGCAAAATCACCCCAATTGTGAGTGAACGGCCAGTCGAAAGCTGCCGCGCAATTGGATTCGGACGATAATCCAATTCTTCAATAGCGGCTAAAACTTTTTGACGGGTTTCAACGGTGACAGAGGGGCTGTTATTGAGTACACGCGATACGGTTCCAACCCCCACTTTCGCATGCTTAGCCACATCTCTGATGGTAACCGGCATTCAAAAATATCCTTTCGTGTTCAGACAAACCTGTCGTGGAACCGGTTCCACGACATATAAAGGGTAGCATATTTCAAAACCTTTGTCAACAATTTTTTGCGTTATTTTTAGGATAAACGCATCCTCACATTTAATTCCCACCCAGGGTAGAGAAAGCAGGGGTATTTGTGGAACCGAGTTCCACAAATACCCCAAATTTTTGCCGTTTGGAAGGATTACACATCTAAAACAAATTTGATGCAATAGTCCTGGCGTTATTATGATGTTAGCCAGGAAACAAAAAGGTGATCCTCCCCCTCTTCTAACAAACTGGGCTCTTATCCACGACGCCCGCGGAAAACTTGGCGAATCTGCTCCCAATATGATTTTACAGTGGCAGCATCTTCGGTTTCGACAGGGTGACGGCTGTAACGTGCCTGATTAAAGGCGTCTGTGAGGGAAGCAATTTCGTCTTCAATGTTTGGCAGGGAGTGTTCCAGGGTGGCTGCATACTCTTCAGGTGTCTGTGATTTCTGTCGGGCGAGACCAGTTTCATCCCCCCGGCGCAGCAAGGCGTGGTAATAGAAAAAGATTTTTTGGCGGGGGGATAAATTGCGCAATATCGTAAAACGACTAAACCCCCGAATATTCGTGGAAGCACCTTGGGAACCGAGGCGCGCTCTTCCTGCTTTGATTACGTTAGAGACTCCTCGATTGAGATTACCAAAAATGGAAGCGATCCAGTTCAAAAAACTGACAACAAGTTTCCATCCGGGTATTTTTCGCCAGGAGGCCAGTATCTCTTCATGCTGGCGCAAATACTGGGCAACAGAATATCCAATCACCCCTAAAAAGACGCCCCAAAAAAGCAGAGATTTTAACAAATCTAGCCAAGGCAAGGGCGTACTTTCAGTGATTACTGGGGGAGGCGTCGGGACTACGAGTGGCGGGGTAGCGACATTTGGTAACGCTATGGGCGAATCCATGCCAAATAACAGGAAGGGCAAAGCAATCAGGAATCCAAAGATTCCCATAATAACTCCGACAATAAGAAGGACGATGCCAATAAAAATATCAAGGAGATATCCCAAAACCGATAATAAACCTAAGGAATAGTTGGTAGGAAGAAAACTAACGATCAACACAAGAAGAAATAAAAAACCACCACTATAAATCGCCCAATTTTTGGGAATCGAGCGGCTCACGGGAACGCCCTGCAAAAACCAACGCGTATTCAGTGTTATATATTGGGCCTGGCTCAATAAGGCTAAACCAAATAAAAAGTATAGCAAGGTTCCCGCGCCACCCCCTTCTAAGGAAGATAAATCAGAGTTGAATATATCGGTTTGATTCGCGAATAATGCGCGGGCATCCACCCGGCCGGCAGCTGTAAGAAACATCAGTCCGCCTCCAATCGCAAAAACCGTGGCCATTAGGCGCTGGCGAGGAGGACCTTGTTCTTGGGAAACGCTGGCTAATACCTCACGCGCAATGAGGGCGGAATCGAGACCCATCGCATCCAAAAGTTCTGCAAGAATTCCCACCAGAATCCAGACCAGGATCGCAAAAATTATGGCTATTATGTAGGCAGGTTCAAAAAATGTCTCCCAAAAAGATTTTTGCCAGAGGGGAATTTCATCCAGCAGCGCATTTAGACCATTTGAAAGGGTCACGATCAACTTGATGACCATCAAATTGACAACCCACTGCGTACTGACAAGCACAAACCATTCACGTGAAAAATTAGACAGTTTCGTAAGCGCCCGGTGGCTGTAGAAACGCTCCAGAGCAATTAACAAACCAATTACCGAAAGATACCATCCATTCCAATCGGGCGAGATTTGATGACCAAATTGGGCAACAGTGATCCCAGCAGAAGCCATCATCAAGCTGATTAATGCAGCACTGACCGCGCGATGAGTGCGCTCATTGAACCGCGAGCTTTCAACATATGCAGCATGTTTATCCATCATGGTGACACCATTCGGCCACGCCCCCAGCGCTCTAAATCATCCTGGTTAGCAATCGGGATCACAGGTATACCAAAATACCCTGCACGAGCTTTGGTTTCTTTGACTCCTACCGCTCGTCCGGGGATGATGATAACGGCATTCTGTCCTGCGCGCCGGGCCTGGTGGAGTTCATCCAGGAGATCATCATCAATGGAGCCGGCGATGACGATTAGCGTGGTGCCCCAAGGCAGATGAACTCGTTGGTTTTGAATTTGTTGTGCAAAATTAATTACCCTACCTGAGGAGGCGCTATCAATCGTGCGGATGCGGGCGAGAGTTTCCAGCACTCGTATCAAATTCCCTTTACCACCTCGCGGGGGAAGAAATTGTGTTTTGCCATCAATACCAAGGGGGTCTTCGCCATTTGTGTACAGGCCGACTGTCTGTCCTTTTTCAGTGATCCAATTTGCAACCGAGGCTGCAATCACGATCGCCAATTCGGTAGCATCAATCCGAGTTCTGTAATAATAATTAGGGGCATCCAAATTTATGAAGATGGTGGATTCTAACGCAATAGAGGGTTCAAAAATTTTAACCTGCATACGTCCGGTAGTGGCTGTGGATTTCCAATCAATCCGCCGCAGAGAGTCACCAGCAACATAATCACGCTTACCCATCACGCGAGTGGGGTCTTCAAATATCGGTTGGGTATGACGCAAGGTACCTAATGGGGAATGGGATGGAAATGTTAATTGGGAAAGAGGCACAATTTGGGGGTAGACAGTTAGATATTCAACTTCACTCTCATTTAGCAATTCACTGCCGCCTAATCCCATCAAGTCTCCTGTAGAAATGAAAAGAGGTCCAATCGGATAATAGCCGCGCTTGCGGGCTTCCAACGTATACTCAAATTTCTCCACGGCTCGAGGAGTCAACGTGAGCACTCGATTGAAAGAATCTGGACCACTAAGTTGAATCGGAAGACCCTCACGAATACGGAGCCACGGGATTGGCAGCCATTTCGAATTGTTGATTTCTAGTTCAATTTTAATTTTCTCCCCCAGAAATGCTCGATTATAAAATCTGCGTTTGAAGGTGACCCCTGAAATTGCCCGACAAGTCCACCAAGCACCGACCAGAAAAACGCCGACCAGGAGATAAACTAAAGTGAAAGCGAAATCATCGCGCAAAAAAGCCGCGACAAAAATCAAGAATATCAGAAGAGGTAGATAATCACCACTCATAGTGGGCGGCTAATTGACCTTCGGGAACATTACACGTTCTCAACTTCGCCTAAATCGAGAGGCGTATCTTTGAGTATATCGGTGATAATATTATGGGCTGCGCGGCCGCGCAACTCTGCTTCGGGTTTTACAATCAGGCGATGCGTTAAGGTAACGGGCATTAAATATTTGATTTCATCGGGGCGGACATGATCACGTCCGCGCACAGCAGCTAAGGCTTGAGCAGCCTTAAACAAAGCCAGTGAACCACGGGGGCTGACACCCAATGCTAAATCAGGATGGGTTCGGGTGGCATCAACGAGAGCAACAATATATTCCTGCAGGGATTCGTCGACATGAACATCCCAAACATTTTTCTGGAGCGCAAGTAATTCTGAGCCATCGACAACTTTTTCTAATTGCGTAATGGGATGTTCGCGCCATAAATTAACTAAAATTTGGCGTTCTTCCTCTGGTTTCGGATACCCCAACGAAAGCCGCATCAAAAAACGGTCTAATTGAGCTTCGGGCAGTGGAAATGTGCCTTCATATTCAATAGGGTTTTGGGTTGCTAAAACCAGGAAAGGACGCGGCAGTTCACGGGTATTGCCATCAACCGTAACCTGTTGTTCTTGCATGGCCTCTAAAAGTGCAGCTTGTGTCCGCGGGGTCGCCCGGTTGATTTCGTCAGCCAGTAAAATATTGACGAATACGGGCCCCTTCAAAAATTCAAACTCGCTGGACTTTTGGTTGAAAATTGAAACACCGGTGACATCATTGGGCATTAAATCAGGCGTACACTGCACCCGTTTAAAACTGATCCCCAAGCTGGTTGCTACTGAACGGGCCAGCATAGTTTTTCCTGAGCCGGGGACATCCTCCAAAAGCACATGCCCTTCACAAAGCAAAGCCACCAGCACCATCTCAATGGCATCCCGCTTTCCTATGATCACTTTTTCTACATTTTCAATGACTTGATTGACGAACCTTTGCACATCTTCCATTTGAATTCCTTATTGTTCAGTTAAATCAATGTTCGGATATAACTCTCTAACAATCAAATTGATTTCCATATTTCACTTGTCTTGGACGGCTTGAAGCAAATCTCCTAAAAGCGCGTCGCCGACATAAATAATTGGGCGTGAAGTTACACTTGAAAATTGGCTGGCAGTTTTCCAAACAATGAGGCGAATGCGTTCGGCCTCACATTTTGTTTTTGGTTTCACAAAATTTCCACCTAATCGGATCGTTGGCCTTCCGTTTTCAAATTCAACATCTTTCACTCTCAAACTCGATTGGTAGATTGGATTGTAATAGGCGCCGACAAATTTTGTTTTTACAGAGAATAGGGCATTTAGAGCAACTTCTATATCTTCTTCACTGGAGTGGGTTTTCTGATAGGAATAAAAATAAGCCAGGCCATCTCCACAAGCAAATGGGCCGCCGTTATCGGGGATAAGCAAAAAGAATTTTGGTCCTAAGGCGAGTTCCTCCTCAGTTTTGGTAGGAACAGGGGCGGGCGTTGGAAAAGGTGGTGGTGTTTGAACCGGCACCCTCGATATCTCTCGATCAAGATTAACAATTTCTGTAAAAATCCAACAAAATTCCCCGAGATCGGCAGGTTCTACCAACAACCAGGAGCCGTCTTCTATTTGCCCGAGTACAAATGCAGAAGAATTTTCAGAAAAATAAGTGTGAACAGTGAATGCTACTCCGGGTCCATGACGACAAACAGAAGATGCATAGATGACCGCCATTGGTGGGACTTCGGTGGGGCTCGCGGTACCAGAGGGCGTCAACGAAGGGGTAGGAGATGGGGTCTCCGTAGGCACCGGGGTCGAAGTTTCAGTTGGGGGAATAAGGGTATTGGTAGTCGTTGGGGGAAAATCAGTTGTAGTTGCAATCGGTAATTCAGTTACAGTTGGATTTAAAGGAGCAGAGGTTCCACACCCAATTGCTAACATCATAAATAATGAGATGATTAAAAATATTCGGGTTCGGTGTAGAAGGCGTTTCATTATGATGATTCTCCGGGAAATTTATCTTGGGCAATCTTATCCCAGGATGCTGCAAATGGCAACAATTTCAATTTTTAGAATCTGCTTAACATCGCTCCAAAGCGGCCTACTTTTAGAGTATTCCTGGTAAAATACCGATAATTCAGGCGTAAATCATCTCTATCTACTCTGCTCATCCCGATTCGTTATGAGCAATTACCATCTCACACGCGTCCCATTTTTCTTAGCTGTGCCAAAATAGGGAAGGGGGGAGGTTAGAGACTCAGGGGGGAGGGACCGAAGCCGGTTCAATCGGCGATTGCCAAAAATCAGATAAACCATCAGGCAAAAGGAGTTCCCATGGCTACAAGTGGCTATAAAAGTATTTCGCGTATTGATCCAAAAAGCAAATGGTTGGTATATGCGCGTGAAGTTTAACAAACAAAACCACACTAAGTTTTTTTCAGATGGGGTTTATGGTGGAAAAAGTCTTGCTTTAGAATCTGCCATTAAATGGCGGAATCAGAAAGAACGGGAGTTGGGTAAACCACGAACAGACCGGATGGTCGTGGCATCCTTCCCAGGCAACAACACAGTTATGTCGGCGTTAATCGCGTCAAGAAATGGACCGGCGCCGAAGACAAAAATGGCAAACCATTACCGAACTTTGGGTATATTTATGCAGTTACCTGGAGTCCTGAACCTGGTGAGGTACGTGGTACATCCTTTTCAGTGAGCAAATATGGCGAAGAAGGGGCACGTCGACGAGCTATAGATTTGCGCAAACGCATGGAACGCAAAATCTATGGACAAGAAATACAACTTCGAAAATCGGAAAACACTTCAGGAAAGAAAATTTCAGCCTCTGCCCGAAAAAACGCCCAGGATTCTCAAGCCGCTTCACAAGCAAACTAGTGTTGCGGAGCAGAAGTTCGCAGCTGGTTATGAAGTTCATCCGCAACACTTTGAGCAGTTGGGCAACAACTTGAATAAACCAGTCGCGTAATTTTGCCCAACTGCACTAGGTAGTGTTGACACTTCAATAATATTCCAGAGAAATTGATCAAATTGGGGATTGCTCATTTCTAGAGAGAAATTCCCAATTATCAACACGGCCTAACTAACGCTATACTGATTAGGTCTGCAGCATTCTTTAGGAGAGATCTATATGACCGTACTTCTTTACCAAGATGACAGCTATGTTCAAACTTTTGAAGCAACCATCCTCGATGTCGATAAAGACAACCATGGTGTAGTACTCGATCAAACTGCTTTCTTTCCAGGGGGAGGCGGGCAGCTCCCTGATTTTGGGACCCTTTCTTTTGGGGATCAAATCGTCAAGGTAAAACGCGTTAAAAAAATCGGGGGGAAACTCGTTCACTTGATTGAAGGTGATCGCTTACCCGAGATGGGCGCTCAGGTTCAAGGGCAAATTGATTGGGAGCACCGTTATCAGCTCATGCGCACCCATACAGCCATGCACATTCTGTGCGGCGTGATCTTCCGGGATTATGGCGCTTCAGTTACCGGCGGGAATATGGAAGCATTAAAAGGGCGTATGGATTTCGAATTCGAAACCATGCAGCGTGAACTGGTCGACGAGATCAACGCCAATATCAACGCCGAGGTAACCAATGCCCGGCCGGTAAGCTGGCGCGAATTACCCCGAGATGAGGCCTTTCAAATCCCTGATCTGATCCGCACCAAGATTAACTTGCTCCCTCCAGGAATCAAAAAAGTACGCGTAGTCGAAATCGAGGGTCTCGACTTGCAAGCCGACGGTGGAACCCATGTCCGTAACACCTCGGAGGTCGGCCACATCCGCGTGGTTGATTACAAGAGTAAGGGCAAGATCAACAAACGTATTTATCTAGAATTAGACAAGTAGCAATTCCAGAAAACAAAGATGATTCGCATATTTTTCAAAATCGCGATCATGGTTTTGGTTTTCAGTGGAATTCTAATACCTGTTTTGGCTCAACCTCTTTCAGACAACCTTATCCAACTCGAAGAAATTGATTTAGATCTCAACAGCACTTTATTGGAATGGTACAACGCGCAATCGAGGTTAACCGCCAGCGATACTTATTTTGGCGCATATGTTATTCAACCGGTCGGTAACGATCTCTAGATTGGATTAGGTTCATATCGACCCGCCGAAAATGATGGTGATGGGGCGTATTTCGCAAAATTTGATGGGACACAAATATCGGGGGTTGGGCATTTTGATGAACAGGGTATTCATGAAATGCTTTGGGATGGAACCCAAATCCATATCGCTGGCACAGATCCCCACGATGTAATCACGGCAGGTAATAATTGGGATACGGGAAATCATTACACCTACGATCCAATTACGGAATCGTTCACTAAATACCGCGATGTAGAACACGGCCTTTTGTATACTTTCCACACTTGGGGGTTATGGAAAGAGGGTTATCGATTATTTGCTGCAGCAAGTAACCACGATGGCTCTTACCCTTCAGAATGTAATTATGGTGTAAGTTGTCTGGGTCAAATATTTAAAAGTATCAATAATGGTGCCACCTGGACAAAATTGGCTGATCTCGGAAACTATCGCGCTTACGATATCATCGGTTATCATGGCAATCTTTATGCCAGCCACAATGATGAATTAACCGGACCTTTGAGCTTATCAACAAGCTCAGATGGCGGCACATCCTGGAATGCTTTCCCCGACTTAATTCACAAAGTCCGCCGCAGTCATATGACCATATTCAATGGGAAAATAATTGCTGCCAATTTCAACCGCACCAGCATCTTCGCTATCGACGAAGCGGATAATATCACCTCCCATTCGCTGCCATCAGACTATCTTTTTAGCACTGGCTATGCTGACCGGCCGGCTTATTCTGATTACAATATACTGGTTACAGCCGGGGGATATTTGTATTTGATTGCACAAGATCAAAACTCAAATGAGCGCGTGATCCTGCGCACATACAATTTGGAAACCTGGCAGGAAATTACTCGTACAAATGAACAATTGATCTCACTTGCCTATTGGCCGGAGAAAAATTGGTTGGTAACCAGTTCAAATGGTACAAACGCAAAACTCTGGACAGCAGATCTAAACATCCTGGCTCCGTTGATTTTCCTGCCTATTATTAATAAATGATCATCCGGGTACAATGATTAACTTTTCAGCACTCATCGGTCATCCGAATTAGAGCGATCACCTTATCCAATAGGGCGATTGCATGTAGCGATAGAGTTTTGAGATTTTGATGGGTTTTGGGCAAAAAACTCGCCTGATCAGCTTGTTACATCCCAAATCCATTCATTTTCTCATTCGCTTTTGGAGCTTTGTTCCGAATTTCTACCCGAAAATGCTGGTTCCTTTCAGGAAATTTGATGTTTTTCTAGAGTAAATACGAACATGCGATTGCCCTAACCCCGTATCCAAAATCATTTGCTATTCAGGAAACCAGGTTGTATAATGATAAAATCCAAAGAGTAAAGTTTCGCCAATCCGAGTTGGAGGTAATTCGTTATGGTAATGCCCATTATTCAATATGCTCCAGAAACATGTAATTGGTGTGAGGGGAATGGTCGATGGGGAGAATATGGTGATGTTTGCCATATGTGCCAGGGATTAGGGAGTGTGATGGTTGCTCAACCCCCTCGTAATTGCCCTGAGTGCAGTGGTAAAGGTTCGGTTGGCGAATATATGGATCGCTGCCCCGTTTGTAACGGCGCGGGCTGGGCACATGTGTTACCCAGTCAAAGTCTGAACCGCTAATTGATCACTGACTTCAAATTATTAAAGAAGCCCTCAGGCTTGATCTTAACACTGAGGGCTTGTATTCTTTAATTACTCAGCTTGGTGTTTGTAATGTGAATTTGATAATGCTCGCAAGCGTTGAGCAGCCTGCTCAGCTGTGATATCCCGCTGAGCTTCAGCCATCATCTCATAACCAACCATAAATTTCTTTACAGTTGCTGAACGCAGCAAGGGAGGGTAAAAGTGAGCGTGCAATTGCCAATGCGGAGCATCATCCCATCCCGGCGCACCATGCCAGCCCATTGAATACGGGAATGAAGTCTCGAACAGGTTATCATATTTCGTCAACAAGCGTTTAAGAATTTCAGCAAGAGATTGTCGCTCTTCGCCCTCTAAATCAGGCAAACGCTGAACGGAGCGTTTTGGGAGCAGTATGATTTCGAACGGCCAAAAAGCCCAATACGGAATGACAGCCAGCCAATGGTTGTTCTCAACCACGATGCGTTCACCGCTTTTCATCTCCAAGTCGAGATAATCCATCAATAAATTGTGCCCCGTTTGTTGATAATATTCGCGTTGACGAACGTCTTCTTTAGCTGGTTCATTGGGTAGAAAATCCCCACCCCAAATCTGTCCGTGCGGATGTGGATTCGAGCATCCCATCACCGCACCTTTATTCTCAAAAACCTGCACCCAAAGATATTTTTGACTCAACTCGGTAATTTGATCTGCCCAGGTATCAACAACCTGACAAATTTCGGAAATCTCCATCTCAGGGAGCGTTAAATCATGGCGGGGTGAGAAGCATATAACCCGGCTCGTGCCGCGCACTGCCTGGATCTGGAAAAGAGCGTGCTCGCTTGCACCGGTAGAAATGGGCGTATCCGGTAACAACGCAGCAAAATCATTTGTAAACACAAATGTTTTCTCATACGGCAGATTTTTCACACCACCAGCGCGCTCATTCCCCGGGCATAAATAACAATTAGGATCATATCTTGGAGGGCTATCAGGAAGCGTTTTTTCAACCTGCCCTTGCCAGGGACGTTTGGTGCGATGGGGGGAGACCAGCACCCATTCGCCAGTCAAAGGATTGTATCGACGGTGAGGGTGTTCAGTGGGATCGAATTTGTCTGTGGATAATTGGTTTGTCATAGTGGTTAGTTGGTTAGTGGTAAGTGGTTAGAAAATATTGTACACTTGTAAGTTCTTCTGAGATTTGCCACAGTTTCGCTGCGTCTTCACGGCTGTAAGAGGCAACACTCGATCTAGATTTGACCGGGTGGCCGCGCATTTCCATCATACCATCCGGAGCGATGAAATCACCCCCTTCGACTTCTTGATCTGTAGCCGCAAAGAGAGAGGGCAGTGCGCCCATCTCTGAACTCTGAGCCACAACCGTATTGAGGAATCTCCAATAAAACTGATTCCAAGTCGATTGCTCCATTTCTGGCCCCACATATTGTAGGTTTGTCGCCGAATAACCAGGATGGGCAGCGATGCTGCTCAAAGGTATTCGAGCCGCCTCCAACTTACGCTGCAATTCATAAGCGAACAACAAATTTGCGACCTTGCTCTGCTGGTAAGCGGTCCAAGGATCATAATCTTTCTCACCATTTAGATTTTCAAAGTCCATACTGCCTCGGCGATGCACCAAACTGCTGATGGTCACAACTCGACCTTCAGAAGCGGCTAGCAACGGAGGCATTAATAACCCTGTCAGAGCAAAATGGCCTAAGTGATTAGTACCAAATTGCATTTCAAAACCGTCTACCGTTGTTCTAAAAGGGATTGCCATCACACCCGCGTTGTTGATGAGAATATCAAGGGTTGAGTAACGCTCAGAAAAGGTTGCTGAAAACTTGTGTATCGATTTAAAGCTGGCTAAATCGAGGGGAATGCGATCCAGCTTCAACTCGGGGATTAAATCTCCCATTCTAATGGCAGCAGTTTCCGCTTTTTGAGGATCGCGGGAAGCTAATATCACACGGGCTCCTTTGACCGCCAGCCAATAGGCCGTCCAATAGCCTATCCCACTATTGGCTCCAGTTACTACCGCTGTTTTGCCACTTAAATTTGGGATATTATCCGAGGTCCACTTCTTCATTTGACTGTTCAGCCTCGAGCAAATTCTGTTTATAGAGCACCTTATCAGCATACATGCGATCATCCGCCTGGCGCATTACAGCGGGCAAATAGTCGCCTTCTTTCGCAATCGCCAAACCCACAGACACACTCAGCAAAACATCTTTATGATTTTGCACATTTTTCCTTAAACGCTCCACTGCAGATTGAGCGCCAAAGTCATCTGTTTGAATTAATATCACCGCGAACTCATCTCCTCCAATTCGAGCAATCATATCCCCCGCGCGAAAAGATTGCTGCAACTCATGGGCTACTTTACGGATCAATTCATCACCCGCGGTATGCCCATAACGGTCATTTGCTTTTTTGAGATTATTCATATCGACAATGGCAATCCCAATGGGGAAGAGCCGGCTCAGCTGCAGGCGGGCAATTTCGGAATCGAAGAAATTTCGATTATAGAGCCCAGTTAAAATATCGTGGGTGCTCAAATATCGAAGTTCTTGCTCCATTCGTTTACGTTCTGTAATTTCTTTCGATATACAGACCGCGTAAGCCACTTCCCCTTGCTCACTCAAAATGGGCTTGACCGTGGTCAAATAATATCTATCGCTATCCGACCGCGGGACCCGCACTTCGATCACCCTGGTTTCAGCATTCTCGAACACCCATTTAACCACTGCAAAACGTTTTTCAGCTTCATCCGGTGGGAAAACATCCCAAATGGAGTGCTCAATAATCTCATCGATGTGTTTACCAACTCCATCTGCAAAAGCTTTGTTGACATAGCGGTAACGGCCTTCGCGATAAAACATAAATATTGGATCACTTGATTCATCCAAAAGTAACCGATATTTTTCCACATCCTCACGCAGGCGTTCTATGGTTTGCAGATTTTCAGTTTGAGCGAATTCCAGCAAAGTCAATTTCTCCTCCAAACCGACAATTTCATCGATGAGTTGATCTTTTGATTTTTTTTGATGGCCTTTGGTATCTATTGAATTCATATTAGAACCTGCTTTCACGCCGCAAAGAGCAAAGTTAAAAATTTTTATTTTCCTTATTCTCTAGCAGTTACCCCGTCTCGAATAATTCTCGATGAACATGTTTTATTTTCTGTCGATCCATTTTTTCAACCTTTCGATCATAGGTCAAGTAACCATTTATTTCGATTTCGACATCAGTGGTCTGGGTATAGACCGCACCCGAAAGACCACGCTTGATCCATGGTTTGAGTTGAGCTTCAATTAAATCCAAATATGCTTCGGTTAACGCTTCTGTTGAGTCACATTTTTTGTAGCCAAACTCGGTATCCGGATCCCAAACGTGCCCATCTAATTTAAGAGCATAACCGCCAAATTCTGAGAGGATTACGCCTCGATTAGCTTCAGGGTCTTCAGGAGCCAGAGCTTTGAAATAGGTGTGAATACTGCGAAAATCTCCGCCACCCTGGTCGAACCAACCCGAAGCATGATCCACTGGCCGCGTTGGATCATAATCCCGCAGCCAATCTGCCACAGCGTTAGCATCAAATTGGCCCCAGGCTTCGTTGAAGGGCACCCACATCCCGATACAGGCAAAATTGTACAGGTGATCAACCATCTCACGCAGTTCACGCCAGTAATCATCTCGGGATTCCTGTTCGCCGCGCCCATAGCGGCTATACCAGCGGTCATCCCGTTGAGAGAAACGCCCAAACATAATCGCCAGAAACGAGATCACGCCACCCACCGGCTTACCGCCATTGGGCATATCCTGCCAGACGATCATCCCCAGCCGGTCACAATCATAATAAAAACGGGCTGGTTCTATCTTAATATGCTTGCGCAGCATATTGCAGCCGATCTCCTTCGTGAACTCGACATCGTACCGCATCGCAGCCTCGCTGGGCGGCGTGTGCAAGCCATCAGGCCAGTAACCCTGGTCCAGCGGACCATAATGGAAAAGGGGCTGGTTATTGAGGCACAAACGTAAACAACCTTGCGCATCAAGCTGCAGGTCAAATTTTCGCATGCCGAAATAACTTTTTACGCTATCGATGGTTTGGCCTTGTTGGCGCACATCAACCTGGAGGTCGTACAGGTGAGGAGAATTGGGACTCCAAAATCGGGGGTTCGGTACTGAAATTTCGAGTGGTTCCCGTGCCCGGCCGGAGACAGCTCCGATTTGAATTCCCGCGTCCAGCGCGGTAATTTGAACCTGGGAGTCATCTAGTTCTCCATCGAGTGTTACCAAAACCTTTAGCGTTTCCGTATCGATTTCGGGGGTGAGTTTCACGCCTCGTATAGATGTCTGCGGCACCGGTTCTAACCAGACCGTTTGCCAGATGCCCGAGACCGCCGTATACCAGATACCCTTCGGATTGAGTACCTGCTTACCACGCGCGATCCAACTTTGGTCGGTTGGGTCACCGACCGATACCCGAAGTTCATTTTCGCCATCCATTAATTGGTTCGTGATGTCAAAATAAAATGGCAGATAACCGCCGCGGTGCCGCCCAACCTCCACACCATTGACCCACACCTTGCATTCCCAATCCACTGCGCCAAAATGCAGCAGCACACGTTGACCAGACCAGTCATCCGGAACTGTAAAGCTTCGGCGGTACCACAGCGTTTCTTCCGGCTGTAAAGTACGTTTACACACCACTGAAAGCGGACTCAATGGCAAAGGGTACTAAGATTTCACCTTCTGGCTCCCAATCAGAAACCGAGTTTTTGGCAAAAACTCGGTTTCTTGGCGTGAGGGCATATTCCCACAAGCCATTGAGATTTTGCCATTTCGCGCGCACCATCTGCGGACGGGGATATTCTTGCCATACAGTTTCAGGTGTGATATCTTCCGCCCAGCGAGTTCTGAATATGTCCAGGGACGGGTTGCCAGCTACTCATCTTTGCTCTCCAAAATTAAATATTGACATACACTGTCATCTTGGATTCGCCACGGTTAGCCCATAGATAATAAGGGATAAATGTTAGCGGTTGTCCTTCGCGGGTCTGTCCTCTGAGAATAGTGATGCCGCCAAACAGGTCTTTAACAAAGGCAGTTGTTAAAAGTTGCGGGGTCTAGTTCTGCGGCAAAAATATTGAGCGTGGGATTATCCACGCTTTCCAAACAATAGACCAACGGACCACAGGTGACTGCAATTTTCCCTTGGGTAGATTTAACCCTATGATGCGTCGCTCGTAAATTGATCGCCATCTCAAAATCTAGTTCAAGAACATCGCCAGGGTTCCAGATCCTTTTTATGGGCAAATACCAACTTTCGCGAGGATCGTAGCCGGAGCTGGTGAAGGCGTTAAAGGATTCAGGATTCGGGGGAAAGGTATCATCCATGGGTTGATTATTCACCCTCAAAGTGAACCCGCTGGCCCAACTGGGAACGCGGCAGTAAACTGTGAATTCAGCTGTCTCTTCGGGATCAAGCGTCAAATTCACTTTCCCATCCCAAGGCAGCCCCGCCGTCATACTGATTCCTAATCCCTGATCCCTAATCACTTCATTCCCAATATATTGATGCACCCAAAGCTCATTTTCACCAAATGAATATAAATATTTTCCCAAATCCCCCCAAACTCGCGAGATATTCGATGGGCAGCACGGACACTTGAACCAGGCTTGTCGGGTCAAACCGCCCTCGCAATACAGTGGATTATTATAGAGATATGAAACGCCATCCTGACCAAGGCCCACAGCGGCAGCATTATAAAGCTGCCACTCAGTAAGGTCAGCATATTTGGCCTCCCCGGTGATCCGCGACATTTCCCAATTCCAGAAAATATTTCCTAAAGCGGCGCAGGTTTCTGAGTAGGAATATTCAGGATCAAGTTCATAATCCCGGCCAAAGCCCTCGATATTGGGCAACGAACCAAGCCCCCCGGTCACGTACATACGCCGCGCCACCATATGCTCCCAGGCTTGCTGAAGGGCTTTGAGCAGCGTTTCATCTTTTTGGTGTTGATAAAGCATCGCAGCTGCAGTTTCCAGATAGGTGAAACGCACTGAATGCCCCACCGGAACTGTTTGCTCCCGAATCGGTTTATGCTGCTGAAAATATTTACCGGTGGCCGTACTGGCATAGAAACGCAGCAGCCCTGCTGAGGGCTTAACCGATGTATTATCTGGCGGCAGTTGGAAGTTCTCTGCATGTTCGGGGTGTTCAGTGAGGTATGCCGTATGGTGTTGGCTTACAGTCTCGCTGCGCTCGACAACGCTTTTATTTTGGCGCATGATATGACCGAAAAAGCCCTTGATACGCCCGCGCTGTTCGATAAAATGCTCAGCCAACTTCAGGTATCGGTCATCATCGGTTACCTGACACAAACGAATCAGAGCTATCTCAATTTCTTCGTGGCCGGGCGTGCCCTCCGGGCCAGTATTTATAAACTCATCCACCAGCAAATCAGCAGCTTTGGTGCAAATCTCCAGCAAAGCGCGTTGCCCCGTGGCTTCAAAATGCGAAACACCTGCTTCGATCAAATGCCCATGACAATAAAGCTCGTGCTCGATTTGCAAATTGATCCACCGCATATCCGGGAAGTGATATTGATTGTACGTGTAGATATAACCATCCGCTTCCTGTGTCTTTCCAATCAACGCGATAAAATTATCCATCAGGCTTTTGAGCTTCGCCGAAGGATAAATCGCATACACTCGGGCGGCAGCATCCAGCCATTTGAACGCGTCCGAATCAGCAAAGAAATAGCCTTCACGGATACCTGCTTTAGCATCCGCTATCAAGCGAAAATTTTCAATACAGCCGGTTTTCTCTAGTTGTTCCCACTGGTGAAATATCGCTTTATCAGCGTTAATTTGCAAACGTGGCCCCCAGAATTCATCAGTCATTCGAACGTCAGCAGCATTGATCGGGTTCAAACTACCCTCCACAGTTATGAAAGATCCCTTGAGTATAGTACAATTCACAACCTCTCGCAACTGACAGGTATCCTTGAGATGGAGTTAGAAATCATGAAAAAGATTTCACGTTTTTTGATGCGCCCAACCACTTATAAAATTGGATATGGATTTCGCGGAAGAACACGGATGAAAAATTTAAAAATCCGTGAAATCCGCGTTGATCTGCGTTCCATTTTTGCTTTGATTTACTTGGGCCCTATTTTCTTGATTGCTTTAACCGCCTGCACTCCGAAGGATTCCCCCTTCCCAGAAATGAGTCCTACACCTGAAATTGAAGAGGCTCCCGTTCCCGAGGGCGAATCTCAACCCACTGAATCCGCGCCAACCCCTGATACCGTGACCCTGACAATCGTCTACACCAACGACGAACATGGCTGGATGGCGGGCGAAGAAGAAGGCCAGGGTGCCGCCGAACTGGCTGGCCTGTGGACGACTGAATTCCCTGACAGCGATGCCGTGCTGCCGCTCTCCGGCGGCGACAACTGGACCGGACCGGCCATCTCTACCTGGTTCGAAGGTGAAAGCATGGTCGAAGCGATGAACACCATGGGCTACGCGGCTGCCGCCGTGGGCAACCATGAGTTCGACTTTGGCCTGGATGGATTAGCGGCCCGCACCGGGCAAGCAGAATTTGCGTACCTGGGTGCCAATATCCGGCACAAAGATAGCGGCGATATTCCCACGGATTTGGGCATTCATCCTTACACCATCATCGAGACTGCAGGATTGCAAATTGGCATTATTGGGCTTGCGTATCAAGATACCCCGAGCGTGACCAATCCCGTCAACGTAGCAGGTTTCGACTTTATCGATTATGAAGAAACATTAAGAGAATATTTACCTGAGCTAAGGGCTGAGAAGGTTGATCTAATTTTTGTCTCCAGCCATATTTGCAGGAGTCAGCTCAATAGCCTCGCGGTCGCCGTCAAAGATTTGGAGATTGATCTGTTCGGTGGCGGTCACTGCCACGAGAAGTTCAGTAACCAATCTGGAGATGCAGTGCTGCTGGGCGGCGGCTCGAATTTGCGCAGTTATGCCTATGCCACTTTTGAGGTCCACCCGTCTACAGATGAAGTTAATGTGCTTGATTCTGGAACGGCCAATAATGCTGGTGGCACACCCCATCCGCAAGTTGCCGAAATCGTAAACCACTGGCAAGCACTCACCGATGAAGAGCTAAACGTTACCATCGGCTATCTGGAAAATGAGATCGAACAAAAGAGTGATGAAATGGCCGCCTTGATCACCGAAAGCTGGTTGTGGGGCTATCCCGCAGATGTGGCCATCACCAACTGGGGTGGGATGCGCGACCGTATCCCCGCGGGTGAGGTGACTTTCTCGTCCATCATCAGCGTGATGCCTTTTGATAACGTGCTCATCGATGTGGCCCTGACGGGCGCGGAACTGGAACAGGTGCTCGAGTTTGGCGATTACCTTCCTGCAATTGGCGGCTTAACCTTGCAAGGTGGTCAGTGGATTCTCAAGGAAAGCGGCCAACCCCTCGACCCCAATGCGACCTACAATTTACTGGTGACTGATTATCTCTACGTTGGCGGCGACGATTACCGCATCGCAGAGTTTGACCCCGACGCTTACGATACCGCTATCAATTGGCGCCAGCCCGTCATCGATTGGATCATTGCCCAGGAATCGACCTTGGACAATCCGCTGGATGCGGCCATTAGGGCGTTGATGGAGTAACCAAAAAAATTCAAGAAATTTTAGATCCCCCGATTTCCAAGCGAAATTGGGGGATCTGTTTTTTTAAGGCAAACCCGCCATCAGGGCAAGAACATTTGCAGGTGGATCGTTGTAAAGATTGTGCGGATCGTAAAATCCACAGCCTTCTGGCAATCCAGGACTTTGGCAACGTCTGTTGTCAAAACGCAGGGAATCAATCGCCTGTGCAAAGGCATCCAAACTCTCTGTGTAGGTCTGGAAAGGGCAAGCCGACCCACTCAACGCCTGATCCATGATGCGCGGCCATCCGGCTTCTCCTTCTGGGGTTTGGTACAGGCGGGTCAAGACTCGCCGGATGATCTGCATACCTTGGGCGGGATTTTCCCTACCCGCCGCCATACCACCGCACGCCTCATACAGAAAACGCCAGTATAAGGCCGCATGGTAGGGGCTGATCTCATTGAAATCGCGGCCGATATCGCTGCGCATGCTCTCACCCCCCAGGTACAGGTTGGCGTTGGTCATATAAGCCCGTTCCCTGGCCTCCGCCGCAAACTGGATTTTGGGCTGCGCCACTGCCGAAGCCAGGACCGCGGTTCCCTCCGCAATAAACTGCCATTGCTCATTTTTGCCGCCAATCCATCCATCTCCGCCGTAATGCTGGTTCAGGCTGCGCTGCTGGTTGTGAAATAACTCGTGGTGGAAGGTGCTCAGCAGGCCATCTGTCAGGGTATCGTAGTTGTAATTCTCGCTGCCCGTTACATTGATGGAAATGCGCGAACTACCTCTGGAGTAAGCTTCTCCGTGATACCAGGTGTGTCCGTCGGTCAGCGCCACGCTGATGCGCTCGGCATCGGAGCCACTTCGCCTACTGGTCCAGGCGGTGTGCCAGGGGAAACCCCAACCGGCACTTTGCAAGCGAAAAGCCTCCACAAATGCGGGCAAAAGCTCGCGTCCCACATAACCCCTGACATCCCGGCGCGCCACCCAGGTGGCCGGATCGTGAATGCTTTTTTGGAAGGGGGTCATATCGGCGTAGTAGATCACCAATTCATCCGGCGCAGCACCGGGGGAGGTTTCCGGTACATCCGGCAAGGTCGCCACCCACTGATTTTCCATCAAAAAAGCGTAATCTTTCTCGAAGGTGTATAGTTGCGCATTATGGGCTTCGAAGCGGATTTGATAGCGGAAATAGCCGCTTGGGGTTGGGATACGGATGCCATTGCGGATGACGGATTCACTGAATGTATGCCGGAGAGTAACTTTATTTCCGGTTACCCAGGTGAATTCCTGCCAGACCGCGATGCGTTCCCCTTGATGGCTGCCAAAATCCGGGTCCCCGTGTTGGGTCTCAACCAGCAGGGAGACGGTTGCGCCTGGTGAGGGGAGTTGGATGCCGCTGATTTCAATATTCAGCGTGCGTTGGGCACGATCGGCCAAACTGGCGTTGCTAAAAAGGGTTAGGTGTGGAATTTTAAATTTCTCAGGATCAGACCCATAGCGGATTCGGCCATTTTGCGTTTGGAATTCATACACTTTCCCAGATGCGCTTCGAATAGACAACCTGGGCCGGGAAATTTGAGCGTGGGATTGGAGAACCTCATCCGAAGACGCGCTCCCCGCATTCACCAGAAAGAAAAGAGAAACCGCCACCCCCAGAATGATCAGACCACTGAATAAGATTTTCTTCGCCATTTTCTCACCTCACACTATGAATTTGCCTATTCACAGTGTCGGTGAGGGGCGTCATGGCCCTGTCATCTCGTCATCAATTAACTGACGGCTTCCGTCATTAAACCGTCAGTATTGAATTTTTTTTCACAAAAATTCCGTTATAATCAGTAAAACAATCATTATTGCATCCCCTAAACGCTACAACAATCATCCTTGGGTGGGACATCGCAGCAGGCACACAAACCTGAAAATTTAAGCACAGCCGAAATCATCCGATTTCGAGGTTCATTTTTGATGGAGGGTCAAAACATGAGTGCTGGCATATCTATCACAATGTTGGGTGATCTTACTTTTAAGGAAAACAATCGTTTAATCTCCAATTTCCCTTCCCGCAAAGCTGAAGCACTGCTGGTGTATCTGGCCGTAGAACGGGAAACCACGCACCGCCGCGAAAGCCTGTTCACCCTGCTCTGGCCCGGGATGCCGGAAAAATCGGCGCGCCACAATCTGCGCCAGGTGCTATACGCGTTGCGCCAGACTTTCGGTGAAGTGACGACAACTGAAGGTGATGCAACGGTCCCCTTGCTGCTCGCAGATCGCCATACGGTACAAATCAACCCAGAAGCCGCGGTACAAGTCGATACTCAGCAACTCGATCAACTGTGGCAATCTTCCCAAGTCCATGACCACTTGTATCTGGGAAGTTGTGAGCATTGTGTTCAGGCTCTGGAGCAGATTGTCAACCTCTATCGCGGTGATTTCTTAGCGGATTTTTATCTCGAAGACAGCAACTTGTTTGAAGATTGGGTGGCCGCCAACCGGGCAACTTACAGGCAAAAAGTTTTAGAAGCGCTCGAACAATTAACAGATATCTGCATCCAAAAGGGAGACTTCGAACAGGCCCGTGCCTATGCAGAACAGCAAATCAAAGTGGATCCTGTCAGGGAGCACGCCTACCGCCAGTTGATGGAACTGCTCTCCAAATCCGGCCAGCGCGCCGAAGCATTACGCGTTTACCAACGCTGCTCACGCGTGCTGGATATTGAACTCGGCACCCATCCATCGCGCGCGACCACGGCCCTGTTTGAGATCATCCGCGGCGAAGACCTCCAAAAATCAGCAGCCCCTCTGCAGGAAGGTACGCTGCGCGGCTTTGAAATCCGCGAGCATCTGGGCAGCGGGCATACCGGCGCGGTCTACAAAGCCTATCAGCCCGTCATCGGCCGCGATGTGGCACTCAAGGTCATCCTGCCCCAGTTTGCCAACCACCCCGATTTCATCCGCCGTTTCGAAGTCGAAGCCCAACTGGTCGCCCGGCTGGAGCATCCCCATATTGTGCCGCTTTACGATTACTGGCGCGACCCCAGCGGGGCCTATTTGGTGATGCGGTGGTTAAGAGCGGGAAGTTTGCAAACGGCTTTGGAACTTGGCCCGTGGAAACCAGCAAAGGCCGTCCAGTTGGTCGAGCAAATTAGCAGCGCCCTGGCGCTGGCGCACCAGCAGGGCGTGGTGCACTGCGATATCAAACCCGCGAATATCTTGCTCGATGAAGGGGGCAATGCGTATCTCACGGATTTTGGAATCGCCATCTTAACCGGGCCGCTGGTGCAGTTGACACCCGAAGCTCACGCCGATCCGGCGGACAGTTCTACCGGCTCGCTGGGGTACACCTCCCCCGAAACAGCCCGCGGGTTAGCCGCAACGCCACGGGCAGATATTTACAGCCTGGGCGTGGTGCTCTTTGAACTGCTCTGCGGCGCACATCCCTTTCCTGGGCTAGAGGGGGAAGCACTGGTACAAAAACATCTCACCGAAGCGCTGCCCTCTGTGGCAGTTTTCCGGCCCGAGCTACCGGAAACCGTAGATGCCGTCATCCAAAAAGCTACCCAGAAAGACCCCGCCCAACGATACCCGGATGTCGAAAGTCTGACACAGGATTTCAAGCTGGCACTCACGCCAGAGCGTGTGGCTCCACCCGAAATTTCAACCCTGCCCCTGGTTTCCCGCAATCCCTACAAAGGTCTGCGCCCCTTCGCTGAAGCGGATGCCGCCGATTTCTTTGGGCGGGACGAACTGGTGGCCCGCCTGGTTGCCAGGTTATCCCCGGACCAAGAACTGGATGATCCGCCGCGCTTCCTCGCTGTGGTCGGTCCCAGCGGCAGCGGCAAGTCCAGCGCGGTCCAGGCCGGGCTGATCCCAGCCATCCGCCGCGGAGACATCCCCGGTTCAGAACGCTGGTTCGTGGCGGAGATGACACCGGGTGCGCATCCTTTGGAAGAGTTAGAAACTGCCTTGCTGCGGATCTCGATACAAACTCCAGATGATCTGCTCACGCAGCTCAGCACCGACCCGCGTGGATTTATCAAAGTTTTGCGCCGCGCCTTACCTGAAAAAGAAAGCCAGGTTTTGCTCGTGGTTGATCAGTTCGAAGAGACTTTCACCTTGGTAGAAAATGCAGCGGAGCGCAGCCATTTTATGGCCATGCTGGCCGCCGCGATCCAGGATAAACACAGCCCCTTGCATTTGGTGATCACCCTGCGGGCGGATTTCTATGACCGGCCTTTGCAGCACAGCGAATTTGGCCAACTCGTGCGGGAAGCCACCGAAGTGGTGCTGCCCCTGACCCCCGAAGAATTAGAACGGGCCATTTGCGGACCTGTTGAGATTGTCGGGGCCAGTCTGGAGCCGGGGCTGGTAACCCGGATTGTGCAGGAAGTCGGTGATCAACCGGGGACGCTCCCGCTCCTGCAATATGCCCTGACGGAGACCTTCGATCAGCGTGAGGACCACCAGCTCACCCTGGCTGCCTACGAGACCAGCGGCGGCGTACTCGGCGCGCTGGGCCGCCGCGCGGAGGAGATCTATCACCGACTGGATGAAACTGAACAAGCGCTAACCCGCCAGTTATTCTTGCGCCTGGTGACCCTCGGCGAAGGCACAGAAGATGTGCGCCGCCGCGTTCTGCGTTCGGAAATCGCTGCTATGACCGAGGCACAAACCCAGAAACCGGAAGATGATTATCCCACCGCCATCCTCGATCCGGTCATTGACGGCTACGGCCGCCACCGCCTGCTGACCTTCGACCATGACCCTGCCACCCGCAACCCCACCGTGGAAGTCGCACACGAAGCTTTGCTGCGGGAGTGGCCGCGCTTGCGCCATTGGCTGGATGAAAGCCGGGATGATATTCGCATCCAGCGGATGCTGGGGGGAGCCACGCGAGAGTGGCTGGCATCAGGTAAAGAACCCGGTTACCTGCTGCGCGAGGCGCGCCTGGATCAGTTTGCGCTCTGGGCGGAGGATACCAGCCTCGCCCTGACGGCAGATGAACAGGCATATCTGGCTGCCAGCATGGAGAAGCGCCGCGAGCGAGAAGCTGCAGAGACCGCACGGCAGGCCCAAGAAGAACAATTACGACAGCGTTCGAGACGGTTTTTACAGGCGTTGGTGATGGTGTTTGCGCTCGCAGCCGTGATTGCCGTGGCACTCTCACTGATCGCCTTCAATCAGAGCACGATTGCCCAAAATAATGCTGCGACGGCTACATTTTCACAGGGAGAAGCGTTGGTCTTGGCAAATTCCCGCGCCACCCAGCAGGCCATTGCCGAAGATGAAGCTGCTGCGCGGGCAACTCAGCAAGCCATCGCCGAAGATGAGGCCATCCAACGCGCAGCAGCTGAAGCGGATGCCCAGGAAAGCCTGCGGCTGGCACGCGCGAATGAATTGGGTGTGGTTTCGATGAATATGATGGAGAAACAACCCGACCTGGCCTTTCTACTCAGTGTAGAAGCTTATCTTCAGGCAGACACTTTGCAGAACTGGACCGCGTTATATCGCGTCGGCACCAACAATCCGCGGCTGTTAAGAGTAATTCAGGGCCATCAGGGACGGATTACGGTGTTGGACTTCAGCCCGGATGGTAGAACCATGGCTTCGGGTGGAGAAGATGGTACCGTGCGGTTGTGGGAGATGGATAAAAATGCTCCGATGTTTGGAAGTTCAGTCGAATTGCCTTTAGAGCAAAAGGTTCCACCAATCCAGGGATTAGCTTTTAGCCCTGATGGACATTTGTTGGCAGCCAGCACGGCCGATGGCTTTGTCTTGCCGGGTAGCCCGTATGAAATCAACCATGTTCTGATCTGGGATACAGACCCCAATTCGCCTACATATCGCGACTTATTGGTTGACCAGATCACAGAAGAATTGATTGATGGTATGAGCCGATTATCCTTTAGCCCCACCGATCCAATCTTAGCCGTCAACAAAACTGATCGGGTCGAGTTTTTAGACATCCAACGTGACTCAGCCACATTCGGCCAACCGATTGGCGAGATTTGCAGCAGCAACTACTATTTCAATGTGGTTTTCAGCCCCGATGGTCAGAAGTTGGCAATTGGTGGCTGGGCTGAAGACGCGATCAAGCTGTGGCGGATCAATGTTCAAGACCTGGAAATTTCAACCGAGTTATTATCGGTACCTGCGCGAGCGGGTGTCGCTATGGCTTTCAGCGAAGATGGAAACCTACTCATATTTGGCTATGACGATGACCGGAATATCCTGATTTTAGATATTGATGAGAATTCATCCTCATTTGGGGAAGTGGTGGCCACCTTGGCAGGTCATGAATGGTTTATTTTTAATATGACTGTCAGCCCGGATGGAAAAACCCTGGCATCCGCCTCCGCGCGGGATACAACCGTTCGTTTGTGGGATATCGATCCCGATTCAACCACCTTTGGGCTGCAAATTGGTTCCGCTTTGCAGCATGGCAAAATGGTTGACGATGTGGTTTTTAGCCCGGATGGAGAAACATTGATCGCTGGGACGATCAACGGCGCCATCTACTTGTGGGACTTAACGCTGGAGCCAATCCCGGTAGTTGAACCCGGTTGGTACATGTCCGGGTTGTATAAGGAAGCCAAAGCATTTCCCAATCAGTTTGCTCACCCCATGGAAACACTTTTACTGGGTCACACCGGTTTGATTGAAAGCCTGGCCTTTAGCCCCGATGGTAAGATTCTGGCCTCCTCGGGAGGGGTAACAGTTGGGGGCGGTGTGGGTGGCGAAGTGGATGGAACCATTATCGTCTGGGATACCGATCCGGATTCGCCCAGTTTTGGTCAGCAAATTGGAAAAACCCTGCAGGGCCATACCGCCGGGGTTATGGGCTTAGCCTATGATCCCAATGGTGGACGGTTAGCCTCTGCCTCAGAGGACGATACAGTTCGCTTGTGGGATGTTGACCCCGATTCGCCAACTTTCGGCCTGACAATAGGAGACCCATTGCAAACTGAGGATGAAGATCCTTGGGAAGTGGCCTTCAGCCCCGATGGGCACCTGTTGGTCGCAACGTATCCTTATAAGCTCATTTTATGGGATGTGGACCCGGAATCGCCTACATATGGCCAGCCTTCGAAAATCATTGATTCAGATCGAATCAATGGCGATGGGCTGGCTTTTAGTCCTGATGGGAGATTCCTGGCTTATGGGTCTGCGGGGCAATACACCATGGGTGCACAGATTTTTGAACCCATGCAGTTGTGGAACGTTGTTCCAGAAATCTTCGGAGTACGGTCAGTTGGTTTTGGAGTTTGAGGGCGGGCACACTAACGGTATCTATCGGGTGAAATATCACCCCAATGGAAAAATCGTGGCCTCTGCAGCCGGGGATGACACCATCCGGCTGTGGAACGTAGACCCAGATTCCCCAGAATTCGGGCAAACCATCGGGCCTCCGATGTTTGCCCTGGGTATGGATGTCTACGGCCTTGCCTTCAGTCCGGACGGGAAATTCCTGGCCTCTGCCACAATTGAAGATGGCAATTTGCAGCTTTGGGATACCGATCCCGAATCACCCACTTTTGGGCAATCACTGGGCATCCCATTAAATCAAGACGAAATCCTGGCAATCACGCTGGAATACAGCCCGGATGGCAAGTATTTCGCGGTCGGAGATGTTTACCACCGGGTTCATTTGTGGAATGTTGATCCAACAGCCTGGATCGAATATATCTGTGAACGCGCGGGGCGTAACTTGAGCGAAGATGAATGGAATTTGTATCTTGACTGGGCAGGTTCCTATGATCCCAATTACAAAACCTGCCCACAATGGCCATAGGAAGGGAAATGCTAAAAATATTAACATTGGGAGAACTCACTTTCCAGATCAACGGCGAACCCATCACCAGCTTCCCATCCCACAAAGCGGAGGCCTTATTAGTGTATCTGGCTGTCGAACGGACGACAAAACACCGTCGCGAAAGTCTGTTCACACTGCTGTGGCCGGGAATGCCGGAGAAGTCAGCGCGGCACAACCTGCGCCAGGTGCTGTATGCCCTACGGCAAACCCTTGGCGAGGTGGCTGCTGCTGAGGGCGATCAGGCAGTTCCCCTTTTGCTTACGGATCGCCATACGGTGCAAATCAACCCAGAAGCCGCGGTCATCATTGATGTCCAGCAACTGGACCAAATCCTGGAAGAGATCCAAGGTCACGAGCATCTCAATCTGGCGGGCTGTGAGATTTGCCTCCGAGTGATGGAAGAGGCGGTTGATCGCTACGGTGGTGAATTCCTCAGCGACTTCTACCTGGAAGACAGCAACGAGTTCGAGGACTGGGTGCAGGCCAACCGGGAAGCCTATCACCAAAAAGCACTCCGTACCCTAAAATCTCTGACGGGAATCTTCATCCAAAAAGGGGAATATGAGCAAGCTCGCAGCTATGCTGAACGCCAATTAGAAATGGACGCGCTCAAAGAAAGTGCGCATCGCCAAAAGATGGAAATCTTAGCGCGGTGTGGACAACGAGCCGCCGCACTATGCCATTATCGCAACTGCATAGAAATCTTGCGAAAAGAACTGGGCATTGCACCTTCCACAAAGACGATCATCCTGTCCGAGCAAATCCGCACAGAAAGCCTGCCAGCCTCTGATTCACATAAAGCAACACTGGAGCATCAGCCCATCCCTCGCCATAACCTTCCGCATCCGCTGACCTCGTTTATCGGCCGTCAAAAGGAGCTAGATGAAATTACCCGCTTAATCGCCAACCATCGGCTGGTTACTTTGACGGGTGCAGGTGGAATTGGCAAAACACAGTTATGTCTACAGGCGGGCCGAGCTCAGTTAGCAGCTTTCTCTGATGGGGTGTGGCTGGTTGAACTGGCGCCTATCGAAAAACCTCATCTTATCCCCCAAACAATCGCTTTTGCGCTGGGGTTATGGGAATCTCCCAGCCGTGCTATCTTGGAGCACCTGACCAAATATTTACAAGACAAGCACTGCCTGTTGCTGCTCGATAATTGTGAGCACCTCATCGAAGCAGCCACGCAAGCCACAGAAGCAATCTTGCAGTCTTGTCCTGAAGTAAGAATTTTGGCCAGCAGCCGGGAAACATTGAGCATACCAGGAGAGATAGTGTATCTGGTCCCACCGCTATCTTTTCCGCACCACGATCAGCATTTGAACTTTGAAGATTGGCAACAATTCGATGCCATGCACCTGTTTGCAGAACGCGCCAGAGATGTTTTGGCCGGTTTCCAGATAACCCCAGCAAACCTGCCCTGGCTCGCCCGCTCCTGCCAGCGGTTGGATGGCATCCCTTTAGCACTGGAACTGGCCGCCGCGCGGGTGAATTTGTTATCACTTGAGCAAATCGCGCAGCGGCTAAATGATCGCTTTAGCTTACTGACGGAAAGCAGCCGGACGGCTCCGCAACGGCAGCAAACTTTGCACAACTCCATCGAATGGAGTTGGGAGCTGCTCACCAATTCAGAACAGGTTCTGTTGCAGCGTTTATCGGTCTTTGCTGGTGGGATGAGTTTGGAAGCTGTTGAGGCTGTCTGTGGAAGCGATGGGATCGATCCTGGTGAGGTTATGAATTTGCTCTCCCAACTGGTTAATAAATCCATGGTGGTTGTCAGGCGGGAGCAAGGTCAAGAGACCCGCTACCGAATGCTGGAGACCATCCACCAGTATGCGGCAGAGAAACTGGCTGAAACTAAATTAGAAGGCAAATTTCGAGATCGGCATCTCGATTATTTTCTAGATTTGGCTAAACAAGCTGAGGTTGAATTAATCGGTCCAGATCAGGTGGCCTGGTACAGTTTGTTAGAGATGGATATAGATAATATTCGTTCGGCCCTGAGTTGGTCAAGTGAAACCAATATTGAAGCAGGGCTACGATTGATTACCTCTTTAAACCGATTTCTATATTATGGTTACGAGGCTGAAGGTGAAGCATGGATATCAAAATTATTGTCTCTTGGAACAATTTTAGAACCAAGTACTAGAGCCAAAGCTTTTTGGGTCCAAGGTATTTTAACGTATAGCCTAACTTTAAATGTTGATCTTGCTAACGAATTGCTTCAGAAAAGCTTAGTTTTATATCAAGCACTAGAAGATCAGCGTGGGATTGCTTTATGTTGGTCTCAGTTAAGTATTTACGATGAGAATATTCGAAGAGAACTTTTGTGGGAAAGTCTCAACATCTTCAGGAAAATTGGTGATAAAGTAGGAGCCGCTGGAGCATTGCTATCTTTAGGTAGTGGAAATATAAACCAGTTTTCTGAGCAAGATATGAAATACAGGGAAGAAAGCGAAAAACTTTATAGAGAAGTGGGGCATTTGACAGGGATTTCTACAAGTCTTAGGGTAAACGGGATCCGTGCTATGTACCGCGGGGAATTTGATATCGCACTTCAGTTTCTTGAAGAATGCTTTAAAATACAAAAATTGTTTGGCTCAAAAAAAATGAGTTGGATTTTAGCTTGGCTTGGGCAATTATATTATTGGAAGAATGACTACCAAAAAGCGCTTCGTCATTTAGAAAAGAGCCTTTCGATTACCCAACAAACTGGGAATAAATCCCATCATTACTGGACAATGGTTAAGTTGGGATACGTTTATCTTCGTATGGGAGAGGCTTACCAGGCTCATACAATTTTCGAAAAATGTCAAGAGCAGTTTAAAGAAATCGAGCAAATGAGCGGCGTCATTTTTTCAACCGAAGGATTAGCCAGCCTGGCCCTCAGCCAGGGGCAAGCTGAGAAAGCTGCTCGATTATTCGGCTGGGCCGATGCCACCCGGTTGGAAATTCAGGATACGCGCCCCCCATCGAGCAAGCCGATGTAGATAAGCAAACTGCCGCCATCACCGAAATGAGCGGCGAGGAAGCTTATGCCGCGACCTATGCTGCAGGCCAGGCAATGACGATGGAAGAAGCCATAGCTCTTGCCCGTGACACTGGTATTTCTTGAATACTCGATTTGAGAACTGCTTTCCTTTGCTTCATCCCAAAGCGCATCTAACGCCTCCAGGTTCATCTCGGACAGCAGTTTTCCCCGCTCACGGGCTGTGCGTCCCACATCGCTAAAACGCGTCTTGAACCGGGCATTGGCTTCGCGCAGCACGGTTTCGGCAGCGATCTTTAGCCAGCGGGTCAGGTTGACTAGCGCAAAGAATAAATCTCCCAGCTCAGCACAGCGGGCCGCATCATCGGAAGCCTGCCGCACCTCTGCCACTTCCTCGCAGATCTTGTCGAGCACGCCCTCGATCTCGGGGCAATCGAAACCAACGCGCGCCGCACGGGCTTGATATTCGTGGGCTTGCGATAGCGCTGGGAGGGCAATCGACACCCCACCCCGTCGACGGCCAGATCGCCAAAAACGTGCGGGTGCCGCCGGATCAGTTTGGTGCTGATCTCGTGGATAACCGCCGCGCTGTTGAATTCCCCCTCTTCACCGTTGATCTGGCTGAGCATTGCAATCATCAGCAGCAAATCACCAAATTCTTCCTCCATCAGATCGGGGCGCAGCGATTGGGCCGTTTGCTCTTGATCCCAAGGGCAGCCTGCGGGCGCGCGCAGTTTGGTTTGCCAGACAAACCCTAAACGTAACAAAATTTCACGTGCAAGAATACTCATAAAAATGTCTCAGCTATTCTGAGCAAAGTGAAGCGGAATTCATCCATAAATCCAAATAATAGAAAATTTACCTTTTTACGCTATAATATATCTAAGATATCCCCCATAATGAAAATCTAACACCTATAACATATTGACCTTATAACCGTGGCGAATCATGGAGGATGAATGATTAAGTTCCTAAGGCTGGCTGTCATACTTATTCTTGCGGCCCTGGTTTTCTTCGGCACTTTCAAGCTGGCTTCTTCTGCAGGGGAGGTCCCCTGGTTTCGCATTAGCGATATTTCAACTCATCAGAATTTTCCTGCAATTGCCTACCACACCACGGACAATCAATATTTCGGCACGCTCTACCAGGCAACTGCTCATTTCGAGGTCTACTTACCCGTACTTTTACGAGATTATCAGCCACCCACTTTACCCACATCCACACCAATAACACCTGGCCCAACATCAACACTCCCAACATTTACACCGACCCCCACAGCAACATCTACCCCAACCAGCCCGCCAGCTCTCTGGGTCAACATCATGACTGAGGACTTCGAAGGCAGTTTCCCAAGTGCCTGGACAATTTCAGATGGTCAACCCGGCTCTGGGGAATATTATTGGGGAAAACAAGATTGCCGCGCTTTTATCGGGGATTACAGCGGATGGGCTATTGGTGGAGGATCGGATGGCAGCTTGCTACCTTGTGGAAGCAGCTATCCAGAAAATGTGAAGTCCTGGATGATCTACGGCCCATTCAGCCTGGCAGATGCAAGTGCGGCAGATTTGCGCTATCAGACTTGGATAAACACTGGAAGCCCTTCCAATACGGATCAAAATTTTTGTCGAATGGCCTCGACGGATGGAATCAATTTCAGTGGAGACTGCTTCCGGGGTAATTCTCAGGGTGGGATTGAGCAAACTCTTGATTTATCGAACGTTACCGGTTTAGGGAGCCTGTTGGGGCAAACCGAGGTGTATATAGCTTTATATTTTGAGAACCTATCAACGGCAGGATCAACTGAAGGGGTCTATGTAGATGATATTATCCTCCGGAAATGCGTATCTACAAGCTGTCCCACCTTGGCTGCGGATTCCCAATCGATTAACCCACCTGGGGTAGCATCATTCCCAGCCATAAAATCACTCAACCGCAACAAACCGTAGTTAAATGGCCAAACCCCCGGTATCACATGGATGAACCTGGGGGGCTTTAGCTATCCGACTGCATTCAATCGAATTACTGTTCTTTTGCCTCATCCCAAAGCGCATCTAACGCTTCCAGCTTCATCTCGGACAGCAGTTTTCCCCGCTCATGGGCTGTACGTTCAACATAACTGAAGCGATCTTTGAAACGGGCATTGGCTTCCCGCAGCGCGGTTTCGGCATCGATCTTTAGCCAGCGGGTCAGGTTGACTAGCGCAAAGAATAAATCTCCCAGCTCAGCGGAGCGCGCCACATCATCGGAAGCCTGCTGCACCTCTGCCACTTCCTCGCAGATCTTGTCGAGCACGCCCTCGATCTTGGGCCAATCGAAACCAACGCGCGCGGCGCGGGCTTGATATTCTTGGGCTTGCGATAGCGCTGGGAGGGCAATCGACACCCCCTCCAGTAAACTTTTCTCCGCTTCACCGTTGGCGGCGCGTTCTTCGGCTTTGATCTGCTCCCAATTTTTGAGCACACTGCCCACCCCGTCAACAGCCAGATCGCCAAAAACGTGTGGGTGCCGCCGGATCAGTTTGGTGCTGATCCCGTGGATGACCGCCGCACTGTTGAATTCTCCCTCTTCACTGTTAATTTGGCTGAGCATCGCGATCATCAGCAGCAAGTCACCAAATTCTTCCTGCATCTTCGGGGCGTCGTCGGCGTCGATCGCGGCCAGGACTTCGTAAGCTTCCTCCATCAGATCGGGGCGCAGCGATTGAGCCGTTTGCTCTTGATCCCAGGGGCAGCCTTCGGGCGCGCGCAAGTGGGCGGTGATCTCTTGCAAGCTCTCGAACGAGGTATATTCGCCCAAGGGCGGTAGATAGAGTACGGTCAGCAAACCGATATGCGGACTGCGATCGATCTCGTAGAGGGCTAATTCTTCGATGATTTGATTTTTAGTTCCAGCGGCGTGCAGCAATTTGACAGGGTGCTCATCGGGATAGAGATTCATCAAGGTCAGCTTGACTTCAGAAGCCACGTGCTGCGAGTAGATTTGAGCAATCAGCACCGGTACATCGGGCGGGAAGGGCGGGTGGTGGGCCATCCCCAACTCCAGGGCATCCACCAGGGCGGTGTGCGGGAAGGGATCTAACCCCAGGGCTGTAAACGCCGGTTCAAGAAAACTAAGCCCTTCCACAACCTGAGCAGGTATCTCCATTTCATGGGCGCGTCGCAATATTTCAGGTCCGGTAGATTCTGCAATCAACGGGTGCCCTGGGACGGCATACAGCACTCCCCGCGTGCGCTGCCCTAACTCGAGCACTTTTTCAACGATCTGGGCATAAACATCCTCAAATGAATCCAGTTCTTCATAAAGGTTATCGAAAGAACAGATTTTTAAGTGCGAGGGTAACTCTGCAACCGTAGGATGCTGGCTGGTGCGCAGGTAAATTTCGGAGGCCTTTTCGAGGGTCTGCCAGGCTTGTCGGGTAAGGAGATGGGGATCGCCCGGGCCAAGGCCGAGGAGGGTGATTTTTTTCATCAGATTTTAATTAAAAGTGGGGTTCGTTTTCTGTGGTTTAACCACAGAAAACGAACCCCACAATATCTTCAAGGAACTTTAGCGCTTGGTGTAAGTCGGAGCCTTGCGAGCTCGTTTGAGACCTGGCTTCTTGCGTTCTTTCTCACGCTGGTCACGAGTGAGGAAACCACTCTTTCGCAGAACCGGTTTCAGATCGGGATCCAGTTTGAGCAAAGCACGGGCAACGCCCAATTGCACGGCATCGGTCTGCCCGGTGACACCGCCACCTTTGACCAATACACTGACATCGAGACTATTGCGGCGGCCAATCGTTTCCAACGGACCTAAGATAGTCTGGGCATCACCAGGGCGGGTGAAGAAATCTTCTAAGGATTTCTCATTAACCACAAATTCACCCGTGCCATTCATCACGCGCACACGCGCTGTGCTGGCTTTGCGGCGGCCAATTCCTTCATAATATTGTTCAGCCATAATTACTCCTACCTAAATACTAAGGCAATACTTCTTCAATCGGTTTCGGTTCTTGCGCCGAATGGGGATGATCTGGTCCAGCATATACGCGCAGTTTGGTCATCAAATGACGCCCCATGCGGTTATGCGGCAGCATGCCCCAAACAGCCTTTTCAATCACACGCTCCGGGTGCTTGGCAAGCAAATCTCGCAAGTTGATAGATTTCAATCCACCAGGGTAACCGGTATGATGGTGATACATTTTATCTTCCATCTTGTTACCAGTGACGTTGATATGAGCCGCATTGACCACAATGACATAATCGCCCATTTCGACACCCGGGGTAAAACCCGGTTTATGCTTTCCCAGCATGACGGTCGAAATTTGTGTGGCCAAACGTCCCAGAGTCTGGTCGTTAGCATCTACCACCACCCAGTCACGCTGGATTTCATCAGCTTTGGGATAGTATGTTTTCTGCACTGTCTTTCACTCCATTATGGTATCGATGCAGCCATCCGGCTACCCGGTTACCTGTTTATTGCTTTTACTTAATTTGTTATTCTCACACATTTTGGGGATAGCCAACCTCGACAAGAGACAAACCTTGGGGAGGAGCTAGTCCTTGCAACATAGACTGCCCTTTCGGGGTTTGCAGCACTTCGGAGATGATCCCAGCTTCGAGCTTACCTTGCCCAATCGAGATCTGCACAAATACCATGCGGCGTACCATATGGTAAAGGAAGGCGTTAGCGGTGACTTCAAAAGTCAAGTGCTGGCCTTGTTGCTGCCATCTGGCTTGCTGCACTTCTCGGATCGTGCTGCCATTTGGGCTGGTAGCACTGCCAAAAGAAGCGAAATCGTACGTCCCGATCAGGTCACTGGCTGCAGTTTGCAGCAAACCAAAATCAGGGGCCGGCCAGACCCGCCAGGTATAGCGTTCCCGCAAGGGATCGCGGACCGGATCGCATTCGATCTCATAGCGATAGCTGCGGTTCAGGGCATCAAAACGAGGATGGAAATCATCCGCACACTGAGATACCGATCGAGCAGCCACATCCTTGGGGAGTACGGCATTCAACGCTCGTAAAAGTGCTTCTGGTGGATGATTCCATTCCAGATCAAAAGCAGCCGCCTGGCCTGAGGCATGAACGCCCGTATCGGTGCGTCCGGCTAGCAAGATAGATTTATCCTGCCAATCTAATTTTCGCAAGCCTGCTTCGAAGACACTCTGAACTGTGCGAGTTTCGGCTTGCCGCTGCGAGCCAAAGAACTCGGTGCCATCGTAGGTGAGAATAATTTTGTAACGTGCCATTTTAGCAGTCAGCCAGTGGCTCACCGCTCCCAGCTTTCTTTACTCTTCGATCAACTCAAGGATGACCATTTCTGCCGAATCGCCTTTGCGAATACCCAATTTGGTCATGCGGGTATATCCGCCCTGCCGATTTTCAAATCGAGGGGCGATGTCTTCGAATAACTTGGTCACAGTTTCTTTATCTGCTAAACGCGAAACCGCTAAACGTCGAACATGAACAGCCTCAGCACCTTCGGCAGCATTGCCGCGCTTGGCGAGGGTAATCATTTTTTCAGCATAACCGCGCACGGCTTCAGCCTTGGCACGTGTGGTGCGAATGCGCTCATGCTCAAATAATTGTTTTGCCATGATTTCGACGCAAGGCGATTCGCTGATCTTTGCTGCGGCTCAGCCTCTTTCCAGCTACTTTGTGTCGCATCTTTATTACTCCGGATTTTCTTCTTCGGCATCCTCGTCTTCGAGGTAGCCTTTTTCAGTCATTTTTTGGCGCAACTCAGTGAGACTTTTCTCACCAAAGTTACGGATCGACATGACAGCTTCATCGCCTTTTTCCAGCAAATCGATCACCTCACCAATTGTGGTGATCCCAGTGCGTTTCAGAGAGTTGAAGACGCGTACTGAGAGATCCAAATTTTCGATGGGGGTTTCGACAATTTCACTCGTCAGGCGACCTTGCTCTTCTTCTTCTACAACAACGGCTGTCAGACTTTCTTCACTGACACCAGCTAAGTGTCGAAGATGATCGATGAGAATTTTTGCACTCATGCTGAGAGCATCTTCAGGGCCAATCGTACCATCTGTCCAAACTTCCATGGTCAGACGGTCAAAATCGGTGCTTTGACCAACACGAGCAGAACTGACATCCCAATTGACGCGCTGTACAGGGCTGAAAATAGCATCTACGGGTAACTCACCAATCGGCAAACGTCCGATCCGATCATCAGCTGGAGAATACCCACTTCCGCGTTCTACGGTAAGTTCGATTTCCAGGGGTGCGTCCCGATCATCCACAGTGAACAGGTAAAGGTCGTGATTGACAATCTCAACCTCGGGAGGTGCAATGATATCCGCAGCAGTGACAACGCCACTACCACCAACTTCAATATGAATACGAGAGGTATCCACATCATATAGCTTCACCCGCAACTGCTTGATCTGCAACATCACCCGGATAACATCTTCGCGCACACCAGGAATTTCACTAAACTCATGCTGCACATCTGCAACGCGGATCGAGGTAACCGCAGCGCCATCCAAAGATGAAAGCAGCACCCGGCGTAATGCATTGCCTAAGGTGATCCCGTAGCCACGTTCTAACGGGCCGATAACAAACTTGCCGTAATTTCGAGACTCTGCTTCACGCTCGATTTTCGGCGTAACCATATTACTCAATCCCAACACGGTTCACCATTCCCTTACTAAAAATTGATAAAAACATTTCTGAACCAGCATTATCGTCTTGAGTAGTACTCAATAATAAGCTGTTCATTCATGTTGCCATCAATCTCAACCCGATCCGGCATCCGAACAACTTTGCCAGACATATTTTTGAGATCACGACTGATCCATTCGGGTGCATTCTTATCTTCTGCGGTAGAACGCAGGTTTTTGAAGTAGGTTCGTCCCCGAGAACCATCTCGAACAACGATCTCATCTCCAGGATAAAGAACCCTTGAGGGCACATCGGTTCGACGTCCATTGACATCGAAGTGACCATGCGTAACCAATAAACGAGCCTCAGCACGGCTGTCGGCATACCCCATGCGGTAAACGACATTGTCGAGCCGCGATTCTAAAATTTGGAGAAGGTTTAAGCCGGTTAGACCACGGCGGTTGAGAGCTTCATCATAATAACGACGGAACTGGCGTTCCAATACTCCGTAAGTGCGGCGAGCTTTCTGCTTAGCGCGCAACTGACGAGCATAATCTGATTCGCGACGACGGCGATACTGTGCACTGCGTCCGTGTTGACCGGGGGGATAACTTCGCCGATCAAAAGAACATTTAGGCGTGAAACAACGTGCGCCTTTCAGGAACAGCTTTTCGCCTTCTCGCCGGCACAATTTACAAACTGGGCCACGATACTTTCCCATGAATCTTTCCTTTTCTTCTAATTATCTAATAATTATACGCGGCGCTTCTTAGGAGGCCGACAACCATTGTGGGGCACGGGGGTGATATCATCAATCGATGTTACCCGCAAACCCAAGCGTCTGAACTGCCCGGATAGCTGCATCGCGGCCAGGACCTGGCCCTTTTACGATAATATCCACTTCCTGCATGCCCATTCCCATTGCAGCTTTGACAGCGTGTTCAGCCGCCAACCGTGCAGCAAAAGGCGTGCTCTTCCGAGAGCCTTTGAAGCCAGCAGAGCCAGCACTACCCCAACAAACCGTATTTCCTTGTTTGTCGGTAATGGTAACAATGGTATTGTTGAAGGTCGCATAAATATGAATCTGTCCAGAGGACAATGTGCGTTTGGTTTTTCGTGCGCCTCCTTGACGGCGCGCAGAACGTTTTTGAGCCATACTACCTCGCAATTATTTCAATATAACTTTGCGTTATCTGGGTTTGGAGTGCATCCAAATTACGGTTGCCACGTGGGAAGGAAGGTCCCAGCCGTAAGCGGAATTCATCCATAGAAATCTGGGTTTTTCAAACGGGATACAACTCTTTTGGAGAGATTGATTCCCGCAAGAAACCAGGATTTTCCCAACACTATTTCTTAGCTGCACCACGCCGGCGTCCACGTCCGGCCACAGTTTTCTTGGGACCTTTCGCTGTACGGGCATTTGTCTTGGTACGCTGCCCACGAGTGGGCAAATGGCGGCGATGCCGCAAACCACGATAGCAGCCAATTTCGATCAGGCGTTTGACGTGCATCTGACGCTCACGCCGCAAATCACCTTCAATCTTATAATTTTGCGTGATGAATTCACGCAAGCGATTAACCTCAGCTTCTGTGAGGTCCTGAACCCGGGTATCTGGATTCAAACCAGTGGCAACAATTGCTTGCTGAGACCGGGTTTTACCAATCCCGAAAATATAAGTCAAACCAATTTCTACGCGTTTATTACGCGGAAGATCTACACCTTCGATACGTGCCATAATATTTATCCCTGTCGCTGTTTATGCTTTGGATTTTCACAAATTACATATACTCTGCCCTTGCGCTTAACAATTTTGCACTTGGCACAGCGTTTTTTTACTGATGCAGAAACTTTCATAATTACTCTCTCCTGGCAAATAGAGCCGTTCTAGCCTGGCTCAGCCAAAGTTCTAATTATACTTGCGCTTATCTCTTCCGTCCAGTCTAGATTTCTAACAATTTATAGTCGTGTCAAAATATAAGGGCCGTTTTCAGTGACAGCGATCGTGTGCTCGTGATGAGCCGTAAGCGCACCATCCGCAGAAACGACTGTCCACTGATCTGGAAGCACCCGCGTGCGATATGTCCCGGCCAAAACCATTGGTTCAATGGCCAGGGTCATTCCAGGGCGCAAAACCAACCCTCGACCAGCCCTACCATAATTGGGCACCTGGGGTGCCTCGTGCATTTGACGGCCTACGCCATGACCGCTGTATTCGCGGGGGACGTTATAGCCATGTTTTTCAACGTACTTCTGAATTGCTGCCGAAATATCGCCTATCCGGTTACCAGGCTGCATCTGCTGGATGCCTTCGTGAAGCGATTTCTCGGTTACTTCTAACAGTTTTTTGGCTTCAGGAGTAATCTGTCCCACACCAACTGAGAAGGCTGAATCGCCAATGAAACCATTGAAGGTGGATCCACAATCAATGGATACAATATCACCTTCTTGGAGTTCCCGCTTCCCTGGAATGCCATGCACCAATTCATCGTTGATGCTGATGGTCAGGGTTGCCGGATATGGATAAGGTCCTGGGTATCCCATAAAAGTTGGGACAGCATTCTGACTGCGAATCACTTCTTCTGCTGCCGCATCTAAGGCCGCGGTTGTGATCCCAGGTTTGATCATTTTACGGACAGTATCTAACGCCAGGGCATTAATGCGCCCGGCAGCCCGCATAATCTCGATCTCTTCATCTGTTTTGACGACAACACCGCGCTCCCAAACCATTAATTACTCCTTTGGGAGGGCTGCCAACAAATCGACAGAAACCAGATCAATCGACTGGGCACCATTTACCTCGAGCAGAACACCGGCTTTTTGATAATAATCAATTAGCGGCTGGGTTTGTTCCAGGTATACACGGATCCGCCGACTTACAGTTTCAGCTTTATCGTCATCTCGTTGGTAAAGTTCAGTTTGATCGTAATCGCAAAGCTCAGTTTTTTTCGGTGGATTGAACTTCTCATGATATACCCGACTACAGGTTGGACAGGTCCAACGTCCCGTCAGGCGCTCAATAAGGATTTCTTCGGCAACCTTGATATAGGGAACCGCAATCACCCGTCCATTCAAATCTGTGAGCATCTCATCAAGGGCTTCGGCTTGTACCACAGTGCGAGGAAATCCATCTAAGAGGGCACCTTCGTCACAATCTGGGCGGGAAAGGCGATCTTTGATCATGGCAATAGTGACATCATCGGGCACTAATTCACCGCGGTTGATATAGCCTTCTGCTAAAGTTCCCAGATCAGTTTTGTTTTTCAGGTTCTCTCTGAAAATATCACCAGATGAGATATGGGGTTTGTTTAATTTTCCAGACACCAACTTGGCCTGGGTACCTTTACCAGCCCCAGGAGGGCCAAGTAAAACGAGGTAGTGAGACATTCTCTTCTGGTCCTTAGCGCACTAACAGGGTTTCATCATAGCCGTGCAATTTGAGCTCAGCATTGATGTTGAAGAAAGTATCACGCACAACACCTACCACAATGAGCAAACCAGTTGTGGAAACCAGCATAATATTCGTCCCGGAACCTAGGCCAAAAATAAGACCAATCAAAAAGGGTACGATGGCAATAAAGCCCAAGAAGACTGCACCAGGGAAGGTGATACGCCGTAATACGCGTGTAAGATAGCGCTGTGTGGGCGGACCCGGACTTACGCCAGGGATGCGTGCACCTGCCCGTTTGAGGTTCTCACCGTAGTTCTGTTGTGCAAAAAGCACATCGGTATAGAAGAAGGTAAAACCAACTACCATCAAGAAGAACAAAATCCAATACCAGTTACTGCTACCACCAAAAATTGCGGCGACCTGGGCAGCAAAATTGCTCACCCATTCTGTTTCAGAACCGACGAAGAAACCTGCGATAATGGCTGGGAACGTCAGCAGCGATTGGGCAAAGATGATGGGGATCATACCTGCCATATTGACACGCAGCGGGAGAGTACCTTTAACCGGCATCGACATGCGATTTCCAACTCGGCGTCCGGGGTACATCACCGGAACATTACGCTGCCCTTGTTGGACGTAGACGATAGCGAAGATGATCAAGATAATGACCACTACCATCGTCGCGAACACAACCCAACGCATATAGGGATCGGCGAATGTGGCGGGATTTAGCAAGCTGGCAAAGTTCTGCGGGATTGAGGAAACAATTCCTGCGAAGATGAGCAACGAAAGACCTTGATTGCGGATACCAAATTCAGAGATCAACTCTCCCAACCAGATGGCAAACATCGTACCGGCTGTCATGCTGGCGATGATCGCAAGCGATGAGGTAGCTAAGGGTACAGAGCTGAAACCAAAATCAGCGATAATCGGCTGACCTGCAAAAGAACTGAAAATCTGGATCTGACCAATCGCTTGTAGAGCAGCCATGGGGACCGCAAGATAGTACGTCCATTTTTCCATCCATTTTTGGCCTTCACGCGGGTCTTCTTCCATGCGGGCTTGCAATGCCGGGACCACGGGAACCAACAATTGTAGGATAATTTGGGCCGTAATATAAGGATAAACACCCATTGCCAAAACGGAGAAGTTGGATACAGTACCACCAGAGAGCATATTCATAATACTCAATAGGGTTGTCTCCGCACCACCACCCGCCATCATTTGGGCAATTATTTCTCGATCCGCACCCGGTACGGGCACGTGAGCAGCCAGGCGATAAATCACCATGAGACCAAGGGTGATCAAAAGTTTGCGTCGGATATCTTTAGCTGTCCAGAGGAAACGCCAAGCAGACCGCTTCATATTGTGGGCTCCTTATTCAATGATATCTACACTGCCGCCAGCGGCTTCGATTTTTGTGCGAGCACCTTCGGTCACACGATGAGCGCTTACCTTGAGGGCGACATCCAAATCACCGCGACCTAAAATCACGACTGGTTTATTAATATCTCGCAGCAGACGGGCTTCGGCCATTGAATCGGGGGTAACATCTTGATTAGCACCAAAGGTGACCAACTGATCGAGGTTTACTTCATTGTATTCGACCCGATTAATGGGCGTAAAACCACGCTTGAAAGGCAATCGGCGGAAGAAGGGTAAATTTCCTCCTTGATGCCAAAGACTGGTACCGCCCCCGGCACGGGCCTTCTGCCCTTTCATACCGCGGCCTGCGGTCTTGCCTTGACCCGCAGAAATACCACGCCCAACGCGTTTACGATTCTTTTTCTTGCCTTCGTTTGGCTGTAGTTCATGCAGTTTCATGATAATACCTACTCTTCAACCTGTACTAAATGGCTGACTTTGTTAACCATGCCACGAAGTACAACGCTATCGGTGTGCTCCACTGTCTGGTTCATCTTACGCAACCCCAAAGCACGGACTGTATCTTTCTGACGTTGGGTATACCCAATAGGGCTTTTTACCAAAGTAATGCGAAGAACTTTTTCTTTCTTTTTCTTAGCCATGTTTCTTCCTTCGCTCCCAATAAGGTAATACTTTTTCAACCGGAACGCCACGTTCAGATGCAATTTGCTGCGGCGACTTGAGTTGATCGAGTGCATCCATGGTTGCAGAAACCACATTGAGGGCGTTTGCACTTCCCAATGATTTGGTCAAGATATCAGAGATACCTGCTGCTTCCAAAACCGCACGCACACCACCAGCGGCGATCACGCCGGTCCCCGGGGAAGCCGGTTTCAATAACACTTTTGCGCCGCTGACCTGTCCTAAAACTTCATGAGGGATCGTTGACCCAAAGACAGGGACACGGTGCATATTTCGCTTGGCTTTTTCTGTCGCTTTGCGCATGGCATCAGGAACAGCATTCGCTTTGCCCATCCCCATGCCAACGCTGCCGCTATTATCGCCGACAACCACGGTAACACGGAATGAGAAACGGCGACCGCCTTTTACAACAGTAGCAACGCGATTGATTTCAACGACGCGTTCGTCTAATTCTTTTTCAAAATCTGAAGATGCTTGATAGTTCGACATATTTTTCTCCTGGTTCAGTTTTAGAACTGTAAGCCACCTTCACGGGCACCTTCGGCCAAAGCCTTTACACGCCCAATATAACGATAGCCGCCGCGGTCAAAGACAATTGATTCAATGCCTTTGGCTTTTGCACGTTCAGCAACAACTAAACCAACTTTTTTCGCCTGCTCAGTTTTGTTAAGGCCATCCATCTTCGAGCGCAACTCACCATCTAACGTGGATGCGGAAACCAAAGTGTGACCGGCCTGATCATCAATGACCTGAGCGTAAATATCATTCAGGCTGCGGAACACGTTCAAACGAGGCCGCTCTGGGGTACCTGAAATATGTTTGCGAACACGGCGATGCCGCCGAAGACGCGCTAGGGAACGAGTTTTTTTCTTTGCCATAACTACGCCTGCAACTTTCCAGCTTTTCCGGCCTTGCGGCGGATGCGTTCATCTAAATATTTAATACCCTTGCCTTTATAAGGTTCTGGGGGACGGACTTTGCGGATATCAGCAGCGATCTGCCCAACGACCGCTTTGTCGTAACCTTGAACTTTAATTTGGCGTGCCCGGGTATCTGCATCGAAGACAATCCCATCAGGGGGTTCAACGACAACAGGGTGCGAGTACCCAACATTGAGCACCAAGTTTTTACCATCCATCTCAGCTCGGTAACCAACACCATTGACCTCAAGAACTTTCTCGAAGCCCTGGCTGACACCAACGACCATATTATTAATAACAGCACGAGTCATACCATGCAAGGCGCGATGTGTTTGTTCATCGGAGGGACGCTTGACGTTGACTTGGCCTTCATCTATGGAAATATCCATTGCGGCCGGGAACGTATGTTCCAACTGGCCTTTGGGGCCTTTCACACGCACGTGCGATCCCTTAATTTCTACATCAACTCCCTGCGGCACATCGACTGGCATTCGACCAATTCGTGACACAGTTCAACCTCCTAAGCGACTAAAGACCGGAATTCCCGTGGATACCACTGATCCAGAATCTCTAATCCTTAATCTTCTCTACCAAACTTTGCAGACAACTTCGCCGCCAACACCCATCTTACGGGCTTTTTGGCCGGTCATCATACCTTTAGGAGTGGAGATAATGGCAACACCCATACCAGACAAAACCCAAGGGATGTCTTTCTTACCGGTATAAACCCGGCGGCCAGGGCGGCTCACTCGCTCCAATCCAGTCAACACAGGACGACGCGTCCGGCGATCACCCGTATATTTCAGGCGAAGGCGTAACACTTTACGTTCCGGACTTTCTCCATCCGCAACTTCAAAATCTTCGATAAAACCCTCTTCCTTGAGAATTTTAGCGATTGCTGCTTTTATCTTTGAGCTGGGCATAGCGGTCGTTGTTTGACCAGCCATGACAGCATTGCGGACGCGAGTCAGCATATCGGCAATCGGATCACTAACGCTCATTCGTTTTACCTCCGTCCGGCCTACCAGGAAGACTTTACAACGCCAGGGATTTGGCCTTGTAATGCTAGTTCACGGAAACAAATACGGCATAAACCAAACCGACGCATATAACCGCGCGGGCGCCCGCATTTTTTACAGCGATTGCGCACTCGCGTGCGGTACTTACGCCGTTCTTCACGGATTTTCATACTAGTTTTCGCCATCTTTATCCTTCCTTCCTAAAGGGCATGCCGAGCATTCTAAGTAACTCACGGCCTTCTTCATCTGTTCTGGCCGAGGTAACAATACTCACTTCCAAACCACGGATTTTGTCGATTTTATCGTAATCAATTTCCGGGAAGACCAACTGTTCTCTAAAGCCCAGGGTGTAATTTCCACGGCCATCAAATGAGTTCGGGGAAATTCCACGGAAGTCACGCTCACGGGGCAGCGCTACATTCATCATACGATCCAAAAAGGACCACATACGCTCACCGCGTAGAGTAACCTTAACGCCAATCGAACGACCTTCGCGCAATTTGAAGTTTGCGATGCTCTTGCGTGCTTGGGTAATGACAGGCTTTTGGCCCACAATCTTTGTCATATCTTCCACAGCAGCATCCAGGGCTTTAGCATTGTCGAGTGCTTCGCCCACGCCAATATTGACCACGATTTTTTGTACACGCGGCACTTCCATAATATTCTCCAAATGGAGATTTTCCATTAGTGCCGGTACAATTTCGTTTTGATAACGATCTTTTAACCAATGACTCATGATTCACTCTCTACAATCTTAGTCAAACAACGCTTCGCATTTTTTACAAACGCGCTGGGGGGTGCCATCTTCACTGCGCTGAACACCTACTCGCGTAGTTTTGTCGCATTTAGGGCAGACAAGCATCACATTCGAAATATCGATTGGACCTTCAAATTCAATAATGCCGGGCGTAAAGCTGCGGCCCTGGGTTTGGACCTGGCTTTGATGCTTCTTACGCATACTTATGTTTTGCACGGTGACCCGTCGTTTCTTGGGCATCACTTTGATGACTTCACCGCGTTTGCCTTTATCATCGTAACGACCGCTGATGACTTCAACAGTATCGCCTTTCTTAATCTTTACTTTCACGTTATTCACTCCTACCGACATCACCAGCGCTAGAGGGCTTCAGGTGCTAATGAGACGATTTTCATAAAACCTTTTTCTCGGAGTTCACGGGCAACTGGACCAAAGATGCGAGTCCCTTTTGGGTTGACACCATCGGTATCCAAAATAACTGCCGCGTTATCATCAAAACGAATGTGAGAACCATCTTCACGACGCCACTCTTTATTCGTACGAACAATCACTGCACGGACGATATCACTCTTCTTGACCGAGCCATGGGGGGTAGCTGCTTTGATGGTACCTACAATCACATCGCCTACCCCAGCATAACGACGCTTTGTGCCACCCAAAACATGGATGACGAGAAGCTCACGTCCGCCGGTATTGTCAGCAATTTTTAGTCGAGATTCTTGTTGGATCATTCTTCAACATCCTCTACCACTAGGGGTTCTTCTTGAGCTGTGATATCGCTTGATAAGATTTCTTCAACCGTCCAACGCTTATTCTTGGATAACGGCTTGCTCTCAACGATGACAACCTGGTCACCAATTTGGCAACCGATTTCATCATGAGCCATATGCCGATTATGGCTGGAGACAACCTTCTTATAAAGACGATGGCGATAAGTGCGGGTTACTTCAACGACAACCGTCTTTTGCATTTTGTTACTTACTACTACACCAGTCAATCGACGACGATTGTTCATGCTCCACCTTCCAATACTGCTTCGCCTTCTTTTTCGTTGATGATCGTCTGGAGACGAGCAATTTGACGACGGATATAGCGAAGTCTTGTAAAATCCACTAATTCACCTGTGGCTTGCTGAAACCGGAGGTTCATCAGTTCTTCCCGAGATTCTTCTAACTGTTCGCGAATCTCATCAATCGACATTTTACGAATCTCTGCCGGTTTCATGATTCCTCTCCTACAACTTCACGTTGGATGATCTGTGTTTTGATTGCTAATTTATAAGCAGCCAATCGCAAAGCTTCTATTGCCACATCTTCTGGAACACCACCACCGATTTCGAACAATACTCGTCCCGGTTTGGCGACAGCTACCCAGAATTCCACGTTACCCTTACCTTTACCCATGCGGCTTTCAGCAGCACGTTTAGTAACAGGTTTGTCGGGGAAAATGCGGATCCAAACTTTACCTCGACGCTTCATATGTCGCACCATCACACGACGAGCAGCCTCAATCTGGCGGGCTGTCACCCATCCAGGTTCCACGGCTTGAAGTCCAAAATCTCCAAAGTGGACTTCAGCGCCACGGCTGGCTTTACCCCTCATGCGACCGCGCATTTGTTTACGATATTTGACACGCTTTGGCATCAACATAGTTGACTACCTCTTTTCCTTATGATTTCTCAACCACTATGTTTAGATATAGCGTTATTTGCTAACGTATACACCTTCAGTGGCTTGGGGTTTTTCTTCTACCTGGGGAAGGATTTCACCTTTATAAATCCAAACCTTGACGCCAATGCGGCCGTACGTAGTCAGTGCTTCTGCTAAGGCATAATCAATATCTGCCCGCAAAGTCTGGCGGGGAACGCGACCTTCGCGCATATGAATGGTTCGAGCCATCTCAGCCCCAGCTAAACGACCAGATACCTGGACACGAATGCCCTCGGCACCCTGGCGCATCGCTTGCTGAATAGAACGTTTCATCGCACGTGAGAAACTAATGCGGCGTTCTAATTGCCCAGCGATATTTTCAGCAACCAAGAGAGCATCGAGATCAGGAGATTTAATCTCTTTGATCTCTAGATCAATTTTCTTGCCGACCAAAGCCTCAAGACTGGCACGCAATCGTTTTACATTCTCGCCTTTGCGGCCAATCAAAACACCGGGCTTAGCGGTGTGAACGATAACCTTAACCTTGCCAGGGAAACGTTCGATTTCAATACGGGATACACCAGCTCGGGGAGCATCTTCACGAATTGTATCGCGAATTTCTAAATCTTGATGCAGTTGCTGAACATAATTATCACCTTCAGCATACCAGCGGCCATCCCACGTTTTGTTTACTTTCAGACGAAAGCCAATTGGATGTACTTTGCGACCCATAAATTTCTCCTACGTCTCAGACTTAGAAATCCTCGTCTCGTTCCCGAAGGACGACGGTGATATGTGAGGAACGGCGCAGCCACGGTTTGAAGCGGCCACGAGCACCAAAACGGCGCCAACGACGAGTGGGACCGGCATCCGCGAAAATTCGGTGAATGTACAAATCATCGCGGCTGACCCCAAAGTTTTCCTCTGCATTCGCCATTGCTGAAGCAATTACCTTCGTCACAGGTTGAGCAGCTTGGTTGGGAACGAACTTCAAAGTGTTTAGAGCTTCTATAACATCTTTGCCGCGCACCATATCAATCACCAAGCGCACTTTCTGAGAAGAAATTTGGATATGGCGTGCATGTGCACGAATATCTTCAGCCATAACTTTATCTCCTCTTCCTTTCAACAACATGGCCACGGAATGTGCGCGTGGGTGCAAATTCACCCAAACGGTGCCCGACCATATTTTCGGTAATATAAATCGGCACGTGGCGGCGGCCATCATGGACTGCGATTGTATGTCCCACCATCTGGGGGAAGATCACACTCGCCCGACTCCAAGTTCGGATGACGGTCTTATCGCCGCGTTCATTCATGGTTTCAATTTTCTTAAGTAGTTTCGGGCTAATGAACGGCCCTTTCTTCAGAGATCTTGACATCTTTCTGTCTCCTAATTTACCTAGCGGCGTTTTCGGCCACGGCGGCGGACAATGTATTTGTCGGTCTGCTTATTACGCCGGGTTTTAGCACCCAATGTTGGTTTGCCCCAGGGGCTTTTTGGCCCAGGCATACCAATTGATGAACGGCCTTCACCACCACCATGGGGGTGATCATTGGGGTTCATCGCAGAACCGCGCACTGTAGGACGAATACCCATATGGCGTTTGCGACCAGCCTTACCTAATTTAATATTGCCATGATCCAGGTTGCCTACCTGACCAATCGTGGCGTAACAAACCTGGCGAACCAGACGAACCTCACCCGAGGGTAAACGAACGTGGGCGTAATCGCCCTCTTTTGCCAGTAACTGGGCAGCGCCGCCAGCGGAACGAACTAATTGACCGCCACGACCTTCTTTCAATTCCACATTGTGGATCATTGTGCCGGTGGGAATATTGCTGATGGGCAAACTGTTTCCAGGACGGATTTCAGCTTTTTCACCAGACATAACAGTATCACCAACGTGCAGGCCAACCGGCGCTAAAATATAGCGCTTTTCACCATCAATATAGTGCAACAAGGCTAAACGGGCAGTGCGATTCGGATCGTATTCGATCGCGGCTACTTTTGCCGGAACCCCCCACTTGTTGCGTTTGAAATCGACTAAGCGGATTTTCCGACGGTGACCGCCACCACGATGCCGAACAGTAATCCGGCCTTGGGCGTTACGTCCACCGCGTTTTCGTTTTTCAATAACCAATGAGCGTTCTGGGCTGCTCTTGGTAATCTCCTCGAAGGAATACCCGGTGCGATCACGCATACCCGGAGATGTCGGTTTATATTTTTTGACTGCCATTATCTTACTCCCTCGAAGACATCAATCGTGTCGCCGTCGGCCAAGGTGACAATCGCTTTTTTGTAACCGCTACGGCGAACGGCCACGCGGCGACTGCGGGCACGGCGAGTTCGTTTTGCAGGGACATTCATTACATTGACGCGTTCCACTGATACATCGAATAAAGTCTCAACTGCATCTTTGATCATACGTTTGGTAGCATCCGTAGACACCTCAAAAGCATATTGATGCAATTTTGCGTACTGATGGCTCGATTTTTCTGTCAGCAATGGGCGTCGAAGAACATCATATATTGTTGTCATGATTATCTCTCCTATCCCAAGTGATCTGAGATCCGATCCAACGCTTGCAGCGGTAGAATGATCTTGTCGTAACCCAGCAGATCTCGGACATTTAAATAATTTACCTTTAGTGTTTTGGCTTCGGGTAAATTGCGGGTTGAGATTTCCACTACGTCATACGTATCGCTCTTTTCGGGAATTAAGATCAGAGCACTGGCATCACCAACCAAGCGTTTAATCGCTTCCGCCATCAAACGAGTCTTGGTCTCTGGCAGGGTCAGTTCATCTAAAACTACCACTTCAGCAGCAGCAGCCTTGCTCGAAAGAGCACAGCGTAAAGCAGCTTGGCGCATTTTGCGCGGCATCTTCTTGCTGTAACTGCGAGGCTTGGGGGTATGGATCTTGCCACCGCCAACCCATTGAGCTGAGCGAATGGAACCTTGACGAGCGCGACCGGTGCCTTTTTGGCGCCACGGTTTTCTGCCACCACCACGAACTTCACTGCGGGTTTTGGTACTGTGCGTCCCCAGACGAGCATTCGCCATTTGGCGAACATAAGCCTGGTGCATTAAATCTACATTGACGGGGACTTCAAAGATCTCAGCAGGCAACTCAACTGCATCGACTTTCTTTCCGTCCATATTGAAGACATCTACATTCATGATCGATTAGCTCCAAACGCTTTACTGTTTGCGCGCTTCCTTGATAACCAGCAAGCCGCCTTTGGGGCCAGGGACCGCACCGCGCACACCAATCAGGTTACGCTCTTCATCAACGAGTACAACCTTTAGGTTCTGGGATGTTACGCGCCGGTTGCCCATGTGACCCGGCATACGCTTCCCTTTGAACACACGTGCTGTACCTGAAGTCGCTCCAATAGAACCTGGAGCGCGTTGGCGGTCCGACTGACCATGTGTTTTGGGGCCACCGCTAAAGCCGTAGCGCTTTACAACACCAGCAAAACCACGTCCCTTACTGGTTCCTGTAACATCCACATGATCGCCCACTTCAAACACTTCAACGGTAACCTGGTCACCCGCTTTGACTTCCGCTTCTTTTTTATTAGTGCGAAACTCACGTAAATAGCGCAATGGAGGTAAATCATTGCGCTTTAGGTGCCCTAGTTGGCCGCCGGTGAGGCGCTTGGGTTTTATTTCACCAAACCCGAGTTGCACAGCAGAATAGCCATCGCCTTCTACATCGCGCACCTGGGTAACATAGCAAGGCCCAGCTTCAATGACTGTCACGGGAATTGCCGCTCCGTTATCATCGAAAATCTGGGTCATGCCGATTTTCTTGCCAAGTAGCCCTTTCAACATACTCTTTTTTCTCCTGAAATTCTATAGATTTCTAGGGACTGTAAGTCTGGGCAAGACTTCATCATCCCCGAATAGGGCAGTCAGTCAATCTTGGCGCAACACATGGTTATCATTAGGTTGCGAACAAGACCGCTCTTACACTATCCTGATCAAACAAATTTATTTTCCCTGACCCAATCCTGCCCCCCAAAGAGGGCTGGATTTTCAATACTGGGTTTCAGGGGGTTGTATCCTCCTCGAGAGGAGCATACATATTTCTAAAAATACCGCTAAAGCTTAATCTCGATATCAACACCCGCAGGTAAATTCAAGCGCATCAACATATCGATGGTCTTAGAATCTGGTTCCAAAACGTCGATCAGACGGTTGTGCGTACGAACTTCAAAATGCTCGTGCGAGTCCTTGTCAATAAACGTTGAGCGGCGGACCGCAAAGCGTTCAATTTTAGTAGGCAGAGGCACAGGACCAACAACTCGGGCACCTGTGCGCTCAGCCGTATCGACAATGCGTTTTGCAGATTGATCCAAAACACGGTGGTCGTATGCTTTCAAGCGGATGCGTATCTTCTGCTTTGCCATAAGTATTACCTACTCAATAATTTTAGTGATCACGCCGGCCCCTACGGTCAGGCCGCCTTCTCGAATCGCAAAGTTCGAACCTTGCTCCATCGCTACCGGCACGATCAACTCCACTTCCATCTCGATCCGGTCCCCCGGCATCACCATCTCCACGCCTTCTGGCAAGGTGATCGCACCGGTCACATCCATCGTCTTGAAGTAGAACTGCGGCCGGTAACCCGGGAAGAACGGCTTGTGCCGCCCCCCCTCGTCCTTGCGCAACACATACACTTCCGCATTGAATTTCGTGTGCGGGGTGATGCTCTTCGGCTTGGCGATCACCATGCCGCGCTCCACATCGTCCCGGTTGATGCCGCGCAGCAGCAACCCGACGTTGTCTCCCGCCATGCCTTCGTCCAACAGCTTGTGGAACATCTCCACTCCGGTACAAGTCGAAGTCACGATCTCATCGCGCAACCCGACGATCTCCACCGGATCACCGGTGTGGATCACTCCCCGATCAATCCGGCCGGTCACCACCGTGCCGCGGCCTTTGATCGAGAACACGTCTTCCACGTGCATGATGAAGGGTTTGTCGATCTCGCGCTCCGGTTCCGGGATGTACTCATCGATCACCCGCAGCAACTCGACGATGCTTTCGTACTCCGGGGCGGTGGCGTCCATACTCTCGCTCTCCAAGGCGTGCAGCGCACTCCCTTTCACGATCGGGGTCTCGTCTCCCGGGAAGCCGTATTCGTCCAACAGCTCGCGCAGTTCCATCTCGACCAGTTCCAGCAGTTCCGGGTCATCCATCTGGTCCACTTTGTTCAAGTACACCACGATACTCGGTACTTCCACCTGCTTCGCCAGCAAGATGTGCTCACGCGTCTGCGGCATCGCCCCATCGCCCGCCGCCACCACCAAGATCGCACCGTCCACCTGCGCCGCCCCCGTGATCATATTCTTGATATAGTCCCGGTGGCCCGGCATATCCACGTGCGCATAGTGCCAATTCTCGGTCTCGTATTCCACGTGCGCAATATTGATCGTGATCCCGCGCTCTTTCTCTTCCGGCGCATTGTCGATCGTATCGAAGGCGCGGAAGTCGCCGTGCCCTAAGATCGCCGCCACTTTCGTGATCGCCGCCGTCAAGGTGGTCTTCCCGTGGTCGATGTGTCCCATCGTGCCCACGTTCAAGTGCGGTTTGTCTCTTACAAATTTTTCTTTAGCCATTCCTCAGTCTCCTAATAAAGTACACTAAACAATGATAATGATTTATTTAATTACATGCCTGTCATAATCTGACGGGCAACTTTTTCCGAAATTCGAGCATAGTGATCGAATTCCATTGTGAATACTCCGCGACCCTTGGTTCCAGAGCGCAATTCGGTTGCATAGCCAAACATCTCGGCTAACGGAACCATGGCCTTCACTGCTTGAGCCTGACCAGGCCGGATTTCCATACCCAGGATTTCCCCTCGGCGGGCGTTCAATTGGCCAATAATATCGCCTAAGAACTCATCCGGCACAACAACTTCCACTTTCATTATTGGCTCTTGCAGGATTGGGCCTGCTTTCTGGATCCCTTCTCGGAAAGCTATAGATGCAGCCGTCCGAAAGGCCATTTCATTCGAGTCAACCTCGTGGAAAGAACCATCATACAAACGGACCTTCACATCGGTGACCGGGTATCCTGCCAACACACCCGCTTCGGCAGAGTCCATCACGCCTTTTTCAACCGCCGGGATAAATTCCCGAGGGATGGCTCCACCCGTGATATCGCTCTCAAACTCGATACCGCTGCCACTCTCACCAGGGGTCATCTCAAAAACCACGTGGGCAAATTGACCGCGGCCACCCGTTTGCTTTACGTGCCGATACACAACCTTATCTACCGAACGGGTAATCAATTCACGATATGCAACTTGCGGACGACCTACTCGAGCTTGCACTCTGAATTCGCGAAGCATGCGATCCACCAAAACTTCCAAGTGGAGCTCACCCATTCCAGAGATTGAGAGTCTGTCCGGTTTCCTGGTCGCTACGAACCTGGAAGGTAGGATCTTCCTCGGATAATTTGTGCAGAGCGATTGACATCTTATCCTGATCCGCCAGAGTTTTAGGTTCAATGGCAACTGAAATCACCGGTTCAGGGAAGGTAATATTTTCCAAGATTACCTGGTTAGAAGCATCACATAAAGTGTCTCCCGTAAAGGAGTGCTTCAAACCCAGAACTGCAGCAATATCACCTGCTCCGGCATCCTCGATATCTTCGCGGCGATCAGCATACATGCGGATCAAACGACCAATCCGCTCTTTGCGATCTTTCGAAGGGTTATAGACCGATGCGCCTTGTTTGACCTTACCCGAATAAATTCGCAAGTAAGCCAGACGTCCAACATAGGGATCCGTTACAATTTTAAAGACCAGGGCACTAAAAGGTGCCGTATCCTCAGCAGGGCGTTCGAGCACTTCTTCAGTATCAGGCTTGAACCCACGTACTGCGGGGATATCCAGGGGGGATGGCAGATATTCAACTACTGCATCCAATAGGGGCTGCACACCTTTATTTCTGAGAGAGGTGCCACAGAAAACCGGGGTGATCTGCCCTGCAATAACTGCTTTTCGCAAAGCCGATTTCAACTCGTCTACCGTAATTTCCTCACCCTCTAAATATTTGAGGGTCAAATTATCATCGGTTTCAGCAATGCTTTCGACCAGTTTCTCCCTTGCAGAAGCAACTTGATCCACTAAATCGGCTGGAAGGTCAATCTCTCGAGGCTCGGCCCCGAGTTGATCTTCCCAAACAGTGGCACGTTCCGTAAAAAGATCAACGGCTCCGGCAAATTCAGCTTCGTTGCCAATCGGAACCTGAACAGCTATGGGATTGGCGCCCAATCGTTCCTGGATCATTTCAATGGTGCGCTCAAAAGATGCACCTACACGATCCATTTTGTTGACAAAACAAATTCGGGGAACCCCATAACGATCAGCTTGCCGCCAGACAGTTTCACTTTGCGGTTCAACACCTTGAACCGCATCAAAAACCACAACGCCACCATCTAAAACTCGTAGAGAACGCTGGACTTCGGCTGTAAAGTCGATATGACCGGGGGTATCGATCACATTGATCAAATGCCCTTTCCATTCGGCCGACACCGCCGCAGACACAATTGTGATCCCACGTTCACGCTCTTGTTCCATCCAGTCAGTAACGGTTGTACCGTCATCAACTGAACCGATACGATAGGTTTTTCCTGTGTAATACAGGACGCGTTCAGTGGTGGTGGTTTTGCCCGCATCAATATGAGCAATAATTCCGATATTTCGATAAAGCTCTAAAGGATACTGGCGTGCCATTTTTATATACTCAACTGGTAAAGAACTATTAGCTTGAAAAGCTACTAAACTCGGAAATGAGAGAATGCGCGGTTCGCCTCAGCCATGCGGTGAGTTTCTTCACGCTTACGAACTGACGAACCCGCATTATTGGCAGCATCCATCAATTCACCAGCCAATTTTTCGGCAAACGATTTTCCGGAACGAGCTCTAGTGGCTGCAATAATCCACCGGGTTGCTAAAGCAAACTGACGATGGTAAGGAACTTCCATTGGAACCTGGTATGTAGCACCACCAACACGGCGAGGCTTAACTTCCATAACAGGCATCGTATTTTTCAACGCGGCCTGGAATAATTCCAAAGCATCTTTACCTGAGCGCTCAGCCATTAGATCAAAAGCATCGTAAACCATGCTGGTTGCAACACTTTTCTTACCATTTTTCATGATGCGATTAATGAAAGATTGCACCTGAACATTGTTATATCGAATATCTGGGGGGATTACTCGTTTTTCTGGTCTATTTCTTCGCGACATCCGAATACTCCATTTCCTTTAGCAGTAAGAATCGCTGGTTTTTAAACCAGCGATCAGTAAATCTCTAATTCTTAGGACGCTTAGATCCATACTTGGAGCGTCCCTGCTGACGGTCCGCAACCCCGCTCGAATCAAGGGTACCTCGGACAATATGATAACGCACACCCGGAAGATCCTTAACACGACCTCCGCGCACTAAAACTACAGAGTGCTCCTGCAAACCATGACCTTCGCCAGGAATATACGCCGTAACTTCGACTTGATTGGTCAGGCGCACACGCGCGATTTTGCGCAAGGCTGAGTTTGGTTTCTTAGGTGTCATCGTACGAACAACTGTGCACACACCGCGTTTTTGTGGGGCACCTTTAGGCTGCCGCACACGGCGCTGTTTGTTCGAGTTATATGTGTATTGCAAAGCCGGAGCCTTGCTTTTACCCTTCTTGGATTTGCGTCCTTTACGAACCAGTTGGTTGATAGTGGGCACGTTCGCCTCCAAATAAATCTTTTTGCTTGACTATTATTCAATAACGGAGGCCATCGAACGTACAGTGATGGCCTCGTGTGTCTCATCCGTAACTACTATTTAGTTTGCAATGGGGCAGGGGGTCATGCCTGCCTCTCTTCTTTTGCACAACGGCCTGGAATTTTACCACGCCGGTATGGGTAAGTCAATAGAAATATCTGCCTTTTTCTAGAGAATCTGACCTTTTTTTGAAGTAATTTAGAAATTGCCTAATCCTAACAATCCAGTTGACAACTGAGGCGGACGAGAACGAGCCTCATCTTTTCCAAAGCGAATTATTTCACCGTCTTCCGTTATTGCCTCTACAGACAAACCAAGACTCTGTAATTCCTTTACCAACACACGGAAAGAAGCTGGAATGCTGGGATCTTCAATCGGTTCACCTTTGACGATAGCTTCATACGCCTTCACACGGCCTTGAACATCGTCCGACTTTATGGTCAGCATTTCTTGCAAGGTATGGGCAGCACCGTATGCTTCTAATGCCCATACTTCCATTTCGCCAAAACGCTGGCCACCAAATTGGGCTTTACCACCCAAAGGCTGCTGAGAAACCAGGCTGTACGGCCCTGTGGAACGAGCATGAACTTTGTCTTCTACGAGGTGGTGCAACTTCAACATCGTCATAACGCCAACGGTTACGGGACGGTCATAGGGTTCACCTGTTTTTCCATCACGCAACACCTGTGTTCCTAAAATTGGAGCGGGGAGATTGGTCTCAATCGTGTGTTGGAGGGCGATTTCGCGTAAATCTTCATCAGCGGTTTTCTTGACATCAATATCTTGAGATTGCAACCACAGTCGTAAACCCGCAATCACTGCCTGGTCACCTTGATTTTGACGTTTATCGCGATCAAACTCGAAATCTTCAAATGCGACTATCGTATCCGGATCATAGCCATTATCCCGCAACCATTCATTAAGAACAGCACGACGAGCATAAGTTTGATCTGAGATCAAACTATAGATATCGTAGCCTTTATTACCCAACCATTCTTCCATATAAAGGCGCCGCACTTCATCGTCATCTTCAAGCATCTCTGGATCGTATTCCATCTCAGAGAGCCATGCCCAGGCACGATCACCAGTGTCCGCCCAGGCTCTATCAATCATCCAGGCACGGGCTAACTCAGCTTCGATTTCAGTTTCTTGGGCACCATCAAACACGGGGGTTACCGCGTGGAAGCCCAAGCGCAAAGCCGCCCACCCCAAATGGGTTTCTAAAACCTGACCAAGATTCATACGGCCGGGAACACCTGTTGGGTTGAGGATGATATCGATGGGAGTACCATCATCCAAGAAGGGCATATCCTCGGCGGGAACCACGATCGAAACAACGCCTTTGTTTCCATGGCGTCCGGCCATCTTATCACCGGCAGTAATTTTGCGGCGTTGTGCGACAGCCACGCGTACCATTGTATCCACACCGGCAGAAAGATCAGCGCTATCTTCACGGGTAAAGACTTTTACATCAACAACTTTACCGCGCTCACCATGAGGCATACGCAGGGATGTATCTTTGACATCGCGAGATTTTTCGCCAAAAATCGCTCTGAGCAACCGCTCTTCGGGAGTAAGTTCTTTTTCACCTTTTGGCGAAATCTTACCAACAAGGATATCGTTGGGTCCGACTTCGGCGCCAATCCTAATGATGCCATACTCATCAAGATCTTTGATTGCTTCTTCGCCTACATTAGGAATATCCCGCGTAATTTCTTCGGGGCCTAGTCTTGTATCACGCGATTCAACTTCAAATTTCTCAATATGAATTGATGTATAGCGATCTTCTTGAACTAACCTCTCAGAAATAACAATCGCATCCTCAAAATTGGCCCCCTCCCAAGACAGGAAAGCCATCACAACGTTTTGACCTAAAGCGAGCTTTCCACCCACAGTAGAGGATGAATCGGCAATTACATCGCCTTTTTTGACTCGCTGGCCTTTATGAACTGCGGGGCGCTGATCGACACAAGTGCTTTGATTGGAGCGATGATATTTTCGAAGCGGGAATACACGTTCTCCACTCTCCGTTCGAAGCGTGATATGACTACTGGTTACAGAAATTACATCTCCATCTTCTTCTGCTAAAACTACCTGGCCAGAGTCTCTTGCAGCATTGTATTCCATGCCTGTGGAAACACGGGGAATATCTGGTCTCAGTAGAGGAACGGCCTGAGCCATCATGTTTGAACCCATCAATGCACGGTTTGCGTCATCGTGCTCGAGGAAGGGGATCAATGCCGCACTAATACCAACAACTTGGTTTGGTGCAACATCCATATAATCAATATTTTCGTCCTGAGCAAAGTCAAAACCCTGCTGGTAGCGGGAAGAGGCTCGGCCACGAATAAACTCACCATATTCGTTCAAAGGCGAGTTTGCTTGGGCAATTACAAATTTATCTTCGACATCAGCCGACAGATATTCCATATCCTTGGTTGTGAAGGGGATGACTAAAACTTCATTGATATCTAGTTTAGCAATCTTTGCTGCCAGCTTTTCAGTAATACGCTCATCTTGTTTGGCGATTACCTTGCCAGTTTTAGGATTTTTCACTGCTTCGCGAAGCCTTCTGCCAACCAATAAAGGACTGTCGGGCGGCAGAGATTTCAACACTCGACGGTAGGGGGTTTCGATAAAACCATATTCGTTGACCCGGGCAAAAGAAGCCAAACGCCCAATCAAACCAATATTCGGGCCTTCGGGAGTTTCAATCGGGCAAATGCGGCCATAGTGGGACTGATGAACGTCACGCACATCGAAACCGGCACGCTCTCGTCGCAAACCGCCAGGTCCAAGAGCTGAGAGTGTTCGTTTATGACGAAGCTCTGCCAATGGATTGGTTTGATCCATAAATTGGGATAATTGGCTGGAGCCAAAGAATTCTCGCAGGGAGGCCACTACAGGACGAATATTGATCAGTGTAACTGGGGACAAGTTTTCTTGATCGCGAATCGACATACGTTCTTTGATAACTCTCTCCATCCGTCGCAAACCAATGCGAAGTTTATTCTGAATCAACTCACCAACTGTTTTTGCGCGTCGATTACCCAGGTGGTCAATATCATCCGCGGCCTCAATACCATTGTTGATATTGATCATCCGCCGCAGCAAGTAAACAATATCCCACTTGGTGATGGTCCGATGAGAAATCGGAACACGATCATGCAATTCTAATTTCTGATTTAGTTTGTAACGACCCACACGCTCAAGATCGTAGTGCCGTTGATCAGAAAGCTGGCCCTCAAGGAACTCACGCGCATTTTCTAGTGTAGCTGGGTCGCCAGGACGCATGCGGCGGAAAAACTCAATCAACGCGGCTTCAGCAACAGTATGCCCGCTACTCAAATCCCATTCAGGTTCTTGAGCCAGAGTTGATGGAATAAACATGCGATCCGGATTATTATCTACATCCTCGAAGAGAGCTAAGATCTCCTCATCGGTTCCTTCTTTAAGGGGGGATTCAATCACCCCATCATCAATTGCGGCCAAGGCACGCAAGAAAATCGTGACGGGTACCGTGCGTTTGCGGTTAAATTTCAGAGTCAGATAATCAGTTTTGCGAGTCTCAAACTCCATCCAAGCCCCGCGGTCGGGGATTAATTTCGAGACAGCCAGAGGCCGTCCGGTCGAACGATCAATGGGAGCCTCAAAGTACACACCTGGAGAACGGATCAATTGGGAAACGACAACGCGTTCAGTACCATTAATAATGAAGGTGCCTTTCTCTGTCATCTCAGGGAAATCACCTAAAAAGATATCTTGTTTTATTGGTTCGGGGATGTCTGGGCCCGCCAATAACACCGATACATATAAAGGGCTAGAATAAGTCAAGTCTCGTTCCGCACACTCTTCAACTGTATTCTTGGGCTCTTCAAACCAGTAGGTTAATCCCCACTGCTCAGATTCTGGAGTGCGGCTTGGGAAATAAAGCTTCATCCCTTTATTATAAGATTCGATGGGTGAAACCTCGTGAAATAGATCCGCCAAGCCATCGCTCTTCAGACGTTCGAATGATCTCAATTGAACTTCGATCAAATCTGGAAGGGAAAGCTTTACATTTATACGTGCATATGATTTGGTGGGCAAAACTTCTGACATTCAATCACTCCTGTGATAAACTGATTACCGCGCGAATAAAAAGTACTGTAGAAAAAACCCGCTGTTCTAATTGGTAGATTAGCTATATGAATTCGCGGTATTCTGCATGCTGGCAAAAGAAAAGAACAAAGGCGAGACAAGAACGGGCTCGCGACATAATGCCCTGGTTAGAGTGAACCAGGGCAAAAGCGTTCGAATTTAATTATTCTTTTGGGCCAATAATAACTCCACATAATTGAGTAAGGCCTTAAACCAGAAATGTAATTATATCAACTTGAAAAACCAAGGTCAAGCACCAAATGTACCAATTTTGCGATTTTTCATCTAATTTTCAGGAATCAAGCCAAGTATAATAACTTCTATGAACCAAAATGAAATAGCAACCAACAAAAAACACCTGACTTCCCAAGCCTATGCTTCAGAAGATCACTTATCTGTTCGGATAAAAACCCACGAGCTATACTCCCAACCTAAGCAGGATTTCACAGCCTGGATTCTTGATCTCATCCCCTGGGTCGGGAACGAAACCGTCCTAGATGCCGGGTGCGGAGCCGGGTTGTATATCTCGCCTATCAAAAAACATCTGACAGAAGGTGGGCGGATCATAAGTGCGGATTTATCATTGGGCATGCTCTTTGATGTTGCTCAAAAAGATTTTGCATCCGACACAAACTTGCTCAACTCGAATATTTTGCAGCTCCCTTTCCCGGATAATAGCTGTGATGTGATCTTGGCTAACCATATGCTCTATCACGTTCCCGGAATCCCCAAGGCGATAGCAGAAATCAAACGGGTTTTGCGACCAAATGGCTATTTGATAGCAGCCACAAATGCAAAAGATTCCATGATGAGCATCGTTCATGAAATCGAAAAAGCTTATGAAGCCTTAGGTGAACCCATTCAAATTCCTCCCACCCCGCCGCGCGCAAATTTTTCTTTGGAAAATGGGGGCACTTTCATCGAGGAAGAATTTCCTAATGTTCAGATCCATAGATTTGAAAGTTTTCTGGTGTTTCCCGAGGCAGCCCCAGTGGTCGATTATATCAACAGCATGCAAAGTTTCTATGAGCCCCAGATCTCGACTTCGATTCCTTGGGAAACTTTTCTAGCACAAGTAGAAAGTCAAATTACTCAAATAATTCAAGAAAAAGGTGAATACCGTGTGGCAAAAACAACAGGCGCATTTGTCGCTCAAAACAAAGGACAAAACATGAAGGATCAAACCATTCACGCCGGCTTCGTTTCAGTCATGGGGCGCCCGAACGTTGGAAAGTCGACACTGATCAACGCACTTATGGGACAAAAAATCGCGGCGGTTTCACCGCGGCCACAAACCACCCGCCAACAACAACTGGGCATCCTTACAACCGACGAGGCCCAAATCATTTTTATCGACACACCTGGCTTGCACAACCCGCACCACAAACTGGGGAAATATATGAACCAGGAAGCGGCCGCTACTCTCGAAGAGGGCGATGTAATTTTGTTCCTGGTCGAAGCCAGTCAAAACCCGCCCCACGAAGAAGACCATATTTTGGTGGAGCTGTTAGGTGAGGTTAAAAATCCACCCCCTGTGATTTTGGCACTCAATAAAATTGACCGCCTTGAAGCAGGTGAGATCGAAGGGCGGATTGCCATCTATCAGGAATTGCTACCCTCTGCGCAAATCTTGCCCATTTCTGCAACGGGCAGGCACGGGCTGGATGAATTAATTGAAACTGTGAAAGGGCATCTGCCAGTAGGAGATTATTTTTACCCCGAAGATCAAGTCACAGATCTCTACGAAAAAGAGATCGCCGCCGACTTGATTCGAGAAGCTGCTCTTTTACATCTACGAGATGAAGTGCCGCATGCAATGGCAGTCCGGATCGACGAATTTACCGAACGAGGCGAAACAGGGGCTTATATCGGGGCTACGCTATTTATTGAACGCGATTCTCAAAAAGGCATCGTGATTGGCAAAGATGGCAAAATGCTCAAACGCATCGGTTCCACCGCCCGACAAGAAATCGAAAAGATGAGCGGCCGTAAAATATTCCTCAAGCTGCGCATCAAAGTGCGCAAGAACTGGCGCAATGACGATACATCTCTGCGCAGGTTTGGTTTTCAACCTAAATAACATAAACTCCAAGCCTTAGAATCACGAAGGGCACGCCCATGGGCGTGCCCTTCGCTTTAGGGGGCCATCAGAGGAGGTTACTCGTCCGATTGGGGGTCAGCAGGCTCTTCAGAACCAGCATCATCTTCGGGTAAAAGTTCATCAGCAGGCATATCAAGGTCGGGATCCACTTTGACAACGGAAGCAACTTCAATGTCAGGTTCACCGCTCTTTTCTAAAGACGGCGCGACAACCGCAGGTATTTCCGCATCCCTAACCACCGGTGGGCTAGCAGCCACACTGCCCGCGGGTGTGTAATCTTGGGTACCGAAGCGAGTCATGATGACCGCACCCAATCCCCAAAAACCAACCAAAATCACCGGTACTAAACCCATACAGGGAATCAGTTCAGCAAAGCCACCAAAAACCAGGAAGAGAATAAAAGTACCAATGCCTGCGGAAACTGCTGGAGCCCATTCGATGTTGAAAACCTTGGCGATACGGTGGCCAACTTCCAGGCCGACGGCAGTCCAACCAAAGAGCAAGGCAACAATGAGGACGAATACTGTCAGGATTGTGACCGGGATCAAAATGATCGTCAGGGTCATTGCAATCAGAGCCATTGGTGCTAAGACGGCGGTTAAGAAACCTGCGCCGCCAGTAATTAGAGGCTGTTCGACAGCAGCCTTAGCAACGCGTGAGGTCGGTTTATCAAAAAAGATCACCACTAGCATGGCTAACAACGCAAGCATGAACGTGCGGAAGAAAAACCAAAAAATATCTAACAAGGGATTGAAGGAGAAACCAATTCCAGGTGAGCGGCGGATTTCCGGAATTTCTGGGATCTCGGGGACCTCGGGGACCTTAGGGATACTCACAATTTCTCCATCATCTGAGATGTCGATGGAAAAAGGAGTGCCTAATCCTTGGACAATATCACCCTGAACACGAGCTCCCTCTTCGCGACTTAGGGTCGCACCTATTGTCACCAGATCTCCATTAATGATGGCGTTTTCACCAACTTGCACCGCGCCACCAATACCAATCAGACTCCCATTTACCAAGCCATCCACTTCAGCTACACCGCCAAGGAGAACAACATCCCCATTGACGGTTGAATCCACTTCTGTGGAAGCAGCACCACCAAAAATAACCAGACTACCGTCTAGTGTCTCGCCGCTTTCCAGGGTAAAAGTTCCACCAAAAACAACTTTATCGTCAAAGAGTCCTTTGGCATAAGCAGGCGAAGGCCAGAATACTGCCAGAACGAGTAAAAATATAAATGCGTACTTTGCGTACTTTTTCATGGGGTCCTCCGTGGAAGAGAAGTAAGTTTATTCATGGAAAATATCCATACAATTGTTGAAATACTCAGTGTGATCGCAATACCAATCCACCATCCAGTTGGGATTACTTGAGGAACGGTACGGATCAGCGTTATAAAAGCATTTTGAAATCCATTGGCAAGCACCATCGCAGTCGCAGCCTTGTATACCCAGGATAAGACCCAATCTGTAACAAAATCATAAGTGCGGAAAAGTTGCACTCCCATCAAGAGCAGTGTTAGAGCTGCTCCATTGGCAATCAACACTAATAAAATCCAGGATTGCCAGCGCTGGCGCATCACTTTAATTGCAGCCTGATCGGCTTCTAGGGTTGCCTGCCAGCGATTGACGAATCCAGGTGCTGGCGGTACATCTGGAATATTAACAAACAGGTTGGCGACATCCAGCCAGGAGGCTTCGAGTTCATTGCACTGATCACAATTTACTAAATGATCTAGCAAAGCGCGCTCGTCATCTTCTGGCAAGGGGTCTTCAGAAAGGAGCCAATTCTCAAAAGGCTGGTGATTCATGTTGCATCCTTTCAGGGTTCATTCGTTCAGCGGTTTTCGCTTGCATGGTCGTCCACTGACCTGCCAATTCACGGCGGGAACGGTGTAAACGACTTTTGACAGCGCTGACCGTCAACGAGAGTTCCTGGGCAATTTCTTCATAAGAATAATCGTACCAATAACGCATAACTACCGCGGCTCGGTCTTTCGGAGATAGTTTCTCTAACAATTCTTGCACCTGGGCTTGTTTTTCCTGCACGCTGACAGTGCTCTCAGGTCCCATTCCAGGGTCCGGAGGTTCCAGCCAGGCTTTATCCTCATCATCAATCGAAAAGGCATTGAAGCGGCGTTTGCGAAGTTGATCGATGCAATAATGCGAGGCAATTGAAAGCAGCCAGGTCGCAAAAGAGCGCTTGCGATCATAACGTCGCAAATTTTTATACGCTCGCAAAAAGGCCTCTTGTGCCGCGTCTTCAGCTTCGCCAGGCGAGCCTAGCATTCGGTAGCACAAGTTATAAACAGGTTTTTGATAGAGTTCAACCAATCGAGCAAAGGCATCATCATCACCTTCGATTGCTCGGACGAGCCACTCTAACTCGTTTTCTTTCACAGCATTGCTCCTCAGGTTTGATCGTTCTACCCTGTATTACGCAAAGTTTTTGAAAAGGTTGCAAAATTCAGAAAACTATTATATGTCCAGTGGATGAAACCCTTCTCCCAGGGCTTCGTGAGCTTGTCCGATCACCATAAAGGCCTTCGGATCAACCTCGCTCACTAAGGTCTTGAGCTGGGCAACTTCTGATCGGGTGATTACACAATACAATACAGGTCGCTCTGTTCCAGTATACCCGCCTTTTCCAGAGATCTCTGTGATTCCGCGTCCCATACCATTTAATATCTCAGATTTGACATCCTCGGGATGGGCAGTGACAATCAGAGCTGTGCGCACCACGTTAGAACCCTGTGTGATGGCCTCGGCAGTGATACCGCTAACATAGAGCATCACCAGCGAATAGAGGGCATTTTCCCAACTAAAGGAGAGCCCAGCCAAAAAGATGATGAGGGCATCGGTGATCAAATAACTCTGCGAAATTGGAATACCGCGCTTATGGTTGAGAATCCGCCCTAAGATATCCGAACCTCCGGAGGTGCCGCGTCCCCGATAGACCAGGCCAAACCCGATCCCACTAGCTACAGCTCCGTAGAGGGTGTTGAGTACAATATCTTCTGTCAATCCATCTGTCGGCAGGAATGGTGTTAGTAAGTCTATTAATAAGGAAAAGGACAATACTGCAAAGGCTGTGCGCAAGGCAAAACGCGGCCCACCCAAATAACGCCAACCGATCAAAAACAGGGGGATATTGCCTAACAATACCATTACGCCGATCGGCAGCCCAGTGTAAAAGTTGATGATTTGAGCCAAACCACTGATTCCACCACTGGCTAACTGTGCTGGCACCAGAAAAAGGCGCAACGATAGGGCTTGCAGCAAAGCACCCGCAAAAATAAATACATAATCTCCCCCGCTTTCCCAAGTCAGGTGCGGACGATGTGCAAAGGCTCGCTTCCAGTAAGCTTGCATGATTCACCTCATACAATATGCGACGCGCCTTTGACAGCGCGTCGCACAGAAAATGATGATTTTTATGTTGACCACAAAGTTATGAAGACTTAAAGTGGCAAGAAGTTGGGTTTAGAGAATTAGGATCAATTGCAATACAAATCACCAGTCTCTAATCTTAACCAAGTAATTCTACATTGGCGAGCGATTCTATCACAGCTACCACTGCTGAGTTATCCAGTTCGCGCATCCCCATTTCGAGCATGGCATTAAACAATTGAGTGTTCACAGACGTGCTCGGGATGGGGATGCCATACTCCTTAGCAGTATCAACAACAATCCCTAAATCTTTGGCCTGCATATAAGCCTTGAAACCCGGATTGCGGTTGCCAGAAAATAAACGTTCAGGCTTTACATCCAGGGTCCAACACTGTGCCGCACCACCCTGAATGGCAGCAACAACCTTCTCAGGATCAGCACCGGCTTTCTTCGCCAGGATCAGCAATTCGCCCATCGCCACCATCTGCGCGGCGACCATTACCTGGTTGCAGGCTTTGGCGATTTGCCCCGCACCCGTATCGCCGACATGTGTAATTTTCTTGCCAATCACCTCGAAGATTGGCATCACTTTATTCAAAGCCTCCACCGGGCCGCCAACCATGATGGCCAATGTCCCTTGCTGTGCACCAATATCCCCCCCGCTGACGGGAGCATCCAGACTGAGCACACCCTTTTGAGCCAGAACCTCGGCAATCGATCGGGCCGTGGCCGGTTTGATGGTGGAGTTGTCCACGAAGATCAAGCCTGCTTTAGCGCCTTGGATAACGCCATCGTGTCCCAAGGCAACCAGTTCCACATCCGGGGAGTCCGGCAGATTGGTGAAGACCACATCAACCTGTTGAGCAACTTCTTGCGGGGAATTTGCTTCGATAGCACCTTCGGCGACTAACTCCTGAACAGTCTCACGGCTGCGGTTATGCACCACCACCGGATAACCAGCCTTAAGAATATTGCGAGCCATCGGTTTACCCATCAGACCCAACCCGATATAACCAACTTTCAACCTTTCCATCAGTGCATTCTCCTTATTAATTGTTGATTTCCAAATTTCTCTCACAGCCGAAAAATTTTTGTTCCATCAGCAGTATCTTCCACTCGCCAGCCTAAAGCGGCAATTCGATCACGAAACTGATCCGCTGCCGCCCAATCTTTTTGCGCACGAGCAGCCTCGCGCTGTTCGATTAAGGCCAGCACTGTGGCTGAAGGAACGGACTCGTCTTCAAGTCCAGTTTGAGTTGCATTGAGGGCCGCCTGCCAAACATCAGGAGGAATACCCTCGGCGGGATCAGGAATCCGGCAATCGATCAAATCGCTCAATGGGAAAGAATCGCCGCTAGAAACCACCTTTTTTTCACCACCCTTAAAAATTGTGATGGCTCCTAAGCCCAATACATTACAGCACTGATCCGCACAATCCAAAAACAGAGCAGTGTGTTCATCGATGCCGATCACAATTTGCTCATCACCGAGCAGTTGGAGCAATGACTCGAAACGCTGTTCTCCGATAAAACAGCGGCTGGTATCCAGATCATCCCCACCATCCCGATTGTTCCAATGCGGGATAAAAATGAGTGATAGACCATAGGGAGCAAAGAAATCCAAACCAGGTTTCCAGTGCGGATCTTCACCAACTTTATAAATTTCATAAACGGGAAGAGCTTGCGCGCCCAACGCGATGACCGCTGCGCTGGAAAAAGCCAGAGCAGCCCCTAAACGCTGACGAGCTAAAGCGTAGTGCCATATAAGACTATCCCGCAACTGTCGAACAGTATATGTTGGACTTCCAGGTCCGGCGAAGATCAAATCGGAATTGAGGAGGGGTGCCGCAATTTGAGCATCATCGGGGCTAAAAGGCGTACCGCGTTTGCGCGCAGGGATGGTCTCAACTTGCGGTTTATAGTTTTGCAAATTATGCTGAAAAAAATCTGATACTCGTTGCACAACCAAATGTGAGTTGAGTTCGAATCCGGCTGGAGTTTCGAGCAATGATACGCGCGGTTTATCAGGTAATTGCTGAAATAGCTGATCGAAAATTTTTTGGCCAGATGGTGAAGTTTCTCCAGAACCAAACAGGAGGACAGGTCCAAATTTTAGCTTAGGATTTTTTGGTGTATTCATACCCCCGATTTTATCAAACAAAACCTGGAGAGAAACACGCAATTCACTCCAGGCTGGAAAATAAAAACTCTAAAAACTTTTCTACAGTTGATGCAGTTGCTGGTCGAGTACTCCTGAGGGGGGGTGTCGAGACCCCAAACGGCGCCAAAACGGGTTTCGATACGGCTTTACAGCCTACTCAACCAGCGTTCTGGCTGGCTGATTTTAAAAGTGTCGGGTATGTAGAAAACTTTACTCGTAGCGTTTTTTGATATTCGGAACCAAGTACTCTTCAAAAGCGCGCGGCAAATCATATTCTGGCTGCCAGCCCCAATCCCGGCGGGCGGCGCTGTCATCCATATCGGCAGACCAGCTATCCACAATCGTCTGACGCTTCAAATCTGGCTTGTATCCAATTTCGGCATTTGGGAAATATTTGATCACTTCCTGTTTAAATTCTTCCGCGGATAGGCTAAAGCTGGTCACATTATAAACGCGCTGGCTGATCGCTTCGGTGGGCGCGGCATTGAGTTTCAACAGTGAAGTGACTGCATCGGGCATGGCCATAAAGGGGATACGCACGTCTTCGCGCACAAAGCAGGCATAGGGTTCACCTTTAGCGGCGGCATGCAGCATCTCGGGACCGTAATCACTGGTGCCGCCGCTGGGGACGGTGAACGCGCTGATCAAACCTGGAAAGCGGATGGCCCGAAAATCAAGCATCACAGGCTGTTCGGCCGCGAGTTGACGATAGAATTCGCTGAAGTAAATGCCCAGCATTTCGCAATAAAGTTTATTTGCCCCATACATGGTGCGGGGCGTGTTCCACTCCCACTCACGCACACGGGCATATTGGGTTTTAGTCTCTAAATCCGGCAGGCCGTAAACGGCGATCGAACTGGGGAAAATAAATTTTACCGGTTTGCCGCGCCACTCGGATTGCTCGGCAGCGAGCTGCAGCAATCCCCGGGTGCCTTCCACATTGACTTTATGCGCCTGATTGGGTGTAAACTCCGCGCGGGTAGAGAGCAGCGCCGCCAGGTGGATGATGCTCTCGAATTCATATTCACTGATCAACCGCGCCAGCAGCGATTCATCTAAAATATCACCCTGGATATGAGTTCGATAAACCCTGGACATCTTCCGGCAAATCTGCCAAATCCAGGGTTAGGAGGGGAATATCTTGTTTCGCCAGGCTTTCGATTAAGGCATGCCCAATCTCTCCAGCTGCACCGGTGATCATGATTGCTTTGGTTCGCATTCAACACTCCTTATAGATACAAAGATGGGAGGCAGCGCCACATCTAAAAAACAACTTCCAAATAATATATTGTTACTCAAACAAACTTCTAATTCAGTACTTGAGAAATTTATTAAGATGCTTTCAAGGCCTCGTGAGTTTGTGCTAGAATGAACTAGCATTTTCTATTGTACAATACCTGTCGATTGGCTGTCAGTTACCAGTTATCAGGTATCCAATGAGCCAAAAGTAATATTTAGAATTTACTCGCAATCTTCAAAATCAGGAAAGACATCCTAAACCAGCTTTCTTTACAACTCTTCGCCTTTGGAGGAATACATGTCCCTGGATATTATCGTCGGCACCCAATGGGGTGACGAAGGAAAAGGCCGCGTGGTCGATCTTTTAGCCGCTCAGGCCGATTATGTGGCCCGCTTCAACGGCGGGGATAACGCCGGTCACACTGTTACGGTGGGCGAAGAAACTTTCAAATTGCATCTGATCCCTTCGGGCGTGATTCACCCACACACCGTCGGGGTGATCGGCAACGGATTGGTTGTCAATCCCAAAGTTTTGTTGGCCGAAATCGAAATGCTGAAACAAAAAGGGATTGACCTGACCCCTGAGCGCTTGCGAATTTCGAATGCGGCCCATGTGATTACGCCAGGCCATTTAGCCATTGATCAAGCCCGGGAGATTGACCGCGGTGACGAAAAAATCGGCACGACCCTGCGAGGCATCGGCCCGGCTTATAACGATAAAGCCGCTCGATACGGCATCCGCATGCAAGCCATGTTATCGCAGGAAGATTTGGCCGATGCCATCATGTTCCATATCGAAAATGTGAACAGGCAGCTTGTATCTATTTATGGAGCCGCGCCTTTGGACCCCAAAACCATAGCCCAGAAGTTTGCCGCATATGCCCGACAACTCGAACCTTATATTGGAGATGTGTCTGTACTGCTTTCGAATGCTTTGAATGAGGGCAAAGCGGTGCTGGCCGAAGGCGCACAGGGCACGCTATTGGATGTGGATCACGGCACTTACCCCTTCGTGACCAGCTCCAATCCCACTGCCCCAGGGGTGCTTATCGGTCTTGGGATCGGCATCCGCGATATCGGCCGCATTATTGGCGTCACTAAAGCTTTCCAGACGCGCGTCGGCGAAGGCCCCTTCCCCACCGAAGTGTTTGGCGAGGTCGCCAGCAGGCTGCGAGGCACCGGAAAAAATCCCTGGGATGAGTTCGGTACCACCACCGGACGGGCGCGGCGCGTCGGTTGGTTAGATATCATTTTGCTGCGGTATGCCGCTCGGGTGAATGGATTGACAGAACTGACTGTCACAAAGATGGATGTGCTTTCTGAGTTGGAAACCCTTCAAATTTGCACCGGCTACCGGGAGGCAGATCAAACCCATGATGAGCTGCCCCTCGGACCTGCAGATTTAGCCCCTTTCGAACCGATTTATGAGCAGCTTTCTGGGTGGGATGCCGACCTCACAAATGTTCGCCGTTGGGAAAACCTACCAAGCGAAGCTCAGGTGTATCTAAAACGCATCGAAGAATTAGCGGGAGTTCCTGTAAAAATGGCTTCGGTCGGTCCCGAGCGCGATCAAATCGTGGTAATTGAGTAGCGTGAAAATCATCCGCTGGGCACAAAACCAATTCTGTCAGATATCTGGTCAACCAATTTGCAAATGGGTGAGTTTGCTGGCCTGCTTGCTGACGATTTTGATACTTACTTCTTGTACGCAGCCTACTCTGATTCCCCCAACCCCTACAGAAACGCCTGCGCCTTCAGAAACCCCGACACCTACTGTAGTGTGGTTCCCGCCGACGGCTACCAAAACACCGGTCTCAAAATTGGAACCCACAGCCACGTTGGAAATGCGCCCCGGTGTAAGGGAGGTTATTTTTGAAGATGATTTTCGTTCAGCAGGAGCCTGGCAATTGAGTCAAAGCGCCAACGGGACCATAGCCTTGGGCCAAAACGAGTTGACTATCGCCATTGTGCAGCCCAGAGCATACCTGTTCAGCACGCGCACCGAACCGACCTTTGGCGACTTTTACGCCGAGATCAACGCCAGCCCCAATCTGTGTGCCGGACTCGACGAATACGGCTTACTCTTCCGTCTACGCTCCATCGGCGATTTCTACCGCTATTCGCTTTCCTGCGATGGTCAGGTACGCCTCGACCGTGTTGTCGGAGGCACAGCAGGATCACCGCAGCCCTGGCTGGCAAGCGCGTCTGTGCCGCGCGGCGCACCTAGCACTTCACGCCTAGGTGTCTGGGCAGTCGGTAAAGAACTACGTTTCTTCATCAACGATGAGTTTCAATTTGCCGTCAGTGACCAGTATCACGGTAGCGGTATATTGGGCGTATTTGCCCGTTCCGCAGGTGAAAATGCTGTCACGATCAGCTTTTCGGATTTAAAGGTTTATCAAATTGGGCAGTGATACAATTTGGCGAGCAGCGAGTGCGGAAATTACAATCAGGTCTACAAATGTTTAACATTAACGGGTCTTCCGTCATCTGTCTTCAATCTTCGGTCTAAATATGGCAAAACGAGAATTTAGAAATCGCCTCAATAATATGAGCACCAAAGAGTGGCTCAAATTCCAGAAATCGTGGTTTATCCATAATCCGCCGCCGCGCAAAAAAGGGGTACTGCGGCATCCGGCCAAATATCCCGAAACATTAGCCCAGGAATTTATCGAATTTTTCACAAAAGAAGGGGAGTTTGTACTCGATCCCATGGTGGGGACGGGCAGCACACTGGTCGCGGCCTTGAACGCTGGACGTCACAGCTACGGGATTGAACTCAACCCCACTTATGCCGATATCGCCCAGCAAGTGATTTTTGAAGAACGCCAGAAACTTGGGGAATCCGCTGAGCCCTTGATCGCCGAAGTCATCGAGGGGAACACCGCCAACTTCTCAGAATTTGTAGGTGAATATGATATCCCGCTTATCGATTATGTGATCACCTCCCCACCCTATTGGGATATGCTGCATGCCAGGGGGGCTCAAACGCAAAAGAAACGCCGCAGTGACACTGCTTTGGATGTGCAATACTCTGATGACCCGAACGATTTAGGTAACGTGCATGATTACGATGAATTTGTTGACCGCCTGGCGGGCATCTACGAGGGATTGCAGCCTTTCATTCGAGAGCGCGCTTACCTGACAGTCATCGTCAAGAATGTCAAAAAGGGCGGCAAAATCTATCCCCTGGCCTGGGATTTGGGCCATCGGTTGGGGAAAACCTATACCCTCAAAGATGAAAAAATCTGGTGCCAGGATAACCAACGGCTGGCCCCGTATGGAATGGGCAACGCCTGGGTGAGCAACACCTTTCACCATTATTGTTTGCAGTTCAGGAATGAGTGATCAGAAATAAAATTTTAGGGAGGATACTTTGATTACACAAGATGACTTCATCACGCTGCCTTACACCCCTGATATGACTTAAGCGGGGATCAAGTATGCCTGTCAATCGCTGCCTTACACCTATGACCGTATGGGAGGGGATCGCTTCAAACGGCTGCGGCGCATCGTGGCAGGGAAGGCGGTGGAACTGGCTTTCAAACGCCATCTCAACCATCAAGAAATCCCGCACGATATGCTGGGGTCTACTCCGTTCACCGACCCAGATCACTACGATATTGCCATTGGGGGACGGCGGTGCGATATCAAAAGTTTTATGCTCACGCAAAAGAAGCGCATCAGCAGTGTGCGTAAAGAACCACATCACTTGTTGGGTGCGCAAGCGCTGGTTCCGGTCGATCAAATCAAAAGCGACCATTTCAATGATGAGGATATTTATATCTTTGCCTTCCTTACGGCGCTGCTCACCCCCAATCAACGCGCCATCAAAAAAGCGGTTGCCGCGGGACAGCCAATCTATATGATCCACGCGCTGCCCAAAAAGTGGGCGCGGCCTGATCAATGGGGCAGCCTCGGCGATTTAGCAGTCAAATCAAATATGGCCATCCCTATCAAACTTGAGTTGGGCGGTCAGAGCGAGGACCATAAATTCCGCACCGAACATCTGATCCTGAATCCCCAAATCCGGGTGACTGCTAAACTAAAATTTTCCACGCTCAGCTATTTATACACACCAAATTTTCCCGATGGCACAGTGGGTGTGCACAGTTCCACCATGAATGAGACTTATCTCGTGGAACCGCTGGCCTGGAGTAATATTTGGGTTTATGGAATGGAAATCATTTTGGGGGGATATATCACCCGCGGAGAATTCCGGAAACGCGCTTCCCGGCTTCCAGTGGGCAGCCATGTTTTTCAATACACGCGCACCCAGACAGAAAATTTCTCGCTCCCCATCCAGAAACTAAATCCTTTAGTCGAGTTATTCGGCCGGGTAAAAGATGGGTCGCAAGATCAAAATTAGCCGAACACGAATTACGGGCAAAAACTGCGTGAGGCCTTTGCCTGAGAAGAAACTCCGACCAGTGGTCGAAGTTTCTTCACTACTTTCAGGCTTTAGAGTACAATTGTTCTGATAAACAAAATCGGTGAGTGTCTACAGGCACTGGCTCGGACGGTGGTCGTCCGGAACGAAACACAGGCCGCTCACTGGAAAAAGGAGATTTTCCCATGTATCAAAAAATCGTTATTGTTGGCAATTTGGGTGGTGATCCTGAAATGCGCTACACTCCCTCGGGACAGGCGGTTACCAATTTTTCGGTCGCTACCAATCGTCAGTACACCTCGTCTGATGGGCAAAAAGTGAAGGAAACCGTCTGGTTCCGCATTTCTGCCTGGGGGCGGCAAGCCGAAACCTGCAATCAATATTTGCGTCGTGGCAGCAAGGTGCTGGTCGAAGGCCGCTTGACGGCCGATCCAGCAACTGGTGGCCCGCGCATGTGGAGCGGCCAAGACGGTCAAATGCGGGCTTCGTACGAAATAACGGCTCAGACCGTTAATTTCCTCTCCACGCGGGCTGAAGATGATGCCTTTCAGTCTTCTGCTCCCGCTGGAAACCAAATGGACGATGATGAAATTCCATTTTAATTAAGAAAACACCACCGGGGTATCGGTTCAGGATATGAACCGATACCCCTTTTTTTGGCCGTTGATAGGAGCAATCAATGACTCAACAACCCCCAAATAAATCCGCCGCAGGGAAACAACAAATTCACAAAATGGAAGTCCCTGATGACCTGGAACCTCTATACGTCAATGTTGTACGTATCACGCATTCGCCCTCCGAAATGGTATTGGACTTTGCCCGTATTCTGCCAGGGATGGCGCCTTCGAAAGTGATCAGCCGCCTGCTCATGAGTCCGCTCAGTGCGAAATTATTTCATCAGGCCCTCGGAGAAAACCTGGCTAAATACGAATCCAGTTTCGGTGAAATCAAAATGCCCGGCGGTGGGGCTTCGCTTGCTGAGCACCTCTTCCGTCCGCCGCAAAAGGAATAAAGGCCACAACAATGGAAAATCTGGATGAAATTATCGAACGAATTCACAAGTCTTTAGAAGATCGCACCAAAGTACGAGATGAGGCCCTAAAGCAAACACGTTTGCTTACTCGCCACTGTGCAAATGCCATTCGCGCAGTCCATCGTGATGACTGCAAGGTAGCCCATGAACATCTCGATGAAGCGCGTGCTTTGGTGGTCGAACTCAACAAAAATAAAGAGGATTACGCCGATCTCTTTTATGCAGGCTATACGCAGGACGCTTTAAAAGAATACGCTGAAGCAACTCTCACCCACGCGATCATCAACCAGGAACCTCTGCCCACCCCTGAAGCATTGGAAGTTGAATATGCAACCTATCTCAAGGGTTTGGCTGAGACTGCTGGTGAATTACGCCGCCGCTGTATGGATATTTTGCGCCATAATGAAATTGAAGAGGCGGAACGGTTGCTCAGCATCATGGATGAGATTTATGCCGTCTTGGTCACGATGGATTACCCTAACGCCATCACCTATGGATTGCGTCGTCTTACCGACATCGTGCGGGGGGTGACTGAACGCACGCGCGGCGATATGACCATGAGCCTGCGTCAAGAGCGATTAGAAAAGCGTTTGCAAGCCTTCGAAAAACAATTCGTCGACAATCAAACCTAAAAAGAAGCCATGCGACCGATTCGAGCCTCAGAGATCAGTTCATTTCTCTACTGCAAACGTGCCTGGTGGTACCAGCGAAAAGGGGTTATTTCTTCAAATATTGAAGAGTTAGCTGAGGGCACTCAAATGCATCAGCAGCACGGGCGTGCAGTACTCGCCCGTGGTTTGGTACGAACGTTGGCCTATGCTTTGCTTTTGATTGCTCTGATACTCTTTGTTGTTTACGCTACAAATCTGGTTTTGTAGCCTTTTTTCTTTTTCAAGTTCTTTCACTGATGATATTTATTGCGGTCACCCTCCTTCTTTTGGCATTATTGCTCTTTTGGCAAGCCAATCGCCAACAGAAATCCGCGGGGTTGCCCGGTGGAAAAGTGATTTACTCCGACACAAAAAGCTGGGGACCGGTCGATAAGCCTTTCTATGATCCCCTGTTAGGATTGACGGGGAAACCTGATTATGTTGTCAAAAAAGGCAACCAAATTATTCCAATCGAAGTAAAATCATCTCGCGTTGGAGGATCTCCTTACGATTTACATATCTATCAACTTGCCGCTTATTGCTATCTGGTCGAACAAGAAACGGGTACCCGCCCCCAGTATGGCATTCTCCATTACCCATCCCGGACCTTCAGGGTTGATTACACACCTGAATTGGAAAACGCTTTACTCGATTTGATTTCTGATATCCGATATCAGGAACGACGGACTGCGGTCAACCGCTCACATGAAGCTCCGCAACGCTGTGGGAGTTGTGGTTTCCAGGAAACCTGTCAACAGAGTTTAAGTTTAATGTCAAAAAACCATCTTTTATTCAAGCGCGTTGTCATCGCAGCTCATCCACAATTACCAGAAGCTTATGTCGCGGCGGATGAAATTGCTGCATTTTTAGAAGAAAAGGGCATCAAATCTATCCATGGCTCCCTATACGATGATGCGCTGCGCTACCATGTCAAAGTCAAGGAAGTCGGACTTTTGATCGCCTTGGGCGGAGATGGCACCATGCTGCGAGCCGGGCATCTTTGTGCCCCCCACAAAGTCCCAATTTTAGGCATCAATTTGGGCAAGTTTGGCTTTTTAACAGCTATTCAACGAAACGAATGGCGCACAGCCCTCAATAGCCTGCTCGATGGTGCGGGTTGGTTGGAAAAACGAATGATGCTGACGGCGGAACAGATTCGTGATGGCGAAAAAGTTGGCAGTTGGAATGTTCTCAACGAGGCAGCTGTTAGCCGCGCCGCGATTGTGCGTCCAGTGCATTTGGATACGCACGTCGACGGGCGGTTCCTCACAACTTATGTAGCAGATGGCTTGATCGCAGCCACCCCCACAGGGTCGACAGCCTATGCCTTGGCCGCAGGAGGGCCGATCCTCCCCCCTGAATTACGCAATATCCTGTTGGTTCCCGTGGCCCCACATCTCTCCATTGATCGAGCCATCGTTTTAGCAGAAGGCTCAGAGGTCACCATCACGGTGCACACCGATCATCAGGCGGTCATTTGCATTGATGGGCAAGAACCGATCCCCATGCAGGATGGCGATCAAGTCCATATCCGCGCGAGCCAACATACGGTACAATTTGTGCGCATCCAAGACCCTGGTTATTTCTATCGAAACCTGACACCTTATATGTATAACAACCCATCTATAGGAAACGCTAAATGACCGAAACGCTTTATTGTGCAAATCACCCCCAAACTGAAACCATGCTGCGCTGCAATCGTTGCGAGAAACTTATCTGTACAAAATGCGCCCAGCTCACCGACACAGGGTACCGCTGCAAAGAATGTGTGCGCGGCCAACAGAAGGCTTTCGAAACCGCAGAGGTGATCGACTATCCCATTGCCTTTATTGTCGCGACGGTCCTTTCGTATATTGGGAGTTTGATTGCCCCAAGATTGAGTTTCTTTGTGATCATATTAGCACCTATCGCTGGCACCATCGTGGCCGAAGCCGTCCGCTTCTCGATCCGCAAGAGAAGGGCGAATAGTTTGTACTACACCGCAGCTGTCGGCGCACTGTTGGGCAGCCTACCAAGTCTCATCGGCATTATTATTTCTGGAAACTTATTTGGCATTCTTTGGTACGGCATTTACACTTTTACAGTGACAACAACCGTTTTTTACCGCCTCAAAGGCATGGTCTTCAGACGGTAACGCCACATCAAATAATTTCGCCATTTGATAAAATTTCTCCAGCAAAAAATTTATCGTAAGTCAGAAAGCAGTAATTGGATGCTTACTAAATTATGCTAAAAGAACTTCGCATTGAAAATTTTGCCATCATCGATCAACTGGAAATCCAGTTTGGCGCAGGTTTGGCTGTCTTCACCGGGGAGACGGGTGCAGGTAAGTCGATCATCATCGACGCGTTGGAAAGCATTATGGGAAATCGTGCCGACAGCACTTTTATCCGCAGTGGTGCTGAACGGGCCAATGTTGAAGCCGTATTTCACATACCAGAAACTATCCGTGCGCCTGTTCACGCGCTGCTCGAAGAGGAAGACTTGCTCGATGATGTCGAATTCGTTACCCTGGGGCGAGAATTACGCCGCAATGGGCGCAACATAGCCCGCATCAACGGGCGCAGCGTAAATGTCAGTTTGATACAACAAATCAGCGAATATCTCGTCGATATTCATGGGCAGTCGCAGCACCTATCTCTGTTGCGCGTGCGTCAGCACCTGGGATTGCTCGATCGTTACGCAAACAGCGATCCACTCTTAGAGCCCTATCAAATAACCTTTAACCATTTACAAGATTTACGCCGTGAGCTAAAAACTTTACGTCAAAACGAACGCGATGCTGCCCGGCGCGCTGATCTACTCTCCTATCAAATTGACGAAATCGACAGCGCTCATCTAAAAAAGGGTGAAGACGATGAACTATTGGAAGAGCGCAACCGGCTTGCCAACGCCGAAGGTCTGGCTTCATTGAGTCAAGAGGCTTTGCAACTGCTTGACGAGGGGGATCCCGAAAGCCCAGCGATCACTGATTTATTGGGCGAAGTGGTTGATGCCCTTAACCACTTAGCCCGTATCGATACATCCCAAACTGAAACCGGTGCACAGGCAACCTCGCTATTTGAAGATATTACCGAACTCAGCCGCAATCTTCGCGACTATCTCGAAGGAATCGAGTTCAATCCCAAACGGTTAATACAAGTTGAAGAGCGGATTGATTTGATCCAAAATTTGAAGCGCAAATACGGCGACACCATCACAGATGTTTTAGCGTTTGTCCAAAAAGCCCACAACGAATTCGATGCAATCACAAATGCCGAAGAACGCATTCTTGAACTGGAAGCAAAACAAGGGAGCCTGCTGGCTGAACTGGCAAAACAGGGATTAGCGCTTTATGAAATAAGGCAGGCAGCGGCCAAACAGTTGGCAAAATCGATTGAAACTGAATTGGATGATTTACGCATGGCTGGCGCCCGCTTCAAAGTAAATTTTGAAAGACAGCCAGACCCGGATGGCGTTGCCCTTCCCACTGGAGAACGCGTGGCTTTTGATTCTACGGGTCTCGAACGCGTGGAATTTTTGATTGAAACCAATCCCGGAGAGGGGTTCAAGCCCTTGGTGAAAATCGCATCCGGTGGTGAAACCGCACGCTTGATGCTTGCGCTCAAAAATGTGCTTGCTCAAGCAGATCATGTTCCCACTTTGATCTTTGATGAAATTGACCAGGGTATTGGCGGGCGAGTGGGTACCGTAGTTGGAAAAAAGCTCTGGCAGCTAACCAGCCAACACCAAGTTTTATGCATTACACACTTGCCGCAACTCGCCGCTTTTGGGCAGCAGCATTTTCAAGTTCAGAAACAAATTGCAGATGGCCGCACGATTACCAATGTCCTGGAAATTGAGGGGGAAACTCGCCTCAACGAATTAGCACAAATGTTAGGGGAAATTAGTATGGGCACACTGAAATCGGCCCAAGAGATTCTCCAAACTGCGGGGGAATTTACTTCATCATAAAGAAAACTTTCTAATGATCCTGGTTTGCCGCGCCCCATTTGGGGCGTTTCTTGTTTCCTTACTCACTGCTGCAATCCGTGCTTATCGGCATTCATCCGCGTCCAAAGGTTGTTCAATCGTCGAGGCGCGATATAATTTCAGAACAGCCCAACCCAATCCCCAGAGGAAAATTCCATGCCCCCAACCGCCCTTCCCGATTTCTTCAATGAACTCCAAAAACGTGCCCGCGGCGATCTGCGCACCGACGAGTACAGCCGTATATTTTACAGCACCGATGCCAGCCTGTACCAGGTGATGCCCCTCGGCGTGCTGATCCCTAAAACGGTGGACGATGTCCAGGTTGCGGTTGAGTTAGCCGCGAAATACAAAATCCCAATCTTGCCGCGCACCGGAGGCAGCAGTCTCGCGGGGCAGGCGGTCAACCAAGCCCTGGTCATCGATTTCACCACCCATCTCGACCAAATCCTGGAAGTCAACCCGGATGAGAAATGGGTGAATGTTCAACCCGGCGTGGTACTCGATAAACTCAACCAGCAGCTCCGTCCACTTGGTTTGCAGTTCGGGCCCGATCCGGCCAGCAGCAACCGAGCCGCAATGGGCGGTATCGTCGCCAATAACTCTACTGGCAGCCACTCGATCCTGTATGGCATGACAGCGGATCATTTATTGGAAACCGCTGTAATTCTAGCGGATGGATCCCACGCTCATTTTGGATTTTTGGATCCCGCAGAACTTCAAGGGTTGATCAAACGCGAAACTTTCGAGGGCCAGCTGTACCAGAAAATTTCAGCAATCACTCAAAATGCTGAGAACGAACGTCACATTCGGAAGAGCACTCCGCGTCACTGGCGGCGCTGCGGCGGCTATAACGTCGATCGGCTGTTGGGCGGCAACGGGGCATCCTTCCTTCTCGAGCAAGATCACCGTTTCAATCTCGCTAAATTGATGTGCGGTTCCGAGGGCACGTTGGGTGTGATGACGGGAATCAAACTGGGCCTGGTGTCCACCCCCAAAATGACCGCCATTGCCGTGGTACATTTTGATGATCTGTTCACCGCTCTTTCGGCTGTTCCTGTAATTCTGGAAACCGGCCCATCCGTTGTGGAAGTTATCGACAATATTGGCCTGACGCGCTGTATGGAAGCGCCGCAATACGCCCGTCTGGTGGGCGGCTTTGTCGAAGGGCACCCCAATTGTGTGCTGATCACTGAATTTTACGGCAAAAGCGAAACCGATCTGCGCTCAAAAGTAGAGCACCTGAAAACGCATTTGCAGAAACAACAAGCGGGAGCTGGTGTGGTCACAGAACTCTTTGATAAGGCGGCCCAACAGGATGTTTGGACAGTGCGCAAAGTGGCCCTGGGGTTTTTGATGGGCGTGGAAGGTGATTTCAAACCAGTGCCCTTCATTGAAGATGCCGCTGTACCCGTGGAGCACCTGGCTGAGTACATCCGCAAGTTGGAAGATTTCTGCAATGGCCTTGGCACTCAGATGGCTTACTATGCCCACGCAAGCGCCGGGTGCCTGCACGTTCGCCCGATGGTAAACACGAAACTGGCATCTGAGATCGCCAAAATGCCGCAGATTGTCGATTTCTCGGTAGATTTGCTGCGCGGCTACGGTGGTTCGCTCTCCAGCGAGCACGGCGACGGAAAAGCCCGCAGTTGGACCAATGAAAAATTCTTCGGCCCCGATTTGTACCGTATTTATAAGGAAGTCAAAGCTGCCTTCGACCCTGAAAATATCTTCAACCCTGGCAATATTGTGGATGCCAAGCCGATGACCGAAGATCTGCGGTACGGTACTGAATACCAGATTTTGGCACAACCCACGCATATTGATTTCAGCGAATACGGAGACACCCCCGCGCTGGGCTTTGACCGCGCCATCGAACAGTGTAACGGAGCCGGGGTCTGCCGCAAAGAGACCATCGGGACGATGTGCCCCAGCTTTATGGCTACCCGCGAAGAAGAGCACAGCACCCGCGGCCGCGCCAACGCCCTCCGCGCCGCTCTTACGGGAATTTTGCCGCCCGAAGCCCTCACCAGCGAGCGGATGTTCGAGGTCATGGATTTATGTGTGGAGTGCAAATCTTGCAAGGCTGAGTGTCCCTCAGCTGTTGATATGGCCAAGATCAAGTTTGAGTTTCTGGCGCGTTATTATGAAGCAAACGGTACACCTTTGCGGGTGCGTTTATTCGGGGCGGTTCCGGCACTCAGCCGAATTGCCAGCGGCCCTTGGGCGCCGATCATCAACGCGGTGATGGGCAATCAATTGGTACGTAATCTGATGGAAAAATCATTGGGGATCAGCAGCCAGCGCGTAATGCCAAAGTTCGCCAGCCAACCATTCACAAGTTGGTTTAAGAATCACACAAACTACCCCCCTCAATCCCCTCGCAACGGGGGGAAGGTTGTACTTTTCAACGACACCTGGAATACTTACAACAACCCTGAAGTCTCTATTTCGGCCACGGAAATTTTCGAGGCCGCCGGTTTTGAAGTCATCTTGCCAGGCCATAAATGCTGCGGCCGCCCTTATATATCAAAAGGACTGGTTAAACAAGCGCGCAAAGCGGCGCGTGAAACTGTGGATCGTCTGTATCCTTTTGCCAAGAAAGGATTACCCATCGTGGGGTTAGAGCCCAGCTGCCTGTTGAGCATGCGCGATGAATACCATTATCTGCTGCCCGATGATCCTAAGGTGCAGGTAGTTTCGGATCACTGCTACACTTTCGAAGAGTTCATCAGTAAATTGGCCGCAGAAAATCAGTTGGATTTACCCTTCACATGCGAACCGCGCCATTTGTTGTTCCATGGGCACTGCCAGCAGAAAGCTCTGGTGGGCACCATCCCCAGCAAGCAAGCGCTCACTTTGCCAGAAGGCTATGATATCAACGAAATCGATTCAAGCTGCTGCGGCATGGCAGGATCTTTCGGTTACGAAGCCGAACATATCAACATCTCGATGAAAATGGGCGAACGGCGCCTGTTCCCGGAAATTCGCGAGGCTGATAACGAAATGATCATCGTAGCCGCGGGCACCAGCTGCCGCCACCAGATTGAGGATGGCACCGGGAAGAAAGCACTGCATCCCGCGCGAGGTGCTGCGTCGGGCGCTGGATGATGAGTCTTAGAAATCTTGTGACCCAAGATTTCTAAGGGCAATCACAGATCACACATTTTTGCGGCGCAATCCCTCAACCCCCATTCTTTACCTCTGTGGTCAGAAAAAAAGCACATGCGATTGCCTCACAAGATTTCCTGATCCTTATAGAATCATTTTAGGGTAGAATATGTGCAATGCAATAAATTGATTTTTAAGAAATTGTTACATTTTTTACCGCATTGCAAAAGTAAATTTCGGTTTATGACAAATATTTATTTGTGCAATTTTCCGAAATTTCCTTCAGAAATCAAATACCCATCTCAATTAGGAGAAATTAATGGTCAGTCAAGATTTACTCGAAATTCTACGATGTCCAGCCTGTGTGCGAGAAACTGAAGGCCTGCTCGATTTTTATAAAGAAACCTGGCTCATCTGTCAGGATTGCGGACGCAAATACCCCGTTAAACAAGATATTCCTGTAATGTTAATCGACGAAGGTGATAAGTGGGTAGAGACGGTCACTGAAGATTTACCCGTTCCCCCGCCGGAGAAATGACATCTGCTAACCTTCAATCTTTAATTTCAAATTTAGTTTCCGGTGACGATGAAGTTGCCGAAGTTAGTGTAGTTCAAATCGCAGCGTTCGGAGAATTTGCTCTCCCAGCGCTGTTTGATTTATTGGATTCTGCTGATCCAGAAAAACACTGGTGGGCAATTCGGACTTTATCAATGATTCCGCACCCCGAGGTCCCACCGCGGCTTCAAGATGCCCTGGAAGATCTTGATCCATCTGTGGTTCAGTGCGCAGCTTTAGGATTGAGTCAACAACCATCGGCAGAGGCTATCCCCAATTTGATTACCCTCCTGGGAGATGAAGACCGTCTGACAGCTCGTCTGGCCGGGGATGCCCTGATCGCCATCGGCACGGAATCTGTCCCAAAATTGATAGAAACGCTGGAAAATGGGTCACAGCCCACCAAAATTGAAGCCACCCGCGCCCTGGCATTCATCGGGGATAATAATGCCATACCCTCATTGTTCAAAGCCTGGCAGGATGGCTCGACTATGATCCAATATTGGGCTGAGGAAGGGTTGGATCGGATGGGAGTGGGGATGCAGTTTTTCAAGCCGAACGGATGATCAGGGACAGATCACGGAATATCGAAAAATCACTTTGTCTTCGGTCTCCTGTTATCCATCAGCGATCAGCCGCCGCCGTAATTTCATCCAACAGCGCCAAAAACTCTTTGGGTTCTTCGCGGGTGAGTAATTTTTTGCGGATTTCTTTGGTCAACCGGTAGGGGGTCAGATAATGGGCCGCGTATTTTCGGAAGAGGCGCAATCCCCGCTCGGGGCCATAAAATTCCAGGTTGCGCGCCAAATGCACCAGCATGGTTTCTTTGACTTGCTGGGGGAGACTTGCTCCCGGTCTAGGCGGCTGAAAATCCAGGGGTTTTGGATCGCGGCGCGGCCAATCATCACACCTACACATCCGGTATGCTCCTTCATGCGCTGGATATCGGCCACTTCATTGACATCCCCGTTCCCGATCACTGGGATATTTATGGATTGCGCCACCTCAGCGATAGCATCCCAATCGGCTTCACCCCCATAAGCTTGTACCTTGGTGCGACCGTGGATGGCCAGCAATTGACCGCCCTCTTCTTCAACGATGCGGGCGACTAATTTGTAGGTCAGGCAGTCATCGTCCCAGCCCAGACGGATTTTTCCAGTGATGGGTACTTCCAGGGCATTCGTCAATTTACGGAAGATGCGCGCAATTTTCAAAGGGGTACGCATTAACCCCACACCAGCACCGCGGTTGGCAATTCCTTTCGCCGGGCAGCCCATATTGATGTCGATAAAATCGGGCTGCAGTTCTTGCACTTCCAGGGCAGCTTCGAGAAAATCATCCGGCTCATCGCCGTAGATTTGGATGGCGACTGGGCGCTCATCAACTTTGAATTGCATTTTCGGCAGCACATATCCGGGACGGGCTAAAATATCGCGTACATTGACAAACTCGGTGTAACTCATTGACGATCCCAACTCGCGGCAAAGAGAACGGAAGGGCCAGGCTGAATAGCCATCCATTGGAGATAGAATCAGATCACTGTAGATGGGGATGTCGCCAACTCTGAAATTAGGGGCAATACTTTTAGATGGCGATCCACTCGAAATTTCAATTTGACCGTCTTTTATATTTTTTAAATTCATCCCCTAAATTATACAAACTTCTCCAGGGTTTGGTATGTCCAAAATATTCTTTTCAGAAAAGTCTCATTTGTTTGCTCGGTTGGGAAACTTTTTCGGGTTTAAAGACCGGCATCTTGGTCGGTATTTGATATTTTGAGACGAGTTCCTGGAAGACTGCATCGAGCTTGCGCCAATCAGGAGAATTGCACTCATAGTTTTCCCCAAACTGTCGCACGTATTTTTGTTTGACTCCCGGAAAACGCTGATCGAGTTGATCATAATACCAATCGTGTGACCCGGCTCGCAGCGTCATCCCAAACCAGGGAAGAATATACCCAACCCCAGATTGGTGAGCCATCTTGACCAGTTGGCTGACGTTCCCTTCGGTATCGGCGATAAACGGCAGAATGGGCATCATCGTAACCCCGGTGTGGATACCTGCGTCAGATAGTGCCCGCATTGCCGCGAAGCGCGACGAAGAAGGCGGTGCGCCAGGTTCGATCTGTTTCGCCAAATCGTCTTCGGCAGCCGTAATTGTAAAGCTGACCGCGGCATAGACCCGATTGATTTCTTTTAGCAGTTCGAGGTCGCGCAAAACCAGATCAGACTTGGTGATGATGTGTACCGGGAATTGGTGTTCAGCGATGACTTCCAGGGCTTGGCGGCAGAGTTGATATTTTTTCTCAATGGGCATAAAAGGATCATTCATCGAGCCAAATCCGATGGTGCCGCGCACGCGTTTGCGGGGTAGGGCATCGGCCAATAAATCCACGGCGTTGACTTTGACATGGATGTCAGCAAAATTCTCGATCTGATAACACGCCGAGCGCGAATCGCAGTATATGCACTGGTGCTGACAGCCCCGGTATAAATTCATATTGTATTTCAGCCCGAAGTAAGTATCAGGCTGTTTGACATGATTTAGAATGGTCTTAGCGTGAATTTCGGTAATCATCGTATGACTGGTGACTGGTGACTGGTGACTGGTGACTGGTGACTGGTGACTGGTGACTGGTGACTGGTGACTGGTGACTGGTAAAAACATTATAACGCGAGGCACAAACAAAGAAAAACAGGGCAGGCTATGCCCACCCTGTCTATCAATTTATTCTTTTCCAAATTTACGATTAACTTCTTCTAATCTCCCAACTGTGTAATCTGCCTCAGGAAGGTTAAACCGGCCAAACCCATCTTGATTCCCTGGGCGGGTGAAACTTCAAGCTTTTCATCTTCTTCCACCCGGTTGATCAAGAGGAGCGCCGTCGCTAAGCCGATCAGTGCGCCAATGGCTACGCCAACACCAATCACTTTAGGCTTCCAATTATCCACATTGGCAATTTCGAAGTCTTCAACGGTATTTATATCTGTCATTTTCTATTACGCCCTTTCTATTCTGTTTCTATTTCCGTTTCAGCGCGCCAATCGATGCGAAGAAACTGCGAATTTTCAATATGGGTTCTACGGCTTTATCTGAGCCAACCTGAACCTGGTAACGCACGCGCTCCAAGGCGTCCTGTGCCTGCTTGGCCAAAAATGGCAATTCTTGATTGGCCTTGACCAAACCAAAAGCCGTGGCCCCAAAAATGATCAGGCCAATCAAAGTAAAAAACATCAGCGGGACGATCAAACAGATCAAAGCAGCGTCCGCGGCTTGTTTGATACTACCTCCACTTGTTGCAGAAACAAGAACTAACACAGCTAAGACCAATGCCAAAACCACGCCCATGATTAATGGAAAAGTGATCTGCCAAAAGACTTCGCGCTTGTGAGCAGTTTCTGTGCGAGAATTTCGTTCGCGTTCTCGGGTTCCGTCCATCAGGACATATTTTAGCACAAAACCATGAGTCAATCGAAGAACCTTCCAACCTTGATCTGGATTTCCACATTGATAAAACAAGCGACAACATCTACACTATTTGTATGCTAGCACGCGTATTTTCCTGCGCAGTGATTGGCCTCGATGGAGTCATCATCGAAGTTGAAGTTGATACCGGACATTCAGCTTCCGGGTTTCGTGATCACAAATCTAAGTCAAATCCAGCCTGAAACAATCTTGGTAGAGGCCCGCAGTCAAAGCACGCCAGCAGAGTGCCCCAATGGTCAGACAGAATCCCACAAAAGGCACAGCGTCTACGTGCGGCGACCCAAAGCTTTGTCCTGGAGCAATTTTGGCGTTCGGCTGTGCTTGATGGTTCCGCGCTACTTCTGTGAAAATCCGGCCTGCGAGAAGCAAACCTTGGCCGAACGGGTTCCCAAGATTGTAGATTTCCAAGCTCAACGAACGTCACAGCTCTTCAGTTTTTTACGCAGGATCGCCTTGGAGACCAGTGCCGAAGCATCCGCTCGTATCTCTGATGTACTGCATATGTCCGTTAGTGCCGCTACCATCCTGCGGATCCGGAGGTCCACATCCTTACCAAAGAGCGCGGGCCCACGCGTACTGGGCATACATGATGGGGCTGTAAAGCGCGGGCAGCACTATGGCACCATTTGGATTGCTCGGGAAATGCACCAAGCGGTGGATTGGCTGCCTGATCGAACGGCCGATACGCTGCAGCAGGGGTTGCAATCTCATCCCGAAGTAGAGATTATTACTCGGGATCGATCTAAGGAATGTAAAGTCGGTATCGATGCGGCTGCTCCCCAGGCCATTCAAGTTGTGGATCGCTGGCCTCTATCCCATCATTTGCGAGAAAAACTAGAGAAAACCATCGCTAGTCGTTTGAGAGCCACAAAAAAGAAAAAAGTGAAATCCTCCAGTAGGCGACCAAAACGTTTTGAGCTGGTCCGGTACCTGCATACGCGCGGGGATTCGATTAGAGCTATTGCGCGTGCATTAGAGATGCACAGAGCCACGGTCACTACTTATATTGAGAGCGCTGATTTGCCTGATAGGGGACAACCTTCAGCTCCCAAATCGAAAGTGAAACAGTATGATAGTTACCTCCGCAAACGTTGGCAGGAGGGCTGCCGCAATTCAAGCGCTTTATGGAAAGAATTCCAACAGCTCGGATATGAAGGCCAATACAACCGTGTTTATCGCTACTTGCAGCGCTATCGAACTAATCAACAGCGTTCACCCAGAAGTGCAGCCTGTATCTTTATGACCACCTCTAGCGATTTGACAACTGCTGACCAGGATGATTGGCATCAATTGACGAGTTCTTCAGAGGCCTTGGCATCCATATATCAATTCTCACAAGACTTTATTTCCATGTTTGCGGATCAAGCTGTGGAGCGTTTGGATGACTGGCGCTCGGCTGCAGGCTATTCGGAGTTCAAAATTTTCAAAAACTTCGCAGTTAGCCTCCGGGAGGACTTGGCCGCGGTCAAGCCAGCTTTGACTTATAATTGGAGCCATGGACAAACTGAAGGCCAGGTGAACCGTCTCAAAACCATCAAACGACATATGTATGGTGAGCCAACTTTGACCTGCTTCGTATCCGGGTCCTGGGCCCTCCTTAGCTGGGATTCACATAACTTGCGGGAGAACCAACATATCGGGGCAGGTCAGAATGCTCTGGTCATTGAAAGGAAATTTGTGTGAGCAACAAAATAGAAATTATTGCAGAAGGTAAAGGCGAACTCATAGGTTGGCGAGACCCCGATGAGAACCGGGCCTGGGTGCGTGAAAACAAACCGCGCGGCCTGATCGACAAACAAATGAGCGTTAAAGAAGCGGTTGAGAAATTTGTCCGGGATGATGATTATCTTGCAATTGGCGGTTTCGGGCATATCCGTGTCCCCATGGCCGTTGTCTATGAGATCATCCGCCAGGGACGTCGAAACCTGTCTGTAGCTGGCAAAACAGCTGTGCATGATATTGATGTCTTGATTGGCGCAGGATGTGTCAGCAAAGTTGAGTGCGCGTATTCTTTTGGCCATGAGTTGCGAGGCCTCTCGCCCTCCGGACGTCGTGCAGTGGAAAGCGGAAAAGTTAAAGTGGCGGCAGAGATCTCGAATGCCGGCTACCAGTGGCGTTTCCTGGCCGGGATGATGGGCGTTCCCTTTATTCCTGTCCGAAATATGATGGGAACCGACACCTTTGAAAAAAGTTCGGCTAAGCAAATCACCGATCCCTGGTCTGGCAAGACCGTAACCCTGGTGCCCGCTGCTTACCCCGATGTGGCGATCTTTCATGTGCCAAGTTGCGATAAATTTGGCAACGCACGCATTGACGGCATCCTGGTAGAAGATTTCGAACTGGCCCAGCGCGGCCCGCCGCGTGATCATTACCACCGAAGAGATTGTGGATGACGAGGTAACCCGCCGCAATCCCGATAATACCGCGATTCCATTCTATGTGGTGGACGCAGTATGTGAGGTGCCCTACGGCGCGCACCCCAGCCAAATGCCTTATCAATACTACTTTGATGAGCTACATATTCGCGAGTGGTTGACTCTCTCCAAGACAGAAGAAGGCGCTTTGGAATACTTGGACAAGTATGTTTTCGGAACCGCCGATTTTGATGAATATCTGGAGAAAGTTGGCGGTCTGCGAACATTGAACCAATTGAAGAAAATCGAAAACCTGCGGATGCCGATGGAGGAAATGGAATCAAGCCAGGCCACAAAGAAAGGAGCGGGTAAATAAATTATGAGCACATCTGACGTAACTCAAAAAGAATATACCATGGCAGAGCTGCAAAGTTGTGTAGCCACGCGTGTTATCGAGGACAACCGGTCCGTATTTGTCGGGACAGGCTTTCCGATGGTCGCGACGATGTTAGCACAACGAACCCATGCGCCCAACCTCCTGATCATCTTTGAGGCCGGTGGAATGGGGCCTCAGGTACCGGCCTTGCCGATTTCGGTAGGTGATTCGCGCACTTTTCACAAGGCCGTAGCAGCCAGTTCGATGCATGATGTCATGGCGGCGGCACAGGCGGGTTATATCGATTACGGTTTTCTCGGTGGCGCCGCCATTGATGCCTATGGCAACCTCAATACCACCGTGATTGGTGATTGGGAAAAGCCCAAAGTACGCCTGCCTGGTTCAGGGGGGGCGAACGACCTGGGCTCTTTCTGCTGGCAGACGATCTACACTCTACGAAACCAAAGCAAGCGCACGTTTGTGAAAAAGCTAGATTTTATCACCACGCCTGGTTGGTTGGATGGTCCCGGCGGGCGCGCACGCGCCAGTCTACCAACGGGTTGCGGGCCTTACCGCGTCATCACACAATTAGGGCTTTACGGTTTCGATGAAGCTACCAAACGCATCAAGTTGTTGAGTATCCACCCAGGCGTCACTGTGGATGAGGTGCAGGATAATAGTGAGTTTGAGATTCTGATTCCAGAGAATGTGCCCGTGACAGAACCGCCCACCGCAGAAGAACGGCGGATCCTACATGAAATTGATCCAACAGGAATGGTTATTGGAAAATAACTATTGGAAGGAGAATAAGACGAATTTGGCAAAGCCGTTTTTTTGAAGTTCTGCTCTTTTTTCTGGAGCCCGTGATCAAATTGAAAGCTGCGTTTGTTCCGGAATTTACGACCCGTCTGAAGCAAAAGGATTGTGTTGCTCAAATCAAGTTGATGGATGGGTCTGTTGGCCGGCATTTCATTTTCGCGGATGGCGTAGTTAAATCAAAGCGTGGGCTTTATACCAATCTAGATATCAGTATGAACTTCTCCAGCGCTAAAGTTGCTCTCGAATTATTGATTCCGCCTTATGATAATCTGGCTCGCATAAATGCGGCGAAGATGGCATCTCAGTTTACCGGTTCGTTGTTGGTAATTTTCAGATGTCTGAATTCAGGTATTTATTCCTGCTCGTTTTCGTAAAGATGGGATGGCTTTCCGGCACTCATTATACAAGGCCAACTCATCAAGAACAGTCACTTTCCCATCCTGCATCAAAATTTTACCCCCCACGATCACAGTCTTCACATCACTGCCATGTGTGCCCAAAACCAGGGCAGATTCGATATCTTGAACCGGAACAACACGTGGATGGTTGAGATTAACTACAATCAGGTCAGCGGATTCACCAGCTTTTAGGGTTTTTCTCCCAGTCGCTAATTCCAATGCTTGATATGGAGGCAAAACTGTGGGATTTTGGGTGGTTGCCCGGCTGAAAGAAACCGCCATTTTGAGTGTCTCCCAGATATCCTGGGTATCGTTAGATGCCGGACCATCGGTGCCAATCCGAACCTCGACGCCGCGTTCCAACATCCGGTTCAGCGGCGCTATCCCAGATCCCAGCACGGCATTGCTTACCGGGCAGTGGATTACCTGCGCACCGGATTTTGCGATCAAATCAATTTCGGGCTCATCCACCTGCACTGCATGAACGATCTGGATATCAGTCCCCAAGATCTCAAGCGAATCCAGCCACTCGACTGGGCGCAATCCATATTCATCCAATGACATTTGAACTTCTTCCATGCTCTCCGAAACGTGGAAATGGGTCCTAGCCTGATGATCTAAGGCTAGGGCACGGGTCTTTTTCAATGTCTCCGCCGAACAACGCCATAAAGCCAGTGGCCCATTCGCAATTTCCACAAATTCATCCGCCTGGGTTTGTGCAAACAAACGTTCCAGATCATAGAGGATGTTTTCGGGCGATTCAAAAATTTTCCCCTTATCTGACCAAGATCGCGCCAGCGTGAACCGCAGGCCAACTTCCCTGGCCGCTTTCAAGACTGCATCGGTGTGAGCAGGTGTGGATGTGATTTTGTGGTGATCTGTTACCCAAACCGCACCACAGCGCAAATTTTCAACGAGTCCCAATAAAGCAGCTAGATACAACTCATCTGAAGAAATCACTCCCTGAATCGGCCAAATCACCTCTCGCAGCCAATCAATGAGCGGCCGTCCCCCAGCCAGGCCACGCATAAATGTCTGGCTGAAGTGGGTATGAGCGTTGGTCAATCCCGGCAGCACTGCGCAGTATTGGGCATCGAGAACATCGTTAGCTGAGGCGAGTTGTTCGGGTGTTGGGGCACCTGTCTCCACCTGGCGAATCTGTCCCGCTTCAATTTCTAAATAACCTGAATCAATCCAACCATTTTCAGTAAGTATTGATCCCTTGGTAATGAGAATATTTGATTTTTCGATCACTAAAAACCTATCTGCTAAAATTAATAGCTGTCTGGCAGTTTCTGGTCGCTGTAGGTCGAGAGCTCCTGAAAGGAGTGTATCGAGAACCAAACGGTGCCAAAATGGGTTTCGATACGGCTGACTACCTACTCAACCCAGCGTTTTTGCTGACTTTATTCAAAATTGTTGGGTAAACAGCAAAAATTATGTTTCAAACGTCTGATGTGAAATGGTTATTGAGAAATCATCTCAAATCTCTGAACATTAACACCAAAATCAAGAAGTAATAAACGTCGGAAAAGGTGACTGGTCATTTTGGCGATCACACGCGTACACAAACCAACCACGGTCTTGCATAGCAGGCGCTCAATATTGCGTCCGGTATTCTGGATTTCATGGAAAACACCTTCAATGCGTTCCCGCACACTTGACAACCAACGATCCAGGGATCTGTCATTTTGAACATATTGGTTAGAGCGTCTCGGGGTCCAGATCAGATTGTTAGTTTGGTCAAATATCTGGGTTTGCCACTCCAGGCCGATGAAGCCTTTATCAGCAAAGATGTCACAGTAGACCAAGTAATCAATTACAGCTTTTGCAGCCAACCGTCCATCGAGATTGGAAGGCACCAAATCATAAACAATCGGGATCCCATTGAGGGTACTAATGGCCACTAATTTGTATCCGAAGTAGTTCAGTTGCCGACTGGCACACCGGCCGTAATCGGCACTGCCAGCAAAGTCACTTTTTCGTTTACTGCGTTTGTATCCGGCAACTGGTATCGGTTTCGTATCCAACAAGAACTGTGTTTGCCGATGCCATCCTTTTTGCTGGATCCAATATCTTCGCAACTGTTCCAATAACAAACGTAATCCGCGTGCTCGTCGATTGAATTGGCTTTGATCCACTAATTTGGGAAACAGCTCAAGGTAGTTTGCCCGAACAAACTCCACAAACTGAGTTTCACTGGGATATGGAATGTAATCCTGCACAATCATCAGGGTGATCACTTCGCTATCTGTAAACACTGGCTTGGACCCTGCTTTTCCTGCTAGTATTTTGACACCTTCGGTTTGATACCAGTCATCTACCAGCACATAGGTGATAGTAAAAATGTCAGAAATCGATATACTTGTCATGGGAATGTTCTTCTCGATTGTTGGTTTGGTTACCTTAATCTTGAAGTTCATTCCCCTTTTCGTCAACCTTTTTTGATTTCACATCAGACGTTTCAAATTTTTATAGTTTAGATCGCAGCCATTCTGTTGAAATCGGAAAATCGCGGCAGCGCACACTTGTGGCATGGAACACCGCATTCGCAATCGCCGGGGTAATTGCAATCATCACCGGTTCGGCCAGATTTTTGGCCCCAAAAGGTCCTTCCCGTAGGGTGGTTTCAACGAAATGGGTCTCGATATCAGGTATATCCAGAGAAGTGGGGATTTGATATTGTTTGAAATTCTTCTTTTGGGGATACCCATCTATGTAGGAGAATCCCTCCGTGAGAGCATACCCGATTCCTTGGGCAATTCCACCCAAAAGCTGGCCGCGGGCACCCTTGGGGAAGAGAATCTTGCCCCCATCATGGCTGGCCCAGATTCCTAAAACTTTTACCCGCCCTGAAGCTTTATCTACTTCCACTTCGGCAACTTGGGCGCCAAAAACATAAGTGTAATACGGCACGCCGCTTCCTGAATCGAAATCCCAATGGATGCGGGGGAACTGCCAATATCCTTGAGAAGAGAGCTGCATTCCCATCTCGAAGGCATGATCAATGACATCTTCAATGGCAACCGGTTCTTCATTCGGTCCGATAAAATCCTCGCCATACCGGACGAGTTGGCTCGTGTTGCAATCCAACAAATCGCCTGCGGCCAGTTCCAATTGATTGAGAATCTTCTGTGCGGCGATCTGGGCTGCATTGCCTCCCACAATCGAGGCTCGCGAGGCCACCGTTGGACCGGATTCCAACGCTGTGTCGGTATCTGGCCGAGGCATATGAATCCGCACTGGTACAACTCCCAAAGTTTCTGCAGCAACCATCGTAAAAACCGTCCGACTTCCCTGTCCATAATCAGTGAGACCCGCTTGCAAAGTAAGCGAGTGATCCCTTTCAATGGTCAGCGTCATCCGGGCATAGTCCAGACCTTCACCCCCCAGGCCAGTGCCATGAAAGTAACAGGCCACCCCCATACCCCGAAGTATATCCCCAGCTTGATTTTCAGGTAAGGATTGGCGTTTTATTTTCCAATTGGAGGCCTGACGCACCCATTGCAAACATTGAGATAAACCAATCTCCTGGTCCAACAGGCGATTTCCAGTGAAAGCCTGATCCCCAGTTACCAAACAATTTTTCAAGCGAAATTCTATCGGATCCATCCCGATTTTAGTGGCTAACTCGTCGATGGCGATCTCTGAGGCCGCCGCGGCCTGGGTATTGCCAAATCCTCGGAAGGCCCCGGCATAACCATTGTTGGTGTAGACCGATTTGGTATCGACCGTGGCAGCTTCATAACGATAGGCTCCCGCCAGGTGCATGGAGGCGCGCCATGATGCTAGGGGCGTCATCGAAGCGTAAGCACCGCTATCGGTTAAATATTCAGTTTGGGCGGCCCGGAGAGTTCCATCTGCACTCATCCCAATCTTCAAACGTGTGCTGGCAGCCGCGCGTTTGTAGGATATCACCATTGATTCTTCACGACTCAACAACAAACGGACGGGGCGACCGGTCATCTGAGCCAATTTGGCGGTGTGCGCCGTGAATTGGTAGACCAAATCATCTTTTCCGCCAAAAGAGCCCCCTACCGGAGGCTGGATAATGCGTACAGCTTCGGCGGGTAAGCCTAAAATCCCGGCAGCATTGTCGCGGTTAATATGGGGGCTCTGGTTGTTGGCGAAAATTGTAACCGTGCCACCCGGTTCAGGGATGGCCAATGCCCCTTCGGTTTCCAGGTAAGCATGCTCCTGAGCCTGAAAGAAGTAGGTTTCATCCACCAAAAAATCACACTCTGCTAAAATTGGTTCGGGGTTACCATTGCGAACGATATGGGTATTGAGCAGATTACCTTCTCCTAGCGGAGCTTCCAGCGGGACGAGAGGGGTACCTTCATCTTGTGCATGCTTCATATCACTAACAACTGGGAGTTCTTTCAATTTTAGGTAGATGGCTTGAATCCCGGCAGCTGCCGCGGTTTCGCTTTCAGCTGCGACAACCGCAATCGGATCACCAACGTAGCGCACTTTTTGATACGCCAGAATGTAAGCATCTTTAACGGGCCAGCCAAAATTCCCGTTATCGACAAAATCTTCCGCGGTGATGGCGGCCAAAACTCCCTCAACTTTCAGAGCGGGGTTGATATCCAGTTCAACAATTCTGGCATGTGCAACGGGACTGTACAACACTTTCGCATGAAGCATCCCTGGCAATGTCATATCGCCAACGTATTTGGCTTTCCCCAGAATTTTTTCCATTCCATCGACGGCTTTGCTATTTGGATTACCAATATATTTCAACGATTCAGTCATTGAGCGCCCCCATTTCTTCGACTTTGAGCGGTTGCTTCGATGGCATCTACAATTTGTTGGTACCCCGTGCAGCGGCAAAGATTCCCAACAATGGCCTCACGGATTTCCTGGCGAGTTGGTGTCAAATTATGGAGAAGTAAGGCCTCACCAGCCATGATCATCCCGGGGGTGCAGTAACCGCATTGGGTGGCGCCGTGGTCTAAAAAGGATTGCTGGAGATCATTGGGGGAACCATCGGGTTTTGCAATCCCCTCGATGGTCAGGACCACTTTCCCCTCCAGGTTGCGGGCCGGGTAGATGCACGAATTTTTCAACTCACCGTCCACAATCACCGAGCAAGAGCCACAATCCCCTTTTTCACAGCCCATTTTTGACCCTATTAGTTTAAGTTCATCTCGCAGCAGCCGCAACAGGGTTAATTTGGTCGTCACCTGACAGGTGATCGGTTTACTGTTTAGTACAAAAGTTACTTCCATGCGTAAGTCCTAATATAAAATTATAGCGAATACAATTCTTTAATTAATCCATCTACATCCTGTTCGACGAGCAGATCAATAATCATGAAGGTGAAACCCTTTCCACCGAGTTCTTTTGCAATGGTCAGGGCGCCTTCAGCGCTGACGTAAAGCTGGCACAACTTGCCGGCATCGCGAATGCGCTTAAGGAGGGGCAACCACTTTTCAGGTGGAGGGGCACCATCCCCTGGAATCCACTGGATGCCGTGCAAATTCTCAATTCCTAGCATCATATCCAAATGTGGGATCTGGTTTTTACCATCCAGGTGATAAAAACCGTAATCCAGATGATTACAAATGGTCTCCAAATCCGGTAGTACAAACCGTTCAAACATAGGAGGAGAGATCATATAGGCAAAATCAGATTGTAACATGTAGTAGCGCCCTGGACACCACATCGGTGCCCAGGTAGTGGTACCATTATGGGCGGTTTTGATAATGGCGTGGAGCTCATCGTAATAGCGAATCCAAAGTTGAGTGGTTTCCGCAACCAGACGGTCAAACTCATCGGGTACATCATAGAGATCCATCAGCAGGTTCTGAGTACCGCGCAGCGAGGCCAAAATGTCTGCATTACCTCCTAAATCAGTGGTAGCAACCGTGATCTGATTGCCCCAACGCTCAACGGCAGACTGAGTGATGGCTTTGACCCAGCGCCACCAGTAATTTTCAGAATCATAATTTATTTGGATACTGCCTAAACTGGTATTTTCGGGAGATTCGAACCAAACTGTATTTTCATCAACCCCAAGTGTAGCACCCTGGAATCCGGCAATGATCCCAGCACCAAAGTTTGGAAACCATCGCGGCCAGGAATCACCATGAAAGGTCACAGTTTCAAGAATTTCCTGGTAATAGTCGAGAACTGTTTCTATTGGAATTCTGTCACTTTCAACGGCCCATCCATCGAATTGAGGCACAAATCCCCGATTTTCATACTCAAATACATCCATCAAGACCATCGGGCGGTCGAGTTCGTGGTTCCACCAGGCAGTCCAATCATGCTTGATTCGGTCCCAATTTTGGGGTGTAAATTTTAATTTTGGGAGCATAAAATACCCTACGATTAACGCAAAAATGCGAAGACACAAAGACAAACATTTTTCATTATCGCTTTTCGCTGCTGCATCTTAGCGTTTGATTCAATTACGTCAAAGATCGGCCGCCGTCCACAAAGTAGACAGAGCCGGTAGTGAATTCACTTTCGATCAAGAATGCGATCAGGCGGGCTACATCTTCCGGCTCGCCGACACGTTTCAGCAATGATTTTTCGACAGCCCAGGCCGCTTTTTCGGGCGGTGCATCTTCTGGGAGCAATACTGTCCCTGGGGCGATGGCGTTAACCCGGATTTTGGGGGCCAGTTCCACTGCGAGCGATTTGGTCAGGGCGACCAACCCGGCTTTGCTGGCGGCGTGATGGGCGTACCCTGGCCAAGTTTGGAAGGCGGATAAATCGGTGATATTGAGGATCAAACCCCAGCCTTGTTTTAGCATGTGAGGTGTAACCGCCTGCGCAGCCAAAAACGGGCCTTTCAAGTTAACATCCAGCGACAAATCCCATTCAGCTTCCGTTATTTCCAAAAACGGGGCTTTGAGCCAAACTGAGGCATTGTTGACCAGCACATCCACTCGGCCAAAATGCTGAATGGTTTGATCCACCAATTTTTTGACATCAGCTGCACTGCGAATTTCAGTTTGGATTCCTAGACACTCGCCACTAAGATCCTGGATCTCCTCCATGGTTTCTCGCCAGGGTTCTTCTTCCAGGTAGTAACTAAATGCGATGATCGCGCCTTTTTTAGCGAGTTCGAGAGCAATCGTACGTCCCACGCGCATGGCAGCGCCGGTAATTAGGATAACGGAGTTTTTAATTTGCATTGTTTTTATATCTTACGGATCTATAGGTGAGGGTTGATTAGTTTTTTTCAACCTAATCAACCCTCACCTATATTGCCTGATTGTTTAATTACATTACCAAGCTCATTACCGCTTTCTGAACATGCATGCGGTTCTCAGCTTCGTCATAAATCGCCGAACGCCAGCCAGGGCCTTCGGTTTTGTCCATTACATCGTTGTTGACTTCGTGACCGCGGTCAGCCGGCAGGCAGTGCAGATAAATGGAATTCTTGGCAGTCAGGTCCATCATCTCGGTTGTGGTCTTCCAATTTTTGTGTTGGTCAAAGATGACCTGGGCTTCTGCTTCTGAGTCATTGCCTACTGGGGGCTTGAAGAAAACGGTCGGGCACCAGGCTTTCGGGTATACCACATCGGCACCTTCAAAACCATCTTTGAAATCATTGGTAATCCGGAATGAACCGCCTTCATTGTCAGCGTAATCTTCGCACTGCTTGATGATTGCGGAATCCAATTCCATACCCTCCGGGTGTGCCAGGGTGACATTCATGCCCATCATTGAGGCATACAGGATCGCAGATTGGGGCACAGCGCGAGGTTTGTGAACACTGGGAGAATAGGCCCATGACATCGTGAAATTCACACCTTTGAAGCCGCCGAAATTCTCTTTCACGGTTAGCATATCGGCTAAACCCTGGCAGGGGTGGTAGATATCGTCTTCCATATTGATGACCGGCACATCCGACCACTTGGCGAATTCACGCAATAGGGCATGCGCACCGCCGTACTCCCAATCTACGGGATCTCCGTAACAGCGGATGGCAATCGCATGCCCCATCCGGTCGAGGACGCGGGCTACGTCGGAAACGCGCTCAGTGCTATAGGCTACCTCTTTTCCTTCCATAGCTGGGGTGTAAATCTTGCTCGGGTCAAGGAAGTGGGCATGGCCACCGAGTTGGGTCATCCCCGCTTCGAAAGAGTTGCGGGTGCGCAAAGACTGATTATAAAAAATCATAAATAGGGTCTTGGCGCGCAACTTATCATCATGATAAGTACCCATATCGTTTTGTAGCTTGAGTTCTTCAGCTACTTCCAGAATGCGCTTGATTTCCTGGGGAGTGAAATCGGTCTCCGCCAAAAAATCTCGGCCTTTAAAACCAAATGTTTTCATTTTTTGAGCCTCCAAAGTAAATTTTTGTTTTGATGCCAACCACAGAGAAAACCGAGGGTGCAGAGAGTTTTTATTTTATTCTCGGGGCTCTCAGCATTCTACGGGGTTAGATTAATCTTTCAGGGTTTTCTACCAGTTGACAAATCCATTGTAAGAAACGAGCTGCGGGCGCGCCATCGATTAGACGATGATCAAAGGACAAGCTCAGTGTAACCATCTGGCGGATGCCAATCATGTCTCCAATCGCCACGGGTTTGGGTTTGATGGTGCCCAAGCCTAGAATAGCTGCTTCGGGCGGGTTGATAATCGGTGTGAAAGAATTGATCCCGAAAGCACCTAAATTTGTAATGGTGAAGGCGCCGCCACTGAAATCTTCGGGTAAGGTTTTGCCGCTCAGGGTGCGCTCGACCAGATCGTTCAACCCAGCATCGATCCCCAAGAGAGAAAGTTGGCCAATATTCTTGAGAACAGGGACAACCAGACCGCGATCGAGATCAATTGCCAGGCCGATATTAATGGCATCAAAATGAACCAATTCTGTCTCTGTGAGTTGGGCGTTAACCGTTGGGAATTCTGCCAGAGCCCGGGCCACGGCAGCCATGAAATAGGCGTTGAATGAAATCTTTTTGCCTGCCGGTGTCAGGTTGCGGTTGCGGACCATTACCAGTTCCGTGGCATCGACCTCACTATGCAAGGTGACCTGCGGGCGCTCGTTCCAACTGACGGAGAGACGCTCAGCGATCAGGCCGCGTAGGCCTGTTAAGGGTAAGGGGGCAGTAATGAGGGAGACGGGGGTGGGAACAACGCCTTTCGCCAGAGCAGCAATCACGGTTGAGATGTCATCGCGGGTAATCCGTCCGCCGGGACCCGTACCAGTGACCGTACGCAGGTCGATACCGCAGTCGGCAGCCATTTTACGGGCCACGGGGGTAGCTTTGAGGGGGGCAACCGCTTCGGCAACCGGAACTGCCTCCAGGTCAGCGGTAGTTATCATGGTGCGCGGGCCGGTTCCTACCAGAGAATTGAGATCAATCCCGCGGGATTGGGCCAGTTTCCGGGCTTTAGGGGTGGCGCGTAAACCTTCGGTTTGACGGTCCACAATTGGGGTGGCGGCCACTTTTGAAACCGGTTCCGCAGTACCTGTCGCAGGGGTACTCGTTTTCGATCCCGCTGGGGCCGCGATCTCGGCACCTTCGGGGTAGATCATCGCGATCGGGGTCTGGACATCTACAGTGGTCCCTACCGGAACCAGGGTTTGCACAATCCCACTGGCCGGTGATTCGATTTCCACGACAGATTTGTCACTCTCAAAAGAAAAAAGTTTCTCACCTTTGTCGATTTGTTCGCCATCGGATTTGAACCACTCTAATAAATTGGCCTCGGTCATGATGAGCCCGAGTTTGGGCATTACGACTTGGTAGGCTTTTGTCTCAACCATTCAATTGCCTCTTTTTCTCACGGTAATTTTTGATGTATCGAGACCCAAAAGGATCTCGATCAGTTAGGAAATCAATTGCCATTACGGTATCCACCAACCCTGAAGTTTTTGGATCCACCAGGGCAGCGTGCAGCCCCCAGGGCACGGCGGCGATAAGATAAGCAAGATCGATCACCGTTTGAGTTGGCATCCCATGCCCGGCGTTGCCGATCCCTAAAACAGTGGTCAAACCCATTTGTTCTGATAAAATTTTCAAAGTTTCCAGCGTGATTTGCATCGAATCGGGCACTGCCGCAGTTGCCAGACAAACAGCATCCACCACCATATCTTCACGGGGGATGCCATAGGAGGCGGCCGCCTCCAAAATTATTTGGGCTTCGGCGATACGACCGCTCACTGTGTCGGGCACGCCATGGACTTCGCCAATCGGGATACCCACAACCGCTGCGCCGTATTTTGCTGCGATGGGCAGCAAGCTCTCTAGCACATCCTTTTCTGCGGAGACCGAGTTAAGCATCCCCTTATAAGGCTGGATAGCAGCCAGGCTCGCCTCCAGCGCTGCGGGGTTGCGGGTGTCGATCGAAATCGGGCAGCCTATTTTATTCATCACTGCAACAGCAATCCGGGGGAGTAGTTCAACTTCGTCAAGATCATGGTGAACGAGCAGAATATCGACACAGTGGGTCCCGATATCCTGTCCAGATTGGGCCAGTTCGAGCAGTTTGTCGATCTTACCAGCCTTGAGTTCGGACAGCACTTCGGGCGATTGATCCATGACCCGTAACTGGTCGTTGATTAGCATGGTAGGGTGGCCGGGGCCAAATTTGAGAGTCCCATTTCGGGAGGTAAGTGTAGTCATGATGCGTTTAGCGGTCAATTAGTGGATCGTTATTTTCACCGAAAATCTGCTTGACGCGATCGTAGGCCAGGGCTTCCGTCTCTGATGGACGAAATTCCATCCCAATGAAGCCGTCGAAGCCGAGTTCGTCGAGTTTGCGCTTGATGTTGACGAAATTGATCTCTCCGGTGCCGGGTTCCTGGCGGGTGGGGCAATCGCCAATGTGGACAGTGGGGTACAGACCCCGGTAATCTTCCAGACCCTGGATTAAATTGCCGGAGCCGCGCTGCTGGTGGTAGCAGTCAAAACCCAACCGCAGCTGGGGATGGTCGATGCGGCGAATCCAGTTGGCGGAGAGTTCATGGTTGCTGACCAACACGCCGCCTTTGATATGGTATTCGTTCAAGCCCTCAATCCAAACCTCGACCTGGGTCTGTTCGACCAGTTTTATGATCTTTTCAGTTTGGGAGAGCAGGTTGGCGTATTGCTCCGCTTCGGTGAAGTTGCTGGACAGCCGCCGGGTCCATTCTTTGCCATCGATGATATCGATTTGGTTAGAAAAGATGAAAAGGTGATCGATGTTATATTGAACCGCGATCTCCAGGCTTTCGGCCCAGGAGCGCAGGGTTTTTTCATTATCAGCCGGGTCCGCCAGTGAGCCCATCTCCTCATCAAATGTTGAATTAATCCGGGCCCCCAACCGCTGGCATTCCACCGCGATTTCTGCGATCGGCGCCATCCGCCAACACCACACATCGTAGCGCATGATCCCCAATTCAACAAACTTTTCAATGCGCTCAACAATAGGTCGGTCGGTAAACCAGAAGTCTAAATAGCCTGTGTAAATCATGATATTAGGTAATTAAGCCGATAAGGTAATTTGGTTATTGCGAATTTCATTTCTCAATTATCTTGATACGCAGTAACTTATCCCTAAATCGGCCCTCCAAATGTCCCAATTCCATATGCGATCATCAGATAGACGGCGACGATGAAGAAAATGGCGAAGAAGACCATGATAGCATAGTCAGCGGGTTTGAGGATTGATTCGTGTAAGTAGGTACGGTCAGGGCTGCCGGAAAAAGCCTTGGATTGCAGCACAACTTCGAGTTGTTGTGATTTAACCATCGAGTTGAGAATCAGGGGCACCGCCACCTTGCCATAAACCCGCACTCGTTTAATGGCGCCCATTTTTTCCATCGCTAGCCCCCGCAAGCGTTGGGCTTCGATGATGCTGTTGAATTCCTGGATCAGAAGCGGGAAAAACCGCAGGGTCGAGGAGAAAATAAAGGCAATTTTATAAGGGATGCGGGCTTTGACCATCCCGACGATCATATTATTGACCTCGGTGGTGAAAACCCCCAGGGGAATGATCAACGTCAAAGTCAGGGTTTTGAAAATTACGTTCAACCCATAAATGAAGCCATCCCAGGTCGCAAAGCCGCCCCCCACCAACCACCAACTTTCGGGGAAGGTGAACATCCGCTTCAGTTGGTCGGGCAAGTCATACCCTTGGATCGCCATGACTTGATCCACATTGAAAAAAGCATGGGTCAGCAACAGCAGGATGTAAAATGGGATCATGATCGTTAAAATCAGCCGAATATAACTCCATTTTACACCTACCAACAGACAGGCCACCACCACCACGAACGCCAAAATAAACTGGAGCAAGGGGCTTTCCCAGGTGAAGGCGATAATGGTCACAATCGCCATCATGAATAGTTTCGGACGAAAATCGAGCCGGGAGAAAAAGGAATCGCGCTCGACGGTTTGAAATTTCATCATACTCATGCTGCACTTCCTTCGGGAACAAGCTGTAAACTCGCCGCAATCTCTTCAGGCGTCAGGAGGGGCTGGTAATCCGGATCCACTTTTTGGATTTCTTGGGCCAAGCGGACAGCCTGAGGCGCGGTCAAGAACGTACTCCGCAACAAGTCAGAGGCATGATAGGCCGTGCGGATATCGGAGTCCATCAAAACAGTACCCTTGCCCATTACGAGCACTCGTTCGGCATAATCGGGCATTAGGTACAGGTGGTGGGTGATTACGATCACGGTTTTGCCCATCTGATGTAATTTTTGGCTGATATTCAGAATATAGCGCGCCCCGCGGTAATCCTGGCCAGTGGTAGGTTCGTCAAAGATGATGATTTCGGGCTTCATCGCGAGGATGGCCCCAATCACCAAGCGGGCGCGGTCACCTTTGGGGAGCGAAAGGGGATGCTGGTCTTTGACCTCGACCAAACCCATCGATTCGAGACTTTCCACCGTCCGAGCGTCGACTTCATCTTCAGGATAATCCAAATTTTTAAGGGCAAAAGAAATTTCTTCGGCTACGGTAGCATTAAAGATCTGGTTATCTGGATTTTGAGCCACATACCCGATCTGCCGGGCCAGGCCGGAGACATCCAACTCGTCTGTGGAGATACCACCCACTTTGACAACCCCTTCGGTGGGTTTCAAGAGATTGAGGAAGTGTTTCACCAATGTAGATTTTCCAGCCCCATTTTGACCGATAATCAAAAGATATTCGCCCTCCCGCACATCTAGCGAAACGCCATGTAGGGCTGCAGTGCCATCAGGATACACATGTTTGAGATCTTTGACCGATAACAGGGGTTCAGTGGTTTTTACCAGGGGCTCGGGAATCTCAAGCGGCGAGGAAAGACTGGTATTCTTGATTTCTTTGAGCAGTTCAGTGCCTTCATCCATCCGTACTGGGATTTTGGGAACAGCCAGCCTATTTTTCTGGATGTAATAAAAAGTGCGCGCCACCTGAGGTGGACGAACTTCATGCTGTATGAGCATTTCTGTATCTGAGTAAATTTCATCTGGGGTGCCCAGGGCCACGATCTCGCCTTTGGAGAGCAGGGCGATCCGGTTGGCATATTCGGCCATCTCTTCCGCCGAATGGCTGGCCATCACAATTGTCATTCCCAATTCCTGGTTCAATTCATGAGCCGTTTGGAATACTTCTTCGGCCCCTACCGGGTCCAATTGGGAGGTTGGTTCATCCAAAATTAGCAGGCCGGGCTGGACCGCGATTGCGGCGGCAATTGCCAGACGTTGTTTTTGGCCGCCAGATAATTCGTGGGGGTGTTTTTGTTCCGTTCCTTCTAACCGCACTGCTGCTAATACTTTCGGAATACGAGCAATAATTTCTTCACGCGGGAATTTTAAATTTTCGAGAGCAAATGCAATTTCATTTTCGACGGAGGTCGAGATGAGTTGGGTTTCGGGGTCTTCGAAGACCTGACCAACATAATTCGCCAGCATACTGATGGGATGTTCGAGGGTATCAAACCCGGCAGTGTGGACACTCCCAAAGAACCGGCCGCCATAAAACTGGGGGACAATGCCATTGAGGGCCAGACACAAGGTGGATTTCCCGGCTCCAGTCGGGCCGATGATCCCCAAAAATTCACCTTTATGAACTTCCAGGTTGATATTGGCCAGTACAAAATCAGTAGAGCGCGGATATTTATACGAAACATCTTTAAGGATGGCAATTGGTTCAGGCATGGGTCACCACTTTCAAAAGGTGCATTGTGTGGATGGAGAGTAATCCCCATCCACACAATAAGGAGAATTTTTAGTAAATCGCGTTCTCGGGTTTCACCAAGCCGATGGCTCGCAGACCAGCGATCACACCACCACCAATGACAACACCGATCAAGACACGCATCAGGTTCTCAAAGGGGATAATTGGGATCAGCGTAATCCAAACTTCTTCAGGCCAGTTGAACATGTGATAGGTAATTGCAGTCGAAACCGTGTGGGCAATACCGAAGACGGTCCAGGTTCCTAGAGCCAACCCAACAATAACCCAACCCCAGTTCTTGCCGTTGATCCACTTGGCGAACAGGGTGCGAGTGGGTAGTGCAAACAGCAGCAATGCGGACCAATTCAGGAAAGACCCAGCGACGACGGGCCATAAGCCAATCCCGTTCAGGAACAGCGCACGACCAATATAGTACAGGTATGCGACAAGGGCAATGACGAACACATAGAGCCACCAACCTTTTCTTTTGTCACCGACCACCATGGTGCCGGCAGCAAAAGATCCTGTGATACCAGCGATGATGCTTACAACCAGCACACCCGCTGTGTGTGGGGCCAGGAAACCACCGATCAAGACACCGATACCAGACGCAACAGCGCCTGCAATCGGGCCAAGGATCCAACCAACCAGACCAAAAATACCCTGGCTCATGGGGAAACTGCCCCCTGAGGCCAAAACGACCGAAAATGGAAAAAAGGACAAGGCCACAACCACCGCGGCCAAAACCACGATATAGGCGACCGGGGCACCATCAATTGCGGCACCACCAAGGAACTCAACTTTTCGTTCCTCACCCGCAGGTTTTTGTTCAGACATTTTTATCCTCCAAATATAATTACTTGCGCTGCCAAATTAGCAGCAGGCGAACTAGGATTATCTCAAACGGGAAATCAAATTATCGAATCGTTTCGGCATACCTCCTTTATTTAATAGAACAAGACTTTGCCCAATTTGAACAGATGATGATGTCACTCAATGATGTTTAGGGTTCATAAATATTGGGCACCACAAATTCACATGATTTGAAACACTGACACTTGTAATAAGTTCTACGGACGCCAAAATGATTTCACGGCGTCTACGATATCAACCGTATCCGGGAGCACATATTTTTCCAAAACTGGACTATACGGTAGAGGTACGTTTTTGGCTGCGACCCGAACGATTGGGCCATCCAGATACTCAACAGCTTCTTCAGCTAACATCGCTGCAATTTCGGCACCTGCACCAGAGCGTTTATGACCCTCATAGGCCACAACTACTCGGCTAGTCTTAGCGGCCGATTGGATGATGGTGCCTTTGTCTAGCGGAACCAGGGTACGGGGATCAATGACTTCGACGCTGATGCCCTCCTTTTGGAGTTGGTCGGCGGCTTCCAGAGCTTTCTTCGCCATAATATTGACTCCAATCACCGTAACGTCACTGCCATCTCGAAGAATATTGGCCTTTCCAAATGGAATCATAAAATCCGGATCATCGGAGACTTCACCGGAATCCCCGTAGAGCATCTTGTGCTCAAAATATAAAACCGGATCGTTTCCTCGCAAGGCTGTTTTGAGCAAGCCTTTGGCATCTGCTGGGGTGGAGGGGGCTACAATCTTGATCCCTGGCACATTCATAAACCAGGCCTCGGGGCTTTGGGAGTGCTGTGCCGCCGCAGACCCAGGCGCTCCGGTAGTCACTCGAATGGTTAGAGGGACATTGGCTTTGCCGCCGCTCATGAAACGGGCTTTGGCAACTTGATTTACAATCTGATCACCCGCGCACATCAAAAAATCGCCAAACATAATCTCGACAATCGGGCGCATCCCCATCATGGCGGCACCAAGGCCAGCCCCCACAATGGCAGCCTCTGTAATGGGTGTATCCCGAATCCGCTCCTCGCCGAACTCGGCGAACATCCCGTCAGAGACGCCCCACACCCCTCCAAACAGCCCAACATCTTCCCCAATCAGGAATACGTCAGAATTCTGGCGCATTTCCTCAGACATTGCTTCTCGAATTGCTTCTGAAAATGTAATTTCTCGCATCATATTTTTCACCTAAAATACCAATCCATCATGGGTATCCGCATAAACTCCCTCGAGTGCTTCATCGGCTACCGGAATCGGAGCGCCGGCTGCAAATTGGACAGCTTCGCTAAGCTGCTCTTGGACACTGCCCATCAAATCTTCGATTTTGCCTTCACTGATCATCTCAGACTGGATCAGCCGCAAGCGAAAAGCTGGGATCGGATCCAGTTTTTGCCAGTCTTCGAGTTCGCCTTCGGGCCGATAAATCATGGGATCGCCTTCGTAGTGACCGCGATAACGATAGGTTTTGGCTTCAATCAGGGTGGGTCCTTCACCGGCTAGGGCACGCTCACGGGCTGCAACAGTCGCATCGTAGACCGCGATAACATCATTACCGTCCACTATCACTCCGGGGAAACCGTAACCCTCCGCCCGCACAGCCAAATCACGGATGGGGGCCTGCTTATGTTGGGGGGTACCTTCTCCATAAAGATTGTTCTCACAGAAAAAGATCACCGGCAATTTCCATAACCCTGCCAGGTTGGCCGATTCGTGAAAAGTGCCCTGGTTGATGGCGCCATCGCCAAAAAAGGTCAGCGAGACGCGTGCTTCACCGCGCATCTGGAAGGCCAAAGCCGCTCCCACTGCTGCCGGGAACCCGCCGCCGACAATGCCATTCGCGCCCAATATCCCAATATCAAAATCCGAGATATGAAGTGAGCCACCCCGTCCGAGGCAGTAACCGGGCGAACGGGCGGCCAATTCTGCCATCATAAACTTGGGATCGCCCCCTTTGCCAAGGAGATGTCCATGACCGCGGTGGGTGCTGGTAATCACATCATCCTTGCTGAGGGCCTCACCAGCGCCAACGGCCGTGGCTTCCTGTCCCACACATGAGTGGATAAAACCAGGGATCAAGCCGCCCCGGCGTTCTTCGATCGCCCGCAGTTCAAATTCCCGCACCAAAGTCATCTGGCGGAAGAACCGGGCTAATTGTTCTTTAGAATATTCGTTGAGCTCTTTTTTTGTCATAGGTTTCCTCATATTGAATTGGTCTAACTGCGAATCTCATAAATTTGAACAAATAAAAATATTGGCAAAATTCGCGTTTTTACATCATTTATGCATCCGACCACAGTCTTACAGCTGCTTCTCGAGTATGCGATTGAAGTTCGCTCCAATCGGCGTTGAGAACTTCACCGTTTTTAACTTTTACTTCACCCGCCACCAACACGCCGCTGACATTTTCGGCATTGCGGTAGAGCAACATCTGCTCATATAAATTATGCTCCTGCACCGGTGTGGGCAGATCGGCGTTGATGAGTTGTAAATCGGCCTGCCAACCAGTTTTGATGCGCCCGATTTTTTCATAACCCAATGCCTTAGCGCCACCTTCAGTTGCCAAATACCAGACCAAATGAGCAGGCATGACTTGCGGGTTTTGATGTTTAGCTTTGTGGATCAGGAACGCACCGCGCATGACCTCGAAAAAGTCATCGACATAACCATCGCTGCCCAGGCCAACGGTCACGCCAGCTTCAATCAGTTCGGGTACGGGTGCAATTCCGCCGCCAACTTCACAATTGGAGAGCGGCATATAAGTCATCTTCACGCCGCGTGCGGCCATTAGAGCGATTTCTTCAGGGATGATTTGCACACATTGGGAGGCCAAAAATCCATCTCCGGCAACGCCGAGTTGATCATAGTACGGCAGGGTCCGCATTCCATAATTTTTGAGGGCATGTTCGGGTTCGTAGGTACCTTCTGAAACATGAGCATGAAGCAACACCCCTAGATCCTCGGCAATCCCATAGGCCTGCTGGATGAATTCGGCGGAACAGGTGAAAGTGGTGTGATGGCAAATGAGCCCAGATATCAGCGACTTGTTATTAACAGATTTTACAAATTCTGCGTTTTCTCGCAAACCTAATTGGGCGTTTTCTTCAGAAACTCGCTGGTTAGCTTCAAATGATAAGATGCCGCGCAGGCCCCATTTTCGAACCACTTCAGCCTGAGAAAACAGGCAGCCGGGTAAGGCGTTTGGAGCTTCGGTGCAATCATAAAAGGAGGTCACGCCGCTTTTGAGCATGGTTGCGCAGCGATAATCGGTGGCGGCATTGATCATGTCGTGGTCAAGACAATCTTCCACCAGGGGCCACCAGAAATCTTCAAGAAACGGCCAGAAACCTGAGGGGGCTTTTTGCAGTGGAATTCCATGAGCTAGAACACCATATAAATGGGTGTGCCCATTCACAAATCCAGGCGAAAGAACTTCGTTAGGCGCCTCCCAGACTGGATTAGCGGGATATTTTTCCAGCAAATCAGTATTCGTGGCCACATCTGCAATTTGATCTCCTACAATGCGCACGCCCCAGCCTTTTTTGGGGAGTTCGTGTGGCGAGGTGATTAACCATTCCGGGAGGATAATCATCGAATTCATACTAGGCTCCTTGCGGTCTGATACATGGCATTCAAATTCTCGAAAGGAGTTCGGGGAGCCAGGTTGTTCGCCTCGCGCAGGATAAATTTACCACCTTCCAAGATACCCGATTCAAGGATGCGTTGAACTTCAACGGCAACTTTCTTGGGAGTGCCATCTCGTAGCAGCATAATGTTTGGCCCGCCATGGATGGTGACTTCGGGGCCAAGTTGCTGGCGGATTTTTCCAAAATCAACGGGGAAACCGGTTTCGAAATCGTTACAGCCAATCTCTTCTTTGAGAATTTTGAAATGGCGGCTGGCATCCCCACAGAGGTGAACTTTGACTTTCTCGGCGTTGGTCACCCCTGCTTTAAGTTTGCGGTAGACCTGCAGCATAAAATCCCGCAGCATTTTTGGGGAGATCAACTGAATGGAGTCATCGGCGAAGAACATCTCGGAGTCAGGGTTCTCCAAACCAAAGAAATCAAGGTGAGCACTTATCCGGGCAATGGTGCCCTCAGTGATGAAGTCGAGCAAGGTGCGGGCATAATCGGGATCTTCGTAAAAATCCGTCAGGAATTCGTGGCCGCGTAGGGCGATGGCAATCGTCAACGGCCCCATCGTCCTGATTCCAAACGGGGTCATCTTAATGGGGCGGTCCAGGTAGGATGGATTTTTGGCGATCAGATCTGCCATATCATCGCAGATGCGGTGGGCGTTCACGTACCACCCTGCGGTGAGGGGATCGGGCAGACCGGCATCGAACAGAGCATTTTTGCGATCACCATCTAATTTCGGGCGGGTATCAGGCACCTGATGGGGGATGAACTCGACTGGGGCACCAAAATAGGCAGCCTCATCGAAGTTTTGTAGATCAACTTTTACCTCAAAAACTTCCGGCCTGCCCACAGGATCATCGCAATAGGGTGCGATATGTTCAGTCCGCCAGACTGCTGAGCGCAACTGAAAATCCAGCATCGTTTTGGCATCCGTGCAGTAATCTTCAAAGGTGACGACCTCGCCGGGGTTAAGATCATCATTGAAGATAAAGAACTGGGTTCCCGTACCGATCATCACTGGCGGACGAGTGGGTTGACCAACATTGAAAGCATCCCAAACGGCTTGAGCTTCCTGGTTGTGTTCTTCAATAAATGCAGTATCGGAAAATGATGCTAAAGTCATAATTTATTATTTTGCACGCGGTAAATACTGCCCTTTCTGTTTTTCTCCAATAAATTTGCCGTTTTCTGCGATCAACTGACCGCGTAAAAATGTTTTCACCGGGTAACCTGTTAACTTAAATCCTTCATAGGGGGTGTAATCCACATTCTCGTGGAGAACATCTGTAGAAAGGGTCACCTGTTTTTCGGGATCAAAGAGCACAATATCAGCATCCGTGCCAGGAGACAAGGTGCCTTTCTTCGGGTAAAGGTTGTAAACCTGGGCTGGACCGGTTGAGCAGGCCTTCACCCATTGATTGAGAGTTAGCCGACCAATTCGCACTCCAAAGGTGTAGAGCAAGGCTAATCGCCCCTCAATTCCCGGCATACCCCCCGGAATTTTGGTGAAGGGTGGCGGATCATCGAGGGGTTGATTTAAATTTTTGGTGCCATTATAGAAAAATGGGCAGTGGTCTGTGCCAACAACCTGAAAAGCGCCACTCGCCAGAACTCGCCAAAGAGTATCTTGATCTGTTAATTTACGCAAGGGTGGGGAACAGATAAATTTTGCACCTTCAAATCCAGGAGCTGCATAACTTTCATCCGTCAAAACCAGATATTGAGGGCAGGTCTCTCCAAAAACAATCTGGCCGCGAGATTGCGCTCGTTCGATGGCCTCAGCCCCAAGTTGGGTGGAGACATGAACGATCAATACCGGAGCCTTGGCCACTTCCGCTAGGGCCAGCACCCGTCCAATGGCTTCTCTCTCCGAAACCGCTGGTCGGCTGAGGGGGTGATATCGCGGTTCTGTTTTACCAACTGCAATGAAATCGGTCCGGAGTTGATTGATGATGGCGTCATTTTCAGCATGAACGATCGTCAAACCACCGGCTGCGCCAACAGCCTGCAAGGCACTCAACAATTGAGCATCATCCAGACGCATGCTGTAAGTGGTGTAACATTTGAATGAAGTCAGTCCCGCCTCGATCACCGCGGGAATTTCATTCAACGTGTCGTCATCAACCCGGTCGAGGGTCATGTGGAAGGAAAAATCGATCACAGCTTTGCTCTCGGCCTGGCTGCGACGAGATTTCAAGGCTTGCAGCAAACTTTCACCGGGTTCTGGTTCCACAAAATCGATCACCGTGGTGGTGCCACCTAGCGCGGCCGCCCGGGTTCCAGTGAACCAATCATCGCTGGAGGTCGCCACTGGCGTTGGCATCTCTAAATGTACATGCGGATCAATCGCGCCGGGGAGTACTAACAACCCGCGTGCATCCACAACGCTTTCTCCCATCAAACCATGGCCAACCGCGGTAATTTTTCCGTCCTGAATGCCGATATCAGCCTGAAAAGTATCTGAGGCGGTTACAAGGGTGCCGCCCATAATCACCAAATCGTAATTGATCATTTCAATACCACTTCAATGGCTGCACCTTCACGACCATCACAGTGAATGGTGTTGTTGCCTGGTTCCGGGGATAACATCAAAGATGGCAAGCTGGATGAGATTTGTTTGACTTCTACACCATATAAGACGATTTCAACATCTCCGGGCGTAGGACTTACGTCTAAAACCATTTCCGCACCAGAATGGGAGTAACAAACTCGAATTTCCGGTTGGTCCTCATCAAAAATGGTTATATCGCCGCTTTTGGTGGGGCCATAGATTTCAAGGGTCAGCGGATCAAGCGGAACCTCATCTACATAATCCATCTCTGGCCCGAGGGGGATGATTGCACCCGCTTTGACCCACAGGGGAAGCGTTTCGAGGGGAGCCTCAACATCAATCCAGCATCCGCCATCAACTATTTCTTTCGTCCAGTAGTCAAACCATTCGCCTGCAGGGAGGTAAACTCGCCGGGTAGTGGAACGGGTTAACAGCGGGGCCACCAGGAAACTGGAACCAAAAAGATATTCTAGGTCTATGTTCTCAGTATTGGGGTCGTCTTGATATTCCAAAACCAGGGGTCGGACCATCGGCAGACTGGTTTGGGTGGAGCGCACTGCCTCAGAGTAGATATAGGGCAGCAGGCGATAGCGGAGCTTTAAATATTTCATGGCGATCTCAGCGGCATCGTTGCCATACTCCCAAGGTTCTCGGGGTTGTTTGCCGTGCGCCCGAAGGTGGGATGAGAAAACGCCCAATTGCAGCCAGCGAATATAAAGTTCAGCGTCACGGGGAAATTCATCCAGATTGCCATAATCGAATGCCCGGGGCTGGTAATCGAACCCACCAACATCATGGCTGCAAAATGGCACACCTGACATGCCATACCCGAGCAAACCGCGTAGTTGACCCGTCATCTGGGGAAAACTAGCGTAGCTGTCACCGCCCCACTGAACGGGGTAGCGCTGCGAACCGGTATACCCGGCCCGGCCCCAAACCAGACCGCGGCCAAAATATTCTTCGGTCAGTTCAAAGACGGTTTTATTGTAGAGCATCGGGTAAATATTGTGCATTTCAAGGCCGGCGCGCCCATCCTGGTAACCGGCTTCGATGGGTGATTGTTCGGCGAAGTCGGTCTTAAAGGTGGCAACGCCCATATCTAGCAGCTTGCGCAGTTTTCCTTGGAACCAGGTTCGGGCTTTGGGATTAGTGACATCCACACACGACAAATCCAACCCGGCAAAGGCTTCTAAAACCCGGGCCGGTTCGCCATCTGACCCAACTGCAAGAAATCCTTGCGTGCGAGCCTCATCATAAATGGGTAAACCTTTGGGCACGTAGGGCGTGACCCACAAGCAGGTGCGGACATTTTGATCCCGAAGATTTTGGATCATCTCTTCCGGTTTTGGAAAGACGGTTTCATCGAATTCATAGGTACACCAGGGAGCCTCACCCATCCAATAGGGATCAATATTGAGTACGTCACAAGGGAAACCGCGATCTCGCATTTCGTTGACCACACCTTCGACTTCATTGCGGCTCATATACATGCAGCGTGATATCCAGAATCCGAAAGACCATTTGGGCGGAATTGGCGCTTTACCAGTCAGTTCTGTATAAATTTTTAGAATCTTTTTGAATGAAGGGCCGCGGATGATGAAATAATCGAGTTGGTTATCTAAGATATGGAAAGAATACGAAGCATTCGATTCGCTCCCTATGCGATAGGCCATTGGAAAGGAGGAATGCACGAACAGCCCGTATCCAGCAGTGCTCATGAAAAAAGGTACGTTTTTATAAGCCCGATAGCTGGTGACATTGCCGCTGTCGACGGCCCAGAAATTGAGTTCCTGCCCCCAACGATTGAGATTGCTAAAACGCTCGCCAAATCCGTAAAAAGCCTCCCCAGGAGTAACGTTGATGGATTCACGAACGATGGAGCGTCCTTTTTCATCGGTTTCGAATCCCACGGGAAAAACTTCAAACCCAGGTCCGTAGGCTCGATCTTCATTCTGTTGGCTGAAAAATGGGATGGAATTTTCGGATTCTCTATCGAAGACGCGGATTCCCCAAGGGAACATAGGAATCTCAACCCGCAGATCGCTGGTAAATAGGTTGATTTGTCCCTCAAGTTCTTCGATTTCAAATGGAACCGTTGTTAACTCCAGGGAAACAAGCATATCGCTGTGACCATCGCGAATTCCTACCGAGTTCATCCGAAAACGGATTGTGTTTTCAAAGACAACATCTAATATAACAGGAACCGTTTCTCCTAGGGCTGTTTCGCAATTGAAACAAAGTCCAGTCTCAGTTTTCTCCCAATCAATCCACCGTGACAGACTGTTGGTTTTCGTATGGGTGGAGGTGTAATCGAGTGCTTGAACGAAATCGTCCCAATTTGGATGTCTTTTCATAAACGCTATTTCTAAAATACAGGTGGGGTAATGACCGAAATCCAAATCACATCTTCGGATTCGGAGGCACAAGCCAGTTTAGTGAGGGAATAACCTTCAAAATAGATGGAATCGCCTGGGTTGAGAATATATTCTTTTTCATCAATTCCAATTAATAATTTTCCAACCAAAACAAAGATAAATTCTTCTGTGGGCTTCCGCAACCGACGTGCAACGTTCCCCGTTCCCGGAGATAAACGCCCAAAGACAGGTTCCATATTATTAGTCAAATCATTGACTAATAATTCGTAATTCACACCTGAATCTGGTAAATACAATCGAGGCCGGCAACCTGTACGAACAACAGGGGAATATTCCATGACAGCCGATTGTTCTTCATTTTGCCCGCAAGGTGCTGCTGCTTTTGTATATGAAACATCTGGAAGAGGATCAGAAAAAAAGTAATGAATTGAAGTATCTAAATGCTCAGAAATAAGCCGCAAAGAATCCAGCGAAACTTTGGTTTTACTATGTTCAACCTGACTGATAAAAGATGCTGATAATCCCGTTCTACGGGCTAATTCTCGGATTGTTAACCCCATTTCTTTCCGACGCGACCTTACTCGTATTCCAAGATCGTCCTGTTCAGAAGACATTTTTTCACCTTTCTAGCGAGTTTACTTGCTGAGAATCAAAACCTAACTTAGAATATAATAATTTACCCTAAATGTCAAGTAATAACTTACATATGTTCAATGATATTTGACACAATCTGATAATTCTTGATATAAATGCAGTATACAATCATTTTTAATTCGAAAAACCTTGGTTTTTTTAGTTATACTATACAGAGGAGACGGATTGGTGGAAAAAATTCAAAGTTTGAGAGACTTTATATCAATCCTCGATCAGAGCGGGCAATTGGTTCGGATACAAAAACCAATTTCATTGGAACACGAATTGGCTAATGTGGCAGCAGCTATTCAACGTCAGGGCCGTGGAGCCAGTCTATTTGAGAATCCCAAATCCGGTACTTGGTCAATTTTTGCAGGTGCGGTCGGCAGCCCGGAACTGGCTGCCCTGGCGCTAGAATGTGGTCTGGCTGATGTCACCGCCCGAATGGAGCAGGCTCTGGACCCGACGAATGCCGTTCAGCCCGTTGTCGTTGATGAATCTGGGTGGAAAGCCAACCAGCTTCTTGGTGAAGATATCAATCTCCATAAAATTCCAATTCCTACGCATGGCGCCCATGATGGCGGACCATTCATCACAGGGGGGATCACCCTGGCCAAAGACCCAATAAGCGGTCGGGGCAACTGTTCTTACAACAGGATGCAAGTTTTAGGACAGCACACCCTGGGATTCAATGTCAACGAATGGCGGCACGTGATGCAGTTTCTCAAAATCCAGGAAGCGAAAGACAAGCCCCTGGAAATCGCTATCGCCATCGGGGTAGACCCGGCTATCAGCATCGCGGCAGGTGCCCGTTATGAGGATGATGAACTCTGTATTGCTGGGGCAATTCGGGGATGTGGTGTGCCGATATCGAGGGGTGTGACCGTGGATGTGATGATCCCTGCTGAGGCTGAGATTGTCATTGAGGGCCGCATCACTCCCCATGAACGACGCAAAGAGGGTCCCCTGGCCGAATTCCACGGGTATTACGGTGAATTGTGGGAGAGCCCCGTTTTCGAGGTATCCGCCATCTGCCACCGGGATAATCCCATTTTCCAGACCATCATTCCCGGTCATGATGAGCATATTTATATCGGAAACGTACTTCCCCGAGAGCCGCTGCTGTTGCAGTTTGTTAAACATGTCAGCAAAGATGTGACCGGGCTGCATATCCCGCCTTATGGGAACGGATTCTCAGCAATCGTTCAGGTGGCAAAATCCAACCCTGGCGAGCCAAAGAACGTAGCGCTGGCAGCCATGACGGCCCATGTCAATATCAAGCAGGTCATCGTTGTAGATCCCGATGTTAACATCTACGATCCTGCAGACGTGCTCTGGGCGTTGACTAACCGTGTCGATTGGAGCCGGGATGCCTTCTACATTCCTGGGGCACAGGGTCACGAGATGGACCCCACTGCCGATGCACGCGGCGTCCACACCAAGATCGGCATCGATGCCACCTACAAACCAGAACGTCGTGATTACGGAGAAAGAATCCGGTATCCGGATATCGATTTGAATAAATATCTATAAATGTAACCGCAAATAACACAAAATTTAGCGTTTATTCACAGTTACAAATGATAAACAGGAGCTATCCATGACTGTCCGATTTGCCCTTTACATGCAAGACAAACACCCTATTCAATATGAACTTGAGCTTGCCAAATATGCTGAGGAGCGTGGTTTCAGCGAAATCTGGCAGGCTGATACTCGTTTGGCACGCGACTGCATCGTTTTGATGAGTGCTTTTTTAACTCATACCAAGAAATTGCGGATCGGTTCTGGCGTGCTGCCGATTTGGACGCGCAACCCGGCAGTGATCGCCGCTTCCTGGAGCACGATGTGGGAACTGGGAGGCAAGGTCGATGGCCGAGGCCGTGTGATGCTAGGTTTGGGTGCCTGGTGGGAGCCAATCTCCAGCCGGGTGGGTGTGAACCGCACCAAGCCTTTGACGGCCATGCGGGAACACGTCGAAGCCGTCCGCCAATTATTCACGATGGAAGAAGTCACTTACCAGGGCAAATTTGTGAACCTGGATCGAGTTCGTCTGGATGTGGCTTTTGGTGACACATCGCCACGTGATATCCCTGTTTACATCGGCGCGACCGGTCCCAAAATGCTCGAAATGACCGGTGAAATCTGCGATGGGGTTGTCTTGAACTACATGGTCTCCGTTGATTACATCCGGAATGCGGTCAAACTGGTTGAGAGAGGCGCTCAAAAAGTTGGCAAAACTATCGAGGATATTGACCGTCCCGAACTCCTGGTCTGCTGCCTCTCTGATGAAAACCCTGACGCCGCCATGCTCGAAGGCAAAAAATTGGCTGCCTATTATTTTGCTACCGAACCTCACATTATGAAGGCCAGCGGCGTCAGTGATGAACTGTTAAAAAAGGTTCAATCCATCATGGGCTGGCCCGCCACCGAAGAAGATTATATTAAAGCCAGCAAGGTTATCCCCGATGAGGTCGTTCGTAATATCATGGCTGTCGGTACCACGAAAGAATGCCAGGATAAAGTGGCCCAATACATCGAAGCCGGTGTCACCTGCCCGATCCTCTACCCGATGATGGATGATATCAAACCCGTCGTGGATGCCTTTGCGGATTGGGCTTAATAGAGTTTTCCATCACCAGGACACGATGATTCGTTAAGCACAGCTTTCTGTCTTGGTGGGAAATAAAATGATCACATTGAAGTTTGATTCTCGATTATTGATTGGCCCTCTTTCCGCTGATATTTCCGCGGAGATGGCTGGTAACGATGTCATCATCCAGGCTCTTGCGGGGAAAAGCGTCAACCAGACCCTGAAAGACCTGAACATCCAACTATCCCAGGCCATTGTGGCGGTGGTCAATGGCCAGACGACCGATCTTGAACAACCCTTAAAGCCGGGCGATGAAGCCCGGCTGCTGCCCCAAATCGCTGGAGGTGATTGATGAGCGCAAAATATACTTTTGATATTGATTCAGATTATAAAAAAGGAAACCGGGCTTATTCCGGAGTGATTTTGCACGTTGACCTGACCACCCAAAATTTTTGGGTGGATCGCCCTGTAGATAGTTTTTATCGCCAACTGGTGGGGGGACGCGGTTTCATCCTGCATTATTTATTATCTCAAACCCCACAGGGAGTTGACCCCTTAGGCCCCGAAAACCTGCTCATTTTTGCCCCTGGTTTACTCACCGGGACCATCCTTCCGGGTACCGGTCGCCATGCTGTGGGAGCCAAGTCCCCGCTAACAGGCGCACTGGCATCTGCCGAGGCTGGAGGCTGGTTTGGGCACGAACTCAAACGCGCCGGTCTAGATGCCTTGGTTATCCACGGAAAATCGAAAACCCCAATCTATCTGTGGATCAAGGATGGCAAAGTTGAAATCCGCCCCGCCGACCACCTTTGGGGACAGCTCACCGCCGAAACGCAAGAGCAAATTCACGCCGAACTCGATGATGACAAAATTCGCATCGCCCAGATCGGCCCTGCCGGAGAAAATTTAGTCCGCTATGCCGCTGTAATGCACGATGTCAACCGGGCTGCTGGGCGTTCTGGTCTGGGAGCTGTGATGGGCAGCAAAAACCTAAAAGCAGTAGCTGCCCGAGGAACTGCTCGAGTCGGGCTGGCGGACAAATCCAAAATGAGCGAGACGCTCAAATGGATCACTGGCGGCTATAAAGACATGATGGGTTGGGCCATTTCTTACGGGACCGCCGGTGGGGTGGTCTCCAATCACGACAATGGCAGCACCGGGATCCGCAATTACCAGGATGGAAAACTCGCCGGGATAGAGAATCTTGGCCCCGATAATTTCTTCCCTAAATTCGTGACCGAACGTGATACCTGCAGCCACTGCCCCGTACGTTGCAAACTGGTGGTGGATTATGCTGATGAAAACACCAAAATCGAAGGGAAGTATGGCGGTCCCGAGTACGAATCTTTTGGTGGGTTAGGACCGCTGTGTGCAGTCAATGACCCAGCGGCTGTTGCCAAAGCCAACGAACTCTGCGCCGCTTACGGCCTCGACACCATCTCTACTGGCGGAACCATTGCCTTCGCTATGGAATGCCAGGAGAAAGGGATGCTGGGTGATTATGAGTTCCAACCCAAATTTGGAGACGGGGCTGATCTGGTTGCTGCCGTTTATAAAATTGCTAAACGAGAAGGATTGGGCAACCTGATGGCCGAAGGTAGTGTGAGAATGTCGGCCCAAATGGGGCCTGAAACCATCCAATTCCTGGCCGAGGCCCGCGGTCAAGAATTACCTCTTCACGACCCGCGGTTCAAGAACACTACTGGGATGGGCTATGCCCTCTCCCCCACCGGCGCGGATCATATGCACAACCTGATTGATAATTTTGCCAATTTCGCCGGGTCGGATGTCTGTGCCCGTTTGGGCGAGATGGGCATGGAAACCCCACTGCCCTTATGGGGAATCTCCGAACAAAAGGTCCAGGGTTATATTTACGAGACGGCCTTCAAAAACGTACTCGACAGCGCCGTAATCTGCCACTTCTATCCCTATGAGTACAAACATCTGGTCGAGGCCCTCGGTGCCGCGGGAGGCTGGGAAGTGGATAAAGACGAAATCAACGGAATTGGTACCCGAATCATCACCCTGGCGCGTCTGTATCTCATCCGGGAAGGATTCACCCATGCAGATGACGCACTTTCAGCCCGGGCATTTTATGCCCTAAAAGAAGGTCCCATCGCAGGGAAAATCATGGATGCCGCTGAATTAGCTGCCGCAATGCAAATTTACTTTGAGAAAATGGGGTGGGACGCGGGTGGAAAGCCTAGTACAGAAAATTTAGACGAATTGGGATTACTCTTTTACGCCTAAAATCCGATGAATTCTAGAGAACGTGTCAAGCTGGCTTTAAACCATAAGGAACCTGACCGAGTTCCCTTTGACCTCGGCGGTACTGTCGTCACCGGGATTCACATCCAGGCCTATAAAAATCTCCGCGACTACCTGGGTTTACCATCAAAAGAACCCGTCATCGTGCATATGACTCAGCAATTGGCTCAGGTAGATGATGATTTTATAAACCAACTTGGTGTCGATGTCCGCAATATCTCTCCCCAATCATCAGACAATTTTAATGAGACGGTTTCCGATTTTGAAGATGGAAAATACGTTCAATACTACGATGAATACGGCATTGGCTGGAAAATGCCCAAAGATGGGGGTCAATACTTTGACATGTTTGCGCATCCCCTCAGCGGGAATATCACCGCTAAGGATGTAGATCACTTCAAATTACCCGACCCCATCGATCCGGCGCGGTTCAAAGGACTGCGCACCGCCGCTCTAAAAGTGATCAACGATGAAAAGCGAGCCCTGCTCGTTGGAAATATGTCTGCGGGAATATTTGAATCTTATATGTTTAGCCGAGGCTTTTTCGATGGATATTCCGATTGGGCTGGCAACCCATCCTTAACCCAGAAAATCCTGCACAAATTTATGGATGTGCAAATGGCTTTCTGGGAAAAGATGTTCGAAACTTTAGAAGGAATTCCTATCGATGTGGTCCAAATGTCGGATGATCTCGCCGGTCAAAATGGGATGCTCATTTCCCCCCGTTCATACCGCAAGAACTTAAAACCCCTACACCGCGAAATGTTCGATCTGAGCCACTCGAAAAGTGATGCCAAAATCTTTTTCCATTCTTGCGGCAGCATCCGACCAGTCATCCCTGACCTGATCGAAATCGGCGTGGACATTCTCAATCCAGTCCAGGTCAATGCCACCGGGATGGATTCTACGGAACTTAAGCAGGAGTTCGGGCAGGATCTGACTTTTTGGGGTGGCGGCGTGGATACGCAAACAGCCTTCGATGATCGCGCCACCCCTGCGGAGGTTTGCGCTGATGTCCGCCGCCGTTTGGACGATCTCATGCCTGGTGGTGGGTTTGTGTTCAACCCTGTCCACAATATTCAGAGCAACGTGCCACCAGAGAATATCATGGCTATGTGGGAAACGCTGCAGGAATTTGGGAAATATTAGTTTCATTCAGTGCGGTACCACTCCACCGCCCGGGTTGCAGGGATAAACAACCCACCTAATCCCATCTTAAAGAGGGAGAGCATAGAAAATTGCGGCTCGCTACCTAAAATTTGGTTGGCCATTTCGATGGGGCAGCGTGCGAAGTAATCCACACGCTATCCAAAGCTTCTTCCTGTGTGGTCCGGATGGTTGCCACTCGGCCAACATCAGAATACAATAACCACTAATCTAACAGAACATCCTCTGATTTTTCCACAGCCATTCATGGAGCGAATTGTCAAATGGAACAGCGCGGTTTATTTGCTAGAGCTATTCAAGATTTTCACCATGCCCGCGGACAGGCGGCACTCGAACAATTGACAGCCCGGTTGACCCGGCGTTCGTCTGCGTTATTATCCTTCGAAGAAGTTCGCAACCAATTGCATCTGGTTCCATCAGGCATCCGAAAAGTTGAGAATATCCCGCTTAACTCCATTATTGGCAGCGTAGGCCGGTACTCAGATTACACTCGAAGTTACTGGCCAATTTCAGGAGAGGGGGAACAACGGTGGGCTAAGGTTAAAATGGCGATCAGTGATATGGCTGGCGTCCCACCGATCGAGGTTTACCAGATCGGAGAAGTTTATTTCGTTCGAGATGGCAACCACCGCGTCTCGGTGTTCCGCGAGATGGGTGCCACCCACATTCAGGCCCACGTCACCCAATTGGCCACCAAAGTTCCCCTCTCCCCAGATGACGATATTGACGACATCATCATCAAGGCTGAGTACCTCAAATTTTTAGAAATAACCCAACTTGATAAGCTCCGCCCAGAAGCCAGGATTGAATTATCGGTGCCAGGAGCTTATCAAGACATCCAGGAACATATCCAGGTTTACCAGCATTACCTCAGCCAGGAACAAAACCGGGAGGTACCTTTATCTGATGCTGTTACCGAATGGTATGATAACTATTATTCGGTGGTCATCGACGCCATCAACCGTCTGGGCATCCGGCGCGACTTTCCCGGCCATACTGATGGGGATATTTATATGCGGGTTTGGAAACACCGCGGCAACCTGCTCGAAAAAACCAAAATCGCGGTTTCTGTTGATTGGGCCACGCGTGATCTGGTCGAACAAGAAGGTCAGTCGCCCGAAAAAATGCTCCACCGCTTATTCAAGACATATCGTTCCCGAAGATTTGTCCTCCGGTCCGCCCCCGGGAAAGTGGCGTGAGCGGATCAGTTCCGTCGAACGGCATCGCGAGCGGCTTTTCGGGTATATTCTGGTTTCACTCGGCCGGGCTGAAAACCGCACTCAAACCCTGGAACAGGCCCTGATCATCGCCCACAAAGAACAGGCTGTACTTTATGGGCTGCACGTCATTGCCGCAGATTCGTCGGCAGCAGACCCGGCCATCCAGGAGATCCAAACCAGCTTTGAAGAACGCTGTGCAGCCGAGGTCGTAGACGGTTACTTCAGTTTCGCAGAAGGCAAAATCACCCACCAGATCATCGCCCGTGCCAACTGGACCGATTTAGTAGTCGCCTCCCTGAATTATCCCCCTGGTAAAAAACGATCCGACAAATTCTCTCCCGATTTTGAAGCTCTGATTCGGACTTCACCCTCGCCAATTCTGGCTGTCCCAGATAAACCCAGTCAGTTTCGTCGCGCCTTGGTGGCCTATGATGGCAGCCTCAAAGCCAGGGAAGCCCTGTTCATCGCCGTCTATATGGCCCATCGCTGGCAAACCGAACTGGTCGTGCTCACGGTGCTGGAAAACGGAAAACCATCGGACGCTGAGTTAGACGATATGCGCGGCTATCTGGCGAGAAACGAGATCAAACCGACTTATCTTGATGGAAAGCCGCCTGTACCAGAAACCATCATACAGACCGTGGATGATTTGGACTGTGATTTTATTTTGATCGGCGGCTACGGAAAGACCCCCGTCCTAGAGATGTTACTTGGCTCCACGGTTGACGAAGTTTTACGAGTGAGCCGGGTTCCGATTTTGGTTTGCCGGTAGCTTCAGATGAACAAAATTTGGGACGCAATTGTGGTAGGTGGCGGGTTGGTCGGTAGTTCGATCGCCTATCAGCTGGCGAAAACGGGACTCAAAACCCTGTTAGTGGAGCAAGGCGAACTGGCCTCTGGTGCGTCGGGGGCCAATTTTGGCAACGTCCAGGTGCAGGATGCCGATTTTGGCTTCAGCCTGGAATTGACGATTACCGGTAGAAGACGCTGCGCCGAGTTGGAATCCGATCTGGATTTCAAGCTGGATTACCGCAACGCTGGATCGCTGTTGCTGATTGAAAATGTGCACCAGCGTGCCATGATGAGGGATAGGCTGCGACATTTGAAGTTTGCAGGTTTACGGGCGGAATTACTCGACCAGGAGACACTCATCCGCTTAGAGCCGTATTTGAATCCGGACACCGTCATTGGTGGTTTGTATCACCCCGCTGAGGGCCAGCTCAATCCTTTCAAACTGGTTCACGCCTACAGTTTACGCGGCCGACAATTCGGATTGAAAGTTTCCCCGCACACCCGGGTAACCCGCCTCTGCCTCCAAAATGGCAAAATCCTTGGAGTGGATACACCCCGAGGACATCTGGCGGCTAAATGGGTTGTTCTGGCAACCGGGGCCTGGACTCGATCCCTAGGTTTGAGCGCCGGACTAGACCTCCCCGCAGACTGGGTGCATGGGGAGGCTATCCTCACCGAACCCATCTCACCATCTGTCAGCAACGCCATGTCGAGCGCTAGTTTCTTCGAAGAAACGGCCTCTGCAGAAAGTACGATCGTGGCCTTTGCAATGAAACAGCGCGGCGAGGGTAATCTGATGCTGGGGGAAGCCACCACGACAACCCCACGTCTGGATCGAAAAGTGGCTGAATTTTCAATCCAAGCTGTTGCAGCTGAAGGCCGTCGGCGGTTGCCGCGGCTCGAAAACACCACCATTCTACGCGGTTGGGGAATCCCGATTGCCCACACTGCTGATCACCGTCCACTATTGGGCCCGGTAGCCGAAATTGAAAATCTTTATATCGCCGCAGCTCTGAAAAGCACCATCGTGCTGGCCCCCATCGTCGGAGAAATAATTGCGAAGATGATCACTGGCCAAAAAGTCGATCCCCGCTTTGCGGAGTTTTCCCCTTCAAGAAGCATTTAGTTAGCCGCGGAGTGCAGAAGCCGTTGATTCTAAATGGTTTTTTCGTGTTTGTACTTGGTATTGCTGCAAAAAGCCATTGAGAGATGTTTATTGCCCTGCCAGTCTGCTCCGAAAAATGATATTATCGGGAAAATTGGGTTTTCCAATTTTGTGAAAAGGTAAGGTCCACCAAATGCGTATACCCGAAACAGCTTCATCTCTCCCATCATTTCAGCGAGGCAAAAGAATCGAGGTAGTCGTGAATGGCCGAATAGTAGAAGCGTTTCCGGGAGAACTGGTATCGACGGTTCTGCAAGCTGAAGGACACTCTATTTTTGCGCACAAAACCACGACTGGTCGGGCATCGGGGGTGTATTGCGGCATGGGGATCTGCTATGAATGCCTGGTAACGATTAACGGAGAAAAAAATGTACGGGCATGTCAGACGTATGTTGCTGACCAGATGAATATCCAAACTTCGGTGGCACCATGATTACAAACGTCGAGCTGGTTGTGATTGGTGCTGGCCCGGCCGGGATTGAGGCCGCCGTAACTGCAAGTGAACTCGGCGTTGATGTAACCCTGGTCGATTTGTCTCCTAGCTTGGGTGGGCAATACTTTCAACAATTCCCCAAGGATTTCCAAAGTAAAAAAGCTTCTGCTTCTCAGGATAAGGCCCAGCAGTTCATCAAACGATTAGACACTTCTCGAGTTCGCGTATTAAACAATACTCTGGTTTGGGGAATTTTTGAGGGGCCAAAGTCAGGGACTTGGTGTCTGACCTTACATGGCCCGGAGGCACCAGCGCGCTTGAATGCGCGGGCCGTGATTTCTGGCAACAGGGGCATATGACCGATCCATTCCTTTTCCCGGCTGGGATTTACCGGGTGTAATCACTGCTGGGGCAGCATTAAGAATGATCAAGCATCAACGCGTTTTGCCCGGGCAGCGCATCATTCTCTCCGGCACTGGCCCACTACAACTGCAAACCAGCGCCTATCTGGTTCAGGCTGGCGCGAAGGTGGTCACAGTATGTGAAAGTGCAGCCTCGCTGCTGAAGCGCAGTGTGCCTTATCTGCCCTCGATCTGGGGGCAAGGGAGCAGAGTAAAAGAAGGATTAGGTTTCCTGGCCACACTGGCGAAGGCGCGGGTTCCTTATCGATTGGGATGGGTGGTAACCGCAGTGGATGGTGAGGATAGAGTTTCTCAAGCGACTCTCCAAAAACTCGACCACGAGGGGTTGCCAATCTCTTCGGGTGAAATCATCCCGGATATTGATACGGTGATCGTCGGGTACGGCTTGACACCCAGCACGGAACTCTATCGGCAGCTGGGCTGTCAGATGGAATTTGAAGGGCTGCGCGGCGGTTTTGTTCCCAATCGCAACCCATATATGGAGACTTCTTGTACAGGGATTTATGCAGTGGGGGATGGGGCCGGTCTTGGTGGGGCTCAGATGGCCATCATCGAAGGCCGCATTTCAGGGTATGCGAGTGCAGCCCGGCTGGGACATATGTCTAGAGCAGCGGCTGACGACATGATCGGGCGCGCAAAACCCACAATCCGTCGTGAGGCACGTTTTGCGAGAACTTTAGGGGCGTTGTTCTCACCACCCCCAGGGTTGTACACCCTTGCAGACCCAGATATGATCATTTGCCGCTGTGAGCAGGTGACTTTGGCGCAGATGAGGCAAGCGATTGCATTTGGCGCCCAAACTGTTAACGATGTTAAGAACATAACCCGCATCGGCATGGGGAATTGCCAAAGCCGGACATGCGGGACCATCGCTGCTCAGATCATGGCGGCAGAGACGGATAGAACCGTGGAGGAGATGGGATATTTCAATATTCGCCCACCGATTCACCCGCTGCCCCTTGAAGTGATCGAGGAATTTGGCAAAGAATCGATGCCGGGAGTTGACCCATCATGAGCCGTCAAACCACCTATGATGTGATTGTTGTGGGAGCCGGTGTGATTGGTTGTTCAATTGCGTACGCCCTCACCGCGGCAGGGTTAAAAACCGCCCTCCTTGACCGGGAATGTGTTGGGGCCGGGGCATCCGGCGCAAATTTTGGCATGGTCCAATCCAATGATGTCGAATTGACCTACACCATTCCAATGCTTAAGGCGAGTAAATCAAAATTTGAACTTCTGGAAGAAGAATTGGATATGCCCGTAGGTTTAAGACGGATCGCCTCCCTGCGGCTGTTAACCTCCGAAAGTCAATGGAAATTATCAGAAGAACGCTCAAAAGTCTTGCGCCAGAATGGAATCCCCTATAATTTTGTTCCGCCCGAGCGGATCAAAGAAATTGAACCACTGATTGAACCAGATCATCTATTTGGGGCCACCTATGCAGCTGAGCAAGGACAACTCAACCCCTTCCTGTTGATGTGGGCATATCTTCGGCGAGCAATCTCAAATGGATTGGCGTTGCACACGTATACGGAGGTCACTGGTTTTGAGATCGAGAACGGTAGGATCCGCGGGGTACATACCAATCGCGGTCTGTTTAGCGCTGGCGTCGTCGTGCTCGCGACCGCGGCCTGGACCCGCCAGCTAGGGAGATTGCTTGGGCAGGATTGGAATATCCATACGTTTCGCGCGTCGGCTATGGTTTCGGAACCCATCTATGACCTGCAATTAAATACAATTCTCACCTCGGCTGATCACATGGAAATGGAGGTTACCAGCCACGAAGATGTTGAAGTAACTGTGATGGCGCTCTCGCAAACCCCCAGTAATCATTTTTTGATGGCCCAGGCCGATCGCCCCGGCGAGATTTTGGATCCACGGATTAGTCACGCGGCGCCGAAAACCATCGCCACGATGACCGGACGGTTTATCCCGGCTTTGCGAAAAGCACGCGTTTTGAGAACCTGGACGGCCCCGACAACTTATACGGATGATGGCTGCCCCCTCTTGGGTCCTGTAAAGGATATCGATGGCTTAATTCTGGCCACCGCCTATCGCTCGGCCATTATCCATGCCCCCTTATCTGGGGAAATTGTCACTCAGTTGATCACATCCAGCGAGTGTGACCTGGTTGACATCTCTCCTTTCACTCCGGAACGAAAAATGCAAATTGTCGACCCATTCTATTCGGTCAAAAGTTCCACTTCTTCAAATCCACAGATAGACCCCTAAGCCGATGTCCTTGCTGTGCTTGAATGCACCTTAGCCCCTTTTGCTCAACTCAAACTAACCCCCAAGTTATTTTTTCACTTGTAATACAATTGCTTTTGTGCTAGTATGTAGCATGATAGACATTAGACGTCTGACATCTAATGTCTATCTAAATGAGGTGATAACAAGCATCTCTAGATCCCCAAAAACGATTTACGGACCACAGATTGAGAAGTAGAGATATGGAAACAACATTTCTAATCGTTCAGGAGAAATTACTAAATATCCTTCGGACTCAGAATTTCCCAAATAACAAATTATATTCCGAGGATGAATTGGTCGATTTGTTGGATGCGAGTCGAGGAACTGTTCGTGAGGTTCTGCGTTCATTGACTCGCCAGGGAGTGATCACCAAAAAGCATGGGATCGGTAATTTTGTTCATCCTCGGACTTTAAATATGAGAATGCGGATGGATGAAATATCAAATTTTCTCCATCTTATTGAAGACGGTGGTTATGAAGCTACCCTGATTAAAGATCGAGACCCTTTCGAAATTTCTCTACCACAGGAGAATTCTGAAGGAAACCTGGAGATGTATTTGGAAAAAGATCTTCCATACATCTGCCTCAATAGAATTTATCTCGCAGACCTCCAGCCAGCTATCTATTCCCAAATGTTTATTCCGAAACATCTATTCTTGCATCCGCCATTAGATGATGTCAAATATTTGAGCCTATTTGATTTTGTAAAGAAACACTTAGGCCAGGAAATTGAACAAGCGATGATCTGGATAACCCCGGAAGTGGTAAATAGCGAGATCGCAGAAAAACTCAATATCTCGCCGGGAACTGCTATTCTGGTCTGGGATGAACTGTTCAGTAATTACAAGGATGAAATAATCGGTTACTCCAAAACACACTTTAATCCTTCTGATTATTAAAGTGTGCATGTTGAGAAAATCATGAAAATCGTTTTTGAATTGGCGTTGCACTATGAAATCTTTTTACCTTACCTTTGATGGCGCTCCAAATCCGCCCGGTACCGACAATATTCTTGAAGTATTATCAGCACATGGCTGTATGGCCACCTTCTTTATGGAAGGGCATCGGGTGGCAGTTGAAGCAGATTGTGCGGCCCGCGTGCTGGCCGCCGGGCATGACGTGGGCAATCATTCCAATACCCATCAAGAATTTTACAACCTTTCGGTGGCTGAAGTTCGCACTGAACTGCAGCAAACAGATGACATTCTGGAAAAGAACATCGGAATTCGAACCCGTTTTTGCCGGCCGCCTTTTGGGACAATGACTCCAGAAATTGAGGCGTCAATCCTGGATTGGGGATACACAATCGTATTGTGGTCCTATAGTAATTGGGATTGGGAAACCCCGGAGGTGGAGGTATTGGCCGAACGAATTATCAACGGTCTGCGAAACGACGCGATCATCGTAATGCACGATCACGTCCCTTGGGTTCCGGAGACTCTCGACATTATTATCCCCGCAATCCGGTCACAAGGATATCAATTCAAGAGAATCTCAGAATATGGTCAAGGGCAAATATTGCGCTAGGCCCAATAAAATGATAAGGGTGCGTTCCAAATGATTTGGAATTAACCTCCCGAAGGTTTGAACCTTCGGGAGGTTGTAACTGAGATAAAAAATCGTAAGGTTTTTCTAGAAAAACAAGAAGAAAGGATGACATATGTTCAGTATCAACCAACAAGCAGTAAAGATCGTCAAAGAGAATATTATCCCTTTTGCCGAACAACTCAATTGCAAAGTATATCTTCTAAAAAATGGGGCCACTGTGGTGGATATGGGCGTGGAAGCTCGCGGCGGATGGCTAGCGGGAAAACTATTTGTCGAAGCGACAATCGGCGGGATGGGGCATGTTGATTTTGGTCAGTTCCATCTCGGGGAGTTGACTCTTCCATCCATTGATGTATACATTGATCACCCCGTCGAAGCAACCTTATCCTCTCAATTTTCTGGATGGAAAATGCCCCGGAAAGATATCCCAGGTTATATCAACCCCATCGGCTCAGGTCCGGCGCGGGCCATCGCCCGTAATGACATCTTTTCTCAATCCTGGCATTATCAGGATATCCATCATGAGACTGTTTTCGCCGCTCAAACCCAAGAGATCCCGGATGATAAGGTGGCGGAAATGGTGGCGGAGGCCTGCAATCTTTCGCCCGAAAACGTGTATATCCTGGCAGCGAAAACCGCTAATCTCACCGGGACCATCCAGGTTTGCTCCCGCACCGTGGAAGCCTCTCTCTGGCGGCTATATCGCAAGGGATTTGATATCGGAAAAATCATCAGCGGTATGGGCACCTGCCCCATCGCTCCGCCGATTCGGGATGAACTTCAAGCCATGGACCGGGTCAACACGGCTTTGTTATACGGCGTGACAGTTCGCTATGTGGTGGACAGCACCGATGAAGAGATAGAGGCGGTCATCCATCAAGCACCGTTCAATGCCTCCCGCCGATTTGGAGAGCGATTTATCAATATTTTTGAAGAAGGGAAAAGGGATTTCTATATCGTTGATAAGGATATTCACACTGTAGCCTGCTACGAGATCACCAATTACGCTACCGGGAACACATTTCGGGGTGGTGAACTCCGCGAAGACATGTTAAAGGATTCGTTTTACCGCCAAAATTCTAAAGGTTAGAAAGTGCAATAATGAAAAACGCTGATTTGCTGATCACAAACGCTAGGATTTGGAACACCCATACCCAGACTTTCTCGTTGAATGCCGGGGTAGCAATTCACAACGGCAGAATCCTGGATATTGGAAAGACACAAGACCTTGCTGGACAGTACGTCGTCAAAGAGACCTGGAATGCCGGTGGGAAATTACTGCTCCCTGGTTTTATCAACACGCATTGTCATCTTTTCCAAATTTTCATGCGAGGTCTGGGAAAGGACCTTCCTTTTTTGAATTGGGTCCACCAAACGGTCCGGTTGTTCATGCCTTTATTAGATGAGGAAACCATTTATTTGGCGGGTATGATCGGGTGCCTGGAAGCAATCCGATCGGGCACAACTACCCTGGTCGATTTTATGTATGCCAACGTAAGGCCTGGAATGGCGGATGCCATTCTTCAGGCGTTCAATGATTGCGGTATCCGGGGAATTTTGGCTTACGGTATCACCGACAGAAAATATCTCCCCGGCAGTACTGCACCGGCCGCCACTTTCGACACAGTTGGAAACAGAATAGTCGAGATGGAACGGATGAGATCAGAATATCAGTCTCACCCTCGCATTCGTTTTATGCTGGCCCCTGGCGTGATATGGGGGATGACTCGAGAAGGGCTGGCCGAACTTGCCCTTTACGCAAAGTCGCAGAAACTTGTGATCACCATGCACCTTTTGGAAACGGCCGATGATGACGAATTCTCCTTGTCGAATTATGGCCTGCGTACCGTCCCGCTATTAGAAGAAACCGGTATATTAGAGAACGACTTCCTGGCCGTCCATGCCATTCAACTGCAAGATGAAGATATCGAACTGTTTAAACGGTACCACTCGAAAGTCTCTTACAACCCGGTCGCCAATATGATCCTGGGATCTGGGGTTGCGCCTATTCCAGATTTAGCCCGAGGCGGCATCCAGGTAGGCTTGGGAACGGATGGCGCAGCAAGTAACGACAGCCAAAGCATCATCGAAGTCATGAAGTCGGGAGTCTTACTCCAGAAAGTCCATCACCACGATCCCACCGCTCTTTCAGCCGAAAAAGTGTTCTCGATGGCCACTTCTGAAGGAGCTATGGCCGTAAGTATGGAAGATCAAATCGGATCCCTGTCGCCTGGGAAACGGGCCGATATCCTGGCAGTAAATCTTGACCTACTCAACACAACGCCATACTATGATCCAATCACCAGCCTGGTGTATTCCGGTAACGAGCGGAATATTAGTGCCGTTTTTATCGAGGGGCGACTTCTGTTAGAAAATGGCATTTTTACTTGTGTGGATGAGCCAGCTTTAATATCCAAGACCCAGGAGAGAGCGAACGCACTATTTAAAGCAGCTTTTGGGAGCTGAATTCTTAACCGAACGATAAAAACCTTTGACCGCAGCGGTTTGTAGATCGGCAATCGGGGGGCATCCGCTTCTGGGACCGGTTGAGGGTAAAATATCTTTACGTCGCCGCGGCGCTGAAAAGCACCATCGTGCTGCCCCCCATCGTCGGTAAAATCATGTCCAGGATGATCACCGGTCAAGAAATTGTTCCACAATTTCCTAATTTCCCCCTCAAGAAAAAAATAATAGGACAGCGGATAGGTAAATAGCCCGTAAAATAAAACCAACCAAAAGTGGAAACTTCTGGGAAAATAAGAACAGGAGTTTTCCATGAAAAAGTCACGGTTTACCGAAACACAGATTGTAAACATCTTGAAAGAAGCCGATATCACGGATGAACACGGATTTTGTTGTTGATCCATGAAATCCGTGTTCATCCGTGTCCGAATTAAAAATTACGCCATTTCTTCCAGGAGTTGAACACAATCGTTTTCTGCTGTGGTGCGCGGATTGTTTTTGATCAGCACCATTCGCAAAGTTTCAGCAGCCAGGGATCGCCGATTTTCATCACTTAAATGAATATCGATTTCGGTAAGAGTGGTCGGTAGCCCCAATCCCTGGACAAAATTCTTCACCCTTTTATAAAGATCATCCGCACCCTGACTCTCAGCGAGGCCGAAAATATCTTTGAGCGTTCGCAATCGCTCCGGAGCAATTGCTGTGGTGTTGAATCGCAAAACATACGGCAAAATCAGGGCATTCGACAGGCCATGATGGAGATGTCCATAACCTGAAAGCGGACCCGATAGTGAATGGACTAACCCTAACCCGCCGTGATCCATGGCGATGCCGCCCCACAGGGCCGCCAACATCATCTGTTGTCGGGCCGGGAGGTCGGTTCCATCGGCAACCGCCCGGGGTAAATATTCGTAAGCTGCACGTAAGGCAGCTAAAGCGAACTGATCTGTGAAGGGATTGGCGCGCTGGCCCACATAGGCTTCTAAAGCATGGATAAAGGCATCCATCCCGGTGGCTGCGGTTAGATGAGGTGGCAGTCCAACCGTCAATTCGGGGTCTGCGAGGGCCACATGGGGGAACATCAAGGGGCTGAGGACCCCCTTTTTGAAGGAGTTGGTCGGGTCGACAATCACGGCCACTTTAGAGACCTCGCTGCCGGTTCCCGCGGTGGTGGGGATGGCGATCAGGGGCGCGCTGCGTTGGGTGATCGCTTTGCCGCCCCATTGATAATCGGCATAGCTCCCGCCGTTGGCGAACAGCATGGCAATCCCTTTGGCAACGTCGATCGGGCTGCCCCCGCCCAGGGCGACTACGGCCGTCACTTTTTCGGCCTGGGCTAACGCCAGGCCCGCGGCGACTTCCTCAGTGGTGGGGTTGCTGGTCACCTGAGTAAAGGGAGTGACCCGGATATTTTCCGCCGTTAACGCAGTGATCAGGTCAGCGACCAAACCCAGCTTCTCCAGGCCAGGATCACTGACCAGCAAGACTCGCTTCGCCCCTAAAGCGGATAATTCGGCGGGTAAGGTGGTTTTGACGGGTTGGCCAAAAACGATTTTGGTTTTCAAGTTGAAAGTAAACATTGGTTAATCCTTTTGTTGATGAACCTCCCGGGGCTTGTCCTGAAGGTAATGAAGGAGCTAAAACCTTCGGGAGGTTGGTTATTTTCTACGGTTCTTCGCCTAACCCATGCAGGGGGATTGGCATGACCGGTGGGCGCGGGGTGGCGAGTTCGAGTTGATCCAGCGGTTGACCGGTTTGTTGGGATAGGATGGCGGCCAGGGTGTGAACGCAGAACCGCCCTTGACAGCGGCCCATCCCGGCGCGGGTCAATTTTCGCAGGATGCCCAGGGTGGTGGCCCCCTCCGAGATCATCTGACGGACAGTCTTTAACCTGCACCCCCTCGCACCGACAAATGAAAGTTTCGTCCGATAATAAATCCAGCTTTTGGGCCGGGAATGGGAATAGCGTGTTGAGTACCTCGGCAAACCGGTTTTGACGCACCAACGTACGACGGGTTTGATCCACTTTTTCGGGGGAGAGTTTTTTTCCTAAAGTTTGCGCTACACCCAAAGCAGCCAGCTGCCCCTCACAAAAGGCGGTATCCTTGCCTCCAATTCCGGCTCCATCTCCAGCGGCGAAAATCCCCGGGATGGTGGTCATGAGCCACTCGTCTCGTGTCGGAACCCAGCCGCCCATTTTTTCGTCGAAATGATGCGTCACATCCGGCCTGCCGGGAGAGCTGTACCGCCGGGACAAATCCGTAGCCCAAGCAAATCGTATCGACCGGGATCGTTTTCTGATTCGAGCCATCGACGCGGCCAAAGGTCGCGCTTTCAACCTCGATTCTCGCCCTGGGCGGAAAATACCATCTGCCCCCACGAACTGATTGACCCGACCGCCACATGGCCCGGAAGGCGTCAAAGCCTTCTCGCAGGCGCGCCCCCTGACCCCACAGCCGGGGTGCATACCGCCAGCCGCGCCAGGGGAAGGGGTTGGCATCGAGCACTTTAACCATTTCTGCGCCAGTCTCGATCAATTTATGGGCCAGAACCCAGGGGAGCGGCCCGGTTCCGCTGACCAAAATCCGGCGACCAGGCAAAATGTGCTGGTGTTTGACCATGTATCAGGGCCGCGCCAACCGTCATTACGCCAGGCAAAGTCCAACCGGGGAATGGGGCCGGACGCTCATAGGCCCCGGGAGCCAGGATCACGGTTTTGGCCAGAATCCGCCGGGGGACTTCATCCGGACCATACAAACAGAGGAGATGATTGTCATTTTCGGGGAAAATCCCCCAAACCGTGGTGTCCTGATAGGTAGGGATTCCCAACTGGGTAAACTTATCGATTAAATTTTTGGCCGCCGGTTCTGGGCTGTCCTCAAATTCGGAGGGCGTCTGGCGATAGACCTGGCCGCCGAGGGCTGGAGCAGAATCGATCAAGATGGTTTCGATTCCCAATTGTCGGGCTTCAATGGCTGCGGCCATCCCGGCCGGCCCAGCTCCAATTATGGCCAGTTCGATATGCCTATTCATCGTCGCTCCAGTTGGTTTCGATTAGCATGCCCTCGGTCACCAGTGTAGAACAGGCTCGAGTATTGGGGATACCATTGATGGTCACCGCGCAATTGAAGCACACGCCCATGCCGCAGAACAGGCTTTTTGCGGGGTGATTTTCAATGGCGGCCTGATACATGAGATGCCCAGCAGTCATCAAAACCGTCGCCGCGGTTTCACCGGCGTAGGCTTCGACCAGCTCGCCATCCACGGTCACATTCAGTCGCGGGCCGCGTTGGATGGGGATGCGGGTTGATTTTGTATTTTCTTTCATTTTTGATTTGCTTTATTCTCGGGCGTGGCGGTTAATTTTGCCATTTAAATTCAAAGCACAAACAGACACGCACTTATTCTATCCTGCGTTCAAAAAACGCTCGGGACGGTATGATGATAACAGTTTCTCTTCAACTCGATTGATAATTTCACGCGCGGCTTGTTCACATAGGATTGGGATGGTTGGGAGCGCCAGGTGAAACCCGGCTGCCACGTAAAGATTTTCAAGTCCAGAAACCCATCCCAAAGCCGGTCGTCGATCCGGCAAAAAGGGACTGGGCGCGGCCCAGGTGCGCGCAATCCGGAGATTTTTAAGCCGAGGGAAGAATTTCTGGAAGGCGGTGGTTAACGCTGGCAAACTCCAGGATGAACTTTTCTGATCGGCAGTTTCTGCCTGTTGAATAGCGTTCGAAATCAACAAGCGTACCATTCGGATGCTGGCCAACCCCTAAAGCAACGGATCGATCTCCTTCATGGACGATCTCATAAAATCCTGCCAGGCTGATATGGTGGTTTAGTACGCGATTCACACGCTCAGTCACCATTGCCTCAGCACGCGTGAAATACATTGGGAAAGAGATCCCTGCGCGGGCTAAAATCTCGCCAGACCAGGCGCCTCCTGCCACGACCACCACACCAGCTGACTCTTTCCCCCGCAGAGTCTCAACGCCGATAACCCGGTTTTGATGGAACTCGAAACCGATGGCAGCAGTATATGGTTCGAAGGCCGCCCCTTTTTGGCGCGCGGCGTTGATATACCCAAAACAAAAATTGAAGGGGTTGATATGTCCCTCTGGAGATAAAGAGGCACCTTGCAGTCCCTGGACAGCTAAGCAAGGTTCAGCCGCTTCCAATGCTTTCCTATCCAACATTTCTACCTCGATACCATAGTCAGCCAGTTCCTGGATTCGCTTTTGTTCAGATTGCCAATGCTGCTCATCTGGGATCAGGGTAAGGTGTCCGGGAGAATACCACTCCAGATCGACTCCCAGTTCTGCGCCAATACTTTGGAGTTGGTTGTGCCCCGCGAGCACTAAGTCCAGATATTCGCCTGGGTGACTATCGATCAGTTGAACTCTCCCAGCACAGGCACTGGAAGAACCACTTCCCAGTTCTTGCGAGTTTAGGACCAAAACTCGAGCGCCAAGACGAGAGCAATAATACGCGATTGCCGCCCCGGAAAATCCACTTCCTAATACAATCACATCCCATGGACCAGATGGCAATTTTTGAGAAGACCGAATTCGATGATGAGAGCTCATGATAATAATTGGGGGGCGAATAGCTAAATCGTAAGGGTGGGTTTTGTTTCGGGAGGTTGCTTAAATCTCATTGTAAAACGCACCCGAATCATATTGATGTTGGACGGTAGTCCGCGGTCATAGAAAACGTGCTGGTGAAAATCCACTCAGCTCAGGAGGGATGTCTTCTCCTAGGATCATCTGTGCCATCCACGGGCTGACCACCGGAATCGAGGTGATGGTTTGCATAAACCCGGCGGCGACGAAGAGATTTTCGCGCCCTGGCACCCACCCAATGACTGGATTTTCGTCGGGGGTGTAAGGGGTCGGAATGCCCCACGAGCGGACGATGTTGGCGTTTGCCAAACCAGGATAAAGTTTGAGCAAATCGGTCGAGATTCCTGCCAGACCCCAGGCATTGGTGGCGGTATGCAGATCGAGTACTTTTTCGACCGCTTCGGTGACAATCAGGTTGCCATGGGAGTCTTGATTGAAACCAACCGCCACAGCCTGATCTTTCCCATGAATAAGATCATAAAAATTGGCCAATGCAATCGTGTGGTTTATTTTGATCGGAACCGGATCGGTGACGAAAGCCTGGGCATGGGTAAAGTAAACTGGGAGATCAACACCCGCTAGTTTTAGGACTGGTGCGGTCCAGGCCCCGCACATCACCACAATTTTATCAGCCGAATAGCGGTTGCCATGGGCTTCGACCGCAGTGATTTTTCCACCGTTCGAGTGCATTTTGGTGACCGGGCTGTCGGGTATTAGGGTTGCTCCCAGTCGTTTAGCAGCGGTGGCGAATGCCCAGCAATAACGAAACGGGTTGAGCCAGCCTTCCACGGCCCGGGCTGCTCCCCAATATTCCGACGTATTCAAATGCGGTTCGGCGTCCCGTAAAGCAGCTGAATCCAACATCTCGGTAGGGATTCCGGCTTCCGTGAGGATTTTCGGCCCGTTCGGACCATAGGTCCCAATGCTGCTGGGAGTTGATCAGCACTAGTAGTCCGTTTTTACGATACTCAAACGATTGCCCGAGTACTTGCTCGAGGGTCTCGAGTTTTTTGAAACCATCGCGAATGACAGTCAGGTTGAAAGGATCGAGTTTCCCTTCAGCAACCTGGGCGCGCCCGGCACAGGCTGTCGATGAACCGCCACCGATATCCCCGGCTTGGAGCAGCAGGGTTTGCGCGCCATGCCTCGCCAGATGATAGGCTGTCGATAACCCCAACATCCCCCCACCGATGATGATAACGTCGAAGTTTGCGGTCATAATTTCAGTAAAACCACGAACACCGTGCCGGTACGGCGTAACGCGAATTCTCGTGAATATTTTGAGTGATGAGTGATCATTGGCGTAATTCGCGATTTCAAATTTTAATCATTTTTCCAAATCGCATCCAACTCATCATGGGAAATATCGAAGACAAATCCTTTAGGTTGAGATGCTTCTGTTTCGAAGTAGGCAGGTAAACGGTCATCATCTTTGGTAAAGCCTGCGGCGTGATTGAAAGCAAGTTCGATGTCGATGACGCGCTTTCCGAGTTCGTTCAACCAGCCATCTTCTAATTCGATACCGTAATGGGCTTCGAGCATATTCTGGACGATGTCCGTACGCATGGCAGTCGCACCCAGGTTGAAAACGCACAAGCCTAAAGTATCATAAGCTGCTCGTTGGAGTTGAGCTCCTCTCGAAACTTTGACCGCTAAAGCGGCATCTTCATGTTTGACCGGAGCGAAGAGAGTCAACCCGGCAGTGTGATCGGCTCCTTGCGGAGATGTGGCATAGGTTACACCAGTTCCTTTGACAACGCGGGGATCGTAGGCACTCATAGCCTGACCCTTAACCGCAGGGATGCGGTCCACACCTAAGGCGCGACCAGTGGCGACAACGCCATTCCCCAGGATATTTCCAAGTTGGGTGCCTGCTCCAATTTCAGCGACCAATTCAATTGCCCGGTGGGCATCGCCAAATTTAGGGAGATTCATCTCGTCATATGGCTTTGGGGCAGTCCCATTTTCAGCCGCTTCCATCATCACACCCAGGGCCGCTCCAATCTCAATGGTATCCAGACCGATATCATTGCACAGACGATTGATCCGGGCGACATCGTCCAGGGAATCGATCCCGATATTGGTCCCGCAAAGCCCAATAGTTTCGAATTCAACCGGTGCGGCCGCGAGATTTCCGGCAGTGTCTGGGAAAATATTGCTGCATTGGATCACGCAGCCAGCCATGCAAGCTTCGCTTGGGGTTCCCACACCCCCCCGTTCCTCAATCAGGTCACGCATATTTTCTCCACTCAAGGCTTCGGCGTTCTCCATCCGGCCCTGGCTGAAATTTCTCACCGGCAAACCGCCCAATACCTGGACCGGCATAACTGTGGAAGCCGTGCCAAATTCACGTAATACTTTAGCGCGCTCGTTCCCCGCTACAAAGCGGTTAAAATCGGTAGATGATTTTTTGGCTGCCAAATCTTCGATCTTATGATCAGTTAGATTGGCTCGTTGGATCATGATCGCTTTGAGCCCTTTTGCCCCCATTACCGCTCCTAACCCTCCGCGGGCTGCCAGTCGGAATGGTTTGCCCTGCTCATCGGTGACGGCGATCCCTGCGGATTTGAGTTGTTGCTCACCACCCGTCCCAATGCTGATAACAACATATTTGTCTCCAAAATCTTGATGGATGCGGTCTACCAACACTTCATTATTCAAGCCCCAATAGGTTTCAGCATCCTTAATTTGGAGGCCATTCTCATCCAAAATTAGGATTACAGGGGTCTTTCGTTGGTTGCTTCCGGTGATTGCTAAAGCCCGAAATCCTAAAACGGCTAGGCTATCCCCAGCCATTCCACCCGCATTGGCTTCTTTGATCCCGCCGGTAAGTGGGCTCTTACCACCAATCGACAGCCGCCCGCCGGTTGAAGTGCGTTTCCCAGCCAAAGGACCGGCTGCAAATACCAGGGCATTCATTGGGTCCATCGGATCGGTTTGAGGGTCTACAAGTTCTGTAACCAATTGTCCGGTCAGCAGGCGACCACCGACTAAAGGATCATCCAGATATTTTTCTGTGATAGCTTCTGAACTGAGGTTAAAATAAAGTATTTTCATGGATTTGCACCTATTTCAATTTTCATCTTAGATTGAGTTGATGTTAGAATCTCTAAAGATTTACCATCCTACATTAATTTCTTGGGAGCAACTATGCGATTTATTCGATATTTAGGTGGTGCCTCCGTAAAATTATATTATGACATGAGGGAACTACTCATGCTTAATGCACTGTGGGTCTTGTTAACGATCCCACTAATCACCGCTCCTGGGGCAATGGCGGGATTGTTTTTTGCAACCCATAAACTCGCAAAAAATGAGCCGATCTCTGCACGTACTTTCCTGGATGGTTTCCAAAAGTTTTTTTGGGTGAGTTGGCGATTAACCGCTGCTTAACATTGCTGTATTTTTCACGGCCTACTTGAATTTTACTTATTATCAGAACATGAATGGATCTAAAATCAAATGGCCGCTCGGTATTGTACTTGGCCTTAGTGCTATTTGGGCAATAATTCAAGTATACATCTTACCACTGCTTATTGAACAAAATAGCAAACAAATATTTGCAGCCGTTCGTGATAGCGTTGTGCTGCTTCTCAAGTATCCTGGCCCATTATATGCGACTGCAATTGTACTATTTCTATTATCGCTGATCAGCATTTGGTTATTCGGAGTCCCCTGGCTCTTTTTTTTGGGGTCCTTTTCTGCGGCTTTGATCACTACGACCTTGATGTATGTTTCAGGACAAACCGAATATATTGATCCGGTTATAAGATAGATTGATATGAAATTCAGAAAGTAATCTGATTGTCAGTTTCATCCGTCTATAGCACCCCATATCCCAGGGGTTGCCCAGCCAGGAAATGGTGGATATTACAATAATCGCCCGATCGGTAGGGAACCTGACCTTCATAGTCAGTGGTGTCGATCATGCTTTTGATTTGATCGCATTACTGACGTCACACTGGATCGCCAGCGCACTGACGCCAGAGTCAGCGCTTTCCTGGTGCGCACCACGCCGCAGGGGATGAGAGCGGTTTTTCCTTTAATGTTCATGTTTCCTCCAAAGCAATTTGAACACATATTTCACGGATAACACGGATTTTTATTTTGTTTTTGATCCGTGTTATCTGTGTCCTAAAATATAAGGTGTGTTTCATCTCGGTTAGAACTTCCCGCAGGTTCAAAACCTTCGGGAGATTAATTTCAACTCATTTGAATTGCGCCCTAAAGAATTACGGTTCTAAAACAACGATTTCACCAGACTGGCGGCCTGGCTGGCATCGGGGACGTAGCCGTCAGCACCGATTTGGGCCGCATATGCGGCCGTGACCGCCGCGCCGCCCGGCCTCGATCAGGTCTTGGATGGTGCCGGCCATACTGGGCAGGATGATTACCGGGCAAGAAATCGACCTCCGCTTTGCTGAGTTGTCCCTATCAAGAAAAATTTAAGGTTCTCTGGGAATTGCCGTGGTTAGGTTTATCCGTGGGGGTGTTTTAGGCTTCTATTTCACGACTGCGGCAGGGTAGGATCGTGACGATCATACAGGAATTTCCAGGTCAGAATAAACGCTGCTAAGGAACTCAAAGCCCCCACGAGAACCACGGCTTCCAGGCCGCCCCTGGCAAACAAGGTCGCGGTGGCCGGTGGGGCGAGCCCACCACCAAGGTTACTGCCAAACGCCACCAGCGCGAAAACAGTAGCTCGGGCCGCAGGAGATTGCTCCGAAAACAACGGGATCGAGGCGGTCAGGACATACTCAATGACTAGGGCAGTCAGAATGAGCATAACCTGAATAGATCGGATGTTTTGTTGGAAAAATGGAATTAAAGTAAATAAGAGTACACTCAAAATCAGGCCCAGCAAAGTGCCGCGGCGTTTGCCAATCCGGTCGATGAACAGGCCAGCCAAAAGCAACCCGGCGAATTCAGCAATCCCAATACTGGTGGCAATCAACCCAATTTCGAGGGCACCCAATCCAAAATCTGAACTCAGCCATAAGGCCCAAAAGGTCATAAAAAGAACGAAAATGAAAACCAGGAGTCCCGCCACGATCACCGAGGCGAAAATATTGGGTTGGCGAAGGAGATTCCACATGGTAGATTGGAGCGTTTGCGTTCGTTTTTGCGTTTTGGGTAACCGCCACCCGACCAACAGGGCCGCTAGCAAACTCATCGCGGCAATCATTAAAATCGGTGCTTGCCAATTCCAAACTTCGATCATCCAGCCGACTACCGGGAGACCGACCATCCCGGCGGTAGCATACGAAGCATCCACCGCCGCCAGCGCTCGACCGCGGCGTTCATAAGAAACCTGGTCGCTGATATAAGCTTTTTGGATCGGGAGATAGGCTGTTAGCCCCAGACTGATCAATAAAATAGGTATGACACTCCACCACCCGGTTGCGAATGCCAATCCCAAGAAACCGACCCCCCGTATCACCAACGCGATAACCATAATCATCCGGCGACCATGCCGGTCTGCCAACATGCCGATTATTGGACTGGCTAGCCCCGGCAGCGAACGTAAAGCCAGCAGCCAGCTAAAGGCCGTTATCGTCATGCCTAATCCCGAAGATAATTGCGGGATAAAGGGGATGAATAATCGAACGCCAGTGTCGACCACCAGGCGGACCACAAACATCAGGCTGATGAGTTCAATCCCAAGACCAAAAAAATTTGTGATCCGGTTGGTAGAATTTGGTTGGTTGCTAACCATTAAGTATTTCCTGTGGTTTTCATAGCGATAGGCCCAAAACCTGATGTTGGAAGAGCTCGATCCCGGAATCATCCGGTTCATCGACAAAGCGCAAGATGAACAGGTCAACGCCTAAATCTAGGTAGGCTGCGAGTTGGTCCCGAATATCTTGGGGAGCGCCGACCAGATGGGTGTCGTTAAACCTGGATGGGTAGGCTTTAATTTGGGCTGCCGCGGCCGACCGGGTAGAAGCGATGCTGACCGTACCCATCCAGGTTTTCCGAATTTCAGCGGCCGAACGGCCAATTTCCTGGCAATGGGCCTCCAAAATCTTGATTTTTCGAGCAAATTCATCAGGGGAAGCCCCTGGCAAATTCCACCAATCCGCATATTGGGCGACGACCCGTAAGGTCAATTTTTCACCCCCGCCGCCGACCATCACCGGGGATGGATTGGTTGGTTTTGGATAGCAGACCGCGGCTTCGATCTGGTAGTGCTCGCCTTTGAAAGTTGCTTCGCCCTGGTCGGGGTCCCACAACGTCTTACAAATCTGAATGGTTTCAGCCATCTGGGCGATCCGCACGGGAGCCGTGGGGAAATCGTAGCCGTAGGCCCGATATTCGGCCGCGTTCCAGCCTGCGCCCAAACCTAAAATGAAACGTCCGGCGCTCAAATGCTGCAAAGTGGCAGCCATTTTTGCCAGTAGGGCCGGATTGCGATAACTCTGAGCGATCACAATCGTTCCCAGTGAGAGTGCTGGGAATTGTCCGCCCAGATAACTGAGGGTAACCAAAGCTTCGGGGAGGTCGGCCATCCCCTCCATCAGATGGTCGGGAATCCAAAACGAGTGGAAAGAACCGCTAATTTTTGTCAGAATCCGCTGAACATGGGCAAGATAAGTAGAATTCTCAGGCATCCGCAGGGGGCCACTGGGAAGCATCCAGCCAAAATCGGCTTGAGCGGTTAAATTCATCCGTCTAAACTACCTGATATTCCAATGGCTCGCCAGCCAGGAAATGGTTGATATTGAGATAATCGCTGGCCCGGTTGGGAACGTGACCTTCATGATCGGCGGTGCCCGCAGCAGTGTGGGGCGTCAGCAAGATGTTGAAACCGTCTTGGGCCGCCGCGATCAGGGGGTTATCGGCCCGAATCGGTTCGTATTCGAAAGTATCGAGAGCGACACCGGCGAGTTTACCGGAGCGAACGGCATCTGTTAGGGCGGCCTCGTCGATGGTGCTGCCGCTGCCGCAACTGACCAGGATGGTGCGCGGTTTCATCTGCTCGAAAACGGCCGCGTTGAGAAGCATATCGGTGCCAGGGACAAAGGGCAGCAGGTTGACGAGAACGTCACTGCGGGTGAAGAGTTCGTCTTGGGAAACGTAGGTCAGCCCTAAATCGGATTCAACTCGCTTTGGCAGACGGAAGCGTTTGTTATAGAGCACTCTGCAGCCCCACCCCTGCATCCGCCGGGCAAACTCCACGCCGATCTCCCCAAACCCGATGATCCCGACTGTGCGCTGCCAGATTTGACCAACTCCGATGCGATTGGACCAGTTGTAGGCGAAGGTATCCTCGTCGGTCCGTTCGCTTTCGGCCCAATCCGGGCTGGCGGCCAGGGCCACAGCTTCGACTTCCTTCAATTTCTTGCTGACGGCTAGAATCTGCATTACCAAATGCTCGGCCACCCGAATGACACCCGCCTGAGGCTGGTAGCAGACCACGATCCCCGCCTGCTCAGCTGCGGTCAGGTCGATATCATAGAGCAGAGACCCTAACCGCTGAATTAATTTCAACTTGGATGCGCTTTGGATAATCTCAGCATCAATGATCCCAAAACGTTCAGAGATTAAGAACTCGGCATCCTGGAGGGCGGCCATCAGCGTGGCCTTGTCGGGCACCCGCAGCATGGTGATCTCTAAATTCTCCGGGGCAACCGCCAACACTGTCTGCTGGTGCCACTCCCCACGATCGGTGGTAAAAACAACTTTATGTCGCATTTGAATTCCCTTTCAATCAAAAAAGTTTATCTTAATACCCAAGTTTTTCCCCACCATCGACGGTGATGAATTCGCCAGTGATATAGTTCGATTTGATTAGGAAGAGCATAGCATCTGCCACATCTTGGGGTGTGCCCCACCGTTTCAGCGCGGTTCGATTGGCAGTGCGTTGATTTTGAGATTCGGTGTATTCGGGTGGCGGCAGCACCGGACCGGGGGAAATGGCATTGACTTTAATTTCAGGAGCTAATTCAACTGCTAACTGCCGGGTGAAGGCTAACAGCCCCGCTTTCCCAACACTGTGAGCAACAAAATCCTTAAACGGCCGCCAGGCGGAGGCATCCACGATATTGATGATGGCACCCTCCCCGGCCTTTTTCATCATCGGAGCAATATAGTTGCAGCAGTACATCGAGCCGTGGATCAAAATGTCGAAGACCTTGAACCAATCATTAAAATCATCCATGGGAAAGGGCGTCTTTCGCCACCAGGAAGCGTTGTTGATTAGAATATCGATCCCACCGAATTCGGCCGCAGCGTTGTCAATCATGGTTTTGACCTGATCATGGTTGCTGACGTCGCACTGGATCGCCAGGGCACCGACGCCAAGGGCTTTGGCTTCAGCCACAGTTTCTTCCGCAGCAGCGGCCGACGAATTGTAATTGACGACCACATTGGTCCCTTCGGCAGCCAGTGCTAGAGTCATGGCTTTACCAACCCGCACTGCGCCACCGGTGATTAAAGCGGTTTTTCCTTTGATGTTCATGTTTCCTCCAAAGTACGTTGAACCCAGATTTCACGACTAACACGGATTTTTTTGTTTATGATCTGTGAAATCTGCGTGTGAAACAAACTATTTTTTTAAAACATCATTGCGAGGCGGCGGAGCCAGCGAAGCAATCTCTGAGATGGTATTCAGATTGCTTCGCTTCGCTCGCAATGATGTTAAATTCAGGAACATTTTTGGATTTACTTTATTATCCGTGTCCTGAAAAAAAACGTTTTAAACCAAAGATTTCGCCAGACTGGCCGCCTGGCTGGCATCAGGCGCATAGCCGTCAGCACCAATTTTGGCCGCATATTCCGCCGTGACTGGCGCACCGCCCACAATGACCTTGACCTGCTCGCGCAGCCCGGAGTCAACCAGCGCCTTGACGGTGGCTTCCATGCTGGGCATCGTGGTAGTCAGCAGGGCTGACAGCCCAATCACGTCGGCGCCCGCCTTGGCGGCTTCCACGAATTTCTCGGGACTGACATCGGTGCCCAGGTCCATGATCTCGAACCCGGCACCCTCGAGCATCATAGCGACCAGATTTTTGCCGATATCATGCAGATCGCCTTTGACGGTGCCGACTGCTACCTTGCCGACCGGCTCGATCCCCGAATCGACCAGCAGGGGTTGGATCAATTCCAGACCCGCTTTCATGGCCCGGGCCGCAATCAACATCTCGGGAACGAAGTATTCGCCCTCCTCGAAGAGGCGTCCAACTTCGGCCATCGCGGCGATCATGCCCTCGTTCATGATCTGCCCGGCGGGAAGATCGGCATCAATAGCGGCCTGCACCGCATGGCTGGTACCAGCCATATCGCCGTCTAAAATACAATCATAAATTTTGCTAAGTTGTTTCATAAGATTTCCTTTCGTGTATATCTGTAGAAAATGGATCATTTTTTGACATCTTGTGAGATTTTAGCGCAAGGTAAAACGAATTTGATTTTCTCTGCGCCTTGGCGTCTGTACGAAAAAATTGGGTTCAGTCAAGTTCATACCATTTTTATCGGATATTTCCCAACCTCGCGGGCAGTTTCCAACATGGCTATGTACAATTCAGGCTTGACGCCGGGGTGGACGGAGTTACTGGTGGAGAGGATGAACCCACCGCCTGGGGCCGCAGCCCGAATCACGGCTTCAGTTTCTTGGCGGACCTTCTCGACCGTCCCGTTCACCAAGGTATGGGCACAATCGACATTGCCGATTAGAGTCAGGCGATCGCCGTAGTCGCGTTTGATCTGGGCGATATCCATATTGGCGACCGGCTCGATGGCCTGGAAACCGTCCACGCCTGCAGCGATCATCCCATCCAATAGGGAGTTGACGTTGCCATCGGTGTGTTTGACGAAAGGTACGCCGTAGCGATGGCAAAGTTCGGTGATCTGTTTCAGGCGGGGGAAGACGAATTTGTTGAAATGCCGGGGCGAAAACATAGGGCCTTTTTGGGCAGCCCAATCGGTACCGCCAAGCACACCATCGAAGCCGCGTTCCAACAAGGCTTTCAGCAGCATCAGGGTGGTTCGCAGTTGGGCATCTAGATAGCGGTGGATCAAATCAGGAGCCGTGATCAGCCCCATCAGGAAGTGTTCGGCCCAATCCCAGGTGGATCCCAGATCAAGATCAGCGTAAGCGAACAGAAAAAGGTCGTCACCCAATTCTCGCAGGACGGTATCCACAAAAGTGAAATCCCAATCGTCCAGACTGGGGATGCGGGCCTCCATCGATTCGGTCAACCGCTCCAGGGCGGGTAATCCTTCCTGTCGTAAAGATGAATCAACCTGATCATAAGCGTCACTTTCGGGCATAAATTGATAAAGCTGCCATAAACCGGTGGCCGGGTCCGTAAAACGCCAGGCATGCTCATCAACCTGTTCAGGTACCCGCGGGTTGCGCGGGAGTGGATTGGCTTCACCCCAACAGTCCAATTCGAGTGCGCGGTAGAGTTCGATCTCGTCGGCCAGCTTTTGGCGGTGGAATTCGGTGTAAGTGCCATTCATCAAAGCCTGATTCTGAGCCACACCGCGCACCCGTCCACCAAAACCACACAAATTAGGCCGCCCCAGCACATGAGCGGCGGTGGGATTGTCAATGGTGAGGGCCATCACCGGAATCCGGTCGGCCTCCTGGTGGGCAAAGGCCCGTTTAACGCGTTCTTTTCCGTTCATAAAATATCCTTTAGCGTAATTCTAATTCCGCCCGAATCATAGCGAAATAGCCTTCATCGGGGACGTAATCGGGGACCGAGTTGCCGGTGCCCAAGGCGTAGCCGCCGCGGTCGGCGGTGCGTTCGAGCATGGCTTTAGCTCGCTGGTAAACGGCCTCTGGGGTGGCGCGGCAGACGAAATCGACATCCAACCCGCCGATAATGGCGAAGCGGTCCCGATATTTTTCGTAAGCCTGTTCAACGGGCAAGATGTTATCTTCGTAGGAATGCCGGGCGTCGATGCCAATCTCGATCATGTCGTTCAAAATGCGCTCAAAATGACCGCAGGAATGCAGCACAACCGGTTTTTCATTTTGATGTACCACTGCCACGATCCGTTTGTGCCAGGGGAAAACGAATTTGCGCATCTGGCGAGGCGAGAGCATGGTCTGGGTTTTGTAGCCCCAATCGTCGTTGTCGATGCAGGCCCCCACCGCAGGATGAGCTGAGGCAATTTCGTAGTACCGCACCAGGCAGGCCCCCACCTGATCGAAAATCTCTTCGACCAGGGCGGGATCATCGGCGATGAGATAGCATAAGGTCTCGAACCCCACAATCTCGATCACATTTTCGAGTACCCCGCAGGGGCCGTAAGCGATGATCTTCATCCCCGCGGGGAGTTCGGCGGCCAGGGCGTCCAAAATAGCGTAATCGGCCTTGTCGGGATCAGGCCACTCGTAGGCCTCGAAGCTGGCCCGATCGGTGATCATCCCGCCTTCGTTGAGAGAGATGGTGGTGGATTCATAGGTCCGGTGGGATGGGAATTCAAAATCGGGAACCAGCACATTGACATGATCGTATCCGGCCCGATAATAAGCTTGCATAATTTGGCGCTCCCGAGCATAGGGCCGTTCAGACGCGCCTTCAGGCTGGGGGGCCAGTTTTTGATGTAACCTGTCGTTGAGAAAAAACTCGAATAGTGTTGGCCGTTCGGGGACTTCACGCCGGAAGACGGCCAGTAAATTGTCAAAGTCAGGTTTAGGGGTAATCTGCGGTATTTGATTCCAGTTTGTCATATAATTTTCCTATTCACAAAACAACTATTTGTACGCGGATTCCACGGACTGTGTGGATATGACGAAAATTCAGGAGCAATGTTATCTATGAAGTCCGTGTACAAAATTAATCTCTGCCCCAGATGGACATTGCTGTTTCAACCGAGGCGTCTTCATGGATCAACGCAGCCAGGGCGGCGGTCATGGCGGTGGGGTCATCCGATTCCCAGATATTGCGGCCCATGGTCACACCGGCAGCCCCGGCATCTAATGCCGCCCGGACTTCTGTGAAGACTTCACGAGTTGTGCCGCGTTTTGAGCCGCCCAAAATCACGACCGGTTTATAGCAGCCGCGAACCACTGTTTCAAAACCGTCCACATAGGGCACTTTAACCCAATCAGCCCCGAGTTCACAGCCGACACGAGCCGCCAGGGCCACGTTTTCAACCGTCCGTGTCTCCGGGGCAGCTGTCATCCCACCGGGAACCATCTCGCCTTGGAGTGCAATCCCCCATTTATGGGCCGCGCAGGCAATGGTGGCCAGATTATCGAGGGATTGTTGCTCGGTGAAATGACCAGGGAAAGCTGAGACACAAATCCCATCAGCCCCCAAACGAAGGGCTTCATCAACTCCAAACCAGACCGGGGCAGGTTCATCCGGGCCAATGATGGTTGGCGCACCGTCAGAGCGCAGAATCAAACCGATGGGAGCCAGTTCAGTGACAAAATGTTTGGCAATCCCAAACGAGGTCATCACGGCGTTAGCCCCACCGGCTACGACCTGGTTGATCGTTTCGGCGGGGTTTTCGGTCCCTTTGCCGGGGCCAAAGATGGCCGCGTGTTCAGTGGCCACAATTAATGTACGACCCGAGGGGAAAAAATACGATTGAGGCGACGAGTATGCATTTGAATTCCTTTGTTTTTACGGCTGAACGCGAAGGATGCGGATAAAAAATTAGAGGGAGTATCCGCACTCGTCAGCGCTCGTCCGTTTTCGATAATTTCTCATGTGTTGATCAATAAATCAATTAGATCATCCAAGCCATTCAAAACCCAATCGGAGTGGATATTTTTCTCATAGAACGTACTTTCATTATCGATTCCGGTGGTTATCAGGATGGTTTTCAGGCCAGCCCGTTGACCGCCGAGGATATCGGTTTCAAGCCGGTCACCGATCACAGCAGTGTGATCAGGATCACATCCCAATTGGGAGACAGCCAAATCAAAGAGATAGCGTTCCGGTTTACCGATCACCGTTGGCTGAAAACCGGTCGCGGCCTGGAGGGCAGCCAGGGTGGCACCGGTTTCAGGGATAAAGCCTTCTTCGGTGGGGTAAACCACATCCGGATTTGTGCCAATGAAACGGGCACCGCGCTGTAAGAGCAGGGTGGCAATTTTGAGTTTTTCATAGGTCAAATTTGGGTCACCGCCGACGACAACCGCGGCGACCTCTTCTGCAGCAGCGGACATTAAAAAGAAACCTGCTTCTTCAAGCGCAGTCTGTAACGCGGGTTGGCCGATCAAATATAGTTTTGAGCCGGGTGCCAATTCGGTCTGCAAATACGCGGCTGTGGCGAGTCCGGCGGTGATGATGTCGGTCGCAGCGATGTGGACCCCATGTTGGGTCAGTTTACGCTGGTAATCGGCTGGGCTGTGGGTGGCGTTGTTAGTGGCGATGATGAAGGGCATCTGCCGTGCCTGCAAGTAGTCGAACAGATTTTGCAGCCCCGGCAAGGGATCGCCTCCCCTCACCAGAGTACCATCAAGATCCAGGATCAAAGCTTGGATAGCATTTTTAGCAGCGATCATAAAATTTCCAACGGAATCCTTGCCAGGCGAGCAAAAACTTTTAGCTCGGGCAAAACATCACTATGGATGAGACAATAATGATGTTCCCAACCCTGATCCAAAATATGCTGCATGATTTCATCAGCTGGGGTGTTCGTGGTGCGGATTTTTGCTCCAGCCCGTCGCAAGGTGACTTTCTCGGGTAGGACTTCGGCGGAAAAGGCCAGGATGCGGAACGCCCCACGGTGAAATCCGATTTTTACCAGGGTCACCGGTCCCGGTTTGAGTGTAAACTGAACTTCGCGACCTTCAGCACCAAAGCGGATTTCAGTCGGATCGCTGGCCAAGGATGGCGCGCCGCCGTAATGCCAGAGCAAGAACGTAGATTGCGCTGCGTCCAGCACGGAAACATCGGTGAAGAAAGGTGTTTGGCCGGAAATTTTGTTGAGCACCAGCATCGTGACAGCCGAGTTGACATCTCCTTCGGGGGCCAGCAGGAATCCATCGTCTAGCAGCCAACCTAATGCGGGCCAAATCCCACCCGGATCATCGAGCCCCATAATTTCGGGCCAGTCTTTAATCGCAAATACGGCCTGATTTCCTCGGGAAAGAACGGTGGTCAGGGCGGCATAATAGCGTTCCATCATCGTGACGGATTCAGGTGGCAAAAACCCCCCTTCAATAGTCGGAAACGATTCTATGGGGCGCCGGTTTGGGCGCAGCCGTAGCCAATTCTTGGGTGATATCACTGAGAGCAATATGATCCAGACCAATGCCGAACAGCTTGCGCAGCAAAATTTCATCGAAGACGCAGGGGTAAAACCCAGGAGCCCGGAAGCCGATCAAACCCAAACGGGTACCTTTGAGTGTGTTCAGGGCTACTGCACCTTTGAGATGGGTGCTGAGGGTTTTCTGGAAAGCCAGATCATCAGGCGCACCCTGAATGACGCAGTAGGGGTGCTCAAATTCGGTCAAGGTGTAGGCCGTCAGGTTGGCACCGCATAAGCTGTTCAGTTCAATCGATTTTTCAGGATTGGGTTCCGGCAGCGCGTGGACGATAAAAGGTACATCCAGATTTTCGGAGAGCATTAGCGGCATCTCGCCATCGGGGAAGGTGCCAATTTGCAAAACCAGGGCTTGGATACGATTTGAACGAAATTCCTGAATGATTTTAGGAAGCGCGGCGGCATCTGTAATAATTTGATCTGGTCCTAGAACATCCCAAAATTGCTCCAAAAAGGTGCCAGTTTTCGCCAGGTTTTGATTGGCAATTTGGGTGTTGAACCAGGGTGCCCCTACTGAGATGAGACCAATTTGGGTTTTATTATTTTTCATACGAATACTCCTATCAAGGGATTAATTGCCCCGATGTTTTTATAAAATCCTTAACCTGTGCCAAGTTGGGAATGCCGCGCCGACCGCCAACCTGGGTGCATTTCAGGGCCGCGGTCGCACTGGCAAACGCTAAACTGCGTTTCGGTTCCCAATCTAGCAACACAGCATATAGAAATGCGCCGTGGAAGGTATCCCCAGCCCCGGTGGTGTCGACCACATTAACTTTAAACGCTGGTTGGTGAAGATGTTGTTGTGCGTTCCAATACCAGCAGCCGTTTTCACCGTCCGTGATTACCACCTGGCTGGCGCCATACAATTGCAAGGCAGGTCCAGCGATCAATGGATCAACTTCCCCGGTTACAGAGGTCGCAAACTGCCGGGCGACCACCAAAATATCGACCAGGGGCAGTACCGCCTCCATCCCCTGCCAGATATTTTCACCCGCGCCGCCATCCAGGGAAACCAAAACACCCTGCGCTCGAGCTAACTGGGCCGCGGCCACCGCAGCCTCCAGGTAAAACCCGTCCAGGTGCAGGATTTTGGCAGACTCAATTGCTGCGGGAGCAACCTCGGCCGCGCCCATTTCGGGAGCGGTCCCTGGTTGGTAAAGGATAGCCCGGTGGCCCAGTCCGGCTTCGACCAGGATAACCGACACGCTGGATTCGCCAGTCTTGGGGTGATAGGCCCAGCGAGTGTCGACTCCATAACGTCGAAAATCATTTTCAATTGCCGCACCCCAATCATCGGGGGCAATTGTACCCAGATAGGTCGTGGCAGCCCCTAATTTTGCTAACGCAACCAGGGCAGTCGCGACCGGCCCGCCACCTTGAACATCCATCGAATTGACCGGGTAAACCTCATTGGATTCCGGCAAATGGGGTACGACGGTTAAAATATCCATCGTAGCCATCCCCAAGCCCACGACATCAAATACTTCCATCAGGTCGGCTTCTCCGTTGGGTAATAGGTTGCCAGGTGTTGGCTTTGTCCGTTCACACCCAGGGCTTTAAATATCTGCCGAAACCATTCATCCAGGTCGACGCAGATTTCTGACCAGGCTGATTCAGGCAAAGACCAAAGTTCTTTTTTGAAAGGCCCCCAGGCCACCCAGCGGGTGTTGTAAAACTGTTGGGCCAGGCTCAAGCCTTCGCTGGTTTGCTTTTGATCGCCTTCAGGGCCAGTTTCAGGTTGGACCAATTCTGTCTGAATGTGCGTGAGTAGCTCGGGTGGAAAAGCTGGGTGATCAAAGATAATGTTTTGAATGCCGGTTGCCAGATGGACTTCGATAACCCCATGAGCCTTCAATTGGGCCAATTGTTCAATTTGCAAGGTAGAGGCCCCATGCTGGACTAATCCAGCCAGTCCGAATTCAGTCCGGGCCGCGTCGCTCAATTGCTTCACCAAATCGATATCTAATTGCATCCGGCCGAGGCTGCCATCGAAGTTGACGACACCGCCGTGTTGAGTGCCCGTTTGAGCACTGATTTTATCCAGACTACGAATTTGGGAGGGCAAAGCCGCCCGAATGGCTGTCAGGAATGCTCTTAGGTCTTGGGGGGTAGTGTTTGCCCCGCCAATGACGCCTACTTCTCCACCAATGGTGATTTCAATCCCCTCCGGCTCCGTGGCGCGGACAAATTGGATCAATTCAGCCGTGGCCAGGGAGTTTGGTTGGTGAAAGGCGGCTAATGATTTTTCAGCCGGGTTGACCAAATGGCAGCCATCGATATCGATCTGGTACATCCCGGCTTCTATGGCCTCCCGGCATAACTGCTGGGTAGCTTCGAGTTCGGTTGGAGCAGCGATATCGAAGTGATCGCCTTGTATAAATACCGGTCCCTGATAGCCTTCTCGGACCGCGGCAGCCAGAACGAGTGCGACATATTCGGCAAAGGACTGATCCGATACGGTGGCCTCTGAAGGGGCTAACTCAAAAATGAAGGCACCCACTCCTAAATCCTGGGACACCCGCCAAATTCGCCGGGCAACGTTATAGGTATTGCCGCGCAAATTGAAAGCCGGGACCGTCATCGAGGGCAGATCGCCTGTAGCGATAGCCCGATACCAAGGCCCAATCGAGGCCGAATAAACGCCAATATCCTGTAAATCTTGGATAGCTTGGAAGGCGCGCTCCTGTTTTTCGTCCGGTGGGGCGAAGGCGATATCGACTGCAAGTTGATCTAAATCCAATTTTTTATGGAGATTCATATCACTTTACTACCTCACTTTGCCAGCTTTCTTTGGTGTAGGTCTGGATAGCGGCCTTGTCGATATCGAAGCCAAATCCAGGCTTGTCGCTGACCGAAATAGTGCCATCGGGCGAGATGCCAAAGGGCTCTGTGAGCATAAAATCGCGGGCTTCAATTGTCCAGGCGGGGGGATCAACCGGGTATTCAAACCAGGGACAGTTGGGGGTCGCGGCAGCCAGATGGAGGTTAGCACCCAGCCCAATCCCGTTGGACCAGGTATGAGGAATGAACTGTTTGTAGTTGATCTCGGCCAGGGCGGCCACTTTACGCAGTTGGGAGATGCCCTCCGAAAAGGCACAATCGGCCTGAATGATATCGTAGCATTGGTTATCGATCAGGGCTTTGAATTCGTGCAAGCCTTTGTTCAATTCACCCCCTGCGATGGGGATGTCCACCGCTGCGGCCAAACGGGAAAGCTGCGCCAGGTTATAACGCGGCAGCGGCTCTTCTAACCAGACAACGTCCAACGCCTGCATGGCCTGGGCCACCTTGAGGGCCTGTTCGTAGGTCCAACGGCCCTGGTAACCGGGGCTGGGCATCACATTGGCCTGGTTGGCATCAACCATAATTTGGAGGCTGTCTCCAAATTCTTGGCGGACTTTTTCAACCATCTGAATATCGGCATTAATATCGGGACGGCGTAAGCGTAGTTTGACAGCCTTAAAACCGGTTTCTAAAAGTTTATGAATTCGTTCGATCTGCTCATATGGCGGGGGGATTTCGGCCAGGCTAGCGTAAACGGGCATAGTCTCCTGATAGCCACCCCACAGCCGGTAAACCGGCTGGCCGGTCACTTTACCAATGATATCCCAAAAGGCGACCTCAACACCCCAGGGGAAGCTGCCATCCCCGGCCGCGTTGCGCAAATACGGGGCGATGCGTTCAATATGGAAAGGATCTTTCCCCAGGATATAGGGAGCCACCAATTCAATGAAAGAGTACAATCCCGTCCGACCAACATCGGGGCCAGCGCCAACTCCGCTGATCCCTTCATCGGTGTGGACGCGGATCAAGGTCAGCGAGGTGGTGTGGAAGGCCCGTCCCGGAGCCCAGGATGGGTATAAGGGGGCGGGTAAGGGATATTCCAATAGGGCACATTCAACTTGGTTAATTTTCATCGTTTTCTCCTTTTCTGGGAAGAATAAGGTGGTATATGCGGCACATCCGGATTGATATCGGGACCATAGAACTTAAAAATGATCAGATCTTCAGCCCCTGTATTTTCAACCTGCAGGTTTTCGATGGCGCGTTGATGGGTCACAAGCAGTTCATCCAGTTCAAAATCTCCGGCCGCAATCTCATACCCATCAAAACGACCCTGCCCCTGCCATACTAATAAATTGTAGACTCCTTGGTCGATACTCGTAACCGTCTGCCCAGGATGCACGACCAGTTTTTTACCGCTGAATTTCGGGGTGTTGTAGAAGACCCAAAATTCTTCGCCGCCCTCCTGCTGCGCATCCTGAACGGGTTGTGGTACCGTATGGCGGTTTTCATAAAAATAGTGATCACCGCTATCAGACCAGTTGATTTGGTCCAGAATGATGCGTTCGCCATGCTGGGTCCAATCTTCTGGGTGGATAAATCGATGCAGGATATCCTTCGGGCTGACTTGTCCCTGAACTGCGGCTTGCAAAACGGCATAGACGTCTGAGTTTTCCTGTAATTCCAGAGTGAGTGCCGTCCCAGGGGCGTGTGGCACCCCCGCGGGAACGTGGAAACCCTCCCCGGGAACTTGACGATAGGCCCGGGAGTGTTTTAAGATCGAGTCATCTTTCCAATCGATCAGATGCGGCAACAAAATCTCATAGTTTTTCTGCTCCACAATCGACGGATGGACCCCAAAAAAAGTCTCCGGGTGGGAACCCAAATCGGCACCTTCCAGAAAATAATAGGCTTCTTCTTTGGAATTACAGCCCACCCGGGTAGCGGCGGTTTCATCTTGGTGATAATGAAAGGGGATCCGATCAGCGTAATCAAGAATTTTAGCCAGACGACCCAAGCTAGAATGGGATTTGGTGTAGGCTGCTCCCATAATCAGGTCTCCGGCGGCTTCTACGACTGCTTTCAGGGTGATCCGATCCCCGGTGGGGAGCGCCACATAGGACAGCCCTTCATCCGGCGGGCCGACCCGATTGACCGCCCGGGTCGTCGAACCAATCCAGCGTTCGGTGATCCAGCCGCGCTCGCCGACCGCATCATTTTCTAGGCCCATGCGCTTCCCGGAGGGCATAAAATCGCGCGCGACCCAGGTCGGTTCCAGGCGGAGTATGCCATTGCCCTGTTCGAGAGCTGAGGCAATCACTTCTCGAGTATTTTTTATCATTGCTGTCAATTTGCCCATATGAGTTTGAATTCACGCTGGTCAACCTGAAACCGGACATATTCCATTTCGCCGTTCAGGCTGCCTTGCTTCGTCGGGATCGAATTTTCAGCGCAACTTACCTGTGCTTGCCCGGGTTTAACACCAACCCGCCGCAGGGATACTTGCCGGAGAATTGGAGAATTTGAGATCACTACGGTTTGTGTGGCTTCAAACCACCGAAATTTCGTGCCATCCGTCAACTGAAAGTGACCATCGGCTCCGGGGTAAATATCCACTCGTAAATCAGCCCCGGCTGAGCGTACTCCAGGAGCAGTTGCAGGTAACAATGTTTCTGCAGAGGGGTCTAACCGCGGGATGATGGCTCCGGCGCGAGCCAATACTGGGATTACATCGATCTCGGCGGGGCGTGAGACAATCTGTCTGCCCCGGAGAACTTCCCCGGTCCAGAAATCGCGCCACTCGCCGGGAGGCAAATATACTAGCCGTTTGCGGCTGAAACCGTAATAGACCGGCGCGACCAGTAATTCAGATCCGAAACAATACTGGTGTTCGGCCTGCTGGCCCCATACATTGGGGTCTTGTGGATATTCAAGGGGCATGGCCCGCATAATCGGTAGGCCCGTTTTGGCGGCCTGGGCCGCGTAGGCCTGAATATAGGGGAATAAATCGATGTGTAGTTGGGCATAGCACCGGTAAATGTCCAGGGTTTGCTCTGAAAACGTCCAGGGTTCGCGGCGCCCGGCTCCGTGGATCATCATGATGGGGGAAAAAGCCCCCAATTGAGCCCAACGGGCATATACTTCATCGGTCGGATCCCCGAAATAGCCGCCGATATCACTGGTCCAATAGGGGAAACCCGAAAGACCCGCACTTTGCCCGGCAATGATGGCCGTTCGCAGTCCACTGGTATCAGCGAAATCGGAGGTTTGATCGCCAGCCCAGATCGCTGAAAACCCCTGTGATCCATGCCAGCCAGAGCGCGCCAGGAGCACGCCTGGCTGGCCCTCTTGGGCTGCTTCATAGGTGAGTTGGTTGTACAGGCGTGGGTATTCATTGTGTAGCTCGCGGCCGGTGCGGCCATCGTAAAAGACGGCATCTTCGGGGACCTGTTCACCAAAATCGGTGTTGAACCCACTCACCCCCATTCGGGCCAGGCGGCGGATATTGGCCTGCCACCAAACCGCGGCCTCAGGGTTGGTGAAATCGATGCACGACCCCACCAACATCGGGTTATTGGCCAAATTGTGAACGTAGACTTCTCCCGCGGCGTTCTTAATCAAATAACCCCGCTCAACACATTCATAAAAAGCATCATCGGGATCAGCCCCATTTCCGACCGCCATCCAGGGGGAGATCCAAACCATCAGGTGGTTGCCATGGGCGTGTAGTTGAGCAATCATGGCCGCCGGATTGGGGAATTTGGCCGGATCAAATTCAAAGGTGTGATATGCAATCTCCCACCGGGCATCCAGCAGTTTGACGGTGGCGGGTAAGTTCAGGGCGTGTTGTTTTTCAATATCTTCGCGAATCCCAACCTGGTTGGCGGTCTGCCAGTCCCGCGATTTCCAGGGACCAAAGACCCAATCGGGGGGCAGGCTGGGTCGTCCCGCGAGAGCAGAATAATGCGAAAGGATTTCTTTCGGGGTGTGACCAGGGATCAGGGTAAATTTCAATTCCGGCGCGGCGTTCCGAACGGAAACCACTCCAGGATCATCCGGGGTCGCCATCCGAGCAATACAGCGCACATCCGTGTCGATATGAACACCATAACCAATATTCGAAAAATAAAACGGGACCGGGATGTAGGTTTCGCCACCCGTAGCTTTATTCTTAACCCACAATTCGATCTGTTTACCGCGCTGATCGAGCGAATCGAAGCGTTCGCCAAAACCCAGGAAGTGTTCATCCTGCCCGGCATAAAAATCAACCGCCAGCCAATCATGATCAGAACCTACCGCAGCTAGCTCAAAATGTACCACCGGGTCACGGATGATTATCGCCAACCCAATCTGGACCTGACCCGCGCCGAATAGCCTCACTCGGCAAGTTGAAGCGGTCTCGGCGATGATCTCAGACTCTTCAAACGGCTGCCAGCCAGCCGAATTTATCCGGTATCTGAGCACTTGCCAGTTCCAAATAATTTGGTGGCTTACCCGGCTGACAAGCTGGCAGCCGAAGGGCCGGGAATTGACTCTAAGGGTATGTTCAGGAAGTAGAAAGTTCAATTGGTCGGTTTTTAGCTTCATTTTCAGATGATTGGCTCTAAGTGCCTTGCGGTTCGAAGTTTAAGAAAACAAGCCTGGGAACCCGCAAGCCCTAGAGTAAATTTCGATTGTTTTTTTATCCGCCAGCAATATAGATGGAATAAATTTCATCATAAACCGCAACATTATCAGGGTTGGGCTGAATGGTTTGCGGGGTAACCCAACGCGGGAAACTTTCCAGCAGGCCCAACCCTTTGGCGGCTAACAGGGCCGCGCCGAGGGAAGGCCCATGAGTATATTGGGTCAATGAAATCGGAATCTCGGTGACATCGGCCAGAATTTGAGGCCAGATCGGGCTGCGAGCGGCACCGCCGACCATCCAGAGACCGTTTACGGGCAGGCCAAAGGCTCGGATATTTTCGATGGCCCAGCGCAATTCAAAGGCGGAGCTTTCTAACACGGCCCGGCCCATCTCAGCCCGGGTGTGATCCAAACGCAAACCGGAAAAACCGCCAGGGGTAAATTCTGTGCGAGGGGTGCCGCTGACCGGATGAAAGTACAAGCCCTTGCAACCGGGTTCTGTCTGTGCCAGCGTTTCATTAAAGGAGGCGTACCGTTCCGAGCGAGAAATGGGACGATCTGGCAGGGGATTCTGCCAAAATTGATCCAGCCACCACTCCATCCCCGCGCCCAGGCCGCCTAGAAATTGCGAGGCGATATAACGATCGGGCAAAACATGTTTATTGAGGGCCATTTCAGGAGGGATGGCAGCCACGTTGGGAGACGCGTTGACGCCGTTGATCACCCAGGCGGTACCACAGGCTAGTAGAAAACAACCGGGATCAGTCATCCCTAACGCGAGTGCTTCACAAGAATGATCTTGTCCGCCATTGATGAGGGGAATGCCCAGCCGTAAACCGGTTTGCTGGCAGATTTCAGGTCGGATCTCACCGACGATGGCATCGGAGGGCAAAATGGGGGCGAGTTGGTCAATTTGGATCCCGCCTAGGTCGCAGAGTTCCTGATCCCAGGCACCGGTTTGGATATTGGTCAGGAGCATTTCACCGGCCATGGATGGGTTTGTGGTGTACTCGCCCGTCAATCGGTGGGCAATGAAATCATTGACCGAGAGAAATTTGTGGGTGGCTGAGAAAACTTCTGGCTGGGTTTGACGGAGGGCACAAATCGAGGGGAGTGGCAAACCCGGTTGGGGTTCCCACCCGCTGATCTGACGAATTTTCTGAGCGCGGCCGTTTTCCTGCCAGTTGGCAACCAAACTTTCGGACCGGCGATCCAGCCAGGTTACCAGATTATAGGTTGGCGTGCCCGCAAGATCTACCGGAATCAGCGATCCACCTTGGGTGCTGAGTCCAATCCCCTGGATTTCAATCTCAGCGGTAAGATTTTGACTTATCTCGCGAATAATCTGAATGACTGCCAGCCAGATTTCATTCGGATCCAATTCCATCCAACCTGGTTGGGGTGTCAGTAAAGTACAGGCGCGTTCAGAAACCGCCAATTCACGTCCCTTTAAATTGAAGAGCACCGCTTTGGCGAGGGTGGTACCGATATCGAGAACTCAGGATGGCCGCGGGCATAATTAAGATTTATCCCCTTTGATTTTCAGTTCACCGTGTTCGTCAAACCATTCACTTGCGGCGCGCTCGATGGCGCACAACTCTTCGGCGCTCATGGGTGGATGGGCACGACCACGCGAGGTGATGGACAAACCGCGTTTCCTGAGTAAAGCTTTGGCCCCCAAGGGGTGGATGGGCCGCTGGGCTAATTCCAGGGCACACAGGCGGGCATGCAGAGCGTCCGCGGCTGGATCACCGGAACGGACTTTCTTGATCACTGCAGCGACCAAATCTGGCACCCAGATGGCCGCGATGGACATGGTGCCCGGCGCGCCGGCGCGTAAGGCGGCCAACAGGTAAGGTGTGTTGGCCTGCAAGAGCGCCAGCGGGGTATTCTGCAATGCAGCCAGATGTGCATGAATTTTTTCTAGGTTGCAACTGGTCTCTTTGTAGGCCACAAATCGACCGGTTTGCGCCAGGCGGGCAACCAAGTCTACGCTCAGGTGAAATGGACGCGGTACCGGGCATTCATACAGACCCAAGGGTGCGGGAATTTTTTCAGCAATGGTCAGATAGTAGCGCTCCAGTTCGGTTTCATGATCTAGAAAATCGGGGACGACCAGCATCACCACAGCGGCCCCCGCATCAGCAACCCGCTGGCAGAGATCGATATGTTCGGCTAGTGAATTTCCAAGGTTGCCCGTCGCGGCGACGGGCACCTGTCCCCCGGCAGCACTGACGGCCTCATGTACCAGTTGCAGTCGTTCGGAGTTTGAAAGATGGTACATCTCACTGGAGAGGCAATTGGCATAGAGCCCACCCACCCCATGCTCGAGGTACCAGGCAATCATGGCGCGGTAAGCACCGAGATCAATCTCAAGATTTTGGTCAAAAGGAGTGACCATGGTGGGCCATGCCCCAGATAGTGACTTCATTCTGTAAACCTATTACTCCCGAAAATTTTCGAAACGATGGAATGTCAGGTAGTTCGCATTATGGGCCGAATCAGCCCGGATTCAGAAGTCATCATAAGCGGTGCGGGCAACGGCGATCAAATCATTACCATCAAAACACCAATCGACATATTGAAACCCATGGTGGTGGACATCTGGGTGTTCCAATAATTCAGAATGGATTTCCCAATTGATTAAATCCACTGACCGACTGAGTGACAGGGTATTACGGACTGAAATTGGCTCTAGCTCATTGAATTCAGATTTCGTATTGTTAACCAAAGACCAGTAGCTACCGCTGTGAGGATCGAAACGAATTGTAAATTTTTTGGCGCCGCCGGGAAAATCGATGAAACCTTTTTCTGGGTCAAATTTGGCCCGGAGTCTATCGGGGCTGATGGTTATCACAGCAGCTTTTTCCGGTTAATTCGGCAAATCTACCCGTAATATGTTGACTAGACTGCCATCGGGAGTAACGACAATATTTCCTTCCAACCAACCGCCAAAGCCCCCGTTGAGCCAGGATGCCTCACCGGGAATGCGGTTTGTGATCGTCCAGCTTTCCGCTGAGAGTAAATCGGCCTGGATGGGTGCAGACATCACAAATGTGCGAAAACTTCTGGCCCATTCGGCGCTGTTTTGAACAGCTTCCATGGCCCGCCAGATGCGGTTATTGTGAGTAACCATTGGGGATGGGGCGGTATGGTATTCCATATCCGCCAAAAGAATTCCGCTAAATTCATTTCCTGGCTCTGTCCAGGTAAAACCACAATCCATTGAACGGCGGATGATGATGTGACCATACTCTTTGGTCAGCCCCATCAAATATAATCCTTCATCATGAACGAATAGATTTTGCCAAAATCCGGAGAGTTCAGCGCGTTTGTGCCAGGTTTGGCCGCGATCCGTGGAACCAAGGACGAGTAATTCATTTTGGGGCCCAGAATGATTGGATCGAAAATAATCATGTGAAGCCAGGTAGTCGCCGTTGGGTAAAATCGTAATACTGGGGGATCCAATATATTTCCCCGAACTTGCGGGGATATGATTTATGATAATGCCTGGGGGTTTCGTAGATGAGTTTATCATCTCAATTAAATAACATTACCCTGTTGTTGGGCAAAGCGAGCGCGTCTTTCAGGGTCTGGTTCAGCAACCGCTACAAACCTTGTTTCTTGGGGGCGTGCTTTTAGATAAGGTGCGTAAGCATAGATCCCGCGCTGTCCAGCACCAATCAGACAGCGCTCAATTTGTTTTTTTGCCATATTACATCCAATCCCGGTCTGTTCAGTATTCGTAAAACTTTTTGGAAATAACCTCCCTGAATGTACTCAATTATCAAGTATTCGTCAAGTAAAAATGAACTCAATCTGCGCGAATTAACTCATACTTGACGCTAGACAACCATTGCAATATTCTATAGTCCTGTTATTGAGTCAAATTAGAAATCATCAACTCATTTGGCAGTTAATTAAAGAAACCCGTCTCGCCTTCGGGCATACTAACGCTAATCATCGAACGATATTGATAATTAGCGCTGGTGCGGATTTACACCGAGAGGTAAATATGCAGTCACTTTTACTTTCTGATTTGCTGCCTGCAGGTTATTGGACGATACTTAAGTTTTAGTTCCGTTTTATCGGGTTTGGAATATCATTTGAATCCATAATCTTTCCGTATATCCCTCAGTGGTCGAGCCGCGGAATTTTTTGGCTATAACCTCGAACTGCTCATTATGATGTTTCTGCTCCGGGTTATACATGATACCGGCAGTCGGATTTTCATTCCCTTCATTCCACAGCTTTCCACCGGTTTAGGGTTGACTATTACGGCATATGGCTGGATATTAGCCCTGCGTTCATTGACGGGTTTACTCAGCCCGGTAATTGGAATTCTGGCAGACCAATATGGTCGCCGCATAATCATGGTTACAGCTTTTGTTTTACGAGGGCTTGGATTTATCGGATTGGTATTCTCAAGCGGATGGTGGAGCACGCTTCCAATCATGTTGATCAGTTTGACCACCTCGGCCTATTACCCTGTTCAACAAGCCTATGTCAGCGATCAGGTTAGCTACGAACGACGCGGTCGGGCATTAGCCGCTGTGGATGCCTCATTTTCAACCGCAGCAATAATCGGTCTCCCAATTGTTGGTTGGATGATCGATGTTTGGGGCTGGCAGCTTCCGCTTGTGATTTTAGCCGGTTTGAGTTTTATCGCCGCCTTGGTGGTTGGTTGGCGACTGCCCAAAACCCATCAACATACCCAAGCGACCACCCGCCAACCTAAGATGTGGAAATTTTTCTACCGGCCGAATATTCTCGCATCGGTTTTCGTATCTGGATTTTTATTCTTTACCTTTCTATTTTTTACAATTTTCTGGGGATTGTGGTTGAGCCAAGATTTTGGATTCAGCGCTCTAGAAATTAGTGTAATCAAATGCAAATGGTCACCGTACTGGAAAATGAATTGCCCAACTTTGGGCGTCCACCGAAACTGAGCCGGGCTGATCAGTTGTTGATGACCTTGATGTATTGGCGAGAATATCGCACGCAATTTCATATTGCTCAAGCTTACGGGATCAGTGAATCGGCTGTTTGCCGAACCATCCAAAAGGTTGAAGATGCTTTGATCCACTCGGGTCAATTCCAACTACCGGGCAAGAAAGCGCTGCAACCCGCAAAAAAAGCGCATTTCTAATAGTTAGTGCAAAAACAGGCGATTTCTAATTGCTTTCAAGGGTCCGAATGGTACCTTTTCAAACAAAGCGCCAAGTCCTTCGCAAACTGCTTTTTACTTAGCAACTCCACACGGACCAATTTATCCTGCTCGAAGACCAGGTTTCCGGGAGTTGCCATCAGATCTCGGACGATGCGCTTCACCCCGTAAGCCTCAAAACGGCTACCACATAACGCCCGGTGATGGAAATCGGCCAGCAAATTGTGCGCCAGGTCAGACAGCAGAATGAAGCCTTTTTGGGCACTGAAATTATGTTTACGCCGCACCTCCAGATGCAACCCGCTCTTGTCGCTGCGGAATTGCTCTACTTCTGCCCCGCCACGATGGTTGTAAAGGCTCATAAAATGGCCTTTGCAGGGTAGAGAAAGCGTTGAAACGTAGTAGCTGTAGAGAAACTGGTCCTTTTTCAACCTTCTTTTGACAAAGACGCGCACCGGGCGACCATAATCGACTGGAGCGGAGACCTCACCAAGCCAGCAGTCTGCGAAAGGGTCCCAACGTTGCACGCGTTTGGCCTGTGCTTTAGCCCGACGGTTAGCGCTGCCTTTCATCATCACGTGATAATTACGGGCCAACAGCCAGCGGATGTGAGCATCGGTCCCCGCCCCGCCATCCGTGCGAATCACGGTGCGTTTGCGACGCTCAGGGGCTAACTCTAAAGCATTTTCTGCCGCCAGTACCGCTGGTTGTAGGCAATGGACAGTGTGCTGGCTGCCGGGATACAGTTCCGACCAGATGGTTTCGCGGTACTGGATGGCGCTGATCCGGGCTAGTTGGCGCCCGGTTGTGTTTTTTTTCCACTAAAATAGCCTTTTTGGCTGGCTTCGGCCCGTTTTGAGCACGGCAGGCCAGTCAGATCAAAGTCCAGCCACAGGAAGCTGCGCCAATCGTGGCCTGGCACCCGACTGAGCCAGTGCCTAACAAGCTGGGTTTGCGTCTGCAATAGATCAATTTGCTTTAGACTTAGCGCATCCAGCACCCGCGACAGGTTTGATTGGTCGCGGAAGGCTTTCCAGCCCCACAGGGAGGCCAAACCGATCTCCGGCTTGAGCCGCTCGTTGACTTCGTACAGCGGGCCGCAACCGGCCAAAATGCTCAACAGAATCTGGATCAGCTTGTCTCCAGGGCTGAAAACCCGGCTTTTCATTAGGATGGGTACCTGCTTCAAAGGATCGAGTAGTTGCTTGGATTGGTAATGTGCACACAATACGGCCAAAGGAGCATATTGCGTATTTGTGAATTCAGCGGTGCAATCAATTTCGAGGCTCATCAGGCGTCTCCTAAGTCTAAAGCTTTTTTTCCGATGATACCGAATTTTGACCTCCAGCACCAATTTTACCGCTTAGAATGTCATTGTTTTTGCGTTATCGAATAGAAACCTGCCGTTTTTGCGCAAAATCATGGTGAGAGTTGAAAAACAAGGCATAACCTGATACAAGTGTGTCGCCAAAACCCACTTGAAAGGAGATGCCTTGCGAAAACATCGTAACACAAAACCGAAGAATGTTGATTATTTTCGAGTGCCCCGGAAGCTGTGGCGGATAATGAAGCGAGAATTGCCGAAAGAAACGAAACCCAAAGGCCGAGGGAGACCACGAATACCGCACCGAAATGTAGTGGATGGGCTTTGGTACATCATGTGGACTGGCTGTCAGTGGAAAGCCATGAAGTGCGAGTGGTTTGGAGTTTCGAGTAGTGTACTGCATGAGCGCTTTCAAACCTGGCAAGAAGATGGACGCTGGGAAAGGATCATGAAACGAGCTGCCAGATTTTATGCCCGAGAACGTCGGATTGCCTGGAATTGGCAAAGTATGGATAGCAAAAGGGTTCCTGCTCCACTTGGTGGTGAAGAAACCGGCAGAAATCCTACAGATCGAGGTAAATCGGGCAGCAAAATTCATCTTTTAGTCGATCAACGAGGTGCACCGCTGGCTGTTCTGGTCAGTGGTGCTAACCAACATGATAAGTGGTCCGCTGGTGGTTTGATCTTTTCTATTGTCGTTGTGCGTACATCTCAGCAACAAAACATGTGTCTGGATAAAGGCTATGATTTTGATGATGTTCACGAAATTGTCACCGTGACTGGTTACATCAAACATATCAAGCATCGGCGTCAACGTAATGAACCACCTGAACCTGAACTTGCACCGGAAGACAAAACCTTCCCGGCCAGGCGTTGGGTTGTTGAACGAACTTTGGGTTGGCTCAACAAGCGACGCAGTATTCGTACTCGATGGTGCAAGAAACCCCAAAACTGGTTGGCCTTTCTTCAATTTGCTTGTGCCACTGTTTTGCATGACATGGCATTTTTCGGATAGGTTCTAAATTATCGAGTATTCGTGAAGTAAAAATAAAAGTACACAATGTGAGTTAAGTCATACTTGACACAGCGTAATAATTGCTTTATTCTATAGTCACCTTTACACTGAACAAAATTGGGTAAAATATACCCAGCCACCCGTTCGGTAAACTTAACTAAAATGGTGATCAAATCCGAAAAAACTCATTAGCGCATAAAAATCCAAAGCGCATTCGCTCTGGATTTTTATGCGCTTTTTGTTATAGAATAAAAGGAGGTAGTTGTTTCCAAAATACGTATATGACCAAATGTAATTCAATTTTCTTAAAATAATTCCCTAAGGAGAATAAGAATGAAAAAGTATAAAGCACTATTGTTTGTTTTAGTTTTTGCGCTTTTAGCGGTTTCTTTGGCAGCCTGCGCAGCTCCCGAGGTTGACACTGCCGCGCAAGAAGCCGCCGAAGCTGCTGCCGCTGAAGCTCAAGCAAAATTGGAAGAAATGGAAGCTCAATTAGCTGATGCCCAGGCCGCTGCCGAAGCCGCCGCCGGATCAGCAACCGATGAAGAATTGGCCGCTGTCCAAGCTGAACTCGAAGCAGCTCAAGCAGCCGCTGCTGAAGCTGAAGCCGCTGCTGAAGCTGCCGCCGCCGAAGCCGCCGCCATGGTCAATAATGAAGTTGACTTCCTCACCTGGTATCAATACGACGAAACCAACGAAGACCCGGCCAGTGATGAGCGGGTCGGTAACGAATGGTTACGCGCCACCATACCACAATTCAATGAAGAATTTGATGGCAAATGGAACTGGGTCAACCGCTACAAACCTTGGGACCGCATGTACCAAGAATTAGTTTCCGCCGTGATCGCTGGAAATACTGTCCCTGACTTGGTTGAAATCGGTAGCGGTAACTTGAGCTTGGTGGTTGGTAACGGGGCCGTTCAAGATTTGCGCCCATGGGCCGAACAGCAAGAATGGTATGATGACCTGGATGCCGGTGCACTGGCTTCTTGTACCATGCCTGATGGCGGGTTATACTGCATTCCGATGGTTATCCGCCCCTATCTGGTTTATGTATGGGCCGATCATTATCCCAACGGTTTCCCGGATACCCCTGAAGAATTCGTAGTCGAGGCCGAACGCCTGAAAGCCGATGGTGTCTATGCCTGGACTTACTTTGGTTCTACTGCCTATGCAGGTACGGGTACAACTCGTATGCTTTGGATGCTCGTTTCATCCTTTGGTGGTGAATTTGATAATGGCGAAGGCGTTATGACCCTGACTTCGCCTGAAATTGTCGCCGCCATCGAATTCTTGCGCATGACGGTCGAGAATGAATACAACCCTGAGACCGTCTTCGCGGGTGGTTTTGTGGAAGAGGACTCCTTCAAGGATGCCTCCGCCGCCGCCATCCCCACCGGTTTGTTTGGATACCGTTACATCAACCCCCTGACCGCCCCCGATGGCACCGTTTACGACAAAGGCTCCTCGGAAGATATGCTCGATGCGATTGCGGCTGGTGATGTGATTTTGGACCATCTGTTTGCCCCCGAAGGCCAGACCCCGGGTTGTGGTAACTCTGTAAATGGTTTTGCCATTCCAGAAGGTGCACAAAATATCGAAGCTGCCTATGATTACATCAATTTGATGATGTCTCCTGAGTACAACCCTGGTTACGTCTTAGGCCCTGGTGCTGGACAACCCGCGAATAAACAGATACTGGATACCCCTGAATTGGATCTCCCCTTCTACCATGCTGCTGCTGATGCACTTGAAGGCAGCGTCTGCACCCCCTGGGAAGGTACGCTTGAACGCCGTGAAGAAGCTGCAGAGATCATTATGACCGCTGTGTATAAATTGGTCAAAGAGGATCCGACTGCGGATATCGTCACTGTACTCACCGAAGCGGAAGAAGCTTACAACGCTGGTAACTAAGTGTTTTGTAGTATGTTGGTTACGAAAATACCAACATGATTTACCACAAAACTTGAGTAGGTTTTGGTTTGAGTGTTATTTTCACTCTTTCTGAAAGCTGCCTAAAAAGATGTATTCAAGGTGACAAGGTCATATATGGCCTTGTCACCTTCTAAATTCATCATCCTGATGAATTCTGTCCTTCGAAAATTTCTCCCCCGATTCCTAATGTCGAAAGGACCATCCATGAAAAAATCTTCTACCTATAAAGCCATCCAACTTTGGTTTCGAAACTCACTCCCTTTTTGGTTGATCCTCCCCACTGCTATTGTTCTCCTCGTTGTTCAATTTTATCCGGCTTTTTATACCGCTTGGCTTAGCTTCCAAGATCGTACCCAACAGGGCTGGAAATTCGTCGGTTTCGACAACTTTACCAGGTTATTTCGGACCTCTTTGTTTGCTGAAAGTATTGGTCACACCATCATCTTTCTGGTGGGGTATACCTTCCTGACCACCTTTCTAGCATTTTTGATTGCCTATTTACTCAAACAAAATGTGCGTTTATCGGGGGTCTACATTACCTTGCTCTTCATCCCCTGGATTATTGCCGATATCATCGCTGGCATGGTCTTCCGTTTATTGGTCGTCCCTGAGTACGGGATATTAAATAATTTTTTTAGCAATTTCAGCGCTGAGGGGATATCCGTGCTAACTGACCCTCGTCCGACCCCGTGGATTGGGGATTTTCCCTTTCCGCCCTCCCCGGCCATGATCTACCTGATCCTGGCAGCCACCTGGCGGGCCTTACCGTTTGTGACCCTATTGATTTTGGCAGCCCTGCAAACCGTTCCTAAGGAAGTCACCGAAAGTGCCCAAATTGATGGGGCCAATGGTTTGCGCCTGGCCCAACATATTACGATTCCTTTAATTATGCCATCTATGATTGTGGCCCTTTTTAACCTGATTTTAGGCGGCATGAACGGGGTGGGGATGGTTTTCTCCCTCACCGGTGGGGGCCCTGGTACGACCACATATGTTCTGAGCTATTTTCTATATACCTTGGGTTGGGCCCGGCTGGAATTTGGTCAGGCCGCAGCCCTCGCCATCATTATTGCCATCGTCAATTGGATTCTCATTGCCGGTGTTTTGCGGATCACACGCATCAACGAAAGGAGCCGCTAAGATGTTCAAACGCAATCCTTGGTCACGTACAGCCTGGACCCACCGGCTGGTCAACGTTGCTTTGATGGTGATTTGTTTTTTCGCGATGATCCCGATTGCGACTACCATCATCATCTCCTTTAAAGAGCAAGCGGATATCACTCGCAAACCCCCGGTACTTTTTCCCTGCGATACCCCTACCCGTAAGTTTGATCTTAGCGCCTGTCGCTGGGCCACCGAGGGCTATCACCGCGTTTTTGCACCCAAACCAGATGAGAATGCACTCCTGGGTTTCAAACTGACCGGCAATATGCTGAAGATCTATATTCCCAACTCCTTTAAATACGCTTTAAGCACGGCCCTACTGGTTGGATTTCTCTCTAGCCTATCCGGGTTTGCCTTTTCGCGCTATAAATTCCGCGGCCACGATGCCCTCATGCTCGCCATGTATGCGATCACTGGCGTCCCTATTCTGACTAACTTGTTGGCCATCTACCAGATGGGAATCACGATCCGAAAAAATCTACCCTTTTTCGATGATCGCGTCTATTTGATATTTGTGTATTTAGGCTTTTTCTTACCTATCAGTGTCTGGATTATGAAAGGTTTTTTTGATTCCATCCCAGTTGAAATGGAAGAAGCTGCCCTGATTGAAGGCTGCTCGCCCATAGGCGCTTTATTCCGAGTCACCATGCCTCTGGCCACCCCGGGGATCGTCTCGGTTTTTCTAATGACCTTTGTCGGTGTCTGGAATGAATTTATTATGGCATATTTATTGGTGCCCGATAATGAATTCAAACCTGCCATGTATGGCTTGTACGATTTCCTCAGTCAAAACATCATCAATTTGCAAGTCGTCGCAGCGGCCTGTATCATCATCGCGGCGCCAATGGTCATCGTCTTCCTCTTCACGCGGCGCACCTTCTTCAGTGCGATGGTTGAAGGTGCGGTCAAGGGATAATGAATGGTTTCGTCCCCGCGCCAGGAACGCTGCGCCTTGCCCCTGTCCAGCCCAATCCCTACGCGGCTGCAAACAGTCTCTTCCTCCTCCTTGGGGATGCCACCCTCGCGCCGATTCAGAAAATCGAATTAGCGTCAGGGGTGGCACTGTCCCCAAAATCCAATTATTCAGATTTCCATTTACAGATTTTCCACTTCAATGACCTCCATGGCCACCTGATGCGTTTCACCCATGGGGGTGAAGAAGCCGTCCTGCCTCGGATTGCTGGAAAAATCAAGGCCGCCCAACAAGAATTTCAGGGGAAAACGGATGCCGCCATGCTGGTATTCTCAGCCGGGGATGACTGTACCGGCTCGATTTTTGATGAAATTCTGACCGATTCTGGGCAGCCAACCCCCGTCCACCCCGGCTACCAACTCTATTCAAAACTGGGTGTGGCTGCCGCCGGACTGGGGAACCATGATCTGGATCGCGGCATCCCCTTTTTAGCGGATTCTGTTCAACATAACGCCCATTTTCCGGTGCTGGCTGCTAACCTGAAAGGATGTTCTTCCCTTTCAGGCGTTTGCCACCCCGCTGCCATCCTGGTGGTTAACGGCCTCCGGATTGGCCTGATTGGCCTGGTGACGCGTGCCGAAACCCATCTCGATCCCGAAATTTGCCAGATCGTCCATCCGGTTCCAGTTGCCCAAAACCTGGTACCCGCGCTGCGTCCGCTTTGTGATGTACTCATCATCCTCAGCCATCTCGGTTACAGCCTGGACAGCCCGGTACCGATGGCCGATGTCGGGGATGTCGAACTGGCCCGCAGCCTGCCCCCGGGCGGCGTTGACCTAATCATCGGCGGGCACTCGCACACCGTCCTGAACGAAGCCGGTCTGGACCCTGAAAACATCGTCAACGGAATCCCCATCGTCCAAACGGGCGCCCGCGGCGAATATTTGGGGCAGGTGGATCTTCAGATTTAACCGGAACGGTGTCAACTTGACTGCGGCTCGATTAATCCCCACCGCCAGCCTGCCCAATGACAGCGCTTTCGATGCTGAGATGCAGCCCTTTGTCCACCGCGCCCGGGAAATCTGGTTTCAGCCCATCGGCCAGGTCGACGACCTCCCCGATCTCAACACCCAAATCGTCCTGACCGGTTTTGCTAAACGAGAAATGGCGCTGTCCAACTTCGTCAGTGACGCCCTGGTGGAAAGGCTGAGCAGGCGCGGTTTTCAGGTTGATTTTGCGATGATCGACGCTTCCGCACTCCAATGCGGCTTGCCCTACAGTGATCACCTGACTTACGGAGATTGTTTCGAAGTCATGCCCTTTGTCGATACCCTGCGGCTCTACCAGATTACGGGCCGCCAGCTTCAAGAATTATTAGCCGACAACGTTCTGCGTATTGACCATCCTGGTGAACCGGATATCGAACGCGGCTTTTTGCAGTTCAGCCAGGAAATCCGGTACACGATTGACTTACGCATAGCTTGCGTTGAAGAGAGCCGGTTTCGGGGTACCCGGCTTGAAAGCCTGCTCGATCAAACCTTCACTGTCGCCACGACCAGTTTTATCCGTCGCTTAGCCGAACCGTGGATTGACCAACAGCAGAGAAATTCCGTCAAACAGCTCTTCGACATCCACCAACTCCCGTTTAGCGATACCGATTTTTTCTTGCGCAGCGAAACGGTCGCTTACATTCAGGAGTACGGCGGCGTCACGAGGGCAAGTGGTGCGCGGTGTGACGGAAGGTTAGAAATTATGGAACGCGGATAGTGCAGATTCCCGCTGATTTTTAGCAATAGTAAAATTTCTCGAAAATCCGCGTTCGCAAAGCAAATCCGCGGCACACTTGCGCCGTAACGCAGTGCAGGTGTCCGCTTTTAAAAAAGGAACTCAAGGTAATTATGGGAACGATACTGATCAAAAACGGTTCAATCGTCACGGTTAATGATGACCAAGAAGTCCATCAACATGGCTATGTGTTTATCGAAGATGATTTGATCACCGCTGTGGGAGCAGGCGACGCACCCAGGCAATATCAAAAAGCAGATACCGTCATTGATGCCACCCTGATGGCGGTTATGCCAGGGATGGTCAACGCTCATACCCATCTTTTCCAGACTTTTTTGCGCGGTCTGGCTGATGATAAACCCCTGCTCGATTGGCTCAAAACTGCCATCTGGCCGGTGGCCCAGGTCATGACCGAAGAAGATGCCTACGTAGCAGCCTTACTCGGTTTCATCGAAAATATCCGCGGCGGGGCGACCGCCGTGATCGACCACCAATACATCCACACCGAACCCACCAACGACGATGGGGTCTGCCAGGCCGCGGTTGAAACCGGGATGCGCTTCAGGCTGGCCCGCGGCTGGGCTGATATCGACTACCATCCCAGCTTACAAGAAACCCCCGAGCGGATCATTTCCGAGACCACCCGTCTGTACGAAAAATGGCATGGCAGCCATGATGGCCGCATCCAGGTCGAGTTTGGGCCGTTAATCCCCTGGGGCTGCACCGATGAGACCATGCTGGCGACCTATGAGTTGAGCAAATCTTGGGGAACTGGCACCCATATCCATGTGGCTGAGACCCAAGAGGAAATCCGCATCAACCTGGAAAAACGCGGCAACCGCCACATCGAGTGGCTGGCCGATCTCGGGATTTTGGGGCCTGACGTCCAACTGGTTCACAGCGTGTGGCTGGAGGATAACGAAATCGATTTGATTGCTGAATACGGCGGGGTGATCGTCCACTGCCCGGTCAGCAATATGTATCTGGCTTCGGGGGTGGCTCGGATCCCTGAAATGCACCGCCGCGGCATCCCCATTGCACTGGCAACGGACGGCCCTGGCTCCAATAATAATCAGGATATGATGGAAGTTTTGAAAACCACGGCCCTGCTCCACAAAGTTCACAATCTCGATGCGATGGCCCTGCTGCCCGAAGACGTGCATCTGGATGGCCTGCCGGGGTGGCGCGGCCGCGTTTGGACAGCCGGAAATCGATTGGATCACTGGAACCCGGCAAAAAAGCCGATCTCATCCTGCTCGATCTCAACACGCCCCTGGCGATGCCCGTCCACCGGGTGCCTTCGGCCCTGGTCTACAACCTGTCGACCCGCGATGTCGACACCGTCATCGTGGATGGCAAAATCTTGATGCAACACAAAGAGATTTTAGTGCTCGATGAAAAAGCACTGCTCAAGCGCGGCGCGCAACACCTGTGCGGATTTATTTACTCGGGCAGGTGTGACGCGGTCCATTTTATAAATTGGAGTAACAATCAATGACCCCAACCTCAATTCGATTTGCAGTCACTGGACTGAACCACGGCCATATTTATGGCCAAACCGGCAGTATGCTGGATGCTGGAGCAGAGGGGGTTTGTTTTTATGCCCCCGAAGATGATTTGGCTGCCCAATTTTCGTCCGCGTTCCCACAAATCCCACGCGTAGATACCCTGGAAGAAATCCTGGAAGATGAGAGTATCCAACTGGTGCTCAATGCCGGGATTCCGGTGGAGCGCGCCCCATGGGGATCAAAGTGATGCAGCATGGCAAAGACTATATGGTCGATAAACCCGGCCTGATCACCCTGGAGCAGCTTGAGGAGGTCAAGAAAGTGCAGGCTGAAACCGGACAGATATATTCGGTCTGCTACAGTGAGCGCTTCTGGAGCCGGGCCGCAACCAAAGCGGATGAACTGATCCAGGCTGGTGCCATCGGCAAAGTGATCCAAACCTTGAGCATGGGCCCCCACCAACGACGTCTCCCCATCCGCCCTGATTGGTTTTTCGTCAAAGAGAAATACGGCGGCATATCTAACCGATATCGGTTCCCACAATTTCGACCAGTTCCTGCATTTCACTGGATCAACCTCGGCAGAAATTGTTTCTTCCCAGGTATCCAACTTCCACCATCCCCGAACATCCCGAACTCGAAGATTTTGGTGACGTGATCGTGCGAGGCGATGGTGGTGTCGGTTACATCCGGGTAGATTGGTTCACCCCGGAAGGGCTGGGCGTATGGGGCGACGGACGGCTTATTCATCACTGGCACCGACGGCTATATCGAACTGCGCAAATACATCGACATCGCTGGACGTCCCGGCGGGGAGCATCTCTTCTTGGTCGATCAAAAAGGAATCCAATACATCGATTGCCAAGATGTTCCCCTGCCCTACGCTCCCCAATTGATTGACGATATCCTCAACCGTACCGAAACCGCCATGACCCAGGCCCATTCCTTCCTGGCGATGGAATTGGCGATCCAGGCTGAGAACCTGGCCGACCGGCTCGGAAATTTAAGCTAAACACAGAGCCGCAGAGATGGAGAGACGCAGAGAATTTTTCGTAACACTTTGCGACTCCGCGTCTCTGCGTTAAAAAAATTAGGAGCACCAATGATGAAAATCAAAATTGCCGTAATCGGTGTCGGCGTGATGGGCAGCCTGCACGCCCGCGACATCAAGACCTCGAAAACACCGAACTGGCCGCCATCTGCGACATCAAATCTGAAAAAGCGGATAAATACGCCCAGATGTACGGCGTCCCCGCGTTTTATGATCACCAGGAAATGCTGGAAAAGATGGATCTGGATGCCATCTTGATCGCCACGCCCCATTACGATCACCCCCCAATTGCGATGGATGCCTTCAAGCGCGGCATCCATGTGCTGACCGAAAAACCGATTGCCGTGCATGTCCAGGCGGCCCAAGAAATGATTGACGCTTACCAAAAAGCCCAAGAGAAATATCCAAACCTGGTCTTTGCCGCCATGTTCCAGCAGCGGACCTATGGCTTTTGGAAAAAAATCAAATCGCTGATCGACGAAGGCGAACTCGGTAAACTGGTGCGCACCACCTGGATCATCACCGATTGGTTCCGCACCCAGAGTTATTACGATAACGGGGGCTGGCGGGCCACCTGGAAGGGCGAAGGGGGCGGCGTCCTCCTCAACCAATGCCCCCACAATATCGACCTGTACCAGTGGTTCGTGGGGATGCCCAAACGGGTGACTGGTTTTGCCGCCATTGGCAAGTATCACAACATTGAAGTCGAAGATGAAGTTACCGGGTATCTGGAATATGAGAATGGCATGATCGGCCACCTGATCACATCCACCGCCGAATCGCCGGGCACCAACCGGTTGGAGATCGTTGGGGAGAAGGGCAAACTGATCTTTGAAAACAACGCGCTGATTTTTTACCGCAACCGCTACTCGATGTTCGAGCATATCAAAACCTCGATCAGCGGCTATGACTACGTTGAAAATTGGAAGATCGAAGTCCCCTATCAACACCACGGACAGCCTGGCCACAAAATCGTCATCGAGAACTTCGCCAACGCCATCCTGCACGGCGAGGAACTGATCGCTCCATCCGTTGAGGGGATCAACTCCCTAACCCTGGGCAACGCTATCATGCTGTCGTCCTTCCTGGGCCAGACTATTGAACTCCCCATGGACGCCGCCACCTACACTGCCAAACTCCAGGATTTGATCGCCAATTCCCGTTTCGAAAAAACTGTCGTGGAGCGGGATGTCACGGATGTAGGGAGATCATACTAATGCCAAAAATCAGTTTTATGACCCTTGGCTGCCCAAATTGGGATTTAGATTTGATCTGCACTCGCGGGCAGGAATATGGTTTCGATGGGGTCGATTTTCGCGGTTATCTAGATCAAATCGATATCACCCTGCTGCCAGAATTTACAACCCGATCGTCAGAGTCTTTGCACAAACTACAGGACGCCGGTTTAGCAGTCAGCGGGATCAGCACCAGCATTCGGGTTTGTGTTCCTGATGATCTGGAGAAAAACCTGGAAGAAGCCCGACGAACGATTGCAGTGGCAAAAACTTTCGAGACCGTCAATATCCGAATTTTTGGTGGTGGGAATCTGGAAAGATTCCCCATGATGAACTTGCCAAATTCGGCTGCGAATGTGTATCCCGCATCCTGGAACTGGATGGCGCTCGCGATTTGAAATGGTTGTTTGAGACTCACGACAATTGGGTACAGGCTGAACATTGTCGTTTATTGCTGGATACTATTTCGGACTTATCATTTGGCGCGTTGTGGGATATAGGTCACTCCTGGCGAGTCGGACGCGAAAAGCCCGTCGATTCTTGGGCAGCGATTGGTTCGCGGGTTAGATATGCCCATATCAAAGATGCGGTATATGATCCAGGTTCTCCCCTGGCAATGGATGATGGTTGGCACTACGTCGTACCTGGAACCGGAGAACTTCCCCTAGACGAATCACTTTCTCTGCTAACCAAGTCTGGCTACGATGGGTGGCTGCTCTTCGAACACGAGAAGCGCTGGCATTCCAACCTGACCGAGCCGGAGGAAATCTTCCCGCAATTTGTAAGCTGGATTCAACCGTTTCTCGAAAATTGAGACTATGTCAATTATCGAACCTGAATTCATGGAACTGACCGCCCAATTAGATTTGCAGGCTTTTTGGGATGAGGAGCAACTTTGCGAAGACTTCACCACCCAAAAACCGCGTTGCGCTGCTTTTTTCTCCCCCGATGACCACTGGCTCTTCGAGTTTGTTAAAATCCCATCCACCCTACGCTACTACCAGGATAAGGTCTACAGGGACGATCTCCACCGCCAGGTCAACGTCCTGACCCAGGAATACGTTGGCAAAACATTTTTTGATGAAGACACCTGGGAATTTACACCCAAACGGATCGAGAATCTGTTTGGCTGCGAATTTGAATACCACGAACGCGGGACGCCCTGGTTTGTGTCGGTGACTGCCGATCCGGACGAATTCTCTCAAATTTTAGATCGGGCTGCCGAAACCGACTTGAAGACCTGGGCTTTCCCTGAAAATTTCCTGGCCGAATGGGAGACCCGCCAAGCCGCCGGGCAAACAATGCCACTGCTGGGCACTGGCTCGCGCGGCCCGGCTACCATCATGACCTCTGTGCTGGATATCAAGACGATCTTCTTCTGGTTCTACGACCACCCCGACCTGATGGCTCGTTTTCGGGACCTCCTGGCTGAAAAGATGGTTGAACTCAATACCCTACTGCGCGAATTCAGCGGCAACACCCAGCCCGACTGGTGGATCACCGACGACAACTGTGCCCTCTTCAACCGAAAACTATACGCAAGATACTGCGTCCCCGTTTTTGAGAAAGTATTGGCAGTGATGGCTCCCGGTGATGCACCTCGCTTCCAGCACTCCGACAGCGCCATGGCCCACCTTCTTGAGTACCAATATGATTTGGGCATCCGGGAAGTCAATTACGGCCCGGAAATCGACGTGGCGCTGATCCGTGAGAAAATGCCCTCCGCAATGATCAACGGTCACATCCCCCCCTTCCTGCTCCGCAACGGCAGCCCGGAGGAAATTAAAGCCCGGATCAGCGAAGATTTCGGGAAAGCAGGCGCTACCGGCGGTCTGACCGTCACCACTGCTGGGTCGTTAGCGGGGGGCACTGGCCTTGGCCGGATGCGCTGGATGATGCAAGTCGTCCAGGAGCATTGCCGCTACGATTGAATTTCAAACTTCACCACAAAGAACACAAAGAACCACAAAGTTTTTTCCTTGGTATGCCTTGGTGCCCTTTGTGGTTGGAAAACACCTAAGTATTGGCCCATGCCAAATTTAAACGAACACATCCAAAACGTTGTAAACCGGGCTTCCGCCTTCTTCGGGCAGACCGAACCAGGTCATTATCTTCTCAGTGTCTGGGTGCCCCATGAGATTCCAAAATCCCCACCCTTGTTCGATTTCGATCTTGATCATCAGTTGACCGAATGGCTGGACGTAATCCTGGTCCGAGACCGGGCATTTTTGCGCTCCAAAGCTGGACTAGATGACGACACCATCCCGGCGGTTAGTCCTTTCTTTGGGATCGCCGAACACTCCGCCTGGTTGGGGACGGAGGTCCTCCTGCAAGCGGATACCTGCCTACCAGTGCCCATTATCAAGGAACCAGCCGATCTCGCCAAACTCCATTTCTCGGAGACCGATAAATGGTTCGGCTATATGAAAAAGGGCTATGAATATCTCCATAGCCAGAAAGATGGCAGCTTTGTGCTTTCAGTGCGCGGCACCATGGCTCCCATGGACATCGCCAACGCTTTGCGCGGCGACGAGTTATTTGTTGATTTCTTACTGCAGCCTGATTTCGTCCACCAGTTATTGGGTTTCCTGGTCAAGGCGATTCGCTGGTATTATCCCCGCCTGTGTTCTTGGGCAGATCAAATCAACGCTGGCTATGTCTACCGGCACGGCATGAACTGGATGCCACCGAACACCATTGGCCACCTGGCTAACGACGCAGCCATGCTGTGCTCCGCCAAGGTCTACGCCGAATTCGGGTTTCCGTACGAAACCCAGGTTGTGGCGGGGTACGATCAAGTTTTCTATCACGTCCATAATGAGAAATTACATTACATCCCGCAGTTGGCCCAACTCCCGGGTATGGCTATGTTAGATGTCACCAATGACCCTGGCTCCCCAACAACGGTCGAAGATTTAGAGCGCATCTTCGCCGCCACCGGCTCCGCCAACTTAATGTTAGCCATGACAAGTAACCAAGTCCGTGCCCATTTAGACGAAATGGATAGCCGCAACATCTTCCTGCGGGTTAATTGTGTCGATCGTGCCGACGCCGAGGATGTGATCGCGTTTGTGTGGGATCGGTCGAAGGCTCTATAACCCATGAATGCTCATGAACAAATCATCCAAGGAATTTACGATGCTCCATCCTGATCGCTATTTCTCTACTGATCCAATCCAACGTGTTGCAGCCCGCGATCTGTATGCGGGTATCAAAGAATTACCGCTGGTCTGCCCTCACGGTCACATTGATCCCCGCCTTTTTTCAGATCCAGATTACCAATTTGGTTCATCCACAGAGCTTTTACTGGTGCCAGATCACTATGTTTTTCGAATGCTGTATTCTCACGGCATTCAATTGGAAAAATTAGGCATTTCCCCCCTAATCCCTGATTCTATACCCCCCGATCCCCGCACTTCCTGGCAAATCTTTGCCGATCATTTCTACCTATTCTGTGGTACCCCAACGGGCAGTTGGTTGAGAGATGAATTTGCCAGTCTATTCGGCATCGAAGAAAAACTAACCAGTGCCAACGCTCAGGAAATTTATACACAGATCGATGCTAAACTCAAAACCCCAGCATTCAAGCCCCGTCGGATGTTCGAAAACTTTAACATTGAAGTACTCTGCACTACAGATGCAGCAACAGACACCCTCGAACACCACCAAAAAATTCGAGGATCTGATTGGGTTGGCCAGATTCTTCCTACTTTCCGCCCAGATTCGGTGATCAACATCGATACCCCTGGCTGGCATGAGAACATCCAGAAAATGAATGATGTCACCAATTCTTCGGTTAGTGATTACAAGTCCTTTATTACTGCGCTCGAATCACGCCGAGTATTCTTCAAATCATTGGGCGCTACCGCGACCGATCACGCCGCCCTTACAGCCCTGACCTTGGAGTTGAATTCTACCGAAGCTGACGCAATTTTCCAACGAGCGCTCAAGGGGCAGGCAACATCTGAAGATGCCGCTCGTTTCACCGCCCATATGCTCATAGAGATGGCCAGAATGTCCACTGAAGATGGGTTGGTGATGCAACTGCATGTGGGATCCTATCGCAATCACAACCTATCGCTATTTGAAGCCTTTGGAACCGATATGGGTGCTGATATCCCCATAACCAGTGAATTCACTCGCAATCTCAGACCGATTTTGAACCGGTTTGGTAATGATCATCGTCTGACGCTGATCATTTTCAACCTGGATGAATCCACCTACGCTCGTGAAATTGCGCCATTGGCCGGGCATTATCCAGCGATCAAAATTGGCCCACCATGGTGGTTTAACGATTTAATCAATGGGATACATCGCTATTTCGATCAGATAATGGAAACGGCTGGGATTTACAACACCGTGGGTTTCAACGATGACACCCGTGCCTTTCCATCAATCCCTTCCCGGCATGATATCTGGCGACGTGCATCCTGTGATTGGGTGGCCGGACTATTGGTACGACACATCATTGATGAAGACGATGCTCACAAGATGGTGCGAGCTTTAGTTTACGACCTCGCCAAATCGACTTACAAGTTTTAGGGACAAGGAAAGAACATGGATATATGTGAATTGACCCAACTGTATAACTTTACGGACAAAACTGTGGTCGTTACCGGCGGGACGGGCGTGTTGGGAGGCGAGATGGCCTGCGCCCTGGTGGGGTGCGGAGCCAACGTGGCTGTGCTCGATCGCAAACCTGAAATTCCGGTGAGGCTTCGCCAACCCATGGATGCTGGCGCGGGAAAATATCTGGTGGTCTATGCCGATGTGCTGGATCGAGAAGTTCTCGAAGACGCCCAACAAAAGATCATAAGTCATTTTGGTAAAGTGGATATGTTAATCAATGCTGCAGGTGGCAACCATCCCAAGGCCACTACTGGCCCCAATCTGTCATTTTTTGATTTACCGCCAGACGCAATTCAATGGGTTTTTAATTTGAATTTTCTGGGTACATTACTTCCCAGCCAGGTGTTTGGAAAAAGCATGGTCGAACAAGAAAAGGGAGTCATTCTCAATATCTCTTCGATGAATGCTTACCAGCCCCTGACGCGGATTGCAACCTATTCAGCCGCCAAAGCCGCTGTCAGCAATTTTACTCAGTGGTTGGCCGTGCACCTGGCCAGGGAGTACTCCCCCAAAATCCGGGTGAATGCCCTGGCCCCGGGATTTTTTCTGACGGAACAAAACCGCTTCCTATTGACCGATCCCGAAACCAGTGCGATAACGCCGCGAGGCCAGACCATCATTGATCACACCCCACAAGGTCGGTTTGGTGCCCCCGAAGATTTGCTGGGGGCCATGTTATGGCTGCTTTCCCCCTTGTCGAAATTCGTGACCGGGATCGTCGTCCCTGTCGACGGTGGTTTCTCGGCCTTTAGTGGTGTCTAACGGGAATTGGATATGATCGCTCAAATATATTCTGATCATCATCTGTCACAAGATGCGGTTCGAGAATTGCTCTACAAAGCGTTGGAAGGGCAATTTCGAAACCAACGCGTTTTGGTCTTGATCCCAGATCACACCCGCACCCTGCCCTTGCCGTTTTTGTTTCGGTTACTGGTGGAAGTGCTCCACGAGTTAAAGCAACTTGATTTTATGGTCGCTCTGGGAACGCATCCACCCTTGAAGGTAAAGCAATTGTGCGATTTGGTTGGGATCACGGTTGAAGAAAGAAATTCGAAATACGTTCAAATTGATTTGTTGAACCACGCCTGGGATGATCCAAGTGCCTTGGAAACAATCGGCGTTATCTACCAGGATGAAATAAAACAAATTGCCGGGGAACGCTGGCACCCTTCATTGGAAGAAGATGCGGCAGTGCGGATCAACAAAGCCGTATTTAATTATGATCACATCCTGATCTTGGGCCCCACCTTCCCACATGAGGTTGTTGGGTTTTCAGGCGGGGCCAAATACTTGTTCCCAGGGATTTCTGGACCTGAAATGATTAACGTCACGCATTGGTTGGGAGCCTTAATGGGTGTCGTGGAAACCATTGGGATCAAGGATACGCCCGTTCGAACGATGATCCATGCCTCGGCGAAAAAATTGATAATTCCCGCAACGTTGATCGCCCTGGTTATTGAAGGGCACGATTTAGCAGGCGTATTCGTTGGTGAATACCAGAAAGCCTGGCGTGCGGCGGCGGATTTATCGACCCAGCGGCATATCCGGTGGTATCAGAAACCCTTTCAACGAGCGCTCTCCTGCGCCCCGCCAATGTACGATGAGTTATGGACGGCGGCCAAAGCGATGTATAAGCTGGAACCAGTGATGGCATCGGGTGGCGAAGTCATCATTTACGCGCCGCACCTGGATCAGATCAGTTTGATGCACGGAAAATTCATTTTCGAAACGGGTTACCATATTATTGATTACTTTTTAGAACACTGGGATCGCTTCAAACATATTCCTCTGGGTGTTTTGGCACATGCCACACATGTTCGTGGCGCGGGTAGGATGGAGAATGGCATTGAAAAACCTGATATCAAAGTCACACTGGCCAGTCAGATCGCGCCTAAAGATTGTGCGCGGCTTAATTTAGCGTATTTGAATCCGCGAAGAATCAATTTCGAAGATTGGCATAATCATGAAGATGACGGCATCCTTTATGTTCCAAAAGCAGGTGAAATTTTGTATAAGGTACAATCATGAACAATCGCGAACGAATCTCCCACATCATCGCCCGTCAACCCGCCGACCGCACCGGTTTCTGGCTGGGTAACCCCGACCCCGAGACCTGGCCAATTCTGCACGCTTATTTCGGCACGCAAACTGGGGAAGAACTGCGTCAAAAACTCGGCGACGATTTTCGCTGGTTCGCACCCGATGTTCATGGCGACGTTTATCAACACCCCACCCGGAAAACTATCTTCGACCTGGGGATCGAGAAAACCCATCACGGTCAGGCTGGTCCCTTTGCAGATTGCGAAGACCCCGCCTCACTCGATGAATACGAATGGCCCCAACTCGAACACCTGGATTTCAGCCCCACCTTGACAGCCCTAAAATCCTTCGAATACATCTACCGGGCCAGCGGTTTCTGGACGCCTTTTTACCACAACGTTATGGACATGTTTGGAATGGAAAATTATCTGGTCAAAATGTATACCCATCCCAAAGTCGTCCAGGCCGTCACCGACCAGGTCTGCCAGTTTTACTATGATGCCAACGAGTTTTTCTTCGAGCAGGCCGGGGAACACTGCGAGGCCTTCTTCTTCGGCAACGATTTTGGCACCCAACGCGACCTGATCATGAGTCCCAAGCTGTTTGACCGCTTCGTAATGCCCTGGTTCAAAACTTTCACTGAACAGGGCCATCGGCATGGCAAACAGGTCATTTTGCACTCCTGCGGCTCGATTTACCGCGTCATTCCCCGTTTAATTGAGGCCGGGGTGGATTGTTTGCACCCCTTACAGGCTCAAGCCCAAAATATGGATACCGCTACTTTGGCGCGGGATTGGGGAGGGCAGGTGACCTTTTTAGGCGGCATCGACGCTCAAGGAACCTTGCCCCACGGAACGCCCGCAGATGTCAAAGCCGAAGTCCGGCGGGTGCGTGAAATTTTGGGGCCAAATTTGATCATCAGCCCCAGCCACGAGGCCATCCTCCCCGATGTTCCACCGGAGAATGTGGAAGCGCTGGCGGAGGCGGCCAGGATAGAATGAAGATTGAAATGAAAAAACCGAACACGGATTGCGCGGATTTGATGGATTGTCCCGGAAAATGTATAAAAAATCCGTGTGAATCCGTGCAATCCGTGTTCAAAAGGTTTTCCTGACGACACTAGCCGAGTGATATCCGCAAAGGATGAGTTCATGTCGCAAACACAATCGAATATCTATATCAAAATTGCCTATATCGGCGGTGGCAGCCGGGGGTGGGCGCATATCCTGATGAATGATCTGGCCCAATGCCCCGATTTGCAGGGCGAAGTGCGATTATACGATATCGACCTGGCCGCCGCCCAACTCAACGAAACCTTTGGAAACTGGATCCAGCAACAAGACAGGGTTCAATCTCCATGGCGGTATCAGGCCGTTGAGAACTCTGGAATCAGCCCTGAAAGGTGCCGATTTCGTCTTTCTCTCGATCCAGCCAGGACCAATGGAAATGATGGCCCACGAGATCGCCGTGGCTGAAAAATATGGCTTGTTCTTCCCCGTCGGCGACACGACCGGGGCACCCGGTTTGATGCGCGCCCTGCGTTCGGTACGAATTTATGCCGGTTTTGCCCGCGCCCTCGCCGAACACTGTCCCGCTGCCTGGGTGATCAACTACACCAACCCGATGACGATCTGCACCCGGACACTAACCAAAGTCGCCCCGGAACTCAAGGTTTTCGGCTGCTGCCACGAGGTCTTTGGCACCCAAAGCCTGCTGGCGCGTATCGCCCAACAGTACCTTGAACTGTCTGCCCCCCCTGAACGGGACGAGATTCGGATCAACGTTTTAGGAGTTCAATCACTTCACCTGGATCGACCGGGCTGCCTACCTGGGTCACGACCTGCTCGCCCTCGTCGGTGAGCACATCCAAAAACCCGGCGTCCTGCGTTCCTATACCCAGGAAGAGGTTGAAGCGGCCCGCAACTGGTTCCATGATGCCGACCAGATCAAGTTCGAGTTGTTCAAACGCTTTGGGATTCTGGCAGCGGCTGGGGATCGCCATCTCTCTGAATTCGTCCCCGGATTCACTCGCTCCCCGGATGAACTGTTCCGCTGGGGCGTGATCCGTACCCCGGTATCCTGGCGCATCGAGAAGAGTGAGTGGATTGCCGAAATGATCCAAAATCATCTTTCCGGAGAGACGGAGTGGTATTTCCGAGATTCGGGCGAGGAGATGGCCCGTCAACTGTGCTCACTGGTGGGTCTGGGCGATTTCGTCACCAATGTTAACCTTGCCAACCAGGGCCAGATCGCTAACCTGCCCCTCGATGTGGTCGTAGAAACAAACGCCTTGTTTGGCCAGGATCTAGTCCAACCCCTGGCAAGTGGCAGTCTCCCGGATGGCGTAAAAGCCATGATCTCGCGCCATGTCGCCAACCAGGAAATGATCATCGATGCCGCCCTGACGGAAGACAAAGACCTGGCTTTCCAGGCCATTTTCAACGATCCCACCACCAACCTGCCACTCGACCGGGCCTGGCAGATGTTCGAGGAGCTAGGCTGGGATCAAAATATGACAATAAGATGAAGAAGCATAACCTCAGATTTTGAAAGAAAATCAGTGGAATCCGTGCAGTCCGTGGTTTGGTGTTAGTTTCGGAAGGAGGTTGCCTATGAATAACCGCGAAAGAGTCTACGCCGCCCTGGGCCACCAAAAAACCGACAAAGTTCCCTACGACATCGGGTTTACCCACAAAGCGTACGCCAAAATGGTCGAGTTATATGGTGACCCTGATTTCGTTTCCAAACTCGGAAACTGCCTGACCATCCTGGGGTGTGAACCCGCGGAAAGCTGGCGCGAAGTCGAACCGGATATCTGGGAAGATCAGTTTGGCGTGCAGTGGGATCGCAGCATCGACAAGGATATCGGCAATGTCTGCAATCAACGCGTCACCCCTCAAAATCTGGCTGATTTCGAGTTCCCCGACCCGGACGACCCCTCCAGATATGCGGCCTATCCGGCTGTTCTGGAATCTCGCGCTGATAAATTCGTGGTTGTCAACCTGGGGTTCAGCCTGTACGAACGGGCCTGGACTCTGACCGGGATGGAAAACCTGATGATGGTGATGATTCTGGATAAAGTCTTTGTACATGACCTCCTGGACCGAATCCTGGCCTTCAACCTGCGGGTCATCGAATACGCTTGCGCGTATGACATCGACGCTATGATGTTCGGGGATGACTGGGGCACCCAAAAGGATCTCCAAATGGGACCAAAATTGTGGCGCGAATTCATCAAGCTGCGCGTCAAGCAAATGTATGGGCTGTTCAAATCCAAAGGGAAGTTCGTCTTCATCCATTCCTGTGGCAAGGTCAATTCGCTTTTCCCAGATTTGATCGAGTGCGGTCTGGACGTCTTCAATTCCTTCCAGCCGGAAGTGATGAATGTCTTCGAAATCAAGAAACAGTACGCCAAACGCCTGAGTTTCTTTGGCGGGGTCAGCACCCAGACCACCCTGCCCTATGGCACGGTCGAGCAGGTCAGGGATGAAGTCCGTCAGATGATTGAACTGGGGCGGGATGGCGGTTATATCGCCTCGCCAGCCCATTCCATCCCGGCAGATGCCCGCCCCGAAAACATTGCTGCGATGATTGAAGTACTGCAAAATCAATAAAAGAGGTACTCACAATGAAAAAAAATGACCATGCGCGAACGGATGCTTTCTGTCATCCAGGGCAAGGAACACGACCAGGTTCCTTTTGTCATGTATGAGATTATGTTCCCGCCGGAACAGGCTTTTGACCTTCTTGGCCACGGGAATATTGGCCTGTTGCGATTTTGCTCCGTGTTTCAGGTCGAGCAACCCCATTGCGCTTTCGATGCCAAAATTTACTATGATGGTGAGCGAAAAATGCAGCGCAAGGTGTTGCACACGCCCAAAGGCGATCTGGTGGAGGTTCGGGAGTTCGAACCCAATTACGATAGTTCGGTCGCCCGCAAATATTTCATCGAAACGCCTCAAGATTACGAGAAATTCTGGAGCTATCTGGAAGATTGCACCATCCTGGAAAACTATGACCAATATCATCGTGACGCGGCCGAGTTAGGGGATGATGGCCTGCCTCAGGGCGAAATCGAACGGACGCCCTGGCAGCAGTTGTGGGTCGAGTGGGTTGGCTTACAGGCCTTATCGTTACATTTAATGGATTATCCCGATTACTTCGAGCGTATCATAGACTTGCTCACTCACCGGGTGCGCCAGATGTTCGAAATCGCCTACTATTCCCCGGCACCCTTCATCGACATCCCTGATAACATCACCGCCCCCGCGATTGGTCCAGCCCGTTTTCGCAAATACTGCGCCCTCTCTACGATGAACTGGCCGAAATGCTGGCGGAACGGGATGCCCAACTTTATATTCACATGGACGGGATGCTCAAACCACTCTGGAAAGATATTTCGGCTTCGCTGATCGGCGGCTTAAACTCGTTTGCCCAAATCCCAGATGGCGATACAACCCTGGCTGAGGCCGTTCAACTGTGGCCTGACAAAAAAGTATGGGCCAATCCACCCACCGCGGTCCACAGGGGGTCGCCGGATGAAATCCGTTCGGCCATCGACACTATGCTGCTGACCGCCGGCCGTACCGGTCGTCTCCAAATCCAGATTTCCGAAAACATTCCAGTGGATACCTGGCGGAAAAGCTTCCCCATGATTGTCGAAGCTATCGAGGCTTTCGGTGCGCCGGATGGAAAATAAATGAAGATTGCACTCCTGGGCGTAGACATCGGCACCACTTCAACTAAGGCCGTTCTATTTGCTGGAAACGGCACGGAGTTGGCGCGGGCGGCCTCCAAACCCTACCGCAACCATACCCCGCACCCCGGCTGGGTTGAGCAGGACCCCGAAGAAGTCTGGCAGGCCGTTTTGAGCACCCTACGCGGCGTCATGTCCCAGGCCGGGTCAGGATTTCAGGTCATTGGGATTTGCATGGCCGCCCAGAGCGGGTCGCTGCTCCCCGCGGATGAACACGGTGAGCCGGTTTACCCGCTGATTACCTGGATGGATGGCCGGACAGATGGAATGGTGGCGCGTTGGAAGGAGGCCGGAATTCAGGAGAAAGTCAAACCGCTGTGCGGCTGGTCGTTATATCCGGGGTTATGTCTGCCAACCATTGCCTGGTTGCGTGAAAACGATCCCCAAACTTTTGCCGCGGCCCGGCACTATTTCAGTGTCAACGATTTTATCGCTCACCGGCTGACGGGCGAAATGGTCAGTAACCCCTCCAACGGCGGCGGAATGCAGTTGGTCGATATCCATACCGCGGATTGGAACGCCGACCTCTGCGAGTTGGCCGGGATTACACCGGAGCAACTCTCCCGAATCCAACCGGCAGGGTGTATCATTAGCGAGATCAAACCTGAGATCTGTGATATAACTGGGATTTCACCCGGCGCCGTCCTGGTCAATGGCGGCCACGATCAGGTCATCACCGCACTTGGGCTGGGTGTCAACGATCCTGGAAAATTACTCCTGGCTTGCGGCACGGCCTGGGTTTTCACAGGCGTGACGGATGCACCCAACATGGGCAAAATCCCGGCAGCGTTGGACTTAAACTTCCACGTTCCACCCGGACGCTGGACGATTTCGCAATCCCTGGGCGGGTTGGGAGCATCTCTGGAGTGGTGGGTCAACCAGGCATGGATGGGCGAACGCCGCGCCCGGTTTGCGGCGTTGGATCAAGAATTAGCCCAAACAGGACTGAACTCGAAATTGTTTTTCATCCCCCTGACCGGCGGGCACGACGATCCAGCTACCACCCGTCCCGGCGGGTTTGTTGGCTTACAACTGGCTCATCAACGCGGCGATATGGCCCGGGCTATCCTGGAAAGTGCCGGATTCGAGTTGCGCTGGGCACTCGAAGCTCTCAAACAAGCCCGGATGCCCATCGAACGCCTTTGGATGGTGGGCGGCGCAGCGAACAGCCCCCATTGGTCTTTGATTTTGGCAAACACTACTGGTATCCCGATCAGCTTGCCAGCATATGATAACTGGCCATCTTTAGGCGCCGCTATCCTGGCCGGGGTAGGGACCGGGTTGTTTGAGAGCCTGGATGCTGGGCTGAAGCATTTTGTCAAACCAACCCGTCAGGTCAAACCAAATCAGCAATTAATCAATTTTTATAATCAAAAATTTAGGGCTTATCAGAATGCCTGTTCCCAGGTTCGGCAAATCCCTACGATGAACTGAATCCCTCTGAAATTCAGGCATTTGAAGAGCAAAACTAAAATAGAACAACAAGGAGAAATTATCTATGCAAAAACCAATTGTTGCAATCGCCATCGGAAAATCTCATTACCAACGCATGTTCAGTCAACAAGCCTGGGATGATCTAGAGAATTTTGCAGAAGTGATCCATCATAACAATGATGAGCCAGCCGAAAAACCTGAATTAATCAAATTACTGGAAAACGCTGAGGCCTGTATCACCAGTTGGGGGGTCGCTACCCTCGATTCTGAAGTGATGGCTGCCGCACCCCGGTTAAAGGCCATGGCCCACATGGGCAGCAGCGTCAAACGCTTTGTGTCCGATGCTTTTTGGTCGCGAGACATGCACCTGACCAGTTCAGGTATCACTCTGGCACGCACTGTCGCTGAAACCACAGTCGGCCTCATGCTAGTAGGGATGAAACGGATTTGGCCGCTTGGAGAACATGTTCGCCAGGGCGGTTGGCGTGATTCGCCAGTCTGGGAGCGCTGGATCTCAAAAGAATTGTTCCGAAAACAGGTGGGGATTATCGGAGCCAGCAATGTCGGTCGGCATGTGATGGAGTTGCTTCAGCCCTATGATGTGAATATTTTGCTATATGACCCATTTGTGAGTCCTGAGGACGCAAAAATGCTGGGGGCTACAAAATTAGAACTCAACGATTTGTTAGCCCAGGCTGATGTAGTATCGCTGCACGCACCATCCAATAAACAAACTTATCAAATGCTCAATAAGGAGGGCATGGCCCGGATGAAAGACAATTCCTTGTTGATTAACACCGGACGCGGCTCACTAATCGACGAGCGCGCGCTCTTGATGAACTCAGCAAGGGGCGGTTTTTCGCCTTTTTGGATGTCACGGATCCCGAGCCTCCCGCTGCAGATAGTCCGCTACGGACTCTCCCCAATGTGGTCGTGACCCCACATATCGCTGGTTGTATCGAGAACTGCAATCACATGGGCGAGTTGGCCGTGGAGGAATTACGCCGTTTCTTTGCCAAGGAACCAGCGATTTACCAAATAACTTACGAAATGTTTCAACGGATTGCATGATATTGGGAATAGGGTGAAGAGATAACTGGGCAACCAGATTATTTACCAGTCACCAGATCCCCAATCACCGAATTACCAAAAAAAACCAAATAAACCAAACAAAAGGATTACACACGATGTCAATTACTCGAAGACTTAACCGAATTTTCCGCCCAGATGGACGGGCCTTGATCGTTGCATTCGACCATGGAATGTTGGATGGCCCTGCCCCTGGAATGGAGCAACCGGGGTCAACCCTGGAGAAAATTGTCGCCGGGGGGGCAGATGCTATCTTGACTACTTACGGCACCGCTACCCGTTTCGCAAAAGAAATCGCGCCGTTGGGATTGATCCTGCGCATGGATGGAGGCGGCACTAAACTCGGGGAGATGGGTCCTGGTTCCCAGTTCTATACCATCGAAGATGCCATCCGGGTAGACGCAGATGCCGTGGCCGTTTCGGCTTTTCCTGGCGCGGCCAACGAAGAAGAATCCCTGGCTGTTCTAGCAAAAGTGATCGGTGAAGCGCATGAATGGGGCATCCCTGTAATGGGCGAGATGGTGCCTGGCGGGTTTGACAGCCCAGATCATATGCGCACTGCCGAGAGCATCGCCATCGCTGCCCGGGTGGGCGCTGAACTCGGTTCGGATTGGATGAAAATTCCCTACGCCGAGGGGTTTGAGTGGGTTACATCGACATGCTATGTTCCCGCTGTGATCTTGGGCGGTGCGAAAAAAGGGAGCGAACGGGTTATGCTTGAAAAAATCAGGGCTGCCCTCGATGTGGGGGCCAAGGGAGTAGCGATTGGCCGCAACATCTTCCAGGCCGATGATCCCCAGGCCATGACAGCCGCCGTGGCTGCACTGATCCACAAAGATGTCTCGATTGATGAGGCCATGACAATATTGAAATCGACCCTAAAACCATTCGAGACACGGATCAACGCGGATTTTCATGGATTTTTTTGATTTTTTTCCCTATCCGTAAAATCCGTGGCCTAAACTTAAATAATTTGAGGTGAAAAATGAAACGTTTTGAAAATCAAGTTGTTGTGATCACGGGGGCCGCCAATGGAATTGGGAAAGCTTGCGCTTTCCGGTTTGCGAAAGAAGGGGCCAAAATCGCCTGTCTGGATTTGGCTGAGAAACTAAATGAGGCAGTTGCGGCCGAATGCTGCGAATTAGGTGTTGAGGCCTTAGCACTGAAATGCAATGTGACCGACAAAGATAATATTGATGACATTGTCAAGGGCGTTATGAAGAAATGGGGACGGATTGATATTTTAGTGGCTTCAGCAGGAATTTATACGGGCACTCCACTAGCTGAAGTTCCCGTTGCCCAGTGGCAGCGTACAATCGATATTAACCTGACTGGCACTTTTTTGACCAACCAGGCCGTTGCTCCCATCCTGATGGAACAAAAATCCGGTAGCATCATTAATATCTCTTCGATGGCCGGGAAGACCAGTTGGCCCGCATCGGCGGAATATTCGGCATCCAAAAGCGGCGTGATTGGTCTAACCCGCTCCGTTGCTATGGAAATGGCCCCATTTGGCCCCACGGCTAACGCGGTTTGCCCCGGCAACACCCTGACCGACATGGTTCGGGGAGTCGCCGAAAAAGTTGGCAAGCTGGATGGGATGACAGGTGAAGAATGGCTCCAAATGCGAGCCAATGACTGCCCGATGAATCGCCTGGCAGAACCTTGGGAAATCGCCGGGGTGGTGGCTTATTTAGCATCTGAAGATTCGCGTTACATTACCGGGCAGGCCATTGAGGTGGATGGTGGTTTGATCATGTCCTAGTGGGCATCTAGCCACAACATTAGATTTTAAACCGCCAAACACTCAGATCTTCCAGGTCTGAAAAACCTGGAAGATCTGAAAAGAATTGATCTTTAGATCATCAATTAATTGAATGTGGAATGTGTTTGCGATTTCCACAAGATTTGAAAGTTGTAAAAATGAAAATAGGAAAACAAATTAAGGATCGTAGAAATGAATTGGGGTTGAGTTTGCGAGACCTGGGTAAGCGTGCCGGGTTAACAGCCAGTTTCCTCAGCCAGGTAGAAAACGATCAAGTTTCCCCCTCTCTTAGCTCCCTACAAAGCATTGCAACATCTCTTAATGTACCGATGTTTTCGTTGTTAAACGATACCCCCAGCGGCAATGTGGTCAAAATGGTCAATCGGCGAAAATTCACATTTGAAGAACCAAATATCAGCTACGAATTGCTCACGCCTGATTTCACCCGTCAGATGATGGCCTATTTAATCAATATTCCACCTCATGCCAACCGGATTGCACAGCCCCTCTCCAAACCCACAGAGCAATGGATGCACGTTATCCAAGGGCATTTGCAAATTGATATCGGTGATGAAACCTATGCCTTGGAGCCAGGTGATACCGTTTATTACGACGGAGAACTATTACGAAAGTTTGGATCGATCAGTGATGATGAATTGGTTGTCATGTGCTGCATCACCCCCCCAGTATTTTAGAGACTTCGAGGCAAGTAACGAACCGCAGGAATCACAGAATGGCACAATAAAATTATGCATTCTCCCCTCTCACTGCGGAAAATTTTTTCTATTGGGTTAATCTTATCTAATTTACCCAAACATCTGCTCTTTCAAATCCAGATAATATAGATAATCGTTGGGGTCAACGTTGGGTGGGCAGCGATGATCACAAAACGGGATGTAACCACCCCTTTCGACTAACGGGCCGAGAGTATCCATATAGGCTTTGATGGCATCACAGCCTTTGCCCAGCTCGATTTTGTCAAAACCGCCCATGATCCGCAGATCTTTACCATACCGATTCAAAAGCGCGGCGGGATGTTCGCAGCCATTGACTTCATACGGGAAGAGACAATTGATCCCGCCTTCCATCATGGCATCCAAAATTGGGCGCACATCCCCATCGCAATCCACCCACCAGATGTCGATGCCATGAGCCTTGAGCTTTCTGTGGATGCGTTGGTAGCGCGGCGTGATCACCCGCCTGAACCATTTCGGTGAGACAATCGGCCCTGCCTTGTAGCAGATATCCTCCCATCCGGCTGCAAAATCAAAATCGAAATGCGGCACGATTTGATCGATAGCATGCTCTACCATCACACAGGCGGTCTCGACCATATCTTCTACCATTTTTGGGTAATCGTAAATCGCGTAGGCTAACCCTTCGAATGTCAGAAGATCACGCACCTTACCAATCATCGAACCCACCCAAATCCCAAGTGGATAATCTCGATCAGGTGGATCCCATTGTGATTTCAAGGCCGTCACATCCACAATCCGGGTGGGGTCATCCAGCTGAAAGCGCTTCTTCTTGACCTTATTCCAATCATCGGGTGTTGCGATGGATGATTGGATATAGTGTGGGATCGTGTCGTGTCCGTCCAAGGGCACCTCACCGAGTAGGCCGTCCGCGTTGATTAGCACTTTTGTGTTCTCACGGATCTCAACGACTTCTTCGACAAATCCTGGCGAGAGCCAGATATTGCCACCGATGGCAAACTGACGGTCGAAATTAAAGAAGATATCAGCCTCTTCATTGTTGGTGATCCCGTTTTCGTAAAAGAGCGGCCAATGGATGAAGTTCTCGTTCCAATAACCGAACTCCATGTTGAAGCAGCGATCAACAGGGTGGTAGTGCATCTGGGCGTTGAACCGCTCCCGGTCGGTCATGGTTCCTTTCCATTTTGGTCGAATGGGTGTGATTGTTTTTGACATTGCGTATTCCTGAAATATACGGATAAAACTAATTATCCCACAAAGATGATCGTTTTTGAGATTTCAAAGGTTGAGCGTAAATGCAGTGGTGAAGACCGCATGAATATTACATGTACGCGTTCAGTCGGTTGAAATGAAGACAGACAAGTGCAAAAAGTTCTGAAAAATCGAGAAGAGGGACAACTGACCAGAAAAGCCAAAAATAGTAAACTGAGCAGATGAAAAAGCCCGCTGATTTGCCGATCAAACCAGGAGACTGGGAAGCAACGCCGCGGTCAGTGCAGACGGTGGTGGTGATGCTATGGGAAGAAAGGCAGGTCATGGCCGCACAAATAACGCAATTGCAGAAGCAAGTAATAGAGCTTCAGATGGAAATCGAGCGGTTGCAGGAGCGGGTAGGGCAGAACTCACGGAATTCATCCAAGCCGCCATCTTCCGATCCACCGGGTATGAAACCGAAGCCACCACGAGACAAAAAGGGACGCAACGCGGGTGGGCCACCCGGGCATCGGGGCAGAGGGAGAAAACACAAGCCATTGGAATGCGTGGATCAAGTGATCATAACGAAAGCCGACAGAATGCCAAGAGTGTGGTGCACTGTTGATGGGCGAAGACACTCAGCCGCGCCGACATCAAATTGTTGAATTGCCCAGCGTAAAACCCAGAAGTCATCGAATATCAATTGCATTCGCTGACATGCCTGGCCTGTGGCTGCCAGAACAAAGCTGAATGGCCGTCCAATATACCGTCCGGAAGTTTTGGTCCCCGGACACAAGCCACGCGGGGATATTTGAGTGGTCGCTTTGGCATCAGTAAGCGAGACATGCAAGAAATCATGGCAACGATCTTCCACACGGATATCAGCCTGGGAAGTGTTCCAGCCCAAGAACGCTGTGTTAGCACAGTGTTGGAAAAACCAGTGCAAGCAGTATCTGACTATGTTCAAGAACAACCAACCATCAACCTGGATGAGACCAGTTGGCATGAGTTGAACCAGAAAATCTGGTTGTGGGTTGGCCGTACACCACAGGTGACCATCTTTCGTTTGTTCAAGACCAGAGGCTCAAAAGGTGCTCAACAATTGGGGGGGAAGCGATTATGATGGTATCGTCGGTTCAGATCGATACAGCGCATACAACTGGATTGATCCCGAAAAACGCCAAGTTTGTTGGGCACACCTGAAACGTGATTTTCAAGCCCTGGTTGATCGGGGCGGCGAATCAAAGATTATTGGCCGCTTGTTGTTGGCAGAAGTCCGGAGGTTCTTTGATTTGTGGCATCGCATCCGGGATGGTACGCTGTCGCGCTCCGACTTCCAGATCGCCATGCAGCCTATTCAGAAAGATATCCATTGCCTGTTACAGATCGGTACTCATGTTGCGCATCAAAAAACTCGTAAGACCTGCCAAAATATCTTGAAAGTTGAACCTGCCTGGTGGACATTTGTATTGCAGGATGGCGTTGAGCCCACTAATAACGCTGCTGAACGAGCTTTACGGCGAGGTGTGATTTGGCGTCGCCGCAGTTTTGGCACTCAAAGTGTTCAGGGTAGTAGATTCGTTGAGCGCATTCTGACCGTTGTCATCTCTCTACGACAGCAAAACCGTGATGTCCTGGATTTCTTGACCCAGGCCTGCACGCCTGGCCAGCCCGTTCCTTCCTTACTGCCGATTACCAACTGAACGATTACGATTACATTTTCCGTAATTTATTGCTTTCGCAATCTGTTATAGGAAATCTGGTAAAGCTGGAACATCATCCTGAAAATGAGTATGAAAAATACATGAAGACCAAGCACTTTTACAACCGGACTACTGACTTCTTTGGCCTCGGCGTTGAATTGATTACCCTGATGTTTCTCATTCCATTCATCCCCCAGTTATCATCTGGGTTGGGATTGACGATTACTGCATTTAGTTGGTTATTTGCCTTACGCTCCTTAACTGGATTAATTAGCCCAGCTGTTGGAATTTTAGGTGACAGATATGGCAGACGATTAGTGATGGTAATGGCTCTAATTTTATGAGGATTTGGGTTGGTGGGTTTGGGAATGTCATCTGGATGGTGGAGTGTAATCCCAATGTTGCTGATCAGTTTGAGCACTACAGCCTATTTGACCGTTCAAAAAGCATATATTAGTGATCAAGTTTGTTATGAGCGGAGCGGTAGAGCGCTTGCTGCGGTCGATACTTCATTTTCCAGTGCTGGAATAATCGGTCTTCCCATTGTTGGATGGATGCTAAAGGTTTTCGGGTGGCAGGTGCCAATTTTTAGTTTAGCCATTTTGAGTCTCATTGCAGCGCTCGTGATTGGGATTCGGCTGCCAAAAACCCAAACTCGAACTGAGACAGAAACCATCCAACCAAAAATGTGGAAATTGATTTGTAAACCTCATATTTTGTATCCATAATTGTCTCAGGTCTTTTGCTGTTGATTTTTATTTTGTTTATGATGTCTTGGGCTTTATAGCTGAACGAAGACTTTGGTTTTAGGTTTATCGAGATTGGTGTGATGGGGACATATATTGGGGCCGCAGAGTTTGTCGGCCTTCTTCTAGCAGCACTATTTATCGACCGGATTGAAAAACGCCGTGTAACAATCCTTGGCCTAATCTTGTCTGCTTTATTGTTTTGCACAAACCCTTCTTTAGCGTACGGACTCAACAACGTGTCAAGAGGGTGAAATTGCTTTACGCATTCTTGCTATCCACTAGCAAGAATGCCGGGTAAACAGAATGAGCTGAACCGCTTTCCTATGCGGGAGCACTTTCCGGAGGCCGGGGCCCAATCAAGGGCGGCGGAGTAGCAACGGAGCCGTCCCGCAGGGATGCGGAGCGTAGTGCAGCACCCTTTATGGGGTGGCCGCAGGGAAGAAAATCGCCCGCGAAAAGCGGTTTGGCTGGATGAACACACAAATATCTCCTGAGCGCTTCATCTTTTTTTGATGAAACGTTCAATCAGGGATATAATGGCATCGAGCGGTGAGCCCGTTTCCAAATACCGGGATCAGGTCAATCTCCCGGGGCGTCCGGAATTGATCCTGTTTTCAGGAGCGCCAACCTGCTTGGGACACCGCTCACCCTTTTTTGAGTAGCAGTTGTGAGGGCGGTAGATTGCGGTGCTCGGAACCCCAGGGAACAGTTTTTATATCTTGTCCAATGTTCAACCGGTCCAATTGTTCCCGGACGAAACCGGGCGCTGATTGCCCAGAGGGCAGATTTTTTACACCCACCCGATCAGCGTGTGCAATCAAGGCGCGCGCCACGCCCTGCGGTTCTGTAAAACGATCCGCCTGCTCTTTGGTGAGCACATGCCACACTGTGACCAGCAGCTTGCGAGCAATAGCCACGACCGCTTTGGAACGTCCCATGCGCGCTTCCAACCGGGTGCGTTCCTTCTTCCAGTAGGGGTGGGATTCAACGGCGTGGTTGGCGGCCTTGACCATTGCACGGCGCAGATCGCGCCGACCCGCTTTGGTGATGCGGCCAGTGGTGTGGGTGTTGCCACTGGCATGCACGCGGCTCCCCAGCCCGGCATAGCCAACCAACTTCTTGGCATTCTCGAAACGAGAGATGTCGCCGATCGCAGCCAGGATGGTGATCGCCGTCAGCCCGGCCACCCCTGGGAGTTGGACCAGCAAAGGGATGTGCTCATCACGGGCGCTTTCCCGCTGCAAGTAATCTTCAATATGCGCTCGTTGTTTGCGGGCAAACTCAAGCGTATCCAGGTCGGAGCGTACGCGTATCAGTTCAATCTCAGTGAGTGGCAGACTCTCCCCCCAACTGCGCTGTTGGCTCGCAAAGGGTTTCTCTGGCAATCTCAGGTGCATGCGTTGCCACACAGCGTGCAAGCGGTTCTTAGCTATCGTTGAGAGACGAACCATTTTTCCGCGCTGAGCGATCAACGCATGCAGATCGCGGACTTTCTGTGGTGGAATCCAGATACCGGTCAGCAGACCCACGGCATGCAGTTGTGCCAGGGCCAGAGCTGCCTTCTTGTCTGTCTTGACAGCAACATGCGTCACCAGGCTAACTTGTGGCGGGTGAACTACTGTAACTGAACCAACATAGGGCTGAATGACATCGTGGAACAGGTAAGAATTGGTAGTCACTTCCAACACCACAGCATCTTCCGGTTTGAGATGCTTCTCTGCCCAGCTCTCTAGCTGATAGACCGAGACCTTCCGCGGTCCGAAGACCACTTCGCGCTGAGCGTTGACACCCACTGCAACAAAATATGCTTTATGGATATCCAGTCCAATGAACCTTATTTCTTTATTTTCCATTTCAACACCTCCGTCATCATGGAATCAGTCGGGTGCGTTGATTTGTGGGCAGAGCTTCACACACGGACACGGGCTGACTCTTCCAAGCCTCCCAGGTTAGAGGATCCGAACGGGCAGCCAAACAAGTTTTCGAGCTTTTTACAAATATCTCTTACGCTAAACCGGCTGGCCCAAACGTCTCACACCCGGAGTAAACGTTCCCGTTCTCTATCCTACAGGATAGTTTACTCCCAAACGCACCCGACTGCCCTCTAGGAGGGTTGTTGAATGCGAACAAGTTTTGTGCAAATCGAGAGCGAGATGCTCAAAACGTTGAAAAAAGACAAATTTCCAAGGCAGGGTTAGCTGGATGGCCAGCTGCCTGCGAACCGTGAAAGACCGTCCAGCAAAGACGGACCGGTCTTCGAACCTTACCAAACAATCCTGACCGAGCCACTCCACCAGAGCGGGAGCGTGAGCGCCGACTTTGACCTGGTTTTTACCTGCAACTGGGCACTGTTTTTCCAGCCATCTGGCACCTGGGGACATTGTTGCGCTAACCAGAGGGCTGCAAAGCGCACGAAGTTAGCGGCAAACAGGGCGAAGTGTTCCGGGAGATGCAAAGCCGGGCGAGAACGGACTTTGAGATGCCGAATTTCAAAGACCTGTTTGGCTTCCTTGTTGCCAGCTTCAATCATCTGACGGGTGTTGTAGTCCTGAAACCAGGTTGGCAAATCTGCGTTGACCTCCTGTTGACCGAAATGGAGCAGGGCTGAGTTGCGGTAGCCATCGCCCTGCCAGAAGCGGACCGCGCTCAGGTCGAGTGGGTAAGGGAAATCCGGCCAAGGAAGTGCTATCCAAGTTTTCATGGCGGCCTTAGCGCCGACCCGCTGCCAATCTTGTAAGTCGGTGCTTTTATCCACCAACAAGCCGGAAAGCCAGTGGCCATACGGCTTGGAGTAGAGGTCATAGCCCATTTCGATCCAGAGCGCCAGATTTTCCTGGGTACCAAAACCAGCATCCAGGCGAAAGATGGCCTCAATCGGAGCCGGATTGGTGGCATTCTCAGCTTGAAAGCGCTGCAGACGTCCTTGCAGTGCGGTTTGGCAGGTTTCCCAGGTGCAGTAGTTGTCTTGCTGGCGGGTCACCCATTGCTGGGCCTTAGCCAGCGAGTGTCTGCGCCGTTCTAGTCGCCGTTGGTACATCGCCACTCGCTGCCTGGCTTTGGATAGAGCACTGTGTGGTCGTTCCATCCGTTGCTTTTCTGTATAGATGGCTGCCAAGGCGCTCAATTCCTGCGCTGCTTGGGCGAGTTGGTCCGTTACTTCAGCCCAGGCTGCCTGTGCTTTCGCCAAACCTGGTTGTGCCTCGGCGACTTTCCCGGAGCGCTTTTGACCTTCTGGCAGCATCTGGTTGAGGCGCTCAGCCAGGAGATCGATGCGCCGCCGCGGACGGCGTCCCAATCGGCGTTCCGCTTCCAGGGCCAGTTCTTCAGCCTGGGTAGCTGAGACGGTTTTGCCGGAATGCTGACGAGCGGAAAGTCCCATACGGCCATAGGTCGGGCTGATTAGCGAAACAATCGCCGCCTGGTAGCCCAACTGCAGCCGGTCGTTCAGGTGCCCGTATTCCGCCTCCGGATAGGTCCAGCTCCCGTTTGAGACCGGGCGGGGTGTCAGATCGCCATCCAGGATCAGTGGCCCGTTAGTCAATCCGACTTCGACTTCTTGATCGATGAAAGGCTGGCTCAAGCGCTCCAGGATCGCAGCAATCTGCCCGACTTCCTCATCCGTGAGACTGGACAGCGTGCGACTGACACCACTATGATCGGCCCAAGATGCCTGACCCCAGGCCTGTGCCACCGCCAGATCTTTATCCAGAGGCCGGGCGGATAGGCTGATGTCTTTCAGGTATTCCAGACCACCCAATATGGCCACCAGAAATTCCAGCACTTTACCTTGGGGACTATGTTCAACGGTCTTCTGTGACAGGCTAATCTGCTCGATGGCTTGGACCAGGCCCAGACAATGGGCAAACTGGCCCCAAACAACCAACATCGCATGATCGGTCTGAATCGTGTTTTGGCTTGGCTCTTGTTCCATAATGGCAACCTCGCTCCAAATTGGGTTGCCTCGTAGCTTAGCCCAGCATATTGGTTTGGAAAAGTTCTATTTTTTCGCCGATTTTTGCATGTCGGCCTACATTTGCACAAATCTTACGCTAATGCCGAAAGCCCTACAGTACAGCGTGATTTAACCCTCGAAGAGATGGCTGCTATGATCGCCACCTCCCCAGAAGTAATTTGTCGGATCATGTATCAATTTGAAAACCGATGGATTTTTGAGTGTCAATCAAGCCAGCATAACCCTTCAAGATCAGACCGCATTAGAGCAGTTGATTTTGAAAGATAGCGATACGTGAGTGAAACACCAGGCGTTAATAATTAGTAGCAGGAGTTGATAGCGGTTTACCAAATTTAGCCGTCAGCAATAGTTAAACTGGGCAGTTCAATTATTGCTGACGTTGATGCAAGCTCGTTACTTAATTTTGATCGCACTCACCTTCAAAAGCTTAATCTCCATCTTGAGGACATGGGGTGATGCGAGTTCCCAGAAAAGACAGGTCTGTCTGGGCAGAAATACCACGAACTGAACCTTTGGGAGCGATGATGGTGGTCCCTGTTTTTACGTCGAATTGGACTCCATCCACCGTCATTATCCCATGCCCTGTGAGAAAATGATAAATTCCCAGTGATTCTTCGTGGGGCGGAATGGATTGCCCGGCTTTCAAACCAGCTACTACGAGCTTGATCTCCCCTTCTTCAAATAGAACCTGGGGAACCGGCCCCTCATCTGAAACTGAAATTGAGTCTTTGCAATCTGGAAAATATAAAGTGTCCGTCATTTTGTTGCTCCTGAATACGAATTTTTTATTCAATATACCCTCTGATCTGGGTAAAGTCTCAGACTTTAGTCGGATTTCGACACAGGTGAATGTGATGGTATAGTAGCATTTCTCAACAATTCGGGAGAGCGGGTCGGCGAGAATTGTTGAAGCTCATAAGTTGAGATACTCCGCAGCACGAGGTGGTGAATGGATCGAAAAATTAGTTCTTCTAAAGCCCTGCAAATTCTAAGTTCAGTTTCCTATTTTGCCGGGTTAGACAAGAATACAATTGATGAAATTGCCCAAACAACGATACACCGATCATACGGTCCTGACCAAATTGTTCTGACCGAAGGCGAGCCTTGCTTGGGGCTTTATATTGTTGAATCTGGCTGGCTGAAAGTGGTCAAAATCTCCCTCGAGGGACGTGAGCAGGTGCTTCAAACCCTGGGACCTGGTGATAATTTCAACGTGGTGAGTATTTTTACGGGGGCACCCAACCAGGCCAGTGTCGAGGCCCTGGAAGATGCTGTGGTCTGGGCAGTGCCGCGGGATGCCATACTGCGGTTATTAGATAAAAATCCATCCCTGGCTCGACTAGTCATCCAAGAATTGGCTGGCCGGGTGACCCACCTGATTGAACTGGTCGAAGACCTATCCCTGCGAAGTGTAGAATCCCGCCTGGCTCGGCTTTTATTGGAACATTCCCGGGATGAGACTTTGCCGCGCCGCCGCTGGGCCACCCAGGCAGAAATGGCCGCTCGGTTGGGCACGGTCCCCGATGTTCTCAACCGGGCGCTACGGAAGCTGGCCGATCAAGGGATCATTCAAGTTGCTCGTCATCAAATCCAAATCATCAAACGTGAGGACTTAGAAAAGATCGCTCAAATCCAATAATCTAAAATTCGACAAAAGTCGTGGAGAAAGAATCGCTCAAGGTATATGCTTGTTCATATCTTGAGCGATTCTTTTTCTTATCGAAAGCGCTCGCTTTGGTCACCCCTGCCTGCATCCATCCTGTGTCCCTGGTGCAAAGCAACGGAAAATAATAAAGGCACTTTGCTAAGAGCCATGTCAACGTCCGCTTTAGATCGGCAACCGGTACCCCAAATCAATCCCGCACTTTGTGACGGTTGTGGGATTTGTGTGCGGATTTGCCCCACCAACGCACTGGCGCTCCACAATGGGATTGCGGTTGTAACTCGACCAGACCATTGTCAATATCACGGCCTTTGTGAACTCTCGTGCCCCAAACAGGCCATTTCACGCCCGTTCGAGATCATTTTCCCACAAGCTTGACAAAAGTCGTAGAAATTCTACAAATCGAGGTGTAGGTTTTTGCTTAGAGCGATATCTATAACGCCCAGGAGATAAAAAATGGCATCAAAACTATCCAAAATTGCTTCGACTCTGGCATTTATCATCGGTGCTATGGCTATATTTGCCGGAGGCCAGGTGTTGTTAGGCAAAATCCCTGATTACTACGTTATCGGTTGGTTACCGATCTACAACTTTTCGATTGGGCTCCTTTCGGTTTTCTTCACCGCGGTCCTCATCTGGAAAAACAACAAGTTGGCTCTGCCAGCTGCCCTCACAATCTTTAGTTTGCATGCCGCGGTGATGGTGATTTTGCAAACTGCCTACCGCGATGTCGTGGCCCCAGATAGCATTGTAGCCATGACCGTCAGGTTGACCGTCTGGGCCATTATCTTAGTTTTATTGTTCATTCAACTAAAAAGAAGCTTAAGCTCGTAATCAAAACGCAAACTCTTTATTTAGAGCAAACGCGTCGAACAAATACCTGGAGGTATTCTATGAAGTGGTTTAACAAATGGAGCCGCAAATTCCATCGCTGGATCGCCATACCCACGCTTATTCTGATTCCGCTGGCCGTGATTTCAAAATTTACTGGTGCAGGTGCCGCGCATTTGCCCCCACAGGTCGAGCAATTCCAGTCCATCTTGATGCTGTTGCTCGCGATTAGTGGCGCGTATCTTTACCTGATACCCTATATCGCAAAACGAAGGCGTAACAAAAACAAGCAAGCACAACCAGCAGCCGTTACGCAAGGACAATAGGAATAACTTAATGATCGCATATCTGGTAATGACTTTTTTATACTTCTTCGTCGCCATTCTGGCCGCATTAGCAGCATCCTTCTCAAGCTGGCAAATAATGCCCTGGTTTAATGGCATGGTATGGCTGCGCGTCCATTTCATCACCCTGGGCATCCTCACCCAACTCCTTTTCGGGGCCTTGCCCATCCTGTCCGCCAAACATCACGGCCTGCCGCGCCCCAAAATGCGCTGGGATATCTGGCTCGCGCTGAATGTGGGAATTGTCTGGCTGTTGATCGGCATTCCCTTGGTAAGCAGTATCCCGATTATTGCTGGGGGCACGTTGGTCTTCACGGCCACGACCCTGCTGCTGATCCAAATGTCCAACATTCGGGCTCAATCCAAAAAAGCATTGACGATCACCGATGGCCGCAAGTTTTACATCGCCGGTCTGGTCTATTTTCTGATCGGCATCCTTGTAGGTACGGGCATGTTTACCAATTGGTCGGGACCGCTGGGCATTGTGGGTGATGCCGGGGAAGTGCATATTCATGCCAATAACTGGGGCTTTATGTCGCTTGTTTTTGTGGGGTTTTTCGTGGACCTGTACCCCAAATGGGCCAAGCGGACCTTGTCCAACCCCCAAGCCATCACTCCGATCTTCTGGATGATGACCCTAGGCGCTCTGGCCCTGATCTTAAGTCCTTGGTTTTCGAGTTTGACTCTGGCCGCAGTTGGCGCCGTTTTGCACACCTCGGCAAATATCTGGCTGCTGATCATCGCCATCAAACCATTGCGCGGCGACAAACCGGCCTGGACACCTGGGATGGCCCAAATGCTGGTCTCCTACTTCTGGCTGTTCGCCCCCTTATCAATGGCGCCATTCGTCATATTTGGTATCGAAAGCCTGCTACCGGCTAAATTATTGGAAGCGACCACCCCGCAAGCGCTGATTTATGGCTGGTTGCTGCAATTTGGTTATGCGATCGTTCCTTATTTCTTCTCTCGTTTCTTCCTTGATGAAGAAAGTGCTGAATTGGGCGGTACCTGGCTTAGTTTTTGGCTGGTAAATTTGGGAGCGATATTCTTATGGGCCAGTATTCTCATCCAGCCCATCCGCGGTTTGCTGCATGGTACCGCTTATATGTTATGGGTTGTTTCTTTTATTCCGGTTGCGATTGATTTGTGGGGCAAGACAAAAACAGGAATGGCGAAGGCAGAAACGGCGATTGCTCACCCAGAATAAAAACAGTGAGAGACGAATTGTTATCCAGTAGGATTTTTTTACTCCATCAAGGATGGTTAAGTATTGGTCGAAATGTGGCGTCAGCATTACAATATCATCCGACCACTTAGTTCACTCGATTACAAGCCGCCAGCCCCAGCACAACAGTTGTTGTGCTGGGGCTGACTTTTCACAAGCAGGTTGAACTATCTCAAAGTATGGTACCCCCGAATGGCAGGTCAGTTGAACGAGGAGATTTGGTAGTGTGGTAGCGTAGCTACGCTACCACACTACCAAATCTCCTTTAAATGCTTAAGCAAAATATATATGAAAACGAAAATAAAAAAAAGTTAATGATAGGATGATGGCAATATGTTGTGAATCTGAAATGCGATCTTGTTAGTATTCCTACCAACAAGAGTACTAACGTACCACATTATATTGAGTATGGGGGTGTGAAATGAAAGATTTTTTCTCTTATCAGCTTCCTTTACACTGAAAAGCAACATTTTTTTGTTTTTACGGATACATTACGATATTGTTGCTGTAGCTGAAACCGAATCTCCGGGCCGATATTAGACAGAATCGATATCCACCATATCGAAGTGCCACGCTTCGATTACGAAAAACTCAGTGATGACCGGTTAGGGGAACCTTCAGCGAATGTGCAGGCGCGGGTGGAGGCAGCGAGGAAGCGGCAGAGGTAGCGATTCAGCGAAACCGACTTCGCCTGCAACGCCGATATACGTCCAGCCGAAGTGCGCGAATACTGCCAGCTAGACAAGACCAGCAACTTCCTGATGCGGTGCAACCTTCGTTTGCTTTCGCGATGAATCAGATGCTCGCTGTTTTTTAGCGGCGCTTTCGGCGCGAGCCTATCACACCTGGTATTGAAATTAGCGCGCACCATTGCGGATTTAGCCGGGGATGAAAATATCGCGCCCACGCATCTGGCAGAGGCGTTGCAGTACCGTCCCAAGCCAGGGATGATGTAATTTTTTGAGGCTCAATCCTCAGATTATAGTTGCTATATTCCAAAAGGTGATATGTGAAAAAAGAAAACAACACCCCGATTTCCAAATTCAAATCGTCACTTATATTATGTACAACTGGCCTTATGTAACATTTATCTATTGACAAAAAGTCTATAGGGGAGTATCGTTAATTTGTAACATAAAAATTTCAAAGGATTGAAAAATGCCCAGAGGACATGGTCGCGGTCGCGGCCGTCGCCAACGCGTGATGAGTTTTTTACAGCCCTGCCTGCTGTTGATGCTGACCCGCGGCGAGGCACATGGCTACCGGTTGCTGGATGAGTTGGATGAGTTTGGCTTCAACCCGGAGCGCTTTGACCCCAGCCTGATCTACCGTGCTTTGCGAGAAATGGAATCCGGCGGATGGGTAACCTCCCGTTGGGATACGGAAAGTCAAGGTCCCAAGCGGCGAGTGTACCAGATTACGCAAGAAGGTGAAGATTATCTCCAGCTTTGGGTAGCGGATTTGCGCCGCACCCGCGATGAGATTGATGCCCTGATTGCAGCTTACGAGCAAATCGAAGTTGAACTGAAATAATGGACGCTGTTCCAGTATGAAATTTAGAAAATATTTTGAACCGCGCAAACGCTTTCGAACACAGATTGGACGGATAGCACGAATGCACACGAAAAAATCCGAGAAATCCGCTCATCCGTTTTCGAAATTGAACGATTGACAAATTGATAGTGGTCAGCAAAGTTTTGAACACGCTCTCGCATAAACGTTATTGCGAGATACACCCCATCGCATTGGGCGTTACTCAACTAGGTAGAAATATTTTATTAGACGTCATTGCGAACGCCGCGCCGCGGAGTGCGGCAATCTCACCTTCAACCAGGAGAGTGCTGCGCCGAAAAAAAGTGGCGGCTCGCGCTGACATAGTGTGAATTTTCTTAGTAGCTGTTTCACCACTGAAGCAATTTCCCCCGTGCTGCTCGCAGTAAAACTCGCGACAACGTGAGGTTATCAATTCAAGGAACAAAAAGGAGTGTGTAAAATGCCAGGTGGCGATAAAACCGGCCCCGATGGTGGTGGCCCCAAAACAGGATTTGGACGCGGCTATTGTGCCGATAACGATCAACCCGGTTATCTGTCCGGCCGACGTGAGCGAGGACTTGGCCGTGGCTTTGGCAATGGACGTGGACGCGGTTGGCGTAACCGTTCTAATGCTGTCGAGGATCAATCCTTGGGCGGCGCATTACAACAAATTCTGGATAAACTTAACAAACTGGGGCGTTGAGAATGGAGAATACAGAATAGGGAATGAAACTTCCTTGATCCCAAATCCCTAACCTCTGGTCTCCGGCTCCCAATCTCCTCCTAAGGAAAAAATATGAAAATCATCATCACAACCAGCAGTAACAAAACCGATCAACCCTTCAACCCGCGTTTTGGCCGGGCGGCATATTTTATGTGCTATGACAGCGAAACCCAGGCGTGGTCCGCACTCGCGAATCCTGCCGCGGATGCCCGCGGCGGCGCTGGCCCCCAGGCCGTGCAGTTCATTGCCAATCAGGGTGCCGAAGTGGTCATCAGTGGCCGTTATGGCCCAAGCGCCTTCACCGCCCTCGAAGCCGCCGATGTCAAAGCCTATATCGCGACCAGCGGTACCGTGAGCGAGATTTTGCAACAATATCTCGCCGGCCAGTTAGAGCAGATCGGCAAATCCAGCGGTCCCGGCTTTCACGGATAAGGAAACCCAGACACAATGATTATTGCAGTTGCCAGCGGCAAAGGCGGCACCGGCAAGACCACAGTTGCGACCAGCCTGGCGCTCTCGTTGGCCGCGCAGGGCCAGGAAATTTCCTTCCTCGATTGCGACGTCGAAGCCCCCAACGCCCATCTTTTCTTACAGCCTGAGTTCCGTCAAACGAAAGCTGTCGAGCGGCTGATTCCCCGGGTGGATGCTGAGAAATGCAGCGGTTGCGGCCGTTGTGCGGAGGTCTGCCAGTATCACGCGATTGTGGTGCTGGGCGGCAAAACCCTGGTTTTCCCCGAACTCTGCCACGGCTGCGGCAGTTGCACCCTGGAATGTCCTGAAGACGGGATCACCGAAATCCCTGAAAAACTGGGCATTCTCGATGCGGGCGGCACACCCCAGGGTTTGCAGTTCGCCCGCGGTTTGCTGGATGTCGGTGAGCCGATGTCCGTGCCGGTCATTCACCAGCTCAAAAAATGGCAGCCCCCCCAAGCCGGCAGCATCTCGATTTGGGATTCGCCCCCTGGCACTTCCTGTCCGGTGGTCGAATCGATCCGAGGGGCTGATTTTCTCCTGCTGGTCACCGAACCCACCCCGTTTGGCCTCCACGATCTAAAATTGGCCGTGCAACTCGGGGCCGAGTTAGAAATTCCCCTCGGGGTGGTGATCAATCGCGAGGGCGTCGGTGACACGCAAGTGGAAGCATTCTGCCAGGAAGCTGGTATCCCCATCCTGATGCGCATCCCGCTGGACCGCAAAATCGGTGCCGGGATCGCCCAGGGAAAACCGCTGATCGAAATTCGACCTGAATTGCAAACGCATTTTCAGGAAATGTATACCCAGATTGCCGCGGAGGTGGTGCCATGAAACAACTTGTGATCCTCAGTGGCAAGGGCGGCACGGGGAAAACCAGTGTGACGGCGGCGTTTGCCCATCTGGCAGCAGAGGGAGAAAATCCCATTCCCGCGGTTTTGGCGGATGCCGATGTGGATGCCGCCAACCTAGAACTGGTACTGGCTCCCGAAATGGAAATCCGCACCGACTTTTGGGGTGGGCAGGTAGCCCAGATCGATCCGCAGCTTTGTGGCGGCTGTGGCACCTGCATCGCCGTTTGCCGCTTCGACGCACTTGGCACCGCCGACCAGCCTGCGTTTCGCCGTCTGGTTGCCAACCAACTTCCGATTTACCAATCGACCGATATACCCATTGTTGACCACATTGCCTGTGACGGCTGCGCGGCCTGTGTCTATCAATGTCCCGAAGAAGCCATCACAATGCAGCCGCAAATGGCTGGGGCGTGGTTCCGCTCCCAAAGCCGCTACGGCGCCCTGTTCCATGCCGCGTTGACCCCGGCGCAAGAAAACTCCGGCAAGCTGGTGACAATGGTTAAACAAAATTCCCGTCTGTTGGCGATGGATAAAACCATCCCGCTGGTGCTGGTCGACGGCCCGCCCGGAATCGGCTGCTCGGTGATCTCGGCGGTCTCAGGCGCTGATCTGGCTCTGATCGTCGCTGAACCGACAGCAGCGGGTGTGCACGATATGCAGCGGGTGCTGCAAACCACTGCCCATTTTGGCGTGAAGACCCTGGTCTGCATCAACAAAGCTGATATCTACCCGGAAGGTGCCGCACAGATCGAATCTTTTTGCCAGGATGAAGACATTGAAGTGATCGGCCAGATCCCCTTTGACCTCAGCGTGACGGAAGCAATGGTGCAGGGGCAGCCAGTGACGGCTTACAAACCTACAGCCCCTGCCAGCCAGGCTTTGCAGGATGTTTGGATGAACGTCTGTTCAGTTTTGGAGATACGTTCATGAGCAATCTTCAAGATACTATTCTCGCCCAGTTAAAAACCGTCATCGACCCTGAAACCGGGGCCGACGTGGTACGCATGCGACTGGTCGAAAATCTCAAAGTCAATCAAGATGGGCAGGTAAGTTATACCTTCCAGCCCTCCTCGCCGCTGTGCCCAATTGCGGTTTATTTAGTGCAGCAAATCAAGCAAGCCGTTGCCACGGTCCCCGGTGTGACTGCTCAGCAAATCGAAGTTACCGGCTATGTGGCCGCGGAAGAACTAACCAAACTGATCAATGCGGATTAATCAAGGCCTGGAAGGCACCCCTTACGGGGTAAACCTTTCAAGTCCAATTCAAGGAGAAATAAAATGAAAATCGCAGTATCTATTGAAACTAATGATGAACTAGAAAGTGTCGTTGCACATCACTTTGGGCGCTGCCCGTTTTTTGCCCTTGTGGATGTAGAAGGTACCGAGTTCAAAGCGGTAGAAGTGATTGCTAACCCTTACTATAACGGCCACCAACCCGGGCAAGTCCCCGCTTTTATCAAAGAGCAGAAAGCCGATGTGATGCTCAGCGGCGGTATGGGTGGGCGTGCTATCCAGTTCTTTGATCAATATGGCATCAAAGCCGCCACCGGTGCGACCGGGACGGTGCGCTCAGCCCTGGAAAGCTACTTGGGCGGCGAATTGCAAGGCGCCGCTCCCTGTAAAGAAAGCGTTGAACACGGTCACTAGAAATTTCAGTGAAATCCAATCAAAACTTACTGGCAAAAATCGTTGACGGCCTGCCGGATGGCAGGCCGCGTCAGGTTTGCATTGGCCTACATTGGACCGCGGTTGTTATGGATGTGGATGGTGAACTACACTGCGGCCTAGCTTCCACACTTAGAGGGGTGCATCAGCATGGCGTCCCGACGGTGACCCAAGCCGGGAGCCTGGAATCACTGACAGGTTTAGAGCTGGCTGCCCTAACCCAATCAGAACAGCCCACCCTGGTAAGTGTCGGCATGGCTGCCATAAACGCCTTATTGCCGCACCAGCCCGCTTCCTGGGTCGATCTCAACGCCGAGGATGTGATCGCTTCGCATGGTGCCAAACAATCTGTGGCGCTAATCGGGCATTTTCCCTTTGTGGAGCGTTTACGAGCCAAAGTAGGCAAGCTCACGGTTTTGGAGCTGGATCCCCAGCCTGGCGATCTCCCAATTTCTGCCGCAACCGAGGTACTCCTGCAAACACAGGTGGTGGCGATAACCGGGATGACACTGCTCAACCATACACTGGATGTTTTATTGAGCCTGTGTTCTTCCGATGCGCTGGTGATCCTGCTAGGTCCGAGTGTGCCGCTGGATCCGATTCTGTTCGAGCAAGGTGTCGATATCCTCTGCGGCTCGATAGTTGTGGATGTGGATGGCGTGCTGGCCGCAGTGCGGCAGGGTGCGAATTTCCGGCAAATTCACCGGGCGGGTGTGCGTCTGGTATCTGTTAGGTGTCCCTAATGAGATAAGGAATTATTTGGCTTTAACCACCTAACACGATCGTTTTTCAGCAGACAAATAAGCACACTTATAGTAATCCTATGAAAAGTGTTAGCAAGATAGGGATATGCCAATGTACATAAATACATTTGGAGCAGTAGTCTTAGCCAGTGCCCTGGCATGTTTCGTCACGACGATTGGTATCTATATCATTAGTAAATTTGAAGAGTGGGGCAACCAGAATGTTGTTTATTTCATAAGCTTTGCTGCTGGCGTGCTTATTTCTGTTTCGTTGATCCACATGATCCCCAGATCTTTCAATATGAGCGAGGCTGCACCTATATACCTTTTGGTTGGTTTCATGGGGCTTTATATTATCAATCGGTTCCTTAATATTTTTGTCTGCCACAATCGTGAATGTGCCAATCTTTCAATTGGGATCATCCCAATGGTAGGGATCGGTCTTCACTCTCTTATCGATGGGATCATTTATTCTGTGACTTTCAATGTAAGTATCTTCACTGGCGCGCTTTCTGCGATTGGCATAATTCTGCATGAATTCCCCGAGGGGATCGTCACTTTCCTGTTATTAGAGCGCGTAGGCTTTTCTCGGAGGAAAGCTGCTATTTACCTAAATTTCGCCCGAAATAGGGTCAAGATGCAGAGGTCGGGCGCAGACAAAAGAAAATAGTGATAGGCTTAACTGGATCAAATCACCACAATCGGATACAGGAGGCCTATCACCAGGAACAAGTCTATCATTATTAGCGAAGAGGGCAAGCAGCATTTCTCTGCACGAGCGACACTGGCCACGCGGGGCGTGAAAGTAAGCGCGAAGAAATTGTTCGCACCGCTCACCGAGCAAGTCAAAATTGCACAGAAGACGATCAGATACACACCGACCGAGAAATTGATGGATGCAGCGATTGCCATTCTGTCTGGAGCACATGGCCTGGTAGAGATCAACAAGCGCGTGCGAGCCGAGCGGGGTTGGCCAGCAGCTTTTGGGCGGCATGGTGGTGCTGAACAATCGGTGGTGCCAGATACGCTGGCTGCCTGTAGCCAGGAAAATGTGTCTCCAATGCCAGCCGCCCTGGATCAGATCTACAGCCAACATAGCCAGGGATATGGCCATGACTATCACAAAAGCTGGCAGTTGCTGGATGTGGCTCTGACCGGTCGTCCTGGTGGCAAGAAAGCCGGGTTTGCCAGCAAGGGCGACTTCGCCACACAGCGCCACCGGCCTGGGCGCCACGAAGGCTATCTGAGCGCCACAAACGATGAGGAAATCGTGAGCAAACAGCTCTTTAATGGCAAAACCCAACTGACCAAAGCCTGGCCTCCCCTGAGAGAAACCGCCGCAAAGACCTTGGGGCTGGATCAGGATCAAGCCAAGCGTCAGCGTACCATTTGGCGGATCGTTTCGGGAGGCGGTAGCGTGGAGGGGCTCAATTGGGTCCTGAAACGCGGCTCTCAACTGCCTGGCAAGGACTATTCGGGCCCGCGCACTCAGCACCTGGCAGAAAGTGTGCTGAAGTGGTTCAACGATCCGGGCTGTCCGGAACGCCAAGTTGGCGGGGTGACCGTTGAAGCCGATCTCTACTGTCGCCCAGTCAAGCGGCTTGCCGTCCGCTGCCGCAAGCACAATGGCCAGTGGGGTATCGGTGGGTTGCTCTCGACTTTGTCTTCCCCGGAAGTCCTCAAACTGACGGGTGATCCCCTCGCAAAAGCCTCCGCTCCCCGGGCTGTTTTGCTGGCCTATGTCCACTTCTATGACCAAAGAGGCGGTGGTGTCGAAACCGCAATCAAGGAAGACAAACAAGGCCGGGGAACCTCCAAGCGCAATCAGAAACGTTTCGAAGCGCAATATATGCTGACCCTCTTGGAAGCCTTGGCCCATAACATCTTGGTCTGGGCACGCCCTTGGCTGGCACACTGGGGTCCAAGAGTAGCCCAATTTGGCTGGCTGCGTCTGGTGAGAGATGTTTTCCAGATGAATGGTTTGATCCTGCTTGATCCGGAGGCTCAGCTCTTGAAAATCGTCCTCAATCGGGCCGACCCTGTGGTCCAGGAATTGCGTACCGGTTTTGCTGCTCTATTCGCCCCGCAGCAACTTGCCATGACTTTGGGCGAAATTTAGGTATTTACGCTTTTCTGGCGGCAGCAATTTCTACACCCGTGGGTACACTGATTTCCTATCCCTTCATCAGCAAGATTAACCGCCAGGCATTAGGCGCTCTTCTCGCGGTTTCTGCGGGAGCACTCATCTATTTTGGCGCATCTCACTTGCTTCCCGAGGTTGAAAAAGAGAATAGGAGATCCAGTATTATCTCCCTGGGTGTTGGCATCTTCATTGCTGTTTTCATCGTAATTTCGAAAGGATATAAACGATATGAAAACCGTTTTCGGCCCGATACCATCAAGGCGTCTGGGGCAGTCTTTAGGGATCGACCCTATTCCTTTGAAAACCTGCAACTGGAACTGCGTTTACTGCCAGTTGGGCCGCTCACGCCCGATGACGAATGAGCGCAAAGAATATGTTGATCCTGAAATTGTCATGGCGCAGCTCAGCGCGGTTTTAGATGCCCACGCCCCCGGGGAAATCGACTGGCTGACTTTTGTCGGCTCCGGCGAACCCACGCTGCATTCTGGTTTGGGGGATTTGATTCAGGCTGTAAAAGGGATGACCGATATTCCTGTGGCGGTGATTACAAATGGTGCTCTCTTGTTTCTCCCCGAGGTGCAGCAGGATCTACTGGCCGCAGATGCCGTGCTCCCCAGCCTGGATGCTGGCAGTGCCGCGCTGTACAAAAAGATCAACCGCCCCCATCCCGGTGTGCCTTTCGATCAGGTAATCGGCGGCTTGACAGCGTTCCGGCGCATCTACCAGGGAAAGTACTGGGTCGAAATCATGATGGTGCGCGAGGCTAACGATACCGAACCGGCCTTACGGGAACTGGCGGCGGTGCTGGATCAGATTGATCCCGATAAAGTACATATCAACCAGCCCATCCGTCCGCCCGCTGAAACCTGGGTGCAGCCTGCCGATGATGAAGGACTGCTGCGAACCAGGGCGATACTGGGGGAACGAGTGCGCATCTTCAACTTCCCTGAAGGCCATTTCGAATTTAATCAGTTTGAGAATGTGGTCGAGGCCGTGTTGACGATCATCACCCGCCATCCGATGCGCCAATCGGAATTAGAGCAGACTTTGCAAGCCTGGGGGAAAGAAGAGGTCAGCGAAGCCCTGGAAAAGCTACTGGGCAGCGGACGCGCTCAAATTGTGGAACGCTATGGCGTTCGGTTTTGGAGCGCGGCAGAATCTCATTTTCCAAATTCTAAGAACAACCATACAAAACACCAGTCCCTAGAAATTTGTTTAACTCACAAAAATAACTCGTAAACCGACACTTTCCGCCGGTTCGTTGGCTGAGTACCTCGCAGAGATCGATCGAGGCCGCACTAGCGCCCGAAATAGGTTCAAACGGGCTTATCACCTACTCAACCAGCGTTTTTAACTTACTTTTTTGAAACTTTCAGGTACTAGATATTTTTATTTAGAAAAATATTCTCTCCAACTCTTCCCCTACCCAACTGAAAACATAAAAACCATAATTTTTTTAAACCTAGATTCTACTTTACCAGGTTACTATGCCGCAACTACAAAACTTCTATCAACAAACTTAATCGTAGACTATCAAAAATCTCTATACAATATGTGACAAAAACCACTAATATGTCACATGTATTTGTACTATAAATGCAGCAATTCAGTAATCAAGCAAATTTGCAAGTAACCATGTCAGAAAACCAGCGAAATCTCGCCGAAGAACAGGCAGAACTCCACCAAATCTTGAGCAACCCCTCCCGGCTTTTGATTCTCCGCTCTTTAGAGCAGCAAGATTTGTCGGTTGGAAAAATAGCTGAACAGATTGGGGCCAGCCTGCAGAATACATCCCAGCATTTACGCCTGATGAAAGATAAAGGTGTCTTGGAAGCGCGCCGGGATGGACAAACCATCTTTTACCAGATCGCAGCCAATGAGATCGGTAAAAATTGCAAACAGATGTTGACCGTTTTAGATCAATAATCAAACACATTCAAAGGAGACTTGAAATGACAGATCTAACTACCATTGAAGCAGCCAAAGTTGTTGATGCCCGGGCGATGGCTTGCCCCGGCCCCTTATTGGAAGCAAAAAAGAGCATCGGCGGCGTGAAGGTCGGCGAAGTGCTCGAGATTTGGTCCGGCGATGCTGGCACCAAGAACGATATGCCCCGTTGGTGCAAAAAAGTTGGCCACGAATATCTTGGCGATCTGGTTGGCGACGGCTACGATCGGCTCTTCATCAAACGCATGAAATAGGCATGCTTGGCCTGATGGGACTGTATTGAATACCTGCTAAATAATTGGGGAAATTTGCAATTTGTATCGCTAAGCGATAGGGTCCAGTCCCGTCAGGTCTTTTATGAGGTCCCCGTATGGAAAGTAACTTAATGACCCAAAAACCGAAAATCTTGATTTTAGCAACCATCTCGGGGGGATACGCCGGTGCTGATGCGGTTGGGCAATTGCACGCCAATTATCCCTCCAATACCTATATCCTCCCAGTTTTATGCCCCTCCATATTTCCACCGGGATTTTATTTGGATTCTTACGAGAAGGGCATTGACGGCATCATTGTGATGTACAGCGGTACCGATAGCCCCTATAGAGGCGGACCGGAGAGAGCGGCCCAACTCATCAACCAGACTTACCCGTTGATGAAAGAGCACGGCATTGATACCCGCCGTTTGAAACTGGCTGCCATTTGCACCGTCTGCACCAAACCTTTCCTTAAAGAAGTCAAATTGATGGATGGCTTGTTGGAAGGGATTGGCTGTGTCAAAGATGAAATGGGGGCTGCCTTCAATGCAGCCAGCCTGATCACCTGAAAGGAGTAATATCTTGGAAAATATACATGTAGATGCTCTGGTGGTCGGTGGTGGGATTGCGGGGATGCAATCAGCCCTCGATCTGGCCGATCAAGGCTATCAAGTGGCCCTGGTGGAGAAAGAAGCCAGTGTCGGTGGCAAGATGATCGCCCTCAGTAAAGTCTTTCCTACCCTGGATTGTTGTAGCTGTATCACCACCCCGAAAATGTCCGCTGTAGCCCACCATGAGAACATCCAATTATTTACTTATTGTGAAGTCCAATCCGTGGACGAAAACGGTTCAGGATTTCAAGTTCAAATTCTGAAGAAACCGCGTTACGTAGATGAAGATACTTGCACTGGCTGTCGCCAGTGTGAATACGTCTGTCCCATCACCTTGCCCAGCGAATTTGATATGGGTCTGGGTGCCACTCGGTCAGTACGGGTGCCGTTCTCGACGGCCGTCCCCCAAACTGCGGTCCTGGATATCGAAAACTGTATCCTTTGCGGCAAATGTGAGCGCGCCTGCCCGGCTGGCTCCATTGATTTCACCCAGAAACCGGAAGCTTTTCAAATTGAAGCCACCTCCGTGGTTCTGGCGACTGGTTTCGAGATCACACCCCGGGACGCCAAGAAAGAGTATCGGTGCCGGTCAGATCAAAAACGTTATCGATGGTCTTTTTATGGAGCGCTTGCTAGCTCCCACCGGCCCCTACGGGCGCGTTATTCGCCCTGGTGACGGCAAAGAACCCGAATCGATTGCTTACGTACAATGTGCCGGTTCCCGTGATGAAACTCTGGGGGTGGAATATTGCTCACGGGTTTGCTGCATGTACGCTATCAAGCAGGCCATGCTTATTTCCGGCTCACTGCCTCTGGCGGACATCACCATTTATTACATGGATATCCGCTGTTTTGGCAAAGGATACGAACAGTTCTTCCAGAATGCCCGGGCAATGGGTGTGGAATTTGTCAATGCGAAAATTGCCTCGATCTCTGAGGACGAGGATCAAAACCCGGTTTTGCGGCTGGAAGCCATGGAAGAAGGTTCGCGCGTTGAGGAACGCACCCACGATTTGGTGGTGCTCTCCGTCGGGTTGCTACCTTCCTATGATCCTCAGGTCATTTATGGGGTCCCAGTCGGCGACGATGGTTTTGTTTCCATCCCCTCGCCAAACCTATCCCCCTGCGTGACAGATCGTCCTGGCATTTTTGCTGCCGGCACAGCTAGCGGCCCAATGGACATTGTCGACAGCGTGGTGATGGCGGGTGCGGCTGCGGCAGAAGCTGCTGCCTATATCCAGGAAAATGAACCTGTCCCGGCCTACGCGGACTGACGGAGTGAATTATGTCAGATAAACCTGAACAAGACAAAAAAGACGAAGAAATCCGCATTGGTGTTTACACCTGTTACTGCGGTGGCAATATCAGTGACGTGGTCGGCTGTGAGAAAGTGGCCCAGGCTCTGTCGGGGATGGGGAATGTGGTTGTTTCCCGCACCGATATGTCAATGTGTTCCGATGCCGGTCAAGCCCTGATCGAGAAAGATATTGCAGAGAAGGGTGTCAATCGCGTTGTCGTGGGAGCCTGCGCTCCCTCGCTCCACGAGCAAACCTTCCGCGGCACGGTTAGTCGGGCCGGGTTGAACCCCTATTTTTACAATCATGTTGGCATTCGCGAGCAAGATAGCTGGGTGCATCATAATAATCATGACCTAGCGACGGAAAAAGCCATCCGGCTAATGTCTGCTGGGCTGGCGAAGGCCCGTTTGCTTTCGGCCCTTGACCCTATTGTATTGAATGCGGAAAAACATGCCCTGGTGATCGGCGGTGGAGTTGCTGGTCTACGAACTGCACTGGATGTAGCCCAGCGCGGTATCCGCGTTTCCCTGATTGAAAAATCTCCCTTTTTAGGGGGACGCATGGCTCAACTTGAAAAAGTTTTTCCCAACAACTGTGATGCCCGCGATGCTCTACACGGCCTAATTGAGAAAGTAATGGCTGATCCCCGCATCACAATTTTCACCCGGGCCGAATTGGCTACTGTGAAAGGTTATATTGGCGATTACAAGGTGCAGATTACCCAGCAGTCCCGCGGGGTCAGTGATGACAACGCCGAGGCCATCATGGCCGCCTGCACCCAGGAAGTGCCCGACGAATTTAATTATGGGCTCACCAACCGTAAAGTGATCTATCGTTCCTATCCAGGTTGTTATCCTGCCTCCCCTGCGGTGGACTGGAAAAATTATAATGGTGAGCCGATCTCCGTGAACGGCGAAGCCATCCCCCTGAAAAATGAGCCGAAGACCTTTAATTTGAAGGTCGGTGCTGTGGTTCTGGCAACTGGTTTTGATCCCTACGAGCCGCGTCAAGGAGAATTTGGGTACGGCGAGGTGTCCCAGGTGGTCACATTACCTCAGTTCATCCGTCACATGGCACTCACCAAAGGCAGCGGCAAATTAAGCTGGAATGGTCAGCCGGTTCGAAATATGGCCTTTATCCATTGTGTGGGTAGCCGCCATATTGACGGCATCGACGAGCCGCAGGAAGATGGTCAGGTTAATGATTACTGCTCTCGGGTGTGCTGCACGGCAACCCTTCACCTAGCAAGCGAACTTCGGGAACATTTCCCGGATGTCAATGTTTTCAGCCTGTATGAGGATATCCGCACATATGGGCGAGGCCATGAAGAAATTTATCGCGATTCCCTCGAAAAGATGGTGCGTTTCCTCCGTTTTCATGGGGAGGACCGCCCTGAAGTTATCGCTGCACCCGAGGGGGATGAATATCCAGTCTTGGTAAAAATCAAGGATCACCTGACCTGGGGTGAAGAATTTGAAGTCCCTGTGGATCTGGTTGTTCTGGCAGTGGGATTTATGCCCCGTGATGTCGATGATCTTGTCAAAAAGTTGAAAATCTCACGCGGCGCAGATCGTTTTCTGGCGGAAGTCCACCCCAAATTACGGCCAGTTGAAACCGCTGTTCCGGGTGTCATTCTCGCTGGAAGCGCCCAAGGCCCGATGAATATTCAAGAATCGGTGGCCGCCGCATCGGCTGCGGCATCCAAAGTCTCCACGTTGTTGGCTGCTGGTGAGGTCAAATTGGATCCCTTTGTCGCTAAAGTTGATCTTGAAAAATGCGACGGCATAGGGGCCTGTGTAGATGTTTGTGAATACGAAGATGCCATCGCTGTGGAAACGATCATGGTCAATGGTGCCGAAGTCCGGCAGGCAGTAGTCTCACCGGCGAATTGCTCAGGTTGTGGCAATTGTGTGAGTGCCTGTCCCAATCGGGCAGTGGATGTTCAGGGTTGGACACTGGCCCAGTACGAAGCCATGGTCGATGCAATTACCTTAGATTTACCTGAATTATTGGAGGTGGCAGCATGACGACTGTACAAGCTGTTGCACAAGCGAAGAAAGAAGCCGCCAAGAAACGAGCCGCAATCCTCAAGCAGTTACAGGGGCGAACATGCCGAAACCGTGGCACACACCCAAGAATTGCTCAAAGAGCAGAAGCGCGTTCAAAAACTGATCTGCCAGAGCATTCGAGAAAAGGCAAAATCTGTCCCAGAGATTGCGGCGGAAATTGATATGCCCACCCATGAAGTGCTCTGGTACCTAACCGGGTACAAGAAATACGATATTGTGGTCGAAGAAGGCATGTGCGGCGATTATGTGCTCTATAAGAAAGTGCAGGAGGCATAATCATATGGCAACTCGGATTGACCCAAATTTTATGCAAGAACTCAAAGAGTATGGGGCCGTTGGCATCGAGAAATGCTTCAACTGCGGCAACTGCACGGCAATCTGCCCCTTGACCAGCGATGAATATGCCTTCCCCCGCAATATGATCCGCATGGTACAGGTCGGCCAGAAAGAGAAGTTGACCCACAAGATCGATCCCTGGCTGTGCTACTACTGTGGCGACTGTTCGGATACCTGTCCCAAGGGGGCTGAACCCGGTGAGACCATGATGGCGATGCGCCGCTGGTTGACGGCTCAATATGACTGGACGGGACTGGCGAAAAAATTCTACACTTCCGAGATTTGGGAATTTGGTTCAATGATCTTCGTCGGTTTACTGGTGGTTGTGTTAGCCGTTTTCCTGACCGGCCCGATGGTCACATCCCAGGTTGAGTTGAACACCTTCGCTCCCGTGGAAATCGTCCACATCGCCGACTGGGTAATGGCCGGGCTGCTGCTGGTCTTGATCGGTGGGAATGTGCTGCGCATGTTCCAGATGGTGGTCTTGCAGGATAAAGATCTCAAAATCCCGCTGTCCGTGTACATCAGCGAAGCCTGGCAGTTGAGCCTCCACGCCGTTACTCAGAAACGCTGGGCCGATTGCACCGAGGACATAACTGACGAACAGGTCAAACAGAGCAAACGTCTGTCCTGGATCACGCATATGCTGATGGCCAGCGGTTATGGCTTGATGCTGGTGCTGATCATTTTCTTCTTGCCCTGGTTCCAAACGGATGAAGTTCATCCCATCTACCACCCGCAGCGCTGGCTGGGATACTACTGCACCATTGTGCTGCTCTTTGGGGCTGGCAGCGCCATCTGGGGCCGGATCAAAAAAGAGCGCCAGATGCACCGATTCTCCCATCCCAGTGATTGGATTTTCCCGGTGCTCCTCTTGATCGTGACGCTAACTGGCATCCTACAGCATATTTTCAGGGTTTCGGGTTTACCTTTGGCAACCTACTATACCTATATTGTGCATCTGGCCTTCACGGCCCCCATGCTAATCCTGGAAGTGCCTTTCGGCAAATGGGCACACCTGTACTACCGTCCCCTGGCGATCTATTTTCAGGCTGTCAAAGCCAAGGTCCAGGAAATTCAAACAGAATCAGCTGTGGCATCTGCTGCTGCAGATTGAAATTCAAAAAAATTAGGACTTACGCAGTTGAACGAGGGAAACGGGGGTGTGTTGGATTGGCTTCGCCACTCCAACACACCCCCAAACTTTCACGAAGTGCGCAACTTCTAAAAATATTATATTGAAGAGGAGTTTTACTATGACTGACAAAATGGCTATCGTTTGTAATGGGGCTACCCCTGCTAATATCATGCCCACCCTGATTTTTTCGACCTCGGGATTGAGTCTGGATAATGAAGTGCACGTGTTCTTCTGCCCAGCGGGCGCGAACTGGCTGCTCAAAGGCGAGTTGGAGAAACTTGGTACCCCCAAGGGTTTACCCAATCCCGTAGAATTGTTCAACACCATCCTCGATTTAGGTGGCGAGATTGTGCTCTGTGAGTTGGCTCTCGAAAACAAGGACATCGATGTTGCAGATTTGCGCGATGAGCGCATTCTGGTCAAAAAGGCACCGCCGTTCTTGATGGATGTCGAAGGTGCGGCTCAGACTTACGTATTCTAAGAATACTGCATTCTCCTCAACCAGAAAGGCGGTTGCGTTCAGCAATCTCCTTTCTGGTTTTGGCAGGCTCCGGCCTGTTGGAGCACATCCAGGTTGAGGGGATTATGCACGAAACTCCAGAAAACTTCCTGTGCCCGGTGGGGGGCTTCCAAACGCTTGCGGATCATAAAAATTTGGCGGCGCATATCAAAACCCTTGACCTGTACATCCACGACATTGCCGCGCTCCAATGGGCAGGCGGAGGCCAGGGTGGAGACAAACGAAACCGCATAACCGGCCGATACCGTGCGAACGATTGCTTCGGCACTGCCCAACTCCATGAAAATATTCAAATCGTCCAGGCCAATATCGTATTTAGCCAGTTGCGATAATAGCATCCGCCGGGTGCCGGACGCTGCTTCCCGTATGATGAGCGGCTCGTTGATTAATTCCTCGGGTTCGATCACCCGGCGCATAGCCCAGGGGTGATTGTTCGGGACGATCAGGTTGATCACATCCTCGAAAAATTCCTGATACTCGATATTTTCTTCCCGGATTTCGTAGCTGACCACACCCAGGTGGGCCTCGTTCTCCAGCAAGTGTTCAGTGACATCGCCGGAAACACAGCGCAAAATCCGCACCCGAATGCCCGGATATCGCTGGCAAAAGCGGGCGGCTAATTGGGGTAGAATATATTTGCCTGCAGTGGTGCTGCACGCGATCCGTAACTCACCGACAACGCCATCCTGGAGTGAAGCCAGCAGCTCTTCCATCTCGTTAGATTGGTGGAAAATCTGCCGGGCACGCGGCAGCAGCAGGCGGCCTGCCTCGGTAAGCTGCAGGTGACTGCCCGAACGGGAAAATAGGCTGACGCCCAGTTCCTTTTCGAGCGCTTTGATCTGATAACTAACAGTCGGCTGGGAAAGGTTGAGTTGCTTGGCTGCTTCTGAGAAGCTCAGGCTCTGGGCGGCGAAGATAAAGGTTTCGAGTTTGACAATATCGATCATATCTATTATCGTGGCATCATTCTATATTTTACTTTCACGAATATTATACTTTGAACTAAGGATGTACCAAATAACATCTGGTTTGCCTGAGAGAAAATATCGCGAGGTTACCTATTCATACCTGGAAATTGACATCAGAGTAATGGATGCTTTGTCAGGAATGTAATATTGTGTAAATCCCTGTCCTTGCAGTTATTATGGCAGCGATCTCAAAGAATGCACCTGCTCAAACTCGGTGATCACGCGCTACCAATATTTCAGCTTGCTGAAACCGAATCTCCGGGCCGATGCTGGACAGAATCGACATCCAACGCGTCGATTACGAGAAACTCAGTGATGACCGGTTAGGGGAACCTTCAGCGAATGTGCAGGCGCGGGTGGAGGCGGTGCGGGAGCAGCAGAGGCAGCGATTCAGCGAAACCGACCTGGCCTGCAACGCCGATATACGTTCGGCCGAAGCGCGTAAATACTGCCAGCTAGATGAAACTAGCAAAAGCCTGATGCGGTGCAACCTTAGTTTGCTTTCGCGGTGAACCAGATGCTCGCTGTTTTTTAGCGGCGCTTTCGGCGCGAGCCTATCACCGGGTATTGAAATTAGCGCGCACCATTACGGATTTAGCCGGGGATGAAAATATCGCGCCCATGCATCTGGCTGAAGCGCTGCAATACCGGCCAAAATTGGGGATGATATGAGTGCTACTAGGGGGAGAAAATGATGTGACTGTTTTGGCATCAGCAACTTGAATGATTTTTTGATGGCGCGAATTCCTGATGGAACAACAAAACATACCTGGTATCAAGGATCAGCCAGGTCCGGCCCTTGGGGAATTAATTTCTCAAATATCAATTGACAGCGCTAATTTTCACTGAAAAATAATTTTCAACGTTTGTTGAAAAGAGAAAAAAACGTAAAAACTCAAGAGTTCAATAAGGCCATCGAAGATGCAGTTATCGAATGTTTCCAAAGCGTTCCTTTTCTGGCTATTATGGAAATGGATGTTAAGTCGGATTTACCAGATCTTTGACCAGATATTCAACTCACTTTAAAGATAAAAGACAAAATCAAACACATCGTAAAGTTTCGTCGGAAGAATGAAACACTCACGGTAGGATTATATCTGGAATTATTCTGGTACTGTTATTATTTCATCGGTTTGCGAAACCAAATATCTATACTTTCTGTCTGGTAACCCATTTGTTTATAGAACTCAAACGCTCCACTGTCATTTTCAAAATCTACACCTAATTCGGCTTCTTCCATCCCCTGGATTTTGAGTGTTTGTAAACTTCGAGCGAGCAATGCCTTGGCCAGGCCACGCTGCCGCCAGGGTTTGCGAACAAAAATATGTTCGGTATAGCCTCGCTTACGGTTGAGTTCCTGATTATCGTTTTCGTTGATTCGGGGTAATACCATTCCCGCTACTTGATCGCCATCCCAGGCCACCTGCCATAAATGGGGCGTGTGTGATGAGTCATCCGCCCAGGACTGGTAGGTTTCATTCTTCCAGCGTTCTTCCACGAATTCAAAAAGCTCAACTTGGACTTCTCGTTGAGCTTCCCAAATACTTTTGAGATGCTCTGGTTGCACTGGGCGGATATCTAAACCCGTTGGCAATACATAATCAGGGATGCCGTCCAGTTTACGGATCATATTATTGAAATGGCGCACTGCTTTGTAGTTGTTGGCATCCAACGCAGAAATCCAATCTCTTTCCTTTTCTGATGCCCAGCCCTGGAAAAAGCATTGAACGTCGATTTTGTGACTCGCAAACATTTCTTGTAAGCGATGGTCATTTTCTTTGACCATTTGGGACCATATTCCTTGGCCTCGATACGCTGAGCGCAAAAAACTTACCTGGCAATACAGCCTGACCCCATCTTTTCCGGTGTACCAGGTCATGCGGCTAAAACCCATTTTTGAGCCGGTTTCATCCAATGTAAAGATGATGTCTTTCTCAGGGTCAAAACGATTGGATGGGGTACACCAACTTCGAAGATCATCTTCGGTCAGGGGATCAGTAATTTGATCGGCTTGGTTGCTTTCTAAAAGTATTTCGTGCATCAATGCAAAATCTGTTTCCCCTTGGAAGCGACGGAAGGTGATGTTATGTTTTGGCATAATTTTATTTATTTTCCTTTTTCAATACGCTGGCATATAAGATCGTAATCGGAATCCGTGCTAATCCTGTAGTGACTAAAGCGATTGGCAGGCTGAATGCCGTTCCAATCGCACCAATGATGGGGCCGCCGGTCATCCGTCCCAGATAATTGACCTGATTATTCATCGATAGAACTGTAGCTTTTACTTTGGATTCTACATTTTGGTTCATCCAGGCAGTGTTGATCGGACTGCTCGCAATCCGGAGGGCATAACTCAAACAGTAGACACCGGCTGCCAGCCAGAAATTGCCAATCATCCCAAATAGGATCATGCAGAAGGCGGTAATGCTGGATATTCCTATCAGCATGCGGATCATCGCAGTTTGATTACTGACATCCAATCTCCGTCGGAAAAACTCGATGCCGATCAAACTCAAAATTGAGACGGCCCCATTGATGATCCCAAACCAGACAATCGGTTCAAAGTTGCCAATTTTAGGAAAGATGATGTACTCCAACATATGGACCGTCCACAGCCCTTCAAATCCTGTGGTGGAAATCCCAACAACCGCGCTGATCACCAATAGGGTGATTAATATCGGACGCCCCCGCACCAATTGAACCCCATCTCTGAAGGTTTGAAACAATGTGCGCCAGGAATTTCGTTCATTCGCTGGGATGGGTTGAAAGCCGTCCTCTGGCATGATCCAGATCAAGATAAATCCCAATAGGAGATAAAGAATACCCGAAAGAATCATCGGCAGGCTCAGGGTAATCGTTCCCAGTGCCGTTCCAATGGGGATACCGGCTAATATGGCAATCTGGGAAATTTGGGAACCGCGCATATAAACGGATCCCACTCGATCTTCACCGATTTCGTCTGCGATCCAGGCTTCCAGCGCACCACTTAGAAAAAGTCACCAATCCCTAAAACTACCATCCCTGCCAATACCAAGAAATAGATTGAAAATCCACCCACAAGAAAATTTCCAATTCCCGTTACCAAAAATCCGAGAATGACTGACAAGCGCCTGCTGTACACATCGGCGACCACGCCGGTCGGGATTTCGAATAGCAAAACAGATGTCTGGAATACGGTCCAGATCAGCACCAATTGAAACGGATCATTGGTAACATGAGTCGCAAAATAAACCATTTGGACTGTGGCAAATAAGCTGCCAATTAATTTGTTAGCTCCGACGATAAAGATGTAAATCGCCTCTGCTTTTTGATGAGCTTGTTTCAAGGATTTCTCCAGTGTTCGATTATGCAATGCCCACGGTCATAGGTGTCAGCGATCTATCGAAAAAATGGCAGATATTTGAAAACCAGGATCACCACAACTAGAAACTATTT
>CAWHCC010000005.1:0-704613 GCA_963827805.1 uncultured Chloroflexia bacterium
GAATTCACTGCAGCAACATCCGTGAATAAAGGCAGCGCTTCTTCGATGGTCATTTCTAGCACCTGGGCGATGTTAACACCCTTGAACTTGATTTCTAATAATTCTGGTTTGAAACGCTGCCCGCGGCATGCTGGACAGCGTACTTCTACATCCGGGAGAAAGTGCATATTGATGCTCAATACCCCCGCTCCCTGGCACTTTTCACAACGTCCTCCGGGTACGTTGAAGGAGAAATCCCGCGCTTTAAGTCCAATTGCTTTTGCTTGGGGTGTTTCAGCAAAGGTCTTTCGGATGGAAGTGAATGCGTCGGTATAGGTAGCGGCATTGGAGCGGGGGGTGCGCCCGATGGGAGTTTGATCGATGGTGATGATCTTGTCGATCTGGTCCCAACCTATAATGGTTTCGTGTGTTCCAGGATTTTCGCTTGCCCCGTAGAAATTGCTGACGTGCAGCTCGATCGAGAATATCGAAAAGTAGGGATGATTTCCCTGACCCAGAAACCCCTGTCACCGCAACCAATTTTCCTAAAGGAAAGCTGACGGTGATGTTTTGTAAATTATGGGCACAAGCACCCTGAATGGTCAGTGATTTGCCGCTGCCATTGCGGTGGGTTGCAGGTATTTTGATTTTCGCTTGCCCGGAGAGATAGGGGCCGGTCACCGAACCGGTTTGGTTGGCGAGTTCACCCGGTGTTCCAGCAGCAACCACTATCCCGCCGAGGCGACCTGCACCGGGGCCAAAGTCAATTACATAGTCAGCTGCACGGACGACATCTAGATCGTGCTCAATCACCAGAACGGAATTGCCCAGATCTCGCAACTGCTGCATAACGCGAATCAACCGGGCGTTATCGCGTGGGTGCAAACCGATTGTGGGTTCATCGAGCACATAAAGCACGCCGGTTAGCCCAGACCCTAATAGAGCGGCCAGTCTTAAACGTTAAGCTTCACCTGCAGATAGGCTGGGAAGTCGCTCTTTCAAGGGTCAAGTAGCCGATACCGACATCGACCAAACGCTGAATGCGTCCCTTCAAATCGTCCAGGATGGATGCGGCAATGAGCAATTCTTGCGGAGATAAACTTTAAGGGCAGCTGATCTAACCATTTAGCGAGATCAATTAAAGGCCAGGTCTGTACTTCCACAATTTGGGTGTGCTGTATCTCTACAAGGCGGCTTTCCTTCTTTAAACGGGTTCCCTCACAATCAGGGCAAGTCTGCTGGATGACTAGATCAGCCATTTTCTGACGGTAGCTGGCGTCTTTGGTCGTATCAGCGTAGCGGCGAAGCAGGTTGGTGACCACTCCTTCAAAGCGGCCTTTGGCCACTGTGGTCGGGGGTTCGATATCGGGGAAATGGGTGCGGAATTCGGGGCTATCGACACCGTAAAGTAACAGATCATGTTGCACCACCCCATAGTTTTTTATTGGGATCGCCAGGTTGAACTCGAAGCCGTAGGTTTTGGCCGCGTTTTGCAGGGTTTTTGTGTGGTGCTTGATGTAATGAATATCCCAGCCATGGATGGCTTTTTCGAGAATGCTGTGCTCTTCATCGATCAGTTTGGATAAGTTCGCGGTGTGTACGTTGCCCAACCCGGTGCAGGTCGGGCAGGCTCCGGCGGGTTTGTTGAAAGAAAAATGTGCCATGCCAAGCTCAGGTAGCGCTGCACCACAATACGGGCATGGGTAGCTTTCGCCAAATTCCAGGTCTACAGATTGGATTTCACTCGGTTCCTCTAAATTAGGCGTTTCGAATTTATAGGGTGGCGAGACCAAATGGTTACAGGTCGGACACGGTCGGTATCCCACGCGAGCGAATAGCACCCTCAAGTAGGTGTACACCTCGGTGGTTGTGCCCACTGTCGAACGCGGGCTGCGATTATGAAAGTGTTGGTCAACGCTGATGGAAGGTGACAATCCTTGGATCGAATCAAAAGGGGGTTTACCGATTGCATCCGTGACCATCCCCAGTAATTCGAGATACTGCCGTTGGCCTTCTTTGTGTAAAGTATCAAAGGCTAAAGTAGATTTTCCACTCCCCGAGAGGCCGGTTAGCACGACCAGTTTGTTTTTAGGGATCTCCAGGTTGACATTTTTAAGGTTGTGAAGGCGCGCACCACGGATTTGAATAGTTTCAGACACTAGCACTCTCCAATTCGATTTTTGATTTGATTATATAACCTTGGGGGATAAGTGGAGGGTTGCCGTGTATTGTAGTAATGTGCTTGATGTAAGTACCATTGTTTTACGGAAAAAAGCCCTGGGGACTTTGCCCAGGGCTTCTGTACTCCATTTCGTTTCTCCAAGCGGCACTCGAGATATCATCATTGGGATTTCCGCCATTAGTATAAACCTTGGTTTTCAAATGGAGAGTTGTTGTGTCAATTTATGAACAAGAAAATATTTTTGGATAATTGCTTAGCAATTCAGCCCACGTAGTTGTTATGGAATTCGATCCATTGGGGTAAGACTTCAGCTAATAAATCTTTGGGGGGTAAAAAGGCGATCCTTAAATGGTGGGTACCCTCTTTTTGACCAAAACCGGAGCCATTGACCACGCAGATGCCAGTCTCTTCTAAGAGTGCCATGCAGTAATCGAAATCGTTAGTTCCCTCAGGAAGTTTACCCAACCGTGGGAAAAGATACATGCCGCTAGTTTCACCGAAACACGCCACACCATCCATTTGGTTGAAAGCCTCCCGGACCAGAGTGGCTTTTTCGTAGAGTTCTTTCAGAATCCGTTGTTTTTCATCGATAAATTGCTGATATGGCTGACTGTCATCAAAGGGTGGGCTAACCATTAAATAAATCAGAACTTGGCCAGCCGTGTTTGAGCATAAGCTCACCGAAGCGTTTTTGGTGAGCAAATCGACAAAATCAAAATCCGTTCCTTCAACCTTAGGTGGATTTCTTACTTCAAGATAACCGCCGCGGTGTCCGCACTCTCCGTAAAAACCTTTGGATATACTGTGCAGACTAAATAAGGGGACCTCCTGAGTGCCAAGTGTTTTTGCAAATGAGATAAACTCCCGGGTGTAAATATTTTCTTGATAAACTTCATCCGCAATAATTACTAACGAGTTTTCTTTCGCGAATTGGATTACATCTTGAATGCTTTGTTCATCTAGAATAGCCCCGGTTGGATTCCCGGGATTAATGACCACGATCCCTTTGACATTGACCCCTTCTGCTTTCGCTTGTGCCAGTGATGTATCTAAAATGCTGCGATCTAATGACCAATCTTTATCCTCATCGGGATAGTAGTTGACTTGTACGCCCCCTGCTTTTGTGATGGTTGCAGAGTAGAGAGGATATTGGGGAATGGGGATCATGATGCCATCATTGGGATTTGCAATCAATAAATCGATCACGCTCTTAGCGCCCTCACTCGCTCCCGCGGTTAAGAAGATCTTCTCAGGGTCTGAGGGAATACCCCCATTCGATACAATATCATCCCGCTGATCGATGTGATCTGCAACAGCCTTTCGAATAAATCTGATGCCTTTACTTTCGGTATATGCACCCATCCCGGTCCCAATATTTGCGAGAATTTCTTCGCTCAAGTCCAAAACATAATCAGAGATAAAATCATCTTCTTTGATTTCACTCAAAGGAGATTCCTCGAAAAGCTCTTTCAGACGGCGTTCGCGAAAAATTTTGGATGGTTCTTCGACAAGGCTCAAAACCTGGCGATAATAGGTGATCGGCGGCTGTCCGAGCGCTTGCGGATTACCTATATTGCAGAGAATTATGGTCTTTCCTTGTTGTTGAAGTACGGCTGCCCGCTGGGGAATCGGTCCACGGACAGCATATTCCATATCGAGGATATTTTGGTTGACTTTTATAGATGGAGGTGAGCATTCCATTCGAGTGTTCTCCTGTTTTAACAGATGGTGGTGTAATCATAATAATAATTTCAGAACAAATCTTTTCTGAAATATCCTGCGAAGGGTATGTTTTATACCACAATATAATTCACGGTTTTGTTAAGCGTGAATATATTGCTTTCTGGTTTTACCAATTCCCGTTGTTGGGCGAACTCCAATCTTGTTATAATGCGGAGATAAATATCGGATAATGGCTGATGACAACATTTGACCCTCGTTCTCGAAAATTTTATATTTTTGGTATCACCTATTGGGTTGCTGTGTTTTTTGCTTTGTTTCTTTGGTCTCGAGATTGGGGGATTGTTCAGGCAACCGCTGAAGGGCATAAACAACATCTTTTTGGTTTATTCGGATTTTGTGTGTTTTGTTTAATTGTTTATTTTGCTTACACAGATTTTAAAGTCTCGGGACGTTCAATCCATTAAAAATAAAATTTTGTTCGGCTTGCCCATTCTTGTCAGCCTGTTTTTTTTAGCACTTTTGGTGGAATTTAGCCAGAAGTCATGGGATTATAACCAATATGAAAATGCGTTTCGTTCTGTTGTCGCTGGCGATAACCCATATCTGAGCACCCGTTATCTTTACCCACCATTTTTTACTGGGGTAATGGTGTCTTTCTATCAACTCGGATTATGGTTATTACCACTACTCGGGCTTAAAATTGATTCTTCAGAAATTTGGTGGTTTGTTTTTTATATCCACCAAAGTAGTTTGTATTTTTTTCTTATATTTTCTTATTATTTGTCGCTAAAATTATCCAAAAAATTAGGGATAAACCCATTGGCGAGTGTGCTGTTTGTTAGCGCCCTGTATATTTTTAATGTGCCGGTGTTAAGGACTCTGAGCTATAACCAAGTCAATTTTTATATTCTGTTTGTTGCCTTAGCTTCTATGCTTACCTTAGGCAGCTATCCTTTGATATCCGGCTTATTGATTTCGGTGGGAGGCTTGATTAAATTGTATCCATTCGTGTTTACCATCCCCATACTCGTTATGAAAAAATGGAAAGCACTTTTAGGTATTGTGATTGGGTTGATTGTAATTACCGCCCTTCAATCCAACTTTTTCCAGGATATTCTTCTCTGGAAACAATTTATCCTTTTTTATACATCTTTCCCGATGGAGAGAGAAAGCTCGGTGTTCAGGAATTCAAGCCCACTGAGCTTTTTACGTAGTCTGCTAGATTTAACGAACTTATCAACAGAAATTCTGTTACCCCTCTTTATAATTGTGTCTTTAATCATTTTGCTATGGTTTGTGATTCGATTTGTACAGCGAGAGCGTATCTACGTGAAAGCTGTTAACCAACAAGTAAAATTATTTACAGATGCTGATAGATTTCGAACCATTGGTCACTTAGTGGATTTTTCGGTTCTCTCTTTGTTTGTGGCTCCTTCGGCATGGGAACATCATTACGTGATGGCAATTCCCCTGGCGATCTGGTTGGCAGCTATTTACAAAAAGGAAATTCCCTGGCTTGGAATATTGGGAATGGTATTTGTTTTCTTATTACCGGTTTTTAATATTTTCCCCGTTAGTTATTTGCGATTATTGGGTGTGATTATTCTTTTATGGTTAAGCTCCCCACCAAAAATAATTAGAAACTCAAATATTAATCATTAGGCCGTGTTGACATTTGGTGATTTTTCTCTAGAAAGGTGTAATTTCGTAGGATGCTGGATTCTCGAGTAAGCACCTGAAATGTCAACACTACCTAGTTCTTTTTGAATGGGGGAATCTTAGAATGGCAAATTTCCCGCTATCCTAGATGACGAGACACTACATCCATCATAAAATTAATGAATTGCCATTGATTGTAGGCGAGGAGTATCAGAAAAAGGGCGAGGATAGCTTGGACGATGCGGTATTTCCCAAGGGAAGCAAGATTGAAAAAAACGAAGAAGATGAGCGCATAAGTCCAGTTTGCGGAATATAAGAAAGGGTCTTCACCATAAAAAAAATGGAGAGCGAAATTGAAGACCAGACAAAGGATAAAGGCTAGCGATAGGTTAAACTTCCGTGTGCCGATTATTTTTTTTAGAAAATTAGCGCTCGCGATCATTACTAATAAAATCCAGACGATAATAAGGATATTTCCAATGCCATTGTATTCGCTGTAAAGGTATACACTGTTTAATTTTGAGATTTTGAAGAACTGAAAACTTGGAAAATTTCCACCTATTTCACCAAGAAGAACAAATGGCATTGGAGCGATGATGCTATAGAGTAAAAAAGTTCGTACTAAGAGCAGAGTGCGTCCAAATATTTCCCAAGCGTCTTTGCTAAATAAAGAGAAGACATACGCATTTTCACCCTGAGCGCTGGATATGAGAAAAAAAGGTTGGCTGGATGGATACCATGCAGCATGCACCAGAGTTAATATCACACCCATAGAAATTACTATGCCTGTGAAGTAAAAGGTTTTCTTCCATCGTGGGTGAATAATTGAAAAACCGATAAATGTCTGGAAAAAATTCGTAATCGTAATTCCAAACGATAAAAGACTAACAGCGATTAACATTGGCATTGAATCTTTTCAAATCTTGAGTATCAAAAAGAACCCAATTAACACAGTCGCTGAAAATATGTAGGATTCAACAATTGAACTGAAAACGAGATGAGACGTAGTCAGTCCGAGTAGGGTCGCGATTAAGAAAGCATAAACTCAATTCCCTGTTTGGGATTTTGTGAAAAACCAGGCCAACAATACGGCTATTCCCCCAAAGGAAGCATTCAGTACGGTAGCGGATATATATTGATTTGGGAAAATTAAGTTTGCGAACCAACCTAAGGGTCGAAAAATAAAAAATGCAAATGGATGCGGCACCCGCATTTCATCATTGTATCCAAGTGGATCAGCGATAAGTGTTATCCAAGGTCCATTATCAGCATCTAAATAATTGTCCGTATTAGCAGTCAGGGGATTATTAAAGAATGAACCAATGTAAATATAAACAAACACAAAAACAATCGTTAACAATAACCCAGGGATATTTCTAAGAATAAAAGACCCGAAATCCCTGGACTTTTGCTGGATGTTTACATTTCGAATATCAAAAGAAAAATGGAAGCCTTTATCGCGTGCGTTAAGACATAAGTAGATTAGGAAAGCTGAAGCCGCGGTGGAAATGCTGATCAATAAAATTTGGTCAATGAGCGAACGCACAAATAGATTAAAAAAAGAGATGCGAATAAAAATGAAAACAGTAATCCTAAAATGAAGCTGGAAAGAATCTTGTTTTTCGTTCCCACAGTATCCACGAAAATCCCTTTAACAATTCTTGAAATCTAATTAAGGATAAAACGTCATCTCTCTACGCTAGTTTGTAATTTAAAGACATTAACGTTAATAACCAAAAAAATTTCCATTTCAAATTCTTATTTTTTTGCAGCTGTCCCAATTCTTAATATATCCGCGATATTAGCTTTCTGATCAATTACCGGTTTGATCTGGGGAGTTTCACAAGTCATTAAGGTAGTGACCCCGGGACCATGACCGGCCAGCAAGCAATCGCTGTGGACAACAATCCCAATTGAGATTGCACCCTGGCGATACGCTCTCCCAAAACGGTTATCGTGATCCATGAGTGCTACAAAATCGCCAAAGCGAATTTTATCGAGTTGATATTCCTTCACTGTATCGGGATCACTGGTCATGATATCGTAATCTCCTTTGTAGACATGCGCAGTTCCGATACCAGAACCCATACAAGCAGCAGGGACAATCGTTGTTACGGGGATTTCCAGGGTCAAATTTTGCCCTAACTTTCCGGATATTCATTTTTTGCAATAGGTCCGGGTCTAAATTGAACAATTTAATGTCAGGGTAATTTGTTAGTTCCAATCCTTGCCCTTTGCCATAAACAATGATCGTATCATCGTAAGTTAGTTTTTCTTTTACTTCTTTGGTAAACTCAACGATGATATGTTCCGAACCACCGTGATGGCCGATAACGGTACCAACTGCACCCTTTGCCTCTCCAGAAACAACTTTGGCCTTGTTCCCGGCACAAGAATATATTTGTACTCCGATATTAGGATGTTCAAGGGGTTTGTCTGTGTTGGCAATGCAGCTTACGCCGGGTTCCAGATGGTCCCCTGCCCAACCAAAAGCGGGATCCCCCACTTGAATATTCATTGTAATCCCGCCAATTCCAGGGAGGACAAATGGTTCCCCCTGATGATCAACTCGCCAAGTGCCTCTGGTTTTGGGTGGGCCAGGTTTGCACTGAAGCAAAAATTCAACGATGTTTTTTTCGTTTGTTCTGAGCATCTTTTCTCCTTCGAAGAGATAATTAAACTAAATAATGACAACCTGTCTTGTTGTAGAAGGATATTGGACAAGAAGTATTATAAAACGATTATTCAAAATGTGCTGGATACCTGGATGTGAGATTGGGCAATCGCCTTTGCCGGTACCACAGAGACCATACCACTCCCAAAATCAGGCTGGAAACCAAAGCACTTTGTCTTTCTTGCAAGCGATCCAGCACGTAACCGCTCATGTTTAGGTTAACGGTCGAAGCATCCAGCCAAGGTGTAAAAATTTTTCTGCGCTAAATGTTTCACTTGCGAATTAAAATCTCATGTTACGCATAGCAGCCGAAAAACGCTGATTGAGCGATGTCCTGAGCTTGTCGAAGGGTAGCCCGGAAGGCGTATCGAAATCAAGATTGCGAGTCTCTTCAGCCGTTCTGGTTTCGATACACAGCTTTGACAGCTACTCAACCGACGAACTGCGTAACGTGAGTTAGAATGACAAATAATGCTCACGAGTTAAAAAGAACCAATACCTTCTTTTTTCCACTTAATCATATGTATTTATACGTGATATAGTTGGCTATATTTGAGTTCTCTGTGAAACTTTAAACGAAGGGTATAGAACGGATTAATCAGGCATAAAACTTACACTAAGCGGAGCCTTCGGCCTAAGTATGACAATCACTCACCATTACTTACTTTGTAACCCTATCCAAAAAAATTCTCTCGCATAAAAAAAGGAACGACCATGAAATTTACCGATGGTTATTGGCAGATGCGCCCTGGTTTTACACCGTTTTTCGCTACACAAGTTCATGATATTGAAATTGATGCAAACACGCTCACCATCTACGCCACCACTCAAAAAATTGAGCACCGCGGCAACACCCTCAATAGTGCCCTTTTGACCATCCGCTATTCTTCGCCAATGGAAAATATCATTAAGGTGGATGTCTGCCATCATCAAGGGATGCTGCCGCTCGAGCCGGAATTCCAACTCATAGAACATCCTGCTCCCAAAGTGGAGGTTCAAGATCGGCCTGAGGCTGCTACGCTAACCACAGGGAATCTCAGCCTTCGGGCCCACAAATCCGATGATTGGCGCGTCGAGTTCAAGGATGGCGAACGCCTGATCACCCACAGCGGTTGGCGATCCTTGGGCTTCGTCGATACTTCCGATGGACGCTTCATCCACGAGCAATTGGGGTTGGGTGTCGGCGAGTTGGTTTACGGCCTGGGTGAGCGCTTCACCCCCTTCGTCAAGAATGGTCAAGTCGTCGAGATGTGGAATGAAGATGGTGGGACCAGCAGCGAGCAAGCCTACAAGAATATTCCCTTCTACCTGACCAATCGCGGCTACGGCGTTTTTGTAGCCCATCCGGAACGGGTCTCCTTCGAGATTGCTTCTGAAAAGGTTGAACGCGTCCAGTTTAGTGTGCCCGGTGAACGCCTGACCTATTACGTGATCTATGGTCCCTCCCCCAAGGAAGTGCTATCGCGCTACACAGCCCTCACTGGTCGACCAGCCCTGCCCCCGGCCTGGTCCTTTGGATTGTGGCTCTCAACTTCCTTCACCACCGATTATGACGAAGCCACCGTCACCAGCTTTATTGACGGCATGGCTGAGCGCGAGATTCCATTGAGCGTATTCCACTTCGATTGCTTCTGGATGAAAGAATTTCACTGGAGCAACTTTGAATGGGATGAACGCCTTTTCCCCGATCCCAAAGGTATGCTCCAGCGTTTGAAAGCCCGTGGCTTGAAAATTTGTGTATGGATCAATCCCTATATTGCCCAACGTTCAGCGCTCTTTGATGAAGGAGTGCAAAATGGATATTTATTGAAACGCCCGGATGGATCGGTCTGGCAGCGGGATCAATGGCAGGCGGGGATGGGCATTGTTGATTTTACCAATCCCGAAGCGTGCCGCTGGTATGTTGACAAACTTCAAACGCTGGTCAAAATGGGCGTGGACTGTTTCAAGACCGATTTCGGTGAGCGTATCCCGACAGAGGTGGTTTGGTACGATGGTTCTGATCCTGTACGCATGCACAATTTTTATCCCTATATCTACAACCAGACCGTATTCGAATTGTTGGAAGATGAACTTGGTCAGGGTGCCGCGGTTGTTTTCGCCCGTTCAGCTACTGCAGGCGGGCAACAATTCCCGGTGCATTGGGGCGGTGACAACACTGCGACCTTTGAATCAATGGCCGAGAGCCTACGCGGTGGATTGTCGTTAGCGCTATCGGGTTTTGGCTTTTGGAGCCATGATATTGGTGGCTTTGAGTTGACGGCCCCGGCGGAGGTTTATAAGCGCTGGTGTACCTTTGGCCTGCTCTCCTCGCACAGCCGCTTACATGGCAGTAGTTCGTACCGTGTGCCCTGGCACTTTGATGAAGAAGCTGTGGATGTGCTGCGGTTTTTCACACGGCTGAAGTGCCGACTGATGCCTTATTTGTTCGGTGCGGCCGTTGAAGCCCACCAATGGGGCCTTCCAATGATGCGGTCCATGTTGCTTGAATTTCCTGATGATCCTGGTTGTGAATACCTCGATCGGCAGTATATGCTGGGTGACTTTTTGTTGGTAGCACCGGTTTTCTCCTTTGATGGTGAGGTGAGTTATTATGTCCCCGCGGGATGCTGGACCAACTTCATCAGCGGAGAAATTGTCCAGGGGCCAGGTTGGGTGCGGGAAACTCACGGGTTTAGCAGCTTGCCACTTTTAGCGGGGCCCAACGCGGTGATCCCGGTGGGAAATATCGACTCCCAGCCAGATTATGATTACGGGAACAAGATCACTCTCCAGGTTTACCAATTTGCCGAAGGTGTAAGCAAGTCCATCACTATTCCCACCCAGACAGGTGAAGTCGATAGGGTTTTTGAGATTGAGCGTCAAAATGGAGAAATCTCTGTGAAATCGAGTGGCAGGGCTCGCCCCTGGCAGGTGTTGCTTACGGGCATTGAATCGGTAGCCTCGGTTGATGGCGGTATCGCAGAAAGCACCACAAAAGGTATTTTGGTAACAGCAGTTGAAACTGCATTGAAAATTAAATTGGAGCAATCAAATGACTGAAACAACCCCATATCAAGACTCTACCTTGCCCATCGCCGAACGCGTAGCAGATTTGCTGAACCGCATGACTCTGGAAGAAAAGGTTGCCCAGCTTTACGGTATGGAATCACCCGAGGATGAAAATGGGCACTTTTCACTAGAAGCGGCGCGTGAGAAACTATCGGATGGTGTTTCTTATGTGGGTAGTTTCAATCGCAAACGGGATACTGCCGAAACTGTGACCTATCTCAATGCAGCGCAAAAATTTTTGGTGGAGGAAACCCGATTGGGTATCCCTGCGTTGGTTTTGGGTGAGGGCTTGCACGGATTCATGTCTAATGAAGCCACCAGTTTCCCACAGGCGATTGGGTTGGCCAGCACCTGGGACCCAAAACTGCATGAGCGGATTTTTGAAGTGGTTGCGCGCGAAATGCGGGTACGCGGGGTCCAGTATGTGCTTTCTCCAGTGCTCGATCTGGCGCGCGACCCGCGCTGGGGCCGCACCGAAGAAACTTACGGCGAAGACCCCTACTTAGCTGCATGCCTGGGCGTGGCGGCAGTACACGGTTTGCAGGGGGAGCGCTTTACGGCCAATCCAGAAAAGGTGGTCGCAACTGCGAAGCATTATGCTGCCCATGGTCAGCCCGAAGGCGGCACCAATTGTGCCCCGGCCAATTTTGCTGAGCGCATCCTGCGGGAGGAATTTTTAGTTCCATTCCAGGCGGTAGTCGAAGATGGGGGAATTGGCTCGGTGATGGCCTCTTACAATGAGATCAACGGCGTGCCCTCGCATATTAATCCCTGGCTGCTCAAAGATATGCTGCGGGAGGAGTGGGGCTTCGATGGATTTGTGGTCTCAGATGGTTGGGGCGTTGACGATCTCTACCGTCTGCACTTTGTCGCTACCGATGCTGCTGATGCCGCCCGTCAGGCTTTCTTAAGCGGGATCGATGTTGAGCTGGGGCACTGCTTTGCCCATCTGGTGAGTGAAGTTCAAACCGGGCGCATCCCCGAAGAACAAATTGATCGGGCGGTTACCCGTGTGTTGACGCTTAAGTTTCAATTTGGTTTGTTCGAGAATCCCTATGCTGATATGGATGATGCCGTTCACCTCAGCAACCACGCCGACCATAAAGCTCTGGCGCTCGAAGCAGCCCACAAAGCCATTGTCTTGCTCAGGAACGAGGATGATTTACTCCCCCTGGATGTGAACAAACTGGGCAGCCTGGCTGTGATCGGCCCGAATGCCGCAGCAATCCGCCTGGGTGGTTACAGTGGTGATCCTGGCTGTGCCGTCACGGTATTGGATGGCATTCGAGATAAAGTGGGCGATAAAGTCGAGGTACGCTATGCCGAGGGCTGCGGTATCACCCAGTCTGATATTGGGCCCGCGATGTGGCATGAGGATCTGGTGGAGCCACCTGATCCCGTAGAAGATGAAGCTCTGATTGCAACCGCAGTGAAAATTGCCCGCGGAGCGGATGTGGCTTTGCTGGTGTTGGGGGATAACGAACAGACTTGCCGGGAGGGTTGGTCGGAGACTCACCTGGGGGATCGCGATTCCCTGGATTTGCCGGGACGTCAGGATGAACTGCTGCGGGCCGTGGTGGAAACCGGTACCCCCACGATTTTGCTGCTCATTCAGGGTCGTCCGGCAACCATCAATTACGCGGCTGAACATGTCACCGCCATTTTAGAAGGCTGGTACCTGGGGCAGGCTGCCGGTACCGCTGTGGCTGATGTACTCTTTGGGGCTGTAAATCCCGGCGGTAAATTACCAATCACCTTCCCGCGCTCAGTGGGACAACTCCCAGTTTACTATTATCACAAACCCTCCGCCCGGCGCGGTTATCTGTTTGCAGACAAAACACCCTTGTTCCCCTTTGGGCATGGACTGAGCTATACTCGCTTCGAGTTCAATAACCTGCGGCTTGAGCCACAACAAATAACGTCGGAAGAAGACACCATAGTGAAGGTAGAAGTTACCAACACTGGAGAGTGTATTGGAGATGAGGTGGTTCAACTCTATTTGCGAGATCAGGTCAGTTCGCTGACTCGCCCAGTCAAAGAGTTGAAGGGTTTCCAGCGCATCACGCTTGAGCCCGGAGAGACTCGCGCTATAGCACTCACCCTGACTTCAAAAGCTTTATCCTTTTTGAACGCTGAAATGCAGCGCGTAGTGGAACCGGGTCTATTTGATGTAATGGTCGGGAGCAGTTCGGTAGATGTGGAAACCGTTGTGCTAGAAGTATTGAGCGATTAAGTTTTCTCAATGGATAGCCTGATCATCTCGATCTCATGGCTCAATTTTCTGTTATTACCTAAAGGATACGAACAAAATGTCGCTGATTGATCATCCAGTTGTCTCAATTTTGTAGCAAAGGTCCCTCTGTAAATTTTCACTACCAGGGATAAAAATCTTCGTTTTCAAAATAACATACCTGATTTTTGAAAGGTGCCAGCATTGGGCTAAAAAAATAATCTACCAATCATCAAAAGACCCACCCCAATTAATGTGATGGCAACCACCATACGCAGTTTTTCGTGGGGCAAGGTGTGCGCAATTCTTCCGCCTAATATCACACCCACGGATTGAATGATTCCTAAGGTGACGCCCAAATAGAAGTTGATTTCACCAAATAATATAAATCCAATGGTCGCAAAAACTGCGATCGGAAGTTGGATAGCTTGACTAATCCCAACAGCAGCTAAAGGCATAAACTGTAATAAAAGTAAAGTAGGCACCAGCAAAACAGGGCCGCCTGTGCCGGTTAGGGAAGATCCGAAACCCACACCAACTCCGATCAATATTAATTTGATCTTCTGAGATTGGGGCAAGGTTGTCGATGCACTTTTGCGCTTAGTAAGTGTATTCGCTCCAGAAAAGACGATCAAAAACGCTAGGATGATTGTTAGTGCTTTAACTGGGAGAATTGTGTTAACTTTAGCCCCCATAATTGTGGCTGGAATAATACCTATACTTATCCATAGGACATGGTGCCAGGAAATTGACTTCTGTTTGGCATAAATATAGGTACCCACAATGCCGGTGAATAAAAAACTGAAACTGCTGGTTGCCTGAGCGATATGTAATTCGATGCCGATAAAATAAACCAACAGGGGGGTGAGTAAAATACCACCGACACCGACTGTCCCTATCAGAGTGCCCGTCAATAATCCAATTAAAATAAATTTTAATAGCAAGAGGAAGTCCAGTTTTTATATTTTGGGATTATGTATGAATGCCAGAAAATATCCAAAAATCCGGCATTCATACAGGGTAGGTGTGCGGTAAAACTTGCTCAATCTATTTTAATACACAAACCGTAAAATATGGCACCTACTAAGGTTGATCGTGATACTATAAAACAACAGAGCAAATATAAGGAGATGATCATGAATATTCTTGGACAGATTGGAAATACTCCCTTACTAAAATTATCTCGTGTGGTTGAAACACCTGATGTTGAGATTTACGCCAAATGTGAATTTATGAATCCTGGCGGCAGTATCAAAGATCGTATGGCGCTGCGGATGATCGAAGAAGCGGAGAAAAGAGGGGAGTTGAAATCTGGTGGAACGATTGTGGATCAATCGACTGGGAATACCGGTCCTGCGCTGGCATTTGTGGGTGCAGTGAAGGGTTATAAAGTCCAGTTATTCTTGCCAACTCAACTTGGGAGTGCTTATAATCCCGCTGACCGCATCAGAATCGCACGTCTATTTGGCTGCGAAGTGACCTCCATTGATCTGCAAGACTATATTCCCGATATCCATAAGCTGAATGACGTGGAAAAAGCGGCAGCCTTTGTGGCCATCCGCATGACTCAATGTTATCAGTTAGGTGAGCGTGATCCATCGGTTTGGTGGTCCAACCAATTATGCAATCCCGATAATACCGCCGCACACCGTGATGGTACTGGGGAAGAGATCGTGCATCAGATGGATAGGAAAATCGATGCCTGGGTGGCTTCAATGGGAACTGGAGGAACATTATTAGGTGTGGCTCAGGCAATCAAAAATGAAATCCCCAACCTGTTAGTCGCCGGAGTTGTACCCACCGATGACCCTCGGATTGAATGGGTACGCTCGCGGGCCGTGCATAAATTCTTGGCTAAATTTGGCGCACCAGAGATGCGCTTCATCATCGAAGATATCCTTGAGCAGGATACACTAGATCAAGAAATTGTGGTGCAAAACGAGGACGCCAAGAATATGGCGGACCGCCTCTGTCGAGAAGAGGGTTTATTTTGTGGGATGTCTTCGGGGGCTAATGTATTTGCAGCCATTGAAATGGCCAAAAAAATGAAACCGGGCTCTAGAATTGTAACTGTCCTTGTAGATCGACGCGACCGGTATTTTGCAGAATATCCGCATGAGCATTATGTAGTTTGATCTATTGCAAGATATAGAGACTGGCTGATCTTATCTTGTAACCTGGGGAGAATACTGACCCCGTTTCATTCAAAGAAACGGGGTCTTTTTATGTAGGGGAATGGTGCGTAAGTTTTTGTAAACTGATACTTGACAATTCAGATAAAACTAATATAATTAGATAAAACTAATTATATTAGGAAAATAAATGTCCACTAAGCACTCAAATCAAACCACATCTCCTCGCCGACAGCGCAATCGGGAACGCATGATCCAAGAAATATTGGATACTGCTCGCGAAATCATGCGTGAAAATGGTGCGGCATCATTGACAATGAACGAACTTGCCCGACGATTAGAAATCAAGCCCCCATCCCTCTATAATTACTTCTCAGGCTTGATGGATATTTATGATGCCCTGTTTCGGTTGGGATTTTCTTTATGGGGTGAACGATTAGCAGAAAACTTAGACAGGTGCACAAAACTTGGCAGGATGAAATCGGCCTGCTCATGGAAATTTACATGAGTTTTGCTTTGGAAAATCCGGAACTTTACCAGTTATGTTTTGAGCGACCGGTTCCTGGATTTGTGCCCTCTGATGAGAGTTTGCAAATCAGCTTCGGAATATTGCATCAATCTTATGAGCGCGTTGCGGGCTTGTTGGAAAATATGGATACTGATTTAGAACCAGAACAAGTCGCTAACTTGGTTATTGCCATCTCGCACGGTTTGACTGCACAGCATATGGCCAATGAGCCGCAATTACCTCTCGGGCAAGGACGTTTCGGAGCTTTGATCCCTGCCGCCTTATCCGTTCTTGATAAAGCTTGGTCGAAAACATAAATATATGTAAATGTCGTAAAGAACTTTTGAATTGAAATTGTTCGAAAACGGCATTTACCCAATGCAATGCTGTAAAAACTTACCTTATAAGTAAAACAAAAAAACGCATTGCACTTTATTGGTAAAGGAGTTAAAAAATGATTGCGATTGCTTCAACCCCTACTTTTCTAGATGCTGTTAGCATCCCTTATGTGACGGCTGACGAGGCGTACAGCCTGTTGCAAACTGAATTAGCGCGTTTTTTGGCACTGGTCGATGAACTTGATACTGAAGATTGGGATAAACCAACGGCTTGCAGTGAATGGAACGTGCGTGACATGCTAGCCCATCAGGCTGGCGGCTATGCAAATGGTACCGGTTACAAAGAAATGTTTCGTCAGTTCAGCAAGAGACCCAAACCAGGGCAACTCCCTGAAGATGCGGCGAATGAGTTTCAATTGCAGGAGCGTGCCGATAAATCACCTGCTGAACTGATTGCGGAACTGCGCCGGGTTGGTCCAGTAGCTGCTCAAAACTGGGCTTATCGGTTCCGGTTTGCCAAGCTAGTGACCATTCCACACCCTGTAGCCGGTAAATTTTCTATCCGTCACTTGATGTGGGTGACCCACAGTCGCGATACCTGGATGCACCGTCTCGACATCTGCCAAGTGACTGAACGCGAGTTCGAGCAGACTCGTGAGCACGATGGCCGAATTGCCGAGTTGGTGATGCTAGATGTAGCTGATACACTGGCGAGAAAATTTAACGGTCCATCCCTGGTTTTTGAGTTAACTGGGATTGCAGGAGGCACTTGGAAAATCGGCAAAGGAGAGCCGGCTGCCACCATCCGTATGGATGTGTTGGAATTCAATATCTTTGCCTCGGGGCGCTATACTTACGATGAAGCCCGTCCGATGGCGACCATCACCGGAGATATCGTCGCCGCGGAAGAAGCACTAAAAAATATATTGGTAGTTTATTGAGATTAGGCCTTGTTGGCATTTGGTGATTCCTCTCTAGAATTGAATGGTTTCTAAATCATCGCCTGCTCCTAGAAAAATTTAAATGTCAACACTACCTAGTGCAGTTGGGCACAAATAACTACTGGGTAAAGCAAGACAGTCGCCCAACTGCTTAAAGTGTTGCGGACGGTCAGCATAACCAGTCACGAACTTCTGCTCCACAACACTAGTAACAAATTTAAACTTTGGATGAACAATTACAACGAAAAGATTTTCCCGGTCACTCCACCACCGCTGATGAACATTTTTGGTTTTCTTGGAAAGTTGACTGGTTATCGGATCTGATCAGTTTTATTTTTAACGATTTGTAAAGAGGGAGCGGTTGCAGCGCAGAGCAATCGCTCTCTCTTTTTTATGAAAATTAAGAATCCGTTTGTTGACCCTCGCTGAGGGGCTATACAAAGCAACCGCGTTTAATTCTTGTCTTCATATGAGTTGTGCAGGTTATTTCTTGGTCAGTGGAAGGTAAATGGTGTAGTAGTTTGATTGCACTACTATTTCTACACCATCTGGCTGACTGACAGAACCAAGACTATCGGTGACGGTTAATGTGAAGCTTATACTGCCAGCTGAACCAGGGGCAGTGAAAGTTGGCGAGATGGCAGTTGCATCTGAGATGGTTACACCGGTTCCTTCTGCTTGTTGCCAGTAAAAGGATAAAGGCAAATCATCCTCGGGGTCTGTGCTGGCGCTGCCATCCAGTTGAACCAGTTCACTTGCACTTACAAATTGATCAGCTCCAGCATCAGCAATCGGAATTTGATTGGGTGCAAAGAGGTAGGCTCTCCCAGCATTTTCAGCAACTTGGTCATCATAACGAGCTGTGACTACAATCTGATCGTTGAAAATGGCAACTTGGGTGCCAAAGTCGCTATCGCCAGAAATATTTTCATCTAAACGCTGGGTTTCTGTAAGTGTGCCTGACCAGCCACCGGCTGGTTTGGTGAAAATATAGGTCCTATCCCATGCTATGGGACCAGCTACAATGGTATCGCCGTGGATGTCCACAGATGCACCCAATTTTTCCTGGCTGCCGGGATCGCTGGCAATGAGCTTAGCTGTCTCAGTAATCGTCCCTGTCCAACCACCTACTGGCTCTTCGAAAATATAAAGCGAGCCATCATTGGTGTTAGCGCCTGACGGTTCATCCTGGTACGCCCCCATTACAATGATGCCATTATCCAGAGCTACTGAAATACCCAATTTATCATATCCAACTCCATCGCTGGCAAGGAGTTCGGCTGTTTCGGTCAGGGTGCCACTCCATCCAGTCTGCGGCTTAACAAAAACATACCCGCGTCCCACGTCATCAGCACCGTCCACAGACCCTAAGTGAACCGCGGATGCAATCACATCACCTTCGATGGCCACCGACTGGCCCAGGTATCCGTTATTTCCAGGGCTTACACTGGATATCAGTTTGGCATCTTCTTCCAATATGCCGCTCCAACCCCCGACAGGCTTCTCAAATACATACAGTGCGCCGGCTTGTGGTCCTGCTCCATCTTCACCCCACGCCCCTACAACGACGGTCTCTCCATCCACCGCCACTGAAAAACCAAACACATCGTTGCTACCCCGATTGCTGGCTCTAAGGATCGCGGTTTCAGTAATCGTTCCTGTCCAACCCTGGGAGGGCATCTCAAAAACGTAAGCTCGTCCCTGATCGTTACTATAAGCCTGGTGGGCGCCAATGATAATCGTCTCTCCGCTTATCGCTACCGACTGCCCGAACAAATCGCTGTTTGTCCCATCGCTGGGTATCAACTTAGCGGTTTCGGTCATGGTTCCAGTGGCATTATCGATTTTGTAAATATACGCGGCTCCCGAATTTCCTCCATAAACATCCTGCCTCGGAGCACCGATTATTACGATATCCCCTTCTATGGCTGCTGAAACGCCAAAATCATCATCCGCCGCGCCATCGCTGGCTATGATTTGAGCTACTTCTGACCAATTTGTATCGCTATTCAGGCTGTCATTTGCGGCGTTAGCCAATTCATTCAAGAGCATTAAGGAACCAATAGCGATCATAACGGGTAAAAACAATTTTACCCAAGAGCGTGGTTTAACTTTTACTTGTAAATTATTCATTTTCGTTTACCTCCGAATTTTGGGACCGGTCTAGAGTTGCGATGTGATCTACTAAGCCTGGCAATTCGGCTAACTGGTTAAGATGAAACACTTCCCCGCTTTGAATATGCTCGATTTCACCCTGCCAAGAATCTGTGGCCTGATCGTTTGTTACCCGTTGCTGCCAGAGCCGCAGCAAAAAAGATGCGTACCGGTTTGATGTTTGCATGCCAATAGGATATCAAATAGGTGTTCACAAATTGTTCACAAATTCGGGTTAATTTGTATGAATTGGAGTTTTAATGTTTTTCTACCCCAGATTTATAAATAAAATTAGCTCGGCAACTCCGATGCTTTTGCTATATTTTGGTTAATGGCTACTTTATTTAGGAAATCGGCACGAAGATTAAGATCCGTGAACAAATCAGCCTGGCGTTGCAGTTCTGTATAGGCGGCCTTTAGCGCATTGTGATCCCCGGTTATTTGATAACGCAAAAAATGAGACCAGCGAGCCAGACGAAAACAATCCCCTTGCTCGAAAAATTCTTCAACCTGCGCTAAGCTATTGAGGGCCTTTTGGTTTTCACCTGTCTGATGAGCGGCCCAAGCATGAAGTAACAGTGTCCACATAAAATGGGAAACCCGACTGATTTGTTGCTCTTGAATAACAGGGTCAAGAATTTTCAAAGCTGCAGCAGCATTGCCCTTTATTACCGCGATCCCACTGGCAATATTGGCATAATCCATTCTTGCGCGACCAGTGATAAAATCCGGGAGGTTTAGTGAATGGAAAATTTCCTCAGCACCTGCAATATCTCCACTATCGATGAGTACCTTTACTAGTCCTGCACGATGAATGATCCCATATTCTGAATCTGGCGGTAAGCCAACCTCCATACCCAAGGCCACCAACCTTCTCATCGTTACAATTGCTTCGTCATGCTGCCCCATCGCGGAGGTAAATGATCCCAAGTTATAAAGAGCGGCACCCAAAGCCCAAGGATCACCAATCCCTTCATAAAGGTGAACAACCTGATGCATGGCAGTACGTGCTTCCTGCCAGCGGGCTAAATACCCGGCTGCTTCGGCAACTTCTCGCAATGCATCCGTCTGGGCTGGATGGGGCTCTTCGAATGTGGAAGTCAAGAGTAGGGCCTGTTTCGCACTTTTGAGGGCATCCCCACAACAACCTAGAGCACGTTGACAAAAGGCCAAATTACACAAAGCAGTATACAGCAAACTAGAATCATCCAATTTTTTAGCGAGTTCAACAGCCCATTCTAGATGATGAATTCCGTCAAAAGGGCGTCCAGCCACATCGGAGAGATGCCATCCTAAGATATGGTGGATACTCGCCTCGGCCCTTTGATCTGATGTTTTTCGGGCCAATGTCAAGGCTTCTTGGGCAACAGTTTCTAGAGAAGAAATATCTGATTGAAGTGTTAATAAGCTCAGTTTCGATTCCAGTAAATGAAGTTGAGCGGTTTCATCCCCCAGGACAGTTGCCAACCCCTCGACATCCTGCAAATCGGTCTTCCATTCATCCATTTGCAATAACACTTGATGTAGCTGCATGCGTAAGATCAGCAATTGCAAACGCAATGGTTTAGGATCGGGTAAATATTCTAGTAAAGCCAGTCCTTTCTCGACTTGAATCAGGGCCTCCTGGTAGGCGGATTGATTAGCAAAGAGTTGGGTTGATTTACCATAAGCCGCAGCAGATTTTTCCCAAGCCTCGGCTTTTTCCCAATGGTGAGCGACCACGGTTGGATGAGTAGATAGGTCGTCTGAAAGCGCACTCGCTGCCCGGCGGTGGAGGGTCTGTTGACGCCAGAAATGTAGGCCGTCCAAAACGGTCATACGGATTAAGTCATGTTGGAACTCGAGTGATTTCCCATCTGTGCGCAATATTTGGTGGTTGACCAATTCGGCCATCCCTTGGATCGTTTCATCCTCCTGACGCCCTGAAACTAATTCCAAAATTTTGGGTTGAAGATTTGTTTCCAGAATTGTGGCTGCCTCTAAGATTTGGATTGCCAAGGGGCTGACCAGATTCAGACGGGTGGAGATGACCTCTCGGATACTGTGAGGAATTGGTAAGCTTTTAGGAGGTTGTTTGATCTGACCCCGCTCCAAAAGTGCGCGCAAGATTTCAAGGATAAAAAAAGTATTCCCACCGGAAGCGTGCAGCAAGCGTTCGGCCAGCACTGGGGAACGAATTGGATCTGGCAAACGAAGCAATAATTTTTCGGTGGATTGTAAATTTAAGGTTTCAAGTTGCACGCCGATAAACTGACGAGACCGCCGAGCCTGGTTCAAATAAGTTTCGAGATGTTCCATTTCTGTTGTTCGGCTCGTAATGACCACGATGATTTCGCTGCCAATCAAATGTTCCTTAAAATAGTTGAGCCAGTTCAAGGTAGTCTCATCTGCCCAATGCAAATCATCGATACACAACCAGAGTGGCACTTGTTTCGATAAATTTAGAAAGATTTGGGCCAGCGCTTCAAAATGACGGCCTTGCACCTGCCCAGGCTCTAGTGGAAGTGGTTGGGGCAAATGGGGAATTGCGGTCTTTAGTTCAGGTAATAAAGTTTGCGTCTCCGCCAGCCAGTTCTCGGGTATTTGTTTTAATAAATCTGGCTGATCCATAATCGGACGTAATGCAGCCAGCAACGGCGCATAGGGAATAGACTGTGTACTGGGGAAAGCATTGCCAGTCAACACCATAGTTTGAGCGTGGTTGACAAAATCTTGCATGAGTTGCGACTTACCAATGCCAGCATCCCCACTAATCCAGATCACACCGCCTGATTGCAGCCGCTGCCGAGCTCGTTCAAGCTGCTCCCAGGCAGATTCGCGGCCCGTGAGGGGGAGATCCAGACTTGGTAGCGTGGTCCAGCGCGGCGTGGGTAAAGAAGGTGGCTTGATTGTGCGCTTCTGAATTGCCTCATCGAAAGTTTTGCGCGTATCTGGGAGGGGTGCGACCCCTAATTCCCGTTCCAGGGTAGTGACACATTCTTCGTATTGCCGCTGGGCTGCGCGGTGGTCTCCATTGGCCGCATATAAAATAATCAATTGACGGTGTCTGGACTCGTCTAGGTTATCGGCAGCCAGAGCCAAACGGGAATATTCAATAGCAGATTCGTAATCTTTGGCAACGGTATTTCGAGTGATTAGCTCATCCAATAAGATTTGGTTTTGCTTGGAAACCTTCTGCTGCATCGTTATTTGCCAATCTTCATAATCACGGTTATTAGGTAAATAGAAACCATCCAAGAATGGCCCGCTGATGAATGAGATTGCTTTTTCTAAGTCTTCATTGGATGCTTGTGGGGATAGGCTGAGAAAATAACCGACATCGCTCCAAACCCGGTTGGAGTCGAGTGCAACGGTTTCTGGGGTAACTTGAACCAGGTTTGGATCCGGCAGCGCTTGACGCAAATAAGATACTGAACGGGAGAGATTCCGGCGGGCGGTGTTGTCTGGCTTTTCGGCCCAAAATAAGGCATGCAGCTCTTCACGGGCGATAGGTTTGCTTGAAGCAGCCAATCGATAGAAAAGCCCACGCACCTGGCGCCGAGAAATGCTCAAAGTTTGCTTGCGAAACTTGATTTGGGGTGGTCCGAGTAGGTATGCCTTAATCTGGACTTGATTTCCCATGAGTTGGATATTGAAAATTTATTGTGGCTTGAATTCGTTGATTGATTATGCCGCCCCGATTATGACCGAATGAGCAGGAACGGCGTTGCTGGCTCAATTTTTTGAGTTGAGAAACGCCGTTCCTATGGAGGATGCTTCGTTATCGTACAAACTTCTCCGTTGGTAATTACAATAATTACGTGGTCTCTTTGGTCTAGCCCTGCTCATAAAGCGCATCAAAACGCTCGTAGAGCTCGCGAGCGGCTCGTTGATCGGGTTGATCCATCAATTCGTCGACGGCATCTTGACCTCGGCAGGAGACTGGCCAATCTTCTTCGGTGGCAACTCGCAGTGCGATGCGAGCGGCGAGCGTGGCAGCTTCACGCAAATTGACGGCTTTAACTTTATCGACCGTGTCGTAATGGGTGTGTCCATAGCCGCGCCCGGTCATTGCCGTGCGGACTGCTTCAATTCCGCCCGTCACAACCCCGCCCAAAAGGAAGGGGAAGTGGTCGGAAGCAGTATGGAAGGTTTGCCCAATGGCGAAATCAAGAGCCATTTCTTTTTGATAACGCTCGAAAGTGGCTTGTAGCTCAGGCCATTTATGTAAATTAATATCCTTGGGCGCTTCCCCACCAGCCGCATCCATGTTCAAATAAAAACGGATTTTTTCCAATTCGTCGGTGTGCTGTTCCACATAAGCTCTTGAGCCGAGTAGGCCAATTTCTTCAACGCCCCAGAGCACAAATCGCAAAGTGCGCGGCAGGGGAGCGGCATATGTTGAAAGGATGCGGGCGGCCTCCAATACGGCAACCACCCCGGAGGCCGGGTCAACAGCTCCTTGAGAGATATCGTGTCCATCATAGTGGCTGCCCAGCATGACGATTTCGTCGGGATATTCGGTTCCAGGCAAATCCCCGACAATATTCCAGGAGGTCATGGGTTCAAGTTTATCGGTAGTAACTAGACGAACTTTAACGGATCCATGCCGCTCGATCAAACGCTGGATGAAGGTGCCATTTTCATGACTGATCGAGACCCCCGGGATCAGAGCAGCCTGACCTTTGTGGCCGATCCCCCCGGTGGCAGGACCGTAGCCCGGATAGTGATTGACAAAAATAAATCCAATTGCCCCAGCCAATGTGCTGCGAGCCAATTTCTCTTTGCGATGAATCCAACGTTTGGATTTCTTGGGATTGATCTCGCTGTTGGTCATCACGATCTTGCCTTTAATCTCGTCCGCGCGACTGTCGAAATCTTCGGGAGCGCCAACGCCCAAATCAATAATTGTGCCTTCCATATCTATGGGCGGTGAGTGGGGCAAAGTGATGCAAGGAATCGTTTTCTGGACAGGACTGATGATCTCAAAGCTGGCTTCTCCCCGGGTCCAACCCAGGTATTCAAACGGTTCTAAATGGATATTGCTTAAGCCGTATTCCTGAAATTTTTGCTGGATGAATTCTGTGGTTTGACGTTCACCGGTGGTACCGCCAAAACGGGAGCCGAAGTCGTCGCATAAAACGGCAAGATTATCCAATGCGGCACTGCTGGTGTAGCTGTCACCGACCATTTGTTGATCGAGATTTTTGTTAGGGTTAGTCATCATTTTTCCTTTGGTGAAAATATTTGGGGGCTGCTGTTTCCAGTGAATAGTTTTCTAGTATTGCGCGGCGGAAAAATTTGCTTGGTTCTAGGAATAGGGTGCGATCCCGCAAAAGGGACAGAGTTCCTAAGGTCTGGCGAGCACGAGGGTATAGTAACCCCCATAGGTGCTGTTCGAATTGTAAACGTAAGCGATCCCAATCTCGGTGATATCCTCAGAGAGGATATTATCGCGGTGGATTTGGCTGTTCATCCACCATTCGAATGCGCCCGCGGGAGTGCCGCCGAAGGCTGGGTCGCCAACATAGATATTTTCTTTGGCAGTGGTGTAATCGTATCCTTCTGCCGTAATACGGTCGTACCACAAAGTTCCGTCCGATCCGCTGTGATCGACAAAATCATTGCAGGCCATATCGTTGCTGTGACGTAAAGCAGCGGCAGTTAATTTTTCATCCATGGAGAGGGACGATAAGCCATTACTGGATCTAGCGTTATTGATAAGCGTGAGCACTTCGTTTTCATTGGCTGTGTTGCGTTCCGATCCACAAGCAGCAGGTTCTGTTCCGCCTGAGCCTGTGTTGCTGTCGTCGGAAGGCAGATAATTGACAGCAATCCGAACCCATACCTCGCCCTTCCGAGTCGCGCCCACCCCGAACCACTCGCCGTAGGGATCGCTAAACATCCAGTTGCCTACGTAGGTGCCACCCCGTGAAGGTGCGGTTAAATCGATGGGGATTTCGATAATATCCCCTGGAGCAGCCGGTGGCAGCGGTGAGGCGGCGGCTCCGTTCATCTGAGAACCCCCTGCGAACACCAGCGTATAATTTGAATCCCAAGTGCAGGTGCCCTCGTTACGGACTTTCCAAATTTTGGTAAATACTTCTCCCTGGCGAATCAATGTGTCATCTGGAATCGTCACATCACCATAAAAGGCGGCAATTTCCTCGCAATCAGGCTTGGGAGGAAGATCGGTTTCCACAGGTGGGCCCGGGTCTGGTTTTTCAGTGGGGGCCGCATCCCCGTCATTGGCATCTTCAGTTGGAATAGGGGTTGGGTCAAGGGTTGCCGTTGGCTCTTCGACGGCCGAATCGTTTTCAGATGGAGTTGATATATTCGGTATCTTGGTTGCGGGAGTAACCGGTTCTTCCATCGGAGGGGGCGTGGCTGTGAGTTCATCTGGAATAACCATTGGTGAGGTGATTTGCCCCTCCGAACAACTGGAGGTCGCCAATGCAAATATTGCGAATAATAAAATCAGAGATAATTTTTTCATGGCGTTTACCAACTTATTGATTTTGCCTTGCGATGGAAGATGTAATCGTTGTGAAGCCAATTGTTCTTTTAACCGTGAACCAGAATGATAGTCAAAAAATATTTCATTAAGCATAACATATTTGATTCCCCTTCAAACCGGTTTTTGTGTGCTGTGCATGTTGACATGGCAAATGATTGGTAGATTTTGTGGCTGGTGTGTGGCTATAATTCTATCCAACGTATGGGATCAAAGAAGGGAATTATAAGTATTTCATGCCTTGATGCCGAACCATTTTCATTTCTTGCTGCAGAATCAGAATAGAACTTCCAAGGTTTAAATAAGCTTAGTTTGCCATTCTGGAAGGCCGCTCTTCAATATAGTAGGAAGCACGGGCTAATGGCCTAACGAATTACTAGGGGGAGCAATACTCCCCAAGGATAAACCTCTCCCATTCGAAAAACTCCTTCTCCTGAAGTGGCGGCATATAGCACTTGCCCATTGAGTGAGATAGCTAAAGATTGAATGGAACGGGTTGATAAACCGACGTTCACGTGGGTCCAGCGTCCTTCAGATGGTACCCACTGATAAATGCCAGTAGCTCGGCTTCCAGCCCAAACGATATCTGGATTATTCGGATCGATGATCAAGGCCCAAATTTGATCATTCGGTTCCATTCCGGTATTAAAGGTACTCCAAGGTGTGACGCCACCATCGGTAGTTCGATAAACCCCACCTGTTTGAGCACCTGCATAAACGATATTGGGTTCTGTTGGATGAATAGCAACCGATCGGATATCTGTCGGTAAACCCGACATCAAACTCCAACTAATTCCTCCATTGGATGTCTTGTAAACACCAGCATAGGGAGCGGCTGCATAAACGATGTTTGGATTGGTGGGATGGATAGCAATTGATGCCAGACATTTATCCGTTGTGTTGGCATCAGAAGAATCTGCCCAGGTAACTCCTCCATTGGTTGATTTAAATATCCCTTCACTCAATTTTTTTGAGTTATTGGAAATATCATCTAGTGCGACGCTGCCGCGGCAAGCACCAGCATAGACGATATGACTATTGGGTGGTGAGGCAAACTCGATGCTCTTGAACCCATGTTGGTACAGATCTACGCCGGGCACTACATTGGGGATGGTAAATACTCGGGTCCAGTTTTCACCGTAATCAACACTGCGGTAAACGCTGCCCAGCAGTTCATGTGAAACGATGACCACATTGGGTTCATCTGGTTTGACCGCAATTCCATAGGCTGTAGGTAAATCTGCGGGTGGCGTCGCGAGTCCCTGCCAGGTGGCGCCACCATCCAGGCTGCGAAATACGCCGCTGCGGGAGGTACCATAAACAATACGGGGTTTCTGAGGATCGACAGCCACATCCAGCATTAAAGCGCCGGTATATCCGTTACTTGAAATGGACCAATTTGCCCCGCCATCGGTTGATTTAACATTCCCTCCACCGTAGTTGTTAGTAAAGATGGTGTTCGGGTCAGAAGGATCGATTAAAAAGTCGATTGGAAATCCAGCAGGTGCGCCTGGAGGTCCCCAGGCAAATGTTTGCCCTGAAATCACAGACCAATTCTCCCCCCATCGGTGCTGCGATATATTTTATGCTGCCCTCCAGCGTAAGCGATGTTTGGATCATTCGGTGAAAATTCTACTGCGGTGATGTGATCATTTCCTAAGGTCTTACTCCAGTTGAGACCACCATCGGTGGTTAAGAAGACGCCGCCCGTATAATTCCAAACCCCGGGTGGTTGTTCATAACGCGAGCACCCGGTGTTTCCTGCCCCAGCCAGCATGATATCTGGATTACTTGGATGGATTGCCAGCGTGCCTACATACATATCTGTGAGACCGTTATTCATATACCAAACATCCCACCCGCTGCCCTGCTTTTCTAATTTAATTACCCCGCCTGTTCCGAGATCTGGTGGAGTAAGGGTGCAGTCTGAATCATAAGCTTCTCGGTCAAAGATGCCGAGAGAAGCAAATAGAATTTCATGATTGTGTGGATGGATAAAAACGTACCGAACCAGGTTGTTTCCCTCCCAAATTGGATTCCAAGATGCTCCGCCATCTTCGGTTCGATAGATGCGGCCCATTACTTTATCATGCACATTCCCAGGCGAATTCATCGGTAATTCTCCCTGGGCGTAAACAATATTGGAGTTCCCCTCTTGAACGGTCACGCCACGGAACACAAACTGGGTTTCACTAATAACCGGTGTTACTTCAAACCAAGATTGACCCGCATTGGTGCTTTTGTACAAACCCTTGGCATCTTTCAGTCCTGCCCACAAATTGTCAGGGTTGTTGGGATCCACGGTTAGCGTGAATACGGGGATGGCATCACCTGCGGGACCAAATCGCCCAGTAATGCCGCGATTGGATGCATACCAGGTATTTCCGCCATCGTGACTTTTGTTGACCCCGCTATAATTATCGGTGACGTACATAGTATTAGTAGTATCCCCAAACCGAACATCATATCCCAACCCGCCAATAGGCCCGCCAGTTTTAACCCAATCCCCTTCGGGAGGGATAACGCCATATATTTCGATATTATCGAACCGGGCTTGGGCTCCCGTTCCCGGTGTGACTTCCAGACCAATACTGCCTTGCCAAAGCGTTGTGTTCCATGAATTGGCATAACTCAAGCGTAAAACTCCATCCACATAGACTTGAATATTCTTTAAATTCGATTCAATGCGCACATGGTGCCATGTGTTGGTTGTGGTGGGCCCGGTGTAAACATCCAAATCATTTGCAAATTTTTCCCAGGGAAATTCACGGCTTAGGTACATTTTACTGGGTGTGATCCCTATGATATATCGCCCTCGTTGATCACTAAGCCGCAGCATGAACTGAACCGCCCCGCTGATTATCTTAAAATCGGCATCGAAATCGTAATCGGTCCAGTTATTTCCTTGGTTCAGTGTTTTCCAGGCATGATTATCGCCTTGGGCTACAGCATTCAAACCCTCATAAACCACTGACCAATTGCTGTCTACGCTCCATTCTCCTAAACCGTTTTCATAATCCTCAATAAATAGAGTGCCCAATTGTGGGGCAGCTGCCGAAGCTTGAAACGTAACAGGGTCCGATAATCCAAAATTAGATGTGTTCTGAGAATGTTCGGATTTTAGAGATTGAATGGAGATGATCCCAACTGCAAAGATCAAAACAATTCCTGCTTGATTTAGAATTCTTCTTTTATTCATCTTTACCACTCCCGTGAAATGAAACATTATCAGCGTTCAATTCGAATAACTTCTTCTTCCATCAAAATATCGGGGGTTTGCCAACCTTTTTGATCGATCAGTTCAATGAATGCCCTTCGATATAATAACCGGACATGGATTTGAATTTCTTCAAGACGCGGAATCTCAAATATATAGGTTGTCGTGTCGCTGCTGAGGGCTGCTAAACGATTATCGCTGACCAGATACGTAGGGTTCCAATACGCTCCGGTGGGGCTCTTATTGGTCCACTGCTCAGCTAATAATTTGGCATACACCTGACCCGGAAGACCAGCGTAGTAACCATCCTCCGGATTCCCCTCACCGCACCAAGCAGGTAAACGAGGGCCATCCCAAAGTTGTAAATGCTGGCCGCCTTCATCTTGAGCATTTATGACCAGGATCAAGTGCCTCAGTGGAGAATCCGTAGGGACATGATGGCCGGTTTGATCATTGGTGAGGGTGACTTGCACTTGTAAATTGTCCCTGTCAATCGTTGCTGTAACTGTCATACTGACAGCATTTTGCAATAAAACTTCATCACTTGCCCCGGGCATGCGATGGCTGAAGATTGTATCTGGATTACGGGTCAAGCCGCCCTTTTCTGGGAGGGCAAAATGATCGACACCCAAACGCGGCATGTGACAATCCTGGCAGGTCTGACCCGTTTCCGGATCATTGTATGGGCTGCGTAACCACTCACCGAACGAATCGTAAACGACGGTGTCCCAAAAGACACCAAAATGACAGGGCGCACAGAATTGACTTTGGGTTTGAAGGGGAGAGAAAGTATCCTCCCCTGGGGCAACGTCATCGAACGGTCCGGCAAAAAACTGATGTCCTTCGTATGGGCGGCGAAATTGATAGGAGAGCACGCCCGGCATATTTTGATTGGGGAGCCCTGTTTTTGGATCTAGGATTATGTCCCAAATTTTGTGGCAAAAATCGCAGGAGATACCCTCAGTGGCTACGCCATCCACAGCTAATGGATCGGAATTGTAAGGCTCATCTACAGCGGCAAGCGGGGTATGGCAGCTTGCGCAGTTTCCGGTTGTATCTGGAAAATCGAGTTTGTAGCCGGGTCCGTAATATGGCACGGATGAGTTGGGTGCAAGGGGTTCCGTCCCATAGTCTTTTTTGCTGACGAAGCGAGTCTGCGGGCTTTGATTTCCATTATGATCTGTGCCTGAATACATCGTCAGAAACTGGGGGTTTTGAGCGCTTTTCGAATGGGCATCCTGCACCCACTCATCAACCGTCAGACTACCAAAGTTTGTTCCTCCGTTCGCACCGTGGCATTCCGCACAACCTTGATTTTCACCCTCACCAACCTGGGTGAAAGCTGAAAGCCATTGATAATCTGGATTATCGAGGTTCGAATGTGGAACTAGTTCGAGTTTTGCTTTTGTTTCACCGGGATCAACCCACACAGGACCCGCATTGAAATAACCGGCTGCCCAAGCGGTCAACGCGATTTTCTCGTTCGATTGAGGAATGTTGAGTGTGAAATAGCCAGTCGGGTCACTCGCCGTTTGGAAGGAAGTGGTTTGTTTTCTGACGGTGGCACCCTCTACCGGATTCCCCTTTTCATCAACCACATATCCCGAAATAGATTGGCTAGCTTTATCCGTACATCCGTTTAGGCCCAGAATGAAAAGAGAAAAAATAAAAACACCGACCCAACCCATAAAAATTTTCTTCTCATGGAAAGAGTTTGGTGTTTTTTGATGGAACCCGGTACCCGGCATGATTACTCCACCCGCATCGAACTCAGTCTGACGAATGGGAAAAACAGTCACCCTAAGTATACACTTCCTTTTGTTTTATCGTGTGGAATAGGCCCGCTCTTTCGTTTCTGCGGCACTCCAGGAGGGAGCTAATGCGCCGACCTGGCCCTCCCCGTCCCGGTGATCGGTGCCAATGAACATGTGAACGCTTTTTTACACGGTAGAAAAAAGGGTTGAAGGTGATGAGTAATTACGTAGGAACGCGGTTCCTAAACACCCTCCCCACCACCAACCCCATTGCGACCGTAGTAACGAAGTGGTTTGGTTAGCGCAGCGGCCTTGGAAGCAGCTATGGTTTGGCCTTGATAGCAACTACGTTACGGCGCACTCTGACACGCAAGCGGACATAGGCCGCTCGAGTTCATACTGAAGAAGCGAATGGCTGCTTTAACCATCCCCTCGACGATACTGGTCATATCAATTAGGTATATTTCACTCCCTACGCTGGACAGGAAAACAAAACCAGTCTCCTGGCAATGTTATTACAGAACAACCTGATTCGCTATTTCCCTCAACACCCGTAATGCCAATGGTAATTATTATTTCCCCGTAATGGCATCGAAGTAATAATCACTCGGCCAATACATATTCAACTCAATTGCTGTTACTTGAGTCAAGTCCACTGCCGCAAATTTATCCAAGCCAAAGCACATTTCTACCCAGGCATCGGTGACTGTTTTGGGATTGTTGGTGTAATGATCTGACCACGCCTCCTGACTGGCGCCGGCGGCATCCAGTAGACGCACCCCCAAGGTATTGTCCCCGGCCTCTGTCGCATCATAAACCCAAAGGCACACCGCTTGCAAACCACTCAAGTTCAGAGGTTGATCAGCCAATGCAAAGCCGATATTGTGCCAGGTTCCATCACTGGTTTCCATTTTTAGAGCAGAATTTCCTGTATACACAATTTCAGTTGAGATACTCGCTGTGGCCTGATGTCCATTGTAAATATCTGGATCGGCCGATTCAAAATCCTGGATGATGCCCGGCGCGACCCGCTCTGCCACTGGATCTGGTGTGAGAGTCGGCTGCGGTGTCACTGTCACACCTGGGATTGGGTCCGCGTGCCGTTTAAACGTAACTGTACCCTCGCTAGGTAGTTCGTAGGAAAATGCCTGGTCCCCAATTTGAACGCGAAATGAGACCGCCTGGGTGGCATGCACAACCAAGGCCAGGGTACCATCGGGGTTGAGAAAAGCGACATTCTGAGGCCCACCGAGATCAAAGGCCGTCGAACTCGATGCGGTACGCACCCGGATCAACGAACTTGCTCAGATGGCCAAGGATGTAATATTCTTCATTATAGGTAACCGCGCCAGTTTCCGTATCAATCGTCACTACCCCGCGGCAATCCGCACAGCCTCCATTTTGCGGACCACTGTTCTGATCGAGAGCCAAATTCCAAAGCAGTAGGCTGCGTCCCCAATTGCGGAAATTCCCAATAACCAAATTCTGCATATTCCAACTGACATTACTGCCAAAATCCGTTGACCAACCGCCTCCTGAACACTCCGTAAACCAAATGCCTTTATCTGGGTAGGTAGTCTGCACCAAGGTCTGCTGGACCACATCGCCTTCATAACAGTGGAAAGCTGTTCCTGCGATGTACTGCCTGGCAGTTGGATCAGAGAGAATATCTAACGCATACTTGGTCAAATTCCAGTTATGATCGAGGATCATCACCTGGGTATCCAATCCAGCGGCGTCCAGCGCGGGTCCCAAATGGTCACGGATAAAAATAAGTTGATCACTGGCTGTCATGAACATTGTAGGATAACTCGCGCTGCGATGTTGAGGCTCGTTTTGGGGAGTGATTGCCTGGATAGGTACCCCAGCAGCCTGATATGCCTGAATAAATTGAACCTGATAATTTGCAAAGTTCGAAAAATATTCTGGCAGCAATTCACCGCCATTCAAACTGGCGTTGGTCTTCATCCAAGCCGGGGCACTCCAGGGACTTGCCATAATCTGCAGGTCTGGATTGCGCGCCAAGGCAGCCTGGAGCATGGGCAAAATATAGATTTCATCATGCGCAATGGAGAAACTTGAGAGGTCATCCGAGGGCTGGTCCGCATACGTATAGCTTTCCAGTGCAAAATCAGAGGCCCCCATCGGGACCCGTAAATAGTTCAATCCAATCCCATCCTCGGCGGAAAAAAGTTGATCAAGCAAGGTTTCCCGCTGATCGGCATCGAGTTGTTCCCAGATTTAACCATGCGGATGAGTCCGTTATCGCAGCCCCAAAGCCATCCACCGGCTGGTAAAGCAGACTGGGATCAATATTGATTGTAAAGTCAGGATTGCCAGCCTGCGGGTCAAAACTCAAGCTATTTTGATGCGCCAGTTTACGGCTGCCATCGGACAAGGTCAACCAGACCTGGATCTCATCGGTTGGTTGTGGGTTACAGGCCCCCAAGCTGCCAATCAGGATTGCTAGAATTATTATCAGAATAAAACGAGTTCTCATCTCAAATCCTTTGCCAAATAAATTTCAAACCATTCTATCCCGAGATGATGAGAAAAAACAAAAACGCCCTTACGGGCGTCTTTAAAGAAAAAAGTTCTTGGATGAAACTTAAGTGTTTGGCGGTTTGTCGTTTCAAACATATTGCTATATTTACCGTCAAACGCGCGGAGCGGTTCATTTTGTTCGTGTTATTTTAAAAACACAATCCACAACGCACTTATTCAGGAGACTGTTTCATTGAAAATTCAGAATTCTATGCTTGAAATACTTTCTCTAGTCTTTCAGCCAGCCACATCTTGATGACCGATTGACGCGTGACGCCTAATCGCTTGGCTTCACGATCCAGCGCTGAAATCATCCACACGGGGAAATCCACATTGACGCGTTTTTGCTCCAGGCCGGGTTTACGAACCTGAGCTAAATCCAGATTTTCAAGAATACTCTCTTCCCCCTCATCAAATTTTTTATCAAACTCAGATGCTTTCATACAAATCGACCTCTTCAACTCGGGAACGCCGTACTGAAATGAAGCGAATATTATCATTCCGGTACGTGATCACCGCAGACCAACATTTGCCTGCAACCTTCCCAATTACCAGAAATCGGGGTTCATCAACAGTTCGGGCTGGAATTTCGAGCCGATGAACATCTTCCCAGATTAATTGTGCTCGTTCAAAATCAATCCCATGTTTTTCGAGATTGCGCTGGCTTTTGTTGGGATCGTATTCAAAATTCATGGTATAAAAATTATACCTAAAATATATATAAATGCAATACTTTTGATTGGTTTGAAGGTAATTAAACGATCAGACCTTCCAGGTTTTACGCAGGAACTCCGTTCCTATCAACGCCTGGGGCAGCAGTTTGCCACTTTTTTCGGCACTTACACGAAAGCCTTCAGCAAATCTTACAATCGGACCGGAAGTCTCTTCTGAAAATGGCAATTCGGTTTTAAAAACCGAATTGCTTAACGCCAATGCCGGTCATTGTGATCCTAATCATTCAAACCATAAACCGGCATTTGTGCACCCCCCAACGCACGGACTAATCGAAGATTTCCGCGACTGGCCATACTCATCTTTCGCTACACTCGCCAGCCACAAACAAAATTTGCGAGAAATGAAGTACTAGCGTGGTTCGATGACCGAGATGGATTTCGCGCCTATCATCGGGATATGGCAGACTTCAGACAGATTGAAACTCTGATCGATGGAGATATTGACTAAACGAGAAGGAACGGCGTTCCTAAAATCCTGGCAGATCTCTTTTCGACGCGCAAGAAAGCAGTTTACTGGATCGGTAGCTTTCATTTTACTCTAGCAAATACCTGTGCTATTGGGTTAGCTCTTTTCCGCGTATTGTGAAATAAACCCTATAAATGCCTTCGTCATCATCTGTTCCATCAAAGAGCAAATTTCTTCTCTGCTTAACTTCAAGTGCATCTTGTAAAGTGGATTTATTAATTACCAATTGCTCTACTCCTCCGACCATATCGTCATTTCCGAAAGCAACACCTTCCAGATATTGTTGGGCAATATTAAGGGCACATTCACCTAAATCATCTGCACCTGATGATCCTCCAGATGCTATAGCTTCAAAGACTTTGTACAAAATGTTTAAGATATCATCAACATCTACATTGTTAATATCTGATATTCCCAATACTTGTTCTGAGCATTCTTCGATGATTAGATCCAAAAATTCTTCGCTAAAAACATTTGTGTCAAATTTCCGATATGTATCAATGGTTTTTCTCATTGTGCAAAATTCTGGTGAAAAAATCCAGTGATTCCGAATGATAGCGGATGAGCATGGCTAACAACTTGTTGACATCCAGTTTGTCCGTTTTTCTTCGGCGGGCACGACGGCTGACTTCGATACTGGAAGAATCAACGATCAAATTCTGGATGCCATTCTTCTCAAGATAGCGATGGATCCAAAAACCATCCCGTCCAGCCTCATAGCAGCTCAAGACAGGTGTTTCTTCAGGTAGTTCAAAACGCTTTTTTGCGAATTTGATCTCATGCTGAAGAGCTTCCAAGTCCCGAGCTGAGATGTTGCAGATTCTCGGTCTCTGGGCAACACCAATGGTAAAACCAAGTTTCCACTGGTTTTGGCTGAGTTCGAAAGCCAGGTAAAGGTAAGGTTCAAATCGAGTATACTGATTATTGAGGGTCGTTTCTGTATTCATAAACATCTCCTTTGTGATTAACTCTTACGAGGAGGGTACCAGAGGCGACCTTTTTCTCAAAATCAGGTTGAACGGAAAGATTTTGAGTTGCTTCTATTTGCGGGAGCGTTTTCCGCAGGTCGGGCCCCAGTCAAGGGCGGCGGAGAGCAGCACAGCTGTCCCGTAGGGATGCGGATGCACCCTTGATAGGGTGACCGGAGGAAAGATAATTGCCAGCAAGAAGCGGTTCAAAATCGGGCAAGGCCTGCTTGCTGTTTTCATAGTGTTAGTATGATAATGCCCCTCAGAGCTGGCCATTATCCGATAGGCGAAGCCTTGCAAAATCGAACATAACCATAGACCAGCTACCTTGAGGGCGGGGTTGCGGCCGGGCGTGTTTCGGGGTACGCTCCAGAGGTTAGGAGAACGGGGATGCGATATCCCGGGCACGCTGCATCAGGGCTAGTCGAGGTAAGATATGGGAAGCCTTTTTGGCCAGCCCGTCATAGTGTTTGACCAGCCCTTTCGACTTCACTTAACTGGGAACTCTTGAGCCCGAATCTGTGTGTGTGGTAGCGGCCCTAAAAATGCGACACGCCCGGCCCTGCACCTGTCAGGTTTCACAGGTCTGACCCAAGACTGCGGTCAGTATTTCCCTTCAAGGAGCCGACCATGACCCAGAAAGACCCCCAACCCAAACGCTTCATCGGTCTCGATGTGCACAAGCACTACTTGATTGCCATCGGGGTGGACGAAGATCTCAACCAGGTGCTTGGCCCACAACGGGTCAAACTCTCTCACCTGGAAAAGTGGATGTCCAAGACGCGGTGCAAAGAGGACGCAGTCGTGCTGGAAATGACCACTAACACCTGGCAGCTTTATGAAGATCTCTTGCCGCACGTTGGATCGGTGACGGTTGTTCATCCGCCGCACGTGGCACTGATCACTCGCGCCCAGGTGATGACGGATAAGATCGCCGCTTCAATTTTGGCTCGCTTGCACGCCAAAGGACTGCTGGTGGGTATCTGGGTGCCGCCCAAGGAGGTGCAGGAACTGCGGGCCTTGATTGCTCATCGCAACAAGATGACCCGGCTGGCAACCCAAGCCAAGAACCGCCTGCACGCCATCTTGCACCGCGGCCGCATCCAGCCGCCCGAGGGCCATCTGTTTCACGAGGATCAACGCGACTGGTGGCTGGGACTGGCACTCAGCCCGGCCAAGCGAACCAGCTTGCTGTGTGACCTGGAGGTGCTCGATTTTGCCCAACAGCAGATCGCACGCATCGAAACCACCCTCAAGGGGATAGCTGCTGAAGATCAACGTGTCCCTCAGCTCGTGCAGTTGCCCGGCATCAGCCTGATCAACGCCCTCACCATCTTGGGGGCCATTGGCGATGTCACTCGCTTCCCAAGTGCCAAGAAACTGGTTGGTTACGCGGGCCTGGGGGGCCGGGTGCACGACAGCGGACAGACCAGCCGCCGGGGAGGAATTACCAAAGCCGGGCGTAGAGATTTGCGCACCGCCCTGGTGCAGGCTGCTCAGACGGCAGCCAATACGCATCCGCATTGGAAAGCGGAACTGGAACGCCTGCAACCGCGCCTGGGACGCAACAAAGCCATCGTGGCCATCGCCCGCAAGCTGCTGGTTTCCGTCTGGTATGTGTTGACCAATGAAGCATCAGACCGCTTCGCAGAACCGGAGTTGGTGGCCCGCAAGCTGATGCAGTACGCTTATGCCTTGGGCAAGGCTAACCGCCCCGCCGATCAATCCACTGCTCAGTATGTCCGTCATCACCTCGACAGCCTCGGTCTCGGCGCTGATCTGACTGCCATCCCTTGGGGCGCCAAGAAGCCGCGGCCCTTGCCGCCTTCCACTCTGCTCCAGAACAGCAAATGAGCGGTCTCCCAGACAGGATTGACCTGTAAACTCCGGATGGAGAACCCATTGGGTTTTCGGGCGGACCGCTCCCTATAAGTATAGCACGACCTGATGGGTAAAAATCAAGACAGTTTCAGGGGTTGGTTTTACGCGGCTATTCAGCTGTTTACTTTCTGATAGAATCCTGTTACCCCGATGGAAGGCGAGCAGGACTGGTGAACCCGGTTCGCTCGTCTTTCAATTTGTGACCCGGTTCTCAGCTTTCCTGCCATCTCCCTGGCTCAAGGTTCACCGCAGACCCCGATGGAAGGCGAGCAGGAATTGGCTCTCCGGTTGCTGTCATTCAAGGAAGGGAAACAAGCTGCAAATCGTCTATCCATTCACAATCTGCTCAATTCGCTTGACTTGCCATTACATCTGTATCTTACTAACAAAGCTCTGAATTTACCGATCCAAGCAAAAGACCGCTCGCTGATGAACCGATTCTTGTACACTTCTTTGTTGAAGAATCGCTTGGGACCACGTTGGGTTGTTTTGCGATTGCGTTTGTTTTCATCGATATTGGGGACAAGGCCATGATTGAAGCAGGTTTTGCGAGCATCTTGGGTGTCAAAGGCCTGGTCTGCATTGAAGAAAGCGCCTCGAATATCCAATCCTAAACGCTTGATGAACTTGAACGCATCTTGAAGATGGGTTTTGAGATGGTAAGCATCATGGTGATTGCCTGCGATCAATCCAGTTGATGCAATAATGAAACCTTGCCTTTCTGCAATTGGCAAAATATTGGTTGTTTTGGCTTTCTTGCGGCCTTGATAAGCCACTGATTCGCCACCTTTCTTGGCCAAAACATGGCTGCCATCCAAGTTGAGTTCAGATAAATTCAGATCGGCTGAAATTGTCATGATGCTGCCTTTCCACACGCTTTCTAGACTGCCATCCCGGCTCCATTTGCGAAAATGGTAGCAAATGGCGTGCCAGCTGATTTCTTTTTTATCTGGATCATTCGGATCAGGATCGATTGGTAGCTGATACCACTGACATCCCGTATGAAGCTGGTAGAGAACATAATTGAATACTTTGTAGAGGGGTATCTTGCATTCATAGCCACGTTTTGCGACTGTAAGGTACGGACGAATATGTTTATCAAACTGCTTTTCGGTTACACTTATGGGGATCGTGCTCATAGTTGAACTCCTTTTTTTGAGTTTTCTCGACAACCATGTTGCACGATCTATTCAATTTTGAAAAGGTGCAATCACTTCTATCCATAAAATATGTCTAGACAAATATTAATGTTTTTTCCCCATCTATGAAAACCCACGCCCGGCGATCAACCACCGGGCTCAATCAACGAAGAACGCTTTAGCGTTCTCCATCTTGCCCGTCAGGGCTTCGTAAAATTAGCCTGGATGTTTACATCCGGGCGGATTGTTTATTCGCATAATTCGCTACATTCGTGTCATTCGCGTTTAAAAATCTTCGCGTACTCTGTGATCTTCGCGAAGCATCCCCTTTGGGGCCCGCGGTTAAAACTCTCATGCTCCGTGCGGGCAATAATCTCACCCATAGGGTGGAGGTCTCCGTGGTTAAAACAACTCATGCTCCGTTCTCGCGATAATCTCATCCTGGAGCGTCTTACTCAGATCGCAGAAAAAATCGCTGTACCCGGCCACGCGCACGATCAGGGTGCGGTACTGCTCGGGGTTCTCCTGGGCCGCCCGCAGGGTCTCGGAATCGACCACATTGAACTGGATATGGTGCCCATCGAGCGTGAAATAGGTCCGCACCAATCCCACGAGTTTGTTTAGCCCATCATCATCGGCCAGCACCTGGGGCGTGAACCGCTGGTTGAGCAGCGTGCCGCCGGTGCGGGCGTGATCCATCTTGGCAACTGAACGGGCTACCGCCGTCGGCCCGCGCCGGTCGGCACCCTGGACGGGGGAAACCCCCTCAGAGAGCGGCTGCCCGCCCAAACGTCCGTCTGGTGTGGCCCCCGTTACCGCGCCGAAATAAATATGGCAGGTGGTCGGCAGCAAATTGATCTGATATTCCCCCCCCTTGGTATTCTTCCGTCCCACCACAGCATTGTGATACACCTCGAAGATCCGCACCATCACGGCGTCGGCATAGGCGTCATCATTCCCAAATTTTGGCGTCCGGTTGAGCAGCAGTTGCCGGGTGCGTTCATCCCCCGCAAAATCAGATTCCAGCATCCCCAGCAGGGCGTCCATCGCAAAGGTGCCCTGGTCATACACATGATAGCGGATGGCCGTCAGGGCATCCGTCATCGTCCCCAGCCCCACCCCCTGGATATACGTCGTGTTATAGCGCGCCCCGCCATCGTGATAATCCTTCCCGGTGGCGATGCAGTCGTCGATCAGCAGGGACAGGAAGGGACAGGGCATTTGCCGGGCGTAAATCCGCTCGATGACCTGGTTGCCGCGCACTTTGATATCGATAAAATGGAGGACCTGCCGCTCAAAAGCGGCAAATAGAGCATCAAAAGACTGGAATTGGCGGGGGTCGCCGGTTTCGAGGCCGATCCGCTGCCCGGTGCGGGGATCCAGGCCATTATGGAGCGTGATCTCCAGGACTTTCGGCAGATTGAAATAGCCGGTGAGATTATAGTTTTCTTTGCCAAAGGCCCCCACTTCCACGCAGCCCGACGAGCCGCCGCAACGCGCATCGACCACGCTTTTGCCCATGCGGACCAGTTCCTGGACGATCAGATCGGCGTTGAAGATCGACGGCTGCCCGAAGCCGGTGCGGATGATCTTGGCCGCTCGCTTCACAAAGCGATCCGGGTTCTGTTTGCTGACCTGCACCGACGAAGAGGGCTGCAGCAGCCGCATCTCTTCGATCACATCCAGCAGCAAATATGAGACTGCGTTGACCCCGTCCGCCCCTTCGGGCGTCAATCCACCCACGTTGATCTGGGCGAAATCGGTGTATGTACCGCTCTCTTCAGCGGTGACACCGACCTTGGGTGGCGCGGGTTGGTTGTTGAACTTGACCCAGAAGCATTGCAATAGTTCCTCGGCGGTTTCCCGATTTCCCCCCTCTCCCAAGGGGAGAGGGCTGGGGTGAGGGCTATCAATCCACTTCTCATAAAACGGTAACAAATGCTGATCCAACCGACCGGGGCAAAACGCATCCCAGGTGTTCAACTCGGTGGTCACGCCCAGGTGGACGAACCAGTAATACTGCAAGGCTTCCCAAAAATCCCGCGGGGCGTGGGCAGGAACATGACTGCAAACCTCGGCGATACATAATAGCTCCTTTTTGCGCTGGGAATCAGTCTCCACCTCGGCCAGTTTGCTCGCGGCTTCGGCATGCCGCTTTCCAAAAGTAATCAACGCTCCCGCGGCGATCCGCATGGCTTTGAGTTGCTCCTGCTTATCGTAGGCTTCGGGATCGTGTAAATAATCCAGGTTTGCCAGCCGCTCATCAATCTCGGCCTGGAAATCGAGCATCCCTTTATGATAGATCTTGTCATCCATCACCGTATGACCGGGCGCGCGCTGTTCCATGAACTCGGTGAAGATCCCGGCTTCGTAGGCCGCGATCCATTCCGGCGTCATCTCAGCGAAGATCAGGTCCCGCAGCGATTTGCCTTCCCAGTACGGGATCACAGTCTCTTGGTACGCCGCCCGCGTCTCCGCACTGACCTTGAATGAAGTTTTCTCACGCACATCAAGAATATCGAGATCGTCCAGGGTGTGGCAGCACAGCTCCGGGAAACTCGGCGCAGATTTGGGCTCCGGCCCCTTCTCCCCGACGATTAATTCACTTTCGTTGATGCAGATGGTCTTGTGCTCCATAAGATACTGAAATGACAGCGCACGCCGCACCGGCTCCGAGACCGGGCCTAAATCCTGCTGGTAGAAGGCCGTCATCAACTCGGCGCGCTCGCTAGAAAGGGTCTCGATCGTTTCCAAAGATTGTTGGCGTAATTTCTGCACTCGTTCGGTCATGGACATGGTTATTCTCCTAATGGAACGCGGATAACGCAGCTTTGGCGGATAAACGCGGATTTTTCCTTTTATATTTTAAAATCCGCGCAAATCAGTTTGATTCGCGTCATCCGTGTTCTATTTTGTCACTTTTATATTCAGCCCTGTATTCTCAAAATAACTCGCGGCTGCTTGCATGGCTGCTTCACTCGGCGGGGCGGTGTCTGGCAAGGGGTATACCATCCCCAACGCCTCATACTTCGCCGCGGCGATATCGTGGTAGCCCATCAACTCAACGCCGGTGATATTGGGCAACTTGGCAATAAATGCCGCGGTTTGCTCTAAATTTTCGGCATCGCCATTGACTCCAGGAATTAAAGGAATACGGATTTCGATTTGCTTACCATTATCTGCTAATCGCTGTAAATTGTTCAAAATCAACTCATTGGATACGCCCGTGAATTTCTTGTGGCGTACATTATCCATCAATTTTAGATCATAGAGGAACAAATCCACATCGTCTCGGATGCCATCGATCACTTCCCAGGCCGCGTATCCGCTGGTATCGACCACGGTGTGGATTTCACGCGCTTTACATTCGCGGAGTAATTCTTCCAAAAATTTTCGCTGGTTCAGCGGCTCCCCGCCAGAAAACGTTACCCCGCCGCCGGATTGATCATAAAACGGTACATCGCGCTCGATCTCGGCCAGCACTTCACGGACGGTCATTTCTTTGCCGGAAACTTCCCGCGCCCCGTGATAGCAAACCTCAGCACACGCCCCGCAGACATCGCAATTGGTGCGGTCAGTGATGGCTATTTTCCCCTCACCCTCAATGCGAACAAAGTTCGCACCCCCTCTCCCATTACCAGATGAAAATATCTCAATCCCATTTTTCGGGCAAGTTTCCACGCAGGTGGCACACAGCACACACCGATTGGCGCGGTAGAGCAGCACCGGTTGGCGGGACTGGCTCTCAGGGTTGTGACACCACCAGCAAGAAAGAGGGCAACCCTGAAAGAACACCGTTGTACGGATGCCGGGCCCATCATGGATGGCATATTTTTTGATATCGAAGATCGTACCAGTAGGAGACATAGCAAGTCAGCAAGTTTGCAAGTGAGGAAGGGACCAATAAGTGTTGGGTACAACTATACGTTTCTCTAGTGCGGTTGTCAATATTTCCAAGTGCGGTAGAATGCAACGGGAAGTTCGTAGTTAGTGCAAAAGCGTGAGATATTTTCGGGAAGATACGCCTGTCATGCCGAGTGAAACGAGGCATCCAGCGCAGCGTGATCCCAAATACTTGGAGCAGGATAAATGAACGATAAACCATCTGAAATTGAAAACGAAGATCAGGCCGTGGTGAGTAAATCAAACGAGCACTTCAACCCTGTGGTCGTGACCGACACCGTGGGCGCATTATTTCTGGGAGCAATTTCCCTCATCCTGATGGCAGTTGTGACCGGTTTACTGCTCTATATCCGCAAGCTTGAGGAGATGAGCAGAGAGAATGATCAATCAGTAGATTAGAAGGGTAAGAAATTCTTAATTTCTTTCATCTAAAAAACAGACGCGAATCCAAATGTGATTCGCGTCCGTATAGCGTATAATTTTCTTGGAGGCATGGCAACATGGCAGACAAAAAAGTTCTCTTATCCGTTTTGGCCCACCCTGATGACGAATCGTTTGGCATGGGTGGCACCTTGGCACAATACGCTGAACAAGGTGTGGAAGTGTATCTGATCTGTGCCACGCGTGGCGAGGTTGGCGAGGTCGCCCCCGAATATCTGAAGAGTTATCCATCGATTGCAGAGTTGCGGGAAGCAGAATTACGCTGTGCTTCGGCCCATTTGGGGTTGGCCGGCATCCATTTTATGGATTACCGTGATTCTGGGATGTTCGGCTCACCAGAGAACGATCACCCCGATGCTTTGATCGCCGCGCCATTGGAAAAAGTTGCCAAAGAAGTGGCTTCACTGATGCGGGAGGTCAAACCCGATGTGGTGCTGACCTTTGACCCCATCGGCGGCTACCGGCATCCGGATCATATCCATATCCACGATGCCACCGTGAAGGCTTTTGAACTCGTGGGTGACGAGAATTTCGAAGATGGGCTGCCCCCCCACAAACCCGCGAAGCTGTATTTCCACACGATTTCTCGCCGATTTATGCGGGTCGCGGTTCGGATGATCCGCTTATTCCGTAAAGATCCCACCAAATGGGGCCAAAATGAAGATATCGACCTGACAACATTGGCTGTCGAAGATTATCCCACCCATGCCAAAATCAAATATCCAAAGGTTGAAAAACGCAAAGAAGCCGCCGCCGCCTGCCATGCCAGCCAGGGTGGGGGGCGTTTTGTAAGTCCACCAATTGCCTGGATTTTGCGGTTATTTGGGGGATCGGCAACCGATACATTTATGCAAGCTTACCCCGAGCCAGAAGATGGTAGTGTGGTAACAGATTTATTCGAAGAATGGGATCTTAATAAGCAAAGCCCAGGATCAATTACGATCCTGGGCTTTTTTTTTAGTGGGGTTTGTAAGCTGTGATTTTAGCGCTAAAGATGGCTTTCGGGGATCAAATCAGTCGACACTATCATCAATCTCAATGACATCGGCATCACCTCCCTCGTTGATGACCATCACCTTTTTTCCTTTGGCCTTCGCCTCTTCAACTTGGGCGGCGATTTCGGGGTCTAGCTGTTCCACTGCCGCATCGATCATGACTTGATCCCAATAGATGGGTTTCAGTTCCACATCGACGAAACCAGCTAATTCGATACCGCCAATATATTCTTGGACATCCAACGCACCGGCCACACAGCCAGCCCAGGCACTCAGACTATTTTTAACAACATCCGGCAGTGGCCCATCGGTGACGATATCGCTGACAGCCAGTTTTCCGCCGGGTTTGAGGGCCCGGAAAGCTTCGCGGAAAACCTGGGGTTTATCAGGACTGAGATTGACCACGCAGTTAGAGATGATCACATCAACAGTGTTATCAGCAACTGGTAAGTGTTCGATCTCACCCAAACGGAACTCGACATTCTCAGCACCAAGTTTCTCTTTGTTAGCACGGGCGCGTTCGATCATCGAGGCGGTCATATCAACGCCGATGACTTTTCCGGTCGGGCCTACTTTTTTGGCGGCCAGGAAGCAGTCGATACCGCCACCTGAACCTAGATCGAGCACAGTTTGGCCAGGAGTGAGGGATGCCAGCGTGACCGGATCTCCACAGCCCAAAGAGATATCCGTGACTTCGGCGGGCAGATCGGCTACATCGGGGTCTTCGTAGAGTTTTGACACCATGCTGAGTTGTTCGGCATCATCTGTGGGTCCACAGCAGGAACTCTCTGATTGCGCGGGAGAGCAGCAACTGGCTTGTTCTCCCGCAGCCGCTTTTTCGGCAATCGCGCCATACCGATCACGTACCACGGTGCGAATATCAAAATTTTCTTCTAGTATTTCTTGGTCAGACATTATTTGCTCCTTTTATGCAACCTAAATTCAGGTTGCATATTGATATATTTATATTTGTCGATATGTTTAGGTAAAAAAATTTGTCCTACTCAAAGGTTAAGCTTCAGTCGGGTACCTCGACGTGGAGTTCAACACGTTGATCGGGAGCAAAATTCTCAGCCACCTGGCAACAGCCTTGGGCCAAACGTTCCTGGTCAATGGTGTACATCACCTGCTTGCCTTTCCGTTCCGATTTCACCAGCCCTGCATTTTTGAGAATTTTCAGGTGGTGGGAAACTGTCGGTTGGGCCACATCGAGCTTATCAACAAGATCATTGACGCTGACCCATTGGCAGCAGCATAACGCCATAATTTTCTGGCGGGTTTCATCCGCCAAGGCTTTGGCAAATTCTACGGTGTCTAAAGAAAAAATAAAAGTTTTCATATCGAAGTTTATCTATCTGATGGCTATTCTAATCGAAGTTTATCTATATGTCAATCGAAATAGGTGAGCAGATTTTGGGTGATGGGTAACTGGGAAAGCTATTTTCTCCAGTACCCCTGTTCCCGTTTCCTTGTTACTCATCTCTAAAACTTGAACAATTTGCAACAATGTCCGGTTTACAGGTGTGGGGATTCCGTACATGTTTTTCCCAATCTCGACCACTTTACCGGCAAAAATTTCGATTTCAGTTTTACGACCGGCTTCGATATCCTGCAGCATGGATGTTTTCCCTTGGGGTGACAGCCCATTGAGAAAAGGGTACCAATCATCGATATCTTTCTCAGATAGGTTTACACCTGCACATTTGGCCAATTCGATGACTTCAAACATGGATGCTTCCATCAATGCTTGAGCTTCCGCTCGAAGTTTGAAAGACACCATAAGTGGCTCGCATGGCAACAGAGGTTTGATTGACGCCCACATTGACCATGAATTTCCACCACAACTTGCGGATCATATCGGTTGGGTGTTTCATAGAGCAGACCTGCTTTGTCGAAAGCGATTTGAACTCTGAAGAACGCGAGGGCTAATCTCGTGGTTTTCAGCCTCGCCAAAGAAGAGCTTACCCGGATTCTGGTAAGTGGTCTGGTTCCCTTCCCGGAGGGCATCCATGCCGACCGCGATACAGTAAAGTAATTTATCCTTGCCGTACACCGAGCCAATGATTTCCTCACTGTCGATGCCATTCATCACCGAAATGATGATTGTGTTCTCATCAACAATATTGCGTAAATCCTGGACGGCATCGAGCCAGATGGTGGTGCTTTAAGCGCCACGATGATCAAATCAGCGGGAGAGCATCATCATCAGGATGGATCACTGGAAAGGTGATTTGCTTCCCGTTGACATTAAGCCCATTTGTTTTGAGATGCTCGTACCTTGCTCCATTGGCGATCAAGGAAACTGAAAATTGTCCCGCATCATGAAATTTCGAAGCATAAAGCGTACCTAAGGCACCCGCCCCCTGAACCACGATATTTTTAATTTTTGGCACATGCTTCTTCGACTTTAGCTTTTCCTGCAAAGTAATAATCCTTTTCCTATAGAAACAATGACTAAATCGACACGCTGATCTTGATATGCATGATCGACAAAAGGCTGTAAATCCGCCTGATGGCTGATGATATTGTCAGCGATTAGCAATCCGCCGGGAACGAGGTTGGGGACCACCAGATGGTAGCAATCTTGGTAAATTTCTTTTTCGGCATCCAGGAAACAGAAAGCGATTTGCGGGTAACTTGTCAAATGTTGCCGGGCATCAGCGGTGATCAGCTCAACCTGATCTTCAATTTCAGCGAGGCGAAAAGTCTCAAGGGCCAGATTTACTTTTTTAGGCAGCACTTCGAAAGTAGTTAATTTAATAGAACGCTCTCGCAGGGCTAATGAAATCCATAGGGCAGAGTAACCAGCTGAGGTCCCAATCTCAATGAAACTCCCCTCCGGAGCCGAGGCCGCCATCAAAGCCAGGAAGCGTCCGGTCTCCGGGGGAATCTGGCGCAGGCGCTGCATCCGAAGGGTACCATCAACTCGATCTCGCGCATCCGCAGCTTCCAGTCCTGCCATGCGATCTAGAATGGGTTGATGAATATCGTGAAACATGCTCAGCTATGCCCCAAAATTGGATAAGGTCGATAAGGTTCTTCCAGGAAAGTGATTTCTTCTACGCTCAATTCTATCTCTACCGCGCCGATGGAGTCTTCCAGGTGGTGCAGCTTGCTGGCTCCGATGACGGGTGCTACTACGCCAGGCTTGTGCAGCATCCAGGCCAGGGCAATCTGAGCAGGGGTCGCGCCGTGTTCTGTGGCGAGTTTTTTGACACGCGTCACAATTTCGTAATCGGTATCATCATAATGATAGAGGCTGATCCCATAATCATCGGTTTCGGCCCGATGAGTGAGAGCACCCGCTTTGGGATCACGGTTGCCCGCCAGCAGACCACGCGCTAGTGGGCTCCAGGGAATCAGGCCAATTCCCTGATCAATGCACAGCGGATTCATCTCGCGCTCTTCTTCGCGATAAATCAGATTGTAGTGGTTTTGCATAGAGACGAAGCGGCTCCAGCCGCGCAGGTCGGCCGTATAGAGCGCTTGAGCCAGCTGCCAGGCCCACATACTGGATGCGCCGATATATCGCACCTTGCCCGACCGCACCAGATCATGGAGGGCTTCCAGCGTTTCTTCGATGGGCGTGTCGTAATCCCAGCGGTAAATCTGGTAGAGATCGATATAGTCGGTTTCTAACCGACGCAGAGAATCATCAACCGCCGCCATAATATGCTTGCGAGATAGGCCGCGCTGATTAGGTCCCGGCCCCATGGAATTGTAAACCTTTGTCGCCAACACGATTTCATCACGCCGGGCAAAATCACGTAAGGCGCGGCCGGTGACTTCCTCGCTGATACCCACCGAGTACATATCGGCAGTATCGAAGAAGTTGATACCCAATTCCAGGGCGCGTTTGAATAAGGGACGGGAATCTTCCTCATCGAGGATCCAGGGTCGCCATTTGGAAGTGCCATAGGTCATGGTGCCTAGGCAGATGCGTGAAACTTTCATGCCGGTCTTGCCGAGTCGAACGTATTCCATAATTCACTCCTAAATTGGATTGTTAGTGTTGAACCTTAGGATCTTAGTTCCGGGTGTAAAACAGGAAATCACCTTTGCTATTATGTTTTACGCGATACATGGCGGTATCAGCGTGACGAACGAGTTCATCCGCGTTTTCTGCGTCCTTTGGATAAACACTAATTCCAATACTTGCAGATAAAGTCGCGTGCTCTTCCCCTAATTCGAAAGGGTCGGCCAATGCTTCGAGCAATCGCTTGGCGGCCTTAGCCAAATCATTAGGTGATGATAGTTTTCTGATTACGATCGCAAATTCATCCCCAGATAAGCGAGCCAAGGTATCGTTCTCATCCATTCTTTCTTGGATGCGAGATGCTGCCTTCGTGAGCAAGGTGTCCCCAGAAATATGGCCGAAGGTGTCGTTAATGGTTTTGAAATTATCCAAATCGATGAATGCAACAGCCAGAAATTCTTGAATTCTTTTGCTTGCAGAATGGCGGTTTTGAGTTGTTCGTAAAATAGCATTCGATTAGGCAAGCCAGTCAGAGGATCATGGTTAGCCAGATGATAAAGGCGCTCATTAGCCTCTGCAAGTTCTGATGTTCGCTGTTCAACTTTCGCTTCTAGTTCTATGTTTGTCTGATCTAATAAATGATGCGCTTCTCTCAGTCGCTGCGCATTTTTCTGTTCGTTTGTGAGGGTTCTCATCAATAATTTGTAGAAGTCAACCAGTACAACAATCGCCGTAATCATCAATGTCGCAAAAATTAGCCCATCGTAAAACCAGATTTCGGTTGGCATGGGAATTTCTTTGGCAATCAACCAATTTTCCAAGATGCCAATATGGTTCAAAAAACCAAAAAAAGCAAAGGTAGATATACTAACAATTACTAGCGTAATTCCGGCACTGATTTTGACGAGTAATACACCAAAAATTGGCAGCAATACCAGGTAAATGCGCCCATCTCCCCATAGGCCGCCACGAGCCATGGATACCAATCCAACCAGGTAAAGTAGGAGTATTAATATCCATCCACGAATTTGAACATCTATCTTTTTCTGAAAAATTAATGCAATAATCCCTAAATAGAAAAATATAAGAATAATGGTTAGGGGCCATTCATCTGGATACCGAAATGCCCGTGAGATCGTTTGAAGCACAGCCGGAAAAGCTAATATTGCCCCAAATACCATCATACGCGTCTGTACACGTATGCGCCATTTTTCCATAATCCGATCAATATTATTTTCCGTTAAATCAGACATGCGCTGTTACCTAACCAATTTCTTTAGGTCAAGATACACTTGAAGTTCATCTTGGTCAAACTCGACTTAAAATTAGAATATTTCTTGAAAATACCTGCTGTTTAAATTTTCTTGTTTGAATTGTAACATTTGATTTTAGAGTCATACCAACAATAATTCATCTGGATTTATAGCCATTTGTAAAATCTTTAATAAAAGGTGAATGTTTATTGAAAAAACAATGATACAGGGTTGAAGGAAACCAAATTGGTAAGATTGGGTCTTTTCTGATACGATTCAATAGAGTATTCAAAAAATCATCAAACCAGGTTTGATGGATTTAAGGAGAAATACCATGAAAGTTGGCGTGATCGGAGCCGGGGCAGTCGGAGCGACTACTGCCTATGCCCTTGTAATGCGTGGAGTGAGCCGCGAAATCGTTTTGGTAGATTTGAACAAAACCCGGGCACAGGCCGAAGCAGACGATATTCTGCATGCGGTGCCTTTTGCACATCCAGCGCGGGTTTCCGCGGGTGATTATGCAAATTTGCGCGATTGTGAAGTGGTAATCATCACCGCAGGAGCAGCTCAAAAACCAGGCGAGACCAGACTTGAGTTATTAGAACGTAACGCTTCCATTTTTCGGAGCATCATCCCTCAAGTCATTGAATATGCCCGGAATGCCATCCTTCTAGTTGCCACCAACCCAGTGGATGTGCTCACCCACCTGACCGCCGATATCGCCGATGAGTACGGCATCCATCGATCACGCGTGATCGGTTCTGGCACTACGCTGGATACGGCTCGCTTTCGGGCCCTCTTGGGCGGCCACCTGGGAATCGATCCCCAACATGTGCACGGCTACGTTTTGGGCGAGCATGGTGACTCGGAATTTATCCCCTGGTCGATGATTACGGTTGGCGGCGTGCCCTTGGATGAGTTTTGTCGGCAGTGGAATATTTGCACAGATGATGCCGTCAAGACCGATATCGAACACCGCGTGCGGGATGCGGCATATTCGATCATTGAAGGCAAAGGCAGCACCTATTATGGGATCGGCAGTGCGATAACTCGCATTGTAGAAGTTATCCTGCGGGATCAGCGTGCCCTCCTGACGGTATGTACGCCGGTCCGGGATGTAGCTGGAATCCAAAATGTGACGGTATCCCTCCCCCATCTTGTGGGTGGGCAGGGCATCCTGGATACCATCCTCCTCCCTTTGGCACTCAGCGAATCCGAAGAAGAGAAACTGCGTGCCAGTGCCAAAGTCGTCAAACAGGCTTATGAGAGTGTCGCTGGAAGATAACTTTTCCCCTTAAGTGTTTTGCGGTTTGTAGTTTTAGAAAAATTAGGCTCATCGAACCGCAAAACCTGCACGAATGCCGGAGTCTGGCTCATTTTGATTTTCAATTACTTTCCGGCATTCGCCTAAGCGAAACAGGGATCAGCCTTAAACTGATCCCTGTTTTTTATTTTTGCAAACATTACGAAGAGTAGTTACTCTGCGGTTGGTGTGATTTATTGCGTTGCGAACGGCGTTGCCGGGATTTTTGCTTGAAATTTTTCGATTTCTTTTTGGGCTGATGGGTCGAACGTGTCTGAACATGAATGGTGGGTTCGAAACCACCATAATTGAAACCAGGGAGACTGCGCTGTTCGATTTGAGTGCCCAGAACCTTTTGAATATCGCGAATCATCAAGGCGTCTTCTTGGCTGGCAAAGGTATAGGCTTCACCATTATTTTCAGCGCGGCCCGTGCGCCCAATCCGATGGGTGTAAGCATCCACGGTGTCAGGCATATCATAGTTGATTACATGTGAGATTTCAGAAACATCGATACCGCGGGCGGCGATATCGGTGGCTACTAAAATATCGAATTTGCCGTTCTTGAAGCCATTGATGGCTGCCTGGCGCTTATTCTGTGACATATTGCCTTGTAATGCCGAAACGCGATATTTTCGTTTTTCGAGATCTTGAGCCAAAAAGCGCGCCCGGCGTTTCGTACGGGTGAAGATCAATACGCGGCTGGTTGCGGTTTGATTGAGCATTTCAAATAGGAGGGGTTTCTTCAAACCATTCGTTACCGGATAAAGGGCATGGGAGACGGTTTCAGCCGGAGCGATCATACCAATCTGTACTGTAACCGGATTAGTAAGAATCGTATCGGCTAATTCGCGAATATCCTTTGGCATTGTGGCAGAGAAGAAAAGCGTCTGGCGCTTTGTCGGTAGCAACTTAATGATGCGGCGAATATCGGGCAAAAATCCCATATCGCACATGCGGTCAGCCTCGTCAAGCACTAAAACTTCTACTTTAGAGAGGTTAATAGCACGATCACCAACCAGATCGAGCAAACGGCCCGGGCAGGCAACCACAATTTCAACACCGCTTTTTATTTTATTGATCTGTCGATTTTTGTTCACGCCCCCATATACAGTCACACTTTTGATTTTGGTATATTTTCCTAGGTCAACACTGGCCTGATAGATTTGTTCAGCAAGCTCTCGCGTGGGGGCGACAATCGAGGACGCGCACGCGACGCAATGGACCCGTCGTCAGCCGCTGCAAGATTGGCAACATGAAGGCGGCGGTTTTTCCGGTGCCTGTTTGGGCTAAACCTAAAACGTCGCGCCCTTCGAGCACGATGGGGATAGCTTGTTCTTGAATGGGGGTGGGGATGCTGTAACCAGCAGATTTGATCCCGTCGTTAATACGCGGGGTAAGATTAAATTGTTCAAAATTCACGAGAAGTACTCCTTGACTTCATAGAGCCAAGTCGCACTCTCAGCCCAACAAAAAACTATTTCTAAAGTTGTCTGCCATGTTTTTGGCAGGCACAACCGCACAGTATAACCGCAATAGGTTGATCTGGCAAACAAAAAAGAGGATTTCTATCTGAATTCAAACGGATATAACGCTTTGCTAGTTCCCCTGAGAGAGCGATTCTGTTCCAGCCTAAAAAAAATTTGAGATTTGCAATCCACCCCAAACTGCGATCAACCCGAGAAAAATCTGAACACCCAGGTTGAGTAGCGCCTGGGAGGGGTGCCCATCCTGGAAGAGTCCAACCGTATCGTGGCTAAAAGTTGAAAAAGTGGTGAAGGCTCCCAAAAGACCCGTAAAAACGAAAATCCGCGCAGTCTCGGTGAAGAGATCGCGGGTATCCGCGAAACCCGCTAAAAGACCGATCAACAAGCAGCCCAGCATATTGACCACGAAAGTTTCGTATGGGAAGGATGTCTCTGATGTAAACCGACCGACGATTATTCCGGAAACATATCGCAAAGATGCCCCTACAAATCCCCCAAATCCGACCATTAAAATTTTTGTTAGCATTGTCTATAACCTAAGGGTGAAAATCATTGGCACACAAGCCCGGATTTTACCATGACTCTTGACCCCTAGATAAATGTTCGTTAAAATACCGCACGCCAAGATATGGCAGGCACACATGCCGGAGTGGCGGAACTGGCAGACGCGCGCGACTCAAACTCGCGTGTCCTTACGGATTTGTGGGTTCGATTCCCACCTCCGGCACAGCTTTCTCAAGACCGTTCTACGACGATGTAGAGCGGTTTTTAAATCTTGTAAGCTTTGATGCAAGGGGAAAATTGCTGATATGGGGATTGGGATCAAAGAAGACCGCCACAAATACATTATCAACGGTTCAATTCCCATTTTGCAGTTAGATCGATTAGACTTCACATCAAACAGAGCTCATGAACTAATCCGACTGACTAAGGTTAGGGGGTTCTAAAAAGGCAACTCAAAAATCACAACTGTGCCATACTCAAGTGCGGTTTGGATATCTAACTCTCCCCTTACCATAGCCGCCCTCTCCCTCATACCAGCCAACCCGAAATGACCTTGAGCAACGAAACGTGCCGAATTCGGCGCTTCCCATAATACCTCGCCCATCATCGGTGACCGTTAAACGCAGCTGATCGGGGTATTGCGTCAGGCGCACGGCGATTTCGGAAGCGTCGGCGTGCTGGATGGCATTATTGAGGGCTTCTTGTGTGATGCGAAAGATTGCCAGGGCAGCCTCATCATCTAATTGCAAGTCAGTCACCTGGGTTTCGATATGGACCGGGGCATTGGAACGCGTATCTATATCTTGCACCAGAGCTTTCAAGGCGGCAATCAAATCTTGCTGCAGGAGCGGTGGACGCAGATCATTACAGATCGCCCGCAGTGCTTTCACCGTTTCACCGGAACGAATGACCAATGGATCGTAAGATGGGCCATCAGGGTCAGATTGGGTTTCTAAGGCTCGCAAATCGCGCGTTATAGCGCAAAGGTCTTGTAATACCCCATCGTGCAATTCACGAGAAAGACGGCCGTGTTCACCTTCGCGCGCGGTAACGACTTGACGATATAAAGCCCGCATCTCCAAAGCAGTCTGGCGTTCTTGTTCGGCAAAGGTCATCGCTTCTAAAACGGCGGCGGCTTCGCGGGCAATGGAAGTCAGGCAGCGCAAATCTTCTGGGGAATATCGCAAACGCCCTTCGCGTTCGCCCAGCATCCACATGCCGCCCAAACGTGTACCACGCATTAATGGAATCCAGACTTGAGTCCAGGATAGATCGGTGCGGCCTTGTTGAATGAGCTTCAATAGCTGGCCTCGAGCAGCCAGTTGAGCCTCTCCACCAGATGCCACCCAGCGGACGGCGGCGTGACTGATTGGCAGGTGAGAATCGATATTAGCGATAGAAGAAAGTTTATAGTCTTCGGGGAGCAACAGATCAGCACGTTGGACACACAGTTCGCGCGGGAGTTCATTGATCAGCAGTTCCCCTAATTCATGCGAATGCTTTACGTCTGTCAGGCGGCGGCCATATTCCACGAGCAAAAGCCCATGATTAACCGGGTCCCCAAATCGACGCGTGCGCCACAATTCACGAATTCGCAGAAAAAGGAATAATCCCAGGGCCAGCGTGATCCATCCTAACCCCAAACCCACCAAAAGCGTGTTCGAATCTCCTGTCAACATTTGAGCAACTGCCGATCTTCCGCAATCTGAAGGGCTTCATAACGGGTATGCACATCCAGTTTACGGTAAATGGCGCTGAGGTGATTGCGCACCGTGCCCGGGGAGATATGTAGGGCTTGCGCAATTTGAGGGTTCGGCAGGCCGCGTTTGGCCAAGCGCAAAACTTCAATTTCACGCTCAGAAAGCACCTGTTCTTTCGCTTCGGAACGCGTGGCCTTGGCCAGGGCGGCGTAAGCCTGGAGGCTGAGGTAGATTTCCCCACCGTCCATATCGCGGATGATGGTGTCAATTTGGGAGACATAATCATCATCTTTGAGGATATAACCGTGGACACCAGCTTGCAGCAGATCGCGCACTAAAGATGGTTCGATATAGGCACTCAGCAGACAAATTTTGAGATTTGGAAAATCGGCTCGCAAGTCACGGACCGCCGAGAGGGCATCGAACTCTGGTTCAATAAAAACATCCAACAGCAGAACATCGGGGCGGGTTTGGCGGATCAGAGCTGAAACCTCCATCCCATGCCGGGATTCCGCAACTAACTGGATATCGGGCGTTTCTTCCAAGAGAGTGCGCAAAGCTATGGCTACATGGGGGTGATCATCGACTACGGCAACGCGGATCATACTGAACCTCCAGGTTCTTTCTGGGTTGATTGTACCTGAGCCGGTGGCGGCGTCAATATTCGCTCGTCATCCGCAAACATGACAGTGTCACGGTGAAACATGACTAATGCCATAAGCGGGTCATGATCCTGGCATAAAGACTTTTTTGGGAGGCGTATTATAAAAACAGAAAAAGCAATAATGGAATGCGGCAGTTGGTACCCAAGGGCATGCTTCGCAAAAACTGCACCGACAACTTGAAGTCGCCCTCACGAAAGCAATCGGCCCAGGCCGATTGTTGCGGACTTTAGTCGCCGAGTTTGGTGAAAACAAAAAAACTTATTTCACACTATAGCAAGGAGCTATTATGTTACAAGCTGAAAATTTACGATTAACCTACCAGGATGGAGATGACGCCGTAGAAGCCGTCAAGGATGTTTCAGTTAGCATCGAGGATCATCAATTCATTGGTATTTTAGGGCCTTCGGGTTCTGGGAAAAGTTCGCTACTGTACCTGTTGAGTGGGTTGCGCCAACCCACCCAAGGGGAGATTTACCTGGATGATCGCGCTTTTAGCAAGGTATCGGATGCCGAACGCGTGGAATTTCGGCGGACAGAGTTCGGTTTCGTATTCCAGCAGCACTTTTTGATCAATTACCTGACCGCTTTGGAAAACGTAATGGTCTCAGCTCCCGTGCAGGATAAAGCTCATACCGAACAAGCCAAAGCATTGCTGGCAGATTTAGGGCTGGGAGATAAGCTGCATCGTTTTCCGTATGAACTCTCCGGTGGTGAACGCCAGCGGGTAGCGATTGCGCGTGCCATGATCCACCGGCCACGGGTAATCTTTGCTGACGAGCCGACGGGGTTACTCGATCGGCGCACCGGTTTGCAGGTGATGGCGCTCCTGCGCGGTTATCGCGAACAAGGCAGCTTGATCGCCGTGACCCACAACCCCGAAATCCTGAGCGAAGCCGATTTAGTAATTACGATGCGAGATGGCGAAGTTGCCAGTGTGAAAGACCGCGTCGGCAACGCGGCCTGAGAGTTATTCCATGAACCCATTATCCCCACTAACTTATTATCGTCGGCACAAGCGCAGCACCCTTCTATTGGTTGCCTTGATCGCCTTTTCAACTATCGGTATCTTCTTAATGGTCGCGGTGCTAGATAGCATCCCGCTGCGCGTGCAGTCCAGTTATCTCACCCAAGTCAGCAGGGTCTACCCACAGGCGGGCGATTCGCTGGAAGCCGGGATTATCTCCCAAATCCAAACACACCCCGATGTTGCCAGGGTTATTCACAGCAACAGCCTGAATATCAATTTTCCCGTTCTCGTTGGTGTGGAGGGTTTAAGAATATTAGGGATTTCCCCCTCGGATGCCGAGGCTTTAGAAATCACGCTGGCCTGCGTGTCAAAGAGGGGCGTTTATTCGAACCACGCACCAATGAAATTGTGTTGACCGATGATGTTGCCCGGGCCTTGAACCTCCAAGTGGGAGATGAAATTGTGCGCGACATAGATGAATTTTATTATTCCAGGGTGGCTGCCCCATTGAAAGTAGTGGGCATCCTGGAGCGGGATCCCGCGGTTTCGACAAGTAAAGCATCGCCCCCGCGCTTCGGGTTTATCTCTGGTGAATATCTAGATTCCCACGAGCTTTACGCACCCAGCCGTTACTCATTTGTAATTGTTCCCAAGCAGAGGCAATTAGTTGCCATGAACGATTTTCTGGAATTAGAATTGGAATCCGAGTATGTGGGTGTAGAAACGATCAGCAGCCTCGAGCAAATTGCCAGCATTGCGCGTCAGGCACTTTATCTTATCTTTGGCATCGTGAACTGTCTGGTGGCAGTAGTGGTTGCCCTGGTTGTAGCCACCATCAACCGGATTGCCCTGATGCAGCGTTTGGAAGAATTGGGTGTACTCAATGCACTTGGATTTGACAAACGTAGACTCACCCGGCGTTTGATTGCCGAATCCACAGTTGTCAGCGGGTTAGGTTGGTTGATCGGGCTATCTGTTTCTCTGATGTTCCTGGCATTACTGCGGGATACGGTTTTGTACGCCCGCGGGGAATATCTGAATATTTGGAATTTGGCACCTTTCATTTTTGTATTGCCCATCCCACTGGCAGTATTGATTTCCGCTTTCGTCAGCGTTCGAAGGATTTTCAACCAACTAGATGCCGTCCAAATCTTAGAGCAAGGCAAACTTAGTGGTGAATTGGCAAAACCGCGTCGTTCAGTGAAACGCTCTACGTCCAAACCGCTCTCATCACTCACCTTCTACAAACGTCACCGCCGCCGAGGAATCACGCTAGTAGTGACAATGGCCTTAATGATTTTAGGGGTGGCTTTCCCAGCCTTCCTGATGCTTACATCGGCCGGTACAATGAAAAATGAGATCGAGATCTATCGCAATATGAGCCGGGTTTATCCGGTGCAAGGGGAATCTGTAGACGCAAGCGCCCTCGCCCAAATCCGCAATCATCCTGATGTTGAGCGGGTTGTCCCGGTAAGATGGCTGGGCATCCAGATGCTGGTACCACCCGGCAGTGCGGCCACGATCCCCATGTATGGTGTACCTGAAGGCGATATGGAGATACTCATTGAGAAATTTGATGTCCACCTGCTCGAAGGTCATTTACCACGCCCGCGCAGTAACGATCTGGTAATCTCAGAAGCCATTGCCAAAAATCGCGGCCTGGTGCTGGGTGATAAAGTTGGCGGTCCCGATGGGAACGAGTCTGAGCCTATGATCGAGGGGGGTGATTACCTCCCGGTTGGTATGGTGGTTTCCGGCATTTTAGGTCCTAATTTGCCCTGGGTTGGGTTAGCGTCTTACGAATTTCTAGACAATCACGAGCTAACCCGCGAGCAAGCTGAAATGGCCTTGGTGCTTCCAGTGAAAGGCAGCGAGCAAGCTGTTGGTGCCTGGTTAGAAAACAGTGTAGCCAGCACCCAAACCGGGGTTGATATCTTCGAGGCCCAGGCCGCCGATTATCAGGAATTTACTGTGGGGATCAGCATTGCCTTTGCAGTGGTTGAAAGCCTGATTGCACTGGTGGCAGCCGTGGCACTGGCAACCCTCAACTATATCTTTTTCAGCCAGCGTTGGGAAGAGTTTGGCATCTTACACGCCATTGGCCGCAGCCGGCGCTGGTTGATTTCACGAACCTTCCGAGAGACCGGCAGCACGGTTGTGATGGCCTGGCTAATTGGGGCCGCAATTTGTATGCTGGGATTGGTGTTGGCGCAGAATTTCATCTATACCCCTTTAGGATTGAAAGCCGATTTTACGAATATCTTGCCCTGGCTCTTCACATTGCCCATTCCTATCGCTGTGGTGCTGGTCAGCACCGCCACAATTGGCCGCGTATTGCGCAAGCTGGATCCTGTAGCAATCGTGGAGAGAAGGTAGATATGAAATACTCCCAAATATTTATTTTATTGTGCCTCCTACTATTGAGTGCCTGTAGTGGTGGAACAGATGCGCCCTCCCTACCAGCCACTGACATTGTACAAACCACACCAGAAGTCTATGCTTCCCAAACAAATATCCGCGCGAATGGTGTTTTACTTCCCATTCGGCAAATAGAGCTGAGTTTCGGTACCGGCGGGTTTATCGAAGCAGTAGAAGTTAGCATGGGTGAGGCCGTGCGCGCAGGGCAGCCCATTGTACATCTGGATACAAGTGAAGCGGCGTTTGCGTTACAGCTGGCTGAGGCAGAGCTAGCTGCCGCCCAGGCAAACTATGATTCAGTTGCGGCTGGTACCCCGGACGAGCAACGGACTGCCATCTCAGCAGCGAACCTGGATTTGATCGTCGCACAACAAGCGTTAGCTGACATCTTTGTAAATGCAGAGCTAAAGGCCGCACAGGCACTTCAAACCCTGGTAGACGCCCAGAAAAACTTAGCGGATGCCCAGCGCTATTTAGATAGCCTGACAGCCAATGCCAATCAAGCATCTACAGATGCGGCCTACGCCAATATGATCCTGGCGAAAGCCAGCCTAGATAAGGCCGGGGAGCTTACGATCCCTGGCGGACAAGCCAGAGAACAATACTACCCGTGCGACGATGCTTTCCAGACTGGCTGAAGCCCAGCAAATTTATGATGCCACAGTGCGGAGATACAATGGATTTTCAGGCAGCGTCAACGAAATTGATCTGGCGCAAGCGGAAGCCAATCTGGCTTTGACACAAGCGCAGTTGAACGTCTCCCAAGAAAATTATCAGATCCTACAGGCTGGGCCAGACCCCGATGAAATCACCCTGGCAGAGGCTGAAATTTCTAGTGCCCAGAGCGGCTGGCCTTAGCGGAGAATAGCAATCCAAGTGCGGAACAATTAGCTATCGCTCAAGCGCAGGTAGATGCAGCCTTCATCCATTTTGAGATTACCCAATCTCAATTTGAGAATATGGTCATCACGGCTCCATTTGACGGCATTATCTCCACTGTAGAAGCCAGCCGGGGGGAGTGGGCCATACCGGGAGATGTGATGGCCACAATGTTAGATACTTCGCGTTGGCGCATTGAAACCAAAAACGTGGGCAACTTCAAATCGGGCAGATCGAAACGGGCAAGAGGTACAGGTCTCGATCAACGCTTTCAAAGATGAAGCTTTGACGGGCAAAGTTGTTGACATCTCCCCAGTTGCGGTGGTGCAACAAGGCGATACAACTTATACCCTGACAATTGAGTTAGAGCCGACTGATCTCAATCTATGGCCAGGGATGACGGCTCAGGTAAAGATCGCGATCAAGTGGTAAAGTAGTGGTGGCGACACAGCCTGATTTATGCAATGCTACGAGATACGGAATGATCAGATAGGTAACACCAGCGTTACTTGACGGTTTCGAACGAAAGAATTATCATTCCGACAAGTAACACTGAAATGATTAATTTCCCATAAAAGTGGTTCAGACAGATCCCAGGTGGGGCACAGCTTTCTCAGGACCGTTCTACAGATGATGTACAGCGGTTTTTGACTCTTGTAAGCTTTGATGCAAGGGGAAAATTAGCTGATTTGGGGTGCGGGATCAAAGAAGACCGCCACAAATAAATTATCAACGGTTCAATTCCCATTTCATCTGAGGCCAGTCGCTTGTGCAAACATAAGCTGTGCTATAATCTTTGAGCAAGTAAAAAAACAGGTTGTTGTGATGACCTGCCTAAATTTGCACACGCTGGTGGGTGCGTGGCAACAATACTGTTATCATAAAAGTAAGCCGCTTACACTAATCTATGTGTGGGCGGTTTTTGTTTTGATGGTATTGAGCAAGGCGCTTGTGTAATAAAGTCCCGAGGAGATGTATTCTGGTCCAGCACCACCCGAAATTTCATGTAATAGCTAGCCGTTTCGATTTTATCGCCAAAAAATTTTTTAATCTTTTCTAATTTAATTAGGGAATGTATAGAGCGCAGAAAATAATAAACCACCGTATGTCTATTCACCTAGAATTACAGCAACTCTCATTAGCAATTATTGCACATCGTTGCGCGGAAGAAAGCAGACGCTTCATTCAAAAGCAGGGTTCAGATCCCCGCTATTGTTTTGAACTGTTTTGTCGAGCACTCGCAAACCGAAATCAACAGGCCTGGGATTTGATTTTTAAACAATATCACTCTTTGATCGGCAGTTGGGTGATGCGACATCCATCTTATTCGCTTTGTGACGAGGAAATCCAATATTTTATCAACGGGCCTTTGAGCGGTTGTGGACGGCCATCAATCCTGGCAATTTCAATCGATTCTCAGATCTCAAATCTATCCTCCGTTACCTTCAAATGTGTGTTGCCAGTGCCATTATGGACTATTTGCGGCGGAAAGAACAAAATACCATTCTCGAGAGCGTCACGCTATCCCCAATTCATGGTAGGAATAATCCTGGCGATATAGAAACCATGGTTTTGCATCAAGCACAACGGGTTGAAATGTGGCAATCGGTTGATAAGCGTTTGAACAACGAAAAGGAACAAAAAGTAGTATATGGTACTTTCGTCCTCAATCAAAAACCACGCCAGATCCATGCTAAGTTCCTGATCTATTTAAAAATGCGGCTGAGGTATCTCGCATAAAAGAAAATGTGATGGACCGGTTAAACGTGATCAAGCTTTATTAACGCTTTTGCACGATACTTGAAAACAAAACTTTCTTTCGTTTACCTTATATAAGGAAGTTATTTTGTCATGAATGATCTTGAAGACAATATGAGAATGAATTTTTACCGAGTACTTTGTCCTGCCTCGCATGTTTTGGGTGATTATCAATTGGGTATGTTGTCTGCTGACCAACATAACGAAATTCAGTCCCATTTGAGCAAATGCCCCCACTGTCAACGTGAACTCGCCGAACTTGCAACGTTTATGAATCCGAGTTAAGCCAGATTTGGAATTGCAAAGTCCCCCACTTCAAACTCAGAAATCTTAGCGCGTTTAATTTCTCCCGGATTTGATAGAGACAAGCCAAATTAGACTTAGTCCCTGTGGAGTACGCGGCGAAGAAGAAGCCACCTTTATTTATGATGCGGAAGAATGGCAAATTGCGATCGAAGTTCAGGATGATATTGAACAGCCTGGCGCCAGGGTGATTATAGGGTTGGTTATCGGTGTTTTGAGCGCTAGTGGCAGGCCATTTTGTGGGAGGACGAGCGGAACATCGCCTACTACTGTCGTTGATGCTGTGGGCAATTTTAGATTTTCAAAATTACCAGCCGGAGTTATGCGTTAATTTTGAGCACAGCCGGTTCGGAAATCTATATTCAACCCTTTGAGATTGGTAAAATTAAGCGTTTTGGTTAGGGAAACACCATTTGTGAGCCAATCGATTGGACAAATAATTTCCACCGCAACTACCCCTTCCCTTACCAATTTCCAGTTGGCGAATACAAATGAATACAGTGAACGATTGCATAGCACAACTATTGTTGTTGAGCAGTGAATCTGCCCGCCAAGCTTTCATCAAGCAATGTCTTTTTGAGCTTGAATCGGATCCATTGATGAGATGGCTAAGGCCCTCAAGGAAGAAGTCATTCAGTATTTAAGGTCGAGTGGTCAGGATGCTTTGCAAACCGCTGATCTGTTACTCATCTGGCTAACAAACGCACAATCAGCAGCATCGTGCCCTGGGCCTGCGAGTTAAAGCGCAAGTTCTTGTGATTGCCAGGGTCAATACCAGGCTGCACTTCCTCTATATGAGGAAGCCATTTCCATCCACGAAAAGCAAGGTGACGAGGTCGGTAAGGCTAGGCTTCAGGTTACCCAGATTTGGGCATTATCGCATACAGATGGGTATGAGGCAGCGATTCAAGCCGGCAATGAAGCGATGCCGGTGTTGAAGCTCACAAAGATTGGCGTTCATTGGCCACTCTCAGCAATAATATGGCCATTATCCATAACCGATTTGGGGTTTTGGATGAAGCCTTTGTCTTTGCTAGATACTGCGGAGAAATGTACAATCGTTTAGGTAAAGAAGGTGAACCCTATTTAACCAACAATGCTTCCAATCGTGCCTTTAATCCTCCACGAAATGGGGCAATACCAAGCCGCGATTGGAGCTGGAGAGGAAGCCATCGACCTGGCGAAGAGTTTGGGCAACTCATTAATCGCCCGGGTTAAACATAACTTGGGCTTAATTTATTACGCCCTAGGGCAATATAACCAATCTCTTTTATTCTTCGATAAAGCAAACGAAGCCTGGCAACAAGACCAACATTCCAAGAAACCGTTCAAAATGAATTAACGGCTACCCATTGCCTACTCCACCTTAAACGTTTTAAGAGAGGTACTCGAAAAATGTCAGAATGCCAGACGACTGGTCGAACAACATGATCTGATACCAGAAGCCCCGCTGACCTTTCTCAACGAAGTCCATGCTTATAGTGGGTTACAACAATATGATGATGCCCTTCGCGCTCTAATAACTACCCGGGAGCTGTTTGTCGATCCAGGTAATCTATACTGGGTTTCTCAAGTGGAATTATGCCGTGCAGATCTTCTTTATCGAATGGGGCAGCACGAAACGTGCCTAAAGGCTGCTGAACAATGTGTGAAAGAAAAGCAAGAGGAGAACCATAAATTTATGGCTGCTCATGCCCATTTGCTCTCAGCGCGAGCAGCCATTGAACTACAAGCTAATGAATTAGCCCGGCGGCATGTTAAAAACGGTTTGGCGATCGCCAACCAGGGCGAAGTGACCCCATTGATTTTCGAAGCACATGCTATTTTGGGTGAGTTGGAATATTTGGAACGTGACGTGGCTAGTGCGCTCCATCATTATCGACAGGTGGGAGAAAGAACTTGAGCGCTTGCAAGGATTTACCATGATTGAGTATCGCTCTGATTTTCTGCAAGATGCTCACAAACAAGGTTTATTTGAAGCTATCGTAAAAATCCACCTGGAATTGGGACAACCTGCCACGGCCCTGGAATATGTTGAAAGAGCTAAATCAGCCGCGTTGCTCGATTTACTTACTTACCGTTTCGACCTTCGAATTCATTCCCAGGCGAAAGCCGATCAATCATTAGTAGACCAGTTGAATCAATCATTGAAACAAAGGAACAGATTATTTCGACGGTATCAACCAGACCCGGATCAGAATTTTGAGTTAAAAGATATCGCAGAACGCAAAGAGCAGTTGGTGCTAGAAGAACAGATAACAAAGTTGTGGCAAAGATTGTTAGTTCGGAATGACGATTACGCCCGCGAGCCGATGGCTGCACCAATAGATATCGACGTATGCCTTCAATATCTGGACACTGATACTTTGCTGATTGAATATTTTGCAATCGATGATCAATTATGGGCATTCATGGTATCAGGAAAAGACCCTAAAAACATTGCGGTTCAGTCGCTCTCCGGAACACTTTCAGAAGTTAAGAACTTATGGCAGGTCTTTCAACTGAATTTAAATACTGTTCCCAAAATTGCAGCCAATCAAGTTGAATATCTGATCACGAATGCCCAAGCAACGCTTAACCAGTTATGGGAAATTCTGCTGAAACCGATACACTCAGTCTTAAAACAACATCACAAATTAGTCATCATCCCGTATGGCGCGCTTCATTACCTATCATTCGCTGCTTTATACAATGGAGGATACCCATTTAGTGAAATCCCATGAGATCTGCTATTTGCCTGGTGCAGTCCTTCTTGCAGTTCAGTCCGTTACCCATAACCAAATTCCCGCCCGCCACGCTGGCCATCGGCCACTCAAACACCGGACAATTACCCCATGCAACTACCGAGGCTCAAATGGTTGCAGCAAAATGGCAAGGTCAGGTGCTTCTCGAGGATGAGGCTCAACGTGATATCGTCCAGGAAAAGATAGATTCAGGCAGATATTTTGCATTTTGCGACCCACGGTGAATTTAGAGCCGATAATCCCCTGTTTTCTGGTTTGGAATTCGCAGATGGTTGGTTGACGACCCTGGATGTGTTCAACTCACGTTTGAAGGCCTCGCTGGTGACTTTGATGCCTGTAACACCGGACGCAGCCTGGTGAGCGGTGGAGATGAGTTACTGGGTTGATCTCGCGCTTTCTGGCAGCAGGTGCGGGTTCCCTGATTTTGACACATTGGGCAGTGGAGGACCAATCTACTGCCCTGCTCATGAAAGTTTTTTATGAGCAGTTAGCGGTGGGGCAGAGCAAAGGAGGGGCCTTACGGTCGGCACAGTTGGTGTTGTTAGGGCGGTCAACCAAGAAGGATGTTGATCTTCCCCTGCAAGACGAACGATACCAACACCCCTATTTTTGGGCTGCCTGCTTCCTGGTGGGGCACAACGGCTTGCTGTGAAATATTCACTCAAAAGCATGCGGAATCCTCGCCAAAGTTGCGTTTATGTTAAGTGAAAATACCTATCCGTCTTTTGCGATTTGGAGGAACTCTTAAAGGGATTTTCCAGTTTATTATATAAAATATCCCTTCTGTTACTTGTGCTGACTATCATGCTTGCAGCCTGTGGTGGAACCGAAACACCACCACCGGAAGTGGAGGCCCAGAGCCTGCACCGGAAGTGGAAGAGCCTGCACCGGAAGTGGAAGAGCCTGCACCGGAAGTGGAAGAGCCTGCACCGAAAGATACATTTGCTTAAACCAAAGGCCTCAAAAGCGAAGCCACTACTATGGGAGATCCTTCGCAACGGTTATATCGAAGGTCAGATTCTTATCAGTGGCGAGATAGATGAAATGATGGACATTATTGACCTGACGAATAAATCCTTTAAAGATTGGAAACATTGGTGTTCCTGCTATAAATACAACAGATCTTGCTAGCACCCCACTCTTCGATCCGGTAAAGCCAGAGAATGAGATCGGCATTCAAGCAATCTTCCCAATCACAAATGAGTTTATGGCGCAATATCCAGGTGAAGAGCCGGTTTGGGCTGTCGTAAAACGCTTCAACATAATCGCTCGTTGGGATTATTTCCAAGGAAATTTGGAGCTTGTAGAATATTTCGATGCTGATTTAAGGGAATCTAACGATAATGGCGATTTGGTAATTCCTAATGGATTCGGTGTCGACATTTTCCCTGTGGCCGAACCGAATTACCTCATCCTGGGCAGTCAATCATCCAATATCGAGGGTGGGCCATTCGGTAAACCGTTCAGCGATAGCAGCTCAATCACCGAACAACTTTGAACATCAATGGGCTTTCACTTCTACCCAGACAAGCCTAATTGAAAGCCAGGCAGTTTTTACCGATACTCAAGGCAAAGAAACAAAAATAGCGATCTTCAATTCCAATTTCTTTGAAGATGGTGCTAATAATATTCTCTGGGCAAATGACCCTGCGAAAAATCTTTGTTCATCGACTTTGTATACTGATGTATCCACAAACACCATCAACAACCATGGTATTTTCGTCGCCAGCCTGGCACACACCGTAGCGCCCGGCAGCCAGATTGACCTGGTCCAGGTGCTGCAGGTGATCGAGGGGGGGGGCGTTGTAGACGACAATCTAGAGGCTAGTTTGTTTACGCTCATCAAAGCCCTTCCATCTCTATAATAAAACGACCTCACGATTGGAAAACGATAAAGTACTACCTCCTAACACGGTCATCAATCTGACCTCAGCTTTGCCATAGACCGCGGATAATCTTACAAATGGGGTCATAAGTGAGGAAATGGAAAGTGGTATCAAATTGCTGAGATTTATCATTTTCCAAGCAGACCCAAGACCCGCTCAATTGGATGTATTTGTAAACTACGAGGATAGCATTGAAAATATTCTAACTGGAGATGTGCGCGAAGATGCACTTCCGGTAATCTCTCTGGGCCTCGCTCTGCCAAAATACACTAGTGAAGGAGTTGTTATCGTCGCTGCTGCTGGTAACAATGCTAGCGCTCGCCCCCAGGCTCCCGCGGCTTATCCCGAGGTGATCGGCGTGGCGGCCACAAACTATGAAAGAGGTCTAGCCTGCTTCTCAAATCCGGGTGATGTAGCAGCTCCGGGAGGCGACGGCGAGGATGTTAGTGGATTAGACTATTGCAAAGTAAATATGCAAAATCAGTGTACTGGTCAAGGAGGATCATGTGAAGATGGGATTATCGGGCTAGTGAATAACAGCTTATCCACAGATACAACCCCCATAGTTACGATCGATAAAGGATACGCCTACTGGGCAGGTACCTACCTTAGCGGCCCCGCAGGTCAGTGGCTTGGCCGCCCTGATCCTGGATGGTATTAGCGATTGGGGGTTAGAATCTGAATACATCAATGCTTGTGTACAAAAATTGAGTTTAAAGAAATTGCTAGTAATCATCCATCTGATATCATCAATATCCATGAAACTATAGAATTAGTAGATAGCAGTTCTTTCGAATATTGTCTAACACCAACATTAACACCTAGCCCCTGATCGATAATCCTTCTAGATTTCAAGCCCCTGGCAATTTGCCAGGGGCTTTTTTATTGCATATTCCTCAGGGTTTGAGAAAAGACGGATACCAAATCATGAAAACCCGCACCGGAAAACAAGCCCTGAGGTCGTTTATACAGTTGCAAGCAACCACGAAAGACCAATCAAAGAAGCCCCTTAGGGATTGCCGTTTGAAGGAGCGTAAGAAATGCAAAACACAAAACTTTATAGAAGCATCCTGATTGCTATGCTGACCATTTCCATGTTGACAGGATGCCAACAACCTGTGAGTTCTGAAATCGCGACCGAGTGCAATATATGCGGATATGGAATTGATCAGATTCAGGGGATGGTATCACAAGCGTCGATGTCACGCTATCTGTCAGCGCCCTATCAGGGGCTGATATCTACCTTGTCGAAGGGGATCAACTGGTCGCCGATTCTTCTGGTGATTCGCATTTATTGGTGCGAGAAGACGATTGGCCCAATACCGTCCGTTATCTGACTGCCTTCCAAACCGAAGACGCGGAAACGATGGTTTCATTGCCTTTGAGCGCACGGGTTATGAACCAGCGTTGAATTATTCCGTCAAATATCCCAGAAAATCATCATCCAGGCACCACCACCTGACGCCATTTTTTTCCCGGCAAGATCAGATCTCTATTGCCTGGAATCCCCCCAATGGCTCTCAAGATATCAAGGTTCAGTTTAGCGATCACCTGCCAAAATGGGGAGGATTCTAGTACCCGAAGGGAAAGCTTCACCATTCCGGAGTCTGGTATGGCCGATTATGCGGTCGATGATTTGTTAAACGAGTGGGAATTGGAGGCGGGTGCAACCTGCACTGCCGTGATAAAGCTGGTGCGCAATTCTATTGGGGAAAGCTCGCCAGAATTCAGAGGTGGATCCATAACCGCTACCAGCACTGCATCTGTTTCTGTGCGCATAAATCCATAGGTTTCGAGTGAAAGGAAAAATCATGTTCAAGAAAACGCTACGCCTGATTATTTTGTTCAGTATTTTGTTGGTGCCTCTAACAGGGTGTCAGAATTGCCCCACCCATAACGGCTATGGCCGTTACTCTATGAAAGTAGGGTGCGGAAAGGTAGTGATCGATGGAGAAACATATGCGATTACGCAAAACGGGGATGAACTGGTCATCGAAGGCCATACGATCAGCAGAGGCATCTATCGTAAAACTCACCCCTGGCTCTATGTTCACCAAATCGAAGGCGGTGTAGCGGATTTCACCTTTGATGAAGGTTCGAAGGATATCTACCCGCTTTATACGGGAGCATCAACCTCTGTTTTTGATGTCTATGCTCACCCCTGGGAGATAACTCGTTCTACTAACTTCAGCTTCCCGGACGGTTACTGGCTGGTATCGCATCGGTCGTCGATCCCGGGGTTTACTTCGATTTACAACAAAATATGGGTGACCCAACCCTGTGGGTGCTGGTGCAGGCAGATATTTTCGTCGCTGGTAATGGCACAGCAACCTCCATCCCTGAGATAAATTCTATCGTCAAGATAAACGATTTCGATGCTGGGCAAATGGAGGCAATGGTTGAGTTTACTGTAGAGTAAATAAATCTGTACTGGAAAAATGAATTGCGCTTCGTTTATGTTATCAAACGCATTTTCGCAAGGAAGACAAGGATCAAACTATTTGCACCAGCCATTTATCCGGATCGTTAAAAAACAATACATAAGCAGAAGGAGGTGATATTTGAAGGCTATCTAAAGTGAAGTTGATCGCTACTAAAAGTTATCGAAAAAAGTGAATTGTGGAAAAAATGAAATTTGGATTATCCAAGGAGATACAAAATGAAGAAAATTTGGGATACCCTCTCAAGTGATCAAAAATCTACAATCAGGGCACGTGCTCGCAGATTTTCTGAAGATGATATCCATGATCGATTTATTCAAAAGGATAATGTTGTTGTCTTCAAAGCTATGAGAAAAACAGATCGAAGTCTATTAGGTAGGCTAGATATGGACCTTCCAGATGAAGGTGAATTGCCGCCTGAACTACTTTTCGCCGAAATAGATTCGGCTGAAAGAGATGATGAATTCGAATTTATGGAGGTCACGCTGATCTCACCTGAAGATTTCGATTATGAACCGGAAATCTCCAAATTCAGGAAAAAAAGGCTGCCAAGAAAATTGACAGAGGCATGGCTGACGTCGCGACATACTATCAGGAAGACCTGCTAGCAATGGAAGGCGAAATGGTTTCAGTAGAAGCAGAAACCGCCGGACTTCCTGCAGTGGTTGATCATCGGCCTGATCAATCCAGCGTTAAGAGCCAAGGAGTAGTTCGAGGTACTTGTGTGGCGCATGCCCTCCTTGGCCTTGCTCGAAGCTTACCAGCACATCCCGGACGATCTCTCCGAACAATGCGCCCATTATAAGTTCAATGAATTCCTCAGTCGACCGCACAACGTCAATTCTGGTTTGAGAACCACCGATGCTCCCGGATATCTTGCTCGGAATGATGGCAAAGTACTGTCTGGAGGATATTGGCCTTATATTCCCTTACCGGCCACCATTGATCAAATGGTCCAGCAGGGCATCTCGGGCCGCCTCAAACATGTCAGGATAACAATATATATGGCTATGTGCCAAACGGTTACAAAATCATCACCGATCAGGGTTTAGTAGGAGAGAGCATCAAGAATACACGCTCCCTCGAAGCCTTGCTATATAAAGGATACAATATCGTAATCGGAACCTGGGTTTCCTGGGATGACAAGGATAACGATGGTATCTTGGACCCTGTTCTTGATAGTAACGGTGATCCTATTGGAGAGGCTGGTCATGCTATGTTGGTGGTTGGCTATAATCGCAACCAGCAATATTTCATTGTGAAGAATAGTTGGGGTTCTTCCTGGGGACATGACGGATACGCATATCTAAGCTATGATCTGGTTCGTTCTTGCTTCAAATATGGTTTCATTGCTGATAAAGTTGACCTCCGGCACCCCCACAGGGATTACTCACAATTTAACACAGGCGCCCTATAGCAACCAAAAAATCAGCCGTTCGAAATTACGGGCAGCAATATTGTTCATGAAAACGTCCAGAGGACGATTTGCAGTGTGTGAAGCGTACGCTGGTTATAACCTGTATTTACGCAACCTGAAGGTCTACAACCGAGATGGAAGTTTGCATCTAGAACGTGATAGTTTGATCGTTCGCGGAACTTACCTGGTAGACATTGACCGTGCAAAGGAGACCAGCCTTGATGCTGATTTTTGGTGGGAGGCAGTCAGGCCGGGTGTTAATTATCCAGTGCCCCGTAACGGAGCGACGGCGTGCGTGGCCTTCGACTTTGCCAGATTTTCCGCTACCCACATCAGCCGCACCCCTTTACTATCTGCTCCCATCCGGTACGAAGATTGAATTATGCCGTTGTGGTAGGTAAGACGACAGCGAACCGACGCTTCAAATTGCTAGCCCATATCAAACCAGGTAATAGATTGCAAATCTCATACCTGGTGACATACAGATCAGATGGTTCACGCCACGATTACGCAAATAATATCTCAGTACCTTCATCATGGACGTATAACCTGGATACTCAATCAAGAGGTGGTGGTCGCTTTGCAGATATTTGGAATCACGCCATCTCAGATGGTGTTGGATTCTTGGAGAAATACTGACCGCCAAGACCCAAACTGTTTGGAATTTGTAAGTTGATTTCTTGGCCTAATGGCAGTATAGATAACGATCCCCCTTATTATTAGAGGGATCATGTCTGTATACCATGATAAGATAGTTCCTGTTTACGTTTGAAGGTGCTTTAAAGTCACAACTTTGGAGATGAACTCATGAAACATTATTATGCTGATCAAACAGAAGAAATTCTGCTCGAAATTGGGGAGAAAATATCCTTGGGGTCGCTTAGGGAAGCAGTAGTGCCCCCCCACCTGATGCTGATGCCTTTCATTGAGTTGCCTGATGGTGTAAAATTAGATGAGCAGCTCGCTTTGGATGAAGACGGTGTGCATGGTTGTACTTACATTCTTGAGGCCGTTACACCCTGTAAAGGCATGCTTTCAATTGGTTTTCGGAATTTACAATTGATGGAAATTACACATAACAAGGAAATTGCGATCCGCGTTATCGAGTAAATCGCTAAGGAACACTCGAAGAAAATTAGGGCTCTTTGATAATCTGACATTCTCTTGTGAGATTGGAATAATTTTTCACACAGGCTTCGATAACGACCTCCCCTGACAGAAAGTTCTCGTAGCAAATATGCTCCTGGTAGCTTTGCCAGGGGCTTTTTTGTTAAAGGCTTTTAAACGATTTCCGCTGTTTGTTTGAATAGGTTAAGAATTTGTCTCCCTTTGTTAAGCTCCAAGAATTTGTGCCGGAAAAGCGAATTTGACTTCGTTTATGTTGTTGAAAGCAAGTATCAAAGATTGGATTTGTATTTCACTAAAGAAGGTGTAAATCAATCCTTGGCTTCCAGTGGCGAAGAAAAGTCTGATAGGCAATAAGGAGAAACAAAATGAAGATCATTCATCTCAGCGACTTACATATCGGGTACAGAAATATGGGCGAGCGCTTCAATTGCATCGTGAATAACATAATATATCTCAAGGAACTTCCAGAAAATTATGCAGTTGTCATCACCGGAGATTTAGTGGAGACAGCCACAAACCCCGCAAATTTCGAAGAAGCCAAATCATATATCGATAAGCTGAAAGATGCGCGGTTCAAAGTTCTGGTGGTCCCCGGAAATCACGATTATGGTACTGGTGCCTGGGGTTCAGAAAAATATGTCAGCCTTTTCAACCAGACATTTTTCAATAATACCCAGATCAATATCCCAAACTCGATATTTTGGATGATATCGCTTTCATTGGGTTGGATACTATGGCAGAGGAATTGAATTGGTACGATAGGATGTTTGCCGAAGGCGAACTTGGAGATGCGCAACTCGACCGGCTCGATGCTCTTCTAAAGAGTAATGAAGTGGAAACCTGTAAGTATCGAGTGGTCTATATGCATCACCACATCTCCATCCACGCCCCTTGCGCCAGTTAAAAGGATGCTGAAAAATTAGGGAAGAAGCTCAGACCTCAGGATATTGATGCTCTTCTCTATGGGCACAACCATGCAGGTGGAAAACACAATGGTAAATGGGGTATCCCTCGCTGCTATGATGGCGGAACAGCAACCCGCAAAGATAATGGAAATCACCATCACCGAGTTATTGATCTTGATCGCGATGCACGATTCGATTACGATGCCGAATTCCTGTATCCCTGCGATGATTTCTGATAAGAAATCAGAGATTGGCACCCGAAACTAATCAGAGGAAGACGAATATTAAGAAGGAGATAAACATGCCTTATACATTAATTAAAGGGTCACTGCATATCCACTATCCAGCCACCCCCAGGATGGGTCCTGAACCAGATGGTGATACGCTTAAATTTCTTCCTGACAACCGACAATTCATTGAGAACTTGCCACGGTCAAACCGCTCTCCGAAATTCACCCAATCTGGGATTACCACGCTTCGTTTTGAAGGGATTGATGCTCTGGAAACTCACTTCTCTATTGAAGGAGAAGAATATCATCAGCAGATGAACCTGGCGCTAACAGCCCGTAATCGATTGCTCGACCAAGCAGGTTTTGGAGATATTACATATTTCCAGACGCCCCATTCAAAGTTGAAACTGTGGAGCAGCATCCTATCCGAGGGTATATTTTATCGAATGGCCTGGATACCTATGGCCGAACCATCGCCTTTGTTTTCACCGGTGATCACAATGAGCAGGATGGCTCTCATATCTTCGTCACACCAGATATGCTGAATGCTAGTCTGAACATCTACTTATTAGAGGAAGGTCATGCTTACCCTGCTTTTTACCTCACCCTTCCGGCCGAACTTAGGGAAAGTCTGGTAGAAGCGGTTACGGTAGCCAAAGCAATACCAACTGGCCTGTGGACCTCGGCCACAGCATCAACAACCCAAAGTGCAGTCATCAATGGAGCAGCTGACTTACAGACTTTGGTTATCTGGCCAAAATTATTCCGCAGACTTGCAGCCTTCTATCAAGATGGGTACACAAATCTGGCAGACTTCGACGCCTGGTTACGTGAAGAACCTCCGCGACCGTGACGACCGCCTATTATTACCCAATCGAGAACTTGGCAATATGCACGACTTGATCCTTATCAATGGAAATAGTATCAGGCTGGCTCATCGTCCCGAAGAGATTGTGATTGTGCCTGATGATTTCAGCCTGCCGGAGACACCGGTTGATCCCGCCAAAATTCTGCACTCAGGACCAGGATTTGTGCGTATCATTGCTGCATTGGTAAATCCCCTTGTGCAACCGGAGCGCGGGAATGAGACGGTTACCATCTTGAACATCACGGATATTGATATAGATCTGGCGGACTGGGTCCTGGCAGATCGACACGGGCGACAAAACCTGACAGGAATTTTACCGAGTGGTGAAACTCGTCGAGAAAAATTAAGTGCGAGTATTCAACTCAGTAATGAGCGTGATACGATCACCCTGTTAGACCCCGCTGACCAAATTGTGGATCAAGTTGCCTATGAACCTCGTAACCTGCCAACTGAAGGAAATACGATCGTGTTTTGAGATTTCGCGATCTAATCGTTTATATCTTATTTTTGTTTCAGAAGGTAAACAGATGACAAACGAAAGCTTGAATAAAAAGGTACTGCCAATGTTACTTGATGGTTTTTGAGTTCGAAATTATCATCCAAAAAGTAATACTGAAGTGACCTGTTTTCCCCACAAAAGTGGTTCGGAACAGATCCCAGGTGGGGCACAGCTTACTCAAGACCGTTCTACGATGGATGTAGAGCGGTTTTTAACTCTTGTAAGTTTTGATTCCAGGGCGAAAATAGAAGAATTGGGGTTTGAAATTGATACAAAGTCAGACAAATTGTAGCGTTAGCGGTTCGATTCCCATATCCAGTTATCGGCATTCCATATGCCAGGGTCATTGCTTTGAAATATGGGATTGATAAAGTCTGCCAGGGCAACCTCTGCAGCTTCAAAATCATCAAACGCTAAACCAAGCTCTCCCGTCAAACGGGCATACTCGCGGCGAAGTGTTTTTGGTAATGAAGGCATTGTCTTAGGAACAGGGTGTGTCTCCCTCACAGCAAATGTAGTATCGATCGCCCTTGATAACAAAGACCCATTGATACTGCCTATGCCAGCTAGCAATAAGATATCGACGAAATCTTTTCCCCGGAACTATTCCCAGAAGCATATTCACGTGTCTTACTTGGTTTTTTGAAGGAGATCAATTTTCTCACTGGCATATAAGAGAGCTATTTTCTACAAAAAAAGCAGAAAAATAATAAGGTAAAAGCAAATAATGACGTAGATGCAGATCTCAGTTCCAGAGGAACATTGTCCATCTCATACAACGCCGTAGTTAATGCGATGGTAGAAGAAGCCTACATTTCTTTTGAGGCAGCCCTCCAACATCATGGAATGTACGATCAACTATTGACAAATATTAATGCCATCTCACTGCAACGTTTTAAAAGCATCTCAATAGATGGGATCGCTTTTAAATTCATCACAACCAAACAACAATATTTCTATGGCTGGGAAACGCATAACATAGATGGGCAATCCGTAAAAATAGCTAGGGTCGAAAAGGCTTTGATCGATCTCATTCAATTCCACCGCAGCCGGTATTCCACTGATCTTGTTTTGGAAAAACTCTTTGGTTTTCAAAATGACATCAGCCAGCAAAGGCTGGTTGAATTTGGATTGAAAGCGAATCTAACAACCCGCCGCATTCTCGGCTTTCTGATGGATTTTGCTGATATGGACACCAGTGAATTGCTTGCTTCTGTAGCAAAAGGTAGAAGCGTATCCTCCATTAGCAATTCGGAAAACAATATATATAACCACAAGTGGAGTCTTTTTTATGACCAATACTTCGAGAAGTACTTTAACTCGTCAGCAGCTTGAGCTAATCAATCGTCGGACGATACAGTATCCGTTGCAGATTGCCGAGAAAGACTATTTTCTCGCGCTTGCCATTCAGCTTGTTTACAACTCCCCACTGGGAAGCGAGCTAATCTTCAAGGGTGGCACAGCCTTGCATCACTGCTATCTGTCGCAAAAGCGTTTCTCAGAAGATTTGGACTTTACAGCCATTGATCCCGATCTATCGCTCGATGAGATTCAGGAAGTTTTAGAATCAGACGGAACCTTCAGAGTAAATAAATCTTAGGAATCTGAATTCACTTATAAAATAGGGCGCCTGCAATATCAGGGATTATTAGGACAACCAGGAAATATCAAATTTGAGATAGACCATCATCAAAATGTTGTTTTGCCTGGTATAACTACTGGCTACCAAAATGTATTCGCACGTTGATTCTGCTCCTGTTGTCATGGATCAGCGAGAAATATCCGCTGAAAAAATTCGTGCCACATCCCAGCGCGCCCGATACAGAGATTTCTATGACTTATATTTCTTGCTCACTGAATTGAGTATTGACCTCGATGAAGCTCTGGATATTCTGAGACAAAAAGAAATTCGCAAACCGATCATTGCAGCAAATATTGGCAAGAACTGGGCTGTTGCCAAAGAGCAAAAAGACAGAGACCTGGGTAGCATCTATTGTTCTGAAGATGTGGAAAACGAATCGATTGAAGCATTAATTGAAGAGTTTCAGTTTAATGATTTAATAGATCATTAGGCCTGATTTTTAAGTAGTAAAGTAAAATTGGACACGAAAACGGGCGAAAATAAGAGACAAAAAATAGGTCATGAGAAAACAATCGCATTGCATCATGGCGACAGTTAGAAATATGCTTGGATAAAAGGTCCAACTAGTATCGATTGAGACACTCCAGCTGCCAATCTGCTTTCGTAGACGAACCAATGGAATATTTTGCAGCTTTGCTGGATTCCTTTTATCCGCGCTTCAAGGGCCTGTCTAAATGCCTTGCTGGTGTCGTATTTCACGGAGATTGTTCCTCAAGAATTTGTAAAATATATTTGGCTGCTCTTCCTTTACGTCGCTCAGCTTGTTTGAGAAGTTTGCTCTTCGTTGTCAGGCCACGTTGAAGGGCTTCTGTAATTGCCTGACGGACATGTTGGTAAGAAATGCCGCTAATTATTACGTCCGAAATTGTACGCTCCACTGTGGTAATACGAAGACCTTCCCGTTGTATGATTTCATCGTCATCAAGTTTATTTGTATGAAGTTGGATGCCTTTCCTTCGACGTGATCCTGTCCTGGGTATGATGATATGGGTTTTTGTAGGAATGATATCTGAGAGTTCGTACACTGCTAGCGCACTTTCATGGGAGACCACTGAATCGAGGCCAGTTCTCAGGCTGGCAATTTGCAGATCTTCAAAACGTGAAGTAGGAAAATGAACCAGGCGGTAGATGCCATGTTGGACTCGGATGAATTTACCTCGATTAGCAAGGTCATAAAGCCGCTGGCGATTGTATCCAACTTCAGTAGCCTGTGCTGATGTAAAATAACCCGCCTGGCTTTCTGCTATTAGGTAAAGAGTATCAAAATTTGGCCCATTCATTTTGTGTGCAAAAAGTAAAGAAAATAATTACGTTTTGCACACCGCACTTCACTTATCAAGGGTTTTCAATGAACTTCGCTGACGCTTGCCCTTGACTTCGCTTTGTGCAGGTATGCGTAAAAACTTTTAAGGAAGCAGGTGCTTCCACAAAACAACTGGGAGCAAAGAAAGGGGGTGAGAAAAGAATGAAACGTAGTAGAAAACTCAAGATAAATAAAAAGAGCCAACCAATACAGGCCGGCTCAAATCAACAACAAAATGGTAACACGTTTGACCCCAACAAGTACATGCTCAAATTACCAAGAACAAAAAAGGTAAAGCTTTCAAACGGTCAGGTTAGGTTCGAGCATGTAGAAACTGATTATCTTCCCGTTGCACCAAGAATTGCTTGGTTCAGAAGGGAACATCCCGACTGGAGCATCATCACCATCGTTGAGGAGCTTGCCAGAAAAGCAGTGGTAATGAAGGCAATCATCAGAAACTCCGATAAAAGGATCATTGCAACTGCGAGGAAAAAAGAAACTGAGATCGGCTTTCCAGATTACATTGAAAAGGCGGAAACGGGAGCAATCGGCAGGGCACTGGCAATGTGCGGATACGGGACTTTACAAGCACCCGAGTTTGATGAAGGGGATCGGATAGCCGATTCACCAGTGGAAAATCAAAGCAAGAAAAGATGAAGTCTTGCTAGTGGTCTTGTTTTTACGACAAGGCCACAAAGGAAGGCTTAACACAATGGGAAACAAGATGAAATTTTCAACACCAATAGATCAAATACTCGTTAATCACTCTGGCTGGTCGGGGGTTAACTGTAATACTTGTGGGCGAGAAACAACCAATGCCCAGTATTCATACAGTATGAGGTTTTTTAAAAAGGTATTGTGTAGATCTTGCCAAAGTTTAGAAAGTTATGCAAACAAATAAAGGGAAAAACTCTTGACAACATCATTATGATGGTATATCCTGTACATATATGTACAGGTTAAATGAACTAATCAAATCGGATCGTACTGTTTATCATAGTAACGACCTGGCGATATTGTGGAATATCTCCAATAAAAATACCCTTTACACAACCATAAAACGATATGTACAAAAAGGAGTATTAATCCCAATATACAAAGGGTTGTATTCAACTGTACCTGTATCAGAATTGGATCCACTGAAGCTGGGTAGGGCAATCATACACAGATATACATATCTGACAACAGAATCTGTATTGGCACAAGTTGGCATCATTTCTCAAGCCACTTATGCCTATACTTTTGTTAGCAGCATCTCCAAAAAGGTAACGGTAAGGGATATTTCATTTCGTTTCCGAAAGCTTAAAGACGAATACCTGTACAATCCAACAGGCATTGTAAAAAGAGACGGGAATTTTGTTGCCACCACCGAAAGGGCGGTTGCGGATATGCTATATTACAATCCCAAGTATCACTTTGATTTTTCCGAAAGCATTGACTTTGAAAAGGTTAAACGTATACAAAAAGAAATTGGATATCCATGTTAAATTTACGACCAGAAGACATTATCCATAAATCGCAATTAAATCGGCTTTTGATTGAAATCATCGACCGGCCGACTTTATCGCAAAATCTTGCTTTCAAAGGTGGTACATGTGCCGCGATGCTTGGGTATCTGGATCGGTTTTCAGTTGATTTGGATTTTGATGTGCTGAAAAACGCAGATGAGACAGTTCTTCGAGGTGAACTCCATCAAGTTTTTGATTATCTTGGCCTGACAGTAGTGGAAGAACTAAAAAACGCTCTTATGTTTCGACTCCGTTATCCAAGTAAGCCAGGTAAGCGCAGCACTATGAAAGTAAGTGCCAACAGCCAGATTGTAAAAGCAAATAAATACAAGGTTATATACCTCTCAGAAGTTGACCGAATGATGAACTGCCAGACGGTGAAGACTATGTTTGCAAATAAACTAGTTGCTGTTACGGACCGCCACGATCTTCATGGCACTGTAGCTGGAAGAGATATCTATGACATCCATCACTTCTTTGTTCAAGGATATTCGTATAACTCGCAGGTTATTCTAGAACGAACAGGCCTTGAGCCAAATGAATATTTTGGAAAGCTGTCTGATTTCATAAAGAAGCACGTGACCCAAACAATCATCAATGAAGACCTGAACACCTTGCTGCCTTATAAACAATTTCAACAAATAAGAAAGGTGCTGATTCCTGAGACGTTAGCCTTATTAAAAAAGAACAAGTGAGAAATCCATAAAAAACTCAAGACATAGTCTTGACGATTTTCGAGTTCAAAATCATCATTCAAAAAGTAATATTGAAGTGACGTTTTCCCCATAAAAGTGGTTCGGAACAGATCCCAGGTGGGGCACAGAAATACGACAAAACTGCTCCTAATTTACCTGTGGAGCAGTTTTTGTCTATGGTGAGCTTTCACGCTAGAGAGAAATTTACAGATTTGGGTTTGATGTCAAATGAGATCATCGAATAGGGTAAAATTTGCAGTTCGATTCCCGTTTCTATTTAGCGAACAAATTGGATATATCAAAAACCTGGTACTCATTCCATACAGTCTCAGGCTCGAGGCCATTCAGGGTCACAAGATCCAAATGAACCGTTATCGTTGTTCTCTTATTGTTTTTTTCTGATGATGGTATGTCGCCGCAATAGATATTATCGAAGCTACTCTGCAAAAAGTAGCCAAAGGTTTTTTGTCGTACTTTCTCAAAAGACTAGATTTTAGAACTTCTCATCAATATAGATAAATCCCACGAATCAAACCAGGGGATTTTAACATTCTGTCCTTCGAAAAATACTGGCAGCCAAATATAACGAGAGTTTTTTAAATCGAATTGGTTCCAGCGATCAAACATGGCGATGAAGGCCCCAGGTTTATTTGCCACAGGCAGCACAAAGGTGCTTTGCGCATAAAAAGTGAGGGCGGAATCTGGTCCCACGCAGGGATCCCCCATAATTTCCCAGGGGCCCAGGGGTGAATCGGCGACTGCAATTTGCGCCTGGTTAGGCTCCCAGCCAGTGCATCCAGAAGAAATCAGATAATATCTGCCAGCATGTTTGAAAACCGCGGGCGCCTCCGCGATTGGTCCACAAAAGCACGCACATCAACCCCCGTCAGGTGAAGATAATCATCATCGAGTGGGGCGATATGTAAAGTCTTATTCCACTCAGAAGAATAAAAAAGATAGGCCGTACCATCGTCATCACAAAAGACGGTCATATCGCGACTATCATTACCATTCGGAGCGATAGCTCCCCAAATATTGGTAAGGGCCTGTGGGTTTGGGGCTAATGGCAATGCCTACGCGGGCCGTTGAATAATTGGCGCTATCGACGTGCGCAAATAACACATATTGGCCTGTTTTGGGATTGCGAATTACTTTGGGGCGTTCGAATACCTTGGTGGGGTGTAAATCGCTCTCTGGATCGGTGAGGATTAGCAGGAAGCACTAGCCCTTCATAATTCCAATTTAGCAGATCCTTGGATGAATAACAAGAGACACCGATGACATCGACACGGTGCCAGGGACTAATATTGGGATCTAATTTGGTTTCCCCATCCTTATTCTCCCCAAACCAATAATAGATACCCTGATCATACAGGATACCGCCACCATGGGCTTGGATGGGATTGCCGTCTGTGTCTAGCCAGATTTTTCCAGGCTGAAAGGATGTATAAGTATGCATAGAATTCTCTTTCCAAAACTATTGAAGTGTCAAGGTTCGATCATAAAAACTAATCTGATTATTTCACGTCTTAACCACCCCTTAAAGAGTTCCGATTCTCAGCCAGTCTATTTATGAATTATATTTGACAGAACACTACGAATTTAGCAATCCCAATCGAGTTAATTGCTCAGAAGTCGGCACACCGTTCTCATCCCAGCCCATCAAACGGTAATACTCATCCAGCATGGGATCGAGTTCTACGATCTGACCCGCGGCCGGACCAGCACCCATTGGTTGTGATAGATTGCGGGCAGGTAGTGTGTCTGCCTCCCGCGCCAGTCCTTCACGCACATTGAAAAGCCGTGCCAGCGTGGAAATGCGTTCCCCGACGCGTTCCAAGTCCGTCACAGTAGGATAATCAAAACCGGTGGCCGCCTTGACCAATTGCCACAATTCTTTGAGCGACATGCCATAGCCGGGAAATACGCATAAACAGGCACTATCCCAGACCGCTTTATCGGCCTGGTGATCGCGGAAGAGTTGCGGCTTGCCTTCGATCGTCAGCGGATTGGCGGAGCCAGCAAACAACTCACCCAGCGGCGCGCCTCGTAGATGGCAGGCCCCCCGTTCAGAGATGGCGTAAGCCAGCGCCGTACCCTTGGCAGCGTTGGGATGGTAGGCGGGTATTTCCAGCCCTTTGACGTGCATGGCAAAAGGTTTCGCTTCGGGGTAACGATCGGCGATGGCGGCTACACCTTGCGCCAGCCACTCGCCGCAACCCTCGACCTTTGCCATTTTCTCCACTAGCGCCAGGGCTGCAGTTGCATCCCCAAATGTTGGCACAATCCCATCTAGTTCAGCGGCACTCAGAATGCCGCGTTCGAACATCTCCATCACGAAGCCGATCACCCCGCCCACTGAGATGGTGTCCAGACCGTATTCATCGCACCACCAATTGAGTTTGATAATCGTTTCCCTTTCCCCGATGGCGCAATTAGAACCCAAAGCGTAGATCGTCTCGTACTCCGGGCCTTCGATGATTGTGCCATCTTCCAGCGGTTCCGTCCATTTACCGCAGCCAATCGGGCAGCCAAAACAGGCATACTCCTTCTTCCAGTGATGCTGCCGGAAGGCGTAGCCCGAGATTTCATCCGCAGCCTCGAACTGCCCCTGCTGGAAGTTGCGAGTGGGCAGCGCGCCCATCACATTGACGATTTCCAAAATGTTGGCCGTGCCCTCTTTGCTGAGCATCGAGACTGGCCCCGACATACGCACCGCCCGGTAAGCTAACTGCAAGGCGCGCTTATACTTTTCTTTATCGTAGACGCGCACGCCCCCTTTACCGCGCACGGCGATGCCTTTGAGATTCTTGGAGCCCATCACCGCACCAACCCCGCCGCGTGCTAAAGCTCTGCTCTCGTTGAAGATTCCAGCGAGATTGCGCTGCGCTTCTCCAGGCGGGCCGATCACCAGTGATTGCCAGTCAGGGCTGAATTCATTTTGGATAATTTCTGTGGCTTCAGAGATAGTTGTGCCCCAGAGATCCTCTGCGGGACAGATTTCGACATGTTCTCCATCGATCACCAACATGACAGGCTTTGGGGCGGCTCCCGTTAAAACGAGGGCATCATAGCCCGCATATTTGAGCACGTTGCCCCAATAACCCCCACAGTAGGCATCAAAATAGGTGCCGGTTGCCGGACTTTTGGTGGTCACGCCAAACCGCCCTGAGGTAGGTGCAGTCGTTCCGGTCAGCGGTCCATTGTGGAAGATCAGGTGATTTTCCGGAGAAAGTGGATCGACTCCAGCAGGTTGTTCGGTGTACAGCAGCCAGGCACCCAATCCCTTGCCGCCTAAGATCAGCGGCATCACGTCGGCGGGTAAGGGGGTGGTTTCGATCTTCCCGGTGGATAAATTGACGCGTAAAATGCGGTCGCAATAGGCTCGTTGTGTTAATTCCATAATGATCTCCTACTCCAATACCGGGCTGAAATCTATTCGTTCGGCAATAAAGATCGCATCTGTGGGACAGATGCGGGCACATTCTGGTAGACCGCCGCATAGATCACAGACTACGGGGTACCAATCCAGTGACCGTCCACCATCAAAGGTGATTCCTTCCTCAGATTGGATGATAACCTTAGTCGGACAAATGGCGATACACTCCGCACAGTTGTTACAGCGTTTGGGGAGCAATTCCACCGCACCGTTCTCAGGGTGCCAGCGCAAGGCCTCAGTAGGACAGACGTCAATGCATTTCTGGCAGGAGGTACAGAACATGACTTTGTGTTGCCCCGGCTTGGTGCCGGGATCAATTCGCAAGCGGGCCTGATTCGTCCCGTATTCCCCGCTGTCATGGCTGGCGACACAGGCCACCACGCATAAGTTGCAGCCCGTGCATAAGGCTGGTTTAGCCTTCAAGCGCACAAAGTCCCAGGCCTCGCCACGCAAGGCTTCATCGACCGTCCAACCGCGGTGGGCGATGCCAGTGAGTTGATCAACCATCGCGGTAGGGTCAGGCGACTTGGTGACATTACGGCCCATCAAGCAGCCGGAAGCGCCCGCTTCTTGGGCTTCGGCGTACAATTCCAGGGCATCGCGTTCATTGTCAGAACGCGCTCCACCCAAAACTAATGTGGGTACACCGCTGACGTCAATCAAATGCCGGAAAGAATCCACATCCCCAGTGTAGGGAATCTTGAGAGCGTCGGCACCAATTTCCACCGCCATGCGTGCCCCCAGGGTAAGCAGTTCAACAATATTGGCCCCGGTCACCTGCCCTCCGTAGGCCAGCGGCTCGATGATGCAGGGCAGTCCTACTCGACGGCACTCGTTGACAAATTTGGCACACTTATCCACGCCGATGGCTTCGATTTTGTCACTGTAACCGAGGAATAAATAAATTGTGATCGCGGTGGCACCCAAAGATAACGCCTGCTCGGCAGTGATGATTTTCTCATTGAGCAATAAGCGTTGGGGGACAGCATTGGCTACATTGGAGGTACCCAGGCGGGGCATATTCATCCAGTCGGCGCGCACGATCAGAGCGGGGCCGTCGCGTCCCTGGAAGAGGGGAGCCAGCCGCAATGCTTGTCCGGGGGCCAGCAAAATGCCATCCACACCGCCGGCAATTACGGATTCAGTGATCGTGCGCAACTCTACTACGTTGGGCGTTACATCGCTCATGTAGCCATGATCGGCGGCCACGCAGATCGCGCGACCATCGCCATGGCGGTTGAACAAGCGGTCCATACGGGCTTGTAATCCAGGTTTCATGCGGCACCCCCAACAGGAACTTCTACGGGGGTATGGACCAGGGCCTGTAAGGCTTGCAACGTACCTTTCGGGTCATCGAGGGCGAAGATACGCTCATCCAGCCAGAAACCAGCCGCACCCATTTCCAGCGCCTCAGTGAGTTCGGGTAAGTCTGCCTCCAGGCTACTGGGTTTGACCCATACCGGTAAGCCGCTGCTCATGGCCTGGATGGTTTCGAAGGACTTTCTACCCGGCCAGGGAACGGCGATACCGTCCGCGCCACTTTCGACGGCGTAGGAAACGCCCAATTCGATGGCTTTATTCATCACCACTATCCGCGGGCCAATGGGTTGCACATCGACGATCAGCGGCATCCCCTGGTTGAGACCATCCAAAGCCAGATTGACAGTGCGTTTCAAGCATTGGGCTTCGATCTCTTCTTCGTACCCGAGAATGAAGTGCATCACCAGGGCATTCGCGCCTAGATCTAGAGCATCATCCACTTCGAGCAACGGTAGATATTCGATATTATCGGGGGGCAGTACAAAATCTGCGCCACGCAGGGCGTTGGTCCAATCAGCACGCACCAGCAAGGTAGCATCCTGTTGGGTGCGGGTTCCCAGGTTGGAGGTTTGCCCGGGGCTGGTGACCACGCCATCCAGCAGCGGCAGTAGCGGGTTGACGGCCTCCGAAAAGTGTTCTAGTCCGGGTAGCGCCCCAAATACCAGGCCGTTGCTCGTATCAACCACCAAGCTGCGCCCATAGACAGGGTTGAGTAATTCGTTCATTCGGTATTTCTTATTGTTCATCGGTACACCATTTTTCACTCATTTTCTTTGATCCATAAATTGTATTGGTTATCCCAAGACCAACCATCGGTATGTAAACTCAAATCATGTTTCTCCCAGCCGCGTTGAATCCGAGACTGGGTTTCTTCCCAGGAACAGAGCCCACTGAGGGCGTCGGGAGCTTCCACATTGCAAGCACCGACTGCAACCGCAGCATTGAGCGCTTCGGGAGGTGATAAATCTCGTAAAATCGCACTCAAAAAACCGGCAATAGTAGCATCCCCAGAACCTGTTGTGCCGACGACATCGACTTGGTAGCAAGTGGACCAAAGTTCTTTCCTGGTCCAAGAATTCCAACCCTGGGGAATGGCCTGGCCAAAATCAGTCCAGTTTGCCGGTTTATCGGTGCGCAAGTACGCACCTTGATGGCCTAATTTTAGTAAGACCATCTTGGTCCCCATTTCGAGTAGTTCAGCGCTTAAGTCTGAAAGAATTGCAGGCGTAACCCCGTCGATGATGTCCCCAAAATCCAAGAGTAATTTATGATATTTCTTTCGATGAAGCATAAATAAAATTTCTTCAATACTGGGGATGAAGATATCGACAAAGGGTAAAACAGCCAACAGTATCTGCCGCCAATCAGCCTGCCCCCCTGGAGAAACTGGATCAGGGAAGGCCATATCCAGCGAGGTTGTGATGCCAGTTTGTTTAGCTTGGTGGAAAATTTGTACGAGTTCAGCGCCACCGTTCGAGTACATCTGTCTCATAACTGGGGGATATCCAAAATGCATGAGATCAGCCTCGGCAAGTAAATCGAAATCAATATCTACAGCCTTGAAGGCATCATTAACTCCTGGACAATGCAGAAAGATGCGGTCAATATCCGGTGGGCTGATAATGATCGAATAAGATGTCGGCTGATCTTGATCGGTGCGGATTCCTGTAGCTAGATCGGCATCAAATCCGGCAATGATCTGCTGTAAAATCCGGCCATAAGGATCATCTCCGATCTTGGCAATCAGTTGGGTCGGAACGCCTAATTTATGCAGCGCCAGACCTACATTGGAGACAGGGCCGCCGGTTGCAAAAAGCGCTTCTCCAACCGAGATCAAGTGACCGGGTTGAAACAGGCTGCCGAACTCTCCGGTGGGGAGGTGGTCCATTCTGGGCAGGATATCCAGACAGATATGCCCGGCAACGATGGCTGTTTTCTTTTCAGGCATTGAATTCTCGATAGTATTTTTTATAATCGGTAACCAGCAAATTCAATGGTGGTTCATCTTCTTCGATTGTTGGGAAACGCCCAGTAGGTTCGCGAAAACGATTATCATTGCTATCACCATCAACTAATGAGACTTCTCCGATCAACACCCTTCCGCCCTTGCCGATCGTCAATTTCTCAGCATATAGTTTTCCCGGCATTGTCTTCCAGTTTTCAGATGAAACATTACAAATCGTAAAAAGGAATAAGCCGCACTCTTTGAAATTTCCAAATCCGAAATTTGTAATATCCCATCCCAAGCCGTTCGTCACAATTTCGCGAGCTTCAACGCCTTTCCCTTGCCAGTCTGCTGGAGTCCAGTATGCAAACGGTGGTAAGAAAAAGCCACACGCTCGAATAAAATCATCTGCCGAATGCATAATCGCGTTAATTTGAGAACGTTTCATCGGATTTCGCTTTTCTTGATAATTATTTCTAAATCCAATTCATAAGCACGGCTTTCGCCAGGTTCTAACATTTGCAATTGGCCCAAACCACGAGTGACGGTCCGGCCACCCAGCCCGTTACAGTTCGCTGGTTCCATCCCCACCACATAAGCACCCTCGCCCATCATTTTCCACTCCATCAAATAAGGCAGGTTTGCTGTTGGGTAAGACCACCGGAGGCCAAGGCCCAGATTAGGGTTGCTCAACTCGACCCGGGTCAAGCCAGCTTCATCAGGGGTGGGCTGATGGATGAAAACTTGTTCCTGGTAGCCGAGCGTAGGCGTTTGGAATTGATCCCATTGATCCAGGCCATTTTCGGCAGTTTCATCACGGGGTAGGGTTTCCTCTGCCTGAAGGTGGAGGCGCGTGTTCTCGCTGACTATCGGGAATCCCAGGTTGAAGTGATACAGTAACATATGGGGAGCGGGTGTGAAACCTTCATTGGTAACTGTGTCTTCAATTCGAATATGGTTAGAACCCAGTGCGGTGGAAATCTGCCGCCGCAAGACCAGATTTTCGCCGAAGAGCGTGGCCTGCCGGGTTTCGGCGCTGATCTCTAATCGGCTTTGCTCCATTCACTATCAAATAGTTTTACCATTACTTTTCCTTGCGATGGTTAGGAACCGCGTTCCTCAGTCTAAATTGCTAATTCTCTCAAGTAATCGGCCATCAACGGCCACAATTGCTGATAACGTTGGTAACGAGTCTGATAACGTTCATGCTGGCGTGGGTCTGGCTCGAAAGTGCGTTCGAGTTTGACCATGGCATCTACACCTTCTGCGTAATTCTTGAAAACGCCTGCCCCCACACCCGCGATGATAGCCGCACCTAGAGCGCCAGCCTCCGTGATCACCGGGCGGGTGAAGGGCTGGCCGAAAATATCGGCGCAGGTTTGCACCCAGGCGTCAGATTGACTGCCGCCACCAACAACGCGATAGTCATTACATTGAATGCCGGTTTCAGGCAGTGAATCAACTACTTCCTTTGAGATAAAAAGCTACCCCTTCGATGATGCCTTTGAGTATTTCACCACGTCTGGTTTCCAGACGTATCCCGGCAATCAGACCGGAAGAATCGGCGATAAAGTCAGGCGGGCCTGTGGGCGTGAAATGCGGCAGCACTATTAGGTTACTGGGTTCAACTGGGATTTCCTTGAAAAGTTCAGGATAAATCGAATAACCTTCTGCTTCTGCCCGATGGTGTTCTTCAACGGTAAAAGTATCTCGGAACCATTTGACCAGTGAGCCGCCCTGGTTGTAGATAAAACTAACATAGCGGTCAGGGATTGCGTGGTGTTCGGTGTTCAAGCCGCGTTCGATCATCAATTCGGCAGCGGGTTGGTTGGCGAAAACTGGAGTGATGCAGTGGTAAGTGCCCATACCGTACACCGCACTCCCCGAGTCGACCACCCCGCAACCAACAGCGTTAGCACACTGATCGTGTGCACCGCTGACAATTTGCACACCTGTCGGTAAACCGAGTTCGGTAGCAACATGCTGCGAAACCATTCCGATCACCGTACCCGAAGGAACCGTGTCAGGCAGTTTGGCGTGGTCGAGCTTAACATCTGCCAGCAAAGCATCTGACCAGTTTCCTTGGTGAATATCAAATAACAGCGTGCGGTTCGCCAGCGAGTAATCCACCGCTGGGTCAGCGCCCAGCATGAAGGCGATGAAGGCGCTCCAGTGCAGGAATTTGTAGGTGCGTTCATAAAGTTTGGGCTGGTGCGTCTGAATCCATTTAAGTTTGGTCAGGCTGTAGTGATTCCCGAGGGTATTGCCGTTGATGGCGTACAGGCGGTTGTCTAGCAGCAAGGCGGCCAAATCTGGCAGAAATTCTTCACCGCGGCTGTCATAATTCAAGATAGATGGTGCTAAAATCTGGCGATCATCCGAAACCGGTACCACCGCTTCTCCCAGAGATGAAACCGACAAAGCCTTGATCTCTGCCCCCGGGTTGGCGGCTGTTACTGAGCAAATGGCTGCTTTTACATTTTCCCAGATGGCCGCGGCATCCAACTCTGCCCAGCCTGGCTGAGGGATTTGAGCATCGTATTCTCGGTAGGCAGACCCAAGCATTTCTCCATCGAGGGAGAACAGGGCTACTTTGCAGCCGGTGGTGCCAACGTCAATCCCCAGCAGGTTCATATGGCCTCCTGTATGACTACAGGTTGAATATCAGCCAGCCCGAAATAATCACCGATCAGCCAGCAGGTGCGTTCGTAAACGGCATCTTGGGCGGCGGAGGCTTTGCCCGTGGATTGCAGGGTAGCCTCATAAGCCTGACGGATTTCAGTAGCAATATTGATTTTAGCGATTCCTTTTTTGAAGGAAGCCAGCACGTATTCCTGGGGGATTCCCGAACCGCCGTGTAAGACCAGCGGTACAGAAGATGCTCGTGCCAGGCTTTGCAGGTGATCCAGATCTAAACGCGCGGCAGCCTTCTTCTGGTCTTTCAGCCCCTCTGAAATCGCACCGTGAATATTCCCTATGGCCACCGAAAGCCAATCGCAGCCAGATTCAGCCACAAAGCGGCGGGTTTCATCCACTTTGGTAAATCCTTCCCCAGATGCGTAAATCTCATCGTAGGGTGGCAGTGGGCCGGCCCCATGTCCCAAAATGGCACCCAACTCAGCTTCACAGGGAATTCCAGCTTTGTGGGCCAACGCTGCAACTTGACGAGTTGCCTCGATATTCTCATCCAGCGGTAAACGTGAACCATCCACCATCACCGAATGATAACCCAGATCAATGGCCCGCTGAATGTCAGTGAGATAATCCACACGTTGGCCGTCTTCATCAATCACCGGGATATGATCCAGGTGCAGGCTGATATGATCGGGGTTTTGCCAGCGGAAGAATTCTTGGGCAACAGCTTCCGGGCCGCCAGCTTCGAATTTGAACCATTCCAGGCGGGCGGTTTCGATCATCGCAAAGCTGTTCTGATCGGCCACGGCCCGGACGACCGGCTCGATCATCGGCAGATAGGGCACATTGAAAGCTGGGATCGCGACACCAGCTTGCAACGCATTTTGAATGATCAACCTGAGGTCAGGCATGCTTTACTCCGTTTACGGGATGGTGACATCAAAATCGAGATATTTCTCCAGCGCTTCCTGGATGGGAGCAACATATTTACCAGGGGTCACGCCTACGTGGTGGCGATAACCCTGCATCCCAACGTGCAGCAGCACATCCTGCAGGCCGGCAATCTCTGCCACGCCAGCAGCCCCAAAGAAATTACTGGGAATTGGATCCTCCGTGAAGCGCCCATCCCCAAGATAGACTTTGACCCGTCCGGCATCCGTCATCATGCTGCCGAAGGTTAAATCTGTGGGAGCAATGCGCCCAACAACGCAGCCAAAACTTTGATTTTCGCCGACGGCGTTGACCAGAATCAGATGATCTGAGACCTGACCTTTATCCGTCATCAGATCACTGGGAACCGGTCCGCAGTGGAACAGGATGCATTTGTCATCTTCTTCGCCGTAATTATTGTTCCAGTCCAGCACCGTGGCGGGGCGACCAGATGCATAAGATAAGGCGGCCATAGCCACTGCGTTGCAGACATCGACTTCGCAGGCTGCGATGGTGCCGGTATTGTTGAGTAGACCCAACAGCACACAAGGCGAAATGCCCAACTGCTCTTGTAGTTCAATCCAGCAGCGGATGGCAATCGCATCCATATTGTATTCTGCAATGAGTTCATCCAGTGCTACGCCGAGGCGGGTGATATTGTCGATGGCGGCATCGGGAACACCGTCCCAGGTGGTGTAGGCTTGCAGTTCTTCGAGTTTATTCTTGTATGCGCTGCCATCCGTAGGTACGGATTTGACGCTCGCAAGCACACCGGCCAGGTCGAAAGTTTCGACAGTTACGCCGACGCGCTGCAAAGCAACCTCGTCGAAACGTACAGTTTTAAACGCCGTAGTGCGAGCGCCAATGGCACCTACCACCAAGTTTTGGAAGCCTTTGACCACGCGGCAGAGCCGGTCGAAATGATCCAGGTTAGCCTGGAAGCGTTCGCTGGTAGGGCTGACCACATGCGGTTTGAGGGCGGTGAATTTCAGATTGTGCTGGTAGAACACATCCATGATCGAGAACTTGCCACAGAAAGCATCCCGACGCAGGGCTGGCCCCATGCGGTCAAACTCGTCGGGGTAAGCGTGGATAAGGATCGGAACGCCGGCATCCTTGAGAGCGGCTACGGCCCCATTTTCATCGCCGAAGTTTGGCAGGCTCAAGATAACGCCGTCGAACTTGCCCTGGTTTTCTCGCAGGAAATTGGCGAAAAGTTGGCCTTCCTGGGGTGTTTCAACGGCCCCGTAGCGGGTGGCATCCGCATCCAGCATCAGGACTTCGTGGCCCGCGGCCTCAAGAATGCGGGGGAGTTCTTCACGCGCTTCAGCTTGCAGTGAAGCCGGGAAGAATCCACGGTTACTGAAAAAGAGTGCAAATCTAGATTTTTGTGTCATGCGTATCTCCTTTATGCTGTTGGTGGGCAGTGGAACTTGACAAAATGGTCAGGATGAACTATTTTAGTTAAAACGTTTTAATAACTATAATTAAAACGTTTTAACTTGTCAAGTGAAAAATAATCAGATTCTCGGAAGAACGAAGAATTTTAATGAAATCAACCATTCAAGATGTAGCTCGACTTGCAGGGGTTTCCACCGGGACGGTATCGAATGCTCTGACCGGTAAGCGCCCGGTGGCAGAGGCTACGCGCCAGCGGATATTAGCAGCGATGGATGAATTGGGGTATCAGCCCAACTTGATGGCGCGAGGTTTGGTCAATCAGCGCAGCCATGTGCTTTCGATTGTCATCTCCGAATTACAGGATCTCGGCTTTTATGGATATTCATCAGCCCTGACGGGCATCCAACGCAAAGCGAATGAACTAGGATATTCATTGATGCTCCATTTTGTTGAGGGATCAGCAGAAGATGAGATTTTTGCCACCCTGGATCAAATCCGAGCCCGGCGGGCCGATGGGATTATTTGGGCGATTCACGAAATCGGAAACAATCGAGATTGGGCACACAATATCCAGAGCGAAAATTATCCCCCCATTATTTTCTTGCATATGCATCCCGACCCAAACTTGAGTGTGGTTTCGATTGATAATCAGGCGGGAGCTAATCTGGCGGTTTCGCATCTGATTGAACAGGGTTGCCGCAGCATTGGCATTATCACCGGCCCCTCAGATTGGTGGGAATCGCAGGCCCGTTTGGCGGGTTGGCGTCAAGCCTTAGAGCAGGCGGGGCTGGATGCAGATTTATCATTGGTATGTAGAAGGTAACTGGCTGGCCGATAGTGGGCAAAGTGGGATGGAAACACTGTTGGATCAACGACCTGATATCGATGGGGTATTCACCTGTAACGACAGCATGGCTTTGGGGGTGATTCACACTGTTTGCCAACGCGGGTTGTGCATTCCGGATGATCTTCTGCTGGTAGGGTACGATAACATCCCTGAAGCCGCATCCTATTGGCCGCCACTGACCTCGGTCCGACAGGGCTTGCAGCAATCAGGGCAGATCGCAGTTGAAGAATTGCACCAACTTATTGAGAATGGCATTCACCAGCAATTTACACCTCGGCAGCACATATTGCAACCTGAATTGATAGTGAGGGAAAGTTCTCTGCGTACTTGATGGATTACCTCCACACGATAATGAATGTGCGTCTAAGAATAATTCCCTGATGCTTACAAGTTCTTCAATGTACCCTAAAGGTAACGCCAGCATTACTTCTTGACGATTTTGAATACTGTAATTATTGTTCCAGCAATTAATACTGAAGTGACTAATTTCTCTATCAAAGTGGTTCGGAACAGATCCCAGGTGGGGCACAGCTTTCTCAAGACTGTTCTACGATGGATGTAGAGCAGTCTTTGACTTTGGTAAGTTTTAATTCTTAGAAGAAATTGAGAGAATTGGGGGTGAAAGTTGGTATGAAGTCAGATACATTATTGCGTTAGTGGTTCGATTCCCATTACTACAAATTATAGAAATTCGCAGAGTAAACTTGAGATGATGTTTTTTCCTCATCCGGCAGCAAATACCTCCCAATGAATGAGGTAAAATGAATGAGTGATTTAATGAAAGGCACGAGTTACAAATGCTATCAAAAATTGATCAATCCATTGCAGAACAACTAAAAATTAAACTGCAAGAAATCACGCCACTGGAAAGCCTGGTGGTTTATGGCTCACGTGCCAGAGGAGATTCATCTCCGGATTCGGACCTGGATGTTTACATTGAAGTGCCAAGGATTTCCCCTGAACTTCGCCGGGCTATCAGTGAAATTGCCTGGGAGATAGGCTTCAAGAATAGCATGATTATCTCGACTTTCGTTGTGACACCTGAGGGCATCAATGAAGGACCTGTAGGAGCTAATCCACTCATTACAGCTGTCAAATTAGAAGGGGTTCCGGTTTGAATGATCTGCAAATTATTCAATTAGCTCAATATCGTCTTTAACAGGCCAAAGAAACCTTGAAAGAAGCGGAAATTCTTGCAGATGAGCAACACTGGCGAGGGAGTATCAATCGGTCATATTATGCAATGTTTTATGCAATCTTAGCCTTGACCATCGTAAAAGGGTTCAGTACATCCAAACACGCTGGTGTGCTTGCGTTTTTTGATCGTGAATATATAAAACCCGGAATCCTTCCAAAATCACTATCCAAACAACTCCATCTTGCCTTCGAGCGTCGGCAGGCACAAGATTACGGTGAGTTTATCGTCGTGGACGATGTAATTGCTCAGGAAACCTTTTCCAGTGCCGTTGAGTTTGTGGATACGATTGATACATATTTGAGTGGTTCTGTATTACCAGGATTGCAAGCTAGCGGCTCTTCAACACTATAACTTTTAACACGAGTAATGACAGCAGTACTTGACTGTTTCGTACATGCAAATTATCATTCCCACAAGTAACACTGAAATGGCTATTCCACTATAAAGTGGTTCGGAACAGATCCTAGGTGGGGCACCTAAATACGACAAAACTACCCCAGATTTATCTGTGGAGCAGTTTTTGTGTATGGTGGAGTTTAGCACTGGTGAGAAGCTGGGGAATTTAGGTTTTGAGATCAAATAAAGCATCTACTGAATTTAAAAATGTGGTTCGATTCCCATTGGTAGTGAATTGATTTAGAGCGAGTTTTTCAAATGCAGCTTTAATCAATAGTTATATTCTGACGGGACTTAGTTGGAGTCCAATACCCGGTGAACTGGGTTATCTAGCCCAATTTTAGGCTCGAGTCCTACCAAGGCCATCCGAAAAACCGGGTATCATCAGTGATCGGTTTTGGTCTATGCTTCGGTTCGATTATAGCGAGAAAGTGCAAGACTTGATGGAAAAAGTGGGGAATTAGCTCTCTTTGCTTAATATCTCCTCACACAATCTGACCCCCGCCATTGCATCGGTGACCCAGTAATCAGAATCAACATATTGATGGATTTGATCATCGATAAATCCGCCACCAACGAGGATGGGAATTGCGAGACTGTGTGTTTCATACTCCTTGCGAATCAGGGTAATTGTCTCTTTCATTGATTTAAATGAGGCCGTGATCAGGCCAGATAAACCGACCAAATCGGGTTTGTGTTCAATCACTTTGGCAGCAAATTCTGCTGGTGGTACATCCACCCCCAGATCAACAACATCGAAACCGTGGCATGTCAGCAGCATACCAAACATATTTTTGCCTAAATCATGAATATCACCCGCGACTGTCCCCACGACGATCCTGCCAGATGATGCGCCGCTCAGTTGATCCACTAAGAGGGGTTGGACCATTTCTACCACCTGGCGGAAAATCTCTCCGGCCATGATTAAACCGGCAATGAAATATTCGCCCGCCTCATAGCGTGATCCCACCTCACGCATGCCTTCATTACATTCATTAATAATCTCCAGTAAATCACCCCCGGCATCAATACGCTGCTGTACGATGTTTAGAACGGCATCTTCTTCAAGATTTGCGACCAGTTCAGCTAATTGAGAATTAAAGTTCATGATCTGCCTTCTCCATTTTCCAGGTGACCTACCTGGGTTGACAATTGAAACGCGTCCAGATGGCCGATGAACCATCCCCAACTGACAGGTTTGTTCTCGAAATCAAAGAAAACATGTTGGAGGCAAAAAGTAGCGGCAGGGAGTTCGATCTGCAGTATCTCAGCTTCATCTGTTCTCACCAGGGTGGGGTCGATGCGGATATCACCGTACTTGATGATTGAGTCTCCAGTACCGCTGAAGAGTTCTTTAACGTAGTGACTTCAAGCTCAGATTCAACAATCGGGCGGGTTAGATCATAAAGCAGAAATTCTCTATGATACAGCACTGGTACATTCTCTTTGAGAATGACTCGGCGAATAAATACGGTTTTATCTCCAAGTGAAATCTCCAACTTCCGAGCAGCCCGCTTATTATCTTTCTGAATACTGGCCTCCAGAACCTGGACAGAGACATTACTGGAATCATCGATGAATTTCTGAAATTCTGTTAGCTGGAAGGTGGCTTCTGACATGGCAATCTGCTTGACAAAGGTGCCCCGTCCCTGCTCTGCCACCACGATGCCGCGATCAATCAGGGAGTTGATCGCCCTGCGAACCGTCATGGGGCTGACATCGAAATGTTTGCACATCTGGGCTTCGGAGGGGAGTTGGTCTCCTGGCCGCAAGATCCCATTTGCCATACTGTGCTGCAAAATATTAGCTACCTGGGCATAGGCAGGTGTGTAGGACTTCCGGTCAATGGAGGCGGTTTGTTCTAAAACTGTACTGTCTGGTTTTTTGGCCATAGGCGTATTTGACTTTGAAAGAGAAGATTCATCTTGACAACTTCCCTATATAAGTATATAAATGAGACACTTCTTGATTATAGCATATGTTCTTCTCGAAGATTCTTGGAAATCTTACCCAAAACTGGTGAAGAAATGCCTGATTTTGCAGCCGATTATAACAATTCAAAGCGCAAGGTGATAGCCTGCGCAACCGTGATCGAGGAGATGCTCCCATTTCTCCCCGATGATGTTTCTCATGAAGTATTGGACTTCGGCCTGCATTTGAATCCAGCTGAGTTAAAAAAGGCTTTGCAAGCAAAAATTGAGCAGGCCAGTGCAGAAGCGGATATTCTTTTGCTTGGTTACGGGTTGTGCTCGATGGCGGTTATTGGGCTACAGGCGACCACAGCCGCCTTGGTCATCCCGCGTACGGATGACTGTATCGCGATTTTTCTTGGCTCTTCAAAAGAATATAAAGAGCAGGCTCAAAAAGAGCCGGGTACATATTATCTCACCAAGGGCTGGATCGAAGTCGGAGACACCCCGTTTAATGAGCATCAGCAGCTCATTGAAAGATATGGCCAAGAAAAAGCTGAACGGATGACAAAACTGCTGTTAAAAACTATAAACGCTTGGCCTTCATCAACACCGGGAACTACGAGATTGAACGTTATCGAGAGCGATCCAAGCAGATTGCGCAGGAGTTTGACCTGAATTTTGAAGAGATTGACGGGTCCCCATCTCTGATAAAGAAGTTGATCTTTGGCCCCTGGGATGAAGAGTTTGTGGTGGTACAACCCGGTCAAACACTTACTTATCAAGACTTTGTGAATCCAAGCCCTGAAGGATCGTGATCCTTTGGGGTTAATTTTTTAAGGAAAAGAATATGCAAATTATCGGCGAAAAAATCAATGGCACCCGCAAACGGGTTGCAAAAGCCATCGCTGAACGCGATGCCGATTTCATCAAGGATTTAGCGATCCGGCAGGCTGAAGCTGGCTCGACTTGGCTGGACGTAAATGCCGGTACCCACCCAGAGACAGAGCCGGACGATATGGTCTGGCTGATCGAGACCATCCAGGCCGAAGTGGATATTCCCCTCTGTCTGGACAGTGCCAACCCCAAGGCTTTACAGGCTGGCATCCAGGCAGTGGATAAAACGCCGATGATCAACTCGATCAGCGGGGAGACCGAACGACTGGAGAAGGTGCTGCCAATCGTCGCCGAACACAGCTGTGAAGTGATTGCCCTGGCGATGGATGACAAGAAGATCCCCGAAACCTATGAGAAACGCCTGGAAGTGATCGATACCGTGATGGCGGCCACGCGGGCCGCGGGTGTCCCAGATGACAAAGTGTATGTCGATCCCCTGGCGATGACCATCGCCACCGCCAACCAGAGCGCCGTAATGGCCTGTGAAACCATCCGCACGGTCAAGGAAAAATACCCGGAAGTCCATTTCACGATGGGGTTGAGCAATATCTCGTTTGGACTGCCCGCCCGCAAACAGATCAATCGAACCTTCCTGACCCTGGCGATGCAGGCCGGGCTGGACAGTGCCATCCTGGACCCTCTGGATCGAGAATTACAGGCCGCTATCCTGACCACCGAGTTGTTACTCGGCAAAGACAACCACTGTCTGAACTACGTTCGGGCTTCCAGAAAAGGTCTTTTCGATTAAAGAAAATTTCTAAACAAGGAGAAAAATATGTCACAAGAGTTAATTGATGCCATTGTCGAAATCCGGGAGGACGATGCACTGGCGCTCACTAACCAGTTGCTCGAGGGCGGCACCCCCCCTTTGGATTTACTGGAGGCCTGTAAAGGTGCCATGGACATCATCGGAGCGCGTTACGAAAAGGGTGAGGCCTTCATTCCCGAATTGATGATGGCTGGCGAGATGATGACAGCCATCTCCGATATTATCAAGCCGCACATGGCCGGAGAAGGTGGCGTTAAGAAGAAAGGCACGATCGTATTTGGCACCGTCGAGGGCGACATCCACGATATTGCCAAGGATATTGTGGTCTTCATGCTGGATATCAACGGTTTTGAGGTCATCGACCTGGGTGTGGATGTGCCGCCAGCCAAATTTGTGGAAGCGGCCAAGGAAAGCGATGCCTCCATGGTTGGGCTGAGTGGGTTCCTGACCCTGGCCTTTGACCCAATGAAGGACACCGTGGCCGCGCTCAAAGCTGCCGGGCTAAACGTTAAAACCATGATCGGTGGCGGGCAGATCGATGAGCAGATCAGAGAATATACCGGCGCAGATGCCTGGGGCCGCGATGCGATGGCCGCCGTTGCGTTGGCAAATGAATGGGTAGGAGGCTAGCAATGAGAACAGTTCCGAGAATTAAAGCACCCAAGGGTATCCCGGCAATGCCGCCACGTTTCCTGTTGAGAATGTTGTTGGCACTGAAAGGGCCCCTGCCTGAGCCACCCGTGCGGTTTGAGAAGCCCGAGAATTGGGATTCACTTTCAATGGAAGAACGGCGTAATGCGCGCATCGATTATTGGAAGAAGGGTACCGGGATCGAATTTGTCAACGACGAGGCCAAAGAACGCTACCAGGAAAGAGTGAACTTGCTGGCAGACACGATTGACATCAACAAAAAACCAGCCCGTGTGCCGGTACACACTTTCCCAGGCGTATACCCGGTGCGGCGCGTGGGTATGACGCCCAAAGATATGTTCTATGGTAAACATGAAGCTGCCGCTGTGGCCCATATCCAGTACCACTTGGACATGGACACAGATTTCAATCACTTTAACTTGATGTTCTCCGGACCTGCGCTGGACACGCTTGGTTTCAAGGTTATGGAATGGCCTGGGGCCAGCCTGCCAGCTGAACGATCCTACCAATTCAATGAAATCGAGTTCATGAAAGCCGAAGAATATGATGACTTCCTTTCCGATCCCTCCGATGCCATGCTGCGCAAGTTCATGCCACGCATGTTCTCCAATCTGGAAGGTCTTAAGGAGATGCCCCAATTTTCTTCCGGTTACATCGGTTTTCCAGATGTATATATGCCCTTTGGCTACCCTGCTGTTAAAAAGGCTTTGGGTCTCCTGAAAAAAGCCGGAGAACAGATGATCGAAACCCTGCCAGCCAACCAGGCAATGATCGATGGGCCAACGGCGCTTGGTTTCCCCTCATTTTATGGCATCATCAGCTACGCACCCTTTGATGCCTTGAGCGATGTACTGCGCAGCACACGCGGGATCATGAAAGATATGTACCGGCATCCCGACAAAGTTGTCGCTGCCTGTGACCGTTATGTAAAGATTATTGTGGAAAACCAGATGCTTACCTTTGGCAGCAGCCCAATTGTATTCATCCCACTGCATAAAGGTGCGGACCGCTTCATGTCTGAAGAGCAGTTCGAAACTTTTTACTGGCCTTCCCTGAAGAAAGTGATGCTCGCTCTGGCGGAAGAAGGCTATATCCCGATGCCATTTGCTGAGGGTAGCTACAATAAGCGCTTGAAATATATTGCTGATTTTCCTGCCAATGCCTGTATTTGGCATTTTGACCAAACGGATATGGTACAGGCCTCGAAAGCCTTGGAAAATACTTGTGCGATCGCAGGAAATGTTCCCGCATCAATCACAACCACTGGCACACCAGAGGAAATGACAGCCTATTGCAAAGATTTGATCGAATCTGTGGGCCCGGCTGGTAATTTCATCCTGACGAATGGATGTCAGATCGATGAAGGAAAGGATGAGAATATTCGGGCAATGATCGAATCTGTAAAGAAATTCAAGGTATAGATTTGAACGCAACATTGTAGAAAATTCCCTGTTCCGAGGAAGTCCGGTGAAAATCCGGCGCTGTCCCGCAACTGTAAACCCAAACACCGTTTGGGTCAGCCAGGAACTCGTTTATATGTTGGTCCTCGAGAGAAGGAAACATCATAGATCCGGTATCTATGGTGTTTTTTTGAAATAGCCAAAAATAAATTATCAAAGTGAAGGAGTAATTATGTCGCAAAAATTAATCAGACGCAATCATCGAGATGCGTGAAGAGGATGTCGCTGGTCTGACCAACGAGCTACTCGAAGGTGGCGCAAGCCCTGCCGAAATTCTTGGCTCTTGTAAGGATGCCATGGATGTGATCGGCAAACGCTTTGAATTGGGCGAAGCCTTCATCCCTGAACTGATGTTGGCTGGCGAGATGATGACCATCGTCACCGATATTCTGAAACCACGCATGGCTGACGATGATGCTGGTACTGAAAAACTTGGTAAGATCGTCCTAGGAACAGTGCAGGGTGATATTCACGATATTGCCAAAGACATTGTTGGATTCATGCTCGATCTTAACGGATTTGCCGTGACCGACCTCGGCGTGGACGTGGCACCCGCAAAATTTGTGGATGCCGTCAAAGAGACCGGCGCGACGATCGTGGGTTTGAGTGGCTTCCTAACCCTGGCTTTTGACCCGATGAAAGACACGGTCGCAGCCTTGAAAGAAGCTGGCTTGGATATTAAAGTTATGATCGGTGGTGGGCAGATCGACGAGAATATCCGCGAATATACCGGTGCAGATGCCTACGGCAAAGACGCTATGGCTGCTGTTGCAATTGCTACTGAGTGGGCAAAGGAGTAAAGAATGTTTATCAGACCTGATAATTGGAACGAAATGACCCCGCTGGAGCGCCGAGCCGCTCGCCTGGACGCCTGGCAGAACGCCCCTGTGGAATTTGCCAGCCCCGAATCGGAAGCGAACTACAAGGAACGTATCGAGCGCTTGCGAAAGATCTACGATATGGAACCGCATGATCGTCCCATCGCAGATGCCTTCATGGGTGCCAACGAATACGTTGGTCGCCGTATGGGGCTTACGGGCACCGACTTCGTCTACAACCACGAGAAAATGTTCGGGCCCTATGTGGAATTCCACCGCGAATTTCAACCGGATGTCGCCGTAGGAATGCTCCCCTACCCTGGCAAATCCTGGGATATTCTGGACTTCCAACTCTATGTTTGGGGTGGACAGAAACTGCCCGAAAACCTGGTCATCCAGGCTGTTGAGGGCGAATATATGAAGCCCGAAGAGTACCAGGATTTCATCGCTGATCCGACCGCCTTCTGGCTCAAACAATACCTGCCGCGTGCCTATCCCGCCCTCGCGCCGCTGGCGATGCTGCCTGACTTCACACGCATCTCCGAAAGTGTTGATACCATCGACCTACTGATGCCTTTTGCCATGCCGCCTTTCCAGGAAATGCTCCAGAAGTTAACGGAAGCTGCCGGTGAATTGATGAAAACTCTCGGTGCTGTTGGCCAGACAATGGGCACGATCACGGCCGAAGGCTTCCCCAGCATGGGCTTGAACATCGTCAAGACGCCCTTCGACTACTTGGGCGACACTCTACGCGGCACCAAGGGCATCCTGATGGATATGTATCGTCGTCCCGATGACCTGCTCGCCGCCTGTGAAGCCTATGTGCCTGTGTTGATCAAGTCCATTGTCGGTGCCAGTGACCGCACCGGTGCCCCGGCAGCGCTCTATGTACTTCACAAAGGTGCAGATGCCTTCATGTCAGATGAGCAGTTCAAGACCTTCTACTGGCCGACCTGGAAGAAAGTTATGATGGGCTTGTACGAAGAAGGTATCACCAGCTATCTCTTCATCGAAGGCTCTTACAACAATCGCCTCGAGTATCTGGCTGAGATGCCCGAAAAATCCCTTGTCTGTCACTTCGATAAATCAGATATGGGCCTGGTGAAAGAAGTTTTGAGCGACAATTTCATCATCGCTGGCAACGTTCCCGCCTCGCTCATGGCTACCGGCACGACCGAGGAAGTACGCGCCTACTGTGACGATCTGGTTGACTTGTTCGAAGGTGACTCATATATCATGGCACACGGTTGTTATTTTGAAAACACAACCGACGACAAAATGCGTGCCTTCTTCAATTCTGTAAAAAAATAAACTAAGCTGAACAGGGTCTCGTGCAGCTATTCGGCTGTACGGGACCCATTTATTGGTGGTACACACTTCATGACTACTATCACCACCCCACCAAAAAGATCTGCATCACAAGTAGAATTTATTATCATCCTTTCATTGATGATGGCGCTGACCGCGCTTTCCATTGATGCCATGCTGCCTGCCCTTGGCGTCATTAGTGGTGAACTGAATATCACCAGAGCGAACAACCGCCAACTAATCATTTCCCTCATCTTTTTCGGGCAGGCAGTTGGGCAATTGTTCTTCGGTCCACTCTCTGATACAACAGGGAGGAAACCGGCCATATACCTGGGTTATGGCTTATTCATGATCGGTTCGCTGGTTTCTTACTTCTCGGTCAGCTTCTCGATGATGTTGATCGGGCGCGCCTTGCAGGGCGTTGGTGTATCTGCGCCTCGGGCTGTCTCCCTTGCCCTTGTGCGGGACCGATTTGAAGGTCGCCGTATGGCTCGTATCATGTCCTTTGTCTCAACGGTCTTCATTTTAATCCCCATGATTGCGCCCAGTGTCGGGCAGGGGATCATTGCTCTGGCAGGTTGGCGAAGTATTTTTGCTTTCTTTATCATTTTTGCACTTTTCACCATCTTCTGGTTTGGCTTGCGCGTGCCTGAAACGCTGGTGCTGGAAAAACGCAAACCGTTTTCTATGCAACATATCTGGCAATCGACTTTGGAGATCCTCAAGATCCGCTCGGCGCTTGGGTATACGCTTACCATTGGTTTGGTCCAGGGCATTTTTCTTGGCTATCTGAATTCGTCACAGCAGATCTTTCAGGAGCAATATGCGCTCGGTTCTCGTTTCCCGCTCTTTTTCGCAATCATTTCACTTTCGCTGGGGACAGCATCGTTGATTAACGCTAAATTGGTCATGCGCTATGGCATGCTTGATCTGGTGCGTTGGGCGCTTAACATGCTGGCTGGCCTGGCATTTGTCTTTATTGGGGTCGCTTTTACTCTTGGTGGACATCCCCCACTTTGGATGTTGATGGTATATCTGATGATCGCCTTCTTTTGTATTGGTATTCTTTTCGGCAATATCAATGCCCTTGCCATGCAACCCCTGGGTCACCTGGCTGGAATCGGCGCGGCGATTGTTGGTGCCCTTTCGACCCTGCTTTCAACTCTGCTTGGTATGTTCATTGGCCAAAGTTATAATGGTACGATCCTGCCCTTCATGGTTGGGATGGTTGTTCTCTCAACGATTGCCATCTATGTCAGCCGTTGGGCAGCGAAAGCGTGAAATCAATATCTAGAATCACATCATAAGGAGTTTTGTCTTGTACAGCATTGATTTCGAACCCATTGGTCGCCGCGGTGAATTTAGCGGAGAAAAAAACCTGCTCGAATGCGCCCGCCAACTGGGTGTGGACATCGTCAGCATCTGCGGTGGCGTGGGGAGCTGTGCCCGCTGCAAGGTGCAGGTGATCGCGGGTCAGGTGTCTGAGCTTTCCCCAGATGAAGAATTTGCCCTTTCCGAAAAAGAAATTGCGCAGGGATACCGCCTGGCCTGCAAAGCGCTTCCGCACAGTGATATCAAGCTGCATGTGCCCCCAGAATCATTGACGGCCCCTCAACGGACCCAGGTGGAAGGTCTGGAGGTTGAGGTCATCCCAGAACCACGCGTGGCTTCCGTGGCGGTTAAACTAACGCCGCCGACCCTGGAAGCCTCCCCATCCGATGTGCATAATCTCTGGCAGGCCATCTCGGAAACTTCAGGTGGTGCCTCCGGTTCAATGGATTACGCTGCCATGCAAATGCTCCCTGGTGTTCTGCGGGAAAATAATTGGCATATCCAGGTGGCTTTGCGTGATAATGAGATCATTGCCGTTGGTCCCCCTGCCACAACTTGGCTGGGATTGGCAGTGGATATCGGCACCACTAAAATAGCTGGCTATCTGATCGATCTGGATACTGGAAAAACTCTGGCATCAAAGGGCGTGATGAACCCGCAAATATCCTACGGCGAAGATGTCGTATCCCGGATTGTGGCTGCCAGCAAATCCCCAGATGATGCTGCCCGGCTTCAAAATTTGGTGGTGGAAACTTTGACCGAGATGGCTTCCAACTTGTGTGAAGAAGCAGGTGCCAGGGTTGAAGATATTGTCGATGCGGTCATCGTGGGGAATACGGCCATTCATCATTTGTTTCTGAAGTTACCTGTCAAGCAGCTCGGGATGTCTCCCTATGCACCGGTCATAGATACTGCGCTGGATATCAAGGCCCGAGAGATCGGTTTCGGGATTTCACCGGGCGCGTATGTACATCTGCTGCCTATCATCGCCGGATACGTTGGCGCTGACCATGTCGCCATGCTGCTGGCCACCAAAATTGATGAAACCAGTAGGACGACCCTGGCAATTGATATTGGCACCAATACCGAGATTTGTCTCACCCATAACGGGAAAATGACCAGCGTATCTTGTGCTTCCGGGCCAGCCTTTGAAGGGGCGCACATCAAGCATGGGATGCGGGCTGCTCCGGGGGCCATCGAATATGTCCGGCTCGAAAACGGTAAGCTGGAGATCCAAACGATTGGTGAAGAAGCCCCAGCCGGTATTTGTGGTTCTGGTCTGTTAGATGTGGTCGCGCAGCTGCGTCTAAACGATATCGTTGACCAGCGCGGTAGGATGGGAGAACACACCCTGGTCACGAAAAGAGATGGGCAAGCTGAATTTATCCTGGCTGAACGGCCTGAATTAGAACCCATCACCATCTCCCAGAAAGATGTGCGAGAATTGCAACTCGCCAAGGCTGCCATCCGGATGGGGATAAAGGTGCTGGTTGAAAATGCTGGGATTGATGAAGATGATATTCAAAAGGTCATCATTGCGGGCGCATTTGGCACGTTTATTGATGTGAAAAGCGCGATGACGATTGGCATGCTGCCAGATCTCCCGCTGGATCGATTTGAGCAAGTTGGGAATGCCGCCGGAACGGGGGCAAGGCTGGCCTTGATCTCAAAGAAAGAACGCGCAAAGGCCAGTCAGTTAGCTGAACAGATCGGATATATTGAATTGGCTAAAGTCACAAACTTCAATAAGAGATTTGCTAAAGCTACATACCTATAAAATCCTTTTGAAGTATCCGCATTAGGTAACACTAGGGTGACTTGACGATTTTTATGTTCAAAATTATTATTCAAAACGTACTGCTGAAGTGACCAGTTTCCCCATATAAGTGGTTCGGAACAGATCCCAGGTGGGGCACAGCTTTCTCGAAACCGTTCTACAATGGATGTAGAGCGGTTTTTGACTCTCGTAAGCTTTGAATCCAAGGGGAAATTGGAAGAATATGAATCAAAGATTGATGCAAAGTCAGAAAAATTGTGCCGTTAACGGTTCGATTCTCGTTAGGGGGTTTTTAACCAACAAGATCAAAATCTATAACCTAACTTGATTCCGCATCTGTGGTTAAGTTGTTGTTACTTACAAGGAACTTGAGCATGAATTCAATTGACGCTCTTTCCCTCGAAAAACACGGAGTAAGTAAAGGTTAATTTTTTGCTCTAATAACAGCTCTGGCAGCATGATACCCGCACATGCCATGGACGCCCCCACCGGGTGGTGTGGAAGAAGAACAGATATACAGTCCTCTAACGGGTGTCGTGTATGGCGACCAGCGTGCCACCGGACGGGTGAAAAGCTGTCGCCAATCTTGCACGCCGCCGTTGATGTCCCCGCCAATATAGTTTGGATTATAAGATTGCATTTCAGATGCCGTGTAGACATGCTTCGTCAGGATTAGATCTCGGAACCCCGGGGCAAATCGTTCTATTTGAGCTGTAATTCGCTCACTGACATCCAGGCTGGAACCGTGGGGGGTATGGCAGTAGGCCCAGGCGGTGTGTTGACCCTGGGGAGCTCGGCTGGCATCGAATAAACTTTGTTGCGCTAATAGAACCAACGGTTTTTCGGGGTGCTGACCGCGCCAGACGGCCTTTTCGGAAACACTGATCTCTGCAAGTGTGCCACCCAGGTGAACAGTGCCCGCCTGTCCGCACTCTGCGGCTTTCCAGGGGATCGGTCCGCTCAAGGCATAATCCACCTTGCAAACACCAGGACCGTAGCGGTATTTTTCCAATTGTCGGCGATAACCTCCGGGTAAGCGCTCTCCACAAATTCGGATCATTTGACGAGGAGTCACATCCAGTAAGATTGTCCTGGAAGTTGGCAATTCATCCAGTGAAGTTACCTCCTGCCCGGTGACAATTTCGCCCCCCAGCAATTCTAAATAAGCGGCCATCGCGTTACTGATAGCTTGCGAGCCTCCCTTAGGAATCGGCCAGCCGACAGCATGGGCCAAGATCCCCAACACCAAGGCGATGGAGGCCGTGGTCGGTTCTTCGAGCGGCAGCATGCCATGTCCGGCCAACCCTGCGATCAACGCTTGGGCTGGCTCATCCCGAAAGCGGCTTTCTGCCAGGCCACGCGCCGACCGCAGCGCCAAGAGTCCAAAACGGCTGAGTGTCAGGGGGTGTTTCGGAGGCAGAGGCAAGGGACCGAGGATCTCCCCCAGGATGGATTGCCAGGAATTCACCAGAGGGGTCATCATTTTCTGATAGGCGCGGTCATCAACACTCAAGCTGGCGGCGGTCTCTTCCAGAGATCGAGTGAGAAGGGTAGTACGCCCGTCATCTAGGGGATGGGCTAATGCTACAGGAGGCTGAATCCATTCCAAACCAAAATCAGCCAACGGCAAATCCAAGAAAAAAGGGGATGCGATCCCCAGCGGATGAACGGCCGAGCAGATATCGTGACGGAATCCGGGCAGGGTGATCTCGGCTGTGCGTGTACCGCCACCGATGGTGTCTTTGGCCTCCAGCACCAGAACCTTTCGCCCAGCGCGAGCCATGGTGATAGCCGCAGCCAATCCGTTGGGGCCAGAGCCGACAATGATGGCATCGTAGGTTGTCATAAGAGTTAGAATTTTAGGATTTACCGAAAACCTTTTTTACCATCACCACCGGCATATACAGCCCGGAGCGAATTCCCGCGTTCTGCCAGATATTGCGCCATTCTTTCCACTGCATACGCGGATCGATCAAGGAATTGACCTGGCTGGTCTGCGGATTGCTCGCGCCTAAATATTCGGCGAGATTTTTGAGAGTAGCGGCCCAAAAGACATCTTCGGCTTTGTGGCCGAAGCCCATACGAAAACTCATTTCATAAAGCGGGTCGTTGGCCCGCACCAACGCCTGAATGTGGGCAAAGGTGCCGTTGTCTTCTTCGTAGGCGCTGAAGGTGATCATCCCGGCGAACATATGGCCTTCGGGAGTCATGAACGAGAAAGAGACATCATCTGCATAGATCACCATGATACCAGTGGAGAGTTTCATGCCACCAGGTGCACTCAGATTGATGAGGCCCACCTCGCCAGGCTGGATGCCAGTCAGGGGCACATATAGGTCATTGCCTTCCGGCCAAAAGGTAGGAAATTTGGCTTTCCAGGCAGCAATCACTTCTTCGGGTGTAACTTGCACGCCACTCAGGCGCACTTTGTAGGTCTTCTGCCAGAGCTGCCCGAATCCATAAGTCAGACCCGAGAGTTGGCGGCCATCAACGTTCAAGTTGGTGGCTTCTTTGGGAGTTTCCCCAACCTTGAGTTTATTAACCGGCTTTGCCCAGCCGCTTTGGTTATTTTGTGGGTTTGTTTCGGGTGTGGACATGGATTATCTCCTAAATGGCTGCTAAGGCTTCGGTTTCATCGCGATAAATACCAATGGCCTCATTCAAACGGGTGAGTTTGAAGATTTCCTCGTAATGCTCGCTCAAACCACAGGCCAGGAGTTTTTGCTTCTGGCGCTGGGTGCGGATCAGCAGCGTTACCAGCAGGCCGATGCCGGAACTGTTCATATAGTCCAGGCCGCTGAAGTTGAGCAGGATAGTCTTCACGCTGCCATTGCTGGCCTGGGCAAAGGCATCCATGAGCGTGTTTTCGGCAGAACCGGCCACATCTCCGTGAATATCGATAATGCCGACATTTGGCTTCGGTTTGCGAACTTCTGTGGTGAGCGTGGTTTGATTCATTGTTGATCTCCTTTGGCTACCAATAAAAATACAGATAAGGTTGGGGTGTTAATTCGCCAGAGCACTGCTTTCATCTTGAAAAATATCCATGAAATCGGATAGACGTGTGATCTGGAAAATTTGCACATAATGATCGCTCAAACCGTAAACCACTAAACGCCGGTGGGTTTTGCGGGTTTGGGCCAGCAATCCCACAATCAGGGCGATGCCAGTGCTGTTGATGTAATCCACCGCTGAAAAATTGAGCACGATCACCTGCGGATTTTGGCCGTCTGCTTCGGCGTAAGCCTGGTTGAGTGTCTCATCGGCCTGAGCATTGATTTCGCCTTGCAGATCGATCACCACTCGCTGGTTTTCAGTTCGCACTTGAGCAGAAAAAGTTTTTGGGGGCATATTTACCTCTGTGTGATTTCAGACTGCCTGGCGATTGACGAGCAACTCGATGATTTGACCTTGCTCACCTTGCAGGATGTTCATTTCATCAACCATATTTTTGATCAGGAACAAGCCCCATCCGCGGGGTGATTGTTCGCCTGCCAACTTCGAATCCAGGTCTGGGGTGACAAATTCAGCCTGTGCCATCCCCTGCCCGAAATCATGGATGCGCACGTTGATCTGAGCGTCACTGTTCATCACCCGGATGCGCACTGGTAAATCTTCGCGATATTGGTTGCCGTGCTCCATAGCATTCATAGTGGCCTCGGCTATGGCAGTCTCCAGGCGCTTTAGTTCAGCCGAATCCAGGTGAAACGAAGATAGAGCAGTAATGGCTTTTTCGCTGGCGGCGCGCTCATTGCCGGGTTGGCTGGCAATCTCAAATTCGGTCACCAAACGCCATTCTGGCGCAGCTGGGATAGCAGTAAATTGCAGGGTTGCCAGCGTGATATCATCCTCTTGTTCGTAATTCTCTCCTGTAAATTCTTTGAGGGTGCGCAGTAAATCCGGGACAATTTCATCGGTGGTGATTTCTGATTCCATAACTTTTACCATGCGTTCAAACCCGTACATGCCGCGGTCTGAATTGTGGGCTTCCACCAACCCATCACTGGAGAGCAAAAGGGCATCACATTCTGAAAGCTGGGCTTCGACTTCTTCATACTGCATACCGGGCATCAAACCCAGCGGCATACCGGTAGCGCGCAGTTCCGTGACCTGACCATTTGAAATCAGGTATGGCAGATTGTGACCGGCGTTGGCGAATACAATCTTGCCGCTCTCCTGTTCGATCAAAATATACAGGCAGGTAACGAACATCTTGGCAGGGATGTCGGGGTGCAGCAATTCATTGGTGCGGGCTAGTACACCTCCGGGTGAGATCAGGCGCTCGGCCGCGGCGCGCAGGATGCTGCGGGTGGTGGCCATCACCAATGCAGCGGGGACGCCTTTATCGGTCACATCGGCGATGATTACGGCCAACCGGCCATCCTCGAGCTGGATGAAATCATAGAAGTCGCCGCTGACCTCGCGGGCGGGCTGCCAGTGGGCCTGAATCTGCCATCCGGCAAAGGTGGGGATTTCCTTCGGCAGCAAAGTCTCTTGGATCACGCGCGCCACTCTCAATTCCTGTTCAATTCGCTCCCGCTGGCGGGCTTCGGCCTGCTGTTCGCGGACCAACTGAGCCATCCGTAAAGCCGGGGCGGCCTGGGTCGCTAAATTCTGCAGCAGGCGTTTATCATCGCTGGAATAATCCTGCTCGCTGCGTCGCTCTCCGAGGTTGATCAGTCCGATCAACTCACCCTGGCTGACCAGCGGCAAAGTCAAGCGGATTCCGGCTTCCCGTAAGGCATGAATCGTGGCGGAATTCAGATTGAAATTGTCGACGTCGATCACGCCGGGAGAGTTTTGTACATACGCCAGCAAGGGATCGCTGGTGGGCATATCCAGGGATTTAATTTCCGCCTGGGCCGCGGCTTCAGTTTCCGCTGGTGATTCAAGCCCCAGGTCAACCTGGGAGCGGTGGAAAATGCGTTTCCAAAGGGATGGTTTATCGTTCATCGTATGCCTATTATAGGAATGGATCGTCTGCCAAGCGTTACGGGCAGCGTTACGAAGTTTGAAGAAAAGAACGGAAGGCGAGGTTTGTAAGAAGTCACGATTGGTCAGTTTTGTCTGACTTTGTGGCCATTAAATACGTGGCCTGGCTGATGGCTGCGAGGGAAAAGAAAAAGGCTGCCATATCCATCTGTGACTTCGCGAGCCAATAATAGAACCCGATGAAGAATAGAACAACGGCGCCGACCAGAAAGAGATAGTTGATGATTTTCATGAGCTACTCCTTTTTGAATCAATTAGGATAATGGCAGTTTTGATAAACATTTCTGGCTTCATAGGGTAAGTGGGAACAACGAGAATGCTGTGAGGGTCTTCATTTCCGAAGCCACAAGCTGACCTGCTCCGGCTGCAAAGTTTAATCCACCACCCCGAGCAACGTAGTCGTCAGCTTATCCATATCCACCTCGTCGAGGGCGGTGGCGGCGAACTGGGCGAGCGCTTGTTCGGCGTTATATTTTTTGCGGTAAAAGCGCCGGTCGATGAAATTCTGTACGCGGTTGCGGAGCGGATTGAACAGTGCGATGATGCCGAGGGTGGTCACCACCGTCACGAGGGGGAATCCCCGGAACCCGTCAGGGGACCGATGATTCCCTGGAGAATCACGATCCCCCCGAAGAACGCCAATGCCAGCAGTCCGGTCAGCAGGGAGTATTGCAGCGTGCGGCGGATGATGATGTCGATGTCGAAGAGCCGGTAACGTAAAATGGCTACACCAACAGCCAGATACAGTGGAATAACTGCTACCTGACCGAGGATAAGAAACAGGGATTCGAATCCCCTTTTGATTTCAGAGAATTCAGTGAAGACTGGAAGAAAAAAAAGGATGATAAATACAATGCTGCCCATCACAAACCAGCGCAGCTGTAGGCGCACGGAAGGTTTGGCTGAGCGGTAGCGATAAATGAGGGAGACCGCGGCTAGGATCGTGATCAGGATGATCGAGATGAAAGCTGGAAGCCCCAAATTAAAGGTTGTGTTTGTAGACAACCAGCCATATGGATTGTCAATTGCAATGCCTCCGGCCTCTACACCCCCATTCCAATTGGGCCCTGTCTCAAACAAACTCAAAAACAAGACAGCCAGCGCCAGAAACAACCAGATATTGAGAAACCGCCAGCGACGTGATGGCAATTGCCCATCTGGAAACCAGAGCAGGAGAAGGATCAGGCCGCCAAGCAAAGATAAATTGGCAGCTTCGGTTAACCACAACAGAAAATATTCCAGCGCAGAATAGCCGGCAGGTTGTGAGCCGTCGAAATAATAGATGGCATGGCCGAGTGACCTTACACCCACAAGCAATCCATAGAAAATCCACAGCCAGCCGATGCGATTGCGCGGTTGCCGTGAGGCGATGATGAGCCCCAGAATAGGTGCGCCTATTGCCACAAGACTACTAACCTGAAATCCCAACCAATCAAAGTTGGAGCGATCAGGCACCAAAAAGAATATGACCGTCGCAGTGATCAGGATAGCAATCGCAATTAATGCAGTTAACCAGGCTACACGCCGAAGCCAGGAATTACTCATAAAGTCCTTTCTTTTTGCTGGCCTTCAACCAAAGCGTTACTTTTTCAGGTTGCATAGTTTCCTCCACCACGCCCAAAAGTCCGATTGTCAATTTCTCCATGTCAACTTCATCGCGGGCAACCTCTGCAAAACGAGCCAGGGCTTGTTCCGCATTGTACTTTTTGCGATAAAAGCGGCGATCGATGAAATCCTGTACGCGCAGGCGCAAAGGATTAAACAGGGCCGCAATGGCCAGCGTAGAGAGCACAATCACGATGGGGGATTGCTCCCCACTTAGATTTTCAACCAGGGTTTGGAGCAGCACCACACTGCCAAAATAAACCAATGCCAGCAGCCCGGTCAACAGGGCATATTGCAGCGTCTTGCGGATGATGATGTCGATATCGTACAGGTTGTAGCGCAGGATGGCGATGGCGATGGCGATCGGGAAGGTTGCCAGCCCGATGGGAAGCAGCAGGTTAAATAAGTTATCTACTTGGCGGAAGGTGTCACCCAGGTAGGAAGGCAAATAAAATACGACAAAAATTGCGCCTGCATAGAATAACCACTTGATTTGTGCCCGTTCGACTGACTTTGCCCGCCGGAAACGCACAAACAATGATATCGCACACAGGATTATCCAGATGGGGAAGAGTATCAGAAACGGCCCAACGGCAGCCTCAATCCACTCGGTTTTCAGAAAGCCAATCGGGTTGGGTACCTGCCAGAGCGTGCTATCTGAACCCGGCGCAATCTCCTCAGCGAAAGAAATCACTGTAATAAAAAACACCATAATCCCGATCCCAAGATAGGTTAGCCAGCGCCAACGCGGGGTTAGCGGCCGCCCGGTTGGAAACAGGAGCATAATGAACATGACCGGGAAAACCAATAAAAGCCAATTCCAGTTACTGAACCATAGGATGATGAGAAAGAGAGGGCTGGGTGCAACGGGTAGTAATAATTGTCCATTGAGATAAGGCTCTAAATAAGCATCGATGACAAAAGTCATTGCGATTCCAGGGAGCATCATGACCAGTCCGATTACGTTGCGCGGCTGGCGAGAAATAATCAGCGCTCCGACAAATACGAAGAGCACGGGAATGAAAGGAAACAAGATCATAAAGAGGGGTGGCGTTTCTCCATCCGGGCTGTTTGAAAAAAAGGAAACGATTGCGGCAATATTGACGACCGTAATCAGTCCAAAAAATAACCAGGCCAGGACTGCGCTGCGTTTTTCATTCGTCATTTCATTTTCTCCGTCTGGTTGATTGTATATAAATGGAACGATCCCAACTCATCCTCACCTTCCTTCTCAAACCGCATCCCGATCTTTTCCGCCACCCGGATTGAAGGGGTATTTTCTTCGTCAATCAGGCACACCAGCCGGGACAGCCCCAGCGTGGCGTAGGCGTAATCCAAAATGCCCTGCGCCGCCTCGGTGGCGTAGCCCAGCCCCCAACAGGCTTTGTCGATCAGATAAGCGATCTCGATCTCGTCCACACCGTCGATCTGCCAGGGCAGCAAACCGCAGCGCCCGATGAACTGACCGCTCTCTTTGTGGATCGTCGCCCACAAGCCCAGTTCGGGGTGCTGCGGATGCCCGTTTTGGTGCCACTCCAGTTCTTCGCGCGTTTCCTCGATGGTCAGCGTCCCCTCCGGGAAATAGCGGCGCACTTCCGGGTTACGGTAGAGCGCAAATAGAGACTCAAGATCATCGGGGATAAAATGACGGAGAAGCAGGCGTTCAGTTTCCAGGATCAGCATCATATTGCAAAAGGGATGGTCAAACCGCCAGCGGAGGCCCAAGCAATTCCATATCGTGTGCCTGCCATAATCCCGGGTCTTGCGGTGGCATGGCATTGGCTTTGGTCACCTCCCGAAAGAAGGCTTCCATCTTCCCGGCAGGCAGGAAAGCGATCAGGATGCTACCTCCGCCTTCACTGGTACATGCCCAAACATGCGGCACGTTGCGCGGCCCCAGCACCGAATCACCGGGATGCAGGCTGAATTTCTCCTGTCCGACCTCGAACCGGAACTCCCCGCGCACGATGTAAAACCACTCATCCTGGAGGAAATGAAGATGCCGGGCTGGACCGCCTTTAGCGTGAAAGGTGTTTTCGATGATCAGGGTGCCGGTGTTGTCCTGCGGCGTCACTTTGAACTGAATAACACTGACGCCCAGCCCGCGGTGTTCCCCATACCGGTCATTACCGGCAGGGACGAGGATGTCTGCCGGTAATTCGGCAGGTGTTGTTCGATTTTCTTTCATGATTTTCTCCGATTGTCACGCCACAGGCTGAGGCCGAAAACAGCCCAACCTAAGCCGAACAGCAAATTGGTCAGAATCCCATAAATGCGATAACCGTAGTTTTGGTCCAAAACATTGATGGGGATAAAAAAGGATAAAACTGCGAGGGTCATCAATACTCCCAGGAACAGCAATATCTTTCAATTGATTTTCGGGAGAACTTCCTTTTCCGGTGGGAGGTACCCAGCAGCAAACATCCGATCGCTATCAGCGGAACCATAAAGGGTGGCCCCAGTGAAACGGTAATCAGGTTCACGAGGGCCGAAATCACCAGCCCAACCAGGAGCAACCTAAAACCGATCCTGGCTTTGCGGTCAACACGCGCCAGGAGCGGATACCGCGCAATCAACCCCAAAGCAATCATCAGGCTGGCGGGTGCGCTCATCACCATGCCCCAGAAAAGCGGGTCCTGCCCTAAAAAGTGCCCATCCCGGTTGAAAGATGTCGGCCCGTGCAGAATTGTAAATAGGGGCCATAAAATCGCCATGAGCAATCCGCTCACGATCATCAGCAGTTCGGGCCAGTTTGAAATTTTGGAGGAATGCTGGTCTAGACTTGTCGTTTCCATAAGGATATTCTCTCCGAGAGGTTAGGCGCAAACCGTTTGCTCTTATTCCACAATCATAAATTCCAGAACTTGGTCAAATATCTCTTTATACGCTTGATCTAGGTTTTGATAGGCTTCTCTCCAGTTTCCATCTTCGCCAATTTCAACATTGTTTGGGGAACCCAAAATCATGATTGAATTTAATTCATCATCAAATAAGATTACCTGTCGCCCATAAAAATGTTCCGTTTGCGCTTGACCAGGAAGCGTAGCGATATATTCCAACCCGCTAAATCTTCCGATTTGAATTTCCCTTTCCCTGATTTCTATTGCCCTTGCGCTGGATATGGACTCACCGTCTTTCAGGCTGAGCAATTCCAGATAGGTATTCAGCCAGGGTTGATTCTGGCTGTATTCTTCGAGCGTCACATATCCTGGATTCTTTCTATACTGGATGGTGATGTAATATGAGTTCGTTTCATCGTAGATTTGTTCGGTTCTATCTGTACCATACGGAAAAACTATATCGGAACCGATCGCGAGGCGAATTTCATCCTCAACTTCATAGACATCTGGGCCAAACCATGCAGGGGGAAATTTGATACTAATCTTATAGTTTTCATTGGTGTAAATTTGCCAATCCATGAATGGATCAACCGTCGCCTTTGGGGTTTCAGTAAACGCGAGAACCGGTTCTTTGCCTCCTGTGTTTTCCACAGGAAACGGAGTTGCTGTTGCTATGTTTTCAAGCTGCGGTGTTGAAGTCGCCGTGCAACTTGCAATCAACAAAACCACTGCGATGAACCCAACAATTTTCATTATGTGATTTTTTTTCCAGCCATACTTTTGTCTCATTTTTCCTTTCAAATTTGATGCGCCAACGATTATCTATGCCGATTTTCTGGTAAATAATCTACCCAAAACCAGCCCGTAAATCCCATGTCCCAACGCCCATTGCCAAAGTGGGATTTGTCCCAGCGGAGAGTTGGTGACTGGCAAGAAAGCTGTTTGCGCTAAAAATAACAGAAAAAGGCCGTAAACGAGTTCCCCAAGGATAGCGATGCTTTTATTCGATGAGAAACGCGCCAGTACCGGCCAGATCAGCGCTCCGAAAAACACCCCGTAAATTGCCGAAACTGCCAGATGGCTGAGCAAGCCTTGCAAGGGCGAGGTCAGTTCACCGGCACTGAACAACTTAAGGTAAGTTCCCAGGGTTTTACCGGAGAGTAAAGCGAAAGCAGCCAAACTGAGATACATCGCTACGCCACTCACCAGTCCATAAATCAAACCGTCTACGGCGAGATTGCTGATCTTGTTTTTATCTCCCGAAATTAGACCTGTTTTATCCATAATTATATACACATTCTATCTTTTGTGAAGATGGGAGTTTGGACCGGGGAGATGCAATCCATCGATGGCTGACTGTATCTCCCCGACGTTTTCTTTACTGGTTTGCCTGGGTGGTTGGCAGAGATTGCAGATATAACCAGATGGCTCGTAAATCTTCCACATTGGCAGTGCCGATCTGAGGCCAGGGCATTTGTACTGGGTCTAGGTTATCTCCCTCGGGGGTCAATCCAGTTTGCAGGGTAGCCATGAACTCAGTTTCCGTCCAGATACCTAATTCGCCACTAGGGGTTAGATTGGGTGCCGGTCTATCCCCCTCAGCATTCGGGGGCATACCCGCCAGATCCGGCCCGTGACAGGCAGCACAAACCATCGCCATGTACCGACCGTACTCAACCGTCTCACCTGGTGCGGGTGAGGGGTGTGGAACTGCCAGGTGATCTATCTTGTGTGCCGGGATAAAATCGGATGCCGGGATTACGCCCAACCCCAGCATCACCTTGGGCACAAAGGCCAGGGCCCGGGTCGGGGTTTCGCGATCCACAGGGGGCAGCGTTTTCAAGTAGGCGACCATGGCAGACATATCGTCGATATCAATTGTCGTGTAAAACTCCGCAGGCATAATGATCAAGTTTTCACCATTGGGGCGGATGCCATGCCGCAATGCAAGAAACCAATCAGCATCCGAATAGGCAACGCCAATGCCGCCTTTCCCCCTCGTCAAGATTCGGTGCCCAAAGGGTGCCCGCACCTTCTTCAGCGGTGAAAAACTCTGCCCCACCAAGATCCGCACCATGGCAGTCAGCACACAACATGAAATGTTTCGTAAAATACTCCCCGCGGGCCACTGCTTCAGCATCAGCAGGGATTTGTACCGTATCTGGTTCAAAATCCCATTCTTGGGTGAGCAGACTGTTCGCCCTTACTGAACCGGTGATTGCCACCGCGATCACCAAACTAATCACAATACCCAAAATAATCCCCAACCACTTTAAAAACTTTTTCATTGTATATCTCCTGATAAATTTAGATTTTCTACTAAATTTATCTAAATTGTAGTCAAGGCTCGTATCCAGAACGTTACGAAAAACGTTACGGCGAAGCCTCTGTTTACAATTTGGTAACAAATCCGATAAAATATGTTCATGTCCGATTACCGTTTTTACCTTTTTGGCCCCCCGCGCCTGGAATATCAAGGCCATCCAGTCTCCATCGACACCCGCAAAGCTTTGGCCCTGCTGGCCTACTTGCTGATCGAAAACAAGCCCATAAGCCGCGATACAACTGGCAACTCTGCTCTGGCCCGAATCCAATCAAAGCGCGGCCCGCGCGGCGCTGCGCCGCACGCTCTCTCCTCTACGCAGCGCTCTCACCACAGACCTGATCGACTTCGGGCGCGAAGTGATTGACATCCATCCCGGGAATGATTTATGGTGTGATGTGATCGATTTCCAGGCTCAATTGGCCGATTGTCGCAGCCACGGTCACCCTGAAGGCCAGACCTGTTCGCGTTGCCTGGCACCACTCCAAGAAGCTGCCGCTTTATATCAAGCGGATTTCATGGCAGGTTTCGGCTTGCGTGACAGCGCCGCCTTCGACGACTGGCAGTTCTTTGAGGCTGACCATCTGCAACGAGAGTTGGCAAGTGCTTTGGAGCGATTAATTTTGATCTTGCAAAACCAGGGGGATTATTCTGCCGCGATTGAGCACGCCCGGCGCTGGTTGAGTCTCGATCCACTCAATGAGAGCGCTCACCAGGCTTTGATTAGTCAATATTCCTTCAATAACCAACGCAGCGCGGCCTTGCGCCAGTATCGCACATGCGTGCATATCCTTGATGAAGAATTGGGTGTACCCCCACTGGATGAAACCATTCAGCTTTATGAATCTGTGAAAGAAAATCGCCTGGAAAAGCCCAAAAACATGGATTCGTTACCAGTGGTCATCGCTGCAAAAAAATCCGAGATCACTGAAGAAATCCATGAATCCCAAAACCAGATTGATAGATTCACACCCTTAATTGGGCGATCATCTGAATGGAAATATTTGACCGATCTTTACGAGAGCATTCAAAATGATGGTGTTTTTGTCGCTCTTACAGGTGAAGCCGGGATCGGGAAAACACACCTGGCAGAAGAATTCATTGCCAAAATGCAAAGCCGTGGTGCGGTGACCCTCTCAGCTCGTAGCTATGCTGGAGAGAGCAACCTGACCTTTACCCCTTTGATTGAGCTATTACGCCAGGGCATCCACCAGTCTAACGGGACACGCTGGTGGAGGGGTTTGCACCCAAGTTGGTTGAACGAAGTTGGGCTGTTAGTGCCGGAGTTAACCAATTTGATTCCAGGATTGTCACCCTCCCCACCCTCGGATGGCCCCGGAGCACAAAATCGTTTTTATGAGGGTGTTTGCCAGGTGCTAACGACATTGGTTGAGGGACCAATCCCAGGGGTGATTTTGATCGACAACCTGGAATGGGCGGATGAATCAACCCTAGATATCCTTGCTTACTTGATTAGACGATTACCGGGACGTGCGATTTGTTTGATTGCTGCTTGGCGTGAAGAGACATCCCCGGCAATAGCACGGCTCGAGCAGTTGCTGATGGATGCTAACAGTCAAGGGGGGGGATCTCATCTACCCCTCGGAGCATTATCACCCATTGAAGCACTGGAACTGATCGAATATTTTGAGACAACTGGTCAAACTTTTCCGAGTGAGTTCAAAAAGCGTTTAGTGGATGAGTTTGAAGGATTGCCCTATTTCCTCGTGGAATACTTACAGTCTGCTTTAGATGGTGAAATCCCGATAACCAATATCGCTGAACCCTGGCCGGTTCCATTAGGCTTGCGGGGGATGCTGCAATCTCAGTTGGTGAATCTGAGTGGATCAGCATATCAAATTTTGCAAGCAGCTGCAATCATTGGCCGCACCTTCGATAGTGATCTCTTGCAAAGCATCAGCGGACGAATTGAAGATGAGATCATCCAAGGCGTTGAGGAATTAATAAACCGCAAACTCATCCGGGAAGTATCTGTCCAAGCTGATCTTGGACAAATCACCACATTTTTTGATTTCAAACATGAAACGGTACGAGCCTTGGTGCTGGAAGAGATCAGTCTAGTGCGGACACGCTTGCTACATCGACGCACGGCTGAAGCCTTAGTTGAACAAAATAGATTCATTGCTGGGCGTGCCTTTACTGGACAGATCGCTTTCCATTACCAACGGGCAGGTTTTCTGGGACAAGCTGCTAAATTCTATTTTCAAGCGGGGCAAGCAGCACGCAGCATGAATGCGAATTCGGACGCACTGGCTCACTATCAGGCTGCACTTTCTCTGGGGTTTCCAGAAAAACAGGATTTACTCGTCGAAATTGGTGAGTTACACGCTCTCGCAGGTGATTATACTCGGGCAATACAGCAATTCGAAACCGCCGCGGCCATACATGGTCCTACTAAACTGCCATCTATTGAACAAAAGATAGGCCAAATCTACTTAAGGCTTGGGCATTGGGAGCAGGCTGCCTGCCATTTTGAAGCTGCTCTTTACGATCATGGGGTGCTGGCCTCAGATCAGATGCTGGCTTTTGAAGCTCAGGTGCGCGTCGATTGGGGTCTGGCTTGTCATCGGAACCAACAAAGTCAGGCAGCAAAATCTCTTGCTCAAGAAGCACTGACACTCGCTGAAAAAACACAAGATACATTGGCCTTGGCGCAAGCTCACAACCTGCTGGGAATTTTGGCGCGTGCGGACCAGCAGTCAGAACTAGCTACACAACATCTGATTGAAAGTTTGGAATTAATAAAAAATCTTGATAATCCAGCTGTACAGATCGCGGCCTTGAATAATTTAGCGTTGGCTCAGACTGATCAAGATGAATATCAACTGGCAATCGAAAACATTATTCGAGCTCTTGATATCTGCATTATATTAGGGGATCGCCACCTCGAGGCGGCCATACGAAGCAATTATGCCGATTTGTTGCGTGCCAGCGGCGAGGTGGAAACTGCGATGGTACAGTTGAAGGAAGCCCTCTCCATCTTCTCTGATATCGGCCAAAAGGCTGAGGATTGGGAACCGGAAATCTGGAAGTTTGTTGAGTGGTAATGGGGGATAATACAATTTCTATCGCGATTGATTTTATTGCTTAAAATATAGATCTAGGATGGGCCTTCGGATTAATCCAGAATAACCCTGTTTCAGCTTTAGCATGGTACAGGTAATTTATATTCCTTAAATATAGGTGACGCCAGCGATACTTGATGATATTTCTGGTATCAATTAACATTCTGAACAGGTAACACCCTCGTGACATAATTTCCCCAAAAAGTGGTTCGGAACAGATCCCAGGTGGGGCACAGCTTTCTCAAGACTGTTCTACGATGGATGTAGAGCAGTTTTTGACTTTGGTAAGTTTTGATTCTAAGAAGAAATTGAGAGAATTGGGAGCGAAAGTTGGTATGAAGTCAGATACATTATTGCGTTAGTGGTTCGATTCCCATTACTACAAATAATAGAAATTCGCAGAGTAAACTTAAGATGATGTTTTTCCCTCATCCGGCAGCAAATACCTCCCAATGAATGAGGTGTAATGAATGAGTGATTTAGTGAAAGGCACGAGTTACAAATGCTATCAAAAATTGATCAATCTATTGCAGAACAACTAAAAATTAAACTGCAAGAAATCACGCCACTAGAAAGCCTGGTGGTTTTTGGCTCACGTGCCAGAGGAGATTCATCTCCGGATTCGGACCTGGATGTTTACATTGAAGTGCCAAGGATTTCCCCTGGACTTCGCCGGGCTATCAGTGAAACTGCCTGGGAGACAGGCTTCAAGAATAGCATGATTATCTCAACTTTCGGTGTGACGCCTGAGGGCATCAAAGAAGGACCTGTAGGAGCTAATCCACTCATTACAGCTGTCAAATTAGAAGGGGTTCCGGTTTGAATGATCTGCAAATTATTCAATTAGCTCAATATCGTCTTCAACAGGTCAAAGAAACCTTGAAAGAAGCGGAAATGCTTGCAGATGAGCAACACTGACGAGGGAGTATCAATCGGTCATGTTATGCAATGTTTTATGCAATCTTAGCCATGACCATCGTAAAAGGGTTCAGTACATCCAAACACGCTGGTGTGCTTGCGTTTTTTGATCGTGAATATATAAAACCCGGATTCCTTCCAAAATCATTATCCAAACAACTCCATCTTGCCTTCGAGCGTCGGCAGGCACAAGATTACGGTGAGTTTATCGTCGTGGACGATGTAATTGCTCAGGAAACCTTTTCCAGTACCGTTGAGTTTGTGGATATGATTGATACATATTTGAGTGGTTCTGTATTACCAGGATTGCAAGCTAGCAGCTCTTCAACACTATAACTTTTAACACGAGTAATTACAACTGTAATTGACTGTTTCGTACATGCAAATTATCATTCCCACAAGTAACACTGAAGGGATGAATTCCCCATAAAGTGGTTCGGAACAAATTCCAGGTGGGGTACAGCTTTCTCAAGACCGTTCTACAATCGATGTAGAGCGGTTTTAGTTTTTGTAAGTTTTGATGCAAGGGAGAAGTTGGACGAATTGGAATCAAAGATTGAAGAACAGGTAGAGAATCTGGAGTATTAGCGGTTCGATTCATATTTGTAGTTTTACCCATATATGGGGTCTTGTTTCAAACTCAATAACTAAATGAGTAACATTCGAGTTGCATTAGGGGTACCAAAATGATTTACGGCCAATTATTGTTTAGGGAAGGGGCTGATGGAGAAGTCTTTGTAGGGTTATTTACTTTAGCTGAAATTTCAAAAAAATAGCTTTTCATAGTATTGAAACATATTCAAACTTCAAGCTCTAAAGCTTTCGCAATACTGAGTGCCACAGCTTCAGCTACCTTGATGCCATCCACGGCAGAAGAGAGGATGCCCCCCGCATAGCCAGATCCTTCGCCAGCCGGGTAAAGTCCGGTGATATTGACGCTCTGGAAATCTCTGCCGCGCAGGATCCGGATTGGCGAAGAGGTGCGGGTTTCAACACCGGTTAAAATAGCATCTGCCATCACGAATCCCTGGATCTGTTTTTCAAAGACTGGCAGAGCTTCACGGATCGCTTCGATGATATAGTCAGGCAAACTGGTGCTCAGGTCTCCCAGATGAACACCGGGTTTATATGAGGGCTGGACAGAACCCAATTCGGTTGAAGGGCGACCAGCTAGAAAATCACCGACCAACTGCCCAGGCGCATCATAAGTGCTCCCACCTAATTCAAAAGCGCGTTGTTCCCACTTGCGCTGATAATCGATCCCGGCTAAAGGACTCTCTGGATAATCTTCTGGGAAGACCTCGACCACGATCGCGCTGTTGGCATTGCCAGCATTGCGCGAATATTGGCTCATCCCATTGGTCACAACTGTGCCGGATTCAGATGCAGCGGCCAGCACTGTGCCACCAGGGCACATACAAAAACTATAAACCGAGCGGCCATTGCTGCTGTGGTGTACCAATTTATAATCAGCGGCACCCAAGATGGGATTACCGGCATTCTCTCCGAAACGGCATTCATCGATCATAGGTTGAGGATGTTCGATCCGTAAGCCCATCGAAAAAGGTTTGGCTTCGATCTGCACGCCCCGTTGATAGAGCATTTGAAAGGTGTCGCGTGCGCTGTGGCCGATCGCCAGGATGACATGATCGCTGTGGAGCTTTTCGCCACTGGCCTAAGACCACCCCACGCAGCTGTCCATCTTCGATGATGAGATCATCCACCCGACTTTGAAAAAGAAATTCGCCACCCAAGTCCTGGATGGTATTACGCATTTTTTCTACGATCTTGACCAATTTCAGCGTGCCGATATGGGGTTTACTGATATAGAGGATCTCTTCTGGCGCTCCGGCTTCTACGAATTCTGTGAGGACTTTTCGTCCAAGGTGATTTTTATCTTTGATCTGGGTGTGGAGTTTGCCATCTGAGAAGGTGCCTGCCCCACCTTCGCCAAACTGGACATTCGATTCGGGGTCTAGTTCGCGCTGACGCCAAAAACCGAAAGTATCTACCGTACGTTCTCGCACGGGCTTACCACGTTCAAGAATGATTGGATTAAAACCCATCTGAGCCAGGACCAGCCCGGCAAATAAACCACACGGGCCGGTGCCGACCACCAGGGGGCGCTGATTTAAATTATCAGGGGCTTGGGTCACAAATTTGTAGCTGGTATCTGGGGCAAGGCTGGATCGTATTATCTTTGCGTTTTCGCCGCAGAATATCTTTTTCCCGCCTGACTATCAACATTCAAAGTATAGATCAATTTGATATCATTTTTTCTGCGGGCATCATAGCTGCGTTTAAATATTGAATAGCCGAGCAGATCTTCAGGTTGGATCCCAAGCTTCTTGAGGATCGCCCTTTCCAACTCGCTTTTTGGGTGATCGAGTGCTAATTTTATGTCAGTAAGCCGAAGCATAATTATCCTACCAGGGTATGGTTTTTATAGAACTTAGATTCAAGTACGAAGTGCAACTTTGACGGTCGAAAGGATGCAAACTGAGGTAAGGTAAACCTCCAAGACCTCACAAGTCAAAGGAGCGCTTATGACTTACACGCAGCTCACCCAGGTACAAAGATACCAGATTTCTGCGCGAATGAAAATGAAACACAGGCAAACCGAGATCGCCGCGAGCTTGGCGTGGATAAATCCACGATCAGCTGGGAACTGAGACGAAATCGTTGACGGGGTGGATATCTTAGTACTTCTTGCGCTATTTGGCGTGCTTCATCGAACAGACTCGGCAAATGCTACGCTTGCCTTGGTTTTAGGATTCATCAGGGCAACACTTTTATAGCTATTTATGCAACTTTGCCCATGTTTGAATTAAGTCAGAAATATACAATGACGACAACCGAACCCCGCCGAATTATATTAGAGGCAGCAGGAGAATCGTTTTTGTCCAAAGGAGAATATGCACGTATGGGAATTTTCACGGCTTTCTTTTTATCCAGTCTTGGTCCCATCCTGATAAGCATCGCCAGGCTTGATAACAGTGTATTTAAGAAAGCTACTGGTTGGGTTGGTATTATTGGCATGGCATTTTTGATTACCCATACAATCGGAACAACTCTTATCCAAATATCGGGGATTTTATCATTGTTGTAATTGTTATGTCCGGTAGTCTACTTATGATTTCAGGGCAATTGCATGTAAAAAAAGCTGAGATAATGGTAATCCAGAAAAAAACGGAGGATTACCATGGTAGACAAACCGCTAAGCAGCTTAGCAGAGCACTTTTGCAACGTGAAGGACCCGCGAGGGCCAAATATCGAGCAGCAACTCGGCGATATCATCGCGATCGCCATCTGGGGCACGATCTGTGGCGCAGATGGTTGGGTTGAAATCGAGCAATTCGGACATCAGAAGCTGAAATGGTTGAGCCAGTATCTGCAGCGAGGAAACGGAATTCCAGCGCATGACACCTTTAGGCGGGTGTTTTTACAGATTGAGCCCGAAGAATTCCAGGCCAGTTTCATGAAATGGGTCCAAGCCTTACATCAAGTCACCCAAGGACAGGTGATCGGGCGGGCTGGTAAACAATTACGTGGCTGACATGATCGCAGCCAAGGTCAAAGGGCGATCTACCTGGTGAGTGCCTGGGCAGAACAGAACCATCTGGTGCTGGGGCAGCGTCACGTGGCTGAAAAAAGCAATGAAATCACCGCCCTCCCGGACTTGTTACGCTTGCTGGAGATCACAGGCTGCCTTGTGACCATCGATGCCATGGGCACCCAGACCAAGATTGCGAAACAGATCATCCAGGCGGAAGGTGATTATCTCCTGGCGGTCAAACACAATCAAGGCCAACTCTACCGCGACCTGGAAATCTTATTCTCCTATGATCAGCAGCAGGACTTTCAAGCCGCACCTTATGATTATGCTAAGGAAGTTAAGAAAGGTCACGGACGCAGTGATGTGCGAGAGTGTTGGGCCACCTCCGATCCCGCATATCTGCAAAGTGTCACTCAGGCTCAGAAGTGGTCCCATCTGCAAAGCATCATCATGCTGGTCCGCCGGCGCATCATTGATGATCAGGAGACTGTCAAAACTCGTTGCTACAGCTCTAGCCTGCAGTCCGATGCCAAACGGATCCTGAAAGCCTCTCGCCAACACTGGTCCATCGAAAATGGTCTCCACTGGGTGCTGGATATCGCTTTCAACGAAGATCGCAGTCGCGTTCGCAAAGAGCATGCTCCCGCTAATCTGACCGTCTTACGCCCTATGGCTGTCAACCTGCTCATATCATCCCAATGCTCTTAAGGGAAACAGGAGACTTCTGCCAAAGGCGGCATCAAAGCCAAACGCTTGCAGGCTGGTTGGAATGAAGATTTTCTGCTTAAGGTTCTTGCTGGGGCATAACATGCGCTTGCCCTGATATATTGGAATGAAATGGTTGGGTGATGACTGCTAAACCTGTACGCAGCATAAAAAGGTAACACGACCGTTGCTTGACGATTCTGACCATTGAAACTAAGATTTGTAACACGATTGAGCCATATTTTCCCCATAAAAGTGGTTCGGAACAGATCCCAGGTGGGGCACCACTAACAGCCCTCAATTTGAGGGCTGTTTGCTTTTTTATCAATGGTGTTATCATAAGCGGGCAATATATTTAGCAACCAATTCCAAAATTTCAATTTGTGATTATCATGAAAAAAATTACGATTACTTGCCTGATATTTGGGATCCTTTTCCTCGCAGCCTGCACAGTCGAAACCATCACGCCCTTACCGCCAGTGCCCACACCCACAGAAATTGGAAAAAGTGCAGCTCAAATCGAGGTTTACTTCTCCGCACCGGATGATCCCAACGCGGGGAGCTACCGCGGCGGACCGGATGATGCCCTTGCCGAAGCGATCCGCAATGCCGAATTTTCTGTGGATGCCGCGATCTACCATCTCAATTTGTGGAGCATCCGTGATGCACTGATCGCGGCGCATAATGCCGGTGTCCAAGTGCGCGTCGTGGCCGAAAGTGATAACCTGGACGAGATTGAAATCCAGGAATTGCAAGAGGTTGGCATCGAAGTCCTCGGTGACCGCCGAGAAAGCCTGATGCACAACAAATTCGTGGTGATTGATGGGCTGGATGTTTGGACGGGTTCGATGAATTTTACCGTCAATGGAGCTTACCGCAACGATAACAATTTGGTGCATATCCGTTCAACGAAGTTGGCTGAAAATTTCACCACCGAATTTAACGAGATGTTCGTGCAAGATATGTTCGGCAATGATGTTATCAACCGCACGCCAAACCCAAGCCTGATGCTCGATGGTACGCAAATCGAAACATATTTCTCGCCTGATGACGGTACTGCAGATCAAATTATCAACGCGATCCAAAACGCCGAAGTGAGTATTCATTTCATGGCGTTTTCCTTTACCTCCGATGGGATTGCTCAGGCCCTCATTGAAACTGCCAACAACGGGGTCCTGGTCACTGGTGTTTTCGAAGAGAGCCAATATTATTCCAACACGGGCACTGAATACGACAATCTTCTGGATGCCGGGCTGAATGTGCGCCTGGATGGCAATGACCGTAACATGCACCATAAAGTCTTCATCATCGATGGTGAGATCGTGATCACCGGTTCATACAATTTCAGCCGCAGTGCCGAAGAGCGCAATGACGAAAACACACTGATCATTTACTCTCCAGAGCTTGCTTCCCGATATGTAGCCGAATTTGAGCGGGTTTTCGAGAAAGCGCGATAAACCAAAAACATAATGCAGCGGATCGTAATTATCGGCAATGCAGGTGGGGGGAAATCGGTTTTGGCACGAAAACTTGGGAGTGTTTTAGATTTACCGGTTTATCAATTTGATGATTTACAGTGGCGTTCGGGCTGGACGCGCACCCCTGAACGGGAAATTCAAACCGTCCATTCTAAGTGGTTAGCGCTCCCTCAGTGGATCATCGACGGATGGGGGAGCAATGATATTTTGCAAGCACGTTTTGAGAGAGCCGACACCATCATTTTTGTTGATCTGCCCATCACAGTGCATTATTGGTGGGCAGCCAAACGTCAGATCAAAGCGTTCTTTAATCTCAATCAAGGCTGGCCTCCCGAAGGCTGTGCAGCTCTTCCCGCTACGGGTAGACTGTTCAACCTGATGTGGAAAATCCACACTGAGATAAGGCCACAGTTGGCAGAATCAATTCATCGATTTGCCCAAGACACACAGATTGTTCATTTGCAATCACCGCGAGAGATCGCTGCCTTTTTAGAAGAGATTGAAAACGGAGAAAATATTAAAATTGTTCCTGAATAAAACCGCTTAAAATTAGGACACAGATTTCACGGAGCAACACGGATAAAGGTTTTTCAAAATCCGTGGCACCCTTGTGATCCGCGCCCCAATTTTGGTGCTTTGCTTATTGGGGAACATGTCTTTTATCTCTGGATCGGAGACTAAAATGAAATATGGATTTGTTTTTCCAGGCGGCACCCCGAATACAGCCATTGAGTTTGCCCGGGAGGCCGAAGCCGCAGGCTGGGACGGTTTTTTCGTTTGGGAACCTGTTTATGGTATCGATCCCTGGGTAACTCTCGGAGGAATCGCCGCGGTCACCGATCGCATCAAGATTGGCACCTTGCTGACTCCCCCTTCCCGCCGCCGACCTTGGAAGCTTGCTTCTGAAACACTTACCGTCGATTTACTCTCTGGGGGACGCATGATCCTTTCGGTTGGGTTGGGAGCGGTGGATACGGGCTTCGAAGCCATGGGGGAAACCTCCCATCGCAAAACTCGGGCTGAGTTGCTTGATGAGAAGTCTCGACATTTTGACGGGATTATGGGGTGGTCAGCCTTTTACTTATGAAGGGAAGCATTATCAAATCGATGAGTTTACGTTTGCCCACCAGCCACCGCCGCCGGTCCAGCAGCCGCGGGTTCCCATTTGGGTGGTCGGCGCTTGGGGCTGGCCTAAATCGATGCAGCGTGCGCTCAAATATGATGGGATCTTGCCTCAAATTTTGGACGCTGACAAAAAGTGGGCAGAACTTAAACCCGAGCATGTTGGTGAGATTAAAGTCTTTGTGGATGAAAATCGTGATTTAGAATCGAATTTTGATATCATTGTGGAGGGCACTTCCCCAGGGAGTGATTCTGTTTCTGCAGCAGAAAAGGTATTCCCTTGGGCAGATGCAGGAGCCACCTGGTGGATCGAATCAATGTGGACGGAAAAGGACCCTGAAAAATGGCGCCAGCGTCTTCGCCAAGGACCTCCTAAAAAATAAATAGCAGCAAGAATTGCGGTAATATAATTCCCATGAAATTACCAGAACCGATCCTCGTACATTATCTGTTCCCTGAAACCCTGGATGCCCTGATCCAGCTTTTAGAGCGCTTATCAGCAAAAGATTGGTCTCGTCCGACGGTTTGCACGGGGTGGAGCGTTCGTGAAGTGGCATTGCACCTGTTGGCGGTTGAAATCAGCAATATTTCCCGCAAACGCGATGGGCACTCTCTTAACCCAGAGCAACCCATTCGAAACGATCAAGGTTTACTCGAGTTTATCAATTACCTCAACCAATCTTGGATGGATGCTGCACAACGCATCAGCCCACCCTTGCTGATTGACTTATTGGCTTTTGTCGGAGAACAAGCGAACGCCTTTTTTGCCAGCATCGACCCTTTCGAGCTCGGTGACCCTGTCAGTTGGGTGGGACGAGATCCAGCACCACGCTGGCTTGATCTGGCGCGCGAATACACTGAACGCTGGCATCATCAGCAGCATATCCGGGATGCGGTGGGAATCCCTGGATTGAAAGACCCTCGGTTTTTTGCCCCCATTTTAGATGCTTTTGTACGGGCATGGCCCTATACCTACAGAGATATTGCTGCACCCGAAGGCGCTAGAGTGATGCTCAATATCGCCGGTGATTCTGGTGGGCAGTGGACAATTCAACGGGAGGGGGAGCATTGGCAGCTCTACGTGGGTGATAAACGCCCATTTGATGCTAAGGTGACTCTCGATCAAGAGGATGCCTGGCGGCTGTTTACCAAGGGGATTGATCCTGTCCAGGTTCGCGCCCGATCAACTTTGTCGGGAGACGAAAATCTCGGAGATAAAATATTTCAAATGGTCTCAATTATTGCTTAGGAGAATTATCATGAAAGTTATTGCTGATCTTGCTATTGTCCCAATTGGAGTGGGAGTCTCGCTCTCAAAGTATGTTGCCGCTTGTGAACGCGTGCTGAACGAAGATGGATTGAAACCCACTTTACATGCCAATGGCACCAATGTTGAGGGCGAATGGGATGTGGTTTTCGCGGCCTTGAAACGCTGCCATGAAGTTTTACACGAGATGGGTGCGCCGCGCGTTTCAACAAATCTGCGTTTAGGCACGCGGATTGATCGCACACAAACCATGCAAGAAAAAATTAACAGTGTGGCATCAAAACTCTAACCTCGTAGGGCATAAAGCGGAATAAAGTTATCAATGTGATTCTTGGAGCACGTAACAGAAAAAAGATCATGAGCAAAGAAGATATCAAATACATTTTTGGTGGGGTCGAGTTGCTTGATGAAATCCAGCCTTTGTGGGAAAAACTTAACCAGCACCACGAAGAAATTTCACCTTACTTTTCACACGAATTCCAAGATTATGGGTTTTTGAAACGCAAGGCCAGATTGCTGCAAAAGTATAGTAACGGCAAACTGCGTATAGATATTGCTAACGTGCAGCGGCGCAATATTGGGTATCTCATCAGTACAGTTACAGAAGATGGTAATGGTGAAATCGAATCGATATTTGTGGAAGATGAATTCCGGGGTCAAGCCATCGGCGATGCACTGATGCGTAGGGCTTTAGAATGGCTCGATGAAGAGGATGTTCACACCAAGGTAATTGACGTAGCGATGGGAAATGAGAAGGTTTACACTTTCTATGCCCGCTTTGGATTCTTTCCCCGGGTCATAAAACTAAAACAGAAATAAAATTGCTTGATGGATATTGAAAAACTGCGTGCTGAATTAGAAGCTTTACTGGCGGACCCCACCTTATTTGAGGAAACCAACCTGCACGCCAGGAACGAAGTGATTGTTTTTATCAAATATACTGGTGATGTTTTACAGATTCCTGGCTATGGGGGTGAGGTGGAGCCGCTGTATCAAAAGGCGCTAGATTTGCGAGATCAATTGGTAGCCGTCAACCAAAATCTATTTCAAAGTGTGCGTTCGGATATTCAAAGCGGGAATTTCACTCCAGAGAGCTTTCGGGCATTTTTAAATCAATTCACCAGCTATATTCCTGGGGAGCCATCCCAAATTGATTTTGAGTATGATGGTCTGGATGTGCTTTTAGAGCAAGTCTTTTTTCCGGAGCCGCCACCAACCGAAAGCTGGAAAAGATCATCTGGCATGATCCGCTATGAGGCTACACCGGTGCGCATCATCCTTGAGATGGTCGATTCAATTCGATTCCTTCCTGAGGATGTGTTTATCGATATCGGCTCTGGCTTGGGATTGGTCGTGATGCTGGTCAATTTGCTGACCGGTGTAAAATCTGTGGGGATTGAGTTTGATCCCGCCTATTGTAATTATGCTAAAAACTGTGCAGCAGACCTGAACTTACAGGGAGTTACTTTTATCCAGTCTGATGCTCGCAACGCAGACTTGAACAGCGGGAGCATTTTTTACTTATTCACTCCCTTCGTAAATGAAATTTTCGAGAGTGTCTTGGAGCGGCTGCGTTATGCTGCTATTCGTAAGAAGATTTATATTTGTTCTTACGGCACGATCACTTATGATCTCGTAAAACTGCCCTGGTTGCAAATCATTGACCCGGCCATGGAGCACGACTTCAAATTAGCGATTTTCACCAGTAAAAACTAACTCGTTCCCAGCAACTATGTTTGACGATCTAAATCTGAATATTTTGCTTCTCTGGAAAAACTGACCTTATTGGTAAAGGAAGAAAAGATGGAATCAATCAAAGAAATCTATAAAATTGGATATGGCCCTTCCAGCAGCCACACGATGGGCCCAGGAAAAGCAGCCAACATTTTCAAAGCTAGATTCCCAAAAGCTGCTCACTTTGAAGTAACCTTGTTGGGTAGTTTAGCTGCAACGGGGAGGGGAGACCTCACGGATCTGGCTATTTGCGAAGATTTAGGAAATGATCGCGTAAGTATTATTTGGAAACCAGAAATATTTTTGTCCCAACATCCCAATGGGATGCAGTTTGCCGCTTTGGATAAAGATGGGCAGCGCCTTGGGGAGTGGACAGTTTTCAGTGTTGGTGGCGGCAAGATCACCGATTTTTCTAATGGGGAGCAGACCATTACTTTGTACGAATTATCTGCCATGGATGAAATTTTGTTCTTGATTCAAGAAACCGGTCAGGCTTTTTGGGAATATGTTGAAGCGAGCGAGGGACCAGACCTCTAAACCCATTTAGACGATGTCTGGCAGACGATGAAAGCTGCAATTCGACGCGGCTTGGATCAGGAAGGGTTGCTCCCCGGTGGTTTGGGTTTGAGCCGCAAAGCATCCGCCTACTTTGTGAAGGCTCAAAATTACTCTGGTTCGCAGAAAAATAAGACTCTGATTTATTCTTATGCCCTCGCAGTCTCCGAAGAAAATGCTGCTGGGGGTAAAGTTGTCACTGCACCTACCTGCGGCTCTTGTGGTGTTCTACCCGCAGTCCTACGCACATTGCAAGAACGCCATTCCTTTTCAGATCAAAAAATCCTGCGAGCTTTGGCACCGCGGGATTGTTTGGTAATTTTGTTAAAGCCAATGCCTCAATATCAGGCGCAGAAGTCGGCTGCCAGGGTGAGGTCGGCACAGCTTGTGCGATGGCAGCAGCAGCGGCAACCCAGTTGTTTGGTAGTACACCAGCACAATTAGTGGGCGACACTAAAACGAACAAATAAATACATCTTAGATCAAAAGAACAACTCCCTGAAGCTTTCCCAGGGAGTATGTTTTGGTTTTATGTGTAATTAGGGGATGGCTATCCAATCAAATGGATATATGATCGATCTTTCACTTTTTGTTAACCTGTAAGTTGATCGATATCAAATAATGAGCATACGCTGATTTTTTCAGTTACGGGATAGGATTTTTGACCAGGATAGATGACCCATAAGTGATCTAGGGATAAATCTTCCAGAGTGATATGCATGGATTTTGTTATCTTTGGAGTTTCATTGAACTTGATTTCTACTCCGAGTTTTCTGCCTCGATGAAAGAAGATAAGATCGATTTCTGCACCACTATGGCTGGCCCAGAAATATGCTTGAGATAAACTTAAAGTTTTGATGACTTGCTCAATAACAAAACCCTCCCAGGATGCACCAATTTTAGGATGTCCTAGAAAACTGTGCCAATCTGGAATGTTTAATAAGCTGTGAAGAAGACCTGGGTCACGGAGATAAACTTTAGGCGATTTAACCTGCCGTTTACCAAGGTTTTCAAACCAGGGTTGCAGTTGGCGAACCATAAAAGTACCCGTGAGGATGTCCAAATAGGATCGCACAGTTTTATCAGATAACCCCATAGAACGCCCAAGTTCCGAAGCATTCCAGTTTTGACCGTGATAGTGAGCTAACATCGTCCAGAATCGCCGCATTGCTATCGCAGGGATATTGATTCCTAATTGTGGAATGTCACGCTCTAAAAAGGTTCTTATAAACCCTTCTCGCCATGCTAAACTATCATCTTCTGTATCCGCCAGATAGGCGCGTGGAAATCCCCCTCGCAATAAGAGCGTTTTCCAGTTTTCATTTCCTGTTTCTGAAAGATCAAATCCACTTAGCTCAATAAATTCAATCCTGCCCGCCAAGGTCTCTGATGCTGTTTTGATGATTGTCGGCGATGCGCTACCAAGAATAAGATATCGAGCATCATTTCCTGGGCGATCCACTAAAACACGTAGCACCTGAAACATCTCAGGTAAAATCTGGATTTCATCAAGGATTACCAACCCCATTAGCGAACTCAAAACCAACTCGGGATTTTGTAAACGTTGTTGGTCAGGGAACGATTCAAGATCGAAGAAAGTTGATTTTTTTCCTTCAGCAAACCTGCGTGCCAGGGTAGTTTTCCCACATTGACGCGGCCCTAGTAGAGCGGTGATCGGGGAGCGTTGAGTGGCGGATGATAATTGCTGTAAATATTCTGGCCGATTTATCATATCGGGATTATACTATGAAATTTCGGATATAAACTCCGAAATTTCATAGATCTTGTTTTTAAAGACCTAACTCACTGCGCTTTTTGCGTTAGGTTGTGTTCAAAATATTATTGAACATTACAAAATAGGGGATTGGAAATGTAAATTGATCCAGGCTATTAACTTGCACGTCGCAGAAAAATAATGTTTGTCGGATTAAATCAAACAAACGGCTGTCAAGGCCAAATAGAAATGTCCTGTTTTTGACCAAGTAGAGATGTCCTGTTGAGAGAGAGCAATTGAGGCCCCGGAGGCTGCCCGCTCCGTGAAAAAAGCTGCGGAAGCGAGCACGGTCAAGGGTTCTAAGCCCCTTGAGGGAGCGCAGCTGAAGCAGCACAAAACGGAGAGCGGGTAGATGGAGGGGGTCAGGGGGTCTGCAGGGGTTTCGGGTTGAGTTTCTGGCCATAGCGTCGCCAGGGGTGGTCGGGAGCGGGTTTGTGAGCTTTCTCGAGATGATTATCGATGTTTTTGGCATCGATGACCTCGGCCTGGCGTTGTTGTTTCTGGAAAATGGAGAAAGTTAGGGGACTGCCCTTGTAAAGGATGGTAATCTCACCCTGGGAGTTTTCACAGACAGTGACCTGCGCTTTGCGGAGAGCATAGGTAAGCCGAGTAGTCAGGATCTGGTAGAGGACATTCTTGTATTGTAGGGTTAGATTTTTGGAAAGGATGCGAGTTTCTTGGAGTGTGAAGATGCGATCGAGTTCTGCATCGGAAAACAGGGCTGAGCGATGAGCATCATGGTTGGAACGGGGCTGAACGGCGAAGCGTCGGTTGAAATCGATGATATAGGTGGGGGCAAAGTTATGGGCGGCTTCACTACCGGCGATGTCTTGCAGGCGTAATTCTTTGACCAGACGGTCTTGTAGGGTTGCGATGACGCGCTCGACGCGACCTTTGGCCTGGGGCGTATTGGCACAGATAATTTCGACATCCAGTTCCCGCATGGCCCGACCAAACTGGGTCATCCCCGATCCCGTCAAGGCCTTCTGGGTATTGATCTTGAAGATGCTATTTTTGTCGCTGTAAAAAGTCACGGGACGACCCAGATAGCGGCGGGTGGCGGCAAAGTAGCTGAAGGTGCTCTCCGAGGGGGTGAAGAACAACTCCATCAATTCCCCCGTGGCTAGACCAGTAAATTACATTGGGGCCCTCGGTTTTCAAACCAGGCATGCGGAGAACCATCAATTTGCACCAACTCTCCCCGGCAGGAGCGCCGCAGGCGCATCTGATGCACCGCCTGACGTCTCTTCCTGCTCGGTTTCCATAACCCTTCCGCGATCATCAGCTGGCGCACGCTCTCCTGGCCTAGTTCCAGCTGATGTACTTCCCCCAGCTTCTCATGCGCCAAGGTGGGACCAAAATCTGCATAGCGGCTGTGCAGCAGATCAAGCGCCGCTTGCTTGCTCTCCGCTTTCATACGATTATTGCTGGGTTGGCCTCGCCTTTTGGAGATCAGGCCTGGTTCCCCTTTCTGGCGATAGGCGCGCAAAAGTCGCCGGATATGCCGTTCACTCACCCCCCATATCTCAGCCGCTTCTTTCTGCCTCAATCATTTTTCTTCGATCCGTTTCATCACTTCCCAGCGGTTCAGTTCTTTTTTGCTCATGGTCAGTAGTGTGTTGTCCAATTTTCCGTGGTCCTCTCTTGGTTGGTTGGTTTTCCAAAATAGGACATTTTAACTTGGGCCCAATAGGACTCTACTACTTGGTGCTAACACGATTGACGGAACTCACCCAGAGACTTGAGATGTCTTTAAATCGCGCTACTCACTCTGGGGCGGGGCTTGACCTGCCTGTCCGTTTGATCTAGGGTGGGCTGCTATCACTAGCTGTTATGACCTTTTCCGATAAATTTCAATACGGTTACTGACATAGGGGCTAATTGAACTGTCACGGTTTGTCCGGTAAGAGAAAATGTATCCAAAGCTGTCGGTTTTAAGTTTTCTGGTTGGCTAAAAGTATTATGTATATTCAAATCTTTAGCGGTTAGAATTTGACCAGATACCTGCTCCACAGCTTCCATACCCGAGAGTATGATTTTTACATTTGCAACGGCATTGGGATCAAGATTACACAAACTAGCATGCACACGGCCTGCCTCATCTCTGGATGCCGAAATATTGACTTGCGGTAGACTTTCCCCATTACGAATATAACTTGTTTCGTTTTCAATCCTTTTTTCCAGTAATGTAGCGTCTTGGTGAACCTGATACATATCGAAAACATGATAGGTTGGGGTTAGGAGCATTTTGTCCCCCTCGGTCAAAATTAAGGCTTGTAATACATTGACTGTCTGGGCTAAATTCGCCATATGCACCCGGTCACAGTGTTGATTGAGGATATTGAGCGTGATTCCTGCAACCAAGGCATCGCGAAGTGTATTTTGCTGATACAGGAAACTTGGGTTGGTACCAGGCTCCACATTGTGCCAGATCCCCCATTCGTCAACGATAAGACCAATCCGTTTGTCGGGATCATATTCATCCATGATCTTTGAATGTTGCGCAATTATTTCATCGATGGCTGAGGCCTTTTTGAGGGTTACAAACCAGTCACTTTCCGTAAACTCGGAGGCTGAACCTTTGTCAGCCCAGGTGCCTGGTACCGTGTAATAGTGGAGACTAAGACCATCCATAAACTGAGCGGCCGCGCGCATCAGTGTCTCGGTCCATTCGTAATTAAAGTCAAACGAGCCACAGGCAATTTTATAAACTTGGTTTTCACCGTAATTGCGGACATAAGTCTGGTAGCGGCGATAAAGGTTGGCGTAGTGTGCGGCGGTCATATTACCTCCGCAACCCCAGTTTTCATTACCAATCCCAAAATACTTGACCCTCCAGGGTTCTTTGCGGCCATTCTGGCGACGTTGCTCCGCTAGCGTAGAGTCTCCGCTAAATGTTATATACTCCAACCACGATTGCATCTCTTGGGGGCTTCCACTACCGACATTGCCAGCGATATAAGGTTCACAATCCAGTAGTTCACATAAAGAAAGGAATTCATGGGTACCAAAGTGATTGTTTTCAATCACCCCACCCCAATGAGTGTTGATCGTGCGTTTGCGATTAGCTCGCGGGCCAATTCCGTCTCGCCAGTGATATTCATCAGCGAAACAGCCTCCCGGCCACCGCAGGTTAGGAATATTTATCTTTTGCAGAGCTTCAAGGATATCATTACGAATACCGGAAGTATTAGGAATGGCGGCATCTTCACCTACCCACACGCCCCCATAGATACAACAGCCTAAATGTTCAGCAAAGTGCCCATAAATATGACGGCTAATCTTATCTTGGTCTTGCTTGGTTTCAATGGTAATTGTGGTTGTCATAACGCTAACCCAGAGTGAATGTATACTGATTAGATTTTGATTGAAGTTATTTAGCGGTTGACCTGCCCCACCTTGTTGTACCACATTCTAAGATAGACCGATATGCTGATTTTGGGGAGCCGGTGCCAGCACAGCAGCTGGGGCTGACGGCTGGTAATTGAGCGAGCTGTGTGGTCGGATGGTATTGTAATGTCTGCGCCAGATTTCGATCAATACTTGCGCCTCCTTCAGGGTGTAGAAAATCTCACCGGATAACAACTCATCTCTCATCTTGCCATTGAACGATTTAATATAGCCGTTCTCACAAGGACTACCGGGCTCGATAAACAGGGGCTTGACGGCTAGTCTACTTAACCAAGTTCGGACCCGCTGAGCATTAAATTTAGATCCATTATCAGAACGGATGTGAACAGGAACGCCCCTTTCGCAGAACAAATCATATAAGACATCCAGGACATCTTTGTGGGTCAGCCGCCGAGCAACGCGGACAGCCAGGCATTCCCGGGTGTACTCATCGATCACATTCAAGATGCGAAATGGAACTCCATTGTGAGTGCGATCGTGCATAAAATCATAATTCCAGACATGTTGCTTGAATTCCGGTTTCAGACGAATGATCGAACCATCGTTGAGCCATAAGCGTTCTCTTTTGGGTTGTTTCCGGGGAACTTTCAGCCCTTCACGCCGCCAAATCCTCTCCACTCGTTTGTGATTGACCAGCCAGCCATCATGGCGCAGCATGGCCGTCACTCGCCGATAGCCATATCGTCCATACTCACTGGCCAACTCAACGATCCGTTTGGTCAGCAGTTCTTCATCATCCAATGACTTAGGTTGATAGCGCTGCGTAGAGCGGGGTTGTCCCAGTACCCGGCAGGCGCGTCTTTCGGAAACATCCAATGCTTTCTGCACTTGCGCCACCGCTTGACGGCGCCTGGCCGGGTTGAATACTTTTTTGAGAGCACCTACTTGAGGATCACATTGTCCAAGGACAGCTCTGCGACGATCGTTTTCCCGCAAGGCATCGGGACACCATCAGTCGGGTGTTTTCCTTTTCCAGCGTGTTTAGTTTTTTGGCCTAGTTGGTATTCATGCTCCCATACTCTTTCCGCCCGCGATAGTAGGTTTGCTCGGAAATCTCCAGCGTCCGACATACTTCCCTGATCGTTTTTTTTTTGGCGCAGCAGCACCTCGGCTTCTCGGAGTTTTAGGATGATTTGTTCTGATGTAAATCGTTTTCGTTTCGCCATTTTCTGCCTCCATTTTTGCTGAATCCGATCACTAATTCTGGATCAGCTTTTGGGGGCAGGTCACGCTCCAGTTCGATTTGCATTTGAGCCAGATCCAGGAGGGTAATCTCTGCTAAATCATCGAAGGAAACCAATACATCAATATCGCTGAGTGCGTTGAAATCCTGGCGCAAGGAGGAACCAAAGACGGCAAATTCGGTTACTTTCCAGCGCTGGAAAAAAGCGGTGATCTTGTCTTTTGGCAAAGAAAACAAACGCTTATCCATGTTATTGAGATTAACGTATGGATGAGTTGTGATTTGGTGAAACTTTGTATGTATCGAAAGGATAATTGCGTACAGAAGTGTCAATACGCCTGCCGTTGACGATGCCTAAAAAGGATGGAGAAAATGTGCTTGGGAATGAACCAACCCATGCGATTTTGTGCTTCAAAGTGAGCGATGACTCATTTTACCAACCCATACGAACTCGAGAAAGGATGCTGTTTTTCTAGAGTAAAACACTTGGGATGAGGTTTTTCCACCTTACAGGATGAGAATCAGCAAAATTGGCCTAATAAAAAAAACACAAATTGATAAAATTACTCCACTCGAAATTAGTTCTATAAGTCCATTGATGTGGAGCATATGAAAGAACACTATCTCCTTGATCCAGATGTCATTTTTCTCAACCACGGCTCTTTTGGCGCTACCCCCCGCCCGGTGCTTGAAGCTTATCAAAATTGGCAGCTTCGGTTTGAACGCCAACCCGTGCAGTTCCTTGCCCGAGAAATATCTGGTGAACTAAAAAAAGCGCGGCAAATCTTGGGGGATTATCTACATGCGGATGCTGATGATCTGGTCTACATCCCGAATGCCACCTTTGGCGTCAACATTATTGCCCGTTCATTGCCACTAGAGCCGGGAGATGAAATTCTGACCACAGATCATGAATATGGTGCCTGCGAAAATGTGTGGAAATTTATAGGGCAGAAGAACGGCATCATCCTGGTAAAACAACCGATTCTTTTGCCTATGGCAGCACCTGCTGAAATTACCTCACATTTCTGGCAAGGTGTGACTCCCCAAACCAAGGTGATCTTCATTAGTCAGATCACCTCTCCAACGGCAGTGCGCATGCCGGTGGAGAGCATCTGCCAGCAAGCGCGTGAAGCAGGGATCTTGACCGTCATCGACGGTGCGCATGCCCCTGGTCAGATCTCACTGGATTTGACGGCCATGGAACCAGACTTCTACCTGGGAAATTGTCACAAATGGATGTAAAGTGCCAAGGGAGCTGGATTTCTATCCACCCGTCGAGAATTACAGCCACTTTTGGACCCCTTGGTGGTCAGCTGGGGCTGGGGTGAGAATGCATCGTTTACCTCCGGATCCCAATATCTGGATTATTTTGAATGGCCGGGAACCCATGACCCATCCGCCTATCTCTCGGTACCGGCTGCCATTCAGTTTCAAGAGCAGCATCATTGGCCCACCGTACAGCGCCAGTGTCAGCAAATCCTGGCCGATGGGCTCAAGCGTATCGACCAGCTGACTGGATTGGAAACCGTCTATACTGATCTGGCCGCGCCATTTGTGCAAATGGCTGTGGTTCATTTGCCACTGGTGCGAGAGATAGCTGAATTTCAGAGAGACCTGCTTCAGCAATACAGAATCGAGGTGCCATGTATCGAGTGGAATGACCAGCACTTCATTCGTATATCGGGGCAGGGATATAATACTGAAGAAGATTTAGATACTTTGGTCACCGCAGTTGGAGAGTTGCTTCCCCAACATCAAGCTTGAGACCGGGTCAGGTGACGACTCGTTTTGCGGTCAGCACCACTCCTTTTTAAGGGATACGGCAACTGCCACAAATCGAATACGCCGCAGAAATTGGAATGGAACACCATCTGGGCTTGACCTGTGACCCGGTCGCTGGTCTGGTCCAAATTCCGTGTATCGGGCGTAATGTGTTTGCATCGGAACGGGCTCTGGGCGCAGCTACTTATGCGCTTCTATCCGATGGCCGGCATATTATTTCATTTGATAATATTGTGGAAACCATGAAACAAACGGGGAAAGATTTGCCCAGCATTTATAAGGAAACCTCTACGGGAGGTCTGGCCATCATTAATCGGCGATCCAAATAAAGAGAGGAAATTATGCAATACAAACTTCTAGGGAATACAGGTGTCAATGTCTCATCTTTGTGTTTCGGCACCATGACATTCGGCTGGCAGGCGGACCAGAAGACCTCTGCCGCCCTGTTCCATCGTTGTCGGGATGCAGGGATTAACTTTTTTGATTGTGCGAATGTTTATGCTGGCGGTCGTTCGGAGGAGATTCTTGGATCTTTGATCGCGGACTGCCGCGATGAGGTGGTGCTTACCACCAAATTTTTTGGCTCGGTGGGGGAAGATGTCAACGCGCGCGGTGCCAGCCGATATCATATCCGGCAGGCGGTTGAAGCCAGTTTGCGCCGTCTCAATACAGACCGTATCGATATATATTTTATCCACCATTTCCCAACTGATCTCCCTCTCGAAAATGTGCTCCGCACATTGGATGATTTGGTTAGGGAAGGGAAAATTCTTTATCCGGCTGCGAGTAATTTTGCTGCCTGGCAGGTGGCCAAATCTTTGGGAATATCTGCAGCGCGCGGCTGGTCGCGCTTTGAAGTGCTTCAGCCCATGTATAACCTGGTCAAGCGTCAGGCTGAGGTCGAAATATTGCCTATGGCTCAATCTGAGAATTTAGGGGTGATCCCTTACAATCCGCTTGGCGGCGGTTTGTTAACAGGAAAATATTCCTCGGAGGAAAAGCCGGATGAGGGTCGCCTGACCGAAAATAAAATGTATCAAAAACGCTACGGGCAAGAATGGGTATACGATGTGGCGGGTGATTTTACTCAATTTGCACGAGAACGCGGCCATGAACCTGCTGCACTGGCCGTGGCCTGGGTTGCCTCCCACCCCGCGGTGACAGCTCCTATCATCGGCGCTCGTAACGTGGATCAGTTGGAAGGATCGCTGAAATCTCTAGAGATTGAAATGGATGATGCCCTGCGGACAGAGATTTCTGCTCTAGCCCCTGAGCCGCCCCCAGCCACCGATAGATGGGAAGAAAAAGCCTGAAATTTTTGAACGAGGTTTCCCCGAATCTGTTTAGAGAAATTATTCTTCCGTTACCCTTACGTGCAAATCGTTGGTGGGCTCAGCAATCCCTGGATTTCCCTGGCCCCTTCTCACAAAAGCGATTGCTGCGCTCAAATGGGCTCCAGCAAATATTATTAAACTTAGCAGGTAAATCCAAAACAGCAAAGCTACGATGGCTCCCAATGAGCCATAAACTAAGTTGTAGTTCGATAAACCGCTTTCCACAAACCAGGTGAAACCGGTGGTAATAATTGAAACCCCAATGGAGCTGATCAAAGCGCCCCAGGCAGCCTCGTTCCAACGTACTTTTGTGCGTGGTAACCACCAGTAAAGCACAAGTAAGGACGTAAATAAAAGTACGCTGATCATAATCTCAGTGAACCATTGTGATGAAGAAGCTTTTTCTGCGACATCATTGATATCTTTTGGAAGAAACCGAGTGACGGTATTGAATACAAAGAGGGAGATTAATCCCACCAGCAATGCTGCTAGCATTGCAAACGAGACGAGCCGCATCTTGAAAAAATTTCTTATTTTTGTATCTGGCCAGGCGCGGTTGATATTCCTGGTAAGCACGGTAAATGCGCCGATCGCAGACCATGCCAAACTGACCCCCCCAATGATCCCTACCGAACCTCGGGCTTTGAGTACTTGCTCGATATTATCTTCAATTACCTGACCAGAAAAAGGAAAAGCTTGCAATAACACTTCCAGCACTTGATCTTGGGACAAAGTGTTTTCTAATACTGTACTGATGACAACAACTGCTAATAAAACCAGAGGGAAAAGAGAAAAGAAGCCGTAATATGCCATGCTGGCTGCGGCTTCAGCCGCACGTTCTTCATTGATGCGGTGGGCTGTACGCTGTAGGATATTTATTAATCGACGAAAGACCTGTTTGGCAGCCTCGAAAAAATTTATCATCTTAGGTTTCTGGATAAACGACGGGCAACGCATTGTGTTCTCAACTGCGTTGCCCGTCGTTCTAATTCAATTGCTGAATCTGGTTGGGGGCCTCTATTCAGATTTTTCTTCTCGTTCGCGCTGCCAACCGGGGGCTGCGCGCTTCAACTGTTCCACGGAAGCCCGGTTGGTCTTGCGACAGCGCGGACAGCGTACATCATAATGTTGTAAATCTTCATCGGTGACCAAATCTAATGCGGCAAAAATGGCATCCTGGCTTAATGCAATCGGCATTTGACATTTAAAACAACGGATTTGCATCTTGAACCTCGCTTTCTATCTGGGTTTGATATTACACGGCCTAGAAACCGTTCGGTAAGTATATCATGCCCTTGGGTCTATCATGCCTTAGGGGCAGAACGTGTACCCCGTTTTGATGCTGGTGGTTGTTCCTCCTCCCTGAAAGGAGATATAATTGCGCTATGACAAATTTTTACACCCGCACTGGAGATGATGGCAGCACTGGCCTTTTGGGCGAAGGGCGCATACGTAAAGATGCACCGCGCTTAGAAGCTGTCGGCGCGCTAGACGAAGCCAATGCTGCTTTAGGCATCGCACGCGCTTCTTGTAAAGTGCCACTAAGCTCTGAACTTTTGCTGACAACTCAGAGAGATCTGTACAGTCTGATGGCTGAAGTTGCTGCCACCCCAGAAAATGCAACTCGTTTCCGCACAATTAATGCCCAACGTGTTTCCTGGCTTGAGGAACAGATTGCCGTGATCGAAGCCCAAGTGGAACCCACAAAAGAGTTTATTGTACCCGGTGATACTACGGCAGGCGCTGTTCTGGATTTAGCCCGTACGGTGGTCCGCCGAGCGGAACGGCGTGTCACCAGTCTTTATCTGGACGAGGCGCTGGAAAACCCAGAATTATTAGCTTACCTCAATCGCCTCTCCTCTCTTTGTTTTGTGCTCGAGCTTTTCGAGAACCAATATGCCGGTAAAGGGAAATCTACCCAGGCAAAAGGTTAGCTTGTAATTATTATGACTGGAACTATCATCAATGTTGCCACGGTGCTCATTGGCGGCACTCTGGGTTTGTTATTTGGTGCTCGTTTGCCCGTCCGTATTCGCGAGACAGTAATCATGGGATTGGGCTTGTTCACTGCCGGTATTGGAATCCAAATGTTTTTAGAGACTCAAAATCCGCTGATTGTTTTAGGCAGCCTGTTGGTAGGGGGCATCCTGGGGGAATGGTGGAGGATCGAAAGCCGCCTGAAAAATTTAGGCGCGTTTTTAGAGCGCAAATTCGCCAGTGGTCAATCGCCTTCGGTTGAAGCTGATCCTTCACAAATTGATGCTGAAATTCCACCCCATCAAGGCGGTAGTAATTTTGTGCGCGGTTTCCTGACAGCCTCCCTGGTTTTCTGCGTCGGCCCCATGACGATTCTGGGTTCAATCCAGGATGGTCTGACGGGAGATTACAGTCTATTGGCAATTAAGTCGGTTCTGGATGGATTTCAGCCTTAGCTTTCGCATCCACCCTGGGAGTTGGGGTGCTTTTCTCAGCGCTGACAGTTCTTATTTTTCAAGGTGGCTTGAGTTTGTTGGCGACCCAAGCACAGTCAATTTTGACGGAGCCGATGATGAGTGAGATGACCGCGGTTGGGGGATTGCTGCTTTTGGGTTTAGCAATCAGCAGTCTTTTGGAGATCCGCCCTATTCGAGTGGGGAATTTCTTGCCGGCTTTGGCGGTAGCGCCGTTAATTGTGGGGATACTTTTATATTTAGGGATTGGATAAAAAATGACGCACCCATACGGGTGCGCCAGTGATGTTCATTTTTGGGTTGCTAAATTTCAGCTTATTGACTGCTTTCAGCCAGGGCGGCGTCAATCGCCGCTTGAAACTCTTCGTACGGCACATTGCCTCGGATTAAGGTTCCATTGATAAAGAAACTCGGGGTCGAGTGGATATCTTTAGCCCGCGCATCGTTTCCGTCTTGCAAAACACGTCCACGATTTTCACCATCTTCAAAGCATGCATTGAATTGGTCCATATCCAAATCCAGCGCTTCAGCGAAAGCGACCAGATGGTTATCAATATAGGTGATGCCGCTATAAAAGAGCGTCCCTTGGTTAGCAAAAATAATATCGTGATATTCCCAAAACATTCCTTGATCAGCAGCACAATAAGCGGCTTCGGCGGCTATATCGCTCGGGCTATCGTTAAAATCACCTGCGCTGCGTGAAATGAAATACACTTGCCCTGTGGCAACGTAATCTTCAGCGATCCGTTCGCCGGAACCTTGAGCGAAATCAGCGCAGTGTCCGCAGCCGAAATCAGAGAATTCTTCAATGATGACCGGGGCATTGGGATCGCCCATCCTGTTGTCATTCGCCATCGGGCGCGGATTGAGTTCAGGTTGATCAAAATCGCCTACGGTTTGAAGACTGCGCATAACTGTTGGGATCATAATGATGGCAACTGCAATCAAAGCAATACCTGCAACGATCATAATCGTCACCATACGTTGCTGCTGTTTCCGTTTGCGACGGCGATCGCGAATAGCATCACGCTGTGTCATATTTCTTCCTCCGGTAATTTTACAAATTAGATCGAATTTTGCCATGAGCATCGAGCTTTGTCTAGCAAAAAATAAAAGAAACCGCCAAACTCTAAGCGGTTTCTCATGCTTCGGATAAATTTGAGGAAGGTAATCGCATGTTCGGAAAGCCCCTACCATCTCATCTGTTTTGAGGGCTCGCACCTGTCAAAACAATGTGCATGCAATCGTCCTGTAGATTTGAGAACTTGGATTTCAAGGGGTCAGTTGGATAGTTGGTTTTCAGCCCATTTGAGATAGAATGAAATCACATCATCTTTTTCGGGTTCGTTGTGGGTTTCGTGAAAATACCCATCCCAAATTTTTAGGGTGCAAAAATCTCCCGCGTGGGCAGCAAAATCAATGCTTGCTTGAGCAGATGTCAGCGAATCTACACTACCATGAGCGAGCAATAAAGGCAGTGCTAATTGATCGGCGTGATCTAAAGCCCAGTAGCCAGCCTCATAAAATTCAACGAATAGTCTTGCGCTTGCTTGGCCGTGAACCAATGGGTCTTTTAAATAAGCTTGGGCAACTTCTGGATCGCGTGACAGCCCTTGAACATCCAGTTCGTTTGCCTGCGTAAAACTTGGCACAAAAAAGTTCATTAACCTCGCCAACAAAACTTGAGTTTTTGGTGGCTCAAAGCTTAATTTTATCCACGGTGAAGTACAAATTACACCCGCGAGTTCAGGATTCCGACGTAAAGCATAGTTGAGCACCAAACTGCCGCCCATGCTGTGACCGTATAGGAAAACAGGAATTTTTGGAAATCGCTCTTGGGTGGTTGTAATGGCAGAAGCGATATCATCAAGCAGCCTTTCGTAATTGGGAATATGCCCTCGTTTTCCAGGTGACCTACCGTGACCGCGATGATCAAAGGCTAACATGGAAAAACCAGCTTGGTTGAAAGCTTCGGCAACGTGTTGATAGCGGCCGCTGTGTTCCCCTAAACCATGCACAAGGCAGACTGCCGCTCTGGGGGGGATATCAGTTTCCCAAATCTGGGCAAATAGTTCGAGACCATCTTTTGTTTGGAGTGAAAATTCTTGGTGTGCCATCACAATCCTTTTTTCATAGCTAATGGAAAATTAGTCCAGGTAAGCCTCGTAAACGGGATAAATTTCTCCCGTCCGATTAAAGCCAGCCTTTTGATAGAGAGCCAAAGAGGCTACATTATTAATTTGTGTATTAACGGTTATTTTTAGAGCACCCCTACGATAAAACTGTACCAGCAAATCTCGAATGAGCGAATACCCGACCCCTTCTCCTTGTACCCGTGGGTGGACAGCCAGTCGGGCTAAATGTCCACCTTCTGAACCAGCAGTGCTGATTTGATATCCAATGATACCGTCTTCATCTTCAGCAACTGTCGCAACAGCAGCCTGCCTGAAAGCGATCTCGAGCATGTCTATGGATTGCTGCCAAATTGGCTCAAAAGATTGTGCATCCAGATCTTTTACCGCGAGCAAATCATCAAAATTCATCAAGCGTAGAATACAATCTGGAACAATAGATTCAGGTGGAAGTTCTTGTCCTTCCCAAGTTAGCATCGCTACGCTGTGAGTGTGTGTGAATTTAGCTGCTGCTAATTGTTGGCTGAACCACCCCTGCAACGAGATTGCCGCAATTGTCGTTCCCCAGAGATATTCATGAGCTGCAGGCCACAAAATTTCCCAGGCTTCTTCAACCGTAATATCAGATGAAACTGCAAAGAGGCGCATCCAGGCTGCCTCTGGAGGGTTGGGCGGGCAAGCCAATGCTGCCAATATTTTCCCATCACTTTCGGCAATTAGATATGGCTGGTAACCAATCCAATCCAGTGGCGGCCGCCAATCGAGATGCCGGTGGACCCAGGATCCGAAGTGGATGAGATTAGCTAGCTGTCTCCGGTCTTTCTCCTGAGCCAATCTCACGGAGATCCTTTTACGGATTGTTGTCACGACCATCGGGTAACTCTGTGGATTGTTTATTGAGTAAATTCATGGGGATTCCCAAAAGGCGCTTAAGAAAGCGTTGCTTTGGGGTAGGCTTGTCGATATCATTGACGCCAGCATGCATTGAGGCAACAGCCTGTAATTGGCGACCGGTGCGTAGCTGCAGCGCTGAGATCGATTGCATCACCGAAACGCGCAATTCTTTTTCCCCAATCTCTTTTAGTATTTCAGCAGATTTCCAGTAAGCTTGTTCAGCTTCTTCTAAACGATTGAGTGATTCAAGGGCTGCTGCCTGATTTCCCAGTGCCATCGCTTGCCGTTTGCGGTCACCAGCTTCAATGAAAACTTTTTCTGTGCCCCCAACTGCTGTAAGGGCACCCTCTGCATCCCCTGCTTGCAGTAAAGCCACGCTGCAGTTATTTGCCATTTCAGCAGCGTTCACAAAATCATGGGATGATAAAAAACCTTGTCGAGCAGCTTCAAAGGAATGAGCTGCGGCAATATATTCCCTAGATTTATAGGCAGATTTAGCTTCTTTGGCAATTTTTTGGGGCGATAATATCTCGTTCATACCCATAAAATTTTTATAAAGTAATTTCCAATAAACCCTCGGCTACCCCACGCAGCCGGTCCACTGACATCTCACTCAAGCGTTGAGCCAATTCTAAATACGGCAAATTGATGGGTTTACTGATAAACTGCTGCATCTCAAGGGGCAATTCTGAAAAATCTTCGAGGGCTTTTTTTTGTATCGCCCACCTTCCCACGGGTCCTCTCTGATCCCGAAAATTCCGTAAGGAAACATTCAGCGCAACGGTTAGAACTTCTAATTCTGGTAGAGGAACTGGGGTGTTTCCGCTTTCGTAAGCCGCCAGCTTTTGCTCATCGATTTCTGTTGCCCTGGCCAGTTCTTCAAGCGAAATCGCAGCTTCATTGCGGCTTTTTAGCAGTATAATCCCGATAATGCGGTGGCGCAATGGCAACAAGGTTTCTAGCTTATCTACAGCTGCATTCGCTTTGGCCGCCAGAGAAATGGTTTCGCGTCCTAAGAAATGATCAACCGGGATATCAAGGTAATAGGCTAAAATTTCTAACTCTGGCAACGATATTGCGTCTTCACCTTTTTCAAAGGCTTGAAATTTTGTGGTACTTAAACCCATAGCAGCAGCACAATCCTCTTCACCTTTACCAGAAGCTAAACGTGCTTCCTGGATGGTATCCCCAATTTTTTTTGCCCGAATTTGAAATGAACTTGGATCGACCATATTATTGCTCCAAACCGAAATAAAAATCTGTGCTGATCCGATCGGGTTTATCAAGGGAAGCTGATTTCGAAATGATCGGAGGCATTATAGCATGTGTCTTTACCGACGGGATTTCCGCCGTTGCTGCTGCCCCATTGCAGCCGCAATTTGGGTGCTGAATACTTCTGCACCCAATCTGAAACCGGCAGCCTCGAGACGGTCGATGAACATTGGTCGGATGCCAGTGGGCTTTAATTCACCTAAAATCTTGCCATCCTCTCCAACCCCGGTTTGCTCAAAGCGGAATATATCCGTCATGACGATAGTATTTCCTTCCATCCCCGCGACTTCCGTAATATATGTGATCTTACGAGAGCCATCTTTCAGGCGGGATTGTTGTACGATCAAATCTACAGCTGAGGCAATCTGCTCACGAATCACCCCCAATGGCATATCCAAGCCCGACATAAGAGATAGCGTTTCGAGACGTGATAGTGCATCTCGTGGTGCATTGGCGTGAACCGTGGTCAATGAGCCATCGTGTCCGGTGTTCATGGCCTGAAGCATATCGAGAGCTTCACCGCCGCGGCACTCGCCTACGACAATTCGATCCGGGCGCATACGCAGAGAATTGCGTACAAGGTCTCGAATCGTTACTTGACCTGAACCATCGATATTTGGGGCTTTCGTTTCCATTCGAACGACGTGGTCTTGGTGGAGTTGTAACTCGGCTGCATCTTCAATGGTGACGATGCGTTCATCTTCAGGAATAAAGCCAGAGAGAATATTTAGGGTTGTGGTTTTCCCCGATCCGGTGCCGCCTGAGATGACGATATTGAGACGGCTGACGACACAAGCTTTTAAAAATTCAGCCATTTTAGCCGTAATTGAACCAAATTCAATAAGTTGTTGCATCGTAAGTTTTTCGGTGAAAAATTTCCGGATAGTAATTGATGGTCCATCTATAGCAACGGGTGGAATAACTGCATTTACACGTGACCCGTCTGGAAGACGAGCATCAACAGTGGGTGTATCTGCATCAATACGTCTTCCCAGGGGTAAGATAATCCGCTCGATGATACGAAGCACATGTTCATCGTCTTCAAATTTAACGTTTGTGAGCGTGAGTTTTCCCTTACGCTCGGTGTAGATACGGTCAGATCCGTTTACCATTACTTCGGTGATATCAGGGTCATCCAACAAAGGCTGAATCGGTCCGTAACCCAAAAGATCATCGAGAACATCTCGATAAATCTGTTGGCGCAAAGTATCGGCCAGACGAAGCTGTGTTTGTTCGTAAACTAAATCTAGTTTCTGAACGATAAACTCGCGCCGCCTTTGCATCGGCGGAGGGTTATTCTCCAATTCTCGAGTTAAGCTGTTGACAAGATAAACTCTTACTTTTTCAAGGTCTGGTGTTTTTGACCGAGATGATCTTTGCTTGGATGGCATTGTCATCCTTCACCGCCATTTAGCTCCGTGTTTTCTTCATCAGGAATAATCCAAATGATGTGATCACGGTTAATAAGCATTAGATCTGAATCCCGAACTTTTTGCCCTTGCAAATTATAAATTTCTGCGTCCGTCACAGCTAAGAATTGTTCGCCCCTGTTCAGCTCGTCCTTGACACGTTCGTTTATGCGAACGTGCATATTTCCCTGGATCCGGCTGACCAAAGTTTGGATGATAGATGGAACTACATCTTTGGTGATCACATCGGTAAAAAATTTGCCTTTATCATCGTACCGGATATTCATTCTATTTCTCCTGGAAAATATTTTGAAACTAGTTATTGTTATCAAGCATCAAGACGGGGCATTGAGTAGCCTAGACCTGCACGCGTAACAATATGGGTCGGGTTTTTAGGATTTTGTTCTAATTTTTGGCGCAACCTAGAAATACTCACCCATAAAATTTCTTTATCGTCACGATATTCAGCCCCCCAGACATTTTCTAAGAGTTCTTCTGAAGTCATTATTCTCCCTAAATTTTGGGCGAATTGTAAAAGCAGGCGGTATTCGGTCGCGGATAAAAAGATGGTTATTTCATCTACAAAAACTTCTGCTCGGGCGAAATCTATCCGTAAATCCCCATGTGTGAAGGTGGATTGTTGAAACGAACCACCCGAAAGTTGAGCGCGCCGCAACACGGCACGAACCCTTGCGAGAAGTTCGGTAGCCGAATATGGTTTGACGATATAATCATCTGCGCCAACATCTAAGCCCTTAACTCGATCTTGCTCATCTCCTTTAGCTGTGACCATAACGATAGGCACATTGGAAAATTCACGAATTCTGGCGCAGGCATCAAAACCAGATAAAACTGGCATCATCACATCTAATAAAACCAAATCAGGGTGGTGTTTATCTACGGCATCGACGGCCTCTTGCCCATTGGTGGCTTTGATGATTTGGTAGCCCTCACTTATTAAGTTTGCCTCCATCAGCCGAACATATCTTGGCTCATCGTCGACGATTAAAATCTGTGCTGTCATAGCATCTCCTTCTTATCATTTTGTTCCGGTTGCACTCGAGGCAGCATTATATGAATGGTTGTGCCTTCTCCGAGTTTTGATTCTGCATGAAATCTCCCCTCGATGACTTTGGATGATCTCTTGGCAAATGTATAGCCCGAGCCCGGTTCCACGTTCAGGACCGCTATCTTTCGAGACCCGGTAAAATCGCTTGAATATGTTTTCCAGATGTTCCTGGGATATGCCAGGGCCTGTGTCTTTCACATAAATTCGGGCAGCATCAGTTTCCCATACTAAACCGATGGTGACATCAGAGCCTGGGGCATATTTCGCCGCGTTTGTTAACAGGTTATCAAAGACCTGGGTTAGCCGAATGGGGTCAACCCAAACTCTGTTTTGAGTTGAATTAATATCTAATTGAATATTTAAGTCATAATTGCGAGCTTTTGCCCGTTGGATTGTATCTACGAGCAAGGCTTCGATGCGAATGGGTTGAAAATCCATTTTTAAAGTACCTGCTTGCAAGCGAGACGAATTTAAAAGATTGTCAATCAATGCTGCAAGCCGGTCAGTTTCTTCGTCAATAATGGTCAGAAACTCTCTGCTGGTATCTGGATCCCATTCAATATCATCCCGCAGAAGAGAAGTTGCGTATCCTTTTATGAAACCCAGTGGAGAGCGGAGATCGTGTGAAACCGTGGCCACAAAGTCCTCTTGAAGCCGATCAAAACGATATTCTGCTTCCAACTTAACAACTTGTTCAATTAGATTTTGTCGTTCAAGTAATTGAGTTACGTTTTCTGCTATTAGCCCTGCTAGATTGATCTGTTCTTGGATATATTTTGGCCCACCAAAACGGATAAACACCAACGCCCCGACCAAAACATCGTTAATTTCAAGGGGTAATCCTAAATAGAACCGCAACCGGAGGCGATCAAGCATCCGATCATCCAATTTTTCTCCGATTTCCTCTCGGCGGGAAATGATTTCTTTTGTTTGAAGTACTTCGTTTGCTACGGCTTCTCCCCAAGCCATATCTGCTTCAGCGGAACGGCCCCTTCCGACCGAACGAGCATAAGTTGGCTCATGTGATTTCTCCCCGCGAATTTGGTAAATGACAATATTGTCGAATATAAAAACTGGTCTGGAAAGCCGAATGATTTCTTGCAATGCCGTAATCGTATCAGCTGCTTGTGAAACTACACGGCTGATACCGTATATCGCTCTCAATTCTTCAACGCCAAGTGTATTGATATTCTCTAAGTCCATTGCCATGCTGGAAGGTTAAAAAATCGATTAAAATGAGTTGTTTTGTTCGGCCGCTCGTGGTTATATGCTCAACTTTTTTCTACGGGCAATTTGAACTCGAAGTATGAGCCCTCGCTATCTTTTGAACGTACCATAATATCTGAGCCATGAGCAGCAATGATCTGCTGTGCCATAGCTAAACCCAGCCCCGTCCCTTCATACCTGCGAGTGGCTGAACCATCTAACTGATGGAATGGTTCAAAGATATCTTTGATTTTATCTTGGGATATGCCGATGCCAGTGTCATACACATAAATGGTTACTAATTGACCTTCGTTTCGGACACCGAGCTGTACCCGCCCGCCAGATTCTGTGAATTTTACAGCGTTATCCATGAGTTGGGAAAGTACCCAAAGGATTTTCTGATGGTCTGCTTGTACCTCGGGTAAATTTTCTGGAATATTCGTATTCAATGAAAGGTTTTTTTTCTCACATTTTTCCAAATATTCCATTAGGACAACATCAAATATTTCATAAAGGTTGACAGCCCCAAGTTGGAGGGTTAGATCCCCTCGAGCAACTAAAGAGAACTCGATCAAATTTTCAATCAACCTTTCAAGCCGTTCTTCAGAGCGCTGCATGACAGTTAAGGCATCCACTTGATGATTGTTTAGGGGTCCCAACCCATCGTCAACCATCAATTCAAGATAACCTCGGATATGGGTTAGCGGTGTCCTTAATTCATGTGAGATGTTGGCGATGAAATTTGATTTTAATTGATTTAGTTCAGTCAACCTGTTGAGCGCTTGTTCAAGTTCAAGGGTGCGTTCGCGAACTCGGGCTTCTAAATCTCGATTCGCTGATTGTAAAGCATTTTGCAGCTGCAAGATTTGTTCTGTTACCACCTGATCCAGAGCTTCCCGTTCGATCAACCCTAACTCGAGGAGAGCTTGCCCAATAAGGCGAGGTTTACCCAGCATCCCCTGCTGTTTTTGATAATCGAGTGCTCGTTGCAGTCCGGCACTATCCAATTTTCCTTTCTCGATCAGAGAATCACCCAAGCGAGGGACTAACATCTCAGGTGTTATTGGAACGTCCAGATCAAGAGATAGCGGTGCTGTGTGAAGTTTACGTTCAGCATGAATAGCCGCAAAAGCCAGATTTGCGCCGCAATGTGGACAATCTTGAATTTGTGGATCGACCCGTAAGTTACAACTTGGGCAAGGAATTAATTCAACCATTTGGAAGATATTTCTCTTTATTAGGATTATTCACTGGCTACGAAAATATAGCTTGTACCTTACCTGGCCGCAGTATTATTTTTGTGCAAATTCCAGGGAAGCATTTCCCTTTTCCATAGATTTATCTCATGGGTGAAATCTCAAAATAGGATAAAGTCTATTTGGATAACGAGTAGCCTTATCATATCCTTACTTTCATCTAGGCGCAAGTGTCATCCAAATTGATGCGGCTTTATGGTGTTATTAAGAACATAAGTGAATTCCAGCAAATCCATCGGTATAGATAAATGGAAACAATATCCTGGCAAATTTTCGGTATTTGCACAAGTTTTGCAGAAAAATTTACGATTTTATTTCAAACAGAAAATTGTAAAATAAATATTATTTGGGTCATTGTTAAGTGTTTGTAAGGTTGTATTATCTAAACTTGCGGCATAATTAGTCTAACGAGCTAGGAGACCAATGAATGCTTTGCAATGACAATCCCGTAAAAATCATCATTGTCAGTAACAATCTTTTAATTACAGATTTTCTGGATGCTTTACTGGATTCCCGAAGATTTGTTTTTGAAACCATTAATTCGAATCCAACTGTTATTGCAGCTACCAGAAAATCAGATCCAGACGTTTTTCTGGTGGATGATATCCATTCAAATCAAGATGTTTTGAACATCTGTAGAAATATTCGACATTATAGTGGTGTGCCAATCTTGGTTTTAGCTGCTGACCAAAAACCAGGATTGGTAGAGAAAGTTCTGGATGCCGGTGCGGATGATTTTTTGGTAAAACCCGTATCTGCAAATATTTTGGTGGCTCACTTAAACACCCTGGCCCGGCGTGCTCGTGCTGAAAAAGAAGCCGCCTTATCCATTGTGAATGGAGATAGTGATGATTCTAATAAAGTTGGGTTACTTTCGTATTAAGGTTCTATAGATTATAGCCGTTATAATTGAACCGTCCCGAATCTGGGACGGTTTTTCGTTCTAAATAACACCTCACCAAATAATATAGGAGAGAATGATGCAAACTGCTCAGGATTATATTGCCCTTGAAGAGAAATATAACGCTCGAAACTATAAGCCATTGGATGTGGTCATCGAACGCGCAGAGGGAGTTTGGGTTTGGGATGTGACCGGAAAGAAATATTTGGATTTCCTTTCGGCTTATTCTGCTGTAAATCAAGGACATTGCCATCCACGGATTGTAGAACGGATGCGGGAACAGGCTTCCAAGGTTGCACTCACTTCTCGGGCTTTTCGAAACGATCAGTTGCCTCTCTTTGCCCAAGAGTTGTGCGAGTTAACGGGGTATGAAATGACTTTGCCGATGAACACCGGTGCTGAAGCTGTTGAGACGGCGCTCAAGGCCGCCCGAAAATGGGGGTACATGATCAAAGGTGTTGCTGAAGGCCTCGCAGAGATCATTGTGTGTGAGGGTAACTTCCACGGGCGGACTACAACCATTGTGGGATTCTCATCTGAAAGGCAGTATAAGGACGGTTTTGGACCCTTTACCCCAGGATTCAAGATGATCCCTTATGGGGACGCGGCTGCTTTGGAAACTGCAATCACCCCGAATACTGTAGGGTTTCTCTTTGAACCCATCCAAGGAGAAGCAGGTGTGATCGTTCCACCCGAAGGGTATCTTAAAAATGTCCGAGAAATCTGCACCCAAAACAATGTGCTGATGATTGCAGATGAAATCCAGACCGGGTTGGGGCGCACAGGTAAAATGCTGGCTTGCGAACACGAGGGCGTAAAAACAGATATGGTCACTTTGGGTAAAGCAATTTCGGGGGGTATGTATCCAGTGGCAGCGGTATTAGCTTCAAAAGAGATTTTGGGTGTATTCAATCCAGGTGATCACGGATCAACCTTTGGCGGTAATCCGCTAGGTTGTGCAGTTGCTCGCGAAGCTCTTGCTGTCATCGTTGAGGAAAATCTGGTCGAAAAAGCTGCCGAAATGGGCGATTATCTGATGGAGTGTCTCTCTGAGATCAATAGCCCCTTTGTTGATCACTACCGCGGCAAAGGTCTGCTGGTTGGCATTGTGCTCAAGCCAGAAGCGGGTGGTGCCCGCCGTTTTTGTGAGGCACTACAATCTCGCGGCGTGCTGGCCAAAGAAACCCATGAAGTTGTTATCCGCCTGGCTCCGCCCTTGGTGATTGAAAAGGATGAACTTGATTGGGCGTTACGCCAAATCGCAGAGGTACTTTCTGAGGCCTAGTAGTTTAGCTCTTGGGGAATCTCTGTGACAGATAACTTTAAACACGGTATTTCCCAGAGACCCGGTATTTTTTAAACTCAACTTGAACAAATATTCGCGGTAAAATACTTCAGGCATTTTGAAAAATTTGGTTATTATTGGAGGATAATGTGGTAACTTCCACTGACACACAGTTAAAGAAAATTCCCCTCAAAACGCAGCCCTTAAAAAATTTCAAGATAATGATCGGGTTCGTAATGTGCGCTTAATGGTATCTGGAGATTGCTGTCCAGTTTGCACTGCTCACGAGGGAACATATGATAAATTTGAAGCCCCCGCTCTACCCATCGAAGGCTGCTCACACCCCAAAGGCTGCCGTTGTTTTTATGAACCGATGCTGACGACGATTTATCCATAATCGCTTAAAAAGTAACAAAAAAACGAGTGACGGTCATTTTCCTTGTCACTCGTTTTTTATTTAATTTGTTTCCCAAAACTCAGGCTTGTTCGCTATCTAGAAACTTCCGCACAAATTTCAATGCTTCTTCCCGAGAGTGTACCTCCCCCTCCACTTGTGCTTCCTTTACAGCTTCCAAGAGATTGCCAATTACTGGTCCGGGCTTCAACTCTAAATCGTTGACGAGATCATTTCCGGAGATAAGTGCTGGGGGATTGACCTGTTGTTGGGGCTGTTCCCACCAGGCCGCCAACAGCGTGCGCACGGTATCGACCTGACTCTCCCAACGTTCTTGGGGCAGGGTGTTACCGTAAGTGGCCCAGACATCTGCTAGAGATAGTAAACAGATATCCACACCGGCTTCACCTGTATCACGGAAGAAGCGATAGATCGCTTTTTTTGATGGACCTTTCTCCGCGTGAGATAAGAATGATGGCCGCATATGGTGACGAATGATGGTGGCCATTCGATCAGTTTCTGTGTTGCTGAGCCGAAATGCCTGTGCTCTATTTGTGATGATCTCTGCTCCCACTTCATCGTGATTAAAATATCGGATGCGGCCGCTTTCTTCGACAGAGCGGGTTTGGGGTTTAGCAATATCATGGTAAAGCGCGGCCAAAAAGAGCAAAGATCGTATTGCACGCTCGGACACTAACTCGGTTTTCAAATGTGTGCTAATTTGCTCCCGATAGCGGCCTAATCTCATATTCATAACGCCCAACATCAAATTTCCGGAGGCGTTTGGATCATGGCGTGAACTCAACTGATTTGTGATTCCCTCGAGGACGCGCAATGTGTCCAGCGTGTGGTTCCAGACATCTTTGACATGCGGGGGTGATTGGGTCACCCCTGCGAGAGCGGGGAGTTCGGGGAAAACATAAGGCAAGGTTCCCAAGATTTCGAGCGCTCGAATAGACGTGTGTGGCTGTCGGCCTCCTAAGATTTGCAGCAATTCATCTCGCTGCCGTTCAGGGGATATGTTTGCCAAACCGGGGACAGCGGAGCGCATCCACTGGCGCGTTTCTGGTTGGATATGCAGTTCCAGCTTGGCTGCCATGCGGATGGCTCGCAGCACCCGGACGGGGTCATCGCTAAATGTAGTGGTAGAGCAAGCCCGAAGTTGTTTAGCCCGTAAATCGGCAGCCCCGCCCAAGGGATCAAGCAATTCCTGCGGAGAACGAATATCGAGCGCCATGGCGTTGACCGTGAAATCGCGATCGTGCAGATCGCTGTCTAAATCTGGACCCCGGTATGTGGCAAAATCTAGGATGTTGCGAACGCCTTGGTCATCGGCAAAAATTACGCGGGCAGTCTCCCGCTCAATATCGAGGGGATAGTAAGCTGCGTTCAGGTGATTCGCAATCTTGCGACCAATTTGTAGCGCATCCCCAGGGAGGGCAAAATCATAATCGTGAACCGGACACGCCAGCAGCATATCTCGCACAGCTCCTCCAACCAGATATATGGGGGTATCTGAGGGCAGCGCGGCACGAATGCGTTCTACTATAGGTGGAATTGTAAGTGGGGAGACCATAGGTACAAAACTAATTTCAGGGATTTCTTTGTAACGGGCAGTTTTGGCGGCTTGAATAGCTTGTGCGGGGGTGCCACCTTGACCGACGATTTTACCGCGCAGCCGGGCGATCCAGCGTCCGGCATAAAGGGACGAGTTTTTTCTGAGTAGTCAGTATCCCGCCGCAAGTTCCCCTCCGTATTTCTCAGTCAGGTGGCTGGAATTTCTCGATGTTGACAGTGCCAATAAAGGGCAGGTCACGGTAGTATTCATCAAGGTCCAAACCATAGCCAAAAACGAATTTGTCTGGAATTACAAATCCGCAGTAATCGATGGATACATCAACTTCACGTCGCTCAGCTTTATCAAGCAGGGTACAAATCTTTAGGCTGGTTGGCTTTCTTACCGAAAGCAATTCGAGCACCGATGTGATCGTGTGCCCACTATCAATGATATCTTCAACCAGCAGCACATTGCGATTGTGGATATCATCCTTGAGGTCCATATTCAAACGAATCTGCCCACTGGATTGGCGAGCACCCACCCCATAAGATGAGATCGCCATAAAATCGATGGTGTGTGGAATGCTGATCTGGCGCATTAAATCGGTCAGGAAAAGGATACCGCCGCGCAGAATGCAGATCAAGTGCAGGTCTTGTCCCTGGAAATCTCGGCTGATTTCAGCACCCAATTCTGCGATCCGCGCTTGAAGGGTTTTAGCATCGATTAAGGTTTCGTCGAGAAACTCTTGATAGTCTTGCATGGGTCTTTCCATATCGGGTTTTAGAGTTTGGGTGTTACAAAATATCTAGCGAGGCACTTCGTGATGTTCGCGGCAGCGGGCTTCATAAAGTTCTGATGCGCCTACGATCACAACTGGGTCATCATAACGGGCGGGACGATGATCAACCAGCCGTTGTGTGCGAGAAGCCTCTTCGCCGCAGACTACACAGATGGCATGCAGTTTGCTCACTTCTTCTGCCTGTGACATCAGGATGGGCATGGGGCCGAAAGGTTCGCCGCGAAAATCCATATCGAGGCCAGCAACGATGACGCGAATACCGCGGTCGGCGAGTTGCTGCGTGATAGAGACGATTTCTGGATCAAAGAATTGGGCTTCGTCAATGGCGACCACGGTGGTGTCTTCATCCAGATGTTTCAGTACCTCCAATGCGTTTTCAATTGGTAAAGCGGCAAAGTTGGCACCCGCGTGGGAAGTGACTTTTTCCTCGGCATAGCGATTGTCGATCGTGGGTTTAAAAACCTGCACTTTCTGTTTTGCAATCGTAGCCCGGCGCAAGCGACGGATGAGTTCTTCGGTTTTTCCGCAGAACATGGATCCCGTAATAACTTCAATAGAGCCAGTGTGGTGTTTCATGAAATACCTCGGATTGTGGATTGGGATGGCGGCATATCCGAGTTTCGATTCTATCACAGGTAGGTCGAGTGGTTGACAAGTCCTACCAAAGAAGGTATAAGCAATTCAATTAAATTTGAAGGCCTTTTTGGTGAAAATCTTATCGATTAGTGATACCGTCGTCCCATCCATTTATTCCAATCACATTAGCGAGAAATTCGCCGATATTGATCTTGTGGTTGCCTGTGGGGATTTGCCATATTACTATCAAGAATTCATCATCACTTTGCTAAACGTTCCACTTTACTTTGTGCATGGAAATCATGATCCAAAAGTAGAGTTTAGCGACCATGGTGAGTGTACATATCCACATGGGGGAACCAGTTTACACCGCCGGGTTCTCCGTCATGAAAACCTGCTGATCGCGGGTGTTCAGGGAAGTATTCGTTATAGTAATAGTAGTGAGTACCAGTACAATCAACTCCAAATGTGGTTGTCTGTCATCCGTTTAGTACCCGGATTAATTTGGAATCGGATGGTTTACGGCCGTAATCTTGATGTATTCGCGACCCACGCACCTCCCTGGGGGATCCATGATGGGCCAGATTATCCACATATTGGTATCAAAGCTTTCCGTTGGCTTGTGCAAGTGTTCAAGCCAAAAATCCATTTTCACGGACATATCCATGTTTACAAGCCCAATATGATTACGGAGACTCTCCTGGGGGATACCAGGATCATGAATACTTACGGGTATAAGGTGACAGAAATTGAAGTGTGAAGGGGTGGATAGTAAAGGGGATGCATTTTTTGAGGGCAGCCATCCCTGAATTAGATCATCAAGTTTCGTATTGGAATTGGTTCGGTTACTAAAAATTTCCGAGAATATTTTATCTAGCGGCAAATCAGCGTCGGGATGGTTATTTCCCGTAGAATCTGATCGACCAGACTCCCTTTGACGATCTCAACTACAGGTTTTGCCCTATATCCCCCAATCAGAATCAAATCACAGTGCTGGTTTTCGGCAGTTTGCAAAATGGTTTCGACCGCCTCGCCATTCTCGATGAAATAATCAATCGGCGCATCGATTGTATCCAGGTATTCTCTTGCCTTTGTTTGTATCGTTTTTGCTTCCACATCATCGTTTTGGATCGTAAGCACCGCTAAAGGAAGCTGCCAGCAGCCAGCCATATAGGCGGCGATAAAAAGAGCTTCATCTGCTTTAGGGCTGCCGTTGTAGGCCAGTAAAGCTTTTTGGATGGGTGCTGCTGGTCCGGGGACAGCCAAAATAGGGCGGGAGCAGCGTCGCACCATAATTCGAAAACCCGAGCTCAAGCGGTCTAAAAGTTGATCTTCAGGAGGGTGAGTGAGTTTTCCGATGACTAAATCGGCCCATTGGGCGCGCTCACAAATTTTTCGAGCGGCAGCCCCAACTTCAACAGCAATTTCTCCAGCGATATTCGCTTGTTGGCAGCGCCGGTTGAATTCGTTGATGGTCTCTTCTGTAGCAGCGGATTCAACCAAATTCTCACTGGAGACCACATGCAGTCCACGTAGCACGGCGTTCTCTTTTTGCGCGATGCTAATAGCTTGATTCAATGCCTCCCACTCCACATCATCTTCACTGATTCCTACCAATATATTTTGAAAGAGAATATCATCCTGCCGTTGGGCCACTTGTTTTTTTCGCCACTCGCCAATCGGCGGTCCGGATTCAAGCCCATCGGGGGTAACTGCATCCAGAATACGCCCTGTGACGCGGGAGAAAATTTGGGAAAGATCGGGAGCATATTGCGCAATCAAATCATCCGCCACAATTTCAGTGCCAAACTCCCAGCCAAGATCGTTGATTAAATCGTCGCGGTGTTTGGCAAGCCAAATATACATGTCAGCTTCTGTACGTGCTGGGAGAGAACGCAGGATGCCACGTTCTTGGATGATTTCTACTACAGGCAGGTATACATTGTCATACCAGTGTGCAACCGCCTCTTCGTAAGAAATTTCACGTTTTTCATCGATGCCCATAAAATACTGATGAACGGCAATATGCTCCAACAAAACCGGATAACGCCCTGCGGCGGTCAGAGTTAAGTCGCTTCCTGGTCGGAGAGTGTACAGGTTCGTGTTTTCCAGAAAATCGATATGTTCTGCTTTGATGATTAGATCATCGGGGTTAAGGTCGGGCGTAACCGCAATTTTTGTTTTGACTTCGGTTACATAGGCCTGGATATGGGTGGCTCCTAACTCTTTGGCAACCGAAATGCGGTGATTGCCGTCAAGTACAAAGTAAACTTCTCCAATTTGATAAACCTCAATGGGTGGCAACCCCGTTGAGCCGGTGGCCTCGACCATAACCCTGGCCCAACGTTCTTTGGTACTCTCATGACGAGGCAAGAAATCTCTATTGAAATCTGTGTAGCGCCCTACACTGCCAACGATCGCACTTATGGGGATGTCATGAAGCACGCGGCGGCTGCCTTCAATGACGCGCAATTTTTGCCGGACTTCTTCATAAGATAAAAGATCGGTGGAGCGGCCCGTTATAAGCGATAGTAAGTTTTGCATATCCGCTTTATTACGGGCACTCTGAAAATCATTAACCGCTCGTGAATAAAATTCGTCAGTCATATCATTTGGTCTCTCGCTCCCGGCACAAAACGATTGCGGAGAACGGCGGGAATTTTATACCCAACTTGTTTATAAATCAAGGTTTGAAAGCTGGTGTTAATTAATTTGTTACCAAGATTGTAATCGCTAATGGATCAGTTGAGTTGGAATTCCAATTCAACTTCATCTCGAATGGGAATACCGTGTACGCCAATTTCTGGGATGGATGGCTTGATTTTGCGGGATACTGCGATTGCATTGCAGTGGATTGCGGCGAGATGGAAGCCCCGTTTTTGATAAAAACCTATTGCATGCAGATTATCGTTGGTGGTGATCAGCCATAAACGAGAGCAGTTAGCCTGGTGGGCTGCTCGTTTTACGGCCTCTACCAATATCGTACCCACCCCGATATTTTCTTTCCAGCTATCTAAAGTAACCAGTTCACATTCTTTCCCGACAATCTTGAAAGTGACCAATCCAACCTTTTCTTTATCCAATAACGCTACGTATCCTGGCAGCTTGCCGGCGTCATGGATTTGCCCACGACTGACAACAATCGGCGCGCCCAATGATCGGTTAATAGTTGGGAAATCCAGGGTTGATCTTTTCTTGTGATTGGGCGAATTGAAGTTGCTAACATTCTCAAAGTATAGTCTAATTTTGCCGCCAGTCTACCTGAAATTTGGTAAACTTAGCCTCGCAACGAACGCCACGGAGTAATTATGCAGCCGATTCTAAAAATCAATTTAACCACTTGTGAAACTGAAGAATTTTCAATCCCAAACGAATGGGTCCGTGATTATTTGGGGGGTGCTTCATTGGCTGCTCGCATTCTTTATGATTTAATTACCCCAAATCTTGATCCACTATCTTCAGAAGCCCCCTTGCTGTTTCTCAACGGTCCCCTTTCTGGGACAGCAGGTCCCGCGGTAGGGCGGTTTGTGATCTGCGGGAAATCTCCTGCTACGGGGTTGTGGGCTGAATCAAATTGCGGTGGACATTGGGGTCCTGAGCTGCGTAAGGCTGGTTTTATTGGTTTATGGGTTACAGGAAAATCTGAAAAACCAGTCTATATTTGGATCAAGGATGGTCAGGTTGAAATCAGGGATGCTGCCCATCTTTGGGGTGTGTCCACCTACCAAACCCAGGCGGCGGTTATCTCTGAACTTCAGGGAAAAAAGTCGAAAGTTGCCGTCATTGGTCCGGCAGGAGAATCTCAAATTCCCTTTGCCCTCGTGCTTACCGATCATGGCCGCGTCGCCGGCCGTACGGGGATGGGAGCCGTCATGGGGTCGAAAAATCTTAAGGCGGTTGCCGTATTGGGGAGCGGAAAGGTCCCGACCGTCGAAGAGCAATTCCCACAATTACGGGCTGAAGCAAACCGCACTCTTCGTAATGATAACTTTTCGAATGCCGCTCGTGAATTGGGGACTGCGGGAGTAGCTGATTATGCTGATTACCTGGGTGAGATGCCGAAAAAATATTTCCAAGCGGGTACTTTCGATGGTGTTTTTAACGTTACTGGGGCTACCATGGCGGAGACCATCTTGACGGGTGTGAGTGCCTGCCACGCTTGTGTCATCGCTTGTGGTCGGGTAGTCCAGCTTGAAGGAGAAGAGAGCAAGCGCAAAGGTCCCGAGTATGAAACGATCGTCGGTTTTGGTCCGAATTTGTTGATCGATGATTTGGCATTCATTACTCGCATGGGGGAATTATGCGATCAGTTTGGAATGGATTCGATCAGCCTGAGCAATACTTTGGGGTTGGCCTTTTCCCTTTATGAACGAGATGTTATCACCGAAAAAGATACTGGCGGATTTGCACTCCAGTGGGGAGATACTGTAGTTGTTGAACAGTTGGTAAATCTCACCGTCCAGCGCCAGGGCTTTGGCGCTTGGCTGGCGGAGGGTGCACTCGCTCTGGCGCGGCGATTTGGTATTGAAGAGGCTGCCGTACAAGTCAATGGTTTGGAAGTTGCCTACCACGATCCGCGCGCCGCCTCGGGTATGGCCTTGGTTTATGCAACCTCTCCCCGAGGAGCTTGCCATAACCAGGGTGATTATTTCTTACCCGATATTTTTGGGCAGGCAGAAGAATCCCTGGGGATGCAGTATTTTGAGCGTCACGCTGGCGCTGAAAAAGCTGCAAATGTGGCCATCCACCAAAATTGGCGCACAGTATCTAATGCGTTAGTAATTTGCATCTTTGCAAACGTTTCGCCTCAAACTGTACTGGATTTGATCAACGCGGCCACCGGACATACTTACACGCTTGAAACCTTATTACGTGCCGGAGAGCGCGGCTGGAATCTAAAACGGGTCATCAATAACCGTTTGGGTTTGACGAGCGCAGGTGATAAACTCCCCAAAGCGCTGCTGGAACCATACGAAGACGGCGGTTCAGCGGGGTATGTGATCCCCATTGGCGAGATGTTAGAAATCTATTATGATGCCCGCGGCTGGAATCGTCAAACGGGATCACCAGCACGAGAGAAATTGAACGAATTGGGTTTGGATTGGGTAGATGAAGTGTCAAATGAGTAGTATCTCGTAAACGAATGCAGGTTGAGCGCTACTCAAAGGAGGCTGCCATGAGAACTGTTTATTACCTGATACTTACGATCCTATTTTGTAGCTTCATCATTGCATGTGATATTTCTCCAACGATAAACCCAACTGAACCAACTGCAATTTCTGTTTCTCCAGATGATCCTGCAGCATCGGATGATTACGCCCACCTCGGTTTGACCGAAGCCGAAGCTGCCACGCTCCTCAGTCTGGAGCAAATGGACGATTATCCGCTTTATGTCATGGATTATTACGCTGACTACGAAGTTGCGGTTCAAGAAAACCCGAAACAAACCAACACACAAGAATTAACCGAATCTTGGGCCTGTTCGCTCTTTACTGCCCTGGGCGATTCTGAAAGCATGCTTTATGGCCGCAATTTCGATTGGGATTATAGCCCTGCTTTGCTGTTGTTCACCCATCCACCAGAGGGTTATGCCTCTGTGTCTGTGGTCGATATCGCTTATTTGGGTTTCGCAGGAACGGACGCCCTGAATTTAACCGAGACTCAAATGGATGAATTGATTCCTCTCCTCAATGCACCCAATCTCCCCTTTGATGGGATGAATGAAAAAGGATTGGCCGTGGGTATGGCTGCGGTGCCAGCTGGTGGTGTGCCTGCTGACCCAGAAAAAGGTTGGGTTGATTCGGTAGAAATCATCCGGATTATGCTGGACGAAGCAGCCACCGTCGATGAAGCGCTCGAATTGTTGCAAAATTACAATATTGATTTCGGAAACGGACCGCCAATCCACTATTTGGTTGTCGATGCTCAGGGCAACGCAGCCTTGTTCGAGCACTACGGTGGCGAAGTTCGCGTTTTACGTAATCAAACCGCCTGGTTCCAGGCCACAAATTTTTTGGTTTCCTCCATCGCATCACCCAACGGGCACTGCCCGCGTTATGATACGATCAGTAAAGAGCTTGAGTTTACCCAGGGCACACTCACACCACAAACGGCCATGGATTTATTGCAAAATGTTGCTCAAAACAGCACGCAATGGTCTGTGGTTTACAGCATTTCCACTGGAGAAATCCATATTGGTATGGGACGTGACTATGATGAAATTCATGTTTTGAACCTTGATTTAAACGAAGAGTAATGTTTGTGAAACAACAATTAGCGAGGAATATCTACATGAAATATGTATCTGTTGCCGAAATGATCGCCATCGAAAAAGAATCCGATGCCAGCGGACACACGTATGCACAAATGATGGAGCACGCGGGCAGGGGGTTGGTTGAACTCATCCGAAGTGCGTATAGTTTTCTACCTGAGAAGTTGGCACTTGGGTTGGTAGGATCGGGCAATAATGGCGGGGATACGCTCGTTGCTTTTTCTTATTTGCAGGAATGGGGGTGGCAAACGACGGCTTATATCGTGCGCCCAAGACCTAAAGATGATCCTCTGATGGATCGCTTTCTAGCAGCTGGAGGTACTTTACTGAATATTGAGGATGATCCCGGTTACCAGAAATTAATCTCATCCTTGAAGAGTCACAGTCTCATTATAGATGGCATACTGGGGACGGGAATCCGTTTGCCGCTGCGCGGTCCTATTGCCGAGGTGTTGGATTTAGTCCGCACGCGTTTGCAAGAAATTGAGAACCCACCTCCGGTGGTGGCTGTCGATTGCCCCTCGGGAGTCGATTGTGACACCGGGGAAGCTGCTCCCGAGTGTTTACCCGCAGAAATTACCGTCACGATGGCAGCAGTTAAACAAGGTTTGCTGAAATTTCCAGCCTTTAATTTTGTGGGGGATTTGCGGATGGCTGGGATTGGCCTGCCGGAGAATTTGCATGCTTACGATTCTATCCAGCGCGAGGTGATTGACGCTGAATGGGTAAAACAGGTGATGCCTGTTCGTCTGCTCGACGGGCACAAGGGAACATTCGGGACGGTTCTTGTGGTTGGCGGTTCGCTGAACTACAGCGGGGCGGTCATATTGGCTGGTGAAGCTGCTTTCCGCAGTGGAGCTGGCTGGGTTACGTTGGCAATTCCTGAGCCGCTGCACGCTGCCCTAGCGGGTCATTTCATCGAAGCCACCTGGCTGCTATTGCCCTACCAGGATGGTTTTATCACCGCCGAAGCTTCCGAAATAGTGCTGGCGAACCTGGGAAAGTCCACGGCGTTGTTGATCGGACCCGGATTTGGCATGCATGAATCTTCCCGAGAGTTCATTGCAAAGTTGCTCTCAGATGGTCAGATTCTTCCATCCTTAGTGGTGGATGCAGATGGACTTAAATTATTGGCACAACTCCCTGATTGGTGGGAGCAGCTTCCGGGCCGAGCGGTGCTTACCCCCCATCCAGGCGAGATGTCAATCCTGACCGGCCTCCCAAAAGAGGAAATTCAATCCAACCGCATTGAAGTCGTTGAGAAATTCGCTCAAGAATGGGAGCATGTGGTAGTGCTTAAAGGTGCATTCACAGTGATTGCCGCCCCAGATGGCCGGACCGCAGTTATCCCTGTGGCAACATCTGCTTTAGCGCGTGCTGGAACTGGAGATGTGCTGGCCGGGATAATTGCCGGTTTACTGGCTCAAGGGTTGTCAGAATTTGAAGCAGCTGTTGCAGGAGCATGGGTGCATGCGCGCGCGGGGTTGTATGCTGCGGATGTGATGGGGAGCACAGCTACAGTTCTGGCCGGTGATGTTTTATCGGCAGTCATAGATGTGATGGCGAATTTGTAAAGCTATAAATTAAAAACTAAAGACCCCTGGCACTACCAGAGGTCTTTAGTTTTTTTCGATTTGTTAAGCTTCGTCGGCGGCTTCTACTTCTTCTACTGCTTCATCCGCGGCTTCTTCGATTTCATCAACAGCTTCATTTTGTGCCTTTTGGATATTTGCGATTGCTTCTTCAGCTTTGACTCGCAAATCTTCGGCATAGGCACGGGCTTCAGCAGCAGCGGCTTCGGCTCGAGCGATAGCATCCTCAGCGGATGTAGCGGCTTTATCTTTTAGCTCGATGCTTTTCTCTGAAATGATTGCACGGGTTTCTTCACCGGATTGGGGGGCCATCAATAGGGCAGTTGCAGCACCAATCAACCCACCCACCAGAACACCGGCTACAAAAGCGCCAAATTCACCAGATTTGTTTGACATAATTTCTCTCCTTATTTTGGTTAATTAAATTTAATGGTTGTTTATTTTTTCTTTCGTTTGGGGCGAACAATTTTAAAGAACTCCGAAAACCCAGCCATATATTCGTTGAGCCGGATCACGGGTTCCGAAATATTATCACTCAAAAATTGGGTAGTACCTCTGAGGGTGCTGACCGTTTCATTCGTTGATTTAACGATAGGTTTGATCTCGTTTTGGAGCAAATTGATCAGGCGGGCAAGTTGAATTATCAGTATAACGAGCACTAATCCAATGATTAGGAATTCTAAACCCATAAAGATGATGAATACATCCGCGATCTTAGAAGTTGTTTCTACATCTTGTTTGAGCAATCCTATAGTTACCAAAGTTATGATGGCCAGGAATAACAGAGCTGTTAGAACAATACCAATGATGATAGCGCGTTGTTGACGTAACTGTTCTGGAGACGTTCCAGCCTGGTAAGTAGTTGGTGCAGGCAGTTGGGGCGGGTTTTGTACAGTAGGTTTGATCTCGTTATCCATGTTTCGTATTATAGCATAATGATTGTGAGGAAAAGAACATCAAAACAGGTAGAACTACTGTTCTGGATAATATAGCAAGATCAAGTTCTTGCGTTCAATCTTTGATAAAGCTTGGCAGTAGAGGTCCCTCTTGAAGAGGATTACCAACCAATTGGGGAGCGAATTTATTAAGTGCCAAAATAAATGGAACACAAAATAAAATGCTTAGGATGGATACTGATAAGCTCACTGTAGTTATTACCCAAACGGAATTTAAATGGTTAATTTTGGTGCAAATATGCAAATTGACAAATTCATGAAATAGCCCATTCAGACCTAACAAGATCAATGTGCTTTTGCCCACGAAATCCATCGGTTTATTTTGGGGAATGAGGGATGCACAAAATAACAGCATGAGGGTGCCAGATATTGCTGTGATCAAAAACCACAATGGATACCCATGCCAGGATTTTTTCATCAGGACAACAAAAGTTACGTATGGTGTGTTTAAATTGTAAGTCAGTAATGTAATCCCTAAAAAAGCGAGTGCCAAAACTATCCGAAAAACCAAGTTTTTTTGAAGTAAAAATCGCAAATAGTCAAATGTAAAAAATCCTAGGCTATATAAACCAAAAGCTATCAGGGCTTCGTGGCCGAACCAAGTGTTTTTATAAACCCCCAAAAGAGATTCCGTTAGTTTAAAATCATTTGTCAGGTAGAGTCCGATGGCTAAGAATGCGCTTGCAGTGAGTATTCCTAAAAAGGTAGTTTTAATTTTTGGCAATAAAAATAACGCGAGCACTTCAACCAAAAATAGACAAATCAGAAACCAGGTGATCTGGTTTAATTCAGGATGACCTTTTAAATACGGGATAATTTTTTCTGAAATCACGGAAAAATCAATGGTTCCCCATACCAAATAATTATAGAGAATCCAAATCGGAATTGTCATCACGCCAAACAGCAGCACAGGGAGCATACGTTTGAGAAATAGTAATTGAATTTCTTTTGTTTTTGATGCGTACCTTCTCCGAAAAAAGAATCCAGCAATAATAAAAAAGAATGGCATATGAAATGAGTAGATAAACTTATATTGCATAAAAGCAATTTCACTGCCCAGTCCCGCAAACCTCTCAACAAGGTGTCCATAGAAAACCAAGAATATTCCGATGGCTTTGGCTGTGTCAATAAAATTTACTCTTTCAGGTTTGATTGTCATTGTGTATTTGGGAAAAAATGAATTTGGACGTCGCCAATTTTACCAGGATAGTAGATGGGGATTAATTAGGTTCATAAGATGGTTTTAGTGTTTTGCAGTTTTTTGTTTTAGTACAGCGTAAACGAAGTAATTTTTGTTTTTGTTGAAGTATGACTTGCAATATAAAAAATTTACTTTACAGTGTATTTAGATTAAACATGCCATTGCAACCGCAAAACCTGTACGAATGCCGGAATTCAATCTCGATTTTATTTCAAAGACTTTTCGGCATTCGTTTTATAGCGTGTCGAGGAATAGTTTGTTTATTAATTTCCCTTTCTAAAGGATGACAATATACAAAAATGGAGGTGCTTTGTTGATATTCAACAAAGCACTTTACAATCCTAAATTTTTAGTTGAGGGGGGTAAAATTTGAAGCTCAATTAATCCTGAGGTTTTGGTAATTCTTGAAGAATTGGGGGAGAGCCGTATGCCACTTTGAACGTCCGCAAAGTCATAAAGGTTTGGGTGCGTTCGACACCGGGTACTTTCCGCAACTTGTAATTCAAGAAATTTGCCAGATGATCGCGATCCTTACATAACACTTCAACGATAAAATCAAATTCACCCGAAACCATGATCAGATAACTGACCTCGGAATATGACGCAATTTCAGTGGCAATTTGTTCAATATCCCCTTCGGAAATCGAGACGCCGATCATGGCTGGTGCGTTGAAACCCAAGCTACTGGGGTCAACCAACCCAACAATATGAAGAACTTGTTGGTCGATTAATTTCGCTACACGGTTGCGTACCGTCCCTTCTGACACGCCAAGTTTTTGTGCGATATCAGTGAATGGTCTGCGCCCATCGGTTTGTAATGATGCTAAGATTGAAAGGTCTAGTTTATCCATGTTTCCTTCTGTGATATTCGTAATATTCCTGGAATTTTACAGGTCATTTCGCAAATTGGCAAGTCCCCGGACCTTCTCAGTCTGCGAATCCTGATTTTCACAAGTGATAAAGCAATCTAATCGGAAATTTCGTTGCTAAATTTGATATCTGCCCTAAGAACTCCCCCGGATTAACATCTAGATAGATATTACGTTTATCTTCGTTAGTACAAGATTATGGATTTTGAGTTGTTGCATGGGTAAGGCCCTATTCTAGTGTGGGAAACCGACATGCGAGCTTCCCGCGTAATTCTGATTGAGCAGTTAATACCGTAAAAGTAGTACTCGCTGATACGATTGAACGGAAATTCATTAAAACGAGTTCGCTAGCTGTTTTTAAATTGGCAGTTTGATCTTTTGCAATTTGTTTGCAAATTCCCTCTAATATTATTTTTTGATACTTGACAGCAGTTAGGGGATCATTTTCCCAAGGGGGGATGCTGTGAACTGCTTGAGTCCCATTTATCACCCTGTCATTTATTTGAACACCGCCCATTCGATCAACCATATTGATGGTTTCAGCCATATCCGTAATGATATAGGCATTCCACCAAAAATTAGTATCTCGCATCGCGTCCCAGAAATCCTTACCTGGCTTCCCATTTTTTAATTCAAAAGCATTCGCCAAGACCAGGTTTTGAATCGGGTTTTCTGGAGATGGAAATATAGGTACTAACGAAACCTTAGGTGATTTATCTGCATGGGCAACCAGCCAGACACTTTCAAGTTGAGCATCCTTTTTACCCGAATCGTCAGCACCGATGACGAGAAGGTTAAATTGGTTATTCTCTGGTATAGGCAAAGCTGGCTTCGCGATATCATCCATTTGGCTGACAAAAAGATCTTCAAATAGATTGAATTTTTCCCCGGCTCTAATACCTGCGAGGAAAGCGATAAAGAAAATTGCCAAAGATAAAAAGATGCGAGTAAATCTCATAGGTTTGTAGCCTTCAAATGATTTACGAGATAGTTTAGGGAGACCTTAATAGGCTGCAGGCGTTGCCAGTTAATATCATTTGTTATCCAATTGGATTAATTGAGCCAGCAACTGCCTGAACTATAGAAAGGCTCAGGCAGTTGTGTATGATCAAGAAAAAATGGCAAAATGTTTTTTGATAGGGTTCCATAGGGAATCAAAACTGACTCAAAACTCCCAATATAAACCCAAGGACTAACCCTGCGATCGTGAGTATGAGTGAAATTTTAGCCGTTTGTCGAAATTCTGGACTATATAGCAGGCGGTAAACGCGAGGTACTATAAAACGGATTGGGGGAGATTTATGCATTAACGGGATAAAGGCATCCCAAAAATTGAGTTCAAGTTGGTGGATAAGGAGTTTTACACTCATGACCGCCTCCACTATTTCGAAGTTGTCGTTTTTTTGATTTTCCCGCGTGGGGTAGCAGCCACACGTACCCAGCGTGGAATCTTCTTGCCGCCTGGACCGCGCCCTTGTGAGTTGTAAGTGAGCAAATAAACGGGTTCTTTGGGTTTCGGACTGCCTTTAGGTACCGGCTGTTTGCGGACTTTAGGCTTAACTCCTTTGACCTCTGGGAATTTTCGATAAATCTTAGCGCTGATATCTTCGACAATTTCGGGGTGCATAATTCTCTCTTAGTTTCCAGCGTAGCGAGGTTGACGGCGCATGAATGCGGGTATATCCAGATTGCTGGTAGCGGCAGCCACCTGAGGTATCCGCACGATTTCTGGTTCAATATTTTGGATGGTGGGCAATTTTCTCGGCTGAGAAATTCTCTCTTCCGCTCCAGGTAAAACATCCTCTAGACGAGACGCACCCAGACCGGTGACAACTAAAATCACTTGAACACGGTCATCCATGCGCTCATCAACGGTGGTGCCCATGATGATCTCAGCTTGAGAGCTTGTGCGCTCTTGCAGGTAACTCAACGCTGTGCTGACTTCAATCAGAGATAAATCCGACCCAGCCGTGAAGTTGGCGATAATACCGGCAGCATGGTGGATTGAAATATTTTCAAGCAGCGGATGGTGGAGCGCTTGCTTGACAGCCTCGAGAGCTTTGTCCTCTCCTTTTGCCTGACCAATCGCCATCAGAGCACCACCACCGAGTTTCATTAATCGGCGGATATGGGCAAAGTCAACATTTATCAAACCAGATTCAGTAATTAATTCGGTAATACTTTGCACGGCTTGACGCAGTACATCATCGGCCAGACGGAACGCTGTGTCGAGAGGTAAATCTTTTGGCGCAATTTGCAGCAAGCGATCATTGGGTATTGAAATCAATGTGTTCGTATGTTTGCGTAGTTCTTCTAGCCCCTCGTTTGCGTTTTTCTGTCGGCGACCCATCTCAAACGAAAAAGGTGTCGTAACGACTGCAATTGCAACAGCCCCGCATTTTTTGGCTATTTGTGTGGCAATTGGGATTGAGCCTGTTCCTGTGCCGCCACCCATACCAGCAGTCAAGAAAACCATATCTGCCCCAGCCAAGGAATTCGCAATTTCTCGCCAACTTTCTTCCGCAGCAGAGCGTCCCACTGAAGGGTTTCCACCAGCACCTAATCCGCGGGTTACCTTGGGCCCCAATTGAATTTTCTGCGGAGCCTTACTTTGCTCCAAGGCCTGATGATCCGTGTTCGCAACAATAAATTCCACACCGCTGATGCCCAATTCGATCATGCGGTCAACGGCGTTTCCACCACCACCACCTAAACCCAATACTTTAAGTACGGGTTGGTGAATTGGGGCGTTGATGCGTGTTGGTCTGGTTTTAGCATTCGGGTCTACATAAGACATGGGTTTCTCCCGATCAAAGAATAGATTGGATTAGAGGGTTGCTAAAACTGATGCAATATCCGTGCCATCCTCGCTAACCCGATTGACAATAATGCCAACGCCGCGGAGTTGGTTCAATGATTCTTCTGTGAAAGCATGTTCCCCGCCAATCACAGTAACTTTCTTGGCGTTTCGAGCTTCTTCGAGCGAAAAGCCAACCGTAGGCTGGTGCTTTTTAATGATGGGGCGGATGATGTCCAAATGATAATCAGAGATGCCCCACTCGTAAGATGGTAACAGTAAATAATGACGGATGCTGCGGAGACTCTGGTTTTGGGGTACTGTCGATAGACGTTTTCCTGGCCCATTGGAGAATAGCCTTTGCTTGAGGTCGCGGGTCTCCGTTATGGTGGTACCACCCTGAAGTTGAGTCACCAATTCCCTCTGGATCAACCAGTGGTCCAAAAGCCCCGCCGATCACCTCCCGAGGGATCTCTTCATATCCCTCGATAAATTCACCTGCCATCAAACGAGCGACAGTTAAATTCTTGCTGTCATGATTATTCATTTTGGTTGGGTAGCCCATCCCAAAAAGAAAGATTGGTTTTGGAGATGAGAGAACCGCTTTTGAAATGGCCATATACCAGTCAAAAATCCGGAAGCCGCGCTGATCTTCAACGCCTTCCGGAGTGAAATATGGCCTGGCATTTGGCCAGCGGTCGGGTCCACCAGCGCCCCATTGGATTGGGCGGGTTTCGGCTTTGGCATAGGCTCCAATGATAAGCTGATCCATCAAGTCCTTCTGCCCGCGCCGCTGGATGCTTTGCAAAGCCCCTCTTAGAAAAGCAGTATCCCAATAATCACCACCCGGTTCAAGCGGTGGAAAGATGGGTGTCAAACCTGCGTTCAAACCCGCGTGGGCTAACGGGATATAGAGGTCGAGAAACCGCTCGACCAAATCGGTCTGCACCCAGGCTGAGGCTCGCCAACTGCGGTGTAGATTGGGCCTGTCAAAAATTGTCACATAGCGTACTCCCCAGCGTTGGTACGTTCTGAAAATGAGCGGCAGGTCTGTTGCGTTTGGAAAACTTCCGGGCTGAAGATGGAAATGCAGCACAGGTTGGATGCCGTTATCAACGAGCCCGCAAATAAAAGGTTCTGGAATGGCATACTCTGGGGGTGCATTTAGCACCAGCCAACCAGCACCCAGCGATTTCAGGCGGGGTAACCAGATGTCTAAATCATGCTGGCGGAAGTGTCGGTGGTCGGAGAAATAATGGAAGCCAAGTCTGTTCATAGAATTTCGACTATTAATTTGGGATACGATATTGTTTTTTAGTTTGCCAACACGCCAAAATCGAACGGTTGAATTGTGCCTATCTTGGTGCAAGAGCTGTGCCAGTTAGAGCGTGCTATAATCGCGTTTATGATTCTTGTAACCGGTGGAACCGGCTTTATCGGAAGGGCTTTGATTCGCCACCTGGTTGATAATGGCTATCAGGTGCGCACACTCATCCGACCATCACAACAATCACCTCGATTGCCTAAAGGCGTACCAGTGGAAGTGGCGGTTTCAAGCCTCACAGATGAACGAAGTTTGCGCGCCGCCATGGTTGGTGTGGATACGATTTATCATTTGGCCGGAGTTGAGCGTCGCGGGGTTCGGGCTGATTTGCTTGAAACTGATATTCAAGGTGCACGGGCGGTTGTCAATATTGCAGCCGAAGTTGGTGTAGATCGTTTCTTTGCTATCAGTCACCTGGGTGCAGACCGTGCTTCAGCTTATCCGGTGCTCAAAGCTAAGGCGATTGCCGAAGAACATATCCGCCGCAGCGGGATCGATTACACAATATTACGAACAGCGATTATCTTTGGCCCTGGCGATGGATTTACAACCGGATTGGCCCAATTGCTTTATGGCATGCCTTTTGTCTTTTTGCTGCCCCGCGGGGGTGAAACCCTCATCCAACCCCTGTGGATCGAGGATTTAGTAACATGTATGACTTGGGCGTTGGATGATAACGATACCCGCCAGCGGATCTATGAAATTGGCGGCCCGGAATTTTTATCCCTGAGGCAGGTGACGGAAACTGTTATGGACAAGGTTGGTGTGCATCGAGCACTTATTTCAGCGCACCCAGTTTTTTTGCGATCACTGACCGTTCTAATGGAATATTTTCTACCGAGTTCGCCGGTTTCAGTTTATTGGCTTGATTATCTGGCAACCAATCGAACCTGCTCGTTGGACACAGTTCCTAGGATTTTTAATTTGATGCCTGCGCGTTTTAATCAACGCCTGGCTTATCTCGAAGATCGAAATTGGGGCCGCGAATTACGCCGATCTGTATTTAAAAGAAATAGATAATCATTTACTTTTGGACCAATAATCTTATGATCATTCGCCTTCTTGATACTGCTAAAGATCTCACCGCGGTTGAAAGCCTGCAGTGCTTAGTATGGCCTGGAAACGATTTGGAAATTGTCCCAGTGCATATGCTCTTAGCAATTGTGCACGGCGGAGGTTTAGCCATCGGTGCTTTTGATAATGATATATTGGTCGGATTTGCTTTTGGCTTTCCAGGAATTGACATCACATCCCAGGGGCTGCAATACCGGCATTGTTCCCATATGGCTGGCGTCCACCCTGATTACCGGGATACGGGAATCGGTTTTAAGCTCAAACGCGCCCAATGGCAGATGGTTCGTCAGCAGGGCTGTGACCGCATCACCTGGACATATGATCCCTTGCAAAGTCGCAATGCCAATCTCAATATTGCCAAATTGGGAGCGGTTTGCAATACTTATCGGCCCAACTATTATGGAGAATTGCGGGATGGCCTCAACGTGGGCTTGCCTACGGATCGCTTCCAGGTCGATTGGTGGGTCAACTCTACTCGTGTAGAACGACGATTGAGCAAAAGCCCCCGCAAAAAAATGGATTTGGCTCATTATCTCAGCGCTGAAACGCCGCGCCCTCAATGAAACTTATCTAAATAACCAGGGATTAGTTGCTCCTCGACCAGTAGAAACCAAGCGCTCATTTGATCCGGTCACAACATTTTTGCTGCTCGAAATTCCTGCTGATTTTCTTTCGCTTAAAGTTGCCGATCCTGCGCTGGCCCTCGAATGGCGTTTGCACACCCGTGAAGTATTTGAGACTCAGTTTTCAAATGGATACCTGGTAACCGATTTTATCTATCTTTCAGGTAATCAGCCGCGCAGTTACTATGTTCTCAGCTATGGTGAGAGCACCCTTTTAATTTTAACTTCAAGGAAAAACAAATCGTGCAATTTGAAAAAGTCACCCTCTATCATGTCAGTATGCCATTGGTATCTCCCTTTGCCACTTCTTTTGGCAGTATCGCCAACCGCGAATGTCTTATGTTGGAAGTCCGCACGGGAGGCTTAACGGGTTGGGGAGAAGTTGCTGCCGACCGCGATCCTGGTTACGCCTACGAAACTACCGGTACTGCCTGGCATATTCTTAAAGATTTTTTGATTCCACCATTGCTTGGACAAGAAATTCGAGATGCCCTTGATTTGCACCAGCAAATGGCTCACGTCAAAGGGCACCCGATGGCAAAGGCAGGATTAGAGCTTGCACTTTGGGATTTGATAGGTAAAAAGGAAGGCTGCTCGTTGCGTGAACTTTTAGGCGGGGAGCGCACCCGGGTAGAAGTAGGTGTCTCAGTGGGAATTCAGGAATCCCCAGAGATGTTGTTACACGTGGTTGCTGATTATCTACAGGATGGATATCAGCGCGTCAAAATTAAAATTTAAACCAGGGCGTGATATTGGCGATACCAACGCTGTTCGGACGGCTTTCCCTAACTTGCGTTTGCAGGTGGATGCCAATTCTGCTTACACCCTGGATTCCGCTAACGCACTGCTGCCCCTCGATGATCTTGATTTGTTATTAATCGAGCAGCCCCTCGCTGAAGATGATCTTTGGGATCACCGAACCCTCCAAGCCCAATTTGACACACCCCTCTGCCTGGATGAAAGCATCACCAGCCCCCGGCATGCGCGTCAAGCCCTGGAGATGCAATCCTGCCGCATTGTCAATATCAAACCCGGCCGGGTGGGCGGCATCAGCCAGGGAGTTTCCATCCACGATTTATGTCAGGTTCAAGGTGTTCCGGTCTGGTGTGGCGGCATGCTCGAAACCGGGGTGGGACGGGCTGCCAATCTGGCTCTGGCCTCACTGCCAAATTTCCAACTTCCCGGCGATATTTCTGCTACCGATCGCTACTATGTTAAAGATATTACCTGTGAACGTTTTAAGCTAAATTCTGATAGCACCATTGATGTTCCTGGTGACCCCGGTCTGGGTGTGACGATTGACCGCAACGCATTAGAACAATTTTCCTTAGCAAAACACAGTTTCTAATTTACCTGTGGAGTGTTGATCAATCAATTGATTTTTCCTGGGCCTTGAACTATACTCATCTCAAGGTTCCCAAGGAGGCATCATGAAAACGTACGATATCAGCATACCGGTTACACCTGATATGCCGGTTTGGCCGGGGGATCCAGGGGTGAGTATTACAAGGGTGAATAAAATTGAAGCTGGAGATGGGGCTAACGTAACCCACGTCTCTATGGGCGCTCACACCGGTACTCACGTGGACGCCCCTTTTCATTTTATTCAGGATGGTAAAACGCTGGATGAGGTACCATTACAAGTAATGATGGGGCGGGCATATGTATTACACCTGCCCGATGTCGATTTGATCACAGCAGATGTTCTGGTTAAAGCAGAAATCCCGCCGCGCACGCGCCGGGTACTCTTTAAAACTTCCAATTCTGATTTGTGGGCTCGCGGCGAAAAGGAATTCCAGACTGATTATGTTGCGCTCTCTGCAGATGGCGCTGAATATTTGGTCGGGAGAGGTGTAAAACTAGTGGGAATCGATTACCTTTCGATTGCACCGTTTAACGAAACCCGGCTCACACACGAAATTTTACTCAAGGCGGAAGTCATGATTTTGGAGGGATTAAATTTATCAAAAGTTTCTCAAGGCCGCTATACGTTTTATTGCCTGCCCCTTAATTTGCAGGGTGTCGATGGGGCTCCCGCCCGAGCAATCTTGGTGGGGGTATAAGCACACTTTTCTGCGGATTTGACCAGTAATCAAAAACCTCCGAGATTTCAAAAATCTCGGAGGTTTTTGATTACGACTTTATTATTTGTTGATATTGAGCAGGACTGCCAGTCCTAAAGTTCGTATATGGGAATTTACTCTATTACCCCGGGCACGGGCAGCGTGTATCCCCCATCGACAACGATCACTTGCCCGCGTATCATGGCTGCTGCTGGGGTGCACAGAAAGGCCGTCACCCCGGCTACATCTTCGGGAGTCAGCATCCGCCCCGCGGGTGTCAAAGATTTGGCGCGTTCGAAAATATCAATGTCTTCACGAATGGCTGCAAAATGCTTGAGTGCCTCTGTTACCACAATTCCTGGGGAGATTGCATTGACAATAATATTTTTAGAGGCTAATTCAATTGCGAGGTAGCGTGTCACGGCCTCCAAAGCAGCTTTGCTGGCACCCACCGAAACGTAATCTGGCAGCACGCGTTGTCCTCCCGGGCTGGATACACTCACAATTGCACCGCCCCCTCTCGGTTCCATTAATCTCGTTGCTCTCTGGGCCATGAATAATAAGGAGCGCGCGTTGATATTCATCGACCAGTCCCACCCTTTGGGCCGTTGTTCCAGCACCGGACGGTTGAATCCCGAGGCTGCGTTGTGAATTAAGTAATCTAATCCATCAAATTCATTTTCAATCTCTTCAAAGAGGTACTCAATTTGATCGATTTCACCAATATTGGCTTTAACCACTAGCGCGCGACGGCCTAAGTCTCGGATTTCAGTTGCTGTGGATTCGGCGGGTTTGCGGTTGCGGAAAAAATTGATTACCACGTCAGCGCCGTTTTGAGCAAAATGCAGTGCAATCGCCCGGCCAATGCCGCGCCCTGACCCTGTGATCAAGACGATTTTATTTTTAAATGGTAAATATATTTGATCCATTTGTGGTTAACTCGCCACTTTGCTTGCCAGCATAGAAAAGGCGTTTTCAACCTGTTCCCCTGTTTTGGCGCTGGTGATGAATAACGGAGCATCTAATTTGGTAGCCAGGTTTTGTAGATCAGCATCGTTAATTTCACGTTGTTCAGAAAGATCGCATTTATTTGCCACAATGATGATGCTTGCTTTGGGTTGGATATTATGCAATTTCTCAGCATAAATTTCTACGGCAGACAAGGTTTTGTAGCGGGTCAGATCACAAGCCAATAATGCGCCAGCCGCCCCGCGCAAGTAACTCGCCTGTGTCCCTGAAAATTCCTCACCCCCGGCCAAGTCCCAAAGCAGCAAATGGACCATGATATTTCCCCTCAGAGATACAGATTTGCGCGAGATTTTGACGCCAATCGTGCTCAAATAAGCATTATCAAAGCGGTTATAAACGAAGCGTTCGATCAGGCTGGTTTTCCCGACCGAAAAATCTCCAAGCATGCAAACCTTTTTTTGTATCTGAGTTTCAATGGGTGGCATTTGCCTATCCAAAGTGCAAAGGGTGTCCACAAAATTATAGCATGCCACATGGTAGAATGGAGTTATTATTCTATTGGGAAAAAAGGGTGTCATTTTTATCTAGAGGAGATGCAAAATGAGTGCCGAAGAAGCCAAACCAACGGGTAGTTCTGTAAAAGAATTAGAGCGTTTGCGTGATATTCTATATGGTGAACAAGCTCGTGCCACCGAAGATCGATTAGGAGATTTGGAAAAACGCCTTGAAAAGGCGCGCAGCGAGCTAAATTCCCTCTTCCGCAAAGAACAGAAAGCTTTGCAAGGCTCGCTAGAAAAGCAGATCAGTGATCTCGGCAAGCAACTTGATGACCATACGACCGAAGCCTCTGAACAACTAGAAAACACACGTTCAGAACTGACAAGTGATTTCACCAGCCGTCTAAACGATCAGACCGCGCAATTACGTGAATTACGTCAGCAGGTGGTTGAAATCTCAGCCGCGCTGGAGGAGAGCAAAGTTTCACGCAGCGATCTGGGGGCCATGCTGATTGATTTAGGACAGCGTATTTTAGGTGAAGAGTAAATCCTTGAGAGATGCATACCAACTCAAAAAACGAGACACCTCATCCTGATTCCGGAGAGATGGATGCCTTGATGGAGGCCATCCGCTCGATTTTGTTGGATCAAGATCGCGCGCGTTTACAAGATTTAGAGACCCGGTTGGGGGAACTCAAAGAACAGGCCCAGGAGGGGGATGCCGAACTCTTGGATCACATCCAATCTTTATTAATTGAATTGCAAAACCTTCAAACGCAAGAGAGCGATCTCGAAGCAAAGGTAGCTCAAATTTAAGCCGACCTCCAGCCCGCAGTGATTGCAGGCCGGTTAACCCCCGAAATGTCAAACCTGATCCGTCGCACGATCCATGATTCGAGTGACGAAATGGCGGAAGCAATTGGCCCTGTGATGGGTGAAGCCATCCGGGTACAAATCCGTGACTCGCGCAAAGATATGGTTGAAGCCCTCTATCCGGTGATTGGTGAGACGGTTCAACGCTCGATTGCTGAGTTTGCACGGGAATTCCAGCGCAATATCGATCAACGTTTAAAATCTCCATTTGGTCCGCGTGGATTTCTGCGTCGCCTTGGTGCTCGTATGCGAGGTGTCTCTGCGAGCGAACTGACGATGCGGGGCGCCTTTCCTTTCTTTATTCGGGAAATATTTTTGATTCAACATGGCTCGGGATTGCTGCTGGCACATAGCAGTTTGGGTGGAGAGGATGATGGCGATTTAGATCTGGTTAGCGCTATGTTGACTGCAATCCGAGATTTTGTGCGAGATTCATTTGGTCGAGGCGAAACCCGTGAGCAAGAGTTAGATTCCGTTTCTTTTGGTGATTTACAAATTCAGGTTGTAAGTGGTCAGTATGCTTATCTGGCGGTTGTCTATGAAGGTGTTGAGCCAGAGGGTTTCCGCGCCGGGATGCGCGGTTTACTTTCAGAATTGCATGTGCGTTACGGAAGCGTCTTTCGTGATTATGTGGGTGACGCGGCCATATTGCCAAATTTACCCCCTCAATTGGATGAGTTTGCCGAAGAAGTTAGCTTTCATGAGAAACCAGGTAAATTATCCTCCCGCCAAAGATGGATTTATTTTGGAATTTTGGCAGTCTTTATCCTTGTTATTGGTTTAGGATGTTTCTACTTACGTTTTACGATTGCTCTGTTACCTGTTGCATTCCCGGGGCCTTCTGCTACTCCTACTGACACTTTTACACCCACATCCACTCCAACGAATACTGCAACGGCTACGCCAACTTTTACGCCCAGCCCAACCCTGACCCCATCGGCAACCTCAACAATGACACCCTCGCCAACCGTGACACTTACTCCTACCAAAACACAAACGCCCAGCAGCACACCCACACCATCGACGGCTTTCGCGGTTGCACGCGGCGATGTCTGGGTTCGCGTTGCCCCTAATGAAAGTGCTGCCACCATCGGAACTGTCCTGCAAGGTGAACCAGTGGAAGTGCTCACCATTTATGGCACCTGGGCACAAATTCCCTGGCAAGCTCCTGGAAGTTCCCTTCAAACAGGTTGGGTTTCGATTTTTTGGTTGGATTTCCCCGATGGATTCCCAATTTGGTTGGTTACACCAACACCTTAGTTGATCCCAATTGACAATGCTCAACACCCCCCAGGATTTTTTTACTGAACTGCTACAAAATGAAGGGATCGAATACGTCTTTTTTGATGCCCAAAAAAGGCTGAAGTACGTTTCGGAGGGAATAATCGATTTTTTATTCTCCCCACTCGAAGAAGCATTGCCAGGTCAAAAGATTGATGATCTCTTTCCAGAATTAATTGGATACGAAAAAAGTTTGCAGGATCTTTTACTGGATCGATTGTTAACTCTAAAAATTGAGCGAATTCACCGGGAGAATTTGAGAGGACAGGAAGGATATATAACAATCCATGTAAGAGCGATAGCAGATGGATGGTTAGTAATCGTCCGTGATGTTACTGCAGAAGGTAATTTGGAACAAAAAGTAACCCAGCAGCGAAATGAACTTCGCCTGGAAATTGCTGCCCGTCAACGGGCTGAAGAAGCATTACACAAAGTGAACGCACAGCTTGAAAACCGAGTTGTTGAGCGCACTAGAGAATTACAAATAGCATATGTGCGTATGCAATCCCTTTCTCAACGATTGGTGAAAATTCAAGAGGCTGAACGCCGAGAAATTGCCCGCGAACTGCATGATGAAATTGGGCAGGCACTTACTGGTCTCAAATTGGTTTTAGGAATGAGTGCCCGCGAATTACCCGCGGAGGTGGCAAGCAGTCTGGATGAAGCTCAGTCTATAGTTATGGGTTTGATGGAGCAGGTTCGTCAAATATCTCTCGATTTACGGCCGGCCATGCTCGATGATCTTGGACTGGTGCCAACCTTGCTTTGGTATTTTGAAAGATATAGTCATCAAACGGGTGTACACGTAGATTTTAAACACACTGAAGTTGATCGCCGCTTTGATCCCAATGTGGAGACGGCTGCCTACCGCATTATTCAGGAATCCTTAACCAATATTGCTCGTTATGCAAAAGTTGATCAAGTTCAAGTGCGATTATGGGTAGAAGATACTGTACTCATTTTACGAATTGAAGATCAGGGTGTGGGTTTTGATCTAGATCCGGTGATCGCTGCAGCAGCATCCAATGGTTTGTCTGGCATGCGAGAGCGAGCGGCTTTATTGGGTGGAACATTGATTATCGAATCATCGCCTGGTCATGGAACCCTGATCATAACAGAATTGCCCATTGCAGAGGAAATAGAAAAAATATGAGCATCATTCGTATTGTTTTAGCGGATGATCACCAGATCGTCCGCCAGGGATTGCAATCACTGCTAAGCGCTGAAGCAGATATGAAGGTTATAGGCTGTGCTGCAACGGGTCTGGAAGCCGTTGAATTGACAGATCGATTACGCCCAGATATTCTCGTAACCGATTTGATGATGCCTGAATTAAACGGTATGGAAGTCACCCGACAGGCTTTGCAGCGCTCCCCGATCACGCGCGTGATCGTGCTCTCGATGCACTCGAATGAAGGATATGTAACTCAAGCATTGCGGAATGGTGCCCTTGGCTATGTGCTCAAGGATTCTAGTTTAGAGGAATTGGTTGAAGCTGTTCGTACGGTTTTATTGGGACGGCGTTATTTAAGTGAGCGCATCTCGGAGCAGATGATTGAGACTTATATCCAAAAAGAACGAAACGCATCCGTCGATGATCCATATGAAATCGCTTACAAATCGAGAACGCGAAGTATTCCAAATGGTGGCTGAGGGACATAGCAGTACTGAAATTGCAGAACGATTGACCATTAGTGCCCGTACCGTTGAAACTCATCGCTCAAATTTGATGCGTAAATTAGGATTGGGCAATCAAACTGAATTAATCCGGTTCGCTATCCGTAAAGGGGTTTTGCCTCTAGACGATTAGGTTGAAGTAACTCGATTGTAGAATAAAAAACCCTGCAGATTTTAAACTACGGGGTTTTTTCTGTTTAACTGCGTAAATTCCCGGATATTTTAAAAATCATCGTTTGTGTAAAATTTTTATTGTAAACAATAGTTGCCAATACAACATCAAGTGAAAGGGTTAAAAACGTGTTTCCAATTTATGTTGTTATCGTAGATAGTGATCCCAGGTTTTTAGAAATTGCTACACGTTTTTTGCAGAAACGAGAAGGGGTGTTAGTATACAGTGCTGTTTCAACCAGCAATGAGATATTGATGCAAGCGAATGTGTTCGAGCCCGATGTTGTGCTCTACAATTTAGATGAGTCTGATCCCAAAAGTTTGGAGACCATCAAAAAACTTCGCAGCAAGTTCCCAAATATGACCATCATCGTTGTATCTCCACCTGAAAACGAACAAATCAAACAATCTGTTATAGAAGCTGGAGCAAGTGATTTTGTGCTTCGTTACGCCATGAACCTGGAATTTCTACCTGCAATTTGGAGTTTGATATCAATGTATCAGCATCGCTACGGAAAATCAGGTATTGGTACAATACCGGGGAGGAACTATCCGATGCGTTCAATTCCACCCTCCCCAAAAGCATATGGCCTACAGCGGTTCATCCACTAAAAGGCCAAACAACTATAAAATAGAATAAGGAGATTAAAAACATGGAAGAACTAATAGAATTGGTTGCAAAGAAGACAGGTCTAACTGAAGATATGGCTAGAGTAGCCGTGGATACAGTAATTGGATATTTAAAAGATAAAATGCCAGGGCCGGCGTCTGCACAATTAGATGCCTTGCTGGAAGGTGGCGATCTATCGGGTCTGATGAGTGGTTTAGGCGGTTTACTCGGTAAGTAACAGGAACTCTAAAAATGTCAGAGAAAACGGAAACATCTGTGACCCCTGAAATAACCCCGAGCTCAGGTGATCTGCCTCGGGTGCATATTGTACAGCCAGGTGAGAATCTCACCATAATTGCTCAAGCCTATTTTGGGCAAGAGCATGCTTCGCATTGGATTACGCTGTACAATTTCAATCGGGAGTTAATTGGTGATAACCCAGATGTGATTAAACCAGGGATGAAATTGCTGATCCCAGATATTTCCAAATTCCTGTAAGTAAATCGAACGATGAAAAAGGAGTTGGCTTACTCATGAGCTAACTCCTTTTTTGTTTAAAGATTGAGGTTATGGGTTTGTCGGACATGCAGGCGATCATGACCGGCGATAAAGCTAGTAATTTCACGAAGGTCTGTAGGACCGAAGATTGCGTGTTGAGCTGGGCGCTGCCATTCTTCAGGAATGAGACTGGCTAATAAATCCAATGTTTCCATGCGAATAGAAACAAAATCACGTAAAGCGGATTGGCCATCTTGCGATTGATAGTCGCGTTCTTCGGCCCAAATATCCGAGTCGATCCCGGGGATAAAGGGGTTCTCCTCTGTTGCGATCTTTTGAACGCGCGGTAAATTGACCTCTTGCTCAACATCTCGCAAATGGCAGGCAAGTTCAGTCAGATTCCATTCATCAAGAGAGGGCCGAAAATTCCAGGATTCAAATTCGAGGTCATGGGTAAGCGCTAAAATGGCAGCGGGAATTCCACTCAGTGTAGCCGAGGTTGCGGTTGGAGAATTATAGTTAGGGGTCAGTTCTTTTTCGGGAGTTGCATCTAACCAGGGGATGATGTCCTCTAGATTACCTGAAGCACTCGGGGCGGGCAAATTATCTGGGTAAGGCTGCCCGTTTGAAATCCAAAAGGTGGGAAATCCCATTAATTGGGCAGCTTGAATATCATGTTCAGGGTCATTTCCAATCATCACGATTGGTCCGCGGGGCCAGCCAATTCTTCCTAATAATTCGGCAAAATACGCCGGATTTGGTTTGGCATAATGGAAAGTTTCGTAAGATGGAACAATAGCAAAGGCGAATTGATCAGTGGAGATGCCAGCCCAAGTGAGGCGATGCAAAATGGCTGCGCGGGGAAAAAGAGGATTGGTGGCGATTGCAATATTCCAGCCTCGATGGCTGGCGGACTCGATGAGTTTTGCAGCTGCGGGTCGCGGCTCTGTGACGGTGCTCAGGGTTGGGAAAATTTCGCTATAAAAATGGTTGATCGGTCCCTGGACTTGATTTTCGGTAATACCCAGTTTGGGATAGAAATCTGGATCGAATGCTTCTTTGAGAGTGCGGTCTGGGCGAGTGTTACGAAACATATTTTCGGTCGCGGCCATCATGACCGGTGCGAGTTGCTGCGTATCTGCATACGGAGCTAGATGTTTGCCTAAAGCCCCCAGATAAGCCGGAATGAAAGTGTCCATACTATTACTGAGAAGCGTATTATCCAGATCAATCAGCAGTGTCAGGGTCATGGGGCGGTTCTCCAATGAAGACGGGGGGCAGGGTGTGGCATTCGCCACAACCGATATGGGGTTCTGCAACGCTTTGGTTTGTTTTCTTACAATATGCCTGGATTTGAACTTCCTGTTTCCCAATCAGAAAGGGACGACGGACCTTCCCATCTAGAATCAAGTTTTCGCATCCATTGGCCATGAGAATATCAGGCACTGGACAGGTGTTGCAGAGATCTGGTTTCCACTGTTGAGGAGGATTACTAACTTCCAGCAGCCGGCATTCTTCAATATTTCGGCCTCGGAAGTAGTTTCCGTAGAAATGGCGACATTCTTTTCCAGCAGGTGTACGCATAGGCGAAATTATAGCACGGCTTTACTCAAGAAAAACTTGAAGCAAAATGCAGATGCCAGTATTTTCGGGGGTTGCTAAGTAAAAATGCAGCGCGCACAGAGATCGCAAAGATTTGTTACAAAAAGGAATTTCTCTGTTTTCTCAATGCACCCTGTGGTATTTTTGAAATCGAATGCTCCAAATCCACACTTATGCGGGAGAACAGCGCTGGTTCGAAAGCACAAGCCCCTCTTCTTAAAAGAGGGGCTTGTAAGGTGATTTTTGATTTCAGTCTTATACTCTGGTAACGTAGGTGCCGCTGCGAGTGTCAACGCGAATGATGTTGCTGACTTCCACGAATGCGGGCACATCTACTTCTAAGCCGGTTTCGGTGGTGACCTTTTTGGTTACGCCAGTGGCTGTATCGCCTCGAACTGACGGTTCAGCGTGCACAACTTCCATATCAACAGTGGTAGGCAATTCAATGTCGAGGGGTGCGCCTTCGAAAAAAGTTAACTTAACCTCTAAATTTTCTTTGAGATATTCAGTTGCCTCACCCAGAACTTCCCCGAGAATGGCGGGCTGCTCGTAAGTCTCTAAATCCATAAAATGATAGAACTCACCATCAGAATAAAGGAATTGCACGTTATGATGATCCAAACGGATATCTTGTACTCTATCACTGGAGTTAAAAGTCATATCCAGGTTAGCGCCAGTGCGTAAATTGCGGGTTTTTACACGTATGGTTGCTTTGCCTCGGCCGGGTTTGTGGTGTGAATATTCCAAAACTTTCCAGAGTTGCCCATCGTGTTCAAACGTAACCCCTTTTCGCAAGTTATTTACATCGATCATATTTTGCCTCGTTCCTTTATTATGCGACTTAACTTTAGATGTGATGAGTAATTTTGCGGCGTGATTATAGCGTAAGGCTGGGAGCGTGGCAAGGCCCGTCCAATTGTGGTAAACTAAACAAAATGTACCCTTCTAGTTGGGAGGAAGCAGACCCTATGGAACATCAAGAAAAAAAGATCGTCTACGTCGAAGATGAATTGGAAATGATCGATCTGGTCAAGTTGATCCTCAGCCGCAAAGGCTATGATGTGATTGGTGCTGCTGGTGGTCGAGAAGGTCTGGATATCATCCGGGAAATCATCCCAGATTTGGTGTTACTCGACTTGATGATGCCTGATATTGAAGGCTGGGATGTGTACCAGCAAATTCGTGCGGATGAGGCGACCAAACATATCCCCGTGATTGTGGTGACAGCGAAAGCCCAAAATATAGATAAGGTATTAGGTTTACATATAGCCAAAGTTAATGATTACATTTCTAAGCCCTTTAGCCCGCAAGATTTAGTTGCCAGCGTGGAAAAGGTATTGGAAGAAGACCCTCAGAGTGATCAATAATCAAATCTAAAGCCAAATCTTTACCCATTGCCCTCACCTTCTCGTTGAAACCCAGCGAATTGAGTGAGGGTTCCATTTGTCTATGCAGATTGTCGAAATCAGAAATTCCAGCCTTCCCCTAAAATCCCCGTTACAGGCAAAATATTGTAACTCATTTATGTGCCAGTTTCGTGGCTTTATGTTCCGTCGTTCACTCGGTTCGGATGAGGGGTTGTTGCTGGTTCAAAAACGTGAAAATCGGAGTGAATCAACCATCCATATGCTCTTTATGTTCATTGATCTGGCTGTTGTATGGATCAGTGCAGAGTATACGGTTGTGGATGTTAAATATGCTCGCCGTTGGCGATTGATGTATGCGCCAAAGTACCCAGCCAAGTATGTTCTTGAACTTCCCACCGCACGCCTCGATGAATTTAAAATTGGAGATCAATTGCAGTTTGATGAAACGCTCGTGGATTAAATTTTCCTCTTGATCCTTCTGGTTGTCCCTATGCGGATCGCCCAAGCCCAGGATACGCCGCCGGATGGCCCGGTCTATATCGTACAGCCGGGCGATAATCTTTGGGGAATTGCTCAGCGTTTCGGGGTTTCGATGGACGATCTTGCAGCCCAAAATGGCCTCAGTGATCCGAACCAGTTGGCTGTCAGCATGCGGCTGGTGATTCCGGGATTAGAAGGATTGCAGGGGGTGCTGACCACGCATGAGATTCCCTTTGGTGAATCCTTGTGGAGTTTGAACCGCCGTTATGAAATTCCATTTGAAATGATGGTTCGTTTAAACAAGTATACGACTCCTGAATCTGCGGCAGCAGGGGCTTCACTGATTATTCTTGACCCCGAGGATGGGCAGGAATCATTTGAACCAGTGGGAGATCGGGTGACAGTCAAGTCTGGGCAATCCCTTTTGGAGGTGGCTATCACTCTAGGGCTCAGTCCCTGGAGCTTGATGTCTGGGAACGAATTACCCTCCAGTTGGGTGGCCCTCCCAGGCGATACCCTCCACCTTCCTGGTGATGAGACTGGTCCAGGTGCATTGCCTGAAAATATTACATTTGCGATCGCTGATGATTTGCCCGTTATTCAAGGCCAGACAATCTCGGTTAAACTTTCAGCCCGAGGTGATATTTCTCTGTCTGGAGCAATGACTGACCGCCCCCTAAATTTCCTCCAGGATGAAGACGGTACCTGGGCAGCTTTGCAGGGCCTACATGTGATGCTTGATCCGGGTTATTACCCACTTGAATTATCGGGCACCTTAGCTGATGGCACAGATTTTGCTTTTTCGCAGGCGGTTTACGTGCGCGATGGTGGCTATCCTTACGATCCGCCTCTCGTGGTCAATTCTGAAACTGTAAACGTGGAAAACACTACGCCCGAAGATTTACAGTGGGCCGATGTGGTGGATGAAATCACCCCCGAGAAATATTGGAGTGGAGTTTTTGCTGTACCGGTTCCGGCACATCTCAGCGATTGTTACCCCTCCCGGTTTGGGCATCGCCGATCTTATAATGGCAGTGCATATGACTTTTTCCATACAGGGTTAGATTTTTGCGGAGCCATTGGTGATGATATTTATGCGGCCGCAGCCGGGCGAGTTGTGTTAAGGGAAAGTTTGATTGTACGTGGTAACGCCACCGTAATCGATCATGGCTGGGGTGTTTTTACAGCTTATGCCCACCAAACTGAATTTTTGGTAGAAGTTGGAGATTGGGTCGAGAAAGGTCAGTTGATCGGACGTGTTGGTGAAACCGGACAGCGTTTCTGGCCCCCATTTGCACTGGGAAGTAATTGTCGGCGGAGTACAGGTTGATCCGTTGCAGTGGTTAGCGCGTGAGTTTCCCTAGGAGTCCAATTCATCATTCTCAAGTTGGTTTCCCATTTCTTCAAAGTCGCCGGCCTGGTATTTTTTGATCACATTTTGGGCTGCTTGAAAAAATTTTTCGGGAACGAGAATATCAACTTCAGATAACGGACCAACACCCAGTCCATAAGCTCGCGCCACTCCTTCTTGTGAAAGGTGCACCGGAATCTCCTGAGCCTCCAATAGGCCACGCAATACTTCGGCTTGAAGTTCCCCTTGAACTGTGATAACGGTTTTCCAGGATTGCTCTTTCATAACATTTTCCTTTTTTATGGAGATTCCCAAAGAGGCCTCAAAAAGATGTTTGAATCATAATCAGGGTAGAGTATAATATTAGCCGGTTAAACGCAAATCTTAACCGTAAATAATCTAAGTAAGAGGCGTGTATGGTATTAGCTACATTTTCACTACAAGAAAACTACTGGGATGATTTTGAATTACAGGAAGACGATATCGAATTCATCTATACTCATTTGCTGGAGTTAGAAACACCGCTTACTCCTCAAGCGATGATTGCCGTTCTAATTGAAGAACGAATTCAACGGGAAATAAAGGCTGCGGAGCAGCAACGCCTTTCGGGTGGCGAAGTTTACCTGCCGAAAGAGAAGTACGCAGAAAAGCAAGAATTGGTCTTCCCTGCTTTGGGATGGCGCCCGGGAAAAGTAAAGGAGAAACGCTCAGGCTGGAATCCTGATCACGGCGATTTCGAAGTTATAAAAGTTCAATTTGAGGATGGCGAGGAAAAAGAATTTGCTGCTGGTTTTGACGGCCATATTCTTAATGATCCACCCGACGTAGAAGGGAATAATATTCCCACCGTCGAGTTTGTATTGGCTCAGCATGGTGATCTGCTGATCTCGCGCCTGGAGGAAGGTTTATTCGCCAATCCAGATTTTGTGCGCATCGCCTTTAAATGGTTCCCTCGAGCTTTATTGGTAAATGTGAACACCGGACATCTCAACCTGGCTGAGGCTTTGTTAGATATGGAAGGGGGTGGCCCATTACCGACTTCCGCTTTATTGGAACAACTTGATTTAGCCGTGGATGAAAATCCTAAGCTCGTGGAATTCTCAATTGATTTAGCTTTGCAGGAAGATGTCCGATTTGATGAAGTTGGTCCGGCGGGTGAGATTTCTTGGTACCTTAAACGTTTAGAGCCCCAAGGAGTTCAAGAAACACCATTTACATTACGTTATAACGAAATCGATTATGACCGTGATCTTTTAACTTCCGAGATGTTGGAATTAGAAGAAATTTTGGATGATGAACTTTCCCCGAAAGTTCCAGTCTCGTCAGTTGGGAAGGAGATTGCCATACCCTTGCTTTATCCACACTGGCGGGCTGGTACTCTGCCATTGACCCCGCGTGTGAGTTCGTATTTCCCCACAGCCTACGAAACGCCCCGCATTCGATTTATCTTAGTTGATGGGGATACCGGTGAAAAGTTCTCTGGTTGGGTAGCTCGGGAAGAGGGTTATGTTTTTGGATTGCAGGCCTGGTATCGTGAACATGAGTTGATGCCCGGAAGTGTTGTTCGCATCCGACCTGGGAAGGAAACTGGAGAAGTAATTGTTAAAGTTGATGCCCAACGATCTCGCAGAGATTGGGTTCGAACGGTTTTAGTGGGTACCGATGGCGGCGTAGTGTTTGCTACCCTTAAACAGATTGTAGCTGCGAAATACGATGAGCGGCTTGCTATTGCGGTCCCCGATATGGAAATGGTAGACAATGCCTGGGAATTGCGGAAGAAAGAAGAGCCGCCCTTTGAGCGCACAGTTGTCAATATGGCACGCGAATTAACGAAACTGAATACCCAAGGACATGTGCATGCGAGTGAACTATATGCCGCTGTCAATTTGTTGCGCCGCTGCCCACCAGGACCTATTATGGCGCTATTAGCTTCGCGTCCCTGGTTCGAGCACGTAGGCGATCTGCATTTCCGTTTTAATGATTCAGAGATGAAATAACGAGTATTGCGCAGCGCAAATTCCTGCCCGGTTTTTTTTGTGTATCTGCGCAATCCTAGCCTAAATAGGAGCATTGAGGTGGTCGAAGTTAAGCGCTATAGCCTGGTCAAACCAACCGTAAATACACCTTTCCATATAGATTTCGAATGGTGGCAACAGACGGATCGTGAGTGGCGAGTACATTTGCGAAGTTGTCTGCCGCCAGAATATCAGCAGGCTTTTGCGGACGCAGATGATGAAGAAGTCGATTGGATTGATCCAGAAACCGCTGAAGTGCAGCGAGTTGATGGATTGCAGCACACCCTCATCAATTATGCTGCCAAAAACGAAGATTTCATTACTGCCCGAACCACGCTGGTTGAGTCTATTTTTCGAATTCTGCTTGCTAATGGAAATTCTGCTATGACACCAACAGAACTTGGTGAGCGCCTCAACCGCCCGCCGATGACCATTCTTAGAACGGTTTCCGGTGTGCGCGTATATAAAGGGATTCGTCCTTGCCCTGAATGTGTCCAATAATGATCAAAAGCCCCCGTAGCTCAATGGATAGAGCACCGGACTTCTAATCCGACGGTTCTGCGTTCGAGTTCGCAGCGGGGGCGCCATACATACGGGGGTGTTGAGTTGAAACACCCCCGTACTGTCTAAATGCTACACTCATCGTGTTTTGGCTGAGTAGAAAGGTTAGCATAAGAATTCACCAAGCGTTGTAAGGTATCCTCTGCATTGCGATGGAGGCAGTGCATAAACCGGCGCGTAGTTTCGGCGTTTTCCAGTTGTTTTCGATGCTTGCGATAGACATCGACGGGCACAGTGCGGAGATGATGGAGTAAATCAGCTTGGCTCTCGGCGGAGAAAAGCACTTGATAGTGCCCAAATTCCCGCAGTGGACGCGTCGATTTGCGACCACTGACGCGCCGCTGATGGCGGCGAAGCCGTCCAAATAGGCTCTCAATTTGTAAGTTATCCGGAGGTAAGCCGGGAATATCAAAGGTGTGGAGAAGATCTGGCCCATACAGGTTCCAGGTGTATTGGAGTTTATGCTTGATCGCACGCTGGGGACGCTGATACTTGGGGTCTGGCGTGAAACGCTGAAGCAGGTCTTGCATCTCTCGGGCAACTTGCGGGCTGCTGAGGGAACCGTCAGCGCACGATTGCGGGGGATAACGTAAGACAGCCGCAATCTGTCGCAACCACTGATGCGCCTCCTGGACGTTTTTGGCCAAGGTACGATTTTTGTCGAGTGCACGCCTGACTTGCTTAGAGAGTTGTTGGAAATAGGTTGACGCTGGATCCACAGTGATCAATTGGATCAAAGCTTGGTCGATGGCTTCCAGTTGCTGATAGCCCGCCAGACCACCCCAAGCGAACGGTTTGCGGGTGCTGCGGTTGACCGCAGCGCGAATGGCCCTGCGGAGCTGTTTTTCAATTTGGTGGCGTTCAGGGTCTGGAGCTAAAAAAGGGGATCTTCAGGTGCTTTGGGCAGCCCACCCAGGTCTGGGCGCATCCAATTACGAAGTTCAGCATCATAGACCAGGGCTGGAGCGGCCAGATTGTTGAGAAAATGAGCCTCCCGCAAAAATCGGGACACCGTGGCAGCGCTGGCGGGGTGCTGCTGGCCAACAGGTTTCCAAGGCTTCAATGATCGCTTTTTCCCCATCCGATAAGGTCGCCAGGACCGGATATGGGAGTGTTTGATAGGGTGCCAGCCACGCGACCAATTCACGGGTCTTGGCATGGTCCAACTGAACAGCAGCCACGGGCGTGTTGCTCAAGACTTCATACAGCACGTACAACAAGGTGCCGTGCCCTTCGGGCTGCAGCGCAGCCAACGCCCAGATCAAACCCCCGTGTTCCGCGACCGCTTTTTCCAGTCTCTTTTCCGTCCGAGCGCTCATCGCCCCTAGGAAGGCCAGGAATTGCCGATACAACTTGCCGGTGTTGCGCTCGTTGATCAAGATCCCGCGGGCATTCAATTCCCGTTGGATTTCCACCAGCTGCTTATGTTCGTGTTCATGCTGCCAGCCGATGTAGGCGAGCACATCCAAGCCATACGTGCTTTTCGGTAGGCTGATCAAGGACGCCTGGCTGGCATAGTAGTGCTTGTCCGTATGGCTGCATTTCTGATTGACACACTCTTTGGTTTTCCCACCGATGAACACCGGTCCTTCCAAGGTCTGCACGGTCTTTCGCATGTGCCAGGTGTTGCGCGGTCTCAAGGTTTCCCCGCAGTGGGGACATGCCTCCAATTCACATTCCAGGATCAGTCGTTTGGCGTTCTCAAATTTTCGAATAGGTCGGTGGCGGGGTTGTTTGGTCATTTGCTGCCTCGGTTTTTAAAATGATCGTACACAATTGTACTCGATCAATTGTGTATGATCAAGACAGCAAGGGTGAAACACCCCCGCTCATAGGGGTATCAGACCTGACTGTCTAAACAGTATGGTTGAGTGTATTTCTAAAAACATGGTCAGTCAGTTCGACCTGGTGTTGAGAATAACTTTCAAGCAGTTTTTGGATCGTGCCCGTAGTATGCAAATACCTCGTCCCTACAAGAATTTAGCCAAATAATAATTTTGGGTAATTCTCCAAAGCTCTTTCTAGCTTTCTCTTGGGCTGGTTTTACTCTAAAAACTTCCGAATAGTTGCGTCCATCTGCTGGTGGCGTAAGAACAAGATGACCAAGTTGCTCATTGCTCAACTAAACCATGTTTCCCCAAGAGTAAAGTAAAATGTCTTCCCGTTCTCTGGCTAATTTCATCAAATGGTCTGTAAAACCCGATCGCGAACAAAACGCATATGAGGTTGCGTGATGGCCGGCATCATTCAGTACATCTCTGGTTTTTGATACTAGATTTCGAAATATATCCATTCCAACGGGTCTCTTACTCCACTTACACTCTACCATCATCATCTGTTTTTCACCTAACAAAACCAGGTCTACTTCCTGATTTGCCTTCCACCATCCTCCGATTTTCTGAGGAACAAAAGACAATTCGCCATCTAATCCTTTTCGCCAAAAATATTGGTAACAGACCTGCTCAAAGATCACTGAAGTGAATAGGTCGAGTTCCTGGCGAATAGCAGTATCGTAAACAATTTGACTGGCTCCACGCTCCAACTGGGAACGATTTGGCAGGATAAACTTGAACCAAAAGCGCACATAATTGTCCTTGAGACGATACATCCCCCGACGGCTTTTGTGAGGTTTCGTTTCAGTAACTGGAACAATTCTCTCAACCAGATGAAGCTCGCGCAGGGTTTCCAGGTAAGGGGCGATATTATCTAAACCGCTGTCCAGTTTGATTTCATTCTGCCTAGTATTGCCAGATGCGATTGCCTGCATAATAGCAAAATAATTCCGGGGTTCACGAAGTTCCTGTTGCAAAATGAAGCGCACTTCATCGTAGAGAGCGGATCCCCGTTCCAGAATTCCTTCCAGGATATTTTCTTCAAGCGGTAAGTTGGGGTTGATGGTCTGTAGATAGGCGGGAGTACCGCCATATATGGCATAAGTTCTTAGACGATCATCGGGATCATATGGCAGGAAAAATTGTTGAGCATCCAAAAAATCGAGCGGTTCTAATAAATATTGTGCTGTTCTCCGCCCATACAAAGGGGCTTCGTACCCCAGGATGGTCTCTTCCATCATGCCGATATAAGATCCATTCAGGATAAGCATGATTTGACTGTTTTTGAAAGAGTGATCCCAAATGCGCTGCAGGATTGATCCCAATGGTGGGTAAGCAGTAATCAGGTAGGGAAATTCATCAATCACAACAATGAGCCGTTCGGATTGCGCTTGTTGGGCAAGTGTATTGAAAAGATCATCCCAAGAATTGTAGACAGCGCTCACCTTTCCTGGGCCAAAAATAATGTCATTGATTGCTGCCGATAGGTTGGCTCTCAGAGATTGCTCTGGAACCTGGTCCGCTACGAAGAAAATATGGCGTTTGTCCTCACAAAAATGAGTCAGTAATTCTGTTTTGCCGACACGGCGTCGACCATACAAAACGAATAGCTCAGCACGGTTAGAATTGTAATGTTTTTCCAGTAACGCTAATTCAGAGATGCGATTCACGAACATGGCAACTTCTCCGTAAGACAAACAGGAATATTATAATCATGATTATCTTACCACAAAACACAGCCCGTAGTGTGCAATTACTTCATCGGGGAGCACTAAAAGGTTGTTGGAAAAGGTTTGAAAAGAAGTGAGCCTACCTGTTAGTATGGGGGTACAGAAAAACAACCAAACTAACCGGAGGCTCAAAGTGGAGTTTAGCACAAAAAAGATCCAGGCGCTAGGAAAAGCGGTGGCCGATGAGATGAAGCGCTGCGGATATAGTGCAGCAGACAATTTGTCTGCAGTCGAAAACGGGCTGCGCGAATTACAACGGCAAATCGGAGTAGCCGGATTAGGTACCTTTTTAGAGGAGGCAGATGAGGCCATGCACGAGGAGGCCAAAGCATCAACCAGCAAAAAGGATTATTATTTTCAATCCTATCGACCGGCGGTGATCTGGAGCGTGTTTGGCAAGATCCGCATAGAGCGACGCTATTATCGCTACCAGAATGCCAAAGAACGGGAAGTAAAAGGGTTTGCTAGGCTGGATCAAAAGATGGGATTTTCAGCAGGGCAAGTGAGTCCGAGTTTGGCGGAGCTCTTAGCCTTAGAAGGCGTGAGTACACCTTTTGAAGAAGCTGCCAAGCAAGTAGAGAAATTTCTATTATTTCGAAGTCAGCGATAAACGGTGCGGAAAGAAACCGAGCTGTTTGAAGCCCTACAAGATGAAATCGAACAGGAACTGATCCGACAAAGTCATGCTGAAAACTGGCTGCAAAAACGGCAAAGAGCAGCCAAAGCAGTCCGCCAAGGACGCATGTATGGTTCTGTCGCTGGGTTCATGGCACCATTGCTGGAGGGGTGGAAAGAGTTCCAGGCTTTAGCCTGGTACAACGTGGTAGAAATGACCCGCTACTCCGCCAAAAGACCTCGGGAGAGGGCGGTGGGTCAACAAAACAATCTCCAAGCTGAAAATATCAGCTATCACTGCGACAAACTGGAACCCGAAGAATTCGGCCAACTTTTTTGGGCCACCGGATGTCAGCGTCAGGCCGATTTCTATGCAGAACGGGTGTTTATCGGAGATGGTGCAAGCTGGATCTGGCATATGGTGGCACGCTATTATCCGGATGCCACCCAAATTCTGGATGGGTATCACGCTTCGCAATATCTCTACAAAATCGCAGATGAAGCCTTTGAAGTTGAGAGTGATGATTACGATCAGTGGCTAGAGAAAACCAAAGCCTGGTTGTGGGAAGGACGGATTCAGCCCCTGATCACGGAATGTGAGCGGTTCATAGACCAACCAGCCACCTCAAAGGTCGCTCGTGCTGCGGTTACCTTCTACACCAACAACATCGACCGTATGGATTATGCTCGTTTTCGCAAAGAAGGCTATTTTATCGGCAGTGGAACCATAGAAAGCGCCGCCAAACGACTTGGAGAATTACGCCTCAAGGAAGCGGGTGCACGTTGGACTAAAGCTGGCGCGGTCTATACAGCCAAAGCGAGAGCCGCATGGCTTGGTCAACACTGGGAGCCGATTGTTGCTAAACGTAGCAGCAGGGTTTTACCTGTAGTCGCTTAACCAACAACCTTTTAGTGCTCCCTATGAAACGAAACAAGAACATCACAACAGATTTTGTGATAAGAAAAATAGGTCGATTACCGGTCCTTTTCGATTTGTGAACTCGTTAGATAAAAAGTTTTGTAATACTAGCTACCACATAACACCCTATGCTATTGCACACAAGTAAATTTTACTTTTTGTCATTTGATAATCAGTCAGCGGCTCCATATATTTCCCGGATTCACTCTCACCTATGGGTTTAATACCAATTTTACCGAAAATCAACCTTAGGTGGGGGTCACAAAAAAAGTCAAGGTCTGTTATGTGCAATAGCATTAACCAATGTGGTCAGACAGATATTAATCTCTAACCGTGACAAGATTCATTGTGCATCGTACAATAATAAATATCTTGCAATGCAAAGGTTCAAAAAATGGATCAGATAGAGAAAAACGAAAAGGAACTTAATCAATCACTGGGTATGCGAATTCGTCAAAGACGCAAGGAATTAAAACTGCGCCTTGTTGAGCTTGCTGAGAAATGCGAAATATCCACATCCTTTTTAAGCCAGATTGAGCGTGACCAAGCGAACCCCTCAATCTCTACTCTTCACGAGATTGCGATCGCACTGGGTGTGACAGTAGCATCTTTCTTTGCAAAACCGGGTGATATGCCATCAAGCCTTCCCGTAGAAAACCAGAAAGAACCTGCTGCTTTTGTCGTGCGCTCCAATGCTCGAAAGACTTTAATGTATCCTGGATCTGGTATCCAAAATGAATTACTATCACCCGATCTGAACCGAGCTATCCAAATGATGTATGTAATCATGCCTCCAGGATCTAGTACAGGTCGCGAATCTTTGGTACATGAGGGTGAAGAATGTGGGGTTGTTTTGCAAGGAACAGTCGAAATTTGGGCTGGGGATGAACATTATATTTTGGGGCCAGGTGATTCGATATATCAAAAAAGCACCATCCCACATCGCAGTAGAAATGTAGGGGATGACGATGTAATTATTGTGGTTGCCATAACCCCCCCATCATTCTGAACTCTGGAAATTAATAGCATTCTCAAACCCTGGAAACAAATCCAGGCTTTTTTGTACGTACTGAAACCTAGTCAAAAATTTGATATATATACATTATTGTTGGATGTCACTGAAATTTAAGCTTAAAATCATTGTATATCACCCCATTATTTTGATACAATCAAAATAATGGACGGTAAATTCTCTTGTGGTTGAAATTTCCCAGTTGAGGTTTCAATGATGTCTACCAAAAAATCTCTTGGCAAGAAAATCCGAAAACAACGCAAAGCCCAGCAGTTGACTTTGGTTCAAATGGCTGAAAGTTGCAATCTCTCTCCCTCTTTTCTTAGCCAAATTGAGCGCGACCAAGCCACACCATCTGTCACAACGCTTTATGCCATTGCAGAATTCTTTAGGGGTATCTACATCATCTTTTTTTACAGAACCAAATTCGCAGAATTACACGAATAGTTGAAGAGATCAAACCAAGTGGGGTGAAAGTTGTCCGTTCAGATCGACGAAAAAAACTCGATTTACCCAGAAACGCAGATCGTCAATGAATTGTTATCTCCTGACTTGCGAGGGGCTATTCAGATGATGTGGATTGTGATGCCTCCGGGGACAGATAGCGGTGCAGAACCGTTTATCCATGAGGGTGAAGAATGTGGCATCATTTTACAAGGGCAACTTGAGACTTGGGTTGGTGACGAAAAATTTATCTTAGGACCAGGTGATTCTATCTATCACAGCAGTAATCTTCCTCATCGCAACAAAAACATTGGCGAAGACGATGTCATCATGGTGTTTGCGAAAACACCGCCTTCTATTTAAAGAGCATAATTTCTAATTCTAATTTCCATCGAAACTATCACAAAGGATAAAAAATGACAAATCACGATTTCGACGTAATCATTGCCGGGGGTGGGCATAATGGGCTGGCCTGCGGCGCAGTTTTGGCGCGGGAAGGATTATCGGTTTTGGTAACTGAGAGAAATCCCTGGCTTGGGGGGTTGTGTGGCAACTCGCGAAGTGACCCTGCCCGGTTTTCGCCACGATATGTTTGGGTCATCCCATGTTTGGATTCATCTCAACCCTGAATACAAAAAAATTCTCCCTGAGTTGGAACAATATGGTCTTGAATATCTTTGGGCTGACGATCATATTACGGGACATCCCTATCACGAAGGCCCTGGCATTATTGTTTATCTGGATGTTGATAAAACCGTGGAAAGTATTGCCCAATATTCACCAGAAGATGCCAAACGATATCGGGAAATTTATGATGGTTTCTTGGAGATCAAAGATGGGGTGGTTTCAAATCTTTTTAGTCTTCCTCAACCCCCAAGCCTAATGACATCTGTTATGGAAAACAGTGAAGCCGGTTTGGAAATGTTGCGAAATTATCGCCTCAGCCCCAAAGCCTGGGTCAAAGAAAACTTCAAACACCCCATTGTGCAGTCTATGATTTTAGGCTGGGCGATGGCCCCTCAAAACTGGCCTTTCCAGGAAGGTGTTGGCCAATCCTTTTATGTGATGATCCCCGCCATTCACTATTTTGGTGAATCTATTCCCAAGGGTGGTACGGATAAAATGCCAATCGCCCTGGCAAAATATATCGAAGCCCACGGTGGCAAAGTGATGACAAATGCTACCGTTAACGAGTTTATCGTCTCTGACGGTGAGTGCAAAGGTATCCGATTGGAAGATGGACAGGAGTTCTCTGCTTCAAAAGCGGTGGTCAGCAGTCTGGATGTTCGGCAGACCTTCCGAAAATGCATTGATCCCGGCCACTTGGCACCGAAGTTCTTACGCATGGTTGATAACTTCTCGTTTGGGAAGGTCAGCATCGTACGTGCTCATTATGCCCTCAATGAAGCCCCTCAATTTAAAAATGGTGCGGATATGAGCAAAACTTCCTTCCAGCGTATTTTCGGATCCATGGAAGACATCGAAAAACAATATGCTGAGATTGGCTTGAATATCCCGCCGACCAACCCATTTTTGTGGACAGCTTGCTGGACCCTCCACGATCCCAGCCGTGCTCCGGACGGAAAACACACGCTTATTATGGATACCTTCGTCTCCAACAAACTGCAAGACGGCAGCCGCTGGACGGACGAATTAGCCAAAGAGTACACCGATGAAGTCATGCTTCCGATTTTGCAGGCCCACACCACCAATATGGGCCGAGAAAATATCTTGGCCGAGTATATCGATCACGCTGAAAGTTTAGCACAAGATAACTGGTCTCTGGTGGACGGCACTACTACAGGTGGTGAACGCACCCAGGCCCAAATGGGGTATTTCCGCCCCTTCCCTGGTTACTCCCAACATCGTTCGCCGATCAAAAAATTGTGGATGACCGGTCCCTGCACACATCCAGGGAATGGAATTACCGCTATGGGCACAGTCACTGCAGTTGAAATGCTAAAAGAATTTGGTATGCGTGACGAAGCAGAAGATGAATTTGATTTCTAATAAATATAAAAAACTGGAAATACACGTATTTCCAGTTTTTTGATCTCACGAGTGAATGGATTGATCATGACAAAAAAAATCGAAAAATACACCGCCTTAGTCGTTCAGCCCGAAGTATATGTTGCTGAAGAACGTGAAGACATTTACCGAAATTTAGAGCACTACACCAAATTGATTGACTTTGGTGTGGGTTATTTTTACGAACGCCCTGTTCGACTTGTAGTTTTCCCCGAATATTTCTTGCAAGGTGTTACTACACCAGGTAAAGGTGAAGATGGTCTAGAAGCTTTTATGAAAAAAGCGATCACAATTCCTGGACCGGAATTGGATGTTCTCGGTGAAAAATGCAAAGAATACGGCATTTATATCGCCGGGGGTGGTGTTGTGGAGCAAGTTCCTGAGTTTCCTGACCGCTGGTTCAACACCGCCTTTATCATCGGCCCGGATGGTAAGGTGATTTTGCGTTATCACAAATGGCATATCCCGGCATCTATTGGATTAGGCACTAGCCCTCACGATATGTTAGATGATTACAATCGAGTTTTCGGCGATTCCATCAAAACTCGTTTCCCCGTTGTCGATACCGAAATTGGAAAACTAGGCACCATGACCTGTCACGACGGCGCTACGCCAGAAGTTTCCCGTGCGCTGGGATATAACGGGGTCGAGGTTATCTGTCATCCAGGTGCGATCCAAGAAGTTGAAGGGGTCAGTGAACCTTGGGATTTCTGGATGTTTACCCGTCGGACACGCGCCCACGACAATATGTGTTATCTCCTCGGTTCCAATTGGGGCAAAGTTCATTATGACTACTACCCTAAAGCCTTCTGCCCTGGCCATTCTTTTATCATGGATTACACCGGCATGGTGATGCGTTATGCTCCCTATCCTGAAGAGCAAATCATTGCTGCTACTATCGATATCGAGAGCTTGCGCGAACATCGCACCATCGCCAACCATAACATGTGGATCGACGTCCGTACCGAAGGTTTTCGCGAGATGTATGAAAACCCCATTTATCCTCCCAATTTATTCCCGCCCGGAAATCCACCGCGGAACCTTGCCCAAAAGATGGAAGGCGCCAAACAAGTGTTGAATACCCTTTACGGACGCGGACAATTTACTCCCCCTGATGGTCTATCCGTTGAAGATATGCCCAAACTTTTCGAAAAGCGCATCCGCTATGCTCAAGAGTTGGGAAGATTAAGGAAGGATTGACATGAAAGTTGCCAGTAAGCTTGTCAAAATGGACTTTGTAATCGGCAAGATCGAACGCAAAGACGAGTACTTGATCATCCACAGTCATCCTGAATCCACCATGCCTGCCAAAGTTCGTATGGATGCGATTGATGTTTGGTCTTTTATAAAAGCGATGTTGAGTTGGGCCGTGATTTCGTATATTCTAGCTTTGCCAAAATTGTATCGCCAAGAAAAAAACAAAGGATAATTGGACAAATAGGATTACTCATGCGGGTTGCGATCACAATTGAAGGGCAACGAGGGTTAACCTGGGACCGCTGGCAGCGTTTTGTTCCCGCGGTTGAAGCTCTGGGATTTAGTGGGTTGTATCGCTCTGATCATTTTTTAGATGCTGACCCACCTGACCAAGATTCACTTGAATTATGGACTTCGCTAACCTGGTTAGCCTGCAACACCCAGCGGATTGAGTTTGGTCCCCTGGTAACGCCGGTTTCATTTCGGCACCCAGTTCATACTGCCCGGATGGCCAAAGATGTTGATGCTCTATCGAGGGGCAGGCTTGTTTTGGGAGTGGGTGCTGGTTGGGGTGGGGGAGCACGAGAACACCAGATGTTTGGCTTTGAATTATTGGATATGGATAATCGATTTGCCCGCTTTGAAGAAGGTTTGCAGGTGATTACTCAGCTTTTACAAAAAGAACTCCCGCAATCTTTGGATGGTCGTTTCTATCAATTGCAGAATGCTGTCTTGCTGCCAAAACCTTATAGAAAAAGTGGGCCACCCATTCTGATCGGCGGTAACGGCCCAAAGAAAGTTCTGCCTTTCGCAGCCCAATTTGCGGATGAGTGGAATGCGATCTACAGAACCCCAACTCAATTTTCAAATCTTAATCAAACACTCGATAATTTGCTCGATAAGATCAACCGTCCCAGGAAATCAGTGGTTAGGTCGCAGATGAAAGGCTTGATCTTTGGATTAAATCAAGCTGATTTTGAAAACCAACTCAATGGCAAGTCTGCTTCAGATTTCCTGGAACGCGGTCTACTTGCCGGAACAGCCAATCAAATTATTGATCAACTTGGCCAACTTGAAGAAGTCGGCGTTCAAAAAGTCATGCTGCAATGGAATGATGTTGACGATTTTCCTAGACTTGAAGCATTTGCACAAAGTGTTTTACCTCAGCTATAGACTGTTTCTCAACTTTTGCAAGGAGGTGGTAGTTAACCAGATAAAAATATAAATATCCGTTCCCGTTTATTCAAATTAACCTGATTCCTTTTTGGAGGAGAAAAAATGTTTAAAAAATCGTTTTTTGTTTTAGTTCTATTGATAGGAATCGCTCTGTCAATATCAGCCTGCTCACCCAGCGAACCACAAACTATTATCGAAACGGTTGTCGTTGTAGAAACCGTTGAAGTCGACGGCGAAGTAAAAGAAATAGAGACTATCGTAACAGTTGAGGTCCCCGTTGAAGTGGAAGTTGAAGTCGAGCCTGTTGACGAAGCGGAACTCGAACGCCGCAAGACCGTCATCTTTGATATCGATGAGGGCTCAATCGCCGATCCCGAATTGTGGAATCCCTTTGCAGCTGGTCGCCGTGTGGAACATGGCTTCTTCCAGGCCATGATTGAGCCTCTGTTTATTCTCAACATCGAAAGCCCCGATGGCGAAATCATTCCATGGTTGGGTGAAAGCATCACATCCAATGAAGATGCCACCGTTTGGACGATCAAACTTAAAGAAGGCATCAAGTGGAGCGATGGCGAAACGCTGGATGCCGACGACTTCCTCTTCACAGTCGAAATGGGTATGGCAACTGTAGATCTGATGAGTATGCCTGCATTTGACAATGTTGATAGTGTCGAAAAAGTTGATGATCTTACCCTTCAGTTTACCCTCACTGAGACTGATTATCGTTTTGGTTATCACAAATTTCGTCGTGACAACTGTTTCATCCTTCTTCATTGTTCCCCAACACATCTGGGAAGGACAGGATCCCACTACTTTTACTAACTATGATCCCGACCAGGGCTGGCCGGTCTTCTCAGGCCCTTACCTGCTGGATACGGTCAGTGAAATCTGAAATCACCTATGTTCGCAATGATAACTGGTGGGGAGCCGATGCCGGTTTCAAGCTACCTGCACCTGAGAAATTGGTCTGGGTTGCGTACGGTTCTGAAGAAACCCGCACCGCCGCCATGGCCCGTGCCGAACTGGACAGCCTGATGGGCGTCAACTTGGGTTCATATCTGGCCTTGAAGCAGATGACCGGCACCACTATTGCCTGGCACGCCGATTTGCCTTATGCATGGATCGATCCCTGTTCTCGCAATTTCCACTTCAATCTGACCCGCGAGCCATGGAATGATCTGGATATGCGCCTGGCTGTTAATCAAGCCATTGACCGTGCTCAGATCATTGAAATCGCTTATGAAGGCACATCTTCAGCCTCACCTCACTGGCTACCTGCTTACAATGCTTTCAATTCATATGTGAATGCCGCATTGGATTCTGGACTTTATGACAAATATCCCCTGGATAATTACGATCCAGATGCTGCTAAGGCAATATTCGAGAGCAAGGGATACGTCATGAACGCCGAAACTGGCTATTATGAGAAGGATGGCCAGGAATTGACCATGAGTATTGCCAACTTCGATGCCACTGAGATGAATAGCGCAGTATCTTTGTTGGTAGAGCAGTTCCAGTCTGTTGGTATCAATGCCGTTCAAGATATTCAGCCCATCCCGGCCTTTATTGAAAATCTGACCAGTGCAGGTTTCGATACCTATTATTTCTTCGTGTGCGGTGCTAACGATCTGTGGGCCAAGATGGATGCCTTCAGCACCCGTCATCTTCCCGCTGAGGGCGAAGCCTCCTCTGGCTTCTATGCCAACACCCAGCGATGGAGTGGCGAAAATGCAGAAGCATATAGCGCTGTGATAGCCCAGATGGCAAACACGCCTCCAGATTCCCCTGAAATGGAAACCTTGTTCCTCGAGGCCATGGAATACTGGCTGGCCGATATGCCCGCGTTGCCGATTGCACAGGCGATCAAACTCGTGCCATTCGACGAGACGTATTGGACCGGTTGGCCAACCGCCGATAATCCCTATGTTGCACCGGCCACCTGGTGGCAGGTTACGCATGTGATCTTACAAAACCTGGAGCCGGTAAACCCCTAATCACTCGGCCTTTGTAACTGCTAGAGAAGTCGATAATGTGATGAGGGCTGGCGGTCCTTTCAGGGCAGCCAGCCCTCAAGTAAAGGAGATACTTATGGGTGGTCTAACGAAAGAATATGTGATTAAACGGTTGGGTATGTTCTTTCTCACCGTGTGGCTGGGCACAACAGTAATTTTCATGGTTCCCAGATTAGCGCCAGGTGACCCAGTTCAAGCAATGATTGGTCGCATGCTGACCGAAGGTACGAACGTGGAGAATGCCGATCAAATGATCGAATCTTACCGCGAGCGTTTTGGCCTGAATGACCCTGTTTATGTACAGTATTTCAAATATATATACAACGCAGCCACTTTCAATACAGGTTATTCCCTAGCATTCTTCCCTAGCCGAGTGGACGATATGATCGCTCGCAGCCTGCCTTGGACGGTTGGCTTATTATTTGTCGCACTGGTATTATCGTTTATCATCGGGAATGCAGTGGGCGCGCTGATGGCATGGCGGCGCACACCAAAAATGATCCGCTGGCTGCTGCCCATCTCAATAACCTTTACCTCTATCCCGGCCTATATGATTGGGATTATGCTGTTGTTTTTCTTCGCCTTTACATTGGATTGGTTTCCATATGCAGGTAACTATACACGCGGATTGCTCCCTGGTTGGGATTTAGAATTTATCGGCAGTGTCATTAAACACGCCTTCTTACCGGCTCTTTCGATCATCATGGTCAGCATGGGCAGTTGGGCGTTGGGAATGCGCGGCATGATGATTACCACCGACGGCGAAGATTACATGATATTAGCCGATGCCAAAGGGTTGACGCCCATGCGCATTTTTTTACGCTATGGCATACGCAATGCCATTCTGCCACAGGTAACCGCATTTGGTGTTGCTTTAGGCGCGTTGGCGGGTGGTTCTGTTTTGGTGGAAATCATCTTTACCTATCCTGGGATAGGGCATTTGCTTTACTACGGGATACTCAATTCTGATTTCACCTTGATTCAGGGGATTGTTTTTTATGTGATTGTGGGGGTTTCTCTTGCCGTCCTGATCTTGGATCTGACATATCCCGTAATTGATCCCCGAATAACATACCAAAGGAGCTAATAATGACGACAGCCACAAATGTCTTAGAACCGAAAAGTTCAAGGATAACGGTCATTCTTCGGTCGCCTTGGTTGAATTGGAAATTGGTGTTAGGTGTCGTGGTGCTCTTCCTGATGCTCTTGATGGAATTTGTCGGCCCTTTGTTTTGGGATACTGAATTGGCACGAGTTGGCTCTGTCCCAATAAATATGGTGCCGTCATGGGTCGAAGCCGACAAGGCACTAGGATTTAAAGAAGGATCACCCGAATATCCTCTGGGATCAGAAAGCACTGGGCGAGAGATGCTGGCATTGGTACTGGTAGCCACCCCCCGCTCCTTGAAAGTTGGCTTGATTGCTGCATCTCTGGGCACCTTGGCTGGGATCGTCCTGGGTTTTGCGGCCGGTTTTTTGGGCGGTTGGATCGATAATATTATCCGCATCTTATCCGATGCCTGGATGACCATTCCGGGATTGACAGTTTTAATTGTGATCGCCTGCTATGTGGCCGAATTTGATATCAACTCAATGGCCCTGGTTATCGCATTGTTCGCCTGGCCGGGGCCAACGCGGATCATCCGGGCGCAGGTGCTCAGCATGCGGGAGCGTGGTTACGTCCAAATGGCACAGCTTTCGGGAGCGTCTACGATTGACATTATGTTCAAAGAAATCATGCCCAACTTGCTACCCTATCTGGCAGCGACATTCACAGGCACGGTCTCAGGCGCTATTCTGGCAGCAACCGGCCTGGAGATTTTGGGCTTAGGCCCAACCCGAATCCCCACTCTGGGCATGACCATCAGCAATGCTTTACGCGCCTCGGCCATTTTGCGCGGTATGTGGTGGTGGTGGGGTTTCCCCATTGTTATGTTGGTTACGATTTTCATGTCCTTGTTCTTGATGACGATTGGCCTGGATGAAATTGCCAACCCACGCCTGCGAGGATTACAACAATGATCACCAACCAGAGAGATGAAACCCTAAAAGATAATGAAAATCAAGATATTGCTCTGGATGTCCAAGATTTGCACGTTCATTATCAAACCCCCGAAGGCGATGTGATCGCGGTCAATGGCATCCACTTCAGGGTATATCAAGGTGAATTGGTCGGTCTGGTAGGCGAATCGGGCTGCGGTAAAACGACAGCCGCCATGGGGATTTTCCGATTGGTGCAGCCTCCGGGGCGGATCATGGGCGGCCAGGTCATGCTCAATGGTGAAACCGATATTGTTAGCTTGAGCAATCGCGATCTTCGCAAAGTTCGTTGGACACAAATAGCACTCGTCCCCCAGGGGGCGATGAATTCGCTCAATCCAACCATGCGGGTCAAAGATCAGATCAGAGATGCCATTGAAACCCATGAAGGTAGACAGTCCAAAGCAGCTCTCAAAGAACGTATTCTTGACTTGCTACGTTGGTTGGGTTGCCCAGCCGTACTTATCAAATGTATCCGCATGAGTTGAGTGGTGGCATGAAGCAGCGGGTTTGTATCGCGATGGCAATCGTGCTCAATCCTACCCTGGTGATCGCCGATGAACCCACCAGCGCGTTAGATGTGATCGTCCAACGCGTGGTGGCCCAAACTTTGCTCGATATCAAAGAACGCTTGGGAGTCTCCATGATTATGATCGGTCACGATATGGGCCTGATGGCCCAGATGGCCGACCGCATTGCGGTGATGTATGCCGGAAACCTGGTAGAAATTGCCCCGGTCGAAAGCCACGCTCAAAGATCCTCTCCACCCCTACACACAATTCCTGATCGAGTCCATCCCTTCGATTAAGGAACGCAAACCCTTGAAATTGACCGAGGGCTTGACTCACGATTTGCGCAATCCCACCCCCGGGCTGTATCTTTCAAGTTTCGATGTCCGCATGTGATGGAAATGTGCCAGACAGATAGGCCGCCATTACACGAAATCAGACCCCGACACCAGGTTGCCTGTCACCTGTATGCAAAAGAAATGGAAGGTGCAGTATGACGATGCCTTTACTTGAAATTAACAATGCCACAAAAATCTATGGCGGCGGTTTTTTGCAGGGTGGGAAGAAAGTGGTTGCCTTGCAAGACTTCAATCTGACCATCCCGGCAAAACCGGCCAAGATTATCACCATCGCCGGAGAGAGTGGCAGCGGAAAATCTACCCTGGCGAATCTGATATTGGGTTTTACCCCGCTTGACTTCGGGGCAAGATTATTTTCAAGGGACATGATTTGAGCAAACATGACCCGCGATGAGCAAAACTAGATTATCGTCGTCATGTTCAGGCCGTTTTTCAAGATCCATATGCGCGTCTACAATCCTTTTTACCGGGTGGGCCATATTTTCGATCTGGTGATCAAGAACTTCAAACTGGCTAAAAATAAACGCGGAGGCCGCGACTTGATTGAGGAAGCCCTTAATGTGGTCGGGATGCACGGCAACGAGGTGCTGCATAAATATCCGCACCAGCTCAGTGGCGGGTCAGCGTCAACGTATGATGGTGGCCCGGGCCTATCTGCTCAAACCTGATCTGATCGTTGCCGATGAGCCTGTCTCGATGGTGGATGCTTCCCTGCGGGCGATGATCCTCGATATCATGCTGCGCTTGCGAGATGAGCATGGCATCTCTTTTCTTTACATCACCCACGATTTGAGCACCGCCTATCAGGTTGGTGATGATATTTATCCTGCTCTACCAGGGCTCGATAGCTGAATTAGGGGGCACGGTGAAGTCATTGAAAATCCCAAACACCCCTATGTTCAGCAGTTGATCGGTTCGATCCCGGTGCCTGACCCAGATCAGAAATGGGATTCGGAGATCAGCTTGCCCGATGATGAACAATTGCGGGCCCATGCTGATAGCGGCTGCCGCTTTTACCCGCGCTGCCCGCAGCATTGGGAAAAATGTTTAGGGCAACATCCGCCCTTGTATTCAATCAATGGCGCTGAACACCAAGCAGCTTGTTTTCTTTACGCTGAAGAAAAATGATATCCGATGAATATATTACTTATGACGCCCTGGGTTTAGCGGATCTTATCAGCCGCAAAGAAGTAAAACCATCAGAGTTAGTCGAAATTGCTATTGCAGCGATTGACCAACTAAATCCTGAGTTGAATGCTATCCTGGAAGTTTTTGAAGTGGATGGCATTCAACTGGATAATTCTCTGCCATCTAATAGCCGTTTTTGGGGGATACCTTTTTTGATAAAAGACTTGGTTCTGCATGCCGCTGGTATCCGCAGTGATATGGGCAGTCGGTGGATTCAGGCCCTTGGCGGTTATACCGCATCTTATGATACCGACTTGATGACCCGCTTCCGCCAGGCGGGATTAGTCATCCTCGGGCGGACAGCAACCCCTGAGTTTGGTTTTAACATCACCACTGAACCCCTGTTAAACGGCCCAACTCGAAACCCTTGGGACTCCACTCGGATGCCCGGTGGATCCAGCGGTGGCTCGTGTGCCGCGGTTGCCGCCGGGATCGTCCCACTGGCCCATGCCAATGACGGTGCCGGTTCGACCCGCTTGCCCGCCGCCTGTTGCGGCCTGGTGGGGCTGAAACCCACCCGCGGCCGAATTCCGATTGGCCCCGATGCCGATGAGGGTATTAGCGGTTTGGGGGCTGAGTTCGCCGTCTCTCGCACCGTACGCGATAGCGCCGCTCTCCTGGATGAAGTTGAAGGACCGGGTGTTGGTGAGAAATATATCATCCCACGGCCCCAACTTCCTTATCTGCAAGAAGTGACCACCCCGCCGGGGAATCTCAAGATTGCCTTCACCACAGCAGCCTGGTCGAACGACCAAGTTGATGGCGTTTGTATCGCAGGTGTCGAAGCAACCGCCAGGTTGTTGCAAGAATTAGGGCATACGGTTACGCAGGCGTTCCCTGAATTTGATTACCCCACTTTCGAATTAGCCACCTTGCGCCTGTGGGCAGCCTCCATGTCGGCGAGTATCGCTGATTTTAGTCAGAGCGTTGGCCAACCTCCCCAAGAAGAATTACTCGAGGCTACCACCTGGGCCATGTACCAATATGGGTTGCAGATGACGGCCCATGATTTGCTGTCTGCCCTGTCCACGATGAATCGAGTGACCCGGCGGGTGGGAAAATTTTTCCAATCCTATGATGTACTGCTGACGCCAACAACCCCAACGCCCCCTGCTTTGTTGGGAGTCTATGATGCCAACAATCCCAATTTAGATGCCGCCGGAGCCATGCGCCAGTTGTTGTCTTTCGCGGCTTTTACCGCCCCATTCAATATGACCGGCCAACCCGCCCTCTCGTTGCCCTTGCAGGAGCACGAAGGACTACCCATCGGTGTGCAGCTGGTGGGTAGATTTGGCGCAGAGGCCACCCTATTCCGGCTGGCAGGCCAGTTAGAAGAAGCCAATCCCTGGATTCACCGCCGCCCGCAAATTTTTGTTGATAATTTAGGAGAATGAAAATGACTTTAGAAAAATTTATGATGAACCCGCATTGGCTGGCTATGCCCACCATTCCGGCTGGAAAAACAGCTGAAGAAATCCGCACAGAGCACGGTCTGGACACCATTGTAGATGTTGGCTCTAATGAGAACCCGTTAGGCCCTTCTCCACTCGCCATGGAAGCTGTGAGAAGTTCTGTAGTGGGAGTCAACCGCTACTCTGGGATTGGCGGTGCTGTAGCGCAACTGCGCGGCTTATTGGCAGATTCTGTGGGGTCTGAGTTTAGCCCAGAGAATATCATTTTGGGCAACGGTTCGGTGGATGTGCTGCGGATGGCGGCCGAAGCATTTCTATACCAGGGTGGTGAAGCAATTATCAGGCGCAACGCCTTCCCATTGTACGCCTTGCTGAACACCCTGTATGGTGCCGACAGTGTCTTCGTGGAAACTAACCCCGATTATTCTTTTGACCTGATGTCCATCGTGGATAAGATCACCGACCGCACCCGGATGATTACCCTGACCAATCCGGATAACCCCACTGGGATGATCTTCACTCAGGGGGAGTTGGATGCCTTTTTAGAGCGAGTGCCCCCCTCGGTGCTGGTCATCCTCGATCACGCTTATGAAGAATACGCCCGAACCGAAGAGTTTCCCGATGTCAGCCGGTATGTTCTGGAAGGTCGCAATGTCTTGATCACGCGCACCTTCTCAAAGATCTATGGTCTGGCCGCCATGCGCATTGGTTATGGAGTTGCTAAAAAAGAGATCATCCAATATATGAGCAGTTCTCGGCTGCCGTTCTACACCGGTTTGGTGGCTCCCAAGGCTGCAATTGCTGCTTTGGACGACGACGAGCATGTCCAGCGCAGCTTGCAGGTGACTGCAGAAGGCAAATACTACCTATATCAGGAGTTTGAAAAACTGGGCCTCACCTATCTGCCCACCGAAGCCTATTTCATCCTGGTCGTGGACTTGAAAGGCGATACGCGTCCGTTAGCTGAAGCCATGCTCCGACGAGGCGTGATTATTGGCCTGGGCCACGCTTTTAACATGCCCAATGCTTTTCGTGTCACTGTTGGCAGAATGGAAGACAATCAACGTATGATTGCAATGTTGAAAGAATCTCTCGAAGAGTTGAAAGGCACGCTCTAATAAAGGTAGTGCATCGAATTGACTGGCGTTCGCCCCTCACCCTGACCTTTGCTGGGCTACGGTCTGCCCCCTCCCTTTGGGAGAGGAGTTGGAAAGTTGTGCGCCTATAAACACCGATGGATAATTTTGTTCTCAACCCTAATTTGCTTGTTGCTCCCGAATATACTCCAGGGAAATCTATCAAAGAATACCAGGAGCAGTACGGGCTTGAAAGCATCCTAGATCTGGCTTCCAACGTGAATCCGTTGGGCCCCTCGTCAAAAGCGGTACAGGCCATCCGGCAGACTGGACAGGGTGTGGGCGCCTACCCGGAGAATAATCTCACCGAATTACGGAACCAACTAGCGCAGTATGTCAATCCCAACTTGGTTGCAGAGAATATCATCGTTGGCAATGGCTCCTGCGATGTCTTGCACATAGTGGCAGAAGTGTTCTTGTTTGGGGGCGGACAGGCCATCATCAGACGTAACGCTTTCCCCATGTTTGAGGTCGTAACCCGAATGTATGGTGGCGAGTGTGTTTTTGTTGAGACGAATTCAGACTACTCCTTTGATATTTTGTCGATCACAGAAAAAATTTCAGATCGTACCAAGTTGATATTCTTAGCAAACCCCCATAACCCCACAGGCATGATCATCTCCCAGGATGCCCTGGATGAATTCATGGTAAGAATCCCCCCTTCGGTAGTCGCGGTTTTTGATCATGCCTGCCAGGAATATGTTGACGATCCAGATTTCCCCGACCTAACCCAATATATTCTGGATGGTCACAATGTCATCATGACCCGCACGTTCTCAAAAATGCATGCCTTGCCAGGGCTGCGGATCGGGTACGGGGTTGCCAGAAGAGAGATTATCGAAATATTACGCCGCACAAAAATTCCTTTCTACAACAATACAGTTTCCACCATGGCCGCCAGTGCAGCTTTGGATGATGTGGACCATGTTGAAAGTACCAGAACCATCAACCAGGAAGGTAAAGAATATCTTTACGAGCAGTTCAATCAATTGGGTCTTTCATATCTGCCCACCCAATCCAGTTTTATTTTGCTGGTTGATCTCAAACAGGATACGGAAATAATCCGCCAGGCTATGCTGCGCCAGGGTATCCTGGTGCTCCCCGCACACCCCTATAATTTTCCGAATGCCATCCGGATCACGATTGGCAGGCCGGAAGAAAACCAGCGATTTATGAGCACCTTGAAATACGTTCTTGAGGAATTGGAAGGAAGCAAAGTATGCTAGATATTCTGCTCAAAAATGGCATGATCATTGATTGCACCGGTGCCCCCTCCAGGAGCGCTAATATTGGTATCATCGCTGATCGGATAGTCTTCATCGGCCGGGAGCAAGATCAATCGGCCCAGCATGTAATTGATGCAGAAGGATGGTACCTCCTCCCTGGGTTTATTGACACCCATCTCCATATTACCCTGGACCCCACCAATCCTGAGGGTTACTACGACCCTGAGCAAGACCCCTATGAAATTATCCTGCGGACGGTGGGCAATGCCCAGTCCGCATTATGGGCTGGGATCACCACTCTGGGTGATTGCGGGGCCCACAACGAGATCATTTTCCCAGTGCGTCAGGCCATTGAAGATGGCACCATCCTGGGACCGCGTATTCTCACCAGCGGCAATCCCATCGTCCCCGCGGGCGGGCACGGAGCCGACCGGGTTGGTCGCATCGCCAGCGGGATCAATGAAATTCGGGAGGCCGTCCAGCAACAAGCCGAGGCCGGCGCAGATTTCATCAAAGTGATGGCCACCTCTGGGGGTGGGGAGCAGCCTGGGGAGAGTCATTATGGCATCGAAGAACTAACCGCCCTGCGCGAAACCGCTGAAAAGCATAATCTGGTTGTCGCGGCGCACGCTCACGGCACGCAGGGGATTCGCGATTGTGTTGCTGCCGGAATCCAACGCATCGAGCATTGCAGTTTCTTCAATGGGGAAGCGGGTTTTGATTTTGACCCCCAGGCTGCCCAGGCGATTGCCGCCCAGGGCATCATCGTTTCACCCACCAATGTGATCGACTACCGCCGCATCGAGCAAGGGGGTGAAGGTGCCCCACGGGCTGAACTCAACCAAATCTGGCGTAAACTTTTGGATCACGGCGTTTCTTTCGCAGCCAGCAGTGATGCCGGGGTCACGGATATGCTTTATGCAGATTACGCTCTTATCCCCGAATTGATGGTAACCGAATTAGGGATGACCCCTATGGATGCGATTATCGCCTGCACCCAAACCGCCGCCCAGGCTTTGGGTCTGGGAAATGAGATCGGCACAATCGAAGCCGGCAAGGCCGCCGATCTGGTTGCCCTGCATGGAAATCCTCTTGAAGATATAACCGCCTGTCGAGCAGTGCAACTCGTTATGCGGGATGGGCAGGTAGTCCACAAAAATGGGAAATAATTCCACAGGAACGTTGATGAAAGCCGCGCAATACACGGCTCGCGGTCAAGTCAGCTTTGTCGATATCCCCTTCCCCAGGGTCAACTCACAGGAAGTATTGGTGCGTCTGGTCTATGATGTCATTTGTGGCAGTGATTTGCATGTTCTCTATGAGATGCCAGCGGATGAGTATCCCTTCCCGCAGGGTTTCTCCGGGCATGAGTGTGTTGGCGTGGTGGAGCAATCCCAATCATCAGCATTTCAACCTGGTGACCGGGTTTTAGTGATTCCCCCGCAGGCAAATGCATGGGTTGAATATATTATGGTCGAACAGGATTGGTTAATCCCCATTCCAGATCATATTCAGTTAGAGCAAGCCGTATTGGCTCAACTATTGGGCTGTGTTATTTATACCTGTAAAAAACTGGACAATGTTTTAGGGAAAACAGTTGCAGTCGTTGGTCAAGGCCCGGCTGGCATTCTGTTTTCAACACTTTTACGGAATATGGGCGCCCAACAAGTGATTGGTCTGGACATTGTCGATCATCGCTTAGGGATCGCGAAACTGATGGGCGCGAATTTTACGATCAATGTCAATATGACTGATCCAGTTGAAGCCGTGGCCGAGTTAACTAGGGGCCAAATGGCTGATATTGTCATTGAAGCTGTGGGAAAAGAAGAAACGATCAACTTGTGTCCTGACCTCGCCCGCGAATTTGGCGAAATGGTCTTATTTGGTGGACCTAAAAACCGGATTATGGCATTTGAATTCGAAAAGTTTCTACGTAAGCAATTGCAGACTACCAGCACTGCCCATACGCAACAAGAAGCTGGTCTAGTGTCTTTTCGGTTAGCGCTGGATTTTATTGGCAGTGGCCGCATAGATGTTGCCCCGCTTATAAGCCACCGCTTCCAATTTGATGAACTTCAACAGGCTTTTGATTTGGCCTATTCGAGGCAAAATGGTGTGTTGAAAGCGTTAGTTGAGATTTGAGACGGAGATAGTTCATGAAAAAATTTAAAGGAAAAGTAGCCGTTGTCACCGGGGCGGCCAGCGGGATTGGCCGCGGTCTGGCTGAAATTTTTGCCCGTGAAGGGATGAAGGTCGTTCTGGCCGATATTGAAGAAATTGCTTTATCAGTTGCAGCCGCAGAATTGAAATCTCAGGGCGCCGAGATTCTCACCGTCAAAACCGATGTGTCGAAATATGAAGATGTGACCCATCTCGCCCAAAAAACACAGGATGCTTTTGGGGCTGTGCATATTCTCTGTAATAACGCCGGGGTCATCGATATGGCTGACCGGCCTATCTGGGAAACTCCCCTCGACAACCTGGAATGGCTGATGGGCGTCAATGTTTGGGGTGTGGTTTATGGCCTGCATGCTTTCACCCCGATCATGCTGGCCCAGGCCCCGGCGGATTGCTATATTATCAATACGGCATCGATTGCGGGATTGCTTACCGGCGGCGATTATGGCTTGTACAACGCCTCGAAACACGCGGTGGTCTCAATTTCTGAAACCGCTCATCTGGCCCTTGCACAACGCAATGCCAATGTGAAGATTTCGGTGCTGTGCCCGGGTTTTGTCAACACCCGCTTTGTGGAGGCGGAACGGAACCTCCCATCTCAAATTTCGAAAAGTTTTGAAACCGATCTTGTCCGGAAGAAAAACCGTATAGAAACAATGCAAAAAGTCCTACAAGCTGGGATGTCTCCTCTCGAAGTGGCCGAATATACCCTTAAGGCCATTCAGGAAGATAAGCTCTACGTTTTGCCGCACCCCGAATTCAAACCTGGTATTCAAGAAAGAATGGAAAATATTTTAGCGCATGGTTAAAACTGGTGGTCTAAGCCTTAGAAAAAAAAGCACTCAAATCAATGCTGGAAGCTTGGTTTCCAGAGAGAAGTCGAGTCGGATGATTGACCCTAGTTTTAGTGCTGTGCCGGTTGGCTACCTGGTGTTGATCCGCTCAAACCGGAATTTTCAATTCCTGTGGTTCGGTCAACTCGTCAGTAATTTGGGCGATTGGTTCAATCTGATCGCTTCGGCTTCATTGGTGGTCAAGTTGACCGATTCTGGCCTGGCGATTGGGGTGCTTTTCATGATCCGCACGTTGGCCCCATTTTTAGCCGCGCCGTTTGGTGGTGTGATCGCTGACCGGTACAATCGCCGCAACATTATTCTGATCACCAATCTATTGCGGGTGCCGACAATCCTCTCCTTTCTGCTGGTGCGTGATGCTGGAGATGTTTGGCTCTTATATCTGCTGACGGCCATTCAACTTTTTATTGGTGGCATTTTCTTTCCGGCACGCTCCGCTCTGTTGCCCGATATTGTTACCCAGCAGGCGCTTGGGACGGCCAATGCCATATCGGGGGCTACATTTGCCGCCATGCTGGCGATTGGGTCTGCCCTGGGGGGTGTCTTTTCTGGACTGGTTGGCATCTACCCGGCATTTGTGATCAATGGGCTGCTGTATCTTCTTTCTGTCTTCTTAATTGTCCAAATCCAATTGGACAAAATAGAAACCCCCAAAGATGTTGATAACTCAATCGCCAAAGTCTTCGGTGAATACCTGGATGGGCTGCGATATATAGCGAAACATTCTTATCTTCTGGCCATCGCTCCCCACAAAGCGTTTATGGGTTTGTTATTGGGTTCAACATTTGAAGTTGTTCAGGTCGCCATTGCTCAAACAGTTTTTGTGATCGGCGATGGTGGCGGCAGCAGCATGGGGTTGATGTTTGCCTTTAGCGGCTTTGGATTATTATTTAGCACCCTGGTTATTAAGCGCTTTGTCAATGACGAGACACCTCAGCTAGTTTGGGCCATTACCGCAGGTTATCTGGTCGGTGGATTTGGAATTGCTCTCACGGCAATTCTAGCCAACCTGGGGCTGACCTTAGTCGGAACCTTCCTGCGCGGCATGGGAAATGGGATTGTATGGCTATTTTCTACACAACTGATATTGCAGTTAGTCCCCACCCGTGTGCGGGGCCGCGTTGTGGCGACCGAATTTGCTTTCAATATGGTGATCAGTGCCGGGGGGGCGGCTATTGTTGGGCAAGTTCTTGATTCGGCGGTTGGAATCTCAGGCGTGGCCTGGGTCATGGCCGGAATGACTTCTGATTCCGGCCATTTTATGGAGTTTTTGGCTTTTGGCTGGTGGCCAGACCACGCTCATTCAGCAAGTTGAAATTCAAAATATAGGTACAAGATTATGACACTACCCTATCACTACAAGATACACCTTGAACCCGATCTGAAAAACCTGACTTTTGAAGGTCTCGTTGAGATTCGCATGCAGACCGCTGAACCGGTTGACGAGATTATTTTGCACGCTGTGGACCTGGATTTTCACCGCTGTTCCATTCAACAGCCCTCCGGTCCTGGGCAGTGTAAATCAACCCTTAATGCCCAAATGCAAACCGCGGCGATTGAATTACCGGAAAAAATTCAAGGTCAGATTATGCTAACGATCGCCTATTCTGGCACCATCAATGACCGCTACGCCGGTTTTTTCCGCAGCCGGTACCAGCACAACGGGCAGGAAAAGATCATCGCCTCCACCCAGTTCGAGGCCAGCGATGCCCGGCGGGCTTTCCCCTGTTTCGATCAGCCTGATTTGAAAGCTACATTTGAGATTGAATTTGTCATCGAGAAGAATCTGACCGGTATCTCGAACACCGCCATTCGAGAAGAAAGGTATTTGGGCAACGGCAAAAAACAAGTGCGTTTCGAGCGCACGCCCAAAATGTCCACCTACCTGGTTTTCTTTGGGGTGGGTGAGTTCGAGTTTCTGGAAGACAATTCTGAGCAGCCCCACATGCGGGTGGCCACGACCCCCGGCAAGACTCAATTCGGTCAGTATGCTTTGGATATGGCCCGCAAGTCCCTCCAGTTTGGGGCAGAATATACCGGGATTGCCTACCCCCTCTCAAAGTGCGATTATATTGCCATCCCCAATTCTATGGGCGCCATGGAAAATTTTGGGGCCATCCGGCACGCCGAGGATGTCCTCCTGGTTTATCCGGGTAACACCTCCAAATCGAGGCAAACTCTGATTGCCAAGATCATCGCCCATGAAGGCATCCACATGTGGTTTGGCGATCTGGTCTCCCCGGCGGCCTGGAAATATCTCTGGCTCAATGAGGCCTTCGCCACCTACTTTACGTATGTCATCCCCCATCATTTTTATCCGGAATGGGGTGTGTGGGAGCAGTTCTTCCACGAACGACTGCTATCAGGTATGGAGCGAGATTCGCTAGCCAGCACCATCCCGATTGATCTACCGAACGTTGATGATCCCAATGCCGATCCAGCGCCTACGCCCTCTACCGCACCCATTGTGTACAATAAAGGAGCGGCTGTTATTCGGATGCTGGCGGCCTATTTGGGTGAAGAATCCTTCCGCAAGGCATTGCATGACTTTCTTGTGGAATATCAATTCGATGCGGCTTCATCGGAGCAATTTTGGGCTGCGGTTGAAAATTCATCGGGAGTGCCGCTTCAGGATTTCGCTGCGACCTGGATTTACCAGCCCGGATTCCCGCTGATCACTGTGGCGCGGACTGACGGCGGGTTGACCCTCACCCAGCAGCGATTCTGTTATGCTGAATTCGATGCCGATCCAACCTGGTTCATCCCGGTGGATCTGGCCTTTTACCTGGCCGACGGCAGCACCCAAACCCGGCAGGTGATTTTTGAGACCGAAAAACTGACGATTGATATCCCCGCAACCACCTGGGCCTATAAACTCAATGCCGGGTTCACTGGATTTTATCGGGTTCAATACGCCTCCGAAAATTGGGACCGACTAGGTGCGTTGATCAAGACTCAGAAACTATCATCTGTGGATGCTCTGAATGTGATCGATGATTTCTTTGCCCTGGTTAAAGTTGGGCATTACGATGTGGATGCTTATCTTGATTTTGTTGACATCTATTGTGGGGCTGAAAACCGTTATCTACCACTCACCAATCTGGCGGAAAAATTGACTTATCTTTATCTGGTTGCCCCTGAGAGACGTAAAAAAATCAGCGACTTGGGACTTCCAATTTTCGAGCTTTCTCTCGACCAAATAAAATGGGAACCCCACAACGACGAACCTCTGGTGATCACAGAGCTGCGCGAAACTTTGTTGTGGGCAGCCTTCCTTTTGGGATTGGAAAGGGTTGCGGATTTTGTTCGTCCAAAGTTTCGACGATATCTGAATGGCCAATCCATCCACAAAGACATTTTCGGTACAGTGCTGAAGATTGGCGCCGCTGTCCACGGAGACCCGAGAGCTGATCTTTGGTCTATGGCCGTCAACCCCGAAAAGTCGGAGGCTGAACGCATTATGATCCTGGAAGCCCTGGGGAATCGCCCCGATCAAAATCAACTGATGGCATATCTCGAAAAGAATCGGATCGAAATTCCGAAAAGCCTGCAACCCTCCATGATCCACGCCACTGCCCAAAACCAGACGGCCTTGGGCTTTATGTGGAAATGGTTGTATGATCATTTTTCTAATATCGAGGCCTACCCATTACATGTCATCGAACGGATCATAGTGAACCTGATCCCTGTTTGTGGTTTGGGATATCAGGCTGAAGTTATTTCAGTTCTATCAGATTTCACCAAACGCCAGCCGCGTGCTGTTGATAGTGTGCAAATGGCTTTGGAATTATTAACGGTTAATGAACAACTAAGGAGAAACTAAAATGACCTATGCATGGCGAGAACAATATTTAGATGTAAATTTGACCGCTGGAGAGATTACTGCCAAATCGTTATCCCGTGATTTACTCGTTCAGACAATCGGGGGTACCCACCTGGCAGCGCAACTGATTTATGACCATGTCTCTCCCGAGACTGATCCTCTTGGCCCAGACAATGCATTGGTCTTTGCAGTTGGTCCGCTCAGCGGTACCACCTGGGCTGGTACTGGACGTCTGGTGGTGGCAGGGCTTTCACCACTCACAGGTGTTTGGGGTGAAGCCTCGCTGGGCGGATATTTCGCCACCCAGCTAAAACGTTGCGGCTATGATGCTATCCTTTTCCGGGGAATCTCATCTGAGCCAGTAGTACTTGTCTTTCAGGATGATCAGGTTGAACTTCAAGCCGCGGGGAATCTATGGGGCTTGGAGGCCTACGAGACTGAAGATGCCCTCCAAACCCAATACCCTGATACAGAGGTGATATGCATCGGCCCGGCAGGAGAAAACCTGGTTCCCATGGCATCCCTGGTGCATCACAAAGGCAATAATATCGCCGCTCGGTGTGGGTTAGGCGCGGTAGCTGGGAGTAAACGCCTCAAGGCTATCGTTGCCAAAGGAGAAATCGAGGTTCCTATCGCTGACCCCACGGCATTTAACGAACTGAAACGTGAAGCCATCAAACTCTTCAATGCGCATGATTTCATTCAAGTGATCCGTCAAGGGGCTGGCACTGCGGCTGCGACCCCCTTCTCGATTGATATGGCCGACCTTACCGCTCGCAACTGGAATCTTGAACTGAGTGATTGGGGGTCGGATGAAGCTCAAAAGATCACTGGACCGGCCATGAAAGCCCAATTCCCCTCCAAGAAAGATACCTGCTACGCCTGCCCGGTGGCCTGCAAGTGGACGGTCGATGTCCCTCAGATTGGGGGTGGTCACGGCCATCTATCGGGCCCAGAGTATGAAAGTCTGGCTGGGTTGGGTGCCCAAGTGCAAGTCAATGATCCGCTGGCCGTAATTCAGGCTTGCGATCTGTGTAACCGTTTGGGGATGGACACCATCAGCACCGGGGCGACGATTGCCTGGGCCTTGGAAGCGCATGAAAAAGGTCTGATTCCAGCCGAATATTTGGATGCCGACCTGGATTTGAAATGGGGTGATGTCGACCTGGTTTTGGAGTTGGTGAGGCGGATTGGAGAGAATCGCCCAGGTTTGGGAGCGCTTTTGGCCCTCGGATCCCGACGGGCGGCCGAAACCATCGGGGCTGGTACTGAATTTGCCATCCAGGTTAAGGGCTTAGAACTGCCCTACCATCACCCGCGCGCCATGCGCGGTTTAGAGTTGGCCTACGCCACATTGCCGCGCGGCGCAACCCACAATGAAGAGGGCGTCTCCTGGGATTTTGACGATACAACTTACGAAGATTGGGTCCGCACTAGCATTGCGGGCATGAATCTTTCTGGTGCCAGGAATGCGCTGGTTTATTGCCAGTTTTTGGCCGGGGCTTTGAACCCCGACTACACCGCCCGGCTGCTAACCGCCGTGACCGGGGTCGCATACACCCCCGAAGACCTGATGCGTGCAGGAGAGCGGAGTTGGTATTTGCGCCGGGCCTTCAATTTGCGGCTGGGCGTGGACTTGAGCGCAGACACCCTGCCCAAGCGCATCATCCGTCAGCTTGAAGAGAGCCAGGCCTCCTTGAAAGATTTCGCTCTGGCCCTGAAAGAGTTTTACAAACAACGCCAATTAGATGAGCGCGGCGTGCCTTCGGCGAAAAAACTCTCCGACATTGGATTAGCCCATTTAATTTCCGAGTTGGATGCCCAATAACCATCGATCCATGATCAACTCACCACTAACAACTGTTTTTATTTGGAGAATTTATGAAAAAAATATACGGCGCTCAAGCCATTGTAAAATGTTTAGAACGAGAAGGCATCGAAGTCGTTTTTGGTATTCCGGGTCTATACAATATGCCCATTTTCGATGCCCTGTACCGCCACCCTTCCATCCAGGTCATCACTGTGCGGCACGAACAAGGCGCAGCCTTCATGGCCGATGGGTATGCCCGAGCCACGGGAAAACCGGCTGCCATTATCCCGCTGCCCGGTCCTGGCCTGACCAACGCCATGACCGGGATTGGGGAGGCTTTCTATGATTCAGTCCCGATGTTGGTGCTGGTTACCCAGGTCAACCGAGATTTTATCAATATCGATGCCGGTTTACTGCACGAGATGACCAACCAATTTGAGATGTTAGCCCCCCTAACCAAATATGGCGAGCGCATCCAAACCGGGGATGAAATCTCAGCAGTCTTTCATCGGGCAATGCAAGCTCTGTATACGGGAAGGCCTCGTCCGGTGCAGATCGAGATCCCGCGTGATATCCAGGTAGAAATGGTTGATTGGTCTGATGAGATGGATAAGGTGGCACCGGCCGCGCTGGAGCGGCTCACTCCTATAGTAGATCAAATTGAACGCGCCGCGGAGAGTCTGGCACAGGCGGAACGTCCGCTGATTTATGCCGGGGGCGGCGTGATTAGCAGCGAGGCAAGCCCTGAGTTAATCCATCTGGCTGAACGGTTGGGTGCCCCGGTGTTGACAACCGGAATGGGTGTTGGCAGCATTCCCAGTGATCACCCGCTGACCTGCGGGGTGGCCTGGATTGCCTCCGCGGATATTCGCCCTTTGGTGAAGGCCTGCGATGCTTTCCTGGCTGTAGGTACGCGCTTCAATCAGGGCATGACCCATGATTGGAGTTTGCCTTTGCCGTCGACCACCATCCGCATCGATATTGACTCAGCCGAAATCGAGCGAAATCTCCCCATGGAGCAGAAAATTGTCGGGGATGCTAAAGCCTCATTAGCAGCTATCCACCAGAAATTGGATGAATTGAGCCTCAATCAGCCGCGTGAAATCCATCCTAACCTCCAAACAGCCCAGGCCGAATATCGCAAGGCGCTTTTTGCAAAGGTCGGTTCGACAACCCCCTGGATGGAGACCCTTCGAGAAACTCTGCCGAAAGATACCATCCTGAGCGGTGATATGTCGCTCTTCTGGGCTGATATGTTGGGTATCTTCCCGATTTATAAACCGCGCACCATGCTGTTCCCGTGGGGGTTCGGTACTTTAGGTTTTGCCGTCCCTGAAGCAATCGGAGCCAAATTTGCCCAACCAGATCAACCGGTGGTCGCAATTTGCGGCGACGGGGCCTTCCTGTTCACCGGCACCGAACTGGCGACCGCGGTTCAATATGGATTGAACATCCCCATCATCATCCCAAATAACGAAGCCTACGGTATGATCAAAGTACAGCAACGTGATCAATTCGATGAGCAATATATGTCGGTTGATCTGAAAAATCCCGATTTTGTAGCTCTGGCTCAAGCCTTTGGGGCTTATGGCGAAAAAGTAACCAACCCAGAAGAATTTGGGGTTGCCCTCTCGAAAGCGCTTCAGGCGGATAAACCCACCATAATCGAAATCCCCTGGCGCTGGACGTGGGGAAAGGAGAATTAAGGATGACACCTAAGAAATATGTTCAAGGTAAATCCATCGAAGAAGCACAAAAGTTATCAGGTATGACAGAAATTATTAAAGTTGGCTCCAATGAAAATGTATTAGGTCCCTCGCCAAAGGCACAGCAAGCCATTCGAGAAGGCTTGGTGGATGCTCACTTGTATCCTGACCGCCATGAAGATTCTCTCTTGGATAAGTTGGCACAACGCATTAGTGGTGGATTAGGAAAGGAAAACTTTATCTCGGGTAATGGTTCTTGTGATGTGCTGCGGATGATTACACAAACTTTCATCGAGCCTGGGAAAAAATCATTGATCGCTGCGCCAACCTTTAGTATGTATGAGTTGCTTACGGAAATGTTTGGTGGAGAGGTAGTTATTGTTCCTCTGGAAAATTTTACTGTGAATCTGGATGCACTGCATAATGCCATAGATAGTGATGTAGCCTTGATTTTTGTTTGTAATCCAAATAATCCCACGGGGACTTTCGTTACCCACGATCAGGTGGCCGCATTTTTAGAGAAACTTCCTAAAGGCGTGATCGTAGTTTTTGATGAGGCTTATATGGAGTTTGCCGATGACCCGAATTTCCCCCGCATGACAGAATTTATCGCTGCTGGATATGATGTGCTTGTAACCCGAACTTTCTCGAAATTGCACGGTTTGGCGAGTTTGCGAGTTGGGTATGGTTTCGGTCGTGTAGATATTATCGATAAAGTCCGGCTGCATAAATTGCACTTCAACAGCGGTAGGATGGCTTATCTGGGGGCTGCTGCAGCCGTTGAGGATGAGGCCTTTATTTCAAAGAGTTTGGGGATGGTCAGTCAAGGGCGTCACTATTTCTATCAGGCCTTTGACGAGATTGGAATCCGGTTTTTGCCTACGCAGAGCAATTTTATTTTCCTAACCGATCTGCCGCTGGATGCCAATCGTATCTGTGATGAAGCGATGCAGCGCGGTGTGATCTTGCGCCCGACGAACCCTTTTGGATTGCCAGATAATATTCGGATCACCATTGCCCGTCAACCTGAAAATGAGCGGGTGGTTGAAGTAATCCGGGAGATTATTTCTTCATGATCGTTGCCCAACAAATTAGTCGAGTTGATGCTGTTCTTGAGCGAGAACAAATCCTGGCTGCACTACAGCTTGGATTGAGTGGCAAATTCTCCGGAGCGAAAGTGTTGGTGCTGATCCCCGATCATACCCGCAGCTTGCCTTTACCGCTGTTATTCCGCATGGTGGTGGATAATCTGTATGATACCCGCCAGCTTGACTTTATGGTGGCCTTAGGGACCCATCCGCCCTTAAACCAGGCCCAGCTAAATCAACTTGTTGGCATTTCTGCCGAAGAGCGCAAAACGCAATACGCGAAAATTGGTCTTTTTAACCATGCCTGGGATGACCCTGCTTCGTTGGCTCAAATTGGCAGTTTGCCCCAATCTCAAATTCAAGAGATTGCCGGTGATATCTGGCATCCCACATTGGGTGGTGATGTACCTGTGCGGATCAATCGCCTGGCATTGGAATACGATCACATTCTCATCTTGGGGCCGACCTTTCCCCATGAGGTGGTTGGTATGTCGGGTGGTGCAAAATATCTCTTCCCCGGGATTTCTGGCTCAGAAATGATCAACACAACGCATTGGTTGGGAGCGTTGGCGGGAGTGGTCGACACCATCGGGCTTAAAGAGACCCCCGTGCGAGACATGCTCCATGCTGCGGCAGAATATCTCACCACACCAGTTACCTTGATAGCTTTGGTTGTGCAGGGAGATGATCTGGCAGGGATTATTATTGGTGATCATTTGGAAGCCTGGAGCGCAGCCGCGGAATTATCAGCCCAGCGGCATATTCATTGGGTAGAAAAACCTTTCCAGCGCGTGCTCTCTTGTGCCCCACCGATGTATGATGAATTGTGGACGGCCGCCAAAGCGATGTATAAACTAGAACCAGTCGTAGCTCCCGGTGGAGAAGTGATCATTTACGCCCCCCATCTGGAGGAGATCAGTTATGTGCATGGGAAATATATTCAAGAAGTGGGCTACCATGTTCTCGATTATTTCTTGGAACAATGGGACCAATACAAACATATTCCTTTGGGTGTTTTAGCACACAGCACGCATGTGCGCGGGTCAGGTCGGTTTGAAAATGGACAGGAATCTCCCAATGTTCAGGTGACGCTGTCCAGCCAAATCCCACCCGAAATCTGCGCTCAAATTTCCTTGGGATATAAGAATCCGGCTGAGATCGACGTGCATAAATGGAAAGACCGCACGGATGAAGGGATCTTATTTGTTCCTAAAGCTGGTGAAATGTTGTATCGATTGCGAAAATAAAAAAAATATCAATATGAGTTTGAAGGAGTAATAGTTATGATGAAAGCTGATTTTGGATTGATTGGTCTAGCGGTGATGGGGCAAAACCTGGTTTTGAATATGAACGACCATGGCTTCAAGGTGGCCGTCTATAACAGAACTGTTGCCACGGTTGATAGCTTCATCAATGGCAATGCCAAAGGCACCGAAGTTATGGGGACCTATTCGATTGCAGAATTGGCAGGGGTTCTGAAACGCCCACGCCGGGTAATGCTACTGGTTAAGGCTGGACAACCTGTAGATGATTTCATCGAAAAGCTGCTCCCCCATATGGAAGCAGGGGACATCATTATCGATGGCGGCAACTCAAACTACAACGATACCATCCGGCGTACCAAGTATGTTGAAGCAAAGGGACTTCTCTATGTCGGCACAGGGGTTTCCGGCGGTGAGGAAGGTGCCCGATTTGGCCCATCGATCATGCCGGGTGGATCACCAGAAGCCTGGCCTCACGTGCAAGAGATTTTCCAAGCCGTGTCTGCCAAAGTGGACGATGGCATCCCATGTTGTGATTGGGTGGGCGAAAATGGGGCTGGTCACTATGTCAAGATGACGCATAATGGCATCGAGTACGGCGATATGCAGCTGATCTGCGAAGCCTACGACCTGATGAAAAATGTACTGGGTATGAGCAACCAGGAGATGCACGAAGTATTTGCCGAATGGAATGAAGGGAAGCTGGATTCCTATCTGATCGAGATCACGCGCGATATTCTCGCCTACCAGGATTATAATGGCAAATACACGGTGGACAAAATTCTGGACACTGCCGGGCAAAAAGGAACCGGCAAGTGGACGGCAATCTCGGCGCTAGAGATGGGTATCCCTCTGACACTGATCAGTGAAGCGGTTTCATCTCGTTTCCTTTCTGCCCTCATTGCTGAGCGAATAGAGGCGTCTAAGGTGTTAATTGGTCCCGTAGTTGAATTTTCGGGTGACAAAAAAGCTTTCATCCAAGATATTCATGATGCCCTCTATGCTTCCAAGATTATGTCCTATACTCAGGGTTATATGCTCATGAAAGCTGCGGCGGCGGAGTATGGTTGGAATTTAAATTATGGTGGTATTGCTTTGATGTGGCGCGGTGGCTGCATTATCCGGTCAATATTCTTAGGCAAGATCAAAGAAGCTTTTGATAAAGAACCGAATTTAACGAACCTCCTGTTGGATAATCACTTTCAAAGCCGAAGTGGATGTAGCGCAATCAGGTTGGCGGCGGGTAATCGCTAGAGCAGTTGAATCCGGTGTTCCTGTACCGGCGATGTCTAGTGCCCTGGCTTTCTACGATGGTTACCGACGGAAGCGGCTTCCTGCTAATCTGTTACAAGCCCAGCGAGATTATTTTGGTGCTCATACCTATGAGCGATTAGGCAAACCCCGTGGTGAGTTTTTCCATACCAATTGGATTGGCTCCGACGGCGGTGTATCATCTAGCATTTATAATGCATAACTTATTCATAATTCCTTGAGGAGATATAAAATGAAATATGGACTAAATATTAAACCAAAGAAGAAACTGCCTTGGACCTGATTTCGGTTGGCGCCCTCATTCACCGGCTTGATCCAGGAACGATCCCATTCCGCAAAGCAACAGAGTGTAAAATTCACGTTAGTGGCGGAGAATTCAATGTAGCCGCCAATACCGCCGATTGCTTTCGCCTGCGAACGGGTATTGCCACTGCCATGGTTGATTATCCCATCGGTGCCCTGATTGCTGAACGCGTTCGGGCGATGGGTGTCAAACCTTTCTATAAGTATTTTGAGCATAACGGAGTCAACGGTCCTAATATGGCCACTGTTTATAGTGACCGCGGTTACGGGGTGCGCGCGCCGATGGTATTCTATAATCGGGCTAACGAAGCCGGAGCTATGCTCAAACCTGGTGATTTCGACTGGGATGAAATCTTCGCTGGTGGTGTACGTTGGTTCCACAGCGGGGGAATCTTTTCGGCACTTTCGGAAACCACTGGCCCCTTAATCGCAGAAGGGATGAAGGCTGCCAAGGTGGCTGGCGCAGTGACATCTTTCGATCTCAATTACCGTGCCAAATTGTGGAACTTATGGGGCGGGCAAGAACAAGCCGTCTCAACGGTTGCTAAAATCGTGGAAAATGTGGATGTGTTGGTGGGCAATGAAGAAGATCTACAGATGGGATTGGGAATCCCAGGACCTGAAGTGGAGAAGAAGTCAAAACTGGACCCGAGTGCATTTTTTCAGATGATCGAAAAGGTGACTGAAAAATATCCCAATGTAAAAATAGTCGCGACCACGCTACGTGAAGTCCATTCTACGAATTCCCATAGTTGGAGTGCCGTGGCTTGGATTGATGGCGAGACCTTTTTAGCGCCTACGGCTGAATTGAATGTTTATGACCGGGTTGGTGGTGGGGATGGGTTTGCCTCGGGATTCTTTTACGGTCTGATGTCTGGCGAGCCAGAACAAACGGCGGTTAATTTGGGCTGGGCGCATGGTGCTTTGATGACTTCCTTCCCCGGTGACACGACGATGGCGACCGTTGAGCAGGTGCGTTTATTTGCGGAGGGTGGATCAGCTCGCATCCAACGCTAAGCTGGACTTTGTCCATTTGCACATTAACAAAAGGAGGGTAAGCTAAGACATATCTCCGCCAAGAGAGGTGTCAAGCTGCTCACCCTACCTGCCGAATATAACCCCCTCTTGCAACATTTTCAGCCCTTCATTTCCAGACGGGTTTGGCCGCTGGCACGGCGGCTGTGGGTGGGGGCGATTCTGGCTCCAGGGCAGCGGACGGTCACGGCGCGCTTGGGGAGCATGGGACTGAGCCAGGAAAAACAATTTCAGAAATACCATTGCGTGCTGAACCGGGCGGTTTGGTCGCATAGAGCCTTGAGTGCCGTCGGGTTCCACTTCCTGAGCAGTACTTTACAACCATTTGGGACGGTGGGGGTCGGCATCGATGAAACCATTGAACGCCGTCGAGGTGCCAAGCTCAAAGCCACAGGGGTCTGGGGGCTGCCTTTTCTGACCGTGTTGGCACCTTCCGAGCGGTATTATGAAAGCAAGCTGCGTGGTCATAAAAAGCTTACCGCTGGGGCGCGTCAGATGGGCAAGCAAGTCCGCCGTTGGCGGCCGAAACGTCGGATTGTGAGCGTGGCCGACAGCAGTTATGCGGCCCTGAAGTTGCTCGACAGTCTGCTGACCTGGCCCCATCCCGTTTCCAGGCTCACCCACCTGCGTTTGGCTGCCGCCGTGTACGAGCCTGCTCCAGAGCGCGACCCACACACAGTCGGAGGCCCCCCCACGAAAGGGAAACGCTGGCCCCACCGCAGTGAAGTGCTGATAGACAAAAAGACGACTTGGCAGACGGTGCCCGTCACCCATTGGTATGGGCCAGGCCCCACCGCAAGGGAAATCACCAGTTCTACCGCGGTCTGGTATCACTCTGGGATGCCCGTGGGGCCCATCCGTTGGATTTGGGTGCGTGATCCCACAGGCAAGTTTGAAACCAAGGCTTGCCTGGGCACTGATCCGCCCGCCAACCCCAGCCAAATTCGGCAGGGGTTTGGCCGTCGGTGGCAAGTCGAAGTCACTTTCCAGGAAGTGCGAGCACACTTGGGTGTTGAAACCCAGCGCCAATGGTCAGAGCAGGCGATTGCCCGCACCACTCCCCTTCTCTGGGGTTTGTTTTCCTGGATTACCTGGTTCGCTCACCGGTCTCAAAAGGATGGCAAATTGCCAATTCGTCAAGCTGCCTGGTATGCTAAAGCACACCCAACTTTTTCGGATGCTATGGCTCTCGTCCGCAGCCGAATTTGGTATCATTGCGGTTTTTGCAGGTCGCCAACCGCCCCTGGGCTGCAAAAACATGAACAGATTACAGGTTCCTTGACGCTGATATTCATAGTCATATCGCATTGGCTTTCCAGTCTGAAGCGGCAAAGGTTGGCGCGTCTCGCTGACCAATTGATAAGGGCTCTCGTCAAAACAAATGACTGGGTACTCCAGTTGGAAAGGTTCAGCATACAAATCGAGAATATCTTCCATTCGCCAAACAAATCGGGCTCCGATCACAGTTGGAATGCACCATTTTTGGCGCTGCCAGGGTTTGAGATCGTTTTTTTTAGCACCAGACGGACAGCTTCGTATGAGAGACTCTCCAAGTGGGTCAGTGTTACCAAACGGTCCGCCAACAATTGCAGTGTCCAGTGTACACGCCCAGCCGGCGGCTTGCTCTGGGCGAGCGTTGTCAAGATCGTTTCAACCTTGTCATCGATTTTGGGAAACCGCCCTGCGTGGGATCGCTCGCTCAAAGAAAAATCAAGACCTCCGACCACAAACTTTTGCCGGATCCGTTCAACGGTTCGCAAACTGGTATGTAAAAGGGCCGCAATTTCGAGATCGGTCTTACCGCTATTGGCCAAAAGCAAGATATTCGCCCGTTTGATTTTCCGAGCTCCTGGCTTACCTTTGCTGGTCAGCTCTACTAATGCTTTCCTTTTCAGCTTCGTTCAAATCAACAATGTATTTCTTCGCCATCGACCTCTCCTTACTGCAGGCTTTTGGCTTATTTTACCCACCAAAACTTTTTTGATGAGCTCTAAGTACATTCTTGGAAATTCTGATGGGTAGAAATCTGAATCACTCTTGTCGCTCGGAAAACACCCATCAGAATTAATGAGATTTCACTTAGAATGGTTGAGAAGATGAGAGAAATGAAGAACCAAACCATGAGAAATGAACTCCAAATGAGAGATTGAAGTTCATTCTAACAGTGATTGGCAACAAATTTGACCTCTGATTTCTAGAGAAAAACGATTGGAATGATGTTTTTACACCCTACGGGCGGGAGAAAACTTATCTGAATCCACATAACTCGAAAGCTAAAAAGATCTGCATGTGGAAAAAAACCGGAGTTCCCGGTATTTTTTGGTTTATAGAGGGGTAAAGATAAACTTCAGAGATTCTCTGGCGAAATAATCTCTACCATTTGCTGACTCCTATCTACCCCTTTTCCTCAACCAACGGACACTGTTTGACCGGCATTCAGGGCAAATACGCTCTTGATCGCAAAAATAGGGGATTTCCCAACTGTGGCTGCAGCGCATACAGACAAATTCAGAAATCTGGCCTTCATCTTTGGGCCTGGGGTTACGTGGGCTGGGAACTATCTTTTCAGCCAGAAGTGTGCGAGCTTCCTTGATCTCTTCCAAGGTGACACTCTGGCGTTTGATCTCGACTTCTTTCATGATGGTTTGCCAGCGAGCCCCTTCGGCGGCCGAACACCATTCGAGCATCAATCGGTCGGGGCGGATCCTGGCTTTTTCCAGACCGTCCCACAGACCATCTAGCCGCCGCGTTGTCGAGCGGTTGGCATCGATATAGTGACAATCTACGTAATGGCAGCCCGAGACCAATACGACCGGCGCTCCTTTTCGGAAGGCGTACCAGACGAACTCTGGGCTGACACGACCAGAGCACATCGTGCGGATGATACGAGCATTCGGCGGGTAAGACATGCGGCTGACACCGGCAGTATCGGCCCCAGCATAAGAGCACCAGTTACAGGCGAAGGTCACAATTTTGCTGTGTGGATCTTCTTCCAGGATGGCGTCGATTTGCGCGTAAATTGCCTGATCGGAGAAGTGGCGCATTGTGATGGCTCCAAATTTGCATTCAGCCGCGCAGGTGCCGCACCCGGAGCAGGCGGCGCTGGTGATGATCGCGACTTGTTTCTTTTCCCAGTGAATGGCACTGAAGGGGCATACGTTGCTACACTGGCCGCACATCTTGCATAAATCTTTATCGACCACTGCAGTGATGGCCTCTACACAAAACTTGTTCTTGATGAGTAGTATTCCCGCCCGAGAAGCCGTTGCGCTGGCCTGAGTAACACTCTCTCTCACATCTTTGGGGCTTTCTGCCGCCCCGGCGATATAAACGCCTTTCGTGGGGGTGTCAACCGGCTTCAGTTTGGCATGAGCCTCTTTCAAGAATCCTCCTGGAGCCTTAGAGAGACTGACCATCTGACGGATGGTTTCCGTCTCAGTGGCTGGCCGTGCTCCCACAGCTAGTACCAACATATCGAATTCGTGCGTTTCTAAACGGTTGCCGGTGGTGTTTTCGACGGTAACGCTTAAACTACCATTCCCGTTTTCGACAATGTCCCCCGGTAATCCGCGAATATAGCGCACCCCATTGCTTTTGCTGCGCATCAACAGTTCTTCGAAGCCTTTCCCAAAGGCGCGCAAATCCGTGTAGAACACGGTAGATTCGATCTCGGGGTAATTATCCTTGAGATATTGGGTGGATTTGATAGTGTTCATGCAGCAGAAATTGGAGCAGTACGGGTAGCCGCGTTCCGGGTCTTGTGTGCGTGAACCCACACATTGAACAAAGCCAATCCGCTTCGGTGTTTTCAAATCCCCAGGGCGCATGAGATGGCCTTCGAGGGGGCCGCCAGTGGAGATCAAGCGCTCAAACTCCAGGCTGGTGACCACATTCGGGAAACGCGTGTACCCATACTCATCTAGCGTAGTAGGATCGTATACGTCCATACCGGTAGCCACAATCACCGCCCCCACGTCCACATTGATGATCTCATCCTGCATCGCGAAGTCAATACAATTACGCTCGCACACTTCAATACATTTGCCACAGGCAATGGGATTCTGACCCAAGCATTCATTCGCATTGACAATATAAGACGACGGAACTGCCTGGGGGAAGGGGATGTAAATCGCTTTGCGGCTACCCAACCCGATTTGATATTCATCAGGAGCGACAACCGGACAGACTGCACTGCAATCGCCACAGGAGGTGCATTGGGTCTCGTCCACGTAGCGGGCTTTTTTGCGGATCCTGGCCTTGAAATTGCCCACGAACCCGGAGATATCTTCAACTTCAGCGTATGCGAGTAACTCGATGTTAGGATGTCGACCGACATCCATCATTTTTGGCCCGAGTATTCAAATACTACATTCGATATCCGGGTAGACCTTATCAAGCTGGGCCATGATGCCGCCGATTGATGGCTTCCTCTCGACTAGGTAGACTTTGTGATCGGCATCAGCCAAATCCAAAGCCGCCTGGATTCCTGCGATCCCGCCGCCGATCACCAGCGCAGCATCTGTAACCGGGACTTGTTCTTCATCTTGAGGATAAAGCCAGTTGGCCCGCGCCACCGCGACCTTTACAATATCTTTGGCCTTTTGAGTGGCTGCTTCTCGATCTCCGAGTGTGACCCAGGAGCAGTGCTCCCTGATATTCGCCATCTCCAGCAAGTATGGATTCAGGCCAGCATCCTGGATGCAGGTTCGGAAAATAGGCTCATAAGATGCGGGGGAACACGAAGCCACCACAACCCGGTTGAGATTGTGGTCCACAATTGTTTTTTGAATTTCCTGCTGACCGGGGTCGGCGCAAGTATATTTATTTCGAACTGTGGTGATCACACCCGGTAAGGTCTGGGCATATTCGCACAGCGCTTCTGTATCAACAACCCCTGCAATATTAGAGCCACAATCACAAACAAACACACCAATTCGTAAGTTATCTGTCAGCAATGTTTTCCTCCGATATCATTGCGAGGAGGAACTCGCCAAAGGTGAGTGACTTTCCTTTGGTGAGTTGAGACGAAACAATCTCCGCTTTATCTAGGAGACTGCCGCGCTTCGCTCGCAGTGACGCTAAACAATAATTCTAGGTGGATAAATTCATAGTCTTTTGGCAACTAGAGTTGTGATATCACAAATATCGATTTCAATTTGATCACCCTGAATGGGGTCATTCTGGGCACATTTAAAATGAATTTGGCATTTGACGCAAGCCGTGACTAATTGATCAGCACCGGTTGCTCTGGCTTCCTTAAGCCGTTCAACCTGGATTGCCTTGCTGACCTGTCCACAGGCTCGCCAGCAGCTTGTGCCGCAGCATAAACTCGAGTTTTGGGTCCGGTCCATTTCGACCAATTCGAAGCCGAAGTCAGCCAACACCTGGCGAGGTTGATCGTAGACACCCAGATGGCGGCCTAAGTTGCAGGGGTCTTGATAGGTGATCCGGTTTTCAGGGCCGTTTTCGTTGTTTTGGAGGGTGATGTCACTTTCGGCGAGTAGTTCGGTGATATGGCGTATTTCCAGGTTGTGATCACCGATGAATTGAGGATAGTCGATCTTTAGGGTTCGAGCGCACTCAGGGCAAGCCGTGACAATCCGTTTTGCGCCGCTGGCTTTGAAATTTTCGAGATTGATAGCTGCCAGCGCGTGGAAGGTTTCCTGATCGCCTTCCCAAAGCTGATCGTGCCCGCAGCAACGTTCATCGGCCAGCACTTGAGGCTGGATGCCCAGATGATTCAGGATTTTTATGGTTGCCTGGGCGATGGCTACTCCTTCGACGCCCATTTTCTTGAATAGCGGATCGTAATAAGGTAGGCAGCCCACAAAGTAAAGCGTTTCTGAATCGTGGGAGATTTGAAGATCATCCCTTAGCCAGCCAAGTCGATTCTGAGGCTGGCGCGGGTTCGTCATCATGCGCCCCCAGGTCTGGATCATCTCGCTGTGCGTGCAATCACCGAAGCGATCAAAGCTCCGCGCTAAATTACGAGCATCCCGCAAAAATTCGGTAAAGGACACATCCGAGGGACAAAGTTCCGTACAGCGCTTGCAAATCAAACAAGACCAAAACAAGGGATCATCCATCATTTCTTCCAGACGTCCTTGAATGGCTTTCTCGATCAGCAACCTGGGGCTGCTAAAGGCGCGAGATTCCCAGTGGCTGATGGGACATACCGCGCCGCATTTACCACAATCAATGCAGAGCCAGACCCGATTTTTTGCGATGATATCTGGTAGTTGATCCGTCATTTTTCCTGGTTTCCGTTCAATCCTGCCATAAATTGTTCAACTTTTTCGACAAACACGTTGCCTTCACCAGCGCTAACCCAGTCGAGCATCAGCTGTTCTTCTCGATAACCAAGAAGGGTAACCAATCCCCTTGCTTCCTTGAAAACTTCTTCGGCGCGGCGGTTGCCAAACTCAAAATGGCATTCTCCAGGAGGGCAACCCAACAACAGGACACCATTCGCTCCTTTTTCAAAGGCTTTCAAAATGATCCCCGGGCTTAGCTGGCCCAGGCACATTACTTTGAGGGGGTGAATTGCAGGAGAATAGGATAGGCGCTCAATACCCGCGGTTTCCAAACCGCTGTAAGCGTTCCAATTGCAGGTGAATAAAATTACTTTTTTTTCTTCCATCGTGCAATCATCTGGTAAGTTTGGGATGGTTTCACGATCGGTGGTGTTTGCAACTTCCATTGTCATTCTCCTGAATGGTTGGCGTATGAAATTATTGTTGTCATTGTGCTAGGATGACATTGAGCATGGCTTCAATTTGAGCGTCGGTTGAGTACCCCGCGGTGATCGCTCCGGAAGGACAGTGAGTTACACAAGTGCCGCAGCCGGTGCAAATAGCAGGATCGATCCACGAAGCGGCCCGCGCAGCAGGGGGAGCGTTATATTCCACAAGTGTTGGCGCGCCAAATTCACAGACTTCAACACAGGTGCCGCAGGCCCGGCAGCGGGATGGGTTCACAACGGACGTGAGCAGTGGACTCCTCTCTGTGCGATTCAGCCAGGCAATTGTCCGGGAAGCCACTGCCAACCCCGCTGTCGAAGCATCGTGATTGGGGTTGAGATAATAAACGCCCGGGCGGTGGGTCTCTAAATCGCTCCAAGTATTGCGAATTCGAGGTTGATAAATCTCTTTCTTGAAAGCAGTGAGGAAAATCTCGAATTCTTGTAAATCTTTGGGTGCCAGAATCAACGCGGACGCCTGGCATGAATTTCCATTTTGGGTGATTATGTACTTCCCATTGGTACGCCAAACCTGATCTGGTTGCTCCTCAATCTGGAAGACCGATATTCCATTGTCTTGCAAAACCGATATACAATTTTCGGTGGCTTTACCATTTCCCCAAATCAATGCGGAGTGTTCGACCGATTGTACTTCCGATATTTTTGTAGGGGTTGCCATCGCCCGGGCCACCGAGGCTCCTACGATGGCAGTCGCTTTTATGGTTGCTTTCTGGCGGTCATCGGGATGAATCCAGGCGCATTGTTCTCGGATATTCACCAGTACGAATTTGACGACCGATTTATCGGCCTGGTCAATGGTACCTAGGGCGCTGGACCGCTCTGGGTGGGTAAACAATTTTAGATTGTCTTTGCAGCGCACGCGCTGGAATGTGCAGCTATAACAAATCTGATTGATGGAGCAGCAGGAACAACCCGCTAAAACAATCCGGTTAAGCTGGTGGTCCTTGATGGCGACATCGACGATTTCTGCGCCCTCTGGAGTGCATGAGAAGGGAACGACTTGCGCATAGGAAACTCCCGGCCAGGAGGCGGCTTGAGTGCGGATGGCTTGCGTGTCGATATATTTAGCGATTTGATCACCGCACTCGCAGATGAAGACGCCATTCCGATTGGCTGCATCGACATGGAATTTTGGGGGAGCGATGTTCCAGGGTTTGAAATCTGTTCGAGAGTGGGGTTCTGTGTTTCAGGTTGAGTGCAGTTGATGGGGTATTGATCTTGGTTAACGCTGTGAAGCACTGGGCTGCGATGGCTGAGCCCAATAAGGCATCGTCCGCATCAATTTGGTAGATCCCCTGGGATGGCGACATTTGAATGTGCGGCTTATGTCCACTTGATGAACCGGCGAAAATGATCGCACCAATCTCTAGTTCGGCAAAGGTTTCCTGCTGATCGTGGTTGATGGCCTGCGGTTTGCAGACCTGGACGCAGGCCTGGCACTCACTGCATGGACCGCAGGCCAGACAGCGCTGTGCTTCTTGGATGGCTTGCTCAGCGGTGTATCCCAATTCAACTTCGGCAAAACTGCTTACCCGTTGTTCAGTCGGGATCGTAGGGATTGGTATGCGAGGTTTTGGGGCCAACTCAGCTTTGGTCATTTCCCGGTTGGCAATAGGAACATCCTGAGCATCCACGCGGATCTCCGCAGGCGGGTGACCCTGCAAGAATATATCGATGGCTGCTGCGGCTTTCTTGCCCATGCCAATCGCTTCGATGACGACCATATTATTTCTGGTGATTGCATCTCCCACGGCAAAAACACCGGGGCGATTGGTCATGAAGTTGATATCCATCACATTGATACGGTTATTTCTTGTTACTGCGATCTCGTGGTCTGCACCCATGAAATCCAAATCGGGGCTTTGCCCGATGGCCAGGACCACCAAATCGAGATCGAACACAAATTCGCTGTCTGCAATCGGCACCGGACGACGGCGTCCGCTGGAGTCAGGTGCTCCCAACTTCATGCGGATGCATTCCAGGCCAACTACCTGGCCTTTCTGGTTCCCTAAAACTCGCACGGGAGAAACCAAAAACTCCAATTGAACGCCCTCTTTTTCGGCATCTTCAACTTCTTCAGGTATGGCGGGCATTTCGGCGCGGGTGCGGCGATACAGAATTGTGACATCTTTGATGCCCAATCGCATCAACGAGCGGGAGGCATCCATTGCGGTATTCCCGCCACCTAAGACAGCCACGCGCGTGTTTTCTCCTCGGTGTAGGGTTCTCTCAAAGTCGTCGAGATATTTTCGATCATCCAGTTGTTGAGAGAGATTGATCGTTTGGAGTACATCGATCCCATGCACAACACCAATCAATTCTTCTCCGGGAATTTGTAAACTCTGGCTTTTATGGGCGCCAATTGCCAAACAGATAGCGTCATATCCTATTTCAAACAAATCATCCAGGGTGTGATCTCCATTGGTTCCTATCGTGGTGTTCAGTTTGATCTCAACCCCCAAATCCTGGATGCGTTGATATTCTCGGGCGATAACATCTCGCGGTAAGCGATATTCCGGAATTCCAACCGCCATCATCCCGCCAATGACGGGTAGTTTTTCATATACCGTGACCGGGTAGCCCAGCCGTGCTAATTGGTCTGCGACTGCCATCCCTCCGGGGCCGGCACCAACCACCGCAACGCGTTTTCTCCAAGGATGGAGGGGGAAAGGCGAAGGATGATTTGCGTTTTTCCCCGCTTTCATCCTTTAGCCTTCTGCCTTCATCGAGTTCCCAGTCGGCGACAAAGCGTTTCAGCAAACGGACTGCCACTGGTTTGTCGATCTCGCTCCGGCGGCAATTGATCTCACAGGGATGCGTGCAAACCCGTCCGCAAATGCCCGGGAACGGGATCGCTTCCTGGATGAGATCGATGGCTTCTTGAAAGCGTCCCTGGGCAATCAGGGCTACATAGCCCTGAACGTGAATGCCTCCCGGACAGGTGTTGGCGCAAGGTGGCTTCCCTAATTTATCGATGGTCATACACCCGGGTTGACCATCCAGATATATGACTTTGTGATCAGTTCCGGGCACAGTTACCGGGCAAACTTCGATACACTCTCCGCAAGCAGTGCAACGGGTGAGATCAATGTAGCGGGGATGCTGGTGCAACTCAATCTGGAAGTCCCCCAGTTGGCCCTCGCAGCGGTTGATGCGGGCGTTTGTCCAGACCGTGATATTGGGATGGCGGGAGATTTCTAATAAGCGCGTGTTGAAAATATGTTCTGGAACCGAAGCCGAGGCACCCTTCTCAAGAAAAGGGCTGGTTTCGAGAAGGTGGACTTTGGTCCCTGCATCGGCTAAATCAAGGGAGGCCTGGAGCCCGGCGGTGTTGCTGCCAACGATGAGTATGTCTTTGCTCACGATGTTTTCTCTTGTAAATTGTTTTATATCCACGAATTGCCGCTAATCTTCACTAATGTTTTGATATTTGTGAAAATCCGAGTAGATTGGCGTATGTATCATTTTTTTCTCAAACTAAAATTTCATCCAACATTGCCTCGAGTTGGGCATCGGTTGAGCATCCTGCCGTGATAGCGCCGGATGGACAGTGGGCGGCGCAAGTGCCACAACTGATACAAATGGCCGGATCGATCCAAGAAGCGTAGCGCCTATTGATTTCTACGAGCTCAGGGGCGGAATATTCGCAGGTATCGATGCAGGTCTTGCAGGCCCGGCAGCGCTCTGGGTCAACGACGGCTGCATTTGGCGGGCGGTTTTCGGAGCGGCCAATCCATGCGTTTGCCCGGGCGGTGACCGCAGCCCCCGCAATTTCCGGATCTTGTTCGGTGCTGATATAGAACACTCCAGGCAGGTGGGTTTCCAAACCACCCCAGGATGTGTGGATCTGGGGTTGGCGTCTCTTCCTACCAAAGGCGCGGATGATGTCTCTGGATTCAGCCATGTTTTCTGGGATCAGTACCAGCGTCGAGGCCTGCAAGGTCTGATCCCCAGCTTGCACCACAAAGTGCCCAGCCGACCGGAGAATATGATGGGGTATAACGTCGATATGGTTGACGTCTACACCTTGCTGTCGTAGCATGGGTTGACAGGTTTTTCCGGCTGTTCCCATGCCCAAAATGAGGGCTGACCTTTCAATCGATCGAGAACCAGCCAGCTCACCGGGAGCAGCCCGAATCCTACCAGTGGTTGCTTTGATCAATGCCCCCGCTTTACTGGTGGCTGCTTGGGGATCATCCTGGTGCACCCAGGCAGCCTGTTCGCGAATATTGACAAATTCAAAACGGGCGAAATCAGCCGCCTTTTGCGTAATTATCACGCTGTTTTTGATCGGGGAGAATAATCCCAGATTTCCCTTGCAACGAACCCGTTGGTATGTGCAACTGAAACATACCTGGTCGATATTGCAGCAGGAGCAGGCCGCCAACACAACCCGATCTAACGCATAGGCTTCTACGGCGGTCTGCATAGTCTCCCTGGCTTCAGGGGCGCAGGCGTAGGAGATACTTTGCGTATGAATGACGTCAGGCCATTGGGATGCTTGTGCGGCGATAGAACCGGTATCGACGATGCCGTCAATTCTCTCGCCACATTGGCAAATGAAAACTCCAATTCTCCCGGATGTGGTTTTGAGATTTGACGCGGTTGGAATGGGTATGGACTGAGGCTGAAAAGATAGGTTGCAGAGAACCTGAGCGGCAGCAGCTGAGCCTTGCAAGGGATCACTGGCGGCAGCGTGGTAAAAGCTGGCTCCATTTTCCAAATCGTTGAATGACGTTGAGTTGTCAGCAACAATAATGGCGCCAACGTTCAGCCATCTCCAGATGCTGGTTTGGTCATGATCAATCGCCCCTGTCTTGCAGGCATCAACACAAGACAGGCATTCGCTGCAGACTCCGCACTGCAGACAGCGCCTGGCCTCGGTCAGGGCTTCCTCTTCGGAAATGGTCAAATCGACTTCTTGGAAATCGTGGAGTCGCCTTTCGATGGGAATGCTGGGAATTTGGACACGCATCCGACGAGAGGCTTGACTGGTTTTATATTTGGTTGCACTTTCCTCGGGGGTGAACTCCACCCTGTTGTAATCAGCCGGCTCCTGAAGCCCTGCCTGGCCGCGTAAATAGCGGTCGATGCTGCGGGCAGCCTGGTGCCCTTCACCGATGGCGTCGATGACGAAGAAAGTCATGCCGCGATGGACATCACCGGCCACAAAGACACCTTCCAGCGTGGTCATCATATCCTCGTCGCTGCGGATGCCGACCGGGAAACGCGTATCGATGCTGCCATTGTGGGGCAAGAAGGAAAAATCCGGTTCCTGACCGATGGCCCAGATCACGAGATCGGCCGGGAGGGTGTGTTCAGTGTCAGGGATTTCATCGAAACTGAGATGTCCTTTGACCATTCCATGAAAAATTACCTTAGTGCAGCGTACACCAACGATTTTGTCATCCGAAATCACAATTTCTTTGAACGTCCGTCCCGGACAGACTGCTACACCTTCTTCCTCCGCAATGGCTACTTCCCACTCGAACCCGGGCATTTCGCCGCGGGGTTCCAGGCAGACCATACGAACTTCGTCAGCGCCCAGGCGGATGACCGTCCGCACCGTGTCTAAAGCGACATTGCCACCCCCAAGAACGATCACTTTTTTTCCTTTGAGGTCAATTTTCTCGCCCAGGCAGGTGCGCCGGAGCAAATCGAGGCTCAGCCAGTTATCCGGGTGATTTGAATTTCGCAGCGGGAGTTTCTTGGCTCTGTGCGCGCCGGTGGCAATCAAAACCGCGTCGTAGCCAGCTTCCATCAAGCCAGGAATATTGTCCACCCAGGTGCTGAGTTTGAGTTCCACACCCTCGTTGATGATCTGTTGGATTTCCCAGTCCAGAAGATCAGTTGGCAGCCGGTGAGACGGAATGCCCACCCGCATCATCCCACCTGCAGTGGGGAGCGCATCAAATACAGTGACGGCATGCCCGAGACGAATCAAATCTCTAGCAGCCGTCAACCCCGAAGGCCCGGCTCCGATGATGGCGATCTGATAACCTGTGGCCTCGGGTTTCCCGACAGGATGCTCGGGTAGTTCGGCGCGGTGATCGTAAGCCCAATCGGCCACGAAGCGCTTCAGGGCCATGATGTTCACCGAAGCATCAACTTTGCCGCGGGTGCAGTTAGCCTCACAATAATGGTTACACACCCGCCCGCAAACGGAGGGGAAGGGAATTGCCTCGCGAATCAGTTGGATGGCTTCGGTATACCGTTTTTGAGCAATCAGGGCTATATATCCCTGAACATGAATGCCCCCTGGACAGGTGCTGGCGCAGGGAGCTTTACCGGGTTTTTCGATGGCGGCACATCCGGGCTGCCCACCCAGATAAATCGCTTTTCTTTGTACCTGCCTATCTGGATCAACCACAGTAATAGGGCAGACTTCAATGCATTCTCCACAGGCAGTACAGCGCGAAAGATCAACGCCGCGCGGGTTTTGCTGTATCTCTACCAGAAAACTACCGCCATCAGGTTCAAGTTGGCGGAGATGGGATTGATTCCACACGGTTATTAAGGGGTGCCGAAGCACTTCCAGGGCGCGGGTGTTCAGCAAATGGGGTGGGATCCCCGCAGCATCCTCGTGTTCTGCCAGAAATGGTGACTTCTCAACCAGGTGTACAGTAACCCCTGAATCGGCCAGATCCAAGGCCGCTTGCAATCCGGCCATACCCCCCCCGAGGATGAGTACACTATTACTCACGAGATTTTCCTTTTCCTATCGCGAATGCTCCAATTTTAGTCCTTCTTCATATCCAATCTCAAATACTTTCAAATTCAGATCTACTGTTTTTGGAGGCACGGAATCGCAAACAGCCTGGCGCATGGCATCCTTGCTGACCGCGCCGACAATCGCGCTCCAAAATCCCAGCATCGCTGTGTTGGCAGCCCGATCGTTTCCCGCTTCCGCGGCGATGCGGGTTGCCGCAATGCCGTAGGTGGTGATATCTGAGCGGTGATCCTCGGGCAGTTGAACGAGTTCGTCATCGATGAGTAAGGTGCCATCAAGAGCCAGGGCAGGAACGTATTTTTCATACGCCCCCTGTGAGAGGATGATCATGCTGGTCGGTTGGATCAAATGGGGATGGTGGATCGGATCACTGGAGATGACAACCTGCGATCCGGCAGCTCCCCCCCGGGCTTCGGGGCCGTAACTCTGGGTGAAGCAGGCCTCCAGTTGATCATAAATCGAGGCGGCCACCCCGATCATCCGCCCCGCACTGATGATGCCCTGACCGCCAAATCCCCCCAGCTTGACCTCCGTTCGGGGAACGTAATCTGCCTGAGCTGGGAGTTTGGGACGGTTGTCTAAGGCGTCTTTAGCAGCCTGCCAATATCTTTCGGCCGCGATATCTCGCAATTCCATGGCTTCTTTCAGTTCGGGTTTGATTTCTTCGAGAAACTCACCCTCGATGATCTCGGTAATCTCTCCCTTTTCGTTGACCTGGACGTGTGCATCTTTTGGATGGGTATCGGGTGCAACTTTTCCGACTTTTTGGTACAGTTTCATGGTTTCAAGGCCGCGGCGGTTCAGTTTTTTATCGTCCAGCCCGCGGCCATCTTTATTCCAACGGGCATAGGCAGTAGAACATGGGGCAATCACTTCAATAAAGCTGAACCCGGGATGCGCCAGGCCTTTACGCAAGCTCCACTCCAGTTGCCGGGCGTGGAGCACCGTCCACCGGGCAACGAAGGAGGCCCCACTAGCAGATGCCAGATAGGGCATGTTGAAGGGATGTTCGAAATTACCGTATTGGGCAGTCACGGCTCGAGCTTCGTGCGGGGTGGTTGGGCCGACCTGCCCGCCGGTCATCCCGTAATTGAAGTTGTTGACACACACCACGGCGATATCCAGATTTCGCCGGGCCGCGTGGATGAAGTGGTTGCCCCCGATCCCGGCAATATCACCGTCACCAGAAAGAACCACCACTTTGAGTTCGGGGTTGGCCAGCTTAAGACCGGTAGCAAATGGGATTGCGCGACCATGGGTGGTATGGAAGGAGTCCAGGCGGACATAACCTGCAATGCGGCCGGTGCAGCCAATCCCGGATACGACCGCGACCTTATCGAGATCCCAACCTTGATTCTTTTCCAGCCACTGCAAAGCACCAATGAAAGTGGTGAGGGTGGTCCCAAGTCCGCAGCCCTGGCACCAAATATGTGGGAAACGTTCACTCCGCAGCAAGTCGTCCATCGGGTGCAAACCGGTGATCCAGTCGCTCTCATCGGGCGGGTCGTATCCCAACATTCGGATCCGTTCGCTGCGGTGCATAGCTTCTTTAGGTTGTTTGCTCATGGATCAGACCTCCCTCTGGGAAGTAGATAACTCGGGGATTTCGCGACCAGCCGCTCGCCGGATGGTGTTCAGGACTTCTTCTGGTTCCAAAACATCCCCTCCGGGGCGATGGACACCCCAAACCTGGGTCTGGCCTGCGGCACAACGCTCAACTTCCAGGCGGATTTGCCCAAGATTGATTTCGGGTACCACAAATCCACTTATGTCTTTTGCTAACTCTCGAATGCGCTCTTCAGGAAATGGCCAGACCGTAATCAGGCGTAAGTATCCAACCCGAATCCCATCCTTGTGGGCTTGTTCGATGGGCCAGAGAGCTGCCCGGGCTGAAATCCCGTAGGATACAACAACAACCTCGGCATCCTGTAAATTTTGCTCTTCGAGTTGGATGATATCGTCGCGATGGGTATAGATTTTTTCGGTCAGGCGCTTCACGTTCCACTCGTTGGCTTTGGCATTCATGGCCGGATAGCCACGTTCATCGTGCGTGAGACCCGTTACATGGATGCGGTATCCATCGCCAGCGGAAACCATCGGGGAGATAAACCCGTTTGTGCCGTTGGAGCTATCGCGGTAAATGCGAAAATGATCGGGTTCCACATCACCGCGCTGAACTTTGGGGCGATCGATGATTTCGATCTCTTCCACCGGGGGAATGACCACCTTTTCGGTCATATGGCCGACTTCGGCATCGGTCATCACCAATACAGGGCAGCGATACTTCTCTGATAAATTAAATGCCCGGATGGTCAGATCGAATAATTCCTGTGGGGAAGTGGGGCTGAGGGCAATGATGGCATAATCGCCGTGGGAACCCCAACGAGCCTGCATCATATCTTGCTGTCCGACTAGGGTGGGCAATCCAGTTGATGGCCCTCCCCGTTGGACGTTGACCAACACGCAAGGGGTTTCGAGCATAATGCCCAGACCGAGATTTTCCATCATCAAAGAAAACCCCGGGCCGCTTGTGGCCGTCATCGATTTGACCCCAGCCCATGAGCCTCCCAGAATGGCGTTCATCGAGGCCAGTTCGTCCTCCATCTGAACGTAAACGCCATCAGATTGTGGCAAGCGCACCGACATCCGTTCTGCGATCTCGGTGGCAGGTGTGATTGGATAGCCCGCGAAAAAACGACACCCAGCTAAAATGGCACCCTCAGCACAGGCGTGATCACCCAATAAAAAATGTTCTCCGGTTAATTGTCCCTTTCCATTTTTCATTGTTGGTCCTCTTTGGTTGCGATGGGAACGATTTTCTCCGGTGGGCGCATGCCGCCATCTTCCACGTAAATGGCAAAATCGGGGCACAGCAAAGCGCACAGGTTGCAATTTGTACAATGAAGCTGGTCGACAACTTCAGGGGGATGATAACCTTTGGAATTGGTTCGCTCAGATATCGCCAGAACGTTTCTCGGGCAGAACTCAATGCAAAAACCGCATCCTTTGCACCGGTCATCGATGATATGCACGATACCGTGTGAAATTTGGATGCGGTCTCGATCGAGAGGTTGTCTCCAATATGACATTGGGCCTCCTCACCACAGAGCTATTCCATATTTGAACCTGATCACCAGAAATCTTCTGGGGATGGGGTATTTTTCAGTATATCAATTCCTAATTTCGCTGTCATGATACCAAATGTCACCCCTGAACCACAGGGCATCATAAGAAAGACCGTAAATATGGGTTTTTATAAGAGTGAAAGTTAGAATGTTTCAGTGCTCAGCTTATTATTGCATAGTGAGGCATTATTTAAACAGACGAGCGATTTCATCCCGTTCGGGTCTCTGAAGGAGAATATGACCATCTGCTGATTTTTGAAGCACTTGAGATTCACCTGCCTCAACAAAGCCGATTTTGGTGCAACTGAGATCTTCTCTTTGCAAATGGTGACAAATTGCAGGCGCATGATCCGAAGGTGTGGTGAGCAGGAGCGCACCAGAAGCGATTGTTTCTAGTGGATTGACCCAAAGCCTTCACAGATCTTCTTGGCCAGAGAGGGGATGATGACTGCTTGTGGGTCAATGATGAGTGTATGTCCACAGGCTTCAGCCAGTTCCCAAAGAGCACCAGCAAGTCCACCTTCGGTGGATCATGTATGGCAGTCACTTTACCCGCCTGAATGGCAAGACGGGCATCCCGAAGCACACTGATTCCGGGCTCGTAAAGAAAATCCCTAGCTGTCTGGATTTTATCGTTGGTGAGAATACCATCGAGTTGTTGAGAAAATTCGCGTGCTAGGATGGCGGTACCTTCGTTTGGAACACCTTTGGTGAGTAGTATATGGTCACCGGGAGAAGCACCTTTAGGTGTGATCAACTTCTCACGGGAAACCTCACCGATCATCGTCCCTGCAATAATAGGGTGGTCTAGTCCATAGGTGATTTCAGTATGCCCGCCAATTACGCTGATTTCTAGGGATCGACAGGCCACATACATATCTTCGCAAATTTTTTACATCTTCTGTGCTTGTTATCCCCTCAGGTAGCAGAACAGACGCTAGAAACCAACGGGGAATCGCGCCAGTGGTGGCAATATCATTGGCGTTTACCTGCACTGCGTACCAGCCGATCTCATCTGTGGCAAAGGTGATCGGATCCGATTTAAAGACCAAGCAGGTATCCTCTAGCGCTAGCACCGCACAATCCAGCCCAATCCCGGGCTCAAGGATCAGGCGCGGGTCGCTGATCGGGGCTCGATCCAGGATTTGTGTGAAAATTTCGGGTGAGAGTTTACCAAGAGGTAGCATTCATATCAATATGAAAACCAAATCGTTATTATCCGATCCGGGATTGTGCATGAATTATATCTCAGCGTAATAAAATGAATGCCGAAAATTCTCTATCTACCTTTAAGTTATAAGTGCTAGCAAGCCACTGGTATTTCCCCTTGATGGTCTTCTTCACAATATGGGTTTTGAGAAGCAAGTCGAATTTTTCAAGGATCAGTTAACATCTGCCCGATATAATTGGCCAGGAGATGGCAATTCTTGTGATAGTAATACAGAACGCGAGAAACCGCCGGGATCTACGAGATTCTATTTCAGATGCAATTTGGGTGCAGATGGGATGGCGAGTATGGGATTTTTAGACAAGATAGCCCAAAACACAATCTAAGCTAGACTAAATATACTTTTTAGATATCCTTTTCCTCTATAGATAGGATTTAATGGAAGGTTTCTTGTCTTTTGGGTTTACCTGGTAGATACAATAGACAAGATAACACTGGGTGTACACAAAACTAGGCAACTTAAAATCCGACGGTTCTGCGTTCGGGTCGTAGCGGGGGCGCTTTTGTCTATTAGAGCAATTTCCACGGGGGAATTGATCACAAAATTTTAGCAGATCCCAATTTTATAAAAACCAGCATCCTCAACTGAATTTTGTTGACATCTTTGCTGCACGTAGCTCAGTTGAGGATGCATGTCAGGAACAATAAAACAGTTCAGAGTGCTTACTTTTTAGATTCGTAATCTATTGAATATCACTAATCAATTACTAAAATCTTAGGTCGTTGGATAACTTGTCCATCAATATCCATCGAAACTGTCGGCCAGCCTTCGATCACAGAAATGATTTCGTTTTCTATCTCACAAACCAGGAAAGTATCTTCTGATTTGCAGCCGGTTATGGAAGGGTTCCAGGCATAAGCTTGTCCCACGCCAATAGGAACATCTACCGCTCCTGTGGCGAGAAACTCGCGCGGATCATACCCCGCTGGGCCGCCCTGGTGGTGCAATTGCCATTCATCGGGGAATCCAACCTGGGCGTAGGCATCCTGAGCGATCTGGAAAACTTCGTTGATATTCTTTCCTGGACGGGTTGCAGCGATCATGGCAGCATCGATATAAGCTGCAGCTTCTGCTTTTTGGTCGAGTTCTGCAGATAATGGTCCGTAATGGATTAAGCGTGTTATTGAGCACACCAATCCGTTTTTTCGTCCGCAAAGCACCAACATGGCGTATTTGTCCATTTTTTTGTCGGTGGGGAGGGGATGGCGGAAATTGAAAACGCGTTCGTCCGTAGCGATCAAATTAACAATGGGCAAAACGCCACGGGATTGGGCTGCTCCTGAGAGTAATCCAGCGATCTGATATTCAGTCATCCCTGGTTTGGCAGAGCGGACAGCCTCATCCATGGCAGCAGCACATAAAGCTGAGAGGGAACGGAAGCAGTCTTGCTCTGTGGCATCCAAGTAAGACCGTACAAAAGCCAACTCTCCAGAGAGATCAACAGCATTGGGATAACTGCCATCAGCTCCGATTTTTAGTCCGGAAGTTAATTTGACGAGGGTATCTGTAGGTTGGTCCCACCTGTGAGGGTGAAATTCCCACCCCTGAGCTTTGAGCTGTTCTTCCTTTTCAAAGCGTGTCGATTTAATATTATTAGCAATCAAGTGTCTGGCTGTTTTGGTCACGAAAAGAGTGCCAACGCCATTCGTTGCGGCAGTGTTGATATAAGAGGCAGCCCCATTCGTAGCCCAGGCAAAGTTAGCAACCTGCCGCAATATCAGGCCATCCAATTGATATTTTTCGAGTAGTTCGTTGATGCGTTGATGTTTGCTGGACATATTTTTTCCTTTCATATCGAGACAGCTAATCAGGTTGGTTTATTAAAGTTTCTGTAACCGAAATATTCAAGAGAACAAAAAAAACAACTTATCCTTTCAAATTAACTTTCGGCTTCGCTATTAATGATTGGTAATTTGGCATCCCCTCGAAGATAAAGGGGAATGCGTTCCAGAGGAGCATCCGCATTGAGCCATTGTCCAGAGCGGAAAATTTCATCAGTCCAGGCATCCCGCCAGGTGGAGCCCTCAGGTAGATACACTTTTCGGGATTTAGTACCTTCAAAAATAATAGGTGCAACTAAAATATCTGGTCCAAACATGAATTGGTCCTCAATCTCCCAACAATTGTCGTCCGTAGGGAAGTCGAAAAATAGCGGCCGCATTACGGGAGTCCCTGCTTCATGTGCCAGTTTCATCTGTTCCAAAATATAAGGCTTCAATCGCTCCCGCAAGAAGAGCAACTCTTTGATGATCTCGTAAGCTTGATTCCCAAAAGACCAAATCTCATTCGGGCCGCCAGACCAGGTGCCATCCTCCAATTCATCTCCGGGGATACGGTTGCCGTGGAGCCGAAACAACGGACTAAAAACTCCATATTGGAACCAGCGTACAATAAGTTCCCGGAAAGCAGGGTCACTGATATCCCCGTTGAAAAAACCGCCGATATCCGTCGTCCACCAGGGGATTCCGCTCATTCCAGCGTTCAGGCCAGCTGCAATTTGAGAACGAAATTCTTCGAAATTTGATTGAACGTCACCGGACCACAAGGCGGCTCCGTATCTTTGACTCCCGGCCCAGGCTGAGCGAGATAAATTGACGATTTCTGACTCCCCTTCGGATTTCATCCCTTCATAGAATGCCTCTGCGTGGAGTAGCGGGTAAATATTGGTGACGGCCAGCCCATTTCCAAGGTGATACCGTAAATTCTCAAAATCCCGCGGTTTGATTTCAGGTTCACAAGCGTCCAGCCAAAAAACTTTGATGCCGTACTTGTAATAGCCTTCTCTAACTTGTTCCCATATGAAACGACGAGCTTCCGGGTTCGTGGCATCATAATAATGAACATAAACAGTCCCGGTTTGTCCCGTGTCGATAAAATCCATCGATGCCGGCACGCCCCGTTCGGTTTCCACCAACAAGCCGCGCTGACCCATTTCAGTAAAATTTTCGCTCAGCGCATTCACTGTTGGCCAGATTGAAACCATCACCTTGATGCCCAACTGATCGAGTTCACGAACCATTGCAGCTGGATCTGGCCAGTATTTGGGATTGAATTTCCAGTCTCCCTGTTTGGTCCAATTGAAGAAATCGATCACGATGACCGAGATCGGTAAGCCGCGGCGTTTATATTCCCGGGCAACTTCGAGTAATTCTTCTTGCGTGCGGTATCGAAGTTTGCACTGCCAGAATCCCGCGGCCCATTCCGGCAGCATGGAGGCGTGCCCGACCGCGTTGGCATAATTGGCTAGGACTGTTGAAGGTATTTCGCCAACCGTTATCCAGTAATCGATTTGTTGGGTGGCTTCAGCAACCCAACGGGTCTGAGTGGTGCCCAATTCAACTCGGCCCACGGCTGGGTTGTGCCACAAAAATCCGTAGCCCCGATTGGAGAGCAGAAATGGAATACTCACCTCGGTATTGATCTGTGCCAGATCGATGACACTGCCTTTTTGGTCGAGTTTTCCGTGCTGGTGCTGACCCAATCCGTAGATTTTCTCTCCATCAGCGGCTAGAAATCGCTGCTCGATTTTGAAATAATCTCCCCCCGCAGGTTTGTAATAGCGGCTGGGGTATTTGGGAAAGTGTGATTTTGTCTCAGCCAGAATTTCTTCGTTTGTGGAGGTGTTGAAAAAATGTAATTCGGCCCGTGGACCATTGAAATCAGTTTCGATGCGGATTTCTCCGAGGATGCCGCCATTTTGGATAAAAGCGCGCCCCTCTGTAATTTCGATTTGTATCTCTTGAAAATCCTGAGGGAGCAATGCACCGGGAAGGTCATCCCGGATTTCAGGGTTGCGCGTAGCTCGAATCCGGAGGCTATCCGCGCCCCAAGGCTCTACCTGAATGATCTCGCCATTCAATTCGTAGAATAGTTTTTGGCCGTCTTGCCAAAATCCGTACATTCTTTATTATCCAACCAGTGTTTTTGCCAGGTTAGCAGCCTGGCTGGCATCGGGGGCGAAGCCATCTGCTCCGATTTGGTTCGCGTATTCTTTGGTCACTGGCGCACCTCCAATAATGATCTTGACCTGGTCGCGTATCCCGGCAGCCTCAATGGCCTTGATGGTGCTCTCCATGCTTGGCATCGTGGTGGTGAGCAGCGCCGAAAGGCCGATAATATTAGCGCCATCTTTGGCTGCGTCGACAAAATCGTCAGGTTTGACATCGGTACCGAGATCGTTAATTTCAAAGCCGGCACCTTCCATCATCATAGCAACCAGATTCTTGCCGATATCGTGGAGGTCCCCTTTTACGGTGCCAATTGCAACCTTGCCAACCGGTTCCACACCTGAATCGATCAAACGGGGTTTGATAATCTCTAGACCCGCTTTCATCGCACGGGCGGCAATTAACATTTCAGGGACGAAATATTCACCTTCTTCAAAGAGCCTGCCGACTTCGCTCATAGCCGGGATCAAGGCCGTATTGAGAATTTCTCCGGCGGCAATATCTGCATCTACCGCAGCTTGAACACCTTTTTGGGCAGCACCCATATCACCATCAAGAATGGCCTGATAAATGGTCTTCAAATTAGCGCTCATTTTTTTTAAAAGTCTCCTCTATGCTGTGTAATGGTTAATGTTTTTGCTTTCTAGCGGCAACTTATTCTTCTTTGGTTAGCACCACTACCCCGTAAGGATCGAGCTTTACCTGACCTTTACCTGCAAAACCACTCAGGTGTTCACGTGCCGCCCAGGGAATCAACACATTTTTTTCGGTCGGTTGATGATTGATCACGATGAAAACCTTTTTTCCTCCGGGTGTTACTCGCTGGCAAACCTCGATCCCGCGCGGGGTTGTTAATACAGGTTTGATCATTTGTAAGTCGCAGATATAGTTGAGCATCCGCTCCTGGGCTAAATCGTCGAGGTACGCGCCTACATAGTAAACACCGCCCCTCCCATGGGGATTAAAACTGATAGCGATTTGATCATCGAGCCACCCGTTGCTTTTTCCATAACGGGCCACTGTTTGGGTGAATTTGCTCTCATCCAAGATGCGTAAACGTTCGGCCCACTGTTGTGAGATGCCGTTTTTGATCATATTCCCTATCACTTGGATCGGTTTCTCAAGGGGGTAGTATTCTTCAACTTCGATATTGGCAATTTTTGCCAAGGGACCGGGCTGCCGCAAAGGTAACAGGGAATTGAAATCATCCTTCATTCCTGAACGCAAGGTCAAAATTAGGGTGCCGCCGCGCTCTACAAATTCGGTGATTTGACGGACACGCTCAGGGTTCAAGATCACCAATCCTGGAGCAATCACCAAACGGTACCCATCGAGAGCTTCGTCCGCAGAAATGATATCTACCGGAATATTACGGGCGGCCAGGGGTTTATAGTAGTGCACCAGATGTTTTACATAATCAAAATCCTGATGCTGACGAGCCCAATCTAATGACCAGCGGCTGTCGTAGGCATTGAGGATTGCCACCCTGGCTTTGATCTCAGAGCCCGCCAGCAAATCTGAAACTTTGGCAAACTCCTTGCCAATTTGGGCGGCTTCCTCATAAAATGGCCGCGACTGACCGGCCTGATCAACCAACGAACCGTGGTATTGCTCTTGCCCATTGAGAGCTGACCGCCACTGCCAGTAGAGCACAGCATCCGCACCATGCCCGACTGCATGCCAGGCCATTGCCCGGCTCTCTCCTTTATTGACTTGGTTGCTGATCGGTGACCAGTTGACGCTGCCAGGCTGGGTTTCCATAAGCCAAAAATTGCGGCGTTTGAAGCCTCGCACCAGATCGTGCGCCGCGCCGCTCTCGGTGTACTCGTTGTGCCCGCTGCCCACATACCAATCCCAAGAGGCTAGATCGAGATCCGCGCTCAATTCATAATGATCATAGGTCGGAATCCACTTCATGAAGTTGTGGGTTACCCAAACATTTTCGGGGATATGAGGACGGAGTTCATCTAACTGGATTTTCTGGAATTTGCGGTAGGAGTGGGTGACGAATTGTTGGAAGGCCAGCATCAACCCTGGATTGTGCCCGGCTTTTGGAATGGGAATTTGATCCCAGGATGAGTAGCTTTGACTCCAATAAGCGGTTGACCAGTGTTGGTTGAGTGCTTCTAAGCTGATAAATTTTGCTTCTAAATATGTCTGGAATTTTGAGCGGCAGGTATCGCAATAACAAACCGTGCCGTACTCGTTATCGAATTGCCAACCGATGATATTCGGATTTGCCCCGAAATGTGTTGCCATCTCTTTGACAATCATCTGGATGCGTTCGTGATATTCCGGAGAATTGACGCAGTAATGACAGCGGCGGCCGTGGTCAACCTTGTGACCATCTATATTTACGGCCACCGTATTGGGATATTTTTGGGTTAACCAGGCTGGTGGCGCAGCGGTCGGTGTCCCCATCACAGTGACCAGCGCATTTTTTGCCAGCAGATCAATCGCTTGATCCAGCCACTCGAAATGGAATTCGTCCTCTGTGGGTTCAAAAGTGCTCCAAGCAAACTCCCCAACGCGGGCCACAGTAAAACCGGCTTCCTTCATCAAGCGGATATCTTCAGACCACCGCTCTTCTGGCCAATGTTCAGGGTAATAGGCTGAACCGATATGGAGTTTATCTGGAGAAAATTTCATGTTATGGCTACGAACCATCAGCATCAACGATGACGTTGTAAACCTCGAACAAATCGTTGGTGAGTTTTCCTTCGTTTAATTAAAGAAATGATCTTGGCGCAAAGTATTCAAAACGCGCGACTAGTTGGAGGTTATCATGGCACTTGTAAAAATACAATACTGTTGCATATCATTATTTGGTATCTATCCGGAAATAAATCCTGGGGGGGTGTTGGGGTGGTGTCACTGCCTAAACAACCCCCTCCAACGATTTTGGAGTGGGTACTTATTAAGTGATCGTATATCCAAATTTAAGAATAGACAATTGCTTTACCGTTGGAAGCAAGTTAGAATTTATGGGAAGAAAAAACCGAATTACTATCTCTCGTAAGATAAGTCGCTAAATTGATCTAAAAGTAGGAAATGGAAATGGCATATTTCATAGGAATAAATTCGTCAACCACGGCTACGAAAGCTTTATTAATGGATGAAGCTGGAGAAGTGATCGCTGTGGCTTCCTCAGAATACGGATTTGAAACCCCGTATCCAATGTGGAGTGAGCAAGACCCCAATTTATGGTGGACAGCCACAGTAAAAAGTGTCCGCCAGGTTTTGTCGGATTCTGACATCAGTGGGAGCCAAATCAAAGGAATTGGTCTGACAGGGCAGATGCATGGGCTTGTGATACTGGATAAAGAAGGGAAGGTCTTACGACCCTCAATTTTATGGAACGACCAGCGCACTGGCGATCAATGTGACAAAATCAGGGCACGTCTTGGGAAAGAGAAATTAATCCAAATCACGGGGAATGATGCCCTCACAGGGTTTACGGCCCCCAAAATTCTCTGGGTCCATGATCAAGAACCTGAAATCTACAGGCAGATTAATCATATATTGCTCCCGAAAGATTATGTTCAATTCAAATTGACAGGCGAATATGCAATGGATCGAGCCGGGGGGGCAGGCACAATGCTGTTTGATATTCGTCAGCGGACCTGGTCCGGAGAGGTTCTCGAAGCTTTAGAAATCAATCCCGAATGGCTTCCGCCGACATTCGAAGGTACTGAAATTACCAGTGTGGTTTCCGAGGCTGCTGCAGAAGTAACCGGGCTTATTCCCGGTATCCCGGTGGTGGGCGGTGGTGGCGATCAGGCGGCAGCCGCGGTGGGTACCGGTGCGGTTGAAGAGGGGGTCGTTTCACTCAGTTTAGGCACCTCAGGAGTTGTCTTTGCTACCATGGATACTCCAGCGATTGAGCCTAAAGGCCGTCTGCATGCTTTCTGTCATTCAGTGCCGGGGAAATGGCATTTGATGGGAGTAATGCTTTCCGCAGCGGGCAGCCTCCGTTGGCATCGCGATACTTTGACCCCCGGAGTTGATTTTAGCGAAATAGTGGCCGCCGCCAGCGGCATCTCTGCTGGGAGTGACGGCTTGTTCTTCCTGCCTTACCTAACCGGTGAACGCACCCCTTACCCGGATCCATTTGCCCGGGGTGGATATATCGGATTGACAGTGCGGCACACCTTGCCTCATCTTACGCGCTCAGTTTTGGAGGGTGTATCTTACGGCCTCCGCGATGGATTTGAGTTGATGAAAGCCGCGGGTTTATCCGATATATCCCAGGTGCGAGTGACGGGAGGTGGTGCAAAAAGCCCTGTCTGGGTGCAAATTTTGGCTGACATTCTCAACGTGGAATTGGTGACTGTGAGTGCTGAAGAAGGCGCTGCCTTTGGTGCGGCGCTGCTGGCCGCCACCGGCACCGGAGCCTTTGACTCGATACCGAGCGCCTGCAAAAGTGTGATCCAAATCACTAGCCGGGCTGCTCCAGGGTCGGATAACCAAACGTATGAAGAGCTATATCCCCTCTACCGAGATCTATATCCCGCCCTCAGTCCCACTTTCAATAAATTAGGGTAACTACCTGAGCAGTTATAAATCAGGTTAAACAAGGAGTAAAAATTGAACGCCTTAGATGCTATCCAAAAAAGAAGAAGCGTGCGTGAATATACCGGGGAATCTATTTCCCGCACGGATTTAGAGAAAATAGTGGATGCTGGAAGAATGGCAGCTACGGGTTATAACCGCCAACCCTGGGATTTTATCGTCGTCACGGATCGCACCATGATCGATAAACTTAAAATTGCTGCCCAATGGATGGAGAAAGCTGGAGCCATCATTGCTGTGGCTTTGGATCCCACCACGAAGTTTTGGTTGGAAGATGGGAGTGCAGCAATTGAAAATATGCTCATCGCCAGCACTGCTCTTGGGTACGGGTCTTGCTGGCTTGAAGGTTACACCCTACCTCGTGAAGAGGAGTTCAAGGAATTGCTGGGTGTTCCGGATAATAAACGCTTGCTGACCTTGGTCCCCATCGGCGTGCCAACAGCTTGGCCCACTCAGGAAAAGAAACCTTTAACAGAAGTCCTTCATTGGGAAAAATACGGGTCAAAATAGGGAGGAATTTGCTGGATGCCAAAAATTTTCCATCATCGCTTTACTGTAAATCAAGATGCCATTGATGGTAATGGACATGTCAATAATGTTGTCTACGTGCAGTGGATGCAGGATGTCGCAATTTTGCACTCCAACCACCAGGGCGGTACCGAAGAAAAACACCTGGAATTGGGAAGTACCTGGATTGTGCGATCCCACCAAATTGAATATTTAAGTCCCTCTTTCGAAGGAGATGAAATCGAAGCTCTGACCTGGGTATCGGATATGAAGAGGGTCAGTTCGCTGCGTAAATATCAATTCCGGCGCGCCAGTGACCAAACCCTTTTGGCAAAAGCAGAAACACGCTGGGTTTATATTGATTTGGAGCAGGGTCGCCCGGTACTCATCCATAAAGATATCCAGAATGCTTTCGAGTTGGTCTCGCCGGAAGAGGAGCCTTGAGAAATGAGTTCAATAGAAATACACCGCAAGCGCTTGAACAAACAACAAACCGAATTGCGCCGCTTGATGACCGCCCCGGGCAATTATGACGAAGCGATGCGGCTTTTTTTCGAGCAACATGCTAGTCTGCATAGCTCTAGAATCAGTAGTTCTGAAATTTGGTCTTTTGAAGATGCCGTTCTTGATGATTTGACCGAGGTGCAATTCCGTCGGATTCCTAAAAATTGCGAACACTCTATCACCTGGTGTGTCTGGCATTTAGCCCGAATCGAAGATACTGCGATGAATATCCTCGTGGCAGATAGTGAGCAGGTTTTTAGCAGCGGGGATTGGCAGACAAAATTGAATGTATCTTACCGTGATTGTGGTAACGAGATGGAAGCAGCATCCATGGAAAAACTTAGCAGCCAGATAGACCTCCGCGCTTTACGCAAATATCGCCTGGCTGTGGGACACCGAACCCGAGAACTTGTTGCAGAGATTGGACCAGATGATCTTGGAAAAAAGGTTGACCCAGCACGGATTCAGCGCGTGATGGATGAGGGCGCCTTGGTCGAGACTTCCCGAGGGATTGCAGATTATTGGAGTAAACGCGATATTGCTGGTTTGCTCCTGATGCCTGCCTCGCGGCATAATCTTGTTCATTTGAATGAAGCGCTCAAATTAAAGAACAGGAAGTAGAATAATCCAAAATACAATATTCTCTTTAGCATTTACGCAGATGAAAGGTGAGTTTGGGGAGGGCGTACGTGTCTATTTCAATCTGTCTGGGTTGGATAACTAAATAAGTAACTCGCAAACTGAGTTAGACCAGGAGAAGAATGATGGCAAATGATCGCGAAGAATTAACATTTAACTGGGGTTTGAGTCTTGGATTAGGAGCAGTAGTCGGTATTTTGGTTTCAGCCATTGTGGGGATGCTGCGCCTGTCAAAACCCAAAGCTGGTGCCCCTGAAACAGCTGTGGATTTTGCCCCCAAAGTCCCAGAAATTGCAGAGGCACATGCTCAAGCTGAAATAGTGGCAACCAATCCGAAAGCTAACAGCGAGTTTTCCTCGCAGGGTACGAATAAGCCCCAAATCCAATCTACCAGTTGGAGTACCGGAACAAAATATTTCGTTTCGGCCTTGCTTTTCCTGGGATTCCTTGGCATTCTGTATATTAGCAGTAGTTCCTTATCCACCATAATTTTTGCGGCCTTATTAACCTTTATTGTGCATCCCTTCATAAAATTTTTCCAGCGGCGTTTCAAGATGCGGCGAGGGGGTGCCACTTTAGTTACTTATCTTTTAGTGCTCGCTCTGTTAATCCTAATTCCATTTTTAATTGTCCCAAACATTATTGAAGCTGTTCAATTTATAGCTGCTATAGATTTTGTGGAATTAGCCCAAAACCTAGGCAGCTGGCTGGAACTTCAAGCACAGACGGTTGCTACTATTCCAGTGGTCGGGAGTTCATTATCTTCCAATCTGGAAGAATTGGCTCGGATACTTGAAAGTATTGGCTCTAATACTTCGCAATCTACCTCCGGTATTGATGTCTCGTTCCAAAATATCGGTGGACGTATATCTCAAACGCTTGACTTTTTAGTAAGTGTTTTCGGGCCTTTAATATCGCTAGCAACCACAGTAGTTTTTACTCTATTGATCAGCCTACATATGAGTTTATCCATCGATTTGATCAAACATGGGACCAAAAAGTTAATTCCGCCAGCGTATGAAACCGAAATTTCAGCTTTGATCCGTCAAGTGATCTTGATCTGGCAATCATTTTTACGAGGCCAAATGTCTTTGATGGTGGTTGTGGGCGTTATCGTATATCTCGGCAACCTGATATTAGGAACGCCCCAAGCTTTGATTTTAGGTATCTTGGCGGGATTATTGGAAGTCATTCCCAGCCTGGGGCCGATCATCGCAACTGTTCCGGCTGTGATCCTGGCGCTTTTATTCGGTTCATCGAACTTACCGGTTGAAAACTGGGTTTTCGCTTTGATTGTAATTGCGTTTTATATTTTGGTTCAGGTGATCGAAAATCAATTGCTCGTTCCTTATATTTTAGGCGACGCGGTTGATTTGCCTCCTTTAATCGTGATCATTGGTGTGGTGATTGGTGGCAGCGCTTTTGGTTTGCTAGGTATTTTCCTGGCCACACCGGTAATATCAACGGGCCGCGAAATTTTCATGTATCTCTATGACAAGATTCTCGAACCTCCCCCAAAGCCAGAAAAAATCGAGGAAAAGCCATCACTATTGGACACGATTCGCGGCTATGCGGCGCGTTTGCCACGCCCGAAATTTCGCCGGGCACAAAAACTCAAAATCGGTTGCTGTTCCAGATGATCAACCTGTAATTTGATTTTGCCACTGTAGTAAGTTCAAATATTTAAGCTATTTCTGATTAAAACTAGCGAGTGGATTATATTTCACTCGCTAGTTTAGACGAACCTTCGCTGAAAAATTAACCGGTAAGATTACTTCAATCGGCAGGTTTTTCGGGAGCGATTACAGTTCCAGGATGAATGACAGCTCTTTTTGGGATCACAACAACGCCATCGCGAACAAAATAATTGTCTTGATCCAACTCGGTGCCTCGCGGGAAAGGTTTAATGATCACACTTTCTCCAATACGTGCGTTCTTGTCGATCAAAGCGCCTTCAATTACACTGTTCTTCCCAATTCCAAGGGGGATGCCCTGGCCTTTAGCTAAGTCATCAGGGTTATCGAAATAATCAGCCCCCATCAAAACAGTATCTCGAATTACCGCTCCGTTACAGATTTGACTGCGCAGCCCGATTACTGCATTCTGGATTTCAGCTTTGCCAATTAAGCAGCCATCGGCCAGCATCACGTCTTCGAGGGTCGCGCCATCCACCCGCGTGCTGGGCAAAAAGCGTGGGCGGGAATAAATCCTGCGATGGGGATCAAAAAAATCAAACGGTGCTTCAGAACTGGCTAATTTTAAATTGACCTCGTAAAACGAGCGGATCGTTCCGATATCCTCCCAATAACCGTCAAAATCGAAACCGCATACTTTATGCGTGTGGATTGCTTTTGGTATCACCTCTCCCCCAAAATCGTCATCATCAGCGCTTTCCAATAAATCGAGTAAAACCTCGGTCTTGAAAAAGTATATCCCCATCGACCCTAGATAGGGACGTTCGTCGTCATCCCGGCTGACGAATTTTTTCAGTATTTTTGGATCGGTTGGTTTCTCCACAAAATCTGTAATCAAGCCCTCCCCTTTTCGTTTGAGCAATCCAAAACGGGAAGCATCATCTTTTGAAACAGGCTGAACTGCCACGATGATGTCGGCATCGTTTTCCCAATGGTAGCGGGCCATTTTGGAATAATCCATATTGTAAAGATGGTCACCCGCCAAAATAAGCACATAATCGGTGCGTGCAGAGCGGATTTCGAAAAGCTGCTTGCGGACTGCATCTGCGGTGCCCTGGTACCAGGTTTCGTTACTGAAGGTTTGCTCAGCAGCCCAGATTTGTACCCAGCCGCGGTGGAAAGGATCAAAATTATAGGTTTTTGTGATATGTCTGTGCAGTGAAACTGAGTTGAATTGAGTCAGCACTGTAATATGGTGGATGCCGGAATTGATGCAGTTACTGATTGGGATATCGATGAGGCGGTACTTTCCCGCAATCGGAACCGCGGGTTTAGCCCGATCACGAGTTAATGGATAAAGCCGTGAGCCGCGTCCACCGCCCATAATGATGCTGAGGATATTATCGAGTGAATGCATACGGAACCTTCCCTGTTGGTATGTTTATTGATGATCAATAACGCTATTATAAGATGAAAATTGAGCTAATTGAGATTTGTTTTTACATTGATCAAAAATTGATTTGATTTTCCATTACCAGGATCCTGATTGTTAACGATAATTGCCGGGTTCGGAGGAACAAAGGAGACTTTCATGCAATCCGGAATCTGGGTTGTCGGCATAACAATCGGGTTTATTCTGCTACTTTTGGGTTTCCGAGCAGTTGTCAGGCGCGGTGGACATTTGGTCGAACATCTCAACCCTGAAGAGTTGATTGTTTATCCTGAAACAGAGTCCAGCGTTATACGGTTGAATAATAATGATCTAAAAATCCAATGGCAGGGAGATGCTGAACTTGTCGAAATATTTTCAGGACATACCCCAGAGAGTATCGAACACCGGTACAAATCAATCCATAAGTCTAATGAGCGTGAAGTCATCATTTCGGGAATCAATTTAGCAGCTCGCCCGTATTTCGAATTAGCTTTTACCGGTAGGGCTTGGGATGGTCGAAGAATTAAAGTAGCCGAGCGGCGCGTTCCATTGGAAGGGGCGTTTAACTTCCGGGATTTGGGTGGCTACTCTACTCGAGATGGGCAGCACACTCGCTGGGGAAAACTCTTCCGCGCTGACGAACTTAGCGAGCTTACAGATTCTGATCTGGACGATCTGATGGCGATGGATATTCGGACTGTGATTGACCTGCGCAGCCCCATCGAAATGCGGGGAAAAGAAAATCGATTGCCCACTGGGGTTTCTTATCAACATATGCCGATCTACAAAAAAGAACCAATGCGCAGATATCTCCCGGTTATTCTCTTTCAAAGGCACAAATTACTACAGACGATGGGAGAAAGTTACTTGAATATGGCCGAAGAAAACGCTGAAGCCTTTGGCGCAATTTTGCGGTTATTTGCAGACCCTAAAAACTTGCCGGTGATCTTTCATTGCTCGGCGGGAAAAGACCGCACCGGCATCATCACCGCATACTTATTTGCTTTGTTACGCGTACCGGATGAAACCATCATCGCCGACTACTCGCTCAGCAATTTGGGCTTTGATCACTATTATCAGGAGTTCATTGCCAGTGGCCGTATTGACCGCACGGGTTTACCTCCAGATGAGTTCCGTGCGTTGTTCATGGTCGATCCCGCCTGGATAAAAAATTTATTGAGCTATTTATCTGCCAATTATGGCAGTATGCAAAATTACTTGATTCAAAAAGCGGGGTTGGATCAAACGACAATCGATCGTATCCGAGAGAATATATTGGCTTAGAAATTACCCTCTCCGAGCGACTGCCGCGCCGCGCTCGCAGTGACAATAAATTTAGAAACAAGTTTGGAAATCCTTTATTGCGTTTTGTGGTTATATAAAAAAAATATATGTCCCTACACATCCCCCCTTCGTTCCGTCACCGTCAATTTGCGGTCTTTTGGACGGGCATAATTTTTTCCTGGATCGCCAATCAGGTTTTGGTCTGGGCTATCCCCTGGCATATCCGCGATTTTACGGATAACCCCCTTGCGTTGGGTGCCATCGGCTTGATCCGCTTGATACCCACAATTTTCGTGTCTTTGTTTGCGGGTGTCATAGCCGATAAATTCAGCCGTCGAAGAGTGATTTTCGTAACCCAAGCGACCATGGCCGCGGTGGCCTTGGTCCTGGCTATCCTAACTTTTACAGGCAAAATTGAACTTTGGCTGGTTTATATCTTGCTGACCATTCAGGCTACAGCTTATGTTTTTGACTTACCCGCCCGGTTGACAATTACACCCAATATCGTGCCTGCCAAAGTGCTGCCCAATGCCCTCAGCGTGGAATTTATCGCTGTTCAAATCGGTGGACTGGTAGGACCGGTGCTCAGCGGTACGTTGATGAATCGCTTTGGCCAACCTGCTGCCTATTTAGCTTCCGCGATTTTATTCAGCGTAATGCTTCTAGCCCTACTTGTGATGGGGAAAGTACCACAAGAAACGTTGCAGAGTACCACCCCAGGTTTCGATTGGGGAGCCATCAAAGAAGGCGTGATCTTCACCTTCAAGCATCCACTGATTCTACCCAGCATGCTCCTGGATTTTCTGGCTACCCTGCTCACGCGTGCCGACTCGCTGATGCCCTATTTCGCCCGCGATATTTTAGGGCTGAATGCGGCCCAATATGGCTGGCTCTCGGCAGCTTCTGCAATGGGTGCTTCGGCCGCGGCCCTGACGCTTACGCAGTTGCGACAGATTAAGCACCAGGGTACATTATTGCTGGGATCGGTTGCTATGATTGGTGTTGCGGCTATCCTCTTTGGCATCTCGCGCGTTTTCCCGCTATCGATGGCAGCACTCATGCTGGCCGGGGCTTCCGACTCGATCAGTTCGATTATCCGCAGCGCAATCCGGCAACTCAACACCCCCGACAAACTGCGCGGTCGGATGACCAGTGTCAACCAGATCTTTTTCTCAGGTGGACCGTACCTGGGCGATGTCAAAAATGGCTTACTGGGCGGGCTGATCGGTGTGCCCTTAGCTGTAGCTCTTGGCGGGGTTTTATGTATTGCTTCTGTGGGTTGGGTAGCGCGGCAATGGCCAGGATTGCGGCGTTATGATGAAGCTGAGGTAGGTACGCTATAATGTCACTCCACATCCCACCCGCCCTCAAACACCGCCGTTTCCGTCTGCTCTGGCTGGGCTTGCTCTTTTCGGTAGCAGGTTCACGAATGCAGTTTGCCGCTTTACTCTGGCATATCCGCGAACTCAGCGACCAGCCTATTGCCTTAGGGGCAATTGGCCTTTCGCGCGTGATCCCCATTATCATTTTTTCGTTAATTGGTGGAGCTATCGCAGATGTCTTCGACCGCCGGAAGATTATGTTTGTTACCCAAGGTGTTTTGATCTGCACTGCAGCCACATTGGCCTGGTTGACCTGGAGCGACCAAATCCAACTCTGGCATATTTATATCCTAACAGTTTGCGAAGCAATTGCTACCTCTTTCGATCTTCCCGCCCGCCAGTCATTGACACCCAACCTGCTGCCGGCACGAGATTTGCCGAACGCCTTTAGCATGCAATCGATTGCTTTTACCGTCGGTTCGATTACGGGTCCGGCACTGGGTGGATTGTTCATTGGTTACTTGGGGCAAACCTCTGTTTACCTGACCAACGCGATCTCATATTTAGGGATTGTGCTGGCACTTGTGATGATCGGTCCAGTAGTCCAGCAGCACGCTGAACGCAAAGGCGCGGCTCCGGTCAGTTGGACTGCGATCAAAGAAGGGATTCAGTTCATTGTCAGCCGACCCATCATCCTTTCGAGTATGCTACTCGACTTTTTTGCAACCTTCTTCTCAGCAGCCAATGCCCTGATGCCTATCTTTGCGAAAGATATTTTGGGAGTTGGCGAAATCGGCTACGGTTGGCTGCTTTCAGCAGAGTCTGTGGGTTCAGCTCTCACCGCCGGTATCCTTTCGCAGATCGATGAAATCCGCAATCAAGGCAAAATCCTATTAGGTGCAGTGATTTCCTTTGGAATCTGGACCATCGTTTTTGGCGTCTCACGTTGGTACTGGCTGACCTTCGCATCCTTGGCACTGATGGGGGCTTCTGATACCGTCAGCATGGTGATTCGCAATACGATCCGGCAGTTGCGCACCCCCGATTACATTCGCGGACGGATGACCAGTGTCAATCAGATATTCTTCATGGGCGGCCCTCAGCTGGGCGAAATGGAAGCCGGGTTGGTAGCGCAGTTCTTTGGTGCGCCTATTGCCGTGGTAACCGGTGGAATTGGCACCATCGTGGCGGTTTTCGGCATCGCGAAAAAATGGCCGCAACTGCACAAGTACCAAGGGGATGAGGAACCATTGCAATCCTGATCTTCAAACTTTAGAAATGAAAAAATCCCCTGGGTTTGGCAATCTCCAGGGGATCATGTTTTATATTATAGGTGCGAGTTATTCAATCTAAATAATCTACATCATTAATTTCTTGGTTATAAATTTTCCAACGGCCATCTTCTTTCCGCAGTGTCATTTCGCCATAAACGCGGTTATCCCGAAATGCCGGTCCGCGGATATGCTTGGTAGTCAACACAAAATAGATTGTGGCTTTATTCTTTTCTTGTTCAATCACCCGTAAATTGGATACATGGTACGATAAATCATAGTCTGCAAAAATATCCTCAATACTATTTTTCGTGACCCGATATCCAGGGCTGCGAGAGTGAATGGTCGACATATAGCGGTCGATATCTTCGTAATTCGAAGCTCGGATATTTTCATAGATCACCCAAAAAATATCTTCTGGTGTGGGCGTAGGACCTTGTTCCGCAATTTCGAGTTCTCCACCCATATAAGCCAATCCCAGTCCCCCCACGCAACAGCACATAAAGACGATCACAGCGATCAGGCCGATTTCAAAAATACTGAGCCCCTTTTTCTTCTTTGGTGCTCTCTTTTCGAGGAGGACGTTTCTTTTTCTTTCGAGGAGTTTGAGATTCAGTTCTAGATGAACTCTCTTGAACCGGCGTTTGAGGGGTGATTTCTCCTGGGGACGGTTCAGGCTCGAAGGATTGCTGAACAGGTACTTCCTCATAAAAAGGCTGCGAGTCCACAGCAGGGATCGAAAAATCAATTTCTTCTGACGGCGCATCAAAACTAAAATCTAACGGGGGTTCCGGTTCTATGGTGGGTTCTGGTTCTGGATCGGAAGAAAAATCAAAAAACTCTTCGAGAGTTTGTTCCCCAAGGAGTTGAAAACGCGCGGTTGCATTATCAGGATCAATTTGTAAAACGCGCTCATAGCACTGCTTTGCTTGATCCGGGTTATCAACCACCTCAGCTAATGCCAGCCAGACATCAACATTTTTCGGGTCTTTCTTGAGCAAACCGCGTAAAATCGCTATTGCTGTTTTCTGGTCTCCTAAACTCGCGGAGGTGATTGCCTGGTTGATTTCAGATTGGATATTCATTTGCCGTACCTTTGAAAATTATGTTGTTTCTAATTTTATTGTGATTTCAATGCGGTTTTTAGATAGAAAAGGTATCATCTCAATAATCCTGGGGAACCCCCCGTCCCTCTTTTTTGAAAAGACATAGAAAAAGTATATCAAATTCTAAAGCTTAGTGAGCCAACTAAATTGAAAGGTCATTCGCCCATGAGCCGAATAACTTTGAGCTACCTGCGGTTACGCAACCAGGTCAACAACCTGTCTGTATCCCAGGTGTTGATGATTTGATCAGGAGGAACCCAGCCTCGGCGAGCGATGGCTGCGCCAAAGAATCGCAAATCCAGGTGATCGGGTTCGTGGGCGTCGGTGTTGATACTTAATAAAATACCCAATTCTGCAGCTCGATGTGCGTAACTGTCGTTCAAGTCTAACCGCAGAGGGTGAGCGCTGATCTCCAGGGCCGTGCCCATTTCCGCGGCTGCGGCGAAGACAGCTTCCATATCCAGGTCCGCTCCTTCTCGGTCAGGGATCAGCCGTCCGGTAGGGTGACCAATAATGTCAACATGCGGATTGCGGATAGCATTGAGCAGGCGTCGGGTGGCTTTCCCGCGCTCCTGACCCAGGCTGGTGTGGAGTGAGGCAATCACAATATCCAATTCGGCCAGCACTTCATCAGCATAATCCAGGCTGCCATCGGCTTTGATTTCCATTTCGGTTCCGTGGAGAAGAGTAATTTGATCCCCGAGATTAGCTTGTACTTCATGGATTTCTTCCCGCTGCTGCCAAAGCTGCTTGATGGATAGTCCGCTGGCGATGCCTAGGCTGCGGGAGTGGTCGGTGATAGCCAGGACTTTCAGCCCCCGGGCGATGGCTGCTTCGGCCATCCGATGGATGCTGACCTTGCCATCGCTCCAGGTGGAGTGGGTGTGTAGTTCTGCATTGAGGTTGGCAGTGGTGACCAGGGGTGGCAACCCCTTCGAAAGCACAGCCCGAACCTCCCCTCGTCCTTCACGCAACTCTGGTGGGATCCAAGGAATTCCCAAGGTTTGGTAAACATCTTCCTCAGCAGCGCACAGAATTTCATCCCCATTATCCATGCGTGTCAGGGCCTGCTCGGAAAGCGAGTAACCCTGGTCAAGGGCTAGTTCACGTAATTTTACATTGTGATCTTTGGAGCCGGTTGCGTACTGCAGGGCAGTGCCAAAGCGTTCAGGTGGGTGCACCCAAAGCTGGGCGCGCAACCCGTTGATGAATTCAACGCTCGATTTAGTGCTCCCGTGGCCGATGATCTCAACCACATCCGATCGGTTAACAAAAGCGTCCATAACGGGTTCAGAGTTGGCTGCCGCAGCTAATATATCGAGATCGCCGACGGTTTCTTTCATCCGACGCAGGCTGCCTGCCGCCTCAGCCGCGCTGACTTCAGGTAACTCCCGCAGAAAATCAAGCAGTTCCTGGGCAAAGGGCCAGGCCACACCCAGGGGCGTGCGGCCCGTGCGGCGGGAGAGAGCTTCGATCCCTTTGATGATCTTCTCTTCAGATTTAGCGCCCATACCGGGCAACGCCCGAAGTTTCCCTGCGCGAGCGGCGGCTTCTAATTCTTCGAGGGTAGTGATGTCGAGTTCCTTCCAGAATAGGCCAACCTTTTTTGGACCCAACCCTGGGATTTCTAATAAGTCAGCCAGACTGAGGGGCATTTCTTCGCTCAAACGGTTGAGAAAACCTAACTCGCCTGTTTCGAGCAGCTCCTCGATTTTTTCGGCAATCGCTTTACCTACACCTGGGATGGCCTGCAAGCCCTTGATGCCATCTTCTTGCCAGATATCGGTAACATCGCGGCCCAACTCTGTGAGTGAGTCCGCTGCTTTGCGGTAGGCCAGGGTTTTGTAGATGATTTCGCTTTTGATTTCAAGAAGGTTGGCGATCAAAGTGAAAGTATCGGCGAGTTGTTTGTTCGTGTAATGAGAAGCGGTTGGTTTGGGCATTGGGATTTCCAGTTGGAGATTGAAGAGACCGCGGATTCACGCGGGCATCCATGTAGATAAATTGATTTGAGTGTAAACGGTTTTAGAGGTTGGGATATTCATATTCGATTGAAGATCGTTTTTTTGCTTTACTCTACACTATCGATACGCCACGGTTCTGCATACCAGCGGATGTATTGCTCCAAATGGGATTGCCAGTATTTATCTTCGTGAAACCCGGGGTAAAGATACCATTCGTGGGGGATGCCGGCTTCGTTCAGCAGTTCTTCAAAAACCAGGGTGTAGTTTAACCAGCGGTCGTTTTCACCAGTATCCACAAATATCCTAGGCAACTCATCGAAGGGGATCACTGTGAGCCATTCGCGGATATCTGCATTGGTATCGGTAGAGAAAATGGGAGTGCTGTGAGCGCCAATTGCGCCAAAAAATCCTGGGTGTGGTAGCCCAATATGGACAGCCCAATTTCCCCCCCGAGAAATTCCGCCAATAGCCCGGTACTCGCGTTCTGAAAAAGCACGATAATTCCGGTCGATCGTAGGGATCAAATCAAAGAAAACGGCTTCACCAAATGAGTTTTCAGGGGGTCGCTTGTAGTGATCTTTGTCGTGAGGGAAGACCATCACGAATGGAGCCAGTTCTTTATCTGCAATCAAAACGTCGGCAATTTCGATAACGCCCAAATCGATCCAGTGTTCGTTGGTGTAAGTTTGCCCGTGAATCAGATAAAGAGTAGGAAAGTAGCGGTCGGGCAGCGCATCATAGCACGGCGGCAGGTATACAATATAATCTAGGGGAGCGTCCATCCATTCGGATTCGAGTTGGTGTTCTTCAATGCGACCGCCATCTTCCCAACAGGACGAAGCAGTTGATTGTTCCGGAGTTGGCGAACTGGTGAGTGTTGGGGGCGGGTCTGTGGGGAGTGGTGTTTCTGATGGGTCTGGGAGATTGGTTGGGGATGGGCTTGCGGGGATTTCTGTGGGGATGGCTGTATCCTTAGGATTCGCAAACCCCGCGGAACTCGCCGCGGGGAATTCGTTTGGGTTGCAGGCAAATGCTACCAGGATGAGGATAAATCCTAGGAGCACAATCGTTACTCTTTTCAATTTTCTTCGTCCGCTTCTTCCTCTTCGTCCTTGGGTTCTTCGTCTGGAGATGGGCTGGTAATCTCTACACCTTCCTCCATGGTGATTTGACCGCGTAAGAAAGCGCCTTCCTCAGTTGCAAAAGCAGAGGTAACCACATCGCCCCAAACTCGACCGGTAGCACGAATCTCAATTTTTTGAGCGGTGATATTGCCACGCAGTGCCCCAGCAACGATGACGGTGTTGGCTCGCACGTGTTCGCTGGTTACACGTCCAGTTTCGCCCACCACCAGCATGCCGCGCAGATGAATATTGCCTTCGAAAGCCCCCTCAATGCGCACACCGCCGCTGCCGCTGATAGCTCCCTTCCAGTTGATTCCAGGGCCTAGCACGGAAGTGACTTTTGTGGTGGGCGCAGATGTGTCTGCGCTTGTGGCTGGGGTAATATCTTCGCGTTTCCGGAACATAGCGCTCTCTTTGGTGTTGGAGATTAGCGATTGTAGATCAGGGTTTGAACTTTCATTACTTCCAAGCCCAAATTTATCCCTAGTCCCTGATCCCTGGTATTTTACTCACAATCAACATCATCGCGTGGGATGGGCACACCAATAATATTGTACCCTGAATCAACATAAATGATCTCGCCTGTGGTCTTTGCCGCCAGATCAGAACACAAGTAAACAGCTGTGTTTCCAACGTCCTCAGCGGTGATGGGCTGCATCAAGGGGGCGTATTCAGCAAATTGATTATACATATTCCGGAATCCTTTGACACCCGCGGCAGCCAGCGTTTTTACCGGTCCCGCTGAAATCGCGTTGACGCGAATATTCTCGGGACCAAAATCATATGCCAGATAGCGTACAGATGCTTCTAGCGCGGCCTTGGCAACGCCCATAACGTTATAGTTGGGGGCTACTTTAACACCGCCGTAATAGGTCAAGGTCAGCATGGAGCCTCCTGACCGCAGGATCGGTTCGAAGGCTTTTGCCAGCGCGGTAAAGGAATAAACGCTGATATCCATTGCCAGGTGGAAACCATCCCGACTGACGTGATGATAGCACCCTTGCAGGTCATCTTGATTAGCGTAACCGATAGCATGCACCAGGATGTCGATCTCACCAAATCGCTCCTTGGCTTTGGCTGCTACGCGTGCGATATCTTCATCGCTGGCAACATCACAAGGTTCCACAAAATCAACACCGATAGATTCAGCCAGCGGTTTGACGCGTTTTTCGAGGATTTCTCCAGCGTAACTGAAACCTAATTGTGCCCCATGTTCGTGGAAGGCCTGGGCAATACCCCAGGCAATGCTGCGCTTGTTGGCAACGCCAAAAATCAACGCGGTTTTCCCAGATAAAAGTCCCATTTCAAATCTCCTTTGGATAAAAAGTTTACCAATAAGGTCGGAATTATAACCTGTTATTCCTGGTTAACTGACAAATCTTACAAAATTAACCGCCGAGATCGCCAAGAACGCGGAGAAAACATTAATTTCTAGAAAGAACTCAGTGCTTTCAGCGTACTCTGCGGTTAATCGTTAGCGCTTTTCTGGGGGTGGCCGATTTGTTGGTGATGCTGAAGCATGGATGTCACCCTGAGCGCTAGCGAAGCGTAGAAACGAAACCAATTAAGGGGGGACGCGGCGTTAGATGCTTCAATCTACGATTTCAGCATGACATAAGAATGTGGCCTTATCACATACACTATTACCACCACTTGCTTATCTAAAACTGATCCGCCAGCACCGTCTCCCGCAACTTGAGCGGCATATCATCAGCCTTCAAGATTGTATCCCCAGCTTGATAAACTTTGGGCAAGTGTTCATTGATATAAACTTGCGCCAGAGCGGCTTTGCGTTTTGAGACTACTGCATCTTGCAGCAGCAACCAGGAATTGACGATATATGCGGCCATATCCACGAGGTCGCTGGCATAATAATCGATGATCTCTTGATCTTTGGATTTTAGGATGTCCGAGGATTGCTGGAATAAATCGGTTGCTACCACTAGTTGAGTTTTGAGTGACTCCAATTCTGAGCCGTAATCGATACCTGCCCACTCATCCAATAAACAATCCAGCGAACGGCTGAGTAATTTTCCGATGGCTGCTACCACCTGCAATTGGCTGGTGCCTTCATAAATATTGGTCACACGCACATCGCGGTAATGTCGCTCCACATTAAATTCGCGCATATAACCTACGCCGCCGTGGATTTGCATCGCCTGATAGCAAACCCGGTTGGCCATCTCGGTGGCGTAATACTTGGTCAATGGTGTCAGGGCATCAGCCAAGTTGGAGGCTTCTTTGAGCTGATTACGGAAGGAGCGGTCGCCTTCTTCCAGCTTATGTTGATATACCTTGAGCCGGTCTACCCAGGTGCCCGTGGTGCAGATCAAAGCGCGGGTAGCTTCAATTTCGCCCCGCATCGAGAGCAGCATCCGCGTTACGGGTGCGAGTTCACGGATCGGCTGTCCGAATTGGATACGCTCATTTGCGTATTTATGAGCTTCCCGATATGCGGCTTCGGCAATCCCAACAGCCTGTGATGACACGGCCAGGCGGGCACCGTTCATCAATGCCATTGCGTAGCGGATCAGACCAAAGCGTTTGCGGCCTACCAACCAGGCTGGTGTATTGTTATATTGGATCTCGCAAGTGGGTGAAGCGTGAATGCCCATCTTATTCTCGATGCGGCGAATTTTCATGCTCTCGTCGCGTTCCAGTAAAAACAGCGATAAGCCTCGGGCATCGGCTGAACCATCCTCACTGCGGGCGAGCACCAGTTGCACATCGGCATTGCCGTTCGTAATGAAGCGCTTGACGCCGTTGAGTCGCCAGTGACCTGCGGCATCATCGTAAGTCGCCCGGGTTTGCACCACGCCCAAATCTGAGCCAGCATCGGGTTCGGTCAGTACCATCGCGCCGGTAACTTCTCCTCGTGCAAACTTGGGCAGCAGTCGGTCTTTTTGTTCCTGGTCAGCATATTCGTTGATCGCCAAAGCAATTTCCAACAGGCCGAAAACAGTCATCAAACCGGCCTCGGCGCGTGAGACCATATCGATCATCAACTGGTAGATGGTCTCGGGCATATTCATGCCGCCATATTCCCAGGGGAGCATCGCGCCCATTAACTCCGCTTGATTCAGGGCATCCAGCGCTGCTTGGGTCGGCGCCGAATAATAAACCTCGCCGTCCCTGAACTGAGCACCTTCTTCGTCGGCTTCTGCGGCTCTTGGGGCGACCACATTCGCGCAAATATCACCTAGCACTTCTAACATCAGGCGGTAATTATCTTTGGCATCAGCGTAATTGCGCGGGGCCGCGGGATACTCTTTCGCAAAGGTGTATCCATTCTCTTTTAGATCCAGTACATCACTGAGATCGAGTTGATCCAGTCGGAATTGAATATCCAGATTGTCAGTAAAAAAGTTTTCGCTCATTTTTCCCTACCTTGCCTTTTCGCGCAGTGCCTGGATCAACAGCGGCAGCACATCTGCGAGATCGCCAACGATTTTGTAGTGAGCCACCTGGAAGATCGGCGCATCGGGATCGGTGTTGATCGCGATGATCTTATTGGATTCATCCATCCCGGTACGGTGCTGGATGGCGCCGGAGATGCCTGCGGCGATGTACAAACGCGGCCTTACGGTGGTGCCCGTTTGCCCGATTTGGTGCTCGCTTGAAATGAAACCCGCGTCCACTGCGGCCCTGGAAGCACCTACTTCGCCCCCCAAAACATGCGCCAACTCTTCGATCAGTTGGAAATCTTTCGAGTCGCTAACGCCGCCGCCGCCGGCGACGACCACAGGGGCATCTTTCAGTTTCACTGTTGGCTCGCGTATTTCCCGGCTCAATACTCGGAGGGCAAAATCACCAGGCTGGAAAATGGGCTCAAATTTTTCGATCTCACCCTGGCGGGTGGTATCTGGTTTGAAGGCTTGCATCACGCCTTCGCGGACGGTCGCCATCTGGGGCTGCGTTTTTGGATTAACGATTGTGGCAATGATATTGCCGCCAAACGCCGGGCGGATTTGCAGAAGCAGATCTTTGTAAATTTTCTTCTCTTTGCGGTACTCATAATCGCCAATTTGCAGGTCGGTGCAATCAGCAGTGAGACCAACTTGAAGCGCACTGGCCACCCTGGGGCTAAATCCCGTCCTACGGGTGTTGCTCCAATCAGGAAAATATTGGGTTGGTACTGTTGGATTAAATCCACCGCCACCCGGCAATAGGGGAGCGTGCGGTACAGTTCTAGCTCACGATGGTCGGCAACCAGCACTTTGTGTGCGCCGTAATGGATCACCTTCTCTGCCAAATCACCAATCTGATGTCCGCAGAGCAGCCCCCAAACCTCGCTGTCCAATGTTTGGGCCAACTCATTCGCTTTAGCTAATAGTTCCAGGCTGACCTCAGCGATCTGACCGTCTGTCTGTTCAATAAAAACCCAAATGTCTTTTTTGTCTGTCATTTCGTCACCTGTTAGCCCACCACATATTCTTTCACCAACTCATCGATCATCGCTTTAATGGCCGCTTGTGTCGGTTCGATTTCTTTGCTTTCGGTGCTCTCCAGAACGACAAAATTCACTTTGTACACCTGGGTCGGTGATCCGCTTAAACCAAGCTGAGTTTCATCCACATCGAGATCAGCCGCAGTCCAAACGGTGATTTTCAAATCTCGTTCTGCAAGATAATTTTCAAGTTCAGTTTCAGTCTCGAACTCTGGCCATTTTTCCAACAAAGCGGGGTATTCAGCCGGGATGGCGGCCAATTTGTTTTCGATGCGTTTGCGCACCGAAGCGGGGCGCGGCGTGTTGGCGGATGAGACCACGGTCAGCAGACAGGGCAGTTTACATTGAACCAATTCGCTTCCCAAGTTTAGCGCTCGATTGACGACAATCTCGTTCCTCTCCAGGCTGGTCACGGATTCGGCGTAAGTGATTTGCGGCAGGCTTAGCTTATCGGCTACCTGGGGGCCCACCTGAGCAGTATCCCCATCGATGGCCTGGCGTCCGCAAAAGATCAGATCAAACTTCCCGATTTTATCAATTGCACATTTCAGGGTGTACGAAGTGGCTTGGGTGTCGGACCCGGCAAATTTGCGATCGGTCAGCAGAATCACCCGGTCCGCACCGCGAAAAAGGGATGCGCGTAAGATCTCAGCGGCTTTAGGCGGCCCCATCGTCAAAACGGTGACTTCACCACCGTAACTTTCTTTGACTTGGAGTGCCATCTCCAGGGCGTGCAAATCTTCTGGATTGAAAATTGCGGGCAGCGCCCCACGGTTCATTGTGCCTTTATCCGTCATCACATCCCCGGTAACATGCCGGGTATCAGGGACTTGCTTGACGAGTACGATGGATTGATAACTCATCCATACCTCCTAAAAGAAGTACCACAGAGCGCATAAAGTCATTTAATGATCTCTGTGGCAGATAACGATCACCACGAAATATAAACCCTTTCTCGGGTGAAAAGTCACGATTTGATGATTGGGTTTTATCGTTTTTTAAAACGTGGGTCTCGATCAATTGTAATACGCAAACCATCTGCGAGGGAAACCCGAGGGGTGTAACTGAGCCGCTGACCCGCTAACGTTAAGTCGGCGCACATGCGCGAGACGCCAGCATCTGAACGTGGATTGTGAACGATTTCAGCATGGCTCTCGGTAAGTTCCATGGCTAAACGCGCCACAGCCCGAATGCTGGTTTCGGTCCCGCTGCCTACGTTGATCGTAAGTTCATTAATCTCTGGTGCGGTAGCTGCTGCTACCATAGCTCGAACAGCATCATCCACAAAAACGTAATCGCGCGTCTGGCTACCGTCGCTGTGCACCACAATGGTTCCACCCCTGACTGCCTGACGTAAGAAATTAGGGATAACGGGTGGGTGTGAAGCTGGCAGGTTCTGTCCAGGACCATAAGCATTGAAAACTCGTAGGATGACCGTCTCGATCCCCCAGAGCTGCCCAATGGTTCGCACGTAATATTCGGATGAAAGTTTCGAAACCGCGTAAGGCGATCCCGGTTTAGGGATAGCCTCTTCTCGGAGAGGCTGCTCTCCCTGGTCACCGTAAACTGCACCTGATGAGATAAACACTACCCGGCGCACGCCTACATCGCGCATGGCTTCCATCAAGCTGACGGTGCCGCCCACGTTGACGGCATTATATTCTCTGGGATAGAGCATAGATTCCGGGACGGAGACCCGAGCCGCCAGATGATACACGCAGTCGACATCTTGCAGTAGAGTCCATAATTTCGGGCGGTCGTTGACATCCCCACGAGTGAAGAGCACATCTTCAAAGAGAGAGGCAGGGTTCCCTGTAGAAAGATCATCCAACCCTCTTACCTGCTGTCCTTCGCGGGCTAATTGGTTAGCCAGCGCCGAGCCTAGAAATCCAGCCGCTCCAGTAATCAAAAAGTTCATCGAGGCGATTATAGCATGATGAATGGCGGATGAGGTGCTTATTTTTCTTTTATCAAAAATCTACCAAAATCTATATTGTTCATATTTATAGTTTTTGGTAGATTTGATTAGAATTTGGAGTTTTAATCAACAAGAGGACAATATGCTTCGAAAACGCATCCAGCTAGGCCTAATTCATGTGGCAGTTGCCATGACCTTGGTGCCAATCAACAGCACGCTAAACCGAGTAATGATCAAAGAGTTGGCAATTTCGGCAACGTTGGTGGCCATAATGGCTTCGCTACCTTACCTGTTTTCACCCATTCAAGTTGCAATCGGATCCTATTCTGACAGGCACCCATTCCTGGGTTTGTACCGCACCCCCTATATTTTGATCGGACTGCTCCTATGTGTAGCGGGTGTGGTTATCGCACCACAGATCGCATTTTTGATTGCTGAAAATTTTTGGCTGGGGCTTTTGGTTGGGGTTCTGGCTTTTGGTGCATGGGGGATGGGATATAACCTGGCGGCGGTCTCTTATCTTTCCTTAGCGACAGAATTATCCGGAGAGCAAGGAAGGGGGCGCACAATCGCTATAATGTGGTTTATGATGATTTCAGGGATTATATTAACCGCGGTAACCCTCAGCCGTTTGGTGGACCCTTATACACCGGAGGCTTTGAGCCGCGCTTTCTGGATCGTGGGAGGGGCTGCCCTTATTTTGGGCCTACTCGGAGTGATTGGATTGGAGAAGGGTTCAGAAGGTACACCCCAAGGTGAAGTACGATATTCCTGGAAAATAATGTTTCAGACGATCTGGCGAAATCCGCAGGCCAGTTTATTTTTCTTTTACTTGATTATTTTATTGGCTGCTTTATTAGGGCAAGATATTCTTCTAGAGCCGTTTGCAGCTGAAGCATTCGATATGACAGTGCGTGAGACTACACGGATCACTTCGTTTTGGGGCGTATTTGTGCTGGCAGCAATTTTGGTCACCGGGTGGCTCGAAACTCGAGTGAGTAAACGAACTGTGGCAGCCTGGGGCGGATGGGGTGCGTTGATGGGTTTTGTCCTGATCGTGTTGAGTGGAATCTTTGTTCATCAAGGTGTTTTCTACGCTGGAATTATCTTTCTCGGTATTGGCACCGGAATTTCAACAGTTTCGAATCTTGCCCTTATGCTGGATATGACTGTCGCTGGACAAGTGGGATTGTTTATTGGGGCCTGGGGAATGGCGAATGCGATTTCCCGATTATTGGGATCAGTTTTAGGTGGTGTCGTCCGTGATATTATTACTCAGCTTACAGAAAATTCAATCTTAGGTTATGAAATCGTCTTTGCCGTGATGGCTGGATTTATGCTCATCTCATTAGTGATGTTAGCTCGGATCGATGTGAGTGCCTTCCGGAAGAATAAAGAGCAGCTAACCGCTGTTGAACGTGCCGCTATGGCCGGGGATGCTTGATAAAAAGTGTATTGGGGTCAAGTGTCAGGTAGTCCGTTATCAAGTTTATGTGTGGAGAAATTTATGCCCGGAGAATGGCTAAGTTTGAGTGAGGTTGCCCAGATTTTGGGTGTGCATCCCAGTACCATACGTAACTGGGCTGACCAGGGACAGATCCCAGTCCATCGGACAAAAGGGGGGCATCGACGATTTAAACAAAGTGAAGTCGAGTTATGGCAGCAATCCCAGCGCAATAACGGTCCCGATGAAGCTCAGTTGGTGATTCAAAATGCAATTAAACGCACCCGCTTTCATATCACTGAAGGTCACTTAAAGGCTGAAGACTGGTATCAAAAACTTGATGAAGATGCTCGCAACCAGTACCGTTTGAGCGGGCGAAATATGATGCAGGGTCTGCTCGCATACCTTTCAAGTGAAGGATCCGAAGCCGAGGCTGAATCTCGTTCATTGGGATATGAGTATGCGATCCGCGGCCGGCGTCATGGTCTGAGTGTGCTTGATGCTACGCAGGCATTTCTCTTTTTCCGCAATACCTTGTTGGATGCGATGCTCTCAGTCTATGAAGCAGCTTCGGTCAGCTCATCTCATGCCTGGAGTGATATGTTCCGCAAAATCACCGCCTTCACAGATGGTATCTTGGTCACGTTATTAGAAACTTATGAAGCTTTTGAACGGGGAAATCATCGTTAACCCTGACGTCTTTGTTAAGCATAAAATTAACCCCAAAAAATCGTTTTGATGGTAAGATTCCGCGAAATTGATCGTCAGGTGTAACTGCTCAAGCAGTTGACTTGTATGGTGGGTGCGGGTAGTTTCACCACCCGCACCCACCCACTAATCATGTTTGGGCTGAGTAGTCACCGTAAGGTTTTTTTATGATGATGAGCGAAAATATGGAAGAAAAAATCACAATTATTGAAGGACCTCCGCCCACCTTTGAACAGATCCCGGAGCTATGGGTGCATGGATTATCCGAAGGCGCGATGCAGAGCGAAATGGTTATGACACGGCTGCGGACTTTCAATGGCCCTTCTCTGGTTGAACGATGTCATCGGGCCTGGCGCAACCAGCGTGATATTCAATTAGAGTATCGTACACCAGATGGGTTGAATGCTGAAGCTCCCATCGTGGCAGCTCGCAATATGGAAACAGATGAAGGTGATATGCTGCTCCTATGGCTGAAACTTCCTGATGATTCTGTTGAATTAGAAATTGGTTATGGGGACGATTTCGACGATGATGATTGGGATATCGACGAAGTTTAATTCAATGCTCAAAATAATAAAAACTCCCGAAAAGCAAATTTTCGGGAGTTTTCTCATTTAAAATAACAAATGTTACACAGCACCCTGAGCAACGAGCCGGAAACACGCTTCAGCTGGGTTCAGCCGACTTCCGGCTTGCTGTTGAAAGGACGGCTGAGTGTGTAACGTGAGTAAATAAACAGTAACAAATTTATCACCCCATCAGAAACAACGCTCCAGCGGCCAAGATGGCGAAGAAACCGCCTGTCACTGCAACGGCTAGAAAAACTTCATTAGATTCGCGTTGATCTTCAAGCCTGGCGTAAGGATAGGTCCCACTCGGAGCTAGTATGGGACCACCAAACCATGTGAAGATCACACCGGCAACTAAACCGCCAATATGTCCCCAGTTATCGATCCCGGGTGACATCCCAATTGCCAAGTTGATGACGGCTACCATGATGATGCTTTGCAATGCTTGCCGGGTTTGGTTGCCAAAAAGACCCTTGTTTTGATAAATGAAGATTCCTTGGGCACCAAGTAATCCGAAAATGGCAGTCGATGCACCTAATGATGGAGATTCGGTAAACATCATTGAAATCACATTGCCCGCAAATCCGCCAATCAAATACAAGGTTAGAAAACGCCAATGCCCAAAATAACGCTCCAGACGGCGGCCAAACAAATACAATGCATACATATTGAAACCAATGTGCATGATAGAACCGTGCAGTAGCATGGGCGTAAATAGCCGCCAAAGTTCTCCAGCGGCAATATTTTCATTGATTTTCATTCCTAAAGCTGCGGGAATATCACCGCCCAAAAATGACTGGGAAATGAATTGCAACGCAAATACAGCCAATGTGATCCCCATAATTGTGTAAGTCACAATGGGCTTAGAATCTGGTAGTTTGATGGCGATCCGCTCTGGACGCACATTTCCTACAATATTGGGGTCTCTCTGAAATTCAGGGGGAGGGATATCTGATTGATCTTCGGGTGGGGGATATCTATCGTTCACAAAGTTACCTTTCGATGTTCCACGCGGTGATGTTCGGCATGGATAATGGCTTCGATAATATCTACGGTTTTATCCAGTTGATCGTCGCGGTTTACAACGACATAATCGAACTCTTTCACGCGGTCTAACTCTTTTCGGGCAGTTGCAATCCGCAATTTCAACTCGGGTGTGGATTCGGTTTTCCGAGATTGCAGCCGTTCTACTAATTCATCCTCGGTGTCAGTTGTCAAGAAAATTAACAGTGCCTCTGGATACAATTCCTTAATGGTGGCTGCCCCCTGAACGTCCAGGCGCATAACCACATCTTGGCCGCTTGTCAACGCTTCACGGACTTGAAATTTGGGTATCCCTTTATAATCGTTGTACACGAACGCATATTCCAACAATTCATCCGTTTCAATCATCTCAGCAAATTCTTCTTTAGAATAAAAATAGTAATCAACACTATGCACCTCACCGTCGCGTGGTGGGCGAGTTGTAGCTGTGACGACAAAATGAAATGGCAACCCCCTCGTTTTCATCTCCAAAACCACAGAATCTTTACCCACCCCCGAAGGTCCAGAGATAACGATTAACAAAGGCTCAGGGTTTAAAATATTGAATGAGGTTTTTGAATCTTGGATCATGTATTCCTCGTATCACGGTTTAGATTACCCTTCGTCACAATTTGTGCACTTCGTGGGAGTGAAAACTCGTAATTTGTGACTGTGAAGAGTATAATGTGTTTTGCGATTTGTTGCCTGCTCTTTGATGGGAGATCTAAAACCGCAAAACTTGTGTGAAAGACTGCGTTTTATTACAATACTTCTCGCGCAGTATTTAGCTTTCACATCATATCAAAAAATTATTGGAGTTGTATAAAAATGCCTGCTTACGAATACAATTGCTTTGATTGTAAACGAAGATTTGAAGTTTTTATGAGCTACGCTGAATATGGTGAGAAGCAAGTCATCTGTATCCATTGTGGCAGTACGAATATCCAACGCCGGATTGGGCGTATTCGGATTGCGAAATCCGATGACAGCCGTATGGAATCTTTAGCTGGCGATTTCGACGATCCCGCGGCCCTGGCTGGTTTGGAAGAGGATCCCCAAGCCCTGGGACGCATGATGCGCAAAATGAGCCGTGAGATGGGGGAGGACCTGGGGCCAGAATTTGATGAAGTGGTTGATCGTCTGGAAAAGGGTCAGAGCCCAGAGGATATCGAAGCAGCCCTTCCCGATTTAGGTGGGGATGATCCGCCAGGAGGCGGTCCTATGGGTGGTTTGGGCGGACTCGACGACTTTTAGCTGTTCAGTTGCTTTCGAATAATTTCACACACTGCTGCCTGAACGAGTTCCGGCGGCTGGTTCGCGTTTACGATTACCCAACGATCTGGTTCAGTTGCGGCTAATGCGTGATATCCGTTGCGCACGCGTTGATGAAATTCTAACTCGAAGGCATCTAAGCGGTTGACATCGCCATCTTTTTGTCGGCGGGCAAGTCCCACTTTTACATCCAAATCGAAGAGAAGGGTCAAATCAGGTTTTAGACCACTGGTAGCAAAATTCACGATGCTGCGCAGTTGCTCTAAATCTACGCCATGGCCGTATCCCTGGTAGGCAATCGTTGAATCAGCGTAACGGTCGCAAAGCACAATTTCGCCCTGCGCTAAACGAGGCTTGATCTCCTGCTCTACGAGCTGCGCACGGGAGGCTTGAAATAGTAATATTTCCGAGCGAGGGTGCATTTCGGTGTTTTTATTCGCCAGCAGTACCTCCCGAATCTGGTTACCAATAGATGTCCCCCCAGGTTCGCGCGTTGAAAAGACCAGGTAACCAGCCTCGAGTAAGAAATTCTGAATTTGGGGAATTTGGGTAGTTTTCCCGCTGCCCTCAGGGCCTTCGAAAGTAATGAACATAATGATCTTCGTGAGTGGAGGGATAAGTGTATGATTTGAATAAATACACTTGCTGTTTATGAAGGGATCTTTCATCGAATAGAGAACCGCTCGCGGTTCTCTTAAACTCCCGGAGGTTTACCTTCGGGGTTATTCTCGATAAATTCTAACCCGGCGATTGGGGTCTTTGCCATAGGAATAGGAGTGTAAATTAGCCTGCCTCGCCATTTGATGCTGCAAACGTCGGATATACGATGAGGCTGGAGCCAGTTCAACCCAACGTTCGCCGTTGAGCACCGCTTCGATAGCTGCTTGGGTTTGGCGCATGGCTTCTTCTTCCGATCGGGCACGCGGCCCGGAGGCATCCAGGTTGAAGAGGCCGGTCAAGAAGCGCTCCATCTGGTTGATGGTGTTGGAACGCAGCACATAAATCGGGGTCCCTCGATTTTCTGCATCAACAATTGGGCGTTGGCGTTTGCGGAAATGCGTGCGCAAGGTGACCACCACCTGTGCTTCATCAACATCTGCTTCAATTATGATGGGAACCCCTAAGCGTTTGGCCGCTTGCGCTAAACGGTTGCGCGCAACGCCATAGGGATAGATTCGAATGATCTCGTGATCACGCTGACTTTCGGATGTTGAGAATTCTGGGGGCTTTTTTGCTCTTTCTGCCGAGGATGGAACCTCGCTAATTCCACGTTGGCGGCGCAATCCCTGGGGGTCGCGGCGAGAATCGAAGGTTTGTGGTGCCCTCTCGATGCGGATTTCGCCACTCTCATCGCGGGAGCGGATTTCTGGGGGACGCGGATTCCCACGTAAGAGGGCGTCTACTGCTTCTGCAACATCCAGATGGACGGCAACCTGATCACGGGTTTGAATTTCGATCAATACATCAAAGGTGGGTGGCGAACGCCGCTCCAGTACGGTTTTTTGTGTGCCGCGGCGGCGGGCTTCTTCGTCTGAAAGTGTGACAGATTCAATGCCGCCAACCAAATCTGAGAGGGTCGGGTTAAGCAGTAGATTGTCGAGTGTATTGCCATGCGCGGTGCCAATTAACTGCACGCCGCGTTCTGCAATCGTGCGAGCCGCGGCAGCTTCGAGTTCGCGCCCGATTTCGTCAATGACGATCACTTCGGGGTTATGGTTTTCAACCGCTTCGATCATCACTTCGTGCTGCAAGGATGGAGTGGCTACCTGCATACGCCGGGCCCGTCCCACTGCGGGGTGTGGAACGTCTCCATCACCGCCAATTTCATTAGAGGTATCGACAATCACCACGCGTTTGTTTTCAGCTAAAATCCGTGCAGATTCGCGCAGCATGGTGGTTTTCCCAACACCTGGGCGGCCTAAGATCAGCAGACTTTTGCCGCTTTCGATGAGATCCTTGATAATGTCGGTGGTGCCGTAAACAGCCCGTCCGACGCGGCAGGTCAGCCCCACAATATCTCCGCGGCGGTTACGGATCGCTGCGATGCGATGCAGCGTGCGTTCCAGTCCGCCGCGATTGTCAGCGTCGATTTCTCCAAGCTGGGCTACCACGAAGTCGATTTCCTCGCGCGTAATCTCTTTCTCTCCGACAATCGTTTCGCCCTTTAAGAAACGGGCCGTGGGAACTCTTCCAAGATCGAAGATAACTTCAAGTAAATTGGCGCTGTCGTTTACTTCAGTGATAGAAGTAGCAATTTCTGGAGGAATGATACCCAGCAGGGCATCTAAATCATCTGTAATTTTTTGTTGTGACATTAAGTTAAACCTGAGTTCTGTTGCGATTGGGCCACAGGTGTGGTGATTTCATGGTGCCCATCAATTTGTGGCAAAGCAAAAGGTTTCTTGACATGGTGCTGTACAGCCAATCGTTTGACCATGACTGCTTGAGTTGGTCCTGGTTCTGCACCAAGAGCTTCGAGCGATGGTTGCAGCCATGATTGGTAGGAGCGCACGCACAAGTAAACAGGACGCGAGCGTCGATTGGGTATGCAGTCAAATAAATCCTTTATCCGTTCTTCAATATGGCTTGCATCTGGGTGGATGAAGGGTTGCGCCCAAACACCCCGGGGTCCAAACTTTAGATCAATATATCCCAATAAATTTCTATCATGATGACAAACTAAACCTCTGATATTTTTATTTGTCAGCGGTTCAACTTGCTGTACCAACCCAGGGACGACATTATGATAAAGCGATTGAGCAGGTAGGACATCTTGTTTGCTGGCGGTTTCCCAGGGAATCTTTGACTTTGAAGGTTTCACTGTTTTCAATTAACTTCCAAACCCGTTGCCGGGCATAAACAACAAATCCAGCTTTGCGCAGAGATTCAAACGCCGTTGACTGTTCTTCAATTTCGGCCAAAAGGTGGAAAGCCCCATGCTCTCCGGCTTGTCTTGCAATCTGTTCCAGTAAATTAACAGTAGTTGGAGAGGTCAATGCTTCTTCTGGGGCTAGAATTGTCATCCGCGCAAAAGGCGAGTCGACCGATTGCCTGAATTGCCCTAAGACGGGTTGCTCATCGCAATCGTCAGCGCAAATCCAGGTATAAGCGCCGATAGCAGGGGAGAAAAAGGAGCGTAAAACTCCAGAGGCAAAACCGCTGCCACGCGTCAAAGCCAGGGAAGTATCTAAGTTTAGTCCTTTAGCGCGGTTGCGGTACAAGACTCGGGCATCGCGCCAATCAGTTGGACGTAAAGTTACAGTCATTTAGCCTGCTAGTTTGACGAAGTAACGATGAAAGCGGTCATCATCGGTTAATTCGGGATGAAAAACGGTTGCCAGCCAGCGCCCCTGCTGGGCAGCCACAATCCGACCATCATCAAGTTGCGATAAGATTTCAGCATCCCCGTTTACAGATTCAATCAAGGGTGCGCGAATGAAAACCGCGTGATAAGGATGTTCTTCGGGATCCACTTTTTTCAATGCGGGGATATCTAAGGCGACCTCGAAACTGTCAACTTGACGGCCAAAAGCGTTCCGTTCGACGGTGATATCCATTAGACTAAGCAGAGGCTGTTTTCGGCGGGCATCCTTTGATAGAAAGATCGCCCCAGCACAAGTGCCCCAAATCGCCTTTTGGCGGCCAAATTCGCGCAGCGGTTCAATTATTCCGAAATCGACGGCTAACTTTCCAATTGTGGTTGACTTTCCACCAGGGATAATTAATCCGTTGATCGCTTGCAGTTGTTCTGCCAGACGCACTTCGCTGCTATCAACACCAATTCGGCGAAGCATGGTGATATGTTCGGCGAAGTCACCTTGCAGGGCTAAGACACCAATTTTCATTTATTATGACCGCAAACCGATGACGATTGACGGGAGAATATTTCTTTCTCCCGTCAACTTTCACCCGTGGTAATTACCAACCTCGACCCGCAATAAGTTCACCTGTTGGGATATCAGTGACCTGACGTCCAACCATAGGTTCGCCGAGGTCTTTGCTAATCTCGGCCAGGATATGGGGATCGTTGAAGTGGGTGACAGCTTTGACAATTGCATCCGCACGTTTGGCAGGATCGCCTGATTTGAAGATCCCTGACCCGACAAAAACACCATCAACACCTAGCTGCATCATCAGAGCTGCATCGGCAGGAGTAGCAATGCCACCCGCCGCAAAGTTGACCACAGGCATACGGCCAAGTTCTTTGGTTTCCTTGACCAGATCATAAGGGGCACCGATGTTTTTAGCATACGTCATCAACTCTTCGTCTGGCATATTTTGCAAACGACGGATATCGCCCAACACAGTGCGGGCATGGTTGACGGCTTCAACGACATCGCCAGTCCCAGCCTCACCTTTCGTGCGGATCATGGCAGCACCCTCACCAATGCGGCGCAGGGCCTCACCTAAATTCCGGCAGCCACACACAAAAGGAATTTTGAAATCGTGTTTGTTGATATGGTGGGCAATATCTGCAGGGGTTAGGACTTCAGATTCGTCCACATAGTCAACTCCAATGGCTTCTAAAATTTGGGCTTCAACAAAGTGTCCGATGCGTGCCTTGGCCATCACCGGGATCGATACAGTTTCCATAATCTCGGCAATCAATCCCGGATCACTCATTCGGGCAACCCCGCCATCTGCCCGGATATCCGCTGGTACGCGTTCTAATGCCATCACGGCACAAGCACCCGCATCCTCGGCGATTTTTGCGTGTTCAGGTGTAACAACATCCATGATCACGCCGCCCTTAAGCATTTGAGCAAGTCCCTTTTTGACAGCAAATGAACCAACTTTTGTATCCATTTTTTACCTTCCAAACCGAACTTTTAAGTTAATTTTTGAAGGGAGCCATCCGCTCCCTCTCTAGTTCGATTCTACCACGCAGAAAAGGCGGATGCAAATATCCCAGTGTTTGTGTGTGCATGCAGATGTAGTCAGCACGAAGTAAAGGAGGTGTATTTTTGGAAATTAAGTTACAAACATTTACAGCTTATGCTGGTGTGCGCGTCATACTCCCCTAGGTTGAAAGTATTTTATTTTCGATTTCGTAATCGTTAACGGGGATCAACTGAAAATTTGATGGCAGTGCGAATTTTTCCGTCGATTTCCACATCAACGAAATTAGGCACGCAGACAATATTTATGCCATCTTCTGCCAGGTAACCTTTGGCAAGAGCCAGGGCTTTGACAGCCTGATTGACTGCACTGGCCCCGATTGCTTGCACATCGGCATGATTATGTTCGCGCATGACCCCAGCGATTGCCCCAGCTACCGCAGATGTTCGAGACGTGGCTGAAACCTTGATGATATCAATATGGCCGGTCGCTTTGTGTGCTGTTTCCATAGCTAGCTTCCTTATTCTGCGTTGATATTCTGGCCCGTACTATTACGATTGTACAAGATTTTAGATTTAGAATCAAGCAGTTTTGAGATTTGATTTCGAAAAGGTAAAATTTTTCGCAAGTTTTTTCCTTGTTACTCAAACAAAAAACACGAGCTTCAGCTCGTGTAGATTTTTTAGGATGGGTTCAAAAAAGGATTACCACCAAATTTGGAAGGATGTGCGCGTTTGCCCACGCATCTCGTTATAAGTTACAGAGACATTTATATTCGTGATGCCAGTCAGGGTTGAATTTACTGCGAAATCAAGAGTGCTTACCCCAGATTGATTCGTATTGCTGGTTCGATATTCTTTCACGCTCCCATCCGGCAATATAACGGTAAATTCGACTTCCGCATCGGGTACCGGTCGAAGATTTTGATCTTGGACAATGATATAAATGGTTTGGTTATCCCCTGAGGAGAGTACTGCTGAACTTACAAATGCCTTCGGCCGCAACCTGAGTGCTGGGGAAAAGGGACGGTTATCTGTGTCAACCGGGCTGAGTAGTTTGGGATCCTCCCCACGTTCATAAAAAAAGCGGAAGCCTAAATTTGAGACTGTAACCCATTGTCCCGCTGGGTTTTCGGGATGCCATTCGAATTGGGCTTTTTGGAAATATTGAACGATCCAACCATCGTGGATTTCAAATCCGGAAAGGGGATAACCAAACTGGCTCACTCCACCATTGGCTTCGAAAAAGTCAAGGAAGGCGTAACAAACCACATGGTCAGACTCCGCAAAAGAGCGGCAGGCTCTGGAGTTTGGCGGTACAACGAGGAGTTGCCCTTCCTGATAAAGATATTGTCCTAGGGGGCTGAGTTTTACTTGAATGCCTGGAGGGAGTGTGGGGTCGAGTTCGAAACGCACCTTTTCGAAATATTGAACTTTAATGTCAAAAGAGTCAACAAAAGCCTCGGTAATGGGAGCGCCATATAATGTTTTCGGACTTGAAACTTCATCATACTTCAGCAAAAACTCATCCGTTACCCAGTGGCCAGTCTCCGGGAAGAAACGTGGTTCCTCTCCAGTTTGCGCAAAAACCTGCTGCCTACCAAAACTTAGTACTGCAACAAGAAGTATGAATACTGTAAAAACAAAATAACGCTTAGAGCGCTCCATAAATCAGATTATATCAGCTTGATCAATTTCTACAATAGTTCCGACTAACTACTCGATATCAAAACATCCGCAAGAATACTTGTGTTTTCAAGAATTAAATCAGCTCCCGCATTTTTGAGCTCGTCTTCCTTACCAAAACCGCATAAAACGCCAACAGATTGTGCACCCGCAGCTTTTGCTGCTCGAATATCTATGGTTGTATCCCCAACCATCAGACATTCTTCTGGCCGAACCCCCATTTTCTCAGCGGCCCAAAGAATTGGATCCGGATAAGGTTTGGTGAAATTGCAGGTGTGGGCTGTAACAATACTTTGGAAGAAAGGAAATAAATCGAATTGCTCGAGGAAAACCTGAGTACTCCGCTTTCCCCGAGCACTGACCACTGACATAGGATATTGATGACTTAGTTTTTCAAGGGTTTCTCTGACCCCAGAAATAAGGAGGAACCCCCCAGATTTATCGTGTCCTTTCCGATAGAAGAAATCACCGATTTTTGCAAGTTCTTCATCGATTCGTAGTTTATCGGGGATGCCAAGAATAAAATTCCCAGGCGATTCGGTGAACATGACCATCTTTCTGGCAAAAGGATGCGGGTTTCTATCTTTGAAAAAGGGCTTGAACGGAGAAAGGATCTTAACCAATTTGTGAACAAATTGATCATCTGTATCACTTAGCGTTCCATCAACATCAAAACAAAGTGCCCGAATGCGGGGAATATCCAGGGGCATGCAGTTCTCCAAATTTATGCGATAAAAGCCAGAATACTGCGCCGCTTGCGGCGGGATTCTGCTTTGGTTATCCAGAAACTTCGGAGTCGAATTTTAGATGTTCGGGTACCTGAATTGCGACCACTTCTCCAGTAGCAGTAATCACATCATTTACTGTAACCGTCACGTCCACCACAACCTTGCGCCCTTTTACCTCGCGAATCTGACCCCGGAGTTCGAGTGGAGGTCCAAGGGGGGTAGGTTTGAGATATTTGACATTCAGCGATCCGGTTAAGAAACGGAGGGGTGGTTGCGTTTCCATTGATCGCTTTTCGGCTTGATATGCGGCGGCTGCCGCGGTGCCCGTACCATGACAATCTATCAGGGAAGCAATCAGCCCTCCGTACGTGTATCCAGGGATAGCAGTATGTTCAGAACGAGGCGTAAAATGGCATATCGTCTCTTCCCCATTCCAATAACTCTTGATTTGCAGCCCGGCTTGATTGAGGCGACCGCAACCGTAACAATGACTCCACTGTTCGGGATAATAATCCTGAAAGGCTTTTTCTGACATTTTTAATCCATCCTTTTAGCCGAACTTCTTGCCTTGGTGGTTATCGACGCGCTTCATTGAAGGGTTACTGTTTTAAGGAATCCTTCACCATTTGAGCCGTTTCTGCATCGGGAGCCAAGATCCAGGTTGTGGTATCGCCCTCTTGTACAAAGGTGTGGTAGCCGTCATTACCTTGCCACCCTTCCGTAGAAGATGTTCCAAAGCGTGCGTTTGCATAATCTTGAAAAGCATCCGCAAATTCATCCGCGTCATTGGATGTATCCCAAAGCGTGTGTAAAACCATTATGGTGCTTCCAATATCTGTATTGTGATAAACCACATAAGCGTCACCACCCCAGCCTTCGGCTGCCGCACTGGCATCACCTTCTTTTAGGCGAGCATTTTCATCCAAGCCTTTGGCGAGGATTAAATAGGTATACCACTCACCCATCGTGTTGCGATCGAGCTCCACCCAGGTACCCGTGAGAAATCCATTCATATCTGGCAGGCTAACCTGTACTGGTTTATCATCCGGATAGCGTTCTGGGTGGATGATCTGTTCTGTTGAAAGCGGTGGTTCTACATAGGCCCGATCTACAGTTCCCCAGCCTCCCTTATTAAAAAGATGTTCTACGAAAGCATACCCGTGCTGGTAGGGGAAAGTGAAATCGAGAGTGATGAATTCAGGGGCAGTATCAAAGATCGGCATTTCTAGGTTCTCATAGAACTCCATGATATCAGCCTGATCTTCAGACGTGCCGTTGGCAAAGAACCAATTCAATTCTGTCAAACTGGCATCCCCTTCTATCAGTGCTCTGAGAGCTGCGCAGCGTTCTGTATCTAATTCACAGGCTTCATCATTAAAGTTAAGACCATTTTCAATATCGTAATTTTGATCTTGGAGGGCATGCGTATATTCATGGGCGTAGGTCAAACGTTCAGGGCCGCCGAAACTTTCTCCCTGGACGACCACCATCTCCTTGGTCTCCTGATCGTAAAAACCAGCAATTTGTTCGCTGAGTAAGTCGATGTAAAAAGTGTACATATCAAAATCTGGGTTGATTAAACCAAAAGCAGCTAGAATAATAGCATCCGCTTGAGCTTCCTCGGGAGAGTAATCTTCTTCAAAATCTTGGATGACCTTTTCGCCTAGTTGTTCTGAGGAGTAAAGCCCGCGGTTGACGGGTTCTGATGGTTTAAGGCCGTGCTCCAAGATAACCTGCAGTTGGATTTCATCCATTTGGCTCTTGATACCAGGGTCAATATCTGACTCGTTAGGAGAAGTATTTGTCACTTCATTTGCTGGATTTACGGGGGATTCCGTGGGTTCAAACTCTTTAAAAGCGGGGAGCTCCGCATCCTCTCCCATATCCACATCTGAATCATCAATTGGAGAGTCCATAGCTTCCGCGAAATCTTCGATCGAACTTAGGTTCCAAAAATAAATACCTGCACCAAAAATACCCGCACAACTCAAAATCAAGCAAGCAGCTAAAATTAAGACGAGGCAGGTGACCAAAACGCGACGATCATTCATAAATATTATCCTTTGAAAATTTTTCTGATTGTAATCGCCTTTAGGAGAGAGGGCAAGTTGAAAAATTAATGGTGCTACTACTTCAAAATTTCAACAATTACAAAAATTCATCTCTTCTTTAATTGACAAGGCGATCTATCCTAGGATATAATAGCAACCGCGTTCGTGGGTTTGCGCAGATATCTGATTGTTGCAACCAGGAGTGTTTATAGGCTAATTGAGTATTTCAGAGAAATGACCAGCGTCATCAGACTCGGTTGCCTATGTGAGCGCAAGCCGGGTTTTTTATTTACCCCGAGCATTATGACAAAACAAAAGGAGGTGAGACTTATGCCTTCAGTAGAATTACGTCCAAATGAATCACAGGAACAACTACTTCGCCGCTTCCGCAAAAAGGTAGCAAAGAGTGGTGTGTTAAGTACCGTTCGCCGCAAGCGTTGGTTTGTTTCTAAGAGTGAGTTACGCCGAATACAGAAGAAAAAAGCAATTCGACGCGGTCGTCGCCGTACGACAAAAACGCGTGGAAAATAGCACTCATTTCTGGGTGCGAAAATTTTATTTATGGCCGGAGGTTTCATGGCTAAGAGTGAAGATAAAATTCAGGTAGAAGGAATGGTGATCGAAGCACTTCCGGGAACACAATTTCGTGTGCGCCTGGATAACGATCATGAGGTGTTAGCATACCTCTCTGGCAAAATGCGCAAGTATTACATCCGTATTTTGTTGGGTGATCGTGTCCGTGTGGAGATGTCGCCTTATGACCTGACGCGTGGCCGGATTGTATACCGCCATAAAAAAGGCTATACCGCCCCTGCCACAACACAAACCAGCTAAAGAGATCCCCGGAACGATTTAGTTTGGAGGCTGTTTTTTTTAGATTTTAACTCGCAGCCTGTTTGTTAAAAATATAAAAAGGCCGTTCGTTTACGAACGGCCTTGTGCGTTTAATGGGCTTGATTATTGGAACGAGTTGAGAACCTTCATATAGTTGGCTCGCTCGAAGGCTGCGGGTTCAGCTACAGCTTTTTGGCTCATGCTGCCTTGCATTTGCTGGATAAATTCGTATTCATTTTGTTCCATCCATTTTTCAAGTTTGCTCAAAATCTTGGCTGCCCGTTTGGGTCCTTTCTTAAGCAAAGCCGAAGCCGTCATGGCAACCTTAGCACCGGCCATCATAGCTTTGAGAACATCTTCCGCTTTGTGAACGCCGCTGGTCAGTGCCAAATCCACCTCTACACGACCATACAGCAACGCAATCCAGCGCAAGGGTAAGCGAAGTTCGTCTGACGTGCTCAAATTCAGGTTGGGGACCACCTCTAAATTATCCAGATCAAAATCTGGCTGGTAGAAGCGATTGAAGAACACCAAACCATTAGCACCGGCATTTGCTAAACGCTTGGCGAAATTCGGTAGTGCAGTGAAAGTTGGGCTGAGTTTAACCGCGATCGGAATGCTAATTTTGCCGCGGATATCTTGCACAAGCGTGACATAGGCAGTTTCGAGTTGGGAACTGGTCAACTCGACGTCAGTGGGTAGATAGTATAAATTAAGTTCAAGCGCATCCGCACCGGCTTGCTCAATTTTTTGAGCATAGTCAATCCAGCCACCTGTGGAGACACCATTCAAACTGCCAATCACGGGAATATCAACAGCAGCTTTCAGAGCTTTCACCTGGTCGATATAAACTTCAGGCCCCAAAGCGTATCGTCCCATTTCTGGGAGATGGGTAAGTGCTTCAGCAAAGGCATGTGTATCCTTGCTCAAGTAGTGATCTAATTCCATGCTCTCATGGATAATTTGCTCTTCGAAGAGTGAATACATCACAACTGCTGAAACGCCTGCTTCTTCCAGAGTTTTTACAGTTTCAACGTTTTCGGAGAGTGGTGAGGCCGAAGCCACAAGCGGGTTCTTTAATTCGAGACCCAGGTAAGTTGTTTTCAGGTCAACCATATTTTTATCCTCTCTTTTCGGAAAGCGGCCCCAACCGGAACCGCTTTCCGGATGTTTTGGATTGAATCTTACTCGTTACCGTTTGCGCCGTAATGCATTGCGGCCATCTGTTCATAAAGCTGCCAGCGGGAGCTAACATCTTTTTGGGCCAGTTTCATGAGGGCTTCTGCGCGGTTTTCATCACTTTGCAGCAACATGCGATAGCGGGTCTCATTGTAAGCATATTCTGAAACCGGGATACTCGGAGTTTTGGAGTTCAGTTTAAGTGGATTTTTGCCTTCAATAATATTGGCCGGATTGTAGCGATACAACGGCCAGATACCTGATTGGGTTGCCAGTTTCTGTTGGTCGAGACCTTTGCTCATATCGATACCATGGGCAATACAGTGGCTATAAGCCAAAATCAGAGAAGGACCGTCATACGCATCGGCTTCCATGAAAGCTCGCAGGGTTTGAACATCGCTGGTTCCCATAGCGACCTGAGCAACATAGACATAACCATAGGACATGGCGATCATACCGAGGTCTTTGCGGGGCAAATCTTTACCCTGAGCGGCGAACTTGGCAACTGCGGCGCGGGGTGTAGCTTTGGATGATTGTCCACCTGTGTTGGAGTAGACTTGTGTGTCCATTACCAGCACGTTGACATTGCGGCCGGAGGCCAGAACATGATCCAGACCACCGAAACCAATATCGTAAGCCCACCCATCACCACCGAAGATCCAAACGCTCTTCTTGACAAGAATATCTGCCAGGGAGAGCAGGTCTTTGGCTTTGGGGTCATTGTTGCCAGCTAGTTTGTCCTTGAGTATTTCCACGCGTTTGCGCTGTGCTTTGATGCCAGCTTCATCCGACATATCAGCAGTGAGCAGTTCTTCAACCAGTTCGCTTCCGAGTGTGGCGCTCAATTGCTTGACCAGTTCATGGGCATATTCGGTTTGCTTATCAACAGTCAGGCGCATGCCCATACCAAATTCGGCGTTGTCCTCGAACAACGAATTATTCCATGTCGGGCCACGGCCATCTTTGTTTACGGAATAGGGTGTGGTCGGCAGGTTTCCACCGTAAATGCTGGAGCAGCCGGTAGCATTGGCAATAATCATGCGGTCACCAAAGAGCTGGCTCGCCAGTTTTACATAAGGTGTCTCGCCACAACCAGCGCAGGCACCGGAGAACTCAAAGAGCGGTTCGAGCAACTGAGAGTTCTTGATAGTGCCCAAATTCATGGCAGTGCGGTCTACCTCGGGAAGCTCCAGGAAGAAGTCCCAGTTTTTGACCTCAGATTCGCGGAGGGGGGGTTGTTCGGCCATGTTGATGGCTTTCCGCCCGACTTGCGATTTATCCTTGGCGGGGCAGACTTCTACGCATAGTTTACAGCCAGTGCAGTCTTCGGGGGCCACCTGGATGGTAAAGACCGTATCGGGGAATTCGCGGTATTTCGCAGGGACCGATTTGAAAGTCTCAGGCGCATTCTCTAATAGGGCAGGATCATAAACTTTTTGACGGATGACGGCATGCGGGCAGACAAAAGCACATTTTCCGCATTGAATACAAAGATCCGGCTCCCAAACTGGAATTTCAAGGCTGATATTCCGTTTTTCCCATTGGGTAGTAGCTGTTGGGTAAGTGCCATCCACAGGGAATGCGCTCACCGGCAGGCTGTCGCCCTTGCCTTCGATAATCGTACCCAAAACTTCACGCACAAATTCAGGAGCTTCTGCGGGGACAGGCGCTCGCAATTTAGTAGTGCTGGTGACTTCCGCGGGAACCTCAACCTCGTGGAGGTGAGCCAGAGCCTGATCCACGGCGGCGAAGTTTTTCTTAACAATTATTTCACCACGCTTCCCGTATGTCTTTTTAATGGCGTCTTTGATGGCGGTAATGGCTTCATCTTTGGGCAAGACGCCGCTGATGGCGAAGAAGCAGGTTTGCATGATGGTATTGATGCGGCTGCCCATCCCAACTTTTTCGGCAACATCATAAGCGTTGATTACGTAGAATTTGAGATTCTTTTCTACGATATTGGTTTGCATTTCCACCGGCAGGTGATCCCAGATTTCTTCGGGGCCGTAAATGCTGTTGAGCAGGAAAGTCGCGCCGGGCATGGCAACATCGAGCATTTTGATTTGCTCCACGAAGGTGAATTGGTGGCAAGCAACAAAATTGGCCTTTTCGATCAAATAGGGAGCATTGATTGGGTTGGGACCAAAGCGCAGGTGAGAATTTGTTTTAGCGCCAGATTTCTTCGAGTCATAATTGAAGAAGCCTTGGGCGTAATTTGCAGTTTCCTCACCGATGATTTTGATCGAGTTTTTGTTAGCGCCCACAGTTCCGTCGGCACCCAAGCCCCAGAAAATAGCTCGAATAGTGTTCTCATCTTCGATGGAGAAATCGGGATCGTAGTCGATGCTGGCGTTGGTAAGGTCGTCTTCGATACCCACCACAAAGTGATTCTTGGGTTTGTCTTTGCTCATATCATCAAAGAGACCCTTGACCATGGCAGGAGTAAATTCTTTAGAAGAGAGACCGTAGCGTCCACCCACGATGCGTGGTGTGCTTTCAAAGGGAGCATTGCCCTCAGCAAAACCTTCAGAAACTGCTGTAATCACATCCTGGTAAAGAGGTTCGCCTGCACCACCGGGTTCTTTTGTGCGATCCAGCACAGAAATGACTTTGGTGGTCGCCGGCAGCACTTCGAGCAAATGTTTCACCGAGAAGGGGCGGAACAAGCGTACATTTACCACACCTACTTTTTCGCCCTTTTCGTTGAGGTACTTTGCGGTTTCAGATGCAGTGACCGCACCAGCGCCCATCACAACAATGACGCGCTCGGCGTCAGGAGCCCCCACATAATCAAAGAGTTTGTACTGCCGTCCTGTCAATTTGGCGAATTTGTCCATTTCTTTTTGGACGGCATCGGCACAAACAGTATAGAAGGGGTTGACACTCTCGCGCGCCTGGAAAAACACATCCGGATTTTGTGCAGTACCACGCAAAACGGGATGATCAGGGGACATGGCTCGGGCACGGTGTGCGTGAACGGTTTCCATATCTATCATGCTTGCCAGGTCTTCATCCGTCAGCATTTCAATTTTGTTGACCTCGTGCGAAACTCGGAAACCCTCAAAGAAGTGTAAGAAGGGTACGCGAGTTGCCAGACTTGCCGTTTGCCCAATCAGAGCAAAATCATGGGCTTCCTGGACTGAGCCTGAAGAAAGCATACCCCAACCGGTTGAACGGGCAGCCATCACGTCAGAATGATCACCAAAAATTGATAGGGCTTGTGCCGCCACGGAGCGTGCCGAAACATGGAAGATCGTGGGGGTTAATTCTCCCGCGATTTTATACATATTGGGGATCATTAGCAGCAAACCCTGGGAAGCAGTAAAAGTGGTGGTTAGCGAACCGGTTTGCAACGCACCGTGCACTGCTCCGGCGGCTCCGCCTTCGGCTTGCATTTCCACTACGAGAGGGATGGTGCCCCAGATATTGGTTTGACCCTGGGCAGAATAAGCATCAGCCAATTCGCCCATACCTGATGAGGGTGTAATTGGGTAAATCGCGATTACCTCATTGATACGGTGGGCAACCGAAGCAACAGCTTCGGTGCCGTCAATCGTTTTTATTGGTCTTGTCATAATAGTTTCTCCGATCATAAAACCGCGCCCCCGGGGGTGACGCGCTGAATATAGGTACGCCAAATTTTTGACAGGTAAGTTTAGTCCTTTTAGACTGGATTTGAAAGTTATATATGACATAAAAAAGACTGCGACCTGTCATATTGTTGGAAAAGGATCAGTAATGGGGAAATTGCTATGCCTATAAAAACTGAACCTTTGTTCCATTTAAGTGGTAAAATAAAACAGCTCAATTCAACTCTTTGCTATCCCCCCCTATCCCAATAAAAAATCTGGCAAACAAATTATGGATTTCAAACTTAACGCCCCTTTCCAACCTACTGGTGATCAACCTGAAGCGATTACACAGCTTCTCGAAGGTATTCAACAAGGGAATCGTCACCAGGTGCTCTTAGGCGCAACTGGTACCGGAAAAACCTTCACCATGGCAAATATCATTGCCCAGGTGAACAAGCCGACACTGGTGATGGCGCACAATAAAACACTGGTTGCCCAGCTCTATGCTGAGTTTAAAGAATTTTTTCCCGAAAACGCAGTCGCCTACTTCGTTTCATATTACGATTATTATCAGCCGGAAGCCTATGTTCCCCGGCACGATCTTTATATCGAAAAAGAGACCGACGTTAATGAAGAGATCGAACGCCTGCGGCTGGCGGCCACAACCTCGCTCCTCTCTCGTAAGGATGTGATTATCGTCGCATCCGTATCTTGTATTTATGGATTGGGGAATCCCGAAGCCTATGGACAGGTCGTAATCAATCTTAAAGTGGGTAACCATTATCGACGGACAACTTTACTGAGACAGCTCATAGAATCCCAATATTCACGAAATGATTTGGAGCTTCGACCTGGAACTTTCAGAGTGCGAGGGGATACCCTGGAAGTCGCGCCGGCCTATGAAGATCGCTGGGTTTACCGCGTTTCATTTTGGGGGGATGAAATCGAACGCATCGTCGAGTTGGATTACTTGACTGGTGAAATCCGCCAAGAAATGGCAGAAGTTAACATTTTCCCAGCCAAGCATTTCATCACCGAAGACGAGAAGTTGGAGAAGGCGATCCTTGATATTGAAGAAGAATTAAAAGAACGGGTTAAGTTCTATAAATCAAACGAGCAATATTTGGAGGCTCAAAGGATTGAACAGCGCGCAAAATATGATTTGGAAATGCTTCGGGAAGTCGGCTACTGTTCTGGTATTGAGAATTACTCCCGACACCTCGATCAACGACCCGAAGGTTCTCCTCCATGGACCCTGATCGATTATTTGCCTGATGATTATCTCTTGATCATTGATGAATCGCATATGACTGTCCCGCAGGTTCGGGGGATGTACAACGGCGACCGCTCACGGAAAACAACCCTGGTTGATTACGGTTTCCGATTGCCCTCAGCATTAGACAATCGTCCCTTGCAATTTGACGAATTTGAGAAACGCATGGGGTACACAATTTACACCACAGCCACTCCCGGTCCTTACGAAATGGAACATGCCGATCAAGTGGTGGAACAGATTATTCGTCCCACCGGGTTGATAGACCCTGAAGTCGAAATTCGCCCAGTTCAGGGACAAGTTGATGATTTGGTAGGCGAAATTTACAGCCGCACCGAGGTGGGTCAGCGTGTGTTAGTCACCACGCTGACAAAACGTATGTCGGAAGATTTGGCTGATTATTTAATGGAAATGGGTATTAAGGTACATTATCTGCACTCAGAGGTCGATACCCTCGAAAGAGTGGGTATCCTGCGCGATCTACGTTTGGGCGTTTTTGATGTAGTGGTGGGGATTAACTTACTGCGAGAAGGTCTTGACTTGCCGGAAGTTTCTTTGGTGGCGATTTTGGATGCTGACAAAGCAGGGTTCTTGCGTTCGGAGACAGCATTGATCCAAACGATCGGACGAGCAGCCCGTCATGTCGAAGGTAAAGTTGTGATGTATGGTGATAAGATCACCGACGCGATGCGGGCAGCCATCGATGAAACCAATCGTCGTCGGGCCAAGCAGATGGCCTATAACGAAGAGCATGGCATCCATCCGGTCAGCATCATCAAAGCTGTGCGTGATATAACGGATCAACTCACCAGTACGCATGCGGTTGCCAAGGGTCAGGGTGAGTACCAAACACAAGGTGCAGCAACCCTCCCCAAAACCGAGATGATGAAACTCATCCAAGATTTAGAGAAACAGATGAATATGGCGGCACAAAATTTGGAATTCGAGAAAGCCGCTGCATTGCGCGATCAAATCTATGAACTGCGTGAAGTTCTCGCGGAAGAAGGAGATTATAAACCGTGGGAAAAAATTCGTATTCTGGCGGGAGAAGAGTAGTTTCCTGGATCAACACAACCCCTTGCAGTGATTGAGTGATTGCAAGGGGTTTTTCTTACTGTTTTCAATTTTCAGGGAGTGCAGCGGGTGAGGTTCTCAGGAACCAAAAATGGGAATGATATGCATCATCAAAATGAGGCTTTCAAAATTGCAAAGTTGCCCTTTAAACAAAAAATTCAGTCATTATATGGATTTCTGAGACTGGGATTTTCGATAATACTAGAGTAAAAAGCTAATTAAATTTGGCTCTTACCGATTAAGGTTGTACGGTTTTTTTTATAAAATGCTAAATGAACTGACCAACCGTATCTGAAATAGCAATGATCAAAGAGTCACAATTTATGATTTAAAATATAAAATACACAATGTTTGAATGTCGATACTAGCTAATTAGAGTTGCCACCATATAAACATAAATCTAGACTAACAAAAATATCTACGCATCAAAATATCTTTTATTATTAGAAATTATTGGGAGTAAATATTGTAAAAACAAATACAATTACATCGATAATTGTGGATTATTTATAGATGATGCTGCCACGGTTAATAATTTATCGACAGTTGTTGTCAAGGGCGGGACGACGGAAATGAGTAGTTATGAAAAATCTTAATTTGAGAGCGCAAATCCTTATTATCATTACAATACTTCTAGGTGTACTGGTAAGTATTCATTATTTGTCTAACTTGAAAAGTCAAGATATCATCTGGCTGTTAATATTAGCTGGATTGACTGCGGTTACCCAAGTTTTTAAAGTAGAGGGGGCAACAGAAAAAAGTAGTTACAATTTAAGTTGGGTGCTATATGGGTTTACATTTTTATTATTGGGCGCGCCCGCCACATTGTTTATCATCCTAATTTCGCATATCGTGGAGTGGATTTTTCACAAATATCCCTGGTATATCCAAACGTATAATATAGCAACCTATGCGCTCGCGGTTACGATCGCTGAATTGGTATATAAGGCCTTTAACCCTGCCCAAGCCCAATTTACGATCGCGTTCGCCATAGGGCTATTAGCCGCATTACTTTCTTTCACACTAACCAATCATTTTTTGGTAGGTCTCGTTATTTGGTTTGCGAGGGGGCAAAACTTTAAGGAATTCAGGTGTTTTTGGTTTCCTTACATTGATGATCGATTTTACCCTCATGTCTTTGGGGTTAGCTGCCGCCATCATTTGGGGAATAAATCCCTTTGCAGTTTTATTTATTTTCGCCCCTATTTTTTTGGTTCAAAATGGAATACGAATGCCAGCTTTACAAAGGCAGACAGAAATCGACCCGAAAACAAATTTATATAATGCTAAGTTTTTCGCGATATCCTTTGAGAAGGAACTCGAACGCGCAATTCAATTTAACCGTCCAATAACTCTGGTATTGGGTGATCTAGATTTGCTTCGAAATATTAATAACACTTACGGTCATGTTGCAGGAGATGTAGTCCTAACTGGTATTGCCAAAATATTACGAGAATCATTCCGAGACTTTGATTTGGTTGCTCGTTTTGGGGGAGAGGAATTTGCCATCATGATGCCGGGTACCGTCCCAGACGAAGCCTTTGAAATTGTCGAAGCTGCTCGAGAAAAAATTGCTACCACTGATTTTGTGGTCGACACGAGCGTGCAGCCCATCAAGGCGACGATGAGTTTTGGTATTTGCGGTATCCAAGGAAATCGGGGGGCATCATTATCAACCATGGATATCACAAATGATGCTGATGCTGCGCTTTACAACGCAAAATTATCTGGACGAAACCAAACCCGATTGTATTCTAGCAATAAAATAGATGAACTTTTTAATATCAATCAAATTCACAAACCATTAGATGAAAGTACCCAGGAGAAAACACCCATTGAAGCTCGATTTGAAGCAGCTTCTAAGCCAATAAAATCAGAAAAAACTCAGGATTTGCCAGATAAAAAACCAACGAAACAAGCCGGGCAATTCACTGGGCCAATTAAAACCAAAGAACCCTGGCAGGTGAAAACTTATGTCGGATTTGTAATTGCGATCGCAGTTGGTTTTGCAATCCTTAGTTTTTCCCAATTTAAAGGGCAATTAAATATTAGCGGTATCTTGATTTTTACCTTGTTGATCATTCTCAGTGAAATATTTTCAATTGAGATTTATAGCAAGGATTCTTCGGTTTCAACAGCTGCTGCATTTTTGATCGCCGGCGCATTGATGTTTGGCCCGATGGGAGCCCTTATTTTTAGTTTTACGATCGCGCTTACTGCGATGATTAAATCGCGTGCTCCAATTCTGCGTTTGTTTTTCAACACGGGAAATCATTTTATTTCAAGTTCTCTCTGTATAATCTTAGTTTCGGGGTTATATTCGAAATTTATTGAAACCCCCATCTACATGCAACTGATCTTTTCCATGTTCTGTGGAATCATCGTTTTTTTGAGCAGCACCTTTTTATTAACCGGTGTCATCCATTTTTCCGAAAAACGGCCTTTCTTTAATCTATGGTACGAAAATTTTAACTGGTTGATCCCTTATTATCTTGCATTTGGTGTGATCAGTTTTGCCTTGGTTGTTGGATACACATTTGCAGGTCTTTTAGGCTTACTCGCAATCATGACCCCCCTATTGATCTTGCGCTTGAGCCAGTTTCAATATATTGATAAAACGAAAACCATTGTCAAGCAGCTTCGGGACGCTAATGAAGAACTAAAAGAAAATAACCTTATTATTTCAGAAATTAATGAAGATATTTTATTATCCTTAGCAAATACGATTGATCTCCGCGATTCTTATACTTTGGGTCACTCGACTGGTGTTGCTCAAATCGCGGTTCTCATTGCCAAAGAGATTGGATTATCCTCGAAAACTACTGATACAATTCACAAATCCAGCCTGCTTCATGATATCGGAAAAATTGGTATCCCAGATAAAATTCTATTCAAGCCAGACCAATTAACCTTTGAAGAATTTGAATTCATAAAAGAACATCCCGCAAGAGGTGCAAGAATTGTGGAAGTCAATGCTTCACTCTCTGAATTAGGCCCGATCATCCGCCACCATCATGAGCGATTTGATGGCGGCGGCTATCCAGATGGTTTGCAAGGAATGGATATTCCCTTGGAGGCCCGCATCATTTGCTTAGCGGATTCAGTGCAGGCTATGTCATCTAATCGCCCCTATCGTAAACGATTAGAGCGAGAAAAAGTCATAGAAGAAGTAAAAATAAACTCAGGTACTCAATTTGATCCTCAAATAACCAAAATATTTCTGGAATTATTGGAAAGTAATCGGATTACCTTAGGTAATTCTGAATGGGACGAATTCAATACAACTCCCAACGAATATCTAGCCAAATATTTATCGAAACGAAATGCCTAAAAACATACTTAGATAACAACAGATTGAATGGTCCAAAGAGACGATTACAGGGAGTTTCTTACTAAATCAAAGAATATTTTTGGGTAGGGATTATACTTTGTTTTCATATATAAATTACGCAAACTATGGTCAAACCAAAAAAAATATCGTAAGATAGTTGAGTGTAGTTCGTTTGATCGTAAAATGGAAAATCCATCTTCCTGTTCAAAGAAAAAAATCCGAAAATCTCTGTCATCCAAATATTATTTAAGGAAATCTTTTTAGCATCTCCTATGAAAGACCTATCCCAAAAAGCGCAAATATTTATTCTGGCCGCGATTTTTATTGGTGCTGTTTTTGGAGCTAATCAATTAACTAAACTTGAGGAGATGAGTTTTGGCCTATTGATTCTGACAGTTTTAGCGGCTATCGCTCAGGTGTTGAAGGTTGAAGGGGCAACTCATAAATCTAGTTACAATATCAGTTGGTTAGTTTATGGTTTTACTTTAGTATTGATGGGGGCACCAGCTACCCTTTTTGTTATTATTTTTTCACATCTAGTTGAATGGGCCTGGCATAAATATCCTTGGTATATTCAATTATTTAATATAGCCAATTTTGCCATTGCTTTATCGATCGCTGCTGCAATCCAGAATATTGGCTTATCCGGATTATTTCTCCCCAGTTTAGCTGATGCCATCAATTCGCTCCTTGCACTTGCTGTTTTTACCATAATCAATCATTTTTTGGTCGGTCTCGTAATTTGGTTGGCCCGGGGACAAAATTTCGCCCAATCTGGAGTTTTAAGTTTTCTGACATTAATGATTGATTTTACATTAATTGGACTTGGTGCGGTTACTGCAGTGGTTTGGGAAGAAAATCCCTATATGACAATTTTTGCACTGATACCGATATATTTGATTTATAGTACGCTCCAAGTTCCTGCTTTGCAAAGGCAGACGGAGATTGACCCCAAGACAAAACTCTATAATGCTCGATATTTTGCCAATATGCTCACGAAAGAATTGGATCGGGCTGCCCGCTATGACCGTCCACTCACTGTTGTTCTAGGTGATTTGGATTTACTGAGGAATATAAATAATACCTACGGTCATTTGGCAGGTGATGTAGTATTAATCGGTGTAGCTGAATTACTCCAAGAAAATTTCCGTGGTTATGATTTGGTTGCTCGTTTTGGTGGAGAAGAATTTGCCATTTTAATGCCTGAAACTTCACCAGATGAAGCCTTACCACGTATCGAGATGGTTCGCCAGGCAATTGAAGAAGCCGAATTCGATGTAACGACCAGCGTCACTCCAATTAAAGCTACGATTAGTTTTGGAGTAGCTGGTCGAAATGAAGTCGAAGAGTCGGGAGATGAGATCATCCATAAAGCAGATGTTTCCCTGTACCAAGCAAAATTACTCGGGCGAAACACGACTTGCCTTTATTCTTCGGAAGGAACGATAGATTTCTTTAGCTTGGCTAGCGAAAACCTGGAAAAAATTGACTTGAGATCCCGAGTAAATCAGCCCAAATTGCATACCAGCCTAATCCGCTGCGAGAACAAGCTGTTCAAAAAGAAGCTGCAGAGGAACCGCCGGTTGAAAGAAAGCCCTCTTCCTTATTTCGTCAAAACATCTACATTGGATTGGTTGGAGTAACGGCCGTGATACTGGCATTTATCGGGTTGGTAATTTCTCCGATACCGGATTGGTTTGGCGTTGCCATCTTCTCATTAATTATCCTCCTCACTGAAGGCTTATCCATCGATATTTATGCCAAAGAAACAACTGTATCAACTGCCAGCGCTCCGTTGATAGCCGGAGCCCTGCTTTACGGTCCGATTGGGGCTTTGGTTCTGAGCCTTGTACTGGCAGCCACCTCGATGATTAAATATCGCAGCCCAATCAGCCGCTTTATTTTCAATGTCAGCAATCATATTATTTCAAGTTCACTCTGCGCCTTTTTTATCCTGCTAACACCAAGAATCTTTATCGATTATCCGGTTTATTTGCAAGTTATGTTGGCCCTTGTTTCTGGCACGATCATTTTCTTTAGCAGTACGCTCACACTCGCTGGGGTAATGAGCATCTCCAGGGGTGTATCCTTCAGATCGCTTTGGAAAGATCAGTTCCGTTGGTTATGGATTTTTTACCTGGCTTTTGGTGTGGTTGGATATGTTCTCATTCTTGGATTTACAACCGCAGGAGTGATTGGCTTGGTAGCAGTATTGGTACCTTTATTAACTTTGCGAATAAGCCAAATGCAGTATATTGACAATACGAAAGAAAATGTCAGTCAACTGCGAAGAAAGAATACTGAACTCGAAATTAAATCCGCTGAAATCGAAGAACTCAACGATGAATTATTATTATCTTTAGGGAATGTCATCGATCTCCGAGACACCTTTACAATGGGACATTCGAGCAATGTGTCGGAGTATGCAAGTTTAGTTGCTAGGGAATTGGGTTTTTCTCCAAGCCGGATTGATTTACTTAGTAAATCTTGTTTGCTGCATGATATTGGAAAAATTGGGATTCCCGATGATATCCTTTTTAAACCCAAAGCACTAACGAATGATGAGTATGAGGTCATTAAAAAACACCCGGAGTTGGGTGCTGAGATTATTGCTGCCAATCAATCAATGAAAGATATTGCTCCGATCATCCGTCACCACCATGAACGTTATGATGGGTGTGGATATCCCGCAGGTCTAAGAGGAGAAGAAATTCCGATAGAAGCGAGGGTATTGTGTTTAGTTTGACTCTGTTCAGGCGATGTCTTCGGATCGACCCTACCGTAAAGGATTGAACACTGAAGAAGTGATTGCTGAGATCAAAAAAAATTCAGGCACTCAATTTGATCCGCATATTGCCAATATTTTCTTAAACTTATTGGAGAAAAGAATTGTCTCGCTAGATTGAAAACGGGGCGTTATTAAGGATATCAACTAATAATTTCTGATCGACAATAAATTAAAACACCTGCAAAAGCAATCGAGAAATTTTGCTCGATTGCTTGTTTTTTTGTGTCAACTCCATAGCAAATTGTCATTAACCCCCTGATTTATAAGTTCTCAACGGGAGTTCACCAACCATTTATGGGACAAAATTTTTCTAGCGCATCGTTTTTTTGATATAAATTTGGCAACACAAATAGAAAAGGCAAACCTATCGAAAGATAGGGGCGCAAAGTTACGGATCTAAACCTCTCTGTGGAGGCACGACCGCCGGACTGCCTGATAAATTTTTAACTAACCCCTTAGGCAGTTCAAACCTAAGGGTATTTTTTTAGAAATTATCACATTCAGATTTAGGAGTTTTATGTATGAAGAGGTCACAGAAGAACATCCAAGGCTTTTTGATCTTAATAACCATTGTCAGCTTGTTGGTACCCACCTTGTTAACAAGTTTCGCCAGCATTCCTGATCAGGCAACCACAGCCGGGTTACAATCCGAGTTAGCGCAAAAGGTTGTCGAATCTCCGGATGAGCTGGTGCGCGTGATTGTGCAAAAAGCCGACGAGTCAAACCAGGCCGAACGATATGTCAAGTTCCTGGGCGGTGAGATTTAAAAGAGTTAAGGTTGATCAACGCCTTTGTGGCTCAACTACCGGCCTCCCGCATTCCGGCATTAAACAAATTTGCCGCGGTCAACTGGGTTTCGTTCGATGCCCAGATGCTTCCTGCGGTGGACCTCGCCAATGTAGCCCCTGATTATTATGTCCGTGATGAGTTCAGCAGCCAAACCTATACCGGGAATGATGGTTCGGTAGCCTGGTTGGGTGGCTGGCAGGAAGTCGGTGAGTCAAACGGTCCCGAGACTGGTAATGTAAAAATCAAAACTGAAAACGAGTGTACCAGTGGTTCCTGCTTGCGCATAAAGGGTGATGAAGATAGCTTTGAAAGTTTGGGTGTGCGCCGTTCAGCGGATCTGCGTGGTGCAAATGCTGCCACGCTGGCGTTTGATTACCAACGGGAATATTATGAAGGCAAAGGCCTGCTTTACCCGATGGTTTCCACTGATGGCGGATATTCTTGGTATAAGTTGGAAGAAATTGGTTTATATAAGAATGATCACAGCCCGGTATCAGCCCAGTATGATCTGACCCCTTATACCGGAGGACAAGTCGAGTTGCAATTCTCGGCCATCGGCCGAGAATATGAGGGCGAAATCTTTATCGACAATGTTGAGATTGCTTATTCAGTCGAGAAAAACACCTATTCCCAGACTTTGGGCTTAGAAAAACTCCATGAGATCAACATCACTGGACAAGGAATTGGGGTAGCTGTCATCGATAGTGGGATTGGTGAACATAAAGATCTATACGAAAGAGTTTACCTATCGGATGAATATGGTCTGGGAGATGCGTACGGGCACGGAACCCATGTCTCGGGCATTGTGGGTGGTTCTGGCATTGTTTCCAATGGAGAATATGTAGGTATTGCCCCCCAAGCTAATTTCATATCTTTGGGTGTTTCAGATGCGAACGGTATGGCCTATGAATCGGATGTGGTTTATGCCATGCAGTGGGTTTTCGAAAACAAGGAAAACTATAACATCCGAGTAGTCAACCTTTCTCTCAATTCAACCATTGAAGATTCGTATCACAATAGCCCCATTCCTGCGGCAGCGGAAATCCTGTGGTTCAACGATATTGTTGTAGTGGCCTCGGTAGGGAATTCAGGGGCCGGTGGTGAATTCAATACCGCTCGCACGTCCCCGCGAAATGATCCTTTCATCATCACGGTAGGCGCCAGTGACGAAAAAGGCACCTCTGGAAGCGATGATGATGAGATTGCCAGCTTCTCTGCCTATGGTACGACTTTGGATGGACATGAGCGGCCTGACCTGATTGCCCCCGGCTATAACATCGTCAGTGCCTTATCACCTGAAATCAACCTGGGATGAGGATTATCCGGACCGGGTGGGTATTAACGGTGCCTATATCCGCTTGAACGGCACGTCTATGTCAGCCCCGATGGTGACAGGAGTTGTTGCACTCCTGCTGCAAGATGAGCCTAATTTGACCCCTGACCAGGTTAAATACCGCTTGTTGGATACCGCTTCAGATTTAGGCGGTTATCCTTACTTGGATGCTTACGCGGCGGTCAATGGGACCTCGACAAAATCTGCCAATCAAGATTTGATGCCCCATATGCTTTTAGCGAAAATGGCTTTGATCGCTTACTGGGCCAGCGTAAACGGCGCTGAAAATATCAATTGGGGCAATGTGGATTGGGGCAGTGTTAACTGGAATTCAGTCAATTGGAATAGTGTCAACTGGAATAGCGTCAATTGGAACAGCGTCAACTGGAATTCAGTCAATTGGAACAGCGTCAATTGGAATAGTGTCAATTGGAATTCAGTCAATTGGAACAGCGTCAATTGGAATAGTGTCAATTGGAATAGTGTCAACTGGAACAGCGTCAATTGGAACAGTGTGGAACTTAATTCTGTGGAATGGGATGGCAATTAATCCTAGTTTTGCAGTGAAGTGCCAATAACCAATTTTTTTTTATTGTTTATCTATTTTAAAGGAAGGCGTTGATGTCGAAAAAATTTAAATTCGTACAAATTTTGGTCTCTGCAGCTATCTTGCTGGGCTTGTTCCTGCCGATGGGCTACTCGCCGCAGGCAGCTGATCCTGCAGGTATAGCCAAAATCCAGCCAGCCCTGCTGTCAGAAATTGCCGCGGCTGCGCCAGATGAGATGGTACGCATCATTGTCCAGAAAGCGGATAGTTCCGGCGCGGTGGAAGCCTATGTCCAGGAACTCGGCGGCCAGGTGCTCAGCGAGCTGGACCTGATCAACGCCTTCGTGGCCTTGCTGCCCGGGAAGCAGATATCGGAATTTATTAAGACATCAGCCGTCAATTGGGTTGCCCTGGATGCACCAGTGATATCAGCCAGCATTGAGCCAGGATCGCATACTTATCGGGACGAGTTCAACCAGGAAGCCTACAACGGCAGCGACGGCACGGAAAACTGGGCCGGCACTCCCTGGGTGGAGTTTGGCGAAAGCAACGGCGGATCTACTGGATATATCGAGGTCTTAGACGATAGGGCTTGCGTCAGCGACTACTGCCTGGAGATTGAAGGCGATGATCATATGCAACCTTGGGGCGTTTACCGCCCGGTAAACCTGGACGGCATCGCTTCGGCTACCCTCACGTTTCAATATAAACGTGTTTATGAAATCAACCATAGGCGATCTATCTGTACAAGTCTCTTCCGACAGCGGCGCTACCTGGACGACGCTGGATACACTGGCATTGGATATCAGCGACAACGATCACCAATCTGCGCAATATAACCTGACACCCTATGCCAGCGCTGACACCGTGATCCGTTTTATCGGTACAGATGATGGTCATATCCATTTCGATGATATTCAAATCGTATTTGACGTTCTCGCACAAAATACCTATCGCCAGTCTCTGGCAGTAGATCAACTACATGCTAAGGGTATTACGGGTCAGGGTATTGGTGTGGCGGTTATCGATAGCGGTGTAAGTGCTCATACAGACTTTGTCGGACGTTTGTACTATTATGCTCCGGACTACGCGGACGTGGATGTATACGGCCACGGTACCCATGTAGCTGGAATCCTAGGTAGTGATGGTAGCGCTTCGTCAGGGGCTTATAAAGGCATTGCACCGGATGCAAATATCATTTCTCTTCAAGTTGCAGATGCGAATGGCATGGCCTACAGAATCGGATGTGGTTGCAGCCCTACAATGGGTTTTCGAGAATAAAGACACCCACAATATCCGGGTGGTCAACATGTCGCTCAACTCAACTTTGGAAGACTCATACCATAACAGTCCGATCCCGGCGGCGGCCGAAATCCTGTGGTTCAATGATATCGTGGTGGTGGCTTCCGTAGGAAATTCAAAGGTCGATCGCGATTACAACACCGCCCGCACGTCCCCAGCCAATGACCCCTTCATCATTACTGTGGGTGCCAGCAATGAGAACGGCACAGCGGATCGCACGGACAATTCGGTTACCAGCTTTTCTGCCTTCGGCACCACGTTGGACGGACATGAAAGACCAGACCTGATTGCCCCAGGCTACGCGATCATCAGCGCACTGTCGCCTGACTCATCCTGGGATGATCAATATCCTGATAAAGTGAGTTTTGGCGGCCAGTACATTCGTCTGAGTGGTACTTCCATGTCAGCACCGATGGTGAGTGGGGCAGTCGCTTTGCTGCTCCAGGTTGAGCCCGGTCTGAATGCCAATCAAGTTAAATATCGCTTGCTTAATAGTGGTGGCACACTCAGTGGTTATCCATACCTGGATGTGTCTGCTGTGATCAATAGCGTCACTACCGAAGAAGCTAATCAGGGTCAGGTGCCCCATATGCTGCTGGCAAAAATGGCCATGATCGCTTATTGGGCTAGTGTTAATGGCGGCGAAGATATCGATTGGGGCAACGTGGATTGGGGCAGCGTCAACTGGAACAGTGTGAACTGGAATGCGGTCAACTGGAATGCGGTCAACTGGAATGCGGTCAATTGGAACAGCGTGAACTGGAATTCGGTCAACTGGAATGCGGTCAACTGGAACAGTGTGAACTGGAATTCCGTGAACTGGAACAGTGTGAACTGGAATTCGGTCAACTGGAACTCGGTCAATTGGAATAGTGTCGAACTCAATTCTGTGGACTGGGGCGAAGAATAGCCCCAGTTTTGTATTAATGTGATTGGGTCAAGAATTTATTTGAACAAATTTCTTATTTGAGCAAGGCGTTTATGTCGAAAAAACATAAAATAGTACAAATTTTGGTCACTGCAGCTATCTTGCTGGGCTTGTTGCTGCCCTTGGGCTACGCGCCGCAGGCGGCAGAACCTGCCAGTCTGTCACCTGCATTGGCAGAAATTGCCGCGGATTCGCCCGGCAAAATCGTACGGGTGATCGTGCAAAAGACAGATGACTCGGAGCAGGCCCGTAACGCAGTCGAATCTCTGGGTGGAGAGTGGGTTAAAACCTGGATCTGATCAACGCCTTTGCCGCGCGACTACCAGCGAAAAATTTATCCCACTTGGCGCAAAACCAACATGTCAGTCAAATCTTTTTAGATGCCCCAGTCCACAGCACCAGCCTGCTGACCGAGACTATTCGGGACAACTTTGATGTCCGGGAATACACCAACAATGACGGCACTCAACCCTGGCTTGGTCCCTGGGCTGAGATCAATGACGATGGGGAGGCCGATGATGGCAAGGTCAAAATCGACAAAGACCAACTGAAATTAGAAGACAAGCACAAAGGCATCCAACGCAGCGCCGATCTCTTCCTGGCGCAGAACGCCCTGCTCAGCTTTGAATACCGCCGGGACAAACTGGATAAGCCCGATAAATTCGTTGATCTGCAAATCTCCACCGATGGCGGTGATACCTGGTCAGCCTTGTATCGTTTTGGGGATGGGAAAGACAGTGATCTCATGCCGTTGAGCCTGGATATCAGTGCCTACGTTGGGGGGGATATCACCCTGCGGTTCCTGACCTCCCCGGATGATGCCGGTAAATTATATATTGACAATTTTCAAATTGAATACACTTTTGATGATGGAGAGGTCCCGGTGGAGGATCCACCGGGGGAAGACCCGCCCGTTGACCCCATTGTCGGCGATAGCGGCGACCCCAGCGGGATTTACGGCCTGGTCTACACCGTACGCGATGAATTCAGTACTGGCGATTTCACAGGTCAAGATGGTATAGATCTCTGGACGAGTGACTGGTTCGAAGACGATCCCGCCAATACGGAACAGGATCCTACCAGCGGGTACGTGCAGATGGTTAACGGCGAACTCCGCCTCAATAATCAAAACTACGATAATACCCAACCGGGCGTCACGCGCGCGGTCCCGCTCTCCTGGGTGACAAGTGCTAAATTAAGTTTTGACTACCGGACAGCATCTGGGGTCGATATCGCGGACGGCATCGCGGTAGAAGTCTCTCCTGATGGAGGGACCAACTGGGTATTGTTAGATACAATCGAAAACCTGGCGGGTGCAAATTCAGGTTCTGTCAGTTATGATATTACCCCCTTTGCAACCCCCGATACTCTGATCCGAGTTCGAGTAGCCTATTTCTACGCCCTGGATAACGAATATTTTTACATCGACAACCTGGAAGTGGCTTACACTTTTGATGGTGAAGTGCCCATGCGGGCCAACCTGGCCAACGTGGCAGACAATTTCAACCCTTACCCATATACCTACGCAAGCAGCACAGGTTCGGAAGGCTGGCTGACGGATTGGGTCGAGAGCGGCGATGACGGTGCCCCTCTGAGTGGCGACGCCCACTTCACGAATTTTGAAGGCTACAGGGTTTATACCTTCTGGACGGATGCCAATGAGCCCTGGCAGGGCGTGCGGGGTATCCAACGCAGTGCCGATCTGACGGGTGCCGATTGGGCAGAGGTCAGCTTTTTGTACCGGCGTGGCAGCATGGAGGTCGGTGATTTCCTGTACGTCGAAGCTTCCACCGACGGCGGGACGACCTGGAGCCAGGTCGGCTACGTGGAAGGCAAAGGCACGCAAGCCATCGCTGGCAGTGACCAGGGCTGGCGCTACGCCGGCTTTGATATCAGCGATTTCATCTCCGCCAACACCGCCATTCGACTGGTCACTGATTTCACTCCAGGTGACTACTACGACAATATTTACCTGGATGATGTCCAGGTCTTGTTTGATCGGCCCACGGGCAGCCCGCCACCGAACTATTATTTAGATACCTTGAATGTGCGTCCGGTCTGGGATATGGGCTATGATGGCAGCGGCGTGACGGTGGCCGTCGTCGACAGCGGCGTGGCTCTGGATCATGACTTCAGCAGCTTGCCAGGTGAGTTGAACGCTGACCGGGTACTCTTGCAGTTAGGCTTCAACCAGGATAGCGTTATTATCCACGACGCTTTTGGCCACGGCACGCATGTGGCTGGCATCATCGCGGGAAACGGCTCAGGGTCTGATGGTTTTTACCAGGGCGTTGCTCCTGGAGCAAATCTGATCGGGCTGAAGGTTAGCGACGACCAGGGTTTGGCCTACGAATCAGATACGGTCGCAGCGCTGCAGTGGATTTTTGAAAACAAAGATACCTACAATATTCGGGTGGTCAACCTGTCGATCCAGTCGACCGTTGAGCAGTCCTATCACGATAGTGCCTTGAATGCTGCGGCCGAGATCCTGTGGCTCAATGGGATCGTGGTGGTCGCCGCCGCCGGCAACAAGACTGCGGACACCGGTTATGACCCGATCATGGCCGCCCCGGCCAATGATCCTTTTCTCATCACAGTTGGAGCTTCTGATGAAAAGGGCGATGCGGATCGCAACAATGACGTGATTGCTCCCTTCACCTCCTATGCCGAAACGGTGGATTTCTTCGTAAAACCTGAAATTTGTGCCCCAGGCAAGGATATTGTCAGCACCCTGGCGGGCAGTTCTGAATGGCGCAATGATCATCCAGATCGCTTTGTCGAAGGTGGCTTCTTCCGTATCAGCGGCACCTCGATGGCGACCCCCATGGTAGCGGGTGCAGCCGCCTTGCTGCTGCAGGCTGAACCGGATCTAACCCCGGATCAGGTCAAATACCGCCTGATGGAGACTGCCGGCAATGTCGGTAAAGCCAACTACCTGGATGTGTACGCGGCCCTGACGACCTCAACGACGGAATCAGCAAACCAGGGGATCGTCCCCCATATGCTGCTGGCCAAGATGGCGATGATCGCTTACTGGGCAAGTGAGAATGGCGAAGAAAATATCGACTGGGAGAACGTTGATTGGGCGGCCGTGAATTGGAATGCGGTCAACTGGAATGCCGTCAATTGGAATGCGGTCAATTGGAATGCGGTGAATTGGAATGCGGTGAACTGGAATGCGGTCAATTGGAATGCGGTGAACTGGAACGCGGTCAATTGGAATGCGGTGAACTGGAACGCGGTGAATTGGAATGCCGTAAATTGGAACGCCGTAAACTGGAATGCGGTGAACTGGAACGCGGTCAATTGGGATGAGGAGTAAATTACCCATCCATGCCAGTAGTTTTTTAACAGAGAAAGGTAAATCTGCTAAGGATGGGTAAATGACCATTCTCAGCCCAAAGAAAAAATGAAATTATCCACTATCTGCCAAAGGAGCACATTATGAGAAGGACGAAGGCGACAATTATTATCAATATCTTGATTGCTGCCGCATTGGTATTAGGCCTGGGAGCAGCTTCTGCCAGACCCACCTTGGCGAAAAAAGACAAACCAGCCAAGATGGCCCCAGCATTTTTGGAATTGGTGCAGGAAAACCCAGACGAAATGTTCAGGGTGATTGTGCAGCGGGATGCCAAAAACAAAGACCTCAAAGAAATGGAATTGGAGGGTCTCGTGCAGAAAGGCGGTGGCCGGGTTAAGAAACAACTCGGGATGATCCTGAGTTTTTCAGCCGAGATGAGCGGAAAAGAGGTGGCGAAACTGGCGAAGAACCCCAAAGTGCGCTGGGTCTCGCAAGATGTCCCGGTGGTGTCAACGGGAACAAGTGGCCTTTCGACCGTTTTGGACTACTTTGAAGAGCAAGCATATACCGGCAATGATGGCACCGCAGACTGGGTTGCAGAGTGGTCCGAAGGCGGCCACGATCAACCGGTAATCCCACATGGGGGCGTATTCCTGGTAGATGCCAGCGAATATTGTGCCGGTGGTGAGGGGCATTGCCTGCGTATCGACCCCTATTTTGTCGGTTCGCATGTTTACCGTGCAGCTGATTTGAATGGCGTTGCTAGTGCTACATTGTCGTTTTATCGGAACAACCAGATTCTCCAGGATACAGGCGCGGTTGCACTGCAGGTCTCGGGAGATGACGGTGCGACCTGGACAACCCTGCAAAGCTACTCAAGCTCCCATTTAGTCGGCAGCGGAACCGACACTTTCGATATCACCGATTATGCCAGCCCGAACACGCAAATCCGGTTCTTTGTGACGAATACCCAATCAGGTTTTTTCTATATTTACTTTGATGATATCCAGATTGAGTATGCGGTAGCCAGCGTGTATCGCGAAGTGGTGGGGGCGGAAGACTTGTGGCAGCAAACTGGCCTGGATGGCCAGGGGGTGACAGTAGCGGTGGTGGATAGCGGGATCACGGATCATATGGATCTGCGAGAGAATGCCAATAATCCCAATCAAGCCCTGGGAAGCCCGTCGCGGGTGGTTCAAAATGTGGTCATGGGTGCGTACTCCAGCCCAGACGACGAATATGTGCATGGCTCGCATGTAGCGGGCATTATAGCCGGCAATGGCGTAGCTTCGGGTGGTAAATATGTAGGCATCGCCCCCGGTGTGAACTTGATCAACGTAAGAGTGAGTAATTACGAAGGCTTAACCTATTTATCAGATTTAATTGATGGTTTACAGTGGGTATTGGATAATAAAGATGCTTACAACATCCGGATACTGAATTTGTCGATCAGCTCCACTGCGGCTGAATCTTATCATTACAGTCCCTTAGATGCGGCGGTCGAAATCCTGTGGTTCAACGAGATTGTGGTCGTTGTGGCGGCCGGTAATAACGGTACGGTGGATGGACCTTCTGTCGTTTACCCCCCCGCCAATGATCCTTTTGTGATCACGGTGGGGGCGATCGAGGACCGGGGCACGACAACGTTAGCAGATGATTTTGTGGCCAATTTCTCAGCCTACAACACCACCCCAGATGGGTTTGCGAAACCCGATCTGGTGGCTCCTGGTCGAAATCTAGTTAGTTTGCTGGCCAGCACCAGTTCCACTGGCTATACCAATCACCCCAAGCATCATGTCGGTGACTATTATTTCCGCATGTCGGGGACCTCGATGTCAGCCCCGGTGGTAACCGGTGCGATTGCGCTGCTACTGCAAATGGAGCCGGATTTGACTCCCGATCAAGTCAAGTACCGCTTGATGGCGACCACCGACCAGAATTGGTCAGGTTATGATGCCGCCAAGGCTGGATCGGGGATTGTAAATATCCTCTATGCGGTGAATACACCGACAACAGAGAGCGCCAACATCGGGGTAGCCCCCAGCCAGATGTTGATGACGGGTGATGATTCCATTGCATACGATAGTGTCAATTGGAATAGTGTTAACTGGAACTCAGTCAACTGGAACAGTGTGAATTGGAACAGTGTGAATTGGAATTCAGTCAACTGGAACAGCGTGAATTGGAACTCATCCACCTGGGATGATTAATCCCTAGGTAAGAATGCGTGATTTAGCAAAGAAAAGGCAAACCTGTTGAAAAGCAGGGACGCAAAGTCACAGGCCTAAGGATGCCGGGGTTGGCTGAACCCAATCCCTCATCTAAGGTGGCTGGGCAGCCTCTTGCTCTCTTCAATGAATAAATCATAATTTATAAGAGAGCGAAAAATGAAAAACTTATCTTTTGCCGCAAAGAGTTATATCTTTGGAACCCTCATAATTGGTTTTATCCTGACAGTTTGGTCATGGTTGGATTTGGAATGGACCCATCTGGGAATGTATCTTTTGGCAGTTCTAGCAGCCGGGGCCCAGGTCATCAAAGTGGAAGGCCCTAATGACAAGACCAACTACAATATCGCCTGGTTCGTATACGGGTTTACGTTCATCGCCCTGGGGGCTCCGGCTGCGCTATTTGTGATTGTGATCGCCCATTTGGTGGAATGGGTCAAGCATAAATATCCCTGGTTTATCCAAAGCTTCAATATCGCGGTGTATGCGATCGTAGTTTTTCTGGCCGGGCTGATTTATAACGCCATCGATCCAGAAACAGCCGCCCTCAATTTAGCTGGAGCGATTGCGATTGTGGTTGCTTTCGTTGTCTTTGTGCTGGGCAATCATTTCTTAGTAGGTTTTGTGATCAAACTGGCCCGCGGGCAAAGTATGGCCGAATTGGGTGTGTTGGGCACTTTTACATTATTCCTGGATTTTACCGTGCTGGCCATGGGGGCGGTCACCGCTTTGATCTGGTTTTATAATCCCTATGCTTCAATCCTTAATGTCTTACCCTTAGTCTTGCTGTACAAAGCCCTACAAGTACCGGCCCTCGAGCGCCAGGTGGAAAACTTGGCAAAGGAAAAAGCTTCAGAACAGATTACTATCCAGTAATCTGTTTTTTTACCTTGTATATTCAAACCTGAGGAGTATTTATGCGGAGAATACAAAAACCAATCCACCTTATAATAATCCTGGCTATATTATTTGGTGTACTGGCTCCAGTATCGCTTCGAGTTAATTCTGATTCAGCCAGCTTGCAGCTTGCTCTGGCTGAGGTGATTGCTGAGAATCCTGACAAATTCTTACGTGTGATTGTGCAAAAAACAGATGATTCCAACCAGGCTGAATATTGGGCGGAATTTTTGGGTGGTGAGATCCTCAAAGAACTTGCGCTCATCAATGCTTTTGTGGCCAAAATCCCCGCCAGGAATATCTCTTGGTTATTAAAAGTCAAATCCGTTGAGCATATCGCCTTGGATGCCAGGATGCTCCCTGCAAATCTTGATATTCAGACTGTGCGGGATGAATTCAATCTAAAATCGTACGATAATAACGATGGTACCCAGTTATGGATGACAGACTGGGTTGAATTTAGGGATGATGAGACGGATACACCTTTCAGAAAAGGGAGTGTGAGAATTAGAAATGAGATGCTTCGGTTGCGGTCCACTGATCGTGGTATCCAAAGGACTGTCGATCTTACCCAGGCAGAAGGCGCGGTATTGACCTTTGACTTTTTACGGTCATACATGCATAAAGCATGGAAGTTTGTGACCCTCGAGGTTTCAACGGATGGTGGTAATTCTTGGGTTACCTTGGACACAATTGGGGACGGAAAAGACTCTGAATTTCAATCTGCTAACTACGATCTCGCTCCATTTTTACCCAATGAAATCATCCTAAGGTTTACTACTTCTGCCAAAATGGCTGGCACACTGAAGATTGATAATCTACAAGTGGAGTATAGTGTCGCTATTCCTGACCCCGTAATTGACCCCGATCCACCGTTTAGGGGAAATACATATCTCGATACCACGGGTGCTACGCTGCTTCACGAACAAGGGATCACGGGGCATGGTATCACCGTGGCAGTGATTGACAGTGGCATTGATTACCACACCGATATATCCGGACGATTGATCGCCGCTCCTTTCGGAGAAGGAGATGCTTATGGTCACGGTACCCATGTAGCTGGGATTATCGGCGGAGATGGTTTTTCCTCAAATGGTGAGTTAGAGGGTATGGCCCCAGGTGTGGATTTAATCAATCTGCGAGTTTCGGATGAAAATGGCGGAGCCTACGAATTTGATGTGGTTGAAGCTTTACAATGGGTGCATGAAAACCAAGAAGCCTACAATATTCGGATCATAAACTTATCCTTGAATTCTTCCGTTGAAGATTCGTACCATAACAGTGGATTAGATGCCGCCGTAGAAATCCTGTGGTTCAATGGTGTGGTGGTGGTGGCTTCTGCTGGCAATAAAGGACCGGGTGGAGGGCGTAATACGGCCAAAACAGCCCCAGCCAACGATCCTTATATCATCGTAGTGGGAGCGAGTGACGAAAAAGGTAACAGTGATCGAAATGATGACTCCCAAGCCCCATTTTCTGCTCATGGTAGTACGACCGAAAAATATAACCGGCCTGATCTGCTTGCACCGGGAACTGATATTTATAGTACATTGTCACCGAATTCTCCGTGGGGTGTCAATTACCCCGATCGCTTGGCTTTCGAAGATCAATATATTCGATTGAGCGGTACTTCGATGGCGACTCCAGTCGTTTCTGGTGCGGTCGCACTGATGCTCTCTTATGAACCTGATCTCACCCCTGATCAAGTCAAATATCGATTGCTAGAAACAGGTTCCCATATTGGTAATACACCTTATCTGTACGCCTACGATGCTGTTTTCAGCGGGATGTATGAATCCTATAGTTCGGGTGCCACTCCCCATATGCTGCTGGCTAAAATGGCGATGATTGCTTACTGGGCCAGTGTGAATGGGGATGAAAATATTGACTGGGAGAATGTCAGCTGGGAGGCCGTCAATTGGAACGCTGTCAATTGGAATGCGGTCAACTGGAATGCGGTGAACTGGAACGCCGTGAATTGGAATGCGGTGAACTGGAACGCCGTCAATTGGAATGCGGTGAACTGGAACGCCGTCAATTGGAATGCGGTGAACTGGAATGCGGTGAACTGGAACGCCGTGAATTGGAATGCGGTCAACTGGAATGCCGTCAATTGGAATGCGGTCAACTGGAACGCTGTAGTCTTGCCCAGTGAAGAACCTTGAAATTTGATTTTTATCAACCTTCAGACAGGGTGATGTCAATTTTGACTTCACCCTGTTTTATATTTTCGAAAGCAGAGCCAAATTTTTGGGGACGATTTCACAAATCCTCCATCCGGCCTTCACAAATTCTTCATAAACATCAGCTAAGATGGGTGCAATGGAAAAATAATTACATACAAAGGAGTGTACAAAATGAAGAAATTACTTTTGATCGGATTAGGATTTGTCTTAGCAGTAGCAGTTTTCGGCGTCGCCGGATTTGCATACGCCCAAACCCAGGAACCCCCTGATCCCCAGAGCACAGATGGCCCCGAATTTCCCTTTGGTCGCGCTGAATGGGGACGCGGTTCCCGCGGGAGTAGGCAGGATGGACGTCCGGATATGGCATCCGGTGGCCTGCTGGGATTTGGTTTGGATGAAGGTGAGCAAGGCCCGCTCCACGAATACCTTTGGCCTGCGGTTGTCGATGCCTTTGGATTAACGGATGAACAGGCAAATGCTTTTGAAGTCGCCCGTGAGACTATGCAGGGAATTCGCTCGGATTTCTCTCCCGAAGAAACTCGCGTGGCGATGAAAGAAGCCATGACGGCGGCAATAGAAAGTGCCCTCGCCGATGGTGCTATTACTGAAGATCAGGCTGCACAATGGCTTGAAAGGCTGGAACAAAGTGATGGGCGCCCTCCCAAAATGCCCTTTGGTGGACGTGGAAAAGATGGCGACTATCGACAAGGTTTCGCTAATGGGGTGAGATTTGGACGCCAAATGATGATCAATCATGAGTACGTCGATGCGGCTATCGCCGACGCACTGGAAATTTCAGTTGATGAACTCCAGGAACTGCGCACCGAAGATGGCTTTTCATGGAGAGCTTATGCTGAGGAACAAGGTCTCAGTGAAGAGGAGATCCTAACCCTACACACTGAAATCTTAACTAACGCTGTCAATGCAGCTCTGGAAGATGGTGCCATTACCCAGGAGCAAGCGGATCAGATTCTCGAGCGTCTGGAAAACGGCGGTGCTCGATTTCCACTCCCCTAGGATAAATTATTTCCTCCTCACAAAAATCGGTTCCGTTCCGGGAGCCGATTTTTGATTTTGATATCTTCACAACTTACCCATTTCATCTTCACAATTTCTTCATAACTGTGAAATAAGATATTAAGTAATTGGGCGAAAAATAATGCCTGGTTTATAAGATTTATCGCCCAATTGCAAAAGTAATGCGTTGGATAACGAAAATCAGTTATGGATTTTTGTTGCGCAGTACTCGAAGTAATACAGATCGAATGGATTGCAAAACCTTGTTTGACAAATGGAGAAATTATGATGGAAAAGCAAGCTTCTGTTGCACCCCAAACCCGCAATAACTGGTTGATCGATTTCGCCTTATTTATCGGAGCTTTGATTGCTTCACTTAGTGGAATTTATTTTCTGTTCTTGCCGGTGGGCGGCTATCAAGGTGGGCGTAATCCCCTCTACGGGATCACCATTTTCTTTGATCGCCACACCTGGGATAACTTGCACACCTGGTTTGGGATCTTGATGATAGTCGCCGCTGTGGTTCACATCTTCCTGCACTGGAAATGGTTCCTCAGTATGTTCAAACGGATGTCACACGAAATCGTTCATCGAGAAAAACGCTTTAATAACCGCAGCCGCTACAATTTGTTGATCAATATCGCTGTAGGCCTGGGTTTTTTTCTCGCAGCCATCAGTGGGATTTACTTACTCTTCGTCCCGGGCGGCGGCAACGCGATCCCCGATCCCCAAATTCTCTTTACCCGCACCACCTGGGATCTGATCCATACCTGGTCGAGTATTTTAATGATCTCAGCCGCAGTCGTCCATTTTGTCATCCATTGGAAATGGGTAACCAAAGTAACGCGCAAAATCTTCAAAACCATGCCAGTTGCAACCCGGCAGGCCAAGTCTACTAAAACAATCAAAGCTTAACTTATTTGTACCTCAAGGAGTAACCTCATGTCGAAAAAAATTATTTTAGCTGCTTTACTAATTAGCTTTACTGGTATCTTGATTTGGGGAGGTATAAACCGAACCCTGGCAAAGACCAATGAAGGTGATCCAAGAAACGCGAACAACCAAAATATAGAACATATTGAATCCACTGAAGGAAATGGTGCTCAACTGCGCGGCAACGGTTACCAGGGACGGGGAAATGATGCCCAGACTGAATGGCATGATAGCGAATTTCAAACGGATGCCATCGCCCAAGGACAGAGTAACGGGAATGGTTTTCAGGTTGATCTCGCTAAAGAAAATACTGCCACCCCTCTGGATGGCATCGGTAATAGTTATGGTGCCAATGGAGAAAATCAAGCGTTGGGAAAGAGCAACGGTTCCCGCGGCGGACGCGGCAATGGCAACGGTAATGGACAGGGCGGCGGATCAGATCCTCTCACCGTGAGCGAAATGGAAGCCTTGAATCTGGCCCTCGATGACGAATATCATGCCTTGGCAGTCTACCAATCTGTGATTGCTGCCTTGGTGAATTGCTGCCTTCGGTGACGTTGAACCCTTTGTTGAAATCGCCGCCTCCGAGCAGCGTCATATTGATGCCTTGGCTAACCAATTTATTAAACACGGTTTGCCAGTTCCCGAAAGCGCGTGGACTGGGAACATCCCCGCCTTCGACAGTGTGCAGCAAGCCTGCCAGATCGGTGCTGAGGCTGAAATTGCCAATGCTGACCTCTACAACCAACTTTTCAACATGACCGATGATCCCAGTCTGACGCGAGTCTTTACCAACTTGAGCAATGCTTCGCTGAACAGCCACCTGCCGCAGTTCGAAGCTTGCCAGTAATTGTGTATAAGTATCTATCCAGAAATTCATCCTGGGGTGTAATTGGAGCGGTTTCTCCGTTCCAACTACACCCCCCTCCTCAATATTTTTCGGATAAGTTCTAAGTTATAATCACCACTACTATGTCAACTGTCCTGATTATCGAAGACGAACCTGAACTGGTCAAAGTTTTGCGAGATTATCTCGAGAAGGCGGGATTCAAAGTGGAGACCGCCTATCGAGGTGACACTGGACTTTCTGTTTGGGAATATAAGAAACCTGATCTGGTGCTCCTCGATCTTAACCTCCCTGGTATGGATGGGCTCGATATAGCCCGCGAAATCCGTCGGAAAGGATCAACGCCCATCATTATGCTCACGGCCCGGGTCGAAGAAATGGATCAACTCATCGGGCTCGAATTAGGCGCGGATGATTACATCACCAAACCATATTCTCCCAGATTGGTTGTTGCCAAGGTCCGGGCGGTATTACGTCGCATTGATGGATCAACAATCACAGAAACCATTTTGCGAGTAGCAGATATCGAAATCAACCTGGATGCTCACACGGTCAGCAAGGATGGTGAGAGGGTTGATTTGACACCGACCGAATTTAGTTTGCTGGCTGCTATGGCCGCCCAACCGGGCCGCGCCTTCAAGCGTTTACAATTACTTGAAACTGCTCAGGGTGATGCGTACGAAGGATACGAACGTACCATCGATGCTCATATCAAAAACCTGCGCGCCAAAATCGAACCTGATCCTAAGCAGCCGCGTTATATCGAGACGGTCTTTGGCGTCGGTTATCGCTTTACACGAACCTAATATATGCGTCTGCGCCTGATTATCTCCTTCATTCTCATTGTCCTTGTTGCGATCACCAGCGTTGCCGTCATCGTGCGCCGCCAAAGTGTGGCTGCGTTGCAGAGTTTTTTCTATCGCGGCGGATTATCAGGAACTGAAAAACTGGTTGAAACTCTGGAAGATTATTTTTCTATTAATGGAAGTTGGCAGGGGGTTGAAGCCGTCTTTCAACGACCGGGACGTGGTGTGGGACCAGGCCAAAACAATCCCGGGATGCCCAATCAGAATATCCGACTGGCGGATCGCGATGGCAATATCATCTTTGATACGGGAGCCCTTCGCCCAGAGGGTCGTCTTAGCTCCACAGAACAGGATCGTTCGATTAGGCTACAGGTTGCCAGAGAAACGGTTGGGTATCTGTTACCCGAAGCCAGCGCACAAATTTCCCAACTGGCCACACAAGGGTTGGTCACGCGCATCAACCAAGCGGCAATTACGGCTGCAATTTTTGCTTCGCTGATTGCCCTCATTGTGGCGATCTTTCTTTCCGATCGGCTATTGCGCCCCATTCGTGAGTTGACCAGTGCAGCGAACCAGCTCGCTTCCGGAAATCTGGATCAAAGGGTTCCTGTGCGCGGTGATGATGAACTGGCTACCCTGGCGAGTACTTTCAATCATATGGCGGCCTCCCTGCAGCAGGCTGAAATCCGCCGCCGAGCATTGACGGCCGATATCGCCCATGAGCTACGTACCCCACTGGCGGTTCAACGTGCCCACCTCGAAGCGCTCGAAGATGGCATTTACGATCTCACGCTCGAAAGCCTCCAGCCCATCGAAGAGCATAATTTTCTGCTCACCCGACTAGTTGAAGATTTGCGCATGTTAGCCTTGGCGGATAGTGGTCAATTAGAATTGATTTGCACCCCCATAGATTATCCCGCTCTCATCCAAAGAAGTCATCTCTCGTCTGCAACCTCAGGCGGCTGAGCGTCAAATCGAAATTCAGCTAACCCTGGAAGAATCTTGCCCACCACTCTCCTTGGATGCGCAGCGGATCGAACAAATTCTGCATAACCTTTTAGATAACGCACTCCGCTATACGCCAGATAAGGGGGTCATAAGTGTCCAGTTATCTGTCGGCGATCAAGATTGTTTGCTCTCTGTTAAAAATTCTGGTTCCGGTATTCCCTTGGAAGATTTGAGCCTCATATTTGACCGTTTTTTCCGCGCCGATAAATCTCGCTCGCGGGTAGACGGTGGCACTGGTTTAGGACTCTCGATCGCCCGCAAAATTGCACAAGCCCATGATGGCGATCTAACCGCCGACAACCACCCTGAGGGCGGAGCAGTTTTTACATTATCTTTACCCGTGTAACCCAAAATATATAGAATGAAAAACAATATTACACGCCTGCTAGACCAGCAGAAGATCCAATATACTGTTTTTGAGCTCCCCGCCGAAAAATTGGGAGCCGAAATAACAGCCGAATTATTGAATGTGCCCCGAGAGATAGTGTTCAAAACGATTGTCATCAAACGCGAGGGTCGTGTCAAACCAATTTTGGCGATTGTGCCGGGAAACCGCGAAGTGGATTTGAAGAAACTTGCTAAAACGGTAAGGGAAAAGAAAGTTTACTTGACCACTCAAAACGAAGCGGAAGCGCTGACCAAACTTCAGGTTGGAGGTATTTCTCCGTTGGCATTGATCAATCGCGGATTCCAGGTTGTGATTGACCGCTCTGCTCAGGATCATACCGAGATGCATGTTTCTGGCGGGCAGCGCGGTCTGAATATCCGCCTACCCGTTAAAGATTTGATCAAACTTACCAACGCCCGTCTGGCTGAAATCAGCCGCGAAGATTAACCGCTGAGATCGCAAAGTTCGCAGAGAAAATTTAGAGTAAAATTTCAGCGTTCGCTGCGTTCTCCGCGGTGAAATATATTTTAGGAGTTTCCCATGACTTTTGCCGGACGCGTGACCCCCCTTGAAGAAGAAGGGGCGTATGAGGGTTTAACCCGAGCCAACCAATTAGAGGCCCAAGGCAGAGATATCATTCACTTGGAGATCGGCCAGCCTGATTTCCCAACATACCCCCATGTCAGCAAGGCAGGGATGGAGGCTATTGCCAATGGTCACACCCGCTATACCTCTCCATCAGGGATTCCTCAATTACGCGATGCGATTGCCGCTGATGCCGGGTCACGCCGCGGCATCACGATTACGCCCTCCGAAGTGGTTGTCGGACCCGGTGGAAAACCTGGCCTATTTTTCCCAACTCTCGCGCTGATTGAACCGGGATGCGGCGATGAAATCATTTTCCCAGACCCGGGTTTTCCTACCTATGCGGCAATGATTGATGTTGCCGGTGGTGTGCACCGCCCTGTGCCGCTGCTGGAGGAAAATAGTTTCTCGTTTGATCTGGATGCATTTGATGCGCTGGTGAGTGAAAAAACCAAATTAGTAGTGCTCAACTCTCCGGCCAACCCAACGGGCGGGGTGATGCCGCAAGAAGATTTGGAGTATATCGCTGCGGCAGCTCAGAAATATAATTTTTGGGTACTTTCCGATGAAATATATTCTCGTCTGGCTTATGACGGCTTGACGGTGCCCAGCATTGCCGCCATACCAGGGATGCAAGAACGTACTATCATTTTAGATGGTTTTTCAAAGACCTATGCGATGACGGGCTGGCGTTTGGGCTATACCATTATGCCAGAAGCCTTAGCCGAACGGGTTGCGCTGCTGTTAACGCATTCGATTGGTTGCACCGCGGCTTTCACCCAAATCGCGGGCATCGCAGCGCTGACCGGCCCGCAGGATATGGTTGACAATATGGTTGTAAAATTTCAGACTCGCAGGGATCGCATGATTTCAGGGCTGAACGTCATCCCAGGGATCAGTTGCCAGATTCCCCAGGGAGCTTTCTATGCATTCCCCAATATCAGTTCCTTTGGCATCCCGAGCAAGGAACTTTCAATGCACATTCTGGATCAAGCTGGGGTTGCGTTGCTCTCAGGTACCGATTTTGGTAAGCATGGCGAGGGTTATCTGCGCTTGTGCTATGCTAACTCGATGGAGAATATCGAGCGGGCGTTGGAGCGGTTGACTGGGTTCTTTGCTAAGTTAAATGGGTGGCGGCACTGAGATGTTCATCTGCTTGGCCCTCCAGATAACCTTTGCGAATGGCGATTTCTTGTAACGGTTGTAAAGCTTCTCCTGCCAATTAGGTTTAATCTGTCTCATCGCTTACGCCAAAAAATAATCAGTGAGTTGAAGTAATTCGCCTAAGCCTTGAAGGGAATCTTCGTATTGTCATTGGACAGCAATGCTGGCTACGATGCATCCAATGTCGGTCTCAATTAGGCGCGCTACGATGACAAACTTTCTAAATTTTCAATGTTAAAGATTAGCCTTATTGATCTTTGTGTTTCCCCTCCATTGAAGATGAACTGAATCAAAAAACGTTTTTGCAATGATTATTAATCTCTTTATTTTATAAGACTGCCATGGTGTGGAGAATCAAGAGAATTTGTCACTTATGCTATAATTATGTAATAAATAATGATGGTAAGTTTTGGTAAAACCGAGTGGGTGGGATACGTAGTAGGAACGATGATATCAATGGGATAGCCGTAGCGTATTTTCATACCACAAAAGATTTTTTAAATTTAGATTATTTTAGGGTGGTTTGATTCAATAATAATCTTAGGAGGATTAACGATGAAACGTAATATTGCATTGTTAATATTATTTTTCAGCATTCTCACATTCAAATCCCCAACTATCGGAAGAGCTTCGCACCCCAAAATAGCTGATGAAACAATTATGGTTTATTTACCAGTTATTTTCAATAAGAGTAGTTCAGATAACCAACTGCCGAACGCCCCGACCAATCCTTTTCCTGCAGATAATGCCACCGACCAAAGCTTGGACATCACCTTGAGTTGGACGAGTACGGATCCGGATGGTGATGAAGTTATCTTTGATATTTACTTTGAAGCGGAAGATGCCTCCCCCGATATCCTCGTTTCAGATGATCAGCCCGACCTGAGCTATCCGCTGAGTGGCTTGAGTGCGAATACGCATTACTACTGGCAGATCGTAGTCAAAGATGAGCATGGGGCTACCAGAACTGGATCCGTGTGGGATTTCATTACGGGCGATGCCCCCAACCAACCGCCGAACGCCCCAACCAATCCTTTTCCTGCAGATAATGCCACCGACCAAAGCTTGGACATCACCTTGAGTTGGACGAGTACGGATCCGGATGGTGATGAAGTTACCTTTGATATTTACTTTGAAGCGGAAGATGCCACCCCCGATATCCTCGTTTCGGATGACCAGCCCGACCTGAGCTATCCGCTGAGTGGCTTGAGTGTGAATACGCATTACTATTGGCAGATCGTGGTCAAAGATGAGCATGGGGCTACCAGAACTGGATCCGTGTGGAATTTCTTTACGGGCGATGCCCCCAACCAACCGCCGAACGCCCCGACCAATCCTTTTCCTGCAGATAATGCCACCGATCAAAGCTTGGACATCACCTTGAGTTGGACGAGTACGGATCCGGATGGTGATGAAGTTACCTTTGATATTTACTTTGAAGCGGAAGATGCCTCCCCCGATATCCTTGTTTCAGATGACCAGCCCGACCTGAGCTATCCGCTGAGTGGCTTGAGTGTGAATACGCATTACTATTGGCAGATCGTGGTCAAAGATGAGCATGGGGCTACCAGAACTGGATCCGTGTGGGATTTCATTACGGGCGATGCCCCCAACCAACCGCCGAACGCTCCAACCAATCCTTTTCCTGCAGATAATGCCACCGACCAAAGCTTGGACATCACCTTGAGTTGGACGAGTACGGATCCGGATGGTGATGAAGTTACCTTTGATATTTACTTTGAAGCGGAAGATGCCACCCCCGATATCCTCGTTTCAGATGATCAAAGCAGTGCTGTCTACAATCCTGGTTCTCTAAATCCAAATACCCAGTACTATTGGCAGATTATTTCTAGTGAAATCGAAGGGGCTTCAACTGCCGGTCCAGTGTGGAATTTTATTACAGGCAATTATGACCCACCCCCAACGGGAATGGTTTTTGTTCCTGCCGGTGAATTCCAAATGGGTTGTGACCAAAATGTGATTAGTAGCTGCGGATCAGATGAATTACCCCTGCATACAATTTACCTGGATCCTTATTATATTGATCAATATGAAGTAACAAATACCCAATATTCCGAATGTGTAGCTGCCGGAGATTGTACGTTACCGTATTCGGATGCATCTTTTACGCGCGAATCTTACTACAGTAACCCTTCATTTGCGCATTTTCCAGTTCTTTATGTCAATTGGAACCAGGCAATAACTTTTTGTTCCTGGGCTGGAAAACGTTTACCAACTGAAGCCGAGTGGGAAAAGGCTGCTCGAGGGAGTAATGACACGCGCACATACCCTTGGGGGAATACAAAACCCGAATGTGCGATGGCAAATTATGCATTAAGTGGAGCTAATGTTCATTGTGTGGGTGATACATCACAAGTTGGAGACTACCCAAGTGGTTCCAGCCCATATAGTGTGTTTGATATTGCTGGAAATGTATTGGAGTGGGTAAATGATTGGTATCAGAGCGATTATTATACAATTTCACCCTCTACTAATCCATCAGGTCCGTTATCTGGAACAAAGAAGGTGATGCGGGGTGGTTCTTGGAGTTTGGGTGTTGATGGGTTAAAGGTACTTAATCGTATTAATGATTTTTCAGGACATCATGGACCTTCAGTTGGATTTCGTTGTGCCCAAGATTCGCCTATCTCTTTGATATCACATTAAATGTTGATGTTTTTGAAATATTGTTTGACTAACTAACTTTTATAGTTAACAACACCATTCAGTAACTTTTGAGTATTCCTATCTGGTTGAGATTAACAACCTTCCTTTCTTCTAGTTGATTCCTTAACCGATTTCATAGTGAATCCAATAGTTTCTTTATTGAATTCTTTCTAAAGTGAAAGAATCGAACGTGTCAGAATTTCTTGAGAAAAATTAAGTAGATGTTTTTTATTCCCCAAATTTTTTAACTAGATAATCAAAAACAGGCTTATCCATCCAACCATTTTTGAGATCGCAGCGTTCCTCAAAATTTTCGTTACCTGTAAAGTTTCGCAGAGCTTTTTGGGTGGCTGGGGTGAGTTGGCCGTCTGCTTTGCCCTCCAGATAACCTTTGTGAATGATGATCTCTTGTAGCTGTTTTAATGGTTCACCAGTCAATTGAATTCGATCTGTCTCATCACTTTCGCCAAAATATAAGTCGTGGAGTTGTAGTAACTCGCCCAAGCGCAAAACGGGATCTTCGTGATCATCTACACGATAGTCGATCCAGCGGTCGATAAAGCCGCCGTAGCCGCCTTTGGGTTTGACAACGTAGATTGCCGCCGATTGTTTGCCGCGCCTATCCCCGCCTGCTCTATCACCTGCAAGCAGTGCCGCGTGTAGCCGAGCGGGTAGTTCACCTTTGGTTGTCAAAAATATGGCTTGGATCGCCGGTACGACATTTTCGCCTGCCAGGATATTCCCCTGGATGGCATATCCGGGGCCGGTGATACCCCCCGCCCAATCAAAGCACTCACTGCCAGTGAAACTCGCTGATCCCCCTCGGGCATCCACAAGACCGACCTGGCGTTTTTCCCGCTCTTCATCATCTGCCAATAACTTTGCAAGCGTCTCTTTCGCAGAGACATCCTCAGCCATCAGGGCCAATCCTCGCGGACCAAAGGATGTATTGGCATAGGATTGCGTGGCTACAGCACCAACTCCGGCCTGAGCCCAAGGGACAACCGCACCGACCGCCGGGAATTTGGAGGCTACCGCGACACCCCAGGCTTGATTACTAAGATCACAAGCGACAATTGAAAAAGTAGATAGTTTAGGCATGGTAAACCTCCTCCTGGGTGGGGGAATGAAATTAGGTGTTGATTGAGTATAGATAATATGATTGAAATTGTACAGCACCTTCACGAAAACGATGGAGGTCAAAGGACAAGATGAAAGCGGGTAATTTCTGGTAAGCTAAATTTGACAAAGATCAGCTATATTGAAAGGAGAACTCAATGGTGACAGAAACTACCCAAAACAATCTTACTACAAAATTGAGCAGCCCCTCATCCTGGCGATGGAGTTGAGCAATACTGAGTGGCGTTTAGGTTTCACGATTGGTCTGGGACAACCTCCACGGCTGCGCAAGCTCAAGGCGCAGGATTTAGCAGGGCTCATGAAAGAAATCGATTTAAGCAAAAAGCGCTTTGGTTTGCCAAGGGATGCACGCGGTGCTGAGCTGCTATGAAGCTGGGCGAGACGGCTTTTGGCTGCATCGCTTCCTGATCGCCCAAGGCGTGAGGAACCATGTGGTGGATTCAGCCAGCATCGAGGTCAACCGGCGGAAGCGGCGTGCCAAAACCGACCGTATCGATGTGGGCAAGCTGTTGACCATGCTGATCCGAGCAGCACAAGGCGAGAGCCAGGTATGGAGCGTGGTCAACCCACCCAGTGCCGAGGAAGAAGACCAGCGGCAGCTGCACCGCGACCTGATGGCCCTGAAGCGAGAACGCACCCATCACATCAATCGCATCAAAGGATTACTGGCCAGTCAGGGTGTCAAAATGGCAATCAAGATGGATTTCCTGACCCAACTGGAAACCGTGCGTTTGTGGGATGGCAGCGGATTAGGTGCCGGGTTGCGGGATCGTCTGGAACGGGAGTACCAGCGCTATCAATTAGTGCAAGCGCAGATCCGGCAAATCGACCAGATCCGGCGGGAGGCCATCCGCAGCGTCGATACACCCGCCCTGGAGCAGGTTCGTCAGCTCTTACGCCTGAAAGGCATTGGGATCAATTCCGCCTGGGTGTATGTGATGGAATTCTTCGCCTGGCGCAATTTCCGCAATCGGCGCGAACTGGGTGCCCTGGCAGGCCTGGCACCCACACCGTACCAGAGTGGTGACAGTGGCCGTGAACAAGGCATTAGCAAAGCTGGCAACCGTCCAGTCCGTGCCATGGCCATTGAGATCGCCTGGGCCTGGGTTCGTCACCAACCGGATAGCGCCTTGAGCATCTGGTATCAAAAACGCTTTGGACACGGCAACAGCCGCATCCGCCGGATTGGTATTGTGGCCTTAGCCCGCAAACTACTGATCGCCCTGTGGCGCTACCTGGAATTCGGTGTCATCCCAGAAGGTGCGCAATTCAAGCAAGCCTGACCCGTTTTCTTGCTCCTGATGAGGTCTTGACCTCTGCTGGTGTGAGCGGCCCGTTAAACATGCGGGTCTCCCTGGCGGGAACCGAAGTATAGATGGGGCCGCTCCTGAATGGCTTTTTCGCCCTCCCGCGAACACATTATTGGGTGTCTGGTCAACACTACCGGAAAGCTCCGAGCACGGATAGAAGCTTGTGCGAGGTGTTTATTCCCCGACACTTCACCAAGCTGCCAGTCTGTTTTAGCGTTCACCCTTTCAGGAGACCTTTGGACGACTTTCTTTTGCGGGTCAACCATGGATTTCAGGAAAACCGCTGCGCTCCGCAATTGTCTGCCCTGCGGCCACCCACTCAAGGGTGTGCCATCCCTGCGGGACGGCTGCGCTCTGCTTCGCCGCCCTGGACTGGGTCCCGGCCTGCGGGCAGCGGCTCTGCTTAGGTGCGGTTTTCCTAGCCGTGGTTTCTTCATTTTACTCTTTTCCTTTCTGCCCTTGGATCGTCCTTTACGCGCGTTTTCTGATTCTTCTCTTGACAAATTCTTCAACATAGAAGCATGATTTTTTAGGCGTTAAATCACAAAGCGGGTTGCTAACAGCAACCCGCTTCTTTCAGGAGCAAGAAACGTGATAGCTAATCTTCGGTTGTTTCTTCGGAACTCGGCTCCTCGACGACAGGGTTAGAATCGGCCGCTGGGGCGTCCACGATTGCCTGAGTAGCAAGCGGTTTTTCGGGGATGATGATCAGCATGATGATATAGATCCAGAAGAGGGCTGAAAAACTAAAGATACTACCGATTACAAAGACAAGGCGTACCAGGGTTGAGTCAACATCAAAATATTCGCCAAGCCCACCACAAATTCCCGCGATCATGCGATCAGAATTCGAACGATAGAGTTTTTTTACATTTTCGGTCATGAGAATTTCTCCTATGAATAAAGGTATTCTGTATTTTTTTTGTTCAAGATGGTATACGCAATATTTTCCAGAAGGTTGCAAAGTGGTTGGAGTACAGCAATTAGCAATCTGCAAAACGGGCGATTTCTGTTGGATTGAGACTATCAGCAATTTTCTCAAATTCGAAGACCGAGCTTTGAATGGCTGCTTCAATCGCAAACGGAAAAAGCGGTCCACGGCCGGGATGATCGAGATTCATATGAGTGTGCGAAATCTTTGGGGGTCAGGCGTAAAGCCAAAGAGTAACACCCTGGGACAAAGGCCAGCCAATCCCAAAAATAAACGTTGCCAGAATGTAAATCTGAATGCTGCAAGATTTCAGGGTCCAGCGCATTCACCTGAGGTGGGGGTGGATAATCCCCACTGGGATGTTGTTCTACCCATAATTGTACGTAGTTGCTGTGGGCATAGAAATCCTGAACAGTGTGAGTCAATCTGCCGAAGGCCTCCCATGCGAATTTTATTTCTGCCCGTGATTTTAATGTGTTCCACACCATTTGCTGCTGTTCATTGATATACGCGTAGCTGGTATCGAAAGCATTGGAATCAAAATGGAAATGTGGATGCCGGAATTGATATCGAATTTGATCCTGACCTAAATTGGCTGCAATGATAACGTCAAGCGCTTTGGAACTGAAGGTTTCTCCGAAAGCGCGCTGACAAATTTCGATATGGTAGTCTTTGAGCATCGTTACTTTAGCCCGATTAATTCATAAACCACCGCGGCTTGGGCTTTCCCCTTGACTTTGACCGGTGGCATTTCTTTGGCGATGATCTGGTTTGCGATGGTTTCGTATGCGGCTTTGGATAGAATGATTTGCCCTGGCTCAGCGATGGATTCGAGCCGTTGGGAGTAGTTTACGGTATCTCCAATCGCGGTGTAATTGAACAGATCAGGCGTGCCGACGTTGCCCACCATTGCATCACCTACATTGATGCCAACGCTAAAGAAAAGTTGATTTTCTTCACTCATCAGGGCGCGATGTTCTCGGATGGCTTGATTCATCGCGATAGCGGCGCGGGCAGCGCGTAATGTATGATCTGGCTGCGGATCGGGGGCATTCCATAATGCCATGACAGCATCGCCCATGAATTTATCGAGCGTACCTTCCTCTTCGAGTACAGCCTGTGCCGCCAGGGAGAGATAGGAATTGAGAATTTCGAAAAGGTCTTCGGGTTGGTTGCGTTCGCTGAAATTAGTAAATTGATGGATATCGGCAAAAAGCACTGTGAGTGGCTGGCGGATGCCATCTAAATGGAGTGCGCTGGGATCTTCCAATAAGCGGTCGCGTACCCGTGGCGCGACGACCCGTCCAAAGGTCTGGCGGATGCGTTCACGCTCAGCTTCCAGGTGGCGCTTCTCAGTCAGGTCATCAATCACAATGGTGGCGCCCTTGGTACCCAATTGTGCATCTTTGAGTGGAGTAACCGACATGCGCAAGAAAGTCGGTCCACGATTGGGAATGTTGGGTGTCAATTCCTGCCCTAAAGTTTCTGCGCCACTTTCTATTGTATCGCTGGTCATCACTTTGAATTGCGGGCCTAAAATATTCAAAACATCGGGAAGAGATTTTCCCACCATTTCATCAATGGGTGTCCCCAATATTCGTTCAGCAGCTTGATTGAAAAGAGTGATCTCACGCTGAATATCGGTCGTAATGACCCCAGATGACATCGATTGGAAAATATCATCCATCAGATTTTTCATTTCCAAAGTTTGGTTTAGCGTATCTTGCAAGTTGGTGAATAGGCGCACATTTTCAAGTGCCAGGGATGATTGGTTCGCAACCGCGTCGAGAAAATCGAGATCATCGCTGGTATATGGTTCTGTAGACCGCTTCGCCCCAATTGCAAAAAAACCGATCATTTTGCCTTCGTAAAGCAACGGTACGAAAATTTGGCAGTTAAGATTGGTCAGCATTTCTGCTTGATTTTCTAATTCTTTTGGAATAGAACGCCCCGGCGGAAGCCAGATGGCCTTGGCTTTTTGGTTAAGTAAGGTTACCAGGGGATTCTCTAGCTGGGATATTTATTTCTACATTTTCGCCGATGGAGCGTTGCGGACGGTAAACAGCTTCATCATCATCGAACAAGTAAAGCACCCCACTCTCTGGTGCGATCGCGGCGTTGATTTCTTGTTCAAGTAGATTCAGTGTGTGATCCATATTTGGCGTAATAACCAGTTCTTGCGAGAGATGAGTCAGCACGCGGCGATAATCGGCACGTGTGCGGTAAAAGATGTGGTCAATCAACCCACTGATATAGTTTCGTATTGGATTGGTGATCACGACCAAGATGAACAAAAATAACGCGATCATCAAGGGATCGTTGGGTGCCATTTCGTCAGGGATCAGCAATGATAGCAATGCTAAAACCAAATAGTAGAGCAGCACTGCGCCACTCGCGGTGATAACGTAACTCAGCGTCGATCCGAGTAGGCGGTCCACATCCAGCATGCGGTAGCGCACAATTGAGTAAGCTACAGAGAGGGGCAGCACAGTCATCGCCGGAAAAACAATTGCCATCGGAAAGCGTACAAGTTGTCCCAAAACGGATGGCAACAAAAATAAGAAAAGAACCGGTCCAAAAGCCAGGGCGGCCCCAAAAACGATCAGGCGGCTTTGCTGACGAATCATTGCAGATTGATCCCTGAAGATACGGAAAAGTAGAGACCCTAAAAAAATCACAATGGCCACAGCGCTGAAAGCGTAACTCCCGAACCAGGTGTTAATATATGCCCAGGGATTTGAGGGCATTATAATTTCGCGCGTCACTGGGATCGCCAGTAAAAATGTGACTAACCAGGGGATGAATCGTAAGATCGGTCGATTTTGCACGAAGTTCATCGGCCGCGGGAAAACCAGGGCTAAATTTGCCAAAGCCCCAGCTGCGATGGGAGTACTTAAAGCCCAACCTAATACAAAGTGCTGGGTGGTGTTCATGTCGAAATAAGCGACAGTTGTGATGCTGAAGGCTGCGGTAAAAGTAAGGAAAGCGCGCGCCGGACGCTGCTCTTTGCTCATACGGTAAGCCCACAATCCGATCCCTAAAAAGGCCAGACCGACGGCATACGGTACGCCAAACCAATTGACAATTTCCCCAACTTTAAATTGTCGCGGTGTAACCACGACCTGATATACGTCTCCTTGACGGGTTTTAAGCTCGATTTCTGTTGGTGTGAAGCCTGTACGAGCCAGCACTTCCCCAACTTCACTTGCTGTTAGTGTGTTTTCCCTATTTATAGATATTAACCGGTCGTAACTTTGAACGCCCGCATTTTTTGCGGGCCAGCCATCTCCATCTAAAGCACTGACAATATTGTGCGGCTCCAGAAAAATACCCAAAAAGGGAATTTGCGCCCAATTAAAAGCCCAAAAAGGGGCCAGCACAACAATAGTTAAAGCGATCAAAGTAATCGTCAGCGGTGTAATATGGTGGAGCCAATTATTGGATACCTGTAAATTTTTCATGGCTATTCGTGCACTGTAATAAAATCCTTGATATTTTCAAAAGGCACCGGACCAATACCCGATACCTTTTGAATTTCTTCGATACTTGTAAAAGGGCCGTTCTCTTCTTGGAAAGCAATGATCTTCAATGCCGTCGCGGGTCCGATCCCTGAAAGGGTTTCTAGTTCTATTTGCATTGCGGTGTTGAGATTGATTAACGCAGAGGCTGGATGATCTTCGGGTGGGGAGTTAGGTTTAGCAGGAGCTTCCTCATCTTTCGATGAGGGCGCGGCTGTTGGGGAGGGAGGCTCGACCTGGCTTTGAGCGGGTACCTGCACCCGAATACCGTCTTCTAGTTGAGATGCCAGATTCAACCCCGTGGTGTTGGCTTTACTTGTAAATCCCCCGGCGATCTCGATAACATCTTGTACCCGGCTTCCTGGTTCTAAAGCGTAAATCCCCGGATTTTGAACTTCCCCGCTGATATGCACCTTAATCGGGTTTGGGGTGGGGGGCGGCAACAGGGTAATCGAGTTGCCGCGCGGCGGTTGACTGGATAAATAAATGACACCGGCACTCAATATGCCAAATACAACTCCCAAAGCCAAAGTCCACCAGTTTTTCATCTAGCCTCCTTACCCGTCAATATCTGACGGGAAACTGGTAAATTAGGGATGGAGGATTGGGTTATTAGCAACTAACCTGACAACCCATTCCCTTGCTCATCGATTGATTGGAGACTCAATCCTAAACGCTGGCGATTAGGATCGATATTTATGATGCGGACCTGAACGTGCTGCCCTTCGCTAAGAACATCATTTGGGTGTACACCATCTTCCCCGTTACTTCCCAACTCAGAGGCGTGAATTAAACCATCCAGGCCACTGTCTAACCGGGCAAAAGCTCCAAATGAGACTACACTAGTAATGACCGCATTGAGAACTTGACCTTGAAAATATTTCGATTCCACCGTATCCCAGGGATTTGGTAACAACCGTTTGAGGCTGAGCGCAACCCTGGAACGTTGCCGATCAATTTGAATTACGCATGCCTCAACTTGTTGTCCTTCAGTTACGATATTTTTTGGATGGTGGACCCGCCCCCATGAGAGTTCCGAAATGTGAATCAAACCTTCAATACCGCCTAAATCCACGAATGCACCAAAATTTGTGATAGTAGTCACGTACCCATGAATACAATCACCTTCCTTCAAATCTTCGAGCAATTGGATGCGGCGGCCAGGGCCAGTTTGAGCAGCGCGCTCGGAAAATACTACGCGACCACGTTCCTCATCGCATTCAATAATTTTGAGAGGTAGCGATTGACCTAAGTATGCCTCTAGTGTAGTTTGTAGGTTTTTTTCATCCTCGCATTTACGTGAGATTTTCACAAGATGTGAAATCGGTACAAATCCTTGTAGCCTGTCATTTGCTACCAACACACCACCACGATTGTATCCAGTGACCTCTAGATCGATGACTTGATCTTGCCCGTAAAGCTGTTCTGCCATTTCCCAATCAATTTCCACATGATTTGTTTCAACGTTATCAATGGGTTTTGAAGTCTTGACATCAATTTTATTTGGCTTTGTTATAGGTTTGAGTTTTGGTGCGAAGTGCTCTTCGACATCCTCCAATACGGCCATCCACCAAGAATCATCAACCGGTGGTGGTCCCCCCATATTGTTATTGTCATGATTATTGTTGACCATTAACTTTTACCTTTGTTGAAATTAACTTTTTACTATTATAGAACAACTTGCGTTTATTTGCTGCCCTCCACCCTGTTTGTTCGCGTATTATTTTCTTTACTTATAGGGTTTAAGTTATCCTCCTCCCGGGCTTGGGTTTCCATCTCAACGATAGCATTGGCAACGGCCTCAATTGCTACGCGTTGTTTGCGGTATAAATCGGCCTCTGACATCGCCAGTCGTAACGCGACTTCACGAACTTTACGCCCCTCCATAAATTTCATCTCCAAAATATTATATAGTATCCATTCACCCGTAAACCGCCGATCCCCATCCGGACGGATACGTTCGATACCCTCTTTCAAAATCGCTCGTAATGCATTCGTTGATACCCCGTCGTGTTCGGTGATTCCTTGTTGAACAACTTGTAAGTTGAGCAACGGACTTTGCGTCAGTTTTGGCCCGCCCCAATAATGACTTAGCGCATCTTTTACCCATTTTGATAACTCGCTATGCTGAATATCTAAATCACTATCGGGAGTCGTGAGCACTTGGGTACCGTCATAGCGGGCGGCTGCACGTAATTGCTGGATCTTTTCTACTTGGGGTGTGAGACTTTCTAGGGAGCTAAATACTTGTTCTTGTAAGTAACGGTCTTCGAGCGCTAATGCTGCCCGATGCGAAATAGCTGCCAGAGCTTCGCGTTGATCGTCATCTGGGGGTTGGTCTGGGTTTTGAATGGTTGCAAGTAATCCAAGTAATGATGTTTTTTCGTAATTTGTATCGAAAAGTGGGATGACCCAAAAATCACCCCAGGCGAAGAGATGCAAGCCATTTTTAACATGATTGTCACCATTATTGACCACCATCTGCAATAAATCATTGGAAATTTTTTCGACGGGCAGCAGTTCTTCATTGCCAACGGTTACCATCATATCTAAACCTTGAGGACCAAGTGAAGCTACAAATGCGGTGCCTACCTGCAATTGGTCGCACACGGCGGTCAATACCGATTCGAGAAATTGGCGCAAATCTCCTCGGCTGAGTAAGCGTTCTTCCAGTGTTTGCAGGAGTTGTAGATTGTCACGGTCACCACCATAAAAAAGCCAACGCTCCCATACCGGAGCTAGTAATGTAATTGCATATTGCATTAAAATCATCGTGACAGCCATCGATACGGGTACAGCAGCAGAGTAAGGATTCCCAAACTGTGATTCTCCCCAGCGGCGCATAAAGGTGCTGACAGCTAGCACAGTAGATGCTGTTACGGGACCCCGCATTAGCCACTTAAATAGCCGGCGTTTAACAACTCTATCTGGCCAAGGGACACCGAAAAAGGCTGCGCCGTAAGCCATTACCACTAAAAATATCGAGACTAAAATATTGCTAACAACCGCAGCCAGCCAGAAAAATTCAGGGAAAGCAGTAGCGAAGCCTGAGCCGAAGAGTAAGTAGGGATAAGATCCCAGGGCGGGGGCCAGTGCACCAATAATCAAATAGGCCATGCGGCGGCGGCTGGTGCGGGTCACAGTTCGCTGGTAAGCACGGCGGAAATTTACCCATGCCCAAATCATTGCGGCGACATAAAATAATGCGAATGCCCATGTGAGGCTGGTTCGTTGCAGGTGGGCAGCCGGCTGACCATCCACATCCAATGGACCAACCAACCATGAGAAAGCCAATGTAATGGCGAAAATCCCCGAAATTAAATAAGCCACTTTGATCAGCAGCCGTCGTCGGCCGCGGGAAGGTCTCCCGGTGGTCGCTAGCAGTGCATCTGAAAAGTGCAAATAAGCTGGGGGGAGCAAGATGATCCCCACCCATTGAATTTTCAGCCAAACTTCAACCCACTCTTGAACGGCAACTCCTGCAAAGGCTTCCCCCACAAAAACGATGACCACACCCACGAGTATTAATGCAAAGGTACGCGCGACCCTATCACGTAGATTAAATGATAGCGCATACAGCAATAATGAGAATGCTGTAATTGCAATCCCCGCTGTAAGCAGCGCATTAAGCGATTGGAGAAAACCAATAAGCGTGGGCATTTGATTTAGTAAATTAAATAAAAAGTTCAGATATTGTGACAAAAATGGCAATTGCCAACAAGCAGGGTGTCAACCATGAGCTATCTAAGCCATTTTGAGAAAAATAAGGCAATATCGTGGTTGGTATAGTAATGATCATTATAACCGCAGAGCTCGTACCCTAACTTCTGCGCCATTGAGATCGCCGGGAAATTTTTAGGTTGCATTTCTAAGATAGCCCGGCGGCTTTTTTTCTTGATCGCCCATTCTTGGGATGCTAGTATCAATGCGGTTCCGATGCCCTGGCAGCGCAGGCGTCTTACCACCACAAGATCAGTTATCCAGGTCGTATTAGGTGCCATATTTTGCATCAAACAACTGTAGCCGACAATTTCCCCGCCAGTTGCAGCAATTAAAATTCCATCTCGTTGGGTCCATTCATCCGCCAGGGATTTTGGATTTCGGGGATACATGACCTGTACCGAACGAGGGAGCTTGGCCTCGCGAAAGATGATGCCGACTTTATGTTCATCGCGTTGGATTTCCATTTGCCAAACATAGTCACTGGCATAATTATGTTCTAGCGCCATGAGGGTTGGGATATCGTCAGATTTTGCAGGGCGGATTTCGATTTCGGGCATAAGGCCTCCAGCCAATTAACTTAGGAATTTCGCAGTTCAGGGGGTGGGTTTTATCCACCATTCAACTGTGTAATTTTTTTCAAAAACTATTCTTCTAAAGGAGCTTCCACACGTACTTGAACCGCGCAAGGGGGAAGAGATTCTCCAGTGTTATCCGTTACAACCAAACGGAGAAAATAATCACCAGGCGGCAATCGGGTTGTATCCCAGGGACCGAGATCATCATTGATCACAATCGCATTGCCAGCCTGAATGGTTAGCCAAGTTGGATCATTAACTGGAGCAGTTTCGTATTTGTAAAAACCGAAATTTAGGATATTAGCGGTGCCGATGATATTGATCACATCTCGAACGGTTGCGCCATTTTCAGGGAACGTGATATTAATTTGATCAACGATGCAGCCATTATCTCCGGGAGGGAGGGTAAGTGCCAAAGTTGGAGTAGGAATCCCAGGTGTGGTGTTGGGGTCAAGAGTTGCAGTGGGAGTGGCTAGTAAATCCAGAGTAGGTGTGAAGATAGGTGCTGCCCCAGGGACAGTCGGCACGATATAAGAAACCAGGGCAAACTCGATCACCCCCAAAATCAAGAGAAAAACTAAAACGCTGGCTGTCCAATTCAAGCGAGCCTGGGCTGTCTCACGCTCCAAACCAAATGCAGCTTCGCGAAGATCACGCCAAGCGAGTAGAAATTTTCTCAGAAACCAGGCCGCAACAATCCCCAGAATGAGATAGATGATGATTTCATTGTCGCGCACGAAGCGCAAAACTTCTTCCATGTGGGGTACCTGAATGATAACTTTAAGATGGTTTAGCTATTTTGCCAGACGATCTAAGACACCCTCTATTATGGTGATAAATTTTGGAACCATCACCGTACCGGCTTCGAGCACTTCTTCATGGGTCGTAATCGTATTGCCATCTAAATTAGCTTTGTTGCTGATCCCCGATATCCCCAATACGCGTTGCCCGGCATGCCGGGCTATGGTTACCTCAGTGACGGTGGACATACCAACAGCATCAGCTCCAATGGCTTTCAAAAACCGTAAATCGGCGGGGGTTTCAAAGGATGGACCTGCCAGACCGACGTAAACACCCGCTTGCAGTAGGATGTTTTTTTCGGCAGCTGCTTCACGTGCGAGTTGGCTTAATTCACGGTCATATGCCTGACTCATATCCGGGAAACGCGGTCCAAGTTCATCAAAATTGGGCCCTCGCAATGGATTAGGGCCAGCCATGCCTATGATATTCAGGTGATCGGTAATCAGCATCAAATCACCAGGTTCGAAATTGGGATTGATTGCGCCAGCGGCATTCGTCACTACCAAAGTTTCAACACCCAGACGTTGCATGACGCGTACCGGGAGTACAACCTGATCCATGGTGTAACCTTCGTAGTAATGCACCCGCCCCTGCATAACAATAACCTCTTGTCCGCGTAATTTTCCCACAACCAGGCTGCCTTCATGCCCAATCACGGTTGAAACCGGCCAATTGGGAAGCTCTCCATAAGGAATAATAGTGGGGTTTTCGACAGCCTCTGCTAATGCGCCTAATCCGGACCCTAAAATCAATGCGATCTTGGGCTGTCCATCGATGCGCTGGCGCACAGCCGCTGCAATTTGATCAATTTCAACCAGAGTGATAAATGTATCCATGCTTAATCTCCTTGTATTCTCCGCAGATTTTTTACCAATCGATTTTTTTGAACTAAAAGCCCTAACTTGAGCCTTCGATATCTGACTCGGGTTAGGGCTCATAAGCGTTCAAAACCATCCGAATTATATCATCACGAGTGTTATTGAAGGGTTTCGCGAAACGCGGCAATTGCTTGATCGACAGCCTTATCTGTGATCCAGTAATGGGTGACTAAACGGAAGCGACGCGTCCCGACAACGCCGACCAGGATATCCTTTCCTTTCAAAAGGAGAGCGGCGTCACCCGCATCGAAAGGGAGTTCATTTCCGAGGGTGAGATAAACCATATTGGTGTGCGGAGTTTCAGGGTCAAGCATAACTCCGGGGATGGCTGCCAACCCGGAAGCCAGTTTTTGTGCCCTGAGGTGATCTTCTCTTAAACGGGGAGCAATTGTCTCGAGAGCCACGATCCCTGCGGCAGCCAAAATTCCAGCCTGACGCATACCCCCACCGAGTTGTTTACGTATCCGATGGGCTTTACGAATGAATTCCGCATCTCCACAAATGACGGAGCCAACTGGCGCACATAACCCTTTGCTGAGGCAAAAAGTTACTGAATCAACCGGTGCAACTAATTCTGCTGGAGAAATATCAAGAGCAGCCGCGGCATTGAATATCCGGGCCCCATCCAGGTGTAAAATCAATGCGTGTTCTTTGGCTAAAGCCCCAATTTGTTCTGTGTATTCCAGAGTAAGGGCAGCGCCTCCGCAGCGATTGTGCGTATTTTCCAGCGTGATGAGGCGTGTAGGCGGCAGATGGGCGTCGTTGCCTCGAATGGCTGCCACAATATCAGCGGGCGCTAAAGTTCCATCAGATTGGTTTGGGATGGTGTGAGGATGCACGCCGCCTAAGGCTGCAATGCCACCAGCTTCATAAAGGAAAGTATGGGCTACATCGCCAAGGATGATCTCATCACCGCGATTGCAGTATGCCAAAATCGAAGCTAAATTTCCCATCGTTCCGGTGGGAACGAACAGTCCTGCTTCTTTACCGAGCATTTTGGCAGATAGATTTTGCAGTTTGTTGATGCTGGGGTCCTCGCCGTAAACATCATCGCCAACAGCTGCATTTGCCATGGCTTGACGCATTTCTGGCGTGGGTTGAGAAACGGTATCGGAGCGCAAATCGACCAGGGGCATGAGAAATCCTTTCGAGAATGAAAATTTAGATCGCAGAACAATTGGAACTTCCCCAATGTAAGGAAATCCTAAAGGTGTTATCGCAATTGCTTGAGTATATTTTGTAATTCATCTGGCATTTTAGCCTCAAAAATGCGCGGTTCTTCCTCACCCGGGATCATGATGCTTATACGTTGCGCGTGCAGAAAGTGCCGCTTGAGGGGAAAAGTGGGTTTACGCCGCCCATAAATGGCATCACCAACAATAGGACATTTTATAAATGCCAGATGTACGCGGATTTGGTGGGTTCTTCCGGTGAGAGGATGCACTTCGACCAGCGTATGGTTGGGAAATCTTTCCACGATGTGATAGTCGCTGATGGCCTGACGGCCTTTATGACTTCGGCATCACAGCCATTCGTTTGCGTTGTTTGGGATCCCGCCCAATGGAGGCTTCTACTCGTCCTTTTGATGTCGGAGGCTGTCCATTGACGAGGGCGAGATAAACTTTTTTTACCAGGCGATCCCTGAATTGATCTTGTAAAAAATGGTGGGTATGATCGTTTTTAGCTAACAGGATGATGCCGGATGTATTTTTATCCAAACGGTGGACGATGCCAGGCCGCTGGACCCCGCCAATACCTTCCATTTCAGGGGCGTGTGCTAAGGCTGCATGTACCAACGTTCCAGAAGAATGACCCGTGGCTGGATGAACTACCATTCCAGCGGGTTTGTTGACAACGATTAAATCATTATTTTCGAAAACAATATCAAGGGGGATATTCTCTGGTTGTAATTCGCTGGGTGCGGTGGGGGGAATTGTAACTTTCAGAACCATGCCTTTTTCGATGGTTTGACCGGCTTTGTGGGCGGGTTTGTCATCGATCAGCACAAGTTCTTTTTTGATAAATTGCTGTAGTCTCGAACGAGAGAATTCTGGTAGGCATGCCACGAGAAATTTATCTAACCGTTGAGGTTCTTTTTGTCGATATTCAAAGGTGAGGAGACGTTCACTCACCCTGAATTTCCTCAATATGGATAGCTGTTTCTTCCTCTGAAGTGTGTGCTTCTTCCAAACCTTCGAGCTGCTTTTGCTTTCGATCTTCTAACCACACCCCAAAAATTAAAATTAACGTGCCGACAAAGATGGAAGCGTCTGCAATATTCCAGACTGCGAAACGACCAATCGACACAAAGTCAGTTACGTGCATATCCTGCATTAGGCGGTCAATCAAGTTTCCAAGCGCACCGCCCATTTGCAGACCAAGTGCCAGGCGGATCAGCCAACTAGATGGTTCAACTTGGGGAAAATAGTAAATAATCGCGCCGATGACCACGAAAGCCAGAGCAGTAAACAGCCAGCTCAAATCCTGTCCTAATCCAAAAGCTGCCCCCGTGTTTTGCCAATGAACAATTCGGGCATAAGGAAACAGCCACTCCCAAGGCATCCAGATTTCACCTAAAGACAAATTGTCTCGGACAAGATTTTTTGTCCATTGATCAAAAACTACCACTAATCCAGCAATCGAAAATAAAAAGACGTAATCTTTGATATACTTTTTCAAAAAAACCTCCGCGCATTCAGCGCGCTAAAAAATTAAGTAAGCCTAATTTTACCCCAAGTAAGTTAAGAAATTCTACTGGGTCTTTGGGAAACTCCACGCTTGCTCTTAACTGAAGCGAATCCCAGAGACCCGTCTTTGAGATTCGCGTGGAATTGAGAAAATGGTCTTGAACGTTTTTAATACGGATCAATTATCGGTGGTTACGAAGTAGGTCATATGGTCATGCTGAGGTGTGATCCTAACTCTCGCTTTTATGACCGGGAGAATAGGTAAGGGTTGCTAAAAAAGCGGATAGTTCATCTGCTACAGATTGGGGTTGTTCCAGCATGACCATATGACCGGCCTCAGGAATAATTTTTAGTTGTGCTTTTGAGATTTGGTCGGTTAGGTATTGAGAATAGCGGACGGGGGTGAGTTGATCGTCCTCTCCACAAACTACCAAGGTCGGAATCCGGATTTTGTTGAGACCTTCCATAATATCAAAGGCGTTACACGCCAAAAAATCTCCGTTTAGAACAGTGGGACGGGTGAGTCCCATCCTTTGTCCGGCCAATTGCATTAAACGTGGATCAGTATGGGGGCTGAAGGCCTTCTCCATAATAGCTTTTATGGCAACCGGAAAAGTTGTTGAATTGGCAGTATTCTCTAAAATAACGGGAGCAACCCGCAAACGTGCGCCAGATCCCACTAATCCCAGGGCAACGACGTGTTCGGGATGGTTGAGTGCCATTGTGAGAGAAATCGCTCCCCCCATCGAATGGCCTACAAAAACTGCCCGATAAAGATCGATACTTTCCATCCAGCGGATAATATTTTGACAGAATGCTTCAATGGTTTGTTGGCCGCGCCCTTCCGATTTTCCGTGCCCGGGTAGATCAAGCGCAAAAATCCGATGACCCGGCAGCCGCCGAACTTGAGCTGGCCAGTGTAAATGTGAGCCACCAGCTCCATGAATTCAAAATAACTGGGGCAGATTCTCCACCCTCATCTTGGGAATAGCGGTAATAAATGTCAGCAGAAAATGGCATTAAAAAACTCTTTTGTCAGGTTTGTCATTTGATGGTCCAAATTCGGCTGCCTAAGCCAATCAGAAATCCGCCGAGTATCCAGAACGGTGTTTTTCTAATAACAGAAAGAATTTGCTGGGCAGTAAAATCCGGTGATTGATGCCCGTGAAGCCCGGTTTTGAATGCCATCAAAATTAACGTTAGGGGTGTTATCAGTGCTCCGGCAATTGTACCTGCTAAGATATACCGCTTCAAATTGACCGGTTGTTTTTCCTCGGTCTGCAGGAAGGATACAATCGTTATCCAGGTGCAAATAGCAATCGCAAACAAAATTGCATTAAATGAATTTGTATCTTCAAAAGGAAGCCAAAATAGAAAAACCATCCCCAGAATGATCGCTAGAAGCCGCATCCGAAGGGGGATGGTTTTTTGTTGGCTACTCATAAGCCGCGGCGGATACGGTCAGACGCTTCTTCTGTTAGTGGGATCAGGACTCGAACTCGAGTACCCTGTCCTTTTACTGAATCGATTTTTAGTAAACCATTCAGTAATTCTGTTCGCTCTCGCATATTGACCATACCAAGACTGCCGCGATGTTCATAAGATGCATCCACAGCTTCAACATCATACCCCTCACCATCGTCTTCGATTTCTAGTAGGGCGAGGTCTTCTTGGATTGATTTTAGCCTTATCCAGATATGATCGGCAATGGCGTGCTTCCGGGCGTTCGTAACTGCTTCTTCGGCTATATAAAAAATAACGCCTTGTTTTCCCATTTCCAACTCAGGGACTAATTTTTCGTCTACTGAAACCAGTACATTTTGATCGTAAGTTTCTCTCATTTTGTCGGCCATCGAATCGAAGGCTGCTTTGAGGCCCTGTGATTCGAGCACAAGTGGGCGCAGTGTAAAGAGCATATGTCGAATTTCTTTAGTTGTACGACGGGCTAAATCCTCAATCTTGCGGAGTTCATCAGATGCGGCTGGGGTATCCCGCTCCATTAATCGACGAGCAAAGTTTACGCGCATTGCAATCGCAGCAATAGATTGAGTTGGTCCATCATGAAGATCCCGGGCCAGTTTTTTGCGCGCCTCCTCCTGGATCTCCATCATGCGTTCTTTTTCTTGTTCTAAGTCTTGATAAAGACGCGCATTTTGAATAGCAATCATAGCCTGGTTGCCGATGATGTCTAATATTTCGCGATTTGTTATAGAAAAGAAATTGGTGTTTGGATGGGCGAAAAGCATCACACCGCAAACATTTATTCCAGTACGCAGGGGAATGCAGTAGCCCACTTTACACTGTTGAATAGCTATTGTATGGCCTAATTCTGGGTCTTGCGATATCTCATATGCTAAGAGGGCAGCACCTTCATCGATAGCTTCACGAAGAAGGCCTTTTTCTGCGGGGAAGGTTGCCGACATATCGGTGCGAGTAAAACGACGTGCGGCGCCAATATAAAGAACAGGTTTTTGAGAATTTGGTTGGGTGAAAAGGAGCACTGCGCTGACTAACCGATCGGTTGATTGGTCAGATTCAGATAAGGCTTGCATACTTAAATCGAGAGCAATGTCGAGTACGCGCTGATAATTTAGGGTAGCTGTCATTTCGGCGAGATCTTTGTAAATCTCACGCATTTTTTCTTCATCTAGTCGTTTTATGCGTGCCGTATTTCGCCGATCGGATGTTGATCCCCCTTTTCTTTGTTGGTTGTTGTTTAAACCGTAATTGGCATCTTTGCGATTACGATGCCTAAAATAATAAATAATCCCACCCACTAATAGTAATGTTAATCCAACCGCAGCAATGATAATCAATGAAGTTGGGTCAGAAAGGTTGGGCAACTTAACACTCCATTTTACTAGAAGTAACGGCTATATAATACCACGTAGTAATAGTAAAATCTTGCTTGCAATTTCGTTAAGTAGAGTATTCGCATAATCGTGGTTGTCTCCTACCCAAAGGTGAAAAATAGAGGGTGTTGTTGGAGGACAACCGCAGCACCCCCCCTGGATCCTTCGTTTTGGAAGCATTCACCACCATAAATGGGTTGCATGCAATGACCCTATTTAGATAAGTCTTATAGGTGAAGAAAGTATTTTGAAAGAATAGGAACTGCTGCAAGAACTGCTTTTGCGCGATGACTTAACAGATTTTTCTCTATCATCGAGAGTTCAGCCATTGTTTTCTGGACGGATGGGATAAAAAATATTGGATCATATCCAAAACCAAAATTTCCTCGTTCATTTGGGATGATTGCTCCACGGCAAATGCCCTCGGTATATTGCAATTCACCCTCGTGGGTGGCGACTGCGACAACGCAGATAAACCTTGCATCCCAAGGCTGCGGTTGGGAGTGCAGGTTTTTTAGTAGGTAAGCACGTCGATCAGCATCAGTAGCATTTGGTTTACGGGCATAACGCGCTGAAAATAACCCAGGGGCACCCCCTAATGCTTCTACTTCTAGACCAGTATCATCAGCCAGCGAAATTAGTCCTGTTGCTTGGCTGAACGCCAATGCTTTTTTGGCTGCATTTTCTTTATACGTGGTTCCATCTTCTTTGACATCGAGTTCAAGCCCAATTTCTGCTGGTGTTACCAACTCACTGGTTAGGCCGTTCAATAGCGATCGAATTTCTCTTTGCTTGCCAACATTATTGGTGGCGATTAGTAATTTTGGCATGGATGCTCCTTAATAATGACCCTCAGAAATCCAGTTGTTTCCGGGATACAGGATAAAAATGATCTGATTATTCAAAAAACTTAACCCTGGATTTTCAAACCTGTTATAATTCATCCGCCTTAAAAATCCCTAAAAAATCCAGGTTATTAAAGTGTTAACTTCTCCTGCTCAATTGAAATTAAATGTCGGTTTTATAGTTCACCAGGCTATCGGTTATAGCCGGGATTTTTCCATTGAAGTATCCGATTTGACATTGTCTAACGATTTTGCGGTGAACAATCTGATCGGGGTTGTGAAAGTTTCCCGCACCACCGAGGGGCTTTTGGTTCAAGCTGATGGTGGAGCAAATTTGGATACGGAATGTGTATTTTGTTTGAAAGCCATTGAGCAGCCATTACATCTTGAATTTGTCGAGATGTATACCTTTCCATCACAGGCAGATGAGAATACAGAATTGATACTTCCCGATGATTTGCACATTGACTTGGTACCGATGATGCGTGAGTATTTGCTTCTTGAAATACCCATTAGCCCGGTCTGTAAGCCGAGTTGTAAAGGATTGTGCCCAATTTGTGGCGATGATCTGAATTTAACGGACTGTAATCACGATGAAGAAATTAGGGATCCGCGTTTCTCGGTTCTAAAATCACTCCTGGATGAAGATGCTCCCTCATCTCCATAATTTTATCGTATAAGCCCGAAATTTCGCTTGACAAATCATCTTTGCCGTTATAAACTCTTGGTAACTTAAAAGGTAAACAAGATGTATTTACTAAACTTCCTGCTACTGCTGTTTTCCCTCTCATTGATGTGCATGATGATGAACATGATGCCCCGCGTAAAGATGTGGGCAGCCGTAGCATTGGGAGTGAAATTTTGACGCTCTAGCCAACAAAAACCAAAGCAGGCTGTCCATATTGGGCAGCCTTTTTTAATGTAGTAAATTATGAAATTCCGGGAGGTCGTCCATGTCTGAAAATATTTTAATTGCTATTGCCTGGCCCTATGCCAACGCTGAGATTCATGTTGGTAATATTACGGGATCTCACTTGCCGGGGGATATCGCGGCCCGGTTTCATCGTCTGAAAGGAAACAAAGTTTTAATGGTTTCTGGTACAGATTCACATGGGACTCCCGTAACACTCAGAGCGGATGCTTTGCTAAAAACAGCCGAGGAGGTTTACAAGGAATATCATAATGGGTTTATCGAGTTATTCCAGCAAGCTGGAATAACTTATGATTTATTCACCACCACGCATACGGCCAATCACTTCAAAGTGGCGCAAAGCATCTTTCTGGCACTCAAGGAAAATGGTTTTCTTTACACAAAAACAACGAACCAGTGGTATTCCCCAGCTGGTCAGCGCTTCTTGCCCGACCGTTATATTGAAGGAACTTGCTATCTTTGCGGCTATGAAGGTGCCCGTTCTGACCAGTGCGATCATTGTGGCAATGTGCTCGAACCTGAAAAGCTGCTTAACCCACGCGTGCAAAAACGGATGACTCAACCCCAGAACTGCGACCAACCGAACACTTTTACCTTGATCTCTCTAAACTGGAGCCTGATGTAGCCGATTTCCTGCGTGCTCGCCAGGATTATATGCGCGATACCGTCTTGGGTGAATCGCTTCGGAAGATCGAATCTGATGGTTTGAAATCGCGTTCGATTACCCGTGATCTTGCTTGGGGTATTCCCGTGCCAGTTGAAGGTTGGGATGGCAAGTGCCTTTATGTTTGGTTTGAAGCTGTGATTGGATACCTCTCGGCCCCTGGTGAGTGGTCGCAAATTGTGGGCGAGCCAGAGGCCTGGCGTGATTGGTGGGCTAATCCAGATGCCAAAGCTTTCTACTTTATTGGTAAAGATAATATTTTCTTCCACACGGCCCTCTGGCCGGCAGAACTTATGGGGGCAGGTGAAAAGTTCATGGAAATTTTCGTTGAAGAAAGCGGCCAACCGCTGACGCTGCCTTTCGATGTTCCGGCTAACCAGTTCATGAATATGGAAGGGAAGAAGATCTCTGGTTCACGAAATTGGGCAGTTTGGGGGCGAGATTTCTTAACTCGCTATGATCCCGATGCGCTCCGCTACTATCTGACGATCAATATGCCCGAAAACCGGGATACGGATTGGAATTGGAGCGATTTCCACGCGCGCAATAATAATGAGTTGGTTGCTACCTGGGGTAACCTGGTTAATCGTGCGCTCTCCTTTGCCCATAAACACTGGGAGGGTTTTGTGCCTGAGCCCGGCGAACTTCGTGAGGCAGATAAAGAGATCATCACCACGGTTGAAGCGGGTTTCGAGAGTGTGGGAAAGCTGCTCGAGAGTGTCAAATTGCGTGCAGCTTTACAAGAAGCGATGCGGCTGGCCTCCGAAGCGAATAAATATATTGATGCCCAGGCCCCCTGGTTTGAGATCAAGTCTGACAAGGATGCCGCCGCCAAAACGATCTATACCACCATCCGGGTGATCGATTCGCTGAAAGTTTTGTTGGCTCCTTTTATTCCCTTTGCGAGTGAACGCTTGCACAGTTATTTGGGATATTCTGAGCCCTTCTTTGGTCAGCAATCTGTCGAAACGCAATCCGACGCGCTGGGTGAGCATGATGTCTTACGTTATCTGCCGGATCGTGCCAGTGGAAAATGGGAGGCCAGCCAACTAGAAGGTGGCCGCCCCATCCAGAAACCGGCACCACTTTTCAAGAAGCTGGATGTCAGTATTATTGAGGAAGAACGCAGCCGTATGGGTTAGGATTTTTTAGGATCGCGTTAAAGCAAAGTGTCCGGCAATTCAATTTGCCGGACACTTTTTATAATGGGTGATGCTAGCTGAAATTCTAAAGGGACCGCGTTTTATCGAGAAATGGCAGCCCCTCAGAAGTTCAAGGTAAGGTGCTTTCGCGTAGATATGCTACGGGTAAGTATTGTTATAGAACCAGTTGAAAGCGTAATATCCCGAAGTCGGGCTTTCCAGCCGGATAGCAATCTGGTACTGCCCATTCAAGAAATCTGGAACAGGGTATTTGATATCGTTCAAATTACCCTTCGAGTCGCTTGTGACGGTTTGTACCACCGTGCCGCCAACCCCGCGAGTGCCCATCCAGTTCATCCGCACGTAGAAAGTGTCATTGGGTGGGAAATTGCTGGGGACGATTTTTACGTTTTTATCACGGACCACGGATGCAATTGCAAAGGTGGGATAACCGATATAACTGGGTTTATCGGGGTCGGGTTGGGGCATGCTGCCATTAGTTGAATTATTATAGAACCAATTATAGGCATAGTAACCTGAGGTTGGGCTCTCAATCCGGATGGCGATTTGATAGGCGACATCTAGAAAATCTGGAATATCAAAGGTAGTTTGACTGAGCTTACCTTTGGAATTGGTTGTCACCGTCTCTACAATAGCCCCAGCTACACCACGGGTGCCCATCCAATTCATGCGCACCCAGAAGGTATCGTTGGGCGGGAAATTGTTGGGCGTTATGGTCACCGATTTCCCCTCTTTGACGCTTGCAATGCTGAAAGTGGGGTGCCCGGTGTAACCGCTGGGCGGATTCGTTGGTGGGGTCGGGGTCGTGCCAGGGGCATTAACGGTTTTGTTATAGAACCAGTTATAGGCGAAATAACCCGAAGTGGAGCTTTCCAGCCGGACGGCAATTTGATGAGAACCTTTGAGCGCCGGCGGGATATCGTATTTCATGGTGAAGCGCCCACCTGGTCCACTATAGGTCGTCCCAATAATGATGCCATTGATACCTTTCGATCCCATAGGGCCCATGGTGACAATGAAATGATCTCCGGCTGGGAAATTATCCGTTTGGATCTCAACCCACTGATCTTCCTCGACCGCGGTGATTACGAAAGTCGGAATTACTTTGGGACCGCTGGCAACGACCAGCGTACCTGGTAAATCGATAGCAGTAAATGCGGAACCAAATGGGATTGCCAACATCATAACCCCTAAGATAATTGCCGTTATGTACTTCATTGTAAACCTCCTCAAATGTGGTTTGCGAGAAATAAAAATTAAAAAAATTCGAAACCAAGTTTGTTGGGGCTTCTTTGACAATCAGTCCCCTCGCTGGGTTTCTAGGGCTCTGTTGATGCTACATCTATAGAATACTGCGAAATCCATGCAAATGCAAGTGCAATTTAAGGACCAATTCACAAAATATTGTACTTTTCTGTGAAATTCGTTGTTTTTAACCTGATTTTTACTAATATTGTATGTTGAAAAACACTCAAACTCTAGGAACCGTTGGAATTTCGCTATCGCGTACTAATTTCCATATTCCGGTTTGTGAGTTGAAAATTATATGATAAGCTCGATTTCCCGGTACCATCACAAGCATATGCAGCCCGTCGCTTGCTTCCCAACGCCTGCCAGTACTTTCAACACGATATGTGCGTCCTTGCCAAATGAAACTTAATGGCGTAATGCGCCCTTGGGCTTCGAAACGAGCTGTAACCTCAATTGTTTCCATCCCTGGAACTCCTTAAATAATCAACTAACAACTGTAAAGTTTTCTCTGCAGACAGTTCTTTGTTCTGCAACCGGTTTCCCTGCCAGATGAATTGCCAACTCTGCTCATATTGGGGTGTGCTCAAGCCAATACAAGTTAACCCAACGGGTTTGTCTTCGGTCCCACCGCCGGGTCCAGCAATCCCACTGACAGATACCCCAATATCGGCGGCTAGGGCTCTCCTGACACCACGTGCCATTTCTAGTACTACAGGTCCGCTTACTGCACCCTCTTGCTCCAAGGTTTTCCACTTAACGCCCAACAGACGTACCTTCGCTTCGTATGCATAGGCGGTGATGCTTCCCATATAATAAGTAGAGGAACCTGCAATATTGGTTATCCGATGTCCGACCAAACCCCCGGTACATGATTTTGCGACAGCTAACCGCCAACCACGTTCTCGCAATAATTTTCCAACGGTTACTTCAAGCAACTCATCCATATTGCTGATTATAACGGAAGGTTCATCCGGTTGCAGGATGACCCTACTCCTAAAATATTTGAACTTTCGCAACTGAAAGGTGGATTAGAGGGTATAGTTGGGTGCGTTACCCCGATTGATTTACCTGAGGATAAAAGGCAGATATTGAAAATTTTGCAGGGTGATAAATATCGCGCTAGTAGCTCCCCAGTTCCCATCTGCATCCTGCCCGCGCAAATAGATTGTGTGTTGTCCAACTGAGAGATCGGTTGTATCAATGATTGCTATTACTTCTTCGATAGCAGAGTTGAAATTTCCATCCGCGGCTGTAAGCTGGTGAGATGCCGACCCGCTTTCCCAGGGAAGTGAATCAATATGATATTCGGCTGCGCTGATCGTTTGGGATAGCTCAGTCCCATTGACATTGTTAAAACGTGTATCATTGATTGTGGCATTCAATATAATTTCATCCCCAGGGGAAGCAAAAATGGGCGTGGTTGTTATTTCCAGTACATCCGGACCCGACGGTGTTTGATATGGGGTGCGTGCCGTTTTGGCTGCATAAATTAGGCCCGGAATATTATCAGGTAGGATTGTGTTTTCAAAAGTTTCGCAACTTTGAAAAAATGCAGTTCCTAACTCAAAGGTGTAAGCAGCCAACCCTAGTTCTCCATAAGCAAAATCTTCGGTCGTGCCGTCTGTTGGGTAAAGGCTTACCGCTTGATCAGGGTCATAGGAATTAAAAATAAGCAAATTTTCGACCTAGTGTTTGGAGGGCATTTCCATTAGGCGCTGGCCCATATGTGAAACCCCAGGGCCAAATTACCAAATTCCCATATGAATGGATATCGAGGAAAATGCCGGTTGCATCTTCAGGAGCAGGATCGCTCAAGTTTTCTCCGCGTTGGTCTGGGAATATGGATCGAACATAATTCTGAATGGCCTGTACTTCAGGTTCGGATGCTGGGGATGGGCCGCGATATGTTGTATCACATTGATTACTGCTAGATCCGCCACAGCACCCCCATTGGAACTCAAAATTACGGTTGAGGTCTACGCCGCGATAATAAGATGTCGGGCTGCAGAAATTCTCATTGGTGTTTTTGCGCCAATAGAGGCCAGTTTCAGCCATTTTTCTGCCATCTGGATTGGATTGCAGTAACAGATGGATTTCAGCGTCATCTAAAATCCAGGTGATATCGGGATCTTTATTGTAGTTGCCGACCAAGTATTCAGCGAACCGGGTGGCTAACTCGGCGGTAGCGTATTCGCGAGCGTGGATGGCTGTCATGATAAATAGTTTCGGTTTCTCCCCTGAGATGGCGGAATTAGTCAGTTTGAGTACCATCAAATCGTAACCGGGTAAACCGCCTGGTTCGATTTTCTCCCATGAGTCACCGATATCGACCCACTCAGCGAGTGTTGGGTTGGTAGCAACTAAACTCTCTGCTGCAGCAAATGTTTCTTCGACTGTACGGTAGCACGAGTAGCCGGGGATGCCCAAAGTTTGCATTGGCAGATACATCGGTGGCTGATTGACGAGGGCTGTGGTTTCATGGTCGATTACGATTTGATAACCTTCCGCCAGCAGTCGATTGTAATCTGCCTGGGAGACTCCCAATACCAAATAACCCTCCTCATAATTAACTTCCCAGGGTTCAAATCGGGCAGCAATATTAGCCACCTCCTGGCGAGATTTGAAATGGATGCGTATCACCCACAAATTCTGATTTTGGGTATCGATTATGGGGTCAGCGTGCTCAACTATCCAAACCTGCTCTACCCCAAATGGTGGTGATTTTAGCTGAGCCTGCACAGATTGTCCCAATAATAAAGAAATGAATATCATCGAAATAATGATGATGCCAATAAATTTGATCTGTTTTTGCGTTTTCATGGAGGCTTTCCCCAACCGCGTTTTGTCGATTAATTTTGAGTTGGATCGCTGTTTTGCTGATCTCTGCGCACCCGCCGTAAAAAAGAAGGGCTGTTCAAGCCGCGCTCCAGGCTATAGGTCAAATAGTATTGCATGAGGATTTCCATTTCAGCATAAACCGGTGGTGATATGTTAGCGCGGGCGGCTTCCTGGTAGCTGCTGCGCTGGAAATGCCGAAAAAATTTCAGCGCTTGCATCGAGATAGGTCTGGCTTCGGGATCGCGCTGCCCACATTTAGGGCAGATAACCCCTCCGTGGAAGGCAGAAAAATACTGATCTTCAGGCTTAATCCCGGCATCGCATTGGGCGCAGCGTAATAATTGGGGGCGGAAACCCACATAATCTAATAATCGCAGCTCGTAATACCGCGTCACCAAATTTGGATCGTCGCCACGATTAAGACGGGATAATGTCCTGATCAACAAGTTGTATAAAGAGCGATTTTCAACTTCGTCGGTTGTTGAACGGTCCAGTAATTCGATGATATACGATGCATATCCCAGTAATACCAAATCTTCTCGCAGCGTTGCGAATCCATCAACTGCTTCAGCCTGGGTGAGAATAAAAAGATCACGCCCGCGTGCCAATTGCAAGCTGGTACGGGTGAATGGTTCTACATGACCGGCTTTACGCGAGCGCGCTTTCCGAACCCCTTTAGCGATGGCCCGTAATTTACCTGCTTCACGAGTGAAAATTGTTAGCAGGCGGTCAGCTTCGCCAAAGTCACTGTGCCGGAGGATTACTCCCTCTACTCGGATGGATCTTTCTTGTGGGGGCATTTTGAATGCTGCCTAACGAACGTAAATCGGATTGCTGAAAATCCAACCGCGTCGTTTTCCATGAAAATCAATATAGGCTTCTACGCGATAAATTCCAGGCTTGGTGGTGATATGGGCACAACTGTCACGGTCATCCCAGGATTTGATGACCTCGCCATCTTTGAGTAAGTGACATTCTGTACGGCGGGGTAGTCGGATTTGCAGGGTGACGCCGTTGATCGAAGAGATTTCTTCCCCCATCGAGGCTTTGCTGTTCAAGCCCTGGGCCCGGAAGTTAAAGCCCTTTGTTGAGGCTGGTAAATCATAACCAATAAAAGCGCGTCCGCGTTTTAGGGCATCCAGCACCAGCATCTTGTCAGTATCGAGATCACCGCCCAATGGTTCAGTAGTTTGAATATGGGTGTTGATTGCGCGAAAGTGGAATTCATAAGGGAAAAGAATCCGTTTAAAGGGTCCCATGCGCCCAACCAGGGCGTGCGCGTCAGAACCGCCAATGGCCACCACACGCCGTCCATTACTGAGGAGTTCATCCCATTTTTCAAGGGTGGCTTTGAAAGGTCCGCGGGCAACCCTGCGCGGATTGAACGCGTAGTACATGGCTGCGAATTTACTGGTGAGCAAGGATTTGAACTCTGACATCCCATTCCACAACTCGATCCCGGCGTAGCCGCGCACATCCCAATCGACCCAGGAGAGATCAGGTTCACCAAAGGTTTTTGAGGGCGGGTCTACTGGATGGGCGATGAAAGCGATGCCTCCAGCCTCTTTCACACCGTCTAACAGGTGTTGGGGATTGTGGCCTAAGTGGGCTAGCTCATCTTCCACGCCAAAGATTAATAGATGGTTTTTTTGCGGATCGCGCGCTTGATCATGAACCTCTTCGCCTACCAAAAGTAGTACGCGTTTTTCGTCTGCTTCATAATAATCTTCGGGGCCGTTTACCCAGACATTATGGTCGGTTACGATGACAATATCAACGCCCGCTCGGATTGCTGCTTGCGCGATCTCCCGATGGGAAGATGTGCCATCCGAGTAGGGTGTGTGCATGTGGAGGTTGACGGTATATTCGTGCATGGTATAATCTGCCCGCTTAGTGAGGCGAGGCTGGCATTCGCCTCCATCTTTTTTATGTAACTTGGAGGTTTGTTGTGAAAATAGCCCTGGATATCGCATTGATTATAACGTCAATTGCTCTGATTGCAGCTATCATTTTGCAGAGTAAGGGTGCGGGTTTGGGTGGTCTGACAGGTGGTGATGCGGGTGGTATTTTTACTGCTCGGCGTGGCGTTGAAAAAGTTCTCTTTCGACTTACAATCGTTTTGAGTTTCGTATTCTTTTTCTTAGCTATTCTTTCTGTCATCATTGCAGGTTAAATTCCCAAAAATGGGCACTGAGCATTAGAGATCGAATTCTCTGAATTTGATCTTGTTTTTAGCCTCGAGGTGCCCTTTTTTATTTTCTGGTCATCCTGATGAAGCGTTTGCGTTGGCAAATTTTAATCGTAATTTTGGCTCTGGGGGCCATTGCCGTACTGCTATATACCCAGAAACCAGTTACTTCAGAAATCATTGCAGAAGAGCCTGAACCGGTTGCTGGTGGGGCATATACCGAAGCTCTAATTGGTGAGTTCTCGCGCTTCAATCCTGTCCTTGATTTTTATAATTCCGTTGATCGTGATATAGATCGCTTACTGTTCAGCAGTTTAGTGCGTTTTGATGCGACTGGCTTGGCCCAGGCTGATCTGGCAGAATCTTGGGGTATTTCCCGGGATGGCACTGTCTATAATGTTTCGCTCAATCCAGAAGCGATCTGGCATGATGGTGAACCGGTAACTGCAAATGACGTGGTCTTCACCGTGGATTTGCTGCGCAGCCCAGAATTACCCATTCCTGATGATCTCCTGCGGATGTGGGAAGATATTGAAGTCGAAGCAGTGGATGATCATTGGGTGCAATTCCGATTACCGGAACCTTTCTCTCCCTTTTTGGATTACCTGGCATTTGGTATTTTGCCAGCTCATTTATTAGATACACTGACGCCTGATGAGTTGATCGATGCCCCCTTCAATTTAGCCCCCGTTGGGAGTGGGCCTTACCGCTTCCAACAAATGCTCGTTGAAGATGGAAATATCGTGGGCGTTGCTCTGGTGGCTTTTGAAGACCATCATGGCGGGCGGCCCTTCATCGATGAAATAAAATTTCGGTATTATCCTGATGATATTGCTGCGCTGAATACCTATCGGGCCGAGGAAATCCAGGGAATTGGGCAAATCACTCCCCAAGCTTTTGGTGATACATCCCTGGATGCAGATCTAAATCTCTATACTGGGCGATTACCCCGTCTTTCGATCATCTTTCTTAATCTAGATAATCCAGACGCCACTTTTTTCCAGGATGTTAAAATTCGGCGTGCGCTGCTGATGGGCATCAATCGCCAAAGGTTGATTGATCGTGTACTTACGGGGCAAGCGGCAATTGCTGATGGCCCGATTTTGCCAAATACTTGGGCGCACTATGAGGGGATTGAGCGCATCCCATTTAATGCCGATGAAGCTCTCAAGCTTATTAAAGAAGCCGGGTACACAATCCCTGCCTCCGGTGGAAATGCGCGTGAAAACGAAGATGGGGTCCGACTGACGTTCACATTGGCACATCCGGATACAGCAGAGCATGGGGAGCTTGCTGAGTTAATCCAACAACATTGGCTGGATTTGGGTATTGATGTTAAATTGGAAGCTGTCCCTTATGAGGAACTGATCGATGATTACCTGAACGCCCGTTTGTACGATGCTGCCCTCGTGGATATCAGTTTATCGCGTACACCAGATCCTGACCCTTATCCTTTCTGGCACCAAACCCAATCGACAAATGGACAAAACTACTCGATGTGGAATGATCGTCAGGCTAGCGAATATTTGGAACAGGCTCGGATTATTGTAGATCCTGCGGAGCGCGCCAGACTTTATCGAAATTTCCAGGTGCGTTTTGTTAATGAGCTTCCGGCTTTGCCGCTTTACCACCCGATGTATACATATGCCGTCAACGAACAAGTTCAAGGCGTTCGCATGGGACCGCTTTTTGATACCAGCGATCGTTTTGCGACGATCCAATCCTGGTATTTATTCTTTGAAACCGGGACAGGAGTTGAAGCGACTTCAACACCAAGTCCATAAATTAACAACCTTTGAAATCAAAAGACCCAGCAAATTTGCTGGGTCTTTTATCTTGTGCGCCCAGCATGGGCGCTGGCTAGAGGGTGAAAGACCCTTGCGGAGGAGGTCGCACCAACCGCTAGCGGAAGGCCAGGGCAGCACTGTGAAGTGACTCAACTCCGCTTCTAGCATTTGCTCTAACGTATTGGCGAGCAGCTTCGAGAAGATCCCTTCTTTGCCAAAGAAATCATCCATACTCTCGGCTTTGGAAAGCTCTTCTTGCACTTTTTCCGCAGATGGTAATTCGAACTGTTTCTTTCTTCTTCGTTTCTGATTCTCACTCATGTCTACCTCGTATCCTTTCTGGTCATTTATACGAGGTGCTCGTTTACACAATTTATTCTACACTCTATCATTAAAAACAAGGCTTCTTTCCCCACCGTCCAATCCGTTCGAAAAATGCTTTACCTGGCCAATGTCCATATTACAAAAAAATGGACCAAGCCGATGTTTAGTTGGGCCGTGGTTCTCAATCCGTTGGCCATCCGCTTTGGAGATCGGTTTCCGTTAGACCTTTCCTGTCAGCTTCTGTCTGATTATAGCCTGCGCCTGGCAGGCTTCAAGGGCGTGCCGGTTACCGCTTTGGCAATCTCTTGAAACGCCCTTGACCCCCGCGGCCGCTCAGGCTTTTTTTCCCAGAAGCGCTGCCAGGAAAGATGTTTACGAAGGTGCAGAATACACAATCTTATTGACAGATCCTTTTTAGCGGTGGATCAATCTCCAAATAAGGCGTTTTCGATCTCGAGCAAATCCCCTGCCAAAATGCTCAGGTCTGCAATGGCTGTTTCTGGCTCATCATCGATTTCGCCAATGGCCAGTTCAAGACGATTTTGCAGCGGGGCAACTACATCTTTCAAATCATCTGGAAGCAAAGTTTCGATTAAGATCAATGTTTGACCAGCGCTTTCTAGCAATACCCGCGCTTGTGCAGGATTACCCTCATAAAGTTCCACTTGTGCGCTAACAACATCCGTCCGCGCACTAAGCAAGGCGATGTGTAAGTAGAACCCATTTTGCTGGTCAGACAAGGCCTGGTTTTTGGTTTCGAGATCATCGATCGCTTGGTTGAGCGTATCGATTTGGCTGTTTAACCCATCAATTTGTTCTTGTTGCGCGTTGATTTGGTTTTCCAAATCTGTAATCGTGGTTCCAGCACCGCTCAGATCATTTTTAGACTGATCTAATTCATCCACTGTAGAATTGTAAATTGTAAAAACAGCTGCGAGAAAACCCAAACCAAAAACGATCAATAGCCCCACAGTCCAACGGATAAACTTTCGTAAGATTTGGCGTGAACGGCTTTCCTCTTTTGGGGGAGATTCTTCATTATCTACTCCAGGTATTTCCTCCTCCTCAGGGGTGGATGTTTCTTCCGTTTCCGAAGATGGTGGTTCTTCAAGTGTTCCAACGGGTTCGAAAGTATCAGCATCTGTTTTGGGTTCTTCTATTTCTGCTGGGGTTTGGTTGTCAGTTTCGTTATCAGACATTTTATTCTCCTATTTTATTCTGAGGAAATGATCAAATGCCTTAGTTCGTTTGATCATCGGGCTGCTTATAAATTTTGTTTCTAGGAATTTTTAGCTCAATTTTACCGCACGAAGAAAACTGTGCCTGCCAAGTATATCCGAAATCTAAGAAATCTGTAAATATGCCAGATGAATTAGGAGACAATGATAAATCTGCAGAACGAAAAAGAGCCTGAATATTCAGGCTCTTTTTGAGGAGGAGGTGAAGGTGTTTCTATTTGGTTTTGACTTTGATGCTCTTGGGTTGGTCTTCAGGAACTTTAGGGATGCGCAGGCTGAGAATTCCATTTTCTAATTTGGCTTCTGCCTGATCTGCTTCCAATTTGGCCGCAAAACGCAGTGAGCGATGGAAATGTCCGCTGGGGCGTTCGTTGCGCAGATAAACATCGTCTTCTTCGATCTCGTTCTTGAACTCACCACTAATGCTGACAATATCATTCAAAATTTCGATTTCGACATCTTCAGCATTCAGGCCAGGGATAATCGCATACAAAACAAAGGCATCTTTTTCGTCTTTGACATCTAATGGTACGTGCACATCACTGTGATTTAATCCGAAATTTCGGGCGATGCGGTCATTTTGAGCCAGGCGTTGCAGGTTCCGTCGGCGGTAAGGGGTCATATACATGGTCATCATTTTTTTTGTCTCCTTTTGGAATACGAGTAATTGATAAATTTTATGGTTGATTGAACTGCCATTATCTTATCTAGCTTGTGTTAAAGAAACACAAACACACTATTAGAGGAGAACAAACATAATATTTTATTTTTATTAATCGAAAAGTGATTTAGGGGGGTTACTTCTGTGCCAGGATGATCAAATAATTTGCATCTGGCTTATAAGGACCGGTTTCGAAATTTCGGTAAGTAGAGCGAATTGTCAAACCAGCAGCGATCATTTCGGTGATATAGTCTTCTACGCTGGCCAATTGATGGTGAGTGGCAGTAGTCAGTCGCTCGATTTTTCCATTGGGAAGTAAATGATCATATTGCCATTTAAAAATTAGAACGTTATCACTACGCTCCCACTTGCTCCCGACCTGCACAGGGTAACCGGTTTTGGGATGACTGAAAATCGTTTCGAGGGCTGCATCTGCACTTGATTCTAATGCCAATAACAAACCAGGATTAGGCATGCTGACACCGAATACACCCCCCGGAGCGAGGTGGTCGATGATACATTTCAACATTGATTTTCTGCTTTTGGAGTCGAATGTGCTATAGGTATTGCAAGGCAGATAAATCAGGCGAAAATTTTCATCAAGTTTTAAAATTGGTCATATCCGCTTCAAAGAGATGGATATTTGGTTCTAGAGCGGAGGGAATTCGATGTCTCAAGAAGGACAGCATATCCGGAGCATTATCGATTCCATATACAATATGACCGGCCTCAGCGAGGGGAATGAGAACTCTGCCAGTGCCGCAGCCTAATTCAAGAACGGGATTCCCCTGCCATCGAGCCAGCGATTGCCAAAATGGAATATCCTCAGTGAAATTTTGATGGTGCGCGTGATAAAGGGGTGGAAATGGGTTATTCGGATCAATCATGGCATTTGTATTCCATTTGAACGCTGAACTAAAGTCTGGATCCGGATTCCCATTTTACACTCAAACTGCACTTTTTTGCAACACACTTTTTTGCAACCTTGACGCCTTTTCGTAGATCGCATATACTCACCCCCGCCGGGGAGTGGCGCAGTTGGAAGCGCGCTGCGTTTGGGACGCAGAGGCCCGGGGTTCAAGTCCCCGCTCCCCGACTAATTCATTCAATACACAAAAAAGCCTCACCAACCAGATTGGGGCTTTTTTTGTTTTTTGTAAGAAAATTCGCGTTGACCCCCTCTTGGTAATATCGACAATAATTTTTTTGGTAACTGCTCAGGCAGCTGAGAAGTGTGGAGGGTGTGCGGATGGTGCAGCCACCCGCACACCCAATTGGGCTGAGTAGTTTCTATTTTTCTAGAGAAAAAAATTACAGTGAAATTTTAGTGGGCTTAAGTTTGCCATATTGATTTGTTAGAAATAATTGTGAGGAACCCCGCATGGAAATCCCCGAAAAATTCGATGTAGCCATTATTGGTTCTGGCATCAGCGGTTCGACGCTGGCAGCCATTTTGGCGCGTCAGGGTTTATCGGTGCTGGTATTTGAGGCCGGTAACCATCCCAAATTTGCGATCGGCGAATCGACAATTCTCGAAACTTCTGAAATGATGCGGGCTTTGGCAAAATTTTATGATGTGCCGGAATTAGCCTATTTCAGTTCCGAATATTATTTTGATTTTGCTGGAACCACCCATGGCGTAAAGCGTCACTTTGGGTTTGTTCATCACACTCCTGGGGACGAGCCAACTCCGGAAACAACCTTACAGGCCATCATCCCAAAACAACCCTATGGACATGAACTTCATCTTTATCGCCAGGATACAGATTATTTTCTTACTTCAGTTTCAATTTCCTACGGGGCTACAGTTTTGCAGAATACACCTGTGGCAGATGTTGATATTCATTCTCAGGGAGTTGACATAACAACCAGCCGAGGTCAAAAGTATACAGCTGATTATATAGTGGATGCAGGCGGTTTCCGTTCACTGATCGCAGAGAAGTATGATCTGCGAAAATTTGATTTGCAAACGCAAACACGCGGCATGTTCACCCATATGGTGGACGTGCCTTGTTTCAGCGATGTCAGTTTTTCAAATAAAGAAAGCAAGATCCCTTTTCGATGGTCTGAGGGGACACTGCACCACCTGTTCAAAGGGGGGTGGTTGTGGGTAATCCCATTTAACAACCACACAGATGCTACCAATCCTTTATGCAGCATCGGCCTTTTACTCGATCCCCGAATTTATCCTCCCCAAGAAGATTTATCTCCAGAAGATGAATTTTTTGACTTCATCGAGAAATATCCTGGAATGAGAAATCAATTCTTAGATGCCAAAGCCGTTCGTGGTTGGGTGAGGGCGGATCGTCTGCAATATTCTTCCAAAAAAGTGGTTGGCGACCGATTTGCCCTCATGGGTCACGCCGTAGGGTTCATTGATCCACTCTATTCTAAGGGATTGTATGTCACCCATATCACCATTATGCTCCTGGCTGATTTGATCCTGAAAGCTAAACAAGCAAATGATTATTCTGTCGAATTTTTTAAACCCCTGGAAAAAATTACCTTTAACTACGTTCACATGCACGACCGATTGACCGCGAATTCCATAAAATCGTGGTCGAATTACAAACTCTGGCGAGTATATTCCATTCAATGGCTGCTGGGTGCATATCTTGAATATCTGATGCTGAGTGTCACTCGAATGCGATCCAAGGACCGTGACGAATATATTACCCTGCTGCGAAACAATCGTTTGGCCGGTGGTGGATTCGAAGGATTTTTTGAAATTCAAGAGCAGATTGACGCTTTGTTTGAAGCCGTCAACCCCGAAGATGAAACCGATGTCGATCGCATGGTAGCGGAAGCGAATGCCATTTTCGCAATCTTTTAAATGGCTGCCAAAACCCTTCCAGGCCATCTTGGATGGTAAGAATTATCTGCCTAAAAATAAATTCCGTCTGACACTTTTCAATAAAGAGGACGGTTTTATGGGGAGCGGCCCTTATCGTAACCATTTCTTTGGTGATCTTTCACTGCTTGATTTAGGACTTAAAGCTGCGGAGGATATGCTGTTCTATTCCCGACCCTATTTGAAATGGCGGCGGCGAAAACAGGCTCCTCGTCTGGCCTGGGAGAAGTAAACGCTGATGTTTGATACCTCATTGCGTAACGCCAAAGACCGAGTGGCAGCGCCTCTCGCTCGACAGATGACGAATATTTCACCGGCTCTAGTCACTTTAATTGCATTGATCTTTGGGCTAATCAGTGCCTTCTTTGCAGCCCAGGGATTATATCTATGGGGATTGGGTTTTTGGATGATCAACCGCGCTTTGGATGGTCTTGACGGATTGTTGGCCCGGTTGCATGGCAAACAAAGTGATTTTGGCGGCTATCTGGATACTCTGTTCGATTTTGTAACCTATGCTGTGATTCCAATCGGAATTGTGATGGGTGCGCCATCCCAGGAGCGTTATCTGACTTTGGCAATTATGCTGGCAATCTTTTACGTCAATACAGCCTCGTGGATGTATTTAGCCGCCATCTTGGAAAAACGAAATGCCCGAGACCCAGATACTTCTACAACGATTGTGATGCCAGCCGGAATCATAGGCGGATTTGAAACCTTTGTGGTTTACTGCCTTTTTTTTCTGTTCCCATCTTATATTATGCTGCTGTTTTCGGGATATGCTGTTTTGCTCTTATTTTCAGTCATCCAAAGGTTGATTTGGGCCAGGCGAGAATTAACTTGAAAAAGGAAAATACCGGATGTCAGAATTAAAAACCGGCCAACCCGCCCCTCAATTTAACCTTGAATCGGTCGAAGGGGAACAGGTATCACTAGAAGACTTAAAACAAACGAGGAATAATGCGCTGTTGATTTTCCTTCGGCACTTGGGTTGAATTCCTTGCCGTGAGCATGTGGCACAGTTGTGCCAGCACCATGATGAGTTTAAAGAGAGAAATACCCGCGTTATCATCATTTCGTTTGGCACGCTTCCAGCCATCCAACAGTGGATGCGGGATAACTGCGTCAGTTTCACTGTGCTGCTAGATCAAGAACGGAATATATATAATGCTTATGGGCTTGAGAGATCTTTCTGGCGTTCGCGCAATTTGAAAACACGCTGGGTATATTTCAAAGCCTGGCTATCGGGGGAGAAGGCTCAAGACTCTTATGGCGATGATACTTCTCAGCTTGGGGGTGATTTTATTGTGGATAAGAATGGGATTTTACGTTTCGTCTATCCCAGCAATGATCCCACCGACAGACCGACAATCGAAAAATTGTTAAAAATTCTGGATCAGCTACCCTGAATTTGATTTAGCCATCAACTCTGTTTAACCTCAAATAAATATTCCCGCGGGAAGGTTACCTGTACTTCATCACTTTTTAGGTTTGGTGCTGACCCTCGGACCCGTACTCGCATTGTCATCCCCTTGAGTACGATTTGATATTCCATATGCTCCCCGCGAAAAACACAATTTTTCACAGTCCCTGGAAAAGAATTCTCGCATTTTTCTGACTGGATGCGAATATTTTCAGAGCGGATCGCAAATACTGCCATTCCAGTTTTTTTCTGATCTGCGATCTTTATTTTTCCCAAATCTGACTTTAACCATCCATTTTCTGCCTCCCCTTCGATGAAAGTGGAGATCCCGACAAACTTTGCGGTTTCTATGCAGGGCGGATTGTGGAACAGAATATTTGGGCGGTCGACAGCCGCGATCTTCCCGTTCATCAATAATGCCATCCGATCTGACATGGCCATCGCCTCTTCTAAATCATGCGTGACCAGGATGGTTGTGATCCCCAACTCTTCCTGAATATCGCGCACCGCTTCCTGTAAATTCAAACGGATGGTACGGTCAAGGCTGTTGAACGGTTCATCGAGTAAAAGCACCTTAGGTTGAATAACTAGCGCGCGCGCTAAAGCCACTCGTTGCTGCTCCCCGCCAGAAAGCTCATTGGGCCTACGATTTTCGATGCCTGGTAAGCCGATTAACTCAAGCATTTCGGACACCTTTGCAGTACGCTCACTCGTTGATAATCCTTTGACTTTCAATCCAAAGGCGATATTTTCACCCACACTCAAAAACGGATAGAGATACGCCTTCTGGAACATAAATACTGCCCCGCGCTGGTTGGGCGGCACAGAAAGTATGCTTTCTCTATCAAAACGGATGTCTCCTCTTTCAGGTTGCTCAATCCCAGCAACAAGTTTAAGCAGAGTGGATTTTCCAATTCCCGAAGGGCCGAGTAAAGAGACCAATTCTCCGCTGTTTACTTCCAGCGTGAAATCATCCAGGACAGGGGTTTCCCTCCCAGCGAAAGTTTTGGAGAGATGAGTAAAAGTAACGAATGTCATTAAATATGCTCTCGAATATTTTTTGGGTTTTCAATTAAAAAGCGGGCTGTAAATGCGATCACTAAAACGGGAGGTGCCAGAAATAATAAGGATAATGCAGAAATTGTGGCCGGGTTGCCGCCTGATACTGCCGAAAAAAGCACCATAGGAAGGGTTAATACCCTGCCGCCGCCAACGAGTAAAGTCAGCAGGTATTGGCTCCAAGAGATCAAAAAGGCGAAAAGACCAGCGACAGCCAGCCCAGGTGCAAGCAGTCTTAAAGTAACGGTGAAAAATGTCCGGGTGGGGCCTGAACCCAGGGCGAGAGCCTGGTATTCGAAATTTTCGTCATAGCGAGTGAATACACCTGCCAGGGTCAAAACAGTGTACGGCAGAGTCGGTACGATATGAGCCAGAATGATGCCCAGGCGAGATCCGGCTAAACCTGTTTGTAGCGCCAGGATGCTTAATCCCATTCCGATGGCCAGGGGTGGAATCACGGTTGGGAGAAAGATAAATAGCCAGACCCATTGTTTGCCGGGAAAATCGCGCAGGCCGATCACGCGCGCCGCCGGGTAGGCGATTATTAATGAAAAGATACTCACAGACACTGAGATGAATAAACTGTCGAAAATAACCTTGAGAGTGCGAGAATCTTTGAGCAACCGCGAGAAGGTTTCGGTGGTCCATTCGAGTGGGAGTGGCTGGGGATAAAACCACCTCGTTGAGAAGGCGAATAATCCCAGGATCACGAGCGGAGCAATTAACAGCAGCCAAATGAAAATCCGTCTCATGATTCCTCGATACCCTGATTCCGTCGAGCCAGAATCGCAATTATCAGAACGATGAGCGCAATCATAATGCTGATCGCCATTCCCTCGGCGCGTGAGCGGAGATCGGGATTTGTAAAGGATTTCGAGTGCCAAGACGGGTAAGGCGCGGGGATAGCGCACCCCCAATATGGCGGGAACTTCGAACGCGCCAAAAATATAAGCAAAAACGAGCAGTCCACCCGCGATGATGGCTGGGCGAACCAGAGGGAACGTGACCATCCGAAACTGTTGCCAACGATTGGCACCCAGGTTTTCAGCCACCAATAGGTATCCCCGAGATTGAGTTCTTAATACCGCCACGATCATCAAGGTCAGAAATGGAATCTCCTTTAGTGTATAAGAGATAATGATCCCGATTCCATAGCGGTCGCGCACCAACACTGGGAATTGAGAAGGTGTGCTCGATTAAGCCCAAAGCAGCCGCCCAACGGGCCAGCAATCCACTCTGCCCCAGGATGAGGAGGATCCCAACCGCCCAAACAAGATGTGGAAAAGCCAAATTCCAGTTAAGTGCAAAAACGTCGAGGCGCGAAGTTCGCCGGTTGAGCCAGGATGCGATAAAGAGGGCGATCATCAAAGATATAGCGGTGGATGCCAGACTAATCCAGAGTGAAAAACCTAATGAAATCCAGAATTCTCGTCCCGCGGAACCATGCCCTGTTACCAGATTTTCATAAGCATTCAGGCTTATTTGACGATCATCAATCGATGAAATAAAGCCCAGGCTTTGTCCAACTCCATAGACGAGGCTCGCTCCCAATAGAATCGCAAGAATTCCTAAGGCTGGGGTGAGGCGTAAGTAAATAGAAAGGTTAGGGCGATTCATTTCCCAATTAAAACACTTTCACGCCAGCCCTCTTCAACCAAAGTCTGATATGGGGCGGCAAAATCACCAACCAGAGAATTCGCCATGTCATTTGCAGGTGTGGCTGCTTCTCCCAGATTTTCCATTGCGCTCTCAAGCGCTTGTAATTGCTCTGGATCGGTAACTCGGTTTACATCGATTCCAAATCCCAGGCCAAAGCCATTTTCAGGTAAAACCTGCGCTGCTTGAAATTCGGGGTCAAGGATCAAATTTGCCAAAACTAAAGCCGCAGCTTTATTGCTGGCATTTGCGGGAATAGCAACGTAATTGAAATCGCCGATCATATAATTATCGAAAACAAAAGCACGCGCGGTTTTGGGGACGAGACCTTCATCAATCAATGCACCTGCGCCCACGATGGCTTGCGTGATGGAGAAATCAACTTCATTGTTGGCGAAAAGGCTGTGAAGTTCAAATTCATCTTTTGGATAGGTTTCACCCTCACGCCATAGACAAGGTTTGATCTCGTTGAAATATTCCCATAGTTCTGGTGACCATCGATCCCATAAATCCTCGTCAAAATTGCCCCACTGTGCGGCATCCCCGCTGATTTCAAAAAGGGCACCCTTGACAAAACGCGTTCCCTGAAAAGCACCTGGACCAGGCGCGATATAGGTCAGGCGTCCGGGGTGTTCACAAGCCCAATCTTTGAGTTCTGCATAGGAGCGCGGCAATTCATCCGCGCTCATGCGAGCAGAATCGTAGATGAATTGGAATTGAGCAGAGGACCAGGGACTTTCCTTATTTTCTACGGATTCCCCAAAATCACGGTTGATGGCCGGGTTGTCCCAATCGACAAAAGCACTGTTTGGGATTTTTTGCGCCCAATCTGGAAAGAGCATCTCAGCCTGTTTGAGGGTGAAGAAATTTTCACCGTTGATCCAAATTAAATCGACGGCACCCGAATCAACTCCGGCTTCTTTCTCGCTGAGAACCTGATTGACAGCGTCTACCGTATCGGCGATCGGTACGCGGTTGAGCGTAATATCGTAACGTTCCTTCAACGCCTGGCCGTAGAAATTATCAACATAAGCGTTGATGCTGTCTGAACCGCCCCAGAGGTACCAGTTGACGGTTTGACCACGCGCGGTTTCAACAACGCTGTCCCAATTTTCTGGATCGAACTCATCACCGCCAGAGTTTGGTGAGCAGGCTGCCAAAGTGATTACCAGGATAATAAATATAAGTGCTAAAAAATTTTTCATTCTTCAATCTCCTAAAAATTTATATTGAAGTTACGCACTTGAAAAAGATTTCGGGGATTTTGTAGGCTGGCGAAGCCAGCCTACAAAATCCCCACCCATCCTGAAATGCGTAAGTGCTATTATTACTTCTTCGGTCGAGCAAAACGATAGCGCAAATAAGCGCTCAGTTCGCGTGGAATATTGGTTAAAGTTTCTCGCATGAAAAAGTCTGCAACTTTCAGAATACCGCTTGAAAAAGTAGGATAGGGATAGACCAAGCGATAAATTTTATAGAGCGAAATTTTTTGGCTGATTGCCAAGGTGAAAAACGAGATCATTTCTGAGGCTCGCGGCCCCACGATCGTAGCATGGATGATTTTCCCAGTCAGACGCACAGCATCCACGATGATGAAGCCGTTTTCAATGCCATCAGTGTAACCGCGATCGGTATCGGTTTTGAAATCCACACGAATGCGGCGGATGGCCTCAGGATGACACTGCTCAGCTAATTGTTGAGGCGTAAGCCCGACGGTAGCGACCTCGGGATCCGAAAAAACCGCGCTGGGGTAAAGCGGCTCTTTTTTCTTCACTGGCAAAATTGGAAGAGCAATTCTTTGGGCAACGCGGCGACCTTGAGCATTGGCTGAATGCGTAAAAGCGGAGGTCGGTGTGATATCTCCGATGGCATAAACGCCTTTGACAGTGGCCTCTCCAAAGTGATTTACCCGAATCCCATTGCGATCAAATTCGATCCCGGCTTGTTCCAACCCGAGGGAGTCAATATTGAGCACCCGGCCAATCGCGATTAATACTTTATCGACATTTTGAATTTCGATTTCATCATCCCCTTGGGTGATCGTCAGGGTTTGAGTTTCCTCAGCATAAGCTTTCGCGGTGGCACCATAAAAAGTCGTTATCCCCTGTTTCTCAAGCTCCGCGTGAATCACTTCTGAAACTTCAGGAATGGAAGTCGCCAAGGGACGGTCGTCGAGCGCGAACATTGTCACCTGGATGCCTAATTTATGGAAAGCAAATCCCAACTCTAAGGCAATGATGCCTGTTCCTACGATGGCAATATGCTGGGGTGCATTGGTCAGATCGAACAGGCTGACGTTGGTCAGGGTGCGCTCTTCGGGTAGTCCGGGGATATCTAGCAAACGTGGTCGTGCACCGGTTGAAATCACGATATTATCAGCTGTTATCTGGCGGATGGATCCATTTGGCGCGGTTACTTCAAGCGTTTTGGGTCCAGAGAATTTCGCCATCCCTTGGATAAAGGTCAGGTTTTCCATCTCTTGCACTTCTTCGGTTTCTTTATCTCTCAAAGCGTCTCTTTTACGGATGACCTCCCGGAGCACCTCGTCCGGATCCATACCAGGACTGAATTCCTTTGCCAGGTGGATCAAGGTTTTGGATGGCACGCAGCCGACATTTGTGCAGTCTCCTCCCACATGGAGGCCCTCGATGAGCGCAACCGGCTTTCCAAGAGCAGCCAATCCAATGGCTACCGTCATCCCACCAGAACCCGCACCAATTACTGTGGTTGTATAATGTTCACTCGTCATTTGAAAGTCCCTCTCGTTTTTTGAAAATGCGGGATAACACAATGCTGACAATAAAAATCAATGTTGAAAATCCAAGGATTGCTGGATTTAACTTCGGCAATCCGCCGTCAAAACTCTCAATAGAGGCACCGAAGCCTACAAAGGCGATGGTGCCAGGGATGGACCCCAAAGCTGTTGCCAAAATGAATGGCCAAAAGTGTATTCGTAAAAATCCTGCCAGGTAACTGACGGCGTCATAAGGTAAGAAAATGAAACGCATGATCATGACGGTTTCGAAACTGTTTTTACGCATCCGCCGGGCATAGCGTTGGATCAAGTTGTCGGAACCATCATCTTTAAGTAAACCTTCACCGAAGAAGCGTCCAACATAAAAGGCAATCGACGATGAGATATTGCTGGCGATAATGGTGTAGAGCACACCTAATATGGGGCCGAAGACAAATCCACCAGCCACGGTCAAGATAGATGATGGAAATAATATCAGCGGTCGAATTGCATATAGAATGATATAGGCCAAAGGCCCCCAAAAACTGGTGGCCAGGAAATCAACTAAATTTCGGGTTACTTCTAAAGGGGATAAATTGTTTGAATAAGCGTACCACTGGTATCCCAAAAACAGGGTGATCCAGAAAAGTAAGGCGATAATTTTTTGTGCATGTGCCTGATACCAAGGTTTTTGGGTTGTGGTTGCAGTCAAATTTTCCATTTATTTCCTTCCCGGTAATTCATCAGATAAACAGTGGGTTCTTCTTTGCCTAGAGGGTGACTGGCGGTAATTTCTTACTTATTGGTTCATAAGTTTGGAGAAATGATTTATTGTTTTATGAGCAATTTTTATTTTGTGTCAAGAAAACGATTTCTTGTTAATTTATAGATAATTATGATAAAATTTCAGCGTTTCGTGAATGTTTGAGAAAGGAATATATCAATGAAAAAAACAACCAATTTTCTGAGTATGCTAATATTTAGCGTTTTTGTTTTAGCTGCTTGTGCGGCACCAGCTTCGGCACCAACCGAGGAATCAGAAACGGTAGATGTGAGCAGCTTCGTCAATGCTACGCTAACCGCTATCGCGCCAGCCGCGACTTACACACCCACCCCTGAGCCTCCACCAACTCAGGAGCCTCCACCTACATCGGAGCCGACAGCTATCCCCACAGAAGTTCCACCAACACCTACCCTTATGCCTATTGCTGGAGATCCAGCAACGCTCTTGGGGGAACCCAGCGGAGTCGATAATTTCGACACCTTCAATAACTGGTCGTTATTCGATAATAAATGCTTTAAAAGTGAACTCACTGGCACGCAGTATTTGAGTACAGCTAAAGGTCTGGCTGGGATTGCCTGTTGGGAGCTCTCGTGGCCGCTGATGGAAAATTTCTACTTGGAAACCATGGTTGAGATGCCGCAAACTTGCCAGCCGGCAGATCGTTTTGGTATGCTCTTCCGTGCGCCGGATAACGAGCGAGGCTACCTCTATGGCTTTACTTGTGACGGACAATATACACTGACGGCCTGGGATGGGGTCGAAACCACAACGGTGTTGGTCCCTCCGGCGGCATCTACGGCGATCACTGCATCCCCTGGGTCTAAGAATCGGATGGGATTATTTGTCTCGGGTGCAGATATCTATTTGTATGCGAACGGTTTGTTTTTAGCCCAAGCACAAGATGTGACTTATTTTGATTCCGGAAAATTTGGCTATTTTGTACGCGCCGCTACAGACCAGCCTTTTACAGTCGCTTACGACTATTTAAAAGTTTGGTTATTAGAAGATGATTTCTATCCCCCTCAGGTAACGCCTCCTCCCTTGCCAACTGCGCCGGTACCGCCACCGGCATCGAATGTTCCCACTGGAGTTACCACTGTCAATCTAAATGTCCGCAGTGGTCCTGGTACGCAATTCGCGATATTGGGCACAGCACCTGAAGGCACGACCGGCGAAATCCTGGGCCTCAGCCCTGATAATGCCTGGTATGCTGTCAAGGTAGACACCAGCCTGTCGGGGAATGGTCAAGCCTGGGTGATGAAGCAATATGTGACTCTTTCTAACCCCACCGGACAGACCTTACCCACGATCACCCCGCCGTTGCTGCCATCAAAGCTCAACGTACCTCAACCGGGTACGAATGATCCCCAGGTAACCATGCTGGAAACTGCCACCATCCGCCAGGGACCTAGTCCTGAATATCCCGTTTTTGGGGTAACTTCGATTGGCAGCCGCGCCATTGTGGTTGGTGAAAGCGAAGATGGAGAGTGGTGGGCCATCAAATTGGAGACCACAACTGGTTGGGTCTATAAGAGTTATACCTATGCCCAAAAAACGGATAACGTTCCAGCAATCAAGAATCCTGATATGCCGAGTACCGTAAATCCTTCGGTGCCGGGAACTGGGGCACCTGCCGCGACTGCACTAGAACCGATCAACGTGCGCAGTGGACCGAGTAACGCATATACGAGTTATGGCAAGATTTCCATTGGTACAAGTCTGGCCGTCATTGGCAAGAGTGTGGATAGTGAGTGGCTAGTGGTTAACCTGCCCACAGATATTGCCTCCAATGGTCAAGGATGGGTGGCTGCTCGTTACGTTCAAGCCGAAAATATTGGTAGTGTGCCTGTTGTGCAGGCACCGCCCTCACCCTAATCTAGAATTATTAAAGCGAATTCTGAGAAATTTTTCTCAAAAATAAATATCATGAATTTTATTGCGAGCTGTGGGATTTTTTCCCGCAGCTCGCAATCTCCATCATCTGGAGAATTACAATTTCTTGTAAGACGAGTCCCTAGAATGCGAATCAAACTTAAAATTTTGGATGGAAAAAGATGTTTACAAAATATATGCTTTTTATTCTCCCCCTTTTGTTACTGGGCAGTCTGCTGACAAGCTGTGGAGGAACTGAACTATTAGATGAAACGTCTACAAGGATCTTGACCACTTCATTAACACCATCACAGACCGATTCTCCTACGCCCACCTTTACGCCCTCAATGACTCCCTCATTGACAGCAAGCCTCACGGAAACCCCAACCATGACGCCCCTCCCATCCCATACTCCGCCTCCATCAGTCATCTCTGACACGCTTCCAATTAGTAACACGGGCACGATCACTAACACACTGGTGCATTCCATGTCCCTGATTCCAGCGGGAGCCTTCCAGATGGGTAGTATAGAGGGACAAACTCATGAAAGCCCTGTTCACACTGTGGAGCTAGATGCCTTTTACATCGACCAAACCGAAGTTACCAACGCTCAATATGCTGCCTGTATTCAAGCCGGCGTTTGTGTTGATTCTAATGCAACCAAAATCGACGATCCCGCCTACGGCCAACATCCTATGAACAACGTTAGTTGGTATGACGCTCAGACTTACTGCCAGTGGCGTGACGCCCGCTTGCCCACCGAAGCTGAATGGGAAATAGCCGCCCGCGGCGGACTAGATGGTATGCGTTTCCCCTGGGGAGATGATGACCCGGTTTGTGATCTTGGCGCTTCGAACGGCGCACAGTTTACAAATTGCTCGGAACCAAAATTTGAAAAATCCATTGCTGTAGGGATGTTTGGCTCTAATGGATATGGTATCTACGATTTAGCTGGGAACATTTTGGAGTGGGTCAATGATTGGTACCATCCAGATTATTATGGTGCGTATCCAACAGACGATTGGGTTGCCAACCCACAAGGTCCGGAGAATGGTACAGAAAAGGTTCTACGTGGCGGCGACTACTTCTCCTATCCCTACAAGCTGACCGTGTCCTACCGAAACGCTCTCAACCCTAATGAAAATTTCTTCATTATCGGTTTTCGGTGCGTGGTTTCAACCCAAGGAAATTGAGCTGCTGTCAATTTAGTTTTAGATAATCTAATGAGCGAAGTAGGTTAGGCCTCCACATAGATCGGATTAGTTCTTTTCGATGGGTAATGAAAATCTCAATCTGAAATTATCAACAAGGTGCTAGTTAATCAGGCACCTTAATCTGCTGGGAATTTTCCAGATAAACAAACTCAAGTAATAAATGGATGGAAGGTTAAGCGGACTTCAATCTTTATAATGAAGGAGAGAAAATGAAAAACAAGCAAATTTACTTAGTGATCACACTATTGCTGGTCAGCGTTGTGCTGACGGCTTGCGGCGGGGGGGAAACCCCTACTACTGCTCCAGTCGAACCAACTCAGGTACCAGAAGTAATGCCAACTGAACCGCCCCCGGCCGGTCCGCAGGAAGTGCCCGTCAGCGAGATTCAAAATATCACCTGGCAGTGGTCTGAATTACTAGAAAATAACCCCGCAGCCCAATCCGTTGTGCCGAATCCTGAGAATTACACTGTCGCGTTCTTTGACGATGGTACGTATTCCGTTGTAGCGGACTGTAAATCAGGCATGGGCAATTATTCCGTTGACAGCCCCCAAATCATCCTTGAGCCCTTCCCGGTTACTTTGCAAATCTGCTCCGATAAATCGCTGGAACCCCAGTATCTGAGTTTGTTGGGAGAGGTGGATACCTTCGGTATGCTCGATGGCAAGTTAGTCTTCGTGCTCAAAGATAGCGCGGGTGAGATGCGCTTCCAGAATAGCGGCATGGCAGAAAAACCAGAAGCAGCCCCTCAAGAGATCACTCTTTTTGTGGGCCCTGAGCGCGTTGCCTGTGAAGGCGAAGGCCCACAGGAATGCTACCAGGTCAAGGAAACGGCAGAAGGCGAGTGGCAGCTTTTCTATAGCGAGATCGAAGGCTTCGAGTGGGAACCGGGTTACCTCTCCGAACTGCGCGTCAATGTGTATCAAGTTGAGAATCCCCCTGCAGGTGGGTCTTCTTTGCGATATGAGTTGATCGAAATCGTTTCTAAAACTCCGGTTGAGGTTGAGAACGTCACCGAGATTGATCCCGATAGCGTGACTATCGATACTTCCGATTTGCCTTATGCCTACCAGCCCAATTTGGTTTCGGCTACTCCTTACGATAATACCCAGCCTCCTGGACCTACGGGACTTCCCCAGCATATCCAGATCAACTTTGGGGTCAGCACGCCATCCGAGGTCCAACCTGGCGATCCGCTCTTCTATATCATCCCCAAAACCGCCTACCTTGAAATGTGGGATGCGGCTGGTGATCCCGGGGTTAAAGAATACCCTGGATCTGTTGCAAATCCTGCTGGGCGAAATACCCAACCCGTTCCCCACGGAAGGGCTGCCGGTTTTACCCTCTGAACAGGTCGCCGGTTATAACGATCTGGCTGTGCAGGGCCGGTCTTGGTCCTTTGACCGGGGATATGGTGTGCGCTTTGTGGGACGTTTCAATCAAGATGCCAACCCGGTCACTAATGAGGGCCTATTCTATATCTTCCAGGGTTTTAGTCACGATGGAAACTATTTCTATTCGTTCTTCTACCCGGTGAGTACGGCTGTGTTAGCAGAATCGGTGGATGAAATTCCCGCCGAGGAAATGGATCGCTTCAAGCAGGATGCTGATGCTTATATGGCAGAACGCATTCAGACTTTAAATGCTTTGGCTCCCGCTGATTGGGATGCAAACCTGGAGACTTTGGACTCACTGGTTTCTTCGCTGAGCTATGTTTCGACATTTGACCAACCCAAACCCCAGCCCCCCCAAGGACCCTCACTGGTGAATGTAAAATGGCAATGGTCGCGTTTTGTTGATCCGTTAAATGCATTCGATGTTCCGAACTCCGAGAATTATTGGTTGGTTTTCGCTGCGGATGGCAGCTTTGGCTTCCAGGCCGACTGCAATTCGGGCAGCGGTAGTTACACTGCGGATGGCGGTTCGATTTCGATGAGCGTAGGTGTAATCACGCAAGCAATTTGTGGTGATGATTCCCTTTCGGATCAATTTGTCAAAAACTTGGGTAATGGGGCAACTTATATCTTTAATGGCAGCCAACTTGTTTTGGATTTGAAAGCAGATGGCGGTCAAATGATCTTCATAAATGCTGGAGGCGGTGTTACACCGCCAAAACCGGGTGAAGGCACACCGATTGCAACCACTACGGAACCGGTTAACGTGCGCACCGGCCCAGGTTCCAATTATCCCACGCATGGAACCGCACCAATTGGAAGTGTGTTCGAATTGATTGGTGTCAGCCCAGATGGAGACTGGTGGGTTGTTAAGGTGACAACCGATATTTCGAAGGATGGCACTGGTTGGATCGCTGCCCGTTATACAGAAACTTCGGGTGATACTACCAATTTGCCCGTCGTGCAGCCGCCGCCGATCGATGGGATCGAGCCGCCTGAACCACCCGCTGGCACGCCAACTGCGACCGCTTTGGAACCGGTCAATATCCGCAGCGGTCCGGGTAAGGAGTACGAAAGCTACGGTGTGGCCTCTATCGGAGATACCGCTGAAATTATCGGAAAAAGTTTTGATGGCAGCTACTGGGTCATTAAAATTTCCACAGATCTCGCTCCTGATGGCCGCGGTTGGGTATTAGCTGCTTACGTCAAAGCCGAAAATGCTGAAAATGTTCCAGTGATTGATACACCCTAAAAATTAAACCTTTAAACCAGGTCACACAAAGTAGTTGCTGTGTGACCTGTTTTTGTTAATTGGAGCTTGCTTTAGTGCGAAACAAACGCGCTTGGATCATTATTGTAAGTATTGCGGTGATTTTGCTGGCTGCCATTTTGTGGTGGGGAAACGGTCAAAAAATCTATGAGATTGATCAACCAATCACCGCAAACCCTTCAGATTGCCAGGGTGACCTGCATTATGCAGTGATTGGCGACTTTGGGGATGCAGGTCAAGCTGAAGCTGATGTCTCGAGGATGGTGCACAGTTGGGATGTGGATTTGATCGTCACGACCGGCGATAACAATTATCCCGATGGTGAGGCCAGCACCATAGATGAGAATATTGGGCAATATTATTCTGATTTCATCTATCCTTACAAAGGTGAGTATGGCTCGGGAGCCACAGAAAACCGTTTCTTCCCTGTCTTAGGCAATCATGATTGGAGAGTAGTATCACTTCAACCGCATTATGATTATTTCACGTTGCCGGGTAATGAGCGCTATTACGATTTTGAGTGGGGTTCAGTACATTTCTTTGTGATCGATAGCGACAATCATGAACCAGATGGCATCACCCGAGATTCTCTCCAAGCAGTTTGGTTCCAAAAAACCATTAGGGCCAGTAACTCACCTTGGAAATTGGTTCTCATGCACCATCCGCCTTATAGCTCGTCCTCAAAATATGATGACAACGCAGCTATGCAATGGCCTTTTGCAGATTGGGGTGCGGATGCCGTATTTGCCGGACATGCCCACCTTTACGAGCGGCTATATCATGATGGTATCCCTTTCTTTGTAAATGGACTGGGAGGTCGTTGGAGAACGATACCGCAAATCCATCGCTTTGGAGATACAGATGAAAGAAGCCAAGTGCGCTATAATCAGGATTATGGCGCTCAACTGGTTTCAGCAAATGAGACTTGTATCAATTTTAGTTTCTTTTCACGGAGTGGTGAATTGATTGATAGTTATACCTTGAATAAATAACCGAATCTCAAAAAATTGTAGGAGTAAATTTATGTTAAAGCTTTTTATTCGTTGGATCATTATTGCGGTTGCTTTAGTCGTGGCCGCCTGGTTGATCCCGGGCATTACTATATCGGATACTAATGGCTGGATCGCGGTAGGTGTGATGGCTGCGGTGCTGGGGTTTGTCAATGCCATCATTCGACCGTTATTAGCGTTTTTCTCTTGTGGCTGTATCGTGCTCTCAATGGGATTGTTTATGCTGGTGATCAATGCTGCTATGTTATCGCTGGCATCTTGGATAGCCACGAATATTTTCAATGTCGGTTTTTATGTGGATGGTTTCTGGCCGGCCCTGTTTGGCTCAATTGTAGTGAGTATCGTTTCGTTCTTCTTGTCGATGTTCTTGATTGATGAAAATTGAAAATTGCACTCCGTAGTGACAAGGCTAAATAGATTGGTTTCCAGCAAGGTGCTACCGCACTTCACATCAATAATATCTAGCTAAACTCGATTACCAGGAGAATATCATTTGCCTATGGGCATCAAAAATATCACCTATTTGGATTTAATCGAAGCCTGTGAAAAGCCCGGTTGCTTGGTTTGCACTCTTCGGGATGAAATGGTTGAGAGTTATATCCGCATGCTCTTTCACGAGCATATCAATGATCCGCCTAGCCGTGATAAGCTGCGCTATAGCTATGGATTATGCTATCGGCATAGTTGGCTGGCAATTGATGGTCAGCTAGGTAACGCCTTGGGGACCGCGATCATTTCGAAAGATGTGGTTGGAAAGCTGCTCAATGACCTGGAAGATTTTATCGTCGAGAAGGATCGTTTTGCCACTCTCAAAAATTGGGTTCAAAAAGATGGGCGTAATCAACGCCAGTCCTGGTTCCAGCCCGAAAAAGAATGTCCCGTTTGCTTGCATCAAGCGTATGTAGAAGATTGGATCATAAAAACATTGGTTGAATCGATCCGAATGGATGAGCTCTTGGATGCAATCCAAAGATCAGATGGCCTGTGTTTACCCCATTTGCGCCAATCGTTAACGAGGGATATATCCCCGGATATTGTTCGGGCACTATTAGATCTTTCCCGCGAGCGTTGGGAAAAACTGCAATTTGAGTTATCTGAATTTATCCGCAAAAACGACTACCGGTTCAGCAAAGAAGGATTTGGGGAAGAAAGAAATTCTTGGTTAAGGGCCACCGCAGTTCTAAAAGGCAATCGTTCAAACCAACAGAAGAGTTAACACCTGATCGTTTTTATTTTGTTTGATCTGCTTTCAACCACCAAATAACAGTTCCCCCGATCCCTAAAATGGCAGCCAAAAAAACCAGCAGATAGCTGTGGGTTCCAAGTTGAGCAACTCCCTGGGGGCCAAACATTCCACTGAGCAGAACAGGCACTGACCAAGGAAGAATATCCCCCCATCCCAAAATACTGATAATCTGTGCTCCGATCAAAGTTAAAATCGCCCAGCCGAGTGCGGGGAGATATCCGCGTCCAATGCTAGAAAGCAGGGCAAAAAAAGGCATCAACATTAAGTTAAAAATTGAGATCGCCATCAGTTCTTTGGCAGTGCGATCTGAAAATTCTCTACCAAAAATCCAGGCCGTGATAAAAGAATAGAGAATATAGCTACCTAATCCCATTGCCTGGAAAATCACATTAAAGAAGGACGGTCAGTTTGCTTCTCCCGCGACCAACTGCGCTTTGACGCTGAGTAATCCCATCGATTGCGTTGCGACCGGATCGCGGATAATAATCATAAACAATCCACCCTCGAAGGGAAAGATAAGAAATATCACATCTGAAAATCATCTTTTACTGACACAATTTGATCATCGTCACTGCATGTGTCATAATTCAGTTAACATTTTCTTATAAGTGTTCCTTAAATCGTCATTCTAAATGAATAGTGATATAATCCTCAGCGTGTAATCTTGATTAAAATTGGAAAATTGTTGCCCCTTTGGTGAGGGATTTTTGTTGGTTGAACCTGGAAAATGAGTAGATTTTTTACGGTCTTATTTGATCGAGAGATCAGATATTCAGAATATCCTGGGGGCACTGACAAAATCTTGGGGGTGCAGCGCGATCTTAAATTTTTTACCAAGGAGAAATAAGCATGGCATATAAACGCAAAGATTATTTTAATATCGGCGATCAAGCTTTAACGGTGGTTGGTAAAGATATTAAAGTAGGTCAGATAGCCCCTGAATTCAAAGCCCATAACCACAATTATGAAAATTTCAAAGGTCTAACGGGTACCCAAAGTAAAGTGCGTATCATCGCGGCTGTGCCCTCATTGGAAACCTCGGTCTGTGATCGTGAAACTCGTCGTTTTAATGAAGCCGCCGCCTCGTTAAGTGATGATATCGTTATTTTAGTTGTGAGTACCGATCTACCAGCCACACAAAAACGATGGTGTGGCGCTGTCGGTATCGAACGAGTTATTACTCTCTCGGATCATATGAAAGCCAAATTTGGCAAGAAGTATGGTTGTTTGCTCAAAGAGCGGCGCATTTTACGGCGGGCGGTTTTTGTTGTGGACCAAAATGACATCGTGGTCTATGTTGACTATATGCCCACTCTCGGCGAAGAACCCGATTATGAAGCCGTTTTAGATGCCGCCCAAAAAGCTCTAGGATAATCTTCTGGACGTTAGGAGATCAAGATGGTAGAGAAAGAACTTAAATACGATACCCAGCGCCCCGGCTGGTTGGCACCGTCCGATGTGGAGTCTGGTGCAAATCATTTTCATTGGCAAGTTTCATCACGCCAGCATGCTTGGCGACCGCCGACTGATGTGTTTGTGACCGCTGACTCTGTCATTGTGCGGGTAGAAATTGCAGGGATGCGTGATGGGGAGTTTTCGATATCACTTGAAGATCACACGCTTACCATCCGAGGATCGCGCCCCGATTATCCCGAACGCCGGGCTTATCATCAGATGGAAATACGTTTTGGTGAATTCCGTACCGATGTTGGATTACACTGGCCCGTTGACACTGAAAAGATTGATGCTGAATATAAAGATGGATTTTTACGTATAACGCTGCCCATCAATAAACCGCATAATGTGGAAATACAGGAATAAATATATGCCTGCGTCGCGTTGGAATTCGAACCTTTTGGATGAAATTCTTGCCTGGATTGATGAGGATGAACTCACGATTACTGATTTAATTCTTAACCCGATTGTGACTCGCGTTGTCGATGTGGAGGAGGATCAAAGTGCGCCCAAAGAGGATACCAAATCTATTGATGATGCGGTCCCTGCAGAACTTCCAATCCTGCCGCTCCGGGGGTTGGTGGTCTATCCTGAAACTGCAGTGCCTCTCACCATCGGGCAGCCGCGCTCGATCCGCCTCGTTGATGATGTCATTGCGCAGGATTCCCGCCTAATTGGTTTGGTAGCCTCCCGCGACCCAGAATTGGAAGCTCCTACACCCGAAGATTTATACACGGTTGGTACAGTTGCAACTGTGCACCGTATGTTTCGCGCTCCCGACGGAACCATTCGGCTGCTGGTGCAGGGAATGCACCGTTTTAAATTAGGTGAATTTACCGAGGTCGATCCCTACCTCAAAGCTGAAGTTCTTCTCATCCCCGAAACGGCTGAGGATAATATTGAGATCGACGCATTGGCCCGGAACGCACGAGAACTCTTTAAGCGCATTGCGGATATGGTACCTTCCATTCCTCGCGAACTCGTCGAATCGATAACGGCCCTGGAAAGCCCCCTGCAAACAGTTTATACAATTGCTAATTTCCAACGCATTGAATTGGAAGATGCCCAGGCTTTATTAGAGATCGAACTCGGTGAGTGAAAAACTGCTTAAGTTAGTCAGCTTGCTGGTGCACGAGGTTGAAATGCTTGAAATCGGGCAGCGTGTCCAGAACGAGGCTCGCTCTGAGATCGAAAAAGTGCAGCGCGAATATTTTTTGCGTGAGCAGCTGAAAGCCATCCAGAAAGAGCTAGGCGAGGGGGATGAGCAAATGGCAGAAGTCGATGAATTTCGCGAAAAAATTGAAAAAGCTGGGATGCCCGAAGAAGCTGAGAAACAAGCCCGCCGGGAGTTGGATCGCTTGGCGCGGCTGCCGACTGCCGCGGCTGAATACGGCGTCATCCGCACCTATCTCGATTGGTTGGTTACACTGCCCTGGTCAGAGGTTACCGAGGATAACTTAGATATTTTAAACGCCCGTACCGTCCTCGATGAAGACCACTATGGCCTCGATGATGTCAAAGAACGTATCCTTGAATTTTTAGCCGTCCGCAAATTGCGGCATGAGCGCGCCGAAGAATTTTCCGAAGATTTTGATGATGAAATTCGCCGCCTGCGGGAGGGTGTGATCCTCTGTTTTGTAGGGCCGCCTGGCGTGGGGAAAACCTCCTTGGGGCGTTCGATTGCCCGAGCCATGGGGCGGAAATTTATTCGGATTTCTCTGGGTGGAGTGCGGGATGAGGCCGAGATCCGCGGCCACCGCCGCACATATATTGGCGCTTTACCGGGGCGCATTTTGCAAGCCTTGCGCCGTATTGAGTCCACCAACCCGGTGTTTATGCTCGATGAGGTTGACAAGCTGAGTACCAGTTTTCAGGGAGACCCCGCCTCCGCGTTACTCGAAGTGCTTGATCCTGAGCAGAACTCTGAATTCCGCGATCACTATCTCGAAGTCGCTTACGATCTTTCTCAGGTGATGTTCATTACCACCGCCAATTGGATCGATAATATTCCAGGTCCCTTACGCGATCGTATGGAAGTGATCCGACTATCAGGATACACAGAGGGTGAGAAGACTGAAATTGCCAAAGGATATCTCATTCCACGCCAATTGCGAGAGAATAGTTTGCGAGAAGGTGAGTTGGCCTTTAACGATAAAGCCCTCAAGGTAATTATTCGTTCTTATACTCGCGAAGCTGGGGTGAGGAACCTTGAGCGTGAAATTGGAGCGGTTTGCCGGAAAGTAGTCACCCGGATTGCTGAAGGGAATACTGAAGCCATTGTAGTTGATCCTGAAGGTGTGCGCGAATTTTTGGGGCGCCCTCGTTTTTACGACACAGAAGAGATTGCTACCCGTACTTCCATGCCGGGGGTAGCCACGGGCCTCGCCTGGACACCCACAGGTGGCGATATTCTATTTATCGAAGCAACCAGCATGCCGGGTGGCAAAGGCTTGCAATTAACGGGCTCCCTCGGAAATGTGATGAAGGAATCCGCTCGGGCAGCTTTATCCTATGTGCGTTCACGGGCCGATAAACTGGACCTTGACCAGGAATTTTTCACAAAATCCGATTTGCACCTCCATGTCCCTGCAGGAGCCCAGCCCAAGGATGGGCCATCTGCGGGCGTAACAATGGCGACAGCACTGGTCTCCCTGGCTTCGGGCCGTCCTGTGCACTGCGAAGTCGGTATGACAGGTGAGATTACGCTACGCGGTCAGGTAATGCCCGTGGGCGGCATCAAGGAGAAGGTATTGGCCGCTCATCGTTCAGGTTTAAAGACTGTGATATTGCCGAGACGCAACGAAGCCGATCTTGAAGATCTGCCTGATGATGTGCGAGAAAAAATGAAATTTATTTTCGTTGATACGGTCGATGATGTGCTTGAAGCAGCCCTGTCTCCGGCACCCAAAAAGAAGGTAAAACGAAAAAAGAGAAAACCAAAAACTGAAGAAATCGAAACCACTGAAGAGGATTCAGTAGTCGATCCAGAAATCAACCAACAATTCTGAAATGAGAAAAGCTTATGTCGAAAGTGATGTTAATTGAAGATGACGCCACCATGATTGGCCTGCTAAAAACCCTGTTAGGGATTGAGGGGTATGAGGTCGTGGCTTTTGAGGGGGGCGAAGATGTACTCCAGGCCGTCCGGCGAGAAAAACCAGACGTGATTCTGATGGATGTAAATTTAAAGCATCTTGGGATTAATGACCTTACGGGTTTTGACTTGTTAAAGGAAATTCGGTCAGACCTTGAGATAAAAGAAATTGGTGTGATCATATCTTCGGGGATGAACTTTCAACATGAGAGTTCAGAAGCAGGCGCAGACGGCTTCGTGATGAAACCCTATATGCCTGAAGATCTCCTGAATTTAATCAAAAAAACGATATCAAAAAATTAATATATGCGGCGGAGGAACGCATGTTTCTCCGTTTGCAATGAATGAGAGTTAAGTGACTAAAAAACGTGGACGTACCCCCATGCAGTGGTACACAATAGATTTACATTTACACACACCTGCTTCCAGCGATTATCAGCAGGACGAGGTTGAATATTTGGATATCCTCAAACAGGCTGAAGCCCGCGGTTTGGATATGATCGCCTTTACTGATCACAATACCGTTGCAGGTTACCGTCGTATGCAAGAGGAAATAGAGCAGTTGGAGTTGCTTGAAAAGTTAAACCGTCTCCTCCCTGAAGAGAAAACGCGCCTGACCGAGTACCGGCGGCTGCTTGCCAAAATTTTGGTTTTGCCCGGCTTTGAGTTTACCGCAACCTTCGGGTTCCATATTTTGGGAATTTTCTCACCCGATAAACCGGTGCGAGAGATCGAACATATTCTTCTGAACCTCAATATTCCAGCAGACCATTTAGATGCAGGCTCCGTCACCGTAGGCGCCAGCTCAGACGTCCTGACAGCTTATCGTGAAATTAACGAAGCTGGCGGCTTAGTGATCGCTGCACATGCCAACGCCAATAATGGAGTGGCCATGCGTGGCTTCCCATTCGGCGGCCAGACCAAGATTGCATATACCCAGGACATCAACCTGCATGCCCTGGAAGTAACCGATATTGCCAAAGGCCGGCGTTCAACCCAAACTTTTTTCAGCGGTACCAAACCAGAATATCCGCGGCGTATGCACTGTATTCAAGGTTCTGATGCTCATCGGCTTCAACTTGAGCCTCAGCGCAAGAAAAATCTTGGCATTGGCGAACGTGCGACCGATGTACGCCTACAAAAGGTTTCATATGACGATTTGAAAGACCTTTTTGTCAGCAATGATTTTGCCCGCACCCGCCCGCATCGACAAAAGGCCGAACCCGCTTTTGATTTTGTACAAGCTGCCCGAGAAGAAGGTGCTAATATCGTACAAGATTTTCACGAGGGTATGACAGCCCGTGGCGGGAAGCTCTATGCGATCATCGCTGATGTTTGTGCTTTCGCCAACACCAATGGGGGCACGCTTTATATTGGTCTGACAGATAATCCTCGCCGAGCAGTTGCTGGGGTGCAATCATCAGAACAGGCTATTTCTCAATTAGAAAAAGAGATCGAGAAGCGCATTAATCCGCCGCTCAATTGCACGATTGATGGGCATACGCTGAACGGCAAACATATTGTTCGAATTTTGGTGCCCCGCGGGGATGATCCGCCTTATGCCGTGGATGATAGCAAAATATATTTGCGTACCGAAGCAGAAACTGGGCTGGCGGTGCGAGATGAGATCGTTGAGATGGTTTTACGTGGACGAAGGGAAACTCCAAAGATTACGCCCCCCTCAGAAAACGCTGCTGGAATTCTCACCGATAAAAAGGAAGATATTCAACCTCGTATTGGTGTCGAAATAGTTTCTGTTGAAGAACGTGGCGGTGTGCCTTATTATGCTGTTCGCGATCTACGCAACGGTAATGTTGTCAAAAACGTCACACAAAAATCAGCCCGGAAACTCTGGCATCAGGCCATCACGCGCTATAGTAAATTGCCAGATGATCTTTTAAAGGCGGATATTAAGTGGCAGGGTGATCTGGGTATTTTGCAACGCCATAAACGCGGGAAGAGTGTGTATTTTGACCTGGTGCAGCGCACCCCTGAAGGGTATCGCACTTATTTTGGAGTCACCGAAGATGGTATTCACGGAGCCTGGCAGCAGGTTGTGGGCGTTGAAGAGTAGTTATGGTTTTGCGCGTAGGCGTCATAACAGTTTCTGACCGTTCCTCGCGGCGGGGAGCGACCAGATACCTCAGGTCCAATTTTGCAACAGCTGATAGCGGAGCAAGGATGGGAGATTTCAAAAATTGAGATCATCCCCGATGATTTCGAAACCATCCAGGAATTCCTTTTAAATTGGGTAGATGACGGAAATTTGGATTTGATTTTGACGACTGGTGGAACTGGCTTTGCCCCCCGAGATATTACCCCCGAGGCAACCCAAACTGTAATCGAGCGTGCTGCCCCCGGATTATCTGAAGCGATGCGGGCTGCCAGTTTGAAAATTACACCCCATGCGATGCTTTCTCGAGCCATTGCTGGTATCCGTAAACAGACGCTGATCGTCAATTTACCCGGCAGTCCGAAAGCTGCCCGCGAAAATCTGGAAGTGATTTTACCAGTGCTGCCCCATGCGGTTCAGTTGTTGCGGAACGATCCGAACTCGGAAACCGGGCATCACCTCGGAACCGCACCTCCGGTTGATACGTTGTAATTTGGACAAAGTCCTTTCAAAAATGAGAGTCTCTGGAAGTTATCGTAGTTAAGGGAATCCGTGGGAGAATTTTGCGTGTGGAGCACGCAAAATTCCCCCATATAGCTTACTTACCACGGAGATACCCAAAAACTAAAATTGAAATGGATTGTCCTGGTCGATTTATTGGTATACTTTTATCACACGTTTTATATTGGAGTAATCAGTGGAAAATTTCCGGTCTGAAATATTCCCAGATCCAGCGCCATTACCTGTAGGGGAAGGCAATTGGCGCCAGATGTTAATAGATATCATCGAAACTTTGGTAATCTCCTTGGTTTTGTTTGGGGCTATTAACTTTATTTCAGCGCGGATTCGAGTCGAGTCGGTCAGCATGAAAGAGACGCTGCTCCCTGGTGATTTTGTTTTAGTCAACAGATTGGCCTACAATCTTGGTAAGTTCGAGACGGGTGAAGTTCGACGCGGCGATGTGGTTGTGTTTGACCCTCCATTTGAAGCGCCCGAACCCTACGTCAAACGCGTGATTGGCCTTCCCGGTGAGATCGTGAAAATTGAAAATGGTAAAGTCTACGTGAATGATGCGCTGGTACAAGAACCTTATATTCGAGTTAGTTTCAGCGCGCAGGGAAAGTGGGAAATTCCAGCGGACGAAATCTTTGTCATGGGTGATAACCGCAATAATTCCTCTGATTCGCGTAGCTGGGGGACTGTACCGATCAATAATATTATTGGTAAAGCGTTATTTGTTTATTGGCCAATGGATCAATGGGGGGCATTGTCATCGTCTGCCGTCGCGGCTGAAGCACCCTAATTTAAAAGCTGATAACCATAACCCCCACGGACAACCTTACCCATGGAAATACCCAGAAACCTTATTTTTTTATCCTAACTGGTAAGATTTTTCTATAAAGATGGGTTCAAGTGATGGATTCCAGAACCTTTCGGGCAATCACCAGCCGCTGTACTTCGCTGGTTCCCTCACCGATGGTCATCAGCCGGGCATCGCGATACATTCGTTCTACCGGATATTCACGGCTGTATCCGTACCCGCCGTGAATTTGAATGGCGTTGCGAGTAACTCGTTCAGCCATTTCAGATGCGAATAACTTTGCCATCGCGCCCGCTTGAGTGAAGGGTTTCCCCTGATCTTTGAGCCAGGCAGCATGATAAATCATCAGCCGGGCAGCGTGAATTTCCGTAGCCGCATCCGCGAGCATCCATTGGATCGCCTGATGAGCCGCGATTGGCCGGCCAAAAGTCTCCCGTTCTTTTGCATAGCGGACTGCCTCTTCCAGGGCGGCTTGGGCAATCCCAATGCAGAGTGCTCCAATGCTGATGCGCCCCCCATCGAGGGTTTGTAAGGTTTGCTGCAATCCCTGACCTTCTTCTCCCAATAGATTTTCTTGGGGCACACGCACATTTCCATAAGTGATCGCGTTACTGTGGCAGCCGCCAAGTCCCATCTTTTTTTCTGGTGGCCCAACATGCAGTCCCTCTACATTGGTGGGGACGATGATCATACTCATCGAGTTGGAGCTACCCGTAGGATCTGTTCTAACTAATGTGATGATATAGTCTGCATCACCAGCATTAGTGATCCACATTTTAGAGCCGTTGATCACCCACTCATCCCCATCTAACTCAGCTCGGGTTTGGATTCCTTGTAAATCAGAGCCTGCTTGGGGTTCTGTCAAAGCCAGGGCTGCAAGTTTGCTTTCGCCGCTCGCTGCAGGGGGGAGATACTGTTCTTTTTGGGCTTCCGTACCAAACAAGGTGATGGGTGCCGTTCCCAACCCATTGTGTGCGGCAATCGTCAAGGCCGTCCCCCCGTCCCCCCAGCCTAACTCCTCGATGGCAATCGCCGCGCTGATGGCATCGACCCCAGCACCGCCATACTCTTCGGGAATATTGAGTCCCAACAAACCTAAGTGACTCATTTTTTGGATGGCTGGCCAATTGAGTTCATGCGTTTCATCCAATTCAGCTGCCTTTGGTTTGACCTCCCGGGCTACAAAATCATGCACCACATCCTTCCACATATGCTGCTCTTCATTCAGACTGAAATCCATGAGACCTCCTAATATTGAATGTATGATTTAGGGCTTTTCAATCTCGACCATCAAACGAGCGTAATTATTCCACCTTCTTTGAAAAACTAAATCTGAGTTCCAACTAATCTTTTTTAAACTGGATTGAGTATCCGCAAATCCCCAACCTTTGTCTGGATCCCAGGCAACCAGAGTTTTTACATGGGCCCAAGTATTAGGCCGCCATTCTCCAACAATGGGCATTAGAATATGCCCGTTGGCGAGTGCCGGTTTCAGATATGATATGGGAACCCGAAACCACCAGCGTCCCTTCAAATTATAATCTTTTAATACATCCACAATTCCCCAGGGAAAAGTTGCCGAGTTAGGCATACGTCGAATAATGAGAAGGATGCCTCGCCAGCGAGGTTTGTTCATCTGAAGGGCTAATTCATCTCCATTGAGATTTTGGGCGCGCAGCGCATTAACGACGGTCGCGGTTGTATAGGGCGCACAATCGTTGCTGGTGCCTTGGTATTGTAAATGCGCTAGAATTTCATCTGTATGGCGTGATTGGATCGGATTTACCATAAGTTTCTCCTGGAGTGACTAAGTACCAATATTGTGATGTCTATTTATTCTACCAATTCGTAGTAAAGGGCGCAAGTAATTTCGATTTATGGAAACTTCACTTGACTTCGACCTATCCCAGTGGTATAGTTTCCGCCAATATGCAGATAAGCCTTTTTGCCATGCGCTGGATAATCACTACTGATACTAATAATACCTTGGAATCGGGGTGTTGGCGCGTGTCTGATTAGGTAGAGCTAAGCGAAGCCTGTAAGAGCAGCAAACTAACACCCCGGAACCCCGGGGTGTTTTTATACCAAAATAAAAGAACTGATTTTGGTATTGATTGATTATAATTTCTGTGTTGTTTTGCGGTGCCCCTGGTTCGTTGTGTTTCAAACAACAAACCGTTTTACACGATTATTATTCGAGGAGTTAGCGAATATGGATAGTACAATTGGCGTTCTCGTTGGGGTTATTGTCGGAATTTTGTTATTGTTTGTTTTGTTTTTATTATTCGAATACCGGGTTCGAAAACCGGATTTTCTGTTGTTATACGAATCGGATGGACAGATTAAAATTCGCAAAGGGTTGGTTTACCCACGGCATCTAAGCCTGCCCCTGGAACGAACCACACACCCTATTCGCCTAACTATTGAAGCCGCAGCTTTAGGTAACCTGGAAGTGCGAATTAAATTAGTTGGCTCAGTTGCCCCGTCGCTTACCCAAATTGATTCATTGATTCGCATCGGGGGCTGGAATTCAGATGCTGTCGCCCACGTTGCTGATGAAGTCCAGGTACTGCTTCAAGGGCTGGTCAAGGCATACATCGAAAAATGCGAGATTCATTCGCTTTCATCTACCGAAATTGTGAGCTATTTGACCGAACGATCAACTCTAATTCAGGAAAGATTTGGTGTTGAGTTGATTTCATTAGCCGTGCAAACCTTGGAGCCAACGGATCCGGAGGTGGGCGAAGCGTTGCGCCAGCAAGAACGCGCACGTTTGTTGGAGCAGACCGAACGCTTGAACCAGCAGGCGCGTTCGGCAGCTGCGAAGGCTAAAATCCAGGCCGATGAAGAAATTTCGCGCATGGAACACGAACATGAGATGAAGAAACTTGAGCTGAAGGGCACGGTGCTTGGTAGAGAATCGGTGTTAGCTAAAAAGGGTCTCGAAGATGAGTTGGAGCGCAACCGTATGCGTCTTGCCTTTGAGCGTGATGAACTGGAAGTGCTCAAGAGCAGCCCCGAATTGTTGATGCTCACCCCACAGGCCGCGCGTCTAGCCGAAGCCAGCCAACAATTAAAGAACGCGCGCACCATCGTCTCCCTTGCGCCGCAAGACTTACAGCAAGGCTCTGACCTGCTCGATGTTTTTCAAAATTTGATGCGGCGGGCTTTAGCAACGAAGCAAGAAAATGCATCTGAGGAATCAAGCTAGAGCACGGTTCACGCGGATTTGACGGATTTACCCGGATAATAAATATAAGGAAACCAGGAATATAGGAAAAAGAATTTGAAATTTGTCCGTAAGAATGGCAACTACTCAATTCTAATATTCGTTGAGCTATAAAAAATCCGCGCATATCCGTGTCATCCGCGTTCCATTATCGACCAATTTCATGAAAACATCTCCCTCTGATTCCCAAGCCGCTTTTCGCCTGAAGCCAATTCGCGTGGCGCGCGTCTCGGAGATCAGCGAATCAACCGCCGCGGCCCCGATCCCTGATGAAGAGCGTGTCAATTTCCACATTGGGAACCCGGTACAAGATGCGCAACTCACCTCAGCATTTTTGCGCACAGTTCTGGGGATTGATATTCACCGGGCAGAATTACACGATGCTGATCTCGAAGCCCTCTTAGAATTTTTAGGGTGGCAGGACGATGCCCGGCCTAAACTAGAATTTTTTATTCGCACGATCCAGAAAAGCGCGCCTTACATGCCTAGAGGCGGCTATTCGCGTAAGAAACCCCATGCCCTCGTTGATACTTTTTGTGCCTGGTTGGAGAACCAGCAAGAACCGCTGCAATATGACACCGGTGAACAATCCGGTAGTCGTGAAATCATCCTGGGTACGGGTGGTGTTCATGAAATGCTGCGCATCATCCTGTTCGCTCTGTCAACCTATTTAGCGATTACACCCGCGCGTATCCTTAGCTTTCGGTGCGCACTCCAGCCCCAATTGAAAACTATCCCACATCTGCGGTTCAACGATCTGGCTGCGGATGAACATTTCGCACTGATCGAAATTGAGCAATTCCTAAATGATCAGCCGGATATGCCCACTTTTCTACTGATCGGCGGTCCGCTTGATGAAGTGACGCGCCGGAAGTTGCGTCTGTTGAGCATTGAAAAACCGCTCTTTTTCATCGAAGCTAATAATGAGCCCAATCATCTCTCGCTCACGCGTGAAGCCAAGCTAGTACAGCGTGTCATTCGCTTGCTCACCCCTGCCATCTTTACAGAACGTTTGCACAGCCTCTCCGTGGTGTTCATCGCTGGCAACGCCGATTTTCTGAATGTGATCGAGAATGTGCATTTCAATCTTAAGGGAACCCCATCCGCCACTGAAGCTGAATTCCTCGATTATTTAGTCAACCAAAATCTGGCTGAACTTCGCCGCCAAATCCCTGATGATGTACCGGATGCAAAACCTGCTTTTGAAGGCCTATCCTTAGGCATTTCCGCTGAGACAGTTTTGCCCGATTTAGCGGCACGAACGGAACAGCGACTGGAAAAATTGGTGGATCAGCGTGCCCAAAGGTTGTCTCGTTCTTTAGATGTGCTCAGTAAAAAGGCAGACGCGCGTGCCCGGCAGATCCAGCAAACCTGGAAGGGATACATCTTTGATGAATTTACCGAACAAAAAGCCGATGAGGTTCTAGATTTACTGGTTCAGAATCTTCATGATCCCAAATGGATTGACTCTCTTCTGCGCAGTTTTTTGGCAGCATTCGTTAAACACCAGCCACAGTATCAAGCCAAAGCCTGCACCGTTGTCAGCGGATCATCTCGCACGGCTTTGAGCATCCTGGGTTTTCATTGCGGTATTTCTGAAGTCCTAATCCCTGATTTGAGCTGGTCTTACGAGCAATGTTTCCTAAAAACCTATACCGTACCGCTATCTGCATCCCTGGGGTTAGATGTCGATGCCATCATCGCAAAAGTTGAACAAATCTGCGAACAAGACCCTTCCTGGCCGCAGCGCGGCGCAGTTGCGGTCAACAATCCCCATAACGCTACCGGCCAGATTTTTGACGATGCCGATATCCGCCGCCTGATCACTTACTGTCTGCAAAATAATATTTACGTGATTGATGATTTGGCTTATCAGAACGTCGCCCCTGTGCGCGATTTGCCCGAAATCAAAACTGTTCGGCAGATTGCCTCTGATCTGGTCCGTCATGGGGCCATCTCTGAAGCACAAGCCGACAAGGTTATTTCGGTCCATTCCATGTCCAAAACGGATAGCTATGCAGGGGCCAGACTGGCAGTTATTGAAATCCGGGAGCAGCTAATTCGTGAGCGTTTTAACGCCCTGAATGCGCACATCCAGCCTAATCTTACAGCTATTTGTGTCAGTTATCTGTTTTACCGCAGTAATATGCAAGCCACGCGTGCTTTTTGGCATCTGCGCAATTCGATTTTGTACGAACGCACAGAAGCACTTCTGTCTGCCGTCGAAAATCTCCCGTTGGATCGTAATCCCTTTGGGTTGAAAATCATCCCTCCTACAGGGAGTCTGTATCCACTCTTGCAAGTGGACCGCCTGCCTGCGGGTCTGTCCCTGGACTGGCTGGCTTCCTCCCTAGCCCGCGAGGGCATCGGGATGCTGCCCCTCTCTACTTTTGCGCGCACTGAAAAGGGGTTTGAAACTGGTCGGACTACTTTCCGCCTGACTCTGGGTGGTAAGGATCATGCAGATACACAGCTGGTCAAAACTCGCCGTTTGCTGATTGACCTGAATCGCCTGATTGCAGAGGAAGATGCACAATATAACCGTCAGCCGATTGTTTTCCAGGTTTCAGAGCGCAGCCGTAACCGTTCCGTTGATCTTTTGCGGGCGTGGGATTCCTTTGGGCGGGAGTTACTTCAAATTTGCGAGCGCAGCCGCATTTGCAAACGATTGGTGGAAATTCCGCTGCTTGACAGCCAAGAATTACAACGCGGCTTCATGCAAACCTATCTTCCGGAGCGTTTAGCTGTGTTCCGCAACCGGCTGCTGGATCGGTCCGCTATTTATGATGAGTTGCTGCGCCGGGCACAGGATGACCGCGGCCAGTGGCTGACCGAGCGCCTGGCACAGGAGTTTATGAAGGATTCGCTCCCGAACCGTCAGGAGCAATTTCGGTTGCGCACTTACGACCGGACAGTGCATCCCACCCAGGTTTTTTCCTTGCAGGCTGAGATTGCGCTTGATGCCGTTATCCAAAACCTGATTACCCAAGAGACCATCACCCTGCCCCAGTTCGAAGCCGCTGCCGAAGCCTTGCTCAAAGAGTATCTGGGGCTGAATGTCGCCATCAACTCCCAGCAAGAAGTGGATGAAATTTTACTGGATATCGATACGCTGATTGCCGGTGAAAAATTTGCCGAATTGTTTTCCGATACCGGTTTCTCCCCTTTCCTCTCGTTTTGGAGCGATTGGGACGGTAGTAATCGTCCTTCCGGGCAAGGTCATCGCCTGGTGGCCGCTGTGGTTATGGAAAATGTGCGCCGAATGACACGCATCCTGAATCAACTGCAACAGATCGCACCAGGTATCCATATTCAACCTGATCTCAAGACTGAACTCGATATACTGCCGCAGCATAATCAGCGTTTTACCAGACTGCTGAACGAAATTACCACCCTCACCCATCAATTGGAACAGCGCTATCGGGGTATTTTACCGTTTTCGGTGGAAGCAACTCCTTTCCAACGCCTGGCCACGCGGCTGCATCTGCGCCGCGATCCCGCACGTGTCCTCTGGCAGCACAACGATCGCTATGAGCGAAAAATGATTGAACTGCGAGATCAGCGCCGGTCAACGTTGGAGTTCTATTTCAGGCTGAATAAAGAACTGCGGAAACAATTATTCGCCTTGATTCCCGAATTTCAGAACCATCGGGCAGTTGAGCCATTCCTTCGGGAGGTGCTCGGGTACCGCGATATTTTGAAGCGGATGGTATTGACCCCGCGCATTAACCAGGGGTTGATTACAGCGCGCGATCCGTTTGCCATTGATACCACGGCCTACAATATTTACGAGATCAATACTATTGCCGGAAAGTACGGTAACCCTGGCATGACGCTGGGTTTGCAGATCAGTTTATCCACAAAACCGGAGGCGTTGATTGCCCTCGACCGTAAGATGCGTAATCAGGCTGAGCAGATGCGCCGGGATCTTTCTCCAGCGGAGCTCCCACCGGTTTGGTTGATCCCCCTTTTTGAAGAACTTGAAACGGTTAGCAATATTCGCCCATATTTGGACCGGGTATGGGATTACGCCACCCAGAGCAGGCATACAGCCCAAACTTCGCAGGAACGTTTCAAAGAAATCATTTCCGAAGTCTTTATTGCGGGGTCCGATTTGAGTCAGCAGATGGGACAAGCTAATGCAGCTCATCTCTACCGCAAAGCCAAATACGATACGCATTCATGGTTGGCCGAACACGGTGTTGTGGACGCTGTACGCATCAAATTAGGTAGCGGTGAACCGATGCAGCGACAGGGAGGCTATTATTCAAGCGTTGCCGGTCAACCTGCCTTCGGTAAGACAGAAGAAGACCGCCGCCGTTTTGCGGCTAATCTGCCAGCTGCAATTCGCAAGAGCACCGCGTATGCCGTGACGCCGTTGCAGGGTGTTTTCTTAGGTGGGGATTTACGCACCTATCAAAGCAATGTCTCTGAACATTTGCGTTTTTTGCGGGCGCGTGATTTTGTGGGTTTGCAGAACCACGTCCGAGAAGCACAGTACCGCCATCGGGAAGATTTGATTCGGGCTGCCGAAACCATTGCCGAAAGCAGATTGGGTGCTCAGAGCCGCAGCCTGCATGAATTGGAACGATTGACCATTGGGACGAGAGAGCCTTTGTTTGAGGATTTTTTGATCGAGTTGACAGAAAATTTCCGTCACATTCTTTATGGGCGCGAAGAAGATGTGGTGGGTATTCATGTGATTACGTATTTCATCGGCCGCTCGTTGCCGCAACTGCGGGATCGACCAACCTCCAGGCGAAAATCCAGTTCTGGGGTGGATCGAGGCCAGGAGATTCTTGCAAATCTTGCAAAAATCATCCCTCTCTCGCAAGAAGGTAGTATGTTGCGGGCTATTGCGCATAACAAATCGCAAACTGCAGTGCTGGGCATCAATCAGCTGACTACTGGCTTGTTCCGAGCCTTGGAGCGTTTCGCTCACAAGAATTTCCCCGAGGCGGAGCGCGAACGCATGGTCGCTGAACGCCTGCTGCCTTATTTGCCGATCTATGAAATTCTCAATACTCTGCGCATTTTTCAGGATTGGCGCGGCGAGTACCTGAATCATATTGAAAACGCCTTTCCGGCGGGTAATTCGGCTTTTGTGGCGCTGCGCGAAGATAGTGATGCACTGCATCACTATTTATCGCTCTTCCAGCAAGAGCTTCTGCGGCGGCATGGCTTGGATGTCAATGATTTCTTCATCAATGATGGCTTTATTCCAAACTTGCTGCCTACCCTGCGCCCCGATCTGGCGGTGTTGTTACAGGAAAACCTGTTCAACACAGATATCAATACTTTCCTTCAGCCAATTTCTGGGCGAGTTGCGGATGACTGGCAGGCCGAAGTTGAAAAATTGTTGATACAGCCCAAACAAATTGCTCATTGGCGAGCCATGATCTGGGGTGTAATGGGAGAATCAATTTTTCAGTGGGTGCAAAGTTTTACAGAACTTGCCACTGCATTGTACGCGTTCTCAACCTCACGAGCTCTGGATTCAGCTCCGGTGTTGGCGCGTGGTTCTAAACTTTCTCCGGCCCTGGCAGAGTTCTTCCGCACCGCGCGACCTGATGACGAAATGCGCCATTTCTTGATTGGTGCGATTGAATATCTAAGTTCGTTTACTGAAGGGGATATTGAAGTGCCGGTCAGCATTATACGGGCAATGAATGATGTGGAACGCATTGCCCAAATTGAAGAGAGTGCCCTATCCGCTGAGAAACAAGATGTGGTGCGTTATTGCACACTCCAAATTGCGCGCCTTGCAGGTGAGAATGGCTAAATAAAATCGATTTACCTAAATGGATGTATTTGCCAGGCAGAGATAAACTTATCCCCGAAATTTCTCGGAGCTAGCGCTCAATTTGCCCCCACACCACTATTGATCGCTGATATATCCTAATCATTTATCCATTCAATTTAGCATGGTAAATACGTTTGGAGATTGGCAAAAAAGTATCTCTGATCTCTAGTCTTTGATTTTCATCATTAAATCAAAACTCCCGACAGTGTGTTTTGGCCGGGAGTTTTTCTGTTTTTGATTTTACTATTTGGTTACGGGCTTCCCTTGATGACGCTCGCATCCACTTCGCCGTCAAACTGTTTGAAATTCTCTTTGAAGCGAGCGACCAGTGCATTGGCTTGCCGGTCATATTCGGCTTCATCTTCCCAGGTACAACGGGGATCGAGCACCTCTGTTGGAACACCAGGGCATTCTTCCGGAACATGTAATCCAAAGAGGGGATCGGTTCGGAAAGCCACCTTATTCAGGTCACCATTCAAAGCGGCTTTAACCATCGCCCTAGTGTAAGGTAATTTGATGCGCTCACCCACGCCAAAGGCACCTCCTGTCCAGCCGGTGTTGACCAACCAGACATTTGATTTGTGGGTTTTGATCTTCTCACCTAGCATTTCTGCATACAAGTTGGGGTGCAGAGGCAGGAAGGGAGCACCAAAACAAGCTGAGAAAGTTGCTTCGGGTTCTTTGCCCAACCCTTTTTCCGTACCTGCTAATTTTGATGTGTACCCTGAAATGAAATGATACATAGCCTGCTCGGGGGTGAGTTTCGCCAGAGGCGGCAGCACGCCAAAGGCATCAGCTGTCAAAAAGAAGATATTTTTGGGATGCCCTCCCCGACCATTCAGTACTACCTCAGGAATTGCCTTCAATGGGTATGATGCGCGGGTGTTTTCTGTAAAGGTTGCATCATTAAAATCTACCTGCCGGGTATTTGAGTCGATCCCTACATTTTCTAAGATCGTACCAAAATTTCGGGTAGCTGTATAAATCTGCGGTTCTAATTCTTTGCTTAATCGGATGGTTTTGGCGTAGCAACCGCCTTCAAAATTATAAACCCCATCATTTGTCCAACCATGTTCATCATCACCGATCATATTGCGGGTCAGATCTGATGAGAGTGTAGTTTTACCAGTACCAGATAAACCAAAGAAGATGGCCGTATCACCATCGGGGCCGACATTGGCCGAACAGTGCATGGGTAAAACACCACGCTGTGGCAGATAATAGTTTAGTACGGTAAAGATGGATTTCTTAATTTCACCGGCATAGCTGGTACCACCAATCAATACGATTCGACGTTCAAAATTGACCACGACGAAGGCTTCGGAATTGGTGCCGACTTCTTCGGGGTTGGCGTGGAAACCAGGGGCGTGCATTACCACAAATTGGGGTACATGTGCGGCATGGTCTTCGTAATTTAGCCGGATGAACATATTGCGGGCAAATAAACTGTGCCAGGCTGTGGATGTAATGATCCGTACCGGCATAGAATAATCTGGGTGCGCACCCGCAATCACATCTTGTACGAAAACGTCTCGCCCCTGAAAATAAGCTGTCATACGCAAAAACAAGCGGTCGAAACCCTCGCGGCTGATAGATTTATTGACGGAGCCCCACCAGATTAGGTCTCCAGTGACATCATCCAACACAGTAAATTTATCATTTGCAGAACGGCCAGTGTGGTGACCGGTGCGGACGACCACGCCTCCATAGGTAGAGAGAATTCCCTCTCGCCGGGCAACAATATATTCGATCAATGGGGGGGTGGAGAGTGTCCAATAGATCATCCTTAAATTAGATAGCCGATGATTCTCTAATCCGTAATTACTTGGGATACCCATCTGATTTGTCATAAAATCTCCTTCAGAACCTAAATTATTTTAATTATATAAATTCCTGACTATTTTACCCTAAATTGCTAAGATTGCTTTTGATTCAAGGATGAGGATGGACAACTGCATGTTTGTTAGTTTTTAGAGAATGAGTTAGCAGTGAAAATCCAAATTCAAACGCCCTAAGAAGGAATTACAAGAGTGGTACAATCCTTTTATGACTAAAGGAAAAAATACTGAGAGTTTCCGACCTTTGCGTTCACTCACTCGGTTGTTGGTCGGGGCCGTTTTGTGGGGATCGGAACTTTTGGATGACCAATTGCGCAGTTGGGAAGATCAACCTGTAGTCGAAGATTCCCTGGTTGTTGTGGAAGGTGCTCAACCGGATCTACAGTTTGATCCCCTACCCGAGACATTACCTCCACCAAATGTTGGGTTACCTCCATTGAAGAACAAAGTCAAGCTCCGGCACGCGTTAATCGGGTTGATTTTTGAAGGGGAAGAGAATTTAGAAAAAGGGTTTTCAGCTGCGAAGCAGGTTGGAAATTTCGCTTTGAAAATCACTAACCCTATATTTCGCCCAATACAAAAACTTGGGATAATCAATCCAACTCAAAAAAGTGTCAATCATCTGGTAGATCGCGGTCAATCTGAAATTGATCGCTGGGTTGAACGTGGGCGTGAAGAGGAGATTTACAGCCGAGAATTGGCTCAACAGGCAACGACCTCAACGGTAGACCAGTCGATCAATTATATGGCGCAGAACCCAGCCCTTGAGGAGTTAATCCAGCAGCAAAGTGTGAGTTTGGCCAATCAAATTCTTGCCCAGGTACGAGCGATCTCGGTTAGTGGAGATTATTTCTTTGAAGGTTTAGTCCGCTACATTCTCAGACGAAAACCTCGTTATTTATTGCCGCCTCCCAGTTCTGCTGTGCAAGAGCAAGCTACCTGGAAAATCCAAGATATTAGGCACGAGGAATTGTAATGGAAACATCAAAAGAGAATTATCTGGGCCAATATGCCGGTTTTACGAGCCGGCTGATTGCCTACTCTATCGATACAATTATCGTGATTGTTGGCATCTCTGTCATCTGGTGGCTGATTAACACAACACTTGATTTATTGAGTATCCAGGATGTCTTAGAAGCTTTAGGAATGACGGAAGAACTTGAGCTTTTGTTCAATTCCAATGATGAATTTGTGTTACGAGGGATTACCCTCGTTGTTGGAGTAGGGCTTTATCATGTCTTCTTTTTGACACTAGCAAACCGCACGATTGGCAAAAGTATTATGGGATTGCAAGTAGTCCCTTTGAAAGGTGGCCGGATTGGCATTATGCGCGCCACGCTGCGCTACTTGGGCTACATCGTTTCGATTATTCCTCTATTCTTTGGATTCATCTGGATATTGTTTAGTCGGAGTTGTCAGGGCTGGCACGATAAAGTTGCGGGTACTTGTGTAGTCTATACTTGGGAATCTAAACCAGATGAAGTCTTTTTGCGCAGGGGATTACTACGATTACGCAAGGCCAATGAGAGTTGTTTCGGCCCGCCGGTAGATTTAATTGTCCCTGAAGAAAGACCTTGAATCATCTTGGTTTCGTGAAATAAACTTTTAATTGCATACTTTCACAAATGATGGCCTATCAGAATGATAGGTTTGACCGGTAAGCTATAGTTTGTGATAATCAGTGCATCATAGATTGAGGAGGTTGATGATGCAGCCGATCCGGACATTGGTTCTCTCGGGAGGTGGCGGACGGGGTGCTTTCCACGCTGGGGTTTACAAATATTTGATGGAAGCCCAAAAAACAGGGGTGGATGCAGATCATCAAGGAATTTGGATGCCCGATATTGTGGTGGGAACCTCAATCGGGGCTGTCAATGGAGCTGCCATCGTGCAGGGAATGTCCGCTCAGAGGTTGGAAGAAATTTGGCTGGGTCTGCGCGAACATGACATCCAGGGTTTACCGCCGGGGATGAAGCTTTTTTCTCGCTGGATCGCAAGGCGAGTACTCAAATCTATGATCGGGGTTAATTTACCACAGGTAGCGCAAAATCGAGCTACCTCCCCAATTCCAAAAGAATTTTGGCCACCCTTGCCATTCCTGCCGAAGTGGCTGGCAGATTGGTTAATTGGCCGTTGGATTAACCTGCTCGATACTGGCCCATTGTTACAAACCCTCCAAGATAAGTTTCAACTGGATGAGCAAAAACTTGCCGATGTTCCCGCTACGTTGATGATTACAGCCACCAATGTTCAAACGGGCGAACGGGCGATCTTTAGCAATAAATCGATTTATCATCGAAAAAATGGAAAGCTAGAAACTCGTCCAGATGTTCACAAAGGGATCTCCCTACGCCGTATAATTGCTAGTTGCAGCATCCCCTTGGTGTATCCCTGGACCCACGATGCCGAAACAAATGCCTTTTACTGGGATGGTGCTCTGGTTGCGAATACGCCTATGGGCGCTGCTTTAGATGCCGTGCGGGATAAACCGCCCGAAATCCCGATGGAAGTGGTGGTAGTTTTGATGACGCCCTGGTGGGAAACGGGGGAGACTCCACCGCAGCGTGCCAGTGAATTGCCAGATTCCTTCGATGATGCCATCACCTGGATGCTGGATTGGATGTTATTGGCCTCCTTCCGCGAACGCCTGAATCTGATTAATATTTATAATGACCTTGCCGATCTGGAACGCAAGGCTGGCAGCACTGATCTGCATTATCGCAAAGTGGATGTAGCTATTGTAGCCCCTAAGGATTTCTTTTCTGTAGCTCGAATTATTGATTACGATGAATATTCTGCGGAGTTGATTGATTATGGATACAACGCCGCACAGGGCGTGTTTCAAAAGCAATTTGGAAATTCATAATGGCTGAAAAAAATTCCACTTCCCCTGTTATTCTAATCACTGGTGCCTCATCTGGGATTGGCGCAGCCACCGCGAAATTATTTGCTTCAGAAGGGTATCGCATTGTACTGGCGGCACGCCGTCAGGAAAAACTAGAGGCTTTATCAAACGAAATCCTGATAGGAGGTGGAGAAACTTTTGTGGTATCAACGGATATCTCACGGCTGGATCAAATTGAGAGTTCGGTTTCAAAATCCTTGGATCATTTTGGACAAATAGATGTGCTATTAAATAATGCCGGATTTGGCCGGCTGGATTGGTTGGAAAAACTCGATCCCCAAAAAGATATTGATTTGCAAATTCAGGTCAATTTGACAGGCCTTATCCAGACTGCCCAGGCCGTACTACCGCATATGATCGAACGCAAGCGGGGACATATCATCAATATGGGCTCGATTGCGGGTCTCATCGCTACCCCCACCTATAGCGTATATGCGGCTACAAAATACGGTTTACGGGGATTTACAGAGGCCCTTCGGAGAGAGGTCAGCATCCATGGGATCGAAGTAACCGGCATCTATCCCGGAGGTGTAGCAACCGAATTTGGCGATAAAGCAGGCATCAAACGGAAAACGAACGTCAGCACTCCCCGCTTTCTGAAGTTGACTGCTGAGGATGTAGCGTATTCTGTTTTACGGGTGGTTAGAAAACCGTATCGAGCTGTCATTATCCCTGGATTAATGCGACCTACGGTTTGGTTGAGCGTCATCTTCCCAGGAATGGTAGATAGAATCATCGAGCGACGCTTTACAAAACGAGAAAGATAAAGTTTTTAAAAATCTTCAAAGTGTTTTAATTATTCATTATACTTATTCTAAAAAAAGCCCCCCTTTTCGGGGGGCAGATTTTATCAGGTCTCATCCAACTCATTTTCTTCGTCACTATCTGGCGGTTCTTCGGTAAAAGCTTCTGGTGGTTGAGATACACTCCTCAAGGCCAGGATACCATTTCTAGCTTGATTTAGCGAAATTTCCAATTGATTTTCCAGACGAGTAAGTGTTTCGATTACATAAACATCGGCTTCCCGGCGAGTTTCCTCAGCGATTATCGCGGCTTCTTGTTCGATTTCACGGGCACGGATACGAGCTGCCTCGGCAATTGCACTTTGTTCAACGAGCCCTTCGCTTTTTTCGCGGGCTAAAGATAAGGTGCGGTTTGCTTCTTCTTGAGCTTGGGCCATCAAGCGATCCCGTTGGGAGAGGACTTGCTGGGCTTTTTTTACTTCATCTGGGATCGCCACCCGCATTTGGTCGATCAGATCAAGCATGCGATCTTCATCGACGATCACATTATGCGTAAACCAGATAGGGCGGCTTTCATTGAATAATTCTTCCAATCGGTCGACCAGATGTAAGATGTCCATAGAGCTTCTCCCTCAACAGCACATAAAACTAAACGAGAATTGATTTAGTATCTATCCGGAAATTTTTCAAGGTATGTTGTCGGGGTGATTTCACCACCTCGACAACATATCCTATTCTCAAATTTCGGACAGGTTCTTAATTGGTTGCAATTTTATATCCAAGATTACACGGTTGATCTAAAAAAGTCAAGATTGGTTCGTTGAGAATAACCCGGTTAGGATTTCGTTATGGAGGTGTTTGTCTGATTTTCAGTGAAAAGCCTCCAACCCACGAATTATCACAAGGATCTAAATTCAATTAAGATCCTGCCAACTCTTGATACCGCTTTATCAAAGCCTGATGCACAAAAGGCGGCACCATGCTGGTGACATCGCCATCTAAGGCCGCGATTTCCTTGACGGTGCTGCTCGAAAGAAAAGTAAATTCTTCGTGCGTCATAAAGGCAATCATATCTAAATCTGGCGCTAAACGATGGTTTGCGAGCGCCATGCGAAACTCGTATTCAAAATCAGAGAAAACCCGCAGACCGCGCACAATCACCCGCGCGTCCACCTTTTTACAGAAATCCACAGTCAGACTGCTGTAACCCATAATGCGGATTTTGTCGACATCCGCAAAAGCTTGTCGGGTTAATTCCATCCTTTTTTCAGGTTGGAACAGGAGCGATTTGAGCGGTTTGTCAAAGACCGCGACGATAATCTCATCGAAGATGCGCGCTGCCCGTTTGGCGATATTGATATGCCCATAATGGATGGGGTCGAATGTGCCGGGGAAGATCGCTCGCGACATTAGCTGATATCTCCCTCTTCAGCGTTCCAAAAACGTTCCAGCGCTTCGCCGATCAATTGGTGTTCGGGAAGTTCCAGTGATGGATCACGCTCAAAGAGTGATATGGCCTCGCGACGGGCTTTCTCGATCAATTTGACATCGGTGAGCTTCGCCATTTTTAGTTCTGAGAAACCGGATTGACGTTTGCCTAAGAAATCGCCAGGACCGCGCTGTTCAAGATCGCGCTCGGCCAGTTCAAAACCATCATTGGTCGCTTCCATGGCTTTCAGGCGTTCATTTTCTGTCGCCTCGTCGTTTTGGGGAATCAGCAAGCAATATGATTTCGCCCCGCCGCGGCCCACCCGGCCACGGAATTGGTGGAGTTGTGCTAATCCAAAGCGGTGCGCGCCCTCGATGAGCATCACAGTGGCGTTGGGGATATCTACGCCAACCTCGATGACCGAGGTTGATACCAGAATCTGAAAATCGCCATCCCGGAATTGGCCCATAACTTCTTCTTTTTCAGAAGGGCGCAGCCGTCCGTGGAGTAGGCCCAATTTATAATTTGGGAAAATATCTTCTTGCAATCGAGCGTGTTCCTCGACAGCGGCTTTTTCATCACTCTTTTCGCTTTCTTCGACCAGGGGATAAATGATAAAAGCTTGGTGTCCGGCTTTAATTTGAGCATCGACCAGCCGGTAAGCGCGTTCTCTTTCTCGAGGCTCGAGTACGTGAGTGTCAGTCGTTTGGCGCCCTGGAGGCATCTCATCGATAACTGTCAAATCTAAATCCCCATAAACCGATAGCGCCAGCGAGCGTGGGATGGGAGTAGCAGTCATGACCAAAAGATGAGGATTTTCCCCTTTAGCTCGCAGCCGGGCCCGCTGACCGACGCCAAACCTGTGTTGTTCATCAATGATTACCAGTTCAAGATCACTGAAAATCACCGGGTCTTCAATTAATGCATGGGTTCCAATGATGATCTTTATCCAGCCTGATTCTAATCCGGCCCGAATTTCAGCTTTCTCGGCTTCCGGTGTGGACCCCACCATCAAACGGATTTGTTCGGGGGGCAGATCGCTACCTTCCTGTGCCAGCATTGCAACCAGATTTTTGAAATGCTGCTCGGCCAAAATACTGGTGGGGGCCATCAAAGCGGTTTGTGCGCCGCCCCTGGAGATGATGGCAGCAGCCATTGCTGCTATGACGGTTTTACCGGATCCAACATCGCCTTGCAGCAGGCGGTTCATGGGTTGGCCGGATACCAGATCTGTGCGTAAATCTTTTAGGGAACGCTGTTGTGCGCCGGTCAGCTGGAAAGGCAACCGGTCAAGCTGCGTTTCTAACCAATCATCCGATACCTCGAAAACACGCCCAGACCGTTCTTCCCACGATTGTTTTTTGCGAATGACGCCCAATTGCAATAAGAAAATTTCATCAAAGGCTAGTCGATGACGGGCAGCCAATAACGCTTCTTGTGAATCAGGGAAATGTGCCTGGCGCAGTGCCTCGCTCAGACTGATCAGGTCGGCACCGTCTAAAACGGGTTCCGGTAATGGGTCTACTACGCGGGGTGCCCAATAATTCACCACCTGGTCCATCTGGGAGCGCAACCACCGTTGGGTAATTTTTGTAGTCAGCGGGTAGATGGGAACAATTCGGTTTGTGTGCAGCGTTTTGCGGTCCAGCATTTCCCACTCGGGATTGTTGATCGTCAGGCGTCCGAGATACTGTTCTACTTTCCCTGAAATTACGATCTGTAATCCTTTGCGCAGTTTTTGAGTGATCCAGGGTTGATTGAACCAGGTTACCCGTAAGGCTGCGCTGCCATCACTAATCACAGCTTCTATGAGCGTGATTTTACCTCCCTTGATTTTGCGGCTACTGACACTCTGTACCGTTCCGATGATCGTAGTCTTTTCGTTATATCTTAATCGATTGATGGGGGTGAGTTGACTATAATCATCATATCGCCGGGGAAAATAATAAAGCATATCACCCAATGTTTGGATACCGATACGATTGAGGGTTTTAGCCTTGCGATCGCCCACGCGAGGCAGAACCGTGACGCTGGCGTTTAGGGCCGCGCTGGGACCTTCGGGGCGAGGTTCACGCTCCGGCGGCTTTGAGGCTGGCTGCTGAACTTCTGGTTCAGCTTTTTCTTTGGGTGAAGGTGCGATTTCCGCACTTGATACCTGCTCTGGTTGCATTTCTTCCGTGGGCTCAGGCAGGGGTTCTGGGGCTGCTTCCTTCTCAGGTTCAGTGGAGGTGGGAGGTGTTTCCGGCATCGCTTCGGATGAATTGTCAGCTTGAGGAGTAGTTGTCGCTTCAATGCCTTGTGCGCCGGTCTCCCTTTGGACGCGCGCCCAAATTCCATGCAGGGTTTCTTTGCGAGATGCTTCACTTAATCGCTGGTAATCACGTAAGCGGATAACAACTGCTTGAATCAAATCTTCAGGTATTTCATCGGCTCGAGCTTCAAGTTCCCAACCTGCTAACATGCTTTGCAATCCGCCCATGACGGCTTTGTCATCGTAGTTGCGGCCGGCTTCAAGCCGGAAAAATTTTTGGAGTTTTTCGATGGATGGTTTCATTGAGCCTATTTTACCAGTTATGCCCTTCTCGATCACAAATTAGACTATTTACTGAAGCATGTTAATTTCTGGTCGGGGAGATTTTACTTGAGTACCGCCGCAAAGCCTAAGCCGTTTGGTCCCACATGTGTGCCAATGATGGTTGTTACATTAACGACCAATGGGTCAGAAGGAATTTCCCACCCGATAGTTTTTAAAAAAGATTGAGCTTCATCTTCAGCATTGGTATGCAGAATGGCCAACCGCTCAAGATCACCTTGTTCGTGCAGCAGCTTGCGGAGTTGGATAATGCCTTTTCGACGGGTCCGGGCTTGACCCAAACTGAATACTTGCCCATCTTTAACTTCAATGAAGGGTTTGATGCGCAGCAGTGAACCAATGCGGGCGCGTGCCCAGCCAACTCGACCACTGCGATGCACATATTCGAGGGTATCAAGCATAGCGATGAGGCGTGTATTTTTGCGAGTGTTTTTGATTTGGTTGATGATGTTCTCTAGAGGTGTATTTTGAACTGCAGATTCGGCAGCAGCGATAACTTGATAACCAAATCCCATGCTGAGTGACTCACTGTCGATCACTTGGACGCGTTCACCGAAGCTTTGGGCTGCGATATTAGCCGTTGTGTATATACCACTGAGTAAGCTGGCGACATGAATCGATATGATTTGTTGAATACCCTGATCAAGTAAATTTTGGTAAACACTTTCGAAGGCACCCACAGAAGGCGTACCCGTCGTAGGAAGCGGGTTCATCTCTGGTAAAAGCTTGTAAAATTCCTCTCGGGTGAAACCTTGCCCATCTTCAAAGCTTTGCCCCTCCATCATCAAAATTGCTGGAACAACTTTGATATTGAGCTTTTCTGCTAGCACTATGGGAATGTCGGCGGTACTGTCCGTAACGATGGCTGTGCTCATGGTTTAGTATCCCAATCTATTGCAGAGTCTGAGACTGTCACGGGAGTTATTTCTCGTGACAGTTTTGATGTTAGAACGTTTTGATGCCGAAAGCTGGCTATTCGATAGAAACAATAAATTGATAGTGTGGTTGCCCACCCTCCTGTACTTCGACTTCAAGTTCAGGATAAGCATTGCGAATAGCATCTACGATGCGGATCACTTCGGGGTGAGGGGTATCCGCGCCAGAGAATAACGTCACCAGTTCGAAATATTCAGCGTGAGCTTCTTCTAACAATCCCAGGCAGGCTTTTTCGAGAGTGTCGGTTGACAATACCAGTTTGCCGTTATGGAGCACGATAATCTCCCCTTCTTTGACTTCCACTCCGTCGATTTCCACGCTGCGAGTAGCGATGGTAATTTCGCCAGTTTCAACCTCGCTGATGGCAGTTTCCATTTCTGTGACGACCTCATCAAAATCCCCATTGGGTATCAGACGCAGCATTGCGGCCAATCCCTGGGGGATAGTGCGGCAAGGGATCACAGCAACACTTTTAACAGTGACATCTTTGGCAGCTTCAGCTGCCATGAAAATATTTTTGTTGTTGGGCAAGATGATGACTTTGTCGGTGGGCAGGTTCTCAAAGGCACCGATAATCTCTTGGGTACTGGGGTTCATGGTTTGCCCACCTTCAATAATAGCAGCTACGCCAAGGCTGGCGAAAACCCTCGCAATGCCAGGTCCGGGAGCCACCGCGACGACAGCGATTTGCCCGGGGTCTACAGGGGTGAGTTTAAACTTGCTTTTACCCGATTGCTGTTCAATCTCTTCCATTTGGGCCAGTAAATTTTCCATGTGTACTTTGGTGATGGTGCCCAATGACATTGTATAATCGATAGGCTCATAGCGGCTTTCTGTGGGCACGTGGATGTGCATGCGGTACATGCCGTCACCCTCACCCACTTGAATCGAAGTGCCCATTTTTTCCAGTTCGTAGTAAAAACTTTGTAAATCCAAAGGGATAGAGGGGCGGAAATCGACCACTACTTCAAAATCCTGGCCAGGTTCAATTTCATCCCAAGATTCATCCAATTGCATCGCGGCTAACGGTTGGACGGTTGAGAGCGCTTCGTCCAGAGGTAATCCCTTAATATGGCGCTGCATGCCTTCAAAAATATAGAACAAGCCTTTACCCCCCGAATCGACCACCCCGGCATCTTTGAGCACTTTGAGCAGTTCTGGTGTACGCTGCACAGAAGCGTCAGCCGCTTCAACTATGAAATCCAGGATCTCATAAGGGTCTTGAGTTTTTTCAAGCGCGGTTTCGGCAGCCAGAGCCATATCCTTGGCGACGGTCAAAATTGTGCCTTCTACTGGACGTACAACGCCTTTATAAGCGGTCTTTTGAGCCTCATCGAAAGCTCGAGCCAAAGCGGGACCGTCAAGAATATCTACCCCATCCAGTGCGCGTGAAAAACCACGCCAAATTTGGGAGAGTATCACACCGGAATTGCCGCGAGCGCCCATTAACGCACCATGCGCCAGATCATGTGCCATTTTTCCTGCTTTCATTTCTGGTGAATTGGCAATCTCATCGTAGGCGGATTGCATGGTGAGAACCATATTGGTACCGGTATCGCCATCAGGCACCGGAAAAACATTAAGGGCGTTCACGGTCTGTTGGTTGGTACGTAACCAGGTTAACCCTGCCTGAGTGAGTTCTTTGATTTGTATACCATCAATTGAGGTGCGATTACCGGAAACCTGGACTGGATTTATTTCTTCACTCATTCAAATATGCTCCTATAAAAAATCAATTCGGTGGTCTGCTCTGGGATTAACAATAAATTTTTGCAGAGCAAGCGTTCGAATAATTAGTCCAGGTTGCTGATGCGCAGGCCTTGTACGTGGACATTAATTTCATTTATGGGTAATCCCATAGCTTTCTCAACATGATAACGGACGGTATTTGCGACGCTGGCAGCGACAGATTTTATGCGCGTTCCGTATTCGATGATGATGTACATATCTATATTTATGTGCTCGCCGTTGTAATGGACTTCAACACCATGAGTGGGGTCTTTGGCAATTGCATTAGCCAATCCATCAACCACATTTTTGGCTGCCATATCAACTACGCCATAAGATTGCAAAGCCGATTGGTAGGCAATTGTGGCAATCGCCTTTGGGGAAACATGAATGCTTCCAAGGAGAGTTGTTTCTTTTGTCATGTTGACCTCGTTTGCGTTTAATTAAACCTTTCGAATGAATTAACCATTTTCCTTGATGGAGGATACGATCTGTGGTAATATTGCCCGGCTGTAATGCAGGCTAATTGATATTATGTTTTGAAAGGAACTGGTAAGATGGCAGTTTGTGAAAGTTGTGGAAAGAAAACTACATTTGGGCGCAGTGTTCCCTGGTCTAAGAAAAAGACCTTGCGGCAATTCAAGCCCAATTTGCAGAAGGTATCGGTTTACGATAGTGGTAAAAAAGTTCGCAAGACTCTCTGCACCCGCTGCATCCGCACGATGGTGAAGACCGCTGAGTAATTCAATTATAAATCAACTATTGTAAAGGGTTTTGGTATGCCAAAACCCTTTTACGCTTAATTAGGGGAGCCAGGCTTTTAGGGTAGAAACACCCGCAGCGGGGCCATCTACGTGTTTGAAGACCGCATTGCCAGCCACAAAAACTTGCGCGCCAGCTTCGATAACTTGTCCAATGGTTGCGGATGAGATGCCACCATCCACTTGGATCAGAGCTTTGGGATTGATCTGATCTAGTTTATGGCGAATCTCCCGTATTTTTGGAAGTGTTTCCGGTAAAAATTTTTGTGCGCCAAATCCAGGGTTTACCGTCATCACCAAAACTAAGTCCACCATATGGAGCACAGCATCCAAAGATGATGCCGGTGTTCCCGGGTTGAGTGTGATCCCAACTTGGCAGCCTAGTTCTCGGATTCGCTGCAAAACTCGATGGATATGGGTGGTTGCTTCTACATGTACTGTTAGACGATCGGCACCCGATTCTGCAAACCATTCAACAAAATTTTCTGGGCTTTCTACCATTAAGTGCACATCGAGGGGTAGACTCGTTGCCTGTTTGCAAGCTTCCAGCGCTTTGCGTCCCATTGACATATTGGGCACAAAATGACCGTCCATAATATCAATGTGAATCCAATCTGCGCCCGCGTGTTCAACCATGCGAATCTCTTCCCTAAGATTGGAGAAATCGGCCGATAAAATTGAGGGGGCGATAAAAAAATTGGGGGGCACTTATTCATCCTTTCGATCTAACTACATGCAAAACGAGCTGTATGATAACCGGGAGACAAGGTGTTGACAAGGTTTTCTCTATCGTAGGTTATTAATAGTGTAATACACCCATAATAAAAAAGGAGCCAAGCCTCCCACGGCCAGCAGCGCGGTCAATCCTAGGCCAGTTGTTATCCAATCAATCTGATTTGAATTTTGGAGGATGCGCTTAGGTTTCGAAATTTCCTGTAGTTGGGGTTGGATATATTGCAACTGTGGTTGTATTTGAGGCGGCGGTATTACCTTAGGGGGAGGGGGCGTCGTTCTGGAAGGTTGAGGACGAGGTGAATTCTCTGTAAAACTGATCAATACGCGTCCGAGTTGGTCGGCTGTGCGGTATCGGGCAGAGGGTTCTTTCGACAATATTTTGAGAATGATCCGTTCTAGATCAGGGCTGATCGCCGGGTTGAATTCACGTGGCGGTTTTGGATCGACAGTGCGATGCAGCCGGGCAAGCTCAATGGAAGTTTCTGCTGTAAATGGAAGTTGGCCGGTGAGCATTTCGTACAGGATTACACCCAGCCCGTAAACGTCTGAGGCAGGCGAAGGCGCATGCCCAGCGGCTTGTTCAGGAGAGAAATACTGAGGTGAGCCCCACACCGTGTCTGTACGTTCATCCGGTTGGATGGAAGCCAGCGCACGGGCAATACCAAAATCGGTTACTTTGACCCTTTGATCGGGTGAGACCAATATATTTTGGGGTTTTACATCACAATGGACCAACCCGGCCCGATGTGCGTATCCGATTCCTGCGCAGGCCTGCACCATCAGTGGGATTGCCATGTCGATGGTAAAGCGCCCACGTTTGTCGATCAAATCTTTGATAGTATGGCCGGGAACGTGTTCCATAACGATAAATAAGCGTTGATGATCCAGCCCAAAATCATGCACAGTGACGATATTCGAATGGGAAAGATTTGCCGCCGCTTTAGCTTCTTGTCGAAAGCGTTCACGGAAAGCCGGATCTTGGGAATAATCTGAGCGTAAAATTTTGATGGCAATGGGGCGTTCCAGCATCAAGTCTTTGGCGCGGTAAACGGTTGCCATGCCGCCGCTCCCGAGGCGGTTCTCTAATTGATAGCGGTTGTTCAAAACTGAAATTTCTGACATTTTTGGAGGTTTTCCTCAACTACGATTTTACCACTGAGCGATATAAAAAAGCGGGCAGAGAAAACGCTGCCCAAAAAATATATCTATTTCGATTAGATGGCAATAGGGATGAATATCAAATCTAAAATGCGCCATTTCCCCTTAAAACAACCCACCCTGTTTTCAGAAGAATAATAACATCCAGGAGGATTGAGTAATTCTGAATATAGTAAATATCATCTTCAGTGTGAAGATGCATTGGTTTATTGCTGCGACCATTAATTTGCCACCACCCAGTAATCCCTTGAGGGACGGCAAAGCGTTTGCGCTGCCAGGGTTCATAATGTTTCACTAAAGTGGGTAATTCCGGGCGGGGCCCGACAAGACTCATTTCTCCCCGGAGTACATTGAACAATTGTGGTAGCTCATCAAGACTGGCTTTACGGATGAAATATCCCACACGCGTGATTCGGGGATCGTCAGGTGATTTATGGAGCATGTTGCCTTCTAGATCAAATTTGGCAACAGAATCCAATTGTTGATCTGCATCTGCGATCATTGAGCGGAATTTGTACATCCAAAAAAGGCGTCCATTTTCACCTAAGCGCTCTGACTTATAAAGTATAGAGCCGGGTGAACTAATTTTGATAGCAATGGAAATAGCCAGCATAATTGGAGAGAAGATAACTAAAGAAATTGTCCCGAGTAGCAGATCGAAAACTCGTTTGATTAAGCGCTGATAATCATTCAAAGCCGGGGCACGTAAATCGAGCATGGGAAACCCCGCAAATTCTGCGATTTCAGCTTTATGCAGCGCCAAATGAAAATAATCAGGAATAACCCAAATTTTGACTGATTTGTCGTGAAGCTCAGCGACAAGTTTGCTGACCTCATCGTAAGCGCGACGTGGGAGTGCAATCACTACATCGTCAATCTGGTTGGCCTCAACAATCGTGCGAGTATCGACCACTGCCCCCAGAATTGAAGAGTTCGTCCCTTTCTTTTTAGCGCTGTCATCTAAAAAACCTATAACCTTTAATCCCATATAAGGATGTTGGGTAATTTGGGTTTGAAGTTCCAACCCAACTTTTCCGGCACCAATGATAAGAACCCGACGGACATTCTGATTTTTTTGGTTGATGTGGAATGCTAGTCGTATAATCAGCCGCCATGAAATTGTGTAGAAGTACACCTGTACGGCGAAAAAAATAAAAAGGAAGCGCGAAATATCGCGGTACGATAGGTACAACAAACCGGCTAGTGAGACACCTGCTAAGATAGAGCCCAAGGTTAAATTTGTGAGTTCATTAACTGCATATAAATTACGGCGGCCATCGTAAACTGAAAGCAATACCAGGATCGATACCCAAAGAAGCCCAAAGACAGGATATAGATGTAGTGGAACTGATGAATCGAGTACTTCGCGCATGAAAGGTAAATCACTCATGCCTGGCCGCAAATTATCAGCTATTCCCAAAGCGATCATTACAAAAAGAGCATCAGTGCCCATCGATAAAATTGCAAAATTTACGGAATAATGTCTAAACATAGAATTTTGATGGATATAAAAAAGGTTCGATTTAGTACTCTGTAAAGTAAGTTTTTTATATTGGATGTCAAATCTCAAAAAGCGGTGGGATGGGAGTTTATCAACGGGCATAGCCCGTTGATAAACTCCCATCTTCTTCCAATTTTTTGAGACAGCAAAAACTAACATTGCTTCGTTTACGCCGTATTAAGTGTTGTCGGATAATCATATATTCACAATAGGTACGTGTCAAGCAATCTGATTGGCTAAAGAGTACATGTGGGAATTAAGGCTTATTATTTATTTACGAGTGATATAATCTTGCCATTGAAATATCATTCAGAAACCTCTACTAATTATGTCTGAAAATCATCAGCTAAGTGAACGTGAACTTGAAATATTGAAGCTTTTAGCGACGGGGGCTAGCAATAAAGAAATTGCTAACGCACTTGTGATCAGTATCAATACGGTTAAAGTTCATTTGAAAAATATTTATAGCAAGCTTAATGTTTCGAGCCGAACTGAAGCTACGATGTGGGCTGTGCATGCAGGAATAATTTCTTCTGATGCGGACGTGGCTGAAACTGCTCCCGGGGATATGAAAGATAATGGATCTCCAAGTTGGATTCGACGATTTTGGTGGATATTCGTTGGTGGGATTTTAGTAGGTCTTTTTGTAATTTTTGGTTTATGGTTTGTTCAACAAAGTGAACCTGCAAGTGAAGAAGTTGTTGGGCTTTCAACAGAATCAACAGGATGGCAAAAGTTGGCTAATCTATCAACTCCACGCTCTCGCTTTGCTTATACGGCGTACGAAAATCAAATTTATACGGTTGGGGGTCAATCGAAGAGCGGGATAACAAATATTGTTGAGCGTTATGACACTCAGATGGATAAATGGGTGAGCTTAAGTCCAAGAACATCCCAGTCGCAGATGTGGGTGCAGTGGTAATTGGAGGAAAGATATTTGTTCCTGGGGGACTTTAAGAGTCAGGTGAAGTCACCAATATCGTTGAAGTATATGATCCATTTGAGGATCAATGGAGTATGGTTTCTGCGATGCCTAAAGCACTAAGTGCTTATGCCATTGCAGCATATGAGGGGATACTTTATTTATTTGGGGGTTGGGATGGGAATGAATATGTGGACACGGTTTTAGAATATGACCCAGTTCAAGATCTATGGAGCATTAGACAACCATTGTCTACAGCGCGAGGATTTGCTAGTGCATCAGTTGTAAATGAGAGAATTTATATTTTTGGGGGATATGATGGGGAGCAGGCTTTAAATCTCAACGAAACTTTTTTTCCAGATAACAATAATTCTTCATGGATAAGTAACAACCCTTTACCTCAAGGTAGATATGGAATGGGAGTCACAAGTTTGGCTGATGCTATTTATTTGTTAGGCGGAGAGGCAAATCAGGACACTATAAATACTTCTCTCCAATATAGACCAAATATTGATGAATGGGTATTAATTTCTAATCCCTTTACTCAAACATGGTCTCATATGGGAATTGCTTCCATCGCTCCAAATATTTATATTTTTGGGGGAAATTTAGATGGTTCCTATAGTGATCTGGTTTGGTATTATCAAGCAATATATACAATTTCCATACCTGTTATTCAACAGTAAATAAATTAATAAAGGACTCTGAGAACATTAACCTAATAATTGCTATTTCACCAGTGCCGTGTCATAAAAGAACCCCACTGTGGGGACATTTAATGCTTGACTGCCATTATAAAATGAATTAGCAAACTGCGATTTGGTCCATTCCGTACCGGCTAATTCAGCCAGGGCAATTCCTATTCGATGACCTTTTTCTAGTGGTTCATTTAAATCAAAAGAGAAGGTGTTATCATTCTCGATCGTTCCTTGAGCTAAGACCAAACGCATTAAGGTTACATTTACAACCTCAATTGGCACACCAGCGGGGCCTGTGCCGCTAATTTTTGTATCGCCTTCAAGTACAGGCTTATCAAATTTAAACGGAAAAATATCACTAGGGATTTCTTCAGGAGGGGGGTAGGAATCGATGCTTAAGTATTCTATTGGGGCTGGATAAGCTTCGGGAGTTGTATCCTTAGATTCTGTATCTGGGTATGGATTTTGTGAATTTCCATCAATTGAAGATGTGATTTGAATTTCTGATTTTGTTGAACACGAAGGGAGAATAATCATAGAAATGATTACAAAAGTTAACAATTTTCTCGACATTGAATTTCCTTTCAAACACTTAGTTTATTTCCAGCCGATTTTATCATATATGTAAAATAAAAAAGGCCATTCTCTCGTTTGAGAATGGCCTTTTGATTACTCAAATTTTATGGAGTTTATGGTGCTAGGTTGAAACCTTCGTAGTTGTTATTATCCTGTGCTAGTGAACCTCCCGGGATTGGGGATTCGTTCGCAATAGCAACAACTGGTTGATCAGCTGTAACTAAAACACTACAGGTAACATTATTACTACTGAAGGGACTACCGACGGCAAACAGTGCAGGATCATCACTGGGGGTATAGAACTGAATGGCGGCCCCTGGAGCGGCTGATAACGGAACAGAAACCGCGGTGAAGGTGCTTGCTCCTTGGCATTGGAATGTGGCTACAACGTTGGTGGCTGCAACAGCACCCACATTTTGTATCTGAAGACCAGTGCGTTTGCTAAAGCGATCATCCTTGAAAAGAGGAGCGCTTAAAAGTGTAGTAGCTGAGTTTGCCGGGATAGCGAAAGATGTCACTGCAGATTGACCGGAGGTTGGAACAGTTTGGTAACTTTCACTGACCAATGCAACAATTAATCCTCCAACAGTGGTGCTTTCAATAGTAGCCGAGGCTGTACAGTTATCTGGCAAAGGTGTTTGTCCAGGTCGCTGATTAAAGATCGCAGACGCACCTGGCTGAACAGCAGCGGCAGTTTGTTCATAAGTTGTCCCAGCACAAGCACCAGCAAAACCAACGAAAGTAACTTTGATGTCGATGGGTGAACCACTGACATTTTGTGCTTGGATCCCAGTGGAACGAGCATAGCGGTTATGTTTGATGATAGGAGCATAGGCTTTATCATCGAAATCAGCTGAGGTGAAACCGCGTGTACTTTGAGCGAGAGTCGCAGGATTTTCGGTAGTAAAGTGTTCCATCAAGACTCCAGCCAAATCTTGCGCGGATGAAATTGTGACCGCACCAACTTTTCCGGCATTATCTGCAATCGTCTCATCATATGTAGCGGAGTTTAAAACGCTGAAGATTACCATCTGGTTTGGCTCAATTGATGGTGTTGTATAGCTATGGGTATCACCATTCTTCATTGTGAAATTTGCAGTAGCAGTAGCTGCACTGGTGCCTGCATTTTGAATGTAGTAGGTGGTTGTCTTTCCATATAAATCACCTTTAGCTATGGGGAAATATAGAGGTGACCCAACCATAGTGCTTTCGATACCTTGATACTGTGCAGCAGCTTTTCCGCCTGTAACTCCCAGGTCACCAGAAAGACGATTAGTCACATTCACAATAGCTTTCACTGGTTGATCTGAACTTACGAGCGCAGAACCTTGGAACCCGCTAGGCATCGTTGCAAAGTCGCCAGGAGTGAAATTGGTGAAAGCTCCGGGAGCAACAACTTTGCTCGCATCATAACTAGAACCACCACCATAAGCAGTTACCTGGATGTTTGCATCAGCATCACCAACATTTTGAATGGTTTCGCCAGACCACCATCCTGATCCAGGAAGACCGGTCTGAGCCAACGCACTGGTAGCAGCGACCAGCAACAAGGCAATCACTAAAATTGCAGAAAACTTTTTCATTTGAACCTCCATTAGAAATTAAGAAAGAAATTTCAGCACTATTGGCTGTATTTGTGCTAATAAGATACTAATTTTGTGGGTATTGGGCAATAACCCTTAAGGGTAATTCTCGTAAGATTTTGAAAAGCTGTTAGCCTAAATATCCTAAATCACTCAGCCTTTGCATAATTTCTGCTTCTTCAGCATCTGAGAGGGCATCACTCATATTTGGATCGTCACTATCATCTCGGTGATAGTAGTGAATTTGTTTTTTCGATAGTACTGGGATGAGCCATTCTGTATGGATTTGCCCATCCATTGAATCAGGTATTTTTGCTCCCAGTAAATGCAGCACTGTTGGCGAAATATCACCAAGCCAAGCAAAAATCTGTTTTGATGGCTTTATAGCTGGGCCGGCAGCAATGATTACTCCATCTAATCGATGACCTCCATTTTCTCGAACTTTGGATACTCCAAAGATCTCCCCAGGTTGATTACTTAACTCGTAACCTAATCGAGTTATATAACTCAAATCTCGCATTACTAATGTTAAATCCGGAGCGTGTTCAGTACCTGACCCTTGGAATAATTCTTCTTTTCTGTAAATGGTGTCTACCACGGGATTCCCATCATCTGGATCGATCAAACCTTTTAATTGATCAGAGATTGATTCGATAAGATCTTGGTACTCTGGACCAGGCTCAACAATGCCGAAAGGTTCTCGACCTTTGAGATTGATATAAATTTGACCCTGATATCCGAAACTATAAGCTTTTGTTTTTGACCAGTCAATACCTTCACTAAAATCTGGCCATTGTACCCTCGGTAGTAATTCAATACGCTCGCCAATGATATCTTTGATTATTCTTTCGATCCTTCCTAACCTGAATTTCCGGAGGATTTTTGATACATTGTCGCGTGTGATTCCAATCCGGCTGAGTGATCTTCGCAACGGTGAGATTTCTATTGTGTGAAGATATCCTGTTTGCTGCAGCCATTCATTGATGTAAACATCTTTATAAAGTGGGCCGAATCCGTGATCAGACACAATGAAAACCGTTGTTTCTGGTCCAGCAGCTTTAACAAGTCTTCCGATACAAAGATCTAACTCTTTGTATAGATTAAAGTATGGCATCTTTGTAGGGAGAGTTTGGATCATGTTGAGGGTGTTCCGGATCCATATCACGCCAGAATCCATGGGGAACATCATCTGTCTCACGATACACCACAGTGAAAAGATCCCACTCTCTAGTGGTTAACAGTTTTATAGCAGAAGTTGTAATTCCATCGATTAGTTCCTGGGTATCCTGAAGAAACCCATCTCGATCATCCCCGGGATAATACATTTTCCGATTTACGCGATACCCCTCCGCCAACAGCTCATCCCCTAATTCTTCGGGATAGGTAAATTCTTTGAAATTGGGGGTGCCAAGTCCACTCACCAAAAAACCATTTACCTTTTCAGGTGGAAATGTCATTGGCACATTCATGATACCAACTTGGCGATCCTGTTCACTTAATAAGTGCCATAATGTTGGTTGTTGAATATTTCTACTGGTAACTGGTCGTAAGCGGTACCCATTCGTTTCCCGGTAAACGAAATCATAAATACCGTGTTTGCCTGGATTGCAACCGGTCATGAATGTTGTCCAAGCAGCTGCGGAGATCACTGGTTGTACCGAACGCAGCTTGCCATATACCCCTTTTTGCATCATAGATGAAATATTAGGTAAATGTCCGGCTTCCGCCCAGGGGGCAATTAAGTCAAGTGTTGCGCCATCAAGCCCAATAATAAGAATTCGATTGTCCATAGGGTTCTTTAATTTCTATTAGAATAATGAGATGATTTGTTTATGAAGATACTTTTAAACAATAATATATCATTTGGGGAAATTTCTTTAATCAACCATAATCCAAATATATAAATCAAAATGCCTAGAGGAATGGTGATTAGTAATGGTTGTAACCGTAGGGAATATACCGCGATTCCCATTAAAAGCGACACGATCAAGGGTTTGATTATGATGGTAAGGAGGTGTGATTGAATGATCTTTCGTCTAGTGTAAAGATATGTGAGCAAAAAGAAAGTTATTGTCGAACACAGGCGAGCGATTGCCGCACCAGAAGCTCCGAGCCTTTGATCAAGCAATAAATTTAGACAAATGTTAAGAATTGCGCTTATTGAAATAAACAGAGCACTCCATTTTTGGTGATCGTAAACTAGCATGACCCTCGCACTAGGTACATTTAGAAACATAAGTACGACCACTGGGATCAGAATTTGAACCGCTTAAATCGTGGGTAGAAATTTATCCCCGTAAATTAATAGCACAATCGGAGTTGCGAGTACAAAGATACCAGTAACCATTGGGATTGATATCAGACCTAAGTAACGCAAAGATTGGTGGTAGAGATTCTGAAGCTTTTCCGGTGCGTTCAACGAATAGCGAGTCATTATAGGGTAGATTGATAAACGAAAAGCCTGGGAGATTATTGAAAGTGTGAAAGCAATCGTTGTGGCCGCGTTGTACCACCCGACATCTTTTTCGCCACGAAAAATGCTCAAAATTAAGATGTCAGATTGAGATTCTAAAGTTGCTAAAAGCGTCAAAGAAACAAATATCCAAATGCTACCCCAATTTTTTGAAACTAGCGTCCAATTTAAACTTCGATAAATACCACCAACGCTTTGGATCGCAAGCCATAAAACAATTACCATCCCCAGTAAACTTCCTAATAACCAAAACCAGGCTACTGAAACCAAATCAGATCGAAGAATAGCCACTCCACCTGCAGCAAGTTTAAAAAATGTGGCTATTGACATAGCAACTGCGGGGGCAATAAAACGACGTTGTCCGAGTAAGGTGGCTTGAGCAACATAAGATATGCTATCTGGAATTAAACTAAGAGTGATAATCAGAATTACTATTCTGGTATCTTGCGCGTAATTTAATATATTTACGAGAATAAATGATATTCCATAAAGCAAAATAGCTAATCCGAGGCGAAAAAAGATAAAGCTTGTCAGATATTGTTTAGCCTGGTCGGGTTCTCTAGAAATCTGGCGAATGATGAGATCATCCATTCCTCGCATAATTGTTGTAGTTATGATCAAGTAAGTTGTGCCTAATGCAAAAACCCCGGCCAAATCTGGTCCGGCTAATCTACCTAACATGATAAATATGATCACATTAGCTACACGAGGCGCAATATGTACTATTGCTGACAAAAAAGAATTGCGCGCAAGACCTTGAGACATAGTCATATGAAATAGCAATCTAAAAATTACGGATCGTTTTTATAGATAGCCTAATGCTTTAAGTTGATCCGTGATGATTTTTTCTTCTTCTGCACTGTACTGGAAATCACCGGTTCCGGTTTCGGTGAAATGCTCTGATGCAATCTCAAAAACATGTTTCAATTCATCAAGAGTTAATAGCTTTTTGAGTATTTGCCCATCCATGTTCGCAGATGGTGCAATCGATAGTAAACTCAAGATTGTCGGAGCCATATCTAATAATCGGGCACCTTGAATTATTTCACCGGATTGAACTCCATCTCCTTGGGCTATAAGGATTCCTTCCGGTTGATGGGTTCCAGTTAAGGGGATATCGGAAAATTCTATATTTTTTTGAGCTTCAAAAATGGGAGCTCGGCTGTCATAGCGTCCACGTCCCCAAATTGAGTTGTCTGCCCACTCTACGATTAAATCTGGGGCTTTATCTAGAAATGGTCCAGTATATATTTCTTCTCGGCGGTAAACTTTCTTTACGATTTTTTCCCCACTATCAGGATCCTTTAAATTCATTAAGGCTGAAGAGATTTGTTGGCAGAGTATTTCATATTCCTCCCCGGGATTTATGATCCCAGCTGGTTCACGCCCTCGGAGGTTGACGAAAATATTTCCCCCGGCGCCCATAGCATAAGCTTTGGTATTTTTCCAATCGACAGCAGCTGTAAATAGAACAGATTCAACTTCTCCCTTAACCTGATCGAAACCCTCGGCTCCAATTCTGTTTCTCAAACCAGCACGAATTTTGGGTGGAACATAACGTCGGTAGGTTTGGGCAGCCCATTTGATTAAATTTGCTTTTGTTTCGTTTAGAAAGTTGGAATTTGAGTCATGGAATTTTAGTACACCGATTTCATCCGCTAACCAGCGGTTCAAATTGATCATCCAACGTAAAGGACCACCGCCATGATCTGAGACAACGAAGATAGTGGTATTTTCGCGTTGCGCCTGAGGAATATTTTCGATGATTTCGCCAATAGCTCGGTCAGCACGTTCATATATTTTTCGAATCACATGTCGATATTTCGACATTTCATCTTCATCATCCGCTTCCATACAAGCCCAATAAGCATGATGAGCTTCGTCGATTGCCATGAATACAACCATGAACAAATCCCAAGAACTCTTTCTGAATAAGGTGTAGGCTCAATTTTTCCCGTAGTTCAATCCCTAAAATTAATTTTTTTGCATAATCAGCCAAAGGATCTGCGTGTTGAGAATCGAAATCGGGCATCACAAAATAATCTGGTGCAACCTCTTTTAATGAATCGAAAAATTCTGGCGGATGAACAAGTTGGGAAGAAACGATAGGTGTGAAAGGTCCGCCCACCATAATGCCATTGATAGCTCGGGGAGGAAAAGTATAGGGTATATTTATCGCCGCAACCCGAAGATTTTGCTGGCTCATGATGTCGAAAATTGTTGGGGCTGCGTTATGAGTACCATTCGTAACCTCCATCCCATAACCATCAGGGCGCCGTTGTACAAAATTATATACTCCATGTTTGCCCTGATTAACACCTGTGATAAAGGTTGTCCAGGCTGGTGCGGTGATTGGCTGTATGGTGGACTGTAATGGACCACTGCAGCCTTCATTTATTAATCGCTCCAAGTTAGGTAAGTAACCTTCAGCGATCCAAGGATTGATTAAATCGAAGGTGGCACCATCTAAACCAATTATGAGTACTTTTCTGTTTTTTTCTTTCATATAAACTTCCGGTATGGGGAGGTCTCGATTGTATACTTAAAAGTTAAGCTTTGGAATGACTGACATGGCGAGCTATAGAATATCGATATAATTCCTCAAGTTGATCTGTCAATTTCTCCCAGTTGAAACGGGTTTGTGCTAAATGCCTTGCCCGGATTCCCATTCGAATCCGATCGGGAGTGTTGTGAATTAATTGTAAAGTTTTATTGGCAAAGAGTTCTGGTTGATCCGGGCTGAGTAAGCCGATTTTTTCAGTCTCAAACAAATCCTTTACGTCTCCAACCGGCGTAGCAATCGTGGCTTTACCTAAGGCCATATAATCATTAAGTTTATGTGGCCAACGGCCACGATTTGCGTTGCTGTTTTGGAGTGGAAGCCAATACAGATCGCAAGACGCAAGGTAGTGATATAGCTCATTTGAATGGACTGGTCCAGTTTGAATGATAGCATGGGGGTGGCGAGAAATTTGCCCAATTTCTATCGGACAATAACCCACAACTAGTAAACGAGCATTCGGGTGCTGTTCAACGACTAAATCGAAGGCTTTGGCCATCAATTCCGCATCCTGTTTAAAAATTGAGCCGACATAACCAATAATAAAATTCTCCTGGTCCAAACTTACTTTTTTACGGGCTATTTGAATGTCGAGTGGTTTAAACAAATCTAGGTCGCAGCCATCTGGAATCAGATGAATAGATTCTAAATCAACACCCAGGCGAACAGCTTTTTCTTGTAAGGTGGTACAGATTGCTGTTGAGCCATCGGCTTCTGTGCGGAAATGTTCTTCAAAATAAGTCTCGATCGGACGTAAACCCGTTCGAATGAATAGATTGGGGCGTTCTTCCACTGAACCGCCGCGCCCCAACCAATCTGACCATCCCAAAACAAAAGGCACATCACGGATTCGATGCAGGTAAAGTGCTGGATAAATTACAGTGGGTCGGGCTTCGATTGCATAAACTAAATCGAAAGTCTGTTTTCGCAACCAGCGTATCCGGTTGAGGGTGTTCCACGGATCCCACCCCGAGCGCAACGCACCCGAAAACAGATCTGGTGTTTCAAATAGCGTTATTCCGTCGATTGACGAGACCTGGCTACTGAGATGATGTTTTGGTGAGGTGGCCATTACTGTGACTTGGTGGCCGCGACGAGCTAAGTGGGTTCCAAAATGAAATGCTCGCCAATATGAACCTTGACCTACACGGTTATAAACGATGTGAAGAATTTTCATTAAGCCTCTAAAGATTTGGGTTCCATATTACTGTAGTGTTGTTATGAGAGAGCAGGTTAAAAAGGTGCTTTCCAAGAGTGTGAGTAAAATTTACTTGTCCAGATAAATGCGTTATATTATAAAATGTTATCCAGAAACGATAAGGCCTTATGTTACGCGTTGTAACCATAGCGAACTGAACGTGTTAGGGTTTTGTTTAACGGTCTGGTAAAAGGGAATACTCTCTTGTAGATATGTCTCGTCATGAAAGCGCAACAACGGTGTAGAAAGTAATATTTTGAATTTTGGATTAAAACAAAGAAATGCCTGCACCAGCATTGCCTCATTCCAGAATTTTGGCCATGATTTGTGAAATATCCAATATTCAGGAGGGTATGGAATATTATAAGGTAAAGGAACGTCATGGATGTGAATCACCACCCCCGGGTTTAAAATTGGAAGCACTTCTAAATATAGATATTGAACATCGCTGTCAATCTTAAGGGCATGACTTGAATCGATAAATAAAATATCATTTTCTTGTAATTGAGTGAAGTAACTTAGCTCAATGCTTTGAACCTCGCTCGGGCGAATTTGTATCCCTTTAATTTTCATTAATTCTTTGTAAGGGAATGGTTCAATACAGTTAATTTGTAAGGAATGACCCTCGAGAGAGTTTTTATGAGCTGCGAGAGAACAGTAGTAGGTCGAGATGCCTGATCCAATCTCAACATACATTTTTGGTTTCAATGATCTGACCATCATATACAAGGTCAATGCATCAATGGCTGAGTACCCTGGGCCAAAGCGTTGTTGAGTAATACTTTCATACGATGGGTATTGGTTGAACTCGTCTAAATATTGTCTTAAAAGATGACTAAAGGTGGTTTTGAACGCATTTAAGTCATACTGAATACCAGATAAACTGCTAGGCCGATCCCATCTTTCTTGATTTTTCTTTAGATTTAATGAGTTGGGTAATGGAGAATAATAATCATTGCTTCGGATGATATTGAGACCGAGTTTTAGGAGTGTGATCCGAAAAAAGGTGACAATTACGCGTTTCACTGTAATTAAGTCGATTAACCCACTTATCCGGTATTGAAATTTGGTTCATGAGAACTTAACCCCATCCCTTATGCCTCGCCAATAGGCTTTTAAACTGTCTGTATTATTTTTTCCTACGAGATAAAAGGTAGTACGGAGCGCGCTAGCAAACCTCCAGATGAGAATCGAAGGAATCTGCCACCACTTTGCGTGTTTGCGGAAGAAATAAATACTTGAACGAGCTAACCAGTAACGCTGATTTGGCGAACCCGAACCGCCGCTACTCATTGAAACCTTGTGCCAAGCTTTGGCTCGTGTTATCACTAAAATCTTTAGCTCCGCTTGGCGGATTCGGAGACAAAGATCTGCATCCTCGTAATAGAATTCAAAAGTCTCGTCAAAAAGCCCAACTGAGTTGAGAGTTTCTTGGCTGATCAACATACAGCATCCAGTAACAAAATCTTGTTCGATCACGATGGGTAAATTGCCAGGATCGCTCTGGTTAGCATAATCGTTAGATTGTTCCAAAGTCCATCGCTGAGTTTTTCCACCAATCGACCAGATACGATTGGGATGGCTAGTATAGTAAATCAATGGCGCTGTTACACCAATACCAGGTGCCATATAATTAAGTAAAATTTGGATGCAATCTGAAGCTAATGTCGCGTCGTTATTCAATAAAAACACATACTCAAAGTTTTGTTCGAGGGCGTAGCGGATCCCGAGATTTGTGCCCTTGCCAAATTTTAGATTTATGGGGCTAGAGATCATACTGATCTCTGGAAAGTGATTACGAATCACATGAACCGAATCATCAGTCGAACCATTGTCAATAACCACAATATGGAGATTTATATTTTTTTGGGCGATTAGGGAGTGAATGCAAGCCAGGGTATCTTCTGGTCGGTTCCAGTTGACAACAATAGCACAAACGCTGGAATGGTTACTCTCTAGTTGCATGAGCCTGCCATTATACTATACTATTATTTCGCAGAATCGTCGCCAAAGGGGGCTTGGAGTGATTCCGCGTGACCCGTTTTTAACGATGCAATCCCTCAAGATGGAGGATGATGGGGAAATGCAGATTAGTGATGATCACGGAAACGAATTGCACTTCAACTTGCTTCTTTGTCTATAAATTTATCTGACTGGATTACGAAAAAAAGGTGCTCTCGGAAACAAGCACCAATTTGGGAAAGTGAGTATTTCTCCATAAAGGTTTGATGCCCATTTCGAGACAGTCGGCGCCGCAGTTTTGGATTTTGGTAGAGTTCAAGGATCGCATTCGCCAGTGAGCGTTCATCCGCCCGTTGGCATAGATAAATGTGTTCTCCGTGCTTCAGCGCACGACTCACAGCTTGAGCCTCACCGCTAATTACGGGTAGCGCTAGTGCAAGCCCCTCATAAATTTTATTTTGCACCGTCATTATCGATTGGGGGGTTGTACCAAATGCACCTAGGCATAAATCGGATTGAGATACAAATTGGATCAAATCTTTGATTGGCAACCAATCGATAAAATTAACATTGGTGAGCCTATATTTTTCCACTAGCGCTTCAGCTTTAAAGCGGTCAGGACCATCCCCAACCAGATAAAACTGGATCTCCGTTTCGTTCGACAAGATTTTGGCAGCCTCAATGATATATTGAACCCCATGGTTCGGAATGAAGGTGCCGTAATAAACAACTTGAAAATCGCCATTTGCTTTCTTCGGCCGGTTGGGAGGGTAGAAGATTCGATCATCAGCGCCGGTTGGAACTAACCGGAAGTGATTGCGATCTGTATCATGTATTTCGTTTAACCATTGGACATATTCAGCCGTATCCTGGATCAAAAGATCAGGCAAGCGCAGTGCCCATCTTTCTAGACGTCGAATCCAATTTACTGTGAAAGAACTTTGTTGGTCAAGACCGCGTTCCAATGCAATCAGGTAAATCGACATGAAAACATCCCAAACCAAGGGTTTACGGCGTAATTTTGTGAGCAAGCGTGCCAGATAAACATCAAACTGTCCTGGATAACCAATTACAACCAAGTCATGATCAGGGGTTTGAAAATAACGCCAGATAAGCCGCACGTAAACCATAAGTACCCGCCACCAAAACGAGGGCTTTTTCCAACCCCCGGATGTGGTTTCAATGCGATCTTCAACTCCTTGCCAAAGAGTCTCGTGGCATTCGATAACTTCAACGCCGTTTAGGCGCAATCCAGCGATCATTATCTGGTTGCGATTATAGTTTGCTCGATAGGTGCCAAAATAGCAAATGCGCATACTATTATTTTGTGGTGTACAAACGGAAGATACTTATACCTTCTTTTGTGTCTTCATATATGAGTTCGCTGGCCTCTAAGATTTGTAAACTTCTTGAGTTTGGCGTCATTACAACCAAAAAGCTGGGGTGAATATTTTTTGGAAATTGTTGCTCTAAGGTGTAACTCGTAATGGCAAATTCGCCTAAGTAATATTGGATTGGGGTCGCATCCCAACCCATCATAGCAATGGGTTCGTTCGTTCTTCTGATATCTTCAATTACTTCGCTGAGATCCATCCAGTTCGCCTTCCATTTGGCCTGTAAATTTTCGTTTTTCGTGTTCAGAACGAAAATTGTACCAAAGATCATATAAAACGTGATCGTAGCTGCTCCGAGAAGATTGATTGTTCGTTGCCATTTTAGTTTCAATGGAATCAGGGTTGCTGCCATAACGATCAGCACGAGCGGGATTACGAGAATTAAGTAGCGGTTCGTTGTGTTAATTCCTGCCAGGTTAGCTGTCAGGATGAAAATAATAGCTGTCGTGGTCCCTGAAATCACAATCAACGAATTAGGCTTTTTTCGCACTTGAGCGATGAGGGTAATTAATCCTGCTAAAAAGGAAATTGAAGCCAACGCAATGAGGATTTGGTCAGTTCGAGGTTGTTTTATGCTGATCGACAATATTTGTAACGAATTTATCAAGGAGTTAAAATTTGTCTGCCCGGGATACCTGGCGATTTGTCTTTGCAGCATCAAAAAACCAGGCAAGTAAAGGAAAATTGCAATTACAATTCCTGAAAGCGATAATATTTCACGTTCGGCCCATTTTTTAGTTATTAAAGCGTATGCTATCACGAAAGCAGTTATCGCGATTGGTACGATAAGGCCAAAATGATGTGTATAAAGAGTTCCACTCAAGCTAAGCACGAGCAGGAAAGTCCAAACTCCCGGATTTTTCGTTTCATTATGAATATTTACGCTGCTTAGAAAACTTAGAAGGCTGAGAAAAACCAGAAGGGAGTATGAGCGAATTTCAACCGAAAAATAGATCAAAATTGGATGAAACGCCATCAAAATCAGTGCTCCGAGACTCGGGATAAAAGACTCGAATATTGAATAAGAAAGCTTTAAAAATAAAATCATTGACAGGAAGGCAAAAAACAACGACAGACTACGCATTGCAATTTCTGTATCGCCAAAAAGGAGCCTGTGTAAATGAAGTAAAGTGAAATATAAAGGGGGGTTTAGCTCCCCTCCATAATTTCCACTGATGATATTTTCTAAAGGTTGCGTTGATACTCTGAATGAATGGTATTCGTCCGACCACATTGTCAAAAATGGTAACCGAGCTATTCGCAGGACCAAACCTAACAGAATAGTGACTGATACGGCAATGATTTCGACGCGGCGCTGCCTTTTCTGAATTGTGAGTGAATCAAGTTTTTTCAAGCACAACCTCCAGCAGTATTGAGTACCCTTCTAGTGGAATGGAATGGAATGGTTTGATTTGGCAAAAATCTTCTTTGGGCACAGAAAAATCGTATTATTCATCCTCAGTACTTGGTTATCTAATTGAGTAAATATTGTCCATCAGTTCCCGAGATTTAAAATTAATGTATCTATTTTGAATTATCCAATTGAATCTCAATTTGATCTATCCCCTGGTAAATTTCGATAGAAGATTGGTTTTGTTGGATCTGTGCACCAATCCAATCATCAAAAAGAAAGATAGTCGTGGTTTGGATGTGTTTTCCGTTGAGAGCTTCATTTTGAATTCGAAAGATTGGTTTCTCTCCATCGAGATACTCAATCTGGATTTGGGAGAGGTTTCCATTAAATGAAAGCATTACAACTTCTGGGGATTCGCCTGATTCTGGTATAAGCCCCAAAGAGATGCGATTGCCCCTGGGTTCATCTTCCCCAACCAAATGCCAGGTAAGCGCGGCCGGGTGGCCTTCAGGTCCTCGTGCATCATCGATTATGGCGATAATACCTTCGGGGTAGAAGTAGATCGTCCTTTGGTGGTTCCATCCGTGCCAATTTTCTATAAGAGTGATACTTTTGTCAAATTCGGGTGTAGTTTCAAATTCTGTAACTTCGGCATAGTAAGGTGGATCCTGTGCCCACGGACCCCCGAGACCGGTGAGTTGGTAAAGCACCGCGGCTAACCCGGTTTTGGTAATTTGCAAACCATTTAAATTTTCGCGCGGTATCCGTTTATCGCGAAACAAACTTCTTCCGGTAGGTAACCAACCGAAATTTTCCCCCGAAGTGTTTTCGACCACCAATGGCTCCTCCTGATAAATTTGTATTATGCTGTTGGTGGCTTTATAACGGTGCCATCCAGTAAATCGCAGATTAAGTAGCAGATAAACATCATTGGGATCCCACCCACTACGAAACACAACTTTATCAGGCGCTAGAGGACCTTGCTGGGTAGGTAACCCTAAATCGCCATAAACCAGGCATGATCCAATTGTGGGAGAAGTTCCTTCGTCGATCAAACTTTTTTCTGTGCCAGGTTGACCCTTTATCCTGGTTGAGTTGGATGCTTGGTTTTGCAATGCCCGACCCGCTAACCAAAGTAAAGTGTCGTCATTTTGGATATTGGCTCCCCACAAGGCAGTGTTACTATATTCTAATGCGCCAATATGGTTGTAACGCAATGGACTTCCATCGGGATGTGCTAATAATTTTATCCAATCAAAAGATAATTGTTGATTGCGCGAGCTTGTGTGGTTTGAATATAAAGATTGATACCAGCCGCTTTCCATCCACTCGGACTGGTAGACGGCGGCATCATCTGTGACCCGGAAGCGGGTCAGCCAACCGCGGGGGTTATCAGCCAGATATTGTTGATTTTTAGTTGATAAGTTAGGGTCAGCGAGCTGGTTTAATTCTAACAGCGAAATTAGCCCCGCCCCATTTTCCTGATTTTCGTAGGGACCTTGCGGCCAATATCGGAATGCGAGTGCATAAAACCAATCCACCCATTCGACGGTGAAGGTGCGTTGGTTAATTGCAGAAAACCAGACTTGAATAATTTCTTCTTCAACTGGTGAAAACAGCCCCGGAAAAGCATCACGCACCTTTGGATAAAAATAGGCTCTCTGGCTGGCTAAATATTGGCCATATTTCACGCTGCCGACAGGCTCAGTAAACAAACCTGCTTCAGCTTCGGATAAGATACTAATGCGAAAATCATTTGCCCATTTTTGATTTTGAGTACCAAGAGCTAAGAGTGCATACTCAGGTGTGGATTTATTTGGATTAGCCTCAACCTGTTCCAATAGATTCTGGAACACCTCAGGCCCTGGATAAACCTCAATTGATGGAGGTGCTTCACCGCAAACAAAAGGCGACTCAGGTGAGATCCCTGAAAAACCTGGCGCATTAGGAGGAAAGAAACTCTGTTGATATTTTAATCACGATAAAGATTGCGCCTGTAAAAATCATGAGACCAAGAATTGTAAATATCCATCCACGCCGGATTTGCAATTTTGGTCGTGATTGAACTTGTGTTTTTCCGCGGTTCCAAAGTGAAAATGAGATCCGTAAGCACAACCAGAAAACCATTAGCCCAACCACCTCGAGCGCGACGAAAAACTCCTCGGTTGAGAAGCGTGTTTCAATTTGGTTCACCAGGGCCGGGAGTAATCCTGCCAGAGATAAAAAAATGCCTTCAAGCAGCAATTTCTTCCATCCTGGAAACCCCGACCCTATTGATGTGATCCATCCAAGGAAAAGAACATAAACACTGCCCAAAAACAGCCACGCTAAAAATGTCTGACCGGTAATCCAATAAAATATTCCAATAATGACGGCAAATACAATGACTAGAATGTTGCGGTAATTGAGTTGGATGACCCCTCTTCCGTCTATTCCCAGCTGACAAAATCCAGCAATCAAAAGCACGAAGCTGACGAAAATCCAAAATTGGATGGTGAGACCCAAAATAAAATCCGCGCCGGCCAAAAAACGAACCCCCAGCAGCATTAAGATTGGAATGGTAGCCAAAAGGAATAGTTTTCCCGTGGTGAAGATAAATTTTCGAATACTCATCATGGCAGTTGGTCGCAAATTAAGGGGTTGAATTCGAAAATAGACACCCGGTCTTGATGATAAATTCGTGTGAAAAATTCAGGGGCAGCCAGCAAATCTTCGGTACTGAATAATGGAGAACCGCCGATATTCCCTTGTCCCTGCCCGTTATAAATATGCGTGATTCCCCATTGGCAAATTGCTGATAAACTCTCTGGAGCGTTGATTGAATATTGTTGTAGGGTTGATACCAGTTCTACTACGCTGTGGGTGTGATCGGATGGTTGGGAAACTTCGTTGAACTGCGCGTATTGGGGCGGAATCGTATTGGATCGTGCAGCAAGCAGCGGTAACCACCAACCAGCATCTGATCCAGCTGCGGTCCCGTTATATTCAAACCCCTGGATCAAATATTGACCGTTGGCAGGAGTATGGTCTTCAAGCCATGAAAAGGCTTTGAGATCTGGATTGGCAGCCAAAGCAAACCGCTTTTGGTCTAGGATGAGCCGCTGCTGCCAGCCAAACCAGCCTGATAGGATGATGATCAGAATGCTCGCTAAGCCGATCAGAGTTTTCGAATTTGGTCTGGAAATAAAAATCATTATTTCCCCAAAAAACCAGCCAATGAGCAAACTGAGTGGAATATACAAGGCGATAATTACGGCAAAAACTTGCAACATATTGGCCCCTGGCAATTTAATTATTACTCCGACCCGGTAACCCAGCAATAATAAAAACCATAAGGGGAGAGCGGCGGCTAACCAGTTTTTGCGGACGATGGCCCAGAAGACCACAATCCCTGCAAGTACAATAAAAAATGAAATTTCAGGTACGATTTTGGTGGTGTTCTTTAGAATATTACAATCTGCCGTAATCCGAGACGCTGGCACGCTTATGGAAACACCGGCTCCAACTGCGTTTGCCAGATTACTGCCTGCCAATCGTAATCCCCAGGGAAGAAAGAACCCGATACAGATAAGACCGATCAGCAAAATCCACAGGATGGCATTCCCCCAGTTTTTTGCGTTGAAGCGCCATTTCGGTAAGCCCCAGAAAATGAGTATTATGATTACAAAAGTTGCGTAATAAAAGGGCATGCGGTAATAGCTTAACGTCATACCAGTAACAGCCATCCCTGCGAGTAAGAGCTGCGACCATTCTGATCGCAGCGACCAATTATCTCGATCGATAGCCGTCCACAACAACCACAGAGCGGTGGGCAGGATCACCTGTCCCGCGAGCTGAGCATAGCGCCCCCAGTTGACATAAAACGCAGGGATCGTGAAAACTAATCCACTGATAACGAGAGCGCCGATCCCCGCCCAGCGCTTGCCGCGGCTGATTTTTACCGCGAGTGGATAAAGTGTTAGGATTGCAAACCCATTGAGAATCTGGCCCATCCAGAGGGCAGCCTGGGTTCCGTTGATGCCGGTTATCCAGGCAAATAATCGCGGAAAATGCTGAAAATCCGAAGTGAGTTGTAAAGCTGAAATATGGTGCGTACGGTTCCCAGGTGGAGAACAATCCGCTATTGTCGATGATCAGTTGTGTGATCATGGCGTGCTGCTGGGAGTCACCCCATAGCGGGATCCTTACGGCTCGGATAATCCAAAACCGGGCTGCAAAGATGATGATAATTATGGCGACAAAAACCAGGTCGGACCAAGAAAATTTGATTTTTGATAAGTTTGCTTTTTTTAGATTTCCACGATGATGCCAGATCAGGTAAAGAATTGTCAGGATAGGGGGTAGCCAGGCATAAAATGCTCCGATTTGCAGACCGAAAGCATTTGTAAATGATAGCCAGATTGTATAAAATGCCAGACTCACACCGATCGAGACCGTTGTTTTTATCGACCAGTGATATTTGCTGGGGTGTGCTCGATTTCCCCAACCGGAAGCATCCATCAGTGCCCAGCCCGGAACGATGAAAAGAAACCCTGCTACCAACAGGTACCGGCCCCAGGTGATTAATTCGCTCAACAATCCAAGCCCTAAGCGGGGGAAATAGTAACTCAGCTTGAAAGCCATTTGGCGCTGATCGTCAGGAAGATTGTTTTGATACAAAGCCCCATTCAAATACGTTTCACCGGGAGCAGTGCCAATTTTGAATCTGCTGGCACCCTTGACTTTCAAAAGATAGGAATAGCTTTGCTGGTTAGAATCAGCTTCAATGGGGAATTGGAAGCGGTAATAACCTGGGCTTGAGATTTCCTCCGTTGCAAGCCTGCCCCTCCCTAAAATTTCAGATTGCGGTGCTTTCCGCAAGATCAGTTGAATTTCTCCCGCTGCATTATCCAATGGTTCAAGGTAAATTTCAACGCCGTTCATCCCATCAAATTGAGCAACAAAAGTTTGCCCAATCGAATGTGCCTCATCCAGAATAACCGAATCAAGAACAGCCGGTTGTTCGGGTTTGACGAAGGATGAACAACCGGTGCTAAGTAGGGCGGCGAAAAGGATGGTCCAAAAGATGAGGGATTTACTCATTTGGTGGGATTGGCTTCTCTTTTTGTTCAAGCTCCTGTCTGCGGAGACGATAAAGCGTTTCATCTAAAATCTTGCGGTTCGCGCCGATCAAATCAGCCACCAGGCCGATCATAAATACCTGGATACCGATGATGAGCAGCACTGCAGCCAAGATCAGAGATTGGATATTCCCAGCCCCTTGGTTTAGGATATAGTTGAAATAGACAAAGCGCAACCCGAGAAGCACGCCTCCTAAAATCAGGATAATGCTAAGACTCGAAAACACTCGGAGCGGACGGTAAAGTGTATAAGAACGGATGATCGTCGGCACAATATTCTTCAAATAATGGGCAGTGCTTTTCATCAGCCGTGAAGGTCTAGTAGGGTCATTGGTTCGGATGGGTACGTATTCGACAACTAAATTTTTTGCCCCGGCTTGGATCAAGGTTTCCAGGGTATAAGAAAATGCATTGAGCACCAGCGTGCGCAGCGCGGCTTCGCGGCTCAAGGCCCGAAAGCCACTGGTCGCATCGGGGATGGGATATCCGGCGGCCTTGCTAACCACCCAACTCCCTAATTTTTGAAGCTGACGTTTGAAGGGTGAGAAACTTTCAACGGTGCCAACGCCGCGGTCGCCCACAACCAGATCGGCGCGTCCTTGTAAAATCGGTTCCACTAATTTGACAATATCATCCGCTTGATATTGATTATCGGCATCTGTGTTGACAATGATATCGGCCCCATTGGATAAACAAGCTTCGATCCCAGTCATAAAAGTGACTGCCAGCCCTTGATTTTTTTTGTGGCCGATAATGTAATCGGCCCCAATTTCCGCGGCAATTTCCCTGGTATTGTCGCTGCTGCCGTCATCGATGACCAACACCTCAATTTGATCGATGCCCGCGATATGAGATGGAAGCGCAGCCAGCGTTTGTGGCAGGGTTTCAGCTTCGTTATAGCAGGGGATTTGGATAATTAGTTTCAATGGGATCACCAAGGGTGAATTTGAGTGGGATGATGCCCTAAATAAACTCTTGGGTAGTATACCATCCTGCGATTTAATCTTCCATCCCTCGATGATGCTCGAAAGGGGAGGTGAAAAACAACCCATCTGACTGTAACGATAGATGGGTTGTTAATGATTTTATATTTGATTATTTATATATCAAAGGCAAGAACACAAATGAATCGTTTAGGTGCACTGTGTAGGAAACCCCATTCCCGGCTACGTTGCCATCCAGATGTTGTAGTTGAACGTAAACCGTTTGGTTTGACCGGGCGTTCCATATCAGCTGTGTTGACTGTCCGAATGCTGCTGGTGTGGCCTCGGCCAAAAGCGTGGTTCCATCCGCGGCAAAGAAGTGTATGACGACCGCGGCGCTTTCTCCTTGGGGTGTCGCGACCAGTGAATAGCGTAGACCTTGTTCAGCAGTAAAGGTCAGCCAATCTTGATCGTTAAGCCGGTTAACTGTTACCGGATTACAGAAATTATGGTGTTGAGCCGCATCTCTAACAGCAATGGGTGTGGCAGAAGTAAAACCGTTGTCGTTAATGCTGCTGTTGATATCCCAGACATCGGGGTTGGAGCATAAGACTGAGGCCGCCGGGATGGCGGTTGTGGCTGCGGTTGATGTAAACTCATGCCCGGCGCGATCTTGCACGTAAACTCGGAAGGCATAACTGCTGCCAGCATCACCGATGAACCAATACTCAGACGCCTGCGTGTTGGTCAGCAAATTGTTCCAACCCCCGTTGTTGATCCGATATTCAATATCGACACGCGCGACTCCAGAACCCGTATCTGCAGCCGTCCATTCCAAATGCAGCGCGGTGCTGTCCGCGGGGTTTGTGAGCGGCTGGAGCACGGCCGTTGGAGCCTGGGTGTCAATGCCTACATTCCAAGCGGCATCATAAGCCCAGTTTCCCGCCCAATCATAGGCCCGGGCGTAAACTGCAAACGAGTTGCCGTCGGGAAGAGATGAGGTGTCATAGGTCGCTTTCCAACCATCTGAGCCATCTCTATCGGTGGCCAGCACCATCCAATCTTCAGTTTCCCAATCGCTGCTGTGATACAAAAATTCCACAACCTGGATTCCGCTGCCGCTGTCGGATGCTAAGGCTGTAAAAGTGATGACATCATGGGGAAGATAACTTTCCTCGGGCGGATGGGTCAAAGTAATGGAGGGCCGCTGGTGATCGGTGATCAATTTCAGGGAGTATTCTCCGGTGCCCATCGGGTGATCCCAGGCTTTGAGCTTCAGGTGATACTGTCCATCGCGCGGCAGCATATAACTCAACAGCGGATCGAGTTTTTCGAAGAGCACTTCGTCATCATTTTCAGCCAGCTCGGAGCTGCCGTCACTATCGAGTAAAAATAGGTAGCTATCCAGTTCAGAGCCGGTGGATTTCGCGTCGATATCCACGACCACACGGTCTCCACCGGAACCATTGAAGGTGAAATAATCTAAATCCCAACCGGAACAAATCGCCCCATTTGTTATGCTGCCGTAGCTGATGTTGGTCGCCGTTGCGGATGTGTCGTTGGGTTCGTTATTGTCGGTTTGGCAAACGCTGATGGGTTCGGCGCTGACCTGGATGTCATCGATATACCAGCCCTCAAAATCGTTATGGAATTCATCGATGGTATCGAAGGAGAAGCGCACTTGCAGCATGTGTTCCTGGCCCATATCGTAGTAGGGCAGCAGATCGACGCGCGCCCGCATCCAGCTGTTCATGGGGTCATTGGACAGTTGCACGGTGTCGGTAAATGGATTTCCATCTACGGAAATTTGCACCCAACGTTGGTCCCAATGCGCGTAATAGCTCTCTGTTGTATAGCGATACCAGAACTGCAGTAGATACGGGTCTGCCGAAACCGGCAGTGTGATCACGGGTGTAGTGACTGTTCCAAAATTTCGGGCGCCATCATCGTAATTGCCGGTGGCATCGATGCCGTAGCGCCAACTGTGGGAGGTGCTGTGAGATTGTGCGTCGCTTAAATGCCACCAACCTTCAGTCGAGACTGTCCAACCGCTGGTGTCGCCTTCGAGTGTGTCATAAAAGGGGGCTGTGACTGTCGTTTCAGAGGGCGTGGCAGGTTCTAAAACAACGCGGGCATTCAAAATTTCTGGTGCGGCGGTCGTCCCCAGCGCAGCGGAACGGGGTGCGACGTTCAGGGATGAGAGTGTCCCACTCCCCACGAGATTCTCCCCCAGGTGCGAGTCATCCACCCGGAAGATTTCGCTCCGCCCTGTGAAATCGTCCTCGGTAAAAAGTTCGGCCTGTACGGTAGAGCCGACGAGGATGGAGTAGGTGTTGTTGTTCCCCACATCGCTGAAATGGGTGCTGTTGGTGTAAACGCCCGTGCTCAAGATTTGGCAGTCGCCCTGGTAATTGATTTCGCTGAAGAGGGCGATTTCGGTGCTCCCGGGATTGCAGGCGGGTTCCGGCGACTGGGGTGGACATTCGTATTGCTTTGTCACATGGCGCAAACCGGGCAAACCGAGGGTCAGGTTGCCGCGGTAATCGCGCAGACGCAAAGCCACGCTGACCGGGCCATCAGGAACATCCTCAGAACACCAGTCCCAGTCGTAGTCAAAGAGCAGAGAGTTGAAGGATGGCCCGATATCGCGCCACACGCCATCATAATTGGCGATGAATTGGGCGCTCATCAGCCCGATGGGGTCGCGCCCCGGATCGCCGAGATCCTGCGCCCAGGCTTCGAGGGGGAGCGAACTTGTGTACGTTTCGCCCGTCAGCGGGTTGAGCAGATCACCCTCGGGCGGGGTGCTGTCTTCGGAGCCCGAGCGGATATTTTGGGAGGTGTAGTAAAGCTGCGATTCTTCGCAAACGTCACCCGGCTCATCGCAATAATCGAAATCCCAGCAGTAATATTGCTGGTGGATGCGCGGTCTCCCACCGTTGACAGACACATCATCGAAAGTGATATCCACGGATCGGCCCCAATAGTGATCGATCCCTAAATAGGGAACCTGAACCTGAAAGTGCAGGTGTGAGCCCCAACTTTGGCCGGTGTTATCCACGTTGCCGATATATTGGCCCTGGAGGATGGGGTAACCGCGCACCTTGATCTCATCGGGAATGCTGTCTTGCTTGAGGTGCAGGTAAAGTTGATAGGTGACCGGGTCAGTGCTGGTATCGCGCAGGACGATGTAATTGCCAATTGGCTGCTCACCTGAACAAGTTCTGTCATAGCAGGTTTCGACATCATCCCTCCACACCCAAACTTCACCATCGTCGGCGGCCAAAATATCCCACATCGTGGTATTGTAGGCGAAATCGAAGGCGTAGTGGGCATTGCCGCTGGGGATATAATCGTCATGGCAGGTGCTGCCGGTCAGGTATTTCTGATTTTGCCCCCCATCGTCCCAGGGAAGCAGATAGCCGCCGATCGCCGTGGAGGGCACGTTGACCGCGGTCACAAGGTTCATATTCAGGTAAATTTCTTTATGTTCGGGGGAGAGTAAATCGTCCGGCGCATTTTCAATCGCTTCTAACCAGCGCGGATCGTTGGGGAATAACACCTGCCATCCATCATCAGTCTTGATCGTGATCACTAAAGCGGGTTCTTTTTCGGGGGATGTATCGGTTTTTCGATTGTACGGCACCAGGATCGAGGCTGCCCACTGCTGATCGTTAGAAAGATTGGTGCCAACTACCGCAATTGAATCATCCCAGAAATAAATCGTATCTTGCCGGGCGGCATCCATGGCATCGTAAATGGCCGCGTCAACTTCGAGAATGGCTGTGGTTTCCTGTGGTGGGGGCGGAGTTTCCTTTTCGGGACTGTCCGGCCTGCGGGAAGTGCCCTTAGCCGTCATCCAAATGAAGGCGCTGAATACCAATAAAATCAAACTGAATGTTAAAGCACGTTTCAAGGCTTCTCTCCAGAATAAATTTTAGTAGAACTTCAGCACATTATACCTTTAGGGGCTTACGAGATTGTAAGTATCAAACAATGCAATAGGGCGATCGCATGTTCATGCGTTTCTACTCCCAGCTCATCTGTTTTGAGGGACTGCATCGCGGAAAATGTGTTATCTGCAATTGCCTCATAAAATACAAAGACCCAAAGCGACAGATATAAATTGCAGGCAGTGATCGATTTGGAAGTGATGGACAAACTGGGTTGTCACCCTGAGACGAAATCGAAGGGTCTCGCGGAGCGAAGCCACCCCTGCCAATTACGCTGCACTGGATACTTCGGCCTACGCCCTCAGTATGACAAATTCCTACCAACACTTATTTTGTTATCATAACCAAAATGCAGACAAGTCTCTTTGGGCCTTGGATGAAAACGATCGGTTATTTTCGGTGATGCCGGGAATTTATCCGGGGCCGGCTTTCTGGTAATTTTCTATGATTCTGTCCATTAGGGAGTCCAACTCAAGGTTGACCACCTGCCGCGCGGGATCGGCATCATACCAGGCCATGATCTCGCGCACGCCTTGCGAAAATGGGATGCGGGCCACATAGTCGGGTACGATACGTTTGATCTTGCTGTTATCGAAGATCATTGAGTGCATCTTGTCGCCGAGTAACCCTGCGCCCCATTCGGGATCGTTGGCAGCGATCAAATCTGAGGGGATATGCACAAGTTTCGGATCCGGAACCCCCGCGGCTTGCCCGACCAATTGGAATATCTGGTTCCAGGAAAGCCACTCGTCTCCGGTGATATGGAAACTCTCGCCGATGGCGTGCGGGTTGCCCAGCAATCCCAGGAAAGCGTGGGCGAAATCTTTGTGGTGGGTCAGTGTCCATAAGGAGGTGCCATCCCCGTGCACGATGACTGGTTTGCCTTTGCGCATCCGGTTCACTACGGTGTAGCCGCCATCGAAAGGCAGCAGCGTTTTATCGTAGGTATGTGAAGGCCGCACAATCGTGATTGGGAATTTTTCCTCTCGGTAAGCGCGCACGAGTCGTTCTTCGCAGGCGATTTTTTTCCGCGAATACTCCCACTCGGGGTTGTCCAGCACAGTGGATTCAGTCACGGGCAAGCCTGCCGGAGGCGTTTGGTAAGCCGAAGCTGAACTGATGAAAACGTGCTGCCGGGTGCGCCCGCGAAAGATGTCAAGATCATTTTCGATATGCTCGGGGACGAAGGCGATCCAATTGATTACAGCATCAAACTGGTGATCGCCCAGGGCGGCTAACGTGGAAGCTTTATCTCGAATATCGCCCTGGAGCACTTTGACTCCCTCGGGCAGCGGTCCGCGTTGGGTGGTCTCGCCGCGGTTGAGCAAATATAGGTCTAGCCCGCGGTCTACGGCCAATTGCGTGCAGGCCGAACTGATGATGCCCGTCCCGCCGATAAAGAGAATTTTCATGGTTGCTCCTGTGGTATAAAATTCAAAAATAGGATACTAGATTTCACAGAAAAACACGGATTTTTTGGTTTGTATCTGTGTCCAAAAAATGGGGTTATTTCTTTTTCTTTTTCCTTTTGTTCTTCTTAACCTTTTTGCCCTTTGGCTTCTTCTTTTTCTTCAGCTTCTTGGGTTCCTCAACAACCTCTACTTCCTCTGCCCCCTCTGTTTCATCTTGAATCACCAGTGCGACCATCTCGATCTCGACCAGCGCCGCTTTTGGCAGTGCAGATGCTGCAATGGTGGTGCGTGCAGGGAACTGTCCATCGAAGAAACTGGCGTACACCTCGTTGACGGCCTCGAAATCCTTGATATAGCGCAGATAGATATTGGTCTTCACCACATGATCAAAATCACTGCCCGCGGCTGCCAGCACCGTGGCGAGATTCTTCATGGTTTGTTCGGCCTGGGTTTGCACGCCGCCCTCGACCATTTCACCCGTTGCGGGATCGAGGCCGCCCTGCCCGGCGGTATAGATCAACTCGCCAACTCGCACAGCCTGCACATACGGCCCGATCGCGCCTGGGGCCTGATCGGTGTGGATATTTTCTTTTTGCATGATTTTCTCCTTTGGGTTGTTCAGGAATAGCATAAAAACCTATGGATTCAACTTCCCGCCGCTCTTGCGCGAATATGTGACGAGTTCAAATCCGAGCGAACCGTCATTCTCAAGTGAGAGATTTAAGGGCAGGTGTCGCACCCGTCCGGAATCAAGCTGGCCCGTGAATTTGACCACTTCATCCACGCCGCCGTCTTGCACGGTTTGCACCACGAAGTAATAGGGCATCTGCTCCTCGGTGGGGTTAGAGAGGATGATATAGAAGCGTTCCCCTTGTGAAAGCGGATCTGCGACCGTCAGGTTTTGCTCCCAGATCAAATCGAAGAACGACCCTCCTGGCAGGCTACTGTCCGTCGTCCCCAAGCCATCCCCCTGCTCCGAGATTAAGTGCAAATCTGCCCCCACCGATCCCAGCCCGACTTGCAAAAATTGTCCTTGGGGTGGCTCCATCACCGGCAATTCGTAAGCACCTGTCCAGCGAGCATGGCCGCGCTCTGAGCGGTCGTGGAACGGTTCCCAGGGCAGTTCGGCGGCCAATCCGCTGGGATTGCTGTTGATCACACCGCTGGCATCCACCATCCAGGTCGGGCGGTTGTTCCCGTCCACGTGCGAGACCAGCGCCACATGATCGACCTCGCCATCGCCGCTCCAATCGAAGAACACCATATCGCCCACCTGGTAGGGCTGCTCGTGCGGCAGCATTTGCCCTGAGTACATGAAATAACGCCACATATCGAAGGCATCCCGGGCGTTGCGGTTCTGGTAAAAATGTTCGGGATGCGCGAGGGCATCCTGCTCCAGCGCGAGCTTGATATTGTAATTTGCGCCCCAGGTGAAGGCATCGAGCACCAGGTCAGAGCACTGCCCGGCGGCATAACCGTGGAAGATGCCTTCGCAACCGGGCCCTTCACAACGGTGATCGTAGGGCATCCCGATATCTTTGCGGGCTTCCTCGATCACATCGGTGTAAAAGTATTGAAAATTTTTGTCGGTCAGGTCGGATACCACTACAAAAGAAGCGCCGCTCGGACTGAAGCCGAAGCCATCCTTTGAAAGGTTGAGCGAGACTTGCCCAGGGGTGATCCCGCTCAAGAAATAGTATCCCAGCCCGTCGGTTTCTACCGTGTTCCCATTATTATCCTCAATGGTGACCAGCGCTAAAGGATCACCGAGAGGTCCGGTTACCCGGCCGCTGACGTAATAGGTAGGTTCGGGCTGGGCACCGCGGTCAACCACCGAAATTTGGGGGATACCGCCGACTTCCCGCACAAAAGCAATCACGTTGCCGTTTGCCGAGATCGCCGGACGCATGTCGCTGACCCCTTTTTCCAGTTCCAGGGTGTCGCCGGTTTCCACGTTGTGCCAATAGAGATTGAAATTGCCACCGTTAATCGAGGCGCCAAGCGCGGCGATATGTTTTCCGCCGTTGCCCAGGTCGTGCTGTGTTATGGGTATTGGGAAACGGGCGGTGTACGTGCTCTCGTTGAGCTGATCGTAAATATAAACATTGTGGTTCGTTTCCGGGTCGTTTGGCAGCCGGTAAGCGATCCACTGTCCGCCGGTGGATGTGTCTGGGCTGACGGCCGCAACCGTCCCTGGGATTTGTACGGTTCGGGGCAGCAGGCGGTTGTGAGCAAAAATGCTGCTCGAGGGATTGTGATCATTGGTGAGATTCCCCGCTTGTGAAGTGAAGACCACGGTACGTCCACTGGGGGTTACAACCGTCGAGGTGCTTTCACCATCTGCCTGCCTACCATGGCTGCTGATCGACGCTCGTTGAGTGTAGCCGCTCAAACGGTTGTGCAAAAAAGCATCGCGCACGCCGTTGGTATCCTTGGGCAGCAGGTTGCTGGCATCTGAGATGAAAGCCAAATAATGCCCATCCGCTGAAATCGAAGCCTGCTCTGACCAGCCGTTGCCTTCGAAGCCGTTGGCATCCACCGAAACCCGTTCCGTGATCCCTGTCAGGCGGTCATGTACGAAAATATCGGAAAGGATATTCGTATCGTCGAAAACCAGATTATCCGCCAACAACTCGAAGGCCACAAAGCGCCCATCCGCTGAAATGGCCGGGCGGGTGGAGATGGCGTTTGTCTCAGCGCCCTCAGTTGAAATCGAAACTCGTTCAGTCCGCAGTGTCCCCCGGTCGAAGACAAAAATATCGGCGGTCTGATTCGTGTCACCTTCGATGAGATTATCGGCGTTGGAGGCGAACGCGATCCAGCGGCCATCTGCCGAAATCGAGGGGAACCCCGACCAATCGTTGCCAGCGGTGATGGTGGTGGCATGTAGGGTACGGGGTGCGGGGTGCGCGCTGGCAGGTTGATGTACCACGAAGGCACTAAGATACAAAGCAGTGCAAAGGAAAAACAAAAAAACTTTGTGCATCTTTGTGTGCTTGGTGTTCTGTGAAGTAAAAATCATAACTTGTCTCAACTATAACTTTGCTGCGTTATTGCGAGGGCGGCAGCCCGAAGCAATCTTTTACTTAAAGCTACAGATTGCCACACTCCACTTCGCTTTGTTCGCAATGACCCACACTTACGGATTGATCACACAGCGGAAGCCAACATAAGTAAAATGCCAATCTGGTTTGGCATGGTTGCGCCAGATGGAACTCATCAAGCCGGCTTCATAAAACCAGGCGCCGCCGCGCTCCGACTTCCAACCGGTATCCACCTCGGGACCGGTTGGGTTTTTGGCGGGGGATTCCAAATAGTAATCTTTATCATACCAGTCGTAAATGAACTCCCAGGCGTTTCCGGCCATATCATGCACGCCGTAAGGGCTGACCCCGGCGGGGTGCGAGCCGATGGGGGCTGTCATCCAGCCGCACTCGCCATAACGGGCGCGCTCACAAGTGACGGGTTCGTCCCCCCAGGGATAGCGGCGCTCATCGGTGCCGCGGGCGGCTTTCTCCCATTGGGCTTCGGTGGGCAAGCTGCCGCCGCGCCACTCGCAGTATTCCTGAGCATCGTACCAGGTGATATCCATCATCGGGTGTTCGTCCCAAACGGGGCGGTTGAGCAGTTCCCCCGTTCCTGGGGTCAGCTCACAACCGCCAGCATCCAGGCACGCTTTGTAGCGCGTTTGGGAAACTTCATACACATCAAAATAATAAGCGTCTAAATAAACGATATGCCGCGGCATGGCTGCCACCTGATCGTTATCCGCGCCCATGAAAAACTCGCCAGCAGGAATTAAGACCATGGGAACATTCTCTGCATCAACTATTTCTTCAGGGAGAACAGTCGGCTGAGGTGTTACAGTGGGTTCTGGCGTATGAGTTGGCGGGATATCAGTAGCTGTTGGCACGGGGGTCGCCGTAGGGGGGACTTCCGTTGCGGTTGGGGGTATCGCCGTAGGCGATGCCTCTTTAATAAAGGGTATAGCAGTGGGGAGGGAGGTGGTGTTTGAACCGCAGCTGACCAAGGATACGGCCAGTAGTATTGGAAAAAAGATTTTTGCAATGGGTGATTGAAGTTTCTGCATACTTCTGAAATTCTTCTTCATGACATGGATTTTACTCGAATTGTGGGAAAGGATGTTTAGTCAATTCGTAATTGGGTAATTTGGTCAATCTCACGTACTCTTGATACACGCTCATCCCTGTTAGGGCAAGCTCTTCGCGCAGCGAAATCCATTTGCCATCCAGGTCAATACAGGTAATTTAGGATAACGGTAAGTCGTTCGAGTTTGGAAATTCCCGTTATACCAAGATGCCCCACGGAAAACTTTGAAATCACCACTATCAGGTCCGGTTGGATTTTTATAAGGCGAGTTGGCATAGTAATCCTCGCCATACCAATCGTTGGTCCACTCGTGGACGTTGCCCGCCATATTGAATGCCCCATAAGGGCTGATCCAGGCAGGGTAACTGTCGACCGGTACGGAATCGTGATAACAACCTGAGAAATTGGCCATCTCGCAGGTGGGTAATTCTTCACCCCAGGGATAGGTGCGCCCATCAGTACCGCGGGCAGCTTTCTCCCACTCGGCTTCGCTGGGCAAGCGGGCCTCCCGCCACTCACAGAAAGCACGCGCCCCGAACCAGGTTACTTCATTCATCGGGTGGTTCTCCCATCCTGCATCTGCCTGCCAGATTCCAGCAACCAGGTGGAGGTGGAGGTCAGGATCACTTTCCTCTACCCAATGGGCTTTACCGGCTATACCCTCGATCTGGTTGCCAACTTCGTTGAGGAACTCAGCGAAAGCGGCGGTAGTCACCTCGTATTGATCGATATAATAAGCATCCAAAAAAATAGAGTGGACAGGTCTTTCGCTGCCAGACCAAACATCGCTGCCCATTAAAAATTCACCCGCAGGTACCAACACCATGGTTGCACCGCGAGCATCCACAATGAAGGTGGGAATCGGTGTGACGGTGGCTGTGGGGGTTGATTCTGTTGTGGGAGAAATTGTCGCTGTTTCTGTTGGCAACAGTGTGGAGGTTTGTGATGGAAACAGAGAAGCCGTCGCAGTAGGAGGGGGTAGGGTAGCGGTGAGTTTTTCAACAAAAGGTGTGGCTTGTTGGTTGGGTGAACTACATCCCGCCAAGATTGCTATTAGGACCACCAATCCTATCGTAATTAATAGCCCTCTATTTCGAGGTTTCCAGCATTTAATCATGGGCGCAATTATACCCCTATGGTAAACTTATCGCCGATCTCAACTTGGTGAGTAAATAATGTCTAAACAAAAAAAACGCTGGATTACTCTAGGAATTATTCTGGTTTTTGTCGTTGCTGGCTTGATTTTTGTGGCAAATTGGCGTTCGATTGGTAAGCAGATGGCCAACCCCCTGAGGGGTTTGTTGGGGGTTGAAACTGTAGCCCAAATCGAGACGACCATATTCAAGGTGCAGGATCAGGTTGAGCAATGGAAATTTGATCTGGGATTGGCCGAGGCTGAAATCCTTTTGGGACGGCTGCCAACCTGGTGGAAAGTCAACCAACCCAAACCCTCGAAGTGGTTGCTCCCACTGAAACGGTTGCCATCCCAACAGAGACCCTGATTCCCACAGAAGCTTCCGATAATCCTGAAGCCACCACGGCACCCACGGAAATTCCTCCCACCGCGACGCTGGTTCCCTCTCCGATCCCCGCGGGCGGGGTGCTGTCGGATCTCGCGCCTTATGGTGATTTACAGGGTGAAGGTGTTTGGCAGCCTTATATCTATAATCCAGCAGGGGAAGTGGTCTCATACCGAACTTTTTTACAACCCGATCCAGAGCGACCTTACACATTGGTCGCGGTTGCAGCCTTCGATTTATCTAAGACCAACCTGCGTTTTGTGTTGGGGTTGGAAGAACCGTCTAAACCAGGTGGGCCGCACGGTTGGGGGAATATTCCTGCGGAGGATCGACAACCTGGAAAATTGCTGGCTGCTTTCAATGGCGGCTTTATTGCAGAGCATGGTGGTTATGGCGCTATGGCAGACGGGATTACGGCCCTGGCCGGTCGAGCCGGTTTAGCAACCTTGGCAATCTATAATGATGAGAGTGTCCGCATCGGTGAATGGGGGAATGATTTCTACACCGATGGTGACTACCGCGCTTGGCGTCAAAATGCATTGATGATCGTGCACAATGGTGAGATTAACGAGAAGGTATATACTGGAACTGAAGCTGAGTGGGGTGCTAATCTGGATGGTGCGACCGTGACCGTGCGTTCAGCGGTGGGTATCAGTGAAGACAATAACGTGCTTTATTATTTTGCTGGCCCAAGTTTATCGATGCCGGTGCTGGCGGATGCGATGGTCGCCGCGGGTGTATCTAATGGCCTGCTCCTGGATATCAATCCAACCCATGCTCATTTCACCGCGATGCGGGAACTGGATGGCGAACTAGTTGCTGAAGCGCTCTTTCCCGATGAGATGGACTTATGGGTTGATCGTTACCTTCGGCAATGGGATCAAGATTTCTTTTATATTGTTGTAAAAGAGTAAGCTTTCATCATCCGCTATAATATTTAAACCCCGCACTTCACTCAAGATAATGGAGGAATTCATCGATGTCCACTGACACCCCCACTGAAGCAGCCCCGTTTAATGCGAATTTCTTTCCACAGCACGTTATGTTACTGACCGTTGCCGAAAACATGATGCCTTTGGGTTATTGGACGGTGATTTCGAAGGAACCATTTCGCTTTTTAGTTTGCATGCAATTAGGCAATTTTACGCTCGATCTTTTACGGGAGTATCGGGAGGCAGCCCTCCAATTTATGCCGTGGAATGATCGAGAATGTGTTGCCAGAGCGGGGCATCTCAGCGGGCGTGATGGACCCAAAGCACCGCGGCTCGGGTATCAATTGATACCCGCAGAAAGGCTGCAACATACCAAACTAGTTGATGGTGCCGATGTCACCTATGAAACCCTGGTCCTTCAAGAAATTGAGGGGCTTTCTCACGAGTTTGCACTATTTGTATTAGATGTGGTTGCCATCAGCGGCAGCGTCAGCCCCTTGCGGAGAGATCCGATCTTGTACCTCAGCCAAAAGGACTTCGCTACGCTGGGTGAAAGATATAAGTATCGCCCCCAGGCCTGGTAAACAAATATCGGGATTCGCTTCTATGTTTTCCGGTTGAACAAGCCATAAAAAATTACACCGACCAAAACAACCAAAGATAAGATTACCACGCCAACCACTATTGGTTCCTGACCTTCGGAGGCTGATATCGTCATGGGTGTCGTTGTGCTGGCGGGTATATCGGTGGACTTGGTTGCATCTGCCGAGGGTTCAGTTGCGGATATCGTATTCCGAGGTGTGCGCGTGGCCTTGGGTGTGGGCGCTGTTTTCGATGGAACGCCGCTCACTTCTGTATTTTCGGGGGTTTCCGTTATGTAGATTTCATTTGCCGGCCTGATGATGACCCACTCATTCGGGTAGATCACAGTGTTTGTGTTATAGCTGTTATAACTATATATATCTGCTAAATCGACACCATAAGAATTGGCAATCCCGATCAAGGTTTGGCCGTAACCGACCACATGGATGATGGCGCCATCCCCACGAGGGGTTGAGATAATAAACGGTTCGTAAGCAACCAATGTTGGTTCTGGATCTCCAGGATTTCCTGGATTGGGTGTCGTCCCAGGGGCTGTGGTTGGAGCAGGGCGAGCCCCGACATAATAACCAGTAACCACTGTGTAATAGGTTGAGCTTCCAGATGTCGCCACACCAGCTCCAATATATATGGCATTTGGATTCAACATAGTGCGCAGGTGTGCTTCATCTTGCCAGAAATCATAGATCGCAGTTTCAACAGTTACTTTGTAGCCCCCAGCAATATTTTCTGAAACAAAAGCAGTTGCTCCGTCACCGAAACCCCACGCATACGCGCGATCAATCGGACGGGAACCATTTGCACCTGTATGGGTGACCTGGCTAATCGAGGCCTGATAATCGCTATGTGCTTGAGCTGCACCCATCAAGGCATAATCCACTTTCAAAGCTGGTAGCCCTTTGGAGGTTCGGAATGTATTCACCGCGGAAATTACCCGCGAAGGGGTTTCCGTTTGCGCTGGTACAGGCAAAGGCGCTAATCCCAAAGTGAGTAAAATTCCGATCAGTGCCCCTATAATCCATAGTTTATGCATAGCGAACCCAATGATACCTGGAAAAAACTGAAACTCGATTCTGACCGAACCGCTTAAAAAAATTTACACACTTGAAGATCTCAAAAAGTCTTTTGTAGACGAAGAATGTAAAAGACCAGTTCCAGCAGAGTGGTTCTCTGGGAATTGCTGTGGTTAAGAGTAGGAGCGGAGATTCGCAAAGACCCCGTAAAGTTGTTCGGTAAATTCAGAATTAATCACCTATACTTGTCTAGGAAAACGGAAGCGGAAGAGGAGTCAATCATGATTGTTGGTAAAGAATTAGTTCGAGAAGAAATTATCCTGGTTTGGAGCATCGATCGCAGCGAAGTGATCGAAAATGTGTACTACTTTGAGAATGGGAATCTTGTGCTCAAACCTGAGTTTTTTGATATGCGTAGTTGGCCGCCAGGAGAAGCCGAACATTATACTCCCTTTTTGGTTGATTGCTATGATCGCGGTGGATGGTTTTATGGATTGTTTGATGGGGAGATTTTAATAGGGGTTGCTATCCTCGAAAGCAAGTTTATCGGAGCTGATAAAGATCAGCTACAACTAAAATTTCTGCATGTCAGCAATAGCTACCGTGGTCAAGGTTGGGGTAAAAAGCTATTTGAGTTATCTAAAAATAAGGCTAAAAAAAATGGAGCGAAACGATTGTATATTTCCGCAACTCCTTCAGAACACACTATCAATTTTTATCGCAGCCTCGGATGCACAGTAACTAAAGAACTTGATCCCGAACTCTTTGAATTGGAACCCGAAGATATCCATCTCGAGTGCGAAGTCTAAAATCTATCATCTTGCCAAATCCCTTGATTTCTGGCCCGAAATTTTCTGCTCTGTATTTAATGTACCGAAAGCCAAATTTCAGCAAAAACACGCAGCCCTGAAATATTATTTTAGGGCTGCGTGTTTAAATTTCTATAAAATAACTTTTGGATGGCTATTTGGCTACAGCTACAAAATCTATTTCGATGAGTACTTCTTCATCAACATCGGCTACTCGAGAAACTTCGGGGATTTGCAAATCGTAATCATCACGTGGAACCATTGCCGAGGCGGAACCCTCCAACCGGGTTTCTGAAACTGCAAGTATGCTGACATCAAAAGTGATCTCTTGTGTGATATCTCGAATGGTTAGATCGCCGGTAATTTGAAACTCCAGTGTTTCCCCGATGGATGGGTTTTCTGGAAATCCAGTGATCGCGGTCGGTGTGAAACTGACGAATTCAAACTCATCCGTTTCCAGGATTTCATTATTGATTGCCCGATTACGGAAATTGTTGTCGGTGACAAAGGTACGCGCGTTGATCAAGATCACACCGACCTGTGAGTTTGCTGGAGCTGCGGGATCAATGGCAATCTCACCGGCAACCTGATCGGTGGCACCGATGACGGTGGTGGGCAACCCGCTCAAGAGTTCGTCCAGCGTGAAGCGCACTTCGGATTCGGCTGGCACAATGGTAAATATAATAATGCCATCTGAAGATGCTGTTTCCGCTTCGGCGGCTGATTCGTCAGCCTCCGGCATTTCTTCTTCGTTTTTTTCTTCAGATGCTGCCTTGGCGGTTTCTTCTTCAGTCAGAGTTGGTTCTTCGACAATAGGTTGCTCTACTTTTACGGGAACTGCTTCGATGGGTGCACTGGCTTCCGCCGTTGGCCGGAGTACATAAGCTGCCACACCAACCACGATCAAGATACCCACGATCCCGATTCCAATTATTACTTTTTTTGACATTTTTTAAACTCCTTTGACCGTAATTATCAAGATAATTATGATATATTTTATCTTGATAAGTCGCAGTGTTGAATGAAAAAAAGATGAGTGAATGATTGGGGTGAATTTCTTGACCTGAGTGGAGTTGTTCTCTATACTTGAGGAATTACGTTACCAAGATGGAGAAAAAATAAATCTTGAAATTTGTGTCGATAACTATAAATCGATGGTCACCGCGGTGGAAAATGGTGCAGACCGGATTGAGTTATGTGCCAGTCTGAGCGAGGGTGGACTGACGCCTCCATACTCTTTCATTGAAGCCGCGCTGAAAATTGATATCCCTGTCTTTGTGATGATCCGGCCGCGAAGCTGCGATTTTCTTTATTCGGATATTGAAATCGAAATGATGCATCGCGATATTTATATGGCTAAAAAATTTGGCGCGCCGGGCGTGGTTTTTGGTGTGCTTACCGAAGAGGGTGAGATTAATGCAACTGCGATGCGTTCACTGGTAAAAGCGGCCGATGGGATGGCAGTTACCTGTCACCGGGCTGTGGATCAAGTGCGAGATATTTTCGTCGCCATTGACACACTTGCTGATCTTGGGGTCAAACGGATCCTCACTTCAGGACAAGCAGAAACACCCTTTGATGGGATCGAGACCCTTAATCAGATGGTCGAGTACGCTCAAAATCGGATCATGTTGATGGCCGCGGGTGTTACTCCGCAGAATGTGCGCGAGATTATCAATAAAACGGGGGTTGATGAAGTTCACTCGGCTGCCGCTGCTTATCGCCATAGCAAAATGGAATTTGTCAAAGCCGATGCGAAAATGGGCCACGGCGATGATTTTTCGCTCAATATTGTCGATGGTGAAATTGTCCGGGCGATAAAGGCAGCGCTATAAACTATGAATCAGAAATATTGGATATTCATCTTTGGATTGATCCTATTATCTCTAATTATCATGGGGTGTTCGACAACGAGTGTTACAGAAGAAGAAAAAAATCTTTTAATTACGATTTACGATATCGCTGCTGCTGGAATTGAAGTGGGTCACACTACAAATGCCGGTGAAAAATACGCGGCGCGGCGCTTCGTCAATGGCACTACCGAAGTGGAATACGAGTATGATTCCGAAAACGATCCTGAAAACTCAAAGATAGTAATTTTCTATTCAGAAGCAGATACTTACCGTAATGAAGACCTGGCGATTGAGGGGTTTTATGATGCTATAGAAGCCTATAACCTGGGGGCTAAGGTTGGTTCGGAAGATATTGATGTAGTAGAGACCCCCAGTCACTTTACTTTAGGGGAACAAAATTACAGTGCCTTTTTAGAAGTTGATGGGGTTCGATTTGGAAATATCGTGGTAGCCCGAAAAAATACCCTCGTCTACAGTCTATTATTGGCTGGGCCTTATATCAGAACTTCGCAAACACTACACGCGTTGATTGGTCCAAAACTTGATATGGTGGCAGAATGAAGAATTCTGCTACATGCGGTCTGTGTGCCGCGGGCTAAGGGGTATTCGCCTTTTTTCGCGCAGACCGCGGCTGTTCAAATTTTCTTACAGGGTGGGTTTTTGACAAATGAGGAGGGACGATTCTTCTTATAGATTTGCATCAAAAACCATGCTGGCAATCTGAATATCCTGTACAGCGACACCTGTCAAATCAGCCACAGTGATTTGGGCGTGATTGGTGCGGCGGGGGGCTTTCCCCATAATTATATTGCCCAGCTCTATTACCTGATCTTGCTCAATCTGTTGTGCTTTGATGGCTTGTGAGATCTCGCCGCGCACCAGGCACTGTGAAATACTATCCGCTACCACTAAATCAGCTTGTGCCAGAATCTCAGCCTGTAATTCCTGCTTATCTGGAGTATCCGATCCAACTGCGGTAATATGTGTGCCGGGTTGTAAATCTGCATTATGCAAAATCGGTTCGGTCGCGGGGGTGGTTGTCACCACCAGGTTGCATGTCTTCAGTATGTCAGCAGCATTCAGGGTAGTCTCCACTTGAAAACCCTGTTCGGCCATCTCCGCTTGATAGGGTGGCAGTTCGTTGGCAACCAATCCCCAAACCAACACATCCCGGCAGGTAGTCACATTTTTTAAATAGGCTAACTGTAAACGCGCTTGGGTACCGCTGCCCACAATCCCAATCCTTTTTACATTTTTTGGAGCCAGATATTTTGTCGCAATAGCGCCAGCTATTGCGGTGCGGATATTGGTCAAATGACCCTCATCCAATAAAATGCCCATTAACTTTCCCGTCTTTTGATCAAAGACCAGCATCAGCCCATTACCGGATGGCAAGCCAAGCGCAGGATTTCCATAGAATCCAGACGCGATCTTGATCACATAATATGGCTGATCTTGAATGAAACCATATTTGATATGCACTTCGCCGTCTTCCAGTAACAATTCGCCAACAGGGGGTACAATCGCCTTGCCAGCCGAATATGCGGCAAAGCCAGCTTCAATCGCAGGCACCAGGTCCAGTGTAGGCAAGATGGATTTAATTTGATCTAATGACAGAATCTTCATCGGAAGAAAGTGCCTCCTTCAACTTATCCAACCCAATATTTGCACCGCAAAGAACGATGACCACATTTTTCCCCGACAATTGTTCTCTCGTTATTTTGGATGTCAGCGCCTTTTGGAATCCAGCAATTGCAACAGCGGCTGACCCTTCAATTAACATATGATGGGCAGACATAAACTCCCGAAAGCTCGTGCGTATCTCGGTTTCAGTGACCGAGATCCACGCATCAACTAAATCACGGCATAGTGGGAAGGTGATCGAACCGGCTTCAATGCCGCCCGCGGTGCCATCAGACAAGGTTGGTAGAGATTGCAAATCCAAGATTTGACCAGCGCGGACGGATTCTGCCATCACCTGTGAATTTTCTGGGGAACAACCAAAGACTTTCAGATGGGAGAAAACACTTTTGAGAAATCCAGCAATCCCGGCGATCAAGCCGCCTCCGCCTACAGAGACGAAAACCGCATCCACATTTTTTAGCTGGCGAGAAAGCTCTACCCCAATGGTTCCTTGCCCACCCAAAACTTGTGGGTCGTTATAGGGCGGAATATAAGCCGCCTCATTGTCGAGTGCAAATTGGCGTGCATAAACTTCGGTTTCAGCAGAATCTATCCCAAAATATCTCACTTCTGCCCCCAGATGTTGAATCGCCTTTACTTTGGATTTTGATGCAATTTCTGGGACAAATACAATCCCTTCAGCCCCAACCTGTTTCAAACTGTAAGCTACTGCCGCACCATGATTGCCCGTGGAAGCAGTTACGATCCCGCGTTTTCTTTCAGTCTCAGAGAGTGTGAGAATTTTGTTCAACGCGCCACGCGCTTTGAAAGAACCCGTGTGTTGCAAATTTTCACATTTGAAGGATATATGGGCTCCACTTTCAGCACTGTAAAAAAGGGAGGGTTCTAAAATGGTTTCTCGAATATATGGGCGGATGCGGTTTTCTGCAGCCAATACTAACTTAGGGACATTGATTTCTTTTTCGTTCATTAAATCTTCAATTCCGTGATTAGAGCAGGTTCAAACGAGTTATTCTTTTGTTTACCCAACGGATTCTATCATTAGCAGAAGGTACTTATCGTATCACGAAGCATAGGATATTGTTCTTGTGAGGGGTAAAATTAGTATGTGTGATGATTATATTGGCACACATACTAATTTTGTAGCTGCTTTCAAGGCTTTTCATTCCTGGTGAGGGGAGTGAATCATCAAGGAGTTTATCCCACGATATGAGTAATTTTTCGTTATCGTTGAACTGGTCGCAGACCTTTAGTGCCTTGCGCCACCGTAACTTCCGGCTGTACTTTGTGGGTCAGTTGGTTTCTGTTGTGGGAGTCTGGATGCAATCCACTGCCCAGCAGTGGCTGGTTTATCGTATTACCGGTTCACAAACCAGCCTGGGGATGGTGACCTTCATCAATTTTTTGCCCGTGCTCTTGTTTTCTTTGTTTATGGGTGTGGTGACGGATCAATTTCCCCGGCGAAAATTATTGATTTTTACCCAGGTCTGGTTCATGCTTTTGGCATGCATTTTGGCAGCGTTGACCTGGCTCGAAGTGGTGCAATACTGGCATATTCTACTGCTCTCATTTTTATTGGGTTTTGGTAATGCCTTGGATATGCCTGCTCGCCAGTCGTTTGTGGTTGAGATGGTCGATGGTGAAAAAAGCGATGTTATGAATGCGATTAGCATTAACTCTGCCATGTTCAATATTGCCCGTATTGTTGGCCCAGCGATTGGCGGTGCAGTCGTCGCTGCTATAGGTGAAGCACCGGCTTTTGCCATCAATGGAGTTTCTTATTTGGCCGTTATTTGGGCATTGTTATTGATGAACCTCACTCCCCACACAATGACGAGTTCGAGCGCGAAACCAATGGATAGAATGAAAGCTGGTTTTCGTTATATTTTTGGACAGAAGGATATTCTGGGATTAGTCATCATGGTAGCTGCCATCAGTATGGTTGGTTTTGGAGCCCTAACGCTTGTGCCAGTTTTTGCCAAAGACATTCTCAAAATTGGTGCAGAAGGTTTTGGACATTTATTATCCTGGCAGGGAGTTGGTGCTTTGGTCGGCGCCTTTTTGTTAATCTTCTTTGGGAATCGTTTCCATAAAGGGAAATTGCTCATGTTTAGCCGTTCGCTGTTGGGTCCTGGAATCCTCGGGTTGGCACTTTCTCGCATACCCTGGATTAGTATGGCGCTCATGACCGTAATAGGCTATTCTTTGATCACGCAATTGGTTCTAACGAATACCCTTATCCAAACGATTGTTCCCGATGATTTGCGGGGGCGAGTGTTGAGTTCCTATACTTGGGCTTTGGGTGGTTTTTACCCGTTGGGGTCATTATTTATGGGTTTTCTGGGGGACCAGATTGGCGCGCCCCAGGCGGCGATAGTTTCTGGAGTTGGCTGTGTCTTGCTGGTATTTGCCAATTTTCTGGTCTTTCCATCCATGCGAAAATTGACTTAATTGGTGTTTTTTCAACAACTTAGGGGCTTGAGTACTCAAGCCCCTAAGTTAAATAATTAGAAAACCTCGCATATTTTTTTAGTTTATCTTAGAAGCAAAGGCAGGTAGATTGAAAAATCATCATCATTGAGGATTAATGCGCTACTCGTGTTGGGTACGATGGACACATTCGCATTACTGATTAAACTGCTGAAGGATTCATCCGTCTCCCAATCCGTGTCACCGATGATTTGAACTGTGTAAGTTTTTACCGTATCGCCTGGTTGGAAAGTCAGGGTTCCAGAAATGGCGACAAAATCTTCCCCGGCTCTGGCTCCAGTTTCTCCGTAGCCAGAAGAGACCTCATAATCAACGGTAATAACAAAATCTGCGGGGGTATTTAACGTGACGGTAAATGTCGCCGGGGTAAGTCCATTATCTCCTTCAAGCACCTGGGGGCCGAGTTCATGGCGGAGTTGGGCCGTTTCGTCATCTGTGATGGTGCCAATTCCTTCGCCATCCGCCAGAGTCGCATTGACTGGGTCGCTCAATTGAACGGTGAAAGCCTCGGAAGCGCCCTCATCAATCACATCTCCTAAAATATCTACTGAAATGGTTTGCTCCGTTTCTCCAGGCTGAAAGGTAAGTTCCCCACTTAAATCTGTATAATCGTTGCCAGCGGTGGCAGTGTCTTCTAATAGGGCGAAATCTACCGATACAACTGAAGGGCTCGGAGGGGAAAGTGTGACACTAAACACCATTGGTGTGGTGAGGGTGTTCCCTTCCAATAAAGTTTGATCATTAATTGAGAGGGTAGATAAGCCATCGTTATCAATTATAGTGCCCGTAGCCTGTGCGTCTAATAAATCGGCATTGACTGGATTGCTCAATTCAACCAGGAAAGTTTCATCCAGCTCATCATTGGTATCGCCGAGAACTGGAATATTAATATATTTCTCCGTTTCACCTGGATTGAATGTTAGGGTATCAGAGTTAGGTGTGTAATCTGAACCGCCAATTGCTGAAACATCTACGGTTTCATAATCGACTTCAACAACCATCGTGCTGGTTGGTGCAAGCGTAACTGTAAAGACTGCGGAAACTGAGCCACTATCCCCTTCATCAATGGTATTGTTGGATATGCTGAGTTGGTGGCGGGTTTCTACCGCGCCAATATCACAAACGGCAGTGCTGTCACCATCCCCATCATAGGGACGATTGATGCCGCGGGCATCGGTCGCAGGGCATTGGGCATCATCCCCACCATCAATGGCCTGGCTTCCAGGTAACAGTGCGTGGGTTTGTACGGCACCGCTATTATCTGCCAAAGGCCCTAATAACGGATCAACACCTTGTAAATCTCCGCTTTGATCTAACCCACAATTGTAATCGCTGGAAAGATTGTGCCCTAAAGAAATAGGTGCGGAAGAACTGGAACAGTTTCTATTCTGGTTATATGCCAAAATGGTATTTACCATGGATGCAGATGCGCCACCGCCCATAAATATACCGTTATAACCTGTACCAGTCGTGTTCGTTCGCGTGTTATTGGCAATTGTACTGTTTTGCAGATAGAGGCTTACGCCCGTGCCAGTCATATGGATACCCCCGTAATTATTCGAAGCTGTGTTGCCGCTTACTGTTATATTGGTTGCGGTAACCGTTCCTTGATTGACGTAGAAACCGGCACCAGTAGCGCCCTCATTATCTGCTAGCGTTACATTTTCCAATATTGCCTGGTCGTCTACTCCGATGAACAGCCCACCACCGAGATAATTGGAATTATTATCAAATATTGCTAAATCTTGAATGAGTAACGAAACGCCGATTGAACTGATGCCACCGCCGCCAGAGGCACCCCCGGTTGCTGAGTTATGCGCAATTGTGCTTTCTGTAATAGAAATCACGCCCGAATTGATGCTATAAATTCCACCCCCGCCCGTCGCTGCCGTGTTACTGAAAACTTGAACATTATTCAATGTTACGGCGTTTATATTGAAAACCGCACCTCCGCCGTGAACGGCATTATTATCGATCATAACGACATTCTGTAAGGTCAATGTGCCTGAATTAAAAACCGCGCCGCCATTCCCGGCAAAGCTGGGGCCAGCGGTGGTCTGGCCATTTTGCAGGCGCATGTTTGAAATCAATATTGTTGAACCTGCATAAAAGGCTCTACCATTGCCCGCCGCGTCGATAATGGTGCTATCTGCGCCAGCCCCGTTGATCGTCAATTCTTTGTAAACAGTGATGTCGTGTTCGTTATAAGTGCCCGCCGCGATTTCGATTGTATCGCCGCTAATGGCTTTATCCACGGCGGCAGCAATCGTCTCACAGGCATCTCCCCACGATTCGCATGTATTTCCATCATCCCCACCCTCTGCCACATACCAGATTGTGGCGAGGATATTCTCAGGCGCTTGATAATCCTGAGACTTGAACGGGAGATTGGAAACTTCCGCCTTGGTTTGAGTAGCTAAACCAAAAAGGATGGCTGCCGCTAGCGCGATACCCAATATAGCTGTCATAAACAAACGCAAAATTTTCATTGGTCGTCTCCTTTGTGTGCTGGAAAAAATAAATATTGCTGTTGACTGAAATGGCCATGCTGCAAGATACTAAAACATTATACAGATTTTATGGTGAGTTTTCATTAAAATGAGGTTATTTGCACCACCTTTAGTGTTTTTAGAGATAGGTGGCCAGCGAAATCCAATCAAAATCGATGAAGGGTACATCCTTGTCGATCAATTCCTTGCGCCCCTTCATATAACCCACATTCCAGGGATCATCAAGCGTTTCCATGTCAAAATCGTGTTGGATCAAACCGAAAAGATCGATCTCGCGCAGCTTGAGAAAGTAAGGAAGTTCTCGCAGCCATATCGGATCTAGGGCGTTTTCCTGAGCATAGCCTCGTAAAAAATCTCTCATAAAATCTTGAGTGAAAGCAGCTTTATCATCCTTCCACAGAGCGGCATAAAACAAAACCATCGCGATATCGTAGATGAACCAGCTGTAAACGCAGTCATCAAAATCGAAGAGAGTGATCTGCCCCTCGTGGACGAAGAAATTACCGCCGTGGGCATCTTGATGGATTAAGCCATAACTTTCGCCAGTTTTGGGGAGGGTATCAAAATGGTGCATCAACTCCTGGAATTTTAGGAGGGCTGCTGTTTCCGAGGCGGGCAGCAGATTAGCCGTGTTCAAGTTTTCCGCTGAGTCCCATTCAGGCCGCCGCCAGGATGGGTGGAATGGGACGTAAGCTTTCGTAAGGGTATGGATATGGCCGATCACCGACCCATAATGCTGCACAAATTCCGGCGTCCATTCTGTTTCCCAAGAAGACGCACCCTGGGCTTTGATGAAGGCTGTTGCTAGAAAATGTTCACCGTGACCATCCTCGAGGGGCTCCACTAACTTCCCCTGGTTAGAGAGAATAGCCCTGGATACATTCGCGCCACCCCGCTCGAGATAGTTGATCCAATCGACCTCCCCGGCAATTAATTCTGGGGTGCGGCGTCCGCTGTGGCTTATGCGTAAAATAAACTCGCCATCTTGGGGCCGGTAAAATTCATAGATAAAACTCTCAAAACCATCGAGCCGTTTTATTTGATGCTTTTGGATGCCGAAACGCTGCATGGCTGCGTGCAAAATTTCATTGTTATACCGTTTTACAATTTCGGGGTCCATTTACTGCTCTGGCTCCTCTAATGGTGGCAACGGCCACCACTGCTCACATTGTTCTTTTGTAAAGGAGGGCGCGGCAGCGCTGAGATAACGCAGCACACCCTTGCCAATATTCTTCAAGCCATGATCCGCAAATGAAGGGAAGAAAATACTTTCCCCGGCTTGGATCGGCTGTTCTTCACCATTCACTATCATTAAGCCTTGACCTTCGAGGATGTAATACATCTGCTCAGGCTCGTGAGAGTGCAGGTGTTGAAATCCACCCGATACCATTTCCACGAAAGTGATCGCAAGATTCTGAGCGCCACTTGTTTTTGCCGATGCCAATAAATATGAAGTGATATTGTCGCGTTGGTAACGCGGAGCTGTATTTTTGCGAAGAATTTGCATATTTTCCTCTAGTTTTTATCCTTGGATAACACTCTTTTCATAAAGCGGTCTTTTTCAACTACGGCTCGAAGATGTGTGCCCTCGCCGATTTTATCTGCGCTGTCCCAGGCTTCGATTGTGAGTTTCACCTGGTTATAGGAAACCTCCAGAACCTTTGCACGCACACGCACCGTGGCCTTCATCGGTGTCGCAGCCAGGTGTTTGACATCCACATGCACGCCGACACTCATCAAACCATCAGGTAAATGTTCGGCGATTAAGCGATTGGAGACGCGCTCCATAAACGAGATCATCCAAGGGGTGCCGAGCACCTTTTCATCGCCGCTACCAATATGATACGCGGTGTGCTGCTCTTCAACTAGAAAAGTTTCTTCTCTAACCATACCGGGGGTGATAATTTCATTGAGAACCATATAATTGACCTCCAAACTCGGTTAAGCGATTGCCAAAACCTTTATGCTGCTCCCCACCAATCCTGACCTTCTTCCAAACCCATTTTGACCAATCGGCTGCGGATCAAACCGCGGGCACCGCGGGCGCCGACGGCTGCCAGCAGCGCGGGGTGATTATATCTAGCCCACCAATCAAGTAAATCTTCAGGGGGAATGATGGGTTTGCCACGGCGGGTGCGACCGATCTTTTTGGGATCGATATCTACAAAGGCTACCAAGGGGATCTGATTGTTTTGCAGTTGTTTGCTCAAACGCCTGCCCATCATCCCCGCACCCCAGACGATGACGGCATCCCGGCCGATTAATGGCCCGCGTGCTAAATAGTGTGCTTTCGCCCGAAGAAAATTCTCTACGGAGTAGCGACGATCTGTGCGGGTGATGCGTTCTGGATGGTCACGCCATTCCAATAATACTTCGGGGATTTTGGTAAATTTTGCACCCTCCAAATACATACGCAACAGGAGGTCGTAATCTTCAGGCCATCCATAATCGTGGTAGCCGTCCATTTTATCGAACAAACTTTTTCGCATCATGATGCTGGGGTTGGCCATCGGGCTTTCGACGAACATCTCGCGGCGGATATCTTCATCAGTAACCAGCGAGTTTAGCCACTCAATATAGATGCGGTAGCCCTCGCGTACATCTTCTTCGGGAAAAGCTTTGACAAAACTACTGACCACGGCTGTCTCTGGATGTGTTTCCAAGAAAGCTGCTTGCTTTGCTAGCCGTTCAGGATGGGCTCGGTCATCGGCATCCATACGTGCAATGAAGGGTGCCGTGCAGGCAGCCAGCCCAGCATTTGCTGCATTAATCACTCCTCCGTGGAGCGGCGAAAAAACTCGGATACGTTGATCCCGTGCGGCCCAGGCATTGAGCTTCTCCAACGTGGAATCCGTAGATCCATCATTGACAGCGATGATTTCGAAATTAGATAATGTTTGGAGAATGAGGCTTTCCAGGGTTTCATCAATCGTCTTTGCAGCGTTATAGCAAGGGAGTAAAACAGATACCGCAGGCATGACAGAATTCTACCTGTTTTTGACGAGCTAGGGTATGATTACGCCAAAATAACAGGAGTTAATGATGGAAACCATTACTGAAGTTTTTCAAGAGTTGCTAATGAAATTTCTGACGTTATTGCCCAAGGCAATTATAGCCATGGTTGTTTTGGCCATCTCGATTTATCTGGCCGGGTTGCTCTGCAGAGTGGTTCACAAGGCGTTGGAAAAACGCGGCACAGATCACGAGGTGAGGCTTGTAATTACCAATATGACTCGTTGGTCGGTGGTTGCCCTGGGTATCTTCTTAGCTCTGCAGCAAATGGGTTTTGATCTATCAGCTTTTTTGGTCAGCTTAGGGGTAGTTGGGTTTACGATCGGATTTGCTTTACAAGATATCAGCAAGAATTTTGTGGCAGGTATGCTGCTCCTTCTACAACAACCATTTGATATTGGAAATGTGATTGATGTTGATGGTTTCACAGGCACGGTATTGAATGTTGATTTACGCGCTACAGAAATTCGAACTTTAGATGGCAAGATTGTTCTCATACCAAATGCAGATGTGTACAGCAAGCCCATAATCAACTTCAGCCGGGAAACCAAACGCCGACTGAATCTGACGATTGGTATTGCCAGTGACGCCAACCTTGAGTTGGCCCGCAGTACCACACTTGAAGTGATAGCTGGCATTGAAGGCGTTTTGGCAGAACCTGCTCCGCAGGTTGTCTTTAGTAATTTTGGTCCTTCTACGATTGATTTTGAACTTTATTATTGGGTCGATACCCGAGAAAACGGCCTTCTCGATGCCAAAGATGCGGCCGTTGTAGCGATTAATACTGCCTTTGCAGAAAACGGGATTGAAATACCTTACCCTGTACAGACCGTCTTGATGCAGCAGTAATTTTAGCAATGTAACTTCCTTGAAATGCATAACTCCTAAAGATATTGGAAGCGAGGTTCAAATGTATGCGTTGCTGTTAGCTCATAATGCGGATGAGAGTGCTGTATTGCGATTGGCATTACAGAGAGCTGGTTTTGCAGCCCGTATCACGACGGATTTAATACAAGCTGTTCAAGATTGGTCTAACCAGCCTGCAGATTTAGTATTGCTTTCGTTTCCCGAAGCAGTCCCATTATCTTTAGTCTCTGATTTGCGTGCTATAACTGAAGTTCCATTTCTTATCATTGCGAATCCGTTGGTGGAGGAACAGCATATTGGGGTTCTCGAAACTGGGGTTGATCTCGTTGTTTTTCGGCCATTTAGCGCCCGGTTACTAATCGCTCAATTAAGGGGATTATTGCGACGAGCCACAGGGCTTTCGAATTTTAGTTTACCCAGTTTCACGGTGGGAGAATTAAAAGTTAGAACCGTCAATCCGTACAATACAAATTCAAGATGAACAACCTAAGCATTTGACACGCTTGGAATTTCGAATGCTGTATACGCTGATGATGCATGCGGGGCAGGTGCTGCCTACCGAAACTTTAGTAGAGCACGTCTGGGGATACTCTGGACGGGGGGATCGCGATTTGGTTCGCGGTTTGGTAAAAAGGCTGCGGTCTAAAGTAGAACCTGATCCAAAAAATCCAATTTATATCTTCACGGTTCCCGGCGTGGGATATAAACTACAAAGATAGTCTGAATTGACACAAAATTAGCATAATCTGGGGGTAATTTACACAACTTTGATACTTAATTTATACGTATTTTTAACAGCCACTCGGTATACTCTGCGCGAATAGGATTCCTTTAAATATGTTTTTGAAAATATAGGAGTAGGAAATGACATTAGTCGAATGCATTTCGTGTGGTACAGAAATAAAATTATCTTCTCAACCTAAAATGGGTGCTTTGGTGACTTGTCGAGATTGCGATGCTCAGCTAGAGGTTGTATGGCTCGATCCGGTGGAGTTGGATTGGCCCTATGATGAAGACGATTTTGATGATGACGATGATGATTACGAAGACGATTACTAAATTAGGATAGTTTGATGACTATCTCCAAATGTCCTCTTTGTGGTGAAAAAGTTAAAGTGGGTGCTAGGCCCTGGATTGGTCAAGCTGTAGATTGCCCAGCATGTGAGGCTACTCTAGAAGTTGTTAGTTTACGTCCACTCTCATTGGATTGGCCTTATGACGATGAAGGGTACTATGATACCGACGACATTGAGGAAGAACGCGAACTAGACGAATTTTAATTACCGAAATCAGTAAGTTTCAATATTCGTCCAGTTTCTGGCTGGACGAATATTTTATTTAAACAGAAAAGCGAGCATACATTTTAAGATTTCAGCAAAATCGCGATCCAGTCTGCGGGAAACAGGCAACTCACTGGCACAAGATTTCCAGGGGAGGTGAGCGGCCGGGTTCTGCATTATTTGGTATAATCACGCCCGCTATGGATACAATCCTTAGCCTTTGATGGGAGAGGTGCCAGAGTGGTTGATTGGGGCGGTCTCGAAAACCGTTGTGGTCTTAGGGCCACCGTGGGTTCGAATCCCACCCTCTCCGCAGAAAAAAGATGGCCCTTGCAAATTTTCTCTCAACAAGCGAGGGTCATTTTCTTTGAAAAAAGTGCTACGCCAATCATTTCTAGTTCAAGATATCAAGATAGCTCTCCTAGAATCAGCGATAACGCGATTCCCCACATAATTGTGCCAACTAGAAAATCTAAGATACGCCAGGCAATGGGATTGCGAAATAACGGTGCCAGCAGGCGCGCTCCATAAGCTAAACTAAAGAACCAACTAACCGAAGCTGTACTTGCTCCAAGGGCGAAGGAAAATCGCTGTTCTGCTTGATATTGAGCTGCAATACCACCAATAAGAATGACGGTATCTAAATAAACATGTGGATTGAGCAGACTAACAGCCAGTGTAACCAAGATGATGGTCCTCAAACTCTGAGATGTATTCTGGCTTTTAGGTTGATTTTCCACCTGTAGGGTTTGTGATTTGCCAGCTGATTTAAATGCTAGAAATCCATAAATGAGTAGGAAACCGGCTCCGGTCCAGGCAGCAAGTCTCGTTAACAGGGGGAAGGATCCGATCAAGGTGCCAAATCCCAGCGTTCCCAATGTGATCAGCAGTATATCGGTTGTGGAGCACAACGCTGCAACCAGAGAAATATGCTCGCGTTTCAATCCCTGGCGTAGCACATGGGCATTCTGCGCGCCAATCGCAATAATCAAACCTGAGCCGAGGGCTAATCCGGCTAGATAAGTATTAAGCGCCGCTGGCATTATGTAGTTCACCTATACCCGAATCAATTTAGCCAACATCCTGAATTGTTTGCTCACCACCCTCTGAAACTAGCGCAATTTTAGTTCCATCACTCTTCCGCCATACGGTGGTGCCATCAAGCCATTGGGTTACGAAACTCCAGGCGCTCATCATGGTATCTTGATCGTAAGCAATATTTGAAGCCGCATCGATGATGGCTTGATAGGGCGGTTCATAGGGTAATTCGAGGGTGCGTGTGATTGCCCCAGCGCTTTTTCCGATCAACGGAATGAGATGTTCATCCAGAGCGTGGTTTTCTTTTGATCCAGTCGGTTCAGAAACGATTTTTGAACTGCAAGTGTGACAGACCCAAAGACCATCGGCATCTATCTTGATAGGATGAGTCTCATCTAGTTTGGGTTTCTCCAGCATTTGAACAGATCGGCCACAAAAATCACAAATATGAGTTTCAGTCATTTAATCCCTTTTCATTGTCTAGAAAAATTATATTGTACAGAAAATAGTAAATCAAAAATGCAATTGTGTTAAGGGGTAATTGCTTGCCTAAATAAATCCAAACTAATCGAGTTCTAAAAGATTGGTACAATTTGCTGACCTTGAAATGGAGAAATATATGTCGGCATCTGATAATTTTTTCTGCACAGATTTAGCCTGGGAGCATGGCGTTCCCTTAGTTGGGACTGCTACCCGTGGGGATATCTGGTTTTTATTGGAATTTAATGAACGTTGGGGTGCTAAAGCCTTTGAAGAGAGTAGCTTGCCCGAGGAGGTCAAAGATCACCTGAACCCAGCACGCTTCCCAAACGTCAAAGCGCGCACCCTAATGATTCGGCAAGACCGGACCCAACGACAAAAAGGTGTGCGTTTCTTTGTTGGGCAAACCCATCCCAAAGAGCCTCGGCTTTATGAATACCACCTTCAAGATTACGCCGAATTGTTGGATATTGATATTTCATCCCTGGCAGCCGGAAATCCTGGCGATCCTGCTTATCTGCGGGATGAGCCACTCTATCTGGTTTGTACTAACGGTAAACGAGACCAGTGCTGCTCGGTTTACGGTCCAGAAACCTATCAAGCCATGAAAGAAGAAACCGGAGATGCAGTTTGGCAATCATCCCACATTGGTGGGCACAACCAATCCCCAATCACGCTTTTCTTTCCCCAGGGTATCAACTATGCACGCTCCACAGTTGCAGAAATCCGCCGTTTGATCCAAGCGTATCGGCAGAGAAAAATCGTGTTGCGACATTACCGGGGACGGGTTGGGCTGGAGAATGAGTCTCAAGCAGCGGAACATTTCTGGCGCGAACAAACGGGTAACCTGGATTTATCTGGCGTGAATATTAAATCCAAAATCGAATCTGCCGAAAACGAATGGAAGATCAAAGTAAGTGATGCGGATGGCCGAAACAAACACGTGATTCACCTCCGCCAGCAATTTTCGGATTACAATATTCCTATTACTTGTACAAAGAAAAAAATTGGTCCGATAAGTTCTTATCATCGGATCCGTTGAGAATGTGAGAATCCATTGAAATCTGATTACACTTTTGCATCTCGAAGATCATCTGTGGTTGGCAACCGTGGGATGGTCGCTACCACCCAACCCCTGGCCGTCGCCGCTGGACTGGAAATTCTGGCCCAGGGTGGTAATGCTGCTGATGCGGCTATCGCTACAGCTGCGGCGCTTAACGTCACCGAACCAACCTCCACTGGGATTGGCGGCGATGCCTTTGCGCTGTATTATGAAGCCGCTACCGGTCAAGTTGCCGCTCTAAACGCTTCCGGGCGCGCCCCCGCGGCACTGAACCTCGATCTGATCAAAAAAGCGGGGCTGTTCACAGATCGGCAATCGCCGATGTCGAACCCATATCACCCTTACACAATCACCGTGCCCGGGGCTTGCTCTGGCTGGTGTGATCTGGTTGGGCGTTTCGGACGTTTGCAGATGGCAGAGGTACTGGCCCCCGCCATTCGGTTGGCGGATGACGGCTACCCTGTCGCGCCTAACACCGCTTATTTCTGGGTCCGCGGAGCAGAGCGTCAATTGGCGCAGGCCCTTAACGGTCACGAATTAACCATTGATGGTCGCGGGCCAAAAGCGGGCGAGATATTCCGCAACCCGGGGTTAGCGCGCGCATTCAGAACGGTTGCTGAAGGCGGCAAAGAAGCTTTCTACCAGGGTGAAATTGCCGAGGCCATTGTGGATGTGATCAATAAAGCAGGTGGCTGTCTTTCCCTGGAAGATTTAGCCAACCATCAGGCCACCTGGGATGAACCGATCAGTACAACCTATCGCGGTTACCGCGTGTGGGAGTGCCCCCCCAATGGACAGGGTTTGGCTGCCCTCCTCGGGTTGAATATCCTGGAGGGTTTCGATCTCTCTGAGCTGGAACCTCACTCAGTGGAACGCCTGCACCTGCAAATCGAAGCTCTGCGCCTGGCGTTTGCCGATACCCGTTGGTATGTGGCAGATCCTCAATTCAATAATCTGCCCATTTTAGAACTGCTTTCCAAAGATTATGCGGCGGAGCGGCGCAAGCTGATCGATCTAACCAAAGCCACTGTCGATCAACAACGCGGCTCCCCCACCGCAGCTTCGGATACCGTTTATCTGACCGTTGTGGATGGCGATGGCAATGCGTGTTCGTTTATCAACAGCAATTATATGGGCTTTGGCACCGGGATTGTGCCTAAGGGCTGGGGCTTCACACTGCAAAATCGGGGGCACAATTTCACGCTTGATCCTGAACACCCCAATGGGTTAGAACCCGGCAAGCGGCCATATCATACGATCATACCTGGTATGATCACGAAAGACAGAAATCAGGGCAGTCACCAGTTATTCGCATCCTTTGGAGTGATGGGCGGCTTTATGCAGCCGCAGGGTCATTTGCAGGTCGCCAGCGCTTTGATCGATGATGGGCTTGATCCGCAAGGGTCACTGGATCGGCCGCGTTTCATTATCAAGAGCGGTACTGCAAATGGTGAAATAGGGTTGGAAACCGGTATCCCTAAAGATGTGATTGCCCAGCTTGGGGCGATGGGACACGGGGTAGAAGAGATCAGCGGTTATGCCCGAGCGATATTCGGCCGTGGACAGATTATTGTTCGTGATCATGGCAGCGGGGTTTTATGGGGGGGCAGCGACCCCCGCGCAGACGGCTGCGCCATGAGTTTTTAGCAATTGTTTTGCGGGGGAAGTTAACCGCAGAGATCGCAGCGTACGCGGAGTAATCAAAAAATCCCAGCGGTCTCTGTGATCTCTGCGGTTAAGAGTTTTATGTGCTAATCAGGGAGTTCGGCGAATACCTGCTGCATCGATTGCTTGTACGCTCGAAAGGCTTCCCGCCCAGATGCGGTCAAATGCACCATGCTGTGCGGTTTCTTCCCGATAATTTCTTTTTCAATAGCGACGTAGCCTTCCTCCTCCAACTTGCTAAGATGGGATGAAAGGTTGCCCCACGTCAATCCGGTCAGGTTTTGCAGAAAGATATAATCAGCGCTTTCGACCGCGTAGAGGTAGGTCATCACCATCAAACGTGCAGGAGAGTGGATCGTGCGATCGATATCGACGAGGGGGTGCTTGTCGTTGTTGCGATTATCGGTCATTGACCACCTCTTCGGCAGGGCGGGGATAATCTCGGGTGAATTTGACCAGGACAGCAACACCAATCAGAGCAATGATCAAACCCGCCAGGGCAACCGGCCACCCAAATTGGATACTGGAATTACTGTGAAGCATTGCGGTGGCAAAATTACCCGCACCCAGTAATACGCCATGAAGATAGAACCGGGCAATCCCTGTGAAATAGGCGATCAAGCAGAAGACACCCACGATGATCAGCGCAAAGATCAGATCGACTGCAAATTCACTAAACCATTGGGGCAGACGTTCCCAGGTGGGTTTGGTGAGCAGTGCATTTGCGGTCAAGATTAGCAGCGTGAAAGTAGCCAGCACCAGGCCCACTACGATGAGATTGGCGACCTTGATTTTCTTTTTGGTGGCGGCGCCGAGCCGGACTAATCCGGTGCGGGGTTGGGTGAACTGTTTCTTGGCGATTATCGCTAACGCTGCAAAAAGAAGGGATAATCCTAAAAACAGCAAACCATTCAAAGCCGGACCGAGTATCTCTCGCGTCAACGGGTATATGCTCATAAAGGTGAAGAACAATCCTAAATAAATCTCCCAGATTCCATCCTCAAATGTTGCCAGACGAAATGCTTGCTTCTCTGCATTTTGGATATCTAAAGTTTAAGTCATGTTAAACCTCCTGGATTCAGCTGTTTGCTTCCATCAACGTTTCCTGCGGTAGTGGATAATCTCGTAAGAAACGAATGAATATCATCAATCCAATGGCAGCGGCTACCAATCCGGCGAATGTCCAAGGCCAATAAAAAGGATTACCAGTGATATCTTGTAGCGCAGTCGAGGTCACATAACCCATCCCGAAGAGAAACCCGTAAAAATACATGCGGGGATAATCATTCATAAATCCAATCACACTAAAGATTACGAAGATGAAAATCCCAGCGGCAGTATGTACGATATCCAGGGGTAAAGACCCCTCAAATGAACCCGTGAAGATTGGTTCGCGAAAGTAGATGACTGAAACAGTTATCCCAAAAAGCACAACTGTCAGCAAGAAGATGATTCCCATCCCCACTGCCAATCGCTTCATGCGTTGCTTGCGTTTGCGGCCATGCCGAACCTGGCCTATGCGAGGCGCAACGATAAATTTCTTGAGCAGTAACACGCCTATAAGAACCAGAATTCCAAGCCCCCAAACCAGGATCACATTCCAAGGGATGCGTAGTCCATTCTCGTCGAGCCAGGGTGTCGCGCTTAGCAGGGCGATATAGGTTCCGATAAAAATATCGTACAGGCCATCCTGACTGCTACTCAATTGAAAAGCCTGGCGTTCCGCTTCTTTCAAGCCCATCTGATTATTTTTAGGGTGAGACATATGGGGCCTCCTCGCAACTCGCGCAATTTTTGCACTTGACATTTTCACTTTTATGTTATATATGTCTAACATAATGTTAGACATATATAACAGGGAGAAGATTGTGAAAAACTACCAAAAAGAAATATTGTTCGGGATCGGTTTATTGATGATTTTTGCCGGATTGCTATTCTGGATCATGATTACTTCGCCTCAAGATTTTCTTATTATCGCCATCGCGATTGGGATCGTTCTATTAGGTGTGATCACATTTATCGGGCAAATGATCAAAAAGAAGAACGCTCTTGAAACCGGTATGCCCGCTGAAGATGAATTTACTAATCTGGCAAAAATTTACGCGGGCAATCAAGCATTTCTCTATTCGATGTATTTATGGCTGTTGATCTTTGTCTTCAACGGATCCTTTACAAAGCACGAAACCATGTTGGGGATTGGTATCTTAGGCTCGGTACTTATTTATGGAATCTCACTCTGGTATTTTAAAACGACAGGAGCCTTCAATGCACAACAAGATTAAAGAGCTTCGAGCCAGAGAAAATCTCACACAAGCGAAACTTGCTGAATTGGTCGGCGTGCGGCGAGAAACGATCGTCTTTCTCGAAAAGGGAAAATACAACCCATCTTTGAAATTGGCACACGCCATCTCACAAGTCTTCAAACTGACCATCGAAGAAGTTTTTATTTTCGATCAACCGGAGACCAAAATGAAATCTTAGCCAGCTTGGAAAATTAGTTTACTTTGTTTTTCAAAGTTATTTGTTTTTATTATACAAAATTCCAGATTTCGAGTCAAGCATCTATTTTGGGAACCTTCAATACCTGCTTTTCGTTTTCACCCCATCTGCATTAGCGAACCAACCTAAAATACTACCCCGCAAGTACCTATGCAAGACAGATGAATTTGCGGGGTGATACCCCGGAAATTACCTAATGAAAAAAATATTTCCGGGGTGATATAATCCCCCACAATTATGAAACAACGAACCTGGCTCATCCTGCTATTAGCAATCCCTTTGTGCGCAATCTTGGCGGTATTTATCTACAAGCTGCCGCCTGTTTATGTTCGAGTAGAACCACGTGTTGCGGATTGGAAAGCCCGCGTCCAATATGCGATTAACCCACCTGACGAGGCCATTTTCGTGCCTGGCGCTACAGGTGAGAGCGTTGCCCAGAACGTAACGCGCACCCCCAGCCCAAGTCCCGTACCCCCAACTGCTACAGCGACTTTGGCACCTGAGGAGCCGACGCACACCCTGGAACCCAGTGCAACGCCAACGATCGCATCCACCCCCCTCCCCGAGACCGTCATCCTGGACGACGTAGTCTATGTCGATCAGCACGGGCGCTGGAACTACTGCGGACCGGCAAACTTAACAATGGCCCTAAACTTCTGGGGCTGGCCCGGCAACCGTGATGATGTGGCTGCGGTGGTCAAACCCGGCATCCAAAATCCAGTCAATGATTTTATCCAGCAAGGGCGCTGGGATAAAAACGTAATGCCTTATGAGATGATGAATTTTGTCATCGACGAAACAGATTACAACGTGGTCATGCGCTACGGTGGTGAAAACGATCTGGTCAAACGTTTTATTGCCGCGGGTTTCCCGGTGCTGATCGAAAAAGGTTACTATGAAGCGGATTACACGGGCAAAGTTGCCTGGCTGGGACATTACTTATTCACCACCGGTTATGATGAAACTGCCGGAGAATTCATCGTTCAAGATGCTTATCTCAAACCCGGCCAGGACCGCCGGGTGGATTATGCAACTTACGCAGAAGGCTGGCGTTCCTTCAACTATTTGTTCATGGTAGTTTATCCTCCCGAAAGCGAAGCTGAGATCTTCGAGATTTTAGGACCTTACGAGGACCCAGCTTGGGCAAACCAACATGCGCTTGAAATAGCGGAACGCGAAATCAACGAATTTCGCGGTATCGACCAGTTTTTCGCCTGGTTTAATAAAGGCACCAGCCTGGTGCAATTGCAAAACTATGCCGATGCCGCAGCAGCTTATGATCAGGCTTTCACAATCTACGCCGATTTAGGCGATAATGACACCCAGCGACCCTACCGCATCATGTGGTACCAGACCGGACCCTATTGGGCTTATCATTATTCCTGGCGCTATCAGGATGTGATTAACCTGGCGAACACCACGCTTTATGAAACCATCTCAGAGCCTACCTTGGAAGAGAGTATTTATTGGCGTGGTATGGCTTATTTGGAGTTAGGTGAAAATGATCTCGCCGCGGCCGATTTCCGGGAGTCGGTGCGTTTGAATCCCAATTTTGGTCCTGGGTGGGCCATGCTCGAATATATGGGCATCGGACCGTAAGTTGGATACAAGAATTTTTCAAGTGCGGAGTCCAAAACAAACTCCGCACTTTTTATTTAGAAGCCATCCGAAAATCCATGTAAATCAAAGTGCTGATATTGGATTCGACAACTGTGCCTGTCTCGCAGGCACAGTTGTGTGCCAGACGGTGCTTGAGTAGAGTGGTACAAGCGTATCGAAACCCGTCGGGCACCTTTCGTCAGGTTCAAGCCAGCGCACAAACACCACCTTGATAGATTTTCGGATAAATATAATATTCAAAATCTCCTGCGTACTTTACGCACTCAGCGGTAAAATATACCTATGCTCACAATTCTCCATTTTGCAGACGCTCATATTGATATGGCCAACTATGGCCGCCACGATCCCGAAACTGGCCTGCCCATGCGGGTCATGGATTTTCTCAAATCGCTCGACGAAATTGTTGATACCGCCATCACCGAGAAAGTTGATCTGGTGATCTTCGCCGGGGATACCTATAAAGATCGCAGCCCGGCACCCACCTTCCAGCGCGAATGGGGCAAACGTATCATGCGGCTCTCGCAGGCAAAAATACCAACCCTTTTGTTGGTTGGCAACCACGATCTTTCTCCCGCTTTGGGCCGAGCCCACGCCCTCACAGAATTTGATACTTTGCAGGTCGATTACGTCAAAGTGCTGGATAAACCCCAATTTCTGGAACCAGGTGATCTCTGGGGTTTACCTGTGCAGATCATCGCCCTGCCTTGGATATCGCGCTCGGGGATGATGGCGCAGCTTGATCTCCGAGGCGGCGACCCCGGTCAGATCTATGAACAGCTCGAAAGCAAGCTCAATGAATTAGTTCAAAACTGGCTCGAAAACGCCGATCCCGATCTACCCACAATCCTCACGGCCCATGCTTCGGTGCAAGGGGCCAAATTTGGCGGCGAGCGTACCGTGATGTTGGGCGGTGATTTGGTGCTCTCAGGTTCGCTGGTTAAAAATCAAAAATTGGATTACGTGGCCCTGGGCCATATTCACAAACCACAGAATCTGAATGAAGATGCGCACCCACCAGTGATCTACCCCGGATCGATTGAACGCGTTGATTTTGGGGAAGCTGGCGACGAGAAATATTTTGTGACCGCGAAGGTGGAACGCGGCCAGACTGAAGTTGCGTGGCGTCACTTGGAGGGCATCCGTCCCTTTGTAGATCGTTACGTTAATCTGGAAATCCCTACCGGGGAGGCCACTCCCTCCGGGATCACAGATCAACTCCGAGAGGCGCTGCCCCCCGAAAACCAGTTGCGAGACGCTATTGTCCGGTTGGTGGTCGAATATCCTCGCGAGTGGGAATCATCTTTAGACGAGGCTGCCATCCGCGAATACGCGGCGGAAGCCTTCGAGTTTCACCTGGTCAAACGCCCCCAAATGGATTCCCGCGTCCGTCTTGCCGAAGGAGTGGTTGTGGGTGGCATGAGTGCACTGGAGTTACTCGATCTATACTGGAAAGCCAACCATACTGATCCGGACGAAACCGAAACCCTGCAAACCTTGGCTGCCGAAATCATCCAGAACGAAACTAATGGAAAATAATCCAGCGCAAAGGTGCGTAGATGCAAAATCTCATTTTGAGTTTTCTTTGCATCTACGCGTAAAATAACAAGGAGATGCCACCATGCAAGTTGATCCCGCTGCCGCAAAAATGATGCTGACCCATATGCTCAAACCCTGGCATGAAGCTGTTGCTGACCCGGCTACCGCCCAAGATATGGTGCTGCATAAATTGGTGACAGATTTTGCCAAGACCAATTATGGAAAACAGCATGGTGCCGAAAATATCGAGACCTTGGATGATTACCGTAGAGCTTTCCCGGTCACACCCTATGATGCGCCATCAGAGGGGACCCCAGCCAATGGGGGAGGTTACAAACACATGATTGAGCGTGTGATGGGTGGCGAGGTCGAACTCTTGCTCTGGGAAGAGCCAATTGGCTGGGCAATCACCCGTGGAACTACCAAAGGTAAGTCGAAATTTATCCCCATGACACCTACCGATATGGAATTGCGCACCAGTGCGGGGCGAGCGGTGATGAATTATATCGTTGAGATCGAAAAGTATGACATTTTCGGCGGGGTCAATTTAAACTTGAACTTTCCTTCTGTTGTGGGGACGGTAAACGTTGACGGGCGGGAGATTGAATATGGCTACAGTTCTGGGATTTACACCAAGCATGTTTCCCAATCGACGCCGATCACCTCAGCGCCCACCCAAGATGAAATCGATGCCCTGGGGGGCGGCAAAACCTTGAAGGATTGGGAAGCGCGTTTTGAATTAGCATATGAGAAATGTAAAGATCAAAGTGTTGGGTTGGTAGGTGGAGTAGCTCCTACAGCACTGGCTTTTGGTAAGCATTTGAAGAAATTTCACGGTATGTATCCAAAAGAAATTTGGCAAACTCAATTGATGACCCTGGGCAGCACGCCGGGGATCAACACCAAACACCAGCCAGCGTTGAATGCAATGTACGGTGGGCAGGCTGTGATTCGCGAAATTTACGGTGCCACTGAAGGGATGTTCGGTCAGCAACGTGATGCCCAACGTGCCTGGGTGCCCAATTACGATCTTTTCTTTTTCGAAGTTGAGACACGGTCTGGGACTAAGATGCTGCATGAGATGCGTCCAGGCGAAATGGGAAGCCTGGTCGTCTCGACCCCTATCCTGCCGCGGTATAAAATCGGCGATCTGATCCTGGCTTATAAAGCCCCTTACTTCCGTTGTATCGGCCGCGACCAGTGGTGGATGCCGCTGAAATACTGGTGGGAGGAATTGCTGAGTTTTAATTTAGGGCAATTGTAATTTGGATATTTTCAATAGAAACGTTCATCTCGACGAATTAAATCTTTAACAACCTTAGCGATGAAAGTGTTTTACAAATCTTTCATAACTTTGATTCCTGGTTGAAAATATTTTATTGTCCGGCCATTTGTTTAATCAAAATCGCCATTTCCTGATAGTGGAAATGGCGATTTTACTTAGTGCAGCTCCGATGCTGATGGTTTGAATGTTTTGCGCCTGTCACGCTCTATAACGTAGTGGCGGCCAAAACTATTCAAAAAGTGTGCCCCGATCCTGCATTAGGGAGTAACGTGTGCTTCAGGACGCGGGCCAGGATCATCCAGACCGCTCTCGCCGAATGGCATCAGCACTTTGACATGCATATCGTGTTCAACGGTGCACTGACAAGAGAGACGGAACTCACCTAACTTGCCATTTGAATTAAGTTTCTCTTTTTCAGCCTCGGTCATGGTGGCTGGTTCACCGTTGATGAACTCTACTCGGCAGGTTGTGCATTTTGCATACCCACCACAGCGGTGCAGTGGGTCCCCGCCATGATCTTCCAACACGAGGATTAAACGAGTTCCGCTTTCAACATTTACAGTCCCAACACCTTCGATGGTTAGTTTTGGCATTTGATTTCTCCTTTCATAAAAATTCCACTTATTGATGGTTCAAGATGCTCAAATCTTACCATTAAGAAGAGCCGTTCAGGGAAGCCTTGAAGTGTTTTTAAAACGTTCAATCACACCTTTAGGCCTTGTTGGATGCATATTTCCCTACTAGCTCAATACTTAATCACAACCTTGAAGACTTGTCCCCAGTGCCCAATATGAATTCCAACGAAGACCAAGGAAAGCAATAAATAGGGCCACCACCCACTAATTACGCTGATCCCCAATAGCCAAAGGAGCGGGGTGTAAGCTGGGGCTAAAAAACCTAACAGGCTGTTGGACCAGGCCGAATCAGGTGCTACCATCAAAGGGATCCAAGAAGCAAAGTAAATTATTAATCCAATCAAGTAAACAACAATCCCGATTTTGTTTTGGGGCTTTTCCAAATGTAACGGCATCAAGAGGGGCAAGATCATGACTGCAAAACGCAGTACATTTTCGAGCGTTAAAATCCATTTTGAAACTGCTTCGTCATATTCGAAAGCTGGGTGTGATAAATATGATGAAAAAATCAAATTCCATGCGAGAATTGGGATTAGGAGCCAGAAAGAATTAAGCCATCGAAGTTTTAGCATTTTCTACCTTACCAAATCGGGAGGTCATTTTAATCTCGTACTCGCAAAATTTCTCTGCCGCCGACATCAAATCCAAATGAAAGTTTGAGGGCATCATTACTACAAACTGTGATACAGGTTTGACATAAACTACATTCGGTTGAAAGCACGCGCTCTCCATTCTTATGATATTGGGGAATATCGATATCCATGGGACACATGGTTGTGCAAGAACGACAGTCATTGCATTTGTCGTTGTTTCCTTTGATCTTAAGCATTGAGAAACGTGAGGTTAGTTTCATCGGGAGGGACACTGGGCAAAAATATTTACAAAATGCACGATTATCTTTGAACGCGTAGGCCAACCCTATCCCAATGACATAGTAGATGAAATTTCCAGCCAAGAACCAAGTGGCTGCTGTTGGGCCTACTGCACCTTCGGCGAAACCTACTCCGTAGATCATAACTAAAACCAATCCTAAGGTCAGGGCGAAGTTCAAAACTCGCAACCAACCCCACTTTCCAGGTAATCGCCCTGTAGACCGTTGGAATGGCAGTAGATCCAGGATCATCACGGTCCAACAAGCCCATCCACACCATAATCGACCAAACAATATTGGTCCAAGTATTTTGGCGATAAAATAATGAACGACAGATGCTTGGATAACCCCGGTAAATAAGCCAAAGAAAAAACCAGAGATTTGCATATTTTCGAGCCCCCAAAAGGCTGCGTAATAAAACAAAAAAGCACCTACCATGAAAAGAGACACCCTCCGTCCTAGGGGTTTACGTTTTTTCGGCAGGGCCGCGTATAGTCCCAATCCAATACCGACCGATGAGCCAATATACCCAAAAAAGAATAGGGCTTGAATGTATCCGGATGACTGCCACATCATAAAGGCTAATATCCAAAATACCAGCATCACAATACCAGGGACAACAAATTTTTTTAGATTGAGGTTTGATTTGTTCGCGGAAATCGTGGACATGGATTCTCCTAAGGACTCTCTAAAGTTCTCTTATTAGTCTAGTGCTTTTTGAAAAATTTGACATCGGCCAAAGGTTTATTTTTGGTTTAAATAACGATTGAAAGATGGATTGCCGTCCTTGTCATTCTGTGATGGAACGTGTATAATTCCGTTCGCTCCGGGCGGTTAGCTCAGCTGGTTAGAGCGTTGCGTTGACATCGCAAAGGTCGTTGGTTCAGAGTCCAATACCGCCCACAGTCGCAACACCAAGTGTTGCATACGGCAGAACGTGAGATTTCCACGTTCTGCTTTTTTATGCGGAAAAAGCCAAAATACCGTGCCGTTTGCGGTGGGGTTCTTAATTTCGCATTCATCCACCTTCATTTTTGCTATCATCGACTCAGGTCGCGCAGTTTCTGATGATGCTCGGCTTTGAACAACGGAACAAGGCGGCAAAGTTACCATAAGCAAAACTGCCGCAGGTACTGGATATGGTAGCCAGTACCTGCGGCGGAGGATACTTATTGGCGTATTGAAAGGGGTCAAAATCGGCCAAATGTGGCAGATTGAGATGGAAGCCCTAGAAGCGTACCTACAACACGTAGAAACTACCTCTGACTGCCGTTGCGGTCCAAGGTAATTTTTTTGTTTAAACGCGTCTACATTTGTTGACTCACATCCGTTTACATGTGAATACGATCCAATCTGGCTTGAGGGAAATGATCTGTTTGTTCCCCTAACCGGAATCCAACCCGGCGAAGTCGGTCTCATTAACCTGAGTGCTCCGGGTGGTCTAAAACTCTCTACCGGCATCATGGTAATATATTCTGATGATATTTCATTTATGACCCCAGAAGGTCATATGTTTGCCGGTATGATCACCTTCAGTGCCTATGAAGAAGATAACGGCACATTCGCTCAAATCCAAGCGTTGGTTCGAGCTAATGACCCGATCTATGAAATGAGCTTCCGTCTGGGATTCGGACATAAAGCCGAAGATAATTTCTGGTTAGCGACCCTCAAAAATCTGGCGATCCACCTGGGGGCCAGCAATCCACAAACATCCCAATCCAACTCCCTGGTTGATCCGCGCATGCAGTGGAAAGAATGGCGCAATATCTGGCAAAATGCGGGTATCCGCTCCGGTTTGTACATGCCGGTCGCCCTGGTCAAAAAGGTGTTCAATAAGTCTGCCTAACCTGATGCCCCCATACGATGCTATCATTGTTGGTTCCGGTCCTAACGGGCTGGCCGTCGCCATCATCCTGGCACAGGCTGGGCGTAAAGTGCTGGTGCTGGAAGCCAAAGACACCATCGGTGGCGGAACCCGTACAGCCGAGATCACTCTGCCGGGTTTCCGCCACGATATCTGCTCGGCAATTCATCCATTGGGGCTGGCTTCGCCCTTCTTTCGGGATTTACCCCTGGCGGATTTTGGCCTGGCGTGGATTACCCCGCCCGCGGCGCTAGCCCATCCCTTGGATCACGGCCGCGCCGCGGTGTTGACCCGCTCCCTGGAAGAGACTGCCGCCAGTTTGGGAGTCGATGGCCGCGCTTACCAGAAATTGATGACACCCTTAGCGGATTCCTGGCAAGCCATCCTGGGGGATATCCTTGGCCCGCTGCCCTTACCACCCAAACATCCCATTGCATTGACTCGCTTTGGCTTGCTGGCCCTGCGCTCAGTGCGCGGCCTGGTTGAAAGGCGTTTTCGGGGAGACCTGGCGCGGGCGCTTTTTGCTGGACTGGCCGGTCACGGCATGCTGCCCCTGGAAGAGCCGACTACCGCCTCGATTGCCCTGGTGCTAGGGATGCTGGCCCACGCTGTCGGCTGGCCGATCCCCAAAGGCGGGTCGCAGGCCATCAGCAACGCTATGGCAGCCTACCTCGAGTCGCTGGGGGGCGAGATCGTCACCGGGCAAGAGATGATTTCGCTGGATGAATTGCCCAAGTCTGATGCAGTGTTCCTCGATATCACTCCCCGGCAGATACTGCGAATTTGTGGGGGGCGCCTACCCGCCGGGTACCGCCGCCGGTTGGAAAAATATCGCTACGGCCCCGGCGTTTGCAAGGTTGATTATGCCTTGAGCGGTCAAATTCCCTGGAAGGCGGCGGCATGTTCACAAGCGGGGACAGTTCATTTGGGCGGCACACTGGATGAGATCAGTGCGTCTGAGAAAGCCGTCTGGCGCGGCGAACACCCCGAAAAGCCGCTGGTGTTGTTGGCTCAGCAAAGTTTATTCGATGACAGCCGCGCGCCCGTGGGACAGCAAACTGCCTGGGCTTACTGCCACACCCCTCACGGTTCCAGCCTGGATGTCAGCGAGCGGATCACAGATCAGATCGAGCGGTTTGCCCCCGGTTTCCGCGATCTGATCCTGGCGAAGCATGTCTACACTGCAACTGAAATGCAAGCTTACAACCCTAATTATATTGGCGGGGATATCAATGGTGGTGTGCAAGATTGGCGGCAGCTATTCACTCGTCCAGTTGCACGGTGGTCGCCGTTTACTACACCCGTAAAAGGTTTATATATTTGCTCATCATGCACTCCACCGGGGGGTGGCGTGCATGGCATGTGCGGCTATCATGCCGCTAAGGCAGTAATTAAAAATATAACTGGAAAATAATTATAAAAAAGCTCTTAGTGGGCTAATAATGGTCGGAACAAATCCAGTACCGCCCACAGTCGCAACACGCCGTGTTGCTGCCAGCAGAACGTGAGATAACCACGTTCTGCTTTTCAATCACACATAAATCCGCCTTCATTTTTTGGTTTCATAGGTACCGTTGCAAGCGATGCTCCGCTTTGAGCCGCGGGAATAACCGGCGAAGTTGCCATAAATAGGACTTTCGATCAATCTAGACCAGTTTCGTCAAGATGATCAACTTGATATCCCCAATATTTTCTCAAGGAGATCCCTATGACCATGTAAGTTGAGTTCGTGATTAAAGGAACGGATAAAATCTCCTGAAATCACAGTTCTTATGGAATAATTGGGAAAGTCATATATATTCGACAAAGGATAAATATTGGTATGAATCAAAAGACGCGTTGTTATTACAGGTATGGGAGTTATCTCTCCAGTAGGGTTGGATATTTCTACCATGTGGAATAACTTAGTTCAAGGAAAATCAGGGATTGGTCCGATCACATTATTTAACACCGAAGGTTATGATGTCCATATTGCTGGCGAGGCTTGGGGGTTTGACCCTTTGAATTATATGTTGGTGAAAGAAGTTCGGCGGGCAGATCGTTTTTCCCAGTTTGCGATTGCCGCTTTGCAAGAAGTGATTGCCCAATCAAGTTTGAACGTTGACGATTTAAATGCCGATGATATTGGTGTCATCATTGGTTCTGGCGTTGGAGGAATCTGGACCTACACCTGCGAACTGGAGGTGCTAAATAAAAAAGGTCCCCGACGAGTCAATCCGTTTCTGATCCCCAGTATCACAGTGGATACCCCTGGCGTGCATGTTGCCTTGCAAACAGGTGCGCGCGGTCCCAGTTTTGGAATTGGCTCCGCCTGCGCGACGGGTGCTGATGCCATTGGGACCGCCTATGAAACCATCAGGCGCGGTCATGCCCAGGCTATGTTCACTGGCGGTTTTGAGGCTTCTGTCACTCCGATTGGGATCGCTGCTTTTGACCGTATGCGTGCACTTTCTCATCGCAATGAAGATCCCCAGGGTGCCAGCCGCCCATTTGAAATGGAACGTGACGGATTTGTGATGTCGGAAGGCGGCGCAATTATTTTGCTTGAAGATTTGGAGTTTGTTTTGGCGCGTGGTGCCGAACCTTTGGCTGAAATCCTTAGTTATGCAGGTACATCTGACGCGCTGCACCCGACTTCACCGGATCCAGAAGGAATCAGCGCCGCCCGTTGTATGTCGCTATCTCTGGAGAGGGCTGGAGTTACACCTGACGATGTGAGTTATATCAATGCCCACGGAACTTCAACAGTTGTGGGTGATCATGCTGAAACGCAAGCTATTAAAAGAGCTTTCGGTGAAAAAGCTTACCAGAACTCTCATTAGCTCTACTAAATCAATGACGGGGCATTTGCTCGGTGGAGCCGGCGCCTTGGAAACAGCTATCTGTGTGCAAGTTTTACAGACAGGTATTATTCCCCCAACCATTAATCTCAAAAATCCAGATCCCAAGTGTGATTTAGACTATGTGCCCAATGAAGCCCGACAAATAGATGCTAATATCATCCTCTCAAATTCCTTTGGCTTTGGGGGTCATAATGTGGCATTGGTCTTCCGCAAATTCGAAGTTGAATGATTTTGTTTTGAATTTCGCGTGATGGCAATATTAATACTAACGCGTCACTTGAGCTGCGATCACCCCTGGTTCCGAATACTTTTCAAAAAAAATTACCCGTTCCGCCATACTCGAAAGCCAGTAGGTGGGGGTCTCCCCATTCACCACCTTTGGTATTTTCGATCACCCAATCCAACCAGGGCCAATCGATTTCCAGGATGGGTAGGTGATCCATCAAGTACCCATCCCGGTTATGGATGCCCGTAAAATGGATTTTGCGCAATTGCTGAACGGGGAGCGCTTCATTATATTCAAAAGAATTCACCCCTAAATGGCGGGCTGCAATTCTGACGTACGACACATCCAGTAAAAATCGCATCCAGTTTGTTCCACAACCTGAATGATGATTTTTGGTTCAGTGCAGGCCATTAGATTCGCATTCTCATTCAAGCGGAAAGGGATATTTTCTACAATCACCCGGTCAGACCCGAAATGAGTGGTGAGTTTTTTACATTTTTCAACAGCTGTTTGAATACCTCTTCGTTTTGAGGTTTGTTCGGTCGACTATTCGCCGGAATTTGGGGCAATTTATTGGTTTTGATCCCTAAGTGGGGGTTGACATAAAGAGTTTTAGTGGAAGCCAAAAGTTTCTACCATCCCCCACTCGGGTTCTTCATTGCTGCCTGCTTGGAGGTTGAAATGCATTGCAATTGGACGGAGGATTTCTGCCTCAGCAACCATATGGGCCAAGGAGGAGTCTTGAAATAATCCAGGTCAATTTGGCCGTTCTGCAATAGTTTGGCGGCCTGAGGGGAGTGTTTTATAGTAAATTTCATCGTGTGCAATAGGGGTGTTTGGGTTATTAGGTATCGGGTACTTGGGACCTTATCCCTTGCCACCCAATTGCCTGTTTGCTCGTTACCTTCTTACGGACAGGCATTCCCCAAATGTTGATCGTAAGTTTCGGCAAAGTTGTGCAAACCCGAATTGTCGCAGGTCGCCCGGAAATAATAATATGGTGTTTGTGCTGGGAAGGCTACAGCCCGCAATGAATCAATGCTGGGATTGCAAATCGGGCCAGGGGGCAAACCGCCATAAAGATAAGTGTTGTATGGGGAATTGAATTGCAGATCAGCCGAGGAAAGTGGATTTGTCCACCAGGTTTCCTGGCTCGGGTTATACCCCACCGCAAATTGCACAGTGGGATCGGCTTCAAGCCTCATTCCAATGGCCAGCCGATTGAGAAAAACAGATGCGATGATTGGTTTCTCATTATCAACTACTGCCTCACGTTCTACAATTGAGGCCAGCCGCACGGCCTCCTCTATGGTTAAATATTGATTAGTGAATCCTGTTTGCAATTCATCGGTCAAGGCATCTTCGAAGGCTGTCGATAAAATATCTAATAACTCCGTGGCAGAAATCGTCCGGGGGACGATATAAATTCCCGGAAGCAGGTACCCCTCTAAATTCTCATTTTGTGCTTTATCTAAAAAAATTTCGGGGGGAATATCTAATCCTGAACTGGGTAATGATTCAGCGATTTCTTCCAGCCGCCATCCAGCCAGTACCGCAAAAGGTACCTCTGTTGGGGTGGCATCCAGTAAAGCGTAGGCGATATCACGCGCAGGTTTTGCCGGGCTGAGGACATAATTGCCGGCCTGGATTTGGGTGTCCAACCCGGTGTAGATTAAGTAATCGCGGAATATTGAGCTGTTGGGGATGATGCCCTCATCTTCCAGTCGATTGGCTACCGAAGTGGGAGATTCTCCCAGGCTGATGGAAAAAGGAATCTCTGTGCTAAACGGGTTGACTGGCGAAGTGAGATTTTGCTCGCCTTGGATGAGCCGCCAGGAGAGCAGGAATTTCTGATTGGTATTGAGGTTGGGTGAGGCTGGCCCGAAGATTGCTTCAGCATCTTTTGGGATTTTGGAAATGTTCCAAGCCCCGAAAGCGAGAAATGCACACAGAACGATCAACAAAATGATGAAGCAACTGCTTTTTTTCATAGAGGGTGATCTCCATCTTTTTCCCCCCCATTTTTGTCCAGGTAGGTTTGCAAAATGACGGTCGCCGCAATCTCATCTAAATGCCCACCACGTTTGGAACGCGTACTTCCCATTTGAATCCGGGCGGTTCGGGCTTCTTGGGTGCTGTAGGCTTCATCCCAGAGTTCCACTGGAATTTTGGTTTGGGTTCGGATGGCAGCAGCTAATCGGGCAGCTTTGCGACCCTGATAACTGGGTTTACCATCTAAATCGAGGGATTGTCCGATGACGATCCGGCCAGCCCCATTTTCACGGGCCAGTTGAGCGATGGCTGCCGCGTTGATCGGTCGCGAGACGTGTTGAACGACGGTCAATGGGTTCGCTATCGTTCCTGTCGGATCGCTGAGTGCTACACCGATATTTTTATCGCCTGGGTCAATGCCAAGAATTCTCAAAGATGATTTCCTTTTTTCAGTTTTGGGTAAAAGTTTGTTTTGATCCCAATGCTGATTTTAATGTCGCATATGTGAAACACTATTTAATGTTGACATATCAACCGTTTTCTAGCAAGGTGGACTAAATACAAATGCGCACATTGCTAGAGAGAAATCTCTAAACGTCAGCACGTCTTAGTCTACCAGAATTTCGGATTCGGGGTAATTGCGTTTCAATCGGAAGAAGACACTCGTGCCCAAGATGCCTACGAAAGAAGCCCCATACCAAATTGCTTGCGGTCCAAAATTATCACTCAGGTATCCGCTCATCGGAGGAGCAATACCCGAAGCCACCCCCCAGCTCAAACCATAAATGCTCATATAACGCCCGCGCATATCCGCTGGGGCCATATTGGCCACATAGCTCGATGCTGTCGGCACTAACATCAGTTCGCCGATGGTCATAAGTACCATACACAACCAGAAACCCCAAAAACCACTTGCCAACGAGATGCTGAAAGTAGCTAAGGAATAAATGGCTGTTCCAACCGCCATTACTGACAGCGGTGCGTAGCGTTTCGTCTTCTGTGTTACAGGGAATTGGAAGAGAATAACCATTGCGGCGTTGGTTGCCGCAATCAAACCAAACTGATTTTCGGCAATTCCGTAATTGGTTTTAACGTAAACACTCATCAAAACCCAGATGGGAACAACACACATTTTTGCCAGCATGAATCCCCCGGTAGTCGCCAGAAATTGACGGTCGCGCAACAGGATTTTGTATCCTGCTAAAGGTGGATTTTTCGGGTTTGTCGTCTTGGCACTTTCTGGCAGCGTTTCTCGAGCGAATAATGCCAGCAGGATTCCATAGCTGCTCAGACCCGCAGCCGCGCAAATAAAGGCGAAATGATACGATGAAGTCGCGATAAAACCGCCAATTGCTGGGCCGATGGCGATACCCACGTTGTTGCTCATCCGCAGCAAAGCATAAGCATCGGCACGTTTATCAGGTTCCACCAAATCTGCCACCATAGCATCTCCCCCAACCCGATAAAGGGGTGTGAACATGCCGCGGAATACCATTAGGATGGCAAACTGCATAAAGGTAACCGCCTGGCCCATTAACAAATAGACCAAAGCATTCCCCATCAAGCTGATGACCAAGACCCATTTCCGTCCGAAGCGATCAGCGATCGGACCGGCGATTAAGGCAGTTCCTAGAGTTACAACCGAACCAATGGTCAGGAGACTACCAACAGCCATCAAAGTCTGATCCAATTTCTCACTTACATAAATCATCAAAAATGGCCAGATCATACTGGTGCCAATGGTGCTTAAAAACATGCCAAAGAACATCAGCCAGAACTGGCCGGGGTAAAGCTGAATTTGATTGCGAATCCGTTGGGCGTTGAATTCTCATGAGGGGTATCTGGTTCTCGTCAACTAAGTAAATCGCATCGGCTTTAACGGATTCAATTTGCTCTAACTGATTTCAATCGCTTCTCCCAAATAAATCAGGCATAATTGTACTCTTCCATAAATGAAAAGAGACAGACAATTTGTCCATCTCTCAGGTGATGAATGATACCTGTTGGGAGCAAAATCTTGTGCTGTTAAATAAGTATTACGGGATCGAGGTGGAATCTGTTGGTACCTGGACCAATAGATCGATGATCGAAATCCTGAAAGGCAAAATGGGCAAAGCGGGCCACCACGAAGGCACCAGTTTAATTTCGATATTTTCTTCAACAGGCATTTGTTCCTTAACCTTTTCGGCGGCCTCATTTGGGTTTGAACCTAAAACCAAAGAAATAACTTCTACTACATCTAGATTTGCTTCCATTTGCCAGGTGGCTTGCATCTTCCAATTTGCCTGTCCAAGACCTTGATAGATTGGATCGGTTAATTGGGTAATTTGTAGCGTTTCGGCTTGGGGTGAAAAATCTTGGGTGATGTGATGATCCAGAACTGTTCGGCCCAGTTGATTGAGATCGGCTCCATTCGAGTAGGGTATCTGAAATTCTAGTCGTAAGGTTAAGTCTATGTAATCGGATGGCTGTCCAATATCTGGCGTATAACTTTCTTCTAAAACTTGCTGAAGGGTAGGCGCGGTTGTCAATAACACATCGCCTGGCTCCAATCCAATTTTAAATTCTGTAATTGCGGTTTCTTCTAATGATGAAAAAAGTTCTTCATAAACTCTCTGATAATCAGCCACGTTGGGTGCTGCGGATGTGAAGTCAGTTCCACCAACAGTGCTGTTTCTGTTGTTCACCGTCAAATTTAGGCCCAGCGCACCTTCAATGGCGACGATTTTTCCGGGGGCGATATTTCCACTGCTCCCTGGCTGAAGGGCCTCAACGAGAACAGTTGCCCCGTTCGGTCCACTGGGGACACTCAACTCTTCGGTGGTCATAAAACGGGTCGGCGTTATCTCCTGAGTGCTGACAATTGTTCCCATCGGCACAATAATTTCATCCTCGGTCAAATTTATATAGGTAACTCGCCCTGTGGCAGATTTCCTCGGAATCTTGGTGTCCCCTGTGGAAGGTGTGCTGGCACGGCCTTCTACGACTATCGTATCCCAATACGTTGGTACTGCGCCTGAAATCTCAACCGCATTATGCTCTGGGCTGGCCATGACATCAATCGTGGCGCTCTCTGTAATGGTCGCCGGTGTCAGATATATTTCAGCGCTGGGGATGAAGAGCGCAGCAATCACCAACATGCTCAGCACGCCTAACGTGAAGAAAATAATCCGAACCGTCGGGTGTCTGAGCCATTTTGAGGAGGGCGGATGGGCCTGCTCTCGCATGGTTACCAGATCGGATTTCTCCCGCCTATTATTTTTTGAGATTGGAAGAACTTTGGGTTTGCGTTTTTTGCGCCATCTGCGCGGTTGGCGCCAACGGCTTTCTTCAGCTTCGCGAACACTTCGATAAACGGGGATATCCAATTTATCAGCCTGGTACCGTACTTCTCGATCGTGCGTGACGAGAGCTAATTGCGCTCCCAGTGCAGCACTGTGTCTTTTGAGTAAGGTTAAATCCAATCGCCGGTTGAGAATTGAAGAATCGCGGAGGCCATACCAAAAGCACGCGTGTGGTTTGCCCCCATCCCATTCGGTCCTTGATGGAGATATAATCATCGTGCGCTTCGATCTGTACGATTTGTGTTTTCACTAGCCTGATCTTTATCCCTTTTAGCGGTTGGTCAAAGCTCGACCTACGCCATAGCCGCCGCCAATGATCATCCCAATTCCGGTGACGGATGCCACCAGTGCAAAGATGATCACCTGGGGTGACATCGTCAATAAAGCTTCTGGGTTTGTTCTGGCAAATACGGCTAACTTGGCGTAATCCGAAATCACGCTGGCTCCGTTTAGCGTCATCACTAATCCAACGATAATGATGCCAAGACCAATAATAATTGTTACCCGGTTTTGGCCCGCCATCAATTCATCATGATGTTTGGTTTTTACGCGTGCCACAAGACGCTGCGATTTATTCCAATGCCAACCTGTTTCCTGGCAGACATATTCAACCACATCATTAAAGCGCTTTTGTTTTTTTAGCTGTTTCAGTACCTCTGCCTGGAGGGGTTCGAGATTGATTTTTGGGGAGAGATCGCTATCAGGATTTTCGGAGGCTGCCGAAGGAGGCACGAACTCAGCTTGCTGGGGCAGCACATCTCCAAAATTGTTTGGTGGCTCAGGTTGGGGTGCTGCCTCTCTTTGGATTTGAGATGGAGCTTCTTCATTAAGGAGTACCTGCAATCCTGGAGGTAAATCTAAATTAGAAAATTGAGATTCGGCCGAGGGCGGGGAGGTATTTTCCAACTCAGGCTCGGTCGGACTGGGAAACAATTCCAGCCAATCGGGTAACGGTTCAGTTGGTTCAACTTGCGGGGAGGGAGGTATTGCCTCTGGGTGGCTGTCAACAACTTGGTCTACGAAGCGGCCGGTAACGTTAATTGGAGCCTTCAAGATACGGCTGAGTTCCTCGGCGATTTCTTCCTTATCCGAACCAGCCTGCAAGCGAGAGATGATGAGATTGGTAGCCTGAGTTTTATCCATATGCCAAATTAGTTTCTCTTGATTTTGTTGCTGAGATTTTAGCACAAACTATGAAAATAAAGATTGGAGAACCCCCGGGTCTTTGGGAATCTCCATGACAACCGGTAAAACTGACCACGGCAATCCCGAAAAACCCGAAACCCCCAATCGCTAGGAATAAGCAGAGAACTTCAGTTGTCTAATTTCTTTTTGATCCAACCCGGCACGCTGGCGAGGGCATCGTTCAGTTTGCTGGCATCCCGGCCGCCAGCCTGGGCCAGAGTGGGCTTGCCGCCACCACCACCGCCAACTTGCTGGGCTACAAATTTAACCAAATCACCGGCCCTAATGCCGCGCTTGATTAAATCTTCGGTTACGGCGGCGATCATCACAGGTTTCTCATTTTGTACGGTGCCAAGTACCACCACGCCGGATTTAGGATTACGGTTGCGAAACTGATCGGCCAATTGCCGCAGTGTATCGGCATCCGCATCGCGCACATGGGCAGTAAGGGTTTTGACTTCGCCGATCTCGACGGTGTTATCGAGCACGCGGGTAAATTGTAAACCGGCCATATTTTTACGCAGCGCAGAGAGTTGCCTTTGCAACCCGTTGATCGAAATCGTTCAGTGATGTGACTTTTTCAACCACCATTTCTGGGGAGGTGCCCATTTTTTCGGCGACCTGGTTTAGAATTTTGCGTCGTTCCTGCAATTGTCGAAATGCTTCCCTGCCGGTGATGGCTTCGATACGGCGAATACCTGCCGCAGTGCTGCCTTCGCTGGTAATGGTAAAAAAGCCTATATCATTGGTTTCGTTCACGTGCGTGCCGCCGCACAATTCGTTGGAGAATATTTCATCTCCAGAGCCATCATCCTGATTCGGTCGAAGGGTTGTCGAAGTCCCCATTCGAATATTGCGCACGGTCTCGCCATATTTCTCGCCAAATAGAGCGATTGCGCCTCCATCTAACGCTTCTTGCTGAGAGCGGAATTGGATGTCAAGATGATAGTTGTCGAGTATTTTTTCGTTGACGTAGCCCTCGATGGCTTCAATTTGCTCGTAGGTCAGCGCCTCGGGATGTGTGAAATCGAAGCGCAACCGGTCGGGTGCGACCAGCGAACCCGCCTGCCGGGCGTGTGGTCCCAATACTTCGTGTAGTGCTGAGTGCAGCAAGTGAGTGGCTGTATGGTTGCGCATAATATCTTTACGACGCTGGGCATCAACCGCGGTGATGACTTTGTCGCCAACTTTTGGGGTGCCGTGTTCCACTTTGCCGACATGCACAATGATACCCGCGGCAGGTTTGCGCATTTCAGTGATGTTGATGCGCCAGTCTTCGTGTTCGCCGATGCCGCCTCGGCCTGCGGCACCCGGCATACGCAGCGTGATGGTGCCGGTATCCGAAACCTGCCCCCCGGATTCGATATAAAAATTGGTTTCGGGCAGTAACACTTCCACAGAGTCGCCGCGGGAGGCAGAATCTACGGGCTGGCCATCCACTACGAGGGCCAGCAGCTCACTCTCAAATTTCAAGCTGCGGTGGTCGCCGTAGGGGTTATAGGTCACGCCTTCGGGGGGCAATTTGCCCGCGGTTTTGAGTTCTTCCCGAATCTGGCGATAAACTTCCACATCTTCGCCACCGAGCGCGCCCATCGCCTTCCCTGCCCCGGATACCAAACGGTGCGCTTCCATCGCTTGGTTAAACCCTTGATCGTCCACGTTGAGGCCGCGTTCCTGGGCGATATCGCGCGTGATTTCGAGCGGCATGCCGTAAGTGGTGTAGAGATCGGCGGCCTGCTCGCCTGCAAGGATGCGCTCGCCTTGGGCTTCGAGCTGGTCGAGTAAATCCCCGAGGTGACCGGTGGCCTTATCGAGGGTGCGCTGGAATTGCTCTTCCTCGCGGGTGATGGTTTGTAGGATGGTCGCCCGGTTCTTTTCGAGTTCGGGATAAAAGTCGCCATAGTTGTCGATGACAGTATTGGCCACGCGGGCCAAGAAAGGTTCAGTGAGAGCGATCTTGCCGCCAAAGCGATACGCCCGGCGGATGATCATGCGGCAGATATAGTTGCGCCCCAGGTTACCGGGGATCACGCCATCGGCGATCAGGAAGGTCGCGGCACGCGCATGGTCGGCGATCACCCGGTAGGGGGTGAAATGGGCTTCGACTTCTTCGTCGCTGTGCTCCGTGATGCCGCGCGTGGTTTCGATCAGCGGCCAGAGCAGGTCGGTGCGGTAGTTGGAACCCGCGCCCTGCAAGATATTAACGATGCGCTCGAAGCCCATGCCGGTATCGACGTGGGTGGCGGGGAGGTTTTCGAGGGTGTTGGCATCCAGGCGGTTGTATTGGATGAAGACCAGGTTCCAGAATTCGAGAATCCGGTCGGTTTCAAGGTCAAATTCGGTGATTGGCCCTTCATTGGGACGCAGATCGATATGCACTTCGGAGCACGGACCGCAGGGGCCGGTGTCGGCCATCTCCCAGAAATTGTCTTTGCGGCCCAGATAAAGTACATGGTTTGGGTCGAAACCGGGCTGTTGACGCCAGTATTCAGCAGCTTCTTCATCGGTGGGGATTTCTCCCTTCTCGTCTCTAAAAACTGTGGCGTAGAGATTTTCCTTGGGTAGGCCCCAGACTTCGGTGAGCAGTTCCCAAGCCCAGGCGATAGCTTCTTTTTTGTAATAATCGCCGAAGGACCAGTTGCCCAGCATTTCAAAAAAAGTATGATGAGTGTCATCCTGGCCGACTTCCTCGAGATCGTTATGTTTACCGGCCACGCGCAAGCATTTCTGCGAGTTAACCGCGCGGGTATAGGGGCGCTGATCGGTGCCCAAGAAAACGTCTTTGAATTGCACCATCCCGGCGTTGGTGAAAAGTAGAGTGGCATCTCCCCCTGGAACCAGAGAGGCTGAAGGTACAAAACTGTGCCCGGCTTTTTCTTTGAAGAAATCGATAAATTGTTGGCGGATTTGGTTTCCGGTGGATTCTGGTTTATTCATGATGGTTCCTCTTTTTTTACACGGAGATCAGAGAGAAACAACAAAGATATTTAGAAACTTTTGGTATTTCTTCGTGTCTTCGTGCCTTTGTGTTTTTAATATATAAGACCCGGACGATGAAGTCCGGGCCGCAATTTGAAAGTTTCTATTGAATTTAAATTAACCTTCGCTTTATGCAATGGTTTGTGGCTCGGACGGATTCCCAGTGGCGACTGTCCGCGTAGCGGCAGCCGCCTCAAGAGCAGCAGCTTTGGTATTTTGGTGGATTAAGTAAGTGTCCGATTTCGACATGGTATGTTCTCAGTTTTTAAACTTGCTCAGATTATACGGCAATCAAGAGTTTGAGGCAACTCTCAAATTGCCATTGCACCTTCAAGTTTGAGCAACATAGCCTTTGTTTCTAACCCACCACCCCCAGAATAGCCACCGAGCGAACCATCGGAGGCGATCACCCGGTGGCAGGGGATCACGATGGGGATGGGGTTGCGCCCCAGGGCTTGTCCGACGGCCCGCACGGCTTTGGGCTTCCCGATTTTCCGGGCGATATCCAAATAAGTGGCAATCCGGCCGCGGGGAATTTGCTGGGTGGCTTGAAGAACTTGCTGTTGGAATTCGGTCAGGATGCTGATATCGGTTGAGAGGTCGAAATTGGTGCGCTGTCCATCGAGATAAACTTGTATTTGCCTTAGGGCGACTTTCGTTTCCTCAGGACCAAAATAAACAGGAGCATCGTATTGTTTTTCAATTTTGATCATAAAATCTTCTTTCGCGATTCCAAAAGAGATAGCAACGATTTGCTCTTTGCGCATAGCCAAGTAGAGGGTTTCGATTGTTGGGTGGATCAAACTTCCATAAAAGATTGTGCTTTCTCTTAAATCTTCCAGAGTTTCTTTTAAATTCATTTCTGCTCTCAGCATCATCATGTTCGTCGGTCCTACCTGGAATAAGGAATCCAGCATTCCTTTAACTTGCGACTTATCATCAAAATTTTTATTTTCGTTCATTTTCTTCCCTCCGAGAATTCTTGGCGGAGTTTTTTGATGGCTTGATAAACATTGGCTCGTGCTGATTCAGGGGAGCAATCTAGGGCTATGCTAATTTCTTCGTAGGTGAATCCCTGGTAATTGCGTAACATCAGGGCAGTTTGTTGCTTGTGGGGGAGTTTTTCCACCAACTGCAGCACGGCTTCAAGTTGATCGCGGCGTTCGAGATTGTCCGTTGTGGCGATTGGGGTGAACTCTGTCAGCTCTGTGGTGCGGGAATTTTGACGGTTTCTCTTTTTGAATTGGCTGTAAGCCACATTAGTGGCGATCTTGTATAGCCAGGCCCTCAAATTGGTGTTATCTTTTAAGCGAGGTAATCCTCGGAAACCACGGATAAATGTCTCTTGGAGAGCGTCCTCGGCATCCTCGGGATCCCGCATCATCCGCCATAGATAAGCGAATAATTCGCGACTGTATAATTCAACTAACTGGTCAAAGTTGGTAAACGTGATTCTCGTCATCTATATATTGTAACTACCTTCCCTGCTGTTTTGTGAAATGCCGCTTGAAAAATTCCATTTGTGATAATTGGTGCAAAATAATAACGATCGTTAGGATAATTTCCCGTCATTTGTCATCATAAGAGAAAACAAATTTGACTATAATTGATGGGAAATTTAATGAAGAGAATTGATGAGAAAGAGAACATGATGAAATCATTATATGTTACTTCCGTAGAACGTTACTCTGGGAAAACGGCAGTTTGTTTAGCATTAGGCAAACGTTTTCAAGCGGACGGCCATCAGGTCGGTTATTTGAAACCTTTGAGTATTCAACCTTGGTTGGAGGGGGGCAAGATCGTGGATGAAGATGCCACTTTTGTCAAAGAAGCCTTGGAATTGGATACACCGCTTTCGGAGTTGTCTCCAGTAGTAGTGACTCAAAATTTGCTCAAACGTCAGATCACCGGTAAAGGGAACGAAAATCTAATTTCAAAGGTCAAAGCTGCGGCGAAGGCTGCGGGTATGAAGAAAGACATCTTGCTGCTGGAAGGTGGGGGGAGTTTGCGCGAAGGTTATGTAGTCAATTTGCCAACCCCTGAGGTTGCCAAGGCGCTTAACAGCAAAGTTCTCGTGGTGGTACGCTATCGTGATGAAATCCGGTTGATGGATGATGTATTAGCCGCAAGATTTCGCTTGGACGATTCTATGTGCGGAATCATCATTAATCGGGTTCCTGCCGACCAAGCTGAGTTTGTTTCAGAATTTGCCCGCCCTTATATCGAAAACCAAGGAGTGCCGGTTTTTGGTGTGCTGCCTGAAGCTAAAGGAGTGGCCGCTCTGATGGTCGATGAAATCATAGAGGCCCTTGACCCAACGGTGCTAACGGATTGCATCACCAGCGATATTTTAGTTGAAAATATTACTGTTGGCGCTATGAATGCCGATGCGGCATTCAGCCGCTTGCGCCGATCTAAAAATAATGCCGTTATCACCGGGGGGGACCGTGTGGACATACAGATCGCGGCACTGGAAACCAATTCTGCCTGCCTGATTCTGACAGGCTGCCTGGAACCCCGCTCACTGATTATCAAACAGGCCAACGAGTTGGGCATACCAGTGATGTTGGTTGATACGAACACCATGGAAACCGTCGAGGCCATTGACAGCGTGATGGGCAAGACGCGCATGGGACAAACGATCAAATTGGAGAAATTTCAACAACTTTTAGCAAAGCATATGGACATTAATCAAATGTATCAATGTGTCGGATTGGGTTGAGCGTTTTTCAGCATTGGATAGTAAAATGAGGGCAGACAATTTGTCTGCCCTTTCTTGTTACCTGGGAGGTTGAACATCAATGAGTGATCGCATTAAAATCATCATTTCGGTTTTACTGTTTATCAGCGCGTTAATTTTGCCCTTTATTGGCCTGGGAGTGGGTTGGTACAACTGGGATGTTGAGACCGGCCTGGTGATCATGGTCGTTATCTTCTTTGCCCTGTTCATCCTGGGAGGGGTTGTGCTTTTTAGGGTACGGGATTTAAGTTGGCTCACAGTTAGTTTGCCCTATTTATTTGGGATGGGTTACACCCTCAGCCCAGATCTGATCCCGTTGGGTGGAGATGATGCTGCGGTTACTGCGGTGGGTGCCGTTATGGCTTATTTTTTAGCCCTCCGGAAAGATCCGCGTACCCCCAAGTGGATCATCATTCCCTTGCTGCTGGCTGCTGCTTATACACTGATTGGAGGGCCTATCCCTGGTGGCATCGATGAGATTATCGTCAACCTGTTGGCTGTGTCTATTGCTGGATATGGAGTCAATCGGGCAACTAAAGAAGATGACGAAGTTATATTGGAAATTGAAGTATGAAAATTCTAATGATTGGCGGCACCCGTTTTCTAGGAAGGCACTTAGTTGAAGCGGCCAAGTCTCGGGGGCATGAGATTTCTCTATTAAATCGCGGTCAAACCAACCCTGACCTATACCCTGAGATTGAGACGATCATCGGTGATCGAGACGGTGGGCTCGAAGCCCTGGAAGGCCGTCAGTGGGAGGCTGTCATCGACACCTGCGGCTATTTCCCACGGATCGTTCGAGATTTCAGCCCAAGCTCTCGCAGGTGCTGTGAAGCACTACACTTTTATTTCGACAATTTCTGTTTATGCGGATGAAACGATCCCCAATCTGGATGAAAGTGCCCCAGTGGTCACCATCGAAGATGAATCCGTGGAAGAGATCACTGGCGGGACCTACGGTGCGCTCAAGGCACTTTGCGAGCAAGAAGTGCAGAGCGCTTTTCCGGAATCAGCCTTAATCATCCGCCCAGGTTTGATTGTGGGCCCACATGACTCTAGCGACCGTTTCACGTATTGGCCGGCACGCTTAGCACGCGGTGGTGAAGTGCTCGCGCCGGGTGATCTGCAAATGCCGGTACAAATTATCGATGTGCGCGATTTGGCCGAATGGAATATTCGTTTGGTCGAAGATCAAGTTGCAGGTGTTTTCAATGCCACCGGGCCGGAAAGTTTTCTGACCATGGGAGATGTTATCGAAACTTGCCAGCGAGTTGCTAAGATCCAATCTTCGATCACTTGGGTCGATGAAGAATTCTTACTCGATCAAAAAATAGCTCCCTACACCGAAATACCACTTTGGTTGCCCAAACCTGTTTGGGCAATGTCTAAGGTAAATATTTCCCGTGCCCTGGATGCTGGACTGAAATTTCGCCCATTAAGTGAAACTGTTGCAGACACTTTGACTTGGGAGCAAACTCGCCCTGTAGATTTTGAGTGGGTCAATGGCCTGAAACCAGAGCGCGAAGTTGAGCTATTGAAGCTATGGCAAGACAAGAACAATTAATGATTTTTCGCTGTGCTAGACTCATCGCTGCGCTCAGAGCGACATGATTTTTCAAATCGAATGCAACGAGGCACCTGTCGAATAAAGCTAAAAAACGGGAGGCGATGTCACCTCCCGTTTTGCTTGAGGCTTGAAACTTGCCGCTTGCGACTTCACTCCCCAAAACTAACATCCACTTGCATACCTGGTTTGAGCTTGCCGTCGGCATCATCCACAGATAATTCGATCGCGTAAACGGTGGTAGCGCGATCCTCTGCAGTTTGCACGTTACGGGGTGTGTATTCGGCCTTGTCGGCAATCCGGATCACAGTGGCTTTGAACATTTCACCGGGGAAGGAGTTCGTGATCATTTTCGCGATGTCGCCCAGTTCAATTTGCCCATACCGGTTCTCTGAAACGTAAACTTTAACGGTGAGTGCGCCCAGTTGCCCAATCGTCATTGCTGACATTCCGGGGCGTGCAATCTCACCAACTTCGATATTGCGCGTCATCACCACGCCATCAATCGGTGTTGTGACTAAAAATTTGTCTATTTGCACTTGAACCGCCTCAAGGTTGGCCTGAGCTGCGTCAACCTGTGATTGGGCGACAGCCAGCTGTTCTGGGGTAGGGGAATCAGCCCTGGCGAGGGCAAGCTGAGCCTCCGCATTCGCGACCCGCGCCTTGGCCAGCGCAACATCGTCGGGGTCAGGTCCCCCTTCCAAATCCGCTAATTTCTTTTCGTTATAAGCAATCAAGGCTTCGAAATAGGCGATATCCGCGGGGTTGGCACCATCCTTGATATTCTCCCAATCCCGTTGTGCTTCAAGCAATTGAGCCCGGGCGGTTTCCAGTTCTGACTCAGCGATGGAAATATCTGTTTCTCGACCAGGACTTTGGAGTGAGTTGTAGTGGCGGACGGCCGCATCATAATCCCGTTGGGCGGCTGAAAGTTTCGCCTGGAAATTGGCGCGGGTCAAGTTATCAGCGGGCTTATTGGCATGTTCCTCGAAATCTTCCTGTGCATCTTCAAGGGCTTTTTCTGCCAATATTACTTGGGACCAAGCCGCGTCGATATCAGCTTGATTGGCAGATCCCGTGGTAATTCCCAAATTTCTTTCGGCTTTTTCAATGGCCTTTTCTGCGATGGCAATAGCTTCTATTGCCAGGGCTTGTTGCAGCTCTGGATTATTCAAATCGTCCAGGGCATCCTCAGCATCCTTTTTGGCTTGAAGCGTTTGAGCGGTTAGTAGGTCGTGTTCATCATCGAGTAAATCTAGGGCGTACTCGGCACTGGCGAGTTCCAATTCAGCTGTGGCGATCGCTGCCTGTCGTTGCTCATCCATTACTCCGGCTGCAACCAAGTCATAATTTGCTTGAGCTACTCCTAAGACACTCTCGGCTTGGTGAAGCTGGGATAGGAGTAATTCATCTTCGATGCGGAACAAGGGGTCGCCCTGCGAAAGGTGATTACCCTCCTCAGCCCAAATCTCAGCAATCCGTCCACCCACTTCAGGAGCGATAACAACTTGATTGGCTTCAACCACACCAGAGGCATGTATACTTTCTCCCGACCCGATTTGTAACGCATCACAACTTGTGCTCAAAAGGATAACGAGCAGGGTTAGAATCAAAATCTTGGTCTGTTTGGTTTTCATAACAACCTCCACTCACTTCATACAAGTAATAAAAACATCTTCTAGAGATGGCTCAATGATCGCCATTGAACCTGGTTCGATCCCGGCCAGTTGTAACGCTTCTTCAATAGTTGGTAGATGCTTCTCCATATCTGGGGCAACCACATGAATAAGCGATCCATAAAGCTCTACCTCTTCGAGAGGGAGTTTCTGGCTTTTTTGTAAAGTTCGTAACACCTTAATCGATTGGATGGCGTCAGATGGTTCGATCTCGAGTACCTGCCCAGCCATTTTTTCCTTTTTGATTTCTTGGGGAGAGCCATAAGCGATGATCTCCCCGCGTTGGATAAAAGCCAGCCGATGGCAGTGTTCGGCTTCATCCATATAGTGCGTGGTGACGAAGACGGTTACACCTTCGGCTATTTGGCGGTAAAGGAGATCCCAGAACGCCCGGCGAGAGACAGGATCGACCCCCGCGGTGGGTTCATCCAGAAAGATGAGTTCCGGCCCGTGGAGAATCGCGGCACTCAGGGCTAAGCGCTGCCGCCATCCCCCAGAGAGATCTTTTGTTTTAGTTTTTTCTTGGCCTACCAAATCTGACATTTCGAGGGCATCCCGAATGCGGGTATCCAATTCGGAATTGTTCAATCCATAAGCTTTTCCATAAAATTGCAGGTTTTGCAGCACCGTCAGGTCATTATATAGACTGAAACGCTGTGACATATAACCCACCCGCGGCCGGATTTTGGAAGTGTCACTTTCCACCTTCATCCCCATGATTTCGACCTCACCCGCTGAGGGTGCCAGCAATCCCAATGCCATGCGGATGGTGGTCGTTTTGCCAGAGCCGTTGGGTCCCAAGAATCCGAAAATTTCACCGTGCTGCACCTCAAAATCAACTCGATTTACCGCGGTGAAGTCGCCGAAACGTTTGGATAAACCTTTGGCAGTGACGATGTATTCGGGATAGTTAGGCTTGTTATTCATAAATATTATCTGCAATGTGTAAATGCCGGTTCAGGCAAAATTTCAGATGTTGATTTCGATACGCCCGCCGCTGGTAGAGTAGCAAAGTGCGCGCGTTTTGAAACCTGGCGGGTATTCAATCAGCAGCGATCTGAATTTTCGGATCCATTCTTAGTCCAATACCCGGCGGATAAAGCGCCAGGAAAAAGAGCCGATTACAAGTCCGAGCAAAGCTAGTGCCAATACATTTGGCCAAATGACCTCGAGGCCAGCACCTTTAATCATGATAGCACGCATAATCTCAAGCCAGTGGTGAGCAGGGATAAATTTGGCAAAAACTTGCACGATTTTTGGCATGCCCTCTACCGGGGCTGCGTAGCCCGTGAACATAAAATCAGACATTGCAATCATCATCACCAGCAGAAAAGCTTGCTGCTGCGTTTTCGAGATCACAGAAATGACCATGCCTTTACCCAACTCCACGAAAATGTAAAGGAATGCAATCATTAGCAAAAGGGGTAAAGAACCGCGTACGGGAACATCGAAGGCGATATTGATCATGCTCAATAAAATAATAAAATCTGCGAAGCCGATCATAATCACAGGGATGGCTTTGCCGATGATCAATTGCAAAGATGAAAACGGCATCACCAGAAGCTGCTCCAGTGTTCCTAATTCCCGCTCCCGGGAGAATGCCAAGGCTGCGAACAGCAGCACTGAGAATTCAAGCATCAGACCCATTTCCGCGGGGGTAGTGTAAAGCGCATCACTGAGGGTTTCATTGAACCAGACCAACAAGCTCAGGTCGAAACCGGAAAACTCCTCGGGATTCATCCCCACACGTTGGAGCATGATCCGGTCGCTGATCCCGCGGGTGATCGCCTCCATCGTGCGTAAAGCCTCCATAGCAGGGATGCTCTCCGCGCCGTTTAAAATCACGGAAAGGATAGCCGTTTCGGTTGAGGATGCGATCTGATCAGCAAAGCCTGAGGGGATAACCAAAGCCACATTGATTTGACCACGATCCATCGCATTTTCAATGGTTTCCATCTCGTAAACTTGTTCCTTGAGTTGGAAGGTTTCAGTATTCTCCAGGGTGATGACCAATTCTCGACTGGCTGCGGTTTTATCCTGGTCGAAAACCATCATGGGTAGGTTATTAATGGGCCGCGAGGTGGCCCAACCAATCAGCAACAGTTCCAGGGCGCCGCCCAGCAACATAAATGCGGGCAGCCACCAATCATTGCGGATATGGATGAATTCTTTGATGGAGAGAGACCAAATTCGTCTTAGCATCGTTTGCCGGTTACCCAAGTTTTTTTCTGAAGAACAAAGCTGCTAATCCCGTAAAAGCAAAACCTAAAATCAATAGCATCAGCGCATTGACCCATAAAATTTCCATTCCACTGCCTGTGAGAAAAACCCCGCGCGTGATGATGGCATAATGCGTGCCCGGCAAGAACATCGCTTCCAGGCGCATGATCTCTGGCATGGCAGCAATGGGGAAGAAAATGCCGGTCAAGAAAAATCCGGGAAAGAAGATCAATAGGAAAGAGAGGGCCATCGCTGTGGCTTGGGTCCGCATGAAGACGCCGATGACGATACCCATGCTGAGAATTGCAAATAAGAAAATCGCGGATAGTAAAAAGAAGAGCGCAAAATTCCCATTGAAGGGTACTTTGAACCACAGCATTGCCAGGATTGGGATCACAATCACATTGATCAGTCCTACAATGATGTATGGGATCATTTTGCCAACCAGCAGTTCGCCTCGGCTGATGGGTGTCGCCAGCAATTGCTCTAAAGTGCCGTGCTCGCGCTCACGCGCCAATGTCAATGCTACGGAGAGAGCCGGGAAACCCAGTACCATCGAGATCAGTCCCGGGATCAAATCATTGCGCGGTTTTAAGCTGGGGTTGTACCAGGTTCGCACGCGTAAATCGATAGGGTTGAGCGTTTCGGCAGAGAAACCCAGCGATTGAATTTCGTTTTCGAGAGCCTGATTGATAAATTCTTCTGCCCTCCAGGCAATATGATCCACTGCGAAGCTCCCGCTCTCCGGTTCGGTGCCGTCGATGATGACCTGCATCGGCATACCCTTGAGTGCCAGTAGCTCGGTTGAGAAAGCTGGATCGATGATCAGTGCCGCTTTGATTTCACCCTTCATCAGCAAATCTTCGATTTCGGTTTGCGAGTTGACCTGGGCAAAAAGATCGAGATCTTGCCCAGCGGTAACGCGCTGAACAAAATCACGTGAAATCTGACTGCGGTCGTAATCCAGAACCGCGATGGCAACATGCTGGATGTCAACCGTAAGGGCGTAGGCCATCAAGAGCAACATCAATGTAGGCGTCGCCAGTACTAAAAAAAGTGTACTGCGATCACGGAAAATATGGTGAATTTCTTTGCGGGTGACAGCCCAAATATGGCGAAGGGACATAACTAATCTGTTTCGTTTCGATCCTGATCCATCTGACCGATCAGATAAATAAAGGCTTCTTCCATGCGCGCGGGGGCGATCCTGGGATTGGCGTAATCAATTCCATTTTCTTGCAGCACTTTTTCGATCTCTGGCAGCCTGTTTATGCCTGCATCAACCAAAATATGCAGGGCTTCACCATAGGTTTGTACCTCACTGACACCCGATAGTTGGATGATCAGATCGTGAGCCGCCTGCGAATTTGTGGGATAAATTTGGATGAGATCACCTTCGATCCTCGACCTGATCGCTGTCGGGGTATCAACAACCATCATTTTGCCCTCATACATTAAGCCGACGAGAGAGCAGCGATCCGCTTCATCCATGTACGGTGTGCTGACGATGATGGTCGTGCCTTGCAAATGCAGTTCGGTCAGGATATTCCAGAACTCCCGCCGCGAGATTGGATCGACCCCGGTGGTGGGCTCATCTAAAAGCAGAATTTTGGGTTGGTGGATGAGGGTGCACGCTAAAGCCAATTTTTTCTGCATCCCCCCAGAAAGGTGTCCTGCCCGGCGCGCTTTGAATTCCGTCAAACCCGCAAATTCCAGCAATCGCTCCGTTCTGTCCTGTAATTCTACGGTTGGGACATCATACAAATCTGAGAAAAATTGCAGATTTTCCACCACCGATAATTCAGCATATAAACTGAACTGTTGGGCCATATAACCGATATGCGGTTTGATCGCTTCTGCTTGGGAACCTAAATCGAAGCCGGCGATGGTGGCTGATCCTTCGGTGATACTCAGAAGACCCGCCAGTAAACGCAGGGCGGTTGTTTTTCCCGCCCCATCAGGACCGATCAAACCGAAAAGTTCTCCCGGTCGGATTTCCAAGTTTAGCGCGTTAACCGCCCGCGTGGATTTGAAATCACGGGTTAAGTCATCAGCAACGATGATGGATGATGTCGTCACGGGCATTCCTTGAGAGGTTAGAAAATGCTATCGGTTTTTTTGGGCTACCCGGATCAACCACAAAACAAGCAGCGAGGTTAGAGCGGGTTCAAAAATGATGCCAAGCCATTTTATCGTGTTACTGAACCCAAGGGTGGGAATGAGATACCAGTCGATCAATCCCATGATGACCGTGGAGAAAATGGATACAGCATAATCACCCCTGACCCCAATAGGGCGGTCCTCTTTCCAAATGAAACCAGCGACAAAGCCCATGAGCAGTCCCACCAAAGTCATTGCCCCAATTACTAACAGGATTTCCATTTGTAACCTCCTTTATTTTAAAATAAATGTGAAGAACGCTGACCAATAGTCAGCGTTCTTCCTAGGAAAAAGCTATTCAGAGCTGTTCCACAATTTATCATGTTCAGGCTTTTTTCCCGTAAACTGACTGGTCAGTCTAGTAAATATCTTACCCCCATTTTTTCTTTTGTCAAGCGAAATAAATTGGAAGATAAAGGGTAATTTCCCAAACCCTCTATTTTGAAATATTGACAAATTTTGTCGAGTTTGGTAATATTTCAAAGCCCCACCCCCCTGGGGGGGGTAGGAGAGAGAAATGAAACATGATGATGCATTGCACCGCATAAAAAATGTTGAAGGTCATCTGCGTGGTATTCAGCGCATGATCGAAGATGAAAAATATTGCATTGACGTGATCCGACAAATCCATGCCGCTCAGGCTGCTCTTAATAAAGTTAGCACCATTATTCTTGAGGAGCATTTGAACTCTTGTCTGATCACGGCTGTTCGTGGTGATGACCCTGATGACCGCGAACGTGTTCTTCAAGAGATCACGGATATTTTTGATGCCGCTACTAAAGTTTAGGCATTCGAATACTAAAATTTTAACCAACCAAAGGAGTATAACGATGACAACTGTAACGTATAGTATCCCAGGTATCAATTGTGGGCACTGCGTCCAAACCATTCAAATGGAAGTTGGCGACCTCCCGGGCGTAGAGTTTGTGGAAGCCAGCGCCGATACGAAAACAGCAACGGTAACCTATGGCGATCCTGCTACTGAGGACGCGATCAAATCACTATTGGTAGAGATCAATTTTCCAGTTTCTGCCTAATTTGTAACACTCAATTTGTGGAGGGCGGGGAAGTATCGAGAGATAATTTTCCTGCCCTTTGTGCTTTTCCTCCTAGGAAAATAAAATGTCAGAAATAAAACAATTTACGCTGCCCATCACGGGGATGACGTGTGCCAATTGCGTTGCCGCAGTGGAACGTAATATCAAAAAAGCAGATGGAGTGCAGGTAGCCAATGTCAATCTTTCATCCGAGCGTGCTACCGTAGAATTTGATCCTACTCTCTCAGGATTGGATGATTTTTTGGCTCGTATCGAGCGCGCCGGATTTGGTGTGGCAACGGGCGAAGCCGATTTACTCATTCAACGGATGAGTGACGATAACGATGCTCGTCGACTGGAGAAATCCTTGAGCGAAATCGATGGTGTGCTTGAAGCTGCGGTCAATTTCACTACAGAACGCGCCCGCGTTCAATACATCCCCACCATTGTCAGCCAGGCGGAATTGCGTCGAGCCGTAACCGCTGCTGGTTTTACTGCCGTCGAAACCGGTGGTGAAGCCGAAGATGCAGAAGCCCTGGCCCGTGAAAAAGAGATTGCCCAGCAGCGCCATTATCTGATTATTGGCCTTGTCTTTACTGTGCCGCTATTTCTCTTCAGCATGGCGCGGGATTTTGGCCTGCTGCCGATGTGGGCTCACGAACCTTGGGTTAATTGGCTGATGTTCGCTTTAGCCACACCCGTTCAATTCTATGTTGGCTGGCAGTATTATATTGGCGCTTATAAATCGCTGCGCAACCGTTCGGCGAATATGGATGTGCTGATCGCGATGGGTTCATCCGCGGCCTATTTCTATTCCATCCCCGTGATGCTGGGCTGGATTCCGGGGCATGTTTACTTTGAGACCTCCGCGGTGATTATCACGCTGATCAAACTGGGGAAATACCTGGAGGCCAAAGCGAAAGGCCGCACGAGTGAAGCCATCAAAAAATTGATGGGCTTGCAGGCTAAAACTGCCCGTGTGGTTCGAGATGGCACTGAAATTGAAATCCAGGCGGAGGATGTACTGGTCGGAGATATAGTGCTTGTGCGGCCCGGTGAAAAAATCCCGGTGGATGGCGTGATCGTGGAAGGCCGCTCGGCGGTGGATGAATCGATGCTCACGGGCGAATCCCTTCCAGTGGAGAAGGGGCCAGGTGATCCCATCATCGGGGCTACCCTCAACAAACTGGGATTGCTCAAATTCGAAGCGACCAAGGTCGGACGTGAAACTGCGTTGGCACAGATCATCCGTCTGGTGGAAGATGCCCAGGGCAGCAAAGCCCCGATCCAAAAACTTGCTGACCAGGTTTCCGCAATCTTTGTTCCCGCGGTGATTTCGATCGCGGCACTCACATTTTTTGTTTGGTATTTTATTGTTCCCCAATTTACCAATTTCCAGTTTACCGAATCGATCTTCACCACCGCGCTCGATTAATATGGTCGCCGTCCTCGTGATCGCTTGTCCCTGTGCGATGGGCCTGGCGACTCCTACTGCGGTAATGGTCGGCACAGGCAAGGGCGCTGAGATGGGCATTCTACTGAAATCGGGCGAAGCCCTCGAACGGGCTGGACGGATTTCCACCGTCGTACTCGATAAAACTGGGACGATCACCAAGGGACAACCCGCCGTGACAGATATAGTCACCAATGGATTTTCGGAAGATGATTTGCTGCGATTGGCCGCCTCCGTTGAACAGGGTTCCGAACACCCGCTAGGAGAAGCAATCTGGGCTGAGGCTGGGAACCGTTCCCTCGTACTTAGCCAACCCGAAGGCTTCCAGGCCATCGTTGGCCAGGGGGTCTTGGCTGATGTAGGTGAGCACACAGTTCTCGTTGGCAACTTACGCATGATGCGAGAGCAAGAATCCGAGTTTCTCGAAGAAACTTGGTTACTGAAAGAGATCGACCGTCTGCAATCCGAAGCCAAGACTGCCATGTTGGTTGCAGTGGACGGTGAAGTGCGTGGCGTAATTGCCGTAGCAGATACCCTCAAGGAAGGTTCCATTGACGCGATAGATAAATTGCACGGAATGGGATTACGTGTTGCGATGATCACGGGAGATAACCAGCAGACTGCCGATGCGATTGCCGCCCAAGTGGGTGTTGACCGGGTTTTGGCCGAGGTGCTCCCGGGTGATAAAGCAGAGCAGGTAAAACAAATGCAGGCAAGGGATGAAGTTGTCGCCATGGTTGGTGATGGCATCAATGATGCGCCCGCATTAGCACAAGCTGATGTCGGCATTGCCATCGGCACCGGCACGGATGTAGCCATGGCCGCGGCCCCTGTGACCTTGATAAGCGGTGACTTACGTGGCGTGCCGCGCGCGATAACACTCTCCCGGCGTACGCTCCGCACTATTCAGCAAAACTTGTTTTGGGCGTTTATTTACAATATCATCCTGATCCCGGCAGCCGCAATAGGGCTCCTTAACCCCATGCTGGCCGCTGGTGCAATGGCTTTTAGCAGTATCTTCGTTGTTTCCAACAGCTTGCGCCTACGGCGTTATAAGCTGTAATATAAATCAAGCCTGGAAGGTTTGTGGAAACCTTTTGGGTTTGATTATTAGAGGTAGATATGATCAAATCTAAACTATTATTGGTAAGTGTTATATTGATTTTAGCGCTTTTGTTGGCAGCTTGTGGAAGCATTTCTTCTGATGAGATTGCGGTTGGAAATCCGGCTCCTGATTTCGAGCTACTTGATTCGGATGATAACACCGTCACCCTAGATGAATACGAAGGTCAGCCGGTTTTACTCTTCTTTCATATGGCCGGTGGTTGACCGCCTTGCCTGCAACAGATCGTTGATCTGGAAAATGACCCCGCTTTTCAGGCTTTAGATATTGCCATTCTCAGTTTCGCATTTGATCCCCAAAATGAGCAAGCTGCTTCAAAATTAGAATACGGCATTACCGTGCCCATGTTAGTGGATGCCGATCATTCTGTCTCCGAAACCTATGATGTGCTCCAATGGGCGGTCGGTACTGGTGAACCAGGACACACATTTATTCTGGTGGATGCCGACGGCAAGATTGCCTGGGTCCGGGATTATGGTGCCCCTGAAAATGGCGGTACGATGTACGTGTCGGTGGAAGAATTAACCAGCCAAATCAAGCAGAGTTTGGAGAATTGAATTTGAAAAGTAAACTTTTAGTTATTACCCTATTAGGGATCGTGATCTTATCGGGTTGTTCTCAACTTGGAATGGACACTGGCTCTGATTCCCAAAGCAATCGTCCCGGAATGATGTCCCATAATATGGGGGCTCGCCACCATACCCAAGTGCCCGAAGAATTTGCCGGGTTGACAAATCCTATCCCTGCGGATGATGGCTCGTTGGCCCGCGGCGCAGAAATCTACGCTGCTCAATGTGCCACCTGCCATGGCGATTTTGGCAACGGTGATGGCCCCGGGGGCACCGCACTCGATCCCGCTCCAGCACCCATCGCGCATACCGGCCAGATGATGAGTGACGCTTATCTATTCTGGCGAATCACCGAAGGCGGGGCTACCTTTGAGACTGGCATGATCCCATACAAGGATATCCTTGACGAAGACGCTCGCTGGGATGTGATCAATTTTGTTCGTGCCCTGGGACGGGGGGAGGCGCATCCGATAGGTCCAAAGGTTGGTGGGATTCCCTTCAACCCCTCACAGGAGCAGGCCCAACGTGCTGAGATGCTCTCTCAAGCCGTAGCAGATGATGTGATTACCCAGGCCGAAGCCGATGTTTTCGATACGGTTCACTCGACGATGGACGTGTATCTTTCATCGGAGAGTGCATCAGGACTGAACACTGGTTCTCGTGGGGATGCGTTACCTCAAATTCTGCAAGCGATGGTGGCTGCCGATTTGATCAGCAAAGAGCAAGCTGATGTTTTAACGATGTGCATGATCGCCTAATCGAGGCGGGATTGATGCAATAAGTGGGCAGAATTTTGGTTTACACCAAATCGTCGGAAATTATAAGTTCCGATGGTCAAATTGAAAACCTCCGAGATTTATGAAATCTCGGAGGTTTGTTCGCTTAATTGAGCCTAATCAACCGGTAATTTCACCTCAATATCCACACCGAGACCATCGCCAAGCTTCTCCAGCTTGTCACGCAACTGCGGCAGGTTGATTTCCGGTGGGGCCTGAACTTCAGCCTGCATCGAGAAAAGCGGGGTGCCGGTGACGGGGGCTTGCGTGACGTGTGTTTCCATCTCGTCAACCTGGATATTTTCTTCGGCCATATATTCGGCCACCCGATGAACGATGCCCTCGTGGTCGGCGCCGATGACTGAGATTTGATAGGGTACAAAACCCTCGAAAACTTTTAGCCGCGAGAGATCAGTCTCTTTAGCAAACACTCTAACTTGATCATCATTGAGCTTATCGAGGCCAGAAAGCAGAGAAAACTTACTGCCCTTTACCACGGAGAGCAGCATGATCACGGCAAATTCGCCACCCAATCGGGCCATATGACTCTCTTCGATATTTGCGTTTTGAGCAACGATTCCTTCGGTGATTTTTGCGACCAGCCCGCGGCGGTCAGGGCCGATGATGGTGACAACCAGATATTCTTTAGACATTACAAAACTTCCTTCCCTAAGATAAGCGCATAAATTAATTATGGATAATTGTACTCGTTTTTATATAGATGTCCAATTAACAATAAAACGGCGTGCGGTGAACTCACCGCTCGCCGTTCGTAATAGGCACAAAAAATAATTACCTACTCTTCGTCTCCGGCGATAAAGGCTTCTACCTTGCGGCGAGCGGCGTTATCGTTGAACTGTTCGGGTGGCGATTTCATGAAGTAGGAGGAGGGCGCGATCAACGGTCCAGACATGCCGCGGTCCATCGCGATTTTGGCGCAGCGCACGGCGTCGATCATCACACCTGCGGAGTTGGGGGAGTCCCAAACTTCCAGTTTGAGTTCCAGGTTCAAGGGCACGTTGCCGAAAGCGCGCCCTTCCATTCGGATATGGCACCATTTGCGGTCTGTCAACCAGGGCACGTAATCGCTGGGGCCGACGTGAATATTTTCTGCGCCCAAATCGTAGGGCAGTTGGCTGGTGACGGCTTGAGTCTTGGAAATTTTCTTTGATTCCAGGCGGTCGCGTTCCAGCATATTGAAGAAATCCATATTGCCGCCGAAGTTGAGCTGGTAGGTGTGGTCGATATGCACGCCGCGGTCTTTGAAGATATTGGTCAGCACGCGGTGGGTGATGGTCGCGCCCACCTGGCTTTTGATATCGTCGCCGATCACGGGCAAACCGGCATCTTCGAAGCGTTTAGCCCAATATTCTGAGGTGGCGATAAACACGGGGATACCGTTGACGAAAGCGCAGCCGGCATCAAGGGCTTGCTCCACGTACCATTTGGTAGCCATCTCGGAACCAACCGGCATGAAGTTGACGATTACGTCGGTTTTAGTTTCTTTCAGGATGCTGATCATATCGTCAGTGGGGCCTTCAGCCTTCTCGACTTTTTGCAGCAGGTATTTACCTAGGCCATCGTAGGTCATGCCGCGGTGGACAGGGACATCCATAAAAGGGACATCTGCAAATTTGATGGTGTTATTGGGTTCAGCCCAAATGGCCTCGCTGAGGTCTTTGCCAACTTTGCTGGCAACCACATCAAAGGCAGCAGAGATCTCAATATCGCTGACGTGATATCCACCCACGGTGGCGTGCATCAAGCCGGGGATTTCTTCATCCAGCGCGGCATCTTTATAATATTGCAAACCCTGAACCAGCGCCGCGGCGCAGTTACCGATCCCCACAATTGCTACTCTTACTTTGTCTTTCTTCTTTGCCATTTTTTACCTCAATTCTAGTTTTCAAATATCAGGATGAATTATACACCTTGAGTTTGAGTTTTGTGTGTATGTATTCTATTAAACTAGGGCAATCGCATATTCGTTTTGGTTCCCACACAAAGGGGAAGAATATGTCCTCAAAAATGGGCTAAATGTAAGCGCCCTATCTATTAAACAACGTTTTATTCAATTTGATTAAGTGATGATCTAGAAATTTCTTCCCAAAAATACACCACAAAGCGATGGAGAACACAAAGTTTTCTCTGTGGTTACAAAGAATTTCTTTGTGCTCTTGGTGTTTAATCTTTAGGCGCTTATTGTTGAACAAGTCCTTAGCAATTTTGGAATTGCTCTATTAGACAATAAAATGCGGCGTGCTTACAATATGATAAGCACACCGCAGATTGAAAGTGCCAGTCAACTTAAAAAGTGACTGGCACTTGAATCGCTCTTGAAATTACGGTTGCCAGGTCCGCAGGTGGGCAACGATATCAGCAATTTCTTGCTCGGTCAATCGATCAGCAAAACCAGCCATCGCGGTCCCTTCACGCCCTTCCTGGATAAATATCACCAGGTCAGCAGTCGTGTTCATTTCCACGAACTCGTTCGGCTGCAGAATCGGGAAGGCTCCACCACCGCCGCCTTCGCCCTCCGCACCGTGACAGACTGCACAACTGGCGGCATACAAAGTGGCTCCGTTCGCAGGATCACCAATGGGCCACTGATCCCGCAGGGTAATCAGGGTGTCGAGTGCCCCGGTAGTATCACCATCTTCCAATTGAACTTTGGCTTGGTTCATCATATCTTTGCCAGGGCCAGCGGCCATCACACCCAAAGCGCGATTGATTTGCAGCATAGCACTCTCAGTGTCGCCACTCTCCAAAGAAAAGATCGCAGCGTTGATCAACTCAGTGACGTTATAAGCTGGCACGACATCTTCACCAGTGCTCCAAGCACCGAACAAAGCCAGCAGGTGGTCAGACTGCTCTTCGGAGAGTATTGTGCCATAAGAAGGCATCCCTTGGGCAGGACGCCCAAACTGCAGCAATCTGCGCAAATATTCTTCATCGACCATCCCCAGTTTGGCGGGGTCGTTAACAGCGGGCGCAAAACCGGTTCCAGCGCCATTTTCACCATGGCAGGTGCCACAGTTGGTGTTAAAGATAACGGCGCCCTCATCGGCGGTGGGTACGAAGACAGCGGGTTCGATTACGGGAGCATTTGCTTCCCAGGAGCGGATATAAGTGACCACGCTGCGGATATCCTCATCGGTCAGTGCTCCGCCATAATCCACACTCCAAGCGGGCATATCTGTACTGGGCACACCTGATCGAATTACGGAAAAGAAGATATCATCGTGTGTATTTTGCAGCAGAGTTTTACTATTGAGTGTGGTTCCAACGCCACCTTCGCCGTCAGCCCCATGGCAGGAGGCGCACTGTTCATTGTAGATTTCGCGTCCGTGGTTTAATCGTTCTTCATGCAGATATTCAGCGGCTTCTACAACTCGAGCATCTTCAAAAGCCAAATAGGCCGCAAATCCCAGCAAAATTAACAGGGTTAGTGCCAGACCGAAGATCAAAATTCCATTGTAATTTTCTTTTCGTAGCATGATCTTCTCCTATACTTGGGTGGCCTGCGAAGATTCGTAGGCGGTTCGCTGAGTGGGGTTGCTGGTATCCACCCAAACCTCGCCCTCCCGAATTTCGATAGGGAAGATGTCCATCGGACGAGGGGCGGGACCACCGGTAACTACGCCCTCAGGGGTGAACTCCGATCCGTGGCATGGGCAGTGGAATTGGTTCTCATCTTGCGCCCAGGGAACCGCACAGCCCAGATGGGTGCATTTTTGCCAGACTGCCAGCAAACCATCAGGGTTACGGACGATATAGAAACGCCCGCTCAAAATATAGGTTACGCTGCCAACTTCAAAGTCATCCACGTTCCCGGCAAAGACCTCCCCTCCAAATCCGCCAGTTGATACTGGTTGGATAAATTTTGCCAGTGCCAAAACAGCCTCGCCAACAACTAAGGCGATTGCTCCAACCCAGGCAATGCCCAGGAATTGGCCGCGGGTCAGTTTGAAATCTCGATTTCTTTTCTTTTTCACTCATATTTTTTCAACCTCCATCTGTATCTTTTCAATAAAGTGGGGTGGGGTGCTCAAAAAATGGTTTCACCATTTTTTGAGCACCCCTCTTTTTTGGAGAAGATACCTCCATCCTACAAATTATCGAAGGGGTTGTAACCGTTCGGCATATCCCAAGGCCAGTAGAGTTTGAAACCCGGACCTCGGAAAAGGAATCCCGTCAGTGTAAAGACAATTGCGCCGATAAAGAGCACCGTGAACAAAACCAGCATAAATTCGCGTGCTGTCGGTTTGAAGAAGAACAACACAATCACGGGTAAGGTGACGACGATGCCCATAAAGATCGCGGGGAAAACATACTGCAATACAAAGTCGGGGAGGTCGCCTCGTAAAATCTCCCGCAAGGGGAATTTGCTATCGATCACGATATATAGCGGCATGACAATCAACGTATATATTGTGGTGTAGAGCGTGATCTTTTTGCCACGGGCATTCGTAAACCATTTACCGGCCCCTTCGCGGGAGTTGTCGAGGTAGGGGATCGCCATGACAAAGATGACCATCAGTGTGGGCATCATCACTGCCATTAAGGTCGGGTGCCCATGTTCGAGCATTTCTTGCAAGCCCATCAAGTACCAGGGAGCTTTGGCGGGGTCGGTCGTCAAATTGGGATTGGCGATTTCTTCCAGAGGTGCGTTAACCGCAAATGACATGGTCAATAAACCCACTGCAACCACCAAAGTGAGCACAATTTCAACCAGTGCAACCAAGGGAAAAGCGAAGACCGTATTTTCCGGTCCTTTATCCACCATTTCAGTGGGCGCTCTGACCAATTCAACCAATGAATAGGTTTTGGTAGAGGTTTCTACTTTATCGAAAGACTTTTCTTTATCTGACATCTTTAGGCCTCCTCATCCGGTTCTCGAACTTCTTGAGCAGCCAGACCGCCATCTTTCCGCACGCGCCACATATGCAGGGAGGTGATCAGCAATATCGCGGCGGGTACGATCATCACGTGCAGGCTGTAAAAACGGGTGAGTGATTCTTGACCCACTTCTGGGCCGCCGATCAATATGAATTTCATGGTCTCACCGACCCCAGGGGCATAGGAAGCGACGCTAGTGCCTACGGTGATCGCCCAAAATGCCAACTGATCCCAGGGCAATAAATAGCCGGTAAAGCTGGCAGCCAATGTGAGCAGGAGCAATACTACACCTACGACCCAGTTAAATTCGCGTGGGGGTTTATAAGCCCCCGTGTAAAATACTCGAGCCATATGCAAAACTGCGGCGATCACCATCAAGTGTGCGCCCCAGCGGTGCAGATTTCGTAGCAATTGCCCGAAGGGAACTTCAGTTTGCAAGATGGTGATATACGAATAAGCCCTCTCTACCGAAGGGACATAGTAAAACATCAGCAAGATGCCCGTAATCGAGAGTGATCCGAAAACGATGGCTGTGATCAAACCTAAACCAAGCGAGTAGCTCCACTTGATGCTTTTCCGGCTGACTTTGACCGGATGCAGGTGAAAGAACACATTGGTGGTCATGATCAGCGAACGGTCGAGGGGGTTATCGGGGAACCCGTGGCGGAAGAACGAGCGCCAGACCCTCGAATTAACGATCATTTTTTTTATTTTTTCCATGAATTTCTCCTCGGTACCAGTTACCTTATCACCTAGTCTCCATAAGACAAAACTTCTTCGAACCGAAACGCTTCCATCGTGATCGCGTCTGTTGGGCAGCGATCTGCACACAGGGCGCAGCGGGTGCAAGCCTCATCATCTTTGAGCATGGCAGCTACCGTTGGTTGTTCTTCGTTCAAGAAAGTTTCTAACGGAGCACCTAATTGCGCTTCAACAACAGCAGCAAAATTCTCGTCGCCGTTGATATTTTTCAGGCTGACAATCTTTAGGCAATCCCAGGGGCAAATATCAACGCAGCCGTTGCACAAAATACACAAATTGCCATCGAAAACTGTGTTGACGGAGCATTCCAGGCAGCGACTTCCCTCGGCAGCAGCCTCTTCAACCGTGTAACCTAATTCCACAACTGAGATTCCAGTCCGCCTATCGACGGGGATATTGGGGATGTCTCTGCGTTCCAGTTTTGCCCAGTTATCGAACATCACGTGGTTGGGAAGATTCTTCCACTCTGTTTTGACATCAACTTTTAGCTGTTTGCCCTGGATGTATTCTTCCATACCCAAAGCGGCTACATGTCCGTGTTTGACAGCGTCGATGATTAATTTAGGGCCATAAGCCACATCGCCGCCTGCAAAAACGTCGGAGGCTGTGGTTTGCCCGGTTTCCTCATCGATTTTTACCAGACCGCGGGGTGTGATCTCGACATCATCGGCACCACCTAAGGCTCCAAGATCAGCCATTTGACCGATTGCCAAAATCAGGGTGTCACATTCCCAAATTTCTTCGCTGTTAGGTTTGAACTTGGGGCTGAAGCGTCCTTCTTCGTCAAAGACCAATTCGACATCGATAACTTCCAACCCGGTGACTTTGCCGTTTTCACCAACGACGCGATTTGGACCTTTACGAGGAATGAGTTGGATGCCTTCTTCCAGGGCTTCTTCAATTTCAAAATCGGAAGCTGGCAGTTCCTCCCAGTTTTCGAGGGCGATCATTTTGACATCAAAGGCCCCCATGCGGATGGCTGTACGTGCGACATCCAACGCGGTGCTGACGCTCTCTGATTCTTCCTCTACACGTGCTTCTGTATCTTCCAAGGCATCTTCTTGTTCGGAGGTGCGCTGACCCAATCGTAACGCGGTACGGGCTGCATCCATGGCAACATCACCGCCGCCAACGACTAAGATTTTTTCGCCCAATTTGATTTTATAGCCCAGGTTGTAATTGAGTAGAAAATCAACAGCAATGACGACGCCATCCAAATTTGCGCCTTCAATATTCAGTTCGCGCCCCTTCATCAAACCGATCCCCAAGAAAACTGCATCATAATCACGGCGTAAATCATTGAGCGTAATATCTTGCCCAATGGGGGTGTTGTAGCGGATCTCGACTCCCAAATCGACAATCTCCTGAACTTCCAAATCCATGGCTTCCTGGTCAATTCGGTAAACGGGAACACCATAACGCATCATGCCGCCTGATTTGGGACCGGCTTCAAAGAGTGTAACCTCGTGACCCAGTAGGGCCATATCATTGGCCGCTGCCAAACCTGCAGGCCCCGCGCCAATGATGGCAACCTTGCCTATCTTGCGATCTGTCTGTTGTGCCAGGCGTTTGAGTTCTTGGGCGGACCAACGGGCGGGGGAGTACAGATCTTTGGGGCCTTCACCGGGAAGGACGCCGTTATCCGGTCTTAATGATTCATCTCGAGCGAAGATCTGGCTTGGCATTTCCACGACTGTATCCAGTGAAATTAAATCGGGGTTTTCTTCGCGATAGGGCTTTTGTTGGCTGGATTCTGGACCGAATCGTTCGGTCAATACTCGCTTGATCGCCCGAATTGAAACCGGTTTTTCATCTGGGGCTTCGATGAAGCCACGACGGCAGGCCACTTCACAAGGGGCACCACAAATGCGGCCGCAAACTGTCGATAGCGGGTTGGGGTCGTGTGAGATATTGTAGGCGGTTTCTAAATCGTCTCGGGCTGCGGCTAAAACATAACCGCGTGAATCCGTCAAAACCGGACAGGCCGCCTGGCATTTGACCATGTCCCGCCAGTCTTGGGTTGTTGGAACTTTGACGCGGTATTTATAATCCGTCATATTTTTCTCCTAATCTTGCGTTAAAATATTTACCGGTAAAGTCTACAAAAACATAGTGGAGAGAAAGAATGAAACGTTACTTTTTAATATCTGTATTATTGCTGTTATTATTCACATCCTGCTCAACCCGTGAACGTGCAGCTGAGATGGCTCCGGATGCCGACCCTAATAATGTGCCAAATTTAGAGGGAGAGTATGCTGTGAATGGGTTTGACCCTCTTGGCCAAGAATATGGCGGTCGATTGACAATCACGAAGGGAGACGAACCCAACACATACAATATGCAGTGGATCTTGGTCGGAAGCATCCAGGAAGGAGTGGGTATTTTAAAGGGCAATCAGTTAATTGTGGAGTGGCAATCTGTCGAAAGTTCTACCAGTCAATCTCGGGGGACAGCGGTGTATACAGTGACGGAAGCTGGTGAACTCTACGGTACTCGGATGGTAGAAGGCTTTTCTGAACAGGGAACGGAACAAGCTTTTCCAAATGAATAATTCTCGGGTTTGACGCCCAATCAATGAACCGTGTCCCAAAGTAGGACACGGTTCATTGAGGTTAAATTTACTTCAAAGTCAGCATATAGGCAACGAGTTGGTCAACCTGCTCACTGGTCAATTCATCTTCCCAAACCTGGGGCATTGTGCCAGCAGGGAAGCCCTCTACGAGGTATGTGTCGGGGTCAAGGATAAACTCTTTTAGATAATCTTCAGCGGCCATACCTGAAACGGTGGTGCCTGCACGGCTACCAATCCCGTCCATAGATGGACCAACAACAACCACACCGGCATCCAGGGAGTGACAGGTTGCACAACCTGCTTGAGCACCGATTACAGTCTTGCTGAAGAGTTCTTTACCCGCTGAAGCAGCATCACCGCCTTCCCCGCCGCCCCCACCACAGGCCGTTAAAACGACCGAGAGCACTAGAACAAAAACAAACAGTAGGGACAATCTTTTTTTCATACGTTACATCTCCTTTTTAAATCATAGGGTAAGTTTATTCAATACCAGGCTTGTGCTGTCCGGAACAAACCTGGTATATTTTACAATATTTCTCCATTATTTCATAGTTAATAAGAACGCAATCAGGTTCTCAATTTGCTCGTCAGAGAGTTTTTCTCCTAAATCTGGCAGCATCAACCCGGGAGGAAAACCTTCAACGATATAAGCCTCGGGGTCCACAATTGATTCCCGTAAATATGCTTCTGCGCTCATCCCTGGAACTCTTTCTGCGGCACGGGTACCTATGCCTGCCAAAGATGGGCCCACCTTATCAATACCCGGTTCAAGCGCATGACAAATATGACAACTTGCGCTGGCTCCCAGCGAAGACTCGAAAAAAAGGCCTCGTCCTGTTGCGGGATCACCGCTGATTTGGGCGTCAGTGAAACTTAAATTGAGGATACCACGATTTTCAAAGGAGGCGAGGCCATCACGAAGGATTTGGCCCTCAATTTGCTCTGGTCGGTCAAATAAGATAATTTGAACGTGGTGATCTCCTGGAGATAGTGTGATTTGCTCAAAGGCAATTGATCTTGAATCGCGCCCTCGTGGCGGATAGGATTGATCCAATTTGATTTCACCATCTATTTTTAAGGATGAGACGTGATGGGTGAATAAGGCCCACATCGGGTTCTACTGTAGCTGCACTTCCTTTGATTGGGTAACCGGATTTGTGGTTGAGCGCAATTTCCAAAACCGCTAGATTTTCCGGAAATGGTTCGAAGGGTCGATCACTGAGCCAAATTTGAGCAGCAAAAATGATGATTAACAGAAGGATGGCCGGGATAAAATTACGCCACTTGATTTGCGAAAGCTCCAAATTATAACTGGTCGCTTCTCTCTGATCGTTGGGCTTTTCCAACGCTATTGTGAAATCATGAGGTGGCAGCCAATCTGAAAAAATTGGAGCATCTCTGAAATTTGACTTTAATTTGGGTAATCGCTTGCGATCCAGTCGTTCTTGCAGCCAAAGGTTGCCCTCTCGATTGGCACAATCTTCGGGCGGGCAGCCAATGAATTGGACCTCAGAGGCTCCCGCTTCCAATGCCCGGGTCGCCAGATTGGGATGTGCCATACCGATGCAGGTCAGCGGCACGATTTGAACCAGTGGTCCGCCCTCTTCTCGCGAGGCTAAATCCCCGCGAAGGTGTTGCCTTGCTCCTTGGAAAGCGTGGCGTTCACAGGTGAAAACTAATTTCACGGGTTCGCCACCTCCCTTTGAAATCCGGGCTACTGTCGCATCCCATAAGGGTTCAGCTGGCGTCTCACGAAAGGTCATCGCCAAAGGAGCACAAGTCCCCACGCAAATACCACAGGCCACACACAACTTTGGATCGATCTTCGCCAAGAATTTATGTTTGGCACCCTCCGGGCGGTCTATCATTGAAATTGCTTTATACGGGCAATCCTTCGCACACAACGTACAACCTGTACAGCGTTCGGTATCTACTTCGATAGGAGGACGGGGTTTGCCATTTAATAACCAAGGGATCGCACTTAACAGGGTGATAAGGAGGGCGACACCACCCCAAAGTATGATCGGTTGCCAGTTGAGCCCAGCCGGTAGATAAAACAAAAAGAATAAGTCCGTTGAGATATTGGCGGGAAGCCGGGTGGGGTCCAAGGGGGGTAGCATCCCTACAGGGATAAGAATTACGGCGATTACCAATAATGCGGAAAAGACTGCGATCCAGTAGCGGGGGGGCAGCCATTTTGGACGGCTGAGACGTTTGATATGCAGCCAGTAAAAGAGTGCTACCAACGCTGATAAGCCCAAATGAATCGTGGTCACTAAGAGGATAAAAACCCAACCGCTTCCCGCAGCTTCGGTAATGAGATAATTGACCAGAAATGATGTACCCAAAGGTGAGTTGTTGATCAGGTTTATCAGGGTTTGATTGAGTACCTGAGCCCGTTGATCCCAGATCATCCAGTACCCTGAAATACCGATCAACCAGAATAACACCGCCATTACAACCCCACTGGACCAAGCCAGCCAGCGCGGCCCGCGAAAACGGTCTTGAAAGAAAGTGCGCCAACCATGCAGCAAGGCAAAGATCACCGCTGCACCTGAAGCATACCGATGTGCGGCACGCACGATCCTTCCAATGAAATTAGCTTCGATATTCGAGACCGCTTCATAGGAGGCTTCAAAGCCAAACTGGTAAAACATCGTCAGGTACACGCCGGTTCCTAAAATCACAAATAATAAAAAGATTGTGATCGTACCTGTATGGTACAGCGGATTGAATTTATTCTCGCGTACCAACCGACTGATAGTTTTTTCGATGACAAGGGAAAAACGCTCTGCTGCGTTAAGCAGGCGTTTGGGAAAATTCAGTCTTTCTACCCAATCCACACTTGGATTTAGGGCAGCCAGTTTGTTTTTTAGAGAGGTATCCGTTTGCGATGAAGGTTGTTTGTATTGCTCGGACATAGCGTGATACCAGGTAGGAATGCCGTTCCTAATAGGAACGGCATTCCTTAGTTAGTATATTACCAAACTCTGCCGCCAGGAGAATTCAGTTGGATATTACCGATTTGTTCGATTAGGCTGGGTCCGTAAGCCACAATCAATAGGGCAATTGTGGCGATGATCCACGGCAGCCAGCGGTCTAACCAGGCGGGCGTTTCCTGCGGATCATGGATCAATTCGGCCACAGGGACTTCGACCTGTTCACCTTCTTCGGCTTTTACGCCGCGAGCGGTTTTGATCATCGTGAAGATATACATAAAACCGCTAACGAATAGGATCGCACCACCGATACTGACCCGCAGCAGGTGTCCGGTCCATTCTTCGGGGATGTAGGGAGCCTGGCCCAAAGGCGTACGGCGTGGAGCGCCCAACAAACCAACCACGTGCATGGCGTTGGAGAAGATCAGCATTCCGACGAACCAGACCCAGGTCTGCACAACGGCCCACTTGGGGTTCCACAGTTTTCTACCGGTCAGATAGGGCAGCAGCCAGTATGAAATCCCCATAAAGGAAAGTGTAACTGCGGAAGCCACGGTCAAGTGGAAGTGACCGGGGACCCAGGTCGTGTTGTGGATCACCAGGTTGATATTGTAGCTGGCATTCGTGATCCCTCCGATACCACCAAAGAAAAACAGGATTCCGGCGAGGAGTTGGGCAGCCACCGAGGGATCGCCCCAGGGCAAAGCTCTAATCCAACCTAAGATACCTTTACCGCCTCTGGCACGCCCTGCATTTTCCAGTGAAGCGATCACCGTGAAGGCTGTGAGCATGGAGGGGAAAAATACTGCGTAGGTTAAAACAGCATGTAGGGCTTTCCAACCGCTGGGTACACCAGGGTCGACATACTGATGGTGGAAACCCAGAGGCACCGAAAGCACGAGGAAGAGCCAGAAAGCGAAGCGGGCCAGTGAATCGCTGAAGAGCTTGCCGCCCGCCTGTTTGGGCAACATAGCATACCAGGAAATATAAGCTGGCAGTAGCCAAAAGTAAACCAGCGGATGCCCCGTAAACCAGAAGTAAGTGCGGGCCAACTGCGGATCTGTGCCTTCGATCAAACCCAGGGACCAGGGCAAAAGCATGGTTAGGATTTCTACGGCAACACCCAGGGTGGCGATCTGCCACATCACCATGGTGATGATCGAGCCAAAGGACATCAGCGGAGTGCGAATTCCGGGGTTCTCTTTGCGCCAGGCATAATACGTGAAGTACATACCGTAACCTTCGATCCAACTGCCAACCACAACCAGCGTCAAGCCGACATAAAATGCCCAGTTGGCTTTCATCGGCGGGTAGAAGGTATATAGCACTGTGGCTTCATCTAACAATAATGGGATCGCAGTTGTGACCAGACCAACAACCATCATCCAGAATCCAACCGCATTCAATTTGGGATACTTTTGGGGTCGTTTCAGACCATAGCTGACGGTAAAGGTGAGGAATCCAGTGATGAAAAAAGTGGTCCAAACCAGGGCATTCAACACACCGTGAAGGGTGAGACCCTGGTAATAAGATTGAAACAATGGCTTCAGGTAGGGGTATAAGTCTAGGCCTGCATGCTCAAAGGCTTGCAGTGGGCCAAATAAACTTCCGATGGCCAAAGCCAAAATGGCGAAGAAGAGGTGCAAACCAATAAAGCGTTTTTCTTTAGATGAAAATACGTAATTTGTAGATGTGTTTGTAGTCATAATCTCTCCTCGTGCCTTAGGGTTCAACGATAATCGTGCCATACATCACGGCATGGGCAGCGCCACAATATTCGGTACAGATGTAGTCGTAGCGACCGGCTTCATCAAAAGTAACCGTCAATTTTGATACCTGCCCGGGTACGATTTGCATATTGACGTTGGTATCCTGAATTTTGAAACCATGCTGCACATCTTTGCTGGTTACAAAAAATGTGATCGTTGAGCCAGCAGGGACAGTGATTTCTCTGGGGAGGAAAGCCCAGGTTTGTGCCAGAACATAGGCTTCATATTTGCCGGGAGAAAGCTCGCGCAGCCCTGGATCTGCCCAGGGGCTGTTGGGATCGGTGGCAACGGTCCGCGGATCAACTCGCTGCTCAGGGGAAGGAACTTGAATTCCCAAAGCAAATCCAGCCACACCAATTGCAACTGCAAAGATCACAATCAACGTGATACTGACAATAATCCAGGCTCGTTCGTATGGATCGATATGCATAGATTCTTTGGTGGTCATAAGGTTACTCCTCGGTTAAGTAAAATCACATAAACCGATCCCCAAAGGACAACCAGCGTTATCAGAAAGATCGCTAGAACAACAATCGTTCCTTTGGGCTTGAACTCATTTTGATCATTATTATCTGTCACAATCTGCCTCCTTTATCCTGTAAACCAGAAAATTGGGATCCCTCAGGGGTGATCCCAGACCAATAAAATTGACACGGATAATTTGCTTCTCCAAACATTCCTCCTCGAAACCGAATTGGGTAGCAGCTAATTTTTGATTTAGTTGCTACCCAATTCGGTTTATGGTTCGCGGATCTCGACGTCAATCGTCATTTGTCCGCTCTTTTCAAAATCGAGGGTCAGCGACAAAACTGCACCAACCTCGAAATTTTCTAATTTGTTGATGCACATAATATGCAGGCCCCCCATTTTGAGTTCTGCCTGGCCACCAGCGGGTACTTCGATGCCGCCGCCTTCGACCGGGCGCATCCCCATCGCACCTTCTTCAGTCATATAAGATTCGTGCAGCTCCACAAAACCACAAGCAGATGATTCTCCCGCCACCAATTTGTCAGCTTCGCCGCCGCTGTTTTTGATCAGCATATAGAAGGCTCCCGCGGTGGCAACTTTGGGTGAAGGCCTTCCCCAGGCATCTTCAATGCTAATTTCGGGTCCTGACGATGAAGCACAACCTGCGAGCAAAAGGAGCAGAAGCAATAGGCTGCCAATCAGTATTCCGAGTTTGATAAGGTTCTTTTTCATTTTGTTTCTCCTAAAGATGAAAAATGTAGTTTTTTTACGCCCTGTGAAAGAACCCCGCCTTCACAAGGCCAATCCGCTAGTTTAATAAATGTTCTAAATCTTCTGCAATATCCTCTGCTGGCGTTCCAAAGGGGAAGACCAGTTTCAAATGTCCATCTTGATCGATGACCATAACCGTAGCGGTATGGTCGACGAGATAACCGGTGGCTGCTGTACCCTCATGGGCTTCGTAGAAAATTCCATAGAGTGTGGCAATCTGAGCGATTTCCTCCGGAGTGCCGGTAACGCCCAGAAAACTGGGATCGAAATGGGTAACATATTCGGCCAACATCTCGGGGGTGTCGCGTTCCGGGTCCACTGAGATCATGATCACTTGCACATCATCCGCCTGACTGCCAAGAATATCGACCGCGCCGCGTAACTCTGAAAGCGTCGCCGGGCACACATCCGGACAGAAGGTGTAACCAAAATACAGCAATACCAGCTTACCGTCAAAATCCTCGAGGCTGACTTTTTGACCGTGGCTGGCAGTCAACTCAAAATCTGGGGCAGGCTGAGCGGATTGCAGCACCGTTCCGTGAAAGGTGTAAGGCTGCAACCGCGGCAGCGCGATAAGGGCGATCAGCGCCAACCCTATAACTAAACCAATTGCAAAGATCCAAATCGATTTCTTCATGTTTTTACTCACTAACTTTCTTCAGATGGTGCTTGAGATAATGTTTCAGCCGTCAACAAGATTAATAATATCCATACCAGATCGGCCAGTAATAAGTGCACGATCTGCATCCAAACCGGCGCTAACAAAATCAAGTTGACCATGCCGGCGGCCAACTGCACGATGAACAAAATGCCCAAAGCCAGTGCAAAGCGTTTGTTCCATTTCCCATAGCTGTTGGATGTAAGTGAAAAGGCAAACTGGATCAAATAAAGTCCGACCAGAGTTGCGATCACCGGATGCCAAACTCGCAGGCGCACAATAAAATGTGAAGCAGGGGATAAATCTTGCTGAATACCTTCAATCAGCGTTTCTGCTGGGAACAACGTGTCACCCAGTGCTGTAACTGCCCCGGCCACACTTAACACCAACACGCCGACGATGCCAATTGCGAACCGCCATTTGATTTTGCTGGGTTGTTTACCTATTATCAGGGGATTGCCACCTGAGGCCCACCAGGCTGCGAGAACAATTGCAGCTAACAATAGGTGGGTATTAATCAAATGTATGCCCATCACAATGACGCGCCCTGTAGAGATATTTTCTGCGACCCAGTGAAAGAGTACCAATCCTGCTCCCACGAGGGATTCCGATATGATGAAGACCATCGCCCAACCGGAGGCTTTGCGCACCCTATAGCCCTTTGGATAGATTTTCAGTGCCCAGATGAGCATTGCCAAAACCAAGAGGAAGGCCAATCCGCTGGTCAGGCGGTGAGTAAACTCGATCAGGGTTTCCACCTGCGGAGCCGGCGGGATGACTTCACCATTACAGGTTGGCCAATGACTACCGCAGCCCGCTCCAGATCCTGTTGCCCGCACAACAGCACCCCATAGAACAACCAAAATATTAAAAACCAAGACAAACCAGGCATATTTAGCAAATCTGGTAAGGGGGCGATTAAGGGTGGTGGGGGCTGTTTTTGTCATTTTAAGTTACTCGTGATTCCAATCCTGCCGTTTCAGGGGGTATAGCATAGAAAATAATGGGCTGCCTCATATGCCAGTGTTGCTGCGCCTTGACTGTTGCGCACTTCTTCTGCCAGCACCCCGATATGGCGCAGAATGCGATCTGCATCGGGGGTGGTAGTTTGATAGCGGTACTCACCCCGGATGATGCCCCAGCCGTCTACAAGGACGAATTTGGGATCGAATATAAAGGTGCCATCTTCCTTTTGATTGTAGTAAGCTTCAAATCCACCGCCAATGATGGTTTTTAGCAAAGCCGGATCATTTGTCGTCGCAAAATGCCATTGAGATGGATCCGCTCCTTGGTTATTTGCGTAAGCTGCCAAAACTTCGGGGGTGTCATTCTCAGGATCGAAGGAAATGGTCACAAATTTGACAGGGATATCTCCCAGTTCCACTTCGCCTAATCGTGCCTGAATTTCTTGCATTGTCTGGTTGAGATTATTACAGGGCTCTGGGCAGCCAGTATAGATAAAGTTGTAAAGTACAAATTGTCCGCGGAGATCTTCGTTGGTTAGACGTTCATTGTCTTGATGGGTCAGAGAGAACCCCGGCGCGATTCGGATGCGGGGGACAACCTGAACAGGTTGAAAAACCTTGAAAGCGATCGCACCTACTACGAGCAAGCCTAAGAAACCGTAAACGCCAAAAAGCAGATAGCGCTTCATGGTTAGTTGTTACCTTTGTCACTGGATAAGTCCAGCGCCTGGATCAAATCGGGTACCGATACATCCGTCAGTTGCTGGCGATTGTGGACGATCATCTTGTTAGCGGATAAAGTGAGATAAATTACTTTCAGTTCAGGGGATTCATTCTCTAATAAAGGAGCGAGATCGGTTTGCCGCAGTTTGGGTTCATCATGATCCACGATAACGATATTCGGATTCTCTTGCTCAACGATGGAACCGGCTTCTTCCCAATTGTGGACTGCCGCAATAATTTCGGTATCGGGCTGCTCAGTTAGAATGCGGGTCAGCCCATCGAGAAAAAGTCCTTGTCCAATTAAAAGAATGCGCGCGTTCATCTCTGTTAGTTTAGCGAAACCAGGGCGATTTGTCGTCAGCCAAATGGATATAAAAACAGCTACCCGAGGGTAGCCATTTGGAGGATATGGTGTGAGGCCTAATCCTTTTGGTCAATCGTGCCCCAGCATGCCGTGACGCACCGCCCAGGCCGCCGCATCGACGCGGCCGCGCAAGTGAAGTTTGTCGAGAATACTGCGCAAATGTGCTTTGACGGTGTGGGGAGAGATGGAGAGTTGTTCACCGATTTCCTTGTTACTCATTCCACGGGCCACATACTTGAGCACTTCTTGCTCCCGCTCGGTCAGGGATTCGCTTTCGGGTGAAGCCCCTGACGGGAGATGCGGAGCAGTGGTGGAGAGCAGCGCGAACTCATCCAGGAGTTTGGCAGCCATACTGGGGTTAATGACAGCCTCTCCCGCATCCACACGCCGAATCGCATCCAGCAATTCCTGGCTGGAAGAATTTTTGAGAATATAGCCTTTTGCACCTGCTCGGATGGCAGTAAATAAATCCTGATCTTCCTCGGAAACGGTCAGCATGAGTACTTTGATTTCTGGGTGGGTGTCGTGCAGTTGACGGGTGGCCTCGATTCCCCCAATGCCAGGCATATTGACATCCATCAAAATGATATCTGGTTGGTGCGCCGCTGCTAGTTTTTGGGCTTCTTCACCACTCGCAGCAGTAGCAATCAATTCCATCCCTGGAGCATCTTGCAGAATGCGAGAAAGTCCCTCGCGGAAAAGATGGTGATCGTCAGTGAGCAGAACTTTGATCATACAGTCTATTGTAAACGCGAATTGCACAAATGGGCAAATTAAGCGAATTTATCTTTACAATTCCAATCCGATGACAATATCAAACAATTTCGGTTTCTTTGATAGGCACTTGAACCGTAATACGGGTACCCTCATTGGATTTGGTTGCAATGCTTAAGGTGCCGCCTAAACCCTCGGCCCGCTCACGCATTGTCGTCAACCCATAGCTGTGGTGAAGTTGATTGGTTGGGGTTTCTGCTGGGAAGCCGTGGCCATCATCACCAATGACCAGTTGAAGGCTACCTGCTTCTACCTGCAAAACTATATCCACATTTTTAGCACATGCGTGCTTGCGCACATTGGTCAATGCCTCTTGGGCAATGCGCAAGATTTGCAGGGATGTTTTGGTTTCGACCCTCAAATTATCAGGGGAACATGTCAAATGGGTTTGTATCTCCGTCTGCCGCGTAAAAGCTGCTGTGTATTCAACGAGGCGATCTGAGATTTGCGATGGGTCTTCAACACTTAACCGCAATCCATCGATAGCCTCACGGACATCCGCATATGCATCTCGGATAGTTTGGCGGAGTTTGTGGATTTCGCTGGCGGCATCAATTGTTTGATCATCCTTGATTAGATTTTCGACGCGTTCTGCCTGAAATCCAAGGAAGCCCAAGGTTTGGGCCAGACCATCATGGAACTCTCTAGATAGGCGGTGCCGTTCTTGGAGGACAGCCATTTGTTCAAGCTGGGTGTAGAGTTGGGCATTGCGGATAGCTAACGCAATTTGGTGAGCGACGGTATTGAGAAGTTCGGCATGACTTTCGTTGATGGCGCGCTGGCGTTTAGCGCCTAAAAATAGCGCTCCCAGGGTCAATCCTTCAGTTGAGAGGGGAACCGCAGCCAACGAGCCGATGCCAGCATTTTCTTCGGCCGGGATTTCTGTTTCGATAAGGGGGTCCCCCAGAATATAGGCTTGCTGTGCCTTCTCATGGGCAAGCGCAAAATACTGATTCGAGGTATCCAATCCAATTTGAGCCGTGCAATTCCATTTTGAAATTTCGGCATCAAATAAAAATAGGCCGCCAAATTGTGCTTCCCATCCAGCAGCAGTAATTTCGAGGACCTGGCGGGTGATTTCACCGAGGGCTTTGCCTTCCTCAATTTGACCCATATTCGTAGCCCGGTCAATGGCGTGCAGGGTGTCGATCTCTCTGGCACGCGCGCGTAAGTTTTCCAGCGCGGTGGCAATGACGCCCCCAAGAATATTGAGCAAACGGATATGATCCTCGGGCGGACCCTCAGCGGTGGGAAAGTAGGCCGAGATAATGCCGATGCGTTCATCCTCGTGGTTGACAGGCATACAAATCAGGGATTGGATGCCGTCTGCCTTGGCGGTGAGTTGCAGCCCTTGAAAAAGTGGGCAATCACTGCCAACATGCGTTTTCAGCGAGTTGCAGGATTGGCATCGGCTAGAAGGAATACCGTTTTCTAGTTGCGTGCGCAGGCCATTGAGATAAGATTCGCTTAATCCCCAGGCCATATCGAGTTTGAGACGGTCATGAACTTCATCAAAGGTCACAACGGTCGAGGCTCGTGCTCCAGTGAGTTCAAGTGGTGCCCGCGCGGCAATTTCGAGAATCGCATGTTGATCATCGGCGGCTGCAACGCGGTCTCCCAGGTTGTGCAATGCCAATAATTGGTTGTGATTTTCTTCAAGTTCAGCGTACGCTTTGCGGACTTGCGTTTCAGCCTCGAAGCGCTTTGCAGCTGCATCTGCAATCCAGGTCAATCCTAACCAGGCAGCCACACTGCCGGTTAAAGCATAAATCAATAGTTGCACCCACCATTGCCAGGATACCGGAAATGCTTCGGCGATCAGATACAGCGCAAATTGGTGCAAAGCAGCCAGGAACAAGATGGCTGGAAAAACCATCCAACGTAAACGCCGGAGTTGGAAATGCAATGGAACGGTACTGACTTGCCCTAAAATGATTTCGAGTTTGCTCATGTGTGATCTAATTATCCGGTTTTCCGAATAGTTAGAGTATACCTTATCCTGTCCGGTAAATCGTTAAAACTAAACTCTCCCTAATGTAAGAGTGGTATCCTTAATCCCATCAAAAGGAGTAGAATAAGTTTCTTTCTGGTTATTAATCCAGAGGTATTGTTGGGACGATTTCATCATCCCAACAACATTCCAAAAAACATTTTTTGATTAGGTTGCTGGCGCTTTACGTTTTGCGGTTTCGAAGAGAATTTACAAAGGACGATTAGTATCTTGATCATCAGGAAAAAATAATGCGTAAACAGACAATCCATCGACCCATATCTCGCCGGGATTTTTTGAAGGTAGCGGCTGCCGGAATGGGTAGTCTAGCGAGCCTGTCCTTCAGTCCCTGGACGAGGTTGTTTAGGTTGGAAGATTTCCCCCAAGCCGAACGCTTGGGCCGCGTTTGCGTTGGGACCGCAGAACTCAAAGCGGCCCCATCCTATGATGCTGAAACTCTTGGGCACCATCTACGAGGATCAGGTTTTCCCGTGGGTAAAGGAAGTAGTCGGCCGCTGGCCTTATCGCAATAATCAACGGTGGGTGGAAACGCCCGAAGGTTATATCTGGTGCCCTTATTTGCAGCCCGTTGAAAATAACCTGCAAGCCCCGGTAAATGCGCTGCCCAATATGAGTGATGGCACCTCGGGGATGTGGGTAGAGATCACCGTTCCCTATGTGGACGCCATTATCGATAATCCTCCGGTGCGTTCGGCCTGGTGGCGCTACCGTGAGAGTAACGGGTTGCCTTTCCGTTTCTATTTCAGCCAGGTTCTTTGGGTTGATCAGATGAAAACTGAGTCCGATGGGAGTATTTGGTATCGTCTCAATGAGCGCTACGGCAATCCCGGTGATGCATTTTGGTGCCCCGCCGCAGCTTTTCGTCCGATAACAGAAGACGAAGTTGCACCCATCAGTCCCGATGTGGCGGATAAACGCGTTGAAGTCGATATCAATTGGGGAGTGCAACTCTTTCTTGTTATGAAGGCAACTCTGAAGTGTATTTCTGCCGGGTTTCCTCCGGTCAAGATGAAGGCTCAACGCCGCTTTCACCTTACCCCTCCCCAGGATTCCAAATCTGGCGAAAATTATTCTCACTGCATATGGGCGGCAGTACCGCGGCCGGCAGTTGGGATGTACCCGGTGTGGGTTGGACTTCCCTTTTTGTCGGTGAAGGCGTCGCCATCCACTCAACTTACTGGCATAATAATTACGGCGAACCGATGTCTCATGGCTGTGTCAATGTCAGCCCCGAAGATGCCAAATGGATTTTCCGGTGGACCGCACCCACTGTACCCTTCGAGACCGGCGATCTCACCATCGTTGGTGAGGGCAGCACGCGGGTGATCGTTGATCAATGGTAATTGGAGAATAAAGAATGGATTATTCAAATATCGGGTTAGGTTTAGCTTTCCTCGCGGGTTTAGCCTCTTTTCTATCCCCTTGCGTGCTTTCGCTGGTGCCGGCATATATCGGTTATCTGGGCGGGCGCTCCATAGCTGTCGCACAAGAGCGAGAACCCAGCAAATGGGAAACCTTCAGCCACGGGCTGGCCTTTGTTCTCGGTTTTAGTTTTGTCTTTATTTTATTGGGGGTTGCCACTGCCGCCTTAGGTAGTGTGCTTTATGACGCCCGCAACTGGCTGGCAAAAATTGGAGGGATTGTGGTTGTGGTATTTGGTCTGCATATGACACACATTATCCGCATCCCCTTTTTGGAATATGATCTGCGGCCCGAAATCGAAACCTGATCGCCAGCGGGGTTATATTTCATCGTTCCTGATGGGCATATTCTTTTCAGCCGGTTGGTCACCTTGTGTTGGTCCGGTTCTGGGAGCGATCCTAACGCTTTCTCTCAGCGGTGGATCTGTTGTACAGGGAGCATTACTTCTCTCAGCCTATTCAGCCGGATTGGCCATACCCTTTTTAATAGCTGCACTGGGCATTGGCTGGGTCACCACCATTTTGAAAAAATATGGCAAAGTAATGCATTATGTTGAGATTGCCATGGGCGTTTTACTCATCATCATCGGTGTCATGCTTTTCTTCGGTACCTTTGAATACCTGGCTCGCTTCGGTTTCTTTGTAGATTTCGGATTGTAGGTAGAAGATGCGTAAGTTGATGCCGTTGTTGGGTGGCATAATCCTGGGTTTGGGTGTGGGGATTGTAATCTTCTTTGGATTTCTACAGGATGACGCTACACCCAATATGAGTGCACTTTCCCAGGGATCAACCCCCTCCCAATTCCCTCCTTGGATGCTCCTGCTCCAAACTTTGAGTTGAGCAGCCTTGCTGGAGAATCGATCCAACTCGATGATTATCGCGGCCTGCCTGTTCTGCTAAATTTCTGGGCAACTTGGTGTGCGCCGTGCCGATTAGAAATGCCAGCATTCCAGAGCCGTTTCGAAGATTATGCTGGCGATTTAGCGATTGTCGCTGTCAATAATGCGGAATCACCTTCGGATGTTCAAGCCTTCGTTGCCGAGTTAGGTTTGACGTTTGATGTGTTACTTGATCCCGCGGCGGAAGTTCAACGTTTATATCTGGTACGCGGCTATCCAACTTCGGTCATCATCGATGCCGAAGGTATCATGCGGGTGCAGCATATCGGCTTGATGACAGAAGATCAATTGGATGGTTATTTACAGGAAATTGGGTTACCATAGGGAAAAATTTTCAGGAGAAGAAATTTGCTAACCGTTACGTTGTTTACACGCCCGGGGTGCCACCTTTGCGATCAAGCCAAAGCAGACTTGGAAGCAATTCAAGAAAATATCCCCCATCGTTTGGTAGAAATTGATATTGAGCAGGATGAAGCCCTGTTAAAAGCCTATTCCCTGGAAATCCCGGTCATTCAAGTAGGACCCTATACCTTAAAAGCCCCCATCGACCGTCAAAAATTACTCGTAACGCTGGGTGCTGCCAACGACCGCAAAGATCAACTCGATAAACTTGGTCACAAAGAGCATCAAGAGCGGGTAAAACGCGGCAAAAGAGTCTCTAAAGCAGATCGGTTTACTTATTGGTTCTCGAAGCACTATCTTTTTGTTATCAACCTGTTGGTTCTAATTTATGTTGGGTTGCCTCTCATGGCGCCGGTTTTTATGAAAGCGGGCATGGACCTCCCCGCTCGTGGAATTTATAAAATATATGGCGGCATGTGCCATCAGCTTTCTTACCGCTCCTTTTTCTTTTTTGGTGAGCAGCCAGTGTACCCCCGCGCAGCCGCGGATGTAGAAGGGTATCTTACTTTTAACGAAGCTACCGGGTTAGATGAAGAAGGTTTGCTCACTGCCCGTCAATTTGTGGGTGATGAGCTGGTTGGCTACAAAACTGCCTTGTGCCAACGTGATGTTGCCATCTATGGTGCAATTTTCATTTTTGGGGTGTTATTCGCCGTCACCGGCCGCAAGTGGAAATCGCTGCCTCTTTGGGCCTGGTTCCTTTTTGGGATTTTCCCGATAGGTTCAGATGGAGTCAGCCAATTACTCAGTCAATGGGTTGCCATGCCCCAGCTTGAATTTTTAGATCCAATTTTTGGTTGGATTCCTTATCGCGAGAGTACGCCTTTTTTGCGCACATTTACCGGGTTCCTGTTTGGTTTTACGACGGCCTGGTTTGGTTATCCCTTAATTGAAGAAGCCATGGCTGATACCCGGCGTATCATGAAAACGAAAATGGCCCTACTAGAAAACCAAACCGAAGAAGAAACCCCCAATGCATAACCCCGCGCTGCCCACATTCTTCTCGACGTTCCCAGATTATGCCTTTCCTCCATTCCGGTTCGATTAAATATTTTACTTTCGACATCTTGGCTGATCCCGCGCTCACCCATGCGATATTTACCCGTCAGGGTGGGGTCAGCCCTGCTCCTTGGGATTCGCTCAATGTCGGCGGCTATATCGGCGATCCACTTGAGAACACCTATCTCAACCGCGTGCGCTCATTTGAAGCCCTGGGGCGGACTCCAGAATTGGTGTATGATGTCTGGCAGGTGCACAGCGCGGATGTGATCTGCACCAATACGCCCCGCCCACAAGATGTCACACACAAAAAAGCGGATGCGATCATAACGCAAAACCCTGAAATCACCCTGTTTATGCGCTTTGCAGACTGCGTCCCAATTTTGTTTTTTGACCCCATTAAGAAAGTGGTTGGAGTAGCTCACGCTGGTTGGCAAGGAACAGTTAAACGGGTCGTCACCGCCACGGTCGAGAAAATGATTTCTGTTTATGGTTGTCAGCCCGCAAATATTCGAGCGGGAATTGGTCCTTCGATCGGGGTGCACCATTACGAGGTCGGTCCAGAAGTTGTTCAACAAGTGCGAGCCACTTTTGGGCCGGATGCAGAAGCTCTGCTGCCAACTCAAAATGGTGCCGTTCATTTTGATCTGTGGCAGGCGAACCAGTTTCTTTTAAAGCGGGCTGGTGTCAAAAATATCGAAATCTCTGGACTTTGCACATCCTGTCATCCTGAAGATTGGTTCTCGCACCGGGGTGAACGCGGCCAAACTGGACGCTTCGGTGCTCTGATTGCTTTGAATCAAACATAATTGGTATGGATAACAAACAACGCAACACCATTCAAGAAAACTATCAACGCGCTCGAGAAAATATTGCTCAAGCTGCTCAATCCGTGGCACGGAGACCGGAGACGGTCAAGCTGGTAGTGGTCACGAAAGGGCATCCTCTAGAAGTTGCACAGGCCGTGGTGACCGCAGGTGCCCGCTTTTTGGGCGAGAATTATGCTGAACAGGCTGTGCCCAAAATCGAAGCGTTGGCAGATCATCCCATTGAGTGGCATATGATCGGGCATGTGCAAAGCCGCAAAGCGAAACTCGTGAGCGAACACTTTGCCTGGGTGCATTCGGTTGATCGTCTAAAAATAGCGCGCAGATTGAACGATTTTGCCGCTGAATTTGAACGCCGGCTTCCGATATTGTTGGAATGCAATGTCAGCAGTGAGGAATTGAAATTTGGCTGGCAAACCTGGGATGAGAAACGCTGGTCGGAATTTGCAGATGCGATCATACCCTTGATGGAATTACCCAACCTGGAAGTGCGCGGCCTGATGACCATGCCCCCGTTTGACCCTGACCCAGAGAAATCCCGCCCATATTTCAAAAAACTGTGCCGCTTGCGTGATTTTCTGATGACCCAATATCCCCAGGCCAACTGGTCTGAACTTTCGATGGGGATGAGCGGTGATTACGAGGTGGCCGTGCAAGAAGGGGCTACCATCGTGCGTGTGGGTACCGCCATCGTCGGCAGCCGAAACTATGCTTAGGAGTCTTACATAATGATTTTCTATTTAATTGGCTTAATTGATTGGATCACAAGATTGTTGGTCTTGTTAGTTTTTGTCTATGTCATCATTTCTTATTTCATGTCCCCATACCATCGATTTCGAATGGCCGTTGATCGAATTGTTGAACCAATGCTGCGGCCCATTCGCAGAGTAACCCCTACGGTGGGTATGTTCGATTTCAGCCCCATCATATTATTGCTGCTCATTCAATTTATCGGTTGGATATTAAAAATGGTCTTGATCAGGTTTGCCTAACGGTTTTGTTATTTTCAGGTGACCCGGTTTGATTTCTATAAAATCGGTATATAATAGTGAGATATTGGTAGAACAGTCCTACTAGAAAGATGATTTGAGGAATTTTATGGCGAATAGAAATTATCGTTTGCATGATGGAAAAAAGGGGGCCGCATTGGCCATTCGAGTGACTCCCCGGGCAACAAGTAACCAGATTGCAGAAATTCTTCATGATGGCACCGTTCGGATTTGGCTTGAAGCTGCCCCAGGGGATGAAGTCAACACCGTTTTGCGAGCTTATTTAGCCAATATCTTTGAGGTTCCAGAATCCGCCATTGATGTCGTCGCTGGACAATCTGGACGAGACAAATTGATTTCAGTAATTGACCTGGATTTAGAAACCGCCCACAAAAAGATTTTGCAGAATTTAGCATAATTTATATTTTGTTCGAATTAAAAAACGACAGGTGATTGAAGCCTGTCGTTTTTTAGTAGCCTACGTATTTTAGTAGCCTAATCCAAATTGAATTGGAGGGGGAATTTCGGCACCAGTCGCTGCTAGATGCCAGAGCGTATCATAAGCAGTCTCGGCTATTTGCTGATCTTCACCATACAACAAATGGTAAATCACCGGGAAGATCCCAGCATCACCACTGCGGCGGCATAAATCGAGCGCGGCATAAGTTTGATCTGGTGAGCCCTCACGCAAAGCTTTCAAGACCATTTCCCGGGCCGGGTCACCCATGCTGACTCCCTTGCCATGATCGCTCGCAAATTCGATCAACCAAGGGGTCTCTTCAGGTGGCGGCAAGGGGCGCGGGATATAGGGATCAAGATCGTTGAGTTCTTCTACGACCTGGGCCGCTGCGTTGCGTACCACCCATTGCCCATCTTCGACCTGCATTTCTTCGAGAATTGTTTTGGCCCAGGGCTCATCGATCAACCGCAGGCCGTGAATAGAGATGCGGCGCACAAGTAAATCATCAATTTCGCTGCCTTCCCGGAGGATCGGAAAACCCTCTTCAGGGTGATTGGCAAAGGCTTCGGCAACTGCCCGGCGCAGTGGTTCAGCCCCATTGAGGAATACATCCGCAGCCGCTTCGAGGGCTGGACGGGTCCCGATATTGACCAGTGCCAGACAAGCCGCCTGGCCCACCGGGGTTGGGTCGATTATTAAATTGGTGAGATCGCTGACTGCCCCCGAATCGCGCAAAAAACCGCAGCCTAATGCGGCCAGCAAGCTGACACTGTTCTTTGGGGAGCGCAGCAAATGGCGGAACATCGTAGCTACTCCAGGGTCATTCGTAGCAGCCAAACAGGCTAAAACGCGTGTTCGGAAACCCATTGTTAGGGCATCTTGCTGCAGCATATTGGCCAAATTCTTCAGGATTGGTTTTTGCCAACCGGCATCGGAAGGGATATCTCTCAGCCAACTGCCAGCCTGAAGGATGCCGCGGTTGAGCGGGTCTTCGGTGTCGGTGAGGCGGTGGGCAAGTTCTTCGCTCAGATCGCTTTGAGATGCTAAATAATGAATCGTCGAATATTTCAAAGGCCAGTCGGGCTGGGACAAAACATGTTCACCCTGGCCATTGAAGGCAAACGCGGTGCCCGCCAGATAGCTTGCCAGAACAGGGTGCACAAAGGCCAATTGGTTATGCGAGCGTGAGGTCAGCAATCCGTTGCGGGCGAGGTCGGGTAAAACGCGAGGGAGTGTAATCTCTTTTTGCTCTTCAACTTCTTCAGAGAGCATCGCCAGACCGGCACCCTCTATGGTGTCGGAATCAAACCCGGATGTCCAGGCTTGAGCCTCGGCCTGGGTGAAGGAACTCCGCATGGTGCGCACCATCCGCGTTGACAAATATTCCAATGCGGCGCGTGCCCGGGGGATTCCGACCGACATCCGGCGCAGATAAGCTTCGATAGCGTCTGTCCCTTTGGGGCCGCGCACATCCCCTGCATAAGCGGACCAAACCTTGAGCGTAAATTCTAATGGATTGAGCGCTGCATTTTGCCCGAGCAGCCAGCCGTTCAGTAAGATGGGGTCGATTTGTGTGCTGGTTTCATCTTCGGGATCCGGCTCAATTTCCGTTTGCACGAATAACTGCCATAAACCGCTCCACTGTTGGATGAAGAGCGCTTGCTGGCGGATATTCCAACTGGCCATAGGGATGGGCACCAGCCCCAAAGAAACCAGCCCATCCACAAAATGTGGGGAGGCGGCAGCCACGATGCGGGTGGTGGGATATTCATCCAGCAGCATCCCTAAAAATTCAGACGTAATTACGGCCGCATCCTCGGCGATTTCATCATAGCCATCAATCAAGAGCAAAATCCGGCCAGCTTTGAAAGCAGATTTGAGCGCTTCAGGTAGGCGGGCCTGTCCCAGCGCAGTGGAACGGGCGGTTAAGGCATCGATGATGGGCGTGAGCAGCGAGACGTTTTCGTCCAGTGGCAAAAGCAGCTCATTGGCGTGCAAGAAAACAGGGACATGATTTTTCAAATCGCCCAATTGAGATTCGCGCCGGGCCATAGCAGAAGCCAGATAGGCTAAGGCCGTGGTTTTTCCGCTGCCCAGGTTGCCCGTGATGATGAGATTCGCCCCGCCTTTGAGCGCGTCATGGACGGGAATGCTGTGCCCATTATAGGCCCCGGCGAGTTCGGGGAAATCGGGCATATAGGGGATGACGTGTTCGGCCACGTAATCGAGAGACGGTTCCTGATCGGGGATAATGGTCACTGGTGGGGCCATCAGGCGGGGTGTGATTAGAATTTCATCCAGGGCAAATAAGGGGGATGCCAGGTGCAGGCTTTGGACGAGTTTGAGGGTATTGGAGCGTAACCTTTGTTCGGCCCCCGTTTGCAGACCTTGCCGGGCAGCCCGCGCGGTGGCAATCAGCGCAATCCAGGCCCGTTTGGCATAAGGAATCAATCGCGTAACCAGCCACCAGAAAATGGTGGCTGCCACGAAGCCGACCCAGAAGCTCAGGCTTTCGATATTGAGGTTACGCAATTGGTCGAACATTTCTTCTCAACTCGGGTAATTTGCTTGTCTCGGAACTGGACACAGATTATCACAGATTACACAAAAATTTTATTACAAGAAAAATAGATCTGTGTTTATCTGTGCTTGAAAAGTTTTTTTCACCTAATATGATCGAGCGCATTCATATAAGACCCAATCATATCATTGAATCAAGCCCCATAAAGGATGCGGCCGCAGGAATCACAGAAGACCATCTGGCTGGGTGAGCGCGCTGCCTGGTTTAACGAGGCCGCTAGGGTGGAGCCACACGCGCTGCAAGCTTTATCGCGCACCTTGGCAACTGCAACCCCAGCCCTCTTTTTGCGCACTTGCTCATAAGTTCCCAGGTCATCAGAGGCGATGGCCTGTGCCGCTGACTGGCGCCGTTTTTCAGCAGCGGAAATATCCCTTTGCAGCTGCTCGCGCTCCTGGATCAGACTGGCCTGCTGTTTTTCGGCTTCCGCTTGATATTGGCTCAGAATATTTTGAGCCTCATCGTTTGTTTCAGCCGCGTCATCGACGACCAGCATGGCTTCCAAATAGCGTTCTTCCAGGATGTCGAGGAAGCGTTTGAGAGAAGCAACTTCGTTTTGTAAATCTTGCAGTTCTTTGGGATTGCGCACCGTGCCGCTGTAGAGTGTGGCTTCGGTCTGCTCGATCTTGATGCGCTGGTCTTTGACCTTGGCCTGGGCTTGATTCTGTTCTTTGCGGGCCGCTTCAAGGTTCTTTTCCGTTTTGGCCGCGGCGGCCGCGGCTTTGCGCACTTTGGCATTATCTGCTAGCAGGGCGGCGATCTCTTTCAGGCGAGTGTTGGCCTGATCGATCTGGCTGTCGACTTGTTGTAAGCGGTAGAGGTTGAGGGGACGGCTCATTATCACTTCCAGTGGGGGGTGAAGGGGATAATGAGATTATAGATTTGGATGCTCATTCTTGCAAGGAGAATGAGGGAATGATTTACGTGAAATGGAAAAAGGTTGTAAAAATAGGACCGGCGGTCCTCACAGGTATGCCAGTCCTAAATTATTCGAATTATCTTAGTGTGGTCTCAGCCCTTACAAGGAATGGATTATCAGTTGAATCTGTTCGTGCAGCGGGGGAATTTTATTGCTAACCACATCCCACACAATTTCATCGAGGATGCTGAAGTAGTGGTGGGCTACGATATCGCGCATCCCAGCAATCCGTCGCCAATCAATTTGCGGGTAAAGCTACTGAATATTTTTCGGAAAATGTTTTGCGGCTTCGCCAATAACTTCAATGTTGCGCAAAACGGCATCCTAAACCAGTTTGTCGCCCGTAAATTGCTCAAAGGCGAAACCCTGAGTGTATTGCGAGATACGGGTGCAGGTATCGAGAATATCCTCCAGATAAAGCCGGTAGTCACGTGACATAGACGGCTTCTTGCAGCACAAAAGGCTGGATACGCTTGTGCAGTGCCTCAGCAATCACCAGATCTACGGCACAGTTGAGTTGATCTTCGATAAATATCTTGACATCCATATATTTATCGAAAGTTGTTGCGCCTTCAAATGTAACCAAGATATCGACATCACTTTGGCTGCTTACATCATCGCGTGCAACAGAACCAAAAACGGCCAGTGATTTTACACCGAAAGTTTGTAGCTTGTCAGAGTTTAAATGTAAGGTTTGTAAGACATTTTCTCGGTTGAGTGTTTCCATCGTTCGTTCCTGTTTTGATTATACCTGAAATAGAAACTCGGTTGCTCTGAGCAACCGAGTTTCAGCATCTTCTAAAGCTTTTAGCTCTTTGTAGTCGATAGCAGTGATAAGAAAGTTCTGGCGGCCAAGGCATTGGCTCTGCGCAGGTTGGCATTATCAGCGAGCAGGTTTTCGATCTTTTTCAGGCGAGTGTTGGCTTGATCCCCCAAACGTTTCCTAGAATTAAGAGTATGCTAAATCCAAATGCAATGCCGCAATTTAGGAGAGAAAATCGATAATTCACCACGAACAGTCCTTATTGAATATTCAGAAATAAAGATTTAGATATCAAAGTTGAATCTCTAAAATAATTGAATATTCCTGTGAATTTTCTAAGGTCACTTATTTATGTTTGCCGGAATTTATTCTGGAGCCAAACGCACCAATAAAATATCTAAACATTCCCCACATCACTACCTCAAAAGCAAGAGAGTGTTTACGGCACCGTTTATTGCGGCGACTTAGATGGCTCCCGCTTATTAATCATTAAAAATGTACTTGAAAATGCTCTTGGTCGAAAATTACTATTTGTCATATATGGGCAAACCAAATGTCATTATTTTGTTGGCTATGGATTTTCTCTGCCCATTATTAGAACATTGAGCCTAAAATACCTACCCCGCCGAAAAGCGTGGCTCTTATGGGTTCGACCTTACAATTGATTTCGCAATTTGTTTATCCCCTCAGTTTACGCCCCCACCCCAGCACCTCATCCACCCAGGCTTCCCGATAGGCATTTGCCAGTACCTCGGGAATAGGATGCAGTTTGCTTTCAGGAGTAAAGGGACGTTCAGCCCAGACGCGATTATGGATGAAGTTCACGTCCCGGCGCACGCCCTTGGTATCGAAGAGCAATCCGATTTGAGGGTATTTACTGCGAATGGCAGCAAGCCGGTCGCGGTCAACACCCCAGGCGGAATGCGGGAAGGAAAAGGGCACGATTCCCTGCCCACTGATTTCTCCCACAAGGCGGCAAGACTCGGCAATTTCAGTTTCGATTTCAGCCGATGATAAGTCCACCAATTTGCGGTGAGAGAGAGTGTGCGCCCCCAGGGTGAAGCCCTCAGCCCCCATCTGTTGGATTTGGGTGGTGTTCAGATAAGGTTGCTTCTCTGTCAGATAAGTTTGCCAGTTTATCCCCAGGGCGCGGCAAACCTCATTGATTGCGGCTTCATCAGGCAGGCGTAAATCTTTCAGCCAACTGATAAATTCATGAAGCGAGGTCCCTGAAAAACCCAGCGATGATAATTCATCAAAGGCGAACCTCGAAATATCAAAATCTGGGTTAAGCAGACGGTCGACACAAAGCGACTGTTTATTACGGTAGAACAAAATCTGATTATCGATCAATCCCGTGGTTAGGAAAAAGGTGCACGGGATTTCGTGTTTCAGCAGTAAAGGGCGCACAACGGTAAAACACTCTGCATATCCATCATCAAAGGAGAGATGCACGGCCTTGGGAGGCAGTGACGCATTTTCAAAAATATGTGAGTGGAGCTGGGTATAACTTATGAAATTATTATTTTCCTTCAGGTAGAACAGAGCAGCTTCGAAATCGGCTGCCGGTACCACCGGGTAAAGATGGCACACATGCGGTAAAGTTTCATCCGAAACGGCGTGGTAAAAAAAATCGACCACATCTCGCTGCATCAATTTGGGGTACAGCCCCAATGGAATTATACGGGCGATGGATTCGAGTGAAGTAATAAGGACTTTTTTCATGAGAAAGCCATATCCCCATCCCATAGGTGCAGGCTGATTTCCTCCCACAATTGCGCCAGGGGGCTGTCTTCTGCTTTAGGCATGCACTGGTAAATTCGCTCTTTGCTTTGCAGTAGCAGTTTGGCCAGCCGATCTGGAATATGGGCAGCAATTTCAGCCGGGATTTCGATCATCACGGCATCATATTCGCGGGCATATTGCAAAGCCAAAACCAAAACCGCACGTTCGTAAGAGGGCTGCGAAAAGCGATAATCACGTGTCTTGATAACAGCTTGCTCCCCTTTATTGGAAACCGAGAAAACCACAAAACCGAGATACTTATCCTCAGAGTTGTAGACTTCAACGGCAATCTGCCGATACAGAACGCGAGCATCGCTGAAGAAATAGTCCATATTTTCGGTGACGGACGCGCCGCTCTCGACCACCCAAGGATAGGCTAACATCCAGTTGACGGCCTCTATGGCGCGGTGCAGCTCGACTTCTGGGCGATGGGGGGCTTTTGGCGGGTCTCCATGGATTTGCTCGATCTCCTGGAAACGGAATCCCTCAGACAGCTGGGATTCGAGTTTCTTTAGACGGGATGAGAAAATCTTTTTTGTGAGGGGCGCAGCAGCATTTGTCAGGGCTTCGGTCAAAGGAGAATGGATCTCAACCTTTTTCTTGATCCGCAGTAATCGGAGCATCTTTCTGTATCCCCGGCGCATCCAAACCAGGGGGTTTAGCTGCGCCATCCCCGAGGGATCGAGCCAATAATAAATCAGCGGGGCCCGTTCCCAAAAACCATATTTGCGGCACACCCGCCGGGCGTGAACGCTGCCGACGATCAAATAATCATGTCCCAAGGTCAGAGCTTTTGCCATCAACTGGCCGCCAACCCCCCGACCGCGCACTTTTGCCGAGACATTCCAGGTCGTGAACCAGTGTACTTTGTGGAAGGCGCTGCCTTCACGTAACAACAAAGGCAGGATACCGAAATAACCGACCACCTCTTCATCCGCATCAACAGCCACGAGGAGGGCGACATCTTCTTTGGCCGCGTAGGGATTATGAGCCTGAGCAATCGCGCGCTGCATTGAAATCGGGATGAATTGAGCCGGTTGTGATCTACCGATCACATCTTCCGCGAAGGAAATCAGTTCTTTTACTTTGATGCACTCAATGCGAATATCGTTTTCTGTCATCTATTTTTGAGTGAGCTGCCGGTGATTTATGCGTATTGTTTCAGGATTGCCTGCACCTGACCCAGGTAGCCCCGGCCAAAGATATTGAGATGGTTGAGTAAATGATAAAGATTATAAATTGAATAGCGCGTATAGTAACCTGCATCCAAAGGACGGACTTCTTCGTAGGCTCGATAAAAAGCGCTGGGGAAAGTGCCAAAAAGGGAGGTCATCGCCAGTTCAGCTTCAGCCCAACCATAATGTGCAGCCGGATCGATGACTGCGGGTCCCCCCGTTGAATTGGTGACAGCGTTTCCGGACCACAAGTCACCGTGGAGCAGAGATGCCGGCTGGTTGGGGATTAATTCTGGCAGCCGGGAAGCCAGGTTTTCAACTCTACGGCGATCTGTTTTCCCGAGCAGGCCAGCTTCTCTCGCGAGACGCGCTTGGAACATTAAGCGCTGTTCTGCGAAAAAATGATAACCGTCGTCAGTCCAGGTGTTGGGCTGTTGGGTGCTGCCGATATAATTGTCTTGAGCGAAACCATATTGCGGGTGAGTGTTTAAATGCATCACGGCCAATTGGTGTCCAAATTTGGTCCAATAATCACTGCTGTGGGGGGCTGATTTCAGGTCTTCGAGCAAAATAAAATTAGTTCCATAAAGATAGGGCTCCGGGATGCTGGGCCCGCCTTTGATTTTTAGTCCGGAAAGCCCTTCGGCTTCCCGGATAAACATATCTCCTGGGATATTTTGATTGGTTTTCAAGAAAAAGGTTTTCCCACTTTGGGTTGCGATAATCCTTCCATTACTGATACAGCCACCGCTCACTGGTTGTGTCGAAAGCACCTGCCCGAACTGGTTCTCTGTTAGCCATTTTTCAACGGGACCCAGGATCATAACTCGCCACCCTCCAAAGCATCGAGCAACCCCTTACAAGAACGTTCTACGATTTTATAGACTTCTTCGAAGCCATCGATACCGCCATAATACGGATCCGGAACTGAGGCTCTAGGAGTTCCAAGTGGGTCAAATTCTCTCATCAGATGGATTTTATTTTCCTGGTCAGGTGTTCGAGCAAGCCGCATCAAATTTCCGCGATTATCCGTATCCATCGCGATGATTAGGTCAAATTTGTCAAAATCGCTTGGCCGGAACTGCCGGGCGCTGCCATCGTATTTCAACCCTTTGCGAGCCGCCACCTGCCGCATCCGTCGGTCCGGAGATTCACCTACGTGCCAGCTTCCAGTACCCGCGGAGTCAACCTGATATTGATCCTGCAACCCGGCTTGTTGGGCCAGGTGTTTAAACATATTTTCACCCAACGGGCTGCGCACGATATTTCCCAAACATACAAAGCAGATGCGAGTAATTTCAGTCAATTATTTCCTCCGGCCAGAGAATTCGCTGAATCCTACCACAGCGCAGTAATTTGCCGCAACCTGAATTTTCAGACTGGCAGCCAATCTGAAAATTTTCCCCATAAATCCAGTGCTTTGGATTATTCAATAAAAAACGGGAGCGAAATTTCGCTCCCGTTTTTTGTTTGGAGAAATTACTCGATCTTATTTGTCATCGCAAAAGCAACCCCGTGAAAATCGTTCAATAGAGTCCATCACAGCGACCGCAGCCATGTTAACAATATCACGCACATCTGCACCGCGCTGGAGCACGTGGATTGGGGCCCCGGTTCCCAATAAAATTGGGCCAAGGGTGGTTGCGCCACCGAGGCGTTCTAGCAGCTTATAGGTTACATTGGCTGCCTCTAAGGATGGGAATATTAGCACATTGGCGTCTCGAACCTGGCTGAAGGGGTAGCGTTCGTCAATGATATCGGGGACCACCGCGGTATCCGCTTGCATCTCGCCATCCACGGGTAAAGTGGGGACGTTGTGCTTAAGGATTTCAACCGCTTTGCTGACCTTGCGGGTAAGCGGGTGATCGGTGCTGCCAAAGTTTGAGAATGAGAGCATCGCCACGCGTGGCTCTAATCCCAGGCGGATAGCGAAATTTGCTGCCAAGCAGGCGATCTCAGCTAAATCTTCGGCGGAAGGTTCGATATTGACCGTCGCGTCGGTGAAGATATAGGTCTTCTTGTTGATGATCATGATATAAACACCCGCCACCAGCCGAGAATCTGAATGAGTGTGAAGAATTTGCAAAGCCGGGCGGATCACCTCGGGATAGTCATGAACTAAGCCCGAAACAAAAGCATCGGCATCGCCCATCCTGACCAGCATCGGACCTAGAATTTGCGGATCAACCAGCAGTTTTTTCGCCCGGTTTTGGGAAATTCCTTTTCGCTGGCGCAGCTCGAAATACTCCTGCGCATATTTTTCTGCACGGGGAAAATTGTTGGGATCAATGATTTGAGGACTGAACTCTAACCCGAGTGTGTTTATCTGATCGCCAATAACCTTTGAATCACCGATCAAGATTGTGTCTGCGATATCGTCATGTTCAACCTGATATGCAGCTCGAATGATCTTTGGCTCTTCGCCTTCTCCAAAGGCAATCCGTTTATTGGGTTTGGCGGTCTGTGCCTGGTGCATAATATAGTAGCGCACCTGCTGACCCTGCCCTTGACGGTAAGCTAATTGCTCGCGGTATTCTTCGATATCAATCTGTTTGCGAGCGACGCCGGTATCCATCGCAGCTTGGGCAACCGCCGGCGACACCCATAACATCACACGTTGATCAAGTGGTTTAGGAATAATATAATCTTTTCCAAGTTTTAGGCTGTTGACGCCATACGCTCTTAAAACATTATCAGGTACATCTTCTTTGGTTAAATCTGCCAAAGCTTGAGAAGCCGCCAATTTCATTTCTTCGTTGATTGCGCTGGCACGCACATCCAATGCGCCACGGAAAATGAAGGGGAAGCCCAAAACATTATTGACCTGGTTGGGGAAATCTGAACGACCGGTCGCCATGATGCAATCGGGGCGAGTTTCTTTGGCGAGATCATAATTGATTTCAGGATCTGGGTTCGCCATCGCAAAGATGATGGGGTCTTTGGCCATCGTTTTTAGCATTTCAGGCTTAAGCACATCTGCAACTGAAAGACCATAAAATACATCAGCGCCACAAACTGCGTCAGCCAAGGTGCGGGCATCGGTATCTACCGCAAACTTTTGTTTATATTTGTTGAGGTCGGTGCGGCCTGCATGGATAACACCGCGGCTGTCCACCATGAGGACATTTTCTAATTTCACACCCAGCTTTACCGCCAAATTGGCGCAAGAGATTGCGGAGGCGCCCGCACCCGAAATAGCGATGCGGATATCTTCGATTTTTTTACCGACCACCTCGAGACTGTTGATCAACCCGGCACTGGAGATGATTGCGGTTCCGTGCTGGTCATCATGGAAGACGGGGATATCAAGCATCTCTTTGAGAGTCTCTTCGATATAAAAACACTCGGGTGCTTTAATGTCTTCGAGGTTGATCCCACCAAAGGTGGGGGCGATGGCTTTGACCACGTTGATAATCTCATCTGGGTCTTCAGAATCTACTTCAATATCAAACACATCAATATCTGAGAAAACCTTGAAGAGCACACCTTTGCCTTCCATAACGGGTTTGGAGGCCAACGCTCCTCGATTCCCAAGGCCAAGAATAGCCGTGCCGTTGGAAATTACTGCAACCATATTCCCTTTGGAGGTGTATTCATATGCGGTTTCTGGGTGATCGGCGATCTCTAAAACAGGATACGCCACCCCGGGAGAGTAGGCCAATGAGAGATCACGTTGTGTCCCCAGTGGTTTGGTAGGAAGGATGGCAACCTTTCCCGGCTTATCATCTAAACGATGATATTCCAGGGCATCTTCACGAGTTAATTTACTCATTATTTATTTCTCCTTTTGTCTGTAATTAAGGATGAATCTGAAGCGAGATTTTCTCGTTTCGATTAGGCTGAATCCCCCATAGATATAGCGATGGCAGTTTATTATGTTGCATAATTAAACATGGTGTGTACGAATGATACGATTAATCATAATTATTTCATAAGTTCAATGTGGCGAATAGTTCCTTTTGTCACCTTAACTGTTGATAAGTTGTCTGATTTTGTGTTCAACTGTCATGCCGTCTCTTAATTTTTGATATTCATTTTCATTCTTGCACAAACCTTGTCACATCTCTCAATCTCATGTAAACTGGTAACGGATTAGAAAGGACACTGCGTTGAGCGAAGGAAAACAGATTGCCCTCGATAAAGCCTTAGGCGACCTCACCAAACGTTTTGGTGAAGGTACTGTTATGCGCCTTGGAGATGCCCATCACTTGCGGGTTGAGGCGATCCCAACAGGCTCACTTTCCTTAGATATTGCCCTGGGCGTAGGCGGAATCCCCCGCGGACGTGTCACCGAAATTTATGGTCCTGAATCATCTGGAAAAACAACGATATGTCAGCATATTGTTGCAGAAGTTCAGCGTCTGGGTGGTACGGCAGCCTTTGTCGACATGGAACACGCCCTCGATCCGGTTTACGCTGAACAATGCGGCGTTGATATTGACAACCTGCTCATTTCACAACCTGATACGGGTGAACAAGCCTTGGAGATTGCTGAAACCCTGGTGCGTTCGGGTGCAGTGGATTTAGTGGTGATTGACTCGGTAGCTGCTCTGGTTCCGAGAGCTGAAATTGAAGGTGATATGGGCGACCCGCAAATGGGGTTGATGGCTCGATTGATGTCTCAAGCTTTGCGGAAGTTATCCGGTGCGATTAAACAAACCAATACTTCAGTAATATTTACTAATCAGTTACGCCAGAAAATCGGTGTGATGTTTGGAAATCCAGAAACCACAACTGGTGGACAGGCGCTAAAATTCTATGCCAGTATACGGTTAGATGTGCGCCGCATTCAGTCTATCAAGGTTGGCTCTGAAGTCCTTGGAAACCGTACCCGGGTACGGGTAGTCAAAAACAAAGTTGCACCCCCGTTCAAGACCGCCGAGTTTGATATCATGTATGCTGAAGGTATCTCCAAAGTTGGTGATATACTTGACTTGGCAACTGAATTAGAAATTATTCAAAAACGTGGCTCTTTTTACTCCTATGATGACCTGCGCTTAGCGCAGGGGCGCGAGAATGCTAAAGACTTCTTGCGTGAAAATCCTGATCTGGTGGATGAAATCGAAGCAGCAATTCGACAAGCGCTGCTACCGCCGCCGGTGATGCCTTTATAGTACTTTGAAACTTGAAAGTCTGAATGGATGGTCTGTTCAGACAGTTAAGCAGCTATTCAAAACGCCATTTTGAATGCGTTTTGGACGAGCACTTAACACTAATAAATTCTTGTCGCGCGAACTTTTTTGATTATTTGAAGCGCGGCCACGGCTTAGGCCGCATCCAATATCGGATGCTACTGTAGATGATCGATCTCAGTGTTAACTGATGTCGTTATGGATATTAAACCCAATCGGATAAAATTGCTCTGGCGAACCCAAGTACGTTGTGTTCAACGACCTCTGGGCTTAATTCCTTTAATTGTGGTGTAACCGTAAACACACCCTGATTGACACTTCAACTGAGACAGCTACATATTGCTACAATGCCGCCGTGGCCTGCTGAGGTAGGATCACGGTTTTTTGTTAATAAATGGAACGCAAAGTTACTGCTCTAAAAGCGCAAAAACGCAATTCAAACCGTATCAATGTTTATCTCGATGATGAGTTTGCATTTGGGCTCTCCCGATTTGCTGCTGCTTGGCTTCAAGTCGGAGAGGAACTCAGTGCTGAGAAAATTCAAGAGTTACAGGATCTTGATGCACAAGAAGTGGCGAACCAACGGGCGCTGAACTTTCTCAGTTACCGTCCCCGCTCGGAGGCGGAGGTTCGCAAAAATTTACAGAAGCACGATACTCCTGAGGGAGTAATCACGGAAGTCCTCAGCCGTTTACGCAAAAACGGGTTGGTGGACGACACTCAATTTGCCCGAACTTGGGTAGAAAATCGCTCGACATTTCGGCCTCGCGGTCGGTGTGCCTTAGCCATGGAATTACGGCAAAAAGGCATCCGCGATGAGGCAATTGATGAAGCACTCCGTGATTTGGATGAAGATAAATTAGCTTACCAGGCTGCGATCAAGCAATCCCGCAGGTACGAGGGGTTGGAATGGATGGCTTTCCGCCAGAAGATGAGCGCTTACCTGGCCCGCCGCGGCTTCAATTATGGCGTTGCAAAACCCGTGATCGAGCAAGTTTGGTCAGAAATTCAGAACTGACATAAAGCTGCAATCACACCTAGAAAGGGCAATCCCTCATAATTTCAGCATTTGGGCAGCCCGTAATCCGTGGAGATCTTCAAAATTTACAGTTCGAACCAGCGAGAAGAGTGATCCACACAATAATAGAAAATGAGGCAATTATGGAAATTGGAATCTGGATTGTTATAAGTGTAGTCGCCCTGATATTGGGTGGCGCAGTTGGCTTCTTTATCAAACATTATTTGACTGAACAAGAAAATCAACGCATGAAATCGGAAGGGGAACGGATACTTGCTCAGGCGCGAGAAAAAGCCAGCGGTATTGAATTAGAAGCCCGAGACCAGGCGATAGAAACTCGACAAAAAGCTGAGAATGAGATCAACCGACGACGCTCAGAAATCTCCAAAGAAGAAGATCGTTTGCAACGTCGCAGGGACCAACTCGATACTCGCACAGAGCGATTAGAGCGGCGAGAGCAATCACTCAATAAACGCCAGAGTTCCATGGATAAGCGTGCTAATGAGATTGAGGATTTACACGCTAAAGGGGTTGAAGAACTGCAACGGGTATCCCAGTTGACCACCGAAGAAGCCAAATCCCAGCTACTGGCAGAGGTCGAGAAGGAGATTCGTGATGATATGGTGCGCATCATCCGCCAGGTAGAAGCCGAGGCTCAAGATGAGGGTGAACGCAAAGCTCGAAAAATTGTTGCCGACGCCATTCAACGGGTGGCTTCAGAACATGTCAGCGAAGTTACCTCTTCATCTGTTCCTCTGCCCTCGGATGAAATGAAAGGCCGCATCATTGGCCGCAATGGGCGGAATATAAATGCTTTTGAGCAAGCTGCTGGTGTTGATGTGATTGTTGATGATACGCCGGAGGCAGTGACGATCTCATGCTTTGATCCGGTCCGCCGGGAAGTTGCTCGCCGGTCACTTGAAAAATTAGTACTGGATGGTCGTATCCACCCCGCATATATCGAAAAAGTTGTGCGCAAAGAGGCAAAAGAGGTGGATAAGATTGTAGCTGAAGCGGGAGAAGAAGCCGCATATGAAGCGGGTGTCCCTGGTCTGCACCGAGAAATTACCAAGGTGCTCGGACGCTTGAAGTTCCGCACATCCTATGGGCAGAATCAGCTTTCACATGCCGTTGAAACCGCCAAGTTAGCTTCTGTAATTGCTGCTGAGTTAGGGGCAGATGTGTCTGTTGCCAAAGCTGGCGCACTGCTGCATGATTTAGGCAAAGCCATGGATCACAATGTGGAGGGTACGCACGCCCAAATTGGTGCTGATTTTGCCAAACGTTATGGAGTCAACGAGAAAGTGATCAACGCGATTGCCAGCCATCACCATGAGGTTGAACAGGATAGTGTCGAGGCTGTGATCGTCGAAGCCGCGGATGCAATTTCTGGCGCTCGACCGGGTGCCCGCCGGGAGAGCCTGGAACTGTATTTGAAGCGGGTGCGCGCGCTCGAAGAGATTGCCAACTCTAATACGGGTGTCAAAGAGAGCTATGCCCTGCAAGCTGGCCGCGAGATCCGCATCTTCGTCAAGCCCGAGGAGATCGATGACCTGGCCGCCACTCGCCTCGCACGAGACATCTCCAAGCAGGTCGAAGAGACCATGCAGTACCCGGGTCAGATCAAAGTCACAGTGATCCGGGAGACACGCGCGGTGGATTATGCGAAGTAGGAGATGGGTGTTTTGGAATTAAGAATTAATATCGCCCTCTTGTAAATTTTGCAGGAGGGCGATATTTTATTTTGGCGTATCTAGCAAATCGACTAAACCATTAATTACCAATGTTCCGATGAAATCTATCGCTAACTTCCCTTTATTCTTTTGTATATGATCCAACGTGTCAACACCATTGATTGCGTTTAGGTATTCTAGGGCCTGTTCTGAAACTGCCATTTGTCCATTTCTTCCTACAATATGCAAACCACTAACATGTTGAATTACTTTGTATCTTGGATTTGGTATCAAATTCCTGTAAAGGTGAAGTCGTTTTACTTCATGTTCAGTCTTAACTGTTATAGGTTCTTGAATGATTGGATCTGCTTTTACACCTTGGTGAAAAGCAATTGCTCGACATCCTCCCCTGCAGGAAGCAAACACGCTACAACCTATGCAATCTTTTGGAATAAAATTGTTCCACAAAGTTAATTGAGGTGATTGCCAGATTTCTTCAATAGTTTGTTCAAAAAGATTTCCTAATACTAAGGGTGCATGCGTACAAGGACGTAGATTTCCTAATGGATCTACTGTACCATGTGTCATACCAGATGTACAACCTCGAATAGGTATATCTAGATCTGTGCTAAAACACATCGGAACGCAATTATTTATCCGAACTGAAATATTATTTTTTCTCAGTTTTGAAATTTCTTCTAAAGCGCGTAATAATTCTCTGTTATTTAATTCAAATCTAGGAAGCGATTTACCATAATATCGACTGAAGGCGGCATAAGATGCGCCTGCATGAATTGCGAGTTCATGAATTTCGTTGATATATTTATTGGTGGATTTTAGTAATATTGTATTGGTTGAAACTTTTATTCCAGCTTGAGATGCAAAACTGATATTGCTTAAAACCTGATCAAAAGCATCGATACCTACAAACTTTTTATAGTTTTCTTTATTGTGACCTTGTAATGAAATTAATAAACCCGACAAGTGATTGCAATTTAAAAAAAGCCGGACTAATTTTTCTGGATTTTTCCAATTACCATTGGTAAAAATAACAAAAGGTATTGCTAATTTGTCAATCGCATGAATTATTTCGGAGAATTCTGGATGTAAAGTACATTCGCCTCCAGTTATTCTAACATTAGCTATGGTTGGTTTTATTTTTTCTAAAATTTGCACCCATTTTTGGGCAGGTAAATATTGATTTTCTTTAATGAATACATTTCCACAACCAACACATTTGTGATTACAGGTTGCAGTTAATTCAAAAAAATATGTTGTTGGGAATGGAGAAGAAAAATATGGGTATTTTTCTAATAATAAGTCCGGATACTCATTTGCCATCATTAATTACCAATAAAAAATAAAATCGTTATACTTCGCAAAGATCATCATTCAGCATGTCAAATGTAAGTTGATCCCCTTTATCAGTTACATCATCAGTCAAGTTGGTGTTAGCAAATCTAATTACATAATCATTGAACAAATTAAATAATTGTACTAATTGGTGATGTTCGACAATTTCAAAATCATGAAAAAAAATTTCGTTTTCAGGATCCAATTCATTTTGCATGAGATAATCCTTTGTTAATTTCCCTATAAAATTTAATTGTCCAATAATCGAGTGTTTTCAACATTTAATTCTTGTGGGGAGATATATTTCATATAGTTTACAAATCGTGATAAATATTCTACAACTTCTGAAGACCTTTCAGTTCCCCATTGACTTACAAAATACTCAAAATATTCTTTTGTAAGTTCAGTAGGATGTTCATAGAGCCAGTTCTCAAATAAATTTAAAGTCCATAATAGGCGTTTTTCTTTCGTCTCGTATGCCAAAGAAATCTCTTGAACAAAATGATCAATGGCCTCAAAAGGTTTGTCTTGATAAGATTTTATATTTCCCATCATTCCATGATAGACACTGCTTAGAATTGGGATATCTAGTTTTTCAGAAATCGATGCACTTTGCTGTAATTTTTCAATCGCAAGAACTAATTTTCTTTCAAAACTATCTTGACTATGGTTTTTCAGCCATTTACTCCATTGGAAGTATAAGATTCCATACGTCAGGTTGATTTCTGATTCTACGTATTTGCTCTGACCACCTAAAAGTCTTTCAGCTTTCATTACTAATTCTTCTGCATCAAGAAAACCTTGTTCATCATACCTCATTCTAGTGGTTCGTGTACGAACCATACAACTCAGCATATTATATGCCCGACCTAGAGCAATATTTTGGCCAAATTTATTGTAAATCTCAATAGATTTAGAGGACTTTATTCTAGCAGTTTTATATCTCTGTGTTCTAAAATAAATATAGGACCGGATGGATTCTACTTGTCCAACTCCAAGTTCATAATTATTTTTTTGATAAAATTGTTCTGCAATGTTAATAACTTCATTGGCCTCGGCAGTATTTCCAAGTTTCCAGTAAATTCGACCTAATAGCAGATAACAATCTCCCAGAAATCTTTGACTCCGGATCAATTATTGAATAAATCCGCAATGCTTTTTCACAATGCAAACTTGCTTGAGAATAACGACCTTGTGTGTATGCCAACTCGGCTCGATAAAAATAAGCTTTGGATCTAGCCGGGTTAAAGATAAACATCTTGGCTTTCTATTTTTCCCAATGTGTCTTTAACATCACTCCATTTACCTTGTCGAAAATAATTAATGTAAATTTCTTCGTATTTTTGAAATTGGTTGTATTTATCAGCAACGGTTTTTAAATAATTAATCTCATCTACAAATTCTGAGTGATCATTTTCTGGATCATAGTTTGTTTTCCATTCCTGAATTAGGCTGTTACAAATGCTACTGGTCAAAATTGGGTCGGAAATAGTTAATTCATGTAATTTTTCAGATAAATTGCTTAATTGCCGAGCATAGACAGCATACTTAAATTTTAATGCAAGGGAACAGGAATAGATGAATTTTTGAAAAGCATCACCGTAATCTTTTTCATCAAAATCCAATCTAGCTTCGATATCAGCAAAGATTACTTCCAAGCGACGATATTTAAATTTGGTGGCTTTCTCTTGTCCTTGAGAAAAGTACCTTATAAAATTTTGAGAGTTTTTTCCTTCTGTAGCCAAGGTGGTTATGCTAAGAGTTAACAGTGCTTCAGTTATGCGATACTCGTTAGGGATCTTTTTGGCAATTTCTAGTGCATGTAATGCCTGTTGTTTTGAGAGATCAAACTTTTTTTCATCTCTGTTGATTCTGCTTAGGATTAACAGCACCTCTGCATAATCATCCTGAAAACTTTGACTACTCCGAGTTGCTTCCAAGGAACGCAATAACATACCTCGGGCTTCCTCAAAATTGCCGATCCGATACATTACATAACCTTCATATCTATCTATCCAAGCTTTTTCAAAATGTTCTACTTCGCCCAGCTTATATTGTTTTCGCGCTCGCTGTAAATAAGCAATCGATTCAGACGTGTTTCCAATTTCCCACATTATCATTCCCATTACATAACAGCAATGACCAATTCTGACAGTCTCTCCCAAGGATTCACGAATTAAAAGGGCGGCTTTGCAATATAGGCGTGCTTCCCCCATTCTCCCATACTTGCGATATACATTTGCCAAATCATTGAGGGTTTCAGCTAACTGGCTTCGTTGTTCATTAATTAGTTCATAATTGTTTCCTTCCTTTTCGAAGAGTTTATCCATTTGCTCTTCGTTTTCGTTTCTTGCTCGGTTATAATACTTAACAGCTTCTACCCAGTTCCCCATTTCTTTATAACAAAAACCCAAAGCAGTAAATACGCGCCCTAAATTGTTTAACACTTCGTCTTGTATAAATTTAGGTATTACAGAATTTTGTTTCTTTATAGCCTCTAGTTTTTTGAGTCCATGTTCTAGCGCATCTTTGGCCTGAGTCATTTGATCTCTGCCAATCCAAATCCAACCCTGAAAATAGGAGTTAATATAATCTCGTAGTAAGATTGGCAATGGGTGATCACGGGTAATGTTGAGGGCTAATGCTGCGAGTTCTATTTCCCTATTTGATTTGTATAATGTGTCGAATAAATTTTCAAATTCTAGGTATCCTTTTACAAGATCGATATCTATACTGTAATGTAGTTTTTCGATCTCATAAATATTGATAATTTGCTGGACTTCGGGATCCAATTCTTCCCAGTCGTGCCCTTTTTTCCTAAGTTGTACTATTTCCTTTGTATAGTAATCAACTACTTTTTTACTAATCTCCCTTCGTTCTTTGCCGTTTGTATCTCTCCATTCCCAAATATGAACCATTACCATTCTTTGAATTTCATCATGAAGAACAAAATAATCTTCACCGAAAAATTTAACAAATCCAAGGTTGCTTAATTCCTTTATCATGAATTCTACTTCTGCATTGGGCAATAAATGTTTTATTAGATCTCGATTAAAACGTTTGTGAACATGGGCCATTAAATAAATTAATGTATCGATATCCCCCCCAAACTCTGCTATTTTTGTAACCAGTTCTTTTTCAAAATCTAAAACAGATTGAACATAATCTTTGGTTTTGTTTTCATAAGCTTCTTCCAAGTTTTTGAGAGTATCTTCACTATAAACTGCTTCGGAAAGAGTGTTCATTACAAACCCTCGGGATAGCCAATCCAAAGCGAGAACAAGCTTAATTGGAAGGCTGCCTTCAGAAAGAACATGGAGAGCTCTTACCTCTTTAGCATTAAGATCTTTTCCTGCAACTTCATGTGTACAAATAAACTTTTCAGAAGTCGTAGGGTCAAACCCCCCTAAATCGATTGGAATAATCATATTGGTAGGAAATATTTTGTCAAGAACATTTTCCTTCAACTCTTCGTTTCTTCGCCCTGCCAAACAAAAGACACTGTTTGTAGAGAGTTGAGCTAACTCAATTACAAAACTTAACAATAAGGTATCTTGAATTAGTTCTAATGTGTCAAATAGGAAGATTATTCTTTTTTCTTTTTCGTAAGCTTGAAATTCTTCGATAAATGTGTCCTCAAGATCTTTTTGCAAAACAGCACGGATTTCAGGGGACGATTGCTGAGATAATTCTTCAGCAAGTTTGAAATATTTGCTAAATACTTCATCCCTATCCTTAACAATAAAATCCATCAGCCAACGCTTAGTTCGATTTTTACTTTGAGAAAAGTCGACTAGCTCATAACACACCACTGAATTGTCAGACTTAAATTCCTCATAAATTTTTAAAAGTAAGTATGTCTTACCAACTCCACCTCGACCATGAATCGAAATAATTCTCGATTTTCCTGTTTTATCGATACCAGCTTTTATTTCTGTGATTTGTTTTTCCCTACCCAAAATTTCTTTTGTAATCATGGTGAGATCCTTTTTATAATTTGCCTTTGAAGATTTCTGCGACTTCATTAAAGATTTCTAAAACCATTCGGCAGTTTGCTTACAAGGTGATGTAATTCTTTATCTGATTCCCAGACATCAATTAACGCATGAGTATTCATGACAATCGAGTCACTGGCCTCGTTGCAAGAAAGTTCGAATAAATTTTGATACCTTTTACAGATTTTGATAAATTCGCTCTGGTTAAATTGTCCAGGGAGATTTTAATGTTGAAAGGTAAACATAGTGGTATAAAGCCTCAACTGTATACACCGGACGTGGTACGTGAGAGAGATTTTAATCGAATATCATTCGAATCTTTCCTAGTTAACTCAGTATTGTAGATTTGAAAAGCGTGCAGATGTAAATCAGAAAATTGTTCTTTACTTAGAACTTCTAAATCCATTGTGAGAACATGGCGAATAAAAGAATTTACCTTATACGGGTGATGGGGATTCTCTGGTGCTTTTCGAATGAGAGCTGGTGTTTCGCACATTCTATCTAACCAAGCTCTATAATCATCGGAAGAAGGGTTTTTCTTATCAAGTAAATCATTCGGTAGTAATTTGTAATTAAGTAATCTGTCTATGAGAGGAAAATGGAAACTTCTAAAAATACTTAGAACATTTAATAAAAGGTATTCTTTTAATTTCATATCCCCAATAATTTCTTGTTGAACCATTCGAAGAATTAATGGTCGAAATTTTTCTTGGAATTTGGTAATAGAAACGGCAAATTTGCTATTCTCTAAACCTTTTATGATGATATTAATTGCCCCTGGATGGCCATTGGTTAAATTATATATTTCTCTGGCCATTTCAGGAATTACATCCTCATCTTTAGCTAGACCAGGTGGTAAATTATCTTCCAATTTCATTCTTACTTCTTCAAATGGTAGAGGATCAATTTGAAGAAGATGGATTCTAAGATTTTTGTTTTTTAAGGGAAGTGTAGATAATCGAGGGCGCCTACAAGCGAAAATCAAAACTAAAGGTACATCCCCCATTAATGGAATATTTTCTCTTAGATTATTACCTAGTGGTCCGTCATCTCCTAATAATGAGATTAATACATCGTCCTTAATTTTGTCAACTTGATCAATTATAAAGAAGGCGCGTTTAAACCTCCTCTGAAGATATTTCTCCATCAAAATAATGGATAATTGATCTGTGACATTTCCATTTTCGTTATACTCTCCACCAATATCTCTTATAAAATCCCCCATAATTTCTTTCCAATCATTTTGGGCTGATGCACATAGATATAATGTTTCACCTTTGCCATAATTTGGTTCGGATAATTGATCCAAATCCTCTTCATTACAAATGGTTTTCAATATATGTGTTTTACCAATTCCACTAGGTCCGCTTAATTCAATAACCTGAGCCCTTTGTTTTAAAATACGAATATTTTTAAGAATTTTTTGTTGGTTATAGAGTGTGAGGCTGTGATCGTAAATAAGTTTTTTAAAATTTTCATCGTTGATTGATGTCTCTTTTGCTCTGTTAAAGTTACTAAGAAGTTCTTTTAATAAATTTGGTCCAGAACTAATTAATTCTTTTTCATCATTATCCATTCCTCCCAGATCTTGATCTAATTGATCGACTAGATCGGAAGACACTTTTGATATTGTTACATCATCATTCCCAAATTCATAACCTTGTGTTGATGCTTTTATTATTGGATTATCTAGCAATAAAATTGGTTCTAATTTCCCTCCATATGCTTCTTCCCATCGTGAAATCCAACCAATTAATGCGCGAGATAATTTGTGTTTGAAATTGTCAACGGATGTAAAATAATTTCGAATTTCTAGGTCGACTTTGTTTTTTAGGGCAATGAGTTCTTTTTGGCGATTAAATTCAAAATTCTCAGGAAGCCAAGGTTGATTAGGATCAATTAAGAAGCAAAGTCTCTCTAAACTTTGCTCTCCAGCATAATCATATTCGATTTCGGTAACTGATCTTTTATACCCTTTTTCGATATATCCATACCGATGTGCGAAAATCCCCACGTATACATCAGCTTTGTCCAAATGAAATTTACTTCCTGCTGTAGCTCCTTTTCCCATTGCTTCAAAATATTCCATACCGATGGGTATGAGAAGAAGTTCATTGCACACGTCAATTGCTGCTTGCCGATACATTTCTAAATCTTTCCCAGTACTGCTTATAAAAACTTTAAGACCGCTTTGCATTTCTTACTCCCTACCCAGAAACAATGCATTTAATATTTCAAATCTATCTACAAAAACAAAACGGCTTAATATTCTGACCTGCTGTCAAAATACTTGAGCCGTTACAATAATAATTGAGGAACTGTCACTTATATACCTTTCAGCGAGATTTACATTTATTGAAAAACCAAGTTGAGTTCCCAACAAGCAACTTAAATAGAGTATAGAATTATATTGTTTTCAAGTCAAGAGAACTCCTGTTCTCAACCAGGGTGAACGCACTAAAAGCTAGGCAGAAGGTTCAGGAAGCGAGTGTCCTTGGGAAAAACGAGAATAGAGGAAACACACCATGGAAACGAACCCAATCGCAGCAGGGATAGCAGAGTATTTTAGGGGCAGAGAAGATCCGAGCATCGACCGCAAGAAACTTCACAAGCTGTTGGATATCATGGTAATCGCAACTGTCTGTGCGGCGCTTTGTGGAGCAGATACTTGGGAAGATGTGGAAATATTCGGGAAAGCCAAAGAGAAATGGTTCCGCGCGTTTCTTGAGCTACCGAATGGCATTCCGTCGCATGACACCTTCAATCGGGTCTTCAAGCGATTAGACCCTGAACAATTTCAGAGCTGTTTCATCAGTTGGATCAAGGCAGCCAGTCAAATCATCGGTGGGCAGGTGATTGCCAGTGATGGCAAAGTGCTACGCCGCTCGCATGATCACGGGGTGGGGAAAGCTGCGCTTGATCAGGTGAGGGCCTGGGCAACCGCCAATCACCTGGTGTTGGGACAAGGCAAAGTGGACGAGAAATCGAATGAGATCACGGCCATACCACAGCTATTGAAAGCCCTGGAATTAGCGGGTTACATTGTCATAATTGAGGCCATGGGTTGCCAAACCGAGATGGCTACAGAGATAATCGACCAGGAAGCTGATTATGTTTTGGCTCTCAAAGACAATCAAGGCCATCGCTTTGAAGATGTCAAATTGCTTTTTGCTGACTTGGCAGAGAACAACTACAAAGCCTATCGCTATGACTACCACAAAACGGTCAACAAAGGACACAGACGCATTGAAATCCGCGAGTGTTGGACGATTTCGGATCCTTCAGTCTTGCCGTACCTACGCAGCTTTGAGCGTTGGAAGAAGCTCACCACCGTTTCTTGGACCCGCTCGCAACGCTGGATTGGCGACGAGAAATCTTGCGAAGATCGTGATCATATTGCCAGTATCTCGGGTGCAAAGCGGATCTTATCGGCTGTGCGCTCTCATTGGGGGATTGAAATCCAGCTCCATTGGTGTTTGGATATCGCTTTTGATGAAGATCGCTGTCGAGTTCGCCAAGAACATGGCGCTGAGAATTTCGCCATCTTGCGGCATATTGCCCTCAATCTGCTCAAGCAGGAGAAAACCTGTAAACGCAGTATCAAGGGCAAACGGCTCCTGGCTGATTGGGATGAAGATTATCTTTTCAAGGTATTGTCGGGTTTCTCTGCCCTCAATTAATAATGCGTTTGCCCTGTGTTCTCAACACTTTTATTATACTAATTTCTTCTCTAATTCTAAAAACTTTCTTAACCCAGGCCGGCCGATAAGCCGCATTCTGTCAACGCGAAAACCAAGGTTTTCGCACGGGCGATCATCTATCTGGGACGGATTTCTCAATCCGCCTCGGTGCAGCCTACCCGGGACTGATCCCCCCGAAGGGGGGCGGGCGGTGCGAGCAGCACCTTGTCCCTGCTTGGCCTTGCTCCCGGTGGGGGTTGCCTGGCCGCGAATGTTGCCACTCGCGCCGGTAGTCTCTTACACTACCATTTCACCCTTACGGCCTATGCAAGCATAGGCTTAGCGGTATGTTTCTGTGGCCCGATCCAGAAAATTGCTTCCCTCCGGATGTTATCCGGCACCGTGCTCTGTGGAGTGCGGACTTTCCTCTGGCGCAATGCTGCCGCAGGGCGGTTGCATTGCGCCAGCGATCACCTGGCCGACCTGGGGAACTTCGATCTTACCATGAAGGCCGTGCCAGGGGTAGACAAATATCTGCATCTCGTGTAGAATTGCCAGCCGTGAAACCCCCCATTAAATCCCAAGTTTCGGAGGCTTGACTTGGCTAATATAAAGTCACAAATCAAACGTAATCGGCAAAATATTAAGCGACGTGCTCGTAATCGTGTATATCGTGGTACCGCTCGCACCTATGTGAAGAAAGCTCGCCTGGCAATTGAAAGCGGAGATGTGGAAACGGCTCGCACAGCTACACTCCAGGCCGCCAGCGCCCTCGATAAGGCTGCTGCGAAAGGTGTTCTGCACAAGAACAATGCTTCTCGCCGCAAGGGCCGCTTGATGAAGTCCTTGACCGCGCTCGAGATTTCAGCCGCTAAATAATCTCTCTCCATGTGAACTAATTAGCGGGAGCTTCTTCATAAGCTCCCGCTTTTTGTGTTTCCAATTAGCGATGATACCCCATTGGGGGTGATATAATCTCCAATTGCGCAATCAGCCCTAAGCCTGGTTATATATTTCATTATTTTTAGGTGATCCAATGTTTGAAGTTGAACAACAATCCATTTCCGAGCAAGTCCAATCCTATTGCCAAACGAATCAGATTCCTTTGTTGGATGAAATCAACTGGCAGCCGATTCCCTTCAATGGTGAGTGGGGCATTTCTACCCCATTTTTCCCAGTGGCAGCCTTGGAAGCACGTTCGGGCAAAAAGGTGATCGTCCCCCAGCGTGCGCAGGAAATTGCGGAGGCTATAGCAGCCCATTTGGGTACGCCGATTGGATTCAGCCGGGTCGAGGCGACCAATGGCTATCTCAACCTGTTTTACGATACCTCGGAGTTCAGTCACCGGGTTGTCGAAGAAGTTACCGTTGAAGGCAATAACTTTGGGCGGGGCAGCGATAAAAACGAACAGGTGATGGTTGAGTATTCGCAGCCGAACACCCACAAATCCTTCCATGTTGGTCATCTGCGGAGCGCCATTTTAGGCGACTCAATCAGCAGGATTTTGGAGTTCGCTGGTTACGATGTCGTCCGCGCGAATTATCCAGGCGATATGGGTTTACACGTGATCAAGTGGTTGTGGAATTATATGAAACATCACCAGGGAGAGAAGCCTGAGACGGATATCACCAATTGGATGCAGAGCCTTTATGTAGAGGCCAACCGCTACCTGGAAGATGATCCCGATCTTGAAAAGGAGATGCGTGATGTGTATGTCCGGTGGGATCAGCGTGACCCTGAAATCGTAGCCCTTTGGGAGGAAACACGCCAATGGTCGTTAGCCGGTTTCAACCAGATCTATGCAGAGTTGAATATCCCCTTTGACATTTATTATTTCAACTCGCAGATGGAAGAACCCGGCAAGAAAATCGTGAGTGAGTTAATTCAAAGCGAGATTGCGATTGATGAGCGGCCCGAAGGCCCGGTGATTATTAAATTGGATGAATTGTTGGGGAATAAAAAAGAGCAATATCGGGTATTGGTCGCGTTACGCTCCGATGGAACCGCGCTATACGCTACTGAAGATTTTGCGCTCACACTCAAAAAGTTTGCAGATTATCCCAAATTGAAACGGTCAATCTACGTTGTGGATGTGCGCCAGGCGCTTCACTTCCAGCAAGTTTGGAAGACGATGGAAATTGCCGGCTATGAAGAACCCAAAAAGTGCGAACATATTGCTTATGAATTAGTCAATTTACCGGGCAATGTGGTCATGGCTTCTCGCGAAGGCACGGTTGTGCTGCTGGAAGAATTGCTGCGGGAAGCAAAAGCCCGCGCTTTAGAAGTTGTTCAGGATAAGAATCCGGAACTGCCCGAAGATGTGAAGCAGGATGTCGCTAAGGCTGTGGGGTTGGGGGCAATCCGCTTCCCGATGCTGGCGCGTGATAATGCCAAAATTGTGACCTTCGATTGGGAATCCGCACTGGATTTCAATGGTCAGGCCGCCCCTTATATTCAGTATGCCCATGTGCGGGCCAACAGTATTCTCCAGCGGGCAGAAGGTGAGTTTTCTCGGGTGGCGGCACCCACTCACGAGTTGGAACCCAGCGAAGTGCAACTCATCGATTTGATCTCTCGGGTCCCAGCTGAAGTGCAGCGCGCGGCGGACGATTATAAAACGCTCCAAATTACCAATCACGCCTATGAGTTGGCGAAAGCATTCAACAGCTTTTATCGTCACTGTCCGGTAATTCAGGCTGAACCTGAGATAAGGGCATACCGTCTAAATTTAGTAGACGCCGCGCGTCAGTCCATCGCGAATTTATTGGGTTTGCTGGGCATCCAGGCTCCCAAAGTAATGTGACCCAAGAAGATTAATCTTCTTGGATTAGAGAGAAATGCTTGCAGTTCTCTATTTGTCTCTTGCAGGAAATTGGTCAAAGTTCTAAATTCTGCGAAGCTAAAAATCTCACGGGCTTTTCACCGAAGTGATGAAAGTAATCGGGTGATGAGGAGAGAAGTGTCTTGCAAATCTCGCAATCTGGTTGGATAATGACATACGCAACCAACAGTTGGGTTTGTTATTACCTGATTTGATTTTTCAGGTTTTACTTTTCGTTTGGTGTTGTCAGATTGCCTTAGTGGTCTGTTCAATGAGTTGGCAGCCTGCCAACGCTTGATGGTGAATGATTGACAGATTTGATTAACCTCTAGCCGTCAAGCGCATAATCTTAAGGACCATTCAGACCAAACTTCTTAAGGAGTAAGTTTCATGTCCATCAAAACCCTAATCATGGGCGCCGCGGGGCGCGACTTCCATAATTTCAATGTTTTCTTCCGAGGAAACAGTGATTACGAAGTTGTGGCCTTCACGGCAACGCAGATCCCTAATATCGATGGCCGGATTTACCCGCCTGAATTGGCTGGCGACCTGTATCCTGAGGGAATCCCAATATTCGATGAGGCTGATTTGGTCAAGCTGATCGAAGAAAAAGGCGTTGAGCAAGTGATTTTTGCTTACAGCGATATTCCTCACGAAGTAGTCATGCACAAAGCTTCTGTAGTTCTAGCTGCTGGTGCAGACTTCCGGATGATGGGAATTAAGGATACCCAGGTGAAGTCCACAAAGCCAGTTGTTTCGGTTTGCGCCGTCCGCACTGGATGTGGCAAGAGTCAGACCACTCGCCGAGTTGCCAAAATTCTGCAAAATATGGGCTACAAAGTTGCGGCCATCCGCCACCCGATGCCCTATGGTGACCTGGTCAAACAGGCAGTTCAGCGTTACGGTGAACTCGCCGACCTCGACAAGCATGAATGCACGATCGAAGAACGCGAAGAGTACGAACCTCATATTGTCAATGACATCATCATCTATGCCGGTGTGGACTACGAGGCCATTTTGCGCCAGGCTGAACAAGAAGCCGATATTATTCTCTGGGATGGCGGCAATAACGACTTTTCTTTCTATGTTTCAGATTTCAATATTGTCGTTGCTGACCCTCACCGCCCTGGCCACGAGATTGGTTATCACCCCGGGGAAGCCGTTGCTCGCACTGCAGATGTCTTCGTGCTAAATAAGGTTGACACCGCTGCTCCGGATGATGTCATCACGGTTCGGGATAACCTGCATGCCATCAACCCCACTGCTGAATTCATCGAAGGTGCCTCGCCGCTATTTGTGGATAACCCCTCTGCAATCCGGGGCAAGCGCGTGCTGGTTGTCGAAGATGGTCCTACCCTGACTCACGGTGAGATGGCCTACGGTGCGGGTTGGGTGGCTGCCCGTCGCTTTGGCGCTGGCGAGATCGTCGATCCCCGTCCTTATGCCGTCGGTTCCATCAAAGCTACCTATGAAAAATACCCCACTACAGGTGAAGTTCTTCCCGCGATGGGTTACGGTGATGAGCAGATACAAGAATTGGAAACCACGATCAACAACGCCGATGTCGATCTGGTAATCGTGGGCACCCCGATTGATTTGGGACGCATTCTCAAAATTAATAAACCATCTCAACGGGTACGTTATGAACTGCAGGAGATTGGCCAACCCACCTTGGAAGATTTGCTCAAAGCGAAATTTGGTAAATAAACTAAAAGTGAATTAAATTTGACGGCCATCTGTAATTTCAGATGGCCGTTTGGTTTACTTATTCTCGTTAAGCACTCAATCGCCCTTTCGACTGCAAACTAAATGCCTGCTGAACCCAGTCGAAGCGTGTGCCCAGTTCCCTGATCAGAGTTTGCCTGCCCTGAGAATGGCGAAGGGGTGCTGATTAACATCAGTTACAAAGCATTTGTTGGGTTGAAACCAACCCATTCTATATCTAAAAAATCTTTGAACCTTTTTGCCATCACCTGCATTGATTGCTCGTTGTGGTCGATTAAAATAAAATTTCGTTTCAATTCAATACAACTGGCACCGGTTGTGCCGCTGCCAGCAAAGAAATCTAGGACCGTGTCACCCGGATTGGAAGAAGCCCGAATGATGCGGTTTAAAATCCCGATTGGTTTCTGGGTGGGGTATCCGGTTTTCTCTTTGCTGTTCGTGCCAACGATGGTGTGCCACCAGGTATCTGTTGGGAGTTTCCCTTTAGCCGCTTTTTCTGGTCCGACCAGACCGGGAGCCATGTAAGGAATGCGGTCAATATCGTTATTGTTGAAGGTGTAATTTTTGGGGTCTTTGACATAAACCAATATATTATCGTGTTTGGCAGGCCACTTTTTTTTGGAGCGTCCACCGAAATCATAAGCCCAAATAATTTCATTAAGAAAACACTCTCTACCGAAGATTTGATCAAGCAAGATTTTGCAATAATGCACTTCTCTGTAGTCGATATGAAAATACAGCGTTCCCTGGGTGGTAAGCAAACGGTGAGCTTCATTCAGCCGAGGTTCTAAAAAGGCCAGATAATCATCAAAGATATCTTCATACCCTTTTGTGTCTATCTTCGTTGTCTGATAGCGATTCCCAGAAAAACCAACCCGGTCCCCATCATCTGCTTGGGTTGTTTTTATTTGGGTACGAGTTTGGCTCTTCCCAGTATTGAACGGTGGATCAATGTAAATCAAATTGATGCTGGCATCAGGCAGGGAATGCAATAACGGTAAATTGTCGCCAAAATATATGGTATTGTTCATTGGTTTCATGTATTCTTCAGTCTAATGATTCTTAGGCTCTCAGTAAATGCGCAGATGGAGTTAGAAGTAGGAGCCGCTCAACCCAGCGCATTTACACCAGCTTGATTGTCAAAACTCCTCAATTTATTTTTAACATCACAGTCAAGCACCTAAAAGGGCAGCCCTATTAGTTTTTGTCGAAGTATCCGAATAATAAATAATGGATTATCCCGAAGATAGCGCCCCGCATAACGTTTGGGGCGATCAACCAATCTGAATAGCCACTCCATATAATTTTTGGTCATCCAACTGGGGCCATGCTTCATTGTACCTGCCATATACTCAAAAATTGCGCCAACACTGATGGCAATATTTACATCTAAATCGTTCCAGTTTTCCAGTAGCCATCTTTCCTGGATTGGCATTCCCATTCCAACCAACAAAATATTGGGTTGGGCGCGTTTGATTTTTTCAACGACAGATTGATTTTCAAAACTCTCTGTATCTTTATTGAAATATCCATGATGCGTGCCGGCAATTTTCAAACCCTTGAAATTTTCAGCCAAATTTTGGGCAGCCAATTCAGAAATCCCAGATGGACTGCCTAAAAAAAATAATGAGAACTCATTTTTCTGAGCTAGTTTAATTAGTTCTGGATACCAATCAGCTAAGGTGTAGCGTTCGGGAATATGGTATCCCAGCATATTGGCTCCGAGTTTTGGGCCCATCCCGTCACAATAGACGATATCGCTATTATTGATAAATTCGCGAAACCACTGATTCTCATATGCCATATGAAGCCCGCGTACATTCATATGCGTGATCAACAAGCGTTGATTAGCAAATATGGCGTCTCTGATCAAATCCAATAATTCTGATAATAAATATGTATCAATTTGAACACCAAGGATATTAGCTTTATTTGTCATCAGCAAAGCACATTTCCCATGTTCGTTTGAATTGTAATTCGTGATTGGAGTGGAATTTTCGTTTGGGGGATGCAACTTTAAAGTAATCAGCAATATCAGATATCTAACCGATACCCTACACCCCGGAGAGTTTTTAGATATTTTGGTTTACGAGGATCTTCTTCAATGGCCCGGCGGAGCCAACTGATATGTACATCTAGGGTACGGGTGTCATCGATGAAATCCGTCTCCCAGACTTTTCGGAACAAATCATTTCTGGTGATGACTTCGTTTGGCTTACGCATCAGCATTTCAAGTAAGCTGGATAGTCGTGGAGTTAATCGAGCTTCGCGTTCACCACAGCGGAATTGATGGTATTCTAGATCCAGTTGCAAATCGCCAGCTGACAATATTTTATCGCTTTCTAATGGCAAAAACGGTTTGATGCGATTTTCTAATTTGCGGATTGTGAATGGAAGTTCCAATATCAAATTCACAGGTGCTTCTTCAGGACTGCCCCCATTTTCACTGATTAAAATCATAGGCAAGCTCTCAGCGTGATCCCGCAGAGACTGACATATGCGTACACCGCTAGTTCGCATTGAAGCAGCGTTTACAACGACCACATCTGGAATGATTGAATCCAAAGATTCTATAGCTGCTTTTCCAGTTGAAACAGCTTCTACCAGATAACCCTTTTTCCGGAGCGCGGAAACGAATGTGGGGTTACTAGAATGTTTCCCTTCAAGACACAAAATCTTCACTTGCATAATTAATTGGTAGATACAGTCCTCACTGTTCTAATTCCCATCAGCAAAGTGTTTACATAACCTGAAAGGATCAGAACAATTTTAGCCCTTATAGCTTGAAATGATTATACTCACAATCTTAAAAAAAGCAAATGGGTGCGGGGTACTGAGATTACAAATTCCTTAAGATTTGAGTAAATTCGGGTTGTGTAATAATATGACACTCCAATTATTTTTTTATTGCGGACATTTTCATAAAATAACAGAATCCGTTATCCTATTTCTAAAACCATTAGTATAATCGGGTGAATTATCTGTTTTACTTGATTTTGAAAAACCGGAATAAGAATTTCCTTGTAAATCCGGAGGTTTTTTTATGTCTACCGTGGTGATGAAATTTGGCGGCACCTCAGTTGGTAGCCCAGATGCTATTCGACAGGCTGCTCAGATATTGGTTGATAAATCCCCCCATTGGGATCGTGTAGTTGTGGTCGTTTCCGCCATGCGAGGTGTAACCGACGCTTTGCTCCAAAGTGCCACATTTGCGGCAGTTGGAAACGAGGATGTTTATACGGGTCTTATCGATCAAATCCGTGATCGCCACCGGGAAACTATTCGTCAGCTTTTCCCACAAGACGGAGAGCGGACGTCGCTATTAGCCTTAATCGACCGTTATATTGCTGAGTTGAGTGCCTATTGTCGGAGTATTCATGTTATGGGCGAAATCACGCCGCGCGGCCTTGATACGATAGTATCCCTTGGTGAGCGCATGAACGCCCGTATAGTCGCCGCGGCCTTGCGCACCAAATCACTTGACAGCCAGGCAGTAGACGCCACAGATTTGATCGTCACAGATGAAACCTTTCAGAATGCTGTGCCTTTGATGGCTGAAACACGTCACCAAATTCAAGTAAGACTTTGCCCACTTTTGGAAGAAGGGGTGATCACAGTAATCACAGGTTTCATCGCTGCAACTTCAAATGGTGTGACCACAACGTTAGGACGCGGCGGATCTGATTTTACGGCTGCCATTTTAGGGGATTGCCTTGATGCTGATGAAGTCTGGACCTGGACAGATGTTGACGGTGTAATGACGGCAGATCCCCGCGTGGTTTCAGAGGCTCGCGTCATCCCTGAAGTTTCTTTCAACGAAATCAGTGAATTGGCATATTTTGGGGCTAAGGTGCTCCATCCCAAAACAATCCGCCCCATCTTAGAACGTGATATTCCTTTGTGGGTCAAGAACACCTTCAACCCCAGTCACCCTGGCACCCGCATCACTCGCAAACCTGCTCGAATGCCAGGCACGATTACCGCGGTGGCGTTGATTCGCGATCTAAGCATGGTCACTGTGGAGGGCCGTGGTATGCTGGGGGTACCCGGTATTGCGGCGCGCACCTTTTCAGCAGTTGCCCAAACAGGTGCCAGTGTCTTAATGATCTCGCAGGCCTCCTCGGAGCAGTCAATCTGTTTCGTTGTTCCAACCTCCACTGCAAAAAATGTGGTTCAATCTCTTGAAAAAGAGATGGCCTTAGAGCTAACCCGCAGAGATATTGATCGGATACATGCACAAGACAATGTGGTTATCGTTACAGCGGTTGGTGCTGGGCTGCGTGATACACCTGGTGTGGCAGCCCGAATCTTTGGCGCCCTCGGAGATACTGGTATCAATGTGATTGCCATCGCCCAGGGATCGTCAGAACACAGCATTTCCCTGGTCGTCAGCGCCGAAGACGGCGAAACCGCGATGCAATATATTCATCAAGAGGCGATTATTCATGAATGAGAAAATTCCAGTTGCTATTCTAGGTGCCACTGGCGCTGTGGGACAGCGTTTCATCCAATTATTGGCTGACCACCCCTGGTTTGAGATTGCAGCTCTAGCCGGTTCTGAACGCAGCGCGGGTCAAAAGTACGGCGATCTGCGTTGGGTGCTCGATAGTGATCCCCCAGCGCAAGTAAGTGAGATGATCGTATCTGCACCTGAACCTGGTATCCCAGGAAAAATTGCATTTTCAGCCTTGCCCACCAGTGTGGCAAGAGATATAGAGCCAGAGTTTGCCGCAGCCGGATACGTGGTTTGTTCAAACGCCTCAGCTTTCCGTGAATCCCCAAATATCCCGCTTTTGATCCCGGAACTCAATGCTGACCATATTGCCATGATCGAAAAACAGCGTGCGGTCAAAAAATGGCGGGGGTTGCTGGTTGCCAGTCCCAACTGTACAACCACTGGGTTGGCGATGACGCTGTACCCACTGCATCAGGCTTTTGGAGTTCAGCAAGTTTTTGTCACCACGCTGCAGGCTGTCTCTGGAGCTGGTTATCCGGGTGTTTCCTTTTTGGATATCCACGATAACTTGATTCCCTATATCCCCACTGAAGAAGAGAAGGTTACCAGCGAGACTTGCTTACTGCTTGGGGAAATGAACGCCGGAGAGAAGTCTCTGCGGAGATTGGGGTCAGCGTGCAGGTCAACCGCATCCCTGTAAAGGATGGGCACACTTTGAGCATCGCTGCCAAATTTGAACATAGCCCCACAGTGGATGAGGCGATCCGTGTTTTAGAGGATTTCCGTGGACCTGAAATTATCAATAATCTACCAAGCGCCCCTTCGAAACCCATTTTAGTGCGCCGAGAGATTGACCGTCCGCAGCCTCGCCGGGACCGAAATGCCAATGATGGGATGTCCGTTACTATCGGGCGCGTGCGTCCCTGTCCCTTGCTGGATTTGCGGATGGTCAGCGTGGTCCATAATACGCTGCGCGGGGCGGCCAGCGGCTCGATCTTGAACGCGGAGTTAATCGTCGCCGAAGGATTTGTAAGCTAACCACGCAAATTATAGGTGGTAGTTGATTTGGTTGTGGTGATAAAAAGATCAGGCCAGTTTGAATAAATATTTATCTGGAAATTAATTCGGGGGTGTTGCTAGGGTAGTGACTCCACTACCCTAGCAACACCTCCTCTCAAACAAATTCCGGACAGATTCTAAATCGAAATCAAGGGAGTTGCGATCATGAAACTATATGGACGTTCTACCATCAAAAATTTTCTGGGTAATAATATTGTTTTTCGTAATTTGAACCCCATAGATACGCGTTTGCCATCGTTGGATGAATTGCGCGCCAGCGTGCGTATCCCCGATCAGGGAATCCCGCGCAAAACCTCGGCTGATTATGCCAGTTTAATCAGCCATTTGCTCAAACGTGCGCGGGCACTCGAAGCACCTAAAACGAAGATAAATCGCTTGATTTTCGTGGGTGATACGCGTCTGAATGATGCAACTGCTTTCAACAATATATGTGCGGCTGGTGATTGGCCGGGGGTGGCTTTTATCTGTGACGAGAGAATGAAAGATCAGCCCTATCACGAAGTTCTTGAACAAGAAGAGAATCGATTGCTTTATCTAGCCAATCGATGGGAACTTCTCAAGGATTTTGACCGAAGTTTATCTGAGCATGATATTTATATCGATGAAAACACGGCAATCATTCTCGACCTTGATAAGACTTGTTTTGGTGCGCGTGGACGGAATGATCAGGTCATCAATAAGGTGCGGGTTGAGGCAGCTTTCACCACTGTGAAAAGTCTAATTGGGAGCGAATTTGATTCGGATGCTTTTGAGCAGTCGTATAATCTGTTCAATGAACAGGATTTTCACCCATTTACAACTGATAACCAGGATTATTTAGTTTATGTCTGTCTGATTGTTAGTGCTGGGCTTTATGAGCGTGAAAAGTTGGCGGTCGATATTCGGAATGGAAAGCTTTTCCGATTTGATCAATTCTTAATCGATGTACAACTACAATCTGGGAAACTTCCCGCTGGGGTGCGCGAAATCCATGAGGATGTTTTTGCCCGCATGCGGAAAGGAGATCCTACACCTTTCAAGGCTTTTCGGGCACAAGAATATTTGGCCACGGTCGCTCATATGGGATACCTCGAAGATGATATTCCTTTAGATGAGCGCCTCAACCAAGAAATCGTGATCACTCAAGAGGTTCAAACCCGAGCATCGGACTGGCTTTTCAGAGGGGCACTGCTTTTTGGGTTGTCCGATAAACCAGATGAGGCTTCTGTCCCTTCAGCGGAGCTGGCCAGTCAGGGTTATCTTCCCATCCACAAAGTGGAAACAAGTGTAGTAGGATCGTAGTGCTTTGAGGATAGCGCGAAACTTTCTCGCCCCGCCCAACCCCTTGCCTTCACGAATAGCGGAGTACAGTAATGAGTTATGACAGTTGGTACGAGTGCATTCGTGGTTGTGGACGGCGTTACTCGATTTATGAGGTTGTCTACCGTTGCGAAGATTGCGGCGGATTGCTGGATGTGGTCCACGATTTGGAACCGTTGAAAACGAGGAGTGGTGCTGAATGGAGAGCGCTGTTCGAAGCCCGCACCCGCACAACCGAGTGGCCCTACGGCAGTGGAGTGTGGGGGAAAAAAGAGTGGGTATGCTCCCAGATCGCGCCAGAAAACGTAATCTCAACTTATGAAGGGCATACGAACTTATTTCGAGCATATGCGTTAGGCCGGCGCATAGGTGTACCTGATTTGTGGGTCAAGTTATGCGGTAACAGCCATACCGGTTCGTTCAAAGATTTGGGGATGACGGTGTTGGTTTCTGTGGTCAAGCAAATGATTACCGATGGCGCGCCGATTAAGGCTGTGGCCTGCGCCTCGACAGGGGATACCTCAGCCGCACTGGCTGCTTATGCTGCGGCGGCGGGCATCCCTGCAATTGTACTGCTGCCTAAGGGGAGAGTTTCGATCGAGCAGCTCATCCAACCGATCAGCAATGGGGCTAAGGTTCTCTCCCTCGATACTGATTTTGATGCCTGCATGCGGATTGTGCAGCAATTAACCCAGGACCCCACAATTTATTTGGCAAACTCAATGAACTCCCTGCGCATGGAAGGACAAAAAACCGTGGGGATTGAAATTGTACAGCAGTTGGATTGGGAAGTGCCGGATTGGATCGTGATCCCCGCGGGAAATTTGGGCAATGTCAGCGCCTTGGCGAAAGGGTTGTTGATGATGAAAGAACTGGGCCTGATTGACCGCCTGCCGCGCATTGCTGCAGCGCAGGCTGCCAAAGCTTCACCCCTGTTCAATAGCTACCAGCGAAAATTTGATGCTTTAGAGCCAGTCACCGCTGGTTCGACTTTGGCATCGGCGATCCAGATTGGCGACCCCGTCAGCTACGAGCGGGCGGTAATTGCATTGCAGGCTTTAGATGGGGTTGTTGAGCAAGCCGACGAAGATGAACTTGCCAATGCTGCGGTTCTGGCCGATCAAACTGGGCTGTACGCCTGCCCGCACACGGGGGTAGCCCTAGCTGCATTGCAAAAATTGAGAGATAAGGACATCATCCGGGAGAGTGAGCGTGTAGTGGTGATTTCAACCGCTCATGGTTTAAAATTCTCGCACTTCAAAGTGGATTATCACAAACAGGAATTGGCTGAAGTTGTTGAGCGTTACACTAATCCGCCGTTGGAATTGCCTGCGGATTATGATGCGGTCCGAGCAGTAATCGGGCAGTGATCGCCGAAATTTGACGGGCTAAGCCGAGAGCAATGTAAATGGCTGAGGGGGCGGAGCCCACAGAAAGCTTTATCCGTTAAAAGATACCCCGCTGCTTGCGGCGGAGCTCTTCAATCAGGTTAGAAAATTTTTTTTCGGAGTCAATCATGATGAAAATAAACTGGTCATCAAAATGGATATTTATTCATATTTTCTTCCTGATCATCTTGGTAATGGGCTGTAGCCCAAACGAAATCCCAGTATCGACTGAATTAACCATTACTCCAACAGTCCCGGCGGATTTGCCTAAAATTCTAGAGATAGGATTGGATCATCCAGAAATTCCTCGTTACGATTTTATCGAGTTTGAACTCTCTGTCCAAGCGGAATACAAAAATCCTTTCGATGCCCGGGAAGTTCACTTGGATGGAATTTTTACTGCTCCAGATGGCTCGGAAATAACCGTCCCCGGATTTTGGGATGGGGAAGGTGCCTGGAAGTTACGCTTCACTCCAAATCAAGAGGGGGATTGGCGTTATCAGCTCTCCATCTCAGACCATCGCGGCACCAGCCTCCCATCCGAAGACAGTTTCAAAGTCACTGCCTCCAATTTACAGGGTTGGCTGCAAGTTGGCGATTGGGTTGACCCCGCATACAGCAGTCGATATCTGGTGCATCACGATGGGACGCCGTTTTACGGTGTTGGGCACTGTGACGCACTTAATATTCTGATTGATGGTTTCGATGTAAATGACGGGGTGCGCCTTTTCAATAATATGGTTGATGCAGGAGAAAATTTTGTGGTCTGGTGGCCGCTCTATTCCAATTCGCCAGTTAGCAATGGTTACGACCGTTACACCGAATCAAATCTGACGATGATTGATTTGATTGTTCATGATGCTCAAAAAAAGGGGATTTACGTGATCTTCACGGTTTGGGATCACCCACAATTACGAGATTCATCCCACTCTTGGAGAGATGGCCGTTGGGATGGTTATAACGGATTCCATAAACTAACCGGTATCGATGAATTTTTTACGTCAGAGGAAGCCTGGGTGTGGCAAGAAAATTTTTACCGCTATATTATCGCTCGGTGGGGATACAGCCCGGCAATTGGCATGTGGCAGACCGTTTCGGAGATCAATGGCACCAATGCTTACGAGCAAACGGATCCCTGGCACGCTAAAATCAACGCTTATTTTGTTGAGAATGATCCCTACCGCCACCCTACCACTGCAAGTATGTCGGGTGACGTCGATTGGCCCAGCGGCCATGCTGAAATGGACGCACCCCAAATCCACGTCTACGATTTGGACGACGGCGCTGCGATTGCTGCACAAACCATCGCGAGTTGGACTGAATTAATGTGGCAGACTGGCAAACCCAACTGGATTGGCGAATTTGGTGTTTCTGGGAATGCTGAATACCCAGAATTATTTCATAATTCCATTTGGGCTGCCCTGGGTGCTGGGGCCGCGCTGACTCCCGCGGAGTGGAACAGCGGCGGCTCATGGATGCAGATGACGACTGAAATGTACGCTGACCAAGGGCGGTTAGCTCAATTTGTTGCCGACATTCCCCTGGCTTGGTTGAATCCTATTGCGCTCGAAATTAGCAGCAACGATTCCGAAGTGCGCGGCTGGGGAGTGGCGGGCGAGGAAGGCGGGTTGATTTGGGTGCAAGATTTCTCAACAGAGGGATTTTCAATTGAAGATTTAAGAGCGAGTCAAACGATCCGGTCTGGGGTGAACCTGGAAATTCGGGGCTTGGCAGGCGGATCCTTTAAGATTACGCCATATGACACTTGGCTGGGGAAATATCTGGCATCCTTTGATGTGGTTTGCTCTCAAAGTTCCGTTTGCACGATTCCCTTGCCGGATTTCGAGATGGATATAGCCTTCAAAATTGAGCGAAAATAAAGGATTTCCGATGAAACTGACCTTCCTTGGAACCGCCGCCGCAAACGCGTTTCCTGAAGCCTTTTGCCGCTGTGAAAACTGTGAAGGAGCGCACGCCCTTGGCGGTCACAGTTTGCGAAAGCGGTCAGCAGCATTGATCAATGATGATTTGCTGATTGACCTGGGTCCTGATATTATGACTGCGGACCAGATGCACAATTGTCCGTTGACGAATGTCCGTTATTGTCTGCAAACCCACGCGCATTCCGATCATCTCGATCCCTCTCATTTTTTGTCCCGCAGTCCGGGGTTTGGGGTCGTTGGTGCCCATCGCTTGCAATTTTATGCTTCGCCGGCTTCCCTGCGTAAAACAGCGCTAACTTTTAAGCGCGATCTTTCTGCTGACAAACTCCTCGATCCAGCAACTGGGGACAAACTAAATCTGGAACTGCATCCCCTCAACCCCTGGCAATCTTTTGATATTGGCTCTTATCATTTGACAGCCATCCCGGCAATCACGACCCCGGTGTGGAATTGCTGCTCTACGCGATCCAATCCCAGGGCCGATGTATCTTTTATGGCACTGACACCGCCAAATTACCCGAAGAAACCTGGCGCGGTCTTAAGCAAAACAATCTTTGTTTCGATATCGTAGTTCTCGATCATACGTATGGCTCCGATGAACCTGGCAGCGATCATCTTAGCGCATACCAATTTATTGAGCATATTACCCGGATGTGAAAAGAAGGTTTGTTATCAGTAAATGGCCGTGCCTTTGCCACTCATATTGCACATGAGGGCAATCCACCACATCCCCAATTGGCAGCCTTCGCTGCTGAATTTGGCTATGAAATTGCTTATGATGGCTTGGGAATTTAAAACGAAGATGCTTCGTTAGGGTAGGGAAATTATTTAATTTTGGAGAGTAGTAGGGCATAACCTGCCGCTTTTTGATTCTGCATCCTTGACAAATCCAGAACCGTTTGCTAAAATCCCATAGATTTAGTCTTACCTAAAAATATATTTAGGATTATATGGAAGCGACACTTACGACTGCCATCGAAGATTACCTGAAAACGATCTATGCATTGACCGCTTCCAGGGAACGCGCCAGTACAAATCAAATTGCGGAAGCCTTACATGTTAAACCCGCTTCCGTCACTGGCATGGTAAAAAAACTTTCACTCGCTACGCCTCCATTAGTGGATTATCAAAAACATTATGGTGTGGCACTCACCCCTGAGGGTGAAAAAGTCGCACTTGAAACAATTCGTCATCATCGCTTGCTAGAAACCTTTCTGTATGAAACCTTGGGTTTTGATTGGGACACCGTCCATGCCGAAGCAGATCGCTTAGAACACGTAATTTCAGAAGAGTTTGAAGAGCGAATTGCCCAAGCACTGGGGGATCCCACTCATGATCCCCATGGTGATCCCATCCCCACTCGTGATTTGAAGATGCCATCTCAAGCTACTACTCGTTTGAGTGATTTGCGATCTGGGCAGCAGGCAATTGTGAAACGGGTAAGTGATACAGATCCAGAGTTGTTACGTTTCCTGAGCGATCTAGGAGTTCTCCCCGAAGTGTGTATCGAAGTAATAAATTACTCCCCCTTTGATGATAACCTTTCGATTCGCATTCAGGATCAAACCAAGGAGATTGTGCTAGGGATCCGCATCACACGCCAGATTTTTGTTGAGGTAATTTCATGAAATGACGAAACATAGCTTACTTTCAATTCCCATTGGGCTATTAACCGGAGCAATCCTCACGTTCATTAACAAAACAACATCCTGCTTTTTGTGGATGGACTAATCAAGGATAGGACAAAATTATGGCAAAAGATATTCAGGTTCTCATCATCGAAGACGATCCTTATGCACGTGATCTAATGACCTTATTACTGACGCGGGATTGGCGCACGCGCGTTGTTGGTGAAATTTCAAACCAGCACGAACTTCGAGATTTTATCGAAGAATTTCATCCTCCAGTTGATGTGGTCATTTTGGATACCGAAATCCCCGGTGAACCGGATATGCCCTTCGTCCTCACCGAAATCCTGGGGCAGCTTCCAAAGAAGCCGGTCATCCTCTATACCGCGACCCAACCCGATGGTCGTATCCTTGATCGGTTGGTGCAAATAGGTTTTGGTGGCTACGTGATAAAAAGTGAGTTACTCTATGCGTTGGGGTCTGCGGTGGCAGCCGTTTCCCGAGGTGATTGTGTTTTTACGCCCAGTGTGCAACCCATCGCTGCTCGATATGCCATTGCCCGCGAAGCCCATATCTATCAAGGCAGCCGCATCGAAGATGTATTCACCCGTCGAGAGAGCGAACTCGTTCGGCTGGCGCTGATCTTCAATTTATCTATTCGGGATATGGCTGATGAACTCGTGTTGAGCCCAGAATGGGTTTCAGAAGTAGTCAGTGGTATCTATAAAAAACTTGGTCTCCGCGAAATTCTGGCGGGTGAGGTTTCTTTAGACGAATACTTTGATGATCCTGCGGTCCTTGAACGCTGCCAGGAAATTACCCAACGCACCCAAAAAAAACTGGCAGATGGAAGATTACGCAAAGCTCCCTGGATGTCTACCCTGGCATTCCACTTACTCACCAACCCAAGGGTGGATGAGTATTGATCGAAAATTCAGAGATTTTCTGCCCCCTATATTTTGTAAGTGTCCCACGCAGGGAGTTGTCGCATAATGAATTTGGCGTAAGGTCGAGCCAGCTCCCGAACCCTGCAATTAGGATAAAGATATGATTTTCAAGAACCTGTTCCGCCGAAAAGGACGCACCTTACTTACCGTATTGGGTATCAGTATTGGTGTGGCGGCCATCGTTGCTCTTGGCGCCCTTGCCGATGGCATCCAGGCTGGATATGACTCATTTCTAACAGGCAGCAAAGCTGATCTGGTGCTCAGCCAGGCCGAGGCGATGGATGTCAGTCTTAGTTCGATTGATGAGAGCGTAGCCCAAGATTTACTCGCAATGTCGGAAGTATCGGGAGTCAGCCCCATGATGCAGGGGATGGCTCAAACCGAGGGCGTGCCATATTTCTTCATTTATGGTTACCCAGCAGATAGCTTCGCTTTAGGGCGTTATAAAATTGTCGATGGGTTTGGTTTAGATGATCCCGAAGCCCAAAGGATGCGCGGTAAACCGCTCCTTTTAGGAGCCACAGCAGCTGAAATCATGGAGAAAAATCCTGGTGATTCCCTTCATCTAATTGACAGCGTCTATCGCATCGTTGGAATATATGAAACCGGCCAAACCATGGAAGATAGCGGTGCTCTCATTCTTTTGAGCGATGCTCAAGAATTATTGGGTAAGCAAAGACAGGCAAATATCATTTATATTCAATTGAAAGACCCGGCTCTAGCCGACAGAGTGATTGCCCGGGCAGAGCGGCTCTGGCCCGATCTTTTGCTGAGTAGTTCCGAAGCCTATGCTGATAAGCAAATTTTAGGCACAGCCATGCAAGGCTATGTATGGGTAATTGCTGGGTTGGCAATCGTCATTGGCGGCGTGACCATGATGAATTCACAACTCATGGCTGTAATGGAACGCACGCGTGAGATTGGCGTACTCCGTTCAGTGGGCTGGAACAAATGGCGCATCATGCGCATGATTTTAGGTGAATCTCTGGTGGTTGGTTTCCTTGGCGGCATTATCGGATTTATTTTTGGTTGGTTGATGTTGGTGGCCTCCTCCGATTTCACCAGTTTTTTTGGCGCGACCGTGTCGAATATTCGTCCTGCAATTGTGCAGCAAGCATTTATTACTGTATTAATTTTAGGATTTGTTGGCGGTGCTTATCCAGCCTGGAGAGCGTCCCGTTTGCAGCCCGTTGAAGCCCTGCGTTATGAAGGGGGCAGCAGTGATAAAGTGCGACGTTCGCCCATAGGTGGAATGGCAGCCCAAAGCTTATTGCAGCGTATGACCCGAACACTTTTGACGCTCGGGGCGATTGGAATTACTGTGGGCGGAATTATGGCTTTGGAAGCCCTTGTTCGCGGTATGGGAGAACTCATGGGTGGCATTGGGGGCGATTCCGAAATTATGATCCGTCAAGCTGGCATTGCAGATACAGGTTACAGCACGATTGACGAGCGTATCGGTGAAAAAATTGCTTTGCTGCCCGAAGTTCAAAATGTGAGCGGCATGAGTTTTACTGCTTCAATTGACATGGAGGCTGGAACTTTGTTCATCATCCAAGGTCTGGCTCCCAATGAGTATCGGATTCAACGTCTCAATATTGTAGATGGTGAACGTTTGACCAGTAATCATCAAATCATTATAGGGAATATGATGGCCGCTAGTTTGGGGAGAGGCGTCGGTGATACTGTTGAAATTGGTGGTTATCGCTACCGCGTCGTTGGAATTTATGAGAGTGATAGTGCTTGGATGGAAATGGGCGGTGTCATCACTCAACGAGATTTGCAAACCTTCGTTGGTAAGCCGCACAAAGTTTCTATGTATATGGTTAAAATTCACGATCCTGGTCTGGCAGAGGAAGTTGTTGAAATAATTAATGCTCAATTCCCAGAAGTTCACGCCTCGCTGACAGGTGAATTCGCTGAACAGATGCCCGATTTTGAAGCTATGGATGCGATGATGGCAGCCATCTCATTTTTAGCAATCTTCGTGGGTGGCTTAGGTGTGATGAACACCATGTTGATGGCCGTCCTTGAGCGCACCCGCGAAATTGGCGTATTGCGCGCCTTGGGATGGCGTCGTCGCCGAATTTTAGGAATGATCTTTCAGGAAGCCATTCTCCTCGGGATTTTGGGCGGGATTGCAGGAATTTCAATTGCCTTAGCTTTAGGCTTTTTAATCCAAAGCGCTCCGTTATTGGGAGAAATGCTCACCCCTGTTTGGGAATTGGATATTTTCATTCGAGCGATTGCAATCGCCCTCTTTTTGGGTGTGCTTGGTGGAATTTACCCAGCTATTCGAGCTACGCGGTTGCAACCCGTCGAAGCTTTACGTTATGAATAATGTGTCAGATATTTTTTAGGACACTTTTTTAGGAGAAAGACAATGCAAATTATAAAGAGTAGAAAAATCATACCGATATTAGCTTTCACCCTCGGATTGCTGCTGATACTGGCGGCGTGCGACAGTTTGCCGGGGGCGGCGCCTGTCGAGACGGAGCCGGCTGCGGCGAGTGCGCCGGTGAACTACACCCCGATTGTGAGCGCCACCGGGGAGGTGGTGCCCGAACAAGAAGCCCTGTTGAGCGTGCCAGCGGGCGGCGTGGTGGAAGCGGTCTTCGTCACCGTCGGTGAGGCGGTGCAAGCCGGGGATCGGCTGGTGCGCCTGGAAGGCACCGAACAACAACTGGCGGTGGTCTCTGCGGCCGAATTAGAACTGGCCAACGCCCAGTTTGCGCGGGAGCAGTTGTCCAAAGACACCGCCCTATGGGCCGCCCAAGCGCTGGACAGCGCCGAACGGGCCGAACGCGCCCTGGAAGACCTGCTGAACCGGGAACTGCAAGAAGCCTGGGCCCGGCAAGCGGTGGCCGACGCCCAGAAAGCGGTGGAACGCACGGAGAAGCACGCCCGCTACCTGCAAACCAGCGCCAGTCAAGCCGATATTGACGCCCAACGCGCCCAGGTGGTGCTGGCCCGCGACGCGCTCGAAAAAGCCCAAGAAGATTTCGAGCCCTACGCCGGCAAACCAGCAGACAATTTGACCCGCGCCAACCTGCAGGCCCGGCTGTCAGCCGCCCAGCAAGTCTACGATGCGGCGGTGCGCCAGCTGAACGCCCTGGAAGGCACGGGCAGTGCGGTGGATATCAACGTGGCCCAGGCCGACTACCTGACCGCCCAGGCCGCCCTGAGCCAGGCCGAGCGCGATCTGGCTCGCGTGCTGGCGGGCCCGGAGGCGGGCGAAATCGCCCTGCTGGAAGCGCAGATCGCCACCGGGTACCGGGACTATGAGACCTACCAACAGGGCCCCGATCCCGACGATGTGGCCCTGGCTGAAGCGCGGGTGACCAACGCCGAAACGCAGCTGGCCGCGGCCCAAGAGAATTTAGCCGACCTGGAATTGAAGGCCCCCTTCGACGGCGTGGTCGCCGAAGTGTATCTCAACCCGAGTGAGTGGGTGACCCCGGGCAGCCCGGTGCTGCTGCTGGCCGATCTGGCGCACCTGCAAGTCGAAACCACGGACCTGGGTGAAATCGATGTGGCCCAGATCGTGGTGGGTGAGACCGCCGTGATCACCTTCGATGCGCTCCCCGACTTGGTCCTCGCCGGGACCGTGGTCAGCATCGCACCCAAAGCGGCCCCGGGGGCGGGCGTCAACTTTGCGGTGATCTTGGAACTGCAGACCATCCCCGCAGAACTGCGCTGGGGCATGACGGCCTTTGTCGATATCGAGTTGGAGTGACGGCTTGGGCCGAGACGATTGGGACCAGGAATTTATGATGAAAACCTTACATATCAAACGGGCGTTCTGGGGCGGGCTGCTGCTGCTCCTGCTGCTGGGGACGGCTTGCCGGCCTGCGGCCGAAACCGCGGCGCCGACCAGCCCCCTAGCCCCCGCTCCCGCCGGCCCCACGGTCAGCGCCACCGGCCGGGTCGTGCCGGCGCAGGAAGCCTTGCTGAGCGTGGCGGCCGGGGGGGTGATCGAGGCGGTGCTGGTCGCCCCAGGGGCGGCGGTCCCGGCCGGACAAGTGCTCCTCCAATTGGAAGGGCGCGCCCAGCAAGCGGCGGCGGTGGCCGCGGCCGAGTGGGCCTTAGCGCAGGCCGTCTATGCCCGCAGGCAACTCGACGAGGATCCGGCGCTGCAGGCGGCCCAGGCACTGCGAGCGGCGGAAACGGCGGAGCAAGCCCTGGCAGATTTAGCGCAGACCGAGCCGCAAGAAGCGCAAGCCCATCAGGCCGTGGCGGTGGCCGCCCGGCGGCTGGAGGCGGCGGAGAAGGCCCTGACCACCCTGACGAAAGTGCCTCCGCCCGCGGCGCGCGCGCAAGCGGACGACAATTTGCTGCTGGCGGCGCATAAACTTAATCAGACGCTCGCCGAGATCGCCGACGTTGCAGGGCAGCTAAAAAAATATGCGGGGGTGACCCCGGTGGCCAAACAGCTCCGGCAAGCGCTGAAGGGGCTTGAAATTGTGCGCACCCAGGACCAGTTAGCCTACAACCGGGCGCAGACCAAAGTTGCTGATTTGCAAACCCCGCCGGATCCCACTGATCTGGCCGTGGCGGAGGCCGAATTGCGCACCGCCCAGGCCGCCTTAGAGCAGGCGCAGCGGGACTTGGAACGGGTGCTCGCAGGCCCCGAGGCGGGAGCGGTGGCGGTGCTGGCCGCCCAGCGCGCCCAAGGGCAGCGGGATTATGCGATCTACCAAAATGGTCCCGACCCGGACGAGGTGGCCCTGGCAGACGCGCAGGTGGCCCACGCGGAAACGCAGCTGGCTGCAGCCCAAGCGCGCTTAGCCGACCTGGAGTTGGTGGCTCCTTTTGCGGGCGTGATCGCCGAGGTTTATGTCCAGCCCCGGGAGTGGCTGGCCCCCGGCAGCCCGGTGCTGCTGCTGGCCGATTTAGATCATCTTCAAATCGAAACCACCGATCTCGGTGAAATCGAGGTGGCGCAAATTCACACCGGGGAGACCGCCATCGTGACCTTCGACGCCCTGCCGGAGCTGGAGCTCACCGGCACCGTGCTCCGTATCGCCCCCAAAGCTGAGGCGGGGACCGGCGTCAACTACCCCGTCATCCTGGTGCTCAGCGAGAGCCCCCCCGCTCTCCGTTGGGGCATGACGGCCTTCGTGGATATTATTACTGAAAGATAAGAACCCCACAATTTTATCGGACATCCTATTAGGTAAAACTTATGACTGAAAATAGAAATTCTTATCCTTTGATTGAAACTCACAACCTGACCCGCATTTATGGAGATGGTGAAGAAATTCGGGCCTTAGATGGCGTTGATCTAAAAATAGAATCCGGGGAGCTAGTTGCCGTGATGGGACCGAGTGGCAGTGGCAAGAGCACCCTGCTCAATATGCTCGGTGCTTTAGATAAACCCACAACTGGCGAGGTGTTCATCGATGGGAAAGATTTGGAAAAAATCCGAAATAAAGATAAATTCCGCGCCAAAATGGTTGGATTTGTTTTTCAGCTTCATAATTTAATTCCCACGCTGACTGCTCGTGAGAATGTTGAAGTCCCCATGATGGGGTACGTTGGGCGAAGGGAGCGCGGCAAACGTTCGAAAGAACTACTTGAAATTGTGGATCTTGGAGATCGGATAAGTCATCTTCCTAATCAACTTTCCGGGGGGCAGCGACAGCGAGTGGCCGTTGCGCGTGCTTTGGCAAATAATCCCTCTCTTGTGCTTGCAGATGAGCCCACGGGGAGTCTTGAATTCGTCAGCGGGACGGGCGATCATGCAGTTGATTCGTGAGTTGAATGAAGATCAAGGTATTACATTTATCGTTGTAACTCATGATCCCGCGGTTGCCCGCCAAACCAATCGAGTAATAGTGATGGCTGATGGCAAAATTGACCGTGAAGATGTAATCGGTTTGCCCATCGAAGAAGACTTAAAAATGTGGCGACATTCTGGATTGGGACGCCGAATTGTTGAAGGCGATGATGATGGAGCTCTCGCTCAGATGGAATTGCCCGGCCAAGCTATTACTGTCATGCGAAGTTTGTTAGCTCAGGCTAATAACTCGGGTTCACCAAATTAATTTTTATTAAATTTAAGGATATTTTATGAAACGCTTTTTTCAACGCAAAAAGAAACCAATTATTACAATAGTTTCTGGATTACCTCGCTCGGGAACATCGATGACGATGAAGATGCTCGAGGCTGGCGGTATTCCACCTTTAACGGATCAAATCCGTGAGGCCGATTCAGATAACCCTAAGGGCTACTATGAATTTGAAAGGGCGAAGAAACTTCGTGAAGGCGATGTCGCCTGGATTCCGGATGCCGAAGGAAAAGTCGTCAAAATAATTGGTGCATTGTTGGTGCATATGCCCCCCGATTATGAATACCGTGTATTATTTATGCGTCGAAATATCAAAGAAATATTGGCGTCTCAAGCAAAAATGCTTGCGAACCGGGGTGAAGAAAACACCACCGACGATGAAGTCTTGGCCGATTTGTTTGCCAAACACGTTCGACAGGTAGAAAACTGGATGGAAAGCCAGTCTAATCTTCAATATATAGATGTTAATTACAATGAAATGCTGGCGGATCCTGCTCCCCATGTGAAAAAGATCAATCAATTCTTGGGGGGCAGCCTTGATGATGCAGCCATGTTGGCGGTTGTAGATCCCAAACTATACCGTCAGCGAAAATAAAATTCAGTGGCGTTGTATCAGGAATTATCTGTTCCACGCCCTTTATTTGATCTATAAATCATAGAAATAAGGTAAAGATATGCCAAATCCATTAATTGCGTTAATTATTGCATCACTGCTAACAGCTATAGGATTGTGGGTGTTTTGGCCCGAACGCGGAATATTTTGGCGTTGGCAGCGGGCTAGCCAAATGACGGAGCGCGTGGTCAGTGAAGATGCTCTTAAGCATATTCACCAATGCGAAATCCACGATCGCCGACCAACAGTACAAAGCCTGGCTGGCGCCCTCAATGTCAACTCCAATGTGGTTGCTGAGATTCTTCAGCGCCTCGAAGAACAAGAATATCTGCAAATTGACGGCGAACAATACCGACTGACACCCAGTGGGCGTGATTATGCCTTGCGGATCATCCGTGCACACCGACTTTTGGAACGATATTTAGCAGATACCACTGGTTTCGAGGAAGAGGAGTGGCACGATAAAGCCGAACGCCTGGAACATCGTTATAGTAACGAAGAATTAGATCGGATCTCCGCCCGTTTGGGGAACCCTACTCATGACCCTCATGGTGACCCTATTCCAACCGCTCAGGGGAAGATGATCTATCGCGAGCGAACACCACTAATCCATCTGGATGTCAACAAACCAGCTCAAATTGTTCACTTAGAAGACGAACCTGAAACAGTTTATGCTCAAATTGTGGCCGAAGGGCTGCACGTAGGTCAGATCGTCCGCATGATCGAATCATCTCCAAAGCGGATCCGTTTTTGGGCTGGAGGTGATGAACATTTATTAGCCCCCATAGTTGCAGCCAATATTTCCGTCTTTCCTTTACCTGAAGAGCAACCGGTTGAAGATGCTGAGGGGGAGCCCCTCAGCAGCCTCAAATTAGGGGAGGTGGCCCAAGTGCTCAATATATCCCCACGAACCCGCGGAGTTGAAAGGCGTCGTTTGATGGATTTGGGTGTATTACCTGGGACCGAAGTCGAGGTTGAAATGTTCAGTCCGAGTGGAAATCCCATAGCCTATCGAATCCGAGGGGCTGTGATCGCCTTACGGGATACTCAGGCCGAAAATATCCGCATAACACGACAAAATATTCCCCAAACAGAGGTGTCTGTATGACTGAAAATATGAATACAACTTCCGCCCCTTGCGAAACTTGCCCGATCCACAACGCCGCAGCCCTCCAGAAGCTCGGCGTCGACATGACGGATTTCGATTTTGTGATTGCCCTGGCCGGTAATCCAAATACAGGTAAGAGCACTGTTTTCAACGCTCTCACTGGCCTCAGACAACACACAGGTAATTGGCCTGGAAAAACTGTTACGCGGGCTGAAGGTGGATTCAAGTACGGCGATAACAACTATAAGTTAGTGGATTTACCAGGAACTTACTCTTTGTTGGCTACCAGCCTTGATGAAGAAGTAGCTCGAGATTTCATCTTGTTTGGACAACCCGATGTCACAATTGTGGTTGTCGATGCCACCCGCTTGGAACGCAATCTGAACTTAGTCCTTCAAGTATTAGAGATCACAAACCGCGTGGTTGTCTGCTTGAATTTGATGGATGAAGCCAAACGACATGGTTTAAATATCGACGAACGGAGGCTTGCTCGAGATTTGGGGGTGCCTGTTGTGCCCACAATTGCCCGCCAGAATGAAGGGATACCCGAACTCCTGGCTGCAGTGAGTGAGGTAGCCAGTGGACAGACGATTGGAAAACCCTATCGCGTTAAATATAAATCACCTGCCCTCAAAAGAGCTGTAACAGAGCTAACCCAACAAATTAAAAAGGCATATCCAGATTTGCCTAACGCTCGTTGGGTAGCTATGCGCCTGTTAGATGGCGATGAACGTATCGCCGATGCTTTACGCAAAGGAGAGTTAGGCGATTTAAGTCATGGTGATTTGGAAGCGCGCTCTATGCAATTACAAGTAATTGGTAATCAATGATCGATGGATAAGAGTTAATCCATCGGTCACCTAGTTGGAGAGTTTATATGAGTGAACAAACAATCTCTTCCCCAGATGATATCCTGGCCGCCGCGCAATCCTTGCGATGGGAGATCGGGGGCGATTTTCATGAACATCTAATGGAATCTATATATACGGATGCTGCCAGCATCGCTGACCGGGCAGTCACCCGCCCCGACGGGAAACCGCGTTTCGACTTTGATCAGACACTGGATCGGATACTAACCAGCCGTGTATGGGGTTTCCCAGTAATGCTCCTTCTGTTAACCATCGTTTTTTGGTTGACCATAGCCGGAGCAAATTTGCCTTCGTCAATGTTAGCTACGCTGCTATTGGATACCATCCACCCATTATTAAAGAGTGTTTCTGCAACCCTTGGTATTCCTTGGTGGATCGATGGTCTGGTTCTCGATGGTATGTATTTAGCCACTGCATGGGTTATCGCTGTGATGCTGCCACCTATGGCAATTTTCTTCCCGTTGTTTACTTTGCTAGAAGATTTCGGCTATCTGCCACGTGTGGCTTTCAACCTTGATAATATCTTCCGTAAATCAGGGGCTCACGGCAAACAATCACTAAGTATGACCATGGGCTTTGGGTGTAATGCAGCCGGAGTCGTTGCCACCCGGATTATCGATAGCCCTCGCGAGCGTCTGATTGCCATTATTACGAATAACTTTGCGCTGTGTAATGGACGCTGGCCAACCCAGATTTTGATTGCCAGCTTGTTTTTCGGCGCACTGGTTCCTGCCCATTGGGGGGACTCATATCGGCGGTAGCTGTGGTTGGGATTGCGGTATTAGGGGTGTTCGCGACCTTTGGCGTCTCGTGGGCATTGTCGCGCACTGTACTGCGAGGGGAAGCTTCTACTTTTAGTTTGGAATTGCCCCCTTACCGCCCTCCGCGCATCTGGCAGACAATTTATACTTCTGTAATTTCTCGTACGCTGGTTGTCCTCTGGCGGGCTATCGTATTTGCACTACCTGCAGGTGCAGCGATCTGGTTGATTTCTAATATCATAATAAATGGTACGAGCATTGCCGAATATGTGATCAATTTCTTGAATCCTCTCGGCGTATTGTTCGGGTTGAATGGCGTAATCCTTGTGGCCTATATCGTTGCTATTCCTGCCAATGAAATTGTGATCCCAACCATCCTGATGTTGACAGTGTTGGTGACGGGTGTGACTGGTGTAGGTGAGGGAGCAGGGGTGATGTTTGAGCTTGAATCAAGTTCAGAAACGATGGCCTTGTTTACCGCTGGTGGTTGGACTTTGTTGACCGCGGTCAACCTGATGCTATTTAGTCTGCTTCACAATCCATGCAGTACAACAATCTTCACAATTTTTAAAGAAACTGGCAGCAAAAAATGGACCTGGATTTCGGTTTTACTGCCATTGGCGATGGGCTTTTCTTTGACTTTTATCGTGGCACAGGTTTGGCGATTGGTAGAAGGGTTCTTTTAGCAACCTGAAAGTAATTAAACTTGGCAATGCTAATAATTCAATATCGTCCAGTGTAAATGACAAATTGCTGATTATTTCTAAAATGCTTATTCCTGACAAAAAACGCAAAATATCACCACAGCCAAATCCCTCAATAGAATTGGGGGATTTTTCTTACTTCTGGTTTTCATAACAATGAGAAATTTACATTCAATCAAAAAATTAATAAAATTCATTTAATAGTTGATATTTTTCAAAATATACTTGACTTTTCTAAAAACAGATGTATAATTCCATCTAAATAAAAGAATTATCCGAGATATAACAACTTTGGATAGCCTATCTGGAAAATTCTTGAGAAAAAGACAATAAGTTTAGTTCAAGAAAGGAAACCTAAATGCGTTCTCTCCCAACGAATTGTCCTCTTTGTGATGGTGAAATTAACGTCACTAAAATTTACTGCCGTGATTGTGACACAACCATCGAGGGCCGCTTTGCACCTGGTGCATTTTTCTCACAACTTACGCCAGAGCAACTCACATTTGTAGAAACTTTTGTGCGTTGCGAAGGAAAGATCACACGCGTTGAAGCCGAAATGGGATTATCTTACCCTACGATTCGGAACCGATTACATGAAGTTATTCGGGCGATGGGTTACCAACCCGGTGAGGGTGATACCTCGGGGCTATCAGACCAAGAGCGGCGTGAAATCCTCGAAGCTCTCGAAAAGGGAGAAATCTCTTACGAGGATGCTATGCTGCGGCTTGAAGAAGGAGAATCCTAAAATGGCGAAGAAAATTCTCGAAACCAGTGAAGTCCCCCAGATCGTTGTTGAAAATGTTGGGAACGATCTTCAAGTAAAAGGTTGGGATCGGGCAGAAATCTTAGTGAAATCCAGCTCAGATAATGATATTGTGCTGGAAGAACGAAATGGGGTAGTTGTAGTTTCCTGCCCTAACGATTGTGTCTTATACGTTCCCCAAAAAGCCGATGTGAAAGTTGAAAAAGTGGGGAGTAATGCTCGTTTTCGGTCCATCGATGGCGCAGTTGTGGTTGGCAAAGTGGGCACAGATTTATTATTGCGTGATGTGGGGGAAGCCCAGGTGGGTATTGTAGGAACAGATTTCTCTGCTCGACGTGTGCGCCAAAAAATGTTTGTTGAGAAGGTTGGATCGAGCGCATTAGTGCAAGATGTGGGCGATACGAATCTTGAATTTGTGGGCAGCGGGGTGATTGCTAAACGAGTGCGTGGTGACTTAAAAGTTGAAAAAGCTGGCTCAAATATCATGATACGCGATGTCGATGGGCAGGTTTCTCTAGATGCTGTCGGCGGAAATTTGCATTTGAGCGATATCAGTGGCGGGATCAGCGCAGAGATAGGTGGCAGCGCATCAGTAGATTTTTCCCCAGTTTCCTGGCAAACTTATACCATCCAGGCAGCTGGATCTATTCGGTGTAATATTCCTGCGGATTCAAATGTCCGTTTTGATATCGAGTGCGGATCACAGCGTATTTGTATCAAAACCCCTAAAGGTGCAGAGACGGTCAAGGAGAAATCTCACACACTTAAGATGGGGGATGGTGGTGCGCCAGTAAAATTAACAGCGGGTGGTGGGGTGGATATTATCAGCCAAAGTAATGGACTTGACGATGTTGACACATTTGAGGTTGATTTCGGCACTGAAATTGGTTCACTGGCAGATGAAATTGTTGAGCAAACCACCCACCAAATCGAAGCCCAGATGGAAATGCTCGAAGAGCAATTAAACGCACAAATGGCCGGTCTTTCTGTATCATTGGGTGCGGCGGGTATGTCTGAAGAACGGATGCGCAAAGTAGAGGAGCGCTTGCAGCAAGCCAAGGAGCGAGCTGCACAAAGGGCTGAAGCTGCCTCTCAACGAGCCCAATCAAAAATGGAACGCAAAATTGCTGCTACTCAACGCAAGGTTGAACGTAAACAACGCACTGCCGCAGCTCGGGAGGCCCGGAAAGAACGGAAGCGTTCTGGACAATTTGGTCATGAAGTTGTGATCACCCCGCCCCCAATGAGATCGCAGTCAAAAGAGCCAGTTAGTGAGGAAGAACGCATGATGATTTTGCAAATGCTGCAGGATCAAAAAATTAGTGTGGACCAAGCCGAAGAACTTTTATCAGCCTTGGACGGAAAGTAGCTTATTATGTCATCTGAATCTGAACGCACGAAAATATTGGAAATGATCGCGGACGGGACCATTTCCGCGGAAGATGGAGTTAAATTGCTGGACGCTCTGGATGATGCATCTGAAATGAGTGCCTCCTCTGAGGAGGCAGCCAGCCCAGTATTAACGGAATCGCCCACGAATTTCAATGAGGAGATTCCCGACGATTTTGGCTCCAATGATATTGGACAGCAGTACGAAGATGTCTTAGAACCTGATGAAATTTATCATCCCGACCCGATCCCTAGTCCACCAGATCCCGAAGAAATCAAAAAATGGAAACGCTGGTGGGTCATCCCCATGTGGATCGGTGTTGGTGTCACCGTCATTGGCGGCCTTTTGATGTATTCCGCCTTCGCAGCCAGCGGTGTTGGATTTTGGTTTGCTTGCGCCTGGTTCCCCTTTATGTTGGGTGTCTTAGTGATGGCGCTTGCTTGGAGCAGCCGCACATCTCCTTGGTTGCACATTCGAGTGCACCAACGCCCAGGTCAGACACCGCAGAAGATTGCTTTCAGTTTCCCATTACCAATCCGTTTTGCAGGTTGGGGCTTGAAAACCTTTGGGCACCACATCCCGAATATGGATGGTGTTGACTTAAGTGGGGTCATGCAAGCTCTTGATGATTCCGCAAAAGATGGCACGCCTTTCTTTGTAGATGTGGATGACGATGATGGTGAGCGCGTTCAGGTATTTATTGGATAATTTGAAGATAAAATTACACAATTTTGTGTTGCTAGGAGTGTGAGGATGACGACAGCTGAAGAACGATTGAAAATTTTAAAAATGATCCAAGAAGGTTTGATCACGGCGGACGAAGGGGCCAAGCTGCTTAAAGCATTGACAGCCTCCAGCCAGAAACCCAAACGTCTGCCAGCAACCAGACCTCCCGGCGGGGCGCGCTGGCTGCGTGTGCGCGTAACCGATATGTCGAGTGGTAAATCTAAAGTCAACGTCAATTTACCGCTCAAATTGGTGGATGCGGGATTGAATATTGCTGCCCAATTTGCTCCCGAAGATATCGAGGTAGAGGGTCTGATGGATGCCGTCAATGAAGCGATCAGCGATAATTTGACGGGCAAGATCGTTGATGTCATAGATGGTGAAGACGGTGAGCATATCGAAGTATTTATTGAATAACTGTCCTCACCTACTCAGTCGCCCCTTTAACGAACAGCGATGAGCATGCTAAGCCAAGATGAAATATGTTTCTGGCTTGCTACTCAAGACGTTGTGCAACGGGTGCGTACAAAAAAAAACGCGATAATAAATATTATTGATTTATTATAAAACAAGAATTCAAAAAAATTTAGGAGCCCATTATGTCAACTGAGACATTTGAACATAGATTTGAGGTCGAGTCTCCAGCTCGTTTGAAAGTTGGTAATGTGCGAGGTCTGGTTGATATTCGAGTTGGGGAAGAGAGCTTGATTACAGTTACTGCGCTCAAGCACAAAGGCTCAGGCAGCAATCGGGGCATCCAGATCAATATCGAACAACAAAGTGATGGGTTGGTGATTGCTGAAGCAAAACACGAAAACTCAATGGAAAATTGGTTTGGCCTCAATAAACCCTGCAAAGTTGATTTCACTATCCGGGTGCCGAAAAATTGCTCAATAAAAGCGAGTTCGGTTAGCAGCCAGATTCTTATCGATGGATTGGAGGGCGATATTGATGTTCAAGGAGTTAGCGGCGCTCTCGATTTGAGTAATCTGCAGGGCAAGTTTGATTTTAACAACGTCAGTGGGAAAATCACAGCCGAAAATCTGGTGGGCCCGCTGCAAATGAATAATGTCTCCGGCAAGGTGCAGGTGAGTTCATCGCAAATTCTCTCTATCGTAGGGAAAACCGTTAGCGGTAATGTTGTGATTGAAACACCCCTGGTGGAAGGTCCCTATGATTTCAAATCAGTTTCGGGCAATACCTCGATAATCACCCCAGAAGACGCAGCTTGTACAATCCGCATCAATAGTGTCAGTGGAAAAGCAAAGGTAAATTTGCCGGTCACAAGTAAATCTGGGGTGCGTAATAAGCAGGTGATCGAAGTGGCTGGTGGCGGTCCCGAAGTGAATGTAAAAAGCGTATCTGGGGTTTTGAAAATTGGTTCGCCAAATTTTGTAAAAACTGAATCACCCCAAATCGAAGTAGAAGCACCTCCCATAAAAGCAGTCGTTCAATCTGTTCAACCAGCACCTCAACCTAAAACTCAAATGCAGATCCTTCAAGAAATTGAAGATGGTAAGCTTTCTGTGGAGGACGCCCTCCAGCAGATGAACCCATAGCTCTGCCTTTTGGTACATAAATAGGCTATACTTAGCAGTGACATTTCTCAACCTCAATAAAAATAACTGAGGCTTTTGCCGGTGATCCTTCAAAGCCAGCAAAAGCCTTTGATTTATGGAGACATTCAATGAGTGAAAAACAACGTCCAACAGGCATGCTTGGATTTGGTGTAGTCTGGGTAGGTCAAATCATCTCTGTGTTGGCATCTTCGATGACTGGTTTTGGGATGACGTTGTGGATGTACAAACAAACCGAGAGTGCCACCGCAATGGCAATGATGCAGGTGGCTTTCATCACACCGTTCTTGCTGCTTTCACCCATAGCAGGAGCGATGGTCGATCGCTATAACCGCAAATTGATGATGATGATCAGCGATTTGGGAGCTGTATTATCAACAGCCGTAATCCTGATTTTGTACACGAACGGTCGGTTAGAGTTTTGGCATTTATATGTCGCTGCAGCAATTAATGGCTTGGGCAATACATTCCAATGGCCCGCCTATTCAGCAGCGATCAGCACAATGGTGCCTAAAGAGCAATTTGGCCGGGCGAATGGTTTGATGTCACTCATTGATGCAGGGCCGGGTGTGTTGGCTCCCGTGCTGGCTGGAACGATTCTGGCATTCAACATCAGCGGTCCTATTGACAGCTTTGCCTTGATCATGTTAATCGATCTGATTACCTTCTTTATCGCTATTGGTGCTTTGTTGATTGTTTACATTCCCCAGCCACCAAAGACAGAAGAAGGTGAAAAAAGTCAGGGCAGCATCTGGCAGGAAGCCGTTTACGGTTTTCGATATATTTTTAAGCGGCCCAGTCTTCTTGGCTTACAATTGATTTTCTTCGTTGGAAATTTATTCTCTGGGATTGCTTTTACCCTGTTAGCCCCAATGATTTTGGCGCGCACGGATCAGAACAGCCTTGTGTTCGGCGCAGTGCAAACCGCTGGAGCGGTTGGTGGCATCATTGGTGGGGTTGTGATGAGTGCTTGGGGTGGATTTACCCGTCGTGTCCATGGGGTGTTAGGCGGGTGGATTCTCAGTGGTTTCTCATCTATGATGTTGGGAATTGCTACCGGATTACCGGGGTGGATTCCAGTTATGGCTTTTACGATGATGCTGATTCCCCTCATCAACACCTCAAACCAGTCGATTTGGCAAGCTAAGGTGGCTCCCGATGTTCAGGGACGCGTTTTCTCGGCCCGTCGATTGATTGCCTGGTTTTCACAACCGATTGCTCCCATTATCGCGGGCACTTTAGCAGATTTTGTCTTGGAACCTGCCATGACCTCAAGTTCAGTTTTATCTAATATCTTTGGTCCGATTTTTGGCACCGGACCTGGAGCTGGGATGGGGCTCTTAATGAGTTTTGCTGGAGTGGGGGCAGCGATGGTCGGTCTTTCGGGCTACTTTATTCGTCCGGTGCGAGATGCAGAAGATATCTTGCCAGATTTTGATACTCTCATCACCGATCAATCGGAAAAACGGCTTCGATTACAGGAGTTGCTGGACACTCGCCAGGCTCTCCTTGGTCAGGCGCCGACAACGGAAAGAGATCTAGCCTTAAAGGATGTATCTCGAGAATTGAGGAACTTGGGTCAAAGCACCTGAACTTGAAAATACAAATTCAATGGATCTCGGTTTTGGATAACACTGCATCCTGAACTACGTTTAAGGATGCATATCGGGCCACCTCCACAAAACCGGTGTGCTGGCTTGAGTAGAAATTTGAATTACTGAATTTAACCGCGGGAGAAAACCTGCGGTTTTTTTGGTTAAAAATAATGAAACTTGCAGTATTGTTAGAAGGGCAGCTAAATAATTGACGCTGCTTTGTGGGCATGCTATTATCCATTTCACGAAATCAAAATATACCTGTATTCAAAGAATATGGCGGTACAAAAATAGATGGCAAAACCCATTATCCTGCTTGTAGAAGATCTCGACGATAACGCAACCTTAGTCCGTAAGGTGCTCAGTGCCCGTGGATATGACGTCCTCTGGGCCAATACGGGGGAAAAGGGCCTCGATATGGCCACAGAAAATCCACCCGGGTTGATCTTATTAGATCTAGGCCTTCCCGATATCGATGGGCAAACTCTGGTGCGATATTTCCGCAATATGCCAGAACTGAAAGATGTCCCCATTGTGGTTGTCACGGCCTGGCCTGAAGAAACTGCCAAAAATATGGTCACAGCTTACGGCTGCAATGGCTATATTGGCAAACCTGTGGATATTCATCTGCTGACCGATACCGTTAACCAATATTTTCAAGCTGATTGACCATCACACCGATCAAAGGAACAACCCTCGTGGGTGGAAATTCAACGGACTGCCAAACCTCAAAAATCGAGTTAACGTTCAAGCTGCCAACTCTGGTGCCAGCCAGCCAGTTTTCGATTCAATCGCTGACGGATGCTTACAATCAAACACGGGTAGATTATATGGTCCCCATGCCGTTGAATGCAGATCGCCTGCGGGAATATATCGCAATTTACGATGTGGATATGGACCGTTCGGTTGTAGCCAGGTCAGGAGAGCAGATCTTAGGGATTAATATGATTGGCGTGCGTGATGGACGCTCGTGGGTTACCCGTTTGGGGGTGCTGCCCGTCAAACGCAGGCAGGGTACCGGTGAAGGGATGACGCGTTATCTTTTAGAAATGTCGTGCCAGGTCGGTCATAAGCGAATCATCCTCGAAGTGATCAAAGACAACGTTCCCGCCCATACACTTTTTAAAAAACTTGGCTTCTGCGAAACCCGCGAACTCTTGATTATGCGCCGTCCGCCGAATGGGGATTACGCTACTCCAGCGGGTCAAATCGAATGGCTGGATGCGAACCCAGCCATTGACTTGTTAGCTGGATATCCTGAACCGTTACCATGGACCAACCAACCCGACACCTATATCCATGCGAGCGATGCCCAAGGGATCCGTTGTGAACTCCCCGATGGCCATCGCGGTTGGATGATTTTCCGCAAGCAAAAATTTTATCTCACCCACTTTGTGCTGTATACAGAAACCGGCGATCCCCAGAAAGTAGCCCACGTGCTGCTGGCGAATTTGCATAATAAATACCCCATTCTGGATACGCATATTGAAAATATTGCTGAGGACGACCCTCATTTGCCCGTTTTCCAAGATTTTGGCTATCTTGAAGCCTTCCGCCGCATTGAAATGTACCGGGATATCGAATAAGGATTATCGGTGCATGTTTGTGCCCACCCCTATCTGGATTTAGCTACCTAAAAGTAGTGATCATTATTTGCCCACTCACCCCCTTTGCGGAGGGGTGATTTCAAGAAGGCCTATGATAGGATTTAGAATGCGAAACATGACTGAGGTTGAACTCATGGAATATTCTCCTTTGATTTCAGTGTTTTTGAACCTTGTACCTGAAGATAGATCGCAGTAAATAATAAAAGTAGCGCTAAGGGGAAGAGTACAGGGCTCATTTTCCAACCATCTCGATAGAAAAACCAATCAGCCGCCAGTAATACCACCCCCGTGATGAATAACAAAATGGTTTTTCTCCTCCTGGTTGCATAGATTAGGATACCGATGCCCCAAATCAGATAAAATCCGCCGAACAGAAGTTCAACCCCCCATTTGGTTAGAAAATTAGCATTTGGTTCCGAATAGCCCCCCTCTGGGATTTCTTGAGAGGCGATGATGAAAGAGGGTTGCAGCCAACCTAAATCCGTAGGACAGGGTTTAATCCATCCAGCCTGCCAGCGCCACTCTCCCCTCCCCGGATATTTTTCTCGCTGGCCGGCACGAATGCCAAGATGAAGATGAGGCTCCAATGGATTCTCTTGAGTGCCGCCGTTTTCATGCGAATCCCCCAAATAGGCAATTAGATCCCCCTTTTCTACGGTTCCCGATTTGAGCCGCCAACGGCTGGGGCTGAGATGCCCATATAAAGAATAGAGATTGGCTTGCGGATGGTCAACGATTATCAACCAACCGTAACCCCCCATCGGACCTGAGAAACTGATCTTACCATTGGCCATCGCATAAACAGGTGTTCCAGGGGGGTGGAAGAAATCTTCAGCCGCATGATATTTCTTTTTTAGACTCAGACCCGCTGCTGCCGGAACAAAAATGTGTGAACGAAGACGTGGTTTCACTGCCAACAGCATCCAGGGGAAATTGAAAAGGCAATTCGTCATTTTTGACATAATCAGCAATTTTCGATAGATCAACATAGGGTTTTTCCAGGCATAACCCAGGTGTGTTAGCACAGCTAGACAGGGAAAATATCAAACCTAGAAAAAGGATGAGTACTAAATTATTTGATTTTAAAAATTGGACTTTCGTTTGCATTTTACTTTTCCCTTCTGCCTATGCCTTGCGAAACCCTGAAATTCCACACATCAGCAGCACTTGATTTACCACTACTTTCCCATTTTGATCCCCATTAACCACAAAAGATTGGAGAATTTCTTCATTTGAAATCATATCCGCCGAGTCCATCCGACCTCCTTTTCGCAATATTTGTAGTTTCAGTTTGGGATATCTCGAACCAATCAACGCTGGCTATTTTTTCTGTACATCATAAGACAATTTGTGGACGATCCACCATTGGTCATTTATTTTCATCATATTGAGATAATCAATATATCGGACGATCTGATTCTCTAATCTGAGTTTGACAGCTGCAAGATCGTCGGTGATGTCAATACTGTAAAACTCGGTTTCCCACACTAATTCAGGATTTCGTTTTTCTGGGGCGTACCATGAATAGAATTCATCCCGGTCTACAATTTTCAATTCACCACGCTCAAACAGGAAAAACTTCCACTCCGGATGCAAAATTTTGGCATATAGTTCAGGGTCGTATTGTACGTGGCCTTCGTGATAATAGGCAAGGATTGCTTCTTGGATAGCCAGCTTTTCTTGAAGATCATTTTTGTTTGTCATTGTTTTTTCTCGCAGTATTTTGGTTGCCGGACACTTATTCAGAGCCGTAGAACAAGGGACACAGATCGCACAGTTACTACAGATGCTTGCTGTTTTGCTAGTTGATCCAAAGCACCTGTTCCTGAAATCTGATTCTCACAGCGCACAGCAGCTATAAAACGGATTGCCATAACAGGCGTTTATCCGTGCAATCTGGGCAAATCTGTGTCCGATACAAGTGTCTGGTGGCGAACTGTTTTTGAGGAATTTCGTGATATTGGTTTAGGCCGATAAATTAATGAAGGGTGTGCTGATCTAACCCTTTTGTTGAATATGTGAAAGTATCTGTTTTCTAACGTCTCGAGAGTAAATTCACGCTCCAACCCCTTAGAGTTTTTCGCAAACTCGCGATGGGTAAAGGGTGTTGAAGCCCGCATCCGGGCGTTCCCGGCCCTTTATCACCGTGAACTGCGCTGGGATCAATATCTGAAAACCAGAGCTGGCATATCTCCTGGTTACGAGACATCTCAAGCAAATCTTCTTCTGTGCGAGAGGGTTCGCCGGGTATATGTACAGGATTGATCTTTTTTTCTTCATACGCCGCAAGGAGATAAATTCTCCTTTGTTCGCCGGGCAAGGTTAACTCCAAGGGGGTACTTAGCAAAAGTTGGTTTCCAGCACAATCAACCGCGAAGCCAGGTTCGACCACAACCATCCCACCCTGTATAAAAACTTCAAACCCCCAAACCACCCCCCAGCCATGCAAATAGCGATTATGTTGCCGCAGTTTATCCAGAAAGTAATTTTGCTCCGCTTCGAAATCTTCCGCGGTCAGCATCATTCCCGTATAGTAGATCGGGCGCTTCAACCCTGCTTCTTCGTGGACAAATTCCCTCTTATCAACCATCTTTATCCTCCAAGTCGAACATTCATCTTCACTCCATATTAAATTTTAATGCTCTCAATCAACTCCTTTACCCAGCATAGAAAATAAATCAATCAAAGTCAAGTAGCAATCTAAAAATTCCAAATAAAAAAACCGGCTTGGGTATGCGCCAATTCTCATAATTTTTCAAATTGTGTATTGGCCGAATAAGGATCGCTGATCATCTCACCCAGTATGCCCTTCTTCATTGATATAATCCCAATACCTACCCTCCCTAGGTTTCAATTCTTGGAGATCGCAAATGGAAAATTCAAAGAAATCCGTTAAAGTTGCCGTGGTGCAAGCTGCACCCTTTTTATTCGACCGGGCAGCCACGGTCGCCAAAACCTGTAAGTTGATCCATGAAACCGCGGCTGAAGGCGCGCAGTTGGTGCTTTTTCCCGAAGCCTTCATCCCGGCTTATCCGCGCGGTCTGAGCTTTGGGATGGTGGTGGGCAGCCGCACGCCCGAAGGCCGTCAACTCTGGCAAAGGTATTGGGAGCATTCGGTCCAAATCCCCAGTGAAGCAACCGAAACTATAAGCGCCGTTGCCAGAGAAGCTGGGGTCTATCTGGCGATCGGCGTCATCGAACGCGACATCCAGTTTAGTGGCGGGACGCTTTACTGCACGCTGCTCTATTTTGGGCCGGATGGAGCCATCCTTGGCAAGCACCGCAAATTGAAACCGACCGGCTCTGAACGTTTGATCTGGGGGGAGGGAGATGGCAGCACGCTCACGGTTTTGCCCACGCCCCTTGGGAAAATCGGCGGCCTGATCTGCTGGGAAAATTATATGCCCCTGGCCCGCACCGCCATATATGGCAAGGGAGTCGAAATCTATCTGGCACCTACCGCTGATGCCCGGGATAGCTGGCAGTCCACTTTGCAGCATATCGCACTCGAGGGACGCTGCTTCGTTTTAGGCTGCAACCAGTATGTCACCAAGACGATGTACCCCGAGGATTTGCAATCTCACTCTGAGTTGGAATCCCAACCTGAAGAACTGTGCCGCGGCGGCAGTGCCATCATCTCACCTTTGGGAGAAGTGATCGCTGGACCGTTGTACGGTGCCGAAGGGATTTTATACGCCGATTTGGATAAGAATGAAATCGTACGCTCGAAACTCGATTTCGACGTCGTTGGGCATTATGCCCGCCCCGATGTGTTTCAGTTAATTGTGAATGAAGAGGCAAAAAATCCGATGGAGAAAAGAAAATAGGAAGAGCACACCGTAATGTGCGACATATCGACCATGTAAAGATCTCCGAGTTTTTCAAAATCTCGGAGATCTTTTGTTGTGAGATGTTTGGGAATGAATAAACTACCTTACAACCACTGGCAGGTAGATACCATACGGCACTACCAGTGTGGTATCGGTTGCGGAGGTCGACAATGTGGGGTCAACACTCGACGTCGCGGTCACCGTAGTCGTATCTAGGGTCGTGAATGGTGTTCCCGCAGGGATTGTGACCGTGAGGAAGACCGTTGTGGATTGCCCGCTTGTGAGGGCGACCGGTCCAACGGGATCAAGCGTCACACTCCAACCCTGGCTGGACGATGCCGACAGCGTAAAGGTATCTGAATTAGCGCCGGTGTTGGTCAGCGTATGAACATAACTCACCGTAATTCCAGGTTGTCCGCTGCCAGCGTGATCTGGGGTGAAGGTGACACCCGCCGTATACTCGTAAGCACCCATATCAAAATTACTTCCGTATGGCCGGCTGATGCCATCCAAATCGGTGAGCAAACCACTGGCGCAGGCATTCACCGCGGGCGATCCACCCAGCAGGTGGTAGTTTTCGCTGGCTGAATCTACAAACTGAGGATTGGTATTGGGTCCGGCGTTGCCGCTCTGATCGAGGCTGCATACGCCATTGAGGGTTCCACTGGCAACCCAAAATCCGCCTGATGCATTTCCCCAGGCAATACTATTGTTAGCAGACCCGAGGGTGTTCACTTGAGAATAACCCGCGCCACCCAGGTTGTCCGCCAGCGTGACATGCGTTACTGTAAACACCCCATCTTCCGTGCGGATACCGGCGCCAAATCCCGTTGTAGAAGTATTGTGGTGGATCAAGCTGTTCTCGATCTCGGATTGAGCCCCAGCCCCTGTTTGGAAGATCGCGCCGCCGCGTTGAGCGGTGTTACTCTGGAAAGTTGACCGGGCTACGTTTAGTGTACCGGTAGTGTTATAATTCCGCCGCCGTCGGTGCTGGCAACGTTATCTTCCAGACTGGCATTGTCTATATTGATATTTGAGTTGGAACTGGCATAGATTCCTCCACCTTCGCCCGCGAGGACTTGATTATTTGCAATCGACGAGTTATTCAACAAGTTAAGCGTGCTGTTGGTCAATAAGCGCAGGCCGCCTCCCAAACGCCCAGCTGTATTGCTGATGACCTGGCTGTTATCCAGGGTAACGGTGCTGTCATTGGCATAGATGCCCGCTCCTAAACCGGAGGTGGTTGAAGGCGCTAGATGATTTTCAACGGCGCTGTTCATCAGGGTAAGGATGCTGCCATTGTTGAGATAAGCGCCACCACCATAGGCTGTCCCTGTTGTTTGGAAGATATTGCTGGTGACCAGGGTGTCTTCGAATGATGCTTGGGTGCCATTCGTGAGATAGAAACCCACACCAGCCCCGCCGCTGGGTCCGATTTGGTTCGCTTGATTGGGATCCGTCCCACCCACCTGGACACCTATCAGGGTCAAGGTGCTGTCACTGGCGTAAATGCCACCGCCGCTGACCGTCGCGATATTGTTGATGATATAGCCTCCGGTGAATTCGACTGTGCTGCCTGAAGCATATATCCCCGCGCCGCGTTGAGCTTCATTCGCCAGACTGGAGCCCGTTTGGCCGATATTAGCGTTCGTTGATTGAAGTGTGCTTCCGTTGGTCAGATAAACTGCCCCGCCATCGTGGGCGGCAAAATTATCCCTGAGCGTCGTTGCATAGCCAGACAAGTTTAACCTGGCTGTTATTGGCGTAAATACCAGCGCCATCATAGGCTTGGTTAAGGTAATACACAAACGCGCCATTCGAAAGGTTAACTTCACCACCAGAAATCACGCGGATACCACCCCCCTGGCTGGTGGCGTTCACCGCCTGGTTGAGATAGGTGTCAGCAGCGTTTAGGTTCAGTCTCCTCCGGGGACGTCAAAGCCACCACCGTGAGGGGCGCAGTTTTCATAAATATCTGAGTAGTTGCCATTGCCATAGAACTGACCCCAAACACGAACTCCACCACCGTATAAGGAAGCATTATTGTTGCGGATTACTGAACCGTTATCCGTAGTGACCGTGCTATCCGTGCTGACGTATATGCCGCCGCCATAGGCAGCGTTGTTATTGAAAACATCGGCGTTATCTAATGTGATCTGGCTGCCGACTAATGCCTGGATGCCGCCGCCAAAGGAGCCGCCACCCCAGGTGATTTCCAGGTTGCGCAGGGTGACGGTGCTGTTTTCGAAGGCAAATGTGCTGTCATTATGTGCGCTGCCCTCGATGCGGGTTGTCCCGCCTCCGGTGGCAGTACAGGAACTATTGTAATTTCCCTCGATGGTGAGGGATCTGCCTTCGATATCTAGATTTTCAAAGTAGACACCAGCCGACACTCGAATAACCTCACCATCGTTGGCGGCGTCGACTGCTTGTTGGATGGTGCCATAGGCACAAGCCCCATTTATGCCTACACGTGCAGTACCAGTGGCTTCATCCGCTCCCATATCATAGGGGGAAGCAGCTTGTGAAATGATAATGGGTCGTGGATTATTCTCGAAATCGCTGTCCATACCGGTAAAGGAAGGACATTGGTCAATCACCGGGCTCACATTTTGGAGGTGATAGTCTTGGCCGGCAGCATTCACAAACAGCGGATCTACATTGATATTGGATGAACCGGCATATCCCCCCTGGATATCTGAGTGGCTAACATTTTGGCTCGCTGAGTTAATACTAGAATTGTGCCCCCAGATGATTGAACACCCAAGCGTAAGGGTGGAACTGGCTAAATCAACGGCGCTTCCTGTGCTGGCACCCCCTGCATCGTTATAAGCGAATGTGTTGCCGTTGCCGGTCACACTTGCACTCGCATTAATCCGCATTGCATCACCAATTCCAGCAGTTGCGTTATTGCGAGCAAAAAGAGAATTGTTGATCGCGCCGAAACTGGATGTGTCTCGAAGATAAATACCTCCTCCGTAAAAACCAGTGTTGTTTTCTACGAAAGTGTTATCTAAGTAGATATCGCTGGAAGCAGCATAGATGCCGCCGCCATAAGATGTCGCGGTGTTGCTAGATACGCGGCTACAGCGCACATCTGCGCAAGCGTAATCGCCCAGGTCTATATCCACAATTGATGAATTGCCAGCATAGATACCGCCGCCGTAAGTGCCGGCGGAGTTGTGCTCAATTCTGGATTTGCGGCTGTAAATCCTGCTATCGTCTAAGTAAGCACCACCACCGGACCCAGTTCCGTCCGTGCCCGCCTCATTGAAAAAGAGTTCGGCATCTTGGTTCAAATAGATATAGCTATTCTGAGCATAGACACCCCCTCCTTCTCCAGAAGCAGTGTTATATCCAATCTCTGAATTTGGGGTAGCAATCGTCAGGGTGCTGGTCAATAGATAAGTTCCACCTCCCAGAATGGCTTCATTGAACATAATATCCGAACCATCAGCCAGCGAGACCGTACCCTCGCTCATAAATACCCCGCCTCCCCAACCATCTCCAATTAGTGCCGTATTATTTTCTATGTCAACGTTACTGGGAAGGTTCAAAAGAGGGGCATGCGTGCCATAATAGGTACCGTAAACACCCCCGCCAACAGCAGCCTGGTTATCGCGAATATAGCTGTTGGAGGCAGCGGAAGGTCCACTAAGCTCAATCCGACCTCCGCTTAGATAGACTCCACCACCGCCTAAGGCAGAGTTCTCATAGATATCTACATTCGTGCCAATCACTTGGCTATTCTCACCAATGAATAAACCGCCACCAACAAAAGATGTATTGGTGTACACATCTACATTGGTCAGATTAAGGGTGCCAGCGATTGGCGAAGAGTAGTAATAGACGCCTCCACCACCAGCAAACCCGACGGTGGCGCCATTGGTGATGATCAGGTTCTCTAATGTGACATCAACACCGTCTCCGGAAATCGTAATTACTCTAGCAGCATCATTTCCGTTGATAGTGGTGGCAGCTGTCGAGCCTGTTGCACAGCCGTTGTAGCCGCCTTCCAAGGTTAGATCAATCCCGATGGATAAGTTTTCTACAAAGGTGCGGCCGCCTTCAATCAATAATCGATCACCGGGTTGGGCAGCGGAAATTGCGGCTGCTATCGTGTTGTAAGTACAGCCGTTACCAACGGTAAGGTCTGCATTCGGTGCGCTTACATTGTTGGGCATGGCATGGGTCACCGGAGGTTCGAGTTGAATTTCGAAAACCTGCAATGCAAATGCCTGGGCGCGATTGGCTTGCTCTATGTTTTGCTGTGCTTCTGCTGCGGCCAGTTCAGCTTCGGGAACTACCGGCGTAGTTTCTGCCGGTGCCTGTTTGAGTGTTGCAAGCTGTTCCATGGCTTGTGTGATCTCATCCATAGCCAAGTCGAGGGCGGGTCCACGCAGGGTATCTAGTAAAGCCACCACTGCTTCAGGTTCTTGATTGATCGCTGTCTCAAAGGTTTCCAGGCCAGCAGTATATTCGGCTGCAGCCTCATCCTTTGCTGGATCGTTTTTCGCCTCCAATGAGCGCTGCCAGATATCGCCGATGCTGACGAATTCACGAACTGTTTGAAGGGTGGCTAGTTCATCTACGCTGAGATTTTCTGCGATGAAAAGATTTTCGGTTTCTGGGGATAGATTGGCTGCCAAGGTTGTACCGCTAATTTCTACCTGACACACGCCAATATTTAGGGGTTGGCAGCCTTCGCAGACCAGGGAATAGGATTGCGGCCCTTGGGGAATATTGGTCCCCTTTACGCGTACCAGCCATGTTCCGGCAACAGCCTCATCGGTGTTGAAAACTTGAACTTGCTCTTGATTGTTGAGCGTGTCAATTCCGCGGGTGGCATTGCTGGCTGGGCTGCCAGGGTTAAGTCTCCAAGGCCGCCAGAGCGTGCCATCGGGGGCGACCAACTCTAAATCCAGGTTGTTGATCAACGCGGGGTTCGCGTTGAATGTAGCTTCGAAGTCATCCCAGGCCAGGCTGACGAGAACTTCGTCAGCATCCGGAGGAACGATGAATTTGAACACATCGATTTCATCGTCGTTGATGCTCTCTTCACGAAAAGCCTTCCGTGAGATTAAATCAACCGCCGCATGAATATCGACCTGGCCGTAACCCCACTGATAATCCGGTCCGGGGTTGCCAAAGTCATCCGCAGTTTGCATCAGGATCGCCTTGGCGGTTGAAGGCCAAAAATTCACGCTGGGGTTGTATACATCCCGATAGTGTTCGAGCATCAGGGCGATGCCGCCTGAGACCGCCGGTGTGGCCATGGAAGTGCCTTGTAAAACGAGATAGGTGTTGACCGGACTGTTGTCTGTTGATTTGATGCCTCCATCTCCTCCGATCTGCTCGCCGCCCGCGACCACGATGGGTTTGAGCCGGCCGTCCTCCGTGGGACCCCAGGAACTAAAAGCGGCGATGGAATTATCGTTTGTGTTAGAAGCACCGACATGGATCGGATTCTTAGCTGCCGCGGGTGGAGCGGTGCTGTTGTAGGTATCGCTGCAAGAGCCGGGGCTATTGCGTTCATTGCCAGCTGCCCAGGCCGTGATGTAACGGTCGCCAAGCCCCACAACTACGTTGCCGCCGCGAATGATCTGGTCAAGCAGCACCGAAGCTGAGCCATATTTCCCCATAACCCAGCAATCTTCTGGATCGTTGTCATAGATATTGGAACCAAGGCTCCCGTTGGCTAAATCTGCGCCAAAGGAATTTTGAGCAGCAGCAAAGTCAGCCTCAATATCGGGAACATTGTTATAAAAAAGGATATCGCCGGCGCCATAACCTTGGGTTCCATAAGAAATCAGGTCAACGCTGGGAGCCATCCCGCGCCATTGCAGCACGGTACCCCCTTGAGAGATACTGTTGCTGCCGTCACCGCCAATGGTACCTGCAACATGAGTAGAGTGATAGCTCACGCTGTCAGCATCGGCGTTCGTGAGACGGCTGCCAAAATCAACATGCGTGCCGACCTGTCCGCTGTCATACACCAGCACATCGATGTCGGTGCCATCCAAATTGTAGGGTGCAGCATTGACAACATTTACACCAATCTGTTCGCGGACCCCATCGTTTGCCTCACCAAGCGGGGGTGCAGCCGGTTCGATCCATTGAATTGCATCCTCGGTTGCCAGAGCGCGAATATTGCCTTGGGGCATCTCAACCATGAGTAAATTGATGCCGATCACTTCGCCGGTCACCTGGCCGCCATGCGCCTCAGCGAGACGGCGTCCTGTTTGCAGGTTTTCGTCTTTGTGGATCGCAACATAGACCGCGGCAGTGCCACTGGGAGCCAGATTCCAGGAGTTCCATTGATTTGCATTTATCGCAGGGTCGAGTTTGTCGTCAGTCGTCAGTTCACCGACCCAGGTTACACCGGGCAAAGCCAATGCTGAATCCGGGCTATCTGCTGATACCGAAGCGATCCAGGCATAATCTGGTACGTAGGCCAGTAATTGCAATCCTTGAGCCGCATACGCTGCTTTGGCTTGATCACGGGGAATAAAGTCAAGCTGTATCAGCACGTGGACGCGGTCAGCCCCTTCACTCGCCAGTTGTTGTAATCCTTCTGCGTCTAAAGCATTCTGGTTCGATGGTTGAAACTCCCGTGCTTTTAGGTAGATCGTAGGTGTGACGATGAAGGATGATTTTACAGGATTCAACGCGGGTGTTTCCCCCAATTTTTGCGCGTCAGGTAATTCATCGGGGGGAGGGGGATTGTCGGCTGGCGAGATTTCTTCAGGTGTAGGGGAGGTTCCCTCCAAGTCGGGAATGATTGTGCCATCAGGTGGTTCAGATTGCGCATGGGTCGGCACCAACACCACTCCCCCAACAATGATGAGCAAATTCAAAAGAAGAGGAATGCTTATCAAAAGAATTCGTGAATGAGCTTTTTTCGACATGATAACCTCCTTACACTTCAATATTCAGTTCTTATGTAATTGTTGTATATTCATCTTATTATTTGTAACATAAGTTGTCTATTAGTCTTTGGTGCTAATTTCCGTGTTTGGGGATATACTCAGATAATTTAATATCTAGCTACCCGACAGTTTTAATTTGGACACAGATGAACGCGGAGAAACACGGATTTTTTGTTATTAACCTCTAAATCCGTGAAAATCTGGGTCAATCCGTGTCCCATAAAAGGGTTTCATCAAAACTGCCAGGTAAGTACTTTAATATCAAAAAGAAGTAATAAAGAAGCAAAACCTTGAAAATTCCGATCCCCGCCGCAAGCTGCGGTGTACGCAGAGCGTGCTTTCAGAATAAAACCGCTACATTTGCCAAACAGGAGTTTTTCCATTGAATAATGATCTGCAAAATCCAAATCACGATCAAATCGCCGAACTCTTAGCCAATGAGTTTGATTTAAATTGGTGAAATCTCACGACTGCCTGGTGAAAACCAGAATTACCTGATAGAAATTGAAAGTGGGGCGCGTTATGTATTTAAATTAGCGGATGAGATTGTCACAGAGGAATTGATCGATCTGGAATATCAAACGATGGAACATTTGCTGGCTTCGGGTTTAGATGTTGATCTGCCGTGCATCATCCCCACAAATTCAGGTGAAATCTTCGCGACGTATCAGATTTCACCTGGCACTCGTCTTCGAGGGCGTTTGCTCGAATTTGTAAAGGGTACGCCGTGGGGAGAAGTGGATTTCCCTCAGCAACAGCAGCTTCGAGAGCTTGGGAAATTACTCGCTCTGGTTGATGCAGCCCTCTCAGAGCTTGACCACCCGGTATCTCACAGAACACATCCTTGGGATTTGACCACTGCCAACCAGCATCGCAGCAAGGTCGCATTGGTGAGCGATCACCAAAGACGCCGCATTGCTGAGTGGATGTTTCACCTGTATGCGGCTTGTGCGCAGCCTCATCTCGCAGATCTACCTCACTCTTTGATCCACGCGGATGCCAATGATGAGAATTTGATGCTGCGTGACGGCAAAGTATCTGGCTTGCTCGATTTTGGGGATTGTATCTACAATCCGACGATCGTGGAATTGGCAATCTCGCTGGCTTACGCCATGTTGGATCAAGCCGAACCTTTGGCGATAGGTGCCGAGATTGTTACCGGATATCACTGTATTCGTCCGCTCCAAATTGAAGAGTTGGCCGTGCTGTTCCCGTTAATTTGTGGACGGTTGACTACCACGGTCTCCATCGCGGCGGAGCGCCGCCAAATTGACCCGCAGCATCCCAATTGGTTTGTGACCGAGGCGCGTGCCTGGTCGCTGCTTGAACATCTTTATGAGATTGATCCGGCAGAGGCGGGTAATCAATTGGCAACAGGTACGGGGTTGGTGCCTTTCCCAATACGTGGATACTCAGTGGAGACCTTGCTCCAAAAAAGAAATCAGCATATCGGTTCTTCACTGTCAATCGCCTACGACGAACCCTTGAGAATGGTGCGCGGTCAAGGGCAATACCTATTTGATCACCGCGGGCGACCCTACCTCGATCTAGTCAACAATCCCTGCCATGTGGGGCACTGCCATCCCAAGGTTGTGGCTGCCGGTCAGCACCAAATGGGTTTGCTGAATACCAACACCCGCTATCTTTATGATGGGCTGACAGAATATGCTGAACGCTTGTGTGATACTTTGCCTGATCCCTTGGATACATGTTTCTTTGTTAACTCCGGCAGTGAAGCCAATGAACTGGCCTTGCGCTTGGCGATGACTCACACAGGCCGCCGCGATTTCATCGTTGTTGATGGCGCTTATCACGGTCACACCTCCAAATTAATCGATATCAGTCCCTACAAATTTATGGGTAAAGGAGGGCGCGGCACAGCTGAACCCTGGGTGCATATCATCCCGATGCCCGACGGTTACCGCGGAAAATTTAGAGGTTATGGCCGAGATGTGGGTCTTGCTTATGGGAAGGAAGTTGGCCGCGTTATTGCTGAAGCGGATCAACCCATTGCTGGTTTTATCACGGAATCAGTGATGGGATGCGGGGGCCAGATTATTCCACCAGATGGATATTTGGAAACGGCTTTTCGTCAGTTGAGAGATGCTGGTGGCGTGTGCATTATTGATGAAGTGCAGGTTGGCTTTGGGAGAGTGGGCACCCATTTTTGGGCTTTTGAGATGCAGAATGTGGTACCCGAAATTGTGGTGATGGGCAAACCGATCGGCAACGGACATCCGATGGCGGCAGTTGTCACTACCAGTGAGATCGCTAACTCCTTTTCCAATGGCATGGAGTTCTTCTCCACGTTTGGCGGAAATCCAGTCTCCTGTGCGATTGGGTTGGCCGTCCTCGATGTGATCCGGGATGAGGGATTGCAGCAGCATGCCTTAGAGTTGGGTACTTATTTCAAGGATGGATTGGACGCATTAATGGAAAGGCACCCCCTGATTGGAGAAGTCCGCGGCGTGGGATTATTTATCGGGGTCGAGTTTGTGCGAGATCGTGAAACTTTAGACCCTGCCGCGGCAGAAGCTGAAGCGTTTGTGAGTCGCATGAAAGAACGCGGCATGCTGCTCAGCACCGATGGCCCTTTTCATAATGTGATCAAGATCAAACCCCCCATGGTCTTAACCAGGGATGATGTCGATATGGTTTTACGGTGTTTTGATGATGAGCTCACTGCTCTGAAAAATGCCCTCGTGATTTGAGATACCGCAAGATCGAAAACTCTAAGTAACCTAAGGTTACAAGTGGTTACAAGTGCGGCGCCTTCCATTTTTTGATAATGCTTGCAAATGGAGGATTATTTTTCTTTTCTTTGAAAGGATACCAACCCAGTTCAGCTCGGATTGCCTGCTCCTTGAATTCAGTGGAGCTCCAAATTAGAGAACCTCCAAAGATGCCCGTCAGTGCCGATGCCCAGACAGAATGAATGAAGAGGGAGCCAATTACCAGCAAAATCCCTAATCCCATAAAATAAGGCCACCAAAGCATACCAAGATAGCGCTCACCGTGGATCACCCAAATAAAACCCAGGCCAATAATAAAAAGCGTAAGAATACCCAGTAAAAACCCAAAAGTGTTCATGCTCGTTTCTCCGTAACCAGTTGGATAGCTTCATCTGGACTAACGGGATGTCCAACTGGATCGCGGTCAAGTAAATCATGGGTCGTCGCGGCCTGAATTCTTTCAGAATCCGGGCATGGCGGGGGTTGCTGGGGTTGGCGGGCGTATGCCCTTTGATGACGCGTTTCTGTTGGCGTACAAATTCAAAACAATCCCATAACAGAGTTACACCCAAGATTCCTGTAACCGTTGAAAGTAAAAGGTGAGTAGTGACCAGCGACCAGAGTTCAAGGCTTAACCCCAATGCCAGGGTCAATGCGATAGGCAACCAGAGGTTTTCAACCTGGGCTTCGATCTTACGCACCGTCACATGACCAAACCAAACCCCAAAAAAAGTGCAAGCAGCCGCAATTACTCCAATCCATTGTAATTCCATCAAATTTCTAAATTATCCTTTCATAAAATGGTGAAGCAAATTGTACTTAGTTAAGGATTAATATGCCAATTAGAAGTTGAAAAAATTTGTTTGGTCAATGCAAGAAAAACAAATCTTACGTGCGTTCTGATTTGAAAAATAAGCTATAATCCAAATAAATCTACCCAAGGAGTTAAGCATGTTTTCATCTCTATTTTCTTTAATGGCCCAATCAAACACCGGATCAGATTGGAACTGGTTTTTGATTTTTATCATCTTCGTAGTGGTTCTGTCAATTGCCCTCATTATCCAAGCGAAGTTTAGCAAAAAAGATGCCGCGGAATTGGAACATCATGAAGAAATTCGCAACACGAAGAATCAGAAGTAGTTTCCGCGAAGGTCGCTGACACCGAGCCGGAGTCGGAGCCAGATGCAGAATCTGAACCTGAGGCTGCCAGCCAACCTGAAGAGTCAGCAGCCCCACCAGAAGCCGCGCCTGAATCTCCCGCAGAACCAGATGATCTCAAAAAACTTGAGGGCATTGGTCCCAAGGTTGCCAGCCTGCTCAATGAAAATGGCATCACCACCTTTGCTCAACTAGCAGAAACTTCTGTAGAGAAATTGGATGAAATCTTGGATGCCAATAACCTGCATATGATGCATCCGGGTTCCTGGCCCCAGCAAGCCCAGTTGGCCGCGGCGGGTGATTGGGAGGGACTTGAAAAAATTCAGGAGAAGTTGAAAGGGGGTCGTTAGGAAAATTATTTCCCAAAAACTTAGAGACCGGTGCTGGACGGCGCTGGTCTTTTTTTGTTTGGCTAACTAAACTGTGAGGTGTGTTGGTGATTACTCAGGCTATAATTTAATTCGACAGTTTATTTCGGAGACCATTTTTTGCCTATATTTTGTAGCGCTCCGAAATTGTCCGGAGCGTGTTTTGAGAAAAAATATATGAACGCTTTACAGGTGGTTTCCTCCTTGGTTGGGTTCGTTGTTGCCGGGGAAGCAGCGGCTTTAGCGATTGGCATCCATATCGTTAAACAATCGCGCAGCCCGTGGATTTCACTGAAAAATGATTTGCTGTTGGCCTTGGATATTGTGGTTGGTTTGGTGCTGATTTTGCTGGCTTTTGAAGGTGACAAATTACCACAACCCATTTGGTTCCCATTATTCGTCATTCTTGGATTGATAACACACCTCTTTCGGATCTGGGAATACTTGGCTGAAAGGAAAAGTACATTTTGTGGAAATCGTCCGTTGTTTATTGTGAACAATATTAAATTCATTGGTTTGTTGATAATTCTTGTTTGGGGTTTGATAATCTAATTGTTTTTTATTGATTTGAAGTTTAAAAAGATGGCTGTCACTTTCAAAGTGACAGCCATCTTTGACGTATAATTGCCATTGAAAGCAAAGTTTAATCTTTAGGAGGTGAAATGAATAATCCAACCCTCGACCTGATCTACAAGCATGGTTCTGTGCGTCAATATAAACCCGAACCTGTTTCCCGCGAAATGGTCGAAACCATTGTCACAGCTGGACAGCGGGCTTCAACATCTTCGAATTTGCAAATGTTTAGCGTGGTTGCTCTCACGAGTCCTGAAAAACAGACTCAAATGCAAGCATATTGCGGTGGACAAAAACATATCAGCCAGGCCCCTGTTTTCTTGACCTGGGTTGCAGACCTCAGCCGCCTGAACCGGCTGAGTGAGGCCCGCGGCTATACCCAAGAAGCCGCTCAGGTTGAAAATTATTTATTGGCCGCGGTAGATGTTGCCATTGCAGCTCAAAATGCCGCCTTGGCGGCAGAGTCCCTAGGACTGGGCATTTGCTATATTGGTGCTATTCGTAATAATCCACGCAAAGTCATCAAGCTTCTGAACTTGCCGCGCCTGACCTTCCCTTTGGTAGGTATGACATTGGGATGGCCCGTCAAAGCACCCCTGGTTCGCCCACGCTTGCCGCTGGATGTGGTGCTCCACTGGGAAGAGTACAATTTTGAGGGTGAAGATATCCACCTGCAAAATTACGATCAACAGATGATCGCCACCGGCATATACAGCGGGCGGCAGGTATCAGCAGCCGACCCCATCCCCGAAGACGAGTATGGCTGGACGGAGCACACCGCCCGGCGGGTTTCGAATGTGATGCGTCCGCATCTACGAGAAGTGTTGATTGAAATGGGGTTCGAACTCAAATGAACCTCCCGGTTGCTCAGATTCGTCAAATCGAAGAAGCTGGCTTGAACGCCTGGCCTGCCCACCAGCAATTGCTCTACGACGGCTGGCTCCTTCGTTTTGCAAACGGCTATACCAAAAGGGCCAACTCGGTGATGCCAGTTTATGATTCTGTTTTGGAACTAGACGAAAAAATTGATTACTGTGAGGAAATTTATCATCAAATGGGGTTCCCGCCAATTTTTCGGTTGACTCCGTTGGCACAGGGGAATCTTGACCAAGGTTTAGAGGTACGCGGCTATCAGAAAATTGACCCAACCCAAGTTTTAACCTTGCCCCTCGAGGATTGGGAGATCCGCGACCCCCGCCAAATACTCATCCGTGAGTTGCCGCTAGAGCAGTGGATGGGCGTATTCTCTGAGATCAGCGGATCACTGGTCGAGAAGCAGCCGGCTCACGCGCAAATTTTGCGGAATATCATCAATCCATTTTGCGCAACAGCCCTCGAAATTTCGGGTAAGTGGGCCGCTTGTGGGTTGGGCGTGCTTGAAAGGAATTGGTTCGGTCTCTTCGATATCATCTCCCATCCCGATCATCGTCACCAAGGATTTGGCACACAACTCGTCACCGGGATGCTAGATTGGGCCAAATCCCAGGGAGCCAGGAAATCCTATTTGCAAGTTATGGAAAATAATTCCCCAGCCTTGGGATTGTATGCTAAATTCGGCTATGTCGATGCTTATGGGTATTGGTACCGAGTTCCCAAAGATTTTTAGTTTGGCGCTCCCTGTGCCAAATATTAAGTAGTTGGGTTGGTTCGTTCAACTGTTTTTGGAGATTTTAGCAATGATGCTGGCTTTAAAAACCGAAAATCTGTGTAAAACTTTCGGTGGCGGGAAGAAGCGTGTGGAAGCTGTCAAGAGTCTGGAACTGGCCGTTGAGCCGGGGCAAGTATTTGGCTTTCTGGGTCCCAACGGCGCCGGGAAGTCGACCACCATCCGCATGTTGATGGATTTGATCCGACCAACGCTTGGTCGGGCATTGGTCTTCGGGCAGGATGTACGGCAGGATCCCCGGGTGCTCAAACACGTTGGTGCTTTAGTTGAGGGTGCCAGTTTTTATAATTTCATGAGCGGACGTGATAACTTAACGGTGCTCTCGCAAACTGCCGCTGATGGGCATGTTGACCGCGTGGCTGATTTGCTGGATCAAGTGGGGTTGTCAAATCGGGCTGATCGTAAAGTGGGAGGTTATTCATCCGGGATGAAGCAGCGATTGGGGATCGCCGCAGCGCTGTTGAGTGATCCTGATTTGATCATTTTAGATGAGCCTACCAATGGGCTCGATCCTGCGGGTATCCAGGCGATGCGCGGTTTTATCCGTAGTTTGGCGCACGAACACGGCAAGACAGTTTTTCTCTCCAGCCATTTGCTTACTGAAGTTGAACAAATCTGTGACCGGGTTGCCATCATTCACCACGGGGAGTTGGTACGCATAGGGACGGTAAAAGAACTGTTGGCGGGCGACCATCGTTGGCTTCGTTTGCAGGTGACGCCATTAGAGGAAGCGCTGCAATTACTGTCCAAAAATTGGATCGTCCAGGAAGTTCATTCTTCCCCAGGTTGGCTGCAGGTTCGAAGTGATCCAGAAAACAGCGCAGAAATGGTCCGCCAATTGGTTGCCCAAAATATCAATGTGCATCAGGTCATTGCCCGGCGACAAACACTGGAAGAATATTTTATGGCGGTTACCAACCAGGAAGGCGATCAATGAGTAATCTACATCGGTTCACCTCCCTGTTATGCGCTGAATGGACCAAGGTTAATAAAAATATCAAGTTGACTGGTTCCCTGGTTTGGGTTTTCCCTATTGCCACAGCCGCCATCTATGGTCTGGGTATGCTCTTGATTGGCTCGTTGATGGGCGAAGAAGTTGAACCTACCCTTTGGATCAACGATTTCACCTCGATCTGGGGTTTAATCAATAGTTTTCCTGGTAATGTCTTTGGGCGTTTGCTGCCATTGGCTTTTATGGCATCTGTTTTTGCTGGTGAGTACCAATGGAGCACCTGGAAAAATATCATCCCGCGGCGCTCTCGCTGGGCATTGATCTTCAGCAAACAGCTTGTGCTAGTTTCCATCATTGTGTTAGCTTTCTTCTTGACCTCGCTGGTGACCGTGTTTTTTCAATCTGTTCGGCATGGATTTGCGGATATTGTTTACCAACCAGTCTTCTCATCACACACGTTAAGTGATTTTTTACGACTTTATCTTCGGGAATCTGGTTTTGGGATCGCTACTCTTTTCTTAATGACAGCTCTCGCCGCATTCGCTGCTATCCTAACGCGCTCTGTCCTGGGAAGCTTGCTGATTAGTTTAGGGCTATCTGTGCTGGAGTTAGTCTCTGGTTTGCTTTTGGCGTTTTTTGGGAGTTTCATTGGTAAACCTGGGCTTGCCAACGCCTATCGTTTTATGCCCTCGTACAGCCTCGAAAATATCCGTTCTTGGCTGGTGAATAATATTTCGTATGCGGCCCCCTTACCCCAGTTTTCGGTTGAACCTACACTTCTATTCTCGGTTATAGTTATGTTGTTCTGGCTGCTCGGATCGACCGGCTTAGCGATCTGGCTATTCCAGCGGCAAGATATAACCGGGTGAGAGGCTCTGCTATAATCTTCTAAGTAGACAATTTTTTTCAAGTTGCAGGAGGCAAATATCCGATGGTTGATAAGTATCTGTCCCAATTATTGAGCGATAACGAAAAGATCATCCTGGTAACCCGAGGGCACTGGTTATTCCTTCTGGGCCAGATTGCGCCGGAATTAGCCCTGATCTTGTTGGTGTTGGTATCTGTTTCCGCAGCCTGGATCACCTGGACGGCAGCAGCAACCCTGGGTTATTTATTGCTGATTTTGCCGCTGATCAGCCTGGGACGAGATTTACTTATCTGGCAAAATCATAAACATGTGGTGACCAACCGACGCGTCATCCATATGTCGGGCGTGTGGAGTAAAAACGTGACCGACTCATCGTTGGAAAAAGTCAATGATGTAAAAATGGACCAATCTGCTATGGGTCGTTTGTTCGATTATGGTGATATTGAAATTCTGACTGCTAGCGAGTATGGTGTCAATCGGTTCACCCGTATCGCAAAACCTATCGATTTGAAAACAGCGATGCTCAATGCCAAGGCTAAAATGGGTGATCATGATGGGGATGCTGCGTCAATGGAAATCCCTAAATTGATCGCCGAATTGAGCAAACTCCATGAACAGGGTGTGCTAACCGAGGCTGAATTCAGCATAAAAAAAGCAGAATTATTGGCGAAACTTTAAGCATCACACGCCTAAGCGCAAAGATTATTATCGTATTTCTCTGCGACTTGGCGTGATAACTTCTTATTGAGAGACGATCATGAAAAAACGTTTAGTTCTTGTTGCCGGAAATATCGGCGCTGGAAAAACATCCTTGACCGAAAGATTAGGCTCCCGCTTAGGGTGGCGCACTGCGTTCGAATCTGTAGCTGATAACCCTTACCTGCCGGATTTTTATGCCGACATGAAAACCTGGTCTTTCCATTTACAGGTCTTTTTCCTTGGGCATCGCGCTGAACAGTTCTTGGAATTGGCTGCGGACCCCCAATCTGCAATTTCAGATCGCAGCATCTATGAGGATGCCTATATTTTTGCCCGAGCCCTGCATCACCTCGGAAATTTACGAGAGCGCGATTACCTGGCTTACCGGCGGCTCTTCGATTTGGTGGTCGGAAAGCTTCCAGCCCCGGATTTGTTGATATATCTGAAATGTTCGGTGCCCACCCTGAAAGAGCGAATCAATCAGCGCGGCCGTGAGATGGAGAGCACCATCACAGCTGAGTATTTAACGTTGCTTGAATCTTTTTACGATGATTGGCTGCAGAGTTTCGATATTTGTCCTGTCCTGACAATTCCCTCCGATGATCTGGATTTTGTCCACAAACCCCGGCATCTTGATATTGTGGTGAAAACCATTCAGGATAAATTGGCCGGAAAGGAAGAGATTGTATTTCCAATAAATGGGGAGTGAAAAATAAAAATGGTTGAGAGTTGGTAGATTTTCCAACTCTCAACCGTGTATTCGGGGGATCTTTGGGGGCTAAGATAACGCTTTAATTACCGTATCAACGATCAGCCCGAGCATGAACCAGACACCAAACTTGCGGTTATGAACAAAGGCCATTGCCACAAAGTAGTTGGGCCAAACATCGGGGAAATCTTGAGGTTTCTCATCCGGTTTCGGTTTTCGAAATGTGGGCAGTATTTGTAAGAATGTGGGAATCGCAACGGCCACAATCAGCATCACAAATGTAAAAAATCCGGTTACAACCAAGTAAATCGTTAAAAGATATTGCAGCACCAGCATCCCAATTAAGATATAACGGGCAGCTTTTTCACCAATCACAACCGGCAGCGTATGAATACGCTTTGCTTTATCGACACCGGCCTTGTCGATATGCTTGCCGAAGATCACACCGGTCACACCCAAAGCATAGGGTAGACTGCCTAAAACAACATTCCAATCCCAGTTTCCGGTGAGTACATAATAACCGCCGCCGATCATTAACGGACCCCACACGATGAGTACAGCGATTTCACCCAATGCAATATATTTTAAAGGCCAGGTGTAGAACAGCACGAAGAAGATGCCTAAGGCCATCAGAATCGCGGTGTTCCAATCGGTGAGCGCGATCAGCGCAACGCCACAAGCTGCTGCCAGCGCGCCAGTGACTGCCGCATAGGTCAGCAATTGACGTTTGGTCATCAAACCGTGGACGAGGGGCTGCGGTCCGTACTCGGCGCGGTAGTAGTTATCTTGATCGACCCCTTTAACGTAATCGGTGTAATCGTTGAGTAAATTATTGGTTGCGTGGGAAAGGATCAATCCCAGGACGACCAGCAGCCACAGACCAATATTAAACTGGCCAACTCGAGCCGCGAATATCCCCGCTAATGCCGCTGATAAAAAGGTCATAATCAAGACCGCAGCACGCGTCGAGATTAACCATTTTGAGATGACATCTAATTTTTCCCATTCATCTTTATCGATTCGGGGGATAACTCGTAGGGCTTTAAGCCACATAGAGGGATTCATAAAAATTCTCCTTTGGTTTTCTGATCATTGTAAGCAAAAGAGATGCTTGATTTAGGTATCGTCAGCCTCACTCTGACTCGATTCTTACTAACTCAGCACCTTCTTGATCTCATTACAAACAATTTCTACCTGTGCCTCGGTCATCACGCCCGAGAAGGGGATCGCCAGCCCGCGGCGGCCTAGATCCTCGGTGACCGGGAAATCACCTTCTTTATAACCGAACTTCTCAGCCATATAAGGCTGCAAGTGGATAGGCACGAAGTATGGTCGGCAGGGAATGCCGTTTTCTTTCAGTTTTGCCGCCGCGGCATCGCGGTCGATCTCTGGTGCAAAACGGATCACGTAAACAAACCAGCTCATCTTGGTGGTGCTCGCCACGACCTGGGGTAGTTCCACACCTTCAAACTCGGCTAACCGTTCCGCATACCACCGAGCAACCTGTTCTCGTTTAGCCAGCATCTCATCCAACCGGCTCATTTGCACGCGTCCCAGGGCCGCGCTTAACTCGTCCATCCGGTAGTTGTAACCCAGGTGGGTGTGCTGCAGCCAGGTGTCGCCTGGGGCCCGCCCCTGGTTGCGCAGCGCTCGCATCCGGTCAGCGGCAGCGTCGTCGTTAGTGACGATCATCGCGCCCTCGCCGGTGGTGACCTGTTTGTTCGGGTAGAAAGCGAAGACGCCCATATCGCCTAACATCCCGGCGGGTTGACCTCTATATTCAGCACCCAAAGCTTCACAGGAATCTTCGATCAATTTCAGGTTGAATTGATCGGCGGTTTCCCGCAGATGCTGCCAATCTGCGGGCTGGCCGAAAACATCCACAGGGAGCAGCCCTTTGAGTGGCGCATCAGGCGCGACGCCTTGGGGTGGCAGCCATTTTTCTTTAACTGCGCCCCCCTCAAAAATATCCGCGGCAGCCCGTCTCACCTTGAGCGGATCGATATTCCCCGTGAGCGGATCAATATCCACAAAGATCGGCACAGCGCGTTCAAAGAGCATCACATTGGCCGAAGCGACGAACGAGAAAGGGGTGGTGATCACCAAATCCCCATCGCTAATTCCGGCAGCGCGGACGCACATATGCAGACCGCTGGTGCCCGAACTGACACCCAGAGCGTGATTTGCGCCAGTGTACTCGCAGACCGCTTTCTCAAAGGCCGTAATTTCTTCGCCCATGCTCAGGTTGGGAGTCTGCATCACGGCTGAAACTGCCTGGCGTTCAGCATTTGTCAAATCAGGGGATGACATTGGTACTTTGAATTGCATAGGGGTTGATCTCCTCTAGAGCTAATAATGGTCTTCGCAATCATACCCTAAGCCAAAAAAATTGACTACGCAGTGTCTAAAACAAGGATTTTTTTTGTAGAGTTACCAGCAAAAATAAGACTTGCACACGAACCCCCAAAGTTCGCTGATTACCGGTTTCGGTTTGTGGATACTGGTATCACAACAGCGGCATTTAAGTCTATCTTAGACTGTGGTAAAAATATACGGGCAAGTCACACGGAAATTACTGCACTCAGAATTTTTATCTAAGCTACCATTTATGCCATCAAATCGTTCTAAGACAAAGAAAATTTTAGAAATTCTGATCCTGATCATTTTTTTGACTGTCCTGTTAGCCATTCCGTTTCAACTTCCTGGGAATGTAGGTGCCGCGGATTTTCGCCCATATTGGAGTGCAAGTTATCTACTTGCACACGGACAAGATTTTAGTGATGCAGAAAAATTGGATGATGTTGAACGCATATTAACTGGATGGGAAGAACCTTTTACAATGCATGCTTGGTTCGCTCCCTCTGGTAATTTGATACTTCTGCCTTTTACTATTTTTTCTTTCTCACGAGCCACTTTCTATTGGCTGTTGACAAATACGATCATCGTGCTATTGAGCAGTATTTTGATCTGGGGGAAACCAAGAACATATTTGTGGGTGCCGCTCACTGTAACATTCGGTTTTTCGATGACCTTGCTTTCACTAAATTATGGTCAGGTGAATACGTTAGAAATGTTAGGATTAGCACTGTTTCTGGCATTGAGTGAACTGAAATATGATTTTCGAGCGGGCCTAAGTCTTGGCCTTACAACCGTAAAACCTCACCTGGTCATCATAACTCTTCCAATTTTGTTGCTAGATCTGATAAGGAAAAAACAGTGGAGCGTACTCGCTGGATTTTTTTCTTCACTGCTTTTTTGCGTGCTTGTCCTAACGATCCTATATCCAGCCTGGCCAGTGAGTTTTTGGAACCTTGTTACTTCCGGCATGGAGACTGTCCGCGCAACCCCGACAATAAATGGTCTCCTGGTTGCATCGGGTGAATATATATTGGGGAAATGGTTATGGCTTTTTACGCTAGCCCTTTGCATAATGGTTTGGTGGAATCGCAAAAAAGAGTGGGACCGGCGAACATTAATTGATATCACAATTCTTGTGGGGATGATCGTATCTCCTATTGGATGGAGCTACGATCAAGTGATGCTGCTTTTTCCCATTCTACGGATCTGTAAATGGATGGCGAGTGGAGGGTTAATAAAAAAGGATATGATCATCATTTTGGGCGGTCTAATTTCAATTAATGCAATCGCCTTCTACCTGTATTATCTGGAAGCAGCTGAAGTTTGGTTTTTCTGGATACCAATGAGTACTGCACTTTTATATTTTTATGCATGGCAGCGAAAAAATGATTTTGAAGGTCGTTCAATCACCACACGCATAGAAAAATCCCCCGACAACGATTAAGTCATCGGGGGATCGATGGAACCTTAGGTCCCAGTAAAACGCTCAACTATTTTCTGGCATATTTTCAATTGCCGCTATTATTGAAGATCAGCGGCAGGAAAACTCGCCACTTCAAGTCCAGCCCAACAATGATCGGGTCATGGTCTGAAGCGCGGTACTGATCTGGCGCATACAAACTCATGAGTTGATTTACGGATTTGTATTCTTCGTTGTAATCCAACACGATGGGTTCGTCCCCGTTGATATGCCAGGCAGTGGCACCGGTTACATCGGGTAGCAGTGCAGCACTTGCCAGGCTGTAATCCAGGGTTCCCCACTGTCCGCCGAAGACGTAGGAGTAGTCATCCCCACCGAAGGCCCGGTATAAATCGGTATAACCGCCAGCCTCTAAAGCCTTGATGGGATCCTCCATCGCATAGGAGTTGAGATCACCGATGATCAGGAAATTGGGGCTGCTGCTCGCGGTCGGGTCGGTCGCTATCCAATCTAACATGATGTTGGCTGCGGCCAGACGGGTCAGGTTGCAGTTACCCTGGCCGTCACCGGTGTCGGGATCGCCAAGCGCATCACAATCTGATCCTTTGGATTTGAGGTGATTGACAATTACGGTGACACTCACGCCATTCGTGGCCGCGAAGGTTTGGGCCAGCGCCGGGCGGTTTTTATCTTCGCGATAGTCTGGGTCGAAGCTATCATCCAGAACGGCGAAAGTGCCCACGGGGGTTGTGTTGGCGGGTTGGTAAATCAACGCGACCTTGATAGCATCGGTGCCGATGGGGCCAGTGTCCACTTTTGCGTACGTTCCCGCCCCGGCAATGGCGTTCAAACCATCCACCAGATCGTCGACCGCCGCGTCCGTGGCATGGTTCTCGATTTCCATCAAACCGATGATATCCACATCCATAGCGAGGATAGCGGTGATAATCTTATCGCGCTGGCGGGTGAATTCAGAGGCGCTGTCTGCCCCGCGGCAATCCATATTACTCGAAGGTCCACAAATTGCGGCACCAGTATCGATGGTGCTGAAGTAGTTAAGCACGTTGAAGCTGGCTACCTGCAAACTGCCGCCGACTGGGTCAGGAGCAATCGGACGTGGGTTATCGTGCGTAAACGTAATTGGGTCTACCGGCTCAATCATGTATTTTCCAAAACTGTAGTTTAGGGTGCCGGTCAACCCATCTAGTGAGTCGCCGCCCCGTAGGGTATTGGTCGCGCTCAGTTCAGGCGAGGGGTAGATGATGGGATCCGGATTCTGAACAGTGGATAAATCATTCAGTTCAATGCGGCTGCGGTCGTTGAGGTCTTGCAGCGTGTTCGCATCCAAACCTGGGGTGATCACCTGCGTGGGGTTGAACAGCCGGTCATTCACCGAGAGACTGATTTCTCCATAACGGCCCAAAACGTAATGTTCGGTGGCGTACAAGGTTTGTGTGATATTAACCAACATGCCCTCGGTCCATTCCCAGTCATCTAAACTTGCGATGGGCAGAGTGGGTGTAGCTGGGGAAACAATATCACTCGTTGGGCAAATTTCTATATAGCTGATGCTGGATAAACGGGTAAAATCGAAATACTCTTCGACGGTACCTGTGACACGTACGACATCTCCCTCACTCACATCGACTGCTGGGGAGGAGCCATCGTAGATAAAGATACCTTCCGACGTCATGGGATCGGCATCAGCATCAGCATCCTCTTCTTGGAGGAAGAAACCGCTCAGATAATCACTCGTTTGGAAGTCACCAACAACCACACCTTCCACCGTATGGATATTCCCTTCTTCAGGGCTGCTCATGCCATTGCCCTGGATAACGTGGATAAAGGTGGCCGGGTTGCCGCACATTGGCGTAAAGGTTGTGAAACTAAAGACATAGTCGGTCACCATATTGTCGCCAGTCCCGTCTTGATCCTCAACCTGAGCGGCATAAATCGTGACGGTGCAGCTTTCACCAGCAGAGAAATTCACATCTGGATCAAGGGTGAAATCTTGCGGGTCGCCGGTGACAACAGCACTGTGCATTCCACTGCTGGCACAGGTGATATCAAACCAGGTGCCGGTCACGGTGACATTTACACTAAATCCAATTGTGATATCTGAGTCTAGGGCAACACCAGTCGCCCCATTTGCAGGCGTGGTGCTTGAAACGGTGGGTGGGGCGTCAACCCCGCAAATTGTAGCTAAGTTGTGGGAAGGCAGTTCCTCGCACCAGGTAGTGCTCAAGTTCTTGGAGGTTTCATCATGCCCATTTTCACCATTACCGCTGGTGAACGTTTCTGTCCGTTCGGCTAAATCTTCGCGCTGCCAGGTATTGCCAAATGTGTGACCAGCTACATCGACAACACCCTGGGAGCTGATCGCGGTGTCAGCCAGATAGGTGCTGGTGATCACATCAGGATCGGGGCCGTCCATGGAAACCCCAGTTTTGTCAACGGCTTCAGCTTTATCACCCCATACAACATAGTCCAAATCAGTGACCAAATCGGTTGCACCATCCCAAGAATAAAGGATGACAACTTCGCCACTATTACTTAACCCACCTTGATTGTTAATTGAACCAGGTAAAGCCTCCCGCATGTCTGGGATGCTGTCGGGGCTGCCACCATCTTCATAGAGTTCATAGGTGGGGTGGATGCCGTAAGTGGTGGTGAAGGCATCTGAACCTGCTAAGGAGATTGTTTGATATTCTCCTGGAGCGATGCTGGCCCCATCAGGGAAGCGGGCATGGAAATCAGCAGAACCGCCGCCCCCCGTTGCTGCCTGTGACAATATTATAGTAGTAGGTGCTGCCACCGGCGAAAGTAGCATCAGTCAGATAAACATCGCTCAGGTCAATAGCTAGAGACCCTGGATTGTAGATTTCGATGAACTCGCCGTCTGTGGGGGTGACTGTGACTTCGGAAAGGAGCAGAATGGATGGGATTGGAGCGGCTTCTCCGTTGATTGTGATATTATCAATTCCCATCGGTTCACTGCCACTGGGGGTACCACTCCAACTCACACGGATGTCGAGAGTACTGCCGCTTTGACCGGTGAGCAAGGTAGATGTATAGGTATCGAAGCGCCCTGTTGTAGGGTCAGACTTATCGAGGAATCCAACGGAGGTTGCGGCGCTATCAATGAAAAGTTCCAGAGGATCATCATCTGCGAAAACAAATCCTCCATCTAGAGGTCGATAGGTTTTAAAGGCACTCTCATCGGTGGTCGCAACAAAAATTGTTTGATAAGATGCTAAATCGATCCGGGCTTCAATAGTGAAACCGTCCAATGTGCTAGCTTCAAAATCCCCAAGTGCTCCAATATCCATCTGAATATTGGATATAGAACTGGCTGAACTGATATCGAACGTCCAGGTAGCATTATTGACAGCTACTGCATCCATATCATTCATTCCAAAAAAGGCAGTTGAATTTTGACCTGCGAGACCAAGTGTGTCTCCAGCATTAATTCCCCCCCCCGCTGACGTCAGCGACCGTGTCATCGCCCATATCAAAAGGCATGCCGGTTCCCCCATTAAAAGCTGCTGAAACTCTTCCAAATACATCTCCAAGAGAACCACCTCCCGCCCCGAAGTCAAATACATTTGAGGTACTCGAAAGGTTGACCGCTCCACCATCAAAATCTTCAAATGCAATGATGGCTGTGGGCGCATCTGGAGCAGCGACTACGGAACCCCCTGGTAGCGCCAAAAATAATGCCAGTAAAAATATGAGTGCGACTCCTACTGGCAGGCCAAGATAGACAAATGAACGGAATTTTGTTTTCATTCAGATCCTCCTATCATTTAGTTGGTTGGGGTTTGGAGTACCGCTGGAGAATGGTGCAATTGACACTTCATCGAATACGTAAATCATACAGCATGGTTAGTTGAATGGCAAGTTGATTTTTGTCATCTAATTGTTTGGTAGAATCTTGGTATGTTTTTTCCGAAGGGTATTCCGCTTTCAAAGCGGATTTTTGATCTGATTATAACCATCCCTGGATTGATTTTGATCTCGCCCATCATCCTGATTGTGATGATTCTTGTGCGTATCCAGCACGGCAGCCCGATCCTGTTTTCGCAAGAGCGGCCCGGTTATAAAGGGGATTTGTTTACTATGCGGAAATTCCGCAGCATGACGGAAGCGCGTGACTCCGTAGGAAACCTACTCCCTGATGAACAGCGGATTACAAAATTAGGGCGATTTCTTCGGGCTTCCAGTTTGGATGAACTCCCCGAGTTGATCAATGTGCTCAAAGGTGAGATGTCCCTCGTGGGACCGCGTCCGCTGCTTGTGCGATATCTGGAGCGCTATAATCCTGAGCAGGCACGACGCCACGATGTTTTACCAGGGATAACCGGATGGGCGCAAATCCATGGGCGAAATACCATCACCTGGGAAGATAAATTTGATCTGGATGTGTGGTATGTAGATCACTGGTCAATATTCCTTGATCTCAAAATACTTGGGTCAACGATTATGAAAGTTATCAAGCGTGAAGGTATCAGCCAACCTGGTCATGCCACGGCTGAAGAATTTTTTGGTACCAAAACGAATGGTGGGTAAATAGAAATGAGAGATGTAATTTGAGTTCTTATTTAGGCGAAATTGCAGCATTATTAACTTCCTTAGCTTTTTCAATCACATCGACCATGTTTACGCTAGCCGGTCGCCGCGTGGGGTCAGCAGTGGTCAATCGCACGCGCTTGATTTTTGCCGTCATCTTGTTGGGAATGGTTCATTGGTTTTTCATCGGAAGTTTGCTACCTCTGAGCGCCAACCCCGATCGCTGGTTTTGGCTGGGACTTTCAGGGATAGTCGGACTGGTATTGGGAGATACTTTTCTTTTCCAGGCATTCGTATGGATTGGCCCGCGCCTTTCAATGTTAATGATGAGTTTGGCACCAGTCATTGCCGCGTTGGCTGCCTGGGTTTTCTTGGGTGAGCAGTTGACCGCGAGTCAGATTTTTGGTATGCTGCTGGTTCTTGGCGGGATTGCCTGGGTCGTAATAGAACGCAATGGCAGACGAGAACGAGAAAATCGAGATTATAGACGCGGTATCCTGTTTGGATTAGGGGCTGCCACTGGACAAGCCCTCGGTTTGGTCTTGGCGAAAAACGGTTTATATGGCGATTTTTCACCAATATCTGCTAACCTGATCCGGATGTTAACCGCGATGGTTGTATTATGGTTGATTACCATCTTCCAAGGAAAAGCGCTCTCAACTTTTCAGCGCCTCAATGCAAATCGAAAAGCGCTGGTATTTCTTTCTGCTGGGGTTATTGCCGGACCGTTTATCGGTGTTTCTTTGTCTTTGTTTTCTGTTCAACAAACTACGGTAGGTGTGGCCAGCACACTGATGGCTCTGCCTCCCGTATTCCTGCTACCGATCAGTTATTTTTTCTTTGGTGAGCGTTTTGGCTGGGGGGCAATTTTTGGTACTTTTGTGGCAATATCTGGAGTTGCCATACTTTTCTTAGTGTGATGTATAATTTACAAATGGGTGATTTTCAAAAATTGTATTCTGAAATCCATACCATCCGATATTTTGAAGAAATGGTATTAGATAATTTCCCAAAGGGCGTTTTTTCAGGCACAACCCATACCTATTTGGGGCAAGAGGCAAATGCTGTTGGTGTGTTGAATAATTTGTTACCGGGTGATATCGTTTTTAGTAATCATCGTTGTCATGGACATTTTATTGCCTTTGATGGCGATTTGCGCGCCCTGTTTGCCGAAATGATGGGAAAAGCTACCGGCGTTTGTGGTGGTCGGGGAGGCTCACAGCATTTACAGTGGCGTAATTTCTATTCCAATGGCGTTCAAGGCGGCATCGTGCCCGTGGCAACTGGAATAGCTTTGGCAGAAAAATTTAAGGGTACCAATTCTGTGACGATTTGTTTCCTTGGCGATGGCACCCTGGGAGAGGGAGTTATCTACGAAAGTTTTAATTTGGCGTCCCTTTGGGGCGCGCCGATCCTATATGTGATCGAGAACAATAATATTGCGCAGACGACACCAACCAGCCAGGCTTTGTCTGGTGAAATTTTTGCACGATTTGCAGCCTTCGATATTCCAACCATTGAATTAGATTCAAGTGATGTGGTAGAAATTAATTTAACGGCGAAAGATTTGTTAGACGATATTCGTTCTCAGGGTAAACCACGTGGATTGATTCTGCACACTCAAAGATTTGGCCCTCATTCAAAGGGTGATGACACACGTGATCCTCAGGTGGTTGCCCATTTAATGAAAACACGCGACCCTCTAAAAATCCACGCAGCAAGACTCTCATCTGATGAACGCAGCACGATTGAAAAAGAAGTAAAATACAGGGTAAATCATGCTTTCAGTCAAGCAATGAATGATCCCTTTCCACATTTATAAGAAAAATAATGACCAGTGATCGAATAGCCAAAATTGAGTCCCAGCTTTCAACCACCGAAGATATTCGGCAGCGGGTAGATTTGCTAAATCAGCTAGCTTGGGAGTTGAGGTTAAATAATTTACCGGAGGCGCTGAGTCGAGCTCAGGAGGCTCGAAAACTGGCTTCATCAGGGAATTTTGAAGTTGAGCCATACCAAAATGGTTTGGCTGAAAGTTTGCACATTATGAGCCGTTGTGAGGGGGTGTTGGGAAATTATGCACGCGCAATCACCTTAGGATTGGAGGCTTTAAACATCTATGAAACGATTGATAATCTCAAAGGGCAGGGATATACCTACAACGCTTTGGGGATGATTTATTTGCATATGGGGAACTACCCAGAAGCTTTAACCACCCTTCTTGAATCTTTAGATGTGTTTGAAGAAATCGATGATATTGAATGGCAGACGGGCTTGTATAATAATTTGGGTTATCTATATCTAGAGATTGAAGAACCCGATCAAGCCATTGCATATCTTAATCAGGGATTAGTTTTAGCCAAAGAGCATCTTTACTATGAGCAGCAAGGTGATTTGCTAAACAATTCTTGCAAAGCGTACTTCTCCAAGGGAGATTATGAGAGTGCGTTACAAAGCGGTATGGAAAGCATCACATGTTATCGGCAAGTAAATGCAGAATATGGTGAAGCTGAAGCCCTGAACAGCATTGGAAATGTTTACCTGGCACAAAATGAAATTCAGCAAGCCCTCGATTGCCATTATGAAGCCTTGGATATTTCTAAGCGGGCTGGATTTAAATACGAGATCGTCGAAGCCTTGCTGCGAATTGGTAAAGGGCATCGTATATCAAAAAAGGATATTGATTCCTTAGCTTATTTTGAACAAGCACTCAGCGTAGCCCAGGAAATTGAAGCCAGACATAAGATTTATGAGTGCCACAAGGAAATGGCTGAAGTTTACAAGCAAATGGGATCGTATCAACAAGCCCTTGAGCACTTCGAAAAATATCAGGCTGTTGAGCGGTCGGTTTTTAGTGATCGAGCAGATAATCGTTTGAAAAGTTTGCAAGTCATGCATCAGCTTGAAGGAGCTCGTAGTGAGGCTGAGATTTCACAACTTCGAAATGTTGAACTACAACGCCAAATCGATGCCCGAGAACAATTAATTGCTGATTTAGAAGCCTTTTCACATATGGTCGCGCATGACCTCCGCAATCCATTGGCATCAGTGATGATGAGCATCAGTATGGTGTTGGAGTTAATGTCTCACAAATTGGATAAAGATATCCTCGAATATTTGACCATTGCCAGGGATATGGCTGAACGAATGGGGGTCATCATCCGTGAGTTATTGGTCTTAGCCAGTGTCCGCCAGAAAGATGTGACTCTGGTGGTTGTAGATATGCCTGAAATTGTTGATAGTGCTATAAATGTCTTAGCTTATCAAGTGGAACGTACCAAGGCTGAAATCACTCAGCCAGATGAATGGCCGCAGGTATTTGGTTATCCAGCCTGGATAGAAGAAATTTGGACGAATTACATCAGCAACGCGATCAAGTATGGGGGCGATCCCCCGAAAATCGAGTTAGGATATACACGACAGGATCAAGGCCGGGTTCGTTTTTGGGTAAAGGATAATGGGGATGGGATTTTGCCCGAACAACATGAAAAGCTCTTTTCCACTTTTTCTCGTCTGAACCGCAGTGATGCAAAAGGTTATGGGCTGGGTTTATCGATTGTGCAGCGGATTGCTTCAAAATTGGATGGTGAAGTGGGGATTAAATCCGAAGGTATTCCTGGAGAAGGAAGTACCTTTTACTTTACTCTGCCAGGAATGATTGAACTATGACCACAGTGCTCAAGAGCTTGAATTTGGCCTTGCACCGCGCCATGCAATCGGACGAATATGTGGTGCTAATTGGCGAAGACATTCTTGATCCTTACGGCGGGGCATTCAAGGTTACTGAAGGGATATCCACTGCTTTTCCAGATCGCGTTTTTAGTTCACCAATTTCCGAAGCAGGGATTGTGGGTGTCGCTGCTGGAATGGCTTTGCGAGGCCTGCGTCCGGTGGTCGAAATCATGTTTGGGGATTTTGTGACCTTAACGGCAGACCAGCTGATCAATCATATTGCCAAATTCCGCTGGATGTATAATGATCAGGTACACGTACCTTTGGTCCTTCGTACCCCAATGGGTGGGAGGCGGGGTTATGGTCCAACACATTCGCAAACATTGGAAAAAATATTTTTAGGGATACCGGGGTTAAAAGTAATTGCCCCCTGCGCATTGCAGGTTTCAATTTGCGAAACTGAAAAAAACCCATATGATGCAGGCCAACTCTTATTATCTGCCATCGCAGATGATGATCCGGTACTCTTTATTGAGAATAAATTGCTCTATTTGTCCCAATTGCAAACTTGCGAAACCTTACCAGATTTCGATTTGACCCTATGTCCCCCACACACTCACCATCCTGATACGCTCTCATTGACCTATCCTACGATGAAACTCAAAATCAAAGGTGCGCCGCCCGCAACGCTTACTTTGGCAGCCTATGGTTATATGGCCGAGTTGGCAAGGGAAGCAGTTCTCAAATTGGCTTATGAGTTTGAAGTATTTATTGAGATCATCATCCCTACACAGTTAGCGCCATTCGAACTCCTTTGTATGCCATTCAGCAATCTGTTCAACAGACGAAACGGATATTGGTTGTTGAAGAAGGCACCCTTTCTTTGGGCTGGGGTGCTGAAATATTAGCACGTATCATTGAAGAACCAGCCTTCTCGTTAAAAGCTGCACAACGCTTGGCAGCCGGAGAGTTACCGGTGCCGGCATCTTCTGTTTTAGAAGGTGCGGTTCTCCCACAGGTGGAAGATATTATTGCGGCAGCTCGAAAGATGGTATAACCAACCGTATGTCGAATCCAGTTCAAATTCCATTACTCAACCCAAACGAACCCGATGCTTTGCTGGCGGCTCTTTATATCCACGAGGGTCAGCAAGTAGAAAAGGACGATTTGCTCTGCACGCTCGAAACCACCAAATCCACTGCCGATGTGCATGCAGAAGTATCAGGATTTATTGTTGGATTACGCGTCAATCAAGGCCAGATGCTGCAGGCTGGAAATTTATTATGTTATCTCTCAGCTTCACCGGATTGGGTGCCATCAGAAAATGAATCCGTGTCCGAAGGGGAGCGCCGTCAACCAAAGATTTCTGAAGATCAAATTCCGGCCGGTTTACGCATAACCCAACCCGCATTGGAACTAGCTCAAGAAAATGCGGTGGATTTAAGCCAACTTCCCCTGGGGCCGATGATTACAGAAAACTTCCTTCGCTCCCTGATTGAAAAGTCTTCCCTCCCAGATTTATCAGTTCAGCAATGTGATTTCGATTCCACTGCAATATTCATTTATGGCGGTGGCGGCCATGGGAAAGCCTGCCTGGAAATGCTGCAATCCTTGGGGACTTATCAAGTGGTTGGGTTTATCGATGATGGTTTGCAGGCAGGAGAGACGATCCTTGGAAAACCGATCCTTGGCGGAAGTGAGAAGTTGCCCGAATTGCACGCTCAAGGTGTCAGATTGGCAGTCAATGCAGTGGGGGGTATTGGTAATTTGGCAATTCGGGTTAAAGTATTTCACAATTTAGCTGAAGCGGGGTTTGCCTGCCCAACAGTGGTACATCCCACTGCATTTATTGAGGTAAGCGCAGTTCTATCTCCTGGTGTTCAGGTTTTCCCCCATGCTTATATTGGCAGTGAAGCTCGAGTTGGTTTTGGCGGCATCATTAATACTGGGGCCATCGTCTCACATGATTGCATTTTAGGCGACCTTGTAAATATATCGCCTGGGGCAATATTAGCTGGTGAAGTAAAGATCGGTGCTCGGGCTCTAATAGGGATGGGAGCCACCATAAATTTACAGGCAGAAATTGGGGCCGGAGCAAGAATTGGAAATGGCGCAACCGTAAAATCAGATGTACCTAAGAATGGTATCGTGAGGGCTGGGGGCGTTTGGCCTTCCTAAATTCCATAGAAATTTTTTATTGTTGATTAAATAGAAAAAGCAGGGTCTTGATGAATTTATTACGACCCTCTTGTTTTTAAATTGAAAATATTGTAAGTTTAGAGTGTATTTTCAAAGGGAATATGGTAACAAAAGGCGGGATTTTTCTTCTTGGTTGTTTTCTGTTAACCATTCTTACTGCGGGACAGGCGGGAATTGGTTTTGCCGCGCCTTTCGTTAAGATTTGCCAAATTTAAGGAAGTGGTTTGTCTTCTCCTCATTACGGACAATTGATCGAGACTCAGTGTCTTGTCCCGGCAGTGTATCAATCGCCGTATCCCAGATCAGCAAACCTTAGATCGAGAGGTTCAAGCCTGGGTCGAGGATCGCAATTCTAAAGTTGTTAAGGTTGACTAGCGGTTTTCTACCGCCGATGCTCGTCTAAAATTGAAGCGTTTATATCCTAAGATTCACGATTGACGGACTACTAGGATATGAAGAAGAGATGTTGCAATTCCCGCCAGAAACCATGCTAGAAGTAGGTGGAGTGATTGTGATTGCAAATCGAGCAGAAGTTTTTCGATCTGTTTACGGCATCTCTCCTGATTTAGAAATGCAAGACTCTGACATTGTCATCCCAGATATGCTCCCATATTTTGGCTGGTCAACAGGTTCTAGGGTAGAACTGGTAAACAGTGGCGATGAGCTGCTGCTATTGGATGGGAATGATGTAGTGGTTGATGCGCTTTTATGGGGAAATTCAACCTGGGAGATGGCTTTTAAACCACCGCCTCCAGTGACTCGGGATGGCGAATCTCTTGAACGCTCACCAGCATTTATTGATACTGATACCGCTGCCAATTGGATCAGACGCGAAATCCCAGGGCCATATCAACTTGATTTGCGATTGCCAACCCCAACGGCTTCTCCGACCCCCAGCATTCCGACCGGACCGACAGTATTGTTCGTCAGCGAGGTGCTTTATGATCCGAGTGGTGAGGATCCGGCCGGTGAGTGGACCGAATTATATAATGCCGGTGAAAACAACGCCTTGCTTTGCGCTTATCGTTTGGGTGACGAAGAAACTCAATATGGCGGCGAAGGGATGTATGCCTCCCCCTGTGGTGCGGTTGTGGTTTTTGGGGATGGGATGCCTGCTGGTATTTTTGGTGGCGCAATCGTTGAAACGTCATCTACTGGAACATTAGGATTAACCAATGGAGGGGAAACGCTCAGCCTTTATGATATAAGCACTATTCTTGTGGATTCCTACCTATATGCTTCTGAGGGTAACGACGATCAATCCATCGCCCGCTAACCCGATATTTTTGGCCCCGATCCTATGACTAGACACAGTTAGGCAGATGGTTCAGGCGGTACGCTTTTCTCGCCTGGTACAAAAGTCGATGGAACACCATTTAGTGGCTGCTTTTTACATCGGTTTTTGAAACATATCCCCAGGGATGGAAACGATGAATCTGATTAACAAAACAGCCTCACTTGAAAAGGTGAGGCTGAGATCAAACTAAGTCCGTATCTGGAAATTAATCTTTATTGGATACTTTCTAACTGCCGCACCACCATCACAACTTGACCCTGAATCTCCACGGTGCTGGGATCATCGATATAGATTGGTGCCATGGTTGGATTAGCAGGTTGAAGACGCACACGTCCATTTTCAAGATAGAAGTATTTTAGCGTTGTCTCATCTTTGTCATTCAACCAGACAGCCACCATTTCGCCATTTCTGACATTATCTTGGGGTGGGCGCATAATGACGATATCTCCATCATTGACCATAGCATCAATCATAGAGTCTCCGCTGACGGTCAGCGCAAAAAGATCGTCGTTTTTTTGTGTAGGTAGCAGACTGCGGGCTACGTCAATCATATTGGTGGGTTGATCGGAAAAACTTGTAACGGGTTCACTCGCAACAATTTGTCCATAATGAGGCACCCGGATCAAATCTTGAACCTTCTGCTCCACAGCGTGAATCGCTTCTTTGGCCTTCTCGAGAATATCACTTTGCTCGTCATAATTCTTGATGACGCGCACGCCTCGCGCTACTTGTCGATCACGCTCGATATAACCAAGTTCTTCGAGACGATCAAGATAGTAATTTGCCACCGAGGTCGAGGAAATATTCGCTCGAGTACACATCTCTCGAATGGATGGGGGGTACCCATGTTGTTCGGTATAAAGCGATAAAACATCCAAAACACGTTTGTGCTTTTCGCTCAATCCCTTTTGTTTTTTTCTTGCCATCATACTCGTTACTCCAATTTTTAACTGGAAAGCCGAAAATTTGTGCTAATAATATGCTTTAGTTTATCAGCACATCTGTTCTGTGTCAAGAGCAAATTTATAGCATAGGCTTTTCTGAGTAACATTCCTGTGGCATAATCGGACTGGTTGGCACTCGGTAATAATGGTTCAACGAGACTTCTTCATTCAAATCGCACAACTTCAAAAAAATTTTATCGCCTACTCAGGAGTGAATTCTTGAACTTCAAAAAAATCTGTGTTATCGGGCTCGGTTATATTGGTCTGCCCACAGCCAGCACTTTCGCGACCCACGGAATCAAAGTTGTCGGGGTGGATGTTAACCAGCGGGTTGTGCAAACCCTGCAAAATGGAGAGATTCACATCCACGAACCAGGGTTGCGTACATTGGTACAGGCTGCTATCAAATCTGGGAATCTCGAAATTTGCGACCATCCCGAAGAAGCTGACGCTTTTATCATTGCAGTGCCGACACCGTTTAAAGATGCCAGGCACAAACTACAAGACGCAAATGGCAAGGTGCAAACATCCAAATATCCACTCGCTGATCTCAGTTATGTCACCACTGCCGCGGAATCTATCGTTTCTCACCTGCGCCCCGGAAATCTCGTTGTACTCGAATCAACCTCACCGCCGCGCACGACAGAAGATCTCCTATCCCCCATTTTAGAAAAATCAGGTCTAAAAGCTGGGCAAGATTTCTACTTAGCCTACTCTCCTGAGCGAGTACTGCCAGGCCAAATTTTGCAAGAATTAATCGAGAATGCCCGGGTTATCGGCGGTGTCAATCCTGACTCTGCCCAGGCCGGGCACGATCTGTATGCTACTTTTGTGCGTGGCGAAATCATCCAAACCAGCGCGACCACTGCGGAAATGGTGAAACTGATGGAGAACACCACTCGGGATGTTAATATTGCCATCGCCAACGAGTTTGCTCGTCTTGCTGAACGCTTTGGAATCGATGTTTGGGAAGCCATCCAACTCGCCAACTTGCATCCCCGCATTAATATCCTGCGACCCGGTCCTGGCGTTGGCGGCCACTGTATCAGCGTTGATCCCTGGTTCCTGGTTGAAGCAGCTCCCGATCTCACACCCCTGATTCACACAGCTCGAAACGTCAACGATGCGCAGCCTTCCCATGTAATTGCGAAGATTCGCCGCGTCATTGGGGAACTGCCTGGCAAACGGATTGCTGTTCTCGGTCTGGCCTACAAACCGGATGTCGATGATCTGCGCGAAAGCCCGGCTGTTGAAGTTGCCCATTTGCTCATTGAAGCAGGTGCTGATGTAATTTCTTTTGAACCCTATAAAGTGGATAGCCAAATTCCGGGGATTCCCGCAGCCCCAAGTTTGGAGGCAGCATTCAAAGGGAGTGATCTGCTGGTACTTTTGGTTGCCCATACCCCGATCAAAAATCTTTCCCCTGGAGAGGTTGCCGCTCTCACCGAAGCCCGATTGGTGGTCGATACCGTCAACCTGTGGAATCCGGAAATTTGGGAACCCGCCGGTTTCACCATTCATCGTCTAGGTGTCGGAACTCAATCCTGATACTTGAAACGGAACAACATGAAACAAATAAAAGTCCTTTCTATTTTCGGCACCCGCCCTGAAGCGGTTAAAATGTCCCCCGTTGTCCAGGAATTGGCGCGCACCCCAGGGATTGAAGCTAAAGTTTGCGTTACTGCCCAACACCGTGAAATGTTGGATCAAGTCTTAAATCTTTTCCAGATCACTCCGGATTATGATCTGAACTTAATGCAGTCTGGTCAAACTCTCGCTGGTCTGACCGCCCGGGTCTTCACTCATCTAGACCCCATTTTGACCGAATTCCAACCCGATTGGGTGCTGGTGCAAGGAGATACAACCACGGTGATGTCCGCTGCTTTGTTGGCTTTTTACAACCAAATCAAAGTTGGTCATGTTGAAGCTGGCTTGCGCACGGGTGACAAGTTCCAACCCTTCCCGGAGGAGATCAATCGTCGAGTGGCGGGTGTGGTTGCTGATCTGCACTTTGCCCCCACCGAATGGTCACGTCAAAATTTGCTTCGCGAAAACACACCAGATGGACAGATCGTAGTCACTGGAAATCCAGCGATCGATGCGCTCCAATGGGTTGTTCAACAACCGTTTGATTTTAAAAACATCAATTTACCCCTAGCAGCGCTCACAAACCGTTTAGTGCTTGTCACCGCCCACCGCCGCGAGAACTTCGGAAAGCCGCTCGAAGATGCCTACCGCGCGATCAAAACATTGGCCGATCACTATGCAGGTGAAGTTCACTTTGTTTACCCCGTTCATTTGAACCCCAATGTGCAAGAACCTGCCCATCGCATCTTGGGCAATCAACCCAATATTACTTTATTACCCCCGCTTGACTACTTACCTTTGGTCAATGTGATGAAGCGTTCTACCATTGTCCTGACGGATTCTGGCGGCATTCAAGAAGAAGCTCCTGGATTGGGTATACCCACCCTGGTGCTGCGCAATACTACCGAGCGTCCCGAAGGGGTTGAAGCAGGCACCCTTAAGCTTCGTGGGCACTGATACCAGTGTGATTATCCGCGAAGCCCGTCGCTTGCTCGATGATCCAAAAGCGCACGCGGCCATGTCGGGATCTAAGAATCCCTACGGTGATGGTCACGCTGCTGAATATATTGTGAAAGCAATTCTGAGGACAGAAGGATGAAGGCGGACTGCAAACTTGCCACCTGCTGATTTGCTTACCTGACCCCGGAAAACTCACCCTATGGATTTCACTACCCGACTTGCCTACGCCAGCAAAAAACTCCTGATTGGTAAACTGGCCTATTTAACCCTTAAAGTTTTTGGTGTGGAATTGCCGCGTTCGGTGCCGATTGGCGCTGATCTGGAAATTGCGCACGGCGGCTTTGGGGTCGTGATTCACTCCAAGGCACAGATCGGGAGCTGCGTAAAAATATACCCCGGCGTCACCCTCGGGCGGGCTGACATTTACAAACCCGCGTCCGAATCTCGTTTTGAAAGCATCGTAATCGAAGATAATGTTATCTTATCCCCCGGGTGTAAAGTTCTGTGCAAAGAAGGCGTCCTCCGAGTGGGCCGCGGCACCGTGGTCGGCGCAAACGCGGTACTCCTCGAATCCACTGGCGAGTGGGAAATCTGGGCTGGGATGCCTGCAAAATTAGTTGGGAAGCGAGATCCAACAGAATGACTCAAATTGGCATTGTGCCAAAGGTCTCTGGTGTGGGCGGAATGGTTTCTTTTCGCGGAAAATTCACAGCCGGGTTGCAGGCCCAAGGTATTGCGGTCACTCACGACTCCCAATTTCCAATGCTCGACTCCTTACTTGTTATCGGAGGCACCCGCGATCTTCTTGGTCTATGGCGGGCCAAACGCCATGGTATCCGTATTGTGCAGCGCCTCAACGGTATGAACTGGCTACACCGTTTGCTGCCTACGGGGATTAAGCACTACCTGCGGGCTGAATACGGCAACTGGAATTTACAATTCATTCGCTCTCTTCTGGCTGATCAGATCGTCTACCAGAGCGAATTTTCTCGCCAATGGTGGGAGCGAGTTTATGGCCCAACACCGGTTCCGAGTTCTGTAGTTCACAATGCCGTCGACCTCGAGACCTATTCACCCTCTTCCCACCACGCTCCCCCTTCTTTAAACTACCGTGTTCTCCTCGTCGAAGGTTCTCTGATGGGTGGCTATGAACTTGGGCTGGAAACCGCGGTCAAGCTGGTGGAACAGTTGAATTCTGAACACCACAATCAATTGGGAAAACAAGTGGAGTTGATGGTTGCCGGGCGAGTTTCTGATGATGTCAAATCCCGCTGGGTGCAGAAAACTTCAATCCAAATCGAATGGGCTGGGCTGGTGCCTCACGAAAATATTCCCGAACTGGATCGCTCTGCACATGTGTTGTATTCATCCGATATCAACGCGGCCTGCCCCAACTCGGTAATCGAAGCCCTGGCTTGTGGTTTGCCGGTGCTGGCTTTCGATACCGGCGCACTGCCAGAACTGGTTACTGGGGATTCTGGGCAGAGTTGTGGCCTATGGTGGCGATCCCTGGCAATTGGAACCGTCCGACATCTCCGCCCTGGCCGAGGCGGCGGTTGAAATCCTGAGCAACCAATTCCGTTTCAGACCCGCGGCTCGGAGTCACGCTGCAGCCGCATTCGACTTGGAGAAAATGGTGGCTGGGTATCTCGAAGCACTCCTGGTATGAAAAAAACTTTCCTTTCTTTTGCTGCCCTCACCTCCCGATTTTTACCTGCATCCCTAAAGCGCGGGATTTATCGCAATAAACCCCTGGCTCGATTTGTGCGTAAAACCCTCAATCGGGCCGCCCCAACCGGTTTCACCGAAGTTGAGATCGCGGCCGGAGGTGCGTCGGGGATGAAGATGCAGCTTGATTTGCAGCTTGAAAAAGATTACTGGCTAGGAACGTACGAACTCGATCTCCAAAAAGCTGTAGATGATCTCGTCCAGCCCGGTTGGGTGGCTTTTGATGTGGGGGCTAATATTGGCTTTGTCTCTCTGTTACTGGCGAAAATACTTGGAGAATCCGGGAAGATATTTTCCTTTGAAGCTCTGCCAGATAATTTGGAGCGTCTGCGCACCCATGTAGAGATTAACGGACTTGGCGAGAGGGTGAACGTCATCCTTGGGGCTGTATCCGCCTCATCGGAAACAGTACGTTTCTTCGTCGGCCCCTCGGGAGCAATGGGCAAAGCTGAAGGTTCTGCCGGACGGTCCGAAGGGCACCGCGAAACGCTCATTGTTCCTGGTATCTCTTTGGATGATTTTGTCTATCGCGAAGGCAACCCGCCTCCGCAGGTTATCAAAATGGATATCGAAGGGGGCGAAGTGCTGGCTCTGCAAGGGATGCCCCACCTGTTGGCCGAAGCCCGCCCCCTGATTTTGCTCGAACTGCACGGCCCCGAAGCCGCCCGCGTTGCCTGGGACACCTTGATCGGAGCCGGCTACCAGATTTGCCGGATGCAGCGCGAGTATCCACGCGTAAACTCGTGGGATGATCTGGATTGGAAAGCATATTTGGTGGCGATGCCATGAAATTCTCTGGTCGTTTAGCCTTGCAGCAGCGCGTGATTCCATCTTATCGCGCACCTTTTATCGATTTGCTGGCGGAATCTTGTGATGGAGGTCTATCTCTGTTTGCTGGTCAGCCGCTCCCCGTGGAAAGTATCGCTACTGCGGATCAGTTTTCTTTGTCTAGTTTCACGCTAGCCCAAAATCGACATTTTCGTGATCCGCAGTCTTCGCTGTATCTTTGCTGGCAGGATGGAATCATCGACTGGCTGGAGCAGCAAGACCCCTCAGCTCTGATTGTCGAAGCTAACCCGCGTTATATTTCGACAAGACGCGCTATTAAATGGATGAGACGTCGTGGGCGACATGTTTTGGGCTGGGGCCTGGGCGCGCCGCGCGGCGGAAATCTGGTTGAGCGTTATTTTCGGCAGAATTTCTTGCGGACTGTGGATGGCCTGATCGCGTATTCGCAACACGGCGCAGATGAGTATCGATCTTTGGCGCTGAAACGAGTTTTTGTGGCCCATAACGCGGTCTCCCCACATCCAAATCAAAAACCCCCAGAACGCCCTGCTCAATTTGAAGGAAAGCCAACCGTGCTTTTCGTTGGCCGCTTGCAAGAACGCAAACGGATCGATATTTTGCTGCGTGCTTGTGCCGCACTGCCAGATAAATCACAGCCCCATTTGATCATAGTCGGTGAGGGGCCGGAAAGTTCCACTCTCCAATCTTTGGCTGACGAAATTTACCCCGCTGCGGAATTTGCAGGAGCCAAACACGGCGTTGAACTGACACCATTCTTCACAGGAGCCGATCTCTTTGCGCTGCCGGGCACTGGCGGATTGGCCGTGCAACAAGCGATGACCTACGGCCTGCCCGTGATTGTCGCCCAGGGAGATGGTACCCAGGATGATCTTGTGCGCCCAGAAAATGGCTGGCAGGTGGCACCTGGGGATCAAGTTGCCTTCACAAATACGCTGCAAACCGCGCTTTCGGATATTTCCCACCTGCGAAGGATGGGAGCCGAATCCTATCGCATCGTCTCCGAAGAGATCAATTTAGAAGCAATGGTTGCATCTTTTATCGCTGCACTTAATGCCGTAAAACGTGACACCTGATACCTGAAACAGGAAAATATGAAACTTTTATTTGTTGTTGACGGGCGTTCGCCCATTGCGCTTAATTGGATCAAGTATTTCGTAGAGCAAAAGCATGAAGTGCATCTGGCCTCAATGTATCCGTGCCAGCCCGTTTTAGAATTGGCTTCGCTGACCATCATCCCTGTGGCTTTTTCAGGCGCGGTGGAAGCTGGTGGGCAGGAGAGCAGGGGCATAGGGTTGAAGGGCAAAATCCTGCGTAAGATCGCCGCGCCGAATGTGCGCACCTGGCTGCGGCATCAATTTGTGCCTCGGAGTTTGCCAAAGGCAGCTTCCCAACTTAAGTCATTGATCTCGTATCTCCAGCCTGACCTGATTCATGCGATGCGCATTCCTTATGAAGGTATATTGGCTGCGTTGGCCCTCTCCTCACCCTCCACGCATCACTTTCCACTCTTGGTTTCTATCTGGGGCAACGATTTTACCCTGCACGCACCCGCCACCCGCGAGATGACGCGGCTGACGCGCTTCGCCATGGAACAGGCCGATGCATTACACACCGATTGCTACCGTGACCAGCCCTTAGCACGGGAATGGGGTTTTGACTCCGCCAAACCAGCAGTCGTGTTGCCTGGTGGGGGTGGCATCCAATTGGATATTTTTTTCCCTCACCCCCAGCCCCTCTCCCAGGTGGAAGTGGGAGTTAGGGGGGAGGGCGGCACCGTCATCAATCCCGCGGGCTGCGAGCGTATATTCGTAGTGATACTTTTTTCAAGGCAATCCCTTTGGTGTTGGCCAGCCTCCCCAAAACCCGGTTTTTGTGCCTAGCCTCCGCGGGCCAGCCGGAAGCTGAAAGATGGGTCGAAACCCTGGGGATCAGTCAATCGGTGGAGTTGCTGCCCCTAATCCCACGTTCAAAAGTTGCTAATCTCTTTCGTCAAGCGCAAGTAGTCGTTTCGCCCAGTACGCACGATGGCACGCCCAATACGCTGCTAGAGGCAATGGCGAGTGGCTGTTTTCCGGTGGTGGGGGATATTGAACCCTTGCGAGAGTGGATCACTCAGGGAGAAAACGGTTTTTTGATCGATCCTGCTGATCCGCAGATACTTGCAGACGCAATTTGCGAGGGTTTGCAGAACCCGGTGTTGCGTGCCCAGGCTCAAAAGAAAAACGCCCGGCTGATTGCCGAGCGTGCAGAATATTACGAAGCCATGCGGCAGGCAACTGAATTCTACCGTTTGCTCTTAAATCCTTAGGGTTGAAAATTAATCAGATTTAGGCCGCCGGCCGCGGTTCCCGCAGAGTCGAGAGCTGCTCTTCCAATTCGGAGCGACGGTCTGAAGCTGCAGTTTTAACTTCAAGTTGAATTTGCTCGATTTGTTCTTTGATTTGGGCTTGCAGTTCCTCGCCTGAAACGGGGGCCATGAGCAGACCGACTGTAGCGCCAACCAGCGCACCTAGAGTGGCGCCAGCGATAAAATTGAAAAATTTATTCATATCCGCCTCCTGTTGAGATGGTTCGGTAATTTTGATTTTTCTAATTATAATTGAGATTATCCTGATCGGGCAAATCTGCTTTTGGAACCAACATAAAAGGATTATTGTATGTCCAACCCAATTCGGTTTCTCACCCGCCATCCTTTCGAATTTATCCCCCCTGGTTGGTGGTCGCGTTTCTTTTGGCCGCTGCTGGCGCTGACGGTTTTAATGATCATCGTTTTTTCAGTTACCGGTGCTCCGCTGACCAATGCCGTTGCATCCTACGGTGTTGTTTCTTTTGAATTGGCTGGAACGGTTGAAAACGCGCAGAAGATCTTAAATAGTTGGAATGCGAACACTCAAATTCGTGCTGCTTTTGGTTTAGGGTTAGATTATCTGTTTATGGTTGTTTACGCGAGTACAATTGCTTTTGGTTGTGGAATCGCTGCCCGAGTTTTGGACCGGAATGGGTGGCCGCTTGTGCGTTTGGGTAATTATCTGTCTTGGGGCGTGATTCTGGCGGCCTTGCTAGATGCTGTTGAAAACCTTGCTCTAACAATATTGATATTTGGTGCGGTTGTCCCGCCCTGGCCAGAGATTGCCCGGTGGTGTGCGATGATTAAATTCGCTCTGATATTTATTGGGATTGTGTATGCAATCTTCGGTGGAGTGGTCGCATTGGTTGAGCGCATTTCAACTAAAGAATTGGAGTAATTTTATGGATATGAACGCTGAAAATTTTGACAGCGCACAAGGAAAAATAAAAGTGGAGGTGCTCAAGTTTCTGCACGCACAAAGTGTGGAAGGCCGCATCCGAGCGATGGTATTGGACCTGGTGAACCAGGCTTTGCGCGCCCAGAACGTTGCACTCTCAAATCCGATGAAAGATGCCATTTCTGCTGAAGTATTGAAAACAGTGCTTGCAGAAATGCTTGCGGAGTTGGAATAAATAATTAGGCGTATGTTATCATTCGCCAGTCAAAAAATGAATCAGGCCAGCAATATTCATTCTTGCGCACAGAAAACATGACTGGAAATATAATTCTTGCAATTGGTATGCCGCGCGCTGGTTCCGGCTGGCACTATAATTTTGTGCACGATCTCATCGCTGCCTCTGGGGGTCAGGACGCCCGTGAAATTCGGCTCCAGTATCATTTGAGCCGCATTCTGACCGAAGTGAATTGCAATATTGGCGCTCTCACTCCCCAGCGTCTTCTCCCCGTGGCCATCCCGGCAATCATGGGAAATACCTTCGTAATCAAAGCGCACGCAGGACCCAAACCGCTGGCTTTGCGATTGATTCGCAATGGACTGATCCAACCAACTTATATTTACCGCGACCCGCGTGATGCTTTGCTCTCAGCATACGAATATGGTCAGCGAAAACGGGCAACAGGGCGAGTTGGCCCTTTTGCTGATTTAGATACCATCGAAACGGCTATTGATTTTATGCGCCCTTATGTCCAAATCTCTAAAGCCTGGTTGGCATGTGATGTATCTTTGAATGTGCGTTACGAAGATTTTCTCAGTGACTATGATGTCCAGGTTTCCCGCATCCTAGAATTTTTCGAGTTGAACGCGGATAACCCCAAATTTCAGTCCATCATTGACCAATATCGTCCCGGCAAGGGCAGCTCAGAACAGAAAGGTACGCATTTCGTTAAAGGTAAGATTGGGCGGTATCGGGAGAAATTTACTGCTGAGCAGCAGCAGCTTTGTGTGGATGCCTTTGGGGATTATCTCGAGCGGTTGGGGTATCCAGTTCCCTGATGGCAACTTCCGTGGCAGATACTGAATATTTTCTTGAATTGCAAATGAAAACTGGCTGGGGACGCGTGCTTTCCCGTTTCCGCGATTGGATCGACCCTCAGGCGGGTTGGCGGACTCTGGATGTCGGCTGCGGCCCAGGATTACTGCCCACTCTCTTGGCTCAAGAAAGCTGCATTTCTCTGGGGGTTGATCTCGATTTTGGCATGCTGCAACCCTCTGCGTTCCACCCGCTGGTTGCTGTCGCTGATGTGCTGCACCTGCCATTCCCCGACCACCAATTCGATCTTGTTACGGCCAGCAATCTACTGTTTTTAATTCCTGATCCCCAGGCTACCTTACTGGAGATTTCGAGGCTGCTACACCCCAGCGGGCAAATAGCCACACTAAACCCCAGCGAAAACCTGACGACTGATGCTGCGACAAAACTGGCAGATCGGCGCGGCCTTTCCGGCCTGGCCCGCAAGTCTTTGCTAAACTGGGCGTCGCGGGCAGAAGCAAATTCCCGTTGGACAGAATCGGAAACGGCCGATCTTTTTGCCAGCGCCGGATTGAAATTGATCGAGACCCATATTTCTATGGGACCCGGATTTGCTCGTTTTGCTCGTGGCGTGATGGTGTAAATTCAAGTTAGATTGGAATAAATGATGCAAGGTTACGGAAAAGTTTTCACCAAAATTTACAATTTGTTTTGGAATGATTTTGCAGACCGGATCGCTCCTCAAATCCATGATTTCTTTGTTGATGCAATTGTTGGGCAAAGAGAGGTGCCCATCCTTGATTTGTGCTGTGGCACAGGACGATTGTCGCGTTATTTTTTAGAACGCGGCTTCCGTGTGATTGGTTTGGATCTTTCCGAATATATGGTGGCCCATGCTCGAGAAAACAATCTCGAATTCGTAATTGCAAACCAGGCAGAATTTACCCAGGGGGATGCAGCAGATTTCAAGTTGGATGAAAAATTTGGGTTAACGGTTTCCACTTATGATGCCCTCAACCATCTCCCTGGTGAAACCGCCCTCCAAAATTGTTTCCGCTGCGTCTTCGATTCTCTTATCGGCGGTGGTTATTTCATCTTTGATCTCAATACCCATACTGGCTTGCGAAACTGGAACGGCATTTTGGTGCGCCCCGGTGATGAAGTTTACTTGATCAACCGCGGCATGTATGATGATGCCACCATCAAAGCCTGGACGAAAATCACTGGTTTTGTGCGTGACGATGACGGGCATTACGAGCGATTTGACGAGACTGTCTACAATACGGTTTTCGAGATGGAAGCAGTCCGAGGTTGGCTAGTGGAAACCGGTTTCCGAGAGGTTTATTTTGCTGTAGATGGTGATCTAAACACGCCCATTGAAGACCCAGAAGAACAAAATCGGGTTTTTATTATTGCCAAAAAATAATCTAAAATGTTTGTATTTCTCTCCAAATTTTTACCCAACTTTATCTATCCCTTGGGATTAGCAATCACTTTTTTGATTGCGGCGCTATTCTTACGCCGCTCCCCTCGATGGACGCGCATTTGTGTTTTGGTGTCATTGGTGATCCTCTTGATTGCCAGTAATTCCTGGGTTGCAACTACCTTAACCCGCGCATTGGAATGGCAATATTTGCCATCTGAAACCTACCCCCAAACGGCGGTGATTGTCGTCTTAGGCGGCACCACCGGATCCGCGATTTATCCCCGTCAACTTGTGGATATTGGAGGCGCAGGTGACCGGATGATTTACGCGGCCCATCTGTATCATCGGGGTTACGCGCCCAAATTGCTGCTTACGGGTGGCTATATCACGTGGATGGATGAGCGTGAAGCACCAGCTAATGATATGGCAGAAATTCTAAAATTGTTAGGTGTTCCCGAAGAAGCCCTATGGTATGAAACAGAATCACGCAACACCTTTGAAAACGCAGTGAATTCTCGAAGAATATTAGAACATAAAGGGATTGACCGCATCATCTTGGTGACCTCCGCGCTGCATATGCCCCGGGCTGTTCGGCTTTTTGAAAAGCAAGGTTTTGAGGTTATTCCAGCGCCGACCGATTATAATGTCACCCAGACCGATTGGGATCGATTATGGGAGGTCAACCTGACCACCCAAATCTTCAATTTTTTGCCTTCGGTTGGCAACCTAAGCGATACCACGGCTGTGTTTAAAGAATATATCGGAATTGCCATTTATCGTTTGCGGGGCTGGCTTTAAATTTGGAGATCAATATGGAACCGATCGTGCATATATGTTCGAAGCAGGACTGGCAGGCAGCGCAGGCGGCGGGTGAATACCGGGCTGATTCGTTAGTGAGTGAAGGTTTTATCCATTTTTCAATACCAGAGCAGGCTTTGGACACAGCCAATCGATATTATTCAGGTCAAAGTGATTTGCTCCTGATATGGGTTGATCCTATAAAGTTAGGTGCTGAATTGCGTTGGGAACCCTCTAGTGGCGATGTGTACCCCCACCTTTACGGTCCCCTCAATCTGGCGGCGGTTTATTTCTGTGCTGAGTTTTCTCCTGACTTGGATGGAGTTTTCCGCGAATTACCAAAAAACTCATAATGATTTGAATTTGGCAATAAACCCCGTTTATAATTGTAATGATGAACAGGAGAAAGGATAGATCACAATGAAAATTACGATACCTTTGTCTACTCGCTGGGTTGGATGGGGGATACTAGTATTTAGCCTCACAGCAATACTGTTTTTGATCCCCCTTGGAGGAGCTTTTGCTGATTCAAATTTACCTACGGTGACGAGTTCTCCCGATCCGACCAACACGCTGATACCAGATTCTCCTACACCTGAGCCTCCAACCACAACCCCTGATCCTTATCCGTCGGATGGTAATAATATTCTAGGACCAACGCTGGTTCCGCCCTCCTCCTCGGGTTCAAGTGGTGGTCTCTCTACGATTAATCGAATTTTGTTGGTTATTCTAGTTATCGTAACCGTACTGGTAATTGGTATGATCGTTTATCTGATTTACCGCCAAACCCAGGAAGATCGTCTAGACGATGGTTATTAAGCTAAGAAACCATTATCAGATGCAAAAAACGTAAACTTCCCCAGGGCCGTGCACGCCAACAGTCAATGTCATCTCTATATCAGCCGTCTTTGAAGGGCCGCTGATTAACGAAATCGTCGCTGCATCTTGAACCTTGCGAAGCATAAACACCTCCGCAAGGTTTTTATATAGATCAAGTTCGCGCAGGACAGCGATATGGATTTGGGGGAGCAGAGAGGTAGACTGGGGTTTCCCGTTGCCAGAAGTGACCACCAGTGTGCCGGTTTCCGCGATTCCCGCGGCTGCGCCTGTGATCCCCACCTGGATTTGGGGCTGCGCATCGTTATGGATGATGATTTCCTGCGCTCGAAGCGTATCTGATAAGCCCCCGGGGAGATGCTCATCCTCCCAGGAAATCACCGTGGCAACATCTTTCTCTTTTAGCAATGCCAGAATTTCTTCGGCGAGTTCACTTTCCTCACAGCGAACAAAGTTTCCGCCTAGAGCCTCTAGCTCACCCTGGAATTGGGTGACAAGTTGTTTTTTGTCGTTAAGTGCCAAATTATCTTCTGAAGCTGATCCTTGGTCTCTGGCCTCTAACACCTGTTCCCTTGACATTGCAACCCCTTGTTGACCTGAGACCGAATGATGCTCTACCCATCCATCGCGAAACGTTTTTACCGCTGGACGCGGAAAATCTTTCGAGTAGCCCCAACCTGTGAAAGCGGGAAGAGACATCCACTCTGCCTGAGGGGACCAAAATCGACTGAAAGTCGCCGCCAATTTCTGAACCAGGGCAAACCGCCGCGGGCCAGACGCGAACCACGTAAATAAACGCAATCCCCAACTAACAGGCTGGGGAATCCCTTGGGGGACGCGTGTTCTTGCCAAGGCGGCATCTAATTTCTTCCCCCCGCCGCGTACCCGCAATAACAGGGTGGGCAAGTCAATATCAATGGGGCAGGCTTCCTTGCAAGCGCCACACAGCGTGGAGGCTTGTGCTAAATGCCCAAAATTTTCTTGGCTGAAGAGGGCTGGCGAGAGTGTTGAACCAATCGGACCGGGATAAGGCGTGTATTCTCCGCCAGTGCTAGTGTAAGTGTGGCCGCCAATCTCTCGGAAAACTGGGCAAGCATTGAGACAGGCTCCGCAGCGGATGCAAAGTAAGGTGTCGTTTAACGGTGTTCCTCGGATGGTAGAGCGTCCATTATCAACCAGCACGATGTGTCGTTCACTTGCACCATCGATTTCTCCCTCTCTGCGTGGTCCCTGGAGAATTTGTGTGTAGACTGAAATCTTTTGGCCGGTGGCTGCTCGCGGCAGCAGCGTGAGCATCAGCGCGAGATCACCAAAAGTGGGCACCATGCGTTCGATGCCCATCAAGGCGATATGCACTTTGGGGATTGTTGTGACCATGCGGCCATTGCCCTCGTTGGTCACCAGGGCGATCGCGCCGCTCTCTGCAACTCCGAAATTGACCCCGGAGAGACCAATATCCGCATCAAGAAAAGTTTCACGCAGGGCAACGCGGGCCGCATCCGTCATCGTCGGAATATCATTCGTCAGTGGGATGCCTAATTTCTTATGGAAGGTTTCGCCCACATCTTCGCGGCGTAAATGGACTGCTGGTGTGATAATGTGAGAGGGGGGTTCCTCGCGCAACTGCACGATATACTCGCCCAGATCGGTTTCCACTGCTGTGATGCCTGCGGTATCGAGGGCGTGATTTAATTCGATTTCCTCGCTTACCATGGTTTTAGATTTGGCGATCAGAGTGGCATTATGTTTTTGAGCGATCTGCAATACGATTTGCTGGGCTGCTGCTGCATTCGCTGCCCGATGAATAATGAAACCATTCTCCTGAGCTTTGACGATGAATTCTTGCAGATAATATTCGTGGCTGGCAATCACATCTGCTCGAATTTTATGAGCACGTCCCCGTAATACTTGTAAATCTTCAGCCAAAGAGGCGTAAGCCGTTTTGCGGGCGATGAGGCGCTGTTCTGCATTTTTGTCGAGGGCCGTTTGCAGATTTTCATCTGCGATGGCTCTTCTGATGCGGGAGTGGAATGATTCTTTAGTCATGTGTTGGATATCAGATTTCAAGTTTGTGCCAATATTTCAGCGATATGCATTACTCGCTGCGGCTTACTTCGTTTGCTAAGCCCACCCTGGATATGCATCAGACAGCCGGTATCACAGACGATTGCCAGGGGCGCTTCGGTCTTTTCGATATTACTGATCTTGCGTTTGAGCATTTCGGCTGAAATTTCAGGATGTTCCACCGAAAAGACGCCGCCAAAGCCACAGCACTCCTCCGTGTGCGGGAGTTCGATGTATTCAAGATCGCGGACCTTTGCCAACAAAGCTTTCGGTTGATGGTCAACGCCAAGCTCTCGCAGCAGATGGCAAGATGAGTGGTACGTGGCTTTGCCAGGATAACGTGCCCCAATATCTGATACACCGAGAATATCCACCAGGAATTCAGTAAACTCAAAAGTCCGGGCAGCCAACGCTTGAGCACGCGGCAGCCAGGTTGAATCGTCGGCAAAAAGCTCTGGGTAACCGTGCCGGATCATCGCAGCACATGAACCCGAAGGGGTTACCACAGGAGCGGGATCCACCTCAAATGTCCGGATGGTGTGTCTTGCCATCTTGCTGGCTTCGTAGCGCATCCCTGCATTGAAGGGTGGTTGTCCGCAGCAAGTTTGCTCCACGGGGAATATCACCTGAATCCCGACACGGTTCAACACATTTACAACAGCCTCCCCAATCTGGGGTTGCAGGGTATCGATTAAGCAAGTGACGAAGAGTTGAACAGATTGAATCATGAGAATTTGATAATGATTTAAGGAGATTAAGGCAATTTTATGCGATTGCATTTATACTTTCGACTGTATTGTATCGTAAAGTTGTGCAGGACACCTATCGGTTTTGTAAGAGAATCTGGAACCGGTTCCAGTTGTATTTTGTGTGGTAAGATTACGGGCAAAATTAAATCACCTGCCGCTCTTCGGAGCCTGAAAAGAATAACGACCTTTAGTAGAGGTAATCCTTGATGAAAAATTTCCGTGCTGAAACCCCGAACCATTTTAGCCTGCCCCGGCGCATCCGTCGATTGGGACAGATGGTCTACAATTTGTGGTGGACCTGGAACCCTGATGCCCAGCGGCTATTCATTTATATTGATCGCGATTTGTGGGAACGTACCTATCATAATCCTGTCCGTTTTTTGCGCAGTGTGGAGCGTGCCAAGCTGAACGCAGCCACCCAAGATCGCCACTACCTTGATTTTTATGATCGCACCTTTCGAGCCTTTGATAAGTATTTAAGGGCCGAAAACACCTGGTATAAGCAGAATTTTGATACGTATCAAAACAATCCAATTGCTTATTTTTCTACTGAATTTGGGCTGCATGAAACTTTGCCGATCTATGCCGGTGGTTTAGGCGTGCTCTCTGGGGATCACATCAAAGAAGCCAGTGACCTGGGCTTACCCCTGGTTGCTGTTGGATTTTTGTATACCCGCGGCTATTTTACCCAGCGCATCACCGAAGATGGCTGGCAAGAAGCCCGCAATGTGCGGTTGCAATTTGAAGATTTACCCGTGATGCCCATTGTGGATGAAGATGGCACGCCTTTGACCATTTCTGTTGAATTATCAGGCCGCGAAGTTCAGGCGCGTTTGTGGGAGGTTCATGTTGGTCGGGTACCCTTGTATTTGTTAGATTCTGATGTAGTCGGAAACACACCGGCTGATCGAGAATTGACCTCTCGTTTATATAATAGTGATTTGGATTTTCGCATTTCTCAAGAGATCATCTTAGGGGTGGGCGGCGTACGTGCGCTCCGGATGTTAGGTTATAACCCCAAAGTTTGGCATATGAATGAGGGTCACTCGGCATTCATGGGTTTAGAGCGCGCCCGTGAAATGGTAGCTGCTGGACATACTTTTGACGATGCGGTTGCCCTGGTAAACAAGTCATCTGTTTTTACAACCCATACGCCGGTTCCCGCTGGGAGTGATGAATTCCCTTTGTGGTTGATCGACAAATATTTCACTCAACTTTGGCCGGAGTTAGGGTTAAATCGTGATCAATTCATTGAATTGGCTCATAATGAAATGCCTTGGGGAGAAACCTTCAGCATGCCCTTATTGGCCTTCCGGTTCGCGGCCCAGAGGAACGGTGTTTCTGAACTCCACGGTGAAGTTGCTCGAAAAATGTGGAACTTCTTGTGGCCTGATCGTAAAGCAGATGAAGTGCCGATTACGTATGTCACCAATGGCATCCATACCGGAACCTGGTTGGCCCGGCGCACCCGGCATCTGATGAATCGCTATATGGGCCGCGATTGGATCGAGAACGTCGATGACCCTGAAATATGGATGGGTATTGAAAATATCCCGGATGCTGAATTCTGGGCCGTACGCCGCCATCTTAAACGTAAATTGGTAGCTTATATGCGTGATCGCGCCCGGAACCAGTGGTTGAAAACCACCGTCCATCCGGTCCAAATCGTGGCTGCTGGTACGTTATTAGACCCATATGCGCTCACAATTGGATTTGCCCGCCGCTTCGCGACCTACAAACGGGCTAACCTGATATTGAGTGATCTAGACCGAATTTTAAATATCATCAACAAACCGAATATGCCGGTTCAAATCATTTTTGCAGGCAAGGCACATCCCGCTGATGAACCTGGAAAACTGCTGATCCAAGAAGTTTATCGGGCAGTCAAAAAAGCCGAAAATGGTGGACGATTGGTCTTCTTAGAAGATTACGACATGAACCTGGCGCGTTACCTGGTTCAGGGTGTTGATGTTTGGCTGAACACGCCCCGCCGTCCCAACGAGGCCTCCGGGACTTCAGGTGAGAAAGCCGCCCTCAATGGTGTGTTGAACTTCTCAGTCTTAGATGGTTGGTGGCGGGAGGGCTATAATGGTCGTAATGGTTGGGCAATCGGCGATGATATAGATTACGATGATCCCGATGAGCAAGACCGCCGTGATGCCGCCAGTTTGTATGACACCCTCGAAAACGAGATCATCCCCATGTATTATCTGGAACGCTCCGGTGATGGGCTCCCGGTTGAATGGATCGCCCGCATGAAAGCATCGATGCGTACTTTGGGCCCACGCTTCAGTATGACCCGCATGGTCAAAGAATATACCGAACGGTTATATCGTACTGCCATGGATGGATCTTTCGAAGAATAAAAATCGTTATTATAAAAAAATTAGATTGGAGATGGATCGTCATATTGACGGTAATCTCCAATCTTTTGGTTTAGGAGCGTTTTATGGATTTGATCTTCGAACTTGAAGCTTTGAGAGGGGCCGCGTTGATTTTTGGTCTGCGCGTTCTCGATATGACACTCGATACATTACGAGTATTGTTTGTGATGCGTGGCAAAAAACCGCTAGTTTGGATTTTAGGATTTTTTCAATCGGCAATATTCGTAGTGGCGATCACCTCGGTTTTAGCGAACCTGGATAACTTGCTCAATATTATCGGATACGCAGCCGGTTTTGCCACCGGCAACGTGATAGGCATTGCCATCGAGGGACGCCTGGCGGTTGGGTTTACTCGTTTGCACGTAATCAGCCCGCGCTGGGGAACCGCAATCGCCAAAAGATTGCGGGAAGAAGGGTATGCAGTCACCGAAATCCCAGCTCGTGGGAAAGATGGCATGGTCGCTTTGCTGGAGAGCAGCGTGCGCCGCCGCGACGCCCTCAAAGTTGATCAACTCATCCGTGTTGTGGATGAAACCGCCTTCGTCACCGCTGAAGAGGTCCGCCCTGTCCGGCGAGGGTATTGGCGGGCATAGAAAATCACGTGCCAGTCACTTATCTAAAAGTGACTGGCTTGTTGTGAAAAAGCGCAAACTACCCCCGTTTTTGTCAACCATTCTGATTTTTATGTCTACTCTAGCACCCAATAATCCATCAGGGTTGCATCGTTGTCAGAATCTAGTTCAGTGATTCCGGAAACCATGTCGGCATCCAGCACAACTAGGTAGTGACGATATGTTTCTTTATGGTGCTGCCAGGAGCTCAAAATCGATTCCGCCGGTATCTTCGCCAACCAAGACAAGCACCCGATCGGGTTCTCCATCCTGATCCGCATCATACCTCTGACCGATCCAATCTTGCTCGACCCAAACCTGCACCCAATACTCTCCGGGGGGCAGTAAGATGGCGTAATTTCCATCATCGTTAGTTTCAGCGCTGTTACAAAAAGATTCGGTCTCATATTCGCAGGCATCCACCCAAAGACCAGATAGTGGATCTCCGTATTCAGAGGTTACTCTTCCGGAAATCATGCCGGCTGCCAGGAGCTCAAAATCGATTCCACCGGTATCTTCGCCAACCAGGACAGGCACTCGATCGGGTTCTCCATCCTGTGGATCAACATCGTATTCCTGACCGATCCAATCCCGATCCACCCAAACTTGAACCCAGTATTCTCCAGGTAGCACTGAAATAGAATAGTAACCGTCATTATCGGTTGGGGCGCTGGCACAATATAATTGTGTATCGTATTCACAGGCATCTACCCAAAGCCCCGAGATAGGTTCACCATATTCAGATGTGACTCTCCCCGAAATGGAACCGCCCAACACCAGGGTGAAATCTATGTCTGGTGTATTAACATCTGTCTTCACAACGACCGGATTGGCAAGATCCCAATCAGTTTGCCCCGAATAATATTCAGGAATCCAATCACCAGACCAGCCAGAATTTACACGGTATGTCCCGGCAGGTACACCACGGATGAAGTAACTGCCATTTGCTTCGGCCCATCCGCTGTAGCAAGGCATGCCATCTTCATAATCGTAGGGGCAGGCTGCCACTTCCATACCTTCGATTGGATTATCTGTACCCTGCTCAGTAACCATTCCTGATATAGAACCGCCCAGCTCCAGAGTGAAATCTATGTCTGGTGTATTAACATCTGCCTCCACAACGACCGGATCGGCAAGATCCCAATCGGTCTGCTCAGCATAGAGTTCAACCACCCAATTGCCAGACCAGCCAGAATCTGCGCGGTAAGTCCCTGCAGGGACTCCCGAAATGAGATAACTGCCATCTGCTTCGGTCCATCCGCTGTAGCAAGGCATGCCGTCTTCATACTCGTAGGGGCAGGCCGCCACTTCCATGCCCGCTATTAGTATTTCTGTATCTTGTTGAGTAACCGTACCAGAGATACTCCCACCCTCCATTGCAACGAGGACATTAAAATCAACTGAAGTATGCCAATCAAAGAAATCCCGGCGTCCATCCCCATCATAGTCTGCGCCATCTGAAAAAGGCTTCCTTACATTTTCTTCAAAATGAACTGGGTAACTTCCTGGCGTCAATTCCCCTAAATTGTATTCCCAGTCGACGACCCAGAGGGTATTAGATCCATTCACACAAGGGACATCTTCTTCATTAGGGATGGGGAAAGGCCTGCTCCAATGTCGCCAGGATTTTTAGGTGTGGATACTACATCTTCGCCATCGAACGACAAAGTAATCTGATCAACCATCGTCCAGACTTTACTAAGAAGCCGGGAGCAAGATCGAAAACTTGTGCGGAGAACGATATTCTCTCCCTGTGGCACATAGATATTCACAGATCCATCTGGTGGGGTGATTGAGCCTGGCCAAATCTCGAAGGGATCACCTGGTGATTCTTGAGCGAATGCCTGGCTCGTGAGTAAACTGATACTCAAAACTAAGATTGTGATTAACCATAACTTCTTGCGAGACATGATATTCCTCCTTTGGAAATTCTTGTGTTTTCTAATTCTGTTTGCACAAAAAAAGACCGCTAACAACCGCTAGCGGTCTTCAATGAAAGTGATAAAGTATTTTGGTTGTTTCACCCAAGCCCAAACACCCGCCCACATTGAATACCTTGAAATTTGTTTGCGCTCTATGCTAAATTGTATATTTTTATTGACAGCGAGTTATATTTTTGAGTGTTCCTACAAAGCTTATTTTTACTTCACAATTAGCGGCAGGTAAATGAACTTGAGCGCGCCTGGGGGCCAGTATTCATCCGCACCGATATCGGGGAGTTGGTAGGGGCGCGGATGGTCATCGATGTCGCGTGTCACGCCAGCGTCAACACCAGAATCAACCGCATCGCTGTTTTCGTCAATGTGGTAATCGCCGGTCAGGTAGTCCACGAAGTCGGGATCACCCCAATGGTCATTGTTGCGGTTGATTGTGCCAGCACCCGACCAATCGGTACCATTTGCCCAAATTCCGTTACCCCACAGGGTTGATTTAAGTGAAGCTGTAGCATCAAAATGTACATAAACACCCACTGTATGGCTGACGATGAGCGTGTTTGTCATGGATACATTGCTGTTCGTAATTGCATAAATACCACTGCCATCACCGCCGGTGTTGCGGGCGACGGTGTTGTGTAGCAGGCGAAGTGAGGAGCCCGAGGTATGTATCGCACTGCCGACACCATCGCTTTGGTTGTCTACGATGACGTTGTTCGTCAGGACTGGATTACCATCCCGCAAGTCGAGCCCGCCTCCCTGAGAAGATGCGGAGTTCTTAGAAAAAGTATTACCGATAATTTGCACACCTGTGGCATCGGGACTGAGAAGCCCACCTCCCATTTCGGCAGTGTTGGAGATGAACGAGTTGCCTTCCAGTGTAACAGGCCCATCCCCAAAGAAACCGCCTCCGCCATGAGTAGCACTATTGAAGGAAATGATATTCCCTCGGACCGTGATATTGTTACCATTAGCTGACATTCCAGCACCCCACTCAGCACTATTATGGGAGATCGTGTTTCCACGGATCGTAATATTGTTACCATCTATGGAGAGCCCCTGGCCAATATTGTAGGAGATATTGTTTCCAATGAAAGTGGTATTCTCGCTGCCATAGAAGTTCACCCCACCACCTGTATTGGAGATAACGCTATTGTTGATAAGTGTGGATTTACCTGCTAATAGAAATATTCCGCCTATCCCTGGAGCAGTGTTGGAACTTATCGTATTCCCAACCAAGGAATAACCTTGACCTTGTAGTTCCAGCCCACCAGCATAAACTTCGGATGAGTTGTTGGAAAAGGTATTGTCGTTGATATTGAAGTTTACACTCACGCCCCCAGACCATAACCCACCAGCTTGAGTATAGGCAGAATTGAAGCTTATTGTATTCTCGGAGAGTGTGGAATTGTCGCACTGCCAGATCCACAGACCTCCGCCGCCTTTGGTAGCTGTATTAGAAATGATGGTGTTGCTTTCGAGTGTCGCAGCGCAATCACTCATATCCACACCACCGCCATTTCCAGCAGTGTTATTAAATATTTCGTTTTGCCTGAAGGTAGCCGCAGAGCCCGCAATTTTCACGCCACCACCACCTTCTTCACTTCCTAATAGTCGTGGCATCGCCACCGGTGATGCGCAGCCCTGCAATCGTGGGATTGATATCTCCCTCGATATAGATCACGCGGCCTAATCCACCGGCATCCAGCGTGGTGGGGTTGGTTACCGGGTCCGGCGGTTCGGTGAATGCTGTGGTGTATCCGCCTTGGATGGTCACGCTTTTGACGATATAAACCACCTGCGCCAACCCGCCGTAATTGTTGACGTCATCATAGGTGCCCGCCGCGACTTTGATTACATCGCCATCACTGGCTGCGTCTACGGCATCTTGGATCATGCTGTAATCGCAGGTGGGTGGTCCCGCCGGGCAAACGGTCAAACTGGCGGCTTGAACTACCAGAGCACCGAAGCTTGAAAAGATCAACAGCCAAACCACGACCAGGGTCAATCCAAGACCCATCGTAAGTAAAAGTGCCGATTTATTTTTCATCTGAGACCTCCTGTTTCTCATTCTCTTCGCGCATCTTTTCTTTGAGATATGCGCATAAATCTTTCAGGCTGGCAAATCCGCGCCGATCTCCGGAGAAGGGATTTTCAAGCGAGATTCGCCAGGCCCGTTTTCCATTGTCATCCTCTACCCACAAACGCAGCAAATAGGAACTGTATTTCTTTTTGCGAATAATAGGTTTCATCGGGTACCTTGACCTTTGTCCTACCTTAACAAATCCTAGTAAAGGAAACGTAAAATCAGCGTAAAGCCAATGTAAGGTAATTTGTTTTAGTTCAACTAGTAGTTGTTTTTTGATGTAAATTCATGTATGCTAGGAATGGGATTGGTGGGGTGTTTTTTGGTTGTAATAAGGAGCTGGAAGTGTTAGATATATCCTTGTTGGGGGTGTTGGAAATAACGGTAGATGAAGAGTCGATTGAAGTGGACTCGAACTATGTCCGCGCTTTATTGTGTTTTTTAGTTCTCGAAAAACACCGCCCGCATCGCCGGGAAGCCTTAGCTGAATTGCTTTGGCCGGAGAAGCCAGAGGGGGTGGCCCGCAACAGTTTGAAGCAGGCCCTTTCGAATCTGCGGAAAGCGCTCGGAGATCGGGAAAACCCGTCTCCTTATCTGTTGGTTACCCGAGATGAGATTCAATTCAATCAATGTAGCGATTTTAGAATTGATGCTTTGGCCTTTACCGATGAGATTGCAGCATATGAAGATCACCCTCACGATGATTTGGCAACGTGCAAAGTTTGCAAATCGCACTTGAAGCGCGCTGTGGAATTGTATGGAGGCGATTTTCTCTCAGATTTCTATTTGCCCGAAAATCAGGAGTTTTGCAATTGGATCATCCTGAAGCAAGAAGTCTTTCAGCGGCAGGTTGCGGAGGCATTCAGTAAATTGGCTTTGATTTATAAAGATCAAGGAGAAGTTGCCCAGGCTATTGAATACTCTCGCCAATTGGCCGAGTTGGAACCCTGGAATGAGGAAAATCACCGCAATTTGATGCGCTTGTTAGCCCAAAATGGGGTACGCAGCGCGGCCTTGCGGCAATACCAAACCTGTTGTGAGTGTCTTGATCAGGAGTTGGGGGTGCAACCATCGATTGCCACAGTGAATCTTTACGAGGAGATCAAAGCCTGGGAATCGGGCACTTTCGTCAAAACGGATCAAATAAAAAAAACACTCGGCCATAGAGCACAAGCAGTCAATCTTAGGGAAATTACTCATTCATCTAGACCATCTCAAAACCTTTTCCGCCGAATCTTTGCCATCCTGATTGTATTCGGTTTGATTCTGGGATTTGGGTCAGTCTATTGGATAGGGGATCGGATATTTCATCGTCAGCCCTTGCGATTGATGATCAGGCTGCTGCTAAAATGTCCCTTGACGTTCCAAAGCAAACAATCGAGCCTTCGACGAATGCGCCCGCGACCAACGAAATCAAAGCTGCTCTAACAGCACTTCCATCACCGGTAGAAACCAGTAATTTGGAAGCGATGTCTTCCGCGCCATCTGCAACCTTCGATCTGGAAAACCAGCCGCAGGCTTTGATCGAACTCTACGAGTATACCGATGGCCCCAGTTGGGAAAATTCGGATGGTTGGCTCTCCGAGCTTTCACCCTGCGAGTGGCACGGCGTAACCTGCTGGGGGGATAAGGTTGTCGAGTTGGAACTGGTCGACAATCAATTGCGTGGCACCATTCCGAAAGAAATTGGCCAGCTGGGTTACTTGAAAAACTTAGATCTGAGAAACAATCAACTGAGCGGCAATATACCCGCGGAGATTGGCGCTTTATCGGACCTGAAGCACCTTTACCTATCGGGAAACCGCGAACTGAGCGGCTCGATCCCACCGGAGTTGGGCAATTTATCCAATCTGGAAGATTGAGAACTGGCGAGCTGGGACGAAGGCGGGAGCCTGTTGAGTGGAGAGATTCCGCAAGCATTAGGTGAACTGTCGAAATTGAAATTTCTCAGGATCAGTACTAGCTTACTGCAGGGGACTCTGCCGATAGAATTGCTAGAATTGACAAATTTGTCCCTTCTCGATTTATCGAACAATCGTCTCAGTGGCCCGATTCCTACAGAAATTGGAAACTTAATCAATCTCGATTTTCTCAATTTGGGCGGCAACGATTTTGTAGGGCCTATTCCCCCAGAATTGGGAAATTTATCCATGCTGTATTATTTGGCTTTGGGAAACATGATTTCTGGTGAAGTCCCAGCAGAGCTGGGTAACTTGGTCAGGTTGCGTTATCTTGTCCTAGACAATACGAAATTATCGGGTCCATTGCCGTTATCGTTGATGAATTTAAGTCTTCGAGAGTTAACTTTTTGGGGCACCGATGTCTGCGAGCCTGCGGACGAAGATTTTCAAAACTGGCTGGATACGATTGATGAGCTCGGTAGCAGCGAGATTATGTGTGCCTCCGAAGGGGATTGAGAATGTGTAAGACATACGGAAATTTTAGGGGCAATAAAAAATGAGCGCACTCAGATTTTTGAATTCAGGTGAGTGCGCTCATTTTAGTTGTTAGTGACCAGGATTATTGCAGATGGTGTTTCCGATACCTTGCCAAACCAATGGAGGCCACCATTACCAACCCAAGTGAAATTAACCCAATCAAGATGAGTGAATTGTCAGCGGGGAAACTACTGGATGCCGTCAAAGATTTCAGCGAGATGGCGGTGGGGCCAACATCGTCACCGACCGCCCAATCGGAGAGTGACGTAATCCCGGTCAGCCACACGGTGCTCGCATCCGAGCCAGTCCGGTCACAGTCCCAGCCAAAACCGCCTTGGGTGCCGGGATGTTTACACACATAGGCATTGGTATCGGGCGTGACACTGTGGGGCAGGGTCAGGTTGAGCGTGTACCCGGTGGCTGGTGTGCTGCCATCGCTCTGCAGCCCATGGATCGTCCAGTACCTGCCCGTCATAATGCCTGAATCTCCCTCGCTGCCGGTGGCAGAGGGATGGTTCGCCGGGACTTCATCCACGTATAAGCATCCCAGTTCGGGTCCGAGGTCTGTCACTTCAGTTTCCACTCCCGATTGGGTATTGAAGGTGTAGGTTCCGGTGGTCGAGAAGCACTGCATTTCGCCGGCTTCTTGTACGTTATCTACATAGAAAGTGCCAGCACCATCATTCCACTGAGAAAAACTGATGTGGGTTAGCGTATCCTTGGCATTACGTGCCGCCACTGTGACCTGGAAAACATCATCCACGAAGACATCATACGTGTCCGTGTTTAAGTCGCATTCTATCCTGATGGTGTACCATTGATCCAGATTTAGACCGCTGGCAACCGTCGTAAAGGCATCCCAGGCATCATTGTTGTCCCGTGCCACCAGGTCCATAGTTCCTGTAGTTCCGCCACCATCTTGGAAAAAACTCAAGTAGACGAAACGTTCACTATTATCTGAGTTTGGACCCGGTCTTGTCGCATCGGTGTCATCCCCGATCAATACCCAACCCGTACGATCGGTGTTAGTGCCACTAATATCGAGTATCTCATCGATATATATATCCCATTGAACGGAAAACACATCACTTTGAGGAGCCCCAAACTCTTGGGAGAGGTAGACATTCCCTGAAGTGGAGGCCGTGAACCCGGCTTTCTTAGAACCGTTGCCGCCAATATTTGTTTCGTCGAGGAACAGCAGGCTGGGATCATCGCCACGGCTTTCGTACCAATCCTGGCCGGAGCCATTGGTTCTCAAAGCAGCACTATCGGCACTGTCATCGAAATAATTGTCTGCGAGCAAACGAATTGGCGCTGACGTATAATGCGCGGTTATATTCTGGTTTTCATCCATCAAAACACTGGTTGTTGCCGAATTGGGATCCGCGACATCACCTGTCCAATGGTCAAACGCATAACCGGGATTATCATACGCAGAGATTGATACTAAGGTGTTTTCAGCGTAAGTGTGTGTGCCAGCAACCGGGGTTGTGGTTCCGGCATTGGGTGGATCTACAGACATTGTGAGGGTGTGGTAGGTTCCCGCAGTGGCCTGATAAACATTGTCCACGTAGAAAGCGCCAGAGCCATCATCCCACTGAGCAAAACTGATATAAGTCACCGAGGTCTTTGGGGCATAAGCCTGAACACCTGAATCGACCAGAACCCCTCCTACATACACATCGTAAGTATCTGTACCGAGATCGCAATCTACCTGAATGGTGTTCCATTGATCTAGGTTCAAGCCAGTGGCAACCGTACGCCACTCAGTCGAGGTGGCATACGCGTCCCCGGGTTCACGCGCGATCAAATCAGCAGTGCCAGTTTCACAGCCACCCGCACAGTAAAAGGCCATGAATACAAAGCGGTCACCACTGGTAGAGTTGGGGCCGCTGATCCCATCATCGTCATCTCCAATCAACATGAGACCGCCCCGATCCAGGTCAGCATTATCTGCGATATTATCAAGATAGATGTCCCATTGGAGACTGAAAGTGCCGCTTTGTGGAGATCCAAACTCCTGAGAGAGATAGGCATTGGCTGATGATGAAGCGGTGAAACCAGCCTTCTTCGAACCATTCCCACCGATGAGGGTCTCATCGAGGAATAACAAGCCGGGGTCATCTGCGCGGCTCTCGAACCAATCCTGTCCTGAGCCGTTGGTTCTCAAAGCAGCGCTGTCTGTGCTTTCATCGAAGTAGTTGTCTACTAACAAAGTCCCCCCAAAGTAGTTCTCAATATTCTCAACGACAGGCGCCCCAGATTGCTCTAATGTAACTAACTCACCATTGGCCATTTCTACCCAACTCCCCTGTGATGCAGAAGGATATTGCGAAGCCACAGCAGAATACGGTGTCCCGGTTGTGTCGTAAAGGTAATAAAGCGTATGCACGCTGGTTCCTTCTCGGTAGGCCCACAACGTGGTTCCATCCGTTAGAAAGAAATTCAGTTGTTCTGTACTTGGCGAGGTGGAGGGCCCAATTTCTTCACGTAATCTTTGGATTACATATCCCAGGGCGGGTTTGACCTGGAAATTGAAATCTTCCAGAGTTTGCATTACAAAAATCTGATAGAGGTCCGTATCAATCCATTCGGATTGATTGCCGCCATATTGGGGCGGATTGGCAGCAAAGTAATCCGCTCGAATCAATCCATCATTGGGATGAGCAGGATCGTAGAGAATATCTTTGTCGATCGTGCCATTTTGTGCCATGAGCCAATGGCGGCCATCTTTAACCCTTTCGAAAGGATGTGGGTCTCCTGAGGACGGGGTTGTCCCTGAGGATGTATTCCTTACGTGAGATACCGCGATTCTCGGGGTTGCATTGGCTGCTTCGGTAGCAGCAAGATCATAATTCGGATCTGTAGATGCTTGTGGAGATCCTCGATTTACGGTTGGAACGATATTCCCATCCGGATAATAGCCTACACTCCAGCCGTCAGGATTGCTTGAATCGCCTAAATTCTTAATCGAGTTAGGCAAGTTAACCAAGTGATCTTGGATAACTGCGGTAGGAGCATCCGATGATATTACGCCCCAGAAGCGACAATTGTGGTCATCTGCTTCAAAACGAGACCTGTCCAACTTTTCGGTTGCCGCTGCGAACGGTATACTTATGAAGAATATTACTACTGTCAGTGCTGAAACGGAAAATTTGATAATGGATGAATAACGATTTGCTTGCATGGGTCCTCCCGTGAAAAAATATCTTTAGTATTGCTCAGCAGAAGTTGTGGCTGGTTTGGTGCATTGGTGCAATACTTTTAAGTAGTTGGGCGACCAGTTGTAAAACCGGGCACAAATTTATAACCAACTGCACTCGTTATTTGAACTAATCCCTTTAGTCATGCTAGGTAGTGTTGACATTTCATCAGTTTTCAAGAGAAAACAGTCAGATTAAAGCTTGCCGGTTTCTAAGGAGAAATCACCAAATGTCAACACGGCCTAATTAAACGTAATTATTGTGATTTCCTCAACTTGTCTGGATAATTAATGCCTATTCTTCCAATGATTGGCTTTTTTAGAATTTTTTTTAGCAAATATTTAATAAAAATTTCTCATGAAATATTAATGCTTTTGTAACTATTGTAGGTGAAAAAATTCACACTATAGGAGAGTTGTCCCATAAACGGTTGGTGATATTCAATTAGAAATCAAGTACATCTAGGTATCTGAAGGTTTGATTTGTTTCATATATGCGCTGACAAAAAACATATTTAAAAATAAAAACCGGTCACATTGTGGCCGGTTTCGCTACTGGCTCCTCAAAGATCTTCCCAAGTATTATTTTTGGGATCAACGACCAAGTAAAATCTCTGGATCTCTGCTTCCACGTAAAAGTCGATATAAAGAATATATACTATTATTTTACAATAAAATTTGAATTTGTCAATATATCCCACAATTATGTGTGTAAAAAGATAGATAATGTCCGATTTGTTTTCCTATTTGAATTTACTGGAAATAGAGCAAACATTTTTGTTTATCACGTTTTCAATTCCGTTTTGAATTCTGCTTTTTTCACTGTGGCATTGTCTGCATTGAATTTGAACTTTGCCTGAAATTTCTCCCCGGTTAGAATTTTAGGCAGCCAATAACTTGAATCATCCCACATTTGAAGATAGGGAATTTCCTCGACTTTGAACCACTGGGGAATGATTTCGTCGCTTTCGGCGGGTGTGCCCTCCCAGTGGTGGGTTGCAAACACATAAACGCGATGGTCCCATGTAGGTTTGTGGGGGAAGTGGAATTCTATGATGGCGAGGTTTTCCAGAAATCTGTGATGGGGAACGGTAACCCCTGTTTCTTCGGTCAACTCCCGCAGGGCTGCCTCAGCCACTCCCTCGCCGGGTTCAATCTTCCCCCCAATTCCGGTAAATTTCCCCTGACCGAAGCCAATCTTTTTGAAACCAAGCAACACTTTCGATATGGGATTCCCTTTAAATAATAGTACGAGTGTGGCATCTTTCATGTTGTTTAATCGAAAAGTGGAGCGAAATTTTCGCTCCACGATAAAAATCTATCTCTTGTAGTTAAACTACAAATTCACCATTGCGGTAAATTAAATCGCCATCTACCAGGATAACTGATTCTTGGCGCAGATCGCAGATCATGTCCCAATGGATAATCGAGCGGTTTACGCTGCCCGTTTCAGGATAACCTGCACCGAGCGCCATGTGAAAACTACCGCCGATCTTCTCGTCGAACAGTATATGTCCAGTGAATTTGTCAATATTGAAGTTTGTGCCCACAGCCCACTCACCAACATATTTCGCGCCAGCATCGACATTGAGCATTTCCAGCATAAATTCTTCGTTAGTTTCAGCGGTCGCCTTGATGACCTTCCCTTTTTTGAAGGTCAGTTCTACGCCTTTTACCACCCGCCCTTGAATGATTGCGGGATATGTGAAGCGCACCCACCCATTGACGGATTTTTCCACTGGGCCGGTGTAGATCTCTCCATCGGGCATATTATGTTCACCAAAAGAGTTCTTGAAAACGCGCCCTTTGATCGATAGAGTCAAATCTACGTTGGGGCCGCGAACTTCTACTTTATCGTGTCCCTCGATATGGTCGATAATATTCGCTTGCCTGGCCTCGAATTCTTTCCATTTGGCAACCGGATCTTTGGTGGCTTCGTCAGCATAGCAGGATTTGTAAACAAAATTTTCGTACTCGGCCAGGCTCATTTTGGCTTCGTCGGCGTAGCCTTGGGTTGGAAAGAGGGTGGTCACCCATTTGAAATTTTTCTCAGCCCCTCGCCACATTTGAGCCCTTAAGATCGGAGCTAACGCACGCTGGCGCCGCGCCTGCTTGCTAGGACCAATTCGACTCAAAGCGTGGGTATCGGTTTCAGAGTGAATGCGGATTCGAGACTCAAACTCATCATAAGCCAACTTTGTAAATGTGGGTACGAAATCGAGTTGTGCCTCTTTGGCATGTTTGAAGAAGATGTTTTCTTGATTAGGAAATTTGAGCTGTAAGTGAGGGTGCCCACCCCGGTCTAAAATAGTAGCATAAAGAGCGCTTATTAACGGTTCCGCAGCCGTAGTGGCCTCTATCAGCACCCGATCACCCGGTACAATTTGGGCGGAGTGATCAACCAGAATGTTAGCAAATTTTTGTATACGTTTGTCCGTCAAGATGGACTCCTTAAATTTTTGGTTGGCAACTTAGAGATTATATCATTCCTACATTTAAATCTTGTTAGATGCGGGGTTGATTTATTGGTTTCCCAGTGGGCAAACTATGTCAGAAATAAATCCCCTCCCGATTTTTTGGGAGAGGATTTATTTCTGATGTACTTTGGATAAATAGTTTTTTGAATATTATGCTTATCCTTTAAATGGACAATGGGTGTTATTCCGTTGTAAAAACACCACCATCTCAATTTTTAAATGAGTTCTTATTCATCGACTACATTATCGGCTCTGTCGACCAATGCCTGTGGTAGTTCGAGCCCTTGTTCGGTCGCTGCCGCAAGATTTACGGTTAAAAGGACTGCATCTTGGATTTCAATGGTTGCAGTTGCGAGGTCCAGGTCACCCTTGAGATAGTTGACAACCAAAGCGCCCGAGTCCAACCCTTCTTGGTAGGGATCAATCCCGTAGGATGCAGTTGCACCCAGCGGAGGCATTGAAGCGCTGGTGCCAAAAATTCCAATATCGTTATCGTTTGCAACTTGGACTATGGCTTCAAATCCAGACATTACGGTGTTATCACTAATTGCCAAAAAGGCATCAATATCCCGGGATACCAGAGATTCAGCTGCTACTTGAACTTCACTGCTGTTGCTCACCGTCGCTAATTCTAGCGTTTTGCCAGTTTCCTTCGCAATTTCTTCAGCTAACTCAACCAGATAAGCCGAATTAGCCTCAGAAGGATTGTATACCAGCCCGATAACTTGAGCATCAGGTACAACTTCAACAATGAGTTTCATGGCGTTTTCTACTGGATCAAGTAGTTGATTGCCGAGAACCCAACTTGGATGATCGTCTGGGGCATTTGCAATTCCTGCGGTGTAGGGGTTGCTCACGCCGTTGAAGATAATTGGTGGTGATTCAAGGTCTTTGGTAGCATTGAAGGCAGCCTGCAATGCAGGTGTGGTCGTCGCAACGATCAAATCAACCCCTTCATCAACAAATTGTTGGGCAATTGTTCCCAGGGTTGCCATATCACCTTCGGCATTGCCCTCGATGAGAACCAGATTCTCGCCCTCAATATAGCCAGCTTCTTTGAGCGTATCTTTCACCCCTTGTTGGATGGCATCTAGTGATGGGTGGCTGACAATCGTCATCATGCCAACTGTGACGGTTTTGTCAGTTGGCGAACTACAAGCTGTTGGCAAAATCATCATTATAACCAAGATAACTATAAACATCCGTTTAAACATGGTAGCCTCCTGTTCCTTTGGTGAACTATTATGGGATTGTTAAAAGTATTTTGTCATCAAGTATTCTTTTATGTTGCACCTCCCGAAACATATCAATTAAGTCCTTTATTACCAATCCGTTCTTTTCTTCTGCATTTAGGTCAAGAACGATTTGCCCGTTATCCATCATTAGAATGCGGTCCCCAAAATTGAGGGCATGCTGCATATTATGCGTAACCATCAACGTGGTCAGATTTTGGTCTGAGACGATATTCTTGGTCTGGTCTAAAATCTTTTCAGCAGTAGCCGGGTCTAAAGAAGCTGTGTGTTCATCTAACAGCAGAATTTTTGGTTTTGTGATCGTTGCTATCAACATGGTAAGTGCTTGACGTTGCCCTCCACTTAACAAAGCCACTTGGGAATTCAAGCGATTTTCCAGGCCCAAACCAAGGTTTTCTAAAGCATCGCGAAAGAGTTGACTGCGTTCTTTGGTGACGCCGGTTCGTAGTCGGTGACGTTTTCCCCGCAGCAAAGCCAATGTAAGATTTTGAGCAAGCGTACCTTTTGAAGCGGTTCCAAGTAATGGGTCTTGAAAAACGCGTCCAATTAATGCCCCGCGCTGGTGTTCTTTCCAGGAGGTCACATCTTCTTGATCTGATTTTAATTTGCCCGCTCGTAATTTGAAAAACACCAGCAATCGCATTAAAAAGGGTTGACTTTCCTGCCCCATTGCTACCAATAATCGTGACAAATTGCTTCTCATTCACATGCAAATCAATTTCGCGTAATGCATGCACCTGGTTGGCATCGCCCTTGTTAAATATTTGATGGAGTGATTTGATTTCTAACATATCAACTCCGCTTTTTATTGTTCTGAAAGTGGGTATACCAGAGGGCGAGAAATACCAATACAGCGGTCGCTAATTTGACATCCTGTGCGTGGATTCGAAATACTTGGTTGCCTGGTAGTGGAAATTTGATGTTGAGAGCTGCTGCGATTGCAACACGGTATATGATCATACCCAAAATAACGGCTGTTGTGGCCTTTATCATTTTGTTGTTGCGGAATATGGTTTCCCCTATGATTACAGCTGCCAGTCCCGCAATTATCAGCCCCAGCCCCATATTTACATCTGCAAACCCCTGATACTGAGCAAAAATCGCGCCAGAAATGCCTACTAGTCCGTTGCTGAACGCCACTCCGAAAACGAGCATTTTGTCCGTATCCGTCCCCAATGCACGGATCATTTGTGGATTATCACCCGTTGCTTGCATCGCCAGTCCCAACTCGGTCAGCATTCCCCAATCGAAAATACTTTTGAAAATGAGAACGATCAAACCAATAAATATAATGGCAAATAAATTGGTAGAGATTTTGTGTAAACCTTCGATCCCGAAGCTACCTAGGAATTCCTTGAAAGGGATTGAAAATGGAGTGAAAATTGTTCCATTCTTGAGCAGCGGGATATTCGAACGTCCCATAATTCGCAAATTAATACTGATGAGGGCTGTGGTCGTTAGTATAGAGGCGAGCAAACTGTGAATTTTCAATCGTGTGGCGATTAACGCGGTTGTCATTCCAGCGAGGGCGCCCCCAATAAAGGCGATTGGTAGCGTCACATATGGGTTATATCCCGCAACAATCATCGAGGCGGATATGGCTGCTCCGAGAGGAAAACTGCCATCTAATGTTAAATCTGGGAAATCCAAGACGCGGAAAGTGATGTAAACTCCGATAGCAACGAAAGCGAGACAAAGTCCTGTGGCGATTGACCCAAGCCAAACATTAAAAGATAGATTGCGAATATTGGGTAGTACGAAAATCGCGATTAATCCAATGACGAGAATAAGTCCCCCAATCCGCACCAGGATTGCGTTTCTATTCGATGGTTCTGAATAATCTTCAACCATAGACTTTCAACCTACCATGAAGGGACAATGACATTTCCAATTCAATTCAACCACACACTCAAAAACCTATTAAGAATCGGTAAACGGGAAATTTATACTTTGAACAAATTGACCGTACCAAGTATAGTTGTTGTTATTAAAGAATTATAATGTAGATTTTCAGAGCCCCATTGATTTCTGACAGAAATGAAAGCTGATTTACGGTATACTGTCCCAGCGAATCAGAAAACTAGGAAAATTACAAATATGAAACAACTTCTCCAAAATTTACGCACTGGCGAAACCTCCATCGCAGATGTTCCCATCCCAACCCCAAAACCGGGTACGGCTCTTGTTCATACAGCTGCATCGTTGGTTTCTGCAGGCACCGAACGCATGTTGGTCGAATTTGCCGAAAAATCATTGGTTGGTAAAGCTCGATCTCGGCCAGATCTGGTCAAACAGGTGCTCGATAAAGCCCGGCGAGAGGGGTTGCTTACCACTGTGGACGCTGCATTTAACCGCCTCGATCAACCGATGCCGCTGGGTTATTCTTCAGCGGGTACCATCATTGCACTCGGAGAAGGCTTGCAAGGTTTCAAGGTTGGTGACCGCGTTGCATGTGCCGGTGGCGGTTTTGCAGTGCATGCTGAATATGCGGTAGTGCCTAAAAACCTGCTGGTGCAATTGCCCGACAATGTAGATTTCGAAGCAGCCGCCTTTGCCACCTTGGGAGCCATCGCCTTGCATGGGTTCCGCCTGGCCAAGCCACAACTAGGGGAGCGTGTAGCCGTCATTGGATTGGGGCTGCTGGGATTATTGACCGTGGGGATTGCGCGTGCAGCAGGATGTCAGGTGTTTGGGGTGGACCTTGATCCTCAACGAGTTGAGTTGGCTGTTCTCGCCGGGGCGAAGGCGGTTACGCGTGACCTGGCAGAAGAGACCGCCTTGAGCTGGTCGCGTGGCCAGGGAGCCGACTGCGTTTTGATTTGTGCTGATACCCCTTCGGATGATCCTGTCATTTTAGCCGGTGCCATCGCCCGCGACCGAGCCAATATCGTTGCCGTCGGCGCGGTAGGACTCAATTTTCCGCGGGCGGTCTATTTCCAAAAGGAACTCAATTTCGTCAATTCACGTTCCTATGGCCCTGGACGCTATGATCCTGATTATGAAGAGGGCGGCCATGATTATCCCATTGGCTTTGTGCGCTGGACCGAAGGCCGCAACCTGGAATCGATTGTTGATTTGCTGGCAAGTGACAGCCTGGATGTTAAGTCACTCATTACCCACCGCTTCACCATCGAAAATGCCCCCGAGGTATATGAGTTGATCACCGGCAAAACAGAAGAACCCTTTTTAGGGGTGGTGCTGACTTATCCGGAGAGTGCGAAATTTGATGTGCGAAGTGCGAAGTCGGAAGTGCGAAGTGCGAAAGTTGAATCCCGCATACGGCACGTTGCCTTAGGTGTTCTAGGCGCTGGAAATTTCGCCACCGCAGTGATGTTGCCAGCCCTAAAAAAGACTGAGAATATTGAATTGGTCGGGATCCTCTCCGGCTCTGGTTTGACCGCCGCCCACGCTGCACAGAAATTTGGATTTAAATATACCGCCGAGAGTTTCGAGCAAATCCTAAATGATCCAGAAATCAATACGGTTTCGATCCTCACCCGGCACGATTTGCACGCTGAACAGGTGATCGCTGCGCTCCAGGCTGGCAAGCACGTTTTTGTCGAAAAACCTTTGGCCTTAAACAGTAATCAGTTATCGGAGATCCGGGAGCAGATACGGATCACGAAAAACCGATTATTGATGACAGGGTTTAATCGTCGCTTTGCACCCTTGGCTCAGAAAATGCAAGGATTTCTCTCTACCCGAAATGAACCTTTAGTAGCACATTATCGCATCAATGCCGGTTTCATCCCGCTAACTCATTGGCTGCATGATCCTGAAATCGGCGGTGGGCGCATCATCGGGGAAAGCTGTCACTTTGTAGATTTCCTAACCTTTTTGGTGGGCGATCCTCCCATTTCAGTCACTGCCCATGGATTACCCGATGGTGGCATTTATTGCGAAGATAATATTGTTCTGACCTTTACATACCCCGATGGATCGGTGGGAACTGTAAGTTATCTGGCGAATGGGGATAAGGCCTTCCCGAAAGAGCGGGTGGAAGTTTTCGCTGGCGGGCGCGTGGCGGTGCTGGATGATTTCCGATCCCTGGAAATGGTGCATAATGGAAACCGTAAATCAGTACGCTCCCGCTTGCGTCAAGATAAAGGCCATCAGGCTGAGTGGGAATTCTTTTCGAGAGCCATTGTTGAAGGCGGGGAACCACCGATCTCTTACGAACAATTAGTTGGCGTCACCAAAGCGACCTTTGCGGCCGTAGAAGCGTTACGAAATGGAGAGCGGGTTAGAGTCTAATTCTCTGCGCTCCACTCGTTCACACCTTCCAGGTTATGACGTTCCATCACCCTGCCAATAAATCCTGGAAAAGAACCTTCGCTCATAAACACCCAACCCTCCCGCACGTGGATATAAAAGTTACCTGCTGACCATTCGGATCGGTCCAGACCTTCTGGAATCTGATCCATTTTTACCCTCGCGATACAAAACCAAATGAAGGGCAGTTTGCCGTGGGGGTAGTTAGGACTGCAGTTCAGACCAGTAATACTTACCACCTGTGAGCCCCGAAACTCCTTGCCCAAGTTTCTCATAGCAACGTCTTCGACAGTCGGATACACCCCCTGTTCCTTAGCCCGGGCAATTTTAGTGACAGCATATGCATAATTGCAACCGTAATTCAAGATCACGAGCAATACAAGGGTTATCCCAATCATGACGAAGCGTTTCAGTTTTCGTTTTGAAAGTCTGTGTTCATTTCTCTATAAATTTGCTCCTCTGATCCCATTTCTGACTCCTTCTGGGGGAAAACGCAATCCCTAACTTTGGTTATTTGGCCTCATATCCGTAGTTTTTTCTTTTTATGAAAACCAGAATCTCAAATATCAGTCCACAAACAGCCAACGTGGTGTAAAGCCAGATTCCCCAAGGCAGCCAAAAAACTTTCGGGTAGTTGTCCAACCCCCAAAACAGACCAACCCCAATTGCCAAAACCCAGGTGACAATGGCGAATATTTGTTTGCGTGGATATTCATCACGCAAGATCAGGCTGAGTGTGCTGAAAACAGGCACAGCCGGTATAAAAATGAGAAAGCCGCCGATCCAGCTGACGAAATCTTAAATCTCCTGACACCAACCCAGCACTTGCGGTAAAGAAACTAATCACTATCCAGGGGTAAACTGAAATCCCAGAGATTGGCTGTCCACAAAAATCACCTTCAAGCCGAACAAAAGGGGCATTACACGGGTATTCGGCCGGCACGTGGATTTCTTCAAATCCCCACGGTCCCAGAAATGCTACCAGTAATAAAACAAGCAGAATGACCCGCCAAAAACGATTGTCTTGTTCAGCCCATGCTTTTCCGAATTTCATTTTCCATCCTCACTCATTGAAGGTCCAAAAGGGACTTGGGAACTGCGCCATAAAAGCAGCAGCTTCCGGTTCACAAATGATCGGCAGATCCGGGATCTTTCCCCAAGTCCTAGATGTCTGGCCGATTAGGTTTGGGGAACTCCAATGTTCCCGGTCAAGGTACCCTAGCCGATAATAGTCAGTGCCCCCGTCATAGCACCAATTTTGCCCGTAAATAATCACCGGTCTTGGAATAGCAATCATATAACGAAGGGTCAACTGCTGTAATTCTTCAGGGTAATGACCTTCTCGGACATAATAAGCATCAATTGCTTGACTGATCTGAGTTGCGCGTTTTTCAGTCAATTGGCGAAAGTCAACCCGCTGAGTGTGAGTGGAAACAGCAATCAAGATGGGGATAAGTAACAAATAGAATAGCGCAGCCAACTTGGTGCCATTCGGCAAAGCAATGAATAACATAATAGAGGAAGATAAAATTGCCAGGATAGGGATTGGCAGCCATAAATATCCCAACCCATCGTAAGTGGAATCCCAGACCATAAACCAATAAAATTTGTAGAGTGCTCCCAATAGCAAGAGCGCACTGAGGACAACGATGACAGCAACAACCTTCTCGGTATGTTTGCTATCGGTTTTCGTATTTCTGTAATATGCTATTTCTGCAATCCGCCATCTTATATGCTGTCCAACTCCAGTGTTGATAAGGAATGCCAGGATGATGAAAGAAAGAGATATGGGTACTAGCAGTGTGAAGGCTAATGGTGTGCTAAATGGCTCTTCTCTCTGGTTTGGGAAGAGCTTAAGGAACGAAGATGCTGGTAAAAACCACACAGTCAAAATTAGAAACCCACCTAGTAGCCATGCCTTAAAGTTTACTTTTTTGGCGCTAAACACCAGTCCCTTCGTGAAAAACCAACTCGCTGCAGCAAATACAATGAGCCAAACAGGTAACAATCCAATGAGTACACCGAAACTCGTAGAACCAAAATAAGAAATTAGAGTTAACCAACATCCCAGGGTCAGTACAATCAGGGCGATAAGATAAAAAATCTTCTTCGTCCGTTTTGTTGAGTTAAGGGACAGAGGTTTTTTCTGGTTTCTGGTTTCGAAATTACTGTTCATTAGCTTTGAATCTGTTTACTGTTAATCCGTTGGATAGAGCTAATTACAACCGGCCACAATAGAATTCCAGAGAAGAAGACCAGGATCATGAACGCCTGATAAAGGGTCTGATACCATGGATCTGGCGGTCCTTCAGAAAAGCCGTAATAAGCGGCCGCGTCCCAGGTCCGATCGCAGATCGTACCGATCAGATAGCCAGAAACCAATCCCCCAAACATTGAGAATATCCGGACTTTTAGGCTGACAGCACGTAAAAAGAACCAAGCTCCTGCAGAAATTGCCAGTGTGGCTGCCGTTATAAATGGCAAAAGATAGGGGTGGTGATTTTCATCGTAAATCAAAAATACGAAGGCAATTAAGGTATAAATTGCCAGCGATAACCGGCTAAAGTCGGTGGCAAGGTCGCCAAAAAATTTCTTGATGGGTTTTATAGTCCGTGTCCAAAGGAGGGCAATCAAAATTATGAGACCGAATGGAATACAGAAAAAGCTGCCGAAATAAGTGTTATTGATTCTGGCTCCCGCCAACCACCAGATGAAGATCAGTGACCAACCCAGGTAACTATAACTCCACAAAGGAAAGCCGCGTATCCAGCCGATCAGCAATCCTGCTAATACTAACGCGTAATAAGCCAGGTAGATATAAAACGTCCTGACATCGTGGAATCGATCTAAATTGCCAAGCATGCTGAGAATCCCAAATCCAAGGAAGGGCAGCGTTCCAACAAATGCCTGCCAGCGGGTGGAGGGAGTAATATATTCATTTTGTGCGAACATATTTCCTGCGTGAAACCATTGTTTCATGAAATCGTGACCTGACCTTGTTTCATCTGGGTTTGTGGTTTTAATAAGAACCACCAGGCGATACTCGTAGTGATTGCAGGTGCCAGGCTGATCGCCAGTAATTGCGCGAGGACACTGCTGTCCTTAATCGCTAACAGAGCGCCCAAACTTGCCAGACCCCAACCCAAAGCGCTGGCAAAAATCCACCAAGCGGCATGAAGGATACGCCGTCGCAAAAAGACCCATTGACCCAGGCCGAGTGCGCCACCGAGCGCTGTAAAGATGAGTGCCATGCCCCAAGATGATGTGTTATTTGGTCCGAGTCCTGGCAGGGAGAGCGCAAGAACTGCCAGAGCTAACAACCACCCCAGTGCGGATGCCAAAATCCACCAACCCATTTTAGGAAGGTATAAACGTAATAAGATATATTGTAAGCTGCTCGCAAACAGCCAAACCAGCGGGATAAATACGTATTCAAATAAATAATCTTCCGTGATATGTGAACGGCCCCCAATCAGAATCCGATCTCCCACCCAACGCGTCACCAGGGAAATGATCCCGAAATAGGAGAACCAGGCTAAAGGAAAGGCCAGAATACTCACAAGGACCCAAGAAGGGTAGAAAAACCATTCCGGTCGTTTAAAACTTATTGTCATCATTGCCTCCTGATTTAACTCCCCACGCCAGTATTTCTGGATCAGGTTGCCGGATAATGTATTAAATTGCCGATTTTTCTATATTATTTGACACCGATCACATCAAAAACCTTCATCCCTTTATCTGGTTACTAATAATTAAAGTCCCCCAAAATAAATCGAGCCACCTAAACTTTGGCTAATTCTTTCTGAGTTTGCGGATTTGGCTTCGAGGGCAGCAGGGTTAACAAAGCTGGCGCCATCATCGTGATAAGAATAGCAATCCAACTGGCGATGGCCCAACCGCTCTCGAAAATATCACCCGACAAGTGCTCTCCCGGCCAATCCTGGAGGGGTACGATGAACCATTTGCCAATCGCAACAGTCCACATCGCCAGGGTAGCCCCGCCGATTAAAGTCAGGATGCGTGGGAGTGGCATTTTTGCCCGCAAATACAGCCAACCCCCGAGGGCTAAAAATCCCCAGGCGGCAAATTTCCAGGCTTCATCATAACGATACTCATCGAAAATGATCGCAATATGAAATACAATCCCGCCATAAATCAGAAATGACAACTGCGTCCAATCTGCCCGGGCGCGCTGCCATACGCTGCGGGTCGGAGGTATCAATCGCAGCAGGTTGAGCAATATAATCCCGGCCAAAAGTACCATAACCCATAACACGAATTCATCGATCCCCTGATAAACAACTCTTTCCCAGTCTGAAAGCGTGTGCAGCGGACCCAGCCAACCAGTAACATAGGGGTAAATCGCTTCCCAAACTAACAGTGCCGGGCCGAACAAAATGATCGCAAACAAAATAACACCCATGTATGAAAGTGACCAGCGCGGTAACCCTCTGATAATGGCCAGAACGACAGCAAAAAGGGCGGATCCCCAAAAACCCAGCATCAGAAATATGTTAATCCAGAGTGGAAAAACAGAACCCGTCAACACCATCCCAAACAATGGGATGAGAAATAGCACTAACGCGGCCAATAATTCATAAAGTGGCAGGGCTTTCTCTTCAAGGGCAGTTGTTTGCGGTATCATTGTTTTCCTCACTTGGTGTCTTCATCGGGTAGGTTGTCGGCTGATAAATTGAATCCTGTAAAATTTGACACCAGCGCATTAGAAAAACTTCATTTTTGGTTTATGCCAAAATCTTGGTAAATATCCAGCTACATTCCCCGTGGTAAAATCGCCGCGATGAAAATCTCCTTGGCCGTCAAAGCATTGCGTGAACTTGGCCCCCATAAGTTGGGGCTTTTTGCCTTGTACCGCTTGGGCCTGAAAACGGGCTATTTTCGTTGGAGGACGGGTGACGGAAGATTGAAGACCGAGGCGACGTACCATTTTTCATCCTTCCCCCTTCCGCTTTTGAAACTCCCCAACTCTGCGGCAGTTTTAAAGATTAAACCAGAAGGATTATCTCAACTCATAGCTGAAGCCGATGAAATCGTGGATGGACATGTCCGGCTTTTTGGTGGGGAGCCGGTTCCGTTGAATTTGACGCCGCCTGGAAAGTTGTCTCACTGGACGGAATTTGTCCATCATGGTGATATCAAATTGATATGGGAACCAGCCCGCTTTGGTTGGGCATTTAGTTTGGGGCGCGCTTATCACTTAACGGGGGATGAACGCTACCCAGAAGCCTTCTGGCGTTATTTCGAAATCTTCCAGCAGGCCAATCCCGTTAATTTAGGCCCCAACTGGGAATCAGCCCAGGAGGTCGCCCTGCGGATTATGGCATTCACCTTCGCCGTCCAAATCTTAGTTGATTCCCCTCATTCGACCGTCCATCGTCAATCGACTATCTTCCAAGCCATCGCCTCGCACTCCGCCCGTATCCCCCCCACCCTGATTTACGCCCGTGCCCAAAATAACAACCATCTACTCAGCGAAGCTGCCGGATTGATCACCGCTTCCCTTGCTTTGCCGGAGCATCCCCAGGCGCAGCACTGGTCCAAATTGGGTTGGAAATGGTTTACCCGCGGCCTGCAAACCCAAATCACCGCGGATGGCGCTTATATGCAGCAAAGCACCAATTATCACCGGCTGATGTTGCAGTTAGCGCTTTGGGTGTGTCAGGTGTCAAGTGCCAAGCGTCAAGCGTCAGGCGAAAACGTAAAGCGTGAAAAGTGGCATCTGACATTGGGTAACGCCACTCACTGGCTGTTCAGTCTATGCGATTTCAAATCTGGTCGTGTTCCGAACCTGGGACCGAATGATGGTGCTTATATTTTGCCTTTGTCTGTTTGCCCCTTTGCTGACTATCGTCCTGTATTGCAAGCTGCCTCGCGCACATTTTTAGGGGAAAATACTTTTGAGCTAGGCCCATGGGATGAGATGAGTTTGTGGTTGCAAGGTCCAAGCTACAAGTTGCAAGATGCCAGGCGTAAGGCGTACCCCACACCCCGCACCCCGCACACGCTCCATGCTGCTCAATCCTGGGCCTACCTCCGCGCCGCAAAATTCAACGACCGACCGGGGCACGCTGATCAACTCCATCTTGATCTCTGGTGGCGCGGCCTCAATGTGGCTCAGGATGCCGGGACTTACCTCTATAACGCCGATCCCCCCTGGGATAACGCACTGACCCACACCTCGGTGCACAGCACCGTGATGGTTGACAGCCGCCAACAGATGACCCCTGCAGGCCGTTTTCTTTTCCTCGATAAGGCCCAGGCTGAAATTCTCAAACACGAAAAAGCTGAGGATGGCTCTTGGGAGAGAATGATTGCCAGCCATGATGGATATCAGCGGTTTGGGATGGTTCACGTCCGTTCGGCTACTGTGCATAAAGATGATCGCTGGGTCATCGAAGATCGTATTCAACCATTAACCGATGATGTCCAGCGGACAACGCATAACGTTCGTTTGCACTGGTTACTCCCAGATTGGGAATTCGAAATGCAGAATACCGGTTGCAGGATACGGATTAAATCACCGCATGGTTGGATCACATTGTCCATCAGCCTTCCTGGTTCATCCGTCAGCCCTCAATTGGTTCGCGCGGGGGAATTAGTACACGGCACTGGTGAAATCTCGCCCACCTGGGGTTGGATTTCACCGACATATGGCGTTAAGCAGCCGGCGCTGTCATTTTCTGTCACTGGAGTGGGTGTGCTGCCAGTCACGTTGATCAGTGAGTGGAATTTCCCTGAAGTTAAATCGAGCGTCAGAAACCAAGTTATTAAACAATTAGCAGACTTGATTTGCTCGTTGCACTGCCTCCATCCAGTTCGGGTAGCAATCGATGGCGTTGATGCAGCGGGGAAAACCACTCTGGCAGATGAGTTGGCGCCGCTAATTGAAATGCTTGGTCGCTCTTTGATCCGTGCTTCGGTGGATAGTTTTCACAATCCGAGGGAAGTGCGTTATCGACGTGGTGCAAACTCTCCTGAAGGATACTATCGGGATTCTTTTGATTATGAGACCCTTCAACGAAATTTGCTGCTCCCTTTAGGACCAGGTGGGAATCGCAGATACTGTAGGTCTGTGTTCAATCTTCGGGAAGATGCAGCCACCCAGGATGCCTGGTTTGAATCTCCCACGAACGCAATCTTGCTCTTTGACGGTGTTTTCCTGCTGCGGCCTGAGTTGATCCCTCACTGGGATTATACTGTCTTCGTAGATGTTGATTTCGATATATCTGTCTGCAGGGCTGTAACTCGCGATGCGGCCCGAAGCCGGGGGAAATTGACGCTCCAAACCGCAAGGGCGAAGTATAATCAGCGTTATGTTCCTGGTCAGATAATCTATTTGGCTGAAACACAGCCCAAGGAACACGCTAATGTCATTTTTCAGAATAACGATTTGGATAATCCGCAGCTTTTCATTAAATAAGCATGCACATTTTGTTAATCCATCAAGCTTTTGCCGCGATTGATGAACCTGGCGGCACCCGGCACCACGAACTGGCGTTGTATCTGGCCGCGCAAGGTCATAAAGTGACAATTATTACCAGTCCGGTAAGCTATTTGACAGGGGAACCCATTTCACCAACTGGCTCAACAAATTCTGGGCACGAGAGAATAACCATTCTCCGTCCGCCAGTATATAAGGCGCTTCATCGTAGTTTTATCCATCGGATGATCAACTTCTTGTCATTCATGGTTTCTTCTTTTATCGCCAGTTTGAAGGTTGATCGGGTGGATCTCGTGTGGGGAACCTCACCGCCAATTTTTCAGGGGATTACGGCCTGGGCAGTGACACGCATAAAACGGGTTCCTTTTTTGTTTGAAGTGCGTGATCTTTGGCCGGCTTTTGCAGTTGCAGTAGGTGTGCTTGCCAATCCAGCATTGATCCGAGCATCTGAGTGGTTGGAACGGTTCCTTTATCGCCGAGCAGACATTTTAATGGTCAATTCACCTGGATTTATTGACCATGTTAAAGCTCAGGGAGCTGACCATGTCGAATTGGTGCCCAATGGAGCCGATGCAAGTATGTTTCATCCCGAAGCTTCTGGCTCTGCGTTTCGAGAAAAACACGGATTAGAAGGGAAGTTTGTGGCTTTGTATGCGGGAGCCCATGGGATGTCGAACGATCTTGATGTCCTGTTGGAGGCTGCGGCCCGTTTGCGACCTCATCCTGAAATTGCCGTTGTATTGTTGGGGGATGGCAAAGAGAAAGCCGATCTACAGACCCGTGCAGTTGAATTGGATCTCAAAAATGTGTTTTTCATCCCTTCGGTTCCAAAAGGTGAAATGCCTGCTGCGCTGGCGGCTGCTGATACGTGCATTGCCATCCTCAAACCCATTGAGATGTATAAAACAGTTTACCCAAATAAAGTTTTCGATTATCTAGCTGCGGGTCGCCCCGTGATTTTAGCTATAGACGGGGTTATCCGGGAGGTTGTGGAAGCAGCTCAGGGCGGGATTGTGGTTCCCCCTGGTGATGCGAAATCGCTGGGAGATGCAATACAGCTCCTGGCGGGTGATCCCCAAAAGAGAGAATTATTAGGCCGTAATGGGCGACGTTATGTCGAATCTCATTTTGATCGACCTGTTGTCGCGAATCAACTTAACGAAATAATGGCGAAGCTGACAAAAAAGTGAGTGCTATATCCGTCAAAAGCGCAAAGTTGAATATTTTTGATTTTCTTCATCGAAAATGTTAGAGTAGCGTTAGAAATGTTTAGAGAGCATTAAGCCTACTACCAGGGTGGACGATAGATTGGTATAATTCCGCCGTGCACTTATTGTCTTATTACGTGTGGAGGTATTTGTGAATCCTGTTAGAAATCGATCGTCAATTATTTACTTGCTGTTGGTTGTTGCCATTATCGTTTTAGTGGTCTTCAATTTTCAACAACAAGGAAACTCGCAAGAATCTTTAACCATCAACGAAGTGGCTATGCAAATTCGGCAGGGCCGCGTTACTCGTATAACTGAAGATGATAATCGCTTGCTTGTTATTTACAAAGATGGCACTGAGGCTGTTTCTTATAAAGCACCTGAAGCAACATTGGTTGAACAATTGATGCAACTTGGTGTGGCCACAGAGGATCTTAATCCCGAAAATGTGAAAATCGAAATTAAACCGCCAAGTCCCTGGTTAGGAATTGCAACTATCTTTAGTTATGTTATGCCTTTCTTGCTCTTGGGTGGTGTTTTTTGGTTTGTCTTCCGCCAGGCTCAGGGAAGCAATAATGCTGCCATGTCTTTTGGAAAATCTCGTGCTCGAATGAGCGGAGACCAGCCCACTGTAACCTTCGACGATGTTGCTGGGGTTGAAGAAGCCAAAGAAGAATTGTATGAAGTTGTTGAATTCTTGAAAGAGCCAGAGAAATTTATTGCTTTGGGTGCCCGCATTCCGAAGGGTGTCTTGCTGGTTGGTCACCCCGGAACGGGTAAGACTTTGATGGCTAAGGCAGTCTCAGGTGAAGCGGGTGTTCCTTTCTTTTCGATCTCTGGTTCTGAATTTGTGGAAATGTTCGTCGGTGTCGGCGCCAGCCGAGTACGTGATATGTTTGATCAGGCCAAGCGCCACTCACCTTGTATTGTTTTTGTGGACGAGATTGATGCTGTTGGCCGCCAGCGTGGTGCTGGTTTGGGTGGCAGCCACGATGAACGCGAACAAACTCTCAACCAGATGTTAGTTGAAATGGATGGTTTTGATACAGATACCAATGTGATTTTGATTGCGGCTACGAATCGTCCAGATGTTTTGGATCCGGCGCTTTTGCGCCCAGGTCGTTTTGACCGCCGTGTGATTTTAGACCGTCCAGATATGCGTGGACGTGAGGCAATTTTTAAAGTGCATGTACACGGCAAGCCCTTGGCTTCCGATATCGATTTGGCTGTGTTGGCTCGCTCAACCCCAGGTTTTGTGGGAGCAGATATTGAAAACATGGTCAACGAAGCCGCAATTTTGGCTGCTCGCCGTGATCTTAAAGTGATTGGCCAGGATGAGTTTGAAGAGGCTATAGAACGTGTGATCGCTGGTCCTGAACGGAAGAGTCGCTTGATTAGTGACGAGGAAAAGCGGATAGTAGCCTATCACGAGGCTGGTCACGCTGTAGTTGCGCATGCCCTTCCGGAGGCTGATCCCGTCCATAAGGTTTCAATCATCGCCCGTGGGATGGCAGGTGGCTACACCATGATGCTGCCTGAAGAGGATCGCACCTTGATGCCCAAAAAGAAAATGCTAGCCGATATGGTGGGTTTATTAGGTGGCCGCGTTGCTGAAGAATTAGTTTTCAATGATATTACCTCTGGCGCTTCCAATGATTTGGAACGTGTCACAAAATTGGCGAGGGCGATGGTCACTCGAATGGGGATGAGCGATGAGCTGGGTCCAATGGTATATGGTCAAAAAGAAGAGCTTATCTTTTTGGGACGCGAAATTTCCGAGCAGCGTGATTACTCCAAATCCATCGCTGAGCAGATCGATAGAGAGGTTCGAAGTTTGGTGAGCGATGCTCATGATCGCGCACGACAGATTTTGTCCGAGTATCGTGATCGCCTCGATGCAGTTGCAGAAAGGTTGCTAGAAGCTGAAACTGTCTCCCGAGAAGAATTCGAGGAGATATTCCCAGCACCGGTCGCCAAAAATGGTGGTACGCCAGAGTTTTTGAGCGCCTGACTAAACTCTTTCAGGGTGTGACCAAACAGTCACACCCTGTTTATTTAATGTGAAATAATGAAAGAATTACAAGCCTACGAAGCTGCGGTAAATGACATAGCCTATCATGTTCAACCAAATGTAGGACTATTTCGTTTGAACGGTAGCGATCGCGTTGATTTTTTACAGCGCCAAACTACAAATGATTTACGTTTGCTGACGGACGAAAATATCTTATCAACCGTGTTAACTTCACCCACCGCCCGGATATTGGATGTATTCTACGTTGTAGATGAAGGTGAATCTTTGATAGTAATTTCTTTACCCAGACGGGCCAGCGAAACTTTGAAATTTTTACGCGGCCGCATATTTTTCTCAGACCGGGTATCTATTGACGATCTCTCCAACGACTTTGCCCAAATCTTATTGTTAGGTCCTAGGAAAGACACCCTGTTGGAGAAAATGAGTTTACAACCACCAGCCTTGGATCAGGTTTCTAGATTTGAGGTTGCTGGAAAGACAATTGCCATCTTGGTTCAAAAAATTTCAAATTCTCTGGCATATCGGCTTTTGGTTCCACTACCTTCATTAGAAGCGATTTTGACTGAATTGAAAAGTGGCGGAGCTACTCCTTTAAATTCTGACACTTTTGAGATATTGCGCGTTGAGGCTGGTAGGCCGGGATTTGCCAACGAACTTTCTGATAACTACACTCCTTTAGAGGTTCATCTTCATAATATGATCTCAAATTCGAAAGGTTGCTACACTGGACAAGAGATTATCGCTCGCCAAATTACTTATGATAAAGTGACTAAGAATTTGGTAGGAGTCAAATTGTGGGCACCTGCACCTGTTGATGCCAAAATCGTAGTTGATGGAAAATCTATTGGATCGCTGACCTCGGTGGTCCAATCTCCACGTTTTGGTGTGATTGGTTTGGCTGTTGTACGCCGTCAATATCGGGAGGTAGGGACAAAAATCTCAATTCTTGGAAAAGATGACCTCAGTATAGAAGGAGAAGTGGTGGATTTGCCTTTTAAATAAAAGCCATTCTGACCAGGTAATTTATGCGATATGGTCGCCGGAACAAATCACGGCGGCTTTTTTTTATTAAGAAATTCAAAGCACTATATTGAAAAATCAATACAATAATACATAAAATCAAATATATATATTGACATTATTTAAAAAAACTGTATAATATAATCATAAAAAACAATTTTTAATTAAAAAAATCAAGGTGTCGAGATGTCTGAAAAAGCGAGGAGCAATATGGAAACAAATCGAACACTCTTAAATAGGGTGATCACCCAGCCGCTGGGAAAAATCATCACCGCGGCTTTGGTAAAACTAAAAAACTTGAGAGCTCCAAAATCTGGGCAGACTGGTATCCAATTTTATGGTGACTTGGATGATTAAGAAATTCTAATTTTAGTATTTGGATTTTGCTGTAAATTGAACTTCATATAACAATCGATTGTAAATATATAAACTATTCCACAGTTTTTTTCGGAGAAATGAAATGAATACAACAGATGAACGCATGTTAGTTTTGAGAATGATCGAAGATGGCAAAGTCAGTGCCGCAGAAGGTGCTAAATTACTGACATCAATTGGGCAAGAACCGGAAAAACGCCCCAAAGCTTTAGTACCCCAGATAAAATCGGGAAATGCTCAATGGTTCCGGGTTCGCGTTTCTGATTCTCAAACTGGAAAAATGAAGGCCCTCGTTAATCTACCTATTGGACTAATGGATTGGGGTTTAAAAGTTGGCGCACAATTTGCCCCTGAAATTGAAGGTCTTGATCTCAGTGAACTTTCTGAAATTTTGCGATCAGGCGCAGATGGCAAAATTGTCGAAGTTTTCGATGAAGAAGATGGGGAACATGTCGAGATTTATATTGAATAAGTTCGATTACTACTCTCTATAATTCCTGGCATGTTTATACTCTATGTTTTCTAAGTGTAGGAGGTATGAATGTACCCAGAAAATTACAAATCAAAACCATCAGTTGCTGGTTTACTCATAATAGCCGCCACGATCACAATCCTTCTAGCCTATTCAGCGATCTCAATGAGCACCGGTGATCTGCTTTGGTTCTGGCCTCGAAATGATAATCTCCCCAACGCAATCGTGATCCATTGCTACAGTGAAGATGTGGTTGTCCCCCCAGCGTCGGATCACTATACTGAAATTACTGAATTGGTCAACGACGCTCTCTCTGGACAAAAACGCTGGGATCCTCTCAGCTTGTCGGATGTCACTTATCGTGAATATCTGTCCCACCCTAAAATGATGACGTTGGAAGTCTCTTATCCCAGGCCGGTGCGAATCCACACCAATACAGCTTTCTTTTCTCATGTGGATGAGCTGCTAATTCCTCTGGATGCCCGCCATGCTTCCAAGAATGTGGTCTTTGGACGTACAGAGGCGGGCCATCCGGCTGCCGGATCATTGTTTATCAACTCGACAGATACAGTTAAAGATTACCTCAACACCGAGGGTCTCTGCGTGAGCGAAAAGGCCTCCATGTGGGATGCTAGCGATGCCCAACCTAATGTACCGCCAATCAATGCTGGCAAAGTTGAAAATTGAAAAATCACTCGCAATTGGACTCAACACTTAATTCCATTTAGTGGCGTGGTTGAGTAAAACATTTTGCAGTTGATCATTAGATTAAATTGGAAATCCGCTGATTCCCCCCTGAGAAGGCCCAAAAAAACACCCAGCAATTGCTGGGTGTTTTTTTGAAATATTTAAATTTACTCAGCAGCAGTTTTTACTTTTCGTTCAAGGGTGCGAGAGAATATATCTTCCAACTCATTTTTAGAGGTGTTTGACTTCTTCCCAGCAGATTTCTCTACGGTTTCTTCTTGTTCAGACCGTTCCATAGCAGAACGAATCGCCATTTCCATCGCGGTGGGCACAGGTTGATTATTTTCTTCTTCAACTTGCTTTTTTGCTTCCGCTACCAGCTTTTCAGGATCTTCCATTAAAGCTTTCATGCTGAGTTTAATTTGCTTCTTGCGGCGGTTGACGCTCAAAACTTTGACTTCAACTTCATCCCCTTCAGACACAGCATCATTTGGAGTGCGAATATAACCATGAGCCAGTTCGCTGATATGCACCAAACCAGGGCGTTCGGCACCGATCTCGACAAAGGCACCGTATTTTTCTAAACGCTCAATCGTACCTTTGACCGTCATGCCTTCTTTGATCTCACGCCATTCCAAAGCCAGGGGCTCAATCATGGTTAGTTCAATGCGATCTTTCTTGGGATAAACCCGTTTTACCCAAACTTCAACCGATTGACCTTCTTCGACAACATCCTCAACACGATTTACTTTTTCGCTTTGTAACTGCGAAATATGAATAAATCCCGGCACGCCAATGCCGATATCAACAGCTGCACCCGCAAGCATGATTTTTACAACTGTTCCAGTATATTTATCTTTTGGCTTGATCTCGTCAATGCTATTTGGGGTTCCAGTAATTTCTTCCATAGTACAACTCTCCAAGTACATAAAATACAAATTCGGCCATTTAGTTAGCCGAAGGCTGATTATACTCGCCGCTTATTGATATGTCAAAGACGGAAGTCTTTTAAATTGGGTCAAATGTCAGGTTTGCAACGGATTTGAAATCACTTTTAGGAGATCGACTAGGAAATCTGGCCAATCCTCCCCTTCGGGATCAAACCGCACCCAATAGGCTGATTTACCTACCCGGACTTGGGGAGGGAGCGTCAACCCTTCAGATGGTACCACCCCCTCGGGGAAGCGCAGAACCATCTGGTTTCCCTCGACGCTGATGCCAGTCAGCCCGGCATCGACCGCCAAAATCTTGACCCGCATTTGGAACAGCAGGTTTAACACAGATTCTGGCAGCGGGCCAAAGCGATCGCTAAATTCATCGGCCAAAGCATCGATTTCATCTAGCGTAGAAACATCAGCCAACCGTCTGTACAAACCCAGGCGCATTACCCGATCTGGCACATAATTTTTTGGAATATTCGTGTCGAGGGGCAGTTCTACTGTTACCAGTGGACGGTGCACGCTGAAAGCTAGTGTATTTTTGTCCAAGGGCTGGCCGCTTTTTTCTTTAAACTCTTGACGGCTTCGGCCAACAAGCGGGTGTAGAGATGGAAACCTACTGCCGCAACATGCCCGTGTTGTCTCGCGCCTAAAATATCACCGGCACCACGGATTTCCAGGTCGCGCATCGCGATTGAAAAACCCGCGCCAAGCTGCGTGTTTTCGGCCAGCGTTTCCAGACGTTCAGCGCCTTCGTAGGTGGGTTTGCGTTTGGCATGTTTGAAGAAATAGGCGTATGCCCGCTGTGCCCCACGCCCGACACGTCCACGCAGTTGATAGAGTTGCGCGAGCCCGAAGGTATCAGCTCGATCGACGATCAGCGTGTTAGCATTCGGGATATCAAGGCCAGATTCAATGATTGAAGTTGAGAGCAAAATGTCGATTTCTCCCTCGCTGAAATCATCCATGCGTTCAGAGAGTTCTTTTTCATTCATTTGCCCGTGTGCTACACCTACACGCGCCTCGGGAACCAACCCAGCCAAATGTCCCCGCATTCCTGGGATGGTTTGCACCCGGTTATGCACGAAGAAAATTTGGCCTCCGCGTTCAATCTCGCGCAGCACCGCCCGGCGAACCAACCGTGGATTATAGGGGCCCACATGGGTGATGATGGGCAAACGTTCCTCTGGGGGAGTGCTAATCGTCGAAATATCGCGCACACCTGTCAACGTCATGTAGAGCGTCCTGGGAATAGGTGTCGCCGTCATGGTGAGTACATCTATTTCGGTGCGTAGTTGTTTCAACGCTTCTTTATGCGTTACCCCAAAGCGCTGCTCCTCGTCAATGACCAGTAATCCTAAATCCTTAAAAATTACATCGCCTGAAAACAGACGGTGCGTACCGATGATGATGTCAATACCGCCCTTAGCCAGCTTATAGAGGATCTTGCGCTGCTGTTGGGGAGTGCGGAAGCGCGAGAGCATTTCCACTTCCACCGGGAAGGCAGCCATGCGGTCTCGGAAGGTTTGGAAATGCTGCTGAGCCAGCACCGTGGTAGGCACTAAGACTGCCACCTGTTTACCATCCATCACGGCTTTGAAGGCCGCTCGTAAGGCGATCTCTGTCTTGCCGAAACCCACATCACCGCAGATCAGCCGATCCATCGGGCGGGCGGTTTCCATGTCACTTTTGACTTCCTCGAGCACTCGGAGTTGATCGTCAGTTTCGATATAAGGGAAGCTGCCTTCTAATTCTTGCTGCCAGGGTGTATCTGGGCTAAAAGCGTAGCCTTCGACTACATTACGTGTGGCATACAGATCGAGCAGGCCCTCGGCCATCTCTTGTACAGCCTCTTTAACCTTGCTTTTGGCATTGCTCCACTGGGGGCTGCCCAACCGGGTAGGTGTGGGTACACGGCCATCTGGCCCCACGTAGCGGGTCAGGCGGTCGGCCTGATGTACGGGGACATACAATTGATCGCCGTCGGCGTATTCCAGGCACAGATATTCGCGTTCGGCGCGTTCGATCGTGCGCTGTACCATGCCCACGAATTGACCGACACCGTGATCGACATGTACAACCCAATCGCCAGGTGATAGGTCTGCATATGCGGATTCAGGTGCCTCTGCAATCGGGCGGTGGCGCTGCCGCGGTTGCGGACGCCGCCAGCCGAAGATTTCACCATCGGTAAGCAGATGCAGTTGCGAGTTATCATCGGTTTGGAGGACCCAGCCATCCCCAAGGGATCCCTTGATAAATTGAGGGGGATGTTCAACCGGGCTTTGGGGATGGTACTGTTCCTTCCAGAGTTCTTCAAGCCTGGAGATTTGCCTTGAGATCAGCACAATTTGGTCGCCTTGGATGGCATGCTTGGAAAGGTGTTCCATCAACTGGCGGAGCTGTCCGCCAAAACGAGGGTTGGGCGAAAATTTTTGGGCTAGAACATCCCTCACCCCTGGTTCCTCAGGGGATAGGGTGAGGGAGCCAACCGGACCCAATTCCAAGGTCCGAGACTCTGGTAATGAATTCTGAATCTGGTCAATACTCAAATAAGGAATCGGAAAATCTTCGGGCAGGGTGCCGTCATCCACATAATCCTTGCGCATGGCGACTGCCTGTTCCTCAACCTGCGTTATCGTGGCAAATACATTTTCCTCGTTTTCGATTAAGACCAGGGCATTGTGTGGCAGGTAATCCAGCAGACTAGCGGCTGAGGTATGGAATAGAGGGATATGGAATTCGGTGACGATTTCTTCGGAGGGAGAGAGCCTTGCTTGATCTTCGGGGGTAGCAATATATTCCCGTGCCGGTGTGATGAGCAGCCGTTTGATGGATTTGATAGTCCGCTGCGTGGAGGGATCAAAGGTGCGTAATGTGTCAATTTCGTCGCCGAAGAATTCGATACGAGTTGGCAGGCGTTCTGCAGGGGGCCAGACATCGAGGATGCCGCCGCGGCGGGCGAATTGTCCAGCTGCAACGACAGTGTTGACCGGCTCATATCCCAAGGCTACCCAACTGCGGGCCAACTCATCGGGTTGCGCGATCTGCTCAAGCTTCAGACTGCGCGTAGCCTTGATGAAATCGCGGCGCGGCAGAGTTCGGGTCATTAAAGCCCGGGCTGGTGAGATAATGATCGGTGGGTGCGCATCATCGATCATTGATTGTGCACCTGGGATATGCTGGGCGGCTAAAGCCGTCAGTGCTAATAGTCGGTCGCGTCGAGTAGTTACACCCCAGGCAGCCTGCTCGTAAAATAACGGATTCGGTTCGGGAAAGAAATATCGCCGAGATTCTGGGCACCACAGTGAGAGTTCGTCGGCCAGCGTAAGGGCGTAATCGCTCCGGTCTGAAATTAATAAAATGGGGATTTTGAGCTTGCTATACAGGGCTGCCAAAACAGGCAGGCGCCCAGACCTATGCAATCCAAGATTGGAAAGCTTAACCCCGTTCTCGAGGGCTTTCAGGATATCTTGAAAGGCTCTTTGCGATTGTAGATCAGAAATAATTTCTGTTAACATGTTTCGAATTACGGATCGCTGCGGTTATATTCGGTCATTGCGCTATGGATGCCATCGGTGACATAGGCTAAGGCTGCAGAAGCAGCTTTGTCGATATAGACTGAAAGGAACTCACTCTCATCTTTTGAAAAAGGTTTTAGTACATAGTCTGCCGCTCGTTTGGAACCGTAGGCGCGGCCCACGCCCAGTCGCAGGCGCGGGAAGTGTTGTGTCCCAAGCTGCTGGATGATATTCTTCATCCCGCGATGCCCGGCGGAACCACCGGATGGTTTCATGCGGATGATTTCAAAGGGCAAGTCAACATCATCATAGGCAATCAACAAGTTTTTTAGCGGTATCTTGTAGAATTTTATTAAGGCGCTGACTGCCTGCCCAGAGGCATTCATGAAAGTCTGTGGTTTCGCTAAATAGATACGGTTTCCTTGGTAGCGACCATCTGTAAGCAAGGCTTTAGATTGTGTGCGAGTGAAGGAAACCCCTAATCGCTCAGCAATTCGATCCACCGTCCTGAAACCGATATTGTGGCGAGTATCAGCGTAATCCTGCCCGGGATTGCCCAACCCGACGATCAGGAAGTTCTTTCCTTTGAATTCGGGAGAATCTGAAGTATCTGGATCCGAATTTTGCTCGGATCGTGTGATACCTCGCAGGGCATCGAAGAGTTTGTCAAGGCTGGTTTCAGGCATTGGGATTATTTTTCAAAGGGTACGTGCTTATCTGCGAATGATTCTTTTTATCGACAAATACAGCCCAATCAGGACGAAAGCTACCAAAGCTCCGGCTCCACCACGGAGTAAGCTGTTGTTTATATTGTTTTGTGTGATTGTAGCCGGATTAGTCGGTAATGGCGTAGGTGTGTTGGGGATTTGCGTTTCTGTCGGTTCGGTGGTACTTGTTGGTGTCCGGCTTGGATGTGGCGTTTCAGTAAAAGGGGTGGATGTCAAAGTAGGTGTTGGCGTGATCGTTTCGATGGGAGAGTAATTTCGTACCCGCAGATTATTAACCACAAAATGCTCCCGCCGTCCACCTTGCAAATAAACTGTCAGACGGAGGTTATAATCGCCATCGGTGATTGTGGTGGTGTCCCATTGAGCGAGTTCGCCACGTGTGGTTTGTTCATCTCCCTCGGAGATCAAGAACCAGGATCCAGAGGTATCATGCGCGTAACCGAAGGTAATCTCCCAGGATGAAAAACCATCGATGAGCGTGCTGCCAACAATGGAGATTGCCCCTTGTAAAGGAGTTCCGGTGGAAGGAGCTGTGATTTCCACACCAGAAGAATCTCCAGTTTGGGCAGCCACCCATGAAACCGGAACGAGCATCACCACGAGGGTTAGAATGACAAATAATAAGCGGCGCATAGCAACTATTCAGTTTAACATGGAGCAGTAAGGTGGTCAACTCAACCGGACAAATTAAGAGTTTGGCGATTGTCGTTAAAAACGGACTGACAGGCTTGATCTCGAAACTTGAATGAAAGATGGATATCTTTTTGTATTTTCTGCTTTCCGGCATTCTCTGAATTGTGGTAAACTCACGAATATTGTTCAATCTGCACATGTTCTGGAGAATAATCAATGGCATTATCACGGACAGAACAAATGGTAAGCCGTTTGCGTTCGATGCAATCTGCCTCGCCCGAAATTGAAGCTTCGGCGGTGGTTTCAGTCGATGGTTTGATTATGGCCTCAGCCTTACCGGTTGAAGTAGAAGAAGATAGAGTTTCAGCAATGTCGGCTGCGATGTTGAGCCTAGGTGAGCGAATTTCGGGTGAACTTGGCCGTGGGTTGCTGGATCAAGTCTATATTCGTGGCGATCATGGTTACGTAATTCTCACTTCCATTGGTGAGGAAGCAGTGTTAACCGCTTTGGCGCGCGAAGGCGCTAAATTAGGCTTAATATTTTTAGAGATGCGGCGTGCCGCTGAGGACTTAGAGCGTGTGGTTGGTTGATCACCTGAAGCGCAATTCAACAAAATATCACGGAACTCCCTGGGGAGGTCGCCGGTAAACGGCCCTCCCCGTTTCTTTTGTTATAGTTGATGTTAAAAAAATATAGGTATCTCGAACCTATAGCTTGCTTGATCCTTGAAAATTTGGAGGTTTATATGGATACGAAATATATTTTTCTGACCGGTGGTGTGGTTAGCTCTGTGGGCAAAGGTGTGACTGCAGCAGCTTTGGGGCGTTTGCTGAAAGAGCGGGGCTTTACCGTAACCGTGCAGAAGTTGGATCCCTATATTAACGTTGATCCTGGCACGATGAGCCCATATCAGCATGGGGAGGTTTATGTGCTGGATGATGGCGCAGAAACCGACCTCGATTTGGGGCATTACGAACGTTTTATTGATATCAGTCTCAACCGAGTTTGCAATGTGACCACTGGACAAGTTTATGCGGAAGTCATCTCCAAAGAACGCCGCGGCGACTATCTGGGTGGGACGATTTAGGTGATCCCACATATTACGAATGAGATCAAGCGGCGCATTCAAATGGTGCCCAAAACCACTGGGGCAGAGGTTGTGCTGGTAGAGGTGGGTGGTACCGTTGGTGATATTGAATCGCTGCCCTTTATGGAAGCCCTGCGCCAGATGCGCGGTGATGTTGGCTCCGTAAATACCCTTTATATCCATGTAACCTGGCTGCCGATTATTGGTGCCACCGGAGAATTGAAGACCAAACCTACCCAGCACTCTGTTCGCGAACTCCGGTCGATTGGTATCTCACCCGATATGATCTTCGCGCGTTCAGATCATCCGGTAAATGGCGAATTAATCGAAAAGATTGCTTTATTCTGCGATGTCGAGCCACAGGCGGTCGTCCCAATGGTTACGGCGGATCATTTGTATGAAATTCCCCTTATTATCGAAGAACTGGGCGTCGCCGATTATGCCCTAGGAAGGCTGGGATTAAAAGCGCGTCAAAAGCCCAACTGGAATGCCTGGAAGAAAATTGTCAGCGATACAAAACTCGAAAAACCCAAATTGAAAGTCGCTCTGGTTGGAAAGTATGTTGAACTGCACGATGCGTATATGAGTGTGCGCGAAGCTTTGCGCCATGCGGGGTTAGCTGCGGGAGTTGATGAAGAGGTCATCTGGATCCATTCCGCGGAATTGGAAAAAGGCCGCGGAATGGATTTAGTCGAGTTTGCGGATGCCGTTCTGGTCCCAGGCGGTTTTGGTGAGCGTGGCACCGAAGGAAAGATGAAAGCAGTCAAATATGCTCGCGAGAAAAAGGTCCCTTACCTGGGATTGTGTTTAGGGATGCAGTTGATGGTGGTTGAATTTGCCCGCGAAGTTTTACGGGATGAAGAAGTTAACTCTACTGAGTTTGATCCTGCGACGCGCCAACCTGTAATCGACTTGATGCCCGACCAGCGCACGATCACCGATATGGGAGGCACCATGCGTTTGGGACTTTACCCTTGCCAGTTACAGCCAGGAACGAGAGCCGCGGCAGCTTATGGCACCGGATTGGTTAATGAACGCCACCGTCACCGCTTTGAGTTCAAGAACGCATACCGCGAAGTTTTGCAGGAAGCTGGGATGGTTTTCTCAGGGATTTCTCCTGATGGACGCTTGATCGAAATTGCTGAGCTAAAAGATCACCCTTTTATGGTAGCGACTCAATTCCACCCTGAATTTTTATCCCGGCCCAACCGGCCGCATCCGTTGTTTGTGGCTTTTTTGGAAGCGGCGAAGAAAGAAGCAAAAATCAAGTAGACTGCAATCAATCAAACCCCGTTGGCCGTTTTGCATACACGCCGCGCAATTCCTCTGGTAGCATTTCAGCTAAGGTGAACATCAATCGGTCGGTGAGGGCTAGTGGGTTTTCGCCCTTATTGGGGTAAATGGGATCGCCAACCTGAATAGTCACTCGTGCGCGTTTAGGGAATTGCTTGAACATCTTTTCAGTTCCATCGATAGTTACCGGGATGAGTGGGCAATCGGCATACATGGCAAAACGAGCAGCCCCAGTTTTGGCAGGCCGCAGGCCGCGGCCTTTGCTGCGGGTCCCCTCTGGGAAGATGGCTAAAACCTGATGGTGATCGAGCACTTTACGAGCGTGATCGAGGGCCCAATTGTCACCAGATCCACGTTTAACTGGAAAAGCACCCATTTGCCGCAGGTAGACATCCAGTAAATTGTTTTTGTGCAGTTCCGCTTTGGCCATGAAAAATAGTGGCCGTGGCAGGCATAGCTGGATCGGGAAAACATCGAAATTAGTTAAATGGTTGGAAGCCAGCACCACCGGCCCTTCTGCGGGTAATTTCTCAACACCGCTGATTTTGCGCTTCATACACAACGGTAAGAATATTTTCAGTAGAGCAATGGTTATGCGGCGTACCAGCGTAGTGTGAAAAATAAACTTCTGCTGATTACGAGAATCTTTTTCAATTTCAGATTGGATATCTTCGGCCATGATATAGACCTCCAATTGCATGGATTTAAGTGCGGCAACCTCCCCGGTTGCCTTATCTTGGATTATACTTAGTGCCGCACACAAAAGTAAATATCGTCGCATGGTTGCAGCCCTGGCTTGAACGGGCTGCATTCGTTGTGTACGAACCAATCATAAAAGAGGTGAAAAAATGGAAGCATCAATTATCGAAACAGTGATCGCACGGCAAATTTTGGATTCGCGTGGCAACCCCACCGTTGAGGTTGAAGTTGGATTATTAGACGGCAGTTGGGGCCGCGCCGCAGTCCCATCAGGCGCGTCGACTGGAGTTCACGAAGCTCTCGAAATGCGCGATGGTGATATAACCCGCTATCTAGGCAAAGGCGTTACCAAAGCAGTTGAAAATGTCAACAGTGTGATTGCCGAAGAACTGATTGGCTGGGAAGCCGTTGAGCAGAAGGCCATCGACCAAACCCTGCTGGACCTGGACGGCACCCCGAATAAATCAAAATTGGGTGCAAACGCGATTTTGGGTACCAGCCTGGCAGTTGCAAAAGCAGCGGCTAACTCCCTCGACTTGCCACTTTACCGCTATATTGGCGGCGTGTATGCCCATGTGCTGCCTGTCCCAATGATGAATATCCTCAACGGCGGCGCGCATACTGGTTGGCAATCGACCGACGCGCAGGAGTTTATGGTGATGCCCTTTGGCGCGCCGAACTTCTCTGAATGTGTCCGCTGGGGTGCGGAGATTTACCATGCCCTCAAGTCTGTGCTCAAAGCCAAGGGTTACAAGACCCTGGTTGGCGACGAAGGTGGTTATGCCCCGGCGCTCAAAGCCAATGCTGAAGCTGTTGAAATTATCCTTGAAGCGATTGAAAAAGCCGGTTTCAAAGCTGGAATGGGCGCCGATGTAGCCCTGGCCCTTGACCCCGCTGCTTCTGAGTTCTACGAAGAAGATACCGGTCTGTACCACCTGCGCACCGAAGGTAAGAAACTAACCAGCGAAGAGATGGTTGCTTTTTGGAAGAGTTGGGTTGATCAGTACCCCATCGTTTCCATCGAAGATGGTCTGGCGCAGGATGACTGGGACGGCTGGAAGATGTTGGTGAGTGAAGTGGGTGACCGCCTGCAAATCGTCGGCGATGACCTTTTGGTGACCAATCCCGACCGCGTGCGCGAAGCCATCAAAGTCAAGGCTTCCAACTCTCTGTTGGTGAAAGTCAACCAGATTGGCTCCCTGACCGAAACTATTGAAGCCGTTGATGCCTGTCACCGCGCTGGTTGGACTGCCGTCGCATCCCACCGCTCCGGTGAGACCGAAGATGCCACCATCGCCGACTTGGCTGTGGCCCTCAATATGGGCCAAATCAAAACCGGTGCCCCAGCCCGCTCTGACCGCGTGGCCAAATACAATCAGTTGCTGCGTATCGATCAAGAATTAGGCGAAGATGGCGTGTTCGCTGGCTGGGATGCGTTGAAGATCAAGAAATAAACTTGAGGCAATCTACCAGGGTCAAGGAGATTGCTTTGATTTCTTGGCCTTCACCCAATAACTTAACGGATAGAATCAACTGCCCCCGAACATCACTGTCCGGGGGCAGTTATTTATCGGGTCAGAAATCCGCTAAACTTCCTCGTCCTGATTTTCTTCCTCAATCGAAAGTTTTTCAACCGAAAGAAGATCTTCCTCAGGATTGGTTGCTTCTTCAAGGGAGAGTACATCTTCTACATTCTCGTCAAATCCGAATTTATCATCAAAATCATCCAAAGGGGCGGGGGTCAGCGATTTTAATGCTTCATCCAGTGAGAGATTCTCGCGCCGCATCCCTGGGGTGGGCGTAGAGCAGTAGGGGCAGAGATTCCAAGGCAAATCCATCAGTTTGCCGCAATGATGGCAGGGTTTCTTGAGTTTTGTATGGCAATTGGGGCAAACCATCCAATCTGTTTGGGTTTGACGGGCACAGCCTGGGCAGACAGGAGTTTCCTCGATGGATTGCAGCAAGGCCTCCTCTTCGAGAGTGCGTTGATATTCATCCTCAAGGGTATGGCGGGGTCTTAGGATCAAGTAGACCACGATGCCAGGGAGGAAGAGCACAGCCACAACTAATACCGCCAAGATCCGTCCCAGGGGGTCGCGCGCGCGTGCGCGGATATCACGATACGTCCAAATGATCAGGCTCAACCATAAAGCTGCCAAGAAGAGTCCCCCCAGGTGACCAAAATTAACATAAAATTGCTAAGACTTGTGGGATCAAAATTCATTTTAGTTCTCCATCATCACTTGCCAATTATAGCCGATTTTGGAATTAAGCTTGCGGAAAACTAAGGTGTGTTGTATAAAATAATGGGACACGACAGATGGGAAACCAAAAATTGGCTGTTTTGAAAAGGGGTCTTTTTTATGGAGCATGCAAAAACAACTTACCGGATTATGGATTTAGCCCTCAACGAGCGCCCGCGCGAACGGCTGGCGCATCTGGGGCCGCAATCACTTACCAATGCAGAATTGCTTTCAATATTGTTACGTGTTGGCGTAAAAGGTGAAAATGCGGTGTTTGTGGGGCAGCGCTTGCTGCAAACCTTTGGTGGTATCAGTGGTTTGCAGCGCGCTTCTTTTGCAGAAGTGTGTGATCAACATGGAATTGGCGAAGCCAAAGCTGCTCAAATAAAAGCGGCGATAGAACTGGGTTGCCGGATGACGGTAGTATCACCCGATGAACAACCCAGTATGAACAGCCCTGCAGATGCAGCCAATTTAGTGCAGTATGAAATGGCCGCCCTTGAACAAGAAGAGTTACGGGTTATTTTGTTGAATACCCGGAATCGGGTCCAGAAAATTGAGACAGTTTATCGTGGTTCTTTGAACTCATCCCAGGTTCGTATAGGAGAAGTATTCAAGGATGCCGTGCGGCGAAATGCTGCGGCCATCATCGTTGTGCACAACCATCCCAGCGGTGATCCGACTCCCAGCCCGGTCGCGATCACACGCGCGATTGTCGAGGCGGGAAATCTTTTGGATGTGCAAGTGCTCGATCATTTAATCATTGGGCAAGGGCGTTTTATTTCGCTCAAAGAGCGGGGATTAGGTTTTGGGTAAGGGTATGGTTATGAGAAAGATTTATCCAATCCTATTTTTCGGTCTTTTGTTTTTTCTAACGACTTGTGGGCGTCAGACTCTGATTGAGCCAATGGAAACAACAATTCCCGCTCCCTCAGTTTCGCCCACCCCTGAGTGGAAGCTTGTTTGGTCCGATGAATTTGATCAGCCTGACGGCTCACAGCTTGATCCCGAATTTTGGAATTATTCGAAGGGGACGGGAAGCGGCGGTTGGGGAAATAATGAGAGTCAAATTTATACCGACCGCCCAGAAAATATCTTTATCGAGGGTGGAAACTTAATTATTCGGGCAATAGAAGAAAAATATATGGGGGCGAAATATACGTCTGCTCGGGTCAACACAATGGTCAAAGCCGAATTTAAATTTGGAAGGTTTGAAGCCCGCGCTAAACTTCCCAATACTCAGGGAATTTGGCCGGCAATCTGGATGTTGCCAACCATTAGCAAGTATGGCGGCTGGCCTGCCAGTGGCGAGATTGATATTATGGAGTTTATTGGCAGTGAACCGGATCGTGTGCATGGCTCTCTACATTTTGGCAACCCGCATACGTATCACACCGAGTATTTTAAGTCATTCGAGGGAGAAATCTTTCGACCAGGAATATCATGTTTATATGGTGGAGTGGGAACCAGATCAGATTCGTTGGTATGTTGATGGGCAGCTTTACAGTCAGGTCGGTTCAGATGAGTGGTTCACATCTTATAAAGACGCCCCAGAAACGGCACCTTTTGACCAACCGTTTCATTTGATCTTGAATGTTGCTGTGGGTGGCAATTGGCCCGGTTACCCCGATGAGAATTCCGAATTTCCCCAGCGGATGGTGGTGGACTATGTGCGGGTGTATCAAAAGAGTAAATGAATCAAGTCAACGGTTTCAGCGTAAACGAATGCCGGAGAGAAGGTGAAAACAAGAGCTAGAATTTCCCGCATTCGTCCAGGTTTTGCGGTCAAAACCGTTCAGGCATTACGAAAGAAAAAACCGCAAACCACTTACGCTGTCCGCCGGATTTGAAACGAATTAAATTCCCCGGTAGCTTCTTGAAAATCATCCTTAACGTTTTGGGTAGTGCCCATTCTCGGTCCTCGACGGATGGCTTGTAGGAATTTTTCAATATCTTCTCGAGGTCCTTCGGCAATCAACTCAACGGTACCCTCCCAGCGGTTTCTCACCCAGCCTGTCAACCCCAAAAATACAGCCCTTTCTTGGGTGAAATATCGGAACCCCACTCCTTGCACTCTTCCTTCTACAATGGCTTTTAGCCGCACCATTTCTTTCTGTGTCATTTCTTCTCTTAGCTGTTGCTATTAACTGTCGTTTTTTCTCCATCCGCCAAAGGCTAACAATATGGGTGCTAACAATACAATACCCATGAGCACCATCCAAGGTAGCAATTCTTGCAAGCCCGCGAGTAAAGTATTTTCGCCAAAGGCTGCTTTGCGCCACGTACGGTCCTGCTCACTCAGCGGTTTACCCAAGGCTTCCTCAGTTCCTTGCTCACAGCTCTTGCCATCGGCGTAACTTTCGATCAGGCTTCCAATCCCCGAACCCCCATAATTCTCATATATAAACCAGGTGAAATCTGTAGCTTGTGCATAAGCCAGCAGGAAATTGGAGGCATCTGGCGGGAAACTGTCGCACAGCGAATTCATGGGTAGCAGGCTATCTTTTTCGTAGGCGTTTTCCAGCAGCAAGGGATAATCGGGGTTGGGGAATAATTCTGCCATCGAGGGCAATCCTTCTCGCAACCATTGTGGCAGATTGTAGTAATCATTGCCCAGCCATTGGTAAAGGGTCACATGCGCTACTTCATGGGGAATTTGGCGCTTAATCTCATAGACCTCCGATGGGCCTGGAGGAATCGAAACTACGACCACACCTAAATCTGGGGCTGCATGACCGGCAATCCAAGCCCCTGTCTGCCCAGAAAGGCGCAAGGCGGTTTGTAATTCAACCGCGCTCGCATATACATAGATTTGGACATCGTTGGGCAGAGGCGCGGAAACATAATTCTGTAACCTGAACATTCCTTCTTGAGCGCTGTTGAGCACTTTCTGCCCGAAGGTCACATCTCCCTCATACCAGAAAATCTCAAAAGGCGTTTCAGCCAGGCTTTGCCACTCAAAACGATTATCAAAATACAAAAAATTTTCTGGTTCAGTAGTGATTTCGGTACCGTCCTCTAGAGTGATTTGGTACCAAAACTCAATTTTTGAAAAAGGACGGATCGGGTGTTCAGCCAATTCTAAATTGTAGGTCACTACATTGGAGGGATGCAGCGTTGCAGTTCCGGCAATTGTGTTTACATCCCCCTCGGGATGAACGAATACCAAAACTTCCTGGTTAGTGATTTCGGAGAGCACGCGGGTCTCAAAAGTGATTGCCCCTCCCATGGTGTAATTTACCCTGGTCGCCTCGATCCGAATCTCGTCTTGGGCCTGAGCAGAAATCCCCATTCCAAGAAGAATCAGTGTAAGCAGCGTCACCACGAAAAACCGGCGTAACATTTTAGGCTCCCAATATCATCAAAAGCGGGGTAAGCGTGAGTGGACTCAGCAAGGTCGAAGAGAAAACAGCCGAGGTTACAAAGGCGGGTTCGGCATCGTACTCGGTTGCCAAGATCGTCGAGAGTACCGCAGTCGGCATGGATGATTCTAGCACACCTGCATTGAAAGCCATGCCTTGCAGGCCAAAAATCGCGGCCATCAGAAAACCAATGCCCATACCGCCCAACAAACGCATCCCATTAGCCAAAACCAGGGCTCGAAGATTGTAAGTGCGGTGATTGTTTTGCAGTTGCAAGCCCAAGACTAGCAACATACCAGGGATTGCAGCATCCCCCAGTAACGAAACAGAGCGGCTTATGGGTAAGGGCAGTTCCCATTTCAAAGTGATAAACATCAATGCCAAGACAACAGCATACACCGCAGGTATTTTTATTAGCCCTTTGAGAGAATCTGCAAAACTCAATTTTCCCATGGATGCAATTGTTATACCCACTGTGTAGGTGATGATGGCCGAGGTTACGAAGAACAGACTGGCGTAAGCTAAGGCTTCCTCACCAAAGGCGAATAAATTGAGTGAAAGGCCATAGTTGCCAGCATTTAGCGTGATCGTACAAATAATCACCGCTGCCAACATTTTTCGGTTTAATTTCAGCAGCCGGCCCAAAAACCAAGTCACTGCACCAACAACCATGATGCAAGCTGCAGTGAAGCCGATCATTCGCAACATATCACCGTTATTGAGCTGGCTGGTAACTAGAAGGTCGAAAAGCAAGCAAGGGCTAAATATATAGAAAACCACTCGAGAAATCGAGCGGGCTTCTACATTTAACCATTTTCCAGCAATATATCCAGTGCCTGCGACCAATAAAATTGGTAGGAGATTATTCGCAAAAAGCGTGAGAAGATTGGTCAATATTCATCGTCCTCGTCGTTGTAGTCATTAATGTTATCGTAGGCGTAATCGTCGTCAGTGTCGAAACCTATTCTCAATTCATCCTCTTCGGGATAATTCGCCATGCCAGATAAATCTACCCCTTGGTTGAAAATCAAATTGTCAATGGCTGTATTGATGAATTCGGCTTCATCCGTTTCATCTGTTTCTTCCAGCATCATATTCAGGGCTTCCTGAACACCTTCACCCCCAATTTGAGAGAGCGACCAGGCCGAGGCCAAACGTACATTCGCGTTATCGTCCTCCAGCAATTCAATCAACCGTCCAACTGCCTCTGAGATTTCTATTTCTCCGGCCGCGCGGGCAGCTTCTGTACGAATAGCCGGAAGTACATGGTCCAACATTTTTACAACAGGTTCCTGCCAGCGCTCATCGCACGAGCGTCCCATCGCAAACAAAGAACTCACCACCCAATCAAATTCAGATTGTTTGAAAGCAGTTTCAATCAGAGCAGAAATTTCTTCACGGCTTGAAAAACCTAAGGCTTCAAGTGCTCTGCGGCGCACCAGCATGGTATCTTCACCCTGGGCAACCGAGAGAAGCTGATTATCGATCTGTCGTAAGGTTGCCTGGGAGATCTCCTCGAGTTCGCCTGCATAGATATATTTCCCCAATACAGTAGCTGAAACTGCTCGCACATCTTCGTTCTCGTCATTGACTACCAGATCAAGTAATTGTGGGATCAAATCTTTGATATCATATTCGAATAACGAACGAATGCTTAAAAATCGAATTTCAGAATCTGGGTCTTCCAATCCCAGGCGGCAGACAGCCTCAAAGGAGAGCAAATAATCGTCTTCAAAGAGCTGTTCTAAATCTTCGAGCAAAGCTTTGCGCCGCCAGTTGGGCACCTGCCCCCACACAGGTTTCAAATCCACCACCTCCTCATGCGTTAAGTCTGAGAAACGATAGAGATAACGCGGCGGCAGGGGTGTATCGGTATCTAACAACGCATCTAAAACTTCTTGGAATGGAATCGTGGGAGGGGCAGAACCTGCAAATTCATTCATGGTAAGTTAATCGGGTTTGTGAAATCTAAAACGTTGACGTAAACCATTAACGCTATCATTGCCATAAAGAAAATAAAGTTCACCGCATTTTGCCATTCGATTGGGATGCGGCGCCGAAAGATAATTTCAGGCAGGGCAAAAAGAATCCGGCCACCATCTAAAGCGGGAATGGGCAGTAAGTTGAAAATGCCGAGTGAAACCGAAATCATTGCAAAGAAACTGACCACATTTAGGTTGACAGTGGTTTCAGGCATCGGGTCTTCTTCGGCAACATATTCATACATATCATAAATGCCTTTATAACCCACTGGTCGAGCCATTTCTGGTGCGAGACTCCCTTTGATGATTTCACCGGGAATGGAGACAATCAACATTGCCTGACTGAGGGTTGCCTGCGCACCCATTGGAATTGCCTCCCAAACACTGACTGGCGTGACCAAATGGTCCATTAAAATTCCGATTGCGCCATCTTCAGGCGGGGGGTCTCGTGGCACCATCGAAGTGGTGATAAATTCACCCTCTCGTTCGACGACCATTGCAATGGACTGCCCCAAATTTTCATAAATGATTACGCGGACATCATTGCTTGTGGTGACGTCTTCTCCATTGACTTCCCGAATAATATCGTTAGTGAGAATTCCAGCTTCTTCTGCTGGGGAAACTGGGGAAACGTCGGCTACATAGACTTGAGAAGCAACCCCCACCTGGCTGATGATATAGGCATATAAAATGACGCCCATTAACAAATTGGCGAGAGGTCCTGCAAAATAAATTCCGATGCGCACCCATGGGTTTGCTGCGGCAATCCCATCTGGGACGGAGGTGTCTCCTTCCCCTTTGATGCGTACAAAACCGCCCAAGGGCAGCCAATTCAAACTGAAGAACATATTTAAATTTTAAGTCGGTGATTTGCCCACGGATGTGGACTAATCCATCCGGTTTGGTCTCGTGTTGGGTAGCTAGGTTTTCAGGAAGGGAATCAAGCACTTGGATACTTTCGAGAACGTGGGTCCCATCATTTTCATCCTTCTCTGCAGTGAGATCGACCCACTGGCCAACTTCCAAATCTTGGATCGCGCGCCGGCCGAGGGGAACAGTAATTTCAGTAGTACCTATTTTGAATTTACTTTTTCGGCGCCATAAGCGCAGTGCGCGAGGTGGAAAACCAATGCCAAATTCTTCAACATCAATTTTGAAAAAGCGGGCAGCAGCAAAGTGGCCGATCTCATGCAAAATAATCAAGGATGAGATTGCGATCACGAGTTGTAAAATTAATTCGATTGTGTTATTCATGCAAGTACCTGTAATTTGAAATCTATATTATCAATCTATCGGAGAATAGCGATCCGAGAAAAATCTCCAATCTCTACGCCATTCTAAATATTGATTATATCCTTTCCAGAGTGAATGAGCCAGATTCCTATCCTGTGTGAGAAGAAGCTCTAAGGTTGCTCTAAGTAAAAGGCGGAAAAATCGGTGCTGGTTTCCAGGAGTTTACTTCTAAGGAACACACACGAATTGGGGAGGTTTTCTGAATGTAGCCTAACTTGCCAATCTGGCAGGACCACCAGGATAAGCAACCATCATATCCTGCACACCTTGAATTTGACGCAAACGTGCTTCGACTTGTTCCAGCGCGTTTTTCTCGCAAATAACGTGCACATTTGGACCAGCATCTACCGTATAACAGACCGAGAACCCCTCACTTCTCCACTTTTGAACCGCTTTCATAATTGTGATTGTTACAGGTTCCCAATAGAGTAACTGTGGAGTGGATGTCATCATAACAGCGTGCATTAAATTATTATCGAGTTCTGTAACCTTGGCAAACGCTTCGAAATCCCGCGTTAGAATGGCGTTGCGGCAATGTTCCAGGCGGTGGGGAGTACCAGCAACACGGGCTTCCTGGAGAGGGCTTGTATAGGCCAGCGTGTGGCCCTCGGTAGAGCCAGTCGGTTTATGCTCCCGGTTAACAATAGCGATACAATCGCGTATATCCCAATGTTCGGGAGGAGCAATCGAGACCGCGCCCGAATCGGGATCGCAGCCATCCGCGAGCCATTCTACGAAGCCACCCGGAACCGAACGGCAGGCCGAACCAGAACCAGTGCGAGCGAGACGGGAGAGGGCAGCTTCATCTAAATCTAAGCCGGCGGCGGTGCTGGCAGCCAGCGAAAGGGCTGCAAATGCAGATGCAGAAGATGCGATTCCTGCGCCCATCGGAAAGTTATTCTCACTTTCGACACGAGCAAAATGGGTAATTCCAGCCATCTGACGCACACGGTTGAGAAACTCGCCGACCCGTCCCAAAACACGACCACCTGCTGGCTGGTCGTTTAGAGTGAGATCGTCGGCATTAAGAAAAGCATCGAAGGTGACTGTGGTACGGGTTTCCAGGCGGCCCAGGTTCATAGATATAGATCCATTCGCAGGGATTCGGGCTTCGGATTCGCAATTGCCCCAATATTTGATAAAAGCAATATTCGGATTTGCGATCGCAGTGGCTTTCAGGGTGGTCATGATGTTTTCCTGTGTAAAAAGATAACTTTTTGGGCTGATTTGTACACTATTCTGTTCTTTTTAAGTGTGCATTGGGCGACTGAACACTAAATTTTCTGAGGTCGATTGTGATTACTTGATGGCCGATGAAGTTATGGGGAAACAAAGTAAGTTTACCATGCCAGTTGCCATTGGGTGCTCCGATGAATCCTTGCCCCTGCGGCTACTATCAAGATGCTGTTAAAGAATGCACTTGCTCCAGCTCAGTGATCACGCGCTACCAGAAGCGCATCTCCGGCCCGATGCTCGACCGGATTGACATCCATATCGAAGTACCCCGCGTGGATTATGAAAAACTCAGCGACGATCGGTTGGGGGAGCCATCCGCGAATGTCCAGGCGCGGGTGGAGGCCGCAAGGGAGCGACAAAGGCAAAGGTTTGGTGCAAAGGCGACTCCCCAACAGATCGCTTGCAATGCCGATATGCGCCCAGCGGAAGTGCGGGAGTTCTGCGCTCTCGATGAAACTAGCAACACCCTGATGCGGTCCGCGATGAATCAGATGCAGCTCTCGGCGCGGGCCTATCACCGGGTGCTCAAGCTAGCGCGCACGATTGCCGATCTGGCGGGAGAAGAGCAGATCGCGCCTACGCATTTAGCTGAGGCCTTGCAGTACCGGCCAAAATTGCAAAGGTAAAAACATACCAAAGTTGATTCTTCCGTTTGTTGTTACTAGCATATTGTTGTTTGTAGGGTGTACACCTTTATCCACCGTCAAGTCATCCATAATGCCAAATACCCAAACCCTTTCGTTGGTTCCTACCCATACAGATTTGCCTGAAACCGCGACAATCGCACCGAGTACGAATACACCAACGCATACACAAACTTTAAGTCACACAATGATGCCGACATTGTCACCAGAAGATGCACATAAAACAATTCTCAATCTTATGCAGAGCAATGGTGATTGCCCCGAGCCGTGTTTTTGGGGAATTTATCCAGGTATCACAGAACCATTGGATGCCTATGATTTTCTTAGTGACTTGTCTATATTTCTTAACCGTTCCATGTTGGAATATAGGGAAGATGAAAAAATCAACTATGTGGTTAATTTCAAGATAAGAGATCTAACTGAAACAAAAAACGTGGCTATCATGGTTGAGATATTTTTGACTCAAAGTACAGTGCTCACGGTTCACGCAAGAATAGTAGATTTAGATGATCCAGAGATCACAAAAGGTGATTGGACAGCTTATAGACCAGACGCAGTATTAGGCAATTATGGTAATCCATCAAAAATTAAGCTATCCGTAGTCGAAGGTCCAAATGGACAGATCAGCTATGTAATGCGCTTTATCTATAACAATGAGCAGTTGATTGCCGATTATTGGCTAGGGGATTGGTCTGGCCATACAGAAACCAGGTTAGTTTGTCCGCTCAAAGATTCTGAAATAAGGGCGTTTGATTATTGGTTAGGTGAGATTCAAGAGAATTCACCCGATGTGAACCAGGGTTTCGATTTGTCTGAAATAAGTTCTCTTTCCATCACTGATTTCGCACAATTATTGATAAACGAACCTTCGTCAGTTTGTTTTGAGGTGAACGAAGCAATTTTATTTGGCGAGTGAGAGAAAAGATAAATCTGCTCTGTAGGACAACTTCATTTTTAGTTGAAAATTCACTCCTGAAAACATATGAGCACAATAATGTGGATCATCATTGCTGTTTGGATTGCCATAGTGATGGATCTTGCTTTTGTCTGGTTTCGTCGCTATCGCCGTTTGTCTCGAAATAAATCAATTCAGAACGGGAGTTTTCAGGACAGCATTCAAAAAAGTCACCAATTTCTGAGCAGCATCTTTCAAGATGTATCCAAAAAACACCTATGGTTTTATCTTAGGGGAATTTTTTCGGCTGAAACCGCATCTCTGGGCCGAGGCCTTGCAGTACCGGCCGAAGGTAGGGGGGATGTAGGCAAGACTGACCTGACAGTGGGCCACAGGCGGCGTCGCGAAAAACCGTCAACAGGTCAAGAAATTTATTATTTTGAATACCATAAGCTTGCCCTACACTCTGAATAGAGAATATGCTTACTCGCCAGTTATCGGTATCGGATGTATAATAAATACGCTTATCCGATACCGATAAAAGCGTTCATGGAGATGCATCATGCTCGATCCACGCCTGTTTGCCCGACTAGAAGAAAAAAAAGCTCAGCTGGATGCCCTGCGCCCCTTACCAGTGGCTGCAATCAAGCGCTTGAATGAACAGCTCACTGTGGAGTGGATCTACAACTCCAACGCCATCGAAGGCAACACCCTCACCTTACGCGAAACGCAGTTGATCCTCGAAACTGGGCTAACCATTGGCGGCAAAAGCCTGCGCGAACACTTCGAGGTCATCAACCACAAAGCCGCGATTGACTACGTTGAGCACCTCGCGCAGCAAGACGTTCCCCTGACAGCACTGCACGTGCGCCAGATCCACCAGATCGTGCTGACCCAAATTAATGAAGAAAATGCCGGCCAGTATCGGCGCACGCCGGTTCGCATCGCCGGGGCCACGCATATTCCCCCCGATTCCTGGGAAATCCCGCGCTTGATGCTGGATTGGGAGAGTTGGCTCAAGGAAGCAGCTGCAGAACTGCACCCGGTGGTCTGGGCAGCCCTGGCGCATCACCGCTTGGTCGCGATCCATCCCTTCATTGATGGAAACGGGCGGACCGCGCGCTTGGTAATGAACCTGCTTCTCATCCAAAAGGGGTACCCTCCAACCATCATCCTGCGCACAAACCGGCGGCAGTATTACCAGGTGCTGATGCGGGCCGATCAAGGTGACCCCGAATCCCTGGTCAACTTTGTCGGCCGCGCCGTTGAGCGCAGCCTGATCCTGTACTTAGCAGCCTGCACACCGCAGAACGCCCCACCGGAAACACCGGAAACCTGGATCAGGCTGGCGGAAGCCGCGGAAGGCACGCCATACAGCCAGGAGTATCTCAGTTTGTTAGCCCGCAAAGGCCGGTTGGAGGCGATCAAACGTGGGCGAATCTGGTACACCACGCGCCAGGCTGTTAAGGCATATCAGGAGTCCGTGGAAAGCTAGATGACAGGGGCAAGGGTATCCTATATTGGGGGAACATTTCATTGCGATAGAATTTGCCTAATTTGAAATGTCAGATTGTGTGTATCCCTGGCCTTGCGGCTTTGCAAGTGATCCACCAAAGACTGCACCTGCTCCAATCAAATCATCACCCGCTACCAGGTCTGCAGCTTGCTGCATCTGCATCTCCGGCCCGATGTTGACCAAACATATCCAGGCGAGAGAGAACAGTTGAAACCAACCAGAAATACTGCCAAGAATTTATATGCCAACCACCCTCAATAAAATTGAGGATGGGTTGGTTCAGTCCTCTAAATTGAAAAGTAAGTCCAGCAGGGATTGTGATAATTCCTCCAGGTCTTCTTCGTCGCTAATTGCATGAGCTTCATCAATGCCAGAAACTAAAATTTCTAATTTCTGGCGATCCTCATCCGAAAGTGTCCCACCGGCTAAGAGCTTTTGAGCACGCTCGATCAAGATACGTGTTTCATCCGAAATCGTCACCTGCGCAAGTGCTTCTTGATTGGCCCATTTCTTTGCAGAGAGGATCTCCGCCTCGCTTAACCGGGCGCGTGAAGCCTCTACGGTAATTGCCTCCTGCTTGCCAGTTTTACGATCTCGAGCGGTTACTTTGAGCATGCCGTTCACATCGAAATCAAACTGCACAGTAATGGCAGATTGTTCGCCGGGCTTCTCCGGTTCCAGGTCGGTGATCAGGAATTCACCCAGGGGCGTATTATCCGAAGCCACCGGATATTCCCCCTGATAAACTTCGATGCGGATTGTATCCTGGTCAGGATAGATGGTATAGAATTCTTCTTCTTTGGTAGTCGGGATGGTGGTGTTGCGCCGGATCAGAACTTTATAACGGTCGGAGATCAACTCGCCCATGAAAGGCTGAGCTACCGCGATCCCCAGAGAGTGTGGGGTAATATCCACCAGTATGGCATCGATGGGTTCGCCGGCAATGATGGCCGCCTGCACGCCGGCCCCCAGGGCGACAACTTCCTCCGGGTTCAACGACATGTGCGGTTCGGTATCCAGGGCATCGGCCACCAATTCCCACACAGCGGGAATGTAAGATGAGCCCCCCACCATAAAGACCTGCTGAATCTGTTCGGAAGAAACCCCCGAATCGAGGATCACCTGATCGATGGATTCCAGGGTTTTCTGAACCAATGGTTGGATCAGCACCTCGAAATCCTTCTGGCTGATCTCGTATTCCAGGTGCAGCGGTACCCCTCTTTTCTCTGCCAGATATTCTTCCTTGATCCAGGTATACGGATGGGAGGAAAGCTGAATCTTGGCAGTCTCGGCAGCCCGCAAGATTTCTGGCAAAAGCCCGTCGATCGTCGCGCACCTTCACACCATGAGTATCCTCAAACCAGGTTGCGATTTTCTCGGCCAGGACCAGATCAAAATCGTCACCGCCCAGTTGGGTATCACCATGACTGGCGCGCACTTCCACAATACCGCCCATCAACTCCACTAACGAGACATCGAAGGTGCCGCCGCCCAGATCATAAACCAGCACGGTCTGATCTTCGGCCCCGTTAAGCCCGTAAGCCAGGGCAGCCGCGGTGGGTTCGTTGATGATCCGGCGCATATTGAACCCGGCAATCCGCCCTGCGTCGCGAGTGGCTTGGCGGGCCGCATCCGAAAAGTAGGCCGGAACAGTGATAACGGCATCTGAAACATCTTCCCCTAGACTGCGCTCTGCGATTTCCTTCAACTCCCGTAAAATAAAGGCCGAGATTTCCTGGGGGCTAAAAGATCGGCCCCCCAGTGTGGTACGGAGATCCTCACCCATCTTGCGTTTGATCGAACGCACAGTGTTCTCAGGATCGAGAACATACTGGTTACGGGCAGGCGTCCCCACTAACCACTTTTGATCGGATGAATAGCCTACTACAGATGGGATGATGCGCTCGTTGCCATTGGGCAGCATGATTGGCAAGCTATCACGCACAACCGCAACACCCGAATTCGTAGTACCCAGATCGATACCAACGATTTTACTCATAAAATCTATCCTCTATCAAAATAGTTTATATGCGAAGTGGACGGCTGCTCGCCAGACCACTATGGAATGGTGATTAAATAACTTGTGCGTCCCTACCCTTGTAGATGCCGTGTAAATGGGAAAGTTATCTAATCCTTAGGCCTAATCAACCCGGAAAACAATCACTTCCGCATACCGCAGAACACCAGCTGGAGATTGATAGCCGCAGCGTTCTTCGGCGGTAATAATGCCTGGGGTCGGTTGCATTCCAGAGGGTACCTGGTCGGTTTTTCCCACGACAACATGTTGGTATGGGTCAAAGGGGAAACCCACCGATGGGATGGGGGTCACGCCACCGGCTTCAAGGACCGCCAGCAGCCGTTCGCGCACCAGCCGCAAACCATCCAGCCATCCGGCCAGCATGGCACGATCTGCAGGGGAAACCAGTACCGCCTGTTCAGAGGAAAGCGTAGCACTGCGGGATGCCAGATCTCGCTTTGCCAGGTAACGTTGGCCGCTTGAGATCGCATTATCCAATCCATCCAGGGCTGGCAGCAGTGCTTCGAGCAGATCTTTTTGAGCGGCTGTGGTGCGTGTCTCTGTCAACATCTCCAGCAGGCGAGTGTTTTGCTCTTGGGCTGACTGTGTACTGGCCAGGATTCTTTCGATGCGGGCAGATTGGTCTTCGGCCAGAGCATTGGCTTTGAATTGGGTCTTCCCCAGCTTGCGCACTTCTTTCTCCAAATTGTTCAATCCGTCTGGAGATTCTGACGCCGGCATTTGATCCTCCAGCCGTTTGAGCAGGCCAGCCAGCGTTTCCCAAACTTCGCGGCGATGGCTCATATATTCACCTGGCGGTAATCAGCTGAGAAATCAGCAGCACCCAGATCCCCATGACTTTGGAGAAGCAGCCAGATATTCTGGGGATCGAAGGCCAAATCAAGTTTTTTGGGACGCTTGCGCGGCTCCCAGGGAGGTGGTGGCTGGAACAAGAACAGGTCGGTTTCGGCTTTAGCATCTTCGGTTTGCAATTTTTCGTAGGCCGCTCTTACTTTTTTGAATTCATCCGTATGCGTTTCGGGGGGATATTGGCGCACCAGTTCAAAATATTTGCGCCGGACATCACGTGCGGAGGCGCGGGGTGGTAGTCCCAGCACGACATAGGGATCGCTGCTGGTCAGGTCGGGTTGGCGATCACGAGTGGATTGTTTTCGTTCTTGACCGGGATCAGGTGTGGGGGAGTGGGCATCAGAAATCATAAAATTCATCCTCACCAAATTGGTTGCTAAAATCGTTCAGAAAATCTTCGACCAGTTGGGGACCTCCCATCTCCAGCATCCGTTCCAGAAAAGCCTGTGGACCATCTGCCATCATTCGAGCCAGTTCCACTTTATCAGCTAGTTCACGATCTCTGGTTTTCCGGGCGATACGAGTGGCCTCATTCAGGTGTTTTTTACTCTCTGTCACATTTTCCAGTTTATTTTCAAGATGAGACAGCATCAAATGGGCCTGTCCGGGAAGTTGGTTAGCCGCGATGGACTTTTCTAGATATTGACGGGCCAGTTCGTTATCATAACCAAGCAGTCTTTCACCAATCCAATAAAACACTGGCTCGTCAGGTTCAGCTTTTTCGATAGAGCGCGCAATCCAGGAATTTGTTTCTTCTACATTATTCTCTTCTCGCCACTTGAGCGCCTGCTCCAGGTAAAAATCGCCCGGAATGGCTTCATTCCGCATTTCGAGTTGCCGGATTGTTTCCCAAGCTTGTTCTGAGTTATTCATTTTGATCCACCCACTCAGTATTAAATCGAAGACATCTAAATCCTTGCCAGCGAATTCCATCGCTCTCTTTGAATACACCTCAGCCTGACCCAGATCAGCAATATAAATGAAGCATTCGGCGATGTAAGCCAATGTACGCGCATCATTGGGCTGAAATTCCAATGCTTTCTGATAAGTTTCGATGGCTTCCGCAAAACGATCCCAAGAAAAATCAATTTCAGCCTGATCGATATACCACTCGGTCATAGCTTGACGGGCTAGTTGGTTGTCGGGCTGTAATTCAAGGGCGCGTTTCCAACAGCGTAGGGCGCCAGTTTTTGTCCACCATGAGCCACTGCGGAAATGCACTTCTCCCAATCGGAGCAGTGCAGGAACATGCTCAATTAGAAATATCAGATTGTGTGTAGCCCTGCCCGTGCGGCTATAGCGGCGATCCTACCAAAGAATGCACCTGCACAAATCAAGTCATTACCCGTTACCAGAAGCGCATCTCTGGTCCCATGCTGGATCGCATCGACATTCATATTGAGGTCCCGCGCGTCGATTATGAAAAGCTCAGCGATGATCGGCTGGGAGAACCTTCGGCCAATGTGCAGGCAAGGGTGGAAGCGGCACGGGAACAGCAGCGGGCGCGCTTCACCGGCCCGGAACTGACCTGCAATGCCGACATGCGTCCGGCCCAAATCAGGCAGTACTGTCAACTGGACGAAACCAGCAATGCTCTGATGCGCACGGCTATGCATCAGATGCAGCTTTCGGCGCGCGCCTACCACCGGGTGTTGAAGTTAGCGCGTACCATCGCCGATTTAGCGAGGGAAGAGCAGATCACTCCTACTCATCTTGCAGAGGCACTCCAATACCGCCCGAAGATGGGAATGATGTAATCGAGATTTTTTGGCCTAAATGGGAGAAAGCAGATTTGGTATTAGCAACTCGAATGATGTTTTACTGGAACGTCTCGCCAACGACGGCAACGGCAATTACGCCTATGTGGATGATCTGGATGAAGCCCGCAAACTCTTTGTGGAAGATCTGACCTCCACCCTGCAGGTGATCGCCTTGGATGCCAAGGTGCAGGTTGATTTCAACCCCGATGTGGTCGCTTACTACCGCCTGATCGGGTACGAAAACCGGGATGTTGCTGACCAGGATTTCCGCAATGACACCGTCGATGCGGGTGAAATCGGTGCCGGGCATAGCGCCACCGCTCTCTACGCCGTGATGTTTCGCCCCAACACCGATGGGCGGATCGCCACCGTCCAACTCCGCTGGGAAGATCCCGATACCCACCAGGTCACCGAGATCAATGGCAACTTCAACACCTGGGATCTGGCAACCAGTTTTGAAGAAGCTTCCCCCCACTACCAATTGGCCGTTCTCGTCGCTCAGTATGCTGATGTCCTTCGCCACAGCCCTTGGGCCGCTGGAACCTCCAGCCAACAGCTGGTCAACCATGCCTACCGGCTCTCCTCCATTCTGTGGGATGACGCCGAAGTGGCCGAGTTCGCCAACCTGGTCAGCCGGGCCAGCCAAATTAGGGCGTTGGGGAATTAGTTTCTCAGAACTGATCAAAAAAATACATCCCCTGAACGTACATGTTCAGGGGATAGCTAATTTAATACAGAGAAAATTCTGATATCAAGTATGGATGGAAGAGATAAATCAGTTTGTAGAATTGGAAAATGATCTTGGTAAAACCGGAGAGAATAACGTCGGGCACAGCGCCAACATTTTGTATCTGTTAGGAAAATAGATCACTCAAGTTATTCATGGGAGAACGATATCCGTACTTGATCATTTGAGCTAGTAAATGATTTGCGTCGCCAATCGGGATGATCTTGCGCTCCACCGCTACGATCAGGATGCCTAAGGTACCAGTAACCTTCACCCCTATTTCCAATGCCACCAGACGAGCTTTGCGGTCGTCGGTGACAAACAAACCGCCTCTATTCTTTACCACGGCAATACAGGTACGTTCGCCAGCGCCCAATGCTTTTACAAGTTGTTGGGCGATTTTATCTTCGGTCTCGTTCAGTCTAATCCGAGGCAGCGCAGTCCAGGTTTCTTTGGGTAAATAACCCAGCGCAACGCCGGCTTGATACTCTCGCCAGGCGTCTGCGGTAGTAGTGCAATCGGGCCATAGCCGCAAAACCAGATCGGTTTGTTTCACCAAGGCAAAATTGCTGAGAACGGTGTTATCTAATAGGATGGGAGCTGGCTGTGATGTGGGCATGATGGAGGAACCTTGGAACTAGAAGTTCCGGGCAGCTTCTACTTCATCGAGGGCAGCCTGCTCATCTTCCACACCCAAATTGAGGGGCACATCCAAACGTTGGAAGCGGAACTGCAGATCCAGAACGGACAAATCCAGAAATTCGGCAGCCCTTCCCAGGCTGATCGCACCGGCTAGGTAGTGCGCCAGAACAAGGTCGTATACCTGCTGGGGGTCATTCATCTCTGCTAACCGCTCTGCGCCGATTCCCTTGGGATCCACCTGTGGTGAACGGGCGTGGTAAGTGAGAAAAGCACGCACGATGCGGTAATCTACAATATCCATGATAGCCGCCTCAGCCTGCCCGTGACTCTCGACCAACACGGTATAACCACGTTGGACTTCACGAATCACCTGGCGGGTTTTACGGGCCAGATCGGTTTTCGGTACTCTTTGCATGTATTCCATCACTGTACTCCTTAAAAAATTGCGTATTTTACATATTTTACATATTTTATACGCTCTGTCAAGATGTTTGGGGCGATGAAAATGCAAGACTGGATCGCTCACAGCCACGGAGTATGCGATTTGTTAATGATCTGGAAATCTAATCCCTTTCAAGCTGAATAGCAAGATGGAAATTGTGCATTTATAAGGTTGTATTAACCAATTCAGTCAAGTTTATTCTCGTTTTCAGGTTGATTAAGGTTAGTCGGTTAAGTAAGCAACTTGAATTATGCATTATTAGAACTGCTGTCCGATAATGGGAATGGCAACTACGCTTATGTGGATGATCTCGACGAAGCCCGCAAACTCTTTGTGGATGATCTGACCTCCACCTTACAAGTGATTGCCCTCGATGCCACACCTGCCCCGCAAGCGGAGCGGTGCCGGGGAAGTACAGGTAGATTTCAACCCCGATGTGGTGGCTTACTACCGCTTGATCGGGTATGAGAACCGGGATGTCGCTGACCAGGATTTCCGCAACGACACCGTCGATGCCGGGTGAGATCGGCGCCGGGCACTCCGCCACCGCTCTCTACGCCGTGATGTTCCGCCCCAATGTCGATGGGCGGATCGCCACCGTCCAACTGCGCTGGGAAGATCCCGATACCCACCAGGTGACGGAGATCAACGGCAACTTCAATACCTGGGATCTGGTTGCCAGCTTCGAAGAGGCCGACCCCCCGCTATCAATTGGCCGTGATCGTGGCCCAATATGCGGATGTGCTCCGCCACAGCCCTTGGGCCGCCGGGACAACCAGCTCGCAACTGGTCGACCACGCTTACCGGCTCTCGTCCATCTTATGGGATGACGCCGAGGTGGTTGAATTCGCCAATCTGGTCAGCCGGGCCAGCCAAATCAGAGCGTTGGGGAATTAGTTTCTCAAAACAGATCAAGAAAAACAAATCCCCTGAGCAAAACGCTCGGGGATTGTGCTTTTAATCCATTACCTGTCTAGTGCTGTTGTCAATGTGGTCAAAATCTTCTGATGCCGTATATGAGTTGATTACACCAGAAATTTATCGATTTTGTGTGTAATTTTTTGGCGCTAAGGCATCATTGGGGGTGTTGTTTTTGAAATGAGAAGACTTTAAGGCTCATCGAAAGAGCCTCATATACTCATCAAAAATAAAAACGCGATTGCGTTGGTAACCGGTATTTTCCTTAAGTATGCTTTTCTCAACAAAAGCCGCAACTAAATCATTCGCTGCTTTTCGGGATAAGCCAGTTATAGTTTCTACTTCTTTGATGGCCAGAACTGGCTGACTAAATAATTGATGGAATAAAATCATCCCCTGTTTAGCTCGTCTACCCATTAACAAGATCCGCTCTTCTTCGATAACTTTTTTAAGCTTGATAATTTTGTCTAGTGTATCCACGCCTGTTTCTGCGGTTTGGATCACGCCAACCAGAAAAAACTTGATCCACTGGCCGAGGTCGTTTTTTGTGCGGACGAAGGTTAGATTGTCGTAGTACAGCGATTTATTTTTGTCAAAAAAATCAGAAAGGTATAGAAGAGGGGCATCTAAGATATCTTGAGAAACCAGATAAAGCGTAATCAGCAAACGTCCTATTCTGCCGTTCCCGTCCAAGAAAGGATGGATGGTTTCAAACTGATAATGAGCGAGAGCAATTTTTATCAAATGAGGCATTTGAATCTCAGTATTATGCAAGAAAAGTTCCAGATCAGATAATAACTCTGGTAATTCGGTATGAGCCGGAGGAATGAAAGTTGCGTCCGCCAAACTTGCACCACCAATCCAATTTTGAGAGCGTCTAAACTCCCCTGGGGTTTTATGTTCACCTCTACCACTGGATAGAAGTATCTTATGTGTGTTTTTTATCAATCTATTGGATAGGGGCAATGTGGCGAGTTCTTCTATTGCGGTATTCATTGCCCTTACATAATTGATCACCTCTTGCCAGTCATCCCGCCTTTCAGGGGCAATGCCTGGTTTATCTATCAGGGCTTCTTCCATATTTGTTCGGGTCCCCTCAATGCGACTGGAGATAACCGCTTCTTTGGTAATGTGCATTTTAATAAACATATCTATGTCAGGGACAAATTGAGAGAAAGCGTTTAGTTCTCCTAATTTCAATGAAGCCTGCTCCAGTAATTCATTGATTCCCTTATCTGTCCAAAAAAATGCGTAGTTGATCTTTTCAGGCAAAAAATAGCGGTATTTATGTTCCGCTCTATAAGTTCCGGCTTTGAAGTCTTTGATATCCATAAAGTGCTCCTAAAGTAAATCAAGAAATATTTTAATTTACTTTTATTGTTGAAAGTAAATTATACTATCTCTCAGTTTACTTTGAGTGTCTATCACTACAGCGCAAGGTTAGCTGAAAGCCGTGCCAAACGGCCCTTGCGATGAGACAAATAGGCTGCGTAATTTCTACGTTGATAGTAGCGAACCATACGAATGGCAGCTGCAATATCAAATTTGGGCATCGGCAACACACTCAGGAGCAGTAAACGAACCTGGGGAACGGTCAGGGCTGGAGCCCAAATCATCCAATCAACGATTCCAATTTTGTAATTTAGAAAAGATAAAGCAAAAATGTTAGCGTATGAAGCTATGCATTCTATCCACCATAGATAAAACGATAACGGCGATTTATCGGTGCATTATCGGTGGTTTATCGGCGATGATGGTATAATGTGTCTATGAGCTACCAATTCGCTTTCACCCCCGTAATTGTGCAATACTTGCAAATCATTGAACGCGTCCGCGAAACCGTTCGACTAACGATCTTGCCCCCTATGATTGCAGAGCAGCTGCGCTTGCAGGCGCATGTTCGCTCCACGCATTATTCCACCCGGATTGAAGGCAACCGCCTGACACTGAAAGAGACGGAGCAAGTGATCCACCAGCGCAGGTTGTTTCCCGGCATGGAAAGGGATGTGAAAGAAGTTGAAAGATACTACCAGGCGCTGCAGCAGGTAGAGAAATGGGTGGCAGGAAATCAAAAAATTACCGAAGCACGCATCCGTAAAATCCATGCCCTGCTCTATGCTGGACGCCGGGCAAAACCAACGCCATATCGAGATGGTCAGAACGTGGTTCGCGAAGCCACGGGTGAGATTATCTATATGCCGCCAGAAGCAGCAGATGTGCCCATATTGATGAGTGAAATGGTGCAATGGACCCATCAAGCTGCGCCCGAATATCCCATCCCCGTTATCGCTGGTATTGCCCACTATCAGTTTGTGACCATCCATCCCTTCTATGATGGGAATGGCCGCACGGCCCGAACGCTGACAACCTGGATACTCTCTCAAGGTGGTTATGATCTGGGTAAATTCTATGCGTTGGAAGAGTTCTACGCAGAAGATTTGAATGGTTATTATGATGCCCTGGTGACCCACCCCCATCACAATTACTACTTCGGTCGCAATGAAGCCGATATTACGCCCTGGTTGGATTATTTTTTAAAAGGAATGGCGGTCGTATTTGAACGGGTTGCGCAGGAAGTTGAGCACCGTGCCAGTAGAAAAGAAGATGATGTGGCGCTTGAATTATTGCGCCCCCTCGACCATCGCGCCCGGCGCGTGCTGGGATTGTTTGCCCAACAAGAGTTGATTGTTTCTTCAAATGTAGCTAACTTATTAGGGATTTCTGTCCGTCAAGCCAGAGATTTATTGACCGATTGGGTAACACAAGGGTGGATTGAAGTAGCAGATCCATCTCGTAGGGGTAGAAAGTACAGTTTGGCGGAGAAGTATCATAAATTGCTTGAATAAGCAGATCAATTATTTCGCCGTTAGAATTCAAAAAGGCCACAGTTTCAATGCTAAGATGATGTCGTCATGGAAATGCACCACCGCGAGAATTTATCACCAGACTTTCACCTGAACGATCAAACCTGGATCATTGCCGATACTCATTTCTTTCATGCCAATATCGGGCGGTACTGCAATCGTCCGGAGGATTGGCAAGCTCAGATCATCCAAAACTGGAACCAATTGGTTCAGCCGGATGATATCGTGTTTCATTTAGGGGATTTAGCGCTCGCACGCAAGGCGGACATTAAAGCATTGGTTGACCAGTTGTTGGGACAGATTTTCATGCTGCGGGGGAACCATGATCGATTTAGTAGATCGTTTTACCAAAGCCTGGGGATCACGTTGGTGCCAGAACCGTATGAAATGCTGTACATGGGTGGTCAAAAACTAATTATCTCACACCGCCCAATTCTACCCTTAGCACCCAATGTAATCAATCTACACGGTCATATCCACAACAACCCCGCTCCGGAATTAGGCTTTCGACATGTCAACATGTCTGTGGAAGTGCGAGAATATCGACCATGGCGATTATCCAATGTGTTACAGTTCTGGAAATCTAATCACAATCCCTGAGCAAAATGCTTGGGGATTGTGCATTTAATTGGTTGCCAGGGCCAATTTGTCAATTAATTCTGGTTTTCAGGTTGAATTGGGTTAGTCGGTTAAGTAAGCAACTTGAATGATGTGATGATGGAAACTCTAGCCAATAATGGCAACGGCAGTTACGCCTATGTAGACGACCTGGATGAAGCCCAAAAACTCTTCGTTGAAGACTTGACTTCTACTTTGCAGGTGATTGCTCTCGATGCCAAAGTGCAAGTGGACTTCAACCCGGATGTGGTCGCCTACTACCGCTTGATTGGCTATGAAAACCGCGCTGTCGCCGACCAGGATTTCCGCAACGATGCTGTCGATGCCGGTGAGATCGGCGCCGGTCACAGTGCCACCGTCCAACTGCGCTGGGAAGACCCCGACACCCACCAGGTCACCGAAATCAACGGCAATTTCAACACCTGGGATTTGGCAGCCAGCTTCGAGCAGGCCGATCCCCGCTACCAACTGGCCGTGGTCGTCGCCCAATATGCGGAGATGCTGCGCCACAGCCCCTGGGCGGCGGGCACTTCCAGCCACAATTGGTCGACCACGCCTACCGCCTGTCGTCGCTTCTGTGGGATGATGCCGATGTGGTCGAGTTCGCCAGCCTGGTCAGCCGGGCCAGCCAGATTAGAGCGTTGGGGCAATAATAATTATCGGTAACATAAAAATTGGACATCCCAGAATTCAACATCTCTGGGTGTCCATTTAGTTCTTGAGATCTGGGCGTTTTATCTTTCTTGATTGGGGATAATCTGATCCAATCGTGCAAGCAACTCGGGTAAACTCTTGGTTGCGGTCAACCAAACCCGTTCAACCAGGATTTCTCCGTAATCGTGAGCCAGCACGTTGCGTTGCCCAATGATCTGTAGCCAGGGTATTTCAGGATGTTGTTCTTGAAATTCGTCTGAAACATGTCTGGCTGCTTCGCCGATGACCATCAACTGTCGTTCGACGGCATAGCGTAGCTGGTTGTTCCGCTCGAATTCTGTCTGTGAAACACCCTGCATGAATTCCAGAATTTCCTGGGCAGCAGTCCGCATATCCCAGATATAGGAAAGGTCCCGTTTGCTAACTGGCATAGACAACCTGAGCTGTTTCCAGGATTTCTTTCCGCCGATAAGGGTTGCGCAAAGCTGCTTTCTCAACCAGGTCAACTGGCCGATTGAAAAGGCGCTCCAGATCGATTTGCATTTGAGCCAGATCCAGGAGGGTAATCTCTGCTAAATCATCGAAGGAAACCAATACATCAATATCGCTGAACGCGTTAAAATCCTGGCGCAAGGTGGAACCAAAGACGGCAAATTCGGTTACTTTCCAGCGCTGGCAAAAAGCGATGATCTTGTCTTTTGGCAAAGAAAACAAACGCTTATCCATGTTGCTGAGATTATAGCATGGATGAGTTTTGATTTGGTGAAACTTTGCAAGTATCGGTAGGACAATTGCGTACAGAAGTGTCAATGTGATGGATCTTATTGACACTTAGATGAACGACTATTCCGGAGATGGCAAGTCGCGAGTTGATGTGGATTCCGGTTAGTCGATTGTGTAAGATACTCGAATGATGTGCTGATGGAAACGCTAGCTGATAATGGCAATGGTAACTACGCCTACGTGGACGACATTGACGAGGCTCAGAAACTGTTCGTCGAAAACCTGACCTCCACCATGCAGGTGATCGCCCTCGACGCCAAAATCCAGGTCGACTTTAACCCCAATGTGGTGGCCTACTACTGCCTGATTGGCTATTCCTAATAATTACATTAAATTACAATAAGGAGAAATATAATGGCTTTCACCCGGTGCACGAACAAGCTGTTGTCGAGTTTTATAAGACAGGATAAGATCATAATCATCAAAGAAAAACAGGAGAGAAAGATGAAAATGATCAGTGATCTTGGGCAAGAGTTCGGGCAGTATTTGATCCAGCTAACCTCGGAATTATTCTTGAAGTCAGCACAACCGCGAAGTTTGAGCGAGATAGAGCGGAGTATTCGCCAGATGCTCTTAAAAGTAGGTCAGTTTCTGTTGACGACTTGGTTAGCCATGCAGAGAAGCAAATATCCAGAAAAAACAGTAGAGTGCATCTACTGTGGAGGGGAAGCTGAATATCAGTATCAACGTCCAGGAACGTTAGATACCATAATTGGGCAGGTGATGTACAAACGAGCTTATTATGCATGTCCATATTGTCATCGAGGGCATTATCCTCTAGATTTGCGGTTGGGTTTACGGCCTGGACAAATGAGTGCTGAGTTGGAAAGTCTGTCAGGGATGACAGGCACACAAATCCCATTCGAAAAAAGCAGCCAGATGTTTGAAGCCCTAACCTTGATATCTTTGAGTGATCACAGTATTGCCAAGGCCACCCAAGCCATGGGGAGTGAAGTGCAAGCCCAAGAAGCAGAATGGCAGGAACTCAGTAAAAATCTGGACTGGTTACAGACCCAAGAGAGAGTGGCAGAGCGGCCCAAACGGCTCTATGGTTCTGTGGATGCAGCCAAAGTACACATCCGTGGAGAGGTCGAAGACCCATGGAGAGACCTAAAAGTGGGTGCCTGGTTCACGACGATAGCAAAACCACCCCAAAACCCGGATGAAGACTGGAAAATCGAAGCCCAAGACATGCACTATTACTGTGATATTTTGCCTGCTCATGAGTTTGGAGATTTACTCTGGGCAACCGGTTGTCAACATCAGGCCCAATTGGCAGAAGAGCTAATTTTCTTGGGGGATGGTGCTGAGTGGATTTGGAACCTGGTCAGTCATCATTATCCTCATGCTGTCCAAATTGTCGATTGGTTTCATGCCACCGAATATTTCGCTCCGATTGCCAATGCCGCCTTTGCTGATGAAGATCAACGTCAGGAGTGGATTTCTCAAGTTCGCACCAATTTGTGGCATGGTGAACTCCGTTTAGTGATCCATGCTTGCCAACATTTTTCGGAACATCCTCAGGCCGGTGGGGCAGCTCGTAAAGCAGTCACTTATTTCACCAACAATCAGCATCGCATGGACTACCCTTCTTACCGTAAAAATGGCTATCAGATTGGTTCCGGCACCATCGAAAGTGCTTGTAAGCAAATCGTTACTCAACGCCTAAAGGTCTCAGGTGCTATCTGGGAACTCGATAATGCCGTCAAAACTGCAAAAGCTCGCTCTGCTTGGCTCAATGATGATTGGCAAACCCTTTCTTCCCGACGCGAATACTCGGCTTTGCCTTTGGCCGCCTAAAAACACATCGTTCGTGCACCGTACGCG
>CAWHCC010000006.1:0-250348 GCA_963827805.1 uncultured Chloroflexia bacterium
TCGTATATCAATTCTTATTTGGGGGTTGAGTATTCAGTCTCGCCAGAGATTTGGGCTGAAGTTCGACCTCTCAACTGGGTAGATGGTAATGAGCCACCTTTTTTGGTAATCCATGGAGCAGCAGATCGAAACATTGATCCTCGCCAGTCAATCGATTTCGCTGAGGCATTTGATGCTTTTGGGGTGAGCAAACAATTACTCATCATCCCTGATTCAGACCATACTGGGATTATCTGGAGTGAAACTGCTATGGAAGCCGTTGAGAAGTTTTTTATTGCGCTGATAAGCCCATAGTGGAAATCAAGACTAATTTACTTGGAGGAGAGAATGTTTCCCACACTAAGCTCATTTTTGCCATTATTTTATTCGGCTTTATGGTTGGCTGTAGCACCGGCTGAGCCAACTGTTATTTCAGAAGCAACGATACCTACTGAAATTGTTTTGCCATCCCCAACATTGCTATTGCCATCAGCAACACCTACAGCGACAAAAAAACCTCCCACTGAAACAGCTATTCCTCCCACAGATATTCCAGCTCCAGCAACCCCCTGGCCGCAAGTGATTATCCCTGGACCTTATGATATCCACACCCTTTTGATATTACCAAAAGAATAGGCCCAAACTGGTATTTCAATGAAGATAATTATGAAAGTTATGGCTGGAATTTAACTTTGGCTGGCATGCGCGAATCCATCCCACCTTGCCCAGGGGCAAGAAACTTTTATGGCTTGCAAAATCCCGTATCTGATTTACTCATCCCTGATATTGATGAACTTAATGAATATCATGCCATAGCAATTATGCCTGCCAGTAAAAAGAGCGCTTATTCATATGGCGATCTATTGGATAGCCCTGAGATGCTGAACTTATTGCAAAGTGCTGACGAAAAAGGATTAGGAATCAATGCTACATGTGGTGGCGTGCGAGTGCTGGCGGCTGCCGGTATACTGGAGGGGAAGTTAGTTACTGGCGAGCCAACATATTTAGATGAATATCTGGCTGCTGGAGCTACTTATGTTGGCGACAATATCCCACCAGTCATTGATAAGAATTTAATTACATCAAGGCGGGGCTTATATTACAACCTGGAGAATGCTGAAGCCTTGGCTGTTGTCCTTGAAAATACCATGCCAATGCAAGCGGATCTGAGCCGCGATGTTTTCACAATTGAATATCAGATACCCGAACGAGACACAGCCTGGACGAAGACCTTTGGCGGCAGCAGTGCAGAAGGTGCACGTGCCATTTCTCCAACCAGCGACGACGGGTATATTATTGTGGGATACACATTTTCTTTTGGCGCTGGGTATGCAGATATATATGTTGTAAAACTTGATGGGGGCGGAAATATGGAGTGGTCTCAAACTTATGGCGGCCCGGGTTGGGAGTATGGCAACGCAATCGCCGAAACTCCTGATGGCGGCTATATTATTGCCGGGTATACAACCCCCTTAGGAGCAGGTGGCCGGGATATTTACCTGGTGAAGACGGACAAAGCCGGTAACCAGATCTGGGCTCAGGCTTATGGTGGAGAGGGGCTGGATATGGCTGAATCTGTAGCCGTTACGCCCGAAGGTGAGATTATTGTCGCCGGGTATACTGAGTTTTTTGGCGTTGGGGAAAATGATATTTATCTGCTCAAAGCCGATTCCCAAGGAGATCAAATCTGGGCAAATACTTTTGGTGGAGAAGCTGCTGAAATGGGTATGACGGTTATCGTCAACAACGCGGGTAATTATGTGGTTGCTGGTGCTACAGGCTCTTTCGATGCTCACAACCGTGATTTCTATCTTCTAAATATCAATTCCGAAGGCAAACAGAATTGGTCCCACCTATATGGATACGGAGAATTTCTCCCTTACGAATGGGGAAACCAGGTTATTCAAACCAGTGATGGTGGCTATCTACTGGCGGGGAATAGCAATGTGTCGACACAACTGGGTGTTGGCGAATTAATGAATATGTACCTGGTCAAGACGGATCCATCAGGTGAAGAAGTTTGGACCAGGTATATCGGGCGCGGCCAGGGTTACGATTATGCTAACGCGGTGCGAGAAACCAAGGATGGTGGTTTTCTTGTAGTCGGTACGACCAAATCAGGGAGTGACAATAACGACATTTATCTCGTGAAAGTGAGTACAGAGGGAGATGTTTTATGGAAAAAATCCTTTGGTGATTTTGGATCTGAATGGGCCACGGATTTAACGATCACCGATGATGGTGAAATCTTGATTGTTGGACACACAAACTCATTTGGCGCGGGTTCCTTCGATTTCTGGTTATTGAATGTAGCACCAGATAGCTGAACTTGGTCCAACAAATTTTTTAAAGGAGAGTAGAAAAAATGAAGTTTCGGAAAATCTCGTTGAAGGTTATCCCAAAGATTGTATTTTTATTATTGCTTTTGAGCCTCATCGGCGGATGTGGCAATGCTGCTCCCCAGGCCGCGGCTCCGTCACCAACTTTTACGGCTATTCTGCCCACAGAAACAAAAATCCCGCCAACGGATACACCCGTTCCCTTAACTGAAACGCCAATCCCTACGCCAACAGAAACACCTCCACCATCACTCACTCCTACCGAAGCGCTTTCTCCCACACCAAAAGTTCCTTCCGAAAGCTTCCGTTTTATGACTTCGGATGATGTGGAATTAGCTGGCACACTTTTTGGAGAAGGCGATATTGCTGTTATCCTCACCCATATGATGCTCTCTTCGCGAACCGGTTGGTTTTCATATGCCCGGCACCTGGCCCGGCAGGGTTTCGCGGCTTTTGCCTTCGACTTTCGAGGATGGGGCGCTTCTGGGGGTGTTCTAGCCAGGCAAGGCGAACCCCTGGATATTCTTGCAGCAGTGGAATTTTTGCAGGAACGCGGTTACGATCGATTTATTTGCATGGGAGCCAGCATGGGGGGAACCACCTGCCTGAAGACTGCCATGGAAAATCCAGGTCTTTTCGAAGGGCTCGGGATTTTGGCAGCACCATTTCCCATGGGTGATACGGCTAATTTGACAAATCCTAAACTCTTCATTTTCACTGAACAAGACTATGATGAAGGTAAGGCTGTTTTTGAGCCCGTTTACCAAACCCTTCCTGATCCAAAAGATATGGTTATTCTTCCGGGCCAGGCTCATGGTACGGATATTTTCGCTACAAACGAGGCGGATAAACTGACAGAAATATTGACTGATTTTGTGCTTGGTTTACGTTAGCCTTGACTGCCAGCATGGTTTGACAAAGCCAGCTGAGTATTTTGATACTTAGCTCCAGGAGATGGAGATTGTGATGTTCTCAAGAAGACTGATTTATCTCATTGGATTGCTTATCATCGCCTGCCTCAGCGGGTGTGGCCAACCTGCCCCAGAAGCTACTCGAGATTCGTTCACGCTACCCTCGCTGACTTCTACCGAGTCACCTGAGCAATTTGCCGTTACCCAAACAGAGATGCCCAATCCAACGATAACACAAACCATCACACCCTTCCCTACCATAACGCCCACGCAAGGATTGGGAATTGCAGCCCATCCTTTGACGAAAGATCTGAAAGGTGCCCATAGCATAGATCTGGCAGATATGGATGACGGTGGCGATTTGGACATTATTGCAGCTGGTTGGAATGCAGGCGCGATCCGCTGGTGGCAGAACACCGGTGCTGGAATTTTAATGAAAATACGATCAAAGATGAATTTCGCGGGCAGGGTTATGCAGCCGCTTGCTAGTAATAGCTGAAGACAAAGGGCGCGAACTAGGCGCAGGAAACGCCTATCTCGACACCTATAGTATTCAGGCCCTCGATTTCTACAAAAAGCAAAGCTATCAGGTGTTCGGCAAGTTGGAAGACTTCCCTGTTGGGCACCAGCGCTATTATCTAACGAAAAAGCTGTAATTATCAACATCATCGATGGAAATTTCTTTTTGATATGGAAAAATAACTGGCTGAGCTAATGATGAAACTTCCCTCTCGAGCTTGCACAAAAGAAGACGGTTTCTGGAACGCCCGCAATTTTTTGCGCGAAATCTTCCTACTCAATGGCAGCGTTGAACACAGTTGGCATGTTGCACGCCTCGATTACTGGCGCTGGCATTTCATCAAAACCTGCAATATTTTTGAATCTTTTGAAAATGGAATGGCGATTTGGGAAAATGCGAATGGCAGGATCATCGCCGCACTGAATCATCTTGGCGATAGTGAACTCCGATTGCAAATTCATCCACATTTTCGTTCGGCTGAATTGGAAAATGAAATGCTTGCCTATGGTGAAGAAAATTTCTTCTCACTGACAAAGGATGGCAGACGGTATGTGTTCATGCCAATCTTCGAGGATGATACCCTGCGCCAGGAAATTGCACAGACCCGAGGCTACCAAAAACGACCGGGGTGGGGACATCACTATCGCCGTAATTTAGATTCATCTATCCCCAACGCGCCGCTGTCTGCGGGTTACACAATTCGCTCGATGGGAGGAGCGGAGGATTATCCATCGCGGAGTTGGCATCCTGGCAAGCCTTCCACAATAATGAGCCAGACGAAAACTACAGCGGTCACGGTTTTGGTCGGGACAGCCATAGAACATTGGCGGCGCGGGCTAGGCAAAGCGGTCATCACCGCAGGGTTGAGAAGGCTCAAAGCCCTGGGCTGCAAATATGTCTTTTCTATCGCTCACGAAAAACCTGTGGATTTCTTGTATCGCTCTGTTTTGCAGGAAATGAAAGTAACAGACACATGGGTCAAACTAATGCCAAAGGAATGATGAAAATATGTCTCCCGTATTCAGAGCAATAGCTATACTCATAATGATGTTGTCCCTGGCCGTTGGTTGTCAGTCATCTGAACCCGCGGCTGTCTCTGTCTCGCCGACAGATACGTTTCTGCCACCCGCTGCAACCTCCGCTCCCCCGACCGCTACAACAATCACCCTCCCTTCCGCCATATCAAACACTACGTCAACGCCGCTTCCGCCACTTCCCACCGCCGAACCGGAAGGCAAGCCTATATCTGTTGAAGATAACGGGCAAGAACTAAGCGCGGCCCAAAGTTGGGATGTGGCCCTGGGAGATTTGGATGGTGACGGTGATCTGGACGTGTTTGTGGCCAATGCCATACAGGGCGGCGAGCAGAATGCGGTGTGGATCAATGATGGAGGAGGTATTTTTACGCTAAGCGATCAATCCCTCGGCTATGGGCAGAGTGTCACGTTGGACGATATCGATGGCGACAGCGATCTGGATGCCGTGGTCACAGGCTGGTGGGGGGCGGCGCACGCGTCTATCTGGATCAACGATGGCTCAGGCATTTTCACGGACAGCGGGCAGGATTTAGGTTCGGCATTGCGCTCTTCTCTTGGTGATTTGGATAATGACGGCGACCTGGACCTCTATCTAACCCGGATGAATGCCAATTCGGTCTACTTGAATGATGGCACGGGGGTTTTCAGCGATACCGGCCAGCGTCTGGGAAGTGCGATCACCGCGGCACTCGGCATGGCCGACCTGGACGGTGACGGTGATCTGGATGTTCTGGCTGGGGGCTGGGATGAACCCGCCAAAGTGTGGGTCAACAACGGCACCGGAACTTTCTCCGAGCATGAGCAACATCTGTCCGCGGCTGCCGTTCACATCCACGATCTGGCCCTCGGTGACGTGGATAGGGATGGCGATCTGGATGCTTTTATGGCCGTTGCCAGCGGCGACCCCAACCAGGTCTGGTTCAACGATGGGACTGGTGCGTTCAGCAATAGCGAACAGCCATTACGCAGTTCTCTGGCGCATGGTATTTCGCTCGGAGATCTGGACGGTGATGGGGATTTAGATGCAGTCACATGTCACGGGGACCCGTGGAGGGGTTCATCGGGCGGCAAGGTATGGTTGAACAACGGCTCAGGTCATTTTGAAAACAGCGGCCTGGAATTGGGCGATCAATACTGCACGGCCAGCGCATTCGGGGACCTAGATGGCGACAGTGATTTCGATATTTTCATCGCCTATGGTGACCAATCGAATGACAATGGCGGCGGAATACCTAATAGGGTTTGGCTAAACGGGATGGTTATGTCCAGTATCTCCCCACTTCCCCCGGACAGTGGGGATAAGAAAATGATGCTTCCCATTCCTGGTGACAGCTTCCAAATGGGCAGTACGGACGCGGAAATCTCAGACGCCCTCGACTTGTGCCGGGAACACTACCATATCTGTAACCAATGGTTTTACGAGCGAGAAAACCCCCAACACACAGTATCCCTGGATGATTTTTGGATCGACCAAACCGAAGTCACCAACGCCCAATATCGCCTTTGTGTCGAAGCTGGAAATTGTCCCGCACCTTTAACCTGTAAAAAAGGCAACCCGACCTTCGATGATCCCGACAAAGCAGATCATCCGGTCGTGTGCATCAATTGGGAAGAAGCGCAGTCCTATTGCCAATGGACGGATACCCGCCTGCCCACAGAGGCGGAGTGGGAATATGCCTTTAGGGGGGCAGCCGGCTTGATCTACTCCTGGGGTAATGAGTTTGATGGAACCCAACTCAACTACTGCGATGCGAATTGCAACCAATCTCACGCAGATGAGTGCTTTGATGATGGCTATTCACTGACCGCGCCGGTGGGTAGCTATCGCCAGGGAACGAGCTGGTGGGGAGTGCTAGACATGGGTGGAAATGTTTCGGAGTGGGTTGCCGATTGGTATGGTGATTATTCGCCAGATGCAGTCACGAACCCCTTGGGGCCATCCACCGGGACAGAGAAATTGCTCAAAGGGTGTAGCTGGTTCTCGCATCCAACTTACTGCCGGGGGGCATTGCGCGCCTCAGTTGATCCCGACACTCGTTTTGATTATTTGGGTTTTCGGTGCGCCACATCGGTGGAACTGGAAGCAGAAGGAGAAACTGAAATGAACCTAGGTCCAATCGACGTGCCGTTAGGAGATTCCCCCACCATTGATGGCACTCATTCATCTGGCGAATGGGATGCTGCCACCGTGGAAACCTTTGCCGACGGTAGCGAACTGCTCCGGATGCAGGCCGATGGCTACCTTTATGTGGGTATCCGGGCTGTCGATTCGGGAATGATTGCCGCCAACGTTTTCATCCAGAGCGGCGAAGAGATCATCATTATGCATTCTTCTGCGGCCTTGGGTACAGCTATCTACCAAAAGAATGCCGATAGCTGGCAGCAAACTCAGGATTTCACCTGGCAGTGTCGCAGTACTAGTCTTGGTGATGCCGCTCAAGCAGAGCGGGATGAATTTCTCCAGCAGGAAGGTTGGGTGGCCGCCAATAGTCGGATGGGAACCCCCAACGAATTGGAGTATCAAATCAAAATCCCGGATCAGGATATTCGTATTGCGGTGGTTTACATCAAAGCAACCCATCCTTATGAGGAAATCCCCTGGCCACCCGATCTAGAGGATGACACTATCATGCCAACCCCTGGAGGATTGCCGGAGACGTCTAATTTTTCACTAGAACAATGGGCCAGGCTGGGTTTATCAAAATAACTGGAGTTTAAATCAAATGAAAACGATCGTCATCTCACTTCTTCTCCTCCTTTGCGGAGCGGCTGTTTTTGTACTGGGCAATCCCTACTTTTCAGTTTTCCCAACCAATGGAAATCGAACCTCCGATTTCGAAACCATCGCTTATCTCTGGTTGTATGCAGACTATCACATCTATTTGGATAGAGCTACCGGGTCGCCTCTCGACTAGTTATCTGCTGCCAATCTGTTGCCAATAGCCTGGAAACCTTAGAAAGGATGGACAAAATGGACACTTTCACCCCCATATATTGGACTCTATAGACAAAAAAAGACCCCATATACAGGATGTACGTCTATGCGCAAGTCTTCGAATCAGCAGGTTTAGAAAACCGAGAAAATTTTCAAAGATAATGTGTCGTTTAGTATGGGATTATGTCAGCAAGACAGTCAATGCAAATCAGATTAGTAATTTTTCCGTTCTGCGAGCAGTTTGCGAGCATATCATATAGAAACTATGGACAATATCCACAGAATGTAGCGAATCTAGTCGATTTCAGTGACTTAGTAGAGATAATAGACACTAAAAAACTACAGGGACACCAATCCCGTGTCCTTAAAATCCGCCGCCCGTAAGGGCTAGTGGGTTCGACTCCCACCCGGTCTACCACCACCTATAGGGTCATCCGAAAGGGTGACCTTATTTCATTGGTTATGTGATTGATTTCTACTTGTATTTTCCTAAATCCTATCATTTCTTCTGGACCAGTTTTTTGGGGGTAGATCACTCCTAAAAAATAAGACCTATATCATCCTATTTATATGATATACTAACCAAAGGCAGAATATTGGGAATTCACCATTGCCTCTGACAATCATCTCCCCCAATCAGTCTCAAACATAAGTTTTATTGATCGCTAAAGTCAATTGCTGTTATTGAATACGTAATTGCAGAAAAATATTTTTTGCTAAGGTTCAAATTCGCAATATCAGCCTGATTAGAATATATCCAGTGGTATTAGCGCCACTGGAGAAAGTTACTAACTTAATTTTTAAATTGATCTATACGACCATGTTTTTCAATCCGGTGTAGTCATGCATCCGCAAATAATACTGGGAGAAATATAACTTGAGTAACGAACGTTCTGATATATTCCGGTTCATGGCAATCAGAGAACCCGATAAGTTGGGTGATGTGGATGCGGCTCGAATCAATGCCAGTGGAGATGGCGAAGATACTAGCGTTCTCCTAAAAGCGCTAGATGACTCCCTCCAATCTAATACTCCTGTAGATGCAATTGAGAAAATCGCAACGGATTATGTAAACAAAAAGCTCCGTGATGCAACAGTCTATACTACCAGTTTGAAAAGCCTTGATGAACGCTTGTCTGATTTAGGTGCAACAATTCACAGAAAATCGACAGAGAACAAGGTCTCTGTCGTAAAAAGCGAGATTGCTCGGTTAAATATTACTGATGAAAATTTGGCTAATTGGAAAAATAGGCTTGACGACAGCTTCAATGCGGCACTGATTTTGCGTAAGGAGCGGGGTGCTGATCTTAGAGGTATCGAGCGAGCAATTCGTACCCTGCATGTTATTTCGCAAGTAAAATTAGGTGCCATCTCTGACAGCAAGTCAATTGAAGGTGCCTTAACAAAACCAATCACCGTATCAAAATCTATCGTTTCACAAATCCCTTCGGAAGACTTGAAGAAGGACGACGAAAAGATAAAACGCAATCAAGAAAATGCAGAGCGAGTAAAAAAAGCTATTGAAGAATATGAGGGTAATTACGCCGCGATCAAAGAGCTGGCAGCAGCCTACGACAAAGACTGGGAAATGCGCCGCATCCAAAAATTTGAAGAAGATGCACCGATTGCTGACGCGCAGACAATTCCTGCAGTATATAATGGTGCTATCCAAAAGTTTGGTCGTTGGCTCGGGATTGCCCCTGTTTCGAAAAAGGTTAACATACCTGCTAGCAAGCCACACAAAAACCCAACTGGTTTTCAATCTATACTGGCTGAAGATATTACTAAAAACATCAGTGGGGGCACAAAAGACCGATTAGCGGCTATTGGCAGTAGTACCGACAAAATAGAAGCAAGTCTTGCAATTGCCCGTCTTGAGGAAAAAAATCAGGACATTGCAAATAATCTCTATTACGCGCCCACAGGCACCACTGTGGTCATGTTTGGTGGTCAGCCTATTACTGATAACGCCGGCACTGGGGAAGTATATGACACAGGGTTCGTACACAAATTCACACCAGGAGATTGTTCGGTTTCGGTCACAGACGCTCCCATTAAGAAAGATGATTCCCCCTTTAAACACTGTCGATTTAACTCTTTAGGTATTGGGGAATTGCAAGTCGTCAAGCAAAAATTAATTGGCTACGAAATTGGCGAGATTGCTCATATCGAAAATGTTATGGAGAGCGAAAAACGCTCACGCAATCATCGAACACTGCATCGGACAGAAGAATTGACCTCATTTGAACTGGAAAGGGAAGAAGAGACAGAAAGAGACTTGGAAACAACCACACGCTTTGAGCTTCAAAAGGAAATTAATAAGGAGGTGCAAGAGAGCACCCAAAAAGAAGCGGGACTTACCGTCACTGGATCTTACGGTCCCACTGTAGAATTTAGCGCAAATGCAGGAATTGCAACGGAAAATTCTAGCACTAAATCCGAAAGTCTTTCGACCAATTATAGCAAAGAAGTAGTCGACCGAAGTGTTCATCGCATACAGGAAAAAATCAAAGAAAAACGCACTCTCTTAACCATCGATGAAGTTGAGGTTATAAATAAACATTCATTTAAAAATCAGGAAGCAGGGGCCACGGATATCAATGGTATTTACCGATGGGTAAATAAAAAATATGAAGCTCAAGTCTTCAACTATGGAAAACGGGAACTTATCGAAGTCATTATTCCAGAACCTGCTGCATTCCTGCGCTATTTGGCCACAAACCGTCCAAAAGATGGGAGTGTAATATCCAAACCGCTAAAGCCGGGATACTGTGTCGATGGGGGTATCGGTTTCGTTCCGCTTTCCCCAGACACTCTGACCGAGAAAAACTATCTAGACTGGGTGGCAGCCTATAACATTCAGGATATCAAGCCGCCGCCAATAGAATTTCAAACAGTTACCAGTGTATTAAGTTCTGATAAAGAAGTAACATTAGGTAACGATGCTGGCGATTACCCAACAACAATTTATATAAATATTGCGGAAAATACCCTAACAATCCCATCAGGGTATCAAGCAAAGAGAGCCTGGGTTGCAATCCCCATGTTAAATATATATATGTCGGGTGAAATAGCGATTGGGAGAAAAATTGAATATTTGTACAACTATAATAATAGACTTGTAACCGACGGAGTTCCAATACCGATAGAGTTGGATAATGAAGTTGGATTTCTGCCAGTAGCAGTTTCCATTAGTACAATGTTTAATTTTGCGGCAACGGTAGAAGTTGAATGCAAACGAACGAAAGAAGCTTTAATGGAGTGGAAAATTTCAACCTTCAACGCGATTATGAACAGATATGAAGATTCTTAAGGAAGAATACGAAGAAGCCATATCAGGTGATGAGCTCTTTGGCAGTATTGATATTCAAGGTAAGAATCCAATAGAAAACCAAAAAATCATCCTCAATGAGTTAAAACGTCAAGTCATTACACAGTTAACCGGGCAGACTTATGATGGGTTTGACGCCATGCGGGAGAATGTGGGTGAATATGGATACCCGCAACAAGATGTTGATGAGGCATGGAGTGAGGGCCAATATGTACGCTTTGTAGAACAGGCCTTCGAGTGGGAAAATTTGCAATATCTCTTTTATCCATATTATTGGGGCAAAAAGAAAGGCTGGCCTATCAATAGTCAGTTGGAGGATACGGACCCACTTTTCAAAGATTTTCTCCAAGCAGGATCATGTCGTCTCAATGTTGCGGTCAGACCTGGATTCGAGGCGTCTGTAAATACGTTTCTCTCCACCGGTAAGCTTCCATGGGATAGCAATGAGGGTGCTACAGTTATCGAATGTCTTGATTTAGACAACGAAGAAGAAGAAGCCGTCGATCCTTTCCTCACCATTACTGAAGAAATGAAAGCCCAGCAAGGTGCTGTTTATTTCAAATCTAAAGGTACGGTTTCACATGTTGCCGGGGATCCGGATGCAGTACTCACTGGAGATTTAGTCGAAGACATAGATGAGAGTGGAGAAGTAATTCTCGATAATGGGGTGCCAGTTCTCGTAAGCAGTACCGACTTTGCTAAAGACGATGTAAACCGCGAGATCAATATCGCAGGCAAAATATACATGATCACATCGGTGGACGTGGATCAGCAAAAAATTACGCTTGATGAGGATGTTGCAGACCCGAATTTAAGTAAAGCACAATATGGTATTAGCGCTAAAGCAATCGGTGTTCCTTGGATGGTAACAATCCCAACCTCTCTTGTGATATTGGGGGATGGCAGTGATTTGCCCGCAATCCCCCAATGATTTTGTTAGTGGTGTCTTAAATTGTAGGAGGCAGGTGACGACTAGTTTAGTTTGCAGCAAAGGGATGGTGAAAGGAATGCCAAAATAGTTGCTTTGAAATAAGCCTCAAGCCATTACAAACAAAGGTAGGCAACAGTTTTTGAATATGTTCAAACTCATGGAATTGCTAAAAACTGCTTAAAAAACTTGAGGATTCTATGCAGGCAAAACCTAAGTCAAAGTAAATGGAATTGTTCAAAACACCCCTGGCCAGAATAATAAACACTAAGTATCCCCTATGTGTTTTAGGAACAAAAGAAAATGGTCAGAGTTTGATAACACCTTCGGCCAGTTATAAACGGGGAGACAAAAATAACCATGATAAGCAGATAATTAAATCTCTTTTCGAACGAAAAAAATGAAACAGAGAACCTAAATGCGTAAACCTTTTAGCAAGACCAAACAATTTCATTATATGATTCTGACACCGAGTAAATTGTCGCCTCAGAAAACGATCCAGTTTGTGCAACGTGAGGTGCTACCCCCCGGCGAAACAGTCAAGACTTTTCACGGCTATCCAACCCTGTTCCATGCGCTTTTGGTTGCGAATACACTCTCGAATATTGCATTCGTTTATCAAGTCGGGATAAACAACAAGATTTACCAAGATAATCGCAATTGGTTTGGGCGTTTTCTGGTGTTTGAAACCTCTAAGAAACCTATCGAACTCAAACTGAAGCATGCACGTTTGGTCCCGGTGATTGATGGCAGGTTGCCAGCGCATATCGTGGATCAGCATGTGGTTAATTTTCTAAAGCGTGACGAAAGCTGGTCGTGGAATGAGCGTGTCGGTGCCATGCAAGAGCAGAAAACCTTGGGAGACATTCACAATCATGCTGAGCATTTGCTACGAGATTTTGTGTACGATGGGCTGAACATCAACGCAAACCCAAAGATTGATGTGGAGCAAGCCAAAACCCATCTGGCGGCAGTCCAGTCCACCTCAATCAATGTGCATTATCTCCAAGAAGACGCACTGGGGTACCTTGGCGAGAAAAATGTTGATCCCGATAAGGATTATGACCATGAGAGCAACCGCTTTTGTGCCACAAACGAAGTCGATATCCCTGAGAAGTACATTGCCCTGACGCGTTCCGGGTTTCGCCCCAGTAGTTATATATCACCGCCGAGTAGCCCAGTGTACATGATGAGTACCTTGGTGCATGAAGCAACGCATATGGCGCAAGCGTATCGTGCTATCTTTTTGTTGCAACAATGGCGCCGCTTGCCGAAAAAAGGGCGTAAGGACTTTCATCTGTGGGCATATAAGTTATCAAATAAACGCAAGAGTCATATCTCACGTTATGACGCGATCTTAGTTTTGTATCTGTGTCGTCGCATGAACGCCAACGAGATGATCGAAATTGAAGCCCATATCGAAGGCTGGATGATGAAGGTTCAGTATCTACCATTGGCTGATCTACAACTGGAATCCAACAGTGCCGAGTTCCCCCTGATCCTTGGAGATTTTGTCACCATCCAACGAGAGTATTACGGGAAACAATTTGCCTTTCCGGAGCGTATGCTCGACCATCTCAAGCTGCGTTTGGTGAAGGTGTATCAAAATCTAAGCACTAGGCGCAAACAGTTGTTGAATACGACACTCATCGCTTATATCAAGAAGGTTAAACAACGCAAGCAAGATGCTGGCTTCTTTGAATGGTTAGCCGAGATATGGAAACTTGATCTTACCGGTATATAAGGTTATCTTATAAGAAGCCGGGTCAAATCTCCCCTTGACTGCATTGCTCTTACAACATGTCGATGTTAATTACTTTATCCAAATGAGATGTCGATTTTGATTCAGATAAGATGACTTTGGCGGATTTCGCGCATTAAAGTGTTGGGTTATCAACCCGTAATGTGAAAAAGAGAATGAGAAACATAAATCGCCAAAACATGCTACGTGTCGGTTTGGCTTTCGTGGCGCCTCCCATCACCATCCTGCATTTGGGATGTGCGTCTTTGCGATGACACAACGCACCAAAGTAACGGTTCACCTGACGACTCGACGAACCAGAATACGAAAGGAAATTCAATGAAAATTCAATACCTCGAAATCGTGACGCCGGAAGTCAACGCGGTCTGTGAGACATACTCTCTGCTGCATGACGTTAAGTTCGGTAAAAACGACCCCAGTCTAGGCGGGGCTCGTACTGCAAAGCTGGCAAGCGGCGGAATGTTGGGCGTCAGGGCACCGCTACGCGACACGGAGAAACCTGTCGTCCGCCATTACATTCTTGTTGACGATATTCAGGCTATTGTTGATGCGGCAGCGAAATCTGGCGCAGAAGTGGCAGTGCCACCAATGGAACTACCTGGTCACGGAACATGCGCGATCGTTATTCAAGGTGGGATTGAGTTAGGGTTTTGGCAACTGTGACCCCGCTGAAATCGTCACATAACAAGCGCGTGCATAGGACCGCAGCTTCGCCACGGCCTATGATATGGGCGTTATGTTGTAACGTGTTCTGTCGTGGACAAATCAGACAAAAAAGTTAAGTAGCACACCGGTCACACACGTACACGTACGGAAAGAAGTTCATTTATCGAGCAGATGCAGATGTGTGCAATGCTTGTCCAGTGAAAGACGAATGCACTGGCAGCATAAGTGGGCGGCACATATTTCGATCTTTCTATCATGAATACATTGACAAAGTGAAAGTTTATCATCAGCCTGAGGCATACCAAAAGGCGATGCGGAAAAGAGGCGTGTGGGTTGAGCCCCTATTTGGGGAAGCTAAAGATTTTCACCGCTTGAGGCGTTTCCGTTTGCGAGGTTTGCAGAATGTCAATATCGAAGGAATGATGATCGCAGCAGGGCAAAACATCAAAAGACTGATCAAGCACCGCTTGGAACAGTTTCCTTTTTATATTCAAATTCTGATTTCTCAGCTTATCCCATCGAAAGCCATTACTTTTTCAACATCTATGAAAACGTCTGTCAAGGGTCACCAAGTCAACGGCATTTCCCAGCACCGTCAGTGCTAATGTATGGCTGAAGGAATTAAGAGTGGGCATTGGCACATCTTCATTCTCAGCACATCAGCTGCCATGTTTGATTGTAGAATTTATACTTGAAAATTTTGCATGACGTCTTAAGAGAGCAATCAGACCCCCAAAAGATAACCGTTTCAGTTTGAATTTAGGATGAATTACATTGACTTACCAATACCTGGAATGTATACTACTAACAAAAGAGTAATTGGACAATATTTATCTACATACTCTTGTTCGCCACGACCAATTATCAAATGACCAAAGATTCATATGAGAAAACTGAAGCTGTTGCAAAAAAAGCAGATAATCCTACCCCACAAAACAACCCGGAATTAAAAAAGATTTGTGACCAGTTCAGGGAAGTTCGTGAACAAATAGAAGAAGAGATTGACGATGCCATTGCAGCTAATGATATGAAGGCAGTAATTGAATTGTTGAAGGCAAACCCATCATGAACGATTACGAATATGACTCCCTGCCGGAGCTGCCGCTGCGCCTCTTCGAACGGCACGCCACGCTGAAAATCAACGGCGTGGCCCCGGTGCTGACCAATGTGCCCAACCCTGTGGACCCACCCGATCCGCCGCCGACGCCGCAGGATATACCACTCGGCAGCACCTACAAACGCACGTATCTGACCCAGGTCACTTACCCCAAACTGGTCTGTTATGAGCGCGGCCATCTGATCCAGGAAGTGGCCTGGCGCGCGAATACGTACAGTGATCGCGGTCCGGGCGACGCGTCTTCCGCCGCGAGTGATGTGAAGATGTATAAACTGACCGGTCTTACCGACGAGCGGTTCAAGTTCGGTTATTTCTGTACGGTGCATTACGGTCCCTTCTCTGCCATTGTCGTGGAAAACGGCCCTTGCATCGAAGGCCAGTCCCCGCGCTGGGAGCTCACTGTGCCTTCCATCCCCGGACTCTTCCTGATCTGGTATGGCCAGTGGCAAGACCTACCGTCCTATCCCGACCTGCACGTCTTACAGAGTGACCTTTATCTGCACAAAGAGGAATTCTCCTGCTGTCCTGGTTACACGTTCTGTGTGCATACCGGCGCATGCCTGCAGGACACTATCGAGTGCAAGGAACCGATCCCGGTCTGAGGCCTGGACCCTTTCGCAATTTCCCTAAATCGCCGTCCCTGCGTCGGCCATTTCATCAAAGGAGCGGATTATGATTGATCGCACCAAAGTAACTTCCGGGTTTGATACGGAGACCCTGGTCTCCGAACGTTATCTGGCTTATATCCTGCTGGCGCAGGTAGAGGCCGGCCTCCTGCCGCTGGAGATTCCCGTGGTTGATCCTCTCTTGGGGCTGGATCTGGTCGTGAGCATTCTCCGGCCCCAGGATTATCGCCGTCTTTACGTGCGCGACTCCTCATTCGATTTGACCGACCCCGACCTGAGTAACACCTCGTTTGATATTGAGCTACTTCCTGGCAACAACACACCGATTGAGGCGGTGGCGTTCAGCCCGGATGGTCAGACGGTCGCATCCGGCGCCTGGGACGGCGCGGTGCGCCTATGGGCGACAGATACGGGGCTGCAAACGGCCGTTCTTGAAGGCACCACGGGCGAAATCTCCTGCCTGGCCTACAGCCCCGACGGCTCGCGCATCGCTTCCGGCGTCACGGACCGCCTGATCCACATCTGGGACATCGCCGCCGGCCAGGAAGAGAAGGTGCTCTTCGGGGCCAACAGCCTGATTCACAGCGTGGCCTTTCATCCCGACGGCGTGCGACTTGCTTCCGGCTCGTTCGATGACCTGGTACGGCTCTGGGACGTCGACCTGGGCGTTGTCCTGAGCGCTTTCGTCGGCCACAGCGGGCCGGTGCGCGGCGTCGCCTTCTCCCCCGACGGCTCGCGCATCGCTTCCTGTTCCGATGACGAGACCGTACGTCTGTGGGACTTGGCCAGCGGCGACGAACTGCAGGTGTTCAACGGACACAGCAATCGCGTGCGCAGCGTGGCCTACAGCCCCGACGGCTCGCGTCTGGCCAGTGCTTCCGAAGATGGAACCATTCCGCGTTTGGGACATTCAAAGCGGGACGCAGGAACGCAACATCAATCCCGAGGACGGCCCGGTGTGGAGCGTGGCCTTCAGCCCGGACGGCGCGCACATTCTCGCCGGATACGACGATGAAACTGTGCGGCGCTGGAACGCGCAGAGTGGTGCGGCGGTGGATACGCTGGCCTGCCAGCCTACCCCGTGCAGCCACGACGGCCCGGTGCGAAGCGTCGTTTACAGCGCCGACGGCGCACACATCGCTTCTGGCTCCTACGACACCGATGTGCGCCTTTGGGATGCGACCGATGGCGATTTTCTGCGCAAGATAACGGTGGAATTTATGCGCCTGACGCTGGTTATAACGGTCTTCGATAATAATTCTGGCACATTTCTCACCCCATTGCCTGTTCCGGTGCACCTACTGATAAATCTGCAGCTGCGCGCGGACCGATCCGGCAGTCTGGAAACGAACCACCGCCTGCAGCTGTCCCTGGCGCGCCTTGATCCACAGACCGTTGCAGATCTACAGAATGCCGGGGTGATGGATGCGCAGATAGAACTGCTGGAAACATCCGTACGTCGCCAGCTGGATCGCAATATCGCACTCGGCTTAGCCCAGGGACAGCGCGTGCAGGAGATTCGCATGCACAAGCTGATCAGCGACAGCCAGCGCACGCTAGGCTTCTACGTTGACTTGGCCCTGCGCAACGGCCCGGAAGCGAGCGACCTGCATATGCCCCGCGGCTCGCTGCTCTTTCCCCAGGATTTTCGCGATCCCGCGATGCACATCGCCTTCGCCACGTCTCCCGGATTCTTCGCCCTGGCCGGTCCCGATTTCAAGTTCCGGCAGGCGGAGAAGAAGGATGACGGCACTTTTCGCTTCCCCCTGCGCGAAGATCCCATGAATCCGGACAGCGATACGATTGGCACGGTCAAGGGCGTCAAGATAGGGCCGGAGCTACAGGCAGGCCTGCCGACCGGCCGTTTGGAAGTGGATCTGCACGGTGAATATACGGCGGCCAACAACGACGGCGATCCCGATTTCCACCTACTGTTGTGGCTGGACCCCAAGCAGAAGGCGAATCAGGTCGATCCCAACGACAATGACTCGCTGACGGGCGCGCTGGTTGAATGGGATCTCGATGTTGACGTCCGTTTTGGTTTGTTGGTGACAATATTCTTGGTTGGGGTAGGTATTCTGCTGACGGCTTTGTTCGGGCCGGCCGGGCTGGGCTTCACGGGAATCGTCCTCACGGGAGTGGTCATCGGCATCGCCGTACTCAAAGAATTGATTGCCGAACCGCTGGCGGCCAAGATAATTCAAGACCGGCTGGAGGAAGAAGAGGTCGACGCTTCCTTCCTGGACGCGCTACCCTTCCGCATACCGGCGGCGACGCAGCGCTGGGATCCCTTCTACGCCACGCAGCACCAGGTTGTCGGTCTGGTGGACGACGTGGTCGTGGACCTGATGGGCATCGCCTTTGAGGCGCAGGGGCTGGCGCTGGACAAGCAGCCGGTGCTGCGCAACGATGTCACCATTCGCGAGGAGATCCGCGCCTCGGACAGTTCAATAACCGCACTGCGCTACTGCGTGTCCGATTTCCCCAATATCGCCAATGGTCTGGCAGCCACCGGCCCTGGCCAGGACCGCATGGACTACATGCGTGACGATGCCGCGAATGAGCCGAAGTTGGTCACACTGACGCTGGCCCAGATCGCCGAGCGCATCGAAGCTGGGCGCATTCTGGCGCCGATTAGCTTCACGGCCGAACGCATCCAGCTAGTCGACAACCAGATCGACAACCTGCTGCTGATCAGCCACCACGAAAAAACGCGCGTCCGCGAAGACTTTGTGGAAACGTTCAAGTGCAAGACACGCGCGCAGATCGTTGCTGAAGATGGGGATGATATCGAGAGTGAAGCGACGAATGACCTAGAACAGCAACTCGGTCGTCCACCGACGGACAAAGAAGTAGAGGATGAAGTGAGCGAACGCCTCGATGCCCTGGTGGCGGAGAGCCTAGCCGAATTCAAGGAAGGCGATTTCAACGAATGCCTGAATTTTTTCACCGGCCATGTGTTGAACTTCGACCTGGCCCCGGAGGAGATGGTCGCCTTGCAGCGCGCCGGCATTCTGCTGCTGGATGGTAAGGTTATTATCACGCGCGAAAACGAGGACGGTACAACAACAGACTATTATCGCGATTACGCCGACGCCGACCCGCGTGATAATTTGCTGTCGCTGATGACCTATATCCCGCCTTACGAGCCGGAAGAGCCGCCGCAGGAATGCGCCTTCCTGTTAGAGGACGATGACTGCCTGGTGAAGAACGAAAGGGAGCGCTGCCGGTAATAATTAGTCGCTAGTCCAAAGTCCGAAGTCCAGGTCCGGTGGATTTCGGTTTTCGGAATGCGGATTTGCCCGTGTCCCTGGCACTCTTTCCCAATCTGCTGGAGCAAAGCCAGTTCAACCGCCGGACATTCCAGTTCGTACGCAAATATCGTTCAGCCAATACGGAGCAAGTCGGGCCTTTGGGACGAGGCTGGACATTCACATACGCAAAGTCAATGACACAAGCAGATAATGAAATACTCTATCATGATGGGTATGGTAGAACATTTCGTTTTCTAGATGTCCCCAACGGGGAGAGCTATTCATCACCAGATGGCTTCTATGCCACGCTTGAAAAAAACGATGAACATCTGATACTAAGGCACCGACACGGGAGAGCTCTTTTTTTTAAAAGCCCGAATTGGGTGGCCGCCTTTTGCGTATACAAGAATATGTTGGATAAATAATTATTTCCAGTAGACTATTACAGATATCAGTGCGATCTGATCTGACAGCTCATACGAAAGCAAATGTACAGTGTTTAATTTCTTTCGGCAATAACATGAATAACATATCTGGCAGCGCATATTTAGGTATACGACAGCGGTTGTACTGATTTCGATCAACTCCCTATATTCAAGAGGACATTGCTCACTTATTTGCTCCCTGGATTATCACTGCTCCGCTGCTGGCTTCCCTCCTGATCACTTTTGTTTTACTGATTTTGCGTAACGAACTGGATCTCTTTAGGAAAATCAAGGAGGCTTAAAGGCGCTAGCAAAATCTATTTCTTGATAGTGACTTGCAGCACAAACGTAATGAGAAGAACAGGTTCAAGCAATTTGTGACGGCATACTTCGTTGGCCTTCTGCTTTTGAGCGTAATAAATGGATTAATCGTATGGTTTGTGTGGCTCCCTAACAGTCCTTGACCGTTTACAAAAATCTTAATCCACCCAGGTTGGTAAATTTGAGAGAATTTGATGTCAGCAATAGTATTTGGCTGCTGCATATTAGACTAAATAGATTTTCAATTTCAATAAACGAACCATCATATGAGGACCGTAATGAACGACCAAAAAAAAGAAAGTTACTTTCGCTTTCAACTCGAAATTCTCATGAAGGAAATCGACCTGATTGATAATACCATCGGCCGGTTGGATGAAATCCTACTGCGTAATCGAAACTGGGGAATAACGCTTTGGACTGGTCTGATAGCAATTATGATACCGCTAACCGCTGGAGATTTCCCTAAGAGCTATTTTTTGTTAGCTGCGATATTTCTGCCATTTTTATTCTGGCTAATTGATATTCGTTGGAAGATGGCGCTCCTACAGTGTTCAGATCGTCAAAGAGAAATTTCCCAATTCCTTAATTCCGATGCGCTTTGTGAGTCTTTTAAAAATGATTCGATTTCTAGCACATTGTTGAAACTGTTGGATCCAATTGGTGAAGCTTCCAAGTCGGGTGATAGTCAAAAATCGAGCGATAAAAATTACTTTTTCAAAGCAATTCGGTATAAAGACACTTTCATCTTCTATCCTGCTCAAATTCTGTGTTCATTTTTGCTTTTCGTTCTATTGTGAAGTTCATTCTGATTTTAACCAAATTAGAATCTACCAATAATAGGAACCCAATCATAATCATTTTTCCTGCATATTTTGTAAAAACCGCTGAGGTTTAAAATATAGAACATAGAATTACTTTTAATCCCTAGAAACTGTGTTGAATTGCAATCACCTTTGATATTCTTGTTCCATGCTACGTTACGCAACTCTCTATATGGTGCAACTCGTCATACTACTCACGTTAGAAACTATGGAAACAATAGTAATAATTGACAATTTGCCCACCACATATTCCGATTAATAGATGCAATGGACCTGATACACAAATAGATGTCTATACGCAAAATTTTGAATCGGAAGGTTTTGAAAACCGAGGAAATTTGCAATGGTAATATGTCGATTAGTGTGGGACAATGTCAGCAAGCCAGTCAACGCTAATCAGGTTAGTAGTTTTTCCGTTCTGCGAGCAGTTTGCGAGCATATCGTATAGAAACTATGGACAATATCCACAGAATGGAGCGAATCTGGTCAATTTCGTTAACTTGGTAGAGATAATGGACACTAAAACACTACAGGAACCCCAAACCCGTGTCCTTAAAATCTGCCGGTGGCAATACTTTGTGGGTTCGACCCCCACCCTAAACTCAATGTAAAAGGTGGAAATGAGACAGCTTGATAACGAGTCAGCAGGTTGATTTCGGGAATTTCAAGCTTGTCAAATGCTCGAAGAAAACAGCTATCATAAAGTGCAATACTGTCGGTCAGTTCAGGATCTTCAATCAGTTCCTCCCGACCGGATGCATGTTTTAGAATAAAATCCCCTCTAGATAAATTTCACCAGGGCTTTATCGTCTGGTTATCTTTCACGTGCATCAGGCTGCAGCCAAGACCACGCAAAAAACACCCAACCGTCCCTTGTTTTTCTAATGGCTTTCACCGGGGTGAGCATCCGATACCACATGGAGATAATGAACTAATTGAAACTTTTTTAGCTGAACTCCTTTTTTGAGTTAGTTCACCAGCATGATGCACATTTTTCTCATTCTTGAGAAGTTTCAATCATTTCGTTATAAAATAAGGGGGTGTTGTTTTTATCAAACAACACCCCTACCGGACAAATTTGTAGATCGACGCTTATATCACGGCGTTGCGATGAGCGGCAAGTCTCAAAATTCGTAGGATTGAAGAAGCGCTTTGTTTTTAAAATTCATTACCGGACACATTTAACAAAAGACGGTTGACACATAGGTTACACTAAGTTTTTTCCACCACGAAAGAACGAGGTAACCCCATGAGTGACAACCGTCGAGTACATCGTACCATTAGAAAAGCAATGAAACAACTGTTTCCGACTGAACCCCAAGGCAATTTTGCCCGGCATTTGAATACCCTGGCCGCGTTGGTGGCAGGTATCGTGCAGGGCAAAAGTAGTCAACTGCCAACCATTGCCAGCCATGCGCCGGAAAGCGCCACAGCAGAGAGCCGGGTTAAGAAATATAGTCGCTGGCTGCAAAACGAGCGGGTGGGATATGAAGCCTATTATCTGCCATTTGTGCAGGAGATCCTGGCAAAACTGGCGAATATTCGCCCACTGGTGTTTATGATCGATGGTAGTGATGTTGGTCATAATTGGATAACATTGATGATTAGTCTGGTGTACCGCAAACGATCTTTACCCATCATTTGGTTAGTGGTGGAGGGCTGCAAAGGTCACTTGCCGGAAGCCCTCCACCTTGAACTATTGGAAATGTTACAGTGCGCACTTCCCAAAGACTCTCAGGCCGTCTTCCTGGGGGACGGCGAATTCGATGGTCTCGAGTTACAGGCCACCTTACAGTCGCTTAGTTGGACCTATGTCTGCCGTACAGCCAAGAATGTATGGTGGTGTGAAGCAGGACTACGCTTTTCATTCAGCGACTTACTGCTCCGGCCAGGTGATTGCCTTGGTATTCCGAATGTCGCTTTCACAGCACAGGCTTATGGCCCAGTTACCGTGATTGCTTGGTGGAAGAAAGGCTATAAAGAACCCATTTATCTGGTGACTAACTTTGAATTGATCGACGAAGCCTGTTATTGGTATGCACAACGTTTTCAAATTGAAACTTTCTTCTCGGATGAGAAAAGCCGGGGCTTCAATCTCCATAAAAGCCACTTATCTGATCCTGACCGTTTAGCAAAACTGATGCTCGCAGCCTGTCTGGCTTATTTGTGGATGATCTACCTGGGTGTTACTGCTCATCGAGATCATTGGGTTTCCATCATTCATCGCTCTGAGCGTTGTGATTGGAGTTTGTTCCGCTTGGGACTGGCTCTTCTCGACCATTTTCTCAACGATAATTTGCCTATTCCCGTTTCCTTCAATCTCCTTCATGCAAAAAGTGTCCGGTAATGAATAAAAATATCCAAAATTATAGGCTGCAAGTTCAATCTTTCGAATACCAATTGCACAGATAAGTTGTTGCTTCTTGAATGAAGAACCCCAAAAATTTTACGAAACCCCACTATTACTCTCTCTCCAACTTTTGGCGAAAGCACACTTGATTTTTTGTGAAATAATTCCTTAACTTGACATACCCACACCTTAACTGGAATAATATTGTAAGCACTTCCGAAAACTCCTCCCATCATCACTAAATCATCACAAACTATCACATAAACTCCTTCAATACTATTTTCGGTTTGTTATTTTGGTTGGTCTAGAAGACCCTTTAAGCTGCTGCCAGAGATACTGACGAGCGGAAAGGTTGTGACCGACACTTTCAAATGTTGGAGAAATAATTAATAGGGTGTACATCAATTCCTCAGTCAAATTTTGCGTTAAAGACTCATGTTATTTAGTGTGCTTGTTTCGATGGCCTTGCGGCTACTCAATCATCGTTGATTTGCACCAAGTGCGCAACATGAGTTAAAGAATTCCATCTCCTAAACCAGCACTGCTGGTTTTTGTTTCCTCGATCTTCCACCCGCTAGTATAAGAGTTTACTATGGCTAGATTAGATGTTGAACTGGATAGTTTATTAGTAAAAAAATCTCTTCATGAGAAAGAGCCCGGAGAAGCTGCTTACTTTGTTGATCCAGCAATGCTCATACACGTTTCGGTGGAATTCAGCGGAGATCTTAGCCCCTTACAGGATGCAGGATTTGTTGCCAGGGAAATTTATGGCAATATCGCTTATGGCACGATCAACGTTGAAACGCTGGAGAAGCTGAATCAACTACCATCGGTGATTTCCGTTGAGAAACAAAGGGACAACGCCATCCAACTCGATAAGAGCATCCCAGACATTATGGCCACTAATGTTTGGTCCAGGAGCGGTGATAGCTTCAGCGGGTATACAGGGAGCGGCGTAATCGTCGGGATCATTGACACGGGGATCGATTTTCGCCATAAGAATTTCATCAAACCCGACGGCACGACTCGGATCCTAAGGATTTGGGATCAAACCATGTTCGCGCCGGTGAACCCTCCACAAGCTGGCGAAACAGCACCAGCTGCAATTACCACAGGCCCGTTTACTGCTACCCTGGGTTATGGCGTCGAATATACCGAAGCACAGATCAACGCCACACTTAACACAGAAAGCCCGGCCATCCCGGTGCGACATAAAGACGACGACGGTCACGGAACGCATGTCGCCGGCATCGCTGCGGGGAATGGAAAACAGGCGGGTGGCTGCCATGGCGAGTATCACTATATCGGCGTAGCCCCCCAGGCTGACCTGGTGATTGTACGGTTGTGGGGGCTCTCGGATGGCGACCGCGGGGAAAATCTAACACCACCGGCGAATCCACCGGCGAGCGCGCCAAGCCCCAATCTCGTTGCAGATGCCCTTCGCTATATTTTTGAAGTCGCCCAAAATGCGGGCAAACCAGTGGCCATTAATTGCAGCTTCGGCCTATTCTCAGAACGGATGGATGGCAGCTCGCAGACTTGTCAGGATGTCAACAATCTGTTGAACAACAACACCAATGGGCGGGCGGTCGTTTGGGCAGCCGGGAATGATGGGAATGCAGGTTTTCATGCCGCGGGCACCGTCCCCGCGGCTGGTTCATCCCCGCTGAAGTTGAATTTCAAAATATATGGTGCGGATTCGAAAACGCGCAGTCTGGCAATCATTTACGCCGGATCAAATCTCGAGGTTCAGGTTACATCACCGGTTGGAGGCCCAAACGGCCGAATTAACTGGGTGTCATCCGGTAATAGCGGCAGCAGCACAACAGCTAACGGCACCATCAGCGGAGGCACAGCCGGATCCGTCACCGTAAACAATCAGACGAACAGAATCGGTATTGTAATTACCCCGCCCAGTTCCGGCACGCCCCCTGTACCAGGCAGCAATATCGCCAACACAGAAACGGTAAACTGGGAAATCGAACTGCGCAGCACCTCCACTTCTCCAACCTCAATCAATGCCTTCTGCTTATATGGGAGTTCTCACGATCGCAAGGCTCCTAAATTTCTCAACAACACGACAAGCAATACAACGCTAACGAACCAGGCAACCGGTACAGAATGTATAACCGTCGGATCGTATGCGGTGGGAGGACAACTAGCGCCATCATCCGGGCGTGGCCCAACTCTGGATGCCAGAACGAAACCAGATTTGTGCGCACCTGGGGTGAATATCACTTCCACTGGAATTGCCACAGATCGAGCAGGAGATTTCGTCAACTGCTGCTGTGAATGCTGCCAGGATTGGTATGTGGGCAAGGGGGGCACAAGCATGGCCGCACCACATATTGCCGGAGCTATCGCACTTATGCTGCACAAAAACCCGAACCTTCCCCACACACAGATCAAAAGTCTTCTGAGCACACACGCAAATGGACGCCCAGGGGACGCTCCGCCGCCGGACGTTTTTGGCTGGGGAGCCGGAAAACTCAGCGCGCTGAACGCTGTTAGCCCGACACCTGTCGTGAACCCGCCGATCCCAATCGTAAGTGATCCTTCCCTTGCACAGCCGCCGCTCCTCAAAGTATTTTTAGCGACAGATTTTGGACAGGCCTACTACAATCTGGCACAAAAATACTTCGATGAGATCAATGAACTGATCAATACCAATAAAAGAGTGGCAACCTCCTGGCATCGCAGCAATGGTCCCATCTGGGCGCGGTTAGCGCTCAATGCTTTTTACAATCACAATTTCAAGATTCCTCTGAGCGCTCATGGTATGCACTTTACGGAGAGTATCGACCGCTTCCTCGAAATGCTAAAGAGATATGCTTCCCCAGAACTGCGATCTGACCTAGAACGCTGTGAACCGCTGATTGATTTGGTACAGGAAGAGATGACGGTTTTAGAGTTGATCGATTTATTTGGCAAACAGTCGCTACCAGAGAGACAGGCAATACCAGCAGTTTCGTGAATTAGAGTGAAAATGAAGACGTTTGCTTTCGGAAAAAAACTATGACAAATTCTTCTGGCACAATTGAACGTATTGCCATTGAATTAGGCGCGGCCCTTGCGCCGCTTGAAGAAATTTTAGGACCTCAACTATTTGACCGGCTTGGGGTAACGCTTCCCTATGTACTGGCCGCTAATAATGGGATTTAAAATAAATTTATCGCTGCTGCAAACACCGTCAAAAGCCTGCCGCCAAAAATCAGCGATTTAGAATCCGCAATTTCAAGCGACAATACAACCCAGATCATTTCTGCATCAGCAAGTCTGTTCGGCGTCATTGCAGAACTAATCCTGCGGTTCAAGGAGGCGGGTGATGCCATTCACAGTGCCGCCGCATCGTTGCCTGCCGCGGATAAGAACGCGGTCCAAGATTTAGCATCTGATATGGCAACACGCGTGCTTGAATACGCGACTGTAGGCTATTTGCTTGAAAAATCTCCTGAGCTGACAGACTTCATCAATCTCCTCGGCATCATCGACAAAGAGCATGCACCACCGAGGGGGTTGGAGGTCAGCAATGTACCGCGTGACATCATCCCGCGCCGGTTCTACTTTGATCGCATTCCCAAACTCCTCCTGGACCCAGTGAATTTCCTGGACGAAATTTATAAATGGGACACAAGTGTGGCAGCATTTGAAGGTGAAGCTCTGTTCTACAAAATCTTAGGCTTCTTGGAATTGCTCAACATTCCCGGAGCGATTTACAATGAAGTGGGAGAACCGCTCACCCTTGAGGCGTACTTCTTCAACCTTGAAGCCGATGTCTCTGGCGCAAAACCCTCGCTGGTCGCCAATTTAATCCTTCCGGGCAACGTCAATTTTAAAAGATCGATTAATTTTTCAGACACACTAAAAGGCACAACCGAAGTGGATGCCAGCTTCGACGCCGGCATCACAGTTGAAATCCAACCGCCATTTGACATCACCGCGACCCCGCCCAGCGGGAACATGGCACTTACGGCCTCGCTGGGTTTAGCCGCGGAGCACACGAACGGTGATCCCATCGATATTCTTTCTGTGACGGGTGGAACCCGACTTCAAGTGCAGAAAATCGCTGGGACCTTGGGGCTGCGTGCGGATTTCGGGACATCCGGCGGATCACTGAATCCCGCGATCCAATTTGACTTTAGCGGCGGCAAATTGATCATCGATTTTTCGCAGGGAGACGGCTTCATCCAACAAGTGCTTTCCGGGGTCAAGTTTGATGCAGATTTCAACCTGGGCGGCGACTGGGACCCAGAGGGCGGTTTCCGTTTCCGAGGGGATGCCGGTATTGAAATTTTGCTTCCGCTGCATATTGATCTGAGCGTTCTCGTGATCGAGGGGCTATTCTTCAAGATCAGTGTCAGCAATGAAATTCCTGTCCAACTGGGCTTATCCACAAAATTTGCTGCCAACCTCGGCCCGCTCAAGGCTGTCGTCGAAAAGATCGGCGTAAATGTGAATATCACATTCCCCTCTGACGGGAGCGGGAGTCTCGGCATGGCGGATATTGACTTCACCTTCAAGCCGCCAAATGGCGTGGGCTTATCGCTCGATACGGGTGTGGTCAGAGGGGGCGGATACCTGTATTTTGATTTCGACAAAGAAGAATATGCCGGCGTGCTGGAACTCGCGATTGCAGAAATCGTCACCGTCAAAGCTATTGGGCTAATTACGACCAAAATGCCCGACAATTCGAGTGGATTTTCGCTACTGGTGATTATCACAGCAGAATTCGGAACCGGTATTCAACTTGGTTTTGGCTTTACCCTGATCGGACTAGGTGGTCTTTTGGGCCTGAATCGGACGATGCTGCCCGAATCCATCGCCTCCGGCATCCGAAGCGGGGGGATCAACAGCATTATGTTCCCATCCAACCCGGTGGAGAACGCACCAAAAATCATCAGCGACTTACGCAGCTATTTCCCCCCTGCCGCGGGTAAGTTCCTGATCGGCCCCATGGCAAAAATCGGATGGGGCACACCGACACTGGTCAGTTTATCTGTAGGTGTGATTATCGAGATTCCCGGCAACATTGCAATCATTGGCGTGCTACGGGTCAATTTGCCCACAGAAGACGCCGCTGTCGTCGTGATCAACGTGGGCTTTATTGGCGCACTAGAATTCGAGAAAGAACGTTTGTGGTTCTACGCCTCCATGTACGACTCCCGTATCCTTTTCCTCACGCTGGAAGGAGATATGGGATTGTTAATGGACTATAGCGAAAACTCGAATTTCGTCCTCAGCGTTGGCGGGTTCCACCCGCTGTTTTCCCCGCCGCCGCTGCCGTTCCCGAATTTACGACGAATCCGCATCGACATTCTCAACAACCCTATGCAGCGCATCTCGGTCGAGGCATATTTCGCCATCACCTCGAACACGGTGCAGTTTGGTGCAAAAGCAGAACTGTATTTCGGTCTGGAAGTGGTGTCTGTAACTGGGCATTTCGCATTTGATGCTTTGTTCCAGTTCTCCCCCTTCAAGTTCATCATCCAGATGTCATTCTCCGTGAGTTTGAACGTCTTTGGTACCGGGCTGTTCAGCATCCATTTGAAACTTATGCTGGAAGGCCCGACCCCCTGGCATGCCAAAGGAACCGGAAAACTGACCATCGATCTTTGGCTGTTCGAGATTTCTGTTTCTGCGAATTTCGATGTGACCTGGGGCGACGCAAAAAATACCACTTTGCCCTCCATCGAAGTAGTTCCCCTGCTAAAAGAAGAGTTCGAAAAGGATGACAACTGGCGGGCAAAATTACCGGCAGGGAGCAACCTGCTGGTCTCTTTGCGGAAGTTGGATGAGCAGTCGGAAAATCTGGTGCTTCACCCCCTGGGCACGCTGCAAATCGCCCAGCGCGCAGTGCCGTTGAATCTCAATATCGATAAAGTTGGCAATCGGACGGCATCAGATGGGGATAAATTCGCCGTCGAGGTAAATTCAGCCGGTCTGGATGAAACTGGAACGTTCCCAAAAGAGAAATTTGCCATCGCCCAGTATCAGGATCTCAGCAATGATGAGAAGCTGACCCGCCCAGCCTATCAGAAATTCGATGCGGGTGTGGAACTCTCGGTTTCTGGCCGGCAGTTGGGCTCTCCCAAAGCAGTCCGCCGGACCGTCCGCTATGAGACGATCATTATCGACAGCAATTTCAAACGTTTCATCATCCATTTCTACACCTTTGTGGGAACCCTGTTCAACCACTTCTTGAATGGTGCGGCCGTCACTCAATCGAAACTATCTAAAGCTTACAAGAAATCCATGGTTCCTTTTGATGTCGATGAACGCATCCAGGTTAATGAAATGGAATACATCGTTGCTGGAATTTCAAATAACCAATCCATCTCAGAGGGACTTTCCTTTGCGAATGAAGCAATGGCCCATGATTATATGATGGCGCATATTACCGATCATCCAAATGATGCGGCCGAAGTCCACGTGATCCCTGCTTTTGAGGAAGTTTTTTAAAAATGAGCACAGCAAACTACAGTTTTCTTCCCTTCCTGCGGCAAGGTCTGGCGAACAGTCTAAAAAATACCGGCGGTGCGAGAGCCGTATACACGGTTGAGCTGGCACTAAAAGCGGATAGTGCCGTGGCTGATAACACCACGCCTCGCGATGTCGAACTTTACGGACCGGGTGATATCGTCGGCATTGATGCGCGCTCGATATTAAAAACCGACCCACTAAACTACATCACAAATTTTGAGCCAAATTACGTGGCTTACATCGACTTTTATGATGAAGATTTTCCGTGGCGTTACACACCTGTCACACCCGGAACACCCCACAGGTTGAATACCTGGCTGGCGCTGGTGGTTTTGAAAGCCGATGAATTTGAAGAAGGCAAGAATCTGGCCAACCGGCCGCTGCCCTATTTCAAACTCAAAGGGATTGCAGCCGAAGATATTTTTCCGAAAGCCGATCAACTTTGGGCCTGGGCGCACGTCCATGTCAACACCGATATCGTGAAGGCCACAGTTAGGCAAGGCGCTACCGACATGGCAAACGTTCTGGATACCCTGCAGGTTCAACTCAACAAAAATCCAGATATCGCTTACTCACGCATCATTTGTCCACGCAAGCTGGAAGAACAATCTTCGTACCATGCTTTTTTGATTCCAGCATACGAGAGCGGCCGTTTGGCTGGTCTCGGTGATACGGCTGCAAACATCGCAGCAGCGGGAACGAAAATTGCCTGGGAAACGGGAGCAACACCTGTAGATTTCCCCATTTATTACAGATGGCAATTCAACACTGGTACTGTGGGTGATTTCGAATACCTGGTGCGGATACTCGAACCCAAACCCGCTGATTTGCGGGTTGGGCGACGCGATATGGATATGACGAAGCCGGGCGCTAATCTGGAATGGGAAGAGGCGGACGACTTAGATTTAGGCGGCATCCTGAGGCTGGGCGGTGCGCTGCAGGTGCCCCGAAACACAATGGAGCCAGAAGAACGCAACAAGCTCAACACACTCGATAAATGGGGCTCCGACCGCCTTCCGCATCCTTTCCAAAAACAGATCGCTACCTTGCTTAATCTGAAGGATGAATACAGTTATAAAACTGCTATAGACGCAAATATCGACGCTGAAGCGGAAGGCCTGCCCATTGACCCTAACGAGGATGCCGATCCCCTCATCACACCGCCAATTTACGGCCAATGGCACGCGATGATTGAACGCATCCTCGATGACCGGAACGGCAATGCCATTCACTACGACTATAACTGGATCAACGAGTTAAACCTTGATCCACGTTATCGGGTACCCGCACATTTCGGGACTCGGGTGGTACAGGAAAATCAGGAAGAGTACATGAACGCGGCCTGGGAGCAAATCGGCGATGTCATCAAAGGGAACGAAAAAATTCGCTATGCACAGTTTGCGATGACCGCGGCCAATATCTGGTATGAAAAGTATATGCAGCCCATGGCAAAAATCAACCCGGAAAAATTCATGATGATCACTGCACCCGTTCAACGCCGCATCATGGTCGACAGGCTGACAATGCACCAGGTAGTGCGGGAAAGCGTGCTACCAGCAGCTGTGGTTTCTGCGCCAATGCGGCGTATCACTCGCAGACGAGGCAAACTGGCCCGCAGGCTGGAGAAACACTCCTCCGAGGTGGATTTCCGCCCTGAAACTTTGGTCAGAAAATTGAGTGAGGAGAAGATTCAAGTATCACCACCGAAGGAGATCGCACCCGGTCTCCCCGCAGCCTCCGATCTCGCTGATCTATTCGAGCCCGCCGACATTCCAGATTTCATAAAAAAACTTTTACAGAACATGCCGCAGTTTCCCTGGGTTTTTCTGGCCCTCGCGATCATGTTGATTCTTTTATTGCTGATCGTTTTTGCCGGTGTTTTTGGCTGGATTCTCGCTGTTGTAGTTGTGGCCGGTGCAATCTACGGTTTCAACCGGCTGCGGAAATGGTCCAAAGGCCTTCAAGCCGCCGAAGGAATCAAGCCCGAAGAACAACGCCCCGAAGTTGTCGATCAGCTTCCCAAAAGCGCCGACTTCAAACTAGTTCCAATGGGTTCCACTTTTGTACCCAAGCGCGGGGGGCGAGTTGACAGTTCCGAAGCACTTCAATTCAAAGAAGGCTTGCGCGATGCGTTTGAGCTCGTCGAAGCAACCCGGCAGGCGATCCCAGATCCGCCAAAATTAAGGCCAATCGATATCCAAAAGGCTACCGATCATATGGTGGTTAAATTGGACCCGAATTCCACAATCTCAAACTGGACCTGGGCGAACGTCCGCATCCCCGGCTGGATTCTTGATCAGCTTGATCCAGAGATTTTTACCGAGGCCATGGCATATCCTCGATTTTAATTACCCCATGTACAAACCGCTTTCAGAAATTTCAGCAGATCTATTTCTCCCGAATATTAATCTGATCGAATACAACAGCATCACGCTCCTTGAAACAAATCAGGAATTTATCGAAGCGTATATGGTCGGCTTAAATCATGAATTTGCCAGGGAATTATTGTGGCGTGAGTTTCCGACAGACCAACGCGGCAGCTATTTCAGGCAGTTTTGGGATGCCAGCACGCTAATGGCATCTGATAAATCCGATCATGATGGGAAAACGGAAGAGGAAATCCGCGAGATGTATCGCGATATCCCCAAACTGCACGAATGGCCCCGGATTAGCAAACTTGGTGAGCACGATCACCAGCAAAAACCCGGCGAGCCAGAAATCGAAGAGGTCGTTCTTGTCATCCGTGGAGAGTTGCTTAAGAAGTACCCCAATGCCGTCGTCTACGCCCACAAAGCAGCCTGGGCGCCGAAATCTAAAGAGGATTCCACACTTGACAAAACTAAATCGCGCATCCTCTACAAGCCCGAAGAAGGCGACAAAGAAAAACCATCCTTTGATGTGATCCGAACACCTTTGTATCGAGCGCAGGTTGAGCCGGATATCACGTTCTTCGGTTTCAAGCTCGATATAGATCAGGCGAAAGGTGATGGCGATCCCGAAGTGCCAGATGCGGAGAATGCGGGATGGTTTTTCGTGATTAAGGAGAGGCCAGGCGAACCCCGGTTCGGGTTTGATATTCCAAAAGAGAATGTCGAACTCAGCTCAAAATCTAACCTGGAACGATATCTCATGGTCGGAAGTTTTACCCGGCCAGGGCGTGATCGACGCGGTCAATCCTGCCCAAACGATTTCTCTAGCCGCCAGCGTTCCCCCCGACACCCCAGGAGCCAACGAACAGGGCTTCATCGATCAACGGGCTGAGGACCTGCAAATCAAATGGAACAGCAACGGTCATACGGTCGATGCCGCTGATCTGGCTTATATCCTTTATCAGGTTCCGGTGCTGGTAGCTGTGCACGCAGCTGAAATGCTTCCAAAAAACGATTGAGTGGATGGATATGACTGATTTTAACGCATTACGAAATGCTCTGAATAAATCCCGTACAGACCATGAGGCGGGGCAAACAAATCTCTCTGCGGTTAAGGCTCGCCTTGTTCTGTTAAAACAGGAAGAAGCCAGGTTAAAACGCGCGTCCAATCCGAAAAATACACGAAACTTAGAACGGTTAGCAGAATTAAAAAACCGGATAGGGGCGCTCGAAGGCCAGGCAGAAGAAGCGCAATCCAAGCTGACAAACCTGACGGGTGAGTTCCAGAAAATCAACGAAAACTGGTTCGAAATCGGGGCATTAACCGACCCGCGGGTGCAGTTAAATTAACATTTCCATAACCGCACGCCATTTATCTTATTCCCAACCCGAATGGAGACTCGGTTTAAGACGATTGCTCAGCCAGAAACGGGTACTGAAAAACGGCAACTCTGGGTGCGTATTTATCCGGACACCTGCATGGTAGATTCCTTTGATCCGCAGCTATCGCCACAAGAAATTCGCAATGCCGCACGTTTTTGGGCTGAGTATCATGCCGCAGGTCAACCTATGGATGAGGACAATCCGGACTCCCAAACGCTAGACCTGCAAAAAGCAGCATGGGCCTTTCTCGTGAATTTAGAAGGCGCTGGCCGAGCGGCTTGGATCGGTCAGGCAGAAGAGGCCCAACCACTCCCCGGCTCTATCTTTCCGCTGCGCGACTCCGACAAAACACTCATCCTTACAATTGCAACAGAAGATTCCTCCATCACTGGCAACCAGGCAACAATTTTTGATTTCTTCACGAAACTATGGCAGGCAGGAACTGATGAAGAAAAAAAGGCCGCCGTAAAAAGTGGGCTTCCGGACGCGGACGAATGGATCGAGAAGTTTCTGCCCATTAATTTTAACGATCCGCTGCCCGCTGGGTTAACACGCGAAAATGCAGATTTGAAAATCGCCCTGGTTTTACTGCCAGAAACGCTGGAAGCAACCGGTAAAACGCACTCATGGTCACGGGCCGCCCAGGTTTCAATCGCACCAGAGCGGTTCGTTCTCCTGGGATTCAATGGCGAGGACTTGGTCATCGATCAGCTTGGACTTCCAATCGACAGCCCCCTGCAAGTCGGCTTCGACCCCAATGCGGACGAGGCCAACAATTTCAGTCCCACCGATTCCGGCGATCTGAACATCCCTGCCGAGTTGAAATGGATCATTGATTTTGATGAGGCGGTAGACCAAGGAATGGGGTTCCGCATCGACTTGGACGAGCAAACAATTGACGGCGTGGATCGTCTGCTCTGCCTAGGCGTGCGGCTGAGTGCTGACGAGACAGAGACCGGCGGCCAACAATTGGTCTCCGAATTGTTCGAACATCATTTTTATAGCGACAAAGGTTTTACCATCGTACCCCAGGGTACACCCACCAACAATACTGAAGAGCAGCGATCAGGGTTTTCGGATGTTGACAAACCTGAGGAAACCTTTGAACTATATTTCAAGAGAAAACCTTCTTTTGACCTGACTTCCAATTGGCTAGATAAAAAAGATGGCCAGTGGCTCGGTGAGTGGCTTGGGCTGGACGAGGAACTTTTCCAAAAAGTGCTGCACGCTGACCGCCTGGATCAGGCCGACGCGATGAACATGAATCTCGCGCTTTGGCCAGGAACTTTTGGCTACGCCATGGATGCGATGCTCTCACCTGTATTCCCGGAGCCCGCCATCAGTGCTACGCGGCAGTTCTTCAGCATGTGCGTGACCGGACGCGGCAGTATTCCAGCAGTCCGGATTGCCAGCCAACCTTACGGTATCCTGCCAACAGCCGCATTCAGACGGCTGGCGTGGATGAATCCGCACCAACCGGGCGATTTATTTGATTTCAGCAGCCAACCTGTCGGTGGATTCGATCATCTTAATGCAAATTTTGTGGCAGCGCTGCATCAATTACTCGTAAAGATCGAAGCAGATTGGCGTAAATTGATCGTGCCTCAAATACCCCACGCCAGCGAAGAAAACCCATCAGATACGCACCAGCACCTGCTGGATATTGTGGGTTTGCATCCGAACTCTGTCGAGTTTTATTTCCGCTATATGCAGACCCTCGAGAGCTTATACTCTTATGCCAGTCTGGCATTTCCGTTTGAAGATGTTCAGAAGGGTTTCGACAAAATGGAATTTGGGGCCGCTTTCCAGTTATTGCTAGACCTGGGCTACGAATACGATGCAGAGGACGAACTCCCACTGCTCAGCAAGCTTTATGGGTTGGACATCAACTGGCTGCACAAGGTAATTGTTGACACAGTACCACTTTCGGAGACGGAACCAATCCGCAGTTATACCGAAAATGATCGCAATTATATTGAAGCGCTACTGGACGCGGCTGCCAAATCTATGGATGCGCTCCGCAAGAACGAAGGCCTGTCAGAAACTCCCTCTGCACTCCTCTTTAAGCTGTTGAAATTCGCACTGGAACAAGGCTATTTTGAAACCGCAGTGCGTCTGCACGAAAGTGCAAAAATATTTAATGCCCAGCAGGCGGCATCCGTGCGCACAGAAAAGCCATTCCTGCATATGCAGTGGCAAGGGGAGATGATCGAAAGCAGGTATTCACTCCTTTACAAAACGGATGACCGGATTTCACCGGATGTTACTGTTGCAGAGCACATCTCTCACCTGATTGCCAATTTCAACGATCTAAAGGTTGTCTCCCCTGGTCACTACGAGCAGCTTGCATCCCTTGATCGAATTAAACAGGCCTCAACCGCGCGCTTGGAACGGGCATTCGTAGAGCACCTTGATTGCTGTTCCTATCGGCTTGATGCCTGGCAACAAGGGCTCCTGCGGCTGCAACTGATGCAGATGCGCGGGAATTTTCATCCCGAAGAAGAAGGCCAAGAAATCGTCCCACAAAAAGGCATCTACATCGGAGCCTTTGGCTGGTTAGAGAATGTGCGGCCAGAAGACAAAAAGCTGACACCCGCGCCAGTACCGGAGGATCTCAAAGAAGATTTTACAGACAGCTATTTCAAAGATTCAGCGAATGCCGGTTATATCCATGCCCCATCGGTCAATCAAGCGGTAACCGCCGCAGTGCTGAGGAATGCCTTCTTGAATAATGGGAAAGCGGATGACAATAGTGTTTTGGCGGTCAATCTTTCATCCGAGCGGATTCGCTTGGCCTTATCGGTCATCGAAGGAATTCAAAATGGCCAGAGCCTAGCCGCCCTACTGGGCTACCAGTTTGAGCGGATGCTGCACGATCAGATCGTGCTCAAGGATAAGAAGATCGACAATTATATTTTCGCGCTACGCAAGCAATTCCCACTCAATGCCGATCAGATAAAAGATACGAAGGTAGAAAACGATCCCTCTGTTGATCCGGATACCATTCCTATTTCGGCGATTGAAGCCCGAAACGTGGTGCACGGCAAGCGATTAATTAACCATGTTCGCAAACAAACTGGTGCAAAGAAGAGCTATCCCTTTGGTTTTCCGATTAAAAAATTACCCGTGGCAGATGGTGTCATTACAAAGGCCCTCAACGACGCAGTCAACCACATCATGAATATCGAAGATGCTATCGCAGATCTCGCGATGGCTGAAAGCGTACACCAGCTAAGTATGGGTAACTATGATCGATCAACTGGCGTGCTTGAATCATATAGCACGGGCAACTATCCACAAGCGCCGGATGTGATCCAAACGCCACGCAGCGGACCCACCTTGAGCCACAGGGTGGGTATTCAAATGGATTTCATTCCATCCGTACTCTTTGATGCACAGCATCCCCGCAAATCGGCTGAACCATCAATGAACCAGTGGCTCAGCACAATGCTGCCGGGGATGGATCGAATCGTGTGTCACGTTAAATACACGGATAGATCAGACTCCACATTAAAACGAGAAGTCATTTCCATGCAGGACCTTCAAATTGATCCCATCGATTTGCTCTATCTACTCAACGCCACGGGTGACAGCACATTGGCCGCGATCGATGAGCCGGTTTTACATTTCATCTACACCAATAAAACGCCCAGGCTGGATACGGAAATCGAAATTGAATATGTCCCACGACCCGACGATGGCACAAAATTTTCACTTTTTGAAATCATGTCATTGGTGAGGAGCATAAGGGCGCTCGTTCTGGAATCCTCTCATCTCAAACCTAACGATCTTCATCGCAGTAGCGAGGCCAGTAGTATTAATGTACCGGTGATCACATTAGATAAATCGAGAGCAGAGAATGTGATTAACGGACTGAACTCAGTGCTGGATGGATCATTTACAACGAATGTGCTAAACCTGTTGAGCGCATTGCCGACGGAAGGGCCAACGTCTCTCGAAGCAGAGAATATCCTGCAAAACGTTGACCTTTACCTGACAAATGTGTTCACAGAGATGGCAAAACTGAGGAAATTTGGTCTACCCCAGAGCGACAGTTGGCACCTTTATCAGCGCCGTGCCGAACTCATAAAAGCGCTGCAGAAAAAAGGTGAGGAGGTGATTGACCGCTTTGAGAAAAGGCAGGCTGAATTTGATAATTTACACACCACTTTCGATGATACTGCCCCTGACGCAATCGAGCAGCTTCAAAAAATGGAGGCACTGGTTACCACGAATTATTCTGAACTCGACACCATCACTGAAGCAGCCGTCCTTAGCAAGAAAGCGTCTTTTGACAATAAACTAATTTCGCTCAAGGGGCTGCATAACCCAATTAACATCACCGGGATATTTGTTTTCCTGAACCAAATCCGCACCAATACTGGCGATCTCGGCGATTTCGACCTAGAACCTTTTGATCTAGCTGATAACGAAGACGAGATCGTGCGATTTGTATTGAATGATTTGAGACCTCTCACCCAAGGGACTTTTGATCTCGGGAAAACAAATACGGCGAAAGGACTCGCCACTCTTGTTGACCTCGAAACAAAAGATGCACAAACGCAAGTTGACCTTATTCAGCAGGCGGCTCAAGCGGTTTTAGGTGCTGATTTCAAGCTTGCGCCCCGTTATACCCTCGACGATCAACAGGCTTTTGAGATCAACAACACCTGGAATAGCGCGGATTTACTGGACTATCTAAAGAATGTTCATACGCCAAAATTCATCGACCCCGCTGAGGATTGGATGCATGGCCTCGCCCGAGTTAGAGAAAAAATGCATCATGTTGAGAACTGTGTTTTTCTCCGGGACGCGCTTGGATTGGACACAGATCAATTCGGCTTGCATCCGATCCAGCTACCGTACAAAAATGAAAATTATCACTGGTTGGCAATGCCCTTTCCAGGTGAACTTTCTGTTGAGGATGGCGATGCTTTACTCTATACAGCCCTGACTTCATCCACTGCTGGGGCACCAACTTACACTTGTGGATTCTTGATTGATGAGTGGACAGAGGTAATTCCAACCGAGACGGAGACAACAGGGCTAACGTTCCACTATGACCGCCCTAGCTCCGAAGCACCTCAGACGTTCTTATTGGCACTACCAACAAAACTCACCGGCAATTGGACCTGGCAAGACCTGGTCGATTCGCTGCTATTCACGCTCGATGCTGCCCGCCTGCGCGCGATTGAGCCGTATCACATCGATCAGACTCTGTATGCGAGGTACTTACCGGGACTTGTCTCCCCGACAACAAGGCACCCCATCACCATCGGAATGTACTTGGCTGAGCTGCCGTTGCTTGCAGCTACAGACCTGTAGTAATTGAGAGAATAAGTTATGTCAAATATGATTGAAAACATGGAACCCATGCTGGCGAAATGGGCCTTCCCAACGGTTATGATGTGGAATCGGATTGAGGGGCGGCCGCGATCCACCAAGGAATTTACCCGAGCGATCAAAGCCGAAGTCCGCGATCCGCTTTGGATGGTAAGCAGGCAGTGGCAGATGGGTGAATACGAAGCAGACGATGCCGGCTCCCCCGTCCTGGCTAAGCTCCGCGTGGATACAACCCGGCTGACCAAGTATCAAGCCAACAGTCATGGTGTGCAGCCTATGCCCAGTGATATTCCTCTGGAAGCCCAGGTAGAACAAAAAGCATTGCCTTATTCCATTTTGCTAGGAAAGCTGTCCTTAGACCTCCGGCTTATGGCGGGCCGCCGCTGGAAAAGATTGCTGAAAGATGCGAGCTTGTTCGGCCAGTTTTGGAACTTCTGCTTAGAGCATTTTCCCATTGAGCTTCCCGATCCCAAAAGCGCAGATGACGCGCACATCTGTGCACATGCGGAAACCTGGCAGGCGTTCGCCGCCGTTGCTGGCAGGATTGTAGACGGAATCAGCTTGTATCTGTATCTCAAAAGTGGTCGAAAGATTACCAATCTCCCTGGGGGGGATGTTCTTCCTACCGAGCCGAATGATACCGTTATAGAATTTATTCGCTGGCTAGATGATCTAATCTTGCAGCCCAACGATCCAGAAGACAACGCCTGGCTGTCATCACAATTGGAATACCAATTCAACTGTTCTGCACCACAGATGGATGGCGAACAGGTGTTAACGGCCAAGGAGTATTATCACGGCCGCCTGGACTGGTATAACTTCAATTTTGATCCTTCGAGTAAAAACCTGGGAGAGGTAGAAACGGAAACGCCGGAAGGTGTGTTGGGAAAATCGCTTAGAACAATGCTTCCAACACCGGTCATGTTCGACGGAATGCCCAATACGCGCTGGTGGACTTTTGAAGATGGCCGCGTCAATTATAGCTATATTCACCCGGGAACCCAAGAACTATCAAAACTACTGTTCATGGAATTTGGGCTGATTTATGCGAATGATTGGTTCTTGGTTCCTTTCAATCTCCCCGTTGGCAGCCTTGCAAAAGTAAAAGGGATGTCAGTATCTAATGTTTTTGGCGAGAATATATGGATAGAAGCGTCTGGCCGTGGGTCAGATGAAGATTGGGATCGTTGGAATATGTTCTCAATCAATATCCAGGGGAAAGATGATGTTCCTTCAGACACCAGCATCCTTTTATTGCCAACCGTACCCAAGATTCAAGAAAGCAGACCGCTCGAGACGGTGGCATTCATCCGGGATGAGATGGCAAACATGGTGTGGGGGATCGAGACAACGATCGCGTTACCTCATGGCGAATCAGTCACAGGCAGCGGGGCGGCTTCGAGTTTCCACAGCTATTTACAGCGGCTGGTCAACGAGGCCTTGGCGGTTATCACCGTACCAGAAGAACCTGAAGAAGACCTCGCGCAGATCCGTTACGAAATTATGAACCAGATTCCGGAAAACTGGATTCCCTTCATTCCAGTGCACGAAGACGACGGTTTTCGTGAAATCCAACTCCAGCGAGCAGCGATGCCGCGCTTCCTGGAAAACTCAGAATTGGTCGATAAAGTTCGACCCCGCACTACATTCTTACAGGAAGGGCTAGCCGATAAAAAACCGTTTTTCATCCACGAGGAAGAGATTCCACGAGCTGGTGCTAATATTCACCATACTTATCAGCGCACCCGCTGGAAGAATGGTAAGGTCATCGTCTGGTTCGGCGCTCGCAAAACTACTGGAAAGGGTCAGGGGAGCAGCGGCCTGGCATTTGACAGGATTTTGGCCAATAAGGCAAGGGGCTAAATTGTCCTCCGCACCAATCTAAATCAGGACAAATTATTTGCCGCCCAAAGTGCAGCCCCAATCACGCCAGCATCATCACCAAGTTCGGCTTGTAGCACCTCCACTTGATTAACGGGCATAACAGTAACCCGTTCCCGAATGGTTTTTCGAATCATTTCGATTAGCGGATCGCCAATGCGCGAAACCCCACCTGCAATGACAATCTTGCGCGGCCTCACCGACACACACATATTTGCAGCCGCGACACCGATGTAGAAGCCAGCATCTGCAATGATGATTTGGGCAATTTCATCGCCCTGTGCTGCTGCCCTGCAATCACATCGGGGGTGATTTTGTTGATATCAAAATTGACCAATTCACCGATAGCCGTCGGGCAATCTTTGCCTTGATTTTGGATTTGTCAGAATCCAGTACCATACCACTCATGTCGAACCTCCTATTTCCAAATAGTTGTCAATTTATTCTTTCTCTTTGCCATCACTTCAATCTGGATAGAGCTACCGGGTCGCCTTTCGACTAGTTATCTGCTGCCAATCTGTTGCCAATAGCCTGGAAACCTTAGCAAGGATAGACGAAATGGACACCTATCTATGGTTTGGAGCGCTAATGGTATCTCAATTGCCCATATCCTCAAGACAGCAAAGGCCTTGAGACCGCATATACAGAGTGGAGGTCTATGCGCAAAGCCTCGAATCAGTAGGTTGGGGGTTCGAGTCCCTCCGAGGGGGCACAAAAATTCTCAGACCATCGAGGGTTTTTTCATTTTTCCAGGTTGGTTGTTCCTACCAGGGGGATGATATTCGAGTCATCCTAGGCGTGATAACTCCGACTGAAATTTACTTGGCACTCAATAAAGGCTTGTGTGTCTTAAAGTATTTCCCAGCCGAAGCGGCTGGCGGCTTAAAAAGCTTATAGCGATTGGTAAGGCGAATTGTTAATTAAATTCAAGTCCTGAAATCTCAAGGAACTTGACGGGTAGACAACTCTTTCAGCGTGGAAGTAGAAACCCGCGTAAAATCTCCTCGACGCAGGTGAATTGTATCCGCCTGTAGATCAAAAGTAATCATCAGTTCAACACGGTCCTCAATACTCGGAATTCCCCCTTGTTGATCAATTAATTCCAACAATATGAAATTTTCTCCAAAATCCAATACGGCATATCGGCCAGTTTCTTGTCGATGTACATGCGTGTCATCATAGATATGCATATAAGTTCCCTGACTAAAATTCCATTCCTCCCAAAAATGAACATCCCCTCGCGCAAATTTACCTTGAATGAACTCATCACTGGAATTAGAACAACCAACCAATATTAAAACAAAAACTCCAAAAAAACCTATTTTCAACTTCAACGTCTTCTTAATTGATTTCATTAAAGTCATAACAAAACAACAAAAATTCTGCGTTGATAAATAAAATACTGTAAAACGGTATATTTCTCTCTAGTATCTAAACCTTATGCTGGTTTTTTAGCATTTATATCCCGTTTCAAATGGTATTTTAGCTTATAATCTACCAGATCATAGTAACAACCAGATTTACTATTATTGGAACCAGGAAGGTTCAATTATATTACCAGGAGAATCAGATTTATGGCCACAAATTTAAGCACAGTATTATCATCAAACAGCAAGCGCGTTACCATCAAACGAAATAACCCCACCGTAATTATCGGTGAACGGATCAACCCCACCGGACGAAAAGTTGTATTGACGGCACTTCAAGAGGAGAACTTCGAGGTAGTTCGCCAAGATGCCATTACGCAAGTTGAGGCGGGGGCAACGGTATTAGATGTAAATGCGGGTGTTCCTGGTGCAGATGAAGTTACCTTGCTGTCTCACGTCATTCAAGAAGTGATGGCAGTGGTAGATGTACCCCTTTGTATTGATACAGCTAATCCAGAGGCGTTGGCTGCAGCCTTGAAGCTTTACAACGGAACAGCTCTTATCAACTCGGTGAACGGAGAGGAAAAATCCCTTGAAAGCGTGCTGCCAATCGCCAAAGATTATGGTGCAGCAGTTATTGGTTTATGCATGAATGATGACGGCATTCCAGCAACTCCAGAACAGCGGTTGAGAGTAGCAGAAAAAATTATCACGCGTGCCGTAAAATCTGGAATTCCGGCTGAGAATATTATCATTGATCCACTTGCAATGACGATGGGTGCCGACCACCAGGCCGGTCAAATTACACTGGAGACAATCCAGTTAGTTGTGAAAGAATTCGGGAATAATATTACGATGGGAGCCAGCAATATTTCCTTTGGCTTACCTGATCGCAAATATGTCAACGCCACCTTTATCGCTATGGCTATCCAAGCCGGATTAACCTGCCCAATCACAAATCCGCTGGTAACTGAAATCACTACATCCATTTTGGCAGCCGATCTTTCCCTTGGTCGAGATGAATTCGGCATGCGTTGGATCAAGGGGTACCGAAAGAGGCAAAAAGCGGAGAAATAACTAAGCGCCCTTTATCGATGTGAACATTCGGATACGTGACAGTGATATTTAGCGTTACAAAAGATTTTTAGAATGGCCAAAGAATTGGCAGGAAGATCATCGACACCACGAAAATCGCTACTGTCAAAAGGATCCCAACTTTGGTATAGTCGAGAAACCGGTATCCCCCCGGACCAAAGACCAACACATTTGCTTTATGACCTACTGGGGTAATAAAACTCGTCAAAGCCCCAACCACTACAGCCATGGTAAAGGTCAGGTAATTTACATTTAAGCCGAGGGCGGTATCTAGTGCAATGGGGACCATTAATACAATTGCCGCCGCATTGGACATAGGTTGAGTGATTAACGCAGAGAGTAAATATATTCCCGCGAGTAATCCAAGGGGACCAAAACCACCGAATGCGTTTAGTAGAATATTCGCAAGATATTGCGCCGTGCCAGTATTTTCCATCGCAATACCCAAAGAGAGCATTCCTCCAACCAAGAACACTGTGCGCCAGTCGATGCTTTGATAAGCCTCATCCATACTTAAACACCCTGTAAGCACCATCAATACAGATCCGAGCACCATGGGTATTGCAATTCCTAGATTACTAAATATCGCCAACCCAATAACCAACAGCATAATCCCTGCGGCCAGAGGTGCTTTATGTTTGCGCTTGCGTTGCACCTCGATAGGCTCTAACACTAGAAACTCATTGCCTTTTTGAAGTACTTCTAAACGACTGGGTGTACCAATAAGCAAGAGGGCATCGCCAAAATGGAGTTTTAAATCACGGAGGTTTTCAGTGATAATGCCACCTTCGCGCCAGATCGCCAAAGCAGAAAAACCAAATCGATCTCGGAATTTGACCTCATTTAATGTACGTCCGACAATCGTGGAGCGCGGGGCTAACGTTGCCTCAAATATACTGGATTGTCCTGTATCGAGTTCAGATAACTTAAAATCCTTCTCTATCTGAATTTCCAATTTTAGAATATCTTGTGCAGCAATCAAATTTTGAGCGGAGCTCTCAATTACCAAACTGTCGTTTTTTTCAATTACAAGGTCACGATGGAATTGGGAAATGGTTTCACCATGTCTAATTATAGAGATCACGTTCAAGTCATAATCAGATCCCAAATTCGACTGGTAGAGATTTTTTCCTATAAGGGAACTTTCGGCCGTAACTTGAACTTGACTTATATAGCCTCTCAAGTTTATTGAAGCCTGAGAATCGTCTGGTGTTTGACGGATTGGCAGTATGTGGCGTCCAATAAACACCATATAGATGATGCCGGTTGCTAAAACGAGGAAACCAATTGGAGTAATTTCAAAAAATCCGAAACCACTCAAACCTCGCGAAACCAAGATTCCTTGGGCTAGAATATTGGCTGGTGTCCCGATAATAGTCATGCTACCCCCTAAAAGGGAAGAAAAGGATAAAGGGATTAACAGTTTCGAGGCCGGAATTTTCGACTTTCGAGCGATACCAATCACTGCTGGCATCAGAACAGCAACGGCACCAACATTGTTCATAAATGAAGACATTATGCCACAAACTACCATAATCACAAAAATCAAACGTGCTTCACTCGGACCCGATAAACGCAGGATCAATGAGCCGATGGCATCTGCCACACCGGTTCTAAACAAACCACCAGATACAATGTACACAGCCCAAATTGTAATCACGGCTGAATTTGCAAACCCAAGGAAGACTTCTTCTTTGTCAACTAACCCAAAAACTGAAACCGTAATCAAAACCAATAATGCTACTAAATCAACGCGCAATTTCTCAGTGGCGAAAAGAATTATAACTACAAGGATGATGCCAAGGGTCAGTGCAATTTCAACGGTCATCAGAGTCTCCTTTGAAAGACATACAGATAAATATCATCATTGATTGTAAAATTGTATCATGCCTTCAAATCGTAAAACTTGAGTTGGCTTTGGCTAAACTAAATATGAAATTAAAAGCTCTAAATAAGCGGGAATTAGCTTTTAAGGATATGCAGTAGGTGGAGGATATGGATCGCGCGTCCTCGTTGGTAGAGGGGGTTGGGTGGGCGGCGGGGATGTTGGCGGTGGCTGCGTTGCGGGAGGTTGTGTCTGGGTTGGAGGCGGAGCAAGCTGAGTTGCGGTTGGCCTTCCCGGGGTCCCGCTCGCCGAAGGTTGCGTATTTGTTGGTTCCGACTGAGTTGGTCGAGGATTAGTGGGGCGAGGAGTTGGAGACATAATCTGTGTAACCAAACCCGTCGCGGTTGGGGTTGGTGTCAGGGTTGATGTTTGAGAAGGGGAGGCAGATGGGGATGGATTAGGTGTGGAGGTATCTCCAACTTCGTCAGTTGCACTTGCCGTTACCGAAGGTACCGATGAAACCGAAGTTATAGTTGGTGATGGTGTATCGATTGAGGGTGTCGGTGTAAAAGTTGGTCTGTCACCATCATCAAATATCAATTCACCACGATCAACGCGGGCAACTTGAATTACCTCTGGGTCGAGAGGTAGAACGGCATAATAAGAATGTGCCTGGTAGTTTGCCACGTGTGACTCTACCCGATCAATATTATCCACAGACCACAAAAGCGCAAACCAAAACGCCAATCCAATAATACCAAACGCAAATATAGAGGTTAAACCAATCAGCCACTTCCAAGATGAGCGACTAGAAGAATCAGACTTGGTCATATCGATCATTTTCCAAACGAGATAGCAGGTTCCTGGGCAAATTAAACACGTCTACTAAGACTGTCCCTACTGTATCGATATTTTTGGATGCAAGCTCGACACACCTCTCAACGGTTTTTCCGGAGAGTTGTAATGTTTCTGCTATAACTGAAACAGAGTAACCTTTGCTGTACAAAAAGCAGGTGAGCAACGCTTCGGATTTTGGATATGGGATTTCATCAAAAATAGAAAAATCAGGAGGGATATTGGAACGAGATCCAACAATGGCATAGGTTGATACTGGAATTTCTTTCCCCTTTAAGCGAAATTCACCCAGATGTTGAATATCAAAAAGTTGACCGGAGGGATCAACTGATTTAACCGCTAATTCAGGTATCAACAGCGGCGTTCGAGGAAATTGTCTCGAAATGCCCTGCAAACGGGCTGCAATATTCACCACATCTCCAATAACCGTGTAGTGAAAGCGATCTTTTGTCCCAATATTACCCGCAATAACGGATCCCGAATTGATACCGACGCCATATCGGAGGGGGGCTTCCCCAAAAGAGATTCTTCTAGCATTCAGTTCAGCAATCCCCCAACAAATCTCCAGCGCAGTAAAAATCGCCTGGCGTAATGCTTCAGCCGGAGATCGCACAATTGGTGCGCCAAATACAGCCAGTACGCTATCGCCACCGAAATGATTGATGACTCCTTGATATTTATTGGTTGCATCAGCAATAATAGCAAAAAACTGATTAAGTAAAGTAATTACATCGTTTGGCGAGAATCTTTCAGATAATGAGGTAAACCCACGTACATCTGTAAAAAGCACCGAGACATATCTCGTCTCGCCACCTAAAGCAAGTTCCCCTTTTAAAACAGCTTCACTAACATCTTGTGAAACCATCCGGCCAAACATTTCCCGCACGAACTCTCGCTGGTGTAATTCTTGAACCATGCGATTAAATCCGTCGGTCAACTGCCCAATTTCATCATCAGTGTAAACATCCACATGGGTTTCAAAATCTCCTCCCCCAACCTGTTTTGAAGCATCAAGCAATCGAAAAATGGGAACGGCAATTAATTGAGCCACAGTAATCCCTAAAATGATCAGAGCAATAACCCCCAAGACAAAAATGGCGATCAATGGCAGCAGGGTGGGCAATCCCGTATCTCGAACTAGAGATTTCGGCAGAGCGACGCCATAAAACCATCCGGAAGGTTCTGCACGCAGATAGACAATATCAACGGCTTCAACATATTCTCGAGAACCAGATTCTAAATTTCGGGTGGGTGCTAAATCTGATGACGAAGCCAATTGCCCTGTGATAGTTCCACTTAATACTGGAATTGGCTCATCATTGTCAAAGGTTGATTTTGAACGATATCCGGTTGGTTTATAAATCGTTACATTAGATAAGCTGCCAATTGCCAATTCGGGCACCAATTCGGAGAGCGGTGTACCAACCAAGGTTACCCCGACTAAATCATCGTTCAAAATTATAGGTCCAGCCGTGTAGACTGACACCCCCCAGGGTGTTTCAACGATTTCGGAGAATTTATCTCCAACTTCATCAGTTGCCCTATTCAACACCATCTGAACAGATGGCCAATTTGAAAAATCAGAATTCGCACCTTGTGTATAACTGAGTTCACTACCCGTGCGGTGCCATGAGACTAAAAGCAAACCATCCGAATCCAATACATGGGTAAAATATAATTCGTTATTAGCGACCTGGGGAAAAACTAAATTTTCTATCTGGGCGACATCATGTTCAGCAGTGGACTCGGGCACACCAACTGTAAATGCAATGGTGCGAACAGCATTTAGATGAGCTTCTTCAACCTGGAAGATGCCGTCAGCAACCCGAAAGGATGCATCCTGCAATTGCCCCTCAAAACGTTCTTCCAGTGTAGTAATAAATGTACGGGATACCTGATAAATTACCAAACCAGCCAATAAAGAAGCAACGATCAAATAAGGAATGGTAATTTTTACCCTTAAAGGTACAGACAAAAGAATTCGCGCCAATGAACGTTGTTGTTCCATTTTTTCTCACACTTTCAAATGGCAAAGAGGGATAAGGCTACGCAGCAGTCGTAATTATAAACGAGATCAGCTATATAATCTCAAGGGATAAAGATTTTTGATCTCCAACATGCAGCCAATCTTTGGGGATGCGGCCCCACGAATATGCCTTACTTTTGGCTTTTGAGCAGTTATCCACCAAGAAATTACAATTACCACACTGAATTCTCTTTATTTCAATCGAAGCATCGTCTATATAGGGTAAAATAAGCCATCTTTAACCAATTTCTCAGGTGAATCCATGCAAATTTTAGCAATTATTTCAGGCGAATACGGAAAACGTCACGTTGAAAATATCGTCAAAAATGGACCGCAAACTTGGCAAATCAAAATTTGGGAATCGCCTAAAGTTTTTCCGCCAGTTATCGACTATCCGGAGGATCATTTACCAGTTGCATTTGATCCGGCTGATCTAATTCTCTCTTTTGCAGAACACAAAGGGATGGCCGAACTTTTACCAGATATCGCTCAAATGAGCGGTGCAAAATCGGTACTCGTAGCTGTCGATGATGAAACCTGGCTGCCAAAAGGTCTCGCCCGGCAACTTCATGGCTGGCTTGATCGAATTGATGTCACCTGCGCGACACCGAAACCGCTCTGCTCCTTAACCGAATTTGATTATGGGATCACCCGAAAAGATCGGGTAACTTACGAAGACCCATATATAGCGGAGTTTGCCAAGTTTTTTGGGAAACCAGATTTAAAAATTGAGATTGATCCTGATACTCGGAGAATTACCTCAGCACAAGTAAAAAGAGATGCGGTTTGCGGCTGTGTTCGCTTTGTTGCTGACGGCATTATTGGCCTTTCAGCAGACGAGGTTGAAGAAAAAGCAGGTTTGCTACACCACCACTTCCCCTGCCTGGCGAGCATGACTAAACTAAACGATTTCAACCACGATACCCTGATGCACGAATCGGGCAATTTACTTCGAGATAATATTGGGCAGCAAGTAAAACCCCATAAAACCACTCGCTTCATTTCACCCGGCAAACGCAGTGAGGACTAATTCGGTGAGTGGCTATGCGTAAATAACAGGTGTTACTGGATTGCAGTAACACCTGTTTTCATATAAGTTTTGTCAATTAGGCTAATTAGAGGGTATTGGGGACGAATTCTGAGAGTTTTGCTTAATCACATTAATCAGAAGTCCAATAATCCCGGCAATTGATACCGCGCCTCGAACCCCGGTTAACACTATGGCGATCGCCCCTAAAACTCCACTAGTGATTAGTAATCCGGTTTGCAACTTTTGATTCTTGGGCTCACGAACCAGATCAATCTCTAGGGGCTGCTTCATCAATCTATTTCGCAGATCATCCACAAATTCCGGTCTAGGATTCACTGGGATCAAGGCAGCTTTCAAATTCAATTCTAAATTTTGAAGTTCATCGTCCAATTCGTTTCTTTGCCACCAATAGTTCCATTTCATTTTACACTTGCCCTAGCCAATATTATATTCATCTCGCAACGAAATCAACGTGCGATGGTAAAGACTTTTAACTGCGCCTTCTGTACGACCCATTATGCGGCCGATTTCGGCGTTTGGTAAATGCTCCACAAATTTCAGAACAATCAATTGCTGACGCTCTGCTGGAAGACATCGGATCACTTGCAACAATTCTTCCTGCTCCTCATTTTTTTCAAGCAACCTTTCAGGATGCTGTCCACTTTGCCTAAGAACGGCATACCCGTCGTCGAGTGGAATCTCTTTGCGGCGGCTGTTATCGCGATGCCAATTGGCTACTAAATTATGTGCAATGCGATAAAGCCACGCCGAGATTGGTAACCCACGGTCCTGGTAATTTCCAATATGGCGCATTGCCCGGGAAAAAACTCTGGCGGTCAGATCTTCAGCATCATGCTGATTTCCCGTGCGGTAATAAATATAGTTATAGATACGGCTAACATAGCGATCATAAAGTTCGCCAAAAGCCTCACTATCTCCGCCGGAGGCAAATTTCAGGACTTCTTGATCCGTTAGCACCTGGAGGTTTTTTGCACCGTTTGAGCCGTTCGAACCCAGATTATTTAACATAACCCCGTCCGAATATGTAAGTTACTCGCATGGCGGCAGTATATCATGGAGAATTGCAATTGGGCGATTTTATCTGATTTGCAGTTTTTTATTTTTTCCCTGGTCGTAATCTGCGTACATCACCATCCCGCACGGTGACCCCAATGGCATCCAGATGTTCTAACAATGCCAAAACATATCGCCGACTGGTTTGAAAGGCGTCGCGCACTTGGGCAACACTGATGGTTCCATTTTCTTCAAGCATTGCGCGAATTTTTTCCACAACTTTATTGTAATCGTTAGAGCGATAAACCACCTCGTTTGAAATGGGCAGCAATAAACCAAGATCGATTAAGGCGTTATACAATTCATCACCCACTTTAGTAACACAGTCTTTGATCGTTGGCGGGGAAAAAGGATTTTGAGCAAAAAGCGCCATCAACTGGTCTGCTTCTTTTTGAAGTTGAGGGGATAGTTCGACATGGTGTCCTGGGGTATGGATAACCGGGTTGGGATTAGACCCAGGAATATCCGTGCGGCTTGAAGTTTCTTCAAAGGTCCTATCGTTCAACCAACGATCTACCGCCGCATTGAAAATTCGAGGTGGTAATTTTAGGCGACTTTTCATCTCTTCCCGAAGCATTCCGGATCGCAAGGGAAAATTGTTTTGATAGTCTTTAATTTCTTTTTCCGCCCGACTTGTTAGTTGCATCCAAAAGCTATAACTGGCAATTAAAGTTTCCGGGGTAACTGTTTCAGGACTACCTAATAGCAATATCTGGTTTTCGATCAGCAGTTTCTCAAAAGCCTGTTGCGCTAAATCGTGATCCAAGCTGGACCGAGCAAAGACTTCTTTTTTCTGAGCAACCCCTAGTGATAACGCAGATTGCGAGAGCACATCTTCGGGGGTGCCCCCGACCAAAGCTTCTAATCCTTCGAGTAGTTTTTGGTTAAAACGTTTATGCCGACCCTTTGGTTTTGGATCAAGGACTATCCCTCCGCCCAGGGTTTCTCCAGGGGAGGGGCGCCGCAAAATATAACGGTCACCCCGCACAACAACAACCGGTGTGCTTAATTCGAGTTGCAGCCATCCTTCATCACCGGGTTTAAGCGCATCTGTTCCAAGCAATCGTAAACGGGCGATGACTTCTGAAGCCCCAACAAATAATTTCACTTCGGTGTTGTGACGAAGAGGGTGAGAAACATCGGGCAGCATACGAAAATGAACATCTAACCGCCTGGTGGGTTGATATTGTCCCGGATAAACTACCACATCTCCGCGTTGTATTTTTTCAACATTGACGCCAGAAATATTAATAGCTGTCCGGCTACCTGGGACTGCCGATTGCTCTTTGCGTTGATGAGTTTGCAACCCCCGAATACGCCCGGTTAATTCCTGGGGTAAGATTTCCACCTCTTCGCCGACCTGAAAATGACCATCTGTGAGCGTTCCGGTGACAACGGTTCCAAAGCCGGCCATCGTAAAGATACGATCTGCAGCCAGGCGCGGGCGGCCTAAATCCGGACGTTGTGGCTTTTCATTTAGGGTATTACCCAAAACCTCTAGTAATTCGGGGATACCCTGTCCACTTTTTGCCGATACTCGCACAATGGGTGCAGAATCAAAAACAGTTCCAGCCAATGTCTCCATCAAATCAGATTCAACCAAATCTAGCCATTCCGGATCATCAATAAGGTCGGTCTTCGTTAGAACAACAACACCACCTTTAATTTGAAGCAAGTCTAAAATTGCCAGGTGTTCCCGCGTTTGGGGCATCACACCCTCATCCGCGGCGACAACAAATAGAGCTGCATCAATCGCCCCCACACCAGAGAGCATGTTTTCGATAAAATCCCGGTGCCCTGGGACATCAACAACCCCAATTTCTTCCCCATTTGGTAAAGTTACCCAAGCAAAACCTAACACAATGGTCATTTCACGCTCACGCTCTTCTCGCAAGCGGTCGGGGTGAATACCAGTGAGGGCTTCAATTAGGGTTGATTTACCGTGGTCAACATGGCCGGCGGTTCCAATTACGCGCATAAAGTTTCCTTGTGATTAAAAAACCGCTGAAGGGAATATTCCAATCAGCGGTTGGTGGAAAGTGGAATTCTAAAGAGACCCGCCTTGAACTTTTTCGTAATCTGAAACCCAATCATGGGCAGTAGATAACAGAGATTGCAGTCGTCTGATTGTCAGTTCATTGACCTGTTGTGACAGATCTTGTACTTCCTGAAGACTATCTTCAAGATACGTAACCCGGTCGGCAACCCGGTCAAAACGACGGCCAGTTTCAGTGCGCTGCTCTTCTTGTGAAAGTGTGTAGTTTGTCCAACGTTTTTGATCGTCAGCTTTGAAGGTGGTCCATTCTTGTCGGAACCGTTCTTCGGCAAGACGCTGCATTTCTACAATCTCATTGATACGGCGCTCAACCCGCAAAATTAGATCATCGACACCATCTTGCATGCGTTTAATTGTTAGATGAGTGGTATCCAAAAGCTGTAGTTGCGATTCGAGATCGGCAGATTGGTTTTCGATCATATCAAAACGAGCTTTCCAATCACTCCAGGTACGATCACGTTCAACCTCAGCCAGTGTCTGTTTTTCCAAAAAGGCAGCCTGTGCGTCTCGCCGATCGCGTTCAACTGCAAGCAATTCATTCAGGCGTGTTTCAATTTTTCGAAAATTACTTTCAGTAATATCTATGCGCCCTCGCTGCTCATCAGATCGCTTTCGAACGGCGGTTAACTCACCTTGTAAATCGGTTAAGCGCTTTACATCTTGCCGGCGACCATCCTCGATCAAACGATAAATTCGGCTTTGCTCCTCTTCACTCCGGCGGAGTTCATTAATCTCATTTTGCAAATCTCCTATCAGACGAGATAAGCGGTGCTCTTCTTGCACGCGCGCCTGTATTTCATTTCTCAAACCGGGGATTGGTTCGGTACTTCGGCGCGCCTCAGCAAGAGAAGTCTCGAATGCCCGAATCTCAGCTCGAAGTACATTAGTTATCTCTTCGGCACGCTGTTCGGATTGGGCAGCCTGATTTTTTAACATGCTATTAAATTCTGTTCGATGCTGCTCAATCGAGTTATCAAAGTTATCCATCCGCCCAGTTACGGTAGAGAGGCGGGTAAACTCTCCGGTGAGCTCTTTTTTTTGCTGTTCATTTGCAGATATTCGAGATTCCAATCCATTTATGCGTTCTTCGAGCATCGCAATAAGGTTTTTGTCTTTCCGATGCTCGTCATCTAACCATGCTACTCGTTTTTCAAGTTGAGCTTGATCCATGATTGTCTCCTGTACAAACAAATAATCGAAACAAATAGTACCCTTGATTAACCCTTAAAACCGGAAAGATTATAGCACGAATCTCAATTCAAACTTTTATTGTCAAAAACTTATGGAAAGAAAATCAACAAAGAATGGGGAGAACCATTGGGGGAACAATCCAACTAAAATGATTGCAAATACACCCAAAAATAAATAAACTTGGGAGATTCGACTATATGAAAAATCTATGGAAGGCAACTCTTTTTGACCCATTACAAAAGCAGCCAAGGACCGCAATCCACCTACCACCAACCCAAAACTCCCAAGTAATGCCAGTAAGGAAATAATTGCAGATGTTTGAGCAAGGGTTTCCCAAAGCAGAAATAATGATGGAAAACCAGCCAATAGCGGAAAACCAGCCATTGAAAAATGAGCCGCCAAAACCCCGATAACCAATAAAGGAAACCGACGCCCAATACCCTGGACAGACCGAAAACTCAAATCATCAACTTGCCTACGAATAAGAGATAAAGCTAAAGCCCAAACCGTAATCCCCAAAAGTCGTGGTAAAAACATCGCCGCGTAAATATCTAGACCATCGTGTTGGCTGACTGCTAATATAGATTGACCAATCTCAATTATTACAGCATACCCTAACATGCGTCCTAAATCTCGTTGGAATGCTGCCCACAAACCACCAGTGATTACCATTAATAAACCCAAGAACTGAATTATCTCTAAATCCAGGAGCCAAGGATACAACCCAATAAAACGCATCAAGAAAAATATCACGATCATTGGAAGCATTGAAAATAAAAATGCCGCAGAATATGGGTGATTTCGCTCAGTTAACATTGGAATCCAAAAATTTAGGGGGAATATAGCCAATAAAAACGCGAAACCCATTCCTAAGAAAATTAAAACGGAATAAAGAGTTTTTAAATCGGATGTGCTCGGTTTTAATTCTGACAATAACCACCCACCCACAAGCATAAAAGGAAGACCAAAACTCATTAATGTCAGGTAACGTAAAACACCGCGTTCAATCTGACTTCCCGGAGGAGAGAGAAGAGGGATACTCATTAATACGGCGACTTGTACAAAAAGAAACGCGTACAAAAATGGTTCTACAGCCAGAGATGCTACTAGAACCGCACTCATAGCCAAACTTACTGGAATATACAAATTACTCACTCCAGCAACAAACGTCCCCGCAAAAAACAAGGTCAAGGTAAAAAAAATGACAACCAGGGTTGGCCGATCTGCGTTACTTAGCACAAATTGGCGGCCAGCAAATGCAATCCTATCCAATAAAGTAAATGACCAGGGACCAACTACCACCAACTCGTTGATTGGGATCAACCAGGCAATTAGCGCTAATAAAAAGGTCAAAATAGTAGCTGAAACAAGTACAACCATTTTCAACCGACGCAGAAAAAAGAATACCCCAGCAATGATGATTGGCACAATTATCCACAATATTGGTGCGCTCACTCTTCAACCTCCATCATGGGAGCAACCAACAAATACGCTCCAATGAGAGCAATTCCCATGTTAATAACCGCCAAGAAACCCGCAACTAGAATTGAAGTCTCGATGGAGGTGTATAAAATCTCAAAGCCTGCGAACACCACAAATAAACCAAATATTGTTTGAAGCGGTTGAACAGTAAACCCCAAAATCAAAACCCCCAACCCAAGCAAAATCAATCCACCGAGGACCTGCTCGTAAACAGAGTCCGAAAGCCAATTTAGTACACTCGGGGTTAAAGATATCGCGACCAATACCACCAATCCTGCAACAGATAAGCGAAATAATATCTCGCTGACCAAATAACGGGCAGAATACGATGCTGCATTTGGTAAACTCACCAGACCGAGACCCAGCACTGAAGCAGAAATCCAACCGGCCACTAATTTTACAACGGCCATCTCTAACGGCCATGAAAATGCTACCAACACAAACACGCCCACATACATCACACCCAAGGCGCTGATACTAAGTCGCCAGTCATGGCTAACGATGAGAATTAGAGCGGCTAAACCCACGAAAATAACCGCTGGCAACGCAAAGGGCTCAAAGACCAAAGCTACCTCCGGTTCCCCACAAATTGATTATTACGATGAGCATAATTAATATCAACAATGCCCAAAGAATACCGCCCTCACCTTCAAATAACTGGGTAAAAAAATATAAAAACCGACTTAAATTCACGATAGATTAGCCAAAAGAGTTGATAAACCCAGTTCAGACTAAAAAGTTTTCCAAGGGATGAGAAAAACGGAGGAAGCGTAAATGATTTATAGCGGCTCAAAACCAGAATAATGGCAGCCAACCCAACAGATATTAAACCACTCCACCAGCCAGGTGCCTGGTATGAGATTTCCCGGAAACCCGTCCCCCATTTAAAGTAAATCAAACCAAAATGAGTTATAGAGAGCAAAGCCAAACCCAGAGGATAGATCAGCCACATCCAGCGTTCAAAACCTTCGTGTGCGGAAGTTTTTCGAAGGGCATGACGAAGATAACCAACAAACAACAGGGCTAGAGCCAGATAAAAGATTATCCGGTAACCCCAGGGTAAATCAAAAAAGAACGCACTGCCTTCCCAGGCAGGAGTTAGTGGTAAGGCAGAAAATCCAATTGCGCCAAACACAGGAAAAATGATCAGCCTTCGATGCCGTACTGAAAATAAAAATAATAAAGCGCCTGAAAACAATAGCGCTAAACCCCAGGCGGCACTTGCCACTGAATACCCTTGCACGGCTGCCGCCAATGCAAATGCACCTAATCCCAAAATCCAATATGGGCGACCTTGAAGTTCATTTTCTACGCGGACCCAAATTACAGCACTAGTAATAGCTGAAAAAGCTGCCAAAAACATAAAGATAGATTCCCAAATCCCAGAGATTTCAACTTGCGCGGCCCTGAAAAGCAAAATCAAACTCGCAACCACCGGGATAAAACGAACCAGAGTACCCAGTCCTCGCCGCATGATCGGCTCTAGCAAATATGGCTGATGCGGGGGGATAACTCCAAGCCTCAAACCCGAAGCCAGAAAAAGGTAGCCAGCGACTTCAACGGGAATATATTCAAAAGTTAACTCAGTTCCCAACCCGCTGGCTCGTAACATCGCTGAAATTAGAAACAGTATACCCGCAACACGAACAGAAAAAGCAATGACAACCCTTTCTCTTGCCTGGCTTCCACTCACTCGAATTAACAAAACCACACTCTCTACAATATCGATTACCACCCAAGCCAATAGCAAGGTTAGGGGGTTGCCCGCCAATACAGCAAATAAACCAACACCTCCTAACGCCTGGCTCGATGCCCAGGTCTGTGGATCTAACTCTTTTACTCGAGCCACTCCTGTTAACAAAACTACCAGCGATAAGGTCAGTACGGTTAATGCAAAGGGCCAAGAAATATTATCCACTAAAAGCGTTGGGGAAGATTTGAACATGAAATTTGACTGCCAATCGGCCAGAGGGATGGTGAATGGGAGTTGGCCCAACACAGCGATAATCAATCCCCAAGCTATAAAGGAGCTACTAACCGCCACTAGCCAGAGATAACCCGAACGAAGGCGTGTAAAACTTAACCCCAAAATTAACAAGGGAGTTAGTAGTACGATAAGTATAGCTGCAATGATAAGCATAAAGTTAGAAAAAATATTTAAGAGTAATTCAACAATAAAGCATGGTCATTTTTTAGGTGAGAATAATCTCTTTACCGGGGTCTAATTACAGGGAAAATTTTGTTATCCCTGATGTATCCACGTTTTGCAGCAACTCTTGGACAGTCTTGTTGAAAACGGGATGTCGAAGGTCGGGATTCAAATCAAATAACGGGACCAGCACAAAAGCGCGTTCGTGCAACCTTGGATGGGGTATCTGCAACCCGTCAGAATTGATTATGGAATCATCATAAAATAAAATATCTAAATCTACTACCCTTGGTCCATATTTAAACGTTGGCTTTCGGCCAACCTCGATTTCGATATATTTTAGAAAGATTAATAAATCAGCCGGCTGCTGGATGGTTTCGCCTAAGATAACCTGATTTAAAAAATCAGGCTGATCCACGAAACCCCAAGGCGGGGTTTGATAAATTGGCGACTTGTCGATCACTTGAACTAAGGGAGCCAACATTTGATTGGCTAATTCCAGGTTCCCTAAACGCTCTCCCAAATTTGTTCTAAGGCTAATATAAACCGAAAATTTTTCTGTAGTATTTTTTGAGTTCACATGCCAAGAATATCACAGATTTTCATTGATACCAACCATTGGTTGTCAAAATTAGTAGTGCCGCATACAATAGCTGTGAGATTTCTCCGAGGTGCAATCATGGCTCAAGCAACACTCAATTTTCCACGCGGCTTCATTTGGGGTACCGCGACTGCTTCTCACCAGGTTGAGGGTAATAATATTAACAACAATTGGTTTGCCTGGGAAAAATCTGGGCATATCATCAATCATCAATCCTGTGGTTCGGCCTGTGATTGGTGGGGAGGACGGTGGCGCGAAGATTTTGACCGAGCTGCTGAAAGCGGACAAACCGCCCATCGACTTTCAGTTGAATGGAGCAGAATTCAACCCGATGAAAATCGCTGGGACGAAGATGCCCTTGATCATTACCGCCAAATGGTGAGAGGCTTAATTGAACGCGGCTTAACTCCAATGGTCACGTTACATCATTTTACAGAACCCCTGTGGATCTCAGAATTAGGTGGTTGGCAGAACGAAGCCATCCTAGATCATTTCGAAACTTTCACCCGAAAAGTTGTTGAAGCGCTCAAAGAATATGTCACCTGGTGGTGCACAATCAATGAACCAAATGTATATGCATCAATGGCATATCTCACAGGAGATTTTCCACCAGGAAAAAGCAGCATCCCAGCCCTCTATAAAGTAATTGTCAATTTGATAACAGCTCACGCCAAGGCTTATGAGATTATCCATGAGATTCTACCGTCGGCGAAGGTAGGATTAGCCCATCAATTCCGTGGTTTCAAACCGGCAAAATCATTTTCTCCTTTGGATCTATGGGTAACCCATACGCTTTCCCACTCTTTCAACAATGCCGTTCCAGAAACCCTCAAGGATGGCAAGTTGCGTTTTTTAGGGATTCGCAAGCACATTTCAGCCGCCAAAGGAACTCAGGACTTTTTTGGTCTCAATTACTATACACGTGAAAATGTAGCGTTTGACCTCAGAGCTATCCAAACTCTTTTTTGTCAGCGCCACTATCCCCAAAATGCCGATCTCAGCCCTACAGGTTTCATTGCTAACGAACCAGAGGGATTCTTCCAAGCACTCAGATGGGCAAAAGATTTTAAATTACCCGTCATCGTTACTGAAAATGGCACTGAGGATCCCGAGGATCAATTCAGAACACGCTATCTCTCTGAGCATATCTATAAACTCTGGCACGGTGTAAATTTCAATTGGAATATTCAAGGTTATTTTCATTGGTCACTCGTTGATAATTTTGAGTGGGAGCGTGGTTGGACACAACGCTTTGGTCTGTGGGCGCTGGATAACAACACACAGGAGCGCCGTAAACGCCCCAGCGCAGATTTGTATGCGGCAATATGCCAGAATAATGCCCTCTCATCGGAAATGGTTGAGAAATACGCTCCACAAGTCTTAGAAAAGCTGTTCCCAGGTTAATTTAGGAAGATATTTCATCCCTCAGCTTTGTTATCAATTGGCACTCCTTTCAATAAGCGTGCGTATGCCAACTCTCCCTAGAATTATGGTATAATCCCGGCCGCTGGAGTCAACAACCAGCATATTGGAGAGGTCGCATAGTCCGGTCTAGTCGCGCGCGCCTGGAGAGCGCGTATACCGCAAGGTATCGAGGGTTCGAATCCCTCCCTCTCCGCAGAGATAAAACCTTCCAAGTTTCGGAAGGTTTTATATTTAACATGCCTGGGGGGGAGTATATTCCCAAAAGAACTGGTAATCCGAATTCTCCTTGGTATAATTCCAATTGCTGAACTACGCCGTGTCCCCGGTTTAGTTCGGAAGGGTCTGAGAATGGTCGTTCCCACTGCCTCCTCAGACCCGCTTTTATTTTAATTGAGGAGTGTGCATAAATAAGATGACATAGCCGAAGAGATGGTACAACCTACTGGAAACCGACCAAGATCACCAGTAGGAGAAAAAAAATGAAACTACCATCTCAGAACGACTATGTCGATACATACTTTACACTGTTTGAATTGTTTGAACAAGATCAAAATCAGCAAGCGTGTCGCGGTCGACCATATACATACCAAGATCAAGCTCTAATTGTGTTCTTTACCATAATGTTAATCAAGCGGATCACAGCATTCAAGACGCAGCACCGTTGGATGATCAGCCATCCACAAGAGATTATTCGGTTCGGAATGGCAGCAATCCCACATCGAACCACATTATCTCGTCGCTTCAAGGATTTATATGACACCATTCAAGCCTTTGCCTGCTTCATCGGCTGGTGGGCAGAGATGTTGAGCCCAGATTACGATAGTCCAGTACTGGTTGAAGACGCCAGCTTATTCAAAGCCCATGGACCTGTCTGGCATCAATCTGATCGCAAAGCCAATCGCATCCCAGAGAAACTGCGCAATTTGGACATAGATGCCAGCTGGGGCAAGAGCGGTTACCATGGCTGGGTGTACGGTTACGCTCTCCATTTGACCTGCAATCGGGTTGGTTTTCCCAAATTGGTCCAGATCGAGACCGCGAGCAGAGATGAGAGCCACATCTTGGAGCAGAAAAGCGCTCAACTCTTTCGCCTGAACCCTCGAGCCCTAGTGGCTGACAATGCTTATCACAAAGCCATGCGGGTCAGACGTTGGGCCAAGGCAGGTGTACTGCTACTTACGCCTGCAACTTCCTGGAAGAACGGGCGTTTTGCCCAGGCCTACCATCGCTTGATCACAAAATCACCTTTTCGACAATGGTTGGCTTGTCGAAAAACCGCTATCGAACCTGTATTTGATCTGTTTGCTAAGGTGCTGGGTACCAATAATTATCAAAAACAACTACCCATTCAAGATCTTGCTAATGTGCGCACTTTCATGTCTCTCGGTGTCTTGGCTGTCCAGATTGCTATGCTCGTAAATATTATCTGGCATTTGCCACTCAGACAGATTTCTAACATCTTATCTGTATTCAGTTGATCAATTGTGCACACCCCTCATTTAATTGTTCAGAATTTCTCAAATGGTATACTCAAAGCATTAAAGCGCAAATATATTTACACTTAGGCTCTTTTCTGTACAAATTTGCACGCCAAAGACCTTTATAAAAGCGTATCTATTTGCGAATATCCACGTCTTAATATGTAAAAGATCATAATGGATCTGTGAAAAAAGAAAATCAGCTTCTTCATCTGGCACAAAAATACGATCAAACCGCCTTGGTTGAAATATATGATCTTTACAGCCCAGGGTTATATCGGTACGCGGTTCGCCTGTTGAATAATCCGGATTTAGCAGAAGATTGTGTAGCTGAGACATTTAGCCGGTTTCTAAGAGCACTCAGCAATAATGGCGGTCCAAAAAAATATCTGCGGGCGTATTTATATCGCATTGCACATAACTGGGTGACTGATTTTTACAGAAGGCAACCGATCTTACATTCGGATGATTATATCGATCTTCAGGTAGATCCATCGCCAACGACGGCAGAACTGGTAGATGAACTGATAGAAAAAGAAAAAGTCAGGAAAGCCTTAAATTATTTGACGCCTGATCAACGTCAAGTGGTTGTATTGAAATTCTTAGAAGGCTGGTCCAACGCAGAAGTTGCAGAATCCATTAACAAACCTATTGGTGCTGTCAAATCCTTGCAACATCGGGCGCTCACTTCTCTGAAAAGAATATTGATAGAAGATGGTGAATAAAATGAATTTCCATGATGACGAAATAGACAACAAGTTGCTCAACAAATTGGGGTTAATTTCATCCACACCGCCCCGCTCAGTCGAAAAAGCAAACCGCGGAAGAGAGGTATTTATGAATGAATCTAGAGATTTGCAATCACAGAGACCCATTGTATTGGCTGCTGAAAACCCGATTAAAGGGTTCCTAAATACGTTATTCGGCAAGCAAAAATCATTTGCTCCGCTCGCAATAGCATTAATGATAGCGATCGGTATAATCTTTGGTGGTTGGGGAACCGTATATGCCGCGCAAGATAGTTTGCCATACGAATTTCTCTATCCAGTGAAATTAGCTGCCGAGGACCTGAGGCTCACTTTTACCCCAGATACCGAGGATAAAGTTGCCTTGCTAACAAACTTTACAGAAGACCGGATAAACGAGGCGGAAATCCTGGTGTCCGAAGGGCAGCTGGTCCCCGAGAGTTTGCCAACCCGAATAAATGAGCAGTTTGATGAGCTGTTCACCCTGACAGCCAGTTTGGATCAAGAATCGATGGAAGTAGCGCTCATCGGTGTCAGAAGGCTTCTCCGACCTCGAGATCAAATTCAAGGCAGGACAAATTCGATGGATGGAGTTCCTGAGGGAAAGGACCCGCAGCTCACTCGCTTAGTGGCAATGCTTAACGAACGTCAAGAACTCGTACAAATGGGGTTGGGAGAACCGAATACCTTCCAGCAGCAATTCAGGCATCAAATTGGAAAACCAACTCCGCTGGCAACCTCCACGGTCACATCAACAATTACGAGCACTTTGACATCCACACCAGAAATATCCGTTACCCTGACCATTACCACTGGACATTATGGCCCCGGTCCCTGTGAGGACCCAGGGAACTGCACACCTCCTGGCCCATTCCCGTTCGGCACCCCCATACCGGGAGAGCAGACAGGCCCCGGTCCAGGATCTGACCAAGGGGTAGGCCCCAATCAACCTACTCTAACGCCAATGAATACTCCGAATTCTGGCGGCACTAAAAATCAAAACGGGAAAAATCCATAAAACCGAAAAACTTCTCGAAACAAAAAAGCTCTTGCTTCGTTAGCAAGAGCTTTTTTTCGCGAATAGCAACCACTGAAAAGTTGAAATAAAAAACCGCCGGGCAAGCAACCCGGCGGCACCCGGAGTTACCTCCTTAGTGCTGCTTCCTCTCGGACCTGACACGGTTCAAAGGTTTCCGCCGCGCCGGACCCACCCAGCGGTCGGCCTGAAGGATACCCTAGGACGCTATCGCTGTCAACTATTTTTTTGGGCGTCGAATAATTACCGCCCCAAGGATTACAAGAACGATAAGCAAGGCTCCAGGGATCAAATAATGATTATTTTTTTCAACAACCTCAGTATCCGATTGTTCTGTTGGATTTAACTCCACAGTCTGCTGCTCCCCAGAAGCCGCTACTCCACCGAAGGGAATACTAAGCATAAATGCTAAAATAATAAAAATGACAATCAATCGAGTGAAATTAATATTCATTTTTCGGCCTCGCTTTTGAGAATAAAATGCCAACAATAACCACATGATACCAGAATTCTTCTTAATCCTTGTGGTATGATCCCAGCGAGTACAAATGTTGTCATTTGTGGAGAAAAAGATGAGTCTTCCTATTATACATGCTCGATTAGCCAATACCGCCTTGCTTTACTTCGTCATCATCACCATTTGGGGATTCTGGCAATATTTCCGTAAACAGCCAGTGAGTAATAGCTATTGGGGGGCGTTGGTAATTGCTGAAATCCTAATTGTTGTACAGGGGGCACTGGGGATATTCCTTTATTTAATTGGATTGCAAGCTAGCCGAGGGGGCATGCATATATTGTATGGAATTGTCGGAGCACTGGGAATCCCGGCAGCTTATGTATTTGCCAAAGGAAGAATTGACCGCAATACGATATTGGTTTATGCTGCGGTGGCATTGCTTTGCGCGATTCTTTTCCTCAGATCTATGGCTACAGGATAAAAATATTCTCCAAAAAATGGTCTTTAGTACCCAACCCGCTGATAGAAGCTATAAAACAAACTTCTGCCTAAAACCTCTGAGAAAAACATCGATCCAAATGCTATTATAAGAACCAAAACCGACTGATTTAAAACCCAAACAAATAATAAAAACACGCTTACAATTGCTGTCAGCCAACGCCCAATCATCCTATAACGGAAGTTCACCCACAACCGCCCAACACTCGATGATGCAGCCCCGCCTTGTGAGTTGAGATAAACGAGAGTCAGCAAATTGATCATTAGCTGCAAAATCACCAAAATTATAATTACCGAAACCAAAATTTTTACCACCCAATAGTCCCCATAATTTCGCGTACTTGGAGTATTGCTAAACCAAGAAGCCGCGTTTACCAACACTCCAAGAAGCAGACTGCTCGTAAAGAAAGAAGTGGGAGTTCCAAAATTGTTCCAGGCGGGCACGGTCCGCAGCATATATAAACGAGAAATGCTGTAAATCAGGAAAATGCCAGCTATTATTGCCAAAATAATGATGAGCTTGTTCCAGAGTCCTAATTTTAAACCAAGTATTTTGACGAGCAGCACTGCCAGCACCAGCAATCCAAACAGCACAGAAGTTGCCCCCTCTCGGCTCAACCAAGAGGTCCGCAGATTTCTTAAGGCAAAGCCCCCCCGAAAAGGTTTACCTAGGTGCATAAATGCCATAAATCCACCGAGAGATAATGAAATCAGCGCAGCCCACAACACGCTCTGAGCAAAATTTGGCGGCAGGAAAACTTCGCTGGGTAGAGACGCCAGAATCATAAACAAAATAAGAAATGCGCCAACAGCCATCTGTGTCAGGATTGTAAAAAATACCAGCGACCATTCGCCTCGCCCATTGTGCGCCAGCATCAGATTTCCTCCTGGTTAGCAATTCTTGCACCCACATCTGTATCAAGAACTGCCTCGGGATGAGGGGTAATAACAATTGAGGGATAGGTTAATCCTGGGTCTGGAAGCGGATAAACGTTTACCCCAATGCCATGCTCCGCTCGTAATTCATCAATATCTCCAAAATGGAGGACTCGCATTTGACAAGCGGATACACAGGCCGGAGATTTGCCGTCGTCCAGTAGATCGTAGCAGAAGTTGCACTTGGTCATCACGTTTTTAACTAGATCAAATTGTGGCGCTTTGTAAGGGCAGGCCATTTCACAGTAACGACAACCCATGCAGCGCTGGGTATCAATTAAAACCACACCATCATCGCGTTGATAAATTGCCTTGGTTGGGCAAACTTCGGCGCAAATTGGCGCATCACAATGCATGCAGGCGGACGAAATAAAATATGCAAACGCGCTAGTCAGCCAGGCAGTCCTGCGCGGCAGCCATGTGCCTCCCTGAACTTCAACTACTCTCCGCCACAAAATACCAACGGGTAAATTGTTTTTATCTTTGCAAGCAATCTGGCATGCTTTACATCCTGTACACGAACTAGAATCCAGGTAGAAACCGTAGCCCTTACTCAATTTGTCCCCCCAATTCCCCAGCGTTTACGCTTAGGTTTTCTAACCTCTACCATGATGGTATGTTGAGCATTACCATGAGCCAACGGCGTTAATCGCTCAGAAGTCAGGACATTGACCGCTCCACGCTGATCTACGCCAGATTTATCTGGCGTCCACCACGCGCCTGTGGGGATATCAACCACCCCCGGCAAAATACGAACCGTTACCCGGCACGGCAAAATCATTTTCCCGCGCGCATTGAAAACCTCCACCCAATCGCCATCACTGATCCCACGTTTGTCAGCATCCACTGGATTTACAAAAACTCGTTGAGGAAAAGCCTCTTCGAGCCAGTCATTATTTTCATGAGTGGAATGTACCCGATGTAGTGTATGTGAACCAATGGCCTGTAAAGGATACTGCTCAGCTTCATCACCAAAGGGGCTCTCCCACTCTTGGATATATTTTGGCACTGGCGGGATTTCTTCCGGATTGTTTTTATCGAATAGATCCTTCGAAAAAATTTCGATTTTTCCAGAGGGCGTGTTGAGCGGATATTTTTCAGGGTCGCGGCAGAAATCTACAAAAGCGATTGCCGGTTTCTCCACGGGCTGGCGGTAAGCCCCAATATTACTGACCTCGAATTCATCCACCAAGGGAATATCCTTATACCGGGTCGCGCGATAATATTCTAGGATGCGGCTCACCCAACCGCGCTCATCTAGACCTTCGGTGTATTGACCCTCAATCCCCAGGCGTTCTGCCAACTCTGAACAAATTTTATAATCACTTTTCGATTCTCCTAAGGGCTCCACCATCTTGGGGATTAGTAGAACTTCTTCGCCATATTTCCAGCCATCCTGCACCCCAAATGTCTCAAAAGCCGTACAGGCTGGTAGAATCAAATCCGCAAAACGACCGGTGGGTGTTAAGAATTGGTCTTGCACCATGAGAAACTCAACCAGGGTTTCATCAGCAAGGATTTTAGCACTGCGATTGATATTCATATGCTGGTTGATCAGGCAATTTGTGGCCACCGCATAGATAAGCTTTACATCGGTTTGCAGTTGATCGGCACCAAGCAGTCCATCATCTACTTTCAGGTTTTTACCGTTTAATACAGCTTGATCCCAGGCAGCTACTGGAATTTGAGCTTTTACCGGATTTTGTCCTAATGGGAAAGCATTCCATAAAACGCCGCCATCTGGAGCTTGGAGGGCCAATCCGCTGGCCCAGCCCCCCGAAATACCCACATTTCCGGTGATCGCTGCCAACACGCATCCTGCTCGAACGGCCTGCTCGCCATAGGCCCGACGTTGCATGCCATAACCCTGGTAGAGCATCGCCGGTTTGATTTGGGCATATTCGCGAGCAATTTGGGTGATCTTTTCCCAGGGTACGCCGGTGATGGTTTCAGCCCATTGAGGTGTTTTTGTTACACCGTCCTTGGTCCCCAGCAAGTAATCCTTATAGCTTTCCTCAGTTTTGCAGCCGGCTGGCATTTGCGTTTCGTCAAATCCGACACAATGGGTTCCGATAAAATCGGCGGCGTGCAGATTTTCAGTCACCATCACGAAAGCCATCGCGGACATCATGGCTGTATCCGTCCCTGGGCGGATCGGTATCCATTCATCGGCCAGACCAATTGCGCTGAGTGTTTTACGGGGATCGATGCAAATAACCTTAGCCCCATTTTCGCGTGCTTTTTTGATGAAATAGGCACTGTTGGTACCGTCGATCATCTCAGCGGGGTTCCAGCTCCACATCAGGATATACCGGCTGTTCACCCAATCCTGGCGCTGATTTCCCGTCACACGGGTTCCATACACCGTTGGTGTCGCGACATTGATGCACGCCCAGCTATAACTGTTGTAGGTATCCAGATGGCCGCCATAGCAATTGAATAATCGTCGGGCAAGGTGAGAGCCATTAGTACTGCTGTAAGCCCCCGTACCATAAGGCACTAACAAAGCTTCGTTGCCATAATTTTCGATAACCCGGTTAATTTCAGATGCAGCTAGATCGTATGCTTCATCCCAGGTAATACGTTCAAATATAGCCTCGCCACGCTGTCCCACCCGCTTGAGGGGTTGCGTGAGTTGATCAGGGTGATACTGCCGTCTAAGATAGGCTTTCCCACGTGCACAAGCCAGCAACCTCGGCTGATCTATTTCATCATATTCGCGGTCATCCGAATTGAGCCGGACAATCTTACCATCTTGAATATGCGCAACTAAAAGACAGCGCCCGCCACAATTATGTGCCGGGCAACTGGTGCGAACAATCCTAATCTCTCCACCAACCTCGGGAGATTTGTTTTTTTCTGAATTACGGGGAAAAATCTTTGTAAATCTCATTTCACCAGAGAATCAAGCACTATCCCTCATTGTATTGTAGCGGATATATTCAACCTCGACAGCTTCAATCTCAGATTCCGGTTTATCTATAAATGTTTGCAAGAATGCCATCAAACGATAGATATCTGAGAAATTTGTCGCAATACCAACGGAAACTCTTATGGTGCTTGGATTTCGGCCATACTCATTGCGAGCCCAATCAAAAAACTCATCAAAGGATAATGCCGAAGAACGATTGAAAGCCTGTGCCATCTCCTCTTGTGTGAGAAGATGGACAATTTCTCCGCTTCCGGGGTTACAAAAACAGCCCGTGCGGAGGGAGATATTTTCACGATTAGCGAGGGATTTAACTTTTCGGTAATCGAGTTGATTTCCATCTGGGTCATCCAAGCTGAATGAGATCGTACCCCCTCGCCCATCCATCTTGTTGGGACCAAATATTTCGACTAGGGGCGTTCCATTACTGTGTTGAATTTCAGCCATTTGTTCCAATAACCAACTGGTAAGGCAAGTAACCCGCTCGTGGATGGTATCCATTCCATATGTGGCGAGATGACGCAATCCAATTTCAATGGCGGGTAGATTTAGAAAATTTATCGTGCCGTCTTCAAATCCGGCTTCATCTTCCAAGAGGTAATGCCACCCCTCGCCCTGGACAGACGTAATCGAAATCGTACCTCCCGCAAACCAGGGGCGCTTCAATGTCTTTAGGGTATCTTTGCGAGCCAGCAAACAACCCACCCCAGTCGGATAGCCAAACATCTTGTAAAACGACAGCGGGACAAAATCCGGTTTCCACTTATTTAAATCCAGACTGTTCGTGGGGACGAATGCCGCGCTATCAAGCAAGACATGCCATCCTTTAGCTTGAGCTTTAGCAATCCAGTCTAAGGAGTGCTGTACACCAGAGAAATTAGACTGGGCCGGATATGCAAATAGATTGAAGCTATCAAGTTCGATTTGATCGAGTTGAACGGCCAATTCAGCCTCATCAAGTCTGAGTTCAGGCAGCAGGCTGCGAAGATAAGTTACTTTAGCACCTTTTTCGCACGCATATTCTCGAATGCCGTTGACAGAATTATGATTATCAAAGGCGATTAAGAATTGTCCCCCTGGAGCAAATGGATAAGCTTCACCCACTAGTTTAAGCGCACCACTGGCATTAGGAGTGAATATGACCACATATTCATCGGGGGAGGCCTTGAAGAAATCAAATACAGATTTGCGGGCCTGTTCCACAAGATGGGTCATAGCGAGAGAAGTTGGATTCTTGGAATGCGGATTGCCAAAGACGCCTTGCTCAAGCAAGGCCATATGCTGTTGAAGCTGGGATGTGCCGTACAATCCACTCCCTGTGTAATCTAAATACACGTGACCTTGCTCATCGAGACGGGCATATTCCCGCGCACGCAGTTCATCGAGTATTTGGGTAGAAAGATAGCAAGGGTAATTATCTTTAAAAGCTTTGTAGGCTTCATTCTGGTTTTCAGCATTGAAATGGGTATGGGAATCTCCCATGGAACGGATCCTCCTTAAGTTAATTCTTATTGGTGATAATACGTGTTTAACTTAATCGAATGGCTTCAATTTCTCCATGCAAAATGGCTTCAAGTATGCGGTCCCGGGAGGCGATAATTTGTTCCGCTAACACGGCCCTTACCTGGGTAACATTTCCAAGCTCGAGAGCAGCAACAACTTCACTATGCTCAACGCGCATCTCTTCGCTGCTATCACGCAGCCGCAATCCCAGGTGAAACAATCGCTCCATTTCGTTGAATAGATCGTCCATCATCACAACAAGACGGCGGTTTGCCGCCGCACTGGCCAAAGCAAGATGGAAATCCCGATTGGTCTTCAAAAAAGAAATATGGGTTTCGGGTTCATCTGGCTCATATTTAACTTCTGACATTTGACGCAGGCAGGCAATCAACTCTGAAGAAGGTTGTTGAGCTGCTCGCTCTGCCGCAGCAGTTTCAAGGATCATGCGTAAATCAAAAAGATCACGAATATCTTTTACTGTGATTGGCGCAACCATATACCCCCGTCCCGGAAGCCGCTGCGTGAGGCCATCAAAACAGGTTCGAGCAAGCGCTTCACGGATGGGGGTTTTACTGAACTTATACTGACCCGCAAGTTCACGTTCTGAAACAATCTGACCTGGTGTCAAAACACAAGTCAGGATTTCTGATTGTAATCGCTTGTAAGCCTGATCGGCCAAAGAGATTTCTGGTTCGATGGACATCATATGATTGACCTTTAACTGGTATACCAGAATTATACTGCGCAAACCATATCAATGCCAACTTTATTATGCGCAATTATTTAAAATCGTCGTGACGAGTAAGCAGATATGGGGAATCGCAAGGACCTTATTAAAATCAAATAAAGCTCTAAGCTGGCTGCAGTTATTATATTTTCAATGAGATTTAGTGGAAGGGAGTACCAATGTCTGAAAAATTTCCTGCTAGCGATGAACTGGTGCTGTATCTGGATTTCATCAACCTGTTCCTGTTAATACTAAGAGCATCACACCGTTAGTTGATATAAGAAAACACTAAAAGAGGCTGGTGGATAACCAGCTTCTTTTGTTATAGCACTCTGATTTATAAGTCCTGCAAAATATTTTTTACCAATCCAGGACCTGCATAGACCAAACCAGTATATAACTGGATCAGACTAGCTCCAGAATCGAGCATAGTTTTAGCATCCTCTGCATTCATAATTCCACCCACACCAACAACGGGCAATTCACCCATCGTTCTTTGGTAAATTTTCTGAACCATATCCCTACTCATGAAAGTGAGAGGTTTCCCGCTAAGCCCGCCTGATTCGAGCCTCACAGGTGAGTTTACCCCCTCTCGCCCAATGGTGGTATTGGTAGCAATTACGCCATCCATTTCACTGGTGGTGATTGCCGCTAAAGCATCATCCAATTCATCATCACTCAAATCTGGCGCCAGTTTTACCAGGATCGGCCGTTGATTAGGCATTTCATTACGTTTGACAGCGAGCTGTTTAAGTAAATTTTCTAAATAATCGCGCGCTTGCAAACGACGCAAACCCACTGTATTTGGTGAACTGACATTCACCGTCAGATAATCTGCCAATGGTGAGAATTTTTCAAGTAAGTATAGATAATCTTTGGCAGCTTCTTCGTTGGGTGTTTCTTTATTCTTACCAATATTGACCCCGATTACTGTAGGCAAGAATGATTTGTTGCCCGCCAATTGTTTCGCTACAAATTCTGCGCCTCGCCCTGGAAATCCCATCCGGTTAATAACGGCCTGTTCCTCTGGGATCCGAAATACCCGAGGCTTAGGATTCCCATCCTGAGACTTCGGGGTCACAGTTCCCACCTCGATATGCCCAAATCCCAAAGATCTTAATCCCCGCCAAGCCAGGCCATCTTTATCATATCCCGCAGCCAACCCAATTCTATTTGGAAACCGCAAGCCAAACACTTCTATCCCTTGGCCAACGCCTTCGGTTAAATTAGATTCGCCGTCGTGGCTATGCGCAGAGTACATCCGATCTAATAGAGCGTTAGCCGGTGGAAAAGTTCCAACCAGGCGTAATAACTGGATGGTTAAGCTATGAGCTTTCTCTGGTTCGAGGCGAAATAGCAGAGGTCGGAAAATCGTTGGGTATATATTCACGAAATCAGAAATTCCCGTACTTCTCTAATCTTTTGCGGCTCAATTTCCCCTGTATGCTCAAAACAGGAAAGCAAATCTGCTATTGTTAGCACCGAGTGGAGTCGATAGCCTCGTTCGAGGAGATCTGCAGCACCAGCCGAACTGCGATCGATCAAAACAACCACGTCTTCAATCTCCAATCCGCCAGCTTCGAGCTTCTCGATACCCTCGAATTTGCTGCCCCCAGTGGAAATCAAATCATCGATGACGACTACTTTCTGCCCTTCGGTATAAACTCCCTCAATCTGCGCTTTCGTGCCGTATGTTTTAGTTTCCTTGCGGGGGTAGACCATCGGCCACCCTCCCAGCAAACTGATCGCGGTTCCAATCGGCATGGCGGCATATGGCAGTGCAGCGAGTTGATCAAACTTCAAATCCTGGAGGACTTTTAATAAAGGCTTCAGCTACAGAGGACAAAAGATTTGGATATGTAGAGAGTCTGCGCAGATCGATATAAATTGGCGAAATAATCCCAGATTTGAGGGTGAAACTCCCAAATTGGATACAGCCCGCATCTAGGAGACCTACAGCCAGGGCCCTTAAATCCTTACTTGGTAAACCGGAATCAGTTTTCCTATTTCTTGAAAATTCCCGAGCTATAACTTGCCTTTCTTCATAGATGCGATCACGTAACTCTAGCGCTGCCTGACGCGGATCAGCAGCCCTGGAAATACCACGCGAAACTGGGATCAACATACCTAATCCATCGGCGCGCAATCCGGCCCTAAGGGCCGCACCTAGTTCTCCACCCTGAGCACCCACACCAGGAGCCAAAATCCACAAATCGGGTGCTGCGTAACGAACCTGCGCCAGAGAATTGGGCTGAGTTGCCCCAACGACCAGCCCTAAATTATTGCTGGTGTTCCATATTTGGCCTAACTGGGCAACGTACTCATATAAACGCATGGGAGACGCGAGGTGGAGACTAATTTTGTGGTCAGTTCCCGGTCTACAGTCACATGCAGATCCTGGAAATCAGATGCCCCCAGATTGGAGGTCTTACATAGCATGAAAACGCCTTTGGAAGGGTCTAAAATAAAGGGATCAACAGCATCTTTGCCCAGATATGGATTGATTGTGACCGCATCCGCACCCATCGTTTTGAACACCGCCTGTGCATATGCTTGTGCCGTTGAGGAAATGTCACCGCGCTTGGCATCTAATATTACGGGAATCCCATCAGGCACTGTTTCAATTACCTCCTGTAGAGCTGCAATTCCTTCAGGGCCAAAGACTTCAAAAAATGCGACATTAGGTTTATAGGCCGCGGCCAAATCAACGGTCGCCTCGATCAGGCGTAGACAAAATTCCTTGACGCATTTAGCCGTAAATTCCGGCAAGTCACTCGGGTGCGGGTCAAGGCCGACACACAACAGCGAGTCAATCGCACGGATTCTAAATTCAAGTCGAGAAAAGAAAGAGTTCATCATTTTATGTACGTAGTACGGTGCACAGAGTGTGGGGCGCGGATAGGTCTTCGCATGCTACGCCTTACCCAGTACCATCGCCAATAGCGCCATCCGCACATACAGGCCGTATTCCATTTGGCGGAAGTAAGCGGCGCGGGGATCGTCATCGAAATCCATGCTGATTTCGTTAACTCGGGGCAAGGGGTGCATCACAATCATGCGGTCCTTAGCGAATTTCATAATCTCAGGGTCTACAACATAAGCACCCGAGACCTTTTCGTAATCATCCGGATTTTCAAAGCGTTCTTTTTGTACGCGGGTTACATAGAGCACATCGGTTTCGGGCAGGACTTCTTCAAGGGAGACCGCTTCGTACTGCTCAACGCCTTTGGCATCTAGCTCTGCGATCAATTCACGGGGCATCCGTAAAATATCAGGGGCCACATAATTGAGTTTTACCTTGTAAAGCGAGAGCAACCGCGAAAGCGAGTGGATTGTCCGTCCATTTTTGAGGTCACCCAGCATCGTCACTGTCAAACCATCTAGGTGACCAAGTTCTTCCTTAATCGTCAGGGCATCCAGCAAAGCCTGCGTAGGATGTTCTCCAACACCATCGCCGGCGTTGAGCACTGGTTTACGGGCATGTTTAGCCGCCAGCGCTGCCGAGCCAACCTCAGGGTGCCGCAACACAACCACATCTGCATAGCACTCCAGCGTACGAACGGTATCCGGAAGACTTTCACCTTTTGACACCGAAGAAAAGGTCACTTGATTAATTGGAATCACCGAACCTCCGAGCCGCTCCATGGCAGCCGTAAAACTGGCTGATGTCCGTGTGGAAGGTTCGTAGAAAAGGTTTGCCAAAATTTTCCCTTTGAGCAAATCAAAGGTGCCGATACGCTCAACCATGACGCGCATTTCATGTGCGACTGCAAAAATATATTCCAGATCTTCCCGATTGAACTGCGTGACCGAGAGCACATCCTGGCCATACCAGGGCGCTGTGCGTTGATCACCAAAGGGTAGGTGCGAATTTCGAGATTGGGATGGAACATAAGTAGCCATAATTTTCTCCTTTAGAAGGTAAATAAAAGATTAAACTTATATACTCGGTATGTCGCGAACATTTTGTCCATATCCAGGTTTGACAAGAATTTTTCCATTCTCATAAACAGTCTGACCACGCAGAACTACCCGTTCCACCCGGCCTTTGACTTGCCAGCCTTCGAAAGGCGTCCACCTGGATTTTGAAAGAGAGTTCGCTCCAAAAAGTATATACTCAACTTCAGGATCAATCTCCACCCAGGTTTCAGGTTGTACGGAAAGTCCAAAAATCCTGCGGGGATTTGTGTACATTTTGGCGATGATATCATCGAGAGACAGGCGGTTCACATGGATAGCCGTCAAATACAATGGAAGGGCGGCATCCACACCCGGAAATCCCGGAGGGGGATTTTCGCTGTCTTTTTCCTTGAGCAAGTGTGGGGCGTGATCGGTAGCAAAACAGTCAATGAATTCCAAGTTATCCCACAATGCCTGCTGATCCTCGGGTGTTGCCAGCCGGGGACGGACTTCTTTACGCCCTGGATATTTGCCATTATGACTGAGATCGTCAAAATCGTCTGTTGAGAGAAAGAGATGATGCGGTCCAACTTCACAAGTCACCGGGTAACCTTTCTCTTTGGCGGCGCGGATCATTTCAATCTCTTTTCTTTCGGGCCACATGGCAAATATGTACGGGTCGATTAAATAAATTTGCGACAAAGATCAGTGCCGGGATATTGGCACCTTCAGCGTGGGCAACAATTGGACGATCCAAGGACCAATGTTCGAAATGATCCATCCAGGCGGTAGTGTCGTCAAGTAGTAGCGGGCCAAAGGTAACATCCAAATACATTTTTAGTCCGGCAGCCTTGGAAGCTACATCGGAGATTTCCGCAGCATTGGTCAGGTTTGCGCCTGCAAATATCCCATAATCACAGCAGGCTTTCTGAGCAGCAGCGTCCAGGGCAAGTTGAAAGGACTTGGCATCCGCCAGCGGCGGGTTCGTGTTGGGCATCGCCAGGACAGTGGTGACACCACCTGAAAGTGCGGCAGCTGTGCCGCTGGAAAAATCTTCCTTATGAGTTTGACCGGGTTCACGTAAATGTACGTGAGCGTCAATCAGTCCGGGGAGTTTCATTTATTTCTTTCCATATATTTGATATTGGCAAAAAAATAGAGCCACGAATGGCTCTACAATTCTATTATTTAGCTGGACAGAAAAATCGCCCAAGGGAGCTGGCAGCTCCTGGGCGATCAAGTTTGATGGGCAGGAAAAAATGTTGTCTGAACATTGGGCGTAATTTTATGGAAAATATTATTTTTGTCAAGAGTCGATTGCAGATTTGTTGACCTGGAAAGGCAATTTTTTACCCTGAACACCTGCAATCAAGTTGTCCACTGCCATCAAAGCCATTTGTGTGCGGGAAGTAACCGTTGCGCTGGCGATATGCGGTGCTACAATTAAATTCGGGAGAGATAGCAGTTTATGGTCGGGTGGTAGCGGCTCGGGATCAGTGACATCGAGGGCAGCACTGGCAATTTGTCGGGTATTTAAGGCTGCGTACAACGCTTCGGAGTCTACCACTGGACCGCGGGAGGTATTGACCAGTATAGCAGTGTGCTTCATCAATGCAAACTCCCGTACACCAATCAAGCCGCTGGTCTCCTCGGTTAAGTTAACATGTAGTGACACAAAATCAGAGCTGGAGAGCAAATCATCTAAGGGAAGATATTCAACCTTCAGGCTATCCTCCGCTTCCTGGTTACGATGTTGATCAGTATACAAAATGCGCATATCGAATCCACACGCTCGCTTAGCAACGGCTTGCCCAATTCGTCCAAGACCGATAATTCCTAAGGTTGCTCCAAACACATCTCGACCCAGCAAAGTTGTCAATCCCCAGGTTTCCCACTTACCTCCACGCACATAATCCATCCCCTCTACAATATTTCGAGCGGCAGACATCAAAAGGGCAAAGGTAAAATCTGCGGTAGCATTCGTGAGTACTCCGGGGGTATTGCCCACCGCAATCCCTCGCTCAGATGCATACTTCACATCAACATTATCAAATCCAACAGCACACTGGCTGATAACTCGTAAATTTGGCGCTGCATTTATCAGTTTGGCATCAATTTTGTCAGTCAGCAAACACAATAAACCGGCTTTATCTTCAATATTTTGCAAAAGTGTTTCATATGGAGGTGGGTGCTCGAAATCCCAGATCCACAAGTCACAAGATTCTTCTAATTTTTCGCGGGCAATTTGGGGTAAATGGCGTGTGACAAATACTTTAGGTTTCGTCATAATCATCTCCAGGCCTTATTTAACCACAGATTACGCCTAACGCGGCGTGACCTGGGACGGTGAGCACTCAGGTTTTTGAAACATCAGATTTATTCAGGATACGGATTTTGTGGTGAAATGCTTTTTTTAAACCAAGCCTCATCCTTCAACATTGTTCAGGATACTGGAAGGATCTCACCTCTATTAGAATTCAATGGCTGATTCTATTCGCTTTGATCCAATCAGCGCAGTGCAAGATCATCATTACCATCGTAGCATTCAGTGTATCAGAATGGCCGTGAACCACCATAGCGGAGGATCTTTTAATTAGAGGGTCTCGCGGCTGCCTTTGATAAAGTCGAGCACGCGGCCCCAGCTCTGGGTGAAAGCGCTCTTGAAAAGCTGCACCGGGCCAAAATCTTTGAAGATGATGTTGTCAGGCACCGGGTTGAAGAGCCGGTACATCACCGGGGGATTTTGCGCAATCAGCTTAACGGCAGTGCCTTCCCAGAATCAATTGGTTGGACTATCTTAGTGTGTGGTCCAACATATCGGGGCAAGTCAAAGTCAAGCACCAATTTAGGAATTAATACTTTTTCTACTTACCGGAAACTTTTGAAATCAGCCAGTCAAAACGCTGGTTGAGTAGGTTTTAAAGCCGTATCGAAACCTGTTTTTGCGCCGTTCGGGGTCGCGATATGCCTTTGACAGGACACTCGACCGACAACAGCTAAAAACTGTCGGGTAGCTAGTATTTTTTTAAAGTAGCAAAATTTTTATTATTCTCCCCAAAAAAGTAGAATCTAACTTGAATCGATCAAACACTTGTGTAATAGGCCTTGGGCTTGATATGCTGTCATATCCAATTGAAGGGGTGTAATTGAAATATAGCCGCCTTTGATAGCACCATAATCTGTGCCAGCCTCAACCACCCCCACTGGGGCCTCCCCACCAATCCAGTAATAAGACTTACCACGCGGATCTTTACGGCGATCCAATTGATCCCTGTAAACACGCTGACCTTGGCGAGTGATCAACAGGCCCTGGATTTCCTCGTCCTTTAAATATGGCACATTGATGTTTATCACAGTTTGAGAGGGAAAGCCCAGACTTTAATAATTGCGCTACCACGCGTTGAGCTGCGCGAGCCGCAGGCGCATAATCCAGAAATTCTAGATGGTTCTCGGGGGAATCCAAAGAAACTGCCACTCCAGGGATTCCGCCAATCACAGCTTCCATAGCTGCTGTCACTGTTCCTGAGTAGGTAATATCATGACCGATATTCGCGTTAGGGTTGATCCCAGAAACGACGAGATCAATTGGTTCCTCGACCAAACCTAACAGGGCTAGGGCTACACAATCGGAAGGCGCACCATCACTGGCGAAAGCCGTAGTCCCATCTGAGAGAACCACTTCTTTCACTCGCAAAGGGCGGTGCATCGTTTTTACATGTCCCGAAGCAGACCAGTTTCTATCTGGTGCCAGTATGGTTACTTTGCCAAGTTTCTGCATTTTCTGAGCCAGAGCTAATAAACCAGGGGCCGTTACGCCATCATCATTGGTGATAAGGATATGGGTCATAAGGTTAGAAATTGAAAATTAGGATTGGTTAGAGTTCAAGTTGCGTATTATTCCTGAGGGAACGTTCTTTCAACGAATATGGAATTATGGGAATCATAAACCTTGTCGGTGGCGACGCAGAAACGCTCAAAACAGAAGAACTGGATTTAGTTGCCGAAGTTCAACATGACCGCCAATCTGAACCAAGTTACAACCAGTTTGGGAGAGACCCAAGATGTGGTAGGCAATTATCAACTCCCAGAAAAAAACTCAGTTTCCCAAAGAAACTGAGTTTTTTTGTTCAGTGCAAGCGACATTTTTTAACGTATTTTTATGTAAATAATTCTTAGACAATCCTTGCACTCACTTAACCTAAAGCCTTCTCCATTAAATCTTGGATGCGAGGGAGCATCGATGCCGGGTCAGGGTGCAATCCTTCTATCAATAAGGCACTATCATAAATTTGCTCGATGATCTCTTCCCCAAGCTCATCGCCATCTTGTAGTTCACTGAGCTTGGCAACAATTGGGTGTCGCGGGTTGAGTTCGAGTACTTTTTTGGGAACCTCGTATTCGCGTTCAAGATAACGATAAACACGCTGCATCTCTTGATCCATTGTGCCCTCCGGGTCCACCAGGCGAGCCACCGAATTTCGCAATCGGTCAGTGGCACGAACATCTGTAACGCGCTCACCTAATTGAGCCTTGAAACGTTCTGCGAGATTGTCGAATTCAGAATCAGGAAGCTTATCAGGTTGAGGTTCATCCTCGGGTTTCTGATCAGCATCTGGGAGTTCCAAATCTGGGGAAGCAACATTTACAAGATCAAAGTCACGATATTTGCGCAATCCCATCAACATAAAGGAATCCATCGGATCAGTAAACATTACCACTTCATAACCATTTTCGCGGAAATAATCCAAATGGGGACTGCGGACCACAGAGCGATCTTCATCGCCCAGGATGAAGTAGATTTTATCCTGCCCATCTTTCATCCGCTGAACATAGTCACTAAAAGAAACCCAACTTTCTGATTGAGCAGTGGTGTGAAAACGTACCATAGGGGCTAAATTCTCACTTTCCCCAGGTTCGGCAGCTATACCTTCTTTGATGAACATACCAAAGTTTTCCCAAAAACCGGCATAGGCTTCGGGATCATTTTGAGCCATACTTTTAAGTTTGTTCACCACTTGATTGGTGAGAACCTTGCGTAACTTGGCAATTAACGGATTATCCTGAATGGTCTCACGAGAGACATTGAGGGGCAAATCTTCAGTATCGACAACACCCTGCATGAAGCGGAAATGACGCGGCAATAAATTGGAAGTGTAATCTTGGATGAGTACTTTGCGCACATAAAGCTTCAAGCCATCTTCTTTGCGCAGCGAAAACATCCCGCGATCCATTTTCGAAGGGACGTAAAGGAGAGCGTACATTTGAAGTGGTGCATCCACGACATAATGGATATGGTCGAGGGGAGGTTCAAAATCCAGGGTCAGCTGGCGATAAAAATCATTGTACTGATCATCTTCTACCTCGCGAGGCGTTTGCCGCCAGAGGGCGGTCTGAGTATTGACTTGTTCTTCACTCTCACCAATATAAATGGGATAGGCAACATAATCCGAATGCTTTTTGACGATTTCACGTAATCGGTATTCTCCGGCAAATTCTTCAAATTCGGTGTTCAGCTTGACCTCGATGGTGGTGCCACGCTCTCTTTTTTCAGCAGTGCCCACTTCAAAAGTGTCACCCCCGGTGGCATACCAAAAAGCGGCTTCAGCTTCTGGTTGATAAGATCGCGAAGTCACTCGCACCCACTCGGCCACCATGAAAACAGAATAAAAACCGACACCGAACTGACCAATCACATCAACGAGAGATTGTTGATCATCTCCTTCTTCCGCGGCATCAAGAAATCCGCGCGCACCCGATTGGGCAATCGTTCCCAGGTTTTGAACTAATTCATCCTGGGTCATACCAATACCAGTATCCATAACGGTTATGATCTTTTCTTCCTCATCAACGCTGATATGGATTTTAAGTTCAGCATCAGGGTCAAATACTTCGCGCTCTGTCAAAGAAACAAAGTGCATTTGGGTGAGTGCATCTGAGGCGTTAGAAATTAGCTCACGCAAGAAAATTTCGCGATCCGTATATAAAGAATGGATCAGAATATTTAGAAGTTGTTTAATCTCTGCCTTGAATGCAATGGGTTGGTTTTCGGTCATTTTTCTCCTCCAGATTAAAATTTCAACATCCTATTTTTACCGCAAATCTATAAGATCAGTATAAGAAATCTCTCACTTTTCCTATGCTTGTTCTGGTTCATTTTCTTTAAGCACGGTTTCAAAGCGTTATATCAAATGGCATAACTCAAAATCACTCGCAGTTGCAAGTGATTTTGAGTATTTTTTGCTGGAGTTTTAGGACTAACGTCTAGCTGGATTTGGCGATTTGTTTTTAGAGCATATCGCGTAGGACTGTGTGTAAGATCCCGCCATTACGATAGTATTCAACTTCAATCGTCGTATCCAGCCTTACGATTGCCTGGAAATTGATTGTCTGTCCATTCGCTTTTCTCGCTTTAACTGTGATCTCACTTTGAGGATTCAAATCGTTGTTCAATCCGAGGATATCGAAAGTTTCTGTACCATTAAGTCCCAGATTTTCAGCATTCAGGCCACCTTTAAATTGCAGCGGAAGCACACCCATTCCCACTAAATTTGAACGGTGAATTCTTTCATAGGATTCTGCAATCACAGCTTTTACGCCTAATAACAAGGTGCCCTTGGCCGCCCAATCTCTGCTTGAACCTGTGCCATATTCCTTGCCAGCTAGGATAACCAGCGGAACACCAGCTATTTTGTATTTCTCAGCTGCATCAAAAATCGCCAACGTTTCTCCGGTTGGCAAAAACCTTGTGTATCCACCTTCAACACCAGGAACAAGCTGGTTTTTCAACCGGATATTTCCAAAAGTACCTCGCGTCATCACACGGTCATCGCCTCTTCGGGAACCAAAAGAATTAAAATCTCGCACCTGAACGCCCTGATCAAGCAGATATTTTCCAGCAGGACCATCGGCAGGAATTGCACCTGCTGGGGAGATATGGTCTGTGGTAATCGAATTCCGCAAAAGAGCCAGGACGCGTGCACCTTCAATTGGCTCAATATCCGGGATTTCAGAGGTGATTCCGACAAAGAAAGGAGGCTCATGAATATACGATAAATCCACATCCCACTGGTATACATCACCATCACTACCAGAAATCCGATTCCAAGTCTCATTGCCCGTATAAGCATCGGCATATTGAGATAAAAACATCTCGGGGGTAACACTTTTTGCGATAGTATCAAAAATCTCTTTCGAAGACGGCCAGATATCTTTGAGATAAACCGGATTACCGTTCTTGTCATTCCCGATTGGTTCCGAATTAAGATCAATATTCACCGTACCTGCCAAAGCATATGCCACAACTAAAGGTGGGGAAGCAAGGAAATTCGCGCGTACATGTGGACTTACGCGGCCTTCAAAATTGCGGTTCCCAGAAATCACCGCAGCCGCTACCAAATCACCTTCGTTGATGGCTTCAACCACCTTGCCGGGTAAAGGTCCAGAATTGCCAATACAGGTCGTACAACCATAGCCGACCACATTGAAACCTAATGCTGCTAACGGTTCGAGCAAATTGGCATGTTGGAGATATTCGGTGACTACCCTTGAACCAGGTGCCAAACTCGTCTTCACAAATGGTTTAATCTCTAAGCCGAGCTCAACTGCTTTCTGAGCAACCAATCCAGCTCCCACCATTACCGAGGGATTGGATGTATTTGTACAAGAAGTTATTGCCGCGATCACCACCGAACCGTGGGACATATCTAACGTATGGCCATTTGTGCCAACTTTGATGGTGGTATCAGCCTGCTCATCAGAAAGACCAAATCCTTGCGGGCCAATCGGTGCTTTGAGAAATGTTTCGAAGGAGGCTTTCATATCTTTGAGTGCCACCCGGTCCTGAGGGCGTTTGGGGCCTGCTAAATTTGGTTCGATGGTTCCCAAATCGAGTTCGAGAGTATCTGTAAATTCAGGATCAGGTGTATTTCCCGCTCGGAAAAGATGTTGCTCTTTGAGATAGGCTTCAACACGATCAATTAACTCTTCAGCTCGTCCGGTGAGGCGCATATAGCGCAGCGCTTCTTCATCGACGGGAAAGAACCCCATCGTTGCACCATATTCAGGAGCCATATTGGCAATTGTCGCCCGATCAGGCAAGGAGAGCATATCTAAACCAGGACCAAAAAATTCGACAAACTTACCAACGACCCCTTTTTGGCGGAGCAATTCGACAACTCGTAAAACCAGGTCGGTAGCAGTTACCCCCTCAACCATCTCTCCACTTAGCTTAAATCCGATTACATCTGGTGTGATCATATCAATGGGCTGACCCAACATCGCGGCCTCAGCTTCGATTCCACCGACACCCCAGCCAACCACACCTAATCCGTTAATCATTGTTGTGTGCGAATCTGTCCCCACCAAAGAATCAGGGAAAGCCAGCAATTGACCATCCACGTCTTGGGCCAACACCACATCTGCGAGAAATTCCAGGTTAACTTGGTGAACAATTCCAGTGGCAGGCGGCACAACTCGGAAATTATCAAAGGCTTTCTGGCCCCAATGCAAAAACTCATACCGTTCACGATTGCGCTGAAATTCCAATTCGGCATTGCGTTGCAAAGCATCTGAACTGGCAAAAAAATCTACTTGAACCGAGTGATCGATTACTAAATCGACGGGGACCTGAGGATTGATTTTACGTGGATCGCCCCCCAAACGGACGACTGCAGAACGCATGGCAGCCAAATCGACAACCGCGGGCACACCGGTAAAATCTTGCATCACGACCCTGCCCGGCCGGAAGGGCAAACTGGGCCGATTCTTCGCCTGCGGCTTCCACCCAGCCAAATTGCGCACATCATCTTGAGTGATCTCACGACCGTTGCATTGCCGCAGCACCGATTCGAGCATCACACGTATCGAGAACGGCAACTTGGCTAACGAGGTCAATCCGTCTTGCTCCAATTTGTCTAAACGATAAAAGCCATAATCACCAAAAGAAGTTTTGAGTATATCTTTTGCTCCGAAATAATCTTGGGTCATTTAATTCTCCTTATAATTACAAATAAAGTTCAGCCCCTGCGCACCAGCGCATCCGTCATTTTCGCGATACGCATCATCTCTCTGACATCGTGTATTCTGACAATATCCGCACCCCTGGTGATACCCACCGATATCGTAGCGGCCGTACCTTCAAGGCGTTCTTCCGGCGGTAAATGAAGAGAGTATCCGATAAAGGATTTGCGAGAAGTACCTAAGAGTACCGGGTACCCTAATTCCCGAATTTCTCCAAGGCGATCGATCAACTCCAAATTTTGGGAGACTGTTTTTCCGAAGCCAATCCCAGGATCTAGAATTATCTTCTCTTTGGAAATTCCAGCTTTCAGGGCCAATTCGATACTTTCAGTTAACTCCCGCTTCACATCTCCAACCAAATCGTAATATTCAGGTCCAATATAAGCATTTCCCAATTGTTCACGCACTTCCACACTCGCGGGATTACTGCGGTTGTGCATCAGGATAACGCCAGCATCAAATTTTTTGACAACCGCCGGCAAATTTGGATCTGCGCGCAAACCCCAAACATCGTTTACGATTTGAGCTCCTGCGATGAGTGCGGCTCGCGCTACCTGAGATCGATACGTATCAACAGAAATCAGCGTTTCTGGAAATGCGGCTTTCAATGCCCGAATGACTGGCACTACGCGGCTGAGTTCTTCATCGGAGCTCACGGGTTTTGCGCCTGGTCTGGTACTCTCACCACCCACATCAAGAATATCAACGCCATTGTCGATAAACTGTTGGGCTTGGGCAAGTGAGACATCGAGAGTATCATCCTCAGCCAGCAAGCCATCACCTGAAAAACTATCAGGGGTAACGTTAAGAATGCCCATCACGTAAGTGCGGGCACCCCAATTAAATATATGATTATTGATCGTAAGTGACGAGAGCATTAATTACAAAATCCGCTTACGCGGATGATTTTCAGATCATCGACTCCATCGGACGATTGAGCCATGCCTCGGCTTCTTCCATGTCGGTAAAAATTGCCATCCGTGAACCGCCGCTGGTTGACAGATCGCCAACTTTTTGAATAGCTTCTCTAACATCATCATTCGCGACCACAACAGCCAAGCGTATATTGCGCGTTGAAGGATCGCTATTCAATTCCACAGCGACTTGTACTGCCTCTTTTGAAATATGGACCACCTGGCGCAAATCGTAAAGATTTCGCACCAAACGATCCGAACCGAGTAAATGCTCCTCAGCAAACTGATGCCAGTGGGCTAACGTCTCATGGGAAACATCTTTAAAAGTCAAGTTCATACCACCATCTTCTCGGCGTTGAGCTGAAAAACCAACACTGGGATCGGGTTTAAAGAAAAGGGGTTTTTGGTCCGTCATGGGATTTCTCCTGAAAGGGATGATTTCAATTTATATACAGATTGTACTCGATTTGTTAAAAATAAACGTGAATTTTGGGTTAGATTATGTCGGCATCAGGTTTGCGATGGAGATACTTACCCATCCCAGGTTTGCCCAGCCATTTGTTGCCATCAACGATCAATTTACCACGCAAGAAAACTTTTTCAGGGAAACCCGTCAACTCTAATCCTTCGTAGAGATTGTAGTCAGTGCGCTGATGAGAATGAGCCACTCCATATTTGACTTTGCGATTAGGATCCCAGATGACGATATCTGCATCAGCTCCAGGAACCAACGTGCCTTTTTGGGGATACAGACCAAAGATTTTGGCTGGGTTGCTGCTGGTAAGTGCAACAAACTCGTTTGGTGTGATTCTGCCACTGCTGACCCCGGTCGTCCATAAAACCGGCATCCGGTCTCCCACACCAGGGAGTCCATTGGGGATTTTGGTAAAATCATTGGCACCAAGTTCTTTACCAGGGATGGCAACCTTCTTCCCTTCATATTGGATTGGTCGCGTCCCATCATAGAAAAATGGGCAGTGATCCGTCCCCATCACCTGGATCGTGCTTTCGACAACTCCCTCCCACAAACGCGCGTTATCTTCTTTAGTACGCATCGGCGGCGAGCAAATCCACTTGGCGCCATCCGGACGGCGTAAATCATCAACAGTAAAGAATAAATATTGGGGACAAGTTTCACCCATCACAGGAAGACCCTGTTCACGAGCGTATCGCAGCATATCCACTTCGCCAGCCACATTCATATGTACTAGGTAAAGCGGTGCGCCTGTTTCGGCGGCGATCGAAAAACCACGAAGCGCAGTTTCGACCGCGCCCCACGCCGGACGGGTGTGTGCATGCCACTCTGGAGAAATGTGACCTGCTGCTAAAGCCTCAGCAACCAGCACTTCGATGATATCGCCGTTTTCAGCATGGAGCATCGTCAGCATGCCATTCTCTTTGGCGATACGCATAAATGGCTTTGATTTGTTCACCCTCGATGAGGATATCCGTCCGGTAGGTTTCGGAGGCGGTAATCAGGGTTCCATTTTTTATAATCATTATAGATTCTCCAATTTCAAATCCTAAATTGAATTATACATCTCAATTTGGCAACAAAGAGCTATTGATTTTAGAATTTTATTTCGCTATTGTATCAATAGGTAATTTCGAAACATTGTTACTGCTCAGCCTGTGGATTGCGGGGGGAGCTGAGTAATTACGAAAAATTATAGAATTCAAGCACAGTGGGAGGGAGTATGATTTGAAAATCTTTGGTGGTCATAACAGTATTTTTGGGGGTTGGATTGGCATTTATTTTTCTAGTATCATTTAATTTTCCAACTAAATTAGCTCGTGCAGAAGAAATGGTAATCTACGTTTCTGCGAATGATCCGATTTGCGGAGAGTATTCCCCATGTTTTTCAAACATCCAAGATGCCGTATCCGCAGCGACCCCTGGGGATTTGATATTGGTTGCTGGCGGCACATACACTGACACCGATGTTGCCGCTTTAGGATATTTGGTGGGAATAACTGAATCCCTGACGATACAAGGTGGATACGATGAATTTTACTCATCGCCCCCCAACCCAGGCGCATATCCAACCCTATTGGATGCTCAAAATCTAGGGCGGGTTATCCAAGCTGCTGGGGATATTACTGCCACGATTGAGGGCGTCCGCCTTAGCGGTGGGGATGCTGCCGGCCTGGGCGGAGGATATCCATCGGGTGCCGGTGACGATCCAGATGCAGGCGGAGGCATCTTTTCGGATAACGCAAATTTAGCGCTCCATAATGTTCAGGTTTTCAGCAATACAGCTCGTCAGGGAGGCGGCATCTGATTTAAATTATGGGGAGGTCGTGCTGGAAAACGTTGAAATTTTCTCGAACACCGCGGTTGTTGATATCTCCCCGAAATCATCACTTGGGGGTGGCGTCTTTTTATATCGGAGTGAAGCCACTTTCAATAATTGTATGTTCTTAGATAATCATGCGGTCATTTCAGGGACAGCAGTTTGGTCAAGTGGTGGAGCAATCTATTCCTTTGCTAGTAATATAGATATTCGAAACAGTCATATTTCAGATAATTCAGCAATCCAACCCGGTGGTGGGTTTCTCGCCCAAAGCAGTGAGGTTTCTCTTATCAACAACACCATCAGTAATAACTCATCCATCTACAGCAATGGCGGAGGTTTGGACATCAGCAGCAGCAATTTGTACTTGGAAAACAATACTATTTCGGAAAACACAACGCGGTATAACGGAGGTGGACTTACCATCCAAAATAGTGACGAAGCGATTTTAATTGGCAATATTATTACGGGAAACACCTCTCAACAAAGAGATGGGGGCGGTCTCATCCTCAGAATGAGCGCGGTCACGATGACCAACAATATCATCACCGGCAATTTTGCCCATGATAAAGGATCAGGGCTCCTTATCGAGGGCGCCGAGGTAAGTATGTATCACAATACAATTTCAAGCAATACCGGTGGAGATGAAATTGGTGTTTATGTTGATCACTATAAGTACGCAAGTTCACCAACACTGTATCCCAGTGAGGTTAATTTAGTCAATACCATACTCGTTTCCCACACCCTTGGCATTAGTGTTACATCTATCAACACAGCAACTATCAATGGCATCCTTTGGTATAACAATATTTCGAATGTCGAGAAATCACTCACAGCTACATTAACAATTCAAAACCAGCTTGCAGGAGATCCAATGTTTGCGCTCGATGGCTATCACCTCACAAGTGGATCAGCTGCCATCGATAATGGGATTTCAACGGACATTCCCCAAGATATTGACCGCGAGCCGCGGTTCTCACCTCCAGATTTAGGTGCAGATGAATTTTGGAGCCCTGGTACTCTCAAAAGGATGTTCTTGCCGGTGATTTTCAGGTGATTTAAAACATCAATAGATCATTTAAATAGGCGGGGGGATATTTCACCTGCCTATTTTCGTTACCACTCCCCAGGTTTACCAAATTTCTGCTTGGCAGCTTTGGCAAACGCCTCTCCTGCTTCATCCAGACTCAAGAGCAACTCCGTCGTTGTTTTTCCAGCAGATTCTCGTGCTGCGCGAATCACAGTATCGCATTCGTTTTTATCCATAAAGATGGCCGCGTCCAGGAGGTTCGGTTCATCTTCGGGTGGGATTGCCAGGAAGCCGTGCTTGTCGGCATGGATTAATTGTCCCGGGTAAACCTTCGTGCCAAATACTTCTACATCGCAATTCCAACGCACAGGAGTGACGTGGGCATGGCCAACACATAACTGCCTAGCCAAAGCCTTGAAACCGGCATTCATCATTTCGTCCAGATCACGGATCGCACCATCTGTAATTGTGCCTACACATCCAAGCGCGCGATGCGTATTACTGTTAACTTCTCCCCAAAAGGAACCGATCACCCCTGGTTTATCCAAATCTTGCACCACTACGATTTTTGGACCTACCAGCTCAGCAACATAGCGGCGATAATTTGACCAGGCATCGACATTTGTCTTGTGAGCAATATTACTTGGCTCAATGATAACGGTAACAGCATAACCCACCATCGGTCCCATTTGGGGCATAAAATCTGTGGTTCCTTCGAGGTTGAAGCACTCGCGTGCAATAACATGTTTGGTAATCTGCTCCCAGCCATTGTAGATGGTAGGTGTATTCCAGCGTTTGAGTTGGAGTATTTCTGCGTGGGATAATTTTTCAGTTTTCATTTTGACCTAAATTTCAATCACTTTCTGTTAATTAATTCGGATCTGGAACAGGAGTAAGAGTTGGTAGAGAGCGAGGAACAGAGATTTTATTAAGAGAACAACCATTTTCGAAAAATAATGCAATGCCAAAATCATCAGACAATTAATCGGTGCTAAACGTAAGCCATTCGTAATCAAAGTCTATAACCAAGGAATAGGTTTCTCCACTGTTGAAAGGTGGCAACCCATTAGAAGACCAGCTACCTGGAAAAGTTTCGGGATTATCAATTTCTGTATCCGTCGGCGAATCATAATCCCGCGGACCACCATCAAAATCTCCCCAAGTATCATATCCAGCCCATGAAAAGTAATCAACATTCAATTCATTTTCTGGACCGAAGAGTTCATTGAGTGCTTCTGCAAATGCCCAATCGAATTCAATCTTGTTTAACTGTGTACTCCAAATATCATTAAGTGATGCGCTTCCATTTTTCTGCCCGGATTGGCCTGGGCAAAGTCGCCAGTGGTCCCAACTGAATCTTGAAATATTCCTCCCCGGCCTTGGGATGATCGGCCTCATCAAGGATCAACTCAGCCCGGGTAACAAGCTCATGTCCTTGCACGGGCGCAATTTTCTCAATACGCCATTTGTGGTCTCCAAATGATGCAGGTTGATAAAAAGCCAGGTAATCCACAGATACCACCTTTGGAGCCGTCCGCAGCGGGATGCGGTACCAGCCCAAAACACGGGCAACTTACAGATCGCGTGGCGAGGGGATAAAAGCTACCAAAATCAACGAATTGGGTTGAGGCAAGTGATCCATCATCTGTTTTCAGCCTCTGATCAACTAAATAATACTCTCACATCCTCTGTGGTGATACTCTTGAAGAAGCTGCTCTCGGTTGTGATCAACTGTTCAACGAGCGTTTTCTTCTTATCCTGCAATTGCAGTATCTTTTCTTCAACTGAACCGCGGGTGATGAGTTTATAAACGAACACTGGCTTATCCTGACCAATGCGGTGCGTGCGGTCTGTGGCTTGCATTTCAACGGCGGGATTCCACCAGGGATCAATATGAATAACGTAATCGGCGGCAGTCAAGTTTAATCCAACCCCACCAGCTTTAAGAGAGATTAAGAAAAAGGGAATATCCGGATCATTCTGGAAAGTGTCCACTCGCTCCTGACGTTTGCGAGTGCGACCGTCAAGATAAACATACGGGATTTTTCGCGGAATCCATTTCGCTGCGCACGAGTGTGAGCATTTTTACAAACTGGGAAAAAATCAAAGCCTTGTGCCCCTCGGCTTGCAGTGTTTCCAGGGTTTCAATGAGCAGTTCAAACTTGGCGGAAGTGCCGCGAAAATTCTCCTGCACGAGCCGGGGATGGTTGCTGATCTGGCGCAAACGAAGCAAACCTTCGAGTACCTTCATGCGAGCATGGTTCATGCCTTCTTCTTCGATTACGCCCAACAGCATCGCCCGGTAGTAATCTCGGGTTTTATTATAAAATTTTTGTTGTGCCGGTTCCATATCGGCGTAAATAATCCGTTCGGTGCGCGGCGGCAGTTCAGGTGCTACCTGTGCTTTGGTTCGCCGCAGGATAAAAGGATATACTATCTTGCGTAAAAACTGAGAAGCATTTTCATCGCCCTGGCGTTCGATGGGATTGCCGAACTCACTTTTGAAATAATCCAAGCTCCCCAATAAACCTGGATTCAAAAAAGCAAACTGGGACCAAAGCTCAAATGTAGAATTTTCAACCGGAGTTCCTGTAAGCGCCAAACGGTGATCTGTATTCAACAATCGTGCGGCTTTGGATGTTTTCGCCAATGGATTTTTGATCGCCTGAGACTCATCCAAAATTACATAGTGGAAACGGTATTCTCTTAACTTGTCAATATCCCGCAACATGGTGCCATAGGTGGTCAGGACCAAATCGTATTTATCAAAAACATCAAAATCCACCGTGCGCTCATTACCAAAATATTCGTAATAACTGAGATTGGGCGTGAAACGTTCGGCTTCACGCTGCCAGTTTACTAACAAAGAACGCGGCAATACCAGCAAGGCAGGTTTTTCTGCATCTCCGCTTTCTTTGATGGATTGTAAAAAAACCAGGGTCTCAATTGTCTTCCCCAAACCCATATCATCTGCCAGGCATCCGCCAAACTCGTAATCATGCAAAAAGTGCAGCCAGTCAAAGCCGGCTTTTTGATAGGGACGCAATTCTCCCTCAAAACCGGCGGGCAACTTTCTGGTTTCGATCCCACCAAAATCCAGCAAACGTTTCTTGCGGCGTTGAAATTCTGGGTCATACTGCACGCGGTCGGCCTCCGCCAGAAGTTGGTCGATGACGGCCAAATGGTGGTTGTCCAAGCGCACACCCTCTTCGGTTTGCTCACCTAAGCCAAATAAATGACGGTAACGCAGCAGCCACTCTTCAGGGATCTCCCCAATGGTGCCATCTGCCAACTTGACATAGTGCTCCTTCTTTTTCAGGGCGCGGCGGACTTCGCTGAGCGCAGCCTCTACATCCCCAAATTTCACCACAGCCTGAAGGTCGAACCAGTCGATACCGGAGGAAACATTGAGCGAGAGTGTAGGTTGGTTGCGGTTGACCCGCGCCGATTTTAATTTCTCTTCCCCGAAAATCTCAAAGCCGTTTTTCGTCAGTCGGGGTACATGCCGCATCAAAAAATCGATGGGATGTACGCGGGCTCGCAGTATAAATATATTAGCGGCATATTCAGCGCCGGAACGCTTCAGACCGTGATGGGCTGAGGAGACATCTCTCCAGGTTTTTTCTTCGGTTTCTGGATCACGGTGAATACGCAGCAGTGTCCAGCTATCCTGTTTTCGGCGAACAGAAAGATTGGGAAGGTTTTTCTCATAAGGGACTTCGTACTCCCCATAACCAAAGCGCAGTTCGGCTTGTAGTTCATTGCCGTCATCTGTTAAGTAAAGTCTCTTTACCGATTCTCCTTGCACATCTTCCCAAGAAATTTCAGGTCCCTCGATCTCGATTCTTTCTGCCAAAATGGGGAAGTAATCTTCCAGGAATTGATCTTCCTGATCGGCAGGAATCTCCAAAATTGGATTTTGCAGCCAGGGAGAAAGATATTCAACTTCAACATTGCTATGGATGCGAAAAATTTGATCTCCTGCCATCACCCAAGGATGAGTATCATTTGTGAGGATCTCTGCTCTGGAAGAAGCCGTATCGAATATTTGCTTTTCAATTTTTAGGGTTGCTCGCAACTGTAAACCGCTGTCTGTTCGTTCCATTGCGAAGCTAATACCAGCAGGTTTCTCAAATAGCCGAAGATTTTGTCGAAGTGGATTTCTGTAATCACCTAAATAAAGGGGCAAACCGGCACGCGCCAACACAGGCAGTAGGATGGTCAAATTGTTGGGGTCATTCTGATAGTAATAATAATATCGATTCTCATTTTGCTTATTTTGCTGGATGAGGAGATTTGCAAAAGCAATAGCTTCATCTCCGCCATTCAGACAGCCGGTCTGTTGATATTTGCTGCCATTTTTTGTTTTCTCAAGAATCCATTGATTGTGCTTCACCAAATCGGGGAGTTGAGTGGTCAATTCGCTGTTATCTCTTGGCAATATCCCATCCGGGATTTGATCAATCCACAGATGGTGGGGCTGCAACTTCCAACCGTAAGATTGTCGCTGCAATGAAATAAACAGCCAATATGGTTTGGAGTGCTTGCGCGATCTGCTTTGCAAACCATCCATCAATGTATCCAAGCGCGGTCGCCATAGATGATCCTCGTAATACTCTAAATGATCGGCAACTGCCAAACCGGCCGCAACCATATGCTTGCAAAACCATCCATTGGCAGCATAAGGGCAAGAGCATGTGGCTCCAAGATCGTTTCCTTGGTGCAGCCAAAGGGTTACGGTGTAATAACTCGTCCCCCGCACAATGCACTCAGATTCCTGTTCGTCGGCGTAATTCACCTGAACCCGATCCGCACGAAAATAGGCTGACCCTCGAGTGTATATCGAAGAACCAGCAAAATCACGGAGGTTTCGTTCAGTTACTAAATCAGCTAGAACCGTCATTTACAAAGCTTCACCAAACCCAAATAGATAGCCACAAAGTAATTGTAATGAGCCTTCACCTTGAGAACATTAATTCTATCAGAGAATTTGAGATGGGTATTCTGAGATCACAAAATTCACTCCCCTCAATTTCAAACATAAAAACGGGAGAGCCTTCAGCTCTCCCGTTTTTATGTTCTGATTACAATAACCTTAGGCTAAACCCACATCTGCATTGAATTCTTCGATCAAGGCATCCATTTCAGGAATTTGTTTTTGGAAATCAGTCCAGTAATCTCGTTGGTACCATTGAGCCTGAATTTCTTCATAGGTGCGGCCTTGCTGCTCGACCCAGGTGAAGTATTTGAGTTGGTAAATCCGACGGCGGTCGGTATAGCGCAGTTCTTCAAGATTATCAGTTGATTCGCCCTGCAACCAGCGGGAAAAATCAGCTGCGGCATCAATCTCTGAGTATTCACCAAATTCTTCGTGCATTTCGTGGATACGAGATTGGTAAAGTTCCATCGAATCTGTCAACACAGTGAGCATCACATCATTTTCGCCCATCTCATAATATTTCGCAGCCTTGATGGCGGAGAGCACATTCGAGATACCAGAGAAACCTAATAAATCTAGTTGACCAACGATGTCTTCGGAAACTCCTTGCTTCACAAGATATTCACGACCGGCTTTTTCATTGAACAACCTTGAAATATTGACGACTGCATTATCATCAATTGCTACGATCATATCCGTGTTCTTGGAGTTGTGGATCCAAGGTACGTGTTTATCACCAATACCTTCAATGCGGTGAGCGCCGTAACCATTTTCGAGCAGTGTGGGGCATTGCAAAGCTTCACTGGCGATTATCTTGCTATCCGGGAAAAGCTGCTTCATATAATCGCCGCTCGCTATTGTACCCGCAGAACCGGTTGCCGAGGCCATACCGCGATAGCGATCATTCTGGCCCATGACTTGCTGAAGTACTTCTTCCATCGCATGTCCGGTAATTTCATAATGCCACAAGTAATTGCCAAATTCTTCGAACTGGTTAAAGATCATCAAATCTTCACCCGTGGCGCGTAATTCCCAACATTTATCAAAAATTTCTTTAACATTCGATTCTGATCCCGGGGTTTTGATGGTCTCACCGGCAATATCAGCCAACCATTCAAATCGCTCTTTGCTCATTTCCTCGGGCAATATCGCTATGGATTCACAAGCCAAGAGAGCAGAATCATATGCACCACCTCGGCAATAATTACCAGTGGAGGGCCAAACCGCTTTCTGGGTAGTGGGGTCAAATTGACCTGTCACCAACCGAGGAGCTAAACAGCCAAACGCAGCACCCACCTTGTGGGCACCGGTGGGGAACCACTTTCCCACTAATACAATGATCCGAGCCTCTACACCGGTCAGAGATGATGGTAGTTCTAAATAATTTACTCCACCAAATCCACCGCCGCTGGTCTTGGCTTCATTGTGCCAATTGATACGGAAGAGATTACGAGGGTGCACATCCCATAATCCAATCGACGACAACTCTTCTTTGAACTTGTCGGGGATCAAGGATGGGTCCTTCATATGGGCAAAAGTAGGGATAATAATATTTCTCTCGCGAGCACGTTGCAGAGCACGTTTGCGGCGATCAGGATGAACGGTAAGATCAATTGTATACATAGGAACTCCGGGTTAAGTTAAAGAAAGTTTAGTAATTTCGATTTCTCCAATACCAAAGCTTTGGAGTGGCGTTGGCGTGTTCAGCGCTCAATTGTCAGACAACTTGATTATATCGCGATGCATGCAAATCGGAAATATTAAAAATCCCCAAATTTTCTTTTCTATGGCGCTAAATTATCAAAAAGACGAAAGTGGTTTTCTAATATTGAATGTAGAACATCTCTCGATGCAGAAAGGCCAATGTGTTTTTGCCCCGCAAATATAATGCTTGGAGATTTTCTAATTCCAACCCGCAACCCATTAAATTTGCCTTCAAATGTATTTAAATCAATAACTCGAATCCGGTGATCAAAAACCGCCATAGCCTTACTTAAATCTGGTAACAAAGCTGCACAGTCAGGTTCAAATATCCGACCTTTCGAAAAACCTTGATCACGTAACCAATGGTAATTACCTCGGTGATGTTCCTCCATATAGTAATGATAATCATATGAATAATGCAAAGACAGAAGATTGCTGCTAATCACTGTTGAACGAAGAAAAACTTTTATTTCAGACATCTCAATTTCACTACTCTTCGGAATTTCAATTTGCGAATTAGTTTGGGGCTGTATTGTGCTGGAAACCAAACAAATCTTTTTCCGCATAAAGAGATACATAAATTACGCTTGACGTAGCAGTCATCCAGGAGTAAACTTCCAAAAACTTACCAAACGTTCAGTTAGAAAACCTTTTTATGACAAATACTCAAACAACTCGACTTGGCAAACAACATCTGCTCGAAATAGCTGAACAGCTTTTTACTGAACACGGCTACCAGGCAGTTTCAATACGCGATATTGCCCAGGCCAGTGGGGTGACCAATGCTGCATTATATTACCACTTCTCCAGCAAAGAAGCCCTATTCGATGAAGTTCTCCAGCATCATGCCGGAAAATTAGCTCGCCGCATGGAGCAGGCTGGAGCCGAGGTAATCGGCACTCAAGAAAAACTGCACGCCATTCTTTGGGAGTATTCACAACTCGTTTACGAGCGTCGCTCGCTCTTTCTCTCATTGCGCCGTAAATCTGCCGAAGTTAACCAAGAAACGGTCAAAAATCAGCACGCCCAAATGGTTCAACAAATGTTGGCTCCATTGGAAGACACCCTCCAGCAAGCCATCAACAATAGCGAGCTTCGCCAACTCTCAACAAATTGCTCTCCCGCATATCTATTATTGGGTCTCTTTCACGGCATGCTGCAACACCGCAAACACCGCGAGGATTATCAAATTACACCTGACGATATAGAACTTGTTATCAAAATTTTTATTAATGGAATGAAACAACAAGGAGAAACATAGATAGATGAAAGAAATCCAAGATCAGACTAAGCAAGACCATTTATCAATCCTGCTTAGCGGAGCATTTTTATCATGATGCGATTAAGAAAATTCCTAAAACCCTATTTGCTATTAATTCTTGTGACCATTGTTTTGTTATTCATACAGGCCAATGCAGAACTCGCGCTCCCCGACTATATGTCGAAGATCGTCAACGTTGGTATCCAACAGGGCGGTGTAGAAAATGCCGTAGCAGAAGCCGTCCGCGAGAGCCAGATGAACAAACTGCTGATCTTCATGAGCCCCGAAGATGAAACCCTGGTCCTCAGTAGCTATACTCTGGTGGATCAAAACTCCACGGATTACCAACAATACCTCGAAATATATCCTGCGCTGGCAGATGAGCCGATTTACGTACTCAACGAGGTAGATCAAAAGGTCATCGAGGAACTCAACCCCGTTATGGGACAGGCATGGGTGGTTGTTTCGGGTATTGAGCAGATGATGGCCGACCCAGAGAACGCGCCAGCCATGGGAGCGGAACTTGACTTTGACCCCTCGCGGATACCGCCTGGAATGGATGTGTTCACACTTTTGGGGCAGATGTCCACAAATCAACTCTCCCAGATGACCAGCACCATCGACGAAATGTCTGCCACCCTGGGAGACAGCATGATCAACCAGATGGCGGTAGGGGCGGTCAAAGCCGAATATGAAGCCCTGGGTATGGATACCTCCAAATTACAATCCCAGTATATTTGGCAAACAGGCGGACAGATGTTGTTGATTTCCCTCCTGGGCGGCATTTGTACAGTGGCTGTGGGGTATCTTGCAGCAAAAACAGCCGCGGGAACGGCTCGCGATATCCGCCAATCTGTATTCCGCAAAGTGGAGAGTTTCTCCAGTGCAGCCTTCGACAAATTCTCTACGGCTTCGCTGATCACGCGCTCGACAAATGATGTCACCCAGATTCAAACCGTCATCTTTATGATGATGCGCATGGTTGTTTATGCGCCCATTATCGGTATCGGCGGTATCATCCGAGCCATTGAGAAAAGCGCTTCGATGTGGTGGATTATTGCGTTGGCGGTGGTCATCTTGCTCAGCCTGATCATGATTGTCTTTACTGTGGCCCTCCCCAAATTCAAGATCATCCAAAGCTTGATTGACCGGCTCAATCTGGTTACACGCGAAAACCTGTCGGGCATGTTGGTTATACGGGCCTTCAATAAACAGACCGATGAAGAAAAACGCTTTGAAGGTGCCAATCGTGATTTAGCCGACACCAGCCTGTTCGTGGCCCGCGTGATGGTGACCATGATGCCGCTGATGATGCTGTTGATGAACGGTCTGTCGTTGGCTATTATCTGGGTCGGCGCACAGCAGGTTGCCGAGGCTCAAATGCAGGTTGGCGATATGATGGCCTTCTTGCAATATGCCATGCAAATTGTGTTTGCCTTCTTGATGATGTCGATGATGTTCATCTTTTTACCGAGGGCTGCAGTTTCGGGGACCCGCATTGCAGATGTTTTGGAAACAGAAACTATCATCAAAGACCCGCCCACACCGAAATCTTTCCCTGCCCCCTTCAAGGGCCAGATCAAATTCAATAATGTCTCCTTCCGCTATCCGGGAGCGCTCGATGATGTGCTGCACAATCTCGAATTCACTGCCGAACCGGGGCAATTGACGGCCTTCATTGGCTCAACCGGCTGCGGAAAATCAACGGTCGTAAACCTGATACCGCGCTTCTACGATATCACGTCGGGCTCTATCAGCCTGGATGGGGTCGATATCCGCGATGTGCAGCAGAGCGAACTCCGTGACAAAATCGGCTATGTACCCCAAAAAGGGATGCTGTTCTCGGGCACCATCGAGAGCAACCTGCGTTATGCCGATAAAAATGCCAGCAGCGATATGCTGAAAGAAGCTGCTGATATTGCTCAGGCCAGTGAGTTTATTTTTTCCAAACCGGAGGGCTTGAGCTCGGAGATTTCACAAGGCGGCACAAACGTTTCTGGCGGCCAAAGGCAGCGCCTAGCGATTGCCCGGGCCCTGGTTAAGAGACCGCCGATCTATATCTTCGACGATAGTTTTTCTGCCCTGGATTTCAAAACGGATTCCGCTTTGCGCCGGGCACTCAAAGAGAAAACTAGCGACAGCACTGTTCTGATTGTCACCCAGCGCGTCGCTACCGTCAAAAATGCCGACCAGATAATCGTGCTCGATGAGGGCCGGGTGGTTGGTAGAGGGAAACATCACGACTTAATGGAAAACTTGTGAAACCTACCAAGAAATTGCTTCATCGCAGCTGAGCCAGGAGGAATTGTCATGAGTGACCAAAGAAATAATTCCTCAGATGATCGAAAACCTGCGAGCCGCCCAATGGGAGGTGGCCCAATGGGTCGCGGTGGACATGCAGCCATGATGAAAGGTGAAAAGGCTCGCGATTTTAAAGGCACCATGGGCAAACTGATCGAATACCTGGGATCGTATAAATTTACAATCTTGGTGGTGATGATCTTTGCTATCGGTTCTACCATTTTCACAATCATCGGTCCCAAAATTTTGGGCAGGGCAACAACCAAATTGTTCGAGGGTGTGCTAGAGCAAATCAACGGTACCGGCTCCGGAATTGATTTCGAATATATCGGCAGGATCATCCTGATCACATTGGGCCTGTACCTGACCTCAGCCCTGTTCAGCTTTATCCAGGGTTGGATCATGTCTGCCATTTCGATGGATATCACTTATCGGTTCCGCAATGATATCGCCGAAAAAATAAACCGGATGCCACTCAGATATTTCGACAATACAAGCCAGGGTGAAGTGCTCTCGCGGATTACAAACGATGTGGATACCGTCAGCCAGACACTCAACCAGAGCCTATCCCAAATCATCACTTCGGTGACCTCGGTTGTCGGGGTCCTAATAATGATGCTCTCGATCAGTTGGCAGATGACGCTGGTCGCGTTGTTGATCATACCGATCTCGATGGCGATCATCGGTATCGTGATTAAACAATCACAGAAATACTTCAAACAGCAGCAAGATTACCTCGGCCACATCAACGGCCATGTCGAAGAGATGTACGGCGCGCATACAGTGATGAAAGCTTTCAACGGTGAAGCCGAAAGTCTGGAGAAATTCGACACTTACAATGAAACGCTCTTCAGCTCCGCCTGGAAGTCGCAATTCCTTTCAGGGCTGATGATGCCCATCATGGGCTTTGTCGGCAACCTGGGCTACGTCGCGGTTTCGATAATGGGCGGTTACCTGGCGATCAATAACGCGATCTCTGTGGGCGACATCCAGGCCTTCATTCAATACGTGCGTTCGTTCACCCAGCCCATCACGCAGATTGCGAATATCTCCAATATCTTGCAGCAAACAGCGGCCGCAGCTGAACGCGTTTTCGAGTTCTTGGCTGAAGACGAAGAGGTTCCCGATGCTGAAAACCCGGTTCTCCCAGAGGATATCACCGGCCATGTGATTTTCGAACATGTCCAGTTTGGGTACGATCCCGACAAGATAATCATCAACGATTTTTCAGCCTATGCGCAACCTGGGCAAAAGATCGCCATCGTCGGCCCAACTGGCGCCGGGAAGACCACACTGGTGAAATTGCTGATGCGCTTCTATGACCTCAACAACGGAACCGTCACGATAGACGGTCACGATATAAAGGATTTCACCCGCGCCGATCTGCGCTGCATGTTTGGTATGGTGCTGCAAGACACCTGGCTGTACAACGATACCATTATGGAGAATATCCGCTATGGGATGCCCGGCGCCAGCGATGAGGACGTGGTTACCGCGGCCCAAGCCGCGCATGTCGATCACTTCGTGCGCACCCTGCCCGAAGGTTACAACTTGGTGCTGAACGAAGAATCGACCAATATCTCACAAGGGCAAAAGCAGCTTCTTACGATTGCGCGTGCGATCTTGCTTGACCCAACCATGCTGATTTTGGATGAGGCCACTAGTTCGGTCGATACCCGCACCGAGGTGCTGATCCAAAAAGCGATGGATAACCTGATGGTAGGCCGCACCAGTTTCATCATCGCCCACCGACTTTCCACGATCCGCAACGCGGATTGGATTTTGGTAATGAACGAGGGCGATATCGTCGAACAGGGCAAGCATGCAGTTCTGCTGGAAAAGAAAGGGTTCTATGCTGAACTTTATAACAGCCAGTTTGAGCATGCAGAAATAGATTAGGAGCCGATCTAAAAAATTAATAACATCCCCTCGAAATTTGAGGGGATGTTTTCAACACCGAAGTCGGTCAAAGCATCAGTTTGTTCGGAGAGAGATGGTTCCGAACAAAATTTACCAATCCTTAACAAGCAACCGATATTTACCCCCATATATATTTTTGCACAAAAACAGTGTGATCCCCTCCCAAACTCCAATCTCATTCAGAAATTGCATTTTCGTTGAAAACCAATTCCATTTGAAGTTGTGACAAATCCTGCACTTTAAAGTCAAAATTTTAAAGAATCCATTCATCTCCTCGGGGGAGATTGCCGGCACAATCCAATTTTTTTCAAGGAATCGGGCAAACAGAGCACATAGTAATCGAGCCGCTTGTCCTTTTCCTCGAGAATCTGCCAATGTCAACAAGGACCGGATGATGATATGCTCTTTATTGGGATTTGAAATTGCCAGATAAGCATCATCTAACCGATAAGCCTGATTTGGATATCCCATTGGAGCAAGGTTCTCCCCAGAAAGCTGCCAGGGCAAATTGGGTAAACCGTGAATATTTACCAGATCGGCTAATTGACGAATATCAATTTCTATCGGGTGGCCTGGTTCTCCTTCAGGTGCTTCAAGTTTCCAGCTAAACAATCTTCGCATGGTTTGGAACCCCATTTTCTGTTAAAGTTTGACAGCCGGCATGTTTTGCCCAATGACCTCTAATTCCATTCTCCTATCACCTCTAGAAATAGATTCTGAAATAAGTTGTTCCATCAACCATGTGCCAATTTTTTGACCGCGCGCTTCTGGAATAATAGACATCCCTGCCAGACGGCTACACCACCCACGCCGAGAAATTAGGGCAACCCCCAGCGCATTTCTGTCACGCAAAACCACATGACTTAACGACACATCAATATGGGAAGTACGCAGCAATTCGTGGAAATGAATTGAATCCATTTGAATTGGCACAATATAATCTGAGAATTCTAAGTTGAGCACCTCAGCTGAATTTTGAAGACCATAATCAAGCACAGTTTGAAGCTCCAGCTTCATGGAGAAATCCTTATTATGAAATAATCATTTTTCCAGAATATCACGAAAGATATAAATCCGGTGTAATCTGGAAGGCCGATGGGTTGCACATATGAAATTTCCAAGAAGAAAAAAACAGAATGACTACGATTCCAATAACCAGCATTATAATCAGCAGATGCTTGCCCAAATTTAAGGAGATACACTTGGAATCAGTTCCCAAATCTTCCCAACCAAATAAATTCGCTTACTTTGCCCTTTGCATAGGGATCTTGTGTATTGGTACCTCAGCCATATTAGTTCGCTGGGCCGAAGCGCCTGGTGTCGTAACATCTTTATATCGCATGGCGATCGGCGCAGTTGTTATGGTTGGGCCCTTCCTGGTCAGAGTTCAAAAGGCGAAGGAATCACTACCCCTTAAAGGAATCTTCATCGCAATATTTGGCGGGTTTTTCTTTGCGATAGATTTAACATTGTGGACAACGGGTATAAAGATGAATGGGGCAACAATTCCCACTTTTAATAGGTAACACTGCACCGTTATTTGTTGGTTTAGGTTCCTTTCTGATTTTTGGCGAGAAGCAGAAACCACTATTTTGGATCGGTCTCATCCTGGCAATGTTGGGAGTCACCTTAGTTTTAGGTATCGACTTATCAAAAAACCCACAAATCGGCCTGGGGACCCTAATAAGCATTATTGCTGCAATCTTCTACGCTGGCTATATCATGATTACACAGCGAGGGCGAAAATATTTAGACACACTGGCCTATTTTTGGATCACTACGCTTAGCTCGGCTGTTTTTTTACTCGCCATCAGCACAAGTTTTGGGTTTTCACTAACTGGCTACCCCGGCAAAACTTATATCGCTTTTCTTCTCACTGGAATTATTGTTCAAATCATTGGATGGCTGACAATAAACTATGCGCAAGGATATTTATCAGCAACGCTAGTTTCCCCCAGTTTGTTAGGGCAACCGGTTATCACTGCTATTTTAGCAAGTCTACTATTAGGCGAAACTTTCACGCTAGGGCATATATTAGGAGCCTTTTTGGTATTGGGTGGTATTTTTCTCGTCCATCGCAGCAAATAAATCATATTCATAGGCCATTCTCTCTGAAAATCATGAAAACCACAAACAACTCACTCAATCTCAACGGCTTACTTAACCTGCTCGTGGTTTACTTCGTTTGGGGCAGTACCTATCTGGCAATTCGAGTGGCGGTGCAAGAAGACGGAGGTTTTCCGCCATTTATTTTGGGATTCAGCCGTGTGGCCGCTGGCAGCTGCATCCTTTTCCTTTGGTCAGCAATCCGACGCGAACGGCTCAAACCCAATCGTCACGAATGGATTACGTTGATTTTTTCTGGTGTTTTACTTTGGGTGGGCGGAAACGGTTTGGTTAAATTGGGCCGAACAACGTACCGAATCTGGTCTTGCTGCATTAATCATTGCCGCTCTCCCGATTTGGATCGCGATTATTGAAGCAGTTATCGACCTAAAGCTTCCCACCTGGAGATTAGCTATCGCATTGTTGGTCGGTTTTAGTGGTATCACTTTGTTGACTCTACCCACCTTGCGAGGTGGAGTAGCCAACGATATTCTCTCTGTGATCGCTTTACTTTTGGCTGGGCTTTGTTGGGGTGGAGGGACCGTACTTGTCAGCCGTCGACCAATGAATCTATCAATCGGAGTGAGCGCAGGATATCAACAATTGGTTGGTGCATTTGGGTTTCTGATCATCCTTCTAATTCTTGGTGAGAAATGGTCACCTCTCAGCAGGGAAGCCTGGCTGGCCTGGGGATATTTATTGATATTCGGTTCAATATGGGCATTTACTTCCTATGTCCGAGCGATCAAATTACTTCCGGTAAAAATTGTCTCTACTTATGCCTTTGTCAACCCAGTGATCGCCGTTTTTCTGGGCTGGCTGCTTCTTAGAGAATCAGTGACCCTTGAAACAATCGGGGGAGCTTTCCTGGTACTCCTCGGGGTGGCTGGTGTATTTCAAGAACGTTACAGCAGTAAGGTATAATTTTCATCTGTTCTAAGGAGTGACACCTCACCAAAAATCATTTGCCTACAGATAATTGGAGGTACCATGCGCGCTGTTGATATCATCTCAAAAAAACGTGATGGGGAAGAACTATCCAAACAAGAAATCATTTTTTTTGTTCAAAAATATGCCCAAGGAGAAATACCCGATTACCAGGCTTCCGCGTGGGCTATGGCGGTCTACTTCAAGGGAATGACTGCGCAGGAAACTACTGAGTTAACTCTCGCCATCGTGGATTCCGGCGAGAAACAAGATTTATCACAAGTGGTTGATATTGCAGTTGACAAGCACTCTACCGGAGGGGTCGGTGACAAAACCACACTGGTTGTCGAACCAATAGTATCCGCCTGCGGCTTGCCAGTAGGTAAAATATCTGGGCGTGGATTAGGATTTACCGGAGGTACCCTTGATAAAATGGAATCAATTCCTGGTTATCGTTGTGATTTAACCACAGATGAATTTTTAGCACAATTGGGGGATATCGGGCTTGTGCTCACCGGCCAAACTGCTGATTTAGCCCCAGCGGATGGAAAACTATACGCACTGCGGGATGTGACGGGTACAGTCCAATCGATCCCCCTAATCGCCTCCTCTGTTATGAGTAAAAAGATCGCAGCTGGGGCTCAAGCAATCGTTCTGGATGTCAAGATCGGCTTGGGTGCTTTCATGCAAACCGAAGCGGATGCACGCACACTAGCAGTTCGTATGGTCGATATTGCCAACCTTGCTAACCTTACTGCGGTAGCCCTGCTTTCGGATATGAATCAGCCGCTGGGCTATGCCGTAGGAAATGCGCTAGAATTGAAGGAAGCAATTGAGACCTTACATGGTGGAGGACCGGCTGATTTCAAAGAGCACTGTCTGGAGGTTGCCAGTCACATGCTTTCTTTGGGAGGAATTGCCGGAAACGAAGCAGATACTCGTCTTTTGGCAGAAGCCGCCATTTCCGATGGTCGAGCCTGGTCACGTTTCCGGGATCTGGTTATCGCTCAGGGTGGAGATGTATCGTTCATAGATCATCCCGAAAAACTCCCTTCTGCCAAATTTATCGAAACAGTTCCATCGCCTCAAGCAGGATATCTGAGTCAGATTTCACGCCCGCAAGATCGGGCAAGCTGCTGTTGAACTTGGCGGTGGGCGAGCGAAAAAAGGAGACCCTATTGACCATGCTGTCGGCGTCGTAGTGCATCATAAGGTTGGGAATCAAATATTGGCAGGCGATCCCCTATATACGGTTCATGCTAATGATGAATTCAAACTCGCCGAAGCAAAGGAACAGCTCCTAGCATCTCACAAATGGAGCGATGAACCCGTTGAGCCATTACCTTTATTTTATGGAATCGTAAGGTGATAAATTGATAATGCAATTTGTGCATATCCCCCATCCTTAGTCGCTTACTCTCTCAAAACGAATGCATCAGGGGGTACTGGTGATTTGCAAATCATCAGTGCTTCCTGAATTTCGCTTTTGGGTGGAAACTAAACCCCAACCTGCGATTGCTCTGATAATTTACCGGGATATTGACAAATAAAACATATGTTCTATAATAAGGGAGGATATGAATGCAATTGAACGATTAGGTTTACTCGCATCTCAAATGCACCTGGAACCAGCGGAAGATGCCCTCTGCCCAGAACTTTCCCCGCGCAAACAGGATGAAGTTTATGTCAGCAGCGCGGCCCTACCCAATGGAAAGCGCATATCTCTACTCAAAACACTGCTGACCTCTGCTTGTGAACGGAATTGTTATTATTGTCCTTTCCGGGCAGGCCGGGATATGCGGCGGGCAACATTCAAACCCGATGAGTTTTCTCAGGTCTTTATGTATCTGCACAAAGCTGGAGCCGCCGAAGGGATGTTTCTCAGTTCAGGAGTGGTCAATGGTGGCATGCATACACAAGATCAAATCCTAGCAACTGCTGAGATTTTGCGCCATAAATATCAATTCAAAGGATATTTACATCTAAAAATTATGCCGGGAGCCGAGAAAGCCCAGGTGGAGCAAGCCATGATGCTGGCAGACCGGATTTCAGTTAACCTTGAAGCCCCGAACGATGCCCGCCTTCAACAATTGGCCCCCAAGAAACAATTCATGGGTGAGTTGATGCAGCCCCTGCGCTGGGCAGACCAGATCCGGCGTGAGCAATCCCCCCATAAAGCCTGGAAAGGGACCTGGCCCTCCTCTGTAACTCAATTTGTGGTCGGCGCAGTTGGAGATACGGATGTTGAAATTCTCTCAACCACAGAAAATTTACATCGCCACTCTGGGGTAACCCGAGCATACTTCTCCGCATTCAATCCGATCGAAAATACTCCCTTGGAAAATCATCCTCCCACACCCCAAATTCGGCAAAACAGACTGTATCAAGCTTCATACCTTTTACGGGATTATGGTTTCAATTTAGAGGATTTGCCCTTCGAAGGGCAAGGCACCCTTCCCCTGGATTCTGATCCCAAAACTGCGTGGGCAAAAGCAAATCTCACTCACCATCCTATCGAGGTCAATCAAGCGAGCCGCTCTGAACTTTTGCGGATCCCCGGAATCGGACCCAAGAGTGTAAATGTGATCTTGTCCGCCCGCAGACAGCACCGCTTGAACGATCTTAGCATGTTAGGGAAATTAGGAATCCTGGCGAAGAAAGCCTCGCCGTATATTTTGCTAGACGGCAAACGTCCTGAACAGCAGCTCACTTTTGCTGGCTGGTAACTGTCACCAACGAGGATCTTCAAAACGCTGGATTTCAATCAGGTATCCATTGGGATCCCGCAAAAAACAATGATAAATTTGATACTGCGAGTTCAGTTCCGGGGGTTTTTCAAAAACAACACCTTTTTCCTTGAGCCATTCATACCAGCCATCTACATCGGGGGTCACCAAAGTAAAGATCACAGCCGCCGTGTCAACCTTTGCATTTATCCGTTCACAAATACCCAGATAAGCATTCTGAACTGTGTTGTAGATACGACAGGTACCCTGGTCCAGGGATAACTCCAAACCCAGGATATCTTCATAAAAACGGGCTGACGTACCTAAATCGGATGTATAAAGAAATGTAATTTGTTGGTCAATAGGAAGTTTATTCATACTTTAAATTTTACCGCAGCGAAAGGTAGTGTGCGGGTATAATTTATATAGGCGTATCTTCCGAAGCAGCCCTTCTAATGCGAGCACACCGAATTGTGAACTTTACCCAATCCCGATCTGCTATTCCGAAACATCATTCCAGAGGGATTTATGAAATTAATCGATAATAATATTACCGAAATTATCGCAGGTTACAATGCGATTTTACGAGACGAGAATGATCTTCGCTCCAAGTGGCGCCCAACTCTGCTGGCAGCATACGCAAAACGGAAAGCGAATCTTGTAGATGACAACCAACATCAGGAACAAAGAAATATCATCCTTTGGGTAATTGCAATATTAGGAAGCATCATTTTCTTGGTGGGGGTGGGAACGTCTTTCCGTGGAATCGCACAATCTGAAGAAAATTTATTATTGTATTGCTGCGGCGGACCCTTACTCGGTTTGCTAGGGTTGCTAATCCTTGGAGCTGGGGGCTTTACTCGAAGAAACAAAACTAAATTAAAAAGCAAGCGTGTGCCAATCCACCCCCTTCGAAGTAGAGTTCACAAACACGGTATCTATCCTGATTTACGCGAATCTTGGATGGAGGGGCTCAACGGCAGTTTGAAACACGAAGTTCCTGATGATGAGGATGACCAAAATTCATCCGCCAATGATCCCACCGCTCAAGGGGAACGGGCTTTCATTCGAAGCTTAGAACAAATTCTAGATGACCGCTTTTATTTACTGGCGCGGGTCAAGCAAAAGCCCAAGGAAGATGTCGATATTATTTTAATTGGCCCCAATGGAATTTGGGTTTTCGGAGTTAAACACTGGAGCGGTGAAATCTATTGGGATGATCGTGGTTGGCGGCGGGAGCAAACTAACAATGAGCAAGGCAGCGTGGAAGTCAGGAAACAACCCAAAGTGACCGACCCGCCCGATGAGCAATGGATCAGGGCCGCAGCAGAAGTTTCTCGCACGTTAGATATGAGCGCTCCCGAAGTTTTAGATCGCTATCCCGCCCTGGAAAAGGTGCGCGGCGGAATTGTCTTTACCCAGGAAGATGCGGTTTTCAAATTCCAGCCTGGTAGACCCGCTTTTTGGGGGCCGCTAAACTTTTGGATAAAAACCCTCAATGAAATAGAAACCAAAGTAGATTTAGATCGATACAGCGTTTTGCAGCTCATCGAAGCATTGTTAAACCGCCATCAAGATTTAGCCCCAGTTGACGAGAGCCGTTCGATGTTGACCTACGCGCAAGGCGTCGTTCAAGCAGCCGAAGAGCGATTAGAAGCCTGGGTGCAGGCTTGAAAATTAAATGGAGAATTTTGTGATGACGAATCCGCAGCCCAATAATCCCCTCCATAGGATCACACTCGAAATGATCCTGAACTCCTTGGTGACAGAATACGGTTGGGAGGATATGGGCAGACGCATTCCCATCCAATGCTTCCGCAATAATCCCAGCATCAAATCCAGTTTAAAATTCTTGCGCCGCACACCATGGGCGAGAAAGAAAGTCGAAGACCTGTATTTGGAATCAATCGGGAGTAATTCGACATCATCATGAGTTATTACCAAAAAGAATGCCCAAACTGCAAAAACCTGATTGGAATAAATGTAGCCAAATGCTCTCATTGCGGCGAGGTATTGGGAAATACCACCTCGCAGCCTTTTGCTCTAGAATCCTTAGACACAATCTCAATTGAAGAAACTGAGAGCGGGCAAAGCCATCTTGCATACCGCCTCGCGGCCATAGTTTTATTTGTCACCGCATTTTTAAACATACTAAATATTTTGTATGGATTTATGGTTACTGGAGCGCCTGATATACCTAGAATAGTTTCTTTGTTAATCGATATCGGACTTGGAGTGGGCCTTCTTCAGCTCCGACCAGGCGCTCGGATTTGGGTATTGTTTCGAGTCATACTGGGGGGTATTGTTTTTCTTTGTATTGCATTAAACAATAATGATGTCCTCACGGCGTTTGTTTTGGGGCTCATCCAGTTGAGCTTCTCTGGCTCATTAATTTTATTGCTGACAGGGACAAGTAAACCATGGCGCTTGATCGCCGCGGGAGCTCTTTTTGTAATATTTACTTTGGCACCATCAATTTTATTGCTATTTTTATCAACCCTAATGATGGCTTTACAATAACAAATTCCAGAGATTAGAAAATTTTGGCGATGGAAATAATGTGGGTGATGGCTAAAAATATATGAAACTACAATTCACTTCGCTCATGCCAGGAGAAATAAATGAAAGATACCCGCGTGAAAGTAAATCAAACAGAATTCCAGCTGCAGGACTACGAACAAACCGGGGAGGCGATTATTTTCCTACGTTTTGGCGGTTCTAACCTGATGATGTGGCAGCATATCGTGCCCAGTTTTCAAGATCGATATCACGCAATCACGCTTGATTTACGGGGGTCATGGTAAATCTGACCGCCCAGAAAGCGGCAATGATATGGATCAAATGGCTAGCGATGTGGTTGGTGTGATGCAGGATCTGAAAATTGAGCAAGCTCATTTCGTGGGCAGTTCAATCGGGGCTGAAGTTGCCCTAAGCCTGGCAGCCAATTATCCCGAGGTGGCAATTTCCTAGGTTTTAGATGGCGCATTGACCAGTGAATTTGGCCCTACAGCACCTGGGAGGGTTCGGAGAACGAGCACGATAAACACGTCGCCGAGCCAATAGAAAAGATCTGCAGCACGCCCGATCCGATATACCCATCCGTGGAAACCCTTGTGGAGGATCGCCGCGAGCTATTCGAAAAGTATGGCTGGTGGAATGAATATCTGGAAGCGGTCGACAGCTACGATGCATACCCGGTGGGTCAAGGAAAAATCTCACGCGGCATGGGCAAACAAGCCAATCTGAGTTATATGCAAAACTACTTCCATTATCGCTTTGAAGATTATTACCAAAAAGTGAAATGTCCGCTGTTGATGCTGGTAGAAAAAGATTTAGAGAATGAGTGCGAAAAGACCGCTATCCTGGGCTTGAGCAAGTTGGCGAAACAAGCTCAGATTGCTGAAATCAACGATTGGGCGCATCCATATATGTGGTTCCTGACCCCTGAAGATGCTATCCAGGTGATTTTGAAATTCCTGAGTGATATTGAAAATTAAGGATTGAACTTTTACATAACAAACAGAAAATCAGGAGAATGCAAGAACATTGATGAATGATGGCGGGGCCTGAAAAGCACTGAACAAGTAATAGGCGTTCCTGAGCGCAAGAATATTCCTGCTAGGAGGAAGATATGTTCACATATAAACCGTTAAGGACCCCTTTGTTCGTTGTGGGGATTTTGAGTATAACAATAATTACATTTTGGTGGTCAAATTATGCTGCTGCTCATAGCAACACCAGGTTCACCATCGGCGCGACGAACATCAATCCGCTGATTAGAGAGCCATTCAATATCAGTTGGAACAGCATTGATGAACAACTTCCGGCCGTGGTTTACAATCCCATCGACCGTGAGTATCTTGTGGTTTGGGAGAATCAAAGGACCGTTCAAGATGACATTTACGCTCAGCGCATCTCAGAGCAAGGGAAACTTCTAAGTTGGTTTTATGTAGCGGATGGCGAAAACCCAGTCGTGGCTTACAACCCAAAGAACAATACCTACCTGGTTGTCTATGAAAGATATATCGGATCTGATTATGATGTCTATGCCCGGCGGGTAAACTACAATGGGCCGCTGGGTGCGGCGTTTCCCGTTGCATTTAACCTGAATGAAACGGAACATAGTCCAGCAGTGGCCTATAATACCCACCCCAACCATGATGAGTTCCTGGTTGTTTGGGAAAATATTCCACCGCCTCCATCGATAATCAACAAGGTTGAAGGGTGGCAGGTAGCCGGGAGTGCAGGGGGCGGGAACGCTGGTGGTGAGCTCATTAGCACCCGCCTGCCCATCGCCGATAACAGCCACTACAATTATGATCCCGATGTTGCATATAACCTGAATATGAATGAATACCTGGTTGTATTTACCAGACTTCCGGGTGGCGGGGGCAGTTATGATATTTACGGTCGCCGGATCACTGGCCCTGGTGCTCTGCTTGCCGAAACGGCAATTGACAGTTCAGGCGGAGATCAATCCAACCCAGCCGTGGCTGCCTACCGGTTGAATCAAGCGACACCCTACCTGGTGGTTTTCAACGATACCTGGAATGATACAGCTGGCGATGTGCGCGGCTATCTTGTCAACAAAGATGGCGACCCGGTGCAGTTGATCAATATTGCCACAGTCAATGGCCTACCCGAATTCGATCCAGCGATTGCCCACAGTGAATCCTGGGATGGTTATGTGGTTACTTGGACTCAAGGCCTTGTCACTGATCACGAGATATTTGGGACGCGGGTAAGTGACATAGGTTTGACCCACCCTGAATTTGATATTTCTGGTACCAGCACCGCGCCCAGTTTGTGTGATCGAGAAACATCGGTTATCGCAGTTGGCAACGCATCTGCGTTAGCAGCTTGGACAGACCCATGCGGCAATGCGGGTGGCTTGGATATCCTGGGGCGGATCTTAGGTTATCAGATTTATTTGCCATTTGCAACACGCTAAAGTGCTGTCAATTAAAATTTTCACTCCGCTCACTACGATTTTCGTAATCCATTTTCGGTGACAAATGGTACTGAAAACCAGAAGTGCATTACGTGTAGAATGGATAAGCCAACGGACAGTGAACATTAAGCTATGATCACTGCTAACCTGGAACCAGCACCTGACATCTGAAAATTTATCCCGGAGGACCCATGTCTATCAGCCTTCAAGCTCGGGGCATTGCCCCCTCCCCAACATTCGCACTCAACGAAAAAGCCCGTCTGCTGCGCGAAAAAGGGGAACCGGTTATCAACCTGGGGATCGGCGAACCAAAAAACAAGACGCCGATCACCGCGATTTTGAGTTCGGTCGCTAAACTTAGGGAGGGAGATGTCAAATATTCACGCGTTGATGGCATGCCTTCACTCAAAAAAGCCATCATCCGCTACACCGAAGAAAACTACGGGCGTGTGGTCGCCCCGGAAAATATAATTGTCACAACGGGGGCCAAACAATCGCTTTTCAATATCCTCTACACATTGCTCAATCCGCAGGACGAAGTCATCATGTTGGCCCCGTATTGGGTCAGCTATCCAGAGATGATAAAAATGTGCTACGCCAACCCGGTTGTGGTTGTTCCAGAGGATGGCACCTTTTACCACCGCATGGTAGAAATCGAGCGGGTGGTCAGTTCATATACCAAGGCTATCATTCTGAACAGTCCCAATAATCCTTCGGGAGCCATGTATCCACCCAAATTCATCGCTGAGATCGTCGATTTTTGTGAGCGCAAGGGCATCTACTTGATTATGGATGATATTTACCATAAGCTGGTCTTTGAACACAATGAATGGGTGCCTGCCTGGAATTTCACTGATAAAGATGTTGATAATTCGCGCGTGATCGTCGTCAACGGCGTATCTAAAGTTTATGGGATGACGGGCTTCCGCATTGGATGGGTAATTGCTCCCCGGAAATTGGTCCTCATCATGACGAATGTTCAAGCTCAGATGACATCGAACCCCTCGATTGTAATGCAATCGGCAGCCGAGGGCGCATTGACTGGACAGCAAAGCATGGTGGAGAATCTGCGTCTGACCTTTGAAAATAATCGACGTATCATCTTGAACGAACTCAAGGCATTTAGCGATCTCAAAATTGTAGAGCCAGATGGCACCTTCTATGTAATGCCGGATTTCAGGGCTTATGGAAAGGATTCCGCCGAAATTGCCAGGTTCCTGCTGGATAAAGCCTTAGTGGTCACCGTTCCCGGTAAAGATTTCGGCATGGAAGGCTTCATCCGCTTGAGCTTTGCAGGTGGGGTCAAAGATATTACTGAAGGCATCGAACGGTTACGATGGGCATTAGATCCCAACGCTCCTAATGAGATTTATATCGGGGACCGCAAATTGATCAGGGACTGGATGTAATGTGGGTCAAGTGTTCCGGTGTCAGATATCTTGAGACCCAGCCCCCGACACTTAAAACTTGAGACAGGAAAACATAATATGAATAATCTGCTGAACATCAAAACCCCTGCGGAGAATCAGGCCAATGCGCTGAAAAGTGATTATGGCCTTTCAAACCATGGTTTCCGTAACCTGCGGACGGTTTATTGGAACCTACCAACCGAGTCACTATACGAAGAAGCCGTTTTTCGCGGCGAAGGGCATATTTCGCACAACGGATCTATGATCGTAAACTCTGGGAAGCACACCGCCCGCGCCGCTCAAGATAAATACGTGGTGCGCGAGCCAACCACCGAAGATCAAATTTGGTGGGGTGAGTACAACCGCCCTTACAACCGTGAAAAGTTTGATGAGCTTTTTGCCCGCTTGCAGGGTTTTATGCAGGGGCGCGATCTCTTCGTCCAAGACTGTTATGCTGGTGCCCAACTCGAACATCGTCTAAATGTGCGCGTAATTACCGAGTTGGCCTGGCACAGTCACTTTGCCCGCAATATGTTCATCTTGCCTAAAAATGCCGAAGAATACCGCAACCACGCCCCGGATTTCACCGTCATCAGCGTCCCATCGTTCAATGCTTTTCAACCGATCGATGGCACCCGCAGCGAAACCTTCATTGCGCTCAATTTCGATCAACGGCTGGCGATCATTGGCGGGTCCGCTTACGGCGGCGAGATTAAAAAATCGATCTTCACGGTGATGAATTACTTATTGCCCCGCGAAGGTGTGATGACGATGCACTGCTCAGCAAACCAGGGCGACGATGGTGATGTAGCCTTGTTCTTTGGATTGAGCGGTACTGGTAAGACAACACTTTCAGCAGATCCAAACCGAGGATTGATCGGCGACGACGAGCACGGTTGGTCGGATGAGGGTGTCTTCAATTTTGAGGGGGGGTGCTACGCCAAGGTGATCCAGCTTTCCCCGACGGCTGAACCCCAAATTTATGCTGCTACCCATCGTTTTGGCACCATCCTTGAGAATGTGGTTTACGATCCGGTCACCCGTCTGCTTGACTTAGACGACGATGAAATGACTGAGAACACACGCGCAAGCTATCCACTCCACTTCATCGAGAATGCGTTACCCTCGGGTATGGGCGGGCATCCCAAAAACATTATCTTCCTCACCTGCGACGCCCAGGGCGTGATGCCTCCCATCGCGTGCTTAACGCCTGATCAGGCCATGTACCATTTCATTTCAGGTTACACATCGAAAGTTGGGGGAACCGAGGTTGGACTGGGTGAAGAACCCGAAATCACTTTTAGCGCGTGCTTTGGAGCGCCTTTTATGGTGCATCACCCCGCTTACTATGCTGATTTACTGGCTCGCAAAATGGAACGCTATCATGCCACAGCCTGGCTCATCAACACGGGCTGGGTTGGCGGACCTTACGGAGTAGGCAAACGTATCAGTATCCGCCACACCCGCAATCTACTGACTGCTGCACTAGACGGGTCATTGCTCAATGTGGAATACTACAACGATTCGGTCTTTGGTTTTAAAGTTCCCAAGACTTGCCCTAATGTGCCTGAGGATGTGCTATATCCCGCTGAAGCCTGGCCCAGCAAAGATGCTTATGATAGTAAATATCGTCAGTTGGCGGCCCGTTTCATCGAGAATTACAAGAAATTTGAAGATGCCGCTCCAAAAGTTGTCGGAGCAGCGGGACCTAAAATTTAGAAAAAAATCCCAAGATAGAATCAAAAAGGAGCGAGTTGGGTTTAAACCCAACTCGCTCCTTTTTCACGTCATCAGAATTCAAACCCCACGTTGGCCATTTATCTCGTAGAGGATCACCGAAGTTGCACAGGCAACATTAAGCGAACTGGCTGAACCCGCCATGGGAATCGTTACCGAGGCATCACTTAGTTCTCGAAAAAACACGCTTAGGCCATGATTTTCATTCCCGATCAATAAGACGGTTGGTCGAGTGAAATCATGCGCATTGATAGAAACATCCGCATTTGCGCTGGTGGCTACAATTTCCAACCTTGGATGATTTATTTTTAGCGTCTCAAGCCATGGTTGAAGGGTTTTGGAGGATGCCAGCCGAATTACCGGAATGGCGAAGAACGAACCGGTTGTCGCTCGGATCGTTTCAGGGGCATACAGGTCTGCCGCATGCCCGGTTAGAACAATGCCATCCACCCCCAGGGCGTCACTGGAGCGGATAATAGTACCCAGATTTCCTGGACTAGCAATTCGATCTAAAATAAGGATGAGCGGAATATCCTTTACTCGAATTCTGTTTAGTTCATCTTGGGGCATCCGGACAAGGGCGATTAATTCCGAGGTATCCTTTTTCTGACTAATTTTTTTTTGCAACTCAAAAGGAAGCTCGTAATGCACCTTTGCGGTTGATTGCTGAAGAATATTGGCCGCCCAATCCGAGATGCGAGTATCCACCGAAAAAACAAAGGCTTCAATTTCCCACTGATATTCCAAAGCTTGATTGATCGCGTTGACCCCCTCGACAAAAAAGGTTTTGGTTTTACTGCGTTTGGTGCGGTTGCGGCGCAGTGTTTCGATATGCTGAAATTGATTATTTTCAGTAAAAATCTTGATGAGTTCAGCCACGACTTATCTCACAAAGCCCAGGCCAGCATAAAGCCAGTAATGGCCACAATCGTCCCTAAATGCAGCAGAGAATTGGTTCCAGCAACCCCTTCCAAACCAGGGATAAATTGCAACACCCAATTTACGAAGATTAGCACAATCCCAATAATTGGGAGTAACCCCTTCCGGTGGGCGAAGTAATCTGACAGTCGGTCTAAAAGTTGATTGAATTTCTCCACTGTAAATCTCCGTAAAGTGCCTCAATTTTGATCGCGCATATAATTTTCGAAGCGGGCAACCGTCCGACCAGGAATTCTGCCGCGGATAAAAACGCCGCCATCGATATGCTTTAGTTCATCCACCTGCCCTTGCTCATGGAAAAGTGAGATCAACTTACCTTCACTATAGGGTAAGTGTACTTCGAGGGAGGTATACAATTCATAGAGCTGAGTTTGCACAGCATCTAAAAGATCGCTCATCCCTTCACCTGTGAGGGCAGAAATCGCTACAGCATCCGGAAAACCTTCCACAGCAACTCGGGCGGCCAGCGGATCATCCAATTGGTCGATCTTATTGATTGCCGTGATAATCGGAATATGATCAGCTTCAATTTCTTCCAGTGTGCTTAATACCGATTCTGCCTGGGCGCGCATGTTGATATGTGTGATATCGAGAACATGAATGAGCAAATCGGCCTCTGCAATCTCTTCAAGTGTTGCACGAAATGCTGTTACCAATACCGTGGGGAGTTTTTGGATAAAGCCAACCGTATCTGTAAAAAGTGCCGTCGTGTTACTCGAAAGATCAACGCGCCTGGTGGTTGGATCTAAGGTTGCAAATAGTTGATCTGCTACATAAACATCTGAATCTGCAAGCTGATTTAACAGTGTAGATTTGCCAGCGTTTGTATAACCCACGAGTGCAACTACCGGAATTCTCGAACGCCGGCGACGGGCACGGTGATGTTCTCGCTGGGTACGCACCTTTTCGAGATCATCTTTAAGCGGTCAATGCGTCTGTGAATATCTCGGCGATCAACCTCGAGTTGGGTTTCACCAGGACCGCGCAAACCTACTCCCCCAGCACCAGATCGTCCACCACCACCACCCGCCTGACGAGCCAGATGTGTCCAGGCGCGGGTCAAGCGAGGCAGGCGATATTCATACTGGGCTAATTCGACCTGGAGTGCACCCTCACGGGTGCTGGCATGTTGAGCAAATATATCCAAAATCAAAGCCGTTCGGTCCAAAACTCGGACGCCCTCACCCCAAATTTTTTCTAATTCACGTTGATGCCGGGGTGATAATTCATCGTCAAACAAAATCACTTCAGCTTGGGTTTCACCAGCAAGAGATTTTACTTCGTCTACTTTGCCGGATCCAATAAAGGTTTTTGCATTGGGCGTGTTTAATTTCTGGGTTGTTTGTCCCACCACATTCAAGCCTGCCGTAGTGGCCAGCCTGGTTAGCTCCAGGAGCGAATCATCGAGCGATAGTATTTGTTCTTGACTGCGTAATTCTACACCCACCAGAAAAGCTCGTTCTCGAGGGCGTTTGGTCGGTTCTGGTGTTCTTTTTGTCATATAGTTTTGTTGGCCTCTACCAACCTTCTCTTATATTTCTTTGAGTATCTTCTTTCTTCTCAATGAATTTTTCCATAATGGGTGTGTCAAAACCAGCTTCTGCCAGTGGTCGAAACAGTTCCGCACGCGTTTGTCGGGGGATTCTTTGCGGATGGGTAACAGAACATGAAAAGTTGTTCCTGGGCAATTCACTTCATCACAACCGTCCGATTCAACCCAGATAGCGCCACCATGAGCTTCAATGATGCCTTTCGTGATCGGCAGCCCTAAGCCTGGCCCTCCCCCTTTGAACTTGATCTTTCCGCTAGAGTGCAAAGCAACATTGCCAACGCGGCCAAATTTTTCAAAAATTCGCTCTTGGTCTTCCTCATCAATGCCGATACCAGTATCTGCCACGGTAATCTCAATAAAACCAGGTAATAAGCGGCCATCGATTGTAATCATACCCTCATCCGGGGTAAATTTGATAGCATTGGTTAAGAGATTTCGTAAGGCTTGATACAACCGTTCAGCATCACCAAAGGTCATTTCGTTTACCCCATCAAATTTGATGATCTTTAACTTTTGGCGGCGAGCCTGGAGTGGTTCCAACAGTTCGTACTGCACAATATTTATCAGCTGGTTAACCCATACCGGCTGAAAATTCATTTGCAACATATCATTGTCCAATAATGAAACGTCGATCATATCATCAATGATTTCACGCAAACGTCCCGTACCATTATCAATTCCTTTTAACAGAAGATTTGCTGAGGAATCCTGGGCTTCAGTTGGGAATTGATCTCGCAACATCGCCGAGTACCCCTCGATAAGTGTCAAAGGGGTCTTTAATTCATGGGCAGCAACCGAAATAAAATCTGATTTACTCTTATCTAACCGTTCGAGCGTAATACGAACATCATCAAGCTCGTCAGAAACATGTTCAACATAAATTTTAGTTTCGAGACGAGCGGTGTATTGAACCGAGTAGGTATAAAGTGGCAATATCTCCCCTAACAAAGCCATTGCATCACTATCATCAAGGGTTTCTGAGGCTACCTCATGCGTAGTCAACATGATTCGGCTCAATAATGGCGCTAAACTGACTTCTTCATTTTCCAACTCACTTTGAGTCCGTGCTTCAGTCCAGCTGTCTAAAACTTTATCCATCCAGGATGGATCTCCTGTGGTGATGGATTGCTTCATCATATTGATATATTCAGTTAACTGATTAACAAAGCTCTCCCGCACGCTTTCCCCACGAGCCAATTGACGGGAAACGCGCTCAATCCAAACCGGTTGAATTTGATCCAGAAGTTCAATAATCCGCATAACAGTTATAGTTTACGATAGGTTATAGGTTTTGCCAACAGTCAGGGGGTGGTTTTGGCAGACATTTTTCCCTGCAACCAATGAAATAAAACGTCACCAACTGCCTGTAAACTTTGCGCTGAGATTTTATCCAATGTATCCTCAACTGTATGCCAGTGGGGATAATCAAAATCAATGACGTCAATTGCTGGTATGCCTGCACGCAGAAAAGGGGTATGATCATCCATAATGCTGTACTTTATATTAGCGATAAATCTGTCAGCATATCCAAGGGTTTCAGCCACCTCCCAAATTTCTCGGGAAATTTCTGGATCTGAGTTTTTCTCCATATAAATATTCTGGTCAGCGTCTCCGATCATATCGATGATCACCACTGCATCAGGCTGATCATCAAGCGTTTGCACAAAAGCCTGTGAACCCATGATCCAATTCCAACCCGGGATGCGACCATTATCTTCGGCATCAAAAAAAACCAACCAGACCTCGCCGGGTAAATTCTTTGGTAAAACTCGGGCAAGTTCCAGGAGGACGGCTACGCCCGAAGCACCATCATTTGCACCTGGAACGGGTTGAGTGCGGTTGTCCAGATCAGGGTCATTATCAGCAAAGAAACGTGTATCGTAATGCGCGCCCAAGATGATCCATGGAGCACCTCGCCCTTGTTTAGCGACCACATTTCGAATCGTGTAATCATCAGATGGAATTTCTTGAACTGACACATCCCAGTTATTGATTTGAAGTTCATCTACCACCCATGAGACGATCTTTTCGTGCCCTTCACTGCCTGGCGTTCGAGGCCCAAATTCGAGCTGTGTCCTAACGTGCTGCAACGCTCGCTCCCCATCAAACTTGGGCGGGGTATCAGTAGCAATCGGGAGTTGCACGTTTTTCGAAGTTCCATCGATATCACATCCAATTAAAATGGAAATTGCAATCAAAATAAAGACAACTAAAAAAATATTTCTCACAAAACGCATAGGACTCCTATTAATTTACCTGCACAATTGTGCCAAAAAGGGCATCCAAATCACCTAGAGCTCTCTGGACATACGCTTCAGCTCGTTGGTGTTTGTTTCGTCGTCCTTTACCGGCTTCAGCCAAAGGCGGCAATATGCCAAAGTTGGCTTTCATAGGCTGAAAATCTGATGCGTCAGCGTGCGTAATATAGTGGCACAAGGCGCCAAGCATAGTAGTCTCGGGTAAAGTCACGAGTTGATCACCCATTAATAACCGGGCTGCATTGATACCCGCGAGGAGCCCAGTTGCAATATTGCCCACATATCCTTCAACTCCAGTAACCTGCCCTGCGAAGAAGAGATCTGGGCGTTGCTTTGATTGCATGGTTGGATAGAGGTGGGCTGGGGAAAAAATAAATGTATTGCGATGCATTTGGCCATACCGCGCAAATTCCGCATTTTCAAGCCCAGGGATTTTCCTAAAAACCTTGCGTTGCTCAGGGAAAGTGAGGTTGGTCTGGAATCCCACCAGATTGTACAGAGTTCCAGCAATATTATCTTGCCGCAATTGCACAACAGCATAAGGCCGCTGACCTGTTCGAGGGTCCCGCAAACCAATTGGACGCATCGGGCCAAAAGCCATCGTCTCGCGCCCTCGCCGGGCCAAAACCTCAATGGGCAAGCATCCCTCAAAAAACTTATGAGCTCCAGCCCGAACCCCAGAAACTATTTCTAGTTCAAAACTTTTGAGTGCGATTCGATTTGCATCAATCAAGGCATCGGTAAATGCATAATATTCATCCGCGGTCATAGGACAATTGATGTAATCTCCATCAGTTTCCTCACCCCGATCATATCTCGAAGCTCGAAAGGCTTTATCAAAGTTGATCGATTCGAGGGTTACGATGGGTGAAATCGCATCGAAAAAATAGAGATGCTCTCGTCCGGTCAATTCAAGGATGGATTTTGAAAGCTTTTCAGACGTTAATGGACCTGAGGCGATAATCGCGGGTTGCTTTGGAATTTCTGGATACTCTTCACGCCGGAGCGTAATCATAGGGTGCTCTTCGATGCGCTTGGTCACCAATTGAGCGAAGTGATCTCGGCCAACGGCTAAGGCCCCTCCCGCAGGCACCGAGGTTTCTTCTGCACACATTAAGAGCAATGAACCCATTCGTCGAATTTCTTCTTTGAGCAAGCCCGGGGCTCGGTCCGGCAAATTTGATCCTAATGAATTTGAACAAACCAATTCTGCCAGAAAAGGACTGACATGGGCACCAGTATTTATTTCAGGGCGCATCTCGTAGAGATCAACGCGGATGTCCCTTTCTGCGGCTTGCCACGCTGCTTCACTACCGGCCAAGCCCCCGCCAACTATTATCAACTCTGGCATTTATTAATTCCTCACTTCTCTACTGCGCATCAGGTTAAATGAACGCGGATAACGCTCATCTTGCGAATTTTCTCGGAAGGTTTTTTAAATTATTCTAAAAGGGAATCTCCTTGGTTATAGGGCTGGCATGAGGGTGTTTTGTGGGTTTCAACCATAAAACACCCTCTGTTAGCCTACTCCTCACGACGATTCCCATTTTGTTTTTATTAAATATATCTGTGACCAAAGCGCTTGCCAAATTAATTGGGAACGACTCTTATGTTTTAGGGAGAAGGAAAATCCAGAAAGCATACCAATCATCACAACAGATTTCTGAGCTTCTCGCAGCGTAGCACCGGTAAATTTTACCAGAGGTTGAGCTGGCATGAAATTTGCACTTGGCATAGAACTTGCAACATATCGCGTAAGCGACTATACTCCTTAGTGGAAGCTCATTCCCAGAGCAACCGAAAGTAAGTGAAAATATGTTCCAAATTCAAACTCAAGGCATTCGACCACTGACAACCGCTCATCTCGCTCAAACGATGACTCTGCTTCACATGAATGCAATTGAGCTAGCCCAGAAAATTGACAGTGAACTTGCTCAGAATCCCGCGCTAGAACTAATTGAAGAGCGTCGTTGCCCAATGTGTCGAAGGCGTCTGACCGACCCAGGTCCTTGTGCTATTTGCAGTCGCCCGCAAAGTACCTCATCTGAAGAACCAATTATCTTCGTCTCATCGCGTGATGATTTCTTTCAAGGCTCTGGTTCCGGAACTACTACCCAGGCTTTTGATAGTAACGATTTTGGTGATGATAACCTATCTGCGGCAGTAGAAGATCTACCCACTTATGTAATGCGGCAGATCGCGACCGAAATTGAACCTTGCGATAGAGAAATTGCTGCTCATATTTTGACCAGCCTCGACGAAGATGGATTGCTGCCTCTTAGTGTTGTTGAAATTAGCAGGTACCATCATGTACCTGTAAGTCGCATCGAAAACCTGATCCAACTCATTCAGAGAGTAGACCCAATAGGCGTTGGATCAGGTTCGGTACAAGAAGCCCTACTTATCCAACTCGATGTATTATCAGAATCGCAAACTGTCCCTCATCTGGCAAAAAAAGCTATCTTAGAAGGGTTTGATATGCTTAGACGGAGGCAGCACGCTGAACTAGCTAAACTTCTCCAGGTGAATACATCGAAGGTAGATGAAATTGCCCAATTTATTGGGGCCAATCTCAACCCCTTCCCGGCTCGCTCGCATTGGGGAGATATCCGTCAGGGTCAAAATTCCGAACCCGAAGTATATCACCACCCGGACATCATTATCCGTCCCCTTGATTCTCGGCCTGAAAGCCCTCTCGTTATAGAAATTATCTCGCCCATTGGGGGGATGCTTCGGGTAAACGCTTTATTTCGACAAGCTCTTCAAAATGCCCCTGAAGAGAAACTCGAAAAGTGGAAGGGTGATTTAGAGCAAGCAAATTTGTTGATCAAATGCATTCAGCAGCGAAATAATACCATCCAACGGCTAATGTTTTTCCTGGTTGTTCTCCAGCGAGATTTTATTTTAAATGGTGACCAATATTTACGACCGATCACCCGGGCAAAAGTTGCAGAAGAACTTGGGGTACACGAATCCACAATATCACGTGCAGTTTCCAGCAAGACAGTTCAATTACCTAATGGTAAGATTATTCCCCTTGGACTTTTATTTGACCGTAGTTTGCATATTCGAGCGGTAATACGGAAAATCGTAAAAACCGAGAAAGAAATCCTCACAGATACCCAAATCGCCGCACAACTTAGTGAACATGGACATCGAATTGCACGTCGAACAGTGGCAAAGTATCGTTCAATGGAAGGGATATTACCAGCTCACTTACGACGAAATCTAATTAAGACATCTCAGTTAAAACTCAAAGCATAAAGGATTTTTTCTTCTATCCATAATTGGTGAAAATTGAAAACAAAATGAGATCAAGAGTTAAACCTGTACCCCAACGTCGCACAAATATCTCGATTGATGGAATTGGCAGCATTTTAGAGGGTTTCCCCAGTCCGGCCATTCTAATATCGTCAAATGAGCAGATACTCGCAATTAACAGATCTGTATTAGATATTAGTGGTTATTCCAGAGAAGAACTCCTTGGTCGTAAACTGGGTGATATTTTTCCAAATTTGATCGGGAGAGACAACTCTGTTGTCACAATTCAAAGCCTTCCAGAGAATTCTGTAAGCACAACACTTCGAAATAGGGAGTATGAGCGTATTCCAATTACAATGCAATTGCAAGAACTAAGTGGAAACGAACCGCATTTCTTGATTACTTTTGAGACCATCGCCGAAGCCCAACGCCAAACGACAGAAAAACAGAATCGCGATAATTTACTATCAAATCTAGAACTATTATTTCAAGCTGTAAGCAACAAAGATCCAATAAATGAAATTCTTCAAATTGGAAGTAAATTATTGATAGCCAATGCTATTGCGGTATATTTTTGTAAAAATAATTCTCCTATATTTGAAATTGCTGAATTGTGGGGTGGGGTAAGTTTATTACCAAAAGAGATTCCTCCCAACGATCTACAATATCTCTTAAAACCCAGTTTGTGGAAAATTGGACAACGCTCAATCGTTACAATGCTGCATCATGCGGTCCAAGCTGCTAAATATGCTTATTTGGCCACAGTCCCCATCGGCAACCCTGGTGCTTGGGTTGGTTTCATCATCGCAACAGGGACCGAGGAACCCGACCCTGAAAACACACTCCCGATTTTACAAATTCTCGCTGAAGCAATTTCGTTTCATTTAACACAGGATGTTCTCGTATCAAATATAAAACAAAATCTTGAAGACACAAAACACAATCTTACAATTAGCGAAACAATACGAGAAACCATCCAGGAAGGTGTAATCCTTATTTCGCCAGAGTTAAAAATCATCGAACTCAATTCCGCAGCTGAAAACACACTTGGGTATGCCAGTCGAGAAATCCAAGGGCAAACCGTTGAAAATGTTCTCATCGGAACTGATCGTCTGCTCCCAGCTATCAAATTAGCGCTACAAGGAGTCCCAACCCATAATCTCGGAAAAACGATACTCCACCACCGGGACGGCAGTTCTTTCCCGGTTTTATTACATACGACACCTGCTATTCAAAACGATATTGTGTTGGGCGCGTTAGTAATACTTTCAGATATAAGTGAGCATGAACAAACAAAAATGCAGACCCAACAACTTGAACAACGTGCGCTTTTAGGTGAAGTTACTGCCGTTTTCGCCCACGAAGTTCGAAATCCTATCAACAATATCAGCACTGGTCTCCAACTCATGGCGCTGAATTCCAAAGATGACAGCGGAATTAACCAAGAACTGATTGGGCGCCTTCAACAGGACTGCACCCGTTTAACCCAATTGATGGAATCAATTTTGACATTTTCTAGAACCGGGAATTATAAATTTATGCCAATGAGCGTACAAACCGTCATTGAGCATCTCCTAACTCGGTGGCGACCAAGGATGGCTCGTTTGAATATTCAACATCATATCCAGGTCGCACCTGATACGCCACCAATTATGGGGGATCAACGTTCTTTAGAACAGGTTTTCACTAATTTGATCAGCAATGCGGTTCAAGCAATGGGTGACAACGGTGGCACACTAGCCGTAAAAATCGCGCCTCACTTAGCACCCGGCCGTAAATTATTCACACAAATCGATATTTCGGATACCGGACCAGGGATTCCTGATGAAATCAGAGACCGAATTTTCGATCCTTTTTTTACCACCGATCCGAACGGCACCGGCCTAGGACTATCAATCACAAAGCAAATTGTTACAGCCCATAAAGGGAGCATCCACCCAACCAGTTTTCCAGGGGGTACCGTTTTTCATGTACAAATTCCTGCCATTGATGCTGCTGAGGAGTTCACCGAATGACAGCGACAATCCTAATTGTTGACGATGAAGAAAACGCCCTGCGAAATATTAGCGCATTTTTAGAAACCAAAGGGTTTGAAATTATTACGGCAACCACAGTAGCTGAAGCAAGGACCAGCTTACAGCGCGGTGAACCAGATATTGTATTATTGGATGTTCAACTCCCAGATGGCTATGGTCCAGATTTATTGGAAGAAACGGTAAATTACCCCGTCAGGCCACCAATAATCATGATCACAGCTTATGGTGAAATTGAGATGGCTGTGGAAGCTATGAAAAATGGTGCCCACGATTTCATCCAGAAACCCATTGAATTTACCACGCTAGAACAATCCATCAATCGGGCCAACGAAATTGTCGCTATGCGCAAAGAACTTAATCACCTGCGGCAATCCCAAAGAACGCAGATCAACTTTGTGGTCGGACAAAGTCCAAAAATGCGGGCACTTATCCAGGCTACTCAACGCGCTTCACAGGCGTCTGTTTCAGTCCTAATAACCGGAGAAACGGGTACTGGAAAAGAAGTTTTAGCGCGAGCCGTTCACCAAGGCGGACCTCGTGCAGATAAATCATTTGTTGCAATTAATTGCGCAGCAATCCAAAGCACAATGCTTGAATCAGAATTATTTGGCTACGAAGCAGGGGCTTTTACTGGCGCTCAAAAACGTAAGCACGGACTTCTTGAGGTTGCAGATGAAGGCGTTCTTTTTTTAGATGAAATCTCTTCAATGCCGATTGATATGCAAGCAAAGTTATTACGAGCCATCGAAGAGCGCGCGTTTCGTCGAGTGGGTGGGACAACCTTGATCAAGATTGATGTTCAAATTTTGGCAGCCTCTAACCGTGACCTTAGTACAATGATCGAAGAATTGAAGTTTCGTGAAGATCTTTTTTATAGGCTCAAAGTTGTCGATTTACACCTTCCCCCACTTCGAGAGCGTAAAGAAGATATTCCTGAATTGGTGGGGCTTTTCATCCGAGAAAATAACTCACGTATGGGTCTCAATATCCAAGACGTGACGCCCAGGGCCATTAAGGCACTTTGTGCCCATCGCTGGCCAGGAAATATTCGAGAACTTAAAAATGTAGTTGAGAGAGCAATGTTATTTTGCGACGAAGCAACAATTGATCTCCCCCATTTACCACCTGAATTTCATTAGTCAACTTTTCATTTGAGAACAAACACGGGTATTAAACAACACGTTATGAAAGAGTGACAAAATTCAGACTAGAATTTTTTGCAAATCTGTAGTAAAACCTACCTACGATTAAGTAATCACAAATAGGAGAATTATCATGAGTCTAGGCCCTACTGAGTTAATTATTATCCTCGTTATTGTCATTGTGTTGTTTGGTGTTGGACGTATCAGTAAAATTGCAGGCGAGCTTGGAACTGGTATTCGATCCTTTAAAGACGGTCTCGAGGGTGATGATGAAAAAGAAGAAGGGAAAGAGAGCAGCGAAGGGGCCGAAGAAAAAGAATAAATCTTTCTCGATTTTTAGCACAAATCCCCTCCACTGCTTGAATATGATTCGTGCATGGCTTGGTCGAGTAAACGTCTCCATAAATTGGGGACGTTTTTATAATTACTGAATTATGGATATTCTTCCTCTGCTAAGCCGCTGGCGCGCTCGACTCAGCTATCGGGGGCAATATTGTCGCCTGGGAAATTCTCCCAGCACGAGAAGCTTCCTATACCCAATTACCAATAGAGCTTGATAGCCGGTTAAGAGAATCGCTACTCCACAACGGAATCAAGCAGCTTTACAGCCACCAAGCCGCCGCATGGGAAATTATCCAAGGTGGGAATAACACTGCTATTGTGACTGGTACTGCCAGTGGAAAAACTCTATGCTACAACCTCCCTGTGATCAACACTCTTTTCCAAGACCCGGCAGCAACCACTCTCTATATCTTCCCCACAAAAGCTTTAGCCCAAGACCAACTCGCTGGCCTTCAAGAATTAATCATTGCGAATCCACCAAACCAAGCTCCAATTGCGCCAGCCGCTTACGATGGCGATACGCCTTCCAGCGCTCGTCCAACCATCCGTAAGAAGACACGTTTACTAATTACAAATCCCGATATGCTCCACACCGGCATCCTTCCGCATCACACCCGCTGGGAGCGATTCCTTCGAGAATTAAAATATATCGTTATCGATGAAATGCATATTTACCGGGGTGTTTTTGGCTCCCATGTCGCCAATACGATGCGGCGGTTGAAACGTCTTGTCAATTTCTACGGTGCCAAACCTCAGTTTATTCTTACTTCCGCAACTATTGAAAATCCTCAGGAACTCGCTGAAAAACTCATTGAAGAACCTATTACCGTGATAAATGAAGATGGCTCTGCCCGCGGGGCTAAACATTTTTTAATCTACAACACGCCTATTGTTGACGAAGATTTGGGAATTCGCGCCAGTCTGACAGAAGAAACCCTGCGGCTTACTGAAGATTTGCTAACCTATAAAATTCAAACGATAATTTTTGGGCGCACGCGGCGCACCGTTGAAATTTTACTGCGCTCACTAAAACCCAGTTTTAGCGACCTCGAAGCTAGTTCCACAATCCAGGCGTATCGCTCCGGTTACTTGCCAAAGCAGCGGCGCGCTATTGAAAGTGGATTGAGGGATGGCAGTGTACAAGCAGTGATGGCCACCTCAGCTTTGGAATTGGGCATAGATATCGGACAGATGGGCGCCGCTGTGCTAGCTGGTTACCCCGGTACAATCGCCGGGACCTGGCAGCAAGCTGGCCGTGCGGGCAGAGGGCAGGAAACATCTCTGGCAGTTTTGGTCACTTCTGCCAACCCCCTGGACCAATTTCTAGCCAGAAACCCGGATTATTTTTTCGCACGCTCACCGGAACGGGCACTGATCAATCCGGACAACTTGCTGATCTTGTTAGGCCATATTCAATGTGCGGTTTTCGAACTTCCCTTTGAAGAAGGTGAATCCTTTGGGACATTGGATTGGCGTGAAATTTCAGAGTTTTTAGATTATTTGGGGAAAGAGAGCGGTCTTCACAAATCCGCTGGAAAATACTTCTGGATGTCCGAAGACTTTCCGGCTGCCGGCATTTCCTTGCGCAGCGCGTCTCCCAACAATATTGTTTTGCAATCATCTATTGGGGAAAAGCCCACTACCATAGGCGAGGTGGATCAGGCTTCAGCTCCCTGGATGGTGCACCCAGAAGCAATTTATTTACACCAGGGTGAAACCTATTTGGTGGAAAATCTGGATTTGGAAGGGAATTTGGCTCAATTGAGACCTGTGGAAGTAGATTTTTATACACGGCCCCAAAGAGAGACTGAAATTCAATTGCTAGGGTTGAAGGGGGAAGCCGTTTCCTGGGGAGCAAGCAAATCTCACGGAGAGATTCTTGTCACCTCTCAAGTGGTCGGCTACAAAAAAGTGCGCTGGGGGACGAATGAAAACCTGGGCTATGGCGAAGTAACTTTGCCACCCTCACAGCTTCAGACTACTGGTTACTGGTTGACTTTGAGCGATGAGGCTGTAAACAGGCTGCAAACTGAGGGGATGTGGAACAGTGCCAAAAATTATTATGGGACAAATTGGAATGCACAGAGGCGGGCAGCCCGAGCGAGAGACAAGTATCGCTGCCAGTTTTGCGGATTGCCAGAAGGAGATAAAGCCCACCATGTGCACCACAAAATTCCCTTCCGCGCCTTTGCATCCTCCGAAGCGGCCAACCAGCTCGAAAACCTGGTGACGCTGTGTCCATCGTGTCATCTGCGAGCCGAGAGCGCCGTGCGAGTTCGCACCGGCCTTGGCGGGCTGGCTTATGCGTTGGAAAATATGGCGCCCTTATTTTTGATGTGCGACAGCGGAGATTTGGGTGTACACGTTGATCCACAATCACCATTAAGCGATGGACGTCCCACCATCGTGTTGTACGACAGTATCCCCGCAGGGATTGGCTTCAGTGAACGACTTTTCGAAATTCACGAGGATTTGTTGCAACACACGCGAGAGATTGTGAGCGCTTGTGGCTGTTTAGACGGTTGCCCATCTTGCGTGGGACCGGGTGGAGAAGAAGGATCAGGGGGGAAAAAGGAAGCGTTGGCGATTTTGATGAAATTATCTCAGAGTTGAGAAATCATTCCTTTAAATTTCAATTACTTTTCTGATCAAAATCGTCTTCGTCATCAAAAAGCGGCTCACTTAAACGGTCATCATCTTCGTCATCCCATTCTTCATAGCCATCCAAATCATCTTCCCACTCTTCATCATCATCATCGAAGGGATCAGCTAAGAGAGTGAAGGTTAAGCACCCCTCATCAGGGTCCAAATTAACTGTTGTGGCAGTACAAATACCATCATCTAAAAAGGTACAGCCTCTATATTTACAGCGAATGCGAGCCATACGAAAACTCCAAAATTAACACATATGAAATCCAAAAATTTAACCGCAACATCAGGAAGAGATCAACTCGGGCCTGGGATCAAATCAAATATTTTATCCACTATCCAGGGCGAACTCGCTGCGCAGCAAAGACATTATCCAATCCTTCAAGCCGGTCGAGAATGCGGCTCAACTGTTCCACATCGCGAACTTCAATGATTAAATCAAACACAGCCATATTGCGACGATTTACATCGACGCGCACTTTATTCATGCCTATCTTTTCATCGGCAAATAGAGTTGAGATATCCTTCATCAGCCCATCCCTGTCAAAAGCTTTGACCCGGATGGGAACTGGAAATGCATTTGCGGGGGCCCCCCAGGTAACTTGCACCAACCGCTCGCGATCCCTGACGCTAAGGATATTAGGACAATCAGCCCGATGAATCGTTGCCCCACGACCGCGTGTGATATAGCCAACTATCGTATCCCCAGGAGTAGGGTTACAGCACTTCCCCATATTTGTGAGCAAGCCCTTTAGTCCTCGAACAGCTACATCGCCGGTTGACTCCTTCCCGAGACCGACAGCAGCCTTTGATTCGGGAAAATCGAAGAAATCATCTTCGTCTTCCTCGCTCATGACTAAATCATTTACGATTCTCCCGGCGGGGATATCGCCACAACCAATCGCTTCTGTAAAATCATCTAGATTTCTATAATTAAACTTTCGAGCAAGTTGTTCAAGGTTAACATTCGTTAATCCCAATTGGCGAAGTTCACGATCCAGCACGGCCTTCCCCGATGCAATATTCTGATCGCGGGCCTGATGTTTGAACCACCGGCGAATTTTGGAGCGGGCGCGTTGGGTGTTTACTAATCTCAAATTCTGATTTAGCCAATCGCGACTCGGGCCACCGCGCTTAGCCGTCAGAATATCTACCTGATCCCCCGTTTTGAGGGCGTAATCTAAAGAAACGAGTTTCCCGCCAACTTTAGCTCCACGACAGCGATGACCTACCTCTGTATGAACATGGTAAGCAAAATCGATAGGTGTGGCTCCGGCGGGCAAATCGATGATGTCGCCTCGAGGTGTAAAAACATAAACCCGGTCACCAAAAACGTCCGATTTCATCCCTGCCACAAATTCCTGGGCGTCTTCCACATCCTGACGCCACTCCATAAGTTGACGCAAGTAAACTACACGGCGTTCAAAATCTGGGTCATGGGTATCTCCCTCCTTGTAACGCCAATGGGCAGCAATACCATATTCTGCTTGTTCATGCATTCCAGTTGTGCGTATCTGCACTTCCAAAGTTTTTCCGTCGTCATAGACAACTGCGGTGTGCAGCGATTGGTAAAAATTATCTTTCGGAGCCGCGATATAGTCATCAAATTCACCTGGGATTGGCCGCCAATGGGTGTGAATAATTCCCAAAGCCTGATAGCAATCGGCTTTCTCGGTAACCAGAATTCTCACTGCTCGAATATCGTGCACCATATCGAAAGGCACACCTTTCCGATGCATTTTTCGATAAATAGAATAGATATGTTTAGGGCGTCCTGAAATGTCGGCAACCAAACCATTCTTGGTCAAAATTTCCATCAAGCGTACGACTATGCCTCTTACTTCCTTTTCTCGTTCAGAGCGGCGATCCCTGATTTTATCCGCAATTTCCTTGTACATCTCCTTATTTAGGAAACTAAAAGCCCAATCTTCCAGCTCCCATTTCATTTGCCAAATCCCCAACCGATTTGCTAAGGGAGCGAAGATGTCCATGGTTTCTTGCGCGATGCGGAACTGTTTGTGCTCTGGCATCGAATTTAATGTGCGCATATTATGGAGCCGATCTGCCAGCTTTACCATTACAACCCTCGGATCCTCCGCCATGGCGAGGAAGGTTTTCCGCAGGGTTTCAGAAGCAAGATCATACCTGCGACTGCGCATCATCTGGGCAATTTCTTCTTCGGGTAGAAGTTCGCCACGACGCTCAGCTGCTTCTCTCCGTTCAAGTTCCTCTGGGGTATCCTCGAGGCGATCACTGCGAGAAACGCGTGGCAATGTGGTCAATTTGGTAACGGAATCAACTAATTGCGCGATTTCTCCTCCGAAATCGCGTTCCAGATCATCAAGCGAAATTTTCGTATCTTCTACCGTGTCATGTAAAAGTCCCGCCGCAATAACTTCGGGTGGTACATACATTTCTGCCAAGATTGCCGCAACAGCTACACAATGAGTGACATAGGGTTCACCAGATACTCTCTTCTGGCCTCGATGCGCCTGCTCGGCTACCCGGTAGGCGCGCTCAATAAACTCTCGATCAGCAGGAGAGTAGCTGTTTGGCAAAAGCTCCATCAGGCTTTCAATTAGCATGCGAGAAGTATAACCATCTGTATGCATACCAGCAAGGTTTATAGGAAGAATTGCTAACAGTTGAACAGATTGGCAATTGCTAGTTTTTTGTCAACTGAAATTGAGCAGTTTGCTGAACCGAGATTCAGAACAAATCTTGATAAGCTCAGACCGTTCTTTACTCATCCTCGATTGGCCACCTGCGTGCGAAATTATCAATTTTCAATCTTGCAACTCGCGCGGTATCCAAAATCGAATTATTTCCCCCTCCGTTTCATCATTTAGCTGAGACCAGTAAACGATTGGTAAACTTATAACCGCCAGGGCTGCAGTTGGAAAACGCTCTGCCTCTCCTGTGACCTGCTCTAAGAGCAATTCCATCCCAGGATTATGGCCCACCACCATCGCAGAATTTAGATCATCAGAGAGGTTTCGCACGGCATCGATATAATCACTGGGCCAGGCATGGTAAAAATCTTCCAGGTAGATCACTTCACCTTGAAAACCACTCGCCTCGGCAACCAAATCGGCGGTATCGCGAGCGCGGCGGGCGGTTGAACTCAAGATAATCTCCGGTACGATATCCTCCTCATAGATCAATTGTCCCATCCTTGGGGCGGACATTTTGCCGCGGTTATTGAGTGGTCGATCATGATCGGATATTCCGGTCTGTTTCCAACTGGACTTTGCGTGTCGAAGAATTAGAAGTGTTTTCAAGGATTTTTTATCCTACTCTCCTATCCAAAAAATATTTTTGGGTGTTGAGATGCGGCTTTCCATCCTCCGGAACGAGACTCTCATAACTGCCATCGAACTTCATCAAGCGAGCCTTGAGATTATCGTTGAGATAGGTCTCCAATATTTCATCCCGAATATTTCGGATAATTTTCTGGTCGGAGACTGGAAAAATAACCTCAACGCGCCGGTTTAGGTTTCTCGGCATTAGATCAGCGCTCCCCAGATAAATTTCTTCATTGCCCTCGTTCAAGAAATAGTAAATTCGGCTGTGTTCCAAAAATCTTCCGACAATGCTGATCACCCGAATATTTTCGCTCACCCCTTCGATACCAGGACGCAGACAACAAATTCCCCGGACAAATAAATCGACTTGTACACCAGCCTGGGACGCCTGGAACAGCAATCGGATCATCCGCTCATCGGCGAGTGAATTCATTTTAAAAATTAAATGGGCGGGTTTTCCCGCCTCAGCATGGGCAATTTCACGAAGAACACATTCTTCAAATTTTTTCCGTAAATTAACGGGAGCCACCCATAGCTTACGATAATCTTGTTTAGCAGAATATCCGGTCAGATAATTAAATAAATCTGTAGCATCCGCGCCAATATCTTCATCCGCGGTAAACATGCCAAAATCCTCATACAAATGGGCAGTCACATCATTATAGTTTCCAGTTCCCAGATGCACATACCGGCGGATTCGATCACCTTCATTGCGAACAATCAGAGCAATTTTAGAGTGAGTTTTCAATCCAAGAAGACCGTAAATTACATGGACACCCTCAGCTTCCAGCATTTTTGCCCAGCCAATATTACTTTCTTCATCAAAACGAGCTTTCAATTCCACAAGGACCGCAACCTGTTTACCATAATCTCGCCTGGCTTCAAGCAAGGCCTGGACAACCGGAGAATTGCTCCCCACCCGATAAAGGGTTTGTTTGATCGCCAGCACATTGGGATCCCGGGCTGCTGCCCGTAAAAACTCAACTACAGGAGAAAACGAATTGTATGGATGGTGCAGCATCACATCTTCTCGGCGTATAACCCCGAACAAGCTGTGCTCGGGAGATTCAATCTCAAGGTTCATGGCTGGGATTATCGGCGGATAAAATGGCTTGTCTTTGAGATCGTAGCGGTCAATGGCATAGACCCCAAAAAGGCTGCTTAACCCCAAAGGTGTCGGCAGGGTATAAATATCATTTTTATCCACTTTCAAATTTTGGATCAGAATTTCCAAAATACGATCTGGCATTTCTTCGGTGACACTCAGGCGAATGACAGAACCAAAACGCCGTTCACGGACACTTTCCTCCATGGTTTCGAGGAGATCATCGGCTTCTAATTCTTGAATCACAAAATCCGCATTCCGAGTGACGCGGAAGGGATAAGCTTCTAAAACAGCCATGCCAGGGAACAGATTCTCCAAATTTGCGAGGATCAGATGCTCGATCCAGACAAAATAGTGGTGATGGGGAACCGTTCCATCTTTTCGAACACTCCCTGATGATCGTTTTATGGGAACCAACCGCGGCAAGGATGAAGGCACTTTTACCCTGGCAAATCGCTCTTGACCTTGGGTATCCCGGATTAACACCGCAAGATTTAAGCTCAAATTTGAAATATGGGGGAAGGGGTGGCCAGGATCAAACGCTAAAGGTGTTAACACCGGAAAAACAACTTCATCAAAATATGATTGCAGGTTCTCCAATTGCTTTTCTGCTAAATCTTCAAATTTGAGAACGTGAATACCAGTCTCATCCAACGCGGGTTTAAGCACATCATTCCAGTATTCGCCCGATTCCCTTAAAAGATGATTCGCCTTTTTTCGGATGGCAGCAAGCTGCTCGGCAGGAGTCAAACCATCGATTGAAAAATCGACGATGCCAGCATCCAACTGTAATCTCAAGCCCCCCACACGCACCATGAAAAACTCATCCATATTTGAACCAATTATGGCCAAAAACTTAACACGTTCCAATAAAGGATTGGTATTATTCTGAGCTTCTTCGAAAACTCGGTGCTGAAATTCAAGCATACTCAGTTCCCGGTTAATATAATACTCAGGGTCACGCAAGTTGATGGGAGCAATAAATTCTTCTGCGGGATCGTCAAATTCTGCTATTTCTACCACTTCTTCAAGTTTTAATAATATCGGTCATAAGGATATCCTATTCGAATACTGGAAAGAGTTTAAAATCCAGGGATCGTCTTAATAGCTAATTCGGAAAAATGGATTGCAGCCCCTACAGCAATCCCAATTTGGGCAAGATGATAGGTAGACATAATCCATACGCGGTGACTTGGAAGAGGACCTACATATCTTGCCCAGGCATTCATAATATCAGAAATAAAAAACAAGGAAGCACCCACACTCACCAAAATCGAGGGCAGCAAAAACCACTCAGGATTGAATAAAGTTAATAAAGCGGAGAACAACATCAATGCAATCACAATTGCGTAGAACAAAACTGGTATTCGCAGACGCTCTTTGCCAGAATCCAGCATTCCATTTGCCAGTTGAATGTAAACTGACCCGGTAATTGTGATTAATCCTGCTGCAATCACTAAGGCTGCAACCTCACTCCCTGGAATTGGAACGGGCATTCCAAAACCCGCGATGTAAAAGAGGTGCCCCAATAAAAATGAGATCAATCCTAGCAAAAAGAACCGGTCTGGCAGCATTAAAAAGATATCGCCACCTAAACAGAGTAACAGACCTAAAATGAACCAAATGATAGCAGAAGTGTTCAAGCCAAACATCAACACTGGCACATCTGCGTAAAACCAAACGAAGACAATCAAGAGGAGTAACACTGCGGGTTTGGTTAAATAAATACCCCGGAAATTTTTCTGATATTCAAAATACCATTCCAGGATAGCAAAGATCAACGCAGCAATGACAAACAAAAAAATCATCAACAATTCCTCAGCATTATGGAAATTTCTTGGCGATTACGCACAACTCAGAACTACTGTGTAGTTGAAAATTTATATTGATTCTACCAGATTAGGTTACCCAAACAGGTATAATCTTTCCACGGAGTCATCTATGGAAACCAAAGCCACAAACCCAATTATCACCTTGCAAAACTCCTCACATCCAATTATCAAAATATTTTTTGAGTTCTCTCATCTTAAGCAGCTTTATCGTCAGGGTTGGCTGGCGCGCGGCATTCCTAATGAAAAGTGCGAAAGCGTGGCCGAGCACACCTTCGGCGTGGCCGTGACCGCCATGTTTTTGGCTGACAGTCACTTTCCTGAATTAAATTCTCGCAAAGTCATGCAGATGGCACTGATCCATGATTTTGGAGAGATCTACGCGGGGGATTTTATTCCCGGAGATGCGATCACCCCTGAGGAAAAACACCAGCTCGAGAAAGAGGCTGTCACTCAAATTTTAAGGGATTGCCGAAAGGACCAGAATATCTCCGGGTGTGGGAAGAATTTGAAGACGGCACATCGCCCGAAGCCCAATTCGTTCGTCAAATCGACAAACTTGAAATGGCACTACAAGCCAGCGTTTATGAGCACTTAGGCTTGGGGGAACTGCCTGAATTTTATCGCTCTGCAAGGAAGGAAATATCCTCACCCGAACTTGATGCGATCATAGAAGAATTGGATCGAGCTGCATGACAAAAAAACTTCGCTGGCACGATTACATCACTATCAATATTTTTTGGCTGGGGCTCAATACTTCAAACGGGATCATTACCCCAATTTTGCTGCCATTTTTAGTAGCGCTTTTTGTCCCCTCAGCAATGAAAAATTCGGGACTGGCCACCATTCGGGTGGTCGGCTTGGCGGTCGCCATGTTGGTTCAACCCATGGCCGGGCTGCTCAGTGATCGTAATACTTCGCGTTGGGGACGACGCCGGCCATATATTTTCGGCGGGGTAATTTTCAATTTAATTTTCTTGATGATTATTGGTTTATCATCATCTTTGCAAACCTCCAGCGCCGCTAGTTTCTATCCCGATATTTTCAATTACAACACAGCCTTCATCGTCTTATTAATTGGTTTTGTTTTGCTGCAAATTTCATCCAATACAACCCAGGCAGCCGCCCAAGGCCTGATCCCCGATCTGGTTCCCAGAGATCAACGCGGGCCTCGCTTCTGGCGTAAAAGCCGTTATGGAGCTAATGCCCGTATTTATCATCATGCTCATCGGTCCCCTGATTGACTCAGGGAAGCTTTGGACCGTCATCGGAATTCATAGGGGCAGCATTCCTGATCACAATGCTGATCACCCTGATCTTCGTCAAGGAAGACCCGATTGATGAAAAACCAATGGAAAGTCTCAAGGTCCCTTTTCTTCGATTAATCGGGCTTCCAGCGATTTTTTTAGGGACAACCCAGGCGGCGGTATTTATCGTTAAGATCAGCGGCAACCAACTTATCCAGTGGAGTATCAATCTTAACCTACTAATCTTTCTGGTTGGCTTGATCGGCCTCATCGGGATGGCATGGTCAATTTTCGTCGGCGTTTATTTCGGAGTTTGGGTCGGGATCGGCCAGGAGGTGCACGAACACAAATCCTTCATTTGGTGGGTGATCAACCGGCTGCTTTTTCTTGCCGCTGTAGGCTCGATCCAGGGATTTGCCCAATACTATCTCAGCGATGTGATCAAAATCCCTGATGCCGCCACACAGACAACCTATCTACTTGGTGCAGTCGCACTATTTTTACTCCCTTCAGCGATTGGAGGCGGATATTTCGCCGACCGGATCGGACGCAAAAGGTTGGTCGGTGCTGCGGGTGTAGTTGCGGCCTGCGGTGCCTTATTGCTGCTTTTCGCGAATGGGATGCCCCTCGTTATCGCCAGCGGCTGCATTATTGGCCTGGGAACAGGCACTTTCATGGCCACGAACTGGGCTTTGGGCACTGATCTGGCCCCAAAAGATCAGGTGGGGAAATTCCTAGGAATATCCAACCTGGCAGGTGCGGGGGCGGGCATCATTGGCGCGGGGATCGGAGGACCAATGGCCGATTTTTTCAACGCACTACAGCCAAGTTTAGGGTATCTGGTGATCGTTGCCCTTTACGGGATTTTGTTTTTATTCTCAACCCTGGCGCTGACACAGGTTAAAGGAGCGCCGTAGTGGATAATTATCTTCTAAAATAGTTCAACTATTACCCCTAGCCGTCAACATTGGTATAATGCGCGGAGGTTCTCAACAGACTCTAATTTCTTGTCCCAGGAATCCACTTGAATATAAATTCTCCCTCACGCTCGAACACATTGATTTGGATCATCTGCGCAATTTTGGCTTTAACAGGAATTGGGCTGGCGATCCACAGTTTCCTAAATCTGGATAATGCCAACGTCATCGTTGAATGGACCACAGCCAGCGAATTGAATACCGTGGGATTTTACTTGCTGCGCGGCAAAACCCCTGCAGGACCCTTCGAGCAAGTCAACGAGGAACTCATTCCGGCCACGAGCGATTCGCTCACAGGGAGCAGCTATAGCTACGAAGATAATGGCGTTACTGCGGGGACAACTTACTTTTATATGCTCGAAGAAATCGAAAATACGGGAAACTCAAATCAACACGGCCCAATTGTTGTGGAAGCGCATAGTCCAGCCAAAACCGAATTGCTTATTGCAGCCCTATTGATCGGCGGGGCAATCATTTACGCGATCATCCTAGTCCGAGACAATAAAAAACAAACCAAAAGTCAAGAAATCAATGTGTAAATCTTCTTCCCCCAGGTTAAAAACTTCCACAGTTTCTCGCTAGCTATTGCAGGCTTCACAATCCTGGTCAATTGCAATCACGGCAAACTGGCCGAAATTATGAGAGAACGCTACCATAATTTTCCGGCGAGGCAACCAGCCATTTTCACAGCAAATATTCAATGGGTGGGTAAAGACCGAACCTCATCCTTGCTCGACACTGGGACAGATTTTCAAGAAGGGGTGCTGCACTTTTCTGCTCCGGGCTATCAGGGATATATCAACGAAAAATTGAAAAAAGGCGAACTTCAACTTTCATCTACACAACCAGTAGAGGATATCGATTATTATCTGCGCGTCGTAATCGCTTTATTGGCGCACACCGCAAACGGTATCTTGATGCATACCGCCGGGATTGTGCGGAAAGGGCACGCCCATCTGTTTTTCGGACATTCGGGCAGCGGAAAGACAACTGCTTGCCGGGTTTCAGCTGAAGATTTCACGATCCTAAACGACGATCTCATTTTGTTATTGCCAAAGGATGGTGAGTGGATCGCTTATGGCACACCTTTTTGGAATCCCACCCAGATCATGCCATCCAACCAGTGCGCCCCGGTCGCGGGAATGTATTTACTCATCCAGGATTTGATTGTCGCCTTACAAGAATTAGCGGCTGGACAGGCAACTGCGGCGTTGATCTCAAACGTTCCTGTCATTCCGCAAGATACTAATCGGAGTCTCTGGCTTTTCAATATCCTCACGGAAATTCAAGAACGTATCCCGATATTTTCATTACACTTTTTACCAGATAACTCTTTTTGGGATGTCATTCCAAATTAAACCTGCACGCGTTTTCGTTGGGGGGGGATTAATTTCCTTTATTTGTGTGTTGATTCTGGCACCATGCTTGTCAGCAATTTCGAAAAACGGAGATCAATTTTTTCCAGGTCTCTCCTCTACTTTCTTCGATCCGGGTATTCCAGCGGAGGAGTGCAGCCCTTGGGAAAAAGTAAATACCAATGCTTTCGGCCTTCCCACTGAATTCAACGAATTCTGGTCAGCCAACCTCGCCATTGACCGACACACCATTCCAGAGCGAAGAAGGTTTTGAAGTGCTGGTGTTTAATGACCAACTTTACCTGGGGATGGAAGCTGACAATTTGCTTGGCGCACGGATTTGGCGCACCCGCCGAGGAGTGACCGCACCTCAGAGTCAGCTCGATTGGGAAGAGGTTGCTGCTGATGCAGCCGGATATCCCTTTGGTGTTCGCGACACAGCCCAAGCGGATCACATCGATAGCCTAGCGGAATTCAACGGTTGGATCTATGCTAGTTTGGCTAATCGAAGTGGAAGCCCCAAGGGAACCTTGGTTTTCCGCAGCCCTACAGGGGATGCTGGAACCTGGGAGGATGCGTTACCTAACATCGGACCAGGATTTGGAAAATCACAAAATGAAAACTTCAAAGATATGCAGGTTTTCAACAATCATTTATGTGGCGGTACCTGGAATGAAACCGACGGCGCCGAAGTATGGTGTACGCTCGATGGAAACACCTGGCTTCAAAAGAACAACTCGGGATTTAGTGAGTTTAACAATATTATTATTTGGTCGGGACACGTTTTTAATGATGCCCTGTATTTTGGTGTGCAAAATACAGGAGGTAATGACGGAGATGGTCATGGCCGGCTATATCGTACGGCCTCCCTGGAAGGAATTCCAATATGGGAAGAGGTTTTTCGCACCAAGACGGGGGTTCCCTGGGGAAATATTTTGGGAGATATTAACGGATATATCTATATCAGCACACCAAGTAAAAATGGTATATCGGTGTATCGCAGCGTGAATGGGAACCCTGATTCTTGGGAAATCGCCAACCACCCGGGTTTCAACCAAAATTCCGAAAACAGATCTGTACTAGCAGATGGTGCAGTGGTTTATAACGGGAATCTTTATCTGGGTGTGGTGAATTGGCAATCAAATTTTTCAATCTGGCACACTACCGGTGGGTCTAAAGAAATATCAATATTAGAGGATTGGGATTTAGTCTCAACCACTGAGATCGAAAACCCATATAATATTTTTGTTCAATTAGCAGTTTTCAATGATGCAATTTATGCTTGGACCTCGAACCCAGTAAACGGTCAGCAAGTTTGGAGATCTGTTTGCAAGTTCTCTTCAGATTAGCTAAATGTCAACTTCATCATCTCTATCTGATCAGGAAATACTCACAAACGTAGCTGCAAAAGATGATATTGCATTTAAAGAGCTTTATTTACGTTACAATTTGCCCTTGTTCAATTATCTGCTCCGTCTCCTCCACCAGACTACAATTGCTGAGGATTTATTACAGGAAACCTTCTTGGCAATCTGGCAAGGAGCAGAGAGATTTCGCGGCAAATCTAGTGTAAAAACTTGGATTTTTAGGATCGCTCATAATCAAGCAATTTCGTGGTTGCGCCATCATGGAAAAACTCAGCCAATTACTCTGAATATTGAAGATATGTCATTATTCAGCCAGGAACCATCTCCAGAGGAAGCCATAATCCAGATGGGACAAGTTACCCAAATACAAACCGCGATAAACAAATTATCACAAAATCATCGTTCTACAGTTGAACTAACTTTCGTTCATGGCTTTTCTTACAAAGAAATTGCAGAAATAATGTCCTGCCCGGTTGGAACCGTTAAAAGTCGGATGAATTCTGCCCTAAAGTATTTAAATGCAGATATAACTCGAAAAAGAAGTGGATAGCAGACCGGTAAATCTGCCTATTCAATTTTGAACCAAATTTCATTTTTTGCGACTATACAAGTAGATGAAGAATATTAAAGATTTTTTACCTTGGTATATCAATAAGACGCTTACAAAAAGCGAAACTCTTGAAATAGAATCATGGCTGCAAGGTGATCCTAAGGCAGACTTGTATCAAGATTCTGTTCAACAAATAGCTGAGGTGCTTAGTAAGCAAAGTGTAATTTCCCCATCGCACCAAGTACGAGCAAAAATTTTAAATTCTATCCACAAACCTGTACCGCAATCAAACAGGTTTTTGCAATGGATTTGGGGTATTCCATTAACCTTATTAATTTTCTCATTGTTGTGGTTAATAATTCAACCTGGAAATCTCTTGCAGTGGTCTGTCCGGGATACAAATGCAGCTGCCTATCGAGTTTACAGAGCACCAGTAGGTGGAACAACCTTTACATTCGTTGAAGAACTCCCTGCCTACCCATCTCAACAATTTTATCAGTATTCCGATCCAGCTCTTATTCCCGGGCAAAACTTCAATTACGCGATTGAAATTGTTGACCGTTTAGGCAACACAAAGATTAGTCAAGTATCAAGCACCAACACAATGATGGCCCTGTCATCTCAAATTGCATTATTGTTAGCCAGCTTTATCTTAGCTTTTGGTATGATTACAATTGCACAGGAGATAAATTTTCCACGGCAATTGAATTTTGTAACCGATTAAACTTGGAGGTTTACTGTGAAAAATAAATTCTTTATCCTTATGGGCGTAATTATAGTGGCTGTAATGGCTTTACCATCACCAGCTTATGCTTACAGCGGAGTTCAGGGCAGCGTAGTTGATAGCAGAGTTCTCACAACCCTGGACAAATGGTGGCGAAGTTTGGGTGGTTAACAACTCCACTGGCGATGTCGAGGCTACAGGATTACTTGACGCTAGTGGAAACTTCAGCATAGTTTGGGGAATCGCTGGCCTACCAGGTATACCGGTAGACACAGATGCTACACCTCCGCAGCCAGGAGAACAAATTGAAATCATTATTGACTACACCTGCTCTATAACTGGCCCCTTGCCTACCTGCCCACCACCTCTCGGTGTGCCTGCGACAACATCATTCATTTTCACTCAAAGTATTGTCCCGATCATGAGAAGCACTGGTTTCATTTATACTGGTACCGGCCCCAATGCCATCGAATTGGTGGATTTCCAAGTTACATCTCAATCCGGCGGATCTAACTGGCTGCCGTTTGCCCTCCTGATTGGCTCACTCGTCCTGGTGAGTGGTGCTGTAACCGTCATTCGCAAACGTAAAGCATAATCAATCATTTACAACCGATTTCCCTGGGCATGTTAAACGTGCCCAGGTTTTTCTTTTAATCGGTATAATAGTCCTCCTTCTGGTTCAAATTGATGGAGAACTCAATGACCCCTATAAAAAAAATCGTCAAACGTAACGGAGCAGTTGTTGAATTTTCAACCCAACGGGTCAGCAACGCAATCTATCGCGCTGCAGTTTCTGTTGGTGGACGGGACAGAGCTACTGCTGACGCTTTAGCCCAACAAGTGGTCACACTGTTAGAGGCAACAACTCCCTCAGATTACACACCCACGGTTGAAGAAATTCAGGACCTGGTTGAAAAAGTATTGATCGAAAATGGCCATGCCAAAGTTGCCAAAGAATATATCCTATATCGGGAACAACGTGGTCGTAAACGTCACGGCACTGCAGATCAGACCTCTCGCCCTGAAGAAAATATCCCTTGGGCCAAAATATGGCACGTACTTGATTGGTCCGTAGAACAAAACGTAAACACCGTTGAAGGTTTAAACGAGCGCTTAGCGAGGAATGAGTTCCCAGACATTGTTTTTGAAGCTGAACGCGCTTACAACGAAGAAATCAAGAATGCCGTCCAAGCCATCGCCAATCGTCGCCAACAACTTCGCACTGTGATTATCACCGGACCATCTTCCTCGGGAAAAACAACGACGACCACAAAAATTGGGGATAAACTTAAACAACTGGGGATGAGCCTGGTCACGCTCAACATCGATAATTACTTTTTTGATCTCGAAATGCATCCAAAAGATGAGTTTGGGGATTACGACTTCGAAACTCCACAAGCCCTCGATCTAGCTCTCATTAATGAACATTTGATTCAACTTTTCGAAGGACGGGAAATACTGATCCCATTCTACGACTTTAAAAGTGGACAACGCTTTGATGCCCAAACACCGATGAGGCTAAACCCAGGGGATGTGGTTTTGATTGACAGTTTACACGGACTATATCCGGCGATGACAGAAGGTATTTCGGATGAGCATAAATTTCGCCTTTATTTGGAACCACTGCTCCAAATGAAGGATCAGAATGGCAAATATGTGCGCTGGACAGATATCCGCTTAATCCGACGCATGCTGCGGGATGCCACACATCGGGCGTACGACCCCCGGCGCACGCTAGAACATTGGCATTATGTGCGCTCTTCCGAACTGCGCCATATCATCCCCTATATGAACACTACCAATTACATCATCAACACGGGTTTACCCTTTGAATTACCGATTTATGCACATCGCATGCTGGATGATTTTGCTACCTGGGTTTCAGAATATCGAGATGATCCGCTGCGAGAAGATGCTTTTATACGTGCGGAACGTGTGCATAGACTTCTGGAGCAAATTACACCTGTAAGCGACGAGTTGGCTATCCCTGCTGACTCTGTGTTGCGGGAATTTATTGGGGGAAGCTGCTACGAATATTAGCCCATCGATTGCGTGTAAGCCGTGATAAAATTCGCCGAACAAAATACCTGCCATTCATGGCTGTCCTGGAGTTTTTAATGACCCAAATATTTAAACGTTTTCTAACAGCAATCCTATTAGCACTCCTCCTAATAACCTTTCTGGTCATCCCAGCTTTTGCCCAGGTAGACGAAGACCAACCTGTGGTTCGGGCTGTCCTTTTTTACTCCCCAACCTGCCCGCATTGTGAAAAAGTTATTCAAACTGATTTACCTCCTCTCCTCGAACAATTTGGTGATCAATTGAAAATTGTAGCGATAAATACATCCCTCCCCGAAGGGCAAGCACTCTATCAGGCTACAGTTGAACACTTGCAAATTCCAGCTGAACGACTGGGAGTACCGACTCTCGTGGTGACAGATATCGTAATGGTCGGCGCTGATGAAATTCCTGCACTTTTTCCCGGCCTCATCGCAGAAGGCTTAGCCAACGGAGGAACTGAGTGGCCCGATGTCCCTGGTTTGGTCGCGGTCGTTGCGGATGTTAAACCCAATTCTGGAAACACTCAAGCTGGAGAGACGAATTCTTCGGATCCTGAAAACGGCCAGCCGCCAATGTTAGCAAAGTTTTTACTCGATCCAGTTGCAAACTCCATCGCAGTTATTGTACTCATTGGCATGGTTGCCAGCATCATTGGTGTCATTATTAGCTTCACCCGGCCCGTACCTGAAAAGGAATTTTGGCCAAAGTGGATTATCCCAGTTTTAGCCGTTTTAGGCATGGGAGTCGCTTTCTATTTGACCTATATCGAAACTTCTGGAGTAGAAGCAGTCTGTGGCCCAGTCGGTGATTGCAACACCGTTCAACTTAGTCCTTATGCAGTCCTATTTGGTGTTTTACCGGTTGGTGTGTTGGGATTGATTGGATATGCATTAATATTAGCGGGATGGGCTATTTACCATTTTGGACCTCAAAGCATGCGCTGGGCCTCGGCGATTGCGGTTTGGGGAATGGCCTTTTTTGGTGTGCTCTTCTCCATTTATCTGACCTTTTTAGAGCCATTCGTGATTGGTGCAACCTGTATGTGGTGCATATCTTCGGCAATTTTTCAAACCATTATCTTCCTGGCGGCGACAGGACCCGCAAAAAGCGCATGGCATGAAGACGACTTCGATGATGATTTTGAAATTGAAGACGAGTTATTACCAGAAGAAGAACCTAAGGAAAGCGGTGAAGAAAATTCAAATGAAGTTTTGGAGAATTTCGAAGCTGAGAAAGACACTCCCCAAGAATAATTGAAATCGAATCAAAGATTTTCCGCAATACATGTTTTCCGTCCGTATTGCGGATGTATTTTTGATAACGTTGAAAGTAATCCTGTAACAATCTGTGGAAACCGGGTCAAAAATGATGTAATATCTATGACAAACTTCTTGTTTTCGGTGCTGATCACTATTATCCATTTATGTACCGTGGTATAACGTTTCTACGTTATGCACGAACTCTCTATAACCCAAAGCATCCTAGAGATTGCTCTGCGCCACGGAAGTCAAGCCCGTGCCACAAAAATCACCAACCTAAATTTGGTCATTGGTCAGCTCTCTTCAGTCGTGGATGATTCTGTTCAGTTTTACTGGGATATGATCGCCGAAGGCACGATCGCCGAAGGCGCTCAACTGCATTTCAAGCGCATACCAGCTCGATTAGAGTGCCAAGAGTGCAGCCAGATCTATTCACTGGAAGACAATCACCTGGAGGCTTGTCCTGCTTGTGAAAGCGCTAAGATCAAGATTATCTCTGGTAAAGAGTTCCAACTCGAAAGTATCGAGATAGATAATTAAACAGCCAAAAATACTTTTACCTCCAAAAATTCTACCTGATCAAGTCTCCAAAATACAATGAGCCAAAAAATTCCCGTTGTTGAAAACATCATGAACGCTAACGAACAATTGGCTGCTCAAAACCGCACCCGGTTGGATGAAGCTGGAATTTTTGCTGTCAATATCATGGCTTCTCCAGGAGCTGGCAAAACCTCGCTGATCGAGCAAACACTCAAGCGTCTACCTGCCAAAATCCAAGTTGCGGCAGTTGATGGCGATATCGCCACCAGTATCGATGCTGACCGGGCAGCCGCAGCTGGGGCTACTGCAATCCAAATCAATACTGGAGGCGAATGCCATTTGGATGCCGTGATGCTGCGGAATGCCCTCGATCAACTTGGCGATTTATCAAAATTTGATTTGCTGATTGTCGAAAATGTCGGTAACCTAGTTTGTCCCGCTGCTTTTCAATTAGGTACGCATAAATCTGTGCTGGTGGCTTCCGTGCCCGAGGGTGATGACAAACCCTACAAATATCCGGGTATGTACCGAGATGTTGATGCCCTGATCATCAACAAAATTGACCTGCTCCCCTATATTCCTTTCAAGATGGATTATTTCCGTCAGGGTGTCGAAATCCTAAATCCTGGATTGGAAACTTTTCCGATCTCCTGCCAAACCAGTGAAGGGCTCGAACACTGGATCAAGTGGTTACAGACCCACATTTTTAGCGAATGAGCGATTTTCAAGGCATCCACATCCACATCACTGGCATCGTCCAGGGGGTAGGATTCCGGCCGTTTGTTTATGGATTGGCAAAAAACCTGGATTTGATGGGTTGGGTGCGGAACACTTCCGCTGGAGTGGATATCGAGGTGGAAGGTAAACTGGATGTTCTAAATGAATTTTTGCGTGCCCTCAAAGAAGACTGCCCCCCATTAGCGCGTATCGACTCAATTGAGACTGTTAGCTGTCCCCCCAATGGATTCTCGGCTTTCGAAATCGTGCACTCCGAACCGATCCCTGGGGCTTTCATTCCCATCTCACCCGATGTATCCATCTGCGAGGATTGTTACCGGGAAATGCTCGATCCTAATGATCGACGTTACCTATATCCTTTTATCAATTGCACCAACTGCGGACCGCGGTTCACAATCATCCAAGATATACCTTACGACCGGCCAAAAACCACCATGGCGCCTTTTGAGATGTGCCTAGCTTGTCGATCTGAATACGAAGACCCACTCGACCGAAGATTTCACGCCCAACCTGTGGCTTGCCCGGATTGTGGTCCCCAGGTGTGGCTGGAAACCAAAAATCAGCCGACAGTGAACGGCAAACGAAAAGATGCCATTTTCCAAACCCAGCACTTGCTTGCTGCGGGTGAAATTCTAGCCATCAAAGGCTTGGGGGGTTTTCACTTGGCTTGCGATGCCCTCAATCCCACTGCAGTGGCAGAATTACGCCGCCGAAAGCTGCGCGTGGATAAACCTTTCGCACTAATGTTGCCCGATATTCAGACCGTAGAGCAATACTGCCACGTCAGCGAGAGCGAGCGCGAACTCCTGATCTCTCGCCAGCGTCCGATAGTTTTGTTGGCGCGCAAGTTGGGTACGAGCATCGCTCCTGCGGTTGCACCGAATCAGAACACATTAGGCGTTATGCTCCCGTACACCCCGCTGCACTATTTGCTGTTCAGCAAGATGAGAGCAAAGACCGAAAACCCAAAAAATCCATCCCCCGTTGCCTATCCGCCGTCCGCTTTGGTTATGACCAGCGGCAACCTCTCCGAAGAGCCCATTGCCTATACGAATGACGAAGCTCGCGAACAGCTAACTTCGCTGGCGGATGCTTTTATGATGCACAATCGCGAGATACAGACGCGTTGCGATGATTCGGTGGTGCGGGCCAGAAAGCTAGGTGTTTGGAAAAATGGTCCGCAACCCTACCCGATCCGCAGGAGTAGAGGCTATGCCCCTAATCCGATCAAACTCCCCTGGGTGGATGCACCACAGGTCTTGGCAACTGGCCCTGAACTTAAAAATACTTTCTGTCTAACGAAGGATAATTACGCCTTTTTAAGCCATCATATCGGAGATATGGAAAATTTTGAAACCCTGCAATCTTTTGAAGAAGGTATTGAGCACTTTGAGCAATTATTCCGCATCGAACCCAAATTTATTGCCTATGACCTACACCCCGATTATTTGGCTACACGCTATGCGAAGGCGCGGTCGGAGCGCGAGACCATCATGGCAGTTGGGATTCAGCACCACCATGCGCATATCGCTGCCTGTATGGCAGATAACGGTTTAAGCGGAGAAATCCCAGTTATCGGAGTTTCGTTTGACGGTACCGGTTATGGGGATGATGGGGCAATTTGGGGCGGGGAGTTTTTGCTAGCTGATTACCAGAGTTACCAGCGATTCGCTCACTTGGATTACACCCCTCTCCCTGGAGGGGACGCTGCGGTCCGCAAACCCGCCCGCATTGCCTTGGCTCATTTATGGAAAACTGGCCTAGACTGGGATCAAAATTTGCCCGCAGTCAAGTATCTGTGCGGCGACGATATGACCCTGCTGCGTTCAATGCTAGAAAATGATATCAACTGCCCGCGAACCTCCAGCATGGGGCGGCTCTTCGATGCGGTTGCCGCGTTGGCGGGCGTACGCGGCGAGGTCAATTACGAAGGTCAAGCCGCGATCGAATTTGAAGCCTTAGCTGATCCTAGTGAGGGTGATGATTATCCTTTTGAATTTACTGGTGGCACCCTCAAAACAAGTCAAATGCTCTCCGCCGTTATCAACGATATTCACGGTGGAGTGCCGATATCCAGAATCTCAGCCAAATTTCACAATGGCCTTGCCAATATCATATTGGAAATTTGCACGACGATGCGGCGCGAAAAATAAGGTGAATGAGGTTGTGTTGAGTGGTGGCGTGTGGCAAAATATGACCCTGCTCCAGAAAACCATCCCCCTATTAGAACGTTCTGATTTTATAGTTTATATACACCGGCAGGTTCCTGCTAACGATGGCGGTCTGGCTTTGGGTCAGGCTGCCATTGCTGCAAAAACATTCCAATAAAAAATGTTGGAATAAAAAATTTAGAGGTGCATTATGTGTTTAGGTGTTCCTGGAAAAATCACTGAAATTTACGAGAATAATGGTATGAAAATGGGAAAGGTTGATTTTGGGGGTGTATCCCGTGAGACATGTTTAGATTTTGTACCCGAAGCAGTGATTGGTGACTATACCGTCATCCACGTTGGTTTTGCCATCAGCCTGTTAAGTGAGGAAGAAGCTCAGAAAACCCTAGAGATGCTTCGCGAAATTGGAGCCCTAGGTGAAGAACTGGGTTTGTATGATGAACCATCGACCACCGGCAAACCACCAACCTTAGATCAATGATGAAATTCATCAGCGAGTATCGAGATGCCGAATTAGTGCTTAAAACCACGCATGAAATCCGCCGGGTGGTAACTCAGCCATGGGTCATCATGGAAATTTGTGGCGGACAAACCCATGCTATTGTCCGCCACGGCATCGACCAACTTTTACCGGACGAAATTGAACTGGTGCATGGTCCCGGTTGTCCCGTGTGCGTAACGCCCCTAGAATTGATTGACAAGGCTCTGGCAATTGCTTCCCAGCCCAATGTTATCTTCACATCCTATGGCGATATGCTGCGTGTTCCGGGCAGCGGACGAGACTTATTCTCTATCCGCGCAGGAGGTGGTGATGTGCGCGTGGTGTATTCCCCGCTGGACGCCGTCAAGATTGCCCAGGAGAATCCTAGCAAAGAAGTGGTCTTCTTCGCGATTGGCTTCGAGACAACCGCGCCAGCAAATGCCATGAGCGTTCTCCAAGCCCAAAGGTTAGGGTTGACCAACTACAGCGTTCTGGTTTCGCATGTGCGCGTGCCCCCTGCAATGCACGCCATCTTGGGCTCGCCTCTCAATCGAGTTCAAGGATTTTTGGCCGCTGGTCATGTTTGCGCCGTGATGGGCTATTGGGAATACCCCCCGATCGCAGAAAAATACCAAACCCCGATCGTGGTGACTGGCTTTGAGCCATTGGACGTTACGAACGGTATTTTAGAAACTGTCAAACTATTGGAAGCTGGCAAAGTAGAAGTTGGCAACGCTTATGCCAGAGCTGTCACGAAAGAAGGCAACCAACCTGCACAAAAAGTGATTGAGCAAGTGTTCTTTGATTGTGACCGCAAATGGCGCGGGATCGGGATGATCCCCCAAAGTGGCTGGTGCTTGCGGCCTGAACTAGCCGCCTTCAATGCTGAATCCAAATTCGATGTCGATGCCATCCAACCCGACGAATCGCCACTGTGCATCGCCGGAGAGATCTTACAGGGGTTAAAAAACCTCATGATTGCTCTGCCTTTGGGGTGCAATGCAAACCAGAACATCCCTTGGGAGCAACAATGGTTTCCGGCGAAGGGGCTTGCGCGGCGTATTACAAATATGGCAGGCATGAAGGTTGAAAATGTCCAAAGATCAAAACCTGAAAAAAGAAATAATTCCACATGTGGATGGCCCGGTCTGCCCAGTACCACTTCAGCATAGCGAAACAATCGTCATGGGGCATGGCAGCGGCGGGAAGATGATGAACGACCTCATCCGCAGGACATTTTTACCGCAATTAGATAATCCAGCCCTGCGCGCTGGAGATGATGCCGGTGTTGTCCAAGCAAATGCTTGCACAAAGCTTGCGATCAGCACTGATGCACATGTGGTTTCTCCTCTATTTTTCCCAGGCGGGGATATCGGGCATTTGGCAGTCTGCGGGACGGTTAATGATGTCGCGATGTTAGGGGCAACACCGCAATATTTGACTGCCGGATTCATCTTGGAGGAGGGACTGAAGCTCGAAATTTTGGAGCGGGTGGTGCAATCCATGAAAATTGCCGCTGAAGAAGCGGGTGTAGAAATTGTGGCAGGCGACACAAAGGTTGTTCAACGCGGTAAGGCTGATGGATTGTATATCACGACTGCGGGCGTTGGGACAATCATCTCTGGTGTGGAGGTGGGCGGTGCATTGGCCAGACCGGGGGACGTCGTGATTCTTTCTGGTCCAATTGGAGATCATGGGATCGCGGTTTTGGGGGCACGCGGCGAATTAGGGTTTGAATCAGATATCCAAAGTGACTGCGCACCGCTCAACCACTTAATCGCGGCGATATTAGAAACCAGCAACCAGATCCATGTTCTGCGCGATCCCACTCGCGGGGGAGTTGCCTCCGCGCTAAATGAGATCGCAGCTCAGTCCAATGTGGGCATCACACTAAATGAATTAGCGATCCCGGTACGGCCAGCAGTACAAGCCGCCTGTGAAATGTTGGGGTTTGATCCACTATACGTAGCAAACGAAGGCAAACTGATCGCCATCGTAGGCAGGAACGATGCGCAAGCCATAGTAGATGAGATGCGGATCACAAAATATGGCGAAGAAGTGGTGATCATTGGCGAAGTCACTGAGAAGCCTGCCGGGCGAGTTCTGATGAAGACGGCTTACGGCTCGACTCGGGTGGTGGATGTGTTAGCGGGAGAGATGTTGCCACGGATTTGCTAGGATTGCGGTTCGTGGAATTTTATGCTAGAATTTGACCAGCTTGTCAGTAGTTCCTAAGAAAAGATCCATGTACGGCCCCTTTGATTTGGAACCCAAGCGTCACCATAGCAGAATTTTGTTGAAAGGAGTTCCAAGTCATGTCTGAACGACAAACCGGCACGGTAAAATGGTTCAATGGCACCAAAGGCTACGGCTTTATCGAGCAAGATGCTGGCGGCGACATTTTTGTCCATTTTAGTGCTATTACAGGCGAAGGCTACCGCAATCTCGAAGAAGGCCAACGCGTCGAGTTCAGCGTCACTGAAGGCCCCAAAGGTCCCCAGGCACAAGACGTTGTAGCACTCAACTAGCAATAAATTTTATAAAAAAGGGCAGCGATTGTTCGCTACCCTTTTTTGATTCTAAGGGAGATTGAATGAAACTAATTTTTGGCCGTGCAGTTTCCCAAAACCAATGATGCTGTTTCTCCTCCAAAGTGGGAGATTCTTTTATCTATGCGAACACTCTATTTTGTAAACGAAAAATTACCGCGTCATGGTGCACGATCTAGCCATAACTCATCATATTTCCGGTTCCAATCTTCAAAATAGAAACGAACTGCAATTACCGTCGCGGCAGCTGCCCCCACCCAAAGCTCAGGTCCACGCAGTCCAATAGCCCAAAACACAAATGGACCCAAAACAGCCGCTACAACCGCACCACGAGCAGAGTGACGAATCACCAGGACACAAATGAGTAACAGTGCAAAAGCAATCAGAAATCCAAGGGGGGAGACCGCTAATAAAATGCCACCTGTAGTAGCCAATCCCATACCGCCCCGAAAACCGGCAAATATTGGCCAGCAATGGCCAGCAACCGTCAAACCGGCAGTTAGTGCAATCAGCCAATTTGGCAAACCAGCCTGAACGGCAAGATAAGTTGGAATGAAGCCTTTGCTTACATCCAAAACGGCAACCAATATCCCTGGCAGCCACCCCGCTTGTCGAATGGTATTCGTGGTGGTCACATGGCGAGAGCCGACCTCCCGAATATCAACCCCTTTCGTTAAACGAGAAATCCAGAGGGCGAAAGGAAGGGATCCAAGGAGATAACCGAAGATAGGATAAAAGAAAACAGAAATTTGCATCAATATATGTCAGAGAAGAAAATTAGCCTGTTGATTTCTGGATAATTACCCAGGCGTTAAAACCATCGATCTCAGTTTCAATTCGGGCTTCTGCTGACGGGAAGTCAAACAAAGCGGCAATATCTGGGGGTGAAAGGAAGCGACTGCGCATGAGTGCCAGTTTTTCAGCGATTGCAACTACCCTTACAGCGAAAGTACGCAAATCAGGCTCTTCGATGACAACAATCCCGCCGGGTGCCAGGACTCGCCATAATTCACGAGCTGTTTGGGGTTGATCACAAACATGATGCAAGGCATCTACCATGATAATCCGCGTGAAACTTGAATCGGGAAATGGAAATCCTTCTGTATGAGAACAGACCCGATCATAACCAGGCTGTTTCCCAGCTTGCAACATCATCTCTAGAGAAAGATCTGCAAGAATAACTCCCGCTGCTTTCTCAACCATAAATTGAGCAACCCTACCTGTACCACCCCCGGCATCCAAAAGAATCCCATCCGTAGGCAATTTCGCCAGGTTCCAAAGAGTATCAGGCGCTTTAGGTTTGATAAGTCGGTCATAAAAAGGGGCTAAAAATCCAAAGTGATCTAACAGCGGCATACTTACTCCATTTCTATTTCATCGTATTGTCAACGGTAAGTATACCCAATCTGTAGCCGGTCCGTTTGCCTTAATGAAATTTATGATAATTAAATTTTGATCACAACTATCAGTGGTGTTGAAAAAAGACTCTTCAGAAAGTGGAACGCCATCGAAATCATATACCCGCAACCAGATTGTACCATCGGATGCAATCGGTGAATCAGCAAGCTCAAATTCAAATCCACCTGGTCCATAAATCTCTGCTTGTCCTAAAATGGTAAGCTCTGAAATTTCATTTCCAGAAAGCGATCCACCTAACTCGATAACCAAATCTTTGAGTGGCTTACCATTCACATTAAATACTTGTCCAGCTACTCCCATCCACTGGCAGCCTAATTCAGGGTGGGCAAAATTAGGTATGCCGACAGGAGAACCAATCTGCACATCTAATAAATCTAGTGTGACTGTTGGTGTGATCTCCAAAGCCTTCGTGGGTGTTAAGGCTGGCACTTCTGGCGTGGCAGTCTCATTCGGTATAGAGGTGCTTGTAGGTGCTTCAGAAGTTGGGGTTGCTGACCCGTCAATTGGCACCTCTGGGCCTGGATTACCTGGGGTGGTGGGTATTTCAGTTGGTAATTTCGGGCTTTCGGTCACCAAGGGCACTGAGGGAACTAAGCTACAGGAGGTTAAAAATATTAGTAGGAAAAATCCTGCAATTTTATATCGCCAATCCATTATTTACTCCAAAATTATTAAATACCATTTCCAAAAATTTTAATATAAAGAAATTTTATTCGTTCACTCCAATTAATTTGATACGAATCCGTGATAGTGCTACAATTCAGTACCGGAGCATTTATTTATGAAAGCGTTGCAAAAACGATACCAATATCTTCAACACTTACAGAGCAGAATAAACGAGGGAAATTTCCCAATAGGGACGATTGCGTACTATGGACCGGATGATCAAAAAATTACGAAAGTCGTTGCTGGGGTTCTGCCGGATAAAACTATAAATCCAATTCTAAAAAAATGGTTGGGCGAAGGGGTGGCACAAAACCCTGAAACAGCTGCTGAGATTGGGAAATTCTTTCAACAATATCAAACACAGAATATCGTGATGGCAGATGGAATTATTGGCTGCCCCCACGAAGAGGGTATTGATTATCCAAATGGAGAAAACTGTCCGTATTGTCCTTTTTGGGGATTTGATTAACTATTGACTCACCTTGCAAACTTTGCTGTCCATTCGACAGCATACCAGGAGCTAAACGATCGGGTGCGTAACATCTGTGTTTAAATATTTCCATCTACCTTGAGTCTCGTGATAAAATCCACCCCATTGAAAATCTAACGAAGGGTTCTTATGAAAAACGTAATAAATTCAGTAAAAGGCACACGCGACTTTTATCCAATAGAAATGGCCGCCCGAATCTGGCTATATGATAAGGTTCGAAAGGTCTCTGAGTCTTTTGGCTATCAAGAATACGAAGCACCAATTCTGGAAAAACTCGATCTTTATGCGGCCAAATCTAGTGAAGAGTTGGTTAAAAAACAATCTTACGCATTTGAAGATAAAGGTGGCGATGAAATTGTCCTCCGCCCTGAATTAACCCCGAGCCTGGCACGAATGATTGCTCAACGACAGCGGCAATTGACCTATCCGCTGCGGTGGTGGTCGTTTGGTCCATTTTGGCGTTATGAAGCGCCACAAAAGGGACGATCTCGCGAGTTTTTCCAATGGAATATCGACCAAATTGGAATCGACTCCCCTGAAGCAGATGCCGAAATGGTTGCTATCGTTGCTGCTCTTTTCAAAGAAGTAGGGCTCACTCCCGAACAGGTTCAAATCCAAGTTAATGACCGAGAATTTGTAAACAAAGAGCTTAAAAAGATCGGGGTTACGAATGCTCAACATCAAAATACCCTGAATTGGATTGACAGGCGTACAAAAATGAAACCGGAGGCCTGGGAAACCGCCGGCAGGAAAATTGGTTTATCAAAAGATCAAATCGATCAGGCAATTTCATTTCTTCAAAATAATGCGGGCTGGGAACAATCAGAAACCTTGGTGAGGGTATTTGCTATCCTCGATGCGATGGGCGTGAGTGAATATGTGCGCTATGATGCTGGCACCATCCGCGGCCTGCCTTATTACACTGGGCTTGTTTTTGAAGCCTTTGATGTAGGTGGCAGTGTTCGAAGGTCAATTCTGGGGGGTGGGCGCTACAATAACCTGATGGAAGCCGTTGGTGGCGATCCGATGCCCGCGGTGGGTTTCGCAATGGGCGATGTCGTTATCAGCGTACTCCTTGAAGAATTGAGGTTATTGCCCAAAAATAGAGATGCGGCTCCCGCTTCAGTTCTGGTTACCGTTTTTGATGAGGATTGCTTGCTTTCAGCTTTTGCGCTGGCAACAGAGCTGCGCCAGGAAAATATCAATGTTGCTTGCTACCCAGAACCTGCCAAACTGGGAAAACAATTTAAATATGCGGATCGAATTGGTGCATCTATTGCAATCGTCTTGGGACCAGATGAGATCGCCAATGGACAAGTAAGCATAAAGAATTTAGCCACTCGCGAACAAACCAATATTGCTCGAGATAAGGTTCCAGGATTTATCCAAGATATCCTTGCTGGCAACTAACCTTCATGATAAAATCCTAGCCGCTGGATGGCAGGCCATCCAGCTTGCAATACGGCGGCTGTAGCTCAATGGCAGAGCACCGCACTGTGGATGCGGATGTTGCGGGTTCGACCCCCGTCAGCCGCCCTTGCAATAACCGATCAGCGATTGCTGATCGGTTTTCATTTCAGCGCCCCGTAAGAATTATTTTAGAATTGGCATCTAAAAAATGAAGCTCCATGGAGTCAAAGATGAAAAAACGATTATTTATAATTTACCTTATTCTTTTCAGTCTCGCAGTAGCAGCCTGTGCCCCAAAAGCAGAAACACCAAACAGCGGTTGGAAAACCTACCAGAACGATGCCTTAGGAGTTTCCTTTGATCTACCCGAAACCTGGGTTTCCCAAGATGCAAACGGAGTGATAACGATTGCAGTCAACCAAGAATCTCTTGATAACCAAATTTCCTCAGGGGCAGGAGCATCAATCACCCTGGCGTCTGCTAGGGACTTTGATGGGTTTAGTGATCCGGTTGATATTTTAGGACTTTTTATGGAGTATATTGAATCCGGAAGAGCTGATCTGGAAAGAATCGAGGAACCCGAAATTATCACCATTCGCGATCAACCAGCAAGCACCATTTCCTATCGGGGTAAGATAAGAGAACAAAATGGTCTCTTCAAAGCTACAATCATCAGCAATGATGAAAATATTGCTCTCATATTGACAGTCGATGGGAGTGAGGGCGAAGAATACCAAGAAACACTGGAGCGGATAACTCAGTCAATTTTGGTGTTCAAACCTGCTGAGTGATGGAACCTTGGCAGTAAAAATTACAAATGCTACACCTTCGTTCGATTGATCTCCGAAAACTTGGGGCAAATCTTCATTACCCGTTTAATATTTCCGTTGTACAAAGCTGGGAATCACTGGAATTTTCAAGTCCGGTAACTTTTTTCGTCGGCGAAAACGACAGTGGCAAATCCACGCTGATGGAAGCCATCGCTTGCGCGGCCGGCTCAGGGACAGTTGGAAGCGAGAATGTAAAAACCGATCCAACGTTGAAAGAAATCCGCTAATTTGCTATGCTGATGAAGCTTACCTGGAACCAACGCACTCGTCGGGGCTTTTTCCTGCGAGCAGAGGATTTCTTCGGATATGTGAAGCAGCTTTCAAAAATACGCACGGAGTTGGAAGGCGACCTTATTCGCGCGGAAGAGGAAGATGCAAACCATTCTAAATTCACTCAAGGGCAAGCAAGAATGACCTACGCTCGTGAGTTAAACGCTGATCCGAACTCGATATGGAGACGGGTTAGACACCCATTCTCATGGAGAAAGTTATTTGGAACTCTTTCAGTCTCGCTTCATCCCTGGGGGATTGTATTTGTTAGATGAACCCGAGGCGGCTCTTTTTCCTTTACGGCAGCTGGGTTTTCTCTCTGCACAAAAGGAGACGATAAACCTAAATGGACAGTTCATCATCGCAACTCATTCTCCGATTTTGATGGCTTTTCCTGGAGCGGAGCTTCTCTCTTTTGACCACACCCCCATCAAAAATGTAAATTGGGATTCACTGGAGCATGTCAGGCTAACGCGCGATTTTCTGAACAATCCAAAGAATTATCTTAGACACTTATAATCCAAAAACTAGGTAGACCGGATATAAAAAGCAGACCTGCCAGACATCAAAAATCTGGCAGGTCTTATTCATCATGGAGCTATATTTTTCCCTGATTTTTTTAATCGGCGGGTTTCGATTCAATTAGGCAAGATCGAAGCGATCCGCGTTCATGACCTTGTTCCAAGCCCGCACGAAATCAGACACAAATTTTGTCTGCGCGTCGTCCTGAGCATAAACTTCGGCGACGGCTCGGAGAATCGAGTTTGAACCGAAGACAAGGTCGACACGCGTGCCCGTCCACTTGAGTTCACCGGTGGCTCGGTCGCGACCCTCGAAAATGTTATCGTCCTCAGAGGTTGCTTTCCATGCAGTGCTCATGTCGAGCAGGTTGACGAAAAAGTCGTTGGTGAGCGCTTCTGGCTGTTTGGTGAAGACGCCGTGCGCGGACGCTTCGAAGTTGGCATTCAAAACCCGCAGGCCACCGATAAGTACCGTCATCTCCGGGGCTGTCAGCGTCAGAAGTTGAGCTTTATCAACTAGCAGCTCCTCTGCCGTTACCGAATATTTAGCTTTCAAATAATTACGGAATCCGTCAGCTACTGGTTCAAGTACGGCGAATGATTTCGCGTCAGTTTGCTCTTGCGTTGCATCTGTACGTCCTGGGGAAAATGGTACTGTTACATCATGACCGGCATTTTTCGCAGCCTGCTCGATACCAGCGCACCCGCCCAAAACGAGTAAGTCGGCAAGCGATACCTTTTTGTTACTAGACTGCGCACTGTTGAACTCCTTTTGGATTCCATCAAAGGTCTCAAGAACCTTCGCCAGCTGCGCGGGTTGGTTGACATCCCAATCCTTCTGCGGAGCAAGACGAATACGCGCGCCATTCGCTCCGCCGCGCATATCAGAGCCCCGGAAGGTTGATGCTGAGGCCCAGGCGGTGGAGACCAATTGGGAGACAGAAAGACCCGAAGCGAGAATCTTATCCTTAAGTAGGATGATATCCTGGGGGTCGATTAGCTCATGATCGACTGCGGGCAGTGGGTCTTGCCAGATCAGTTCTTCTTGCGGAACCTCAGGGCCGAGATAGCGCGGGCGAGGTCCCATATCACGGTGGGTCAACTTAAACCAGGCACGGGCAAAGGCATCTGCAAACTCTTCGGGGTTCTCTAAGAAACGCCGTGAGATTTTTTCATAGGCAGGGTCAAATTTGAGGGATAAGTCGGCAGTTGTCATCATGGGACGATGTTTCTTGTCCGGATCATGAGCATCAACGACCATATCCTCTTCATCGACATCCTTTGCAAGCCATATATAAGCTCCGGCGGGGCTTTTTAAAAGTTCCCACTCGTATTTGAATAATACTTTTAGATAACCCATATCCCATTTTGTGGGGTTCGGTTTCCAGGCGCCTTCGATGCCGCTGCCAATTGTATCGCTACCTTTTCCACTGCCGAAGGAACTCGTCCAACCAAGACCCTGCTCCTCAATGGTGGCAGCTTCGGGTTCTGGACCAACCAATGCGGCATCACCAGCACCGTGAGCTTTTCCAAAGGTGTGCCCACCAGCAATCAGTGCAACTGTTTCTTCGTCATTCATGGCCATGCGGGCAAAGGTGTCTCGAACATCATGTCCGGAAGCTGCGGGAATTGGTTCCCCATTGGGACCCTCTGGATTCACGTAGATCAAACCCATTTGCACAGCGGCAAGAGGATTTTCAAGATCACGTTCACCAGAGTAACGTTTGTCGCCAAGCCATTCATCCTCGGTGCCCCAATAAATATCATCTTCTGGCTCCCAGATATCTTCTCGACCACCTGCGAAGCCAAAAGTCTTGAATCCCATTGACTCTAAGGCGCAGTTACCGGCCAGGATCATAAGGTCAGCCCAAGAGATTTTGTTACCATATTTCTTTTTGATCGGCCAAAGTAATCGGCGGGCCTTATCCAGATTTACGTTATCAGGCCAACTGTTGAGGGGTGCAAAACGCTGGTTACCGGTACCACCGCCTCCTCGGCCATCACCGATGCGGTATGTACCTGCGCTGTGCCATGCCATGCGAATGAAAAGCCCCCCGTAGTGACCGTAATCAGCAGGCCACCAATCTTGCGAATCGGTCATCAGGGCATACAGATCTTGTTTCAGAGTTTCCAAGTCGAGTTTCTTGAATTCCTCGGCATAATTGAAACCATCCCCCATCGGATTGGACAAGGAGGAATGTTGGTGCAAAATATCAAGATTCAGCTGATTTGGCCACCAGTCTCTGTTTGAAGTACCTCCACTGCTGGCTGTGGGATTATGGTGGACCGGGCACTTGCTATCTTCATTCATTGGTTCGTCTCCTAATTTTTATATTGGCAGATTCAAATAATTGGACTCAACTTTCAAGTTGATTTCTTTGGATACTAAGCATTTATGATTACTCTTTTACGGCCTGGTTTGTTTATATCTATCATCTCTCCTTTTTTTCAAAAGCGTTTCTATATATTCCCAATACAATAATTGTACAAAATTTTCATATAGTTGTAAAATATCAACTAACTATAATGTCTATAGTTAAATCCTATAACAAAAGAAGGTAGTATGGAAATTCATCAATTGGAATATTTTGTCGCGGTCGCCGAAACTGGTGGATTTCAGCAGGGCAGCTGAGAGATGCAATGTTGCTCAACCATCGCTAAGCCAACAAATCAAGAAACTTGAAGGAGAAATTGGTTCTCCTCTTTTTGATCGGTTAAATCGCAAGGTGGTACTCACAGATGCTGGAAAGAACTTGCTGCCTCGAGCTCACGCTATTTTAGGGGAACTGCAAAATATCAAAGTAGAAATACAAACTGAAATTCAAGAGGGGTTTGGTACATTAACCGTCGGTTTTATCCCAACAATAGCTCCATTTGTTTTGCCAAATGTCATTCGTAGGTTCAGCCAAGAATTTCCGAACGCCACACTTGAAGTCCACGAAGATTTGACGGGGGAATTGATCAAAAAAATCATTCGTGCAGATTTAGATGTCGGCATTACCAGCTTGCCGATTAAAAACAATCTTATCCACACAAAAGAGCTTTTCACAGAACCATTATTGGTAGCTTCTTCCCGAAAATATGATATCGTAAACCAGGCTGTCATCCAGGTAAAAGAACTAGACGACTTTCCCTTCATTGCTCTCAGCGAAGTTCATTGTCTCGGAGAACAGGTGCAATCATTTTGCTATCAACAAGACTTAGATTTAAATATCGTTTGCCACACATCGCAACTTTCGACAGTCCAAAACTGCGTGGCCCTTGGTTTAGGAGTATCGTTAGTGCCGCAAGCACAGGCTATCACTGCTCCTTCAGACAAAATTGTGTATCGAACATTGGCTGATTCTGCACCACAAAGGAAAATCGCAGCGATTACACATGCAAAAAGACATCCATCTTTTCTTGTAAAACACTTCATTGATATTGTCCAACAAGAATTTCCAAAGGTTTTTGATTAACCATTTCCCCCCAATTATTAAACAAAAAGCACAAAGGCCACTCAAATTTGAGTGGCCTTTTACGGTTGGCTCCTCGGGTAGGATTTAAACCTACAACCCATCGGCTAACAGCTATTGCTGCTAATTAGTTTATGGTGCGAAACGCGGTAAGTAGACGCGATCGCTTGGAAACTCGTTTGAACCTGATCAATTTATGCTGATCTGGCAGTGACGGTTGTGCCAATGTTCTTCAAATTATGGGCAATCACGCCCCAGGCAACCCAACGCTGGAAACCCGCTTCGCCGTGGTTGAGACAACGGTCGAGCTGGTAGCAACGTTTGAGGATCGAGTTACGCCCTTCGACACCCGCATGCCATTTACGAGCATTGCGGAACCAGGGTTGTTTCTCATGCTGGCGACGTTTCTCTGATTTCTTGCCGGGCTTGGGCAGCGCAACCCTTTTGACCTTTTGGCGTTGGGCTGCGGCTTCATGGTCGGCGGAGAACACACCGCGGTCGGCACTGGCTTGGGTAGGTGGCTTCCCAAAGCGCTGCTGGTGAGCATCCAGGCTGGGGATTCACTGATCTTTGTGCTGGGGTTACCGTCGAGCACCTCCCAATGAGTAACAATGCCACGTTCGACTTCATCCAGCCAGACTTTGCGGCCATATTCAACCGGTTTGCCAGCTTTGCCTCGCCGGATGATCGCGCTGTGGGGCTCGAAGAGGGAAACGATCTTCTCGTTCGCAGGTACCTTCTCATCCTGGAATACCCAGCGCATAGTTTGGTCGTTGACTTGTTCCGCTCTGGGAAGGAAGGTTTCCAGGGTGTCTTTCAGGCCTGGGACTTGCGGATCGCGGCGCTCCGTCAGCACTTCTAGCACCTGCTGGGCTTGGGAAACGCTCTGTTCCATGATCTGAACCAGCTTACGGTAAGCCTGTTTGGCAGCTTCCTGCTGGCGGGTCACCAAACATTGCACCTGGCGGGCAGTTTTGCGGGCACTGCGGCTGCGATTGCGAAACACCTGGGCGCCCAGATCCGCTTGCTCAGAAAATACTCACTTGGCTCGCTGCAAGGTGCGTCCGATCACCCGCACGCTGTCGGCCAGTAAACGACTATCACTGGGTGCCTGAATGTTGCTCTCCACCACCGTCCCATCCGTGCGCAGCTTCCGTCCGCGCGTGACTTTCAACTCGGTGGCTAACTGCGTCACTCGCTGATTGTAGGCCGCCAGGGTCTCTGCTGTAATCAAGTTGGCCCAGCGGATCAAGGTCGTGTCATCCGGTACATCTTCAAAGTACACCCGACAGAATTGGCGCAACATCAAACGGTCGCGCACTTGATCCTCGGTCTGCTCGTAGCTCAAGCCGTACAGCCGCTTGACCGTCAACCTCCGCAGCAGTACTTCCACGGGCGTGGACTTCCGTCCGATTACTTCGGTCTGCGGGTAGCGTTTGGCAAAGTCGCGCCGGATCAGATGGTAAAGGACTTCGTCATCCAGCAACACATCAATTTGTGCTCACACGGGATCCATCTGCATGGTTTGTTCGGATATGTAATTAAAAACTTGGCAGTTTCGTATCTATCTTGTAACAGTGGTGCTGGCCTCCGCGGTTTAGTTTTGGGTCGCACCTACTTCTACCAAAGAGGCTTTTCTTTTGTCAATCTTTTTTCAGCGGTCGCGTTTCGCACCGTAAACTAATTAAGAGCTGGGCGAAAAAAGTCAGTCTTAGTAAAAGAGAGTCTGCTGGTACGACGGGCTCTCCTCCCTTTAAAATACGTACCTTTTTGCCTATTCATACGTCATAATTTATGCCAGAAAAAATCGTAGTTCTATTTTGCTTTCGATAAAGGCAAACCCATTGGGAGGTGGGGGCGCAAAGTGATGGATCTGCTTGTGCAGATTGCCAGACTGCCGAAGACATTAGGCCTTTTGAAGTCTTTTTGATGAGGGCGTATGAGGAGGTGATTTGTTCATTTTTTGTCTACCGTGCGTGTTTATTCTATTCTATCTACGAGAAAAGGAGAAAATAATATGACTAAGAAATTGGTACTTGCTCTGTTTGCCGTACTCGCCATCCTTGCGCTCGCTGTTAGCTCGGTTGGTGCCATCACAGATGGCGAACTCGATGGAGATAATCATCCGCATGTAGTCCTTCTACTGATGGAAGTTGGCGGAGAACCAATGTATCGATGCAGCGGAACGTTACTGTCTCCAACTGTTCTCTTGACAGCTGGACATTGCACCAATAACTATCCCGAGGAGCCTTTCTCTGGGATGAGAGTTTTCTATGAATCGGATGTTGACAACGGTGATAATAACTATCCGTTTGGTGGGCTCAACTCTGTAGAAGCCGTATCATGGGCTGCTCATCCACTTTATGAAACGGATGACTTTTTCGTCCACGATGTTGGCGTTGTGATGCTTGAAGAGCCCGGAATTGTTTTAGATGAGTATGGTGTACTCCCTGAAGTAGATCAACTCGACGCACTCATGCCAAGTCGGGGACAAAAAGCTGAATTTACAGCTGTCGGCTATGGCCTCCAGGCAAGCTTCCCAGATGGCGCTGATTGGAAAACTGTTGCTGACCGCGTGCGCATGGTTGCTTATCCCCACTTGCTCCAACTGAATGCACCGGGAATGACGGGTGATTTCTCTATACTGCTTTCGAACAACCACAACACCGGCGGTACCTGTTATGGCGACTCAGGCGGGGCCAATTTCTTGGGTGACACAAATATCGTTGCGGGCATAACCTCCTACGGTATGAATGTCAAGTGTGCGGGTACGGGTGGTGTCTTCCGGACGGATCGCCAGAACGTACTTGATTTCGTTAACACATTCCTTATGGATTGATACTTACAGGTCAGAGTTTAGCTCAAATACTACAAGATGAATTACTATTGGATAGTGGTAATTTATGATTTTGATGGCGAAGTCAAAAATTGAAGTGAATTTCGGTTACGGCTGGTTGAAGGGGGCAAAGCACGAGTGTTGCTGGAAAAGCTTCTGGAATGCTGTGATGAGTTCGGGTTATTGAAGGGAAAGAGACAACCACGCACGGCTGCGACCTATGTGGTTGCAGCCGTGCAGTCTTTAACGTTATTGGAACTGGTGGGAGAAACCATGCTCTCGACACTCAATGAATTAGCAGTGCTGACACCTGAATGGCTCAGAGAAAACATGAAATCAGAATGGGTCAACCGGTATGGCCTTCGTTTTGATGGCCACAATCTACCGATAAGCAAGTCGAAACGAGAAGTTCTGGCCATCACCATCGGTGAAGATGGATTTTTGCAACTAGAAGCTGCCTACACTGCAGAAGCACCAGATGTTTTATCTGAATCTCGGATGTTGGAGGTGCTGAGAAGGATCTGGGTTCAGCAATATTATCGGGAAGAAGATGACACACACTGGCGCACAAAGAAAAACTATGGCCAACCACCAGCCGGTGTGATGATTTCTTCACCTCGTGAGCTCGATATCCATGATTGTGTCAAACGGACGACAGAGGGGAAAGGATATAAAGTCCACCTAACCGAAACCTGTGAAGGCGGACAGCCACGCTTGATCACTCAGGTCGAAACCACTACATCGAGTATCCATGATGTCAAAATGACCGAGAAGATCCAGGAAGACCTGATCGAACGCAACCTGCAGCCGGAAACCCAGATTGTCGATCAGGGCTATGTTGAAATTGAATTGTTGCTGCGCAGCCAGCAGAAAGGGATCGATCTCTTGGGACCAGTAGCCAGTGGCAAGAATTGGCCAGCCAAAGTGGAAGGTGCCTTTGATCATGATCAATTTGCAGTCGATTGGGAACAAGAGCAAGCCAAATGTCCCACTGGCAAGATCAGTAAATCCTTTTATCATCGCAAAACTAGGCGAGGGACACCCAATTTCACAATTACTTTCCGGAAGTCAGATTGTCTACCTTGCAAACACCGCTCGAAATGCACGCGTGCAAAAACTACCGGTCGTACCTTGACCCTGTATCCACAAAAAATCCATGCAGCACAATTGGCTGCGCGGGATCGTCAGGAAACCGAGGCTTTCAAGCAGCAATATAAGAAGCGTGCCGGTATTGAAGGCACGATTTCTCAGGGTGTTCGAAAAATGGGGGTACGAAAATCCCGCTATATCGGCTTGCCACGCACGAGCTTGCCGCATCTTGCCACTGCCGCCGCTATCAATCTGTTCCGTGTATTAGATTGGCTGATCGGTGAACGGCCTATTGATACCCCTGTTCCCGCTTTTGTGGCTTTGGCTTCATCGTGATATCGCCCTCCGGTACTTCGCCAACAAAATCTTTATTTTACAGTCTCGAGGGGCGCATTTCTGCGCCCTTCCTACCCGGCAGCTGGCAATTTTGAGTTAAACAAAATGGCTAACTTTATTCAAAGAATTTGTTCAAAAGTACAAAAGCCTGAAAGATGGTTGCTTCTTGTTTATCTCGTCTTTGCAGCCTATTTGATTGTGGATGGATTTGTTTATCTGCTAGGTCCCTACTCAGGGCGAATATCTGTTTTGGACTGTACCAACCAAATTGAACAAAGAACAATTTGTACAGTCACATTATATGGAATGAGAAAAACTGATCAAATTCGTTTTTGGGCAGAAGACTTCCGCAACGCAAGCAAAGTAGCCAATTTTGATATCGGTGATTCCTATAAGGCAACTTATGGTGTAGCGATTATGATTACGACTGATCGCATCGAACGCATCGACTTTGTTGCCCCTTATCAAAGCTCTGCCAGAGCGCAGAAGGCCACAGATCACATCAACCAAATGTTTTCCAAAAGTGAAACTTTTTTTTCTGAGCGTATCACTTATATTGGTTTCGATACAAGCTTATACCGGCGGGCAATACTCCTTGTTGTTGGTTTGCTGTTTATACTTACCTATCGCAGTCATTGGCAGGCGTTCATAAATGGCGAAGCGGTTCCCCGTATAGTAAGAAATGTAATAGAAAAAGGTAATTTTAGAGATTTTGCATTTTCTTGGTGGCGATTGAATTTTCTTTTCCAGATAATATTTTTGTCCTTACTCTTTTTCATTTCTGGGTCATGGTCAAACTCTACACAACATGGGGATTTCACAGGTTACTCATGTAATATTGTGTTAAGAAGTTGTGAGATTTGTTCTAAATTCCCTATTAGTAGCCTCCTCTGCTTGTATCCACTTATTGCATACGGCACCATTCAAGCGCTTTTTCAGTGGAAATTATTGAACTCTGAAATCAAGGTGTCGGGTTTGTGGGTTGCCGCACCAGCAATTGCCAGTTTTGCGCTAGCTCCTTCTCTCGCATTTTCCGCCTGTGAGCATTGCCTTAATATAAAGATGCTGTTAGCTAGCGTACTACCAGACATGTATTATCTCCTTTGGGGTTTGATAGTTTATGGTCTGGTAGTGGGATTTTTCCAGTGGATAGCCATGCGCCGAAGCTTATCCTCTTCAATTAGCTGGATATTGATATTACCTCTAAATACAGTATTGATTCTTATTTTAAGAACTTTTGTAGTAGGATACTCTTTCGAACAAACTCGTAGTATTGTACCCAGAATTCTTATTCTGTTAATGTGGCCATTGTCGTTGATGATAAATGATATTATTCCAGCCAAATATATATCTTGGTTGATCTATAACAAAAAATCAAGGCAGGAGTGACCGGTAGATCCCCTGTAATTATTGCAAGCCCTCCGCGTAGAGCCGACCTCACTTCGTTAGGAAGGTACGCGGCGCGCTTTCAAGTAAATCAAGTTTCGCCAACGATATCATTAGGAGCAAAAAGCCGAGTAAGTGAAAACACCGTTGGGCACCTGTATGTTTTGTTGTAAGTGAAACTAATAAATGCCTTGAAGTCGACTAAAGCCAACGAATTGGGGTGTTACAGATATGTCAGTCCCTTGGGATGAGAGTTGTCGAATCCCTTCTAACGCGGCCTTATTTGGCTGGCCATAGATATCGACACGCGTGGTTGTGATGTACTGCATCACATCCTTCATGTACGGGTCGGAAATTTGCCAATGTGCCAGAATTGATTCCGAGTTTCGGTGAACCTGGATGCCGAAAAAACGCAGCTCTTTTTCATCGATGAATACTTCAGCCATAAGCTGGGGAATGTTAGTTTCAAGGAAATTGGTTGATTTTTGAGCCGCCTCTTTGACCTTCTCGAGAGCACCTTCCCGAATCTGATTGGTAGTGATAAATATTATGCGACCAGACAAATTCTTCTCCTTTTCTCAATGGGTTACTGCTACCACTTTGTCCCCACACCTAAATGCATTGTGTAAATCTCTCTAACAGGTCCGCTGCCTATTGTATTTTGAAGGTGACTATTCACACCATTTGCCACATCCCTCCATCGCTCCTCTCCAAGATTGCATCTCAGGAGAGCAACAGGTGCAGTTGACCGTTGTGTTTTTTTCCAAAATTCACTTAATGTGGGGGCAATTTCAATAACTTTGATTGTATGGATAGAAACATCATGGAATCCGACAGCTGACATCTCTTGAGCAAACTCCTGAGAATCACTCAGAGGTGGTTTAATGTTTGTCGCGTTTGGCATACTGGGCACTATTGCACTGATTGCTTTCAGAACCTGTGCAAAAGGTCCTTCTATCGAAGAAATGCTACTGACTATGGCCCGTCGTCCTGGCCGTAAAACCCTGTACATTTCACGAAATCCAGCTACCCGATCTGGGAAAAATATCAATCCAACCATGGAAAAAGCACCGTCAAACATATTGTCATCATAGGGTAAATTCTGGCCGTCACCAACGCGCACATCCGCTAAAGTTAATCCAAATTCCTTTGCCCTTCACATCAAATTTGCAACCATTGCCTTGGAAAAATCAATAGCACTAACCTTTACGCCTTTCCTGGCAGCTAAAAGGGCCAGTGATCCTGGACCAGCTGCTATATCAACAATATGGGGTGATGCAGGCAGAGATGCAAGGTCTAATGCTTTGTTTGCCATAAATTCAGCCCATTCCATCAAATCAGCCGTGTACCCATCTGCGACTAAATTCCAAGGTTCTACAGACGATAATGGGCTGCCAATTTTAGATTGTTTATTCATTTCGTGTCTCCTCAACTGGTATTTGCTGAGCCTATTTTGCTGCAACAACGATTAGCACATTGCATGATAGAAGCTGCTCATTTTCTGATGAAATTTCTTGATTAAGATACCCTCATTGTTTTTATGATTTCTACAGTCTTCAATTGTATCTTTTAATATGGATATTTTCTGTCCGAATTCGAAGATTCGTCTCCCCCTGAGGTGAAATCTGATTAGAAAAGATTACAGCCGTATATCCCCGTTAGAACCAGACCTACCGGCGCAGGATGAGATTCGCCGCAATTTTCCAGGTTGAAATTCTAGATTACAATTGTAGGGAAAACAGCGCCACAGGCTGGTGAAGCAACTGTTAGCTAGCCTCGTCAGTGAGGCTAGCAAAATGTCTCTTATCGAAAAAAACAAACAACTACCCGATGGTGTGAAACTCCCCTATATTGAACAAGGAGATCCTTCCAAGGTTCCAATAGTATTCATCCATGGTTTCACTGGCTCTCTGCGCGAGTTCGAACCCGTGTTCGGTCACCTCCCCGGGTCCGTGCATGCTATTGCCGTGACACAAAGGGGCCACGGCAATGCCAGCCATCCAGCTTCGGGCTATCGCCTCCAGAATTTCTCGACTGATGTGTCTGCTTTCATGCAGTCCAAGGGAATTCGTGATGCATTAATTGTTGGGCATTCCATGGGTAGTGCTGTGGCCCAGCGATTGGCCATTGACTGCCCGGATCAAGTCATGGGGTTAGTCTTGGCTGGCGCATCTGTTACCCTGCCAGGCGATCCCAAGGTGCAAGCCTTCTTGGACTCAACCATTGCGGAATTGGTAGACCCAATCGATCCAAACTTTGTGCGCCAATTCTCAACCAGTATGCGGGTAAAACCAATTCCGGATGAGTTTTTCGAGATTGTGGTGCAGGAAGCACTCAAGGTTCCGGCACGAGTTTGGATTCAGGCGTTCGAAGGTCAACTCTTGGAAAATATTGGCGAAGAGCTTAACCGCATCCATTGCCCAGCACTACTAATCTGGGGTGATCAGGACCATCGGAGCCTGAAGGGTGATCAGGATGCGCTCCTGGATGCGCTCCCAGATTCACTGCTAACGGTTTACCAGGGAGCCGGACATTTGCTCCACCTGGAGGAACCCCGTCGCTTTGCTTTAGATGTGCTGGCGTTTCTGGAATACACGATTGCGAGAAATGCCAGCAAACCCAAGTTAGAGCAGATCTGCTTCGCAGCCGAGAACGGCGCGCTAAAATCAAATTTAGGCTCTAAATGAGCAACTCTCGGAGCTAGAACGCAGGCCGGGTACGCCCCTGTAGCTTGCTGAAATCGTGAGAAAAGTTTGGGTGAAAAAATAATGGAAAACAACTCAAAAACAGTATTAGTAACAGGTGCTTCAGGATTTGTTGGCATGCATTGCATAGCACAACTCTTGGAGCGTGGCTATAAGGTTCGTGGCACGCTTCGTAATCTTGATCGAGAAGAACATTTGCGAGATATATTTTGCCAACAAACCCTGGTGGATAATAATCTTGAATTTTCCCAAGCAGATTTACTGAAAGATAATGGGTGGGCTGAAGCAGTGTCTGGATGTGAATATGTGCTGCATGTGGCCTCACCAGTTCCGAGTGAAATGCCCGATAATGAAGATGAATTGATCCTTCCGGCTCGAGAGGGTACGTTGCGAGTTTTGAGAGCAGCTTCCAATGCGCATGTCAAACGAGTTGTGCTAACATCTTCACTCTCTTCTATTTTGAGTGGTCATGATGAAAAAGTGCGAGATTTTGATGAAAATGATTGGTCAGATCTGAGTGGAGAAATCGATGCTTACGCAAAGAGCAAAACACTTGCTGAGCAAGATGCCTGGAAATTTGTAGGAAACCAAGAAGTAAATCAAGCGCTGGAATTAGTAGTGATCAATCCGAGTCTTGTTCTGGGTCCCCAGTTGGATGGTACAGCTTTGGGAATGTCGGCAAAAATTATCAAAGATTTTATGTCAGGTGTTTATCCCAGAACAGCCCGAATTTCCTTGAGTGTGGTCGATGTGCGAGATGTTGCTGCAGCACATCTGGCAGCAATGACTAACCCCCAAACATCTGGTAATCGCTATATTTGTTCTAGTGAATTGATCTGGTTAATAGATTTAGCGAAAATATTGAAAAGCAACTTCGCTGACCGGGGATATAAAATTGCCACACTCCAGCTGCCAAATTGGTTTGTTAAAATCTACGCACAAATTGATAAAAGCGTTAGAAGCGAAGTGCCCAATTTGGGTAAAGAACTAAGAGTATCAAATCAAAAAATTCAGGATGAGCTTGGTATTCAGTTCCGTAGTGCCCAAGAAGCCATCATTGCCATGGCGGAGAGTTTAATTCAGCTTGGGATAGTGTAGTCTTGTGATGAGAAAAAATGCAAGCTAACCACCCTTGCACCTGACCCGGTGGGGCCGGGATGGTACGCAGAGCGAAAGATTCACTCGGTAGTTCTTGTTTCTGGTTTCTGGGATTGAATACCCCCGCCGGATCAAGTGTTGAAACCGTTGGGCCGTAGAATTTTGTAGTTGAGAATGAAAATATTATTGATTGAGCCGTCAAAACCACCAACATCAATTGGGGGAGATGATGTGTTCATATTCGAGCCATTAGCTCTCGAATACGTTGCTGCGGGGGTATACAATAACCACGAAGTAATGATCCTCGATCTGCGTCTAGAAAATAAATTCAAGAAAACCCTTTTAGATTTCAAGCCAGATATCGTAGGTATCACAGCCTATACTATCCATGTCAATGTGGCAAAAAAACTATTTGAGCAAATCAAGGCATGGAATCCAGATACACTTACTGTTGTCGGTGGACATCATGCAACCGTGGTGCCAGAAGATTTTATTAATTCAAATATTGATCTAATAGTTGTTGGTGAGGGAGTTTTTGCGTTTCAAGAAATTGCAAAAAGATATGAGAGAGAAGAATCGTTTGAAGAAATCCCCGGAGTTGCGATCGTCAAAGATAATCGGATTATTAAACCAGAAAGGCAACCAATATTTGAGTTAGATGATTTTCCTTTTCCAAATCGAAAGCTAACAGAAAAATATCGAAAACATTATTACTCAGAATGGATGAAACCACTAGCCTCGATTCGAACATCAAAGGGGTGTCCATATCGATGTAAATTCTGTACGCTTTGGAAGTTGACCGAAGGTAGGTATCTAAAGAGAAAGCCTGAGAAAATTGTTCAGGAATTATCAAAAATTCAAGAAGAAAATGTGTTTTTTGCAGATGATGAGTCACTACTTGATGTACCAAGAATGACTAAGTTGGCTCAGTTAATCAAAGAAGAAGGGATTCAGAAGAAATATTTTTTATATGCCAGAAGCGATACAATCTCCAATAATTATGAACTGTTAAAGAAGTGGCGAGATATTGGACTTGAGAGAGTTTTTGTAGGAATAGAGTTTGTTCAAGATGATGACTTGGATTTTATTCAGAAGAAATCATCAACAAAAGATAATGATCGTGCGGTTCAAATTTTGCATGATTTAGGAATTGATGTATATGCATCATTCATTATTCGGCCAGAATTTACATCAGAAGATTTTGCACTATTGAGAAAGTATTGCCATAAATTAGAATTGTGCTTTGCATCCTTCGCGGTCTTAACTCCCTTGCCTGGCACGGATTTATTTGATGAAGTTAGAGATCAAATGATCATCCAAAATTATGATTATTTTGATTTTATTCACACATTACTCCCCACCAGATTACCGATAAAGAACTTTTATCGGGAGTATTACAGTCTTTACAGAAAAGGGATCTCTTTTAAACAGCAACTCAAATTTTTAGGAAAGTATCCTTTGAGAGAGATACCTTCCTTGTTGGTCAATGGACAAAAGTTTTATAAACGACTCAAAGTAGCTTACAATGACTATAAATAGCGGCCCACCGATGATTGCAGCCGACCGAACGGGGCTGGGAGGGTGAGCACCGCGATTTTCAGCCATTCAAGTCTGGCCAATCAGGTTGTTGAGTTCAAAATCGCCCGGTCGCAAAAGGCCATTTGCAAGCAATGGTGCTGGTAAAATCTACTCAGCGAGCAACTACGCCGAGCGCCTGAACACATCGTTCACCTGAACCGCCTGTGGTGGGCGATGAGCGGCCAATAATCCGCAATTTGCGATTAATTTACGCAGAAAAGCTGACATTTTCATTCAATTTCCTCTGCACAATTACCTAATAGGGTCTTATGCTAGTTCGGGAAAGCCAGAGCCTTGATCTGCAAGAAATCTGGCTTACCCAATAAACGATTGAGGTAAATGCAAAGGGTATGAGCGGTCAGCTTGGTGTAAAGCCGAGTACACAATCCCCAAAAAGTGTGGGCATGGTTATGCTCGATGTTGAATTGCTCCGAGAGCTGCCCATTGACGGTCTCAATAATCTGGCGGAGGGCATTGTGGGCCTTCTTCCAGTAAGCAGACAGCTGCTTTTTCTGATTGCGTCGCGGGATGGTTCTCAAGCACAAACGGTTCTTGCGCCACAGCAGGGCTGCTTGTTCAGCAGAGATGTAGCCTTTGTCGCCCAGAATAGCTAAGTCGGTGTGCTCATCAAGCATCTCAACACCAACTGCTAAGTCGCTTGCATTGGCGGGTGCCAGTTCGAAATCCAGGATGAGACCGCCCACTGTAATCAAGAGATGCAATTTGAAGCCAAAAATGGTTTCATTCCTGGAAGGCACTTTCCCATAGGTCGCCCCATGCGCTTTCCAGTCTCCGGTGGACCCAGGCACCAGATAGAACTGCACCACTGGAATGGGTAAACTGTCAATCACGCCCTGTGTTTCTTGGGCTAGGTCCAGCATCGATAGCACACTGCGGCGAACCAGGTTGAATGCCAACATCAAATTGCGCCGCCGACGATTGAAGCGACTTTGCGAAGGAATTTGTGGAAACATATCTCGATGTTCTTGCCAGTAACTCAACATTTCTGTCTCGACATCCCAGCCGCGACACTCGCCAACAATTGCCAAAGTGAGTAGTTCACTGTCACTGCAGTCCGGTTGCGGCCCAGGTCGTTTGAAAAGTGGTGAAATTCCTCGCCAGAGATCATCTATGATCACATACATCCATGTACAAAAGTCATCAAAGTCGTTTATCATTGGGGTATCCTCCAGTGTGATTTGGGTTTGTTTTGCTGAACACCCCAATTTTACTCTGGAGGATTTCCCTTCATTTTGTAACTAGCATAAGGCCCTAATCGGTATATCGCGCCGCAATTTGTACCCCAACATCCTGCATACTTAGGCGCAAGGCCAGCGGTGTCAGCACTTCGACCGCCCCACCGAGGGGAAGCAATTTCATACGGGCATGGAATAAAGATTCGAAGGCCAAATCCAGGGTAAAAAAGCCGTCTGGGTCTGGATGATCTTCCAGAACGGCTTTTTTACGAATCTGCTCACCAAAATTTCCGCCTACGTAGGGGAGAATTTCAGACTGGATGCGCAATCGGACCTGGTATACTGACTGGCTAGCATCTTGCTCGGCACGCCAGTTTTCCCAAAATGCCACCAAATCAAAATCATCAGGACGGACAAAGTTCTGCCCGTCGTGTTTGACCGCAAGCAATTGGTCCACTCGATGAACACGCGTTTGCTCATTTTTCTCACAAACCAAATACCACTTCCCCCCACGAGCAACCAAACCAAAGGGATAAACAGTGACCTGGATCGCTTCTGTAAAAAAAGGTTTGTAGGTGATTTGCAATTCGTAACTATTCCAAACAGCCTCGTGAATGGCGTGCAACAATCGATTTGGTTCATCGGTAGTGTGATCGAGGGATGGGTCGAGAAGGATGCGCTGGCGGATTTTCTCTTCGTCTGGGCGGCGAGATTCAGGCAATGCGGCAGTCAACTTCAGCATTGCCGATTTGAGCGTTTGCGCCATTCCTAATGCATTCAGAGGCGCGGGGATGGAAAGCATGAACAACGCCTGGATTTCACCATCAGAAAGGCCGGTCAGGCGCGTTCTGTAGTTTTCTACCAAATCATAGCCACCTTCTGGCCCGGCTGAACCATACACAGGTACTCCCGCGTAACTTAGCGCGTTAATATCGCGGTAAATCGTCCGTTCGGAGACTTCGAGTTCTTCGGCAAGCTGGCGTGCGGTCATTTTCCCGCGGTTTTGTAGGAGGAGGAGGAGGGAGAGTAGTCGATCAGCGCGCATTTTTCATACCATAATCTTTATCATTTCATCTGATTTCTTTCCATCTAGTGAGATGGATTTCGGAAAGCGCACCCCATCTAAAAATCTTTTCATCATCTTTGTTTGTTCCTCCTTTTTTATATCACATATCCCTGACAAGAGATGTCAGTATTACTGCATATAATTACACCATAACCGCGGAAACACCTTTTTGAACGACAGACAATGTGCGACGCACATGCAAAGTGCTTGGCACAGTTAATTAGGAGAAAAAAAATGACTAAACTAGATGTTCGCGTTGTAAAGCTACCCCCCATGCGCGTGGCCAGTTTCATTGGCTTTGGGGAAAGCCCTGAAATGCTCGCTTCGCAAAAGCTCAATGATTGGGCAAATCCGAAGGGTTATATGGTTGATACTAAAAACCATCGCGTTTTCGGTTTCAACAACCCTAACCCATCACCTGTCAGCCCCAACTACGGCTATGAATTCTGGATGCAGGTTAGTGCGGAATTTGAAGCCAAAGATGATGTTCTGATCAAGCAGTTTAAAGGCGGATTGTATGCTGTGGCCCGCTGCGAAATCCCGAAAGGTGGTTCCTACGACGTGATCGGCGCGACCTGGAACAAACTCGTCACCTGGCGAGAAGCAAGCCCATACAAACCTGCCAACCACCAGTGGCTCGAAGAACATGTCGAAGGTAAGAGCGAAAAGTTTGAGTTTATCCTAGATTTATTCATGCCGATAGCTCCATAGCCATTTGTAATTTCAGACTTCCGAAGTCTTCTGGTACGCCTTATCAACCGTTTTGGTTGTGTAGAGACTTCGGAAGTCTCAGCATTTAACTAAAATTTTTTCCGCTTTAGCAAGTCGTAAATCCGTAACGAGTTGTAATACCATTATTGCTTTTGTTCGCTGCTGTACATCCTGGGGTGTCATCGGATGAATCCTGCCCACATAACCCGCAAACGCAGGTTTCTGGATCAGCAGGTACCGATTTCAATAGGTAGTTAGCCGGAAAATAACGCCAATAAAAATGAAAGTCCACCATGTACCAGCCCTGGCTGCGCAAGCTCTGGGCGAAGCCGGCTATCACTTTGCCGTCAATCTCAACACCCTCCGTGCTACCATCGAGCAAGCCCGGCACCATCAACCTCTCCCATCAACTGATCATCCTCCAGTTGAATGGTAATCACCTGCAAAATGGTGCTGAGCGAATGTAATCATTCATTCAGCCATCGCAGCTTTCTTGCGCTGCCTGCCTGGTAGTGGCCAATTTTCAGGATAAAAGGTTGACAAAATAGTTATTAGGTAGCCAAAATGCAGCCCACAACACCATAATTCATATTATGCGTCAATTCTGCTGTCAAATTAGTTTATGGTGCGAAACGCGGTAAGTAGACGCGATCGCTTGGAAACTCGTTTGAACCTGATCAATTTATGCTGATCTGGCAGTGACGGTTGTGCCAATGTTCTTCAAATTATGGGCAATCACGCCCCAGGCAACCCAACGCTGGAAACCCGCTTCGCCGTGGTTGAGACAACGGTCGAGCTGGTAGCAACGTTTGAGGATCGAGATACGACCTTCGACACCCGCATGCCATTTACGAGCATTGCGGAACCAGGGTTGTTTCTCATGCTGGCGACGTTTCTCTGATTTCTTGCCGGGCTTGGGAAGCACAACCCTTTTGACCTTTCGGCGTTTGGCTTCGGCTTCATGGTCGGCGGAGAAAACACCGCGGTCGGCACTGGCTTGGGTAGGTGGCTTCCCAAAGAGCTGCTGGTGAGCATCCAGGCTGGGGATCCACTGATCTTTGTCGCTGGGGTTGCCATCGAGCACCTCCCAACGAGTAACAATGCCACCTTCGACTTCATCCAGCCAGACTTTGCGGCCATACTCAACCGGTTTGCCAGCTTTGCCTCGCCGGATGATGGCGGTGTGGGGCTCGAAGATGGAAACGATCTTCTCGTTCGCAGGTACCTTCTCATCCTGGAATACCCGCCGCATAGTTTGGTCGATGACTTGCTCCGCTCTGGGAAGGAAGGTTTCCAGGGTGTCTTTCAGGCGTTGGGCTTGCGGATCGCTGCGCTCCGTCAGCACTTCCAGCACCTGCTTGGCTTGGGAAACGCTCTGTTCCGTGATCTGAACCAGCTTACGGTAAGCCTGTTTGCCGGCTTCCTTCTGGCGGGTCACCAAACATTGCACCTGGCGGGCAGTTTTGCGGGCACTGCGGCTGCGATTGCGAAACACCTGGGCGCCCAGATCCGGTCTGCTCAGAAAATACTTGCTTGGCTCGCTGCAATGTGCGTCCGATCACCCGCACGCTGTCTGCCAGTAAACGACTATCACTGGGTGCATGGATGTTGCTCTCCACCACCGTCCCATCCGTGCGCAGCTTGCGCCCTCGTGGTGACTTTCAACTCGGTGGCTAACTGCGTCACCCGCTGATTGTAGGCCGCCAGGGTCTCTGCTGTAATCAAGTTGGCCCAGCGGATCAAGGTCGTGTCATCCGGTACATCTTCGAAGTACACCCGACAGAACTGCCGCAACACCAGACTGTCTCGCACTTGATACTCGGTCTGTTCGTAGCTCAAGCCGTACAGCCGCTTGACCGTCAACATCCGCAGCAGTCACTTCCACTGGTGTGGACTTCCGTCCGGTTACTTCCGTCTGCGGGTAGCGTTTGGCAAAGTCGCTCCGGATCAGTTGGTAAAGTTCTTCATCATCCAGCAGCACATCGATTTGTGCTCAGACTGGATCCATCTTGATGGTTTGTTCGGATATGTACTCAAAAAACTTGTCAGTTTCGTATCTATCTTGTAACATTGGTGCTGGCCTCCGTTGTCGTTGTTTGGTGTGCACCTTTTACAACAACTTCGGTGGCCTTTCGTTTTGCACCGAAAACAATTAAGAGTTGGGCGGTTTATTGGGGAAATTATAAGAAGACAACCTGCTCAAAAATTTAAAAGTTCAAGCTAACACTTTGATCAAGAGATTGACCTATCGAAGTATTACTGATATATTCAGATAGAAATAGTCTAAATATATCAGACATTAACAAGTATTTTTTTGTTGTGGGGGTCAGGGTATTATGTGAAGAAGGAGCATCTAACGATCAACTTTGAATTAAAGAAAACCACACCGGGTATTCGAGCGACTCTTTATATTGCGAGTTTCCTGATGCTATCCGTTGGAATCCCTCTTTATCTTCTCTCTGAGAAAACCGACGTGTATTTTTCGTGGACCATCAATCCACCACTAGCTGCGGCTTTTCTGTGTGCAGAGTATTTGGCTAGTTTCATTAAGGAATAATTGCTATCCCCGAGGGGTTTTTTAGAAAGAGCACTATCACGTTCCTCCTGCCAGCAGGTGAAAACCGGTGTTGGGCAGAAGAAGTCAACAGATGACTGTGACTACTCGGCGAATTGGAATCCGTTTGATGCCAAAATATATGGTGAAAAACCGCCCCGTGAATTCTTTGTTATCTGATAAATTATGAGTAAATAACCTTAAGGATACTTCAATGCAAACCCTTAATGACAATCCCAAAATCACTAGGCTTCTTATCACTGTAACCGCCGTCGAATCTCTTGTCCTTCTAGTTGCTGGTGTTGGTCTCCTTCTCTTTCCATCCATCATACGTCCATTGTGGCCCTGGGAATTATCACCATTTAACGCGTTGTTACTGGGAGCAATTTACTCGGCCTCGCTGGTGACGACCGCAATCGTGGTATATGTCAAGCGTTGGGCTCCAGCACGAGTAGCTATGCCTATGATTTTTATATTCACAGCCATCATTTTGTTTGTCTGTCTAATCTACATTGATCGCTTTGATTTTCAATATTGGGGTACCTGGCTTTGGTTCTTTCTATATATAATCATTCCCGCTAATGCGGCCTACCATATATGGCGATACCGAAATCTAAAGCCAGTTAACCCGTTCCCATTGTCCACCCTTTGGCGGGGTGTTTTTCTAATACCAACCATTCTATTGGGCTTGTATGGCATTGGCCTACTAATTGCTCCGGATAGTCTCAGCAGCTTTTGGCCATGGCAAATTGATGATTTCCACGGCCGGATGTATAGCGTACTATATATTACCCCTGCGTCGGGGGCTTTGCTCCTATTTAGCGCTGCTGCTTCGATTGAACTGTTGACGATAGGACTAACTCAAATTGTGGGGGGAGGGGCTTCAATTTTAGGGCTTGTGATTATAGACAATCAAGTAAACAAAATTGACTGGTCAGCATTTGGAACGTGGTTGTGGATCGGCTCATTTGCGATTATTCTTCTAACTGGTATCGGTTTGGTCTGGCAGTCCAAGGTTAGATCAAGGAGCGAGACTTCTTCAGCAACAGCAGACTCCACATTCGATTGATTGCCCTTTATGTATCGTCCACGATTTCTATTAATGGATTGAGGGCGAGATTCTTGGAGGTGACAACTATTACGTGCCAGGTAGTTTTGAAGTCGCAGAATGTTGTTGCTAAAGCGTTGATAAGGCTGGCAAATTCCGATGACCGGCACAGGTTACAAGATTTAGGTCAGTGGATGGGCTGTGTTCTGCCCAAAAAAGCTTGTAGCGGAGCGGCGAGATCGCTTAGCCAGCCCAATCGCCTGGCCAGCCTAACGCCGGCTTCAGCGGTCGGCGGACCAAATTGTTTCTGGAGATACCAATGATGGATTCCACAATTTCCCCAAAGTCAGAACGTGTACCGATTACTGATGACAAGATCTATTTGATTACCAGGATAGTCGCACTGATCGTAGTGCCGTTCCTGTGGCTGGCTTTTCTGATCCTATATTTCTATCCCGATTTAACGGGAGAACGATTTGCCTGGGTGATCAAACCGCATATGACGTCGCTGTATTTAGGCGCGGGTTATCTCGGAGGCTCGTGGTTATTTATCAATGCAATATTTGGCAAACGCTGGCACCGCATTCAGGGTGGATTTTTGCCCATCACAGCCTTTACCTGGTTAATGATGCTATCGACCTTTCTCCACTGGGATCGTTTCGCAATTGGCAAACTTGGTTTTAACCTCTGGTTGATCCTGTATGTGATTACCCCTTTCCTTGTGCCTGCTCTGTGGTTCTTCAATCGCAAAACGGATTCAGGAGAACCAGAAACAAACGACGTTACCATTCCGCCACTATTATCGCTGACCTTCAAATTCACAGCGTTAGGTTCACTGATTTTTGTGGGCGTGGGTTTTCTCAACCCAGAGTTTGTCATCAATATTTGGCCATGGACTCTTTCGCCGCTAACTGCGCGTGTTATGTGCGGTTGGATTGCTCTGCTGGGTGTCGGCATGTTCACGATGTCAACTGAACCTCGCTGGAGTGGGTGGAAGGTACCGCTGGAATGCATTGCAATTTGGCATCTCCTGGTTATCATTGCTATGGTGATGAATTCAGCCGATTTTAAGACAGGGCTCATCAATTGGTATACGCTTTTAGTTGGAGTGATGATGATCGGAATATTTATCTTCTATCCGTTGATGGAAATGCGCAAACGGAAAACAAAATGAACTTAGTGGAGGTAATCCCGCTGCCTAAATCTTTCTGTGGTCTTCTGAGTCGTTTTCAAGTGTAATGTCGATTAAAGAACAAACCCCATACCTTACTATTCAAGCAGCGTGTATTGCTTGTGAGTGGTGCAAATACAACTGCCCGGTCGAAAACTGCATTACATTTGAGACGGTAATCGCCACCATCCATCATGATTTGTGCATTGAATGTGATCGTTGTATTTATGTTTGCCCAATAGATGTAATTGTGCCTATTCGAGAAGCACAGCCTCAGAGAAAGGGGATCAAGCGTGGGTAAACCCGAAACTTACGATGTGGTCATCATCGGGGCGGGAATGGGAGGCATGCTGGCAGCCTGCCAATTAGCTCAGGCCGGCAAGCAAGTTTTACTAGTTGAAAACCTTAGTTTTATTGGTGGGCGTTTTTCAGGATTTAAAGTAGCGGGGGTGGAAATTCCATCTGGTGCCTTTCATACCTTTCCGCATGGGGATAATGGTCCATTCGCACAGGCGCTCCGGCGGTCGGGGGTTGAAATTAAAATTTCGGATGCTAAGGTATTTGCATCTTTCCATGTCAATGGTGAGCATATCATCACGCATACTCCATTTGACATTCTCAAAATTTTCCCATTTTCGAGAGAAAAAATATCGGTAATATGGGGATTGCTCCGATCCCGTTTGAAAAAGGAATATAAAGGATCCTATGGGGAATGGCTGCTCGAAATTGGGATGTCGGATCTGATCCAGACCGTATATGATCGTTTTTGCCAATTTGCACTTTCCACCACAATCCATGACTTGCCTTACGCTGAGGGGCGAAAAGTGACAGAGATGATTTTCAAATATGGGTTACCAGGTGTGCCAATTGGGGGAGCGCGCGAGGTCGCCCGTCAATTGGGCCTGGCGGCCAAGAAAGCCGGAGTTATCATCCGTAAAAACACGCGGGCCTTAAATCTTCTTCTGGATGAAGACCACGTCTGGGGCGTCACGCTCTACGATCGCCGCCAGAAGGAAACCTATAAGGTCGAAGCTCCTCTGATTATCAGCAACATTGGCCCGGGCAACACGATCAAAATGTGTAAGGAATCTGGCTTATTCAAAGAAAGCAACAGCCAATTCTGGCCATTACCCCCACCCCTTGCAACTGGTTTCAAATTGCAGGTCCTTAGCCCAAAAAGTCTGATTGACCACGATTCAATCATGTTTTGCCTGGATACCCAAAGAGTAGCGGGTGTTTTGCAGGCCAGTAATGTAGACCCAGATTTAGCTCCCCCAGGAAAACATCTACTCATCAGTCATCAGGCTACCCATCCAAGAGCTAATTGGTTGGAGGAACGCCAATTGGCAATGGAAGATTGGCGGTATCTTTTCGGTAGCGATTTTGAAAATTGTGAAGTTTTGGGAAGTTCGCATTTTCCGGCGCGGTTTCCGGTTAATTGGGCATCACAAGGTAATGATTTGCGAAAACAGGTTTTTGCAGAACAAGGGTTATGGATGGTAGGTGATGGTATGAAGCCAGAAGGATTGATAATGGTTGAAGGAGTTGCGGCAAATGCAGAATCAGTTGTGCGCCAAATTTTAGGCGAAGAAAACATCTCATTAGGTGATTTTAGTAATTCCCAAGAGCCCTAAAAAGTTTTTCTTGGTATTCAACATGCGCGGTGTTAAAATGCCATGGGTTCAAAAGAAGGCCGCCCACCGATTGCAAGTGACTCGACTTTGCCGAGAGCCAAGCAGCGCAATTTTTAGCAAGTCAAATTGAATCAAGCAAGTTGTCGGACATAAAACGCCGAGAACATGAACCAACCGTTAGAACAGCTTTTAGGGATCACACAGACAGAAACAACTATGCCAAAAGCATCCGGCTAGTCTTCAAAGTCCCATCCGAATATTTAACCCGGAATACCAAATCGTGCGCAGTTTCATCCAGATAGAATGAGATCGAGCCGTTTTTTAAGTCGGTATCAGTAGGTGCAGTGTTCGGGGCAGACATAAAGGGGCGCAATCCATAGGTAATAAAGGCATCATCCTGAGAGAAAACAACTGTACTTGGAGCATACCTGAATACAAAGGTATGGTCACCTGTTTGATACATATTGTAGCCGGCTGCCAGTGCATAATCACCCCCCTAAGCGTTAAATTTTCCACCAAGCACCGCGCTACCACGCTCTTGGGCAATATTTTCACGACCACCACCCACAAAACCATAACTTGCCCAAGCACCATTCAGATAACCCCCACCAATAGCCCCATTAGAACCTGAAACATAATTCTGCGTACCACCGCCAACGAAGCCAGCAATAGATTCCACTTCACTGGCAAATCCACCCGCAATCACGCCGTAGTTTCCGCTTACATCATGAAAACCACCGCCACCAATCACAGCAGGATCCTCTTCCGCTTGATTTCCTTGCCCGCCTGCGATAATGGTATGATCACCACGAGCCAGGTTTTCACTACCTTCTGAAACCATTGCAAACTCATCAGCAGTAACTTGACCACGAACCCGAACCCACCATTCCTTAAAACCCTTTAATAAGCTGCTTTCTTCTTCCTGCACAATCACATCACCGCCATACAGTGAAATTTCTTCCCCTTTTTTATCAATCTAATTCACATCAGCCGTATAAATGGAAATATAACTCGCCGTAATATTTCTAATATTGTAATCTCCAGTCATTCCCTTCCCTTTTTTCCCATCGCTATTTTCGTAAGTATCCAATACCCAGTAAGATTACCCCAATGATGATCATTGGTATCGTCAGCGAATCAAAAACAGGCTGCCTGGCTAAAGCTCGCAAAACACCAAAAATAACCGCAAAAACCAAAAAACCCCAGCCCCCTTGAATAAGTCGACGAGCTATACTACTGTTCATACGATTACCTAACCCATTTCACGAATTTAATTACAAAACCCTAATTCTTAACCAGCTCAATCCTTAGTATGATGGCTGGGGTTATCCCTGCAACTTGGTTGGGTCGCATTTGATTTTAGATAAACAACGCAACCATTGTACTTCTCAACCCACAAACTATCAGTCTTTTAGGGTCAAAGGCAAAAAGACCTGAAATCGCTGGGAGGTAATCTTCAGATCACCATCAGAAGAAATAGAGTTTCCGTAGTATGCCAGAGTCGACAAGCCCGCGGAATTTACCGCCAGTGACAAATAGTTGCCCTGACTGATCCCAAACCCCATGCTGATCACATCACACTGCCAGGTGTAGGACGGACCACAATTCCCCCAGAGCCTACCCAGGGCTGCCGCTGGTCGCGCGATCTTGAGTCCCGATCCCCCGGTTTGGTAGGCGATGATCGGATAACCAACTCCATCCAAAGCTAATGAAATGCCCCTGGGATGCGTGCCGGTTCCCATAGAATCGATTTCGTCGCACCGCCAATCCAAATAACCAGAGCCGCTCATCCCGCAGTTGCCATCAGCCCCTGTCCCAACGAATACGGCATATTCCAACGTACCGTTTACGCTGTCATAGTGGGCGATATGCGGTCGATCACCGTTGTTGACATCTACCGCCAAAGATGCAAATTGGCCAGCTGGGCCTGCAGAATTACCAAACCAGCCCCACATCCAGCCCCCGTCGTTATAGGCATACACAAGCGCATCAAGCCCACCGTCGTAAAAGGCAATATGGGGCCAGTCAGCGCTGTCCAGTGCCAATGAGGTATATTTGCCCACACGGTCACCGGAGGTAACTCGTTCACAATCATAATCCTTATCGCTGCAGCTCCCCATTCCACCGCCCACATATTCTGCATACCACAGGCTGTCATTGCCCATAACATTTGAGTGATAGTAAGCGATGCCCGTTCGAACATTCGAATTGACCGCGATGGAGGCATACTGCCCAGCACTCACAAGTAAAGGATCATCAATGGTTCTGATATCCCAATCGAAGACCGTCCGAACAGCCAGCTTGAGGACCCCACCGTTGGTTGTGTCGTAATAGGCAATTATTGGTAAATCGTCAACTGGATCAATTGCGATTGAACTGTACTGCCCCACATTGCCAACATCATCCACAATCTCGCACATCCAATCATTTTTCGGGCCGCAATTGCCACCTGAGCCAACATATTTCGCCATCCGAAGGCTTTCGTAGTGTGCATCATAATAGCTGATATACGGTCTGTTGCTCGCATGATCGAGCGCAATGGACACGTGCTGGCCGACATCATTGGGCGAATCCACCGTTTCGAAAAACCACAGAGCCGAGGCGGGTGAGGATGTGTTAGCTTGCGAGATTACCCTCTCCCATTGCTTATTTGAACCCTGTGCCTGGTGAGTTGAGATCCCCATGAAGACAAATACCGCCAAGAGCGCAAAACTGATACAAATTTGCTTTTTCATTACTTTCTCTCCCTTCCCATGTTTTTGGGGCTGCGGTCCAACAATAGCGAAAGCAGCCTAGGTTTTGGCCCTGGATGTGTTCATTCAAAGCCCAAGATTGGCATAAGCGCGCCGGTCCTCGCTGCGTAGCAGGCCAGGTTCACTCGGGGTGCAGCAGTGCCTAGCTTTTCAACGGTCGAAAATCATCAACAGTAAGCACTTTGGTTTTTTTTGCCTTTTCAATTCTAAGCTCTGCGTGTTTTGCTAATGCTCTGTTGACAACAGCTACTTCAAAACAGGCCATCAGTTCATCTTCATTTTCATACTTAAATGCATCTAATACCCAATCATACTTGCTTTGCAAATCTCCTATCATCGAAAAAGGGTCTTCTCTATGGATAATGGGAATAAAAGGGATTTGGAAGTCAGGGACTGTGGCCTGGAGTTCAAGTGGGCTAGATTTTGGGCTTGTCACATCAGCGATAATAAATAAAGACATTCCAGCTAGAGTCATTATTGTTTCTGTAATATCTTTATCAGTTGGTTTTTCAAAATCAAATAAAATCGGCAAAAACCCAAGTTCATGAAGTCTTTCTCTTATCAAATATAATATAGCTTTGCGCTCTGGTTCAGAAAACCTGCCCAGAATTAGGACTACCTTTGAAGTTACTGTATCGATGATACTTTGAACCTTTTCGTTGTTTAGCAAAAGGTGAATGAACGATGCGACTTCAATCTCATTGATAGTAATGGTTGGTTCATCTGGAAGGGTTATGACAAGATCTAACTGCTTTGCGTTATCCAATTCAACCCCCCAAACTGAAGTGCCATAAATTGAACAATTGATTAGCGTTGCCCCGGAGAGATTGGTATGAACGAGATGAGCCGAGTCTAGTTCCGCACCTGTAAGATCGGCATGGGTTAGATCTGCTCCCGCCAGATTAGATCCAATTAACAGTACATTTTTCAAGTTAGCTTTGTGAAGCACTGCGCTAGCGAGCATGGTTCCACACATATTTGCGCTTTCTAGAATAGCACTCGATAAATTGGCTTGAAACAGATTAGCTTCAAAGAGGTCTACCGACGTTAAGTTTGTGTGTGATAAATTCGAATATGATAAGTCAGCATTCCGGAAACATGTCCTGAAATCGAACAATGTTCGAGTTAGATCAAGCCCTGCTAAGCAGGCATTGGCCATATAGGAACCTGCGAGGATTGTTCCTGCTAGGTTTGCACCCCGCAAATCAGCATTTGAAAGATCTGCATCTGTTAGATCAACATTCCGAAAGTCAAATTCACACAAATTAAATTTATGAAGATCTGCTCCGTTGAGATTAATTTTAATATTGGGATTCTCAACCCGCCAATTGTTCCAGGCATCAACCTTTCGGTTTACTTTTTGAAAATGTTCCGGATTCACAATTTTGATCCCTCCCACTTATCCAATCCACTATTGAGATGATTATTTTATATGAGCTACCAAACTTAATGGTATTTTCGTTATTTGCCTTTTAAATAATCTATGCGGGGTTAGCCAACTTACCCCTCTTGTTCGATTTATCTTTGCATTTACGAGTTGAATTTAAGTTCCTAATCAAACACAAAAGATCTATCAATAACTTTCCTTTTCCCAACCCAAAAATTTTCTCTTTCAATAATTGCTTTTTTTACGATAGCAATCTTCCTGCACTAAAGAAAGCCAATCACACCGTTCTGTGATTGGCTTTCTTATTGATCGTTTCATTGATGCCGCAAAACTACCTGGGTGTGTCTTATCAAAGTATAGAGCACAATTTTGTCAAAGTCAATCGAATAGCTGCATCAAATATTCAACCTTTCAAAAAAACCAATATCTGGTGGAATCATCCCTGAAAAGGTCACTTCTGGTGTCGCCACCGTATGCAGCCGCCAACCTGTCAGATCGATATTCTGGTTGGTGTTGCTGTGCAGCTCAATCCAATCATCGAAGGTGTCCACGGGCATTCCCGACCAGGCCACCTCACTGAAGACGACATCCAAACGGTTTGCATTTGCATCCGCCGCCGGAATAAGTTTCAACTACCCCATCCACAAAAACACCACTGAAACAATCATCGCAAAGCTAATTCCCCATGCTTTTCTCATCATCCCACCTTTTTGGGCTCCACTTTTTCAGAATTTTCCTCATTACTCGGTTCTGCGGTATCATCTTCTGTTTCATCCCCGGCATTAAATTTCTTGTCTTCTTCCGGTTCTTCATCTCCGCCGAGTTTTAGGGGGGCTTTATCAATCAGCAAATTGATGATCGCAAGATAGAATTTGTCGCTGAACCCGGCTACAAAAGCCAACGTATAGAAAATTGAGAGTGCCAGCTTATTGCCAGATTCACTAGTTTCCTGAATCGTCTGTGCATTGAACAAGATTAAACCGGACGAGAAAACCAGAAACGCTACAGATCCCATAATAATGCCAATCATTGGTCGGGCGATCAACCACCTAACTTCCGCAGATAGCTGGATGCGATCTCGTTCCGTGTAAAAGCGGTATAAGATCACCGCCAAACTCCCAATCGCACTCCATAAAATAATTGATGGTGGCACGCCCAGAATAGGGATGGCCTTGTTCGCAGTACTCTCTGGGATTAATGCGACTGCCAGAACAATGCCGACGATATAGACCACAATAATAAAAATCGCCAGTACGCGCCAGTTTCTTTGTTCCCGTTGTTGTTTTTCCTCCCGAATGATCAGCTCATTAATCGATCCCAATAAAGTCTGAACTGTACTTAGGTCTGGCTTTTCACCCTTTTCAAGTTCTCTTCTGGCTTTATCCAACCATTTCTGCGATTTATTTCTCCCATGCTGGTTTTCCGAAAAAACAATCGCGGTCCTCTGCCCCAACCGCTGCACTTCATCCCGCAGATACGCCTCATGCCCGCCAGGCTGTTTTAGGGTTTCAAGATGGATGCTTTCTTGAATTTCTATAAGTTGAGCATTCGTAATTCTTTTGGTAAACCAGATCAATGTAATATATAAAACGCCAGCCAAAACAAGTACAGATACAGCATAACTAAGCGCTGGTAGATAAAAACTCAACCATAGATTGTAAAAATTTATGGCTGTGCTGTCATATACTTGATTGAGAAAACTCATGCTTTGCGAAAAGCTGACTGCTGCAATCCCAATGATGATAATGATGGCTATCGTCCACAATCTAGAACCGTAGGTTTGCAATCGCACCAGGTGCTTCCTCAACAAGATTTCTTGTACGAGTTTATCAAAATAATAGTAGCGCGGGAGACGAAAAAGCGAACCGCCGAAAAGCTTCTCTCGCATGACATCGTCAATTTCTCCCCCTCTTTTTATAGTTTGCACATAGACGCGCCCTAATGTATTTTTCATACTAATTACAGACGCATAAGACAAGAAGTAAAAAACTATTGCCAATACTGACATTACGCCCACAATCAGCCAGGCAACCGTCATATAACTGATTTCTTCTCTGAATTTATCCGAAATAAAAAACCGAATCTCCGGTATAAAAAAGAGTAAGATGAGGGTGACGAATATGAATATCGCCCCCGCAAAATTGAATAAAATGCTGGCTCGATTTTCTCTCTGAATCAAAGTGTTCTGATAGAAATCAATTTTTTCTAGTTCAGCTAAAGATGTTTTAGGATCGAAAGGGTTTGTCTCAGGCATAGCCATATCCGCCACAGGTTCAGGCCATCTATCATCCTTCTGGTCCATAGCGCTTCCTCCTAATACTGTTAAAACACGGTAATTATCGATTACAGGCAACCAGCATTCCTGCTAGATTTTGTTCCTTCAGCCTACATTTATTGTGCACTGCTTTAAACTGAATTCCACTCCTTTCATATGGTCCCACCATGGGCATGGCTTTCTCGAGGCCTCGAGAAAAACGCTCTCACAACCAGCACGTCTCGCCTAAACTCACAAAAGCGCACAAGCCAATCATCTCATCTTTTCACGCCGTACCAGCCAGCGCGATGTCTCGTCTGGTTGTCTGCGGACACTTTTGGCCATGTGATCAAACCACTGCACCGCCGTTACAGCTGGCATAGACACAAACAGCGATGATGACCACCAGGCAGACGATTTCCCAGGCTAATCTTGATCACTACCGCTAAATCAGATAAAATCTAAATGCTCCTGCAGGGTGCCCCCCTCACTCTGTCGGAGCATTTTTTGTTAAATTTAACTTCCCCCTTCTTTGCAGTTTCCGGTATCATCGGAAACTGCCATAAGTAACACATCCCATACGGGATGTGTTACGACCTCACTTCTGTCGGAGCATTTTATTTAACCAACTACGGACAGATCCGAAGGATTAGCCAGACGCTCGCGGCAACAGGATTTGTGGGACTTCTTTTTCCATTTCCCGAGGGTTAAACGTGGGGGATAGTTCTGCAGCTGATATAGATTTGTTTGACGATGACCTAAACGAAAACCAGCACCTTGCATTTTTGTTAGGTCGCGTCTAAAATACTATCACTGCACCATCCTAATTAACCCCAATTCCAAAAAAGCAACAAGGAGATCTATTATGAAAAGACGTCCAAGCATAACGATTGCCATATTATTTGTTTTGCTATTTTCTCTAGCTCTGATCCCGGCACAATTTTCTGTAAGCGCTGCCACATCAGAGCTTTTTATTTCCGAATACGGCGAAGGCTCAAGCTATAACAAATACATCGAAATCTACAATGGTACTGGAACCTCAGTTGATCTAACTGATTACGAAGTATGGCGCGTTTCAAATGGGGGTACTTGGCCCGAAGCCACGATTCCTCTGGCGGGAACCTTGCATGATGGACAGGTGTTGATTGTCCATAACCCGGGTACTTCAACCTCTCCTGTAAATCCCACGATTGCTACTGCTGGAGATCTTCAAATTTCTTCAGGAACGCTCTCTCATAATGGTGATGATGCCATTGGTTTGGTGAAAAATGGCTCCCTCATCGATGCAGTGGGCACCGATGGTGCCGATCCAGGCTCCGGCTGGGATGTTGCGGGAACAACTAATGCTACCGCAAATCATGTTTTGGTTCGCCAGTCAACGGTCTGTTCCCCCACCACTGATTGGGATGCATCTCGGGGAACCAACCCCACCAATTCAGAATGGATTGTTTTAGAAAACGAAGATTGGAGCAACATTGGCACCCACACCGCCGATTGTGGCGCACCCCCGCCTCCCCCCGTTCTCATCATCAACGAAGTGGATGCTGACCAGTCTGGCACCGATAGCGCCGAATTTGTCGAACTTTTCGACGGTGGTGTTGGAAACACCGCTCTGGATGGCCTGGCTCTGGTCCTGTTCAACGGCTCCGATGATGCCTCCTACCTGGCCTTTGATCTGGATGGCCTGAGCACCGATGGCGATGGCTACTTTGTTTTATGTGGCGATCCAGCCAACACAGCCAATTGTGATCTTGACGTATCCCCCGATACAAATCTAATTCAGAATGGCGCGGATGCCGTCGCTTTGTTTATAGCTGATGCCGCTGATTTTCCCAATGATACACCCGTAACCACAGACGGCCTCCTAGACGCCCTCGTCTACGACACCGACGATAGCGACGACGCGGGCTTGTTGGTTTTGCTCAACCCCGGACAACCCCAAGTCAACGAGCGAGACGGTGGCGACGGCACCGCGCACTCCAATCAACGTTGTGCGAACGGTTCCGGTGGTGCCCGTAATACAGATACTTTTGCGCAATATGTCCCCACACCCGGTACAGAAAATACTTGTGTCGTCGAGTTCACCTGTGGAGACCCGGCCACCTTCATCCACGAGGTACAAGGTAATGCCTCTGTCAGCCCCTTGGTCGGCACATCCGGTGTGGCCATCGAAGGCGTTGTTGTGGGTGACTTCCAAACCAGTGATCATCTCCGTGGTTTCTTTATCCAAGAAGAAAATCGTGACGTCGACGGAGACCCGCTGACATCTGAAGGCGTATTTGTCTATGATGGCTCATCCCCCGCCGTTAATGTCAATGTGGGCGATCTGGTCCGTGTTGAAGGTTCGGTGGTTGAATATTATGGCCTTACCGAACTGACCAACGTTACCAATATTGCCGTTTGTGGCACTGGCGCAGCAAATCCCGTCACTGTCATGATGCCAGTTTCCAGTCTCGACCAATGGGAACAATATGAAGGCATGCTCATCAATATCCCACAAACCTTATACGCTACGGGCAACTATAGTCAGGGTCGTTATGGCGAAGTCGATCTTTCAGTTGATAGCCGTCTGGATAACCCCACCAATGTTGTTGCTCCAGGAGCCCCAGCCATCGCTTTGCAGGCCCAAAACGACCTGCGCCGCATCCAGCTGGAAGATGGTCGCACAGCACAAAACCCCATACCGGCTCCCTATATGGGCCTCGACAACACCCTGCGCGCTGGAGATACGCTGCCAGGGCTGACAGGTGTCTTACACTATGCTTTCGACTACTACGAAGTACACCCCGTTGCGCCCTTGAGTTTCGACCGAGTCAACCACCGTCAAGCCGCTCCACCAGACGTAGGTGGTACCCTCCGAGTCGCCAGCTTCAATGTACTCAATTACTTCACCACGCTCGACGATGGCAGTTGCCCTTACGCGGGTGGTTGCCGCGGTGCCGATAATGCGGATGAGTTCACCCGTCAACGCGATAAAATCATCGCCGCCATTATCGCTATGGACGCTGATGTGATTGGTCTGATGGAGATGGAAAATCATCCTGCCGATGCTGCCCTGCAAGATCTGGTAAATGGTCTCAATGATGCGGCTGGCGCGGGAACTTATGCCTACGTCAACACCGGTGTGATTGGTACCGATGCCATTAAAGTAGCCTTTATCTACAAACCAGCCTCGGTAACACCCACTGGCGCCTCCGCCATCCTCGACTCATCGGTAGACCCGACCTTCATTGATACCAAGAACCGCCCCGCACTGGCCCAGTCTTTCACCCAAACTGCCAGCGCTGAAACCTTTACTGCCGTGGTCAATCACCTCAAGTCCAAAGGTTCTGATTGTGACGATCTTGGAGACCCCGATACTGGCGATGGACAGGGTAACTGTAACCTCACCCGCACGGCTGCCGCCACTGCTTTGGTCAACTGGTTAGCCACCGATCCGACCGGCAGTGGTGACCCCGATATCATCATTCTCGGAGATCTCAACGCCTATGCCATGGAAGATCCCATCACCGCGATCAAGGCCGCCGGTTACACCAACTTGGTGGATACTTTTGCCGGACCCGCAGCCTACTCCTATGTCTTTATGGGGCAGAGTGGTTATCTGGATCATGCTTTAGCAAACGCATCTCTGACTGCTCAGGTCACGGGCGTTGTCGAGTGGCATATCAATGCCGATGAACCTGCTGCACTCGACTACAACGACTACAACCAGCCTGACCTTTACAACCCTGATCCGTATCGTGCCTCCGATCACGATCCCGTGGTCATCGGTCTTGGTCTGGATGCTACACCGCCGGTGCTCAACGTTACGGTAACTCCAGATACACTCTGGCCAGCAAATCACAAATATGTCACTGTGAAAGCCACGGTCTCAGTTTTTGATAATCTGGATCCCAATCCAACCCTTACTTTGGTTTCGATAACCTCCAACGAACCAGACAGTGTCAACAAAGGAGACAAGCCGAATGATATTGTCATCCTGGACGATTTCACTTTCGAACTCCGAGCCGAACGCTTTGGCGGTGGAGACGGACGCATTTATACCATCACCTACTTGGCCACCGATAGTATGGGGAATAGCACAACTGTCACGGCTACTGTAACCGTCCCCCACAACCAATAAGGATCTGGATTCCCCGCTTTTCAAACAGTGCATCCGAAAGAACTGGATGCACTGTTTTTTTTATCAAATTTGCCCTTTCACCGCAATCTTTGGTTACAAGCCTTAGCGCAAGCACTGGCGAATCTTGCTCCTTGAGAGATCTCCGTCAATGCAAATTCGGAGAAATTGCCAAGCTGACCGCCAGGGCAGCGGTCAACCTATCTTTTGTGCTATCCCCACTCCCAGTAACTTCATCTAAGGTGTAAAACTCCAATTGCCACAGTAAGCACACTGTGACCATTTTCCGCGCGTCTGATTAAAAACAGGATAAGGTATCACCATAGGAAAATGAACGGGTCCATGAGGGTGCGCATAAAACGGGCAGATCACGTTTACATAATTCGAGTTGGGGATCGTATACCAATACCACTTAGGTATCATCATAAATGCTATCTGCTGTTGCATCGCCATTTGAACCTGCATCTGCATCAAATATCGCATATACTGATATTGCCGCATTAAATCAATCTGTTGATCCATATAGTGGCCAAGCCGTGCCACACTCGGATGAAAATTGCGGTAAGGATCATAGGCTGGTGGAATAAAGCTACCCTGGTTAAATGCCTGTTGTGTATACTCCTTTGGATTGGCATTTTTCTTCACATAATTAGGTCTAGACTGCGGGCTTTCTCCTGTAGGCCATTTATTACGTTTCTTTTTTACCCGCCTATATAACTCATCTTGAACAATCTCGATCAAAACATCCGTTGCTGTAACGGGTTCCCCACGTAAAACGGAGATGCCGATCTGTATCGCCTCACCCCCGAAACGTCCAATGATGCCAGTTGGATCTTTTTCGATGACATCATCGATTAGTTCGTTAATCTTATCGGCTGTTCCAGTCGGATCCACCTAGATGAGGAAACCCCTGGTGGCCTGTACCGGATCCAAATAAGCATTGATGGCTGTCTGACCCGCCCGATAGATCGGTTTGACAAGCTTTTTTACAAATCCCCAACCCATTATCGCCTCCAATTCCTGATAAAATAATCATACTATAGTTTACACATCCTTTCACATCCTTCGCACCGGGGTACACCATGTCTCTCCAAATCATTGACCAATACAAACAAGGTAGTGGGGAAACATGCCAACCATAACCCCCTCTGACATCCAAACCTTCATCGACTGTTGGACCGCCTCCGGCGCGGCCGAACGCGCTAACAACCAGCTCTTCCTCGCTGAACTCTGCGACATCATCGGGGTGGCGCATCCCCAACCGGCCAGCGAAAACCTGCACGAGAGCGCCTACGTCTTCGAGAAGCGCGTCCCCTCTGCCCACAGCACCACCAATTTCATCGACCTCTACAAGGGCAGTTGCTTCGTATTAGAAGCCAAGCAGGGAAGTGACAAAGCCAAAACCGACCAGCCCGCCTTCTCCAAAGCGGCCCTGAAGCGCCGGAAGCAGCGTAAAACCGGGACCGCTGTGCGCGCGGCACCATGGGCTGGGATACCGCGATGGAAAAGGCCCACAAACAGGCCCAGACCTATGTCCGGAGCCTACCCACCGATGAGATTCAAGACGGCCGCCCGCCCTTCATCCTGGTCGTCGATGTGGGCGACACCCTCGCCCTCTATAGCGAATTCAGTCGCACCGGCGGCAACTATATCCCCTTCCCTAACCCCACCGAAGCACAAAAAAACCGTATCCGGGCCTTGGGTGAGCAGCTCGATGCCCACCGTAAACGCCAGCAAGCCCAACACCCCCAGCTCACCCTCACCGCCATGTACAACGTGCTCGCAAAGATCCGTGCCGGTGAACCCCTCACCGCCAAAGATAAAACCATCCACGAGCACGGACTGGTCAGCATCCTCAAGCAACTCCACGACGATCTTGATCAGGCCGTCTTCGCAGCCTGCGGCTGGCCCGCCGATCTCACCGATGAAGAAATCCTGCGGCGCCTCGTCGATCTCAACGCCGAGCGCGGCGCCGAAGAAGCCCAGGACCACGTCCGCTGGCTCCGCCCCGAGTATCAAAGCCCCCATTGAAGTCCAGGTCCAACAGCCCACTCTCCTCGAAGTGACTGGCACTTTCCAAAGGAATTCCGCAGGAAGCAAAGTGCCAGTCACTTTAGCGAAAGATAAACAACCCTGGCCCAATGCCCTCAAAGACCGCGCCACCGCCGTGCGCGCCATCCTGGCCGCCTTCGAAAGTCCCGTGGGGGTCGAGGAAGTCGCCGAGATTTTGGAGATGCTCGTCGCCTTGGGCCAGATGGGGGCAGAAAATGGGAATTACTCGGTGGGCTGATGATATGATTAGTAGGTACGTACACTATGATCAGTAATTGTTTTGAGCTGAGGTGAAAGTATGAATAGCAATCTTTCCCCCATATTAGACGATCAACCAGCTTCAGTTGATTATTTAGATTTTAAATCTTACGTACAGGCTTTAAAGGAACTTATCGTCCACCCGAAAACTAGAACGCCTTTGACACTAGGCATATTCGGTCGATGGGGTACGGGGAAAACAACATTAATGCAAATGCTTCAAAAAGAGCTAGAGAAGGAAGGAACAATAACCATTTGGTTCAATGCCTGGCAGTATAGCAACGAAGATGAATTGTGGGCAGCTTTCCTTCAGTCTATGTTGAATAAGATGCAAAGCAATCTGAGATCATTTCAACTGTTTTTATTCAAGAGTAAATTGTTTTATAAACGCATTAATTGGCAAGATTTACCAGGGCTTCTGATAAATCTTCTTCTGAGAATAATCATTGCACTGATACCTATCTTACTCATCGATCCAGTATCCCAGGAAATCAATCCTCAAACAAAACCTTTAATAAATGCAGGTGGAAATCTAGTCGCCTTTTTATTGGCCATCTGGCTTGTAGGCAAACCAATTTTTGATGCCGCTAGAAAGAATATTAGTATTGACATCAGCGATTTTCAAAAGACCTCCAACTACCAAGAGCACATTGCCTTTTTGGACAAATTTAAGGAGCACTTCACTGATATTGTCAGTAGTTTGCCACAACGAAGAAACAAACGGCTAACAGTATTTATAGATGATCTGGATCGCTGCCCTCCTGATAGAACAATCCAAGTTCTTGATGCAATCAAGTTATTCGTAGATATTCAAGGGTGTGTATACATATTAGGTTTAGATGTAGATATTGTTCAAAAAGCAGTTGCTACAAAATATAAAGAAGACTTAATTGCCCAAAGAGAATACATGAGCAAAATCATCCAATTACCATTTCAACTACCACCACTAACAAGGGATGAAATGCGAAAGTTTCTCGAACAATTAACCTTTGATCTCCCAAACCCAAAATGCCAAGATGTGTTTCTCTCTGGATTAGTAGTAAATCCTCGCGAAATAAAGAGAACGATCAACATTTTTTCACTCTTATGGAATTTAGCCACAAAACGCGAAGAGTTAGTAGACAAGATTAAACCTGTCAGACTGGCTAAAGTCGTGGTTATACAACATCGGTATCCTGAGCTACATAAAATTCTTCAACAACGCCCAAAACTGTTAATTGATCTTGAACAGTTTTATCGAGAAAATGAGAATGACGGTAGTGAAACCAAGGAGCATGCTAACAACCAACAATTACCATTATCTACTCAGGTTGACTCTGATAGAAATATCGATCCAGCGTTACAGCCATTTATTAGCCACGAAGATTTAGCTCGGATGTTTCTCCTTCATCCAATAGAGAATTCAGAAGGAGAAGAATTGGCAGATGAAGACTGCTTTGCTTCCTTGTCGACCGATGAAGTAGCGATATATTTCACTTTGACCAGCCGTGCAGAAGCCCCAAAACCAGAAGCAGTTGAAACAAAACCCGCTCAACCAACCTATGGCAAAAGCACGTCATTGCCTTCCGAAGGAACATTTGGTGACCGATACCGGATAGAATATGAGCTAGGTAGAGGTGGAATGGCGGTTGTTTACTTAGTCGAAGATCAGAGACTACAGAGAAGAGTGGCCCTAAAGAAGATGAGCGTTTCCTTATTGACCGATCGCACAATGCAGAGAAGGTTTGAGAGAGAACTAAAAGTCCTTTCTCAATTTGATCATCCAAATTTGGTTCGAATATTTGATGTGGGATATGATGGTGAACAGCCTTTCTATGTTATGAATTATCTCCCCGGTGGTTCATTAAAAGACAAAATGCGAAGGATTGGAATATTCTCTAATGAAGACATAAAGAACTATATTTTGCCAATTCTCGATGCGATAGAATATATTCACCAACAAGGGGTAATCCACAGAGATATTAAACCATCTGCCATTCTATTCGATGCGGATGACCATCCAGTTTTGACAGATTTAGGAATTTCGAAAATTTTTAGTTCAGATGAAGAATTGACAGCGACTGGTGCAATCATTGGGACCCCAGCATACATGTCTCCTGAACAATTTCAAGGGAATGCCAACATCGATCAACGAACAGATCTATATTCGTTTGGCATTCTATTATTTGAATGTCTTACTGGCCAACTTCCCTTTACCGCCGATACGCCCGCACAAATTATGATGATGCATGTTCTAGAGCCTACCCCATCGCCTCTTTCAGTTAACCCAGATATCTCGAATAATCTAGATCAAATCATAATGAAATTACTTGCAAAAGATCCTAATGATAGATACCAAACTACTATTGAGGTAAAAGAAGCGCTTTCCAAAGTGCTTTAAGGTTACTGGAGATTTGTAGTGCTCGACGAAGTTGCTTTTTTCCAAGCCGTCAAAGCCCATTTGGTCAAATTCGAGGGGACCGGCACCGGCTGCACCAACGAAGACCTAGAAACCGCCATCCGCCAGGTCATCGATCAAGCCCTGGTCTCCGATCAAGTCATCGACATCTTCGATGCTGCCGGGTTGAAGAAACCCGATATCTCGATCCTGTCTGAAGAATTCTTGCTCGAAATCCGGGATATGGATCACAAAAACGTGGCTTTGGAATTACTCCGCAAACGGCTTAACGATGAGATCAGAGCCAGAGCCAAACAGAACCTGGTGCAGAGTAAATCCCTGATGGAGGTGTCAGAACAGGCCCTCCAGCGCTATCACAACAAAGCCATCACCTCCGCCCAAGTTATCGACGAACTCATCCACCTGGCCAAAGACATCGAAAACATGGATGCCGAAGCCAAAGAGATGGGGATGAGTGATTCCGAATATGCCTTCTACTCCGCCGTCGCCAACAATCAAAGCGCCCGCGAGCTGATGCAGCAAAACAAACTCCGTGAGCTGGCTGTGGTGCTGACCGAGCGGTTGCGTAAGAATACCTCCATCGACTGGACGATCAAGGAGAGTGTGCAGGCCAAGCTGCGTGTCATCGTCAAGCGCACCCTGCGTCAATTCAGCTATCCCTCCGATATGCAGAAACTGGCCACGGATACCGTGCTCAAACAGGCCGAGTTAATCGCCGACGAGTTGATGGGGGAGGGGTAGATGGCGAATCCAGAACACCTGAAATTGCTTGAACAAGGGAAGGAAACTTGGAATAGAAAAATGCTTTCAACTTTCTTCAAGGCAGATCTTGAAGAATCAATTCTGAGAAATGCAAAATTGGGGTCACTGATTCTTTGGGAAGCAAACCTGAAACGTGCAAATTTGCGAGATTCTTATCTCTTTGAATCCGATTTTAGAGAAGCCGATCTCAGATGGGTAGATTTACGAGATGCAAACTTAAGAGGGGTAAATTTTGAGGGAGCTGATCTTAGATGGGCTAATCTTGCGAGAGCAAAACTTGGAGGATCAATTCTTTGGGATGCAAATCTAAGAGAGGCAAATCTGAAAGAAGCAGATCTTTCAGGTGCAATTTTAAGAAAAATCCAATCTAGAGGAAACAAATATAATTGATACCAATCTAAGGGATGCTGACCTTAAAATGGAGTCGAGTTTCTTCTACGATATTTGGAAAATTGGATTTGAGTAACACACAAGGTTTAGAACAGACCTATCATCTGGGACCATCAATTATAGGGATGGATACTATTTTTCTTTCGAAAGGTAAAATCCACGAAGGGTTCCTAAAAGGATGTGGCTTAAGTGATTTACAACTAAAAATATTACAATTTGCTAAACCTGGACTAAAATCGGGAGATGCCACACAAATTGGTTACGATTTGATCAATATGTATAATGGGCAAGGAATCCGGTTTTACTCATGTTTTATTAGTTATAACAACCGAGATAAAAAATTTGCAAAAAAACTCTACGACGAACTCCAAGAAAATGGAGTTCGGTGCTGGTTTGCTCAGGAGGATATGAAAATCGGAGATCGAATTCGGCCACGTATTGATCAAGAAATTCGAATATATGAAAAGTTCCTGGTTATTCTTAGCTATAATTCGATTGATAGTGAGTGGGTTGGTGATGAAGTTGAAGCAGCTTTGGAAGAAGAGACCAACAATAGAAGAAACATTCTGTTTCCAATTCGCCTGGATGATGCGATACTAGAAACTCAGGATGATTGGGCCGCAAAAATCAAACGCCGCCGTCATATTGGCGATTTCTCCGGCTGGCAGGATGAAGCGAAATATCAAAAAGCTTTCGAGCGTCTGCTCCGAGATTTGAAGTCCACAGGTGGTGGGTGATGGCGAATCCAGAGCATGTCGCGATTTTGAAGCAAGGAGTCAAGGTTTGGAATGAATGGAGGAAATATAACAATTCTGAAAAGATTGATCTACAAAATGTTAATTTCTCAAAAGCAAATCTCGCAGGAGCTGATTTTAGAGATACTGATCTAAGTAACGCAAAGCTAAATAATTCAAATCTCACCTTATCCAATTTCTGGGGAGCTAATCTAAAAAAAGCTAGCCTTAGAAAAGCCGATCTCAGGAGTGCCAAGTTCTGGGAATCTAATCTTTTTGAAACTGATCTTGGGTGTACCCGTCTCTGGGAAGCCGATCTATTTGGAGCAAATCTCAAAAGAACGAATTTTGGGAAGGCCGATTTACATCGAGCGGATCTAAGAGGAGCCGACCTCAACGAAGCTGATCTACATGAGACTAGTCTAAAAAAAGCCAGATTAGGTCAAACAAGATTAAAGTAATCTCGACTTATGTTCAACAAAAAACCTGGAAGAAGTTTACCACGATGGTCCTTCCACGATTGGAATAGATACACTTCAGAAATCAAAAGGCAAAATCCCTGAAATCTTCCTTCGTGGTTGTGGTCTCAGTGAGCTTGATATTGAATACGCAAAGTTAGCAATGCCAGGACTTGATCCGGATCAAGTAACAGATATCAACTATCGAATTCACGAACTTTATTGTGGGGATGGAATTATTTATTATTCCTGCTTTATAAGCTACAGTAAAAATGATCGAGAATTTACCCAGAAACTCCACGATGATCTTCAAGAAAACGGCGTGCGCTGTTGGTTCGCCCCCGAAGATATGAAAATTGGCGACCGGATCCGTCCCCGCATCGATCAAGAAATCCGCCTGCGGGATAAACTACTGGTCATCCTCAGCGAAAACTCCATCGCCAGCGAGTGGGTTGGCGATGAAGTCGAAGCCGCACTCGAAGGAGAAAACACCCGCGACCGAACCATTCTCTTTCCCATCCGCTTGGACGATGACGTGATGGCATCCCACTCTGATTGGGCCGCCAAGATCAAGCGCCGCCGTCATATTGGCGATTTCTCCGGCTGGCAGGATGAAGCCAAATATCAAAAATCTTTTGAGCGTCTGTTGCGAGATTTGAAAGCGAAGTGTGCAAAATGGCCATAATCGAAAAAACCGTATTTATCAGTTACCGCCGCACCAATTTCCCCTGGGCGATGTCCATTTATCAATATCTCACCTACCACGGATTCGATGTTTTCTTTGACCATAAAAGCATTCCCAGTGGCTCTTATGAACAGGTCATCAACGAAAACATCAAAGCACGGGCTCATTTTCTCGTTCTCCTGACCCCCTCTGCCTTGGATAATCAAGGGCGGCGTGTTGATTGGCTCAAAAAAGAAATTCGCCTCGCCCTAGAAAACCAGCGAAATATTATCCCCATTATGCTTGAAGGCTTCGATTTCGGCAGTCCCAAAACAAAAGAGTTCTTAACAGAAGACATTATCGCACTCAAAGAATACCAAGGTTTGCGGCTGATCGCAGATTATTACGATGAAGGGCTGGACCGTTTATGCCAGCGTTATTTGAATATCTCGCTTGAAGCAGTGTCTCATCCAGTTTCAGAACCCGTCCGACAGATCACAGCTGCCCAACAAAGAGCCGCCTCTGTAGCTCCCAAAGTGACTATGGAAACACTGACAGCCCAAGAATGGTTTGAGAAAGGATTTCAAGCAACTGATCATAACGAAAAAATCCGTTGCTATACCCAAGCCACCAAATTGAATCCAGAGTTTGCCCATGCGTACAATAACCGAGGTTATAGCTTTACCGTTCTCGGGGGATTCGAGCGAGCAATTCAAGACTATGATAAAGCCATTGAACTTGATCCCGATTACGCGAGAGCTTACTTAAATAGAGGCTTGGCTTTACGTAATCTAGAACAGCCTCACCGGGCCATCCAAGACTATGACAGAGCCATTGAACTGGACCCTGATTTTATAATGGCCTACTCTAACAGAGGCAACAGCTATACGACCTTGGGAGATTACCAACGGGCCATCCAAGATTATGATAAAGCTATCGAACTTGATCCTGATTTTGCCACGGCCTACTCCAATCGCGGTTTAACCTACCACGACATGGGTAACTACAAAAGAGCAATCCAAGATTTTGACAAAGCCATTGAACTCGATCCCGTTTTTGCTACGGCCTACCTAAACAGGGGAAACAGTTATGCTGCTGTGGATGAGCACCTCCTTGCAATCCAAGACTACGACCAGGCCATCCAACTCAGGCCCGATTATGCCATGGCTTATTCCAACCGGGGTAACCGGTATGCAGACCTGGGAGATCATCAGCGTACCATTCAAGATTACAATCAAGCCATTCAACACGACCCCGAATATGATAGCGCTTATTACAACAAAGCTTGTTATCTTTCATTACAAAAGAAGGTGCCTGAAGCCGTGTCTGTTTTGCGTGAAGCACTTCTCCGAGATCCTGAGAAATACTGCCGGCTAATCAGAGCTGATGATGATTTTGATCCCATACGAGAAGATGCTGCCTTTATTAACCTGCTTGAAGAATTTTGTTCCTAATTTTTGCCAAAAAACCGGGAACCCATCCTTGAAATAAACAATAAAATTACCTATACTATAAATTGATGCAAGATAAACCGGAATGCGGACCAGTGGTACTGGCCCAATTATCCAATTTCGCAGAAACTATTATGCTAATCCTGATGGATTAGCCACCCCTCAGTAAGGTGGGTGGCAACATCAATCCTCCACATCAAAGTAAGCCGCTCACACAATTCTATATGTGGGCGGCTTGTAATTTAATCAATTTCGGAGGTTCTTATGCCAAAAACATTGATCGCACTTTATGGTAGCACGGCAATATCCAAAAACAATAGAGCTTTCATCCAAAACTTGGTCGACGCCTTCCTCGCTCATCCTGATATTGTATTTGTAACCGGAGGTTTCTGGCATTGGGATACTGACCCAGAGATAAAGAACACCTCTGTAGACCTTGCTACGCTTCAGGCCGTTGAGAATTTCGTAACCCGAGAAGGAATTCTGCTCGATGAATGCTTTCAAACTTGGCTACCTGAGGTCGCTAGAGAGCATGTCATCCGCTTTTCGCAAGGGAAAGAACGTCAACTAAAAGGATCTCCCCGGGCTCGTCGTTTTCAATTGGTCCAAGGGGTTGATGCGATTATTACTATTTCTGGAAAAGAACATACAGCAACTGCCCTTGAGCTAGCGCTTGCCTTGGGGAAACCCATATTGCCGATAGGCTTTACCGGTGGCGATTCAGAAGTTTTCTGGCATGAAGAGAGAGAACAATTCATGAAATTTTTTGAGTTGCCAGTGGAGCTTGCCGATCAATTAAGTGTCAGGCCCTCATCCGAACTTGATCGTAAGAGCTTAGCGAAGCAGATCGCTGTAACTGTTCTTAAGAAGGCTCGAAGACGGTGCCTGGTTTTGATGGGATTTCAGAAAGAACATGACGAATTCTTCGATACGATCCTCTCTCCAGCTATTGAGAATGCTGGTTTTGAACCCCATCGCCTCGATCGGCATGAAGATGCTGGAGATATCACCGGGATCTTTCTATCCCGGCTGACCGACAGTCACGCCATAATCGTTGATATTACGGGTTTGAATTCAAATGTAATCTACGAGTTAGGGCACATTCATCATTATGACAAAATCGCACCAGTTATTGTTACTCGCGATGATATAGAACATGAAAAAATCCCCTTTTATATTCGGCAGCATCAAGTAATTTCGGTAAAAGATAATATCGAGAAAGTTCAAAAACGAATAACGCGACAGCTTATGCAGGCGAGAGCGGAAAGCCAAGTCCCAATTTGGAAATCTAAAATTTGAACGCCTATCTGGATAATATCCACAGAACCTCAGAGACGACCAAAATCCATACTACGCTTTACCGATCCCACTCACTAAAATCCCAATCCGCCAACAGCAACTGAATCTCCCCTCGTCTGCGCACCCGAAACTTACGCAATGCATTGCTTACATGCATCTTCACTGTCTGGGGTGAGATATTCAATTTCTCCCCAATCTCTTTATTCATATACCCCAAACACACCATAGCCACTACTTCCTTCTCGCGCGGCGATAGCCTTTCCCACAATTCCAAATTCTCTACCGCTTACTGCTTGTGCGCCACCCCCTGCGCAATAAAATCTTCTGCCAATCCAAACAGGTCACACGGATCATCTTCCGCTTGTGCTTCTAATGCCTTTACTAAAGCTTGATTAATCTAAATAGGCTTTTTCCATCCCAAAGCCCTAAGAAATTTTTTCGTTCCGATCCCATTCAAACCCATCAGGCAAAGATGTACAAATATTTTTATAGAACATACGCTCTGCTATCTATCGGTTTTGATTAGGACCTTAGTACCAGCCTCCACCATTTTTATTAATCATTTATTTTCGATTTTCACAGCCAACTTGCCCATTCCCAAATTAAATCTGTGTTCAATATCAATAGTTGACCTATAACCGCCAGTGATCTACCGGTGAGGCAATCCGATGATTTTTCTGCAGGTTCGCATTTGCCAGCGCTAAGTAATTTTTAACCATCTCCAAGGTTGCATGACCCAACATCATTTGCAGGCTCCACGGATCACCACCATTCCTCAGAAAATTAATCGCAAACGCATGCCTGAATCGATAGAAATTCACGCCGCTTACACCTGCGCGCGTTCCGATCACCCGAAACACTTTCAAGAAACTATTTAGATCAAACCACTGATTATCTTTCCGCTCAAATAATGGATCCCCTAGATCATCATCTTCTCGCGTAGTTAAATTCCGCCAGAGAGCTTTGCCAGTTCTCGCCGAAAACGGCAAGATTCGCTCCTTATCCCCTTTCCACATCACCCTGATACAACGCCCCTTCAAATCTACATGATGGATATTGAGATTGCACAACTCCGAAGAACGGATTCCCGTATCAAGTAATAACAATATCATCGCCCTATTCCGTTCCTGGAAAAGCAGCTTATGAATAGTCTCCCGTTTCCCGGAACGATGATACGCCTTTGAATACCGCAATGTGCTCAACAAGGCTTGGATATCAGCTTCACTTTAAGGCTTGATCGCCCTCTTTTCAGGCTTCGGTCGGCGCACCGTTCGAACCACATGCACACTCACTAAACCTTCATTCAGAGCCCAGGTCCACAGCGCCGACAAGCCAATATGATAGTTCAAGAGGGTCTTCTTGGTTGCGGTTTGGCCAACTAAGAACTATCTATTAAGTGTTGGAGTAATATCCCCCATGGGGGGATCATCGCCCATAAAGTTCACAAACTTACGAAACGTGTTCGCATATTCCCGAATCGTATTCTTGCTCAAACGCCTGGCGTTGGCCGCCAAATAATAGCCTTCAATGGCTTTAGAAAGAGTAATAAGCATCCTTTCTGCCTCCGGTTACTAGAAGACAATACTGATAATACCTAAGCAGTACAGATAATTTCAGACTAACTTTTTTTAATCCGGTACTGACAAAAATGATGAAAAAGCTTTCATGCTGTTGGTTCATCGTTTTTCCCCCGAAACTTGAACCGAGAGCATGATGGTCACCTAGAGTGGGTGACCATCATGCCTTTGGTTCTAAATGGCTCCTCGGGTAGGATTTGAACCTACAACCCATCGGTTAACAGCCGATTGCTCTGCCGATTGAGCTACCGAGGAACGAGCGAGTGGGATTATAAACGCGAGCCAAGGCAGTGTCAAGGAATTGACCATTGGCTAATGGACTAGCAACAAATGTCTCATTCCCGAAAGGCATAGTCATCAATAATTTGACTGATGATTTCCCTGCCGCTATCTGAAATTTCAATCAACTGAAAACCTGTATTATGAAAATTTGGATCAATATCTAATCGACACCAAACGCTTTTCGCTTTAAAATTTAGCACAGTTTTAGAATATATATCTTCGGGCAAATCAATTCGTAATAAGAAGGTATCACCTACTTCAATGGCGTTCTCACTAATAATCATCAGTCCGCCTTCATTCATATTGCCTAGATACCCCAAAAAGACCCCAGTTTTGCGATCAAATACTCGTGAATAAAACAGGATATGACGCCGATGAAGTCGCCTGCGCTCTTCCATTTTGCCTCCAATTTAAGGGCCTGATTAACGATGATTCGATCTAGCTGTCTGTATTATACCAATCTCATTGGAGTCATCAAAACAAAAGGTCACGCTATAGCTTTACCTTGAGCTATATATTTTTTGACTTCGCTTGTTTACTACTGTGAAGGTAAATAACAATATGAAGATCCCAACCCCAGCACCTAAATACATAAGGGAAAAACCGTACTCGCCATATAAGAAACCTCCCAGCAAGGCACCCACTGTACTCCCTAAGCCCATCACAAATCCGGTCAGAATTCCTTGAGAGGTTGTTTCTAAACCAGGAGGGGCAATTTCTGAAACGTATGCCACTCCTGCCATCCACAGACCGGCAAAAGTGGGGCCGTGCAAAAGTTGGATGATCAGCACCCACTCTGGGGATGAAACCAGCCCCATCGCAATTAAACGCACTCCCAAAATTCCCAATGAGAAAAGCAATAATCCCCGAGCGCCCAGCCATCGCAACAGCCGATCTGAAAAATACATCACACCCAGCTCGCTTACTGTGGCAAACGTCAAAGCTAACCCCATCATTATACTGCTGGCACCCAAACTATCCAGAAAGAGAAACAAGTAATGATGGATCATTGCAAGGCCAACACCCCCACCAAAGGCAACCACAAAAAACAAAATGACAGACCAACTGCCCATAATTTTTTTGAATCCGACCCAAAACAAGTCTCGACTAAATAATGAGTTTGCGGGTATATATCGAAATCAAGAATAATAAACTCAAGTAGATAGCTGCACTGGCGTAAAAAGCCCATATCAAGCCCCGCTGATCAACCAATATTCCCGCAACTGGACCAATTAATCCCCAACCTATTGCTCCCCAAAGTCGCTGTTTCCCATATTGATCCTTACGATCTCCAAGCACCCTCAAAACAGAACGATCGACAATGGGCAAAATTGGCGCAAAGAAAAAAGCATACACAAAGACCGCCAAAAATAACCCACCAAACGTTTCCGCAGTCGTCAATAGAAAAATTCCCAAAGCTACACTGGAAACGGATATCCCCAGTAATACTCTCGGACGTTGGGTTAAATCTGCGATGAAACCAAATAAGGGTGCGCTGATAAATGTAATTAGTGGCGGGATCGCAGCCAATACTCCAATTTGACGACCTGTGAGCTCCATCCGTTCATAATACAAAGTTAAAAAAGGCATCAAAGCTGCCATCGCGGCATAAATAAAAAAGTAGAGGGCTTTGAAAGGCAGCAGGGAACGGTCAATTTTCATAATTACATTACCTTTTATGGTTTCCTACTCGAAGATGTAAGCCCTTAAGATAAGATCCTTCAGGGAAATTTAATGCCACGGGATGGTCTGGCCCCTGCTCAAGGTGGCCGACGATGTGGACAGAAATACTTGCATCCAAAGCAGCTCCGGCAACAATTTTCTGAAAGAGGGATGCATCAACCCCACCAGAACAGGAGAATGTGATCAGTGATCCACCCGGGCGTAATAATTTTAGCGCCAGCAAATTGATATCTTTGTAAGCCCTGGAGGCTTTCTTCACCTGTGAAACGGTCGGAGCAAATTTTGGGGGATCCAGAACGATTAAATCAAACTGTCGTGCTTGATCACGGAATTTTCGCAATTGCTCGAAAACATCAGCAACCAACCACTCGACGCGAATTTCCGGCAACTTATTGATTGACAGATTTTCACGAGCTAACTCCAGTGCATCGCGCGAGCTGTCCACTACAGTCACAGATTTTGCGCCACCCGCCAGGGCGTTTACGGTGAACCCGCCTGTATAAGCGAAACAATCCAATACATCTTTTCCATCTGCGATTTCCCGCACTTTTCGGCGATTATTCCGCTGATCGATATAAAATCCGGTTTTATGACCCGTTGCCAGGTTAACCAAAAAGCTCAGCCCGTTTTCAGTGATCTCGAACTGTTCAGAATGGTCACCATAAAGTGATCCCACCTTTTTGGGCAATCCTTCGAGATTTCGCACATCAGCATCAGAGCGCTCAAATATATGTTCGGCATCCGTCAGTTCCAATAACTTTGCGAGGATAGCTTGACGCCAAAATTCAGCACCTGCACTGAGAAATTGAACAACCAATGTAATTCCATAACGGTCAACGATCAAACCAGGTATACCATCTGATTCAGCATAGACTAAACGGATTGCCGAAGGCAGTTGGATTTTTCTTTTTTCCAAGATTGCATCCGTTCGCTCCTCTGTCTCCAGTATATCTACACGCAATCTTATGGCTTGATCTAAACGCCTCGCAAAAAACTCTGCGTTAACTATTTCGTCCGGATCCCAAGACCAAACTCGAACCCTGATTTGGGATTCGGGGCTAAACGCTCCCAAAGCTAAAAAACGCCCATGTGAGTCGCGCACTTCCACGGTTTCACCCTTCTTTGGGTCGCCGTCCAGTCTGGCAACCGCACCAGAAAAAACCCAAGGATGGCGGCGTTTTAAAGACTTTTCGCGACCTGGTTTTAGATAGATTATTTTCATAATTTCAGCCTTATATTTGTTACCGGAGACATTTTCAGAGCGGGCAAAAAATGGGACATAGAGCACTCAGATATCACAGATTCTATCTGTTTTGCAAGTTGATCGCTCGCACCCACTCCTGAATTCTGTTCCTCGCAGCGCATAGCAGCTTTAAAGTGGCGTGTGCAATGACAGGCTTTTATCCATCCAATCTGTGCAAATCTGTGTCCGGTAATGGAGCCTTAAAAAGTGAAGCGTGAAGCCCAAAGCGGTTTGTAAACGCCCGACACTCCACGCTCCATTTTAAATTCGTTATGTGTTAGATCACGCCCATCTCTTTTCCAACTTCACCAATGATATTCATCGCATGTTCAATTTCGTTCGGTTCGTGGGCGGCCAAAACTGTTGCCCGTAGACGAGCCAATCCCACCGGGACAGCCGGAGAGACAACCGGCAGTACAAAAACATCATTGCGCTGGGCATAACGAGTCATTGCGAAAGCGGTATCATCTTCACCACACAGCACCGGGACGATGGCGGTTTCGGTCAACATCGTGTCAAAACCGCGTGATTGCAAGCCACCAATAAACTGTTTTGTATTGGCATTGAGCTTTTCAATTCGCCAGGGCTCATCTAAGATAACTTTGAAAGCCTCATTTGCCGCACCTGCCTGAGCTGGGGGCAATGCCGCTGAAAAAATATACGCTCGGCTGGCATGCCGCAGATAAGTAATTAAATCTTTCTTGCCGGCAATATAACCACCCACAGAAGGGATTGTCTTACTGAGTGTGCCCATTTTGATATCAACGGTGCCCCACATATCAAAATGCTCTTCGATGCCGCGTCCGGTCTTGCCAAGCACGCCAACAGAGTGGGCTTCATCGATCATCAGCCAGGCATTATATTTTTGAGCCAATTCAACAATTTTTGGAAAATCGATGATATCACCATCCATGCTAAAGACTGCATCGGCGATGATCATCTTGCCAGCATCCGCAGGGGTATCAGCAAGCTGCTTTTCGAGTTGGTCCATATCGTTATGTCGAAAACGTCGGAACTTTGCCGCAGACATGATACACCCATCCACAATACTGGCATGGTTGACTTTATCGGAAAACACATAATCCCCCCGCCCCAGTAGTGTCGAAATCGCCGTTAGGTTTGTCACATAGCCCGATGTATACGTTACAGCGGCTTCGGCTTTTTTGAAATCAGCGATGGTTTCCTCTAATTCTTCATGAATTTTGAGGGAACCAGCCAGTGTCCGAACGCCATGGGTACCCGTGCCGTATTTGGAAATAGCGTCTTGGGCTGCCTTATTGATGCGGGGATGTCCAACCAATCCGAGATAGCTGTAAGAGGCATACATGCCCATATCGCGGCCATTTACCACTACACGGGCACCTCCGCGTAATTCCTCAATTGGTTGGTTGTAGAAGTAGAGATCGTGTTCTTGAAGCCCCGCCACTCGTTCGATCATAGCCTGCATGCGACGCACAACAGCATCGTTTTTATCATTAATATCCATGCGATAACTCCTTATGATTGCAAAAAATATGGTGTAGTGTAGTCCAGTCTATGTGAATTGTCAATTAAAAGTTCAATCATCGCTTGTAACTCTTCCTCACTGATGACAGCCACCCCTAATGATTGGGCTTTCGTCAGTTTTGATCCAGCTTTTTCCCCAGCAACTAAAAAGTCTGTTTTTTTGCTGATAGAGCCGGTAACCTTGCCCCCGTATTTTTGAATGAACTCTTTGATTTCTGTGCGCGTGAAATTTGTAAGAGATCCCGTAACTACAAAAATCAATCCATCCAGGTTTTGTGGAGGTTTCTCACCTCCAGACCAAATCTCCGCCCGAGGCCAAACCTCTGCTGCCCTCAGTTTTTCAAGTACACTCTGGTTCACAGGGCGGGCAAACCAATCGACGATGGCCTCCGCGATATTCGGCCCAATTCCCTCGATAGACTGTAACTCATCGGTGGACGCCAGGGACAATCCATCCAGGTCAGGGAAGTGGGCGGTCAGGTCTCCAGCGATGGTCGCCCCAACACCTCGGATACCCAAGGCAGTCAGTAAACGATTCAATGGTTGTTCTCTGGATTCAGCAATTGCTTCAAGGAGGTTATCCGCTTTTTTCTCGGCAAACCCCTCTAATTCCAGGAGAGATTCTCGCTTAAGGGTATAAAGATCAGCCACATCACGGATGAGGCCTTCGACCACGAGTTGTTCCACAATCTTCGTTCCAAGCCCAACGATTTCCATAGCCCCTCGGGAAACAAAATGTTCCACGTTACGGATCAACTGGGCTGGGCAGGCTGCGTTAACACAGTACCAGGCGACCTCACCTTCAATATGTTCAACGGGTTGATTGCAATCAGGACAAACTTCGGGCGGGGTGAAAGGGATTTCGATCCCCAAACGAGCAGCTTCAACAGGACCGATCACATAAGGGATCACATCTCCGGCGCGTTTGATGCGCACTCGATCGCCAATGCGGATATCTTTTTCAAAAATGAAATCAAAATTATGCAGCGTGGCCTGCCGGACGACCACACCCCCAACTTCGACAGGTTCCAGTATGGCATAAGGGGTCAACACTCCTGTGCGACCTACGTTGACGCCGATATCATTGAGCTGGGTTGTGACCTCTTGAGCGGGAAATTTGAAGGCAATTGCACCCCGGGGGTCTTTGCCGGTTACCCCAAGGTCTCCAAATAGTTTATGGTCATTAATTTTTACTACCATGCCGTCGATCTCGTAATCGAGACTGGGGCGCTTATCCCCCCATGGCTCGATTGTTGCAATGACTTCCTCAAGAGTAGAACAATAAATGCTCTCAGGTACAGGAAAACCCATCGCCCTAAGATAAGCGATCGTTTCGGATTGTGTGGCTGGCGGCGAAACAGAATCATCCCAGGCTACGATTTGATAAACCAAGAGGGTCAAAGGGCGTTCAGCCGCTACTGCCGGATCAAGGTTGCGCAGTGCACCTGCGGCGGTGTTGCGCGGGTTGACATAGGTTTTCTCGCCCGCGGCCTCTTGTTTGACATTCAACTCTTCGAAATCAGGCAAGCGGATAAAAGCCTCCCCTCGGACAACGAGGTATGCAGGCGGTCGAAGTCCTTGGTCTGGGCTAACAGGAATCCGCAATGGTAGTGCATTGATCGTTCGCAAATTGTTGGTGATATCCTCCCCGACTACCCCATCGCCACGGGTAGCACCTTGAACAAAGACACCATTCTGATAATGTAAAACCACCGAAAGTCCATCCAACTTAGGTTCAACCATAAAATCTGCATCGAGGACTCGATCATCAAGCTTAACTATGCGATCCACCCAAGCGCGCAAATCAGCGGCATCATAGGCATTTCCGAGACTAAGAATCGGGGCAGGATGCTGAACCTTGACAAATCCCTGTGCCGGGGAAGCTCCAGCACGTTGAGTTGGAGAATCAGGTGTGACCCAATCGGGATGCTGGTCTTCGATCTCTCGAATTTCTAGCAGCATTTGATCATATTCATAGTCGCTGATTACTGGATTGTCAAGAACATGATAGCGATAATCGTGAGCATGAATTTCTTTCTGAAGTTCAGCATAACGCTGGCGGAGTTTAGAATTGTTCATGGTTATTTCCTCTGATTTAGAGTTCGACAGTCACCAAATTATAGCGCATTCACAACTGTTCAACATTTAAATCTGGGTGTTCGGTTGAGCCGTCGCAAGCATTTACACTTGACAGGTGAACATTCCTGCTATATGGTTGATTAAGTCATAATTTTATGCGAGGCCACAAATGCAAACACCACATAACCCTGATTACTCACGCAAATGGCTGGTCATGGCCGCCGTTGGAATGGGGATTTTTCTAGGCACCATCGATGGCAGTATCATCAATGTTGCTTTGCCGACCTTAGCACGCAACCTCAATACAGAATTTGCTATCGTGCAGTGGGTTTCACTTGCTTATCTGTTGACGATGGCGACTTTGATGCTCAGTATGGGGCGCCTTGGCGATATGATCGGGAAGAAGAAAGTTTACGCCAGCGGCTTCGTGATCTTCACCATAGGGTCGCTGCTTTGTGGGATAGCACCATCAATTTATATTTTGATTGCTTTTCGAGTACTGCAAGCCATTGGGGCTGCGATGATGACCTTAGGAATGGCGATCATCACAGAAAACTTCCCTCCATCTGAACGGGGAAAAGCTTTGGGAATCAGCGGCTCGTTAGTTTCTATCGGGATCATTGCCGGTCCTATGTTAGGTGGTCTGATCCTTAGCGCGGTTTCTTGGCGGTGGATATTTTTCGTCAATCTCCCAATTGGCATCATAGGCACCTGGATGGTTTTGCGATTAGTGCCCGAAACAACAAAAGTACGCAAGGAACGGTTTGATTTTCTGGGTGCAATCGCCCTATTTATAACAATGAGCAGTCTGCTGTTGGGGTTAACCATCGGACAAAACACCGGTTTCTCAGCCCCGGTTCCTTTAGCTCTATTCGCAGTTGGCTTGCTATCCTTGATTGCATTTATATGGATCGAGAAAGCATCATCCCACCCCATGATCGATTTGAGCATTTTCCGGAACCGGCTCTTTTAATATCAACCTGATCACCGGTATGATCACATTTATCACACTCTCTGGAACGATCATCCTGATGCCATTCTATATGGAAGGAGTTTTAGAATTCCCCATCAGCCAAATTGGTTTAATCATGGCATCGGTACCCATTTCAATGGGCATTATCGCGCCTTTATCAGGTGCACTTTCCGATCGGGTGGGTTCCCGCCTGATTACCATCATTGGTTTGATTATTTTGGTAGTAGCCTCATTGGGATTAGCAACCATATCTACTCAAACCAGCGCCTGGATGTTAGTACTGCTATATTTACCCGTAGGATTGGGCATGGGGATATTCCAATCCCCCAACAACAGCGTAATTTTGGGATCTGTACCGCGGGAGCAACTGGGCGTGGCCTCGGGATTGTTAGCTACAAATCGGACCCTCGGATCGACCACAGGGATTGCCATTCTCGGTGCACTTTGGGCTGCCAGCATCACTCAATATTTGGGCTCCACACCGGAGGCAGGTGCTGCCAGCGCACCCCCAGCCATCCAGGTGGACGGCTTGCAAGTGGTTTTTTATGCGAGTGCCGGGCTTCTTTTCCTAGGTACTTTGCTGGCGATCTGGGGTTGGCAACAAGAAAGAAAAGCAAAATTGATTACGAATACCACACTGAACGAATAAGTTCAAGCCGTTCCAGGGGTATATGCCATAAATCCCAAGAGAGGGAAATACCATCAGCACCCGCAGTTTTGATAGCACGTAAATCCGCTTCAATTTGGTCAGCATTGAGCTCAGAGACAGCGGGTATCTCAACGAGTTCAATTCCAGCAAGCACTCGATTACCGCCAGCCAATCGCTTTCCCAGGACAACTTCACCAGCAAGGAACTGAGGGGAAAATCCGAAATTTCGGAGAGCTGCGAGTGAAGGGGAAAGTGAAATACCAGAAATATTTGCTAATTCTTCTAAAGATTGATCCTCGCTGCAACTTTCGTTCGCAGCGAACCATTTTGCCATATCAGTGAATTCAAAGGGCAAGGTCGCCGGACCAAAAGCGTGACCATAGACCATAATTTTGGTCCAATCCGCGAGGGGCGCGAGTTCACATAATTCTTGTCCCACAATGCGGGCCAGAGAGGGAGAAAAACAATCCAGCCCGGTTTCCACATCATGCACCTGGATGATGGAAACCGTTTCTTGAATGAAGCGAGTAATGATCTTTTGGCGAAAATCAAGATAAGTGTTTAAACTATTGGCGGTTGAATTATGTTTGCAAAAAAGAGCTTGAAGAACCCAACTATTTTCTAAATTTGAAAAATCATGGCGAACCTCTTCCAAATCCAGGTCCAGATCAGCAGCAACTTCTCGGCAATGCGTACAAAAGCAGGCCAGCAAATTCACTGGATCGGCAGCTGGCGATGGAAAACGCATGCGATCGAGGAAAATGCCGTCATAACGATCCGCGCCGGCAAGATCAGCGATATGGGCGAAGATCATTTCCCTCGCTTCCGGATTATTTGGGCAGATGAATGTAAACTCTGGAAGGTCGCGAAATCCTGAGATCGGCTGCCCAAATAAATTTCTGGTGCGCCACTCCTCTTTTGGCACAATCTTTCCATCTCCGGTAAGCAGCGGGTGCCAACGATAGAGCTTCGTCCCAAATTGGTCAACCTTTTTTCGGCAAATTTCTTCCAACGTAAAAGGAATATCCCATCCCAACAAAAGGGCATCGATGGGTAAAATTTCTAGCGCGGTTTGCAGCTTGTCGCCGACTTGCTGCGGAGATAAACCGCGCAGATGCGGGCCAGGTTCAAGAAATTGGAGCGCTATCACGATAGGTCAAGGTCAGCAAACAGATCACGCTTTCTGAAGGGAGCCGAAGCAAAACGCCACAATATCTTCCAGGTAGGTGTGTAATTAAATCGCACGCCGGTTTTCTCATTTTCCAAGATTTTGTCAACCAGCCACGGAGCGACATTATCGACTGTGTCAGCAATGATATTGAAGATGTGCTTAACTTTGGCGAGTTCTTCGGGCCGGTCTTTATATTGATCCGTGATCAAATCTGTGATGACCATGCCCGGTCGCAGCGCACCAATAATGAGCGAGGTGTCTTTCGTTTCCATTGCCAGGGCATCCGTCAAATATTTGACTGCGTATTTCGAGGTGCCATATAGGCTTAAACCATCACGCATGCGTCCATCACTACCCATCCCCTCCATATTGTAAATTGCGCCTAATCCCTGGGTGAGCATTCCCCTAACAGCTACTTGCGACCCATAAATAGTGCCAGCAATATTGGTATCAACAACAGATGCCGCCTGATCAGGTGCATGCTCCCAAATCTTCTGTTCATTCCCGCTGATCCCGGCATTATTGATCCAGATATTGATCTCGCCAAATTTTGAATGTACGGCATCCCAAAGCGATTGCAATTGTTGCGCGTCGCTGACATCACAAGGATACCCAAAAATTAGGCCACCTGGATGTTTTTCTCCAAGTATCGCCACTGCTTCATCGACGGCTTTTTGAGTGCGCCCACTGATGGTGACGTGACCTCCCCGGCTGAGAAAAGCGTCGGCAAGTCCAAACCCGATTCCGCGGGTACTTCCTGTAATTACAATTGTCTGCATCGTACTCCTCAATGATTTGTGTTTAGTTTAACTTTACATCATTCTGATTATTACGGCAATATCGAGTGTTGCGGGGCAAAAATCAGATGAATTAAGGATAACCTAAGAGATTTGTAAACACCCTCCCCGAACAAACGTCAGCGGTTATAATCGGGCAAGTTATATCCTTTTACTTTAGCTTTGTTACTGGCAACAAGGTTATTGTCTTTATCGTATCTGAACAAAGGGACAAAACATGAAAACTCAGGCAAAAACCACGCTCCAGATCTTAATCGCAGCTACACTCGTATTCTCTTTCTTGCCACTACGACACTCTGAAAGCGTGAGCGCGACATCCTCATCGGATTTAACAGTAGATTTTCAAATTGCCGATTCGAAACCCGATGGTCTAGAAATCGTGCTATCTGCACCCACTTATCAAATCAAAGAAATCGAAATCGATGGCGAAAGTTTTGACCAAATTGAAGTCGCGGGTACTGTAACTAACTCAGATTTTGGTCAAATACAACTCCCGGTCGCCAACGCCCTGATCGGCGTTCCCTCTCAGGCTGAAATTTCTTTGGAAATTTTGGAAGATACTGCCCAAAATATGGTGGGGCAATATAACCTTACCCAAGCCCCTTTCCCATCCCGGATTGATGATATCAACGATACACAACGATGGGATTATGCCCAATCAATCTCTGTAAATGAAATAAATCAAACCAATCCTGATGCCAGGAATGCGGTCGCACGCATCGCTGAGGAAGCCTGGATCCGAGATCAACGCGTGGTCCGGATCGAATACTCTCCCTTCGAATACAACGCAAGTATGGGGAACCTGATATGGCACCCAACTGTGAGGATCAAGGTGAATTTCAGCTTCCCAGATGGAAACCTGGAAAATTTTTCAGCAAAGAAACTTGGTCTCACTGCATCACCCTTTGAAGCGATGCTAGAAACATCTTTGCTCAATTATGATCAGGCTAAATCCTGGCGTGGTCAGCCAGCGCCTACCGGCGTCCAAACCACCCCTCCCGAAACAGGAAACCGCTATCGGATCGCCATCACAAAGGATGGTATTTACGAACTGGCCTATGCTGATTTATTTGCGGTTGATCCATCGATCGCGGGTTTCGATCTCGATTCTATTCAGATGACTAGCCAGGGTGAGGAGATTGCGATCCATGTTGATGATGGTGGTGATGGCACCTTTGGGCCTGGTGATACGATCACCTTTTATGGGCAGCGCTTCTATGGCGATCAACTGGCCGATTTATACCAGGATGAAAACTTGTTGTGGCGCACCTTTTTGAGCCAACAAACGGATGGCAGCTATGCCCTCTGGAAACCCGAATTTAACGCCCTTATGCTCGAGAAATACACGAATGAAAATGTGTACTGGCTTTTCGAAGGTGTCACAAACGGGCTGCGCATGGGAACAGTGAACGGCAACCCCAGCGGCAACAGTAACCCGCCCGTAGAGCATTATCGAAAAACTGTGCGCGCAGAAGAATCGAACTGGTGGAAATCCACTTTATTTGCCGGGGAAGAGACCTGGTTTTCGGAAATCATTTCGAGTGGAAGACACCCTTATACCGTAACCGTTTCAGCGCCTGCAGCCACAGGGGAAGCTACCATTCGGTCTGAATTCGTTTCATTTATCAGCGATGACGGTGGCGGTTTCGATCATCACACAAAGATATTTTTCAATGCTAATCCTACACCTCTGAGCGATTTTTCTTGGTCTGGTAAAAGCAGATACACCTATGAACATGATATTACTGCTGCATCTATTTTGAATGGTACAAATACATTTTATATTGAGTTTTTGACAGATGCAGAAGTAGCTCACCCAACAATGTATTTCGATTGGTTTGAAATCGAGTACAATCGCCAGTTTAAAGCCGAAAACAACGCGATAGATTTCACCAGCGCTGTTACGGGGACACAAAAATATCAAGTATCAGAATTTTCTAGCTTATCTAATCTTTGGGTTTTGGATATCACAGATGTTAATGAACCCGTTCGAAGTCCTAAATCCAACAGCTCAGTCTGGGCAAGTCGCAATTTCCCTAACCCACTCTGAACCTATTTCGATTGTAATGGCAACGGGAAATAGCACGCTTCCCCAAAATCAAATCTCACTTTATGAGCCGCCCGACTGGTCCGCGATGGATGCTGGTTTCGACTATGTTTTCATCACCCATGCAGATCTGATTCCTTCAACGCAGTTTCTGGCTGACTATCGCAGTGGTAGTGGTTTGAGTACGGTAGTCATCGATATCAATGACCTGTACAATGAATTTAATTTTGGCATCTATAACCCCATCGCAATCAAAAATTTTCTGATTTATACTTTTGACAATTGGGGCACCATCCCAACCTATGCATTATTGGTTGGTGACGGACACTGGAACTACTATGATAACAACCTCCCAGCATATGGATCTGGGTCACAATTTATCCCTCCGAACCTTGTTTGGGTCGATCCCTGGCAGGGTGAGGTTGACAGCGCAAATTTGTTAGCAACGATTGTTGGTGCAGATGCATTCCCCGATTTGATGATGGCGCGTTTGCCCGTCAACAGCAACGCCGAAATTGACGCTTACCGCAGCAAATTAGAAAATTACGAAGCCCCCCACACCCCCGAATCATGGGAGCAGAACCATGTCTTTGTGGCAGATCTTGCAGATGCTGCCGGGGATTTTCCAGCTTTTTCAGATGAAATCATTACTGATTACATTGATCCATTTCCTTACACTTCAGATATAACAATCTATGAAAAGGATTATGGGTGCATAAATACGAGTCCAGCCACTCCTTGCCCGGCAGTTAATTTAGCCATTTCGGACACATTGAATATTACCGGGACACTGATCCTTAACTATATTGGCCATGCCAGTGTCCGCCGCTGGTCTCACGAAACAATCTTCACACCCGCGGATTTTCCATATTTAAATAACGATGACCAACTACCTGTAATTTTGTCATTGGATTGCCTGGATGGTTACTGGAGTTCACCATCTGATTTCGCGGGCCAAGCAATGATCGAGGAAATCATCCGTCAAAACAATACAGGGGCAATTGGTGCTTTCTCGCCAACCGGACTAGGCGTTTCAACGGGTCATGATGTCCTTCACAAAGGGTTTTATGATGCACTGATGGTTGAGGGAATTTGGGGATTGGGTCCAGCTGCCCAAAATGCGAAGCTTTGGCTGTTCGCAACAGGGCAAAATATGGACCTAATTCATACCTTCACCGTGTTTGGTGACCCAGCTCTTGAAATCCGCAATCCATATGGATTAGGCGTTTCACCCGAATCAAGTACAAGGCAAACTGAATTGCCCGGATCTGCAGTAACCCACCTAGTTACGATTGAAAATACTGGTTATGTTTCTGACACCTACGAACTTGATATCAGCAGCAGTTGGGATACAACGCTGCCTTACACTGTGACAGCTCCAATTTTGCCGGGCGGGCAGGTAATCGTATCAGTTGAAGTCGAAACTCCCAGCAACCAAACCTCTGGATCAGATTCAGCAACGCTCACAATCACATCTACGGGCAATAGAGGTGAATCTACAGACGTTCAATTAAACTCAAACCTTGTAAATGATCTCTTCCAGATATTTTTACCACTTTTGAGCAAAGATTAAATATCTCGGACTAAATGTATGGTTGCCTCTCGCCACCACGATCAGATTTCAGAACTATTCGATTCGAAATTATCTATCGGAGATCAGGTCCAATTCAAAGTTATAAGCAACAGCATGGCCCCGTTGATCCAAGCAGGCGACTTGGTAGTTGCTGACATTATTAATAGCCATATGATTAAGCAGGGTGATATCCTTATTATTCGAAGGGAAGCTGATTTTTTAACCCACCGAGCAATCAAACCCGTTGATGATGGGTGGGTAACCAAAGGTGATAACACTATTCAGTTTGATCCACCCTCCAAAGAGCGTAATATAATTGGCCGCGTTGCATACATCAAAAAAAGCCGCCAAATCATCAAATTTAAAACTCGCAAATGGACTTCTCATCAACCCGGTAATGGCCAAAATAGGAGAGGCAGAATCCAAAGCTTATACAATTATCCCCATTTTGCGATTGCCTTTTCGCCTTGGCATTAAGGTTATTCAGAGAATATACTTTTAGTTAGGACTTAAACAGTTGAACGAAGGGGACAGGGGGTTTGTGGAACGGTGAAACCGCTCCACAAACCCCCCGAACTCACCCGAAGTACGTAAATCCAATAGTGAGGAAATGAATGGAAATCGATAAGAACACAATCCCAAAACAGGACGCTGATATCATCAGCCGCATAGTAGACAACGAGGCAGTTTTGGTAATGCCCCAAAAAGGAAAGGTGAAAGTTTTAAACGAAGTCGGTGCGGCAATCTGGGAGTTGGTGGATGGAAAGCGAAGTATCTTTCAGATAACAAATGAGGTGTGCGAACAATTTAATATCGATTTTGCGACTGCTGAAGAGGACACCCTAAAATTCATCGCAGACCTCACAGAAAAAGGATTAATTAGCACAAATTAATACCTCAACGCCAATGTCAATAAAGCGGATTTCATTTCTTGTTTTTTTAATAACATTGCTGGTTTTGCTAACCTACCAGCCTGGACAAGCCAATGTTGGGTTGGTTAGCTTTACCGCGACAGCTCACGAAAATGCGATTTTATTAGAGTGGGTCACCGAATTAGAATTGGATAATGCGGGTTTTATTATCCGGCGAAGCGAACATCCTGTTTTAGATTTCCAGGACCAATCACCGTTTATTTTAGCAAGAGGGAGTGGTGCCGGTGGTGCAGAATATGAATTTTCAGATGAAGATGTAACCATTGGGGTCACTTATTATTATATTCTTCAAGCCTGGGATATCAACAATGACTACGAAAATTTTGGTCCGGTTTCAGCTACATTTTCCGGTGAACCCTACAGCACACCAACACCAACCAACACGGACACCGCTACACCGACTAACACAAATACCCCCACCGCGACCAGAACCCTCCGCATTTCCAGAACACCCACCCGCACCTTGAGTCCATCTAGTACGTCCAACCCCACACGGACATATACCCCAGCACCTCCCACGTTTACGCCAACATTGATCACGAATACCCCCACGATCACACCCACCGCAACGATTACCCCGTCTCCCACGCTGAATATACCACCCGAAATTGTGCTCAACTTGCCGGAAACCGCCACGCCAAATCCGACGGAAGCATTTACGGCTACCAGCCAACCGACTCCGATCCTGAACCAAGAAAGCGGAAGCAGCTTTGAAAAATTAGTTGAATCAGGCGCATTACTTACCATTGGTGCGATTTGTTTCGTGGTTTTGATTTGGGCAATTATCGCAGTGGCTGTTTTCATTTATCTTCAAAAGCGGAACCCCTGAGCGCAAAATAACATCTGCTTATTCATGAAAAACCGCAAACCGATCATCTCTCTGCTCCTCCTGATCTTGTTCATTTTTGGCTGCAAACCAGAAATTAACGAGCCAGCACAAAATGCCGCTCCGGAAATATTGGCAGCTTATGAAGCCGTTAAAATTACCATATCAGAGGAGGGCATCTACCGCCTGCGGCTGTCAGACTTAGGGTGGGATGATGCCGTTGGACAAAATCTCGCTATCACCCATCTAGATCAACCCATCCCCATCTGGATTGATAATGATAACGATGATGGGGTTAGTGTTATATTCTACGGAGAGGCGTCCCACAGCCAATACTCGCGCCAAAATATATATATTCTGCAGCAGAACCCTGACTTAGCCCAGCCTATTCACGACAAACAACTGTTCAATCCAAGTGGCCCACAAACTGACCTTCTGATCAGCACCATCCATATCGAGGAAAACCTGATCTACACACCCAGAGTCAGTGAAGGAGACCCCTGGCACTGGACCAAAATTTTAGCGCCACAAAGCTATACCGCTGAAATTGATCTTCCGAAAGCAGAAGTGGGGGCTGGAAATCTCAGGGCAGCATTTTGGGGGGTCACAACCGCACCCACCATACCCGATCACCATCTGCGCGTCAGCATCAATGGACAAAACCTTGGCGAAACCAAGTGGGATGGCGAAGCCTGGCACAGGCTGGATATACCGATTCCAGCAGGAATTCTCATAGCGGGTAAGAACACGATTGAAATTCAAGTCACAGGCGAAAGTGAAGCCCGCATTGATATCGTCAACCTGGATTGGATCGAGATTGATTACTCGAAGAAATCAGATCAGCTCTACAATCAGGAATTTTTCCGAACCCTTGAGGGAACCGCACAACTGGCAGGATTTGAAAGGCTGCTGACCATTTATGAAATCAGCAACCCCTTGGAAATTTCACGTTTGGTGCCTCCTTCTGATCAGCAAGATTCTCTCATTATTCCGCCCAACCCCCATTCGAGATATCTTGCCGTCAAAGAAGATGGTTATCGAGAACCCGATCAAATTCAGCCACTCAACCTCGTACCAGATTTGCGCACAAATCCTGGAGCTGAATATATCGCCATCGGACACCTACCACTCCTCGATCCATTAGGATCCCTTTTAGATGCCCGTAGTGCTCAAGGGTTGAGTACACTTGCTGTAGACGTTGAGGCGGTCTTTGATCAATTTAACGGCGGCATCGCTGAGCCGGGAGCGATCCAAACATTTTTGCGTTATGCAGTGGAAAACTGGGAAACCGCGCCCGAATATGTGCTTTTGGTGGGTGATACGAGCTACGATTTTTACGGTTACCAAAACCCCTTAGTTGAGTATAACTTACCCACATTTTTAGTGAATAGTGTATACGGTGGCCAAACTGGCAGCGATGTACTGATTGCTCAAATCGATGAGGATGATTGGCCCGATCTGGCAATTGGCCGGGTACCGGCAAGAACTGTGGACCAAGTAGAAATTTTCGTCAATAAGACGTTGGATTTTGAGCAAACTATTCTTACCGCGGATTGGAACCAGTCCATTTTAGCAATTGCCGATGGGCAGGAAGCCAGCTTCCAATTGGATGCAGAAAACTTTATCAGCCAGTTTCCAGGGGAATATCAAACTCAATTGATCGCGCCTGAAGCAGGCGCTGAAGGGACCAATCAGCAGATTACAGCCGAGGTCAATAACGGTCAATTACTGACCGCCTATTTTGGGCATGGCAGCGTCAGCATGTGGGGAAAGGATAGTTTGTTCACAACCGAAGACACGGCCGCCATGGTAAATAAAGATCGTCTACCTGTAATTCTGAATTTCACCTGTTTAACTGGTTTATTTACACACCCCACTGAAGTATCAATGGCTGAGAGCTTGCTCTTCAATCCTGATGGCGGAGCGGTTGCAGTCTTAGCCCCCACCAGCCCGACGCTGCCAAATGATCAAACCTTTTTGTCAGACGCTTTTATCGAAGCTATGCTGAAAACTCCAACACTCCGTTTGGGTGAGATCACATTGCACGCCTGGCGAAGTGTCCCCACACAATCCCCCAGTTCGCTAGATGTAATGCAGACCTTTTTATTGTTTGGTGACCCAGCTTTGCAATTCCCAACGCCGTAACAGCTTTTTTGCGTGCGAAAAACTGAGGGGGTATCCTAAAATCCAGATCAATCCAAATGATAGACAAAACCGTTGTAATGGTGTGAATCCCAAAGAAACTAAGCCGTGTTGGCATGTGGTGATTTTTCTCTCGGAATCAGATAGTGTAAATCTGACTATTTTTTCTTGAAAATAGATGAAATGTCAACACTACCTAGTAGTGCGTCAAACTGCCATCGATCCGTGCGATGCGGACAGCAAAACCAAAAACGATTAAACTCAAGGGCAGTAACACCACACAGAAAATCGCCAGTGCCAAAATATCATTTTGGATTTCGGCAAAACTGGCCCCCTGGAGCAATGCCAGCCGCATACCTCGCAGCGCATAGGTCACCGGGATCAAATTGGCCACCGTTTGCATCCACTCAGGCATCACAGAAATTGGATAGTAAACGCCGCCCAATAAATTTGCGGCGGTTCCAAAGACCCAGGTGACCGGGTCGCCGCGCTTGAGTACCATGATAAATCCTGCGGCGATGATGCCGAGACTACTGAAGGAAATCACCGTAAGAATGAGCACCACCAGGGCAGCCGCATAATTCGCGCCGTTCAGTTGCACGCCTAAGAACAAAGTGCCCACCAAGAGATAAACCAGTACTCGTAGGGTCGTGATCAAATAATTCCATTGTGAAGAACTAAGAATAATTGTAGAAATGCGCGTGGGGGTGCTTAACATTGCTTCCAGAGTCCCTGTGGTTTGTGACGATCGCAAACTCTTCGAAAAGCTGGATAAGCCTACCCCAAAATAACCGCCAAAAGCAATCCCGATCAAAACGAATGAAAAATAATCACCACCGTAAGGTTCAAGATAAGGGTTGACGCTATCGCCAAACAACTGAGCCATGAAATAAAAAACAGCCACCGAAAAAAAGATACTGATAAATTGCAATATAAAAGAAAAGCGATAGCTGACTTCTGATTGGGTATCTTTTATTATGGATGCGCGGGCAACTCTTATAAATTGTCGCAGTGATCCAGGTAGTAGATCTTCGAAAAAGCCTTGCCGGGTAACCCACCAATAGAGGTTATTCTTTTTTTCCTGCATGGGATTTGTTTCGGCTGGACCATCTGCGGTTATTTGGGTGAAGATTTCATCTAAATTCGCTGACTGGCTCACCAGTTGTTTAATTTGGCCGCCTGCCCCGCGGACGATGTCGATCACCTGATTAACGGTTGACAATTCAGCCGGCGGGCCAATTTTGATGGAGGTATTTTCGTCTTGGATTTGAGAAACTGTGATGGGAATCTCACGCCCCTTGATGATATCCTGTAATTGGGGATTCCAACCCTGGATTTCGAGTTGATACCGCTCCTGAGAATCTAGAACAGCACGCAACTCCGGCATCGTGCCACAAGCCCGGATTTGTCCCTGGTTCATCACAGCCACCCGGTCACACAAACGCTGAACCTCCCTCAAATTATGAGAGGTTAAAAAGACCGTGATCCCTTGTTCGCCCGTTAATTGTTCACGGATCAGAACGTGTAACTGTTGGGTAGCAGCCGGATCCAAACCTTTGGTGGGTTCATCCAAAAATAGAATTTGCGGCCGTACCAGCAATGCCCGCGCAATGGAAAGGCGCTGCTTCATCCCGGTGGAATACTTCTGAAAGGGTTTCGAACCTTGCTCTTGCAGCCCCACCAATTCGAGCATTTCGGTGCTGCGGATTTCAGAAGTTGATTTATCAAGACTGTGCAGCGCCGCGAAGAATTCCAGGTTTTGCTGGCCCGTCAGCCGCCAATAGAAGCTGCGCTCATCGCTGGTAACCAACCCCACCGACCGCTTGATATCCAATTCACGGGTCAACTCAAATCCATTGATGGTCGCGCTTCCCGCGGTCGGCATAATTAAAGTTGTTAGCATCTTGACCAGGGTTGTTTTCCCGGCACCGTTGGGTCCCACCAATCCAAATAACTCACCCTGGCTCACCTGCAGATCAACACGATCCACCGCGGACTTATCCAATTCCCGCGAGAACGCGCTGCGCCAGCCGGTATCCTTGGAGAAGCGTTTGGTTAGAGATTGGGTTTCGATCGCGAGGGACATTGGAAATATGATACCGCAGGGCAGGATAGCGGGCAAGAAAATTATTAAACTTTAAACAGTCTTCCGACGGCGAAGGATGAAAAGAGCACCTGTAAGTAGCAGAGCCAATCCACTTGCACCATAAATAAATATGAAGTTGTTATTGTTTTCTCCAACTAAAGATATAAGATGGATAGCAGTTGGTGTAGTAAAGGATGTGTTTGGAATTGTCACGGGGGCATTATCAACAGTCCAGTTTGTGGAATCTGTTACTAAATTTAGAACTTGATTTACATCCCCTGTTGAATTCCTTGAACCAGAGTAGTATCCATTATCAACTTCGGGAGATATCGCAATTGCACAACAAGATGCAAAAGCGATTGGCTGTGCAGATGTATTACTCGAAGTGGCATCAGCATCCCAATCGCCATTCATTTGAATTGCTGCTAAGAAATTCCTCACTTCCAACTGTTGGTGCAAAACCTTGATAAGCAAAAATCTGGTCACCAGAAGTAGAAAGACTGATTGCCGGTGAACCATTTTGCCAAGAGATATTTGAATTATTCCCATCGCTGGATGTCAATGTTAAGGGATCAATTTGAACTGTAATTTGAACACCAGCTTGGTATGTGCTATTGAAAGTTATGGTTCCTGTGCCTTCTGTTGCTCGAAAACCACTTGCTGCATACCACCCATTATCAGTAAATGTTATTGTAGTATCGGCATCAACATCTACCAGAAGTACAAAAGCAAACTGATCTGGATTATCAGAATTATATCCGATGAAGGCGATATCACCAGTTGTCAACGTTGTTGCGGCTTTTACATGTTGCACTCCAAACGGGGATGTTGATATTGCAGCTAAAATGAGCAATAGCAAGAACCCCTTCAATTTGCGTTTTTTTCATGATTTTCTCCTCCAAGAAATATATTCTTGAAATTCCCATTATTTATATAGTCGCCAGAATTCAATTTTGGTTCAATTTTCCCGCCAATTATTTGCCACCCAATTCCAAGGACTTTCTTCCTTGAAATTGACCCTTGACTCTCCCCCTGGTGGAGGGTCTATACTAGTGTTGCGGAGCAAAAGCTCGTTGCTGGTTATGATGGTCATCCGCAACACCTAGTGCAGTTGGGCAACGACCAATCCTAACCAGCCGGTTGTAATGCCCAACTGCACTAGGATCAGCCTACGAAGTAGGCTTCGAAGTACTTCAGCCCCGCTGCACTCGCGATGCAGCCTAACTAAAAACAGGTAGAATTCTCACATGATCAAAATCGGCGATTTCTCCAAGCTGGCCCACGTCAGCGTGAAGACCCTGCATCACTATGGCAAGCTGGGGTTGCTCCCACCCACCCACGTGGACCGCTATACCGGTTACCGCTACTACACACTCGACCAACTGCCACGCCTGAACCGCATCCTGGCGCTCAAAGAGTTGGGCTTCTCCCTGGAGCAGGTCACCCAACTCCTGGACGAAGACATCTCCCTCGATGCGATGCGCGGCATGCTGCGGCTAAAACAAATGGAACTGGCGGAACAAATCCAGACCGAGCAATCCCGCTTGAGCAGTGTCGAACGGCGACTGCGGCAGCTTGCCCAAGAAGGGTATCCGCCTGAGCACGAGGTCGCGATCAAAGCGGTCTCGGCGCAAACGGTGCTCAGCGCTCGGGTGGTCGCGGCTACCGAAGATGCAATCTCACCCGCTCGAAACAGCCTGCAAGCGATGCTGCGCGAACATCTGGAACGCGCGCGCCTCAAACCCGCCACCCCCTGGTTTGCCCTGGTCGATGAAGGTCCTTATGCCGAAAACGACCTGGAAATCGAACTCGCCATCGGGGTGCAGTTGCGCCAAAACCAGCGCGAGGGAGATTGGGGCAGTACGCCGATACAAATCTTGGAACTCCCCGCAGTCGAACGGATGGCCAGCGTGATCCATCAGGGTGAACCTGTTACCCTAAATGCCGCCTACACGCAGCTCTACGCCTGGACGCAGGCGAATGGCTATCAGCCTGACGGGTCTTATCGTGAAATCTACCTGCCAGAATCTGGGGTCAGTACGCCCCCTCAAACCGATCTTGATGCCGGCTTCATCGAACTGCAATCTCCGGTGAAATACGCCAGCATCCCCATCTCAATTCAATCTAATCAAGAATATAAGGAGAATATTATGGACCCTAAAATCGTTACAAAACCAGCTTTCAAAGCGATCGGTCTTTCGTATGTCGGCAAGAACGACCAAGGTGAGATTCCTCAATTATGGGGTACCTTCAACCAACGGGACAATGAAATCCCATCTGTCGAAAATACTGCTGCCTATGGCCTGTGTTTTTCGTTTCCCGAAGGCGCTGCTGAAGGTGAGTTTGAGTATGTAGCCGCCTTCGAAGTTCCCGATGGCCAAACCACCCCCTCAGGGATGGTCGCCCGCGATGTGCCCACGCACAAATACGCGGTCTTCACCCATCACGGCAAACTCGATAAACTGGGCGAAACCTACGAATATATTTACAACACCTGGCTGCCGCAATCTGGGCTGGAAGTGCATCCGAGTAAATTCGATATGGAAGTCTATGACGAGCGCTTCATCCCCGACTCGGATGATTCGGAGTTTGATATTTACGTTGCACTGAAATAGCCGAGTTTCACCCCAGGCATTGCCTGGGCTACCGCACCCCAAAGGAGATCTAAACTTTGGGGTGTCTCTGTTAATTCCGCTTTATCGATTAGAATTAGTCCATGGAAAATATAAAAACCTCTTACTGCCAACGCTGTGGTCACACGATGGCAAGTGATATCATCGGTGGGCGCGAACGCCCGGTCTGTCCGCAGTGCGGTTATGTGATCTTCAAAAATCCGGTCCCCGGCGTAGGGGTGCTGGTCGAGATGGAGGGCGGTGTCGTCTTGATAAAGCGCGGGCACCCTCCCAAAAAGGATCTCTGGGCACTGCCCGCCGGATTTATCGAGGCCGATGAGAGCATCGAAGAGGCCGCGGTCCGCGAGTGCAAAGAAGAAACCAGCCTGGATATCGAATTGATCGAAATGTTCCATGTGGATTTTTTCCCCAACGATCCCACCCCGCAAAGCGGCATCATCATTTTTTATCGAGCCAAGCCCATAGGTGGCACACTCCAGCCCGGCGATGACGCCATTGAAGCCCAGGTATATGCCCCAGACGCATTGCCCATGGATGTAGCCTTCCGCACTCACCGTGCAGCACTGGCCCGCTGGGCGGGGTTAAATGGGGCTGTAGCAACGTTCAGCGCCCCCCAAGACGAAGCTCACTTGCTGGCTCCCGACTTGCTCATCCGGCGGTCACGCAGCAATGATGAAGCCAGCATTCTGCACCTGCTGCAACTGATCCCGGCAAATCAAGGGCTAAGCGAAGGTGAGATCCACGCAGCGCGGCTGCGCTTCAGGGAGAGCACTTCGTTGGATGTGCTGGTGGCTGAAAATCAGGGTGAGATTGTGGGCTTTCTGGTGCTTTCGTATGTTTCAGCCCTGACCGGGTTACGCGCCTGGATCGATGATATTGCCGTGGATCCCGAGCGCCGCCGCCAGGGGATCGGGCAGGCGTTGGTTGAAGCAGCGATCCAACGCGCCAGCCGCCGGGGGGCTACACACTTATTTATGGATACCAGCCGCGGCAGTTTGGATGCGCAGCGTTTTTACCGGGCTTGCGGCTTCGAGGAAGATGGGGTCGCGCCGCTGCATATCCGGTAACAAAGGAAAATGGCTCATCGTAATAATCGAGTAAGTCCCAATTGATGTAGAAAAACTTTTGGACACGGATATACAAGATTTCACGGAAATTTAAAAACGGTAGTGGTTGATTTATGGGTGACTGCAAAAAGAATGTATCACCCTGAGTGTGAGCGCAAAGTATGCTTGAAAATCGGGCTTTTGGGCTGCGCTAGATGCATCGACCTCCGATCTCAGCATGACGTGTCATATCATGGCGTATCAAATGATGTTTCATTTGACACCATCACTTACATTGTGATCGTTACCGAAAAAAAAAGATAGATTTCGTGTTTATCCGTGGAATCTGATGCTGGAATAACTCGCTAATCTTCCTTCCGTCCCAAGAAATACCCCAGCGAAGCACCGCTGCCCAAAGCTATCACACCAATCCAAATGAAGGCATCGCGCCAAAAGTTCACTGGGAACAGACGGATCAAGCTGTCAGAAAACCTGAACACCCAAGTCCCGCTGGCAAAGAAAATCTCGTGGAAAGTGATAAACAATTGGTTGAAATTCAGCGCGACATAAATCAATAATATGATAACCAGCCCCACCGTCAGCCACCCGCCGCGAGCGAGCGCAATTTTAAATTCTTGCCAGCCCTTAGATTTTTTAGCCCAATAACCCATCCCGAAAATAAAGATCAGTGACCCCCACAAGAACCATATCGCATAACGGGCAATGACTTTGGCGTCCACCATATGGTGCAGTTCGCGATCATTATAAAGATAGCTGCAATCCCGTGGAAGGAGGTAATCTTCACAGGAACCGGCAGCTTGTTGGCCGTTCGGGAATTGCAGCTCTGCCAGATATTCGATCCCTTCACGATTGAGGATATACTTCCGAGAGAGATCCCCCCAAAACAAGCGATCCTCAAGCGTGAATCCATATCGATCTTCAGGGAAATATGGCAGGCGGTACTCCACTTGAATGAAAACTGGGGAAAGCAAAATCCGAACACCGGTCAAAATCAGCACAATTGGCACGAGGGGGGTGATCAGCCAGTTTAAAATTTTCTTGAGAATATCCATTTTATTGAACTTCTTCCATGCCACTAAACAGCACATAATTGAGCACCAAACTATTGGTGATCCACTCGATTGGCGCCCAATCATCGGTGAATACAACGCAGCCCCGTGCGGGTTCACTAAAATCGGAGCAAGGGTTAGGCTGCATATTCAAAATTGCGATTTGCAAGGCATCCATTAGGAGAGGATGCATATCGTTGCGCTCAGCCAACGCCTGGTAATTCTGGTAAAAATCATCGATAGTGGTAGGCTGCTTGGTAGCATAAACAATTGAATTGAAGGAAGCGGGCACATCAACAACATAAACCGCGGGGAAAACCGTACTGATGGTAGCAACCAAGCCTTCAATCAGGCGGCGATCTTCGGGAGCTCGACCAATATTGATGACCAGCACACCATCATCCTCCAGACGATCATAAACTTCGCTGAAAAACTCTTGGGTAGTCAGGTGCCAGGGGATATAAGGAGGCCGGTAAGCATCAATGCCGATCACAGTATATTTTTGCACGCTTTGGGCCAACCCCACCCGGCCATCCTCGGCAATCGGGTTAAGATTAGGCTGATTCATCTCAAAAAAATCTTGTCCAACCCGGATGATCTCAGGATCGATTTCATAGCCATCGATGGGGATAGGTCCATACACTGCTGTGGCTTGCCGCGCTGTGGTTCCAGCAGCCAGCCCAATGATGGCATAACTCTTTACTTCCTCGGGCGTGTAGGGAACTGGATTAAAAAATGGAGCAGCAACAAACTGCATCCAGGGACCATAATAGGCCAGTTGCTCAGGATGGTAAATCGAGTGGATGCCCTGACCTTCGTTCAAACGAAGATACCGGAAATCAGGATCGTCGTCATCAAGCAGCACCTGAATATAGTTGTAGGCGGATTCGGTTTCATAGATTTGTCCCGCGGTTGTCTTGATTGTGCCGCGGCCCCAAAGAATCGCGAGCAAGCACAAGACTATCGGAATCCATATGTAAATGAGGGCCAATTTTCTTTCTTCAGCTACCCAAAACCCGATCAACGCCACAATGGACAAGATCAACCCAAAAGTCACAAATGTGAGCGTTGTCCCCAATAATGGGATTAGCACCAAAACGGGCAAGAAAGTCCCCACAAAGCTTCCGAGTGTCGAGATCGCATATATCCGGCCAGAAACCTGACCTGCCTCGCGCGAATCCTTTAGGGCCAAGCGGATTGCAAAGGGAGAAACCACCCCCAGCAGGGTGATCGGGATGCTGAAAAGGATCAATACGGTGGTAAAGGATCCCGCGAGCACGCCAATCGACAAAGCGTCAAAAGCATCAGCCGCAGCATGCAAAATGGGACGGGCGACGAAAGGGATCAGCCCCGAAAGAAAAGCCCCCCAGATCAGAATGCTGTAAAAAGTTTTGGGGTGAGGAGAGCGGTCAGCCCACCAACCGCCGACGAAGTAGCCAACCGTGAGGTAAATGAGTATGAGACCAATGATGCTGGCCCAAACAAGGTTGCTGGTACCGAAGACGCTGCCTAACAAGCGGGAGGCAGAAAACTCGATGGCCAGGGTGGTCATTCCGGAAATAAAAACAGTGAAGTAGAGGTAGCGACGGTTCATAGTGGTCAGGTGTCCCCCGGCAGCCCTTGTGCCGGGATGGGCGATGATCGCAAATGAAAGCTCACTCGCCCAAGGTGGTGAGTAAAGGATTATATCTCAGTGGGGTTGCAAACAGAGATTTATTCGTTTAAGAATTTAAAAAGAACCAAAATTTTATCTCCGACTTCAAAGTAACGAAACTCATCTAAACGATTTTCAAAGTTCCATTGGTAAGGATTCGTGCGCTGCAAAATATATGGATTACCAAAAACATAGTCCAGTCCGATGGAATCAAGATATTCATCGGCGGTGGCATTTTGCAAGTGAACAAAATATTCCTGGCTGCTGATCAACCCATCCAAATTGACAAGTACGCGGTCTTGCACAAAATAACCAGACGATCCGGAGCCCGTCATTCCAATCAAAGAATTTGGCTCCGTGTTATTCTCAAGCCAATGCGCTCGTCGGAGATAAAAATGCTCTCCTTCTGAGGGCGTATAATTTTTCACTTGAAACGGGATCTTCAAAAATGGGATTGCCAAGAGCAAAGCCATACCCAGAACTACCGCGGGAATCAGCTTATCACTTTGGGGTAATTTTTTAGCTCCAAGAACCACAGTTTCTAATATGATCCCAAGCGACAATATCACAAAAAGCATTTCAGCCATCCAGTACCACTCTTTTTGAGCGATATGGCCGGAAGTTTTATAGTACAAAATATGGATAATACACCCAGCTAATAATGGGATCATGTTCCAGCGCCAAAATGTTGAGACGAAGAATTCTCGATTGCGAATGATCAAGAAAATAATCACCCCTAACACAACCAGCAGCAATACTCCCCAAAGAAATTTTCCTGTGGGAGCCAGGGTGTTATACCCGTCCAAAATGTCCTTGAGAGGTGAGATCAAAGCTGCCCAGGGGCCAACGGAATCATTGGGAGAAAATATTTCAGATAAAGTATCAGTGATGTTTTTTGGCCGCCTCCCATAAGCCGTGAATTTCAAGGTACCCCACCAACGTTTGATTTTTCCGCTGACTGGCATCGCAGAACCAAAGTAAAGTTGGTTTACTATCAAATATAAACCCAGAGCGGTCGCGATAGGGGTAAAGTAGGAGAATCCTAATTTCAGCCACCATTTTATGGTGGAGGCAATCGTCACAAATTCTGCCCCGGGTTGGCGCCAAAACCGCAGAAGCAGCCAACCTCCAGCAACGAAGATCAGGTAAACATTATCAAGTCGGCTGAGAAGAGCTAAAGAGGCGAGTTCCTCCAAGTCCGGCAATCTGCCAAAAATCGATCTTCCCCTGAGAGATTTTCTCACTGATGTGATAATACTGCCACCATAACAACATCAAGAAAAAGGCGTTTAAGCCCGCTTCGGTCCCCCCTTTAAATATCACTTTATAAATGATCGGCGAGAACGCCCAAAACAACGAAGTCATCAAAGCTACCCATCGAGAACAGCGGGAACGGACAAATTGATACAGGACCAACGATGAACCGAGGGCCAAAAACACCTGAAGGACAATGACCAAGCGAAGTGGCAAAATTAAATCGACACGTACTAGGGTAAAGATCGGGATAAGCAGGATCATCCATAATGGATGAAACCCGTTGGTCCGAGCCATGCCGTCGAAGGTCACTCCCTGTCCTTCAACTATATTTTGGGCTGTTTTGAAATAATAGAAAGCATCATCCGTGGTAAACCAATTCAAAACGATGTTCTGATGGGCAAAAACCACAAATAGATGGGGAATTAAAATAATCAATATGAGTGAAACAATAAAATACGAGTCCTTCTTATTTATCCGCAACAAGGGAAGCCTTTCTGGTTGGACTATTGGTCTTGATAACTAAACGGCTCCGAAACACTTCCATGAAAAAACAAATCCCCAGAATAGGTGACCGTAATATTTCTTGGCTCACCATCTTTTACCGTCAAATCACAAAATCCAATCTCAAGTGATGCCTGACAGCTTTCTGTACCAGAGCTGACGGTCACTTTTCCGGATGGAGATCTCCCGCCAGTCATATCGAAAGATAAATCAAACTGGTTTTCAGGATCGGTAAGATAGGCATCTAGAGCCGGGGAATAAGTTTTTACTAGGACTGTATCGAGATTAGGCTGGAAGGTCATAATCCGGAGGTAACCATCACCGCCATTCCTCATATCTTGGTAATCTGAGAGCAATTGATATACAACCCGGCCATCAACCTGATCTGAGCGTCTGAATGCTCCTGGGATGTGCCCTGAAAGCACCAAAAAGATATTAGGGTTTCGCCGTACTACTTTCTTCCAGATATCAAATCCATTATTGTCTCCATCGCTTTTTTCCTGACAATGCCCAACCCTTCGCCCATCCGCGAGCAAGTAACTGTGCGTGGATATTATGGCATTATGATCGGAAAAATTTGAAAGCACCTCATTTGCCCAATCGATGGCGGCGTCAGGAGGACAGTATTGTAAATGGAGGAAAATATAGTCGTCACCCGCGGCGGAAATTAGTTGAAAATTATTTTTATTCTCGTTGAAGCTGCCTCCCCACCAGGCACTGTCATTAAAGCGGGATGCGGGAAAATAGACAGTATAAAAATCAGCATCACCGCCAAATTGCATATCATGGTTACCAGGCAAAATGCCATAAGGCATGATTTCATCTAATACGCCCATCGCGGCATTCGCAACCCGCCACTCATCTTCGAAATAATCATTATTTTGCACAATATCTCCCAGGTGAGAAACGAAAATAATATTATCCACAAATTTATTGTTCACGATCCATTGGGTTTGTGCGAAAAATATTTCTGGATGCGCATCAGAATAATGCTGTGTATCGGGTAAGACCACAATGGAAAATTCATCTGTCCCCCCAAACACCTTAAAATCCACTCTCACAGTTTCACCCAGACTCGGATCCGTAGGTGATATCGAAGTAATTTCAATTGAGGTAGAGTTTCGAGGAACCAGCTTGAAAACCATTAATACGAAGGTGAATAAAACAACCATCCCACTTAGAAATATCAGAATTTTTCGCTTCTCCATGATTTACCTATAAAACTACGAACTTGTGACACAACATGATCTAAACTACGCGATCCGGAGTAACGCTACTCACAGCGGTTGGGGACAATCTCAAAATCAAAAAAATTGTCCACGGAAGAATAGTAACTTACGTCAGGCAATTGTCCAAACTCAGACCCAAAATAATTGTCGAAAACCAATCGAAATGAATTTACCGGGGAGATGGATGAATACAAGCTTTGAGCGCCATCGGCTGGAAAATAATAAGCATTTAGGATGTTCATACGATGTGTTTGATCGAACTGAGTTCCATGACCTCCGTGGTCAGCCTGCACAATAATAATGGGAGGTGTGTCCGAATTCTCGATGATATTGTTGAGGAGAGGGACCAACCGCGTGTTCAAATATTTCACCTGATCGATATAGCCTTGCTCAGTATCATTCTCACCCGGGATAAAATTACCATCTGCATCAAACACATAAGGGCCATGTGGAGAAATTAAAGTGGGCAAAAACGAATTTAGGGCTTTCAATCAGTGGCGCATCATCGAGGGTATCTAAAGTATAAAGAACATAGTCATAATGTGTCTTACGAGGAGATGTAATTGCAAGCGCTAATGCTGAGGAAAAAACAGTCTCAGCATCCATGAAAAACAATCCCATTGAAGTTTTTATCAATAGTGCTTCGAAATCGTTGAGTTGGCCGAAAAGCTGAACCTTTTCAAGAGTTGATTCTGAATGCTGAGAAAGAAAAATATCGGCTTTGTCCCATTCACTCCATAAGTACCCAGTTTCAAAAGCCACGATGGTATACCCTAAATCTTCGAAGTGTTCACGAACGGCGTTTCGGCGAATTAACTGGCCCATCCGGATACGGCTCTCTTTGCCACGCGCCAAATCTTGAGCAATCTCTTCGAACTCCTCAAGATAATTCATATTTTAACGTAGATGCGATTGAAAGCCGGGTCTTGGCATAGTTGCTTTGGCTGCACTCAGCAACATAAAAACCGATTTCCTCCAATTGACTTAGAAATAGCTCATTGTCAAAACCGTAAAAATCTTGCATTGTGTCTCCCCGGGCGTAAGCATCTAAAACGATGTAATACACATCGGGCAGAGATTCTAAATTGGGATTCTGCAAGTTTTCTGCGTGACTATCGCGCGGCGTTGTTTGTGAGGTCTGGCCCCATAATTGGGAGGAGTTTATTTGAAATGCAACGATCTGAAAAATTGGAATCGCCAAAGCGACCAGACCAACAATATTGAGTATTTCGTTGATTTGTTGTGGGTTACTGATTTTTTTTGCAACCCACAAGACACCGCCAACAAATATTCCTAAATAGATCGGTAGAAGAATTCGATGACGTCCAAGGTTTAAACCAAAAAGGCTGGCACTTTCCAATACATTATAAATTTGCCCATACGAAAAAATCAGTATTAAGGTTAACGTAGTCAGAATTGCAGCTTTATACCAATTTTTAAAAAAAAATAAAAAACACAAACAAGAGAAGAACTGCAGCTAGAAAAACAAGAACAAAAGCTCGAATTCCAACCGAAAGACGGCTCTCCCCTAAATTATTTGCGAGCAAAGCCAAAACTGGATAGGCTGCAAATAAAAGTGGGTGCAGAGTTAGTTGTTTTAGGCTGTTCAAACTAGCGGCTCTCCATTAAATACAACCGACGTTTCGTATCAATAATCGGGATCAACTCAATAATTTTAAATTTTTCACTGAAAACAATTTCGAAGTTTTCTTTATCGTAAAGCGTGAATATATCGTCTCGCGTAGCCAGGAGAATTTCCACCTGGGGATCGGTTTTCGGGACAAATTCAATTATCAGCCAGCGTCCTAGTTGATGAAAATATGAGGCGATTAAGGATAACGGCACGTTATTCCCAATTGCTAAGTGATGGATCAATGCCAGAGCCATTACGGCATCCACTGGTCTTCTTTCAACCAGCGACATGCGCTCCTGGTTATTCCATCCTATACTGGGGCTTGGATTAGTTAAATCCAGAACTAAGGGAAGCTGTTTTTTTTCATTGTTTTTAACGACATCCAGGTAGTTCCTTTCCACTGCGCCGGGATCTATATCAAATGCTACAGTTTGAATTCCCCGTTCGCTAGCCAAACGACTAAAAGTTCCCTGGTTCGACCCAAGATCCCACAAACTCTGGATCTGTGTTCTGTCTAAGAATCCAGCAACAATCTCCTTTTTATGTTTGGCTGCCTCCTTCGTATAGTGGTCAGCGGCCTCATAATAGTCCACCCACTCCGTGCCGCCAGGCTGCCATCTCAATTTACGAACCCCAAATTCCAAACTATCGATCAATCCCAGCATTTGGGTCTTCGACATTTGCCGCGAAACTGACGATTTTTCTACTTTTTTATCTGCGTAGTGTTGTTGGGCAGAGGCATGCAAGTGAATATGCAACAAAAAGGTGGGAACCAATCTTGATGACCATGGCAGGAGTGTGCTTGCTAAATCTAAGGGAATGCCATCTATATAATTTCTCAATAATTGACTTAATCGTACATCAACTTTAGCCATCAGCGCCAACGGAGCCAAGAAATGTTGGCAAAATTGACGGTAAGCATCCCAGGGTTGGCCTTCTCTGTAATCATCAAATGAGAGGGTGTCAATCAAGACCGGCTTCCCTTCGACGAATTGAATATTATAAGCATTGCTATCCTTGAGAGTCATTCCGAAATCAAGGGCGTGTTTTTGGATCTTTAGGGTTGCAAGAGCCGCATCTTTGAGTTGACTGAAACACCACTCATACGGGTACGATATGAAGGAAATTTGCTGGGGCAAGATCACTTTATAGGCGTTGATCGGATCAGGGGCTTCAATTTCAACCTCTTCATGCGAGATTAACAAACCTTCATCGACTAATATCGCAAACAGTCCTGAATCAACAAGATGATTGAAATTTCTTGCATATTTGTAATTGACTTGACGATAAACGATCCCTTCTCGAGAAAACAGAAAGCCTGATGGATCCCGAAAAGAAGATGACAAACGAAAATCACTCGTCATTATCTTCGCCATCTAATAATTCATCTTCGGGTTCATTATTTGAACGGTTGAAAAAAGATTTAATCCGAGACCATGATGTTCGAAGGACAAAAGCCGCGCCGAGTAAACTCGCAATAATCAGCTGGATTAAAAAACTCCCCGAACCCGGATCGAGATACAAGTCATCTCGAATGAATAGCATCATTGAAAGGGCAAAATTTACAGTGCTTAATAACAAATACATCTGGGACCTCACTTATACTTAGGTTTTACGAAAGAAGATTCTACCTCAATCAGTATAAATTGGGCAAAATCCCCCAGTTTTCTCAACGAATGCTTAATGTGTTTCCGCAGATAAAACACACCTAAAACCATAATCGTGCATTGAAACTGCTGGACCATTATGCCGCCGGTTGGCTGAGCGAAGATGCTTCCAATCATATTCCCAGGAACCACCTCGCAGGACCCGCGTACCTCCGTCGAGAGGACCAAATGGATTTTCAGACGGTAAATCAGAATAATAACCATCTGCGTACCAATCCGCCACCCACTCCCAGGTATTTCCAGAAAGTCCCAACACACCGTATGGGCTCGCACCCAAAGGATTACTACTAATCGGAAGCAACCCGCCACTGCAGTTGGCGTATTCGGCGTGATCACAATCGATTTCATCTCCCCATGGGTAAACGCGGCCATCCATACCACGGGCTGCTCTCTCCCATTCGGCTTCGGAGGGTAAACGCCGGCCAGCCCAATGGCAGTAAGCCTGGGCACCATACCAAGAAACCTCAACCGCGGGATAATTTTCGTAACCTTCAACAGCTTGCCAGACACCGGCTTGCTGGATGATGAGAACATCTTCATCCCCGGCATCCAGCCAAGTAGTACGGGCCTCAATTTGGTTGCCCAGTGCGTTCAAGAAGACTGCAAACATGGCATTCGTAACAACGGTCCGATCCATCCAAAAAGCATCGAGGTAAACAGAATGCTGTGGCATCTCATCATAATCGGCACCCTGGTCAACTTCTGTGCTGCCCATTAGAAATTCGCCCGCGGGGACATAAACCAGCACCATGCCATCGATCGGGAAAATATGGGTCGCACCTGGGGAAAGTGTCGATATATTCGGGGTCGTAGGCGTTGGGGTGTGCGTATCGGTTGGGCTAGGGGAAAAAGTCAGCGTAAAAGTAGGAAATTCAGCAATCTCAAGGGTATAAGTGGGGCCTGGTGTTTTGGTTGAAGCGACTTCAACCTTAGGATTGGTAGGCGCAATTTTCGTCACAGGTACTTGGCACCCCACGAGGCTTAAGCCTAATAGAACCAATCCGCTCATAAAAGAGAGCGAACAAGTCTTTTCCTTTGTGTTAAATGGGTTCAACAAAATTTTTAGTAATTTTAGTATTGATTTCATCCAAACTCAATTTTAAATCATTTTAGATATTATCCCCACGCAGCAATCCATCAAGATGGTAAACGGAATTCGATACCTTTCTCTAGCATACGCTCAATCACCGCAAAGAAAAGTTCAGTAGTTTCAATATGGTCATGCGTCAGAATGATATCTGCTGAATCCGGCCAGTTTAATCCGCGACCATCTTCCGGGAAACTTTCTTCCATGCGTGCAAAAACATCTTCGGCGGTCTCGATGCCATGGGCGTGCCGGTCATGAAACGTGGACCATTCCACAACGTCGTAAGTCCAATACCAATCGATATCATCTAGTAAACCTAATTTTCTGTAATACTTATAACGAATATCGTCAAAGGCTGGCTGCACATACCCCAACTGACGAAGAAATTTTTGCATAGTCTGCTTGCGATTCAGTCCCGCATCCGAGATTGGGGCGTAGACATCATCACCGGTTAACGCGCCTTTATCGCCATAAGGAAAACGGAAATATTTGGGATATTCATCGACTCTGACTTGTGCATAGAGCTTATTGACAATCTCGTCTGTACGGCAGATTTGCTCAAAACAAGCTTCAAGAGGGATCTCGCTAAAGTGGGGATGATCGTAGGCGTGATTTGCAATCACGAACCCTTGTTCAATCGCTTTTATGGCAATTTTCGGGTGCAATTCCAAGGCCCGCCCAGAACAAAAGAAGATTGCCGGGATTCCATGATTTTTTAGAAATTCGATTTTCCTTTCAAAATCTGGTGATGGGGCATCATCAATCGTAAGATAGCCAATCTTTTTTGTCATGGCAAAAAGATTATACCTCCTGAATTTGCTATCCATGTCCAACTTTTTTGTATGAATAAGCGGTGGCCCCGAGGCTGAGAAAATAAGTTCCCAGGCAGATAAAGCCATAAATCGGATCCAGCCCAAAGCAAAATCCGATCATACCCCACTGGGCAGTATAAAATAATAACAGATAAGGACCAAGCCAGCGAGTTTGGCGAAAATCGAATTTAACAACGTAATCCAAAACCCATTCAACAACGAGATATAAAATTAATAACCCTGGTAAAACAATCATCCACCATTCTTTATTGATCACAAGATAATAAACCACAGCAACACCCAGCGGCAAAGCCAAGATTCCACATACCAAACCCAGATAATATTCAAGCCGCGACCAATCAAGAGGCCGTGAAATCATGATAACTGTGATAATTATATTGAAAAAATTTGCGATGATAACTACGGAGAGATCAACCATAGGAATGTCCATATGCCTCAATTACCCTGGTCCGACAAATCCTTTCCCTTGAATATCTGGTAAATAATAAACAATATAAACAAATCCATAAAAATAGCTCCGCAGCCAAAGGCCAGTCGGCCACCAAGTTCTCCACCGCTATTTTGGGTGATGGAAACACCACCTACTCCAACAGAGCTACTAAACGAGCGTTCCCCGAGACCAAAAGCAACCCAGTGAAATGGGGCAGCGAAAACAATCATAAAAATCAGTAACATACCGTTATATACCCACTTCAGCAGAGGCTGATCGCCATAACCACTTTTAAGACCGTTGACCATGACCATAGCTCCAGCCAATGAAAACGCTATCCCTATTGCAGCTACTACCCAACGAGGCGCATTGAAATCCTCCTCAGGGATATGAATAACATCAACAGAAACCAAGAAGATAAGTGCTCCAACGCTGATAAAAATTCCGCCAAACAAGATAAGCGATATTAAAGATTTTTGTTCATTTTTATTCATGATTTCGAAACCTTTTGCTATAATTTACTTTATTATTGACTCGCACAGAATTATCATGTTGGGGTGTATTGTTTGGGGTGTTCGTGTCCATTATACAAAATTACCCCAACGCCTTCAATCTGTCACAGAAATTCCTCAGGACCAATTTCATTTTATCCCAAGTTTTAAAACATCGAGGAAATTTTCTGTCATTATTATGATTGAATGTGAAAATGAGAGTTATTAAATCCCTGAAATTTATTATTTCTGATTAGGTTTGCTAAATACAAAAAATATGATGGTAAACTGGAGATGTGGCAAATCAATTTTTGTTCGATGCAACCTGACCAACTATAAAAAAATTGGCAAGGATGAATATAAATAAATTTATGGGTAAGCAAACTGAAGCCTACTACCAACGTGTTTTTGAAGATGCACCTATTGGTATGTATAAATTAACTTTGGATGGCAAGATTTTGGAAGCCAATAATACATTGGTAAATATGCTGGGTTACCCCGATCTCGAATTTTTCAAAAAGGTTAATATCGTTGACCTCTTTGTAGATCCCAACAAAAGCCAAGAATTAATTTCCCTTCATTTGAATACAGATAAAATCAACCTTTTCGAATTTCAAATGAAACGAAGGGATGGTAGTGTCCTCTTCGTTCGTGACGCTTCCAGTCTTATTAAAGATGAAAACGGGCGCAATCTTTATTTCGTAGGAGTACTTGAAGATATTTCTGAAAGAGTTCAAGCGGAACGAGAACTACAAAAATCACGCAACCGCATAGAAACAGAGCGCGCACAGAGACTCTTGGCGGTTACGTTACGCGATATCGCAAATTTAATTACGGGGACCCTTGAATTTGATGAACTCATTCAAAAAATATTTAAAAACCTTGAAAGGTTGATCCCATTCGATTCTGGAGCACTTATATTATGCCAAGACGAGAAACTTCATATCGCCGCGGGACATAATATTCCAAATATCAAAGCGCTCAAGTCTTTAGAAATCCATATCTCAAAGGATAGTATTTCGCGGCAAATCATTGAAACTCGGCAACCTTTGATCCTTAATAACCCAACCCAAAACCAATATTTTAAAAATTACGGTGCGAACAATGCCGTTAAAAGTTGGCTTGGAATACCATTAATCGCCCGTAACACGGCAATTGGATTGCTTACTTTAGATAGCACAACACCCAACGTCTATAAAGAACGGGAAATGCAAATTGCCCTTACTTTAGCTTCTCAGATCGCAGTTGCAATTGAAAACGCCCGCCTCTTCAGCGAAGAGCGTCGACGCGCAGACATTATGAGTGCTCTTCAAGCGACCTTCACAGATATCACCTCGGAGCTGGATTTAACCACCTTACTTCAGGCGATCCTTAAGCGCGCGGTAGAACTTCTGAATTCAACTGGAGGGGAATTCGCCCTCCACAATAGCACAGATGACACAATCTCCATCGTGGTCTGTCATAAGATGGAACAAGATTACACGGGAAAGAAGCTCAAACCTGGCAGTGGAGCAATCGGACGAGTAGTACAAAGTGGCGAACCCATTTTGATCGATGATTACTCAGCCTGGGATGGACATTTTGATGCACGTCCATGGAAAGCGGTAATGGTTATTCCATTAGAGGCCCGAGATCGTATATTGGGGGCAATTGCCTTAGCTGATTCAACCGAACATCGCAAATTCAGCCAGGATGATATGCAGTTAATTTCATTATTTGCGCAACAGGCAGCTATTGCTATCGAAAACGCTCAATTATTTGAACTCATTTCATCGACATTAGCAAACACAAAAACCCTATACCAAACTGCTCAATCTTTGATTGCCACTGAAAATTTGGTTGATCTTCTACAAAATTTGGTGGAGCAAGTGGCCAATACACTACCTGCGGACCAAGTAATTTTGATCACATTGGCGTGTGAAACCGAAGAAATAACAAATTATGTTATCGGTGGACATCAGAGTCATCAAATCACTCCAGTTGGTTATCAGGAATTGATGGATGGTTTAACTGGTTGGGTAATGCAAAACCGTAAACCAGCCCTTTCACACCACTCAGAACCTGATCCCCGTGAAAAAAGATATGTTCAACAGTCCAGAGAAAAGAATCAAACTGGCTCACTAATTGTAGTGCCCCTTCGCTACCGGCAAGAAATTTTAGGAACTTTGACCGCGATCAATTCCACGGGCAATGACTATACTCAAACTGAAGTTGATTTATTGGAAACAATCGCCAGCCATGCAGCTGTGGCTATTAAGAATGCCCAACTTTTTGAAGATGTGCAAAAATTGGCCGAAACGGACGAGTTGACCAAAACAAATAATCGACGTCAATTATTTTACCTGGGAAGAAGAGCTTTCAATCACGCCAGGCGTTACTCACAGCCACTCTCTGTCATTATGTTGGATATCGACGATTTCAAAGCTATTAATGATTCTTTTGGACATGCGATTGGGGATGTGGTCCTCTACGAATTGGCACAATATTGTGAGAGTAATATCCGAGAAGTTGACATTCTGGGACGTTATGGTGGTGAGGAGTTTGTTATCGTCCTTCCAAATACCGACTCAGTTCAATGCTCCGAGTTGGCCGAACGGCTTTGTGATTTCGTGGAATTAAATCCTATCCCAACAAGGTTTGGTAACTTGAATATTACAATCAGCCTCGGAGTTGCCCAGTTGACCGCAGGCACACCGAATTTGGCTGCATTGATCGACCAGGCAGATACAGCCCTTTATAATGCTAAAGAGAAGGGGAAAAATCGTGTTGAAACTTATAGGAAACCAAAGGAGAAATAAGATCCCCTGATTTTGTTCTGAATTTTCAGGTTAAAAATTACAGTCCAAAGATTTTGATTAACTTGTCAAATTTTGTTCGGGAGAATGTTATAATCGGGCAAATTTATAGGAAAACAAATTATGTGCGAAAATTGTAAAGTTGACACCTTGGTCTTCCTCTATGTGATGAATGAACAAATCGATGAATTGACCAAAGCTTTAAATCAACAGCATTATTATTTCACCCAAATCGCCAGTAGTGGTGGGCTTCTAAATTACCCGAATAGCAGCTTGATCATCGGTATAAAACAAGACCGATTAGATGATCTAAAAGCCCTGATCAGGCAGTATTGCAAACGTAGAACCACCCATATCGCAACTCAATCATCCATCGAATCTTATCCACATCACAGCACTCCTGTAATCGTTGAAGCCGAGGTTGGGGGTGCAACTTTCCATACACTAGCTGTTGAGCATTTCGAACAATTTTAGAGGAATATCACTATGAAACTAATTCTTGCAGTTATTCGAGATATCGATAGTGAACCCGTAATTCGCGCATTAATCAAAGCAGAATACCGGGTAACGCGTTTAGCCAGTACAGGCGGTTTTTTGAGACGGGGGAACATGACTTTGATGATCGGAGTTGATGAAGGTGATGAGCAAGCAGTTATTGACTTAATGCGTAAAGCGGTTGGTCCCCCAGAAAAAGAACAACACCGCGTTACCTTGTTTATTCTGAATGCAATGGGCTCAGAACAGTTTTAAGTTCCCCCCGTAAAGTTAGAAAATTTATATGAAAACCTTTCAATTTCTGCATGGTTCAAACGCGCGTATACGTAGTTTTGTAACTGAGTTAGCAACCGGTGGGAAATGGGCAATCGAGTTTCCAAAAGAAACACGACACAACCTACGCAGTTTCTTCTTCGACGGCATATCAACTTCGGCCAGCAATTCTATAATATTGACATATTTAACATTGTATTTGTTGGCACTAGGAGCCAGTAGCGCCGAGATTGGCCTGATGACTTCGTTAGCCAGCTTAAGCGCAGTTCTTTTATTAATTCCGGGCGCAATCTTAGTGGATCGTACCGGTAAACGCAAAAGGATCGTGCTGATGTCAGGGGGCGGAATTAATAGAATTGCCGTTTTGTTGTTAGCGACAGTTCCGCTGATATTTAGTGGTAGAGCCGCTGTTTATATTGTTATTGCACTCAAAGTTCTTATGGACGGGATGGTAAACTTAAGTTTACCTGCCTGGATTTCAATGACAGCAGACATAGTTCCAATAACCCGGCGAGGCCGTTATTTTGGTGCTCGCAATATGGCAATGGGAGTCGCAGGGATGTTGACCACTTATGTGGTTGGATTGATGATTACTGGCATTGGCTCTCCTGAGGGTTTTCAATGGGCATTAGGGCTGGCTTTCCTCTTCGGAATCGCCTCCACTTATAATTTCTCAAGAATTAATGAACCCGAGTCTGCTGTAACGAAGACATCAAGTGAAACGAAAACCAGCTATTCAATCAAATCGCTGTATTTAACCTTGAAATCCGACCGGAATTTTATGATTTTCTGCGCTTACACAACAATTTGGACATTTTCATTGAACATTGCTGGCCCCTTCTTTAGTGTTTATATGGTTCAAGATTTGAAAGTAACAGCAGCTTTTGTAGGTATCACATCCATCGTTGCTAAACTTTCTGGATTGCCAGCACAAAGATATTTCGGTGGACTAGCGGACAAATGGGGTGGACGCAAATTAATGAAGACGACCGGCTTGATTATCCCCATCCTACCATTTCTATGGTTTCTTACTCGCGAGCCTTGGCACGTATTGCTAATTAATATTTTGGGCGGTGCTGTGTGGGCGGGTTACGGTATTGCATCTTTTAACTTTTTACTTTCAGTCTCTCCACCCGACCAACGGGCGCGTTACACGGCCATGTTTCAGATCGCGGTAGCAGGCTCTGCAGCATTTGGCGCAGCTTTAGGTGGATTCGTTGCAAACTTTTGGGGGCTTTCCTTCGTTTTTATACTATCTGGAATCGGCAGATTTTTAGCGGCTGGAATCTTCGCAAGATTCGTGCATACCCCCAAAGAAGAAGCTTTGCTTCAACTAGCTGAATAGTCTAAAAACTAGCTGTCTGGCAGTTTCTCGCCAGCACCCCAAAAGAGGCTGAAGGAGACCAAATCAGCGTAAAAATAGTTTTTGATATAACCTTTTCAGCCTTACTCCACCTGTTTTTTTGGCTGGTTGCAAATATGTTAATTAGGAATAATTTAAGGGCCAAAAATCTAGACAAGCCTATTCCACTGAAATTTTTTGCTCCTTTGGACCGTATACCAACCAAGTTACCCATAGCAAGCCAAAAACCAAAGTCATAGCGCTCATCACCCACATCATCCCAGAAATTCCGATTGCAGGACTATCTAGGCCCCAACCGCCTAGATAAGCGGCCAAAGAGGCCATCAGCGTTTGAATGGCAAACTCCGTAGAGAAAACCCTCCCTCTTACGTGATTCGGGAGTAACTGCAACAAAATCTGTGTCGAGAAGACCCAGGCTAATCCACCGCCAAGCCCCCGCAAAAAAGATCCAATTAACACGACACCAAAACTGGGAAGTGGTGCAACAATTGCCAGACCAATTACAGTTGACAGGAAAGCAAATGCAATGGCTATCCGCATTGGTCGATCGCGATCCCCTGTAAATTTCCGCGCCCCAATCGGGCCCAAACCCGTACCAAGACCAACCACCGCGTACATTATGCCCAATCCTGTGCTGCCTCCCTCTCCAATCACGTAAACTTGTTCTGCTAAACGGACTTGTATAACCTGGAAAGCGCCAGACATAGCTAATGCCATCGCAGCTTTGACCAATGAAACCACAAAAATATCGACGTTTTGTTTCAAGTAACGGAGGCCATCAAAATAATCTTTAAGTGCTGCGCGCACGCTTTTTGCAGATTCGGTTTCTGTCGTTGGTTGATAAACCACGCGGGCTACAAAAAAAGCAGAAAGCAAAAAAGTACCAGCATCGATCCAAAAAGCGGGATAAATACCCCAACTTCCTGCAACCAGCCCCCCAAGGGCAGATCCTAAAGCGAGCATAATCGACCAGGTGGCCGAGCTCAATGCGTTGGCAGCCCCTAATTCTGGGGGTGTAACCACATCTGGAAGAATGGCACTACACGCTGGGAAGAAAAAACCGCTGATCCCCATTTGGATCGCTGTGAGCACGTAAAGCAGCCAAACCTGCCCGGGTTCTCGAATGAAAAGAAAACCTAATACCGTCAGCGCCCTGGTAATATCTGCAACAATCAAAATTGTTTTGCGGTTATAGCGATCTGCCACAACACCCGAAATTGGGCTGACCAGAAAAGGAGCCAAAAGCCGGACGACAAAGAGCCCCCCGACAGCAACCCCAGATTGGGTCAACAATCCAATGAGAGAAGCAGAAGCGATAAGGTTAAACCAATCTCCCAAAAGACTGATGATTTGGCCTATCCACAAGTTTCGGAAATTTACATTCCCCCGAACCAGTTGAACATAACCAACTGGTGAACGCTTTTGAATCGCGGCAGTACTCAAATTGAGGCTCCTAAAAATACAGAAAATAGAATGCGCCAATTATACCCGCCAATCTTTGGTAGAATAGCTTCTTGCTATGAAATCATATCGCATCCCTGCCAAAGAAACCCGAACAGAAATCATAGTAATCAATTCGCGTTTCATCGCTACGATTGCACCCGTTTTCAATATCGTAGCTGCCAAAACTTTTGTCAACAAAATCAAGACAGAGTTTGATGATGCTTCGCACAACGTGCCAGCCTACCTGGTAGGTCATGGCACCTCGGTGACTGCACATTGCAATGATGATGGTGAACCCTCGGGCACTGCCGGACGTCCGGCTTTGGCTGTGTTACAGGGCAGCGGCCTTGGGGATGCAGCAGTTGTCGTTACGCGCTACTTTGGAGGCACCAAACTCGGTAAAGGAGGCTTGGTACGAGCCTATGGGGACGCGGTTCGAGCTGTTTTAAAGGTGGTGCCACTAGCTGAAAAAGTATCTACACACTCGGTGATGATCGCGCTTCCCTATTCCCTCTTTGAGCGCGCAAAACGATTAATCGCAGAATATGGCGGTAAAATATCAGATGAAGAATTTGCAGCAGATGTCACAATTACGTGTCAGTTCACAACGCAGGCATTTCCGGCTTTTCAGGAAGCCCTTACCGAGTTATCCCACGGGGCTTTGAATGCCGAAATCATCGAAACCAATCCAGAAACCATTATGCCAATCGGCTCTTTTCTACCTACAAGCGAGGTGTAATTATGTCAGAAGAAAATTCAATTAACGAAGAAAAATCCAAATTGGAATTTATACCTTTTCACGCGATCAACGAATTTATGCGGACGGATTACCGCATGATTTTGCTGCGAAGCACCTTACTGGCTCTTCCAGATCTGTCTTCAAAAACCCAGGCATCTGTAAATAAACTGACCAAGAAATTTGTCAAGGTTCCTGGTTTTCGAAACAGCGCTAAAGCACCCGCTTCGGTAAAAGCAGTTTCCATGGTCAAACCTTTTGAAAAGGAGCCAAAATTGGTAGCCGCCATGCTTTCCGCCTGGGCTGAGGCTAACCAGGAATTGCGGCAATATGTTTTTGATATCTTGAATGATTTTGGCTGGAAGCTGCTGCCCCAGGATGCAAACCGTACTCGATTGCCCGGATTCCTGACTCAGTGGCCTGAAGATGAAGATTATGAAGTAATTTACGAAACATATTCAAATTCTTATCCGGAAAGCGATTTCGGCATTGATGATGTTAGTTTGATGGCAGTCTGGTTATCGTTGCGACTGCCTGTCGAAAAGGCCAGTAAAGATCAGATAGTTAACTTGCCAATTAATTATGGCAAAGAACAAAGAGGAAGAAGAATCTTGAGTATAACGAACCCCAAATTTGAAATGAATCTCCAAGAAGCGCTCACTGAGAAACGCTTCACTGGACTATGGCGCTTAATGCGTGGTTACCGATGGCTGTATTTTGGCGCAATCATCGGTATTGGAATCTCAGCTTTTGCCCGCACAGGTACCTATCTGCTTTTAGGTTTATTTGTTGATGAAGTTTTGGTGAGTGAAAACAGTTTCTATACACCGCTACAGGTGGCATTGGGTTTCATTGGATTAGCCCTCATTATGGGTGCCTTTTCATTTATAAGTGGCGCACTGGCCGCTCGAACGGCTGAAGGTATTGCAAAACGAGTACGCGACTATGTATTTGATCACATCCAACATCTAACATTCACATACCATGATCAGACCAAAACTGGCGAATTGATCCAGCGTTCAACCTCAGATATTGACGCTATCCGGCGTTTCTTCGCCGATCAGGCTATCGGCGTAGGTCGGATCAGTCTCCTTTTTTTAGTAAATTTTGGCGCTCTTTTATGGCTCAATTGGAAATTAGCTCTGGTTTCGGTAATTGTAGTGCCTTTCACCATTGGGCTATCTATCTATTTCTTTGGCCGGGTGTCGAAGGCATATGAAAAATACCAAGAACAGGATGCCATTCTATCGAATCGCCTGCAAGAAAATCTGGCTGGTGTGCGTGTTGTAAAGGCATTCGCCCGGCAATCATATGAAATTGATAAATTCGAAACAGAAAACTGGGAGAAGTATATCCGTGGCAAACGCCTGCTCTTGATGCACTCCAGTTATTGGCCCATTTCCGATATTATGACCGGAGCTCAGATGCTCTCAGGGTTCACTGTAGCTGCCCTCATGGCAATCAATGGCACAATCACCGTTGGCGATTATTTGACTTATTCTGGCTTATTGATCTGGATCTTGTGGCCAATCCGCAACATGGGACGCTTAATTGTGCAGATGTCTTCTGGATTGGTTTCATTCGGCCGTGTGATGGAGGTTGTCAAAGAACGACGCGAGCCATTAGATACTGGTGACTATCAACCGGAAACGAACGTTAAGGAGCTATTGAGTTCGTTAATATTGGGTTTGCATATGACGATGCTCCGGATATCCCCGTCCTTCAGGATATTTCTTTTGCATGTCAACCGGGTCAGGTGATTGCGCTTTTGGGTTCCACAGGATCGGGTAAAACAACTTTAGCAAATTTACTGCCCCGCTTTTACGATTACACCGAAGGGCAAATTAACCTTGATGGTGTTGAATTAAAACGCTATCCCCGTAATTATTTGCGCAGCCAAATTGGGACTGTAGAACAGGAACCTTTCTTATTCTCCAGAACGATCCGAGAAAATATCACATACGGAATCGACCGGGAAGTTACGGATGAAGAGGTCGTAGAGGCTGCACAAGCAGCAGCCGTACACGATTCGATTAACGATTTCCCTGATCAATACGAAACGCTGGTTGGGGAGAAAGGTGTAACCCTATCCGGTGGTCAGAAACAGCGGGTGGCAATTGCACGCACGATTATGAAAAATCCGACGAATATTAATCTTAGATGACGCCACCTCATCCGTTGATGTTGAAACTGAAGCTGACATCCGTCAAGCCTTAGAAAATCTGATGGAAAATCGCACCACCTTCATCATCGCACACCGCATCCAATCCGTGATGAGAGCAGACTTGATCGTAGTGCTCGATAAAGGCCGCATCGTTCAGATCGGCAGCCATGATGAATTACTGGCTCATGATGGCATTTACAGTAAAGTTTTTGATATCCAAACACAAATCGAAGAAGAGCTGGAAAAAGAAATCGCCAGCGCAGAAGTGGCGGTGTAGTTATGTCTGAACATTATTTCGAAGAAGAAGAATTTACCACCCAGTTTACAGGAAAAACGATCCAGCGGATCGCACAACTCGCCAAACCCCATTGGAAATGGGTCATTGGTTTTGTAATGATGATCTCATTGGTCTCCATTTTAGATTCCTACTTTACATTCCTGGGCAGCCGAATTATTGATGAAGGCATTCTGGGTGGCGATAAAGAAGCCTTAACGGAAATTATTATTCGTTATGGGTTGTTGATCGTCTTCCAGGCCGCGGGTGTGTTTGGTTTTATTTACCTGGCGGGTATATTGGGTGAGCGCATTCGTTATGATCTGCGAAAAAAGATGTTCACTCACCTGCAAGAACTTTCCCTTTCTTACTACAATGTCACCCCAGTAGGCTGGATCATGTCAAGAGTGACATCTGATTCTGAGACGGGTTGCTGAACTGGTCACCTGGGGTTTCTTAGATGTCACCTGGGGCATCATGAATATCATAACCGCGGCCTTCTTTATGCTGGCGATCAACTGGCAGTTGGCTCTGATCGTATTCATTTCAATCCCAGTTCTCGTAATTGTGGCGGCACAATTCAAAAAGAAGATCATCGTCGAATTTCGAGAAGTTCGAAAAATCAACTCAAAGATTACTGGTTCTTATAACGAAACGATTACTGGTGTGCGGGTGGTCAAAGCCTTCGGGCGTGAAGAGACCAATTGACTGACTTCGATGAATCTCACCAGCGAGATGTACCGCGCTGGTTACCGTGCGGCCTGGCTATCGGCCTTGTTCTTGCCTGTTGTGATGTTCATCAGCTCTTTTGCGGTGGCAATCATCGTTGGATATGGCGGTTATCAAACACAAATCGGCAATATGAGCATCGGTGGTATTCAGGCCTTCGTCTCTTATGTGGTCTTTATGATTTGGCCAATCCAGGAAATGGCTCGCGTTTATGCTGAGTTACAGCGGGCTGTCGCCTCTGCGGAACGAATTTTCTCACTCGTAGATGCCGTACCTGAAATCACCGATAAACCCGATGCGATTGATCCAGGCACGATCGAGGGTGATATTGTATTTGATCACGTAAATTTTTACTACGAGGAAAATAAACCAGTACTGCAAGATTTCAACCTGCATGCCAAACGCGGCGAAACCGTAGCCCTCGTTGGACCAACTGGTGGGGGCAAAACCACAATCGTCAATTTGTTGTGCCGTTTCTTTGAACCCAAAGAAGGCACCATCTGTATCGGAGGGCGCGACTACGAAGATATTGCTCTGAAAGCCATTCAATCCCGCATCGGTATGGTTCTACAAACACCTCATTTGTTCTCCGGAACAATCAGCGACAATATCCGCTATGGGAAATTAGACGCGACGGATGAAGAAATTGGGGCCGCAGCGCAATTAGCAGGCGCCCACGAATTCATTATGAAACTCGAAAAGGGATACGACGACGAGGTCGGTGAAGGCGGCAACTTGCTGTCGGTGGGCCAAAAACAGTTAATTAGCCTCGCCCGCGCTGTACTCCGAGAACCAGAAATCTTCATAATGGATGAAGCGACCAGTTCGGTAGACACGCTCACAGAAGCGCTTATTCAAAAAGGGATGGAAAACTTGATGAAAGGACGCACCAGCTTTGTGATCGCTCATCGTCTATCCACGATCAAAAAAGCGGACCGCATCCTGGTCATCAAAGATGGCAGCATCATCGAAAATGGCAGCCACGCTGAACTACTCTTTAAACGCGGTCACTATTACCGGCTTTACACAACCCAATTCCGCAACGAATTGGAGCGCGAATATGCGCCGCTTGAAAGGGTAACTGCAACCGCGGATTAACCAATAACCAACTACGGAACGCAAGATCCCCACCAAAAGGTGGGGATCCCTTTTTTATTTTAACGAAGAACCCTGCCGCAAGCGGTCAGGGTTTTGGCTTTTTTCCACATAAAGCATTCAAACTAAAAATATTGACAACCAGAGTTAATCGGCAGGAACAATAACCGAACCTTTATTGCGTGCCAATATGCTGTCGGCCGAATAAATAACCAGTGCAAGCCAAATTAACCCAAAACCAATCATCCGATTTATAGTAAAAATTTCACCATAAATCAGCACACCAATTAAAAATTGCAGCGTGGGAGTAATATATTGAATAAATCCTAAGGTTGAGAGAGAAACCAATCGAGCAGCCGTCCCAAAAAGCAGCAAAGGCAAACCCGTTGCTACACCCGTCAACAGGAGTAAAAAAGTTTCGAGACCCGGTCCATGGGGAAAAGCACCTTGCCCGTTCATTTCTAAAAATAACAAATAGGCTGCCGCTGGCAAAAAAAGATATCCCATTTCTATTGTAAAACCCGGGATCGACTTCAATGGCGCCATCTTTTTTAGTAATCCATAGGTGCCAAATGAAAATGCTAGAATCAAGCCGATCCAAGGCAGTGCGCCGAAACTAACAGTGAGATAGAGTACTCCTAAAGCTGCAATCCCAACAGGGATCCATTGCCACAAGCGCAGACGTTCACGTAAGAAAATCACTCCGAGGACAACATTCACCAACGGATTGATAAAGTAACCTAAGCTTGCATCGACAATATTTCCAGTATTAACTGCCCAAACATAAACCCACCAATTAATAAATAATAAAATGCCCGTCACCAAAAAAATTAGAAATACTTTGGGAGTTTTAAAGGTGCTCGTAATGCCCCCCCATCCTTTGGTGATAGCAACCACAACGATCACAAAGATAAAAGCCCAGAACAATTCGATGGGCAATAATCTCAATGGTAGGGACTTTCTGAATTAGTTTCCAGTAAATTGGGGAGATTCCCCAAAGAAAATAGGCACCAACTGCGAATATTATGCCCTTATTCATTGTGATTTTATCCCCGCTTACAACGACTGTTTAATTTTAATTGCTCTTTGGTAAACGCGCTCATATTGTCTGGCGCTATCTTCCCAAGAGAAATTTTTGGCCATGGCTTGCTGCTGCATTTTTCGGATATGGTGAGGACGATCAAAATAGGTGCTAACTGCCCAGCCAACCGTGTAGTAAATTCCATGAGGACTGGCGTCCCAAAATTTAAAACCAGTGCCTAATCCGATGGATTCGTCATATTGCTCAACAGTATCATCTAACCCACCAGTTGCACGGACAATGGGTAACGTCCCATATTTTAGCGAATAGACTTGATTTAAACCACAAGGCTCATAGCGTGAAGGCATCAAAAAGAAATCCGCACCGGCTTCAATCCAATGCGCCAATTCATTGTTGTAACCGATAAAACTACCAATCCGTCCAGCGTATCGGGCTGGCAGCCCACCGAAATAGGATTTGAGGTTTTTATCACCAGCGCCTAAAATTACGAATTGCACATGCATACTGTTTACAATACCTTCAACAGCATTCGCGAATAGATCAAGTCCTTTTTGATCAGCAAAACGGGAAACCACGCCAACAATTGGCAGCCCTTCATCAATTTCAAGTTCGAAGCGCTCCTGCAAAGCCCGCTTACAAACCTTTTTGCCAGATAAATCCTCGGAAGTATACGTTTGAGGGATCAGCGGGTCTAAAGCTGGATTCCAATCTGAGTAATCCACGCCATTTAAAATTCCCAGATAACGGTTACCCTTATCATTTAGATACATCGCCATACCATAACCGAGTTCCGGCGTGCGGGTTTCTCGGGCATAATTCGGGCTGACGGTGTTGACCAGATCTGAATAATGAACCCCGCCTTTAAACATAATTCATTCCACCGTGATCTTCAAATTTATCGATCAGTGAAGTTGGCCCATTGCAATCCCGTATAATCATAATCATCAGCGGGATATTTTCCCTGATAGCCAATATTATGGATTGTGAAGTAAACTCGCTGCATCACCTAAGACTGGGATCATTCCAATGCCAGATTTTTTGATAAGCAGGTACTAAAGCTGTCTGCCAATCATGAGCGTGGATGATATCCGCTTTGAAAACCGATATCTTTACAAAATTGTAGTCCAGCTCTAGGAAAGGAAGGCAAAGCGGCGATGTTATCGAGATAATCATTGAATTCTGCATCATGGTAAATACCATCCCGATCAAAATACTTAGCAAATTCTATAAAATAAACCGGTACTCCATCGGGATTGGTGGTTCCGTACACGGAACTCCACTCTTCAGTATCGCCCATCCAAACACCCAGCGGGCTGATAATGGGCTGAATATCAAACTTGACCCCTGTCAATACTTTTGTATAATGGCAAGATAATAATAACTTTATGCCCAAGTTTTTGCAGAACACCGGGCAGAGCGCCAACCACATTGGCCAAGCCACCTGTTTTTGCAAATGGAACACACTCCGAGGCGATAAAAGCAATTCTCAACGATTGGGACATAGCAAACTCCAATACCTCAACAATTTTTTTAGTAATTACTACCCAAAGGATTA
>CAWHCC010000007.1:0-1346589 GCA_963827805.1 uncultured Chloroflexia bacterium
TTCCAGACCCCATCATTGTTGGAGGCGATTACCCGAAAGACATAATCACCCGGGTCCAGGTGGTGTAGGTCGCAAAACGGCGCGTGCTGTCGACCTCGTGCCAATCTTCATCAAAGCCTTCCAGCTTGTAGCGATAACGATTCTTTTCCGGGGCGTTTAAACTCAAGGCTGCAAACTCCAAAGTGATGATCCGTTCATCATAGGGAAGGGCCAGTTCTTTGGTGTCGAGAAGCGATGTTTGCAAGGGCGAGTCAACCCCCACTGCAACTGGCTCGTCCGCCAATTGCAGGCTGGTGACAACGACCGGTGGAATATAGGGGTTATCCTGGATATCATCGGGATAGAAGGCCATTAGGCCATTTGGGCTGCCAAAGATCAACTCACCGTTAGCTGCCTTAACATACGAGTGTCGATTGAAATTATCCCCTGGAAGTCCATCGCTGGCCGTATAGTTGTGGAAGGTATGTGTTGCAAGATCAAAACGTGACAGTCCGCGCAAGGTGCTTACCCAGAGGTGCCCATCCTCATCCTCTAATATGCCATAGACTGTATCATGCGATAGGCCATCTGCGGTTGTGTAAAGAGTGAACTCGCCAGTTTGCGGATCGAAGCGATTGAGCCCACCGCTGGCACCAATCCATAACATACCATCCTGATCTTCATGAATTGCAAAGATCGTATTGTCACTGATACTGTTAGCATCTTCGGGATTGTTCTTATAGCAGGCAAAGGTCTCTGTATCCCGATCGAAACGGCAGAGTCCGCCACCAATAGTGCCTATCCACAGCACACCCGCCTGGTCTTCAAGGATAGCACGAATCGTTCCCGACCCCATGCTGCCAGGGTCTTCGGGATCATGTCGGTAATGCGTAAAATGAGCCTGCCCATCCTGTGTCTGCGGGTTGAAAGCATTAAGCCCCTCAGAATAAGTGCCAACCCAGAGCGTGTCTGTACTGTCTGTATAGAGGGTCACGACGAGATTCTCACTCAAACTATGCGGATCTGCGGGATCGGGTTGAAAATGAGAAAAAGTCTCCGTAGTGCGATCGAAGCGGTCTATTCCGTGGGTATCGGTCCCAATCCAAAGCGTACCAGAACTATCTTCTGTGAGGGTATGAATATGATCGTCACTCAAGCTTGTGGGATCTGCCGGATCGTGCCGGTAATGAGTGAAGTTGCCCGTTTCTGGATCAAAGTGATTCAGCCCATCGAAAGTGCCGATCCATAAGTCACCGTATCGGTCTGTTAAAATTGCCCGAACATCATTACCACTCAGACTATTGTCGTCGTTGGGATCGTGTTGCATTAACGCAAATCCCTGCTGCCTGGGGTCTAGCTTGCTGATCCCGTTTCCAGCATGGCCTATCCACAAGATGCCGGAATAATCGACAAAAAGAGAGCCCAGCGAGTTACTACTCAAGCTGCGAGGATTTAGGGGGTCGTGTTGGTAGGCGGTGAAATTATCGGTTTCAGGATGGTAGCGATTAAGCCCCCCATCGAAGGTTGCGATCCAGAGCGTACCAGCTTGATCTTCCCGGATATCCACCACCGTGTTGCCACTGAGCGAATGGGGGTCTTCAGGATCATGTTGGTAACGGGTGAAGGTTTCCGTTTCCAGGTTAAAACGGTTGAGCCCACCGCCGTAGGTGCCCACCCAGAGCGTTCCAGATTGGGCCTGGTAAATCGACCAGATAAAATTGTAGCTCAAGCTGTTGGGGTCTTCAGGGTCATGCTGGAATCGAGTGAAGGTTTCTGTCTCCGTGTTAAAACGACTGATCCCGCCTTCACTGGAACTGATCCAAAGGGCACCTGCCCGATCCTCATAAATGGCGGTAGGGAAACCTGAGCCCAAACTGTGGGGGTCATCAGGATCATGCTGATAACGGGTGAAACGTGCCTGTCCATCCTCAGTTTCACCATCAAAACGGTTCAACCCGACGCCAGCGGTGCCAATCCACAGCACACCGCTGCTATCCTCAAATATTGAGAATACGTTATTACTGCTCAAGCTGGATGGGTTATCAGGATCATGTTCATAACGAATCCACTGCTCGGTAATTGGGTTAAACCGGCTCAAACCTCCACCATTATGGGAGCCCGCCCAGATCATGCCCTGCCGGTCTTCAAGGATTGGTAAGAATGCTACACCTCCAGGGCTGTTGGGATTATCTCGTTCTTGTTTGTAGACTGTAAAAGAATACCCGTCGTAGCGGTTGAGACCCTCAAAAGTTGCGAACCACATGAAACCACTGCTATCTTGTGTGATACCCCACACCCTGCCCTCCGAAAGGCCGTCCTGAGTGGTCAGGTGTCTAAACCCCAGGTTTTGATCCAGGGGCACTTCCACTGGTAAGATGTCAGGTGTGGTGTTTGCGGAGGATGGCGGTGGGGTTTCGGTTGAAGGGCCGCAGGCAGCCGCCAAAAGTGTGATCGCGAACAAGGCAGCAAAAATTAAACTGGTACGACATTTTCGACTGGCGGTTAAACGGTGGCTTTGGTTTATGACCCATCCCAGCATAAGTTTGTTCTCCCGATTGAAGAAATTTCGATTGCGGGTATGATGCATGCCTGCAAAAAGATTATACCGCTGGTTTATGGCTGGGATGGGGTGGACCGCGAAGTATACATTCGCATTGAGAACAATAATCTGGAGGCAGATGTTTATCAATATGTCATTCAAGCTACTCTAAATTGATTGAGTCCGCGTTTGCCAATAAGCAAAATAGTTGAATGTTTCTTGACTGGTTTCCATCATTATTCGAACAACATTTCATCATCCATCCCCAAGAACACTCGGATGAAGGCGGTAACACAAGCGAATATTACGATGGGATAGATGGATGATGATAAAAAAACGAATCAGCTTATATATTCTGGTTTACAGGAATTTTTTCTATTTAGGCAAAAGTGGATAGCACCGAAAAGATGATCAAAACCTCCATCCTTTACCAATCAAAAGATAATTTCATACACACCTAGGTAAAGGTGGCACAGAGGGGTGAAAGTCACTTTTGTCAAGGGTAAATCTGTAAATTCATTAAATTTGAGAATCTAGTTTTGGGAAAGGGGTTTCTGAGAAGGGTAAAACGACCCAAATTTAGGGGGGAGGGTCAATTCATCGATTCCAGGAACCAACATACAAGATGTGCTCCCAGATCATTCCAAACATCCCAACTTCACCCTAGATGACACCAGAAACTCCAGGCCGTGTTCCTGAAAATAGGACGCGTCACCTGATTTCAAATTCGGCAACTGATACATTGGGGACGATATCTTCTACAGCATAGCTTTACGACATACCCTATTTTAAATTCACCAATGAGGCACTTATGAAACCCAATATCATTGCGATCTGTTCCCAAAAAGGTGGTGTGGGCAAAACGACCACCGCTATCAACCTGGCCCATGGCCTGGCTTTGAAAGGTAAAGCGGTTCTTCTGATTGATCTGGATCCCCAGGGTCACTGCGGGATCGCTTTGGGCCTGCCAACCGAACCGGGCGTTTTCTACCTGCTCACCATGGGAACTACGCCACATGAAATCGCCTTCGTTCAGCAGTATATGCGCCCGACTGGACGAGAAAATCTATGGCTCTTTCCTGGGGATCAAACCACCAATGCAGCTCAAACCGTGCTCAATGCCCAAGATTCACCCATCTCTGCCATCCGCACCTGTCTGGAAAGCATCCAAAGCAATGATCTGGCATACATCATTCTGGATACGGCTTCCTCCGTGGGCGGCATCCAGGAGCGAGCGCTATGGGCTGCTGATTTCGTATTAGTCCCCTCCAGCACCGAATATCTGGCCACCGAAGGCGCTCATCAGATCGCCCAAACGCTGCTGTACCTGCAGGCCCAACGCAATTGGCCGGGCACCCTCTTAGGGGTACTGCCGACCCTATATCATGCGCATTTGCGGGAGCACCAGGCCGCGCTGGCGGATTTGAAAGCGGGGTTTGGCGAGCGGGTCTTCCCGCCCATCCACCGGGCCACCGTACTGAGTGAATGCCCGGGCGAAACCAAAACCATTTTTGAGAAAGCTCCAAACTGCCGGGCAGCTGAAGAATATCAACAACTGGTGGATATCATCCTGCAATTTTAGGAGCAATCATGACCCGTCACAGCCTTTGGGATAACGAACCCAACTCATCCGAAACCGATGCCACCCCCTCAGCCTGGGATCGTCTGAAAGGTACCGTTCCACCCTCCCCAGAAAAACCAAAAACTATTTTAGAGCAGTTACGCCCGCCCGAAAAACAGCCCACGCCCTTGCGCAACCGGGCATGGGAAAAGCAGCACCCCAGCATGACCTACCGGCTGGTCCCCCAGGAAGTGCGGGAAGCAGTCAAGGAGATCGCCGTCAACCTGGAATGCACCGCGGATCTGGTAGCCGGAACGCTGTTGGAATACGCCAGAATTTGCTACCAACGTGGGGATTTGCGACTGCAACCCCAACCGACACCGCGTGGTTTGCGCCTGTATCCGGAGAATTACCCGCCAACCATCAAACCCAAGAAACTGCGTTGGGTCGAAAATCGGGAGCAACCCAAACCACCCCAACCAAAAAGAAAACCACGGAAGCGCCCGGTAGGTCTTTACCGCCAACAAGTCACATATCGCTTGTCACCGGAAATCCGCGCCGAGATCGACCGGATTAGCCAGGAGCAGCATGTACCCCCGGGGGAAGTGGTCACGCGCTTCCTACAGTGGGGGATCCAGGCTTACCAAACAGGGAAGCTGATTTTGGAAGTGGCAGAAAAATGAAAAAGTTCGCCGCCTATTGGCGGAAAAGCAGGTTGTTTTTTCAGGCTGCCAATCTACCGCCTGCCATCCCGCTGGCACTTCCGCTGGCGTCCGCCTGCTTTCCGCCTGCGCAACCGCTTACTACTCCGCTTGCATACTCTCGTCAAATCTGTTTGTGTCATGCGGATTCACGCGGCTGCTAGTGCTGGGAACTCTTTCAGAACTTCCTCGACAAAATGGCTCCTGGACGCTTCCAGGCCCAAACCCATGTAGGAGAAAATGATGCTCACCGCAGAACTCCAAATCCAGGCCCTGGCAGATCGGATTGCCGGCCTACCCATCGATGTGCCACTCCGTAGTTTCCAGGAACCCTGGCGCACCTGTTGGCTAGCGTTGGAAGGTGTGGCACCCAATGAAGCCGCACAAACCTTAAAAATCCGATTGACCGGGCATCCCGACTATGAAAACATCCTGCAGCAAATCTTCAAAACCAGGCCCGGACATACCTTGCAGTTCGATTCATTACTGGAACTCTCTCATCACCTGAAACCCATCGAGTGGCTCTGGCCGGGCTGGATCCCGCGCGGCATGCTGACTTTGTTGGGTGCCGCACCGGGAGCTGGTAAATCCTTCCTGGCGCTCGATCTGGCCTGGCGCATCACCACTGGGCTGCCTTTTCCGGGTAGTAAATTCCAGCCGCGGCAACCCGGCAAGGTGATCTATGTCGATGCTGAAGCGGTCCCCCAAATCCTGAACGAGCGGGCGGCTGGCTATCAAATCGACTTGAGCCAACTCTACTGCCTGTTGCCGGATCCGGCTGAGATGATTGATTTCGGTCAACCCAAATACCGGGAACGTCTGATCAATATGGTGGCCACCCTGCGACCCGAACTGGTGATCGTTGATTCACTGGCCAGCATCCACAGCCGGGGTCAAAACAATGTTGAAGATGTGCGTGATCTCCTGGGTTTCTTGACCCAATTAGCAGAAGCCTTTCAGAGTGGGATGCTCCTGATTCACCACATACGCAAACCGGGGAACGGTCAAAATATCCAGATGTATGCTCTGTCCATGGGTGATCTGAGCGGCAGCGGCCATATTGTGGCGATGGCCCGCGTCGTCTGGGGATTGCATATTGTCCAGGAAGGGCCGCAGCCGGACCCCAACGGCCCAAGAATGCTGAAGATGCTCAAAACCAATTTGGGGCCCTACGAGTTGCCCTTGGGGTTTAAGTTTGTCCCTAACAAGAAACAAGGTGTTCATTTGGATTGGCTGCCGGAGACCCCACAGAATTATCGTGAACCGACCCAGTTGGAAATCTGTTCCGAGTGGCTGCTGGATTTACTGCAAGCGCAAGGGGCACTGCCACCAGCCGAGGTGATTTCGTTGGGTCAGGCAGCCGGTTTTGGACGTAGTTTGATCTATCGGGCTAGGAAGCATTTGGCTGGTCACGTGGTTAATACCAACGGCAAGCAATCGCCGCACAACCGCTGGCAGGTCGCGGCTGAATGAGCAGTTGTTTCAGAGTCTCAAGAGTTCCCGGTTTTAAGCCAGGGTTGGTTCCGGGAGAACTTGAGACAGTTGGGACAGTGGAACAGCACGGAGTGACGTGATGTTGGCAAAAGATGAAATTAAAGCGCGGGTATCTCTGGGAGAAATTGTACAACGTGATCTGGGCTCGCCCGTAAGACGAAGCGGCCACTGGCTGATTTACTTTTGCCCTTTTCACGAGAATACCCGCACCCCGGCCTTGGGCGTCAACCTGGAGACAGATACCTTCAAGTGTTTCTCCTGTATGGTACAAGGTGATCTGTTCACCTGGCGTATGCTGCGAGCAAGGGAAAGTTTCCCAGATGCGCTGAGATATTTTCGGGAGATGGTGGCAAAGCAGGGTCACAGCTCTCCAGCCACAGGTAAAGACCACCCAAAGAATTTGATTTATGAACCACCCTCCAGGCAGTGGCAACAACGCGGTTGGGCATTCCTCCAGTATGCCCAACAACAGCTTTGGCAAAATGAGGCCGGTTTGCAGTTTGGTTTGGATGAGTTGTTCCGGCGCGGCCTGCGGGCTCCCACGATTTTGACTTGGGGTTTGGGCTACAATCCTACCTGGATATGCGATTCCCCAGTTCGCTGGGGTTTACACCACCAGGGGCGGGATCACAAAGTTAAGCTGGGGCGTGGTTTGGTAATCCCTTGCAAAAACGCCGGCACGCTCTGGTATCTCAAGATACGGGTATTCGATAATCAAGGGAAACCCGTGGATGGAAAGAGCGGTTGTGGCAAATATCTCCAGCCGTCCGGGGGCAAAGGTACACTGTTTGGCGGTGATCATTTCACCGGAAAAGCGACTCTTTTGCTGGCGGAATCAGAATTTGATGCCCTGTTGGCCTGGCAGGAAGCCGGCGATTGGGTGGATGTGGCTACATTGGGCGGTGCCGGGAAAAACTTGAAAACCGCTTGGATCCCCCAACTTCTATCTTACCGGCGCATTCTGGTGGCGTATGATCTCGATGCCCCCGGTCAGCAGGGAGCCAACAAGTTAGCCCACTTAAGCGATCGCCTGGAAGTTTGCCCGCCTCCTTTGGGTGATTTATGTGATTTCCAAATGCAGGGCGGAGGTATGCGCAGTTGGGTGGAAGGTTTGCTCAAGGAGTAAAAATAGGACGCGTGGATCAACGGATTACTGCTTTCTTGATACATTGAGGGCGACACTATCGAAAACATATCACCGTAATCTATCCTGGAGGTAAATATGGAAAACATGCAGCTCACATCCAGCCAAAAACTACTCAAGGCCATTGAAGTGGCTGAAATCCTGAACATCAGTAAATCAATGGCCTACCGTTTAATGCAGACCCAAGCCATTCCAACGGTCAGCATTGGCAAGGCCAAACGTGTCCGCCCCCAAGATCTGGAGAATTTCATCCATCAAAATCTGACGCAAACGGATCTCATCCGCCAGGAAATTATCTGCTAAACATCGATAATCTAAACCCTAAGGTTCTTCCCCCCAAAGTACAGCAGGTTATCCATGAAATCAAACACACGCTTTCGTCTACCCCATAGCGCGATTACTAAGTCCGCCAGTTTGTTACCAATGATGTATTCCATCAGTGAGTTGTGCGATGAACTGAATGTTCCCAGACACTTAATTCGTACTTGGCTGCAAAACGGGCTACCCCACAAGAAGGATATTCAAAACAGAATATGGATCAACGGAAGAGAATGTAACTTCTGGGTTTCTGAAATCCGTCAAAGCATGAAACAAAAGGAGCCTATGAAACTTCATCAGGCTTATTGTTTTAGCTGCCGACAACGTGTTGAGATCACCAATCCAAAGGATGTATTCGAAAACGGAAATTATAGAAAAACTGGCACATGCCCACAATGTGGCGGCATAGTTAATAGAGGCATTCAACGTGGTCAATCGAAAAAATTACAAACTTGTTCGGGAATTTCTGAGATTCAAGAAAGAAATCAATCAACTGAGCCAGGGATCGATCCATCGATATAGATCTGCTCTCCATCATTTTCTGATCTGGCTTGATGAAACTCTCCTAGAATCTTGCACCAAAAAATATCCCGCCTTTCCTGCATATTTGCAAAAGAACAGATTGGATGGTGGTTCGGAAAATCTGTCCCATGTCACTCAAAAGAAAACGCTACAGATCGTGAAGCAGTTCTTAAATTGGGTGAAAATTACATATCCGCAACGTTTCCATAAAATCTCATTGGTCTGGATCGAATCCATGCAAACTGCTCCAGCTATTCAGGTACCCAAAATTCATGGTTTTGTGTCTTTAGAAGATGCTAAAAAATTAGCGACCAGTTCACTGCCAGAAGACAGGCTGGTTTATCGCCGAGATCAGGCTGCAGCGGCAATGCTATTTTTGTCGGGGATGAGGGCCAGTTCATTCGTTTCTCTGCCAATCAAGGCCATTGATCTCACTCACCAGGAAATCAAACAATGGCCATCACTGGGGGTTCGTACGAAATTCCGTAAACATGCCACCACATACCTTCTCGACATTCCCCCACTTTTTGAGGTAGTAAGAAATTGGGATAACTTTATCCGTTCTGAACTCCCTGAAGATGCCATGTGGTATCCCGTTATTATCAGCGAATGGTCATCTGAAAAGCTTTCATCCAAAGCACCGGGAAATAATCGTCACATTCACTTGGCAAAACGTATCCGCAAGCTTTCCAATCTGGTTGGAATAGAATACAAATCACCCCATAAATTCCGACATGGTCATGCCGTTTTCGCGCTTTTACAAGCCCAAAACATGGCCGATTACAAAGCGATCAGCCAGAATCTGATGCACGGGAGCATTAAGGTAACCGATAGCATTTATGCCTGGCTCAATGATAACCAGGTAAAAGACCGGATCACAAGCTTATCAACAAACCAGGCGCAGCCGAAAAATGATACTGAACTAGCTATCTACCTCAGCCAACTTTCAAAATTAGAATTGAAACAGGCCATCCAAGTAGCAGCAGATCACTTGGCAAATTAGTTATAGACGCCAATTGTCCACCGGACTGGCTTTACGATGCGCCTTTTCGATATCAATTTCCGCAATCCTGGCATAGTGTCGCACCATATCCAGGGATGAATGCCCAAGTAAAGCTTGCAAGGTGAAAACATCACCCCCGGAACGCAAATAGGTAATTGCAAAAGTATGCCGAAATTTGTGAGGATAGGCATTACTGATACCGGCCTTTTCGGCCAAATGTTTGATGAGAAGGCGAAGTCCGTTTGGTGTCATTTTCCGATCGCCAATTGCCAAGAATAGTGGGTTTTCAGGATCATCGCCATCCTCCCGGTTCGCAAGGTAGCGCCACACTGCTCTTCGAGCGGCTTTGCCCAGAAAAACAATTCGCCCTCTACCACCTTTTGCACCACCAACCACACCATGATTAACACTCACACGACCGGTCTTCAAATTCACATCATGGATTTTCAGGGAACATAATTCCATTGCCCGCAATCCGGTATCTAGCAATGTCAGAATGATCGCTCGATCCCGTGGACCAGTTGGCCGAGAGTAGCTAAATGAAGCACGAAATTGAGTGTTTGCATCGCGAGTTTTTGCACAGGTTTTTAGTAAAGCCTCGATTTCGGTTTTTGTATAAGATTCAACCGGATGTTTTTGATATCGAGGGGCCGGGATATCCCGCATGGGGTTGGGTATTTCGAACTCGAAACAAGCCCACTTATAGAAGGATGACAATGTCACCCATATGTTGCGAAGGGTTTTGGGCGAAAGGGGATGGTTTTTACCATTGTATCTCTGCGGCTGATATTCGGTCCGCAACCAGGCCAAGTAATTTCGGATTGCACCCGGCTCGACCTTTGAAATATCTTTATCCCCCTCGTATTGGATCCATTTCCTCAACACTCTATCATAGGAATCGATAGATCGCTCTGTCAATCCTTCGGCCAGTTTATGATTTATAAAGCCAACCACGGCTTTTGAAAGGGGCATCGAGCTTGACGGTCTACGGTTCATGACAAATTCTCCTTTTCGTATGAAAATGGCGAATTGTAGACCGTTAAACTAAACAAAAACGCAGGCCCGACGGCCTGCGTTTTCGTTTCAGTAGCGGGGACAGGACTCGAACCTGTGACCTTCGGGTTATGAGCCCGACGAGCTGCCACTGCTCCACCCCGGGGCGTTGTTTGTTAAGCGAGCGGCATTATAGCATGGCGACTACCTTCGGTCAAGGTAATTTCCATCACTACAAAAAACTCTCTTTCTTTATTATTTTTTTCGAATTAATAGTTTGGCATCCACGGATGAATTCTAAAATGCCATTCTTTTCTTCCCATATTTTCCGGGTTGGGCAATATGAAGTATAATCAAAGCCGAATATTTTTGAATTCACCGCAAGATGTCTAGGCTTAATAATAATGCCTTGAGATGATTATTCCAATGCGGTGGGAGGTTTTATGGAAATTACCTGGTATGGATTATCTTGCTTTCGCCTGACAGAACGCGGATTAGCAACAGTAGTTACTGATCCTTACGATCATAAGGTTGTAGGTTTTAGCCCATTAAAATTACGGGGTGATATTGTCACGATCAGCCACGCGACGCCAGGACACAGTTTCGAATCTGCTGTAAAATCCCAACAACGCGTGATCGATGGGCCAGGTGAATACGAAATTGGAAGTGTTTTCATCACCGCGATTCAAACAAATGGAAAAAAGCGCACCAAAGACGAACTTCGTAACACTTTATGTGTATTTGATTTCAATGGTGTAACTGTTGCTCATTTAGGTGATTTAAGCCGAGTACCCAGCCAGGCTCAGGTAGAAGCATTAGGTAATGTTAATATTGCCCTGGTTCCGGTTGGTGGAGGCCGCGGACTTAACGCTGCCAAGGCTGCAGAAGTCGTTAGCCTGATTGAACCAGGAATCGTTATCCCAATGCACTATAGCTTGCCCCAGGGCAAGCTGGATCTTGATCCTTTAGACAAATTTCTCAAAGAAATGGGCCTGGGCCAGGTAGAGCCTCAACCTTCACTCAAAATTACTCGTTCATCCGTCCCCACTGAAACCCGTGTCGAAGTTTTGAGCCCTAAAACTTCGTAAGGGAGCGAATTGTGAACTATAAATTATTACTTTCTTGGGATATTCTTCCTGGTCGAGAACAAGAATACTTTGAATTTGTTGTCCGGGAATTCATTCCTGGGATCCAGGCGTTAGGGTTAGAGCCCAGTGATGCCTGGCTTACAATTTATGGCGACCAGCCCCAAATCCTGACAGGTGTGCAAATCAGCAGTTTGAATTCGCTTAACAATGTGACATCTTCCCAGGAATGGGATAGCATGCTTGCAAAATTGCTCGACTATGTAGATAACCTGGAGATTAAAACAGTCAAGGCCAAGCCAGGCTTTCAGATGTAGGTTCATTTTAACCGAAGAATGGGGATGGAAGGTTAGACACAACCTTCCATCCCCATTCTTTTTACTTATGCCCACCCCCTTTAGTAAAAAACTCCTAGGTTGGTATGCAATCTACGCCCGCGAACTCCCGTGGCGCGGACATCCTGACCCTTATGCCGTCTGGATTTCGGAGATTATGCTCCAACAGACCCGCGTGGAAACCGTGATCCCCTACTTTCAGAAATGGATGGAGCGGTTCCCCTCGGTTTTCGAGCTGGCTGCTGCTCCCCAAAAAGAGGTCCTTACCCTGTGGGAAGGTCTTGGCTATTATGCCCGTGCTCGGAACTTACGTCGCGCGGCTCGTGTTATTGTTGATGACTTTGGCGGCAAACTCCCAAAAGATGTCGAAAATTTGCAGTCCCTCCCCGGCATCGGACGCTATACTGCTGCGGCCATCACCTCGATCGCCTTCGGGCAAGATGAAGCTGCTCTAGACGGAAATATCCGCCGCGTGCTGGCGCGCGTTTTTGATGTTTCAGAACCAGCTCGATCCACTGATAGTGAGCGTTTACTTTGGTCTCTGGCACAAGAAAACATTCCTTTGGGGTTTGCTGGAATATTCAACCAAGCAATAATGGATTTGGGTGCTACCATCTGTACACCAAAATCCCCCGATTGTGATAATTGTCCAGTGGCTGAATTGTGCCAGGCCTACATCTTAGGGATTCAAGATCAACGTCCTGTCAAAAAAAATAAACCTGCTGTCCCCCACTATATTGTCACTGCCGCGGTTATTCACCGCAATGGACAAGTGCTAATTGCCCAACGCCCCGATAAGGGCTTGTTAGGCGGCATGTGGGAATTTCCTGGTGGTAAAACTGAACCGGGAGAAAATCTGGAAACTTGCCTGAAACGCGAAATCTGCGAGGAGTTAGGTGTTGATATCGAGGTTGGCGCTCCTTTTGGTGTGTACGATCATGCCTACACTCATTTTAAGATCACACTGTATGCTTTCGAATGTCAATTGAATAATGGAGTGCCAGTGGCTCACGAACATACGGATATCCGTTGGATCAAAACAACTGCACTCACCGATTTCCCAATGGGAAAGGTTGATCGACAAATTGCTGAAAGGTTAAACGAAAACCGGATGATGCAAGAAAATAAAACCGAGTAAGTGTTCCGTCATCCGGAAATATTTCCTTGGTACCGCCCGCCAGCAAAAACATAGGTTAGCCGTATCGAAACCGTTTTGCGCCGTTTCAGGTCTCGATACACCCTTTCGACGGCACCCTTCGACAAGCGCAGGACAACGCTCGACCAGCAGCGGCGAGAAGCTGTCGGGCAATATAATTCGTGAAAGAAATAAAATGGATAAATTGAAACATACCATCATCGTTGACGCCCACCAGGACCTGGCCTGGAATATGCTTACATTCGGGCGGAATTATGCCCGATCTGCGGTTGAAACGCGTAGATTTGAAAAAGGCACCGAAGCTCAAACTCATAATGGTGATACGCTTCTTGGTTGGGCAGATTACCAACAAGGGAATGTGGCTATTGTCTTTTCAACTTTGTTTGCTACCCCAGTACGCAGGCAGCTTGGCGAGTGGGATACCCAGTCGTATCGCGACGAAGCTGAAGCCCACCAACGCTACAGCGCGCAACTGGATGCTTACCACCGTCTCGTGGATGAACACCCGGATAAATTCCGCTTACTGCAAACACAATCAGACCTAATTGAAACGATTTCCCAATGGGAAAACCGGATAACGGAGAATCCCCCTGTTGGTTTGGTTGTTTTGATGGAAAATGCTGAAGGAATCCGCTCTGTGGGCGAACTGGAAATGTGGTGGCAGCGCGGCGTGCGCATCATTGGACCGGCCTGGGCAGGAACTCGTTTCTGTGGCGGTACAGGTGAACCTGGTCCATTGACAAAGGAAGGACATCAACTGCTCGAGGGCATGGTAGGGTATGGGTTCGTGCTTGATATCAGCCATATGGATGAAAAATCGACTTTGCAATCGCTCGATATTTATCCTGGTACGATCATTGCATCACATGCGAATGCCAGTGCCCTGCTCAAAGGTGCGGAGAGCAATCGCTTTCTTTCTGATCGCGTGATCGAAGGGCTAATTGAGCGAGATGCTGTCATTGGTGTTATACCTTATAATCGTTTTTTGGTTCCCGGGTGGACGGCAAAAGATGGTCGGCAAGCTGTCAACTTAGATCACATTATTGCCCAAATTGACCATATTTGCCAGATAGCTGGTAACGCCCACCACGTTGGGATTGGCAGCGATTTCGACGGAGGCTTTGGACTTCAGTCTGTGCCTGCTGAAATTGATACAGTTGCTGATCTGCAGAAACTAATTCCTCAGCTGGCTCAAAAAGGGTATACTGAAGAAGATATCGCCATTATCATGGGCCAAAACTGGCTCAAAATCCTAAAGGAGAATTTGCCCGAAGGAGTGTAATTATGGCTGAATCGAAACTTAAAAATGGTAATGGGATTAATAAAACGCGAATTGGATTGGCAGTAACGCTGATTGGATTCTTTTTATTCACCCTGGGAGCTGCCCCAGAATTTTATGGGCTAGATCGCAGCCCTGTAATCGGATTTGTGCAAATTGCAGTCTTTCTCATCGGTTTAGGTCTTATCTGTATCGGTGGAAATATTTGTCTGACAACCCTTCGGGGAGGACAAGAACGTACGCTTTTAGCGGATATAGGACTGCGCCTCGTGGCAACGGGTTATGTGATCTCCTTTGTTTCCGGGTTGGCAGATGTTTTTGGGATGGGCAGCCAACCCTGGCCCCAGGTACCGACATTCGGTTTCTGGCAGACTACTGGTGTCATTATCGGACAAATCGTCATCGTCATAGGTTTTTTGATGATAATTCCTCCCCGATCTGTATTTCAGGAAAATTCTGCCTAAAAATGCAACTCTTTTCAGTCTGATACGGCTGTATTCTGGAGCGTGGAAAATGACAAACTCAACCTATAATCACGAAGTTTATACAACTGAAGAACCTCCGCAGGATCCAAACTCGAACCGCGCGACCCGTTTTTTCTGGCAAGGAAAATTTGGCCCTGCTTTTTGGACTATCACCGGGATTTTTTCAATTATCGTAAATATTATTTTGATCGTTGCCTTGCTGATAATTGGACAGCAGCTTTTTACGCTGAATGCGATCGTTGAGTATGGTTTGATAGATGGTCTGCATCGCAATTTCGAAGCTATGGATGATGCGACCATCGTAACCACTGTAAAAGTTGAAGATACCATCCCAGTGCAGTTTGATTTGGCTGTGGAAACTGATACGATTGTGGTACTTACCGAGCCCACGCCTATCCAGGGTGCTTCGGTGGTGATCAACACCGGAGGGTTGAGTATCAATGCTCCTGCAAATATCGTTTTACCTGTTGGTTTGGAATTACCCATCGCATTAGATATCACCGTGCCGGTCGACAAAGAAGTGCCCGTAGTCTTGACCGTACCAGTTGAAATTCCACTGAATCAGACCGAGCTTCATGAACCTTTTGTCGGGCTGCAAGAAGTAGTCGGACCCTATAAAGTCATGTTAGGCGATTTGCCGGATGAGTGGGCGCATACACCGCTATGCCAGGGGCTTTTTGGGGAAGTTTGTGTTTTGGTTTTCGGGGTTGAAAAGCCATAAAATATTGTCAGCAGTCATTCTAGCCGCCTGACAGTTTGAAGATCTGAAGCAAAAATGTTGATTGAGTAGGCTAAAAACCGTATCGAAATCCATTTTTTCCGCCGCTGTGAACCTCGATATGCCCCGTTGGAGCTACTTGATCTGCCAGCGGCTAACAGTAGCAAATCACGAGTAATTGTTTATTGGTCGGAAATAATACAGAGGTAATTTATGCAACAACCAGTTACACATATAACGCTCTCAAACGGCTTAAAAGTGATGCTCAAGGAAATTCATACGGCTCCCATTGTCAGCAATTGGGCCTGGTACCGGGTCGGCTCGCGAGATGAGATTCCTGGGATTACCGGTATCTCTCATTGGGTAGAGCATATGCAGTTCAAAGGTACGCCCCAATTCCCGGCGGGCATCCTCGATAAAGCTGTCTCTCGTGATGGCGGCGTTTGGAACGCCTTTACCTATATGGATTGGACAACTTATTTCGAGACCATGCCGGCTGATAAGATCGATCTGGGCACTCGCCTGGAGGCTGATCGTATGGCGAACAGCATCTTCGATGCCGATGAAGTTTCGTCTGAACGAACCGTGATCATTTCAGAACGGCAGGGGAACGAGAATCACCCCCTTTTCCGGTTAGGAGAAGCAATTCAAGCTGCGGCCTTCCGGGTGCATCCCTATCACCATGAGATCATCGGTGACATGGCTGATCTGCAAACCATTAGCCGCGATGATCTCTATAACCATTACAAATCTTATTACCAGCCTAATAATGCAGTCGTTGTGGTCACCGGTGATATTGAGACTGAAACTATGCTCTCCCGGTTGAAAGAACTTTTCGAAGTCATTCCAGCGGGAGAAACACCTCTGCGAAGAGCCCGCCCTGAACCTGAACCACGCGGCGAGCACCGCTTGACCGTTGAAGGTCCCGGCGAAACGGCCTTTGTCCAGGATAACTATCGGGCACCGGCTGCCACCAACCCCGATTTCTTCCCCTTTGTGGTGCTCGACAGCCTGCTCACTGGACCCAGCAGCTTGAACTTGTTCGGCGGTGGTATCTCGAACAAAACCTCCCGCCTTTATCGGACACTGGTCGAAGGGGAGCTGGCCGTCAGCCTGAATGGCAGCCTGCCCGCTACAATTGATCCCTTCCTTTATTCCATCACTGCCACTGTGCACCCGCAGAAATCTTCAGAAGATGTTATCAGCGCGATTGATGGCGAAATCAAACGGTCACAGGATGAAGTCCCCAGCGAAGAAGCTTTGGCCAGGGCTGTCAAACAAGCTCGTGCGCTTTTCGCCTACGGCAGTGAAAGCATCACGAACCAGGCTTTCTGGCTGGGTTTCACCGAAATGTTTGCATCTTACGATTGGTTCACCCAATATCTCGATAAACTCGCTACTGTCACGCCAGAGGATGTGCAGCGTATTGCCCAAACCTATCTGCGCCCTCAAAACCGTGTGCTGGGAATCTATATCCCGAACAATGGAGAGGTGACCTCATGATGACAACTTTACACTCCTCGCTTCCCGGATCAGATGATATCACCCGTGAGGAACTCGAAAATGGCATCATCATTCTGACACGACCCAACTTCAACAGCCCTTCGGTAGTCGTCAGTGGATACCTGACTGCAGGCGGTCTTTATGACCCCGACGAGAAACTCGGCCTTTCGGATTTCACAGCCGCGGCTTTGATGCGGGGCACCGCTAAACGGGATTTTCAGGGGATTTATGATGCTCTAAAATCCGCGGGTGCTTCTCTAAGTTTCAATGGAGCGACGCACACCACGAGTTTTAGTGGGAAAGCGTTATCTGAAGATTTACCGCTGCTTTTGGAATTACTCACCGAATCTTTACTGGAGCCAGTTTTCCCCGGTCAACAGGTCGCCCGTCTCAAAGCGCAACTGCTCACCGGGTTAGCGATGCGCGCGCAGGATACGCGTGCGATGGCCTCACTTGCCTTTGACCAGATCGTTTACAAAGATCACCCCTACAGCCGACCTGAAGATGGCTTCCCTGAAACCGTGGAGCAGATCCACCGCGAGGATTTAGCCGCTTTTCACAAACGCCACTATGGCCCTCAGGGGATGGTGATCTCCATCGTCGGTGCGGTTAATCCCACAGACGCGGTTCAATGGGTGCGCGCCGCCTTGGGGAACTGGAAAAACACCGAGCAGCCGCAGCCCCTCCAACTTCCCCGTGTTACGCCCCTGACCGAAACCGTCTCCGCAAAAGTTGAGATCCCCGGCAAGAGTCAATCCGATTTGGTCGTTGGCATCGCGGGTCCTCCCCGCAGCGCCGATGATTTTATCGCCGCCTCCGTCGGCAACAGTGTGCTGGGACAGTTCGGGATGATGGGCCGCATCGGTGATGTGGTGCGCGAGCAGGCTGGGCTGTCTTACTACGCTTACAGCAGTCTGAGCGGCGGCATGGGGCCGGGGCCATGGTCGGTTGCAGCCGGGGTTGCCCCGGAAAACGTAGAGCAAGCCACCGAGTTGATCCAGGCCGAGATCAAGCGCTTTGTCACCGAGCCGGTCAGTGCAGAGGAATTGAGTGACAGCCAGGCCAACTTTGTCGGACGGCTGCCGCTGGCGCTGGAGTCGAACGCTGGGGTCGCAGGCGCGCTTCTCAACTTAGAGCGCTATAACCTGGGGTTGAATTACTACCGCAATTACGCCGAGCAGATCAACGCGATCACGGTGGATGATATATTGGCCGCGGCACAGAAGTATTTCGACCCTGATAAGCTGGCAGTTGCTGTCGCTGGCCCGTAGATAAACTATCATCAAAGGAACACGATTCCTAAATTGAAAGATTGCCACGAACGCCACGAATATGGGATAGAATATGATCGTGGCGTTTTTGATTTAAAATGTCATTGCGAAGAGGGCTTTGCACGATGAAACAATCCCCTGCATGACAAAGGGAAGACCGCTGCGTAAAAATAAGACACTCCTGGCATGAAAGACGCAATCACCTGGAAAACACCCCTCGGAGGTGCGCATGAAAAAAATATTCCTCTCCTTTTCGTTCGATAATGCTCGCGATCTGAGTGGTTTGGTCGGGCAGTTGCTGGACAGCCACAATCTAACCCCTGTGACAGGAGAGCGCGCTGGGGGCGATCCGCTCCGAGATCGCATTTTTGGGCAAATCCGCAAATGCGATGGGCTGATCGCTTTACTGACACAACGCGGAGAATTGGCCGATGATGCCGGCTTCAAACCTTCCGACTGGGTGCGCGACGAGCTCAATCATGCCCGTACCAATGGGCTGCGCACGATTGCCCTGGTCGAGGAAGGCGTGGTCATTGGCGGTGCATTTACAGATCACGAACGCATCCATTTCAATCGGGATGCGTTGGTGGATGCCATCTTGGCCCTTTCAGCCACCCTGGGGATATGGAAGCGTGAAGCCGGACGCCGTGTCAAAGTCCGCATTATGCCTGAGACCCTCAGCCGGGCGCCGCGCTTCGTCCGCGGGCAGATGAAATGCGAGTACCGCTACCTGATCGAAGGGCAGCCCACCGAATGGCGTGCGGTGACCCCCATTCCTGAGGTCGGCAGCACCGTGGTCTACCTCCCCGGCGTGCAGGATGGACATTTGATTCAGCTCCAGGTGCGCGACGGTCCGCATGAATGGCAATCCGATTTTGTACATCAATCGCTTGAAGTCGAACTTGACCAGGTATTAGGAGGTGCCCAATGATTCTCCAAATCAAACAATCTGCGACTCCAAATGAAGAAGGTTGGTGGGATTGGGCCATTTGGCTCGATGGTCCTCCAGATGAATTGTCAGCGGTGAATTGGGTGGAATATATTTTGCATCCCACCTTTCCGAACCCTGTGAAAAAAGTCAAAGATCACAGCACCCATTTTCGCCTGCAGGCGCGTGGCTGGGGCGAGTTCAATATCAAGGTGCGCGTCCATCTCGAAGATGATGATGAGACAATCATGCTCGATCACTGGCTGGAACTCGATCAAGTTGCACCCACCCGTGGGGTAGAAAGTTACTCGATGCGCTCGCGTTATCGCAAGATGTCGCCCGAGCATCCCCTTTTATTCGTTTCAAGTTCCATCGCCGATATGGAGTTTACCTACGCCCTCAAAGCCGCTTTGGAAGAAGAAGGTGTGGAAATCTTGATGGGTCAAGATTTAGATGATGATCAGCCCCTGGAAATTTTTCTTGAGACCCAACGCCGTGAAATTCAGGCGGGATTATTCGTGATTTCAGATATCCGTAATCCTTCGTTGATCCGCGAGTATTGGTTGATCCAAAAAAGCGAGATTTCCTCGATGGTCGTACAGATTGGGGAGCCTCATGATTTCCCCGATGAATTAGAAGATCTGCCGCGTTTCCAAATCAAGGATGTTTCGGAGACTGAAACTGTAGCTGCCAGTATTGCTCAAAGAGTGCGAGATCGATTGTAGGAATTAAAAGAAACGATGAAATTAGCCACCGGTGTTGACATTGTCGAAATTGAACGATTTAAGGGCACTATGAACCGCCAGGGAGAACGTTTTAAAAAGCGTTTTTATACCGCGCGGGAGCTGGAACAAGTGGGTGAAAATATCGCTTCTTTGGCGGTACGTTTTGCCGCTAAAGAAGCGGTTAGTAAAGCCTTAGGTACGGGGATGGGGAAGACGCGTCCGATCGAGATGGAAATCGTTCGAAATGAGGTGCGGGCACCACATCTGCACTTGCACGGGGAAGCTGCGCGCGTGGCTGAGAGTTTAGGGTTGCATACCTGGTCGATCAGCCTCAGTCACAGCGATCAATATGCAGTTGCTTTTGTGGTAGCTATAGGGGATGAAAATTAAAAATACCCTTTGTTAAAAAGTACTGCCAAAAACTGTCAATCGACCTCGCCTGATAGACTTCGATAGCATAGTTGGATAGAATGTTGATAGTGTGAAAACCTTTTCCCTATCCCCAACAGGGGCTATGGGACAAAATGGAGGGCTTATGCACTGTCCAAAATGCCAACAATCAGGATATGCTCCTGATAAGCCGTGTTCAAAATGTGAGTTTAGTGGTGATGCTGCTCAGATCGAAGCGTTGGGCCATATCGCTTGGGTATTGGATGATCTTGAAACCTGGGGAAAAACAGATTTACCCGCCATTGCCTGGTTACAGTTTAAAGAGCAATACGAAAACCGCAAAAAAAATTTAGAGATGGAGCTTGGGCTGCGGTTACCACCGTTCACCGCAGAAGAAGCCCAAGCAGCCTGGATAAAACTGTACCGTTACGAAATCCTGGATCAAAAACTGACAGAGTGGATCGCTGCTGGCGTTATTGACTCGGAGATCAGCGGGTTGCTGGTGAACCAGCTTCAAGAACGGATGGCTGGACTTACCGCGCGCTTGACAGCATTATTTCAACCTGAAGCACCTCTCAACGATGCCGATCAACTCAAAGTATGGGAATATATTCTCGAAGTTGTCGACCGGCTGCGCTCCCGGAAGGGATTCACCAATCCCCAGGTAGGCGAGGAATATCGAGCCTGCCTCCAATCTGAAATTCAAAATCTTGAAATCAAATTAGGGCTCCGTCCAGAACCCGCTGCAAAAATTGAGCGAGCGCCTGAAGTTGTTCCCCCCGCACCAACGCCACCCATACCAGATATTCCCGCGCCCCCTAAAATTCCGTTGCGAGAACGTTTGTGGCGCTCTCTGCTCTCCGAGCGGACTTTGCACGCCATCCTGTTTTTAGGAATTTTCTTGCTCTTTACCGCGGCGGTCTCATTTGTCATCTGGGGGTGGAGAGATTTTTCCGCGCCTTTGCGGGTAGCGATCCCCACTGGATTTACCCTATTGTTTTTTGGTCTTGGTTGGGTGGTGCGGAATAAAACTGCACTCTACCGCTCCGGGATTGCACTCAGCGCAATCGCTGCGCTGTTGATCCCTATTGATTTGTACACCATTTATGTAAATTTTGGCAATCCTCCAACTTACCTGGCTGAATTTTGGCTGATTGCTTCGGTAATCTGTATTTTCTTTTATTTATTAGCCGCCCTAAATATCCAAAGCCGTTTCTTTGGGTATTTAGTCGGGGTAGCTGCGGGAAGTGCCGCGTTGGCAGTGGTTGAGATCGGGCATCAATATTGGGGGCTTTCTCCAGATTGGCGTTCGGCAGCGGTCTCAATTTTGGCCTTAGCCTTAATCCTGTTGGCTACAGCGCTCACTCGATTGCCGGAATCTAGTCGCTGGCGGGTGTTTATTGATCCCTTCTGCTATCTAGCCTTATTGAGTGTTGGTGTGATTATGCCGCTTACGCTGGCGTGGCGCTATATTGATCGGGATACTTTCGATGCGCTGCACGCGGCTCTATCCATTAATTGGTGGGTTGGTGGTTGTATTTTGGGATGGGGTGCGATTCGATACCGAAGTCGTAGTTTGAGTTTTTTAGCCATCATCAGCTTGCCAGTGGCGGTTTATCTTACCCAGGCAGGGATTTTCTATCGAGCGGGTATCAATCCGGCCTGGCAGGCTTTTGGTTTGGCCTGCCTGGTGCCTTTGTATTTATACGTGGGTTTCCGACTCTCTAAATACACAGATGATCCGGTCATTCGGGGCCAGAGCCGCTCAGCAATTGGCTGCGGGATCGTATTATTAATTGTTTCTGCACTTTGGTCGCTCACGGATCTTTCCAGTGGAGCGGCGGCGGCCAGCAGCCATGCCGTTTTGGCGGGCACACTTGTGATGAGCGCGGCCATTTGGCAGCGGCCCCGTTATCTGTTTGGGGCTTCGTTCTTCGCACTTACAGCAGCTACCTTCGCCATGTCCGAAATTGGGATCACATTAGGACAGTCCAGTGTTGGTTGGGCATCCCTAGCATTGTTCCATATTTTGGCTGCAATTTACTTAGGAAACCGGAAAACTTCTACGGGTGAAAAATTTGCTGCCCCTTTGGTAATTGGCGGGTATTCTATCGCCGCGCTGGCCGTACTTCCTCCTCTGTATCCCTATGACAGCCAGGTGCTGATTTACACCCTGGGCAACTGGCTGGTTTTTGCGGGTTGGGGAGCCTATCTCGCCTCCCAAAAGCAGGCCGGGTTCGTCCCACAGCGGACACGATTTAGGGCCATTTTCCATTGGGGTACAGCACTCCCTTTGCCAATCTGGATTTGGATTCTGTTTGATAATCTACGTCCCTTGGATTTTAGCTTACCTTTGGCCTTTTCCGCCCTCGCCTGGGGGATGTTCGCTCTCGGTCTAAAGGTGGGGCGTGTCCATCTTGCATTTCGCCGTCCCTGGAATCTGACGGCTTTGCTTGTAAGCATTGCTGCACCATTTACTGCTTATTTAATCGTCCCAGATAGTTTCACGCTGCCCATCTGTTTGCTGGCCTCGGGACTGCTATATTTTGCAGATGCCGCGAGCCTCCGACGTTCGGATGAATTAGCTGTTGGCGGGCTGGTCACCGCCGGGGGATATTATCTACTATTGCAAAAATTCGATCTAACCTTTGAAATCGTCAACTTCCTACTTGCCATTTTAATCAGTGTTTATTTTCTCACAGGGCTTTGGGTGGAACGGCAAAAAAGACGGCCCTATTTCCGTAAATTTTTATCCCCGCTGTATATCATCACACACCTGTTGGCTTTTATAACCATCTTTAGGATTTATATTGGTCCACTTGGTTATTTATTGGGCGAACCCTGGACGGATGACGCACGTTTGTGGGGGGCTGCAACCCAAATTTTGTTGGCGGGAATTTATCTGCTTTATACATGGGGCGCATTCAAAGAAATCTGGGCTCATCTTGGGGTTTGGCTGCTCGCTGCTGGCGGGGGTTTCATCGTGATTGCTCTCAGTACTGGCCGAGGTAGCTCAGCTGTGTGGGCGGCGTTGGCCGCTTTTGGTTATATTTTGTTGGAGCGTTCGCTTCGTCGGCTGAAAACTTATCCTGCGTTCAATCGCCGCCAAATGGCAATCAGCCGCCTTGCCTGGCAGGTGTACCGAAATCCACTGCTGGTTGCCGGTTGGACGATTTCGGTCGGCGCGATCGGGCTGGCTGTTTTCCGCAATTTGGTCATTCTTGGCGGCGGCCGCATCCAACAGATTTGGGCCGCTCTGGGATTGCTGCTCATTATTGGGCTGTATGCCTTTTCCGCTCGACTTTTTCGACAAGTGCGCTTTGTTTGGTTGGCCGGAGCCCTCGCCTTCATCCCCTGGACGCTCTTAACCAACCTGGGTTGGTTCACATCCTACCAGTTGACAGAAGCAGGCTTCGCCGTCAGTTGGATCATCCTGGCCTGGCTCTTATTCCTGATTGGTTTACGACTTAATCGCTGGGATCAAGCTTACGCTTTGCCGCTAAAAATAATTGCCAATATTTTGATTCCCCTTTCGCTGTTATGGGGGCTGGGGGATAACTTGACCAGCCGCTACAGTTTCGGACTGGCAATTGCGTTTTATGGATTTGCCGCCTGGCTCGATCATCGAAATGCAAAACGGACTGACACGCCAAACTCACCGTTCACTGCGACAAAATACCTGTACCCGGCAATAGTCCTGATCCCGATCTGGTTCCTATATGGAATGGGCTGGTTGCTCCCCGTGGCGAGAGGTGAGCATTATGGTTTGTTGCTATTGCTGTTTGCCCCGATTGGATTGGGCGTAGGCCAGTGGTTGGAAAAGTGCGCCCCCAAAGATGTGCTTCGTGGGTGGTATGGGCTGCCGGCTTATCTGACGGGTTATCTCTGCTTGTTCATTGGCACGCTGCTGGTGCTGCACCTGCCCGGGCTGCTTTCGATGGTCTTGCTTTATGATGCCATCTTGATGATCATCTCAGCATGGCTCTTCCGAAATTCGCTCTGGATCTATCCGGCGGCGGGGCTTTTTCCCCTTTCCCTGTGGATTTCGCTGGATTTGAGAGAGATTCCTTTTGATCGCCGGGGCTGGTGGCTGATTGGATTAGCCGCGATCTACTTATCGCAAGCCTGGCTTGTGCGGCGAGCGAAACTCACCAAATATAGCAATGCTGTCTTAGCCGTCGGATTGCTCCTGATTTTCGCTGGGCTTCCCCCCTCCAGCCGGGATGAAGTTGGCGCGTTCTGGGGTTATTTAGGTGCGGTAATTTTATATACGCTCACTGCGTTCTGGCTGCGGAAACCATTGATCCTGACTTTAGCCAGCTTATTGGTTGTTGTTCCTTATGGTGCGGGGATCCGTCAATTAGGAATTTCTCCGGAATTCTACGGATTAGCGCTCTTCCCTGGGGCTGTAATTGCCCTGGGACTGGGATGGCTGCTAGATCGACGATTTGATGACTGGAATGATTTCCCCTGGGCTTATCCTAAAAAGTGGTTGAAAGCTCTAGCGGATCGCCTGTTGAAGTGGTGGGCCTTGCCCCTTTACCTGCTTGGTTTTGGGTTTGCCTGCCTGAGTCCATTTTTTGCTCACGGACGCGCAGACCTGATCGCTTTGAGTTTCGCGTTGATGGTGCCAATCTTTGCCTGGGCCATCTATCGTTTCCGGCTGCGGATTTGGTTGGTCGCATTGACTGGAGCCATCTATCTGGCATGGGGTTTTCTCCTGGATTGGTGGGATTGGTGGCAGTATCCGGCATATGCCTGGCAGCGCTTTGCCCCGATTTTGTTGGGTACCACCCTGACCGCTCTTTGGGTTCAAGGCCGCTGGAGCGAAGGTTCTCCCCTTCTGCCTGGAAAATTTTTCTTTGGTTGGTCACGCCCGCTTTACTTGTTTTTGCTGGGCGGTGTTTTTATGGCGCAGATTTCCAGTTTGGGCGGCAGAGATGCTGGAGCCCTGGTAACTTTGATTAATATTCTCATCATTGCAGTTTTGGCTTCAGCCTGGCGGTCTCGGGGGCTGGCGTATTTGGGCACCATCTTAGGTGTCGTGGTTTTGACTCAATGGTTGCAATCGTTCACTGACCCTGGGCAGGGATTGCCAGTGGCGTACGCTTATCTAGCGCTGGGCTATGTTGTTACAGGTTATATTTTGACGGTGATCAAACGACGCGGCAGCGGGGAAACGGGAAAAATCCCAATGCCCGGATGGTTAAAAATTTGGGAATTCCCCCTTCAAATTTCTGGTTTGATCCTCTCTTTTGGGGTTGTGCTCCTGACCGTTATCCTGGGAATCGATTTAGTCGCCTGGTCTGCGCGTGCACTGCTGGGAATCCCTTTCCGCGAAATCGTGGATGTAGATACGGTCGTCATGGTTGTGAGGGTTTTATCCATCTTGGGGCTGCTCTATCTGACGACCGCGGTGATGTTCCGGCGCTTGTGGCTGGGATATCTCGCCGTTGGGATGTTGTTATCTGGTTGGATGATCTACGCCTTTTATTTACAGCAGTGGGATGATTTGCGCCAGTTGCATTGGTATGCGATCCCCGCCGGGTTATATTTACTGGGGGTTGCATATCTCGAATGGGGTCATGGCAATCGTTCGCTGGCTCGTTGGCTGGATTACGCCGCGATTTCATTGATATTGGGTTCGCTCTTCTGGCAAACTTTGGTCTTTGGCTGGGGTTTCGCGCTGCTCATGGGGGGGATGGGATTGTTGGCTTTTTGGTGGGGCAGTGCCCGACGTTTACGCCGCTTCTTTTATGCGGGTATCGTGGGCGTAATTTTGGCAACGATTGGGCAACTCCTAAACGCTTTGCAGCATATCAACCAATGGGTTACTTTTGGCATTATCGGCCTGTTGCTGGTGATTATCGGCGTGGTTGTGGAACGCAAGCGTGAAAGTTTAAAAATCTGGCAAGATACTATGGATGATTGGGAGTGAGCCGATGAGCCGATTAAAATCACCTCGCTGGAATCTTTGGATAGCGGTTGTCCTCGTAATTGCAAACGCATTTGCCTGGGCGCAGGTCATTTCAGCGTCCTCAGCCGCTTATGTGGTCGATCCGATCCGCGACCCCGAAATTGAAGAGTTGTTGAATTATATTTACTCTGGAGAGCATTCGGGTGAGACCTGGGAAGTCACGCTGACCGAATTGGAAGCTGAGCAAACGATCACCTGGTATCTGCAGCGCTGGCCTCAGATACCCTTCGCGCACCCTCAGATTGAGATCACGCCCGATTATATTGCCGGCGAAGGAGATGCCACCATCACGGGATTGCGCGTGCATGTTGGGGGGAAAGCCAGTATTACGCTCGAAGATGGCCTGCCCATTGTCGATATCCTCGAGTTGAGCATTCCACTCCCAGCGCCTATTCGCGAAGGCATCGAACGGGAGGTTCAGGTGCAGCTTCAGCGCGCCGATTTGCTGCCTGTGCGCTTCACTTCTGCGGAGTGGCGTGACGGTGAAGTCATTGTGCGCGGCGTGATTCGATAGTTTGCTGCGTTGACGCGCCGCTTTCTCCCGTGCTAAAATCTTTTCCATTGTGACGAAACCCAAATCTTACATCCTGATTCGCGGCGGCGGTGATCTCGCCAGCGGTGTAGCTCTGCGGCTGCATCGAGTTGGCCTGAATTTACTGATTGCCGAGCATCCGCAGCCTCTGGCTGTGCGGCGGCTGGTTTCTTTTGCTGAGGCGGTTTACCGGGGCAAATTTACCGTTGAAAATACCACGGCTCGTTTAGTGGGGAGTGTCAGCGAAGTTGAATCGGTCATGTCACGGAGTGAAATTCCTGTTTTGATTGATCCTGATGGTAAAAAAATTTCGGCGTCCAGTTCATCGCTCCAAATGCCCCTTGTGGTCATTGACGCTCGCATGACAAAACGTCCCCCTGATTTATCAATCAAAGCCGCTCCTCTTGTCATCGGCCTTGGCCCTGGATTTATTGCTGGCGAGAACTGTCACGCCGCCATCGAAACCAACCGGGGTCATTTTTTGGGCCGCGTGATATGGGATGGTGCCCCCGAACCGGATACCGGCATCCCCGGAACCGTGGCCAAACATCAGAATGACCGCGTCCTGCGCGCACCGTCCGGTGGGTTGTTTCGCACGCAGGTTGAAATTGGCGGTCAGATTCAAAAGGGCCAGGTCATCGCCAAAGTTGGAAATCATGAAATTGTTGCTCCCTTCGATGGGATTTTGCGGGGTTTGCTTCATGATGATTTGCGCATCAAATCCGGCCTGAAAGTTGGGGATATTGACCCTCGAAATGACCCGCGCTTCACCAACCATGTGTCTGAAAAATCGTTGGCGATTGGCGGTGGTGTGCTCGAAGCGCTGCTCACCCGGCCCGAAATTCGCGTGCGTTTATGGCGTTGATTTAGGCTTTGCGTCTCACTCAAACTGCCTTCCCTCCACGAGTGGCTTTTGTAGGTGCGGGCGGTAAAACTACGGCCATGTTCCAGTGTGCCCGGGAATTGGCCGGACCCATTTTGATGACTGCGGCCACACACCTTTCCGCAGATCAATTGTCCTTGGCGGACCAACATTTCTTCGTGGACGAGGCAATATTGGATGATCTTGCAACAGAACTTCCACCTGGAATTGTTTTGCTGACGGGGCCACTTGCGAGCGACTCGACCCGGACTTTGGGTCTATCCGTAGAATGGTTAGATCGCATCCAATCCCTGGCAGAATCGCATCAAGTTCCGCTGTTGATCGAAGCTGATGGTTCGCGGCAATTGCCCCTCAAAACGCCAGCAGATCACGAACCGCCAATTCCCAAATTTACTGATCTTGTTGTGGTTGTCGCTGGCCTCAGCGGATTGGGAAAACCACTCACATCGGAATGGGTGCACCGGCCCAAGATTTTTGCATCTCTCTCTGGGCTGCGGTTGGGCGAAAAGATCACCCTCGATTCGCTGGCTCAGGGAATGGCCCACCCAGAGGGTGGTCTGAAGAATATTCCAGCAGGGGCGCGGCGCATTGCTCTGCTAAATCAAGCGGACTCACCGGAGTTACAATCCCAGGCTGTTGCCCTAAAATCTAAACTTCTTCCAAAATTTGATGCTGTCATCATCAGTTCGCTTCAACCACTCACGGAAATTTATGCCGTTCATGAACCGATAGCCGCTGTGGTCCTGGCTGCGGGTGAGTCTCGACGTTTTGGAAGCCCAAAACAACTGTTGGATTGGCATGGCAAACCCCTGATCAGGCATGTGGTTCAAAAGGCTCTGCAAGCCGAATTGGATCGGGTGGTTGTGGTTTGTGGTGCTGAAATTGATACCATTCGGCAGGCTCTAGCGGACCTTCCAGTTGAAATTGTCTACAATTCAGATTGGCAGCAAGGGCAAGGGACATCGGTAAAAGTAGGGGCCGAGTCAGTAAACACTCAAAGCGGGGGCATCCTTTTTTTGTTAGCTGACCAACCCCAAATTTCAATTCCGCTTATCCGCACTTTGGTAGAAAACCATGCTCAAAATTTGCATCCAATTACAGGACCCATAATTGATGGGCAGCGCGCCAATCCCGTATTATTTGATCGGGTCACTTTTGATGATTTGCTATCGCTTTCTGGGAAATCTGGCGGGCGGCAGTTGTTCTCTAAATATCCTGTGCATTGGATTCCTTGGCAAGATGATCTGTCCCTTTTGGATGTGGATACGCCTCAAGATTATGCGCGTTTATTAGAGATGGAACTATGATTGGAGCTGTAGTATTGGCTGCCGGGCGGTCACAGCGCATGGGCCGCCCCAAAATGGTCTTGCCCTGGGGAGAGATTACGGTTATTGGCCAGGTGGTGGATGTTTTGACCTCATCAGGCGTGGATGATATTGTCGTTGTCGCTGGCGAGGAGCGAAACAAAATTGAATCTGTACTCAAGGGATTGCCGGTGCGCATCGTTTACAATCCGGATTTTGCGAATGGTGAAATGACCCGCACGTTACAAATCGGGATAAATGCCCTACGTGATACGGTGGAAGCTGCTTTAGTGGTTTTAGGTGATCAACCACAGATCGAAAAAGCCGTTGTTGAAAAGGTTTTGGCTGCTTATCAACGAGAAACTTATTTGGTCGTGCCCAGTTATCAAATGCGTCGCGGTCACCCCTGGTTGGTGGGGCGCACATCGTGGAATGAATTATTAGAACTGCAGCCTCCGGATACCTTGCGGGAATTTTTGAACAGGCATACCGCGGATATCTGTTATGTGGAAGTAGCGACCCCGTCAGTGATTCAAGATTTGGATACCCTCGAAGATTATCACCGCTTTCGTCCCGGATAAACTTGTAGGTAGTATGTCCCATTTTGTAGAAATTAGTACCTATTGCTCTTGTTTTCTTGTCTTTATTATGCTATTTTCATTGTAAAATTGTTATTGTTGCCCCAAAGTTAAAAAGTATATTATGATGGGTGCATATGTTAGTGGAGAACTCTAGTGACGAACATGGAAGCCAAAAAGATTGTTATTGTCGAAGACGAACCAGATACCGCAGAGATGTTTGCAGAGATGATGCGTTTGAGTGGTCATCACGTGCTCAAATCGTATGGCGGCACCCCGGCAATTGCGCTGATCTCACATGAAATCCCGGATGCGGTTGTACTGGATGTCATGATGCCCGATTTATCCGGTCTCGAAGTGCTGCGTTTTCTCCGACGTGATCCTCGCTTAGAACAAATTCCAGTGATTGTGGTTTCCGCAAAAAGCCTTCCATCCGATATCAAAAATGGTTTGGATGCCGGAGCCAATGTTTATCTTACGAAGCCAGTTGCCTTTAAAGATTTGAATGCCGCGGTTCGTCAGGTGATTGAATCTGCACCAAATGAAACCGGGTAAATAAAAGGAAGTCAGAACTTATGTCAGTAATCCGGGCTTTTATCGCTATCGATCTGCCGCCCGATGTACAGGATTGTTTAGAGCAGGTATCAGCAGAACTAAAAGAACAAGTAGGGGAAAAATGCATCCGTTGGGTTCCGGTTTCCAATATTCATCTTACGCTAAAATTTTTGGGTGACGTTTCACTCAAAAATTTGAATGTTCTTCAAGAAATTCTTAGTGCTGAGGTTATGGCACAAAAGCCGATGGAAATCAGCATTGGCAGGTTAGGAGCTTTCCCTAAAATTCGCCGTCCCCGGGTGCTTTGGGTTGGCGTTGAAGGCCCACCGGAACTTATCACGCTTCAACGTGGGATCGAATCCAGCGCAATAAAAGTAGGGTACTCGAAAGACAAACGGGAATTTTTTCCTCATCTTAACCTTGGGGCGCGTTTCCCGCAATGCTTCCCCCGATGAAGTGCGAAAGATCGGAGATGTTTTAAGCGAAAGTAAAATTGGTTTTTTGGGTGTGGCTCGTGTACAGGCGGTACATTTATATAAAAGCGATTTATTGCCAACCGGGGCGGTTTATACTAAAATGTTTAGCGCTCCAATGGAAAATTTGGTTGGGATCCATCAGGAGAAATAAAAAGATGAGAGGAGATTTTCAAACTGGATAATTTAGAAATTGCCCATAAAATAGTTGATGTTCTCGAAGAGAAACAAGGTGAGAACATTTTGTTATTAGATATCCGCGACGTAACCACCATCGCGGATTATTTTGTGATTTGTTCTGGTACCAGTGATCGCATGCTTGATGCTTTGGCCAGTTCTGTTCAACGTGAATTACGCACAGAGCACAATATTCGCTCGAGGGTTGAGGGTGATCCTAAAACAGGTTGGGTGCTGGCTGATTATGGCGGTGTAATTGTGCATCTCTTTTCTCCTGAGCGGCGCGATTATTACCGCTTAGAAGAACTCTGGGTGGAAGGAAAAGTTGTCCTCCACCTACAGTAAAATTGGTAATTGTGAAAACCACAAGACTGTCATCCAATGAGGACAGTCTTTTTTTATCCTTTGGGAGATCAGCATGGGTCAAAAACCCCCGGCACGGAAAAACACCTTTGTAATCGTAGCAGCGTTATTATTCAATCTTCTTTGGATTACGCTGCTTTTCTTGAGTTGTCAGGCGGATAACCAACCAGGATCAACGCCAACACAGGATGTGAGGATTGAAAAACCCCTTGTTTGGAAAACCGAAGAATCTGTTGGGCTGAACATGGCTAAATGTGAGAATGCTCAAACCTGGGGGAGGGGTGATCTCGTTCCCAGCGCTAATTCTGTGCTGATAAATCACAGCGTTCCGCTGTACAGCCCGCCATCCACTTGCAGCATCACCCCCGTGATATAGCTGGCTGCGGGGGATAGTAAAAATACAGCTGTGTTCGCAAATTCATCGGGGGTGCCCATCCTTCCCAGGGGAATGGCCGCAGACTGTTTCTTAAATTCTTCCTTGGGGTCTGTACCATTGACTTGAGCGCGGTGATCCATTAGGTTTTTCACGCGTTCCGTTTCTGTCCAACCAGGCAATATCGAATTAAAACGAACTCCCTCCGGCCCCAATTCCTGTGCCAGTGATTTGGTCAACCCCGCGGTTGCCATACGTACGCTGTTTGAAAGGATTAAATTTGGCAAAGGTTCTTTGACGGTGATCGATGTTATCGTGAGCACACTCGGAGTTTTAGATTTACGCAGGTATGGCAAAGCAGCTCGGACTAAACGAACGTGACTGAGAAAAGAAAGCTCCACTGCCTGCTGCCAGGCGGCATCATCAAAATCCTCGAATTTTCCCGCGGGCGGGCCTCCAGCATTTGTGACCATCAAATCTAAACCACCGAGTATCGCCACGGTTTTCTCAATCAAATTTGGGGCAAAGGCGGAATCGGTCACATCACCTGAAATGGAGGTGATATTGGTCCCCGTTTCTTTATCCAAAGCTTGAGCCGCGCTCCCCAGTTTTTCTGAATTGCGGCTGCTGATGACCAGATCACATCCCTCGGAAGCCAATCCTCGGGCCGTAGCAAATCCCAAACCCTGGCTGGCACCCGTGATTAGTGCCTTCTTGCCTTTGAGTTTTAAGTCCATATTGCCTCCATCTTTTTCTGAAAATTCGGGTTAGATTATTTCAATTCGATCGTCAATTACGGTCACATCTGGCCAGTAATTTTCCACCCAGTCGAGTACACCTTGCAAAGCACGGTGGGTGTGGCTGGTGCTGTTGCTGATCAGTGCACATGCGATCACGGCACTTTGCCAGGCATCGTGATGATCGATTTCGGCTACTGAGATGTTGAACTCACGGTGCAGGCGCGTCAAAAGCGGCTTGAGCCGGCTGCGTTTGTCTTTCAAAGATTGGCAGCCTGGGATATCGATTTGAAGAGTGAGAATACCAAGGGCCATAATGATCTTCTAATTTTCCATTTTGAATTCCAAGTATAATTCAAAGCATGAAAGATACAAAATTTTGGGTTTTAGTTATTGGTCTTTTAGTGATTGTTGCGGTATCGGCATTCTTTGTGATTTCTGCCGTGCAGGATATGACACAGACCGTCAGCGATGCTGCTGACAGGGCTGTCCAACCCGTGGATGATGTGGCCTCGATGACCGGCGGCTTGGCCACCCAGATAGCGGAAGTGCTCAATCCAACACCAACGATTTTGCCAGATCCGGTGAGTATCATTCACGATGTACGTACCCTGGCGCGGTTGGAAACCATCCAATATTCGATTGAAAAAGTTGTCACCGCCGACAGCGGTCAGCGAGATTTAGCGATCTTATTCGGAGACCGCTTAATCTTTGTAGCCCACGGGACTGTGATCGCAGGGGTTGATCTGGCCGATTTGGGTGAGGATGATTTATGGCTGGATGCTGGTACCCTTTATGTGCGATTGCCCGAACCGCAAATTTTTATCGCCACCCTGGATAACGATAAATCCTACGTTTACGATCGGGATACCGGTTTGTTCACGAAAGGGAATATTGACCTCGAAACTTTAGCCCGCCAGGCTGCGGAAGAAGAAATTGAAAAAACCGCCACTGAAGACGGCATCCTCGATTTAGCCCGGACCAACGCAGAGTATTATCTCCTACGACTATTCCAAACATTGGGGTATCCTCGGGTTATTTTTGTGCAGGAATAATCTCTCAATTTTCCTTCTAACAACCTAAGTTTTTAGATACGCTTGTTCCAACTGGGATGGGCGTATTTTTCTTTTACCAGTTCTTCAGCCCTTGATTTTTCTGTGAGGGTAAGTTCCGCGGGTTCGAGTTTTAAATTAAGGGTTTCCGTGAATGCCCAGGCAAAAGCTTCCGCGGCCTCTTCCCAACTCACCGCTCGATCGAGCACCATTTCAACGTTAGTTGCGCGGGTCAGCAAACGTTGGGCAACAGTTTGGCGTTCCTCATCAGTGGAGTAAGTAAGTACCTGAGTGATACGCGTTAAATCCCCAAACAACGGCAGTGTTCCGTGTTGCAGTACACCTTCCTTTTTCCGCGCCTGTGCGCTGCCGATCAGTTTTTTTCTGTGGACGGTGATTTCGTAATTGGAGGGTACCTCAAAGCAAACAGGTTCTTTAGATGAGCCATTGGCCCCTGGTGTTATGGGTTGGGGCAGCGCCTCGGCTGGGAGCCCCAGCTTGAGGAGAGCAGCCAATAAAGCCTCGCTGAGACGTCGATAACTCTCCAACACACCGCCCGTCAATCGAGGCTCATCTTGCGGTCCAGCGACGGAATACGTCAACTCATCAGTGTGCAGGATCGCACGTCCGCCGGTCGCTCTTCGAACAATATCCCAGCCCTCGGTTGCTAGGACTTGGAGATCGGCATCCGCAAGGGGTTGCGCGTAACCGAGGGAAAGACAGGCTGGTTCCCAGGCGTAGAGTCGTAGAGTTGGCTTTACCTCACCTCGACCAATGGCTTCGAGGATGGCTTCATCGACAGCCATATTCCAGGCACCGGATGCGGGTTGGGTTTTGATCAATCTCCAAATATTATTCATAGAGCAATTGTACTAACTTTTAGTATCCTGTTGTTTGCGTATCGGTCGCGGTAGGTGTAGCCGTTTCTGTCGCAGTATTGGTTGCGGTAGGTGTATCTGTTTCAGTAGGCGTCGGTGTTATGGTGGCGGTATCGGTTGGTGTTGGGGATGGGCCAGGCGTATTTGTTAGCGTCGGAGTCGGCGATGGGCCTGGTGTATGTGTCAACGTTGGCGTGAGTGTGAACGTCGGTGTTTGGGTTGCCGTCGCTGTATTAGTGGGTGTCGGCGTAAAGGTAGGCGGCGGGCCAAACCCAGGTTTGTAGGCCAATTTAAGGCGCGCCATATAAGTGAAGGGTGAGTTGGGGTATTCATTCCAGATAAATAGATAACTATCAACGGCCCCGGCCTCGTCCAATCCGAGTTGATTGGCCAGTCCGAGGGTGTAGTAGTAGTAGGCGCAGTCATCATTGTTGAGACAGGCGAAATTCTCTGATCGTCGTAACGCAACTAGTTCACCTCGGATGGGCAGGGGAGCAGCCCCTGAGAGTAATGCATTGATGGCACTGTCCACCGCTTCGATGGTGTAATCTGAATAAAAATAACTGGGCGGGTAAAGGATGGTAAAAACTTCATCTGTCCCTGTAAACCGTCCCAAAGTAAAAGATTGCTGGGCGTTCAGCCAGACGATTGAAATACCCTGGCGGGTGACATAGCGTGTCAAGATTGGTGAACTAACATCGATGGTATCCACAAAGAGTGCTGTGTATCCACCTTTTCCTTCAGCGCCAATCAGGTTTTCAGCCAAAATCCAGAATTCCAGTTTTTGATCAGGGTGATGCCGGAAAGTGATATAACGCTCTGGGTTGCCATCACCTTCAAAATCAAATTCGTAAGTGAACCGGATGGAGACACCTCCCAGCGTAGTGAGATAATATAAAATATCGTGGGGGGCATTGGGAGGGATGGCTGCGACCATATTTTCGAAGGCCAGCCGTTGGTTGCAAAATTCAGAGGGAATACAGGCCTGATAGATTCCTTCTGGGGATTCCAGGCCCGTTTGAAATTTCTGGGCGGGGATCACCCAACGGCTGCCGGGTATTGTGGGGTTGTCGATCAAATCCTGAAAATAATCATCTGCTGTAATCGTATCGCCAATTAAGGCATTATAGATCCCGAGGCGGTAACGCCACTCATCTTTTGCATCTGCTGGGTAAGTACGCGGCTCAGATGTGCCCGTGGGCGGCCAATCTGGGAGCAGGGTTTCCATTAAAGGGATCGCAGTCTCCGGTCCCCAAACCCATGCGGCCTGATTGATGACCAATTCGCAGAAACTAACAATGCCAGATACTGGCCTGATCCCATAATCGGTTCGGTTACGCTCAATCCACGTGCCGTTCCATTGGTAAGTGTGGTAGATGGTTACCGGGCACGGCGGGTAAACGGTGGCGGTATAGCGTAAATCCTCACCACCATCTTCGCCTACGACCGAGTCCCAGAGATACTGGTTTTTCAAGCCAATGTCAAAATCCTGATTTGGGGTGAAGTTTAATTTTTGAGGTGGGTTTTGATTAAGGTCGAAGACACGTGGAAATTCGATCTCCCGGATCGGTGCATCGGGGTTGTAAATGACTAATTCTTCGATGCTGTCTCGGGTGATATCGCTCCAGTATTGGTCTGGGAGAATTTTTTCTGGAAAATTGAATTCACTGCTCAAAGGATAAACCGTAGTTCCATTTTCAGTTTCTACCAGCCAGAGATAGGCGCTGCCGCCTTCAGCATTGAGTTTGAGCAGTTGATTTTTGAGATTATCGCCAATTGCAGGACGTTTAAATGTCTCGAGCCACAAGCGGGGATCATTTTGACGAATCCAACCTTCCAAATTCCCAATTTGCACGCCTTCAGTATTGTATGCTGCGTTGACCAAAGATGCATAACGCACAACAGCCTGCGGGTTGCTGGTGCGCGCCAGATTATAAGCTAGCTCCCAATCCCAATTTGGAGCTTCAAAGGCATTTGGATATTGGAGTAAGGCCTCGTCTTGCAAGATGGTCGCGTAACTGTAAGCGGCGTAATAATCTCGGTTATTTGGGCCGCGTTGATCTTCGGGTAATGTGTTGGGATAGTCTTCTGCTAGAGCGATGACATAATTAAAATCCTGTGGCAGCCATTCAGCAATTTCAAAAGCCTCGGCCTCCTCACGCGGTCTTGCCGGGGTTAAAGTAGGTGGAGGTGGTTTTGGAGTGACCGTTCCGGTGGTGGTTGGCGTCGGCGAGATGCTGGGTGTGAGCGTTGGGAGAGGTGTCCAGGTTGACGAAGGGATTGGCGTGGAGCTGGGCACCGGGGATGGTGTAAAGGTAAAGGTCCGCGGAGCGGCTGTTAGTATGGCAGCCTGTAAAGTGAGTGTGAGGTCGGGTGTCGGTGTGTTTTCTTGGGAGATACCCTTTGGATTTGTAATCAGAATAACCAATCCAATGGTAATTAGCAAACATAAACCAGCAATCACCCAGTAAGCGATGATTAGGGCAATCTTGCGGCGATTATTTTCTGGAGGCGGCGGGGGCGCTGGCTGGCCAGTTGATGAACCATCTTGATCGAGATCGTTCGCTTCTTCACCCGCATCAATATCTTCTATTTGGCCTATAGAAGTTTCCAGGTCCACGGTTTCATCCGGCTCAATTGAGCGCACAGGCTGGAGATCATCACCTATTTTAGAATCAATCGGCTGAAAGGTTTGATCGGTGGGTTCTTCCGGGTTGGATTCGGGGAGTTTATTTTCGGTCATAAGGCTGACAATGCGAAATTACCAAAAAATCAAGTTTGCCCATGATAACATGAATCCTTAGTATGCATCCAAGAATTTGTTCCTGGTAAGACTGGCTGTGCTCTAAGCACAGCCAGTCCTTTTTCGGGAAGTTGTTTTTACACGATTACTTAGGATTTTAGCGTGTGGCTTTAGGCTGCGTGTAGTTAATAAATGCGCTATTTTGTACACATTCAGCACAAGAAAATTGATCCTGACCAGGGAGCTTGATAGTTGATCTTGAATCCATTATGATGATTCTCGAAATTGATTTTGCCAAAAAGAAGGTGGGGATTTTGTGTTTCGACAGGGATTACGACATTCTCGATGGCTGCCTCCCTGCTGATGATGACCAGCACTTGCTGTTGATCATCGACGCGTAAGTAAGCCAATGCTTCAGCACTCTCCCAGACGGCTTCCCAATCACCATTCCGCAAAGCGGAAATGTTTTTTTTGAGTTGGATAAGCTCTCGAATAAAGTGCTGTGTATTCAGATCCCAAGAATCGCGGTCATGCCAGGGAAAAGCCCGCCGACAGTCGGGATCACGACCACCGCTCATCCCGATTTCGTCCCCATAATAAATGCTAGGTGCACCCGGCATGGTCAATTGGAAAAAGCTTGCCAGCCGAAAACGCTGGATTTCTTCACCGGCTTCGTTTAAAAGGCGAGGGGTATCATGCGACGACAGTAAATTCTGTCCGACCTGTGAAATATCATCAGAGTACATCATCAACATCGCTTTACAGCCATCAAGGAAAGTTTTCGTATCTAAATTAGCTTTGGCAAAATACTCCAAAGCCAGCCATCGGAACGTATAATTCATGGTGCCGTCAAAAGTATTGCCTTGCAGCCAATGAGAAGCATTGCCCCAAACTTCGGATAGCAGAACGGCTTCAGGGTTGGCCGCTTTTGCGGCTTGTCGGTAATCCTCCCAAAAATCCGGGGTCACAAAAGGCACCACATCCATGCGCCAACCATCAATTTTGTATTCTTCAATCCAATAACGGGTCACATCCAAAAAGTATCGCCGTGTTTCTGGGTTGCTGAGATTCAACTCCGGCATGCTCAAAACATTCATCCAGGCATCATAAGATGGCTCTATGAGTGGGCCGTCCGTATCCACAGAGATAACCGGGATTCCGGTGGTTTCTTCAAAGCGTTTAAACCATTCCTCGAAATCTTTTATGCGGCTCTGTTGATCCGAAGGAATCAGATGATGCCGCACCTGAACGTTGAGCGGGTAATCATACACGGTGAACCAGCTCCAATATTTAGAGGCTGGCCCATTTTCGACAATGTCTCTGAACGCGAAGAAATTTGGATGGCAGTGGTTGAAAGATGCATCTAAGATGATCTTCATCCCGCGTTGATGCAAGGCCTCCACCAAATCTACCAGGGCCTGATTGCCCCCGAAGGCTGGATCGATATGATAGTAATCAACACAGTCGTATTTATGATTGGATGGCGAGGTAAAGATGGGATTCAGGTAGAGCACCTCTACCCCTAAATCTTCGAGGTAACCAAGATTTTTGCGGATTCCAATGAGATCACCGCCCTGAAATTGGTGGGGGGTGGGCAATGATCCCCAAGGGTCTGCCCCAGGTGGATTGAGCGCTTCGTTGCCGTTAGCAAACCGTTCGGGGAAAATTTGATACATGACAGCCCCGCGCATCCATCTAGGCGTTTCAAATTGTGGATACTGGTTTAGATCGACTTGGAAATAGAACTCGGCTGCGCCAGTGGTCCCTGTAGGTCCGTGGTAAGCAACCTTGCCGTTTTTATGTTTAAGGGCGATATGGTAATAAAAGCGGAGTGTTGTCGGCTGGATTTCCCCTTGCCAATATTGAAAACGTTCCGTTTCAGCCCACAGGGTGAGTTTTTGTGCCTGAGGCGCGCCATCGTTGAAAACAACGGCTACTTCTTCGAAACCAGGTTCCGTAAACACGCGCATCCGAATTACGCCACTGGGTGACGGAGCAAAAAATGTCCGCTCTTTCGCATTATGCCGGATATCCAGCGGGTAAAGGCTGCCCGTTTGTTTGTAATAAGAATGTTCGTTAATAACCATTGGGGTTTACCATTAAACTATATTTGGGCAAATTCTTGAACAGCTTTTTCAAATCGATCTGCCTGAAGCGGCTGCAAGGGTGGTCGTACTGCCCAGCGGGGAAAATCATGAAGCTGAGAAATCAGCGCTTTAATTGACGCAGCATAAGGTGTGTATTTGCTCAATACATCTCGTTGAGCATTTAATCGCTTTTGTGCTTTGTTCGCGTTTTCCCCCAGTTGATGAGCATCCCAGATCAACCTCAGATCAGGAGAGAATAAGTTGCTCATGGCTGTGATGCAGCCAGAGGCTTGATGTTCGAGTGCATGCGAGAGCAGCGCGTCATTCCCGGTGAGTACGATGAGGTCTCTCCCGAAGCGCTTGCCTAAAATTTGGGAAAACTGGGGATCACCAGTCGAATCTTTGATCCCGGCAAATTGATCGGGGAATTTATCTTTGAGATTAGCTAACAAATCCAGGGAGAGGGGCATTTTCGATTGGGCGGGGAAGTGATATCCGAAAATGCAGCCGTCCTCCGGTACTGCGCTATCGATCAAATTTTGGAACCAGGCCAAAAGCCCCTTGTCGTCAGCCTGATGAAAATAATATGGCGGCAGCACCACTGCTCCATCAAACCCCAAATCGAAAGCGGACTTCGTCAAATGGATCGTTTCAGTGAGACTTGGTGTACCTGTTCCTGCAAGCAGTCGAAAATCCGGGTGCTGTTGTCGAACTTTGAGTCCAGCTTTAAATATTTCAATCCTTTCGGTTGCATCAAAGGATGGTCCTTCACCCGTCGTACCGAGGAGCAATGCACCGTGGCACCCTCGTTTGGCTAAAAAACTCAAGAGCTGTGGAATCGCTTCAAAATCTGGCGCATAATCTTCCCGTAACGGGGTTAGTGCTGCAGAATATACTCCAGCTAAATGGTGGTATGTCATTGTAAATCCTCCAAAAACTCCCGGTATAGTTCAGACAATTAACAAAATAATGGGTAAATGTTAACCTTCTTGACAAAGGTTTTCTTGGTGTTATAATTTTTGATCTAAAATCCCAACTTTTCGACAGGAAAACGAATTTGATTTCTGGAAATGGCTACTCGACGACAACGAATGTAAAGACTCATAACAAAATTTTGTTGTTGAACCATATTCGTTTTACTCCCCAGGGAATTTCCCGGGCTGATTTGGCTCGGAAGATGGGGCTTAGTCGCGCGGCTGTCAGCTCAATTGTAAACGATTTAATCGCGATTGATATTATCCGCGAAGCAGCCAATGGACCCTCAACAGGCGGGCGAAGAGCGGTTATGTTGGAAATTAACCCTGCGTGCGGTTATATTTTGGGGATAGATATTGGGGCCACGCATTTAGGATTGGTGCTGGCAGATTTTTCTGCCCGAGTAATTGCTGAAGAAGAGTATCCTTTTGATATTAGTATGGGTCCCAATCTTGGCCTGCAGGAAGTTGATCAGCAGGTAAAAGTATTTTTAGAGCAAAACCAATTTTCTCTTGATGATATTGTAGCTATTGGGGTTGGGGTTCCGGGACCGGTAGTATCTGAAGCGGGTGGAGTTGTTGCACCTCCCATTATGCCAGGGTGGGATGGTTTTCCCATCCAGTCACACCTTCAAACTTTATGGGGACACCCTATTACACTTAATAATGATGCCGAACTTGGTGCCTTAGGTGAGTGGGCTTATGGTGCTGGACGTTCTGAACAAGATCTGTTATTCATCAAAGTGGGTTTCGGAATTGGCGCTGGCATGCTCTTGAACGGGCAAATTTATAGTGGTACCACTGGAAGTGCAGGCGAAATTGGGCATATCACGATTAACGAATTTGGCCCCATGTGCACTTGTGGAAATCGTGGTTGTCTCGAAGCTCTTGCCGGAGGACGTGCGATTGCCGATCAGGCTAAGGGTGCGGTCCGTTCAGGAAAACGGACTGAATTGGCTTCCATCAAATCGGTTGATAAGATTACGGCCCTGGATGTTGCTTTGGAAGCCCGTAAAGGGGATTTAGTCGCTCAAGAAATAATTTCGAATGCGGGACAGTATTTGGGGATCGCGATCGCCAATTTAATTAATGTGGTTAATCCAAGTATGATTGTTATTGGCGGTGGTGTTGCTCAGATGGGAGATTTATTGCTGGAACCCATCCGACAGTCAGCCGCGACTCGCAGCTTACCTGCTGCCGCCCGTGTCGTTCGAATTACTGCTGCCGTTCTCGGACGGCGCTCATCCGGAATGGGAGCTGTTGTGCAGGCTCTCTCACTAGCATTGAAAACACTCGTCGAAACCGCCTATTTATAATAAGGAGGTGATGCTCGGAAATATTGCACCAAATCCAAAACAAGTTTTATCGTTTACCACAAGTTGGCATTGTTTATCCATCTCTCAAACAATGCTTCCAAATAAAAATTTATTCTAAAAAAAGGAGAAGTAGAGATGACTAAAAAATTATTACTTTTGATTTCCATGTTGGTGATCGCATCTATGGTTTTGGTTGCCTGTGGCGGCCAGGAAACCGCCACCGAAGCACCGATGGAAGAACCCACCGAAGAACCCATGGAAGAGCCGATGGAAGAACCCACCGAAGAACCGATGGAAGAACCCACCGAAGCACCGATGGAAGAACCCACCGAAGAACCGATGGAAGAGCCTGTTGCCACCCTGCGCATTTGGGCAGACGATACCCGCTCAGCCATTTTGAGCGAGTTGGCTGATGATTTCCTGGCTGCTTACAATGTGGAAGTGATCGTTGAAGAAGTTTCTGGTATCAACGAACAGTTCCCCATCGCGGCCCCTGCTGGTGAAGGCCCCGATATTACTATCGTCCCTCATGACCAGGCAGGCGCTATGGTTGCCAGTGGTCTCTTGGCTCCCTTGGATTTAGGTGCTAAAGCCGACAATTTCGTTGCTGGTTCGTTGGGCGCTGCCACCTATGATGGCGTGCTCTATGGGATGCCCTACGCAACTGAGAACTTGGGTTTCTTCTACAATACCGATCTGGTTCCCGAACCCCCCACTACCTGGGACGAGGTTTTAACCATTGGAAAAGCTTTGCAAGCGGATGGTTCTGTTACCTTTGGTATGGGCCTTAGCGGCACGACCTACGATGCGTATCCCCTGATGACGGCCTATGGCGGCTATATCTTCGGTAAGGATGATGCAGGTAACTACAATCCTGAAGATCTGGGTGTCGACAGCCCAGGTATGATCGCTGCTGGTCAATGGCTACAAGATGCCGTTGCAGATGGCTTCATCAGTGACAGCACCGATTGGGACACCGCCCACGTACTCTTTGAGACAGGTGAGGTTCCCTTCTTGATGGCTGGCCCTTGGGCTCTGGACCGCATTCAGGAATCCGGTATTCCCTTCGCCATCACCAACTTCCCCAGTGCTGAAGTTGAAGGATTCCCCTTCTCGGGCGTTCAGATCTTTATCGTCAACGCTTTCAGTGAGAACGCCTTGCTGGCTCAAGCTTTCTTGACTGAGTTCGTGGCCACTGAAGAAGTCATGACTTAGCTTTATGTTGCTGGCAATCGACCTTCGGCTTACCAACCTGTTTTGGATGCTACAGATGATCCATACTTGCTGGCTTTTGGCGTTGCTGGTACAAATGCGACCTCTATGCCCGCGATCCCTGAAATGGGCTCTGTCTGGGGTTCCTGGAACGATGCAATCGTATTGATTATGCAGGGTGAACAGGCTTCTGAAGAAGCCCTTGGTGTTGCCGGTGAGCAGATTCGTGCTCTTATTGGCGGCGCCGCTCTGGGTATGGTCAACGTTCCCGGTTCCTGGCAGGCTGCCTCTGGCGCCTGTGAAGGCGATTGGGATCCGGCCTGCGAAGGCAGTGCCCTCGCTGAAGTCGATGGTAAATTCACCGGTACTTTCGATCTCCCCGCCGGTGACTACGAGGCTAAGGTTGCCCTCGATGGCGGCTGGACCACCAACTATGGTGTTGATGGTGTCGCCGATGGCGATAACTATGCTTTCACCATGGCTGCCGATGGCACCGTGACCTTCACCTACGATCCTGAAACCAATCTCTTGGAGATTGTTACTGAGTAGTTGTTTTGTTCTCTAGGAGATCAGGGGGTAATCCCCCTGATCTCCTTTTTTTTGTTTTGTGGAGGGCCGAATCGAATGGCGTCTAACACATCTACCACGGGTAACAGTTCTGGCTGGTTTACCCAGACAGGCATAATTCGGATTTTAGGGCTCTTAGCCTTTGATACTTTTATTATTTGGTTTATCTCTCAAGCACTTCGGAATGGTTTCTATTCGCTAACTGCTGTCATGGCTGTTGTTGGGTTGCTGGTGAATGCTGTTTTTTTGGTGCCTCGACTTGCTCCATTAAGGTGGATGGTGACCGGGCTTTCCTTAATGATAATTTTTGTCATTTATCCGATTATCTTCACGGTCAGTATTGCCTTTACCAATTATGGGGATGGACATCTTCTTACGAAAGAGCAGGCCCTAGATCAAATATTAACCAGGAACTATTTGCCCGAAGAAGGCAAAGCTTATGGTTGGACAGCTTTCAAATCTGAAGCTGGTCAATATGCCCTCTGGCTGCAAGATGCTGATGACAGCGCTTTTTTAGCCAAGCCCGGGGAAGAACTTCAACCAGGTGTGCCGGGTGAAAATGGGGTCGGTGAACTCGATGCTACCGGCATCCCCGTTTCCATTGAAGGTTTTCAACGTCTAAACGCCATCCTCGCTACAACAGATCAAGATTTGCCCAATATTCTATTCGGTGTGCCTCCCCAGACCGTTCAAATCCGCTCCCCATCTGAAGCAGCAGAATTGAGACCTCGGTATACTTACGGTGAAGAGACCGACACGATCTTCGATCTGCAATCCGAAACCGTCTACGAAAATATTGATGGCACCTTTACAGCTGCCAACGGGGATCAGATCATCCCAGGTTTCCGTGCGATTATTGGTTGGGAGAACTTTAAAACTTTCTTTACCAGTCCAGCAGTTCGCGGTCCCTTGTTGCGGATTACGATCTGGAACTTCATTTTTCCCACGATTAGTGTGTTGAGTACTTTCTTTTTAGGTTTGGCGATTGCCATTTTGTATAATGACGCTGAATTTCCCTTCAAGAAAACCATTCGAACATTACTCATCATTCCATATACTATTCCAGCTCTGATTACCATCATCATTTGGCGTGGTATGATGAACCCCGAAGTGGGCGTTATCAATCGGACTTTGATGGACCTCTTTGGTGTGGCAATCCCCTGGTTCACGCACGCCACCTGGGCTAAGATTGCCATCTTGATCGTAAACTTGTGGCTGGGATATCCGTATTTTATGTTGATTTGTTCGGGTGCTCTGCAATCGATCCCCTCTGACCTTTATGAAGCAGCACAAGTTGATGGGGCCAATAGTTGGATGCAGTTCCGAAAAATTACCCTGCCGCTCTTGTTAGTATCAGTTGGCCCGCTGTTGCTTGCCTCCTATATTTATAATTTTAATAACTTCAACCTGATCTATCTCTTCATTCAAGGTGGCCCGCCAATTGCAGGCGCTTCGGTGCGGGCTGGTCACACGGATATTCTGATCAGCTTTGTTTACCAATTAGCCTTCTCTGGCGGCGGACGCGGTGTGCAGTATGGTTTTGCCTCCGCGATTACGATTGTGCTCTTCTTTGTGGTGGCTTTACTGACGATCGTTCAGTTTAGATACACCAATATGTGGGAGGAGGTAAGCGAAAATGTCTAGTTATTCTGGTGTTCAACGTTTTACCCAATCAAAAGAATTCAAACGACGGGCCAGCATTGTTATTCGACTGATAATTGCCGGGATTTTGATTTTCTTTGCGATTTTCCCGGTGCTGTGGATTATCTCATCGGCGCTCAATCCAGCTAACTCATTGGCAACTGCGAAACTGATTCCTGATAACTGGGGGTTCGACAATTTTTATATTCTGCTGCCCCCCGCAGGCTCTGCCATACGTGATCTCGCTGTTGACATCTTCGGAACTGATATATTCCCGCCAATCCCTGAGGGAAAATACATTTTCCCATTCTGGACTTGGTGGTGGAACTCGATCAAGATTGCCAGCATCTCCACGATTCTATCCCTCTCAATCACCACGATGGCTGCCTTTGCTTTTTCACGCTTCCGGTTTACGGGACGCCAAATGATCCTCAAAGCGATTCTGCTGATTCAGGTCTTCCCCAATATCCTTGCGCTGGTAGCCATATTCCTGATGATCGCCGAGGTGGGTGATATCATCCCCAGACTCGGTTTAAATACCCATGCGGGGTTGATCCTGGTGTATATGGGTGGCGCGATGGGTATGAATATCTGGCTGATGAAAGGTTACCTGGATACTATCCCGCGTGATATTGACGAATCCGCCATGGTAGACGGCGCCTCTCACTGGATGATATTTACCCGCTTAATCCTGCCGCTGCTGCGACCCATTCTGGTGGTGGTCGGCATCTTGAGTTTCATTGGCACCTATGGTGACTTTGTTCTCGCCCGTATTTTGTTGAAATCTCAACCCCAATATACATTGATGGTCGGCTTGCAAATCTTTACCTCGGGGCAGTTCTCCCAAAAATGGGGACCTTTCTCAGTTGGTGCTTTGATCGGCGCCCTGCCCATCATGATCATTTATATCGCCTTGCAAGATCAAGTCGTTGGTGGTCTGACTCGAGGTGCTGTCAAGGGATAGACCGATGCGTTGGGTCCGAATCCCTACCACCCTATTCGTGATTTTCGTAGCCCTGTTGCTTCAGCAGGGCTACATTTCGCGTGTCGGTGCAGAGGAATCTTCTAAGAAAGAAATTTTTATAGATGTCAGCCGCTCTGTAGGGATAACGCACAACCGTCTTGGTACGACAAAGGCAATCGGCCAGGCCTGGGGCGATTACGATAACGATGGCTGGCTTGACCTTTATGTGACCGACACCGATGGCCCTAATGTCCTTTATCACAACGAAGGAAATGGTACCTTCGTTATTTCTGAACTGGTCGAAAGCGTCGCACTCCCTGATTTGGAGAGCACCGGGGTCACCTTTGCTGATTACGATAACGATGGCTGGAAGGACCTTTATGTGGTCAGCCGTGGACTAAATGTTTTGTTCCGCAATTTGGAAGGGCGCAGCTTTGAAGATGTCACTGAGTTAGCTGGGGTTGCAGACCCCGCGGATGGTAAATCGGCCTCCTGGGGGGATTTTGACCAGGATGGATATCTTGACCTTTACGTGACCAATTGGTCGTGCTATCCTGACTGCGGTCGTCCCATGTACGGAGATTCTGATCATCTGTACCGCAATCAGGGCGATGGTACTTTCGAAAATATCACTACTTATTTAGGCGCTCAAACAATGGGAGCTGGACATGCCGCCAGCTTCTTGGATTTTGACAATGATGGCGATTTGGATATTTATCTGGTCAACGATCAATTTATCAATGGCATTGGAAACGTACTCTGGCGCAATGATGGCCCTGGCTGCAAAGGGTGGTGCTTTACCGAAATTTCAGAAGAAGCGGGTGTTGATCAGCGCGTGATGGGCATGGGTATTGCCTCTGCAGATTACGATAACGATGGCGATCTCGATATCTACTTCACCAATGCAGGCCCGATGGTTTTGCTGCAAAATCAACTGGACGGCACCTTTGAAAACGTTGCCTTACCCGCGGGTGTCGAAACTCCTGAAAGTGTGGGCTGGGGTGCCGCCTTCCTGGATTATGACAATGATGGCTGGCGTGATCTTTATCTCGCCGTAGCCATGAAAATGGATCGACATACGATACCGGGCAATATCCTCTTCCACAATAACGCGGATGGTACATTTTCGCGCGTTGCGTGTGATACCGGTGCTTCTGATGTAGGCGGCACGATTGGTGTTGCCACCGCCGATTACGATAAGGATGGCCGCGTCGATTTTGTGATCGGCAACCATGTTGATGGATATCGTCTTTATCGCAATGAGGGAATTGCCGGTCCTAAAAACTATTGGCTTACGGTGGAGTTGATCGGTGCAGGGCTGGTAAATCGAGATGCTGTGGGCACACGGGTTTACTTGACAACCGAAGATGGTGCCTCCCAAATGGGCGAAGTCACCAACGGTTCCAGTATGGGATCAGGCAACGAGCTCGCCCTTCATTTTGGTCTGGGAAACTCGGAACAAGTCACGAAACTGGTTGTCGTCTGGCCTGATGGTGTGCGCCAAATCTTTGAGAATATCTCCGGGGATCAACGTTACACCCTGCGCTACCCGGTGGATGGTGAGACAGATTTGAAGCCTGCTGCATCCATCCATACTGAGAGCAGCCCAAAACTGGGTTGGCCTGCTCGATCTATCCAATTTATTGCAATTGCTTTATATTCCATCACCGCCGTTTGGCTGCTTTATCCCCGGTTACTCAGTATCTTCCATAATTTAGAACGGGTGGTGACTCCCTCTGTTGGAATTCTGCTTTTGGTGTTATGCGGTTTTGTGCTGGTGATTTCTGCCTGCGCTGCTTTTGATCGAAAACAAGACCTGGATTCGCAGTTGGCTGATCTGCTCTCTGAAACAGATGTCACCGCCTTGGAAATGCCCCCAATGCCGTCAAAAGATATGGTTGCTTTGGGTGAGATGCTGTATTGGGACCCCGAACTGAGCGGCAATCGCGATACCGCCTGCGTCACCTGCCACCATCCCGTTTTTGGTACGGGTGATGGTCTTTCGCTCCCTGTGGGAACTGGTGGGCATGGAACGGGTGCAGCCCGTGTTTTGGGTGCAGATCGTGAGTTTGTCCCACGCAACGCCAACCCGGTATACAACTTGGGTTTCTCCGAATGGGAAACGATGTTTTGGGATGGCCGCATCGAAGGTAATAAATTTGAAGGTTTCGAAAACCCGGCCCGGGATCGCCTGCCAGATGGCTTAGATAATGTTCTGGCAGTGCAGGCCATGTTCCCGGTGACATCGCGGGATGAGATGCGCGGTGATCGCGGCGATACCGATATCTTCGGTCAACCCAACGAGTTAGCCCGGATCAAAGACACCTCTCCTGAGAGAATTTGGGATACCATCATGCGGCGGCTATTTGCTATACCAGAGTATTTGAAGTTATTCGAAGCCGCTTTTCCAAATGAGCCAGTAGATATGCTTGGCTTCCAACATGCAGCCAATGCTTTAGCCGCTTACGAAACCGCGGCATTCACCTTCACCGACAGTCCCTGGGATGAATATCTGCGAGGAAACCGGCAAGCCCTCTCAGAACAAGCCAAGCGCGGTGCAGTCCTTTTTTATAGCGAAGCGGGCTGCGCAGATTGTCATTCAGGGACTCATTTTTCAGATTGGAATTTTTATAATTTGGCAGTTCCCCATCTAGGACCCGGAAAAGGGATGGAAGAACCCCTTGATTTTGGCCGGGCTCGCGAAACCGGTGATGACTGTGATCTGTTCGCCTTCCGCACCCCGCCTCTGCGCAACGTTGCGATCACCGGTCCCTGGATGCATAACGGCACCTTTACTTCACTCGAAGGGGCACTGCGCCATCACTTGGATCCAGAGACATCATTGAAAAATTATGATCCAACCCAACTGGCGCCAGAGTTCCGTGATTTAATTTTTAGTGATCCTGAAGTAATTACCGCACAATTGACCTGCTCTTCAGCACCCTCAAAAGTCATCGGACTCAGCGATGAACAGGTTTCCGATCTGATGGCTTTTATGGGATCACTCACTTCGCCCACTGCCCAGGATTTATCTCATCTCATCCCAACAGCAGTTCCCTCCGGCCTTCCCGTTGGTGGCCAATAATTTCACAAATCTGAAAGGAATTTTTGACCGCAATGCAGATTCAAACACCTGAATGGGTCAAACACGCCATTTTTTATCAAATCTTTCCCGATCGGTTTGCAAGAAGCCCAAGGATGAAACATCCCCGCGGGATCAACTTCAAACCCTGGGGTTCCCCTCCCGAAGAACAAGGGTTTCAAGGCGGGGATTTGTATGGGATCGTCGATAAATTAGATTATTTGCAATCCCTCGGGATTACCGCGTTATATCTGAATCCCATATTTTCGTCTGCAGCCAACCATCGCTATCATGCCTTTGATTATTTGCAGGTCGACCCGCTTCTAGGTGGCAACGCTGCATTACGTGAATTGCTCGATGAAGCCCATGCCCGTGAGATGCGCGTTGTTTTGGATGGGGTTTTTAACCATGCCAGCCGCGGTTTTTGGGCTTTTCACCATATTCTTGAAAATGGGGGAAATTCTCCTTATTTGGATTGGTTCGTAATCAAAGATTGGCCGCTGCGCCCTTATTCCAGCGACCCTGATCGGCCGATGAATTACGCGGGATGGGCGAATTTGCCTGCGTTGCCAGAATTTAACACGGATAACCCCGGTGTACGGGATTACCTCTTTGAGGTTGCCCGTTACTGGATCGATTTTGGCATCGATGGCTGGCGACTGGATGTGCCGAACGATATTGATGACGATTTTTCTGGCAGGAATTCCGCCAGGTTGTCAAGGCAGCCAACCCGGAGGCCTATATCTGCGGGGAAATCTGGTTCCCTGCCATGCGCTGGCTGCAAGGGGATCAGTTTGATGCAGTCATGAATTATGTTTTCACCCGTAATGCCCTCCCCTTTTTTGGTGCATTTTCGCTGCGGGATGAATGGCATCACGAGCATATCATCATGCAGCCCATTGACGCCCCCACCTTAGCAGCTAACATCGATCAAATGCACAATTTTTATAATTGGGAAATAAATTTTGCCCAGCTCAATTTGCTCGACAGCCACGATATGCCCCGGGCGCTGCATCTTTTGGGCGAAGACCGTCGGGCTTTACAATTGGCCGTGCTTTTTCAGATGACCATGCCTGGCGCGCCGTGCATTTATTATGGGGATGAAATCGGCTTGTCGTCGGCTGGAGACCCTTACTGCCGTGAAGCTTTCCCTTGGGCTGAGCAGGAAAAATGGGATCAAGATTTGCTAAAATTTTATCAGCGCGCAGCTGAACTGCGTAACCAGCACCCAGTTTTTCGGACTGGGTCTTTCCGCCAACTATATGCCGAAGGGATGGTTTACGCCTTCGAACGGGAGTTGAGTGGGCAGCGGGCTGTGATGGTTTTCAATGCTGGGAAAGAAACGGCTGAGCGTCAAATCCCTGTAAAAGGAGCAATCCATACTTTGTCCCAGGTCGGTCCATATGAGGGAACCAGCGAGTATCGGCTCGAAAATGGTATTTTGAATTTAACTGTATCAGCCCAACAAGCTTTGGTGCTGCTAACACAAAAAGGGTGATGATGAAATTTCTAAAAAATTTATTTGTATGTGTGATCGTGGTTATTGTTCTGGTAGCCTGCACTGCGGATGCGACTGAAACCCCGGTTCCAGTCTCACCAACGGCTGCTCCTACAACTACAACAGAACTCACTGCTACTGTGGAACCGCCAACCGCTACTCCCGCGCCAACTGCAACTTTGGAACCACCAATCACGACTGAAAATTGGTGGAACGAAACCGTGTTCTATGAGATTTTCGTGCGAAGTTTTTACGATAGCGATGGGGATGGGGTTGGTGATTTGAACGGCCTGATCGAAAAACTCGATTATCTTAACGATGGTGACCCTTCCACCACAGATGACCTTGGTGTGACGGGTATCTGGTTGATGCCCATCACTGAGTCACCCAGCTATCATGGTTATGATGTGGTCGATTACTATACCGTCGATCAAGAGTATGGCAGCAATGAAGATTTTATTCGATTGGTCGAAGAAGCGCATGCCCGCGGCATTTATGTGATTGTCGATTTGGTGATGAACCACAGTAGCAGCCAAAATCCCTGGTTTGTGGAATCGGAAGCCGAAAATCCAGAGTTCCGCGATTGGTATGTGTGGGAAGCTGAAAACCCTGGTTTTCGCGGCCCCTGGGATCAACCAGTCTGGTACACGACCGCCAGTGGGTATTATTATGCTCTTTTTTGGAGCGAGATGCCAGATATGAATTTCCGCAATGAAGAAGTGACAGAAACGTTTTACGATATAAATCGATTCTGGCTCGAAGAAATGCAAACGGATGGTTTCCGCCTGGATGCGATCAAATATCTCATTGAAAATGGAGCAGCCTTGGAGAGCACACCAGAAACGCATGCCTGGCTGCAGGCTTACCATCAATTTTATAAGCGTGTCAACCCGAATGCCTTTACCGTTGGCGAAGTATGGTCATCAACGGATACGGTGTTGAAATATACCGGTGATCAGGTGGATATAGCCTTTGCCTTCGATTTGGCAGAAGCGTTTATTGCAGCTTCAAAAGGACCGCTAAATTTGCCTGTGGTTACAGAAATGACAACCATGGTCGAAGAATTTCCGCCCAACCAATATGCAACTTTCTTGTCGAACCACGATCAAGATCGAGTGATGTCACAACTGCGAGATGTTACCACAGCAAAACTGGCCGCCACCATGCTGCTGACCTCGCCCGGAGTCCCCTTTGTTTATTATGGCGAAGAGATCGGCATGAAAGGCTCTGGCCCTCACGAAGACATCCGGCGTCCGATGCAGTGGCATGGTGAAAATATTGGGGCAGGGTTCACTACTGGGATTCCCTGGCAAGCCCCTTCCTTGGACTATAAGGAAGTTAACATAGCCAATCAGACCGATGATCCCGAATTGCTATTGAATCATTACCGCACACTGATTGGGTTGCGCAACGAACACGAAGCTTTACTCAAGGGAGATTGGACCCTGATTGATTCCGGCGGCGCTCGAATTTATGCATATTTGCGCTATACAGAAGATGAGTTCGTCCTGGTGGTGGTGAATATGCACCCCAACGACATGGCTGCCGGGGATTATGCTCTCACTTTGGAATCGGGACCCCTCACAGGTCCAGTTGAGGCAATCTCTCTTTGGGGTTTAGAGAATCCCACGCCCCCGGAAATTAGCCCAAATGGTGGATTTTCTGTATACATACCCTTTGATGTTATCCCTGGCCAAAGTTTTGCCATCGTCCAACTGGTTCCATAGTAAATTTGTAATTGCTCAGGCCAGGAATAGTCTCGAAAATTTCAGAAATAAAAGGACTCCTGCTAACCGTTTTGGCGGGTGTCTTTTTGATTCCTAATAATTTTGTAAACCATTTTTTGCTGACATGGCATCTAGCCTGTGATATAAATTGCATTGTCATGTCGACCCATTGTCAGGCGTGTGGTTTCAACAATCCTCCAGGGATGCGCTTTTGTGGAAATTGCGGAACGCGTTTGCCAGAAGACGCGCCTGCGCCTGTAGATTCAGGTTCAGCTTCAAATTTGGGGGTTATGATGGGGGCAGACTTAATCGAGCGATTCCGTAAAGCGGGGTTACAAGCAGCGGGGCAACGTAAAAATGTAACCGTACTTTTTGTCGATCTCACCGATTATACGCGTTTAGCAGAAACTATCGATAGTGAAGACCTCTACGAAATTATTCAAGAGTACATCAATATGCTGGTCAGCTCGGTTTATAAATTTGATGGCATCGTGGATAAGATTGTTGGTGATGGGTTAATGGCTTTGTTCGGCGCACCTATTGGGCATGAAAATAACGCCGAGTTGGCGGTACTTGCAGCCCTGGATATGCAATCGGGTTTAGCTGAATTTAATCAAAAGGTGGGACCACGCCTGGGGCATGCCCTCGAAATGCATATTGGTCTGCATTCAGGAACCGTGATTGTCGGTGGTATGGGTTCAAATATGCTCATGGATTACACTGCCATTGGCGATACCGTCAATTTAGCCCACCGCCTGGAGGAGGCCGCAGGCTCGGGTGTGATTTTGGTGAGTGAAAGTGTGTACCGCCAAACCCAAATGCTCTTTGATTACCAGACTGTACCGACTTTAGCATTGAAGGGTATTCAACGCAAAGTAACCGGTTACCAGGTGATCGGACTCAAAGATCGACCTGGGCGCGTGCGAGGTGTAGAGGGTTTGACTTCGCCTATGGTTGGGCGAGATGATGAACTCAATCAACTGAAACAAGCCGTTCTAAAAATGGAAAGCGAACCGGCTGGCGGTTTCGCGATGATTTTTGGCGAAGCTGGCATTGGCAAAAGTCGGCTGCTTTCCGAGTTGAAATCGCAAATGGATCAGCAATCTATCAGTATTTACGAAGGTCAAAGCTTGACCTACCGCCGCTCTGTCGCTTATTGGATCTTCTTTGATTTGATGCGAAATTATTTGGGCGTTTCAGCAAACGCGCCAGAAGCCCAGGTGCGCGCCCGGTTGGCTGAGCGATCCGAAATAATTTTAGGGGACCGGGCAAATGAAATCATACCTTATATCGAACATCTCCTTTCTCTGAAACCGAGCAGCGCGACGGCCGCCGCACGGATCAGTCAATTGGATGCCGATCAACTGCGTCAGCAGATTTTCATCGCCGTTCGTGATCTGTTTGTTGCCGAAAGTACGCGACAGCCTGTTTTATTGATCTTAGATGATTTGCATTGGGCGGATAACGCTTCACTAGACCTGCTCCGTTTTATGTTGGATTCTGTCCGTTCAACTTCGCTCTTTATTTGTGGAATTTCCCGCCCCGTTGAAGATGATAGCCTGACCCAAATTTTAGAGCAAGCACAAAAACGTATTCAGGACCGCTATCTTCTCATTCAATTGACAAAGCTATCAGAAGATGTGAGTGAGCAGTTATTATTTCAATTGCTTACCATCCCTGAATTGCCCCTTGAATTAAAAGAACAAATTGTGCAGCGAGCTGCGGGTAATCCGTTTTATCTCGAAGAAATTCTTCGTATGTTGATTGATGACGCTATCCTCTATAAAGATGGCATCCGCTGGCGACTTTACCCTGAAGCAGATATTTCATCGATCGGTGTCCCTGACAATTTACAGGCTCTCATATTGGCTCGTTTTGATCGGCTGGATCAACCGCAGCGCCGAATCTTGCAAGTTGCGGCTGTCATCGGACGCGAGTTTAGCGTTGCATTGGTCGAATTTGTTTTAGCGGGGCTCAGCAGTAGTTGGATCGAAGACCAACTACTGCTTTTAGCAGAACGAGGTTTTATTATTCCTCATATTGATTTACACCAGGCTGATTTTGCGTTTCGGCATGCACTCACTTCCGCTGCGATCTACAGCACCCTGTTGCGCCGGGATCGCAGCGAACTCCATGGTTCGGTAGGGGAAGCGATTGAAGTTTTGTACGCAGATCGTTTAAGTGAATATATATATTTGCTAGCTCGCCATTATTCTTGGAGCCCCCAGTTAGATCGAGCCTTATATTATTTGATCTTGGCGGGACAAAAATCTTCCCGAGATTTTATTAATGAACAGGCTCGAGAATATTTCCAACAAGCCCTCAATACCCTTTCCCAAGTTGAATTTGAAAATATCCAGGCTTTTGACGTGCATCTAGGGTTGGGAAATGCACTGGCTTTCAGTGGTGAATATGAAAATGCCCGTGAGCATTATCGAAAAGCACAAGATTATATCGCTCAAGAAGATTGTAAGAATACCCAATCTGTTGTGAAGCTGTATCGCAATATTTGCCGGACATATCTGCGTCAAGCAGAGTATGATCAGGCTCTGGAATATCTCTCAAAGTCTAATCAGGTTTTGGATCGTTGCCCCACTGATAACCCAACAGAACAGGCAGAAGTATGGAACGATATTGGCTGGATCCATTTCCGACGAGGGAATTTTGAAGCGGCAGGCGAAACCCTCGAACAAGCGCTGGATTTAGTGGTTGATTCGAAGGATTATGGTGTGATTGCCTCGATTTATAATCGCCTGGGAGGGGTCGCCTATTTCCAGGGTGATTGGGATCGAGCAGCCGAATATTTGCGAAACAGCATTTCGATCCGTGAATCGATTGGTGATGTTGCAGGATTAGCGTCTTCATCTAATAATCTGGGGAATTTAGAAATCGAGATGGGCCTTTTCGATGATGCTCTAGCAGATTTAAAACGGAATTTTGAATTGGTTACCCGCTTAGGACAAGTTGAAGGGATCGCCGTAGCCCACAATAATTTGGGCTGGTTGTATATTATGCGTGGTGAGTTGGGAGAAGCTGAAAAATCGCTTCACGGTGCATTTGAATTGGCACGCCAGATTGGCTTCACTTCACTCATGATAGAAGCCCAAAAGAATATTGGCGAGCTTTATCTGGTTCAAGAGGATTGGGATAAAGCCACCAAAATTCTGATTGAAGTAATCCCTGCTTTTGAAGAACTTGGAGCTAATGACCAACTATTGAATATTTATCGCTTAATCGGAGAAACAGCAATTGGTAAATCAGATCTGATACAAGCGGTGTTTTGGGCTGAAAAAGTTGACGAAATTGCAGAAGAGTTTGCCAAAAAACAAACAACTCTTCCTGCACTCCAGCGAGGTGAGTTATTCCGATTTAGGGGGATGCTTGCCATCCAAATGCAAGACTGGGAGCAGGCTGAAGATGATTTACAGCGAAGTCTGGATGTATTCCAAAAACTAAGAAGTCGATTAAATATTGGGCGGTCACTTTATCAATTAGGATGTTTGGCTGCTGCCCAAAACCATAATGAAAAAGCAGTTGGTTATTTTGAAGAAGCGGTTAAGTTGTTTGGTGAAATTGGTGCCCAGTTAGATTCCCAAAGAACTAAGCTGGCATTGACGGAAATTTCCTCGATCATCTAAAAATCAGTAATTTTTAGGATGCAGATGCGTAAAAAGAAAAGGTGGCCATAGCGGCCACCTTTTTATCAATTTGTTCTGATCGATCTAATCATTATTATTTATTAAGGTATCGGTCCAGAAGCCTGCATCCGTCCAGAAGCCTGCGTCCGTCCAGAAGACTCCATCGGTCCAGAAAGCGCCATCCGTCCAAAAGCCACCGTCGGTCCAAAAACCACCATCTGTCCAGAACCCACCAGCTGTATCGGTCCAGAAACCCGTCCGTCCAGAAAGCACTGTCCGTCCAGAAAGCACTGTCCGTCCAGAAAGCACCGCCCGTCCAGAAACCGCCGCCGGCTGTCCAAAAGCCGCCGTCCGTCCAAAAGGCCCCATCGGTCCAAAAGGCTCCATCCGTCCAGAAGGCCCCATCGGTCCAGAACCCTCCATCCGTCCAGAAGCCGCCATCTGTCCAGAAGGCTCCGTCAGTCCAGAAGCCTCCATCCGTCCAGAAGGTCCCGTCCGTCCAGAAAGCACCATCCGTCCAGAAGGCCCCATCCGTCCAGAAAGCGCCGTCGGTCCAGAAGGCTCCGTCCGTCCAGAAAGCACCGTCGGTCCAGAACCCTCCATCCGTCCAAAAACCAGCATCCGTCCAGAAGCTGCCATCTGTCCAAAAGGCACCATCGGTCCAGAAAGCGCCATCAGTCCAGAAACCGCCATTCGTCAGGATTCCGGCAACACTCCAAAGGCTGCCATCTGTCCAGAAACCGGCGTCGGTCCAGAAGCCGCCATCTGTCCAAAAGGCTCCGTCGGGGTGGATGGATTCGCCATCCCATACACCTGCGCCGCCAGCCCAACTATCATCAATTCCATATAACCGGTATAAACCAGCTTCATCTCGATAGCTATAACCCACATAATGAACTTCGTTATTTAAGTCAGCCATAAGGTCCAACTCAGTATCGGAGGGACCGCCTGCGATATCGGCAAAAACGGCGAGAGGAGCAAAAACTCGCCCTGCACCTTGCTGCCAGACACTGTAACCGGATTCGCCAGTTTGTAAGTTTACCTGCGGGATCGCCGAAGCCTGTAGGCGATATTTGACCATGCTTGGTGATAGATCGGGATTGTTCGCAAGCATGAGCGCAGCAATGCCGCTCACTACTCCGGCTGATTGAGAGGTACCTGCCATTTGGAAGTAATCTTTTCCAACCCTGTTATCGGGATTTTCTTTTGCCAGTTTGCTCTTTGACCCCATGGTGGAGACGATGTGACCACCGGGAGCGATCAGGTCTGGTTTCACAAAGCCATCGTGTGTTGGACCTGCCGAAGAGAAACTGGGGATATAGTCGTCTGTCCAATCACCTGGAGTGTAAGCATCTGTAAAAGCACCTACCGTGATCAGATACGGGTTATTGCCAGGAACGCCTACTGATAAAGCTTCGGGTCCAGTATTGCCAGCTGCGGTTACAACGACAATACCTTTGTACCAGGCAAACATCAAAGCCTGGTTGATTGGGTCACCCCAGTAAGGAGATCGAACCGGAGCTGACATCGAGAAATTGATAATGCGAATATTGTATTCAGCCTGATGTTCAACAGCCCACTGTATGCCCTGTAGTACTTTTTCGTAGGTTGCGAAACCCTCTCCGTTGGCCACCCGAATACCGATCAAGTCAACACCGGGCGCAACGCCGTTCCACTCGCCATCAGCCCCTTTTTGGCTATTGGCGATCACACCTGCAATATGCGTACCATGACCATTCGGATCTCGGGGTTTTTTATTCCCCTGAACAAAATCTACCCACCCTGTGATGCGACCATTTTTGCCATTCTCATCTTTTTTCAATCCTGGGTGGTTATCAATCCCGGTGTCGATGATCGCTACGCCAATATTATCGCCAATTACCCCGGCTTCCCATACAGCTGAGGCGCCAGTAATATTAGGATAGTTGGTTTCCGGGGTTTTCTTCTTGCCTTGAGATGCACTCTCAACAGTTGTGCTGTCGATTTTCATCTGTGCATTGGGTGTGATGGCTTTTATTGTGGTTTCAGAGAGCAGTTCATCGACTGCGCTTTTTGAGAGCGTTGCGCCAACCCCATTGATGATTTCCAGCCGGGAGGTGACCGTGCCGCCATATTTCTCCACGAGACTGGCAGTCTGATCGGTATCGACGCCTTGCACAATATAAGAAGATTCAGCTACTGATGCCATCTGCGCTGAACTGGTAGGGGAAACAACTAGCATTGCCATAAAAACAAATGCGATCAGCAGATATGTGATCTTTACAAATGATGAGTTGGTTTTCATAGCGCTCTCCTAATAAAACAAAAAAAACAGACCTGTTTCTGACCAGGCCTGTCAAAGCTTTGAAAAAATTTATACTTCGGCAGCCTGGCGATCATACTCCAAATTTTAGAGCTTAGACCCATAGCTTTGCGTCACCGGTTTTCACCGGGTTTGCCTTTTTCGATATTTAATTTAGTTTTCTAAATTATAGCTTAATAGTACTTGAGTCACCCCTTTCATTTCTGTTAGGACATCATGATTTCGCAAATTTTTTGTATTAAATGGTTAAGTTTTTCGTTAGGTATTTGGTCAAAAATTTATTGGAGAGCGTAACATTTGTAGATCGCACATTTCAACCTTAGAATAAAGAATAAACTCTGAACACTCCAGCTTTATATTATAAGTAAATTTTGTGCTTCACAGACGTATTAATAATATTTGGGGTTTGTGAAAAACCATTCTTAGTGGTAAACTTGGGCGCGGTGCTTCAAGCACATAAAGTGAATGATAAGCATCCCCATGGGCTGTCATGGAGCCAGGGATGCTTTGTTGTGTGTCTATACAAATAAAATTCAGTCAATAACAAATAATAACCTGGAGGTTAATAATGTCTGAAAATAAATGGGTTTACCTGTTCAAAGATGTTGGACAGGCCGAAGAATATAAGGGAAGTTGGGATGGTGTGCGCTCCCTCTTGGGTGGTAAAGGTGCCAATCTCGGTGAGATGACCCGTATTGGTGTACCGGTTCCCCCTGGATTTACTGTTTCCACCGAAGCGTGTAATGCTTATCTGGCAGCCGGCGAGCAGTTTCCTGAAGGTTTGTGGGAGCAGGAACTCGAAGCCATGAAAGGGACAGAAGAACTAACCGGAAAGAAATTTGGCGATCCCAAGAATCCCCTTTTGGTTTCCTGCCGCTCCGGAGCTGTCTTCTCCATGCCCGGTATGATGGACACTGTCCTCAATATCGGTCTCAACGATGAAGTCGCCAAGAGCATGGTCGAGTTGACCCAGGATGAGCGCTTCGTCTATGACGCTTATCGCCGCCTGGTCCATATGTTCGGTTCCGTAGTTCTCAATATTGATGATGAAGCCTTCGAAGAACCTCTTGATCACTACAAAGAGAAGAAAGGCTACAAACTTGACACAGAGATGACGGCCGATGACTGGAAAGCCCTCACCGAAACTTATAAAGCCGTTATCAAAGAGCACAAAGGTTTTGATTTTCCCCAAGATCCCTACGAGCAGTTGAAACTGGCGACCGAAGCCGTCTTCAAATCCTGGAATGGCAAGCGCGCGATCGATTACCGCAACGCGGCTGGCATCGCCCACGATCTGGGCACCGGTGTCAACATCCAAACCATGGTTTTCGGCAATATGGATAACTCAGGGACTGGCGTAGCCTTCACCCGCAATCCCTCCACAGGCGAGAAAAAAGTTTGGGGCGAGTACTTGATGAACGCCCAAGGTGAAGATGTGGTTGCCGGTACCCGCAATGCGAATGATGTGGCTGGTATGGTTGATGAACTTCCCCAGGCTTATGCCGACTTTATGGATGTTTGCGCCAAATTGGAAAAGCACTATAAAGAAATGCAGGATGTCGAATTCACCATTGAAAACGGCAAACTTTGGATGTTGCAAACCCGTGATGGCAAACGCACTGCCAAAGCCGCAGTGACTGTTGCGGTAGATATGGCAAATGAAGGCCTGATTAGCAAAGAAATTGCAGTCAAGCGTGTGAAGCCGGAACAGGTTGACACCTTGTTGCACCCCCAATTTGTGGATGCCGCTAAAGTTGCGGCCCAAGAAGCTGGTAAATTCCTGGTCAGCGGTGTGAACGCCTCCCCTGGCGCTGCCGTAGGTCGTGCTTACTTTGATGCCGATACTGCAGAAGCCAAGGCCAAAGAAGAAGGCCAGGATGTCATCATGGTGCGTCCCTTCACCAAACCTGATGACGTGCATGGTATGCTGGCTGCTAAAGGAATTTTGACCACCGAGGGTGGTGCTACCTCCCACGCAGCAGTGGTTGCCCGCCAGTTTGGTATCCCCTGTGTGGTGGGCGCTTCCGAAGCCCGCATCGATGGCGAAGCCCGCACCATCCGTGTTGGCGATTTGGTTGTCAAAGAAGGCGACTGGATTTCGGTTGACGGCACCACCGGTGAAGCTTTCGTTGGTGAAATTGAGTCCGTTGCTCCTTCTCTGGAAGAGCAAACCGATCTGTTGATCTTGTTGGACTGGGCCGATGAAATTTCCGCCACCGAAGGTATCCGCGATTTCCCCGCCGGCTGGCCGACTCGTGGTTTGCAAGTTTGGGCCAATGCTGATTATCCCGAAGATGCCCGCCGCGCTCGCTCCTATGGAGCCAAGGGTATTGGATTGTGCCGCACCGAGCATATGTTCTTCGAAACCGAGCGCTTGCCCATTGTACAGGATATGATCCTTGCTGGTGACGATGTTGCCAAACGACAGTCAGCCCTCGATAAACTGCTGCCCTACCAGCGCGAAGATTTCGACGGCCTTTTTGAAGCGATGACCGGCTTGCCCGTGATCATCCGCTTGATCGATCCCCCGCTCCACGAGTTCATGCCCGATGAGCGTGAGATCCTCGAAGAAGTAATCACCGCCCGAGTCAAAGGCGAAATCTGTACCCGAGAAAGAAGCCCTCCTGGCTGATATTGAATCCTTGCACGAAAGCAACCCCATGATGGGACTCCGTGGCGTCCGCCTGAGCGTGATGATGCCCGAAATCGTCTCCATGCAAGTGCGCGCGATCTTTGAAGCTGCCGCTGATGTCAAACTGCGTGGTTTCGAACCGCACCCCGAGGTCATGATCCCCCTGACCGGTCATATCAACGAACTGAAAGTTATCCAGCCCAAGCTGGAACAGATTGCCGCTGACGTGATGAAGGAAAAAGGCGTTGAGTTTGCTTACAAATTCGGCACCATGATCGAGATTCCCCGAGCGGGCCTGACCGCTGACAAGATCGCTGGTACCACTGAGTTCTTCTCTTTCGGCACCAACGACCTGACCCAGTTCACCTTTGGCTACAGCCGTGATGACGCCGAGCGCAACTTCCTGGTCAAATACGTGGAAGATGGCATTCTCGAGCAGAATCCCTTCCAGACCATCGACCGCGATGGCGTTGGTCAATTGATGGATATCACCGTCAAGAAGGGCCGCGCGACCCGCCCCGAACTGGAATGTGGTATCTGTGGTGAGCACGGTGGTGACCCCTCATCGATCGAGTGGTGCTACCTGATTGGTCTAAACTACGTCAGCTGCTCCCCCTTCCGCGTGCCCATTGCCCGCTTGGCCGCTGCCCACGCCGCGTTGACCCACAAGAAATAAATCTACCTTTTCGAAGGTTTCAGGACTGGCAGTGCAACGGGATAATTTCCCGCCACTGCCAGTCCTTTGTTTTAGAGATACGTGGTATAAATTAAAACCTTCCAAGTTTTTGATTCCTGGAAGGTTTTATAATTTTGGAGGATTACACCATGCTCGCATACCCACTCTACTGGTTGAAATATATCTTTTACCTGCTGGGGACGCTCAAACGCCGCTTTGGGCGGGGACCAGAAACCGTTGTATTAATTCTAGGTGGAGATTATGCCCAAATCCCGCAACCCGCTCCAAATTTCATAATGGCGCGTTTCCGCCCTCCAAAGGTCAGCTTGCTCGAACTTGGGGAGCAATTTCGGCAAGTAGCAGCTGATCCCCGGATCAAAACCATCGTCCTGCACATCCGCCCCCTTGAGCTGCCGCTGGCAAAACTCGATGTGCTGCGCGGCTATATCCAAACATTGCAGCTTGCCGGGAAAAAGGTGATGACATGGTCGTATCGATATGGATTAGGGGAGTATTATTTGGCTTGTGCCGCGGATGAGATCATTTTGTTGCCGGGCGGTGAAATTGGTCCGCTGGGGATTGCAAGGGAGTACATCTTTTTAGCAGACGCACTTGAAAAGATCGGCGTCCAAGCCGATTTTATTCAGATCTCACCTTACAAATCGGCCGGGGATATGTTCACCCGTAGCGAGATGTCGGATGAAGTAAGGCAAATGGGAGAGTGGTTGGCTGAATCTGCCTGGGCCGAAATTGTGAGCACGATTGCCGCGGGCCGAAATTTGGAGGAAACTGCTGCACTTGAATTACTTAATCAAACACCCTGCACCGATTTAGATGCTAAAGAATTGGGGTTTGTGGATGATTTGTTGAGTGAAGATGATTTGCCGGTTTATTTAGGGAGCGAAGCCGAACCTGCAACGTTGAAGGCTTGGAACGTATCCCTCAGACAATTGCAGCGCAAGCCGCCACGTAAACCAGGAAAGTATGTAGCGTTGATGAGCATCGAAGGTATGATTGTGGATGGCAGCAGCCAGCAACCGCCAATCGATCCACCGGTGCCGGTACCCTTTGGCTTCGAAACTCGCGCAGGAGATCTAAGCATTACCCAGGTTGCCCGGCAGGTGTTGGCTGATAAACGCGCCGCGGCCCTGGTAGTTTATGTTGATTCACGCGGCGGTTCGGCAACCGCTTCCGAGAGCATGAGCGCCGCATTGCGCAAAGTAACGGCTAAAAAACCGGTTTTCGTGGTGATGGGGCCCACGGCAGCTTCGGGTGGCTATTATGTTGCCACTCCTGGTCAACGGATTTACGCGCAGCCCAACACGATCACCGGGTCAATTGGGGTCATTTACGGCAAATTTGCGCTGGGTAAATTATTGGAGAGGGTTTTTGTTAATCGGGATGTGATTACCCGCGGGGAAGCCGCTTTGTTTATTGATCCGGAAAAGCCTTGGACTGATGCTCAACGCGCCAAAATATGGAACAGCATTGAAAGGGTTTATGGTTTGTTTCTGGAGCGGGCTGCGGATAGCCGAGATATGACAACAGATTCAATCGACGCTATTGGCGGTGGCCGCGTTTGGACCGGGCGGCAGGCACTTGAGTATGGGTTGATCGACGAACTTGGAGGATTAGAGCAGGCCTTGGTGAAAGCTCGTGAGATTGCTGAATTGCGTGAGGATGCTGGAGTTCGTTTGTTTTTCCCATCTAAAGAGCCAACACCGCCCATCGCTGAGCCTTCCGCGGCGATCAAGTATGCTTTCGATGGTTTTAAGCTGCAGAGTGATCGAGCGATGTGTCTGCTGCCCTGGATGGAAATAAAAAGCAACTGAGTTTTTTTGAAAAACTCAGTTGCTCACTTTCGAGGCTATCTTCCCAATACTTCCAACATCAGGTCGGGCCGATCAGTCATAATGCCATCCACGCCCCACTCAATAAGTTGGCGCATTTCATCGGGGTTATCAATAGTCCAGGGTTCGACAGCGAGACTACGTTCATGAGCGGCACGCACAAAAGATGGAGTCAACACAGTGATACCGCTGTTTTCACGGGGGACTTGCAGGGACTGAAATTGTGGGCTGTATATCCGGCCCATGAATACTTTGGTGAGTAACACAAAGGTGGTTGTTTCTTGCCGGGCGCTTGAGGTGGCTACTTCGGGGCAAACCTGGCGGAAATCATCCATACGCTCATCGTGAAAGGATGCCACTACGAGCCGATCTTGCATCTCATATTCGCGGATGAGATCGCAAAAAGGTTCAGCCATCGAACCTTCCGTTTTCTTGATTTCGATGGTCATGCGGTAATCAGGAAAGGTTTGAAAGATTTCTTCAAGTGTGGGAATTGTGATCCCTAGCCCTCGAAAAGGATATGTACCCCCGTCATCGGGTGACCAATCATAACCAGCATCCAATTGCTGGATTTCAGCCAGAGTCATTTCTTCAACCACTCCCGTACCATCGGTGGTATCGTCAACGGTTTCATCATGGATCAATACCAGCTCACCATCTTTGGTGATATGCAAATCCATTTCGAGTACGTCTACACCTAAGTCGTCCGCTTGCTGCATGGCGAATAAGGTGTTCCCAGGCCAGAGATCATTGCCACCTTGATGGGCGATCACCAGCGGATAATTCAACTCATCCGCATAGTAGGGGTGTTTTTCGGCCGGTTTTGAGGAAATCATTGCTATTGCGATGATCAATACGAGGCTTCCCAACACGATCAGGATAATTTTTTTCATCTTTTCTACCTACCAAATTACTTGATTGCTGATTTGGCTGTCTGCCTGCACCTGACTGCCGCGCAGGATAACACAATTTTCTAATTTGGCCCGATCCCCGATGACGGCCCCATCTTCAATAAAGACATTGGGGCCAATGGTGCAGCGAGCACCGATTTCTACATTCGCTTGAATGCAAACAGGTTCTACGATTTCCGTGCCACGGCTGATGTTTTTGGTGCTGATTTCAGTATGAAGATTTCCATTTTGAAAATAATGCAAATTAAGGCGCAGTAAGTCTTCAGGATGAGTCAAATCAATCCGGTCTCGCAGCATTAACCCAAAGACATCGCCGTCCTTCTCGATCAATTCTTGCATGGCATCTTGGAGTTCATATTCCCCCCGCGGAGAAGGCTGAGTTTTTCTTAAATAGTCCAATAATCGATGAGAAAACAGATAAATAGGTACGCTGCCGATATTTGAAGGGGCATCTTCTAAGGTTGGCTTTTCAATAATTTGAAGAATGCGATTATGATCATCATCGAGTTCAACCACACCCATGCGAGTGATTTCATCTGGTCCTACTCGCAACAATGCCAAAATTCCATTTGGAGGTGGATTGCTGACCCATTTTTTTTGTAAACGTTTGATTACGTTTTGATCTACCAAATTGTCGCAAGACGAAAGGATAAAATCATCTCGGATGTAAGGGGCTGCTTGCAGCAATGCGTGACCCATTCCCAACTGCTGTGCTTGTTCAATAAATTGAATCTTCGCTTTAATTGATGATTTATTTTCGAAATATTCGATAATCTCAAGATCTTCGGGATTGATTACCAATATGAATTCGGAAACCCCATTTGCTGCCAATGTGTCCATCACGCGTTCTACCATTGGCTTACCGACAATTGGGCACATCGCCTTCGTTCGATCTGCAGTGATGGGGTGTAAGCGTGTGCCGCGCCCTGCAGCTAAAATAACTGCTTGCATAGAATAACTTGTCCTTTAACTTAATATCTATTCGGATAAATACTTATGTTTCTTTGATCATATATAGCAGGTTGTCTTCTACCAGATACATCATAGGCGCGACTTGGATTAGAGGATACTGCTGGCGCAGACGGTGAGTCTCATTCAGTACAAAATTAATCTCATTATCTATTTCGAACATAGGGGCAAACTGCAAAAAATGTGCCTCAGCACTTTCTTTTTCCCAGCCTGCATTTTCAACCAAACCTTGTACAAATTGCTCTTTCTTTGTGGTTACATTTGACATTCCACAATTATTGTGTCCAACCAAAGCGATCGCCTTCACACCACCGATAGCGATGGCAAATGAAACCTTAAATTCACTATACCGAAGGTTAGCGCCACCGGCTCGAATGACATAGGCAAAATTGTCAGGTATGCGCAATCTTTTGCGATTATCCATGCACATGCCGATCAGTAGTGCCGCCTTATTGTAAACATCCGACGCACGTTTGAGATTATGGTATTCCAATAGAAGTCCGATGGGTGTGCCTTGATAAGCGATTGGAATTTCTGCTGAGCTGGGTACGGGAATTAGACGGTTATTCATAAGATGTCATTAGTGAAACATTTTCTTTATTGATGTGTGATTTTAAGAATTTCTAACCCTTGGCTGGAAACCTTGGGTTTATAAATTTGAGCTTTCATCAAACCAGCACTGTTGATTGCTTGCTCCCAGGCAGCAATGAGTCGTTGTTCCTGTCCGGGTTCTGGGAGTGCGAATACCGATCCGCCACCACCGGCTCCGGTTAGTTTAGCACCTAGTGCGCCATTTTTTAAGGCCACTTCAATCAACATATTATTGGCCCAGCCAGCCCCATCTTCAAAACCGCAGTAACTCATCATCCTATCGACCCAGCGATGATTAGCGTTCATTAAGGAGCTGAAAGTTCTCCAATCTTGTTGAAGTAAAGCAATTTTGCCGCGCCAGGCTGTTTCCCAAGCCCCTCGCATAAATGTCACCATGGGCGGCATTTCTCCACCCGTTTCAACCCAGGCATCATGCTCCTCGATATAACGTGGGCGCATCTGACCATGCACATCACCAGAATTATGCGGAATGCCGCTTGAAATTGCAACGAGCGAGATTTCATCAATCCAAGGGCTAAGGCGTTCATAAGTTACATATGGTTCTTCGTGTAAGCCAGCCTGGTGCAGTTTGCCGCGATAATCTAGATAAGCGATACCGCCAAAAAGTGGAACGTAGCGGTCCGCGTAGCCGCACGTTATACCAAGCTCTTTAGCTTCTACACGTTGGGTTAATTCAGCGAGCACATAATCGTTGTGCTTGTGGGGGTCGAGGTCGTAAATGGCGCGCAATCCGCCCAGGGTAAGTAGAACAAATAGGGTGGAGCCGCCCAACCCAGATTGGCGGGGAACATCAGTCCAGGTAGAAATTTTGAAACCTGTACGAGATAACTTTTCCCGAAATTCAGCACTATACTTGAATAAACGATTCACCCCTCCTTTTACCAGGTCGAGTTCCCCATCATAGGGCAAGGGTATCTGTGATACCGCGTATTCCTGTTTGGCCAAGAGAGTTTTTCCAGTAAACGTATTTTTCAATTGCTCTATGAAGACGCCTTCGGCTGATTCGATCGTGGCGTGGGCAAAAAGATTGACGGCTGCAGAGATTGTAGCGAAATCTCCTTCATTGGCATCAGATGGGTTGCCCAGGATATTGATGCGGGCAGGAATTTTGAGTTGATAGGGCATGTGCAGGTGTCGCTCCGGGAAGGGTTGAGCACTATTTTACCGTAAATCATAAACCTCCGAGATTTTAGGGATCTCGGAGGTTTCCAAACCTAACTGTTGTTCGCTTGGTCAGGCTGCTACCGCCTGTTTGGCAAACTCATATCCTTTACGGATCGCTTCTGAGTTTGCTGGGATCCATTGTTGTTTGCGGGGGGGAAGATGATCCTTGAGTGCTTTTTCGATCGCTTCAACCGACAATACTGGCAGATGAGCCATTAATGCGCCAACCGAAACCATATTAGCCATTTGTTTATTGCCCAACTTTTCGGCAATCTCGCTAACTGGGATCATGATGCCGTTGATGTCGGTGCGCACCAAATCTCGGTTCATCAATGACTTGTTTGCGATCAGGATGCCGCCTTCCAAGATGACATCTTCGTATTTATCGACAGAAGGCAAATTCAGAGCGATCACCGCGTAAGGAGATCTTGTCACGGGGGAGCCGATTATTTCATCTGAAATAATAACGGTGCAATTGGCTGTTCCGCCCCGCATTTCTGGGCCATAAGATGGTATCCAAGTCACATGATGACCATTATCCATAGCGGCGTAGGCTAAAACTTGACCGGCAAAAAGTGTTCCTTGCCCGCCAAAACCCGAGATGACAATAGAGTATTCTTGTGCCATGAGAGTCTCCTATACCTTCAGCTCAGAAATTGTGGAGACCACTTTGTAGTCGCCTAATGGGAAGACGGGTACCATCTGCTCACCGATGAATTTGAGTGCTTCGCTGGGTGAGACCTTCCAATTGGTTGGGCAGGATGAAAGCAGTTCAACCATCGAGAAGCCTAAGCTGCGCTGTTGTGTTTCGAAAGCCAGTCGGATAGCTTTCTTAGATTTACGGATGTTTGCTGGATCATGAAGGCTGCGGCGTGCGATATACCCCGCTCCATCCATGGTAGCTAACATCTCAGACATACGGATTGGGTAGCCAGTCATTTCAACATCGCGGCCCAGCGGGGATGAGGTAGTCTTCATCCCTGGCAGGGTTGTAGGAGCCATTTGCCCGCCGGTCATGCCGTAAATGGCGTTGTTGACAAAGATCACAGTTATGTTTTCACCGCGCGCGGCCGCGTGCATGATTTCAGCCATGCCTATGGATGCCAGGTCGCCATCACCTTGATAGGTGTAGACCGTACGATTTGGCAACACGCGTTTGATACCCGTCGCCATTGCTGGTGCCCGCCCATGAGCCGCTTCGACATAATCTGTGTTGAAATAATTATAGGCAAACACCGAGCAGCCAACTGGAGCTACACCAATGGTATTTTCGCGGAGTCCCATTTCATCGAGGACTTCGGCAACCAAACGATGGGCAGTCCCATGGGTGCAGCCAGGGCAGTAATGGGTCACGGTCTGGGAAAGGGATTCAGGCCGTTTATAAATAAGATCAGCAGTTTTTTGTTCGGTGAGCATTATTTGCCTCCCTCAATGATTTTCTCTAAACGATTCAACCACTCTTCGCGGGCCATACCATTTACTTCTGTTTTGTTTTGAGCCACACGCCGGATTTCATCGAGGATCTCATCTGGGAAGGGAGTTACCCCGCCCATGCGTCCGTAAAACTCAATCGGAACGCGGCCTTGAACGATGGTTTGGATATCATCCAACATCATGCCAGAGTTCATTTCAACCACCAAAATCCGTTTGACCCGTTTGGATAGCTCTTCAATCTGTTTTTTGGGTAAAGGGGCTAAAGTAATAGGGCGGAAAAGCCCAACTTTGATGCCTTCTTCACGGGCTTGGTTGATGGCTGAGGAGGCCACTCGTCCGGCGGTGCCAAATCCGATGATAGCGATTTCGGCATCTTCCATATGATGCTCTTTATAACGAACTTCATTTTTCTCAATTGTCATCCAACGCCGTAACAGGCGGATATTACAAACTTCTTCATCGGCCGGGTCGATATAAATGGATGAAAGACTACGAGCTTTGCGCCCAACCGCGCCGTTGACGGCCCAATCGGGATAGCTAGTGGGAAGTTCTTTCATAGGAGGAAGTTCGGCAGGCTCCATCATTTGGCCGATATTGCCGTCTACGATGACATGAACTACAGAGCGGTATTTATCTGCCAGATCAAAAGCAAGCCCGATTTGATCGATAGCCTCTTGCACGCTGGCAGGAGCCAATACGATGGGAAAGTAGTCTCCATGGCCGCCGCCTTTGACCATTTGGTAGTAATCCCCTTGTGAAGGCGCGATATTTCCCAGGCCGGGACCGCCGCGCATCACATTGACGATAACGGCAGGTACCTCTGTCCCCGCGATATATGATATTCCTTCCATCATCAAACTTACCCCCGGACTGGATGAAGCGGTCATGGTGCGTTTACCAGTACAGGCCGCGCCATAAACCATATTGATCGCTGCCACTTCACTTTCAGCTTGAACAAATGCACGGCCAAGTTCGGGCATGCGTTTCGCCATGTGCTCCAAAAATTCGGTGGAGGGTGTAATTGGATAGCCAAAAAAACCTTCACATCCGGCGCGTATTGCTGCCTCGGCGAAGGCTTCGTTTCCTTTTAGTAGTTGCTTTGCCACATCGACCTCCTATGCTGTCGCGGATGTTGCCGCTGCAACCCTGGTATTTTGACGGGGTTCCCGGTAGACCGTAATGGCTGCATCCGGGCAAACAACTGCACATATATTGCATCCAGTGCAGCCATCTGCGATCAATTTGGCCGGATGGTAGCCTTTGGGGGTGAGCCGATCCATATCCAAAACCAGTACATCTTTGGGACAGGCCTCCACACATAACTCGCATCCTTTACAGTACAGATCATTAACTTCGATCCATCCTTTTACGGGCATTCAATCACTCCTTTGTAAAATTGTAATAGGTGTATGGGTTTGTACAATCTAATTATTACTGATGTTGTCCGGTTTGCGTAGTGAAACCTGTCATATTTTGATACGAAATTCGTAATATTATTTTTGTGTAAAGCGTTTGACAGCCGTAGCCAATATATGTATAATTGCCCAGCCCCGGCAAAGAAGCTGGGGCGAGTGTGTGTAATTTACCAGATGCTGCTTCATAAGAATGAGGCAATCCAACCAAATTATCCCCAACTTCCCCTCTCATTGGCGGTGACACGCGAACCGAGTGGCGAAGTGAAGATTGGAGAAACATATGTACGCTATTGTCGAAAGCGGCGGCAAGCAATATCGAGCCGTCCCAGGAACCACTGTTGAAGTGGACCGCCTGCATATTGAAGAGGGGACTCAGATCGATCTGGATCAGGTTCTCTTGGTGGCCGATGAGGAAGATATCAAGGTGGGCACACCTACAGTTCAGGGTGCCACTGTCAAAGCCACGGTTGTGGAACACTTCAAAGGCAAGAAAATTCTTGTCTTCAAATATATCCCCTCGAAACGTTATCGTCGTAAGAAAGGTCACCGTCAGCAGTACACCCGTCTGCAAATTGACGAGATCTCGGTGAAATAGGAGAAGATCATGGCACATAAAACAGGTGGCGGTTCAACCCGCAACGGTCGTGACAGTAAATCAAAACGCCTAGGCGTCAAGAAGTTTGGTGGTGAAATTGTTCGTTCTGGCAATATTATTGTGCGCCAGCGCGGCACGAAAATCAAGCCGGGCCTCAATGTGGGTCTTGGACGTGATCACACCATTTTCGCAACCATGGATGGAGTCGTAATGTTCGAAACCGTCCGCGATGGCCGCAAACGCGTTAGCGTTGTACCCGCAGGATAAAGGTAAGTTATGAAGAAAGAAATTCATCCCACATATTTTCCAGTAGCTACAGTGTATTGCGCTTGTGGCAACTCTTGGAATACTGGCTCCACCCAGGAAGAGATTCGCACAGATGTATGTTACAAGTGCCATCCATTCTTCACAGGTGAGCAACGTATCGTTGATACTGAAGGTCAGGTCGACCGCTTCTATAAGAAGTTGCAGGCTCGTCAAGATTTTATTTCAGAACAAGAAGCCCTCGAAGCCGAGCGAGTTTCCCCTGAACGTCCGATCCTAGAGCTGGAATTATCTAAGCGCTCAACGGATATTTTAACGAAGGCAGAGATAACCAAAGTTGGTGACGTGATGACTGCTTTGGAAAAAGGCGAGCAAACCTTACTGGATATTGATGGTTTTGGCCGCAAATCTTTAGCAGATCTAAAGAAAGCACTTCGAAAATTCGGTTACCAATTACCTGAAATTGACGAATTCGCTGTTTAGCAAAATTTTAATTACTGATAAACCGCCTCCGAGAATTCGGGGGCGGTTTTGATTCAGGCTCCGAGTTTCTGTGATTTGACGCTTTCCAACTAACTTTGTACAATCTATTCGTTGACGGAGGTACTCATGCACGACCTTGTTTTCTTCTATCCTGATCGACATGAAGCCCATTTTGAACTCGGGCATCCTGAGCGCCCTGAACGCGTCGAAGCCATTCGCGACGCGCTTCTTGAGAAAGATTGGTGGAACACTTTTCCCCATCTTGATCCGATTGCGCCATCGCTTGAAGTTCTTTCTGCCATTCATGAGATGAGTTATCTGCGCACCCTCGAGGCAGCCTGTTCCCAGGGACGACATTTGGATATGGATACCTACACAACCACCGCTTCCTGGCAGTTGGCTCACAACAGTGCCGGTGGAGCGATGGCTGTCGCAGAATCTGTTTGGCAACGAACTGCCAAACGCGGCTTCGCGCTTTGCCGCCCACCTGGGCATCACGCCACCATCCAGCGTGGTATGGGATTTTGTTTGATCAATAATGCAGCCGTCGCCGCGGAGCACCTGCAGCAAAAATTTGGCGTACAAAAACTAGCCATTATTGACCTCGATCTGCATCACGGAAATGGAACACAAGATATTTTTTGGCGACGGGGCGACGTTTTATATATATCTACACATCAGTCGCCGCATTACCCTGGGACGGGGCAATTGCGAGAAATAGGATCAGGTGCTGGGGAGGGCGTAACGGCCAACTTCCCAATGCCGCAGATGACGGGGGATATGGGTTTTCAAGCCATCATGGATGAAGGGATTCTGCCTTTGTTGGATCGCTTCGCCCCCGAAATATTGCTGGTGAGTTATGGATTTGATACTCACTGGCGCGATCCATTGGGAAATCTGCTACTCTCGGCGAGTGGATATGCAGCCTTGATTGCTTCTTTGACCCGCTGGGCGGATGAGCATTGCGAGGGAAGGATTATGCTGGTATTAGAAGGGGGCTATGATTTACAAGCTGCTGCAGCTTGTGGGGTGGGAGTCACCGCAGCATTATTAGGTGAAGTTTGGGAAGATTCCCTTGGCCTGGCACCTTATCCCGAAGGGGATGGTTGGCGCTCAATGTTGGCCCAGGCAAAAGCGATTTGGGGATTGTAGTTTATGGGTGGGCTTGACTTTTAAGCAGCCTCCATCCATAATGAAGAAAACTTTAGGAAGGAAGGGAACATGGAAACTGTTAAAGGAACCGTCAATCTCAAATGGACAGGATCACGCATGATGTTGGGGGTTGATTCACGCGGCGCAGCGATCCCAATCGGCTTCAATAGGGAGGCTGACCCCACCTGGAGCGCGGTCAAACCTTCAGATTTATTACTGCTGGCAGCCGCCTCCTGTTCAGCTTATGATGTTGTCGAAATTCTGCAGAAACAACGCGAACCCCTGGAAGGTTTGGATATTCAATGCATAGGTGAACAAATCACTGAGCAACCCTACAAATTTGTCACTGTGCATCTGAAATACATAATCAAGGGAGCTGTCAATCCTAAAAAGGTGGAGCGGGCAATTCGACTTTCGGAAGATAAATATTGCTCTGTTTTGGCGACTTTGCGGCCATCAGTAGAAATCAGCAGTGAATTTGAAATCACTCAATAAAGGAGCAGAAGATGGCTGAAAATCAAATTGAAACACCCCCATCCGATAACCGAAATTTAATCATCGGCGCGATCATCGTGGTTATGCTTTTGATTATCGGCGTTGTTGCCGTGATAATATGGATGCGGAATTCAACTCAGGAAAGCGCCTTAGTGTCTACAGCCACTGAAGTTGCTTTAGAGCCTACCGCGACCGTAACTCCTGAGGATGGTGCCACCGAAGAACCGGATGAGCCGACTGCTACGATTACTGAGGAGCCAACGGAAGAACCCACTGCTGAACCCACGGAAGAACCTACCGAAGAGCCGACTGAAGAACCTCCTACGGGAATGCCCCCTGAACCCCAGGATATCAGCTTCCAGGCTTCAGATGGGCAAGCTTTGCAGGGTCGCTACTACCCGGGCGCGTCGCCAAACTCTCCGTTGTTGATTCTGATGCATTGGGCACCGGGCAATATGAATGATTGGAACGAGATCGCCTTTTGGCTGCAGAACCGTGGGTTAGGTGGTTCTAGTTCTAATGTTGGTTCCGCCCCCTGGCTAGATCCAGCATGGTTCCCAGGTTTGCCAGAGAGTAAATCGTTTGCGGTCTTCACCTTCAATTTCCGCAGTGGTGGACGCGAAAGTATGTTGTTGGATGCTCAGGCGGCTTTCAATACGGCTCGCGACTTGGATGGAGTCGACGCCAGTAGAATTGCTTCCTTTGGTGCCAGTATTGGGGCCGACGGCGCACCGGATGGCTGTGCCTGGCACAACGAAAATTTTGGCGTCGGATGTTTAGGCGCTTTATCGCTCTCCCCTGGTTCATATTTTAACCGTTCCCTATAGCGAAGTTGTTGACCAATTAGGTGCTGAGGTCCCTCCCAAACCTGTCTGGTGTTTCTTTGCTACGGATGACGCTGCATCTTCAGAGGCCTGCCAATCAGCAAGTGGTGATCACTTCCGCATGTTTGAATGGACGGGCGGCGGCTGGCATGGTATGGATCTGATTGATCCTGCTCGGGATCCCAATGCCTTAAGTTTAATCCTTGATTGGCTGGCTTTGCTAGGATTGTAAGTTCACTTATTTTTCAAAGAAGGATGGCGTAATAATTTACGCCATCCTTGGGCAGCTACCGCCATTCAGATTCCGTGCTTGTGACCGCCGATGGCTTTGAAATTCAAACGTATTTTCCACGGGATTTAGAGAGTTTGACCATCTGATTTTCTAAAACTCAATTAAACAGTGAGTAAGGGGGTGTGTAAATCCCAAATTCTTTACATGGTTGATCGGGGTATGATTGATTATCCCTGATTCCTAATCCACGCATAGAGGTGCTTAATGACTGAAAAATTCCAAACTTTACATCCTGATCCAGAAAAACAAGGGGTCAATATTGATAAAGCCAAGTATGAAGCTGTGCGTGTTGCCATTATTGAGGTCTTGCAAGTCCGCGGAGAAATGACATTTCAGGGTTTAATGGATGCTGTTCATGAAAAGTTAGCCGGTAACTTTGAGGGATCAATTGGTTGGTATTACACCAGCGTCAAATTGGATTTGGAAGCCCGAGGAGAAATTGAACGAGCGCCAGGGAGTAAGCCACAAAGAATCAGGCTGACTTCACCGAAATGAATCTGAATTTCTGTGCGGATGAGGAGCAAAATTTATGACCCAGCCCTCCCAGTTTTCTCAAAGTGAATATGATCGTTTAAAAGCTTATTTGATTGATAAAGTTACGCGCCAGTCAGAAGGTTACGTATCCTTTGGTGAAGAATACCAGCATAAAGTGGAAAAATGGGTGAGTGAAACTTTCGCCAAGACAGGCTTACAGCTTACTGAACACCTTCAACAAAAACTTTTCCGAGATGTGAAAGCTGAGTTAATTGGATATGGCCCCTTACAGCCCTTGTTGGATGATCCTGAAAACAGCGAAATTATGGTTGCTGGCCCGGATCAAATTTACGTGGAGCGAAAAGGAAAGCTGGTCGATGTTCCCATCCGCTTTGAAAATGAAGCCCACTTGATGCGCATTATCGACCGCATGCTGGCACCTGTTGGCCGCCGGGTAGATCGCGATACGCCCACCGCGGACTCGCGCCTCCCTGATGGATCGCGCATCAATATTGTCATCCCGCCCGTCTCGGTTGATGGACCCTGTATCACCATTAGAAAATTTACCATTTTGGATTTTGACATGAAGCAGGTGATTGAATTGGGGTCAATTACCAAGCATATGGCCGAATTCCTGGAAGCCTGTGTCGTTGCCCGACTTAATATTCTCATCACTGGCAACACCAGTTCTGGAAAGACCACTTTGCTGAATGTGTTGACCAGCTTCATTCCCGGTTCCGAACGAATCATCACCATCGAGGATGCAGCAGAACTCAATCTCAAGCAAAAATACACTGTGCGCCTGGAAACCAAACCCGCCGGAGTTGACGGCACTGGCGCGATCGAAACCCGTGAACTGGTCCGTAACGCCTTGCGTATGCGCCCCGATCGGCTCGTAGTCGGCGAAGTGCGTTCTGGTGAAGCGATGGATATGCTCCAGGCAATGAACACCGGGCATGATGGTTCCATGACCACCCTGCACGCCAACTCGCCCAGGGATGCGATCTCTCGCATTGAAACTATGGCCTTGATGTCGGGCCTCGATTTACCGCTGCTCGCCATCCGCAACCAGATTGCTTCGGCGATTGACTTGATTGTGCATATGGATCGTCTCACCGATGGCACCCGCAAAGTGGTCCGTATCGCTGAAGTGCCCCGTATGGAAGGGGATGTGGTGACTCTCTCGGATTTGTTCCGCTTTGACCAAACCGGCATCGCCCCTGATGGCAAAATTTTAGGCGAAATGCGAGCCACAGGTTTGCGTCCGGTCTTTACCCCGCGGTTAGAAGTAGCAGGTTACAAACTGCGAGGCGAAATATTTGGTGGATAAAATGCAGCCCCTTATCTTCGTTTTTGTTGCTGATTTGATGTTTCAAACCCGGATTGAATCCGTGATTAAAAAGTTGGGACACCGCGTCCGGTTGGTGGAAAACGCGGGGCAGATGCTCTCAACGGATTTGGAGGGGCAGCAGACCCTGGGGCCGGAAGGGATCCTTGTGGATCAGCTTTCCCGCCTGGGGCCAGGGTTGTTGATCTTCGATTTGGGAAACGCGGAAATTCCTTGGGCGCAGTGGATCCCTATTCTGAAGACAAATCCGGCAACCCGGCGTATCCCGGTGATCTGTTATGGCTCGCATGTTGATGTGGATACCCTCAAAGCGGCCAAACAAACTGGGGCGAACGAAGTTTTAGCTCGATCCCGTTTCGTAACCGCCATGCCAGAGTTAATCCAAAAGCATGTGCTCTATTTGGATACAGAAGAACAGATTAAATTTTGTGGAGATGCTCTGCACCCAGATGCCATCAAAGGGATTGGATTATTCAATCAGGGTGATTATTTCGCAGCACATGAGGAGCTTGAAGAAGCCTGGAAGGATGATCTCTCTAAAGGTCGCGATTTATATCGAGGGATACTGCAAATTGCTGTCGCCTATTACCAGACCTCGCGCGGCAACTTTAATGGCGCATTGAAAATGTTCCAACGCGCGCGGCAATGGCTGGATCCCTTACCGGATCATTGCCGCGGGGTGGATATCGCACAGTTGCGTAAAGATGCCTATACGGTCCATGATGAAATCTTGGCCCTTGGCTCAGATCATATTGGTGAGTTTAGAGTAGAAAATTTTAAACCGGTTCGTTGGAATCTAAAAATCTGAAGTTTCACTCTAAAAGGGGAGGTAACAAGGTTTTGCGAACCAACAAAATTTTGGAGGAAATACCATGAAAGAAAATTTGTATCATTACCGGGCCGTTGTTGTCTCCGTTTATGATGGTGACACCTGTACGGTCGATATTGACCTGGGCTTGAACACTTGGGTGCGCGGCGAGAAATTGCGCCTTTACCGCATCAATGCCCCAGAAGTACGTGGACCATCCCGCCCCGAAGGTTTGAAATCACGCGATTTTTTGCGGGAGCAGATCGATGGCAAGAAGATCATCATTCAAACCGTGAAAGATAAAAAGGGGAAATTTGGCCGCTATCTGGCGGATATTTGGCTGCCGGTGGTTGAAGGAGAAATTATCAATATCAATGATTTGTTGGTTGAAAAGGGGTTTGCAGAATATAAAGATTACGGATAATCCTAAGCCAAGTTAAGATTTGGTTAAGCCTGGAAATTACATAATCAGACAGCCCTTTTTGTGGTATCATCCGCCGCTAAGTTAGCATCTAGAAAGTAGATGTAGTGTGTGGTGTGGAAAAGTGTAATAATATTGACGCTTTTTCACCAAATTCTGTAGATTACGACTCTGCCAAAGTAAGGACACTGAGCCTGTTGAAGTGTGCCTGATACGCATCCTTAAACTTAGTTCAGGATGCTGGGTATCTAAAACTGTGATTTACTGAAATTAGCTAAAGGAGTAATATCATGAAAAAAACATATACCAAAACAGGCAATTCTTGCCGGGTGACCTTTTCTCTGCCCGCTGAAGTAGACGCTAAAAGCGTCACACTCTGTGGCGAATTCAACGAGTGGGATCAAGAAAAACACCCCCTCAAACAACGTAAAGATGGCAGCTTTTCAACAACCATATCCCTCAAAATCGGTGCTGAGTATCGCTTCCGTTACTGGGTAGATGGTGAACGCTGGGAAAACGATTGGGAAGCCGATAAATACCTGCCAAATGAGTTTGGCAGCGAAGATTCAGTCGTCGTTGTCTAATCGCCAAATTGTTATACCTGCCCGGCCTGAGAAAAGGCCGGGTTTTTCGTTTAATCTTTCGGGTTTTTGCAACCTTGTCAAATCTTCTGCGTAGATACCATCGATGACGGTATAATCATAATATCGTTGTAACTGCTCAACCTGTGGATTGTGGGGGTGATCAAAAAAATGATTTCACCACTTTTTTGACCACCCCGCTCCAGGGTAGCTGAGTAGTTATATATCGTTTTAGGAATGACAAGGAGATGTGAGGAGGATCATATGGCTCAAAAAACGCGTTCCAATTTGGCAGTGGGAATTATATTGATTTTGGTCGGCGGCTGGTTTTTAGCAGCTCAAATTTTTCCAGATCTTGGCAATTGGTTTTGGGGCACCTTTGACTGGCCTTTTGTCATCATCGGTGTAGGTGCTTGTTTGCTGATCTTCGGCTTGCTGGCTGGCGCGCCTGGGATGGCTGTGCCCGCATCGGTTGTTGCGGGCATTGGTGGCATCCTGGCATACCAGAATTCCACCGGTGATTGGACGAGCTGGTCTTATATTTGGGCGTTGATCCCAGGATTTGTCGGGATTGGGATCATGCTAGCAGCTCTGCTGGGTGATGGAGGCCGGGATGGCTTTCGCTCTGGAATAACCCTGTTTTTCATCAGTGCGATCTTGTTCTTAATATTTAGCTCGATCTTTGGCGCCAATCCCCTGGGAGCCTGGTGGCCGGCACTGTTGATTGTTCTCGGTCTGTGGCTCTTGATCCAACCCCTGTTCCGACGGAAAAAAGAAAGGGACATAATAGACTGATATTATATTGCGCCGGCTGCCAACCCTAAAGTGCCTAACATGAGTTAATAGAGTTAAAACTTACGCAGTTAAAGGTGGGAACGGGGGGTTTGATGGAGTGGTTTTCACCACTCCATCAAACCCCCAAGTATCCTCGAAGTGCGTAACTTCTAAGAGTATTAATTTAGAACTGTGAAACCTGATCCTTCATACCTTGAGGAGAAATCATCATGAAACGAATTGATTTTCGAATATTAATTGGCGCATTGTTAATTGCCGCAGGCCTTCTGTTTTTGCTGCAAACATTCAATATCATTCCGGATGCCTGGGGTGTTTTATGGACGGCCGCTTTTGTCGTTGGCAGTGGTATTTTCTTTTATGTTTACTTTACCGACCGCCAACAATGGTGGGCTCTGATCCCTGCCATGACCTTGCTGGGGTTGGCCGGAACCGTGGTTGTTGATAGTTTATTGCCCGGCTTGAGTAACTTCGGCGGGGCGCTATTTTTAGGCGGCATCGGTCTCAGTTTCTGGATCATATATTTAACAAACCGTGAGTTCTGGTGGGCCATCATCCCCGGCGGTGTGCTGCTTACCCTGTCGGCTGTCACAGTCGCCGAAGACTATATCTCGGGTGATAGTGAAGGCGGTGTCTTCTTTATGGGATTGGCAGTCACATTTTTGTTAGTGGCGCTGTTAGCCAAACCCAGAGAAAGTTTTTGGTGGGCCTATATTCCCGCAGGCGTTTTATTTGTTATGGGCGTTTTCCTAATCGGCCCGTTGAATTCACTTTTCAATTATGTTTGGCCGGTAGCATTAATTTTGGTTGGTGGGATGATCCTTTTTCGGAATTTTCGGAAGGGATAAAAGGATTCTAGCCCCCAAGACGAGAAACGAACCGGGATTTGAATGCGATCAGCGTAAACTAAGTGGATGCAATCCCTATGTAAGGTGCTCTCCTCCTAAAATTCTGATCGATGAATCTCGCTAAAAGGAATGAGATCATCTCACCGTTAGCGTAATATCAAACTGGAGTTTTTAATGGAAGAAAATAATATTCAACCTGTTTCACCTGAAGAAAGCAGCTCACAACCGAAACCCTCGCGGCGAAAACTAGGTCCCATCTTGTGGCCGCTGATTTTGATCGGGTTTGGCGTGCTGTTATTACTCGAAAATTTAGGCATGTTGAATCAGAGCGCCTGGAGCCTCCTTTGGAATTTATGGCCGCTGTTATTTATCGCCATTGGATTGGATGCCCTCTTCCGCAAAAAAGAGATTTTTGGCCCAGTGTTTTGGCTCGGCTTGGGCGGCGTTTTCTTACTCACCAATTTTGGCCTCTTGGGATGGGGTGCTTGGAATACGCTTTTCCGTTTGTGGCCGCTGCTGTTAGTAACAGCCGGGTTGGAGTTGTTATTCGGCCGGCGCTCGATTTGGATTTCGCTTCCTGTAACTGCAATGATGTTGGGAATCCTGGCAGTAGTGCTGGGGCTGACTGGGGTTAATTTGCCCTCAGGTAGCACGGTTGAAACTGAAGTTAATGAACCATTGGGTTCAGCAGAGCGCGCCGATGTATCTGTATCTTTAGGCGTCGGTGATTTGAATCTATTCCCCTTGGATGATTCGGATTACTTGATTTCGGGCGAAATTTCATCCGGAGGCACCAGTGTGCGCAGCCGCTCAAGTATGATTGGGGATACGCTGGTTTATGCCTTGGAGCATAATAATCCTGCGATCATTATGCCGTTTGATGACGCCTGGAGTTGGAATCTGGGGCTGACTACTCTAATCCCGATGGAACTGGATTCTTCTATGGGGGTTGGCTCGATGGGATTAATTTTGGACGGAATGATGCTGGAAGATCTCAACGTTTCGCAAGGTGTTGGGGAGGTCGAAGTAATCTTGCCGGATGGGAATTACGGTGCAGAAATCGATCAAGCGATTGGTCAGATCCTCGTTGAAATCCCGCAGAATATTCCCATTCGTTTGAACGTCAGCAAAGCTATCTCAGCGCTATCTCTCCCCTCCAATTTTGAGAAGCACGGCGATTATTATTACTCTCCGGGTGCGCAGAGTGCGGATGAAATTATCCAAATCGAGATCAATCAAGCCATTGGAAATATCATCGTCCGCTATGCGAGATAGCAGGCAATATAAAATGTCAAGTAAGGATACTGTACGCGGTTTGTACAGATAACACGGATTTTTTTGTAGTTTTGTTTAATCTGTTAAATCTGTGTAAATCCGTATACAAAATAAAAAATTGCCGTTATAAGAGAAAAATTCTAGATTTATGAAACCAAATATAGTCGTCGCCATTTCTGCCAACACAGAATGGCAGGTACTCAAAGAACTAATGCCGCAAGAAAAATATAACCACTCTCCCTGCGGAGAGTGGTTTGAAATTGGTTCACCCCATTTCTCAACACCGCTGATTTTCTTCCATCAAGGCTGGGGCAAAATTGCGGCGGCGGCAGCCACCCAATATGCCATCGACCGCTGGCAGTCGGATTACATCATCAACTTGGGAACTTGCGGCGGCTTTACAGGTGAGATCGAAAAGTATGCCATCATCATGGCTGAAAAAACCATCGTTTATGACATCATCGAGCAGATGGGCGATTGCGATGCGCATATCGGCCACTATGCCACCGAGATCGATCTCACCTGGCTGAAAGAACCCTATCCCCAGGAAGTGATTCGCACTCTCCTGGTTTCGGGTGACCGAGATTTGATCGTCGAAGAAATTCCGCAACTCAAAGATAAATTTGGTGCTGTGGCTGGCGACTGGGAGAGTGGTGCCATTGCCTGGGTGGCGGCCCGGAATAACGTGCGCTGCCTGATCTTACGCGGTGTTTCTGATCTGGTTGGTGGGGAGGGCGGCGAAGCCTACGACGGCAATAAAGCCGTCTTCAAAGAAGGAGCCCGCATTGTAATGGGGAAATTATTGACTGCTCTACCAAGGTGGGTCGCGCTTGCAGGATAGAAAATTCTTCGGTGCGAAATTATATGCTCACTTCGCGCACATCCCGGCGGATGCCGCCATCTTCTAAAAACCACACTTCGGTCGCAAAACGCTCAATGAAATAGCGGTCGTGCACTACAGCCAGCACGGTGCCCTCAAAGCTGGCTAAGGCCTGCTCGAACTGCTCGCGGGAGGGGATATCGAGGTGGTTGATCGGCTCATCTAGGAGTAAGAAATTGCACCCTTGCGCAACCAGCTTTGCCAGCATCAAGCGTGAACGCTCGCCATAACTCAATTGCCCGATGGGGCGCAAAGGATCGTTCCCTCGGAAAAGAAAATAGTGCAAAAAGTTGCGTGTTTCGGTTTGATTAAAAGCCTCCAAAGATTGGATCGTTTCTACTGCGTTCATCTCTGGATCAAGCGTTTCCTGTTCCTGGGACATATAACCGAGTTTCACGGTGGAACCAAGTCTGGCTCGCCCTTCCAAGGGAGGCAGCTGCCCTGCGATCGTACGCAGCAAGGTGGTTTTCCCTGATCCATTGGCGCCGGTGAAAGCAATCCGCTGCCCCGATTGCACGTGCAGGTTGACATTTGCTAATAGAGGCGCATTTCCCGCATAGCCCACCGATAAATCTTCAAGAGTGAGCACTTGCTTACCCAGGTGGGCAGGTTGGTCAAATTCCAGCTTGATCTGCCAGCCGGCTTTTGGCTTCTCAACGCGCTCATCTGATTCCTGGTAACGGTCCAGTTTCTTCTCGCGGGATTTGGCTTTTCGGGCCACCTTTTTGGCGATCCCTTGCTGGTAATCCTTCATACCCTTGATTTTCATATCCGGGCCGCCAATGCGGATGGAACTGGCCTCGCGCTCAGTGCGTTCGGCCTGGGCGCGTGTGCGGGCGATATCGCGCTTCATCCGCCGGATTTCGGCGGTCTGGTCGTTATAGGCCTGCCACTGCTTTTCGTGCTCGGTGGTGATAGCTTCGACATACTTGCTGTAACTGCCATCGTAAGATTTGACCGTCATTGTTTCAGGGTTCAAATCGAGGATGCGGGTGACAGTGCTTTCGAGAAAAGAGCGGTCGTGGCTGACGATCAATGCCGCGCCTCGAAAGTCACTCAGCCACGCTTCGAGCCATTCGAGCATTTCAATATCGAGGTGGTTGGTGGGTTCATCGAGCAGCAGCAATTGTGGGTCAGAGAGCAGCACCAACGCCAGAGAGAGGCGCGTCTTTTGCCCACCACTGAGCGTGGCAGCGATTTGTTCATCGGGGAGTTCATCTAAGCCGAGGGCGGCCAAAATGGATGATAAACGCCCGATATCTGAAGGCTGCTCTAACTTTTGCAGGATAATATCGTAAGCATTCTGCACTTCGAATTGCTCGGGGTTGGTTGCCAATTTAGCTGATAGGCGCACCAATTCGGCTTCCAGAATTTCAGGATCACCAGCGGCTTCTTGGATCAAGGTTTTAACGCGCATCCCTGGGATGGGTTCGAAATCCTTGGGTCAGGTAGCCCACCCGTAAATTCGAGGGAGTGAAACTCACATGTCCAGAATCGGCAGTCTCCGCCCCCGTGATGATGCGCAGTAAAGTCGTTTTCCCGCAGCCATTGGGACCGATTAATCCGATGCGTTCGCCAGTATTGACGCTGAAAGAGACGTCCGAGAGTATTTGGTTGATTTGAAAAGATTTTGAGAGTTGGTGAGCCGTAAGCATAGACAATCCTGTGAAAGTCCCACCCCAAGGTGGGGTCCCACCAAATGGTGGGAAACAAAAACCGAGGGCATCACGCCCCCGGCTGAGGTTAAATAATAATCAGCGGGTGTGTACCCAGAAAAGTTTATGATTTTACAGGTTGTCCGTCATTCCTTGGCTCCTAAGAAGTTTTGGTGGGAAACCACCGCGGGCATGTTATACCACGAGGATATCTAATTTCACAAGGGTATAAATTTTTGGGGCACAGATGAACACAGATTGTGTGTTAATTACCCCACGTTATACACTCTACCGCCCCTTAGGCTGCACATCATCTCAGTTAAAATTGAGCACTTAAGCAGTTGAACCACCATACCCCCAAATATCTCCTCGAAGTGCGTAACTCTTAAAATAAAAATCTGTGATAATCTGTGCAATCTGCGTCCCTATTTAAAATCTAGCCTGCCGGAGCGTGCAGGGTGATCATCGCGATTTCGGGACGGCAGTTGAAACGCAGTTGGGGTCGTGCGGTTCCCAAACCGCGATTGGTATAAAGCAGCATATCATCTACTTTATAGAGACCCTTGGGAAATTTTCGCCCATACATCGGAAGTACGATGGGTCCGATCCCTGGAAGGACAACCTGCCCACCATGGGTGTGGCCGGAGAGCTGCAAATCGAAACGCCCACTTTGTGCGCTAATTACGGCATAATCGGGTTCGTGCGCGAGAAGGATGGCTGCGCCCTCAGCGGGGAGCTGTGCCAGCACATCTTGCAGGCGAGCTTTATTTTCCCAGTAATCATCAACCCCGGCAAGATGCAGGCTGGCCCCGTCGCGTATTAAAGTATGTGCCGTGTTTGAAAGCTCTGTGATTCCGCTCATTTCCAGTATCTGCCGGATGGTCTTCACGTTGGTCCAGTAATCGTGATTGCCAAGGATTGCGAAGACTCCATCAGGCGCTTTGAGTTTGCTGAGATTATCCACAAGATCAGCCGAGGTACGGTGATATAGATCGGTGACAAAATCACCGGTGATCGCGATCAGATCACCTCGGAGCAAATTGGTGGTTTTGACCACTTCAGCGAGACGTTTCTGCGTCATCCAGGTTTCCATATGGATATCGCTGATTTGGATGATGCGGTAATTGTCAAAGGCTGGGTCCAGACGCGGCAAAATCAAAGAATGAGTGGTTATTTCCAACCAGCCTGGTTCGATTTTGCTGGCATACATCCAGCCACTGGTTGCCAGGGCAGCACCACTCAAAAAAGCACTGGCTGCTAATTTGAGAAGTGTGGAATTTCTTGGAGATTTGAGCTTCATGGGGCTGGCAGTAGATTTCCCTTGAGTTCTGTGGCTAAACGATCCAATTCACTGATATGTATAAAACGCATTAGTTTGGTATCTGGAGGATGTGTGGCGAACTCATCGGCGGCACGGCCAGTACCTTCAATGACCAACAAAGTTCGACCGGCTTTCATATTATTGGGTACATCTCTATCACGGGAGATATCACCACCATTTATCAGCACAGCGACCGACTGTTTGCCTCCAGAAAGCTGGGTTGCAATTTCGGAAATCCAGGGGGATTCGTCTCCCCAGTCTTTTCCGGGAGTCAAAATGAAGTGGGTGTGATTAGAATCCAAGGGGGCGGCATATTTATTGAGGGCAACCATTTCTTTGAACCCTGGTTTGCGGCCTGGCCATTTCACAGTACCTTCAGCAGCGATGCCAATGAGGGGAAAGCGATACCCCTTTTCAGCACGAACTTGCCCGCTGATGGCCATGACCCCAGAATTGGTGCCGCCGTCGATTATGGCTGCGCCGGTTTCGTGTGCAGCCTGAATAATTGAATCCATCGCTTTGCGGATTGGCTCCCAATCTTCTTCGCGCACACCTCCCGCACCACCAACAATCACGATGACGGGTTGGGATTTCGTAAAGCCCATCATTTTCAATGCCTGGCCGATTTTATCTTTCTTGTTGATTTCTATTTTTAGGGATTGCCGATTTTCAAAACGGATATGTTCTAATAACATTGTTAAAACCTCAATCTTTTTATGGGTGCCAAATCCGCAGACTATTTTCAGAGGAAAGCATACTGCTGCGCAGTATACCATTTTCCAGTCCGATGCCAACGATGATTGTGCCATCATCTAGGGTCACTGCCCCGAGGTTCGTCGTCATTTGGCCATCTAAGGGCAGCGACCAGATAACTTCTGCGCCATCCACAGTGCGCCGGATTGCGCCTAACTCTGTGCGGGCTTGATTGGACAGTAAGAGTTCAATGTTGCCATCCCCGTCGAAATCACCCGCAGCAGCCATATCCAGATTGCGCGTCCCGATCACATGCGATGTATAACCCGAAACCTGGGCGACAATGGTTAATTGGTCTCCCTCCCAACGATAAAATTCGACTACACCCCCTAAATGGGGTGTGAGCACATCCACCAATTCGATTTCCCCGTTGGGGCCAAAGGGAGCAACTGCGATCTGATGCCGCCAGCGATAACCTTGTCCAATCGCTGGGCCAATCGCAATCTGCTGACCATCTTCGCTAAAAACCAATATTTGGGCACCCTGTTGGGCATTACTGACTGTCACGATGATCTCGCGTTCACCGTCGCCGTTTAAATCTTCCCAAATCGGGGCGATCCCTTCGAGGACCAGATCATCGGGCATTTGTATCACTATGGAAATTTGCCCCGCCTGGGGGGCATCAATGCGAGTGATGCTGCCGGCCTCGAGCGAGTCTCCCAAAACACCGTGCTCGTACTGGTCGGTTGGATTTGTGAGAAACAACAACCGACCGGCATCATCGCTTAAAATGCGGGTATCTGCCAGCGCGTCGGTAGATATTTGTGAATACAATTCGTTATTCTCATCCACCAGGATCAAATCGCCTTCAATACTAATAAAGGCTTGTGAGATTTTCGAGGCCTGGAGGGGAATCGGATGTGTGAGGGGGGAAGCCAACGTGGATGAAGGAGTCAACAGCCCAAAAATTTTATCGTCCCCCAAAAGGAGGGGCGGTTGCCCGGCTTCCAGGTTGGGCGGTGAGATTTCAACGGGCTGCCAGCCTTGTGCGTCCACCTGAAAACCGAGCACCTGACCATCGGTGAGCGTGACAGCCCAAAGGCTGCCGCCTTCCCAGGGAATAGCCACCACCCATGAAGCCGGGCCGGGTAACGGAATGTCGATTGGAGTCAAGTTTGGCAGCTGTCCCGATCCTGCCACAATCCTGTTTCCATCAGCTTGTTGGTGGGTGTAGCTGACTGAGAATTCCGAAAAACTCTTATTGGCACCACCTTCTCCGACCGGGGTTTTGGTCATCAAGGGTGTTGTATTGGATGGCTTGGTTGCATCCGGTGTGGACCAATCTGGTGTGCAGGTTCCGTTGGAAGATGGTGGCACACTGATCGTAGGGGTCTTATTAGAGCAAGCGGTTAACGCTAATAGCAATCCCAAAAGTGGAATTAAGTATCGCATCAGGGTTGTGTGTGAGGGGCAGGCCAGGCGGGTGATTTGTGAACGTGAACTACTTTCCACTGGCCTTCAGACTTAATCATCACCCGGCTTTCGTTGTGGGTCGCTACTTTGACCCCTGTGGGCAATCCTGTGCTGAGCATTATGGTATAGCTTGCGATAGCTGTGTCACCATATCGTTGGATATGCAGGTTAGCGAGGTCGAGGCGAGTTACAGATTTTTCCTCGGGATCACCCTCCTCCCCGAAGACGGCGCCGCGCCACGCTGATTCAGTCATCATAAAGTCGTGGAAGGGAATGCCATCGATGCGGTGAGGCGTGACCCACCACTCGTAGAGTGTGAGGTCTTCACTGGTGGTGGCGTGGTAAGTTTCTAAATCATTTTCCATAACGGACTGAAGATGGCCCTTTAAAAAATCGTGAACTTCGGTATCATGAGACATGCGAACCTTCTTTCCTATTTTGTGATAAACTCTTGTCGATTAAGATTCTTTGTACGAGGCAGATAAGATGATCGATTGGTATAACCTGGCGATGAACGCTTTCTGGATTTTGGGCTCTGCGGTTGCTTTGGCAGTCCTTAGTTATGCCAGTTGGGAAGCGTCTGCCACTGGAGAAAAGTTCAAGGTGTGCTTGGGGCGGTCAAATATGCAGATGATTCTAAACTTGGCAGGGTTTCTGTTTTGCATCGGCTTGGCTGGTACTTCTGATGTGCTCTGGCAGCAGATCATCTGGGCTTTGTTGGGGATTGGATTTTTTGCTCAAATCGTTTGGGAGTTCATAAAAGCCAGGAAAGAAGAATCACCCAACGCCTAAAATTATTCTACGCGATTGCGGCTGCGATCTTCGCTGAAACCCTCGGGGTAACGTTGGCGCAGCTTATCTACATTTTGTTGGGCAATATCACCTAAACTTAATCCACAGGTGGTAGCAGCTTCGGCCACATACCAGAGCACATCACCAAGTTCATCAGCCAGGATGTCGGGGGTGATATCGTGTCCATGAGCGGTCAGCTTTTTCACCATATTGGCAAATTCGCCGGCTTCACCAGCCAGCCCAAGGGCAGAGATAATCAAGCGGCGATCGCCATCACCGCCTGCACCGGCGGTGCGGGCGGCTAGATTTTGATATTCATCGAGTGAGAGTGGGGGAGTTTTTTGTATCATTATTATTTTTTTGCGATATGTTCAATTTGATCAACAACACGGCCTAGTTCGTCGACCAAATAGTTATTGTCAAGCTCCTGAAAGATTTTGACCAGACTGCGATAATACCATAGGGTGCCATCTTTCCCTCCGTTGAATTTATCCCAAAGTTGATCGCCGTCTGTGCGCAAATCTCGCAGGATGCTGCGGGCGTTATGCAGTTTATCGGCCATAGAGACTAAGCGGGCTGCGGGGGTGGCTTCAGATAGATGGGCCAGATAGGTTTCTTTGCGAGTGTGCCAGGGTGGTTTTGGGATGGTATAGGCATCGCTGCATAAATCGACAATTTCAGCAACCTGGTTCCCAAATAATTTCCGAATTTCTTCTAGAGTCTGATGCCCACCTTGATCTTCGACAGCATCGTGCAATAAGGCTGCAATCGCTGTGTCTTCGTCTCCCCCGGTTTCGAGTACTAAACCGCAAACACTCATCAAATGAGCGATATAGGGGGTTTGGGAGCTTTTTCGAGTTTGCCTGGCGTGAATCTGTGCAGCAAAGATCAGGGCTTTTTCGAAGCGTGAAGTTAGCTTTGGGACCATAACGGGATTACCTTTTCAATTTATGCGGAAAAAGCCAGTAGGTCGGTGTGCCGCGGTGATGAAGCGAGAACCTTGGTTCTCAGGGCTGAGCCTCTAGTTAGTTTTTTCCGGTAAAGGAACCCCGCTGCTGGTGCTGGGGTTCCTCATTCGAGGGATTCAAAATCTATTTGCAGCCGTTTGAGCCAGATGCCTCGATCCTGGCAGGTTTTCGTGGCAGTAGTTGATCGAAAATTATTGATTAACTCTTCAGAGGGTAGGATGATGCCTTGAAAATCGTATTTATCGATGATGGCATCCAGTTCATCCAGATTGCCAAGCACATTAATTCCCTGGATTTGCCGCCCCCGTTTGAAAGGATCGTTATCGACAAAACCGATCGCCCTATATCCCGTGTCTGGATTGTGGATTAGCCACTGTAATGCCATTACGCCGGCATCTTCAGCACCGTAAATCAAGACAGAAGTTTTTTCTGACAAAACCTGAGTTCGTTGGGAGTAAATTTGATCGAGCATCCGAAAGGATGATCTTGAAGCTGCCAGACCCAGGAAGAGAAATATCCCGTACAAGAAAATTATATTCCATGAGAAATTATCATCCGGGTTGAGAAAATAGCGCGATATGGCGATGATGGCTACAGACCCTAAAACCGCCCATAGAAAACGGAGCAGATCTCTGGTGCTGATAAATTGCCAAACCCGGCTGTAAATCCCAAAAGCGAAAAATGAGATATAGGTTCCAGCGATCGCAATCGGCAGGGTGCGCAAGAAGATATCCATGCTGAGAATATCATTATTGCTGCCAAAGTAAAGCCAGAAAGCCAGAAAATATGAAAGACAGATAATAGCCAAGTCGAGTGCAATCTCTAAGATACGCCCCCTGCCAGTTAATCCGATAAAGAGGCGCGTGATCGTGCCCGGATGATCTGATGTCTCAGATGATTTCACCACCTTGATACGTCCCAGATAAGCCGTCAACAAGGTCAGAACGACCAACAAAATGGGGATCAGCAGCAGGCTGATATTGTAGTCAATGGATTCCAAGAGGGAGCCCAGCAACCCGGAGATAAGCGCAACCCCATAAAGCACTAATACGGTTTGACGCTCCGAGAGACCGAAGGCAATCAAACGGTGGGAAGTGTGGTCACGTCCACCTTGGGCAGGTGACTGGCCCCTCAGGATGCGCGTAATGGTCACCATACCGGTATCTAAAATAGGGAGCAAGAAAATAAGGGTCGGAACCCCCAAAATTGCCAGCAGGTTTGATGCCCGAGGGACTTGGGCGATGGCCAGAGATGCCAGCGTGAACCCTAAGAACAAACTTCCGCTGTCTCCCATGAAGATCGAAGCAGGTGGGAAATTGTAAATTAAAAATCCGACGACACCGCCGCCTAGAGCCAGGGCAATTACCAGTAAATCGAATGATTCTACCTGCCAGAACATCAGACTTAACATCAGGGCCGCGATCAGTGCGACGCCGCCTGCCAGGCCGTCCATATTATCCAGCAGGTTGATAGCGTTTGTAATCCCAATCAGCCAACCGAAGGTAAAGATAATATTCAGGATTTCGAGATCGAAAAATTCCAGGTTGCGCCCCCAAAATACGACAACTGAAGCCGCCAATATTTGCCCTATGAGTTTGGCCGCCGGTGAAAGCTGCTTGCTATCATCCAGAACACCCAACAGAAAAGATATACAGGCTCCCACCAGGAGGGCCCATTGATTATCTTTGGACGGAATGATTAACAACGTTACCAGAAAGGCGATTGCGAAGGAAATAAAAATTGCAATGCCCCCAACTTTTGGCGTGGGTTTTTTATGCCAGCGATCACCTTTAGGCGCATCAACCAACCCTAAACGCAGACTGATACTCCGAAAAAGTGGAACCAGAAAAAGGCTCAAGATGAGCGCAATCCAAAAGGGCAGAGTTGCAAGGGCAAAATTCATTAAGTTAAGGGGCGGTTCTAATTTGCTCGATAAGCTGGTTCAGTCTTTCTCTCTCGGATTCGGGCGCTACTCCCAGGGCGTTCAGTGCATGCTGCAAAGCGTAAGCTTTTCTGCCCATCTGAAAAGATACGGCGGCAAGGTTCTCTTCAATCTTCCAGATATCAATGGGTAATTCTGCATATTCGAGCGCTTCTTCAAGAACGATGATGAAATTTTCGAAATCGTTCATAGTCTGATAAACAGATGCCAGAGCATAGTAACTGCTCATGCTTCTGGTTAATTCAATAGCCTTCCGGAAGTGTTCAATGGCTTTTTGGAAAGCATCCTCTTTGGCAGCAGGATCATCCGTTTGTTGTGCAATCCGCAGGTAATAGTTGGCGAGCAAGGTATGGGGCCAATCGTATTTAGGATCGATTTCCAATGCCTGGTTGAGCAATTCAAAAGCTCGCTCCGGTTGCTGCAGAATATCCAGATGTAAAATTCCCCATTCAGACCAGAGACGAGCGCTGTTAGGGCTGATCACTAACGCGCGTTTGTAATAATCATCGGAGATCAATCCTCGTGATTGACGCTCAGCGGGATCTTGAGTTTGCCCAGCCCACCAGGAATATAGCCGAGCCAGATTGGCAGTGTGGTCTGGATTGAGGGGGTTGGTTTCCTGCGCTTTTAGCAAATCGGCTTCAGCTATTTCGAAAATCGCGCGTTTCTCTGAATCCGTGGTAGTTGTTTTTGCTTGTTCGAGATAGCCGCGCCCCAGGAAGAGATCATAATAATCTTCGTCGGGAGCGTGGTTTTTTGCGCGTTGGTAGAGGGTGTTGGCCACCACCCATTGTTGGCTGCTGGCAAAAGGTTCGGCGAGTTTAAAGGCGATGTCCGCATGGATGACGCGCCAGTTGGTGAAGTAGCTCAGAACGACCACTAATATGAGCATAATGGGAGCCAGGATAATGCCGAAAGATGATGGCCGGGTTGCGTTTTTTGGCCAACTTTTGGGTAAATATCCGGCTAAAATAAATAGGATCAGGAATATGAAGAAATAGAATTGAGTCAGCAATCCTTCAAAAGAACCGGATTGCGCTTTCAATTCCTCAAGGGTCTCTGGAACATTTTTGACCAGGCTGGCAAGCGATCCGGAGAGCCAAAAACTGTAGAACAATCCGATCCCACCAGATATACCTAAAATAAGGGCAAAGGTTTTCAAACTGCTTGTGGTTGGCGATGAATTATGTTCAGACGCAAACAAGATGCTGGCGGCGAACCAGGTTGTTAATACTAATGCCAGGACACCGTAAGATATGGCAGTTTCATTTACCCGAGTGAGTGAGGCCCATAAAATTTGTAAAGCCGAAGTCCCCCCATTGAGGTTTGAGATGTACTCAAACAAGAGGGGTATCAGCAATAATGCTGTAATGAAACTGCCGACAGCAATATCGCGATTCCAGAAACCCATCCTTGAATCGTTTCCTTTGTATTTCTTGCCCCGTTTACGTTTTGGTTCCGATACTGGTGTAGGAGCGGTGGAAGTTGTTTCCCGAGCCAAGTATTCGCCATATTGGGGGAGTAAATATCCGACTGCCAGCAGTAAAGCTGCGTAGGCGAAAAAGTATGTCCGGGTTGCTACGATGGCAATCCCGAAATTTATCTCTACAAAGTGCGCCATAATCGCGGATAGCAAAACGATCAAAGTGATGGAGCGAGCTGAACTATATTTGTTGATTTCAGTCCCTGGTTTCGTAAACAAGGCACTGAATGTCAAATATCCGATCAAACCTAGAATAACGCCAAACGGCAGGGCAACCCCAAAGAATGCAACCCCTTGCCAAAGGTAAAATGCGATCGCACTGAGGACGCCCCCGCCAAAATAAAGCGCTAAGAATGAAACTTTCTGCCGGTTCGAGTTGATCAACCCGAGCCATTTCAGTCCATAATAAAAAACGGCCGCGAATAATCCTAAATAAGCTGCCAGCCCAAGACCGCCAGTGATGACTAAAGAATCCCAGGTTTCGTTGTGAGATCGGTCTGGAGAAGCGTTGCGCTTTTCAACATGAGCCAGTTCTGGGGGATAAAAGGGATTATAGGCCATGTGCATGGTTTCGGGGCCATATCCAATCAGCGGGCGGAGAATATTAAGGAGTTCGTGTGCCCATCAGGGTATACCAGGGGCTTGTGAGGAGCTACCATTTCAGAAGCTCCTTGCCAGATAAGAATGCGGACCCGGCTCGTGCGATCTTCTAAATCCAATAGTCTGCCTAGGCGGCCTACCTGGGGTGCTTGGCGGATGCTTTCAAGTGGGCTGTTGGGGATATTGATCGCCACGAGGAATATCCCAACGAGAATTCCTAAGATCATGATCGAAATAATCAGCCATCGCAGCCGCCAGTGCAAGGAAAGCAGAATAAATAGGAAAAATGCCCCGGCAAATAATCCCAATAACGGGCCGCGGCTCTGACTGAAGTAAATGGCAATCAACTGTAAGGCTGCGATGAAAATATAAACTGTAGAACGGGCGATTTGTCTGCTAAGTCCCTGCTCATCGTTTAGGATTGTGCTGAAGGATTGTACGATCCGCCCAACAGTTAATGGGAAGACCATTATCAGGTAAGCTGCCACAAAAATGGAATTGCCCATATGGGAGGCGATACGATTGGTCACGTTGCCGCCCCAGGGGATGGGATCGATCCCATATTTCTGCAGCACACCATACAAACTGACGGGCAGGCTGGTGAGAATTGCAGCGGTGATCAACCGTTCGACCTGTTCTTTTTTGCGTAAATTTGCCGCTAGAGCTGCGAAAACAACAATATATGCTGATGTGGTATAGAAACCTTGCAGACGTTGATATGATCCCCAGAAACTGATGCGCGGCGTGACCGAGAGTACGGTTGAAGCTGTGTAAACGATAGCTAAAACAAAAACCAGCAGAACGATAGGCTCACGAAATAGGAGTAGAAAATTTTGCCCCCACGATTTATTGGGATCTTTTTTTGAAATACCAATTTCAGTGACTTTGATGATCCAGGCACCTAAGATGATCAAAGCTAAAGTGCGGAGCAGGGTGGCTTTATCAGGTTCGAAGATACGGCTGGAATATTTATTGAAGAAAAGCGGTGTCAGTATAATGGCTGCGATCCAGGCTGCTTCCATGACACTTTCTGAATATCGGCTGAGTTTGGTCGGCATTAATTCTTCCCTATGACTATGGTATGATTCCGTTTCGCCTGGCTTTATTTTTATGGTTTTGCAGAGCGATAACGGCGCTTACAATAACATAATTTTTGGGAGATAGCAAGGACGGGGCGTTGCTGGCAAATAGGGATGTGAATTAGATGAGTCTGGCACAGCGAAGTGTACGATCTGCAGGGTATATGATCGCATCCAGCGGGTTTCAAGCTGGGGTGCAATTCGTGCGATCCATCTTGTTAGCACGCTGGCTGCTTCCAGATTATTATGGGGTGTATACCTATGCTACTTCTATCGTAATGCTGACATATGCGCTGCCAGGATTTGGCATGGGGGCGGCAATGATCCACCGGTCCCAGTATAGTGACGGTGAAATTGCCTTACGAGTGCAATTTACGCTAAGTGTAATCTTCAATTTCTTATGGGTTGTAACTTTAGCCCTGTGCTGTTCCTGGTTATTTAATGGGCAAAATCGTTGGGTTTTCTGGGCAATTTTGCTGACTCAGGCAATCACGAATTTAACTGAAGTTGCCCGGACTAAGCTGAATCGAAACGTAGCTTTCCGTCGGATTGCTCTCATGGAAGGTGCTATCACTCTGGTTGGATCGAGCGTGGCGATTTATTTAGCCTGGAGCGGTGCTGGATTATGGAGTTTAGTTTCGCCAAATATCACCATGGCAGTAATAAGTGTGCTTGGTTTTTATGTGATCTTCCCGGTATGGAAACCTCGTTTTGGTTGGTCGCGCCAAGTGGCCATCTATCTGCTCGATTTCGGTCGCCGGAGTCTGGGTGCAAGCCTTTTACAGCAAACTCTCAATCGCATCGATGACTTATGGATCGGCACCTTTCTCGGAAAGACCTCATTGGGTTTCTACTCTAGGGCCTATACATTTTCAACTTATCCTAGCAAGCTCCTTGCTAATCCGGTCAATCAAGTGGTCATTGGAACTTATGCCGCCCTAAAAGAAAAACCCAAACAGCTATCACAAGCATTTTTTCGGGCAAATGCGTTTATGATTCGTGGCGGTTTTTTTATGGCAGGGATCCTTTTCTTATTGATCCCTGAATTTATTCATTTCGTGATTGGCGATAAATGGCTTCCAATGATGACGCCTTTTCGACTGATGTTAATTTTTACCATGTTAGATCCTATAAAAATCACGATTAGTAATTTATTCATTGCCTTGGGCAAACCAGAAAATGTCGTGCGAATTCGATTTTGGCAATTAGTAATTTTGTTGATAGGTTTGTTTGCCTTAGGACCGTGGCTCGGGATTAGCGGTGTAGCGTTGGCAGTGGACCTCATGCTGGTTTTTGGGATCGGTTTGTTGCTATGGCGCGTCCGCCCATATGTTCAATTTTCTGTAAAAGCGTTATTTATGGTGCCTTTGCTGGCTCTTTTTGCAGGATTGCTAATGGCGAGTCCAATCAGCTATTATTACAATTTGGCAAATGGGAATCTCTCCTTCACCAGTGTGATCTTGAAAAGTATGTTTTTTTTCCTGACATTTATAATTTTTATGTTTCTGTTTGAAAGAAGTCAATGGATTGAAATGTTAGAGATCGGGATGAAGTTATTTCGGGGGCATACATTTTCAAATGCGAATGATGCCCTTCAAAAGCATACAGATGAACTTGATTAGCGGCTAAGTATAATTAGTGCTCTCCTATACTGGTTCCGTTGGTTTCAAGAATATATAGTGCGTTCATGAAAAAAAAGTTCAAGACAGCTCAAAAGTTTTCCCAACTTTTTTATTTTGATTTCGTTAATCGTTTGTTTCATAAGAGCTGTCGAGTTCGCCAGACCGATATTCTAGTTGGATCATTCCCAAAATCCGGAAGAACCTGGATTCGCTTTTTTCTTAGCGCATATATCAGTGATTATTATCAGCTGGGGATTCGGACCAATTGGGATAATTTCGAAATTCTAACTCCCAGCCCCCTTTGCAAGAAAATTGATGGGCTCTTATCGCCCTCCCGATATTTAGAATATCGTGTAATCGTTTGTCATGAAAAAAGAATTGGTCGGTATTTCCCCGGTCGAAAAACCATATTTATTACTCGAAATTTTTTAGACATCCTCATCTCTTATTATTTTTTCCATAAAAATCGTAATAGAAGTTATTATAGTGCCCTTGATCTGGATGAATTTGTGCTAAATGAGTTTGATTTAGGCAGCGCAATCAGCCGGATAAATTATTTTTCAAAACAAATTGAGCAAGCAAGTGAATACCTGATATTGCCTTACGAAGTTATGCGAAATGATCCCGAAACAAAATTGAAAGAACTTATTGATTTTACATATTACCAATTCAATTACGATATTTTCAGATCGGCTCTTGAACAATCAAGTTTTTCATCCATGAGGAAGATGGAAGTTGAACAACGTCAATATGAAACCACTGAGCAGTTCCATACCCGCGAGGGGGGGATATTTAAATTTAGAGATCATTTAAAACCCGAAACGATCAGTCTTGTTGAAAATCTACTAGAAGAACAATTGCACCCCCCATTGAGGGATTTTTATCTACTGAACCAACTTTAATATTTTTGCGATAAATTTATAACTCAACGATTTTTGAATTTACGATGAAGCACTTGCGGATTTTTCAGATTTTAGAGGGGTCTACCAATCAAGCTGTTCCTGATAACAGAACTTGGTTGCGCAACTTATATGAACCTTTGATTGAAATGGGTCATGATGTAATTTTATTTCCTGCCTCCCAAGGTCGACAGGCCATGATTCAAAAGAACAGTCAATTGAAAGCTGAGTTTAGCCAGCGATTGTTGGATGCTTTCCAGCAAGAACATCACCGCAAACCTTTTGATCTTGTGTTTGCTTATTTGATGGATGGTATGATTGATCCGGGTGTGCTGCTCGAAATAAGTAAAAGCGATGTACCCCTCTGTAATTTCTCATGCAACAACGCCCATCAGTTTTATCTTGTTGGTGAAATCTCCCCTTATTTTGATTTTAATTTGCATGCTGAAAAAGATGTTCAAGAGAAATTTCTTAAGATTGGGGCAAATCCATTATGGTGGCCGATGGCTTCAAATCCCAAGTACTTTCACCCCATCGATACTTCAAAAACTATCGATGTTTCTTTTGTGGGGGCGAATTACGGAGTGCGGGCGCGTTATATCGCCCATTTACTTCGCAATAGTGTGCCAGTACATGTTTATGGGCCTCGCTGGCAGTTGGAAGGATCTCATCGTTGGAAAGATTTTGCCCGGCGAGTAAAGCTGCTTGCCCAAGCGACATTTATACAAACTCATCATCAAAAAGCCTATCACTCTGCCAAATTAGCTGAATTTGATTTTCACCGAAAATTATTTTCCCGGTACCCTACTCAATTTCATTCCCCAGTGACGGATGCCGAGCTCATCAACTTATATAGCCAGAGTAAAATTAGCCTTGGTTTTTTGGAAGTTTATAAGCAACATGATCCCAGCGAGGAGATAACTCAGCATCTTCATCTTCGAGAGTTTGAAGCGCCGATGTGCGGCGCATTTTACATAACGGGCTATTCTGAAGAATTGGCAGAATTCTTCGAACCAGGAAAAGAAATTGTAGTTTATCGAAACATTTATGAATTACTAGATAAAGTCCGTTTTTACTTGGCACACCCAGACAAAGCAGAAGAAATCCGCAAAGCAGGGTATCAACGGGCAATAAAAGAACACACCTATCATCACCGCTTTAATTCTTTGTTCCAACAAATTGGATTGAATGCTTGATGCCGAAAATCAGCGTTGTGATCCCAGTCTATAATCGTGGAAATTTTGTACGTGAATCAATCGATAGTGTCTTAACCCAAACTTTCCAAGATTTTGAAGTAATCGCAATTGATGATGGATCTACCGATCATAGTTTATCGGTCCTGCAATCTTATGGATCTAAAATCAAGGTTCTTACCCAGGTAAACCAGGGACAAGGTATTGCCCGTAATTTTGGAATTGAACATGCTCGTGGAGATTTTATTGCTTTTTTGGATTCAGACGATCTCTGGGAGCCATCGAAACTTAAAAGACAAATTGACAGCCTAGATGCCAGCAATTCGGCTTGGATATATTCAGATGCTTATATTTTCGAAAACTCTCCTGAAAATGTAATCCGGTTAATTAGTGACCAGTCTTCACAGTTTTCAGGGGATATTGCTCAACAGCTTTTGCTAAAAGATTTTATCGTCACCTCTTCAGTAATGGTTCAAGGGGAAGTATTTCAAACAACGGGTTTGTTTACTGCTGCCCCTAAAGCTGAAGATTGGGACCTCTGGTTGCGGATCGCATCTCGATACTCGATTGAGCATATCCCTGAATGTTTAGTTGGATATCGGTTACATCCATCCATGATTTCAACAGCCCAATCTCCACTCGATGCCCTTCACTACCATATTCAAGCAATCAATCATGCGGTCGCGTTTGCACCTGAGATTTACCAACCGGTGTACAAAAAATCGTTAGCTCTCCAATATATTAGGGCGGGCAATGCTTTAGCTGCAATTGGTGAACTCATGCATGCTAGAGCAATGTATCAAAAATCATTAACGTATCAGCCCTTAAATTTTTCAGCCCTGTTCCGTTGGACAGCTACATTTTTGGGAAAGAGATTTGTGATGAACAGAATCGCTAAAAACCGCGCTAATTTGAAGCTGAAAAAAAGATAACCATGAAAATCTGCTTTATTACGAATGCGAGCAGCCCACACGCTCGGCGCTGGATCAAACCCGTGATTGAAATGGGACATCAAGTTTATATTGTTTCATATTTGCCAGACCCATTAGTGATTCCAGGTACGTTTGAAATGATCGATTTATCAAGGTACGGAAATATTCCAAAAATTCGGTTTGCGCAATGGGGTTTCTGGTTGCGCCAATATCTGAAAAGGATTCGACCAGATATTTTGCATGCACACCAAATTCCTGGAGGGGGCTGGTTAGCATCGATAAGTGGTTTTCAACCTACCATTATTTCCGGTTGGGGATCGGATATTCTCATCGAACCAAACCTCTCGAAATTTCGCAGGTATCTGGTCAATTATGTGTTTCGGCATTGCCAGGCATTAACCGTACCTTCAAAACTGATGTATGATGCAGCCTTACAACTTGGATACCCAGAAATCTCATTTATACCTGATCCCCTGGGGAATTGAGACGGATATTTTTTATCCATCTTCGGATGATCGAGAACGAATCCGTAAATCTCTCAGATTTCCAAATGATGTTCAAATCATCTTGTCACCCCGTCGGATACACCCCATCTGTAACCACGATACCATCTTAGAAGCGTTTGCGCAGCTTGCTAATGATTTTTCTCACGCTCATTTGGTCTTGATAGATTTTCGTGCTGTTTTCGAGACACGCAATCAATTGGAGACTCAGATAAACCACCTTGGTCTGAAGGATCGGGTACATTGGCTGGCCGCCCAGGAGCCCTATCATAAAATGGCGGATGTATACCGAATGGCTGATATCGTGATTTCGGTCCCCTCATCTGAAGGTTATGGTCTTTCTGCTTTCGAAGCCATGGCCTGTGGCACTCCCACAATTTTGAGCAACCTTCCAGTTTTTGAAAATGATGTCGTAGATCATAACCACGCTCTAAAGGTGGATGCCCGTAACCCAATTCAAACCAAAAAGGCAATGGTGGAACTTTTATCCAACAAAAAACTTTGGGGTGAGTTGCATCTTGCTGGGATGGATTTAGCAAATAAAAAAAGCACGAAAAACCGAATTCTGCTAACCGAACAACTTTATCAAACTCTCAGAAATACCCGTATTGGCCCACAATAAAAATATTGTCTATCACATCACCACCATCACCAGTGGAGTGATAATTCGCAAATAACCAGTGATGAATATAGCGCCTAATTGAACAAACCATGCCCAAAGCCTGCATTCTCTCTTCCGTTCACTTGGCCCTCGATAATCGGGTTTTTTACCGTGAAGCACAGAGTCTAATAAAAGCTGGCTATGAAGTGGTCGTGGTCGCTATCCATCCTCGGGACGAAATCAAAGACGGTGTACACATCATCGGATTACCCAAAATCCCGCGCTGGCAGCGCCCCCGTCTATGGGTGGAAATTTTACAACAAGCACGCGCTGAAAAAGCGGATATTTATCATTTTCATGATCCTGAACTGCTTTTGGTGACCCCCTGGCTGCGCTGGTTTACGGGCAAGCCAACCATTTATGATGTCCATGAAGTTTACGCTGATTTCATCAAAGTCAAAGATTATATGCCGGGTTGCCTGCGGTACCCCATCGCCTGGATTTTTCGTTGGCTTGAACCGCTGCTGGCTCGTTTGCAGAGTGCGTTGATCTTTTCTGATGATGAAATCGCGAAAACTTTTGCTAGCCTAAACAAGCCGAAGGTTACGCTTTTTAATTATCCCTCCATAGATTTTATTGAACAAGCCAAAATCCAGACCCAGGGAAGAACCGCTCGCCCACCCACAATTCTACATCTGGGAGGGCATGAGCGCAATCGCGGCACACACCTGATGATCGAAGCTTTTTCTTTGGTATTGCAATCGCGCCCTGATGCCCGGTTGCTGCTTGTCGGCCATTTTATGCCGCCCAATCTCAAAGATGAAGTCCAAGCTCATGTAAAAGCCAAAGGATTAGAGCAATCTGTAACCATCACGGGCCGCGTGCCCTTCGAAACAATTGGAAACTTTCTCTCGCAGGCAGCCGTGGGATGGGTTCCGTGGCAGTCCTACCCCAAGAACGAAAAGAATATTCCCACGAAACTGTTTGAGTATATGGCTTATGGCGTACCTATCGTCGCCAGTGATCTTGCCTCAACACATCCCTTTGTCATCAATGGTGAAAACGGATTTTGTGTCACCGCCATTGACCCCAGCGCACATGCGCGCGCTATTTTGGAAATCCTTGGAAATCCGCAAAAGGGGCTCACGATAGGACGGAGCGGTCAAAAATTGGCTCAAACCCGCTATAACTGGAGCGCGGAAGAAGCAAAACTTTGGGAGTTATATACATCCCTCATGCACTAATCGAGAACATATCCCAATCAATTCATCATCTCGATCATGAGTGGCAGCACCCGCTCGATGGCTGCACCATTTTGTTGGCGCCATTTCTCAGGATCGGGTTTGGAAATTGCATTGATCTGGGGGAGTGCTGCCGCATAAGGGGAGAGCACCACCTCATAAGGGATATCCAAAAACTCGGCCAAAGGGGGCAGCACCTCCCCTGGGTTGGATATCAGATCCTCATAGCGGATTCTCATAAACGGAACCTCCTCTGAAGAAGAATCGAGATAGTTCAGCACGGCTTCATTGCATTGGATCCATTGCCAGGCGCACACTTCTTCCAGGGAACAATTGACGAGTTCCTGCCAACCCGAGATCAAACTGAAAGCCCAGCGCCCACGTTGATCTCCGGGGATATGCACCCCGCCGGGGACCTGGTATCCAGGAAAGGCATACGGCTGGCGCCAGCCCTCCATCAGCGAGTTGACATTCGAGCGTCCATCGCGAGTAATATAGATTACACGCAAATCAGGAAACAATGCTTTAAAAAAGGGTAGGCGTAGACAATTTTCCGGTGTTTTTTCGAGCAGACGGATCGGTTGTCGAAATCGGCGCAACCATATTTTTAATTTGCACGATCTTGCGAATTGCATCCAATCCCTGTTGTGGCAGCGCGCTGCTGACCGCCGATCCGATTTCTTTACTCTTCCCGCTTCGTCTGATCGATTGATAGATGGGATTGCCGCGTAATTTACTCCGGAAAATGTTTACCCGCCGCCAAAATTTCCCTGAGGCGGCTTGCCGCTCAAAATCACGCAGCAGGTATTTTTGAGACTCTGGGGTCAGGTCGCGAGCCCCCAAAGCATTCGAACTCCCAGTTTTTGGCACTCGGTGCATGATAACGTTCGATGATCTCTTTGCTTTCGTAGCCAATCGACCAGAGTTCTGGCGCTTCAGAGAGTAGATTGAACAATAAGGTTGTCCCAGAACGCGGGCAGCCAATGATCATGACAGCAGATTGAATCATAAACAACTCCGGCGGTATAATATCGCAACTGATTGTAGAGCATCCTTGGGTCTTTAGCAAGACTACTTACGCCAACCGTTGATGAAACTCCTTTTTCTCACTTCTCGCCTCCCCTATCCGCCCAATCGCGGGGACCGTTTGCGAACCTTTAACTTCATTCGCAGTTTGGCACCTAAAAACGAAATCTACTTGATTTCGTTAATTGTAAATGAAACCGAACGTGAGCATATTGCTGCACTTCAAGAGTATTGTGGGAAAATTCAGGTGGTTCGATTGAGTGCTGCTCGCTCTGCCATCAATGTGGGGCTGAATATCTGGCGGCAGCAGCCTTTACAAGTATCGTATTATCGGTCAGCAGCCATGCAGGCTCTGATCGACCGTACCATTGACGAAAATCAATTTGATGCCGTATATGTGCATCTTTTTCGGATGGCCCCGTTTGTAACTGAACACAATAACCTGTATCGTATCGTAGATCTCACGGATGTGATCTCGCAAGAGTTGATTCGTTCGATGCCTTATCGGGGAATATTATCCCGAAGTGTGTATCGCCTCGAACGATCCCGGATTGAGCGTTATGAGCGTTGGGTGGCCGATACTTTTGAAGAAACCTGGCTGATTGCAGATCATGACCGCAGCATCCTTTCTCGGGGATGTCCCGAAGCCAATATCCAGGTGGTTCCGAACGGGGTTGATACTCAAAAACTTTATCCCACTGGTAAAGCAGCAGAACCGAACACTCTAATTTTTGTTGGACATTTAGGTGTCTTTCATAATGTGGATGCCGCCTCTTTTTTGGTGCAAGAGATCCTTCCGCGAGTGCGCGCTGAAATTCCAGAGGTTTCTGTTAAACTTGTAGGCGCAGCACCCAACCCTGAAATTCAGGCATTGAGCCGCGTCCCAGGGGTGCAGGTCCCTGGCTATGTAGATGATTTGAATGCGGCCCTCAACCAATCTGCTGTTTTTGTTGCGCCGCTGCGTTTTGCGGCCGGCGTACAAAACAAAGTTCTCGAAGCCATGGCAGCTGGCAGGCCGATTGTTACAACCAGTATCGTCAATCAGGGGATTCGTGCCGAAGATGGGCGCGACCTGATAACAGCGGACGGAGCCCAGTCCATTGCCGATGCGGTGATTGCCCTATTGCGTGATCGAGAACAATGTCAGAGGCTGGGAAGGTTCGCGAGAAAATTTGTCCAGGCAAATTACCATTGGAATTTTGTAAGCGAGCGAATGCAGGCGATCTATAAGGCTTTATCAACAACCCGAGGAGATAGGCAGTAGCATGAATCGAACCAACTTACCTGCACGCGCACTGATCACCGGTGGAGCCGGATTTATTGGCAGTCATCTGGCTGAAGCCCTGCTTGAACGCGGCCAGCACGTTACCATCATCGATGACTTGTCAACCGGTCGCTTTGAGAATATCGCCCATCTAACCGAGAATCCCAGGTACCGTTTTGCGATTGACACAATCACGAATGAAGCGGTTTTAGATCGTCTCGCCAGCGAGTGCAATGTGATCTACCATTTGGCCGCCGCAGTCGGCGTGCGTCTGATTGTTGAACAGCCGGTCCATACGATTGAAACCAATATCATGGGGACAGAAGCGGTTTTGCGCACCGCCCACCGTTATCGCGCCAAAACATTGATCGCTTCTACCTCAGAGGTGTATGGCAAGAGTAATCGTGTGCCATTTAGCGAAGATGATGACGTGGTCTTGGGCCCAACTTTCCGCAGCCGCTGGTCTTATGCCGCGACTAAAATGGTTGATGAATTTTTGGGTTTGGCTTACCACCAGGAACAGGGCTTGCCGGTCATTTTTTTCCGGTTGTTCAATACCGTCGGCCCGCGCCAGATTGGACGTTATGGGATGGTGATCCCCCGTTTTGTGCAGCAGGCCTTGACAGGCGAACCACTTACGGTCTACTCCGATGGCAATATGACCCGCTGTTTTATGCACGTTGATGATGCCGTGAGGGGCATTATGGCGCTGGCTGATTCCCCTGCTGCCGTTGGGCAGGTTTTCAATGTGGGTGCCACCGAGGAAATTTCAATTCTGGATTTGGCCCGCACCGTTTTAGCCGTTGTCAATGGTCAGGATGAGTTGCCCCCTACGGATGATGAGCGCTTGCACTTCATCCCCTATGAGCAGGCTTACGCTAAAGGTTTTGAAGATATGCGCCGCCGGGTGCCCGATATTACCAAAATCAACCAGTTGACCGGCTGGCAGCCGCAGTATGATCTGCGCAAAATTCTTCAGGATGTGATTTCAGATCTCCGCGAAAGATAGTGTTTTTATCTCACCCTTCCGCTTTCATCCTTAATCCTTCTATCTTCATCCTTTATAATGGCGTGCTAATTCCGAAGCGTAGTGCGCTCCCACAAATTCCTGATTCTCCTGAAGCCATTCTCGCAGCGATTTCTGACCCCTCGGTGGTTCGTCCGAAACCAACAGTCCAGCCGTCAGTCCGTCAACCTCGTCAGGCGTCAGCACGACATCTTTGACGAAGATGCCCACAAGGCGAGAAAGTGCCAGCGCAATTTGAGGGGACACGTTCACCAAAAGGGAATGCGATCCCACCGCGGACTTGATTTGTTTTACCAATTCAGCGAAGCTGAAAATCTCCGGGCCGACAGCATCCCAGGTCATATTTTCATCCATCGGTCCGGCTTGAATCGCCAACTCTGCCATATCTTCCACATAAATCGGTTGTAACTTGTAACTGCCATCACCAGGGATCGCAAAGAGAGGGAACCGCCGTAACAAATACGCGATATTGTTAATCAGGATATCCTCGCGCCCAAAAATGACGGTGGGCCGCAAAATAGCATGGGAAATTTCGCTTTGTCGTAGCGATTGTTCGAGTAGCGCTTTCCCGCGAAAATAGGGTAGGGGTGATTTTAGTGACGGATTAGAGATGCTGACATGCACAATCCGGCGGACCCCCGCTTTTTGCGCAGCCTGAAAGAGGGTTTGTGTGTTGGCAACCGCTTTGTCGAAGGTGTTGTCACCATGATCAAATCGCACCCAGTAGGTGTTGAAAAGAGTATCAATGCCGCGCAGGGTTTCGGTAAGTTTTTCTGGATTGTCAAAATTGAAGGGGAATACTTGAATTTGATCTCCGTAGGGATTGGGGCGGTTGGGGTTCCCAGTAAGTGTGACGACTTGATGCCCTTTGGATATAAGACGCTGCGCAATATATTTGCCGGTGTACCCAAATGCACCGGTGACTGCGTGGGTTGCAGATGTGTTCATATTTATTCCTTTTCCGATAAAAAATGTTATAGGACTTACGCCGTTGAACAAAGGAGATGGGGGGTTTGTCGCGCAATTTCACCGCTCCACCAACCCCCCGAACCTCCCCGAAGTGTGTAACCCCTAATGTTAAATATCTTTCTGGATGAATTTGTTTTCTCGACTGACCCAGCCACCCAAAGTTGCTAAAACACCAGCAATCATCAAAGCGGCCAACCATTTCCAATCGATTCCAAATAGATAACCGAACGCTACAAACCCGATCATTAATCCCCACTGCGCTGCATGTTGAACTGGATTGCGGCTTCTCATTTTTCCGACTAAATAACCACCTGTAAAAATGGCCAGGCAGGTTGAAATAATAGTGGTTATGAGTTGATAACAGTTAGAATCCCCAAATGGCAGCGACCAGGTGCCAGCCAATAGCAGACCAAAAAAAGCAAAAGCACCCAAACTGGCTAAGATATATCTTCCTGATATTGAGATGATGGTACGGATTTTAACCATCTAACACCTCCTAAACTTGATCAAGTAAGAAAGCTTCAAAATTCCCGATTATTCTTGTTCAGCATTCTTGCTGAATAGCTGGCCAATGGTACTTAGGCGTAACTCTTCGAGGGCCAAGGCGGTAGCAACAATATTGTCAAGTGTTTTGAAGAAGCTCTGCATCGATTGCATACGCTGCTGGTAAAAGATTGCCAGTTCAGCATCTTCTGATTCAATCTCGGCGTTCTGGATGATTTCCAAACTATCACTGACAGAACGCAGAGCGGTATCGAATTCGCTCTTTTCGCGCTCGTGCAAAATGCCTTTTACAATTTTCCAGAAATCGGTCTCAGCTGAATAGTAATCCTTGCGGTCTCCGATGACCACGTGTTTATGTATCATTCCCAAACGTTCAAGCTGGCGGACGTTGGTGCTAACTGCACCTTTGCTGACTCTCACTTGTTCCACGAGCTGGTCGAGTGTTACAGGTATAGGGGAGAGGTAAATTGCCCCGTAGATTGCGCCCATCGCCTTCGGGAAGCCCCAAAAATTGCTGATGCGGCTGACCCCTTGAATAAAGTTATCTCTGGCATCAAAAAGTGGTTGTTCGCTCACTGTTGCTCCTGTTTTGTTTGTTTAATTTAAACTAAACATAGTATATATTGACTCGTGATATTCTGTCAAGGATAATTTAATTTGACAGAATATCAACAGATCAGAGAGATTTTAGTGGGGAATACTGATTTGTTCTTGAATAAAAAAAGAAAAAGTGGGACGCGGATTTACACAGATTTCACGGATATTTTTACAAATCCGCGTCAATCTGTGTTCCATTTTTAGAGGTGCGCGAAGTATGCGCGGGCAATATCAAGAATTAATAATCGGGCAACATTTCGATTTCATCATCAGATGCCGGATAAAATCGGATGGCGGCTCCCCCACCTGGGGCCAGTTTGAACTTCAGCAGGGTTTCAGAATTTACCAGAACGCGGCTGATATCTATCGCGTAAGGATTTGTGTCCCAATCTGCATTTGCGCCATCTGCATAAATCTCAGCTACATAATTGATCCCCGAATCGAGAAAATCCAGTTTCGCTTCCAGGCTGCGAGGGACCTCATTTGTGATTGAACCCAGGAACCACTCATCACCGTCGCGTTCCTGGCGCACCGTGGTGATGTATTCACCGATTACAGCATGCAGCACTTGGGTATCGTGCCAGTCAGTGGGCACGTCTTCGATGAATTTAAAGGCGGGCTGATCAGCATAGTTTTCGACCAGATCGGCGATCATTTGCCAGGGGCTGTAAATCACCACGTAGAGGGCAAGTTCCTTGGCCAGGGTGTGGTTGACGCGGTTATTGGGCATCGCCTCAGGAAAGAGCAGATCAAAGATGCCGGGGGTGTAATCGAAGGGACCCGCCAGCATGCGGGTAAACGGCAAGATAACAACATGTTCGGGCGGGTTGCCCTGGTTAGCGCTCCACGCGTTGTACTCCTGCCCGCGGGCGCCTTCACGCGTCATCATATTGGGATAGGTGCGGCGGATACCGGTGTCTTTGATCGGTTCGTGAACATCCAGCATGATGCCATAGCGGGCTGCGGTTTCGACCACCTTGCGGTAATGCTCCACCATGAACTGACCGTGGTGCCACTCCAATCCTACGTATGTCCCATCTTCGTTGTGACGGTCTGCCCGAGTACCCACGTATCCGGATTTGATTGTATCCATCCCCAGGCTTTGGTAGAGGGCGAAGGCTGCTTCCATCTGGCTTTCGTAGTTGTAAATACCCGCCCCGGTTTCGTTGTGGGCGATGATTTTCACGCCCTTCTTAGCGGCATATGCGGCCAATCCTTCGAGATCGTAATCGGGGTAAGGTGTGGTGAAATCGAAGATGGCGCCATTTTGGATCCAGTTGCCGTCCCAGCCGAAGTTCCAGCCTTCGACTAGCACGGCGTCGAGGCCGTGTTCGGCGGCGAAATCGATATAGCGCTTCACATTTTCGGTGGTGGCACCGTGATTGGGGCCGCGGCCAAAAGTCCACTCGCGGATATGCATGCCCCACCAGATGCCCACGTACTTACCGGGTTTGATCCAGGAAACATCTTCGAGGGCGTTCGGCTCGTTGAGATTCAGCACCAGATACGAGGTGATGAGATCACTTGGCGTTTCGGCAATCTGGATAGTGCGCCAGGGCGTTTTCAAGGGAGTGCTGCCAACCACTTTGACGCCATCCGCCCAGGGGACGAGGTCTGCATGCAGCACCAGGTTTTCATCAGCTTTGAGCGTCATCGAAGCGTAGTCCGTCAGCGCGGCTTCGTGTATGCTCAAAAATAGGCCCTCGGTGGTTTCGATGGTCAACGGGGTGTGCACGGCTTCGATGGCTTTATTCGTTAGAAAACTGACCGGGGTATCATGATAAAGATACTCGTAACGGTTATCCTGATAGGCTGGAATCCACCAGGCGGTGTGGTTATCACTGAAGGCAAACTCAGTCTGCTCGTCCATGATTTTGAAATCGCCGAGATGAGGCTGCTCGGGTAATTCGTAGCGGAAGCCGAGACCGTCATCGAAAACTCGAAAGACGATGAGCATCTCCCGGGGTTCCGGCGTTCCCTCTTGAAGGTGGATGCGTAACTCGTTGTGATGGTCACGGATCTCTTTAACTTCACCCCAGGGCTGAGTCCAGACTTCATCATGGGAATTCTGCTCCCAATCCAGAATTTCAAAACCGGCATTCAGGGCGGCATCCGTTAAAAAGGTGAAACCCAGCCTGGAGGGTAAGATCACATCCACGCCCGCACGCGAAACTGTGTAATGCGCCACACCTTCGATCAGACCGAACATCACTTCGATTTTTCCATCGGGGGAGGTGACTCTCAGGCTATCCGCGGGCATCGGCATGGGTGTGGGGCGGGGGATTGTGGGAGTAACTGTTTTTTGGGCAGCGAGCAGTTCTTGAATTTTATCGGGAGTACTTGTGGGATCAGAAATTTCGGGTTGAGGTGTGTCGGTCACGGTTGCTCCAGGTTGAGTCGTATTTGTTCGGGATAGAGGTAATGAGGTTATTGCAGTTTCCGACTGCTGATTGCAGCCGGCTAAAATGAGAAAACTGATGGAGAGGAGGAGGGGAATCGTTTTATTCACTATGCAGCCAAGTATAGATGACGGTTAAACTTCTCGTCAAGTTGATAATTCTAATTGATTGTTGCGAGAAAAATGGTACACTTGCAATTAAAAATTACATTATAGATGATAGGTACAATTTCGTTGAAAAGTACCACATCAAAATTGGAGGGTTCAATGAAAAATTCAAGAGTGTATACCCAATTCGGCATGGGATTATTGATTGTGATTATTGGCACGTTATTTGTTTTACGGACAGACAAAAAACAATTGACGCTGGCGGCGAAGACAGATAATTATCTCAGTTATTTGCCCATAATATTCGACCGTTTTAATTCTGATGATTATGTGGTAATTGGTTGGAACGATTTAGGAATGCATTGCTACGATCAAGATTATTCAACTTTATCAATTTTGCCACCATACAACACAATTTGGGCTCAAGTAATCAAACGTGGAGATCCACCCCAGTTAATTACAGAAGGGATATCGGTGGAATTCAGCTTCCCTGATAACACGGAGTCGAACTCCAAAACGAATTTTTGGGATTATGAAGATAAGCTCTATGGTGTTGATCTACCACCCAATACGGGGTTAACAGGTTTCGGTTTGTCTGGTGAGATGGAAGTAATTTCTTCGGGTGGTTATTTTTTAGCTGAGGGCATTCCTTTAACTGAATTTAGCGACAGTGCGCCTACAACTCCAGATCCTTATCAATTAGCCTATTTGGTGGTAAAGGATGATGTTTCAGGCTTAGTTCTCGCCGACACTACGATTGTGGCACCAGTCTCCAGTGAAATGCGTTGTGATACCTGCCATAATGAAGAAGATCCTACCAATTTTCGACGAGATATTTTGTTAATTCATGATGAAGAACACGGTACGGATCTGACGGATCAAGCAGACGGGGGTGATCCGGTTTTGTGTGCCAATTGTCATGCTGATCCGGCGTTAGGGATGCCAGGAGATCCTCAACTACCCACCCTTTCAGAAGCAATTCATGAAGAACATGCTCAAGAAACGCAAGATTGTTATGCCTGCCATCCCGGCAATCAAACTCAATGTCTACGGGATGTTATGTCCCAGCCACCGACGAATTACTGGTGTGAAGACTGTCATGGTGATATGAGAGATGTCGGTCGTGAAAATCGAATACCATGGGTGGATGAGCCACGTTGTGATGATTGCCATGATCCTCAATACGCAGAAAATGCTGGTGAACTGTATCGTTTTTCGGTTGGACACGGCGGCCTTTATTGCGAGAGTTGTCACAATAGTACGCATGCCATTTTGCCCAGTCGGGAACCCCGAGATAATATGCAATCAATTGCTCTGCAAGGTTATGCGGGCACGATCACAGAATGTACGGTTTGCCACCTAACCAACCCCGAAACTGATGGTCCTCACACACCATAACAAACATATGCAGATCCATCTTTTGGAAACTCCACCATCATCGGTGGGTGTTTGTCGATACCGGGTTTGGTCACTCATCTTCTAAAACCCATAACCAGGCATCTTCATACGCACAGGTTGTTTCTCCTGATTCCTGGAAAGCGAAGAAAGCGATCCTTCCTTTATTCTGGCTAGCCGTGGGGACATAACTCATGCGCATCCCGTTACCATAAACGCTTGTAATCCCTTTCTGAACGTAGATCGTAAAAGTGTTTGTGCTGCCGTTCTCTTGGTCTATAAGACTATTAAAGTTTCCTCGTCCCATTGCAGAGTTGACATAGCCACCGTTTTCCCAAAGTTCTACTGTCCAATAAGGGAGACCCGATAGACGATAACTGTAAAAACGGTATTGGCGCCCACGTCCCAGATCCTCATCCGAGTGGAAAATCAGTCCACACCCAGCCAAACCGCTGGTCAATTCCCAGGTGACATCATAATGCATCACATAAGTTTTGTATTCGGTGCCCTCGTCAATGGGCTCAAAAATGATCGTGCCATACGATGTGCTCGTGATGGGCCAGGGATCATTTTCTGCCCATGCCAGATAACCTGATTCCGTGGAGAGATTGATTTTATTTAAAATTTTATCAACCTCTTCGTGCTGGGTTTCGGCCAACTGCGTGGATTCATAGGCAACCGTGGCAGCCAGGTCCGGGGTTAGGGAAGGGGTATCTGTTGGCGTTTGGGTTAAGGTTGGTGTATTTGTTTTGGTGGGGGTAGGTGTTTCAGACGGAAGTGGGGTATGAGTTTCTGTCGGAAAAGGTGTGTCCGTAGGTGGAACTGATGTGTTCGTTGCTTCTAAAGTTGAATTAGTGGTTTCGCAGGCAGAAATAAACAGGATAACTGTCAACGTACATGCAAGTAAAGTAATTTTAATTTCATTTGTGCTTTTCAATATTAATCTCCAAAAGAGGATTTGAAAACGATATTCTGCAGTGTTAATTATGGAATTAGGCATGCACCTATTAGAATTTTAAGGATAACATCTCCACGAGAATTTGATCAGGATCGCTCAGACCAAAAAATGCAGGCTTCAAGATTCAGCGAATCTCAGAGCCTGCATTTATTATTTAAAATACATAAGACCAAACTTCATTCTTCTAGTTCCCAAATCCACCCATTTTCAAAGGTGCAAGTAGATGTTCCAGATTCTTGCCACGCAAACACACCTATTCGTCCTTTGTTGAGCGAGATGATAACGTTGCTCATCCTTTCTCCATTTGCATAAACTGCTGCAATTCCTTTTTGAATTACTAAGGTGTATTGGTTAACCGCGTCATTTTCTTGATCAATTAAACTATTGTATTTCACAGTACCGGTTGTGGTAGATTGCCATGTGCCATAATCCCAGAGTTCCACATCCCAGCCTGGCAAACCAGACAGCCGAAGTGTGTAAAACCTGTATTGTTTACCTTTTGTTATATTATCTTCAGAATGAAAGAGAATTCCGCACCCTGCAAAACCTGTACTCGTTTCCCAAGTGACATCGAAGTTGAGAACATAATTATTATATATATCACCATCGTCAATGGGTTTAAAGGTTGTTAAACTCCCACCGTTGATCAAAACAGGTATCGCCTCACTTTGAATCCAGGCCAAGCTCCCATTATCAGCCGAAAGCCCAATGCTCTCCAGGGTTTCACCAACTAGAGCAGCAGCCTCCTCCATTTTCTGAGCTGCTTCAGCGGCCTCGGTGGCAGCTAAGTCTGGTGTTTCGGTGGGAATTTCGGTAGGTGTCTCTGTAGGCAAGGGGGTGTCAGTGGGCACTGGTGTATCAGTAGGAGCAGGGGTGTCGGTGGGTATGGGTGTATCTGTTGGTGGAATTTCTGTATCTGTTGGCGGAACAGGTGTATTTGCCACGGGTTCAGCGGTTGGTGCGGTTGAACCACAGGCAAAGGTAAATATGATTAAAAGGGTGACGACAAAAAAGACGAGTTTAATATTCCGGTGGATTTTCATAATGGTCCTCCTAAAGACTATTATCTGCTCTGTAAGATCTTTATTGATAATACAAAGTTGAAAATAATATTCTGAAATGATAGGGGAGATTTCACCCTAAAACTTTCAAAAATTTATAAATTCCCTCCTTTACTCCAATACCTTCGCCAAAAAAGTAAGTAAGTAGGGTTCTTGTAGTAAAGTTGAAGTTCACCACAAACCCAACTTTCCAAGAAGCCCATAATGAACATTTTAGCACTATTACATTGTATACAGCCTTATCTCTTGAATACCAATCTGCGCCGCATGAGCCGGATCACGTTAGCAATGCTGAGTATGACCGGAAGGATAACAATGCTGGGCATCTCCCGCTGGACGGGAAAAGGCGGCAGCTACCGGACGATACAGCGTTTCTTCAATGAAGTCATTGACTGGCCACAAGTGTTTGGCAAGTTCTTCCAAGAGCATCTCTTTAATCCAGAAGACGAGTATTTTTCTGGTCGGAGACGAAAGTGTGGTCACCAAATCAGGCCAAGCGACACCTGGTTTAGATTACTTTTTCTCCGGACTTTTCAACCAAGTAGTCAAGAGCAGCGCCATTTTTACGCTGTCGGAGGTCTCGGTTTCTGAACGACACTCCTACCCGCTTCGGGTGGAGCAGGTGGTGCGCTCGGAAGCAGAGAAAGCAGTTGCCAAAGCAAAGCAGAAAAAGAAGCCGGTCAAAAAGGATGCTAATCAACCGAAGAAAAAGCCTGGTCGCCCCAAGGGCAGCAAAAATCGGGACAAAACCCAGGTTGAGCTGACCGAAGAACTGAAACGCATCCAGAAAATGATCAAAAAGCAGCTCAAAATGCTCAAAAACCTGGTCACAATCGCCCATCTGGTGCTGGCCGGACACTTTGGGAACAACAATGCCCTCCAGATGACTAGGCAGTGCGGTCTGCATTTGATATCCAAGTTGCGCTGTGACTCAGCCTTGCACTTCATGTATGCTGGCAAACAGAAACGCAAAGGGCCTCGCCAAAAGTATGGTTTGAAAATTGACTATCTCAATATCCCGGAGAAATATCTCATCGAGAAAAGCACCCAAAAAGGCTTCGAAACTCGTATCTATCAGGCTCGGATGCTGCACCATGATTTTGCGCAAGTGCTCAACGTCGTGATCATCACTAAAACCAATCTCAAGACCAGCGCTTTGGCCAATGTCAATCTGTTCACAAGCGACCTGGAATTGTCTGCTGAAAAGATCATTGCTTGGTACAGTTTGCGATTTCAAATCGAGTTCAATTTCAGAGCAGCCAAACAACACTGGGGACTGGAAGATTTCATGAACGTCAAAGAAGTACCATTGACCAATGCCCTCAACTTGTCATTGTTCATGGTCAATCTTTCTCAGGCGCGGCTGCGTGATTTTCGCAAGACGCATCCGCATAGTGGCATTCTGGACTTGAAGGCCTACTACCGGACCGCTAAATACTTGGAAGAAACCATAAAAATGCTTCCGGAATATCATCCCCATGCCCTTTGGGGAAAACCAGAACCAATTTTATTAGAGCAGCTTTTCGGCCAAATCACCACTTTGGGCTGTATTCATGCGGTTAATGTACACCCTTCACCACCATAATTGGCGAAGGTATTGTTACTCTAGACTAGATATTAGTAGAATGTACTTGTCTGGACAATGTTTCTTGTTAATCCTTGGGTGCATGTGGATCTATCAATGGCTCGACACTAGGCGTTTTGAAATTATCAGCTGGCAGGGTTTCATCTGGCGTATTCGCGATTTCCCCTTTCAACACGCGCACTCTGTATTGCGCCATGCGGCAATCGTCCATTACCTCTGCTCGATCTAAATTATGAACAATAAAATAAATTTTCTCGTAATCATCCGCGTTGATTGTGATTTTCGCATCATCCAAATGGAAGATATCAGCCTCTTGATCACGAATCCCGACCACAATTCCGTGATCAAGATTCCACAGAGATATTTCTACTATGCCCTCGGTATCAATTTCAACGAAATCCGCTGCCATCTGACCGACGCCATCCTTAGGTGCCCATGATTGGATGCCTTCGACAAGACCCTCTAAACGAACAGTTGGATAATCTAACTCATATTCGAAATTTCTTAGCAAGAGGGCGATCGTATATGCTTGATACATTTCATCGAACGTCGTGCCGTAAGAAGTAAATGCTGTTTCGAAGGCATTATAACCATCCAGTAATATGGTCTCTTCCCAAATATCTCGGAGAATGGTTGCCTCCAAGGTCTCAGAGATATAACGCAGGAAAACCCAGAGCGCATACCAATGACCAGCCAATTCAACCCGATCATAACCGCCATAATCTAGCAAACAGGTGTCTGGAGATTTGAAAGCTGGTTTTATGTGAGTATCAGCATCTTTGATTTCTTCGTAGACATAGGTTTCAACCCAGGTTGCGGAAGCTTCCCACAACCAACGATGAGGTTCGTCATTACCATAGCCAAACTGAATGGCGTGATTAAATTCATGCGCAACCGTTGTACGCATGAAATCAAGACCAGAAAGCGTGATATGATCTAACCCTTCTACCTCAGCAAAATCATTATCTAACCCCATGTACGAATATGAAGCAGTCAATTCAGTGGATTCAGTTCTTGGATTATCTCCAATATTAGAAGAAGCATCGCCGTCATTTACATATCCAGCGATGTACATATCCAAATCTTCTAAATAAACATCGTATCTTTCGTCTCCACCCTGATTGTTATCTGGCGGCGGTGGAGCCCAGCCCAATTGATCAATTTCAACATCCCATGAATGCTCCAGCGCTTTTGCGACCACCTCAACATAATCTGGTACTGCATTCCCGTTGATATCATCGACTTGCAACGCATCTTCCCCCGACATGGTGTAAAAAATCCGGAAGTGGTCGGTATCAACATAACGGACAAAACCGCTGAGTTGGGGACGGTTAGCATGGGGAGGTTCTGAGACATCTACATCTACGGGTGCAGATTAAATCACGGGTGTCTGTGTTGGTGTGGGGGTGATCGTAGGTGACGATGTTACCGTGGGGGTGGTGGTTGGGGTTTGAGTAAAGGTTGGAGTGGGTGAAGCTGTGATTGTTAAGGTGTGGGTCGAGGTGTTGCTTGGACTAGGCGTTTCGGTTGACGGTGGAGGCACTTGCGTTGAAAGCTGACAAGCCGTCATCACAAAGAAAAAGACAATTGCTATAATTTGTTTCGTTCGGTTTTTCATGGAACAATAATTACTAACACACCCAACTTAGTTTTTGTCGCTCTCTGCTTCCAACCCACCAAGGCAATACCATTGCTGAAATCGTACTGGAAATAATTTTAACATAGTTCCTAAGGTATGTGCTCAAAAAATACTGACTTCTGATTGATGGTTGTCAACATCCAGAGATGATCATAATCCGTTTCGATTTTGACTGAGGTGTGAAATGAGAAGGCTGATATAATTGAGCAACATGCTGGTGTTTGATTTTCTCCGAAAGGTTATTGGTAAATATGGTATGTGGGGGAGTATATTTTTGACCACGATTTTTGCAATTGTTATGTCAATCGTTTTTACTTTCATCGTGCTTTCCACAACGAAGATTGCCTCCATTGGCAATCGAACAATTTCAGGGATGTGGACTGCCGCAACGGTCGCTTTGCTCTTGACACCTTTATTATCCTATGTATTTTTTAAATTAATTTGGCAATTGGATGAAGCAGAAACTGAAGCTAGAACCCTGGCTCAAACAGATGCCCTAACCGGAGTGATAAATCGGCGTTATTTATCAGAAATTTCCCATAAGATCTTAACACACCCACAATCGTACCCCATTACTGGGATTCTGCTAGACATGAACGATTTCAAACAAGTGAATGACGAATATGGCCATCTGATTGGCGATCAGATGCTGATTTCATTCTGTGAGTGTGTTCGTGCTGAAATCACAGAAACGGATATTTTTGGGCGGTTTGGGGGTGATGAGTTTGCGCTCCTATTGCCTCAAACTGATCAAAAGGGAGCAATCGGTTTGTTGGACAGGATTTCATCCAGACTAGAAATGCTTGAAATCAAGGATGAGGTCGGTAGGGATGTTTATATCTCACTCAGCGCTGGGGTAATTTCGATGAATGTTACTAACCCCATCGATTTTGAGTACCTTGTTCGTCATGCCGATCAGGGTTTATACAAAGCCAAAAAGAAAAGCCGCAATTCAACTGGATTACTTTCCTTTGAAATTATTCAAAAACATAATTGAATTCTAAATTTTGGTACAAATACACTAACCAAAGGGCAAAATCTATCGAATGATAAAAAACTTTTTAGCTACCTGGGAAAAGTTGAATTTTTATCTTCGTGAATTAATCCAACTTAACCTGGCGATCTTGATGCGCGCCTTAGGCCGTGATCGTTTTCGAGCCGAAGATTTTGAAATTGTGGATCTTCCTCTAGAAATTCCAGGGCTGGACCCGTTATTTGATGGATATCGCATCGTTCAAATAACCGACCTGCACCTGGGACATTGGCTCTCGCCCGAGCGTTTGGATGGCGTTGTTCAGTTAGTAAATCAGCAGGAACCCGATATCGTGGTCATGACCGGGGATTACGTCTCTTATGTTCTCAAAGGGATTACGGAAAGGATGACCGCGGCTTTCTCGGAATTGAAACCCAAAGAAGTGACGCTGGCTGTTCAAGGCAATCACGATCACTGGATGGGGCCGGAGAATATCAGCGCGATTTTTGAAACCAGCGGTGTGACCGAATTAGCCAATGATGTCTACACCATCCGACGGGGAAGTGCTAACCTTCATATTGCGGGCGTTGATGATACCTGTGTCGGCGCGCATGATTTGGATGCTGTCCTCGAGATACTTCCTGATGATAATCCGGTGATTTTATTAGCCCATGAACCTGATTACGCGGACATCAGCGCCCAAACAGGGCGATTCGCATTACAACTCTCCGGCCACTCCCATGGTGGACAAATTGTGCTCCCGAAAATAGGGGCTCTAATTCGCGGACCCGGTTTCTTCAAATATCCCAACGGATTGTATCAGGTGGGGGAAATGATGCAGTATACCAATCGTGGGGTAGGCACCCATGTCTTTCGGGTGCGTTACAACTGCCCACCTGAAATCACGGTGATTACCTTGAAGAGTAATTGAGTTCAGAGAATATCTATTTAAATTATTTGTATAGTCAGAGTTGTCTCAAATACCAAAAGATAAAGTATTCGTAAATTTCTGCAGATCACCGAGATAAATTGGTTGTCAAACTTGCTTGTTGGGATTTCAACCAGTACTTGAATTCAAATTGCATATCGAGTGACAGCGTGTACATCATCTTGTAATTTCTACCTAAACTTAATTCCACGGAACCGGTTGTTAGGTTGTAAACTACCGACCAAATGGTTCTTGTGGAAATTGATTCCAAAATTTGCATTGCTTTCTGAGATGAAATCTTCCCATGATGTTGTCCTAGGATCTCAGCAACTTTTCTATAACGCCAACAGGGACCTTCATCAGCTGCAGGCTGATATTCGTTCATCAAGAAATTTGTGGCAATTTGCCAGGGATATTCAGTTCTGGTAATGATCATATCCCCATCAATATATTCAACCACTGCCGTATTCCCAGAGGCGTCTGCCAAAAGATGGTGACCACACACATATTGAAAGTATAAATCGAATCTCTCTAATATTAATAAAGCTTCATCAACAGATTTTGCCTGATCAAGGATGATTCGCATGGCTGCTGAACTGTTGATCGTGGGAACGCTCCGAAGGTTGGCTCCAATTCGGCAGGGTGCAGCTGTAACAGCTACACCTAATCCGTACTCATTCATCCCATCTTGGACCAAATAAGGTGTGATCAGAAGTTTGACGTGCTCGGACCACTTCATTTTATTTTCATTGATTTCCAAAAAATCTAGACTTACCATCGATATTGATTTGTAGCCATCCGTTGGATGCATAATTAGAAGTAATGTTGGTGTTTGGTGTGGATGCCACAAATCTTGATTTCGCCCCATAATTGAGTAACCTTCGAGATTTTTGGTTGCGAATGCGCTGCTAAAATCAGAACGCATCACCGAGATTTCGAGAGTATCAAGAAAAATCTCCCCTAGTGCCGAATTCATCAGTATTCTCGTAATATTGTGCTCGTAATAGTGCATGATAAATAAGGGATAATCATCAAGTTTCCGCACAGATGCGAGGGATCGAATTGGCTTAAAAAGGAAAACACCAATTAAAAAGCACACCACAAGCAAGATTTTGATTTTTGTGTGCTCATTGCAAAAAAAGATTCCCTTTTTTCTAAAAACCATTATTTGATCTCCTATCTTTTAATACTATACAAGATTATCGTTAGACAATCAACTAATTCTATAAAATAACACAGCCCCGACCATATGGTCGGGGCTGTGTTATTTTATAGAATTATGAGAACAGGACTTGAAACGGTTTATGTTCCTTCTTGCCAGGAATTCAAATACCGCACCTGTTCTTCGGTGAGTACGTCGATATTAACGCCCATAGCTTGCAATTTAAGGCGGGCAATCTCTTTATCAATTTCTTCGGGTACGGAGTAGACCGTATTTTTTAGTTTATCAGCATTCTTGACCATATACTCAGCGGCCAATGCTTGATTGGCAAAAGACATATCCATCACGCTGGCGGGGTGACCTTCAGCCGCAGCTAGGTTGATCAGGCGACCTTCACCTAAAATATGAATTTGACGTCCATCTGGTAAATCATACTGCTCCACGTAGGGGCGGACTTGACGTTTTTCAACCGCCATTTCTTCCAATGCGGGGATATTGATCTCTACGTTGAAAGTGTCCGGAGTTGGAAACAATCGCGCCGTCTTTCATGGCTTCGAAGTGATGTTTATCGAGGACATTGATATCGCCAGTGAGGGTGCAGAAGATATCGCCGATGGGGGCCGCTTCGATCATCGGCATTACGCGGAAACCATCCATCACGGCTTCTAAAGCAGGCAGAGGGTCAACTTCAGTGACGATCACATTAGCGCCTAAACCTTTGGCTCGCATCGCCAGACCGCGGGCACACCAGCCATAACCGCCGACGACGAAGGTTTTTCCGGCGATCAAAATATTGGTCGCGCGAATGATGCCATCCATCGTGGATTGGCCGGTGCCATAGCGGTTATCGAAGAAATGTTTGGTCATAGCATCGTTGACAGCCACAACAGGGAATTCCAGGGCACCATCGGCGGCCATCGCTTTCAGGCGGATCACGCCAGTGGTGGTCTCTTCAGTACCGCCGATAACGTGCTCAAGCATTTCGCGGCGGTCTTTGTGCAGCGTGCTGACCACGTCAGCGCCATCATCCATCGTGATATGCGGCTTGTGATCAATCGCAGCGCCGATATGCTTGTAATAGGTCATATCATCTTCGCCTTTGATCGCATGCACTGGGATTTCGTCGTGCATCACCAGAGAGGCGGCTACATCATCTTGGGTTGAGAGTGGGTTGGAGGCCACCAGCACCAGGTCGGCGCCGCCAGCATGCAGTGTGCGGGCTAGGTTTGCTGTTTCAGTAGTCACATGCAAGCAGGCTGACATGCGGATGCCCTCGAAAGGGCGCTCTTTAATAAAACGTTCATAGATCGAACGCAGCACAGGCATTTCACGTTCAGCCCATTGGATGCGGCGGCGTCCGCCTTCGGCTTGTTGGGGGTCTTTAATATCGTATTCCATTACTTTCTCCAGAAAAATAGTTTAGTAATTCCTTAGTTTTGTAGTTGGTGGAGCATTTACTCTTAAACGTTTGGACCACAAAACTTTCTAACGAAGGAGCACATTAAGCGCTCCGTTATCATCAAAATGATTCCGAAAACGAGCGACAAACTCTTTTGGATTATAACGATGCTCCTGTGTGCCCATCGCCTCCAAGCAATAGGTGGCAGACAAGGCCCCCATTTTACCGCAAATTTCCCAATCAAGCCCGTGCGAGAAACCGGTCAGGAAGCCGCCGCGGAAGGCATCGCCCACCCCGGTAGGATCGAGAATTTCCTTGGCGGGAACCACGGGTGTGCGGATTTCTTCATCGCCCACATAGATGGAGGCTCCATCTTCACCACGCGTGATCACCATAAATCGCAGCCCTTTTAAAATTTCAGGATCGCTCATCCCGGTGTGCTTCTTGATCAGCTCATATTCATAATCATTGACCATCAAAGCCGAAGCCCCCTCTACGCCTAAGCGTAAATCTTCACCGGTCATGCGTGGAATTTGCTGGCTGGGATCGTACAAATATGGGATGCCCAAATCCTGGCATTCCTGCGGATACTTGACCATCGAATCGGGTGAATTAGGCGAAATCACAACCCAATCGGGCTTCTGATCTAAATCGATAAACGAGAGTTCTGCGGCGTGATCCATCGCTCCGGGGTAGAAGCTGGCGATCTGGGCATTGGATTGATCGGTATTGCAGAAAAAGGAAGCGGTAAATACACCGGAAATAACTTTCATTAGGCTGGTATCAACGCCGACGTTTTCGAGTGTGGCGCGATAATCGGCAAAATCTTCTCCCACAGTAGCCATGACGCGTGGTTTTTCGCCCAGCAAAGCCAGCGTATAAGCGATATTTGGCGCAATCCCACCACGCCGTTTAACCATACCGTCCACCAAAAAGGATAAGCTGATATGTTCGAGTTTATCGGGGATAATATATTCTTTGAAAAGACCCGGGAAGGTCATCAAGTAGTCGTAGGCTACCGAGCCAGTCAAGACAATATTCATAAATCACCTTAATTTTGGCGAGTGTTGTAAAAGCCGCCCATCCTGACCGCTTTGGTTAGATTGGTGACAAAGGGCGGATAAACGATGCCACTCTCGGTTACAATTGCAGTGACCAGGCGGTGCGGGGTAATATCGAAAGCAGGGTTACGCGCGGACGCCCCTTCGGGATGGGCAGCAGCCCCCTGGAAGGTTAAACTGAGAACTTCAGTTGGATCGCGTTCCTCGATTGGAATCTGAGTCCCGGTGCTGATTTTCAAGTCCACAGTTGAGGTGGGAACTACGGGATAGAATGGGATGCCGTTATCATAAGCTGCCAAAGCCAGCATATAAGTGCCGATTTTATTTGCCACATCACCGTTCGATGCGGTGCGGTCAGAACCAACGAAGCATTTTTGCACCTGCCCGCTTCTAATGAGGTAGCCAGCTGCGTTATCGGTAATAATATCGAAAGGCACGCCATATTGGGTCAATTCCCAGGCGGTCAGTCGTGATCCTTGCAAACGAGGGCGGGTTTCATCGACCAACACATGGATTTTTTTTCCTTGCTCATGCGCCATACAAATCACGCCCAATGCGGTACCCCAATCAACAGTGGCTAATGCACCGGTATTGCAGTGATGGATGACTGTATCACCATCATTGATCAGTTCAGCGCCGTGAGCGGCCATGCGTTTGTTGATCTCTACATCTTCATCCGCGATTCTTTGCGCTTCTTTGAGTACCGCTCCCCGAATATCATCAGGGCTGCTTTTCATCAGCGATGTTTTCTTCAAGATGCGGTCCAGTGCCCAGGCCAGGTTAACGGCAGTGGGACGGGCTTCCTTGAGATAGTTAGCTGCTGTGTCGAGATCGGTGTGCATCGCGGCATAATCAGAAGCGGTGGATTGTTGGGCCGCGAGTGCTAAGCCAAAGGCAGCAGTAGCACCAATGGCAGGGGCGCCGCGCACCACCATATCAGTGATGGCTTTGGCCACCGCGCGATAGTCATCAAAAACGGCTACTTTGAATTCACCTGGAAGCAGCCGTTGATCGATCATTTGAAATTTGTTAGTGTCGTAGTTCCATTCGACAGTTCGCATAAGGTCTCCTTTTTGAGCCGCACGAGTTTATAACATGCAAGTAGGGCTTTGTCAAAATTTATAAGCAGTTTAATACGCTCGCGGAAAACAGACTGCCATCAAACCCAATAATGTAATAAACCCTTTGACATGGTAACTCTGATCTACCACTGGTAAGCCCGAAAGATTCTGCTCGTGCATTATTTTGAAAACCTCTGCGAGGGTGTCTTCCTCTTGCATAAAGACCGGATCTTTCATTATGCCCGCGGCGATATGCTGATCAGTTATTTGTGCGTATTGTAGGGCTTTTTCGTACTCGTCAGGATCATTAATATAGGCTTCGGGCATCACTGGGATCATCATCACATCTGCTAAAGATTTAATTGTGATGACGCCCATTAAACGGCCTTCGGTATTGACCACACAGGCCGCTGGAGCCCCAGGGTTCTTCATTAACTTATCTAACACTTCTGTGAGCGGGGTGTTCATTTGGACGATAGTGGGCTGCAGATTTAATAAAGGAATGATCTCAGAAACAAGTGTGTGACGCTGTCGACTCCAGTCTTTGAGCGCATCTTCACCGTACCGTCCTTTGACATCTTCCTCGAACCATTGTAGTAAACGGGCGGCGCTTTTTTCGTCAGTATCAGGTTCATCTTTGGTTTCCGGCTCCCTTTGTGATTGCCCCCATTTTTGCAGGCCCAGCACTTGCCCCAGAGGCATCGTAAAAAGGATGCCACTGTGAGGGGTATCAAACCCTTTAACAATCCGGTCAGCTTCAGCGATAGCGATTTCTAAAATATCTGGATCATCAATGATGGCAATAATCGTGCGTTGGGTGCCTTTGTCTTGATCGAAAATGTTCAACAAATTACCCAAGCCGCTGCGCCGCTCCATCTTTACAGCTTCATGACCGCCAGCGCTGAACAATATAGTACTGCCCGGAACTCCCACTCGACGCCAGGCATTCAGCAGTTCAGGTAACAGGTCAGCATTTTGTAGAATAACGATTACCAAGGTAGGTTGGGCATCAGACATTTTTTTCTCCATCAGTAACACTTTAACTGGTCAATTCGATTGCAACCGACACAACGGGAATTTGCAAGTTTTGCTCCACTTCCCTAATAAAGTTGGAAAGTTCATCAGGGGCGAGCATCGATGAGTCAGCTGTTTTTGTCATTGGCTTGCCAATAACTAATAAATCAGGCTGGGCTTCGCTCAAGATCAACCGCAGTTGCTCAAAAACCTGTCCATCGCGAACGATATAATCGAAATCTTGGACGCCGCGTCGTTGGGCACGATCACAGAGCACCACCATTGTAAACGTACTCAGATCGTGCATTTGTTTCTGCATCGCACGTATCGAAGCCATAGATGGAGAAGCTGATCCTAAAAACTCTAAATCGATATTGGTCACATGTACAAAAGTGAGACGGGCATTATGTTCGAGCGCTAGATCTATCGCTTGAGTAACGGTTTCGCGGCTTTTGGGTATGCCTCGCACAGCGCAAATAATATGTTGGATATCTTTAGTTTTCATACTTTACTCCAGATTTTACAGGAAGCGGATCAGCAACCAGATGGTTGCCAGAAAAACTGTAATTAATAAGGCGGGAAAGCCCTTTTTGAGGAAATAGCCGTAGCTGATTGAATAACCGGCTCGCTCGGAAATACCCGAAGTGACCATATTAGCCGAAGCGCCAATTAGAGAACCGTTGCCGCCCATAGCGGACCCAACCGACAGACAGTAGAACAGCACTTTGCTCTGTGCACCTGGAATGGTGGCGGTCAAGTAACCGATCACGGGTAGCATCGCCGCGGTGAAGGGGATATTGGCTACCACCATTGATAGCAGAGCGCTGATCCAAACCACGGCGATCACAGCCAGGGTCAGATTATCGCCAACCAGGTTGCCGATGAATGTGGCAATATAACTGATCAGGCCAACTTCCTGGATGCCTCCAACCACGATGAAGAGGGTCATAAAGAAAACTAAGGTGGTCCAGTCGACGGCTTCGATCATCTCCTCAATATTAGGTTTGATCCAGACCAACAGGGCTGTAGCCCCAATGATTGCGGTCACAGCGGGAATCAGGTGGACTTTTTCACCAAAAATGAAAAGTAATCCCATTCCCAGGCCAACCCAACCTGCTTTTTTGAGGTGTTCTGGTTCTGTGATTTTGCCGCGTTCAGCCAATTGCTGCATCAAAATTGGGGATGGCTGGCGAGCCGCACCTAATTCTTTGCGGTAAATCAGTTGGCTGTAGATGATGAGACCAATCACCGCCAGCACCACGCCTGGGGTCAGATTGATCATAAAATCGTTGAACGAAAGACCAGCATAGGAACCAATTAGAATATTTGTTGGGGTACCAATGAGGGTACTGATGCCCATTACGTTTGAAGCAAACACTTCGGGCAGCAGTAAGGCTAACGGGTTAACGCCCATAGCGATGGCGATTTGAATGGTGATGGGCGTCATCAGTAGCATGGTGGTAACGTTATCCAAAAATGCGGAAGCTACTCCGGTAATCAGCATGAGAACGGGTAGCAGGATGATCATTTTTCCTCGCGATATCCTGTAAGCGAAAAAGGCCATCCATTGGAAGATGCCCGTTCGTTCGACCACCGCGATCACGATCATCATTCCCATTATTAGAAAGATCACATTCCAGTCGATATAAGCCAGCGAAGTATTGAAGTCGAAGATGAATAAATCATTGGAGATCGGGTTGCCCAGATAGCTAAAGGCATAGAGCAGCGAGGCGCCTAGTAAAGCCGCCAGGGTATTGTGTAATTTTCCAGTGGCGATCAGGATCAATACTGCCACAAACACCACGGTTGCAACCCAGAATGCCAAGCTGATGCGGCGTTCTAACACAATATTTTGGAGGAGCAGAGTGCCTCCGTTCCGAAGAACCGCCACATTTTCTGCGTTGACCTCTACAATTTGGCTTTGAAAGTGGGGACGTTCGATATAAAGCCTCATCGTTTCACCGAGGATAGTTTCTAGCGGGGCAGACCCAGTTTCTTCGCCATGCTCATCATAGATGATGATATTGTCGGTCAGGGTTAGGGCAAATAGTCCATCAGCTTGGGTACTGGTTTCGAGCAGTGTTATCCCATCGGGTTCGCTTTTCCAAATAACATGGGCGTTACGAACAGGAATATCCTGGCTGTCGAATATGATGCCGATGATATTGGCTGATTCGTCCGTTTCTTGCGCCTGGCTTTTTTGCCAGGGCCAGGCCAGTGCTGTGGCCGCAGCCAATAATACAGCAATCAATAGGAAACGTTGCAGTTTTTTCATTGCTTATTGACCTCAGCTAAAATCACTTGGGCGTGGCTCTCCTTTTCGATATATTGGACAAATTTGTCGAGTCGTTCATGCGTGAAAACATCGGCATCATCCTGCCTACGCGGCCGGCCTAACACCACAAAATCGGCCTTGATCGCGTGGCAGAGCTCGATAATTTCTGAGCTAACTTGACCCTGACGCACCATTATTTCGGCGGTTGCCCCCTTTTCGAGTGCCTGTGCCTGGGCGGTTAAAAGGATAAACTCTCCCATTTCCTGCATTTCCTGTTGGAGTACATGCGTCCGGCTGGTGGCGGTGTGACTGAGGAAATCGAGGTTGACTACATAAAGAAAATAGATTGTTTGACCGGTTTTTTGAGCCAGGGTGATGGATCGATGGATAGTTGGCTGGCTGTCGGGCCCACCACGGATAGCGCATACGATTCCAGACATTTTGTTTTCTCCTTTAGGATTGTGATCCTGGAAATTGCACGATAGCGACAGTTTGAGATGCCACAGTGATACCTATGGTCCTGAATTGTTCCAAAATTTGAGTGCTGATTTCTGATTTAAAAGCGCGTCGATATTCGGTATCGACTGGATAAATTAGGCCAAGTTCAATCCAGTTATCAGTTATTTTTAGGAAGACGCGCGGCTCTAAGGAGGTGATTTTAATGGCGAACTCGCGTCTGGCCTGCCGCCGCTCGGTTTGTGCCTTGGGCAGGAGTTCCTGGTATTTGGGGTGTTCGTTGACGGCCTGGGTCATCAAGATCATGGCCTGCTTCCAATCTGATTCATACGTGATGGGGATATCCACTTCATCCCAAATATAAGAAAGATGCCGCGAGTAGTTGAAGAGCGGTTCCTTGAAGATAAAGGCGTTGGAAACAGTGACGATGCGGCCAGTATTATGGTCGCCATTTAGCCAGTTTCCGGTTTCCATGATCTTGGTGCGCAGCAGGCTGATATCGACCACATCGCCTCGGATTCCGCCAGTTTCGATGCGGTCGCCAATGGTGAAAGGCTGCCCGGTAATGATAGTAATCCACCCGGCGATGCTGCCGATCACCTCTTGTAGGGCAAATGCCAGGCCAGCCGCCATGATGCCCAAGGCTACCGAGAGATCGCCCGAGTTTTGCATCCAAACGCCGAAAATCACAATCACTGCCACCACATTGATCATATAATTGGCGATCCTCCGGATGGTGAACACATACGGGCTTTCTTCAGGCAAGCGGATCACAACGAGCCCATAGAAAACCCGGCGCAAAATCAAGGCAGCAATGATCACACCACCTGTCAAAATCAGGTTACGGTAGAATTCATTCGCCCAGATTTCTTGTAAGATTTCCATAGGTTTTTCTCGCTTTAATTATCGGGGATTAAAAACTGAACGACCACCCATCCCTCGCGAGTGTCAGACATTTCTATGGGCTGCCACTCAAACCCATCGACTTCTTCAATTTCTCCTGACAGAATAACGCGGGTGCCATCCGCCAATACTTCGATGATGGTGCCCCCAAGCCCAGGGATGGAGCGCACATTTGCGCCAGCCCCTCCGGTGTTCCCGATGGTGGCTTTTGGCAAGATGGGTGTCGAGGTGAGTGCCAGGGTAGGTTCAACGGGGGCTGTAGGCGAAATTTGTGAGGGAGGTAAGTCTTCGGGATTATCTCCAGCGGGAAAAGTGGGAGAAATTCCCGGTGAAGAAGGGGCGGCGTCTAATGGTTGAAAGGGGTCGGGTGTGAACCCGATTATGGCGGGGAAAATAAATCCCCCGAGTGCCACCACCGCGGCGAAAATAAATGCGACCAGATATCCTAAAGCCGTTTGGGCACGTTGGCGTTGATCCAAAATATGGGTGCGCTCTGACATGGTCAGATTTAGGAAATGCGAGTAATACTGAAAACTGATGAGCGCTCCGATTAGAAAGAGGATCAAAAAGCCCAGGCTGATGATGGGAAGAAAGATCATAAAGGTGATTGGGTTGCGAATCTGATCGCCAAAAATTTAGTCTTGATTTTACCCGCCGAGGTTTGTATAAACCTCGGCGGGTTGATTGCACTGGTGCAGTTGGGCGAAAGTAAGTGGCTGGTTTTTTCAAGTTATCGCCCAATTGCCAAAAGTGTTGCGGATGGTGCTCATAAACAGCCACAAATATCTGTCCTGCAACACTAGGGTGTTGGCGTGGGAGTGATCTCCGGTGTTGCTTCAGGTGTGGGTGTTCCTTCCACGGGTTCTTCTATTTCTGTTGTGGCTTCTTCAGCAACCTCTTCCGGCAGTCCTGCTGCTAACATCTGCCAGGCAGTTTCTATCATATCGGCAGCTGTCAATGGTGCACCCGGCAAGAATTTCAGCGTATCATCTAAAGCGACGATGATTTCACCAACATATTCTGCTTGTGTGGGGGCGAGTTCTGTCTGGAGTTCGATGAGCAAATCTCGGGCAGCTTCGATATCGCTTTGGGCCAGGGTTGTGTTCCCTTGCACCAAATTAAGCCGCGCCCGAGTGAGCAATTCCATGGCTTGCAGTAGCACCATTCGATTTTCCAGGGCGGCCATACGAGCTTCTGTCGATTGGACCAATTCATTCATGGCTGCAATCTCGGCTTGATTTTCTTCAAGACCTGTTGCCAGGGTATCGGTGTTTGCTTCCAAAGCGATGATATCTTCCTGGAAGCGGGTGATCGTGGATTGGAGGGCGTCAAGGTTAGATTGCAAAACACCGATCTCGGTTTGCATTGCCAGGATGGTTTCTTGCATGCCTTGTTGGGTCACCTCGTGTCCGGCAACGGCAGTAGCCTGATACGAGAGTAAATCCTCATGTTTGACCAGTTGACTGTCCAGATCGGTGATGGTTTCTTTCTGGGTATCACCCTGAATTTCGAGGGTCTCCAGACGAGATTGGAAACCGCTGAGCCGATCAGATGCTAATTGGTTTGCTTCGCTTTGACCGTTCTCCAGCGCTGAAATGCGGGAATCGTAATTTTGTGTTAGAGATTGGTATTCTCCATAAAGCATCCTGATGCCAAAATAGATGCCGACACCGATAGCGATTCCGAAAACCAGGGCGAAGAGCAAGCGGACGAAGAAAACGATCGCCCTTTCAAAACATGTTTTTTTTCTGGGTTCTGCGGGGAGTGGGGTGGTCATGGGGTTTCCTCAACTTCTGGGCTCTCAGGGAATAAACCTTCCATCAGGGCACGCAATCCCTCCAGGAAGCCTTCAAAACGGTTCCCCTGAACGGTCAGGGATTCGATCTGTTCGTCAATGGTTTCGATCTGGGTTGATAAATCATCGTACTGCGTTTGCATCGCAGCCACGTCTGACTGTAAACCAGCAACATCATCCTGCATGGAATCAACTTCGGTTTCAATATCACCGACCCGGCCGCTCAAGGCTTCCAGGTTATCGATCCGTGTGCGCATGCCGTCGATGTCTTCGGCCAAAGTGCTAGCCTGCACTGATAGGCTCTCGGTTTGTGACCGTAAGGCCGCAATTTGATAAGGTGAGGCATAGTTCAATTGACCATTATTGATGCTGGCTAAAACCCCCAGTGTGATGGCCACTGCCAGGATCAAGGTTACCAATCCGCCAATCAAGATCAGGCTGCAAGCGCCGTTCCGCGTGATGGGCTCAGGTTGAGAGGCGGGTATCTCAGATGGGGCATCCTCAACCGGGTCCAGTTCTTCTAGAACAGTTTCTGCTTCGGTATCATCGAATTCAATAACTTCCACATTTTCTTCAGCTTGACCAATCTCATCGAGTTCAGTGACAGCCTCATCAGTTTCATCAGCTTCGATCTCTGTAATGGTTTCCATTGCCTCTGTTTCAGCTTCATTGGAGTCCGGTTCGCTTACGGTGGCAATATCATCCGTCTCATCAGATGCTTCTTCAATGACCTCTGCGGCATCCTCTTCGACGCTCTCGACCTCATCTTCACCACGCTCAACCTCATCCAAATCTGGTTGATCGGGAGCATCCGAGATGTTTAATAATGGGCGCAGCCGCTCGACATCATTTTTGCTGATCCCGCTCACCCGGGTAAGATCATCGATATTCTCAAACGGACGGGCTTCGATAATCCGCTCAGCCAATCGTTCGCCAACTCCTTGCAATTGAGTCAGTGCATCAACATCGGCTGAATTTATTTCGACACTGATTTGATTTTCATTATCCATAGTTCTCTCCTTATTTGATTGATTGATTTTGTCCAGGGAACCCAAATCGGGCTGAAACTCGTCATTGTTGACAGTTGTATTCCTATCGATTATAGTCGCTCAAATGAAAAAACGTATATTAGTTTTCTTCTTTACTATCATAGCCTGTTTGCTCGCAGCTTGCAACCTGTCAAGTGCAGAAACTCAGATCGTACCGACGGAACCGCTCAACCCTACCCTGCAAATTACGCCGCTGCCAACAGCAACCCCTTTTCCCACCTTGCCGCCCACTGAAATACCAGCAGCCCGTGTGGATTTAGGAGATCGGGCTTTTTTTAATGGGGATTGGGATGCCGCTATCCAAGAATATCAAACCGCGCTCGAGAATCATCCTAACCCCGAAGTGCAATCTGCAGCTTTGTTGGGTTTGGGGCGCACGTACTACCAATTAGGCAATTACTCTGAAGCCTTGGATATGCTCCGCCGAGTCCCGGCTGAATTCTTGGATTCACCCCACCTCCCTGAAACTCAATTTGCCCTGGCCCAAGTCTACGAGGTGTTAGATCGCTTCCCGGAGGCGGCGGTCGCTTATCAGAGTTATCTTAACCTACGCCCCGGAGTTGTCGATTCTTATGTCCACGAGTGGCACGGTGATGCGTTGGTTGCTTCGGGCGATTATGCCTCAGCTATCGAGGCTTTCCAGGCGGCTATGATGGCCCCTCGGCTCAGCGATACCATTCCCCTCGAAATTAAAATTGGCAATAGCTATTTCACAGTGGGAGATTATCAAACCGCGCTGGTGGCTTACAGCGATATCTACACCCGCACCACCAGCGACTACACCAAAGCCAGCATGGATTATATGATCGGTCTCTCGCATATCAACCTGGGACAGACAGAAGAAGCCTATGCTGCCTATCAGGATGCGGTGGAGAATTTCCCGCTTTCTTATGATTCCTATCTGGCGCTGATCAACCTGGTCGACGCAGGCTACCCTATCGATGAGTTTGATCGCGGCATTGTCGATTATTACGCCGGACAGTACAGCCTGGCGATTGCAGCTTTTGACCGTTATTTGCTCGACCCCGGTGAGTATGCTGGCACCACACTCTATTACAAGGGCCTCGCCTACCGGGCGATTGAAGACCCCGAAGCTGCAATCAAAACCTGGGATAAGCTCATCACCGGCTACCCGGAAGACGATGCCTGGGAGAACGGCTGGGAGGAGAAAGGGTATACCCAATGGGCGTACCTCGATGAATTTGATTTGGCCCAGGAGACTTTTCTCAATTTTGTGAAAGACGATCCCTATAATCCCCGCGCAGCCGAATTTTTATTTTTCGCCGGACAGGTGGCGGAGCGCGCCGGAGATTTAGAACTGGCAGCTAAAATTTGGATGCGCATCCCCTCTGAATATCCTAACAGCAACCTGCTCCCCCGGGCTGTATTCCTCTCTGGGATCAGCCACTACCGGAGAGCAGATTATGCTTCAGCACTTGAAATCTTCCAACGTGCGGTCGATTTTCCCGGTGAAAAAGCAGCCCTGTATTTTTGGATCGGAAAAACGTATCAGGCGATGGGGGAGGGTACTGCCGCGGAAATCTCATTGCGAGAAGCGGTCGGGATCGACCCAACCGGATATTACAGCGAACGCGCCCGCGATTATTTGCTGGACCGTGAACTGTTCACCCCGCCGCTGATGTATGACCTGGCCTACGACCCTGAACTGGAGCGCGCGGAGGCCGAAGCCTGGATGCGGACACAATTTGCCATTCCCGAAGGGTTGGATATTTCCAATTTAGGGCCGCTGCAAAATGACAGCCGCTTGATCCGCGGCACCGAGTTGTGGAACTTGGGCCTCTACGAAGCCGCCCGCGCCGAGTTTGAAGATTTGCGCAATGAAGTCTCTGTCAGTGCTGTTGATTCTTATCGCCTGGCGAATTATTTGTACGAATTGGGTCTGTACCGTTCGGCGATCTTTGCGGCCCGGCAGGTACTCAACCTCAACCATATGGATGATGCCGAGACACTCAACGCTCCGATCTACTTTTAACCACCTGCGTTTCGGCAGCTATTATAGTGAACTCGCCATTCCCATTGCCGAGGCTTATGATTTACACCCCTTGTTCCTGTTCAGCGTGACGCGGCAGGAAAGCCTGTTTGAAGGATTCGTACGATCTGGGGCTGGAGCCCGCGGCTTGATGCAGATCATGCCCCCCACCGGGCAGAGCATCGCCACCAACGCCGGCTGGCCCCCCGAATACACCGCTGAAGACCTGTACCGCCCGCGCGTCAGCCTGACCTTTGGCGCGCACTACCTGGATTCGCAGCGCGATTATTTTGACGGCCAGCTTTACCCTGCCTTAGCAGCCTACAACGCCGGGCCGGGAAATTCATCTATTTGGTGGGATTTAGCGGGCGGCGACCCTGATCTATTCTTAGAGATCATCCGCTACGAAGAAACCCGCAATTATATCCGCGGGATTTACGAAGTTTTCTCGATCTATCGGCGCTTGTATGACAGGACGCCGTAGATTACATCAGTGGATAATGAGTTTGAAGCTATCAAAAACTCCCTCCAGGTAAATTTGAAGGGAGCTTAATTTTTAATTTGAGGTTAGTGTCAATAGCGCAGCAGCGCACCGATTTTGCCGTGCTCTTCGAGCTTGGGATTTTCGGTGAGCATATCCACATCGCCGCCCTCCTCGAGCACCCGGCGGACGGCCAGGTCTACGGCGTCGGGGATCTCTGTGAAGTTGCCGCTGCAGAAGGGGCAGTTCTCCAATTTCTGGGAGGTGAGATAGCCGCAGCCCAGGCAGCGATAACCGAGGGCGCGGAAACCATCGAGTACCAGCAAGGTTTGGATACGGCCTTCATGGATCATACCTAGAGTTTCATCCAGCCCCACCACCCCACCTTGGTCTTTGGCTGCGGCTGTGATTACAGTTTCAACCGCGCGGGCTTCACGCTGGCGTTCAGCTTCCTTGCCGATCTTCATCGTTCGCTCCATGACTTCGTCATGGCTGGCTGTCATACCGATGGAAAAAGTGCCCACAATTAAACTCTGCCAGACTTTGGGTAAGTAATTGCGGAAGGGGGCAATATTATCCTCTGTGCCGCCAATCAGCACGCGGCGGATATTGTTGTCGGAAAAGAACTTAGCGGCAAATTCAGCTGAATCGCGCATATTTCGTTCAGTGACTTCTGTGGTGTATTGAGCCTGACCGCCGTCCCCACTGCGACGTCCAGCCGTCTGGGAGCCGCCGCCGTGCTTGGTGCGGCGCACACTCTCACCGAGGACCCCTTCTTGTTCTCGCAGCGTTCCCAGGTGGAAGGAAAACAGCCGAGCGCCCTGTTTGTCAACCAGGGCGACACCATATCCTCCGTAGGAATCAAGCAAATTGGCTAGTGGTTTTACATGGGGACGGTTGCTGATGCGCAAACGGCTGCGGATTGGAATCTGGATGGGGTAAGCACGAAAAAAATCTTCCGCAGCACAAGAAAATATAGCCACGCTGCGTCCCGTCCCATTGTGCTTGTGCTCAAAATAATTTTCGATTACCGATGTATCTTCTGGTAAATCGACATCCTTTAACATGGAGCGTAATTTTAGTTTATAGACATCGGCATTGCCTTGAGATGGCTCTGTGTTCAGATAGATGCTCAACACAGGGTGCTGTGGTTTTAGATCCAACAATTCTCGCAGGTCGCGTTCAGTCAACATAAGAAGCTCCTTTCTATTGGGGCCTGCCCCGAAATTATTTTCGGATCAGGTTAACCGGGTTAAATTGGTAATGAACTTAAAGCACACGATACCGGATATCTAAAATAACAGACGGTATCACGTAATATTTAAAATTAGGGGCGTTTGCCTAATGTAAGATCAATTTGGATTTCTTCACCATCTCGCAGTACCGTAAAAGTTACGACATCACCGGGACTGGTGTTGTTAAGGATATAGGTAATCATATCACTAAAATCACGCACGGGAATGCCGTCAATTTCAATGATGAGATCCCCGCCAGATAGGTATCTGGGATCAACCGTAGGATTGTCTCCGGACCGCAATCCAGCATCATCCGCTGGGCTCCCCGAGGTTACCTCGAGCAGGTAGACTCCCGAGGTTTGGGGAAGATCCAAGACATCTTGATGGTAGAGCGTGATCTCAGGAAGGCTGCTGACACCCATATAGGGATAATCATAGAACCCATTGGCGATCAGTTCAGGTACGACGCGCTTGACGATATTGATCGCGACGGCGAAACCAATCCCTGAGTTGACCGGCTGCCCATTTATATCAATGCTGTTGCTTTGGATGGCAAAATTAACACCGACAACCTCGCCATTCAAATTGAGGAGAGGCCCGCCAGAGTTGCCAGGATTGATAGCAGTGTCGGTTTGAATAATATCGCCGGCAGTAAAAAAACGTCCGCCCGGAGCTTCGTGTAGTGAATCGAGGGTGCGGCCCAGGGATGAAATGATTCCGGTGGTCATAGTGCCGTCATATCCCAAAGGGTTACCGATGGCAACCACAATCTGCCCAACTTGGGACTGGTTAGAATCACCCAGAGGCAGGGGGTGCAGCTCTTCAGCGGGCGCATCCACTTTGATAACCGCAATATCTGAATCGGAATCCGTCCCCAAAATTTCTCCCCGGGTTTTGAATCCACTCGAAAAGGCGATTTCGAGTTCATCTGCCCCCATTACAACATGATAATTGGTGATAATATGACCATCATCATCGATGACGAAGCCTGAACCTAACCCGCCGCCATCTTCTGAGAGTACACGAATAGAAACAACACCTGGGTTAGCCTGTTCGTAGAGCTGAATAAGTTGATCTTGTTGATATACATAATCAACAACCTCGTTTGAAATGATAACCTCTTGTGTGGTGTCATTTTGATCGGTTGCTGGGTTGGATGTTTCGGGCGTAAGAACGGTTGGGGTGGGGCTGGAGAAGGCTCCGCAGGCAATACTGGCAATTGAAAGTACGAGTAAAAAAAGAATAATCTTCTGATAGTTTGATTTCATTTAAAAGTCCTTGCTGTAAAATAAAGTTAATCCACTATGATTGTATGCTTATTTGGCTTGCTGAGTCAAGCAATTTCAGCAAGACTTATAAAACTCTAACATGATAAAACGTTCAACTTTAAGGTTACTCCAAAATTTCGATGTGAAGAAATCTAATGGTCAGATTGAATAGGAGTGAGGTCTCTCCCACTTTTGGATTAACCGTGCTATGATTGTCGTATGGCCGTAGCACAAGAGCGTATTTTGCTCGTTGAAAGCGATCCGGAAATTAGTGATCTGATTGCCCGTCAGGTATTGAAGCCCTTGGGGTATCAGGTTCGGGTTGCGGGGGATGCAACGATGGCCATCCAGGAATCAATCCGCATTTCCCCAGATGTAATTGTTGTCAATATGTATCTACCCGGATTGAGCGGAAAAGATTTATTGGTAGCCTTAACATCACAGGGAGTAGACACACCTGTAATCGTGATCGCCGAGAAAGGAATGGAGGGGGATGTTATCCAGGCCTTTCGATTAGGTGCCAGTGATTATTTGGCTTGGCCGGTCCGAGAAGCGGAAGTGGTCTCAGCGGTTGAACGGGCTTTAGGCCAGGTGCGATCTCGGCGCGAACGAGAACGGTTATCTCAACAATTAGAAAAAACCAATATTGAATTACAACGCAGGGTGCGCGAACTGACCACAATTTTTGGAATCGGAAAAGCAGTTACCTCGGTTACAAATCAAACTACTTTATTCAATAAGCTGATTGATGGTGCTGTTTTTGTCGCCGAAGCCGACAAAGGTTGGCTGCTTTTACGTCGGGGAGAAAGCAAAGATTATGTATTAAGCGCCTGCAAAAATATGCCCAAATCGATTGTCGCAAAGATAGGCCGGCCTTGGGATGACGGTATTAGTTCATTAGTAGCTCTTTCGGGCGAATCACTGTCGATTTATGGAAATCCGCTCAAACGGTTCAAAGTAGCTCAGTTAGGTCGTTCGGCTTTGGTGGTGCCCGTTAAAGCCCAAAAAGAAGTGGTCGGCTTATTAGTCGTCATCAGGATAGCGGCGAAGCCCTTCAATTCCAGCAATCAAACCATGTTGGAAGCGGTTGCAGATTACGCATCAATTTCATTGATGAATGCCCGCCTATTCGATGCCCTCGAGAAAAGGGCCAGATCCCTTCAAAAAGCAGTCGAGAGTTCAAAAGATAGCGAACAAATCAAGGCCGAGATGTTCCAAAATGTTGCCCAGGAATTACGGACACCCCTGACGGCAATGGAACATCTCATTGAATTATTAAATGAGGACCTGGATGTTCTCAGAGCAGATCATCGCAGCTCAGTTAGTTTGCTGGATAAAAATATTCGACAAATGGCTCGGATTGTTGATGCGTTGAACGGCTTGCAAAAAGCGAGCACACCTCAAAACTTGATAACCATCGATCTGGTAGATTTATCACGACAAGCCCTCACTCGCTGGGAGGAGGCTGCCGAACAAAATTCGGTAATGCTCACGGCGGAGTTTCAAAAAGAGCCTTTATTTGCACAACTTGACCCTGATCATATAACCCAAGTTTTTGATGCGCTGTTTTCGAATGCGATCCGCTTTAGCTCAGGAGCGAAGGTTACTCTGCGTGCAGAGACTGGAAATAGTGGTATGGTACTTGTAATGATAGAAGATAGCGGCCCTGGGATCGATCTGGAAAACCAGGCCAAAATTTTCCATCCATTTTTCCAGGTGGATACAACCTCCATGTATCCTCACGACGGTTTGGGAATTGGTCTATCCCTGGCGAAAGATATCATCAAATCTCATGGTGGGGAAATGTGGGTCAAGAGTGAACCTGGAAGTGGTTCAGTATTCCACTTTACACTACCCCCCTCAAAGAATTAGGAGGCAAGGTAAAAAAACAACCATGCCCAATGAACATATCCTTGTGATCACGGCTGACACTCAGCTCAGTCACTTATTGGTAGATACAATACTGCGCCCCTTGGGTTATCAGGTTACTCTTGCCAAGAGTATTCAGATTGCTGAAACATCTTTCCGTTCGTACTCCCCAGATCTGATTTTTTTGGATGCAAGTATTGAGAGCGGCGCTGGTGTGGCCTTTACGGATGAATTGGTCGAGCATACGCCAATTGTGCCATTTATACTCATCGGTTCTGAAGATCGAACGGCCTCCTTGGAGACGGCCTTTCAGATCGGGGCCATCGATTGCGTCTCTCCTCCCTTAAAATCTAAAACAATCCAAAAAGCTGTGAAGCGAGGTTTATATCGGCGCTCCCTCCTGGAAAAATGGGGTCAGCGTCGTTCGAGCGAAAGTGCAGATACGCTTCGCCGCCGTTTGGATGTTCTGGAGACTTTGCAGGAAATTGGTCGTTCGGTAACTTCATCACTAGATTTGGATGAAGTTTTGACCAAGGTAGTAAATGCAGCAGTTGGCATGACAGGTGCTGAAGAAGGTAGTCTGTTGGTTTTGGATGAAGATACAGGCGATCTTTATATGCGGGCGGCGCGTAATTTCCAAGATGAATTTGTCCGCACCTTCCGTTTACCCATCAAAGATACCCTTGCTGGTGAGGTTGTTCGCACAGGGCGATCCGTCATCTTAGATGATGACACCCCTCAAAAGATCAAGACCTCTTATCTGGTGCGATCTTTGATGTATGTGCCGCTCCGAATTCACAACCGCGTGATCGGTGTCTTAGGTGTGGATAATCGGACAAGTTCGCAGCCATTTGTCGAGCAGCATCTGACTTTAGTATCAGCTTTAGCGGATTATGCCGCCATTGCTATAGAAAACGCCCGACTTTATGAAGATACAGAATTAGAGCGCGAAAAACTGGAAACGATCGTCTCCCGCATTGGAGATGAAGTCATTGTGGTCGGGGATGACCTTCGGGTGATTCTGGCAAATCGTGCAGCGGTCACTACCTTCGAAGTAGCCGATACTGAAATTGTTAACCAGCATCTTAGCCATGTATTTCATCATGAATCACTGGTTGAGATGTTTCAAGATGGCCAGCTTGAATACCCCTATCGATGTGAATTGTCCCTGGATGATGGCCGCGTGCTGAACGCTCAATTATCGAAAATACCTGAAGTAGGATTAGCCGTGACCATGCAAGATATCACGCATTTGAAGGAACTCGACCGGATAAAGAGTGATTTCGTCAATACAGTTTCTCACGATTTGCGTTCCCCATTGACGGCGATTCTCGGATATGTTGAGCTCATTGGAAGGGTTGGCGAGATAAACGATCAGCAGGCAAAATTTATTGAACGTGTCCAGGTTAGTGTTCGCAATATTACCAGCCTCATCAACGATTTGCTCGAACTTGGCCGGATCGAATCGGGTTTTGATGCTCGCAAAGAGTTCGTCCCCATGCCAATGATTTTGCAGTATTCCATTGACAGCCTTGAGAGTGGGGTTATGACCAAGGAGCATGACCTCATTGTGGATGTTCCTGCTCAAATTGATAAAGTGTTTGGTGATCCCACTCGTCTGCGCCAATTAGTAGACAATTTACTGAGCAACGCGATTCGTTATACTCCTAAAGGTGGAAAAATCCGGATATCTTTGAAATCAGAAAACAATCAAATTATTTTCCAGGTTCAAGACACCGGTCCGGGTATTCCATCAGCAGATCAGCCTTATATTTTTGATCGATTCTATCGGGCGAGTAATGTAGAACAAGATGTGCCTGGAAGTGGGTTGGGGTTAGCCATTGTGAAAACGATTGTGGAGAATCACCAGGGCCGGGTCTGGGTGGACTTCTGATTTAGGCGAGGGGTCTACCTTTACAGTAGTCTTGCCTATTGCGGAAGACAATCTGGACTAGAATTTTTTAGGCTCTCTAGGAATTTGCCGTGGTGTATCTGTGGGGGTATTTTTTTGTACTCCGCGCAAAAAATACCCCCACATCTTGCTTTTGTCATGGAGATTCCCAATGACCCAGTTTGTGAGGGGAACGGTTAAATAGACAAGCCGCCGTCGGAATGGTGAGGTATCCGGCGGCGGCTTTCGCCAAAGGAGGAAACAGCGATGAATTGGGGTATTGTGCTCCCCATTCTGTTCAGGATAATACCAAACAACACAGCAGCTGTCGCTTGTCAAAGATCATAACTTGAAAGTGACCTTATTCACTAGAAAAAGTGACGATTGCATTTATGAAATGTGCTACCGTCACTTTTTCTAGAAGGTCAAGAAATTTTATGCGGAAAAAACCAAAAAAACGCGCCATTTGCGGCGGGATATTTCATTCTTCGGTGACTGGCAGTGTAAACCAAAAAATGCTGCCTTTATCAAGTACACTGCTAAACCCAATTTCCCCATCCATGATCTCGACTAACTTTTTGGTTACATTTAGCCCCAAACCCCAACCGGTCTGCTCGCGAACTTCCTGTGATTCTGAGCGGAAAAATTGCGTGAACAATTTGGCCTGATCCTCTTTGCTGATACCTAAACCGTTGTCGATCACTTCAACTCTGATAAAACCATTGGATTGCAATGCGCGTACCAGAATTTTGCCGCCTTCTGGTGTGTATTTCCAGGCATTGCTGATCAAATTGGTGAGCACCTGCACCAGCCGGTTCGGGTCGGCATGGACTTTTGGTAAGTTGTTGGGAATTTCAGCCGATAACAATTGGTTTTTCTCTTCCATTTTGTGGCGCAGGCTGTTGATCGTTTCGTCGACAGAGGTGTTCAAGATGATGGAGTTTGTTTCCAGGCTGAGTTTGCCGCGTTCGATGCGAGAAATATCTGAAAGATCCGAGATCAACCTCGACATCCGTTGAACATTATTGCTGATAACATCTAGAAAATTCGTCTGCTGTTCATTGACTTCCCCTACGATCCCTTTACGGATTAGGTCCGTATACCCCTTGATCGAGGTCAACGGGATACGCAGCTCGTGAGTGACGATGGCAACAAATTGCGACTTCGATTCGTTGGCTTGTTGTACGGCTTGATAAAGCCGTGCATTTGTGATGGCTGCTGCCGCTCGGCTTGCCAAGCGAGTCATAAATTCTTTCGCTTCGGGTTCTAGTTCAGATTGACTGGTGACGATGATTGCGCCTTGAAGCTCATCAGAGTGTAATAATGGGGTCGCCAAATAAGAGATTGATCCAGCAGTAATCCCCTGGGGCGCGGTTTTCCTGGATATTGCGGCAAACACCTGTGAGTCCGGCTTTTTGAATTCTCCATCTACAGGGCCGGCATAAAGTTCCAAGAACCCAGTTTCTTCATCGGCAAGGGCAATCCAGCATTCCTCGGCGTTAGTTCTTTTGACGGCCCAACGCCGGGTGATTTCTAAAGCTCTCGTCAAGTCCAATTCAGCGTTTAATTCGCGGTCAATTTGACTCAATGTCTCAAGCTCACCGACCCGGGCTGACAGGGCTTGATCGGTTCGGGTATAGAGCCGTGCATTTTCAATAGAAACGGCAGCCTGTGTTGCAAAAGCATTCAGGAGATCGAGATCTTCATTGGTGAAAATGCCCGACTGGGCGCGATTTTCAACATAAATCACGCCAATGATTTTTCCACTAGAACGCAAGGGAGCACAAAGGATGGACTTCAAAGAGTGGAATACCACCGATTCCTGTCCTGCGAAGCGAGGGTCGGTCTGGGCATCGGTTGTGACTACGCCTTCTTCTGATTCGATTACCGATTGAATAACGGTCCGGCTGACCTCCATATCCTCGCTGTGCAGGTTTTCCCCCTCCATATTTCGGGCCGCCCGTAGAATTCAGTTCACCAGTTGTTGGGTCAATCAGCGTGAGAAATCCACGTTCAGCGCCGGTAAGTTCAATAATTGCATCCATTACTTGGTTGAGTACTTCATCCAGGTTAAGACTGCGACCCAGGCTCTGCGAAACATGGTAGAGCGCAGCCAGGCGGTTCTCTTGAGATCCGTTATTGATGGAGCGAGAAAGTTGATCGAGTCGGATGCGGGCTGTCTGGATGATGCCGCGGGTTTGGGCAGGCAATGTTTGTTTGGCGAGCTGCTCGAGAGCAACTTTGAGTTCATTCAATATGCCTGAAAAGGGTGGATCTGTCATAGTCTAATCACAGTTCAATTACTTAAAAACTAGTTTTCTTTAGCTGATTATGCCCCAAAACTGAATACTCGCGCCTTACAAACACATTACAAGTGAATTGGGAAGCGAATAGAATATCTATCTAACCGATATTGTGTGTGGCCTAATCCGTCGCGGTTTTTTTGAGATCTATTCGATATATTGAGTATCGATCTCTTTGGCACAACGCACAAATTCTAGAACGGTTGGAACATTGCGCATCATGTATCCCATGCTACCCTGCACTTTGAGCTTGCGAGTGATCATGGCCTGCATAGGATCAAGCTGCCCCTTGAGAACCCGTACAAAACTCTGATATGGTGCTGTCAAGATGAAAGCCGGAGCGAGTTCCTTCAATTGCGTTTCGTTTTCTACTGTGAAAGCATCCCGGCATTCACCATGCCACAAATCGGTGTAAAAAATCAGGGTCTCTTTAATGGGTCCTCCGGGCTCAATAAAAAATACGATCTCGCCCTCCCATTTTTTGGCAGTTTGAGCATATTTTTCATCAGAATTAAGTTTCTCTTTTAACGCTTCTAGCCACTCAGGACTGGGAAATAGATTTGTCATAATTTTCCTCTCTTTTAGTTGTTAAATTATTTGTTCAAGATGGGGTGTTTTCTAGTTTTTGTACGGTATGGCAGATGGCCAAGGGGATTAAAGGTACAATCCAGGCCATATATTGCCGGAAAAGAACGGAATTAAAATCAACGAATACAATCATCACAAAAAGGGCAGATACGAAGTAATTTATTTTTTGTTTCCAGGCCAAAACATAAACGATCACCAGCATGCCAAGCATGGGGAGTTTGGCCGGTATTCCCGATAAACCGAAGAGCATATCTAAAGACGGAACACCAAAATGGCTCTCAGATACCCTGGTGGCAGAAATCAACACAGATTTTATAAAACCTTCAAAATTCCAAATTAAGAAGGGGAATGATAGAAAGAAGGGTAAACATGCCATCAGCAGGATTAATAAACCAAAGTTTTTTACCGGTTTATTTTTATCTTTTGAGAGTTGCCAGGCCCAAATCAGATAGAGGGGGATCATAAAAATGGCAATTTGCTTGATGGCTAATGATGCTCCGAAGAAAAAGAATGACCATTTCTGATTTTTTGGTAGGAGCGTTAAGGAGAGTAGCAGAAAGAAGATCGCGATGAATTCAAGATGATAGATCATCGTGATATGCAATGTCCAGCGGCTAAACAGCCAAAATAATGCGGAAAATATCGCTAAGGTCAGCGACTTGGATCGGAAGTAGGGAACGTAAAAAAGAATATAAGCAATCCCCAAATTAAACGCCAAGAAGATAACCCGCCAAAATCCTAACCATTGAACATAGTCTTCTAACCCGATTTCCTGGGAAAACCAGGAGAGATAATAAAAAGCAGGGAAATAAGTTGCAATGGTTTGGTTCCACTTCATATCCACATTTGGGGCCAGGATTTGTTCGTAAGGATTCTCTCCCCGCTGTAAACGGTCTCCTTCACCGAAGACGGCGAAGATATCTTGTTGCTCCAGATCAAACTTATTAACTGCGTCAAACATTTTGTTAACATCCCAATCCGAAGGCTCCAAATTCCATAAATAAATATTGGTGATCATGCCTAAGAATAGGATTCCTTGCAAAATTACGAATGCCCAACCATTCTTTTGGAAGTACCCCTTTAGTCTGCTAGACTTCTCGAAAACTCAAGAAAAATAGCGAAATCCCGCAAACTGAAGCTACCCAGAAAAACCAGGGTGCTAATCGATAAAAGTAACTTAGTTTAAATTGATCGGTGGTTGTGAAAGTAAGAAAAAGGAAATAAGTTCCGCTGATCAGCCCCCAAAGCAAGATCGTTAGCAAACTGGTGATATAACCCTTGCTCTCAAGAAATTTAGTAATCTGCTGTGAAAATTTCTTATACCAGGCTGGTGAGCGAGAGACAGAATAGGTCAACCAACCTGTTGCCAAAACGAAAAAAAACATTGCCCCCAACATCGCCAGGCGCATACTTGAAAATCCAAAAAACCGTGCGTTTTTAGCGTCACCTGGGATCAGAAAAAGGGATATAAAACTAAAAACCCCAGCTATGAGTATAGAAAGAAAAAAATTTTGGGATGAAAATCTAGTTTGCATATTTTAGATCTTGCTTGGGAATTATCTGTCAGGTCGAACACTGGAAAGAAAACGGTTGTTAAATTGTTAGTGCAGTTATTGGAAAAGTAAAGCGGCCAATACCTCTTCCAGATCCGGAGTTTCTGGTGCGTCTTTGAAGTGGGTCATGCGCCGATAAATTTCGGCTGCTGCGATATGAAAACCACCTGGGATACTGGAACCTGCCAGGGTGGAGGCAATCTCTTTCATTTCGCCTTCGAAACGCCAGGCTTTGGCCGTCACCCGCCGGACTCGGTTTTGGGTTTGGGCGGCAAAATCGGAGCCGTTACGCGACCATTGGTTTTCCAGCTCATCCCGTACACCGAGATCAGCAGCAGCGGCTAAGATTCCGCTCAACAATGCGGTCGTTCCCTTGGTATAGGCTGCGAAGCACATTTTTAAGGCTGATGCTTTGCCGATCTTATCCCCAATCACGCTGACCTCTAATGGCCCGGAGCTAAAACAATCCGCTGCCTTTTGAGCTTCATCACCAGATAAATATAACCAGGTGCGGCCTGGTTCCCAGGCTGGGCCACCGATGATGCCGCCATCCACAAAATCAAGACCAGCAGCATCAAAAACTTGACCCATGCGTTCAGCCCGTTGTGGCGCGATAGCATTGGCATCTACATACATCCCTTTGAAGCCAGCGGTCAGCACCTGGTTAGCAATCATCTCAGCAGCATGTGGTGGGCACACACTGACTATTACAGCGCATTCCTGGCATAACTCTTCCAGGGAGTGCACTTCAAAGAGCGCGTGTTCCGCAGCCCGCATATGGGTTTGCTCTGACCGGTTTTCGGAAGCCCAAAAGACTTCACAACCACTGTTCTTTGCGGAGGCGGCGATGGAGATGCCCATCTGGCCGGGGTGGAGGATACCAAGTTTGATCATGTTAACATTACCTGTGAATTTCACGGATTTTGATGGGCTAGAATAATTAACAGAAATTACGTACTCCCATCTTAGCTGTTTAACTGCGTTAGCTCAATAAAAAATATATTCCAAAGCTGATTTATCTGGACTCTCAATTTTGAAAATAATCGCACACATCTTGCAAAGGACAAATTTCGCATTTCGGTTTTCTGGCATTACAGATTTCACGTCCCAGGCGAATGATGTTGAGATGTGCGGCATAATAGGTTTCCGGGGGAAATTGAGCAGCCAGATGAGCATGTGCCTTGTCGGCGTTCATTTTTTCCGGACGCAAACCCAACCGACCACTGATGCGGTGTACGTGAGTGTCTACAGGGAAGGCAGGTTTGCCAAGTGAAAACTGCAGCACAATAGTGGCGGTTTTTGGTCCGACACCTTTGAACTTCATCAACCAATCCATCGCTTCTTCAGTGGAGTAATCTTCAAGGAAGCTTAAATCTAAAGAGCCGCGTTCCTTTGTAATTGCCTTAAGAACAGCCTGGATGCGGGGCCCTTTTTGATTTGCCAGACCGGCCGGACGAATGGCTTTGATGACGCTTGCTTCAGGAGCATCGCGCACTTCTTCCCAGGTAGGGAGTTGTTTTCGTAAAGCATCAAATGCCCGATCGCGATTAACATCGTTGGTGTTTTGTGAAAGGATGGTAGAAACCAATTCATCAACAGCCGGCAGCGGATTACGCCAGACAGGCTCACCATAAAAATCAATAAGAGTTTGGTGGACTTTGAAGGCTTTGTTCATGATTTTTGTAAATTTATCTCGAAGAGTGGCCGAGCTGCACCAACTAAAATCTTGCGCCAATTGATGAGGGATATTTTTGGCCCCAAATCTGCTAGGGATTCTGCTTCCGTGGTGGTCAGCACTCCTAACTTTGTCAGGATCTCCAATGCCACCAGGGGGCGTGCCCGTCCTGTTACATCACCATCCGAGATTTTTATTGCAATACCAATCCCGGGGGAGTCAGATCCCAGAACACCGGGTTTGATGCCGATGGCTTGATATCCTTCAGCTCCACCTTTTGAGACGATTTTTCCACCCGTAGCAGCCATCAGGCGGGTATCAAATTTTCCAGGTCCGGCGATCATTTCAGGGTAGCTGGTCATCGCTGCCGTGATTTGTTCGCAGGCTGCGGCACGTTTAGGGGTTAGTTCCCAGGGATCGACCAACCGCGCAAATCCAACGGCCGCGTTCCACATGGGGGTGGCAAAATTCGGGGCCGAACATCCATCTGTTCCCAGCGCGACCCCCTCTATTTCCAGGTCGCACATCTCACAAAATGTGAGCAGTATTTCTTGTTGGAGCGGATGCTGAGGGTCAAGATAATCTTGAATGGGCTGATCTTTCATTTGCGCATAAGCCAACATTCCAGTGTGTTTGCCAGAACAATTATGTCGATTGGGCGTGGGATCTTCCCCCTTGAGCAGCATCATTTTGGCGGTTTCAGAATCTGTTGGTCTGTGGACTCCGCATTGTAAATTGTTTTGGGTGATGCCAATTTTAGCTTGCATGGAGGCCAGCGTTTGGGCATGATCGTTTGTGCCCGAGTGTGATGCGCAGGTGATGGCGATTTCTTTGGTTGTAAAACCCCAATGTTCAGCTCCGCCGCTTTCAATGAAGGGTAGGGCTTGAAAGGGTTTGGCGCTGGAGCGTAGATAGGTGATGATTTCTGGAGAACCGTGAGAAGCGAGGATATTTTTGTGACTGTCTACAATTACAAATGCGCCATAATAGACCGATTTACCGTCGTTCCACGCGTAAATTCTAAGATTGGGCGGTATTCATCCATAGATTAAGACTTAGATTCCGATTTCGTTTTCTTCTAATCTGTAGTGGTGTTGAAAATATTGTTCAAGGCCATAACGCATTCTCTGTTCGTAAGAACCATGCAATGCAGCCGGATATTCTAGTTTGCTCAGAAACGGTTCGATCAAATTTTCGGTGTCCAAGTAGGTTGCACCTTTTTCTGCTAAGGCTTCGAGGCGTTTGTGGAGAGATTTGAAATATTCATGCTGTTCACGCACATATTCGATGCTGACCGGGCCGCCGCGGCCGCTGATGATGGTGTAGTTTCGGTAACGGGGCGAGCGCAATTCACTGATGGTATTGATCCAACTGGGTAAATTGCTCATTGCCAGGAATGGAGGCTGATCAAGTAGAATGGCGTCACCGATAAAAACAACTTTTTCAGATGGAATGATCACCCACGCTGAGCCCGCAGATGGACCTGGGTGGTGTTCAATGATGATTTCAGAATCTTTGTCCCAATGAAAGTTGATCCGATCGCTGAATGTCAAACTAGGAACAGCCCAACGGGTGCCGGAGACTTCAGGATAATTTTCCCATTCAGCGGAACTGCCAATTGAATGCCCTTTAAAAACTGATGTACGGCTATCGAAAGCTTCGAGTGCGTTTTGTTGTGCGATAACAGTACAGTCCATATAACGGGCTCCCAGCGCACGGTCAGTATGGCCATCTAGATTTACGAGTAGCCGGTGGGTGCCTCGGCTATGGGTGAGCAGCACTGATCTCCAGGTACGGGCATCTTCGGCGCGAAAAGGCGCGTCAATCATCAGTGTGCCGCGAGGCATAATTACTGCTCCCAGGGTCACCCCAGGATAAACGGTTTCGTAGAAAATATTAGATGCAATGGATTGCATGAATGCTCCTTATAAAATTATTTTTGGTTCTTTGATTGGGGGTGCGTGGGGGTTGCGCCGTACGCTCAACCCCCCACCACGCTTTCTTTTCTGCCCATGCAATTTGTCAAAGAGCCTAAATTTTTTCTGTGGATTTAGGGCGAATATGAAAATCTACTTCACGGCTCCTTGTTTACCGGCAGAGTAAACACAAAGCGTACACCATCTTCAGACGCATCTTCAATCCAGATACGTCCTCCATGCCCCTCAACAGCCAGACGGCAGTAAGCTAATCCTAAGCCAAAACCAGACGGACCCTCTTTGCCATGCAGGCGGGTAAATTTGTCAAAAATACTCTCTCGATTTGCTTGGGGAATCCCAGGCCCAGAGTCTTCAACCCACATGGTAACCCTTTCACCCTCAAGGCGGGCACCAATTTTTATTGATCCATCGGGCGGCGTGAATTTTACGGCATTCTCGGTTAAGTTTATAAGCACGCGCCGGATCATATCACCATCCACCGAAACCAAAGGTAAATCGTCGATTAACTCAGCACGGATGGTTTGGCTTTTATTGATTGCAATCGGGGAAACCGCATCCAATGCATCCTGAACTAGGGATTGTGGATTGATGGGCTGCAAATTTACAATGGGCTGCCCCGCTTCTAACCTATTTATATCGAGTAAAGAATTGGTTAAACGCTGAATGCGTTCTGTTGAGCGCACCGCGATATTGAAAAGTGATAATATGGCTGGATTACTATCCAGCGACAGCATATTGGCAAGCACATCCATACTTGAAACTACGTTTGAGAGAGGTGATCGCAAATCATGATATATCGAAGAGAGTAGATCATCCCGCAATTGATCTAACTCTTTGCGCTGCTCAATATTTCGGAAGATCCACTGAACACAAGATAACTCGTCCGCTTGAATGGAGTGAGCACGCGCCTCAATCGGGATTTTAATTCCGCTTTGAGTATATAGCTCGGCTTCGTAGCTGATTGTTTCCTTAAAAGTGGAGTTTTGCGAAATTTTCGCCCAATTTATTGTGATCTAAATCGTGAAGTTGGCTAATTTGCATGTCTTGCAGAGTTTCCGGGTCATACCCTGAGAGATTAACCGCCTCACGATTGGCTTCCAAAATTTTGCCGTTCCAATCGGTAACGAACATACTATTGATATTGTTTTCAAAGAGGTCGCGATACCGTTCGTGGGCTGAACCGAGATCAGATAAATGTTGGGAATGTCGGATGGCTGAGCCTGCCAAACTGCCGATCCCTTTAACACCGTCAAGGCGTCAGCATCAAAAGTTCCTTTTTTGGGATTAATTGCTTCTAGAACGCCGATTACCTCGCCGCTGAAACTGACCGGTGCGCAGGCGATGGCCGAAGTGGTAAACCCTGTGGTCTGATCGATCCCTGAGAAAAACCTGGGATCTTGATGTACATCTGGAACAACCACGCCCTTACCCTCGCGCGCTACCCACCCAGCTATGCCTTGATCTAAAGACAATCTTAGCCCTGAAATATCGTAATCCCCGATGGATGTTGAAGCTTCAAAAACCAACTCATTTTTTTTCTGGTCAATCAAAGCCAATGAAACGGCTTCAACTTGGAGCGCCTGAGTGGTTTGCTCAAGTATTTTTTCTAAAACATCATCTCTTTTGAGCGAAGCCGTAATCGCGGTTGCACTGTTGGCTAAATCTGTCATCACACGTGCTTGACGCTGGCTTTCAGAATATAGCCGGGCGTTGAGAACGGCAACTCCTGCCTGATCTGCGATGGCTTGAACCAGTTCTAAATGATCGAGTTTGAAGAAATTGGGCTGACCATAAACCAGCGTGATCACACCAGTAACTTGGTTACGAGCGATAAAAGGAACGCTGACGGCTGATTTCGATCCAGTTGCATTTTCTGCATCGTCTGGGCGGATTAACCACCGCTCATCCCGGCTGGTATTTGGAACCAGTACGGCTTGTCGATTCCGTACGACCCAACCGGCTAATCCTCTTTCCAGCGTTACTCGGAGTTGTTCATTCGGCTGCTCGATGATGCGTTTATCGTGAATGATAGTAGAGGCTACTGGATTGGTATGCTCATCCAGTGCGATGATACTACCGCTAATTGCCCCAATATTGTGCATAGACAGGAAAAGAACCCGCTGAAGCACTGAGCTCAAATCCAGTGTTGCAGCGATCTCGCGACTGATATGGTAGAGCAGTTCTAGAGAAGCGCGTGGGTTTTTAGTTTCCATTGGAGTGATTGTAGCCTCTGTAAAAATTTGTTAAAGTATAGCATACTCGGAGGTTGGGAAACGGCTTCCAAACCTCACCTTCCGGCAATTTTATGAAATGCGCGGCAGATCCAGCATCAGTACTTCAGTGACCAGCCTGGCATTGACATATTTTTCAATTTGTTCGATAGCGTGTTCTAAGTGCCGAACTATTGAACAGGCCGTCGCCAGCACAAATTTCCCTGCTAATGTGTCTATTTCACTTTCTCGGTCAATATTCGTTATTGGTGCTGATGATCCAGCCGCTCGGAGTGTGATATCCCGCCAAAATGTTAACCAGGTTTGGAGCGTGCTTAGCAGGATGGACTTATCCTTGGATAGTTCCTCGGCATACGAGAAACGCTCAACTCGCGATGCAGATAGCAGCTTTTGATGATCATCTAACTGGATTTCCCTTTGTTCCAGCACCTCCGGATATTGACTCAAATTGATTGCGTACCCCGGCCTTCCGCCGGAGAGGTGGGCGAGCAAATGGCATTCTTCAGTTGGCAATCCTAAAAGGGTTTGCAGGCCCTCAGAAACTTTTTGGATGCTCAAAGGGCGCAGGCGGATCACCTCGCACCGCGAAATAATCGTCGGTAACAGTGCTTCTGCATCACTGGCAGTCAGCAGCATCACAACCTGGGGTGGCGGTTCCTCTAGAGTTTTCAATAATGCGTTGGCTGCGTTGGGATTGGCCTCCTCGAAACGCAGCAACAGCGCGATTTTGTAATTAGATTCGTAAGGAGAAAGTGAGAGTGTGCGCTGCAACTCGCGGATTTGATCCACTTTGAGAGCCCGGCTATCCTCTCCTTGGACCACCGAAAAATCGGGATGCTGCATCTTTTGGATCAAGCGGCAAGCCCGGCATACTCCGCAGGGGATGGCGGGTGCCACTGGTTCTTGGCAATTTAGGGCCTGCGCCAGCCGGATTGCCAGTGTACGGCGTCCAACGCCCTGCGGTCCGGTGATCAAATAGGCGTGTCGAGTGCGGTCATTGGTCAGATGACTACGCAGTAAATCGACAGCCCAGTCATGGCCGAGCAAGCCCCAGTTTGAGTTCATTTCCATGACCTTGATTTTAGCCCATCGAGAGGTTCTTAGCAACCAATTGGGTGCAGCTCGCAAACTCCCTTGCCAAACCCAACGCGGGGAGATACAATCGCTTCGATGAATGACTTCCTTCGCGAGCTAAATCCCCAACAACAACAAGCTGTAATGGCATCAACGGGACCCGTCTTAGTTTTGGCCGGTCCTGGTTCTGGCAAGACGCGGGTCCTCACCCAACGGATCGCATATTTGATTGGCTCGATGGGTGTGCGCCCCTATCATATTTTGGCAGTGACTTTTACCAATAAGGCGGCCCGTGAGATGGGCAACCGTGTGGAGGATTTTCTGGGTCAAACCACGCGCGGGTTGACCTTAGGGACGTTCCACTCTATCTGCGCCAAATTGCTCCGCCGAGAAGCGGAACATTTACCCTTTAGTAATAATTACGTGATCTTCGATGCGGATGACCAGGTTTCGATTGTCAAACGCGTGGTGAAGGATCTCAATCTCAATGATAAGCTTTACCGGCCCTACGGGGTGCATGCCTCGATTTCAAATGCCAAAAACGAATTGATCTTGCCCGATGATTTTCCGATTCAGACCTACCGGGACGAGGTGGTTAAGCGCGTTTATGAGAAATATCAGCAAGCCTTGCTGACCTCCAACGCCCTCGATTTTGACGACCTGCTGCTGTGGACGGCTTTCTTGCTGGAGCGTGAGCCAGCAGTGCGAGAGAAATATGCCCGCCGTTTTGAGCATATCCTGGTGGATGAATTTCAGGATACCAATATGGCCCAGTATACCTTGCTCAAGCATCTGGCCTCTTTTCATCGCAATATTTTTGTGGTTGGTGACCCGGACCAGTCCGTGTATCGCTGGCGCGGGGCCGATTATCGCAATGTGCTCCGCTTTGAGGATGATTTTCCCGATTCGCAGGTGATTTTATTGGAAGAGAATTACCGCTCCACGCAAACGATTCTCGACGCGGCTATGGCCATTATCGACCGCAACCCCAACCGCAAAAAGAAAGAGCTTTTCACCCAGCGCGGCAAAGGTCAGAACGCGATCATCCACGAAACATATGATGATCGCGAACAAGCTGCCTATTTGGTAGATACGATTGCCAAGCAGGTGGCTCGTAACAGCCGACAGCCCGGTGATTTTGCGGTGATGTACCGCACCAACGCGCAATCCCGCGTGCTCGAAGAAGCCTTTCTCACTGCTGGATTACCCTACAAACTGGTGGGCGCGCAGCGCTTCTACGGTCGTCGTGAAATCAAGGATGTGATCGCTTATTTGCGTTTAGTGCACAATTCAAACGATATGGTCAGTTTGGATCGAGTAATCAACACTCCCACCCGCGGGATTGGGAACAAAACCCAAACCGACCTGCGCATCCAAGCCCAAAAAGCAAATCTCACCCCAGGAGATTTACTCATTGCGTTAGCCAAAGGCGAAGATTCACCTCTCTATGCAGCCTTCACGAAGCGAGCTGGTCTGGCACTTTCCCGATTTGGCAAGCTCTTTTCCACCTGGGTAGAAAATAAATCCGAACTTGTCCCACAGGATTTAATGGATAAAATCCTCGATGATATTGGCTACCGCACTTATATTGATGATGGTACCGATGAAGGACGCGACCGCTGGGAGAACGTTGTTGAATTGCGCCGTCTGGCAGGCGAATATAAAAACGAAGGTTTGGAATCCTTTTTAGAGAATGTTGCGCTGGTATCCGATCAGGATACTCTGGATGAAAATTCCAATGTTCCCACGCTGCTAACTTTACACGCGGCAAAAGGGCTTGAGTTCCCGGTGGTCTTCATTGTTGGCCTTAACGATGGCACCCTGCCGCATATCCGCTCGTTTGATGATCCAGAAGCCATGCAAGAGGAACGCCGCTTATTTTACGTTGGCATTACCCGGGCTGAGAATCAACTTTATTTGCTGCACTCCCTCAATCGGTACACTTATGGATATGCTGAACCCGCCGATCCATCCCGCTTTTTAACCGATATTCCCTACGATTTATTAGACGATGGCCGCCCCGGACGATCGCAAAGAAAAAAGAAACGGAAGACATCGGGTTACGAAGAATGGACGCTGCCAGCCCCGAAAGGTGGCGCAGCTGTACCCGTGATTAAGAAAGAATTTGATCCCGGTATGAAAGTTGAGCATGGTGTTTGGGGTGAAGGGCTGGTGCTCACCAGTAAGCTGGATGGTGAAGATGAAGTTGTCGATGTTTTCTTCGACAGCGTTGGTCTAAAACGTGTGATTGCCTCGATGGCAAAACTTATGGTTAAACAATAAACGATTGGCGTTATAATCCAAATATGTCCCCTATCCTCGATCGCAACTCACTAGAAATCATAAGCCGCAGCCCAGAACAAACACGCCGCGTGGGAATGCGTTTAGGCGCATTGTTGCAGCCTGGTGAAGTGGTTTGTTTGATCGGTGATCTTGGGGCCGGAAAAACCACATTTGTACAAGGCTTGGCTGCCGGATGGGGCTCACTCGACTCAGTTTCCAGTCCCACCTTCGTGATCGTCAATTTGTATCGGCGCTTGGATAAGAGTCAACTATTCCATCTGGACGCTTATCGCCTCAGTGGTCCGGCGGAAGCTGCTGATCTCGATTTGGATGCCATGCTTGAGGCCGGCACTTTAGTTGTCGAATGGGGGGATATCATCGCTGGTGCTTTGCCGGAAGAGAGATTGTGGGTCAATTTGCATTATGTTGATGATTTTCAACGTGACCTGATATTCTCTGCTCATGGAGAGCATTATCAGCAAAAGCTGGCAGTTTTCCGCGAGCAGGTTTTTGGAGTTCCATAATGTTATTAGCTGTTGATACTTCTACCCGGGCAATGGGGGTAGCCCTTTATGATGGTAACCGCGTGCTCAGCGAGATGACCTGGATTAGTAAGAACCATCACACCATTGAACTGGCACCCACCGTAGATCAAGCCTTGACACATATAGGCGCGCAGGTTGGGGACCTTCAGGCTTTGGGTGTTGCTATTGGTCCAGGAAGTTTTACAGGACTGCGGATTGGATTAGCACTCGCTAAGGGTTTAGCCCTGAGCCACCGTTTGCCCGTGGTTGGGATTCCCACACTCGATGTGGTTGCTGCGGCTTTGCCGGTTCCTCGGGGTTCAAAACTGGCGGCTGTTCTTGAAGCGGGTCGCCGTCGTCTGGCAATTTGCTGGTATCGTGCTAAGGAGGGTGAGTGGCAGAACGATGGGGATCTACAAAATTTGACTATAGAAGAATTTGTGGAAACGATTACGACTCCAACCTTGGTCTGTGGTGAATTGAGCGGCGAAGCTCGTGAACGCTTGAGCCAGACTAAAAGTATTATTCCTTCCCCAGTGCGCTGTGTGCGCCGCCCAGCGGTTTTGGCCGAATTAGCCTGGAAACGCTGGCAAGCTGATGATGTTGATGATCCGGCTTCCCTCAAACCCATCTACCTGCACCATGGAGAACCCATTCCCGGATGATCGTTACCGTGATTACAGAAACGATTATCCGCCCTATGCGCGTCGATGATTTGCCCCAAGTGCAGGCTGTCGATGAGGTTTCCTTTTCCAGCCCTTGGCCTAAAAATGCTTATCGATATGAACTTCTTGAAAATCCTAATGGTCACTGTTGGGTTGCCGAGGAGCATCGAAAGATCGTAGGGTTGGTAGTTTGTTGGTTGGTTCTCGATGAAGTACATATTGCCACAATTGCCGTTCATCCCGGATATCGTGGTCAAGGAATCAGTAAAAAGTTAGTGGTAGCTGCGTTAAGTTTTCTCATTCCACAAGGGGCTTTATCAGCAACTCTGGAAGTACGTGCTGGGAATTTAACTGCCCAAAATTTGTACCGCTATTTTGGTTTCAGTGAAGTTGGTCTGCGGAAGCGCTATTATCAGGATACAAAAGAAGATGCTCTTTTGATGACGGTGCAGCCTCTAAGCCCCGATTATCTGGTGTGGCTTGATGCTGGAGCTGAGAATCCCTGGCACGGCGTCACACCTTTAAATCCGACCTGAATCCGCATCAGTAAATCTCGAATTTTTGCTCTAAATCATACAAGGAAATATCCATGACCCCCAATGAAATCCTACAGGAAATTCATGAAGAGATCCAAGGGTGTAGAAAATGCGGTCTACAATTTTCTCGCAAATATGGCGTTTCTGGTGCCGGACCAGCGGATGCTGAAATCATGATCATTGGCGAGGGGCCGGGCTTCCATGAAAATGAAACCGGCATTCCCTTTGTGGGTGGGTCGGGTCGCTTTTTAGACGAGCTTCTGGAGGGGATTGGGTTGAAGCGCGAAAAAGTGTTTGTGGGCAACGTGGTAAAATGCCGTCCGCCCGGGAACCGAGACCCCCACGCAGATGAATTGGCAGCTTGTGATCCTTATTTAGAGCGTCAAATTGCGGTTATCAATCCTAAAGTGATTGTCACGCTGGGACGCTTCTCGATGGCCAAATTTTTGCCGAATGCGAAGATCAGCGAAGTGCATGGGCAGGCAATGAACGTCAAAGGGCGTTTGATCGTTGCCATGTATCATCCGGCGGCAGCATTGCACCAACGTTCACTGCGCCCGGTTTTGGAAGCTGATTTTGCCAAATTGCCTGATTTAATTGCGCAGGCTGACGGTGAGCCCGAAGTCGTTGAAGAAACAGCAGGTGAAGCCTCCCCGCCCGAACAATTGAGTTCATTTTAATTGACTGAAGAATTTATTGAGGAAAACAAGAAACGATGAGCAAAATCAAAAATGAGTTAGTGAAGAAACTTGAAGATAAGACTGCAAAAATTGCAGTCTTAGGTCTTGGTTATGTTGGGTTACCCTTTGCGACTGTTTTTGCCGAAGCTGGTTTTAGCGTTGTCGGCATTGATCCTGACGTGGATAAAGTTGAAAAGATCAATTCAGGCATCAGCTATATTCCAGATGTGCCAACCGAACAGGTTGCCCGGCTGGTATCTAGCGGTAAATTCAGCGCCACAACGGATTATTCGGTACTTGCAAATTCAGACGCGGTGAGTATTTGTGTGCCCACCCCGCTGCGTAAAACTGGAGACCCAGATCTTTCATTTATTCTTTCGGTGACGGAAGACCTTGCTGATTATATGCACACAGGCATGGTGGTTGTGCTGGAGTCGACAACTTATCCAGGGACTACACGCGAAATTCTAGAGCCCAAATTGGGTGAACCCAATGGGTTAACGGCTGGTCAAGATTTTTTTCTGGCGTTTTCCCCTGAGCGAGTTGACCCAGGACGGGAAGATTGGACCACAATTAATACCCCCAAAGTAGTTGGTGGAATTACTAAAACTTGTGGCGAAGTCGCGTCTATTTGGTATCGCGGCGCCCTTGAAACTGTGGTATCTGTGACATCCTCCGAAGTGGCTGAGATGGCAAAACTACTGGAAAATACCTTCCGAATGATAAATATCGGCCTGGTCAATGAAATGGCCATGATGTGCGACCGCCTGGATATTGATGTTTGGGAAGTGATAGATGCGGCGGCCACGAAACCCTTTGGTTTTATGAAGTTTACCCCTGGCCCTGGCTTGGGAGGGCACTGTATCCCGATTGATCCGCTCTACCTTTCGTGGAAGCTCAAAGCCCTCAATTACACGGCGCGTTTCATCGAGTTGGCTTCTGAGATCAATTTAGGAATGCCGCGCCATGTTATTGGCCTCGTGCAGGATGCGCTCAACGAGCAAGAAAAATCCATCAAAGGCAGCCATATTTTGGTTTTAGGTGCAGCTTACAAACCAGATATCGATGATCTGCGTGAATCGCCCGCATTGGACGTAATTGGCCTGTTGCAGCAAAAAGGTGCCATCGTTGATTATCACGATCCCTATGTTCCCGTTATTCTTGCAGACGGCCACCAAATGAAAACTGAAATGCACAGCATCCCCGATCTGATGGCTGCGGTAAAGGCTGCAGATTGCGTAGTGATCATCACTAATCATAAAGTTTACGATTACCCAAAAATTTTGGAGACTGCAATCTCCATCGTTGATACGCGTAATGCGTTGGGTGAAGATGGACGCGAGAGCCAAAAAGTGGTGCGGCTGTAATTATTTCACCGAAGGCTGGGGACGGATGAGCCAGTTTCCAATCCTCGGTCCTCTGTCATTCTAAAGGAACGATCATGGCAAATTACCTGATAACTGGTGTCGCAGGCTTCGTCGCATCTCGCGTTGCGGAATTGCTTCTCAATGCAGGGCATTCTGTTACTGGTGTTGACAACCTCAACGATGCTTATGATGTGCGCATGAAGGAACACCGCCTGAAGCAATTAACAGGGCGCGAAGGTTTTAGATTTCATCCGATTGATATCAGTGATTGGGAAGCGGTTGAAAAGTTAGATAGCAACCGTGAGAACTACGATGCTATCATCAATTTGGCGGCTCGGGCGGGTGTGCGTACCAGCGTTGAAGACCCCTGGGTTTATGTGGACACCAATATGACGGGGACGCTTAATTTGCTGGAGTTATCTCAGCGAACAGGGATCCCCAAATTTATTTTAGCTTCGACATCTAGCATTTATGGGATCGATGCCCCCATCCCCACGCCTGAAACTTCAGGAAGCAGCAGACCGTTACAGGCTTATGCAGCCAGCAAAAAAGGTGCTGAAGCCATGACGCACGCTTATCACCACCTGTATGATATTGACGTAACGATCGTCCGTTTCTTCACAGTCTATGGGCCTAACGGACGTCCGGATATGTCCATCTTTCGCTTTATTCGGTGGATTACCGAAAGCGAACCACTCCACCTCAATGGGGATGGCACCCAATCCCGCGGCTTCACTTTTATCGACGATATTGCCCGCGGCGTAATCCTTGCGCTAAAACCAATGGGGTTTGAGGTAATTAATCTTGGCGGGCATGAAACTATTTCGATGAATGAATTAATAGCCATGATTGAGAATAAGGTTGGTCGCAAGGCGATCATCAATCATCATCCATTCCATTCCGCCGATATGAAAGCAAATCAGGCGGATATTACCAAAGCTGGGAAGTTGCTAGGTTGGGAGCCAAATGTTGGATTGGACGAAGGGATTTCTCGCTCGATTGAGTGGTACAACCAAAATCGTGCCTGGGCGAGCAAAATAGAAACTGGCCTTTAGAGATTGCTCCTTTTCAATGCTGACAAAGGTAAACGCATTTTTCTCCCGCATTTTTGATAACGAACTCATCCGTCGAATCGTCAAAAATTCCGGCTATTTGTTCAGTGCTACCGGTGTCGCGGCTGCGATGTCGATGGTGCAGTCGATTTTGGCGGGGCGCTTATTAGGGCCTGCCGACTTTGGGATTTTGGGAGCGCTGACTGCATTTACGAGCGTCGTCAACCGGTTTGCTTCCTTTAGGATGAACGAGTTGGTTGTGCGTTATGTTGGGCATTACGAAGAGCAAGGGGATCACCAAAGGGCGGCAGCAGTTTTCAAAATGGCGGGATCCCTCGAAATTCTCGGCTCGTTAGTCGCATTTGCTCTCATTTGGTTTCTTGCCCCTTTAGGCGCGCAGTTCTTTGCTCATGATCCAGATTTAGCTGTCTGGTTCCGTCTTTATGGTTTGATAGTCCTAACGAACCTGGTTTATGAGAGCGCTAGCGGGATTTTACAGATCTATGATCGATTCCGGGTCATTGCTGTGGTAACCGCTCTCCAGTCGGTGGTTACATTATCGGTTATTATCATAGCTGTGCTTGCCAAATGGGGCCTGGCAGCAATTGTCCTGGGTTATATGGCGGGTAAATTTGTGGGCTCAATTAGTATAACTTTGGCCGCGTTGCGGCAAATACACAAATCTTGGGGACCCGGATGGTGGCGAACACCGATGAGTTTGTTGGTGGCACAACGCCGTAGTCTACTGACTTTTGCCTTTAGCACGAATATCAGCAGCACAATTAGTTTGATTGCCAAAGATAGCGAGGTGCTTTGGGTGTCAGCCTTTCTGGGCACAACTCAGGCTGGTTATTACAAAACCGCCTTAGCGCTCACTAATTTGCTGCAGCTACCTGTCAGCCCATTGCCCAAAGCAACCTTCCCAGAACTCTCCCGCGAGATCGCCCGGAAAAATTGGGATAATGTGCGTTATGTGCTCAAGCAAGGTTCGCGATTGGCGGCTGCCTACTCAATTCCCGTAACCCTCATATTGATTTTATTTGGCCAGCCATTAATACGCCTGACGTATGGGGCCGAATTCTTGCCCACCTACCCGGCGTTGGTCATCTTGTTGATTGGCTACACCTTCGTCAATATCTTCTACTGGAATCGAGTGGCCTTGCTCTCGCTGGCACGGCCGGTATTTCCAACGATAGTAAATTTTGTTGGCATGTCGCTCAAAGTTTGTCTGATATTTTTATTGGTGCCGATCTATGGCTATCTGGCCTTCGCTGTCTTGCTATCTGGTTATTATTTTTTTACCGTTGGGATTGCTGCGGCTCGCGTCTTCATTGATCTCCGCAGCCGCGGTGCGTTCCCCCCCTCACCTCCGCCCCCTCTCTTCAAGGAGGGGAGTTAACGCATGAAGATTGCTCTGATTGCCCCCACCTACCTGCCAGCTCGGCGGGCGAATACTATCCAAGTGATGAAGATGGCGCAAGCGCTGACAGCTTTGGGCCATGAACTCTTGTTGCTCGTGCCGGGAAAACAACCCGCTGAATGCCCTGCAAGTTGGGATGTATTAGCCCATCATTATGGGATAATACAGCGTTTTGAAATCGAATGGCTGACCACGAATCCCCGTTTGCGCAGCTATGATTATGGTTTGAATGCGATCCAACGGGCAAAACAATGGGATGCCGGCTTGATTTACACCCGCCTGCCCCAGGCGGCGGCCCTCTCTAGTTTTTTGGGGATTTCTACCGTTTATGAAATTCACGATTTACCCCATGGGATCCTCGGTCCCTGGCTTTTGACGCGTTTCATCAAAGGGCGCGGTGCACAGGCTTTGGTAATGATCACTTCAGCGCTGAGAGAGGCGCTCGCCTCGAAAATTGCGCCGCCAAAATCTCTCCCCTTCGTAGTTGCCCCCGATGGAGTCGATTTAGCCCGCTACCAAAATTTACCCTCTCCTGCTGAAGCCCGCCAATCCCTGCCTTCTGCCTTCCACCTTCATCCTACCGCTTTCGTGGCTGGTTATACCGGACATCTTTATCCAGGCCGCGGCGCAGACCTGATCCTTAAAATTGCCGCGCAGCTCCCAGAGGTAAAGTTTTTGCTTGTTGGCGGTGAAACCAACGATGTGGAACGCGCACGCGCGCAAGCCAAATCCAGGAAATTAGAAAATATCACTCTGACAGGCTTTGTCCCCAATTCTATTCTGCCGCATTATCAGGCTGCTTGTGATATCCTGTTAATGCCCTATCAAAAACAAGTTTCAGCCTCCTCGGGCGGTGATATCGCTAATTTCCTCAGCCCCATGAAGTTGTTCGAATATCTGGCTTGCGGGCGTCTGATCTTATCTAGCGATTTGCCCGTTTTGCAGGAAGTGCTCAATGGAGAGAATGCCGTTTTGCTGCCATCCGATCACCCGGAACCCTGGGTTGCTGCTATCGAGGATCTGCGCGCTAACCCGGAAAAAGGCAGTCAACTGGCAGCCCAAGCAAAACGCGACGCCCAACGATATTCTTGGGAAACCCGCGCCCAAAAAATCTTATCCCTCATTCCTGATCGCTAACTCCTATGCGCCTCCGTATTTTATTCTCCATCATCGCTATTTTTGCCCTCTCTCTGGGTTTAGCCTGGATATCCACCGGTTTTGAATCCCTCCACGGTTGGGCATCTTTCCTTGCTGTCACCGCGCTAGGGGCTGGAGGACTTTTTGCAGCCTGGTGGGCACTTGGTCGCGACCTAAAATTTCGATCTGCTGAAACCGGCAATCCGCCTTCCGCCTTCCACCTTCCGCCTTGGTTAATCTGGCTCCTTATCACCGCTGCGCTCCTGCGTTTGGGAGCAGGCGTACTCTGGTTTACAGCTCTTCCACATTTGGGATACGGAGGTGAGGTCGAACTGGCTGGTTATGTGATGTCAGATGCCCATAAGCGAGACACCGCTGCTTGGGAGTTGTCGCAATCTGAGAAGCCGCTTTTTGCCGCATTTTCAAATTACCGTGGCCAAGATCAGTATGGCGGAATGCTGTTTGCCAGTGCGTTAGTTTATCGATATTTAAGGGGTGAACTGCACCAACCTTTGCAAATTGTTGTGCTGACCTCCGCCCTTTCAGCCCTAGGAGTGCTATTTGCCTGGGGTTTTGCCAATAGACTTTGGGATGAAAAAATCGCTTACTTCGCGGCCTGGATTGTGGCCATTTTTCCTGACGCAGTTTTATTGGGAAGTTCCCAGATGCGCGAAGCCTTAATGATCGACTCTGGCGATCTTGGCTTTTTACGGTCTTGTGCGTACCCGACAAATCCATCGATGGACAGGCGGCATCTGGATTATCATTCCGATCTTGGCTGCATTTCCGCTCTCCCCGCTGTTTGCCTTAATGCTAGCTGGGATGCTGGGAGTATTCGCCCTCTTTTTAGGTAGCAGCCAATGGTTAAGGGATTGGCGGGTTTGGGCGGTACTAGGTGGTGTAATTGTCTTAGGATTGATGATTGTGACCTTGTTTGGTGAGCAAATTCTCCCGGGCGGCGGCTCAAACCCTGTGGCGCTTTTGCAACGGTGGCTGCGGCAAGCTGCTCGCTGGCAGGCCTATAACTCTGAGCACGCCTCTGGCTGGATGCAGCAAATTTTCCGCACTACGCCCGATTGGACGCATACATGGCTTTTATTGGTATACGGAGTTGTGCGCCCATTTTTACCAGCAGCAATATTTGACCCAGGTGCATCTATCTGGCAGGGAATATCAATCTGGCGTTCGCTTGGTTGGGCCTTATTACTACCATTCTTGACCATTGCCCCATTTATTGCCTGGCGTCGAAATGGATGGCGTAGCCCGGCAATGGGTTTGAGTATTTTAGTTTGGGTGGGTATTCTGACTGCTTCCTTCCGCGGGGGTGGAGATGGTTGGGATAACCCCCGGTACCGCACGACGTGGATAGGCATTCAGGCTGCGCTTGCCGCTTGGGTGTGGATAAGTCAAAAAAGAGATAGTTCTCCTTGGTTGCGCCGCGCATTGATCGGTATGGGATTGATTTTCCTTTGGTTTGTTCCCTGGTATTTAGATCGTATGACCTTGTTTGATTGGCCGATTAAGGATGTTTTCACGACCCTAGGATTTGGAATTGCGAGTGCAATCCTTTATTGGGTGATTGACATTGTGTTAACTCACCGACGGACAGCCCAAAATTGACGTTTGTCGTTGAATGCTGGTGATAGAGGCAAAACATTCTCTTGACCTAAAGGTAGTACGGGTTATAATTCAGAACTTGAATTTTGAAATTGGAGGTTTCAATGCCTACAGCAATCGTTACCGGAGTTACCGGTCAAGATGGTTCATATTTAGCCGATTTTTTACTCTCAAAAGGCTATCGGGTAGTGGGGATGGTGCGGCGTTCGAGTACGGTAACTTTTGGCCGTATCGAACATATTCAAGATGATATCGAAATCATTCAAGGGGATTTGCACGATCAGAGTTCCTTGGTTTCAGTGATTGAAGAATATAGCCCAGATGAAGTTTATAACCTGGCAGCTCAATCCTTTGTGCCAACTTCATGGAAACAGCCGGTTTTGACTGGCGAAGTTACTGGCTTAGGTGTTACGCGTTTGTTAGAAGCAATTCGCTTGGTAAAACCAGAAACACGCTTTTATCAGGCTTCTTCGAGTGAGATGTTTGGAAAGGTGCGTGAGGTTCCTCAATCGGAGGCTACGCCGTTCTATCCACGCAGTCCTTATGGGGTGGCGAAAGTTTACGGGCATTGGATCACTGTCAATTATCGAGAATCGTACAACCTTTATGCCTGTTCGGGTATCCTCTTCAATCATGAGAGTCCTCGCCGAGGTTTGGAATTCGTCACCCGTAAGATCACCCATGGGGTTGCACGCATAAAATTGGGTTTGCAAGGTGAACTGCGACTAGGTAACCTGGAGGCTCGCCGTGACTGGGGGTTCGCAGGTGACTATGTTGAAGCCATGTGGATGATGTTGCAACAAAAGTCTCCCGATGATTATGTGATTTGTACGGGCAAAACCCATTCGGTGCGCGAATTTTGTGAAGCCGCTTTTGGGCATGTTGGTCTTAACTACGAAGATTTTGTGGTACAAGATGAACGTTTCTATCGCCCGGCTGAAGTGGATCTGCTTGTTGGTGACCCGCAGAAAGCCCAAAACTCAATTGGGTGGAAGCCAAAGGTAAGTTTTGAGGGTTTAGTAGAAATGATGGTGGATGCTGATTTACGGTGGCTGGGTCGTGAAGCGATCTAGATTTTGTAGGAGATTGTTGTGAGATTATCCGTTGTAATCCCTGTCTTTAACGAGGAAGAAAGCCTGCCCTTGTTGTTTGAATCTCTGTTTTCATCATTGGGCAATTTGCCTTACGAATGGCAGCTTGTTTTTGTAGATGATGGCAGCCGCGATAATAGCCTGGCAGCTTTAGAGCAACTTGCTGCGGACAATAAAGATTGTGTTGTGGTGGTAGCTTTTCGCCGAAATTTTGGGCAGACTGCCGCCATTGCCGCGGGCATCGACCATGCGAAGGGTGAAATCATCGTTTTGATGGATGCCGATATGCAAAACGACCCCGCAGACATCCCAATGATGTTGGAGAAAATTGATGATGGCTATGATGTAGTCAGTGGGTGGCGGAAACGTCGGCAAGATACTTTTATTACTCGAACTTTGCCATCGCGCATTGCCAATGGGTTGATCTCGCGCGTTACCGGTGTGCATTTGCACGATTATGGCTGTACGCTAAAGGCCTACCGGCGCGAAGTGCTCACAGGTTTTCGCCTTTATGGGGAAATGCATCGTTTCATTCCGGCATATGCAGGTTATGTGGGTGCCAGAATCATTGAAGTACCAGTGAACCACCATCCCCGACGTTATGGTCAAGCTAAATATGGTTTGGAGCGCACCCTCAAAGTGGTTCTTGATTTGTTTACTGTCAAGTTTTTGATCAGTTATTCCCATAAGCCATTGTACCTTTTTGGAGGAGCGGGAATTTTCCTTGGAAGTATCAGCACAATAATTTTATTCTTCTTGATGGTACGCCGATTGTTATTGGGTATATCCGCTTTTGACTCTCCTTTATTTATCGTGGGTGTAATGTTCATGATCATGGGTTTTCAGTCGGTCTTGATGGGCTTGATCGCTGAATTACAAGTGCGTACTTACCATGAATCGCAGTCTAAACCAACCTATACACTTCGGCGGGTGATTAACGGGTCTTCAAAGGAGGCTGATCGTTGACCGATTCCCCCGAATCGCGCCGGACGAATCTCCTAAAATGGTTTGGGACCTTCCTTTCGGTAATTTTGTTGATATACCTTTTAGGCCAACAAGGGTGGGCTGAGATCGGTCTGGCAGTTTCACAAATCCCAATTTGGCGCTTTATCGTCGCAATTATCTTGGTCTTCGTCTCACGTTTTGCTGTTATCGGTCGCTGGCATGTTTTGCTCCAAGTTACCTCAGAAAATGTGAGTTGGCGGCAATCCACTCGGTTGACGTTTGCGGGTCTTTTCGCCACCAATTTTTTGCCCACTACCATTGGGGGTGATATTGTCCGTTTAGCAGGCGCAGTTCAATATGGTATGGATGGCGCCATTGTTACAGCATCTTTAGTTGTTGACCGTTTAGTGGGGATGACTGGAATGGTTTTAGTGGTCCCCTTTGGAATTTCCCCTTTGATCGATTGGTTTAGTACGCAAAAAATAAACAGCGGTTCGTTATTTGCCCCAGCAATTTTGCTAGCGGTAAATTCTACCTTAAAAAAACTTTGGAATAAATTTATCAGCATCATTCAAAAAATTTTCCAAGCAATGAAATTTTGGTGGCGGCAACCGATCTCTTTGTTAAAATCATTCATCTTTACCGGAATCCATATGTTGTGTTTTTTTGGTATTTTCTGGGTGATACTTGGCGGATTAAAAGATCCCATCCCCTTAGGATTGGTTGCCGGGCTATATAGTTTCGTCTATTTGGTGACCCTGCTGCCGATATCGATCAATAGTTATGGCTTGCAAGAGGTATCGATATCGTTGATTTTTTCTCATGTTGGGGGTGTGTCAATGCAAAATGCTTTGACCATGGCTTTGATCTTCCGAACGCTGACATTGTTGGCTAGTCTTCCTGGGGCCCTTTTTGTGCCGGGCATCATCGCAGGTCGTTCGCAAACAGGAGATGCTTCTGAACCACAAACTCAACCCACTGATCAGCATTATGGTTAAGGAAAATTCGGGTCGCCTTCTAACATTACGTTTTCTCCTTGGGGGACAATTCATTTTGATGGCGGAGTTAGCGCTTGATTTCTATCAACATATCCAGGATTTAGGGGTGATCTTTTCTCTAAAGTCTCAGACCTATTGGATATTAATTAGCATGCTGATGGTGTGTGCCATTCTATTGGTCGCATTTGTTTTGACGTGGACACGGTATCGAGATTGGCTGTTTTTATTGGGGGGTAAGATCATCTCCCTTTCCCCGAGATCAAAACCCTTATCGATCACAATTTTGGTGCTTCTTATTGGGGGCTATTCCATGATGGTTCTCTTTCCCATAGGAGAACGTTTTGGTTTGACCTCGATCCGGTGGGCGTTATTTGGTGGGGTTGCAATTCTCGGTATGGTTCTATTCCGACGATTGATGCCACGGTCAAACTGGGTGAATGTTTTGGCGGTAACTTTGTTGTGTGTTGGTATCACCTATCGACTATTTCAATTTCTCCCAGATATTTCTACTTATCCGTTTTCATTGGGGTGGTCTGAAGCTAGCCGCTATTATTATGCCTCCTTATTCTTTTCTGAAAAAATCTATGGGTTTTGGGTTCCACCATCTACATTGCATCCCACGCGCTATTTGATGCAATCCATCCCATTTTTGATCGATGGTCTGCCGCTTTGGTTCCATCGTCTCTGGCAGGTGATCTTGTGGCTGGTATTTTCTTTTGGAACGGCTTTTTTTCTGGCACGGCGGTTGAAACTCAAAAAGAATACGATTTATGGGGTAGTTCTAGCCTGGGTATTTCTTTTTATGTGGCAAGGCCCAATCTATTACCATTTACTTGTGATCGTAGTAATTGTGCTCTCGGGTTTCGATCCGGAACAATTTTGGCGATCACTGATTGTGGTTGCCATTGCTTCTGTCTGGGCGGGAATCAGCCGTGTAAATTGGTTCCCAGTCCCGGGATTGCTGGCGGCTACCCTCTATTTTTTGGAAAAACCCAAGGGTCGGCAACCCCTCCTGAAATACCTGCTTCCTCCTGCAATCTGGACCCTCATCGGGTTTGGGATTGCAATTGGTGCCCAGAGTCTTTATATCCTCTGGTCTGGCAATGATCCGGAATTATTCACCTCCAGTTTTTCGTCAGCCCTATTATGGTACCGGCTGCTTCCTAATCCAACGTATCCGTTGGGAGTGCTGACGGGCACGTTATTAATTTCATTGCCTATGATGGCGACAATTGGGCTGCGTTTTTACAATCTTGAAATTCGAATGGAATCCATTCGAATATTAGGATTGACTGCGGTTATAGCCGTACTCATGCTGGGCGGATTAGTCGTCAGCACTAAGATCGGTGGGGGAAGTAATTTGCATAACCTGGACGCCTATCTAACGTTGCTGATGATTATGGGTAGCTATTTTTATTTTGCCTTGGTAAATGGTGAGCTGAGGGAGAAAAATGGTGTTTTAACACCTGCATGGCTAAATTTATTAATCGTGCTGATACCGGTTCTGATTACATTAAGTACAAGCTCATATTTTTTGCAGTTCAATCCCCAAATTACCGCGGATTCGCTTTTCAAGATGCAGCGAAATATCTCCCGCGCGCTTGAAGATGGCGGAGAAATCCTGTTTATTTCTGAACGACAACTGCTGGCTTTTGATTATATTGACGATGTTGTTTTGGTGCCTGAATACGAAAAAGTATTTCTGATGGAAATGGTGATGGCAGGAAACCGAAATTATTTAGATACCTTTGGAACTGATATTAAGAACCAGCGTTTCGATTTAATCATTACCGATCCTTTATTTGAGACTTATAAGACGCCCAGAGAGGTTTGGGCTGAAGAAAATAACGTCTGGGTTGACGCTGTCTCTGTACCTGTTCTGTGTAATTATTGGCGGAAAGTTACTTTCTCAGAATCGGGTGTTCAGATTTTAGCCCCGCGACAGGAAACCTTTGAATGTATATCAATATCCGAACTGGAAAATAAATAAAATGCGAATATTGGTTTTGATTCACGAATATCCTCCAATTGGTGGGGGCGGCGGACGTGTTGCTCAGGATTTATGCCAGGGTTTTGCAAAAAACGGTCATGAAGTCAGAAGTCCTTACCACCGCTTTAAATGAAATTCAAAATGAGCAAGATGCCTCTGGTTTCTCCATAGAGAGAATTCCTACCGGTCGCCGAGAAGCCTTTCGTGCGGACCTAAGAGCTATGTGGGGATATGTTTTGGCCGGATTCTGGGAAGCGAGAAAAATTGTCAAGACCTGGAATCCCGATGTGATCCACGTTCACTTCGCAGTTCCGGCGGGTTTCATTGCCTGGTTGCTATTCAAAATTTATGGCATACCTTATGTTTTGACAGCTCATTTGGGGGATGTGCCTGGGGGTGTCCCTGAGAAGACAGATAAATGGTTTCGTTGGATTTTTCCATTTACTCCCCAGATTTGGGATAACGCCGCCAAAGTGGTGGCAGTTAGCGAGTACACCCGTCAGCTTGCCTTGGCGAAGTATCCAATTGAAATTGAGGTAATTCCAAATGGCGTAGATACGCAGCTAATCAGACCTGCAACTTTGATACAAAATGAAGCCCCTCGGGTTATATTTGCTGGGCGCTTCATGGAACAAAAAATCCATTACAGATTGTGCGTGTTTTGACTGAGTTGCAGCATCTGCCTTGGACCTGTGTAATGTTGGGAGATGGACCCTTGCGACCACAAGTCGAAAATGAGATAACTCATCAAAAGTTGGGTGATCGCATTACTCTTCGAGGATGGGTGGAACCTGATGTGGTCTTGGCGGAATTTGCGAGGAGTGATATTTTATTTATGCCTTCACGATCAGAAGGATTACCGGTCGTTGGGGTTCAAGCATTGGCTTCGGGAATGGCAATTATTGCTGGAAATTCAGGTGGTTTTGTGGATTTAGTTGAACCTGCAGAAAATGGTTTTCTTTATGATCCTGATGATACTGAAGGGATGTGTCGTGGTATGGGAGAGTTGTTCAACGAACCAGAGTTCTTATTTAATTCGAGAATTCAAAGTCTTGAAATTGCAAAACGATTTGATTTATCAGCGATTGTTTCAAGCTACGAAGAGTTGTTTTCCAGGGTAATTAATTACTGAAGCGAAGTTTCATTTTCGCCATGTTCAAAATGAAGCAGTGAAGATTTTGTGGGGGTGTTTTGGATGAGACGCCGCCCAAAACACCCCTACACTCTTTTTGCTTATTTTAAGATCTCTATTTTCCAATTTTGAATTCCACAACTCTTGAACTAATTTTGCTGGGAAAATGGCTTCATTTTCTAGCTCAGCTAATCGGATTCCCATTTTATGTTGTAATGCTGATCGATTAGCAATTAAACTTTTTAGCAATTTAATTGTTTGCTGAGGGGTGGCTAAATCTAGTGGAAGACTGTAATCTGTCATATCCATCAAATCCATTATTCCGCTATGTTTGGTAGCGAAGGCGAACATCATCATTGGGCAGTTTCCCAGCATAGAAGTAACACTGCCGTGAACTCGGGCGACAAAACTTGCTTGACACTGTTTATATATACCTGGAACAATTCTGGGTCGTAATACTTCTTCGATGATCAAGGCAGATTCTCCATGTTTTGCCTGAGCGATTATTTCCCTTGCGGCTAAGAGATCATCATCCGGGGCAACAGTGTTCATCGGTATAAATACGGGCTGGTAGCCATTTTCCCAGAGCCAATCATAGGCGGAAACAAAACATTCAATTTCTTGTTGATAGTGTTGGAGAGAATCGATTTTATAATGCGTTTCTGCTTCTCCATCCGCAGTTCGAAGCTTTCTAGGTGTGAGAGCAACCAAAGGGCGGTCATCCGGATTCCATCCTGCTGTTTCAAGAATTTGTATTCCACGGGCCTCATCATCAAACTCAAGGGCATAACCAGGGTCAGCGACCTGGCGCATGTTTTCCGGTCTAACACCACAAATTGCAAATAAATCTTGGGTGGCTTTGTCTCGATATGTGATTAATTTCGTCCCCCGTAACACCCATCTAAATGAACTGAGTGCAAATTTGGATTGGATTTTTTGGCTAGAAACTGACCAGAGAAGATATGGTTTCCTAAAGATCCGCAAGAGGAAAATTAGAAAGAGCATTACCAAAACATGAGAAGGTTTATCGAAGAATGGTACTCCGCCTCCAACAATAAATAAATCACATTTCATTATTGTTTTGATTACATCCTCAATCTCTTGTCTGCTTTGTATCGCTGATATATTTGCTGTAGACTCTTCAGCCGTATATTTCTCAATCCAGGCGGCATCATCGGTGAGAACTGTGAAATGGATATTTTGGGAGATTTTCTTTTGTAGGATATCCGTAATGGCCAGCAGTAATAGTTGGTCTCCAACATTGCAACTCCCGTACCAGGCTCCCCAAATTACGATTTGTTTTTCCATGTGATTCTCGCTTTCCAGGATTGAGAGCCATTTGATTGACAAAATTAACCAGCAAGGTAATTTTTTCACTGCGGAGTATGCTGAGAGCGCTGAGTTCTCTCTAGGAATTAATGTTTTCTCCGCGTTCTTTGCGATCTCGGCGGTTAATTTCGAAAGATTTGTCCGTCAACCTGGGATTGAGAGTTAACGCTTTTATCAAAAATTGGCTCAAATCCATTAAAACACACCAGTTTTCCCAAATAGGTTTCAAATGAGATTGGAGGTTTTGAAAATTGTTCGGGTAATGCATGAATAGCAAAAACGGTTTCGTTCTGATTATCAGAAAGAGTAAATTGATTCATAACCTTAAGCGTTTTTAAGCTAAACCATATTAATTGATTTTGAGATCCAACGATCAATTCGTCCTCGGTTATTTTGCAGATGCCGCGTAGAAAATTGTTGGATACATTTGTGGATGAAATGATTTTCCCATTGCCTGGGTCGAAATGTAAGACGTTTCCAATTGTAGTGTTTAGATAAACCGCTGTTCCATCTGATCTTGCTAAAACACTATGGCTTGGAACGTTTACATTATCTATTATGAAGCAGGGTTCAAATTTTCCAGTTGAGTGTAGTCGAGCGATAATTGATTTCCCCTTCAATGGCTGAATAACCAACTCGCTGTGACGGTCTTTTTCTAATGTCAAAATTCTTCTAATGAATTGATTTATCCGAACAATCCAAGACCACAATCCTCGTTGAGATAAAATGTCTTTGATCCTTAGGAGTGTTGAAAATTCCTTTCCAACTATAAAACCCAAAGAAACCAAAATTTCTGCATTTGGAAGCAGCCCAACGCTATTTACGTGTACTGTGTCGTGTGATGCTAACATATGTGTTCGAGGATCTCGGAAATCTAAAGTCCCCTGTTCTATATCTTCATTCGATAAAATTCTGGGCTGTGTCCACTGATTAAGATTATGGTTCTGTTGGTCTTGCCGAAAATAATAATAATCTAATATATTTCCATCCAGATCAAATTTGAATAATATATCATTTCTGGCGGATGTAACCCAAAGATTTTTCTCTTTATCGAACAGAATATCATGAATGCCTGAACAGGATGGGTGAGAAATAACCTTTATCAAATCCCAACGCTGGTCAAAACAAAAAATTCCAGCCGTATTCGCTAAAAAAATTTGGTCTTCATGAATGGCTATCCCTTTTCCACCTCGGAATCCCCCTCGAGGATTGGGGTCGACATCTCGGTAAGGGGGTTCTATGATGGAACCCTTTTGGATGATTTCATTTCTTTCAAGATCAAAAACATATAAATGACCAGAAGGCTCATTATAATTTGCCTTCCTACAGGTTGTGGTGATGAGTAGCCGATTTATAAGGGGAATGTCGATCCTTATTTTACAGTCAACCAATTGCTTAGATCTCTTTGGAGTAGATTTTGAAGTTGTTCGATATCTTCACGATATAACTCTGTTAGTTCTGCACGCAATTTAGGATCGATTTTAGTTACTTGCATATCTTGAATAACCCACTCATAAATTGAATGTTTTAGGGTGCTATTTAAATATGGACGGATAAAAGCCCGGAGATGTTTTGATCTTGCCCAGATCCAACGAGATAAAGGATTTCTAATAATTCCGGATGCATTATGATGATGAGTGAGATCAGCTTCAAAAGCATCATTGACCCCTAAAAATTGATAGATATTATTGATTAATGCATGTGGATTGTTGTGAAGATCATCAAACAAGGCTACATGAATTTTTGAAAAATCAAAGAATTCCAGGTAGCGGGTCAGAGCCTTAAAATAATAACCAGGACGCAGAAGGCGCAGCGTAGACCAGTTATCCCTCAACCCCTTTCGTTCCTGATCTATCGCCTCCGCGAAAGAATTGCAAGGTTCAATTCCTTCTCGTTTTGCATGCATAAATGAGGAGAAAGCTCGATCGGCGGGTTGACGCAATATCGCAATTAATTGAGCCTCTGGAATAAATTGGCTGATTACTTTTGGGGCTCTAGGGTGCGAGATATAGCGTACTGATGCTTCACCAATCCTTTTCTCAGATTTCACCCCTTCAAATAATTGTTGGTAGCTTTCAATATCCCGAATTACACGATTTTTCATTAACGGACTTCCAGGGCCCTGGAGTATAGAATCATCATCGTATCCCCAAAAAAAACCAACTTCTTTTTGGGGGCACATAAAAATTTCGGGGTGTTGATTGAGAGCAATATTGAGGGTTGTTGATCCAGCCTTTGGTGCGCCGATCAATAAAAAATCTGGTAATGTCATTATTCGGTTGATGCTAACAAGTTTTCGTAGATACCGATGTGTTGATCAATGGCTCTTTCGGTAGAAAATATATCATGTACGTATTTATACCCGCGCTCCCCCTGTTTTTGCCAGACATCGTGTTTGAGTAGAAATTTTAACCCATCAACGAAATTGTCATCTTGAACGTGGAAACCAAATTTGGATGCGAACTCATCCGGGTCTACGGCACTTAAAATTGCGCAACCATGGGCAGCAGCTTCGATAAAAGAATTCGGCAAACCTTCTCTGGCCGCTGTATTTACCATGATCCAACTTTTTTCGAGCAAGGATGATAATTTATCTCCTTGAAATTGATTAATAAAACCGACCATTTCTAAATTTGGTAGATTGCTATATTTTTCTCTCAAGTGGTTATCCCACGCTGTATCTCTACTTTTTCCGATGGCTATAAAATTAACCTGCGGAAATGCCTTCGCCAGCTCAAAAAATATTTGGGGGCGTTTGCGGCGATCCCACCTTGAATTAAAGCACACAGTAGGGTTTCCTTCCTTTTTTAGAGTTATGGGCACTTTCACTGGTGTTGGTAGGAATTGTGGATTGTTGCGTAAACGGTATTTTTTTCGTGCTTTTGGAATCAGGAATTTGGATGCAGCAAACCGACTGTCTGCTTGTTGAACTGCTTTGTGGACTAAAAAGTTATCTTCATATAGTGTATTTGAAATTACTTGTCCCCAACTGAGAGATGGTAATCTCAATTCTGTTAGCCAGTCCGATATTGTTCGAGTGTCTCGGAAGGTGACAACATGTTTTTTATGGGGCATTGCCTTTTGGGCGAGATAGGTCCCAAAAGATGGTTCTTCTGAGTGATAGATATCAGCGTCAACCTGTTTATAAAGGTCAGATGACGATAAAATTTTCTTACGTTCAAATCCCAAGACGCGGATCCCATCAAGGTCTTCGACGGGTCGCTGATTTTCTCGTCGGGGGACAATTGCGGAAACTTGCAGCCCTCGCCTTGACAGTTCACGGCCAATTGTTCGGGTTGCTCTTCCAAACCCACCAAATTTACCCCAAGCAAAAATTTCTACACAAACAAAACAGATATGCATAAATAACTAGATGGCCTTTCGTTTTTGGATGATTTCTCGCAACTCTAATATGCCACCAATTAAACTGAGGAAGATATTACGCGCGAATAATAGAATCGAGAACGCTAATGCCACTTCTGCTTCAACTCCATATAGTCCAAGCATGACAACCAGGCTGACTTCCCGAATGCCCAGACCTCCTGCGATAGCAATTGGAGCTAATGCAGCCAATAGAATTGCAGATTGGGTCCAACCAAGATTGTAAATTGATATATCGATATCTGTCGAACGGGCAATAAAAATATAAGAGATTAATCCCACCAGATAAGCGAGCAGTCCAACACCAATCAAGTTGAATAATTCTCTAATGGAAAGGCCTGCGTAAACACTGAGTGATTTTACGGTTCTTTTAAGATAATCCCAAATAAACTGCCAGCGTGCGTGTCCAGTTATTATTTCGGGTTTACTTTCAAACCATTGGGCTAAATAGATGCTAACTTTAATAAATAAGAACCAAATGATTATAATGCTGAGAAAGAAAGCTAACAATATGACCCAGTTTATGGTTTCTTGACCAATTCCAGCGATGAACCAGAAAATCCCGGTAATGATGATGAGAAATGTTTCGATAAATCGATTAAATGCAACTGCTGCAAGCGACTCGGCTGATTTCCCTGATGGAGATATTTTTGCCCAACGGATTCCGCTCCCAATTAGTGTTCCGGGTAAAACCAAAAGGTAGAATTTGACCATTAAATTAACCACGAACAAGCGGTTGAAAGAAATTGGTAATCCTTGTTTGCGAGTCAATAAACCTAATCGAACGGATTTTAAATAAATGTTCGGAAGACCCAGACCAAGGCCAATAATTAGCAAAAGTGGGTTTGCGGATTTGATAACCTGAAATACATCGGCAAGTGGGATGATCCAAAACAAACCGAAGAAAAGACAAAGCAAAAATATAAATTTTAATGCTTGAACCACCCTACGTTTTGATAGCTCGGCATCTTTGCCGAGCCATTCTTTTCCTGAAATAAGTTTTGACATCGATTGGTTTCCAAGAATAATCCTGCCGACATTATATCATTTAGAATTTTATAGGAGTATCTGGTATTAAATAAAAGGGTAGAAATGATTTGGATTTGGCTGATTCATAATCAATATTCCTTGGAGTATAATTTCCGGGCATTTTGAGTTGATTTTGGTTTGAAAGTTATAATCATCAATGGAGAAATATCTCTATGAAGAAAACTGGATCGATGGGTCCAATGTGGATTCGTTTGCTGGTATTTTTAGGATTGTGTGCCCTCGTCATCATCGCTGGTTCACATATTTATCAAGTGGCTGGTCACGGTGTGTTTTTAGGGCACTTTGACAAAATTTGGGGAGCAATTTTTGTCACCTATTTATTCGTCTCTGCCCTATTCTTGGTGGGGGCATTGGGTCAATTTTTCTTTACAGATACAACGAACAGAATCCTGCAACCTGTCCTAAAATTTCGATATCTGCTACGCTGGCTGCGATGGGGATTGGCGTTATTATTGGTCGGTTGGTTCGCGTTCTTATTTGGCTATTCCACTTATAGCGATGATTTTTCATCATTTGCCGTTCGATTATATTTGTTTATCGTTTGTGTAGTTCTTTGCGGCATAATTTTGACGGATGGAACCGAAAGACTCTTAACTTGGACTGGCTTTCTTCAAGGAACGATCCTCTTTGGGACCGTATTTTTATTGGCGAAAAAGTTGATCACCGTAACAAATTTCCCACTTTCATTGAGTTGGTCCGAAGGTAACCGTTTGTGGGATTATTCCGTTTTATTTGGGCGTGATTTATATATTTATCCCGTCGATCAGCCCATTGACGCCTTGATTGATCTTGGCAGACAGTCGCTTTGGGGACTCCCTTTCTTTTATTCTGATATCACAATTTTTCAGGCGCGCTTATGGTCAGTTATGGTAGGTTTGCTGCCGCATGCTGTTTTTGGTTGGATAATATTTAAAATTCCGCAGGGTAATCGACGTGTCTGGATTTTTATGGGTCTTTGGACCATGCTATTCCTTCAGCAGGGTCCCATTTATTCTCCCCTGATTTTGGCGGCAATTTTGGTAGCTTTAGCCAGAGGCAGACCTCTTTGGTTGGGTTTATTGCTGGTCTTCGTTGCAGGGTATTATGCTCAAATGAGTCGGTATACCTGGATGTTTGCTCCAGCAATGTGGGCGATGATGGTATCAGTCCATGATCTAGCCCCTGAGCGATTGCGTCAAGACCTTAAATCTTGGGGTCGAATTTTTGCTTATGGGTTGGCGGGATTATTAGGCGGTGTCGTGATTTCTGGTTGGGAAAGGTTAGCAAAAATATTTACCCGCATACCTCCGGCAACTGGACTAGCGCCCAATATCGCAAATCAAACATCGGAGGCAGTAGAAATTGGCGGGATTCCCTCAAATTCTGGTCTGGCAGCAGCTATATCTGATCAGCCCTTGTTATGGTCTCGTCTCCTCCCCGGCCCCACATATCCAGAAGGAATTCTACTGGGCTTGTTAATTGCTGTTGGACCGTTGATCTTATTTCTGTTTTATTTAGTGATCTCCAATCGTTGGAAACTAAATCGCTGGCAGAAATTGAGCATCTTACTTCCCCTGTCCCTTTTCTTTATTGTTGGATTAATTATTAGCGTAAAGATTGGTGGAGGTGATAACCTCCACAATTTAGATATGTTCCTGATCTCCTTGATATTTGTGACCGCATTAGCTTGGGGAGGAGCAGGTGAATTTGCAGTGATTCACATAGATAAAGAGCCATATTGGCTGCGGATATCAGTTGCCCTTGCAGTAGCAATTCCTGCATTTTATCCAGTCATCAATACCACTCCCCTGAAATTGCCCCCCTTAGAAAATATTGAATTGACTCTGGAATATATCCAAAAAGAGAGCCAACTGGCTGTATCACAAGGTGAAGAAGTTTTGTTTATGGATCAACGTCAATTATTAACTTTCGGATTTGTAGAAGGGGTTCCCCTGGTTGCTGATTATGAAAAAAAGTTTGTCATGAATAAGGCTATGTCAGGAGATATCGAATACTTTGAAAATTTCTACCGTGATTTGGCAAATCACCGTTTTGGTTTGATTATTTCAGAACCTCAGGTTATTTTGTATGCCGCCTCTGATGATGCCTGGGCTGCAGAAAACGATATTTGGGTCGAGTGGGTTACTAAGCCATTATTATGTTATTACGAGCCTAAACATGATTTCAAGAAAACATCCGTTTGGTTATTTATGCCACGCGAAGAACCCCTCGACTGTACTTATCCTTAACCAGGAAAATTCCTGAGACGATCACTCAGGAATTTTTACGAAACCGAAGAAAAAATGTTCGATTAACAGTTATTGCGTGAAATTATTCGGTTGTAACGATTAATTTGACTGTAAGCGTTCTAACATTTGTTGGTACCGAGCAACATCTGGGGGATTAAATTCAATGATGCGTTGAACAACAGCCATCGTCCCAACACGATCACCTGTTTCCATTAAAATCTCTCTTGTAATATCAAGTTCCTTAACGCCTTGTTCCAGATTCCCATCTATATAATATTCTTCTCCCAGCCTTCGGCGTAGTCCAGCCTGTTGAGGGCGTTCTTCAACTTGAGTTTCTAAAAATTGAATTGCTTCGGTTACCTTATTATTGGTGTTCATATAATTGATGAACTTGTCAAGTTCTCTAATGGCCTGATCACTTTCACCCAAACGGAAGTTCAAATCCAATAAGCTTGCATTCGCTTTTTGATCATCTGGTTTCACTTTGCAAATTTCTTGATAAATATTGGCTGCTTGACGCCAATCTAAACTTTGGATATCGATATCTGCAATTCGATGTAAAACCCTCACCTGCCAATTAATTTCCAAATCGGATATCTGTGCTAAGCGCAAAGCCTTGGCATAAGATTTTCGGGAATTGGTCAAATCAGCCAAACTATAATAAACCTCTGCCAGTTTGATATATTCCTCAACTGCTTCGTCTGAAGTGCCGCGCTTAACGAGTTGATCAATCAAACTGCTGCGAGCTACCAAATCCATGGGTGACAAACCAACCACCCGCTTGAGCATATCAATTGCCCGTCCCGCTTCTCCTCGAACGCTGTACGAACGAGCAATTACTAAAAACTTTTCAATTGCTTCCGGAACGAGATCTTGAGCTAACAGCAATTCTCCAATTGTGATATGCAGGGGTAGATAAGTTGGGGCGTGCTCCAGGGCATAAAATGCCTCTTCGACCGCGGCATGAGATTGCCCCTTTCGAGCTAGCTGCCGGACATTGCCCATCGCAACAACAACCTGACTGCTGCGTGTTTCAGTGAGCACTTCTGCCAATGGAGTAATCTCTCCATCATCGAAGTTAGCCATCGATTGAGATCTAAATTGTTTCAGATGCTCGCGCCAATCTTCGCGCATCAGCATTTCTGAGATATTCTTACTCAGTAGTTTTTGTTGTTCTTCATTTGCTTCCTGAGCTTGGGCCTCGATTAAAGGATCATATAACTGGCGTAAACCATCGGCTTGCTCAGCACTAACCACCGCAGAATCCGCAAGTTTGAGCGCTTCCATAAACTCCACAGCGGATTCTTGAACGCGTCCCATAGCCGCGAATGATTTGCCTAATAACAATCGAGATCCCAAGGCAAAATCGGGATGTTGCACTGCACGTTGAAGGTGCCGCACTGCGCTTTCAAGGCGATTGGCTTCGTACCTTAGAAATCCCAATTGAAAAAATGCGGCCATATTATCCAATCCGGCATCAATGGCTCGGTTCAACTCTTCAGCCGCTTGGGATGGATTGCCTCCAATTTGAGATTCAACGGCCTGACTAAGGTGCAGCATGATTTTGCTTCTGTCAACCTTTTTTGAGAATAAAGGGCCCGTACCACTAACAATACTTTGAAAGCCCCGGCGTCCGGAACTGCCGTTTTCGTCATTGTCCAGAGGTTGGTCGAAAAATAATTCCGCGAGAATCTCCAAAGCAGTTTGCTTGGCCTCTTCAATCGGATTCATTAATTGGGTTTCCGTTTCTTTTGGAGCTGCTATCTGAGGGTTGTCAGAAGTTAGTTTGATTGGCCCGGTGCCCCCTCGTGGGCGAGCAGGTTTTGGCAATAATGTGCCATCTCGCAGCATCACGAGAGCTTGTTGCGCTTTAGCATTATTGGGGTCTATTTTCAAAGCTCTATTCACAGCGTCTATGGCTTTGGCAATATCTCCAGAATGCTGCATCAAACTGGCTATGTGCAGATACTCTCTGGCTGCTTGTGGTTTCCGTCCCAAGCGCTCGAAGACAATGGCTAATCTGGAATGTGCTCGTAAATGCTCGGGCTGGATGCTGACTGCTCGCGACCAATTTTCAATCGCCTTCTCAATTTCTTGACGTTTTAAATATAATTCAGCAGCGCCCACCGCCATTTCTGCAGCAGCTTTACGATTGCCTGCATTTTCATAAAGCGTCGCTGCTTTCTCCAAAGGGATGGGATCATCTGGGGAATTCTTGGCTGCTCTAAGGTACATTTGAAGTGCTTGATCAAATTCTTGCATTTCAAATAACGCCAAAGCTAAACTATTTATCGCCTTAGCATCCTCAGGTTTTTGGCTTAAAGCCTGATTGTAGAATTCTGCTGCTTTATTCCATTCCTGGTCCCAGGCAGCCGAGTGTCCCTGGTTCATTGCTCGTTGATAACGGTGATCTTGGTCGTTGGTCATAACTCACTCAATCGGTTTCAATTCTCCCCAATTGATTCCGCTGCGAGCGTCTGTTCGCAGCGGAACATCAAGGGGATAGGCTTTTTCCATGATATTTTGCACTAAGGTCGCTGTTTCAACCAGCTCTTCTTCCGGACATTCTAACACGATCTCATCATGAACTTGAAGTAAAACTTTCGCGCTCAGATTTGCTTGATCCAGCGCGGGAGGAACTTGCAGCATAGCAATTTTCATAATGTCCGCGGCAGTGCCCTGAATGGGGGCATTAATCGCTTCGCGCTCTTCACGGGCACGCACCTGTTGGTTGGATGGATTCTGCAACCCGGGGAAGTAACGACGCCGGCCCAAGAGGGTTTCAACGTACCCTTGTTGGGCTGCTTGCTCACGGATGCCATCGAGGTATCTTTTAATTCCAGGGAACCGTTCGAAATATGCCTCTACAAAATCCTCGGCTTCGGCCAGGGTTAAATCGGTTGCGCGCGTCAATCCAAAGGCACTCATCCCATAGATCAGGCCAAAATTGATAGCTTTGGCGTGACGGCGCTGTTCTTTTGTGACGGCCATTATAGGGATATCATAAATTGCTGCGGCGGTCGTGGCATGAATATCCTGGTCTGCCTTGAACGCGGCCAGCATACCTTCATCTTGAGCCATATGGGCGGCAATCCTGAGTTCAACTTGTGAGTAGTCGATTGCCAGGAGTAGGGTGCCAGGGTCAGCTACAAAAGCGTGCCGAACTCTGCGTCCCAACTCTGTACGAATAGGGATATTCTGTAAATTTGGATCTGTGGAGGCCAGCCGCCCTGTGCGGGAGCCAGCCTGATTATAGGAAGTATGCACACGTCCCGTTTGGGGATTGAGTTGGAAGGGGAGGGCATCTACGTAAGTTGAGCGCAGTTTTGAAAGTTCGCGGTGCTCTAAAACCAAGTCCACCACCGGATGCGAATTGCGCATGGACTCCAGCACACCCGCCGCTGTGGAATAATATCCGCTGGCGGTCTTGCGGGTGCGGTCAGGGGGCGATAATTTCAGGGTTTCGAATAGAGCACGCGATAGCTGTTGTGTGGAGTTCAAATTTAAAGGCTCACCGACCATCTGGTAAACCTGAGATTCGATCTCATTCAAACGGGCGGTCAGCTCTTGTGACATTCCATCTAAAAATTTAATATCCAAACTGATTCCGGCCATTTCCATATCAGCCAAAACCGGAATTAAGGGCATTTCCATTTCATCGAAAAGCTGAGTCAATTGAGCCGTTTCCATCTCAGCTTGCAATTGGGGAATCAACTGCAATACAACGGCGGCGTCATCTGCTGCATAAGCCGCAGCATCTTCGATGGGGACTTCAGCCATGCTGATTTGTTTTTTTCCTTTGCCGATTAAGGCAGAAATTTCGGTCATTTGATGACCCAGGCGTACCCAGGATAGATTTTTAACCCCAGATTGCGGGAGGCCGGGTTGACCAGCCATTCTGAAATCATAGTGTCAAAGGAAAGCGGGGCAGTTCGCAAACCATAACGGGCCAGCATGACAAAATCGTATTTGATATTATGTCCGGCCTTAGATATAGAAGCATCTGTGAATGGACCGCGCAAAGCATCCAAAACTGTTTGGATGGGAAGTTGCTCTCCTTGTGTGTGGCCCACCGGAATGTAGTAGCCAGAATCCGGCGCAATGGACAGCGATATACCTACTAAATCTGCCTGCATCTGATCGGTGGAAGTGGTTTCCGTATCGAACGCGATCATTTCTGCTTTTCGCAGCTTAGTGACTAAATTATCCAACGTTTCAGGCGAGTTAATAATTATGGTTTCGACTGCGCCTGAAGGGTTGGTCGGGGATTCGCTGGTAGCCCCTTTTGCTGGTCGTTGATCGAACATTGAAAGTTGCTGACCTGGTTGGGGTGGGGCGGTTTTCCCATATTTGTTTTCTAAACCTTCCAACCGTGGTAGCAAGGAGCGAAACTCCAATTCCCGGAACATGGCCCGGATGGTGGTCGGGTCGAAGTGGTCTGGACGAGCCATTTTGAGATCGATCGACACATCCAAATCAGTGACGATGGTTGCCAATTTCTGACTCAGATACGCGTTTTCTTTATCTGTTTCAAGTTTGCTGCGCAATCCGGGTTTCAACTCATCGAGGTGCTCATAAACACCATCCAAAGTGCCATATTTCGAGAGCAGGGTTTGGGCAGTTTTCTTTCCCACGCCCATTACCCCAGGGATATTATCGGAACTATCGCCCATCAAGGCTTTGTAATCAATAACCTGATCGGGGCGTACGCCTAAATATTCGACCACGTTATCCGGGAGGTAATCTTTGGCATCCGCGAGTGAACGCCCCGGCAAATTTACGATAATGCGCTCATCCACTAACTGAAGTAGATCGCGGTCACCAGTAAAAATTTTGACCCCAAGACCATCCGCAACGGTTTGTTTGGCCACACTGCCGAGGACATCATCAGCTTCATAGCCTTCCATCTCCAGCCGTGGGATGCTGAATGCATCAACCAGTTGGCGGATTCGCTCAATCTGGATGCGGAGATCATCAGGCATTTTTTCACGGGTGCCTTTGTAATCAGGGTAGATCTCATCACGGAAGGTTTTCCCCGTGTCAAAGACCACAGCCAGATAATCCGGGTCTTCTTGTTCGAGTATTTTTAATAGTACACTGGTAAAACCAAAAATTCCGGCAGTGGGTTCGCCAGAACTGGTTACCCAGCGTCCAGCACCTCCACCGCGGGTTAATGCAAAATAGGAGCGGTAGGCCAAAGCATGGCCGTCGATCAGATATAAAATTTCGGGCATAATTTTCTCGACTGACTAAATATCTATCCGAAAATTAGTCCGGGGGTGTGTTTGGGGTGGTGAAACCACCCCAAACACACCCCCTATTCTCAATTTTCGGAGGGGTTCTAAGTTTTAGGTTACGTTATCAAGCCCTTGGCGGGATCGAGTTTGTAGGATAAATTCTTTTACCAGAGTCCCCGCCAAAGAGCGGCGTCCATGAATCACCATAAAGCCGGGTGCCCAAAAATCATGAGAAGGGTTTTCCTTTGCCAGGCGAGGAAATTCTTCAAAAAGCAGGCCGGAGGTTTGTCCCCGGATTTTCTCAATCACTTGAGCGGCGGGAACTTCTGGACCAACACTGACCACCCAATGCAAGTACTGCGGCCGAATGGCGAGATGCTCTAATCGCCATCCAAAGGCTAAACATAATCGCATCATTTCTACATTGAGTAATCCTGTTAATACGCCGGTTAGGTGGTGCTCTGGTAACCGCGGGATCAAAACACAAGCAAAGGCAAGATCATGCAAACTCGGGGATACGGGTTCAAGCTGGACATCGGTCTCAGTGAGTGGTTCTGTGCTTGGCGAGAATTCAGTATCTACAGCAATGGGAAACGGCTCCCTGGATTTTTGAGTGGTTGCCGACCCAAAAGATTCAACCTCAACCGGCAGGTTTTCTTGCATATTCAAAGATGTGCTGATCCCATCTGGGTCTGGAATATCTAAGGTGGAGAGCAAATCTTCAAACATAGCTCGCTGACGGGCGATGATGGCTTCATCTTCTTCAGAAAATGCTTCTTCTGGTTCAGCTATGGAAAAATCATCTTCTGGAACCCAATCTTCAGGGGAATAATCATCCACGTCTTCTGGGTGCGACTGCGGTTTGGGAACAGGGTCTCCCGAAATTTTAGTGGGCAGTTCTGTTGGCGGGGAGGTCAATCTTCGGGCCAGTTTTCCAGTTTGAGCACGCATCTCGCTGAAGGGCATCTCGGTCTCAAAGGAAAGCGCCAATATAAAACCTGACCCCAGGCTGGTGGCGTACAGCATATATTCACTGCCGGTTGTATCGAGACGCACGAAACGTGCCAAATCACTGCCGTCCCCGTTTGCCCAGTAATGTCCCACAAAGTTGGCCAGCTCTTCAGCCGCGGATTGAGCTAACTGACCAGCGTAAGCCCAAATTTTTGAGTTGCGCAAGATAAGGGCTGCTTGGGCATTAGCCTCGAGAGAGAGACGGGTGAGATACTGAGCAGCCCGATTGACATCCTGCAGCCAGGCTAGTTCAGATGGAATTTCTTGTGTTTCTTGGTCAGGATGCACAGCAACGGCTGCATCATTTTTTTCAGCTACCCATAAATTAATCACTTCGAGTAAATCGGGCAAGAAAAATGGTTTCGGCAAGGCGATATCTCGTGCGCGTTGGATCTTGATTTGTTCGCCTTTGCAATCCTCCCGATGGATGAACGCAATGCGCAGGTCTTTAATTCGGGCGCGTAATTCTGCGGCTAAATATTCTGTGCCCGGATCAGGGAGATTGCAGTCTAAGATTGCAATGGGATATTTCTCATCGCGTACGACAAAGGTGGCTTCTGCAATGCCGGATACTAATAAAGGAAAATAGCCGGCTTCTTGGAGAGCCTGTGAAATTTGTTCTCCAAAATTGGGTTCCGGAGCAACGATCAAAATCTTAATCTCCATGTCTTGAGTGTATCATGGGCTTATCAGAGGAGCAAGCCATCCAAAGGGGGCAGGCAAGGGAAATGAAGAGACTGCGATCCTTACAATTTTGGTATTTTTCTTGCAATCAGAACGTCGAATATTTTAGGTTATAATTCTGTCATTCATGGATTGCCAACCGGGCCAATACATTAATTTTAAGTTATCAGCAAATTCGCGTTCATTCACGCGTCGGATGGGCATGTTTTTGATGCTGGTGAGCGTATTGATAATTTCTTTGGTTGCGGTCTCAATTAAGGCATCCGAAAAACCTTCCCGATCTACTGAAATAATTGTCCCATTTGATGAGTCCGAATGGTGGTTGATCCGCTGGTCGACCAACCAACCTGAATGCCAGATTCTTACTGATCATGAAGGATTCCCAACAGGGGATGATGTTTTGATTTATTGTGGGGAAGATATTTATGAAGAGTGGTTTGAAACTGAATCTTGTCCAGAAGCAGTTTCAAAGAAGGAGGACACCGCCAGTTGTAAGGGTCTCTATCTACACCTGATTTCGTCAACTCCGCAGGAACAAATTGTTCAGGTTGATTTGCCAACTGCTGAAGCCTGGATTAACTTAACCGGGTGTACGCCAATTCCTCCGGAAAACCGCTGTGAAAATCTCCCTAGTTTGTTATTTGTTGGTGAAGAACCGCTACCGAATGAGACCATTACCCAAATTCAAGGCACTTTCAATAGCATCCCCTTTGTTTGCCCTCCGGGCGAGACATGTGAGATTCCGCTGCGGCCAACACCTATCGACGGCGTGGTTGTTGAATTTTGGGCTGACTCCAGCTATGGCGACTCGAGCGAACACTATACCGCTTTTGTCCGCGTGGTAGACGCAGGCGTTGAAACTGCGCCGGGTACCGGAGGCTGGTTTGTAGATGTAATGAGTAACCGCTGGTTAGGGGAGCAACCCAGTACTTGCGCTCAGGCTTGGGACTCTTTCTTGCCCATTGGAGGTGAAATTCCCCAGTGGCTTTCATCACCGGAACTTCCTGAATTACTGGCGTCCGATGAGCCATATGCGTATCTGGCTGGCCGATTGATCGCTCATCAAGTTGTGGATGCCAGCGAGTGCCCTGCGGGTGGATTGGAAGCCAATGGTTATGCTAATACCTGCGGCTTAGAAAACGCCCGCCCTGAGGTCACAGTTTGGCAAAATCAATTTGATTCGGAAATTTTGGATGTGGCCAATGAAATCGGAGTTTCTGCTCAGTTGATGAAGAATTTATTTGCCCAAGAGAGCCAGTTCTGGCCGGGAGTTTATCGGGAAGCTGAAGAATATGGTTTTGGCCAGTTGACCGAAAAAGGTGCTGACACCGTTCTATTATGGAATGAAACTTTCTATTTCCAATTTTGTCCTTTGGTATTGACTTCGGAAACTTGCAGCGCAGGATATTCCCAGTTGGGTGAAGAAAATCAAACTTTGCTTCGGGGGGCTTTAGCAACGGGTGTAAATGCCGATTGTGCCGAGTGCCCCACAGGAGTGGATCTGAGTCACGCAGATTTCACAATTCAGTTGTTTGCTCAAACCATCAAAGCAAATTGTGTACAAACTGGACAGATCATTTCCAATCACACGGGGTTGCCGCCGGGAGATGTCAGCAGCTACGAGGATTTATGGCGTTATACACTGGTCAATTACCATGCCGGCCCGGGGTGTTTATCTGATGCAATTAAATCTACCAGAAGTTCGGGACAGTCGATCAATTGGGGAAATGTCTCTAACAAACTAAATCCACTTTGTCCTGGCGCAGTGGAATATGTTGACAAAGTTGCTGTAGAGTAATAAATATAGAACTTACGCACTTTCCCGTAAAGCGTGTAACTCCTAAATTAATTCACATTACACAAATAGATCAGAAAAAGCAATTTCAAAAAAGTATCTGTTTTTCAGAACGATACATATTTCCAAGCTATGTGAAATTTGTTTTTCGTTGCTTGAAATCAAATGTTCGTTATTTATATCGCTAAATCTTCGCAAAAGCCGCAAATCTTCCGTAATCTAATTCATTAGTTTTCTGGTTTTGCCGTTATTGGGGAAATTCATATATACAAATTATGACGATTATTCTCAATTCACCCCATCTGCAATTCACCCTCAATCCAGATTCTGCCACCTGGTCGCTGCATGGGACTGGGCAAAATGCCCCCTTCGTTGAAGATGTCTGGATGCAGGTGCAATACCGCACCCCGCTTACGGCTCTATTTCGTACAGGGCGGCAAAAACATGACACGCTAGAGAAATGGCGCAATCCAAAAGTCCGAGGTCCAGAAAAAAAATCATCTCCCCATGGCAAATTGCAGCAGATCACTGTCGAGGTTGGACCTGATCCAAACGGTCTTTACTACATTTTAGAATTTGCTCTGGTTGAGGAACACCCTCTCTTTTTGTGGCGGATAACAATTGACAACCGCAGTAAGTACAGGGTTGAAGTTGAGCGTTTAACAATGATGCAGGCCGGTTTCTTCCCTAAACGAAAGCTGCTGCCAAATCCGGGTCCACTCACCATGAAATATAAATCGACTCCCGTGGGTTACGGGGCCGTCCGCCCTTATCCAGATCCCGGTGAACTGGCCTTCTTTACGAATGGCTGGCAGTCCTGGTCTTTTAGCGGGACTATGGGCGCGCAAGAAAAACAAATTGGCACTCGGTTGCGATTTTTCGGCGAACCCATGTGGTACCACCAAGGAACCCCACGCCCCAATAATCCGGGACACTTTGGCAGTGATATGTTCGGTGTACTGGGTGACCGTGATCACCAAACCGGCATCTTAGCTGGATTTCTTTCTCAAAAACAACATTTTGGCTCACTCGAAGCCCGCACGGACGTCCTCTACCCGGCACTGGCGCTTTGGGCTAACGGCGATAACGCTCACCTCGAATCCGGGATGCAGATGACGACGGATTGGGCCGCGATCCAATTTGTTGAAACTAATAATCCTGATCCTCTGGCACCCTACCTGGAGGCCGTTGCCCGCGAGCACCAAATCCAAACTCCATCCTCCCAGTTTCCGCCTTCTGTGGGTTGGTGTTCCTGGTATCAGTTCTTTCAAGATATTGACGCCGAAAAAATAAGTGAGAATTTGAAAGCTGCGGACGAGATGCGGCCTGAAATTCCCCTCGAACTTTTCCAAATTGACGACGGCTTTCAGTCCCAAATTGGTGATTGGTTGGAGTTTTCTCCAGGATTTCCAGATGGCACAAAGCCCCTGGCGCGTGAAATTAAACAGAGATGGTTTACGCCTGGTTTGTGGTTGGCCCCCTTCATTGTGCATTCAAAGTCCCGGCTGAGGCGAGTGCATGCGAAATGGCTGCTGCGGAATCGCTTTGGTTTTCCGGCCAATGCTGGATTCGTTTGGTTAAATTTTAATAAGGCGCTTGACCTGACCCATCCAGAAGCACTTGCATATGTTCGTAATGTGATCCATACTGCTGTGCATGATTGGGGTTATCGGTTTTTGAAACTCGATTTCTTATTCGCAGCTGCTTTAGCAGGAAGTTACCAAGATCGAACAAAAACACGGGCTCAGGTTTTGCGATTGGGCCTAGAAACGCTGCGAGAAGCCGCTGGACCTGATGTTCACTTACTGGGCTGTGGCGTGCCGTTAGGTCCATCTATTGGCATCTTTGATTCGATGCGCGTTGGAGCGGATGTGGCACCCGATTGGTATCCCTCAGAATTAGGGAACGGGTCCTTTTTCCGCAAGGAATTCAGTATGCCATCTACTCGGAATGCAATCCAAAACACGCTTTCTCGAGCCTTTATACATCAGCGGTGGTGGATCAATGATCCCGATTGTCTTCTGATCCGTCCTGAAAGTACGCTCACGCTAGCAGAAGTGCAATCGATGGCAACGGCTATCGCCCTCACTGGCGGCCCTTTACTCCTCTCTGATGATCTTCCCAAGTTGCCCGCTGAGCGGCTGCGTATTGCCCAGCAACTTATTCCCCTGATGGGTCAACGGGTGCGTGTGCTTGATTGGTTTGAGACTGTCACACCTACCTTGCTGCGCCTGAATTTAGAAAACGAAACCGGTAAGTGGCATTTGATCGCGGCCTATAATTGGGAAGATGAAGAACGGGAGATGATGATTCCACTTTGGCGGCTTGATCTTCCAGAGGGAGATTATTTTATCCGCGATTTTTGGAATGGAGTTTCGACTCGGATTTCAGATGATCATCTATACCTGAAGGGGGTCCCTGCTCATGGAGTCAGGCTGCTCTCTTTGAGACCAGTTTTAGAAGGGGCGGCACAATATTTGGGCAGCGACTTGCATATTTCTCAGGGGCTGGAAGTCACCCAATGGTCAGTATCCCCAGGGAATTTCAATTTTCGGCTAGAGAGACCTGGAGAAGATCAAGGGCAGTTAGAATTATATTTACCGCACCCTCCCTCGACGATTGAAGTTAATCAAAATGAAATAAATTGGCAGGCATTGGGAAATAATATTTATCGTATTCCAGTGCAATTCCACAAAATCGCCGATATCCACATCATCTAAAAAAACTCCCCGGTTTCATTTGATAACCGGGGTTTATGGATTTGGTGAATTCGTGGGAGGCAGCGGGATGGGGGTGGATGTTCCGGTTGGCAAGGGGGCATCGGTGGGGATGGGCACAGGCGTGTCCGATGGAACGGGGGGAGAGGTATGCGTCGGTAACGGTGTATTGGTTGCGGCGGGCGTATTTGTAGGGCGTGCAGTGTTTGTCGGTGACCGGGTTTCAGTGGGTCGAGAAGTGTTTGTGGGGAGCGGCGGAAATGTACTCGTTGGGAAAGGTGTGTTGGTTGGGAAGATAACCGGCGTCCATGTCGGGAAGCTGGTGGCTGCTGGAACACTGGTGTTTGTAAACCTAGGTTCATCGGTTGCTGTGGGTTCCGTCGACTCTGCCGTTTTCGATGGTTCGGATATTGCTGTTTCTGCTAAGGTTGAGCTAGGTGTTAAGGTGAAAACGGGTGTTGTGCTGGCAGCAAACTCCTGTTGAAAACCAGGTGTTTCGGTAATTTCTTGTGGTGTGGGATCGTTGTTGAAATCTAAGAAACCACCGTTAGCGCCGCCCCACTGCCAATCACCAAACAGTAAAATGAAGACGGCTGTAAGCATCCCTGAAGCGACTACGAACCATAATGCGATCGTTGCTCTTTTTTTAGTGGAATAGACCGCAATTTCGGGGGGTAAACCCGTTATCGAATCCCCCAGGAGAACCGGACAATGTCGATGTGCAAAAGTGAAGCAGTGGGTAAGCTGATAATTTAGGTTAACGGGTTCTTCAGGTTCGACGCGATGACAGCAATTCTGCAATGTCGGGTAAGACATAACAGTGCTGGGGTCGTTTTCCAACCCAATATAAGGACAACGTCGCTTCTGCATAATCGATTATTAGCTTCGCAGAATGATCAATAAAAACCTAATCAAACTACGCCTTCATCTCAAGAATATTCTTTTTAATTTTTTTCGTTGTGCAATTAGAATGCCAATAGTAACTACTCAGTCCAGAGTGATAAGTGGAGGTTTGCGGGTGGTGATCACCACCCGCAAACCTCCCGGACCTCTCAACTGCCTGAGCAGTTATACTGTCAATAATTGTACCTTGAAATTATTGATTAGGCCGTATTGACATTTGGGGATTTCTCTCTCGCAATGGGCGAATTTAGATCCGGCCTGTCTCTCTAGAAAACTGCTGAAATATCAACACTACCAAGTTGTAAAGTGCAATACTCGTATACCTATCAAATTTGTAAAGTGACCCCATAATTTCTGGGAAGTCGAATTTACGAATTTAGGGTGATGCCAGTGGAAATATCTAATATAAACCTGCTTAAATCAGCATGATTTGGCGTGATACAATCAAGTTAAGACGAGGATATCAAAATTGGTTTCGCCACGTATGGAGGGCAGCCATGACAGGAAACTTTCTTATTCTTGTTCCTTTGAATTTGTGGGGAATTATGCTAACTAAAAACGCGCTTAGCCATTTACATCGTCAATAAAGGAGGCAACCGATGAAAATTCTACAAGAAGGGATCGCTCCGCTGCTTCAGGAACCTGATATCAACGCGTTTAGGGAGCACAACCGCAACAAACCCAAAGGTCTGGTGGATAAACGCATGACAGAAGCCGAAGCGGTAAGTCGATTTATTCAAAATGGCTCGTATATCGGTACAGAATTATATGGCACTGTGCGTTGCCCACAATCACTCGTCAATGAAATCGTTCGCCAGGGGAAGAAAGATTTGCGTGTAGCAGGGCAGGGAGTCTATGAACTAGATATGCTGATGGCGGCTAGTTTGGTGAAAGCCTTGGACCATACTTATATTGGGCTGGAGGTCTACGGAATTTCAAATTGCTTGCGCCGGGAGGTGGAGAGCGGCCGCTTGGAAACCTGTGTTGAGTGGAGCAACGCAGGGATCGTTTGGCGTTTCAAAGCAGCCGCGATGGGGGTTCCCTTTATCCCGGTGCGCTCGATGCTGGGTACAGATACTCTCAAATACAGTGCAGCCAAAGTGGTAGAGTGTCCCTTCACAGGTGATCCGATTGCGTTGCTGCCCGCCCTTATTTTGGATGTTGGCTTGATCCATGTGCATCGGGCTGATAAGTTTGGCAATGCTCAGATCGATGGCATCAGCGGGTTTGCCTTCGAATTGGCGCGGGCTTCGAAGCGTTTGTTGATCAGTGCGGAGGAGATCGTTGATACAGATATTATTCGCGCACAACCAGACCGCACGATCATTCCTTATTATCTGGTTGACGCAGTAATCCATGCTCCCTTTGGTTCTCATCCCGGCGAAATGTGCTATGTTTACGAGCGGGATGAGGAACAAATCAAATCGTGGGTACAAGCCTCCAAGAAGCCAGAAACCGCGCAGAGCTATCTTGAGAAATTTATTTATGGAGTCAGCAATCACCAGGAATATCTGGCCTTAATCGGTTCCGAGAGAATGCAGCACTTGAGAGAAATGGTTCCAGGAGTAATGCGTAATGACTGAGAAAAATTACAATGCCTCTGAATTATTGATCTGCACCGCCTCCCGTTTAATGGAAGATGGATCAACGGCCTTTATTGGAACCGGCATCCCAATGTTAGCTGGTGCTTTAGCCCAAAAGATGCATGCCCCCAACCTGGTAAGCATCTTTGAATTCGGGGGAACCGGTGCGATTTTGGAAGAGCTACCCCTTGCTGTGGGTGGACGGCGGTCCTTCAATAAAGCGGTTGCCGCCACAGGGATACTCGATATTGTCGAGACTGCTCAACGCGGTTTTGTGGAGTACGGATTTTTGGGAGGGGCGCAGATTGACCCATATGGCAATCTCAACTCGACAGTAATTGGAGATCACGATAATCCCAAAGTGAGATTACCGGGTAGCGGAGGCGGCAATGATGTTGGATCTCACTGCTGGCGGACGATTGCCATTATGCGCCATGATAAACGCCGCTTTGTTGAAAAGGTGGATTTCATCACAACGCCGGGGTATTTGACGGGGCCGGGTGCCCGTGAAGCGGCGGGCCTGCCCCCTGGAACAGGTCCTTATCGCGTGGTCACCAATCTTGCTGTTTTAGGTTACCATCCCAATATGAAGCGCATGATGCTGCTCCAAACACAGCCGGGAGTTACCGTTGATGAGGTGCATGAAAACACCGGGTTTGATCTGTTGGTCGCTGATAAAGTCACAGAGAATCCACCGCCAAGTATGGATGAGTTGCGGGTTTTGCAAGATGAGGTTGATCGTGACCGATTTTATATTTAAACAGTTATTGAAAAGAAATTACAATTTGTAGAAACGCAGACAGCGGTTGCAATACGCAACCGCTGTCTGCGTGAAGCAGTTTTATCTTTACCGCAGTTCTTTACCGAAGGGGAAGAGTGCCAGTGGGGCTAATTTGAAATGCTGCATTGCGAAAGGGATTCCGACGATTGTGATCGCCAAAATCAAGCCATGGATGACGTGAGCAAGCGCAATTTCCCAACCGAAGAAAATTGCCCAACCGACGTTAAATACCGTTTGTAAACAGCCTCCAGATTCTGGAGTGGTGTGAATCTCTAAACCAAAGGGTGCCATCGTTGCTACACCCAATTTCATCGCCTGAATCCCAAAGGGAATACCGATAATTGTTAAACAAGTCAGCAGCCCGCCGAGGATATAACCTAATCCGGAAATAAAGCCGCCAAAGATAAGCCAAATTGCGTTTCCAAAACAACTCATGATGTAAAGCCTCCTCAGGTTTTATTTTTCAGGATCTTTAGGAGTTCGCTCGCTGAGAGAAAGATGTGGGGGTGTTCTGCAAGTTTCACCTGTAGAACACCCCCACAAATACGATTTCCTATGCAAATTCCCAAAGAGCCGTTTTTCAATTTCTTCACTTTCTTATACGAGGAATTCTTTGCTTTGGTTGCAAGAAATTTGCGATTTGTTTAGTTCTAATTTGTCAGACATTCAAAATCCAGGACCGGCTTGTGCAAAGCACCTTTACTGATTAGACGTTTCTAATTTTGATAATAGGGTAATCGTTGCACTCACAATTTGCGCCTGTTGTTCTTCACGACTAAGGGTTGCGGGGTTATCCCCTTCTTGTGGACCATACCAACCAAATTGAGCATGGTTGCCTCCTTCGATTGGCACCCAAACGGTATCGGAAGGGAGCTGGGGTTTGGCTGCCAATACCTTCTCAGGGGTTGCCAGCCCATCCAAAGTTCCATAAATGGAAGTTACGGTAATGGGTTGGTCTGAAAGGTCATTGCTCTCTGCCGGGTAAGATGCCCAAAACACGAGACCCATAACATCATTTAAATTTGTGTCAGCAAACGATGCTGCCATCGTGCCGCCGAGTGAATGTCCGCCAATAGCCCAGTTTTCTATTTCTGGATAGGCAGCAATTACATCAGTTGCCGCCCCAGAATTGAGTACTGCTAGATTCAATGGCATGGGTGTAATCACTACCAGATATCCGGCTTCGGCGATCGAGCGCGCTGTCGGCGCGTAGGCTTCCGGTTCCACCAATCCGCCGGGATAAAAAATAAATCCTTTAGTGGGTTGTAAATCGACAGGAACGAAAGTGATCCAGGGGTCCGTCTCAACTTGGACAACCCCATCAGATTCCAGACTTATAAGGGCGTCTTGCATGGCTGGGCTCGAAGTTCCCGCCCATTGGAAAAATCCGATTAATCCTAAAATAATAACAATCACTACAAAGATCAGAATCCCAAACCCAGTTTTTCGATTTCGCATAGTTTATTCCTTAGAGCATTTCTCCGATGTATGCTGCGGTTAAATAAAGAAAATATTTTTGGTGTTCATCCAGGTTTCGATATTTTAACGCCCCTAAACAAGACATATAAAGTGCCAACCAATACTCACGTGGCTGCGATGGATTGGCGAGACATTTGAAGGCGATATCATGAATGGAAGAGAGCACCGAAACTTGCATAGTTGGCAGGGTCGAGGGTGCATTCTTGTACGATTGATTACTGTCAATTAGCAGCCCATCCAAAAGTCCTAAAAATGTGCGCGGATTTTCTGCCTGGGGTGCAATCACATGAGCGATGACTTCCGCCTCCAAGTGGGCGAAATCCATTAAGGGGTGCCCCTCCCGAGTAGTGGCAAAATCAATCAACCACACCATCCCTCCGGGACCGATCAAAACGTTCTCCAAATTCAAATCGCCGTGGATGATGGAACTGGTTCCATTGACCAGTTCTTGCAGAATCTCTGGCAGTTTCTCCAGCGGGTCGGGCAAACCCATCAAATCAAAGTTAGCTGTATAAGCACGCAGCAAATCCAACCGTGTGGCAATCACTCTTCCTGCCTGCCCTGAGCTTTGTCGAAAACTGGAGTTTTTGGGAAAATCCTTTGCCAGCCAACGTACACGCAGCGCGGGTTGTCCATCGGTGGTCTCGCCTAAGAGAGTCATATAATCTTTAAAACCACCACCAGATTTTATCCTGAAATGTTGCGGTGTCACCAAATCCCCAATAGATAGTTTTACACTTCCGGGCGGCTTGCGGCCATCCAATGGCTCACCTTTCCCAATTTCAGGTTCGAGTAACCAGTGTGGCGGCAATAGGCTGTCGTACTCTTGGGCCAAACGAAAAGTCCAGGGTTTGCGCTGCATCCACCAGTTGGGGCCAAACATCTCAAATAAGCGTGTCAGCAATTTGGGGTCCGGAGCATCTAGTAAAGCCTGGCGCAGAGATACGGGTTTAGTGCCCGGCTCACCGATAAAGGTATATTGCAGGACGGCGTTTTTCCCGCCTTTCAATATCACTGGCGGCGCTTGAATTCGTGCTGTTATGGGCGGCAATGTACGTTTGACGAAAGCCTCGTAATTGACGAATTCCTGCTCGATATCCTCCTTAGGTCCCAGCTTGGCGATGGTAGGAGCGTCTGTGCGCCCGTCTGTACGAACCGGGATTAGCGCGAAGGTGCGAGCTCCCGAATAGCCAGAGAGAAATTCCTGTTGGATGACCAGACGGCGATATTGATGGAACAGGCCGCGTAGGAGGGCTTCTTCTTTGGAACTGAGGTGCAGCTCGGGGGGCTCTCGATTTCGAGAGAGAGATTCGGATCCCGGATTTGGGAAGGTTTGCTGCTCTTTGAAAATGTGCTTGTTTTTAAGGGATTGTGCTTGCGAAATGGGAAGCCATATACTGCGGCAAACAAAACGATGCTGCCGCCCAAGGCTAAGCTCACCAGCGTTATATTGAGTGTTTGGCCGCGTGTCAAACCGAAGAAAGATTTTACCCGCACCTCCAACCCTTTAGAATAGGCTACAGCTTCGCGAGTTCAGGCCTGAAGTGCCCGGCAGCGGTTCCCAGCGGAGCAGCAGGCTGACGGTCAGACGCTGCTGCCCCGGCTGAGTGGGGGTCAGTGACCAATGCCAGGTAACAGGCTGATCGATGGGCAGACTGCTTTTTTGATCTTTGGAAGGTGAAATTGTGAAACCGACCCCATCCAGCCGCCCGATTGCCGAGAGGTCATAGCCTTCCGGCCGCACAATAGGTACATCCTGCGTGGTTGTCGTGTGATCTGGGAATTCGGTGGTGAGTGTGTACCCCTGCTCCGCTGGAATCAAGGTCATGCGCACCACATCTGAATCGCCCAGGTACAAACTCTCGGGCCATTCGACTTCAACCATGCGCTCTTCAATTAAAGCAGTGGGGGTGGGAATAGGCTGTGTCGGTACGGGTTGTGTTGGTTTAGCAGTGGGTTGGGGAACTTGCGTGGCAGTGGGAGGGGGTTTTCGGGTTCTGATGGCGATTTATCAACAGGTTCTTCGGCTTCCCCTTCTGGAATTACTTCAACACCCTCTTCAGCTGGGGCTTCAGCGGCAGGTTCGTCCGCGGTTGATTTTGGGGCTGAAGAACAGGATACCAAAAAGAAAATCAAAAGTATAAGGGAGAAGAGCAGCCAAATGCGACGGTTCATAATTGCAATTTTAGGATCATAGAATGAAGATAATGAGTTTGCACCCTTGATTCTCTTTACAGGGCTATACTATAAACTTGCCATCCTTGTAGAAAAGTTCCCCATCAGCCGTCATTTCAGCATCCGACATATCGCAAAGCATATCCCAATGGATACCAGATTTGTTTTCGCTGCCGGTTTCAGGGTATCCTGCACCCACCGCTAAATGAATGGTGCCGCCGATCTTTTCATCGAAGAGCATATTTTTTGTGAAGCGCTGGATGCCATAATTGGTGCCGATGCCCCACTCACCCAGATATCGGGCACCCTCATCGGTACCGAGCATTTTTGTCAGCAAATCGATATTTTTGCTGGCTTGCTCCTTGATTACCTTACCGTTTTCAAACCAGAGTTCGATGTCTTCAATTTCCTGTCCGCCAAAGAGGGCGGGGTATGAGAAACGGATATATCCGTTGACAGAATCTTCCACCGGTCCTGTGAAAATTTCGCCATCTGGGAAATTATATTTTCCATCGGCTGCTTCAAATGTGCGCCCCTGGATTGAGAAGCTCAGGTCAACATTTTTCCCTTTGAGTACGATTTTGTCGCGGCCCTCCAACCATTGGATGATTTCCCGTTGGCGTTCACCTTCACCCTTCCAGAAAGCAACCGGATCATCCAGGTGCAGCATCCCAGCTCCATAAACAAAGTCGGCGTAATCAGCCAGTGACATATTGGCTTCTTGTGCCATAGCCGGGGTGGGATAAACTGTGAGCGACCATTTGATTTCCTTGCGAGCGGCGCGCTCGAAAAAGGTTTGGTTGAGTTTAGTGTTTGCTTTTCTCACTTGCGATATCTTGGCTGGATCGATCGCGCTGAGTTCGCGAGAATTGAACTCAGCTTCGATATACAGGCTGGCATCGAAGTTTTCTACCATGAGCTTTTGAATTGGAGAGATATGCTCCATCTGATTATCGCTGGCGTATTTGTAAAATATTTCTTCGCTTCCAGGTATGCTGTTTTGGATCGTGACATAGGCTCCGGCCTTGATGGCTTCCGTATACACAGCCAGATTGAGTTCGTTCGCTAATGGGCTGGTTTCCAGCGTGAATAATTCTCCGGGTTGTAAATCAAGGGAGTAATAAACGAGAACTTGGGCTAATTTAGAAACGCGGGGGTCTGGCATGAAGTGCTCCTGAGGTAAAAGATACTTTTTTGGAAGTTTATTTCACAAGGATATTTTTAGATTATGGGGAAACAAACAGGGTTGGTTCAAGTGTTGCCTGAATACTTTGTGAGTCAATTGGCAAGTTAATAAAAATCATCACTGCAATCGATAAACAGATGATGAGCAGGCCAAGAAAAATGATGACAATTCGGAGCGGACGAGGCATTTCTGATTTTTCACAATAAATGAATTGGTAAAAAAGTATGTGCCTGAATATTATACACTTTTGAAATTATAAGTAGTCCTTAATAAAAGATATTCTTACTGTGATGCCAGTGATAAGGAGCTTGTTGCTTTATTTTGCGCGATGCTGCGGATACGATCCTAAAACCCGTAAAAAGGCAGCTAATTCCCCCAGGTGATCGAGCGCACGAGAACAATTGATTGCTTGTTGGTGCCCAGCAAAATCCACATAAAACATATATTCCCAGGGCTGCCCTTGGATAGGTCGAGATTCGATCTTTGTCAGGTCGATGTCACGCAAGGCAAATACACTCAAGGCTTTAAAAAGCACGCCAGGGATATTTTTTAAGCTAAAAACGATAGAAGTTTTGAAATCTTTATTTTCGGGATCAGCTACAATCAACGGGGTTTTATTCAGCGCTAAAAAGCGAGTGAAATTATGGGGATTATCTTCCAAATTTTCCCGCAAAATTTCCAAACCATACACTTCAGCTGCACGGGTTGAAGCAATCGCGGCTGCTCGGGGATCATCCCAATCTTTGATCAAGCGCGCGCTCCCAGCAGTATCTTTTTCCGCCACAAGTTTGATGCCTAACCTCGTCAGGTTATGTTCACACTGTGCCAAAGCCTGCGGGTGGGAGTGAGCGCGTTGAATATTATTGATTTTAGTCCCGTGAACGCTCAAGAGACAATGACTGACGCGGAGGTGATATTCGCTGACGATATGAAGCTCATGCCGCAAAATTAGATCATAGTTGCGGTGGATGCTGCCGGCCAGCGAATTCTCAAATGGCAGCATCCCATAGGTAGATGCCCCACTTAAAATGGCTTCGTAAACTAAATCAAAACTCTCACAAGGCAGCGTGCTGATCTCAGATCCAAAATGCTCAAAGGCAGCCAGTTCGCTGTAGGCGCCGGATTCACCTTGAAACGCAATTACTTTTTCCATGGATCTAACCTGCCTTGATGTAATCCAGCCACTCGGCGGAACGGGGGCCATCACCCTTCACCGTTTCGAAGAAGGTTTTTTGCAGTTGACGAGTTACCGGCCCCATTTTGCCGACCCCGATCTTTCGGGTATCAATCTCACATACCGCGGTAACTTCCGCGGCGGTGCCGCTGACGAAAACTTCGTCGGAAATATAGAGTTGGTCGCGTACCAATTGTTCCTCAACCACTTTATAGCCCAAATCTTCCGCAATGGTGATAATTGAATCTCGCGTGATTCCTTCCAGGATGGTAGCCTTTGGCGGCGTATAGATCACATTATCCCGCACAATGAAGATATTCATCCCACTGCATTCGGCTACGTATCCGTCTGGATCAATCATAATGGCTTCATCATAACCAGCCCGATGAGCCAATGTTTTCGCCATAATTGAATTAACGTAATTGCCCGCTGCTTTTGCCTTGGTCATAAAGCTATTATGGTGCATACGAGTGAAGGATGAAACCGTCATCCTGACTCCCTTTTCGAGAGCATCTTCCCCAAGATAAGCACCCCACTTCCAAACGGCGATTCCGACATGTGTCTGGTAATCATCTCCATTCAATCCGAGGGGACCCTCCATATAAATGGCCGGGCGGATATAGCAGGCGCGCAATTCATTCGCCCGAATGGTTTCATGAACCGCGGTGGTCAGTTCTTCGACGCTATAGGGAAAATCCAAAATTCCTAAGATCAAGGCCGAATTCACAAAGCGTTTGAGATGCTCGAGCAACCGGAATGCTGCTGGCCCTTTAGCTGTATCGTAGCAGCGTGCCCCTTCAAAAACGCCAAACCCATAATGGATTGTTGGTGATAAAAAATGTACAGTGGCTTGCTCAAATGGAATGAGTTCCCCATCCATCCAGATATATTTCGATTTCATTTTCAACTCCTGAAGCCAAACTTATTAGCGCGAATAATATTTAGAAATTCGCAAAATTAGGCAATATGTGTAATTCGCGTTTAAATCGTTTTTGCTTGCTCCACCAGCAATGCGGTCATTTCCTCGGTGTTGAGAGCTTTTTCTCCCGCCTTTGCCAAATCACGCGTACGATGACCAGCGGATAACACCATGTCCACCGCTTTTTCGATCGCGTCGGCTTCGACAGCCATCTCAAAGGAGTGACGCAGCATCATCGCAGAAGAGAGCACTGTTCCAATGGGGTTGGCCACACCCTGTCCGGCGATATCAGGTGCAGAACCATGGATGGGCTCGTACAGCCCGGGTCCGTCATCGCCCAGCGAAGCGGAAGGGAGATTGCCCATCGAGCCCGTCAGAACCGAGGCTTCATCGGTCAGGATGTCACCGAACATATTACCGGTGACCATCACATCAAAACTGGCCGGGTTCTGAATCAGATACATCGTGGCTGCATCCACGAGGATATGTTCGATTTCCACATCGGGGAATTCTTTGGCAACTTCGGTCACGGTCTGCCGCCAAAGGCGCGAGACTTCGAGCACATTGGCTTTATCGACGGAGGTAACCTTTTTCCGTCGGCCGCGGGCGATCTCAAAGGCCAGCCGGGTTACCCGGCGTATTTCACTCTCAGTATAGCTCATCGTGGAAATCGCCTGCGTTTCGCCGTTCACCTGGCGGCGTTCACTGGGATCTCCAAAATAGATACCCCCCGTGAGTTCGCGCACCACCAATAAATCTACGCCCGCAAGTCTTTCTGGGCGCAAAGGCGAGGCATCCAGCATGTCGGGGTGGGGTTTCACAGGGCGTAAATTTGCATAAGTCTGCAATCCCTTACGCAGGGCTAACAACCCCTGCTCTGGCCGTACCTTTGCGGTGGGGTCGTCCCATTTAGGACCTCCTACCGCGCCTAATAAAATAGCATCAGCTTTCTGGCAGGCCGCTAAGGTTTCATCCGTCAGCGCGGTGCCGTACGCATCCATTGAACATCCGCCAATCAAATGTTCTTCATAAGCAAATTCGTGTCCAAATCGAGCGGCGACAGCATCCAAAACCTGTTGGGCCGCAGCGACAACCTCAGGACCAATCCCGTCACCGGGTAAAAGTACGATGTTCTTCTGCATATGATTTACTCTCTCTTTTTCACCACAAAGACACTCAGGCACGAAGAAAATTTGATAAAAACTTTGTGTCCCACCTGCATTGCACAAAACGCAGTACGGTGCAAGTGTTGCGACTTCGTGGTTATTTTTTTATGCAAACGTCAGACCATATTCCATGCTGTCGACCAGGGCAAGCCAACTGGCCTCGATGATATTGCCGCTGGCACCGACGGTGCTCCAACGGTTGTGATGGTTTTGCGTATCAATTAACACGCGAGTCATGGCTTGGGTGCCGCTGCCGCTGTCGAGGATACGCACTTTATAGTCATCGAGTTGGAAATCATCCAAACGCGGATATACCGGCAACAACGCTTTGCGCAGAGCTAAATCGAGGGCATTCACTGGACCATTGCCCTCGGCCACGGTGTGGTAAACCTCACCTTTGACGCAAACTTTAACGGTCGCCTCAGCAAAGAGACCGCGCCCTTTACGGTGTTCTACATTGGCAGAGAAGTCAATCAACTCGAAAGGAGGTTCATAATCTGGTTGTTGACGGTGAAGAAGCAGCGCAACCGAAGCTTCTGCAGCCTCAAAAGAAAAGCCTTGCGCCTCCAACTCTTTGATTTGTTGGAGCACATTTGAGACAGCTTCCCCATTTTTGACTTCCATCCCGAGTTCTTCGGCCTTCGAGAAAAGGTTGCCGCGTCCCGAAAGTTCCGAAACCACGGTTCGCATCTGGTTGCCCACCAGAGTGGGATCGATATGCTGGTAGCTGTTGACGTTACGCCGCATGGCAGCCACATGAATGCCGCCTTTGTGGGCAAAAGCGCTCTGCCCAACATAGGGCATATGCTCATCCGGGGCCAAATTGGCAACTTCAGCCACAAAGTGGGAGACATCTGTCAAATCAGGAATATTACCTTCAGGTAAGCACTGGTAGCCCATTTTGAGTTCTAAATCTGGGATTGCGGAACACAGGTTGGCGTTGCCGCAGCGCTCGCCGTATCCGTTGATCGTGCCTTGGATGTGGCGTGCGCCCATCTGAACGGAGGCCAAGGTGTTTGCCACGCCGCACTCACCATCATTGTGGGCATGAATGCCCAAGGTTACATCCGGGAGTTCCGCGTTGATTTCATAGGTAAACTTGGATACTTCCCAGGGAAGCGTGCCGCCGTTGGTGTCACAAAGCACCACGGTTTCTGCCCCACCGCGCACCGCCGCTTTCAGGGTTTCCATCGCATAAGCTGAGTTTGCTTTATAGCCATCGAAAAAATGTTCAGCGTCATAAACCACTTCACGTCCCTGCGAGATGATAAAAGCGACACTTTCTTCGATAATCCGCAGGTTCTCAGCCAGGTCGGTTTTGAGCACATCTCGCACATGCAAATCCCAAGATTTGCCCACAACTGTGCAAACCGGCGCTCCTGATTCAAGCATCGCCTTAATATTCGCATCCTCAGCAGGTTTCTTTCCCACCCTGCAGGTAGAACCAAAGGCGGCAATTTTCGCATTTTCTAAATTGAGCTCGCCCATGCGGTCAAAAAATTCCACATCCTTGGGATTTGAACCCGGCCAACCGCCCTCAATATAATCTACGCCTAAATCATCCAGTTTTTGGGCGATGCGTAATTTATCATCACAGGAAAGCGAGATCCCTTCCCGTTGGGTGCCGTCCCTCAAAGTGGTGTCATATACAAAAATTTTTCTACTCATAAAAAACCTCCGGTAAGCAGGTGAATGGTGTTTAGGAAGGGTACTAATTTCCCATAAAAATTGCCGAAACCCAGTTTGCAAGTTTCGGCAGCACCTGAGTTTTGGCCATATTCAGCTAATAATAATCTCGCGCTGGGCTTCGTAAGCGTTGATCTGGTCTTCAAATGTTAGGATATAGCCTAATTGATCGACACCCTCCAGCAAGCATTTGCGGGCAAAAGCATCAATCGGGAAATTTACATTTTGACCGCCGGGCAGTGCCACGTTTAGGCCTTCCAGGTCGATGGTGATTTCGGCCTGCGGGGCTTCCACGGTCAGGTCAAACAGGGATTGGTGAGTTTCTTCGTCAACGGTGACGGGCAGCAGTCCATTTTTAAGAGCATTATTGCGGAAGATGTCGCCAAAGGAGGTCGAGATCACGGCACGGATGCCCCAGCCGGTCAGTGCCCAGGGAGCATGCTCCCGGGATGAACCGCAGCCAAAGGTGTCACCGGCCAGCAGGATTTTCGCATCCTGGTACTCGTGACTGGTTCATGACAAAATCAGGATTTGGCGTTCCATCATCCTGATACCGCCAATCGTAGAAAAGCCCTTCGGCTAAACCATCTTTATCGGTGACTTTGAGATAGCGTGCCGGGATGATTTGATCGGTATCAATATTGCGAAAAGGCAGCGGAATAATTTTGGAAGTAAGTTTGGTAAATGGTTTCATGACAGCATCGTCCTGGGGTCAGTGACTTTACCCGTGATCGCTGAGGCTGCCGCAGTCAATGGGCTGGCGAGAAAAGTGCGCCCGCCTTTTCCTTGACGGCCTTCGAAATTGCGGTTGCTGGTGCTGACGGCATACTGTCCCGGTTGGAGTTGGTCACCATTCATGGCAATGCACATGCTGCAACCGGCAAAGCGCCACTCTGCACCCGCTGCAGTAAATATCTTATCCAGACCTTCAGCTTCGGCTTGTTCACGCACTAACCCAGAACCAGGGACAACCAACATGCGTACGCCCTCGGCAATCTGTTTCCCCATAAGCAAGTTTGCGGCCGCACGCAAATCTTCGATACGGCCGTTGGTGCAGCTACCCACAAAGACCACATCCACTTTGTGACCTTCCAGAGCTTCTCCCGGGGTCAGATCCATATATGAGAGTGCTTTTTCGAGAGATTCGCGTTTGGCTTCATCAGATTCGGCTTGAGGATTAGGGACGACACTCCCTAGTTGGGCACCCATCCCAGGGTTGGTGCCATAGGTCAGCATCGGGGCCAGGTTATCCACATCGATAGTGATCTCCCGATCAAATTCTGCAGCGGGATCGGAGGGCAATTGCTGCCAGGCGGCAACCGCTTTATCCCAATCTTCTCCCTGGGGAGCGTGAGGGCGTCCCTTGAGATATTCAAAGGTAACTTCGTCAGGCGCGATCATTCCGGCCCGGGCGCCACCTTCGATAGACATATTGCACAATGTCATGCGGGCTTCCATGTTGAGGACTTCAACCGCTGATCCGGCGTACTCGAAAACATAACCTGTGCCGCCGCCAATTCCAATCTTGGCGATCAGCGCGAGGATCATATCTTTGGCCGTCACACCCGGTTGAAGTTGGCCTTCAAAATTAACACGGCAGGTTTTGGGTTTGTATTGCAGTAAGCATTGGGTGGCGAGCACATGCTCGACCTCGCTTGTACCAATTCCAAACGCCAGGGCACCGAAAGCGCCATGTGTGGAAGTGTGGCTGTCGCCGCAGACGATGGTCATCCCCGGCTGGGTGTAACCTTGCTCTGGGCCGACTACGTGGACAATGCCGCGTTCCTTATCTTCAAGGTCGTAGAGCGGGATTTCAAAATCACGGCAGTTAACCTGAAATTGGCGAATTTGTGCAGCAGCCTGGTCATCCACAAAATCGAGCAAACCCAAAGTGGGAGTGGAGTGATCCATCGTAGCGACCGTGCGATCCGGTCGGCGGGCTTTCAGCCCCTTCTGGCGCAATCCGCTAAAAGCCTGCGGCGAGGTTACCTCGTGAACCAGGTGCAAATCAATATAGAGTACAACCGGAGAGTCCGGTTCCTGGGCAACGACATGGCTGTCCCAGATTTTTTCAAAGAGTGTTTTTGGCATAGAATTTATTGGACAAGGATAGCACGGATAAACCCAGATTTGAACTTTGGGATTTACCCGCGAAAAATTTCAGCATCAGTGTCAATCGCGCTCGATTTTGTTTTAGCGACCAGATTTCCAGGGGAAGCTGCGGGGCTCCGGGAAAGGTTCAGGCTTCCAGTCATCGGCAGGTGTTTCTTCAGCAGCGGGTTTCTTATTTTCGAAAGCATCCGGATTCCAGCCTTCGGGAACCGTGCGTGGTTTGGGGAAAGGTTCGGGGGTCCAATCTGTTTTCTTTTCCGGGTTCATGATATGCTCCTATAAATTGGAATATAGTTAAAAATCCTTCTATTAATTGAGTTTTCAGCGTGGTTTTGTTAGCTCTTGATCATCGCACTCCACCGCCGCCGGATGTTAATTTAGGGTACTGGCTCAGCCAAAGTAATTTCTGTAGCTTTGTCAGGATTTCCATAGCGGCCACTGGCTGCCAGTAATTTGTTGATTGCAGCTAAATAAGCTTTTCCAGCAGCAACGATAATATCGGTGTCCGCGCCATGACCGCCAAAAGTCAGGCGGCGTTCACGTCCACTTTGGGGGGAGGTGCGCCGCGGGGCTTGCCCATTTTCTGCCTTGACCCGCACGGTGACTTCACCCAAAGCGTCAATCCCTTCGGTAATCGCCCGGATTGAGAACTCGAGCAAAGTGTTAGGGGCCTGCACAACTTCATCAATCGCTTTGTAGACTGCGTCTACCGGCCCGGTGCCAATTGCGGCTTCCACGTAGGTCTCATTATCGGGGCCAATCAGGCGTACGGTCGCGGTGGGCATCCCCATCGTACCGCAGGCCACTTGCAGGCCATCGAGGTGGAAAATCTCTTGGGGCTGGTAAATCTCGTCGGATACAAGAGCCTCCAAATCAGCGTCAGTGATCGTCTTCTTTTTGTCAGCTAACTCTTTGAAACGAGTAAAAGTTTGGACCAATTCATCATCATCTAGTTCATAGCCCAATTCTTCAAGTCGAACCCGAAGTGCATGCCGTCCTGAGTGTTTGCCCAAAACCAGAGATGAGCGAAGCAAGCCGACGGTTTCGGGGCGCATAATTTCATAAGTCGATTGGTTTTTGAGCAGTCCATCTTGGTGGATGCCGGCTTCGTGGGCAAAAGCATTGGCACCAACAATAGCCTTATTCGGCTGCACCATGATGCCGGTATAGTTCGAGACCATCCGGCTGAGACGTGAAATCTGAGTGGTGTCGACTCCTGTCTCGAGGCCGTACAGCGCTCGGCGGGTGTGCAAAGCCATGGCAATTTCTTCTAGGGAAGTATTGCCAGCGCGCTCACCAATGCCATTTACCGTCACCTCAGCCTGACGCGCACCCGCATTGATGCCAGCCAGGGTATTAGCCGTAGCCAGACCTAAATCGTCGTGACAGTGTACTGCCACAGTGACATTCTCGATACCTGGTGTATTAGCTATGATGCCGGCGATCAATTCACCGAACTCTTCAGGGGTAGTGTAGCCCACCGTGTCGGGAATGTTGAGGGTCGTAGCTCCAGCTTTAATCGCTTCGCCCAAAACTAAATAAAGAAATTCGGGTTCACTGCGTCCCGCATCCTCGGGTGAAAACTGCACATCATCACAGTATGATTTGGCGTAAGTTACCATCTCACGAGCGCGGTCAACTACATCTTCGGGATCCATCTTGAGCTTGTAGCGCATATGGATTGGTGATGTAGCAATGAAAGTATGGATGCGCGGCCGTTGAGCGTGTTGGACCGCTTTCCAAGCAGCATCGATATCATTGGTTGTGGTGCGGGCCAAACCACAGATTACCGGGGGTTGCTTTGTTAGTGCTGATTCTCCTCCGGGAGAATTGCCAACTTCAATAGCAATGCGCCGTACAGCCTCTAAATCATCGGGTGATGCTGCTGGAAAACCAGCTTCGATCACATCTACACCTAAACGGGCTAAACCATGAGCAATCTCTAGCTTCTCAGCAGAGGTCAGGGTGGCGCCGGGTGATTGTTCGCCGTCTCGCAAGGTAGTGTCAAAAATTGTTACGTAATTTGGATTTGTTCTCGTCATATTCTTTTCCAGTGGGATCGTAGAGGGTTGAGGGTGGTGTGTAAATTGTTTTTTCGCACTCCGCTCCACGCCTTATTCTCCAGGCTTAATCGTGACCGGATCTACAAAAGGCATCATCTCACGCAATTCTGCGCCAACTTGTTCGATCAGGTGATCTTGACCTAAACGGCGCTGTTCGTTGAACCAGGGGCGTCCGTTTTTGTTCTCGTTGATCCAGTTTTCAGCGTAGGTGCCATCCTGAATTTCTTTGAGTATCTGGCTCATTTCGTATTTGGTTTCTTCTGTAACCAGCCGCGCCCCGGCAGTGTAATCACCGTGTTCGGCAGTATCAGAAACTGAGTAGCGCATATAGTTCATACCACCGCGGTACATGAGGTCAACAATCAACTTGAGTTCGTGAAGAACTTCAAAATAGGCCAATTCGGGCTGGTAGCCAGCTTCAACCAAAGTCTCAAACCCGGCCTTAACCAACGCGGTCACACCGCCGCAAAGGACCGCTTGTTCTCCGAAGAGATCGGTTTCGGTCTCTTCTTCAAAAGTGGTCGTTAATACACCAGCCCGCGTCCCACCGATGCCCCAGGCGTAGGAAAGCGCTTGCTCTTGGGCCTGCCCGCTGGCATCCTGGTAGACGGCTAACAGACAAGGTGTACCACCGCCTTCGGTGTAAACTTCGCGGACGCGGTGTCCGGGAGCTTTTGGTGCAATCATGCTGACATCGACACCTTCAGGTGGCGTGATGGTGCCGTAGCGGATATTGAAACCGTGGGCGAACATTAGGGTTTTGCCGGACGTCAAATGCGGCTCAATGGCTTCTTTGTAGATTTCTGCTTGCATTGTGTCTGGAGCCAGCACCATGATCACATCCGCCCAGGCGGCAGCATCGGCAACTGTTTTTACGGTAAGACCTTCAGCCTCTGCCTTGGGCTGAGATTTGCTCCCAGCGCGCAAGCCAACGCAAACCTCCACACCGCTTTCTTTTAAATTGAGGGCATGTGCATGTCCCTGCGAGCCGTAGCCAACGACAGCTACCTTTTTGGATTTGATCAGTTCTGGATTTGCGTCTTTGTCGTAATAGATTGTTGCCATTATTTTTCCTTGGTGATTGATTATTCGGAGATTTTTACTTTCGTTCTTTTGTTATGCCCGTTTGTTCCAGGGCTGTAACGAATGCCGTCAGCGGTGCCACGCATCATCGCGACTTGTCCAGTACGCACCATTTCGAGAATGCCGATCGGCCGTAAAAGTTCTGTCAGTCCTTCGATTTTATCTTCTGTGCCGGCGATCTGCACGATTACGGAATTTTTTGCCACATCAATAATTTTGGCGCGGAATATATCGGCCAGACTCGCAACTTCCGTTCGTTTTTCGGGCGGGCATTTTACTTTGATGAGCGCCATATCGCGGGTTACTGCTGATTGGTTGGTTACATCTTGCACATCGATCACGTTGACAAGTTTATAGAGATTGGTCTCTACTTTGCGTGCGTCGACATCGTCATTTACTACAATCGTCATCCGCGAGATTTTGGGGTCTTCAGTTTGACCGACATTGAGGGATTCGATATTGAAATTGCGGCGGCGAAAAAGAGATGCTACCCGGTTGAGTACGCCCGGTTTGTTTTCTACGAGAGCTATAAGTGTGTTTTGCATTTTCTTCCTCCTCAGTCCGCAGCCTGTGCATCTCGCAAGATGGGGCGGCGAATCATATCATCCAGGTCTGCGCCTGTAGCTACCATGGGGTAGACCGATTCTTCTTTTTCGACGACGAATTCCACAACGACTGGGCCAGGAGTTTGACGTGCAAATTCAACGGCGCCGGCAACCTCTTCAGGGGTTGTAGCCCGCATGGCTGGGATGCCATGTGCTTCCGCTAATTTGACAAAATCGGGGCTGGTCATCGGGGTGGCCGCGTAGCGCTTATCATAGAAAAACTCCTGCCATTGACGCACCATTCCCAAGAACGAGTTGTTCATAATAGCGATCTTGATATTGGCACCCTCTTGTACTGCAGTGGATAATTCGGCCTGGGTCATCTGGAAACTGCCATCTCCATCGATGACCCAAATCTCTTTGTCGGGGTGAGCGAACCAAGCCCCGAGGGCTGCTGGTAAACCAAATCCCATCGTGCCAGCCCCACCCGAAGTGAGTAAGCGATAGGGCTGTTCGAAGCGGTAATATTGGGCCGCCCACATCTGATGTTGACCAACGCCCGTGACCACGATTGCCTCACCATTGGTGATTTCCCAAATGTCGCGGATCACATGGGATGTGTATAGTTTCCCGCCATTCGCCCAGGAAAGGATATTCCGCTCCTTGGTTTCAGCTTTCCAGGCCGCAATTTGTTCTAGCCATTCTTCGTGATCATACTCATCCACCATGGGGATCAGATCTGTGAGCACGGTTTTGAGATCACCCATCAGGGCCACATCAACTTCAACATTCTTGTGGACTTCAGAAGGGTCAATGTCAATATGAATTTTTTGAGCTCGTGGAGCATAGGTGCGTAGGTTGCCCGTAACGCGGTCATCGAACCGCATACCAAATGCCAGTAACAGATCGGCATTTTGAATGGCATTGTTAGAGTAAGCCTCGCCGTGCATGCCCATCATGTCCAGGCTGAGGGGGTGCGAAGCCGGGATGGCACCCAAGCCCAGCAGCGTCATCGAAACAGGAGTTTGGGTCTTAACGGCGAACAGGCGGAGTTCTTCCATAGCGCCCGACATCAATACCCCATGACCCGCCAAAATAACAGGTCGCTCAGCCTCTTCAATCAGTTTGACCGCTTCTTCTAAATACGCTTGGGGTGCTCTAACAGGAGGTTGATATCCAGGTAAGGATATATCCTCTGGGTATTCGAATTCCATTGAAGCAATTTGGGCATCCTTACAGATATCGATCAGCACCGGGCCCGGTCGTCCGCTGCGAGCGATATGGAAAGCTTCGCGGACTACTTTAGGAATTTCCTCGACGCGGGTAATCAGATAATTATGCTTGGTAATTGGCAGCGTAATTCCGGTGACATCCGTTTCTTGAAAAGCATCGCCACCGATCAAGTGAGAGGAAACCTGTCCAGTAATGCAAACAATTGGGGATGAGTCCATCATGGCGGTTACAATGCCAGTAACTAAGTTGGTTGCACCAGGTCCAGATGTCGCCAGTGCAACGCCGACCTTCCCAGAAGCTCTCGCATAACCATCAGCAGCATGGGCGGCCCCTTGTTCATGTCGTGTAAGTACATGGTGGATAGGGTATTTCAACATCGCATCATGCACCGGCATAATCGCACCGCCAGGGTAACCGAAGGCTACTTCTACACCTTCTCGGATCATGCATTCCCAGAGTATTTCAGCACCTGTTTTTTTCATAATTCAATTCCTTTGACTAAATTTTTTACGAATAAATTACACCAACACTGCACCCTGATCGGCACTCGTCACCATCCGAGAGTAACGCCGTAACCAGGAGCTAGGGTTGTCGCTTTTGAAAGGCGGCAACGCAGCCAGTCGGGTTTCAATTTCTTTATCACTTAGCTTTACATTTAAGGATCGGGTTTCAAGGTCGATCTCAATGATGTCACCATTTTGCAGGGCTGCGATGGGTCCTCGGGCTGCTGCTTCTGGGCTGATATGCCCGATACAGGCTCCCCGCGTACCGCCAGAAAAACGCCCATCGGTGATCAGAGCTACACTTTCACCAGTCCCATACCCATGATGGCAGAGGTTGGTGAGAGCATTTCTTGCATGCCAGGCCCGCCACGGGGTCCTTCATAACGGATCACCACCACATCGCCGGGTTGAACTTCACTGTTAAGGATGCCGGTCATAGCTTTATCTTGGCTTTCGTAAATAAGGGCTGGTCCGCTGTGATGGCGCATCGAGGGGGCAACACCGCCGGTTTTGATAACGGAACCCTGAGGAGCCAGATTGCCAAACAAGATGGAAAGCCCTCCTGTGGGTGAGTGCGGATTCTTCAAAGGGCGCACGACATCCCGGTCTTGAACGGTGATCCCGCTGATCGATTCGCCCAAAGATTGTCCGCTGACTGTGGGGCGATCCATGTGGAGTAAGTTGGCGATCTCGTTCAAAATTGCAGGGATACCGCCAGCACGATGAATATCTTCCATATGCCATTTGCCAGATGGGGATACTTTGGTTAAGTGTGGTACCTGATCGGCAACTTTGTTGATGCGAGCTAAATCGTAGTCAATGCCGGCTTCGTGCGCCAGTGCCAAGGTATGTAGCACAGTATTTGTGCTGCCGCCCATTGCCATATCGAGAGCAAAAGCATCGTCGATCGCCTCAGCAGTAACAATCTGACGGGGCGTGAGATCAGCCTCAACCAAGTTCATTATTTGAGCCGCCGCCCTTCTTGCCAGAGCTTCGCGTTCTTCGGTGAGCGCCAGGGCTGAACCGTTGAAGGGCAACCCCAAGCCGAGAACTTCGAGCAGGCAGTTCATCGAGTTGGCGGTGAATAGGCCAGAACACGAGCCACAAGTTGGGCAGCCATAATCTTCGAGAGTCTTGAGCTGTGCTTCATCAATCTTGCCAGCTTTGTAAGCCCCGACACCTTCGAAAACTGAGATCAAATCCACAGTCTCACCATCTGGAGTTTTGCCCGCAGCCATTGGGCCGCCGGATACAAAAATGGCGGGGATATCAACACGCAGGGCAGCCATGATCATCCCAGGGACAATTTTGTCGCAGTTGGGGATGCAAACCATACCATCAAATTTATGGGCCTGGATCATCGTTTCGACAGAGTCGGCGATTAACTCACGGGAGGGTAGGCTGAATTTCATTCCCGAGTGACCCATTGCAATGCCATCATCTACACCAATGGTATTGAACTCAAAAGGAACACCGCCAGCAGCCCGTACAGTTTCTTTGATCTTACGGCCAAAATCCTGCAAGTGTACGTGACCTGGGATGATATCAACATAAGAGTTGACAATTGCGATGAAGGGTTTGTTGAAGTCTTCATCCTTGACGACACCTGTGGCTTTTAGCAAAGAGCGGTGGGGAGCCCTTTCGAACCCTTTTTTGATCTGATCTGAGCGCATTTAATTCCTTTTGATGAAAAAGACCTGATTTTGGATCGTATGTTGTCAGGTCTTTGGGTCGATTAGATTAGTACTTTGGAAGGCCTCTGTGTCTGCGCCATTCCATTGGTGCGGTAATAAGACGCGGCTGAACTGGACATCGCATTGCGCATGTCCTGATTGGCCGCAGGTGTGGGGATTTTAGATACTCTCATCGTTTTCCTAGCACCCCAGCACAGGAGTGTTGGGGTAGCCAAATGTGCGAAAGGAACTCGCACTTTGGCATAAAAAAAGCTGCCCATTTGGGCAGCTTTGTCAGTTTTTAGCTCGATTTATCTCCGTCTTTTGTGATTTCTCACTGGCCTGACTGCCCAAACACGCTCGTGTCGCCCGCTAATAATAACGAGGACCAACAAGACAACCAGGATAATAAGGAATAGAGATGCAATCATCATATATATACTCAATTAATTCGTCATGCGCGAATCAAGTTGCGGGAAGTTTACGACTTTATGAGTAGTTTGTCCATTAGAAAATCACACAAAAAACAATAGGAGAGTTTTGTGCAGTATAAACAATTCACCTACAGGTTAAAAAACGAAAAACTAATTTTGATCGAGTAATTTGTGGATATGGAGTGCAAGTTGAACGGCCAGGCGGGTCTCGGTTTTATTTAAATCTAAGTTTGTAATTTCGGCGATCCGCTCCATTCTGTAAATCAAGGTGTTGCGATGCACGAATAAGACTTCTGCAGCCTGTGAAATATTGCCATTATTCTCGAAAAATGCTTCCAAAGTTTGGATCAGTTGTTCATTGCTGTCATAATCGAGAAGCGTACCCAAGATTTCATCTTTAACGCGCTGAGTTCAGGGTGATTCTCCAATTGGAGGAGCAAGCGATTGACAGATAGATCGGGGAAGAATAGGGTTTTACTTTCTCCCAAGCGGCGGGACATTTCTAAGGCTTGTCCAGCCTGCCTGAAAGAATCCCGCCAATTTCCTAATTCTGAAACCGGAATACCTAAACCGCAGCGAGCAGGTGTGTTGGGATATTCTAAGGCGGCACGTTGCAAGACCGCATCTCCTAAATCAAGTGCCAGTTCAGGCCGCACTGTATTTGGTGGCAGCTGACAAATACACACCACTTCGGCCCCAAATGCCTCAACCAGCGCTTTATATTTTTTTTGGCTGATTTCGCCGTTGACCAAGGTCTCCAAGCGTCGCAGTGAAGGGGTTTCATCTGCATCCCATGCGAAACGCAGCGCAGCATGGCTGAAGTTTAGATCTAAACCGATAGATTGGATCCATAGGTGAGAATCCCGGGGCGCGAGACTCTCGTAAAGGATCGCAGATAGCAGATCACCTTTGACGCGTTTCTCAGTTTCCCGAATTGCTTTCGTCCGAGCCATTTCCACGGCGCAAACGATAGCTCCTTGTTCCGCGACTAAATCATCGAGATCGTCAAACTCATTTTCCAGACCGATCAATGAAAGATAGCCCCGAGCCACTTCACCGACGACTATAGGAATAATAATACGGGAGATCCCTCCCGGTATGGGTTGGCTGACGATGGCAGCGCTACGCCCAGCAGCTTTGCGATCCTGCAGTGATGGTGGAAGATTTATTGCCTCTGTCAGGAATTCTAGAATATCGTCCCAAATCGAGTACAGGCTGGAAGAGGCGCATTCAGCCAAAATCCGCAGACGTTTGTCTTGGATAAGAACACCGCGCCCCGAAATTTCGCTCATTGCTTGAGCTAATCCTGGGATGCCTTTGCCCTCCGCTTCAAGTTGTGAGAGCTGGGCGTGGATACGCACGCCTCGTTCCATTAGAAAAGCGCGCTGATTAACTAAAATTGTCAGCAGGGTGCGATGGATGGTGCGAATATCTTGCTCACGAGGAATGGCCGCAACTGGAATTCTTGCTGGGTGTGCGGCATCTTTTGGGCCTGGTGGCCCCCAAACAATTACGGCAACCCCACCCTGGGCCTGAGTTTGTGCCACCTTTTCGGGTGCGAGGTCACTTCCTGGCATCAGCAATACATCTCCAGGAGTGACTTCTTCCAAAGATAAAACTACCCAGCGAATAGGAATATCTTCTTGGGGTAAATCCGTGAGCCATTGGAGTGAATTGGCAAAGCTCAAGCGGAGCAGTTGTTGAAGCGTGATGCCGGCTGCGTGCATATATGAATCGTATCACAACCAAGAACTCCTCGGAACCCCTGTTGAGCACTCAACAGAATGATATTACTTGACAAAACGAATAGTTCTCCTATAATCAAGTTAGATGATCATCTAACTTGATTGTAGGTTTTGAAGGAGCTAATCCGTATGGCCGCTAACACAACTCCAAAGTTGAAATGGGAATGGGGAACAGCATATGACATGTTTATCAGCCTGGAGGTACTACATACACCTTCAGATTTTGGAGTACGTGGTGCCTGGGCATCAAGTGTTCGAAAACGCCTCCCTGGCCCTGAGCGCGAAATTTTGGAGTTAGGTCGTCACCTCTTTCATATCCCCTTTCACTGGATCCACGCGCTGCCCGCTCCTAAAGATGCAATCACAGTTTTATATACATTGCAGCAAATCCCGGCAGCTGATCGGTTTCACAAACTCGCCTTTTGTGAAGATAGCGAGGAAACCGAACTTAGTGAGATTCTGAGAAATATTACAGACCGTGGTAGTTGGACTGAAACGGAATTCGATACTTATCAGAATATTTTCATGGAGAAAGAAGGCAAAAAGCCTATGCCTCGAGAAAAATTAGAATCGATCCTGAACGTCTGGGCACAAGCTGAAGAACTGGGTGAGAAGTATCCCTCAGCGCTGCAAACGTACCAGGAAGTGTTTTTTGCAGAAGAAGAGAAACAAATCCGCCCTGCATTAGAAGAAGCGATAACCAGAGCGCAAACTTTATCAGAAAAAATGGATTTGCCGGACCTCTTCGAGGAGCTTTCTCAAGGTTTACGTTTTACTGAAATACCTGAATTAGATGAATTAATTTTAGCCCCCTCGTTTTGGGTAACGCCATTGATGTATTTTGGTCATTTAGAGGCTGGGAAAGCTGTGTGGCTGTTTGGCGCGCGCGCTGCAGATCAATCCTTGGTTCCTGGAGAAACAGTTCCCGATGCATTGTTGCGGGCGCTAAAAGCACTCTCTGATCCAACGCGTTTGAAAATTTTGCATTATTTATCACAAGAGTCCCTATCCCCGGCTGAGTTATCTCGGCGTTTACGGTTGCGCGCCCCAACTGTTACCCATCATCTCCAAACCCTGCGTCTGGCAGGACTGGTACAAGTTACCCTAGGTGTGGGTAAAGAAAAGAAAAGTTTTGCCACCCGTTCTGACACTGTGAAATCTACATGTGAGGCATTAGAGGCTTTCCTGGTCAAAGGGATGTCACTAAATATGGATGAATAAGTGCTTAAACTGAGATTTTAGTTCTAGCCATCGTTAAGCTTTGGTGGAGTAGTTTGTTCTTTTAGTGGGGGTTGAAATTCCAAGTTCAACATAGCATAAAGAAAATAATATTTGACATTTTTAGTGTGTTTGATTATAATCTAACTTAGATGATTGTCTAATGTATATGAGAGTCTAAAATGATTACTAAAATATCTTATAAAACCAAGAAGGAAATATTTGCACAATCGAATACTTGGGTGTTGGATCTTGCCCGTCAAGTACTAGCGAGTATTGAGCCGTATACTCAGCCTGTTCGGTGTAAGCTGGAAAGAGAGCTTGGAGATTTCAATGATTCTGATGCGTATCTAGTGCAAATTGCAATTGCTTTAGAACCAGAGCCATTTGGATTGGCACATATTTATCAGTGTATACCGTATTCGAACCCCAAGTTGTTTCGGCAAGACTTTGATGGAGCAGTGAAACGAGGGTGGTTGGAAATTGCCGGGGATGGCATTTATAAAGCCACTGAATTAGGACATTGTTATAACAAAAGCCTAAATCGAGAACTCCGAAAAGAATTTAATAATTTGAAACCCTTGCCAATAATGCAGTTAGAACGCCTCGATGCTATATTGCAGGAAATAATTGATGCCATCAAAGATAGCAGTTTTATTGATTACAAACCAGCTTTTGAAGTGGATTTGAAACTTGCCCCAGTAGCACCTTCAACCTTACAGAAGATTTACTGTAAACTCACAAGTTTGTTGGCTTTTCGGGATGACGCTTATCTCAATGCCTGGATGGAACATGATATTAACAGTTATGTTTGGGAAGCCTTTTCTCTTATCTGCAAAGGAAAAGCCTGCAATGCGAGTGAACTTTCCAAAAAACTGAAAAACTTCAGACAATATGATGAGCAAATATATTCTGCTGCGTTGGATGAGTTGGCAGCACACGGGTGGATCGAGCTTATTGGAAAAAAATATGAACCTACTTCTGTAGGCTTGCAAGTTCTGGCTAAAGTTGCTCGCTCAATGACACAATATTTCTTTGAACCCTGGGCTTTCCTGGATGAAGAAAAAAACAAAAAACTTAAAATCCTACTTGAAGCCCTTGTAAGCGCGCTAAAATCTCCGCAGATCAAACGCTGGCATGGTCAATCCAGCACATCCCGAAATTATGGTTGGCGTTCGGTCCAATGGGCTAGAGATAAACTGCGCTGAGAAATTTAAGTAATACTGCCGTATGCAATATCTGTTTTTCAAGCAAAGTTAAAGGAGTTGATAATGTCTCATTCAAATAGTTGGTTTTTGGATTTAGCCGGAGAGATTGCTCAAGGGCTTGGGGCTCGAACTAATAAAGCCATCACAAAAGTATTTGAAGAAACTGATGGTTTTGATGGACTGGACGTATCCTTCGTTCAGATTGGATACGCATTTTTACCCGAGCCGATTACGCCAGCCAGTTTTGTGGAACGAGGTCCATATACAAATCCTGATTTATTCAAACAGCGCATGGAAGAATCAGTTGAGCGCGGTTGGCTGGAAATTCCTGGAGAAAAGCGGTATGCCTTGACTGAAAAGAGTAAGCTATGGGCTAAGGAATTTCTATCCAAGGCAGATGAGTTCTTTGGGGCTCTGCCGATGCTTTCAGAGACTGAAATGAAAAGTTTGCTCGAATTACTTTCCAAGTTTGTCAAGGAAGCCAAATCAATGCCCAATACCGGTGTTTTACCCACCTTGCAGATTGGGCTAAACTTGGAGCCTCCCCCCGATGCACATCCGATGACGCGTTTGCGCCGGAAAATTACCAATCTATTTTATTTTCGTGATGATGTTCATATCCTGGCCTGGCAGCCATATGAAGTCGATGGCAAAACCTGGGAGACGCTGACATTTCTCTGGCAGGGAGAAGCAGCTACCGGAGATGAACTTGCTGATAAGATTGGTGAATACCGCAATTATAGTGCCGATGATTACACTGCTGCCTTTGAAGAGCTGGTAACTCGGGGCTGGGCAGCGGTCGAAGATGGCAAGTATCTGATTACAGATATAGGGAAAAATACCCGACAGGAAGTAGAAGATGCCACAGATCAATATTTTTATGCCCCCTTCCGGAGCCTCACCAAAGAGGAGACGAAAGAACTTATGGGCTTATTGGAAAAAATGGCTGAATTGGTCAAACTCCCAGAAGAAGAAGCAGAACCAGCCTGATCCAGGACAGCTCCTACAACAATGTAGCCCGCCACACAAGTATTAAAATCGTTTCAGAAGATTATAGTCAGGGTGTGTGAATGTGAAGCCACTTTCACACACCCTTTTTGCTTCTTTATCTAGGGCGAATATTTTGTTGTAGCAATCAGTTGATTGCCTTGTGGGTGGTTACAGATTATATTTGTTGCTGATATCTGCTTGAAAAGCATTCATATATTGGGAAATTTGAACTATTCATACATCATTGAATCTGGACTAGAATGAAGCAAAATAATTAGTTTTTTGTGGGTGATCAATTGATCATTCTATTTACGACGTACCCAAATGGGTTTTAACACCGCTGAGTTGATGATTTATGATCTGGGATGAAATTTGCCCATAATTAGAAAAAAAATTTAATGAGATTTAATGAAATTGTTACCTGGTTCAAGGTAAGGCGGAGGGCTGTTCTCTTAGTCGTAGCTGCTTTATTTTTGGTAGTGCTCGTAGCGCTTTTTACTACATTTTCAACCAGCCAAGATGATCTCAAAATTGTTTTCGTATTAAATCTTTTTGCTGAGTTATTTGGCGCACTTACGGTAGCAATTGTCGCTGGTGTTATTTATGAAAAACTATTCACGAAAACCATTGTAGAGCAGATAACCATTCGGCAAGAAAAATCTATGTCGAAAGTAGGGCGGCTTTTATATCAAATAGATGATACGACTTCAGAAATTTCTCGTTCAAAAGCCAGGATGATTGAGTTACTCGATGAGGGGATCTCAATTACAGATAGCGGAAAAACGGAACTTCATGAGAATTCTTGAAAGAATTCCGGTTTTAATTGAAGAAGCCGAGAATCTTCACTTTGAGTACCTGGCCGAAATTGGGAAAGATGTTCCAACTCTAAAAGTCCAAAAAGAACAATATTTACGGAAAAAGGATCAAGCCGAGAAATTTTTGAGCGCCGGATTTTTAATAAAATCAGCCTATCAAAGAAGAGAATATAGTAGAGTTTTAACCACATTAAAATCGATGGGCGAAAGATTATCCAGAAATTTATTTATATGTTGCGCAAGTGCGCGCTCGGTTAGGAAATTACAAAAAGGCAATTGACTCTTTAAAAATTGTTATCAATGATGAACAGGCCTATAAGTATTGCATTGATCAAGGACAGGGAAAAAGAATTAGTGACTTATATAATGAATACCAACTTCAAATAGATTCTGCCCATTAATTAGTTTGCGAATGAGAGGGGAAATCCGTACCACACTAATTAGAACCACCATCATCAACTTATTTCAATCCATATACACTCCCCATCAAATTTGAAAGGGTTTCCTATCAGGGATGTAAACTTAAAATTACATACAATGGGCTAGAATGAAATTGTAAAATTTCAGCCCATTACCTATTTCGGAGAAAAATAAATGCCAGTGGTTCTCCTCCATCGCAGGAAATCAAAACTCCATCGGTTTGTCCGTCCTTCCCAATGCCCAAATTGTGGAAGTGCTATATTTCAGCGATGGGGAGAGGTCAAAAAACCAATCAGAGATAAAGATGGAGTAAATGTCACCGTCTACCGTTACCGATGCGAGTTGTGCCAAAAGACATTCCGAGATTATCCAGTGGGATTTGACCGATCAAATTATTCGCTGGGAACAAAGCAGTTGGCTGCCTTGATTTGGGCATTAGGTTACAGTTACCGAGATATTGTCGAGTTGTTTCAAAAATATGAGATCACATTAAGCCGTTCGACGGTTTGGAGAGAAGGTCAGGCATTAGCAGCAAAATTAAACGGAAGAAAATTATATAATTATCGAAAAACCTATACAATTGATCAGAATTATGTTCATCAAGTCAGCTCAAATTTGGGAGTGGTAATTGCAGTAGACATTGGGGATGGACAGTATGCAATACTTGGCACGCTTGATGAAGATAACCCCCAATCTGTGAAATCATGGTTGAGACCTCTCATTAAAAATGCAGAAATCGAAATCCTCCAATTGCAGACAGGAAAACTCGATTTGTTATGCAGTTCAAAGACGATTAACACAGGACAATTAATCGCCTGATATTTTTACTCCCCTTAATGCGCCAGCTAATCACGCCTACGACAGCTAAAAGAAAAATTTCAGTGAGAAGGACAACACTAACTAGCCGGAGAACCGCCTAGATAATATTTCTGGTTTTGGTTTTAAAGCTAGCCTCTCAAGTGTTTTTTGGGTTCCTGGGTCTAATCCGGTGCCCGATAGCACTACCCACGAGGATGTAAAGAATCCAATCAATTGGTATGCGATATCGAGGCATATAAGCCACAATATTGTAGATTAATGGGTATCTCATCAATGGAATCAAAAATAATGCACGAAAAGGAATGGTAAGATTGGGAAAAGTTCGCCACGCACCCCAGAAAGCCAAAAGAGTAATTGCAAATACACCGATTGCTGCTGAGGGTTGGTGAAGAGACCCCATCCGCAAATTCGCGATACGTTGAATTGTCAACCAGATAAAAGTTTTTTGGTTGGTTTTTTATCCAAGAAGGAAAATGATGGTAGTTTTCCCTCTTTATTGGCTATCGTTATCTCAAAAGAAGATACAATGTCCCCCCAGTTGAGAGCACTGTAAGGTAGGGGATGATTTTATGGATAAAAAAAGCCGTTGCCGGCATCGGTTTTTCGATGCTCCATATCCCGCCTGCTGCAACGATGATAATAAATAACAATACGGTAATCACGATCATGACGATTTGTATTGGGGTTATAGATGTCGTTTGATATATCTGGTAAACGGTCATGATTAAATAAATGCCCATTGATAGCCCGATCAATTTGTGAACTGTAAATACTACAGTGCCATAAGGTTTTCCAGATCGACCCAATCGAAACCCAGAAATAAAGATAAACAGAAAGAATAACCCTACGCTTAAAATTTTATTTGTGTGCTACTCATTTGATCTAATCCTATAATAGTTCGGGTGCCGCTAAAACGATATTGCCTATAACTTCCCCACTTTCTAAGAACTTATTGGCTTTGGCTGCTTCTGTGATTAGATATTTGGCCGCAATGACAGGCGTGATTTTCCCTTCCTCCATTAGTTTGAAGAGCGTTGCCCAGTCCTCCAAATATGGCTTTTTATCGAACAGGAAATATGATGATGTGCCATAAAGTTTAAAAGACTTCTTATTTTGTTGAAGATTGGTGGCTGCCATTTTGAGCAAGATGCGAAAAAGGGATGAAAAATTTTCTGGTTCGCCAAAGCTCACCATCCTGCCGTCAGATCTCAGTAGTGAAAGCGCAACCTGAATATAGTCAAATCTCATCATGCCATCAAAGATTGCATCTAGCCCATCAGGTTCTGCGTGATGGATGAAATCAGCAAAATTCTGTTGGCGGTAATCAATCGGTGTTGCTCCATACTCTTTCAGGATAGTGTGCTTCTTAGCTGAGGCTAAGCCATACATCTTAAGCCCTGCTAACTTGCCGAGTTGTAGAAAAGCTGTCCCAATGCCGCCGCTTGCGCCAATGATCAGTACTTTTTCGCCAGCCTTAACCTTTGCAGACCGATGCATCGTTTGATAGGCAACAATATAATTTAGAATCATGGGAACAGCCTCGACAGGGTCCACTGTGGTTGGCACAGGGATAAGGCGGTCGCTTTGCCAATATAGATACTCACTATAACCGCCGACAACTGTTAATACACCTACCCGATCTCCAAACTCAACTTGGTGTACATCTTTCCCAGTTGCTTCTACTGTACCAATCACAGCGTAACCCGGTACAAAAGGAACTTTTTGTCCCAGCGGTGTACCACTGTAGAGCGAATTCCCATTGCGCACGGTCACGTCCGGACGGCAGACCGCTGCGGCTTCGACTTTGATGCACACTTCTTTGGCTGTCGGCTTCCGTAAATTATTTTCTATCACTCGCAAAACTTGTGGTCCGCCAAATTTGGTTGCTGCCACACTTCTATATTTCATACTTTAATACCGTCCCAAAATATATCGAACCCCAATTGCAGGTAACTCTCCTGTTGGATTTGATCGGGTTGTGCAAGGATCAAATTCATCACGGCGACAATATCACGGTAAAGCAGTTCGCCGATTAATTCTAATGGGTAAGCCTTAATTGCTCCCTCGTCAAACCCTTTTTCGATCGCCTCATAATAAAAAGAAAATAATTCGCTGGTTTTTTGGACAATCTCATCTGAGATCATCGCGGTATCTCTCACCTGTTGGATATATTGATATGCATCTCTATGCTCCATAAACCAACGGATCGATCCTTCCCAAATCATATTAAACATCTCTTGGGCAGATAAGTGTTTGTCCAATCGTGAAATGATCGTGTCTGATTGGCTCCGACTAATTTCCAAAACCAATGCATCAATCAGGGCTTGCTTGGTGGGGAAGTACAAAAAGAGGGTTCCCGAAGCCGTTCCCGCATCTTTGGCGATTGCTGCGGTTGATGTATTTTTTACTCCGTTCATCACGAACAGCTTGAGTGCTGAACTTAAGAATTGCGCTCTTTTTTCTGGACTGAGTTGACGAGCCATAAAGGGTCTCCAAGGCGAGTGTATAAATAACTGACTGGTCACTCATTATAAGACGGGTGTAGTTTTCTGTCAATAAGCATGGAACTTGTCACCCTTTCGACGACTTGACCTTTTGGTTGGCTTTGCTACAATGTTCACATGCCAAACACCCAATCGATAAAATTATTATTTCTCAAACTCGGTGGTTCGCTCATCACTGAAAAAAATAAGGCGCGCACTGCCCGTTTAAACGTGATTGCGCGCCTGGCGCAAGAAATCAAAACAGCTACCAAAGAGTTAGAGAATTTGAAAATTGTTCTCGGACATGGCTCCGGGTCATTTGCGCATGTACCTGCCAAAAAATTCGGTACACGCCAGGGTGTTGATTCACCCGAAGGCTGGCGGGGATTTGCAGAAGTCTGGCACGAAGCGGCTTTACTAAATCGCATTGTCATCGATGCTCTACATGGTGTGGGCCTGCCAGGAATCTCCTTCCCGGTTTCGGGCGGGGTAACTGCCATGAAAGGCCAGATCGCGGCCTGGAATTTGGGACCGCTAAACGCCGCCCTCGACGCGGGTCTGCTGCCGGTGGTTTATGGGGACGTGGTCTTTGATCTGGTGCGCGGTGGGACGATCCTTTCGACGGAAGATATATTTGTGTATCTAGCGAAGAGACTGCGCCCAAAGAAAATATTGCTGGCGGGGATTGATGAAGGCGTTTGGGCTGATTATCCGGCTTGCACACAATTGATTCCCGAAATTACGCCTCAAAATTGGACTGAGATAGCGCCCTCGATAAGGGGTTCCGCATCAACGGATGTCACTGGGGGGATGTTCAGCAAAGTTCAAGAGATGCTGAAATTGACAGAAGAAATTAAGGGACTTGAAATCTCCATTTTTGGCGGCAGCCAACCCGGAAGCCTGATCGCAGTATGCCGAGGCGAACCTTTGGGCACGCGGATATCCAGGGGCTTCGGGAATCCGTGGTCCAAATCATAAAAATCTAAAAAATCCTCATGAGGAAATAATGGAAATTACACGTACAGAACATGATCTTTTAGGTCAACGGGAAGTGCCTGCCGGCGAATATTATGGCATCCAAACGCTGCGGGCCTTAGAAAATTTTGAGATTACGCGCATCCCGATTTCTCATTATCCACAGTTTATTGCCGCGTTGGCTTATGTAAAAAAATCAGCGGCACTGACAAACGCTCAACTCGGGTTATTAGACGATGAGATTGCCACTGTAATTGCCCAGGCTTGTGATGAAATCTTGGCAGGGGAGTTTCGCGAAGCCTTCGCTGTAGATGCCATTCAGGGTGGCGCGGGGACCTCCACGAATATGAATGCTAACGAAGTGATCGCCAACCGCGCCAACGAGATTTTGGGCGGTGAATTAGGAACTTACGATCGTGTGCATCCCAACAATCATGCCAATATGTCGCAATCGACTAACGATGTTTATCCCACGGCTTTGCGGCTAGCCTTACATATGCAGTTGGAAGGATTGCTCTCCCAAATGACCGTGCTACAAGGCTATTTTGCTGAAAAAGGTTCCGAATTTTCAGACGTTATTAAGATGGGCCGCACCCAGTTGCAGGACGCGGTGCCCATGACGTTGGGTCAGGAATTTGATGCTTATGCGGTCACAATTGGCGAAGATATTCAACGTGTCTTGGAGGCGCAAGCGCTGATCCGCGAGATCAATATGGGGGCCACCGCCATTGGCACGGGCTTGAATGCGCATCCGATGTATGCCGCGCTGGTGACGCAGAAATTACGCGAACTGACCGGAATCCCGGTATCGAAAGCTGCCAACCTGATTGAGGCCACCCAAGATACGGGTGCGTATGTGCAGCTTTCGGGCGTGCTCAAACGAGTGGCAACGAAGCTGTCGAAAATTTGCAACGATCTGCGTTTAATGTCTTCGGGACCGCGGGCTGGTTTGGGTGAGATCAATTTGCCGCGGTGTGCCCCGGGTTCTTCGATTATGCCGGGCAAAGTTAATCCCATCATCCCGGAGGTAGTCAATCAGGTTGCTTTCCAGGTTATCGGCAATGATGTGGCCGTGACGATGGCAGCGGAGGCGGGTCAGTTGGAACTCAACGTGATGGAACCTTTGATTGCCTACAATTTGTTTTCATCGATCAATATGCTGGGTCGGGCTTGCCAGACCCTGGGGGAGCGCTGTATTCGTGGAATCACCGCAAATCGCGAAGTTTGTCGCCGGTATGTTGAGAACAGCATCGGGCTGGTTACGGCCCTCAATCCCGTGCTGGGTTATGAAAAATCCAGCGAGATTGCGAAAGAAGCCCTCGAAACCGGGGAATCGGTTTATGAGATCGTGTTGCAAAAAGGTTACTTGAGTCAGGGAGAATTGGAAGACTTGCTAAAACCTGAGAATATGACCCGGCCGCGTTATTTGCATCGGTAGTGGCCTGCCAAATTTGATGGTGCTGCGGTAATTATCGGAAAATAAAGGTTTAATATGGATAAAATGCTGTTAGATATCCCTGACCGAATCGAAACCGAGCGTTTATATTTACGCCCTTATCAGGCAGGTGATGGCCCGATGTATTACGCGGCTAGTCTGCGCAACCAGGAGCATCTCGCTCGGTATGAGTCGGGAAATGTTCTCTACCAGTTGAGAGATGATGAACATGCTGAGGCCACCGTGCGGGCGTTGTCTGCTGCCTGGATAGCCCGCAACAGTTTTTTTATGGGGGTCTTCGAAAAAGACTCGGATGACTGGGCCGGACAAATTTATATTGGCCCTACCAACTGGGACCTTCCGGAATTTAGCATCGGCTATGCTGTTGATGTAAACCACGAAGGTAAAGGCTATATTACTGAAGCGGTAAAAGCAACCTTATGTTTTATCTTTGAACATTTACAGGCCCATCGCGTGCGCAGTGATTGTGCTGATACCAACAGCCGCAGCTACCGTGTGCTCGAACGCTGCAAGTTTACGCGCGAAGGTCATTACCGAGAGAACAAAAAAAATCCAGATGGCAGTTTCCATGGAGATTTGCAATATGGGTTGCTGAAAAGTGAATTCGAGCCGCTCAACTGTAAATCTAATCAGGGTTAAATTGATTTAAGGAGGGAAAGATGAAGTTGCGAATTTTGGTTGTTTTTATGTTTTTGATCGCTGTTTTAACGGCTGGATCGATTGTTGAAGCCAGGCAGCCGTTGAAGCTTCAGATTGCTCCCGACCAATGTGAACCGTTGCCGCCCCCCAGTGGAAATATTAATAATGTTGATACGGTTGAATCTCTGCAATCCGCGGTCAACAACGCCAGCCCGGGCGATACAATCTTGATCGCTGATGGAACGTATCCTTTAAATGGCGTTTACTTACGGATCGACACCCCCAACGTCAGTGTGCGGTCTGCCAGCGGAGAGCGGTCAGCGGTTATTTTGGATGGCAACTATATCACCACTGAGATATTTCAGATCGTCGCTTCAGATGTGACCATCGCTGATCTAACCCTCCGAGAGGCGTACGATCATCCCGTCCATGTGATGTCGACCGAGAGCAGCCACACGCTCAACACGCTGATCTACAACGTCCATATTATTGATCCCGGTCAGCAGGCGGTCAAAATAAATCCTGCGGCTTCTGGTTCTCTCGGTTATTTTGCGGATGATGGTGTGATTGCCTGCTCGCATATCGAACTCACGGATGCAGGGCGGATCCATATCCGCGATAATTGCTATACTGGCGGGATTGATGCCCACCAGGCCCAGGGGTGGATGATCCGTGATAATTTGATCGCAAGCTTTTGGTGTGAGAGCGGTCTCTCGGAGCATGGCATTCATCTGTGGCGCGGCTGCCGCGACACCATCATCGAGCGCAATGTGCTCAACGATAATGCCCGCGGTATCGGCTTGGGGTTGGTCACCAGCGGTACGGGCCGTACCTACCCTGAAGAACTGTGCCCCTTGGCAAGCGGCTATGTTGACGATTTCGGCGGTATCATCCGTAACAATTTTGTCAGCGCCAATGATGGGAATTTGTTTGCCTCACAATATGGCTTTGATTGCGGCATCTGTCTGTGGAATGCCTGCAATGCTCAGGTGTTGAATAACACGGTTTTTACGGCGGATTCAGGAAACACATTTTCATCGATTGAATGGCGTTTCCCAAATACGAATGCCGTAATCTTCAATAATCTAGTCAATCATCAGATGCGGGAGCGCGACGGTGCACTTGGAACTTTGACTGGCAATCTGACAACGGCGCAAGCCAGTTGGTTTGTCAATGCCGTAATGGGCGATTTGCACCTGCTCGCCACCGCCACAGATGCCATTGATCAAGCTGTGGAACTGGCAAATGTGTACGATGATATTGATGGCGATCTCCGTCCTATTGGGCTCGCGCCAGATATCGGCGCGGATGAATATGGCGATCCACCGCCTGAAGCAGTCACCAATTTGCGGGTGACAGAAGCCATCACGGGTACCGGGAGTGTTACACTCACCTTGGGGTGGCGTGCACCCTCCGGGGTGGAATCTCAAACCCTCCGGTACGCGCCCCATCCCATCACCGCATCTAATTGGGAGAGCGCAACATTGCTGACGGATTCGTTATCGGGCCGTGCAAGCAGTTATCAAGCCGTGATCCCTTATAACGGCGGCAGGCTGTATTTTGCCCATAAAAGTTTTAACGCTGTTGGGGGCTGGTCTGGCCTATCCAATAATGCTTTTTGGCCGCATTACGATGTCTTTCTACCGCTGATGCGCCGATAGATCCACATGTGTGGAGCGCCAAGATGAAATATCAGGTTAATATGAAATCTGTTCGCCGGAAACTTGTTTTTGGATTCTTGATTTGTGTATTAGTTTTGCTGATCTTGATTCCTTCACGAGGGCAGGCTGATAATGGACATCAGGTTTGGCTGCCCATTGTGTTCGGTCAGCAGAATTCAAACCCAATCCATGATGGGATTGCCACCTGGTATTATGCTACGGGTGCCGGGGCTTGCTCATTTGACCCTTCGCCGAACGATTTGATGATCGCCGCGATGAACGCCCAAGAATATGACAATGCGGCGTATTGTGGGGCGTATATTCATGTCAACGGTCCCCAGGGTGAAGTGACCATCCGCATCGTGGATTTATGCCCCGAATGCCTGGCCGGGCATTTAGATTTGAGCCGTGAAGCCTTCGCCGAAATCGCCGAGTTATATCAGGGTCGGGTGGATATTACCTGGCAATTGATCAGCCCCGAGCTGAGCGGTCCGATGGCCTATCATTTCAAAGATGGCAGCAACCAGTGGTGGACGGCGGTGCAGATTCGCAACCATCGCAACCCGATTGCAAAATTCGAATATCTCAATGATATGGGTCAATGGGTGACCGTGCCGCGCACATCCTATAATTACTTTGTGCAAACCAGTCCAGGGATGGGGCCTGGCCCGTATACCTTCAGGGTGACCGACAGCTATGGCAATATCCTGAGTGACGGCGGCATTCCCCATATTGAAAACGGCACAGTTGCTGGTGGTGGTCAATTCCCCTCAGGGCCATAAAGGATGAGCCAAGATGATCAAGAAAGAACTTCTCCGTCCGGTTTTCCTCATTGTGTTTTTTATCCTCCTCCTCGCTTCCCTACTGCCTGGTCGAGCGCAGGTTCAATCAAATTTATACCTCCCGCTGATTTCTATTGGATCGAGTAGCCCTGTGCTGGAAGGCTGTCCTGTTTTCCCTGTGGATCATGTTTGGAACACACCGATCGATACGCTGCCCGTGGACCCCAACTCAGCCGCCATGATTGCACCAATTTCAGGAGCGCACCTGCACCCTGATTTTGGCTCCGGAACCTGGGAGGGCTTCCCCATCGGCATCCCCTATGTGAGCGTGCCTGGCACCCAACACAAAGTGGATGTGATTTTTGGCTATGTAGACGAGAGCGACCCCGGCCCTTACCCGATCCCGCCCAACCCGCCAATCGAAGGTGATCCAAATGGAAACGGTGACCGTCATATTTTGATCCTCGACCGTGATAACTGCTTGCTGTACGAGTTGTACGCGGCGCACCTCGAACCCGATAGCTGGTATGCTGGATCGGGTGCGATCTTCGACTTGCAAGATTACGCGCTGCGTCCGGATGGTTGGACCTCCGCTGATGCTGCGGGGCTGCCAATTTTGCCAGGTTTGGTTCGATATGATGAAGTTGCTGCGGGAGAGATCAAACACGCTATTCGGTTTACGGTTGAGCAAACTCGCAGAGCTTATATGTGGCCGGCACGGCATTTTGCATCTTCATTGACGGGCAGCCAATATCCCCCGATGGGACAGCGTTTCCGGTTGAGGGCAAACTTCGATATTTCCGGATTTTCGCCTGAAGTGCAGGTGATCTTACAGGCGATGAAAACTTACGGTCTGGTCGTCGCGGATAATGGGAGTGATTGGTATATTTCGGGCGTACCCGATGAACGTTGGGATAATGATGTGCTGCGAGAACTTCGTCAGGTTTATGGCTCTGCTTTCGAAGCCGTAGATGTCTCATCTCTGATGCTCGACCCCGATTTAGGGCAGGTGAAACCCTAGCCAAAGGAATGCCAAAATGAAATTCAAATCCATCACCTTGATCTTATTGGTTTCGATATTGCTCATCCCGGTCGCTCGAACGTTTCCTGTAGTTGCAGACCCCTCTGAACCAGATGCAGCCACGTATTATATTTCTCAATCGATGGGGGATGACGACAACAATGGTTTGTTGGAGGGCAGCCCGTTTGAAACGATCGCCAAAGTCAACACATTGGATTTGCAGCCTGGTGATCAGGTATTGTTCAAATGTGGCGATACGTGGCGAGCAGACCCGTTGATGGTAACAAAATCTGGTTCGAGTGGGCAGCCGATTATTTTTGGATCGTATCCCGCTGATTGTGCGGATCAACCAAATTTATCCGGCGCGCAGCCGATCTCTGGTTGGGTGCATGAAACCGGGAATATTTATTACGCCGCGTCGATTCTGGAGCAAACGCAGGCAAGTTTGCTTACGGCATCAACCAGCTTTTGCTTGGAGATGAACGCCTGACTTTGGGGCGCTGGCCGAATCTTGACCAACCGGATGGCGGTTATGCTACTGTTGACGACCAGCCATCCAGCACGCAGCTCACGGATCATCAACTCCCGGCAGGTAGTTGGGGTGGCGCGGTGCTGCATATCAAGAGCATCCGTTGGGCGGTGCTCAATCGGCAGGTCAGCAGCAGTTCTGGGAGTACGCTCAACTTAGGTCACCCTGTGGATTGTTGGGGCGGCTGCACCGGCTGGGGATATTTCCTCAATAATCATCGCAATACCCTCGATCAAGATGGCGAGTGGTTTTATGATGTTGCGTTAAAACGAGTGTATTTATATTCGACCAGTGGAACCCCCGCGAATATCGAGGGGTCGGTGATCCTGACGGATGATGAACGCTCCTGGGGCGGAGTCACGCTTGGGGTTGATCTAGATGACCCCATTGCTTACGTCACGATTGAAAATCTGGCTATTGAGCGTTGGTATCATCACGGTATCGCCACGCCCACCAACCTGCACCCCACCGAAAATCATGACCTGATTCTGCGGAACAATACCATCCGAGATGTGGATGGCATCGGCATTAATTTGGCAACCTGGGTGTGGGGTTCCAATGATGGCCGCGTCGATGGCTGGCGGGGTGGCTACAATCAGGAAATTAGCGGCAATTTGATTGAACGTGCTAATCAGATGGGGATCAACACCTTCTCTCGAAATTCTACTTACAGCAATAACACGATCCGCGACATTGCCCGCATTGAAAACCTCGGATCGGCAGGCATGGGCTGCGACTTCGATGATGGCGGAGCCAGCGGCGGGATCTGCACCGAAGACGGCGACGGCATCCGGGTGAAGATCGGACAGTCAAGTGATACCGGCAATAATAATACTTTTAGCGGCAATCGTTTGGAACGGATCGGTTATAACGGATTTGATGTGTTCGGATTTAATAATACTTTCGAGCAAAATGTAATCATCGATGCCTGTATTTCCAAAGGGGATTGTGGCGGGGTGCGCACCTTTGGGCGAGACAATTTGGATAGTTCTCCTGTCCACGACCTGACGTTTAGTGAAAATATCATCGTCAACACCATCGGCAACACCGATGGCTGCCACAGTAATTTTGACGCGTTATTCGGATTTGGATTTTATATCGATCATTACTCTGACGATGTTTCACTGAGTAACAATACAGTAATCAGCAGCACGGTGCATGGCATCTTGTTCCAAAATTCAACGGGTACGGTAATCGGGAACACCCTGTATAACAATGGGCGTACCTATCCGTATGCAGGGGCGCAGGTGATTGTGGGTAGTTCCCCTGCTTTCGTAAACCCTCACTCCAATAATATTCTATTCAGCCTCTCCGAGGATGCTCGAACATTGTCAGTGGATGCTCTCTCTGGTTTAGGGACATCCAATCACAATTTTTTCTTCAGCCCTTACCGTTCTGCACATATCCGTTCGAGCGGCGATAAAACTTTGGGAGCATGGCAAGCTTACAGTGGTAAAGATGCCAGTTCGGTTGAACACTGGTACACTCAGGGATCGGGTGAAACCCCAATTTCACATATCTTTTACAATGATACGCCCCAAAACAAAACCTTTGACTTGGGGAACCTCCTCTACAGAGATTTAAATCAATATCCTGTTTCAGGCAATATTACATTGTCTCCCTACACTTCGCAGATTTTGATCGAAAGCGGCGAAGCTGCTGATTTGGCTGTGAGCATGACCTTGCTCTCATCAGCGGATACCCTCCCCGGCGCTCCAGTGACTTATACGATCACGTTACGCAATAATGGGGCTCTTGACGCCGATGAGATTACGCTGGTCAACACTATTCCAGACGAAATCGCCAACACCAATTGGCAGGCTGTACCTAATAATGTGACATTGGTAGGTGGATCGCGTTATACCTGGGAAATTGACCATCTGGCAATCGGCGAAACCTATACCTTTACCATCACAGGACAGTTTAGCAACTCACTGGTTGCTGGCACACCTTTATTATTGCGCACGACGGCCTCTACAACATCACCGGAAGTCATTCCAGAAAACAACCGGGCGACAATCCAGCTCGGAGATTGGCAGTATATTTATTTGCCGGTAGTGCGTCGGTAATAGATGGACTAATTTTGTTTTTTGGATGCGGTAAAATTATCATCACGCACCATTTTTTTATTACCAGGAATTTCTATGCTCATTCATTCTGCTTCACAATTACTGACGATCCCCGGCTCCGTCCAGCGTGGGCGTGACCTGGGGAACCTCGGCATCATCGAAAATGGGGCTGTGCTCATCGAAGATGAAACCATCATCGCGATCGGACCCAGCGATGAAATGCGCGCTGTTTTCGAAGACGAGGAACAACTCGATGCCGTTGGGCGTGTTGTCATGCCAGGTTTGGTCGATCCGCATACGCATTTGGTTTGGGCAGGGGACCGCGCTGCTGAATTTGAGATGCGCCTGCAAGGCAAAACCTACCTCGAAATTATGCAAGCCGGCGGGGGAATCGTATCTACGGTGCGTAAAACTCGGGACGCCTCCCTCGATCAACTGCTTGCAGAAACCCGTTCCCGATTGCAGCGCATGTTCGCTTTCGGTACCACCACGGCTGAAGCTAAAACTGGCTATGGATTGGAAACCGAAACCGAACTCAAAATGCTACGCGCCATCCTGGCTTTAGATACTGAAGGCCCGCTCGATCTTGTTCCCACATTTTTGGGTGCGCACGCCATTCCCGCCGAATTCAAAGATGATCCAGAAGGTTACGCTGATCTCATTTGCACGGAAATGCTCCCTGCTCTAAAAGCGCGATGGTCAACCCAAAATCCTGAACTCCTGACCCAACAGCCTCCATTTGTTGACGTTTTCTGCGAGAGAGGCGCTTTCTCTTTGGATCAATCTCGCCGCATCCTCAAAACCGCGAAAGATCTGGGGTTCCCGCTAAAAATCCATGCCGACGAGTTCGAAAACCTTGCCGGTGCCTCCCTGGCAGTTGAACTCGGGGCCGCTTCTGCCGATCATCTGGTAGTCACCTCGCCCACCGATATTGTAGCTCTGGGCGCTTCCAATACGGTTGCAGTTTCGCTGCCCTGCACACCCTTTGGTTTGGCCGAGGGCCACTATACTCCCGCGCAGGAACTGTTGGATGCCAATGCCATCCTGGCGATTGCTACCGATCTCAATCCTGGAACGGCCTGGTGCGAGAGTATGCAGTTCGCTATCGCCTTGGCCTGCCGTTATTTGAAACTTACACCCGCGCAGGCGATTGTCGCGGCCACGCTCAACGCTGCCGTGGCAATCGGAGCGGCCGAACGGGTGGGTTCGCTTAACCCTGGAAAGCAGGCTGATCTTTTGATCCTTGATGTGCCCGATTACCGCCATTTGGGTTACCGCTTCGGGACGAACCTCGTACAGACTGTGATCAAAAAAGGTAAAGTTTATTACAACGGAGTTTGATATGCCCGATGGATTATTCTCGATTTTATTGATTATCCTAGTCGTTGCCATCATTTGGATGGTGATCAAATTTGTATTCAAATTAACAGCGCGGATATTTTCTTGCGGATGTCTGCTGATATTAATCATCGGTGCTCTCTTGTTTTTTACCGGATTTTTGAATTTCTAGTGTTGCCGGGCAGAAATTTGCGGCTGTTTATGAGCACCATCCGCATTACTTTAAGCAGTTGGGCGACAACTTAAATAAACCGGCCACTTAACTTACACCAACTGCCCTAGTGATCCTTAAAAATAGAAGTTCAAACGCTGCTTTGTGAAGGCTAATCTCCATATAAATGATTGCTCTCTCAAAATATCCATATTCCTAACCCTAAAAATTTTATGCCAAATTTAGAACAAGCAAAATCCTGGTACGCCGAAAATGACCCTGTCCATGGATATGACCATATCTTACGCGTCTACCGCATGGCCGAACGTTTAGCCCAAGCAGAAAGTGCGGATCTGGAAATCGTGCGCGCCGCGGCCCTCCTCCACGATGCGGAAGGCCCTCTTACAGGTGACTCCCGAGCCGAACATCAACTGGCTTCCGCGGAATTTGCCAAACAGATTCTTGAAGCCGAAGGCTGGCAACCAGATCGAATAGCTGAAGTACAGCACTGCATCCGGGCGCATCGTTTCCGAGATGACCGCGAGCAGCCCGAATCGATTGAGGCCAAAGTGCTCTTCGATGCCGATAAACTCGATGCAATCGGAGCGATTGGTGCTGTGCGGGTGATTGCTTACGCGGTGCTTGATCAACAGCATCTTTTCTCAACCCCATCGGAGCAGTTTGTGCGCAGTGGAGAAAAACTCCCTGGCGAGCCGCACACGCCCTATCACGAGCATCTTTTCAAGCTCAAGAAGCTCAAAGATCGTATGTTTACTCTCTCAGGCCAGGTGTTTGCCGAAGAGCGGCACAAATACCTCGAAGGTTTCTTTGCGCAATTGCAAGCTGAACTCAAAGCTGAGGCCTGACCTGCTGAACCGCGGCCCCTCGAAAATTCGTTCAAGGTCCCCGTCTAGGCCGGCGTGCGGCTCAATTCACCAATTGATTTTGAGCGGCAAACTGTAAAACATATCACCTATCAATTCTGTTGTTTTCATCGATTTGAAAAAGGGTACAATTGGATTGTATTATGATTAATAGTTTCTCCTTTTATAGTTTGGAGTTTTTATGAATATCCCTTATGGCCCGATCCTCGTGGTTGAGGATGTCCCCAATATTTTAGATTTATTGGCCGTCACCTTACGTTTCAAAGGATATCCGGTGATTACGGCAGCCAATGGAGAAGAAGCTATCGAGCGGATTGCCGAACAGCGCCCCGCTTTGGTGATCACGGATATTTTGATGCCTAAAATGGATGGGTTTGCGCTGATGCATAAACTGCGCACCGACCCGAAGACGAACCAAATCCCGGTGGTATTTCTCTCGGCGACATATGTGACGCCTGAAGATAAAGCCTTTGCCCTTAGTTTGGGTGCGGCACGTTTCTTGGAGAAACCGGTTGATACTGAAGAATTTTTGCTGACTGTGGCAGAGATTCTCACCCAAGGCCCCCCAACGGTGCCAGCCCCAATGAGCCAAAGTGAGTTCTATCAGGGTTACCGCGAACGTTTGGAAAGCAAACTGCATCACAAGAACACGCAGATTACGCGCACCGAACGTTTGCTGAAAACTTTACCTGAAGAGCAGAAACCAGCATTCGAAGCCTTATTGGAAGAGGCGCGCCACCATCGTCAACAAATCGAAATTGAGTTGAAGGAACTTTTCGCCATTCTTGATAAGCAACAGAAATCGGGCTAGGGATAAAATTAAACTAAAGAATATTCTCCCGCCAGTTTTACTGGCGGGAGTTTTTGTGGAAGGAACTTATGAAGCCAAACCTATCTGAAATGGAAACCTGGGCCAGGGCGGCCGGAAAAATATTATTGAGTGGATTGGACCAGGATATTCAAATTGATCATAAGAGTGAAATTGACCTGGTTACAGAAATTGACCGCCGTTCCGAAGATTTTTTGTTGAAAGCGATTCGCAGCCGCTTTCCGGATGATCATATCGTGGCTGAAGAGAGCGGTGTGATTGAAGGTAAAAATGGTCATGTCTGGCATATTGATCCATTAGACGGCACGGTCAATTATGCGCATGGCATTCCCTTCTTCGCGGTTTCACTCGGCTACGTTGAAGACGGCCAGATTACGTTGGGGGTAGTGTTTGATCCTGTGCGTGACGAGTGCTATACCGCGCAGCGCGGAAAAGGTGCGCACTTGAACGGAGAGCAATTACAGGTCTCAACTGCGGATGAATTAATCCAGAGTTTGCTGGTAACGGGTTTCCCATACGATATACGCAACCGGCAAGATAATAACCTGGACCATTACTCAAATCTCTCGCTGAAATCTCAGGGGGTTCGACGTTTAGGCTCTGCTGCTTTAGATTTATGTTATGTTGCGGCAGGACGTTTAGAAGGATTTTGGGAGGTGCAGATCCAATCGTACGATATTGCTGCTGGCGCTTTAATTGTTACGGAAGCGGGTGGCAAGGTTACGGATGTGCGCGGTGCCCCAGAATTCTTGAGACCCCCATGTTCTGTGCTGGCAACGAACGGGCATATCCACCAACTTATATTGGATGCGCTTTGGCAGCCTGAAGGATGAAATAAGTCCCCAGAAATTTCTGGAGACTTGAATTTAAACCGTGTTACCCAGCACCCTGAGCAGCGCGGCGGAAACATGCTTCAACCCGGTTCAGTCTGCTTCTGGTTCGCAGTCGAAGGGGCGGCTTAGTAAGGAATACGGAACATAAGTAATTAAAATAGAAATTCTTATTTTCGAAGAGCAGCTTCCACCTGCTTGAAATCTGTCCGGGATGTCAGATCCATACTTAGGGGCGTGACAGAAACTAGCCGTTTGATGCGTACGGTATGGATATCGCTCCCCTCCCGAGCTTTGTGAATATCATCTGAAAACCGGTAACCAACCCGGGCTGGATCAGCCCATGAATTTCGCTTTGGTGGTACGGCATCGAACATCTTAACCTTGGAAAGCCGCGTAATCTCCCAGTGAGTTCTCAGGTGTGGCATTGCTGGGAATATCCACTTTGAGCACATCAACATCGTCAGGAAAACTTTGCTCTATTAGAAGTTGGCTAAAGTGAGCCGTAAAATAGGCTGCAGCTGAAAAATCAACTTCATTTGAATAGGATAAATGGTGCTCGATTTTGGTTTCCAGTGAGATTGCTAATGAAGGAATCTTTAATGCCGCCCCTTCTAAAGCGGCGCCTACGGTCCCAGAGACCGTTACACCCAAACCCAAATTTTCGCCATAATTAATTCCGGAAACTACCAGATCAGGTTTGCATGGCACAATTTCGAATATGCCGTGTAGCACAGCCTGGGCAGGGGTACCACTGACGGCGTACACGGTCCACTCGCGGCCATTGACGTTGAGCTGCTGTGGCTCAATGATGCCGGAAGATGTGGACGGCAGACTGCGCCCCATCCCCGAAGATTGTTCCCGGGGAGCAACCACATGCACATATCCGATGGCTTCTAATGCAGCTGCGGCAGCCCATAATCCAGGTGAATGAATACCATCATCATTGGTGAGCAAAATTTGGGGCTTGTTATTGTTCAAAATATGTCTCCAAAAACAAAACCCTGGAGATTTCTCCAGGGTTTTGTCATTTGCGCCCTCGGTGCGACTCGAACGCACGACCCCTTAGTCCGCAACCAAGTGCTCTATCCACTGAGCTACGAGGGCATGGCGGGGAGGGTGGGATTCGAACCCACGGTCGAGTTATCCCCGACAACCACTTAGCAGGCGGTCCCAATCAGCCACTCTGGCACCTCCCCCAGAAATTGAAGTTCAGCGAACGAACTCGAATATCCTAATTTGTTAATCGAATGCCGGGAGATTGAACAGGCTATCAAGAAGATGGGCATTCGTTAAGGTTTCCCTGGCACCGCCCATCAGGGCAGGTGTTTGGTCAACTCTACTCGGGTTTTCTAAACAGCAAACCATAAAACTTGTAAGGCGGAGGAGGTGGGATTCGAACCCACGATGGATTGCTCCATACCTGTTTTCAAGACAGGCGCCTTCGTCCACTCGGCCACCCCTCCAAAACGCAGATCAGGAGAATCACTCCGTCCCAAGCGGGGTGCATTTTACCACAACCAATAAGGTGCGACAATATTGCGCGCAGCCTGAAAGGGAAGATATTTATATTTTATAGTAGTTAAAAGATTCCCTAAATCTGAAGTAGATTCTGGGAGCGCAATTTGTTTATATTTTTCCTACAATTTACATATTTAGGTTTAACAACGAAGGTCTAAAATTTTGATTAGGTTGAAAGACCACAAATCAAAACACAATTTTTTCAGGAGGCATGATGATGTACCGAAGATATCGTACCCCATCAATCTGGCGAGAAATGGATCGCTTACAGAAAGACATGAATCGTTTATTTGGTGATGCGTCTCAATCGTAAGCGCAAAGCGCCGTCTTTCCCAGCAATGAATGTCTGGGCTGCTGAAGACAGTGCTTTGATCACCGCCGAAATTCCGGGTGTAAATAAAAACGAACTTGAAATCAATGTTACAAGAGATACCCTAACGCTCAGCGGTGTTCGCAATGCAGATGAGTTGCCAGATGGTGCTGGTTATCACCGCCGAGAACGACCATATGGTGAATTCAGTCGTAATATCCAGTTACCCTATACGGTTGATGTCGATAAGGTGAAGGCAACTTTCAAGAATGGTGTGTTGAAAGTCGAACTACCTCGAATTGAGGCTGAAAAACCCAGAAAAATCAGTGTCAAAGCTTCATAATGCTTTGTTACCAGAAAGTTAAATCAAAAGATTGGAGGCGTCCAAATGACAACAGAAACCAAAGAAATGGAAGTTCAAGAACAAGAGTTAGTTCAAGAAGATAATGAACGTACCCGCGAATGCCGTTGTTTTGTTCCACGCGCTGATATTTACGAAGTCGGTGATGAAATAATGATTGCGATGGACATGCCAGGGATTGATGAGAATGCCATCGAAATCACCCTGGAAAAAAACATCCTCAACGTAAAGGGATATGCTCAGATTGACAGTCCGGACGAGTACTCACTGGCCGCGGCCGAATATGAGGTTGGAGATTACGAGCGCAGCTTCCGGATTTCAGATGCGGTCGCTAAAGATAAGATCGATGCTCTTTATAAAGATGGCGTCCTGCGCCTAACCCTGCCCCAAGCGGAACAGGCCAAAGCCCGGAAGATCGCGGTGAAAGTGAACTGAAACGGTTCTAACCCGAACGAGAAATAAGTTGTATAATTAGAAAAGTGGGCAGGTAATTCAACTGCCCACTTTTTGATAAAAATCTAAACTCTACGGATTGGTTTATGGATTACAAAGATTATTACAAAACCCTGGGCGTAGAACGGAACGCTTCGCAAGATGAAATCAAAAAAGCCTTCCGAAAGTTGGCGCGTCAGTATCATCCAGATATGAACAAGGGTGATGCAACTGCAGAAGAAAAATTCAAAGAAATCAACGAAGCCAACGAAGTGCTTTCCGATCCGGACAAACGTCAGAAGTATGATCAATTTGGGACCCATTGGCAGCAATATGGACGTGCGGGTGGCCAGCCGGAAGATTTCAATTGGAATCCCTGGCAGCAGTCAGGTGGTGGTTATTCACAACAAGTCTCACAAGAAGAATTGGAGCAGATGTTTGGTAATCTTGGGGGCATGGGGGGAGGTGGGTTTTCAGATTTCTTCGAAACGCTATTCGGTGGAGCGGGTCGTGGTGGAAGTGTAAATTTTGGTGGACAGCCCATGCGGCGTCAACGTGGACAAGATGCTGAACATTCAATAGACATTACGATGGAAGAAGCTTATCAGGGTACCCAGCGTGTCTTGGAGTGGGATGATGGCCGGAAGATTGAAGCGAAGATTCCCCCAGGTGTGAAAACTGGGTCAAAGGTTCGGCTTAGAGGGCAGGGTGGACGCGGTGCCCGAGGAGGACAGTCTGGTGATTTGTTCCTAAAAGTAAAAATCCTTCCACATCCTCTGTTTGAGCGGGATGGGGATAACCTGCGAACAACGGTCCCGGTTGGATTATATGATGCCCTCCTTGGTGGAGAAATTGAAGTAACGGGTATCAATAAGCGCGTTAAACTGAAAATCCCGCCTGAAACTGATAATGGGCAAACATTTCGATTGAAGGGCTTAGGCATGCCCAATCTGCGCGATCCTAAAAAATTCGGAGATTTATTGGTCAAAGTTGAAGTCAAACTCCCCAAAAAGCTGACCAAAGAAGAGAAACAGGGTTTTCAGGAACTACGACGGTTGCGCTAAACTGAGATTTTTCGAATCTTTTTGGACTGGCAGTGCTTTAGGCAGCATCCCGCAACATAAGCAAAGGGAACGAGCACCGCCAGTCCTTTTTTACTTAAACTTTCATCGATGCAAATTTTGAGCAGCGATAAACGACAATCCCTTTTCAGTCAACATGCGAGCGGTTGAATTGCAAGCATCTACCTTATCAAGGAAATTTTGTTCCATGGCAGACCAATCCCCGGTTTCGATAACTTCACTTTTATCTCGGAAATAATCAAGAATATCCGAGGGGTGATCCCGCTTTGAATTGATTTCGGGGATGCCGCCTTCGTGCTTGGCTGAAATATTGGGTACATGATTCGCCAGGGCGACCAATTCCTCTCGTCGATCGTAGGGCTGTATCACGATCGATTTGAAGGTCTCAGTAATATGGTGCTCGAAACGGACCACATCTTCGAAGCCCAGCGCTTTGCGGAATTCTGAAGTGATCTCGATACTATGGTTATTAACGGAGTTTGACCAGTTAAACCCAATTAGTGGCGATGTGCCGTCATCCCTGCAGAAGAGTTGGGCACCAATCAAAGTCCAAAATGCGGCGTATGGATTGTCGTTGCCCATAAAGACCGAAATTTTGAAATTGATGTCCACACCTAATCTGTAGAGCAGGTAGCCGACTAAAACGGTCCCAGGGTTGATATTGAGCACTTCGCGCAATCCATATTCGGTGTAGTAATACAAAAATTCATCCAGCCATTTGAGGGCGTGGGTATTAGGTTGTCCCACACCGCCAAAATAACCCGTGATGGTGGCTGGCCCTCCCAAATGGATGTTAGACCCGTCTGTGCCTTTGGTGTCAAGTGTTTCCACAAACGAGCAGCCCATAATATCCAATGCGGCGATGATGGCAGGTAGATCACCATCTGCCTCGGATTCCTTCATTTTGCGGACAGCGATAAAGCGCCCTGGAATTAAGGTGCGGTCTTTGATAGCGCGTTCTGCCATCACTCTTACCCAAGGGAAATATTGCAGCGCTGAAACTTCGAGAGTGACAGCAAAATCATCTTTGAAGTTAGTGGAAGAAGCTTTATCTCCAAGCACACTTTTCTGGTAATCAGCGACAGGTACGAATACTCCCTGGTCACGCTGCTCTATCAGCCATTGCAAATCTTTGAGGTGCTCAGGATTAGAAGATTCTACCTTTTTGAGTAAATTCTCATGTTTACGAGCTTCACGGTGTTTAGCATTAATTTCTTCTGGGGTACCGTATTTTTCTACGACCGCAAGCAAGTCGCTGATGACACGTTGGTTGGGATCCAGAAAAATGGCGTTAATGTCTTCGAGCCTGCTTGAAGGGATGGTCAGACGATTACGTAAATCACTCATAGATAGTTCTCCTTTTTCTATTACCATGAAATACAAAGTCGTGAAGTTTCTGTGTCTTCGTGACTTCGTGGTGAAATTATTTCAACAACTCCAAAAGGTCTTCGAACTCGTCATCCTTGATAGTGAACCAATTTTCAGGTTGTGGGAATGTTTTGTCACCCACTTCGTTGACGTAACTCTTCAGGCCGTTTAGGATCACTTCTCCAGCATTCCCAAAAACTTTCGCCATCTTCGGCTTGAACTTGGGGTACAGCCCAAACATATCATGGTAGATCAACAACTGTCCGTGTGCATCGGGTCCGGATCCCAGGCTGAGGATCAAACAATTTTCCGCGCGTTCAGTAATGATTTTACATACCCGGTCTGGAACCATCTCCAAAAGGATCGCAAATGCACCGGCATTTTCGAGGGTTTTGGCATCCTCAATAATTTTCTTGGCCTGAAGCGCGCCGCGTCCCTGAACTTTATACCCTCCGAGGGCACTTACGCTCTGAGGGGTCAATCCCAGGTGGCCGATTGCCGGAATCCCAGCTTGGACGATGGCTTCGATACGGTTTGCCATTTCGCCGCCGCCCTCTAGTTTGATGCAATCGCAATCAGCTTCTGCCATAAAACGACCAGCGTTGCGGATAGCACTCTCATCACTGGGTTGATAGCTCATATAGGGCATATCGCCCACCAGAAAAGCGGTCGGTGCTCCACGGCGCACAGCCTGCGTATGCCGGATCATATCTTCCATCGTGACAGGTAGTGTTTTGTCGTAACCCAACATCGTCATCCCCAGACTGTCCCCGACTAGGATCATATCGATCCCCGCCTGCTCCTGGAAATAAGCTGTTGGGTAGTCGTAGCATGTCAGCCATGAGATGGGTTCGCCTTTTGCTACCTTGTTGAACAGGGTTGTAATCGTGATTTTCTTGCGTTCTGTCATACCTTGCCTCCTAGAATAGGAAAATAAAAAAATCGCCAGGATGATTTCCTGACGATTCTTTTACCATATAGTTTTGTGCATCATCCAGTATGATCCGTACATTATGACTGTACTTATCATAAGCATCGACATCAACATTTTGAAAAAAAAAGCTGTTTTTTGGGTCATAGGGGCCGCTCATTCTTATTTTACGATAAACGTAATAGGATTGCAACATCTCATTGAGGAATTATTTACTCTTAGGTGGTGACAAAAATAACTTGTGTAGTTTCCGATTTTTCGCCATAATAAGATTTGCGGGAAATCCGCCTTTAGCAGTATCATTTAGGGGTTAGATTTGTCTAATACGGATGGTATCCATCTCGAATAGGATTAGTGTCCGATAGTACTTAGTCCAAAAAAATATTTCAAATAGGAGAAAACAATGACAGCAAAACTCATCGACGGCAAAGCCATCGCGAAAGAAGTGCGTGAAGCTGCGGCAGCTGAAGTGGCCGCACTAGTGGCTGCCGGTCACCCCCCTCCCGGATTAGCCACTCTGCTAGTAGGTGAAGATCCAGCCTCAGAAGTTTATGTGGGCATGAAACAGCGGACCTGCAAAAGATTGGGTATGGAATCCTTTAGCTATACACTGCCAAAAGATGCTTCTCAAGAGGAGGTTGAGAAGAAAGTCAAAGAATTGAACGATAATCCATTGGTGAACGGGATTTTGGTTCAGTTACCTTTACCCTGGCACCTGGACGAAGAGGCTGTGCTGCGCACCATCAGCGTTGAAAAAGATATTGATGGTTTCCACCCCATAAATATTGGACGTCTGGCGCAGAAAGGACGTGAGCCATTATTTGTCCCATGTACACCCGATGGCTGCATGTATTTGTTGGAGCACAGCGGAGTTGAATTTGAGGGGGCTAACGCGGTGGTTTTGGGACGTTCCAATATTGTTGGGATGCCTGCTGCCTTGCTGCTCGTCAAACGCAATGCCACAGTGACCATTTGTCACTCGCGCACCAAAAATTTACCTGAAATTTGTGCTCAAGCCGATATTTTGATCGCTGCAGTTGGACGAGTTGAAATGGTCAAAAAAGATTGGGTCAAGCCGGGAGCGGCTGTTATCGACGTTGGCACACACCGTATAGATGATGAAACTAAAGAAAAGGGTTACTATCTCACCGGTGATGTGGCCTTCGATGAGGTCAAGGAAGTCGCTGGTTGGATTTCGCCCTCGCCTGGCGGCGTAGGCCCCATGACGATCGCTATGTTGATGCGCAACACTGTCCGTGCAGCTAAGATCGCGCATGGTCTGATCGAAGTTTAATGAATTGACAAACCCCGTATTAGGGTTTGTCGGTTTTTTGGAGATATATTAATCTGTTTTCCGCTACCAAAGAAAAGGAGAAATCAATGTCGAAGTATAAGAATGCAAAGGTCCAGTTCGAGCCTGTTCCTCTGAAATTGCTCCAACCCGTTCCCTCAGACATCGAAATTGCACAAGCCCAATTGCCCCTGATCAAACGCGTCGATAAGATTGCCGAAGAAGTAGGGGTTTTACCCGATGAACTTGAACTCTACGGCAATTACAAAGCCAAAGTTCGCCTCGAAATTCTCGAACGCCTCAAGGATGTTCCCGATGGCAAATATATCGATGTGACAGCCATCACACCAACTCCGCTTGGGGAGGGCAAATCCACCACGATGGTTGGTCTGTCAGAAGCGCTGGGTGCTCACTTGGGAAAGAATGTATTTACCTGCATCCGGCAACCCTCCCAAGGACCCACTTTTGGTATCAAGGGTGGCGCCGCGGGGGGCGGTTATAGCCAGGTAGTTCCGATGGAAGATTTCAACCTGCACCTGACAGGTGATATCCATGCCATCACCGCTGCTAATAACTTGCTTGCTGCAGCCATCGACACCCGCATGTACCACAAATCCCGCCAAAGTGATGAAGCCCTCTTCCGTCGCCTTTGTCCGCCTGCTAAAGATGGCAGCCGCAAATTTGCGCTTCCCATGCTTAAACGACTCAAAAAACTAGGCATTGATAAGACGGATCCTAATGATCTCACCGATGAAGAGATCTCCCGCTTTGTGCGCCTTGATATTGATCCCGAAACCCTGACTTGGCGCCGGGTTGTTGACATTAACGACCGCATGTTGCGCGGCATCACGATTGGACAAGGCCCGAAAGAGACCGGGTTCACCCGCGAAACCGGTTACGATATCACCGTTGCTAGTGAGATCATGGCCATTCTGGCCCTGACTACAGATTTGGCCGACATGCGTGAACGCTTTGGCAATATTGTGATTGCTACCAGCAAATCGGGTGAGGCTGTTACCGCGGAAGATATTGGCTGTGCGGGTGCTATGACAGTCCTGATGAAGGACGCCATCATGCCGACCATGATGCAGACACTCGAAGGTACCCCCGCTTTCGTCCACGCTGGACCATTTGCTAATATCGCCCACGGAAATAGTTCGATAATTGCTGACCGGATTGCACTCAAGCTAGCTGATTATGTGGTGACAGAATCCGGTTTCGGCGCTGATATTGGTATGGAGAAATTCTTCAATATCAAATGCCGCTACTCCGGTTTGATCCCCAATTGTGTGGTGCTGGTTGCCACCGTGCGAGCCCTCAAGATGCACGGTGGTGGTCCCAAGGTGATTGCTGGCGCTCCTCTAGCCCCAGAGTATGTGGAAGAGAATCTCGAATTACTTGAAGCCGGTGGAGCCAACCTCGTAGCCCATATTGATAACGCAAAGAGCTTTGGCATCCCCGTAGTCGTGGCGGTCAACAGCTTTAAAGATGATACTTCTGCAGAGGTAGAACTTGTTCGCAAGATGGCTATCGACGCCGGTGCTGAAGATGCTGTTGTTTCCCGCCACTGGATGGAAGGCGGTTTAGGTGCTAAAGCGCTGGCTGAGGCTGTGGTGGCTGCTTGTGAAAAACCCAGCAACTTCGATTTCCTCTATCCTCTCAAAGGTACGAGCATCAAAGATAAGATCGAAACGATCTGTCGTGAAATCTACGGTGCTGACGGCGTGGAATACTCCGAAGAAGCCGAGAAGAAGATTGAGTTGTACACCAAACTCGGCTTTGATGAATTGCCCATGTGCATGGCGAAGACCCACTTGAGCATCAGCCACGATCCGCTGCTCAAAGGACGTCCAACTGGCTTTACTGTGCCGATCCGCGATATCCGCGCCTCGGTGGGTGCTGGCTTCCTGTATCCTTTGGTTGGACAAATGAGCACGATGCCCGGCCTGCCCACTCGACCGGTATACTATGATGTTGACCTGGACTTAGAGACGGGTCAAGTGACCGGATTGTTCTAAAATAACGTTTCATAGCGAATAGACCAGAGGCTGATGTAGCAATCTCGCAAATTTTCGGAGATTGCATCGGGCTTATGTCCTCGCAATAAAGTGCAAACTAGAAATTCTGAGAGGGTGGCTGCTGTTTTTTATGCAGCCACCCTCTTTGTTAACCCGTTATAATTGCCCCATGTCCTCCGGCGCAATTCCCACCCAATGGCACGAATACCGTAAAGATACTTGGTCGCAGAATGATGGCGAGATCATTGAAGAAGCACTGATCAGTATTTACGTGAATGGAATCGAACTCGCCACTATCATGGCGACCCCCCAGGAACAGGATTTACTGGCTCTGGGCTTCCTGAAAAATGAAGGTTTGATCGATGACCTGGAAGAGATCGAGATTCTGCATGTGAGTGAGGCGGGCTGCTGCGTGGATGTCTGGCTCAATCGCCCGTTTGAAAAACCCACACGCACCATTATCACCTCCGGTTGTGGTGGAGGTGTAACCTTCACGAACCCCGAAGTGGGGATTGAACCTCTCTATAGCGTGATCACCCTTGACCCCGGATTGCTGCGTCACTCCTTTCGGAAATTGCAGCCTCCTAACAGCCTGTATGCTCGGTCAAGAGGCGTCCATGCCGCGGGTTTACTGGATCCCCTCACAGAAGAATTAGTTGCCATCGTCGAAGATGTCGGGCGTCACAACACCATTGACAAGTTTAACTGGCTGCTGTCTGAAGTATGGTTATGAAACGCGGGACCAAGTATTGCTGGTGACAGGGCGAATTTCGTCGGAAATGATGCGCAAAACTGCGGTGATGGGCTGCCCGATTGTCGCCTCCCGGACCTCACCAACTTCGCTTTCGGTAGAGATGGCCAACGCTTGGAACATAACATTGGTAGGCTATGTAAGATTGGGGAGTATGCGAATTTACAGTCATCCTGAACGGTTGGGAAATAAATCTAAAAGTACATGACTTTTCCTATCTAGATTAGGAAATTCGACACTTCATTTTTTATTCCACTTGGTTGAAAATAATTGCAGACAATTTAAATAATTGCCCGTTTAGCTTTTATACGTTAAAATAGCTTTATTGTGATATTTTTCACAATAAAGACAAAGTCCCCACTGATTGAATTCAGAAAGGAGATCATATGGAAGAAGCTTTGCACACGATTTTCTCAAATTTTGAAGGAAAGCGGGAAGAGATCATTCCCATTTTGCAGAAAGTTCAGGAAAATTACACGTTTCTGCCAGAAGATTCGATGCGTGAAATCGCCCGCTTTACACGTGTTCCAGAGAGTGATATTTATGGTGTTGCCACGTTTTACGCCCAGTTCCGCTTCGAACCAACTGGACGGAATTATATTTGTGTTTGCCGCGGAACAGCCTGTCATGTACGTGGCGCTCCCGCGATTTTGGAAGAAATTACAGCAAATGTGGGGTTAGAAGGCGAAGGTACCACCGAGGATATGGAATACACTGTCGAAACGGTGGCTTGCATCGGTTGTTGTGCATTAGCTCCAGCAGTGACCTACAACGAAGAAGTTCATGGCAACCTGACAAAGAACAAGGTCCGCAAACTTTTAAAAGCGGAGGCGAGTAAAAATGGCAGCGAATAAAGAAACCGTTCTCATTTGTCGGGGGACCGGCTGTGAAATCGGCCAAATCCGCAGATATTCAGACCGAATTGGAAGCAGGTTTGGTCGATAGCGGGATTGAAGTTAAATTCACCGGTTGTCACGGGATGTGCCAACAAGGACCGATTGTGATTGTAGAGCCCGAAGGCACTTTCTATGCTAATGTTCAACCCAAAGATGTCGCCGCAATCACCAAATCACTCAAAAATGGTGGCGAACCGGTCGAAAAGCTTTTCTATAAAAACCCAGCGACGAAAGAAGGTTTGCCCACTTATCACGATATTCCCTTCTACTCCAAACAAAAGCGGTTAGTCCTGCAAAACTGCGGCCGGATCGACCCTGAAAATATTGATGACTATCTGGCTGTGGGGGGGTACGAGGCTTTAAAACAAGCTATTTTTGATCTGACACCCGCTGCCATTGTGCAATCTGTGCTGGATTCAGGTTTGCGTGGTCGTGGTGGTGGCGGTTTCCCTACTGGTCGCAAATGGAAATTCACCCAGGATGCTCCAGGTGATACAAAATACGTACTTTGTAACGCAGACGAAGGTGACCCCGGCGCTTTTATGGATCGTTCTGTTTTGGAAGGTGACCCCCACGCCGTTTTGGAAGGCATGGTGATTGCCGGTTTCGCGATCGGCGCCCAGCAAGGCTATATTTACTGCCGGGCTGAGTATCCCCTTGCGATCAAGCGCCTCCAAATTGCCATCGACCAGGCGCGTGAGAAAGGTTATCTCGGAAAAGGGATCATGGGTGGTGAGTTTGATTTCGATATCGATATTTTCCACGGGGCTGGCGCGTTTGTCTGTGGCGAGGAAACAGCCTTGATTACTTCCATCGAAGGTAATCGCGGGATGCCCCGCAGCCGCCCGCCTTATCCGGCGATCAAAGGGCTGAATGGCAAACCTACCTTGTTGAATAACGTCAAGACGTATGCCAACGTTCGTTTGATCATCAATAATGGCGCGGACTGGTTCGCCAGTATTGGTACCGAGAAATCCAAAGGGACTGCGGTATTTGCCCTGACGGGAAAGATTGCGAATAGTGGTCTGGTTGAAGTCCCAATGGGCATCACGCTGCGGGAGATCATCTATGATATCGGCGGTGGGATGCTGGACCCCAACAAGAAGTTCAAGGCTGTCCAGACTGGTGGCCCTTCAGGTGGTTGTCTGCCCGAATCTTTCCTCGATACGCCGGTTGATTATGACTCACTGATTGAAGCGGGTTCGATGATGGGGTCCGGTGGCATGGTCGTCATGGATGAAGATACCTGCATGGTGGATGTTGCCCGCTACTTCCTGGATTTCACCGAAAAAGAATCCTGCGGGAAATGTGTTCCCTGCCGCCTGGGTACCAAGCAAATGCTCGACATTTTGGTAGACATTGTTGAGGGCCGTGGCAAACCAGGGGATATCGAACTTCTCGAAGATTTGGCTGAAGGTATCAAAGCTGGCTCTCTCTGTGGGTTAGGGCAAACCGCCCCAAATCCGGTTTTGACCACCCTGCGATATTTCCGGGATGAGTATGAAGCTCATATCCATCATAATGCCTGTCCAGCCAAACAGTGCAAAGAATTCATCACTTATCATATTCTGGAGAGCTGTGTTGGTTGTGGATTGTGTCGTCGGAATTGCTCAACGAGCGCTATCATCGGCGAACAGAAACAACTGCATTATATTGACCAGTCGCTTTGCCACAAATGTGGCGTGTGCTACGAAGTCTGCCCGCCGAAAGTTTTCTCAGTGGAAATCCGGACGGGCGAAATTGAACTGGTTGACGTGTAGAGGAAATGCTCTATGACCAAAGAAATTAGATTTAGTATTGATGGGCAAGAAATCGTTGCTCAGGAAGGCCAAAATATTCTCGATGCGGCTCTTGCAAATGATGTATACATCCCGCATCTGTGCCATCATCCGGATTTGAAACCAGTGGGTGCCTGCCGCCTTTGTGGAGTCGAGATCGATGGCGGACGCATGACGATGTCGTGCCTGGAACCCGTGCGAGAAGGGATTGATGTCAAGACCAACAGCCCGGTGATTTACCAGTCCCGCAAGATCGCGATGGAACTCCTGATCGCCGATCACCATATGGACTGTCTGGCCTGCGCTGCGGCCCACGACTGCGACCTGCTGACGGTGTCCGCTTATTTAGGCATCCAACCTGATCGATTAGAACGGCTGCGCAAAACCGAACGCGATTTGCCCATTGATGCCTCTAATCCCTTCTTCCAGTTTGATCCGAATAAATGCGTGATCTGCGGCATCTGTGTGCGCACCTGTGATGAAATCGTGGGCTTAGGCGCGCTGGGATTTATCGACCGCGGCGTCAAAACCGTAGTTGGCACCTTTGGGAATAAGCCCTTTGTCGAGTCGATTTGCGAATCCTGCGGCGAGTGTGTTGACCGCTGCCCGGTAGGAGCGTTGGCTCCTAAGAAACCAAAATTTGCGGCCCGTGAAGTGCAGACCACCTGCGTGTATTGCGGTGTCGGCTGCGGTATCTACCTGGGCGTCTCCGGTGATGAAGTCGTCAGTGTCCGGGCTGATCGTGAACGTCCGACCAATGAAGGCAGCTTGTGCGTCAAGGGACGCTATGGCTTCAACTTCATCAATCATCCCGATCGTTTGACCAAACCGCTGATCAAGAAAAACGGCGAGTTTGTCGAAGCAGAATGGGACGAAGCCCTGGAATTGATTGCCAGCAAATTCACCGAGAGCAAAGGCGATAAGTTTGCCGCCCTGGCAAGTGCCAAATGCACCCTCGAAGAGAATTACCTGATCCAAAAATTTACGCGCGCAGTGATGGGGACGAATACCGTCGACCACTGCGCCCGGCTTTGACACAGCCCCACTGTGGCCGGTCTGGTCACATCATTTGGCTCAGGCGCAATGACCAACTCCATCAAGGAGATTGACGGCGCAAAAACAATTTTCGTGATCGGTGCGAACACCACGAACGCTCATCCTGTCATTGGGCAGCGAATGCGGCGAGCGGCTCAAAATGGTGCAACGCTGCTGGTTGCCAATCCGAAGGAAATCGACCTGGCAGCGCGCCGCGCACACTTTCATTCAACCAAGACCTGGTAGCGACACGGTTCTGCTGATGGGGATGTGCCGCTATATCCTTGCAGAAGGGCTGCAAGATCAGGCCTTTATCGATGAGCGCTGCGAGAATTTTGACGAGTTCGAAGCATCACTGGAACCCTTCACCCCCGAATTTGTGGAAGAGACTACGGGTGTTCCTTGGGAGCAGGTCACCAAGGTGGCCCATACCTACGCCACTAATAAACCGGCGGCCCTGTTTTATGCCATGGGAATCACCCAGCACACCCACGGCACAGACAACGTGATGGCGGTCGCCAACCTGGCGCTGTTAACAGGCAATATCGGTAAAGAATCCACCGGCGTCAACCCGCTGCGAGGCCAAAACAATGTGCAGGGTGCCTGCGATATGGGCGGATTGCCGAACGTGTATCCCGGATACCAGAATGTTACCGTTCCCGAGAACAAGGCCAAGTTTGAACAGGCCTGGGGCAAGCCGATGTCCGACAAAATTGGGCTGACACACACCGAAATCTTCGATGCCATATACGAAGGCAAAGTCACAGCCCTGTACATGGTCGGTGAGAATCCCTTGTTGACCGAAGCGAATGCCAAACATGTCAAGGAAGCCTTGGAGAAACTCGATTTCTTTGTGGCCCAAGACTTGTTTATTTCTGAGACAGCCCAATATGCGGATGTGATCCTCCCGGCGGCTTCCTTTGCTGAAAAGGATGGCGCGTTCACCAACACAGAACGGCGCGTTCAGCGTATTCGCAAGGCCATCCCACCTAGAGGTGATTCGAAACCTGATTGGTGGATAACCTCCCAGATTGCCCAAAAGATGGGTGAACCGGGGTTTGAATTTGCTGGCCCTAAAGAGATCATGGATGAAATTGCCGCAGTCACGCCGATTTATGGCGGCATTTCCCATAAGCGGATCGAAGAGATCGGTTTGCAGTGGCCTTGCCGGGATGAGAATGATCCAGGGACGAAATTCCTCCATAAAGGGAAGTTCGCTCGACCGAATGGAAAGGGGCAGTTCATCCCACTGACTTATAAAAAATCGGCGGAGATTGCCGACGACGATTATCCGCTGATCCTGACCACGGACCGCAGCCTGTATCATTACCACTCCGCTACGATGACCCGGCGGGTGGCTGGCCTGGAAGAGTTGGACAGCAACGAGTGGCTCAAACTCAGCCCCGCGGATGCTGCTCAATTTGGCATCGAGGACGGCGAATGGGTTGAAGTTGAATCCCGGCGCGGGAAGATCAAGGTGCAGGCCCAGGTAACCGATACCTGCCCCTCGGGCGTGTGCTCGATGACATTCCACTTCTGGGAAAGCCCCACCAACGAGATCACCAATCCAGCTCTCGACCCGGTCGCCAAAATCCCAGAGACGAAGGTTACCGCGGTTAGAGTAGAGAAAATTTAGGATACACATTCAAAATTACTGGGACACGGATTTCACGGATTCACACCGATGTTTTTTTGTGTAAATCCGTGTTGATCCGTGTCCTGTTTTTAGGAGAAGATATGGACACCATCGAAGCCATTCACACGCGCAGAAGTATTCGCGAATATCAGGATAAACCCATCTCCGAAGAACTGATCACCGAAATCTTGAGAGCTGCGATGGCCGCACCAAGTGCCCGCAACCAGCAATCTTGGGAATTTGTGGTCATCACCGATCCCGAAATCCGAAAGAAAATCCCAGTTGTATCCCCATTTGCCCAAATGGTTGTAGATGCTCCGTTGGCAATTCTGGTCTGCGGGAATCTCGAGGTCGAGACTGCCCCCGGATATTGGGTGATCGATTGTTCTGCTGCGATCCAAAATCTATTGCTAGCTGCACACAGCCTTGGTTTGGGTGCCGTGTGGACCGGCGTTTATCCCCACGAAGCGCGCGTTGAAGGCCTCGCTGAAATGTTCGGCTTGCCGGAGCAGGTTCTGCCCCATTCATTGATTGTTTTAGGATATCCAGCCCAGCAACCAGAACATCCTGACCGTTTCAAACCAGAGCGAATTCACAAAAATAAATGGTAATAAACTATGGACATGCAAATGTTGCTCCATCCCCACGGCGAATTAACCGGCCCCGAGGTGATGATCGACTACCTCGATGACAACCTGCGCCGATTGAAACGTACAGTTACTGGTATCACGGATGGGGGGTTGCACTGGCTTGCAGATGCCGAAGCCAACAGCATCGCGACCAATCTGTGGCATATGGCTCGCATCCTGGATGTGTTCTTCACTCAACTGGCTTTGGGCTTACCCTCCGATGAAGAACGCTGGATCGCGGGCGGCTTCGCAGAACGAACAGGTTACGATCCCCGCGGCTTGGGGCGAGACGGCTGGGGTTCGGTCAATGAATACACCCTGAAAGAAGTTGCCGCAATGCCCAAATTCAACCTGGGATTGCTGCTGGGATTCATCGAAGAAGTTTATGATACCGTGCGCCAAAACCTGCTTGCTAACACAATGCTAGAACTCGCCGAACCGGCCCCGGGTTTTGAAGGGCACTTTACCCGCTACCAGGTGATCTCGATGGCGCTGATGGATAATGTCCGCCATGTGGGTGAGATTCGGTTGATAAAATCCCTGTGGGAAAGATCAACTGGCTAGTCGCAGATTTCTTTAATTGGTCAAATAACGGATCACATAGCACCCAATGACCAAATTACGCATTCATTTATTGGGGCCTTTCGAAATTTTTCGAAACGGGCAACCCCTCACAAATCAGGATTGGCAATCCCAACAAACGCGGGCGGTTTGCAAAATACTATGCGCGCGGTACGGTCAGGTGATATCCAGCGATCAAATCATCGATATTTTGTGGCCGGATGAAGATCCAGAAACCGCCCGCCGCCGTTTGCATGTACGGATCAGCCAGTTACGGCGGGCGCTTGGTGGAGGCAAGTCACTCGTTCAAACCGTGGATGGGGGCTATATTTTCGTGCTTGGAGGCCAGTGCTGGTTGGATGTGGATGAATTTCAGCGTGCGGTCGTCGAGGGACAGCACCAGGTTCGGGCAGGGAAACAACTGGAAGCCATTCAAACATTCGAACAGGCGCGGGAATGGTATCGCGGTGATTTTCTGGTAGAAGATTTGTACGCGGATTGGACTTTTTCAACACGTGAGTTTTTTCAGGAGCGTTTTCTCAGCCTGCTGACGGAACTTTCTGAAACCTATGCCCGGCAGGGGCGTTACCGGTTGGCAATTTCTCGCTGTCAGGAAGCCTTGAACAGAGACCCGCTTCGCGAAACAATTTACGTGCGTTTGATGCTGTATCACTATTTTGCTGGAGAACGCTCGCAATCTCTGCGCTTGTTCGAACGATGCAAAAAAGAATTGGCTGCCGAATTGGGGGTGGAACCTTTGGAAAATACGGTGAAGATCGCAGCGCAAATTCAAGGGGGCACGCTGTGGGCGAACACCGATGTGCCGCGCTACCCGCCGCCGATTTATGAGGGACGCTTGTTTGAAGTCCCCTATAATTTGAGCGAAACCCCCTTGGTCGGGCGTGAACGGGAGTATGCCTGGCTGGTTGAACAGTGGAAGAACCCTGAATCCCGGATGATCCTGGTTGAAGGCCTTGCCGGGATCGGGAAAACCCGATTGGCGGATGCTTTTTTGGGATATCTGGCTGCCAATCAAGTTCAGGTGCTGCGAACCAGGATCGCACCGGGAGAACATTCTCCATTCGCCCCGCTGATTGCGGTTCTACAGCCTTTAATCCATCTTGAGAATTTGGAAAGGCTCTCTCGGCCCAGGCTGGCAGCGCTCGCTCTGCTTTTTCCGGAAATTGAGAACCGGGTTTCGGGTCTGCCAGAAATATCAGAACTGCCAGCCGCCGCAGAAAGAGAACGTCTTTACGATGCGGTGACAGCCTTGGTTTCATCATCCATCTCCAACCCCACCTTGCTTTTCATCGACGATGCCAACCGGATAGGACAGGTTGCCTGCGAGACTCTGGCGCGTTTATCAGGTTTTCTCAAGGTGATGGTCAGTTACCGTCCCGAAGAAATCTCTTCAGATCATCCCCTGCGGACGGTCATCCGAAATCGGGATTCAGGGATGGCGCTGCTGCAGCTTGAAACGCTGCAAAGAGCAGATATTTATGAATTGATCCAACGTTTAGCCCATAATTCACTCGCGGAAGTGGGGGATGAAATCGCCCGGCAAACCAGTGGGCATCCGCTCTATCTGGTGACTTTGCTGCAGCATATGTTCGATGAGGGTCAAATTTATGTGGATGAAAGCGGCGGCTGGCAGATGGTCCATCACGAAAAGCCATCTTTACCGCCCACGATCCGGAAAACCATCGAAGCCCGTTTACAAGGCCTAGATCGATCTCAGCGGTGTGTTTTCGATCTGGCTGCCGTCATGGGCGGGGAGTTTGATTTTGGTGTACTGCAGGCGGCCAGCCAGCAAGCTGAGGAAACCCTGCTGGTTATATTAGACCGGCTGATTGATTTGGCGTTAGTGATCGAACCGCGGCGTTCGGGGCAAAGTGAATTTGCGATTGCCCACGACCGGTACACTGAAGTTGCTTATGATGTGCTGCCCCAGGTCCGTCGGAAACATTATCATCATCAGGTGGCGAAGGCCATTGAGAGTCAGTTTGCGGCTGCTTTGGCTCCTTACTACCCAACCCTGGCGGATCATTATGGGAAGGCACAGGTTCCCGAGCGTGAACGTTATTATGCGATTTTAGCCGGGGAACAGGCTGCCGTGCAGTTTGCCAATTCAACCGCACAGCGTTACCTGAGTCGGGCCTTGGAATTAACGCCCGCGGCAGATTTTGATACACGTTTGCGCGTGCTCTTAGCCCGGGAAAAAATCTATGATTTATTGGGCGACCGCGAAAATCAAAAAAGTGATCTAGATGATTTGATCCGTTTGATGGATCAGTTTAAGGATTCCGAACAGGCTGAAATTTTATTGAGAAAGGCGGCCTATGACTGGATTTTAGGGGATGATATTTCAGCGTTTGAAAATTTGGAAAAATCAATTTTTCTCGCTCAATCTTGTGGCGCAACCGGTACTGAGGCAGCCAGCCTTTTACTGCTGGGAAGAGGCGCGAAAGATCAGGCTATTGCGCGTAAACATTTAGAAAGAGCCCGGTCTCTGGCACAACAAGATCGATTAAGAGCGATGGAGGGGGATATCGTGCGTTGTTTGGGAAATGCTTGTTTTTGGCAGAACAACTACCTGAAGAGCCGAACATATTTTGAAGAAGCCTTAGCGATCCATCGTGAAGTCGGGGATTTACGAGGAGAACTCTCAGCCTGTAATAATCTGGGACTCTTGTCTCAAAATCTTGGCGAGTTGCATCATGCCGTTGATTTCTACCAGAAAGGTTTAGAAATTTCTCAAAAAATTGGAGATCGTCTGGCCGAAGGTGTTCTTTTGGCCAATTTGGGTCATCTAAATGTCGCCTTGGGAAAATTCCAGCCAGCGGAAGTGCTGCTCAAACGAGCCTGGCAGATTCGGGATGAAATCAACAATGAAGAAGGCGTCGGATTAATCCTGCCAACGCTGGGCGATGCTCTCCGCCGGCAAGGAAAATATGCCGAGGCCAAAAAACTACTTGAGCGGTCCCTTGAAATCAATCTGCGCATCGAGCATTCTCAGCAGCAATGCTTATCCCTGGATGGGCTGTCTCAGCTTCACAGTGAATTAGGCGACTACGGTTCGGCACTGGCGTATTATGAAAAAGCGCTGGCCGTGCTCAAGGATGAACAATCACCGAATCGAGTGCGGGCTGTTGCCAATGGGAGTTTGCTGCATCATTTGATGGGCGATCACCTCAAAGCGTTGGAAATTGGGGAACAGGCGCTGAAATTCAGCGCAGCCTTGCCCCAAATCCGGGCCGTCGCATTCAAAAATTTGGGGCATGTTCTCGCGGCTTTAGGAAAATATGAGCAGGCGCAGGAAAATTATCAACAGGCATTGGAATTATATTTGGAGTTGATGCAGGAGCAGCTGAAGCCAGAACCGCTGGCTGGATTAGTAGATTTGGCCTTGCAGAGGGGATCTGACCTTCAAGCTCTGTCCTATGTCGAAGAAATTTTACCCACCCTGCAAGAAACCCCACTGATCGGACAAGATCAGCCCTTCTGGATTTACCTGATCTGTTGTCGAGCGTTGAAAAAGTCAGGGGATCCCAGGTCTGCGGAAATATTAGAGCGGGCACGTGATTTGCTGAAAAAACGCGCGGCTGCGATTGATGATGATTTGCTCCGAAGGACATATTTGGAAAATGTGAAAGCGAATCGGGAGATCATTCATCTTTTTGAGACCAGAAACTAAGTTTTTGCTAATTTAAGTTTTTCTGTAAGAAAACAGTAAGGTCACTTTGATACGCTATGGTCCAGAGCCATAGCGTATTTTGATTCTGGCTGTGAGGAGATGTGTTTTTATGAATTTTTCGCCGAAACGTATAACGATCACTTTTATTGTACGGGTCTGGGCTGAATATTTAAACGAAAGCCCCCCACGCTGGTGCGGCGTGATCGAACCCGTTGGTTTTGGCGAAAAAATCCACTTTACAAACCAGGATGAAATCATTGAGTTGATCCAGAAAAATACCAACCAACAAATCAAAAAGGAGTATTAATCATGAGAGTAAAAATTATCCTTCCAATTCTATTCGCACTTGTCCTATTGACTGTCGTAATGGCCTTACCACTGACAAGTCAGGCTGCCGTAACAACTGGAACGATCAGTGGAACAGCAATATATAATGGCGGACAGGATCCCAATCATGAAGTGATTATTGGCGCGCATCTAAGCTTGAATGAAGGGCCGGTTGACAGCGTGCATATCGCTGGCCCTGGCGCCTATGTTTTGGCAGATTTACCCGATGGTGACTACTATATCAGTGCATTTTTGGATATTTATGAGCGCGGTGGAGGCCCCCCTGAATTTGGCGAACCCTCTGGCTGGTACGATACCAATGCTGATGGTACACCCGATCCGGTAACGGTTAGCGGTGGAACATTGACCGGGATTGATATTTTGATGGAAGACGTGACCGACGAATATATTCAAGGTATGGCCTGTTACCTGGGCGGCGCGCAAGGCACTGGGCAGATCGAAATTGGCGTGCATTTGGCCGTCAACCAAGAGCCGGTTACGTACCAATATCTTGCTGACCGGCCTTGCGCTAACTATATCTTCAGCGGCGGGCCGCCAGGAAGCTATTATCTCAGCTTGTTTTACGATCTCAATGATTCCGGCGGGCCGCCTGATCCCGGAGAGCCGATCACTTATTATGACGCAGATGGCGATGGTAATCCAGACCCGATTATCTATACGGGTGAGGTAATCACCGGTGTTAATATCACGCTCGGCAAGCCGCGTCATTATGTGGATTTCAGTGCGGGCGGTGACAACGATGGCACCTCCTGGGCAGATGCCTACAACGATCTGCAGGATGCCATCGCGGCAGCAGAAGCGGGTGAAGAAATTTGGGTCGCAGCGGGTTTGTATATGCCAGGCACCACCCGGGAAGCCAGTTTCGAACTTCAGCATGGGGTTGCCATTTATGGGGGATTTAACGGCACCGAAGATTACCGCCATCAACGCAATCCCCGCGCGAACGTCACGATGCTCAGTGGAGAAATCGGCAATCCCAACAGCAAAACCGATAACGCTTATCATGTGGTGACCACGGCATCTACCTATCAAAACCCTTTAGATGAAACTGCCGTTTTAGATGGTTTTACCATCACAGGCGGATATGCAAATGCCGATATTGGTCCCAACGATAAGGGCGGTGGTTTGCTCAATTATTATGGAACACCCGCTCTGGTCAATTTGAACTTTATTGATAACTATGCTACCAATCATGGCGGTGCGCTCGCGACCGTCTACAATACCGATTACCTCACGGTGATCAACTGCACTTTCAGTGGTAACCGCGCCCTAAACAACGCGGGGGGTATCGCAAATTTACAGAAGTTGAAAGTGGTCAACAGCAGTTTCGTGGGCAATACCGGTAATAATGGGGGCGGCATTGTTAGTTTATCTGGCACCCAAACAGAAATCTACAATACGATTTTATGGGATAACCAGGGGAACGATATTTCCTTACAGGGTACGGCCGCCGCGACAGTAACTTACAGTATCGTGGCTGGCGGCTTTGCGGGTGGTACCAATATCCTGACAGGCGATCCACTATTTGCGGATGCCGATGGCCCAGATGATGTTTACGGCACCCTGGATGACGATCTGCACCTGCAAGCAACTTCACCCGCCATTGATGCCGGTGATCAGACAGCCTTGCCTGCAGACGCCGCAGATTTTGATGGTGATGACGATACCGCCGAGAGCACCCCCACAGATTTTGAGGGGGCTGACCGCCAGATTGATAACCCCTCCACCCCCGATACCGGCAACGGAACCCCGCCGGTTGATATGGGTGCGGATGAATACGATGCGACGACAGCAATCGCAGGGCTTAAAATTGTCAACAGGAGTTTAGCAGCTCTGGATGAACCCCTCATCTTTGCTGCCCGTGTCGACAGCGGCTCTCCTATCACGTACCAGTGGGATTTTGGTGATGGTAACAGCGCTCACGGTGGCGCAGTGGCGCATACCTACAACTTGCCAGGTACGTATCAGATTGTGGTTACCGCTACCAACAACCTTGGTCAGCAAGAGGCCAGCAAAACTGTTACCGTGAACGAAGAAATGGTTGCGAACCCCAGCGAGAGCATCACCACGGCGGATGGCGTGTTAACCTTTGCTATTCCTGATAACGTCACTGGTCCTTTGACTTTAACATACACCCCGCAAAGTACCCCATCACAACCCTTTGGTAATTTTGAGTTTGCTGGGATTTCATTCCAATTGCAAGTCATGGACGATCTGGGCGACCCAATTGTTGAACCATCATCGCCTTTCACGTTGACGCTGCAATATGATGAAAATCAACTGTCAGCTGGAACGAATGAACTCGATTTAGAACTGCGCCGGTATGACGAGGGCACAAATCAATGGATTGAGATGACTACCCTTTCGCGGGATATCATTAATAACACCGTTACGATTTTGCTGGATCATTTCTCTGAATTTGCTTTGTTTACCGAGAAACTTGTGGATTACAAAATTTATTTGCCATTGGTTTTGCGCTAAAGAATTTCCAAAGTGACCCAAGGCTGAGCATACTCTGTAAGTTTCTAATAGATCCTGGAAAATTAATTTTAGCTCCCTTCTGTATCGCTAAACGGAAGGGAGCTGCTTTTTTAGAGGCATTTATGGCCAATTAAAAATTGATCAAAATATAGATTTGGTTTGTAATCAGTGATTGGTAGGAGTTCATAAAAATGTGGTAATCTTTGACACATTGACGAAATAAGCTTGTTTATGCTAAAGTTTCATTGGATAAAATTATGCTTTTTTGAAAGGAATAGAAATGGATAAGGTAGAAACTTTGCGTAATGTCGAATTATTTGAAGGAGCTTCCGAAGGGTTAATAGTGAAGGTTGCCAATATCGCGGAAGAGAAAACCTTTACCCTTGGTGAAATGATTTTTGAAGAAGGGGAAAAAGCCGAATGGGTTTATGTTTTACTGGAAGGGAAAGTTCGAATCAGTATAGATTTGACCTCTAAGCCAACCTATATAACCGTGGCAATGTTGAGTGATCCAAATTCGGCATTTGGCTGGTCTGGCATTGTTTCGCCTTATCGGTACACATCCACGGCTACCTGTGAAGTAGAAACTCGCGTCCTGGCAATTCCTGGCATCAAATTTGAAGAAATTTTAGATGAGGAAACGGATTGCAGTTGCAGGGTAATGAAGAAACTTGCAGAATTGATCAGCAGCCGCCTGCGCAATAGCCGCATGGTATTGCTTCGCACTCTTTAGCGCCATATAAATACAAAACTCAGTCCTGCGCCTGGAAATAATAGCTATTATTTCCAGGCGCAGATTATTTAATTTAGATTGTGCATTCAGCCGTTTCTGCGCTGGCGGGTTAGAGGCATGCTGACTCCAGTTGAAGTGTCTACCCACCCGCCGCACAGGTACTGCAAACATCTGTTATTTTTATTGCTTATTTTCAATGGACTTATCAATCGGGGATGAGTTTTAAAACAAATTTCTGGGTGTTTCCTCCTGGTATCTATCTAATCTTGACACTTGCTTAAATCTCAAATAAAATCCTTTTTGTCATTTAAATTAATTACAATGATTGAAAATAATTTTTATAGACCATGAAAATTGAAGAAGAAATTCGGATTACGGATTTAGAAACACTCAAGGTGATTAGTGATCCCCTCAGAGTGCAAATTTTGGAGCACATTGGGCTTGTATCGGACGCAGGGGGTCTGACAACCGTTAAATTATTAGCTGAAGAATTAGATATTCCCACCACAAAACTGTATTACCATATCAATTTGCTCGAAAAGCATCGTTTAATCCAGGTTGCTGAAACCAGGGTTGTATCGGGAATTATCGAGAAACACTACCAGATAAGTGCAAAGAAAATTCGGGCCGATTTTGATATTTCAAAAAATACGAAACTCGATCGGAATGAAGGGATGGCGTTAGCCCTATCTTCTATCTCCAATATGTTCGAGATTGCTCAAACAAACGTGGAGAAAAGTTTTCAGCATCGGTTGGAAGAAACCCAAGAAGGTGAACATAAGTCGGTTCCCATGCTCACTTCTCAGGCTGTGCTGCAATTATCGCCTGAGCAGGCGGGAGATTTCATTGCACGACTGAATACAATTGTGAATGAGTTCGAAGAGATCAAGAATCTCGAAGGGTTGGCGTTTGGCCTGACGATTCTGTTCAACCCCAATTACCATCTCGATATTCCCCAAAACGAAGTGCATTCCGTGGATTTTGGAGATTTTCAAGATCCACTGGATACACGAGAAAATAAAGGTGTGCGCATCCCGCCCCAATTATGAACCCTGCGAAATTCATCGCAGAGATAAAAAACTTCCAATAATCTTTGTAAGCTCTGCGGTTAGTTTAATAAGCCTAATCGATTTATCAGATTTGAAAACTCAATAAGGAGAATTTAATGCGCAAACAGCTACAACAAGAAATTGAGCGTCTCAAAGGGATGGGCGCCACTTATGTGGACACTCGTTGGTATCCCTTTGAAGAAGAGAATTACCTGCTGATGTGGAATGGTAACCTCAAGACGACTACCTCGTCGCGGGAAAGCGGCGTGGGCATCCGGGTACTCTACAAAGGCGCCTGGGGATTTTCGGCCTCCTCGGATTTGGGTGATTTGAGCGCTCTTTACGACAAGGCTTTTGATAACGCCAGAGTTGCCGCTGAACGGGTGACTTTTCCGGTACGACTGGCTGAAAAGGATGCTATCCAAGCCCAATTTGAAAGTCCGTGTAAAATTAATCCCTTCGATGTTTCACTAGCTGAAAAAGTTGCTTTTCTAAAAGCGATGGATGAGAAACTCAACCAGCAAGGTGTGGAGCAGCGAACTTGTGACTTGAACTTTATGCGTAAGCAGATTGTTTTCATGGATTCAGAAGGCAGCGAGATTGAAAAGCTGATCACTGAGGTGTTTTCTGGATTGCGAGTTTCAGGACGGGACAATGAGGGTGTATCTCACGAACGGAAGTTTGGCCTTGGTCAACAGGGAGAAACCCGCGGTTGGGAATCAATCGACATTGAAGAATTCAGCAGAAATGCGGCACGCATCGTCAAAGAGATGAACCAGGTTCTGGTTGCTGACCCTTGCCCCAAAGAGGATCGTTCTGTGATCCTGCTACCGGGAATCATGTACCTGCAAACCCATGAGACGATTGGCCACGCGCTAGAATTGGATCGGATTTTAGGCTATGAACTGGCTTATGCGGGCGGTTCCTTCGTCACCTTGGATGATTTCGGCAAGCTGCAATATGGCTCCAAAAAACTCACTGCCCGGGCTGATGCAACTTTGACCAATTCTCCGGGCAGCTTCGGCTTCGATGATGACGGCATCCCCGCCAAAGACACGGTCTTAATTGACAAAGGTATCTTAGTAGGCGCTATCACCGGACGCCAGATGGTTGAAGAGGCCAATGCTAAGGCTCGGAAACGCATCTTTGAAGAAAGCGGCGGGACCAATCGGGCGACCTCCTTCTATCGGGTGCCCATCGAACGCATGACCAATATCAATATTGATCCCGGTATTGACGGCACATTGGAGGATATCGTCAAAAAAACCGAAAAGGGCATTATCCTAGATGGGGATAAAAGCTGGTCAATTGGCTCCAATCGTGAGCAATTCCACTTTGCGACCGAGATCGGTTGGCTTGTGGAAGATGGCGAGATCACTGATGTGGTTAAAAATTCCACCTATAAGGATGATACCGTTCATTTCTGGAACGCGCTCTCAGCAGTGGGTGACCAATCGACCTGGAAAGTTCAATTTGTGGATAACTGTGGGAAAGGTCAACCTAACCAGGTTATGCAGTTGGGGCATGGAGTCCCGGTTTGCCGCTTCGACAATGTCAGGATAGGAGAATAGCTGTGAAAGACAGAATCTTAGAAACCCTGCGCACCCTGCGCGAATATGCCCTGGATAAAGGTTACGAAGTTGTAATTTTCTATCACGAGGAAGATAGCTACTTGATGCGTTTTGCCAATTCAGCCATCTCGCTGAACACCAACGAACATCTCATCCGTTTGGAAGCGATTGCCTATGACGGTAAAAAGCGCGCCAGCTATGAGATGATCACGAACCTGGATAAACTCGATGAGATGAAACAGGGCATCGACACCGCCGCCGAGATGGTGCAGCATGCCATGCCTTTGAGCTACCAGCCCACCATTCCCGAGTTGACTGCCGATTTCATCGATGACGACGGATATGACCCTAAATTGGCTAAACTCAGCAACGAAGATCGTCTCGATTATTTCAATCTGGCTGCCAAAGATCTTGAAACTGAGGACATCAAACTTTCGGGCATCTTCTCCAATGGGGCGAATACGATTGCGCAAATCAATACCAAAACTGAGTATGTGCAGTATTTTAAAACTTCCGATGCCCAGGTGACCGTTGTGCTCTCGCACGAAAAACTCAAATGGGAAGTGATTGCTGAACAATCGGCCCAACAGAAATCCGAGTTGGATCCCGTAGCTTTGAATGCTGATTTGGCATTCCTTGTAGAACGGTACCAAAATGATGAACCCCAGCAGATTCCCTTAGGCAGTTACGATATCGTCTTCGGACCCGCTGCCACCGCCGAGATGCTCTATTTTATGAACTATATTGCCTACAATGGTGGTCTGATGAAGCGCGGCTACTCCTTCTTGAGTGAAGAAAAAGTTGGTCAAAAAGTACTCTCCGAGAAAGTCAATCTTAGCGATGATCCCACCCGGTTGGAAACCTTTCCTTTCAAGCAAGATTTCATGGGAATTGACCGGAAACACTACCCCCTTTTCCAGGACGGCGTCTTCCAGGGATTTATCTGGTCTCAGGATGAGGCCGATGAATTCGGTGCCAAAGCCACCGGGCACACAGTGATGCACAATAGCTTATCCCTGGCCGCTGGTAACCAGGAAGTCAACTCCCTGTGTGAGCTGATCGCACAGCCTCGAGAAAAGGATATTCTCTATATCCCCTTTTTGCATTATATGAATATCGTCAACCCCTCGGCGGGTCTGGTCACGGCAAGTTCTCGTTTTGGCGCGCTGCTGCTCAAAAATGATGGTTCTGTGGTGGTGCCTTACAATGTGCGCCTGACTCAAAGCCTGCTGGATGTCTTCGGCGATAAAGTCGCCTGGCTCTCGAATAAGACCGTAGCCTACAACACCTCTAACAGTTATGGCGCTCGCAATCCCACCGCGGTCGTGGTACCTAAATTCATCCGCGTCAACGATTTGGAGATTTCGCACTCAAACGAATCGTACTAAGAATTATATAATCGAACTTGAGAGACGCCTGTTCAAGGTGTCTCTTTTTTTAACATCCAAAATTTTGCTTCCCTCAAATTAACGGCTATAATTGCCTAATGGCTGCCCTCCCCATCCTGACTACTAAACTGCATATTCCCCCTTCCCAAAATCTGATCCTCAGGCCGCGCTTGTATCTGCGCCTGGATGATGCCTTACGCACCCGTCTAACTTTAATCTCAGCCCCGGCTGGGTTTGGCAAAACATCCCTGTTGAGTTCCTGGTTGGGTCAAGTGGACCGCGCAACTTTTAGCGTTGCCTGGTTGGGTTTGGACGAAGCCGACAATGACCCCACCCGTTTTTGGCAATATCTAATCTCTGCCTTACAGACCGTTCAACCCCAAATTGGGGCAGCGACCCTGGCAGCGATGAATGCTCCGCAGACCCTTCCAGTCGAGATCATGCTGACCCCGCTGTTAAATGAGTTGGTCACGTTCCCCGGAGATTTACTCCTGGTCTTGGATGATTACCACTGGATGCAGGCTGCGATCGTTCATGAGGGGCTAGCCTTTCTCATTGAGCATTTGCCTCCAGATGTGCATCTAGTGATCGCCACCCGTGAAGAGCCGCCTATCCCCTTGCATCGTTGGCGCGCCCGTGGGCAGTTAACTGAATTTCGGATAGATGATTTGCGCTTCACCCGAGATGAAGGGGCAGCTTTCTTCCAGCAAGTTGCCGGTCTGAAACTTTCAATAGAACAGATCACGACACTCGAAACCCGCACCGAAGGCTGGATTGCCGGATTGCAGATGGCCGCAATTTCTATGCAAGGTCAGCAAGATCCGCAGAATTTTATCGACTCGTTCAGTGGCAGCCACCGTTATATTTTTGACTACCTGATCACTGAGATTTTCGAGCAGCAGTCGGAGCACGTTCAAGAGTTTTTACTTCAAACTTGCATACTGGATCGCATCAGCGCGGATCTAAGTGCAATCCTCTGCACTTGGCCTTCCGATCAATCTCAAGCCACCCTTGAGTATCTGGAACAAGCCAATCTTTACCTGCTGCCCCTGGATGATGAGCGAACTTGGTATCGTTATCACTCACTCTTTGCTGAAGCCTTAATTCAAAGGTTGGAACGCGCGCATCCAGAACGGATACCAGCACTTCATCAGAAAGCGGCGCGCTGGTTCCAGGATCAAGGCTATCTGGCAGAAGCGATGACCCATGCCCTGAACGCGCCGGATTTTAAGCTGGCTGCCGACTTAATCGAAGAAAACGCCCTGGCTTTGCTGATTCGTGGAGAGATGATCACCCTGTTCGGGTGGTTGGGACAATTCCCTGAAGAGTGGTTGACACAACGTCCCTGGGTGTCCGTCTACCTGGCCTGGAGTTTATTGCTCAGCGGCCAACACCAACAATTGCTGCCTCTTTTGCAGCAAATTTAACAAATTGCAAAATGATAGTCCAGAAATATGCGGACACTTGACCGCGATCCAGGCATATATGGCAGCGGTGGGTGGTCAGATTGAAGCAGCCCAAGGGTTAGCTGATCAAGCCCTGGCGTTGCTCCCAGAAAAGGATGCGGCCATTCGCAGTGTGGTGGTCTTCACGCTGGGAGGACTGCACTTTATGCGAGGTAACTTTTCCCAAGCAGCCATAGCTTTCGAACAAGCTGCTCAGGAGGGTGAAGCTGCGGGCAATATCCACGTTTCAGTACCAGCGTTATGTGCTCTGGGTGATATGCAGGTCAAAAATGAGCAATATGAACTCGCCCAAGGTACACTGGAGCGGGCTCTCCGCCTGGGAATGAGTTCATCCGGTAATGCACTGCCGTTGGCTGGCGGCGCGTATATGGGATTGGCGGAACTCGCATTGGCCCAAGGAGAGTTCGATACTGCCCAGCAGCATTTGGATGTGGGTTTTCCACTCGCTAAGCTATGGGGCAATCCAGATAACCTGGTCAGCGGGTATCTTACTCAAGCTCAATTAGCAATTGCGCTGAAAACCCCGGAGTTTGCCAGAGCCGCTATTCAAAAGGTTGAAGAGATCGCCAGCCAGCACACCCTCTCACCTGGGATGCCCGAAAATCTGGCAGCCACAAAGATGCAGCTACACTCTGTAATTGCTGATCATCCACTTCCTGACACTCAGGCTCAAGGGTTGATCGATCCCCTCAGCGAGCGGGAATTGGAAGTGTTGGGATTAATGGCCGAAGGCCTTTCTAATCAGGAAATCGCAGAGAAATTGATTGTGGCCTTGGGGACGGTAAAGGCACATACTTCCAGTATTTACCGCAAGTTTAATGTACGCGGGCGGACACAGGCTGTTATCAAAGGGCAGGAATTGGATTTAGTGTAAATCTTTTGGATTTATATAAATCAGTAGATTACAGTATAAGATGAACCTCAATATCCTGAACCACGTTGAAGGATGTATCTGGTTGCAGGACCGCACACTTCAACCATTTCAGTGTGCTCAATATACAAATTCGTGATCTGCTGAATTTCGAATTTGTACGTCCCAATTGAAACCAAGAGATGTTCATTACTGGTTTTGTAGGTGATCCTGCTCCCTTTGGGTTTTGATTTTCCCCTTGAGATACGCGTTCAACATCGCGTCCACACATCGGCTGTCCAGATGTGTGCCGCGGTTACTGTTTAATATTTCCAAAGCTTCTTCGGCACTGAGAGCTTCTCGGTAAGGTCGATTTGAAGTGAGCGCATCAAAAACGTCAGCGACCGCTACAATGCGACCCACCAGGGTAATCTGCTCGTCCGTTAGTCCGGATGGGTAACCGTTGCCGTCCATCCGTTCGTGGTGTTCAGCCAGGGCAGGGAGTTCAGCTTGCAGCATGCGGACTTGCCCCATAATAATGGTGCCAATTGTGGGGTGTACCTTCATTTTGTTAAATTCATGGTCCGTCAGGCGTCCAGGTTTGGTAAGAATAGCATCTGGTACTCCAATTTTGCCGACATCGTGCAGCAGACCGCCTACGCGGATATGATGAACTGTTTCTGGTGGGAGGTTTAATTCCTGTGCCAAAACCATAGAAAATTCACTCACACGTTGAGAGTGGCCACGGGTGTAAGGATCTTTGGCGTCGATAGCTGCCGTGATGGCTTGGATAGTATCGAGAAAAAGTTCGTTGGCATCTGCATATAAGCGGGCCAGTAAAAGCACACTGGCAGCTTGATCTGCCAGTGCGGTGAGCAATTGAATATCTTCATTATTGAAGGTGCCTTCAAGTTTGTTTATAGCTTCGAGACCACCAATGATTTGCGATTCGGTAGTGCCGCGCTCTTGTCCCAGGATGATGGTAGGCGTCCGCAGGGGAACGGCCAAAATAGAGCGCGTCTCTGTGCCAGTGGTTTGGTCCACGCCATCATAATGACGATCATCCGTTTTGGTATCAGTTACGAGAACAGTTTCGCCCGTTTCGATCACGTGACCGATAATGCCTTGCCCGGCAGGGATACGAATTCGGGGCAGACTGGTCTGGTTGATATTTCGGGCAATGCTTAAAAATTAAATCGCCAGTGGCCTCGTCCAATAAAAAGAGGGAGGCAGCTTCTGAATGGAGTAGCTCTCTGGCCGCTTCGATAATCCCGTTTAAAATTTGATCGCGGTCTAAAGTTGAGCTGATCTCCTTGATAATACTAATCAAAGTTTCCAGCCTTTGTCCTCGCTGTTCACTGGCTTCCAGCAAAACCGCTTTTTCAATTTCTGAAGCCATACGGTTACCAAGTAATTGCACGATCTGCAAGGGGGCGTGGCTGTAATTAAAAACCTGAACGACACCGATCGCCTCCCCTCGGAGCAGCAGCGGAAAAGAAATCGTGTTCTGGAGTTCTTTTTGAAAATCACCCACTGGGCCCATCCAATGAGGATCATTTTTTAGGTCTTCAACAACAATTGGTTTCGCTTCTCTAAAAGTTTTTCCAGCGATCCCCTCAGAAGTGGATATCCTTTGCCCCATAAGTTTAACATTCTCGTCACCCCCATGGATGACTTTGAAAATCAACTCGTTGGTTTCTTTTTCGAGTAAATATAAGGTACCCGAATCTGCGCCGCAAATTAGCGCGATCAGATCCAACATTTCATTTAATAATTCGTCTAACTCTGTAGTGCTGGCAATTTGATTCGCACGGGCCAGTATGCGATAGAGCTGTGACTTTTCCCCCGCTGCGTCGATAGGCCCCGTGCTTGTGGCGGTTGAGTCATCCATCGTTCTTCCCTTGTTCAGTAAACGAATAAAAATGAATTACGGAAATTGTGGCGAAATTTAGATTTTTAGGTTTGGTTTCTGCTGATGCCAATCTGTGATCTGTTGATAAGCATGGGCTGCCTGCAAGAGCAAATCTTCTCTGAAATGCGAACCCATCAACTGCATACCAATGGGCAGCCCTTCAAGATCGAATCCCACCGGGAAGGCTAAGCCAGGTACACCAGCCAGGTTTGCAGGCAGGGTGAAAATATCTTCCAGGTACATCGACAAAGGATCACCGCTGTGGCCACCAATTTTGAAAGCCGTTGTTGGAGCTACCGGCGCAGCGATCAAATCGACATTCTCGAAGACGGTTTCAAAGTCATGCCGAATGAGGGTGCGCACCTTTTGGGCTTTGCCGTAATAGGCATCATAATAACCTGCTGAGAGTGCATAAGTCCCCAGCATGATGCGGCGCTTGACTTCCCGCCCAAAATGCTGGCCGCGGGTTTTACGAAAAACATCCCACATGGCATTCGTCTCAGATCGAGGACCGTAACGGACGCCGTCAAAGCGGGCCAGATTGGCAGAAGCCTCCGCAGGCGCTATCAAATAATAAACCGGCACAGCGTATTTTGTGTGCGGCAAGCTGATCTCGAGAATTTCGGCACCCAAGGATTGCAGTTCGTCAATTGCCTTTCGGACGGCTGATTCAACCTCGGGTTGGATGCCAGACCCAAAATATTCCACCGGGATGCCCACACGCAGCTTTGTGAGGGATTGCGAACCATTTAATCTGATCTCAGCCTTAGGATGAGCGGTGCTGGTCGCATCTAGGGGATCGTGTCCAGCAATGATATTAAAAATCACTGCCACATCTTGGGCCGACTGTGCCAACGCGCCAATTACATCTAGTGAAGAGCCATAAGCGATCAATCCATAGCGTGAGACACGTCCATATGTGGGTTTCAATCCAGTGACCCCGCAAAACGAGGCGGGCTGTCGGACGCTGCCACCGGTATCTGTGCCCAGTGCCAGAGGTGCCATTCGGGCAGCAATTGCGGCAGCGCTGCCTCCACTAGAGCCGCCGGGTACGCGGGTTAGATCCCAAGGATTGTGGGTGGTGTGAAACCCGGAATTTTCCGTGGAAGACCCCATTGCGAATTCATCGGTGTTGGTTTTCCCCAAGACCACCACGCCACCTTTGATGAGGCGCTCAACGGCAGTCGCATCATAGGGCGGCACAAAATTCTCAAGGATCCGTGATCCCGCGGTCGTGCGGATATTTTTGGTGGCGAGCACATCTTTAATTGCGATTGGTACCCCAAGAAGTGCAATATCCTTCAACTGCGCGGCGCTCCGTTCAGGTTGCTGATTGCGCAAATCAGACAGTTTTTTGTCGGCAACATCAGCTTGCTGCAGTGCGAATTCAGGCGTCAGCGTAATGAAGGCTTGCAGCGTGGGCTCGAGCGTTTCGATGCGATCCAGGTATGCCTGGGTCAATTCGCGGGATGAGAAATCGCCACGCTGCAAGCCAGAGATGGTTTCGGTGAGGGGGAGGGAGGTGAGGTCAGTCATGGGCTTTCATGGGTGATTAGGGATCAGGAAACCAGAGATTAGTTGATGATGATTTGGTGTTACCAGTTATCTGACACCTGGCACCTTTCCTACTCAAATATTGGCGGCACCTTAAATTGCCGTTCTTCCGTGTCGGGTGCGTTACCAAGTAGATCGTCTAGCTCCAAACCTGGGCGGGATTGATCGATTCGCAACCGGCTTTCTTCAGTTGATACGCTGGATGTTGCAGGGATTGTTGCGGAATCAATGCTTTGCAACTCTTCGAAGTGATCCAGAATCGTAGAGATTTGCTCTCGGTAGCGAGCCAGCTCTTCATCTGTAAGTTCCAGTCGGGCTAAATTGGCAATATGTTGGACTTGCTCGATGGTTAGGGACATGCCTGGATTATATCAAACCAAGAGGGGGTAAAATCGACGAATAGATTATTTATTACCAACAATAATCTGTATTGGCAGCCCCCACATCTTTTTTGAGATTACTTCCGTGATTTTAAAACCCCCTTCTCGCAGGGCAGCCTGCGCTTTGATCGGACGACAGTCGACGGTGACCGGCATTTTTGCGTGAACCCACTCGTAGGTTCGTTCGGCAAAATTGGGCTGCTCGGTTATGACCAGTGAAACGATCCCCAGCCGTCCATTAGGGCTCAAAATATCACGGCATTGGTGTAGGACCCGCGGAATTTCAGGGTTATCGAATAACTCCAGGGTGAAACTCATGAAAATGGCGTCAAAGCAGCCAACTCCAAAGGGAGGCTGAATTGCATCCCCAAGGATCAAGGATACTGGTTGGTCCAATCCAGCCTCGTCCAAACGTTTTTTCGCCACCGCAGCCATCCCATCCGAAAGATCGATTCCGCAAACGAAACCATCCTGCCCTACTCGTTGGGCAAAATCCATTAGACAGCTTCCGGTGCCAAAGCCGATTTCCAGCACTCGTTCCCCTGGTTCCACATCCAAGGCTTGTACTCCCATTTGACGAAATTTGGTTTCACTGGCGGCAATCCAGTCATACCAGCGGCTCAGGCGGTTATAATTGGCACGCGCTTCGTTTTTGCTACGTGTTACAGGGCTGACTTTGTTTTTCATCTTATCTCAATAAGTAACTACTCAGCTACCCTGGAGCGGGGTGTTCACAAAAAAAATGATACCATTTTTTTTGTGAACACCCCCACAATCTACAGGCTGAGCAGTTACCTCAATGATAACATTTTGCAGGTGTTTATGAATCCACAGTTACTTTATCTCAGCGATCCTCTCACTTTAGAATTTGAAACTGAAATTCAGGAACGCCAGGTACTCCCTGACGGGAAATTGGGTGTGATTCTGGACGGTACATATTTCTACCCAACCGGTGGAGGGCAGGAGCACGATACTGGATCATTGGGGAATGCCCGCGTGGTTGATGTTATCAAAACTGATGAAGGTGAGGCAGTGGTCCACGTTTTAGATGGTGAACCTGGCGCCGGCTTACTCCGTGCGTCAATCGATACCGAGCGCCGTATTCGACATATGCAGCATCACACTGCTCAGCATTTGATGAGCGGCTGCTTCCAGCAAGCATTTGATCTGGAAACTCTTTCCTCGGGGATTCACGGTTACGCCCCGACCACTATCGATCTGCCCGATTCCGAATTCAGTCGCGCTGATTTGGATCGTATCGAAGTGAGTGCTAATCAGATGGTTTATGAAAACCTGGCGGTTAAGAGCTATTTTGTAAAAGCTGAAGAGATCGAACTCTGTACCTCTTCGGCGGCCACCAAAAGTGGAAGGCGAAATACGTATTATCGAAATTGATGGATTTGATTACTCGGCATGTGGTGCTACACACTGCACAAGCACTGGGATGATCGGAGCGATAAAAATCATCCGCACTGAACGGATCAACCAGAAAACGCGTATCCACTTTGTAGCAGGCATCCAGGCGATGGAATATTTTCGTCAATACCAGGAAGTTGCCACCACCTTGGCTGCGAATTTGAGCGCGCATCCGCAGGATGTAGTTGAATTAGTGGGAAAACAAACATCCCAATTACACGCGGCTGAGAAGGAATTGCGCCAGCTTCGTTTAGCGTATTCTGCTTTTGAAGCCCAAGATTTACTTGCAAATGCTGAAGAAATTGATGACCTCAAAATTATTCTGAAAACCTTTGAAAATCGTTCTGTTAATGAAATCCGCTCTTTGGGGAACGAGTTCAAGGAAAAAGACAAGGTAGTTTCACTGTTGGCAAATTATGATGGTAAAAAGATTGTACTAATTGTCACCTGTGGCCCTGAGACAAATCTTTCGGCTCGCGAATTACTTAATCGCCAGTTGGCAAATGTTGGTGGACGAGGCGGTGGTGACGATCAGATTGCCCAAGGTGGGGCAGCGATAAAAGCTGATCTGGTTGCGAATTTTTTTAAAAAAACAAAAATGCTGATTTTGGAGAAGTTATAAAGAAGCAGTCAAAAAGTGGAATTTTGAGGGCTAGCAATATTTAGCGTTTCTTTCGCCTTCTAGATCGCGGTGTGCCTCGGAATGAAGGTGCGGTAATCGCACTTATCGTACACAACCTCGCATCTTGCATACGGCTAAGAATTCGGGGATCCATTTCGTCTCGCAATTCAGGAGTGGTGATTACGGTGGGTAGTTCAGCATTATAGCGATAGTTGAACAATTGATAAAGTTTTTCCCTTACCCACGGGGTCATATTCTGGGTTCCTAAATCGTCAAGAATGAGCAGTGGAGATTTGCGCACATCTTCAAAGCGGCGATCCAGGCTGACGGTACTCCGCGGCCCAAAAGTCGAGCGTAGGTGATCGAGCAAGTCGGGCACGACCACGAACATCGGTAGTTGTCCTAAATCTGCCCGGAAATTGGCAATTGCGGCGGCCAGATGGGTTTTGCCACAGCCATACGGACCCGTCAACACCAGCCAGCCATCAGGGTCTTCGGCGAAATCTCGGGCATCATCAAACGCCTTCTTCAAACTCTTGGCATGATCTGCGTGTAATTTTTCATTTTCTCGCAGGCTGAATGTCGCAAATGTCAGGTTGTGTAAGAAATCCATCGAGGAGGAGAGTTTTGAATATCCCAGGCTATCATGCGACGGGCGGCGGTAATCAGGGGCGATAATCTTTACGCTAGTCACCATCTCGGGGTCTTCCAGCCTTGAGCGGATGCGCGGCTCCATTTCTTCCAGCATCAAATTGGTGGTGATGACCACCGGCAGCTTATTGATATAGCGGTAATTCAAAATCTGGAAGAGCTTTTCCTGCGCCCATTCAGTGGCGTTTTGGGTACCAAAATCATCCATGACCAAAAGTGGCGCGCCGCGGATTTCATCAAAGCGCTGCTCGAAGGTGGATTCGGGGTCGTCATATGAAAAACGCAGCGAATCCAGTAAATCTGGAACTGTTAAGAATAAGGTGGGTATCCTAGCATCAACAACAAAATTGGCAATCGCGGCCGCCAAATGGGTTTTACCACAGCCATAACCCCCAGAGAGCAGCAGCCAACCTTTAGCGTGCTGCGCAAAATGTCGCGCTTGATTGAAGGCATATTCGAGCGATTCAGCTTGGGCTGCACGTAAACCGACATGCCCGCGCTCATGAAAATTATCGAAGGTCAGGTGACGTAATTCATCGAGATTGCTCATCGCGAATAAGCGTTGATGCCGGCGCGCGTCGAGATCACCCTGTCGGCAGGTGCAAACCGTTAACTTGCCAAATTCAGGGTGGGTGACATCCACATCTTTGCGGTAATATCCCACGCCGAAACATACCGGGCAATCAAGCTTGCCTGGTAGATCCTTAGGTGGTAAGGGTTCCGGGCGTTCAGCCTTCTTCCCAGTCGGCATATTGTCGGCGGCTCTTTTCAGTGTCTCGTCGAGTTTCTCTGCCATCGTAACCTCTTTCGTGCCAGCGGCGTAAAATTGCACTTATATAGCGCCAATTGCGCACGTTCTTTTCAACTGCAATGCGGAAAGCTTCTTCAATCCATTCCGCGGGGTAAGTATCTTCTGCGTCTTGCAGGTTTTCGGCCAGCAGCGGCGTCATCGGGCCGATATTTTGCTCATACAGGTGATAAATACTTGGTCGTTCGGGACCTAATTCCACGGGAAGGCGAGGGTCATCACTGGGACGCCAATCTCCATTTTGGATGGCTTCGAACGCCGCGCGCCCCGGGAGGTGTTGAAGAAATAAAGGGATAGCTCTTGATCCAGTTTAACGGCGGCTCTCAAAAATGTCCCGCGTTGGACGGCCTGCGCCAAGGATTCCTTTAGGGCTGCCTGCGCATCCTGGGGGTTGGAACCCATCCCCAGCATAAAAATATCGTCCTCTAAAAAGTCGTGTTCCTGTAAATAGCGTACCTCACCGCCCATGCGGTCGAGTTGCCAGAGGGCGTAGAGCGTGACCTTGAGTTCGCCCAGGTGATCGATTTGGGGAAGCAGCTCACTAAAAAACTGACCCGGGATGCGGGTGAAACTGATCTTGCCCTCAGGGAAACCCTCAAACAGCACCATCAGGTTACCTGCGAAAGATCCACGTGGTGGGTGGTGGCGTTCTCAAACTTGGCCAGGTTTTTGCGGAAGATCAGCTGCACACTGCCGACCGGGCCGTTACGATGTTTTGAAATGATCACTTCGGCAATATTTTGTTTGGCAGGATCTTCTTCGTAAACTTCGGGGCGGTAAATGAACATGACGATATCGGCATCTTGTTCGAGGCTTCCTGATTCGCGCAAATCGGAGAGGACTGGTTTTTTGTCGGAACGCTGTTCAACGGCACGCGAGAGTTGGGCGGCAGCCAGCACTGGTACATTGATTTCACGCGCCAAAATTTTGAGCTGGCGTGAAATATATGAGACCTCCTGCACACGGTTGTCATTGCGTGTATCGCCAGCCATCAATTGTAAATAGTCGATGATGACCAGGTCGAGTCCATATTCCAGGTGTAAGCGGCGGCATTTTGTGCGCAATTGCAGGGGGGTAATGCCAGGGGTATCGTCGAGAAAAATGCGCGTATCTCCCAAAGTTTCGATCGCATGGGTGAAGAGCGACCATTCGTTATCTTCGAGTTTGCCGGTTCGTAAACGCTGCGAGTCGATGCCAGTCTCTTGTGAGATTAATCGCTGGACGAGCTGCTCGTTGCCCATTTCTAAAGAAAAGATGGCTACATGTTTTTTGTGGATTTGGGCGGCGTTTTTTGCCAGACTCAACGCAAAACCGGTTTTACCCATACCCGGGCGGCCAGCTACGATAATAAAATCAGAGGGTTGCAGACCGGTGAGTAAACGATCCAGATCGATGAAACCGGTGGGTACTCCATGAATATCATCCGGTCGGGCGGCCAGGTCGCTGATATGATCATAAAACTCGCTAAGCACATCGTCGATGGGGGCCAGGTCGCGTGTCATGCGATTCTCACTGACCCCAAATACGGCTTTCTCAGCGCCGTCCATCACAACTTCCAGCCCGCTTTCTTCATCGTAAGCCAGCTTGGCGATCAGATTAGCGGCATCGAGCATGCGGCGGCGGACAGCTGTCTCTTCGATGATATGCCCGTAGGTTTCGGCGTGCAGCGCTGAAGGCACATTGCTCATCAACGCGGTTAAATAAGCGGGTCCGCCGATCTCGGCTAATTGACCTTGCTGTTCCAGCTCATTGGTAACGGTTAAAAAGTCAATCGGGTCGCGGTTTTCAATCAGGCGCTTGAAAGCCTCCCAAACCCAACGGTGCCGGTGAATGTAAAAATCTTCCGCATTGAGAAATTCAGCCAGATCATAGTAGGCTTCAGGGTTGATAAGAATCGATCCCAGAACAGCTTCTTCCGCTTCGCGGTTATGCGGCACGATTTGAGGGCCGGAGGTTGGCGCGCTTTCGATGGGGGGGAAATCACTCATAATTGGCTTGTTGAAAAGAACGACCGCTGACCAGTGAGATGATGCCTCTGTTGAGGTGAAGTCTTTGTCTCCGGCCGGCGGCCAAGGGTGATAAATTCACTCAATTTACTGGTTCAGTCGTCGTCTTCCTCGTCATCCAGGTTTAATCGATCGAGAAAATCTTCAAAGATCGACAGCCGTTCTTCGCTCTCGCCAGCAGGAAGCACATCTTCTTCGTCGATTTCGATTTCATCACTAACTTCGTCATCTTCGGGGACGATCCCAGCTGCGTCCATTACCTGGCTGGAGACGAGTATGGGTACGTTTGAACGAGCAGCTAAATTGATCGCATCCGACGGGCGCGCATCGATATTTAGAATTTCTCCATTGGCTTCGACCACAATATTTCCAAAGAAAGTTTCCTCCCTGAGGGCAACAACTTCTACTTGAAGGATGCGGGCGTTTAGGGCTTTGATAATACTTGTAAACAGGTTATAAGTCAGGGGACGAGAGACCTCAACATCTTGCAGGGCAATTGTCAGGTGTTCTGCTTCATAGACACCAACCCAGATTGCCAGGTAGCGCTCTGCATCCACTTCGCGCAAAATTACAATACGTTGCTGGTTCATCAGGCTCACCCTGATGCTATCGATGACTACTTCTACCATTTCAGACATGGGATAATCTCCATTTTCTGTGTATATCTGTTTTGCAGTGGTATTCTATCATAAGAGGGTTTTGAGGTGGCAATATCCGTATTGAAATAATTAATAAAATGAGCATCTCGTCGAACAGGAGATGCTCATTTTGGTAAATTTATTGCAGATTGTAATTGCTACCGTAGTAATAACGGCAGGAATATTTTCTCTGGTGCAAGGTCAAATTTTAGGTCGATATACGGGCCTGCATGATTTCGATTGTCATACATATAAACTCGCCAGTAGAATGAACCATCCTCAGTTGCTCTAGGGATATCTCTAGGAGTAAATGTTGTGTTATATGTATTTCTCACCCATTTGTTTATTGAAAACTGAGGATCATCAGCAATTTCAATTCGATAATACGCTGCATAGTCAACGGATTCCCAGTTAAATACAAGTGTGCTATTGGTGTACTCGACATTAAGAACTGGAACTATATCCGACACCTTGCTGAATTCTCCCTGGGCAGCCTCAGCTGAGTTTCGATTACGTGCATCTTTGGCATAAACCTTCCAGGTGTAAGTGCCATCTTCTATAGCATCTTGTGGGGTGAAATAAGGCATCATCGTAGCAACGGATTGTCTCCTTACGCCACTCTCCCATAATTCCCATAAATACTTTGGTGCCGATTGTGCTGGTTGCCAGGTAAAGCTGGGAGTGCGGTTGGTGTATGTCAGCGTGTCACTGACTACGATGGGTGAGAACAGCAGATCGGTGGGAAGATAAGCAGCTTTTTGGAAGTGATTTGGGGCAGCACCTTCAAATCCTGAACGCTTTATTCGCCAGTGGTAACTATTGTTATCGCTGTAATGAATTTGAGGTGCCCAAAAAGTATTTGTAGTTACAAGCCAACCCGAGTAAGGAGAGTTGCCGTTCTCGTTCTCATATAAATTCGTCAGCGTCTCATCCTCGAAAGTTTGGAAGAAATAAGTCCCTGAATGTCCTGCTTCGTTATGCCGCCAAATCAATACTGGTGTGTTGTGTTCGACGACTGTCAGAGAAGTGTCCTCAGGTGCATTTGCCGGGTACAGCGGGGTTGGAGTCGTGCTTTCAGTGAGAAAAGCTGCTTCAGAGGCCTGCCCGGGAAAGTTAGGAAGTTTATCTTGAATTCCTCCACTGCTGTCCATAGAAGCCAGCATCACGGATAGACTGCCCGGCTGGTCGAGTTGAGTGACAGGAATCGATATCTCTAAAAAGTTTGTTGTTGTGCTATAGGCTGTGGTGGCAAAAATATTACTCAATGGACCACGGTATGTCCAGGCATTGTTGTTCCATTCGTAAACCCGCCCTTCCGGGATCCCCGTATTCCAATATATCGCGAACTCAGGGCGGTGGGCATCTGGCCAGGATGGGTCATTCCCCTGACCGGATGGAGGTTGAGAAGCGCCGGATTGATCGAGATGGTTGGTATCGAGATAAATGCCCAGGTACGCACTGGATGGGAGGGTCAGCCCCAACAACCAATCGGTGCTGTCATTGGAAATATAAAAACCGTCCAGATCATAGGAGGGGTTGACGCCGTCACTGTCATCGTCGAACTTGGGGATGCCAGCCGAGATCCAGTCGGCATCGTCACCATCGACCGTAATGGAGGTAGAATATGTGAAGTTCCGGCTGACGATGAAACGCCCATAGTCGCTCCAACTTCCGGTTGTTGGTGTTATTTGACGCACCCGCCAAAAATAAGTTCCTGGGTCTGGGCGGCCAGTAGGCGTGTATTCTGGAAAATCGGTTTGTGCATCATGTACGATGGTATTGAAGGCATCATCGTAGGCAATTTGAATCTGATAAGTTGCCTGACCAATCATTGCAACCGGGGTCCAAGAGAAACTTGGGTAATAGGTCACAGATTCCAGGCCGTATTTGGAGCCATAAGTCCAAGGTTCGCTCTGATAGGTTGGCTGAATCAGTTCGATATCCAGCGCAGTTTCTGCTAGTCCTCGGTCAATTTTGATTGGCCAATAGGTGAGCATTTGACTCCAGGTTGGTGAACCTTGCGGGGCGCCAAGGGCGCGGACCCGCCAATAGTACACTTGGCCATCCGTCAGTGGATATGTACCCACATCTGTAAATGTGTAGCTAGTGTTTTCGGTAGCGATCACAGCAATAGGCGGGTCGGTTAGGGCGGCATCGTCATCCAGCCGCAATTCGTAGGATGTTGCCCCTCGAACGTGATCCCAAACGAATGTCGGGCTGGCCACCGTGCGATCTTCAAAGGTTTCATCCATGATTGGTTCATAATATGGAGGTGGATAGAGGTGCGCTGGCACCTGTAGTGGTTCTGAGGGAGCAGAGCGGAACTGGAACGCTCCGCTGCCGCTGCTATCGGTGCTTTGCCCTGGGAAATTTCGAGCGTCTAGAGCTTTTACACGCCAATAGTAAATCGTATTAGGGACCAAATTGTAGGTGCCGTTGAGTTCAAAAATATAGCAAGTACTTTCCGTTGTTCTTTCTAAAAATATCACGGTGCCCACTACAAATGCAGGGTGGGTTGCCAGATCTATTTGATACTTGTTTGCACCCTCAACCGGTTTCCAGCAGAATAAGGGGCGGCCAACATACGTTGCGTTGTCTGGAGGAATGAGTTGTAAGGGACGATTATCTATAGCATTTACTTTACTGCTCCAGGCCATCTGGAATTCGCGTACTTCACTCCATGGGCCGCCATACCCGCCAGTAATACTGCCTCCGTTGGGGCGATGAAAAGCGCGCACCCGCCAAAAGAGATCGGTGTCATTCTGAAAAGTAATTATCGGAGTGTATGCTGGAACATCCACAGTCTCATTTACTAATAATGAACCGAATGAATTAGAAGTATCTACTTGAATCTGATAAAACGAAACGCCTGGAACCGTTTCCCAGGTAAAGAAAGGTGTTTTGGTTTCGACGCTCTCATCGGCAGGAGTGCTTAGCGCAACCTGGTAGCCCCAATGACGCTCAAAAGATCTCACCGCCGACCAATTTCCATACCCGTTTGTGGATGCATCCCTCGCACGTACGCGCCAATAAAATGTGGCTGAATTCGATGAATTCTCCCGTGCTCTCACTCAAGCTAAAGCCAGTGCCTAGCTCACTATCTCCATTGGGTGTGTAAGTTGTGTAGACGATGTTCTCCATACTAAAAATATTGGTGCTTTCGAAAGAGGCTGTTGTAGCCACTTCCAGATGATAATTGGAAGCGCCGGAAACCTCCGTCCATTCAAAGGTTGGAATGCCTAAAGGCTCGTATAATACTCGTCCGATGATGGGATCCAGAGGATTCCCTGTTGTTTCAGTAAGGTTTGCAGGGCTAACTAACTGGGGAGCATCAACAGCCCGTACCATAGACACACCATTCGCAATTAACAAACATAACAAGAAGATAGCAGAAAATACAGCTATTCTGGCTAGACGCACCTGAGAAATAAATGAGTTTTGGGTCATAAGGCTGAGTTTCATCATCATACTCCTTCAAATGAAGTAAAAATCCCACCGCAAAATAATCAAAAAACTACCAAAAAAATTATAACAGAAGGCGTAACTCATGAAACTTTCAATCATGTTAGAATCCCGCCACGTATCTATTAGAATTCCTGATAACTGACAAAGGATAAACATGTTTTCATCAGAAAAAATCGAGGAATGGATTCTGGAAGTTAAAGAACGGCCCTCATCGGCTCCATTGGTAATCCAGTTCATTGCCAACCGCCTGAACGAACTCTCCAAGTGGAACGAGCAGCTGCGTGAAGAGAATATTGCCCTGCGTACAGATAAACGCGTACAGGAGTACGAGCAGAAAATCAACCATCTGACCTACCAGCTCGATTTAATAAAACGTCAATTTGGTGGTGAGTTGCCCAATGAAGAAATCCGACCAGTTGTCAATAAACCCGTGGATCAATTGAGCTTGCTGATTTATGATGACCAGGGACGGATTGCCCGTCTTGATGTTGATTCTGCTGTTTTGGTCGACGGAAACTCTCCTTGGAAATTTGCCGGGCTGCCCACAACAGGAGAGCCGCTCCGCCTTTTGGTCACCCCCTCCAATGAAGAGTTGCTCTGCATATTTACATCTGGCAGAATCGCACCGCTGCCGGTGATTTCTGTACCGTTGATTGAGACTGGCTCTGATACCTGGGATTGGCAGCAAGTTCAAATCCCACATGAACCGGCCTTGGGCGATGCCCTGGCCTCTCTGATGCCGGTTTCAAAAATGGCGTTGGTTGATTTTTTCGTACAGATCAGCCGCCGCGGATATATGAAGAAAATTCGTATGGCGTTGGTCGCATCGATCTTGGATAATCTATATATTGGTACAGGGGCAAAATTGCCCGGCGATCAAACCCTGGATGTGATTCTGGCCCATGATACCGACCATTATGTTTTGGTGAGTGAAGAGGGTTATTTGCAAATGGTAACCGCCGAAATGCTCTCCTACGCTGTTGAAGAGGCTGTGCGGTTGAATCCAACGGATCATTTAGTTGCCGCGTTTCCGGTCACCACAGAACCATCGATAGTGGTGATGACGCAGATTGGTAAAGCCATCCATCGTACAGCGGAGAGCATCGAGGTTGCAGACACGCTTAAGCGTAAAGGCAAACCCCTTTACTCAAAGACCAGGCGTGAAAAAGGAGTGTGCGTTGTTGGAGGGGGGGCAGTTGATGAGCATGATTGGGGGTTGGCACTTCACCAGAGTGGGGCTGTCACTCTGCATGCCATGCAGGCGATTTTTGAAAGCGGCACGATTGCAGGAGATGGTGAAATCCAGTCCTTTGTCACATTCGCAAATCCAGATATATCAGCAGGGTGAGAGAAATATGAGCTTGAAAGTTGGACTTGATTTTGGAACCTCGAATTCGGGGGTTGCAATCAGCGACGGTCAGAATGTGCGCTTGCTGGCGATTGATCCTCAGAATGTGTTGCCAGAGGTGATAAAAACGATTTTGTATATTACGCGTGAATATCAGCACTTTATCGGGCAAGAAGCGATCGAACTCTACTACAAACACAATGTTAACCGAGTCCGCCGCTATGAAATGCAATGGGCGGGCGCAATTCAGGTGCTGGCATCCGAAGTAGATTATATGCACGATGTTTTCGTTGAAGTGGATGTGCTTAAACCAGGCAGACTGCTGCAATATTTGAAAACCGCACTCCGCAAGGGGACCGCTACAGGCGGCATCGATGGCACGCAGATGTTTGAGCGTTATTACAAAACAGGTGATCTGGTGCAAGCTTATTTGAACGAGTTAAAAGCCCGCGCAGAGACTGTATTAAAAGAAGAGATCAGCAGTGTTACCTTGGGCCGGCCAGTCAAGTTTGCGGAAGACCCTGAACAAGATCGCCAATCTGAGGAAATACTGAGGCAGGCAGCACTCGATGCGGGTTTTCAAGATGTTGATTTTGAGTTCGAGCCGGTAGCAGCCGCGTTATTTTATGAGAAATCGCTGGCTGATGCCCAAAACGTGCTGATCTTTGATTTTGGCGGCGGCACGCTCGATATCGCCATTATGCGCCTCGGAGATCCACAAGGGCGGAAAATTTTTGCCAATGGCGGTATTGACATCGCAGGCAGTGATTTCGACCGGGCAATCATCGAGAACCGGTTGCTGCCCCACTTTGGTTGGGGAATTGTACATCACCGTCCGGAAATCACAGATCTGATTGATGTGGTGCCCGATTGGTCTGCACTACCCGAGTTGAGCACCCCGATTGCCAAGCGAAATTTAGAGAAAGCAATTTGGGCCAAGGTGGCTCCAGTTCAATTACAGAATCTAAAAGCATTGATTTTTGATGATTTAGCCTTCGAATTTTATAATCGAGTTGAGGCGGCTAAGATCAAACTTTCAAACCAGGGTTCGGCAGTGATCGCATTGAAAGGGGAGGAGATTGATATTTGGGAGCTCTACACGCGAGCCCAATTTGAAACGGATATTGCAGAATATCGCGAAAAGATCGAAACCGTGTTAATGGATACTATATCTGCTTCTGGATTAAGACCCGAACAGATTGACGCTGTCGTCAAGACAGGGGGTTCATCGAATATTCCGGTATTCTCGGATATGTTAGGGCGGATATTTGGTCGTGAAAAGTTGAAAGAATTGAATTCTTTTAGCAGTGTCACCTCTGGTTTAGCAATTCGAGCGTTTGAAAGAAGCAGCGGCCAATCAATCTAAAAAATGAGTAAATCCTTATAATTTTATAGTAAAAATTCGTTTTTCTGGTAAGATATGCTCCGAAATATTTCCAGGGTGGGCAATTGGGTGGTTTTTTTGCACTAACTAGACTTGAATTAAATCCCTGGGAATTAAGGTTATCCGATAAAGGAGTTAATCATGAAAAAACGAAAATCTGTCTTGAAGATAGTTTTAACCTTACTTTTGGCGGCTTTATTATTAGTGGCCTGCTCAACTGGAGAAGCCACAGAGGTTCCCGCTGAACCAGCGGCCCCCGAGGCGGAAGCTGTTGAACCAACCGCTGAACCAACTACCGAACCAACGCCTGAACCGGTTGATATTCTGCCTACAGCAGCTTCTGGTGAAGCGACCTTAACGGCCAAAGAGAACGTGCGTGTGCGCAGCGGCCCCGGCCAGCAGTATCCGGTTTACCTAAAGATGACTGGTGGACAAACCGCTAAATTGTTGGGCATAAGTGTTGATGGCGCTTATTATGCTGTAGAAGTTCCAGTGGTGGCTCCAAATACTGGCTGGGTCGACGCGAACTTTGCTGAGATTAGTGGCGGTGAAAATTTACCTATTGTCGTCGCCCCTCCAACTCCGCCAACGGCTGAATTTGTTGAGGTACAGGAGGGTGAACCAATGGTTATTGTGGAAGATGCTGTTTTTGTTAGTAGCGGTCCTGGTGAACAATTTCCGGCTTACGGAATCGCCGAAGCAGGCTCAAAAGGCTTGATCGTCGGTATCAGTGAAGATGATGCCTGGTGGGTTGTACGCATTAACCCAGAAATTGTGGGTGAAGGACATGGATGGGTGCAAAAAGATTTTGTAATTAGTGAAAATGTACCCGATGATTTAGCGGTGATAAAAACGCCACCTTTGCCCAAAACTGGTCAGTTACCACCTCCGGATACGAATGGTCCTTACGCAATTGCCACCCATTATATAAATGTGCGTAGCGGTCCGGGTACCAATTATCCTGTTTTAGGATATGCAGCCCCAACTGCTTCTGCTGAAATCTCAGGTAAAAGTTCTGATGGTCAATGGTGGCAAGTAAAAGTTAGTATAGATTTTTCTTCAGATGGTTTGGCTTGGGTACATGGTGCTTATGTCAATGTTTTCAATGTGGCAGATGTACCTGTGGCTGAAGCCCCACCTGTGCCTCCCACAACTCCCACAAGCCCTGATGTTCCCGAAGGTTCTTACTTTTGTGTCTTGGTATCGCAAAATCCGGTTGATGAAACCGTTTTGGCAGCAGGCGAGACCTTTGATATGAGTTGGGAAGTTCAAAACATCGGCGAAGCAACCTGGACAACGGCCGAGGCTGCCGCTATTAAAGTTGGTGCAGTTGTTGACCAGCCGCTTAGCACGGTTGATGCCCTACCCCTGACTTCAGATGTCAATACGGGCGATACATACGTTGTAACCGTTCCTATGACTGCTCCAGATTTTGCCGGTCAGTTTGGCGAATATTGGATTATCAGTCAGGGTGAAGAGACAGTTTGCTATTTCTATAATGTCATCCGCGTTGCAGAGTAGCAAAATAGTCTTTTCCCTTAATAGGTAAGGAGTTCAAAGCCTCGTCAATCATCTTGATCGCGAGGCTTTTTCTATTCTTGGGTGAGGTTCCCCTAACAAGATGGTAAGGTTGCGGTTGATAGGAAAAGGTATAATCATTTTATGCCGATAGAACTGCAAATTCCTGAGAATATTGACTTGGCTACCTTTATTTCCAAAGAAGCACATGATCTGAAGTCTCCGTTTAACCGCGCCTTAGGATTCTTGAAACTTGTTTTGAAGGGGATGGATGGGCCGATTTCAGAGCAGGCCAACGAGGATCTTACGGTTGCGTTTCAAAATACGCAATATACGCTCACAATGATGAGTGCTTTAGTCGATCTCGCTCGTTTAGACCGCGGCGAACGCAACCCAACACTGGCTTCTCATTCTGTGGAATTTATTTTACAGCAAACAGTTTCTGAGTGGCAGCGAAAATATCATAAAGCGAATCCAGTAGAAATCATGGTGTCAACTCCTGACACTCAAATTCAAGCCGATGAAATTATGATCCGGCAGTGTCTTTCGAACTGGATATCCTATGTAAATGAGTTTGTTCAAGAGGATGCAACTGTAAAAATTGAAGTAGAAGATCAGCCCGAACATTGCGTTTTTTCAATTCGCAGCAACGGTAAGAAGGTGCAACCACCACCTCAATGTGATATCACCCTCTATGGCGCATCAGCAAAAGGGGTCTTAAACCTCCACAAAGGGGAGTTAATCCATCTCGAAGAGCATGAACTGGGCGCTTATGCTCAGTTTAGTCTGCCTAAAGCATAGACACCCTTATTGATATTTTTGAAAATCCTGGTTGCGTTGAACAACTAGGATTTTTTATCTACTTGGATTGGTCAGTGGAGTTCCCGATGATTATTTTCGCTTGACCTTTAGAAGTGCGATTTTGGTGGAGTGATTGAAGGGACTCGGGTCTTTGGGAGGGGGTGTGGTGATGGTAGCCGGGAACCCCGTGATATCTTCAGGGATGGGGATAGTTTGCTCGATGGAGAGATAGCCATCCTTGCAGAGTGCTTCCAGGCTTTGGACGTAGTCACGCCCGCTCAGAAAAAGGGCATTATTGATCGTAACCAACCAGCCGCCATCTTTGATCAACGGGCGCACCTTATTAATCAGACGAGTGCTTTCGCTGACTAATTTAACCGTTCCTTTGGCTGTGCTGGAGAAATAAGGGGGGTCGAGTATCAGGCAATCGAAAAGGGCTCCCTTTCTTTTGAACTGGGCTACCGCACTAAAAAAGTCAGCTGTGCGCAGTTTAATTTTTCCTAAATCAAGTTTATTTTCCATCACCGATTTCCGCGCCAAGGCTAAATACTTTCTGCCATGATCTGTTTGAATAACGCGTTTTCGCCCCTCCAGCCAGAGCAGCGACTCCCAAACTTCCTGTGTAAGCAAAGGTATTTAAAACCTGCCAATTAACAGCATTTTCGATCAGCCAATGCCGCAAGTTGCGTGTGTCAATATAAAAACTGGCATCTTGATTTAGAAGCAGGTCGAGTGCGTACTTGATCCCGTGCTCGTTGATTTGATTTGCCGGAGATTCTCCAAAAGTTATCCTGCCGCGACGAGCAAGGGGATCGCGTCTGTTGCGATGTTTCTGTACCACGCAATTGATCCAGGGGAGTTTGGATAGATAAAAATCCTGGGCAAGTTTCAGATTGCTGACTCCATTTTGAATTGATGGAGCGTAGTCAAAGAGTACAAGGGTTTGGGCATAGAGATCGGCGACCAAATTTTGGCCACCCTTTAGTTTAGCATCACCCTGTTGTGTAGGGTCGCCTTCATAAAATCCTGCAAACAACCGCAGGGCTGATCTCTGCTCTTCATCCATGATAGGAATACGTTGTTCTAGTGCTAATTCCAAATAATTAGCAAGGTTATGATCCAGGGGCATGTGCTCGATTATAGCAGAACTCATAACTATACCAAAATTAGGCAAAGAGATTCTCAAGAGATCTAAAATATTTAAATGGAACTCGAGGTTTGTTCTTCAAATGGAATTGTCAAAGTGGTATAAATCCTGCAACGATTGTGGCAAATAGTCTCGTTTTCTGGTTGTGGTTGTAGTTTTTTGGGCAAACTTTTAATGGTATTTGTAGGCAAAGGTTATTGATGGGAAAAAGTTTTAGTTTTGAAATCATCCGAAGCCTGGCGAAAACTGCTGTTTTTGGGATCATGTTTTTTTGGATTTCATTTATTGTAGGATTTGCGTTCAGTAAAGCTGCCATTCCTGAGGGTTGGGCAAAGGTTGCTTATGAGATAAACGATCAGCCCGTTTATAACTGGTTTGTGTGCGAAGACCTGGGTTTTGGACCGGTACCCGGTTTACCCGAACCCCGGCAGATTTTGCGATTATGTCACAATCAGGGCTGGGAAATTCGAGCTTATTGTTTGCAGCCCAGCCTGCCAGCTCCACCAATCGGTCAAACTTGTTCTCTTACACCCGAAGGTACATATTGGTGCGGTAATAGTTATCAACTGCTGCAGGAATTTATTTTGGATGTAACGCCTACTTCGACAGCAATTCCGACGGAGACAAATACCGATATACCGACGAACACGCAGCAGCCCTCGGCAACATTTACGCCTGCTTACACTGCATCAGCAACTTTTACCCCGACAGAGATTTCCGACCGATACGCCACCGCCAACATTTACGCCCCGAGTGACCCGACCAGCAACCCATACCCCCATTGTGACGAATACCCCCGCGGTTTCTGAGACAGGGACTCTAGTTGCTTCTGTGACGGGTACGATTGTTGCGACCCAAACCCCTCAGCTAACCCAAACTGGTATTCCTGAATTATCGATAACCCCAACAACCAACGCAACCCAAACACCGCAAGTTTCGATTACGATTACGCCTGGACAGGTTACAGAAACGCCATTATCAACTTTATCTGAATCCCCAACCGTGGGACCTACTGAAAGGTCTGAAACTCCGGTTGCTTCCCAAACTTCCATGCCGATTACGCCAACCTCTACCCCGCGACCCAGGCCTGGGGGCGGAGGAAATCTTAAGATGATTGGTTTATTGGGGATCTCTCTTGGCGCATTATCATTTGCAATTGGCTTTCTCGGTCTTGTACTCCTCCATCAAATGCGATTTGCTCGGGCTCCTCAAAATATTTTAAGTAAGTCTATTTCAAAAGATCAAAAGACATTTTCGAGTATTCGTTGGCTGATGCTCTTTGGATTACTGGGGATGATCATTCTCTTGGGATATTTGGTTTCTGTATGGGTTCCACAGTTAATTATTGGGCAGCCACAGCCGATTAGATTCTCTGAAGTAATCCCTTTTTCGCCCGAAAATTCCCTGACAGCGACGCCATTTCAACCGCGGCATCCTACCCCGGTCTTCTCGCTAAATCTAGTAGCGGATTTTTCCCCAACCTTTGATTTTCAACAAATTGATTTTGCGCCCCAATCTGGCGGGGTCCAGATTTCTATTGATCCTCCCTCTCAGCAGGTAAACCAAGGGAAGCCGATTGATCTTTCCTTCATTCCTTCCGATACCTGTGATTTCGGTGATCAACAAGCCTGCGTGAGTTCACACATTATCGATCAACAGAATTCTGGTTTTCTTGACCATCCACTCCGGTTTTGGTGGAGAAGGGCAGGCTTTCCGCCATGCCATAGAGGGTACGGGGATCAATCGAGCTGCATTTTCACTGGAACATATCGATGCAAATTTGGATGCACTTCAAAATGCACAAGTTTCGATAACCACAGGAGGGGATGAGGCGGGCAGTTTTGAGGTGCGAGGCGTGATCCGCATACCCGCCTCACAAATTGATGAATATTTTGCATTACCCATTGAAGATGCATTGAAATTTGGTGCATCCATTAACCCATCGGTTTGGGCATATATTGATCCAGAGCAGCCAGTGCTAATATTCGAAACCTGCGGCTGGAAGGTGCCAAAAGAAATTGGTGTGGAGGCAGTCACCGATACAACCGGGTCGGTCTATATCGTGATTATCCAGCCTACGCGGTGAATAATTCCTGCCGCCAGGAAGCTGACATCCGGTCTATTTTACTCACAAAATTAGATTTTCCCTTTGTATAGGCTATAGAATCAAATTTATGTTTTTGCGCCAATTCTTCTTTGAGATGGCTGTATGCCCGGGTACGTTTGGGGTTAACCCGGAGATAATCTCTGAAATTTAAGTGCCGCTCAATTTTAGGGTGTCCCAACTGAAATGTATGCAAATGATGGGTGTGGATACTGCGGTTTGCCTTTTTGAAATACCGCCGCCCTGGAATGCCATTTTCGCCCCGTAGCTCGTAACCTAAAGCGATCATGGCTTCATTATATGATTTCACTGTTTCAATATCTCGCACTTCGATCAGGATATCGATCACAGGTTTAGCTTTGATACCCGGGATGGCCGTGCTGCCGATATGGTGGCTCAAAATCAAATCACCGGCAAAGATTGCCGCCACCAGGCCCGCCTCCTTCCGGTAAAGACTGGGCCAAATGGGGTTGTAAGGAACAACTTCAATAATTCGAGACATAATTAACCTTAGGAGTTACGCACTTCGAAAATATTTGGGGGCTTGATTCAACTGCGTTAGTTTAAACCTTTAATAATGGATAGATTTTCGATTTCAAGCCAGGCCGGGTGGGGATTTTCAAGCGAGCCGAAAGATAGCCGCCCATTCGAAGGGAAGGCGGCAAATTGATTGTCGATCCAGATTACGAACCCCAGAGGGGGTTTTGGGGTGATTGCTGTTTCAATGGTTTGATCGTCAACTCGAAAAGTGACTCTGTCTATGTGCCACTCCAGGCTGTATTCGTGCCACTGGGTGACATCAACTTTCAATGTAAAGCTATCTTCCTCGATCCAGCCGCGGAATAGGGGGCGCAGCTTGCGTGCCAGCCCAGGCCAGAGCAGCAGTGGGAATGTCATTGCTCCGCATGCCAGCAGCGGCGTGGGGATTTGGGTTGACCGGAATGTTTGGGCCAGAAACCCTTGAGCGGGTTTATCATCCCGAAAAGAGAGATAGTTTTGTGAGGATGCAAAGAAAAACCAGGCAGCGTTGGGCAATGTGGGCACACGTCTGCTGCCACCGCCAAATCCCAAGGATAGGCTGAAAGGGTCATTCCACAATCCGAACCCCCAAGTGCCAGGGACTCGGGGAGTCGATGAACGGGCGCGTAAACTCAGGATTATCGGAGGCTGCCAGGGAAAGTGCCGCCGTCGCAGGTTACTGTAATCATCAAGTTGGGCAACCCGATAATCTCCCTGGGGGCCAGTGGGTATCTGCAAATACCAGGTCCATCCTCCGATTTTCTGGGAGCGATCCTCTGAATTTCCAGGATGAACCTCAGCTCCTTCAGTCTTATGAATTCTAAACTTTGGGACTATTACAATTGACATATTATTATTATAGTCTTAGAGAATATGAATTTAGCCTTTGGGAATCTCCTTGAAAAAGAAGGGAATTTGTTGGGGTGTTTTCGGCGCTTTGCGCCGAAAACACCCCAACGGGTACATCCCAGCTTGGTAATTCCCTGAGAACCATATGAATCAATTATTGAAAGTAGTGAATTGCTGGGTATAATTGCATATATCACTGGATCGAAGATAACATTGTAGGAGGTTTTTGATGGCTGAGCTCACCCGATGGCAAATACTGGACTTGTTGAATCGCGAGGGCCCCTTATGGCTCACAGGAGTAGATTTGAGTGGTTTGAACCTATCGCGCGCAAACCTTGAAGGGGCGGATTTGGAAGGGGCAAATTTGACAGGGACAACGCTGACACGGGCTAACCTGGTAGGTGCAAATCTTGAAGGCGCGGTGTTGAATAATGCCAATTTGGCCGGTGCCGATTTATCCCGGGCAAACATGTACAGCGCTAGATTTGTGCGTGCGAATATGATCGGGGCCAAAGCTGAAGGCGCCAATATGATTCGGGCCAACCTTTCAGATGCCAACCTGCAGCGTGCTAATTTGTTTGGTGCCAATTTGCGGCAGGCCGATTTATCCGGTGCAAATCTCACGGATACGGTTGTGCGCGGTGCAACACTACCGGATGGCACTGTTGGCATGACCACCCAGGCCAATGTAAATCGTACTGGATAATTGTTTTAGGTGTAACCCTCTGTGTTTCGGAAAAAGCGACCCGAAGATCTAACAGTAGAAGAACTCCGCCGGCTATTGGTGGAGAAACGTCGCGTCACCCGCCAGGATCGTTTGGAGCATTATCGAAAAACTGGACGAGCGGTTTCGGTAGTCCCTGATTTAGAATCGCCTGGTTTAGGGGAATTGCGTTCCGGATTAGTGGACGAGCGTGATGAAACCCTTGCTAAGCCGCGCCGCCGTGTTTTTGATGGATTTCTCCTGATTGTTGAAATTCTAGCTGTTTTTGGTTTAGTATTTGTGCTTTTCAATGGCTTAGAAGTGATCCAAGAGTTAAATTCAGAGGTTGCCCAGGCGTTGGAGTTACCCACGTTGACCCCTACACCCATTATCAAGGCAGTAGTTCTGCCTTCCGGGCATACACCACCAAATACAGAAGGTGGATCGCGTTTCAACTGGGATGAAATTCCAGCGCACCTGCAACCCATTGTCCAGTCGATGGCAGAGGTGCCAATTCCTACGCCTGGACCGGAACAAGCCAACCGCATTCAAATTGCAGCCATTGGGGTAGATGCGCCCATCGTACAAGGGGATGGTGAGCAGCAGCTTAAAAAAGGAGTTGGCCAAAATGTCGGTTCAGCAAATCCCGGCAAAGTGGGGAATGTTGTTCTTTCAGCGCATAACGATGTTTATGGTGAAATCTTCCGAGATTTAGACCGTTTGAAACCGGGTGATGAAATCGTATTGCATACAAATCAGCGCGCTTATACTTATGTGGTCATGGGTACCGAAGTCGTAGAGCCTACGCATGTTGAAGTGATGGATCAAACGGCTGACCCTACTGTGACTTTAATTTCTTGTTATCCATATTTGGTAGATAACCAGCGGATTGTAGTTCAGGCCCGATTGATGAGTGGCAGCCGTTGATCGTGATAACAGCCATCTCGTGGGGGAAAATATTTTTTCTGCGATGAGTATTTCAAAATGACGATATCCAAACCGTCCCTTCAACCCGAATCCCCCCAATGGGGTTCAACAACCAAATTGGTGGTGGGGCTGACGTTCGTTGCAATCATCGCAGCTTTGCTCATCCGGTTTCAATCATTGCTGGGACCATTGACTTTGACCTTTATGTTGACCTATTTGCTGCATCCGCTGGTATCGAGCCTGTCTAAGTCTACGCGTCTTTCCTGGCGAATGGCTGTCAATTTGGTGTATATCATTTTGGTTGTGATATTGGTATCTCTTTTTACCGTCACGGGTTTCGCTGTAGTGCAGCAATTCCAAAGTTTGGTTCGTGTGATCGAACGGTTCGTAACGGGTTTGCCGGATATGATCACAAATTTATCTACGCAAACTTTTATGATTGGACCGTATGTAGTGGATATGTCGCAATATCTTTCTGCCGAGAACCTGACCGTAATCGCTGAACAACTGCTCTCGGCTGTGCAGCCACTTCTGGGTCAGGCCGGGAGTTTGTTAGCCACCCTGGCAACGCAGACAGCCTCAACAGTTGGCTGGGGCTTTTTTGTGGTATTGGTATCTTATTTTTTGCTGTCAGAAATGCGACGAATTCCAAATCCTCTGCGATCAATCGAAATCCCAGGCTATGATGCTGATCTCCGCCGGCTGACGCGGGAACTGGGTCTGATTTGGAACGCATTTTTGCGCGGGCAAGTGATCTTGTTTACACTAACCTTGTTGGTTTTTTCAATGGTGCTGAGTGCCCTGGGAACGCGCTATTTTCTGGCTTTGGCCTTACTGGCGGGGCTGGCTCGTTTCGTACCTTACATTGGGCCGGTTGTCACCTGGACAGTGACTGCTTTAGTAGTTTATTTTCAAGCTGGTAATTATCTTGGTCTAGTCCCCTGGCAATACGCGTTGGTGGTGATTGCCTTCGTGATCGTCGTTGACAATATTTTTGATAATTTAGTTTCTCCAAGGATTCTGGGAGATACATTAGGATTACACCCTGCAGCCGTGTTAGTGGCTGCCATCATTGCCGCGAATTTACTAGGTTTGGTTGGCGTGGTTTTGGCAGCCCCAGTGTTGGCTTCGTTGATGTTAGTCGGCCGTTACACAATTCGAAAAATGTTCGATGTTGACCCGTGGCCAGAGCCAGAATTAGAAATGGCATCGGTTGATTATCCATGGGTGAAATGGGGTAAGTATATTGAAAGCTGGCTTGCGCGATTGAAACAACGTCGTAAACGTCGAGAGGAATAAAAAAAGCCGCTGCTGAACAAGTCTGAAGCGGCTTTTTTGAACAATAATTTGCATTTCTAAAGTTCTAAGCAAGCCTCCGCAGCCAACCAAAACAACTGCTCTCGGATATCGAATTGGCTGTGCCAATCACGCTGATCCCATTCCGCTTCACCGCTGACATCATCGCCGCCATATAGAATTTGCCCCATTTTTACCCCTCTAAATTGAGCGACGGCAAAGAAAGCCGCGGCCTCCATTTCGACAGTCAGGCAGCCTTCTGCCCGACGTTGCTGTACTTTATGAGGGGTTTCTCGGTAAGGGGCGTCGGTAGTCCAAGTTTTTCCCAGTTGGTGGGGAATGTTACGAGTTGTAAGAACCTCTTCGATAGCGGTAACTGCTTCAGGGCTCGGCTGAACATCTCTACTTGGAGGTAAATAATGGTACGAAGTTCCCTCATCTCGAACGGCAGCAGTGGGAATGACAAAACCCCCAACTGTGATTTTCCGATCCAACACCCCACAACCCCCACAGGAAATAAATTTTCTGCAGCCTCGAGCAATTACCTCTTCCAAAATGCCGCAAGCGAGAGAAGCTCCCACACCGGGATGGATGGCGACGAAGCGTTGGCCTTGGAAATCCAGTTCGAAAAGATGGCGATCTTTATCCGCCCAGCGGTGGGTAGTGATAATTTTTGCCTGACCGCCCTCATGTAGTTTTTCGAGTACCTCACTAAAAAAGGTGATGACACAATGCTGTGGAATATCCTCAATTTTTGAGACTTGTTCACTGGGTTCAATGATGGCTTTCAAAGTTGAATCAAATTCGAGAATCGGATAATCTTGTGGTGTCATGGAGCACTCCTTAATTTATGGGACAATTGATGTGATTATACATTGTCTGTCCTTAAAACACCCACCCGCAGCGGGAAGGCCATCGCTACAGGTGGGTGTTTTAAGGAATAAATGCAGATTAATCGAATACCGGAAAGCAATTGGAAATTTAATGAGTTACATCGTCTGGCATTCGTGCAGTGCCCCTTTTTTTGACCCGAAAGCCGCTAAATTCCTAGATTGCTGCTGAAACTCGTCCATAAAGTTGTTCGCGAATTTCTATTACCTGGCGGCGGATTTGATCATCTCTTTCGAGTAAGTCTGCTATTTTTGTACAGCCGTACATCACAGTCGTGTGATCACGCCCGCCAAGGGCTTCGCCAATTTGGGGCAGCGAAATATTGCCCTCCTCCCGCATTAAGTACATAGCAATTTGCCGAGGCAAAGCTACTTGCCGGGTTCGCCCTCGGCCCATCATCTGGTCGGTCGATAAATTGTAAGCATCCGCAACCGTATTAATAACTTGATCAGCCTTTACTTCGTTACGGCGGGGGAGCAAATCGGCCAAAGCGGAGTCGATCAGCTCAGGAGTCATCGAAATGCCTCGCAGGTCGGCGTAAGCAACGATCCTGGTCAATGCGCCCTCAAGCTCACGGATATTCGATTGGAATTTGCGAGCGATGATTTCAATAATCTCATCCGGAATGGTATATCTTGCTCTCTCAGCTTTTGAATGTAGAATGGCTACCCGTGTTTCATAATCGGGGGGTTGGATATCAGCAGTCAAACCCCATTCGAAACGTGAGCGCAGCCGTTCTTCCAGGGTTACCATCGCCTTTGGGGGACGATCAGATGACATAATGATTTGTTTATCTTGTCCGTGGAGGGTGTTAAAGTATGGAAGAATTCCTCTTGGGTAAATTCTTTACCAGCGATGAATTGAATATCATCGATAAGGAGCACATCAATGCGGCGATACTTATCCCTGAATGCTTGGGTGGTATGCGTTCTGATTGCGTGAATCAGGTCGTTGGTAAACTCTTCTGAAGAAACGTAGAGTACGTTCAACCCAGTTTGTGCACACTGATTTCCAATCGCATGGAGTAGATGTGTTTTCCCCAAACCAACGCCACCATACACGAAAAGTGGGTTGTAGGCTTGGGCTGGTTTTTCAGCGACCGCTAAAGAAGCTGCATGGGCTAAACGATTACTGGCCCCCACGACAAAATTCGTAAAACTATAACGCCGATTGAGGGTTGCGCTATCCACAGTATAAGTAGTTTCAGTTTCAGGTTCGACAACCTCTACGCGCGTCATGCTTTCTTCGGCATCTTGCCAAACGGTAAACCGAACTTCCACAGTCCGGTTCATGATGCCGGTTAAAAGACGGGTAATCGAACTGGATAAACGGCTCTCTAACCAATCGCGCGCATATGCATTTTGTACACCGATAATAAAAGAGCCATCCTCATACGAGAGTAACTCAGCATCCCGAACCCAGGTATCGAAGGCGGCTTTGGGCATTTCCATTTGAAGTTGTCCTAATGCAGCTTGCCAGGCTTGCGCGGCTTTCATACGGCAGTCCTCCTCAAATTTATTTCCACCTGCGCCAAAGTACAATGCTAAATATAGCTCGCCATTGTCGGCGTGGCGAGAAAGTAGTACTTAAATCTACCGAAAAGTAGGTTTTAGGTTGGGCAAACCCCCTGATAATGGGGCGGTGGCTACTAGAATTCTAACAGAAACATGCTGTCTTTTGCAATACGATAAACCTACGGGACTCTAAAAAATAACAATACTTTAAGGTTCTCAATCTTAAAAGAAAGCTGCGCTTTAGCACCAATGAAAAATTCTCTTTTAGCACAAAAGTGCTTCCTATAGATTGGGGTAACCCCTATCAGGTACCCCTGTATATTGGGTGTAAAGTGGATATCGGGGATCTACACCCAGGAGTGGGGGTATTAACCTTTAAATCTTTGAAAGGTCTAAAAATCCAATTACTGACGGTTTTTAACTCGAGATTTGGAATCAAGAATAAATTATGTGAGTAATCTCACTTAGATCGTAAATATTTTTGTTGATATCTTTGTACATTCCCTCACTGGCTGAATGATTTCTTTTTTTGAATTCAGCCAAAAGCATCATACCAAAACTAACATTTTACAAATTACTCGATAGTATTGATAATTCAACATTTTCTAGGGAGGTGGACTAAATTCAAGTGCGCCTTTTGCGAGAGAAAACTCAAATATCAACTCGGCCTAAAACCCTAAGCTGATAACAGGAATATCTTTGATAATTTCGCGTCTCCATTTCTTGAGAAGTCTCACTTTGCCATTTATTGTAGGGTTTCCACTCATCGGTGAACACTGTGTGCAATAGGATTTGGTGATGCTTGACAAATATTGGAAGCTGCTCAAACCAGAAACCTTCCAGATCATTTTCGGCGGCATAACCTGACATGAAATTACGGAAGAATTTGGTTAGATAATCGTTTTTATTGGTTCCTTTCCCCGGATTTCCAGACCAATTCGCGAAGAATAAAGCAATGGCAATATCTTTAACAAAGAAGTGATAAGTACAAACATCGAAGTCGATGACTGTGATTTCTCCTTTTGTGTTTACGAGCATATTCCAGGGATGAAGATCGTTATGGATAAGGCCATATCCCTCGCAGGTCTGGGGAAGTCGCCTTAAATTTTCCCCCAAGTCCAGCCACTTATCACGAATATCATCATCTTGACACCAATTTGCGAAGAAATTAAGTTCGTTCTCCCAGTCAATGATCTCAGAATTGGGAGTTCCATAATCAGCGCTTCTCGTCCAAAGTTTATAGGTTTTTGCGGCAGCATGCATTTGTCCGGTGACGCGTCCCCAGGCCTGGAAGAATTCGGGAGTCCCACTCCGGGGATTGTTAAGGTCAATATGTTTACCATCCGCCTTTGTTAGTGTGTTAATTAAATAAATCTTGTCGTCAGCTTCAAATACCTCGACCCAACAGCCGTTTGGGGATCGGATTGGCCTGGCAACACGCACTCCGTTATCAACTAGAAAGGAGATAAACTCAAGTTTCTCTTCAAGTTGTATGGCTTCTTTTGGATTATCTTTGGTCTTGGGTGTAATCTTGAGCACAAAGGGAATACCATCCCGATAGAACTCAAGTGCCATTCCTTCTTGCCCGCCGAGAGGGCGTAAATCGGAGATCTTTAAACCAAAAAGTTTAGCAGCTTCGGATAGGATTGGTGGGTCGATTTTCATGAGCTATCTCATTTTTTTCTCATCCCACATTTGACGGGTGATTTGAATATGCCCCAGGTGGAGTGCCGTATGTTCAAGAGCATGCAGGAGTGCCCAGCCCACAGTGACTGGTCGCCCACCACTCAGTCGAGATTTTTCAATGGGTAAATCATCCAGGGATAGCTGATTCAAGGCAGCGGTTGCGAAATCTGTGGCAATGTTGATTTTTTGAGTTAATACTTCCACACTAAATCCACTAACTAAAAATTCTGCATCTCGCACCCTATCAGATGAATCGCCACAGGCGATATCGCCGATCCAGTAACGTTCCGCACCGCAGAGGTGAGTGACCATCACATTGATCGAGTTCATATCGCTGGTCTTTTTTTGGATCGGAGTCCAATCTAAAGCCTCGGGTGAGAGCCCCTCGACAGTATTTAAGGATGCCCAGATGTAAACTGATTAAACATTCGAGATAATCTTGGAAGAGTGGATGCATAAAAAACTCCTTAAGATGAAGTATCAAAATTGTATCAGAAAGCTTTTTAATATGTACTCGTCTACCTTTTGGTATGTTCATTGCATCTGTGATTCGAGTATCTATTAACCCATTTGCTTGTGATAGAATCAATCAGCGACCACAATCGTAATTCACTCATCCTATGTCTTCTCCTTCTGTCCGTTCCATACTCCCTGCTGCATTATTTCTGGCCTTGATTGGCTGGGCTGGATTGACCTATTTATTTATCTTCACCCTGCCGACATTGTGGCCGCGCTGGTTGTTTTTCTTTTTGAGCGTTTTGGCCGTCAGCGGGATTTTTTTACCCGTTGCAGCATTCCTAAACCGGCGTTTCCCGACCCAGCCTCCAGCAACTTATAATTCAATTCTTCGAGAGGCAGCCCTAGTTGGGATCTATTTTGCTACTTTAGCATGGCTGCAGCTTGGCAGAGTGCTCACCCTGCCTTTGATATTGCTGCTTGCCATCGGATTGATCTTAATTGAATTTCTGATTCGCTTGCGCGAAAAAAGCCGCTGGGAACCGTGACCAAAGCCGAAGGATGAAGGGGAAAACTCGAATTCCACCTTCATCCTTCATCCTTCATCCTTCGTAAATGTCTCTTAGAAACCTCCCTTCAATTGATAAATTACTCCAAACTGAAGCTGCTGACGCGTTAATCACAAAATTTGGCCGCCAACTTACTTTGGATGCTTTTCGATCTACCCTTGATGCTGCTCGTTCCAGTTTTCGGAAAACACAAGAAATTCCAACAGAGTCTAAAATTTTAAAGCAGGCAATAAACTTTTTGGAAACTTGGACTGCACCAACTTTACGGCCCGCAATCAACGCATCCGGCGTGATCGTACATACCAATTTGGGCCGCGCACCGCTTAGCCAATCGGCTGTCCAGGCAGCTACCGAGGTCGCTTTGGGTTATTCCAATTTGGAATATGACCTCGATAAAGGGCGCCGGGGTTCACGGTTGTATCATGCCGAAGAGATGCTTGTGCGTTTAACAGGGGCTGAAGCCGCGTTGGTGATCAACAATAATGCCTCGGCTGTGCTGCTGGCTCTTACTGCTCTCTCCAAACGCCGCCGGGTGCTGATTTCCCGCACTCAGCTCGTCGAAATTGGTGGCGGTTTCCGCATCCCCGATGTGATGGTTCAATCGGGTGCCAAGCTGGTAGAGATCGGCACCACTAATCGTGTCCACCTGCGAGATTATGAGCAGGCTATTGATGAACAGCCCATCAAACTCGTCATGCGCGCCCACAGATCTAATTTTGCGATTATTGGTTTTCATACTGAGCCGGAACTTGCCGAAATATGTGAGGTCGCCCATGCTGCTGGACTACCCGTAGTCGATGATCTTGGTTCGGGCACTCTAATCGATACTGCTCCCTATGGGTTGGGTCACGAACCTACTGTACAAGAATCCTTGGCTGCTGGCGCTGATCTGGTGACTTTCTCTGGCGATAAGTTACTCGGCGGTCCCCAGGCAGGAATCATTGTTGGGCGCAAAGATTTAGTTGATAAGCTTAAAAAACATCCGCTGGCTCGCGCCATCCGGGCGGACAAACTTGCCTTGGCGGCACTCTCAGCAACACTGCTGCATTATTTGAAAGATGAGGCCCTCAGTGAGATTCCCGTCTGGAAAATGATAGCGGCAACCGAAAAAGAACTGCGAGACCGGGTTGAGGGTTGGATATCCGCCCTTGGAGTTGGGGAGACCCTTCAGGGGGAATCCACGGTGGGTGGGGGCTCCCTGCCGGGGCAAGTGCTCCCCACAGTTCTGCTGGCCCTGCAAAATTCCAGCCCAGCGAAATTCCTGGCTCAATTGAGAGCAGCCGATCCTCCTGTAATCGCTCGCATCCAAGATGACCGCGTCGTTCTCGATCCCCGCACCATCCTCCCCGAACAGGATAAACAATTACTTCAGGCAATTGCGGAAATCTTAAACGCGGATTGACGCGAATTGACAAATGGCGCGAATGTTGATATGAATACCAGGATTGTTGAGAAAGAGCGGTCATATCAATTTGTAAATACGGCTTATGAGGTGGATAATCAGTTAGGACCTGGATTTTTAGAAGCGATTTATGAAGCTGCGATCTACAAGCAACGAGCGCTTGCTGGTTAGAAAGCCACTAACTTGGAAATAGCAATTTAGATCAAATTTGGTTCATCCAGTGTAAAATAGACGCACGTCTTTAAATACCAAAAAGAAAAAATTCGCGTAATTCGCCATTTGTGTAATTCGCATTAAAAGCAGATATACCTGACCCCACAACACAGGAGAACTTTATGAAAACTGATCTCGACCGATTGATGGAAGATAAAAATATTGATGCCATTTTGGTAACCGGATCGGCACAGCATAACCCCGCCATGGTTTATTTAACCGGCGGCGGACATATGACCAATGCTGATCTGATCAAGCCACGCGGGGGTGAAGCCGTACTCTATTACAATCCCATGGAACGTGAAGAGGCAGCTGCATCTGGCCTCAAAACCAAAAATCTGGTTGATTATGATTGGAAGAGTTTGATGAAGCAGTCTGAAGGAGATAGCTCCAAAGCTACGGCGCTGCGTTATAAACATATGCTTGCTGATCAGGGCATTACCTCTGGGCGGGTGTCAGTTTATGGTAAAGGTGAAGTTGGCGCAAATTTCGCCATCTTCTCGGCATTGCAGGCGATTGCACCAGAGATCGAAATTGTTGGTGAAGACGCCCGCAACTCGTTGATGCTCTCTGCCATGGCAACCAAAGATGCCGGGGAAATCGAACGCATCCGTCAAATGGGAAAGATCACGACCACGGTAGTTGGGCAGGTGGCAGATTTCTTGACCTCTCACAAAGCCAAGAATGCTATGCTGGTCAAAGCAGACGGGCAGCCACTAACCATTGGCGAGGTCAAAGGAAAGATAAATCTGTGGCTGGCCGAAAAAGGTGCCGAAAATCCCCATGGCACAATTTTTGCCATTGGCAGAGATGCTGGAATTCCGCATAGCACAGGTACAGCATCAGATGTGATGGCCTTGGGAAAAACCATCGTTTTTGATATTTTTCCTTGCGAGGCCGGTGGTGGCTACCATTATGATTTTACGCGTACCTGGTGTTTGGGATACGCCCCTGATGAAGCTCAAGCGCTTTATGACGATGTTTACACAGTCTACCAAAAGGTGATGAACGATTTAAAGGTCAACACCCCCTTCAAAGATTATCAAGAAATTACTTGTAAGATGTACGAGGCACAAGGGCACCCCACAATTAAGAATGATCCCTCTTTACAGGAAGGTTACGTTCACAGCCTGGGTCATGGATTAGGTTTGCACGTTCACGAATCTCCGTGGTCGGGCAGCGGAGCTGGTAAGAAAGATATTTTAGCGCCAGGTGTGGTTGTGACAATCGAGCCGGGGTTATACTATCCATCCAAGGGGATGGGGTGCCGCCTTGAAGATACGGTCGCGGTGATGCCAGATGGCAGCTTTGAAAAATTGGCAGATTATCCGCTGGATTTGGTGCTGCCCGTTAAGGGATAAATCACAAGTAAAAAGGTTAACAGGTATGAGTAATTCCCCGCAATCTAATCTACAACCTCAATGCCGAATTTTAGGCATTGAGACTTCCTGTGATGAGACTGCCGCCGCAGTAGTCGAAAATGGTAGAGTAATCCTTTCGAGTGTAGTCGCTTCACAAGTGGACTTGCACGCCCAATTTGGCGGCATCTTCCCCGAGGTAGCCTCACGCCAGCATATTTTGGCCATTTATCCGATTGTTGAGCAAGCGTTACGGGACGCGCATCTCGATTTGTCAGATGTAGATGCTGTTGCGGTGACACGCGGTCCCGGTCTGCCGGGTTCGCTCGTTGTTGGAGTGAATACCGCTAAAGGTTTGTCCATTGGCAGTGGGCTGCCGATAGTGGGAGTCAATCATTTAGAGGGACACTTGTACTCGGCCTGGTTGTATAAAGGCAACGGCGAAGTCGAACCCCCTCCGGAACCACAATTCCCTTTATTAACTTTGATCGTTTCAGGCGGACATACTGAACTGGTTTTGATGCGCGACCACCTGACCTACGAACGCTTAGGTGGTACGCTGGATGACGCAGCTGGTGAGGCTTTTGACAAGGTTGCTCGTTTATTAGAATTGCCCTATCCGGGCGGACCGGCAATTCAGAAGATTGTTGAAGAAGGTGGAGATCCCAGCCAGTTGCAGTTTCCGCGTGCCTGGTTAGAGGGGACTTATAATTTCTCCTTTAGCGGATTGAAAACGGCTGTATTACGAGAGGTCCGCAAACTCGAAGAACAAGATACTGAGATTCCTGTTGCTGACTTTGCTGCGAGTTTCCAGGAAGCGGTTGTCGAGGTTTTGGTCGTCAAAACACTGCAAGCTGCCCAGGAATTTGAAGCCAAAGAGATTCTGATTTCTGGGGGTGTTTCAGCCAATAAGGCTTTACGAGAAGCTTTTAAGGCACGTTCTCCTTTGCCTGTCCATATCCCCCCAATCTGGCTGTGTACAGACAACGCCGCGATGATTGCAGGTGCGGGCAGCTACCGCTTCCAGGCAGGCCAGCGCGTACTCCTTGGATATGGATGTGCTGCCCAATTGGCCGCTTTCGGAGTTGTAGAAACGTAAATACTAATTCTCAAATCAAAGCCTCGGAATCCCCCCGGGGCTTTTTATATTTGCACAAACCTAATCAGTCAAAGTTTCCCTCTTGACTCTTTAAAAATCCGCGTTATACTATGCTTATAACCCGCTTAAACGGGTAAGTCGAATAAGTGAATTATACACATAGAAGGTGCACATATGCCAGAACCCACATTTATCCTCACCCCTGAAGAATCTCCCATTCGAATGAGTCTCGCACCAACATACAATATGCTCTACAGCCTGATGCTGCTCAATAAGGCCGATCATCTTTCAGGGTTAGGCGAATGGGTGACGCGCACCAAAGCACAATTGACCTCTGAACAGCACTTTAACAATCAGCTTGTTTTATATGGTTTGTTCTATGCCATTGAGCCTGATCGTAGTTGGCCGAACTTCGAAGCTTATCTCGAGCATTTGGAGGCGCAAAACCCGAATGAGCTGAGGGATCGCACCTTTCGGGCATATGCCGGATTGCAATTGAGCGAGGATGGAACGAAGACGATCCATGATTTTGGTGTAACCCTAGATGATCTCGACTTAGAACATCTCCTGGGCAGCGTTGACGCGTTTTTGGCATTCCTAGGCGATCGTTTTCCCCAGAAAGCAATAAATGTCGAGTTGGAGAGTGAAGCACATCGCTACCTCAATGATCCGCCTTCCCTGCAGCGTTTGGTCGTATCACACCTTCGCAGTATGTGGGAAACTTATCTGGCCCCAGAATGGAGTTGAGTTCAAACCCATGTTGCAAGATTTTGTGGATGCTTTCCGGCGTGTCGCTTTGCAAGCGATGACCAGAGCAGAAGCCATGGCCTGGGTAACTGGCCAAGATGAAGATACATGTCTTCAGCATAATCTGGAAAGTTTTCAGCAAATTGTATTTATCCCATCGGCACATGTTGGCCCATACACTGGGAAATTTAAAACTGGTGACACCCTTTGGCTTCTCTTTGGTGCCCGTAATCCTGCAGGCGTAGACCAAAATTTACCCGATCTCAGTCGAGCAGAAATTTTGGTGCGAGTGAATGCCCTCGCAGATGATAATCGCCTGAGAGTTCTGAGATTAATTCACGAAGAAGGAGAACTTCGCTCCCAAGAGATCATGACCAAACTCGACCTGAGTCAGTCGGCAGCTTCCCGGCACCTGAAGCAGCTCAGCGCCACAGGATTTTTAGTAGAGCGGCGTTGTACTGGCGCAAAGTGTTACGATTTGAATCCGCAGCGAATTGAAAATACTTTAACCGCAATTTCATTATTCCTTTTGGGTAAATAAATAACGGTTTTGGCTCATTATTGAAAATTACCCATCTGTGCAAGAGCCGCCAGCAGAAAGAATGTGTTTTTCGAAAGGAGAAAAAAACATGTATTCACTAAGAGATGATACCAATATCGATGTCACCCGACATCAAGATTTGCTTCAACGAACCCCTCATCGAGTTCGAGCAGATTACCCCGCTTAAAACCAGGGTCAACCGAGTCTATAAATTATTACTCGCTCATGCAGGCAGGAGGCTGATAACATGGGGCTATCACATCCACAAAAAATCAGGCTTTTCTGCAGAAATCCCCGGATTAACGCCGCCTTATGCGATTGAAAAAAGAGGTTAATCGGTACTCTTTATTTGGCAGCATATCGAATACAGAACCCCCTTCATTGAAAGGGGTTCTGCGCTTAAACAGGGACATTTGTATTGCATAGATCTTAGGTTATGATAAACTGTGTCGTTTCGAAAATGCTTTTTAGGAGTTTGTTATGATTGCTGCAGCGATTGTATCGGCTGCTTATGTAGCTTTTCAGATGATGGCCGATATTGCGAGTTTGCGGATTGTAATGATTGGTGGATTTTCTATTGATGCTGGAACATTCGTATATCCATTTACCTTTACTTTACGTGATATGGTGCATAAAACTGCGGGGATCAAAGCCGCCCGGGCTTTGATTGTTGCTGCTGCGGCGCTCAATTTATTGATGGCCGGATTGTTCTGGTTGACCTCGATCTTACCGCCTGATCTGGCTGTCGGTCCGCAAACCGAGTTCGGTATTGTGCTCTCCCCCGTGTGGCGGATTGTTTTTGCTTCGATTACGGCTGAAATTGTGGCCGAGATGATCGATACCGAAGGGTACCGTTTGTGGGTGCAGAAGGTTACTGAGCGTTACCAGTGGGCGAGAGTGTTGGTCAGTAATGCATTCAGCATCCCCATTGACAGCCTGATTTTTGTCTGGATCGCTTTTGGCGGGGTTCTGCCGGCTGCGGTAGTTTGGTCAATATTTGTCAGCAATGTGCTTATCAAAGGTGTAACTACCCTGATCAGTTTGCCAGGGATTTATTTGGTCAAAGAAAGGAAGACAGCAGAATAATCCTTTAACGGTTTCTCCAATAAAACCAGGGATGTATATCGAAAAAAGTACCAGGGGTGAATGGTTTTCGCTCCTGGTACTTTTTGCATCAAAGCAAAGATTTGTTTTCTAGTACTGTTCAGAATCCAGAAGTTTTTGAAGGCGGGCTTCTGCTTCAGGGGGTAAGGTTGTTGTTAATACCCGAGCTTTGAAATGCTTCAAATACTCCATTACCTTATCATCTGCATTTTGAACCATTAAAAATAGCATTGAAGAGTTGGGGGCTATCCCTTTAGAAATCTCTTCTATAAAATTATCTTCGATGCCCACATCCTTCATCGATCCTGTGATTGCACCAACGGCGGCACCACCGGCTGCCCCCAAAATGGGACCACCCAGCAATAAGCCTGCTAAGAAACCAATGCCTGTTCCTCGACCGGCGAATTTCTTGGTGGCTTTGTGTGTTTGCTCGATATCAATATGACTTCCTACGCCGCGAGCAGCTACAACCGCGTCCAGAATTTCAATATGTCCATCATCGGCCATTTTGTTGAGATCATTCAGCCAACCTTTGGCCGTTTCTTGCCCTTCAAATGCTAAGGCTACAATATTACTCATCTTATACTCCTCAAGTTTATTTGATTTCTTTCTTTAGCACGCCGCGTAAGTTCTCCTCATCTTCGGGAGAGAGCGTAGTTTGTAATACCTTACCCTTGTAAGGTTTGAGAGCTGCCACTGCCACATCCGGTTCAGAATCTCGCACAATGATAAATAAGGCAGAAGATTTGTTTTCCATCGCTTCAGAGACTTCTTTGACAAAGGACTGAGAAATCCCTAATTTAGCGGCTGCACCAATAGCAGCACCACCTAAGGCGCCGATAATGATTCCAGCTAAGGGGAAGAATACGCTGGCGATCAGTAATCCGAGGAAACCACCACCCACGGCACCGACTTTGATCCCTCGGTCTACCTGGTTTTTGACGTGGACCTTTCCTTTTTTATCTTTGACAACTACAGCCGAGTCGTCCAGGCGAATGTGCCCGGTGTTCTGCACTGATCGAATGGTCTCACGAACTTTGCCAGCCTCTTCAATATCATCAAAAACAATCACGATCAAATTTGACATATCTTTTTCTCCTTACTTAAAGTTTGATGGCTAAAAATATTTATACCACGGTTACTCAATTTTTCGTCAGTCATTTCACAATTTTTTTACCATGACAGTATTTTATCGGTTTGCGGCTGCCGCACGGACAAGGATCATTTCGATTCGCCGTTGCCAGAACTTCTTGGATGCGAGCTTCTTCCACTGGGAATAGTTGCATCACCTCAGCTGGTGGGCGATTTTGACGTAGAAGGTAAGTCATAATGCGCATGGGAAAATCAATATGGTTGAAAAAGTGTTTGTAACCAGCGCAGAGATAAGTTTAACCCGCCTTCACCCTCAGGTGTTTTCGTGAAGCGATTTTTTGGACAGCCTCCATTACACATAAAACGGACTTCGCACTCCTGGCAATAACGCGGCAGTGTATCGAGTTTGTCGCGCCCAAATTTGCGCTGCTGCTCCGAAGCGACCAATTCAAGCATATTTTCTTCCTGGATATTCCCCAGGAAATATTTGGGTTCCACAAAATGATCACACGAGTACAAATCCCCATTGTGCTCAATTGCCAACGTGTTCCCGCAGGTGGGGGCGAAGATGCACAAAGAAGGCGTCTGCCCATACCAAGCGCCTAAGGCCACATCAAAAATCTGCACATACACGCGGCCCACATCAGTTTTAATCCACTCGTCAAAGATGGCAATTAAAAATTTACCGTATTGCTTCGATTTGATAGATCTCTTTGTGACCTTCGACCCCTCCTGAAATCCGGTATCGTTATCCCGCTCAACAATTGGGATTAATTGAATAAACTCAGCTTCCAATTCGTCTCGGAAATAGCGATAAACTTCTAAGGGTTGGCCTCCATTTTCAGCGTGAACTGTACAAAGGATATTAAAATCCACCTGATGCTTTTTTAGATGATCTAGTCCCCGCTTGACCTGATCGAACGAGCCGTGCCCACCCTTATCCTTGCGATAATAATCATGGATATCTGGCGGTCCATCAATGCTTATGCCCATCAAAAAATTATTCGCTTTGAGAAATTTACCCCAGGCATCATCCAATTTTGTGCCATTGGTCTGCATCGAATAGCTGATTTGCATCCCGGGCTTTTTATATTTTTCGACCAGCTCCACCGATTTTTGAAAGAAATCTAAGCCCATCAGGGTCGGCTCACCCCCTTGCCAAGAAATCGTCACTTCTGGGATTTGTTGCGCCTCAATATATTGGCGTAGATAATCTTCAAGAACTTCATCCGTCATACGGAACTTACTGACCGGATATAGCTCCTCTTTAGAAAGGAAAAAACAATAAGTGCAGTTGAGATTACAGATGGCCCCCGTGGGCTTGGCGAGTAGATGAAAGGCTGGTGGAGCGTTTTGGATTGACAAAGATGTACTTACCTGAAAATTGTGAAGGTCTCAATAAAAATGAGTGTCAAACCCGAAGGAAACTCCAGAGTTTGACACCATTTTGTTTGATTTGTAGCTGGTTTTACTATTTCATCTTGAAGGCGGAGATGATTCCAGCGATACCACCAACGATACCGAAGATACCTAGCACCCATGGGAGGGCTGCAGCACCCAAAATGGGATTGAAGAGCAGGACAATACCAAAGACGATGCTCAAAGCGCTCAGGATACCAGCACCCCAGCCCCCGCCTTTGAAAGCTGCTACTAGGCCAGCGATACCGAAGACGATACCTTGAACACCCATGATAATTACAATCGTGCCGCCAACCACTAGCGGGCTAAGGATGGGGTGATTGAGGATTGAAATACCGGCCAAAATACCGATGATGCCGGCGAATAGTTTCCAACCCCAGGCAGTCGAATCAATGAACATGCCAATGATTTGGAATATACCACTAACCAGCCAGTAGATACCCAAAAACTGAACTAAAATCAAAACTGTAGATCCTGGTGAAGTGATCAAAAGAATACCCAGAATCAAGGCAGCGATACCGTTGATTAATACCAGCCACCAGGGAGTTAATTTATTGTCTTCCATTATGAATTTCCTTATCTTATTTGAAAAAATGATTAGGCCAATTGGCCAAAGTCTGCCTAATTATATCATCGGTAACGCAGCAACTCTCGACTGATAAAGGTAAACTAATTCATGTTATGCACTCAGCCACTTCTTCGACTGCGAGCCGGAAGCAGGCTGAACCTGATAGTGGGGTGTGTCCGACTTACAGCGTCCAATGCTACAGTAGATCAAACTATGTTTTCTAGCCATGTCATTGCGAGGCGGCGCAGCCAACAAAGCAATCCCCCCACTTTCTCCCGATTTGTGGAGGCCACAAAAACTAAAATTACTTTGTTTACGCTTTACTTACGTACCATCAGTTAAATTAGCTAAATGGAGAGGGTGGTTGTGTGGTAAATGGTTAAATAAATTCTGGGGTTTTGCTCAGGAAAATCCTGCACAAAACCCCAGAAGAATTAACTTTCAATTCGAAAGGAATAAAGTTTTATTTTTCTTCCTTCTCTTCTTCATCTTCCTCATCCTCGAAGGTGCCTTCAAAAGATGCAACTGCTGAACCTTCATCGGTTATGAGGACAGCACCACCAGCCACGCCTTCTTCGGTGACGACTACACTTTGGGCCGCGATACCAGCATCAGAAATCGTCATCCCATCAGCTTCGATGAAATCTTCACCAGCGACCATTTTGTTGATGTCTAAAACACCATCAGCTGAGACCGCGCTGAAGGCGATCTCGTTACCTTCACCGAGTTGTGCTGCAATTTCTTCTTTCAGTGATTCGGTTAAAACGTCAGCGCCAGCTTCTGCCATCAAGTTTTCGAGTTCGCCTACCCATTTATGTTCCACAACCGCAATAATGGCGGAAGTGCCCGGTTTGAGCGCATCACCAATGGTTTGTAAGCGTTCATTAGAGAAACCAGAATCGCGGCAGTTTAGAGGCGATACCACCAATCAAAGCGCCGGCTGCACCAGCCACTAAGACACCCGGACCTGCCAGTATACCCAAAGTCAGGCCGAGTGCCCCACCAAACATCGCGCCCTGCCCACCACTCAAATCACCGGTCTCTTTGATATGCAGTTTATTTTTCTCATCACGGCGGATTACAGCAGCATCCACGATATCGATTAACTTAGCCCTCTTAGCAGCTTTGAGTTCTTTTAAAGCAGCTTTTGCGGCTTTTTCTTCACCGAAAGCAGCGACAATCAGTTCAACAGGTACATCACTCATTTTGAAAATCTCCTGATCTAGAGTTTGCGGAATTATCCGCATTTTGGAAATAAAAAAGGCGACTGTTACAATCGCCCTTTTTATATTTGAAATTTATTCTTCGTCGTCTGCGCCGAAAGCTTCACGCAGTTTTGCCTCGTCTTCGTTGGAGAGGGAGGTTTGAATTACTTTGGGGGAGAAACCTTCCAGGCGTTCCAGAACCTTATCGCCAGTGGCTTCACGTACCAGCAGGAAAAGGGCTGAATGCCCAGGCTCAATGGTTTCGGCAACTTCTTTGATGAAATTGTCGTCAACGCCAATATCGGAGAATTTACCAGAAATTGCACCGGTAACTGCGCCGACAGCTAAACCCAGCCAGGGAGCCCAGAAGAGCATCCCAATCAACATGCCCCAGAAAGCGCCGCCCCAGGCACCAGCGCCCACCAAGTTAACAGCTTGCTTGACTTTTACTTTACCGTCTTCACGGCGGACAACGACTGCTGCATCTTCGAGCGTAATCAGGTGCTCTTTTTGCAGTTTGACAAGTGCATCGCGGATTTCCGCGGCACCCGCTTCGGTTTCAAAAGCAAAAACAAATAATTCACTCATGTTAAAACTCCTTGTTTATTTATATGATAAAGTTGATAAATTTTAGCGCAGATTGCGATTATCGGGAAGGGCCCCCTATGTTAGAGTTTTGTTAAACTTTGGTTTTGAAAGAGGTTTTCACTGTGTGATGAATTGTCAGGAATGCGTCTTGAAAAAGGAAGGAGGTTGTTTTGTGAATTAGCACAAAACAACCTCCTTGTAGCCGTCATTAAAATTTTACCGCCAACTCCATGAGAGATCTTCAGCGGAGTTCTGGGTGATATTATAAGGATTTCTGCCTGCTGAGGTCATCACATATATTTCAGAGTTTCCATCCCGGTTGGTTGTAAAGGCAATCCAATCACCACCACTTCCCCAAGTCGCCAAGGAGTTGTTGGCAGGATTGTTCGTTAGATTTAGAAGCCCAGAGCCATCATCGAAAATGCTGTAGATTTCTTGATTGCCATCGCGATCTGAAGTAAAGAGAATTGAGTCGCCATCTGGTGAAACAACCGGCTGATTATCAGTAGCTGAATTATTGGTTAAATTTCTTAGATCGGAACCGTTAGCTTGCATGATATAAATTTCTTGGTTGCCATCGCGATTGGAAGTAAAAACAATCCATTCCGAACTACCCAGGAAGCCACTTCTCTGGAACCAGAATGGTTGCCGGTTATCACCGGCTGCATCAGTTAGCTTGGTTGCCTCACCGCCTCCAGTTGGAATTGAGAAGAGTTGCCAGGAACCATCTCGATTGGAAGCGTAAACAATTTGCTGACCATTTGGTGACCAGGCTGGATCTTGCTCGGTAGAATCAGGGCTGTTGGTCAGATTTACTATATTGCTGCCATCCGGATTTATCGTGAAGATATCGCCATCCCTGGTAAACGTAACCATGCTACCATTTGGTGACCATCTAGCTTGCGAAGCCCTTTCGGTCCCTTGGATCTTGCTCGATCTAAAATTCCCGGCTGCCAGGTTAAACAGCGCAGGTGTTCCCTCTCGAGTGGATTCGAAAATAATTTCACCCCGCAAATTCGGCGGTTCTTCAGTTGGTTCTTCAGTGGGTTCACCCGTTGGAGTTGGTGCGTCGGTCGGTGTATCCGTGGGAATCAGTTCGTCTGTCGCGCTCGGTTCCGGTGTGAGTGTTTCAGTGGGTGTTTCTGTAGGCGTTTCGGTTAGTGTTGGTTCCGGTGTCTCTGTGGGTTCTTCCGTGGGTGTTTCGGTGACAGTAGGTACCGGGGTATTGGTAGGGACCCCCGCGGTCAATTGAGCCGATTGAGTCTCTTGAGCCGAAAATGTGGTCGTTGCCGCAATCACGGTGGCCGTCGCATTAGCATTACGAGAACCCTGCTGATTAACAAAGAAAATGGCGATACAAACCATTGTGATGCATAAAACGAGTACGACTGGCAAGACCCACAGGGGGATCAAAGCCTGATCGATAACTTCCCCGTTATGGGATTGTGTTTCTCCACTCGAGGAGCGCACATGAGCGCTAAATGGGTAGGCTACACTACCACCAATGATTGGGCGTTTGCGTAGTCCGGCGCGGAATACCGTGTTAACGGATTGGCCTTCGGGGACGCGAACTTCATGGGTCTTTGCATCACTGAATACCCACTGATTATTCTCAACCTGGCCTACTTCAAAAGCGAGTTGATCACCATGGCTTTGCCAGGTGATTGCCACGGTCTCGCGAACATTGCCCTGATTTGTAACTTTGATCTGTCCATTTTGAGTGGCTTCAATCCGTTTAGTTTGCAGCTCACTCTCAAATTTGGAAAAGGCAGCAATCGTCAGTGTGCAATCTGCTTCTGTGGTTTGATCAGGAGCCTCTTGACTATCAATTTTAATGGTAAATGGATGCCGTCCAGCTCGGCTTTCAGGTGCCCGCGGGGGTTGGATCGTGATGGGAATTTCACGTTGTTGCCCAGCATCAAGCGTGGTAGTTGGGGATGATGTGGATACCCAGCCCATCGGGATGCCATCGATCTGCATCCGGAAGGTATCTTCTGATAAACCGTGGTTGATCAGAACAATTTTAAATGTGGTATTACTCCCGGGAGCAACTGTAAATTGCAGAGAATCTAACAATAAGCCGATCCGCCCCTGAACTTCAAGGGCCGCGATCGTGAGCTTGATATCGACTTCTGTAAATTGATTGGGAACTTTTTGGCTGGTTGCCCTGATTTTTACATTCCGCTGGCCGACATTGCTTTCTGGGAGCGGTGGTGCTTGGATGATAAGAGTAACATCCTTTTCTTGGCCAGGTTCGAGCGTCACACTAGGGTTGGCAGTCGAAATCCAACTTCCGGGAATGCCTCCAACGGTCAGAGAAAAGGTGTCATCTTCTAATCCCTGGTTTTTCAGTGTCAGCGCGATCGTGGTATTGCCAGCCGGAGCAACCGAGAATTCTATTTCATCGAGATGGATTCCAATCCGTCCTTGATCTTCAAACGGGTTATCGCTCATAGTAATTTTTCCTCCAAAATTTTGCGCAATTGAGTTCTGAATATTATACTAGAAAGTTACGATAAAAATTCTCGATAGGGAGTGACCACCGTAAACCTATGGATTGCTCCAATAAGCAATATAATCGTATTCGACCGTGAAATCTGGTGTTAATTCGGCCCCAATAAACAGGCCGATTAGACCGGGTTCTGTGTAGGTGCTGTCGAAAACCTCGGCAATAAAAATATCATTGATATACAGCACAATGCGATCCCCCGTGGTTTGGACGGCCAATTTGTTGACCTCCCCAGCGCCAACCTTGATTTGATCGTTGACGGTGTAATCAATGAGTGTTTCCCTGCTTTGCGTGGTGCTGTTCCAAAACGAGAGCCAGTATTCTTGTTTGCAGGTCACACCAAAAAGGTAGCCTTGTTTGGTGTCAACACCGCGGAAATAAAATCCATAACGGTCTCTTTCTGCACAATCACCGGGAACTCGAGCAACTGTTTCGAGGTAAAAGTCCTGTATCCTCGGCCAGGTTACTTCCCAGCAAGCACCGCCTGGTGCCCTCTTCATCATCTGGATATATTTGCCGCCCCGGATATCCGTATTGAAACATTCATCATCAAAAAGGGTCCAGTGATCATCGGTTTCGAATTCGTCTATCCAGGTTGGATCCCCCAATCCTTCACCAGGTTTTTGGGTCGCTCTGGTTGGCGTTATCGAAGGGATGGGTGTGCGCGTGGGAAAGGGCTGCGGTGTTACAGAGACCGTCCAGGTTGGGAGGGGTGTGCGGGTACGCAGGGGTGTGGGTGTCAGCGTAATGGTTGGGGTGTTTGAGGGGCGAATTGGCGTAGCAGTAAACGCCCCTTCTATTTCTGCAATCGCGGTGTTGATGTCCAATGTTGGCGGCATAACGGTAGGGGAGAAGTCATTAAATAATAACAATGCAACCACACCAATAACACAAATACATGCGATGAGTAATAATCCAACGATGCCGATGAGTAGATTTTTATTTTTCATAACGCTGCCCTCCCGAAGGCGAAATTTGAGCCAATCATTTTCCTCTTAATCATTTCACAGACTAGTGCAGTTGGGCATAAATGCGTGTCCGGTTATCTTTTTTCTCGCCCAACTACTTAAAGTATTGCGCTGATCATCTAAAACCGGGTACGAACTTCTACTGCGCAATACTAGTAAAAGTATACTCTTTTTATCTCAAATATGAAGGATCAAGCGCGTACCAAAGTTAGTTCGGTAACTTCAGGTGCACAATTAATACGCAAGGGAATATTCGTCGTGCCCAGTCCTCGGTTTGTGTAAAGCCACATGCCGTTCACGTCATACAGACCCATCGGAAATTTCCAAGACAGGTAGGGCAGAATGATCGCGCCCATGAACGGCAAGCGCACTTGCCCGCCATGGCTATGTCCAGAAAGCTGCAAATTGATACGTTTGTCGAGTGAATATTGGGTGGCTAAGTCAGGTTCATGCATCAGCAGGACGGTTGGCTCGCCCTCGCTCCAACCCTCCATAGCGGCTTTCAAATCGGGTTTCCCACTCCATCCATCATCCAGGCTGGCGAGATAGATGGAATCGTCCCCAATGGTGATTGGGAGGCCTTCATTGACCAGCAGGGGTATTCTGAATTTTTCAAATGCTTCCGTAACAACGTTGACATCCGTCCACAAATCGTGATTACCTAAACAAGCGAAAATCCCATGTTTCGCGTTTAGTTGAGCCAGCGATGGCATCATATCAAAGATGACTTCAACCTCGTGCCAGACATAATCTCCGGTAAGTAAAATCAAATCGGGCTTAAGATCATTGGCCATTTGGACAGCTTTGGCAATAACCTCGAGAGTGGTTAAGGGATAATAGTGGATATCGCTGATCTGAACGATGCGGAATCCGTCGAATGAGGATGGCAGCATTGAAATGGGAATCTGCAAACGCTCGACTACTGGATCCTCGTATTCGTTCTTAATGAAAAAGTAAGACATCATTGCCCCCAAAGCTGTGAAAAGGGTTGTCCCACTTAATTTCAAAAAGCTCCGGCGGTTGATGCGTTTCTGGGAATTTTGGTCAAATATTCGTTTCATGCATTGTTTACTGAGTATGATCCTCGAATTACACAATTATAGTAGAATTTCATTAATATAAAGCTGTCAATAAAAATCGCTACGTGAAGTTTTACCATTTACCTGGGAAAAAGAAGGAACGTTCTATGCAAACTAGATCAAAACACCTGAAAGCAGGCTTGATTACTGGTCTGGGGTATGGTTTGGGATTTGTCATCGGTGTTGTTCTCATTAAACTAATCTTTGATAGTGGATTTCTGGATTCTATCGCTGATTTGTGGGCGGCGCAGCATTTAATCACTGGGTTGGTCATCTTATTTTTGGTTGTAATCCTCGGCGGAGCCGTTGCAGGTGCTATTGGTGGCCTCAGTTTGTGGAAAGCGCTCTCCTTAGAAAGCTGGAAACGCCCTGCCTCCCGCAGCGCCATTGGGATTGGTTTTGGATATGGTGTTGTTTTGCTGCCGCTTATGGGGTTGCTGGCGATGCTCTCGATGTATAACGCCGGCGATGCATCCCCTCTCGGATTTGTGATCAGCATGGGCGTGGTCGGCATGCTTTTTGGTTTTGTTAGCGGATTAATGACAGCCACCCTACCGCAACGTGGAAATTATTGGCGTGTTACTGGGATATTGACCCTGGCTTTTGGTGTCGGTGGTTTAGCCTTTGGTTTCGGGTTGTGGAATTATTTTTACAAGCTATACGAAACTGGTACAGGAACTGCCGCATTGTTATTCGCCTTTTTCCTTTTCGGTGCCGTTGGCGGATTAGTCATGGGCTGGCTTTTCAGCCGTAATCTCGAAAAAGAGGAACTTGCTGGCGAAGATGGTGGAAAACTCGAGCAAGGCAATATTTTCTACCGGGCCGGACAATGGTTTAAGGCCAACAAGTTTTATCAAAAACGCGGTTTTTGGGGAACTGTGATTTTCGTGTTTCTCATTTATTTGCTTTCCCGGGTAATTGCACTTTCCCCCCTAAATTTTTCAGAAGCTTATCTGGCTGATGAATTGCCCTTGGACTCAATTGGTGTGCATTGGTCTTCTCCCTGGAAGGTGGCGGAAACAAACGTTGAATTGAGCCAACCCTACATCGCCCAATCTGGTGACTTACTCTCTGTAACCTGGGCGGAAGATGATGGGGTTTTCTTTACTTCATCTACCCAAGTGAACGGTCCTGGACGTGTTTGGGGGGTGCCGGTAAAACTTTCGGAGTCAACAGGTTTTGAAGATTCAACCCCTCAAGTGGCAATTGATTCTACAGGACGGCAGCATTTCGTTTGGTCAGAAACCATCGCGGACGAGGGGAGTGATTCCGTTATTTTTTATCGTTCCTGCCTCGAGGGAGATTGCACGGAAACGGAGTCGCTCTCCGATCTGGATTCCACATCTTGTGGTGGGAGCCAAAATATTAGACCCGCGATTGCCATAAATGCTGATGACAAAATTTTGGTCGTCTGGGACAGCGGTAGTGATAATCTGGCTTCTTTGAGTTGGGATGCCGCCGCCGTTCCCCCAAATTCCCAAAGCTGTGCCCTGGCCGGTTGGCAAGGAAGAGCCACAAACCCACGTGTGACTGCTTTACAGGATGAAGAATTTGTCTTGGTATTCGATAATGGCAATGAAATATTTGTGGCCACCTCGGAAAATGAGAGTAGCTTTGATGTGGGTTATCAGGAAGCTGGACGGTTTGCCGAGGTTTTCTTAGATAATCAGGGTATAGTCCATGTTGCCTGGTGTGGCTCCGATGGACAGGTGCGCTACCGTGAGGAAGGCACCCTTACGAAAATTTTGGGAGAACCGGGATGTTCCAACCGCCCAGTTTTAGGCCAGGACGCCAATGGTGAGATGCATTTGCTCTGGCATGCTGCTCAGGCTGAGCAGCCTTCAGGAAATGTGATCGAATCCGATTTGATTTACGAAAGTCGCCTGGTTTCGACCGTCTGGACAGATCCTATTATTGTTGATTTTTCCGCCTCGGATGCGCAGCCCTCTGTTGCTACTGGCACCGATGGATTGATGCACTTGGTTTGGGATAGCTCAAAAGCGGGTGCTGGCCAGATTAAATACGCGAATTTCCGCACCTACGAATGTTCCGATTCGGATTTGAATGCACAGGGTAAGTTAGCCCTGAGTGTGGCCCTTTCAGGCGATTATCGCCCCTCGGATGATCTTGTGCCTTATTGTTATAATCGCTTTGATAGCTTGCTGATTTTGCCCAAAGATGATCCAGCATACAGTGATAACCCACCCTCCCTCAATGGTGCTTTCGACGATGTTGTTGATCTCATGCAAACCGCGCATTATGAAGTCTTACTTTCAACGATGTGGTATGAAACCGACGATACTGGCACCAGCCCGGGTGCGGTATTAGGAGAAGGTGTCAAAGCCCTCTACGATAAAGTGAAAGCGAACCCAGAGCAATACCCTCGCGGTATGACGGTTCGAATTTTGCTCGGTAATCCGCCTGAGTTCACGCTCTCCAATTTGATCAGCCAGGTGTGGAATGTTTTCAGTCATCTGCGTTTGGCTGGGCTACCCACGTTATCGGACCCTGAAATTGGCTGGAATTTAGAAGTCGCCAACTATGATGGATCCTGGCCGCACGGGCACACCAAGCTGGTCGTCATCGACGGGAAGACTGCGGTTGCTGCGGGCTTTAATTACCAGCATAAACACCAATCCAAAGACCATCCCTCGGGCAAAGGTAAAGACGATTATGATCTCGGCTTGCAGATAACCGGCCCGGTGGCCCAGACTACCCGAAGAGCTTTTGATGATCTTTGGTATGGTGCTCACAACATCATCTGCCCTGACCTGGATTCTGTTTCACCTTTGTGGTGGCTTTCTTGCCGGCGTGAGGTCGCAACTGCTGATCATGTGCCCGAGGTGAAGAAACTTTATCTGGCTTCGGAGAACTTTAACGCTTTTGCCTTACACCGCACCGACAAATTCCGGGAGGCGGATATCACAGTTCCCACTACGGTGGCCTCTGCGCAGGAAACTTTGGATATCCTCCAGGTCAATTTTACGCTGGCACTAATTTGTGATTTGAATTTGATCTTCGAAATTTGTGATTTTCGAGATGCCCTCAGCTATATGCAGGCGATGATGGACGCTATCGAGGCCAATAACGTGCAAACCCGGGTCTTGATCAAACCCGGTGTGATTGAAGGTGTTGAAAGCAATATTGCCATAAAAGCTTTTTGGGATGCTTTAGAAGCGCGCGGTTTGAGCCATTTAGTCGAGTTCCGCTACTTCAATGCTAGTGTGCACGCCAAAGCAGTGTTGATCGATAACCAATTCCTATTGGTCGGCAGCCAAAATTTTCACTACAGTGCTTATGGTGATGGTGCTCTGACTGAATTTAATATTGGAACAGATGATCCCGATGCAGTGGCCGCTTTCCAAAAGTTTTTCAATTATCATTGGGAGCGCGCTGAACCTGTTCCAATTGAAAAGTAAGATTGATATAATCTTTGGCTCAAATCAACCCAGCTAGAGTTCTACGGGCAAAATTAGGAGATAGAAATGACGACAGAAAATTCAAATCAAGGAAATAAAGCAGCGATTATCATTTTGGTGATCTTAGGTGTGATTGCTGTTCTTGTATTGGGCATTATATTGGGTAATGTATTGGGGGGTTCAGAAGCCACTCCTCCTGCAGTTGTGCCGCCGACCCCCGTGCCAGGCGCGCCGACCGCAGTTGCCAAAACCTATGTGAATGTGCGCACTGGCCCCAGCGAACAATATCCAATTTTGGGGATCGCTCCTCCAGGCTCATCTTCAGAAATTATTGGAAAAAGCGAGGATGGCGATTGGTGGGTAGTTAAGCTGCCAACCAGCTTGGTTGGTGCTGGTCAAGGTTGGGTTTCTGCTGATTTTGTTGATGCTGCTGATGCTGAAAATGTGCCCGTGGTCCCAACTCCCCCATTGGAAGAGATCATAATCCCAACGCCGCAGCCAGGTGTTCCTTCGGCAGAGGCGCTGGATGCCATCAATGTACGCAGCGGGCCAGGCACCGATTATCCTGCCTATGGTGTCGCACCTGAAGGGATGATGTTCGAAGTCGTTGGTAAGAGCGAAGATGGTGGTTGGTGGGTGGTCAAAATCCCTACCCAGTATGTTGGTACTGGGCAGGGTTGGGTTTCGGATGATTTTGTGAAAACCAGGGATGTTGGCGGCGTGCCGGTTGTCCCAGCTCCTCCAAAATAACAGATCAACCCCGATACTTTAGAGGGCGAGGTGATCTCAAAGATCACCTCGCTTTTTATATTATAGGAAATCTGTTTCCTCGGGTTCAAAAATCTCTTCGATGGACATTCCAAAGACCGCCGCCATTTTGAAGGCTAACGGTAAACTAGGGTCATACTTTCCATTTTCAATAGCATTGACCGTTTGCCGGGAAACATTTAGCTCATCAGCCAATTTTGCCTGTGACCAATTTCGTTCGGCCCGCAGCACGCGCAGCCGGTTCTTCACCGGTATCTCCAATTTCCCCAAAGTTTTCCGACTATCAGCAGCATGCACATGATGAAGACAATCCAGGTGTTGCTGGGTTGTGGGACGCCTACTAACCCTAATAGTGCAAAACTAAGCAGAAGGAGCAGGGTGAAAATGAAGCTGAACGCCGCCGCTTCGAGAATAATCCGTCGTTCCATTTCGTCAATTTGGGTCGTGATGCGAATGACACCAAAAGTCAAAAATAACCCTGGGATCAGGGGGAGTAGGGCAACCAAATAGCCCCAGGTCGAATTTTCGAATTTAGGTGCCCAAGTTAACAGCGACTGCCAATAAGCCCAGGTACAAAATCAATGGTACCAGCAGTGGACGAATAAGCTTTGCTCTTTGTTTGATCCTTTTACCTTCGATCATTTTTACCTCCGATTCTCTCTCAAATGACGTGAAACCACAAAAATATAAACCAGATTTCCAATATTGGAGAACCGTACTAAAAATCCTGTAAGGAAATCCAGGTTTGGGTTCTCCATCAATCCAAAAAAACTCGTTATTAAGGCTAATCCAGCTAATGGCCCGAGGCCTGCTATAATTTTGATTCGATTAGATAGAGCGATCTGGGATTTGGAAAACATGATTATATTCCTTTTGTGTAAAGGTTGCTTGACAATCAGATTGTAAAGGAAGCTTTACTATTTGTCAAGGTGGGTTTACTGATACAATTGCCCTAATTTCTCTTTCCTAATATGTTTTTTGGAGAAAATTTTTGGAGTTGGATATGAAATCTATATTTAAGGTTATAAATTTTCAAAACTATTTAATGATCGCTTTTACCACCGGAATCATAAGTTTCTTTTGGCTTCTACTATTACCCGGAGATCCAAAAAATGCCTGGATTTTGGGGCTTTCAAAAATCAGAATGGCGATGTTAGGTGGGATAATCATCGTTGTCTTCGCGTTCGGATTTATCTGGGTGAAAATGATTTTAGATCAAGGCTGGAGCCAAGAAATTTCCCAAAGAGTTGAAAAAATCTTGGTTAGAGATCTGATTTGGTTCATAGTACTACCGTTATCCTCCTTGGGTTTGGTAGTTGGTATTTGTTTTTTATCAATGGCCTTTGGTTTAACCGATATCTTCCTTCAAAGTTTTTTTCTTCGTTTAGCACCCTGGGCGTTTTTTGTAACTGTAATGAGTGCATTGAATATGCTCTGTTTTTGGTGTGGAGATTTTGACAAAGAAAATAACTCTTTGTATAAACAGGATATTCGAATGTGGGTAACCCGTTACGATCTCACTCCTCGAAACCTGTTATTTGTATATCTCTTCCCAACTCTGTACGTTGTGCTCTATTTTGCTTTATGGAAGTTACAATCCGACCACTCTCTCGCCCTCCTTTTTATGGGAGAAAATCATCCTATTGAATTGGTGACTTTTCTAGCATTATTTATCGGAGGAATCCAAGGGTTTAAATTAGCCTGGCTTGCCCGAGATCGAAAAGAACTAATCTGGGTGTGGGTTTTCTTTGCCGTATTTTCATTTGGCATTCTTTTTGTTGCTATGGAAGAGATCGCTTGGGGGCAACAATTTTTTGATCTAAAAACTCCCACAGGATTAAAAGAAATCAACCTCCAAAATGAAATCACAGTTCACAATATACAAGGGGTTCCAGGAAATTTTGGGGGATCTATTAAGCTTTTTGGATGGGTTGGATTGTTAGGTATCTTGCTATCGTACAATAAAAAATTTCAAATCATTGGCGTGTCCCCTGTTCTCATTCTCTGGTTCTTGGTGATCTTGGTTTTCTCCTATTTATCTAGAATTATCACCTCTCTCATTCCAGTGGGAAATGATTATGTGCTTCTCGATGTGATTTCTGAAACCACGGAGATGTTCGTTGGTTTAGCTAGTTTTCTATATGTCTGGTTTCAAACCAGAATGTTGTCATATGGGAAACTAAGGAAAGCATTTGCTAAAAAAGTTTTCCTCGATCACGATCATCTAACTGTTATGATAACCGATGGGCGCAGCCTGTCTGTGCCTTTAATTTGGATACCACGCCTACATAAAGCTACTGAAGCAGAAAGAAATAATTTGAGACTTCTTGAGGGGGGAGTGATCCTGCACTGGCCTGATTTAGAAACCAAAATCCGAGTTGAGCAGTTAATTTCAGGTGTTGTATCAATTGAGAATCGCCCCCTTTTAAATCAGTGGGGAAAAGATGGTCATCACTAGGTCGTGTTGATATTTCAGTGGTTTTCAAGAGAGGTGCTCTCGATTCAAGTGCGATTAGTGCTTATTGCTTGAGTAAAAATATTAAATGTCAACACGACATAATCATTTTATTAATAAAAAGGATTGACACAAAAAATAATCCGGGTTTGGGATTTTTTGTAGAACACACCTGAATATTCGCTGCGTTTAGTGGGGATTGGAAATCTTGACTCTTTACACTTGACAACAATAGTTTATGATCTAAAATAGTTATTTCTATTAACTATTGCCTAAATTAACTATAAATATTGTTATCTATTATGGAAGAGAGAATTCTGATGAACCCTGACGCACCTTTTGAGCAACAAGCCGTCGAAAAATTTTGGGAATTCTTCCCCTCAGTTTGGCACACGGTTCGAGCCCATATTCGCCACGAAGCCACCGAAAATTTTGACATTACGGTTGGACAGTTTCATGTCTTGCGGCAAATCCGGTATGGCGCGAATTCAGTCAGTAAATTAGCTGATGCCAAACATACCAGCCGGCCAGCCGTCAGTCGGGTTGTGGATGTGCTGGTCAATCAAGGGTTAGTTGCACGCACTCAAAACCCTGCTGACCGCCGCAATGTGCAGCTTTCTCTCACCGAAAACGGAGCATCCCTAATGGATGAACTTTTCAGCAATACGCGCCAATGGATGGCTGGAAAATTAGCCGTCCTCAGTGAAGATGAACTCGAGGCCATTCTGATTGCTGGTGAGGCTTTGAAACGGGCATTCACTAAATAAACTTCCCAAATCTATGAATTACATCCTCAAACTCAAACCTTATATTTATGCTTATTGGAAACGAAGCATCCTGGCCTTGATTTTGCTCACCGCCGTAGTCTTTATGGATTTAGCCATCCCGCGTCTGGTTCAAAAAATTATCGATGAAGGCGTCAACGCAGGCAGCACCCAGATTGTAATAAACACGACAATAATCATGTTGGGTCTTTCAGTGCTTAGTGCTCTTTTTGCAATTGGAAACAATATTCTCTCAGTTCAAGTGGGGGAGGGCGTAGCCCGCGATTTACGTGAAGATCTGTTCCTAAAAATACAGAGCTTTTCTTTTGGCAATCTAGATCGTTTGCGTACCGGGCAGTTAATCGTGCGCCTGACTAGTGATGTGATGATGCTGCAAAGGGTTTCCCGTATGATTTTACGCATTGGAACGCGAGCCCCGCTGCTACTAATTGGCAGCTTGATCTTAATGTTCAACACTAACACCAGATTGGCACTTACCATTCTGCCATTATTGATCATTACTGGTGGTGTGATTGCGGTTTTCATCGTCAAGCTCAGCCCATTGTTCCTGCTCGTGCAGAAAAAACTTGACGCGGTGAACACCGTGCTGCAAGAGAATATCTCCGGTGTGCGTGTCGTTAAGGCGTTCGTGCGCGCTGATCATGAAAACCAGCGTTTCGAGGTCGCCAACGATGATTTCACCGAGACCCATATCAAGGTTATGCAGTGGATGGCGTTCATGTTCCCGGTGCTGATGCTGCTAATCAATATTGGCATCGTTATCGTGCTGTGGAGCGGTGGTATGCAATCCGCTAGTGGATATCTGTCAGTTGGTGAAATTGTGGCATTCACAAATTATCTGCTCACGACGATGACCCCCTTGATGATTATGGCGATGCTAGCCAACGTGCTGGCCGCAGGAAATGCCTCAGCGGAGCGCGTCAACGAAGTGCTTGATGATATCCCTGAAGTTCAGGAGCAACCCGAAGCAACCACGCTACCACCCGATGTCGAGGGTCGAGTCACCTTTGAAAATGTTAATTTCCACTATAACGGGGCCAGCGATGAACCTGTTTTATGTGGGATCAATCTGGTTGCCGAGCCAGGTGAAACGGTAGCGATCTTGGGGGCCACGGGGTCCGGCAAAACGACTTTGATAAATTTGATCCCGCGTTTTTATGATGTTTCTGAGGGATCGGTATCCATCGATGGCGTGGATGTACGCCAAATCCAGGGAGGTTCACTTCTGGCCCTGGTGGGAGTAGCTCTCCAGGAGACGGTGCTCTTCTCAGGATCGGTGCGCGACAATATCCGCTATGGACGGCCGGTTGCCAGCGAAGAAGAAGTCATCGCCGCCGCCAAAGCTGCCCAGGCTCACGATTTCATCAAGCAACTGCCGCAGGGATATGATACCGATATTGCTCAACGCGGCGTCAATTTATCGGGCGGCCAAAAACAACGGATTGCCATAGCGCGTGCTCTGCTGCTCAAACCCAAAGTTTTAATCCTTGATGACAGCACCAGCGCCGTGGATGTGGAAACTGAAACCAAAATCCAGGCCGCACTCGACGAATTGATGGCGGGCAGCACCAGTTTTGTGGTTGCTCAACGCATTAGCACGGTGCTGAACGCGAATAAGATCGTGGTCATCGATAAAGGCCAGATCGCTGCCGAAGGCACGCACGCCGAACTGATGGATAACAGTCCAATTTATCAAGAAATCTACGACTCACAGTTGGGCAATGGGTTCACTCTGGCGGATGGGGCTTAAGAAATTATGAAAAAAATTTGGCCCTTTTCATTCTATTTTTTGTTTTTTGCGGCCATTGCCGCTTACTCGCCATATATGGTGTTGTTTTTCCAGTCTATTGGTTTGACGGGGACACAAATTGGTTTATTAACAGGGATCACGCCACTGATCACATTGGTCAGTGTGCCGTTTTGGACGGGACTTGCGGACCGAACGAACCACCATCGGTTGATTTTGAGTTTCTCCATGTTAATGGGCGTGGTGGGATTGATCCTATTCCCATATCTGGAAACCTTTGTCCTGGTTTTTGGAGTAGCAATCTTATTCAATATTTTCTTTGCGCCGGTCTCAGCTTTGGCGGACAGTGCAACCATGTTTATGCTGGGGGCACAAAAAGACCTGTTCGGCCGAGTGCGCTTAGGAGGTACGATCGGTTTTGGGATCATGGCAACTATTGCCGGAATTTTGGTGGAAAATAATGGCATCAAGGTGGCTTATTGGAGTGCAGCAACCCTGTTCTTTTTAGGATTCCTCACCAGTCTGAAATTCGAGCATGGTCAGCAAGCTAGAGATAAATCTGCTAACCGTGCGCGTTTATCCGGGTTGTTGAAAAACCCATATTGGGTACTTTTTCTCGTGATCGCTTTTACTGGTGGCATGGCTTTTTCAGCCTTGAATACCTATTTTTTCCCTTTTATGCAAGAATTGGGTGCCAGTGAGACCACTATGGGTCTGGCACTCACGATCGGCACAGTCGCCGAAATTCCAATTATGTTTTTTGTTGATCGCTTGATCAGGCGTTTTAAATCCTATGGGTTATTGATATTATCGCTGGTTGTTACGGGCTTGCGTTTGCTGCTTTTTGCAGTTTCTGTGAATCCGACATTTGTTCTCTATGTTCAGTTGCTTAACGGTTTGACCTTTCCCGTCATGTGGGTGGCAGGTGTATCTTACGCTGACGAACGTGCCCCCGAAGGGCTGAAAGCCAGCGCCCAGGGATTGTTCAGCGCGATGGTGATGGGTATTGGAATGGCTGTGGGTGGATTTGCCGGTGGTTTGCTCTTGGAAAGTTTGGGCGGGCGTGGGGTGTACCTCACTTTTGGCGTTGTCATATTTATCATATTAATTGTGGTGGCCCTGATTCGTCGTCAATTGCCGCCTGAAAAGAATTTCTCAACTTCAGTGATCGAAAATTGATCCTGTTAACGTTTTATCGGAGTTTAATGAATGTCGAACCAACCATCTAACCAAAAAGAATCCCGTCCGCCCCGAGCAGGCTTGCGCCGCGGTCCGGGTCCTGGCAATCCCGGAAAAATTGAAAAGGCCAAAGACTCTCGTCAGGCCCTGGTCCGTTTGCTGCAATTTCTACTGCCCTACAAAATGCAATTGATCTTGGTGTTGATTTTTGTGCTGCTGTACACTGTTCTTGGTTTAGTGGGTCCATATCTGATGGGTGTAGCCATCGATGATTACATCATTCCTGGCAATATCCCAGGATTGGTGCAAATTTCGCTGACCATGCTGGTGGCTTACTTTTTCTATTCGGCTTTTCAAGCCGCGGCCAATTGGATAATGGCGCGTGTTTCCCAGGTAGCGCTAAAAGTGATGCGCCGTGATCTTTTCCAGCACCTGCAAACTCTCTCGCTGCGTTTCTTTGACCGCAATCCTGCCGGGGAGTTGATGAGCCGTTTGACCAATGATATTGATGCCATCAACCAGGCAGTTTCCCAAAATGTGGTTTCGATTTTTGCCAGTATTCTGACTCTGGTGGGCATTCTGATTGCCATGTTTGTGATCAATTATTGGCTGGCACTGGCTTCCCTTTTGGTGGTGCCAATCATGTTTTGGTTCACTACCTTTGTTGCCAAATATACCCGCCGCGGCTTCCGTACCCTGCAGAAAGATTTGGGAGAACTCAACGGTGTGATGGAAGAAAATATCAGCGGACAGCGCGTGGTCAAGGCCTTCCGGCGCAGTGACGCGGCTGTTGAAAAATTTCGAGAACACAATAACGCAGTTTACAAATCGGGGATGTATGCCAATTCTTTTGCTTTGCTCCTGATGCCGCTGACGAATGTGCTTGGAAATTTTTTCGTGATTGTGTTGGCCGGTTTTGGCGGTTGGCTGGCCTTGCAAGGGTTAGCCACAATCGGGACAATCGCCACTTTTATTACTTATGGTCAGCGTTTCATTCAGCCTTTGCGACAGCTTGCGAATATGTACAATGCCATTCAGGCTGCTTTGGCTGGTGCCGAACGCGTCTTCGAAATTCTGGATACCCCAGCCGAATTGCACGATGTACCCGATGCAGTTGCGTTAGACACAATCAACGGACACGTTTTCTTTGAGGATGTCAAGTTTGGTTATTTGTCCGATGTACCGGTGATCAAACAGATGACACTCGAAGCTCAGCCCGGTGAGACCATTGCCCTCGTTGGCCCTACGGGCGCAGGGAAAACCACGATTGTCAATTTGCTGACGCGCTTTTACGATATTGATGGAGGTGGCATCTCAATTGATGGGGAGGATATCCGCAAAATCAAAAAATCGAACCTGCGCCGCCAATTGGGAATGGTGCTGCAAGACACTTTCCTTTTCTCGGATTCTGTGATGGAGAATATCCGCTACGGACGGTTGGGCGCCACGGATAAAGAGTGTATCGAAGCCGCAAAAATGGCTGATGCTGACCATTTCATCCGTCAGCTGTCTCACGGCTACCAAACCCAACTTTCTGAGCGCGGTGGTAATCTCAGCCAGGGGCAGCGCCAATTACTTACGATTGCGCGCGCCATTTTAGCCGATCCCAGCATCCTGATTTTGGATGAGGCCACTTCAAGTGTTGATACCCGTACAGAGGCTCGCATTCAGAAAGCATTGCTCAAACTGATGGAAGGGCGCACCAGCTTCGTGATCGCTCACCGGCTGAGCACGATCCGAGATGCGGATAATGTGGTCGTGATCAATGATGGCGAAATCATCGAGCAGGGCAATCACTTATGAGTTGTTAGAGAAAAAGGGGTTTTATCACAATCTCTATCTCAGCCAGTTCAAGGGGCAAACGATTTAGGCGCTTAGAGCGCTAATATCGACAAAAAATGTTGATCATGTGAATTGAACCTCAATGCCAAGCAGTAAGAAAAGGTTAGCCATTTCCGCTCGCAAGGATTGGTAAAGGGTATCAATGGGCGAATTACGATCAGGCTTGGATGACTGGTGAGAAAGCTGGGATCCAGCCAAAAGCGGCTTGATGACCTTGTTGCGCAGAACCAGAAGAGCGGTCATCATTTGTAAGTCCTGATCGGTGGGTTGATATTTGCGAGAACCTGGCATGCGATGGACCCACTGCTTGGCACGCAGCTTGCGCAAATCATGAGCAGCCTGGCGAGAAGAGTAAGTCTTCACCCCCAGGATGTCTCGCACCTTAGCAGCTAACATCGAAACGACGAAACCTGGGGGTGTGGTTGAAAGCGTGATCACCGCCTGGGTGACAGCCTGAAGGCGTGGTTTATTCAAGTCAATACCAGCCACGCGGGATGGTCCAAGATAACCGGGCGGAGCGATTTCATCGAGACTATCATCTGAGATAAAGGCATGATCCATGCAGTCGAGTGCATCCAGGAAGCGATGTAGGATTTATCTGAGTTCAGTCACAACCAGTGGGAACATCGGCAAGGAGCGACCGCAACGAAGTCATGGGGGCTTCACACTCTTTGCCAGGCAGGTCGGCCGCCGTCAGCAAGCTCTGAACACGATGACCTTCACCGCCGCATTGATGGCCCTTACCGATCCGCAAGTGCCCTGGGATGTCGGCTATCAGCTTTCCTTTGCCGCGGACCCTCGGATTGGTGCTCTACGCCCAGCCGATGCAAGATGGATTTGTTAATTTGCTTACTCGGCGTATGGCCAAAAGCCAAGCCCGCAAAATCGCCGCGCCGGTGGGTGAATATGTACTCTTCACCTTTGCCGCCCAGATCACTACCCTGCCGATCATGGCCTATCACTTTAGCAGTATTTTGTGGGTGGCTTTCCTCGCCAATCCCTCGATCTTGCCCGCGCAGCCGCCGATCATGACCGTGGGCGGCCTGGCTCTGATTTTGGGTGTGCTTTGGTTGCCCCTCGGTAAATTGGCCGCGCCGTTAGCCTGGCCTTTTGTGCTTTATACGATCCGGGTCGTGGAAATCTTTGCTGGATTGCCCGGAGGAACTATTTCCCTGGGGGATTTCTAACTGGTGTGGCTGACATTGTTCTATGCCAGGATTTTTGCACTCACATTCGGTTGGCGTCAGATCCAAGTGTGGCTCTCAGATGGCCAAGAAAATCTGTTCCAGGGAATCGCTATGCCTGTGATCGCATTAATTGGGATTTCTGCAGTTGTGATTTGGCGAATAGCATTCACAACCCCGGATGGCTTGCTGCATCTGACGGTATTAGATCTTGGGTCAGGGGATGCGATCTTACTACAAACGTCGGGTGGACGTTCAGTGTTAATCAATGGTGGTCCCTTAGCTTCGCTGCTCTCCGACGGCTTAGGCGGAGGCTGCCACCTTTTAATAAGAACCTGGATTGGCTAATGATGGCCTCCCCGCTAGAAGAACAGATTGCCGCGCTGTCGTGTACGTTGGAGCGGTTTCTGCCGGAGAACGCGCTTTGGGTCGGTTTGCCCAGCCCAGCGTGGGAAGTCGATTACCTGCGGGAAACGCTGACTAGCCTGGATGTGCAGGTCACGGAAGCGCTCCCTGGGCAGGCGCTCGATCTTGGGACTTGTTTCGTTCTCGGTGGCCGCCGATGACCGCAATGGCCGCCCTGATCGTGAGACTCTGGAAGCCTTGGGAGGTTATTCGCTGCTGCGCACCGACCAGCACGGCTGGATCCAGATTGTGACCGATGGGGAACAGCTGGGGTGGAAGTGGAGAAATGACACTTTTGTTAGGTGCGGGGGGAGAATGCATGAATACCGCTTTTTCCATATATAATCGATAACCTAATTACGAACGGTTATCTCAGCAGATTTTAATGGAGGCCTTTATGCGGGTATGGAAAGTATATGCAATTATTAGCTTTGGTTTGTTTTTCCTGGTTGGATCTAACCAGTTTGTTTCTGCCAATTTTGATTCGCAAAAATCTATTTATCTTGAAGGTAGGCTATCGATAATTTGGGGTGATCCCATTCCAGATTTGAATATGGAAACGTTTACCCAGTATTATTTGACAGATATTGCGGGCAATATATTCGAGTTGCATTTTGATGATGGCGGAGATATCGGGGGAAGATTACTGGATTTGCAAGGTCAAGTGGTGCGGGTAAGTGGGCGGCAACTTGTAACTGCTGAACAGAACGTCATTTTTTTAGAAGAAATTATGTCCGTAAATACGCAAAATCCGACCTCCACGCAGGTGACCGGTTCGCAGCCCTGGATATCAATTATGTGTAAATTTTCTGATCAAGCAGACGAACCCGAGAACCTGGCATATTTCATTGGCATGTATGCCAATGTATATCCTGGGTTAAACCATTATTGGCGTGAACAATCGTATAACCAAATCAATTTGGATGGCAGCGGGGCCGCTGGTTGGTTTGTTTTGCCGTATCCCGAAAGCTACTATAATCCGAGTGATACACAAGGTGGGACAGATCGATCGAAATTGCGTGATGATTGCATTGGTGTTGCAGACGCCAGTATAAATTTTGCTCCTTATACGGGCATCAATATGATGTTCAACACCGATTTTGATAATGGGTATGCATGGGGGGGCTATGCCTATTTCACAATCGATGGTGTTTATAAGCGATGGAACCTCACCTGGGAACCGCCTTGGGGATACCGAAATATTTCGGTCATGGGGCATGAAACTGGACATGGTTTTGGTTTACCACACTCGACATATTTTTCTGATGGCAATGGAGATGGTTATGATGATAATGTTTATGATAACCGCTGGGATGTGATGAGTTCGACCTGGAGTAATAATCTGGTACATCCTACTTATGGTGTCGTAGGTCAGCATACCATTGTTTACCATAAAGATAGACTCAATTGGATAGAACCTGGGGAAAAATTTATTCCATCAATGGATAGTCGAACTTCGATAACTTTGGAACAATTAGCACAACCACAAACCAGCAATTACAAAATGGTGCAAATTCCAATAGATGGTTCGAGTACGCATTTTTATACTGTGGAAGCCCGACGGTTGGTTGGATATGACGCGGCTTTACCTGGAAATGCGGTGATCATCCATGAGGTGAATTCAAATTGGCGACAACCTGCGCATGTAATTGATATCGATGGAGATGGCGATACCAGTGATGGCGGCGCACGGTGGGCTGTTGGAGAAACCTTTACAGATGCAATCAACAATATTTCAGTTTCTGTGGATTTAGCTACAAGTTCGGGCTATGTTGTCACGATTCAATTGGGCAATCCAACTTCTGAACCCGGTGATTTCAGCAAATTATCACCGATTAATGGGGCCAGCAATCAGCCTACCAATCTCACATTAACGTGGGAGAGCGCTGCTGATGCCAGCAGTTACGAATATTGTTTCGATACAACAAATGATAATACCTGCAGCAATTGGGTGTCGACTGGCACAGAAACCTCCGCTTCATTAAACGGTTTGGCTGAAAATACCGCTTACTTTTGGCAGGTACGGGTTGTTAATTCGGGTGGTTCAACCTATGCCAATGGCAGCGCCACAGCTTTTTGGTCTTTTACTACGCTACTCAATCCCCCGCAGGCTTTTGATAAATTGAGCCCGGCCAATGGAACCAGCGGAAAACTAACTACATTATTATTAACTTGGCAATCCAGCTCCAATGCAGCCAGCTACGAATATTGCTACGATACCAGTAATGACAATGCTTGTAGCAATTGGATATCCGTTGGCAATGCAACCTCCGTATGGTTAAGCACTTTGAATTTAAGTACAACCTATTACTGGCATGTGCGAGCTATCAACGCTTCAGGTACGGTTTATTCTAATAGCAGCGATACCGCATTTTGGTCTTTTACAACTGCTGCTACGATTTATGAAATTTTCTTACCACTTGTAAACCATTAAACATAAAAGGGGATCTGATTAACAATGAAGTCCGCATCCATGAATGCGGACTTCATCTTATCTAACTCTTACACCAATTAGAATATCCAAATCAGTAATAAGATTGGCAGGATGAGGGGGAGCAGGACAATAAATATAATCCCTAAAATCAACCCAACAACTAACGCGATCACCAATCCGACAATTAAAAGGACAACACCCACAATAATGCCAACCAATGCGAGAACTAGTCCGATGATCCCGAAGATGATGCCAAAAATGGATTCGAGGCAACCCATGATATTTCTCCTTTCAAAACCTTTTTCATAAACTGAATTTCAGTTATGTTTGCTGTTTTCTATGTCTGTATACGCAGAAATAACCCACGGGTTGCAAAGGATCAGGATTTTTTGGGGTCAAATTTGTGGTAAAACATGGATAATTTAATTTGATGCAGCTTCTCAAAAATCATTGAATTTTAATGTGCTGGTAAATAATTTACTGATGTTACGCCTCACCCTGAGCAGCGAGCCGGAAACGCACTTCAACCGGGTTCAGCCTGCTTCCGGTTCGTATTCGAAGGGGCGGTAGAGTGCGCAAATGGGATTTTTAGTAGAGAGATACCTATGAATTTCATGATCCAAACTCGCAGCCGACGTTTCATTCTCTATGCACTCACAATCGTGGCAGGGATGGTAATTTCGTGCGGGATATTAGCCCTGATTGGTTATAACAGCAACCAGAAATTGCCCACCGGATCGGAGATCACGGATCGCCTGGATCCGCTTGATAAAACACGCCTCTCAGAGGCTCTACTCCTTAAACGGAACTTGGAGATGCCGTTTGGCCAGGGTACGCGGCCTTGGAAGCTCCCGTAATAATCTGGAATGAAGACTATGAATTTCTTTTTCGGATGAGTGATGTACCGGAAGACTGGGAAGCAGTGCCCGGAGAAAATTTTGAAGGGCAGCCATATTTCCGGCGGCCTGCTGAAGATCCTCAAAATTTTGCCGTGCCGGTTGGAGAACAATGGACTGCCAGCATTTTTACCAAGCAACTTTTAGATTTTGGCCTGATATCCGCCATTCGCGATTTGCTGCCTCCAGGGCTCGCGAATATCTTCCCCTACCGTATCTTTATTCAGCCCAGTGAAAGGCAAATCTCGGGTGTACAGCATGAGTACTTTCATGTGATGCAGATCGAAATTGACCCTCAGAAATTTAGTGAAGCTGAGGAGGCCTACAAATTTGGTGATCGCTACTGGGCAATGGATGGAAAGATGCAGCCAGCCTGGGGTGAAGAAATTGAGTTGTTGATTAAAGCCATAGAGGTGTCAACGGATGGCGATGCGGCGGAACTGGCCCGCCAATTTTTGGCGCAACGAGACCAGCGCCGCCGGGATTTTAGTTTGGATGCAGCTCTAATGGCCTACGAAGTACGGCTCGAGTGGTTGGAAGGAACTGCCAAATATGTAGAACTCCGCTGTTGGGAAGAAGCGGATAACAACCATGGTTATTTGTCACTCCCAGAAATGGCAGCTGACCCCGCCTTCAAAGATTATGCAACTTTTGAAGGCCATTGGAACCAAGAAATGCGCCAGGCCAGACAGCAAGCTGGCCGGGAAGGGGATGTGCGCTTCTATTACACCGGAATGCTGCAAGCCTATCTGCTGGATCGCCTGATGCCCGATTGGAAAGCGCGTATCACTGATAAAGGGGTTTACCTTGAAGATTTGCTGCGCGAAGCGATTGAATAAGGTTACGCTAAATATTCAGCGGGTGTTTCAACGCTGATTGGTGGACGATTAACATTCCGTGTATAATTGCACGTCTAAGTTAGCACCCGAAAACAACTCTCCATTTTGTGAGCCAGCAAATTGTTTCGTAGCACCATAAAAGGTAATAAATCTAGGATTCGGCCTAGGTCCAAAATTCTGACTATTGAGGTATGAGTTGACCCTTATTGATAAAATGCAACGTCCCCTGCGCGACCTGCGCATTTCGGTCACTGACCTGTGTAATTTCCGCTGCCCGTACTGCATGCCCAAAGAAGTCTTTGGAACCGATCACCGCTTCCTCCCGAAATCGGAACTGCTGACCTTTGAAGAGATCACGCGCCTGGCAGCGATCTTCGTAGAGTTGGGCGTGCGCAAAATCCGCCTGACCGGGGGTGAGCCGCTCATCCGTCATCAGGTGGAGGTATTGGTAGGGATGCTGCACGAACTTCCGGGTATTGAGTTAGCGATGACGACCAACGGGTCGCTGCTGGCTCAAAAAGCGCAAACCCTCAAAAATGTCGGTTTGGACCGCCTGACCTTGAGTTTCGATTCCCTCGACGATGTCACCTTCCGCCAAATGAACGATGTAGATTTCCCGCTCGAAAAAGTCCTACAGGGTGTCGCCGCAGCTGAAGCGGTCGGGTTTCGGAATCTTAAATTCAATATGGTGGTCAAACGTGGCTTCAACGATCATCACCTGCTGGATATGGCGAAGCATTTCAGGGGCAGCGGGCATATTTTGCGCTTCATCGAATATATGGATGTGGGCAATACCAATGGCTGGCGCCTGGATGATGTGGTGCCCGCCAAAGAGATCATTGAGACTATCCACGCCAAGTTTCCGCTTGAGCCTGTGAACCCCAACTATCTTGGTGAGGTTGCCCGGCGCTGGCGCTATTTGGATGGACAAGGTGAAATCGGCGTGATTGCTTCGGTTACACAACCTTTCTGTGGCGATTGCAGCCGGGCGCGTATCTCGGCCACCGGACAACTTTACACCTGCCTATTTGCCGCGACCGGCCACGACTTGCGCGCCATGCTGCGCGGCGATGCCACTGATGATCAAATCCGCGAGCGTATCCAGGCGATCTGGGGAAAGCGCAGCGACCGCTACTCTGAAATCCGCTCTGCCAATACCACCGATAAACCCAAAATCGAAATGTCTTATATTGGAGGCTGAATGCTCTCTCTCCCTGTTGAAGCCATAATCTTCGATCTTGATGGCACTCTTCGTCACAGCGTGCCCTCCACGGATGATACCCAGTTCGGTTTTGCCAGCCAACTTGGTGCCGTAAATGATCCCGGATTGCAAACTTTAGGTGCCCGCTGGGCGCACTATTATTGGGCGCAGTCGTCAGAGCTGCAGGAAGATATTGATAATTTTGGAGATGGCGTTGAAAAGGAATTTTGGATTAATTACAGCTACCGCTATCTGATGTCATTGACCGTACCCGCAGAGCGAGCCACACACTTAGCCCCGCAGTTAGTCGCTCTCATGGAAGATGGATACGCCCCCGAAAATACCGTTTTCCCCTGTGTCACAGAAACTCTGCAAACTCTGAGAGATGCCGGTTTCACCGTGGGCTTAGTTTCAAACCGTTCGCGTCCCTGCAATGAGGAGATCGCCGAACTGGGACTGGAATCCTACTTTGAGTTTGCCTATGTGGCGGCTGAGGTGGGCGCCTGGAAGCCCAACCCCCGCATCTTTGACCGTGCTCTGGAATTGACAGGGTCATCGCCTGAGAACATCATCTATGTGGGCGATAATTATTACGCTGATATTGGGGGCGCCAAGAATGCAGGAATACAGCCTGTATTGCTGGACGAAAAAGGTCTCTTTCCCGAGGCGGAGTGTCCGGTAATCAGCCGATTGGAAGAGTTGGTTGAAATAATACAGAATGGTGCTGGGTGATCGTGTGCTCGGGAAATCTTTTTAGTTATTCTCCATAAAATACAACTTCGTGCTCTACTAACTCCTTATTTTTATATACGAACTTTCCGGAGAATAATTCAGGTTGGTCCAACCAGGGGATAAAGATCAGGTCACCGGGCCATAGGTGAAGGTAAAGTAGTTCTTCGTCAGGGATCCACTTTAAGTGCCCTTCAGGGGAGTCGATCAAATTGCCTTCAAAATCATCGATAACAAAAAGAAAGGTATACCAATCTTCCTCGTTGTAGAATCCCGGAAAAGTGATGATGCCTTTCAAGATGAGATTCTTAACCTTAAGTCCAGATTCCTCATAAATTTCACGGATGGCGCACTCCTCCGGGGTTTCACCCGGTTCCAATTTTCCCCCCAATCCATTCCATTTGCCAGCGTGCATATCGTTTTCTTTTTTTACACGGTGAACCATTAACGTGTGATTGTCTTTGCGAACATAACATAAGGTAGCGAGTTTCATCGAGATCTTCTATTTTCGGGTTAAATTGATTTGTTTTTTTATTCACTAATCTATAACACTGTAAATTAAGTTTTTTGCAGGTTGTATCTCAAAAACGTTGGAGTGGGGGTTTATCATCGTGCTATGCACGATGATAAACCCCCACTTTCTTCTGATTTGTTGAGGCCACTAAAACCAGAATTACTTTGTTTACGCTGTACTCTGCTTATTTTAGGATTGACAATAAAAATTTAGTGGAATTCGCACAGATTAATGGTTCGAGTTTTGACGATAAGTTTGATATATAAAGAAAACCCCTGCCCCAATTCTGGGCAGGGGGATGGAGGTTTGTCGTATAGTTTTGCTAAACTTCTGGCTGAAAAGGAGGGCGTTCAGATGGACGAGGTGTCTGCGGCAATCGGGGCTGATGTTTTCGGCCAGTGTTTGGGCTCAGGATGATATTCAACCAGGAGAGGGCGCGTCGATCATATTCGCGCATCCCGCACATATCACAAATCCAGGCGGGGAAGTCGGGTACGGTGATCAACTCACCGCTCACCCAGGTATAGTAAACAACATGTTGGATACTTACATTGCCACCGTGACATTCTGGGCAGGCATAGCGTGGTTCTTCGGATGAATCGTCACTCATGGTCTATTTACCTCAAGCCAGTGCTTCTTGCATAATGGCGACACCAGCGCTGGCACCCAATCGGGTTGCACCTGCGCTAATCATTGCCTTGGCATCATCGAGATTACGGATACCGCCAGCGGCTTTCACGCCCATTTTAACACCAACTACTCTTCTCATCAACTCGATATCTTCAACGGTTGCACCTGCTGAGCTGAAACCGGTTGAAGTTTTGACAAAATCTGCTTCAGCTTGTTTACAGAGCAGGCAAGCGATGATTTTTTCTTTCTTGGTGAGTAAGGCAGTTTCGATAATTACTTTGACAATTGCCTTCTGATTGTGAGCTGCCTGAACGACAACTTCAATGTCGTTGAGCACCTGCCCGTAGGCTTCAGCTTTGAGGGCCCCGATATTGATGACCATATCAATTTCAGTAGCACCCATGCCAATTACTGTGAGGGTTTCTACCATTTTTACAGTTGGCAAAGTTGTGCCTAAGGGAAAACCAACTACGGTACAGGTCTCAACTTCAGAATTTTGGAGTAAACCCGCGGCTAATGATACAAAAAGAGGGGTTAATGCACACCGAAGCAAAATTATATTCCACTGCTTCCTGGCAGATTTTTTTGACTTGTTGGGCGGTTGCTTCTGGTTTCAGGATGGTATGATCAATCCAACGGGCAATTTCTGCCCCTCGGGGCTCAACCTGCGATTCTGGTGCAGGTGGAAGCTTTTTCTCGTAGGTGTTTGCTGATCGCAAAATTTCAGATAGTGTAGTCATAATATTTTTATGGGTAGGGGTTAATTGAGATTGACGTCCCAAATTCGGGATTGATGATGATACTCCAATCGGGAGGCGGCCAATAAATAAAAATTGCTTTGCCGATCACATTCACCATTGAGACAAATCCGAAACTGCGCGAATCTTGAGAATTATTCCGGTTATCCCCCAATACAAAGATATGACCCGCGGGAACGGTCCACTCGCCTTCATTTCGCGGGTTGGCGGCAATATAGGGTTCGTTCAACTGCTCACCATTGACATAAACGTGCCCCCCTGTAATATCAACATCATCACCAGGTAAACCAATGATCCGTTTGATATATTCTTGTTCAGGATCTCTTGGATAATGGAAAACTACAACATCCCCGCGTTTTACATCGCCCGTCTTAAAATCGCCAATATCATAGGCCAGGCGGTTGACCATCACAAACTGACCGTTATTTAGTGTTGGCACCATACTCGAACCATCCACACGAATACGGGCTGAAATTGCATTAATGGCTATAAATAATAATGCAGCTAAAACAAGAGTTTCTAATACATCACGAAGAAAACGCCAAAAACTTGAGCCACTCGAAGTTTCATCGTCATCGGGGGCTAGCGTTTCGGTGGTTTCCGAATGAAAATCTTCTAAACCTTGTTCCATGTTTGCTCCGAAAAAGCTATCGCATTATAAGCTGGCTTGTGGGCCCGTGCAAGGGGGTTATCACCCAAATATTATTCTACAGGCTGCTGTCTAAGTATCATCATTCCTGGCGCGGAGGATAATGCGGATAGGTGTCCCGACAAAGGGATGTGTGGCTCTAATCTGGTTTTCCAGAAATCGAAGATACGTAAAGTGAGCCAATTTTGGTTCGTTAAACGTGCATCAAAAAAGTAGGGGGTTCGGTGCGAATTTGCGAGCCGTAATAAATTTTTAGATGACGACCGGCTTTTGAAGGGGGAGGATGAAGGTCGAGGGCATTCCGAATAATTCGATTTACTCGTGAAGTTGAGAGGCGCGTGACGCGTTCAGCCTGGACCTGAACGGCGGTTTCTAGCACCTGGTGGATGCGCTGACCGGTATGGGCCGAAATAAAGATCACTGGTACGTAATCCAGGAAGTTCAATTCCTGGCGCACATGTTGGGTGTAATCATTCATCGTATAGGTGTCTTTTTCGATGGCATCCCATTTATTTACGATTACCACGCAGCTTTTCCACGCATCTAAAACATACCCAGCGATATGCGTATCTTGTGCAGTGATTCCCGTTGTAGCATCAATCAATATCAACGCTACATCTGAGCGTTCAATGGCCTGAAAGGACCGCAGAACGCTATACTTCTCTACGCCAGGTTCAATGCGTCCACGGCGGCGAATCCCTGCAGTGTCGATCAGCGTGATTGGTTCACCATTAAATATCAGGTGGGTGTCGATGGCATCCCGGGTGGTACCGGCAATCGGGCTGACAATGGCGCGCTGCTCGCCAGCTAAGCGATTGAGCAGCGTCGATTTCCCCACGTTGGGTTTGCCGACAATCGATATCTTTAACGAATCTTCTTCATCATCTTCGCTGACCCAGTTTTTGAAGGAGTTAACGAGCGCATCAAGTAAATCACCGGTGCCCGTGCCGTGTTGGGCTGAAATGGGGTGTGGATCTCCCATACCTAATTCATAAAATTGATAGGCATCAGCGCGCCGCGCCGGACTTTCGCATTTATTTACCACCAATAATACTGGAGGCCAGGGTTCGCCGTCAATTTCTTTTTGGTGGCGGCGTAAAATTTGGGCAACTTCGGTGTCCGCAGGAGTAACTCCACTTTCAACATCAGTCAGGAAAAGGACGGCATCAGCTTCCCGAATAGCAATCTCAGCCTGGAAACGAATATCGTCGATGAAATCGGAAGAACCTATCGATAGAGGTTCTTTAGCTTTTCCGGGACCCGTTTGTGTGGGGTCAATACCACCTGTATCAATGATATCGAAGACGATGCCGGTCCAATCGGCTTCAGCCATCAGACGGTCGCGGGTTGTGCCTGGAATATCATCTACCACTGCCAAACGTTCGTTTGCCAGGCGATTAAAAAGCGTACTTTTGCCTACGTTGGGACGTCCTACTAAGGCGACGACGGGTTTTCTCATGGAATTGTAAATCCCTTATGGTTGTGGGGTTGGTGTGGGGGCGATTTGAATAGTTACCTCCACGGTTTCGGGGCTGATGGATTGTAAATATATTCCATCTGGCAAAATATCAACAGTTGGTTGAAGTTGGTGAATGCCTGGTTCGAGTCCAGTCACATCGATCACCACGCGCACATCCCCAGGCGATAAATTCTCAAGATCAGGGATGGGACCTGCAATGATTATATCGACTTGGGAAGGAGCTACTTGAGCTTCAAACCCTGGAAATAGACCAATAACTTCCACATCCTGAGAGAGGGTAACACTCCCTTCTATTGCGGCTACTCCCACCATTACGAGGACCTTATCATCCCCAATTACCGAGATTCCCTCGGGCAGGTTAAGGGCTAAAGAAATTTCAATGTCATCGATAGCGTCAGAAATATCCAGTGTTTCAGTTTCAACATAACCGGGTAGTTGGTCCAACAAAACTGGATCAGCGGAAAATAACATTACATTTGGGGGTGATACCTCGATATAGGTTTGCCGATAACCTTCAGCAACCTGCCCAATGGTAACCACTTTGATGACCATATTACGGTAGCCACCCTTCAAGGTAATAGGTTGAACAATATTAACTCGTTCAGGGTCTAATTTAACACCCTGGACAAAGTTTCCCTGATCATCCCGTGGAATGAGTAATATAGATTCTTCGATCGTTTCTGTAGCACCCGAAATATCTAAAACAACCTGGATATTTTTAACTTTGTTTACGAGTGATGATTTTCCAAATATCACAGTTTCTGTTGCACTCCACTCTGGGATTTCAGCCTGATACCCCAGGGCAGGCTCTCCGGTGATTTCACGAATGATGGGAATTGTGGTGGTGATCAATGCTTCGATTGTGATCTCAACTTGGCTCGGAGAAGCTGAGATTTCGCGAATAGGGCGGATATCTTGCGGAATTTGATACTGTACCGGAACGTTATGTGTACCCTCAACCAGCCCTGAAAGATCAATCCAGGCACTCAATGGGTGATCATCATTGCCAATTTGATCGAGGTTACTGCGTGGGGCATAAAGGGTCAACTGCATTCGTTCAGGGATATCATTGACGATCTCAGTATTTGCTTCTTGTCCAATTACTTGAATGGGAACAATAAATACCCGTTCAGTATTGGGGTCTGCCGAAGTTACTGCGGAGATCCATACCACAACCGCTAAGGTGAAAGCCAGAATGAAGGCACTTAGATTTCTACCGAGCCAGCGGAGTGCTCTCATGATAACTCCTCATCAGTTTTCCGCTGTGAGCGAGAAAAAATCCGCTTTCGCAGGGATTTCTTTTCGAAGGGTTCATAGATGGTAAACAGGATATTTTCAATGCGTTCAGTGGTCAGAAAGCTGATAATACGGCCATTGGTAGCAATGGAAACTGCGCCAGTTTCTTCAGATACCACTAAAATTATCGCATCACTCACTTCAGATAATCCTAAAGCGGCTCTATGTCTCAAGCCCATTTGACGTTCGGGGGTTCGGAGCAAGCTGCCACTTGCAGATAGAGGTAAAACACAAGAGGCTGCTACGATATTTTCCCCAGAGATGATCGCGGCTCCATCGTGCAGGGGGGTGTTGGGGTAGAAAATTTGTAAAAGCAATTCTGGTGTGATACTGGCATCCAAAGGGACCCCAGTTTTGATAAAATCTTGGATATTGTCATAACGTTGTATCACAATAAGGGCGCCATGCTTTCGATCAGACAAGCGGGTTATTGCTGCCACGAGCACATTGACGATTTTTGTAATATCCAGGTTTCTCTGACCAGAAGATACAAATGAGCCGGTTCGTCCCAGACGCTCCAGGGCGCGGCGAATTTCAGGAGCGAAAATAACGGGGATCGCCACTAAAAGAGCGGGTAACGTATTTTCAATTAACCATGAAAATGCGGGAAGCACTTTCAGAGTGTTCAGAACTCCGATGAGGAGTAGCAAGATCAAGCCCCCACGCAGTAAAACCATTGCCTGCGTATCGCGTACCAGTAGGAAAATAACAAAGAAGATTGTTGTTACCAGCAAAATATCGACCGCGCTGGTCCAGTCCAGGCGTTCGAAGATAAACAACAAATAATCTATCAGGTTATTGATGATATCGGACACAAAATTAAAACCTAGCGGTTCAGAATCACAAATGGAGCGAAATAAAATACGATTGGATGATTTATCAGGTGTTCGTTCTCGATTTCAACGAGCCTGTTAATCGACTAGACTGGCCGTAAAACGCGATCTTTTCGCAGCTGTTTAAATAACATTACAGTGCCGGGTTTCATAGAATCCATGGCTGCGTCCTGCCAGGCTCTTACGGTCAAATCCTTTACGGTTCGGGCATCATATCCAACTCGCTGCCAAACATCCCGGTGACGGGCTAAATCAGGGGGTAGGAAGAGCAGGGCTGCCTCACATTGCAGTTCTTTGGAAGCTTGTTCAACCTCTTGGGTCATAACTTTCATTGCATCAGGAAGACGAATTTTTGGTTCAATAAAAACATCATCAACCCGGGCAACCAGATTCTCAACCTGCCATCCCATAAGGCCGACTATTTTTTCGCCATTTAACAACAACAAAAATGCTTTCTCACCGAAAGCGGCCATGATGTCCGAACGGGTCAGACTCAAACGTCCATTAGTGATGCGAGTAATAAACTCGGCAATTTTGGTTGCTTCCTGTGGGCGGGCTCGTTGTACAGCGTACTGTCCCGCGGGTACTTTCTTTTTCTTGGGGGCTGGTGAAACTGCTTCTGCTGGAACAGTCACTTGCCAGGCAGCGGCAACTTGTTTCCAGGTTTCTTCGAAACCTTTTGTATTTTGGATAACAACATCGGCTTTACTTAGTTTATCAGCTTGGGGACCTTGAGCATGGATTCTTTCCCAGGCGGCTTCTGCAGATAACCCGCGTTTTTTCATCAAGCGCAGAGTTTGGGCATCCTGGGGGGCGTCGGCTACCCAAATGGAATCACAATAAGTATATAAATCACCCTCTAATAATTTGATGGCTTCAATAACAATGATCTTTTGTCTTGATCGCCTTACCAAAACATCTATGGCATCTCTAACCAATGGATGGACAATCCTTTCCATTGTTCTCATTGCTTCGGGGTCAGGAAACACCAGCCGCGACAATTTTGCGCGGTCAATTTGCCCATCTGCAGCCAATATCCACCTACCAAAATTATCAATAACTTGTTGATAGCCTGGAGCTCCCTTGCTGATCGCACGATGGGATAAAGTGTCCGCGTCGATACCATATGCTCCCAAATGTTCTAGCATTTTCCGAACAACACTTTTTCCGGTTGCAATATTCCCGGTAAGGCCAATAACATATTTGCCAGGCCAGGCGCTCATAATAACTCCAAGGGCAGATTGGTTTAAGAGTAACCCCATTTTAGTCGGGGCAGTCCAGAATGTCAAAGGTGCTTAGAACAAACAACACGCTCCTCCAAGATTTTTAGAGCGTGCTTTCAAATCTGATAGCTTGTAAAAAATTTCTTTGTTTGCTAGGTAGTGTTCACCTTTCAACCGTTTTCTAGAGAGGTGGCCTGAATTCGGATGCGCCCATCGCTAGACAGAAAACTCTATACGTCAACCTAGCCTAACCTGCGTAATGGCACGAGACAAAATGACCAGGACGGAGTTCACGTAATTCCGGCTCATTTACCGAACAATCATCCTTGGCGATTGGACAGCGTGGATGGAAGCGGCACCCCGAAGGTGGATTAAGCGGACTGGGGACATCGCCCTCCAGGATGATGCGGTTTCTCTTGACCTTGGGATTGGGGATAGGAATTGCAGACATCAATGCTTGGGTGTAGGGATGCAGTGGATGCCCGAAGAGATCGTCACGTGGAGCCATTTCTGCGATCTTCCCTAAATACATGACCGCGACCCGGTCTGAAATATGCTCGACAACGGCCAAATTGTGAGCTACGAAAAGATATGTAAGGTCGAGTTCTTGCTGCAAGTCTCGCAAAATATTGAGCACCTGAGCCTGGATGGACACATCCAACGCCGAGACTGGCTCATCTAAAACGATAAACTTTGGATCGAGTGCTAAAGCCCGTGCAATTCCAATGCGTTGGCGCTGTCCCCCAGAAAACTCGTGAGGATAGCGGTTGGCGTGGTAATCTTCCATGCCAACCTTTCGAAGCGTGTCAACGACATAATCAACCCGATCATGGGCACTACCAACTTTATGAATTTTTAGCCCCTCAGCAATCGATTCGCCCACCGGCAAACGGGGATCGAGAGATGAATAAGGATCTTGAAATACGATTTGCATTTCACGCCGCATTGCTTTTAACTCAGTACGTTTTAATTGAAAAACATCTTTCCCATTGTAATGAACTGAACCGCTTGTATGAGGCAACAAACGAAGCATCGTATGTCCAACGGTGGTTTTTCCACATCCTGATTCGCCCACCAACCCCAGAGTTTCGCCTTCTTTAATGGAGAAACTGACATTGTCAACTGCTTTTACATGCGCAACTACCCGGCGCAAAACACCCCCGAGTACCGGATAGTATTTGACCAGGTTTTCAACCTTGATCATATCTTTTAAATCATTGTTTGAACTTTTTATTTGTTCTGTCATTGAGTGTCTCGTTAATTTTCCACGTGGATATCTTGTACGTTCAGAGGAGCCTGATGATCGGTGTTGCTCTCGTAAAGCCAACAACGAATTGTATGGCCACTACTAATGGTTATAAGATTGGGTTCGGCCTGATCACAAATTTCTAAATTATATTCATGACGGGTTTCGCAGCGTGGAGCAAAGCGGCAACCCGAGGGCATATCAATCAGATTGGGTACTGAACCCGGAATTACAGCCAATTTGTTTTTAAGTAGACCTAAGACCGGAACCGAGGCAATCAAGCCAACAGTATAGGGGTGCAAAGGTTGCTCAAAAATTGTGTCAACATCGGTTTGTTCAATGATTTGCCCGGCATACATCACTGCTACCCGGTCAGCCATTTCGGCAATTAGACCAAGATCGTGGGTGATCAGAATAACCGAGGCCCCCAGTTGATTGCGCAAATCAAGCATTAGGTCCAGAATTTGGGCTTGAATAGTTACATCGAGGGCGGTCGTGGGTTCATCGGCAATCAGTAATTGAGGTTTTAACGCCAGTGCCATGGCAATCATGACCCGTTGCGCTTGTCCACCCGACATTTCGTGAGGGTATGAATTCGCCTTTTTCTCAGCATCTGGGATGCCCACTAATTGGAGCAGCTTGATGGCTTCTTCCCAGGCTTCCTTTTTCTTCATATTCTTATGGATCTCAAAAACCTCGGCCACCTGCGCTCCGACAGTAAAAACTGGATTGAGACTTGATTGAGGCTGTTGAAAAATCATCGAGATTCTGTCCCCTCGCATATTTACCATCTCGGCCATATCTAATTCAAGTAAATTGCGACCCCCAAAAAGGATTTCGCCTTCTACAATTTTGCCCGGATCATCCACCAATCGTAAGATTGAAAAAGAGGTTACACTTTTGCCGCACCCGGATTCTCCAACCAGGCCCAAAATTTCGCCTGGATTGACTTCGAAATCGACGCCGTCTACGGCCTTCACAACACCGTCATCGGTGAAGAAATAGGTTTTGAGGTTTTTTACTTCCAATAATGGTTCAGTGTTATCTGATGTCACGTTAAGTTCCTTCATCCAAATTTATTTCAAGCGCGGGTCGATAGCATCCCGTAACCCATCTCCGAGGAGGTTGAAAGCCAGAACGGTGATCATAATGGCTAAACCAGGGAAGAAGACCAGGTGAGGGGCACTAAAGACCTGGTTGCGCTCCGAACCTAACATCGTTCCCCATTCAGGGGTTGGTGGTTGAGCGCCTAAACCGAGAAATGAGAGCGCGGCAGCAGATAGAATGGCACCCGCGATTCCCAGAGTTCCTTGTACGATTAGGGGTGAAACGGCATTTGGCAAGATGCGCCGGAATAAAATATGGAAGTGACCGCCTCCCAAAGCCCGTGATGCAGAAACATATTCTTGCTCCCTCACGGAGAGCACGCTGGCCCTTACCACTCGGGCATAAATTGGGATCGAGACAATGGCAATCGCCAGGAGCGCGTTTTGTAAGCCGCGGCCCATAACCGTCACGATAGCGATAGCTAGTAGCAGAGATGGGAAGGCCAGGAGTACATCCATGAAACGCATCACAATATTGTCCGGCCAGCCGCCTGCATAGCCTGCAACTGCGCCGAGGAGCGTGCCGACAATTATCGCAAACCCAACAGAGGCAAATCCAATATAGAGTGAATAACGAGTGCCATAGACCAGACGGGAAAATTGATCGCGCACATTGCCATCCACACCCAGGATGTGTTGGGGCTCACTTTTATCGCACCCCAGCAAGTGAATGCAAGGTCCTGTACGTTTTTTTATATCTTCTTTCCCTATAAGAACTTCATCAGGTTCATAAGGAGAGATGACCGGGGCGAAAATCGCCACAAAAATTAAAAATATCAGGATTACTCCGCCGACAATGGCTGAGCGCTGGCGAAAGATCCGCCGCAGCGTCAATCGTCCCAGGCTGTTGGAGCGATAATCTCTGACTTCGTTATCATAATTTGGGTTAGTTTCTGTCATTTAGGTTTTATTCCAATCGAATGCGAGGATCGATAAAAACGTAGGTAAGATCGACAACCAGGTTGATGAGCACATAACCAATTGCAATCACCACGGTAAAGCCTTGAACAACGGGAAAATCACGAGCTGTGATGGCTTCGAATAACATTCGCCCTACTCCGGCTAAACCAAAAATTGTTTCGGTTAGGACTGCACCAGCGAATAATGTGCCAACTTGTAGGCCGATGATGGTTACAATTGGCAAGAGGGCGTTTCTGAACGCATGCTTCAAAATCACGAAGCGTTCGAAAAGGCCTTTGGCACGCGCTGTGCGAATATAATCTTGCTTCAAAACTTCCAGCATGCTTGAACGCGTGATGCGCGCAATGATGGCTAACGGAATGGTAGCCAGGGCCACGGCGGGCAAGATCATATGTTTGGTAACATCTTTGAGAATCACCCAATCCTGGGTAAGGATGGAATTCAAGATATATAGATTCGAGATAAACTCGGAAATATTATATTTCATGGTGCCCTCTACAACTTCCCAGCCAAAAACTTCGTAGAAAGGCACTGCGGTTAAACCGGCAGTTATCCGCCCGGAGGGAGGCAGCCAAAACGGTGTATCCTTCAATAAGAGTGCAAATACATAGGCCAGCATTAACCCCAGCCAATACACTGGCATCGAGACTCCAATATTTGCAAAGATCATCGTGCCGACATCCATACCAGAATTTCGTTTAACGGCAGAGATGACTCCTAATGGCACGCCAATGATGGATGCCAGGATGAGGGCAATCAATCCCAACTCAATGGTGGTTGGCAGACGTTCGATCAGAATTGTTGAGACCGGGCGGCTGAAACGAATTGATTGACCAAAATCTCCCTTGAGAATCTCTTGCATATAGATCCAAAATTGGACCGGGATTGGTTTGTCGAGTCCGTATTCACGTGAAAAGCGCTCACAGGTTTCGACAGTGGCTTTTTCGCCCAGCATAGCCCTGCAGGGATCGCCCGGGATTGAACGAGCCATTACAAAAGTAACAACTAAAATCCCGAAAATAACCGGGATGGATAATAACAAACGTCGAATTGTATATTGCAGCATAGATTTCTACCGCTCCAAGAATAACTGCTTAGTGCATCAGCTACACGGTAATTGCATTTTAAACAGGCATCCCAAAAACTGTAAATTGGAAAATGGGATTACTAAAAAGGTTGTTCTGTTTTGGGTAAGAATATCAAATGATGAGATGCCAACTGATTGTGAGTAGAAAACCACGGGATAGCACTTGCGTGCTACCCCGCGTTTCTGTGTACAAAAGATACTTTAGCTTAAACGAAGGGTGGAAATTACTCCGAAACTTCGTTCATCAGGCCGTCCCAGAGGTATCCGTAGTAATCGAATACGCCGGTGTTGCCGACATGGTAGGAATTCGAAGCATCGATGCCCGCTGCCCATGAAAAGATAACATCATTTGCATCGAAGGTCGTGCCATCGTGGAACACAACGCCTTCACGTAAGGTGCAGGTCCAAACAGTGGAGTCTTCATTGGCGGTGCAGCCAGTGGCCAAGCGAGGTTCAACGTTACCGGAATCAATTGCGTAGCCCAAGAGAGGTTCAACAATTTGCTGGCAGGGAGCCAGTGATTCGCCGTCGGTCTCATCTGCACAGAACAAGCTGATCGGTTCAGCATTCTGCATGTAGACGAAGGTATCCTTGCCAGGATTAACTTTCGCCAGCAGGGGAGCGCCGAAGGGGCGGAAGTGCGCGTTTTCTACAGTAGCCAGAGCCGCAGATGCGGATGAGCCGTGGGCAATCGGAACCATGGGAACCAATGCTTTGATGGCGTTATTGGCCTCAACGTAGAGATCATAAGCTGCCGCGGGATCACCAATTTGGGAGGCTTGTTCCAGGGGACCGTAAATCTCAGGATGTGTGGTACCAAACTGAGGATTGGTTTCGCCGAAGTGGTAATCTAAGAAATTGGTGACGTGGGGGTAGTCTGCACCCCAGCCCAATAAGTAGAAACCAGAAAGGCGGCCATTGGTGGATTCGTCGATGAACTCACCAGATTCCATCACTACAACTTCGGCATTAATGCCCAGGTTGTCGCGCAACTGGGTTTGGAATTCAACAGCTACCAAACCGGGCTCGGGCAGATAGCCGCGGAACACGTCGCGATAGTAGATCGTGGTGTCGAAACCATCCGGATAACCAGCATCAGCCAACATCTGCTTGGCGGCAGCAGCGTCAAATTCGTACCAGGGTTCGCCGGCATCACCATTGGTGATCGATGCGGGGGTGAAGTGGGTCGGAACGACTGAACCTTCGGGATAGAAGTTATCGACAATGCGCTGACGGTCAATACCCATGGCAATTGCTTTGCGAACGTTGACATCATCAAACGGTGCGAAGGTGTTGGTCATCGCCAGGTATAGAATATTGGGGTTCGCAACCGGCAAGAATTTCAGGTTGGGGTCATTCTTAACCGTGTCGAAATCATCAGGGCTGACGTTGGTGATCTGATCTACAGTGCCAGATTGGAGTTCCAGCAAGCGGGCAGCACCTTCGGTGGCCCAGCGGAAAACCAAGGTTTGGTAGGCGGGTTTGTCACCCCAGTAATCTTCATTAGCAGCCAAGATGACGCTGTCGCCGCGAGCCCATTCTGTTACTTTGAAGGGACCGGTGCCAACAGGGGCCGAGAGTAAAGTTTCTTGGTTTGCTTCGCTTGCATTTTCCATCAGCCATTCAGTGGAGTAAATGCTGAAGGGTGTAAAGGCTGCTTTGGCTGGGAAGGCCGGGTCAGGTTTACACATCGCGAACTCAACAGTGTAGGCATCCACGGCTGTGATGGATTTGATTTTGCCGCCGTAATCACAACTGGGCGCTTCTAAGGTCATTCCCTCGAAAGCCATGGGTTCTTCCATAGGCTCTTCAGTGGGCTCTTCTTCCATGGGCTCTTCAGTGGGTTCTTCTTCCATGGGTTCTTCAGGAGCAGGTTCTTCGGGAGCCGGCTCTTCAGGGGCGGGTGGGGCTTCTTCTGTTGGAGCTTCGGTTGGGGTTCCACAAGCTGCGAGAACCATACTCATCGCAACTAAGATGGACAACAGAATAAATAGATGTTTGCGTTTCATTACTTCTTCCTCCGGGTTAATTTAGTTGATATTGGTTTCGAAATTCGTAAGTTATATTATTGTTGATAGATGTACCTCCTTTCAAAAACAAGTATATTTTGTGGCAGTCGAATTATACGTCAATTTTGGTGACTGTGCATTAATTTTATGCTAGTTTTATTATTTATATCGGATAATTTCTGTCTGTGACAGTGTCATACTCCAAATTATGATACCTAACCCTGTTTGATTTTGCAAACCTTACGGTATACTTCGAGTATAGCATAACCTTGGAGGTGCCCTTATGACTGAGAAAACTTGGGAAGTAATAAAAGTGCGGTACTGTCACCATGTAAAAGAAGAAGTTGGATTTGAAGCACAGGTTGTATATCCAGCAGAATGGCTACCTGATCAACCCCCGCGTGTGATGGGGCATCGATGCTCTGAAGCGATGATGTGTAATCAGGATGGTCGCCCAAGTTGTATTTGGGCGGGCACCAACCCGGCAATTGACCCATTCAAAGAATCAGATAGCTGAGTTACACTTTCCTTTATTACTGTTAAACCCCTTAAAGGTTCAAAAAGCCACGATCGCAAGATTGTGGCTTTTTCTTTTGAACGCTGGTGATGGCGGAAATTACCTAAGGAAGTTAAGCTTTGTGGTTCTTCGAGTCAGGTGAACAGAAAACTGGATTTTGATGTGACTATTGCATGGTCCAAATAGTTTTGTAGTAATGAAGGCTGGCGAGGAATAAACTGCCGCCGATGCCGATGTATAGGACGGCCAGTATTGGTTTGGGGATGGGGGAGTTTTGGCGCAGAAAGACCCCGAGCGAGATCATAAAAATTACCAGGGGGTAACTGCTCCATTGCTGAAAAGCAAAGATGCAGATTTTCTCTTTGGTGTAGCTCAAGATGCGTTGAATATTTTTTTCCGCAAAACGTGAGAACCCAAAAATATAAATACTGGCTGCCAGTAACACGCTCCCGCTGACGAGCCATATTTTTGCCCCATTCGAAATGGGGGTGAGCCAGGTTAAAGTCAAGCTGCACAAATAAATGCCCACGCCTGACCACATTAACCCGGCAGTCCAGAAAAGCCATGATTTTGGCGCGGCTGGAGTCCACTTTTTTAGCGGGTCAAGCATTTTGTTTTCCGCGATTTATGGCGATCATCCCCACATACAACAAAACCGCAAAGACATTCAGCAGTCCACCCCACAGGCGTGCATCCCCCGATCCGAGCAATTCACCACCAATGCGGATGGCCAAAGAAATGTGCAATAAAATCAAAGGAAAGTAGAAATTTGATTTGTATTGGATATCCAACCCCAACACAGCCGGAAAGATGATGGGTGCATGCCCAAAGATCATCGCAAACACAAAGCCCAGGAAGATGCTGTGCAGCATAGCATCATAGATTGGGCCGGCGGGTATCGCACCATAGCCCAAGGCCAATAACCCCGCCACCAATAACCAGATATAACCACTCAATAGGCAAACGGCGATAAAGCGCGTCAGCCCGGTTTGTTTGACTGTGCGGCGGGCAATATCATAGCGCAGCAGCCAGAGCGCCAATCCCAGCATACCAAGGCCGTTGATCCGCACGCCCAAATCCCATGAAAAAAGCAAGATGATCAGGCCAGCCAAATAGATGCCGGTGAAAGCCGAAAAAAGGGGCTGGCTGTAGCTGGGTTTTTTCACCATACGGCCTAATTCCAGCCGTTCCCCTGCAATGGTCAGGATCAAAAATCCGGTCCACCAAAGCACAATCTGAAAGACCGGCCAACCCAAGAGCCAGAGCAGGTTGCCGACCAGCAAAGCAACTGCCCCCAGGGACATCACAATCATATAACCTGCGCGGTGTTTTTGCAGGATGACGGCAAAGACCAACACCAGCCAGGCACTACCGAGGGTCATGAGAACCGGCCCCAGCATCCCGCCCAGTCCAAAGGCCACCAACAAGCCGCCGATCCCGCTTGTCAAGGGGCCGAGATATGGCCAGGATTTACCCATAGCGACCGCGCGCTCCAGGGCAATCAGAGTGCCAAAGAATCCGGCGACCATCAAAGGGCCGTGGCTGATCGGCAGGTTTGGTTGGATCACCGGCCAGGCCCAACCCAGGCGCAGCAAGCCCGCCCAGGCCGCCGCGATCAGCGAGACGAGGGCCAGGAACATCAAGGGGTAACGATAGCGATAGTTCTGCATGATGGTTAAAGGAGATATAGCAGCATAATAACCTCGCTCTTGGCGAGGATGCTGTGCGCTAAATGCGGCTGCATAAAAGCCCACGAACCAACCTGGACGGATTTCGTATCCTCACCCAGGATCAGTTCAGCTTCACCTGCCAGGAAATGCAGCACAACCGGTCGGGCAGCGGTATGTTCGGAGAGTTCCTGACCCGGTGCAAAGCCAAACAGGATGGCTTTCATCTGGTCATTTTCATAAAAGGTGCGGCTGACGATGCTATCTGCGGGAATATCTTTGACCAGGGCGGCCACATTTTCAGCATAGAAATAAGGTGCGGACATGTTTTTTCCTTTTCAATTTACCAGCCCAGTTGTTTTTTGGCGGTATCAGACATCATTTCAGGGGACCAGGCTGGCTCCCAGACTAATTCGATGGTCATCTCCCCGAGATCGGGGAAGGATTTTCGGATGACCTGATCCATATCGCGGGTAATCACGCCATGCAAGGGGCAGGCTGGAGAGGTCATCGTAAGTTGGATATAAACTTCCTCGGGGTTGATCTCTATTTTGTAGATCAACCCTAAATCGACGATATTGACGCCCACTTCAGGGTCGAGTACTTGTTTCAGGGTTTCGCGGATTTGTTCTGCTATCATATGTGGTTATTTTCCTTCATCAATGATTTTTTGTAATTTTTCCAGGAATTGATCCTCAGAAATATTGTAGATGCTGAGTGCACCCTCCAGCTCTTCGAATTTTGCTAAATAACAGCCCGGACAGCCCATACGGTTTTGCATAAACAGGTCAACCGTATTAGGCCAACGCTCAAAAATCTCTGCAACCAGGCTGGATAAGTTAACCGGTTTCATTTCTTATCCGTCGGTATCGAGATCTGCCATGAACGAGGACACCGCTGGCATAATCTGATCAACCTCAACGCTGGCGCTGATATGATTCAGGCCAGGTAGGGAAACAAACCGGGCATCCGGCATTAGATCGGCGGCTAATTGTCCGTATTCGTAAGCGCCTTCATCCGCATCCCCGGCATAGATCAGGCAGGGGAGATGCATGCCGGGCAGGTAATCTTCCAAACCGGGGCGGAAATACTGGAAATACTCAAATACGGCAGCCATCGCCTGGCAATCTAACTCGCGCAGACGGGCTTCGTATTGCGGTGTGATCGATCCTGCCAGGGCGGTCATTCCCGCGACGACCGCCTCGTTTCCTTCATCAACCCCACGGCGAAATATTTTCAGCATTTCGGTGGGTTCGGTTTGGTCATGGTAACTGTGCGCCGTTCCGCCGCCGACGATCAACGACAACAGCCGCTCGGGAAGGTGCGCGGCCAAGTTGAAACCGGTGTACCCGCCCATCGAATAGCCCCAAAAATGAGCCTTTTTGATTTTCTCGGCATCCAGCACAGCGATTGCATCTCCGGCTGTCAATTGGATATCATATGCGGCTACGTCCCAGGGTTTGTCACTTTTTCCATGGCCGCGGGCGTCGAAGGAAATTACTGTGAACTGGTCTTTAAGCTGGTCAACGTATCCATAGCCGCTCCAGAAAGTGGTATTGCCGGTACTCCCGTGGGCCAATAGGATTGCTGGACCCTGACCTGCGATTTCGTAATAGATTTTGACATCTTGATTATTTGCAAATGGCATGCTGATCTCCTATTTCAAGTTCCAGATGCTGGAAGTTCCAAAGAATCTTGTTTCATTCTTTCGGTTTCATTGCCTCCCACAGATGTGCGGGGAGCAGCACTGCCTTCGATTGTGTCCCTGGTTTGATGGTTAGGTCTCATCTCGACCACCCGCTCTAGCGGTTGACGATTGATGGATAATTGCAGGATATCTGGGCGAGAATAATGGCCGCCAACATCAATATAGGCTTTGGCTTGCAGCACCGCTTCCCGGGATACCCGTGTTATCAGGATTGTCTCCTCACCAACTGCGGCTGCCGCAACCACATCCCCATTTGGCCCAATGATTTGGCTGCTGCCTTGGGTCTTATCAATCCACCCACTGACCGTGGTCGCAGCCAGGTCTCGATATGGTTCGATTACATCCTCGGGTCTCAGCAGCGCACATGTCGCGATCACATAGCAGCCCGCCTGGGCCGCAAAGGCACGTGACATCAGCAGACCTTTACCAGTGACAGGGTCTAACGAATAGGAGAAAGGCCAGGTGGCAACGTGAATCTGAGTGCCAAAGGCCATCAACACATACCCGGGTAATAACATCCGGTGTTCCCAGCAATTCAAACCGCTGATCTGTCCGTAAGAGCGCTCGTAAACCCGCAGCCCAACGCCATCGCCTTCTCCCCAAACCTTTCGCTCCCAACCGGTAGGTTTAAGTTTGCGATGGCGTCCCAAAATTTGGCCGGCGCGGCTGATGAAAAGCAGCGTGCAGTAAACCGTCCCACGCGTGATCGGATCGAGTTCCGCCACGCCAATAACCACATCTACATCAGCCTGTTGGGCCGCCTTACAGAGACAATCTGTGGTGGGGCTGGGGATTTCGACGGCATTGGATAAGTACGTTACCAAACCTTGATGGATGAGATCTGAGTCAGCGAAAAACGGATACCCCGGCAGCCAGGTCTCACTAAATGCGACAAGATCGACACCCTTTTGCCCCGCTTCTAAGATCAGCTGGCAAGCCTTTTCGGTCGAAGCTTCTTTATCGAAGTAAACCGGTGCTGCTTGAACCGCAGCCAGGGTGAATTCTGGGAAATTGGTCATTAATGATCCTCCAATGGAATTCTAAAACCCGAAAGGATTGAACCCGCAGCTTAATATTCTCTGAAAAAAAACAGGCGGATGGAGTCAGCTCCATCCGCCTTCGAAAAGCAAGAAAGCGCTAGTAAATATCGTGGACGGTATTGTAGACGTTGAACTTTCCGGTAGGTGTTACCAGATCAGGGATGCGTCCGACTTCTTCGAGGGTGGCGTCATCGTAGATCACGATCTCACCGGTCTTTCCGGGGGTGTCGGCGGTGCCCCAAATGCTGACCCAAACCTGGGTGCCATCTTTGTTATATTCAAAGTGGACAGCCCGACCGTAGTCGGCAGCTTCCCAGCATTTGTGCATTTCAGTGGGGTTCTCTTTGTCGATCACACACACTGTACGCTGAATATTTTCATCAGGGCTGAGCACGTGATCAACCCAAATCCACTGGCTGTTGGGGTGGGTCTTGACGAACAGGCTGCCGCCACCCAGTAACTCGACATTACGCACCACCTTCCAGGCTGAATCCGGATTTTCCTCGGGATCGGTGCCAATGGCAATGAGTGAACCCTCTCCCAGGTGGGAAGTTGTCCAAACCGGCCCGAACTCAGGATCGATCCAATTAGCGCCACGTCCGGGGTGTGGAATGGCAGGCGTGTCAACAAGAGCTACAAGCTCACCTTCAAGCGCATCTACAACAGCAACTTTATTGGCCTGATTGGCCGCCACCATAAAGTAGCGCTGGGTTGAATCCCAGCCGCCATCGTGCAAGAACCGTTCGGCCTCGATCATTTTGATGGTGGGATTGATTGGGTCGGAATAATCCACCAGCCAGACCTGACCGGTCTCTTTGACATTGATTATCCATTCTGGTTTGAAGTGGGAGGCGACTACCGCAGCGACACGCGGCTCAGGATGATATTCCTCGGTATCATAGGTATAACTGCGAGTGCTGACTACCTTGAACGGTTCTAAGGTCTCACCATCCATGATGACGAAGTGGGGGGGCCAGTAACAGCCCACTACAGCATATTTGTCCGTAAAGTCGCCTTCGTCCCCATTGTATTTGCTCACCTCTACGGAACGGGCGTCGTAGCATGTTTTGACCTCGGCAACTTTGTCGGGTACTGCCATCCAGGTATCGATCAGTGCCAGCTTGCCGTCGCGACCGATGGTGTAGATATAGCGTCCAGTGGCCGACATACGAGAAATATGCACGGCGTAGCCGGTATCGACATTATTGACCACTTCAAAGGTATCACCATCGATGATGGCGACTTGCCCGGCATCCCGCAAAGTTACGGCAAAATAATTTTCCCAATCGCGCTCAGTTTCGGGCTGGGTGGGGCGCTCTTCAACAGGGATAATCACATTCCAAGTTGCGAGCATCTGCTCCATCGACATTTCGGGAGGCTGGGGCGGCTCATTTTGGATGAACTTCGCCATTAACTCCGTTTCTTCCTCGGTTAAAGTCCCTTGCTTCCCCCAATCGGGCATGCCGCGCGGCGTACCGTTGAAGATGATCGCGGACAAACCCACCGTGCCTTTTGGCAGGGTCAGATCGGGTGTGAGTGCTGGACCAGTGGCGCCGTTGCGCAATACCCCATGGCAGCCGGCACAACGGTCAAAGAAGATTTGGGTGGCTTTTTCCCACTCGGCCTCGGTCAACGTAGGCGCTTCCCCGACGGGAGCGGGTTCAGCCTCATCAGATACCGCGATTTTGTCATTGGGTAAGCTGGCTAAATATTGAACGATGATATCCATTTCTTTGTTAGAAAGTAGATCAACCAGCGTTGGAGGCATCAAGCCGGGCTGGCAGTGACCGTTTGGGCATTCTGCTGGGATGAAAGCATCGGGATCGATAATCGATTTCGCGGATGAAATCATCTGCGGTTTCGGCATCACCCTGATACTCGTTTGTGCTTAGATATTCATCAGCCTGTTGACCCATCTGAGAGAGATTGGGGCCGATCGTGCCGACAGCTCCCGGAACACCGGGAATAACGTGGCAGGCGACACAGCCTCCTTTTTGGAAGGCAGGGGCGGCTTCCTCCGCCGTAATCTCTTCAGATGCACCTGAACTGCACGCGGCTAGAACCACCACAAAAATAATCAAATAGAAAGCAAGATATTTAAACTTAAACATTGAACACACCTCCGAAGTTAATTATGTCCAGTATAGCCGACATGCGTGGTTTCGTCTTTGCGCCAGCGCAATGATTGGATAAAATATATCGGAATTGTGATTATTGATCCCCTATAAATCGCATAAATCTTCAGCTTGGGTTATCTTAGATTCCTGGGGTAAATCTTCTGCGAGGCTGACCAGACCGTGAGGAAAAGTAATCACCACCCGTTGACGTTGGCTTTTGATCAAACCTTGTTTTTCCCAGTCCTTGAGCATCCGGCTGACGGTAAATAAGGTGGTGCCCGTCATTTCGGCTAAATCCTGCCGCGAAGAGCGGCAGATCGATCAGTATCCCCTCATCGATTTTCTTGCCCGATTCGCGAGCCAGTCGCAAGATTGCCCGGGCAACCCGCTGTTCAACTCGTTTCGTCGAAAGATCTCTCACAGAGTTCTGGAACCCCCGAATTTGCCCCGACATAATTCGTAGGGTGTTCAAAGCCATCCGAGGGAATTTCTCCATCAGATGGTTGATGGTTTCTTGATCCCAAACCAGGGCTTTGCATTTTCCGACGGCCTGTGCCGAAACGGGATAAGTAACTTTTTTCAAGACGGCGATGATGCCATAAACCCGCCCTGGTATCAAATAACCTAAAATCACCTGCTGCCCATCCGTGGTGACCTGGACGAGTTTTACTTTCCCCTCCAACAATATGAAAGCATGAATTGCGGGTTCTTCCTCGTGGAAAAAAAAGGAACCGCCATCGAGATTTTTCAGGTTGGCAGCAGAAATCACAATTTGCAAGGCCTCATCTTCCAACCCTCGTAGGAGTGCGGCACCGCGGGTGATTTCGAATTCAGAGGAGGGCAGATTCATAGCATAATTCTACACGATAACCATCTTGGATGTATGCTTTTTTTTGATAGTGTTTAAAGAGTAAGTGATCGAATCAATAATTTATGTCACTGCGAGTGTTTTTTTGCGAAGCAGTCTACCGTGGCATGCTGGGGATTGCCACACCGAGCTGCACTTCGTTCATAATGACATCACTTGAATTGATGCACCTTCAAGTTTGGTTCATATGAGGTATATCAACATACTTGACAAAATGGGTCCGAATTATTATTATATCCACAGCAGATATATATCGTGCACGGATATATTGTCACGAAGGAGCATTTTATGATCGCAAGCACCCAGACCCCAGAAACCTTTATTCCCCTGACCCCGGCAGTTTTCCATATCCTGCTCGCGCTGACGGATGGCGAAAAACACGGTTACGCTATCATGTTGGAAGTGGAAGCCATCTCACACAATCAGGTCAAAATGGGTCCTGGCACGCTCTACGGTTCGATCAAGCGCATGATTTCCAGCGGATTGATCGAGGAGACCGATGAGCGTCCCGATCCCGATCTGGATGACCAGCGCCGGCGTTATTACCGCCTGACCGGCCTCGGGAGCGCGGTGTTGAATGAGGAAGTGAACCGCCTTGCAGCGCTGCTCGAAAGGGCGCGGAACAAACAGGTGCTGGCTATCCACATGCCGGGTGTTAGCCCGGCCTGAGGGATAAAGCAATGATCAAAAATCAAGCAGATCACCCATCGTCAACCTTTCCTTCTGGGCTTACGCTTTGCTCCTGGTTTTCTATCCTACCCCATTCCGGCGGGAGTACGGCCCGCATATGGCGCAGGTCTTTCGGGATTGCTGCCTGAAAACCCACCGCCAATCCGGGCTGCCCGGGATGCTCTCGTTGTGGGCATTCACGCTTTTCGATTGGCTTAAAACGGTACTCGAAGAGCAAACCCAAAGAGGTATTGAAATGACACGCGAAAAATTTATCCGTTTGACCGGTTGGGGGAAGATCCTGAGTGGGATCTCGCTTCTGTTTGGTTTCCTGGCATCCAATATGGATTTTGTCCTGGGGCGATCCCTGATGGGCCGAGAATATAACCGTTATGAAACGATTTTGAATGTTTTATTAGTTGCTGGTAATTTGTTTTTGATGCTTGGGTTTATCGGCCTGCTGCTGGGCTATGGCAAGCAGTCTGGACGCGCTGGGAAACTTAGTCTGATAGGCGGTGTATTCTTTGGTTTATTGAGCATGGTGGGTGCCTTGGGGTTGGGCATTTCTGATTCGAACTGGACCTGGACGACCTGGTTCCTCAGTTTTGCGATGATCTTTGTTTGCCTGATACTGTTTGGATTGTTGACCCTGCGCCAAAAACTGCTGCCCCGCTGGAATGCCCTGCCGCTTTTGGCCGGGATCGGTATCCCGATATGCATTTTGACCTCGATCATTTGGGAAGCTTATCATAATGGCTGGGTCAACGATCTGCGCATCGGGCTGTTGATCCTGACCCTCACGGCGGTGAGTATTGGTTTGTTGGGCTTTGTTCTGCAAGGCGACTTGTCTCGGGAGAGTGCCACTGCTTAATTCTGGAAAACCTGCTAGGAGTCAAAATCCTGGCAGGTTTAGGTTTTCTCTTGTTCCCCAGGTTCCACTATTCATGCCCGCTCGCTTTCATCAAAAATTTCCGAACCAAAGTCAAAAATGGGTTGAGGATAGTGCTATGCAGTTTGGGAATCTGTTTCCAGGATATTAGAGGACAGCTTGCCTCTAAATTGGATAGCTACCATCAGGCTGATACCGCCAAGCACCAACCCCCAGCCGACAATTGTCATCGATGTGTGGAAGGCATCTCCGTAGTTGATCCCGCCATTCATGGTGTGCGTGGAAGCCATCAAATATTGAATGGTGAACGCAAGTACTCCCGAAACAATGGCCGCCGCGCCGCCAGCAGTTTCATTATCACGCTTGGGGGCCTGAGTGTAATCGACCTTGGCCCACACCGCGGGAATTTTGAATAGCAAGAAGACGATCAGAGTCAGCACTGCTGTGTAAGTGACTGCGTCCACCGGCATCGACGATCCCCGCAGGCTGCGCGAAACAACCATATGGAACACACCGATCACAATACCGGCAACTAACGAAATAATAGTATCCCGGTAAGCATTTGGCTTGCGCTTGACCAGCATTACAACAGCACGTGCCATCATTACCCCAGCCGCGATCGTGGCGATCACGAAAATGACATAGAGCCATTTGTAGGGGGTGATCCCCACCATCGAGTCATAATTCTCGGCGGCTAATGCCACGCAGGTAGTACCCGCTCCTCCCATAATGGTAAAGGCAGCTGTCAACCCCATTAAGATAATGCCAACCCAACGTAAAACTTTACCCATGGTGAACCTCCATAAAAAAATAATTCCTGGATAGTGTTCAGCACCATTCAGGCTTATACGATCAGATAAAAATGAACCCGGCCACGAAAGCGGCTGTGGTTAGTAGCAGCAAACCAGGGAAAAAGAACATGATTCTCTCTCGGCTAAGCAGTGGTTTGCCGGCTTTAAGAAACGAGAGCAGCAAGCCCACTAATCCGATCAACATCCCGCCAAAGCCGACGAAAGCAAACCCGGCAGGCACTTCTCCTTGAAATATTAAAATGAAGGGCAGGAAAAAGATTGTTATTCCTGCTACTCCATGCGAGATTGCGAGTACCACCACAGCCAGCTTTTTGGGGCCAACAAAGCGAGTGATCACAATGGCGATAAAGCCAACCACAATGAAAATACCATAGGGGATCAGGATATTTCGCAAGAATTGGGAGACCAATCCCAAAGCCAGGCTTAACGGGATCAGAGAAGACACGATTACAACTAATGGGGAATCAAGCACTTCCAAACCGAGAATGATCATAAACAAACTGGCGGTCACGATCACGCCGAAAGCAATCGTATAACAGGCTATTGCCATATTATTCAAACCGTCGATCCCTTGCACAACCTGATAGGATGCGAGGATGGTGGTAACGAGCAGCAGGACGCGGTCGAGGGGTTTCATTTGAGAGAATTAATCCGGATCAGAGAACATCCAACACGATCATGATCATCGCGCCCAGCATGAACATGGATGCATATTTGAACAACCCGAAATTGACTCGCTCGGAGGGGCGAAAAGTGATCGCAAAAGCCAGCATCAGCAGTCCAAATGTAAGCACACCTAATAAGCGGAGGTAACCCCAAGTCATGCCGATGCCCCAGGCCGCTGCTCCCATCGCCACGGCTGCAAAAACACTGGAAACAGCAATGGTGATGCGCGTAACTTCCAAGCCATAGGTTGATGGGAAAGTTGGGACACCGGCAGCAGCGTAATCTTCGGCGAATTTCATGCTGAAGGTCAGTGTGTGGGTGGGAATCCAGAATAAAACCCCGAGTGCCAGGGCGAGACCGATCCAGTCAATATAGCCTAGTCCTAGCACGCGACCGGCGAGGATGGGCATGGCACCCGAAACGCCACCCCAAACGATTCCCCAGCACGTACGGCGTTTGAGCCATATGCTGTAGATTATTACATCAAAGAACAGCCCCGCAAAGACCACCAGCCCATACAGCGGATCCATCGCGATGGCCCAGCCAACACCCAGCAGTGAAAGGATTAAGCCGATGCGTAGAGTTTCATCAGGTGAGACGGCGCCAATCGAAGTAGGCCGTTTTTTCGTGCGCCCCATTTTGGCGTCGATATCACGGTCCCACCACATATTGAGAATGGTGCTGCCGCTGATTGCCATGAACAGGCTGCCACTGACTCCCAGGATGGTGCCCAAATGGAAAACGGGACAGCGGGCGCTCATATAACCAGCCAGTCCGGTCACCATTAAAAGGCCGGTTTGCAACGGCTTAATCAAGGGCCAAAAGAGCCGAAATTTTTCTTTAAATTTGGTGGTAAAACTCATAATACCTCTGAAATTCGGAAAAATATATAATCCGAATTGTACTCGACTTACCCAGGTGTCAAGTGTCAGGTACCCAATCTCTTGATACTTGACACCTGATACCTAATTTCCTGATCACTGATCCCGCGTACAACGGAAACCGACTGCTGGGCTGTAGTATTCTGGGCCTGCGGAGTTGCGCGTCCAAACTCGCAGATTATACCCATAAGTATCTTTGCTGCCTCCGCGCATATAGCGATAGTGCTGGTCCTCGTAAACATCGCCCGTCCATTGCCAGACATTGCCAGCCATATCGTACAAGCCATAAGGGCTGGGAGAATCAATCGTGGTGAATTCTCCATAGGTGCTGCCATTGTAGAAACCAACCGGAGTGGTGGTACCCTGTTTGCCGAAGGTTTTCTCGAAAATATCCTGGCTGCTGTAGTAATTGGCGTTTTCCGGGCCGAGGGTCTCGCCCCAGGGGAAGGGGCGGTTATCTTCGGAGCCCCTGGCGGCCTTTTCCCATTCAATTTCGCTGGGCAGGCGCCATCCGTAGTATTCGCAGTAGGCATTGGCACCGAACCAACTGACGAAGGTGACCGGGTGATTGGTATATTCAGAAATTGGCAGGTATTTACTATCGAGGATGATACGGTTTCCAGGGTCATCGAGGGCGGCGAGCTGGTACATACCCTCGGGGATTTCTTCCTCGTGCTTGTAACCGTGGAACTCATCGCCGGGGTAATAGACCACCGGATTTGCACCCTCAAAACCAATACTGCCATCGGCAAATGCCTCGTTGATAAAGGCCGCATATTGGGCGTTCGTGACATCGGTGAGCATGATCTCGTAGTCGTAATCGACTACGGTCTCGTGATCATGTTGGCCGGAATAAAATTCACTCGCGGGGATGGCGGCCCAACTTTCGGGATCAACACCGGTTTCGATGAAGGCGGGAACGGAATCCGTTTGAGATTGGCAGCTAACCAGGAGGAGGGCGATCAGCCCTAAAATCAGGAGTGTTGTGCGTTTCATGGGGCCACCTCCTCCACCTCGGATTCAGCCAACTCTTCGGACCATTTTCCTCGTTTCTTGAATAAATCCAGCAAACGCCAGATCAGGAAGAGAGCCAGCACCGTCAGTACCAGCGCCAAACCAAAATCGGCGATGATCATCATCCAGTTGACCAGATTTTGCTGCTCACTCTCGCTGACGAATAAACGCTTCATCGAAAAGACTGTCACCGCGGCGAAAGCCAGATTCGAGCCAATGATGACGAGCCAGCCAAACCATTTGCGGGCTTTGCCTTTTAGTCCTGCCATGTCGACGTAGTAGAACAGGATGATTGTCGCGATGATGCCTGAGAGGATATGCCAGTGACCAGTCAGGATGATGCGTTCTTCGCGGTGCGGCCAGACCCGGAAAATTTCGTCGAGTTTGGCGGCCATGAAGATGCCCACAAAACTGACCGTAAAATTCATAAAGACCATTTGCCAGGTAGCGCCGAATTTCACCGGATCGTGCACCAGAGCTTTGATCTTACCCCAAACGCTGGCTTTCTCGATGCTCTGTGCGGCAAGGTTATCTTTGATCAGCCGATCCCAGCCGTAGATCACAAGGAAGAGAGCAGAGAGCAGAACGAAGACCGAACCCACATAAATGATGGTATGCGCTGCTTCGATAACCGTCACGGACCAGGCTCCCAGTGAGATCACGATGGTGCCGAAGATCATCAGCGGCATCGCGATTTTGTGCAGGATGCCCTTGAAGTCGTACCACTTGCCGATAATCAGTGCCAGGCCAATCGCGACCAGGGTGAGCATAATATGCAGGTGGCCGATAATGGCGTCTTGTAGGAAGGTTTTGTGCGGGATGCGGATCAGGTCTTCGGCCAGGAAGGTTTCGTGGCCGTTGCCCCAGTAAGAACCTGTGATGGCCCCGAACATGGCTGAGCCGAGGGTGGCGATGGCCATGGTGAAAAAGGCCGCACGTTCCAGATCAATGCCGCCTTTGGTGTGCGCATAGGCTTTATCGGTGATACGGTACTCTTTTTTCCAGGGCCACAGCGCGGCTGCCAGTAATATCCCGCCGAAGAAACTCAGCGACATGCCGAACAGGTACAGCCCGTGGAGCACGAAATTATGGCCCCAATAAGCGAAGCCCAGACCGCAGACCATTGTCAATATATACCCGAAGGTCACTGTGGAATTGATCTGGGTGCGCTCGTGGGACTTCATCGGGACAATTTCGGTGATGAAGTACACTTCCAGCGCCACAACCGCCACCGCAATGGTGTGGTAGAGCATAATGATACGGCCTTCGCGCTCGGCTTCGATCATCACCAGATTAAAAGTTTTGATGATCCAGGCCGAAATGCCGAATTCTTGCATGGGGCCAGAGAGCATGCCAAAAAAGGCAGTCACCAAAGAGATCAGCGCGATATTGACCAACGCCAATCCTTTGGTAGAGCGAAAGAGGTAATTCCAACGTTGTTTGAGAGCTTCCATGAAATCTCCTTCGGAGAGGGTGTTCCCGTGTCAGGTGTTCCGGTGTCAGTTTTCCCCATGCCGGATCACCTGACACCCGATATCTATTTACCCTTTGATATCTTTCACAAATCCCCAGGCGAATGCCAGGGTCATGAGCAATAGTAAGGGTGCTAAAATCATTAAAACGACCTCGGTGCTAAAAAAGAGTAGCTGAGAACCGGTGGTTAGGAAAGCCAGAGCAATCCCGCCAATGCCGATTAACATGCCGCCGATGCCAACCCAGACGAAACCTTTTGGCGCTTTACCATTTCGTACAGTGAGGATCGGACCAAGAAAAATGACCAGTCCCGCTACACCGTGAAAAATGGGAACAGCCAATTTTTTGATGGCATCCAGACCACCGATACTCGAGATGGCAATTGCTAAAATGCCAATGGCAGCAAACCATTTGTAAGGTCTTTTGTATTCGGTGTAGAATTGTTCCACGATACCTATCGAGATGCCCAGAGGGATCAGGCTGGCAATGGGCAGGATATAGGGTGAGAGAGCGCTCCCGCCGAGTCCCAAAATTTTATAACCCAGGAAAATCAACAAGACTCCCGAAACAAATAAGACTGCGAAACCGAGGATATAGTAAAGATCATAGAGACCTTTCTTCTGAGTGTAGCGCCCATAGAAACGCCAAATCAGGTAGACGGCTGTCAGGCCGGTGATGAGTAGAACAATTCGGTCGAGCCAGGTCATGGTGCATTCTCCTTATGCGTTTTGCAGCTCACCATTCATAAAAAAGCGAGGTGGATCGGCCGCAAAACATGTGTGAAATGGAAGGTTCTGTAAGGGACTTTCGTGCCCGACCCAATTGTTCCATATTTACACTTAAAAGTCTGTGATTTTCGTCACATTCTATTTGGATTATGGCATGTATTTCGTAGATGGTAAATGACAAATGTCAATATCTTTGTATATTCCCCTGAAAATTTTTCGTGCTACATTTTCATGAAATTGGGTTCGATTAATGCTGCGCGCGCCAACCGTTCGGATTGTAAAACTATTATTTGCTTTCGAGATGTTTCTATAAGGCTCTCTTCACGGAAACTTTGCAGAGTGCGGCTGACCGCTTCAGGAACGGTGGCAGCCAGGGCAGCAATTTTTAGGTTGGTATGTTGCCCCCGATCAATAGTCTTCATCCCAAACGAACTCAGGTCCAAAATCACGCGCGCAATCCGGGCGCGCACTGGCCGGCTGAACAGATCTTCAAATGATCCCATCAACAGACGGTTGCGTTTTGCCAGCACCGCCAAAAGGCTGGTACCCACAGGTGGGTATTTTCGGATTAGTTCATGAAAGTGTTGGTGGTCAATACGCCAGGTCAGGCATTTTTCGGCAGCAATGGCGGTGATGGGGTTGTCTTCTCCGTCCAGCGCGGCGACCTCATTGAACATGATCACCGGCTGCACCACAGAGATAATGGCCTCTTGCCCGTGCACGCCGCATTTGTAGAGATGCACCTGCCCGCGGATGAGTACGAACAATCCCGAACAAGGGTCTCCTTCTCGGAAGATGGTTTCATTCGCCAGAAAAGATTGTGTACGTCCGGCCAATACAATTTCGCGGATCGCACTGATGGGGAGTTTGCGGAAATGCCGCACATTTTTGAGGCTAGTGGTCAGTTGGAAAATTTCCATGATTAGGCATAATCACCATTTTGAAGTTTCGCACTTTGGGGGATTGGCAGAGTGGTTTCATTCTGCCAATCCCCCAGTTCCATGATTTTGAGCAATCAGCATCCTGAACCAAGTTGAAGGACGCGGGTCAGGCACACTTCAACTTGGTTCGGTGTTCTAAATTCTGCAAAATTATGATCCACTGTTTTTAGATTTTGCCATTGTAACATGGGGTTGTTAATGTGCCGTCAGATGAAAAAGAGGTTAAATTGGGCTATGTTGATCCTCCCCTGAGTTCCTAGCCTGCTTCGAGAGCAGGTTCTAATTTTTTGGCGTCCACCGTGGAGTTTTCAGTAGTTACCTTTTCCCAAACGCCCGGCCACGCCAGGATTGCAACCAGAATCAGACACGAGATCGGGGCTAACGAAAATAGAGAAAAACGCCCCAATTCCTGGGCCGTGATGATCGCCAGGGGGATGCCTACGACGAGTTCCAAAACGCCGGCGGTGAGACCGACCACGCGCAACCACTCCTTGGGCTGCATCAAAAATCCTACGGTGAAAACACCACATCCAAGCATCGCAATCCAATGAGAGCGCTGCACGAGCGAGAAGAAAGGAGCTCCGATGGTGATGATGCGGCTCAGGCTGGCGATACCGTTCATCAGACAAAAGACCCAGGCCATCCCTGCCAGAAAGCCCACCAATGTGCGTTTCCAAGATAACTTTCCAACCGGAATCATAATGAGGAAGTAGAGGAGTAAAAACGGCCAGAAGAGCGTGAAATATATGGGCGGTAAACCTGCGGCCATAAAGGGCACATTGATGAACCAGGCTCCTTGTAAAGAAAGCACAATGGCTATCACGGATAATAGGAACGCCCACCTTTGTTTGGTAAAAAATCCATAGGCACTGACCGCAAAAATTACCCCGCCTAAAATACCAAGATCCGCCATTGCGGGATGGATCCATTTCAAAAGGATTTCGCACCCTGGTTCGGCTGCTTCTGCAGCCATCCCTCGGTGATACCAATTCAGGAAAATGTAAATATGTCCGAGGATACCCATTAAGGCACCGATTGAGGCTAATAAGCCGCCAAGTTTTTGGTTTCGTTCCATTTTTCTCTCCTTATATTTGAGTAATTACGGGATTGGAGCTGCTCCAGTGTGACAGGAGCAGCCCTTATAATAAGCAGCGTCATTGTGGGCTGCAACAAAAACAATAGTGCCTGGTTCGATTTGAAGGTTACAGCCCTTGAAAAAAAGCGGGTTATCCTCATTGTCACTATCTGCTTCGGCAACCTGAGCGTCACAGCCAACATATACCGTTCCTTGCCAGGTATCGTTACAGATTGGGTAATTTACAAGTTTATCTACGGTTATTGGCTTTCCCCCGATTTCAATTGTGACGGGTTTGTTTTGATGGTTGGGAGGTGCTCGCCCAATCAAATCATCTAGTATTGGTTTTGGTCCAGGAGTCCCTTCGATGGGAGGACAAATATTATTCTGGCGTTGACATGCAGAAAAAATCAAAATCGCCATGAAAAATACAATACTGAGAAAAATTGTTGTGCGAGGCTTCATTAACAACTCCAAAAACGATCTATGTGAAATGTAGCACAAGATGATGATTGAAGTCTTTGCTTTAAAGCAAATTGAAATCACTTTTTTAAAAAGGTGATTCGTAAAGTAAAATTTACTTCAGGAAAATTTTCACCCGGTCTACACTTGCGAGGTAAAGATGGAAGAAACCTTGTCCCAATGTTCTCTGTTTTCTCTCATGAATGAGAAGGATCAACAGAAGATTGCCGAAATTGCAAATTCGCGCCACTATCAAGCGGGTCAACGAATTTTGAATTATGGCGATATCTGGCCATATTTATTTCTCGTCCTCGAAGGTAGTGTTACTGCTGTTAAAAATTTTTGGGAGGGCGAAGCTTGATAATTGAAACATTTCACCCCTGCGAAATTTTTTGGGGCGTCGCCTTCTTTCTGGATGAGGCGCCTATGCCGGTGCGGTTGGTCGCCGCAGAAGAATGCCGCCTATTGATGTGGTCTAAGGAAAAATTGCAGCCTATACTGGCTCAAAATGGGCAAGCCACCTGGGAACTTACCACCTTAATGGTTCACCGAATGCGGCATGCCAGCGATATCGTTGAAGATTTAGCCTTTCAACCGGTAGCCGGACGGTTAGCTCGTTTTCTCGTGGAGCGGTTTGACGGGGCAGAAGGTGTGCGTGTAAGTCGTGACCTTACATTGGATGAAATGGCAGCTTATATCGGATCCACACGTGAAATGGTCAGCCGCGTACTGCATCGTTTTGCCAGTGATGGCGTGATCGAAATTACTCGTACCGAGTTTGGATTTGTTGATTGGGGAAAACTATCGGAAATTGCACAAAAAACTTCAGGGTAGCGTGGTCATGGCTTGAGAATGGGTTCATCGTTGCCTTTGAAAATTATCCGGCGAGACAAATAAATTGATAGGGTTCCAAAGTGATGTCATCAACCGGAAGGGAAGTTTTTTGCACCAAATCATCGAAATCGTGACTGAACCCATAAAGGCGCAAAAGATTTACCGAGATCGTGTGGGTCCCTTCGCTGAAGTTACCAAACACCAGAACCTGCTCATGACCGAAGGATCGAAGATATCCCAAAACAAATTCGTTACCCGTATAGATCATTTGCATATCACCCCCAGAAAAAATTGAATAGGATTTTCGCAGTTCGATCAGCCGCCTTAAGTTTTGGAAGATACGGCCTTCGATGGTGGATTCATCATGACGGAGGGTTATTCGCTCCCAATTTGTGGTAGGGCGGTGAACCCACCGCGAATCGCCATTTTTTGAGGGAACATCTCGATAGCCATAATCATTGAGGGTACCGATTTCGTCATTCAGGTAAATCAAGGGAATCCCGCCAATAGTTAGAATAACGCTGTGGATCAATAAAATTCTGCGGATTGCCAGTTCTACTTCGGTGTCAGTTTCCTCGGTTAGCGCTTTTTCGAGACCGGCAAGGGAGGCAGCCATTCCAGAAATTCGCACATCCCCAGTCTTGGGGTTTTCTTGGAAGGGCAACCCCCTGGCAAAACTACCTTCGAACCTGCCGGTGTAAAATGCGTTCAGAAATCGTCGGTGATCGTAACCATTGATCCCTAAATGGGCAGCGTCTTCATCCGAAAAAGTCCAACCGATATCATCATGGCAGCGCACATAATTGACCCAGGCACACGCCGGATTGATGGCGAATCGTTTTGCCAGCGAGGCGGTTAGTAAGCCTACCTTGCGGGTTGCCAGAGAATCCCATAATAACGCCATTAACAATGGGTTGTAAGAAAGCTGGCACTCATCTGGCGCTATATATTTGGCAACTTCGTCTGGATGTACGATAGCCTCAGATTTAAACAGCATCGCCGGGGCTGCAATACGAGTTATGGCGTTATAAGCCTGGATCAGCAGGTGCGCTTCGGGTAGGTTCTCACAATTGGTACCGAGTTTTTTCCAGGTAAACGCGACTGCATCGAGCCGCAGGATTTCAACACCGGCATTGGCCAGGAATAACATCTCGTTAGCCATGCTGATAAACACTGCCGGGTTGGCATAATTCAGGTCCCACTGGTAGCTGTGAAAGGTGGTCCAAACCCACTGATCAGTTTTGTCGTTGAAGGTGAAAGCGCCAGGGTGTTCATCGGGAAAAATTTCGCGCAGATTTTGTTCATAAGCATCGGGTTTCTGGCGGTCAGGGAAGATGAAGTAGTATTCTTGATAATCGGAATCACCCTCAATGGCACGTCGCGCCCACTCATGTTCGTCTGAAGTGTGATTGAAGACGAAGTCCAAAACCAGGCTGATACCCTCCTCGCGAAGATCGGCAGCCAGGGATTGAAGTTCATTCATTGTCCCTAATGTTGGGTCAACCTCTCGGTAAGTGCTGATCGCATAACCGCCATCATTTTCTCCTTCTGGGGACTTAAAGAGCGGCATTAAGTGCAGGTAAGTTAAACCTAATTCTTTGAAATAAGAGATTTTCGAGCGGATGCCGGCCAGGTCTCCTGCGAACAAATCTACATAGCACACACCACCCAGCATCTGATTTGACTGGAACCAATCCAGATTAGATTCGCGTACCTGGTCAAGTTCCTTGAGTTCCGATGAGCGCTTAATCCAGGAATTTGTAATTGCAACTAGCAACTCTTCGAGATGGTAAAAAAAATCATGGTGCTCTTGGTAGAGATGTAGGAGGATTGGAAATAGGTTTTCGAAATTTTTACTCAGCCGGGACGAAAAAATTTGCCAATCTTCTGGATTCGATTTTATAAATTCAGCAAAACGACTTTCTAGGCGAGGGATTAAGCGGTGCAGTGTCCGTTGTGTATGTTGTTGAAGCCTTTGTGAATCGGGTATTGGTTGCATATTAGCTGATTATTTTTGAAGCAACTTCTCCAACACCTCTCGAGATTTTTCTTCGATTTCAGCGTGTAAGCTGTTGCCATTGGCATCCATTGTGACGACTACGGGAAATTCTTTAACTTCAATTACCCACATCGCTTCAGGGACGCCGAAATCGAGCTTGTACACGCCATGTACTTTCTGTACGGATTGTGCGATCAACGAGGCTGCGCCGCCCACCGCATGGAAGTACACTCCAGGCACTTCCTGGCAGGCAGCCAGCGTTTTAGCGCCCATACCGCCTTTACCGATCACACCTTTAATATTGAAGTGGTGCATTACGTCACCCTGATAGGGTTCCTCTCGGATGCTGGTGGTGGGACCGGCAGCCACAAATTTGTAGTCACCGGTATCTAACCCAGAAACGACAGGACCGCAGTGGTAGATAATACTGCCATTGAGGATCGGTTTTATTGCCTCATAAACTTCAAGGTCATCATCCTGTGGGTCTCGGGTCTTTTTGATGAAGGTATCAATCATCCATTTATGCACTGCGTCGCGTCCCGTGAGAATTGTACCGGTGAGGGCGACAGGCTCGCCAACGTTTAGGTTGCGGATAATTTCGTCACTGATGGGGATAGTTACTTCACGCATGGCTTTCTCCAAGGCAGATTGGTGTATGAGGAAAAACTTTAAACATCAGACTTGCATCTATCTTATAAATATTTCTTAACCAATAAATCTAACTTTTGGCGCGTTTCTGCCGGGGTTACCTCGGGGTTGGTAATCAAAGCAGCAGCCAGAGCGGTGCAGCATTCACACTCGGTTTCTGTCGTTGATTTACGTGCCAGATTTCGGATCGCTTCTTGAGCGATTTCTGTATTTTTATTGATGACTGCGATAACCATATCGACAGTAACAGGTTTCTCACTAATATGCCAGACATCGTAATCAGTGACATGGGCCATCACGCCGTAGCAGATTTCAGCTTCACGGGCCAAGTATGCCTCGGGTGAGGTCGTCATCCCGATGATGGACATGCCCCAGGACCGAAAAGCGTTTGATTCAGTTCGGGTAGAAAAACGCGGACCTTCAATGGTGATGAAATCACCACCCTGGTGCACGGTTGCCCCGGATTTTTTCACAGCATCGAAAATTTCAGCGGATAACGCGGGGCAAAATGGATCGGCAACCCCAATATGGGCCACCATCCCACCTTCAAAAAAGGTCCGTGATCTCCCTTTCGTATTGTCATATAAACCGTCAGGTACCACCAAATCGCCGGGAGCGTAATCTTCCCGCAAACTACCGCAAGCACTCACGCTGACAATCTGCTGAACACCCAAAGATTTAAGCGCATAAATATTCGCGCGGTAATTGATCTCAGACGGAGAAATATGGTGACCGAGTCCGTGGCGGGCTAGGAATGCAACTGGCTCCCCTTCCAGCCTGCCGATAACAATTGGTGCGCTGGGATTGCCAAACGGCGTGTCCAGATCAAATTCCTGAGGGTCTTCCAGACCAGGCATTCCATAAAGGCCAGAGCCCCCAATCACGGCGAGTTTAGCTTGGGTTTGCATTTTGATCTCCGTTTATTAATACTTCGCTGTATGCTGCGGGGTTTTTCATTCCTCGTCCTCAGGGGTGTTGAATAGATCAAGATAAGCATCGGCTTCGTCCAGTTGAATTGTATCCGTGGGACCTGTGGCGATGTTTTGCGGTCCGGTGTTGGGATATTCTAAGGGTACGTTCGGTGTGCCAAAACCAAAAATGAGAGGGATACCGCCGACCGAAATGACATCACCCTCCTTTAATATTGCTTGTTTCGCCTTATTTCCGTTGACCGAAGTTCCCACGGTGGATTCCAAATCCATCAATACAAAGCTGCCTTTAATATTGCGAATTTGAGCATGATAACGTGAGACATGCTGATTTTTTATATGAATATGATTATCACTCTTGCGGCCAATAGTAGTTACAGGTCTTTCCAGCGAAACTGCGCGTTTGCCATCAACAAGTAAAAATGCAGCACGCGGTTTCTTATTACTGACACTCATCGGTTTTCTTTCACCTCAACGACCGTGATGAATATATTTCCAATCTGGATTTTATCGCCAACTGTAGTTACCACAGATGTTATCACAGCTTCTCCATTCAGAAATGTTCCGTTGGTGGATTTTAGATCTTCGAGCCACCATTGCCCATGGTGGAATGAAAATCTGGCATGGCGCGCTCGAGACTGCTTCAGATGATAAGATGCATTCACACGTAGGATCTCGACCAAGGGTTACTTCTGTCCCCTGATACACTTTTTCATGGATCGCTTCAAGATCATCCCCTATTCGAATTGCCAACTTTATTTCTGGCGGTTTTTTGATCGCAACCGAGTTTTTTTGCTGTCGGCGAATATCCCTCCACAAAGTAAGCAAAGCCCAACCCAAAAAAATATATAGAGTTGCTGCCAGCGCAGTTCGAATAATCAGCAATACCGTTCCGGTCATCGTGATATTTCTTGTTCTGGCGGTTTATTGGCGTTGTCAGGTGGTGTGATTTTTTTGGTTTTCCCGAGGGTTGATGATCTTTCCTGGCCGTAAATAAGAGCAACTCCAGCGAGTGAGATCACATCACCAGGGCGCAGCAAGCTTTGTGTGACGCGCTCTTTGTTGACAAAAGTTCCCCCGGTAGAAGCCAGATCGAAAATCTCATAACGCCCGTACGCAGCTCTAATTTGAGCGTGTTGACGTGAAACGCGCGGATCTTCGATAATGAGTTGATTTGTGTTGCTTCTGCCAATATTGATAACAGGTTGATCGAGATTAAATATTTCTGTTCCGTTGATAATTAAAAATGCATTTATTGGATAAGAGTTGGTATCCGCATTTGCTTTTCCGCTTAAATCCGCAGTATTCCCAAGGGCTTTTTCACTGATTTTTGAAATAATGTCAATCCGATCAATGGCAACATCTTCATTGGGAGAAATAGTGATTTTCGGGTGACTCCCGAAATGTAAATTAGCTTCCTTGCCAATTTCTTGAAGAAGGTCTGCGAGACCCAGTAAAATCGCTGGATCATTATCAAATGTATCTATTTGTGAAGGATGAATAAAAACCGTAAATTGATCAGGGGCCAAAAGAATTCCATCACCAGTTGAAATTGCCCCTGCGCGCATGGATGCCACTAAACGGCGAGCCAAATTATTTTGATTGCCTTGAATTGGCGCCAGACGCGCTAATTTGCCCTCAATGAAGATTTGTAATTGTGCTTCCAACTGATTGAGTTGACCGGTAAAGGTGGCCATTGAAATATCTTACACCTCACTCCCCTCATTATAAAGGATGTGTGAGTGGGGGGGTAGGGTTGGACATATTTTCACATAAAAGTAATCATTCCCGTTAAGTATTGTACAAGAAAAAAATGAACCACTGGATCGAATAAAATCCGGTATACTGGATTTGTGAATAACAAGAAAACTGGATACCGCGAGATTGAACACACCGCCGACTGGGAGCTGCACGTCTGGGCACCCGATTTGACTGCTTTATTAAAGGTTGCTGCTCAAGGAATGTACGCTCTTTCTCACACGGAGTTGGCTGCTGATCCCCTGGAAAAGCGAACTTTTGAAATTCCCCTTGCAGACCGCGAAACTCTGTTAGTGGATTTCCTTTCTGAGTTGCTTTTCTTTGGTGAAAATGAGGGCCTTGCTTTCGAGAGCTACCAGTTTGAGTTTAATGGAAGCCGCCTCAAAGTCCAGGCCCGTGGTGCCCATATCCAGGCTCAAGCTAAAGAAATCAAAGCAGTAACCTATCATGTTCTGCAAATCTGTGAAACGGAACGCGGGTTGGAAGTCAATATTGTTTTCGACGTCTGAAAAAATTGTGTCATCGCGGGTCGTTGCTTTTGTGGTGTGACAATCTGCAAGTTTCTGAGGAGACTGCTTCGCTCCAAAAACTCCCCTCGCAGTGGCGCTGGAAAATGGAGGTTCCAATGGTTGCTATAACTGACCTCAAGAAAATCAGTGATTACGAATGGGAAATCCCCAAAAGTTTCCGGGATGATATGCGCGTACCGGTGCGTGTGTTTGTGACCCGAGAATTGTTGGAACAGGCCACGCGAGATAAATCTTTGGAGCAGGCTGTCAACGCAGCGACGCTGCCTGGGCTGGTAGGCCATGTTACCGTAATGCCGGATATGCACCAGGGTTATGGGTTCCCGATTGGGGGGGTGGCTGCCACACGCTATCCGACGGGTGTGATTTCGCCCGGCGCAATCGGCTATGATATCAACTGTGGGGTGCGTCTGCTGGGATCTCAGATCGAGGCCGAGGCTGCCCAGCCGCATATGGAATTGCTGGCGACCGCGCTCAATAAATACTGCCCCAGTGGGGTAGGCATGGGAGGTTCGTTGCGATTAAGCGAAAAAGAATTGGATGCCCTCTGCCGTGAAGGTGGGCGCTGGGCCAAGAAACGCGGCTACGCTAGTGAGATGGACCTGCGCCGCACCGAAGAAGGCGGCACTTTATCGGGTGCTGATCCACGGGCTGTGAGCCCACGGGCCAAAAAGCGGGGGCGCTCGCAGGTTGGAACGCTCGGAGCTGGCAATCATTTCATCGAAGTGGATCTCGTTGAAGAAATTTTTGATGATGCCGCTGCTCAAGTGATGGGCTTAACCGCAGGGAATTTGGCGGTGCAAATACACTGTGGCTCGCGCGGCTTTGGACATCAAATTTGCTCCGATTATGTGCGTGAGTTTCAGGGAGCGGTCAGGAAGTATGGCATCCAATTACCCGACCGGGAGCTGGTCTGTGCACCCTTGGATTCTCCCGAAGGTCAGGATTATCTGGCCGCAATGAGGTGCGCAGCCAATTACGCGTTCACAAATAGGCAGTTACTGGCACATTTAGCCAGGCAAGCTTTCGAAGATGTGTTGGCCGGTAAAGTGGACAATTTCCATCTGCACCAGGTTTACGATATCGCGCACAATATGGGCAAGATCGAAGAGCATGATATTGACGGTCAGAAAATGAAAGTCTGCGTACATCGCAAAGGTGCAACCCGCGCCTTTGGCCCTGGGCATGAAGGGTTGCCCGCTGAATATCAGAAGATCGGCCAGCCAGTGCTGGTGCCCGGCTCTATGGGTACAGCCTCGTGGGTGCTGGTCGGAACTGAGGGCAGTATGCAGCGTTCGTTTGGCTCATCCTGTCACGGGGCCGGGCGTACGATGAGCCGCAGTAAGGCAAAGAAGCAAATTTGGGGTGAAGACTTGCGCAAAGAACTGGAAGGTGATGGCATCCAAATTCGGGCCGGATCGATGGCTGGATTGGCTGAGGAAGCCCCAGCGGCCTATAAGGATGTCGACGCTGTTGTTGAAGCCGTCACTGGTGCTGGGATCGCCAAAAAGGTGGCCCGTTTGGTTCCGTTGGCAGTGATCAAAGGATAGTGATTAGAGTGACTTTTTTCGAATGGGATGGACATAAATTATTTTATCGTCAACGGGGTGATGGCCCTTTGCTGGTGCTATTACCCGGGAACACAGCCTCCTCTGCACATTTACACGGTGAGCTGGAATACTTTAGCGACCGTTTCCACGTAGCAGCCCTCGACTTTCTCGGAACCGGCCAATCGGATCGGGTCGCGGTTTGGCCGGATCACTGGTGGCTGCAAGGCGCACAACAAATAGCAGTTTTGATCGAGCATTTGGGATATGAGCAAGCAATCTTGATGGGTGCCAGCGGTGGAGCAGTGGCAGCTTTGCTGACAGCCATCCACTTTCCAGAGAAAGTACAGGCTGTGGTCGCCGATAGTTTTGTTGAACAGGCTCCTCCCGAACAATTCCGTGAACTCGTGATTGCTGATCGGGCGCAACGTACGCCAAGGCAGGTTGAGTTTTGGCGAGCTGGGCACGGGGATGATTGGGACCAAGTTGTCGATGCCGATACAGCCATGCTTCAACGTTTTGCAGCCCAAGGAGCTGACTGGCTCCAAGGGATGCTCGATCAAACTCAATGTCCGGTGCTGCTCACCGGCAGCCTTGCAGATGAGCTCATCCCTGGGGCTGCGGAGCAATTCTGTGGCATGGTTGAGAAAATTCCCAATTGTCGGCTTTATCTGCACCCCCAAGGCAGTCATCCACTGATGTGGGCACAACCCGCTGTTTTTCGGGCAGTAAGCGATTTTTTTTTGATGAACTATCAATAAATATAACTCAGAGATCATTATGAAATGGCGTCGCCAAGGTTAAACGATTGATACTGAAAAATTAGGTAAATTTTGATGATTTGGATGTGCCTACCAAGTGAATGATTCAAAGGAATTCTGTTGAAATCCGTATAAATTTCTCTTGACCAAACTACGCTTCCAAGCTAAAATGCGCCCCGCAAGTGCCACTCAAAAATGTGATGAGTATTTGCGGCTGCGGCTGACCCGTATGGTTGAGGCTTCAGCCGCTCTTTGACGCTATGTTCGAGAATCTGACAGATCGAACTCAACGGTGTATTCGATAAGCTCAACCGCCGCGGAAAACTTTCCGAGCGCGATGTTGATGCCGCGATGCGCGAGGTCCGTATGGCTTTGCTCGAAGCGGATGTGCACTACACAGTAGTTAAAGATTTTGTCGCCCGGGTGCGTGAACGCTCCGTAGGGCATGAAGTCTCGAAGGCGCTCAATCCGGGCCAGCAAGTCGTCAAGATTGTCAACGAAGAGCTGATCGCTACTTTAGGTGAGCCTGAACCTTTAAATATGCGCGGCCCAAAGCCGCGCGTGATCATGCTGGTTGGTTTGCAGGGCTCGGGTAAAACCACGCACGCTGGGAAGATTGCCAAACTTATGCGCGCCCAGGGTGAGCGCGTCTTGATGGTCGCTGCTGACCCTTACCGTCCGGCAGCTGTTCAACAGCTTCAAACCCTCGGTGAGCGCCTGAATATCGAAGTTTTCTCAGAGCCAGGTGTGATGCCGCCTGAGCTGGCAAAGCGTGCTGTTCAACGGGCCGAGCGCGGCGGATTTGGTATCGTAATTTTAGATACTGCCGGCCGTTCACAATTGGATGACGAGTTGATGGGTGAAATTAAAGCCATTGACGCCAAAGTCGATCTGGCCGAAATCTTACTGGTTGTTGATTCAATGATCGGGCAAGAAGCTGTCAATATCGCCGAAGGTTTTCGTGATGCGGTTCCGTTGACCGGTTTGATCCTCACAAAAATTGACGGTGACGCCCGCGGCGGCGCGGCCATTTCCATTCGTTCAGTGACCGGGGTTCCCATCAAATTCTTGGGAACGGGCGAAGGTTTGGATGCCATCGAAGTCTTTGATCCCTCCCGTCTATCCTCACGAATTTTGGGGATGGGTGATGTCATTGGCCTGATTGAGCGTGCTGAAGCCGCTCTGGATCAGGAAACTGCAGAACAGCAGGCTCAAAAAATGATGTCGGGCGAGTTTACACTCGAAGATTTCAAAGAGCAGTTGAGTCAGGTTCGTAAGATGGGACCGATTGGTCAGATCCTGGAAATGCTGCCCGGCGGCATGGGTCAGGCTGCCCGACAGGTGGACCCTAATGCGGCTGAAGATCAACTCAAAATGACGGAAGCCATCATCAATTCCATGACAATCAAAGAACGCCGCAATCCTAAAGTCCTCAACGCCAGCCGTAGGCGGCGAATTGCTGCGGGGTCCGGCACCCAGGTTCAAGATGTCAACCGTCTGCTAAAACAATACCGTGAAGCCCGAAGAATGTTCAAAACCTTGAGCAAATCTGGCATGAGCGGATTGTCCCGTTTATTTGGGTAATATTCCGGCAAGCGAGCATTTGCGCCCCTTCAGCGCATCCCTCTAATTGTTTGTGACCCGGTTATTTACAAAACTATAAAATACAAAGAATAATCTGTTAATTGAAGGAGACAGATCCATGGTACGTTTACGTTTGCGCCGCATTGGCGCCAAAAAACAGCCCAGCTACCGCGTAGTTGCCGCTGATAAAGAAGCCCCTCGCGATGGCCGTTTTCTCGAAGCTTTGGGACACTATAACCCACGCACCGAGCCCTCGACCATCACCCTGAAAGAAGATCGCATTTTCTATTGGTTGAGCGTTGGTGCGCAGCCCTCCGAGGCTGTTGAGCGCCTGTTCAAACAGATGGGCACCGATGAGCGTTATGCACGCTTCAAAGCTGGCGAAGATGTTGAGAAATTATTGGAAGAGTATGTCGAGGTTGAAGCGGCTCGCAATGTTGACCCTCGAACTCGCCGAGATGATCTTGTCGCCGCGCCGAAGAAAGCAGAAAAACCTGTAGAAACTGAAGAGGCTTAATGCCAATGCGGTTTGCTCAGAACGCATAAGCATCGGTTCATCAGAATTTTAGCCGATGATCAGGAGGCAAAACATGGAAGCATTAATCGATTATATTGCCCGTTCTTTGGTGGATGATCCTACCCAGGTGGAGATCCATCAGTACCAACGCGGTTCATCGGTAAATTTTGAACTCACCGTTGCCAAAGAAGATATGGGCCGTGTTATCGGCAAAGGTGGTCGAGTAGCAACTGCTATGCGCGCCTTATTACGAGTAGCTGCAGCCCGCGAGGGAGCACGCGTCTCGCTCGATATCGTTGATCCTGAATGAGCAATAAGCACACCCATATTTCCGAATCAGAAGATATAAACTCAGGCTCACCATCTACTGGTGAGCCTGAATTCTTGGCTGTAGGCAAGATCCGCCGCCCTCATGGCGTACACGGTGAAATGCGCATTACCGTCTGGACAGATTTCCCAGAACGGTTGCAGCCAGGTAAGCAAGTGTTTGTTGGTAAAAAATATTTACCCGTTCATATAAAAAGTCTCCGCGGGCATGCCCAAGAATTTTTAATTGCTTTCGATGAGTTTACCAATCGAGATGAAATCGGCCAGTACCGCAATCAGGTGCTTTTCGTTCGAACCGCTGATTTGCCAACTCTGCCAGATGACGAGATTTATCTTCACCAGTTATTGGGATTGCAAGTTGTGCTGGATGAGGATCACCGTTTGCTTGGAATGGTTGCTGAAATTTTAGAGACGGGCGCTAACCATGTTTTCCTCGTACGTCGAGAAGGGAGAGGCGATATTCTGATCCCGGATATTGATCCCGTTATCGTAAAAATTGATTTACAAAAAGGGGAAATCCGCGTTAATTTGCTACCTGGTTTAATCGCTGACGATCAATTATGATCTTGACACATCCGAAACGGATGTGATATTCTCTGGCACATTCTGGCTACCGTAGATCTGCTAAACTTTGGTACCAATGCTCTAAAAATCAAAAAAGCGAATTTCTGAAAGAAGTTAAAAAATTAAATCAAGCTAAATTCTACGTGTGGGGGCTGGTTGTGAGTGATAGTCGAAAATATTGGGTTGGATTAAATCTGGTCAAAGGGGTTGGCGCTGTTCGATTACGAACTTTGCTCAAAAACTTTGGTGATGCTTAATCCGCTTGGCAGGCTCCCCCCGAAGCTTTATTAGCTGCAGGTTAATCGAAGAAAATCGTTGAGAATTTCACGAACCTGCGAACAAGTATTTCGCTGGATGAAGTTTGGGAAAGCATTCAGGCGCAAAATATTCAGGTGCTGACCTGGGATGATGATACTTATCCTCTCCGGTGGAGCGTTATTTATATCGCGCAACTGGGTTTGTATCTCCGTGGCAGTATCATCATTGGAGATGAATAGGCGGTCGCGATCGTTGGTACCCGGCGAGTTACGCCGTATGGCCGTCAAGTGGCAGACCGGATCGCGGTTAAGCTGACGAATAGCGGCATCACCGTGGTGAACGGTTTGGCATTAGGTGTCGATACCATCGTTCATTAAGCCAGTCTGGAGGGTGGCGGCAGAACCCTGGGCGTTTTGGGGTGCGGCGTTGATCGAATTTATCCGCTCCAAAAACGCGGGATTGGCAGAAAGGGTCATTGCTAATGGTGCCCTAATCAGTGATTATGCACCCGGAACACCACCCGAAGCCACCAATTTCCCTCCGCGGAACCGCATCATCTCTGGGCTGTCACTGGCTACCGTGGTTGTGGAAGCGGGTGTTAAAAGTGGCACGCTGATTACGGCTGACTTCGCTGTTGAGCAAGGCCGGGAAGTTTTCGCGGTCCCCGGAAATGTGTTTGTCCCGCAAAGCCGCGGGCCGAATAAGTTGATCCAAAATGGCGCACAACCGTTGCTCGACCCGCAAGCGATTCTGGATGTTCTCGATTTGACCCGAGTTACAGAGCAGGGTGAAGCCCGCGTGGTGTTACCGGCAAATGCTACCGAAGCACAATTGTTTGAAGTACTGGGCCATGAGCCTTTGCATATCGATGAACTTCTCGCCCAAACAAACCTGCCCATCGAGCAGGCGACAGCCACCCTGGCTCTCATGGAGCTCAAAGGGATGGTTGTTCGGCAGGTTGGTGGGATGCGCTACACGGTGATCCGAGAACCTGACGGTGAATATATAACGAAGGAAGATGTAGATGCAGGATAATTATTATGCCGTAATCATGGCTGGCGGCGGTGGAACGCGTTTGTGGCCGCTCTCGCGCAAATCACGTCCGAAGCAAATGTTGGATCTGGTGGATGAGCGCTCCTTATTTCAAACCACCGTTGATCGTCTGGATGGTCTCTTTACGCCAGATCGAATTTATGTCGTCACGGTGGAAGAGCAGGCAAAAGGGTTGCAAGCGCAGGCCCCCCAAATCCCCACCGAAAATTACTTATTGGAACCGATGCCGCGAGGTACTGCCTCGGTGGTTGGGTTTGCGGCAGTGGCAATCCAAAACCGTGATCCGCAGGGCAGTATGGCCGTGGTCACAGCTGATCATATTATTGGCAATGAGGAGAAATTCCGTCAATTATTGATGGCGGCGTATGATACGGCGCAAGACGGCTATCTGGTTACGCTCGGGATTTCGCCGACCAGCCCATCTACGGGATACGGTTATATTCAACAAGGTGAATTGCTAGGTGTATATCGAAACCAAGATGTTTTTCGGGCTTTAAAATTCAGGGAGAAGCCCAGTCAGGAGCGAGCCCAGGAATTGTTAGCAGGAGGCGACCATTCCTGGAATTCGGGGATGTTTATCTGGCGGGTGGATGCTGTGATGGCCGAGATTGCCCGTCAAATGCCGGAACTGAACTCAAAGCTGGCAGAAATCTCTGAGGCTTGGGATCAACCCCAAAGTCTGGATGTGATCTCCCGGGTTTGGCCCATTATCCAACCCGAAACCATCGATTATGGCATCATGGAAGGTGCTACAAATGTGGCCATCATCCCAGCCAAAGGGCTTGAATGGAGTGATGTTGGAGCCTGGGATGCGATGTTTGAATTGCTGCCTGCTGATGCTGTTGGCAATATTGTCAAAGGTGGGAAGCATATCCCGGTTGATTCACAAAACATATTGGTTTATACAAATCAGGCTGAACGCCTGGTTGTTACGATTGGGGTGGAAGATTTAATTGTGGTGGATACCGGCGATGTGGTTATGGTTTGTCATAAAGATCAGGCCCAGAAAGTGCGGCAGGCAGTTGACGAATTAAAGAAAAAAGATAATAGCACTTATTTGTAGCATTTTGATAATTGGATTTGAGAGGTATTTTTATGGATGCTTATTGCATGAAGTGTAAGGAAAAACGTGAGATCAAAGACCCTCAGGCGGTATTTACATCGACGGGAACCCCAGCAACGCAAGGTGTGTGCCCCGATTGTGGGACAAAATTATTCCGGATGGGACGTACGGATGCCCACGAAGGTTTGATCCCTCCGAAGGTGAAACCTCGGAAACGTGAGAAGAAGGTGAAACGCTCCGGGAAGCTTGTGATTGTTGAATCTCCGGCAAAAGCTCGCACGGTAGGACGCTTCCTGGGCAAAGGATATACCGTCAAAGCATCCGTAGGGCATGTGCGCGATTTGCTGCGTTCGCAACTCTCGGTGGATGTGGAAAATGAATTCCAGCCCAAATACCGGGTGCCGAATGAGAAGCGCCCGGTAGTTAAAGAGTTGAAGGCTTTGGCTCAAAAATCAAAGGAAATATACCTGGCAACCGATCTTGACCGGGAAGGGGAAGCAATTGCCTGGCACTTGATGGAATCAGCAGAAATTGATCCTGAACGCACAAAGCGCGTGGTTTTTCATGAAATTACAAGACCAGCCATCGAAGATTTATTCGCACATCCGCGGACCCTCAATATGGATTTAGTAGATGCGCAGCAAGGCAGGCGGATTTTAGACCGTTTGGTAGGTTACAGCATCAGCCCACTTTTGTGGCGTAAAGTGCGCGGCCGTTTATCAGCTGGACGGGTGCAATCGGTGGCTTTGCGATTGATCGTGGAGCGGGAGCGCGAAATTGATGCATTTGTCCCCGAAGAATATTGGTCGATAAAGGCAGAGTTGAAGGGGACTAGCAGCCAAATTGCCTTTATCGCTGAATTACGCCGGATTGATGGAAAAAAACTCAAACTTAAACAAGAAGGGGATGTCAAACCTGTTTTGGTTGATATGGAGGGGGCAAAATACGAGATCAGTAAATTCAAAAAAGGTGAACGCAAACGCCAACCACTTGCGCCTTTCATTACCAGTACCATGCAACAGGAGGCCTCGAGGCGACTCGGATTTACAGCCCGAAAAACGATGCGGATCGCTCAACAGTTATATGAAGGCATAGATGTTTCTGGTCGAGGGGCTACAGGTTTGATCACTTATATGCGAACAGATTCTACCCACGTTTCAGAAGTTGCTCAAAAGGAAGCAGCTGAATTTATCACTACCCAGCATGGTGAAAAGTTTTTACCTGCTAAAACACGAAAATATAAAACTAAGGCCAAAGGTGCTCAAGAGGCTCACGAAGCAATTCGGCCTACCTCGGTGATCCGCACCCCAAAATCAATCAAAGAACATCTTTCACGAGATCAGTACCGACTCTATAATTTGATTTGGCAGCGTTTTTTGGCCTCACAAATGGCCTCAGCCTTCTACGATACTGTTTCTGTGGAAGTCACTGGTATTAGTAATGCGCACAAGTATTTACTCCGAGCTTCAGGTTCAACGATCCGTTTCCCTGGATTTTTAGTGGTTTATGCTGACCCCAAAAAGAAACATGACGAAAAAGAAGATAATGGTGATACGCCAGTACCCCCCGATTTGACAGTCGGACAACTGATTAACCTGATCCGTTTAATCCCAAAACAACACTTTACTCAACCACCCCCGCGTTTTTCTGAAGCATCTTTGGTAAAAGCGCTCGAGGAAAACGGTATTGGCCGCCCATCAACCTATGCGCCAACACTTTCGACTCTGCAGACCCGGGGATATATTGTGCGAGACGGTCGCCGCCTTTTCCCAACGGAAACAGGTTATGTTGTCAACGATTTGGTGACCGAATATTTCCCGAATATTGTGGATGTCAATTTTACAGCTGATATGGAAGCTCAGCTCGACCAAGTTGCCTCAGGAAATCAATCTTGGGTGAAAGTGATCGGTGAATTTTATGGCCCCTTTGCCGCCCAGGTTGAACATGCAAATGAAGCCATGCCCGAAGTGAAAACCGAACCTGAACCCGTGGGCAGAGATTGTCCAGATTGTAATCAGCCATTGGTGATTCGCTGGGGACGGCATGGAAAATTCGTCGGTTGTAGCAATTTTCCAACTTGCCGCTTTACTGAACCCTGGTTAGAGAAGATCGGAGTTGATTGTCCGCAATGTGATGGCGAAATTGTTGAACGCAAAACACGGAAAAAACGCACTTTTTATGGTTGTGTTAATTACCCTGAATGTGATTTTACATCTTGGAAGAAACCCCTCAAAACATCTTGCCCAAGTTGTCAGGGACTTTTAGTTTTTGCAAATAAGAATTTTGCATCTTGCATTCAATGTGATGAACAAATCCCCTTAGAAACAATTTCTGAGGAAGAAACTCTTGAAGCGGCATAATACTTGCAACATATGAGATCAGTGCACAAGGGATTGCGCGTTTTGAAAATATGTTCTACAATACAATGTGACTGAGAGACGCGTTCACCAATTTAAATTTGCAGGATTTTTTGATCATTTACCCATCAATAATGGGAATTTAGAACTCTGTTTTTCAGGAGGAGAATCATGGATGCGATCCGCGAACAATTTGAGAACCCGGTAGTTGCCGGCATTGTTGGTTTTGTGGTTGGAATTGTCATTGGGTTAGTCGTGCTGGGTTGGTGGCTATTCCCTGTCCAGTGGACGGATGCTGGCCCGGTTGACCTACGCCCAGATGCGCAAGTTGATTATATGCGCATGGCGATTGATTCCTATACTTTGCATGAAAATGCAGAATTAGCGAAACAACGCTGGAATGAGCTGGGAGATAAAGGACCAGAGATTTTATCCCAGGTTCAGGCTGATCCTGGTGAGCAGAAACCGGATGATATTAATGCTTATGCTCAGGTCGTTCAGGTCCAACCGCCCGGTGAAACGCCAGCTGAAGAAGGTGGTTTTGATCTCACGCTGCTTCTGGTGATGTGTTTGGTTACAGTAGTCCTCGGCGGAGCTTTGGCAGCTTATTTCTTGTTGCGACAAGGACGAACAACGGGCGTAGTTTCCCCAGCAGCCCAGGCTCAAGAGGTCACGAACCAAATTGAGCGTACTGATTACGCAGCATTAGGTCATGAGAACTCCGATGTCTCAATTTATGACCACATATATGCTGGGTGACGATTTGTTTGACAACTCATTTAGTATCGATTCTCCATCTGGCGAGTTTCTTGGTGAATGTGGTGTTGGCATCTCCGAAGCTATTGGGGTTGGCGAACCCAAGAAGGTAGCTGCATTTGAAATCTGGCTCTTTGATAAAAATGATATTCAAACCGTTACTAAGGTGTTAATGAGCCAACACGCCTTTATGGATGAAGCCTTACGGCAACGCTTGGCTGCTAAAGGAGAACCCTTCCAGGCTGATCCTGGGTCTGAGATGGTGCTAGAAACCGCAACATTGCGATTAGTTGCCAGGGTTGTTGATTTGACTTATGGTGGTGGTGCCATGCCCGCGAACAGTTTCTTTGAGCGTGTTACCCTTGAATTAGCAGTTTGGCCGAAAGAACAAATCTAGCCAACCTAATAAACATAAAAATAGCCCCTGGTTTTTAGCCAGGGGCTTCTGTTTTTAATCTGTCCTCTAAATTATTTGATATTAATGATTTTGAACTGGATCACCCCACCCGGGGTTTCCACATCAACGGAGTCACCTACTCGCTTACCCATGAGCGCTTTACCAATCGGTGATTCGTTTGAAATTCGGCCGTTACCTGGATCAGCTTCTTTTGAGCCCACCACGTAATAAATTTCTGAAGGATAATCTTCTTCCTGGATCGTGACCGTAGCACCGACCTCAACTGTGTCATGCCCTTTCCCATTTTCTTCGATAGTTGTGACATTGCCGAGAATGTATTTTAACTCTTGGATGCGCCCCTCAAGAAAACCCTGTTCTTCTTTTGCCGCAATATAGTCGGCATTTTCTGAAAGGTCACCCATTTGGATGGCTTCGCGCAGCCGACGTGCGAGGTCTTGTCGAGCTGGTCCTTCTAATTGTGCAAGTTCTTCTCGGAGGCGCTTTTCGCCTTCTTTGGTTAAGTAGTGTGTTTCATTCATAATTATTCTTTCTGTAATCGTTTCGGGGGTACATTTTATCACATCGAGGCTGGATTTCCGAAAGAAAGCATCCACAAAATAAGTTGACAAACTATAAACAATTCACGATTTTGACTTGATTTTATTCACAAAAAGTAAGCTCATCGTATGAATTTGCCTGTGCTTGACAACAAGGCACCATACGTGTAAAATGTCCCCTGCGTTTGGAACTTTGCACAATCTAATAGGCCGAGATAGCTCAGTTGGTAGAGCACACGACTGAAAATTGCGGTGTCGCCAGTTCAATTCTGGCTCTCGGCACTCTCGGAGAGAGTTCGCCGATTTGCGGGCGTAGTTAAGTGGTATAACGTCTCCTTGCCAAGGAGAAGGCCATGGGTTCGAATCCCATCGCCCGCTCAAGAAATTGCTGGTTGAAGATTGAAGATTGTGATTGAATTTAGCAAATATCAATCTTCGAAACAATCAGCTTTTTTATTTGGCGTCGTGGCCAAGTGGTAAGGCAGAGGTCTGCAAAACCTTTATCATGGGTTCGAATCCCATCGACGCCTCAGATGAAGACGAGAGTCACTCTCGTCTTTTTTTGTTTAACGCGGAATTGACGTACGCGCTAAATTATCCACCCTTTCATTTTCCCGCTGACCAGCATGGCCGCGCACCCAGTGCCAGCTGATTTTATGCTCTTGTATTGCAGCATCTAGCTTCCGCCATAAATCCTGATTCTTTACGGGCTTCTTGGCTGCGGTTTTCCATCCTCGCTGCTTCCAATTACTGATCCACTCTGTTATCCCCTTGCGAAGATATTCCGAATCGGTATAGAATTCAATATCGCACGGGCGGTTAAGGATTGCTAAAGCTTTGATGGCCGCGGTAAGTTCCATGCGGTTATTCGTGGTTTCAGCTTCCCCCCACTTAATTCTTTTTCATAATTACCAAATCTTAACAGCGCTCCCCAGCCGCCTGGGCCAGGATTACCAGAGCAGGCACCATCTGTGTAGATGATTACTTTAGTTTGTGAGTCTTTCATATTAGGGATTGTTGAGGAGGGTTTCATTTAAAGATATTTCTAATTTTTCGAGCAAAACTGGAATTTGGTCACTAGTAAATTCTGGAGCGAAAATTTCCTCGACTGCATCTCCAAAAACCCAACGGGCGATTCCCCAAGATCCAAGAGATGGTTCTGTGCGCCCTGAGGGGATTAGGTCAATCGTTTGACTCCATATTGGATTTTCTTTTGCGTAATCTTCTAAGTAATCGAAAGCTGATGCGCTGACCGGTAAATAGCCGCTGGCTTCAATAAATTTAGCCTGGTTCTGTGGTTGCAGCATCCATTGAATGAAAAGCCAACTCGCCAATTCATCTTCTGGGGAGGACTCGAAAATTGCGTATGCTGCCCCATACAAATTGATCACCGCATCACCATTAATGCCCGGAAAAGGGATCACGGTCCATCGATCGAAATTGTTTGCTTCTTCAAAGGCATTTATTTGGTAAGGGATCCCTGCGATGCTGCTGGGATAGAACAAACCTTTTCGGGTGGCAAACTCTTGATTAGGGTAGTAAGCACCAGGTTTCCAGGCACAGCCCTCGTCCAAAAGACTGTGCAAAAATATTAATGCGGCTTCGTTTTCCAGTGTGGCCGCTTGATATCTTTCTCCGTTAGGATGCAAAAGATTGCCCTCAAAAGCGAATAACCAACTCATATTTGTTGAGATATCTGTCGTTGCAATCCAACCGCCGGTGTTATCGTTATTCGCAGTTGATGCCGCGCAGGCCTGTTCTTTGAGTTCATCCGGCGTTTGGGGAGGCTCGTCAAAACCTAATTCTTGCGCCCAAGTTTGATTATAGAAAATTACGACTGTAGAGCGGTAAATTGGTAGCCCGAGTCTTTTATTTTTGTTCGTGTCTTGTAACCAAATTGAAGGGAAAAAATCTGCCCGGGTCGTTGGATCCAAGCCCCAATGGGGGTCATTGACATATTCATCCAAATCGACAATTTTGGCGCCGTTATTTTCCCAAGATTGGAGTTGATTATTGAACCCAGCGACGATGTAGGGGAGGGATGTTGATCCAATAGAATTGCGCACATTCTTATTGATCTCGCTTCCTTGGCTGAATGCTGTTACAACAATTCCATGGTCATTGACGGCGTTGAATTCGTTGACAAGAGATAAAATCGCAAATTCCTTATTTTGGGTCCAGGGATGCCAAAATTTGATATTTGCCTCAGACAAATCTAAATTTGTCGGGTTATCCGACGTTGGTGATGGACTAGGTTCAATGGTGATTTCAATTATGGCTGTAGGGGTGCGTGTTGGTCTGGGTGTGCGCGTGGGTCTTAGCGTTGCGATTGGTTCTGGGGGTAAAGATGTGCTTCCAGAGCAAGCATACAATAGACCGATGCCAGTGATAATCAAAACCATCCATACAAAACCTGGTTTCTTCATAACTAATCACCCCGATGGGTTGTTCTTGTTTCCTCAATAATTGAAAGCATTATATCACTCTCGATGAGGCATAAAAATAAACTATGAGGTGTTTTTCGTGCTTCGCACGAAAAACACCTCATAGTTACCTCCTACAATGGCGGTTCCTAGAGAGTCAATGTGTAAACATTAGGTTAAAGGTTACTTCTGGCAGGTTGTCGCGTAGGTGGGCTTTCTGGTATACTTTTGGTCAGAAAAAATAATGGCTGCCATTGGATATTTAGACTTGAAATTAATTATCGACCAAAAATTTTTTTTGGGGGATTTAGAATATCGATTGATATCTGATAGTTAGGAGGAAAATTCCTTTGACTGCAACAGCGCGATCTCAAAAAACACCTTATCGAAGAAAACGCTTCCGCTGGTTAGATATAAAAGAACATTTGACAGGGTATCTTTTTATCTCACCAGCGATTGTGATTATAACCATGTTTGGCCTGTTTCCAATTGGCTACGCTTTTTATATGAGCATGCACCGTTGGCGTGTTAAACAAGGCGATTTTATTGGCCTGGAAAACTATGTAAAGGCTTTGGGAGATGACATAATTGGTTTGCTGATTTTTGTGGGCGGGTTTGCCTTGTTATTGGCTGCTTACTTAGTGTGGAATGCAGCCTCAAAATCGATGAGCAATCGAAAGTTGATTGCTGGCGCAATAGCAGCATTAGTGCTAATCGCAGGTGGTTTTGCAATTTCCATAGGTTGGGCTCGCGTCATAGTCGTCGGCGATAATCGCTTCTTAGAAGCTTTACCAATCACGCTTTTTTATTCACTCGGTACGGTGCCCGCAGAGATCGTGATTGCATTAGTTTTGGCTTATATTTTGTTCCAGAAAATTAAGGGCCAAGAATTTTTCCGCATGCTGTACTTCTTGCCTTATATTACGCCCGTTGTTGCAACCGCAGTGGTTTTTCGTACCATTTTTAGTCCCCGGGAAACTTCATTAGCCAATCAATTTGTTGGATTTTTTAGTATGGGGCCCTTCAAATGGCTGTTTAAGTCCAAGCCATTCAATGCTGTGTTTTTTGGACTTGAAGGGTTAGAAGGATTTTTGGCTGGTCCAAGTATGGCACTGGTTTCGATTACCCTCTTCGGCATTTGGACATATATTGGTTATAACACAGTTATCTTTCTGGCTGGTTTAGGTGCGATCTCCAATGACCTCTACGAAGCCGCCGAAATTGATGGTGCTGGACAGTGGAAAATGTTCCGCCATATCACACTGCCGTTGCTCTCGCCGGTGACATTCTATTTGGCTTTGATTGCCTTTATTGGCACCTTCAAGGCTTTCAACCATATCTATGTTATGAGGGTCCCCTCAGCCTTGGGTACGGTTAATACGACCAGTATTGCTATCTTCGATACTTTTTACAAATCAAATCAATTTGGATATGCTGCTGCACAGGCTTTCATTTTGTTTGTGATCATTCTGACGCTGACCTTTGCTCAGAATAAGATTTTTGGTGAGAGAGTGTTTTATGGCTAGTGCAACCGATACAATGAGCGAAACCGCAACCTCCAATCGTCCGACTTTCCGGATTAAACCCGCACGGCTCGTTTTATATGCAATTTTGATCTTTGGTGGAATTGCGGCGATCATTCCTTTCTTTTGGATGGTTTCAACATCTTTGATGACTTTGGGCGAGACGATCAACCGCCAGTGGGTGCCCAGTATTCCCCAGTGGGACAACTATACCGAGGCCTGGAACGAAGCGAAATTTAGTAAATATTTTATGAACAGCGTCATTATCACGCTGACCACCTTGTTGGGGTTGCTGACGACCTCCATTCTGGCCGGGTACGCCTTTGGCCGCATCAAGTTCTTTGGCCGCAATGTGATCTTTGCCATATTGCTGGCCACGATGATGATCCCAGAATCTGTCACACTGATCCCGAATTTCTTGATGGTACGTGGTGATATTATTCCCTTGCCGGGTCTGCCGGATTGGGGTGGATCTTGGTTAAATCGCCTTCCAGCGTTGACCGTCCCGTTTATGGCCAGTGTGTTCAGCATCTTTTTGTTGCGCCAGTTTTTCGCTCAAATCCCAGATGAACTGTGGGATGCAGCCCGCATTGATGGGGCTGGTCATCTCCGTTTCCTGGTCCGGATTGTCCTGCCGATAAGTAAAGCACCGGTGATGACAGTTTTGATTTTTGGCTTTATCGGCTCCTGGAATGCTTTTCTCTGGCCTTTGCTGGTTACGACTAAACCAGATTGGCGCCCCCTGATGGTCGGTCTTTGGTCATTTGTAACCGAAGCGGGTCCGCAAACCCAGTTGTTAATGGCGGGTGCTGTGATTACCATAATTCCAATTTTATTTCTTTACTTTTTCACCCAACGGCAGTTCACAGAAGGAATTGCCACGACGGGATTAAAGGGGTAAGATTCTCTATTGAAAAATGACATTAAAATATTACAGGAAATCGTTATTACAAGGAGGCCTATGGAGTATATTGGTAAATTGAAAAATTCCAACAATCCAATTTCACTTGAAACCCATTTTATATTTCTCTAAAAGGAGGAGAAATCCAAATGAATAGAAAGTTTTGGTTTACTCTGATCGCCATCTTTGTGATGGCCTCAATGCTTCTGGCAGCTTGTGGCGGTGGTGCAACTGAAGCCCCAGCTGCAGAAGAAAAACCCATGGAAGAAGAACCCATGGAAGAAGAAAAACCTGCCGAAGAAGAAAAAGCGGTGGAAGAGCAGCCGGATGTGGCTGAACAAGCCCCAGCCATGGAAGACGTCTACGCAGATGTTGATCCCACCGGCCAGGTTGTGACCTTCTGGCACCAGCACTCCCGAGAGCGCGAAACAGCCCTCAATGAAATTGTTGAAGAATTCAACAATACCAATGAGTATGGCATCACCGTTGTGGCTGAGTATCAAGGTGGTTATGGCGACATCTTCAACAAGATGCTCACCTTTATGAACACCTCTGATGCTCCTAACCTGGTGGTGGCTTACCAGAACCAGTCGGCTACCTATCAATTGGGTGAAGCTCTCATTGATATGGATGAGCTGGTTTACAGCGAGAATTGGGGACTTACCAAAGAAGAGATCGACGATTTCTTCCCTGGTTTCTTCTATCAAGACATCTTCCCCTCTTTCAATAATATGCGCCTGGGCTTCCCCCCCAACCGCTCCATGGAAGTTTTGTATTACAACATGGACTGGTTGGCTGAACTTGGGTACGATGCGCCTCCTACCACGCCCGAAGAATTCAAAGAAATGGCTTGCGCCGCGGCAGCCCAACCTTTCAGTGCCGCGACTGCTGAAGGCAGCATGGGTTACCAACTGAGCATCGATGCTTCTCGCTTTGCGAGTTGGACATTTGCTTTTGGGGGTGATGTCTTCGATTATGATGCTGGTCAATATAGCTATGACAGCCCCGAAGCTGTCGCTGCCATGGAATTCCTTCAAGGTCTCTTTGATGAAGGTTGTGCCAGCATTGTCGTCGAGCGTTACGGCGACCAGACCGATTTCGGCCAGGGTGTTTTGCTCTTTACCGTGGGCTCCAGCTCCGGTTTGCCTTTCTACCAGAGCGCAGTAGAAGCGGGCTCCAACCACCAATGGTCGGTTGCGGCCATCCCGCACACCACCGAAGAGCCGGTTATGAATATCTACGGTGCCAGCGTGACGATCCCCAAGACCAGCCCTGAAGCACAATTGGCTGCCTGGCTGTTTGTCAAGTACTATACCGGTACCGAAGCCCAGGCTAAGTGGGCAGCTGCCAGCCAGTACTTCCCAGTGCGCGCCAGCGTTGCCGAAGGTCTGGGTGAAGTCTTTGACTCCATCCCTGGGTACAAAACCGCCTTCGATATGCTGCCTTACGGCACTACCGAACCCCCGACCCCTGGTTACGACTTTGTGCGCGATATGATCGAAGAGGGCATGGCTGCCATTGCTGAAGGTGCGGACGTTGCCAGTACCCTATCTGCAACCAATGCCGATGCCAATGCCAGCCTGGCCGAACAGATGGCCATGATCCCCGAAAGCCCCGATCCGTTGGCGAATGTGGATCCCTCCGGCCAGACCGTGACTTTCTGGCACCAGCACTCTGGTGACCGCGAAACTGCGCTGCTGGAAATCGTTGACGAATTCAACCAGACTAATAATTGGGGCATCACCGTAGTTGCCGAATATCAGGGTGGCTATGGCGATATCTTCAATAAGATGCTCACTGTGGTCAATACCAGTGACGCGCCCGATCTGGTGGTCGCTTACCAGAACCAATCGCTCACCTACCAGCAGGCTGACGGCTTGGTCGATATGACCACATACGTTGATAGCATCAAATGGGGTTTAACCAATGCTGATAAAGCTGATTTCTTCGCTGGCTTCTATAATCAGGATGTCTTCCCCACTATGGATAATCAGCGTCTGGGCTTCCCCCCAACCGCTCGATGGAAGTTGTCCACTACAATGCTGATTGGCTGGCCGAACTCAAAGCTGCTGGCGCGATCGATTTTGACGGCCCGCCGCAGACCCCCGAACAGTTCAAAGCCGCGGCCTGTGCCGCCGTTGCCAACCCCTTCAGCGGTTCCACCACTGAAGTAAATATGGGCTACGAACTGAGCATTGACGCCTCCCGTTTCGCGAGCTGGACCTTTGCTTTTGGCGGTGATGTTTTCGATTACGAAAGTACCCAATACAGCTACAATAACGAAGCTGCCGTGGCTGCGATGACCTACCTGCAAGATCTTTTCAACGAAGGTTGTGCAACCATTGTGGTTGAGCGCTATGGCGACCAGACTGATTTCGGTCAGGGCGGTTTGCTCTTTACTGTAGGTTCCACTTCTGGCTTGCCCTTCTATCAGTCAGCAGTAGATGAAGGCGCAGGTTTCGAGTGGTCGGTTGCCCCCATTCCGTACACCACCGAAGAACCCGTGCAGAACATCTACGGCGCCAGTGTCAGTATGCCCAACAAAACCCCAGAATCTGAATTAGCGACCTGGTTATTTGTTAAGTACTACACCAGTTCCGATGTTCAGGCCACCTGGGCCCAGGTATCCGGTTATTTCCCGGTGCGCGCCAGCGCTGCCGAAGGTTTGACCGATTACTTCGAAGCCACCCCGCAGTACAAAGCTGGCTTTGATATGCTGCAATATGGCGTTACTGAGCCCGCCGTCCCCGGTTATGATTTCGTGCGTGACATGGTTGGCGAAGCAATGGCTGCCATTGCTGAAGGCGCTGATGTTCAGGGCACTCTCGATCTACTCAACGAGGATGCCAATATCAGCCTCGCCGAGCAACTGGAACAATAATTCCAGAAACTCATCTGTAATATACAGGCCCCCCTCGTGGGGGCCTGTTTTGCGGAAAAAGCTTTGCGCTTTTCCGCAAAAAGAGCCTCGCTGCTTGCGGCGGGGTTCTTCATGATCTTGAAGGGGTAAGCCTTTATGTGATGCTCAAAGGAAATCTCATGCCCGATCTGACCCCCCCACTTCTACTCCGTTTGAAAAATCACCAATTGCCAGGATTAGATTTACCCTTGGACTTTATCGCGCCAAAATATGACGATCAATCCATTCTAAATATTCCTGCTTCCATTTGTCATTGGATGGGCATCCCCGGAATGGGCGCAGGCGTACTGACTCCTGAAATTCTCTCCCCCTTGGGAAACGGTATCCGACGCGTAATCTTGATCTTGATGGATGCGCTGGCCTTGCACCGACTGCAAGCCTGGATGTCCGACGGGACTGCCCCAATTTGGCGCTCCTTGATGGTGGACGGGCTGTTGGCCCCCTTAACCTCGATCAGCCCCAGTACCACCTCCGCGGCGTTGACCACGTTCTGGACAGGGCGCAGTCCCGCGTCTCACGGCATCTTGGGTTATGAGGTTTGGCTGAAGGAATATGGCATGGTCGCGAATATGATCTTGCACGCTCCCATGAGTTTCCGCGGGGAGGTTGGCACGCTCTCCAAAGCGGGCTTTAAACCGCAAGAATTTCTCTCCCTCCCAACCTTGGGTCCGTACCTCCGGGCCAACGGGGTCACACCCTATGCTTTCCAGCATCGCAGTATCGCGCAGTCAGGCCTTTCGCGGATGTTCCAACGCGAAGTAGAAATTTACCCCTTCAGCACCCCCGCTGATTTATGGGTGAGTATGCGCCAGCTAATCGAGAATAAACCACATGAGCGCCAATATATTTGGACCTATTGGGGTGAAGTCGACGGGCTTTCGCACCATTTTGGCCCCGATGATGAGCGCGTGGCTGCGGAGTTCTCGCACTTCAGTGCGGCCTTTGAGCAGTTCTTTCTCAACCAGCTTACGCCGGCTGACTGCAAAAATACCCTCGTAATTCTTACCGCGGACCACGGGCAGATCCATACACCCTTGGTTGCCAATAATGCGCTGAAAAATCACCCCACGATGAGTGACTTTTTCCATATCACGCCAACGGGTGAAAACCGCATGACATATTTCCATCTGCGGCCCGGGAGTGAACCAGATTTGTGCAGTTATCTGCATACGAATTGGCCCGAGGGATTTACTTTTATTTCACCGGATCAAGCCATTGCTTCAGGGTTGTTTGGACCTGGAGTTCACCATTCAGGTTTGCGCGATCGCATTGGAGATTTAGTTGCTTTCTCCCATGAGGACAATTATCTCTGGTGGGCAGATAAAGAAGATTTCATGCTGGGCAGGCATGGTGGTCTGCACCGGGAAGAGATGATCGTTCCCTTTTTGGCGGCAAGATTGTAAAAAAAAGCGCAATGTTTGATATTGCGCTTTTTTTCTATTTTGAAATTTTTCCCTGAATGCTTGGGGGATTAAATCAAGATTGGCTGTAAGTCTTGGATGATTTTTCGCAAGGGTGTTTCTTGGGCTTCGATGCTTTCTGTCAGCTTGAATTGCACGATAGCACGCTCCAAACTGTGCGTGGGGTGCTTGACCTTGAAATAAACGTTCCCTGCGAGATAATCTTGGAAGAATCGAACCCCCATCTCATACGCAATTAAACGAATAGCATCGTAGATATAAACATAATCATTTTCGGTTAGGATATCTCCAGCAGCCGAGAGATATCCTTCGAGGATGGAGCGGGCTAGTTCGGTTTCGAAGTGGATATTGCTGAAATCGAGCGTATCTTCCCCCAATGGGTTACAACTGGAACGGAGGCAGTCACCGATATCATAATGAATCAACCCGGGTTTGACTGTGTCTAGATCGATCACGCTGACGGCTTGCCCCGTCTCATCAGAGATCATAATATTATTGATTTTTGGGTCGCCATGGATGACGCGTAAAGGTAGTTGCCCACTCTCTTTGGCATCTTCTAAAACAGATGCCCAGTCTCGGCGTTCGGCAACCATTTGATGGCAATAACGCACTTCCGGCGAATTGCTGCCTTGGGGTCCGCGGGCCATAACTTCATCATATTGTTGCAAGTAATGGGGTACGATATGAAAACCCACCAGCGTATCATGCATTTGTGAAGAATCCAAATCGTCGACCAAGTTGTGAAATTTCCCTAACGCATATCCGGTTTCACGCGCGTGGTTAGCACTTTGTACCGTTTCATAAGATCGTGAGTGGTTGATAAAACTGATCGCTCGCCAAAAAGAACCGGCCTCATCGATATGAAAATCGAAGCCGTCGCAGGTGGAGCGGATATGAGGTACATCCCAGCGGCGGTTACGATTGGGTGTGTTATCCAATTTTTTATCAACATGCTGAGTGTAGGTGTGCAAGTTGCGAATAATCAATTCTGGGCGCGGAAAAACGTGTGTATTGATGCGCTGCAAAATGAATTTATCATCTTCATTTGTGGTGACGCTGACAAGATAGGTGTCGTTGATATTTCCGTTGCCGTGCTCGCGCACATCAGAAACTTGCTTGTTGGCTGAAAATTGCTCAGCAACTTTCCAAATTAAATCCATTATTGCTCCAAACGAATGGGTCTTTGGGAATCTCCGTAGTTAAAGGGCAGGTATGGGGGGTGTTGTGTGGTTTCAACCACACAACACCCCCCATATAGCCTACTCATCACGACGATTCTTAGAGACCATCAAACGAATAATCACGTTTTAAATTTGCTTATTTAAAAATCAACCTGCCAAAAAAATCAGGGCGGTGAAAATCGGGTTCCAGTGTCTCAATGGGTGACCAAGATAACCAGTGTGGCTGCGAACTCGCATCGGCGCATTTATACAAATTTGCCCGCCAGGATTGTCTGGGAGCAGGCTTTATGAAAGAGGCATAAGCGTTTAATATCTCAAATGGTAGCCGGAATTCTACTACCCAGTTGATCGGTTCAGCTAATTTCAGGGTCTACAATCTTGGGCAAGGTTTGGGCAATTTCAATTTGCGAGAAATCCTCGAAAGAAACAGGTACATTCCTAACCTTTCGTCCTTTCTGATGGCAGAACAAGGCCGTTCCTCCACAATTAATTTCCAAATTGAAATAACCTTGGGCAATTTCTTCCCCTGGGGTAAAGAAAAGCTCGACGCAGCTATCCTTGAAGACCTCTTCCTGGTAAGCTTGGGCGGTCGCACGCACAAAACGGTCTTCTACATTAAAAATCACGTAAAGAGCGTTTTCATCGTATGCCAGTTTAGCCTGCACTCGGGGGATATGATCAGCTTTCTCCCCTAAGTTTTGGTTGATATTTAAAGGCGAAATTTCATCCCATGGCATTTTTTGCCACTTTGCATCAACTCTGAGCGCTCTTGTTAATCGGGGGATTTGATATTCGTTCACAGACTTTTTCCCGGTAGCCCTGGTGTTCTACCTGGGACGATTATACCCCAGCCAACCGCAAACGCACATCGACTGCAACTGCTCCATCTCCTTCTGGTAAAACGCGTAGGGGATTGATTTCGATCTCGGCCAACTGGGGGAAATCGGCAGCCAATTGAGCTAATCGGTAGAGCACATCTAAAACCGCGGCCCGGTCGGCGGAGGGCAGGTTGCGGAATCCGGCCAGTTTTTGACCCGCCCAGGTTTTTAACAACAAATATTCTGCTTCAGGTTTTGTCAATGGGGCGAGGGCAAAAGCGACATCTCTCAATCCTTCGACTTCCGTACCGCCGGAACCAAACATTACCAGTGGCCCGAATTGCTCATCTTTGACAGCCCCAACAATGACTTCCTGCCCTGCCCGGATCATCTTTTGGATATGGATGCCGTCCAATCTGGCTTTGGGGTGGGCAGCCGAGACCTGTTGGATCATGCCTTCCCAGGCAGCCCGGAGGGAGGTCTCATCTTCAATATTCAGCATTACGCCGCCCACATCTGATTTGTGGGGAATGTCGGGCGAGGCAATTTTCAGGGCTACAGGAAAACCAATTTGACGCGACCACTCTACGGATTCGTTTGCACTTCCGGTCAGATGCATTGCAATTGTGGGGATTCCGTAGGCTTCCAGGATTTGTCCGCCAATCTCCGGGGGCAAGAATCCCTCCACCTGTCCATCCAGGATTTTGGAAACCTCCTGGGGTTGCACATCATCAAAAATAACAGGCTCGGCCTCGGCAAACTTGAGCGCATCCGCCCGTTCGGTGAGCGCTGCCAAAGCCGCAGCTGCCCGTTCGGGGAAGCGATACTCAGGCACACGCGCGGCTCGCAGGTGTTCGACGGCTTCTTGGATCAACCGTTCGCCCATAACGGCCACCACCACAGGTTTATCCGCGTTATGGATGATGGGGATCATAGATTTGGCTACAGCCCCCGAGGTATACATCGGGGGGGTTGGATAGATCACCATCACACTATCGGTGTTTTCATCCTCGAGTAGAATGCGCAGGCAGGTTGCAAATTGCTCGGGCCCTGCAGCTGCCAGCATATCGACTGGGTTTTGCAGGCTGGCCGCGGGTGAAAGTATTGCCGCCAACGCGTTTTGAGTGGATTTGGTAAATTCTGCGAGTTTTAGACCCTGTTCTTCGAGTGCATCGGCTGCGGTGACGCCGGGGCCGCCAGCATTGGTCAGCACAGCCACGTAGCGGCCTTTCGGCATTGGGCACCATGCCAGCGCGCGGGCGCGGTCGAACATGCCTTCGCTGGTTGTCGCGCGCAGCACACCCGCTCGTCGGAAAGCAGCATTATAAGCAGCCTCCCGTCCGGCCAATGCACCTGTATGCGATGCCACTGCCCGGCGGCCTGCCTCGAATCGTCCCACCTTTAGGGCGATGATCGGTTTTTTGCGGGTTACCTGCCGAGCCTTTTAACAAAGTTGAGACCGTCTTTAACGCCCTCAATATAAAGCCCAAGTACACGTGTGAATGGATCAGCTGCCACAGGGGCGAGCACATCAGTTTCGCTGACATCGGCCTGATTGCCCAAACTGACCAGCCGTGAAAGCCCGTAACCCTGGCCGCGAGCCCAATCGATCACGGCTGCACAGATCGCGCCGGAATGAGAGATAAAAGCCACATCGCCGGGTGTGGGGCCCGGTGGCGGCAGGAAGGTGGTGTCGATAGGCAGGTGCGTGTCGAGTAACCCCACGCAGTTCGGACCCATCAATCGGATGCCGTATTCTGAAGCAATGCGCAGACATTCCTCTTCCAGGGCGGCACCTGCGGGGCTGACCTCGCGGAAGCCGCCGGAACCGATAATGGCGGCCCGGATACCGCGATCCCCGCAGACTTTTAACGTTTCGGGAACGAAGCGCGCCGGAATCAATAATGCAGCCAGATCAACTGGATTGGGGACTTCTTTTACCGATTTGTAAATCGGTCGTCCGAGGAGAGTGCCGCCTTTGATATTTACGAAATGGACTGCACCCTGGTAATTGCTTTGCACCAGGTTGCGGGCCAGCCCATATCCCAGCTTGGTGGGGTCATTAGATGCACCTATGATGGCGACGCCTTTCGGATCGAAAAAAGGGATAAGAGATTTATCGGTTGTCATGGGGATATTATAAGGTATTAGATTTCACCACAAAGGTACAAAGACGCGAAGTTTTGCTTACCGCCTATCCAAATATTTTAGTGTTCTTTGTACCTTCGAGTCTTCGCGTTTAGATTTTCCAGCAAGAATCGTCAAATTTTGTTCCTTTTCGCCAAAATCAGTGAGTTAGCAGCGCAAGGAATGTCAGGCCCGTTTGTTTTGCGTATCGTATCCTTAGGGCAACTCAATACCAAAACTTTTAGGAGGTTTCAAATGCAATCAAATAACGGAAATCCCAAAACTTACAAGTTGTTCCCCATTGGTAAGGTGCGTGCTTCAGATGAAGAGCAGAGCTATATTTTGCAGATCGATGAACCCTACCGCTCGGCTCTCAAACAACTCGACCAGTTCAGCCATGTGATGATTTTTTGGTGGGCTGATAAAATGGATACCGAAAAGTATCGCCAGATGGTGACCACCGAACTGCCCTATGCCCCTGGCTTAGAAGCGGGTGTTTTCGCCTGCCGCTCCGAATACCGCCCAAATCCGATTGCGGTCACAACGATGATGATGCTGGATGTGGATGTCGAGGAGGGCCTTGTAGTGCTCCCATATATCGATGCTTTTGACGGTACGCCCATCATCGATTTAAAACCCTATATCCCGATCTCAGATCGAATCCGTGACTATAATGTAGCTGAGTGGTTCGCTGATTGGCCTGAATGGATGGAGGATGCTGGTGCATTTTTTGCCGAGCACGCGCCAGATTTTGGGGAATAGTCTTGCCTTCATCCCTAACCCCTCTCCCATTGGGAGAGGGGAATTTGAACTATAATAGGGAAAATTCACAATTGAGATAAACGTATGCAACCAACCATTGTTTACCTAGATGAAATTACCCTTGTGGGAATGTCGTTTTATGGTGATCCCTTTGAGACCAGCGCGGGCTGGACTGAGGAGAATCAGATTGGGCGGCTCTGGCATCGTCTGATGGCTTACCTTGCGGAGCATCCCGATAAAATTCAACATCCCGTTCCAATACATGCCAGCTACGAGGTACATATTTATGGACCCGAAACCATGACCAAGGGACTTTTTGAGGTTTTCGTTGGAATTGCCGTCGAGCCTTTGGAAGTTGTCCCCGTCGACCTGCTCATCAAGATTTTGCCAGCAACCCATTATGCGGTCTTTACATTAGAAGGGGAGCAAATCGCCAGCGATTGGCACCTGGAAATTAATAAGTGGATTACTGCCGCTGGTTATCAAACTGTTCATCCTTTTAGTTTTCAATATTATGATGAGCGCTTCAAAGGATTAGATGCTCTTGAAGAATCGCAACTCGACGTTTATATGCCGGTAGAAAAACTGAAGGCTGAATGAATAAGGTGGAAGGCTGACAGCGGACCACCCACCACTCCCGACTCCCCACTTCTGATGAACGAGCGCCTCCAGGCCATTCATAATGCCATTCAATTTGTTGAAGGCAACCTGCATGAACCCATCACGGTTGCCGATATTGCCGAGGCAGCGGGATATTCACTCTATCATTTTATCCGCACCTTCAATCAAACTGTGCAGCACACACCTTATGATTATTTGATGCGGAGGCGTCTTTCCGAAGCGGCCTGCGCACTGCTGGAGAATGAACACCGGATAATCGATATTGCTCTCGAATTCCAATTCAATAACCATGAGACTTTCACGCGTGCGTTTAGTCGCACCTACAAGATGTCGCCAACTCAATGGCGGGAACAAGGATTGCCAGATCACCGCTTGTTGCTTCCAAGGTTTGATCGAGATGACTTGGAATATCTCAGTTCTCCAGAATTTGAAAAGCCAAAATTAGTGATCTTGGATGAGATTATTCTGGCGGGATTGATGGCACCACTAAATGCCGATCAGGAGTTACTCCCCTCCCTTTGGCGGAATCTCAAGGCGGTCTTACAGAGGAGCGCGATAAACCCTGAGCCCAGTGACTATTGGGGAATCCGTACGCAGCTATCAAACTCGGAATGTAGTTCGTATTATTTTGCCGGAGTAATAATCCCATCATTGACATCTGCTCCTTCGGCTTTTGTTACCAAAATTATTCCTGCGGGAGATTATGTCAGTCTTCCTCAAAAAAAAACACCAGCGAATATCCAGCTGTCCTTGAAATATCTCTACCACGCCTTTTTGCCGGGTTCAGGCTTTTCGCTCACCGATCCTTTAGTGATTGAACAATTTGGCGTTTTGAGGGAGATATTTATTCCGGTGCAAAAAGAGTAAAGAAAATTTACGAGCAAGCAGATTAATCAAATCGATTGCATGAGAGAGTTTTTATAAAAATCTCGATATATGAGGAATATTAAAATGGATTCAGAACACTTAAAACTTGCCAAAGGTGTTGCCAACCAGTTTGCTCTACGACCGGAGGTAGAAGCGGTTGCCTTGGGCGGTTCGCTTAATTGCGGTCATACCGACGCTGCTTCTGATATTGATTTGTACGTATACACCCGTTCTGATATACCACTGAACGTGCGCATAGAAATAATGGAACGTTCCGGTGGAGCGTCTCATGCTAGTATGGGATTAAATTTTTGGGGACCAGGGGATGAGTGGTTTGATGCTGCTACCGGAATTGAAATCGATGTTGTGTATTTCGACATCCTTTGGATGAAAGATCAAATCAAACGGGTGATTAGTGGTTATCAAGCCAGCCTGGGTTATAGCACATGTTTTTGGTTTACTTTACGAAACTCTCAAATATATTATGATCTCAAGGGATGGTTCGCGAGTTTAAAAGAAATTTGTCAACAAGAATACCCCGAAAAACTGCGGCAAAATATCATTTCGCACAACCATCCGGTTTTGCGTGAGATCATCCCATCGTACTTCTTTCAATTGGAGAAAGCGGTCCAGCGTCGTGATTTAGTAAGCATCAACCACCGGCTGGCTGGATTGCTGGCAAGTTACTTTGATATCATCTTCGCGCTTAATTGGGAGTTGCATCCAGGGGAGAAACGTTTGCTTGATAAAACACTTTTGAGTTGTAAGAAACTACCCGAAAATTTTGAACCCGATCTTCTCGCCGTTCTGGGTTCCTCAGGGAGCAGCAATGCGGGGTTGTTGGCTAGTACTGCCGAATTGCTGGATCATTTGGATGAATTGTTAATTCAGGAAGGTTTTGGTGCTTCGGACGGGTGAAGTGCCTCAGCCAAATGTGCGGATTATAAAACTTGAAAACCTTTCGTCACGACATTGACTAATTGCGCCAAACCCTTCTCGAGCAGGTCGGTGTAAATATATTCCCCTGTTGTATGCGCCCGCCGCCCGTGGGTAAGTCCGATGCAAATTGCTGGTAACCCTCGGCTGAGGGGGATATTCGCATCTGTTGATCCAATATTGAGGTGTGGGCGCGCACCTTGGGATTCCAGGGTTTGGATGGCTAATTTGACAAGCGGATGATCTTCAGGGATGGAACCTGCTGGCCGCTTACCAATGATTTTAACTTCATATCTCACACTGGGACGGTTGGCGGCTGCCACCAGCGATTCGACTTCCTCCACTAAATTTTGGAGGGCAGCGGGAGCCGTGGATCGTAAATCTAATTCGAGAGAGGCTTCTGCCGCGATGGTGTTGATCGTAGTGCCCCCAGAAATAACCCCGACGTTGAGTGAAGTACGCGGCTTTTCAGGGAGTATCAGGGCAGTGAGTTTCGTAACCAAGGCAGCCAGGTCATGGATGGCGGATGGAACCCCGTAATCTGCCCAGGAGTGACCGCCTTCTGTGTAAGCGGTGATTTGGTAACGCTGCACTCCTAACCCGTGATGGAAAATTTCACCGTAAGCCATCCCTTCTAGAACGATATACGCTAACGGATCACCGCAGAAACGATCAACTACGCCACGGATTCCTTTTAGGTCACCCAAACCTTCCTCGCAGACATTAGCCACCAGCCATAAATCCCCTGGGAGTGTGATATTTTTTTCTTTTAGGGACCATAATAATCCGAACAAACCGGCGACTCCCAGGCTGTTGTCACCAATCCCAGGTCCAAAAATTTTATTGGGCGTACGAGAAATTTCTAAATCAGTTTCCCTTGAGAATACTGTATCGCTGTGAGCAGTGACCACCAACGGGCGTGTACGACCTTCACCAGGCAGGCGGGCATACACATTTCCGAGGGGGTCAATTGCAATATCGTCGAGTTTCTCTTCGAGAAAGTGCTCCTGAATAAAAATTGTGCGTTCACCCTCATCAAAAGTCGGAGCGGGAATTTGCTGAATTTGAATGGCTAAGTCTATTAGGCGGTTAATAATATCCATAAGATTTTTGGAGGTGGGTGACTAGGTTAGAAAGTAATCGGTTTAAATTGCAAAGGCAGATCACAATTTCCGTACAGATTGGCGCAAAGATTCGAGACGTGCCTGGGGCAGTCCGGGCAGCACATCGAGGGCAAAGAAGGGTCCATAGCCCTCGGTGACGATGGCCGCTGAAATATTGCCATAGAGCACAGCCTCGACTGGATCATAAGTCTGACGATAGCCAGCGAGAAAACCGGCACAAAAAGCATCGCCAACGCCGGTAGGATTAACCAGATTTGCGGGGTAAGCTGGAATTTCCCAGCGAGTTTTACTAGCGCCATCATAAAGTAACTGCCCACGTTCACCACGTTTGATAACAATAAATTCACAGCCATAAACTGCGAGGGATTTTGCCATTTCCCAGAGGTCATCACTACGTCCTTGGAAAAGTGCACGTAGTTCTTCTTCGGAGGGCATAAACGCAGTCAGCCCCGTAACAATTGCGGGCACCTCATTGAAAAAAGTAGGGTTCATATAACCAGGAGCTGGATCGAGGGTTACCGTTGTGAAACCAGCTTGCCGGAAGGTTGCCGGAAGCAGGCTGTGAGTGAGATAGTCGATTGGGCACAGATGAGCAGCATTGGCATCCATATAATCTTCAGGAATATCTCCCTGGCGCAGTGATACAGCTGTCAGGTTGGTTTTGCTATCCAAGGCGTTGCTGTTATCCCGATAGCCCAATAATGCTTTTGGGAACGGTTTCCCCAGACGCGCAAAATGGGGGACAGGATCACCTGTGATGCGTGTAGCCTTGTCGGTGTACACGTAAAAATTGCGCACATCTACAGCCTCAGGCATGGTGGTGATTCCACGTATATCAAAACCTCGCTGCTCTGTATTGTTCAGCCATTCAAAGGGGAAATCTTCACCCACCCGGGCCATCAATCCTGGCGGAGGGAAGTCCTCCCAGATTTTAAATCCCGTAGCGGCGTAAGCCAGATTGCCTCCCAATACATCCAATACGGGTTCATCATCAGCAGTAATAAAGTAATCGCGGTGTAATTTCCCCGCAAAGATAAATTTTGGTGTCTCCATAGGCGCAATTATACGTCAGAGTGTGCTGACATGGAACACAATATTATAGATTTGCACGACTTCCCCTGGTAATCCTTTGCTGAATATTTTCTGGCCATTGCGAAATATCTTCCGATGGATAAATTTTGAGGGGTGGTCCATTTTGGGTTAACAAATCGGAGGTGCTGCAATTTAAGATCGTTTTGGCGGCATCTAATCCAGTTTTTGTCGCACCCGAAACACCGAAACTGCGTGTACTTGCACCGCACATCAGCAATCCATCAATCTCGGTTTTAATAGGGAATGAACGTGGCCCCACCTGTTTTCTGTTTTTAGCGGTGCCATACAAATTGCCGCGTGTTGAATTGATGTAATGGATATTGGTTAACGGTGTGCCCAAATTCCAAAATACGACATGCTCACTGATGCCGGGGATCCGTTTTTCTAGTGCCTGGAACATACGCCAGGCCAAATCTTCTTTCAGGGCATCGTAACCAGCGGAGTGTGCTCCCGTTTCTTCATTGGCCCACTGTTCGAATGCATCATAGCCAACAAAAGTAAAGGCTTCGCAGGTGTGATGTCCACTGTGCATTTTTGATGGGTCTTTCAGTGTAGTGACGGTCATGAACATCATGGGGGGTGTTTCTGCTTTTAGCGCGTGGTCGGTCAATCCTAATTTGTAGAGTTCGTCAATATCCTCGTAATCGTAAAACCAGTAATTGCCAGAATCTAATCCTGCAGCCCTTAGATCCATATCAACGGCAAAGAACAGACTCAAAGCTGAAACTGAGTAAGTGGTGTTGTCTAATTTTTTTAGCAGCTTTTTGCTGAGGTGTTCTTCCCCTACTAACTTTCGATAGGTTACATCTGCATCTGCGTTGCTGATCACATATTGAGCGCTGATTTCTTCGCCATTGGCCAAACATACACCAACAGCTTTACTATCTTTCAGGAGTATCCTTTCAACGGGTGTTTGCAAACGGATTTCGCCTCCGGCGCGTTTGAGCGCTCTGACGAAGGCTTTTGGGATAGCAAAACCACCCCCCAAAGGGAAATATGCCCCCTCAAAATAATGCTGTGAGATACCCGCGTGCATGAAAGACGGGACTTCGGAGAGCGGCATACCGTGATCACCAGCCTGCCCAGAAAAGATGGCGATCAATAGTGGATCGGAAACGAAATTTTCAATTAAATTTTGCCCCGAGCGCATCGCCCATTTCAAAACTGTTGGGATGCTGCCCGAAGCTTTAACCGCATCACCAGGACCTTTTACTTTTCCTAGTTTTTGCAGATTTTCCATCATGTCGGTGACCGTATTTAGGTAACCATCAATGCCCTCGGCTTCGTGAGGGAAGCGTTCTTTAAGTCGGGCGGCAAATGCTTCTTTCCCTTTGGGAATATCAAATTGCTCATCGCCAACGACAATATGATCGTAACCATCCGGGTTCATTTCGCAGAATGCTAAATCCTGCGAGACACCTAATCCTTCATAAATTCGGCGCAGCGAACCGCCTTCTTGCAAACCGCCAATATAGTGTACGCCCGGGCTAAAGCGATAACTTTGCAAGGTGAAAGAATGTGTCCATCCACCAGGAACTTCATGTTGCTCACAGACCAAAACTTTCTTTCCAGCTTGAGCTAACGAAACAGCGGCACTTAATCCACCTGCACCTGAACCGATAACGATTACGTTGTAGGTTTTATCCATGTGTTCTCTCCAAAGTTTTAGACCCTATCCGAAAATGGTTTGAGGGTGAGGTGTTGTCGGAGGGGTTTTACTGACCCGAAACCCCCATCGGATTATATCCCGGATAGAACCTTAATCTAAGTAAAAATGCGCTGGTGCGGAAAGATAACCCTCGCAGATATAAAATCCACTAGTTTGTGCAGTTGACTGAAAACCGAACTATTGTACCCCGTTATTGATAAGGAGCAAAAATCGTTTTCCAACGCTTCGAAACGAGAGGAGTTTATAACTGATCCCGTTATAGATGTTTTTGATTTATTTTCTGTCAAGATATTTTGCTGGAATTGTAATTCAACTCTATCTCCTTCGTGATAGAATGCCGGGGTTTGCATCTTTGAGTTTGATTGGAATCCCATGCTGCGAATTCGCCGACACCCATTAGTTATCACGCTGTTCAACCTCGAAGGCAATCCTAAGGCTAGTGTTTTTACAGAGCCATTGTGGGGAATCCCGTATAATTTGTATATCCCTTATGCTTCAGTTTATATGTTGGCTTTAGGTTTGTCAGATGCCCAAATTGGAATGATTGCCAGTTTAGGCCTGCTCATCCAACCAATATTTGCATTAATCAGCGGCGCGATTACCGATAAATATGGCCGTCGACTGACCACCCTGATCTCCGATTTGCTTTCCTGGAGCATCCCTTGCTTGATTTGGGCGGTGGCGCAAGATATTCGTTACTTTATCGTTGCGGCGATTTTTAATGCGATATGGCGAATTTCAATGAATTCTTGGACCTGCTTGTTGGTTGAAGATGCCGAAGAAGATCAATTAGTACATATTTGGACCTGGATCCATATTGCCGGACTGATGGCCGCTTTTTTTGCCCCTTTAGCGGGTGTGCTTATCGGCGTGATCGATTTGATCCCAGCAATTCGCCTTCTGTATCTTTTTTCGTTTATTATGATGACAGTAAAAGGTTTCATCTTATATCGTTATTCAACAGAAACTGAGCGCGGGTATATCCGCATGGAAGAAACTCGCGATAAACCGTTGCTCTCGCTTTTAGCTGGTTATGGGGAAGTCCTAAAGCAAATCTTGCGCACTCCACGCACGCTGGTTATATTGGGGATCATGTTTGTAATGGGGGTTGTCATGATGATTAACGGAACTTTTTGGTCGATTTCGCGACAGAAAAATTGGGTATCCCCGCGGAACACCTGGCAATTTTCCCGTTTGCGAAATCAGGCTTAATGCTGCTTTTGTACTTCTTGCTGGTGCCCCGTTTGAATGTACGCCGGTTTCGAAATCCGATGCTTTTGGGTTTTGCAGGTTTCATGGTTGCCAATATTCTTCTTGTCACGATGACCGCTGGGAATTATGTTTTGCTCCTGGTTAGTGTTTTAATTGAAGCTGCTAGCCTGGCAGTATTTGGTCCATTGATGGATGCATTAACGGTCGTTTCAATTGATATTGCTGAACGGGCACGCGTAAATGCCATTGTTTTTGTCGTTGTGATACTGCTGACATCCCCATTTGGATGGATCGCTGGCCAGCTCTCTGAGATAAATCGGGTTTTACCCTTTGTTTTGAATATCATCTTTTTCTTTGCAGGAATGGGTTTGGTCTGGTTGGCATGGCGTTTACGAGGTCAAGATTGAATACTTACCTTCAGACAAAAGAACGGACAAAGTATTGCCAAAAAGAGCGGATCTAAGCTGCGAGAAACCCTACTAGAGGTTGCTCAGAAAGGAGGCTTCCATGAACCAGTTTATCAAGTATTCTGAATTTATGCATTATCTAATCGATGATAAAAAGGCTGCGGAGAAAGCTGGGGAGATCGTCAAAGGGATCCTAGAAGCCAAATCGCCACGTCTTTCGAATATTGCCGAGCAGATGGAAGGATAGAGTGAGAGCAATTACAGGGCGATCCATCGCTTCATCGGACAGACAGATGTGAAGGAAGCCTTACTGCGGCTGTAGCAGGAGGAAACAGGCTTTGTGATTGGGGATCCGACGGAGATGCTAAGGCACAAAGCGCCGAAAAACAGAATATGTCGGCACCCTATCTGATGGTCAAACACCAGGCTATTGGCTGCTGGTCTTGTCGACCCCCTTTCGTGGTCGGGCAATCCCTTTTCATTTCATCACCTATTCATCGAAAACGATTGGGGAGCAAGTGACTTCTCGCAACCAGGAACATACCCGCTGTTTTGCGATTGTGAAGGAATTATTGGGAGATAGACCCTTGGTGCTTGATCGAGAGTTCAGCTATTGAGCCCTGATGGAGCGTTTGTACATTGAAGGAATCCCCTTCGTGATCCGCTTGAATCTGGGTGACCAGCACAAGCGACCACGCCTGATCGATGCCGATGGCAGTCCCATCAAGTTGTTTGTCCGTCCCGGTAAAACTGTCATCCACCGCCAAGTTTTCTATCTTGGTATTGTCCCCGTCAACCTGATTGGCTACCGGCGCAAGGGACTGAACAACCCCTTGTGGGTGATCTCCAGCTTAGAACCGCAAGCCGCCCTACAAATCTTCCAAAATCGCATGAAAATCGAAATGACCATCTGTTTCCACAAATCCGAACTGGCTTTTGAGAGCCCCAGGCGGCTCAAATGGCAATATCGCAAAAAACTACTCCTTTTGGCCACCCTGGCTTATCCTTTCCTGCTCTCTTGATTGGATACCACGTTCGATCCCCTCCGGCGTTGGTTGCTACGCACTTTTTGCCATCGCACTGGAAAGCGGAGCCGGGTTACCCCAGCTCCGCTCTACCGTCTGCGTTTGGCTATTTCGTTGTTCTGGTTTTCTCATCCCCCTCCCTTCCTCTCTTATTTATGAGATTCGGGATGTGTCATGTTTTGCATCATCGAGGGTTTATGGTTAAATCAAATCTAAGCAACTTGATCAGGAATCAAACTTTATCTTAGGGGGTTGGGGTGCGAGTTGGAGTTGGCCACCGGGTGAGGGTGGGAGTTGGCGTAATCGAGTTGATCGGCGTGGGCCAGCGTGTAATCGTAACAGTAGGTGTTACGGGTGTGGCGGTTGGCTGCCGGGTGATGGTTGGGATCGATGTGCTCGTTGGTTGCACTGTCCCTGGTAAGGGCGTTTGAGTTGGGGTTTTACTCGGTGTTGGGGTGTTCGATGGCGTTAAAGTTATCGTTGGCGATAGTGTAAGTGTGGGTGTGCGCGTAGGTGCCAAAGTCATCGATGGGGTGGGGGTGAAGGTTGCTGTCGATGGTGGTGGATTCCCAATGATGGTGAAAAAATCTACCTGATACCAATCAAACCCTAAGAATAGCTGCACTTGATATTCGCCCGGCAACCACTCTTCAGCCTTAGGATGCCACTCCGAAAATCCATACCCCCCGGTGCCTCCATCCCATGGTTTGGTCTCAAAACTGACCAATTCATCCTGGCGATACCAAAGCGCGGTCCATTGAATTCCATCTGCCAGTTCATTATAAGAGAAGGCGGCAAACATTGATCCTACGGGATTTGTGAATGTATCGGTGGGTTCGAGGGCTCGGTTGAGACCATCTAATCCGATATTGCTAAATTCGATGGCGCTAAAAACCGCCTCTGCTGGAGGCGTTAATGTACCTGTAAATTTTCCTTCAATTGCTAAAGGAATGTGCGGGGTTGGCGTGATTGTTGGGGTATTCGATTCTGCTGGAGTTTCAGTAATGGTTGGTGAGAGCGTGATGCTGGGGGTTAGCGAAACCGTTGGGGTTAGCGTGATCGTCGGTGATGTGGTTGGGGTAGCAGAAGGTTCGAAGAAACTATAAGCCACCGGTTCTGCGAAGGAGTTTAAAGCCCAGGCAGCCAAACCCAATAAAATGGCAGCGAAAATCCGTCGCCAACCTTGTACTTGGCGGTCGCGGCGCATTCTGAAAAAGCGCAGATCGCGGCTTTTCCAAATCAATCGCAAACCCGTGATTAAACTGACAATCGCAAGGATTGCAGCTAAAATCACAGCTACAGTTACGCCAGATTGGATGTCAAGTGCGGGCATTATAAAATATTGTCAATTGGAAATTACTGGGTTATTTAAGGATCCTAGTCCTTCGATGGAAACTTCTACAATATCACCAGGGTTCAACGGGCTAACGCCTGCGGGGGTTCCCGTTAAAAGCAAATCACCTTGTGCCAGAGACATTACCGAGGATACAAAAGCAATCAATTGTCTGACTGTAAAGATCATATCCCGGGTTGAAGCCATCTGGCGTAATTCACCATTAACATGACAGGTGATAACAGCATCTGAAGTATCAAATTCTGTTTCAATCCAAGGTCCAACCGGACAAAATGTATCAAAGCCTTTTGCCCGGGTCCATTGTCCGTCTTTGCGTTGCAGGTCACGAGCAGTGACATCATTCGCAATTGTGTAGCCGAAAATATGGGTGAGGGCGTCTTCAGCTTTGATCCAACGTCCTGGTTTCCCAATGACCACGGCCAATTCTGCCTCATGTTCAATTTGTTGAGATTGAGGAGGTAAGACGATTTCCTGTCGGTGACTGATCAGTGATGAAGGTGGCTTCAGGAAAATCAAAGGTACTTCGGGTACTTCAGCACCGTGTTCTTTGGCATGGGCTGCATAGTTCCTTCCGACACAAATGATTTTACTTGGGACAACTGGGGGTAACAATTGTGCTGTTTCTTGTGGAATTTTGGCTTCATCCCGTTGAAAGGAGCTAAAAATATCCCCTTGAATTTGACCGATTTTATCGCCGTGGACCCAGCCAAATTGTGAAATTTCTTCATTTTGTAATTGGTAACGAATAATACGCATATTGATTTGATGAGTTACTGGAAATGAGCAGAAAGTTCTTCGATAGCCTGTTCGGCGCCAGCAAAGCGCTCAGCAAAATGCCAACGGAGCGCTTGAACCAGTGCGAAGATGATGGCCTCAAGTGAAACAATTTCAACACCAATATTGGGTGTCGAACGCGCAGCTAGGACAATATGAGCCGACCGAGAAGATGCCAAGGAAGGCGCACCAACAATGGCAGCAGTCGTAATTCCTTTGGCGCGCGCTTCTCGCAAAGCGGGAGCGATATAGGGTGCTTCGTTTGCAACGTCGAGAGCGATTAACAGATCTTGTTTAGAGGCGGTGTGCACTGTCCTGGCAAGTCCAGCTAAACCCGAGCGAGCTATATGAACTGGGAAATTTGCCTGCTCAAGGAAATAGACCAAATTGTAGGCTGCTGGTTGAGCTGGACCCTCGGCGAGCACAACGATTCGCCGTGCTTTCCCGATGCTCTCAACTAATTGTGCCATGGCCTCTGTATCTAACGACATTTGGGTGCGTTCCAATGTTTCGCGAAGTTCTCTCATGGCTCCGGCAACTACCCCGGGAATAGATTGCGGATCTTGAGCTTCTATTGGACGGACCATCAAGTCAACTTTGACATGTTCGCGAATCTCTCGAAGTAACTCAGGGTAACCAGAATAACCCAAATGCTGGGAAAAACGAACAACAGTGGCAGCATCAAGATTGAGTTCATGTGCTAATTCGGTAGCTGTCATAAAGGAGGCTTCGATATAAGAATCTAACAAGAAATCTGCTAACTTGGCAAAGCTTTTTGACATTTGTGGTCTTGCTTGGCGGATACGCTCTTGATACGACATGACATCTTCTCCTGTCGGTGATTACAAGAAAACTGAATATCAGAAGTGTAACACAAATTAGAATGATTTCGCAAATTTACTTGCAAAATGGATTCCAGGGAAATTATGGGTCTCTGGAAATCGTCATGGATAAAGGTATCCATGGGGGTGCTTTGCACGTAAAACACCCGTTCATTTTCGGGTCTTTCACGGAGATTTCCATAGACTCGAATTGGGAGCACTAAAAGGTTGTTGGAAGAGGTTTGAAAAGAAGTGAGCCTACCTGTTAGTATGGGGGTACAGAAAAACAACCAAACTAACCGGAGGCTCAAAGTGGAGTTTAGCACAAAAAAGATCCAGGCGCTAGGAAAAGCGGTGGCCGATGAGATGAAGCGCTGCGGATATAGTGCAGCAGACAATTTGTCTGCAGTCGAAAACGGGCTGCGCGAATTACAACGGCAAATCGGAGTAGCCGGATTAGGTACCTTTTTAGAGGAGGCAGATGAGGCCATGCACGAGGAGGCCAAAGCATCAACCAGCAAAAAGGATTATTATTTTCAATCCTATCGACCGGCGGTGATCTGGAGCGTGTTTGGCAAGATCCGCATAGAGCGACGCTATTATCGCTACCAGAATGCCAAAGAACGGGAAGTAAAAGGGTTTGCTAGGCTGGATCAAAAGATGGGATTTTCAGCAGGGCAAGTGAGTCCGAGTTTGGCGGAGCTCTTAGCCTTAGAAGGCGTGAGTACACCTTTTGAAGAAGCTGCCAAGCAAGTAGAGAAATTTCTATTATTTCGAGTCAGCGATAAACGGTGCGGAAAGAAACCGAGCTGTTTGAAGCCCTACAAGATGAAATCGAACAGGAACTGATCCGACAAAGTCATGCTGAAAACTGGCTGCAAAAACGGCAAAGAGCAGCCAAAGCAGTCCGCCAAGGACGCATGTATGGTTCTGTCGCTGGGTTCATGGCACCATTGCTGGAGGGGTGGAAAGAGTTCCAGGCTTTAGCCTGGTACAACGTGGTAGAAATGACCCGCTACTCCGCCAAAAGACCTCGGGAGAGGGCGGTGGGTCAACAAAACAATCTCCAAGCTGAAAATATCAGCTATCACTGCGACAAACTGGAACCCGAAGAATTCGGCCAACTTTTTTGGGCCACCGGATGTCAGCGTCAGGCCGATTTCTAGGCAGAACGGGTGTTTATCGGAGATGGTGCAAGCTGGATCTGGCATATGGTGGCACGCTATTATCCGGATGCCACCCAAATTCTGGATGGGTATCACGCTTCGCAATATCTCTACAAAATCGCGGATGAAGCTTTTGAAGTTGAAAGTGATGAGTACCATCAGTGGCTAGAGAAAACCAAAACCCTGTTATGGGAAGGCCGGATTCAGCCCCTGATCACGGAATGTGAGCGGTTCATAGACCAACCAGCCACCTCAAAGGTCGCTCGTGCTGCGGTTACCTTCTACACCAACAACATCGACCGTATGGATTATGCTCGTTTTCGCAAAGAAGGCTATTTTATCGGCAGTGGCACCATAGAAAGCGCCGCCAAACGACTTGGAGAATTACGCCTCAAGGAAGCGGGTGCACGTTGGACTAAAGCTGGCGCGGTCTATACAGCCAAAGCGAGAGCCGCATGGCTTGGTCAACACTGGGAGCCGATTGTTGCTAAACGTAGCAGCAGGGTTTTACCTGTAGTCGCTTAACCAACAACCTTTTAGTGCTCCCCTCGAATTTAACGCCCTCCCTGAAAGATTGAACCGAGGTATAATTTGAACCTCTTGTTTAGGGCGCATAGCTCAGTTGGTTAGAGCGCTTCTCTTACACAGAAGAGGTCGATGGTTCGAGTCCATTTGCGCCCACAAATTGATCCCCTTGATATCATCAAGGGGATTTTGGCTTCTCTGCGCTTTGATGACAGGAGAATGCTTGATCAGCTGGGGATTGAGATAAGTCTTTTTGATATAATCATAGCCGTCGATATTTACTAACCAACGGGGTAGAGATTTGTGGTAGAAAATAACGGCTGATGTGCTAACCGATAAAGGTAAAAAACGTTCATGCCCAAAAAGATTCTCCTGATTGACGATGATGCTTTGCTCCGGCGCAGTCTAAGCTTCCATCTGGAGCAAGCGGGTTATCAAGTGCAAACTGCGGCCAGTGCTGAAGAGGGGCTCAGTCTGGTTCGCCGCGCACTAGTCGATTTGATCCTGTTGGATATTGGGCTTCCGGGGATGGATGGGCTGGACGCATTGACTCATTTCAATCAACACATTGCTGCTCCGGTTATTTTTATCACTGCACGACAACGCGAATTAGATGAAATTCTGGGGTTAGAATTGGGTGCAGACGACTATATAACCAAGCCTTTTGATACCAGTGTTCTTTTGGCACGGATCAAAGCTGTGTTAAGGCGCTCTCAACGAGAATCGCGTTCTACAACAGTAACCGAAGCATTTTCGGTGGGGGATATTGATATTGACCCTCGGGCTCATTCCGTTAAGTTAAAGGGGAGAACCGTTGAATTAACACCCATTGAGTTCAAGTTGCTCAACGAGTTGGCACAACAGCCCAGCCACGTTTTTTCAGCAGATGATTTATTGTGCAATGTCTGGGGTGTGGAGTATGTCGGACAACCCCAGGTGGTTTATGTGCATGTGCGTGCACTACGCACGAAACTCGAAAAGAATCCCAACAAACCCCATCGGATCATTACCGTTCGAGGTGTCGGTTACAAACTGGTTCCCCAAGAAGGTTGAGCATGCATTCCATCCGAACCCGTTTGCTGATCAGCCATAGCTTGCCGCTCATCATCGTTATTTTATTGATCGGCCTGGCGTTGGATTATGTTGTTGAAACGCGCGTTTTGTTACCGGGCTATGCTGAAGAATTGACGAATGAAGCCAAGATTTTCGCTGAACTCGCCGCCAATCAGCCTCAGATATGGGATGAACCTCAAAGTACCCAGGATTTTTTAGCTCATCTTGAGCCCATTTTAGCCCCTTACGTTTCTGTTTTTGACTTGCACGGTAAATTCCTGGGGTCCACCGACCCATTCCTGAATTCCGAAAATCCTCCTGAAATCACCATTGGCGAAGTGCTTTCCAAAGATACGATTATTCAAACTGCTTATAGAGGTCATCTGGATGCCAGCGTGGTGGATGTCTTTGTGCCGGTTCGTAACACCAGAGAAGAAATCATGGGGGTGATCCAGATGACCTATCACCTGGAAAATGTATATAGTCAATTGCTGACACTCCGACAAGCTATCACATACGTTTTGTCGGTAGGGCTTATTCTTGGAGCAGGGATCGCGCTCGCTGCTATCTGTGAATCTGAGTAAATCACTAAAGCAAGTGATAACTTCTATTCATCAATTGGCAACCGGGCAAGAAGTGGCCCCACCGGTTGAGCAAGGCCCGGAAGAAATCCGTGACTTGATCCGCACCGTCAATACACTTGTGATCCGCTTACAAACCATGGAAAAAACCCGACGTAAGTTACTGGCCAATCTGGTACATGAACTGGGAAGGCCACTGGGTGCCCTTTTGCCAGCCATCCAGGCTTTAGAGGCCGGTGCGGTTAAAGATGAGGCTTTACGTCAAGAATTGTTAGCGGGGATGGAAGAAGAAATCAATATCCTGCGGCGGCTGTTGAATGATCTGAGGGGCTGTACGATCAATTTGCGGGTTCGTTTGTCTTGTCGTCTCGAAATCGTCGATTTAGCAAAATGGTTGCCCAATTTGGTGCGAATGCAGCGTGAAGCGGCTTATGCCAAAGGCTTGCAATGGGAAAGTGATATACGGGAGGATCTACCGGTGATGTCTATTGACCCAGACCGTTTAGCGCAAGCCGTTGGCAATCTGATCAACAATGCGATCAAATTCACTCCTCCAGGCGGCAAGGTCACAATTAGTGCTGACTCACAAGTGGATGAAGTCCGGATTGCTATACAAGATACGGGACCCGGGATTCCGGATAAAGACCAAGATTTGGTGTTCACACCTTTTTTCAGGGGGCGCACCGAGACGCGTTTTCCACAAGGGATGGGACTTGGGCTGAGTATTGCCCGTGATCTGGTCATGGCCCATCAGGGACGTTTGGAATTTGAGAGTGTCCAGGGTCAGGGAAGTTGTTTCACCATCTGGCTGCCTCATCAATCCCAGTAATATATTACCCACCTCAAGAAACAAGTCTAAAGAATGTGCGCATATCGGCCTTTTTTCCTGGCCGGTTGGTCATCTTTAGGTAATCTTTAGGTTGTCTTTTACTGAGTCCTAAGGACGCCAGAAATAATTCAGAGTATCCTGCTTTTCTGATGAAAACCCACTTTTTGTTTGTAGTGGCATCTATCATAGGTTGTGAATATGGCAACACAATGTCAAGGAGTTAGATGTGACAAACCTCATCGAAATTCTTTTGTTAGCCAGTATTGCATTCCTGGCAGCTGTTGTTATTGTCGGTTTCTTTATGATGCGTGGATCTATTCAAAAAAGGATTTTGAATAGATCCAAGGACCAATGATTAACTTGTCGGATTTTGAACCCTGGTGGCGTTTCGGTGTTGCGTTGCTGATTGGCGCACTACTCGGTATGGAACGGGAGTTTATCCAACAGAAAGAAGATGTCCCAGATTTCGCTGGCATACGCACTTTTTCTTTGATTGCGCTGTTAGGTTCCGTAGCGGCTTTTCTGGTGATGGATTTTGGCATAATGCCAATAGCATTGTCGCTTGGGGGATTGATCTTACTAACTACAACGAGTTACCTGGGCGCTCTCCTGCGTAGCGGGAAGGAGACAGGCATCACCACCGAGGTGGCTGTCTTGTTGACCTTCCTCTTTGGGGTACTCGTAATGGGTGACCAAGGAAAGGTCGCTAGTGCTCTGGCGGTGCTCACCGCTCTTTTACTTGCACTAAAAGGCAGGTTGCATGGGGTCATCCGTCGAATGAGTACAGAAGACTTGCGCGTGACCCTTCAATTTGCGCTGGTGGCCGTAGTGATATTACCTTTGCTGCCTGACCGAGCAATTGATCCGCTAGGATTGCTCAATCCATTTCAGGTTTGGTTGATGGTTGTGTTGGTTTCGGGGATTGGGTTTAGCGGTTACGTCTTGATGAAAGTGCTGGGACCTTCTCGGGGTATCAACCTGACTGGCATTTTGGGTGGTCTGGCGAGCAGTACAGCCACAACGATCAGCCTGTCCACTGCGAGCCGGGAAAATCCATCCATATCTTCACATTATGCACGGGCGGTGATTTTGGCATCTAGTGTTATGGTTCCTCGGGTATTGTTACTAGTCATAGTGATTTACCCACCTCTTCTGCAAATGGTAAGTATCCCGCTCGGGGCAATGTTAATTACTGGACTGGGAATTGTCTTTTTTCTTCAGTGGAAAAGCGCTACCCATGAGAATACTCTTGAGCGCCCTTTCAAAATAGCACATCCTCTCAAATTATCAACAGCCATCAAGTTTGGATTGGTGTTTGCGGTGGTGTTGATCATCATTGAGTTTGCTCAGGAATTTTTTGGCTCTATCGGAGTCTATTTTGCCAGTGCGATTGCGGGTCTAACAGATGTGGATGCAATCGCACTCAGCGTGTCCCGCCTGGCTAGCAATGCTCAGCTAGATATTCAGGTGGCGGGGCTGGCGGTTGTTATTGCTGCGCTTATGAACACTATCGCCAAAGGAGCTATCGCCTATTTTATGGGTTCGCAAGATCTGCGTCGCACGGTTATGCGCGCATTCAGCGCAATTTTCTTCGTTGGGTTTTTTAGCAGCATTTTCACGCTGTGGTTGGCTTAGGTGAGTGAATAGGACTAAGCAGCATCAAGAGAGTGATGGATAGTCAGGTTGAAAGAATTGCTCTCGTTGTTACTACGCTCCTGAATACCATCGCCTAAGGTTGTCTTCGTTTGAAAATATCGAGGTCGAGATTTTGACACAAGAAAACTTGCTCGTGTTGGCAATTCTGGCAGTCGCTGTGATTTTGTTTATCAGCGAACGTCTGCGCGTTGATTTAATCGCCATGCTGGTTTTGATCACGCTAACCTTCACCGGTTTGGTGACCATTGATGAGGCATTTTCGGGCTTTGCCAGCCCGGCTGTGATCACCGTTTGGTCAGTCTATATCGTAAGCGGAGCACTCTTCCGCAGTGGGGTAGCAGATACGCTGGCCAATTTCATGCTGCGCCTGGCCGGGCATAGCTACCTGCGTTTGCTCTTTGTGATCATGTTAACCGTAGGGGTTATGTCATCCTTTATGAACAATATTGGCGCAGTGGCGATCCTGTTACCCGCAGTGGTCAGCGTGGCACGCAAGATCAATGTCGCACCTTCTAAATTGTTGATCCCCATGGCTTTTACCTCGCTTTTGGGCGGTAAGATGACACTCATCGGAACACCGCCAAACATCCTGGCTACCAGCATCATGGAAACCTACGGTGGTTTAGAGCCGTTTGGTTTTTTTGATTTCACGCCCATGGGGGCAATTGTACTCGTAGTCGGCATCCTGTATTTTCTACTGGTTGGAAATCGTTTACTGCCGAACCGCACCCCGGCGGGCAGCTTTCAGAAGCCTATCATATTCGGGATTACTTGAGCGAGGTTCGTGTTGGAGAAAAATCGTACCCTGGTTGGAAAGACCCTGGAAGAATCGCAATTGGGCCAGCTTTACAACCTCAATGTGCTCCAGATCCAGCGTAGCAACACGCGTCTTTTAGTGCCTTTGCAAAACCCCTTGCTAAAAGAGGGTGATATTCTCCTGGTACAAGGTAGCGCTCAAAACATCTTGAGAGCCAGAGAAAGTTTGGGCCTGGAAGCGATTCCTGAATGGAAGTTCGAAGAGCTTAGCCAGGGTTCCCAGGCGATGATCGAAGTCACGCTTTCACCAGGCTCCCACATGGTGGGTAAAACCTTGAAGCAATCTGATTTCAGGGCGCATTATGGATTGACGGTACTGGCAATTCAACATCAGGGAGAATCAATTGTCTCGAATTTGGCAGATATCACCCTTGGATTTTGGAGATGCACTGCTCATTCAAGGACCCGAAGACCGGATTGCCATCTTGCGGACGCGATGCAGAATTCCTGATTTTAGAAACACCGCCAATGGAAACCAAGCGCACCCAAAAAGCGCCTCTGGCGGTCTTGATTTTGGTTGGGGTCCTGCTGGTCGTCAGTTTCCGCATCCTGCATGTTTCCATTGCCATGTTGATCGGCTCAATGCTCATGGTCTTGACCGGCGTTTTGAACATGGACGAGGCCTACGAGTCAATTGAGTGGAAATCGGTTTTCTTGATTGCCGGGATGCTTCCCATGGGAATTGCCATGCAAAACAGCGGAACCGCGCTTTTCCTGGCACAAAAAATAGTGGAACTGGTTGGAGATTGGGGAACTGTCGCAGTGATGATGGGTATTTTCCTGATGACGGCACTCACCACTGAAGTGATGTCCAATGCGGCTGCAACCGTGCTGGTAACACCCATAGCGATCGATGCCGCCCGCAGTTTAGGTGCAAATCCGCAAACCTTTGTCATGGCCGTTGTCATTGCGGCCGCCACTTCTTTCCTGATGCCGATCGGGCATCAGGCCAACGTGCTTGTTTTTGGTCCGGGAGGTTACAAATTTGGCGACTACACCAAAGTAGGCGTGTGGCTAAATATTATTATTTTTGTTGTCGTTTTGATCTTTCTGCCGATCATCTGGCCTCTTTAGGATAATTATGAACCGACTTATTTCCGTATCCACCATCGATGATATCTCCCCAAAGTATCGGGATACCCCGATTGGACTTTTGTTGGAATACCATAATCTCAACCGCTGCTCTCGATAATCATACCCAAGCGCCCCTGTTGATTGGTATGTGTATGGATAATCGCAAACGACTGCGAATACCTGACAATTTCGCTTATATCATCCGTACCGGAGGTGCCAACCTAAGATATAACGAATTCCAGGTGTCGTATGCGGTCGCGATTGGCGGGGTGAAATCTATCGCACTGATTGGACATAACAACTGCGGCATGGTTGGTTTGACAGCCAGGAGAGAGCAGTTTGTTCACGGCCTGGTAGAGAAGGCCGGCTGGGAAAGAAAATGGGCTGAAGAGCACTACACTCACTTTGCGCCTATGTTTGAAATTGGAAATGAGATTGATTTTGTCCTGAGTGAGGCCAAACGGTTACGCTTACGCTATCCAGGCATACAAGTGGTTCCCATGCACTATCGAGTAGAAGATAATTTGCTCTCTATCATATATGAGAATGCCCCCCAAGTAAGGATTGCACGCATGACTACACACGATACAAAACATAAGGGTTCTTGTCCCCATTGCCGAGAAGTTGTGGTTTTTGAAGCAGTAAATATGCACACTTACTCTCCGCCAATAACAAAGGAAAAAACGCTTGTCTCGAAAATATCTCGTTGCCCACAATGCAGAGAACTGGTTGGAACGATAACACCACTAGATCAGTGTAGGGTTTGTGGACAGTAATCAAAAATCATTTCTTGTTTCTGTACTCGTCCAATAGCAACTGTTTTTTACTATTTTGAAACACAAAAGTGCAGGCTTATCATAACTAAAGGATGTAAAAAATGTATAAACGAATATTATTCCCCTTGGATGGATCACCACTGCAGAGCAGGCTTTGCCACATGCCGCTGCCTTGGCCAAACATTTTCAAGCTGAATTGATTTTTTTGAAAGTCCTGGTGCCTTTGAGCAGTAATCTCAATCTGCCACCCGGCGCGGTAAAAACGGCTGAAACTGCAACGCGAGAATTGGTGGGCGAATATTTGGATCGGGTTGCTGCCCGCGTTCAAGAAAAAGGGCTTTCCATAACTACCGTTACTTTGACGGGACGCCCTCATGAAGAAATTATCCGCTTCGCAGAAACAGAACCAGTGGATATTGTCGTGATATGCACGCGCGGGCAATCGGGGCTTAGTCGTTGGTTGATGGGCAGTGTTGCCGACAGAGTGGCACGTGGGGTTAGCATCCCAGTGCTGCTAGTACGCGCTTCAAAGAACAGCCATGATACCGAGTGAGTTTCCATGGAAGAACCAGTGCTCTCATTGTGAAGAATTCGTCTGCTTTGATGAAATCCATACCCGCTAGTAATATGACTTTACCAGAAGGAACCAAATAATTATAAATTTATAGCGAAAGGCAATGATGATGTCAGAGAAAACTTCGGAAAACGGCACCTGCCCACGTTGTGGATCAACCGGCAAGTTCGAGAATATTCAACAAAAAGTTTATGCACCCCCGATGACGAAACGAAAATTGGTTGCGCGCATTGACCGCTGTCTGGATTGTAATGAAGCCTTTGGAACCGTATCGAAATATCAGTCCCGCAAAGAATGTGAAGATGATGTGTAGCCAAATATGTTGTTCCTATAGGGGAAGCTTGTAGGCTGGTTCCCATAATCTAAGCTGAAGAAGATCATGCTCGCGAGGTTGATGATACGCAGGATCAATGCCCTTATTGCGATGAGAATGTGAATTTTGACGAGTTGCGTACCAAAACCTTTTCCGAAAAGACGCAAAAAAGTAAAGGCGATTATTCAGCGTTGCCCTGAATGTAAGCGCGTTGTTGACCTCAATATTCCGATCTCACCCCGGATAAATAAAGATGAATGAGATATATACAATTCCAAAGATGATTTCACTTGCACCACCGGATCTGTCGTATGAAAATCGATTTCAAGGTTGGTTTCCTTTGCCGGATTCTGATGCGGTCGTAAACTATATTGCCTCAACTTTATGGAATCAAGATACTGCCCCCGCAGGGTGGCAAGTTGCCCGCTTGTCACCTGCGGTTTATGTCTACCAGGAAGAACAAACCAGATGGAAAGTTGCTACAAAATTCTATAAACCCAAAACCGGAAAAGATGCTGACCATCATGCCCAACGCGAATTCCAGCGCACGCAACAGGCTTGGGCGTGTTGTAATTCCGATCATAGAATGCGTTCTGTTCAGCCTTTGGGGGTATTGGACGGGTTGCTATTTTTGGAATATGTAAACGGTCTTACCTTAGATGATAAGATCGCGATCCGGAGAAACCAGCCTGGGGATCTGCTTGGCGTTCTGGAAACGGTCAGTAAATTTTTGGCAAAACTACATACGAATTGCCTTCAGCCCGAAGCGCCCTCAGATTTTGGACCTGCCGCAGACCATGCCTATAAAGTGATCGACAATTTGGCTCGTCATGGTGTTCTCCAGAAACATCCAGGCGTTAAAAATGGATTGTTAAAGCTGGTCGAAAAATGGGGGCGGGATAAGCTCATGTGGGATTTCGATCCCACGATCAACCATGGAGATGCCACAACAGCGAATTTCATCTTTCCGTCCCAGGATGGCGTTGTGGCCATTGATTGGGAACGCAGCGAGTTAGCCGATCCAGCCGCCGATCTGGGGCGATTAATGGCAGAAGTGGCGCATAGTATTCACCAACATGGGGGAGATTTTGCCGAAGCTCAAGTCTTCAACCAGCATATAACCAACGCGTATCTGAGTTCGGTTCCTCCTGAGTGGGATGTTGGCGTGCTCTTGCAGCGTGCTCTGTTCTACCAGGCTACCAGTACGCTGCGCATTGCCCGGAACGGCTGGTTATCACGCCAGGACCGGTTAGCTTTAATTTTACAGGCCTTCGCGTGGCTTTCATCATTCGAAAAGCAAACGAGATAGCCATGTATCTAAAAGGTAGATCAAAATGATGATCGCCGCTTTCTTGGACCCGGCTCCAAAACTTATCATCTTGTTGCTGGCTACCCTGATAGGGTTTCTTAGTTGGGGTTTCTGGCGAATCCGAACACACCCAAAAGGCAGCGATCAAGCTAGATGGGATGATGTCGTATTGATCGGCTTTCTCATACTTGCTTCGTTATGCGTTGGGTATTTTTTGGACTTACTTCTCACTTTACGCGGTTCCATAGCAGCCACGCAAGAAAATGATCTACAAGTTATGAGGTTTCAATATGCATATGAGTAAAAAATGGCAAAGAGGGATAGGCGTTTTCATCGTTCGGCTTCTTCAAATCACCATTTTAACGGGGATGCTATTTTATGTTAGACGGATTGTTTTAGGATTTTCCCCTGCCCCAGATCTGGTTGATATCCTCACCTTTTTGGTGCTTGTCTTGCTAGGCATACTCATTTTGGCCCTGAACTGGCTAATATTCGAAGCAAACAAAATCGAACAGAAAAAAGGCTCTAAATGAAAAGCCTAGGTTTTGTTTGAAAACCATGGGTCTTCAGGATTTTGCATGGCGAAAGGAAGATGTGGGGGTGTTTGGCGGGTGAAACCCGCCAAACACCCCCACCGATACGATCTACCTTGCAAAATACCAAAGAACCAAAATCATCTAACGAAGAAAATCTAAACTTTTAAGCTCTACATCTTTGTAAGCTGTCATGGAGAACATTTATGTATGACTGGTATCGAATAACAAAAGACGACATTCTGCTGAAATTAAAAACGAATTCTGAGCAGGGATTGTCTCAGATTGCCGCGAAGCGTCGTTTGACTGAATACGGCCCCAACGAGTTGATTGACCGGGGGATGAAATCTCCCTGGTTGATTTTTTGGGAGCAACTCACGGCTGTGATGGTGGTAATTCTGATCGTCGCTGCCGTTATCTCGGCGTTGATTGGCGATTATAAGGATGCCATTGCCATCATGACCATTGTGGTCCTCAACGCCATCCTGGGATTTTCGCAAGAGTACCGGGCCGAGAAAGCGATGGCCGCCCTCAAAAAAATGGCCGTTCCCACTGTCAAAGTGCGTCGGGACGGCCGCGTGCAGGAAATCTCAGCCCGCGAGTTAGTGCCCGGCGATATCGTGCTGCTGGAAGCCGGAGATATGGTGCCTGCCGATGCTCGTCTGTTGGAAAGCATCAACTTGCGCGTCCAGGAAGCTGCCCTGACCGGCGAATCAGAACCGGTGGAGAAGACGGCTGCTCCTTTGAGTGGTGAAAATCTCACCTTGGGCGACCGAATCAACATGGTTTATATGGGCACCGTTGTAACCTACGGACGGGGAGAAGCGGTCATCGTCGCAACCGGCATGCAAACCGAACTCGGCAATATTGCCGAGATGATCCAGACCGTGGAGCGCGAGCCAACCCCCTTGCAACGCCGCCTGGAACAGTTAGGCCGTGGCCTTGCCATTGCTTCTGTGGGAATCGTCGCGGTGGTGTTCGTATTGGGTTTGCTGCGCGGCGAAGAACTCCGTTTGATGTTGCTCACCGCCATCAGTATGGCAGTCGCTGCCATCCCCGAAGGGTTACCGGCCGTTGTGACAATTGCCCTGGCTTTGGGTGCGCAACGCATGCTCAAGCGCCAATCCCTGATACGGAAACTACCCGCGGTAGAAACGCTGGGCTCGGTCAACATTATTTGCTCTGATAAAACCGGTACCCTGACGGAAAACCGCATGAGTGTGACTACCCTCGATGTTTTAGGTGAAACCCAAACCGTAGATGCTCTGCTCCGTCATGGCGTGCCTGTTTTGGATGCAGAGTTATCTTCAAGTGAGAGAACCCCGGTTCGCAGCCTGGGGCTGCTGATCAAATCCGCAGCCTTATGCAATGACGCTTTACTGGAGAGAACGCAAGATAACGGGGATTACTATCAAGCACTCGGCGATCCAACCGAAGGCGCCTTAATTATCGCAGCGGCCCAACTCGGCATGATGAAGCCCAATTTGGAAAACCGCTGGCCGCGTGTGGCTGAAATCCCGTTTACGTCTGAGCGCAAGCGCATGACCACGGTCCATCGCGCGAATGTGCTTCCAGATCAAACGGAAGCACCCTGGCGGGAGCTGCCTTTTGTGGCCTTTGGCAAAGGTTCCGTGGATGGTTTGCTGGAGATTTCCGATACGGTCTGGTCCGGTGACCAGGCAGTTCCCCTGACAGATGAATTGCGCCAGCGGATTTTGGCTGCCAACGATGCTTTAGCTCAAGATGGACAGCGCGTCCTGGGCGTTGTTTTCCGACCTTTATCAACTCTGCCAGAAAAGGTGGAGGAAGCCGAAATCGAGCAGCAGGCCACCTTTGTCGGGTTGATCGGTATGATCGACCCGCCGCGACCCGAAGTGAAAGAGGCGGTTCAAACCTGCAAGGCAGCGGGCATCCGCCCCATCATGATTACGGGAGACCATCCGCTCACTGCATTGAACATCGCCCGCGAATTAGGCATTATCATGCATGATGAGCATGCAGTAACCGGGCATGAGTTAGAAAATCTTTCCGAGGATGAATTGGATGCCCTGGTGGATAAGGTTTCGGTTTATGCCCGCGTCGCACCTGAACATAAGTTGAAGATTGTTCAGGCACTTCAAAACAAAGGGCATATTGTTGCTATGACGGGGGATGGCGTCAATGATGCGCCGGCACTCAAAAAGGCGGATATCGGGGTGGCCATGGGGATCACCGGGACCGATGTCTCCAAGGAAGCCGCCGATATGGTGCTGCTGGATGATAACTTTGCCACGATTGTCGCGGCCGTTAAAGAAGGCCGTACCATCTATGACAATATTCGGAAATTCATTAAATACACCATGACCTCCAACTCTGGCGAGATCTGGGTGATGTTGTTGGCGCCCTTTTTGGGAATGCCACTCCCATTGCTACCATTGCAAATCCTGTGGGTCAACCTGGTAACCGATGGCCTTCCGGGGCTGGCTTTAGGCGTTGAACCTGCAGAACGGGGCACCATGCGGCGCGCTCCCTATCATCCCAATGAAAATATCTTTGGGCGCGGCATGGGCTGGCATATCCTTTGGGTGGGCTTGCTCATGGGGTTGGTTTCGCTCGGAATGGGTTTTTGGGCCTGGAGCACAGGCCAGCACGATTGGCAAACGATGGTCTTCACGACACTGACCCTCTCGCAAATGGGACATGCCCTGTCCATCCGCTCTGGTCGGGATTCGTTTTTTAGAACCGGTTTACTTTCCAACAAGGCCCTCATAGGAGCCGTGCTATTGACCTTTGTGTTGCAATTGGCCGTAGTTTATGTGCCTTTCATGCAAGGGTTATTCAAGACGATGGCTTTATCGCCCGTAAATCTGGCGATTAGTCTGGTCTTGAGTACGGTTGTATTCTGGGGCGTAGAGCTAGAGAAATGGTTCCTGCGGCAACGGGAATCATAATAATTGGAGCTTTCATGTTTACTGCGATCGAAGATTTTTTTATCAATAATTTGCAGAGTATTTATGATGCCATCGGGTGGTTGGGGGTCACTGGTTTGCTGGTATTTGAAAACGCTACTGGCATCACCCCGAGTGAGATTATCTTAGGTTTGGCGGGCTGGATGCTGCTGGCCGCTCATGGTGCCCCCTTTATTAGTGTTTTTCTTTGGGGCGCGGTAGCAGCTATTGGGAGTGCGATGGGTGCCTCCATCACTTATTGGGCTGCCAGAATCGGTGGTAGGCCATTGGTAGACCGCATGTTCCGCTGGTTTCGGATTGATCTTGAGAAAGCCCAACAGGCCGAAACACAATTTCAAAACTGGGGCATGGGTTTTGTGCTGATCGGGCGCATGATACCAGGTGTACGGACTATCGTTAACATCCCGGCAGGCCTGGCACGGATGCCGTATATCCGCTTCCTGATTTACACATTGATCGGTTCTTATATTTGGTGCACTTTACTGATTAGCATTGGATACTTTTTAGGTTATGAATGGTGGTTGATAAGCGATTTCATCAAGCAAGGCGCACCCTGGTTGCTCGTCACCGGCGTTCTGATCTTGCTGGGTGCTTATCTTTGGAAATTGTCGCGAAAACGCCGCGTGATGCGCAATTCAAATTTGACAGCTGATGATAGAAACCATAAGTCTGAGCGTGGAGAGAACGATTAATGTTACTTGACTTTCTTCTGATCGGGTTGATGATTCTTATCAATGGTATCTTTGCTATGGCTGAGATCGCTGTAATTGTTGCTCAACCAACGAAATTACGAGTCAGAGCCGATAATGGAGATCATAATGCATCCCTGCTTTTGGGGATTCAAAAGAATCCCGGTGATTTTCTGGCAACCATCCAGATCGGTGTCACGATAGCTGGGACAACCGCGTCGGTAATTGGGGGTGCCGAGGCTGTGAAATTTTTAACGCCCGCCTTTGCAAAGGTTCCTGTGTTAGCCCCCTATGCTCAGGAAATTGCCTTGGGGCTGGTCGTGGTTGTGATCGCATATCTGACCCTAGTTTGTGGGGAATTGCTGCCAAAGAGATTGGCATTGTTAAATGCGGAAAAGACCGCACTAACTTTAGCCGGATTGATACATATTTTTTCCTATCTGACCTACTTGCCGATGCGATTTCTCTCTGTTTCTGTTGATTTCATACTACGTTTATTGGGAAAAACATCCCCCAACAATCCAGCCATCAGCCTGGAAGAAATTGAGGTAGTGATCCAACAAGGGGCGAGCGAAGGTGTAATATTGCCTTTTGAAGAAGGCTTGATTTATAAGGCTTTCTCATATGGTAATAAATCCGTTAACGATGTTATGACGCCACGAACGGCAATAATCGGATTGGATGTTGAAACATCTCTGGCAGTAGCGCTTGAGAAAGCCAAGCTTTCGGGTTTCTCTCGTTTTCCAGTTTTTGAACACGAAATTGATAGGGTGGTTGGTTATGTACACATCAAAGATTTGATCTGGGGAATCGATCAGGGCACTACCCTAAAACAATGTTTGCGAGAAATCGTTGTTATCCCAGCAAGTGTGGCATTGCCAGAAGCATTTTCCAGGTTGACTAAAAGCAAAAAACACATAGCCATCATTTTGGATGAGTTCGGTGGCACATTTGGCATCTTAACCTTGGAAGATTTATTAGAGGAGATTGTCGGTGAGATTGAAGATGAACATAGCCCAATTACAGAGAAAGGGATCCACAAGGCTGGAGATGAGTGGATCTTTGCAGGTGTAACCCCCATCTCAGATGTTGGCGAATTGCTGGGCATCGATTTCCAACCTCAAGGATCATACACAACCGTAGCAGGATTCGTTTTAGCCAGTCTGGGAAGAATTCCACAACCGGGCGATCAAACCAATCGGTTTGGATATACGTTTTCCGTGGATGAAATGGATCGCTTACGGATTGCCAGTATCAGAGTGCATCGAAGCAGACCCCATTTGAACCCATGAACGACTTATGACAACATATAACCTTAAGATGATAATCCTATGATCGAGTTTGAACACACAATCTTTATTCTTTTGTTATTGGTTGGCGTGCTTAACGCGAAACCTGCACGACAAAAATTGGGAATTGCACTGATCGTGCTGGGTATATTATTGGTACTTATACCCCCGGCTCAAGTATTCGATGTCCCCTGGAATTTTGTGTTAGGGTTAGTGATCCCATTGCTGTTATGGCAAAATATTCGCAGAATTGTAAATGCAGATTGGGGCGGACGGAAAAGTGTCAAATTATGGGCGGTATCTGCGCTCATCTTTTTCTTTGTCTTTTGGTTGGCGGTTCTTCAAACTGGGGTGGAGCCCTCCTTTATGGGGTAGTTACCGCCAGCATGGTTTGGCGGGCAAGTGAACCTGAGAATAGCACCAGCTATATGAGCCAGATCGGACCTCTGACGTTGATTTTCCTGCTCACCGAAGTGGAAATTGCTATTCAAGCCCCTGACCACTACTTGGGAGGCATCTTTAGCGGTGGGTTCTTCGGATTATTGGCCGCATCTCTCGGGCTTTATTTAATCCAGAAGGTTAAACCAAATATGCATCCTTGGATTGGCATTGGGCAGGTTTATTTGGCTTATTGGTTTTCTTTTTTCATTGGGGTTTCGGCAGTCACAGCAGCATTCGTCAGCACAATAATATTTGTTTGGGTATACCAATATTACCTGGAAGGTTTCGATAAGGAATCCTGGCCAGCGCCATTGAATACCTGGCCAGGATTTGGGTTAATTTTGGTTTTGTTTTTGTTCCTGGGCTGGCAATCCCACCAACCCGTTTCACCATTACTTCTCATAGGAGTTTTCGCGGGGACTTTGGTTGCCTTGAGTATTATCCTGGTAGGGCGTCACTATAAACTAACAACCTTTCAAGATCCAAAGCCATTCTGGTTATCCGGCCTGCGAGTAACGGCGCTCATTTTTCCCTGGTTGCTTATTTGGCCCTCTAATGTACTAAATCAACCTATTCAGCTTGCGGTAGCCATAGGTCTTAGCATATTGGTAGTTTGGATGTCTTACATGGGGGTAGCGTATTGGTTTCCTAAAGAGAATATATCGTGAAATCCAACCCTTTGGTTTTAGCACAAATGTCTGTAAACCTAAAAGTGCTGAAAGTGTGGGCAGCTTTCGAAAATTTCTATTGTTGCGATCAAAGGTTGCTCGTTGATAACATTCAAAAATTTTTCATCACATAGGAGAAAGAAATGACTCATTTGCTTCAAGTAATTTTGGATGACATAAAGTTTTTGCCCGATTTACTCGAGGCCTGGCGAGGGATTGGTGTGTCAGGAACCACGATCATGAAAAGTGTAGGCGGTCACCGTGCCAGTACGTGGTTGAGTAAAGTTGGTCTGGGAGCCATCGACCGTATCTTTGAGACCCGGGAAATCCAAAGGAAAACGCTGGTGGCTGTGATCGAAGATGATGCTTTGCTAGCCCAGGCCATTGCCGAAGCGGAGCGTGTGGTGGGAGGCTTCGATCGCCCCAATAGTGGTGTGCTTCTGGTGTTGCCCGTAACCCAGGTGAAAGGGCTGTACAAAGCCCAATCCCAATTGCCCCAAGAATTATCCCCTCCGGCAATGCGATCCAATTGGACAACTTTACGAGATACCCCGATCAAAACAGTCGATGCGCTAATGGAGCTTCAACCAACGATCGTTTCACCAGCAACATCTTTAGAAGATGTTGCTGCAGGCCATGTTAGCGCACCCTAGGGTGCATGTTGCCTGCGTAGTTGCTGAAGATGGGCGGCTCGTGGGTTTGATCTATCTGAAAACTTTAGCTGACGATCTTTTCTTCCACATCATGCCGGAGGAGTTTATTGCAGAAAGCACCGACATAAAAAAGATGATGGATTTTGCAGATAAAACCCGGATTCGTACTGCCGAGGATGCGATGGTACCTCCAGTTTGGATCAAACACGATGAAACGGTTAAAAATGCCTTTAAGAGAATGCACCTGAACAGTCTCCCAGGTCTCCCAGTAGTGGATGATCTTTACCATGTGATTGGATATATTAACCTGCTGGAGCTTCTATCGCTTTGCATCCAGGTTAAAAATGACACTGACCAAGACGAGGTGGAAGCATGACAGCCGTTTGGTTAGCAGGTATCATTTTTGCAATAACGTATATTCTGATTGTTAGTGAAAAAATCGACCGGACCATTTCAGCACTTTTGGGTGGGTTGGCCATGATTTTGCTGGTGATCCCACAAGAAAATGCATTTCATTCGATCGACTGGAATGTGATCTTTCTTGCTGGCTGGGATGATGGTGATCGCCAATGTGTTAAAAGAAACTGGGCTGTTCCAATGGATTGCCTTCCAGGCGGTACGTTTGGGAGAAGGGGATCCCTTTCGTGTGCTTGTGATCTTATCCTTGATTACAGCCGTAACTTCAGCTTTTTTGGATAATGTAACCATTGTAGTGCTGATTGCACCAGTCACCTTATTTGTTGCAGCCACACTCCGGGTCAGCCCAGTCCCATTTTTGATCGCCGAAATATTGGCATCGAATATTGGTGGCATGGCAACGCTGGTTGGTGATCCTCCAAATATCTTGATTGGTAGTGCGGCTGGCATCGACTTTGTGACTTTTATGGCGAATTTGGCCCCTATTTCGATCATCATCCTGATAGCCTTTATCGGTTTATCCTGGTTCTTGTTCCGGAAGGATCTCGTCACCACTGAAGCAGCAAATGTTGAGATTGCGCAACTCGATGCCTCTGCCTTGATTACGAACCCCGTTTTGCTACGAAAATCATTAGTGGTAATGGCGGGTGTTATCATTGGCTTTTTGCTGCACGGTGCGCTCCACCTGGAACCAGCGACCATTGCCCTGACCGGGGCTACCCTTTTGATGCTTTGGAGCAAGACCGATCCGCACCAGGCTTTCCGCGATATCGAATGGACCACCTTGTTCTTTTTTATCGGCCTGTTCATCACAGTAGAGGCATTGGTTGAAGTGGGATTAATCGAAATCATCGCCGATGCCGCGTTACGCTTGACCGGTGGCAGTTTACCCCTGACATCAATGCTGCTGATCTGGTTCTCAGCCCTGGCGTCGGGCATTGTCGACAATATTCCCTATACGGCGACGATGATTCCAATTGTCAAAAGTTTAGGGCAGGTTATGCCTGCTGATCCTTTGTGGTGGTCTTTGGCCCTGGGAGCCTGTCTCGGCGGCAACTTGACCCTGGTAGGTGCAGCCGCCAATGTGGTGGTCGCCAACTTAGCAGATAAAAGCGGGCACCCGATTAGTTTCTCTCATTTCATGCGTTATGGCATCATCGTGACTATAATGTCTTTAGTTTTCGCCAGCATTTACGTCTGGTTGCGGTATCTATAGCGTGGATTTCGTTTGCTCAGGGTGTTTTCTTTTGCACGGAGAACACCCTGCTCCCTAACTCGTTATCAGAAAGACAAGCGGAATTATGATGGAAAATATATTAACCCTACCTGTTTATTTCATAAGTTTTGTAATCATTGCCTTTGCAGCCAAACAAATTGGTGCCTTTTTCAATCGCTTCAAACTGCCGCTGATCAGCGGTTTTCTGTTTACTGGCCTAATTGCCGGACCCTATGTTTTAGGTTTGATCCAGGTTGAAGTGATTGAGAATTTGCGTTTTATCGATGAAATCGCCTTAGCGGTGATTGCCTTTGCCGCTGGTAACGAGCTCTATATCAAAGAGTTGCGCGACCGCATATAGAGCATTACGTGGGTTACTGCTGGGTTAGTGCTTTCGACTTTTACACTGGGGTCACTAACACTGATTATTTTAGCTGATGCCATCCCCTTTTTGCGAGCAATGCCCATCACGGGAAGAATCGCCGTGGCCATTCTAGGCGGGGCGATTTTGGTAGCTCGTTCCCCTTCTTCGGCGATTGCAATTGTCAACGAATTGCGGGCCAGGGGCCCATTTACCCGGACTGCCCTGGGGGTTACAGTAATAATGGATGTGGTGGTTATTGTACTGTTTGGCATCAGTACGTCAGTAGCTGATGCCTTGTTAACCAATCTGCTCTTTAACTTTGGTTTTGTGGGATTGTTGATTTTTGAAATATTGGCGTCGGTCGGTATTGGTTATCTTCTCTATAAATTTCTTCAGGTCGTGCTTTCAACCAAATTACACCTATTGATAAAACAAGGTCTGGTTTTGATCTCGGGATATAGTATTTTTTTGTTTTCGGGATGGTTGCGCGAGATTACTCATCAGTATTTACCTTTCGAAGTTTTGCTCGAACCATTGCTCATTTGTATGGTTGGAGGGTTTCTAATCTCCAGCTTTAGCAATTATCGTGATGATTTTTCTCGAATCTTGCACCAAGTTTCCCCAATAATCTATATCCTTTTCTTCACACTTACGGGTGCTTCTTTGGCTTTAGATATTCTGTTCGCGGCCTGGCCAATCGCCCTGGCACTTTTCGCGGTTCGCTTGTTGGGTATCTTTATCGGATCGTTTGGGGGTGGAACGATTGCGAAAGATCCCATGGAGCATAACCGTCTGGCGTGGATGGCTTATGTAACGCAGGCCGGGGTTGGTTTGGGCCTGGCCAAAGAAGTTGCGGTTGAATTTCCTGCCTGGGGAGAAGCCTTTGCAACTGTGATGATTGCGGTGATCGTAGTGAACCAGATCGTAGGCCCACCTTTATTCAAATGGGTCATCAACCGGGTGGGGGAATCCCATCTACAAGCGACTCCCGCTGCTTTCGATGGTGTCCGGGATGCGCTCATTTTTGGGCTCAAAGCCCAATCGGTTACCCTGGCCCGTCAACTTCAAAAACATGACTGGCAGGTGAAACTGGTCTGTTTGAATCATGCCGAAGTCGAAAAAATCGACGCGGCAGATCTCGAAGTGGAACTGGTTGATAACCTGGATTTGGAAACACTACAGGCCCTTGACGGTGCCAATTCAGATGCTATCGTATGTTTTCTCCCCAACGAATTAAGCTATCAGGTTTTTGAGACGGCCTACGAACACTTTGGCACGAAAACGTTAGTGGCGCGTTTGAGAGATTGCTTTGACTATGAGCGGTTTAAAGAGCTTGGAGTATTAGTTGTCGAGCCGCGTACTGCGGTGGTCAGTCTCCTGGAGCATTTCGTGCGTGCGCCGGTAGGTACATCGTTATTGTTAGGGCGCGATGAAGGACAGGATATGGTTGACCAGGAAGTTCGCAATCCCAATATTTCAGGGTTGACTCTGCGAGATTTGCGGCTTCCGCTGGATGTCTTGGTTTTGTCGATTGAGCGTGGTGGGCAAACCCTGGTTTCACGCGGCTTTACAAAATTCCAACTCGGCGATCGCGTCACGATGGTGGGCCCCAGGGAAAAACTCGAAGAAGTTGTTCTGCGTTTTGATGCATGATCAATGATTGCAGGTCAGTGTGTCTCTTAAGATGATGTGTTATGGAAATATGATTTAAGCATAACGCTCTAACGGACCGAGCAACGTACCAGAATAATTTTGGATATGTGCTGATCACAGTGCAACAAATATGCGACTAGTAGAACGCGTATCTCTTAACCAAAGGCTAATGGTTTAGCCAGTTTTTTTCAATCGAAAGTTTGCTTAAGACAGGAGGGCCTATAAACCGAAGGTCTCAGGGTTGGAGTTAAGCAGATCACCTTTCCTTCATCACGCTTGGTGCAACCGTGGTGCAAATGGGGACCAAAGCATGGAAATTATAGATTCTATGGACAAATTGACCCTCACATAATGTGATTGTGTAGACTTATGATCTTGTATATAAGGGATAGACGCAATAGACACTTTCTGAAAATCTCTTACACAGAAGAGGTCGTTGGTTCGAGTCCAATTGCGCCCACTGCCGCAAAGCTACGCTTTGCTGACAAGAGAACGAGATAAAAACATCCCGTTCTCTTGTCATTTTAAGGAGGAAATGAACCGCTTGACAGGCATGTCGAGCGGTTTTTGGTTTCTGTTCGGTTTGAACAAAGGGGGAAAATAGATCAATTGGGAATTGAAAAAGGCAATCTAACCTAAGATGGCAAAAAGGGGAGGCGTTTAGCCTCCCCTTTACGATCTCGCCATCCCCACCTGATTTAAGTCTGTCTCCCCCTCGTAAATATGGAGGAGGCAATTCAATTGATGATGACTACAATGCGGTCTAATTGGTTTTAGTCAGGCTGCCACTTGTCAGGTCTGAAGTGGCAGCTAATGATGAACTTGCCGTTCGGTGTAATGGTGATGGAATAATTCGTCGTCTCAACGCCCTCATCCCACCAACACGCAAACCCTGAATTCTCATAGGTAAAGTGTACGGCCCCATTCTCGGGCAGGGCTGCTTCAGGCGGCAGTTGAGCATGCGCATGCCAGTGGATCATACCAGGCTTGTTGTTGGTAATTAATGCGATCGTCGGGCTGCAATCTTCGATATAGTACCAATCCCAATTAACGTCAAATATATAACAATCGGGAAAATCCAAGAACTGGGCGCGCCCAACTCGATTGGGGCCGCCCGGCGAATCCGCACTGACCACTGTCGCAGTCAAGATAAGAAGGACGCCTAACACTAAGGAAATTCGCAATATTTTCATTCTCATTTCTCCTTCGAAACATCGTATAGTGAGTTGCGAGACTTATACTTTCAACTTTAATCAAACAGCGTCAGTAAAATGTCAGGAAATGCTGCTGCCCAAGTCCGGTTACCGACCTCAGCGCAAAGAAACGCTTGCCGCTTTATTGTGGCCCTAACTTTCAGAGTATAGAGCACGTCACAACCTACTTCGTCTGTCACAGTTCACAGAATCTGCCTGCTTGTATCAGGGGCGTTCGAAGAGTTCATCTAAAAAAGCCAGAATCTGCTGCTTGATTTGGTCTCCACAAGCTCCATTTAGCAGTTCGGTGCCATGGGCGGCCGTATCTGGACAAACAATCAAATTTTTGGGAAACATGGAAGACGCATAAATGGTCTCCATCGCATCAGAGAGACCGAAACCATCATTCTCGCCATAAAAGTAGAGTTTCGGAATCTCGATTTGAGCAATTTCTGTGGTGGTGATCTTGTTTTTTTGGCCAGCTGATAAAGTGGTTGATAGAACCACTAAGCCTTCAAAATCGACGCCGTCTACTGCCAGGCGCATACAAGTCAAACCTCCCACATCCGCACCGACACATACAAACCGTTCGTAGCCGCGCTCCTTCAAAAATTGGAGAGCCGCCAAAACATCAAGGGGAAGTAAATCATTCTTGAATTCGCCGCCAGATTTACCTCGGCCCCGAAAATCCAGGGTAAGTGCGGGATAGCCTTGATCAGCAAAAAAGCGAGCAGTTGAATGCCAATCTTTGTTATTGTAATAAGTCTGAACATTCCCAGTATTCCCCATATGAAGGTATAAAACCGCGACATCACCTTTAACGTCAAAGAGAGTGGCACTGAGGTTAACGTTGTCATCTGTTGTAAAGTTGACTTCTTCGAAGGGCACATCAGGTGTACTCGTCGGTGACGGTTGGGGTGTGGGGGTTGGTGTAGATGTCAGGGATGGAACCAGCGTGGGTTCTGGGGTGTGGGTTGAAGGTATTTCTGTAGCAGTTGACGGGATGGTCGTCTTTGTAGGCGGAATTGTTGTTAGTGCAGGAGATATTGTGTCTGTTTCAGGGGCAAAGTTTCCACACCCCATGATGAAGCTTAATTGCAATAACAAGATACCAGTTTTCCAAAAATATTTGAATGGCATCCGTTGAATTAACATGCTCTCTCCTTCTTTTTTGGCTCTCTGGGAAATGCCGGAGTTAAGAAATCCTTTCAATATCTAATTTAACGAAACCGCGTCAGGAAAACGTCAGGATGTGCTTGAGATCATGACTGGTTCATGTATAATGGAAGCGTACCCCAATTATGGGGACTTAACGGCATATACCCAATAACCTGCAATTGTTCATCCCCATCGTCGTCTTCAATAAAAGCCAAATTGCATTCCGGGGTGGATTTCAATACAGAAATGAGGTAGGATGGCTCGATTGCAACTGTTTTTGTTGGGAGGATTCTCGATAACCCTGGACGACCAACCAGTAACAGGGTTCGAATCCGACAAAGTGCGCGCTTTGCTGGCATATTTAGCCGTGGAGGGGGATCGACCCCAGCGCCGGGAATCTCTTGCCGCGTTGTTTTGGCCTGAACTTTCAGAAAAAAGAGCACGCCACAACCTCCGTCAGGCGCTCTTCAACCTGCGGAATATCATCGGTGACCAAGATTCCAATTCACCTCATCTCACCATTACCCCTCAGACCATCGAATTCAACCTTTCCACCAACACCTGGTCGGATTTCACAGCTTTTACCCAGGCGCATACGGACTGCCTGGAACACCAACATGTCCAGTTAACTTATTGTGATCTGTGCCTGGCGCGTTTGGAAAAGGCTGTCAAATTGTACCGGGGGCGTTTCTTAAATGGCTTTTCTCTGAAGGATTGTCAGGAATTCAACGAGTGGACGCTGCTTGAAGCGCAACGTCTGCAGAACCAGGCTGTCGGTATGTTAACGCAGCTGGTAATGATTCATCAAAAGCGGGGCAACACCAACCAGATGTTGGCCTATGCGAGCCAATGGGTGGCACTGGATCCATATGATGAGGCAGGCCACAGGGCCTTGATGCTTGCCTTTGCGTTGACCGGACAATGGAAAGCAGCCCTCCACCAGTATGATAACTGCTGTGCTTTACTCATCGAAGCGTTTGGGGTGGACCCCGATGAAAAAACGCTAGAGCTCTATCAATATTTATTGGCCGGTGAGGTGCCCGGCTCTTATTCATTTTTCCATTTGGCGCAGCCGGGAGTCTCAAATCAAAACGGAGAATGCCCTTATCGGGGTTTAGCAGCCTTCAAGGAAGAAGACGCCCCTTTTTTTTTCGGGCGAGCGGTTTTTGTTGATCAGTTGTATGAGCGGTTAGGCAATTACCCTGCCATGACCATTGTTTTAGGTCCCTCGGGTTCGGGGAAATCATCGGCAGTTTTTGCGGGTTTGCTGCCACTACTCAGGGAGAAGGACGACTTACTGATCACCGTATTGCGCCCTGGCAGCGATCCTTTCCAATCACTATTTGCGGCTCTCCAAAGTTTGACGGTTCCAGGCTCGAATGATCAAATTTCCATCAACGAAATCCCACAGAAGGAGGCGATCAATTGGGTTGAACTTTTTGACGAGGCGGCACAGGCGACAGATCATGCGCAACACGTTTTGTTGATCGTGGATCAATTCGAAGAGCTGTTCACGCTCTGCCCGGATTTGGGAACTCGCAGGCGATTTCTCAGCGAGCTTTTGAGAGCCGTTGAAGCAAGCAATCAGGATGGCAGCAAACGCTGTTTGGTGTTAATAACCCTGCGAGCGGATTTTATGGGGCAAATCCTTGCCAATCGTCCGTTTGCCGATGCTTTGCAAGGCGCCTCCTTGCTGATGGGCCCGATGAACCGGGAAGAACTTCGGGAAGCGATTACCCGGCCCGCCGGGCTGCAGGGTGTCAGTTTCGAGAGCGGTCTTATCACCCGATTATTAGACGATGTTGGAGAGGAACCCGGCCACCTGCCTCTGTTAGAATTCGCCATCACTTTATTGTGGGAAAAATGTAAAAATGGCATTTTAACACATCGCGCTTATGAACAAATTGGCCGAGTCACTGGCGCGCTGGCAAGTTACGCAGACAAGGTTTACGAAAACCTTACGATCGAGGAGCAAGAAATCTCCCGGCTGGTCTTTTTGCAGCTGGTTCAACCTGGAGATGGGACGGATGATACCCGTCGTGTTGCTTACCAGGAGGAACTTGGCGAAGAAAAATGGTCCTTGGTGCAGCTCCTGGCTACCCGACGGCTGGTGGTGACCGGATGGGATCTATCCGGCCGTGAATATGTCGAAATAGCCCATGAAGCACTGATCCAGCGTTGGGGACGTGTCCAGGAATGGATGCGGATTGATCGAGCTTTCCGTACCTGGCAAGAAGGCTTGAGATGGCAAATGCGTCAATGGGAGCAGAGCAATCACAGCGAAGGAACACTACTACGTGATGCACCTTTAGCGGAAGCCGAAGGGTGGCTGGATAAAAAAGAAAGCGGTCTCAGTCCTGCGGAATTCAATTATATCCAGGCCAGTAAGACGTGGCAGCAGCAGCGTCAGGCCAAACGAGACCGCCAACGCAAGTGGATGGTTTCAGTGCTGGCGGCGGGATTGTTCATCGCCTCCCTGTTGATATTATTCATAGGTCAGCAGCGGGAAGAGGCGAGAAGGCACGCCAGTATCGGTTTAGCTTCCCAGGCTATTTCCGAAATTCAAGGCACTCATCCTGAACGATCTGTCCTGCTTGCACTGGAAGCGTTGGAGAACTTTCCTTACACCTGGCAGGCCGAGCGCGCGCTCGGACAGTCCATCCTGAACAACCGCCTGCGCCAGATTTTACCTCACGACGATTTTATCAACACGGCCGAATGGTCGGCTGATGGACGCAAAATTCTGACCGCATCCTCCGATGGCGCAATCCATTTGTGGGATGTCTTCTCCGGAGACAAGCTGTTGCATATCACCGAGGGTGCGCCGACGACCGCTAGCTGGTCTCCAAATGAAAAATACATCCTGGCAGTCAATGGAGAAAAGACCCTCTTGAAAGTCTGGGATGCTGAGATCGGTGCCGAATGCCTTTCTTTGGATCAAGATCAGTTGGATGGACAATTGAACATCATTTTGGATAACTGGCACCCCTGGTCACCGGACGGAGATCATTTTTTAACTTATAACCTGAGCGGTACGTTAAAAATCTGGGATACCCAAAGCGGAAAAGCCACCCGTTTCTTTACCCCTCACCCCGACACCATCGCGCAGGAAGCCCCAGATTTTGCAGCAAACCGATGATGTCATAAGTATGCTGCATACGGTTCAGCGGTGAAATCCAGGATCAGGCTTTGTGGGCGCCAGATGGAAAATTGATTGCGGCTTCCTCGCTGGTCAACAACCTGGTCACCGTTTGGCAAGTGGAAACAGGGGAGTCCCTGTATACTTTGCCAGGTGAATTTGAAGACCAGCGAGTTTCAATCGCTGGTTGGTCCCCCTCCGGGGATCGCTTTGCCACACGCGGTCTGGGCGGTGTTAAGATTTATGACACGAACAGCGGCGGCCTGCTTTCCAATCTCTCAATGCCAGGGGTCTATGTTTACCGGGTTTTTTGGTCGCCGGATGGGAAACGCATTCTGAGCATGGAGATTGATAACGGTGTTGCGATACTATGGCATATCGACAGCGGTCAGGAAATCTTTCGCATCTCAAATATAGGTGCTTCTACCGGTCTGGCCTGGTCAGCGGACAGCAGTTTATCGCCATCAGCGATGCAAATGGCGTTATCCATATCTGGGATACGCTCAAAAATCTGGAAGTGAAAAAGTTGTATGGCGGCAAACCCAGGATCAAAGGGATTGCCTTCTCACCCGATGAGGAACGCATTTTGGTAATTGGCGATGAAAACACCGTCAACATTTACGATCTTTCCGAGGCCACGCTGCAGATCACTTTTCCAGGAGGGCCTGACAGCATTATCGGCGGTATCGCGTGGTCACCGGATGGACAACAAATCGGTGCTGCCCTGCCGGCAGAGATGCATCCGGTGGCAAAAATTTGGGATGCCAAATCTGGGGATGAAGTGATGATGCTTAAAGGCCATGAGGCGCAGGTCTGGATGATTGTTTGGGATCCCTCCGGGGCATATATTGCAACCACGAGCGATGATCGCACAATTAGGGTTTGGGACGCCGAAACGGGGGACAAAAACTCGTTTTTGCGAAGCATCCCGAGAACACGATGAGTGTCTCCTGGTCGCCTGATGGCAGCCAGGTTGCATCCAGTGATTTCGCCAGCGGAAAAGTATTCCTTTGGGACCCCCTCACTGGAGAGGAAAGATTATCTTTTTCAGCCATCCCAGGCATGATCACGATGAATGCCTGGTCACCGGATGGGAAGCGCATCCTGAGCACTGGCGCACAGGGCAAAGCCCTGATCTGGGATAGCGCTACGGGCAAAGTGCTCCTGGACCTCTTCCCCCAGGAATTTGAGCTGGACATCCTCCCGGGTAACTGGACGAAAGATGGCGAACGGGTTCTGGTTCAGAGCAGTGATGGGACGATTTATACTTTAAGGCCTCCAGCGGGAAAGAACTGTCCCAATTCCCCATCCATCAAGGGGCATGGAATAAGTTAAACCTTTCCCCATCAGATCACCGCCTGTTAACAGGCGGTGATGGTGGGGCGCGCGTTTATGACCTGCAGACCGGCGCTGAACTCTTGCATTATCCTGTACTCGGCTGGACGGATACTGTTTATTCCCCAGATGGCAGCCAGATCCTGGTTGGCAGCAACTATGGCACACTCGAAATATATCCCGCCTGGCACTCGGTCGAAGAGTTGATCGCCTATGCCAAATCTTGCTGCGTTCTGCGCGAACTGACGGCCGAAGAACGTGCCCAATTCGGCTTGCCACCATTGGGGGAATGATGTCCGATGAAGTTGAATGCTACCATTAAGTATCTCAAGTCTCTGGTGGACGATTTTTCCAACAATAATCTTAGTGAACGCGGTTCGGAACACGTCCAATACCGCCCACAGAATTGGACCCATCCCGAACCGCATTCGGTACCGGTCGAGCAGTTTCTCGCGATGCTCCGTTTTGAACAGCGGGACAAATTAACAGAACTGCCGATCGAACTCGAAAGGAGCGGTCGGGATGATTTCTTTTGTTACCCCCAGTATTTCCCAACAATCAAAACAGGGTGGTGAGTGTTGCATTTAGAAAATCGCGGCGATTGATCGGGTTTTGGGACATTATCCATTTCCCCCACAGATTTTCACTCGTCTGTTTGTGCATCTTCTGTCACTTAGTGAAATGAAGTTTGTCGATGTAGAAAAACCGCCAAGCTTGATAGAGTATTCTTGGCTGTTAGGGTGAACTCGGATAGTATACTAAAAACGGTCATAGATTTACATTTTCGAATGTTTGAAAATTGAGTGTCAATAAGCTAGAAAGTTCTTCTTTGTACCGATCGTGCGTGTTAGTAATACAGTCTGAAATTGCTAGTTTAAAATCAGGAAAAGTATCGTAGTATGGGGAGTAGAGAGCTTTCTTTTTAACGAACTTCCACAAGCGTTCAATCAAGTTAAGGTTGGGCGAATAAGGCGGAAGAAAGATGATTTCAATGCCAAGCGCCGTAGCTAAATCTCTGACAAAATAACAACGCTGATAGCAGGCATTGTCCAGCACCAAACTAATCGGTAAATCTGAAAATTCAACCGCGATTTTACACATTCGTTTTGCTACAGAGCGAGAGTTGATATAAGAGTCGTTTGTGAAAGTAACGACTTCTAAAGTTGTTGCGTGCAGGGCGCCTAAAACATTGAAGCGTTTACGCCCACTTGGAGCCTGAATAAATTGTCGAATAAAGCACCACAGGTAACCCAGAAAAGGTTGCATCACAAAATGAGCCGCATCGACGAAAAAAACATGGCGTTTTCCTGCTTTACTCTCTTCTAAGCGCGGCTCAAGTTCTTCTTCGAGAAAAATTTTTGTTTTTCAGGATCCGCTTTGGCAGGCACCTGCCCTACCTTGAGACGCTTTAGTCCCAAGGTCTTGACGAATTGACGCACTTGGGTTGGGCTGCGCAGAATGCCGGTCAAATTTTCTATGCGCTTTCTTGCTTCATTGATGGTCTTCGGTGGGCTGTCTGTAAATTCTGCTTTCAATTTTTCTCGATGGGCTTCAAGTTTGCTAACCGGACGATAGAAATGCAATTCTTTGAGCTGCTCGATACCGCCACTTTTATACATCATCAAGCAACTTCTCCATGTAGGCTGACTAATGCCCCCCAGACCACCAATATCCTGATGAGAAAATTCAAGTGCTTTCAGATACACGACCTCACAACGTTTTCGCACGCTCGGATGTTCATGATGTAAATGCTCGTATTGTAGCTGGCTGATTTCTGCTTCTGAATAATTTATTTTGAGCAAGTTTTCTCTCCTGTTTCGATGGTTTGATTGCATAATCCGGAAGTATAATTCGTCAACAAGTGTTTTGTCAAAAATGAAAACTTATAACCGTGTTAGGTATAATCTATCCCGGTTAAAGAATATATTTATTGGTTTTTCCCCCGTTCCTTTTCCAATATAGCTAATGTCTCTGGAATCAGAACCTTTCTTATCTGCTGAAATTGTTTATAAGGTAGCAAGGTGTTCAGATCTTCATTGATGATTGTTTGAGTCACGTGCTTTTTTATAAAATGCGATAATTTCTTAAAATATTCACTTGGCTCAAGACCTGTCCGTTCTAGGATTACCTGCGCATTATATGAATGTCCATGAATGAAAAAGTGATGGATGTCATAGATATCCCTTCCAGCAACCGTACCATGAAGATCATGCCGGTTGGTAACTGCAACCAGTTTATTTGCAAACATAGTCTTTACCGTCTGACAGTTCATCATTCTGTCAACTTCTGAGAGGTATATAACCCTGTACTTATTAGCCTTTACTACATGGCTGTTGGCACTTACTTTCATAGTGCTACGCTTACCCGGTTTACTTGGATAACGAAGTCGAAACATAAGGGCGTTTTTTAGTTCTTCCGCTACTGCCAGGCCAAGATAATCAAATACTTGATGGAGCTCACCTCGAAGTACTGTCTCATCTGCGTTATTCAGCACATCAAAATCCAAATCAACTGAAAACCGATCCAAATACCCAAGCATAGCAGCGCATGTACCGCCTTTGAATGCAAGATTTTGTGATAAAGTTGGCCGGTCGATGATTTCAATCAAAAGCCGGTTCAATTGTGATTTATGGATGATGTCTTCGGGTCGTAAATTTAACATGGATATCCAATTTCTTTTTGTATTTGCTTAACTTTTTCAAAGTCGATGCTTTCGGAAAAATCAAAATAATATTTGGGATTGTAATATAGCATATCCGCAACCGCCCTTTCGGTAGTAGCAATAAGATGCCCTTCTTTTTGTACAATACCAGTTGGATTGTACAAATATTCATCTTTGAGCTTTCGGAAACGAAATGAAACATTCTCTACCGTTACCTTTTTGGAGACGTTGCTTACAAAAGTATGCGCATAAGTGGCTTGAGATATGATGCCAACTTGGGCCAATACCGATTCTGTTGTTAGATAAGTGTATCTGTGAATAATTGCTCTACCCAGCTCTAGTGGATCCAATTCTGATATAGGTATAGTTGAATACAATCCTTTGTAGATTGGGATTAATACCCCTTTTTGTACATATCGTTTTATAGTTGTGTAAAGGGTATTTTTATTGGAGATATTCCACAATATCGCCAAGTCGTTACTATGATAAATTTTGCGATTTGCTCTATTTAGTTCAATTATCCTGTACATATATGTACAGGATATACTATCCTAGTAATGTTGTCAAGAGTTTTCCCCTCTCAACCCCTCTAAAACGATCCGGATCTTATCTTCAGCGGAATATTTCTTTCTGGTAAGCCTGCAAATGTTTCTTACGTTTTTTAACAGATTCTTTCTGGGCCATGGTATGCTCCTTTTTGGTTAGAATAACTTTGGGCCGAAAAAGTGTCTCTTGTTTTTACCCCTCTTTTGTCTACCTTGGCTGACACGGAACAGGCAGCAAGAGCTGTTGACTGTTGACCTTTCTAGCTTCCCAAATTGAGCCAGAAGAAATTGAGGAATTGGTGGACAAATTCGTGATTGATTTAAGCCCGTCATTAAGGTGACAAACTCGAAATTGAACTTCAGTTTAAGTTGTTTATATTCTTCCCTGAAAAGTAAAAATATATAAGCAAATCATCTTTCCTTCTTCATACTTGGTGCAGCCCTGGTGCAAATGGGGTACCAAAACATGGAAATTATAGATTCTATGGACAAAATGACCCACTTTTACGGTTATCCTATAAACTCATGACCCTATATATAAAAGATAGACGCAATAGACAATTTCTGAAAATCTCTTACACAGAAGAGGTCGTTGGTTCGAGTCCAATTGCGCCCACCTGTCCAATTGGGTTCAAATGACATGCCTGTTGAACGGTTTTTGGCAATGTTACGGTTTGAACACAAGAGTAAATTAGGTCAACTGGGGATTAAGATCGGTTCTCTTAGCGGTAAAATGGGGAAATAACGGTTCGAGTCCAATTACCAGAAAATACCAGATTTCAATTTGATTGGGTTCGAGTCCTGGCCCCGCTACTAGATAAAAAGGAACCGCCAACAACTGATGTAACTGATGTTGAGCGGTTTCTTGCTATGTTGCAGTTTCCTTCTAGAGAGAAATTGAAGGATTTGCCATTGGAATAGGGGAAACAGGAATTCTTTTTTGTAGAATCCGGTTCGAAGTCCTTAACCTTCCTAAATGAAGATTTTGAGCATTTTAATAGATCCATAATCTGACTACGTTGTCTTTTTGGCCTTGATGAAAAAGTCGGTTTCATGATCGACTATCTCTTTCGTCTCAAACCTGGCTGCTTGCAGTTGATCACAAATTGTGGCCGCGGATTGGTTTTTGGCCTTCACGCCATAGATCGTCTTGATTGAGAGCTTCGCGAGAATATCCACTTGTACGCACGCTGCAAATACATCCCTCTTTGTGGTCATGGGGACATCCCAAATCCAGAACTCGCCACCAGGTTTTAGCACCCGATGAGTTTCTCTGAAAACCTTTTCTTTCACGGCATCTGGCATATACATGCAGCTGAAAAATGCGGTGGCATGATCAATTGCATTGATGGGATGCGGCATTGCGGTCGCATCTACCACCATCCAGTCAGCCGCAGGAGCTTTGCCTCGGGCTTCGCCAATTTCAGATATGTATTTATCGATGGCGATCACCCTGGTACCCCCAACCTGAGCAATAACACCTTCGCCACCGCCACCAATATCGAGTACGCGCCCCTCCGGAATTTCAGGTATAAATATATGTCGCTTTGGTTTCACCAACGCTTGAAACATCATTTTGATTATTGACCAAAAATTCATTTTTCTTCCATTTCGACAATCCACCTCGTCATTGGATCCAGCGTCAGTCCAACATTCCCGATCTGATAGTGGTTTTGGGCGTGATCATCCGGCGTGAAAATCCGATCTGTCACGGATATGGCATTGACCAACGCTTTGACTTGCTGGTCTCATATCCAAGTCATAAATTTGAAAGTATCCAAAACTTCAAGGGGAGAGATAAGCCATTCTTCCCTGGATATATTCTCGGTTCATCCAATTTCCTCTGTACATTATTCCTGTAATTGATCTTGTATTTGTGATGTTTTCTAGTGGATTCGCTTCCAAAAATACCAGATCTTCCCGTTTCCCTATTTCAATCGTCCCTGCATCTTCCAACTCGTGCAAGTATTTCAAAGGGTGGAGAGTTGCAGCTTGCAATGCCTCAAAGGCCGTTAGCCCAACGCCCACAAGCTCTTCAAGCTCATCGTGCAATGAAAATCCAGGTGTACTGATTGGAATGAGTGCATCAGATCCGGTCATCAATTGGACACCTTTATCGTGCAAAGCTTTAGTGAATGGACGCTGAAAATCTTCGAACCCGTTTCGAATAGCCTGCCGATGCTCTGGTGGTATTTTCAAATACATATTTTCAATGAGATAAAACCAGATACCCTTTGCCATAGGATGCAGGCAGTGTATTTCTGGTCGTGAAAGCTCTTCATCCAGATTATCAAAAATCGCTAAGATTTTTCGGCTGGTTGTCAATGTTGGCGTGATCCAGGTGCCGCTGTCGGCGATGATTTCAGCAAAATAATTGATTCGTTCGGACGAGAAATCTCCCCTAGCCTGCTTCACAACTTCTTCGGCGTGGGCAATCAGGTTTTGCCCGGATGCCAATATGTGCTCAACAGTCAGAGCATCTGGAATATGCCCAGTGACTGGCATTCCAATTTCTTGAGCAGTGGACAAAATTGCATCATAGCAACTTTGATCCAGGAAAGAATAAACTTTCATACCATTGTAGCCAGCATTTTTAGATTCTATAACGACCTGACGCGCCTCTTCGGGAGTAGAAACCTGGGTGTTGATCGGCGATGGCCAGGATGGCCCAAGGCCATCGATCATGCGGTTCAGGATCAACCGGGGGCCAAGAATTTCTCCCCGACTAATCTGATCTCGAAGCGCGATATGTTCCGGCAAAGCAGACATCACTTGAACGGTGGTAATCCCATTGGCGAGATAGGGGAACAGGATCTGCTCGAAATCCAAATCATCCTTGGGAAATTTGGATTCTGGCGGAAACATGATGTTCCAGCCATCCCCTTCCAGGCGAACATGCATATCAGAAAGTGCTGGAATCAAGTATTGATCTTTGGCATCAATTTGGATGGCATCATCCGAGATGATTGTGTGATCTGCATCGCCAATAGCTGTGATCCGTCCATTTTGAGCGAGAACAGTTTGATCTAGAATCACTCTTTCTTCATCCATAGGGATGACATTTGAGTGAAGAAAAGCAAAAGATTTGGCAGTCATCATTTTCTCCTGTTAATTTATAGTGAGATTGGATAACCAAATGTTGATGGCTTGAAAATACTCGGGCACATAATTATCATTTACTTTGATCGTGTGACTTGCTTTCGGAAATACCTTGATCGTGATAGAAGCATTTCCCGCTTCACGAAGATATTTTTTGTAAAGCTCAACGTTTTTTTCTACGGGAAGGGAGGTGTCTTCTTCTCCAAAGATGGCCAAAACCGGGCAACGAACTTTGGTCAGAAAATCAGCCGGATTGACTTCCATGACTGCCCTCATCTGGCTTTTGGCCATTTCCCAGGCTTGCGGTGGCATGCTATCGAACATTGGGATCACTTGATCTAAGTGCAAGAATTTCGTCCAGGTTTTATCTTTGATGGTTTTAAGTACCGCGAGAACTTTTTCGAATTCGACGATTGGATCAATAGGATCGATACCATATTTCAAATACAGGATTTCATCCCAGGGATTGGTACCCAACCGAGTCAATTCGGCCAGGTTGATCTCTTGATATATGGGTTTATTGAGAACCATATCCACCATTAACCGTCGCATTAACGTTGCTTTAGCGATCTCATCTTCATCGAAACCCGCTGCTCTGCTTTCCGCTTCCACCCGGTAGACTTCCTGTTCAGCTGGGGTCACACCAGGACCTGAGGTTGGAATAATGAAAGCCACCCCGTCATAGGCCACGGCCGCCATCTGGCAAATCCAGCCACCCTGGCTAATCCCCCAAAGGCCAACTGCATTGGCTTGAATATCCGGCCTCGATTGTAGATATTTGACGACTGCAACAGCTTCTTCAGTCCGCGATTCTAAGGTTTCAAACCCGCCCCCCCATCCAGGGCCATCGTATCTCAAAACTGTAAACCCGGCTTGAACTATATTTTCAGCATGATTCTTATAGTAGGGATCATCTTTTCCTGATCGGTCTGATCCATGTAGGAGAACAATTGCTGGATGAGGTCCATCTGTTTTCGGGCTGGTCAATATGCCTTCCAACTCTCTGCCTTCAACTTCAAACTTAACTTCTTCGTCAAAATAATTGCGTTTGTTGCTCATTGGATCAAGCTCCTTACAATGGTTTTGAACATGCTCAGCCTTCGTGTCGGTTTTCCTTATGGTTGATAGCTGATTAAGGTTACGCCTACAATGCTCAGAATAATGCCGATGGTATTGATGAGATTCACTTTTTCGCCCAACAGTGTAATGCCAACGCCAACGAGAATGAGATTGACAAATACGCCCGTAATCAGGTTTCCGGTGCTGAGATTCCATCCGTAGCGATACATGAGCAGGAAACCCAACTCGATCAACATAACGGACACCGCCAGGGCTAACTGAATCCAATTGAGTTGGTGAATATGTTTTAGGATGCCGCCTTCTGGGGGTATGAAAGGCAGCAGGATAATACCAATTACCAAAACAGTAACATACATCCCGATGACAGACACAATCGGATTGATGTCCACCGGCACGCGTTTGACGAAATACTGATAGCCAACTGCACCGAGGATGGCTACAAAAGCTGACAGGTAATACATGAGTTTATTCTCTTTCGGCATGGTTTAGGTTATGAACCAACCAAGTCAACCGACGGCCAGTTGACTACCAGTAAAGCGACCAAAGTCACAATATCAATCAGCACACCGACCGTCAACCAAGGGTGCCAGAATGTAATGAGTAATAGCAATGAGAGTATCGCTGAGAAGATAGCGACTGTGCGCCAGATGGTGCTCAAACCGGTAATCCCGAAAATACCCAGACCAGCAAGGATAAATCCCAAAGTTGACAGTCCAACCAAAATGACGCCGATCCACTGTATGGTCGAGGCATTCAAACCGAATTGGGGCAGCAGCCAACTTCGTTCTGCTGTGGTGAAAAATGCACCCGGTTTGGCGCTGGGATCAGCCGGATTAGGAGCAATCGCCAGGATGGCGTGAACCAATCCGTGAGCGATGATAAAAATAGCTAAAGCAATCTTCAACATGAGAACTATCCTTATGAAATTATGGTTTCTGCAATTCAAGATGAAACAAACGGTCATCTTGTTTTTGCGCTACAATATCAAATCCTACATTTTGGGCTAATTGAATGTAATGGGCTGCGTTTTTCTCTTGCAAAGGCCAACCTGTGCCATACCCGGTATGGATCTCTTTATCAGGCAGTTTGATGGTCAGCATCAGGGCCACTACATCCTTTTCTGTGTCTGGGCGGGTGGGTATATCTGCATCCCAGATTTAAGAACTTGCCGTCCGGAGCGAGTACACGAATTACTTCGTTAAAAATTTTGTCGAGGTTCTTGCTCTTAATGTACAGCAGAGTAAAAAAAGCCGTTACGGTTTCAAAGGAATTATCAAGAAACTTGAGATCCGCAGCATCCATTACGATTTTCAGGGGGCCATTTGCTGCCTCTTCAAGCTCCCGTTTGTTTGGATCAATTGCGATGACCTGGTTTCCTTTAAACTGGCCAATAACCCCCTCACCCCCGCCGCCAATATCCAGAATAAATCCCCCAGCATCAAAGTGATTGACGACAACTTCTTGTTTTTCCAAAAAGAAGATATTTTCTGCTCTATTATCTGATTGTTCTTCACTCATATTCATCCTCCGGTTCCAATGATCTGTTTAAATTGTTTCCCAAAAATCATCACTCGAAAATTCCTGCTTACTTGGCATAAAACTTTCGCACGCCGGGCAGCATTGCAAATAGAAGGATCAAAAATCCTTGGACTGCTGTGGCGTATGTTATTGGCCACCATCCTACTAGCCCACCTTCATAGGCCAACCAAATGGCGATAATGACCACCAGGACCAGGCACCCGATCCAGGCCCAGTGGTACTCGCTCCATTGGAACCATCGATCCACCCAATTCCAGGCTGGCCGGGCAATTAGGGCATAGGCGAGTAAGAGAGGATATAGCCCCATTACTACCAGCAGGAATATGCCCGGTAGGATCAAATTAGAGACCGGTAAAAGCGGAAGCATTTCACCAAATTCCAGATAGCCGCCATTAGCGGGGTCAGCCAGCATGGGGATACCGCCGGAAAAGCCCCCCAGGGATAAGAAAAGAAGCACGAGGATTAAGGGCCAAAGCATAAATGGACGTTTCATGATATTCTCCTGTTTTCGTTTCGATAATTTTGTTTCGACACTGTTAATATACCGGCAACGGGTATTGTTTTATAGACACGAGAGTGTTGATTGGGGGTGTTGATTGTGCGAATGGATGAATTCCATACCATTTACAATTCGCTCTTTGTTTCTTTCGTGGGTGGTAGTGCCACCGGGGTATAGAGTTTGATTCCGCCATAACGAAATCGAACCCAACCAACCATCAAAAATATTCCCGCGATTATGACCAATAAGCCCAGCAACCCGCCTTCAGGGCCAAAAGCTCCCCCCGTCCAAAGATCGGGACCGCTTTGCTGGATCGAGAAGAAAGTCACAGTTTCAGCAGCGAAGGTTGTACCGCTGACGGGGAAACCGAATACATTGCCCTGAAAAAGATTCCAGGCAATATGAACGCCAATTGGAATAGCCAAACGTCCAGTCAGCACATAGGCAATGCTTAGCAAAATAGCCATTAAAAAAATTATAAATATGCTGATCAAGTTAGCACCAGGGCTGCCGAGGTGAAAAATCCCGAAAAGGATAGACGACAAAAATACTGCAATGACAATGGCGTATTTTGGGCCAATTGCTTTGAAGTTAAACCCTTCGGCAATATTGGTCAAATGATACCCTCGGGAATTTAACTCTTCAGAAAAGCCGACGCAGACAAATAGAATCACGAAAACGATCAGCTTCAAAATAAAAGAACCCTCGCTGTTGGCAGTGTGAAGGGTATCAGAAATTGTCACCCATCCCGCGGCCAGTTCTATCAAAAACACACTACCGATGAGTAGGATTCCCAACCCCAACCCAAAACCTAAATCTTGCCACCACTTTTTAGTGATTCGCAATCCAAAATCGGCAAAAGGACGGTGATCCAGAAAACGACCACTCAGCCAGACACTAATGAGCACCCGAAACAGTCGGACAGCAGCAACGGCTAAATAAATCCACAAAGACATATTGCCAGTGATCTCGCCAGGAACACCGAATAAGGCTGCCAGCCCTTTCATTAGGATAAAAAAGGCCGTCAACTGGATAAGTATTCTGAAAGCGGCTCGCAGGCGGGCTTGTTCTGTATTCCAAAAGATGTTTTTAATAATTGTCATTTTAATTTCTCCATAGTGTTATTGGTTTTTGATGTCTGTGAGTCAGTCTGCTTAGCGCAAAGCTGCAATCGCCATAACGATGGTAATGACGGCCGCCAATCCCCATAGGGTTAGGAACACATGGGTTATCTTTAAGGCATCATCGGTCCCAATGCGAATACCGCGGCGTTGCATTTCTGTACGGACCACAATCCCGCGACCAGCAAAATAGAGATACATGCCGCCCCCGACCAGCCCGAAATACGGCCAAAGCGAACTGTTCAAAATGAGTAATACACCCGCCACCGGCAAGGTCCACAGGATGGCGGTATCCCAAATGGCTTCGCCGCGCACATCCGCAAAAAATGCGGGATCAACCTCACTTTCAGGTTCGGTTAGCCCCAGTCTGACGGCAGTATCCGGCCAAAAGGCTGTGATCACTTGTCCAAAGTAACCGATTGATGAAAGTATCGTCAGGATGAGGCCCCAAAGCATGTTCATTTTTATTCTCCGTTCGAGTTTCTACAAAAAGTAAATTTTCTCAAAGTGGATCACGGTCCACAGGATGGTTGCTAGCCCAACGAAAATCCCGGTTGGGAAGACGATTATCCAATTCAGGGTGAGTTTCGGATGCTCGAACTTGAGGCTGGTTGTCGTTGTCATGATATTTGTCCAGATAAACCAGAACGCGATCATCCCCAGCAAGTAAAAGCCCCAACGCGGACTGATGAAGACCAGGGCAATCGCCACGAAACAGGCCGGGCAAGCCAGGAAGACATCCGCAAAGGCAATACCGTAATGGATTTTCTGCCCGTGAAAACTATCGGATGTTCCGTCTGGGTTTTGCATGGTTTTGCCTGTAAGAATCATGATCTGCCAGCCAAAAACGAGCAGGCTAAACAGGCCCATCAATACCAGGAGTACGTAAAGGCTGATCTGAGATATGGGAGGTAAGGTTTGGATGATTTGCATGATTTTGTCATCTTTTCTAAAAATACGTTTGTTTCAGCCCAGATCACTTTTTTGCATTTCCAATGAATGTCACCAGGTCGTTTGGGTTGTAAGCGGAGTATTGGGTCAGGTGTGAACCACCTTTACCAATACTCTGCTTTATTTTGAGAGAAAATGGTTACACCGCCGCTGTTTTGCTCTTGCGTAACATGACGATCCCCAGCCAGATGAACCACACGATTTGAGTCAGTCCAAAAATGTCGGTAAACATACCGAGAGTCGGGACAGCCGAGATGATACCCGCCACACCAATCACGAGGCCCAGGTAATTCAGTGCCCTGGAAAGTTTTCCGGTCTGTAAAGCTGCCCAGCTTACCAGCAAAATCCAGACGCCGCCAATAATCTCATTGCCGCCGCCGATCCCATCCCGCACGGAGTCAATTGCCAACCAAACCGGGGCAGCCTGAGCCGGGTCGGTGTTATAGAGATTGACAACATTCTCAATGCCAATATTTGCGATCATGCCGCTGGCAATGACCACGCCAGCCCAGATCAGCCCGATGGCAGTAGCGATCTGCATCATTGCAGATGCGCTGGTCTTCAGACGTTCGTAGAGTGAGACAGCCAAGACAACTATGAAGAAGCCGGCTCCAATATAGACCACCAGGTTTAGTAGGTACCACATGGTCTGATTATTCACGAATGAAGCCACCTTTTCGGCAGGTGTGAGATCACCTGAATAATTCAGCACGCCGATCCACAACACAAAACCCAACAAGTAGGCTGCTGCTTCGTACAGTGCGGCAAAACCACCCAACTTCTGTAAATTCTTCATTTTTATTCTCCTTTTTTCTTCTAAATTACACGATTGAATATCTGGATTGGTATTGGACTTTCTCATAGGCTAAAAATAGTATCGACCAATTTTCTTGTGGCGCCTCCTTTGATAAGAAATGCATCGGCACCGGCTTCAAGTGCCGCCGTGCGGCTGGCAGACCGCACAGTCAAGATGATGATTTTGACATTTGGGGATTTTGCTTTGATTTTCTGGGTGGCCTGAATGCCATCCATTTCGGGCATTTGAACATCCATCAACACGATATCTGGGTTGGTGGTCTCCACCATCTGGAGGGCTTCAAGACCATTCACCGCTTCGCCAACAAGTTCGATCTGTGGGCAGGCAGCATCTGCAACAGTCAGATGTATGGTTTCTAACAATGCAACAAGTCCTTTGCGCGTCCGCACGTCATCATCAACGATTAAAACTTTGATCGGAGCGCTGCTTTCTACGTTTGGGTGAAGTTTGTTCGTGTTCATGATTGAGCGTAGTATCTCAGAGTCACGGTCTGTTGTCGTCAATATAAAGTCGGATTTGGTATACGCAAAAAGGACCGCATTTTCAGCGGTCCTTCTCCACATTCGGCGTATGGTCTACAACATTTGTTGTAGTTTGTTGAATTTATTACGTATCGTGCTCGGGTAAAGAAGTCAACCCTTCCCGCAGTGCATACAGCGCAGCTTGTGTGCGGCTGGCGAGGTGTAATTTTCTCAAAATATGACTGACATGTGTGCGTACAGTGGCCTCACTAACGTTCAAAGAATCGGCAATCTCTTGATTGCTCAAACCATTGGCGACTAATTTAAGTACTTCCACTTCGCGTTGCGTCAGAGGATCGGGCGTTGGGGCTTGATTTAGGGGTCCGGTGATTTCCTTTAGGAGTTTGCGGGCAATTTTGGGATGGAGAGAAGATTCTCCTCGGTAGACCTGCCGAATGGCATTGATCAATGCCTCTGGTGCGGAATCCTTCAATAAATATCCCAATGCGCCCGCTTTGATCGCCGGGAAAACTTTATCGTCCGTGGCAAAGCTGGTGAGTACGAGAATGCGCGCCTCGGCATCAGCAGCGGTAATGCGACGCACAGCTTCAATCCCATCTATTTCTGGCATCATCAGATCAATCAAAATAACATCGGGACGGAGCCTGGCGGCTTTGGCAATCGCTTCTCGACCATTGGCAGCTTCACCGATTACTTCAATATCGGTCTCTGTCGCTAACAGCGCCCGAATACCTTTACGGACAATTGTGTGATCGTCAACGATGAGTAAACGGATGAGGTTGTTGGGTTGTGTCATAGACTGACCTCCACGTGGACGCGGGTTCCTTTTTCTGGTTGGCTCTCGATGGTGATTTGTCCCCCCAATTGATCTACTCGTTCTTGAATACCGCGCAGTCCTAATCCACCGCTATTCGATTGTTTTTCAGGGTCAAATCCGCCACCATCATCAAGAATTTCCAAAATAATAGTGTGCGGCTCCTGTTGTAGCATCACCGAAACCTGGCTGGCTTGGGCATGTTTGACGATATTGTTCAATGCTTCTTGTGAAATCCAGTACAGGCCCTCTTCGATATTCGACGGTAATTCGATCTCCCCGGCGACCTTGAATTCAGTGGTAAAACCACAACGCTCTTCAACCAACTCCAGGCGGATTTGCAAAGTTGAAACGATTCCCTCTTCTGCCAGTACAGAGGGACGCAACTCAAAGATGAGCAAGCGCATCTCTTGCAATGCTTGTTGGGCTGTGTGCTGCATTTCATTGACGTGTTCAGCGGCGGTCTGCGCTTCACCGGCGCTGAGTAGGCGCGCGGCAGCTTCGGCATACAAGGTTTGGCTGTAGAGTGCCTGCGTTACCGAATCATGTAAGTCTCGGGCTAAACGATTGCGTTCGGCCGTTATGGCTTTCTCCATTTCGTTTTGCATCAAGACTTCCTTAGCTTGCATCAATTCGGCTGTACGTTCCTTGACCTGGATTTCCAATTCTCGACTGCGAGTTTCCAGGTTCCTGAGTCGCAGCCGGTAACCACAGTAAACACCCCCAACCAAAACCAGAAGAATGATGCATCGGAACCACCAGGTCGCCCAAAATGGAGGTACGATAGTGACCTTCACCGCCGCGCCATCCTCATTCCAGAGGCCGTCATTGTTGGAGCCTCTCAGGCGGAGCGTGTAAGTGCCACCGGGAAGATTGGTATATTTTCCATATCGTCGGGTCCCGATTTCATTCCAATTCTCATCAAATCCGTCTAGCAAATAGGCATACTGATTTTTCTCAGGGTGAGCATAGCTGAGGGCAGCGAATTCAAACTCAAAAGAATCATCTGGCCACTTGAATGTGACCTCAGTCACGTGATCGATGGCTATGCCTAGATCGACCTGCTCACCATCCTGTGCCAAAGAGGTCAACACAATCGGAGGCAGGGCAGAGTTATCCTGGATTTGATCTGGGAAGAAGGCATTGAACCCATTGACGCCGCCAAATAACATCTCTGCTTGGTCGCCTACATAGCAAGAAGTGATGTTGAACTCATTGCTCTGAAGACCATTTGTCATGTCATAGTTTCTAAATATCTCTTTTTGGGGATCGAGGCGGGATAAACCTTGATTGGTGCTCAGCCAGATGTGCCCGCTCTCGTCTTCTGCCATACAATAAACATTATCATTCGCCAGGCCGTCTTTCTCTCGATAGACGGTGAAGGTCTCTGTTTCTTGATCAAACTTGTTTAGCCCGTCTGGCGTGCCAATCCAAAGTGCGTCCGCGTGGTCCTGGATCAGGGATAAAACGATATCATTACTCAAACTGTGTGGGTTATCAGGGTCATTTTTGTAATCGGTAAATGTCTCATTTTCAGGATCAAATCGATTGAGCCCACCACCAATTGTTCCCAGCCAAAGCACGCCATCTTGATCTTCCAGAATTGACAAAACGATATTACTCTGGCTTTCTGGGTCGTCAGCATCAGGATAGTAATGATGGCTCCAGCTTTCATCTTCTCGGTCAAATTGATATAGGCCATCGGAGGTGCCAATCCAGAAATCGCCATCTTGGCCTGGATATATCGCGGTAATGTCGTTGCTCCGAGATTGAGGGGGGGCATCTGGATCAGCTTGAAAATGGGTGAAGGTGCCCTCTCCGAGGGCAGAACCTGTTTGGGGGTCAAACCTATCTAATCCGCTTCTGGTTCCAACCCAGAGCACATCCAAGGGGTCAATGTAAATTGCCGCGGCCCAGTCGTTACTGAGACTGCCGGGATCATCGGGATCATGGAGGTAATGGTTCCAGGTACCAGTCCCTCGATCAAATCGATTCAGACCACCAAACATGGTACCAATCCAGATGGCGCCATCTTGGTCTTGATTTAATGACCAAACCATGTTGTCATTCAGGCTATTTGGATTGTCGGGATCATTTTTATAGTGGGCGAAATTCCATTTGTCCACATCCAGTTTGCTGACGCCTCCGCTTTGCGTTCCAAACCAGAGTACGCCTTCCCGGTCCTGGAAAATCGACCTGATAGCGTTGGAACTCAAACTGTGCGGATCACCAGGAATATTCTGGTAATGGGCAAAGGTTTCCTTTTTGGGATCAAAACTATTTAACCCGCCAGCGTACGTTCCAATCCAGAGAACCCCCTCCCTATCTTGATAAATCACTGTAATGGCATCTTCACTCAAGCTATCCCGATCACTGGGGTCGTGTTGATAATGGATGAACTGCTGATTCTCTGGCTCAAACCCTTCGATATCACTCAGGGCAAGCCTGTTAAGCCCTCCACCATTGGTTCCAATCCAAAGCGTGCCAGACTGGTCTTGGTAAATCTCTGAAATATTATCGTGACTCAAGCTGTGAAGGTCGCTGGGATCATTCCGGTAATGCTGCCAGCGTTTGTTTTCGCGCTCAAACCTGTTCAATCCTCCGTTGGCAGTTCCAACCCAGAAGGTGCCATCCTGATCTTCGTAAATAGAAGAAACCGCGTTGGAACTCAAACTATTAGGATTATCCGGGTCGTGCTGGTAATGGATAAAACGCTCGTTCTCCTGATCAAACCTATCAAGTCCGCCGCCAGTACCAATCCAGAGTTCGCCATTTCGGTCCTGGTAAAGAGCGGTGATTTCATCGCTGCTTAGGCTGAAAGGATCATCAGGGTCGTGCTGGTAATGGGTGAATTGATCTAGTTTTCTATTGTAATGGTCAAGGCCGCCATCATTGGTTCCAATCCAAATCAATCCCGAATCATCTTCGAGCAATGCCGAAGTCCAATTCGATATCAGACTATTGGAGTCATCCGGGTTGTGCTGGTATAGGGTGAAGTTGTAACCATCGTATTTGTTCAATCCGCTCTCGGTCCCAAACCACATGTACCCCTGGCTGTCTTGAAGCATACAATCCACGGTGCTTTGTAAAAGACCTTGTTCCAGGGATATCGTATCAAACCGGAGGTGTTGACCAACCGATATTTTTGGCAAGGAGGCTGACCGATTTGTTGCTTGCCCTGGGGATATATCTGAAAATTCTCCAGATTGGGATTGGTCTATCACTGGAGTTGCTGATCCACTACAGGAGGTTGTTAAAATTGTGAAAGCGATGAAACATAACAGTAAAATGGTATAGGTAGGTTTATTATCGGGGGATCGCAGCATAGTGCACCAATTGGGTGGCGGGGCTATTCAGTTAGGCATCAACAATGCTTATATATTACCCGATTTTTCGGTTGAGAATTTTTTACTTCCCAAAATAGGTAACGCAGGTGATACTTGACTATTCTTGTTATCGAAATTATCATTTAAAACGAAATTCTGAAATGACTTTTCACCCCTGAAACTCATTTTTTAGCCATGATTTAGGGAAGGGGGCGGTTCGGAACAGATCCGCGACAGGCTACTACACGAACCAGTCGATGATGTCGAACGGTTTTTGTCATTGTTACGTCTTGACTTAAGAGAGATATTGAAAGATTTACCAATTGATTAGTGGGAATTATGGTCTTATTTTGATGAAAATGGTTCGAGCCCAACACCGTCCACAGCTCGAACCCCTCGAGGATATCGAGAGGTTTTTGGGTTCACTTCGGTTTGAACACAGGCGTAAGCTGGATCAATTGGGGATTGAAATTGGTTCTTTTGACTATGAAAACAATTGGGTACGATAATCAGGTATTCTCCCATTATTTACAATAAGCAAATTATTGTTTTCAAATCGTAGTTGGAGAAACCGATTACAGTGATCTGGAAATTCTGTCGCTAAACTTTGATACATGGTTTTCTTTACATTCACGTAAAAACGTGATACACTTAATTACGTGGAGATGAGTATGGAAAATCAAAATATAACATTATCGATTAACAAGGATATTTTGCAAAAAGTGAAAATCCTAGCTGTCAAACAAAGGACTTCAGTATCCGCATTGATGACCAATCTTTTAGAAGACATTGTTGCATTCGACGAAGGATATCAAGCTGCGAAGCAAAAATATTCCCTGTTGCTTCAACAGGATATTGACCTTGGCACCAATGGTTTAATGGATTGCTCTAGGGACGAGCTCCATGCCCGATAGGATATTTGTAGATACAAACATTCTCGTATATGCACATGATGTTTCGGCAGGTGTCAAGAATACGCTCGCGAAGCAGCTAATTCAGGAGCTCTGGGTGAATAAATCGGGTTGTTTGAGTATTCAAGTGATGCAAGAATTTTATGTTACCGTGACTCAAAAGGTTCCCAATCCGATGGATAATGCAACTGCGATAGAGGTTATTCGCAATTTGAGGTACTGGAACGTTCATGAACCATCAATTGAGGATGTCATAAACGCAATTGATATCCAAATACGATATCAGGTCTCTTTTTGGGATGCGATGATCCTTCAGAGTGCATTACAGCTTGAATGTGATCTTTTATGGTCTGAGGATTTGAATCCAGGACAAGTATATCAAGGTATAAAGCTTATCAATCCGCTTCAGTAAGATACATACACGTTGTAGATCACAGTTCGACTTATGCACTTAAAATGGATTAGTTTTTGAACGCTTTCCACAGTGAACATGGTAGAAATTTTGACTTTTAATGTTTGAGAGTTTTAGATAAAACAGGGATTTATTCTTTGGAGTAGGCAACGTCAGCATTAATTGACGATTTTTGTAGCGAGAATTTTCATTCTGATAAGTAATTTTGACGTGACTCATTGCCCCCAAGGGCGATTTTCTCTCCGAAAATCTTGGGGATGGCGGTTCGAGTTTTGTCCAATTGCGCCCACTCCAGAGACCCCCAGGAAAGGAGGTTTTTGTTTTTGTCATCTTTATAGACAGGTAATGGATTGAATAATATTTTAATTCTTGGGGTAATTAATACTGGCGCAACTTTGGTTCAAATGGGATAACAAAACATAGATCAAATGTGCTTCAAAGACCTTTAATTGACAACATTTGGTACTGGGTTTGCAGATCACTACCATATACGCCACATGGACACTGTTTTATCAAGCTTTGAATCATCAGGTTAAGGTTCGGGTCTATTACCCGGTTCTGGCGATGCCAGAGAAAATCAGCTCAACTTGTCTCGTTCAGCATATATAACTAAGGTTTTTTCCATCTGACCGACCAACTCATAAGCCCGGCCTAACTGTGTGTATAGGTCTAGTAATTCCGCCTTGCCTGGCATTTCTGGTAGTGATGCTTCCCGCACGAGGTGGCGGGCAATTTCAAAATGAATGATAGCCTCACTCACCGCCGAGATCCGCAATGCCTCTCGACCAGCAGCGAGACTGTTGTGGAAAGCGATCTGCGGCAGACCGGCAGCCAGTGCATGGTGGGCCAGCACCGCAGCCGAATCTCCATCGGTTTCGAGAATTTCCAGTGCCCGGCGGTGAAAAAGACGACGACGGGCATCCCCTGCTTCGGTATATACCACATCTCGCAGCATATCGTTGGCAAAAGTGTAAGCGCTGGCAACACCCGGCTGCGCTGCTTCTACCAGAAGACGGCTGCTGATCAATTCATCCAGGGCGGGTAGGGCCAGATCTTCGGTTACGTTGGCGATGGCACACAGGCGCTTGAACGTGATCTGATGCTCAAGCACGGCGCCCCCCGCCACTAAGCTGAAGGCATTCGGACTGAGGCGATTCAAGCGTGAGCGGATCACAACATGCACGGTCGACGGTACGCGCACCGCGTGCCCAAGATCGTGTTCGGCATCTACAGCAAAAGTCCACTGCCGTTCCCCTCGCCGTTTAGGATGAAGCACCCGGCGTTCGAGCAAATCCTTCAAAGTCTCTATCAAGTAATAAGGGTGCCCGCGTGTTTCGTCATACAGCCATTGGGCAAAATCGGCAGCAGGAGGCAACAGAATTGATAACACCATTTCCACCGTCTCGCATTCCCTTAGCAGCCCTAACTCAATATGGACTGGCGTTAACTCACGTTCCACGCGCACCAACCATTGGCTCAAACTTTGTGGATCTCCCTTGTGTAACGGTTGGGGCATCAGGTGCAGCGCTTCTGAGCGCAGGCTGACGAATAGCAAGACCCGCGCCGAGTGATCTCGCCAACGCCGGATGGCATACTGTAACAGATCTAAGGTCGCGCTATCCGTCCACTGAAGATCATCTACAAACAGCACCAGTGGTGCTCGTTCGGCTAGGGCTAGCGTATATTGCACAAGGGGTTCATAGAGCTGTGCCTGACTAATTTCTGCTTCTGGGCGCGGACTTAACGAAGGAGTTGGGGGTAAATTTGGATAACTTTGGTGCAATTCTGGAAGCAGTTTACTCAACCGGAACAACCAAACATCATCCAATAAATCTTGGAGCGAGTTTTTTTGTTCAAGGCGTAGTCGGAGCGCCTCAATCAGCGGTTGGAACGGCAAGTGGCTGCCACTCTCAAAAGCGCCACCTTGCAGCAACTCGGCTTCCTGAGTGTTGGCCCAGGCTAAAAATTTCTCAGCGAGGTAGGTTTTACCAATCCCGGCCTCACCGCGCAGCACTACGAATTGAGGCTGGCCTGCCGTGGCGCGCTGGTAACTATCAACGAGCATCTGATGCTCTTTGATGCGCCCGGTAAACAGGTTTCCGAGAAAAGCAACCGAGGTATCTGGGGATCGTAACTGAGGAGCAGAGCGGTAATTGTGCAGATCTGCGGGTGACGGTTGTGTGCGAATGCGCTCGGCCAACACCGCCGTGTCTGGGTCTGGTTCAATGCCCAATTCAGCCTTCAAAACGAGCTGACAAGCAAGATATGTTTCCAGCGCTTGCCCGCGTTCCCCAGCCGAAAAATGTGCTCGCATCTTACGACGATAGGCGAATTCATTGAGGTTATCCAGGGCAATCCAATGCAAGGCAGTTTCTGAAGCGCTGGCAAACTTACCGCTGGCAAACTGAATTTCGGACAGCCGGTCGAGGATCAGACCCAGACGGTGATTCCAGCTCTCTCGTTGGGTTGCGGCCCAATCATCAAAGCCAGGGGCATCACCTAGTGAAAATCCGGCCAAAAAATCCCCGCGCTGGCAGGCTGCGGCCGACTGCAACAAAGGCAGGCTAGCCGATCCTCTTGACAATGCCCTGCTTAAACGGTCGGCGCGTGCTAGACCATAAGCGTGTTCTATCGTTTGTAAGTCAAATTCTATATCGGCGTCTGGGTTCAGGCTTAGCGCACTATGGGTGATAGAAAGATAGGTTGTTTGAGTCTGCCCCCTGACCTGGTGTAACACTTTTTGCAGATGGCCGAGGGTGTTGCGCAGGTTAGCATAGCTACGCTCAGGGCTTGATTCTGGCCACAACAGGGAGGCAAGGAGATCACGTGGCTGCAAACCCACCTCGATCGCCAGGTAGATCAGCAGTGCCAGCGTCTTACGTGTAGGAAATGTCACCAGGTGCTCACCCAGACGCACTTCGGGGGGGCCGAGAGCAGAGATGTGCAATGCTGGGGGATGGTCAGCCATGTTTTGGCTCCTTGTGACGCGTTTGAACTCTATATCATTATACTGAAACTAAAGATCAAGAAGAAAAGATGAGCATCTGAGTAACTGTGGTTTGGGGTTTTTGTAAGGATATATGCATGCCAAACGCAAGTACACCATCTTTACCATACATATTCCCTACGAAATAAAGGTTAACTTGAAAGAGTATTGTAACCTGGAAGAGGTCTCCAATGTCTGGAATTGTTCTCACATTCCCTATCTTGGCCGGTAAGGTGGAAGCCTGGCGCCGGTTTTGTCAGGAGTTATCTGGCTCTCAATTACAAATGTACTTATCATCCCGCCGGCGGTTGGGAATCACGCACGAACGGATGGCATTGGTAGAGACCAGTTTTGGGGCAATCTCTGTGACCACCCTGGAGTCATCTGATATTGGTCAAGCATTATGCCAGATTATCACTTCTATTCTGCCGTTTGATCACTGGTATCGAGAAAGATTACAGGAGCTCCACGGTATCAACTTGACCGGGTACGAACAATTTGTCCACCATGAACCACTGCAACAAAATCAAGAGTTACTCTTTGAGTGGACGTTAGAAACGGCAAAGCTAAGAAGAGTTAAGCCTTCTCGGCAAAATGATCATATGAATGACTGATAACTTCACGAGACAGCAAGCTTGAGATCGATGCCAATCTTCTGGGAATTCAAGGTCAACCGGATCAGAGGCTGCAGAACACATGCAAGTAGAAAATAATCGAAGGTAGAAGGGTCTTTGAGTATTGAAATAATTGACAAGCTAACAGATTCCCAAATTACAACTTAAAGCTGCAAGCAATTTACGGACAGCATTTCTTTAGAAGGAGAGTAATCATGGCGAAAGGTCAGAAGAAGAACCAAAAAACATCTAAGAAAAAGCCACAAAAAACCTTGAAGGAAAAAAGGCGGGCAAAAAAAGATAAGAAAAGTAATTACGAGAATATCCTCGATCAAATCAATCCATAAAAGTTCTGGTTTGCTACTCACCTGTGGTAGCAGGTATTTTGTCAGTCAGGGTATCACATGAAGAAATAAGCCAGAGAGGGCTCAGGCAAAGTATCAAATACCTTGGCCCGCATGAGAAATCGAAATGGAAAGAATATTTTGATTCCCCTACAAGGAAAGATAATGGAAAACTACGTCACTTGCCCTAATTGTAAAAAAACGATATCCAATGAGCCCATCATCGAGGCCGCCGCAATAAAAGACTATTCTGAATCAAGATCGATTACTTGCGATTGTGGGGAAAGGATCACTTATTGGAACATCACAGCCCAGCTGCGAAAACAAAAAACGCTTGGCGCGAGGATTCGAACCTGGTTGCGGCCCGTCTCCCAAGACCAAAGCTAATGAAGCAACCATCTTTCAACAGCAGGTAGATTTCATCCAATCCCCCGCGATACATCCTGGCCTTTGGACCCTTTATTTTCTGATCAGGCATTCTCGGCGTTGAGTGTTCCTAATATAGTAACGGCTATTGTTACTGGGCTCGGTTCCGATGCTTCAAATATTTGCCAGTAGACATCATGAATTTCCAGTTCCGCTAGGCGCCTAAGCTGAATTTGGCTTGAGAGCGAGGGGCTGGTTTTTCAATTCAAAAGTAATTTGATGCTAGATAAAAAATCTAACAGGAAAGCGCCATGACAAAACCCGAAGCCCAAAAGGAACAAATGGACTTCTTGACGGAAAGAGCTATTCGATTCTTTAGTATCTACGGTGATGAACTGGAATCGATCAGCCAGGTTCTCAAAATTCGATTGGCTGGCCTGGCTTCAGCTTACACGACGGAAAACAAGCTCCCATGTGAAGCTGTAACTGTGCAATCCAGAGTCAAATCATTGACCAGTTTTCTCAGGAAACTGGAGAAGCTGGATTGGCCCATGTTTGGCCATCCGACTGAAGTTATCACCGACCTGATTGGCGCCCGGGTGGTTTGCTGGTTTGTTGATGATTGCTACGGAATGCTCGACTACATTCAGGCTACCAAGCAGTTCCTCATCAAACCGCGGTCTCTGGAGGACTATATTAAAGATCCAAAACCTACCGGATATCGGGCGTTACATATCCTGGCGGATGTTTCTTATGATCGTGTGAAAACCATCGAGGAGCGACACACTATCGTTGAAGATAGCATGATTTGCGAAATCCAGGTTCGATCGAAACTTCAAAACGCCTGGTCAGATTTCACACACGAAATGCACGTTAAAGTTCCGGGGGAATTTCAAAAAGACTATGATAATGCAATTGCCGACATTGCCAGAAGACTTTCTGCTGAAGACAATTCGGCCCTGGCGGTGCGAGATATTCTGCAAAAACAGGCAGAGCAGAAAGAAGAAGATGACTTCAAAAAAGAATAGAAAGAAAACAGTTGTGGCCGGTGCTTTGGGGGAGTGTGTTCACGTTGCCGGGGTAACGAATTTTTTGCGCCTGGCTGAACAGGCTGGGTGGCGGACGGTGTTCTTAGGCCCGGCGGTATCCATGGATGAGTTCATCGAAACCGCTCGTCGAGAAAGAGCAGATTTGGTCGGTGTCTCTTACCGGCTGACCCCAGATACCGGCGAACGTTTATTGGGAGAATTTGCGGAAGCTGCGGATGACTTGCGCTCGAATGGCGTAAAGTTTGCGTTTGGTGGAACGCCGCCCGTTGTGGCGCGCGCCCGCGCCTTAGGTTTTTTCGATATTTGTTTTGATGGAATAGCGACCTCGGATCATGTTCTGGCCTATTTGAAGGGCACCGAGTATCAAGGTCTTTTCAAAATTGATTTTCCGCAAACCGCTCTCGAGAGGATTGAGTGGAAATCCCCCTTTCCTCTGATCCGCCACCATTTTGGATTACCCGATCTCGAAGCCACCCGCAGCGGCATTCAACAAATCGCTGAGTTTGGTGTGTTAGATGTGATTTCTCTGGGGGTTGACCAGGATGCCCAGGAAAATTTCTTCCATCCTGATCGTCAGGACCCTCGCCGCCGTGGGGCCGGAGGCGTGCCTGTTCGCAGCCTCGAAGATTACCGTTCTCTATATCAGTCTACTCGCCGCGGTAACTTCCCGCTTCTGCGAACCTACACGGGCACCGATGATTTCGCTCGTTTGGCGGAGGTTTTCGTCGAGACAATTCATAATGCCTGGGCCGCCATTCCCCTTTACTGGTTCAACCAGATGGATGGCCGCGGCCCCTGGGATCTGGAAGGTTCGATTCGCGAGCACCAAAATCTGATGAACTGGTATGGGCAGCGCTCCATCCCGGTGGAAGTTAATGAACCTCATCATTGGGGGATGCGCGATGCGCCTGATGTGATATTTGTGGTTGCAGCCTACCTCTCGGCATATAATGCGCGGGCTTTTGGCGTGCAGGATTATATTGCTCAGATGATGTTCAACAGCCCACCCGGTCTGACCGACGCTATGGATCTGGCCAAAATGCTGGCCGTCCTCAAAATAATCGAACCACTAGAGGGGCCAGATTTCCACATCTGGCGGCAAACTCGCACCGGGTTGTTGAGTTATCCGGTGGATGTGGATGCTGCTCGTGCCCACTTGGCTGCCAGCGTTTACTTACAGATGGCTTTGCGCCCACATATCTTGCATGTCGTGGGTTTCACTGAGGCGGATCATGCCGCTACAGAGGCGGATGTCATCGAATCTTGTAAGATGGCGCGGAGGTCGATTGAGAATGCTTTAGGCGGGCCGGACATGACCCAGGATGACCGTGTGCAAACGCGGGTAGCTGAATTAGTCCAGGAAGCAGCGCACACCCTGCAAGCAATTCAGGCACTGGATCCTGAAGGGCATGCTGATCCCCTGGTCAACACGGACACCCTGACCCAGGCTGTGCAAACCGGTATTTTAGACGCCCCACAACTCAAGAATAACCGCTTCGGACGAGGGCAAATGGTTACCCGCATTGATGAACGCGGGGCCTGTGTTGCGGTTGACCCAACCACTGGAAAGCCACTCAACGAACGTGACCGACTTAGGTCTCTTTTTACCCCTTCCTAACCGGCATCGTGCTACAGGAGAAAATAATGAACCAAAAACAAAAAGAAATTCGCTACACTGTCATTGGAGCTGGCAACGGGGGAAAAGCGATGGCCGCTCATCTGGCTATCATGGGATTTGAAGTCACCCTCTATAACCGCACCTCTGAAAATATCGCCGCCATCCAGGCACGGGGTGGCATAACGCTTGAGAGTCAGGATCCGGCTGGTCCTAGCGGTTTTGGTCGTTTGGCCTGCGTGACCTCGGATATGCAAATCGCCATCGAAAATTGCGATATCGCCATGGTCGTGACCCCAGCATATGCTCACTATAATATTGCTCACGAGGCAGCACCGTACTTGCAGACTGGACAAATTGTGGTACTCAATCCGGGTCGTACGCTGGGTGCGATCGAATTTACCCGAGTACTGGACGAAGGTGGGTGCGCAAATGGGGTTACAGTCGCCGAAACCCAAACCTTCATTTATGCATCGCGTTCAGATGGCCCAAGTCAGGCCCGCATTTTTCGCATCAAGGACGCCGTACCGCTGGCGGCCTTACCGGCTACAGAAACATCCCGGGTGCTAGAAAAGTTGGCCTCAGCTTACCCCCAATTCATCGATGGGGGCGATGTACTGCAGACCGGCATCAACAATATCGGTGCGATCTTCCACCCCACCATCAGCATTTTCAACGCCGGGTGGATTGAAGCTACAAGTGGCGATTTCCAGTTCTACCTGGATGGGGTTACGCCGACTGTAGCACGCTTGATGGAAGTCTTGGATCGCGAACGTGTCACGGTTGCGTCCGCAGTCGGTGTCCGGGCTGTTACAGCCCGGGAGTGGCTCAAGATAGCCTACAATGCTGATGGGGAAAATCTGTATGAAGCCATCCACAATCAGCCCGGTTACCGGGGTATCAACGCTCCAGCGACCTTATCTCATCGTTACCTCACTGAAGATATCCCGATGAGCCTGGTGCCCATCGCCTCACTGGGGAACCATTATGGAGTCTCTGTCCGTGGTATGGAAAGCATCATTCGCCTGGCTTGTATTGCACACCAAACCGATTATTGGCGCCGGGGCCGCACATTGGAGCGGTTGGGAATTAAACACTTGAGTGTCAGCGAACTGACCCGCTATGTGACTGGGCTTACAAAACACCAGTTGCCCATCCAGGATCGGCATCCAAAATTGGCTCCCTTATCAGTCACTCGCGTGGAAAAAGCCCGTAAAATCAATGGGGGCGGTTTAATCGGAAAACCATTATTAACTGTAGATGTGGTTAATTAATCAGAAGTATCCACCCAAAATAACTAAAGTTTGTGTGGCCTGTCGTTTGAAAACAGTTATAGCGTGGAGCGAAAATGGAAATTGTATTAATAAAATCGTACGCAGAGAAACCCTGGCGCAATCCAAAAACTTATCAATTGATCGAAAATAGTCTAAAAGAGAAATGGCGCGTCAAATCAATTAATACCAAGAACCCTGAAACTTTACGAAGTTTCATCATCGGGCAAAAACAAGAGCGCAGCGAGTCTGTTTTTGTTTTCAATATCGCGGAATATCTTGATGAGGAAAATAAAATGGGTTTTCTGCCTGCCTTATTAGAAGAATGGAAGATACCTCATCTCGGATCCAGCGCTGAGGTCATTGCCATTGGGCTTGATAAAGCCAGGACAAAAGAATTGCTAAACAAGCATAATATTCCGACACCTGCGTATTTTGTTGCCAGAAGAGATGGAACAGATATTACGCAGCGTGCGAATAGAATGGGCTACCCGCTGATCGTCAAGCCCATCAGGGAAGGAGGGCATATTGGCATCAGAGAAGATTCCATTGTTTATGATGACGCCAGCCTGATAAGGATCGTTAACCGCATCTTTGATGTTCACGATCAACCCGCGCTGGTCGAAGCATTCATCACTGGGAAAGGGATGCGAGAGTTCAGTGTCGGTATTATTGATGGCAAGGTCAGGCTTTACACCCCGATAGAAATAGATTTCAAATCTATGGATCTTGATCAAGATATTCTCAGTTATGAAGCGGCACAAAAGGATTTAGAAAGAACAAAGCTTTTACAGGATGAGAAAATACGTGATGAGATTATCCATTTATCAAAAAGGACTTTTGATGCTGTTGGTGCCCGCGACTACAGCCGGGTGGATTTAAGAATGGATCACAATCGCTGTTATGTGATTGAAATCAACATTATGCCCGGGTTAGGCTCACATAGTTTCTTGCCAGAAGCCGCAAAAAATATTCATACGCTCACATATGAACAATTGATTTTAAAGCTTACAGAAAGTTCTATGCGTAGACAGAAAAATGGGAGGAAGATGAAACATTAAGTTTCGATCACCGAAGTTAGCTGTCTATTGATAGCAAAAAAATTTGATCACCATGCGGCATAAAACGAAACCCTGAACCTAGACCAAGGAATTTCACGAATATTTTATATGGATGCATTAACAGAAAACAAGTTCCTCATCGATTTTGATAAACTAACCAACGCTGCTCCCAATGAAGGTTCAGCGGATGTGAGTGAAAAATTTGATAGCAAGTTCAACTGGGAAATAGAAAACATGCATTCTAATGTTGAACCAGATAATCTGATTGAACAATATTTTCGTGAAGCGACTCAGCACCCATTGCTTACCAAGGAAGAAGAAGTGGAGTTGGCAAAGCGAATTGAGCAGGGTCGCCTCGCCAGGCAAGAAATCTCAGATCTGAAAATTAAGTCAGTCATAAAACTGGAAGAACTACAATTATTGATTGATGCTGGTTGGGTGGCCGTAGACCATCTTGTCACCGCGAATTCACGTCTGGTCATCAGTATTGCCAAAAAACACATGCACCGAGGAATTCCTATTTTAGATTTAATACAGGAAGGGAATATCGGCTTAATGCGAGCCGTAAAAAGATTTGATTATAAAAGGGGTTATAAATTCAGCACATATGCTACCTGGTGGATTCGCCAGGCTGTGAGCAGGGCTCTGGCAGACCAGAGCCGTACAATCCGTTTACCAGTTCATATTAGTGAACAGTTGTCGAAGATGTTCCGCATGCAGCATCAACTCAGCCAGCAGATGGGGAGAGAACCAGAAGTGTCTGAGATCGCCGAAGCGATGGGGTTAACCTCAGAGAAAATTCAGCAATTGTTAAAGGATGCTCGATTCCCCTTATCGCTCGAAACGCCAATGTCGGATGAAGGCGATAGTGTTTTGGGTGATTATCTTGAGGATGATGAAGCTCCTGATCCTCAAGAAGTTACTACATTAAGTTTGTTAGGGGAACATCTAGATCAAGTATTAGCATTGTTGCCTGCTAGAGAGGCTCAAATATTAAAGCTACGGTATGGCCTAGCGAACGGTGAGGCGCTTACATTGCAGGAAGTAGGTTTAAAAATTGGTGTTTCGCGCGAGCGTATCCGGCAGATTGAGGCGAAAGCCATTAGTCGTCTACGTCATCCCGTAATCCAGAACAAGTTGCGCAGCTATCTGAGCTAGCGATAAACAAGATCTTGCCTGTAAAGGAATCCTTATTTTCATAATTTGTATTAAGAATGAAAGGTGTTCACAATGGTAAAAAATTTGTCAATTTACTCGCTAGGAGATAGAGTAGTCCATCGCTCATATGGCATTGGCGAGATTGATGGGATTGAATATAAGCCAATAAATGGGATCGAAGTCGAATGCTTCAAGGTTAAAACTGAGAGCGCCCATTTTTGGTTTCCAACAGAAGGTTTGGATAACCACCGCATTCACCCAGTTGCATCTCAAGACCTTGTTCAAAAGGTTATAAAAATATTACGAAGCGCTCCTCAAGGTTTAGAATTCGATCAATTTCAATGGAAAGAACGAATAGATCTTGTTCAATCCGAAGGGGATATTCTTGCTATAAGCGGACTCGTCCGAGACCTGGTTGTTTTGAAAACTACGAAAAAACTGAATCAGGTTCAGAGCCATGCGCTTAAAACGCTCGAAAACCGACTACTAATCGAATGGGCAGCCAGTTCAGGAGTTGATGTGGTGGGAATTCGACCAGAGTACCGAGTTCATCTCAAAAAGAGCAAAACCTATATTCAAAAGGATGACAAAACGAGGAAAAAACAATCAAGCTAGGTTTGTGAATTTTTCCAACGGATTCTGATAAAGTGTGCACGCAAAATCTGATAAAAGTATTACATAAAATAACGATCAAGTATGTTAGAATGAGCAGCTTGATTAACATTTGTTCTAGAAATAGAGTATATCTTTTGATTTGGAACCATGGTTGACCTCGCAATATCTTATGAAAGGAGTTCCAAATCATGTCAGAAAAACAACAAGGTACCGTAAAATGGTTCAATGGTGGTAAAGGCTACGGATTCATCGAACGTGAAGAGGGCGAAGATATATTCGTCCATTTCAATGCTATCATCGGTGATGGATACCGCAACCTGGAAGAAGGCCAGCGTGTAGAATTCAATGTCGTTCAAGGCCAAAAAGGTCTGCAAGCACAAGACGTTGTCGTCATCTAATAAATCAACTTCAAAATAAAACAGGACAGCTGGAATATTGCTGTCCTGTTTTTAAATTCTGATTTTGAGTTGGTAAATGGTTCTTAGCGCGGCGTATTTCCCGGTGTAGTTGGGGGGAAAGCGTTATCCAATAGGCTTGTTTTGCCCAACAAGGAAATCAGTGCGAGAAATTGCTGCGCATCAGAGATATAATAAGGTTAGCAATTGCTGGATTACAAGGTAATGTTGACATTTATGTTGTTCTCAGCGTAAAAGCGACCTCATCAACCGTTCATCTCAGGCGTGAATTAGTCAAATGTCAACACGGCCTTGTAACGAGTGGCAGTTAGGGTATCAAATGGATAATTGAATCCAAGAACAGGAAGAAGTGTTTTACCAATGAATAAACTAACCCAAGATAAACTGAATGAATTACTCGCCCGCACTACCAGACCCAATCTATCAAACGCAGACCTGACAGGTGTCTCGCTGAAGGGTATTAGCCTGAAAAAAGCGAATTTGTTTAAAGCAGTCCTGAAAGGAATGGATTTGACGGAAACAGACCTGGCCGGTGCATACCTTTATAAAACAGATTTATCGCATGCCAACCTCCAAGGTGTGAACTTGGTGCAAGCTAATCTGACAGGTGCGGATTTATCCGGCGCAAATCTGCTGAAAGCAAACATAGAAGGCGCAAATTTGAAAGGTGCGAAACTAAAGGGCGCAACCATGCCCGATGGGACAAATCACGAATAACCGGGGCGGATACTACTTCCAAATGTTGTGGCTATAGTTTATTTGCAATGTTTCAAGGGAGTCAAAATTACTCCGCTGGCAAAGCCTTTCCCAGTCGTGAGCCAGATAGCAACTGCCCGAGCTAAAGACGCAACAGCTTGCAATTTCAAGGTATTTGAATTTCATCAAACAAAATAACTTCGATTCTTTTAGTTGGGGAAAATTTCAGCAGATCACCTTACCTCTTTCATGCTTGGTGCAAACCCGTTACCAAAGCATGGAAACTTCTATAGATACTGTAGAAAAAATGACCCTCCCATAGGGTGATCATGAGGACTTTTGACCCCTTTCTGTCTTGATATTTCACAATTGTACTTTATCAATTGTGCAATATCAATTTAAGAGCAGAGGCAGACAGATGACCAAACAACCCCGACACCGACCCTCCCGAAAATTTGAGAACGCCAAACGGCTGATCCTGGAATGTGAGTTGGAGGCATGCCCGCACTGTGGGGAAGCCTTGAAACCGTGTAACACCTGGCATATGCGGCAGACCGTCCAGGCCTTGGTAGGGCCCGTGTTTATCGGTGGCAAGACCAAAGCATGCGTCCATGAGAAATGCAGCCACCCGGGCCAATATTACTATGCCAGCCAAGCTACATTGATCAGCCTGCCGAAAAGAACGTCTGGTTTGGACTTCCTGGCTTACATCGGCTGGCAGCATGAACACGAACACCAGCAGTTGGTAGAAATCCAGCGGGAGTTGAATGCGCGGGAGATTTTGATCAACGAAAGGCATACGGGGAAGTTGTACCGGCAATTTCTGGCCTTCCTCGGAGCGCTGAGTGCCCGGACGGGAGAAAAACTAGAAAAGGTAGTGGCCGAACACGGCGGTTTGATCTGGTCTGTGGCTGCATTGCAGCCTGAAGGCCATGGCACTTGGTTGTATGTGATGTATGAAGTCTTGAGCAATACACCGGTAGCCGCCATCCAACTGGAGCACGCCAAAACAGACAAGCTGGTCGAGTGGTTGGCGCCCTACAAAGAATTACCTTATGCTGTATTGGCCACCCTATCTGATGGAGAACCAGCGATCATCGAAGCCCTGGAGATCTGCTGGCCAAAAGCGCCTCGCCAGCGCTGCCACGGTGTCCCGATCTTTGCGGGAGGCCCATTTTCTGAACAATTGGGCCGATCCAGCCCTAATCTATGATGATGAACTCCGTAAATGGATGCGCCAAGACCTGGGTGGGCTACCCAAAATTCCTGAAGAGCCCCTTTTTAAACACCAGATTTTGAACGCCACAAGATTGAAAAACAGTTGCGTATGGCGATCCGCGCTGCGGTCAACCGCAGCACACGCAAACCATTCGCCTGGGGTGGTCTGGCGGGTTACCAGCAACTAGAAGCCATTGACCAGGTTTGAACCAATTGAAGACGGTTTGTCCAGAGTCTGCCTATTTCCAACAACTCGCAACGCAAGTCCAACTAACACTCGCTAAAAATCGTACGTTGGCCCACAATGGTAAAGATACGCATCACTGGCTGAGGCAGATTGCGACTTGTTTGCGCTATCCCCCCAAGATCCTACCCTGACGAGCCCCTCAGCAGTCAGCAAGTTGCTAAAGAGATGTATGACCTGCTCGAGCGTTTCACCCCAGACCCCAAATACCAACGCCCCCAGAATGCGCTCAAGAACAAACTTCAGCGCACCTGGAACCTGTAGGGGCCTGATTTATTACACACCTATGACATTCCTGGTTTACCCCCAGATAACCTGCAAATTGAGAGCCTCTTTGGACGCTTACGCCGTCACCAGCGTGGCGTGAGTGGACGCAAGTCCACTCACACGTCCATTGCGAGAATTCGGGCATTATCAGGTTCTTTGCTCAGCAGATAGTCAGGCAGACTTGCTCAACCATCTCCGCACGGTTCCTCTGGATGAATATTGGAAGCATCGTCAACAGCTTGAAAATGCTGAGACCACTCCGCGTTTTATGCATTGCCTTCACCGGAATGCAGTGACTACATTACAGCGTTTGGTGAATACCTATGTGGACCCTTCTTGTCCACCCAAATCAACTGTGTGTAGTATTTAGACAGTATAGGGATCATGTAGACTTTTGCCCCTGTATATAAGGGATAAACTCAATATACATTTTTTGAAAATCTCTTACACAGAATAGGTCGTTGGTTCGAGTCCAATACCGCCCACAAATCCAACCCATTGATAACATCGATGGGTTTTTGGCTTCCCTACGCTTTGAGCACAGGAGTAAGCTGGACCAATTGGGGATTGAGATTGGTCTTTTGACTAAAAATTTGACAAATTCTGGTTCGAGTCCAACACTCAATTTTTTCGTAAGCAAACATTGGTTCGAGATTCTCAAGCGGTTTTTGTCATGTTGAGATTTCGATGAGCGGAAAATAGCTGCAGAGTTTGTTTCTCAAACGAAATAAGAAAGACTAGTATGCTTCCGATTCATCATCAAATTCCCTACCAAGGCAAAAAACCGATGCAGCGGTATGTCAAGTGAATAAAGATAACGAAGTAAGCCTTGCAAAGCAGATTGGTCGAAAACCCCTATCAAAAGCGAGAGCGGTATTTCATCCAGACCATATCAACTGTGATCGTCAGTTCCTTCGTGAAACGCGGTTGTTCGGTTTCGAGTTTCCCTGGCACCTTGATCTGATACTTCACGGGTCGGTCTAAGTTAAGTTATTTTTGTATTGGTCATTCAATTATCTACTCTTTACGCCGCTCTTACACCACGTACCAACGACCAGAGATAAAACACAACCTGAAACTTGGATGCGACTAGTGCGCCTCATCCAAGTTCTTGACAGCATCCTTGTTGAAACCAGCAATCAGCAGCCAGAGTCCCATCACGATTTCCTGCGGTGCTAATACCATTTGTAAATAAAACCCAAAGCCGGTATCCAGGTGGAAGAAATGCAAGAGGGCGTAAGCAAAATAGGGGACCACGCCGATCAGGCCCCAGATGGACAACCATCGGGGGATCAGTTTGGTGCGATAGAAAGACACGTATAAACACGTAGCCCCAATGAGAAAAACAAGGGTGCCAACCGGGCCGATGAAATCCTGGAATTGGTACAAAACATTGCCCATGGACTGCAAAGAAGCCGAATTAGCTCCAGCAGCAGCATATTCGTTACCGAGCGCAACCAGCGACAAAATTCCGAGGGTCACAAGAATATACCAGGTTCCCTCCAGCGCACCACGGAAAAGTAACATGCCAGCCGCAAGTTCTTCGCTATCTTTTTTAAAAATGGGGTAGATGAAAATCGTCATCGCCACCAGCGAAATTCCCATCATAAGGATTAAAAATGCCCCCCCAGTAAGCTGGGACACATTGGCGGCAACGAGACTTAGCATATCCACACCTTCAAGCGGGTTACCCGAAATGGTCGAGGAAAGCACTTCGCCGCCGATGATTGCACTCATGATCCCAAAGATCGTTCCCAGGACGTAAAGACCGCCTGCCATCATTGCATTCATTCTGTATGTTTTCATTTCTTTATCCTTTTTTTGAATGACACGAAATCCGATTATAAATTTGCAAAGAAGCAATATAACTTAGAAAGACAAACGCCCACCCATCGTCATTGACGCATTCTGTTGCAATTGCTACTTGGATCCAGCTTATTATGTGCCACAGTTATGACTACGTTTCCCTTTTTGTGTCCCTGTTCGACATACCGGTGTGCCTCGGCAACCTGTTCCAGCGGATAGCATCTATCGATGACCGGTTTTAGCTTCCCCGCCTCAATCAACTCTGTGAGGAAGACAAGATCTTTGATTTTCTCTCTTGCTGGCCTCAAACCCGTAGCCGCAAACCTTACCTTTTTGCTGCCGCGCTTTGCTGGCCATAATGCTTGAAGCATCATTGCCGGCGTAGGTACTGTACCAAGGTAGATACCTTCATCCGTCAGCGAGTCTTTGCACTGTGAAAACGAACGCTTGCCCACCGTGTCAAAAATAACGTCATAGGTCTTGCCGTTTTCGCTAAAATCATCCTTAGTGTAATCAATCACCTGATCGGCTCCCAAAGATTTGACCCATTCTAAATTAGATGTACTACATACCCCGGTCACCTCCGCCCCGTAGTATTTGGCCAGTTGTACCGCAGCGGCGCCAACCGATCCGGAAGCACCATAGATCAGAACGGTATGTCCACTCTGGATATTGCCCTTATCTCTCAGAAAAGGCAGCGCGGTTAATGCCCCATTCGGGACGCTGGCCGCCTCTTCATAGCTCATATTGGCCGGTTTTATGGTCAGCGCTCCGTTTTCAGGCATGCATTTGTATTCAGCATAAGCGCCAAACATATCGAAGCCATATACCTGGTCGCCTGGTTTGAATCGGGTCACATCTTTGCCGATAGATTCGATTTCCCCTGCCATCTCTTGACCCAAAATCGGATTTCTGGGTTTCAGGAATCCATTAAAACCTGGGGAAGCCCTCATATCTGGATCTTCTTTTACGACTGTTGTCGCAACTATTTTTATCAGCACATCATTCGCTTTAGGGGTGGGCTTTTCTACCTCTTGAAGATGAAGCACCTCGGGTGGGCCAAATTTTGCGTATACAATCGCCTTCATGTGGGTATCCTTACACTTTAAAGTAGCCATATTGTTTCCAGTCATCAGATTACCTCCGTTGTAGTTAGTTGTTGGCCTTTTACGCCCTTAATCAAAAGCCAAAAAGTAAGCCCAAATTCCGCAATAAATCCAAGCGGATAGCTGATATAGGTGATTGCATTGAAGCCCGGGAAAAGGAAGAACTGAATAGAAGTCATCAACCAGGTAACGCAATGTACCATCAGCACGATGCCCAAAATTTTGGGAAGGAAGCCCGATTTGAAAACCAAATAACCAAGCGGAAAGAGCCAAGCACCATAAAATATTTGGGCGATCATGAACCCATTTTTGTATAAATACAGAAATAACATTGCCAGAGCTTGCAGTTGATCGGCCTGGAATACTTTCAAGTAATCAGCACCATTCAAAAGCAGTTGGCTGGCAAACAGAAAAAGATCACTAAAACATTGGATAGTGACACCGCCCAGATTTAATAACAAGAACAGCAAAGCAAGGTTTTTATTAACCGATTTTAACAACCCAAATAAAGCCCAGGCCGTCAAAAAAAATAATATAGCCGCGAGTAGATCGCTTATAATACCGACACGAAATTGCCACTCAGAAGAAATAATATTTTGGGCTGTTGCGGCAGCATCTCCGAACACAATAATGTTAGAACGACCGAACACATCTGCGAAGATGTGAATTACGAAGTAAATAAAATACAGGCCCCCAGCTATTCTTGCGATCTTTACAATTTCTTTGGTTTTCAATATGTTTTCTCCTTTTCCTTGTGGGTTAACCGAAATGATGGTCAATCCCAAATTGCGAATCTTTTTCAATACACTGTGCAGGGCAGCCTGATCTACAATGACACCGCTTAAAATAGTGTTGCCGTCATTGGTCAGGCTGATGGCTAAGCCATCGAACCAATCCTGCCAGCAGGTATCCAAATGATCCTTGATTTTGATGTGGTAATGGATGTGTTCGTTCATAGTGCCCATACTATAGAACAATTAGCGCGATAAACCCCCACAGGAAACTGTGGTTATTGGGATAAAAAGCTGTAGTTTAGGAGGGGAAAATGCAGGAAACCTAAATCAGATTGATTTCTTTTGCTTTGGAGATAGCCAGCGTGCGTTTATTAACGCCCAGTTTTCTATAAATATTTTTGATGTGGTATAGCACAGTATTAAGACTAATAATCAATTGCTCGGCGATTTCTTTATTTTTCAACCCAGCAGCGATGAGGTTTAGAATTTCTAGCTCACGCTCGCTGAGGGGATCTACTAATTGTTGTGATAGGGATAGATTGTTTTTTTGCTTCTCAGCTTCAAACACAGCCAATAGTTTACTTACATAGTTGGGCATAATCCCCTGAGCTGCTGCTTCGGATAATAATTGCGCCATCGGTAATCCTTCATCCACAAAAATGCGGATAAAACCGTTCGGTTCTGCCAGCCCCATTGCTTCCTCGAGTAGTAGGATGGCCTCGTCGGTTTCGCCATTCGCATGATGGGCGACTGCCAGTAGAATGATAATCTTGAGATATTTATCCGCTTCGCCCTTTGCTTCTACTTGCTTTCGTAGGGGACGCAACACTGACAAAGCTGCGAATGTGTCTCCCTGCGCCAGATTTACCCGTGCTTGGCTGACAGGAAGTTCGTGCTTCTCAGCCAAATGAGCAGCTTTCGGTAGATTACCCTGCTTAAGCAAGGTAATCACTTGAGCAGTAATAACTTCAGACATCTGGTGCACAAAGTTATGCTGCCTCACAGATTGATGGGCCTTGGCTAAAGTCGCAGCCGCACTGGCGACATCTCCTTGAAAAAGTTTCAGGCGGGCGAGAAATACCTCACTGGCAATGGAGCTGTCAATATTTTCTAATTGCTGCGCCAGTTGGAGACACTTGTGCGCATGCTTTTGTGCGGCATCTACGTCGTTCCATTCATAGAATATACGGGCTAGACCAAGATGTATTTCGCACCCAGAGGGTTGCAGCTGATCACCTATTAGTTGCAGCGCGCGGCGGTAAGTTTTGGCCGAGAGATGGAGCTGATTTTCTGTTTCCTGTACTTGGCCGAGACCGAGTGAAGCTGAAATGTTAATGATGGCATTCCCTGATGCCTGGCTGATCGATATGGCTTCGGTATAGGCCCGGCTGGCTGCGGCACGATCTCCCTGAAGCTGGTAGGCAAACCCCAGTTTCCAGATAGTAGCAGTGCGAACAGGCAGGTTGTCGGGGTGTAAGTACTCCAGAGCGCGCTGTGACTGTGTAATGATGGTTTGTACATGGTGTTGAGCAGCAGCTATCAGGGCTCTTATGGCAGCAATATGACCTATAGTATTTCGGGCAATATCGTCTTGCTCGACACCTTGCAGGGCTATTTCAGCAGCTTGCAATTTCTCTTCGATGCCGGATATTTGGCCTGTCATAGACAACGCCGAGGCATACATCACCCATAACGAGGGCTTGGCATCCAGTACCGTTGTTGGTAGCGACTCCAACCAGCTCAACACAGGGGTGACAGCACCACGAAAGTGCAGAGGCATTCCGCCTCCCTCCATCAAGCGCGTGGCGCGCTTAATATCATTGGAGGCAACAGCATGGTGAAAAGCTTCAATCTCCAGACCATTCTCTTCATACCATACGCTGGCGAGGATGTGTAATTTGTCCGCGCTTATATCATTTCCCGTATTCTGGAGCAGGCGTTGACGTAGCAAATCAGCAAAGAGATGATGATAACGATACCAACGCCGTTCGTTGTCTAGTGGAATAATGAAGAGATTTTCTCGTTCAAGATATGCCAGCATCTCTTGCCCCGAAGTATCAGAATCGGGCAAAAGCGCATCACAGAGCGGAGCACATAAGTGATCGAGGACTGATGTGCGTAATAAGAACTCCTGTATATTTTCAGGCTGTTGTTGCAAAACTTCCTCAACCAGATAATCCAATACAAAATGATGACTTCCAGTAAAAGATTGAATGAAGTTGGTGGCGTCTTGCCCCTGCATGGATATTGCTGCCAATTGCAGACCTGCAATCCAACCTTCGGTGCGGGCTTCCAGGGCTGCGATGTCTTCTTTCGAGAGATTTAGCCCCATCCCGTGGTTGAGAAATGTAGCGGCTTCGGATGTGGTAAAACGCAAATCCGCAGCACGAAATTCGGACAATTGGCCGCGAGCACGTAATCTGGCTAGGGGTAGCTGTGGGTCCTCACGGGTGGTGATGATCAGGTGCATCTGCGGTGGCAGGTACTCAAGTAGATAGGCAAGAGCATCGTCAACTGCTTTGGCATCAATAACCTGATAATCATCAAGGACAAGGGTGAAATTATCCGAAAAAATGGCAATCTCATTGAGCAAGGTCGTCAGAATTGATTCTGTTGACGGTGGTTGAGGAGATTGAAGCATACCCAACACCCCTTCGCCAATATTCGGTGCAAGCGTCTGCAAAGCAGCGACGAGGTAAGTTAGAAAGCGTGTGGGGGTGCTATCCTTCTTGTCTAGCGACAACCAGGCTATCTTATTTTTGGCTTGGGTTTCATTTTTAACATTTTAACATCCCCCTGTAAGTTTTCCAACCAATCAGTCACCAATGTGGTTTTGCCAAAACCAGCCGGGGCAGAGATGAGGGTTAACTTTCGGTGCAATCCTCCATCCAATCGTTCATTCAGACGCGGTCGTGGGACGGTTTCCGGCCGGGTGGGAGGGATAAAAAGTTTCGTTGTGATGAGAGATACTGACAAGTTATTATCCTAGATGATTACCTACACAAAATAATATGTATATCTTACACGATTTTTCAGATTTTCGAGTCACCTTGTGTAAGATAACCATGATTCAATATTTAGGTAACACCAGGGCAATCGCATGTAAAAAAAGCTGAGATAATGGTAATCCAGAAAACAATGGAGGCTTACCATGGTAGACAAACCGATAAGCAGCTTAGCAAAGCACTTTTCCAAAGTAACGGATCCGAGAGGGCCAAATATCGAACACCGCTGCTTCGATATCATAGTGATTGCCCTCCTGGGAACGATCTGTGGTGCGGATGGTTGGGTCGAGATTGAGCAATGTGGATATCAGAAACTGCACTGGTTGAGCCAGTATCTGTGGTTGGGGAACGGGATACCGGCGCTAGACATCTTTGGCCGGGTGTTTTCACAGATTGATGCTGAAGAATTCCAAGCCAGCTTCACGAAGTGGGTCCAAGCTTTGCACAAAATCATGCAAGGACAGGTAAGCGGCAGCGATGGTAAACAGCTGGGTGGTTCACATGATCGCAGTCAGGGTAAACGGGCGATCTACCTGGTGAGCGCCTGGGGAGAGCAGAACCACTTTGGGCTGGGTCAACGACAAGTAGCCGAGAAAAGCAATGAAATCACCGCCCTCCCCGAGTTGTTGCGGCGGCTGGAGATCAAAGGTGGCATTGTGAGGGTGGATGCCATTGGAAGCCAAACCAAGATTGCCAGACAGATTACCCAGGCGGAAGGTGACTATCTCCTGGCGGTCAAACACAATCAAGGGAAACTGTATCGCGACCTAGAAATGCTGTTCTCTTATGACCAGCAACAGGGCTTTCCAGAGACACCCAATGCGTATGCCAAGGAAGTCCAGAAAGGACATGGCCGCAGTGATGTGTGTGCGTGCTGGACCACTTCAGATCCTGCATATCTAGCAAGTGTGGGACAGGCTCCGAAGTGGACGAACCTGAAGAGCATCGTGATGCTGGTCCGCAAACGCAGCATTGCTGGCGCAGAAACCGTCCAAACACCGTCCAAACACGTTTTTACATCTCGAGCCTGGAGCCCAATGCCAAACGAAACTTGCAGGCTACTCGTCCTGTCAACGACAACTAGAAATGGGCTTCAGTGGGTCCTGGATATCGCTTTCAATGAAGATCGCAGCCGGGTTCGCAAAGAGCATGCCCCAGCCAACCTGACGGTTTTACGCCCTATGGCGGTTAATCTGCTCATATCATCCCAATGCTCTTAAGGGAAACAAGAGACTTCTGCCAAAGGCGGCATCAAAGCCAAGCGTTTACAGTCCGGTTGGAATGAAGATTATCTGCTTAAGGTTCTTGCTGGGGCATAATATACGATTGCCCTGATAACGCCAGGGTGACTTGATGAATCCAGTTGTGAGAATTATTATTCCGAATATGGAATACCTTCAAGACACAGTGACCCCCAAACATGGTTTTTCTTCATATCCATGGGGAAGGCGGTTCGGAACACGTCCAATACCGCCCACTGCCGCAAAGCTGTGCTGTGCTTACTGAGAACGGGATAAAAAATCCCGTTCTCTTTGCATTTAAAGCGCTTTATTAATGAAATCTACTATTGATTTGATAGATTAATCCCATCCCGAACCGCAATCGGTTCCGGTCGATCAATCTTTCGCGATGCTCCGCTTTGAACCGCGGGATAAGGCGGCAAAATTGCCGTTAGCTGAACTGCCGATCGATATGGACAGGAGCGGTCGGGATGATCTTATTTAATTTCTCAACAATCACATACCGGGATTTTCATTCATCAGCACATGACGGTGCAAGGTGCCGCTGAAGCCACTACAACATCCAATACCTGCGGCGGATGCTGTGTTCAGGCGCACTGAAAGGGGTCAAAATCGGCTGATTGATTTGGATGCCCTGGTAAAACGTGTGGAAAGTACATCTGACCGCTGCAGAGGACCGGATGCTTTTTAACTTGTTCTCAAAAATTGGATCCCAAATAATATGTACGAATAATTCCAGAATGGAAAGCAAAACACCCTACCGACACCATTAACCATGGCTTTTCCCGGAGACCCATTCATTTTCCATCCCGAGCTATAAAGAAGGAGTATAATTATTTTTAGGTTTTTCGCCAGTTTCAACCATTTTTCTTTATTGTGGAAATTTATCACACGCCCGTATGGGATAGATACCAAAGCGTCCCACGAATCGTCACCAAAATATACCGATCCATCCTGATCATTGCCGTGTTACTGCCCATGACTCTTTTGGCCGCGGCCTGTGGCTCTGACCCTGACAAAGCTCAACAGGTGATTGTGGATGCCGTGCGCGGGGTTGACGGGGTGCTGCCCGATAAAAATGTGGACGTTTTTTCCTTGGAATTTGGCGACTTAGCCAGAAAAGTCCGCGTGCGCTGGTGGATTGAAGACTACCACAACAAAAAATATTTACTCAACAAGGTCAATATCTCCCTGGAAGCTACCCTTACCGAGGCCGGAATTGATTTACCCTTCAGTACTTATGAGTTTTGCGTGACCAAGCAGAGGGAATTTGCTGACGAGTAATCTGGCCTATAAAAGGAAATATCATGAAAATAAAGAATACCAATTTGCTCAACTTTCTAATCGGCGGAGCCGGTTACACACTGGGGGCACTTGCCGGAGTGCTCGTGATCTATCTGGTATCGAAACTCGGAGTGGTGCGCGAGCTATTCAGCCTGATCGATCAAAACCAAAGTTTCCTGCAGTTGTTAGGTGTGCTGCTGATCGTTGGTTTTCTGTTAGCCTTGGGAGGCGCGACGATCGGAGGTATGGGCGGTTGGTTCCTAGCCCGAATTATGAATACCACCCACCGTTCCCGGCTGATTGCCAGCAGCGCAATTGCATTTGCGATCAGTACAAGTTTATTAGTTCTAGTGTTCATCCTGCTGATCGGTTTTATTGGCCTATACAATAATTTCAGTACTGGTCAGATCGAGCAATTTGGCACCCTCTTCGGCCTTTTTGGATTGGTTTTTGGCTTGCTAACGGGCATTTTTCAGGCTTTGATGAGCGTCAAACTGCGCCATAGCTGGCGGATATTCCTTTCCACAACGCTCGGGTTTATGATGGGTGGGGTTATTTTAGGGGTGCTGCTACGCTATTTGAACCCCACCGAAGGGTACAAAACTTATCCCATTCTAACAGCCTTCATCTTGCTGATCGGCTTGCTGTCACCTTTTTTCCTAGGCGGTGGTACTTTAGGGTATGCGCATGGCCGATTGGCTGTCCGTGCAGAACGTGAAGAAGATCCTGCACTTTATGTCTTTCCACACAGATGGCAGACGATTACCGTGGCGGTCCTCGGTATAGTACTAACCTTAGCAGCGATCCGTGGGCTGGAATTGATCAGCACTTTCCTGACGATCAACGCGATCCAATTAAATTCAAAACTCATTCCAGTAACTGTGGGTGTGCATTGGACTCCAGCCCAACCTTACACTGGTGATCAGGGGATCTCACTCCCACAGTCCGACCAAGAAAAAGTTTCCGTTAAGGGGGCAGATCAAACCGAATACCAGGCCTGGTGTCATGATGGGATTATTCATTTCCAGCAGGGGGATGAAGATCCTGAAGAAATCCAGTTTCCAGGGTGTACAAGTACCCCAACTCTAGCAATGGATAACAAAAACCAGCCTCATCTGGTCTGGTACACGCATGAGATTCGTGATACCACCGCAATTGAGCGTTCAGATAGTCTGCTCGTGGAGAGCATTCGCACATCCGATGGCTGGAGCGAAGCTGCGATTGTAGCTCGCACCATTGGAGCCGTAACCCCGGTAATGACAGCCGATTCACAAGGTAATCTCAACCTCGTGTGGGCGGATGCGGATCAAGAGATGATGGTTTCGATCCAGGAAAATTATCAGTGTGACGATGCCGATCTCTCCTATCTTGAATTGGCCGGATTAACCGCGGTATTGGAAAAAAAACTGCGGCCTGATGGAATAGAGGTGCCCTACTGCCGGAACCAATATGAGCGCATCGATTACACTCCCAATCCTGAGCCTGATTACAGCGACTTGGCCCCTACCCGGGATGGGGCCTTTGATTACCTGGCAGCAATAGTTGATGAAGCCCAGTATGAAATTTTATTTACAACCATGCAATATGAAGCCAACTACGCGCCGCCCAGCCCGGGCAGTGTCTTAGCTAAAGGTGTGGCTAATCTTTACCAGAAAGTAAAATCCAACCCTGAAGACTATCCACGCGGCATGACGGTTAAGATTCTGCTGGGCAACTATCCGGAGTTGAGTACTTTTACCTACGGCGACCAAATCTATGGGGCCCTTACGGATTTTCGGGATGCGGGAGTCGAAAAGATGGTCGATCCGGAAATTGGCTGGCGCTTGGAGGTAGCCAATTATCCCGGTACTTACCCGCACGCCCACACCAAGTTTGTGGTGGTCGATGGAAAAAAAGTTTTGGGGGTCGGTTTTAACTATGGATATCTGCACCTGCCGATCGATCACCCCTCCGGGTTGGGTTTCGATATGTTGGATCTGGGTCTGCAGATCACGGGTCCGGCGGCGCAGGATGCTATCAGTGCCTTCGACGATATGTGGAGCGGCGCGAACCAGATTTACTGTGACTATTTTCCGGCGGATGGAAGCGATTGGGAAGATACCTGCCAGCCCGTTGTCGGTGTCAGCAGTCATGTGCCTGAAGTTTTACGTACGTATCTACCGCCAGAAGGGAGCGACCATACTTTTTCAATCTACCGCACCAAGGATTTCAAAGAAGCGGATACTTTTATAGCTGCGAGTCTGTCTTCGGCTGAGGAGACCATTGACATGATCCACGTCAACTTCTCGTTAGATATGATCTGCATGGTCAATATCATCTTCCCAGATGTCTGCACGATCGAGAATGCTTTGCCCTGGATGGACGCCCTGATTGAGGCGGTCGAAAAAAATCAGGCTCAGGTTCGCGTCATCATGGAAACTTCCAACAGCAACGGGCTGGAAAACCGGGTGGCGGCAAATGTACTGCTCAACTATCTTGACAGCCTTGGGCTGAGTGACCGGGTGGATCTGCGTTTCTACGATGGCAAACTGCATGCAAAATCGACCTTGATCGACGAAAGCATGTTGATCATCGGCAGCATGAATATGCACTATAGTTCATGGGGTGAAAATGGGTTGGCCGAATATGCCCTGGTAACAAATAACCCGGCAGCAATTGAAGAATATCAGGCCCTGTTTGCAACCAAATGGGCAGAAGCGATCCCCTTCGAAGAAGCAGAGTTCAGCTTATCACCATAAAAGAGAGGGTGATCTCCCCCTTAGAAACCGTATCCCAATTGATGAAGGAATACCTGGGCGTAAATGACCTCAAGAGTTCCGACTATGTGAGAGTGCGGCCTACGGCAGCCTCATTATGAAATTTAGCTTTCTGCGAAATTACTGTCGCTTTTTGATCGCTGAGAGCTTTGTGATCAACGAAGCCGTCACCAAGATGAAAGACCTGGATAAACCTCACTGTTTACACCATTGATATCCCATCGATTAAATTTGCTTTTAAAAAATTTAATAAAACGTTTCCATCCGGCTTTGATTTGAAATTGCTTCATCCTCCAGGTTCCGACAATACCATAAGGGAAGAATAGGACCAGCAAGATATACACCACACCGATAATCACCTGTGATTCACCGCCGAACCACTTTTCGAGCCAAAATGAGAGCAGCCTGAAAGTTGCCGCCCCAATAATGGCACCATCGAGCGTACCAATACCACCAATCAATATCATCAGCAGGGCGGCAATAGTGTAGTGTGAGCTAGCGATCCCCGGTCGGATGATGGGATTAAAGAGTGCATGCATCGTCCCGGCAAACGCAGCCGTAATGGCAGAGACAATCAGGACGGTCAGTTTAAAATAAAAGGTGTTGAACCCCAGCATGGTGGCCCGGTCTTCATTTTCTCGGATGGCAACACAAACATGGCCAGTAGGGGAGTCTACAAAACGCTTGTAGAAAAAATAAACCAGGAACAAAACAATAATACAAATAAAATATACTCGCAGGCGTTGGTCAACTGGATTTAGAAAATCCGGTGGTGTTACGCCCTGTAGGCCTATTTCAGCACCGGCGTAATTTGCCATTTCGCGCGATTGGATGATGATATAGAATACCTGGGCAATTCCCAGTGTCACCAGGGCAAAAGTAATACCTTTGACGCGCGGCAGGACGATGCTAAAAAGCAAGGCCATCAAAACGCCGGCAACCGCCACCACTCCCAAGATTGGCAGGAGGCTCCACCCGAAGGTTTTTAGCATAATGCCTGTCAGATACGCACCAACACCGAAAAACATCGCGTGGCCGAAGGAAAGCAGCCCGGTATATCCCAGCAGCAGATCATAACTCAATGCGTAAATTGCCAAGATGAAAATCTCGATAGCCAACCCTTGATAGAACTTGGATTGGCCGGGTTCATTGGCAAATACGCTGCTGAGAGGTTGTCCATCGATCAAGGCGATCACAAAAGGCAGCAAGATTAAGCCCAGGATCGTAAAAAGCACTCCCCTATTTTGCCGGATTATTATTTTGAAGGAGTTTTGTTTGGAATTATCCATCTCTCACTCCTTCCTACCCAACAGGCCATTTGGCATGACCAGCAGGATGATAACCATCAACAGAACGGTCATCGCTGGAACCAAGGGTGGAGATGGTTTGAATGGTTCTTCCATAAATGGGATGTTAATGCCAATTTGTCCATACTTGATGATGAATTGCTGCAACAACCCCACGATGAGTGCACCAATTGCAGCGCCAGGATAACTTGTCAATCCGCCAATTGCCAGGGCAACCAGCAGATTGATGAGTAAGCTATCCCCAAGTGTGGTCGTCAACCCGGTAGATGGTGCTCCGACGACCCCGCCCAAGGCTGCCAGCCCAACCCCCAGAGCAAACACGATCGTGAAAATGCGTTGCACATTGATCCCCAGAGCCTGTACCATTTCACCATCCTGCACACCCGCCCGGACAATCATTCCCAGTCGTGTACGCTGCAGCAGCAGCCATACTGCGATCAACACCACAAAACCTAACAGCGTGATAAAGATTTCGTTGTACGTTCGCACCCGTCCCCCCAAAACCTTGATGGTAGAACAATTATATTCAAGAAATGCGCTCAAACTTTCTGCCGGGCAACCTTCACCCGTTCCAGCAAAGATAGAGGGCCTGTGCATGGTAAATTCGGGCGCTCCCCAAATCGATCGCACCACCTCGATAATGATGGCATTGATCCCCATGGTGAGCATCAGCACATACATATGCGACTCATAAATAGGCCGAATTAACAGCGATTCGATCAAAATCCCCAGCCCGACACCCGATGCGATCGCCACGATGATTGCGAGGATAAACAGCCATGTGCTATCCAAACTGATCAAGAAAAGTGAGATCGGTGTCTTGAAAATGAAGATTACGATTCCGAACAGAAAAAGAGAAATTGCGGTGATCAGCGGTTTCCAAGAAAAAGTTTCCAATTTGGAAGATGGACCAGAGGTGACCTGCCGCCGGTTGGCAATAAACCCGGCAGCACTAAGGCCAGCTAAAACACTGCCGAGAAGTAAGCCACCTAACCCGATTAATGGCGAGATATCTACGAATTGTTCGGAGTCTGGCAAAATTAAATTTCCCTGGCTGGCAGCAAAAGCATAGTTGACCGGGCTGAGTTCATAAGATCCTACATCCCAACTCGTGATTGGATATTTGGGTAAGAAATAACCCATCACAATAAAAGTGAAAAGGAGACCAACCCAGGGCCAGATCCGTTTAACCAGCGGAGAAAACTTTCGCTTTCTGATCATTTGATCCCAAAGGGGGATCAATGCAAATCCTGAGGTCAACATAAGGATCAAAGCAAAAGTATCTACTGCAGTATCTGGACGAACGGCAACTGTCCAACCCACATAGGCACCGACCATAAAGAGCGCCCCGTGCGCCATATTAAGCACATTCATCAGGCCGAAGATAATCGAAAACCCCGCAGCGACCAGGAAGATAATTGAGCCGGTAGATAAACCTCGCAAGATTGTGATCACCACATCTTTATAGCGTTCGCCCCCATCTGCTTCCACATCAACCATACCTCTGACGGCAATGATGAACAAAACAATCAGGGCTAAGAGGGTAATCCAGAGCGTGCGATTTTTCTGGAAGGATGCGCGTATTGCTGTCATATTTTATCCTTCTCCTTTAGGCGGCTTCAAGGTAGCGGTGGATGGTTTCGGCATCATTAACCAACTCAGCCATCTTGCCGGCCTTAGCAGAGTGCCCCTCTTCAATGATTACGTAACTCTCAGCCAACTGGCTGGCGACAATGAAATTTTGTTCGACAAGTAAGATCGTCGTATCGGCAGAAAGCTGGCGGATAGCTTCCATCATCTGCTCGATAAGCACCGGTGCCAGGCCTTCGCTAGGTTCATCGATAAGCAGCAGTCTGTTATCAGGAACCAATGCCCGCGCAATTGCCAGCATCTGCTGTTGGCCGCCGGATAGGTTATTTCCGGGCAGCTTGATCAGACGTTTTAGATCTGGAAAAAGGGAGAAGATAAAGCCTTCTTTTTTCTCCAGGTCACCCTTCTGGCGTTCTGCAATCCGAAGATTTTCTAAAACGCTCAGATCACGGAAGATGGCCCGATGTTCTGGTACGAAACCGATTCCCATACTGGCAATATCGTAACTGTGCCGGTTCTGAATCTCTTCCCCCGCGAAGATCACCTCTCCCTGGTTGGGTGGTGTCAATCCCAAGATGGATTTTAGCGTTGTTGTTTTTCCAGCGCCATTACGTCCTAATAGCGCGACAATGGTCCCTTTGGGAATTTCAAGCGATACGCCCTGGAGGATGTGGAACTGTCCAATGAAAGTGTGAATATCGCGCACTTCCAGAAGATGATCATTTTCCATAACGGTTCCTTGTTTTGTCATTCATTTAGCATTGTCCGTTTTTCATTTCTGAATTTTCGGTGTCTGTCCACCGGATAATGTTTAAGATTTGTCCAGCTGATGGTCTCTATTACTCGAAAATTAATTCTAGGCAAACTTTCTATCAGAATTATTGTTGATCTCTACTCGATTGTTGATCACCAGCTATTGGCTCTTCGAGAGATCGCCATACAATTGTCCCAAGTAGGCACTCTGGACAACCTCATTGGCTGCAATCTCGGCTGGTGTGCCTTCAGCCAATACCTGGCCTAGATGCATTACAGTGATCGTTTCGGAGATGCTCATTACCACATTCATATTGTGTTCGACAAGCATCACCGTTTTATTACCGCTCTCTTGAACTTCTCGGATCAACTGGATCAATTCGGGGACTTGTTCAGCTGCCATCCCCGCGGTAGGTTCATCAAGCAGCAGAACTTCGGGATCACCGGCCAGGATGATGCCGAATTCAAGTTTGCGTTGACCGCCATGCGGCAGCGCGCGCGCCAGACTAAGAGCATCTTCTTCTAACCCAACCAACAGGATAACTTCCCAGGCGCGTTCTTCGAATTCTTTAAAATGCTTGTGAGAACGCATAAAATTGAAATTGCCGCTTCCCAGGGCTTGACTTGCCAGCCGGATATTTTCCAACACAGTTAAGTTTGAGAAGATATTGGTGATCTGGAAGGACCGTCCGATCCCAAGATGGGCGGTACGGTGCAGCGGGAGTTGGGTAATATTTCGCCCTTTATAAAATACACGACCTGCTGAGGGGTCTAGATTGCCACTTAAGAGATTGAAGAAAGTGGTCTTTCCAGCGCCATTTGGTCCAATAATGGAGTGAATTGTGTTCGGCTTTACTCGAATATTGATATCGTTAACCGCCACCAATGCACCAAACTCTTTTCGCAGGTTCTGTGTTTCGAAAATGATCTCAGGATCCATAGCTTATTCCGTACGATGTAGACCTGACAGGTTTTCGAAAACCTGTCAGGTCTGACAAGTATATTAGTTTTTGCTGCAACACATCAGCTTTATTGCGTGGGCTGATTGATTTTATCTTACCTTCAGTTACAGCTTTTCATTCCCCTCACTCCCCGGTGAGGCTGCCATAGGGGAGGCCGCCACAGCGATCTTGGAGGGCTTCGGGCAGCAAGCAGGGGGGTTCCGGACGGGTAGTGGTGATGTACTCGAAGAACATGGCGTCTGGATCATCAACGTTGAGCAATTTCATAACGTACATATCCTGGATGGCGACATGATCTTCCGGCCGGACGTAGACGGTGCCCTTGGGGCCTTCGAATTCGAGGCCTTCCCAGACGCCGATCAAGGCGGCCGCACTGGCATCACCACCGGTGGCTTTCAGACCTTCGACCAGCATGATGGCCGCGTTGGCGCCATCACCGTCGAAGAGGTCGGGATAGACCCCATAGCGGGCCTGGGTCTCGGCGATCAGCCAGTCGTTGACGGCGTTATCCGGGGCGGAGTAGTGGTACAGGATCGAGCCCGTAGAGCCGATGGAGTTGCCAAAGAAGGCGGGCAGGGCCACGTTATCCACGAAGGAAGCGGCCATATCCATTTCGTCCACCACACCCAGGTCTACTGCAGCCTGCATGATGGCGATGAAGCCGCCACCTGCCCAGGTGGGAATCCAGGCCTCGGCTCCTGAATCCAGGAGCTGCTCCATGTAGGGTGTGAAGTCGGTGGTGTCAAAGGGGGCAAAGACATCATCCACCGGGAAGGTGCCACCAAACAGCGTGCAGGCATCCCGATAAGCCGCGGCCCCACCCCAGCCAAAGCTGTAATCTGGGGCAATCTGCACAAAGGTGTCATATTCCTGGGTGACATACTCACACAGGGCCATGGCATCCTGGTAGTTCTCGCGGCTGGTGCGGAAGGTGTACTCGTTGAAGTTCACCCCGGTGATATCGTTGGCGGCCGCCGGAGCGACGATCAACGGAATTTGGTTCTCGGCCGCGATCTCTTGCAAGGTGGCGGTGTTGCCCGAACTCACTGTGCCCACCAGCACATCGACGCCTTCGACCTCGATGAACTCGCGGGCGATGGAAGTGGTCAGATCGGGGTTGGTCTGGTCGTCGCCGAGGAGGATCTCGATCTCACAGCCATCCAGGGTGAAGGTGTTGCGGTCATTTTCGACGGTGAAGACTTCTCCGACACTGCCCGGCGCACCTGTGGCGTATTCCATCCCCAGCATGAAGCTGCGAATGATATGCGCCCCGTAGATCGCCAATGACCCGGTGCCATCTGTGATCAAACCCACCTTAATCGGCTCGTCACAGGCCACTCCCATCTCCTCTGCAGGAGGTTCGGGTTCGGCCTTAGCAACAACTTCCCCGGTAAGGCTGCCATAGGGGAGGCCGCCACAGCGATCTTGGAGGGCTTCGGGCAGCAAGCAGGGGGGTTCCGGACGGGTAGTGGTGATGTACTCGAAGAACATGGCGTCTGGATCATCAACGTTGAGCAATTTCATAACGTACATATCCTGGATGGCGACATGATCTTCCGGCCGGACGTAGACGGTGCCCTTGGGGCCTTCGAATTCGAGGCCTTCCCAGACGCCGATCAAGGCGGCCGCACTGGCATCACCACCGGTGGCTTTCAGACCTTCGACCAGCATGATGGCCGCGTTGGCGCCATCACCGTCGAAGAGGTCGGGATAGACCCCATAGCGGGCCTGGGTCTCGGCGATCAGCCAGTCGTTGACGGCGTTATCCGGGGCGGAGTAGTGGTACAGGATCGAGCCCGTAGAGCCGATGGAGTTGCCAAAGAAGGCGGGCAGGGCCACGTTATCCACGAAGGAAGCGGCCATATCCATTTCGTCCACCACACCCAGGTCTACTGCAGCCTGCATGATGGCGATGAAGCCGCCACCTGCCCAGGTGGGAATCCAGGCCTCGGCTCCTGAATCCAGGAGCTGCTCCATGTAGGGTGTGAAGTCGGTGGTGTCAAAGGGGGCAAAGACATCATCCACCGGGAAGGTGCCACCAAACAGCGTGCAGGCATCCCGATAAGCCGCGGCCCCACCCCAGCCAAAGCTGTAATCTGGGGCAATCTGCACAAAGGTGTCATATTCCTGGGTGACATACTCACACAGGGCCATGGCATCCTGGTAGTTCTCGCGGCTGGTGCGGAAGGTGTACTCGTTGAAGTTCACCCCGGTGATATCGTTGGCGGCCGCCGGAGCGACGATCAACGGAATTTGGTTCTCGGCCGCGATCTCTTGCAAGGTGGCGGTGTTGCCCGAACTCACTGTGCCCACCAGCACATCGACGCCTTCGACCTCGATGAACTCGCGGGCGATGGAAGTGGTCAGATCGGGGTTGGTCTGGTCGTCGCCGAGGAGGATCTCGATCTCACAGCCATCCAGGGTGAAGGTGTTGCGGTCATTTTCGACGGTGAAGACTTCTCCGACACTGCCCGGCGCACCTGTGGCGTATTCCATCCCCAGCATGAAGCTGCGAATGATATGCGCCCCGTAGATCGCCAATGACCCGGTGCCATCTGTGATCAAACCCACCTTAATCGGCTCGTCACAGGCCACTCCCATCTCTCCCTCGGGCATGGCTACCTCTTCGTCAGGCAGCGCCTCTTCTTCCGGCATTGCCTCTTCTTCCGGCATTGCCTCTTCTGTAGGGGCTTCTGTAGCTGCTGATTGGCAAGCCACCAATAACATCGTTGTTATGATCATTACTGTGAATAGTATCCACAGTTTATTTTTTGTAGCCATCGTATCTTCTATCTCCTTTTTTTTTTGAGTTGTTAAAGATAACGGGTATTTTCTCTGAGATAGGGATCATTTTCTGGGCATCACCTCCTATAAAAAAGGTATTTTGATTTTGTGATCCTGCGATTTACTTGATATGTGCGTGCAGCGCCAGATTGAATTGTTCTGGTTTCTCGATAAACGGAATATGACCGGCATCCTGGATGATGACTTCTTCAAAGCTCCCCCCACCAGCTGCATATTTTTCCAGGACAGCGCGGGTTTGCCCAACCATAGGTTGGGGTGGATATTCATCTTCCCCTGGCCAACCTGGCAGCAAACCCATTTTGCCCAAATAGCCAGGGTCAGCGGCCGCGGTATCTGAGACAACCAAATCGTGACTGCCTCGAATCCAAAGGATTTTTAGTTTGGGGTCACAATTTACGATTTTTTCGACCACACCCGCGTATTTGGGTGAGGTCGCGTTGGTCGCGCCCCAAACACCCGGGGCCATATGCGGCCAGTGAATGGATTGGACAGCATCCCCAGGGATGGCATGTTTCCCAAGATGCGTGGATAACATAGACATCACCAGTTCATCCTCTTGCTTGGGGATGAAAGGAGGTTTTACCAGCAGCGTTCGCAAAGCCGCCCGAGGGGAGAATGGATTCTCGGCACTCATTTCATCCGCTTTCATCAGGCGGATCAATTCCGGGTTGGTCAGGCCACCTCCCGAGCCGGCAAAATCTGGGTTGGTTGGCGTACCCTCGACATCGCGAGTGGCGCCAAACCCAAAAGGTGATCCTGGGTCCACTAACGTAGCTGTCAAAAACCGGTTTGAGGCTTTCATCATCAGCCGCCACACGACCATCCCCCCCAAAGAGTTGCCAACGATATGAACTCTCTCGTACCCCAGTTGATCGAGGAGTGCCAGAGCATCATCAGCCAGATCACCCATGCCGCGGGTCGCATCGATTTTCTTTTCCGGGTCGGCCGCGCCAAAACCACGTTGATCTGGCGCGATACCGCGATAAGCATCGGGTAAGCTGACCATGGTTTCCTCCCACCAGGTAGCGGAGGAAACATTGCCGTGTAAAAAAAGAACTGGGACGCCATCATCTGGTCCGCTGAACAATACCCGTGTGACGATGCGTTCACTCTCGATCGTTTTTTCTGTAATACTATCCATTACGGGGATTTTCATAATATCTCCTCTAGCTACCCTGATAATGTCACAAATCAAATTGGGCGTCATTGCGAACGGAGCAGTGCGGAGTGCGGCAATCTCCTCAGCGCAGCAGATTTCCACGTTCCGTTGATCCTTCAAATGGTTCAGGGTAGGCTCCACTCTCAGTGACGTTAATGTGACATTGTCAAACTACTCACAAACATACTTTTCACGCAATTTAGTTTTCTCAACTTTACCATAAGGGCTGTAGGGCAGGGTTTCAGCAATAATTATCTTTTTGGGAATTTTATATTTGGCTAAATTTTGACGAGCAAAAGCTTTCAATGTATCCTCGTCAACCTGTGCATCCTTCTCGAGGATGAGCACCATCAATCCAACTTCACCCCATTTTTCGTCAGGCATACCGACCAATGCAGCATCCTTGATAGCGGGGTGTCGACGATAAATATTTTCTACTTCCGCGGCATAAATATTCTCTCCCCCACTTTTGATCATATCCTTGTAGCGGCCATCGATATAGTAAAAACCAGCTTCATCCTGGTGAACCATATCACCGGTATGGAACCAACCTTCTTCAATCGATTCTGCAGTCGCCTCCGGGTTGCGCCAATAACCCGAACAAACATGCGGTCCCCAAATCAGCAGTTCTCCCGCCTCCCCAATGGGCATATCCTTACCACTTTCAGGATCCACAACTCGCATTTTGCTGTGGAAGATGGGCTTACCTACCGCACCGGTTTTAGGCACCGAATCCTCATCCGTCATACTGAAGCAGTTCGCCCCCACCTCGGTTAGACCATAGCCCTGCCGGAAAATAATGCCCTTCTTTTCCCGCCATTGATGCATCAATTTGGGAGGGCAAGGCGCTCCGCCGCTGATGAAAAAGTGCACCTTACTGAAATCAGCCTGCTCAAAATAATCCGAGTTCATCCACATCTGGAAGAGAGTCGGCACGCCTAAAATAACCGTGCACTCTTCCTCCAATATCCACTTCAACGAAACTTCCGGGTCGAAATCGCGGGCCAGGATAATGCGGCCACCCACATAAAGTATCGGTGTGAGGAAGGCAAACAATCCTCCAGCATGGAATAGGGGCGTATAGACGGGAGAAATATCTTTCTCGGTCAACCCCCAACTGACGACGGTGTTGATGCAGTTAAAAAGGATTTGCCGGTGGGGAATAATCGCGCCTTTGGGATGCCCCGTTGTCCCTGAGGTATACAGAATGCAATACGGGGATTCTCCGTTCAAAGGTGGACGTTCAGGCTCGGATTTTTGGGCTGATTTACCGCCTCGTAATTTACTGCTCCCTCAATCTTTGCCCCCCGCAGGGAGATAAGCTGCGGAACATCGATGTCCCCTTGCATCGCTTCAATAGTTGGTACAAAATCTGGTTCGCAGATCAAGACTTTCGGTTCCAGGTCGTTGATCATATAAGTCAACTCGATGGGGGTGAGCCGCCAGTTGAAAGGGGCAAAGATAGCCCCAATTTTTGGCAGCCCATAAAATAGATCGAGGTAGACAATGCTGTTTTTGGCCAAAATAGAAACCCGATCACCGGGTTTAACCCCCAATTCATTAAGCATGAAATTTGCCAGTTGATTGGCACGTTCGTTGAGTTCCGCGTAAGTCAATCGCTTGTCCGTTTCCAACTCGACCAGCGCGAACTCGATCTGGGGTTAAATCCGCCCGTTTGCTCAGTAGATCAGCGGCATGCATACCTCTCCTCCACAAATTCTTTTGAGATACAGAGCGTATAATATTCAAAATAACAAGTAGTAATAATGTATCTCCAGAATATATTCATTCTAGCAAAATCGAGTTTCTAGCCAGTTACAAATTGCTTGGCTAAGAAGCCCGTAACAACGGAATTAAATTCCTCGGGGCGTTCCCAACAACTGGCGTGGCCAGAACCCTCCAATATATGCAGCTCCGCTTGCGGAATGGCAGCTTTGATAATCTTCGCATAGCTGATTCCTTTGATGAGATCCAACTCGCCGACCATGATACAAGTTGGGGCTATAATCTCACGCAACCGTTCGGTGAAATCCACCGCTAGGAAAGCCTCACAAAGCCGCATCACCGCAGGAAAATCGAGGTCTTCGTATCGCTTTTTGGCATCATCTAGAATTTGGGTATTGGCTGCAATCCAGTCTGGCGAAAAATTCCAGGGAACGGTAGCATGAAAAAAAGCCATCGGGTCTTCCGCTCTGAGGGCATCCACCCAGCTTTCAATCACCAGGCGAAGCTCTGGGCCAACCTCGCTGACTGTGTCTATCAGGATCAGGCTTCTGGTTTTAGCCGGGTATTTCAGGGCAAATGCTTGAGCGACCTCTCCACCATACGAAATTCCAGCAATATGCGCGGCATCGATTTCCAACGTCTCAAGGAGCTCTGCCAAATCATCTGCATGAAGTTCCATGGAATACAGTTCATCGGGGTGATCGGATTGCCCCTGTCCACGGCAGTCGTATTGAAGCACGCGATAATTCTTCGAAAGTGCCGTCGTCTGGTAAGCCCAGCTAGTGGCTGCATTCATCAGTATCCCGTTATTGAGCACCAAAACAGGGGCGGTCTCTGGCCCGTGGAACTCATAATAGAGGTCAATATCATTTGCACGGGTGACCGGCATCAGAGGCTCCTAGAAATGGATGGCATAGGTATAAATTTGGAAGGCTCACACTACTCGAAAAGCCAGGAAGGTAGTCTTCTCTTCACCTTCCCCGCGTTCTACAAACTCAGCTTTCAATGGGGTACCGATCTTGATCTCTTCGGGTTTTGTTGCATCCAGACCCAAAATTTGTGCGCTGATCGCCAGCCCGTTTTCCAATTCCACGATACCAGAGCAATATGGTTTGTCGCGTCCATAGCCGGCTTCGATCATCGCCGTCGGCGCGATATGGATGATGGTGAAAGCCACTAGTTTGCCACCATCCGGAACCTCCATCCAGGCCATTTCCGAGCCAAAGCATTCCGCACACATCGGGCGCGGGGGCAGGTAGAGCGTATCGCAGGCCTGGCAGCGGGCGCCCATGATTTTGCGTTCGCTCAAATGTTGTGTGAAGGCTGCTTGTGAAAATGATTGTGTTGACATATTTGTGCCTCGCATTATTTCCTCTCGAAGATATGGACCACCGCGGTCTGCCCGGTTCCACCTACATTGTGAGTCAGCCCTAAAGATGGATTGCCGGGAACCTGACGTTCACCAGCCTGACCTCGAAGTTGTTTCCAGATTTCGACGACTTGTCCAGCCCCTGAAGCTCCTACCGGATGCCCCTTCGACTTTAAACCGCCAGAGGTGTTGATGGGTCGTGACCCAAGTCGGGCAGTACGTCCATCCTCGGCTGCTTTATAGCCCTCACCCAGGGAGAAGAAACCCAAATCCTCGCTGGCGATTACTTCTGCGATTGTGAAGCAATCATGCACCTCGGCCACCTGTATATCTTCGGGAGTTACACCGGCCATTTCATAAGCTTCTTTGCCGGCAATCTGGGCTGCTCTTAGACCGGTCACATCTTTACGATCGTGCAGTGCTACATCGCTGGCTTGACCGAAACCTATAATGTCCAGCGGAGTATCGCTGAATTTTGTGGCCAATTCACTTGCAACCAATAATATCGCCGCGGCCCCATCAGAGATTGGCGAGCAATCAAAAAGCCTCATCGGCCAGGCGATCACCGGGTTAGCGCGATCATCATGCAAGAATTCCATTTCGTCTACCCAGGTCGGTTCGGGGTAACCCTTCGCCTTTGCCTTCGCCACTTTGCCCTCCATCACCTTGCGAATGGTGGAACCAAATTGAGCTTTTTCGTTGAGAGCACCATTCTCATGATTTTTTATCCCCACCCGCATAAAGGTTTCTGGAGAAGCGCCGTATTTTTGCATATAGGCAGTTGCCATCGCGGCATAAAAACCCGGGAAGGTGAATCCTGCCGGCACTTCGTAGAGCATATCACTGGCGGTTGCTAAGGTATCGGTAACTTCAGAGGTCGGCAAATCAGACATTTTTTCGATGCCGCCTACCAACACAATATCATAAAGCCCGGAGGCGATCGCAAGAATGCCCTGGCGCAAAGCCACGCCGCTGCTGGCGCAAGCATCTTCGATGCGCGTGGCTGGGCGCGGCGCTAAACCGGTCCAGTCAGCCATGAGCGCGGCTGTATGTCCCTGGCCTTCGAAGAGATCGCTGCTGTAATTTCCGATGTATAGCGCTTCGATATCTTTTGGGTCGAAATCTTTATCCACCGATCCGCGCATCTCCTGAAAGGCTTGTACGAACAGGTCACGAGTTGAGAGTCCGGGGAAAGCTCCAAATTTACTCATCCCTGTGCCGACAACGGCAACTCCTCGGTTGAGTTTTTTAACGGTCATAATGTACTCCTTGCAAGGTGGATTCTTTCATTTCTTCACTCGGTTGTTGGCAAATTTGATTTATTCATCTAAGAACGATGTAAAGGCTGATAGGAACTCATCTGGCTTTTCGATATGGGGACCGTGCGCAGCATCGGCGATTACGATTTCACGGAAATCTCCGCCATTTGCCTTGTATTTTTCCAACACCGCACGCATTTGCGAGACCATCGGTTGGGGAGGATAAATGTCATCGCCAGGCCATCCGGGAACGAGTTCTAATTTCCCCAAGGCTCCAAAATCAAACATTGAGTTGTCAGACACAATCATGTCTGCATCACCCCGCACCCATAAAACCCGAGGTTTTTGGGGCAAATCTACAATTCCACTTGTGTTGAAATATTTTGGAGCTGTGGCATTGATTGGACCCCATTTTCCTGGAGCAACATTCGGCCAGTTTTTGGATGGTGTCATATCACCGGGGTAACGATCATCGCCCATCTTTTCAAGCAGTGCAGCGCTGAGGAATTCCTCCTCCCTTTTGGCTTGGAATGGAGGCTTATAGTAAAAAGCATTGATCACATTACGAGGTGAGTTGGGGTCCTCCTCACTGCGATCGCCTGCTTTGATGCGTTTCACAAATTCAGGATTGACGACACCTCCCCCTGATCCGCCAAAATCTGCGTAACATGGAGACCCTTCAACTCCCTTAGTCCCCCCAAACCCGTAGGGGCTTACGGGATTGATAAAGGCAAGCGAGGCCACCAATTCAGGATAGTCAATGGCAAATTGCATCAAAACTGCTGCCCCAAGTGACCAACCTACCAGGTGACCGGGTCTGTCTCCGAATTCGTCGGAGAGCGTTTTCAAATCATCAGACCAATCTCGGGCGCCTCGACTGCCCTTGATGCGTATATCTTCAGTATCACCAAAACCACGTAAATCAGGCGCGATGCAACGATATTTTTCCGGCATAGCCAACATGGTTTCTTCCCAGTACGTGGCTGCTGAAAAATTTCCATGAACAAAAACCACCGGGATTCCGGTATCAGGGCCACTTAATAATACATGAGTGTTTATTCGTGATGTTTGGACCATTTTGGATTCGATTCCAGGTAAAGTAGGTACGGTTGCCATGAGAAACTCCTTTCTATTTCTGAACAAACTGCTCTCGTAAATCTCGTTTTAAAATCTTTCCCATCCCCGATAATGGTAGTGCATCCATAATCTCGACACTCTTAGGGACTTTATAGCGCGCCAGGTTACCGCGCATGTGCTCGATCAATTCTTCTTCGCTGGCTTCCATACCGGGTTTAAGGACCACACAGGCTTTTCCGACCTCACCCCAGGTATCATCGGGAACACCGATTACGGCACACATATGGACAGCCGGATGTTTGTAGAGGTTATTTTCAATTTCGACAGGGTAGACATTTTCAGCCCCTGAAATAAACATATCCTTTTTGCGGTCGCGCACATAGAAGTACCATTCATCGTCATATTCAACAATATCTCCAGTGTGGAACCAGCCGTCCTCGTCTAGGACTGCGGAAGATTCTTCGGGTTTTTTCCAATACCCCGAAAATCCAGACGGGCCACGTAAAATCAATTCGCCAACCTGGTTGGGACCGAGAGGGTTGTTTTTATCGTCAACTACGCGTACATCGATAAAGTAATTTGGCCTGCCAATGCTGCCCGCCTTGCGAATCGCATCTTCTGGTGGCAGGGCAAACAAACCAGGACCGAATTCTGTCATACCAAAACCTTGCTTGAAGCGGATGTTTTTTTCAACCGTATATTGTTCTACCAGAGGCACCGGCAACGGTGCACCGCCGCTGGTACAGAAGCGCAGGCTGCTCAGATCGGCAGTCTTCCAATTTGGAGCCTGGGTTAACATCTGGTACATCGTGGGTACAGCTGCGAAAACCGTTACCGCCTCCCGCTCAATCAGCTCTAGTACTTGTTGGGGGTTAAACTCCCGTGTCAGAATCGTCGTGTTACCGAAGACCACCTGGGATGAGATATAGGCGAACAGACCGCCAGCATGAAATAGCGGGAAGACACAGAGGTAATTATCGTCATGCGTCAGATCGTGGATGACGGTATTTAGCACGTTCCAGCAAATTTGCCGATGGCTGATCTGCGCGCCTTTGGGGAGACCAGTAGTGCCCCCAGTGAAGAGCAGGCAGGCGGTATCTTCCTTATTCAATCGCTCAGTAATGACAGGGGTGTCCGGCGCGGATTGGAGGGCCTCTTCATATTGCAAGCTATTGGAGAGCCCCGGGCCATCGATGTGGATATAATGTTGGATTTCAAAAGTGTGGTTGCGGGTCGCTCTTTCAATTTCTGTGACGACTCCATTGAAATCTTCAGAATAGATCAAAACGGTAGGTGTGGTGTCTTTAATCAGGCCAACGAGTTCGCGCCAGTGCAACCGCCAGTTGAGTGCGGTATGGATAGCACCAAGTTTGCCGCAAGCGTAAAACAGGTCAAGGTGCTCGATCCCATCTTTGGCAAGGATGGCAACGCGATCCTGAAAACCAATTTGGGCAGTGTCCCTGAGCCAATTTGCCAGCCGATTAACGCGCTGATTCCATTCTTTGTAAGTCAGACGTAGTTCGGGGTCTTTGCCAGCGTCGATGATGGCAAGTTTATCTGGGGAATAGATTTCTCGGCGGCCGAGATAATCACCGATGTACATCATTAACCTCCTGTTAAGTGGAAAGTAGGATGTGAGAAGTAGGCAGTCATTTTTTGGGGAGGCTGTTGATTAAGGCGTAGAACATTCACCTTAATTCTAGAATTTGTACCTCAACTTCTGCACCTGCTTCTTTCTCTACGTAGCCCAACTCCTGGGCGATCACAATTTGGGTATCAACTTCTGAGAGCGAGCTTTGCGCAAAAAAGAGAAAACGCCGAAAATCAGGGGTTGAGTTTCGTGTCTGTCCCTCTGCGATATTTGAAGGCACTGAAACAACTGAACGCTGAATTTGGCTTGTCAACCCATATATTTCGTGTTTCGGGAAGTTTCTTGTTAGAAGGTATATGGTCTTGACTAAGTCAATGCCCCTCTGCCAGACCTTCAAATCACGATAGTTTTTTACTTTATCAAGCATTGCAAGCTCCCACTTCCGACTTCCCGCTTTCTACCAAAAAATCAACTGATTTCGCAGACAAGAATTTCCGTAACGTCGGCCAGAAGAAATCGGGTCTTTCCATATATGTCATATGACCGCAATCTGGCACCATGATCTGGCGGCTGTTAGGCAAGATATCTACCATTTTGGTTTGCTGCCAGGGAGGAATGGCGCGATCTTGCTCACCGGTGAGGATCAAGGTTGGTGTCATCACGCTGCGGTACGCCTCAGGATGCTGATCAATATTCTCGAAAAATGGGTCTTGCGCTTCGGTCAGACGAATAAGGCAGTATTTCTTATCTTTGTACCGATCGTAAAATTTGAATCGTCCCCGCTCCATGGCCTCTCCGTAAATTTTGCGTGAGATATTTTCGCCAAATGTTTTTTCGTACAGGTATTGAGTGTAGATATCGAAAACTTCATCCGTTGAATGGTAGAAGCGAAGGGAAATATCATGATACATTTGAAAGAGGGTCTCGCGGGTCAGCAAGATTCCAGAAAGGGTCAGGGTGTGCAGGCGGTCTTGATGCAGGCGTCCTAACTCGGCCCCAATAAAACCACCATAAGAAACACCAATGGGATGGATCTTATCAACACCGATGGTATCCATCACTTCAATCAAATAATCGGCGAGTTTATTGATGAAATACGGCTCGTCTTCCTGGGATGATTGCCCCTGTCCGAAATAGTCGTAGAGCAGGATATCATAATCCGATTGCAGGAAGGGTACGGTGCGGTACCAAGATTTTGTCAGCATCGCCAAACCGTTGAGGAAAACCGCCACTTCCTTGTCACCTTCACCGAAATACTCCCAATAGATTTTGCGAGTCCCGTTTTCGACATCCACAAAGCCAGTTTTTGAAGGGTTAAAATTTTTGTTTGACATCATATTTTCGTATTTACGCTGCGTTCCATTGCCAGACGGAAGCAGCCATGGTGATCCCACCACCACTGGCACAGAACAAGATAGTGTCACCGGGTTGTGGACCCTTACCCTGATCGATGGCATCATCCAGGGCCATGATGACACAAGGGGATCCGGTATAACCCCATTTTTGCATGATCCAATGCGTTTTGGTGATCGGCTGTTGGAGCAAGTCCATCATATATTCGATTGTCCGTAAGTTCAGTTGGGTAAAGAAAAAATAATCTACATCATCAAATGTGAGATTAACTTTATCCAGCGCACCCTGCATCAGTTTAGGCCAGTATTCGGTATTGAAGGTTTTAGGGAATTTGCGGACGAACTCAACTTTTGGTGAGCCAAAAGTTTCCATGTTTTTGGGTGTGCAGGGGCGGAATGCTCCACCGGTGTAAATTCCTAAAGCATCGTGGTACGCACCAACTGCCAATAGATTACTAGCCAAAAAACCAGGTTCATCACCTAGCCCCAAGACCACGGCGCCAGCACCATCCGCAAATAGATTAGCGGTCTTTTTATCACTGAAATCGAGATAACAACTCATACCGTAACCACCTGCCACGAGGATATATTTGTAATCAGGTTCGGTCATCAGGTAGCGCGCACCCTGGTCGAGAGCGGTAACCCAGCCTGCACAGGCTGAATTAACATCGTAACAACCCGCCTTTTCCGCATCAAGTTTATCTTGAACAACAACTGAGGTTGAGGGAGAAAGGTAATCTGGCGTGTCTGTAGAGATGATGATCAGGTCGAGGTCAGCACCTGAAACTCCAGCCCGTTCTAAAGCTTTTTTCGATGCAGCGGTAATCAGATCTGAAGTGGTCTGCTCAGGTGACATCCAGCGGCGTTCGCGTATTCCCACATTCTCCAGCAGCCATTGGTTGGTCAATTCACCCATCATCGTATCGACTTCGGCATTCGTTACGATGCGTTCTGGAACGTAGCTGCCTGTGGCAAGGATTTGGGGATGACGTGCCATATTAGGTCCCAACCACGATGCCGCCGTCAACCCGCAGCGTTGTACCCGTGATAAAGGCGGCTTCGTCAGATGCCAGGAAGAGATAGGCATTGGCAATGTCGCGCGGTTCGCCCAATCGACGCAAAGGGGTGCGGGCTTTCATCCCTTCGATGATTTTCTCTGGCATGGTGATCAAGATTTCAGTTGCTGTAAATCCTGGGGCCACGGCGTTCGCCCGAACCCCAAAGCGCCCGAGTTCACGTGCCCACACTTTTGTCATGCCGATGACGCCAGCTTTCGTAGCAACATAGTTCGTCTGGCCAAAATTACCATCCAGGCCTACAACGGAGGTAGCGTTCAGGATGACTCCGCCACCTTGTTTGATCATGACTGGGGCAACAGCCTGGCCGCAGTTGAAGGTTCCTTTGAGATTGACCGATATCACTTGGTCGAAATTATTTTCAGACATTTGACCAATGAGTTCACCATCCTTGACTTTGACGAGCTGTCCATCACGGATAATCCCGGCGTTGTTGACGAGAACGTCCACACGTCCGTATTTAGCAACTACTTCATCGACCCATTTCTGGACCTCATCCCGATTGACAATATCAACCTTGAAAAAAGCGGCTGTTGGTCCCAGTTCTTCGAGTGTTTTTTGCCCGGCTTCTTCATTGATATCACAGATGACGACGGTAGCGCCTTCTTCAACGAAACGCTGGGCTGTGGCTTTACCGATTCCCGCGGCTCCGCCGGTTATGAGGACAACTTTGTTTTTCATGCGCATGAAAATCTCCTTTGTTGAATATTATGTGTTGTTTCTCCCAAGCTTCTTAGACGCCTGGTCAATGGAAACAAATTGCTGAATAAAATGTACTGCGTCTTCCCAATGGGTGAATTGAAATTCCTGGTCAGTTTGTATATGCCGGATTGCCCCACGGTAGGGGACAGATTCCTCCGTTCCTTTATTTTGATCCTGTACAAAGCGAATAACAAAAGAAACGATTTGGGTATTCGACGTCTTTCCCAATGGTTTGTTCATGCCATACTCGTGTTTGTGGAAGATCACTTATGATCGCGGCTTATCGTTTGAAGGATAACAAAATACCGTAACAAGATAGTTACAAAACGCTTATTAATGTTTGTTTGCGTTCGACATGGTCACCCACTTCGACCCGGATCCTCGAGACGACCCCAGCTTGGGGTGACTTCAACTCATTTTGCATTTTCATTGATTCTAAAACCATCAGTACATCCCCTTTTTTGACATCCTGACCATCTCGAACTCGAATATCAATTACCAAACCCGGCATGGGTGCTTTGAGGAAAAACTCACCGCTTTGAGTCAGCCCATTTTCGAAGGCCGCCCCTAAACGGTACTCGCGTTCATCGACCACCTCCGTCTGGTAAAGTGTCCCGCGAAGCAATACTTCCCAACCATCATCGCCCTCATAAACATAAGCATCGTAGGATTCACGGTCGATCAACAAGGAAAAAATAGGTTGTCCGGTGATGGCCTCAAAACTTATTTCGTAGGTTTTACCATCCACCGCAATAAGATGTTCATCCAATATTTCTATTTCAAATTCCTGACCTTGTGTCGATGTAATATATTTCATTTTTCCTCGCTTGCCTGCGGACTGCCCCTCAATTGCACCTACGCCCACTGCGGCTGCCCCATTTCCAATTACTGGAACTTCCTTGATCCTGTTGAATAATATTCGCCGCACGTTGCATTTCTTGGTGGGCAACCAGGGTAGAAATGATCGCTGCGATGTTAGGATATGATTTCCGGCTGAGGTCTGCTTGCTGCATTGAAAAACGCTGCTCTACGAACTGTGTGTCGTAACGTCCAGCCATGAAGCGGTGAGAATCCATCAGGTTTTGGTGGAAAGGAATATTGGTACTGATGCCGATGATGCGATATTCCTCTAAGGCCCGCCGCATACGCAAAATCGCCTCGGCGCGTGTTTCACCGTGGATGACTAATTTACTGATCAATGAGTCGTAATAGGGAGAAATCTCGAAACCCGAATACACGCCGGTGTCAATGCGCACACCCGGGCCGGTTGGGAGCAGCATGTGTTGGATGCGTCCCGTCGAAGGCATAAAATCGAGGTGTGGATCCTCAGCATTGATTCGGCATTCCAAAGCCCAGCCGTTCATCCGAATATCATCCTGTTTATGTTTCAGTGGGCGGCCGCGGGCAATCCTGATCTGCTCTTTGACGATATCCACCCCGGTGACTTCTTCTGTAATCGGATGCTCAACCTGAAGACGAGTGTTCATCTCCAAAAAATAAAAATTCTTTTCCTGATCCACTAAAAATTCAATGGTCCCGGCGTTTGCATAATCCACCGCTCGAGCTGCCCGGACGGCAACTTCACCCATGTGCTGGCGCAATGCAAAATCATCACCGATAAAGGGTGAGGGAGATTCTTCAAGTAATTTCTGATGACGCCGTTGAATCGAACATTCGCGCTCCCCAAGGTGGATCACGTTTCCGAAATGGTCAGCCAAAATCTGGAATTCGATATGGTGCGCACCTTCGACAAGTTTCTCCAGGTAAACATTTCCATCTCCAAAGGCGGCTTCGGCCTCACGCCGCGCAGAAGCCAGCAATGGGGTCATTTCGTCAAGATCACCGACCTCGCGCATCCCTTTACCCCCCCCTCCAGCAGTCGCTTTGATCAACAAAGGAAACCCGATTTGGGGAGCAATCTTGAGTAAATCTTCATCCCGAAGATCACCCTCTCCCTCCGTGCCAGGCACAACTGGCAACCCAGCTGAGGCAACCGTAGCACGGGCGACCGCTTTATCACCCATCGCCGCAATCGAGGATGGTTTTGGACCGATAAAAGCCAGGCCGGCATCCAGAACATCCTGGGCAAAATCAGCTCGTTCGGCCAAGAAACCATAACCAGGATGGATTGCCCCTGCGCCACATTGCTTGGCAATCTCGATGATTTTGTCACCACGTAAATATGAATCTCGCGCAGGCGCGGGGCCCAAGAAATGGGCTTCATCCGCATACCGCACATGCAGTGCCTGGCGATCAACAGTAGAATAAACTGCTGCTGTTCGGAGACCCAGTTCATGACAAGCGCGGATAACTCGGACAGCAATTTCGCCACGGTTCGCAATTAAAACTTTGGTGAACATAAAAACTCCTATGGACCTGTGAAGCTGAGCTGCGATAGGTAGAATACTTGGTATATACCCAAGCCGTTAACTAGAGTGGAATGCAGCCGTGTTTCTTCGGCGGGTTAAGATCTCGCTTATTCGAGAGCATCTCCAAGGCGTTGATCAAGCGTGGGCGAGTGTCGCGAGGTTCGATGATATCATCGATATAACCGCGTGAAGCCGCCACGTATGGATTGGCAAATTTTTCTCTGTAATCAGCAACGAGTTCTTGTTTCCTCTTTTCTGCATTCTCGGAGCTTGCCAATTCCCGCCGAAAAATGATCTCGACTGCACCTTCAGGCCCCATGACGGCAAGTTCAGCGCTGGGCCAGGCCAGGTTTAGATCACCGCGGATATGCTTACTGCTCATCACATCGTAAGCTCCACCATAGGCTTTGCGCGTGATCACCGTCATTTTGGGGACGGTCGCCTCGCAAAAGGCATAGAGCAGTTTGGCCCCAGAGCGGATGATGCCGTGATGTTCCTGATCGGTGCCTGGTAAGAATCCCGGCACATCTACAAATGTCAGAATGGGGATGTTGAAGGCGTCGCAAAAACGCACAAAACGGGCGCCTTTTTCAGATGAGTCGATATCCAGCACCCCAGCCAAAACAGCAGGCTGGTTCGCGACAATGCCGATGCTGTGCCCGCCCAAACGGGCAAACCCGACCACGATATTCATCGCAAAGGCTGCGTGAATTTCCAGAAAATCTCCATTATCGACAATTAGCTCTATAGCATCTTTGATGTCATAGGGTTTGCTGGGATCGTCGGGCACCAGCGAGTCGAGGGTGGCTTCCCGCCGGAGCGGATCATCCCCGCTGGGGATAAAGGGTGGGTCTTCCATATTGTTTCGAGGAAAAAAGCTCATTAGCTTCTGAACTTGGGCGAGTGCACTGGCTTCGCTGTCGGCTGCAATGTGACAAACACCCGACATTTCGGCGTGTACGTCTGCACCTCCCAATTCTTCGAAAGAAACTTCTTCATGTGTAACGGTTTTTACCACGTCCGGCCCGGTGATGAACATATATGAAGAGCCGCGCACCATGATGATGAAATCAGTGATGGCCGGGGAATAAACTGCGCCTCCGGCACAGGGGCCCATAATCACGCTGATTTGAGGGATCACACCTGAAGCCAGCGTATTCCTCAAAAAAATATCAGCGTAGCCTCCGAGGGATACTACACCTTCCTGAATGCGCGCACCCCCTGAATCATTCAGGCCAATCACTGGGGCGCCGTTTTTCATGGCTATATCCATAATCTTGACAATCTTCTCGGCGTGAGCTTCCCCCAGGCTGCCTCCAAAAACAGTGAAATCTTGCGCAAAGACATACACTAAGCGTTTTTTGATCGTACCCCAACCCGTCACAACGCTATCGCTGAGATATTTGCGTTGATCCAATCCGAAATCTGTGGTGCGATGAGTGACAAAAGCATCTACCTCACGGAAAGATCCTCGATCGAGGAGTAACTCGATGCGCTCACGGGCTGTCAAACGTCCCTTTTGGTGTTGTTTTGCGATGCGCTCTTTCCCACCACCTTGATGTGCTTCTTCTTTGAGTTGGCGTAAGCGCTGGATTTTCGGGTTGTCTGTCATAAGATTTGCCTTTCTCTTCCTATAAATTTGCCCAAAAATGAAAGCCCCTCGTTAAATAAGATAACAAAGGGGCGTAACAAGGGGGTTACAAGTTGTTTTTTGAAATCAGGTCAGGAGGTGAAATGTTTGTAGAGAGATAAGGTTTCTGCTGCTGGTGAAACATCCAACTCATCTCGAAGGGTCTCGAGACATTTTTGATAAGCGCGTGCCATATGACCATGATCCCCTAATTCGTGATATGCCATCATCAAATAACGGTAAGCAGGTTCCCAACAATTATCCTGGGTCAAAATTTGTTGGCAGAGGCCGATGACTTCATCGAAAGAACCACGCTTCAAGAAGAATTCACAGGCAAATCAGCCGTTTGCAGGAAAAGGACCGTCAGGTGTTCCCGTTCAATTGCAGACCATGTTTCATATCGGGTATCCGGCAGAAATTCCCCCCTAAATAACGCCAGCGCTTGCCTGATTTTATCTTGCGATGGATCGAAATCTTTTAGCAAGTGATCCCTGACATCTTGGACGGCTTTTGTGAAAAGATCAACGTCCAACCGGATATCGGCGTGAGGGTAAATCCCATAAACGGATCCTTCTCTCAAGATATAAGCTAAATCGTTACCCGGGAGACGATCAGGTTCCAGTACATTGTAAAGCGTGTTGAGCGCGACTTTGAAATTCCGGTGAACCACCTTTGGCTCCGTATCTGGCCAGAGATGTTCGCAGATCTGATCTCGATCTAGAGGCGAATGGCGATAAGTAATTAAGAGTTGAAAAAGCTGTCTGCTTTTTGCACGGCGCCATCCATTATAGGGAATAAGATGATCACCTCGCCAAACTTGAAAACTTCCCAGGGTTACAACTCTCAATTGATATCCCGGGTGATGTGTGATGGCAGATAACCCCAATCCCTGGAGTAGTTTGGTAGCATCAGGATTCCCGCCACCCTTCATCTCGAGCCAAAATCAACAGTGGAACCAGGGCACGCTCATCAACCGGACCGAGTAAAGTTGGACGTGTGAAAAGGAAATCATAGCCATGTTGTAGACAGGCTGACAATACATCTGGAAGGGTCTGGGAAAGCTTTTCAATATTATTCTGCTGAAACCATCCCAGGCAGAGCCATAATCGGGCGACTGTATCCCCGAAAGGATCGCTGCATTCCTGGAAGCCGTGTAAGGCTTGTCCGAGCCATTTGGCTGCTGTATGATAGTCTTTTGCCAATGTATAGTTAGCACCCATTGCCAACCGAATCAAAGAAGCAATCCACTCATCACCAACTTGAGTAGAGATTTCTAGACCATCTTGTGCTGCTTTGGCTGCTTCGATCAAGGCACCCTGGCGTCCGAGAGTCTGGCAGAGGCCCCAGTAAGCTTCTATGCGGAGACGAGGGACTGCAATTTTGCGGCTGATTTGGATAGCATCTTCAAACACCTGATGTGCTTTGTTATAACGTTCAGGGTCCTCCTGGAGTAAAAAAGCGTGTCCTTGCCGCATATAGGCCACAGCAATGATAAATGGAGATCCTAAATCTTTCCCACGCTGAATTCCCTCAACAGCAGCCTGATTGGCTTCTTCAGATTGGCCTTGCAAGGCAGAAATAATAGACAACAACAGTTGAGTTTCTCTGTGTGAACGGGGTGTTCGAATGGGATCTTGGTTTTCCTCTTCGACCAGTTCCTCAAGTTTGTCCCTGGCTTCTGCCAGACGTCCTGTACGCAATAACACCCGGATCATAAGCTGTAAATCAGCAGGTCCTTCGCGTTGCAGTGCCGCGGCTTGTTGTCGTAGTTTTTCTGCCCTCATTGACCTTACCCGCATTAAGTTTGTTTTCCGCAAGCAATAAGTAAAGCCGTGCCTGTGCTTCTCGATCAGCGGTGCCATCGCTTAGTCGAAGGGCTTGCTGCAGCAATTCCTCGGCTCGTTTGGGGTTGACGGTATCTAAATATACGCGCGCCTGTCCTCGCAGAGCACGTCCGACCCCTTCTAAATTTCCACGCTCCCGCCATAGGACTTCTGCTTCTTGATACCAGCCAAGTGCTTCATAAAATCGGCTGTGCAATCGTGCCAAGTCACCCAGAAAGGATAAAAGAGAAACGGATTGATGGAGGGTTTCGGGGGGAAGTGCGTCCAGGTATGAAGCCAGCGTATCCAAGCGCCCCGAAGAGAGTAGGATTCTTCCATACTCCCTCAATAAATCTGCTGCCTCCGAGAACGCTTGGGCCTGTAATAAATGATAAATTGCTCAGTCGAAGTTGGCTTGCTCCTGGTAATGCTCTGCAGCCCTTTGATGCCAGACATACAGTTGATCATCTTCTGATTGATCCAATAGAAATTCACGGAAGATATGATGATAACGTAGGCCATCATTTCCGGCATCATAGACAAACATTTCTCGATGCCGAAGGTCGGATAACATGGCAGCACTGTCGGAAGCATCACGGAGTGCATCACAAACTTGAGCATCCATGATCCGCAGCGGAGCAGTATTGCACAGGAAAGCTTGCATATCCTCAGGCTGCCGTAGAAAAACTTCCTTCATCAAGACTTCAAACAAGATCTCCAAGGAAGATGTTTGCCGGGTTAGTGCCTCACGCACAGACTTGATCGCTCCGCTTTTTAGGCTCTGCCAAATGAGTTGCAGCGTGATTGCCCAGCCTTCTGTCATCAGAGATAAATCTTCTACATCCTCTTTTGTCAGCTGATAATGGTAGGTGTTTTCAAAGAGCTCTGCGATCTCATCGGATGTGAATGCCAACTCGGATTGATCGATCGTTAATACTTGTCCTAAAGAGCGCCATCGGTACAAATTTGGAACTGAAAATGTGGGTCGAGATGATATCACGATATGCAAGTCGGGCGGGGCAAGGCTGATTAGCCGGTCAAGAATATGAGCGATCTCATCAATATCGGAGATTAAGTGAACATCATCTAAGATCAACAAGGTTGGTTCGGGTAAACCTTCGCTGATCGAATTGATATATTGGAAAACAACTTCCCTCGCCAATAGAGGACCATGGGTGCTATCCCAATTCTCAAGGAATGGAATTGGCAAACTACTCAGGTTAGGAAATGTATGCAAGGTTGCATAACAAATATGCAAAAGAAATACAAATGGATCCCGATCTTCCTCTGTGATGTGATACCAGATGGATGGAGAATTCGTTTCAGCAAAGGTTGCTAGTGCTGTACTTTTTCCATATCCTGCACCAGCCTGAAGCAAGGTCAGCCTGTATTCCAGGGCTGCAGATAAAGCCTCAACCACACGCTCTCTAACCAGGATGTGTCTTGTTCTTCGCGGTGGGGATATTTTTGTGTTGAGTACTTGTGAAATTCTCATTATAGAAGGGAATTAACAATTAAAATATATCAGAAATCATACCACTGAGTAGCAAACCTAGCAAAACCATCCCCCCATATCTGCGCCTCCGTATTTAACTCAAAAAATTTCGTTTAACGTGAAAAATCAGCAACTGAATCCCCCTAGATTTCATTTCGAGTTGCTATTGGTAGTTTTTAGTTTTACAAAATAATGGTCAAGCTCGTTTTTTAATCCATTTGGCTATCGTTGGCGGAAGGTCTTTTTGCACCCTGCCACTGACGTACATCCCAATATGCCCAACTGGGAAAGCACGGACCGTGTAATCATCGGTTCCGACATATTCTTCCAGGGCTATAGATGAAGCTGGGGGAACTAAGTGATCTTTCTCAGCATAAAGGTTCAGCACTGGGATGGTGATATTCTTCAAATCTACCCGACGTCCACCCAGTTCAACTTCTCCTTTGATGAGCTTATTCTCCTGGTAGAAATCTTTGAGAAATTGACGGAAGGTTTCACCAGCCTGATCTGGACTGTCGAAAATCCATTTTTCCATGCGCAAAAAGTTGATCAGTTTGGCTTCATCGTCCAGAATATCTGCCATGCCGATATATTTTTCCACATTGAGTTGGAAAGGTTTTAGCATGAGGTAGCCGAAATTCATGAAGTCACCGGGGATATTGCCTAAGGCATCTACCATGGTGTCCACATCCATACTGTCAGGTCCGTGGGTGCATCCTGACCAAAGGTTCAACATGCCGTCGCAGGTATGAAAGTCGACTGGAGCCACCATTGTAATTAAGTTTTTAACTTTTTCAGGATGCAGTGCCGTATAACAAAGGCTCAAGCTGCCACCCTGGCAGATGCTGAGGATATTGATCGCTTCCAACTCGTGGCTTTTCCGTAGAAAATCCACACAATTGTCGATATAACCATTAACGTAGTCATCAATCGTCAACCAGCGGTCACCTTTTTGTGGATAACCCCAATCGACCAGGTAAACGTCAATTCCTTCGGCAAGCAAATTGAGTACCAGAGAACGGCTTTCCTGAAGATCAACCATGTATGGTCGGTTGACCAGGGCATAGACGATCAAAACCGGAATTTTGAAAGGCTTTTTGACAGTGGGTGTGTAGTGGTAGAGAATAAGATTATCTTCTCGATAGACTGCTTCTTTGGGGGTTGTACCGATTTGAATATCTTCGTCGCGGAATTGGCTGAGGTTCTGAGTAGCTTTCTGGGTCAATTCCAGCATTTCTTGAATGGCATCCGTCGGTCGGATTTGAATAGGGAAGGTCATGACTGATCTCCTTCTGGTTGAGGAGTTATTTCAGCGATGGTTTTCTTGTGGGCTTCCAATTCCTTGTGCAGCGCTTTAACTTCCTTGCGAAGTTCATAAATGCGTCGATGGGTTTCATCCAACTCGCTCCGGGTAGGGAGGTCGTACAGCTTTAAGAAAACCTCAATGATCTCTCGCTCTCGAACCCGATAAGCCAAGGCAGTGTTCAACATTTGTCCCTGAGCCAAGACATATTCATCGGTGCGGAACGCCTCCGTGAAGACATTTTCAGCGCCTCGGGTCCACAACAAGATAAAGTCTTGAAGCGTTTCTATTTTCTCACCCTTTTCTGCCAGAGAAATGATATCGTCTTGGAATTGCTGGATGGCCTGATCCCAAATCTGGCTCAAAATCCCCTGATATTCGAAGGTGGCCAACTGCCATGAAACCCAGGCATCGAAACCCAACTGGAATTTCTCGTTGAATTCCCGGTTCATCCCCAAACCTGGGCTGGCAACTACCTGTGCCAAGGTTTGCTGATAAGCATCCCGATATAGATTGCTCAAGCCGATCATGGCAGAATTATCGCCACTCATCATTCGGGCATAGTATTCAGGAGCCTTTGGAAGGCAACACAACCAAGGTTGCCCAAAACGTCCCCACTGCTCGGTATATTGTTCCCACAATCCCTGGATATCCTGGGCGGTACCTTGTGCAAACTCTGGGAATTGGATCACTTGAGCACGGAAGCTTTCAAAGGACTTCTCCAGCGTAGTGGTCCAGTCGTCACCCGCTTCAATCTCAGGGCCTAATGCTTCCCAGAGGCGGGCTGAAAATTCCAGAAAGCGGATCGAGGTTTCTCCTACCGCAAGGAACTGCTCGGTTGTGGCTTTGGCGATAGGTGCAGCTCCAGTTTCCCAGGATTGCATATTTTGTTGTGCGATTTTTGTCCATAAGCTGGTCAGATCCGTTGCGGTGGACCTTGTGTCCGACTTTGGCTGATTAACCATCATTTCAGCCCAGGTCTCCCACAATGTTTTCTGTGCATCGACCCAGGCATCAGTCATGGATTTGGTATATTCGGCCCAGTCCATCTCAATCTTCCTGATCTGGTGTGAATTGCTCCATCCAGGCGCGGGTCCACTCCATTTGCATATCCATGACCTGTTTGGTACTCTCCTGCCATGCCTGGAATGGATCCTTGGGCATGCCCGTCGAATTGGGATGGATCGAATTTTTTGAGCATATCGAACCAGGCAGCCCAGAGATTTTCTTGTGTAGCTGCCCACCTTTCTGTCATCTCTTGAAATTGTTTCAGCGCTTCAGTTGACTGCTCAGGCATTCCGTCCAGTGATTTAAAGTTTTCGGCCCAGGTTTTCATCCATTCGGCCTGCGCAGCCAGGGAATTCTTAACCAGTTCCTCACCAGTAGCAACAGTCTGCCCCCAGACTTTCTCCCCGGGGGATTTACCGAAATTTGAGACGCTATCGGTGTAAGCTTCCCACATTTTGGTTTGCGCCTTTGTCCAGGTTTTAAACATCTCTTCGTTTTGCTTGGTCCAATCCATTTTGTTGCCTCCTTAAATTCGTGTTTGACTTTTTATTCATTTTACCAAGATTTCGGAACAAAATTTATCTATTATGATATTGTTGGATCCTTAAAATTCAAAAACATATAAAATCTATTAGTTGCGTTTTCAGAATAGCAAAGGGCTGTAACGCGGAAGTTACACGACTGAAATCTGAAATCAACCTTTTCAATGGATATGTTTTGCCGAATATTGCACCACATCTTACTCACTAAGCGAAGTACCCTTGCTCAACATTCCTTCTACATACTTGGTGCTGCCGGGATCCAAAAGCTTTGAATTCATGAGCAAAATAACCTAGCAAATGGCTTTCCCGCAGACTTATGATATATATTCAAGGAATAGACTTATTAAGCATTTACTGAATTCCTGTTGCACAGAAGATGTAGTTGGTTCGAATCCATTAGGTTATCATTATCTCCCACTCATTTTATATTTTTAGGGTAAACTACCAACTGTTGCAAATTTCTGAATTTGACCAGAAAAGAAGGCAATAATCTTTATTATGGACCTAATAAACTTTCGAGAATTACTTGATCCTATCGGGCAGGATGCTTTACGTTCGGCGATGGAAATGCAACCTCAGGAGAAGGATTTTCTTTCTTTATTTCAGAATTTGAGTAAAGCGTTTCCTCGTGAGCTTGCCAGAACAGCGCTCAAAACAGCAATTTTAAGGGGTGAGGCAACAACAAAATTCCCACAGGCTGACAAAATGTATTTTACCCGCGAAGCATTGGAACAAGCCTCCGGCTATGAAGTTTCGTCTTATCGCGCTGAACGTTATCGAGGTTATGCTCAAATCGCGGATTTAGGTTGTTCAATCGGTGGAGATACACTGTCAATAGCTGAGATTGCACCTGTAATCGGCATCGATCGTGATCCATTACGCTTGGCAATGGCCCAAGCAAATATGAGGGCCTTAAATTTAGATGTGCCCTTGATAAAAACTGATTTGGAAAGTTCCTTCCCGTGTTTGGAATATCCAACCGTAGCCATTTTTTTTGACCCTGCGAGACGTCTCAATGGTCGTCGCATCTCCTCGGTTAGAAAATATATTCCACCTCTTCAAATTATTGCAGAGTGGTTGAAATATTATCCTGCTCTCGGGGTGAAGATTTCTCCAGCAGTCAACAAGCGCGAACTGTTTGGATACGATGCGGAAATTGAGTTCATCTCTTTTCGAGGTGAGTTAAAAGAAGCTGTTTTGTGGTTTGGACCACTAAAAGCGGGGCAACGTCGAGCAACTGTTTTACCAGGTCCGCATATGATGGTGGACGATATCACTCCGATTGAACCCTCCCGGCGTCCCACATTGGCAATGGCACAGCCATTACAATATTTCTATGAGCCAAATCCAGCTATCATACGAGCAGGGATGGTTCAGGCTCTGATGGTGCGGTTAGGCGCGGCCCAAATTGATCAGGATATTGCTTATCTTACCGCCAATAAAAAGAAAACCACTCCCTTTGCTAGGGTATGGGAGGTTGAAGCTTGGTTTCCGTTTCAGCTCAAAAAATTACGAACTTACCTGCGGGAGCGAAATGTCGGCCTTGTGACTGTCAAAAAACGGGGCTCACCCATTCTCCCAGAAGACTTGATCCAAACCCTAAGATTGTCCAAAGATGCGCGAGAAGAGCGTGTGGTGTTTTTAACTCAAATGCGTGATCGTCCGATCGTTGTAGTTTGTTTTCCATCATAGGAAAACAAACTACAACCACAGAAATTACAAATTGATAATTGGCCGATTAAATTGGGGGACCAACCTGGTATAGGATTCTTTCATCAATGATGAAGTAATGATGAAATCTGCTGAAGCACGATTGGTTGCCATAGGAATATTCCATACTTGAGCCATGCGCAGCAATGCTTTAACATCGGGATCGTGGGGTTGTGGTTCCAAGGGATCCCAGAAGAAAATTAAAACATTAATTTCTCCCTCAGCAATTTTAGCGCCAATTTGTTGGTCGCCTCCGAGCGGACCGCTGAGCAGCTTGCTGATGGGAAGATCTAAATCGTTTTCCAGCATCCGGCCAGTTGTGCCAGTTGCATAGAGGTGATGGCGAGTGAGTAACTCGCGATTATGGCGCGACCATTCAAGGAGATCGTCTTTCATATTGTCATGGGCTACCAGGGCGATGTTTTTCTTGGGTGTCATTGGGATATTCTGGTGGGGCATAATCACCTCTCATCAATTTGTTAAATCTGACACCATTATACAGGGATAGCAGAACTCCCGCAGTTATTTGTTTCGCGGGAGTTCCGTTTCTAGAAATTTATGATAGATTGCAAACCCTAGTGGTGGTCGTGACCCTCTGATGTCAGGTTTTCGACCCCTGGCAGCTTCCCGACCAAATTCTGGGGTTTATGAATCAATATCGGAAGATGTTGGGGGCAAATCCATGCTTCAAAATCTTGGAAGCGCAATGCTACAAGGGGAACTTCATGGCTATCTCGTTCGCAATAAACACATTTGGGTAGATTTTCAGTCATTTGTTTCACTCCTGATTAAATATTGTCAGCAGTATACCTCGAAAACTTATACAAGTATGTTACTTGAGTCACACTGTTGATTTAGATTTCTCCAGCTTTTGCTTTGAATTTAACGTTGTAGAATAAAACCGTAATCCAATGAAGACCAAAATTAAATAAGCGAAGTACGCTGCAACCTCAATGAGGGAAGGATTCCCGTTATAACCAAACAAAGCTTTTAGGATCAGGCCTAAGGAAGAATTTTCATCAATGAGATGATTCATATCCCAAATGTGTTCGATCCCGGCTGGTATCCAGCCCACTTCAATAAACTCATGCATGCCATGAGCTACTAAACCAGCAGCGAATAAGATCAGCAACACACTTGTAACCTGGAAAAAGCGTTTTAAATTGAGCCGAACGGTGGTCGCAAATAGCAGGTAACCGAGAAGTACGGCAGTTCCCAACCCTAGCGTAGCTCCGATAATCGTTTCTTGGGTTGATGTTGCGATACTGGCAGCCGTCAAGAAAAGCACCAATTCAATGCCCTCCCGCACGATAGCAAAGAAAGCAAGCGCGAACAAAGCACGTCCGCTTTTTTGCGATGCAGCATGTCGGACCTCAGCTTCCAATTCGTATTTCAAATTGTGAGCTTGACGCTGCATCCAGAAAATCATCCAGGTAAGAATGCCAGCAGCCAACAGCATTGTGATGCCTTCGAAGATTTCTTCTGCAGTACCTTCAAATGATGCGCCAATGATATTGATGGCGAATGCTGAAAGGATACTTATTATTACTGCACTACCTGCTCCATACCAAACAGCTCTATTAAGTTCGGGTCGGTTAATTTTTTTTAGTGCTCCTAAAACAATTCCGATAATCAGAGCAGCTTCTAAACCTTCCCGTAAAGCCAGTAGAAAACTGGGGAACATGGTCGACCTCTCTTTTTGGGTAAATAGGATATAGTTTGTCTATTTTATCATTGCGAACCTTCACTTACAAGAAATATTCTTTTCTCGGTATGGAAAATTCATGAAACTGTTTCCCTTTGTGAAGATTTCAACCCTATAATGTTCTATTCAGAATAAAAATTTTTGTTGGATACATAGAAATATGGTAGTATTTTGGTAGTCTGCGATTCTACGTGAATTTTCCGTGTGGAAAATAAATGAATTTTGAAGATACAGATAAAAATTTTTTAAGAAGTCTGTAGATGATCAGTCGATAACCGATATGTTGAAACGAAATTGCCCATTCATAGGACTAAAAAAAGACGTGGGAACCACGATGGGGTATCCGAGCCTACGAAATCGTTGCCATCGAGCAAAGCCACCGAAACCCGTTAATCCAGAATTTCAAGAATCGCACTGCTTTACATTTGCTCATCGGCACTGTCCGGTATTGCTTGATGATAATCCTGATAAGCTGCCCCCTGAAATTGCTGCGGTAAAACCCAAAAAGTGATCACTCTCAAGTGTTTAACCAAAAAGAGTTGTGGTTTTTCATCCACAACTCTTTTTGGTTGATTTAACGAGCTTATTATAGATTTTTCCGCTTTTGGATTATTGTCATCGTGCTTAATAATATAATCACTGCAATTGATCCTGCCAAAAGGTAAAAGATAAATGAGTTTTGTGAGGGGGTTGCGGTAAAAGAGTTGAGAGTTAACACGTTGGGGTCAAACGACCACTGATAATCCTCAACTTCCCCAAAGGGAGCATCCTCAGATGAAAGAGAATGTGGTGTGGAACAAGCGTCTTCAACGTCACATAAACGGAAGCGTAGGTTGAATGTTGATGGGAACTCAACTCCCTCTGGAAGTTGGAAACTATAGGTGTCCGTGCCGGTGGTTACTGATCGATTTGTGAAAAGGATATCACCAGCATTGAAACTGCCATCATTTCCCCAATCAACCCAGGCATTAAAGAAACAGGTGTCTGAACATCCGTTTACTGTGAATTGGAAAGTGGGAGTACCGAGACGCCAATTACCGATAGCCAAAACACCATCTTCATCATTTCTGCCGTTGATATCATCTAGAATGGGATTTGTATCTGGTTGCCCATCACTTTCACCGTCAACCTGTAGACCCAGACGTAAAACACCAGCAGAATGTTTGGGGCCGCTGGATAATTCATAGGTGCCGTAGCTATCCGGCAGATCGCCATAATCCCAACGATAAACATCGATTGGAAAGTAGCCCACAGCAATGATACCTTTTTGAGTGCCATCATTTAATAATGAGCTTACGTAAATATTATGGGCTGTTGTATTCGGGTCAATCGCGTCTTCCCAAAGGATGGCTGCTTCCCAACCTTCAGATAAAGATCCTGATAAATTTACCCAAGCCAAATCGGGCAAGATGCCATCAGGGGGAGCGTCGTTGTGGTCGACATCGCGTTGGTTGAGTTGATCTACCATGACGAATTGACCGTTCGTCGTGTTTACATTTTGCCCATTTTGCGATCTAACTAATATATATAGTACCCCATCGCTAAATCGCAAATAGAGATCTGCTTCAGGGATATCTGAATCTTCACGGTAGAGCACAGAAAAATGATCGATCGCTAAATCCCAATCGCTAATATCTCCATCAACCGTGATGGGATCGCCATAATTGGGTTGATAGGGTCCGTCTGCCAACGCGCTAGATGAAAAACCGAAGACTATAACGAAGGTAAGAATGGTGGCAAAAATGATCTGTGATAGTTTGATGTTTGATTTCATAATTCCTCTCCAAATTAAAAAAAGCTGCTGAAAGAATTACCCTTTCGGCAACCCGGCCGTCTGTTCTACAGACCCTGTGGTTTTGCGTCCTCATCTCACGATGAGTTTGCCTTTATCGATGAATATTTGGATTAAAAAAGCCGCCGATATGCTTTCTTTTTCGGCAGCTAGGCAATCTGCTAATGCAGATCCTTGGCTTTGCGCCCCCATCTCACGATGGGTTTGCCTTTTCGAAGGATGCTATTGTTATTTCTAAAAAAGATAACGTAATTGTAATGGCGTTGTTACATATTTCAATGATTATTGATTTTAAATTTATGGAGCTATTTTGTCTACTTTATGTTGCCATATTACCATAATAAAGGAAAATTTCAAGTGCCAATTATATATCTGGAAGAAAATCACCAACCGCGTATGGGACGATCAATGATTGACGAATGAGGGCATAGCCTTTTGGCAATAATGAGTTGAATACAGGACTTTAACATTAGGATAGCACATCCTTGTATACTATATTCACACTCTTAGCAATATTCTCCCACGCGTATTTTTGGGCAATCTCAGCCGCCTGTTGCGACATTCTGGCACGCAATATGGAATCGTCTAGCAGAGTGACGAGGCGTTCGGCAAGGGCTGCTGGATCATCAACAGGGATGTGAAAACCAGTAATCCCATCCTGAACCAGGAAGGCTAATCCACCCACCTGGGTAGCAATCACGGGTGTGCCACAAGCCATGGCTTCAAGTGCCACCATGCCAAAGGACTCGTAATGGGAGGGCATCACAACCACATCAGCTGCAGAATAATAATAGGGCAGGGTCTCTTGTCCCCGCCGCCCTAGGAAGGTGACTAAATCTCCTAACCCCTGTTGATCGCAAAGCAATTGCAACCGCGCCATTTCATCCGTCATTGATGTAGAATCGGCGTTGGGTTCGCCTCCTATAATGGATACACAAAGGCAGCAATGACGATCAAGGGTTCCCTTTTGTCGGATGATGGAAATTGCTTCGATGAGGGTGTCAACGCCTTTTAGCGGTTCGATTCGTCCCACAAAGAGCATCATGCGGTCTTGAGTGGGAACGCCGATAAATTCTTTAGCTTCGTCTATTGGAATTGGGTAAAAGTGGCTGATATCTACGCCAGGGGGAATGATGCTAATTTTTTTCTTATCGGTTTCATATAGCCATTGGAGCTGTGCCATTTCGGCCGGAGTAGCAGCAATGATACGATTTACTAACCGGAGGACCTCGTATTCACCTTGAATTCGATAATCCCCTTCTGCTTCATGTGGAGCCCGTGCAATCCGCTGTTTCATTAAACCCAAAGTGTGGAACATATGCACGATAGGGATATTCCAGGCAGATTGTAGATCTCGGGCTGCGATGCCTGACATCCAATAATGGCTGTGGATCAAATCGTAGCTAATTCCTTTTTTCTCGGCGAAAGTCAATATCCCTTCCACGAATTTGGGAATATGTGCAGCCAATTCAGGTTTGACGAGGGGAACCTCGGGGCCTGCAGGAATATGGACCACTCGATTCCCATAGCCTAGATCATGCAGCACATGGGGCACGTGTTCATCCTGTGAGCGAGTAAAAACATCCACATGAACCCCTAATCTGCCCAATTTGCGGGTTAATTCTTTAACATATACATTCATTCCACCGGTATCTTTTCCACCGAGGGTGGCTAACGGACAAGTGTGATATGAGAGCATTGCAACGCGCATGGTTCACCTATGTTTAACTGTGTCGATATTGTCCTGGTAATATTTGCTTGGTATAATCTGCGCCACGCCACCGTAGCTCAATCGGCAGAGCAATCGCTTCGTAAGCGATAGGTTATGGGTTCAATTCCCATCGGTGGCTCAATATTTTACGCCCGTTAGGGCGTTTTTTTATTCACCCAAAGTGGGGATCGATTTTTAGGCCGATGACAGTATAATTCTACTATGTTAGGACGAACTTCACCCATCGTAATTGGAATTGCCGGGGGCAGTGGATCTGGAAAAACCACTGTTGCTCAAGAAGTTTTAGCGCGGGTTGGTGCTGAACGTATTGCTTTTTTACCACACGATTCCTATTACAAAGATTTTGGAAATCTCTCTTTTTCTCAGAGATCAGTGATCAACTTTGATCATCCGGATTCTCTTGAAACCTCTTTATTGATCGAACATGTTAAACAACTCAAAATCCATAAACCCATAGAATTACCCATTTATGATTTTAAAACGCACTCTCGGACGGCAAAAACAATTCTAATTGAACCACAGCCGGTCATTTTGGTGGATGGTATCTTGATATTTGCTGAACCTGAGTTGCGAGAAATGTTTGATGTCAAAATATTCGTAGACACCGATTCAGATCTTCGTTTTATTCGGCGTTTACAACGAGATATCACCGAACGTGGCCGCACAGTGAATTCAGTAATTGCCCAGTATCAACAAACGGTCCGGCCGATGCATTTGAAATTTGTGGAGCCCTCTAAACGCTACGCCGATGTGATCATTCCAGAAGGCGGCTTCAATATCGTTGCGATGGATATGGTTGTCTCTCGAGTACAAGCTTTGCTGGATGCAAAATAACAACAATAAAACCTACGCAATTGGACGGAGGATAAATGCCAAAATTCCTCCGTGATGCGTAACATCAAAATCTTTATGGAAAATAAATATAAGCTGACAGCAGCCCGTATCTTAGCCTTCGTAGCGGTAATAGGGATTAGCATATTTGTGTACAGCATCCGTGACAGAGCTGAAGAATTCGCAGTTTATGGTTACCCAGGTATTTTCATTGTCTCATTTTTGGCAAATGCAACTGTACTCCTTCCCGCGCCTGGTATTGCAGTTGTTTTCGCTATGGGCGCAATTTTCAATCCTTTTTTAGTTGGTTTAGCCGCAGGGGCAGGCGGTGCTTTGGGCGAAATGTCAGGTTATTTGGCCGGCTTTAGCGGACAAGCCGTAATTGAACGAGCCGATATCTATGACCACCTGGTATTATGGATGAAACGCAACGGCAATCTAACAGTTTTATTCTTAGCTGCGCTTCCAAATCCGTTTTTCGATCTCACAGGCATCGCCGCTGGGGCACTAAAAATGCCGGTTAAACGTTTCTTGTTTTGGTGTTTTATTGGAGTTACGATAAAAATGACAATTTTTGCTCTGTTGGGTTCTGCCTCGCTGACGAAGTTTTTTAGCCTAGAATAAAAATATTGAATTGGAGTAGATAATGGGAAATTATGAAAAGATCGACAAATATTTGGACGCTGCGTTAGAAAAAAGCATAGCAGAACTATCAGGTCTGGTTGCACAACCCAGTGTCGCAGCCCAGAATTTGGGTTTGGCCGAAACCGCTAAAATGGTTGCCGGTATGTTGGAAGCTCGTGGTTTCTCTGTTGAAATCTTGCCAACAGGCGGCGCGCCAGTAGTCGTAGCCGATCGCCAGGGGTGCAATCCTAACACAACTTTGCTTTTTTACAATCATTATGATGTGCAGCCCGCTGAACCGCTCGAACTCTGGGATTCGCCCCCCTTCGAACCTGAAATCCGAGATGGTAAACTCTTTGGAAGGGGTGTTGGCGATGATAAGGGGCATCTTGTCAGCCGTTTGTTCGCGATCGACGCGCTCTTAGCTGTGGATGGTGATTTACCTTGTAATGTGAAATTTGTTGTTGAAGGGGAAGAAGAAATTGGCAGCGTTCATTTACCCGAATTTGTACGACAAAATAAAGAGAAGCTGGCTGCGGATGCCTGTATTTGGGAATTTGGTGGTGTTGACCATCGTGAAGTTCCTATGCAATATCTAGGGATGCGGGGGATTTGCTACGTGGAACTTTCGGTTGAAACCGCCAAAGTTGATGTTCACTCAGGTTTGGGCGGTTCTATCTTTCCCAATGCTGCCTGGCGTTTGATATGGGCCCTCAATACGCTAAAAGATGTGGATGAACGCATCCGGATCCCTGGATTTTATGATCCCGTCAAGCCGCCCTCGGACCGTGATATTGAATTAATTGAAGCCCTGCCCGAAGTTGCCGAAGAGTACAAATCCCGCTATGGGGTTGAGAAATTTTTGAGGGGCTTGGAAGGCGGCGTTGCGCTGAAGGTAGCTGAAACCTTTGAACCAACCTGCACGATCTGTGGGTTGACCTCAGGTTATCAGGGTGCTGGCTCGAAAACAGTGCTCCCTGCCAAAGCTTCAGCTAAAGTAGATTTTCGTCTCGTTCCCGATCAGACCCCTCCTCAAGTTGTAGAGCAACTCCGAGCCCATCTGTATGGTGAAGGTTTCTCAGATATCGAGGTTGAATTCCTGGGAGGGGGACCCCCTGCACGCACAGATCCGGATGATCCATTTATCCAATTGGTTATCGATACTGCAAATCAAATCTACGATGCCCCAATGGAACCCGTCCCTATGATTGGTGGTTCTGGCCCTAATCATGCTTTTATTCACGAACTCAAGGTGCCGGTTGCGACCGCCGGAATCGGTTACCCTGGAACGAACGCTCATGCACCGAACGAAAATTTACGGCTGGATTTGTATTTGAAAGGTGCAAAGCATATTACAAGGATTCTCAAAGAATTTGGAAAAATTTAGTCATTTTTTTTCTGGTGCTTTCAAACGCCTGATCACAAAATTCCGACGAGACCTGGGGATGCAGATTGCGTTTTTCTATCTGCTGTTTGTGGTCCCGGTTGTGATCGTCGGGTTTTTCTTTGGGCGCTCCATTAATGTACGTTTGAAGGCAGACGTAATGACGGCCGATCTGGCCCTCGCACGGACAATTGCCCAGGAAACCGAGTTAAACCTTACCAATGCGCGCTACGCAGCCCAAGAGTTAGCGCGTTATTCTGAAGTGGTAGGGGGGGATCAGGAGGCAGTTGAGGAACTCTACACCCAATTATTAGGGACTCAATCCGCTACGAATCCACTGACTTTGTTGAACGATTGGTGGGTGATTAAAAATCGCGAACCCATCGGGTTGAACGTAATCCCTCCTGAAGCATTCCCCTCGCGAGATTATATACAGCAAACTGAGTTATCAAGGCCGTTAATATCAAATGGGTGGCGTTCTTCAACCACCTGGGAGCCCATGACCACCTCAGTAATGCCCTTGTGGGATGATTTGGGAAATATTTATGGAGTCGTTGTTAGCAATATCAAATTGGGGGCCTTGAGTACAACACTCACTTCGATGATTAAAGAAAACCTTGTTGGATCGAACGAAGGTTTCCAAGCCATGATCATCGATAGCTCGCGCAAGATTGTTGCTCATACCAATTACAGTATGTTATTGCGGTCTTCAAAAGAGATACCTTCAAATGTGGTAACTGATGTACTTCAAGGTGAGGAAGGGAATCAAGTCAGGGAGCAAGAGGATGGGACGAAAATTCTTTTTAGTTATGCTCCCATTCCGGGTACCCGTTGGGGTGTAGTTGTTAGTCGTCCTACCAGTGTTGCTTTTGCGACTGCCAATACTTTTTCTCGCAGCATGTTGATCGTGGTGAGTGTTTTCCTCGCCGTCGGAATGATTTTTTGGATAGGGCTATCCCTTCGGGTCATACGACCTTTGGAAAAACTTGCCGTTTACAGTCAATCGATTAGCGGCAATGAAAAATTATCGAAGGCACAAAGAAGCGAACTCACAACGTTGGCGAACCGTTCTGATCAAGTTGGTCATCTTACTGAAACGCTTGTTCATATGGAGGCTGATATTGATGCACGTCTCAACGAATTGGCAACCCTCCTTCAAACAAGCGCGGCCGTGGTCTCTACTTTGGAAAGCCAGGCAGTTCTCATTGCTATTCTAGAACAGGTTGAGCGATTATTAGAGGTTCAAATGAGCGCCCTCGTGGGACTTGATCGACAGGATGGAATTTTTCGGGCTCAAGCCAGTCGGGGTATTACCCGAGAACATGTTGGCCTCCTAACGGTTGATCCGAATGATACGGACGCGATGATTTTACGGGCTTTACGGGAACGGTCGAGTGTGCAAATTAGCGATACAGAAACGGACGCTTCTTTCGACAGATGGAAAACCCAAGCCCAAAAAATTGGTTACCGTTCGGTGTTGGCGATACCCCTGCAAACCCTTTATGCACCGCCTTCTGCGTTATTAATCTTTCGATCTAATCCTCATGTTTTTTCAGATCGAGAAATATCTTTATTAACCAATTTTGCGAATCAGGCGGCCATGGCTATCGAAAATGCCACCCTATATGCCCGCAGCGATATGCGACTTCAAGAGCAAACTCGACGTTTAGAAGCGCTGATCCAATCTTTGAAGGATGCCTTAATTTTGGAAAACCTGGCTGGCAAAGTAGTTTACGCCAACCGTCAAGTAAGTAGGTTGATTGATCGTCCCGTTGAAAAAATCGTTGGTGCGCCAGTTGAAGAGATTTTTGATCACTTGCTGGTTGATGTACCGGATGCCGAAGAAATCAAAGAGAGCCTCCAAAAGCGAAAGAATCAAATTGATCCGGCAGGTACTGAGTTCGAAATACGTCACCGAGGGCGGAAATTGAATCTCCGAATTCATATTTTTAGCGTTACTGATATGGATGGCGTTCTGATCGGGCGGGGCCGTATTTTCTATGATGTTACCGCTGATCGTCAGTTGGATCATATGAAATCTCGCCTCATTTCGACCGTCTCTCACGAATTGCGAACACCCCTGGCTTCGATCAAAGGTTATGCCACCACATTATTGGCAGAAGATGTGCAGTGGGATCAAGCCTCCCAGCGAGAATTTCTCGAAATCATTTCATCTGAGACCGATCGGTTGAGCAGTATGGTCACGGATTTGTTGGATCTCTCCAAGATTGAAGCAGGTAGTTTATTGGTCCAACGGTCTGAAAGTGACCTGTCAGAGATTATTGATTTTGCCAGCAAGCGGGCATATCCGCGTCCGAATGGCAATTTGCGAGTTGTCCTGCCGGAAGAGATGCCTTTGGTAAATGTAGATAAAAGGATTGTCGAGACTGTCTTTCGGAATTTGATTGAAAATGCGACAAAATATGCGGGTGAACAATCTCCAATCCTAATTTCAGCAGAATTTGAAAACAATCATCTCCTTATCCATGTTCAGGATGAAGGTCCCGGAATTCCAGTACAATATCAAGATCGAGTATTTGATAGTTTTTACCGTCCAGAAATTGGTGAGAATCAGACTAATTCAGGTTTTGGTTTGGGTTTGACGATTTGTAAGGGTTTTATTGAAGCCCACGGTGGTAGAATTTGGGTTGAGCCCTGTTCTACAGGGGCTTGTTTTGCTTTCACGTTGCCGTTGGATGATGATTGATTCAAAAATATTGGTATCTATCCGAAAATTAATCCGAGGGTATTGTTGGGGTGGTTTCACTGCCCCAACAATACCCCTGCAAACAAATTTCGGGCGGGTTCTAAGGTTATCAAGGCCTAAAAAATGATTGAACCAACTGTGTTGATTGTCGATGACGAGAAAACTATTCGGGATTTTGTTCAGAAAAATCTCGAGGTGCGAGGTTTTAGGGTGGTGCTTGCTTCCCATGGTGCCGAAGCCCTAAAAATATTCAATTCCCAAAATATCGAATTGGTAATCCTGGATATTATGATGCCTCAAATGGATGGGTTGGAGACTACAAAAAGAATTCGTCAGATTTCCACGGTCCCCATTATTATTCTGACAGCCCTGGGAGAAGAAGCTGATAAGATCCAGGCCTTCGATTTAGGTGCAGATGATTTTCTCACCAAGCCCTTTGGTGTAGGAGAGTTGCTGGCCCACGTTAAAGCGGTTTTGCGCCGCTCCCGGTGGTCTGAAACCACAGTCCGTCTGGGGAATATCGAATATGGGAACGTCTCTGTCGACCTCGAACGTCACGAAGTCATCGTTTCTGATGATCATGTAGAACTCACTCCCACTGAATTCAATTTGCTGGTTTATTTGATGGAAAATTCTGGCAAAGTTTTATCTCATCGAATGATATTGCAAAATGTTTGGGGACCTGAATACGGAGAAGAGCATGAATATTTGCGAGTATATATCGGTCATCTTCGCCAGAAGATAGAAGCCAATCCGTCGGATCCCGAATATATCATTACGAAACGCGGGGTGGGTTATTGTTTTGAAACCCCCTGATTTTTTGGCCATCTCGGTGGATCACGGATTCAGAACGGTCAGCATCCTGAACAACGGTGAAGGATCCATTTGGGAGCACATTTCAACATGTTCAGTGTGCTGACTTTGGTAATACCATGATCTGCTGAATATATCTCATGGACAGGGTGGCAAAATTGTCACCCTATTTCTTTTCCTAGAACGTCGGTTCTACAGTATAATCCCTGAATGGAATCCATCGTAGCGCTTGATATCGAAACCACTGGCCTTAGCCCTGAGAATGACGCCATAACTGAAATCGGTGCGGTCCGTTTTTCAGGACGCCGTGTCGAAGCGGAGTGGAGCACCCTCATCAACCCAGGGCGACGCATCCCCCCTGAAATCACTCAATTAACTGGAATCACTGATGCCATGGTGCGTAGTGCCCCCCCGATTCGCGATGTTCTTGAAGATTTAGATCACTTTGTGGGCGATGCGCCCATTCTAGGGCACAATGTGCGCTTTGATCTCAGTTTTTTGCGAAAACAGGGGCTCTTCCGACACAATGAACCGTTGGATACCTACGATATGGCTTCCATTCTGCTGCCCTCGGCGGGTCGCTATAATCTGGGAGCTTTAGCCCAATTTTTGGGGATTCTGTTGCCTGCTACCCACCGGGCCCTTGATGACGCCCGCGTGACCCATGCTGTTTATGTTGATTTGTACGATATGGCCATGGAAATGCCGCTCGATGTATTGGCTGAGATTGTGCGCTTGGGGGATAACGTTGCTCACTGGAATGGCTATGGTCTGTTCTTCGAAGTTCTCAGAGCGCGTTCTCGCGAAAAAGTCACGCACCGCCGCGGGGTTCCCGGTTTTTATGGCCGCTTGTTCAATGTGCCTGCTGAACGGCCTGCTGACCCCTTGAAACCGGCAGAACAAATCTTGGCCTTGGATGTAGATGAGGTATCAGCGATCTTGGAATATGGGGGTGAGTTTTCAAAGCACTTTAAGCATTATGAACAACGGCCGGAACAGGTAGAGCTGATTCGTTCGATTACCCACGCAATTTCTGAAGGGCAGCACCTGTTAGCTGAAGCCGGTACCGGGGTTGGAAAATCTTTTGCTTATCTGATTCCAGCTGCGCTCTGGGCACTCACAAATGGTACCCGCGTGGTGATTTCCACCAATACGATCAATCTCCAAGATCAATTGATCAATAAAGATATTCCAGATTTACAGGAAGCTCTCGATCTTGACCTGCGCGCCATTGTCCTCAAAGGACGCGGTAATTATCTCTGTCCGCGGCGGCTTGATGCCATGCGTAAACGCGGACCGGACAGCCCCGAGGAGATGCGCGTTCTGGCGAAAGTTTTTGTTTGGCTGCAAGGTAGCACCACAGGGGATCGCGGCGAAATCAATCTCAATGGACCCATTGAGCGCGAAGTCTGGTCCCGGTTATCAGCAGCTGACGATGGTTGTACCGGTGAAACCTGCATGAAGCGGACTGGTGGAGCTTGCCCATTTTACCGGGCACGGGTTGGCGCACAAAGTGCTCATCTGATTATTGTCAACCACGCCTTACTTTTGGCGGATGTTGCCACAGGGAACCGCGTGCTTCCCGAATATGAATATTTGATTGTAGATGAAGCTCATCATATTGAAGTCAGCAACCACCAACGCGCTCAGTTTCCGTGTCACCCAAACGGATATCAAGCGCTTAATGCGAGAATTAGGGAGTAATAAATCTGGCATTTTGGGACGAATTCTTTCCGTTACTCATGATACAGTGCCTCCCAGTGAATATGCTGCACTGGAACGGAGAGCCGAACAATCTACAGATCACGCCTTCCAAATGGAAAATCTTGTGGGGGGATTCTTTAACACTTTAGATGAATTTCTCTTTGAGCAAAGAGATGGAAAAGCGGTGGGCAATTATGGTCAACAAGAACGGATTCTGCAATCTACCCGCACCCAACCCGCCTGGTTAAATGTCGAGGTTGCCTGGGAAGATACCCAAGCCGTGATTCGATCAATGCTCAAATCTATGGAACAAATTGCACTCACCCTCGTAGAAATTTCTAAAGCTGGTTTTGGCGACCCCGATGAGATTGAGGATGTTTACAACAGTCTGACAAATGTTTACCGCCGGGTTGTCGAAGTTTTTGAAAATATCGAGGCTCTCGTTTTTGACCCCCAGCCCGACCGAATTTATTGGGCTGAAGTGCGTTCCAACCGGCGCGGCTTGACTCTGCAAGCCGCACCCCTGCATATCGGTCCTCTGATGCAGGAGTTTCTCTGGCATCAGAAACAATCGGTGATCCTCACATCGGCTACGCTCACTGCTGCCGGCGAATTCGACTATATGCGCAGCCGCTTGAATGCTGAAGATGCTTATGAGGTGGCCTTGGGGTCGCCATTTGATTACGAAAACTCCACTCTGCTCTATATCCCCGATAATATCCCAGAACCGGGTGACCGTTACGGGCATCAGCGCGCCATTGAGCAATCGTTGATCCAGCTTTGCCGTGCGACAGGCGGGCGTACTTTGGTGCTCTTCACATCTTATGCTCAACTGAAACAGACCTCGCGCGCAATCAGTCCAACATTGGCTGATGCTGGTATCGTCATCTATGAACAAGGGGAGGGAGCTTCACCGCACGCTTTGCTCGAAAATTTCAAGGCCTCCGAACATGCTGTGCTGTTAGGGACCCGCTCTTTTTGGGAAGGGGTTGATGTCCCTGGGGATGCGCTTTCTGTATTGGTGATCGTTAAGCTGCCTTTTGATGTGCCCTCGGATCCAATCATCGCCGCCCGTTCCGAAACCTTTGAAGATCCTTTTCACCAATATGCTCTCCCCGAAGCAATTCTACGCTTCCGCCAGGGATTTGGCCGCCTCATTCGCTCCGAAACTGACCGCGGGGTGGTTGTGATCCTTGATAAACGCGTGATCACCAAGCGCTATGGCCCGCTATTTATCAACTCTCTGCCGGAGTGCACTCGACGGACGGGCTCAATTCAAAACCTTACCCGAGAAGCCACATCGTGGTTGAACCTGTAAGCACAGAAACCGTGTTTATTACTTCTCGAATAGCTTGTTAACGACCCCCGTTATACTTACGAAATAAATCTCTCCAGCTTCATCCTGCCCAAAGGATGTGATATAAGCTGGCAATTTGAACAGTAATTCATTCTGCCAACTGCCATCAGGGTTTTTTAGCAAGCCCCAAATATTGCCAGTGCAGTAATCGCCGTAGATATAAATGCCAAACCATTCGGGGAGCGAATTTCCGCGATAGACGTAGCCTCCAGTGACCGAGCAGCCTAAGGTGTGATCGTAAACTGCAATCGGGAAGGTCAGCTCGAGGTTTTCAGGGGGAGTGCCTTGGTAAGGTTGGTTCCCTTCGTAAAAATTCCAGCCAAAATTTGTTCCGGAGGGAGAACCAGCGGGTAAATAGTTGATCTCCTCCCATTGATTTTCACCCACATCGGCAATAAACAAATCCCCATTGAGAGAGTCGAAGCTGAAGCGCCACGGATTTCGCAGCCCGATAGCCCAGACTTCGGGTTCAGCCGCCTTATCGACATCCAGACGCACGATTGACCCTGGATAAGTTTGCGGATTTTGAGCATTTCCTTTCTCGTCGCCGTAGCCGCCCTTCCCCCCATCACCAATGCTGATATATAAATTGCCATTGGGTCCGAATGCCAGGCCGCCGCCGACATGTTCTCCAAAGGGGTAGCTGATTTCTAGAAGGCGCGTTTCTGTGTTGGGATCGCCTAGATTGGGATCTGCTGAAACCTGGTAACGGGCAATCACCGAACTGCCGCCTTCCTGGGTGTAATGCACGAAGAAAAACCCGTTTTCAGCGTAATCAGGGTGAAAGGTCATCCCCTGCAGGCCCCGCACCGTTGAACCACGTGTGCTGGTTCGGTCTCTAAGGTCGAGGAAAGGCAATGGGAGCACTTGTCCCTCTTGAACCACATGGATCAGCCCTCCTTGTTCTAGTATAAATAAACGTCCGCTGTCATCGTGGGGCGCAGCCAATCCTGTGGGACGTGAAAATCCCTCAGCAAAAATTTCCCAGGCATAATCATCCGGATTGGGGAACTCTGACACATTGGAAGGTAAGGGGGTGGCAGTTGCTGTGCCTGTTATAGTGGGTGCTGCTTCTCTGGTTTTACTCGGACTAGGTGTATTTGTCGGAGGTAGTGAAGTTTGAAATGGTGTGATCGGGATGGTCGGTGAATGAGTTGCGGAAAAAGCAGGTGTTGGCGCCATTTCTGAGGAGCCATGACTACAACCGACAATAAAAATTACTAATAAGGTAAAAATAACAAATTTAGACAAATTTAACCTCATAAAGGGGCCTTTTGTAACACTACGAATATTGTTTTTGATGATAGAATATCGCTCGCAGATTATAGTTTATTTGTGAGGAACTGCAATGAAGAAACCAATTTCCAGGAGAGATTTTTTACGATTAGCTGCCACTGGAGCAGGTGCATTGGCGCTGAATGAATTTTTAGCTGCTTGTGGTGCGGAAGATTTACCCACGGATACCAGCCTTCCCCCAACTGACCTGCCATCTGCGACCGTAAAACCCTCCGCGTCTGAGACACCCCATCCGCCAACTCTAACCCCCGAAGAAATTGCCACTGAAGTTGACCCAACTGCTACCCAAGAGCCAACAGCTGCGGCAACTGATGTGCCCGCTCCGGACCTGGTTGTTGTTCGCAATGGAGAACCAGAGCAGTTGGTTCGTCAGGCCTTGGCTGCGATGGGTGGTATCGAAAAATATGTGCCGTCTGGCGCAGATGTGATTATTAAACCGAACGTCTGTGTTGATTTCCGCACTTATGAGTGGGGGGCGACCACAAATCCCTGGGTAGTAGGCGCGTTGGTAAAAATGTGTTTTGAAGCTGGGGCTGGACGTGTGCGTGTGATGGATCAAACCTGGAAGCGCAATATGACCAAAGCCTATCTCGAAAGTGGAATCCAGGAGCAGGTGGAGGCTGCTGGCGGTGAAATGGAATGGATGCCCCTGGATAAATTTGTTCCCTCCCCAGCTCCACAGGGGATTGAATTAACTTCTTTTGATATTTACGATGAAATTTTGAACACGGACGTGCTCATCAATGTGCCTGTTGCTAAGCATCATATGGATGCTAAGTTGACTCTGGCAATGAAGAACCTGATGGGTGTGATTGGTGATCGGCCGACTTTGCACAAAAATTTTGGCCAGCGCATCGCGGATCTTGCCAGTGCTATCAAACCAACGCTGAATGTGATGGATGCTGTTCGCGTGATGACCAAGAATGGACCGATGGGCTTCCTTGAAAAAGATACTCTTAAAATGGACACGCTCATCGTTTCAGAAGATATGGTTGCAATCGATAGCTACACCACCCGCTTTTTTGATATGAAACCCGAAGACCTTGATTATGTGGTTTGTGCCGTGGAAATGGGACTGGGGCGCAGCGATCTCGAAAACCTGCGGATTGAAGAGATAGATCTAAGCTGACTTTTTTTGAAAAAAAAGTTATACAACTGCGTTCCGGGCCGGAACGCAGTTGCCCTTTAATGATGCACAACCCACTCACCGCCAACCATAACCGCGTCTGGGTATGATTTCCCGCAGCGTGTCAGGTTCACAGTTGAAGGGGTCATCATCCAACACTAGCAAATCAGCCAGAAAACCTGGAGCCAATTTCCCGAGCCGGTCTTCCATTCCGGCGGCGTAGGCTGGACCCAGTGTGAAGGCTAGCAGTGCTTCCTGGCGTGTTAGCCGTTGTTCGGGATACCAACCATCGGGGCCTGGAGAGCCATCTGCCCGCTGGCGGGTGACAGCGGCATGCAGCCCCCAGAACGGATTGGGTGATTCCACGGGGGCATCGGACCCAAAAACCAACTGAGCACCATGCTGCAATTGAGTCCGCCAGGCATAAGAGTTTGTAGCCCTCGAGCCCCAGTAATCATCCGCCATTTGCATATCGGATGTTGCGTGGATAGGCTGCATGGAGGCGATCACATTCAGTTGAGCCAGCCGTTGGGTGTCCGCGGAATGCAGCAATTGAACATGCTCGATGCGGTGGCGTAACTTTTCTGGAAGGTTGAGTGTAGCCTCAAATTCGTTTAACTGTTCGAAGGCATTGAGCATCTCGTGATTGGCACGGTCGCCAATCGCATGGATCGCCAAACTAAGCCCATTGCTGACGGCCTCACAACCGAGTTCGTACATCTCTTCTCCATCGATCAGCAGCATCCCTCTATTATTGGGATCATTTTCGAAAGGCGCCAGCATCGCGGCGGTGTGCGGCCCCAATGCGCCATCGGAGAAGGCTTTGAGCCCGCCAATGCGCAGCCAATCATCCCCAAAACCGGAACGTAATCCCAGGGCTATTGCGTGTTCCATCTCCTCGATGGGCAGGCTTTTGAGGACGCGTAACTTCAAATCACCCTCGGCGTGGAGTCGTTGTAAAGCGGCGAAACAATCGCGACGGTCAAAATCGTGGACGCCGGTAACCCCCATGCGCCATAGATTTTCTTGGGCTTGCTGAAGTGCCTTAGCGATCTCTTCTAGCGAAGGCTGCGGTACAGCTTCACTAACCAGGTGCATCGCACCTTCAAAAAGAATTCCAGTGGGCTGGCCATTCGCATCGCGCTGGATTTGTCCATCGGATGGGTCCGGTGAGTTTGCAGTGATACCGGCAGCTTTGAGTCCGGCGGAGTTAGCCCAACCCGCATGCAGCGATTTTGCCGTCAGGTAAACAGGATTATCAGGGGCGGCAGTATCTAAAGCGACAGCACTGCCAAAGCCTTCAGGCCACAGATTTTGATTCCAACCGTGCCCAAGGATCCAGTGGCCCGAAGGAGTTTCTTTGGCGCGCTGGGATACCCGATGCAGGCACTCCTGACGAGTCGAGACTTCGCAATCGATTTTCTGCAATCCGAGGGCGTAATGCTGCAAATGGATGTGCGCGTCCGTCAGGCCAGGGATCACGATTCGGCCGCCTAAATCTTCTGTTTTAGCCCCAGCCGCAAATTCCAGGCAGTGAGCCTCGTCTCCCAGGGTCAGGATTCTTTCTCCATTGATGACCATGGCCGAAGCGGTGGGTTGTCGATTATCGAGCGTATAAATTTTCGCGTTGAGCAGAATTCGCATAGCCGACTCCAGCTAATTGTTTCGAACGGGATTCAAAAAGGGCAGCTGCAAGAGCCACCCTTAGGTTTTTTTTAGTCGTCTTCTAAAAAGCGCTGTAAGAGTCCATCCAACTCTTCATTGGAATAATAATGGATGGTGATGGTGCCACCCTTCTGCCCATGTTTAAGATTAACTTTGGTCCCTAGGCTGGAGCGAAGACGTTCTTCAAGGGCAGCAATTTCAGGGATGGGTTCAGGTTTGGGTTTTTGCACCGGTTTTTCGCCACCGAGTTTGCGGACCAATTCTTCAGTCTGGCGTACGTTCAACCCTTTTTCTAGGACCGTTTGCAGCGTTGCAACCTGGGCTTGGGTGGATGAGAGTGCCAGGAGCGCACGGGCATGCCCCTCGCTGATTTTGCCAGTGGATAAAGCCTCAAGCACGCTAGGAGGTAAGTTGAGCAAACGGAGAGTGTTGGTCACCGATACGCGGCTTTTGCCCACCTGTTTGGCAATTTCACCATGCGATAGTTTGAATTCATCGGCAAGCTGTCGGTAAGCCTCGGCGGTTTCCAGTGGGCTGAGATCAGAACGCTGTACATTTTCGATCAGGGCCAGTTCAAGTCGGTCTTGCTCGGTACTGTCTCTCAGGATCGCCGGAACCGTCTCAAGCCCTACCTGCTTGGAAGCCATTAAGCGCCGTTCTCCAGCAATCAGGATAAATTGATCCGTTTCGTCCCCAGGGGTGACGATTAAGGGCTGGATGACGCCGTGCTCTTGAATGGAAGCGGCCAGTTCGGAGAGTTCCTCTGTATCAAAATTGGTGCGCGGCTGGCGTGGGTTAGGGGTGATCGCGTCAACTGGAATTTCTCTTACGCCGCCAGGAACTCCCTCCGGTGCACCAGTAGAAATCTGTGGTGAAGTTGGCTGCGTTTGTGGAATGAGGGCATCAAGCCCTTTGCCTAATCCGGTTCGTTTTCGTGGGGGCATAATTTTTCAGTTTGGTAGTTTAGTGGTTAGGTAGTTTTGCGGTTGATTAATTTGTTGATCTTGCGCACTTATTCAGTAGTTTTATCTTGTTCCATGATTTCGCGGGCCAGCGCTTCATAGGCCTCTGCACCGGTGGACTTAGGATCATAAACCGAGATCGGAATCCCATACGAGGGTGCTTCAGCCAGACGTACACTGCGCGGGACAATGGCACCAAAGACTTTGTCAGGGAAGAAGCGTCGCACTTCTGCTACGACATCATTCGCCAAATTCGTACGTGAATCAAACATGGTCAAGATCACCCCGCGCACCTGTAAATTGGGTGAAATAACATTTCGTACACGCTCAATGGTTTGCGTGAGCTGACCAAGACCTTCCAAGGCTAAATATTCACATTGCACCGGGATCAACACACCATGGGTGGCCGCTACCAATCCATTCAGAGTCAATAAACCCAGTGATGGGGGGCAATCGATGATGATGTAATCATAACGGCTGCTAACACTTTCCAACGCACGTTTGAGACGTGTTTCGCGGGCTAATTCGTCGACGAGCTCAACCTCTGCACCGGCTAGAGCGGGGGAGGAGGGCAAAATCGACAGTTTTAATTTTGGGTTGATAAGGATATTAGGCGCGCCATTTTCGAGGTCAATTAAGGCTTCATAGCTGCCGTTCTCTACCGAATATTTATCGATACCTACCGAGGAAGTGGCATTAGCCTGAGGATCAATATCGACGAGCAGCACACGCTGCCCAGATTTCGCCAGATAGGCTCCCAAATTTATTGCGGTCGTTGTTTTTCCGACACCGCCTTTTTGATTAGCCAGGGCGTAGATAATGGCCATGGGTTAAAGCACCTCAACTGTGGCGTATTTGATTTCTTCGGGGGTGGGAATACCATCTAAGCCAGAGCGAGTGACTGAAAGCGAAGCCAACTGAGCTGCAAATCGAGCGGATTCCCAGGGGTCACGCGTTGCGTGATAGCGGAAAAAGAAACAAGTTGCGAAAATATCACCAGCACCGACGGTGTCGAGGACCTCCACTTTAGGCGGGCGGAAATTACGCACATCGCCGTTCCAGTAAACTCGCACATTGACGCCGCCCTCCGTTACCACCAGTACCCTACTTGGTGTGACCATTTCTTCAATGCGTTCTTCATCGTTTTCAAGATCTTCTACGCTGATCACCGTTGCATCCGTGTTGCCAAGTACAAAGGATGCTTCGGGCCACTCAGCCAGCGATACCCGGCCTGTCTGATCCCATTCTCGGAGCCATCCTTGTGGCGTGATGCCAATCATTGCCGCTGGGAATCCCCTAATCAGAGACGAGTCTATCTCTTGTGCGATAGGTCCCAGATGTACAATAGGAGCATTCAGCCAACTATCAGGGATCAAGTGCATATCCAGGGGGGCAGCTATATTGTGCAGAATTTGAACGCGCCCCTCGGGTGTGTGTAAATTTTCGAAAGTCGTACTGCTCTCAGTGGGCGCATTGATGATGGGTAGAGATCCCAAAATGGGTTCAAGAGGAAACTCATTCCCCCAGGAAGTTACGATGCCTACTCGCAATTTTAAGGCATAAGCCATCAGTGCGGCATAAGCCACTGTTCCACCAAGTCGATCTCCATCGGGAGTCAAATCGCGGGAGAGATGCCCGATAAGCAGATAGTCGATGGGTTCTAAGCGCGTTAGGGAAAGCATGGCAGAATTATACCTTGAAAGGTTGGGTAAAAACAACCGGGGCGGCATTTGCCGCCCCGTAAAATTAGTGTGGGACCTTAAAGATTATTATTCTAAAACAGGTTATATTTTCGGATATATTACGACTTTGCGGCGATCGCCATCGCCTGCACTCTCGGTATAGACATCGGGATGATCACGCAACTCGATATGAATCGTGCGTCGTTCACTCGGGGTCATCGGTTCAAGTGCTTGGCTGCGGCCAGTTTCTACAACTTGATTCGCGAGACGGTAGGCGAGTTTTTTGAGCTGCTCTTTGCGGCGGGTGCGATAACCTTCAACATCGACTGTCAAAGGAACCGAACGACCTAATTCTTTGCCGACGATCAGGCTGGTGATGTATTGCAGTGCGTTGAGGGTTTCAGCTTTGCGGCCAATTAGGATGCTGAGATCATCGCCGTGAATATCAACCAGGATGGGTTTCCGCCCGTTGTAATCATCGTCTTCGATAACGGTAGCGGTGACTTCTGCGTTTACCTTCATTTTTTCGAGCAATTCGACAACGGTGTCACGGGCGACCTGTAAAGACTGATCATCATTTTCATCTGGAGGGCTGACCTCATCTTCTTCTGAATCGGACGCTGAAATGGCGATTTCTTCGGGTTGAGTTGTTTCTGATTGAACAGCACTCACTTGTGAGGCCGGTTCCGAGGTTCCTTTTATGGTCAAACGGATACGTGCCTGCCGTGTTCCTAAACCGAAGAGTCCTTTATTGCCTTCATCTAAAATTTCAACATCGACGGCTTCACGCGGTAAACCAAGTTCTAAAAGTCCTTCTTCGATGGCTTCTTCAATTGACGGAGCAATCTTTTCGAGGGTGGGGCGTTGATCAGTCATCTTGCTCTCCCGTAATTATTCTTCTTTATTTCGATTGGGTAACAAGTTTTTTGGCAACAGGTTTTTCCAATCCAATCGACCCATTAGGCCATATTGAATGATGCTGGCAGCATTACTTGTGATGAAATATATCGCCAGACCAGAGGGGAAGCTGTAGGCCAGCCATCCCATGAAGAGCGGCATGTAGAGCCCCATCATTTTGGTCATTTGCGCGCTTTGATCGCCAGCAGAGGGATTGGATGGGGTCATGAGTTTGGTTTGTAGATAACTGGTAGCTGCTACAATAATTGCCAGTAGCGGAATCCCGTAATCAAATATTACCAGAGGCGTGGTCAGGTGCTCGGGTTGACTTAAATCCAACCACAAGAAAACGCGATTAAGAGGTATCAAGTACGCTTGGGCCGTGTTCGTGATATGTTTAGAAAGATCGAGCAATTGGAGCGGCGTAACGGCCAGAGAGCGAGTGATGGATTGATAAAGCGCGATGATGATGGGGAACTGGATCAAGGTGGGCAGACAAGACCCAAAGGGACTGACGCCTTGCTCTTGATAGACGCGCATTTGTTCTTGAGCCAGTTTCTCTTTATCATTTTTATATTTCTTCTGGATTTTTTGCCACTCTTCAGATTGCTGCAAATCTTGCATAGCCTGAGTACTCTTCATCTGTTTTGCATTGAGCGGGTACGTGATCAAGCGAATGAGCAGTGTGAAGAAGATGATGGCCAAACCGAAGTTATTCCCTACAAAATCATAGATGTAGAGCAGTATATTGATGAAAACAGTGATTACGGCATCCCACATAGTTTACTTCCGTTTACCTTGAGCTAAATTCAGGGAGAGACCCTGTTGTATTTTTAATTTTCAGAAGGTGAAAATTGCCACTTCTGCCCACCTTCTGAATCGAGGGCATAGAGCACTAAACCGCCCTCGTCTGTGGCTACCAAAATTAGGTCTCCAGCTAAGACGGGTCCGGTGTGCAAGGTAGCGTCAAAATCTTTGGTCCAGCGAGTAGCACCTTCACGCGTGAGGGCATAAAGGGTGCCCGCCTCGTTGGTGAAGTAAATGCCATCTTCGGTGAGCAGCGGCGTTCCAACAATGTCTTCTCCAGTTGGAAGGCTCCAAAGCTGTGCCTGGGTATTGCGGTCGATGGCGTAGAAATTTCCGGCAATATCACCAAAATAAAGTACATCCCCATCTACTACAGGACTGGCCCAAGCCCAACCTTCAGTTGGATAGCGCCACAGAATATTACCGTTACTCGTGTTGATGGCAACCATTTCGTTGATGAAGGTGCCAATATAAAGTGTTTTGCCATCTTCACTGATTGCTGGCTTACCCACAGTTGCACCACCTAAGTCTTCACTGCGCCAGATTTGTTGGCCGTTCACCGGATTAATTGCGTATACGCTGTGATCCATGGAAGCCAGATAAACGCATTCGCAATTTGAGTCCGTGGCAGGTTTACTCCAGTTGGAATTCTCGGTCATGAAGGGTTGTGCCCAGGCTGGCTGTCCATCCAAATTGAGGGCAAATAAATCATCGTCAGAGGATGGGGCGAAGATCATCTCACCCGCGACGAGCGAACTACCCACAAAACGATCTGTGGCCTCTTCAAATTTCCAATTGATTTGTCCAGATTGTTTATTAAGGCTGTAGAGGATATTGTCATAGCCGCCAGCAATCACCTGACTGTCTTCGGTCAGAGCGGGTGCAGCATAAAAAGTGACGTTCTTTTCAACTTCGGCTGGATATCGCCATGATTTTAGACCGTTGGTTAAGTTAACCGCGTAAATATGCTGATTGAAAGCCACATAAGCGGTTTCGTCATCGGCATTGATGCCAGGCCATCCAGACGCGAGGTTGGCTCCCCCTGTACAAGCGCTTAATGAGATGGGCAGGACGATCAGGGTAAGGATGACCAGGATGAATTTATTCTTCATAGATTGTCCATTTCGGTGATCAGAATTTGATTGTCGGTGGTCAAGTTTCCTGCATTATTTAACAGGATCATATCCACCGGGGTTGAATGGATTGCAGCGCAAGATCCGCCAGGCCGCCATCAAACTTCCCTTGACCGCACCATATTTGTAAATGGCACGATATCCATAATGTGAGCAAGTGGGATAGAAACGGCAGGTGTTTGGCGGGAGCGCGCGCGAAAAAGTTTTTTGGTAAAAACGGATAAAAGCCAGCAAAGGAACACGCGGTAAGTTTCCCAGTGTGATGGGTAGATCGCGCAGTCTTGGATCTGGATCGTGCCGATGTTCTGGCTCTTGATCCAGGGATTCTGTGGGTTCAGTCTGAGTTTCAGTCGACATGCTGGCTTTTAGAGATCCCCGCCCGATTTACTAATCCGTTAATCGCGGCCTGGAGTTCGAAGTGGGTGGCATCCTCTATGGATTGCCTTGCTAGGAAGACCACATCCCATCCATTTTGGATGAAAGGAATACGCTGACGGATAATTTCTCGCATTCTGCGTTTTGCCTGGTTTCGTTTGACTGCATTGCCAACAGATCGGCCTGCTGCCACACCAAAACGGGAGATCCCTTCTTGATTAGGATGTTTGATCAACACAACAAACGGGTGGGCATAAGATTTCCCTAAACGCCGCACCCGCTTGAAATCAGCTGACCTTCGCAGACGAAATTTTCGTTTCATCCCAGTAAATGCGCATCTGTAAATTGATCTTCGGCAAAAAAGTTGCAGCGCATTTGCTCCAGCTTGACGGGCAAAACACTTTGTTTAATCTCTAACTTCATACCGTCAAGCACTTAATTCGGAATGGATGTGATTTCCAGACTAGCTCTTCCAGTTGATCTTTTTGACGTGCTCGTTAATCTTTTTCGTCAGGGTGTGGCGACCTTTTAAGCGGCGGTGCTTGAGAACCTTTCGGCCACCCTTTGTGGACATGCGTTTCCGGAAACCGTGGACGTGTGCCCGGCGGCGAATTTTTGGTTGATATGTTCGTTTTGGCATTATGTCTTACCTCGGTGCATTCTGCAAGTTTTCTAATTTGAGATTGCCCCTTTTTCAAGGGGCCGAGCGATTATACCGTAGGGCTTCCTTTTGGTCAATTTATTATCCAAATAATCGATCGGGGTTTATATTGTGTTAATGATTTGGTTCTTTAACGTTTTTGAATTGGTTGTTAATTGTATAAGGTTAGCAATCATCCCCTGATTTTGCAATCGAGCAGAAAGAAAATTGTTATAATTCCTGAACTTGATAAGAACAGCCTCTCAGCTTTGGAGAAAACTGATGAATAAGAAAATTATAATTTTATGTTTTGTAGCTATTATTATGATTTTGATGGGTTGTGAATCTTCGCTCGAATCAGAATTTGCGGTGATTGATCCAACTGAAGATCCTAATATTGTCATCAACCAGGAAACCTTTATTGCCAATTCCCGCTTGATGCGCAGTGTCAATTTGGGTAACGCACTGGAAGGACCCAGAGAGGGTGCCTGGGGGTTGTATCTCAAAGAAGAATATTTTGTAGATATCGCTGAAGCGGGGTTTTACGCAGTACGAGTGCCTATTCGTTGGTCTCGATATGCTGATATTTATGAACCCTTTACGATCCAAGATCAGATCTTTGACCGGGTTGATTGGGTCATCGAACAGGCGTTTGCAAATGATCTGGCTGTTATCATCAATGTGCATCATTTTGAAGCGATCATGCAAATGCCAGAAAAACAATCGACAAGGTTAGCTGAAATTTGGCGGCAGATTGCTGCTCACTATCAGGATTATCCCGATACGCTTTACTTTGAAATCCTCAATGAACCAAATGAAAAATTGGACGGCGAAAAATGGAACCAGATATTCCCCGAATCTTTAGCGGCGATTCGAGAAACCAACCCAGAGCGTTATGTGATCATTGGACCTGACCAATGGAATAGTGTCGATCGTCTAGATACACTTGTGTTGCCAGAAGAAGACCGCCGTATCATTGGGACTTTCCACTACTACAAACCTCACGAGTTCACTCATCAGAGCGCTCCCTGGTCATCTGCTCAAGATGTCGAAGACCGTCCTTGGGGGTCTGATGCCGATTTTGAAGCCTTGACTGCTGATTTTGACAAAGCTCAAGCCTGGTCTGAGAAGGAACAAAGACCGTTGTTAATCGGTGAATTTGGCGCTTTCTATGCTGCTCCAATAGAATCGCGAGTGAAATGGACTTCAGCGGTGCGTGCTGAAGCTGAAAAACGTAATTTCTCGTGGGCGTATTGGGAATTTGGAACGGGTTTTGCTGTCTATAATCTTACGGCGCGAGAGTGGCGTGAACCTATCCTGAGAGCTTTTAATCCCTGAAAAATAAGATCTGTCCAATTTTTTTTGAGAATTGGGTCATTCACTCGGTGGGCGCTCCCCATAATACTGGTAGTAATTGACCTCGATATTGGCGTTATATAATTTTCGAACCCGGTCGGGTTTCGCACGCTTGAAATAATCAGGAAACTTTTTATCTGCCGTTAAAATATATAGTGACCATCCCATTTTCTTACGGAAGGTTTTGTGCAACGAAATATATATTTGGTTGAGTTCTTGGAGTTCAGCCAGCTTGATCCCATAAGGTGGATTTGAGATCACAATCCCATATTGCTGATCTATCCACAAATCCCGGATATCCTTCTGAGTAAAAACGATATCATTTTTTACCCCGGCTCGTTTGGCATTGGCTTTACAGGCCGGGATCATGGCCTCATCGATATCATAACCATAGATGTCGAGTTCACTGTTTAGATCGATGGACTCTCTAGCTGCCTCTCGGGCCTGCTGCCAGGCTTTATGGGGGATTTGGGGCCAGAGTTCGGATGCGAAATCTTTCCTCAACCCGGGGGCAATATTACGGGCCAGCATTGCAGCCTCGATCAAGATCGTTCCTGACCCGCACATGGGATCGATCAGCAATCGGTCTTTGTTCCAGAAACTGAGTTGCACCAGCGCGGCCGCAAGGGTTTCTTTGATTGCCGCTTGCCCGGCTTGCAAGCGATAGCCCCTTCGATGTAAACCTGAACCAGACGTGTCAATTGTTAGTTGAGCCATGTCGCGCAGCATTGCGATTTGAATAGTGAATTCGGGTCCGGTTTCTTCAAACCACTCGGTCTTATATTTTTCTTTTAGCCGTTCAACAACAGCCTTCTTGACAATCGATTGACAAGCTCTTACACTTCCGAGGGTCGATTTGATCGATTTTCCCGTTACCGTGAACTTCCCATCTTTTGTAATCCAATCTTCCCAGGGAAGGGATTTGGTTTGTTCGAAAAGGTCTTCGAAAGTCACTGCCGGAAAAGCTCCCATTTTTAGCAATACCCGATCTGCCACTCTCAGCCATAAGTTTGCAGTGGGAATATCAGTTGGGGCGGCTTCAAATTCGACTTTTCCGTCCGAAGCTTTGATATTTGTAAATCCCAATGCTTGCAGTTCGCGTTTTACGACTGCTTCCAGCCCGAATGATAATGTGGCGATCAAGGTAATCTTTTCCATACAAGCTATTGTAACCTGAATATAAAACTTCACTCAATAAACGCTAATGTAAGTTTGAGTAAATCACAGCATTGGATAGATCCTCGTGCAGTTGGGCAAAATTACGCGACTGGTTTATTCAAGTTGTTGCCTAACTGCTTAAAGTGTTGCGGATGAATTTCATAACCAGCTGCGAACTTCTGCTCCGCAACACTTGCATCCTGAACCCAGTAGAAGTGTGCTCACAGGGCGAATTGTGATTTGCTGAGTTTTATATATGGACTGCTAATTTGCTTTGCTGCGGTAGCAAAAATTGAAACAACTTCATTTATGCTGTACTCAAATGGGTTAATCGATTGTCATAGAAGTTAGGTGATTTGTGTCACAAAATATAATGACAAAAACATTTCGAATTGCAGCAGTCACAGATGACGGCGAAACGATCAGCCAACACTTTGGCCGGGCAACAAAATATGCAGTCTTGACCGTCGAAGATGAACAGATTACTCATCGGGAATTACGAGACAAAGCTGGACACCATAAATTTCACCAGCAGGAACATCACGGAGAGCACCAGCACGATTAACGCGGGCGCGGCTTTGGTTCTCATTCTGCAGATAAGCATCAAAAGATGTTCGAAACCATCTCTGATTGTGATATGATCCTGGCTCGCGGTATGGGGCGTGGGGCTTATGTGAGTGCCCAACAATTCAAAATCCGCCCTATCGTCACTGATATTCCCGAAATTGAGGCAGCTGCTCAGGCTGTTATCAGTGGCGAAATTGTGGACCATACGGAGAAATTACACTAACTTTGCAGATCCTGCTCGTTGATTTATTGCGTGATTTCCCTTCAGGGGAAGTCATTAGCATTTGTATTGGTTTGAATTGGACTGCTGTGGTTATTGATATTGATGGATAGCAGCGTTGTGGAATAGCTGCTAAACTCTGTGGAACTGCGTACCATCGAGGAAAACCACTGATCCCCGCAGCTGTGGGATTGGGTGGCTGGCTGGTAATGGAATCTGTTCGCCAGGTAGGAAACTTTCGTCAGGTTCACCGAGTTGAGGTGTACCTGGTTGCCAATACACGAAATTAACTTTCTGCTTCGCTTTCCACCCCTCCCAACCAACGCATCGCAATAAATCCAAACAAGATTGGCAACCAGTACGTCACCCCTCGATACGTAATTGCGATTACGGCAGAATCACTCAAAGGGATATAGAAAGATGCCAATGTGAGGGTGAGTGCACCTTCGACAAAACCAACCCCGTTAGGTGTTGGTGAAACAATCATGAATAAGAAAGCAATACTGAACCCTGCGATCAATGTTCCTAGAGAAGGGGAGACACCAAATGCCAAGAAGACAAAAAATAAAACAATAATCAACAGGGCTTTGCTACTCAAGGCTAACAAAAGAGGAACAATTAATTGCAGCGGTTTTCCTTGGAATTCATGCATTCCTTCGGCGATATCGTGGGCAAAAGTATATGCCCTTTCAACCGACAAATAATTATGGGTTTTATCCCTTCGAAAAAATCTGACGATATTATTTACCGAGCTCCCGCACCAGGCAAGAAAATTTCCTAATTTTTGTTCTGAATACATACCCAGGTAAAGCAGAGATGCGATTGTTCCGGAAATTAATATTAGAACTCCAGTGGCGATTAGTTCCGGCGTATGTAATTGGTCGCGTCGAAAAAGTACAAAGAGACCTAATCCCAAAACCATTAGAAATGCAGCGTAATCAAATAAAACAAACACCGCTGAAGCCACGGTAGTTTTTCCACTGGAATAATCTTTGCGGCGGGCTTCGGAAATGAATACTGCCATTCCACCAACCCCAGCCGTGGGTGTTACCACATTGACGAAATTAGCTGCAGCAGTGATCGGGATCATTTGCCATAATGATTTTTCAATCCCCACAACCCTGTAAATTGCTCGGTAAAGAGCGGCTACATTGACCAACCAGATGGTCTGAACCAGCATCGCAGCGAACAAATAACGCAATTTGCTGCGCTGAATTGTATCCACGATGCTGCCGAAATCTTGAATTTGGGTAATAATGAAGATTACCCCAGCCACAAGTGCGAATGTCACGAATGTTTTCCGCATAGAGCGAATTATAGCAGATCAAAAAACTCCCGCAGCGTTCATAATCTGCGAGAGTTTTGGATTTGTGGCAAATATCATGGTTTGGATATTAGGGGGATGGGTGTTCGCCTAAAGTTATCTCTATTTCAAGGATTTCCTGCCCCCTCATAACTTCGAGAGAAGTGGTTTCACCTGGAACATGGTCATATAATACATTGATGAAGGGATTGTCCTCACCCAGGCGCTTATCTCCAATTTGAAGAATAATGTCCCCTGACTTTAACCCTGCGAGGGCGGCCGGACTACCCGAACCGACATCTGAAACGTAAGCCCCAGTTTCAACGGGTAATCCATAACGGTAAGCGATATTTGGCGTAATCCATTGCCAGCGTATTCCCAAGTATGGGTAGGCAACATAGCCCTGATCGATAATTTGTTGGCAGATCGCCTTAGCCGTGTTAGCAGGAATTGCAAAGCCGAGGCCCTCAGCCACAGCGCTGCCATAACCAGCACCGCGCACGATCAGCGTGTTTATGCCGATTAATTCTCCCGCTAAATTGACCAATGGACCACCAGAGTTTCCCTGGTTGATGGCGGCATCGGTTTGGATCAGGCCTTCCATCTGATAATTTTCGTTGACATCGATCGAACGACCGATGGCACTGATGACGCCTACGGTGACCGTGTTTTTGAAATCTCCGAGTGGTGAACCAATTGCAATGGCTGTTTCCCCAGGTTTGAGTGCATCAGAGTTGCCAATGGGGGCAACAGCTGGCATCGTTCCTTCCACTTTGAGAACAGCGATATCCGAAAAAACATCACCGCCTAAAACTTCAGCAGCTTTTTCCTGACCATCAGCAAAGATGACAGATACTTCGAGTGTATTTTCAATTACATGATTATTGGTCAAAATATGGCCTTGTTCGGAGATGATGATCCCGCTGCCGCTTACAGGTTGTTCTCCCGTGCGCCCAAAAACGGTGTTTTGACCGGGAAGAACGCCCACGACTGTGACGACCGCTGGCCCAATTTTTTCGACCGCTTCGGTAATTGGAGTTTCAATTTCAACAATAAGCTTTTCAGTAGTGATCGCCGGCAATGCTTCTGCTGCTGGCTCATCAATTGGAGAAGCAAGTGCAGTCGCCTGCTGAGCTTGCTGCTGACTAACACCAGCCTGGTACATTGCGATTCCCCCAGCAATTGCGCCACTCAGGGCTGCGATCCCAGCGACAACAAATAAAGTTATTCCGTAAACAATCTTTTTCCAGGATATCATTTTTTCACCTATAAATTTAAAAGTTTTTAATCACATTATTATTTGGACTGATACCATTTTAGTGGATCAAGATTGCGAATATTTTGTGTTTCAGTTAAGAAATCGCAATAATTTATTTAAAACACGTTCCTGTTTCTCTATCGCCTGCGACCAGAGATGAGCGAAATATAGTAGAGCAACTGCATCACGGCTGTGAAAAGGGCGGCAACATATGTCAGTGCAGCAGCATTAAGTACGGCGTTGACCCCGCGCTGCTCATCCTCTCCCATGATGATGCCCAACTCCGCCAGCATTTGTTTGGCACGTGATGATGCGTTAAATTCCACGGGAATGGTTGCCAAAGCAAACAATGCACCTAGGGCAAATACAGCCACACCAACCCAAGCCAATCCTGTGAGGTTGAGCAGCAAACCCAGGAAAATGAAGATCCAACCCATGTATGAACCAATATTAACAGCAGGAACCAGCAAAGCCCTGAAACGTAAGGGCAAGTACCCTTGCTTATCCTGGAGTGCATGACCCAACTCATGGGCGGCAATTGCCAATGATGCCACTGAAGCTTGGCTGTAAACCCCTTCGGAGAGACGCAGAACCTTGCTGCGGGGATCGTAATGGTCTGTCAGGTTACCGCGCACAGCTTCAACTTCCACGTTGTAGAGCCCCTCTCGTCGAATCAAACTTTGAGCTGCCTGGGCGCCGCTCAAACGGCTGAGCGAACCTACCTTGCTCCACTTTCGATATGTGGAATTGACATAAATTTGAGTCCCCATCATGACTAAAAATGCGGGGATCATGAATATCATATAATCGAAATTGAAAAAAAACATAGAGTGAGCCTCCAATATTTAGAAATAGGCAATTCAGAGTACGTATTTGCGTACGAGGGATTGCCTATTTCTGGGAAATATTAGTTTTGGTTATTCAAAAAGTGATTTCAATACCTCGATTGCTTTATCCAATTGAGGATCGCGGTCTTGGAGAACATCCTCATCACTTAATATGATGATCTGGTCGGGATCAACATCCAGAGTAGTGATATCGAAGCCCTCGTCAATTGCAGCTTGATAAACAACGGTAACGGCGTAATCTGGTTCCAAACCGATTTCATGAATTTGGCGTTCAAGGGGAGTCAGCCAGCGAGCAATTGTGACCCGGACTTCACCTTGGTCGTTGCTCAGTGGCATTATGGATTGCACAAGACCCTTACCGAAGGTGGTTGCACCCACTACGGGAGCACGCCCATAATCTTGCAAGGCGCCAGCTACAATTTCGGAGGCAGAAGCGGTACCCTCATTGACTAAAATGACCAATGGAATATCCAGAGCAACGCCTCCCTTAAGAGCCTCATGCGATGTACGGCTGCCGTCGCTATATTCCTCGTGCACAATAATATTACCGTCTTCAATGAATTCAGAGGCAACCTCGATGGAGCTTTGTAACCATCCACCGCCGTTATAGCGCAAATCTAAAACAATACCCTTTGCTCCGTTATCCAATAAATTGACTAGGGCCTCTTCAAGCTCTTTGGCAGTGTTATCACCAAACAAAAAGAGCCGTATATAACCAATGTCATCTTCCATCATATAGGTTTCGGTGCTGGGTTCTTTTAGTTTGGCACGCGTTACTTCTACTTCAAAAGGTTCAAACCCAGATCGTAAAATTGTAAAAGTGACCGTTGTCCCAGCAGGTCCAAGCACCTTTTGACGAACCAATTCACCATCAATGCCGGTCATATCTTCGCTATCGATCGCCAGAATTTGATCACCAGGTTTTAAACCAGCTTGATCTGCGGGAGAATCGGGGAATGGGGCAATGATCGTGAGGTAGTCTTTGCTGATATCTACCCAGGCACCGATGCCCTCATATTCTTCGCCCCCTTTCAAATGGGCAGAATACTCTTCGGATGTTACAGGGTCCATATACGAAGTGTATTGATCGCCGACGGCATCCAACATTCCCTGGATGGCGCCGCGCATCAGAACTTCTTGATCTAAAGGTTGATCAACGTAATATTCATTTACAATATCCCAGGCTTCCCAGAAAGGATTGAATAGTTCGTCCAATTCGGGGGATGGGGCGGGTGGAGTAGTGTCTTCGGATTCGTCAGATTTAAACGGATTAATTCAGAGAGAAAAGAAGTTTCTTCCTCAGTGGGAGCGACTACGGGTTCACTGGGAGTTCGAACTTTCTGTTTCTGCAGAGCCACCATTGTCTAGCGGTGCCGTTTGAACTGCATCGGGTTGAATTCGGTCAGCTAAGACCAGACTTCCCACTAAGAGGCCTCCGGAAAATACTCCTGCCATTAAGACGCAGGCCACAGTTAAACCAACGATTACTAGTATTACTTTTTTCAGTTAAGTCTCCTAAAACCAAGTTTTCCGCCTTGGGGAATTTCTGTTTTGCAGGTTTGGCGGGTACTCGGTAACTTTGCAAACAATTCGATCATGCGCGTAAAAGTCTATTCTTCAGACGTTTTGAACCTTAAAAGATTATCATAACAATATGAGAGTTTGCTGAAAGCGGTACAAGAAAAACGTTAGATTATCTGGCTAACCAGGCATTCACATAAGCTAACCAGGATTCTCGATCACTCACTTGTTCGCTATAAGCTAAAATCTCTTCCCCTTTCAGACCATAGAGCGGGTGACAGGAAGTGGGTAGCGCTCCTTGCGGAGTGTGAACAACCGCATCAACCCAGGGAGCGATAATATCAGCTTTTTCAAGTGGGGGGGTAATCTCATCTGCGGTAATGATCACAGTCTTGGCGGTTCCGCTGAGTTCTACGTCAATCCCTTTATTATCGCCAATTTGAGCATTGCCCTCGGGATCTGCTCGCAAAGCGTGTATCACAGCCACATCTGGATGGATAGCTGGGAAAGCCATCAATTCTTCACCGCTGTAGGGATCAATGATTTTTTTTACATCCGGGCGCAGGGTGGGGAGATCAGTACCGATCCAACCTCGGCCAGGCATAAATCCAATTTGAGCTAAATTAGCTCGGAGACCGAAAGCCAGGCTGGCTTCGGTTTCTTCGATAATTTCAATTTCACCATTATTTGCCAGATGGGTAAACATCGGCGCTAACCCGAAGATTTCCAATCCAAAATAGCAGGTGCGTACGGTTGAGATCATTCCGGACCCAACAAGGATGTCAGATTCCAGCCCAGCGGTGAATGCCATTAAGGTTAAATTGCCTGGTTCCCCAGTTTCTTGGAAACGGCGGACCAGTGCCTTAATAAACGCCATTGGTCGACGGTAGAGCGTTACTCCACCTGGAACCAGCATATTATCGGATTTGACGAGAGCCGCGGCTTCTTCGATGCTAATTTGCTTATCGATCATAAATAATTCCTGCCATTGTCTTCCCAAAATATGGGTGCCACTTTGGGGAGATCGTGAATATCTGGTAATGTGCGGTCAGCCGTCGGATGGGTCCCGTTTTTTCCGACCAGAACAGTAAAAAATCCCATTTCTTTAGCCGGGGCCAGGTTGCGGACAGAATCATCAAGGAGGGCACAGGATTTAGGGTCAGCAATCCCGGCAATTTCCAGTGCGAATTTGTAGGATTCCCTCCTGGGTTTGCAGTGTGGGGCCATCGCATAAACATCCACCAAACCCTCGAAACAGTCCTCAATTCCCAACTTCGCCATCACTCTTTCGGCATGTGGACGATCAGAATTCGTAAAAATCCATCGTCTTTTTGGGATACTCAACAACATTTCTCGCAATTCTGGGTCGGGGCTTAGATACTGGTGCAAGGGAAGATCGTGCACAAAATTGAGATATTCCTGGGCTTCGATATTGTAATGGATTTGTAGGCCTCGTAAAGTGGTGCCATATTGCAGATAATAATACTCCCGCAGTTTTGGGATTTCTGCCGCGTGAATGTTCATTTGCTCCAGCATATACTGGTCAATTTTTACACGGATCGCGGGCCACAGACCGTTTGATTCAGGGTATAAAGTTGCGTCAAGATCGAAAAAAATGGTGTCGATGGACATGGCGCAATTATACAGGGGATTTGTAGTGTGTGTGGTGTTAAGTCTATACGATTGATTGGATTGTTTTGAAGTATGTGTCCTGAATTTCATTTATAATATGCGTGGATGTGCTACAGTTGTTCACAGTAACAGGGTTTCCGAGTTTTCGTTAAAATTAGTAGTTGATGCGTTTCTATTAGAAGTTATTTATGCCAATTCAAATTCTCCCAGATGAAGTTGCATCTCAAATCGCTGCGGGTGAGGTCGTTGAACGTCCAGCTTCCGTTGTGAAAGAGTTGCTCGAGAACGCAATTGATGCAGGTGCAACCCATATTTCGATCACAGTTGAAGAAGCTGGGAAACGCCTGATCGAAGTTGCAGATAATGGTTCTGGGATTGCCTCGAATGAAATCCCATTGTCGGTTACACGTCATGCGACAAGCAAATTGGCTTCAGCGGACGATTTGTTCCGAATTAAAACCCTTGGTTTTCGTGGGGAAGCCTTAGCTTCGATTGGGTCCGTTTCCCGGATGATGATCACTTCTCGGCCCAAAGAAGCTGAAAATGGAATTATGTTAAAAGTCGATGGTGGGAAAAGTGAGGTACCAAAACCAGTAGGCGCGCCAGCCGGGACTGTCATTCGGGTCGAAGATTTATTTTATAATGTCCCTGCCCGGTTGAAATTTTTGAAGACTGATCGGACAGAACGTCGTCAGATTGATACCCTGGTTTCGCGGTATGCGCTGGCTTATCCCAACGTTCGATTTCAATTAAGGCAAGAGGGGCGCAATTCCTTACAGACCAGTGGAAAAGGAGATCGGCGCGAGGCATTGGCAACCATCTATGGGGTTGAAATTGCCAAACAGATGATTGAGGTGTTGGCACAGGATGATCATCTCAATATTACTGGATTCGCCAGTCCCACTTCACTCACACGGTCTAACCGCAGTGAAATCATCTTTTTCATAAACGGGCGTCCAGTGCAGGATATTGCTTTGACAACCTCTTTAGTGCAAGCCTATCACACTATGTTGATGGTGGGGCGCTACCCGATGGCAGTGATTTTCTTGGAATTGCCTCCAGAAATGGTGGATGTTAATGTGCATCCCACCAAGGCTGAGGTCCGTTTTCGAGACCGCGACCAAGTTTTTCGAGGGGTTGGGAGATCGGTCCGAAGGGCATTATTAGCGCATTCTCCAGTTCCGGAAGTTGACCAGCTTAGCAGCCAGCTCCGCTGGAGCCCCACCTGGGGGGGCAGCCGCCCATCGCAAGAAGTTGATCCAGCTTGGGGAATGGGCTCAGAAAGAGGAGCGAACAAGGTTGAGAGTCTTACTGGACAACAACCGGCAGTATCTGGTCAAAATTCGCTTCCTGAAGTGGAGATTCCCCTCTTACGTTTGGTAGGTCAAGTGGCGCGCTCTTATTTAATCGCTGAAGGCCCAGATGGCTTATATTTGGTTGATCAACATGCCGCTCACGAACGTGTGCTCTTCGAACGTTTTATGGCTCAACGGCGTGATACAATTCCAGCTCAGACCTTGTTGGAGCCGGCTACTGTGGAATTACCACCGGCTTCAGCCCGTCTATTAGAAGAGCAGTTACCAGTGATTAGCCAGTTAGGTTTTCAAGTCGAAACCTTTGGACGGGGCGTGTTTCTGGTGCGCGCAATTCCAACCCTTTTATCGGGGATGGATCCGGCAGCGGCTCTGCGGGTGTTGGTAGAGGATTTTGAAGAGGATGAAACCCCCTTATCCGAAGAGATCGAGGCCAAAATCATTGCTCGAGTCTGCAAAAGGGCAGCTGTAAAAGCGGGTCAAGTCCTTTCACTAGAAGAACAGAAAGCTTTATTGATGGATTTAGAATCCAGCACATCTCCACGGACCTGTCCGCACGGACGTCCAACCATGATTCATCTCTCGGTAGATTTACTTGAAAGACAGTTTGGCCGCAAGGGAGCAAGATAACCATGTGGACTTTGACATTACGAATACCTGAACGGAAACCAGAAGAACAACCCATTCGAGTGGGGCGTATGTCCATTGGGCGTAGTCCCGCACAGGATATCACCGTGCCCGACAAATCTGCCTCTCGCTTGCACGCTGAAATTTATTATGATGATACTTTAGGTTCTGTTACCCTAACTGATTTAGGCAGCACCAACGGCACCTTCGTCAATCGTGAACGGCTGACGGTAGCCCGCAGGCTTTATGATGGGGATGTAATCCGTATTGGCGCCTCCACTTTGGAACTTGCATACCGCGATCCTGATAGAGCACCAAAAAAGACAGCAGGTACGCGTCGCGTTACCAGAGAGTTAGTTTTGGAGGCTTTGGATCATCACGCCGTCCTCCTCTACGAGGTATCTCATCAACTTAATATGGTCACTGATTTGGATACCGCGCTGAGTAAAGTAACCGAATTGATGCAACAAGCCATGGGAGCCGATAAATGTGAAGTCATTATGGCGGAAGATTTCGACTTACTGGAAGAAAAAGGATTTCCAGTGTCGATTGCTGAAGATGCAATCCGAGACCGCTCTACAATCGTGGTGCCTGATGTTCGTGACAGCCCTTATGGGAAGAATAAACAAAGTGCCTGGCTTTTGAGTGTGAAATCGGCCTTGTGTGTTCCGGTGATGTCCTCGGATGAGGATGTTATTGCTTTGTTATATCTCTATAAAACAACTGGAGATACGCGCCCATTTGACGAGCGTGATTTGCAGCTCTCAGTAGCGATCAGCCACCAGGCCGCGTTGACCATCCAACGTATGCATCTTTTAGATCAAATCCAGGAAGAACAGCGTGGCCGCCAGTTGCTGCAACGATTCCTTTCTCCGCAAGAAGCCGAATTTGTACTTCAGGATTATCTTGAAAGCGGACACCTACCTCCTCTAGATGAGCGTGAAGTATCGATCCTGTTTGCCGATATCATGGATTCCACTGGTCTATCTGAACGGTTGGGTGCAAAGGCCTTTGGCGAAATTCTCAATCGCTATTATTGGGATCTCACCGATATGATATTCGAGCAAGGTGGGTTGGTCAGATATGCGGGAGACGGTATCATGGCTGTATTTGGGATGACCGATGGCCGGGAAGATCATGGTGCACGGGCGGTCCATGCTGGTATTGCTATGCTGGACCATGTCGATGCCACTGATTTTGGTGTCGAAGAAGAAATTTTAATTGGTGTAGGGATTAATACTGGGATGGCCGCTATCGGTTATGTGGGTACGCAGCAGCGTGTGGAGTTGACAGCCTTGGGGTATACAGTAAATTTAGCCCATGCATTACAATTGCTTGCGCGTCCCAATCGGTTATTTGTAGGCCCTGAAACAGCGGTTAATGTGGCCGGAAAAATACCGCTGAATGACCTGGGGAAGTTAGGATTAAAAAGCGGTGACCAGAAATTCCATGCCTATGAAGTTCTGCGCCAGAGTGGCAAAACGCCAAAAGTTATTAATCTTTAGGCCTCTTTGGGAATCTCCGTGAAAATAAGGAATCTATGGGGGTGTTTTTGTTGGAAGCCCAAAAAACACCCCCATAATTACATCCCACCACGGCAATTCCCAGAGTCCCATCTTTATTACCTTTTTGGCGATGATTTTGGGGAAATGAATTAAGTGTCCATGATACTCAATATTTGCCTTTGGAGGTATTCGGATTGATATTGCAACCCCACAGCCCAGCATGGTATGACCGTTTGGCCTCCTTACAAAATGGGTATTACTATCCTTGGAAATCGCAAGTGGCCGCGCATAATGGGGAAGATGCCTACCTGAAACTTATCCGTCAATATCTGACTCCAAAAACCGATCTGCTCGATGTAGGCTGTGGTCACGGTGAAGTGTCTCTCGATTTAGCCCCACACAGTCACAGCGTTTTGGCTTATGATCGGGTAGATGCTTATATCCAAATTGCCCGGGAAAACGCTGGGAAAAAGAAAATCAAAAATATAAATTATTTGTGTGTCGATTCATCTCCGGAAAAAAATAACGGTGTTGCCCTAATTCCAGCGGAAGCGAACTCTTTTAGCTTGATAATCTCGCGCCGTGGACCTCTCCACTGGTTGGAAGATGCCCGCCGCGTTGCCAGACCCGGAGCAATCCTGATACAACTGAATCCTTTAGAAACGCCCATACCTGATTGGGCAGACCGGCTGCCTGAACCCTTGCGTTCTGCCGCAGGGATCGCATATCAATATGGTATGTTGAACAGCGTCAAATATCGCTTGGAGATCAGCGGTCTCAAACTTCATAGCGCCTGGACTTATGATGTCCCTGAGTTTTTTGACAACCCGTACGAACTTTATAAATGCTTGACATGGGGATATCTTCCAGGAGAAGTTCCCTCCTGGGAAAATTTAAAATCCATCTTCAAAGAGATCTTTGCTAAATTTGCTGACTCAGATGGATTGCCCATGCGCCATACTCGCTTGCTGTGGATGGCTATCATCCCTGGAGATCACTGAATTGAAATCTGTAATTCGCAAGCTTTCTGGTGTAAATATGGACATCGACCTGACCACACCCCAGGATCAGATTGAATGGGAGCAAGATGCTTGCCCGTGGAACCAGGCAGATAACAGCACTCAACATCAATGTGCTGTCAAAAATATCTCCATTTGTAAATATTTTCGGGGCATCGAATATCTGGATCTTGTTTTATGCAGTTACCCGGAGCAATGGTCACATGATACGCTTGATCCAAAATTCTCCATACAAGGACCATCCTTAGGGGAATCAAATTTTTGTGAGCCGGTGTTGCGTTCGCTCCCCGGCTGGTTTGGTCTTGAAGAAGCCAACCAGCATTTTTTGGAAAACATAGATCAATCGCCAACTTTTTTGGCTCTCGATAAAAACGAAGTGATTGGCTTCCTCGCCCTAAAGATGCACTACCCTAAAGCGGCTGAAATTTATGTGATGGGCGTGCAACCGGATTATCATCGCCAGGGTTTAGGGAGGGCTATGTTGCTGCTTTCAGAAAATCACCTCCGCAAGCAGGGGGTCGATTATTTGCAGGTCAAAACCCTTAGCGATTCTCATTTTGATGAGGGTTATGCGAAAACACGAGCTTTTTATTTGGCAATGGGATTTTCCCCACTCGAAGAGTTTAAAACTTTGTGGGATGAAGCTAACCCCGCGTTATTGCTGATCAAAAAATTATAGAGGAATTTATGCAAGGCATCTGGCTCGAAAATCAAATTTTATCCGTGCGGGATGACCTTCCAATCCCGCAGCCTGCTGAAAACGAAGCCCTGGTTCGCGTCCAGATGGCAGGAATTTGCAGCACAGATTTAGAAATGGTCCGGGGATATTATCCGTTTACGGGGATTCTCGGCCATGAATTTGTTGGTGAAGTAATCGATGCTCCCAACCCGGCCTTGAAAGGGGTTCGGGTGACTGGTGAGATTAATGCTTTTTGTGGTGAGTGCGGAACCTGCCTTCGAGGGAATACCACGCATTGTGAAAATCGCACCACCCTGGGGATTCATGGTCGTCAGGGCTGCTTTGCCGAATACCTGACCTTGCCAGTTGAAAACCTGCAACCAGTCCCCAGAAATCTTTCAGATGAAGCCGCAGTGTTCACGGAACCATTGGCCGCCGCCCTCGAAATTCAACAGCAGGTACAAATCCGACCCGAGGATAAAGTGCTCATCGTCGGCGCCGGCCGCTTAGGACAGTTGATCGCCCAGACACTGGCGCTGACCGGCTGTGATCTTGATGTTGTCGTCCGGCATGATTATCAACGCAATATCCTAATTGAGCGCGACATCAATACCATTTTAGAAGAAAATATTATTGGTCGCACCTATGATTTTGTTATCGAAGCGACCGGGGCACCTGGTGGTTTTGCCGTGGCTCGAAAAACGGTGCGCCCGCGTGGGACTCTCGTGCTCAAGAGCACTTATGCTGATGACCTTACTGCAAACTTCTCATCAATCGTGGTGGATGAAATTACCCTAGTCGGGTCGCGCTGCGGCCCTTTTGAACCCGCTCTACGGCTGCTTAGAGCGGGTTTGGTAGACCCCCTTCCATTGATTACAGCCTATTACCCGCTTGCTGCTGGGATTGCGGCTTTTGAAAATGCAGCCCAACCTGGGGTATTTAAAATCCTTTTGACGTTTTGAGAGTAAACGAATGCCGGAAAATATTTCACCGCAGGTAGTTGAAACCAATTACACCGGCGAGATTGGCAAACGGATTGTAAAAGTAGTCCCTTCTCCTTCTACACTCTCAACGCTGATATCCCCACCGTGACCTTCGATGATGCGTTTGACGATTGAGAGTCCTAACCCGGTTCCTTGGGCATGCTGCTCTGATCCGGGAACGCGGTAAAACTTGGTGAACAGCCCGGCCATATGCTCATCGGAGATGCCGATGCCGCTGTCGGCAACTGTAAGGGTGACATCTTTATGATTACATTCCGCGGCTAAAATAATCTTTCCTTCGGGGCGGTTATATTTGATGGCATTGCTGATCAAATTCAAGATGGCTTGCTTGATTTTATCGGGATCGCCCTGGATAGGGGGTATTTCAGGAGGATAGCTCACCTGTAAATCAAGGCCAAGCTCCAGAGCCTGGGTTTGCATCAGATTGGCACACTCATCCAATAGTGGAATCAAGTCAAATTTTTGGATCTGAAATTGTGTCCGGCCTGATTCCAATCGGGCAATATCCAAAAAGGAAGTCGCTAAAGTAGAGAGGCGTGTAGTTTCCGTTTGGATCGCTTCAACTAACTCATCTTTTTGGTTTTCATCGATCTTTGGACTATGAAGCAAGTGAGCAGCGGTATTGAGCGATGCCAAAGGGGTGCGTAATTCATGAACAAATTCTGAGATTAGGTCAGATTGCGCGAACAGACGCGCGTTTTGAATAGCAACCGCGGCCTGTGTACCCAGGGTCAGTAATAAATCTTGATCTTCGGCATCAAATTCTCCAACTCGTTTGTTGATGGCTTCGAGCACCCCCACAACTTCGCCTTTGTGAATCAAAGGTACCCCTAAAATAGATTGAGTTGTGAGCGCAGTCGTTTTGTTGATATGCCCAAAATGACGCTTATCGTTTTTTACATCCGGTATGATAATGGGTTCACAGTTTGTTACAATCCAGCCAGCAATGCTTTGTTCTACCGGGACGCGTAGTCCCCGGATGGCAGGGCTATCTAAGTTTGTAGCCGCCTGGAAACGTAATTCCTTTTTGCCCTCATCATAAAGCAAAATTGAAGCTTCTTCGGCTTGTGACAGGTCCGCAGCCACTCGAACGATGCGGTATAAAAGTGTGTCCAGATCTAACGTGGACGCTAAATCTCGGGCAATCTCGATCAAACGTTGATACCGGGCTAATAAGGTTGTTCGGGTGATTTCACTCATGCAACACTTTCGCTGTGATTTCAGGGAGGATATCTGCTACATCCCCAGTGATGACGATATCAGCTTGCTCATCCATATAAGTTGAAGATTTGTTCACGATGATGATACGAGCACCGTTTTTCTTCGCTCTCTCGGGTAACTGAGCTACTGGAGAAACGATGAGAGATGTTCCGGCTACCAGGATCAAATCGCAAGCCTCGGCTGCCCTGCGGGCCTTCAGCCAAATTTGGGCTGGCAGCTGCTCCTCAAACAAGACGACATCCGGCTTAAGGTAATCCCCACATGTTTCACAATATGGGATTTTTCCGTCTTTGATAAAGGGCTTAACAAAATCATCGCTGCTGATTTGGCGATAACATCCGATGCAGGTTAATGTGCTTAATGTGCCATGCACTTGTAATACCTTCTTGGATCCTGCGCGTTGGTGTAAACCATCGATATTTTGGGTGATGATCGTATCAAGAAATTTATTCTTTTCAAGGTTAGCAAGAGCAAGATGAGCAGGGTTTGGTTCTGCAGTCAAGAGGTGGCTTGCCAGGGGTCTGAGCCACTCAAAAAAATGTTTGGGTTGTGTGCGGAACGCCGTTAAGGAAGCCACCTCCATTGGTGAGCTACGGGTCCATAATCCGGTTCCACTTGATCGGAAATCTGGAATGCCAGAAGGGGTAGAACTCCCTGCTCCAGTTAACGCCACTGCAAATTTTGCATCATGGATCAGTGAAGCGGCCATCTCTATCGATGCAGACTGCGTTTGAGATTGCATAACAGGAGGTTATTATTTATCCCTTTGGGTGACCAGGCTAGCTAGCTTGTCGAATTGTTGGGTCGTAATGCTGCCTGGCTGCTGTATCACCATCGGTTGGTTATTTACAGATGCCTGGTAAGCAAGTTCTGGAGCTGGCGTAAACACAGCCGCGATTTTGTGCCCTAAGTCTTCCTGAACCTGGGTCAAATTTAGCTGTACGCTTGAGCGAACTCGGTTGACCAGTGCAACGCGAACACGGCCTTCCCCAATTCCAAGCTCGAAAAGGTTTCGAACTAAAATTTTGGTCTGGAGCACATTATTGGGCGAAGGTTCTAAGATAACAACGACCTCATCACATTGTTTCAACGCGATTTGAGTTGTGGGGGGCAGTGAAGAGCCTAAGTCAATAATCACATAACGAGCGATAAAAGGCAGAATTTTTACGATGGCCTCATAGTTTTCTAAATTATTCGTGAAGATCGCATCTTTAGGGTGAGGGGAGGCGAGCAGGAATTGTACGCCAGATGGATGGCTGATCAACGACATTCCGATCGCATGCGGTGTGATTTCTACCGGAGGGATATTCAACAACCTATTTAGTCCTTCTGGGTTCGGATAGCCTAAATCCAGACTGATCCCGCCATGACCAGGACGCAGTTCTGCGACAAGCACGTCCGCTTTGGTTCGGCGGTAGATCATGACCCCTAAATTGGCGGCCATGGAGGAAACCCCCATCCCGCCTTTGGCTGCTAATACGCCGACAGTAAAACCGCGGTTAGATGGTGTCGGTGCTGCTGGGGCAGGTGCATTTGACTTTTGCGAGCGAGCTAAAACCGCTTTTACTTGGGCAAACAACTCTCGAGGTTGGGTCGGTTTGGTTAGATAAACATCGGCGCCAGCCTCGAGTCCGGTGATTTTATCCTCTACCTGGGTTTTGGCCGTAAACATGATCACTGGAATGTTTTCGGTTTCTGGATCAGCTCGAAGTACTTGAACAACCTCGAACCCGTCCATTTCGGGCATCATCACATCTAACAAAATAAGGTCGGGTTTTTCTTCCTTAACTTTTTCAAGTGCTGCGCGTCCGTCCTCGGCGGTAAAAACTTCATAACCTTGGCGCTCGAGCATCAAAGAAACCAGCCGTAAGGTATCGGTTTCATCATCAACGATCAACAACTTGTTTGCCATAACCCACTCCTCAAATGTGATATTTGTAATTTTATTCGCTCACCTCAATTTTAACACAAACTGACCTAAAACCTTTACGTTATAATTTGCCTATGTTTGACGATTTGCAGCATATTCTTGCATCAAATTGTTTGCTGGTTCGCAGCCAGCCCATTTTGATTGGAGTTTCAGGCGGGGCTGATAGTTTGACATTATTGGATATTTTGGTGAGAAGTGGATATCAAGTGGTTGTTGCCCATTTCAATCACCTCTTGCGTCCTGAAGCGAGTGATGATGCGCGGGTTGTTGAAAGGGTTGCTGAAACCCTAAATACCCCCTTTGTTTTAGGAACTGGGTCGACTTTAGATTTTGCCCGGGAGCAGGGTTTTTCGATTGAAGAGGCTGCTAGGGAAATGCGCTATCGTTTTCTCTTCGATCAGGCGGAAAAATATGATGCCCAGGCAGTGGCCGTCGCGCACAATGCCAATGATCAGGTGGAAACCGTGCTCATGCATCTGTTGCGCGGCGCCGGACTGGATGGATTGACTGGCATGTCAATGTGCTTCCTGCCCAATCCCTGGAGTGAGACCATCCCCCTCATCCGCCCGCTGCTGAATATCTGGCGCGCTGAAATCGAAACCTATTGTGCTGAACACGATCTGACCACCCTCACCGACTCTACCAACGCCGACACCACCTACTTCCGTAACCGCCTCCGCCACGAACTCATTCCCGAACTCGAAACCTACGTCCCAGGCTTCTGCACCCGCCTGCATCAAACCGCTGACCTGCTGACCGCCGACCGCGCCTTGCTTGAAGAACTTACCGATCAAGTTTGGTTCGAGACAATTAAAGAACGAGGTCCCGGTTTCGTTACTCTTCACCCTTCTTCCTTCACCTTTCATCCTTTAGCCCTCCGCCGCCGTCTGATCCGCCGGGCAGTATCTCACCTGCGCCCTGGCGCGCGCGATATCGATTTCGCTCTGGTGCAGCGCGTCCTCGCTTTCGCTGATAAACCTACTGCGACCGGGCAGACCGATCTGGGCTTGGGGTTGCGGATTGCACTCGAAAATGATCGGCTGACCATTTCTGACTGGCAAACCGCACCCCCCACCGCTCACTGGCCTCAGACCACGGATCACTATTTACTTTCCATCCCCGGCCAATTGGATTTAGGCAGCGGCTGGCAACTACAGGCTGAAATCCCCGCGGATTTCGAAGCCGCTAAAAGGGAAGCCCAAGAAAATTGCAATTCCTACCAGGCCTGGGTAGATCTCGGAGAAAAGCAGCCCATCCTAAATATCAGGCCGCGCCTCTCAGGAGACCGGTTCCAACCTTTAGGGATGGGGGAAAAATCCATGAAAATCTCCGATTTTATGATTAATGAAAAAATCCCCCAACGTGCACGGGTTGGTTGGCCCCTGGTTTGCAGCGGAGATGAAATTGTTTGGGTGCCGGGTTTCCGTTTGGCGCACCCTTACCGGATCACTGAAAAATCTCAGCAAATTGTGAAACTTGCCTTGCAGACGCGGTTAGTTTGCGATTTGTGATTTATGTTAAAATCAAAAATATTAGGATATTATTGGTAGAAAATAGAAGGATCAATTAATGTCATCAACGAAGAATACCACCGCTTGGGCTGAAGTCGATGAAAATGGTCGATTGATTCTGCCACCAGATGTGATTGAAAGTTACGGCTTACAACCCGGAGCTAAAGTGCGTTTGGATGAGGGGAGTAATTTTGTCCGCATGCACCGGCCTGTAACGCAGCTAACAAAAGTTTATATCGAACCCACTGTTGAATGTAATTTAGACTGTATTACCTGTTTCCGCAATGATTGGGATCAACCTTTGGGCCGCATGAGCGAAGAAACTTTTGACAGCATCTTGGATGGGTTGAAAAAACTCGATCCGATCCCGGACGTGTATTTTGGTGGGATCGGTGAACCGCTTTTCCACCCGAAAACAATTGAGTGGGTTGCCCAAGTTAAAGCATTGGGCGTCAAAGTGGAACTGATCACTAACGGCACCACTCTGACTGAGAGAAAAGCTTGGGAGTTGATCGATACCGGTTTGGATGTTCTCTGGGTTTCCATTGATGGTGCATCACCCGAAACGTATGCGGATGTGCGCCTCGGTGCGGAACTGCCGACGATCTTGCAAAATTTGCGGCGTTTTTCAAAGATGCGCAAACCCAGCCACTTTCCCACCCCCGAAATTGGGATCGCGTTTGTGGCCATGGAGCGCAATATCGCCGATTTGCCAGAAGTGATCCGCATGGGTAAATCTTTGCGGGCTAAGCATTTCTCGGTAAGTAACTTGCAGCCAGCAACATCAGAAATGCAAAGTGAGCGTTTGTATCATAATACCATCCGTGATATTGCTTACTTAGATGCACCAAGTTTGCCTCGGTTGAGCCTGCCAAAAATGGATTTCATCGAGACCACGCGTAATGCTTTGTTCGAAACTTTCAACAGCCAGTTGAATATCAGTTTTGCCGGGAACAACTGGAGCGGTTCGAACGATACCTGTGGTTTCGTGGAAAACGGCACCATGTCCATTGCCTGGGATGGCGGGATCAGCCCTTGCTGGCCGCTGATGCACACGCACACCAGCTACTTGCATGGGAAGCCGCGTATCAACAAAAAGCATGTAATTGGTAATGTGAAGGACCGCGGCTTACAAGATTTGTGGCTGGACCCGGAATACATTACGTATCGAGAGAAATTGCATAATTTTTCATTTGCACCCTGTACTTTCTGTGGTGGTTGCGATCTATCAGAAACCAATGAAGAAGATTGCATCGGCAACGACGAATTCCCGGTTTGCGGCGGCTGCCTGTGGGCACAGGGCATTATCCAATGTCCGTGATGAAGGAGTTGCGCGATGAAAGTTAATTTTTATGCCACTTTGCGGGCGATTGTCGGACAGAAAACCGTCGAGGTCGATATGGCGCCAAACACAACTGCCCTGGAACTGGTCAACTTAGTTGCCGATGAATACCCGGATTTGCGCGCTGAACTTTTGGATGCAGAACAGCGCTTCCAACGCCATATGAAATTATTTATTAACGGCCGGGAAGCCGTTTATTTGCAAGATCAGTTTGAAACCATTATCCAGCCCGATGATAAGGTGGATATTTTTCCCCCGGTGGGAGGTGGATAATGCAGAAGATTGAACGCGAAATCCGCGGAATTCCCCTCTTTCTTTTAGTGGAATATCTGGAAGAAATGGGTGGTACCGTTATTGAAGAAGGGCACGTGAAAGGCCCGGGTTGGAACGTCTGGTTGCGGCGAATTGAGCCATTTCGTATTGGTTCCCTCGAAGTTGGACAATCCCATCTGAAATTTGAAATCGAAGATCATTTAGTCGATGATTTTATGGCAGTGTTTGGTCAGAAAACGCTCAGGGCAGGTGGCTAAATCCTTTCCATTAGAGAAAAAAGATGGCGTGCATTTTCACACGCCATCTTTTGATTCTGATTACAAAGGCATTGTCCGTTTTTAATTTCCGAATTTACCCGGCACTTTAACAGGACAATGTTAAAGGTTTGTCCGGTTGGTGTGCTCGCAATCTCGGAAGTTGTTTCCGGACAAACCCTAACTACTGAAAACTGAGATCAGATAATCTCCAGTTCTTTGAGTTTCGCTTCAGGGACAACGCCGTTTACCCAGCCGCGGGCCTCATAATATTCACCCAGCATATCTTCTAACTCGCAAACATGACCTTCGGAGCCGGGCATTGTGGATGGTTCTTCCGTGAACCGCTTGGGAAGCTCATCGCTGCCTGCGCCGAATCCCGCCAGGTTGTTGTAGTGGCGTTCCAGATTGTAAATGCGCTCACCGGTCTTCATTACGTCATCCGCTGTGTAAGGAACGCCAACCATCGCAGAATATTGCATGGCATATTCGTCAGCACCTTGAGCAAAAGCGCTGAACTTGCAGATATCCATACTGTCGGAGAAAGCGTGGAAGTTCTGGAAGATCATCACCAATTCCCCTTTGCCTTTCCATTCCAACGGATCGACCTTGAGCGAGTTGTAAGGCATCACGCCCAGCTCAGCCGCGGGAGTGTAGGCGCGTAAGTGACAGGCGCCACGGTTGGAGGTCGCGTAACCCAGGCCCTCACCTTTGAGACCGCGCGGATCGTAAGCGGGGATGCCTTGTCCTTTGCACGTCATTGCCAACTCGGGATGCCCAAAATGTTCGGCCAGTGCTTCCGCACCTTCGGCCATCACATCACCTAGTCCTTCGCGCAGGGCAATCATCTCGGCGGCCTTGGTCATGCCGTCGGGATCAGCCCATTCCAGGGTGCCCTCGCCATTGGTATAGCCTTTCTCGCTGGCTTCCATCCAGACCGAGAGTGGGTGACCAATTTCGATGGCATCGAAGCCAAAATCGTTGGAAAGATCAATCATTTTGGCGACCAACCGGGCATCGTTATTGCCGCAGTTAGCACCGACCGACCAGGCCGGTTCGTATTCGACCGATTCCATGCGCAAGCCTTTATAAGGCCCGTCTGTGATTTCAACTTCTTTTTTGCAGGCCACCGGACAGGCGTGGCAGGTGGGGTCATTCACCAGGATATTTTCTTTCACCCATTCACCACTGATCAATTCAGCGTCATCGCCAAAAGATGTCAACATACTGTTTTTGGCGGGTAAGGCCCCAATGCCGCTGGTGATGTTCATCAGCACGTTGGTGCCATAAACCGAAAGACCACCTTTGCGCGGGGAGGTGATGTTCTCCTCGGCCATGATGGTCTCTAACGCGCGTCGATGCGCTTTCTTCCAGGCCTCGCGGTTTTCAGCCTTTGTGATCTTCTTCTTGGCTTTGATTACGATGGCTTTCAGGTTTTTGCTGCCACCCACGCAGCCAGTGCCGCCGCGGCCGCTGGCGCGGTCATCTTCATTGATCCAGCATGCGAATTTGACCAGATTCTCACCGGCCTGACCAATGGTAATCACTGTCAGGTCTTTTTCGCCATACTTCTCTTTGAAGTGCTTGATCGTATCGTGTACGCCCATCCCCCAAACTTCCGAAGCATCTTTCAGTTCAAGTTCGCCATTATTGATAAAGGCATAGACGGGTTTATCTGCTTTACCTTTGAAGACCAGGCCATCGTATCCGGCCCAGCGCAAGCGAGCCGCGCTCCAGCCGCCATGATGGCTGTCGGTAACGGTACCCGTCAACGGCGATTTTGTGACGACAGCCATTCTACCGCTCATATTGGCTTCTGAACCCGTCAACGGACCGTTCATGAAGCATAAGAGATTGTCTGGTGAGAGCGGGTCTACCTGTGGCCCATTATCGAACACGAATTTGACACCTAAACCTCGTCCACCAATATATTTAAGGGCTAAATCTTTCGGGACAGGTTTTAGTTCCACCTTTCCTTCTGTTAAATCAATCCAAGCAATTTGATTTGCGTAACCACCGAGATCCATCTTTGTGTAACCACCGAGTGCCATGCTTTGTTCTCCTTTCTATTCTGTTTGAAAATTTCGGAATCGCTAGTTTAAAATTTATCAAACTTTGTCATATCTCACAAGTGACGAACTGCTTAATTTGCCAATTTTCCTTGCAGCAATATTATCTTAATGCTAAAATTGTTTTTAACTTTAAATTATTCTTTATAGTCATGAAGCGCACGGATACCCTCCAATCTTTAGATGTCATCAAAGTTTTAGGCAACCCCCGCAGGGTTGAAATTTTGCAATTGCTGATGGCCGAACCGGCCACGCTTTCGCAGTTGGGCCGCGCCATGAATATCCACGCGGCCAAAGTCCGGCATCACCTGAAGCAGTTGGAAGATGTCGGATTGGTGGAATTTGTCCGCTCGCAGGAAGTGCGCGGCTTTGTGGAGAAATATTATCAGGCCGCAGCCCAGGCTTATTTTGTGAATTACGCGGTTTTGCCGCAGCCCGGCCAGCAGGGGACGATCTTCGCTTTGGGGAGTCACGATCTGGCCTTGGAACTGCTCGCTGACCATTTAGGGGCGGATGACCGCATCCCGAACCTGGTCGCCCTCCCGGTCGGCAGCCTGGACGGTTTGATCGCCCTGCGTCAGGGATTCTGCCAGTTGACGGGCTGCCATCTCTTTGACCCGGTGGGGGGCGAGTACAACACCTCCTACGTGCGCCATCTCTTCCCGGGGCAGCCGATGCACGTGGTCACGCTGGCCCACCGCGAGCAGGGGCTGTTGGTCGCTCCCGGGAACCCGCGGCAAGTCCGGAGCCTTGAAGATTTAGGGCGCGAGGACCTGACCTTCATAAACCGCAAGACTGGGTCGGGGACGCGTCTGTGGCTGGATCAGCAATTGCGGATCCTGGGCGTAGAGTCCGCTCAAATTAGGGGTTATTCCCAGGAGGTTAGCACCCACTCACAAGTTGCCGGGGCGGTGCTCCGGGGCGAGGCTGATTTCGGGGTCGGGGTTTTAGCCGTGGCCAGGCAGTCCAATCTTGATTTTATTCCCTTATTCGAAGAACGCTTTGATTTGGTCCTCCCCGATGATCACTATCAGAGCGCTTTATTATTACCTGCGTTAGCGTATTTGCAAACCGCCGAATTCCGGTCCGCGGTGCACGGGCTTGGAGGCTACGATCCGCAGGAAACCGGGAAGGAAACACAGTTAACTTAAACCCAATTTTACTTTAGGAGCAAACAATGAAGAAACTACTCATCACCCTGGCATTGATTTTGTTTGTGTTGTTTTCGGCTAGCTGTTCAACGGCTGAAGAAGCAGCGTCTACCGAACCCACGGTAGAGGTAGAGGCCCCCAGTAGCGATACAGTTTTAGAGATCATTGGTTTGGATGAGAGCATATCTCTGTCTATGTCCGACTTGCAAAACCTGGCCGTCACCGAAGGTTGGGGCGGCACCAAAAGCAGTGCGGGCGTGATCTCTCCGCCGCAGCAAACGAAAGGTGTCACCATCCTCGATCTGGCTGAACTGGTTGGTGGTCTGGAACCGGGGATGGGCGTCAATGTGGTTGCCAAAGACGGTTATGGGATGACCATGTCGTATGAACAGATTGCTGAAGGGGATTACATTACATACGATCCCGGTACAGGGAATGAAAATTCGGTTGACAGTTTCCTGCAAACCATTGTGGCCTTCGAGCGTGATGGTGAACCGATCCCTGATGACGAAGATGGCCCCCTGCGCCTGTTCATCGTCAGCGAGAAAAATGACAACGTGGTCGACGGGCACTGGACCGTTAAATGGGTCACAGAGATCAGGCTTAAGCCGATGTCTGAAGAGTGGTCGCTGTACCTGGAGGGCGCGCTGACCGAGGAGATGGACCGCAACTCTTTTGAGTCCTGTTCTGCTCCGGGCTGCCATCAGGCGGTCTGGACGGATGCCGACGGCAACGAGTGGACCGGCGTGCCGCTCTATTATCTGGCGGGCCGGATGGACGGCGGCAACCAGCACGAAGACCGGGCCTACGATGACGATTTTGCCAAAGCTGGTTATATTTTGCAGCTTTTCGCCGCGGATGGTTACAACGTCGGCATCGAAAGTGAGCGCACGATTTTCAACCGCGATTTGTTTGTCGCCTGGATGGTCAACGGCGAGCCTTTGGATGAGAAACACTTCCCCCTGCGGCTGGTGGGTGCGGGCCTGGAAACCAGCGAAATGATCGGGCAGTTAGCCCAGATCATCATCCAGCCGAATGCAGGGGTGGCGATGCCCTCGGAGGCCCCCGCGGATGCGGCGGCAGAACCCGTTGAATTGATTTTGCCCGAAGGCGCGGCGGTCATGCTCTTCGGCAAAGTGATGAACCGGCTGACCCTCGGGATGGAAAACCTCCAGGCCATGAATGTGGTTGAACTGGAAGCCGAACATCCCAAGCAGGGGATGCAGACTTATCAGGGAATCCGCCTGAACGACCTGCTCAATTTGGCGGGTGCGGATGCTGCTGCCGCCACGCTGGTGATCACAGCCAGTGATGGCTATGCTGCGGAGGCCAGTTTAGCTGAAATCCGGGATTGTGAGGGTTGCCTGCTGGCCTTCGCCGAAGATGACACCCTCAGCATGGTCATGCCAGGGTTGCAGAGCAACTTCTGGGTCAAGGAAGTCAACTTCCTGGAAGTGAAATAATTTTTGAACACGAATGCCACGGACTGCACAGATTCGTGCGGATTATTGTTTTTCACTACAAAGGCACAATGAAACATAAAGCCACAACAAAAAACAAAAAACTTAGTGGAACTTTGTGCCTTTGTGTCTTTGTGGTGCTGTTGAGTTTTGTGCTGTCTGCTTGCCGCTCGGATCCAAAAACCCCACTGACCGTGTTCATCGCCGGCAGCTTGATGGTTCCTTTCGATGAGTTGGAGCAGGCCTATGAAGAGCTGCATCCCGAAATCGATGTGCGCGTCGAGGCCCACGGTAGCATCCAGGTTATCCGCCATGTGACCGAAATCCATGACCGGATCGATGTGGTCGTGCCCGCGGATTATGCGCTGATCCCGCTGTTGATGTACGAAAACCCCGTTCCCAAAAGCGGCGAGCCTTACGCCGATTGGTATATCAAATTTGCCAGCAACCGTGTGGTGTTGGCCTACCAACCGGGGAGCCTCGCCGCGGATGAAGTGAACGCCGAAAACTGGTTCGACGTGATCGCCCGCCCGGAGGTCAAGTTTGGCCTTTCTGATCCGCGCATGGATGCTGCGGGTTACCGCTCCCTGATGATTGTGCAGTTAGCCGAAAATTTCTACAACGACCCCACCATTTTCGAGCGCATTTACCTGGGCCGCTTCAAAGAGCCGCTCGCGCGTCGAAAAATCGGGTGACCGGCAAATGATCCGCGTCCCAGAATTGCTGGAAACTGTCCCGGACTCGAATATCGTGCTGCGCGGCGGCAGTGTGGCCTTACTGGCCTTGCTTAAATCCGGCGATATCGACTACGCCTTCGAGTACGCGAGCGTGGCCCAGCAGCACGGCCTCCGCTATGTGGAACTGCCGCCCGAACTCAACCTGGGTGATCCAACTCACGCCACCGGTTATGCCCGCGTGCAGGTGCGCCTAGATTTTCAGCGATTTTCCTCGGTCAAGCCGGAATTCAATGGTGAGGTCATTGGCTATGGCGTCACCATCCCCTCGAACGCGCCCAACCCGGATGAAGCCCAGAAATTTGTAGAATTCTTACTCGGTTCCGAAGGTGCTGCCATTATGGAAGCGAACAGCCATCCCGAGTTTGACACGCCCCAGGTGGATAACTGCGCCGCTGTGCCGGAAAATTTGAAACACTTTTGTGATGATTGACCCTGTAGGGAGCGCGTTCCTGTCAGGAACGCGCTCCCTACATTTTTAGATTGATATGCCCGCCCCGATAACACTCCGCTCCAAAAAGATCGACTGGTTCGTGATCAGTTTTACCCTGATCGGCGGTGCTTTGCTGCTCTTTGTCTTTCTGCCGGTGCTGACGACTCTCCTCGGGACGGGGATTACGCTCCTCGGGGAAACCCTCCGCGATCCCGCAGTCTGGTCCGCGTTGTGGCTGACGTTTTCCGCCGCGCTCTGGGCTACGATCCTGGCTTTCCTCAGCGGGATCCCGTTGGCTTACCTGCTGGCGCGTTACGAATTCCGAGGCAAGCCCTGGATCGAAGGGCTGATTAACCTGCCCATCGTGATTCCGCACACTGCCGCGGGGATCGCGCTGCTGATGGTCTTCGGGCGGCAGACAATTTTGGGCCAGTTCTTCGCCCGTTTTGGGATCAGTTTCGTGGATCAACTACCCGGTATTGTCGTCGGGATGCTGTTCGTCAGCCTGCCATTTTTGGTCAATGGTGCCCGCGAGGCTTTCGCGCTGGTCGATCCTGAACTGGAGCGCGTAGCCCTTTCGGATGGGGCATCCCGCTGGCAGGCTTTTTTCCTGGTCACGCTGCCATTGGCCTGGCGCGGCGTGATGGCCGGGGCTTTGATGATGTGGGGCCGCGGTATCAGTGAGTTTGGTGCAGTGGTAATTCTGGCCTACCATCCCAAAACCATGCCGGTGCTGGTCTACGAGCGCTTTTACAGCTTCGGGTTATCCGCCGCCCAACCGGTGGCCGTCATCCTGATTTTGGCAGCCCTGCTCGTTTTCGTGCTGGTGCAAATTTTATCCCGCGTCCGGGGTAAGCCGCTTTGAAATGGAAATTCAATTTCGCGCAGCCTGTGGTCGTCAAGCGCAGGTTAGACAAAAACTGGGCTTACGCAGAGACGCCTTCTTTTTTTCCACACAATTTCTCAAAGAGCCAGAAAAACTTTAAAAGTGAACGTTCCGTGGGAATGATTAAAAACCATTTTTCAAAAGGAGAAAATTTCATGAAATCCCTCAAAACGCTATGCATCGTACTGATTGTCTCGGCTTTGCTGCTGGCTGCCTGTTCAACAGGCGGCGGTGGCGAAGTGGCCCTAAAAGTGACCGGCAGTGTGGCCAACGAGCAAGCCTGGACGGAAGCCCAGGTTAAAGCCATGGACACGCTGGAAGTCGAGTCCACCAACAAAGATGGCGAAACCAAAAGTTATACCGGTGTGCTGATCACGGACCTGCTGGCTGAGGCGCAGCCGAATGCAGACGCTGCGACAGTAGTTTTTGTGGCCGATGACGGCTACACCGCCGAAATCACTCTGGAAGAACTGAATGCCTGCGCTGACTGTATTGTCTCCTTCCGCGACCAGGACGGGTTCAGCACGGTCATGCCCGATTTCTCTGGCAAATTGCAAGTAAAAGGTGTGGTCGAAATTCAGGTAAAGTGAAGGCCCCTGATAGAAAAAATCTCTTGGTTTATTTCCGAATAGGAGTCAATGATGAAGCTTTCAACAACATTAAGCCGATTTTTAAGCCTTGTACTTTTTTTTGGTTTTACACTGGCGGCTTGTAGTCAAGGAAAGCCTGAAAACCCAGATATGATTCTGGCAACCACCACCAGCACCCAAGATTCCGGTTTGCTGGATGAGTTGATTCCAGTTTTCGAGCAAGAATCAGGTTATGTGGTCAAAATTATTGCAGTTGGCACGGGCAAAGCCTTGTCGATGGGCCGAGAAGGTAATGCCGACTTGCTTCTGGTACACGCTCCCGCTTCTGAAAAAGAATTTATGCAAGAAGGCTATGGTCAAGAGCGGTTCCTGATTATGCACAATGATTTTGTAATCGTCGGTCCTGATAACGATCCTGCAGGTGTGAAAGGGATGGATGATCCCGTAGCCGCAATGAAACTAATCGCCAATTCGGATTCTCTTTGGATATCACGTGGGGATGATTCAGGTACCAATAAAAAAGAGAAGACTTATTGGGAGCAAACTGGTATCACGCCAGAGGGTGAGTGGTTCCTGGAATCAGGGCAGGGTATGGGAGCTACGCTGCAAATTGCTTCGGAGAAGGATGCTTATACCCTGACAGACCGGGCTACTTATCTGTTTTTGATGGAAAACTTGTTTTCTAAAATATTGGTAGAAGGGAATGAATCCTTACTCAACGTTTATCATACAATGACGGTAAATCCAGATATGTGGGAGCACGTCAATAATGAGGGGGCTAAGGCCCTCGCAGCGTTCTTGATTTCTGATGAAACTCAGGATATGATTCGAGAATATGGCGTGGAAAAATTTGGCCAACCATTATTTTTCCCAGATGCTGATAAGACAGATGCTGACCTGGGACTGGATTAAATGATGAAGTGGAGATACCCTGCCGCGATTAACAAGGTATCTTCAAACGGAAAAAGCTTTACGTGAATATGCTAACGGATTAGTACCTGCGCTTTTTCCGCATAGACGGAATTGGTAATCAAAGTGACAAACGCGGATTGATTTAAATAATCCCGCGTTTTCTATCTTTTCTTGTACGATTGGATATCTGAATGGAACTTATCTGGAACGGAATAATTGAGGCGATAAAATTATTGTTTAGTGGGGATCCTGAAGTTTACCAAATCACATTATTATCTCTAAAAATATCGGGTATAGCTACGGGGTTAAGTCTGTTGGTGGGATTACCCTTAGGGACATCCCTGGCTTTGGGCCGTTTTTGCACCCGTGAGTTTTGGTTGAGCCTTATCAATACGGGTATGGCTCTCCCGCCAGTAGTCGTTGGTTTAGGCGTATCGATCATGCTTTGGCGCAGCGGTCCTCTTGGTGATCATGGTTGGATGTACACACAAACCGCCATGATCCTTGCCCAATTTATTATTGCCGCGCCGGTTGTCACTGGCCTGACGGTGGCAGCGTTGCAGCAGCTTGATCCCCGTTTTCAGTTGCAATTGCTGGGTCTGGGTGCCTCGCGCTGGCAGGTAATCTGGCTGCTCTGGCGCGAAGCTCGGTTACCCCTCCTGGCAGCGCTGATGGCCGGGTTTGGGGCGGTAATTTCCGAAGTTGGGGCCTCAATGATGGTAGGTGGAAATCTGCGCTACCAGACCCGGGTACTGACGACGGCAATTGTGCTGGAGAATGGAAAAGGGAATTTCGAAGTTGCGATTGCATTAAGCGCAATTCTTTTACTGTTAGCCTACCTGGTGACAATGGGGTTGACCTGGCTGCAGCAAAGGGGAGCAAAAAGCTGATGAGTTCCATTTTAGAGGTGAAAAATTTATTGATTCGCCGCAATTCAAAGATAGTGTTGACCGTGCCAGATTTTTCTTTGGCAGAGGGCGAGACCTTGGCTGTGATTGGCCCGAATGGTGCCGGTAAGAGTACTTTGCTGTTGGCAATCGCCCAACTTTTAAAACCTGCTCAGGGTGAAATTTTCTTTCATGATCAATTATTACGCTCAAAAGATGCACTAGATTTTCGCAGGAAGATTGCGCTGGTTTTACAAGACCCACTTCTTTTAGATGGCTCCGTTTTTGATAATATCGCCACTGGTCTCCGCTTTCGGCGAGTTTCAAAAACTGAAACTAATCGCCGTGTAAATGGATGGCTGGATCGTTTAGGGATCGCCCATCTTCGAGATCGAGCTTCACATCAGCTTTCAGGGGGGGAGGCGCAGAGAGTCAGCCTCGCCCGTGCCTTTGCCATAGAACCTGAAATTCTGCTGCTAGATGAGCCTTTCGGTGCCCTAGACGCACCTACACGTACTCGTTTGCTCGATGATTTCAACACAGTGATTACAGAAACAGAAATGACAGCAATTTTTGTGACCCACAATCAAGACGAGGCTCTGCTAATGGGCGATCGTGTGGCGGTCTTCATCGATGGGCAGTTGCGACAAATTGGATCACCAGAAAGCGTTTTTAACATGCCTGCCGATTCGGATGTGGCTGCTTTTGTAGGTGTTGATACTGTAATTCCAGGGCGAGTCATCGGTCTCGAAGATGGCTGTGTGGTTATTCAGGCTGGGGGGTTGCAGCTCGAAGCTGTTGGTGAAATAAAATTGGGTAGGGATGTTTATTTCTGTTTGCGCCCGGAGGATATTACTGTGTGGATGGGGAATCAATTACCGGTATCTAGCGCCCGTAATCGACTTTCAGGCCAAGTCACACAAATGAAACGTCTGGGTGCATTGGTTCGGGTAGAAGTACGCTGCTGTGATGATGGGACGGAGGATGGTTTTTCGCTGGTGGCGCTCGTCACATATCCATCTGCACAAGAGATGGCGTTGGAAATAAACCAACTGGTAACGCTTACTTTTAAGGCCAGCGCGGTACATTTGATCGGGCGATAATGATCTTCTGGAATTAGACGCGGCAAAGGATAATTTGTCTTAAGGTGCATTTTTATGAAGGTTAGTTTAGCTTATCAGGCAAATGACAGTTTAGGTGAGGGTCCGGTTTGGGTGCCAGGAGAGCAGGCGCTTTACTGGGTCGATATTACGCGCCCAGCTTTGCAAAGATGGCATCCAAAGAGCGGTCAATATCAGAGTTGGTCGATGCCCACTGATATCGGTTGTTTTGCGCTTCGCCAGCAGGGTGGTGTGGTCGTCGCATTGAGAACCGGGTTCTTTTTCTTTGATTTTACCAATGGCAGGTTCACTCCCATTGGTGACCCTGAAGCAGATAAACCGTACACCCGATTCAATGATGGGAAATGTGATCGTCGTGGCCGATTTTGAGCGGGTACGATGGATGAAGATGCGCTAAATACCCGAGGAGGACTTTATAGGCTGGATTTTGATGGGAGCTACCAACCGATGAAAACGGGGGTTGGCATATCGAATGGGTTAGGCTGGAGCCCGGATAATAGAATCATGTATTACACGGATTCTATTAAGCGAACGATTTGGGCTTATGATTTTGATCTTGAAGAAGGCACGATTTCGAATCGAAAAGTATTTGCCCAAACCCCAGAGGATTATGTTCCCGATGGGTTGACAGTCGATGCTGATGGTTTGGTTTGGAGCGCGAAATGGGATGGTTGGAAGGTCGTGCGGTACACCCCCAATGGTTCTGTTGATTTGGAAGTGCCGCTTCCCATTCAGCGACCCACCAGCTGTATGTTTGGCGGTCCAAATTTCAACCTGCTTTATATCACATCTGCAAGTACTGGATTGAGCGAATTTGAACTTCAAGAACAACCATCCGCAGGGAGTATTTTTGTGTATGAAACTGATATTCCAGGTTTGCCAGAACCGCGTTTTGCCGGGTAATTCCGGTGGAAGAATTAGAACTAAAATCTCAGAAATAGTAAGTGTTTGATCCGTTTGCTCAATCAAAAAAGGCCGGGAATTTTCCCGGCCTTTTCAGTTTGAGATAAGTTATCAACCACGCTTACTCAGTACAAACCTCTAAAACGACATCGTCAACATACATCGCCGTTTTACCGCCACTACCATCATTGTAGGTAGTAAACGCAACCCAGATGGTTTTTCCTTTGTAGTTCATCAAACTGTAGGAATTTGAAGCTGTCCAGGTTTGAGAATTACTCAGGATACTCATCATTGTCCAATCATGTGTCGTATCCTCATTCAGAATCAATGCCATTTGCTGGTCAATATAAGGATCGCTCTCTATATTTTCAAAAGGATGTTGTGCCAGGTTGGCAAGGTTCGAAATCAAACGGAAGGGTAATGATTTGCTGGTTTGAGGACGATAATAGAAGGTTAAATCTGCACTTGTGGCGTCGTTGGGGATACTCACCGGCTGCCAAACAGAAGAATAACTATATATATTATCGGCTAGGTTGATCCCGGTTCGCATCGAAGTTTCACCCGTGTGGAATATCGAAGTTGTATACTTAGCGGGATAGTTTGTGGTTGGTATATACCAAGCTACATCTGGTTCTTCAAAACCACCGTTCAAGATGATATTTGAACAACTCGGAGGCGGTGTAGGTGTGGGAGTATCTGGTGTGGGTGAGGGTGTTAGCGATGGCGTGGGGGTAGGCGTATCTGGAGTGGGTGTGATGGTTGTTGGGACGGTTGTCATTTTTAAAAGTAATGGCAAATAGACATACCATTCGACCACCCCAAAATATACAGATCCATTAGTCCACGTTCCCGGGATACTGGCACCCGACCCTCCAAGAGAGGGTGGTGGGTCAGATGAAAACACAACTGGTGCAGTGATCCCATCTGGCGCATCCAAAGTTTTTAGTTTGATGGTTACAAATATCCCATCGGGCATCGGGTCTAAATCCACACCAAATCCGACGATATTACAATCCAGTTCACCATCGATATCGCTGGCATCGAAGCTGCAACCCTTGGAGTAATTATCGGGGATATTGGAAAAAACAATCGCATTATTAACTGCGGGGTCGTATTCAAGCCAAGTTTCATCATAGTCGATCGAAAAGATCATACTTGTGACATTCTCGCCATCACTGACGTAAGAAATCGGAATTTCCACAATATCATTTGCCTGGGCAGAAATATTACTGGGAATGGTTATTTCCGGTCCAACGGTCACGGAGGCTAGAACCGTCCCAAAGCTGATAACGATCATGGCAACTAGCAGCGTTAGGATGAGGGTCAGTCTGATTTTTGCTGAGTTTCGCATAGAATTTCTCCTTCTGAGATAACTTTGCCAGTCAGGATGCCAGTTTTATGCCAACATCCTGACTGGAACTCTTTCTCAAATTCAGGGCTGATCCATTACTTAAGGCAACTGAGATGCATTCGAATCTTGAGTGGAGAGTTGAATAAACATCTCTTCGCCAGCGGAAGAAGAAACCCCAGTGCAGCCAGTATCACCAAAGATGATCAATACAGTACAGGAGATATCACCGGCATCTACCACGTAATCCTGATTGGGATTGCATCCAACTGCATTACCTGCGAAAACACCTGTGATGGGATTGATATTAGGCGTATCGCCTGGGAGCATTCCATCTCCATCGAAGATCTCTAGGACAAGGGCGCTCAGGTCGCCTGCGTCGACAACATTGTCACCGTTGCAGTCACCGAGTTGTCCAGGGAGGATGCGTACGAATCCATCTAGGGCCAAGCCAGAGACACTCACCCCGCTATTACCAAAGGAGGGGATCGGATCATTGGAGAAGCCTACGCGGGCGCTGCGGCTGGATCCTGGCGGGGCTGCACAGGTTGCTTTGACCTGCAATTCGATTGTCATGATTACGCCATCCGGGATGGCAATGCTCGGATTAGTATAACTATAAATCGAAACATCAATCTCGCTGGAAGTTTCGTTGGGGTTGTACGTAGCACCCGTATAGAAGCTGTTATTGAGCATGAATTGAATGGCATCGGGGTTGCTGTCATTGAACCCAAGACATTCCTCATCGAAATCAATCGAGAAGTTGGTGGTATCGATGTTTGAGTTGTTGCCGCTGAAGAACACGGGAACGGTTACGATTGAGCCAGTACTGGCGGGAATGCTGGAGGGAATGCTCAAGAAAATTGGAATGGTACGTTGGCTGTCATAAGCGAAGACATCCCAATGGAGATTTCCATCGTTATCTACCAGATCCGTTGCCTCAGAGACATAGCCGACATGCCGGCCATAAGCTGCTACCATCGGTGCGAATGAATGGTCGTTGGGTAAGCCTCCATCGGTTGCTAATGAAATCCGGCTGGTCAAACCAAAGGCATAGATGCCATCGAGTGCCAACTGGCGATCATGTAAGTAGATATTACGTTTCCCATTGCTGGTGCTCTGAGTTACATCTAGATTGTTAGCTTCAGACGCGAAAGTGATAAAGCGGCCTTCACGTGAGATGGATGGAGTATAAGAATTGCCATCACTCTCGGTACCAAAGAAGCTCAATGAAACACGTGTGGTTTCAGCCAAAGCTCGATCATGTACATAGATATCTGCAAACGTGTTGGTATCCAGGGTGATTTCGTCGAGGTTTGTAGCCTCTGATGCGAACACCACAAAGTTGCCATTACCAGATATAAATGGTGTATACGATTGGGCGTCTCCTTCAGCTAAAGATGTAGCCACCGAAACCCGGGTCGTTGTTCCAGTCGAACGATCATGCACGAAAACATCCCGGACCCCATTGCCGTCACCGGCAACAAGATTTGTAGCTTCAGATGCAAAGGCCACAAATTGCCCGGTCTCTGATAAGGTGGGATTGAATGAATCCCCACCAAGCGCTTCTACGCTAGCAGAATCAACCGAAACCCGGAAGGTTTGGTTGGTGGCCATTCGTCGTACAAAAATATCACGCAGGTTATTTGTGTCTCCACTTACCAGATCACTGGCAGCAGATCTGAAGGCTACGAATGCGCCGTTTCCTGAGATAGAGGGATGATCAGAAGCATTGTTTCCGTTGTCATTGAGGGTGTTGTTTTCAACGGAAACTCGAGTAGTTGTGTGCGTTACACGATCATGTAAGAAAACATCCCTGGACCCATTCGTGTCATTCATTACTAAATTGTCTGCGTCAGAGCTAAAGGCAATATAACGCCCATTATAAGAAATCGATACCTCCCAAGAATCGTTGTTGGCAGGATTGCCATCGTATCCTACTGAGATGCGCGTGGTACTAACATTTCCGGGTTCATCAAAATTACCATCATTGTCGGTGTCACGATCCCGCACAAAGATATCACGATGTCCGCCCGCGGTATCGTCAGGAACCAGGTTCCAGGCATCAGATGAGAAAGCCACATATCGTCCGGTAGCTGAAACGGCTACTTGATACATCTCATAAACATTGCGATCCAATCCAGAATCGTGGTTGCCTTCATAGCCTTCGGTGCTCAACGAAATTCGGGTGGTTTCACCTCCCGTACAAGCAGGATAGCTGAACCAACCAATCCGGGTACGCCACATCATGCTGATATCGTCGTAGTACATATTGGTGTACCAGAAAACACACTCATCCATCGGGTCAATACTCATCTGACTCTGCCGGCCCCATTGGCCATCAATGGCGGAAGCATCACCATCATCCTGAGATCCAACATAATAAGGCAGTGCGGTGCCATTCATATTGAAGAAAGTTTCACCCTGGGGCAGGGTATCAAAAGGATCGGTGCGCAATCGCCCTACATATTTAATCGCTGGATACATGGTTGAGCTAGAAACACTGAAACCCAAAGCCATATTGCCAGAGCGATCAGTCGCCAGACTACCGAGCCAGCGCGAGTGGGTGTCAGGGGCGTAAGTACCTTTTTGAACGAAATCGAGGTTATTGCTGTCGAAGAATTGCATTTCATACCAACGCAGGCCAATTTTGCCATCTGACTCTTCCACAGTGTGATTAGCCCAAAGCGAAGGTATGCCGCCTAAAATTCGGTATTGCAAGGGACTCATCAAGCGGTCACCAAGAACAGGTACTCTTTGTGAGAACTCCCAGCTGAGAAATTACTGGGCCGATGGGCCAGTCGTTGTACTCTGTGCTGAGGGTGAAGTTTGGCTCATTCGGAATTGAGTTTCGAGTAATCCCAAAAGTCGAATAGTTGGGGTTGCTCCAATCTGTGTTGAATTCCCAAATATGCAATGCGCCTTGTTGGATGGCTGCGAAGTAATTCGGTGTGCCCGAGGCCGGAGGCATACCTAACAAATTGCTCGGTACCAGGTGCTCATAACCTTTGCTTTCGGTCATATAGAAATCGATCGAGCGAAAACCGGACACACCATTTGTGAGATCACTGCGGTTGAAGGCATATACTTTAGCCCCGCGGGGAGAGTTCAGTAAACCATTTTGATCAACATCGTATAAGTCAGTGGCCAAATAGTAACCATCGGGCCATAAACCCATCTTCGGAGAATCAGGGTAAAAGTCTTCATTGAACTCAATGGTTCTTACAGCATAGTAATACCAATAGCCACCATTGAAATATGGACCTGGGGCCATTGGTGCCATCAAACTATTGGAGACGGCAACACAAAGATAGTAAGGGCCGGTAGCGATTTCGGCTGGATCATAGGCAACATCGACGACAATCCAGCGTCCAGCCAGGTGGTCATACATCAAGTACGGTTGACCATGATGGAAGCCATTTTCGCCATCACAGGCAAATTCGTCAACTGTGGCATCCGTCCAGAAGGTGTTCATATCAACAGCTTCGATTAAGGTGCCACCTTTGGTGTATAACGCAATGGCTTTGTTGACAGCCTGCATATAGTGAGTATGCCCAGCCGCGCCGGTTGTATCAGGGATAATAGTTTCATCATCCACACCGCCTGGATCGAAGTCTTCGCGATCTAACCCATTAAACTCCAAAATGGGTGGCGGCATTGTTGCGTCGGGTGCTTGCAATATAGAAGTTGAATCCGCTGCTAAGGCTGTGGTCACTAACAAAATGCCAAAAACAACGAATAGCAAAAAAACTATTGCTGAGAACTGGGTGATCTTACGTTTTTCTTTCATGAAATTTTCCTCCGGTCTTCGGATTATGGGTTAACAATAACAGTGATTTATGTTTTTTTCTCCCAAAGAATTTTGCTTGGTAGCAAAAATTCGTTATTATTTAATATATTCCTAGATATGAATTATTTTAAGATTTATTCCTATACTTAAGCAATAAGGCATCGGTACGGCGTACCGTGGTGCTATTGCAAAATAATATTGCTTAACAAATGCTCAAACAAAAAGTGCAAGAAACTTGCCAGGCGGATAATTTTTAAGTAAATATCATTGATGGATATTGATCTTGAATTTCCCATAATCCTTAACTTGGTTTGATCTGTCTTTCCAACACATCAATGAAGATTGGTACCAGGTCTGGATCAAAGTGTTTTCCAGATTCAGATTTTAATATTTCTAACACTTCGGCATAATCTTGAGCTGAGTGATAAGGTCGTTTCGTAGTGATTGCATCAAAAACATCGACTAATGCGAGTAAACGAGCTTCAATAGGAATCTCCCTTCCCTTAAGACCATCGGGATAACCACTACCATCCCATCGTTCGTGGTGGTAAAGAATATATGGCATTGCAGGTTGTAAGTGTGTAATGCCCCGTAAAATTCTAGCCCCAACAGATGGGTGTTTTTTCATGATGGCCCATTCTTCATCGTTGAGAGGTCCAGGTTTATTGAGAATTTGATCAGGTACTCTTATTTTTCCAATGTCGTGAAGGCGTGCTCCTAATTCTAAAATTCTTAGGTGATCTGGCGGCCAGCGGAGTTCCTTTGCCAGTAAAGTTGCGTACTTGGTCACCCGATCCACATGTCCACGAGTGTAACGGTCACGGCCTTCGATGGCATTGGCCATCACCTTGACAGTTTCCAGATACGCCTGCCCAATGTGAGCAGTTTCCAGTTCAGCAGCACGCAATACTTTTCCATGAATTGTACGGATCAAATTGTCAGCTTCAATTGGCTTTAGAAGAAAATCTTCCACACCTAATTCTTGACCTGTGCGAATTTTATCGAGTGAGTTAGGTCCAGCTAAAAATATGAAAGGGATCGTGGTCCAATCAGAATTATTGCGGATTTCTTTGTAAAATTGAATACCGTCTAAATTCGGCATATCTAAATCAGAAATAATCAGATCTGGATTGAAGCGTTCTAATAACTGTAAAGCCTCATTGCCATCTGCCGCCTGGATGATTGAATAATTTTCAATTTGGAGAATTTGGGCAATATTTTGACGAGCTTTGTGATCGTCGTCAACCAGCATAATATTTTTGCTTGGCACTGGCAGGGTTGGATTTACCATGTTTTCTGGTGACTCCTGAGGGAACAGGCAATCAGATAAAATAAGGATAATAATCCGTCTTAATTTAAGAAGAACTAAAGATGTATAATACTTTTTTGACACTAGTCCCAATTTAGTGTATCAGAAAATGCCATCCAAAGGAATACTTGTTACGTTCCCAACTCAAGTCTAACAAAAGTGTAAGAATGAGAAAGAAATTTTGGTTGTAGAACAAAAAATTCTGGCTCATCTGGCATTAGTGTGCAAAAAAATACCCTGTCACCCTGCGCGAAAGCGCAGGGTGTATCGTAGCGCTGTATGCTTCTTCCGTGCCTCAGCAGGACGCCCACTTTTCACACAAGAGCTAAAATTTTTCTCGCTTTCTCTTCCGCAGCGGTTGGATAAACTGCTCAAGTTTTAAGGATGAAAAATTTCAAAAACTGTAAAGTCAACCCAATAAAGACCCTCGGTGTTAGGGACAGAATCGATTAAACTGTTCCCAATTTCGGCTGGAGGGTCTTCAAGCTCTTTCCACCAAACTTTATCGGACAAATAGCCATATTGGAATCCAACTGGAGCAGGGGCAAATGCTTCCCCCCATCGTTTGAATTCAGCTGCCATCGCTTCTTGAGAATTGAGCCCTTGACTGTCATCGATAAATACCAGTCCATCGCGTTCAGTGGGAGGCATCCAATCGATTTCCCAATGTTTCAAGAATACGCGATACTGTTCCCCGTGTGAGCGGGCCGCGGCAACCCAGGTTCGGGCTTCCTCATCGGTGATCGGCTTCCCTTCTGGAATTTTATAGGAGTGATACCATTCAACATCAACACCCACGCCAATCACACAGGGATGGTGTCCATACTGGTTCAACATTGCGTGAATTAATTCCTCCACGGGAGCCATCCCGGGTTCGACTTGCAGCCAAATTTGAACTCCGATTTCATCAAACAAATCGAATGCTGCCTCGTTGCCGTCGACCGCAGTATCCATCACATACTTGCTATCAATTCCTGTGGGAAAATTGATAAAGGTGCCTTCGCCGTTGATGATACCGAGGATCCAGATTCCCTGAGGAACCGCGCCCTCGAATTTCTCTGCCATTTGGATTCCTACATTTGCCCAATATTCTGGACCAGGGTTATACGGAGGCCCATAAGACGAAAATCGGAATCCGGCTCCCAGCGGGTAGTTGTCCATTGAGGTGCCTCCAAAGGTAGAGCAGCTGCTAATAAACAATCCGCACAGGATTAAGAACCTTAACCAACAAAAAGTTTTTTTCAATTTGTACTTATTTCCTCCGTTGAGACCATAGCCAAGCACTCACTCCTGCCCCAATTGCTAAAATTCCACCCCCAATGATGATGAGTAAATTTGTTGAATTTGATTCGTCAAGTTGAGTTTCTAATTCTTGTGTAGGGGCTTTCGTCGTGTCAGGTTCCATTGTTGGTTCGGGAACAACTTTAGTGACCTCGATTTCCGGTTGAGTAACTACATTCTCCCGCACGAAAACCGCTGTAGACCGCCCAGCCAGCGTGAAGGTCTGCGTGCCAGCATCGTAGCTGGCCTGGGAGTTGTGTGCATCTGTCAATAACGGATGCAGCACCAAATCACCGGCTTCCATATCTTTCAGGGTGAAGCTGATTTCACCAGGGTCGGCATTCCACAAAACTACAACGAGATCATAATTGGTATCCAGGCGTTCAGTTGCATCATTGATCGACATCACGATCATTCCGGGGATCTGGTCGGGACCCAGGTTGTGGAACGCGACCTGCTCCAAGATCTGTTCCGCGCTCTGTAAGCGGAAGAGCGGCGAACTGCTTCGGATTTGCACCCACTGCTCGAAGAGTTCCTGCGACATCAAGATTTCGGCCTGGGTGGGAGCGATATCGGGGTTCGCCAGCAAGGGCTGCATGATGGACCATTGGCCGCCGTTCTTGTCTTCAATGGGCAGGCCGCGCCCCCAACCGCTGTTGTTGTTGGTCCAATCGAGAGCGTTGAACCAATCGGTCGAATCGTAGCTGTCCCGGTCGAATGATTTCGAGCGCAGCATTTCGCTGCCCGCGTGATAGAAAGGGACCCCCTGGCTGAAGGTGACCAAACTCAGGCCCAGACTCTGCACGTAGACGCGCTCTTCTAGGCTGGTAGCAGCGGGCACTTTGTACTGCACAGCATCAAATAGGGTTTCGTTATCGTGTGCCGAAACGTAGACGATATTCTCGGTTGGGGTGGCGGTGTACCCGGCATTGGGTGAACCGTTATACATAATCTCTGCCCCTGTGACGGTTTCACCTTCACCATTGACAAATTCATAAGCTGCCAGGTTGCCCGCCAGCGTCAGGCGGATCAAATCTTTTTGGTTGAGTAAGATCGCAAGTTGCTGTTCTTTGGGCAGACTGTTAACCTCGTTCGGATCGAAATACATCCCGGTGGTAAAACCCTGATCTTGTTTGTCGCCAAAGGGATTTCCTCCGCGAGCAGCGTCTCGCATTCGATCATTAAAAGGTGCCGATTCCGGAGCCAATCAAATTAATTTGGGTGGCATTTGTGCCGCGGGCGTTTTCAGCAACTTCGCCAAAATCCCAGCCTTCGCCGTAAACGAAAACCATTTCGCCATCTACACCATCTGCTTCAGGGGTCAAGGTGTCCAATGCATCCCGGAGTTGGACTATATCATCGACCATGTGATGACCCATTAGGTCGAAGCGGAAACCGTCGACTTTGTAATCTGTCGCCCAGGTCAGCACCAAATCGATCATCAATTTGCGCATCATATCGTGCTCGGTGGCAGTATTGGCGCAGCAGGTGCTACTCTCGACTGCACCGTTGCCGTTGAGCCGGTGATAGTAACCGGGAACGATCCGGTCAAGCACCGATTTGTCGCTCTGACCGCTGGCGTTTGTGTGGTTGTAGACTACATCCATGACCACGCGCAGCCCGAAAGCGTTCAGCGCTTGCACCATCTCGCGGAATTCCACAATACGGGCAGTGCCATCAGGGTCCGTGCTGTAGCTGCCTTCGGGTACGGTGTAGTGGAAGGGATCGTAACCCCAGTTGAAGGGGTCTTTGCCGCGCACAGCGTTAGCCGCGGCTTGCTGATCCTTTGCATCGGGCGGGTAGGTAACTAGTTCGTCAAAATCTACGTTCTCCCACTCGGCTTTCCTTTCGTTGATCGTGGCAATATCGAAGGCGGGCAACAGGTGGACGTGGGTCACACCGGCCTCGGCCAGACCGCTGAGATGCTGCATCCCGTTGCTGTCAGCTTGAGCAAACGCAGCAAAAGTGCCGCGCAACTCTTCGGGAACGGTTTCGTCAATTGCGCTGAAATCACGGATATGCAGTTCGTAGAGCACGATATCGGTGAAGGCGTTCAGTTCTGGTTTGGCGACCGCGTCCCAGCCATCGGGCAGCAGCGCGGGGTCGTTGAGGTCGACGATCTGGCTTCGGGAGGAGTTGGCAGCCAGGTTAAAGGAGTAAGGATCGGTGACCAGATTGTGCACGAACTGGCCTTCCTGGCGGATGAAGACTTCCACATCGTACAGATAGAATTTACCCTTCCAGTCGGCTTCGCCTGTGACAGACCAGATACCCGTGTATCTGTCCCATTCCATTGGTATTTCGGCATAATCGTCGGAGGTGCTGTCATTGAAAAGGGACAGCTTGACGGATTTTGCGGTCGGTGCCCAGACATTCAGAGTTGGGCTATCCCCTTCAAATTTCACGCCCAGGGTTTCATCCCAGGTGGCCGCGGCATATAAATCATCGAGCACCCCTGGGATTTGCAGCGCGGTCGCGCCCTGCGGTGATCCATCCGCACTGGCAGCACCGATGACGACCTGTCCACGCAGTACGTCCGGCAGCAGATCGAGATATTCATCCGCGAGTTTAAGCATCGCCAAACCCTGCAGGTGGGGGAATTTCTCAGCGATTTCAGGGCGCATCACATTTCCGACGTAGAGCAACGGCAGGGTCTTGGCGTTTTGGATGCCGTCGGCGGTCAGTTCGAGATCGCCATCAGCGCTGTAGTACAGGCTGACAACCATTTCAGCGTTGATGTCGGTATCCCAGGCGATGAAGTTCTTCGAGACCCAGTAAGCCTGGGCTTTGTTTTTGATATCGCCGAGGCGGGCAGCCTGAAAGGCTTCGAGGGCGGCTTCAGCGGAGGTATGCTGCTCGGCGCTGCCTTCGACTTGCCAGATTTCGCGGCCCTTAACACTGAATTGCAGCTTTTGGTCGGGGCCAGGGTCTTTTTCATCCCCGTTGTGAATGATGTAGTTGAGGTGATCGGCGTCAAGTTGCATATCGATAATCCAATAAATTCCGAATTCGTCTTGTCCCGCGGATTGGAGGGGGTTCTCCCAAGTGATACCTTCCACGGCGGTAGGCCCCCAGATGTGCAGCCCCCATCCCGCATAGTCCTCGCGGGCGCGTTTATAGTGAATGATAATGGTGTTCTCGCCGCTGGCGGGCGGCTCAGTGATGACCACTTCTGTGGAGGTCAGGGCGGTTTCAGCATCCGGGAATTGTTCGGCGCTGCCCTGGATCAGCCAGATTTCACAGCCGACCTCGGCAAACGTCATCGTTTGGTCAGGACCGGGATCCTTTTCATCGCCATTGTGGACGATATAGTTGAGCAGGTCGGCGTCCTGGGCCATCGGTACTTCCCAGAAGATGCCGTAATCGTCAGCGCCGGTGGGACGGAAGGGTTCCGTCCAGGTCACGCCGTCAACTGCGGTAGGTCCCCAGATGTGCAGTCCCCAGCCTTCGTAATCAATGCCGTTTCGTTTGTAGTGCACGACGGCTATTTCGCAAGTATCCTGGCCTTGGGCCAGGGCTACACCCGGCATCAGGATCGGCAAAATGAAGGCGAAAAGCAGAAGAATTGAAAAGGTACGTTTCACAAAATTTCTCCTTGATGGTTTTCAAACTCGATTGTAGAGAAACTCAATATTAGAGTTGTTCACAAATAATTTGGTAAAAGCTTTGGACAAGGATTTACACAGATTTTTTGGTCAAAAGAAAAAAGAATGCGGGTTTACACCTGCACGATTACTTCAGGGACAAATTTCCGTGAACACCTGGGTCTGTTTTTCTGACCCTAATTTGGGGGGAAGTATATCTTTTTTAGATTGCTCATTTATTACAATGACCATTTTACCTGAAATTGCATTATGTAAATCAAAGGGGCGAGGTATCAAATTTCCCAGCCTACTTGACAAAATAGAACTTTTGTTCTAATATATTTATGTAGAGCATGTTGATTTAGGTTTTTGCCGATAAGGAGGCAAATCATGTTGAATGGAAATTTTTCTAGTTTTTCTAGACATCTACGCTTACAACGCGGTTTTTTGTTCGGCGTATTAATTGTAGGCGCATTGTTGGCTTTTGAGCTTTTCAACTATTCCACCACGGATTTCGCCCTTACGGATTTGCTGGGTGATCTTACATTTTTGGGGATTACTTGGGCAACGATATTGTCCGTAGCATTCTGTGGCATCGATTTTGCCGGCGTCGCCCGACTTTTTACACCCGAACAGGGACGCGATGAGCCCACAGAGGTGTGGTACTTGTTTGGGGCCTGGATGTTGGCTGCCACCATGAATGCTATGCTGACTTGGTGGGGTGTTTCTATTGCTTTGCTCAATCATCAAAGTTTGGGAACGGCGGTTGTAGAGCGGGCTACCCTAATCAAGATTGTACCAATTTTTGTTGCGGTGATGGTTTGGTTGACCCGTGTACTAATTATTGGAACGCTATCTGTTGCCGGTGATCGCATTTTCAGTCAGGCGGAGATTCGAAAAACAGTTGCCCGATCTCCAAAGAGAACTTATTCCAAACAACGGGCCTCGACATCCCGCCCCGCAAACGGTCGCTCAATTGGTGTTTCCCGAGGTGTAAGGGCCTCTGAAGCTGGAGCCACATCTTATCGCCCTGCTCCCAAACCTGAACCCACTTATGAGACAGATTATGCCAACCAAGAACCAATTTATACGCCCGTCTCATTTAGCGGAAACCGTAACAACAATCGGCAGGCACGTTTCTAGATAAACTTGCTTTGCCTTAAATAAAAGCCGGCGATCTCGGGAAGGCTAAGGTTAATAAACGAGATCGCCGGTTTGTTTTAATTGTTTCTAAATCATTCGATATTTCTTACTCACAATCAGGCTGTCTCCAGGTAGCGTTCAATTTCCCAATCGGAAACTCGGGTGCGATGCTCGTCGATTTCAGCCCACTTCGCTCTTTTGAAGGCAGTGTATATTTCAGAACCCAAGGCGGTTTTGATCACATCATCTTTTTCAACTTCTCGCATAGCTTCAGCCAAAGAACCAGGTAACTCCGCGATACCATATTCGTCCCGTTCTTCCACCGTCATATTGTATACATTCACGTTATTGAGTGGGGCAGGGCAATCCATCTTGTTATCAATTCCGTCCAGGCCGACAGCCAGCATTGCAGCAATCGCCAGGTATGGATTAGCAGATGGATCGGGACAGCGCAGTTCGGCGCGTACAGCTTTATCGCGTCCGGGCATATAACGCGGAATACGGATAAGGGCCGAACGGTTGGTCTGCGCCCATCCCACATAGACGGGGGCCTCATAACCGGGAACCAAACGTTTATAAGAGTTGACCGTTGGAGCAACCACAGCAGCCAACCCTCGAGCGTGGTTAAGTTGTCCAGCAATAAAGCCATAGGCCATCTCAGACAGATGAAATTCATCCTCAGCATTGTAGAACAGGTTATTGCCGTCCTGATCGAAAAGTGATTGGTGGCAATGCATCCCTGATCCGTTGATGCCGAAGATTGGCTTCGGCATGAAGGATGCAATCAAACCGTGTTTGGCGGCGATGGCCTTGACGGTGTATTTCATGGTCAGGATATTATCGGCTGCTTCAACGGCATTGGTATAACGAAAATCGATTTCGTGCTGCCCAAGTGCAACTTCATGGTGTCCCATCTCAATCTGCAAACCCATCGTCGCCAGGGCATCCATCAATTCGGCTCGTACCCGTAAGGCTTCATCGGAGGCAGAAAAATCGAAATAGCCGCCCACATCATGGGGAACGGGATGGATATTATCTGGCCCATTCCGCTTGAAGAGGAAAAATTCGGGCTCGGGACCAATATTGAGGGTCCAGCCGCGGGACTCGATTTGTGTCAGGATACGTTTCAGGGTCCCACGCGGATCCCCAGGAAAGGGATTTCCATCCGGTTGAAAAATATCACAGAAAACACGTCCCCGCCGGCGTTCAATGGAACTCCAGGGGAGGACAGAGTAGGTGTTTTTGTCGATTACCAAACGCATATCGCTTTCCTGGATGCGAGCAAACCCCTGTACAGAGGAGCCATCAAACCAGATGCCATCTTCGAGGGCAATTTCAAGGCGGTGGACAGGTATATCCACACTCTTGACCGCGCCAGTGACATCGGTGAATTGGAGTGAAATGAATTTTACTCCGTCGGCTTTAACTTGAGCGAGTAAACTCTTTGTATCCATCATAGCCTCCATAGCTGATTGTTTCACAGTGTGTTGTCTCAAACTAATATGTTTCAAGAGTTACTGTAAAACCTAAATAAATGTCAGGATAATTTTGTTTTCTGACACTCGATTAAATAAAATAAGCACGCCTGGGCGTGCCCTTCGCGATTTATTACATTCGCGGCAGCCCCTTCCACTAATAACCAGCTTTTGCTTGTATATAAAAAAAGCTGTATCACTATAGGTGTCTTGTATCTTACGTTACCGTAAGGTTTTCGACACTGCAAGAATTTTTCTCGCGCCTACTTTTAGGAAGGGAGAAACGAAGCCCGTGACCAGGCTTCAGAGGCATCCGCTGATCGATCCGATTTTCCAACCTGATCTCTGATCAGGCTGTTAGCGCTCCCCGCGAAGGGAGGAGCCTTTACCTCGTAACCCCGGCGTACCGGGGCTCAGTCGCTAAATCTCCGTATTTAGTTGTCTAATCAATTGGGCGCAATACTACCAGATGCAAGTTATGATGTCAAGAGAAAATAATCTGTTCTGGAAGTGGCAAATAATTCGTTATTGATGGTATGCAGGACTGGCGGTCCTCAGGACTAAAAATTTACTCACGAGCTGAAAGTTTCCAGGACTGCCAGTCCTAAAGTGCGTAACATGAGTTCGTTACAAACTACCTAAATAACCAGGGCAAATCATCTTGTGGTTAGTTCTTTTAAAAAGAGCTGTTTTGATGACAAGTTTGGACGAATGCCAGATATTTTTGCTCGCATTGTTTTCAACTCCTCGTAATTGAAATCCTCTGCAGCATGCGCTTAATGTATTTGTAAGGTATTTCTTAAGGAAATTGCTAATGGGTTTGATGCTGAGCGCGATATAATCTAATTATATCAACTCACCCCGCACAATTAAATCGCGAAGACATATCTTTTGAAGAAGATGTACCCCAGGAATCCATTGAGGATTTAAAGCAAATTCTGGATGCAGTTTCTTCACTTGAGCAGATTGAATTATCCCAGGAAGAAATCAATGAGATTGTAAGTCAATTATCGCGCGCGATGCCGGCTGGCGATATACCGGGTGTAGTCAAGAGTGGCTTGGCCCGGCTCCGGGAAAGGCATATTCAAGATGATGCTGCTGACCGAGATATCGAGTGGTTGACTGGACGTCTTAAACCTTTTGTTGACCGAGCCAAATATCTGGGGGTTTTCGTGGGCCCTGCTTCTGCAATTTGGGTGTACCAAAACCTTTTGAAATTGGCCGGCAAGAATTCTGAGGATGCTTTTCCCAATGGTCTTTGGCAATTCTATTGCGAATACGCTTTACGAGAGGATACTGCTCGCCATACCAATGAGAGCTGTGGTTTTGACACCATTTTAAATGTTCACGACATCAATTTAAATCGAGTTGACAGGGCTACAGCGTGGGTGATGGCTGCTGTTCATTGCTTGCACCAATATGATGATTTGATAGAGAATGAGTGGCGCGAGCGTATGTATACGCATTTGTTACGAGAAGTAACAGCCGAAATTACTGACGCAGCGCGCTACAATCGCCTCTATCAGGCATGGCGAAATCATCTGCCTTATCATCGTGATCATGATGCTGGTTTTGATGATACATACCCAATATATCGGCGCAGGAAGTTTGACGAATTTCTTGCGGAGGCAACCAAAAACCTAGCGGGCAATTATATGAAAGCTTGGAGTGAACGAGTTCAAGCCGCGGAGGAAACCGACCTGCCCCTTTACCAGCGACAAATGACGATTTTGTCCCATTTGATTCCTGGACCTCATCGAGAGGACCGCCGTTTACTGGCGATAGAAAAAGCAAAAATTGCAGTAATTTACCAAGGGGTCTATTATATATTTCCAATATGTGACGAAAAGGGTAATCCAATTGATGTTGAACACGTTCGCAGCATGATCGCGGCAATCTATGCTTCTCCGGTAAAAGGCAATCCTTTCCAATTAACATATTTTCCGGGAATGCGTAGAGCATCATTGTCAGAATTTCTGAAGAAAACAAAAAATCCAGAAATTGATAAGTTAGATATTCTAGATGAGGTTCCAATTGTCATCAATTTTGATCGGCGGGATCCGGAACTGCCTCTAGCGGCGATCCGGCGTTCAGAACGCGGGATTGGATCTCATCCTCTAACACTTATCGATACAGGGAAAACAATGGTTTTCGATCAGTCACATATTTACTTTGATGGTGCTTGGGGAGCAGCCCTGGCAGAGATAATGACAAACGAGGCACTTTCTTGGGGTGTTTATCTCTATACCCTAAAAAATGCTGAACCAGACGCTGATCCGCCGCAATCAATGAGCATATCGTTATCTGATGATGATCTGAAGCTGATTCAAAAAACTCCACGAGTTGAATTTGAAGCCTGGGCAAAATCAGCAAATGTGAAGATCAAAGCTATTCTAGCGTTGCGCAAGATGTTCAAGCGTCGCAGCGATTTGATCCAGCTCACGGTAAATGATTTATTAGTGCTTTATCGAGGAATTCATACGGCACTCTACCAACCCTCCAATGAAATTGTGGATGAGTTGAGTGAGTATATTTTAAAATTAGCAGATGATGAGGTAGCTTTATCTGCTCTGGAAGCCCTGAGAAAGAGCTGGGAGACTCAACGGATTAACCCCTCCATATTGATCCCGGTTGATGCCAGTGAACAATCTCCACGTGAACGCGTCCACCCTTTGGGATTTGAGGTTCCTCTTTCAGATTTGAATTTACTAGACCTCCATCAAAGAGTGGTTGAAGCTCTAAATGATTATTGGAATGCCTCAGGGGATCGACACGAAACTTATCAGAAATTTGACCAGCTCCAGCGTGAATATCTAACGACCATAGCGGCATTTGGGGGTGTTTTTACGAAAGCTAAAACTATCGCGGTTACCGGAGAGAGTGCCAGTCTGGGCACCCTCAAATTGTTGGCTCATTTACCCGAACCCGTTCAGCATTGGTTAGATTCAATTCTTACAGAAGTGGACGTACTAAATGATTTAACCAAAGGGAATGAAGTTTTTTCAAATGTTGGGGCGGTGGTACCCACCAGCACTTTGACGCGCTTCCTAAGTGCAAAAGACGACAATGAAAAGAAAAATTTGGTTTGGGGGGTTCTCACTGACGCAGAAGGCACTATGCGTATCACACTGAGAGATTTCCGGCCGCATGTGGGTTTTTTCGTTGAAACGGGCTATCAAGAATTAGCGAATAAAATTACCCAAGATTATTTAGATAGTTTTGTTGAAGGATTGAATCAATTTGTTACTGACTTGCGACGGGTTACTGTTGCCAGCCGGGAAACTCGCCTTGCTTTTATTCAAGATATTCGTAAACTGAACGAGGCAGGAAACACCGAATGACCGAATTACCATCAGATCCGCAACAAATCCGATTTGCAAATTACCGTTTAGATTATTTGATTGGCAGCGGTGGATTTGCGCGCGTTTACAAAGGTTGGGATGGTGAATCTGACACCCCCCTGGCAATAAAAATTGTTGATGCCAATTTCTCCGAGTCAGAATTTGCGTTGGCTACAGCTTTTTTGGAACATACCAGCACGCTAACATCCTGGCGTCATAAAAACATCATCAAAATTCATCGGGCTGGTTTCGATGATAATTACCTTTATTTGGTAATGGAGTATATCGATGGTACAGATTTAGGGGATGTTATTGAGCGCTATGGAGAGGATGGAGAGTTAATTCCCCACGATGATGTGATTCAGGTAGCCCGTTCGGTAGCCTTGGCCCTCGATTATGCACACCGTCGCAAAGTGCTTCATCTTGATATTAAGCCAAGTAATATTTTAATGGAGCGGAATGGCCGTATAATTTTGACTGATTTTAATCTGCCGATTGGGCGGAAAAAAGAAGAAGCCGGGGTTATATTTGGCAGCGCTCACTATATGGCTCCCGAACAATCCCAGGGAGCTGAAAAAGCTACTGAACTTTCCGACTTGTATTCTTTGGGTGTAATTCTCTATGAGATGCTGACAGGGACCGTGCCCTTTGATGATCCTTCAGCGGTTACCGTGGCTTTGCAGCATATAAATTTAGCTCCTCCACCACCACGCAAGATTTAACCCCAATCTCAATCCCTCAACAGAAGTAGTCCTGTTGAAAGCACTCAGTAAAAATCCTAATGAACGCTATCCAACAGGCGAACATTTGGTCAATGCCTTAGAGGATGCTTTGGCATTCCAGTTAACGACACCGGCTGATATTCGTTCTTTGCCGCCAGCACCTGCCGGTGTAGATATGCAGGTGCGACGTTTATCTCAAAAAGCGATTGTCGAACGGGCTATTACTCGCATGGAAGTACCTTCGAAAGTGACCGAACGAGATAAAATCACCCGACAAACATTGGAGCGGGCCATCAACCTCTTGGCGAACTGGCAGAGTTGAACCCAAAAATGGGGGGAATTTGTTTACTCAACAGATCGCTAAGGTCTAAGATTTTATGGGCTATCGATAACGGGAACCGGTACCAAAGCAGCGACAGACTTGAGAACCTCTACAGAGGTAGATTTATTCATCCAGTAATCGGGTTTTAAAATCAAACGATGGCTGAGTGCAGCTTCCAAAAATCCTTTAATATCATCAGGCAGCACAAAGGAGCGGCGATCTAATGCTGCCCGAGAGCGAGCCAGTTTTAGTAATGCCAATGATCCCCTAGGGCTGGAACCAACTAAAACCCGAGAGTCTTGCCGGGTTTCGTGAACCAGTTCTGCGATGTAACGTTCCATGTCGGGATCAACAAAAACCTCCTCGAGGGTCCTGCGCATAGCAAGGAGTTCGTCTACATGGGTGACCTGATTAAGGTTGAACCCATCTTGTTTGCGGGCGCGCCGTCTGTGTAAGATTTCTTGTTCTTCGTCAAGGGAGGGGTAGCCGACTGCCAATTTGACCAGGAAGCGGTCAAGTTGTGCTTCCGGCAGGGGGAAGGTGCCCTCGTACTCAATTGGGTTTTGGGTTGCGATAACGATGAAGGGTTTTGGCAGCGGCATCGTTTCGCCTTCCAGGGTAACTTGCTGCTCTTGCATGGCTTCGAGCAATGCCGATTGTGTTTTTGGAGAAGCGCGATTGATTTCATCAGCCAGAATAATATTCGCAAAAATGGGTCCCTTATGTAGTTCGAATTTATTTGTGCTGCGGTTAAAAATATACCCCCCGGTAATATCACTCGGGAGCAGATCTGGTGTAAACTGGATGCGTTTGAAATCCAACCCGAGTGCGGTAGCAAAACTATTAGCAATTAATGTTTTCGCTAAGCCAGGATAATCTTCGAGCAGAATATGTCCTTCGGCCAAGATGGTGGCCATGATTTGCTCTAAGAGCTGCTCTTTTCCGACAATAGCTTGTCCAACTTCAGCAATAATCCGTTGACTTGTTGCGGCTACTTCGTTGAAATCCATTTTTTATTCCCTCCAAAAAAATTATGAAAATACCATTTTACGCCTTATGTCAAATAGATTTTTAGCGCATTAGAAACTGAGTTGTTGCCAGAACGAGCGGGATTATCACTTTTTTAGATGTGATTTCGCCCGCAAATCTATGGTTGTTGACTGAAAAACTCAGATTCTAACCGGCGATTTTTCATTTCAAATAGGGTGTATGTTACAAAATTTTAAATTAGCCCAATCAAAATTTGGCAAAGGTGTAATGTTTTACCTGAGCACAAATGATGGATCAGGTCGGTCCATTTTACACTGAAATGTGATCCTTACCCAAATATCGTAACTCTTATTATTTTCAAGGTCTTTGAGAATGTCCGTGACAAAGCGAAAATGCGGGGTGTCGGCGCTTGGCGTCGACACCCCGGAGGTACAACCGAAAACAGCATTTCCTAGTGACCCAATTTCCCCTCTCGATGATTACAACGTATCCTTCTGGTATGGCTTTTTAGCGGTTCAACTTACTGGATATATGGATTCTGTAGAATTCGTTGGTTTCCTATAATCTTCATCCCATTCCAATACTTTTCCACATCGGCACACAATCCCCAGAGCACAATCTTGACAGCAAAACACTTGTTGATTAATGATATAGGGACGATACAAAATTTCTGTTCCACAGCCAGCGCACCAGATCGTATTCTCAAAATCTGACATGCTTAACTCCTTTCTCAGGTACTGCGGTTTTTGACGATTAGGATTGAACAATTGGCGTAATGAACGAGTTTGCGAGAAACGCTACCCAGCAACCAGCCTCTGACTTTGCTGAGACCGCGTGAACCCACAACGATTAGATTGATCTTTTCTTGGTTGACATAATCAATGATTTCAGTGGCTGCATCCCCGCGCCTGAGCACACTTTTGATAGGACGATTGAGGTCTTCCAGAGTTGAGACCGCCTCCTGCAACAAAGTTTTGGCAAGTATCCCCTCTTCATGTGCTTGCCGGGCGAGTTGTTTTTGCATTTGTTCAGTGAGAATTGGAGGACTGTAATCTAAACCAGAATGCCAACTCTGGCTGAACAAGTCCGGAGTCATTTCAGGTGGTAGTACGTTAATGACGTGGATATTAGCATCAGTTGGCCTGGGATATTCCAGTAAATACCGCTGGGTATAGCGGCTGTGTTCGGATCCGTCAATTGCGAGCAGAATATTGTCGATTTTCTGGTAGGGGGAGCGGACGACCAAAACCGGGCAGTCAGCATATTCAACCACTTGTTGAGCAACGCCCCCTAACAAAATCCCAAGGGTTGAGCGCAGCCCTCGAGCACCCACCACAATTAGGTCAGGTTGGTGTTCTTCTGCGAAAGCCACGATCTGCTCGGCAGGATCGCCGGTTAATAATCGGGTTTGGATTTTCTGGTGCTGGGTTTGAAGAAGCTCAAACTTTGTCTTTTTGAGAATATTTTCCAAGACCACGTAAAACTGTGCGTTGCGAGGAATTAATACCGAAACGATGCTGATCTGGCAATTCGAAGGCAACGGTAGATCTTGGATCAACTGAACTGCTGCACTGGCGTGTTCCGATCCATCTACAGCCAGCAAAAGATGGCGAGGTGTTGGTTGAGGGTTCATAACTACCTCCTTCTGGAAAATTTGTTTCGATGAAGGGGCAGCGGTGAAAAAAGGAAAACTTTGTGTAACTACTTTTGTATTATTACTGTAACAAATCAGGATTAGCTTTTCAAGCTAAAGGGGGAAAGTTTAAGATAGGTAAGTTGTCATAGCAGATCAATGTGGAAAATGCCAATATGATTATATTTTCTGGAATGGCAGAGATCAAGATTGATATTTACTTTTGATTTTGGTATCATCCCAACGGCCTTACTGACCGGTCGGTAAGCAGTTAAAAATTGGAGGCGATACGATGTCAGAATCAATGCGCATATGGATGGAAATAATTTTCAATATTGTTTATCTGATTGTTATTTGGGGTTTGGTAATCGCGATGTCTAATCGCCGCCATTTGGTCAAGTCTGAAGATCAACGTGTTGCTGATCTGGTGATGAAGGCATTTGCATTGCTGGCTTTGGGCGACACTGGTCATGTCGGTTTTCGAGTAGTGGCATATGCCCTGGGTGATTTAGAAGCCACAATCTCGATGGTAGGCATAGATATGGGATTGGTGGGTTTGGGGGCACTGGCGACTGCAATCACAGTAACCTTTTTCTATGTGATTGTGCTCATGATCTGGCACGAACGTTACAAGAAACCATATGGATGGTTTGGTATTCTGTTGTTTGCAGCAGCAGTATTTCGTTTGCTGATCATGGTATTTCCGGCAAATGAGTGGAATAATCTCGTACCACCCCAACCCTGGGGGCTGTTTCGTAATCTGCCGTTGATGCTGCAGGGATTAGGCGTTGCATATCTCATCTTGCGCGATTCCCGGGCAGCTAATGACCGCCCCTTTATTTGGATTGGGGTTTGTATTTTAATTTCCTATGCCCTCTATATCCCCGTGATTTTATTCGTTCAACAAATTCCTTTAATCGGCATGTTGATGATTCCTAAAACGATGGCGTATGTAGCGATCGCCTTTATCGCTTATAATGCATTTTATCGTTCACCCGAATTTGTCGGGGCCAAACCGCAGCCAGGTGATTAGTATTTTCAAAATATAGGAGAAACTTATGTACCCCTTTATTCTCGCAACACATAATATCATTCGCTGGGTTGTCGTGATCGCTGGCATCTTGGCGGTTGGTCGAGCTTTAGTTGGTTGGTTGGGCAAAAAAGAATGGATAAAACAAGACCGCATGTTGGGCATTATTTTTACCTCATCAGTAGATATTCAATTGCTTTTAGGCCTTTTGCTGTATTTTGTGTATAGCAGTTGGGGTGTGAAAGCGATTCTCAATCAGGGAATGAGCTTTGTTATGGGCGAATCCGAATATCGTTTCTTTGCCATCGAACATGTTTTTTATATGGTGCTGGCATTGGTATTTGCTCACTTAGGAAGTGCGCTGCCCAAAAAAGTGGACAATGACCCTGCTAAATTTAAACGCGCTGCCCTTTGGTTTAGTTTTGCTTTACTATTAAATCTTGGCAGGTATCCCTTGGGGGCGGTCACTACTCCCAGGATTTTAATTTCTGTGGAATGGTAATTGATCTTGAGAGAGCAGATCCTTTCTTCAGCTGCTCTGCTTTTCATCGAGCAGGGTTATCATGGCCTTTCTATGCGGCAAATTGCCGAATCCGTAGGAGTCACGAAAGCTGCCCTCTACTATCATTTTAAAGATAAGGAAGCATTATTCCTGGCGATCCTCGAAGAATATTTGGAAAAACTCGAAGCCCTGATCGTGGCAATCCAGGAAGATGAAAATTCTTATACTGAGAAAATAAATTTACTGGTGAAACGTATTCTCAGCCAACCGGTTGATCAGCGTACAGTAATTCGTTTGGCCAGCCAAGAGATGGCGCATCTTAGTCTTGAAACTCGTCAGGCCTTTGGAGATGTTTATCATGCTCGTTTTATCGGCCGTGTGCAGACTTAGCTCGAGGATGGTATGGAAACTGGGGAGTTTGCTTTCATCGATTTAAAAGTGGCAACTTGATCTCTACTGGGGATGATGTATCCGTATTTTTACCCTGTTCATTCCGCGGAAGTTTCACTTTCGGATGAAGCTGTTGATCAGTTAGTAAGTATTTTCTTGAATGGGATCGCGATCGCCCCCTAGGATGAAGTTCGCTTTAAAATTAGGAAATTTTTGATGGCCGTTACCTGCAAAGTGACGGTCATCAAACTTATTGGGATCGATTTTATGAGTGCAATTGCAGGAACAGCACAAGAAAATACGTCAAAGGGATATTTGATCGCCATCGTTGGCGTGGCAATCTGGTCATTCACTGCCATCTTTATCCGTTACCTAAACGATGCGTTTGATATGCCTCCCATGGTAATCGCTTTTTGGCGAGATTTTTTTGTTGCCCTGGCATTATTGATCGTTTTCTTTTTTGCGAATCGGAAGCTCATCTCTCTGGAGAAGAAGCACTTAAAATTTATTATGGTTTACGGTTTTGTCTTGGCGATTTTCAATGCGCTTTGGACTGTTTCTGTCAAATTGAATGGTGCGGCCATTGCAACTGTATTGGTTTATGGGTCAGCAGCTTTTACGGCAACTTATGAACGCTGGTTTCATCATAACCGTTTAGGGATATGGAAGACTTCAGCCATTATATTAAGTCTGCTGGGATGTGTTTTGGTTGCAGGAGCTTATGATCTAGCGAAATGGCAATTAAACCCCGTAGGAATTCTGGTGGGGTTACTGTCAGGAATAGCCTTCACAACGTATAGCCTGTTTGGGAAAAGAAGTTTAAACAAAGGGATAAATTCTTGGACCGCGCTGCTTTATTCATTTGCGATTGCCGCCGTATTTTTGTTATCTCTTAATTTTTTTCCTGACAACGCCACCAATTTATCGGTTATCGATCGCCTCTTCTGGTTAGGAGATTCCCTATGGGGATGGCTGGTACTGATCTTGTTGGCTGTTGGACCATCCATCGGTGGATATGGCTTGTATAATCTGAGTATGAATTTCCTCTCAGCCAGCATCGCCAATCTGATCGCCACTTTAGAACCATCCATGACTGCCGCGTCTGGCGTATATTCTTCTTGGCGAACGTTTTACGCTGACTTAAATCTTGGGCAGCATTTTGATTTTGTGCGGTGTGTTTATTTTACGTTTACGCGAACGAATCCGTAAACGAGTATAATTTGCCTATGGAAAGAACTGTTCCTCACACCGCCTCCGACGAAGTAGAATTATATCTACGAACATATTACTCCCTCTTACGCTCAACCTCTGATGTGCAAATATTGACCCTCGAAGAAGCGCATTCGGGGACCAATTCGCTTTTGCATCCTCGCGTGCGAGAACAAACTCCAGATATGTCGGCATTTCTTTATAGTTTGCTGCGCCTACCGGAGTGTATCCACCAGGTAGATACCGTGATATTGGGGCAAAGTGCGGCAGTTTTTGTAAGAGGTGGTTTCCCGGATGTCGAAAATTGGCAGGCGGTTTCTGCACGGGCGCGCCGCCGGCATTGTTTCTTTGATGGCGATAATACGCTGGCCTGCGTGATTGCCAGCCAATCAGATATTGATGATGTTATCCCCGCACTCACGGCTCTACAAATCGAGTGGGAAAAGCTGCACCACCGGATCCAGAATCTCCCCGAAACAATAAATTTAGAGAATTTAGCAGACGGCAAATTTCCCCGCCAAAAATTAGCGGAAACCCTGGGTATCTCACTCGACGATATCTATCGACTGCAACAGGTTTGGAGCGCTGATTTTGGTGCAAATTTGAAAATTATTCGGGATCGGTTGCCGCGCTTCCAGGTTCGTTTACTTAATGGTTCACTCACTGAATATCGTCGAGCTACCCATGCCTGGTGGGATCATATTGAATCGTTTTGTCCCGAACTGCGGGATCGTCCTGTTTATTTTGTCTCCAGCAATACCCACAGTTTGGTGAACCTGATTTCGGGATTTGCTACTGAAAACCGAGAATTTTTATTACACTACCTCGAAAAAAGTGATGATATCGAGTTGCAGACGGAGTGGCATTATATTCAATCCAGTCAGGTGCCATCGAGGCAAGAAAACTTCCTCTACTATTTGCTCAAAAAGTATATGCAAACCCCCGAAGGGTATGGTTTTCGTGGGATTCGTCGAGAACATGAAAAAGAATGCGGTATTATCCGAGTCGATAGTGAACATTATTTTGATGTCGATGCTCAGATAATTGATCTGGCAAAGGTTCGACCAGAGTGGATGGATGCCCGACTTTGTCAGGGTGATTTTGAGTTTCTCTCTAAAAGCGATGCGCTGATCCTCAATATTGACTATCCCTTAGGAATGGCCGCTTACAATATCCTCAGCGAAATTGCTGAGCACGTTGGAGATGTTTTGGGTGTGTATATCTTGGGTAAGGCAGCCACCCTCAATGGGAAAATTGGGGATATTATGATCCCCAACGTTGTTTATGATGAACACTCCCACAACTCTTTCCTGGCACCCAATTGTTTTTCCGCCGCCGATGTAGCACCCTATTTAGTTTACGGCACCGTCCTCGATAACCAAAAAGCAGTTACCGTTCTAGGTACTTTTTTACAAAACGCTCAATATATGGATGTTTTTTATCGTGAAGGTTACACCGATATCGAGATGGAGGCCGGACCTTACCTCTCGGCTGTTTATGAAATGTTTCGGCCGAAACGTCACCCTTACGATGAAATCATCAACTTTCACAATTTACCTTTTGACCTCGGCATAATGCACTATGCCTCTGATACGCCTTTGAGCAAGGGCAAAAACCTTGGAGCCAGCACCCTTTCCTATTTTGGGATGGACCCCACCTATGCCACCTCTATTGCAACTTTGAGACGTATTCTGAAACTCGAAAACCAAAGAATCACCAATCAATAATTTCAATTCCCCAGTAAAAGGATTTCATATGTCAGTTGTTGGAAAATCTGCTACACGTGTTGATGCCTTGACGAAGGTGACCGGAGAAGCGCTTTATCCTGGTGATATCAATCTGCCCGACCAGGCCTATATGAAAATTCTCTTTGCCCGCAGGCCGCATGCGATTGTAGAGCAAATTGATACCGCCGCCGCAGAAGCAATTGAAGGCGTAATCGCTATTTTTGCAGCCAAAGATGTGCCGAATAACGAATACGGGCTGATCATGCCTGATCAACCGGTTTTATGCGGCCCCGGATCCAATAACCCCTTCGGGGATCGTGTTCGCTTTGTGGGGGACCAGGTAGCCCTGGTCGTTGCTGAAACGTCCCAAATTGCCGCTCAGGCCAGGGATTTGATCGAGGTTCGATATCGGGATTTGCCGGTTGTTACTGACCCCTTGATTGCTCGCCTGCCTGAAGCGGAGTTATTGCATCCAGACCGCGATTCCAATGTATTTTGTCATTTTCGTGTCCGCAAAGGAGACCTCGAGGATGGTTTTGCCAATGCCGATGTCATAATCGAAGGTGAATATCGGACCCCTGCTCAGGAGCATGCTTACCTGCAACCTGAAGCTGGTGTTGGCTACATGGATGATGAAGGCCGCGTGACAGTTGAAGTTGCTGGTCAGTGGACCCACGAAGACCGCGAGCAGATTGCTCACTCTCTAGGTTTGCCCGAAGAGCAAGTCCGAGTCATTTATCCTGCCATCGGTGGTGCTTTCGGCGGCCGCGAAGATATGTCGGTGCAGATTGTATTAGCCTTAGCTGCCTGGCGTTTGCACCAGCGTGGCATTAATCGCCCTGTTAAGATTATTTGGAGTCGAGAAGAATTGATTATTGGCCATCACAAACGCCATCCTTACGTAATTCGTACCAAATGGGGGGCAACTAAAGAAGGCAAGATAACTGCTGCCCAAGTTGAACTGATCGAAGATGGCGGGGCGTACGCCTATACTTCCACTAAAGTTTTAGGGAATGCCACCCTGATGTGCACCGGCCCTTACGAAATTCCTAACGTCAAAGTGGATGCTTACGCTATCTATACCAATAATATTCCGGGAGGTGCCTTCCGAGGTTTTGGCGGCCCCCAAGGAGCTTTCGCAGCTGAAGGTCAAATAAATAAGCTGGCCGAAGCCCTCGGGCTTGATCCTGTTGAAATCCGCATGCGTAATATCGTCAAAGAAGGTTCGATATTGTCGGTTGGCAGTCCGCTTCCTACGGGTGTCAGCATGCCCCAGGTGGTAGAGAAATGTGCATTGCAAGGCGGATGGCGAAAGGATGAAGGCGGAAGGTGGATGGTGGGGACCTATCCTTCATCCTTCACCCCTCATCCTTCCGACCATCATTTGCAACGAGGAATCGGTTTCGCTTGTGGATTTAAGAATGTGGGCTTTTCTTTTGGGGCTCCTGAAAATTGTTGGGCCACGGTTGAATTGCATGGAACCGCAGAAATCGAATATGCTGTAGTGCGTCATGCGGCTGCTGAAGTTGGACAGGGAGCTCACACTGTCATCGCGCAAATGGCGGCTGAAGCCTTGGGTTTGCCATTGGAAAAAGTGCGCTTAGTTGTTTCAGATACCGCCACAACTGACAATTCTGGCAGTGTATCTGCATCTCGCATGACCTTTATGGCGGGCAATGCGGTTCGTGGTGCGGCTGAGCGCGCACTACAAAAGTGGGGTGATGAAGAACGTCCGGCAATTTCTCGTTACCAGTATCGGCCTCCGGCCACGAGCCCCCTAGACCCGGAAACGGGTAAATCCGAACCCAATTTCGCCTACGGCTATGTGGCTCAGGCCATCGAAATCGAGGTGGATACCGAGACAGGTCACCTTCGTATTGTAGATGTGATTTCAACGAATGATGTCGGCAAGGCTGTCAACCCGCAGCAGGTGCAAGGTCAGATTGAAGGAGGTGTTGTTCAAGCGGCTGGCTATACTGTTTTAGAAAATTTCCAACAGGTGGGAGGGATGGTTCAATCTGATCAGCTCTCCACTTATCTGATCCCCACCGTTTTAGATATTCCCGATCAGGTGCAGTCTCTTATATTGGAATACCCTGATCCAATTGGCCCTTTTGGCGCTCGCGGAATGGCTGAGATGCCATTTATCCCCGTGGCCCCAGCGGTCGCGGCAGCTCTCCACGATGCTACCGGTGTGTGGTTCGATGATTTTCCCCTTACGCCGGAGCGAATTTTACGTGGTCTGGGAAAAATCTAATTGAGGCACCCACTAACTTGTGCTAGAAACTGGTGATTCCTGCAGATATATCCTGCCTGAAAACTCGGCAACGCGATTCTTCCGCGCTATATAAATGTAGATAAAAAGACCCGCTAATCATCAACGGGTCTTCCTGTGGCGAGGGAGGGACTTGAACCCTCAACCTACGGCTTATGAGTTCGGTGCTCTGCCATTGAGCTACCTCGCCATCTTCGTGCGGTATATGCAGGGGTGATGTGCTGTAAAGAACCCGTATATGGTGGTTTATTTGGGGACTATTTTATTTGATTTTGGAATAGTCCGTTGGTTTAAGGTGCTGTTTTTCGGGAACAAAAATCCCCGAAAGCTATCGCCAGCGGGGACTTGGTATTGTTATAATCCTGTTAGCCAGGCCACCAGACCCCGGTGGTTTTGGTCAGGGCTGATGAGTGTTAGCGCACTTGTTCAGCCCGTTTTGTTATCTCAATTATACATTACCAATATTTGGTTTATCCATTTAGCAGAGATTTGCGATTCTGAATCAATTTTCGTTATCAGTTATTTCCCCTTCTTGAATTAGGTGTAGGTTCCGGTGTCCCTGTGATTTCTAGTTCTGACAGTAAACTCATAATATTCGCTAAAAAGGTTTCCATCAAGATGATGTTTTCTATATAGAAGTCGGCGTTCCTGTCATCTATGCTGACAAGCCTTCTAAAATAACTAACGCACTTTTGCCATGCCAAAAATGCACTACTTTGTTTAGAATTATTCCAAAACACACATCCAAGTAACCAATGAGCTGCAGCTTGATTGCGAGTTATGTCAGGATGAAATAACCGGATAGCCTCTTGCAAATAATATTCAGCTCTATCGAAGTCTCTTAAGTAGAATTCATAAAATGAAAGCCTGATATAAAATAATGCCCTTTGTGTCAAAGTCTCAATAACCCCATTTATCCGAGAGATATTATCACAGATATTTATATAAAGGCGAACTCTTGAAACATCTTCAATTGTGAAAGCGTCTTCGAGCGCTATCAATGCCGATACTAACTCTGGGTTTTCAGACTCTTCGCTACTAATTATCCAAAAATAAGCTTCATTAAAGGTAACCATTGGTCCAGCCCCTTTATTAAATCTGTAAGCGTATAAATATTATTGTACACTCTTTTTGAGTGTTTTTACTATTTGGGACACTAAATCATTAAGGCAAACCTTCACATGCCAAGCCGTCATTATCCCCGTCCAAGCCATATATATCCCCATAACCCAAAGACCAGCAATATTCAAAACATGCTTGCGCCTGGTTGTGAGTGCTGAAGTCTGAGCAATTCAGGTCGGGGCCAGAGCAGGTGCAGAAGGCTGGCACGCCGTCATTGGCTGGGGTTAGCTCCGGAGTTTCTGTGATGGTTGGATGGATGGTAATCGTTGGAATTGGCGTTTTTATTTGGGTTGGGGGCGGAAATGGCTTTTGGATAATTGGCAGGAAATGCATTTAAGCTAATGTGCTTCCGGCCTGGGCTGTGATGGCGACCCCCACAATAGTGATAAGCGTAACCACTAAGAGAATTTTCTTTTTCATAATTGCCCCGCTGTCAATTTACGGTCCATCTGCCAACCAGCATTGTTCACTCAGCCAAAAAACACCTTCTGTCCAACCAAACTCGTCAAAGTAAACTAGAAAGTGGTCAACGTAAGATTTACCGTCAGTATGCCTGTAACGTATCGAGTGTATTTTAGTGTCAGTGTTATTCCAGATTGTGTCACGATAAGAATTGTGGACCATGTCTACATAGTTTCTCCGAGCCAACCAACCCATCAATATCGTTGAAATGTCCAAGATGCCATCATATTGCATGTCGTCTATTTGAACGTCACAACGATGCACGGCTAATTCTGACTCAGCTTTGCTTCTATCAGCTAATGCAATCCTAAATTTTGAATTTAGTTCATCGTAGCTTTCTGTGAGTGCATCAAATTCAGCCTGTGCATTCTCTTTCTCATCAAGAATTACGAAGTACTCGGTTTCTATTTCCTTCAGCTTCTCAATTTCACTGTTCATTGCGTCAATTTCTTCAGTGTACTCAACCTTTGCCATTTCAAGGTTAGTAGCAATTTGTTCAACTTCAGCTATTGACGCGTCAAGCTCATTTTGTGTGTTTTCCAACTGGTTTTGCAGATTTTGAATTTCAGCAAGAGCAGCACTGTGATTAGCTTCAGGAACTCCGCACCCCACCAAAAGCAATGCTAGAAATACTACAAAGAGAATTTTCTTCATGTTTGCCCTCCCAGGTCAAAACGTATAAATTTATTGTACACTCTTTCTCAAGCTGCCACAATAACTAGACAACAAAAGAAGCCCTCCGGTTGGAGGGCTTTAACATGAGCGGGGAAGGCTTGCTACTATCAGAACAAACTACCTTGAAACTACTGGCATGTAGACATGATTTGTATATATCTGATTTCGCCTATCAATTAGATATACATCAGTTAGCCCATTATTATCATTTGTTATTAAACTATCAATATGAGCTTGAAATGAGATGAATGCCCCATCATTTGAAATGCTTGGCCCTTGGTATGCTACTCCGCCCATACCTGTGTCACCAAAATTGATTTCATCAAAAATATTATCTTCAATATTGTAAATATAAAACCCTACATTGTGCATATCTGAATTGGATGAAATAAACACAAGGTGTTTTCCGTTAGGGGATACCATTGGATAGAATGAGCGATAATTAGTGCAAATCCGGCGGGTTTCAGTTGTAAGTTGGTCATATAAGTAAACATCTATTTGGGTACATCCGGACATTGGTGGGGTTATATTATTATCTCTGGATACAAAAGCAATATAGCGCCCATCTTCAGACATTGAAGGGGTCGAGAGTTGGCCATTGCTGCATTTCCATCATATCTCTTTGATAAATAAGTGAGAGAATCATTTTCTCTGTCGTAGACAAACACATTTTCAAGATTTAAAGCGGGTATTCCTGGAACCAAAATTTCAGGAGATAAAAACGCTACATACTTCCCATCAGATGAAATAACTGGACAAGAAGCTCCTAAAGCTCGTATTGGAATATATTCTGTTGTACCAATTTCTCTATCGTGCACATAAAAACTTTCGCTATCATCACTGTCATCTTCGCTTAGTGCTGAACCGGTAATAAATGCAACATAACGACCATTTGGAGAAATATGAAAATCATATGCTCTCGAAGTTGCTTCTGTCCCATCTGAAGCAACAGATACACGCCTAGTGGTATGTGATACCAAATCACGAACAAAAATATCAGGTTGTTCATTCGTATCATTGGGAACGAGATCGTTGATGACGACAAAAATGCCACATACCGACCATTCGCACTCATAGAAAGCTGGCAATCGTCTATTCCCCAAACCCACCCATCTCCCTGTTCTCCATATTTGTAGCTATTGAAGCACGAGTGATAGATGAACTATTTCTATCAAATATAAATAAATCAGGTTCTTCATTTGTATCATCTGGAATTAAAATATCAGAGCTTGAGATAAATGCAATATACCGACCATCAGCGGACATAGCATCAGTTGTAGTTCCACCACCTGCAGCGAATCTATCCATCCCCCTTGATACCAGGATAAGGAATATATCTTCAGCGGCCTTGGTTGGAATTAGTGTAACAAGAATAGAGATGAAACCAAGAAAATAAAATGCCTTTTTCCACATTATGCCCTCCCAGAATTGTATACATATAATTATACATCTACTTGGAAGTCACCATAATGTTTTACACCAGAAAATCCCCTCAACTCATCCACCTCCCGCCGCAGCCGCATCACTTCTTTATGCTGTTCTAGCTGCATGCACAGCAAGAATGTCTCGAACGGTAGCATGTGATTGGCCTGGTTAGCGGCCATCAGATGCCGGGCGGCGTTGGCCCACAGGTCGTCAAAGACCAGTTGGTCTTCTTTGCGTAAGGCGCGCCATGTTCGCCAGTGCGTTTCGTTCGTTATTGAATTGTGCTGTTGTGGTTGGTAGTGTTCTACCCATGATATGCTCCTTTTTAGCTACGAGAATATCATGAGCAGCGGGAAAATGATATCGACTGTGGGATGATTTTAGGGTTGGTTGGGGGTCTAATCCCAGGAATTAGACCTCCAATGGTCGCTTGAAATAAATAATCGGGGAATTTAGACCTACCATTTCCCATCCTTGAGACCCCAATCTTTTCAAATAGACATCAAGCCTTGGTTGCTTATCAAGTCCCTGTCCATTCTCCTCGTATACGTAGGGGCGACCACCATAGTAAACTCTAATCCATCTATATTCCCATTTCTGCCCAATAAACTCCTTCGCCTGGTTTGACTCGTCGAATTCTTGACCTCCAGTCTGAATGTCTGTGAGGTGAACAGCTCTAGCGTCGGATGCTCGAATTTCAATAGAGGACATAGAACTTAAGCTGTAATTACATTTTTTACATTTTCTGTCTTGGGCAATATTGTACACTTTGCATTTTGGGCAAACCTTTACTTCCACCATTTGTTCTTTGTGCCAATTCCTTAAACTCCGCTTCTTATATCACGAGCTTCCGTTTCCCGATTCTTCTTGTTCATCATCGCCCACAAAAATTCAACCATATCACCCCCGCTGCCCGTAGCTGCTCTGAGAATGTCCATTCGCTCAGCTAGTTGACACATCGCCCTCCCATCGTGCTAATACCCTACAAAAAAACTAAACGTATACATTATTATTGTACACTTTTTGACAAAGCTCTCACAATGACCAGATAAAAATAAGGTTTCTCAAATCGTTTCTGTCAAAAATACTCTGCACTTTCTAGGGAGTGATTTTTGCGGAAAACGCCGTCATCTATAAAAAACGCTTATATATCCGCTCAATTTGGAAGGTGATTTTAGGTCATTTGATATGGCTTGAAAGAGTGAAAAGGTTGTCAGAGGGGTGGAATGCTTGCGATGAACATTTACTTATCCGCAACTATAACCAGCTTTTTAACCCCTTTTCCAGACAATAAATCGCCCTAAGAAATGTAAATTTTCGCCAAAAACATCGAATCTAGAACCCCCTTTTTTATAGTGACAAAGGTCTGCCACTTACCTGTTATTCGCCTGTGAGCAGGGTCAAAATATCGACAAGTGAAATCTTAGATTGAATTTAGTGTGTTAATTGCTATAAGGTCTTCTATCGTTGATATTGTAGAGTATTTCAAAAATTTGTTCCTTCAAATAAGCACGGTCTGAAATCTTCCTCGCCTTTTGGGGTGTAACTTTCGATGATTGCTTTTACTTTCTTTCTATAAGTGTATGCAAGTTGATTAGCCATTCTGTATAATGCAAGCAAGACATGATAGGCTTGGAATTTATCACCCTCGTCCTCCAATTCCTGAAGTCTACTGGCTAAGTCTTCTGCAAAATGGATATCCTGAGCCCATTCGAGATACTTTAATTGCTGCCAATTGTTGTCCCAAGTTTTGGCTATTTAGCCAAGCTGAAACATCAATCGATCCATTAAGAATTGGTGCAATGGAACGCATTTCATAAGCAATATTACTTGCTTCGGCTAGTGTGCTCTTTTTCTTCTCTCGCAAATACCGGTTATGATTTAAATTCTTGAACCAAATCTCTCATTTTTTTCTGAAGTTATATCTGACTAGCAATTTGTAGCTCTTGGGGTGTAAGAGCTTCTTCCAAAACTGTATCCGCATCGTGGAGCATTTTATCAAAATCTTTTTGGCTTTTGCCTTTAGCTATCGCCGCTTTGCCTGCGTTTTTATACTCTTCAATATTGCTTTGCCTTTTTTCTTCTATTTCTTGTTTCTTCTCTATTGATAAAGTGAACAAGTTTGTTATCCCAGCTTCAACTGTTGTGTTCTCTGGGGTTTCTTTTAACCAGAAATCTAAACAGAGCCGGGAGCACGGCTAAAGCCAAGATAATGGTAGTGGTTGTTTCGACTCCAATAGAGTATTCCCATTCACCTTCAATATTTCTGCTGATAGTAAAAATTGAAATGATGAAAAGAATAGCAAATACTACATAATATTGCCAGGTTTCAAAAAATAAGCGTTTTGTATTTTGGGTTCTGTTTATTCTCTTCAGCCATGAGATTGTCCTTTCTTTAGCTTAGATTTCACTTACAATCGATTTTAGCGAAAAAAACTACTCACGATTGTGAGTAGTTCCAATTGAATGAAGCAGCTATGTAATTTGCAGGATTTCTCACAAATCTTAGGGTGGAAATTTCTCCTGGAAAAAAATGACGATTTTAAGTATAGCATAATTCGGATAAAGATATCCGAATTTATTGGTGTTGAAAGGCGGCCACGGCCTCGGATTCTTCGACTTCCATTTTTTTGACCACCTATTGATTTCATCATTTCTGACCTAAATCGCCTGCCACATTGATTTGCTGCCCACCATCTTTCGCAATATTGATTTGATAAGTGCTGCCTGAAATCTTGCGCACGCGTGCGAGGGTTTCGCAGGCTCTCAAATAGCGGCGCTGGGTGGCTGACAATCGCCTCTCCCAATGATTGACTTGGTCATAGCTCGCCTGTTGCCCGATCGAACTGGCTAGACAGTATTCCACCCACTGATAACGCAGCCAGCGATTAATCACGTTATCAATCAGCAGTTGCTCTAATACGGGGGATGCGTGATACGACATGCCGTTCTGTAAAGCCTTCACGTTGGCCTTGACCCTTATCTGAAGGGTTTAATTGGTTTCTGCCAGTTTTGAAACCAGCATATCTTGAATCGAATCCGATAAATCCACCACGTGACGAAACAATTCTGGGTTGTCATCAAGTTGTTTACGCAGTGCTTTTATGTCGTCTTTGTCTGGATTTTCTTGGTGGCATCTAATTACCAAATTTCTAAAATCTTCTGATATTCCTTTCTCATTAACCCTGATTGTCAAAGCGTGTTCACTCATTTCTTTTTTTTCTCCATTGCCCCTTGTGGGGGTGGTATCCATTCGCAAGTAAGACGGCCCTGGTCAACGTGCGGACCATATCGCCGTAATCATCCAGTTCGTTGTCAACCGCTTTGACTTCGGCGCGTGCTGCTTGCTTTCGGCGTTGCTCCGCTTTACGGGACTGCCGTTCGCAATCTTCTTCTTCAGCTAATAATTCAGCCAGTGGCCCACGCCCAACATACTCACTGACAACCTTGTCACCGATGCGGCGTTTCCGGTAGTAATAGCGGCGATTACCGCGTGTTTCCCAGGCCATGTGCTACACTCCAACACTATCCCCGTTGACAAGTTCTCTGTTTCCAATACTGCCGCTTTTTTGCCACTAGCATATTGAGACGGCGTTCGCGTTCATACTGGTGTAACCTAATTCTTCGTTCTGTCTTACCCAACGTCCCCAGCTGCGCGGCAATCCGTTCGAGTTCGTCTTCTGTTTTTGGTATGGCGTAGTATTCACCTTCAGCACTGCCCACCATGCCGAATTCTCGCAGACGTTTAAAAGCCCGCGACACACTGCCGGGGTGTTGACTGGTGGCTCTTGCTATGGCTCTAATTGACTTTTCGTTGTTATTCAGTAAATAGCAATAAATACGTTCAGCCACCTTACCCAGCCCTGCGAATACGTCTGTGTGTTCGTATCCTGGGTGTTGCCTAATCGGGACACTACATACTAAGGGGGGATTAATGTCCTGATTGGGAAACACGTTTACGTTCTCAGTAAATGCAAAAATACCTGCTGGGGTAGTTGTTTTCTTCGAAGACGGCACACGGTAGTAGAGTTTGGAGTCAACCAATCGGCCTAAAGCAATGGACGCCGTAGAACGGCCAATATTGGCAAGTTCAGCCACTTCACGCGCAGACGCCCGAAATTGACGGCCTTCCAAGCGCGCACGATGAACACATGCAGCAAAGACCGCGCGGTCAGTTTGGGCAGTTCTGCCGTGAGTGCGCCAGTCATGCAATTCCAAGAAGGCAGCAGCAGTGAGTAACATATCTGTAACGTTTCGTAACGGTTTCTGAACGTTTTGTTCGTCTTTGCCATAGTCGCGTGCGGGTTGATTGTCGTCTTGGTTGTAGGCCCAATTCAGAACGTCAGTAACGGCCTTTTGACTTTCAGGCGGATTACAGATTGCATTCATGGATAGAATCAGCGTTTCAGCCAGGTCATAGTCAAAATGATTGGCAGCCATATCACGAGCAACGGCCACAAAAGCAGCATTCCGATTGCCGTCAGAAGTTCCTAATGCTAAATACATACGATTGCGCCGGGATAGCTTCTCACAATGGGGGGGCAGTCCGTACAATTCCGGTTCGTGGTATTGACCTTTTGCCAGCTTGACGCCGAATCGTTCTACCTGGTTTATGCTGACTGTGGGCACAACATCGCCAGGGGGGACAATCCAACGGTAGACCACCCCTTGTGGGTGAATACTCGGAGGCAGCACCGAATAGCCAGCACTCCCCCGAATACCTAAACCGGGAAGTACACCGTTTTTCTCTTTGATATTCGCAGCAATGCCCTCGGCCAAGCGCATCATATAACCACCCCCGCGAAAACTTTCATACTGCCAGTAGTTGACGCCGGTATCATCCAACATGCCTTGAAGTTGGTTGTAGGTCCGGTGACTATCACAATCGAAAATAAACAGATTCCCGCTGGTTTTGCCAAGTATTACGCCGATATTAGCGCCCTCAAATAGCGCATCAATTTGGTGGTCGCGTGGTAGGCAGCCTAGATGATTGCGTCGGTAACATTCGGGACCACATACGTGAAGACGGGAAGTGTAGAATGGTCTTTGCAAGTACGGTGGTTTTTTGTCGGCAAAAGACGGGTCAAACTTAATCGCTTCGTTCGGCTTTGGCAGTGGCAAAACGTTCAATCCTAGCACGTGTAAATGTTTGGCCGTGCTGACAGAAGTCAGTAATTCCGGTGTGACTTCGGTTATCAATTGGTTTTGGACAGTCGTCAGCATAATCTCACTGAATGGATGTATACGTGTATCCCGGTTGTGACAGTATTTCCCACTTATGGGTTTAGTGTCCCGCTGGGGTTACACGTATACATTAAAATAAATGGCTAGAACGGCATTTCGCATATTTTCTCGTGCCGTTCTTTCTTGAGATTTTCCCGATATGAGAATGACAAATCCACGCCGTTCCCATCTTTGTAGATTTTTTCATCAAGGAAATCACGCAAACCATCAATGGTTGTCATGGTTTCACTCAAATGTTTATACAGCTCATTATGAACGCCGCTTTTTCGAAGGGATTCTACAAACCAGTTGGATTCATCCATGCTGTATATGAAGCTGTAAAGGGCTTGGTTCATCAAATCTGTCAGTTCGTGGATTTCAGCTGCATTCTTTCTGACAATATCCTTTGCTTTTGATTTCTTCATGGCTCTTTCCTTTCGTTAGAACATGCTCGTTTGTGTTGGTTTAGTTGGTGCTTCGGTTGTGTCCCATTCGGAAAGCAGCAAGCCCCGCTGCAATCCGAAACCGCGGTCAAGTTCAAAGCCTTCGCGCCAAATCTTGGCGATTGTGGCGCGGTGAATGCGGCCGTCATCCTTATTTGTGATGACTACCCAACGCGCGCCGGCCTTCTCTGCATCCTTCAGGGATTTCACATCAATGCAGATTGCCGGTGGCTCGCGAAGGTATCCGGATTTTCTGATTGATTTTCGAAATTCATCACCAACGACAATGCCAACGGGACGTTTTTTCCCCCATGCATAAATTGAAATTTTAGACGGTGGTTTTTGATGTATACTTGTACTGTACATGACAACTCCTGTTTGTCGTGTTCGCCGCTCTAGCCCACCCTTCCCGGTGGGCTTTGCAGTTAAATGGTTGGCTGCCCTTCCTGGGCATGTTGCTTGTTCTGTTTGAATTGCAATAAGCCACGATTTTCAAGCTCTTTGCGGATGATAAAGCGTGCTTGGTCACGAAAATCCCGCACTTCAAACTGAGCAAGACTTTGAAGTGCCTGCCGTTCTTCTGTGGTGAGTTTGACCGTCATTCTTTCCATGCTTTATCTCCATAAAAAAAACTACACTCAACTGATTGCTGAGTGTAGTTTATCGAATATGTTAGTGACTAAAAAGTGACTAAAAATATTGTCCGAATATTGTCATTTTTGCCAATCTGGGTTATCAATTCTCTTAAATTGACGTACTGGGTCAATCAAATGTCTTTCCTTAACCCCATCACGTGAAAGCCATTCATTATAAACTTCAGTGGGTTCTCGCCCTTCGTCGTAAATTTGTTTCCACGCCCAAATATCATCTGGCAAATGTGGTCTTCCTGGTTTTTTGATTTTTCGTTTCGATGTTTTTTTAGGAGGGAATTCTTCTGATTGTTCTCTGTCGTTTAGCTCCTCAAGTTCGTGTATTTGACCAGTGAGTTTTTCCATGGTGGCAATAATCATTCTGGAAGAAAGCCAAAGGTCAAACATATTATCGATGAGTTCAAACTCAGGGTTATTTTCATTATAAAAATTTTCAATATCCTCTTCAGTTGGCTTCCCATCTAAATTTTCGTAATAAAGTCTGAGCGCTCTGGGTGACATTTGTTTTTCAATGGAAGACCTCAATTTTCTTACTTCGTTTAGTTGTTTTTCTTCATTATCTCTTCTTAATCTTAATTCATTCAACCGCTCAAGAATATTATCATTTTCAGTCTTCAGAATTTCTTTTGGTGATTTCTCTACTACCATTGATTTTGAATCGTCTTCTTTAGACAAAAATAAATCACCGCAGTTATTTTTAATTTCTAAGAGAATATTGTTAGCCATTTTACGAGACAAAAAACTAAACATGAATAGTTTTGACTGATTTTGTCCGTATGGGTATATCTCGAATCGTAAATATTCAAAGTCAGGGTCTTCTTCCAGACATCTATATCCCACATAGTAAACACCAAGTTGTTCTTCAATACCATTTGGAAATAAATTGATAGTAACTTTTTTTTCAGGAGTGCTCGAATAAGTTTCATACGGCCAATCAAATGAAATTATTTTTCCAAGTATGGTTGCAACTGCACCTGGTGGCATATTTAATACAATTGCTTTTTCCATAGTCTTGCCTATGCTATAATGCAAATAACCATACTCGTTTCCCACGATTTGGTTCTTGCCCCTGGCTTCTGTCAGGGGCGTTATTTTTTCCAGTCTAAACAGAGATATTATAGCACCCCAACCACACCCCAAACGCATCCCTGCCCCGCTCCGCTATCATCAGTAATTCACCAATCACACCCCGCCCCCCGGAATTTATCAGCCGTTTGCAATCTCATTACCTAATTGGGTGTGTTGATTTCTTTACGTTATTTGCTACACTATTTGTGGAGGTGGTGATATGAAAAAATGGTGTCTGCGCCCACCAATTATTGTGTTTTTGATAATCATAATAATTTTATCTTTGCTTTATTTCGGTTTTAGTCTGTGGTTGTATTCGATTCCCAATGTATATGGAGGTTAGCTACGGGTTTAAATGCCCCAAAAAATTTGAACACTTACTTTCCCATTTGATTTTTGTACCTAATTTGCTACACTATTTGTGGTTGTAATGAGATGTATTACCCTTTTCCTAAACTTTCTGAAATCGCTAATGAGATAAAAAGGGTTTTTCCCTTGCTATTTCATCCAAGCGCGTGGTTTGGTTGGCGAAAAATTTTAATAATATTTATTCGATTAACTGGTATTTTATGTAGTGTTTTTTGTAGTCTTATTTGCATTTTCCAAGTCGTAGTATTTTTCTTGATGGCTGTAGAAACGTTTTAAGTTGTAACTAAAGATTCGCATTATCGACCGGCCCCGCGTGCCGGTGGGCTTGTTCAGTATCCTGGGTGGTCTGTGCCAGATAGCGCCGTAATACTTGTAAATCTGCATGTCCCATCAGCCTTTGAAGGTTGAAAATATCCATGCCTGCCCGTAAACATTCCAGCGCAAAGAAACGCCGGAATGAATGCAGGGAGGGGGTATCAACGCCGGCTTTATCCGCTCTCCTGCGAATGATTTGACGCAGCCCCCAATAGGTCAAGCGCTCCCCGTTTATCGTTACCCACAATGCAGGGCAAGTATCATTCCTGTGCCTGAGATAGGCCCTGACAGCCCTACGAACTCTTTTTCCCAAGAAATACGGTCCGGGGCTTCTTACCTTTACCTTGTCTGATTAGAATCGCTCCTGTAAGGTCCAGGTCAATTAAGCTCATTCCAACCAGCTCCCCCGCTCTTGCGCCGGTATCCATCAGGGCTAACAAAATCGCCCTGTCACGAGTGCCTGTTAAGGTATCCCTTTCACAGGTTTTGAGCATGGCTTTGATATTGTCGAAATTTGCTGGCTCTAATGGCTCAACTCCAACTTTGGGCGCTTTCACTTTCCGAATGGGATTTTTCCAGCCTTCTGGCTCGATTTCATCTTCCCACCAATTAAGGAATGTGCGGACTGTCCGATAATGTGCGTGAATCCCACCGGGGTTGTGCCCATTCTCAGCCAGTATCATTAGAAATTTTCGCAAAGTGTTGGGGTCTATTTGGCTAATTTGGGTAATAGCTTGTGACTCACAGAAGTCCGCAAAATGGCTCAATTTTAGGCGATAAAAACCGATGGTTCCCTGCGCTAAACCCTGGGCTTTGCGGTCAATTAGAAACGCTTCCAGCCAGGTTAGTAGGTGTGAATCCTGTGAAAAATTGGTGATAGTCCGTTGGTCTATTGTTTTGGTAGTCATTTTTATCGTCTCCTATTCAACGATTTGTGACCACCATATACGGGATTTTCCATGCAGTTACCCCCTGTATATACGGATAAAAAGACCCGCTAATCATCAACGGGTCTTCCTGTGGCGAGGGAGGGACTTGAACCCTCAACCTACGGCTTATGAGTTCGGTGCTCTGCCATTGAGCTACCTCGCCTGGTTACTCTCCAGTCAGTTGGGAGCGGCGGTAATGTTACTATGCTCTCTTTTTTTTGTCAACAAAAGTGTGTTTGAGAAAATATTTTTTGTCACGTTTTGGTTTAAAGAAAATATTGAATCAAAACGTGGGTGCGGTTCATTTTTTTGAAGAGAGGTAAGATAAGGGCGGGAAGGAGGCTTCTTTATTATGACTTATTGCCCAATCCCAAAACGTGATTTTCTTGACTTTGGTACCTGTTTTGTGCTATCCTTCTGTGAGTTTGGACACCTGGTAAGAATTTCAGAAATGGTGTGTGAAGCAGGGAAGAAAACTCACATCGTTTGAAATTCCGAACCCAGGAAAAATAATCTTTTACAAACAATGGACTGATATGATTTAAAAGAGAAAGAATAGCTGAAAATGTTTTTGCGTTTCAAAGTGATATATATGCAGAGGTGATGGCAGGGGTCGTCGTTGGTCCGGATTGGGCGGTGGCGATTGATACCCTGGCTTTTCCTGAAGAAACTTTAGCAATTCGGGATTTCATAGAACAAGAACTCAAAGTCCCGGTTCGTTATGTGATCAATACCCATTATCACGCAGACCACAGTTGGGGAACCTGTTTTTTCCCAGGCGCGTTAGTGATCTCTCATAAATTGTGCCGGGATCATCTTGAAACAAAAAGCATCCCTGCGTTAAAGCAAGCCAGCGGCCAGAACCCGTCTTTGCGCCAGTCGCAAATAATCCTGCCACATCTAACCTTTAGTGAGGGAACGTTGAGCCTCAGCGTAGGGAAAAAGAATTTAACATTATTACCTTTACCAGGTCATACGGATGATGGAATAGGCGTCTTCATTGCGGAAGATCGAGTGTTATTCTCAGGTGATCTTTTCATGCCTATACCGTATATTGTCGATGGTGACATTGATCAAATGATCAACTCGTTTGAACAAGTTGGCAAAATGAGTTTGGAAAATATCGTTCAAGGCCACGGTGACGTGGTATTGCGGGGTGAAATCGAAATTGCGATTGAAGATCATCTACAATACCTCTCCACCATACGGAAACACGTCCGCCGTTCCTCCCGACGCAAATATCCTCGAGATTTATTAGAAACTTTAGATGTTGAATCCTGTGGAAAAAGTCGAGTAATCTTAGGTGGTTTGGCCGAAGAACTCCATCAACGAAATATGGTAAGCCTTTATATGCAGCTTTATGGTGAAGAGCCAGCAGCCTCTGAAATCGATGACGATGAGTTCTACTAAACCTAGCATTCCTTGAATTTAAAAAGCACCTCCACTGAACTTTCAGTGGAGGTGCTTTTTTCTTTTAGGGCCTTATGCTAGTTACAAAATGAAGGGAAATCCTCCAGAGTAAAATTGGGGTGTTCAGCAAAACAAACCCAAATCACACTGGAGGATACCCCAATGATAAACGACTTTGATGACTTTTGTACATGGATGTATGTGATCATAGATGATCTCTGGTGAGGAATTTCACCACTTTTCAAGCGACCTGGGCCGCAACCGGACTGCAGTGACAGCGAACTACTCACTTTGGCAATTGTTGGCGAGTGTCGCGGCTGGGATGTCGAGACAGAAATGTTAAGTTACTGGCAAGAACATCGAGATATGTTTCCACAAATTCCTTCGCAAAGTCGCTTCAATCGGCGGCGGCGCAATTTGATGTTGGCATTCAACCTGGTTCGCCGCAGCGTGCTATCGATGCTGGACCTAGCCCAAGAAACACAGGGCGTGATTGACAGTTTACCCATTCCAGTGGTGCAGTTCTATCTGGTGCCTGGGTCCACCGGAGACTGGAAAGCGCATGGAGCGACCTATGGGAAAGTGCCTTCCAGGAATGAAACCATTTTTGGCTTCAAATTGCATCTCTTGATTACAGTGGGCGGTCTCATCCTGGATTTCGAACTGGCACCCGCCAATGCAAGCGACTTAGCAGTTGGTGTTGAGATGCTTGATGAGCACACCGACTTAGCTATTCTGGGCGACAAAGGCTACATCTCTGCTGAACAAGCAGCCCTGCTGTGGCGCAAGAACCGTTTGTGCTTGAGAACCATCCCGCGACGCAATCAGAAAAAGCAGCTGTCTGCTTACTGGAAGAAGGCCCACAATGCCCTCCGCCAGATTATTGAGACCGTCAATGGGCAGCTCTCGGAGCAATTCAACATCGAGCATAACCATGCCCACACTTTTTGGGGATTGTGTACTCGGCTTTACACCAAGCTGACCGCTCATACCCTTTGCATTTACCTCAATCGTTTATTGGGTAAGCCAGATTTCTTGCAGATCAAGGCTCTGGCTTTCCCGAACTAGCATAAGACCCTTTTAGGGTAATTATTCAATATTAGATGACTTTGCTGCTGGTTTGTTCTCTCGTTTTGCCCTTAATCCGATAAGGCGTTCAGTTCCATTTAATAACCGTTTGATATTTGGTCGTAGTGACCATGCGAGCAAAATCTCGGCTAAGATACCGTAAACAACAAACTCCCAAGGTAATTTACCCATCGAAGCGAGTACAACAAATACAATTGTTGTAATTATTGGAGCACTCAGGGTGGCGACTGAAGCATACCCGATAAAGTACAAGATAAATCCAGCAATCGGTAAAATGAAAAAGATTACCGGTGGCCAAAGTGCAAATGCTCCTCCGGCACTGGGTGCCCCACCAGCCCCACCATGGAACTGCAATCTGCCATTATCATTCCGCGCAATCAAAAAAATTGAATAATTATGTCCTAAAATGGCCATAATTGGGGCAAGAACTTGGATCCAAATGATGTCCGGTATAAACCATCGTGCCAGCCAAACGGCGAAAGCGGCTTTAAGAAAATCCAACACAGCAGTAGCAATACCGGCCCATAATCCGGCAGCCCGCATTGCATTTGTTCCTCCAGTCCGGCCACTTTGAATTTTTCGAACATCTTGTCCTGTTCGTAACCTCACTATGATCATCCCAAAAGGGACAGACCCAATAAGATAAGAAATAACCAAGATTATTATCCCGATTCCAATTTGCATATATTTGTAGCCTCCCGATGTCGAAATAATTTTTTGATGTTTTCACAAAGCAATGAGGGTTTTTCGGTTTGTTTTTAACATTATAAAGGGTTGTATTACAACAAAACCCGGATGGAAGCCAGAAGTTTTTTATCTCTGAGTTTTCAGCTAATCACATTTGAAGCTCTCATGATTGAGCCACTCAGAATTGAGCCACTTTCCGACTTCCGGTTAATAGAACACATATTGCAAAGGTGAGTTACACAAAAACCAACTGTTTGCGAGTTATGCAGTTTTACCGTTATCGAATGTTATCTAAATAATAAGGCCAATAGCCAAAATAAGAAAAGAACTCCAATGGGTTCTATTAGAACATCTTTCCAAGAGGTACGCTCATCCAAATTTCTAAATAAGTTGATTAATCCGTAAGCAAGACCTAATAAACCTAACCCAAAAGCGAGAGGTGAGACCGGAAGATAATAGGCCGCAGATGTGATTTGAGCCATGATCAGAGTGATAATTCCGCTTGTTCGCCAAGACCATTCTCCAGGTAGGTGCAGTCGAAATGTGCGTAAGCTGATCAGGGCCACAGCTAAGGAAAGTGCAGGTACTAAAAGAAATAAGCGGAGTTCAATTACTTTGAGCGTTACGGATAATAAGAAAAATAAGGCATAGGCCACAGTTGTTAAACTGATTGAAGCTAAAGTGTAATTTGTGTCGTTAGGATCAACCACGGCAAATTCGGCCATTAAAACTAAGATCAAAGCCCCCCCGCCAAGAAAAATCCCGACCCACCAATAAAGCCCCAACGTTTGTTGAATTAATGGCACCCCAATAACCCAGGCCGTTAAAGCTGGGATAAGTAAATGTTGGAATAGCGGTTGGCTGGGGTTGGAAGGGTGAGATCGCAGTAACCAGTCAGTGCCCGAAGCAGTAAGCCCTACCACAAATGCCAAAATAATCGTTTGTGTGTTGATTTGGATTTCAAAATAGAAACCCGGTAGTTGAGCTGAAAATTCGCGGCCTGGAATATTAATAAAGCCAGCAAATGTGTACGCCAAAAGAATCGAAGCAGATAAAACACTAATGCGGTCCAAGTTTTGAGGAAAACGAAGTGTGGGCACGCTATAAATTTTACCCTTTCTTCTGAGCATCTGCAACGCAAAATCTTATTGTGAAGAATCTCCCCGCCAAAATTTTGGTTACGAGAATGCCCTTTCACAAATGAGTTAATCAAGATGAAATTACGAATCTTCAAAGTTCCCTTCCAACTTCATCTCTCAATACGACAATTCTATTTTACAGAAATTCAATCTTTGTGCTAGACTATAACCAATCAATCATATTTTCAGCAGATCACTCAAGAACTGGTTAAATGAGAAGGGACATAATAATGCGGATTGGAATGTTGGCCGATGCTTACAAACCATATATCAGCGGGGTCACAAATGTAATTGATCTTAGCAAACGGTTTCTGGAATCCCGGGGTCATGAAGTCTTCGTGTTTACTTTTGGAGATGATACGGTTGAAGATGATGAAATCAACGTTATCCGATCACCAGGTTTACATCTAGTTGATAGCGGTTTCTATGTCAACGTGAGATATAACCGTGCAACTCGCAATATTCTCCGCACAATGGATATTGTCAATGTCCATCACCCGTTTGTGAGTGGTCGATTAGCGCTTTGGTATTGTAAACCAAGGGGTATCCCGATTGTTTTTACAAACCACACGCGCTGATGATTTGTACGCCAAAGCCTATATTCCATTCTTGCCTGCTGGAGTAGGTGAAACTTTCTTGAAGACCTATTTCCCAGGGTTTTGCGACTCTGTGGATATGGTTGTGGCTCCATCTATTGGATTAAAAAAGGTTTTACAACGAGTTGGCGTGACCGCAGAAATTGAGGTCGTACCAAATGGCGTGGATTTTTCTCCTTTTCGGGGCGATATCCAACCGATTGATCGAGCCGAATTTGGATTTCGGGAAGATGATGTGATTTTGATCTATGCGGGTCGACTTGGTCCCGAAAAGAATCTCCCTTTCTTGTTGCGAGCATTCAACGGTGCAGCTCAGGCCTATGAAAATATGTGTCTCTTAATTATAGGCGACGGTCCCGAGCGCGAAAACTTGCAAGACCGAGTCAGCCATATGCCCATAACAGATCGAGTTCATTTTACAGGATTTGTCGACTATCAAAAAATCCCTAATTATTTAGCTGCGGCTGATATCTTCACAACTGCATCAGTAACCGAAGTTCATCCTCTATCTGTGATTGAAGCAATGGGAGCTGGATTGCCGGTATTGGGGATTGAATCACCTGGCGTCGCGGATACCGTCAATGATGGAGAAGATGGTTTTATCGTTCCCGAAGAAGACCTGGCAGCTTTCACTGCCAAAATGGTACGATTAGCCACAGAAGCTGATCTTCGCAAGAAGATGAGCATCCGGGCCAGGAAAACATCAGAATTATATGATTACCGACGAACAAACCAGCTTATGTTTGAGTTGTATCAGCGTGTAATTAATAACACGAAAGGCCAACGGAAGAGCATTAGGACCCGTTGGATTTGGTTTTGGGATCAGTTGCGCTGATGGTTTCGACTCGACAGGAGCTAGGCCGCTGGGGAGAATCCCTGGCCGCAGATTTCCTCGCACAAAAAGGATATACCATCATAGCCCTCAACAGGCGTACATCGCATGGCGAAATTGATCTGATCGCTAAACAGCGTGACACCCTGATTTTTGTAGAAGTTAAAACCCGTTCAACCGATGTGTATGGGCTTCCGGAGGCCTCGGTTACAGCAAGCAAACGTTCCCACCTGATCGCTTCTGCACAAGCCTATCTTCAAGAACACCCTGATCCAAATGTCGAGTGGCGCATCGATGTTGTCGTCATCCGAAAACTAAAGTCCAGCAACCAACCCGAAATCATCCATTTTGAGAATGCCATTACCTGAGCAACAAAAAAAACTGATCGTAATCCTCGGCCCAACGGCAGTTGGAAAAACTGAAACTTCGATCCAATTAGCTGAACGGTTGGATGGGGAAATTATCTCTGCTGATTTAAGACTTTTCTATCGAGGTATGGATATTGGGACCGCCAAGCCAACCGCTGAAGAGCAGGCTCGGGTTCCACATCACCTGATCGATGTTGCCGACCCAGATCAAATCTGGAGTTTGGCAATGTTTCAACAAGCAGCTCATCAGATCATCACCGAAATTCATCGGCGCGGGCACCTCCCATTGCTTGTCGGGGGTACGGGTCAATATATTCGCGCAGTCACCGCAGAGTGGGAGATTCCAGAAGCCGCGCCTAGCCTTTTTTTACGGGAAGCCCTCGAAAAATGGACCGTGGAAATCGGTCCGGAGGGGTTACATCGCCGTTTGGGGGTGCTGGATCCTGTTGCCGCGGATAATATCGATCCTCGAAATTTACGCCGCACAATCCGGGCTTTGGAAGTGATCCTGCTCACTGGGAAACTCTTCTCAACCCAGAGAGCCCGCGGCCCCTCGCGCTACGACTTGCTGCAGCTTGGATTAACGCGCCCGCGTCCAGAATTATATGCGCGGGTTGATGAACGTATTCGGTTAATGTTGGAGGCTGGATTTTTGGATGAAGTGCAAGGTCTGCTGGATGCAGGTTATTCACCTGAGTTACCCTCACTTTCTGCCATCGGCTATCGTCAAATGATTGATTTCCTGCAAGGTGAATCTAATCTTGACGAAGCGGTAATGCTGATGAAGCGCATCACGCGTAAATTTGTGCGCCGGCAAGCCAATTGGTTTAAGCTGAATGATCCTGATATTCAATGGTTTCAAGCAAGACCAATTGCGGTTGAAGATATGGAGGTTGCGATTCGCGCATTTTTGAGATCATGAAATTGAGAAATATGTAATATTTTTAATTGAATCAATTGACATTCGCACTCTAAGAATTTATACTATGTTTAGGTAAAAATTCGTCCACACTCAATTTAAGTATTTGACTCTTGGTTCTTTTCCCGTTCATTGTTCCAAAGGAGGAAAAAATGAGTGACCACCCCTGGCTTGAAAGCTATGATGACGCAGTTCCGAAAACGTTGGAGTATCCAGAGGTACCGCTATATCACTTTTTGGAAGCTTCAGCACAGAAGTATCCAAATCAACCCTGCACGATTTTCAAGGGAGCCAAAATCAGCTACCAAGAAATGGTCACACTTACGGATCGGCTGGCTGCCGGCTTGACCAGTCTCGGGATAAAGAAGGGGGATCGGGTTGGGTTGTTCATTCCCAATACACCGCAGTTCGTGATGGCATATTTTGCCGTGCTCAAGATTGGGGGCGTGGTTGTGGCTACGAACCCGCTTTACAGCGCTCATGAGATTGAACACCAGGCCAATGATTCGGGGATGGAAATTATGATTGTGATGAGCAATTTCTATAACCGGGTCAAAGAAGTGCAAGCTAAGACAAAAATTCGGCAGCTCGTTGTAACCAATATCAAAGAAACCCTGCCTCCAGTTTTGCGGTTTTTGTTTACTTTGACGAAAGAAAAGAAAAGCGGTTTTCGCATCGAACTTCAGGATGGGGATGTTTGGATGCAAGACCTGATTGACGCTTTCCAACCGGAAGATCGCCCTCAAGTAGAGGTCGGTCCCGACGATGTCGCGGTCTTCCAATATAGCGGCGGTACAACTGGGACTCCCAAAGCAGCGATCGCGATGCATCGGAACCTGGTTGCTAACACCTTGCAGATCAAGGCCTGGTTCCATGTTGCGGTTGAAGGCGAGGAAGTCGTTCTAATGTCAATCCCGCTATATCATGTTTATGGCATGGTTGCCGGGATGAATTTGGGGTTGGCGATTGGTGCTTCTCTTGTGATGATCCCCGATGCCCGTGATATCAAAGACACACTCGAAAATTTACAGAAATATAAGGCCACACTTTTCCCGGCCGTACCTACGCTGTACAATGCGATCAATAATTGGCCGGACGTGGTGGCTGGTAAATATGATCTCAGTTCTATCAAAGCCTGCATTTCTGGATCCGCAGCTTTAATGCGCGAAACCAAAGAGCGTTTCGAGGCCCTGACAGGCGGCGTACTCTTTGAAGGTTTTGGACTCTCTGAAGCACCGACAGCCACACACTGCAATCCTATGGTTGGAGAAAATCGCATTGGCTCAATTGGCTTGCCCCTCCCAGATGTAGAAGCTCGTATCATCAGTTTGGATGATGAGGAAACTGTGCTTTCCCAGGGTGAAATCGGTGAGTTAGTCATCCGTGGACCACAAGTTTTTAAGGGTTATTTTGGTATGCCAACCGAGACAAAAAATACTTTGCGCGGCGAATGGCTTTACACTGGCGATATTGCCCGGATGGATGAGCAGGGTTATTTCTATATTGTGGATCGCAAAAAAGAGTTAATCAAACCTGGCGGATTCCAGGTCTGGCCTCGTGAGGTAGAAGAAACCATTCAAGATCATCCCAAAGTTTTGGAGGTGGGCGTTGCTGGTATTCCCGATCCTTATCGAGGTGAATCAGTCAAAGCCTGGGTGGTGCTCAAACCGGGTGAGGAGCTAGAGGCTGATGATATTCGAGTTTGGTGCAAAGAACGGCTTGCCAAATACAAAGTTCCCACCGAAGTAGAGTTCCGTGGAGAACTGCCGAAAACCACCGTCGGAAAAATTCTTCGCCGTGAATTAGTGCGGGAGCATAAGGAAACAGCTGAATAAAAAATGAACAGATAGTGAAAGTGTCCGCTGACTTATTGAACCGGCGGACACTTTTTGGTTAGGTTAAATTTTTCTGTACAATTTCAAAGCTGTGACACAAAAACACCTCATCAGAGAATTTTATGAATTTCAAAATTGAATTTAGCAACCAAGACAAATTTATTGTGTTGTATTGAATGGGATTTTCTCATTCATTAACCGCATAAAATAGGAGTCATCATGCTCAAGAAAATAGGCCGCTTTTTGCTCATCTTGACCTTAGTTCTGATTGTGGTTGGTGCAATTGCCGCGCTGACCGCACCTGCGATCACTCGTTACGTTGCGAAAAAATCCTTCCCCCAAATCGACGGTGAAATCCGACTTTCCGGGCTGGATGGCCCCGTGGATATCTATCGTGATTCCTTTGGTGTGCCCCACATCTATGCCACGAGCGAACATGATCTGGTTTTTGCGCAGGGATACGTTCATGCTCAAGATCGTTTTTGGCAAATGGATTTTTGGCGGCATCAAGGATCAGGCCGCCTTTCTGAGTTGTTGGGAGAAAACACAGTTAGCACCGATAAATTTCTGCGGACGTTAGGATGGGAGCGTATTGCCGAGCAAGAGTTCGCCCGGATGGATCCTTCGATGCTGATGATTCTTGAGGCTTATGCCGATGGAGTTAATGCCTACTTGGATGATCATCAGGCCTCTGCCCTCAGCTTGGAATATGCTTTTTTGCCACTGATCAACGCGGATTATGAACCTCGACCGTGGACTCCGATCAATACACTCACCTGGGCAAAAGCAATGGCATGGGAGTTGGGCAGCAGCAAACTCGATAATGAAATTACTTATGCGAAACTGCTTCACGATCTTCCCCAAGAAAAGATTATTTTTCTTCATCCACCTTATCCATCAGATCATCCGGTGATCGTTACCAACCCCCATCTGACCACTGATATTGGGGCGATACCACCAATTCAGCCTGCCTTGATGAGCGCGGTTTATCCTGCCCTACGGGAGGCCAGCCAACGAGTTACAGCGGCTGGAGCGTATCGTTCTGATGAAATCGGCTCCAACAATTGGGTTATTTCCGGAAGTCTAACTGAAAGCGGGTTACCTTTACTCGCCAACGATATGCATCTGGCTGCCCAAATGCCTTCGATCTGGTATGAGATTGGCCTGCATTGTGCTCCTGTGAATGCAGGATGTGGATTAGAGGTTACCGGTTTTTCTTTTGCTGGTACACCCGGAGTCATCGTAGGGCATAATGCTAATTTAGCCTGGGGATTTACGAACGTAGGACCCGATGTTGTTGATATTTATATCGAAAAAATTAACCCAAACAACCCCAATCAATATGAATTTAAAGGTGAATGGGTTGATATGGAAATAATCACCGAGGTCATTGAAGTTGCCGGTGCTGATCCAGTCGAACAAACTGTTCGCCTCACTCGTCATGGACCATTGATCACCGAGGTGTACGGATTAGATGACTTTCACGAAATCACCGGAATTGATCTGCCGGAAAATTATGCCCTCGCCCTGCGTTGGACCGCGCTGGAACCGGCATGTGTGATGTGTGCTTTATGGGGTTTTGACACCGCTGAAAATTGGGATGAATTCCGAGCCGCGGCAGCTCAGTTTGCTGCTCCAGCCCAAAATATCGTTTACGCCGACAAACAGGGAAATATCGGTTATCAAACACCGGGTAATATCCCGATTCGAGCCGAGGGTCATAATGGACAGTACCCCGTGCCTGGCTGGACAGGCGAGTATGAATGGCAGCGCTATATTCCTTTTGAGGAACTGCCTTATGCCCATAATCCCGCAGAGGGATATATCGCCACGGCCAACAATGCTGTGGTCGGGACTGAGTATCCCTATATGATTTCCCAACAATTTGCCTACGGCTTCCGCGCTCGACGCATCGTCGATTTGATCGAGACTGCTCCTGGCCCGATTGATGCCGCATATATTCAGCAAATTCATGGTGATAATATGGATTTGCTGGCTGTCGAAATGGTGCCGATCTTGTTGGCAACTCCGCTCAATGATGCCAAGCTTGCCGAAATTCGAGATTTGCTTCAGGGTTGGGATTACCAAATGCATATGGATTCTGCCCCCGCGGCTTTGTATGCTGCTTTTTGGAAACATATGCTGGCTCAAACTTACAATGATGATTTGCCAGAGTATTTATGGCCCAGTGGCGGCACGCATTGGATGGAAGTCACCCGCCAAATATTGGATGATCCGGCAAATTTATGGTGGGACGATCAAACCACACCTGAAGTTGAAACTCGGGAGGATATTTTTATTTCGTCCCTGGAATCAGCCGTAAACGAATTACAAGAAATCGCTGGAAAAGATCCCTCTAAATGGGCTTGGGGAGATTTACACACCCTGACGTTTTATAATCAGGTAATGAGTAACTTCCCGCTGATCGATAAAGCTTTTAACCGCGGTCCTTTCCCAACTGCGGGTGGTGGGGCCATCGTCAACGCGACAAACTGGAATACGCAGGAATCTTTTGAAGTTTTCTGGCTGCCATCCGAGCGCGTGATCATGGATTTGAGCGATTGGCAGCGATCCCAAAGTATCCATCCAACCGGGCAGTCAGGGCATGCCTTTCATCCGCATTATATCGATATGGCTGACCCCTGGCGACTGATTGAATACCATCCCATGCACTGGGAGCGGACAGCAATCGAATCAAATTCCGAGGGACATTTGAGATTGGTTCCATAAATTTCATCGTGCGCTTGAAACCAAAAACCTCCGGGATGTTCAAAATCCGGGAGGTTTGTTTATTGGGGAAGGGAAAAAGGTAAGCTTTAGCTTTCCCCGTCTTCTTTCTTCTTGTGCGCTTCCAATTTGGCTTTTATAAATTCATATACCATTGGCAAAACGGAGATGAAAATAATCGCCAAAATCGCAATTTCAAAATTCTTTTTGACGAAAGGAAGATTGCCGAAGAAATAACCCAACCAAACGAAAATATTGACCCAAAGGATGCCGCCGACAACATTGTAGAGGATGAACTTTTTGTAAGTCATCGCGCCGACACCCGCCACAAATGGCGCAAAGGTGCGCACGATGGGTACGAAGCGCGCCAGGATGATGGTTTTGCCGCCATGCTTTTCAAAAAATGCGTGGGTTTGGTCAAGATACTCTTTCTTGAGAAAACGCACATTGCCGCTGAACGCTCTGGGACCAATATAGTGACCGATCCAATAGTTGACCGTGTCGCCTAAGATGGCGGCGATGCTTAATAAGAGCACCAACATCCAAGGGTCGAGCACGCCCGTAGCAGCAAAGGCACCTGCAGCAAAGAGCAGTGAATCACCCGGTAAAAAAGGCATGATCACTAATCCAGTTTCAATAAAAATAACCAGGAAAAGTAGTGCATAGGTCCAGGTGCCATACTGGTCAATGATTTGCTTCAGATACTCATCAATATGTAAGAGTAAATTAATTAGTTCGGTTATAATTTCCATCGTGCTAAAATTCCTTCTTTGTGTAGGTTTCCACCACCGGTAGCGGTTGTGCGGGCGGTATTATATCACCCCCAGTGGGTGTGGAGGGGGTATCAGTCTCAGAGGGGAAATCATTCCCCTGGGATTGAGAATCTTCTGACAGGTTGGCGCGTTTCAATTTAATATTGAAGGTAATTAGAAACATAAAACATCCCAAAATTAATGCCGCGAATACGAATGGTGCACCTGCACTAAAAAACAACAAAAAGTCGGGAAGGATTACTTCGATCCCAAAGAAATCTGAGAACGCGGTAAGGATCAAAGTGCCGTTCCACAAACCGTGAATAGTTACAGCTACAAGATACGACAGCGCCAGGCGCAGGTATCTTTTTTCTGTCCAGGCTTGAGAAAGCGCCCAACCTACCATCCCAGTGGTGACGATATGAACAAGGCTGGTTCCCAAACGGGCGATAACGACCATTGCCCAATCATCCCCGGCGCTGGCCCCTAACGAGAAATTTTCAAAGAGAGCATAGCCTGCGCCGCTTAATAAACCGGCTCCAAAACCTTGGGCAGGAGAAGGTTTACGCCCTATTAGCAGCCAAACTCCGATTGGTTTGAAAAATTCTTCGATTAATGGAACCACCAAAGCCCCCAGTAGCAAACCAATATACAATGTCTGCGGCTGCATTATATAGGAATCCAGCACATCTAATAAAGGACTGGTGGGGGTATCCAGCGACAAATTATCTGATAGCTGTAAGATAGTTTCTAACAACTCTGGATTGAGTGCTAAAAAGAGTACGCCAGTCCCGAGTAAAACCAAAAGTTCAGCTACTAAACTCAATAATGGTGCAACCGTCAACCCCATTCCAAAAATCCCCCAGGCTCGTTGTGGTGATCCTACTGATAAGCCGCGTAATCCTAAAGCCAACAACCAGGCGACTGAAATCCCGGCTGCGAGCACATGCAGCACTGGTAGGATCACTAAAGCGGTGGCAGCAGATTGGACTGCGAAATATCCCAAAAACAATACTGGTGGCAATCCTAAAATGACCCAGCCTGGGCGCTTCAAGTTAATGTTCAAAGGAACCGGCTTGTTGAGCAACCGTAGGAGCGCATACCCCATCGAGGGTAAAAGAAGAATCCCCGCAAAGACCATCCCAGCAGTGTTCAGGACCAAAGCCGTAGCACCAACCAAATCACCGGTCAGAGCTGATCCAAAAACCATCAGCAGCATCACGAGTGATAAGCCCCACAAAACCAGGATTCCAAATAAACTCAAACCGAATTGCAAGGCTGAGGGCCAATGAATAGAGGAGTTTGAAGGATGGTGTCCAGAATCTGGCACCGGAAGTTCAGATTGTGGAGTGGGGGAAATTTCCAGCATAATGCATTTTAGCCCGTTGCGTAAGTGATGACTCACGCAACGGGCTAATTTTGAATTTACTTCTCTTGGATCGTGATCGTGATGATTAAATCACCGGGGGGTAAATTTCCACCTTGGGAGGGATCGCGTAGGGTAATCGAATTCAGCAACATCCATACCTTCGATTACCTCGCCAAAGATCGTATAACTGCCATCCAGCCTTTCGACGGGGGCATAAGTGATGAAAAACTGACTACCATTCGTGTCGGGACCAGAATTGGCCATTGCTACCAATCCCTTGCGATCAAAGCTCAAATCAGGTGTAGTTTCGTTTTTGAAGGCATAACCTGGTCCACCCATGCCTGAGCCGGAAGGATCGCCGCCTTGGGCCATAAAACCAGACAGCACACGGTGGAAGGTCACACCATCAAACCAACCATCCTGCGATAAAAATACAAAACTATTGACCGTCATCGGGGCTACGTCGGGGAAAAGTTCCACGACGATATCGCCTTTCTCGGTTTCGATGGTGGCAATATATTGTTTGAGCGGATCAATCACCATGGGCGGACATTGGGTGTATTGTTCATCCTTCAACTGGTTTGCCTGGATGATCAATTCAAAACTGGCATAATCCTGGGGCCCTTGCGTGTAAGGGATATTGTTGATGGCCAGGAAGGGGGTTCCGCCCAATCCAAGGGCTTGTCCCTCTTCCCACGCGTTTTGGGCAATCGCTACAATCGGTTCGCTGGTGAGATCACTCTCGAACTGTGCCATATCCAAACCCAAATCAGTGACATTCTCCTTCAACCAGGTGGGGAATTGTTCGGCGGGAAGACCGGCCCAAGCGTTGAAATTGCCAAATAAGAAATCGTGCATTTCCCAGAATTTGCCTTGCAGTCCGGCAGCTTCAGAAGCCTGGCTTGCCAGCAGTGCTTTATCGTGGATGCTGGCAAGAGGGAAGTGACGGTAAACTACGCGCACATCTTCGGGGTAGTCTTTTTGAAGTTGCGCCAACACGGGCGCAAGCTGAGCGCAGTACGGTCATTGGAAGTCGCTGTATTCAACGAAGGTCACTGCCGCCGTATCAGGGCCTTTGACCCAATCATCTGCGGTAACGCCAAAAATTGCGACCAATTCTGCGGGTGCGTCGGGTTGGCTGCTGACCAGGGTGCATTCCATTCGGGGACCGGTTATGGCAGCTACCTCCGTGGGTGCCGTCGCTTGGGTGGGTGCCGCAACTTCGGGTTGAGATTCCTCTTGAGGCGCAGGAGCCTCTGTAACCGGTGTTTGGCCATCCCCGCTGCACGCGGCCAGCAGGGATAAAATCAAAATTAAAAGTACCAGTAAACGTTTAGGCATAATTCTCTCCATTTCCAGGGGTTCGATAGATTCTACTAAAATATTTATCTTTCATTGACTGCATTCTGGAGTTGCTCAAAAGACCAAATCCATGAAATTCTATTTATAAAGTGAGCCAGCGAAGGGCTTTGAGATCGCAAGGAACGCACCGCCTCTCCTACAGGGTCTTCTTGAGCGCCAGCTGTACCACCAGGAGAATCAGCATACGCGCCGTGGAAGGCGAAAAACGCCTGATTTAGTTTGCGAATATGATAGCCATTCTCCCAAAAAAAACGACGGCGAATTTCCATATAAGTCTCAGCCCGTTCGAGGTCCCCAGCGGCGAGCATTTCATCGACATTGACGCGCGTTTTATGCATTTCGGCGCGGTAATCGAAAGCTGGTGGTTCTGGGGGAGGTGAAGGTGGATCCGCTTCATCTTTATTTTCATCTGGCGGCGGCGGTGAGACAAATTCAGGGTAAAAACGTTCGATTAATGCGGCTCCAATTTCTTTGCCCGCCATACTCGCAACTGTTTCATTGATGATGCGTAGTTCGGGGCTGCTCATATAGCTGGCACCCAAGGGGCGAAGCGTGAGCACATTATGAATCCACTCGTGAGCCACAACCTCAGCGAGCCAGTTAATATTGGTGGTCTGCATCACCATCGTGGGGTACATCCCTACGCCGCCGATATTGACCACCAAAGATGAGACATCCAAATTTTCGTCAACCTGCTCCTCAAGCTCAGCGCGTTCCGCAACGGTCAGGTCGGGGATCAGGGAAATATTGGTATCTTGGCGGATCGTCTCACGCGGTGAGACGATCAACGCAAAAGGCAGTGGTGTGACGTGATAAAGCACGGGTGGGAGGGATTGGCCTCCCAAGGTTAATCCTAATCCTGAGGCAACCGCAGTTAATTGATTTTCCAGGATGGCTTCCGCCAGGGGAGCCAATTGGTCACGTTGATTGTGAAGGTCAGCCACCTTTTGACGGATTCCGGTTGAAACTCTCTCAGGATCATCAATTTTGGGATCTGCATAAATTTCATAGAGTTCAGCTTCAGCACGGTAAATTTCTCTGACCACTTCGAGATATTCCAACACGATCTTCTTTTGGGTTTCGGCGGGCAAATAATCAACCGCACCCAACCCGATTTGGGCTGCCTTTAAACCTAAAGCGCCCAATCCCCATTTTCCGAAATCAAATTCTACCTCACGGGTAAATCCATGAACACGTTGCGTCAGGTCACCACTCTCGATATCGCTGCGCTGTAAAATTAAAACAGCGGTGATGATAACGAGGGTTATCCAGGCAAAACGTTTGATCTTACTCCAGGAAATATCCATTGGCGGCAATTCTATCATGGCGAGGTTAGGTACAGGTGAGTGTGCTGGGTTTTGACCCAGCATCGGATAACGACCCGTGATAGACGGCCGGAAAATATACCATGTTCCCTAAAAATTGGCTTAACTCTGCTCCATCCTTCGGTATAATCGCAACGTGGTTTGATGTTCCTAATAAACCATGCCAAGTCCAAATGAAAAGATTGGCACGGAGATAAGTAAGCGGCTTTGTTGGTTTTCAAAGATAATGAAAAACGCTTAAGCAGGCCTCTCAGAGAGTTGCCGGTTGGTGCGAGGCAGCAGGCTAAACGCTGAAATCCCCTCCGTCGATCCGTGAGGATCGATTGCTTTCGGAGAAACAAATTGAATTTGTTATAAGAAAGCCGGGTTCGCCCGTTAGCGCGATCAGAGACTATTCCCGCCGGGAGTAGTGAACGCAGGTGGCACCACGAACGCCCCCCTCGTCCTGCAGGAGAGGGGGGCTATTTATTTAGCGCATAGCGCTAAATAAATAACTTGCATTTTTTCAATACATTGAAAAAATGCAAAACCCAATCTGGCTTTAGGTTATTGCTAAGTCTTTTGATTGGGCAAAATCAGTTCTTTCACTTGTGAGAGAACTGCCAAGCGCTGTGCGGATTAGGCCTGCGCCTAAAATCTAACCCAAACCGCATAGCGTCGGAGGTGCAAAATGTTAGATATCAATTTATTACGTGAAAACCCGGATGTGGTGCGCGCAGCATTGGAGAAGCGTCAAATGGACGCGGCTCCCGTCGATCAGGTTTTGGACTTGGACCTGAAGCGCCGCACGATCATCCAAGAGGCTGAGACCCTCAAAGCCGAGCGTAATGCGGGCTCGAAGGAAATTGGCCGCTCAAAAGACCCTGAGGAACGCCAGGCTAAAATCGAAGCCATGCGCGCCCTTGGCGATCAGATCAGTGATCTGGATAACGAACTACGGGAGGTGGAGGCGGAACTCACCGCCGTGATGTCTTGGCTCCCGAACATCCCCGATAATGCTACACCCTATGGGGTCGATGAAAGTGAAAATGTGGTACTCAAAACCGAGGGCGAGATTCCGGAGTTTGACTTTGAACCCAAACCCCACTGGGAACTGGGTCCTGAACTAGGCATTATCGATTTCGAGCGCGGCGTTAAGATCACCGGATCGCGCTTTTATGTGCTCAGCGGCGCAGGGGCGCGTTTACAGCGGGCGCTGATCGCCTTCATGCTCGATCTGCATATTAAGCAGGGATACACAGAAAAATATACGCCCTTTATGGTGCGCACAGACACGGTTTTTGGGGCTGGGCAGTTGCCCAAGTTTACCGATAATCTGTACAAAGATCACGAGGAAGACCTCTATTTGGTGCCCACCTCGGAAGTGCCGTTGACGGGTTACCATATGGAGGAAATCATCGACGAGGCAGAATTGCCGCTGAACTATACAGCTTATTCGCCTTGTTTCAGGCGTGAGAAGATGAGCGCCGGACGAGATGTGCGCGGCATCAAGCGCGGCCACCAGTTTGATAAAGTTGAGATGTACACCTTCTGTAAACCTGAAGATTCGCCAGCGGCTTTTGAAAAGATGTTCGCGGATGCGGAAGAAACTGCCCGTTTGTTGGGGCTGCCCTTTCGCACGCACCAGCTTTGCACGGGTGATCTGGGTTTCACCGCGGCGATTACCTATGATCTGGAAGTCTGGGCCGCAGGTTGCGGCGAGTGGCTGGAAGTTTCATCGGTTTCGAATGTGACCGATTTCCAGGCCCGCCGCGCGAATATCCGCTACCGGCCTGAGGAAACCCCTGGTAAGGGGAGCGGCAAACCTCGATTTTTGCACACCCTCAATGGTTCCGGATTAGGAATGCCGCGGGTGATGATTGCGGTCATCGAAAATTACCAGCAAGCTGATGGTTCAATTGTCGTCCCCGAAGTGCTGCGCCCCTGGATGGGCGGCATCGAAGTGATCAAACCTGAATAAATCAACAAGACCTTCGAGGTTATCAAAACCTCGAAGGTCTAAAGGAATGGTGTTATGCCCAATTGGCTCGAAGTCATTATCAATATTCTCATCTCTGCTACCATGCTGGTGGGGCTGTTTGGTTTAGTCATCCCGATCTTTCCGGGGAATGCGGTAATGTGGATCGCCGCACTGATTTTTGGTTTGGTGCATGGCTTTGGGGTCGCAGGTTTGATTTTTTTTGTGATCATCACCATCCTGACGATTGTCGCCATGCTGGCGGATAACGTGCTGATGGGGGCTAAAGCGCGCGAAAAAGGGGCGGCCTGGCGTTCAATATTCCTGGCCCTTTTTGCCGGTTTGATTTTTACGTTCGTTTTTCCCCCGATTGGTGGGATTATTGCCGCGCCAATGGTGTTATTTGCCTCGGAATATTATCGCCTAAATGACCGCGGCAAAGCCATCGAAGTGATGCGCGGCCTGCTGGTTGGCTGGGGCTGGTCATTTTTGGCGCGCTTCGGTATTGGGGTAATTGTGCTGGTGATCTGGATCATTTGGGCTAATTGGGGATAGGGCTCCGGTTACTTATTTTTCAGCCCTTTGCGAATTTCTTGCCTGGCCCAAAGATAATGGCTGCTGGTTGCAGAGACGAAATAGGTTCCCAGGGTGTTCTTCTTTGTCCAAGCAAATTGACTGGCGGTGAAGAGTTCTTCATTGGATAATCCCTGGATGATGCCGAGAATTTCCTCGTGGGATGTCTGGAATTGTTCCAGAATCTCCGCCAGGCTTCGATCCCGGTGTTTTTCGAAGATCTGTTGGTTAAGTGCCGGGGTTTGGTTCCATTTGAAGCCCGGTGCGGGGAGTTCGGGGGTTTCTCCTTGCAACCCCGCGGCATGCCAGCTTAAAACCATTTGTTCCCATTCAATCAAATGGGCTAATACATCTTTAGCTGACCATGCACCCACAATGCCGGGGATTGTCATTTGCTCGGGGGATAAGGTTTCTATGTAAGCTTCCAGGGCAGTGCGTTCTTTTTCAATTGCAGCTAAAAGATCATTTTTACTCGTAGGCCGGGGCATAATAATTTCCTATGAAAGGTGATTTTGATTTGTAGATGCTGCAATGATAATACAAAATGTGGCGGACTCTTGACCTTCATTGCGCCAACAAAATGGAAGAAGTGAAAAATTATAGAACCACTTGACGAATTTTGCGCTGGGATCAACTTTTGAAAACAGAAAGCATCCGTGGTAGCTGTGCGCTCTGTGTCCCATTTTCTGCCGCTTTGAAAAAGCGTCCGGTAACAAATCGTTTGAAAGCGTGTTAAAATTTGTCAATTATGAAGCAGCGCTACTTCACACCAGAGAATATTCAGTCAACATCTGAAAAACTGCTTGATGAGTTTGAGACAGTAAAATCACAGCCTATCAAAATAAAAGAAGCTGCTTTATTGGTGCTCGATATGCAGGCATATTTCCTTGAGCCTGATTCCCATGCCTTCGTCCCGAGCGCGCCCGCCATCCTTCCCCAAATACAAAAACTGATTTCAACCTTCGCTCGGATCCGGCAGCCTGTGATTTTTACCCGCCATATCAACACCCCTGAGGATGCGGGCGCGATGTCGCGCTGGTGGCGCGATCTGATCACGGCAGAAAATCCTTTGAGCGTGATTGCGGCTGATCTCGCCACCGATGGTTATCCGGTGTTACAGAAAACGCAATACGATGCCTTTCATTCCACCGACCTTGAAGAAATGCTGCGGCACCAAAATATTTCCCAGGTGATGATCACCGGTGTGATGACTCATCTCTGCTGCGAAACCACGGCTCGCTCTGCCTTTGTGCGCGGTTTCGATGTTTTCTTTGCAGTTGCTGGCACCGCGACCTATAATCAAAAATTTCACGCCGCCAGTTTGCGAAATCTAGCCCACGGATTCGCCGCGCCTGTTTTGACCGTGGAAATTCTAACTCTTTTGGAGTCTCATGCAGATTGAAGATGTCATCATTATTGGGGCTGGTCCCGCCGGATTGGCCGCCGCCATCCAGTTGCAGCGCTATGGGATTCCGCCTTTATTCTTGGAACGTGCTCAGCCTGGGGGATTACTTTGGAATGCCAATCTCGTGGAAAATTACCCAGGATTCCCGAACGGGATTTCAGGAGTGCGGCTCGTTAAATTAATGCAGTTACAGGCCGAGGAGGTTGGCGTAGAAATTACCAAAGCTGAGGTCACCCGCCTCGATTGGAATGGCCGTCACTTTCGGGTCGAGACCAATGTTGGCCTCTTCCGTGCGCAGATTGCGGTGATTGCCTCGGGTACGCAACCACGCCAGTTTGCCGATTTTGCACTCCCGTTGCGGAGCGCAGATCGGATATTTTACGAGGTCGCACCCTTGATTGAGATCAAAGATGCTGATATTGCCATTATCGGTGCGGGAGATGCTGCTTTCGATTATGCTCTCAATCTGGTGAGGCAGAATAATCGGGTTGTGATCCTCAATCGCGGAGAAACCCTGAAGTGTTTACCTCTTTTATGGGAGCGCAGCCAACACCAAGACCGGATCCGCTATTTCCACAAAACAGAAATCCAAAAAATCCAACCTCTCGAAAATCGTCAACTTGCGTTAGAATGTCAGAGTCCTGCGGGTACCAGCAATATCACGGTTGATTATTTAATCGGCGCGCTTGGTCGGATCCCTGCGATGGGATTTGTGTCAGTAAATTTGAAATTAAAAATTAAATCTTTGGAAGCCCAAGGCTGGCTTCACTTTATTGGTGATGTGCGCAACGGTATTTTCCGCCAAACCACGATTGCGGTGGGGGATGGCGTACGCACAGCGATGCAAATTTATCAGAAATTAAAGGAGACTGCTGCATGAAGGTTCTCGCCTCTGCTGGAAGAGATGATATCGCCATGGTTTAAGTGGCTGAATTGGAAAAAGGTAAATTTATTGAGTTTGTAGAAGCGGTGCAGCCGCCCAAGCCAGCGCGCTGAAAAATGGGTTTTGATGGTTTCAACGCTTTATGGCTGCCCGGTGGCCCAGCAATTCTAAATGTGGTGAAAAACATATGATAAGCTAGAAGGGGGATGAAACCAGCGAGGATATTTGACGAACTGATCAAGGAAATGAAGCACAGCTTCGAAAGGTTGCCCGACCCACGCACAGGGGAGAATACGGTGTATGAAATCAAGGATGCGGCGGTGAGTGCCTTTGGGGTGTTCTTTACGCAATCGCAATCCTTTTTGGTCTATCAACGCCTGATTGAGAAGGCCAAAGGAAAGAGTAATGTGCAGAGCCTGTTTGGGGCGGCGCGCATACCCAGTGATGCCCAGGTGCGGAACCTGTTGGACGAACAAGAACCAGAACGGCTGTATGGGGTCTTTGAGAAGGGCCATGAATTGCTGGCAGCCAGCGGCCAAATGGAAACCTTCCGCAGCTATGCTGGACAGATTTTGATCTCCTGTGATGGCACGGGGACGATTTCATCACAGAAGATCCATTGTCCAAACTGCTCCCGGCGAGAGCTGGCGAATGGTGAAACGTTGTACATTCATTATGCGATCCTGCCAGTGATCGTAAAAGCAGGGGAGAGCCGGGTGCTGGTGCTCGAGCCGGAATTCATCACACCGCAAGACGGGCATGAGAAGCAAGATTGTGAACGGGCGGCCATCAAGCGCTGGGTCAAGCGCAATGGAGAGCACTTCGCAGCGCATCAAGACACCATCTTGGGGGATGATTTGTACGCCTGCCAGCCGATTTGCGAGCTGTTTTTGGCGCAGGGTTTCAATTTTATCCTGGTGTGCCAGCCGGATTCGCATGTGGCGCTGTATGAGCAGGTGGAATTTCTGGAAAAGCTGGGCAGTGTGGAACAAATGACCTTGCGGCACTGGAATGGAAAATATCATGAAATCCGGCAGTATCGCTGGGTCAATGGCGTGCCCTTGCGTCGGGGGGAGGAGGCTTTGCAGGTCAACTGGTGTGAAATCACCATCACACAGGCAGATACCGGCAAAAAACTGTACCGCAACGCCTTCATCACCCACCACGAACTAAAGCGCAGCAATGTGGTTCCCATCGTTCGAGATGGGCGGGCACGCTGGAAGAGCGAAAATGAAACCAACAATGTGCTCAAGACCAAAGGCTATCATCTCGAACACAACTTCGGGCATGGCCAACAACACCTGGCCAATTTCATGATTACCCTCAACCTGTTGGCTTTTCTTTTCCATACCCTACTCGATTTGCTGGACGAACAATATCAAGCTCTGCGCCAGGAATTGGTCACCCGCCAGGACTTCTTCAATGATTTGCGCGCCTTGTTGCGCTACATGCTCTTTGACAATTGGAACCACCTGATGCATTTCATGCTGGTCGGTTTGGAATTGATCCCCGATACCTGATGTGGTTCTCAATGTTTTGTCAGGGGATTTTCTACACCGCCAACTTGCTTTGCGGTGTTTTACGCTTGCTCCCGGGCTGAACCTCAGCCCTTGAACTGTAAATACTTTCCGGGAGGTTTTTCATCCACGATTAGCACATCTTCGCCATAACCCCCATTTTTTGTCTCCCCTGTGATTTATTTTCTTTGGCCTGACCCACATTTAGAATTGCTGCCGGTGGGCTGCGCCATGTGCGATGCTGGCGGGTATTTTCATGGTAAAGTAAGCCAAGAAGATTTATTTGCTCAGATCGATCATATGGTTTTGCGCCACTTCCCAGATCGTGTGATCCCGTGCCAGCAATTCAAAATCCAATTTGCTCGCATGGGTGAGCCAGCATTCAACCCCGCGGTGCTGGATGTGCTCGAAGAATTCCCAATTCGCTACGATGCTCCCGGGTTTATGCCTTCGATTTCAACCATTGCCCCCAACAGCACGGAGGCCTTCTTTGAAAGGCTGCTGGAAATTAAAAACAGGCTCTATCGGAATGGGAATTTCCAATTCCAGTATTCAATTCATACAACGGACGTGACCCAGCGGGATGAAATGATCCCGGTGAAGAAGTGGAGCTTCGAAAAAATGGCCGCCTATGGTGAACGTTTCTACGCTGCTGGTGAACGGAAGATCACGTTAAATTTTCATTAACTGAGGGACAGCAGCTTGACCCTCAAGTTTTGCTGGATCATTTTGATCCCGATAAATTCTTGGTTAAGATCACGCCGCTGAACCCCACCTATCAGGCCGCGGAACACGGTTTGACTTCTTATATCAACCCCAATAATCAAAGCCAGGATTACCCGATTGTAGATGCGTTGCGCGCAGGCGGATACCAGATCATCATGGCGATCGGTGAGGTCGAAGAAAATTATATTGGTTCCAACTGCGGGCAATATGTGCGCAAACACTTAGAAGCGGTAGACTTGCAAATCGAGGGGTACACCTATAAAGTGGACCATCTCACTTAGCCGCCAAATTTTTCTGTACAGTAATTCACTACTGGACACTTTTATCGGACATGGATTTGCACAGATTGAACGGATAAAAGGCTGTCATGGCACTCCACTTATATGCTGCTGTGCTCTACGAGAAACAGAATTCAGGAGCTACTGCATTAGATCAACCTGCAAAACAGAAAGAATCTGTGCGATTTATGCGATCTGTGTTCCATTTTCTGCCGTTCTGAAAAGAGTCCGGTAACAAATTTAGTAAAAAGGGATGCGCTAGCAGCGCATCCTTTTTTTGCTTATTATGCTACGATTAGAATAATCGAGTTTTAGCGAGAACTACTATTAATGTCACATTTTCTCTTTGAGCGGTGTTTTATGAGTGAGTGCGAGAATGCTGATGATGCCCAGCAAAGCTTGGTTTCAGTGAAGCTGACCCGCACCGAGGTACCCGGTGACCGTGACTGTTGACAAACTAAATTCTCAATCTGTGCGAGCCAATACGAATGTGGATTTTGAGACCCTGTTTCAGGAGCACTGGCCACGCGTTTTTATGGCGTGATCTACCGAATTGTCGGAGATCGCGCTGAAGCTGAAGACCTGGCCTTGGAAACTTTTTTGAAATTACATGGTCAGATCAATGGCGAGGTTGGTGTAAAGGGACTTTCAACAACGAGCGGCTGGCTCTACCGGGTGGCGACTAACCTGGGACTGAATGCGCTGCGATCTCGTAAGCGACGGGAACAGTACGAACTCGAAGGCGGCAGAATCTCATTGGAGACCGCCCATCCCGAAAATCCAGCTGTGGCGGTCGAGCGGGCGGAGGAACGTCAAAGGGTGCACCTGATCCTATCCCAGATGAAAGCTCGTTCCGCAAAAATCCTGGTGCTGCGTCATTCGGGACTCTCATATGCGGAGATTGCTGCCGCACTCAAGGTCTCGCAAAATTCAGTTGGCAAATTACTATCTCGGGCAGAAAAAGATTTCGAGCGACGCTACCGTGGTTTGGAGGGAAGTTAGAAATGGATAATAATTCAAAGGATCAAAATAACCGGGTTTATGAGCGAATGAATGCTTTAACCCCTGAAACTACGCCCCCGGTGAAAATTGCGCTCGCTCGCCTAGATCAGATGTTGGCAGAAAAGGAGCAGAGTAAGTGGCAAAAACTCTTTGCACATAAATTCCGCCCGGCATGGGTGACGTTTGCAGTGGTAGCAATTTTGGTTGTGTCTTTCAGTTTTCCGCAAGTGCGGGTTTTGGCGACAAACTTCTTGGGATTGTTTCGGGTGGAGCAAATCGAAGCCGTGGAAGTGGGGATCAGTCTCGATGACCTTCCTGGTGAAATGGAATCAAACTTTATGGCGATTGATAATTTGATCGGCGACCAGATTGAAGTGCAGCAGGTTGGCAACCCAATTTCGGTTGCGGATATTGCCCAGGCTGAAGCCCTGGCAGGCTATCCGGTCCGTATTCCGGCAGCGTTGGCGGATAAAGAGCAGCATATCGTCTTCCAACCGGCGGCTACGATTCGTTTTGTTATTGATCGAGATCGTTGGCAGGCTCTTTTGGATACCATGGGATACGGCGATCAATTTACCATTCCTGAAGCTGCCGATGGTGCCGAGGTCAGCTTCAATCTGCCCAACACTATCGTGATCGGTTTTGGTGAGTGCGATGTCAATCCGGCGCAAGATATGGAAGATGCCGGTTTGCCGGGGAGCTGCACGGTTCTGATGCAAACCCAACAACCCACCATCGAAACGCCGCCTGGGATCGACATTAACCAGGCCGGTCAGATCATGCTGCAAGTGATGGGGATGACTCCCGCCGAGGCTGAAGAATTCAGCAATCGGGTGGATTGGGCGACAACGCTGGTCGTACCCGTGCCGCAAGGAGCCGATTACCGTAATATAACCGTCGATGGTGCTGATGGGGTGCTGCTCGAAGATACCTATTACGGCGGCAACGCCCGCTTCACGATGCTATGGGTCAAAGATGGGATGTTTTATGGTCTGAGCGGTGACGGCACCCGCTACTCTCCGGTTCGTATTGGCAATTCGCTGAAATAGAGATAAACTATCAGCTGAATAAACAGGTATACATGGATTTCCCTCCCTGTGTACCTGTTTATTGTATACTTACATTATGACCTCCTCGATGCCAAAAACGCCGATTGAGTAGCCCGTAGGGCGTATCGAAATCCAGGGGATGCGGTGCTGTCAGCATGCTGGTTTCGATACGCAGCTGATATGCTAATCAACCCGCACGTTGGGTAAGATGAGTTATATCATGACAATGTGGATGCCCTCCAAACCTAAAACCATTCTCGTTTCCCAAGCACTTTTTATTTTCAATGCGGTCGTCTGGTTGATATTTGGGATTGCGAGCATTCTTCGGCTGGCCGACGGCAGTTCTGTGCCCTCGGTTACGTTGTGGGCGATTGCCATTCTCATGTTGGGCAACGTTGGAGCTATGCTCATCGCGGGTTTGTGGTTGGGCCGGCAATCCAGGGGGGCACTGGTCTTTGCCCTGGCTGTGCTGGTTGTCAATATAATATTGACCTTTACCGATCAGGTGGGCTTTTTTGATCTCATTACTGCGCTGCTTGATTTCGCCATTTTGGGGTTTTTGCTCTTCGACCGCAATAAATATCTTTGAACTATGAATTCACCCGCCATCGAAACGTATCATTTACGCAAAGTTTTCAACGGGGATAAAGTCGCGGTTGCTAATTTGTCATTGACTTTAGAACGCGGCGAGGTCTTTGGTTTTTTGGGACCTAACGGGGCTGGCAAAACGACTTCAGTGAAGATGCTACTCGGTTTGATCTCTCCCACTTCAGGTGAGGGTCGCCTGCTCGCCGCCCCCCTGGGAGATTCGCAATCTCGCTCGAAGGTGGGATTTTTACCCGAGCATTTCCGCTTTCACCAATGGTTGACCGCTGAAGAATTCCTTAATTTGCATGCAGATTTATACCAAATGGACCGTGCTAATTCTAAAAAACGCATCTCCGATTTGCTGGAACAGGTCGGATTGACGCCACACAAGACGAAGAAATTGAGTGCTTTTTCCAAAGGGATGCTCCAACGCGTGGGATTGGCTCAGGCCCTCCTCAACGATCCCGATTTAGTGATCCTCGACGAACCCACCTCCGGTTTAGACCCTGTTGGACGGCGTATGGTGCGCGATATCATCAAAGATTTGCGCCTAAAGGGCACCACCGTTTTTCTCAACTCGCATTTCCTCAGCGAGGTCGAAGTGACCTGCGACCGGGTAGCCTTTATCAAAGAGGGCGAGATTGTGCGCACCGCTAATATGGATGCGCTCCTCGAGGGGGAGTTGACCCTCAAAATCAAGGCACGCAATTTGACACCGGATATTGAAACTGGCCTCTCCCAGTGGGGGCGTAATATCCAGAAGGAAGGCGGCCGTCTTATGATGACGCTGGACGGCGAAGCCGATTTACCCGTCATCAATCGTTACCTTGTCGAACAAGGAGTGGATATTTACACCTTCAGCCCGCAGCAAGTTTCCCTCGAGGATTTATTCCTCCAGGTGGTAGAGGGAACCAGGGACGCTTAGTCAATCATCATGAAAACCATCTACACCATCTCAAAGTTGACGTTCCGCGAAGCTGCCCGCCGAAAAATTCTATGGGCGGCATTGTTGCTGGGCATTCTGGATTTGATCGTTTATGGGCTGGGATTCTATTTTATCGAGCAGGATATTCAAAGCAGTATGGGGAGTGATGGCATTACTCAGGTGGCGCTGACTCAAATTTACAATTTCCTATTGATGGTCGGTTTGTATGCGGTCAACTTTTTGACCATTGCCATGGCCGTACTCACCTCCGTTGACACGATAGCTGGGGAGATTTCATCCGGAACCATTCAAACGCTGGTCACCAAACCAGTGCAGCGCTGGCAAGTGCTCATGGGAAAGTGGGTTGGATTTGCGGTGATGATGACACTTTACCAAATCATGATGGCCGGAGGTACGATGGGGATCGTTTACGCCATCACAGGATACAGTGTCCCAAACGCATTCCTGGGTTTGGTGCTGCTGTGGATGAATGCGCTGCTCTTATTGAGTATTTCATTCTTTGGGGGATCATTTCTCTCTACTTTAGCAAATGGCGTGCTGGCTTTTGGGTTATTCGGGGTGGCTTTTATCGGCGGTTGGATCGAACAAATTGGTTCGTTTCTAAATAACCAAACTGCCATCAATATCGGCATCATTTCCAGCCTGATCATACCCAGTGAAGCCTTATGGAAGCGTGCTTCTCATTTGATGCAATCCCCCCTGGTTTCCGCGATGGGCTTCTCCCCTTTTACAGCCGGATCAGTTCCCAGCCCGATTATGGTCTGGTATGCGGTATTCTATATTTTGGTAATGCTTGGGCTGGCGATTTGAATCTTCACCCGGCGGGATTTGTAAGGAACCTAGAGTACTGTAAAGTTTCGCCAGAGATTCCCTTCGGCAGTAATCGTCCAAAATCAATACCCAGTTTTCAGGGGGTAGTATAATTTCATCCTGATGACTGATATCAATTATCCCACCATCACAACCAATAACGTGATCCGCCCAACGCTCGTGGAAGTGGATTTGACGCGTTTAGCGGAAAACTTTCGCGCGATCCAGGCGAAAGTCGCCCCGACTAAAATGATGCCCATTCTAAAGGCAAATGCTTACGGCCATGGATTAGTGGAAGTTGCGCGGCTAATGGAAGCTTTGGGGGCCGACTATTTGGGGGTGGCGGTCCTCGAGGAAGGAATTCTGCTGCGTGAGCAGGGTATCCACACTCCAATTTTGGTTTTGGGCGGCATTTTGGGGAATCAAGTGCCCTACTTTATTGAATACGATTTGACGATTACAGCTTCCTCAGTCGAAAAGATTTGGCATGTGGACGAGATCGCCGAGCAATTGGGCAAGACGGCCAAAGTACACCTCAAGATCGACACCGGGATGGAACGAATAGGTGTGCATTATTACAGCGCTGAGAGCCTGCTGGAAACCACCCTGCAATGCAAGCATCTCGAAGTCGAAGGGGTTTTTTCGCACTTCGCTGATTCCGATGCGGCTGATCTTTCTTATTCTCGTTTGCAGTTAGAACGTTTTCAGGAAGTGCTGGCCTTTTATGAGAAGCACTCGATGCCTGAACCAAGCTTACGACATTTATCTAATTCTGGAGGAATACTGCAGCTCCCAGAAGCGAACTTTGACATTGTGCGTCCCGGATTGCTGCTCTATGGTGTCTATCCCTCGCCCGAAGCAGTTCGCAGTGTGGATGTTCAGCCCGCCTTGAGTTGGAAATCGCGCGTGGTCTACTTCAAGGTTGTCCAGGCCGGGCATCCCGTGGGTTACGGCTCTACCTGGCAGACGGATCATCTCGTGCGTGCAGTTACCGTTCCGGTGGGATACGGGGATGGCTATTTTCGCAGCATGTCCCATCAGGCCGAGGTGATTATTCGCGGAAAACGCTACCCGGTAGTCGGGATGATATCCATGGATCAGATTGTGGTCAATATCGAGTGGGAAACCGCCTACAATGATGACGAAGTTGTTTTGATTGGCGAGATGGGGGATGAGAAGATCACCGCTGAAGACCTGGCCGCCTGGGCAAGAACAATCCCCTATGAGATATTGACCAATATAAATACGCGCGTCCCAAGAGTTTATAGAGGCGGCCTGTCAGAATAAATTTGGCAGGAAAATTGCATTCTTAGCGCTGATAAATGGGCAGCAACTTCATCACTCAGATACAATAAAATTTGGTGGTACTTCGGTCTTTTTTAGCATTTGTGGTGATTTTTAGCTGCTTTGATCTGACTTATGCCGAATAAAATGATAAAACAAATCCTTCCAATATTTACTTTATTACTTCTAGCCGCAATATTTGTATCACCAACCTCAGGCCGGAAAAGCGATTCTGAAATCGCAGAATGTTTATCTCCCCCTTATTTATGGACCACCGCCTGAACAACCAGCCTGGATCGGTCCTTTTGGCGGGTATATTATTGCTGTTGCCATTGCTCCCTCCCAACCGGAAGTAATTTACGCAGGAACCTGGGGGTCAGGAGTCTTCAAAAGTGAAGATGGGGGCGGTACCTGGGCTTGGAAAAGTCAGGGGCTTGATACAGCTTTTATCAACGCTATGGCAGTCGATCCCCAAGACCCTCAAACCCTTTATGCAGGAACTTACAAAGGAAAACTGTATAAATCCGTCGATGGGGCAGAGAGCTGGTTCTTATCGAGTACCAATATTCAAGAAGAAGCGATTGTGTACAGCATCGCCATCAATCCATATAACCCGGACAAAATTTATATTGGGACACGCGGCATATCAAATAACGGCGGTCCACCGTGGAATGGTGAACTCTACCGCACGACAGATGGCGGTGATACCTGGATCCCGGAACTCGTAAATTTGGGTGGGCCCTTAGATCAGGATTGGGCTTATGGGATCGCCCTGCACCCTGAAAATCCTACTTGGATTTATGCAGCTACCCACGAACATGGCATATATCGCAGTACAGATGCTGGACGCAACTGGCAGCCCGTCAATAATGGGATCACAAATTACTCGGCGCGCGGCATTGTCGTTGATCCAAATTCAGCATTATTTGAACCGACGGTGTATATGGGGGCCTGGAAATATGACGGTGTTTTCAAAACCCTCAATGGAGGTGAAAACTGGTTCTTTCAATCGAGTTCTCTGGGAAGCCGCATCCTTTCTATGAGCATTGACCCCGAAAACAGCAATACGGTTTACGCCTCTTTGTTTCCTGGCGGTGTGCTCAAAACCCTCAACGGGGGCGGTAACTGGTTTGTCACTGGATTGCAAGATTTCGAGGTGATCAATACCGCGGTGAACCCCGAAAACCCAACACTGCTCTACAGCGGCACCAATGGAAATGGCTTATTCAGAAGCCTTGATCGAGGCAGTACCTGGAACCTTAGCCAAATAGGGTTGCACGCAACCCAGGTAAGCACCTTGCTCGCCGGTACAAAAGATCAGCAGCGGTTAATTGCAGGGGTGTATGGGGGTGGTGTTCAGCAAACTTTTGATGGTGGCGAAAGCTGGTTTCATTTGGGTGCTAATTTATCAAACGGAAAAATAGCGGGCCTGGTTACCAATCCCGCAAATCCAAATCTCGTTTTTGCCCTCACAGAGACGGCGGGTTTATATCGCTGCAATTTGATTGGCGCTTGCTGGCTTCATATCGATATCGACTTTCCGTCTGATTTCTTACCTTCAGCCGCTTTTGATCTAGATCATCCCTTTGGTCATATCTCCTTCTTGGAATCCCAGATGCAAGAAAACACCAGAGACTTTCTGGCTGTATCCGGGAGCCCGGCACTCCTCTCGCTAGTTTTTGCTCCCTCTGACCCTCAGATTGCCTATCTGGGGAGTTCGGGCACTGGCATCTATAAAAGCATCGATAATGGTGTCACCTGGCAGCCTTCTGGCCTTGCCCACAAGAAAATTGTCAGCATCGCCATCCATCCGCAGAATTCCGGGAGTATATTTGCCGCAGCTCCCGATCAGATTTTTCGCAGCAATAACGGAGGCGCAAGCTGGGGTAATTTGGGCTTAACTGGTTTGGAAATTTATGCTGTTGCCTTGGATAGCAATGCGAATCTCTATGCGGGCACCAGCGATGGGATTTATCGCTATGCCGCAAATGGATGGTCACCCTTGGCTTTGCAAGGGCTTGAAGTTACCACCATTAACAGCCATCAGATAGAATCCAGCCGGCTATATGCCGGGACAACGGATGGTTTGTTTATCTCTCACAATGCCGGGCAAACTTGGGATTTTGGACCGGAGCAGCTGACTGGATTGACCGTTCAATCCGTCAGCTTCGACCCTGCAGATCCTGCGATTGTTTTCGTCAGCACAACTACTCATGGCGTGCTGCGTTTTGTGGATATTGACTAGGCCGTGTTGACATTTGGTGATTTTTCTCTAGCAATGGGTGCATTCATTGCGCATTGATTGCTCTAGAAAACAGGCGAAATGTCAACACTACCTAGGTTTTTTCAACGACCACAGGTTTCGCTGCTAAATCGCGGTGGGGCTGTACTTTGAAGATTTTGAACCCCCACTGCACTGATGGACCAATCACGAGCGCGAAAATCACCGTGCCCATCCCAATTGGACCCCCCAGTAGCCAACCAACTAAAACAACGATAATTTCAATACTGCCGCGTGCCCGGCGCAAACTCCACCCGCTGATGCGTTTGACGGCCAGCATCAAGCTGTCCCGGGGGCCGGCTCCGGCGTCAACGCCAATATAGATGGCGGAGGCCATTCCCATGATTAGCGCGGCTGCCAGCAGCATCCCCAGTTGCAGCGGTAAATTATTCTCTACCGAAGGGATAAAATATAAAGCCAGATCTTCCCAGGGACCGATAAACAGAATATTGCCCAGAGTCCCCCAACCGATCTGCTCGCGCGATACCAATGCCCCGATGAGGATCACAAATCCGGTGAGGATGCTCAAGGTCCCCGGTGTAAGCCCGGTAATTTGAGCGAGAGCCACCTCCAAAATGACCCACGGACTGGTCCCCAGGTTGGCACGAATCAAGAGGGCAATAGACAGCCCGAAGAGGGCGAATCCAATTTGAATGACGACAAAATCTCGGGGAAAGGTTTTCCAACGGATGGGTTTCAGCATGGCGAGCATCATACCATACTGCCAGCGTTATTCTAGGGAGAGAGCTGAACCCAATTAACGCCCCCATCAGCTGTTTTGTAGAGTACTTTTTCCCCATCTTCATCGAGGGTTAAGGACCAACCCGTATTCGCATTGACGAAATCGAACAAGATCAACTCCTCACTGAAGGTTGTGTTCGAAGGAATTTGGGACCAGGTCTGACCGCCATCTTCACTGCCGTAAAAATCTTCGCCGCTCCAGAAAAATCCGTTGCTTGGAGAAGGAAAACCCACCCTCCCAGATCCGGGCAGCAGGGTGACAAATTCCCAGGATTGCCCCCCATCTTTTGAGAAATAAATCCCTGTTTGTGTGATTTCTCCCAAAATTTGGACAGGTAAGATTAGATCATTCTCGGAGAGCAGGATGGGGCCATCGGTTGCCGCCTCAAAACTTGTTATGTCCGGAGGCGCAGGTAGCGGTTGCAGTTCCCAGGTTTCTCCACCATTTGTGGTTTTGTATAGATAAATGGTATCGGGGGCGTAGATCACGCCAGCAATCCAGGCTGTATGTAAATTTTGCGCGACTAAATTATTCTTTAACCCGCCTAGGGGCAAGCTGTCACCTGCGTTCGGTGAGTTAGGGTCGTTGGTGTAAACTTGCTGCCAGGTGAGTCCGCTGTCTTCGGTTTGGAAGATGGCAACCCCCATACTTCCTACACCCACTCCCAAATTGGCCATCATCCAGCCCTGTGCGCCATCCAGAAATTGCAGTTTCCCATCTCCAAATGGCACCCGCACAGCGTCCCAGGTTTCGCCGCCATCCTGTGTGTGATAGAGGGTGCCGGCGTTAATTTCCGTTTGCGGTTCTGGCATGAGCACCCACGCCTCCGCAGCATCCCAATCTGAGAAAGGGGTGCCGAAGTCCAGCTCCTTTTCTCCCGGCCAGCTCACATCGTACCAGGTGATTCCGCCATCATTCGTCCGTAGAATCCCCTGTTCCGAGATTGCCCAGCCGTCCAATTCACTGACCATGTGGAGAACCGAAAAGACTGGCGCTTCGACGATGGGGAAAGGCAGCGTCGATGGGGAAGGGGTGTCAGGAAAAATTGTCGGCGTTGCCGGTGGCTGGTTGGGTGCGGGTAAAGTTGCTGTTTCTGGTGTAACTGTTGCAGTTGGTGGTGGTGTCGCTGTGATAGATGGGGATGACTGTGAAGTGAGACCGCAAGCCAGAGTTGCGAAAACAAATGCGGTCAGAATGAAAATCTTTTTCATCATACCCTCCATTTTAATAAACCAGACTGAGCTTTCTAAGCGCTTGTGGAATCTCTGGGACAGATATCCTTAATCACGGTAATTCCCAGGGGCCGGATTTCTATAAATCGCTTTACCCTTTATCAGTAACAGGATCGTCACCATTTGGTTTGAATTTTTTGATGGTCGTTTTGATGATTTGGTAAACCACAAATAGAATGATGAAATCGAGGATAAGCGCGGGGATACCGAAGATGACGCGGCCAAAAATGGCGTTCAGCTTACCAAAAGATAAATCAAAGAATGGAATCGAGAATTCCGCCTGAAAACTCGCGCTCCCCGGGTCCGAAGGCCACCCAATTTAGGATTGCTGTGAAAATCAGTGGAATGGACAGTAGCAAGACCGCGTGCAAATATGAAAACCAAGGTTTTTCCCGGACCTCGTTAAAACCGGTATCCATCAAGCCAACGACGATACCCGCATTGATGAACATTATCGATATTCCAATTGGCAGCCAAAGCGGGTCATCGATGCTCTCAACATCTGAGGTAACTACGCCAAAGAAGACACCAGCTCCGGCAAAAATGAAAAGTAACCCGATCCAAACTGCGCCTTTGAGGTATGGGCTTTGTTTATCGGACATATTTCTTCCAATAACTGTTGTTAGGGACTATCCAACCCACTCAACGACAGTGGCTTCCCCCTGGCCGACTCCCACACAGAGGGTTGCCAGCCCGTAGTAAGGTTTGCTTTCTTCGATTGCGCGGCGCTTCATCTCGTGCAGCAGCGTGGTCAGGATGCGAGCACCAGAGCAGCCCAAAGGGTGCCCCAGCGCGATCGCCCCGCCGTTGACGTTGACGATTTCGGGATCGACACCAAGTTCCTGCATCACAGCCAGGGATTGCACAGCGAAGGCCTCGTTGAGTTCGATCAGCCCGATATCATCTACGGACAGACCGGCACGTTCAAGTGCTTTACGAGTGGCGGGAACGGGTCCAAGCCCCATTGTGCGCGGCGCAACTCCCGCAGCAGCGGATGAAACCACGCGCGCCATAGGCGTCAGACCGAGTTCTGCGGCTTTTTCTGCACTCATGATCAGCACTGCGGCAGCGCCATCATTTAGGCCAGAAGCATTCCCCGCGGTTACAGTGCCGCCATCTTTTTTGAAAGCGGGTCGCAGCCGGGCCAGGGCTTCAAGGGAAGAATCGCGGCGAGGTCGTTCATCGGCATATACGATAACAGGATCGGCCTTACGTTGTGGAATACTCACAGGAATGATCTCCTCTGCAAATTTCCCGCTGTCTATTGCTGATATGGCGCGCTGATGGCTGCGCAGGGCGAAGGCATCCTGGTCTTCGCGCGAAATTGGCAGCATCTCCCGGATATTTTCAGCTGTCACGCCCATCGCTTCGGTGCCATAGGTTTTTTCCATTTTGGGGTGCGGGTATCGCCAGCCGAAAGCTGTATCCCACATGGTTTGGTTGCCCCAGGGATAGCCCATCTCAGCCTTGGGCACCGAGTAGGGGCCTCGGCTCATGCTCTCAACCCCGCCGGCGATAAAGACATCGCCCTCGCCAACCTTGATGGCGCGGTAGGCCATATTGACGGCATTTAGCCCGGATGCGCATAGGCGGTTGAAGGTCACTGCGGCGACCTCGATGGGGAAATCGGCCAGCAGGGCTGCCATGCGGGCCACGTTGCGATTGTCTTCTCCGGCCTGGTTGGCACAGCCGAGGTAAACTTCTTCGATGATGGCCGGGTCGATCCCCGTGCGTTCGACAATAGCTTTCAATACGATAGCGGCTAAATCGTCGGGACGGACAGCGGCCAGGCCTCCGCGGAAATTTCCGATGGGAGTGCGAACAGCGTCGATAATAACGGCTTCAGGCATGAAAACCTCCAAGTTTTGATCTGAGTTGTTTGTTTAGTATAGGCGTCAAAATACTCATGGTCAAGCAATTGAATGCTTTGTTAAATAAGGAATCGTTAGCGGCCCTTCAGGGAGGACGGCAACTGGAATATCGCCCAGTTTATCCCGTAATAATTGTAAATGTGCGTCCATATCAATAACCGGCTCTAAATTGGCACGGCGGATATCATCAGCCCGAACTAGACTGTAAACCGACATTTGTGATTTGAGCTGCACCTGGGCCAGTTTTTGGATTTGCCACTGATCCAGTAAACGATAGCCAGGCTGGTAAACCGTATCGAGCATCGCTTGGGGTGAAGTGTGTTCAAAAACAAGTTTGGCAAAATTGCCGTGTTCGGGGAAACCATCGCTACACTCGGCAGCCAGTACAATCTCCCCATTCTGGCTGACGATTTCGGCAGCGGCGGCCATCCCTTTGACAGATTGGTACAAGTTTTGATCGAGTGGATAACCGGAATTGGAAGTGATCACCAGCGGGAAAGGTTCGTCTACCGGGATCATCGCGGTTTCCTGCGCAAAGGCGCACCCGCGTTCGTGAGCTTTGATGACATCTCCACAAAAGTAGCGGGTGATTTCACGGCGTTCGTTCAGAGTAACATTGATCAGAAAATCGACGGGTAGTGCGGATCCGCTTTTACGGATTCGATCTTGCGTAGGGTTATCTTTCAACACGCCCCAGGTGCTGCGCGGGTGGCCAATGATCTCCGCCCGGTGATAATCCAGGATGGAGGCGATATCGGCCACACCGGGGAAAACAGCCTTGTAGCCTCCCGAAAACCCGGCCATAAAATGGGGCTCGATAAAACCCAAAAGGATGCGTTTATCCGCTTGCATGTAGGCATTATTCATACGCAATGGCGTACCCAACTCGTTCGCGAATCCGGTTTCAGACAGGGTATCTTCATCGTAGGCATTGTGGTTGATTATTTTATAGCGAGCTGCGAGTTCAGGCCCAACCATTTGGCTGATTTCTGTGGGGGTGTTGGGTCGGTGTGTGCCGGTTCCGAGGATGATGGTAAAGTTTTTAGAGGGGGTATGCGCCAGTTGAGCGAATAGCCAGGGCAGCAGACGGTCATTGGGCAGAGCACGCGTCCCATCGGGGATGACAACAGCCACCCGGTCGTGAGCGTTGATGAGTTCCTTCAGAGGTGGCAAATCAAATGGGGAACGGCAAGCCCTCTCAAATTCGGCTTGTTCTTCCGTCAAGCCGGGGATAAATTTCGGGCGCAGCACGGTTACATCAGAAAATGGAATATCGATCTCCAATCCTTCACGGCCATATTGTAGGTTAACTCTCATGGATAGCTCCTTATCTTCACAATTATAAGCCTCACCTTGACAATTGTGAGTGAGATGATAAAACTCTGTTTATGAACCGAATATTATTTTGGGTGATTCTTAGTTGTTTTGTGGGGGCTTGCAGTCCAGTTTTAGAAGCTAAACCTGGAGCGGTGACCCTGACGAATACAATCACCAACCCGTCATCAACACCTGAACCCACCCAAACACCGTTGCCGCCCACCGCCTCGCCGCTGCCCCCGACTTACACCGCCACAACTGTACTCCCTTCGGTAACTCCATTACCTGCTTGCGTAACTTTGATTTATGGTGAAAATGCTCAATTTGAGATTGTCGATCCTTTAGGCCAACGGGTATTGGTGGATGTTCACGATCCCGAGAGACTTTCGAAACCAGCAGTTGACCGCGATATTTTATTGACCACGCACACCCATTGGGATCACGTTAACGAAAAATTTCTGGCTGATTTTCCCGGCGACCAGTTATTCGTTCGGGAGGGCCGCGTTGAGTTGCCAGGTGGGCGCATCCAAGGGATTGCCTCTGCGCATAATGCCAGCGACCAGTTCAAACCCGCAGGGGGCACCAACTATATTTATTTGATTGAACTCGGAGGGTTGCGGATTGCCCATTTTGGCGATATCGGGCAGAACACGCTGACCGCAGACCAACTGGCGCTGTTAGGGGAAATTGATATTGCCCTCACACAGCTCAATAATTCTTATAGCGGTATGAATGCCGAGAATGGCAAAGGTATCCATTTGATTGGGCAGCTTCAACCCCGTTTGGTGATCCCTACGCACGTAAATTTGGACACGATGAAGTTGGCCATCTCCCAATGGCCGGGATTTTATGCGGACGGTGCGACCTTTGAAATTTGCGCGGCTGATCTTGGGGAATCAACACAGCTCCTATTGATGGGAGAAGCGGCCGAAACGATGATCAATTATTTGGAATTGAAAAAGTGGGGGAATCAGTAATGGATGTTCAGCAGCACCCCATTTGTGAATCGATCATCAACTGGCAGTGATCAAACTTTTCAAGAATGGTTCAACTTCATTACGCACCTGCGCGCGCTGCCCCAATAAGAGATGTCCGCCGCTGGCAAGGGTCACCAGCCTCGAATATGGGATATTTTTAGCACTGAAGCGGCCCTGCCGGATCAAAACCAATGAATCGTCTTTGGCGTGGATCACCAGTGTGGGAGTCTTGATCTGATCTAAAGGGAAAATATCTAGCTGCATGATTTGAACATAATCGTTTACCAGTCCAGGGCGGCGCGTTTTTACGGGCAGTACATATTCTAATAGAGTCTTGAGCCAGGCCGAATCCGGCGCATCGAGCTGTTTGATCACCCGTCTGGGAACGCCTAGCGGGGGAACAATATTGTTAATTGCCAACTGTAGGCCCAGCCATATCAGAAATTCACTGGTTAGTGAGACGTTCGCAATTTTTCTCATTATTTCTGGGTTGGAAGCCACATCGATCATCGCTTTGCTGACAGCCGATATCATCAACAATCCGGTGCATCGTTCAGGGTGGCGCAGTGCGAATTGTAATGCTGATGGCCCGCCAGCGGATAACCCAATAATAGGTACGCGTTCGATTTTCAGCGCGTCGAGTAAGGCCGCGTGAGCATCCGCTTGTGCAGCGGGTGTGGCATCTTCGGGCAGAGGTGTTCCCAGGTATCCAAAACGGGAGGGGGCAATCCAATGGAAACCAGTGCCAAACATCTGAGCGGTGTGCAATGCTTGATCAAAACCGCCACCAGCGCCGTAAATCACCAATGCGGGGTGGCCAGCACCTGCGGTGCCATAAACAATCCTCCCAAATCGGGTCGCAAGGGTTTTTCCTTGGGTTATCACGCGTTTCTCAGCAATGGCTAAATCCTGTTTGTATTGCAGATAACTTTTGAGACCCAAAACACCCACCGCCCCTGCGAAAACGCCGGATGTGAATTTTGAAAATTTACGCATCTTTACTCCTGAAGAACCCGTAGGTCATGGGGAATAATGCCAGCCAGAAAAGCACGCCGCCCAGCACCGTTCCGAGGGATAAAGGGTCACTATGGAGGGTAAACCCGATCACCCCCAGGATGCAGGCGATCCCGTTAAGGAGGAGCAGCCAACCTGAAATTTGGAGGGGGCGCTTCATCCCGTTTGTGAGGGCCAGCCCAAAGATGATCGAGGGAATCCCCAGGAGAGCATATGCCAGCGCATTGAAGAAACCAATTGTGGAACCCGGCAGCAGTTGCAGTGTTTGCTGCAAGAGTAAAAATGCTGTATCAGCCATCACCGGGTCAGCAGCCGCCTCCAATAAGGCGGGCACCAGTGTGATCTGTGAGAAATAAGCAATTAAGTTGAGTGTGCCATAAATGGGCACAAAAATAAATCCCACGATGCTCCACTCCGGAGAAATGGGCTCGGCGTAGAAATAAAGACCCCCCATGAACGCTGTCGCTGCAATGGTGAGTAATCCAGCATTGAGATAAGTGGCTGTCAGCATGCTGTTCTTTTTACCCACATGCCCCAAAACTTGTTCAAAGTTATCCAGTGGTCCTGCGCTGGACAAGTCCCAGATCATCAGGATCAGCCATAAGGTTGTTAAAGTCAATGTAATTAATGAAAGCCAGCCCAGCCATTTCGTTTTCATGATTGCTGCCCTTTAACTATGCTACGAAATTTTCAGCCCGTGCTTTGATGCCGCGCAGCATTTTCTGCTCCATGATAAAGGAACCCGGTTCCAGAAAGACGCGATAGAAAAATGTGTTCTGCGGCGTGTCATTCCAGTCGATGAAAATGCGCTCAACCAGTCGTGTGCTGCCATCTTTCTGTGGAATCAAGTGGAAGCCCCAAACCGTGGCCATATGATCGCCATCTTTCATCACAGGCGCTTTGCCAGGACCATGTACCCGCGTATCTCCGTGGAGAACCAGTGATTTTTCTTTTGCCAGAATTGCTACTGGAACGCCAAATTCATCCTCGCTGAGGGGAATCAGATCGCCGACTTTCAAATCCTGGCATTCGGGCAGAATTTGATTCGCAGTGTGGATATCCAACCCCATCGCATTTTCGATCCAATCGTAGCTATAGAAACCGCCGCGTCCTTGCCCAATCTGTACGAGCCAGGGCCAGATTTGAGCTGGGCTGGCGTTGATCGTGATCGCGTGGGTAGCCATTAGTTTGGCGTTGGGGACGAGATCATCTCCCGGGAGGGGAAGATCGACTTCCTCGTCCGTTGATCCCCAGCGCAGGTGCCAGGGACGGATGGCGAGAATATACGCGGCAATCGCTGCGACTGCGGCAGTTGCCAACCCAAATAGGGTGCCAAGTATTGCTTTGTTTTTCGACATGGTGGTCCTCCTTTATTTGCTGCAAAAACAAAAAATTATTTGTCTGCTAAGAATATCATAAATCTTTATTGGCCCGTAACCTTTTATCCAAAGACACGACAGTATTTATAACTATTGATTTCTTTTTGGCATTCTTTGTATCCAGAAATCGAAATTTGATTCAAATTTATGAGACGAGTGCATCCATTATTTTCCCCTTTTGGCCTGGTTTTCACTTTTGTGATATTCCTAAGCTTGGGGATTACCTATTTTCGGCAAGGCGGTTTAATGTTTAGCCCTGGTAAGCTGACCGAAAAATCCCGTTCTGAGTTCAGCATACAAGGGTATGAAACCCACGCGGAATTTGAGCGTGAATGTCACCTTTGTCACGCCCCTCTCGAGGATCTGCAAGGCGAGCTTTGCATTCGATGCCACGAAGAGATCGGCAATCAGCTTGAAAGTCGGGCTGGATCGCACTCAAAATACGATCAGGCTATCCGGTGTTTCACCTGTCATACGGATCACAAAGGGCGTGAATTCGACCCCACGATGGAAGCGTTATCATATTTTGACCACAATTTAGCAAATTTTAGCTTAATTCAACATCAGGTGGATTATTCTGAAGGTGCAATAGAGTGTGTCGTCTGTCATGGCTTTGAAAATGGTTTCACCTTCTTTCGTGATTCCTGTGCAACCTGCCATGGCGAGAACGATATGGTTTTCATGGAGCGCCATACATTGGAATTTGGCTCCAATTGTTTGAGTTGTCACGATGGTGTCGATAGCATAACTCAATTTGACCATGCAAGTTCAAATTATCCATTGATTGGGGAACATGTGAAGGTAGCTTGTGCTGAGTGCCACCAAAATGGTCAATTTGCCGGCACACCCCAAAATTGTGATTCTTGTCATGCGGAACCAGTAATTCATGCAAACTTATTCAATCCAGATTGTGCCACCTGCCACACACCCCAGGATTGGAATCTAGTGATTTGGGAGGGTCAACCCTTTGACCATTTTGTGATCGGCGAATTTAGTTTGCAATCTCATCTGCGAGATTTCTCAGGCGCGCAAATGAAATGTGCTACCTGCCACCTGTACGAGGATGGCGAGCATCTAAGCTTCGATTTGGATTCCTGCTCCCATTGTCACACCACAGACAATTCAGAGTTTATGGCAGATCATCAGCAAGAATTTGGCTCCGATTGTTTGGCCTGCCATGATGGCACCGGGCGATTAACAAATTTTGACCATGATTTGATCTTTACTCTGGATGGCCGTCACTCGGAAATCGTCTGTGTGTCTTGCCATGTTGACCAGGTATACCGGGATACCCCAAGGGAGTGCGTGGCCTGCCATCTCGAACCAGAGATTCACCTTGGATTGTTTGGCATAGCCTGTGAAAGCTGCCATTCCACCGAGGCCTGGTCACCGGCAAATCTCACAAGTCACACCTTCCCATTGGATCATGGTGATCAAGGGATGGTGGCGTGTGAAACCTGTCATGTTGCCAGTTATGTTGAATATACCTGTTATGGATGTCACGAGCACCAACCCGGAGAAATCCAAAGCGAGCACCAAGAAGAAGGGATCTCACCCATCGAGTTGGTAGATTGTGTGGCCTGTCATCCGAATGGGCTAGAAGATGAAGAAGAGAATGATTAGCTCGTTTGTAGTTTATTGGTTTAGGAGTTGAGAATGCGAAAATTTTTATGGATCATATTATTAGTTTCACTTGTAATGATGCTTAGTGCTTTAGGAGTTGGGTTTTTCCAATTTCAGAGTTCCGGTTCAACCCAATTTAATGCGCTTTTACCAGGTAAGGATAACCCTTTAAATATTGGGACTAGTCTTGGAAATGATGCATTGCTTGCCTCTCAAAATCAAGATGATGTAAACCCTGAGGATGGAAGTCTGTCGAATGCAAGTAGCACGATTGATCCTCAGATGGTTCCTTTTCCAGATGGAAGTGCTGCGGGGGAGCATGATTTCTTTCCCCTGATTGGGGCACATAGCGTGATTCCGTGTGAGGGTTGCCATTCCGGCGGAGTTTACAGTGGCACACTCACTTATTGTGAGGATTGCCATGCCTCTATCGAGCCCGTGACACACTTTGATGGAGATTGCACAGCCTGCCACACATCAACTACCTGGCTGGATATAAGGTTTGACCATTCTTTGGCCGGTTCCAGAAATTGCACAAATTGCCACAGCGATGATAAACCCTCTGGGCATTACAACGGGCAATGTTCTGCCTGTCACGACACAAGTGGTTGGGAAGGTGCGAATTTCAATCATAGCGGCCAGACAGATTGTAAATCCTGCCACAGCGATGATAAACCCTCCGGGCATTACAACGGGCAATGTTCTGCCTGTCACGACACAAGTGGTTGGGAAGGTGCGAATTTCAATCATAGCGGCCAGACAGATTGTAAATCCTGCCACAGCGATGATAAACCCTCTGGGCATTACAGCGGGCAATGTTCTACCTGCCACGATACGAGTGGTTGGGGAGGTGCGAATTTCAATCATAGCGGCCAGACAGATTGTAAATCCTGCCACAGCGATGATAAACCTTCCGGGCATTACAGCGGACAGTGTTCCGCCTGCCACGACACGAATGGTTGGGAAGGGGCAAATTTTACTCATAGCGGCCAGACAGATTGTAAATCCTGCCACAACGATGATAAACCTTCCGGGCATTTCAGTGGGCAGTGTTCTGCCTGCCACAATACCAACGATTGGGATGATGGTTCATTTAGCCATCAAGGACAATCGGATTGTAAATCCTGTCACAGCAGCGACCGGCCTAATGATCATTCATCCGGACAGTGCTCAGAGTGTCATAACACAAACGATTGGGATGACGCCGACGACGATGATAACGATGGTGGTGATGATGGTGACGATGGTGGTGATGACGGAGACGGAGGCGGCGATGATGGCGATGACGGTGGAGATGATTGCGATGACGATGATTGTGATGATGGTGATGAAAGCGGAGATGCCGATATCGTCCAGGTTATTACGCGGGAGCATTCAACCACCAATCAGGGAAATCTTTCGATGAAAATTGACCCCTTGGCGTGTAATGTTTGCCACGGCGAAAGTGCTTCAAAATAAAAAAGAAAAAAATTCTCTCCTTCTTGGGGATCGTTTCAATTCGTTAGCGTTGGTCGTGAAAAAATATGTTATTCGTAATGGAAGACCCTAAATTTCAAATAAATAATTGGGAACTGATGTTTCAATTAATTCATGCTTCATCAAATGGTATACTGCCATTCATTCCGAGTAATATTCAGAGGAGGTTTCAATACTGGCTCATGAAAAATGAGCGTGATCTTGTTAAGGATCTCCGGTCACTAGATCCCCAAGCCATAACCGAAGTGCATAACCGATTTTTTGCGGACGTATATCGTTATGCTTGCTACAGAATTGGAGATAAGTCGAAAGCAGAAGATTTTGCCTCTGAAACTTTTACGCGTATGCTAGAAGCCTTCCACTTGGAAAAAGGACCAAGATCGAGTCTTCGAGGCTGGTTAATGGGAACTGTCTCCAATATTATCAATGACTATTACCGTGTGGTTTATGCTCGACCGGTTTCTGAACTTACTAATGATATCGAAGACCAGAAAAACCTCCCAGATGAAACCGTAGAAAGGGCGGATCAGGGTGAGATTGTGCGTCGGGCTCTTGGAAAACTGACCTCTGATCAGCAGCATGTGTTGGCTTTGCGCTTTGGGAGCGGTTTATCACTGGTGGAGACAGCAGATATTATGGTCAAGAAACCAAATGCCATCAAACAATTACAGTATCGGGCTTTGGCGGCTTTACGCCGACAAATTGGAGACGAGTTCGATGAATGATGCGCGCTATGATGCTCTCGAAGCTTGCTTGTTGGCTATCGAGGAGGGTGCCAATCTGGATCAGGTTCTCAACGAATATCCAGAAATCAAGGATGATCTCCAACCTCTCCTCGAAATGGCGATCCAGTCTAAAAAGTTGCAGGTTGGCGAAATTCCTGCGGATATTATGAATCGCAGCCGAACGCAAGTTCTCAGCCAGGCTGCCAGGTTGCCGTCTACTCCAGAAAAACCGATTGGTATTCTGATGAGCCTGCCTCGTCTCGCGACAGCAATATTATTAGTGTTAATTCTAATTTTGACAGGCAGCAGTCTCATCAGTGCCTCAGCCCAATCGTTGCCGGGGGATCAACTTTATCCTGTTAAACGCGCAGTTGAAAATGTCAGGCTTGGGATTACATTTAATCCAACTTCCCATCAACATATCGAAGCGAGTTTCCAAGAGAGAAGGCTTAGCGAAGTTCAGCAACTGATCAAATTGAGGCGTTCTGAGATGGTTTCATTTGACGCTCAAGTCCTCAAGCAAGGGGATGACCGCTGGTTGGTTGGAGATATTATTGTGGTTCTGACCCCTGAAACGACTATCATCGGTGAGATCATCCCTGGGATGGTTGTGGAAATTGAGGGGATTACACAGCCCGAAGGGTGGGTGCTGGCTTCAGAAATTCATTTGTGGTATTTTAAAATTACGGGCGTTGTGGAATCCATTTCCCCGACCCTTTGGCTAATTTCTGGAGAAAAAATCCATATCAATGCTGACACCATTCTTGATCCCCATATCCAGGTAGGGGAAACAGTGGTTGTGCAAATCCGCTCCACAGATGATGGGGAGTTTTATGCTCGCAGCATTATGATCGAAAGTCTCATCCCCACAACGACACCACCTCCGATTTTGACTCCGATTGAAGAATTGGATTCAATGGATGATCAAACTGAAGCTGAAGAAACCGAAACTATTGAACTTAATGAAGAATTAGAAGATGATGATGACCTTTATGAAGAGCCCGACGAAACCGAAGAACCGGATGAGCTGGATGATCCCGATGAAACTGAAGAGCCGGACGAGTTTGATGAGCCAGATGAAACCGATGAACCTGACGAACCAGATGAAACCGAAGATCCAGAAGAAACCGACGAATCAGATGACCCTGATGACTAGAGGGGCCAGTCGATAGCATGAATTTGAAAAACTTTTTACAGATCGAAACCACCCGTAGGCAGGCGGTTGTGGCTGGTTATGTCGTACCTGATTCCTCTCGCTGTGTACAGTGCGGGATCTGCTCATTTAACTGTCCTCTTGAGATTGATGTGCGGCGCCATGCCTGGTTAGGCGAGCCGGTCAAAGAAAGCCATTGCCTGACCTGTGGCGAGTGTGTGACTCGTTGCCCCCGCGGCGTGCTGCGGTTCGAGAAAAGCAATTTGTTTGCGAAACAGGACTGATAAACATGCGCCGATATCTTATCATTGGCACCGGGCCAGCTGGTTTAGCGGCTGGCGAAGAGATTCGCAAACATGACATCCAGGGTGAGATCACCTTGATTGGAGACGAACCCCAAGGATATTACTCACGTCCTGGATTGGCATATTATTTAACAGGGGAGCTCCCCGAAAAAGGTTTATATCCTTTTACGAAGCAAGATTTCAAAAATCTTAATTTCCAATTTCTTCAGGCAACAGTAACCCAAATATTCCCGCAGTCCAACCAGGTTGAGCTTGCAGGTGGCCGGCGTCTTTCCTATGATCGCCTGCTGATTGCCACGGGTGCAGAAGCCGCCCAAATCAAGATCCCTGGGAGCGATCTTCCTGGCGTGGTCAAGCTCGATAATCTGGTAGATGCTCAGCAGATTTTAAAGTTTAATCCGAAAAACTCACTCGGCTGTTGTAATTGGTGGAGGTATCACCGCCTTGGAAATTGTAGAAGGATTGCGCTCCCGGAAAGTTAAGGTTCATTATTTGTTGCGCGGTGATCGTTATTGGGGTAATGTGCTCGATGAAACCGAATCTCGGATTATAGAACATCGTCTTCGTGAAGAAGGCGTGAAAATCCATTTCCACTCAGAAATTGGCTCGATTATTGGAAAGCGCGGCCGGGTTGTAGGCGTGATCACCAAAGATGGCGAGAAAATCAAGTGTCAGATGCTGGCAATTGCAATTGGAATTCGTCCCCGAAAAGAATTGGGAGAAGCAATTGGGCTGCAAACCGATCGAGGTATTCTGGTCGACGAATATCTTCAAACCAACCTCCACCATATTTTTGCGGCTGGAGATGTGGCCCAAGCTTTTGATCCCATAACCGGGAAATACGTTATCGACAGCCTTTGGGGACCCGCCCGAGAACAAGGGTGTGTTGCAGGATCAAATATGGCAGGTGTCAGGCGATCCTATCTCAAATCCGCGCCCTTCAATGTGACGCGACTGGCTGGGTTGACCACCACAATCATAGGAACCGTTGGAAAGGGATTGGATGAAGATTTATTAGGGATTGCCCGAGGAGACAGTGAAACCTGGCGCCAGCTCCCTGATGCCATTACCGCTCAGTCCGATTTTGATGTCAATCGGCTGAGAATTATGGTTGGGGAAAAAGTAATTTTAGGAGCACTTGTAATGGGTGATCAGACTCTTTCCCAGCCATTGCAAAAATTGATTTCGCAGCAAGCCAACATTTCAGGGATTAGGGACTCATTGTTAAATACCAATGGTAACTTCTCAGAAATTCTGATCAGTTTCTGGTCAGAATGGAGTGAACAGCATGCGGCAAACCAATAGAGAATTATGGCTGGCCTTGGTCGCCATTGTATTTATTACCCTGATCTATTTGCTGATGATCAACCAGCTCGAAGGCATCCCAGAGGCGAGTGGCTTTTATGGTCACTCAATTGGAATTTTGGGTTTCATTCTGATGCTGATGACGGAAGTTCTCTACTCTCTCCGAAAGCGGAGCCGCAGTGCCCGCTGGGGTAAAATGTCGTCCTGGTTGCAATTTCATATTTTCACAGGTTTGGTGGGACCCTATATGGTGCTGCTGCACACCTCGTGGAAATTTAACGGGCTTGCAGGGATTGTTTTCCTTTTAACGGTCCTGATCGTTTTGAGTGGAGTGGTGGGACGCTATATTTACACCGCAGTTCCGCGCACCGCCGACGGGGTTGAGTTTGAAGCTGCTGAATTAGAGGTTCAAATTGCGGATATTGAGAGTGATCTTGCTCTCTGGGAGGCAGAATACCCTGAGATAAAGCGGGCGCTCCCACCAAATATGAGTACAGCTGCTGAGATAAATTCATCAATCATCGCTTTTTGGGGGAGGGCATTTACTGAAGGACGGTATCGCTTAAGCTGGTGGATCCAAAAACGACGCCTGGATGCCCAACTTCGGCAACAAGCTCAAACACTTAATCAACTCTTTAGAAAACGCCGTCTCTTGCAGCGGCAAATTTCATCGTTGATCCTGGCTCGCCAATTGCTTTCTTTGTGGCATACAATTCATATCCCCATTGGGCTGGCACTATTTTCACTGGCGTTTGTCCATATCGTCGCGGCTGTATATTACGCAACCTTGCTCAGATAAGATTCTTTTATCCCCATTTGAAAATAGCACTGTTCGGACATTTTGATCATCAGGCGGCCTAATCTGTGGATGGAACCGGCTGCATGCGATACTGCCCAGGCGTAACCCCCTCCCACCGTTTGAAAGCCTTACGAAAAACACTCGGCTCCGAAAAACCCAGCAAGTAAGTGATCTCTTCCACAGAATAATCTTCCTGAAGATATTTCTTGGCCAGTTTTTGGCGCAAATCCTGGAGTAAATCGCTGAAAACTATCCCTTCACCTTTTAGGCGATTCTGTAAGGTGCGCACGCTGACGGACATTTCTTTGGCAACCTGTTTAATCGTCAGGTTTTCAGCATCTAATTTTTCCAGGATAATGCGGGTGACAGCCTGGGTGTACTCGTCCTGACGATCCATTTCAGCGATGATCTGTTGGGCATAATTTTCGAAATACGCCAGCAGCCCAGGGTTGGGCAGCAGAATTGGCGTATTGAGCAGCTTGGTCTCGATGCTCATCGAGTTGTATTTGTGATCGAAGTGTACCGGACAGCGGAAAAAGCGCTCATACTCTGCGGTTGATGCGGGTTGCGGATAAGTGAAGGTCACCTCGCAGGGATTTAGTTCCAACCCCGTCAGGGTACGCATCATGCGCACGCCGCTGGCATATGCCGATTCGAAACAATAGCGCGGCATCTTGGGTGCGTGGGGTGGCAGCGTAGAGATCACCCGGATTTTAGTAAGACGGAACTGCGCCTCGCCATCAATTAGATTACCAATGATGCGCGAGTAGCGAGCGGATTTCTCGAAAGCCTCTCCCAGCGTTTTGCAATTCATCATCAAATATCCCAGGATCGACCAACTCCCCGGTTCGGCGTGCTCGCCCATATGCAGCCCAAAGTAGGGGTCTTGTGTCAGGTCAGCGGCGGCCGCCTCAATGCGTAAATAGGTTTCAAAGGGAATATAGCCATCCGGCGTTTTCACCGATTTAGGGGGGATATCCAAAGAATTCAATAAAGCATCGATATCAATATTCAATGAATCCAGGTACAAGAACATCTGTTTCAAGATGGTAACGGTGACATGAATACCAGAAGATGGATTTGGTTTGTTCATACCGCTAATCATAACCCAATTTGCACCAATAATCATCAAATTTGCGGCAGACGTCATAGGCAAGGTGCGGGAATTTGATTAAGATAAGCGCAGAACTCAAAACAATTGAAAGAGAAAATTATCATGGAAAATTTTAGTTTTAGCAATGATCTCCTCAAAAATAAAAGCATCTATTTTATCGGCAGCATTTCTGCTATTTTACAATTGGCAGCGATCCTGGGATATACGGCGGCTTTGGGGATACTTGGCCCCAAACTAACCGGCGCTGCTGAATATTTTGCAGCCTATCAAAACAGCTCACTTGAAATGGTGCTGAGGGGTGATTTTCTGCTCCTGATTTTGATTGGCCTATACCTGGGAACGTTCCCCGCACTGTATATCACCCTGCGGCGGATTAGCCCGGTATACGCGGCCCTGGCAACCTTGTTTACCATCATCGCTGTGACACTGACTTTCGCAGGCGAAGCCACCTTCGCGATGCTGCACCTGGCTGAGCAGTACGCCGCGGCCACTAGTGAAACTATTCAGGCGCAATTGATCGCCGCGGGGGAAGCGGTGGTCGCCGCTGGGATGTGGAACAGCTCCGCAGCTTATATGAGCGGAATCCTGCTGCAGGGTTCGGGGGTGATGATCTCTGTCATTATGCTGCGCAGCGAGGACTTCAGCAAAGTGACCGCCTTCGCCGGATTATTTGGCAATGGGGTAGATTTGATCCAACATATTATCCATCCCTTTGCCCCTGAAGTTTCAGCCACGCTGACAATGGTGATGGGGCTGGGTTATTTCATCTGGTTCCCGATGCTGGCCTGGGATTTTTTCCAGCTGGCAAAAGCCCAACCAAAATAAAGAGGCTCATCCATTATGGAACACAAAATCCTTGTAACGTATGCCACCCGCACGGGTTCAACAGCAGGCGTCGCCGAAGCCATTGCCAAAACACTCACGAACGCCGGTTTCCAGGTTGATCTCTACCCCATGCAGGCCGTCAACAAGCTTTCAGATTACGCTGCCGTCGTTGTTGGCAGCCCCATCCAGGCGCAACAGTGGCTGCCTGAAGCAATGCAGTTTCTACAAACCCACCGTGCGACTCTAGCCCAGAAACCCATTGCCACATTCACACTGTGCATCACCCTGGCGATGAAGGATGGCGAAAAATACCGATCCAATATCAAGACCTGGTTGATCCCCGTGCGCCAGATCGCAAAGCCGCAGAGTGAAGGCATCTTTGCGGGCGTGCTGAATATCAGCAAAGTTCCAGCCTTTGGCGAGCGATTGAAATTCCGCTTGAGCGTGCTCTTTGGTGTCTGGTCGGAGGGCGATCATCGCGATTGGGATGCGATCCAGGCCTGGGTCGAGGCACTTCCCCAGAAATTAGCGCTCGTGTAAATATTTTAGGAGCACAGAAATGACAGAAACTTTAAATGAAAACAGATTGCCACTCAATCGCCCACTGAAGCGCGCCACTAATCTTTCCATCGTTGTAACCCTGTTGATGGCTGCGGCCTCCGTGGCAGGGCTGCTATTCCCCACAGTGCTCTATGCGACCGCCGAATTGCAGCAATCCTCTCTCACCAATGATGTTGTTAATCTGATCGTCGGTTTGCCAGTCTTGTTAGGGTCTCTGTGGTTTGCCCGACGCGGCAGCCTGCGGGGATTACTGCTCTGGCCGGGTGCGCTGCTCTACGTGGTCTATAACTACCTGGCTTACACATTTGGCAACCCTTTCGGCTGGATAACCCTTGTTTCGTTGACTTTAGTTTTGACCAGTACGTTTGCCAGCCTCAATCTGATGAGGTGCATTGACCCCGAAACTGTCAAAGCCCGCCTGGCGGATTCTACTCCCCGAAAAACAGCTGGCGTGGTAATGATTGTGTTTGGGGTTTTCTTCATCTTACGCACCCTCGGCATGATTGCTGGCGCGTTCATGGAGCAAACCCCACTTCCCATTTCAGAGACTGGCCTGGCCGTTGCGGATATCATGCTTTCGATCCTTTGGATTATCGGCGGCGTGCTCTTATTGCGCCGTAAACCTTTGGGGTATATCGCAGGGCTGGGGTTGTTGTTCGCGGCCAGTGCCCTGTTCATCGGGCTGCTGGTTTACTTCATCTTGCAGCCCTTCGTAGCCGATGTTCCCTTCGCTTTCGTCGATTTTTTCGTTGTGCTGCTGATGGGACTGATCTGTTTTGTGCCCTTTGGCCTTTACCTCCGGGCCATCAAAGCCCCTCAAACAAAGTAAATTTCAGGAGTTGAAGATGAATGATTCCGCTGAAATCGAAATTCGAGCGTATCCCTGGAAACTGCTTTACCTGGTCGGCGGGGCAGCCGCATTGATCGCGGTAATCTTCTTTCGCAGAAATATCAGCGCGGAACTTTCCCTTTTGCAAGGATCTGAGATTTTCTCCGTGCCGGCCACCTTGCCCAACAACGCGCTCGATTGGTTTGCGCTGTTACAAAAGCACCCTTTTGTGGGCTTGGCCCTGCTCGATTTTTTCGATCTGATCAATTATGCCCTGGTGGGATTGATTTTCCTGGCCCTCCATGCTGCACTGAAAATATACAACCGCAGCCTGATATTGATCGCCACCGCTTCGGGCCTGGTGGGGGTGGCCGTTTATTTAGCATCCAATAAATCCCTGGAAATGCTCTCGCTCAGCAAGCAATTCTCGGCTGCGGCTTCCGATCATCAGCGCGCGATCCTGGTATTTGCTGGGGATGTGATCCTGGCGACTCATCCTCACAATCCGGCCTATCAACCTGTCGGGGATCATATCGGTCTGTTCCTGGTGCTTTTAGCCGGGTTACTGATTTCGATGGTTATGCTGCGCAGCGGAGTTTTCAGCAAAACAACTGCCGTATGCGGGCTTTTGGCAAATGGGATTGCTTTAGCCGGATTTATTTTCCTGGCCGCTGCCCCAGAAATCTACTGGCTGTTCCCCACCGTCTCGGCCCCCTTCCGCATGATCTGGTATGTGTTGATTGCCATCAAATTGCTCAAACGAACACGCTTACCCACACTTCAACAGGAGTTCTCATGAATAAAACCATCCTGGTTACTTATGCCAGCAAACACGGTGCCACTGCCGAAATCGCGCAGAAGATCGGCGAAACCCTGACGCAGGCGGGTTATCAAACCGCGTTGGCGGAGGCCAAAACCGTCCGCGATCTGTCGCCGTACTGGGCTGTTATCTTGGGCAGTGCCGTCTATTATGGGATGTGGCGCAAAGATGCCGTCAAACTGCTCAAATCCCATGAGCAAATTCTGGCAACGAAGCCAACCTGGCTATTTTCAAGTGGACCTACCGGTGAAGGCGATCCGGTGGAATTGATGCATGGCTGGCGCTTCCCATCCAAGCAGCAAGAGATTGCCGACCGCATTGGACCGCGCAATTACGCCGTTTTTCATGGCGCTGTAAACCCAGACAAACTTAATTTCTTCGAGAAGCGGATTCTCAAGAACGTTAAAGCCCCCACGGGTGATTTCCGTGATTGGGAGGCAATCACAGCCTGGGCTGCATCTATCTCGGAAGCACTGAAAGAAGAGTAGAAACCATCTGCTAAGAAAAGACCTTCCAGGTTTTTGTTCAATATTTCATAACTGGTTCTTGAGCATGAAACCTGGAGGGTCTGGTTTGAAAGGAAAATGAGATGATCGCTGATCGAATCCGCAAAATCGCAGAAGATGAGAATATTCCTGTATTTTGCATTGGTCCGGCTGCTGCGATGGTGGATGAAAAACCCGGTCACCGCCCGGATGATCTGTTACCGGGAGCCTGGAGCCTGATTTGCTTTGGGCCCGCGGTTCCCCATGGGGTCTATCAGACGCCACCTATGGGTTAGAAACGGCCTGGCGCTCACAAAATCTCAATTATCGACGGCTTGACACCCTATCCATGCGAATTGCCGCCTTGTTGGAAGAAAACGGAGAACGGGCCGTTCCCGTTTATGGATGTATGCCCCTGGGATTGAATCAAAAAGGCACATTGGTTGGCTACTTGAATCAAATTCGCATGGGCGCAGTAACCGGGATTGGCGTGACCGGTAAAAATGGGTTGTTAATCAACTCCCACTTTGGGACCCGGTTGATGCTCGGGGGGCTGCTGACCACCGCTAAACTGCCCGCGATGCGCTACCCAGAAACGGATGAACCCGGCTGCCCACCAGACTGTCAAATCTGTGTGGAAGCCTGTCTGGTGGATGCCATCATGCCTGACTAGAAACAGGTCAAGATCATGCGCTGTCTGAGGTATACGGCCCGTACGCCGGCGATGTCACGGATCAAGTTTGTATTCCTGATGGCTACCAATCCCTCGAAGGCAGCCAGATATATGAGCCTGACATCCTTTGACGAGCATACTTTTCATGTTTGCTCAGAATGTGTGGCTCGTTGTCCTTATGGTAAATCAGATTGAAAGGTTAAATAAAATGAGAAAAGCAACGAAAACAGTCGCCACCTGGTTCGGCATCGCTGCCGGAGGTGCCGGTATCGAACACGGGATCTTCGAAATCCTACGAGGCGTAGCACGCCCAAGCACCCGTCCAGAGGGGTTGATGATCGAATTTATGGGGCTGCCTTGCGTACCGGAAGAAATCTGGAACGCCTGCGAACCCGCTATGACCATCATCCCCAACTTTTTGATTACTGGTATCCTGGCTGTCTTTATTGGGCTGGTGATCCTGGTCTGGTCGATATTTTTCATCCAGCGTAAATATGGTGGGGCGGGACTTATCCTGCTCTCCATCGTGCTGCTTCTATTTGGTGGCGGTATCTTCCCGCCCGTGATCGGCATAATTGGCGGTATCGCCGGGATTAAGATCAACAAACCCTTTGGCGAAAAACAACCCGGAAGCCTGACGCGTTTCGCGGCCAAACTATGGCCCTGGCCGCTGGTGATCTTTATCGTCTGGATTTTGGGGCAGTGGTTTGTGGGTTATTTCTTCAACGATTTCTTAATAAAGTACATTATCTACGGTGTGATCTTGATCTTGACCATGATGCCTTTATCAGTCTATAGCGCCTATACGGATGACTTTCGATCTGCATGGGAAGAAACGTGAAATGTCTCAAGCGGTTAAGACCCAAAAGTGGAGCATCATTTACTCATTGGGTGGCGCGGCCGCCATCGGTGCGGTTCTGGTGGGCATTCTCGAAATTGCGATTACCCTTTTAACCGGGAGGAAACACCTCCCCCGAAACAGTGCTGGAATGGTTCCAACAGTTCCAGTAAAGTCCTTTTATGGGGCTTCGCAACCTCTGGGCCTGTTGAATATCTTTCTTAATCTACTGGGGCTTCTGGCTTATTTTGCCCTCTATGCAGCCCATCGTGAGACACCTTATCAACCCCTCGCGGGCCTTGCTGCGCTGATCTTTTTCTTAGGGGTTGGGACATTCTTTGCAACGAACCAGGCCTTTGCGATGCTCGATCTTAAGCTGGCAATATGCGGCTGCAACCAGCGAAGCTCAGCGAGCAATCTTTTTAGCGGCGGGACAGTCCATGCTCTCGGTTGGCACCAGTCACTCATTGGGAACGTTTACGGCTTTCTTTTTAGCCGAATCAGCTGGTGTGTTGATTTCCTTTGTGATGCTGCGGGCAGAAGTTTTCAGCAAAGCCGCGGCCTACGCGGGCATGCTCGGGTTTGGCTATTTGCTGATCTACGAATCGATCTCATCATTCATCCCTGGTCGAGTGACGGCGCGATATTCCTGGCAATGTTGGGCGGGTTATTGAGTATGGTCTGGTACATCTTAATTGCCCGCCGCTTTTTCCAACTCAATACAGTTGGTTGATGATTTAGTATCTGTTTGAAAACTGTTTATTTGGATAGTTTTTTAGCAGCAATTTCGGGATATCCCTTGCTATCGCATCCCGTACAACCCGGAAGGTCGTCAAGATTTCTTCCTCGTTGCCGATAGCCTTAGCGGGATCGGGGAAACTGTGATGGACTCGCCCACCCTCCCCAAGCCAGACCGGGCACTCCTCCGCGGCAGAATCACAGACAGTTACAACCAGATCAAAATCCCAACTGCGAAATTGATCCGCCAACTTTGATTCACCTTGGTGGATGATATCGTATTCTGCCAGAACCTGGATGGCTTTGGGATGCACATAACCCGAGGGTTGGGTGCCCGCGCTGACGGCCAGCCACTCATTCCCCAGGCGGTCGTTGACAATAGCTTCAGCCATCTGTGAGCGACAAGAATTTCCTGTGCATAAGAATAAGACTTTCTTTTGTTTTTTCATGGTTTATAAGTTGCTGCTCGCTGGGACAATTCTACCGCTTTCTGCTCATCATCGCTGATTTTGATTTCCTGCATCTCTCCGGTAGCCACGTAAACTGTTCGCTCGCAAATATTGATCACCCGGTCGGCGGCGCGCTCCAGGTTGTGGGCGGCCCACATCAAATAATTAGCGCGATCAATGGTAGATGGATCAGCGATCATGAAGGTGATTAATTCCCGGAACACCTGATTATAGAGACCATCGATCAGATCGTCATCCTGGGGAATTTGTTGGGCTGTTTCTGCATCTGCATCAACGAAGGCAGCCAGTGCTTTATGAAGCATATCGGTTGATTTATCTGCCATATAGGGAATATCAACCAACGGTTTGATAGGGGCTTCTTTACCCATCATCAAGCAGATTTTCGCAATGCCCTTGGCGTAATCGCCGATTCGCTCAAGCTCAGTCGCTACGTCGAGAATTGAGGCTAAGATGCGCAAGTCACGTGCCATGGGTTGTTGCGTTGCGATCAAGACCATGGTTTCATTTTCAATATCGAAACGTTTGGTATTGATACGGATATCCGCCGCGTAAATTCGTTGGGCTAACGCTAAATCCTGACGTTTTAGCGCCTCCACAGATTTAATCAGCGCGTGCTCGACCATGCTCCCGAGCACCAGGATGTCATCCAGGAGCTGCTGCATCTTGCGGTCTAGATTTTCTCTGAGCGATGATTGTGTCATCTCGTTATCCTTATCTTGCATCCTGCACTTCGTAGCGTTGTTCTGCTATAAAGTTGATAAACCGTTTGGACACGGATGTCACGGAGTAACACGGATGTTGGTTGGTTCTTTATGAAAAATATCCGCGAAATCTGTGTATATCCGCGTCCTATTCCTTGTATTTCGTTTTTTAGGAGTAAATCTGGTATCTATCCAAACCGGCCAGTGATGTAATCCTCGGTGGTTTGGCTATCGGGATTGGTGAAGATTTTGTTCGTCGGGCCGTATTCATCCAAAACACCCGTGCGGCCTTCGCCGAGATTGAAGAAGGCGGTGAAGTGCGAAACCCGCGCGGCCTGCTGCATATTGTGCGTTACCACAATAATGGTGTAATGATTAGAAAGATCGCGCATCAGTTCCTCGATCTTCAGCGTGGCGATGGGGTCTAGCGCCGAGGCCGGCTCATCCATCAAGATGATGTCAGGCTTAATCGAGATGGCGCGGGCAATACACAGGCGCTGCTGCTGGCCGCCAGAGAGAGACAGCCCGCTTTGATCGAGCTTATCTTTTACTTCGTCCCACAAAGCGGCCCCCATCAGCGATTCTTCGACCAAGTCATCCATATTGCCTTTGAAGCCGTTGATTTTTGCGCCCCAGGCGACATTTTCATAGATGCTTTTGGGGAAAGGGTTGGGTTTTTGGAAAACCATGCCAATCCGGCGGCGGACTTCGACGGGATCGACATCCTCATCGTAGATATTCTTGCCGTGGTAGAGCACTTCGCCCTCCGCCCAGGCCGTGGGGACCAGTTCATTCATCCGGTTAAAGGCCCGGAGGACGGTACTCTTTCCACAGCCCGATGGCCCAATGATGGCAGTGATTTTCTGCTTCTCGATTTTCAGGTTGACATCTTTGACAGCCAAAAAATCGCCGTAGTAAATATCGAGATTTCTGGCTTCGATGGCGTAATGCCCGTTGCTGGAATTTTGATTGCTCATTTTTATTTCCTTCGGAAGGATACAGGTATGGCCGGACTGGATGATTCACGATTATCAGTTTACTTGTATACATATGTGCTTGATTACCCATTTACAGTTTCTTACTATACCGGTTACGCAGCAACACCGCGCTGGCATTCATCGTGAACAGCATAATCAGCAACACGATAATGGCGGCGGCAGCAATATTGCGGAAGACATCCTGCGGGCGGGAAGTCCACTGGTAAATCTGGATCGGCAGCACCGTGAATTTGGAGAACGGCCCATCGGGATCGTAGGTGATATAGGTCGAAGCACCCACCACCACGAGCGGAGCGGTTTCGCCGATCGCCCGGGAGATTGCCAGAATGACGCCGGTCAAGAATCCCCGCAATCGAGTTTGGCAGCACATGATTCCAAATGGTTTGCCACTTGGTCGCGCCGACCCCGTAACTGGCCTGCCGCAGTGAACTCGGCACTGCCCGGATCGCTTCCTGGGCGTTGATGATGATCAAAGGCAAAATCAGCAGCCCAAGCGTCAGCCCCGCCGATAAAATGGTGCGCCCGTTGGCGGTTGTCGGATCTTCAACCACACCAAACAGCGCGCCGCTGGTGAGCGGTTCCAGCACGCGGACAAAGATTGCCAGGCCCAAAATCCCATAGATGATCGAAGGCACCCCCGCCAGATTGTTGATATTGGTCTGGATCAAACGGTTGATGGCGCTATCGGTGGCATATTCTTCAAGGTAGATAGCTGCGCCCACACCCACCGGGAAAGAAAACGTGATCGTGATGATAATCACCCACAATGACCCTAAAATGGCCGTTCGAATGCCAGCCTGCACCGGGTCTGAAGACTGCGGATTGGTGATGAAATCCTTCGAAAACCAGTTGATGAATTGCATTTCGTAATCGGGGAATTTCTCAGCAAATTTTTCCTCAGCTGCCTGGTGGACGCCCGCTTTGTCGGTCAGGGAATCCCACAGCGGCCAGGTTCCAATCACTTTGGGCTGCGCCACATTGGCGATCACCAGATCAAAAATTTCTTGCTGAGAGCGTTCGATGAAGGGTTTCTCGTGATCGAGGTTTTCATACAAACCCTGCGATACGTTCTCCCGTAAAATATAAGCCAGGTCGCTCTGGTGCAGGTTTTCTAAGGGGATACCGTTGATCGACAGTTCATCCGGGTGGACTTTATAGGTGACGGCTGCGTAACCCATTGTGGAATTGGTCACATTGAGCAGCAGCGCGGCCAGCGCAATCACACCCACCACTGTAGAAATGCGGAAAATCGTCCGCCAAAATTTGCCGATGCGATGGCGTTTGAGGAGATTTCTCTCAAATCCGGGGGTTTCGTTCTCTGGGGTATTTGTTATTTCGCTCATCGTTCATTAACCTTGTTTAATCAATATCAGTTTGGAGGTGTCTCACGCTAAGTTGCTAAGGCGCAAAGAAAATAGGGTCATTGAGATTTCGCAAGGTGGGGGGCAGATATGGGGGCATTTTGCGGGTTTCACCCGCAAAATGCCTCCATCTACACAGCCTTCCACGTAAAGTATCAAAGAGCCAGAAAATAAAAACTTGGCGTCTCTGTGTCTCGGCGTAAAGTTACTCGTAAACCTCTCGGAAGCGGCGCACGATGCGGCGACTGATGATATTCAGCACCAGCGTGATCAGAAATAGCATCAAGCCGATCGCAAAGATACTGTTGTAGTCGATCGAATCGTAGCTCAAATCACCGCCGCTGATGCGGACGATATGCCCTGTCATCGTTTCTGCAGCTTCAAACGGATTGAAAGTGAATTTGGGGCCGGCCCCCGCCGCGATTGCGACCACCATCGTTTCACCAATCGCGGTGGAGATCGAGACGATAAAAGCCGCCGTGATCCCGGAGAGCGCGGCTGGCAGGACGACTTTGATCGCGGTTTCCAGCTTGGTTGCGCCAATGCCATAGGCTGCCTGCCTGAGCGAATTGGGGACCGCATGCAGAGCATCTTCGCTCATCGAACTAACCAAAGGCAGGATCAAAATCCCAATCACAATGCCCGCGGAGGCCGTGTTGTAAATCTCGACAGTATCGTTGCCCAGGGCTGTCCGCAGCAGAGGGGTCATAAAGGTTAATGCAAAGTAACCATAGACCACGGTTGGTACCCCGGAGAGCACCTCCAAAATCGGCTTCAAAATGCCGCGCGCGCGCTCGGAGGCATATTCGCTCAAAAAGATCGCCACACTCAACCCTAGGGGGAGGGCAACCAGCATGGCAACAGCGGAAGTCATCAAGGTGGCGTTCATTAGCGGCCAGATGCCAAATTGCCCAATTTGCGGGTTCCAATGAGTGCTCGTGAAAAATTCCCGGATGGTGACTTTTTCAGCAAAGAAGATATCCAAACCGGAACGGTGCTCTGCCGGCACAGTGTTTTCTGCGCCGCGTTCAACCGTGAGGGTCTGCCCGTCAACCGCTAACACGGTCATATACTCATCGCTCTTGCCTAAACGGATGAGTTGTCCCTCTTTGACCGAACGCCCGCCTTCGCTGGTTTCGATGATGGTATCTGTCGGACTCACCGAAACGGCCACCTCTTTGTTGGTTTCTTCCCAACTTAAATTGGTGAAAAAGTTGATCGACTCGGTTCCCAAAACGTAGACGATCCCAATCGTGGTCAGGATAGAGATTGCACCTGCCAGAAATAGAAAAGTTTGAATAATACTTTCGCCGAGTTGCGGTTTTTTACGCAACGTAGCTGCAATTTGTTCGGTGGATGTTTCCATCGCGGCCGCGTCTTCGCTTGTGATTACGGAGGCTTGTTCGCTCATGGTTTCTCTTTCGATCGATTGTTTTTCCAATTTGCTGCTCCTTTAAGCAGGCAGCAGTTAACATATAGACAGGTACACAAGGGAATTTCCTTATATACCTGTCTACTTTTGTTTACCTGATTACTCGTTCACATTCATTACTCGGCCATTGCGTCCAGCCAACTTTGTTTGGCCGCATCCAAGATTTCCTCATTGGCGGGGAAGTAACCGACTTCGTCGATAACTTCATTGACGTGGGTCAGGAAGTAGTTGATATAAGCAGCCACTTGCGGCTTTTCCTGCATGATGGCGGCATCGGAGTAGATGAAGAGGGGCGGGCCAGCGGGTATTCGAAGCTGTCCACGGTCTCGAGGGTGGCTTCGATGCCGTCGATGGAGAGCACGTTGGTGACATCGGCGTTCTCGACGTAGTAGGCATAGCCGTAGAAAGCGACGGCGTAAGGGCTGCCGACGACGCCCTGAACGAGAACATTGTCATCTTCGGAAAGCTGGGTGTTGCTGGCGTTCAGAATGGGCTCGGGATCCTTGTCGAAGACCTCTTCGACGAAGTAATCGAAAGTGCCGGAGTTGGTGCCGGGGATGTAGCGCAGGATGGCTTCAGCAGGCCAATCGGCACGGACATCGGCCCAGGTCTCGGCGGTGGAGAAGATGGCAGCGAGTTCTTCCAGGGTGACATCGGTGACGAAGTCATTTTCGGCAGAAACGGCCACGGCGATGGCATCGGTGCCGACGCGGAACTCGATGGGTTCACGGCCGAGGGCGGCGCAGGCTTCGACTTCACTGTCTTTGATGGCGCGGGAGGCGTTGGAGATGTCGGTTTCACCGGTCTCGCAGAAACGCTCGAAACCGCCGCCGGAGCCGATGGAGTCGATGGTGATATTGCCGCCGCCTTCGCCTTCGTACAAACCGGCGATCACTTCGGCCAGGGGGAAGACGGTGGAGCTGCCCGCTGAAACCACGTCACCGGAATAATCGGCCGGGTTGATTGCTGGAAGTTCTACCATGGATCCAGAAGGAGTTTCCTCTTTGGGAGACTCATCATCCATAGAAGCTTCGGTCGGTTCAGCGGCTTCTGTTGCTTCGGGAGTTTCAGTAGGCTGCTCCATTTGCGGAGGTGCAGTGGTGGCCTCTCCTCCACAGGCTGAGAGCACTAAAATTGTGAAAATTAAGATTGAAATGAGTTGAAAAGTGCGTTGCATTCTAAATTCTCCTGTTATGTTGAAAGTTTTTATGCAGCCAGTTTAGCAAGCACTGATTAACAGCAAAACAATAGATGTTTAAGAGAATGTCAATACTATGTAAACAACAGGTTAAGAGAATGCTGGAATGAGTTTTGATATAGCATTGAAAACTGGCAGTCTCCCAGGCTTTGTGGTAAAACTTGCCCGATTTATTGCCCCCGACAATCACAATGCACTTAACGGTAGAATCAGCCTATGAAAGTACATATCCTACAACCCCCCAGTGAAGCCGCATTATCTCTTTTGCAGGAAAATTTAGACCCCGAGATTGAACTGACTTTTGGAGACAATACCCCAGATCCCGCTGAATATGAAATTTTGGTCGCCGGCGTTCCACCTCGGGAAGTGATAGAGGCTTCCCAAGCCTTGGAAAAGCTCATCATCCCCTGGGCGGGTTTGCCCACCACGACCCGCACCTTGATGCTTGAATACCCCAAAATTGCCGTGCATAACCTGCATCACAACGCGGCACCTACAGCCGAGACAGCTTTGGCCCTACTCTTTGCCGCGGCGAAATTTGTGATTCCCTATGATCAATCCCTGCGCGCCCATGATTGGACGATGCGGTACCAGCCGAACCCCTCCATGCTGCTGGCTGGGAAAACCGCGCTTATTTTGGGCTATGGTGCCATCGGCCAGCACGTTGGGAAGGTGCTGTACGCCTTAGAAATGCGGGTGCTCGGTGTGCGCCGCAATCCCTCAGTGGCCTCGGATGGTGTGGCCGAAATTTACGCGCTCGAGGCCTTGCCCAAACTGCTCCCGCAGGCTGAGGTGTTGGTAATCGCGTTACCGGGAACGCCTGAAACGGAGAATCTGATTGGGGCAACGGAACTGGCCCTACTGCCGCGCGGGGCGGTGCTGGTGAATGTGGGCCGCGGCCCCATTGTGGAGGCGGGCGCCCTCTACAAATCCCTCCGTGAAGGCCATCTCAAAGGCGCGGGAATTGATGTTTGGTACAACTACCCCACTGATCCGGAATCACCTTCCCATACCCCACCAGCCGATGATCCATTTCATGAATTAGAGAATGTGGTGCTAAGCCCCCATCGGGGCGGCGGGGCCGAAGGTTCCAACGATTTGCGGATGCGGCATCTGGCAGAGATGTTGAATAGGGCTGCCAGGGGGTTGCCTTTGCCGAATTGCGTGGATTTGCACGCTGGTTACTGAGAAAAAAACTCGGTTTCTGCAAGAAACCGAGTTTCTTTTTAGCCATTTGACCTGTTCTATATCGCAATGGGGATCGTGAAATAAAAGGTGCTGCCGCGCCCTTCGGCACTCTCCACCCAGATACGCCCGCCGTGGGCTTCCACCAGATGTCTCGCAATGGCTAATCCTAACCCCGTGCCCTCCTCGGACCTCGCTTGATCGGCTTTGTAAAAACGCTCAAAAATGCGGGAAAGCTCATCTGCGGGGATGCCGATCCCGGTATCTGCGACGGAGAACTCAACCACATCCACTTTTTGGGCGGCTTTGATGGTCACCTTGCCGCCTTCAGGCGTGAATTTGATGGCATTATGCACCAGGTTCGACAATACCTGCCCCAGGCGGGCAGAATCTGCATAGATTTTCGGCAGATCTTCTGGGCAGTCGGTTGTGAGCGTCAACCTGGCCCTTTCCGCCTGTTCTCTCAACCGTTTGGCAGCTTTGTTGACGAGTTTGCTGGGCCTGATGGTTTTTATTTTGAGAGGTGCCTGGCCCGATTCGATGCGCGTGAGTTCGAGGAACTCAGAGACGATCTGCGTGATAGCATCGACCTCGGTATCCATGCGTTCCAAGAAATGTTCGGCAGCCGGAGGATCATCCAGCGCGCCATTTTGCAGCGTTTCAGTCAAAGCCTTGATGGAAGCCAAAGGTGTGCGCAGTTCGTGCGAAATATTGGTGATGAAATCCCGGCGCATGGTTTCTAAGCGGCGCATCCGTGTCAGATCTTGGAAGAGCAGCAAATATTTATCGGGCAGGGCATCTCCCAGGGAAATGGCAATTCCTTGAATAAAGCGGTGTTGGTGGAGCAATTCCATCATGATGGTCTGTTCTGCCCCGGTTTCGTGACATTGCTGCCAGAGTTCAACCAGTTGGTGCTGACGGACAACTTCTGCTAAGGAGCGGGCTAAGGCATCTTCGATCTCGGTTTCAAATAGTTCGGTCGCGGCCGGGTTGATCAATTCCACCAGGCCTTGTTCATCCACAATGATGACACCGTCGGTCATTTGTTGGAGCACCGCAGCCAATTTTCCTTGTTCGGTTTCCAGCGCTTGAATTTGGGCGCGTAACTGGGTGACCAAAGTATGAAACGCATGACTGAGTTGGGCCACCTCGTCATAAGTCGGGGAAGGAGAGGGGGGCGGGGTGCCGCCTTCGGTCATTTTGTTGGCAGTGTCAGTCAGGCTGAGGAGCGGCCGGGTGGTGCGGTTGGCAATCACGATGGATAAGAGCGCGGTGAATGCGGCTGCAAAAATGGTCACGATAAAGATTGTCTGGGCCAGTTGTGAGATATTGGCATTGATTTGTTCTAAGGGGAGCGATACTCGCACAACCCCTTGAACATCGCCCTGGACTTGCAGTGGAACAGCCACGTACATCAACTCGTAACCCAGGGTGGGGCTGCGGCGGATGCGCATCCCTTGCCCGGTGTTGAGCGCGGACTGCACTTCGGGACGATTGATATGGTTATCCATTTGAAGCCGGTCTTCCTCTGATTCGCCCACTACCACCCCGGTTGGATCAATCAAGGTGATGCGCGCATCCAGCAGCGCACTCCAATGTTTGGCCAGGTCGTCTGCAGCCTCTTCGATGACCAGACCGGTTTCGATCTCTCTTGCAAGGGTGTCGCTGATCAGCAAGGCCTGCGCACTCAGCGAGGTTTCGAGATTTGTCAGTTGGGATTGCTGCACCAGGTAAGACAGCGTGACACCCAAAATCAATATGATCAGGATGGTCAGAACAATATAAGGGATGGCGATCCGCCATCGGATACTCCGAAACATAGTTTACCCTTCGAAACGGTAGCCGACTCCGCGGACAGTTACGATCCGGTTGGGGTTGGCCGGGTCGGCCTCGATCTTTTCGCGCAGCCAGCGTACATGGACATCGACCGTGCGGCTGCCCCCGCCAAAATCCCAGCCCCAGACGCGTTCCAGGATATGATCACGGGACATGACCTGCCCCCGGTGGCGTGCCAGATACAATAAGAGTTCGTACTCCTTTGGCTTCAGGTGGAGAACTTCATCTTGGATGGTGACTTCCAAACGAGTCAGATTGATGATTAAGTTGCCAAATTCAAGTTTTTCAGCTTTATGTCCGGGTTCCCGCACGGCTTTTTCGTGATCGATGCGCACGCGGCGTAAAAGCGCTTTCACACGGGCCAGCAATTCCCGCATCGAAAACGGCTTGGTCATATAGTCATCGGCCCCAATTTCCAGGCCCAGCACGCGATCGATTTCTCCATCCCGCGCAGTCAGCATCAAGATGGGGAGAGTTTGGTCCTGGCGCAAGATGCGGGTGATTTCCAGGCCGTCGATGCCCGGTAACATAAGGTCTAAAACGATCAAATCGGGGGGATTTCGCGGGCCGCTTGCAGCGCGGTGGTCCCATTCGAAACACCTTCAACCGTATAGCCCTCCCGTTTTAAATTGTAAATCAGGGTTTCCAATAAAGTAGGTTCGTCTTCAACGACGAGAATTCTTTCTGTCATAAGCCTTATCCGAAGCGTCCCTCGACGTAATCGGCGGTGCGTTGATCTTTGGGCGTCGAGAATAAATCCTTGCCAGGCGCACATTCTACCAGTTCTCCCTGTAAGAAAAATGCAGCGTGGTCAGCAGTGCGGGCTGCTTGTTGCACGGAGTGGGGTACTAGGATGACAGTATATTGTTGCTTTAAGTCTTGTAATGATTCTTCTACCTTGCCCGTTGATATTGGATCGAGTCCGGAAGTAGGTTCATCTAACAAGATAACATCGGGTTCTAAGGCCAGCACGCGTGCTAGGCAAAGCCGCTGTTGCTGTCCACCAGAAAGTGCTGCCGCGGGATCGTCTAATCGATCCTGAACCTCCTCCCACAGAGCTGCCTGGTTGAGGCTGCGTTCCACTGCTTCTTCTAATTGAATTTTGTCTCTGATGCCAGCAACTGTTAACCCATACGTTAGATTATCTCTGATACTCATTGGAAGGACAACCGGGCGAGCAAAAACCATGCCTACTCTGCGGCGTAAAGAGATAACATCAATTTTTGAGTCCAGGATATTTTCACCATCCAATAGAACTTCACCTTCCATGCTGGTGACATCGGCTAAATCATTCAGCCTATTGAGCACGCGTAACAAGGTAGATTTGCCCCCCCCTGCGGGACCAAAAAGAACTGAGATTTGGTGTTCGGGAATATTTAAACTAATATTCTGGAGAGATTCTGTGCCGTCAGAATAAAGCAAGCTTAGATTTTTGATCTCAATTTTGTTCATCGGTTATTTACCATTGACGGCGTTTGCGAGCATAAGAGCGAATCGTTGTTGCTATCAAATTCATACTTAAAACGAATACCAGTAGAACCAGTGCTGTACCATATTGGATTTCAATTGGCATGCCTGGGACTTGAGTGGAGATCACGTAAAGATGGTAAGGCAATGCCATTGTAGCGTCAAAAGGAGAATTGGGTAATTGCGGCAGGAAGAACGCGGCGGCAGTAAATAAGATCGGGGCAGTTTCACCTGCGGCTCGTTCCAGGCCCAAAATGACCCCAGTGAGCACACCGGGGAGCGCTTGCGGCAGCACGATGCGCCGGATGGTTTGCCATTTTGTTGCACCCACTGAGATGCTCACCGTGCGAAAAGCCTGGGGCACCGCCCGGATGGCTTCTTCGGCGGTGCTGATGATCACCGGTAAAGTCATAATTGCCAATGTGAGCGACCCAGCCAAAATACTGGTGCCAAAATTGAGAAAGAGTACGAACAATCCTAATCCGAAAAGCCCATAAACCACCGAAGGAATACCAGCCAGACTAATAATTGCCAGGCGGATAGTGCGCGTCCAGCGGTTTTCTTGGGCATACTCTGAGAGATAGATAGCAGCGGCAATTCCTAGTGGCACGGAAAATATTGCAGTCCCGATGGTCAAATAAAAGGTGCCCAAAATTGCCGGCCAGATGCCACCCGCACGCATGCCATCCCGGGGCATTTCTGAAATAAATTCCCAGGAAATAGCTGGCCAGCCCTGGTAAATGATGTAAATAACCGTTGCGATGATCGGGATGACCATCAAGACCGTCATTAGCGTCAGCATACTGAAGCCTAGTCGCTGAACGAGATATCGTTTTTGTGATGTAGGTGCAGTGTTCATAGTTTATTCTATGATCAAGATAAGATACGTTCCTGGCGTTTCTTTTGTCGGAAAACAACGGAGGTTGCTGTTATATTGACAATCAGCGCAATCAGGAAGAGCACAATCCCGATGGTGAAGAGCACGTGGTAATGCACGCTGCCATTAGCCACTTCGCCCATTTCGGCAGCGATGGTGGCTGTCATGGTGCGGGCGGGTAAAAATAAAGAACTCAAACCTTTGAACATGACGGGCGCATTACCGGTGACCATCATCACAGTCATGGTCTCGCCGATGGCGCGGCCAACCCCCAACATCACACCTGTTAACACGCCGGAACGTGCTGCAGGCAGCGTCACCCGCCAGATGGTTTGCCATTCGGTCGCGCCCAGCGCTAAAGCTGCATCCCGGTAAGATTTCGGCACGGCATCAAGCGCATCCTCTGCAACGGAGACTACTGTTGGGATGGCAATCCCGCCCAATAAGATCGCCCCAGCCAAAGCCGTCAAACCCGTCGGGAGGTTGAGAAATTCTCGTAAAAATGGCGCCAAAACCAGCATTCCCAGAAATCCCAAAACCACCGAAGGCAATCCCCCTAAAACCTCCACCAAGGGTTTGAGAATTTCGCGCACCCAGCGGGGCGCAATCTCAGAGATATAAATTGCACCGCCAATGCCAAAGGGAACCGCAATGGCTGTTGCGCCAATGGTGACGATCAAGGAGCCGCTGATCAGGGGCAAAAGACCAAAGTAATCTTCGATCGGGTACCAACGGGTGCTCAGCAAATTGGAAAGTGGCACCTCGCCAAAGGTGGGCAGTCCCTCTTTGATCAAAAAGAAAAAGATCAGAACAACGAATATGATAGCCGAATAACCGGCGGTTTTAATCGCGTTGGTTATAATTTGCTCTCGCCAGTTATTGCGTGCGGTTTGCACGGGTGCAGTTTGCATATCTTTCTCGCAAATGAAAATCCCAGAGCTTGAAAGGGGTCTGGGCTGATGAGTTTATGGGGCGATAGGGACAAAGCCCAGTTCAGTGACGATTTCTTGGGCGTCAGGAGAAAGGATCCACTCTAAATAAGTTGCGATAATGTCAGTGGGCTGACCACTGGTGTACATATACAGATCTCGGGCAATCGGATACTCGCCGGCATTGACGGAATCGGCCGATGGCATTACATAAGGTCCTCCGGCATCTCGGGCCACAGCGACCACTTTCATATCATGGGTTACATAACCTAACCCGTCGTAGCCAATCGCGTTTGGGTTTTGTCGCACCTCAGCACCAATCCCTTCTGATGAAGGCAGTAGGAGGGTTTCTGGCGAGAAGAAGGTATCATTCGTTTTATCCCCTAGTCGCAATACTTCTTCCAGAAAATAAACGTGTGTGCCGGAATTTGTTTCTCTCGACAGACGTACAATGGGGCGGTCTTCGCCTCCAACTTCTTTCCAGTTATCTATTTTACCGCTGTAAATATCAGAGATTTGTTGCAAGGTGAGTTTATCGACTGGATTTTCGGGATTAATTACAATTGCGATTGCATCGCGAGCGATTACAAATTCCACAGGATCATTACCATTGGCCTGAATGGCTTCAATTTCTTCGGGTTTGATGTTTCGGGAAGCATTAGCAATATCAACTGTGTCGTTCATCAAAGCCGCGATCCCGGTACCGGATCCGCCGCCAGTCACCGAGATGCTGACATCAGGGTTAATCTGGTGATAGCGTTCTGCCCAGGCAAGAGCTAAATTGACGATGGTGTCAGAACCTTTATTTTCGATATATGTGGTTTCTGGGGGAGCACTAGAATCGGAGGTGTTGCCGGATGAACTACATCCGATGAGCAGGCTAAAAAGCAGGATTAAAATTATTTTTCGACGGTTATTCATCGATTTTGGATTATAGCCGTAAACAGTAGCGTGGGCAAGTCAGGTAAAGCGTGTTTATGTTAACATTTGCCTTAACATTTAAGTGTTGAAATTCACCTTCAGCCAATCCAAACCAGTGGTAAAATCGGGGCCATGAGCGAACTACCCTCCGTTTTTTCTGTCCGAGATTTAGATTTTTATTACGGTGATTTTTTGGCTTTGAGCCAGATTAACATGGAGATCTTGCCCCAGCAGGTGACGGCTTTGATCGGACCCTCTGGTTGTGGTAAATCCACTTTTTTGCGGTGTCTAAACCGCATGAACGACACGATCGATGGCACGCGCGTCGAAGGGAAAATTATGCTTGACGGCAAAGATATCTACGATCCAGATATTGATTTGCCCTTATTACGCCAGCGAGTGGGGATGGTATTCCAGAAACCCAATCCGTTCCCGCAGTCGATTTATGATAATGTGGCCTTTGGACCGCGGGTACTCGGGATCACCAACGATAAAACTGAACTGGATGAAATTGTTGAAAAAAGCCTGCGCAGGGCGGCGGTATGGGATGATCTCAAAGATATCCTCAAGGAAGACGCCTTGGGTATTTCTCTCGGTCAGCAGCAGCGTTTGTGCATCGCACGGGTATTAGCCGTACAGGCGGAGGTTATTTTAATGGATGAGCCTGCTTCGGCTCTCGATCCGATTGCTACCGGTCAAATTGAAGCGTTGATCGGCGAACTCAAAGAACGTTACACCATCGTGATTGTGACCCACAATATGCAGCAAGCCGGGCGTGTTTCCGATGTGACCGGATTTTTCTGGCTGGGGGAATTAATCGAGTTCAACCCGACAGATAAAATCTTTACGAACCCTGATTTTGATTTAACCGAATCCTATGTTACCGGGCGTATGGGGTAAATCTTAACGGATTTAGACCATAGTCTATCACTTTGTCGGAGTCTTTTAGGTATTAACTGAGAGCGTTCTTAATTATAGTTTGAGAAGTTGGTGGGGGATTTCGCAAAATTATCGGTCAAAATGCTTTAAATATTGACAAATTTGGTGCATTTAAGGTATCTTTAGGGTGGTACTGGGAGCGCTCTCAAAAAAAATAAGGTTCAATATGTCTGATTTGACTTTAGAAGATATCGCGAAATTAGCTGGGGTTTCCCGGGCGACTGTATCTCGCGTTATCAACCATCATCCCCATGTAAGCGAAGAAAAACGTAAGGTTGTTCAAAAGGTTATAGACGAAACAGGTTATCAACCGAATCTGGCAGCAAGATCATTGGTTTCCAAGGAAACCAAACTTATCGGATTAGTCATTCCCCGTGGGGTTCATGGATTCTTTACAGATCCATATTTTCCCTGGCTGGTGGAGGGCATTTCACAAGCTTGTAATCAATATGGCTACTCCTTTTCCCTTTCGTTATTTCATAATGAAAAAGAGGAGCGCGAGCTTTTTCCTAAAGTTATTCGAAAAGGGTTTCTAGATGGTATTATCGTCCAGGCTACAGGTTTGGGAGTCAATATTGAACCCCCCATCTCAGAATGGAAGACGCCTTATGTATTTGCTGGGCGTCCAATGAATGCACCAAATGTTAGCTACATCGATGTGGACAATATTGTGGGGGCTTATAATGCCATTGTTCATTTGGCGCATTTAGGTTACCGAAAGATTGCCACGGTCACTGGTGCTCTCAATACCTCAGTTGGCATGGATCGTTTGGAAGGTTATCAACGCGCGGTGCGCGAGAGACCTCGATATCAGTGATGACTTAATTATTGAAGGTGATTTTACTGAACTTGGGGCCTATTATGGCGCCCGAAACCTCTTAAAGAAAAATCGACCAGAGGCGATTTTCTGCGCTTCAGATACGATGGCCCTCGGAGTTATGATGGCCATTCGGGATGAAGGGTTGCTCGTTCCAGATGATGTTGCTCTGGTGGGATTCGATGACCTCTTGCCAGCAACATTAACCGTCCCTCAACTGACAACGGTCCGTCAGCCAGTACGGAGATTTGGTTTCAAGGCTGTTGAAATGTTGATTGATATTATTAACAATGGTCCTAAACCACCACGCCGATTTTTGTTTGACACCGAATTGGTCATTCGCGGATCATGCGGGTCCTTATCTTGAACAGATCTTGGCAGCCAAATGGCGAAAACTTAAATCAGGTTGAATTTGGATAATTTGTACTCTTCTACAGAAAATATGGAACAGTAAATCTTCAATAATCACTCGAATAGTTTCCCTTTTATAGTGGAGGCAATGAACCGCAGGCTTAGTTTGGTCGCTCTCATGAAAGAGCTTGCGGGGAGCCAATAGCGAAACCGGCCACGTTGGTCGGTTTTTTGTGTTTTAGCAGTAACTTGCTTTTAAGAACAAATTAACAGCCTGGAGAATCTTGTCCAAAGCACGATATCTTCGGGGAAGGAGGTTCCAACAATTCTTGAAAAACAAAATTTCAAATAAAAATCCAAAAAATTTAACAACACATTCTTTTTCGCAACAATACTCCCGATTGGGTCAAGTGTGCCCATTATGATCAATTTTAGGAGATAAAAAAATGAAGCATAAGATAGTACTACTTTTTGTTTTACTGATTACTTTGGCATTGTTGGTTCAAACGGTCGCCGCTAATCCGGTTGTCAATGAAGTTATCTTTGATGATATGGAGCATGGTGATCCCTTTGGAAATGACTGGTTTACGTTTGGTGGGGCAGTTGGTGGTGGGGGAATTGGACCCAATGATTTTGATTTACCACCACAACAGGGAGGCGGATATTCTCTAGAGACGGGTTGGGGATCCGGTGGGGTACCTGGTTTTTATGGTGGCTTTGGCAGAACTTCCCCGACCGATCTTTCAGGGACCGATCACTTCAATTTTTGGATCAACCCCGATGCCGGACAGGACTATACGCTGGAGATAAATCTTCAAGAGGATGATAACGGCGATAATGCAGGCGATCAGTTCAATGACGATGAATTCCAATTCAACTGCGTCGTTTCTCCAACAGGCCCCTGCGCAATTAGTGGTGGTGGTTGGCAGCATGTTTCCATTCCTCTGGCGAATTTCTTCGATGACAACTCGTTCTATTTCGGTGGCAACGGTTTGCTAGATGCGGTTCCCACAACGGCGGGTGGTAATGGTCAATTGATCAATATTGTATTTGCCGTAATTGGCAATACAGGCACGGATGCCACCTTCCGCACCGATTACTGGAATTTCTCTGCTGCGATCGTCGATGACTTTGAGAGTGGTTTACCCAGTGGGTTTGATGACAGTGGCGATCCAAACCCCATTCCCATTGGCTTCTTCACGGTGACCGGTGCTGGTTCGACGATGGTGATTTCGGATGAAGCAACACCACCCGCACCGGTCTTGCCAGCACTCGGTGAGCCCAATACAGTTTTGCGAGTGGATGTCGAATCGACATCCTGGGCGGTGATGATTCATGGCTTTGAGAATGAAACCATGGATACCTGGGTTTCTCAGGATTGGAGTGCTTACCGTGGTATGGGTTTCTGGGTGTACGGACTGAACAGCGGTACTGAACTCTTTATCGACTTGATTGAGAATCGCAATGAGGGTTCGACCAGCGATGATGCAGAGCGCTGGACAGTCACCTTCACGGATGATTTTGATGGCTGGCGGTATGTAGAGTTCCCTTTCAGCACGTTCGTTCGTAAGGAAGTTGGAAATGGCGCGCCAAATGATGGCCTGACTTTGGAAGAAGTCTATGGTTGGGCGTTTGGCACGCTTGGCACTGCAGGCCCGCGTACTTTCTACCTCGATAATATTGGGTTGTATGGGATTGCTGAAATTCCAGAGTTGGGAATCACATTTTCCGCAACCGAATTCGAGGATGTAGAGGGCGCTGAAGCTGCAATTACGGTGAAATTAACCCGGGAATTAGGGGCTGACAATGAGGATCCAACCCAGGTTAGCATTGATTACAACACGGAGCCTGGTACCGCGATCATCGACCGTGACTACACTCCCGTGAGTGGCACGCTTACCTTCGACCAAGGCAGTTCAACTGAACAAACCTTTTTGGTGTCAACCTTTGATAACCCTAAGCACGATGGTGATAAGACGGTCATTTTGCGCTTAACAAATCCGGTGGATGTCACACCCGGTTTTGCGACACAGGCAGTTCTGGTGATTCTCGACGATGATCCCTATGATCCGTCGCTCCTGGATGATTTCGAACGCGGTGCCTATCTGTGGGACGGTAACAATGTGACCTTGCATACACCAGAAATCGCAATTGGGGATCCACTGGCACTACCAAATCAGGGAGATTATGAGCATATTCTGGAAGTTGAGACGGCTGTTTTGGTCGATATCGTGGTTAATGGCAACATCTGCAATAGCGGAAATGGTGTTGTCCCTGTTGCCCTTTTGACCACAGATAATTTTGATGCCCTTACGGTTGATCACAATACCGTGCGCTTCGGAGATGCCAAGGAGGCTCATCGAGACAAAAAAACCGGTGAAGCCAAACGCCATGAGGAAGATTTTGATGGGGATGGCGACCTCGATTTGATCTTCCATTTCAAGGCTAAGGAAACAGGTTATGATTGCGGCTCAACCAAGTTTACTTTGGTTGGTGCAACCTTCAGTGGTCAATCCATCGTCAGCGGTGGAACGGCTGATTTTGGGCGTGACTTCCCGCTGGGGCAGGATTGGACGAACGCTGAAGCGCTGAGTTTCTGGTTCTATGGCACCAACAGCGGTGAAGAAATCACCTTCCAGCTGAAAGATAATCGCGCCCCAGATCCCGGACCTACTGGTTGGAGCCTGGCCTGGAGTGATGAATTCAATGATTCAGCTGGCACACCACCCAACCCTGCCTACTGGAGTTATGAAATCGGGGATGGGGCCGCAAATCGTATTCCTGGTTGGGGGAACAGCGAGTTGCAATATTACACGAACAGTACAGCGAATTCTGCCACAGATGGTCAGGGAAATCTGGTGATCACAGCCAGTGAAGCAGATGGCTCTCTGACCTGTTACTATGGCCCTTGTGAGTACACCTCGGCACGTTTAATCTCGCAGTATAAGGCCGAATTCGCCTATGGTCGCATTGAAGCCCGGATCCAAGTACCGCAAGGTACTGGTCTCTGGCCGGCGTTTTGGAGCCTGGGCTCCGATATCGGAGAAGTCGGCTGGCCTCAAACTGGTGAAATCGACATTATGGAATTTGTTGGCCGGGAACCTTACGAGGTCTTTGGCACCATTCATGGGCCCGGTTATAGCGGCGGCCAATCCTTCGGTGGCACCTACACTTTCGGAAATCCCGTATACGAAGAATTCCATACTTTTACCATCGAGTGGGAACCCGATCTGATCCGCTGGTATGTGGATGATATCCTTTACCACACCGCGGTACCTGCCGATGTCGCGCCAAACCCATGGGTATTCAATGATCCCATTTTTTTGATTATGAATGTTGCCATCGGGGGTAACTTTGGTGGTCCGGTGGGTGAAGACGCCACCTTCCCACAAGAGATGGTGGTTGATTACGTGCGCGTCTACCAGGGTCCTGATACTGCAGAACGTTGGGAGACCACTTTTGTGAATAACTTTGAAGGGTGGCAACAGGTTGTCATTCCTTTTGAAGCACTGACCCGCAGTGCAAATCAGCCTGTCGGAGCACCAGATGACGGTTTAACACTGAATGAGATCTGGGGTTATCGCTATGAACTTCCAGGTGGTGGTACCACTCATGGCAAGCTTTGGTTAGATCAGGTATATCTGGCCTTGAAACCGGATGTTTCTGGCATCATCATCGATGATTTTGAAGCCGGTTTGCCTGCGACCTGGTTCCAATACGGCGATTATGGCGCTGGAACCAGTATCGAAACTTCCACTGTGGTGGTAACCGATCGCCCCGGCGGCGTTCCTGAAACTTCTGTGTTATCGGTGGATTACCTCGACGCGGGGTGGGGGGCTGGCACTGGGCGTGACCTCGTACCCCCTCAAGATTGGAGTGCTTACGACGGCCTATCCTTCTGGTTCTACGGTTCGAACAGCGGAACCACGTTTGAGCTGATCCTCAGCGATAACAAAAGTGATCCTAATGCAGATACGGCAGAACGTTTCCATGCCACCTTCACCGACGATTATGCCGGGTGGCAGCATATTACATTGCCATGGAGCGTCTTCTACCGGGGTGCCTGGCAGCCGTCGGGCGCGCCCGATGATGGTCTTACTCTCACCGAGATGTGGGCTTATGCCTTTGCTCTCCCAAGTGGAACCAGCGGCAGCTTTTATCTGGACGACATTGCCGTATACAAACAAGAAATCGTTGAGGATTTCGAAGCGGGTTTGCCAGCAAACTGGTTCCAATATGGTGATTACGGCGCTGGGACGAGTATTTCGACCATCCCCCTTCTGGTGACCGATCGTCCTGGTGGTATTCCTGAGACATCCGTGTTGTCGGTTGATTATCTGAGCGCAGGCTGGGGTGCTGGAACCGGTCAGGATCTCAATCCGCCGCGGGATTGGAGTGCTTCGGAAGGGTTTTCTTTCTGGTTTTACGGCACGAATACTGCGACCACCTTCGAACTGATTCTCAGTGATAACAAAACCGACCCGAATGCCGATACGGCAGAACGCTTCCATGCCACCTTTACTGATAACTTTGCTGGCTGGCAGCAAATCAGCCTCCCATGGAGCGTTTTCTTCAGGGGTGGTTGGCAGCCACCGGGGGCACCCGATGATGGCCTGACTCTCACAGAAGTCTGGGCATACGCCTTCGCGCTGCCCTCCGGCACCACTGGGACTTTTTACCTGGATAATATTTCTTTGGTGAAGTAGATAACCAGCAAGAATATCCTTAGATTAATTGAAACGGGGCTGCTGATCAACCAGCAGCCCCGTTTATTTCTAAAAATTACAAATGACCGTTCTCTCTAAACCATTCTAGTGCATCCCAAACCGTGGTGCGAAAGGGGCGAGAGGATAGATCTAAAACTTGTTGCGCTTTTTGGCCATTATATCCCTGCCAATGGTCAACGGTACGAAGGTGGTTCGCAGGAAGCGGGAGAAAAGTAAAGGTGTCTCCTAAACTAACCAATGTTTTCAAAACCCAGGAGGGGATTTCGAAACGTGGGGCTTTAACACCGGCCACTTGGGCTGCAATTGTCAGAGCTTCCTTCACAGAATAATTGTGTCCGCCGATGATATAGCGGTCACCGATTTCGCCTTTTTCGACCGCGGCAAGATGGGCCTGTGCCACATCCCGCACATCGACCACATTGATTTCACCCTGTAACCACCCGATCATTTTTCCTTGAGCCACCGCAATGAGTAAGCTGCCCAGGCCAAGGTTAATATCACCAGGGCCAAAAACTGCAGTGGGGTTAAGGATCACCGCAGGGATTTTTTGTTTGACCGCATCAAGAACCATTTGCTCCATTGCAATTTTCGATTCATAATACGCGCTCTTGGGCAAAGTACCAGGAACATACACATCCCGCTCATTTGCAAGCCGGCTTTCTTCGGGCGGGGGATGCCCAATTGTAGTCAGCGTGGATGTGAAGATAAAGCGTTGCACCTTGGCTGCAACGACGGCCGCCAGTACATTTTGGATTTCCCGTTCTGCAAACTCAACTTGCTGCGCGATTTTTCGTGGGTTGCCATCTGTAGGGTAGAAGGCAGCTGCGTGAAAGACCACATCCACACTGTCCATGGCCAGCCGCAAGGCGGCGTAATCTTTCAAGTCGCCGCGCACCCACGAGATCGGCAAACCCTCCAAATGTCCTGTGCGGCTCGCTTTTCTGCGGAGCCCGCGCACTTCCCAACCTAAATCTAACACGGCCCCGCGATATGTCCGCCAATAAATCCAGTCGCTCCCAAAACCAATGCTCGCATATTTGTCACCAACTTTTGCCCTTGTGGGCATTTTAATCGTGCCAGCAATTATAAGCGAACGCTGGGATAAAGTTGAAATATCAAAAAAATTCTGGCATTCGTCGTGTTTTGCGGTAAACTGCTTCAAATTTATTTCAAGCATCAAATCGCCGAATGGGTTTGGAGGTCTAAAAATGACAGACTGGTATCTGGGAACGATGGGGTTTAGTTATGGGGATTGGGCTGGACCGTTTTATCCGGAAACATTGGCACAACGGAATTATTTGGGACACTACAGCCGATATTTTTAATGCTGCTGAAATTGATTCGACCTTCTATGGCACCCCCAGGCTGGCGACCGTTAAACGTTGGCTGGCTGCCACCCCGGCTGATTTCCGGTTTTGCCCCAAAACCCCGCGCATCATTACCCACGATAAAGGATTGCGATCTGCCCATTTGGATATGGCTGAATTTTTGACCGTGATGCGTGAATTGGGGCAAAAACTGGGTGTAGTCTTGATCCAACTTCCGCCCTCGTTTGGGATAGATCAATTTGTATTACTAAATACTTTTCTGAACGAGTTGCCCACCGATCTGCGCTTCGCGGTTGAATTCCGGCACTCATCCTGGCACCAACCAGAAACCGCAGATTTATTGAAGCATCATAAAGTCTGCTGGGCGGCCACCGAGTACCCAAATTTGCCGCGCGGAGTTCAGCTCACCGCTGATTTTGTATACTTTCGCTTGATCGGCCGGCACGGACAGTTTAGGCATCACAACCGGGAGCAAATCGACCGGTCTGCAAATTTGCAATGGTGGTATCAGCACTTGGCAATCCATTTGGAACGTGTGGAAGCTGTGTATGGTTTTTTCAATAATGATTATGCGGGATTTGGTCCTGGGAGCTGTAACCAATTCAAAGCTCTTGCAGGATTGCCAACTCCAGATGTGCAGCCGCCCCAACAACCTCGCCTATTTTAATATTCACTACCGAACTCTTTTATCAGACACAGATTTACACAGATTGGATGGATAAAGCCTGTTATGGCACTCTGCTTAAAAGCTGCTGTGTGCTGTGAGAAACAGATTTCAGGAGCAGGTGCGTTTAAAACAGAAAGTATCTGTGGTATCCGTGCGATCTAAGTCCCATTTTCTGCCGCTCTGAAAAGGGTCCAGTAACAAATTTTAATATGGAAGTATAATGCTCCAGTCAATGGAACTTTTTGTCATTACTGAATTTTTTAGGAGATCAGGATTAATGGATAGGAAATCATCTCAGCACTTCATCAACATATTTTTAACAGTACTTGTTTTCAGCTCTCTTTTATTAAGTCCAATCGCAAGCGTTGTGGATGCAGCAGAGCTGCCGCAAGAAACCGAGCCGAAGGTTGAAGTTGAGACGGCACTATCGATACAATTGAATGCCGATCAGACGAGCGGGTACTTGATCTATTTCAGGGAGCAGCCTGATTTATCTGCTGCCAACGAGATGGATTGGGAAGCGCGAGGCCGATCTGTGGTCAGCCAACTCCAAAAGACCGCGGCCAGTACGCAGGCAAAAGTGAAAGCCTTTTTGGATGCCCAAGGGGTGAAATATAAATCCTATTGGATTGATAACGTTATCGTGGTTGACCAATCTGATTCCGCAACTTTCAGAGGTTTGTTGAATTTTTCTGAGATCGAGATTCTGCGAGCACGCCGTCATCTGATGATGTTAGAGCCAGAAACGATATCAACTAACCCCAATTCTGTTCAGACGATTGAAACCAATATCTCCCGAATTGGCACCGATCAGGTTTGGGCAATGGGATTTGATGGTTCGGGCATTGTGGTGGCGAATATCGATACGGGTGTACGCTACACCCACGAAGCTTTGGTCAATCAGTATCGCGGAAATTTAGGTGGAGATGTTTTTAATCATAATTACAATTGGTGGGATCCCGCTTTAGGTGATCAGAATTTTGTACCAGATGATTGGCATGGGCATGGCTCGCATACGATGGGAACCATCTTAGGCGATGATGGCGGTGATAATCAAATTGGTATGGCGCCGGGTGCTGCCTGGATAGCCTGCCAGGCTTTCGAGTTTGATGACAACGAGTTGTTAGAATGTGGACAGTTTATTGCGGCTCCTTGGGATCTGAACCAACAAAATCCTGATCCAGACCTGCGTCCGCATATCGTCAACAACTCCTGGGGTGACTGTCTGCAGTCGTATGATCCCTGGTACGATGGCGTGATTGGAACGTGGCATGCTTTAGGGATCTATCCAGTGTTTTCCAATGGAAATGCCAGCAATTGTGCTTACGCTTCGCCTCCCGGATTGAATACCGTAGGAAATCCAGCGCGCGCAGGGAATGTGACTGCTGTTGGTTCGACCAACCGCGATGACGGCACCTACGCGGTACATTCTAACTGGGGACCAACAGATAATCCTGACACCATCAATCCGCGTGGTTTCTCCGATCTGAAACCGCAGGTAGTTGCCCCTGGATATGATATCCGTTCTTCAACGAATGGTAGTGATACGCAATATGAAAATTGGGCAGGAACCTCGATGGCCGCCCCTCATGTATCTGGGTTGGTTGCCCTGATGTGGGATGCAGCCCCTTGTTTGATTGGTGATTACGCCAACACCGAAACCATCCTTGAAGAGACTGCTAACCCGATTTTTTACGATGATGGCAGCCCAACCACGCCCACAAATCATCCAAACTATGCGACGGGTTGGGGTGAAATAGATGCTTACGAGGCTGTGCAGGCTTCGGTTGAATTTTGCGGAGCTTTCATAATAACTGCAGATCCTACTGAACAATCCAGATGTATTGTTTCGGATGATGATGTGGCTTACGAATTGGATATTGCTAACCTAGGTGGAAGCGCTTCCTCCGTCACTTTGTCTACTCAAGGACAGCCGGTTGGAACTGGGGTAGCATTTAGCATCAATCCTGTCACACCTCCGGCAACCAGCACGCTGACAATTAGCGGGCTAAGTGCAGTGAGTTCCGGTAATTATGTTATTGATGTGATTGGCATTGCTCCCACAGAAACTCATACAACAACCATCGGTTTGGATCTATTCTCTCAGCAGCCTTCCCAAGTCATATTGACAGCACCCGCAGATGAGGCTTCTAATCAACCACCAAGACCGGTGTTCGGTTGGGATGCGGTCACCCAGGCTGAAAGCTATCTCATTGAAATCGCCACAGATAATAATTTTAACGATATTGTGATAAGCCAAGTCGTCCCGATTAATTCTTATTCACCGGTCACAGATTTGGATACAAATTCAGTTTTCTATTGGCGCGTAAAAGCTCAAAATACCTGTGGTGAAGGAGCATACTCCCAGGTTTGGAGTTTTTCCACCGCACCCAGCCCGGGAGCGTGTTCACTCGGAACGAATCCAAGAGTGCTTTATAATGAAGATTTTGAAAACGGATCTACGGGTTGGAGTTCTGCGGGTATAAGCGATACCTGGATTATTACAAGTTCTCGAGCGTACTCAGGTAATTATGCTTACCATGCAGAAGATACACCCACCATTAGTGACCAGCAATTAACAAGCCCATCGGTTGTATTACCAACTGGAGGTCATAATTCGCTAACGCTCCAATATTGGAACTGGCAAGATTTGGAGGCCGGTTTTGTCGCAGATGAATGTTTTGATGGAGGTGTTTTAGAAATCACAACAGATGATGGTAATACCTGGATTCAGTTACAAGATAATGTCTTCCAAACAACATCGTATGATGGTGTTCTGTCCGATAGTTGGGGAAATCCTTTGGGAGGGCTAAACGCCTGGTGTGGTAGCTCAACAGGTTGGATCAATAGTGTCGTAAATTTGGATACCTACGCCGGCCAGACCGTCAAATTCCGCTACCGTTTGGGAACCGATAGTTCGATTGGAAAAGAAGGCTGGTATTTGGATGATGTCAAAGTTCAGAGCTGTAAGTCACCAGTTTTCATCTACTTACCCTTGGTAACCCGGTAATAAAAATTTAGAAATTTATTGGTTCTTTGGGAACTGCCGTGCTTAGGGCATTTCCCAGACACCAAAACGTATTTCGTTTGAGAAACAAGCTGTACAATAAAAGAAGCGAAACTTTTAGCCGAGTTTCGCTTCTTTTGCTTTTCCGCAAATATCAAACCGATGCAATTTTCAAGCGCGTCGCTACCATTGAACGGTGAACTCAATACCACGTTTTTTAACTTCACCCATAGAATCTTTAGGTTGCACCGCAGTCTCCATAGGGATACCACCTGATGGAACCAAGCCTCGCGCTTGGAACCCCATCATAATTGCGCAATGCCAGCCGGTCAGCCGCTCCATCGCAGTGAAGCCAGTTTTGGGATCGAAATAATCAACCAGGTCGATGGTAACTGTGGCATCTACTCCATCTTTGATGCCCTTACCGATCACGCGGATCACACAAACATCCTTGATTTCAGTTGCTGATATATGGGGTGCCAATAACGTGTGATATACCTCGCAGGGGATCACCGTTTGTTCACCTACCTGAAGTGGATCTTCAGAAAATAAACCTAAAGTTTTGAACGCTCGCAGCCATTCGAAATGACCAGGATAGCGCAGGGTCCGGTTTTCGTAGGTTTTCAACCGCGGCTGAAAAGTCCACGGAGAGGTAGAAAACCCACCCGATGTAACTTCAGCTTCCAGGCGGCCTAACGGAGGAAAGTCGATAAACTCAGGCTCTGTGAGACTATCGACCGGAGTCACTTCCCCATCACGGATGAAGAAGGCTTGCCCATCCATTTCGTTGGTAAGGCCATTGATGTGGAACGTGGCCTGATAATTCCAGGGAGGTATCGGATTTTGGGGTAACCCACCGTCGTAGATGAAGATTTCTCGAGGAGGATCGAGTAACTTCATCGCGTAAGCGGCCATTGTGGTAATCAATCCTGGCCCCATGCCACAATCGGGGACGATACTGATACCAGCAGCTTTGGCCTCTAAATCCAGTGCAGGCTGTTCGCGGATTACGCCTGTATGACCGCCCATATCGTTGAGAGAAACACTGGCTTCGATGCAGGCTTTAGTGATTGCCAGGTTGAAGTAATAGGTCACCGCGCGGAGGGCAACATCGTAACCGTTGAGGGCGGCTTTGAGTTGATCGACATCGCTGACATCTAATTGGATCGGTATAGCAACATCGCTTTCAGTAAGTTGGTTGACGCGTTTCGCAGCTTTCTGAGCGGCGGTGAAATCAATATCAGCTAATGTGATTTGAGCAGCCTCGCCGAAACGAGCGAGATCATAGGCAGCCGCGGTTCCCTAGCGTCCTGCTCCCAGGATGATAAAACGATAGGGTGGTGATGCGTCATCGCGTTCTCCTAAAGCAGAAAGTAAGATTTGAAAGTAACTCGGATTGTAGCAATGATTAGTTTTATAGTTGACCTTGATTTTCCCAATTTTCTAGTAATTTTTGGTAGGATGGGTCGTCATATCGCTCAAGGGTGAATGCCTGACTATAAGGAGGTAATTTACCCTTGGTAATATAGGCGGCTAGTAATTCTCCAGCCCCGCATGCTGCCATCATCCCAAATCCTGATAAGGCTCCGACGATATAAGCTCCTTTTACTGATAATGGACCAATCAAAGGCCGATTTTCAGGTGTATGAGTATAGTAACCACCATCCAACATAGCACGTGGTACGCGCTCAAAGTATTCGCTAAACTGCGGCAATATCGAGGCGATCCCACGCAGCACAATTTCGGGGAATATCTGATCTAAAGGCGGCGGAATTTGTGGTGTGGTGTTATCACTTCGTCTGCCCGCATGATAATCCCATAAAGCGAGGATGATTTCACTTTCTTCACCTCCCTCGGGGCGGGTATGTGCGCCGGGAGGGAGGTGCTCCAACAACCAACGGGTATCCGCATCATCTGCGAGCCACTGACGTTCTTCACTGCTCCAGGGTAATATCTGTGGATCATTGCAAATTAAAAGAGGCGTCTTACGGGGTAAGACTCCAAGTGGATCCCGAAAGGCAGCCTTGAGATGCAATTGGTTAGAAATTGGTAATTCAATCCCCATCATTTTACCGATTTGAGCTGTAAATGGTCCTGCTGCATTAACGAAATTGCGTGTAGTAATGGAATTTCCATTGCTCAATTTCACCGCCTGAATTTCGTTGCCAGTGATTTCGACACCACTAATGCGTGCATTCAGCGATCTCACACCATGAGCACGCGCCCGAGCCAGCATATAAACGCCCATTTGCTGCGCACTAAACCAACCCGCCCTGCGGACGTGCAACGCGCCTACGATATTCTCAGCCAAATATGGAAAATAGTTTTGGATTAGAACAGGGTCAAGAAGTAAATCTGCGCCGTTAGGGATGTCTCGAAAGCCGTTAGGTGGGGCTGGTAAGTATCTTGGGTTATTACCATCTACTCTGTGAATTCTCAAAGGACCAGCTCCCAATAAAGAAATATCTACAGCTATTTTCTCAAATTGTGGGAGGCGATTTCTATCGGCTGTCAAATATAAATATCCCCGCCAATTCATATGAAAAATATTACCACTCTCCTCTGCCAGTGCCTCCATCAGGTCAATTGATCGATTCATCAGCGCGATCATCTCATTACCTGGACCAGGCCACCAGTTCCGGTAGCACTCGCTGGATTTATCGCTGGTCAATGTTAATGGGGCACGTTCATCAACCAGGAGAACTTCTTTTATCCCATGATGCACAGCCAGATAGTAAGCTGTAGATATTCCTGCGATCCCCGCACCACAGATGACAATATTTGCTGTTTTCATAAATGTCTGTTCCGATCTTGATAAAGTTCAGGATGATTTCAGGTTCCGACAAACAATAATTCTGGAAGCAGATAAGGGTAGCTTGGTAACAAATTTACACTTTGATGGTGAATATTGTCAACGATGAATTCTCCATTTCATTAAAATTTGTCAAACTCTGTAGCAAATTTCTAAATCTGTTGTATAATGAAGATGTCCCAATCTACAAAATCTTCCTTGATTTCAAGTGGAGGCGTTGATCCGCAAGCCTTAGATGGTCGCTAATTAGAAACCAGCTTGCGGGGAGCCAGTAGCGAAACCGGCCACGATGGCCGGTTTTTCTGGTTTATCTATAAAACAATCAATGAACCATTTGGAGATATTGGACGATGAGTTGTTTTCAGTACGAAAGGAGGTGAACCAAAGCGAATTTCGAATTATCTGATAAAAGGAACCAAAATTTTCCATTAGGTCGTGAAATCGAAATTACTAATTAAGAGCAACAAACCTTGGAGGAAATCAGAAAATGAAAAGAAAGTTTTTTAATATTTTTATCATTCTGGCAATAACACTGACCACGGTGACATCAGTTTTTGCCCAGGACAGCCAAGCACCAGCTGTAAAAGATGAGGCGAGGTCGTTTATCGTCGTCATGAGAAACGATCCGCTTATTGCTTATGAAGGTGAAATTGGACAATTTAGTGCGACAAAACCGGACCTAGGGGAAAAGATAAATCTAAATAGCTCTCAAGTTCAAGCGTATCAAACATTTCTAGAAAAGACACACGAGGCTTCGCTGGCAGCCGCTGGTGTAGATGCTAGTGCGAAAGTGAATACATATACGGTTGCTTTGAACGGTTACTCAGCAATTTTAACAGAAGCTGAAGCTAAGGCTATAAAATCGCAATCGGGTGTTGCAATGGTTCTGGAAGACCAGATGCGTTATATAGAAACGGACAGCAGCCCGCAATTTCTGGGCCTGACCGTGCGCGGTGGCGCGTATGATACAGGGTTTACAGGCGAGGGTGTGGTCGTGGGTATTATTGATACCGGCATCTGGCCTGAGCACCCTTCATTTGCTGATGACGGGACATTCCCGGCACCTCCGAACGGTCCGCTGCCTTGTGAGTTTGGAAATACGGCCCATAACCCAGCTGACGTGCCTTTCACTTGTAACAATAAATTAATTGGTGCAGATCAGGTCTTAGATACCTATCGTGCTGTGATCGGTGCTGATCCCACTGAATTCAATTCGGCTCGTGATGATGGTGGACATGGTACTCATACAGCTTCTACAGCGGCTGGTAATGCTGGTGTGGATGCCGTAATGTATGGATTTCCAGTAGCAACAATCTCAGGTATAGCGCCCCGTGCGCATGTGATTGCATATAAAGGTCTTGGTGCCCTCGGTGGTTTCACTTCTGACCTGGCTGCCGCGATTGATCGAGCAGTCGCGGACGGCGTAGATGTAATCAATTACTCCATCGGTGGTGGTGCAGGCGGACCCGGAGCAGATGAGATTGCCTTCTTGTTTGCTGCCGAAGCAGGTGTGTTTGTAGCCACCTCGGCAGGGAACTCTGGTCCCGGTGCTGCCACTCTTGGTAACCCTGGCACCATGCCTTGGATGACAACCGTTGGCGCCAGCACTCAAAAACGATTTTTCGCCGGTATTATCAAACTAGGTAACCGCGATTACTATACCGGTGCCTCCCTCACAGATGGAATTGCAAGTTGGGAACAATTAGTGGATGCGGAATTTGCAGGTGGTGATCTGTGTATCCCAGGAACCCTGGATCCATCGCTAGTGGAAGGCAAGATCGTCCTTTGCCGTCGTGGATCAATTGCGCGGGCAGACAAAAGCCTTGCCGTGTTCCAGGCCGGTGGTGTCGGGATGATCATGTATAACAATAATGATGTAGATAATCTGGCAACCAACTCGCATTGGGTTCCATCGGTACATGTTGATCAAACTGTTGGATTAGCCATTAAGGCTTATATAGCAGCTGAAGACAATCCTATAGCGAGAATTGCTACTCGAACTCCGAAAGGTCCTCTTACAAGGGCTTGGCCATATGCGCCCTCGATGACCATCTTTTCTTCACGCGGCCCCAACCCAGTTGTACCAGATCTTATTAAGCCGGATGTAACTGCACCAGGCACCCAAATTCTTGCTGGCTATTCACCGCTCTCGACTGACGGGATTCCCGGTGAGATGTTTGCAGCCATTCAAGGAACCTCAATGTCTAGCCCGCATGTAGCTGGTGTGTTTGCTTTACTAAAGCAGGCTCATCCAGAATGGAGCGCTGCGGCAGCGAAGTCTGCCCTGATGACAACCTCCTACCAGAAAGTCCTTGATAATGATCGTTTCAGCCCTGCTGATCCGTTCGACATGGGTGCTGGTCATATCAAACCGGGTGGTGTGTGGCATAGGAAGGGCTCCATTGTCCAACCTGGATTGGTTTATGATGCAGGTTTGTATGAATATGCGGCCTTTACCTGTGGTATGAACTGGGGTGTCTTTACTCCAGGAAGCTGTGTTTTCCTTGAAGGACTTGGTATCCCCTTTGAGCCTTATAACCTCAACCTCCCGTCTATCGGCGTTAGTGAGTTAGCTGGTTCTCAGACCGTTGTCCGAACCGTTACAAACGTTGCAGAAACAAAGGCGGTTTATATAGCCAACGTTGCTGCACCTCCAGGCTACGATGTAACTGTTCATCCAAACTGGATGAAACTTGATCCAGGGGAGTCAGCTACCTTTGAGGTGGTTATCACCAATAATGGTGGTGGAGCAGTTGGAGAGTGGAGCTTTGGTTCTCTGACTTGGAAAGGTAGCGGTTTCAATGTGCGCAGCCCGATTGCAGTACGCGGTGCGCTCTTTAGCGCTCCCTCCGGGGTTTCTAGCGTTGGTGAGACAGGTTCTGCCAGCTTCGATGTACAATTTGGCTATACAGGCAGTTATGCTGCTGCACCACACGGCCTGATTGCCGATGCGCCAACCAGTGGCGAAATTGGACAGGACCCTGACCAGACGTATCCAAGTGGTGACAATTCCCCCGTGGGCGTACAAAGGATTGATTTCCCAGTCACGGGTGCAGCCTTCCTCCGTTGGTCATTGGTCATCCCGGGTGATGATGATATCGATCTGTTCCTGGAGAACTCTGCTGGCAATATTATTGCCTCCAGTACCGCCGGCGGTACTGATGAGTTGATCGAAGTAGTATTACCGGCCGATGACACCTACACCTTGGTTGTCCATGGCTGGTCTGTGCCAAATGAACCGCTTCCTTATACGCTTCATTATTGGGAAGTTCCATTGGCTAGTGGCGGCAGCCTGGTTGTTGATAGTGCGCCAGCTTCTGCTGTACTCGGTGCAACCGAAACAATCGATCTAAGCTGGTCTGGATTGACAGCTGGAACCAGCTATCTGGGTGCAGTATCGCATACAGGTGATGTTGGCCTTATGGGTTTCACCCTGGTAGAGGTAGATGTTCCTTAATCCCGAATATCTGTAAACCAACGAGCAGTTTGTAAGCTTGCTTTGGAATAAAATAGCCGCCCACGGATTTTCTGTGGGCGGCTGTGCTTTAAGAAAAAATAGTCTCTTGGAGTTGTTAAAGCACTTTTCTCTTTATTGGTCTTCACCGGGTGGGATGCTATCTTCGGGTGTTGCAGGTATGGAAAAGTTTTTATCGGGTGAGCTAGGTGTAAGTTTAGTAATATCGATTGGGATTATTTTATCGGAGTTTTCAGGTAATTTTTCACAAAGGAATACACCGCGGTTACCACCAATATGGTACTCGTAGTTTTTGTCTGAAACCTGTAAAATGATCAATGCACCATCCTCGGGCACTTGCTTATACACCATACCAGGTTGCGGGCACCCCAGGCTGGAATCGGGCCAGACCACTTCCTTGGCTTCGACTAAGATAATTTGATGGATCGGAATTTCTAGGCGTTGAGCTAAATCACTTTTTGCCTCATCGATCAAGTTTTGCAAGCTGGGATCAGCCGTAGGATAAGTGGTAGGATTCATTTGAGTATCGTTATTTAAATTCGGTTGGGGTGTTGTACTAGATGCAGCTTGGCTTGCATCAAACGAGTTACATTGTATCAATACTAGCGCCAGACATCCCAGCAGTGCCATTTTTAACCGTTTAATAATCATTGTCTAGGTTCCTTTTACTAGAAATTAGCCTGCTTTGATATGTGACTTTAGACGATTATATTTCTTTGACAGTTCCGGTGATCATTTAGATATATTAAAAGATTCTCGAAAAGGAGCGAACAAATTTGGCTTTAAACCTTCCTGAGAAATTAATGACTTGTAGTATTATAAAAGCTCAAAAATGAAGGCGAAAATCATCGTCGCAGCGGCAACACACGCTATCCCTAAAATGAAAGAGCAAATGTCTAACACGATGATGGGAAAGATGATTAAGCGTATGCAAGAAGAAGGGAGTACCCCAGCCGAGATGTGACAGGAGATGATGAACGGCTTCGTTGAAGCTTGCATGGTGACTGTACGAATCTGATTTCAGAGATAGAGAATGATATGATCCTCTGTATTTGGGATATTTGATGATACATTGACCACGATATTGTTGATCGTGCTCCTGTTGCACGATTTTGCAAGGTAAATTATAGAGTGGCTATGGGCTGGAAGGGGTGGATTTCTCAGAGCCTTTATACTAACTTTTGATCCAATCAAGCCAAGAATATTCTAAAAGTTAATATGCTACTCACTTGACTCAGAAAGCAACTTTTTCTATACTGATAATATTGGTCTGAAATGGGCGATCTTTCCTGATTGATCCGAAGGGGAGATTTTTCCAAAAGGAGTAAAAAAATAAATCCTGATATACACTCAATTGAGTGCATAATTCCACCTCATATCAATAAGAATATCGCTGAAAATGGGTCACCAGAACAGCGAGAAAAAGCTATAAATGCGATGACTTCGTCAGCGCGCCTGCGGGCTGAACGCGCCGTGATGGCAGAAATGGTAGATCTTATCAAACCCGTGGCAGTCGGTGCGAAACAACGGAATATCTTTACGGCTAATAACGGCTCCAGCCTCCCAGGGATTTTGGCTCGAACCGAAGGTGACCCTCCCACAGGTGATCTGGCTGTGGATGAAGCTTTTGATGGTTCTGGCGCGACGTTTGATCTCTTTATGGAATCTTATGCGCGTAATTCGATCGATGGTAACGGTATGCGGTTGGATTCTACCGTCCATTATAAGGTCGGATATGACAATGCCTTCTGGAATGGGCGGCAGATGGTATATGGTGATGGAGACGAAGATCTGCCTGAATCTCAAAGGCTCTTCAATCGTTTCACGATTGCGCTTGACATCATCGCCCATGAGCTGACTCATGGTGTAACGCAATTTGAAGCGGGCCTCGTTTATCGGGATCAGTCCGGTGCTCTGAACAAATCTTTTTCGGACGTTTTTGGATCACTGGTAAAACAGAAATTGCGCAATCAAACCCCAGGTGAGGCGGATTGGATCATCGGCGAAGGACTGTTCACGCGCAATGTTAATGGTGTCGGCATCCGCTCCATGAAAGCGCCAGGAACTGCCTATAATGATCCAGTCATTGGCAGTGACCCTCAACCCGCACATATGAGTGACTACAAAGATGTGGATTACGACAACGGCGGCGTGCATATCAATTCGGGAATCCCCAATCATGCCTTTTATGCCACCGCTATGGAAATGGGTGGGTTTGCCTGGGAGAAAGCCGGGCAAATTTGGTATGTAACCTTGCGGGATCGTTTATCATCAACCTCAGTTTTTACGGAAGCGGCGCAGCAAACTTATCTTGTGGCTGGCAGCCTTTATGGAAACGGCAGCCTTGAGCAGCAGGCTGTAAAGAATGGATGGAGTGCAGTTGGGATTGGCATCGATGAAGGAGGAGGTGGGGGCGGAGGCGGAGAGAATGGCGGCGGCGAGGGTTGTTCGACCGTGATGGTGCAATTCTTGGATTCTGTGCGGGCGATGATCGAACCCAAAGGTTGAGCCGCTGAGATGAAAATATCTTATCAACGGATGGGTGGTTTTGCTGGGATGGTGATGTCCTTCGAGATCGCTGTAGACAGCCTCTCAGCAAACGAAGCACAGGAACTCGAAGATTTGGTAACGGCGGCTGATTTTTTCACCCTGCCAGAAATTATTCCCTCCCATCCTCCAGGCGCAGATCAGTTCCAATATACGCTAAGCATTGAAACCGCAGATCAGCAGCATTCTGTCCAGGTTGGGGATGCTGCTGTTCCAGAGAATCTTTGGCCTTTGCTGAACAAGCTTGGGGTTTTGTCGCGCTCGAATCGAAGCACTTAATCTGCGCTTTCAATTCTCCCCCGCAACCTGCCCAAATTTACCTGAAAATCATCCAAAGCCTGACGTGTTCCTTCGAGTTTGCTGCCCTCGGCGCGCACAAAGCGAGAGTATGGGCCGATGGCCTCTTTGATATTATCAATGCTCCGTTGAATTTCGCGTTCAAACTGTGCCCGCAGCGATTGCACTAAGGTTTCGCGCATCTCAGCAACTTTTTCTTTAAATCTTTCTTGGCCTGCCGCCGTTTGGCGGGGATAATGAACAATCCGATTAAGGCCAAGCCGCTCGCCAGGATGACGCCCGTGACATCGATTGCCATCGTCGTTGCCAGCGCGGTGACAATCACACCCAATCCAACCGCACCAACTTCCAGAACTGCCGCGGCAGCCACCGCGTTTTGAATATCCGCGGCGATTTTCCGAGCTTCCTGGGTTTTATCGTAACCATCGACAACATCCCTGGCTGCACGCCCGACACCATCAATCAGACGCTCGCGCTCAGAATGAAACGCGCCGATCTCAGAGCCGCCGACAATGCGGCCTTTATATTGGCGGCGGCGCTCGGCTAAATGTTCTGTGACTGCTTGCCACTGGCGCAGGTCCGTTTCAACCAGCCAGTCGATCATCTCACCTACCCGAGCATCGATCTGGGTTGGCACATCTCCTACAACCTTTTGCTCAAATTCTCGGCGGATGCGCTCTTTTTTGGTCAAGTCAATCACTCGGGCTAACCGGATCGTATCGTCAAAATAATCCTGTCCCCGCTGTTCCATCTCATAAAGGATTTTCTCAATATCTGACATGCGGAATTCAAAATCACGCCGCATATCTTCCTCGTAAATTTCGAGCTGCTGATCGACGTCTTCTAGCGTGACAAAATCTTCTTTTAGGAGTTCCAATCGCCCTTGGACGACCTCCAGATAGCGGCCCACCAGGTGCTCGCCGACCCCTAAAGGATTTAGCAACTTCAAGCGGATTCTGCTGCCCTCGTCGAGATTAGCCTGAATATAAGTTTCCAGGGCCTCGAAGCGGCTCTCATCCCAGAGTTGGGGTTGACCTTGTTTGGCCTTGAGGGCCTGGCGTGCGCTTACAGGGAAGAAATCCGGTGTGATCCCTAATAATTTGCTTGAATTCTCATTGACAAATATTTTGATCTCCTCTAAATCGGCATCATTATTAAGTAGATCAACTTTGTTGAGAACGACAACCACTTTTTTACCCCAATCACGGATTCGTTCCATAAAGGCGCGTTCACTCTCCGAGAAGGGTCGGTCTGCGGAAGTCACAAAGAGCACCAAATCGGCCCGCGGGACGAACTGATTCGTGATCATCTCATGTTCACGGATGATGGCATTTGTGCCGGGTGTATCCACAATCGAAAGATTCAACAGCAGATCCACGGGGGCATGGATGATGTGCAGGTGATCATTATCCACCTCGCGGCCTTCATCCTCGCCGTGGCGCAAAACGTTAACGCGAGTAGTTGTAGGGGTGACGCCCTCCCTGAGGATCGGCTGCCCCAGCAAAGCATTGATAAAAGCGCTCTTTCCTGCATTAAATTCACCCACGATCACCAGTAAAAAGAAATCATCCAATTGAGCAATCGATTTTTCGAGGGTCTCTTGATCTTCTTCTGTGGCATCGAATTTGACCAGAGCGACCCGCAGATCAGTGAGTAAATCGCGCTCTTCGGTCAGCAAGGCTTGTTGAGATTTGTTGAGTAGTTCCATAGGATGCTCCAGGGCATTTAATTTCAGTATTGCACAAAACAAAATGTTCTTTGTTGGTGTGTCCAGATTGTACTCGATAATTGGAAGCTGATTCTAAGTGGATTATTTATGAACAACGGGTAGAACGATTTCCCATCGTAAAACCCGGCGCATGGTTTCGTAAATATGCGTGTTTTCATACATTCCTGTGAGTTGGTTTGAGAGTTGTCCTTCAGCGGTAACGGGCACATCGACACCAGTATGGACAGTTGTGGTCCAATTGACGAAGAAGGGAGTACCATCTGGCATATAAAAAGGTCCGTCTTCATCAATGGTCCCGCTCGGCGATAAATCCACGCTCATGCCACCAGTTTCGTGATCGGCTGTGACAATGACAAGTGCATTCGGGTTTGTCTGGGTATAATCAAGCCCCAGAGAAACAGCGGCGTCGAAACCGAGTACCTCGCCGATCACGTTCTCAGCGTCGTTAGCATGTGCTGCCCAGTCAATTTGGCCGCCTTCGACCATCAAAAAGAAACCATCGGGGTCTTGCGATAAGACTTCAATTGCTGCCGCCGTCATCTGTTCCAGGGTTGGATTGTGAGGTCGCTGCATCCCATCATCGGCGAAGAGACCTAATAATTTTGATGTGTTGTCTAAATCCAAGGCAGAAAAATCTGCGGTACCGCAAACATAGGTGTATCCCTGGTTGATGGCTTCGCTGATCAAATTGCGCTCATCAGTTCGGTGCCCAGCGTTCGGGTGGCACCCGGTTTCAGTCTCGGGCAGCCAATCGTCTTCACCGCCAGCCAGCAGTACATTGATATTTGCACTAGATATTTGTAAAGCAATCTCTGTGTAATTGCTGCGGCTGAGAACATGAGACGCAAAAGCTGCAGGAGTGGCGTGGGAAATTTGCGTGGTGCTGACCAAACCAACATACCAGCCCTTTTCTAGGGCTTGTTCTAAAATTGTGGGTAGAGATTCTCTGGAGGGGCTAATGCTGATGCGTCCATTGAAAGTTTTTTCTCCGGTCGCCATTGCGGTTGCTGCCGCGGCGGAGTCCGTTAAATCCCCAGAAACATTGTCAGTTTTAGACCATCCAGTTACGGACAGGGTGTCCATATTGAGTTGACCGTCCTGTCCGACAGCAGCCCAGCGCCCAACCATCCGATGGGCATCTCCCATTCCGTCGCCAATAAACAGAATGATAGCTGGCGGTTGATTCAACAGAATCGGAGCGGTGGTTGCAATTGTTGCTTCGTTCTGTGGGATGGTTAATATTGGGATAGCGCCGCAAAGGATGAATAAGATTTTTAATTTTCGCAACGGATACCTTTATGAGCTTCTAACTTTCTACCAATAGATATGTTCCCGCATAAAATTGGGTCAGAAAAACGGACCCAAATGCCAGGAACACTTTTACATGCGGTAATCGTGCAGGTGTAAACCCGCATGCTGGTTTGTTGTTATTAAAATCTGGCCAATAACTGGCTGTCATCGACATTATTGGGAGCCACCTGCACTTTGGTGATCAACTGGAGATCATTTTCTGGATTACAAGTCTCCGTAACATTGGCGACATAGCCTTTGTAGTGGGCCTGGCCTTTGGTGCGATAGCTGGCTTCAAGATCGTCTACCGATTGCAGGCTGCCGGAGGTCAGTTCCCGGTTTTCTTTGGGGCAGACCTAGCTCTGGACCAGCTTGTAGTTCTCTGCAAAGATGCGTGCCAGCACCTGGTAGACGGGGTCAGCGCCATAGCCATCCTGCAGTTCTGTCAACAAAGGGTAGATGGCAGAGCCGACTTGCTGGAGATGTTCCTGAACGGCTTCCTGGCCCTTCACGCGGTAGGTGTAGTGCCCAGCGGTGCCCTTGAGGTAAGGTTCAAAGCTTTCCGCCAGGCGCTGCTGATCGACTTCACTCAAAATCCGATGCACACGTTGAATGGCTTCTACCAGCAACTGCAGGCGGCTGGCATCTACAATGTTGCTGGCGATTTGGGTCGAAGTGCATCTGTGCAATCTGTAAAATCTGTGTCCCAAACTTTTGCTAAATTAATTGGGAATGTTTCTAATAATTACAGGTTAAGATATTTTGCCAGCGCACCTTTGATATTTGCAAACCGATCCGTAGGTAAGCGGTAATTTTCCAAATATTCACGGGCAGCACTTTCACCGGTTTGAACCATCTCGATATATTTGGGGTTGTCGTCCTCTGGTAGCAGGTCGAAATCAGTGGTGGCAACGCAGCAATTGCTGATGCTCATCGAGCGCCAGCGGTCTACGGTACGCAGTTCTACTGCAACCTTTTGAGCTTCCCCCATGGTTTCGATAATGTTCTCGGCATACTGCAGGATATTGGTGATTTCGGTATTGCGATTTGTGCAATCATCCGGGGTGAAAAGTTGGCAGCCCAGCGTCTCCCAATTGATTCCATAAGTGAAATGTTTGCTTTGTTCTTTAAATCGGACATCATCAAAAATCGTCAACGGATAATTGCTGAGGGCACCGCCATCGATATAGTAATCACCCTGCCCGATGGATTTGCCATCAAATTGAATCGCCTCGAAAAAGAAAGGGATCGCCGCGGACATAATTACCGCATCGGCCACAGCCACATCAGGGGTGGTTTCAGCAGAGAATATTTCAGCTCGCTGCTGAGTGATATTGACTGCGGTCGTGTACAAATCCCGAAAACCTCGGTCACGGAAATCTGCAAAAGTAGCCCGATTATTTCCACCACAATAATTAGCGATGGTGCTGTGCAGCCAATCTTGCAGGTAATCAACGGAATACAATCCAAAGGAACGAAAAAAACGATTAGCGGCATCCAAATTACCGCGCACTCGTTCCAGTTGAGCGTCTAACAAACCCGTATTTTTGATTTCTTTGTCGGGTGGGTGTAAGGATCGAATCTTCGAATAATCCACGGTCTTGAAGAGATCGATGGTCTCTGCGGTGCTCAACCGAAAACTCAGCATGGTTGCTTGCATTGCCCCCGCCGAAGTGCCAGCTACGCGTTCAATTTGTGGCAAAATTCCATGCTCATCCAATACTCGCAAAACCCCGTGATAAACATAAGCTTTGACCCCGCCTCCCTGGAAAACGAGATTCCTAAAAGGGTAACGGGATTGGAGTAAGGATTTTGATGTGGGAGCCATCTTTTTTTGCTTAGATTGAGTTTTTCTTAAACGATATTGACGGTAGAACCCCGAGGCGTTTTCTCAACCTCGATGCGGGTGGGGAAAGCATCCTTGAGTGATTCGATATGCGTGATGACTAAAATTTTGGCAAAATCTGATTTGACGGTATTGATGGCTTCGATCAAGCGTTGACGCCCGAGGGCATCCTGACTTCCGAAGCCCTCATCAATGACTAACGTTTGCAAACGCGCCCCCGCACGTTGAGAGAGTACCTCTGATAGCGCCAGACGAATCGCAAAATTGACCCGGAAAGCCTCGCCGCCAGAAAACATTTCATAATCACGGGTTCCAGCACTATCAGAAATGACGATGTCCAGCGTTTCTTTGAGATCCTCCCGCGTTTTGAGTTCGCGCTGGGTCTGGAACCGCACCGACATATTGCCATCGCTGAGGCGTTCTAAAATCTCGTTGGCTTTGGCTTCAATTTGGGGCAGTGCCTGCTCAATTAATAAAGCGGGTACTCCATCTTTGCCAAAGGCTCGCTCCAGTTGTTTGTGCTGCCCAATTTGTTGCGCGAATCCTTCTCGTTCAAGCTCAAATGTTTTGTGCCGTTTTTTGAGGTCATCAAGCACATTCACTTTCTGCTGCGCTGCGCCGACCTCCATGCGGAGTTGATTTTCTTGCTGCTGAATATTGAGCACATCCGTTTGGGCTTGGCGGACATCAGGGGCCGAGGCCTCGGCTGCAGCCAAGGCAGCGACTGCCTCATCATACTCAGTTTGTTGGGTAGAGTTGGCAGAATGCAGATTAGAGATTTGAGCATCAAGATTGGCGAGCTCATTTTCGAGGGGTTCAATGGCGGCCTGGGCCCGTTCGAGCGCACGATGTTCTTCTTCGACAGACAGATCCGCAGCAGCCCGGCGAACCTCGTCATGGGTAGCCGCATCGTAGCCAATCTCTTTGAGTTCCGCGTCAATATCAGCCAGAACGGCTCGCGCTTCAGGAGCAAAGGTTTCGCTTGCGAGGGCAAGAGAAACTTCATCCAGTCGCGGTGCACCTCCTTTTTCCCAATTTTGTTGACGGGCTTCGGTTTGCTCAACTTGTGTTGTCAACTGGTCCAGCGCGCGGGTCTGAATGCGAAGTTCATCGTCCACCGCTTGAAGTTCAGTGATTTTCGTTTGCAGATCGGTGACTCGAGACCCAGCTTCTTCGAGTAGTTTTTTGTTCGCGCGAAATTTATCTCCCATCGAGGTGCCCAGTGTGGAGAGTTCATCGATCAGGTTTTGACGATCTTCACTGCTGAGTGGCTGCCCGCACAGGGGACATGCCGCTCCCTCCGTCCCAGTGAGCTGTTCAATGCGGTTTTTCAGTTCGTCCATTTCGGCTTTCAAGCGCGGGTTTTCAGCTTTGGAATTTGCCAGCTGCTCGTTTGCAGATTGCAATTTAGTTTCCAGGGATTTGCGTTTTTCAAGCTGCGATTGAAGAGTCGAAATTTCAGCTTTGCAGTAAATGATGGAGGTTTGCAAACTGCCGAGGTTTGACAGTTCTTCATTGAGTTTTGACTGTTGTGTTTCGAGAGATTCTCGTTCTTGGAGCAGACGGGCGCGCTCGGCTTCAATTTGGGTGCGTGGTTCCTGGCGGCGTTTCTCATATTCACGGAATTGCGCGCTAATTTCTTCCCAGCGTACTAATTCGCTGCGGGCTGCTTGCAGGGTCTGGTAAGCGCTTTGGATTTCAGCTTGACGCGCAATAATTTCGGCGTGCGTTTCTTTTTCTTTTTGACGCGATGCCGTCCGAAGTTCCAGTTCGGACATCCGGGTTTGGGCGGCATCCAATTGACGGGCCAGGTTGTCTACCAGTTTACGCTGCTCATCCAAAGTGGCAGCTATCTTTTTGATATTCTCCAGCGTAGATTCTTGTGCAGCTCTAGTGACCCCTAATCGTTCGAGATCCGTTTCTAGTTCAGCCAAACGAGATTTGCGCGTATCTTCTTCGCTCAGTTCAGCGTTGATTTCTGACAACCGCCCATCGAGCACAGTGATTTCCCCTTCGATTGTTCTGCGCCGTTGGGCTGTGCGTTGGCGGTAGATTTCCCACGTTTCGAGCCCCAGGATGCTGGACAAAATGCGTTTGCGGTCGCCAGGGCGCTGCTGGGTGAATTGGTCGGCTTTCCCTTGCAGGAAGAAAGCCGCATTGATAAAGGTGTCGTAATCGAGACGGAGGGTTTCTTCGATCCGGCTTTGGGTGACCCGCGTAGTGTGCTCTGTAAGCGGTTTCCAGTCGTGGACGGTCGAGGGCGAAGAGTTGAGAGAAGCCTCCCAATTTTGGGCAATGTGAAACTCCAGGACTCCCGTTTTCCCCCGGGGATTCGCTCTGCTCACTCGATACAAATTGCCCTCATATTGAAAATCCAAGGTGACTTCTGCCACCTCCGATTGCGTGTTAATCAGAAATTCATCCCGTTTCCGGGCTTGTCCAAACAGCACCCAGGTGATAGCGTCGAGGATCGAAGATTTGCCCGCGCCATTCGAGCCCGCGATACAGGCCAGATTGAAATTGCTGAAATCGATTTCTACCGGGTCACGATAGGAGAGAAAGCCAGAGATGGAAAGGTTGATGGGGATCATAGGGTAACAGGTGTTCCAGTGTTAGGTGGATGAGTCAAAAGGTTCAGTATGCAAGTGTGCTTATGGCTTGTCGCTTGCAACCTGTGACTTCTGACTTGCTGCTTGCCCGATTATATCAGGGGCAGTTACAATTCTGCTATGCAAGAGTCGACCAATAAGCCCTCTATCTTCCGCCGGGTGGCCCGTTCCTTGGGCTGGACGCGTCACAGCTACTATTTGCTGAGTGCCTTTTTGCTGCTGTGCGGATTGATTGTTTATGCCTGGTGGCCATTGGCCGAAGAAGTGCTGGCCTATATCGATTGGAACGGTTCCTGGTGGCTGTATTTTGATTGGCTGCTGGTTGGCATCTGGCTGGTCATGTCGCTATTGATTATGGCTGGCGCTGATCTGAAAGTGGATGCCTGGATCGTCTTTGTTGGTTTTGTGGGGGGGCTCGTGATCGAGAGTTGGGGAACGCAAACTGAAATCTGGTGGTATTACACGGATGAACGCCCCCCATTGTGGATAATCCCGGCCTGGCCGATTGCGAGCCTCTCAATTGATCGCTTGGTGCGGATATTGCGACGGGGATTTCGGGAAACCCCAAAACCTACGAAGAACCACAAGGGGAAAAACTTTGTATTGCTTTGGGTTCCTGCGCAGTTATTCAAAGTTCTTTATTGGCTGATCTTCCCCGCTTTCTTTGCTTTGATGCTCTCTTTCGTCTGGCAAACACTGGATAAATCTTTCACCATTCTGGCACTGATTTTGGTTGCCTTGCTAACGTTGACACCCACCAATCACCGCGTGGCCGTGCTGACCTTTGCAGCTGGTTCTGTGCTGGGATATTTCCTCGAGCTTTGGGGCACTACGCGTGAATGTTGGACCTACTACACTTTTGAAACGCCACCGCTGTTTGCGGTTTTGGCCCACGGTATGGCGGCAGTCGCTTTTTGGCGAACTGTTTTGATTTTACAAAGAATGCGAAATCAAATTACTGAAAATTGGAACATAAGAAAAAAACTCCGAGTGCGATAAATCCCCCCACCAGTGAAGCAACAAAATTGACCAGGTCATTATTCAGCCACGTCCAGCCGCGGAAGTGGATGGTCTCTGACCCGCAGGTATGGATAGGGTGACGCTCGGTTTCTTTTTCACATTGAAAACATCGATAAATCGCCTGTACAGTAGCGCCTAAAAGGGAATCGAAAAAGGAACCGCAAACGCCTCCAAGGGTGGCAGCCAAGATCAAGGCAAGCCGCACACCTGCAGGCGAGAATGCTGCTCCCACCAGCCCGATGAGGGCTGCGCCTCCAACTGTTGCCAGGGTTCCGAAGAGGGAGATGCCTCCGGAAGTGCCCGGTTCGACGGGCTGGCCTGTCGTAATCAAGCGAGGACGTTTGGGATTCAGCACGCCGATTTCGGTAGCCCAGGTATCGGCATTGACAGATGACATCGCTCCGGCATAAACGAACCAGATCACAGGTTGGTCTGGAAAAAGCGAGGAGGCGATCACAAGCAGTGTGGCGAGGCCGCCGTTGGCCAATACCTGTTCCCAATCGCGCTGGCTGCCTTTTGAAAATTTCTCGCTGACTTTTGTTTTACGGTTTTTGAAAGCTTTAGAAAGCACACTGGATGATATAAAAAAGGTCAACAATAAAGCCGCCCATGGCAAACCCCCCAAGCCAAAGATCAATCCCCCGGTGATGGCGGCGGCCCACGCGCCACTGGTCGAAAGCGAGCCTAAGCGCCAGGCGGTCAGGCTGACCAAAATGCCTAGAAGAAATCCAATGATAATTTGCATAACGTTTTTTGTGGCTAAAATTGAGATTTTTGATTTGAGCAAATGCGTATGATGTTGGAAATCGGAGTTCTACATCCAAGCGCATTTACCTAAGTTTGACGGACAAAAACCATCGTTTTCTTCTAGCTTCAAACCATCAACCACAGCAGCGCAAAACTTGTGGATAAGTGCTGGAAATGGAACTGTGGATAACTGTGGATAACTTGGGATTAGTTGGGGAAAAATCATGCGGACTTGGGGAAAAGCTTAGTTTATCCGTAAGATAAAATAGGTTGCCACGAGGAATAAAATCGATACGAAAATACTGGTGAACCAAAGTAAAAAAGCAAGGGGACGATTCTCATCACGCCGAAAGAAGGCTGCACCCAAAAACAGGTTGGTCATGTAAGTAAAGGAATTTAACAAGGGTAAGAGCATCAAACGAATACTGGGAATGAGGGGGCGCGGTTCACCGCTGGGTGTGATCCCAAGTGAAACTTGCTCCAGAGTAGGAATTGCCAGACTGATCCAAATCAACAACACTAAGTTAATCAGTCCACCCGCCAAAATCAGGTACCTCGCAGTACGGTCTTTCCACAGCCGCGTTATCAGTACCGTCGGGTGAACCGATTGTGCCGAAGGAGTCAGAAGGGAGCCCATTTCTGTATAATGTTGATAAGCTTGCAAGAAATTATTGGGGTGGGCCGGAGAAATAGCAAATAATCTTTCGGATGTGGCAATCACCAATAAATTTCGACTTTGTGATGCCAGAAATTCAATATCTGTGGTGCCGCCGGGCAGACGCCGCGTTCCCAGCACTGCACCAGGCCAGCGGATGGGGGGCAAACGCAAAGATCTGGCCAGATCAGTAGCCGGACGTACCCATTGTACTTTCATCATTGGAATGATTTCGACGCGCAAACCCCATCGCAATTGTATGCTGTCACGTTCTAAAATATACCTCGCATTCTCAAGATTGCTGAGGCGATAGATCAGAAATGGTACCGTCAATATGGCGATTAAAAAAGGGGCAAGATATAGGATAAAGGTCGGCCCGACACTGGTATTTACAGCCTGCCAAAGTCCCCAGGCGGCTATCAATGTCAAAAGGACAATTGTCGTCAAGTGGAAAATTAACCCAGGACGATTAGGTGGGTAAAAAATATATTGGTCACTCACGTTTTGCAGTTTACCATATCACAGATCAAGGTTGTGAATAAACTAATCGGGTCTTTAGGAATTTCCTTTAAAGGTAGAAGCTGTGGGGGTTGTTGTACGTGCTTTGCACGTACAACAACCCCCACACACGCTCTTAACCGCGGCAATACCCAGAGAATAAAAAATCCCATCTCATTTTATCGTGAGATGGGATTTGAGAAAGTGTTTTTAATCTTTATTGGATCTCGTAAACTACGCTAACATCAACGGTGATTTGCATCTCGCCGGGAGAAACTGGAACTTCCATTGCTGCAGCATCAGCCAATGCGAAACCTGCGCTGTATGGAATAGGAGTACTCCCACCAAGATATGACTGCAGGGAAAGCACCTGGCCTAGAGTTACCTCAGCTGCACCTGCTAATACTTCAGCGCGAGCTCGAGCGTTTTCCACTGCTGCTGTCAGGGCCTGTTGCTGGACGGCTTCACGGTCCTCAATATCAAAGCGGATGCCGTTGATGCTGTTGGCTCCGGCCTGAACTGCGGCATCCAAAACAGCGCCGATATTTGAAAGATTGCGTACGGTTACAGATACCGTATTGTCGACCACATAAGTGATCCCGGTCATTTGTCCATCGGGGTCGTAATTGTTGCGAGGATAGATGCTGAAATTCATTGTGCGAATATCTTTCTCAGCGATACCAGCCTGTACGAGCGTATCGAATAAATTCTGACTTTGCTGATTATTGCTGGCAACCGTTTTTTCAGCGTTTTCTCCCTCTGTGTGAACGCCAATATTGATATATGCAATATCGGGTTCTAGCGAGATGGTGCCATTCCCGTTGACTGAAATCGTCCGCGGCTCCTGGAGCGTTGACTCCGAGGTGCCTGTTTGCGCCTGTGCACCACTGACGAAGACCAATAAAGCTGCAGCGATGAAAATGACAACGATGGCGAAAATTGATTTGTTACGCATGTTTTTTTCTCCTTCTTGATTGGGTTGATTTACGTTTTCAAAACGTTGTGCTAATCAAAATGGTTCCTAAATCTTCAAGATTTTTTGGACCTTTGGGAATTGCCGTGTTTTAGGGTGTCCCTATATATCCTATTCTTTTACCAAGTATCCCATGGAGTAGATTTTTTCCTTGCACGAAGCAAGATTTCCCTGTACAATTATTCAAAACAATTGTTCTAGGATTGGGGTCTTCAATGGCTTTAGATTTTCAACAGGTCAGACAGCAGGTTATCGAGATGGGGGAACAAGCACCCAGCAGGGCAGAGCATTTTCGCGCGCTCAGGGAACAAGCTCAAGAGACATTGGTAGAAAACGCGTCAAAAAATCAATATCTGCGGGAGAAAGTGCAAACCGCACTCACCTTAAATGCCAATTTGCGCTGCGCTCTCCCCAAAGATGAACATCTCGACCAGGCCTTTACGTTGCCAGCGTTGCCTGAAGATATCAATATTCTGGCAGCAGATGGCTCCCAAATTAATCCCGACCGGCACGCCTCGGTTGATTACTGCCTCGTCAATGTGGGCGCGATTCAAATGCAATATGGGTCATCTGAATCGCCGGTGACAGATGTTCGCAGTCGCTTATTTTATGATGACCAGATGTTCACTTCGGCAGGGCGCGTCACCGAACGTTTGGTGGCCTTGCGGCGGGATTTACGCGAGCGCCAACTTTTGGCTGAACTGGCCGAAGGGCAGCAACTCCCTATTATCACACTGACGGATGGGCCTTTAGAGCTATGGGTTGGACGAGAGAGTGAGCCCGAAGCTAAAGAATATGAGAAACATTTCAAAGATTATTTGAAGGCTTTGCAGAAATTGCAAAAATTGGGTGCCTCCACCGCGGGGTATATTGACCGGCCGCGGGGCGACTTGTTGGTACGCCTGCTCGAAATTGCGCGTTTACCTTTAAATGAAATCGAAAAGGCTGGCAGAGATTTCCGTCCATTGCGCGGTATCACCGATACGGACTTGTTCAAAGAGATTTTGAAATCTGGTGAGCGTTCTGCGGTATTTGGGATTTCAATCGCGTAGTGCGAGTAAATATACCGCGGAGTTAGCGCTGCACTTTTTCTATCTCAATGTTGGTAAAGATGATGAGCACCCCTATCCGGTTCGAGTTGAAATTCCGTCTTGGGTGGTGGATGATGCTCAAATGCTCAATGATATCCACGCGGCGCTGGTTCACCAGTCGCGGATCATGGGAGGGCGCACTTATCCCTATTTGCTGCACCGCTCTCATGAAGTTGCCGTTGTTACTCAAGACGAAAAACGCCAACTCGAAAATATGATCTCGCTCGAAATCCAGCGTAGACTAGGAACAATCGGTTTATCATCGGAAAAGCAGGCTACGAAAGATTTATCCGGACGAACGAGGCAGCCATGACGGATATGCTCGTCAAGCTCTATGATCTGCCAGATTACTACCCGGTTAAAAAACGCCTCCTGGAGCAAGGTGTTGAGATCCGGCGGCCTTTTCCATCTGAAAAATGTGTGCTGGTTCCATGGATTGGATCAAATTTTTCTGATATTTGGGCTGCCGAGTGCGCTGGCGTTTTGGATCGTGACCCGATTAACTGTTTTATAGCGGTCGAGAAACAGCCGATCCCCGTGCCGGATAATGATCCTTACAATCTGCCTCCCGAAAAAATTTTGGGATTTTCCTGTTTTGATGTTGCGAAGAAGGGAGTTTTTGGACCAATGGCTGTGCATGAACCTTACCGTGGCCGAGGGATCGGGGAAGGGCTATTGCTGGCAAGTCTTAGTGATATGAGAACACAGAATTATGCTTACGCGGTGATTTGGTGGGTAGGCCCTGCTGAATTTTACTCGAAGACGGTCGGCGCAGTGCCGATCGAAGGATCAGCGCCGGGATTTTACCGCGGTCCTTTAGTCGCCGAATGACGGACACCGCCGCACTCAGCGCAGTATTCTGGCTTTTTCCGCATAAATCAAAGGATATTCTATGACAGATAAATTTGAAATAGGACGTTTATTACGGGCCGGCACCACCGGATTTGTGGTGGGGTGCCGGGTTTCCCAATTGGATTCGCCCACTTTTGGCGGCCTGGTACGGGTTCCCTTGCATGATGGTTACCAAATCTATGGCATGATCTACGATATTCATATTGATGATGACGGCATCGTGCGCCAGCTGGTCACAGCCGACAATGTTGATGCTGAGATCATCGCGGATAACCGTGTGAACCGCAATGTTCCAGTCGAGATCAGTGTGCTGACAGTTGGTTACCAACAGAATGGAACGATCAAGCATCTGCTGCCGCCGCGCCCTCCCCTCAGCCTGGATGTGATCTACCAATGCAGTTCTGAGGAACTGCGCCAGTTCACGCAATTCGGACGCTTTGGTTATTTCCGGCATGTGCTGCGAGCTCAGGATGCTCCGGTGGGTGAGTTGCTGGCTGCGCATATCGAACAGGCCAACGCGGCCCACCACGAAGCGGGTAAGTTACTCTGGTCACAGCAAGCCACCCAGGAGTTGATCGCGCTCCTCCGGGATGATTATCCAACACTCATGGCCGTTCTCGGTGCCCTTGGTGACGCAGTCGAAATTTAGGGAGATCAAAATGGAACGAAAGAAAATTGGTTATATAATCGGCGGCGGGTTGAAAGAGAGTTTTCGCGTCCGTTTGGAAGTTCCAGCGAATGAAGTGCAGGAAGGTGCTTTTGTCGTTATCCAAAACCTCCCCTGGCACTTTTACGGCTTGGTGACCGATATTCAATTGGGATCAACCGACCCTCGTTTTGCGGACGAGCAGAGTGAAGACCGCTTCCCTCAAGGAATTGCCCAACTTTTACACGGTCAGACACTTTACACGAATTTAGAAGTGCTCCCAGCACTGATGTTTGATGTGGGTCCTGAACCAGATACGCCTGAGTATCAACAATGGATTTCTGCGATTGATGCTGGTCTGCGGGATCAACCTCGACCGCTCCCGGTAAAAACTGTGCCGCCCCATCACTCCAAAGTGTATCTCGCCAATGAAGGGGATATTGCTGAAATTTTTGGCCGGGATGAAGCGGGAAAATTTGTGATCGGCGAGACTCGCGAGCAAGGCCATCCGGTGCGCATCGATCTTAAACATTTTGTGCAGCGCTCCTCGGGCATTTTTGGCGCCACAGGTACTGGTAAATCTTTCCTGACCCGGATTGTGCTGGCCGGGTTGATCCACTACAATGCGGCATCTGTATTGGTTTTCGATATGCACAACGAATACGGGCTTGATGATACCGCCTCAGATACTGGCGAACGTGTGATCGGATTAAAGACGAAGTTCTCATCCCGGGTGCGGGTCGTGGGTTTAGGGCAGGGCGCGTTGATCCGTGGACAAACCTCCGATTTCAACCTTGAAATTGCGATGAAGGATATCCGCCCTGCGGACGTCGAGCTTCTCTCCCGCGCACTAAACTTGCGCGACACTACGCCAACCACCTTGGATGCGTTGGTCAAAACCTTTGGGTCTGAAAAGTGGTTCCAAACCTTCAAAGAAATGAAGGTTGGAGCTTTTATCGAAAACGAAGAGGGTAAGAAAGTGCCTCACCCTGACAGTGTAGCCGCCTGGGCAAATGAAAACGGCGTTAATGTGATGGCTGCCGAGGGGTTGCACAATAAGCTCCGCCGACTGTTTAATAAACCTTATATCGTAGAGCAACCAGCCAGTGATGGGATCAAAGAAATCATCAAAGCCCTGGATGCCGGCCAGCACGTCGTACTCTCATTTGGCAAGTTCGAGAGCGATCTGGATTATTTGCTGACAGCTAACTTGCTCAGCCGTCATATCCGTGATACCTGGGAGCAGCGCACGAATGCGTTTCGCACTTCGGGAAAGAACGAACCACGGCAATTAATAATCGTTGTCGAGGAAGCCCACAAACTACTCAATCGGGAGATGGCGGGACAAACTACCTTCAGCACCATCGCGCGGGAAATGCGCAAATACTATGTCACCTTGCTGATTATCGATCAAAGACCCTCCCAAATTTACGATGAGGTGATGTCGCAGTTGGGTACGCGAATCTCTGGTTGGCTGGGTGATGACGATGATATCAGAGCTGTGCTCTCGGGTCTTTCAGGGCGGGACGCACTGCGCGGGATGCTGGCCCGTTTGCAACCCAAAGAAGAAGTACTTCTCCTGGGTTGGGGCGTTCCGATGCCGCTACCAGTGCGCTCGCGCCGTTACAACGATGCCTTTTGGGATGATCTATTGGGAAAAAAATCGAGTGCAGGCTTTGATGAAGCCCAAACGCTCAAGGATTTAGGTTTTTAGATGCGGCAGACTTAATCCGCTGCGTAGTTCTAGGCTTCCGATACCCTCCGTCAAGATTTAGCGATTTCGATACAAGAAATTTCATTGATAACGGAAGCCCTCAAAACGAAGAAGTGAATCACCAGCAATTTCTCTAGGAGGCCGCTAATCGAGCGGCCTTTCTTTTTCTTGAACTTAATCTGTTGTACAATATTCTCAGTCGATGTTAGATAGGAGGTCGGTTTCATGTTGGTGATCATTAGCGATTTACATCTCAAAGATGGAACCTCGGGAACTTCCATTACGCCCGATGCTTTCCGAATTTTTGCAGAACGGTTACGAAGTATGGCTTATCGAGCCTCTTGGCGCACAGATGGGACTTATCGCCCCATTGATGAGATTGATCTGGTTTTGTTAGGGGATGTGTTCGATCATATTCTCTCTTCCCGTTGGCACGATACTGACAAAGGATCTCCTCATTTTGCGCGTCCGTGGGATGATGTCCAAAGTCCCGCTCTGGTCACCAAAATTAGAGAAATCACCCGCGGGTCCTTGGAATATAATGCTGAGGCTTTCCGTATTATGAAAAAGATGAGTGAGGGTAAAGTTATTTTGTTACCACCCGCCACTGCCAACGGGCTGCCGGCAGATTCGTCAGTGGAGCGAATACCTGTAGTAGTCCGTCTCCATCAAATGGTAGGCAACCATGATTGGTATTTTCACGTGCCTGGCGCTGAGTACGATTTCATTCGCAGCGAAGTAGTCGAAACTTTGGGGCTGACCAACCCAGTATCGCCATTTCCTCATGATCCAAAAGAATCTCCCTTATTGATGGATGTGTTTCGGCAACACCATGTTTTTGCTAGACATGGCGAAATTTTCGACAAACTCAATTACAACTCGGAGGCGGGAAGAGATGTGGCCACTTTGGGGGATGCTGTTGCCAGCGAGATGTTGACCCTATTCCCTTTGGAAGTTCATCGGCGTCTAGGGGATGAACTTCCCGAACAATTCAGTAGTGGTCTAAAAGAGTTAACCAACGTTCGTCCTGTACTCGTTACCCCACTTTGGATCAGCAACCTGGTCAGCAATTATGCGGGCAGTCGGGAAATAGCCGATGAAGTTAAATCGATCTGGGATGATTTAGGTAAACGATTTCTGGATTTAGATTTTGTGCGATCACAAGATCGTTTTATGAAATTTGATACGGTCGATGCTTTGCAGAGTATTCTTTTTATTTCACGATCCCTTTCTTTTGAAACGATCAACAAAATTATGGGCTGGGCGTCTGAAAAGTTTTGGGGTGGGAAATTTTCGATTGCCGAAAATGTTCTCACTGAAGAATCTTTTAAAGATCAATCCGCCAATTTCTTTGTGTATGGCCATACTCATGTTCATGAATTTGTCCCACTCGACACATTCATGGTTGACGAAAAAGTGTTTAATCAGGTTTATATCAACTCAGGGACCTGGCACTCTTTCCACGATCTCACAATGGGGGTCAGCGAACCCCATAAATTCATTGGAATGCATGTGATGACTTATTTAGCCTTTTTTAAAGATGACGAACGCAACGGGCATCCTTTCGAATCTTGGACTGGTTCTTTATGTGCTTGGCCCAGTTAATAGTTTGACAGGAAATCAGGAGATCCGAATGACTGAACTTAATTTAACCCAGGCTGTCGAGAAATTTGCCCTCAAAGCTTGTCAGCTTTCAGATGAAGACCTCGACCTTGAGTGGAACTGGCGCGCCTGATAGTGAAGGTATCCGTTTTGCCATGTTTCGCACTTATGAGGAACTGCGCACATTGGCGGCACAACTGATTGCAGAACGTACCACAAAAGGAACGCCGATCTCAACTACCCACCACTCGTTAGCGCAGTATCACGCCGCTTACCGTGATTTGCAAGCTGTTTTGATTGGACGGGAGGAAAACCTAATCAATGCAACTCCTTCCGAAAATGAATGGCCACTTCGCATCATTTTAGGGCATATCTTGATCGCAGAACGCCAGTTTTTTGCCCGAATTTGGCATGCGGTTCAACATCTGCGGAATTCTGGGATAAGTGAGGATGAAGATCTCGAACCTTCGGATATGACTTCAGAAGAAGTTGCTGAATTCGTGGGCAGCTACGAAGATTTTGAACGTACCATGAACCGGCTATCCATTACAGGTATCATGGCTTATTACGATTCTTTGCATAAACGGGTCCTGCGTGAATTAACTGATATTAAGGGTTATGAATTAGAAGCTGAATCTCTATGGTGGGAAGGCACCCCTTTTACGGTTGAGTTTCGCCTGCATCGGTTAGATTCCCACTTGCGCCAGCATACTGTTCAAATAGAAAAAACCTTAGATGCTTTAGGTCATCCCCAATCCGAGGCCCGGCGTTTGTTGCGTCTGATCTATGCCGCACTAGCGGATGTTGATAGTATGATTATCGGGGATTGGGGTACCGGGAAAGCACAGCGTCGCGAATTGGCAGGAAAAATCTCAGTGCGGGCGGATGAAATTGCGGCGATATTCAACCCTGATTAGGCGAACTTACCTACGGAGGCGATTATGTCTGGTCAAATTTTTATCAGTTACTCCCGCAGAGATCAAGAATTTGTTTTTAAGCTGGCCAATGATTTGGAAGCGAGAGGTGGAAAAGTTTGGTTGGATCAAGCTGATATTCGTGGAGGCACTCAATGGCGCGATTCGATTGCTCGAGGCATTCAGCAATCAGGTGCATTCCTGCTTTTAATTTCGCCAGATGCAATGAGTTCAGATTATGTGAATATTGAATTGGAAATTGCAGAAGAAGTGGGCAAGCCAATTTTTCCGCTTATTTACCGACGAACCAGTCTGCCCGAAAATCTCTCCCGATTTCAGTTTGTCGATTTCACCAAAGGCGGATATCAAAAAAATTTAACCGATTTGCTGGCAGGATTAAGCTCCCAAGGGATTGATTTTCACAGCGCCCCCGAGCTTTCCCCTGAAGAGCTGGCCAGCCGCCGCCGAGAACTTTTGGGTGCTCCCGTTAAAGTCAGGTGGGGAACCGTTCTCAAAAAAATCCCTGGTTGGGCCTTCGCTTGGGGGTTAGGTTGGGGTATTTATTGGATCATCTTGGCTATCTTTTTTGCTGTTTCAGGGGATGAAATTCCTGAAGGAATCCTCTTCCTTCCGATTGGCGGTTTCTTCGGTGGATTGCTCGCTGGTTTCCTAGCCGGTTTCGCTACGATGATCCCACTACGACACAACGCTGCCAATATCGACTGGAAGCATATGAAATCGTCGATCCGAATCTGGGAACTCGTTGGGCCAATCGGAACCATTATTGCCGGGTGGCTTGCAATAGCACTCTTTAATTTTGAGCGCATCAACTTGATGGCTGGGATCGACTGTGCCGATGGGAGTTTGGCAGATTGCCTTGGAGAGATGGTGGGGGGATTTTTTGGCACCCTGATTTTGGGAATTGTTGTGATCACCCTTTTGATTCTGGCCTATGTTCTATTTACGATATTGATACTTGGTTTAATCTCTGGCTGGTTCGCTGTGCGCCATATTCGCCGTTTGGAACCTGGTATCTTGGGAAAACAAGCTGTTTGGGTCATCATTGGCTGGGGCCTTAGTGCGCCACTGGCTGCGCTCCTCCCCCTCATATTGGTGGCCACTTTCCTGGAGTAAGCCTTTAAAATTATCGCCCCCGCAGCAATGCGGGAGCTTTTATCAGCCCTGTGCCTCTTCCACAAGCACAAGGGCTGTCATTTTTTAGAGCCTAATAAGTTTGAGGTCTAATCTGAGGTAACAGTTTCTACCGCCGGGAGTACAGAATCGCCGGAGGTTGCATCATCTTCCTTCTCGGGCACTTTGAAGAACAACCAGGTGGGAATGATGGAAAGCAAAGCTATTGCGGCGGTTATCATGAAGGGGACTTTTGGGTTGAAAGTCTCCCACATTAGCGCGCCGATATAAGGGGCTGGTAGTGAAATCAATCCCAGGGAACCGCGAAATAACCCATTGAAGGTTCCCAACATATTTTGGGGGACCACTTTTGAAATCAGGGATTGATACGCCGGTGAGAGTAATCCCACTCCCACGCCGAAGACAATCCAACAGGTGGCGAATCCCCAAAAGGCATAAACATTCAAAAAAATCAGGAAAGCAAAGAAGACCAGCAAAAAGCCCAACGCGATTGGAACGCGTTCTCCATACTTATCCCCCATTTTGCCAGAGAGGATTGGTGTAAACATCATTGCCACAGAGAAGATAGCCCCCAGTATCCCAATCTGTTCAACTGTAATTCCACCAATTTCTTTGAGGTATAAGGGCTGTAGCTCACCCGAAAGCCGGAAGGCTATATCGCGCACGCCGTCGGTGACGAAAATCCAAGTCAGCACACCACCACCCAGAATCATGCCAAACATAGTTCCCAGGCTTTTTTTGAGAGAACCGAAACTTAGTTCTTGAGGCTCACCTTTCTTAGAAATTGAAGCCCAGCGGACGGTGGTCGCCATCCAGATACGCAAAAGGGCCGCGCAAGAATAAAGCACAAGGGAGACGAAGAACATAACTTTAAAGCCATAACTTCCCGCCAGAAAACCACCGAGTGGGGGACCAATTATCCCGGTGATTTGATAGATTGTGTCAGTGATGCCAAAAACTTTCCCCCGATTTTCTTCGCTAGAGTTTTCGGCTATGAAAGCCCCAAAACTAGGACCAACCAGTGCATAGGGAATATAACTTAGCGAGATTGCGACCATCATCCATTCCCAGGTGGGGGCCAGTAATATAGCAGAGTAACCAAGAATGCCCCCTACGCTGCCGATGGCGATGGCACGCAGTCGTCCAATCGAATCAGAAACCCAGCCGCCGATGATTTGCAAGAAGAATATCACCACAGAGGAGATGGTGAAGATCAGTCCAATCTGTTTGACATCCGCACCGAGGTCTTCATTGAGATAAACTGCCATCAGCATAGGGAACATCGAGCCAGCGATATTTGCTAATATCATGGCAAACATAAACCAACGCAGGACAGGCGTCAGCAAAGGTTGTTTTTTGGTAGTGTCCATCTTAATCTCCAACTATACAGAGTGAATATTTACAGCACCTACATTACTGAACAGTTGCTTTGATTGACGATTGGAATTGAAAACACTTAATCTAAAGTGGCGGGTTCAAATGTCGAAGCGATTTCTATATCGATGTCTAAATTAGTATCCGATTCTTCATTCTTGTCGGTTTCATCCTCAATATAGTCGGCCAGTTCATCTTCTACCCGTCGTAAACGTGGATAAGCATAAGCGGCTAACGAGACCGTGATCGTTAATATACCCAGCAAAATGAAAAGCAACCCCGTTCCACGACCTGGCCCGCTGCCAATGATCTGTCCAATATTATCTGTGAGGCGTCCCCCATCGTCCATTAACGGCTGAAAAAAGCGATCAATTAATGGCCCGGCTAAAATGATTGCAAACGGTTGTGTAAATTGAGCAATCATTCTCCGAACCGAAAATACACGTCCCTGAACATCTGGAGCGGTTTTACTTTGCCATAGTGCCTGGCTAGATCCGTTTAGAATTGGCATGAAAACCATCATTAGAAAACCACTGAGGCCAATTACAATCAGAGAAGGGCGCGACCTCAATAGGACAATACACCCCTCCAATAATTTGTCCGATTGGAGGGGTGTTTCCTTTAATCGGCTGGTGTGGGTTCTAAGTGGATATCTCCCTGTTTAGAATTTTCATTAGAATTTGATTCCTCGATATTTTTGAGAGCCGGAATAAAAAATCCTGCCACAGCCATCAAGATACAGATGGACCCACCCAATAAAAACCAGGTTTGGATGCCGAATTTATCGGAAAGGGGACCGGCAATCAACAAGCCAATCGGTGACATGCCGGCAGCGGCACTACTCAAAAGACTAAAGACACGAGCCTGCATATCCGGTGCGACCGTGGATTGCATGACGGCAAAAATGGGGCCATTCGTAATGGGCTGCATAATCCCGACTGTTAGAGCTGCACCAATGGCGATATAGATCCCGGTGGGGGGGACTTGGCTCATTAGCAACGTGCCGATACCCATCCCCGCCAACCCAAGCATGGATGTCATAATCTTGCGATTGAAGCCACCCCAAACGCTGAGGAGTAAACCACCGAGGATGATGCCGACTCCAAAGGCAGAGTTTACCCAACTCAGTTGGATAGCATCCCCTCCGAAATAATCTTTTACCAATAAGGGCAATAATGAGAATGCAGGTGTCAATAAGAAATTGATCAGAACGGCCATCAATGCGATGATCAGCAAAGCAGGCCATTTCATGACGTAACGAAGCCCGCTGGCGAAATCTTGCCAAACTGACGGTTTTTCACTGCCTTGTAATTTACCATGTTCGATCCGTTCAGGTTGGGGCACTAGAATAAAGAACAGGGGAATGATGGCTAAGAGAGCCGTACCTACATCGAGTGCTAATATCCCTTGAATAGGAAGTAGGTCTAATAAGATCGCGCCTAGGGGAGCTGAGACAATATTAAGACCACCATTCAACATTTGATTCATCCCTTGAATACGAGTGAGATGTTCTTTTGGGACCATTAGTGATGTCGATGCCATCATTGATGTACCATGAAAACCACCAGCCAGAGAGCGAATAAACATGAGTAGGTAGATATGCCATATCTCAACCTGATTTAGGGCAAAAAGAACAGCAAGCATAATAGTTGCTAAAGCGATGATGCTATCCGCTATGATCATAATTATTCGACGGTTCCAGCGATCAACTAAAGTACCCACGAAAGGCCCCAAAACCACTTGTGGAACCAATCCTACAAGTGAAGCAGTCGCTAATACAGTTGCGGAACCGGTTGCGACTGTCAGATGCCAGATTAGCGCAAATTGAACCAATTGGCTGCCCAAGAGGGATAGTGCTTGTCCACTATAAATGGTGAAAAAAGGAAATTTCCAAGGCTTGCCATCTTTTACTGAGAACTGAGTTGCCATGAGTACTCTCCTAACAATTTTGAGCCTTTTTAAAAAATAATCCAATACGAGAATCACCCTTGTTAACTTTCATTATATAGAAAAATCAATTAATGTCAATGACAATATTGAATATATTAATTATTGTATTGAATTTATTTAATATAGATAATTGGTTTGGTGGTTTTTATTGATATCAGATTGAAATATAGATATTTTTGATCTAGCAGTAATTTTCTTGAAATCTAAGGTGTTGGAGATTCTATATTGTGCCCCCCATTCTAAAAAGAAATTACCCAATGCAAAAACTATAGAAAATACGATATCCGAATGGTAGATGGAATGCTTGATCTAGCTTCAGAGTTTTGTGAACTCTCCAAAAATCCTTAAAGCAACCGGTTTTGGTGGCCAAGAATTCTACCAAACCTATGCAAGGATCGTTGAGTTAGGCGCTGAATTTTGTTTTTTGATTTGTATGGCAAATTCTATGGAAGTGGATAAAAATATTATTAGGAGATGCGCTGATGAAATATCAAGTGCGATTAAATTTATATTCAGAATTAGAGTGTGGAAAACAAATATGAGAAGCTTAAAAAATCTTGTGATAGCCCCTCTTCCAATTATTCTGTTTCCTTGCGAAGTTTATCATTTTGAGCGATACTCTGAATCTCTCCTAAATTCCAAGCGCGAATAAAGGCTGCTACAACGTTTGGATCATAGCAAATGCATTTCTCTTTGATAATTTCCTTATAAGCTAATTGTGTCGAGCGTGCTTTTTGATAAGCCCTCGAGGATGTCATCGCATCGAATGCATCGGCTACAGATACGATCCGTGCCATTTGGGGAATTTCCTCGCCGCTAATTCCGTAAGGATACCCCTCTCCATTCCATTGCTCATGATGATATTTTATGGCTGGGATTGCCGGAATCAGATAAGGGATATCTTTAACCATGGTAGCCCCAATTTTGGGATGCTCCTTGATTTCATCCCATTCATCCGTGTCTAGTGGACCATTTTTGCAAAGGGTGTTTTCACGAACATGGATTTTGCCGATATCGTGCAGAATAGCCCCGAAGCGCAGTTCTTCTAATCGTTTTCCCTGCCAACCCAGTTGTTTTGCGAGCACTACTGCATAGGCTGTAACTCTTTCGACGTGACCGCGGGTATATTGATCTCTCGCTTCAATCGCATTTGCCAACATGGTCAGACTGGATTCATAGGCCTCGTATAACCGAACAACGCGCAATTGTTGCGAACGATCCAAGCGAGAACGAACTGCGGTGAGAAGTTCAACCCTGTTGAGCGGTTTTACCAGGTAGTCTTCAGCTCCGAGGTCTTTTCCTGTGAGAATATCATCCTTCGTGCCGCGGGCCGTCAGGAAGATGAACGGAATCGATAACCATTCTGGATTTGAGCGAGTTTGCTCAAAGAATGCATATCCATCCATTTTAGGCATTGCTATATCAGAAATGATTAAATCTGGGGTCAGCATTTGCATGTGCGAGAGCGCTTCTTTGCCATTCTCTGAAGCCAGGACAACATATCCCTCTAGAGAAAGCATTTCCTCCAGAGCCATACGCAAAACACTATTATCTTCCGCGATTAAAATGATTTCTTGTTTCACAGATTTCCGTCGACTGGTAAGATATGCCTATCATAATCGAAGCAACCACCTATTGCAATGTGCCTGGTGTGTGAGGATAGATTTTGTAATTAATTTGTAAGGTAATGGGAAAATTCAGGGAGGGAATCCAGTAAACTTATGGTATTTGCTGGAAAAGCTGAGTCTGGTCATTTCCCGTGGTTTAGTGCCAGATTTTCAAACTCGAATCTTTCTATCGTTTCAAACCCCAAAATAACGTCCTATTGCCACAATCAACATCCCTACGATTACGGAACCGAACAGACTGCGAGTTTTCCAGGCCGCAAAAAAAGTGGGGATTGCGGCCCACAAAAATAAATTACTGATGCTGAAATCCAACTCGTTTTCACTGATGACTAAAGAAGGCAGTAACATGGCTGCCAACACCGCTGCAGGGATTAAGCGGAGCCAGGCGACCACTAGCGGTGGTAGTTTTTTGGATGAGAGCACCAATATTGGCAAAAGACGCGGTAGAAAAGTAACCACACCCATTCCCAGGATAGTTATGAAGATGGTTGATTGTTCCATTGCTCAAATACCACTCCAAAGGTAGTGCCGATTAAGGTTGCCGCAATCACGTACCACTGATTGAATCCTGCCAGCAGAAGGAAAACAGCCAAAATCCCAGTTATTACTGCTACGATGAGTTGAAATTTATCTTTAATTTGCATTATCAAAAGGGCGATAAACATAGCAGGTAGCGCGTAATCGAGTGCAAAAAGTCTCACATCGGTGATCAAGCCTCCAGCTACCAGACCAAACCAGGTACCGAATACCCAGGAAACTTGAGATGTGATATTGAGGGCCAGGCTTTCTATTGCAATCGGGTCGGATTTTTGGAATTCGACCGAGTGCAAAGCAAACGTTTCGTCAGTGATCTCATAAGAAAATGCAATCTGTTCCAATTTATCCCAGTGGCTGAGATAGGGGGCCAACGCTAAAGCCATCAGCATATGTCTCAAGTTGACAACAAAAGTTGTTAATATTATTGAGATTGGAGCAATTTCAGCGGCGAACAAACCGACTGCGATTAACTGTGATGAACCTGCGTAAACAAATACAGACATCGCAAGTGTATTGAACACTGAAAGGCCCACTTTTTGCGCTAGTACACCAAAGGCAAATCCAATAGGTATATAACCCAGTGTAATTGGCATAGCACGACCGACACCGCGTAGCCAACTGTGTGCTTCGAGTTTATCCCTCAAATATCGTATTGACATCTATTTTTCCGCGATAATGAAAAAGCGGTGCTCGAGCACATCCACGTACCCATCGCGCAGGATTTTTTCGTGGACAGCTTTTAGCTGCTCGAAATAACCCACCACGCTAAAATCAGGGATTTGCCAGGGTATGGCCTTAAGTTGATATACGATAGCCCCTATATCGTAGAAACGCTGTGGAAAAATATCTTCGAGTTGCTTGATAACTTGGAAGTCTGCGGCTTCCAGGTTTGCTACGGCTTCCGCTAGATCAGCCCATTCAATATTAACACCTGCGTCTGGAGCACCGAGGAGCTCACGGATTCCGATATCGTTGCGGTCACCAACTTGTTGGGTTATGAAAGTTCCGCCTGGTTGCAAAATCCGATAAATCTCAGGCTCCCAATAATAACCATGACGATTGAGGATCAAATCGAAGATTGCGTTTTCAAAAGGCAGCGCCCGCGGTTCGTCTTCTTCGAGTGCAATAACCTCAACACCCAGTGGTTCTAATCTTTCCACCGCGATGGTAATATTGGGTGTATAGGCTTCTGTTGCAAACGCAACTGTTGGGAAAGGTGCAAAATATGAAAATAACTCGCCGCCTCCGGTATCCATATCGAGAACAGCTTTAGATTTCCGCACCCGAAGTAATGCTTCACTGACATACGACCACCGCAGCGGAGCTTGAGATTCGCGATCCGCGATATACGAAAAATTCCATCCGGAGAAATGCGCTTCGGCTTCGGTGATTAAAAATTCTAAAAGTTCGTCGGATGTAAAATTTGTCATAGATTGTTCCTTTTCTGGCGGTGGTAGCAAAGTTGCCTAATTATTCAGGCGGAAGCTATCCTTCCAGTAGGATTTGGCTCAATTATCTAGAATCAACTCGTCCATCATTTATCGGTAGCGGTCCATTATTAAGTGATGATTGAAATCACATGTCACTCTGAGCCGCAGGAGAAGGTCTAACGAAACGTAATTAATGCCTGAAAATCTGGTTTTATGCTGCGCAAGATGCTTCGGCCTACGGACTCAGCATCACAACATCAATTAATTTGTAACCACCACCCAAATATCTTTTTTCATTCAGATTGGGTTTGTGGAAACCGGTGAAAGCATAGAATCAAAAAGGGTCGCCAAAACCGAATTTTTTATAGAAGCTATTGGAAACCGCTTTCGATATGCTCCCTTGTCATACCGCCAGCTTTCAATTCTTCGTCGCTTTCTTTAACCAGACGTTCATAGAAAGCTTGTTTCTCCGCCAAAATATCGGGGTTGTTTTTCGTGGAAGTAATCATATGGTTGATCGCGGATTCAGCCTGTGCAAAAGCCCCCACTTGTTCATAATAATCAAACAAGGTATAGAGTGTCTCTTCAGGAGTATCGGCTCCCAAGGAATCAAATAGCTCATCAATACGATCATCCGCTTCCAAAAAGTCATTTTCTACAGAAAAACCAACTTCTACAAACAAGTTTAGCGCACGTGACCGGCTAAACTTTGCTTCTTGGGCTTTTCCAATTTCACTGTTGATTTCTCCTTCTTGTCGGAAGAGTTCTGCAATCTGGTATAAGCGGGCAACATCTATATTTTCATTGATCGTCAGCATTTCGATAATTTGTTTCTCGTCAAGCTGTCGGACCAAATCTGCTTTTAAACCGAGAAGTTCTTCTAATTGGTCATCAATTACTTGCTGGGCTTCTCGAAATTCTCCAGTCGTGCGCAGCGCCAGAATTTTAGCCACAGTAGCTGCCAGCGCGCCGACCAATAAACGGAGCAGGGTATCTTCACTCAGAGATGATTTTCGCATTGTAATTTCCTATCATTCATTAAGTCTTGGTGTAAATTTTACCTGATTAATCTCATATCTTGACACTCGAATAAAAGTGGATAAAATAAGTGTTTGATTTACACAAATGCGGATTGCATATCCGCTTTAATTATTATTTTTATATTGTGTAAATAACAAACTAAAGGAGTTTCGATAAATGGAACTGTCTCCCGAAATGAGCGAGACCATCCGGCGCGCTTAGAAAGAAGACCTTGGCGGCGGCGATGCCACGAGCGAATCCATTATTCCGCCGGACGCCCGGATGCAAGCCCAGATTGTAGCCAAGCAAGATGGCATTGTGGAGGGCCTGGTCTGGGGAAATCGGGTCGCGGACCATATCGAAGAGCTGTTCCAAAAAGGGGATTTGCTGCCAACCCCAGGTCGGGAGGAAATTCCTCCCTGGGATGAGAGTGGCCTCACCATGGAGTCCGATCCAGCTCTGATCCAGGGGGATATGCAGACCATCCAGAATATCATGTGGCATTATGTTGGTTTGGTTCGGAGCGCTGAACGATTATCCCGCGCCATTCGAGATTTGCGCCGCTTGTGGAATGAAATCGAAACTTTTTATTAGATCACCAAACTCAATGATGAATTGATTGGTTTGCGCAATGCAGTCGAGGCAGCTTTGATTATTGCGCACGCTGCGATGCATAACCGACAGAGTCGGGGGGCACATTCTCGTAAAGATGCAGCACCCAATGAAAGGGACCGTTTAATTTAGTTGAATATTTATCTCCAAATAATTCAAGTATTGTATCCTTGGTAGAAAGAAATCTAGAGAATTATTTAAACAATTCTCTAGATTTCTCGACCTTAGGATTTTGTTAGCATAACACCGCAACTATTGACTTATTCGTAATAATATGCCAGAATATATCCACTTAACAACGGGTAAATATTAATTTACCTCTCAAATTGCCATCCTAAGCAAAGGAGGTGATGTCGTATGAGTAATAGTCACGAACGTAGCGCTGCGGCATCCCTCCGGAGTTTTCGGTAAGATGCCGCAGCGCGCAAAGCAAAAAGCCACCTAAAAAGGTGGCTTTTTGCCATTAAAGGGTGGCTTGTGTTTCAATGAAAATCCTTGATCAGCTATAGAGATTTTCGATTAGAATGTGAAATGATAAATTCTCAACTACCACTACTAAGGAAACCTCATGATTACCTGCCCCTGGTGTGGCACCCATTACGAAGCTTTTCAGTCCAATTGTGATAATTGTGGTGGCTCACTGCCAGAGCCGATTTCCAATGAACTGGAAACTGCCATGGAGATGCCTCTATCTCCACCGCTGCCCCCGCGCAAAATCCCTAGCAAAGTGTTGCAGCGCATGCTGTTCACGGACGCTGGCATAATCACTGGGGGTATATTTTTGTTAATCGGTGCGATTTTTTTCATCGTTGGAATGGTGTTAGTGCTTGCGATTATCACGTTGCCAGTAGGGATACCTTTTGTGGGATTGGGCTTTATCTTTTTGGTGGTTGGGGGAATTTTATTCTTTTGGCGTTACGAAAATGCGCGCCAACTGGTTAGCATTTTAAGAGATGGACAAGCCGCCTTAGGTGAGATCACACAGGTAGCCCAGAATTTTCATTTGCGGGTGAATGGCCGTTATCCCTGGGTGATTCAATACCGCTATAAGGTGCATGGAAAAAACCACGAAGGGAAAGTCAGCACTCTCAGCCAGCCTGATCTAAATCAGCAACCAGGCAAACCAGTGTATGTACTCTACCAGCTAACTAGCCCAGATAAGAGTACCCTTTATCCCAGTCCTTATGGCTATTTTGGATTGTGATGGGTGGCCTAAAATTAAACCCTGGGTTTTTAATCGCAATTCTAAACTAATCGGGAATGAATATGGTTTTCTTCTACCTGAGCTCGTTAAAAAAGTAAATAACCAGTGTTATGGCTCGCGATTTAAGGATGACTGGGTTGAGAATTGGTGCAATGGTCTGTTTTTCTGGTGGAAGAAAAAGCAGGAAGTGTCGTGAGAACCAAACCAGAATTAGAAGTTGCCAGATGAAAAAAGATTGAATACTGTTCTAATTAAATTTTTTAATAAGAAATTGTAAGTGGCTTACAAAGATACCCAAATTATTAGGAGCATACGATGCCAGATTGGATTTTTACCGTCGCTGCTGTAATTCTAATTTTCCATGGAATTATCCATCTCATGGGATTTATTGTTTATTGGAATAAAAGGGATTTGGAGGGGGGAATGAAATATAAAACAACGTTGCTCAATGGTCGTTGGGATTTGGGGGATGGTAGTATGAAATGGTTCGGTGTACTCTGGCTGCTATCGATGATCGGGTTCATCATAACTGGAATAGGAATAGTTGCCGATCAATCCTGGTGGCAGTTTTTATTGATTCCGGTGACACTCCTATCGTTGGTGGTTTGTGTCTTGGATTGGGGCTATGCTTATGCTGGAGCCATCCTCGATGTGGTAATTCTGATCTCATTTGTAGCCTGGTTGTTCATTCCTTAAACCAGTATGCAACAGGAAAATTACAATAGATCCTTATTGAGATGGCAATTTTGGCATAGTCAATTGTTGTCATGATTTAGTAGGGGGTATGGGAATCAAATATGTGTTGTCTCAATGGTATAGGATGTTCTATAAGCCTTATGTCCACAACTCCATCTTGATCCGGCAGTACAGATGAATACCAGACCTTGGTTCTTGTTCTATTTCTCTGCTACAATCTGGCTTGCGTTATCGAATTACCATAGGAAGTCACCCTCATGAAAGATCACTTTCTTTTCCCTCTCTTTTGTAAACTTCGCCCGGAAGAATCCAACTTGGATGATCAACGGATTCTGCAGCCCTTCATCGAATTTTTTACTGCAATTTATCTTAGTCCTTTCGCGTTGATTGCTCTGATCTGGTCGATTGCGGTCAGTGACTTTAGTCAAATCTTGTTGGATGTCCGAGGATTTGTGGTTCTATTTGTCAGTTTGCTCGTCATCCAGAGCAGGACAGCCACGATCCCACTTAAACTAAGCGCTAGTAGCACCACACAAATTACGATTTCACTGGGTAGTATCCTGGTTTGGAGCGGAATGTTCATCTGGGGACCTGTAGTGTTGCTGGTAGATTTTGGGGTAAATTTGATCTTGCGTCTGCATGCTGCTTGGCAGCGAAGCCGTTATCAGTCAAATGCGGGTTGGACTTCTCTATCATTTATTTTTCAAGATCTGACAAACACAACACTTGCAAATTTAATTGGCATCACAATTTATTATGCCATCGGTGGAAAAATTCCCCTTGACGGAATTTCATTTTTTGACTGGATCCCAGCTTTTATTGCGATTGCAGTTAGTTCATTCTTCCCGGCCATCGTTATGCTTCCTGTTATTTTCCAGATCAATAAAGCCACCAATATACCCAGTACCTGGGCTTCAATGGGTTCTTTTATCCTCACGGTCGTTCAGATCTTGCTTGTTGCAACACCATTTTCAATTCCCTTCACACTTTTGTATACCCGGGCTAGCCCAGCAATTAACCTTTATGCAACTGTCGGGTTGGTTTTGGTAAATCTATTGCTTTACTTCCTGGCACGAACCAATTTACGCAGTCAGCAACTGACCCGAGAAATGACCCAATTAGAAGCCTTGGGTGAAGAAATTATTCAAGCGCCCGCGGATGGCTCAACGCTGAGAGAATTATTAAAAAAACATGTAAACCGCATGTTTCAGGACCCCCGCGATATTTTGGAAATCCGCATCTTTGATGGAAACGTCCTGCCAGGGTTCGAGGGGGGTACCGCATCCCTTCATCTGGTGCACCCTGCTTATCAAGTGGCTGCCCCCAATTCTTTTTGGGGTGAACTGCAAAAAACGGATGAACCTTACCTTGTCATCAAGGATGTGGTTCCCGAAGGGACCAAAGGAATTTATGGTGATGCAGTCCTCGATAAAATTACCGCCGCCGCCCCCACGGAAAATGGCCAGGAACCCATCTGCATTGGAGGTGTCTATTTACTGCGTCATAACTCTGTGGCTGAGACCATCCACTCTCTGCCCGCTATCCAGGCTTTAGCATCTCAGGTTGCCTCCGCCATCTATCGGGCGCAAGTACATATTGAAACCATTCAGGCACATAAAATGGCACAAGAATTGGAGTTTGCTGGCAATATTCAAGCCAGCTTTTTGCCTGAAAAAGTCCCAGCAGTGGATGGTTGGGGCATTGCTGCCTCCCTCACACCTGCCCGGCAGACAGCAGGTGATTTTTATGATTTTATTCCATTGGGGGATGGCAAATTAGGGATTGTGGTCGCTGACGTCGCGGATAAAGGTACCGGCGCGGCTCTTTATATGGCCCTCAGCCGAACATTGATACGCACCCATGCCATGCAGTTTCCTGATAACCCGGCTGAAGCTCTGCGTTTGACAAACGAACGTATTCTAGCTGATACCCGTGCTAACCAATTTGTAACCGTTTTTTATGCTGTCCTTGAATTAGAGACTGGCATGATGACCTATTGCAATGCAGGCCATAACCCGGCTTTTATTTTTCGATTTAAAGACCCTGAAATGCATAACTCCTATATCCGAACAGGTGCACCAATAGGAATCTTTGGTGACTTGGAGTGGGAAGAAGGCACCACCCATGTAAGTCCAGGTGACGTCTTGTTGGTCTACACGGATGGTGTAAATGAAGCCCAAAATTCCTTAGATGAATTTTATGATTACGAACGTTTGCTAGGAGTGACAAAGTCGCACCTCGGCCAAATGGCCGAAGAACAGCATAATGCGATCATCAACAGTTTGCAGGATTTTGTTGGTTGCGCTCCCCAGTTTGACGATATTACACTGATGGTAATAAAACGGGAGTGAAATTTGACAGCCTTTTTTCAGCGTGGTAAACTCCGACGATAAATAAAATGCTCATCCAGAGAGGTGGAGGGACCGGCCCTGCGAAACCTCGGCAACCGGTTAGCAAATTGCTGGCAGTTTATTTCCCAGCAGCTGAAGAGGGTGCCAACTCCGGCAGAAATCGGGAACTTTCCCGCAGTCTGGAAGATGAGGAGACACGCTTCGTATGTGACGCCTCTGACCAGGGAGGCGTTTTTACTTTCTGATGCGGAATTTGGTTGTCTTCTATGGATAAATTAATCATGTCTACACTTGAAACTCGCATCCACAAAAGTTTTGACCAGCAACGAGTGATGAAACTAATCAACGCGAAACTCATCAAGATTGCCCCAGGTGAGGTTCATATTGAGTTGCCGTTTCATGAAGAAATTACCCAACAAAACGGATATATTCACGCAGGGATCATCACAACTGTAGTGGATAGTGCCTGTGGTTATGCTGCCTATTCGCTCATGAACCCCGGTTCAAGTGTATTGTCTGTGGAATTCAAAGTAAATTTTTTGCATCCTGCCAAAGGAGAAAAATTTTTAGCGATTGGCAAAGTAATCAAACCTGGACGAACTTTAACGGTCTGTTCTGGAGAGATGCGGGCGGTCAATGATGGTGAAATGAAACTGGTCGCACTGATGCAGGCCACGATGATTGCTGTTCAATGAAAACAATGTTCCACTTTGGAAAAATTGCTAAAACAAGTTTCTGATAAGCTCCGCCAATATTCACAAGTTTGAAAATCTATTCGCGTTTATATGTATGAATTTGCGGATAATGTCTATAAGGAAAAAAGATGACTCGAAAGTACACCAACCGCCGCTATCTGGATGCTCTCCAAAAACATGTGCTCGTTTTTGATGGCGCGATGGGCACCAGCCTGCAAAATCAAAATTTGACCGCTGAACACTTCGGCGGCGAACAATATAATGGCTGCAACGATTATCTTGTAATCACATACCCCCAGGCTGTTGAGCAGGTGCACCGCTCTTTCTTTGAAGTGGGAGTGGATGTCGTTGAAACAGACACTTTTCGCGCCAATCGACTGACACTTGGCGAATACGGATTGGGAGATCAGACCCTGGAAATCAACCGCGCTGCCGCTGCCCTCGCCCGCAAACTCGCCGATGAATTCTCGAGTCTCCCCTCTACTCACAGGAGAGAGGCCGGGGGTGAGGGAGATGTTCACCCTCGCTTTGTGGCAGGTTCGGTTGGTCCTTCAGGGAAACTACCTTCCACAGATGATCCCGACCTTTCGGATGTGAGCTTCGATGATTTGGTCGAAATCTTTCGAGAGCAGGCTGTGGGATTAATCGAAGGCGGCGTCGACTTATTGTTGATCGAAACCTCCCAGGATATTCTGGAAGTCAAAGCTGCCATCCACGGAATTTTGGCGGCCTTTGAAGAAACCGGCGAATCCTTGCCCATCCAGGCACAGGTGACTCTTGACACCACCGGCCGTATGCTGCTGGGCACGGATGTCGATGCTGCGCTGACGATCCTGGAAGGCTTGCCCATTGACGTAATTGGCTTGAACTGCTCCACTGGTCCGGAGCATATGCGCGGCCCGATCGAATTTTTGGGAGAGAATTCCACATTACCGGTTTCCTGTATCCCTAACGCCGGGCTGCCCCTCAATGTAGATGGCGAAGCGGTTTACCCCTTGGAGCCGGAACCCTATGCTGATGCGATGATCGAATTTATCGAGAAGCATAATATCTCGGTGGTGGGGGGCTGCTGCGGCACAACCCCTTCTCACTTGGAGAAATTAGTGGAAAAAGTTCATAGGCGCGTAACTCCCCCGCGACCAACGGAAGCCCCCTCAAAGCTGGCTTCGGGTGTCCAGGCTGTGGAATTGGCACAAGATCCTCCACCCTTTATCATCGGGGAACGCTGCAACGCCCAAGGTTCACGTAAATTCAAACGCTTGCTCTTGGCTGAAGAGTGGGATGCGATTGTTGAAATCGCTCGCGGGCAAGTCGATTTCGGAGCCCACGCCCTCGATATTTCTGTGGCCATGACTGAGAATCCCGATGAAGTCGGGGCGATGACCACCGCTGTTAAAAAATTGATCAATGCTGTGCCCGTCCCGCTGGTGATTGACACTACAGAACCCGATGTGCTCGAAGCGGCGCTCAAGACCGCGCCGGGCCGCTGTATGGTCAACTCGACTCATCTGGAAGGCGGGCGCGCCAAAGCCGATCAGATTTTCTCGCTGGTCAAGGTCCATAATGCCACCGTGATGATCTTGACAATTGATGAAGCTGGAATGGCTAAAACAGCAGAACGCAAATTAGAAGTAGCCCAGCGGATTTATGAGATTGCCGTGGACGAACACGGCCTGCGCCCCGGTGATTTGATCTTTGATGCCCTGACTTTTACCCTGGCAACCGGCGATCCCGAATTCGCGGACTCGGCCGCGGCTACCATTGAAGGTATCAAGCAGATTAAGACCGCCTTGCCCGGTGTGTTCACCTCGTTGGGTGTCAGTAACCTTTCATTTGGACTCAGCCCCCACGCCCGCCCGGTGCTCAACAGTGTTTTCCTATATCACTGCGTGCAAGCTGGATTAGATATGGCCATCATCAATCCGTTGCATATCACACCTTATGCCAATATCCCAGCCGAAGAAGTAGAACTCTCCGAAGATTTGATCTTCAATCGTCGTCCGGATGCGCTCCAGCGTTATATCGAGCATTACGAACAAATTGATCCCCAGGTTGAAGATACCAGCATTGATCCGACTGCAGACATGGGCGCGGCAGAGCGTTTGCATTGGCGGATTGTTCAACGCCACAAAGAAGGTGTCGAAGCGGATATTGATGAACTGATAGCTGAAGGAGGTGGTTTGGATCAACCGGGAACCCATCACGAAGCTGCTGTTCATGTACTCAATAATGTTTTGCTCCCCGCGATGAAAGAAGTCGGCGATAAATTTGGTGCTGGCGAATTGATTCTCCCCTTTGTGCTGCAATCTGCGGAAGTAATGAAAAAAGCGGTTTCTCATCTCGAAACCTATCTTGAGGCCGCTGCAGGTGTCACCAAAGGAACTGTGGTTTTAGCCACGGTTTACGGCGATGTGCATGATATTGGCAAAAATCTGGTTAAGACGATTCTCTCGAACAACGGCTACACCGTGGTTGATTTGGGCAAACAAGTTCCCGCGGAGACGATTATCTCTGCTGCGGTGGAACACAACGCTGACGCTATTGGCCTCAGTGCTCTGCTAGTCAGCACCTCCAAGCAGATGCCGCTGATCGTCAACGAACTCCATCGCCGTGATCTTCACATTCCAGTGCTGGTGGGCGGTGCGGCGATCAACCGCCGCTTTGGCCGCAGGATCAACCAGACCGATGATGAGCAAATCTATGACTCTGGCGTCTTCTATTGTAAGGATGCTTTTGAGGGGCTCGAAACGATGGATGCCTTGATCAATCCAGAAAAACGCCCGGAACTTTTAAAATCCCTGCGGAGCGCCACCGAACGGGAATTAGGGTTGGCAGCCAGACCCAAAAAGGAAGCCAAATCTGCAAATTCTACCGTTACCCCTGTGCCGATTGATTTCCCTGAAAAATTAGGCCCGCGCGTTGTCAGAGATATGCCGCTTGAAATCATTTATCAGCACCTGTTCAAAAATGAGTTATTCCGTCTCTCGTGGGGCGCAAAAAACGCCCACGGTGCAGAATGGCAAAAAATCGAAGCCGATTTCGAAGAGCGTTTGGTACAGATGCAAAAAGATGCAATTCAAAATAACTGGCTGCAACCACAGGCTGTTTATGGCTACTGGCCCTGCCAATCGGATGACCATGATCTGGTGATCTACTCCCCTCTCCCGGAGAGAAAGGGGGTGTGGGAAGAACTAACCCGTTTCACCTTCCCCCGCCAACCCGCGGGCGATCACCTCTGTCTGGCGGACTACTTCGCTCCGGTTGATTCCGGAAAATTTGATGTGGTCGCGCTGCAAGTTGTCACCGTGGGGCAGGCTGCCACAGAGCGCTTTGATCAAATCCAAGAAGCGGGTGATTACTCCGAAGCTTACTTCTTCCACGGGCTGGCTGTGCAGACCGCCGAGGCCACCGCTGAATATTTGCACCAGCATATCCGCCGCGAATTAAGCCTCGCCGAAGGGCAGGGCAAACGTTATTCCTGGGGATATCCTGCCATCCCTGAATTAGAAGACCACCGCAAGGTGTTTGATTTATTGCCTGCTGAGACCGAACTAGGCATGTCATTGACATCAGCCCACCAACTTGTACCGGAGCAATCCACGGCTGCGATCATCATCCACCACCCTGAAGCGAAATACTTCACGGTGGGTGAATCGCGCGTCGAGCAGTTGATGAAATAAACTCGAAACCAGATGCAAATTTTATTCGCCACCCACAACGCCTGGAAGATACAGCTTTTCACGCCAGTTTTCCACTCCTACGGTTTCGAAGTATTGACCCTGGCTGACCTGTCTAAATTCAATCCGCCGCCGCCCGAAAATGGAGTCACGGCCCTAGAAAATGCCCTCACTAAAGCGCGGCATTATCATTCAGAGGCTTATCCCTGGGTCTTTGGTGATGACGCCGGATTGGAAATCGATGCCCTGGATGACGAACCCGGTGTGCAGGCCCGCCGCTGGAACGGTGTTTTCGATGCGCATGTGGATGATCAGATTTGGTTGGAATATTTGCTTGACCGGATGAAGGGTATTCCGATAGGGAAGCGCACAGCTGCATTTGTGGCTGGATGGGCTTTGCTCGATCCTTCAGGGAGTGCACATCTTCATGAAGTGCGCGCCTCTTTTGAAATTGCTGCCCACCCTATTCGCCCTATCTCTCCGGGTTCCCCTATTACAGCAGTTCGAATAGGTCCATCTAACGATCTATCCCGGCGCCAGGAAGAAGTGCAAATCGAGTGGGAATCCTGGGGAATATTGGACAAGTTACTGGGTGATCGAACGACTAGGGGACACTGTCCCAGACCCCATTTAAAATAATGCACTACCTTCCCTCGCCAAAGGAGAAAGTGAAATGAGCGATGCTCGCGAAAAATTCCTCACCTTACTTGAATTCTCCCCCAAACCAATCCTTGCTGACGGAGCTATGGGGACACTTTTGCACGCTCGCGGCGTAGGATTCGAGCACTGTTTTGATGAACTCAATCTGACCGAACCAGCGCTTGTTGCGGAGATGCACCGCGCTTATATTGAAGCTGGTTCACAAATAATCTATAGCAACACATTCAGCGCAAACCGCTACAAGCTGGCGGAACATGGATTGCAGGATCAGATTGTTGAAATCAACAAGGCTGGGGTCGAATTAGCACGACGGGTGGTTTCAGCTTCATTTAAAAATATCCTCGTTGCCGGAGATGTTGGGCCTTTGGGGGTGCGTCTTGCTCCTTATGGGCGCGTCCAAATTGAAGATGCCAAAGCAGCCTTCACAGAGCAAATTTCCATCCTTTGTGAGGCCGGTGTTGAATTATTGGTGATTGAAACTTTTGGAGATCTATATGAAATCCATGAGGCTGTCAACGCGGCCCGCGAGTTCTGTGATATGCCCATTGTCGCCTCGGTGACCTTCACTCGTGATGATCGCACGGTTTTAGGAGACACCCCCGCAAAAGTTGCTCGTACCTTGCAAGCCGCTGGCGCGGATATTATCGGGGCAAATTGTTCAGGCGGTCCAGCCCAGTTATACCGGATTTTGAGCCAGATAAAACAAACTGTGCCGGAAGCGCAATTGATCGTCAAACCCAATGCAGGTTGGCCAGAACAGGTGGGCGGGCGTGTGATGTATTCGGCCAGCCCAGATTATTTTGGCGATTATGCCCAATCGTTTGCGGCTTTGGGTGTGAGCATCATGGGCGGATGTTGCGGTACCACACCTGATCATATTCGCCAGATGCGAACTGCACTAGAGACCGCCCCGGATTATCAAAGCCAGCAAACAAACCATGTTTCCGCTGTCCCTCGTGAAGCGATTGAGATCATTCCAGACCAACCCACTGAATTGTCGAAAAAATTTACTGAAGGTAAATTTGTCATCTCTGTGGAAATGGACCCGCCGCGCGGTTTAGCACCCCATAAAATCATCGCCGGGGCCTCCATGCTCGCTGAGGCTGGTGCTGATGTGATCAACGTGGCCGACAGCCCTATGGCGCGAATGCGCATGTCTCCCTGGGCGGTGTGCGAACTGATCCAGCGAGATGTTGGTATCGAGACGACACTACACTTCCCCACGCGCGGGCGCAATTTGCTGCGGGTGCAGGGCGATCTACTGGCTGCACATGCCTTGGGAATTCGAAATGTTTTCGTGGTCATGGGGGATCCCACCTCGATCGGCGATTACCCCGAAGCGATGGATGATTACGATTTGGTACCTTCGGGGTTGATGAAGTTAATTGCCCAGCGCTTCAACCAGGGGGTCGATCACGCCGGATCTGATATTGGACAGCCGACCAGCTTTTTTGTCGGCTGCGCGCTTAATTTGCTCCCGACCAATCCAGAGCGGGAGATCAAAGTCTTAAGGCGTAAAATTGCAAACGGTGCAAATTTTGCCCTCACGCAGCCAGTCTATCAGCCTAATAAAGCGCTGGAATTTCTTCACCGGTATGAAAATCAAATTGGAAATTTGGAGATCCCTGTGTTAGTTGGGATACTGCCGCTTTATAGCGTACGCCACGCAGCCTTCTTGCATAACGAAGTTCCGGGAATTATGATCCCAGATGATATCCGAAATAGGATTTCTGCCGCAGGTGAGCGCGCGAAGGAAGAGGGAGTCAAAATCGCTGTGGAATTAGTTCATCAGATTCAAGAATGGGGCCAAGGAATTTATATTATGCCAGCATTTGGGCGCTACGATCTCGCAGCGGAGATCATCGAAGGGATCGAGTAGATTTCTCATCCGGCTGGACTGTGTTTGCCAACTAAAAACCGACCGATGCAATAAATTACGCATCGGTCGGTTTTATGATTTTTAGATTTTCGCTATTTCTTTGAACGCCTTTTTCGAGGTCTTTGAGAGTTCTTATCGCTCGAAATCATCAGATAAGCGCCCCCGCCATCCATAATAACGCCAATTACGATTAAAAATACTCCTGCCCGTATCGGTGTCCAATCAACTTCAAGTAATTTGATAATAAATTCCATCACTGCGTTGGCCATTGCCACCCAAAATGATGGATCAACCGGTATTTCCCCAGCGGCGCCATCATTTCCAGATTGCAGTGTGGCAAATATCATCACGACCAATCCGCTAAGCAGAAATATCGTACCAGTAAAAACGAAAATCCAGCCAAGAGTGAGTTTTGTTTTCATACTACCGTTATAGCAAAGAATGCCCCTCCTTACAAGGTTGAAACGTAATGTTAGGGTAATTGCATAGGACTAACTTTTCGCAGTGCATGCCCTCATCTCTTGCTTTGAGTGCGAATAAACCCTGTAAATGCAATTGCCCTAAACGAATTATTGCTTCAGAAATATTTTTGTTTGTCACCGGGATTCCTAAAGGAGTAACGTAATCGCAATTGAATTTGAAAGCCGAGTTGTGTACAATACTAGAGACGATGATCTAAAAATTATGGTTCCTTAGGAGTAATATTAAATGCATTACCGACGCTTAGGAAGATCTGGGCTAAAAGTTAGTGAAATTTCATTGGGGGCCTGGGTCACATTTGGAGCACAAATTAGCGAAAAAACAGCGAGTGAATTAATCCATGCTGCGTATGATAACGGCATCAACTTTTTTGATAATGCTGATGTCTATGCCGATGGCCAGGCCGAAATTGTCATGGGACAGGCAATCAAAGATTTACCGCGGGAAGCTCTTGTAATTTCCAGTAAAGTCTTTGCTCCCACCATGCCCGGTCCCAATGGGCGAGGATTATCTCGTAAACATATTGTCGAATCAATTCACGCTTCGTTGCGCCGTTTGCAGATTGATTATCTCGATTTATATTACTGTCATCGTTTTGATCCCGATACTCCCCTTGAAGAATTGATTTTTACAATGACCCATTTGATTGAACAAGGAAAAATTCTCTATTGGGGTACATCCGAGTGGACCGCGGCCCAAATCTCCCAGGCATTTGGCATTGCCCGACAATACCACCTCATCCCACCCACTATGGAACAGCCTCAATATAATATGTTTCACCGCAAGCGACTGGAAAATGAAATCGCCCCTCTCGCCAAGGAATTGGGTATAGGTTTGACCACTTTTAGCCCCCTTAATTTTGGTATCCTAACTGGGAAATATAATGACGGCATCCCTGAAGGCAGCCGCGCCTCTCTGGAAAAGATGGCCTGGCTGCATGATGACCTGACCCCAGAACGTTTAGACATTGTCAGGATTTTGGGGGTGATTGCTGCAGATTTGGGGATTACGCAGGCTCAATTAGCATTAGCCTGGATATTGCGCCGAAAGGTAGTCAGTAGCGTGATTACGGGTGCCACGAATATTTCTCAATTAAAAGATAATTTAGCCGCAGCAGATGCTCTTCCCTTGTTAACTGATAATGTTCTTGAGCATATCAATGAAATTTTAGGCAACCACCCGTTAGAATAGTTTAACCTCAGTAAAATTTAAAACGCCCGCAATTGTGTTGCGGGCGTTTTAAGACTTGGCTAAAAATCTTCTTCAGGAAGGAGCACCGCTTCAATAGCTCTCGCCTCCTTTTTATACGACCACCACGCCCAGAAGCCGATACCAACCGGTATCACCATGCAAATTAACCCCAGACCCGTGATGGTAAGGGATGATGCAGTTAGCAGTATTACTTCATCTTGTGGGATACCAGAATCTGGTAGGAGCGCACCGATGATGGCCATCCCACTCATGCACACCCCTAAAAAGCCTGGGAGACCGCACAATAAGGTGGCAACGACGATGGCAACAATACTGCTCGTTTTCTTATCCATTATCTCGTAACCTTGCGCCTAATTCGCGTTCTAGGCGTTTGACAATTTTATTCCGCAGTTTGGCGGCATCTTTATCAGTTAAGGTGCGCTCAGGGTTCTGGTAGGTTAAGCTGTAAGCCAGAGATTTTTTACCAGAGCCGAGTTGATCGCCTCGGTAAACATCAAACAGGCGCACATCCGTAACCGTATTGCCACCGGTTTGCAAGATCAGGGCTTCGACCTCCGCAGCAGGTACGGTTTCATCGACGATGAAAGCCACATCTTCCAAAATAGGGGGCTGGGTAGGGATCGAACTTACTTTGAAGAGTGCTGGAACGACCTGGATGATAGCATCCACGTTGAATTCAGCAGCTATTAACGGCGTTTCGTTGAAATCGTAATTCTCAGCGACTTGTGGGTGTAACTCACCCATCACACCGATTTGGGTTCTTCCCACTAACACGCGGGCACATTTCCCGGGATGGAAGCTGGGATGCTGGGAGGGTTCAAACTTTACATCCTCTAATTTCAAACCGTCAAAAGTACGCTCGACAATGCCTTTCAAGTCAAAGAAATCCATCGAAGTCTCATCAGCTCCAGCCCAATCGGGCAAGGCGCGGGGACCCGTCAGTGCGATCACCAATTGTTTCTTTTCATCGGGCAAAATACCTTCTTCAGATTGCAAGAAAACGGGGTTGATCTCGAAGACAGCAATCCGTTCTCGTATACGGGCATTGCGCTCAACAATTTCGAGCACTGAAGCTAATAAACTATGGCGCATAACAGCTCGCTCTGGTGAGATAGGATTTGCCAGCGTGAAGTACGGCATTTCATCAGGGGGCGTTTCTGGTGACAGACGGCGTGTTTCCCTTTCAGGGGAGGTCAATCGATGAGTGATGACCTCCTGAACACCGAGATCCGATAATAGGTCCCGCAGCCCTTCTTCAATTTCTAGTTCGAGATTCCCTTTCTGGGGGGGCAGTGCATCGGCCATGCGAGTTTCTGGAATCAGGTCATATCCGTAGATCCTCGCGATTTCTTCCATCAAATCTGCTTTACCGATCACGCCGGCACCGATGTCTAAGCGGTGGTTCGGTGTTTTTGCCCGAATATTCTGCCCCGTTACGGAGACCTCGAATTCAATCAATTCAAGAATCGCAGTTATTTCTTTTACTGAAAGTTCGATACCCAGCCAACGGCGCACATCGGCAGGGCTGATTTCAACGGTTGGGTCTTCGGGAGGTAGAGGATACTCGTCGACAAGACCCTGGGCCACACTGCCGCCCGCCCATTCGAGCATGAGTTTCAGGCCTCGCAGCACACCTTGAGATGCTAAATCGGGGTGCACACCCCGTGAAAAGCGATAAGATGCTTCGGAAGGTAAGTTTTGCGACATTGCTGTTCGGCGGGTGTTGATCATATTCCAAGCCGCGCCTTCGAGCAGTACATTGGTTGTGTTTTCATTGACCTCAAATTCCTGCCCGCCCATCACGCCAGCCAGTGCGAGCGATCCGGATTGGTCGGTGACCATGATGGTGAAATCATCCAGTGTGCGTTCGACATCGTCAAGGGTGGTCAGCTTTTCGCCCTTTTCAGCAGGACGAGTGATGATCGTGGGGTACTCTTGCCCGGCATCCTTAGCGCGCTTGAGCAAAATATCGTAATCGAAGGCGTGCAGAGGTTCGCCCATCTCGAGCATGGCGTAGTTCGTGGCATCGACCAGCGCTTCAATAGGGCGCATGCCCGCAGCTCGCAGGCGGAGTTGCACCTTATAAGGGCTGGGCTGGATTTTGACGCCTTCGATCAACCCAAATACGAATCGAGGGTTCAGCTCGGGATCGGTAATCTCAATTTTGACACGGCCCTCCAGGGGCGGACCTTCCATAGGGACGGTTAAATCTGGGTAGCGCAGTTCAGTTCCAGTTACGGCAGCTACTTCGCGAGCTACGCCGATAATATTGGCATCCCGCGCGTGGTTGGGCGTGATGGCGATATCGTAGACAGCGTCACCCATATAATCCACCAGCGGTTTACCTGTAGGTGCATCCTCAGGGAGGATAATGATGCCTTCATGTTCGTCTGAGATCCCGAGTTCGCGTTCGGAGCAAGCCATTGAATAGGATTCGACACCGCGTATTTTCTTGCGCTTGAGCACCGCGGTGTTGTTGCCCGGGGTGTACGCATCGATGATGGTAGCACCCTCGCGGGCGTAAGCCACCTTGAGCAGTGTTTCCAACGGACCTTTGCCTTTGTATTGATATAGATTAGGCGCGCCAGTCAACACCGTATGGATTTGCTCGCCATCATCAAGTTTGCAGAGCACGAGTTTATCGGCATTGGGGTGGGGCATCACTTCGAGGATACAGCCAATCACAATTTTTACGGGATCCCAGGAGAAGCCCGTGATTTTATATTGCTGCTTGCCCTCTGGTTTGGGCAAACCAATATAATGGATTTCTTCCACTTCTAACCCGGCCAGCGTCAAACGGTGGGCCAGATCTTCAATGGATAGGTCGATGTCGACGAAATCTTTAAGCCAGGAAATAGGTACTTTCATAGGTAGTCCGGTAGGTACTAGATTAAATAGTTTTATCGTGATTTATACTTGGGTTTTTGGGTGACAAGATACTCAGCCTTAAATATTTTGTCACCCAACCGCTGGTTACCTGCCCCTTGTCATGCGGGCGATGGTTGCTACCATAAATCCGAGCGCCGTAAAGAAGGTCATTGCAATTTTGGTGGGGTCGACAACCGGCTCGACGCGCACGCCGCTTTGATCAGCGATCACCACAGCAACTGGGCGGGAGAAGGTTTTTCCACCACCACCACCGCCGCCACCGGAGCCTCCGCCCTCTTCGGGTCCGCCCTCACCATAACCCGCACCAAATCCAGCAGCAGCTAAAACTTCGGCAGCAGGGATGATCAAGGTATCTTCGTGTACGATGGGTTCACCGTACACCTTGCTGACATCCGCAGTATCCAATAGGGTTTCCAGGGTTTCCTGCACCATATCAATGGCCTGACCGGGATCTTCAATGATGATTTCTTTTTCTTCAGACATGATTTACTTAGCATTGTACTTAGCATACTTTGCTCGGATCATAAATCCGAGACAAATGATAAGTGAGGTTAAAAATGTAAATCCCAGGATGTTGATCTGCGCCTGACGTGTAACATCAGGGATATCCAAAACTTCATCAGTTCCATCTGGATGTTGGACCACGACAGATGAGGGTTTCCGCCAAAAGAGGAATGCTCTCATCCCGGGAGGTTGTAACTGCAACGATTGCTCGATTGGAATGATTTTGTAGCGGCCGGACTTTATTGGGTTGCCGACCCGGTTTTCAAATTGTACGAGACTCATTGTGCTGGCCTTTCGATAACTTGAGACTGAAAATCAGAGATGTTTAACGATTGATTGCTTATTTCAATCACGATTAATCAATTTTCGTTTGTCTCAACTGTTTCTGAAGGGGGTACTTCAGATTTATTTTCTTTGGGTTTTATCTGTTCATTGAGATTGCTGAGTTCAGTATTAATGAAATTCAGCACTTTCGATATTTCTTCTCGGGCTTTTTCTTCAACTTCACCGGTTTCAACTCGGTTTTTGAAATCATCGGCTTCGGACTTGAATTTTTGTCCGGTTTCACTGGTTTTAAACTCATCGACTGCTTCGTTGGTTGCTCTGCCAAATTCGTTCAGGCCATTTTGAAGTTCCTGACGGAATTTCTGAGATTTTTCACTTTCCCAGGCAGTATGGAAAAAGTTTTTAATATTTTCGCCCAATTCACGGAATTGAGAGGTCATATCGGGGTGGGAGTTGGGATTTTCTTCGGACATAATTTTCTCCTTGGGTTGCAATCTTTAGAAAGTACCTATATCAATGATATACGATTTTTCTAGAGGTGTGTTGCATAACCCTAAAATTGTTCGAGGAATTTCAGGTCATTGGCCCAGAAATAGCGGATATCCTCGATGCGATGACGCAGCATGGTGATACGCTCTGGTCCCATACCAAAGGCAAAACCAGAGTATCGCTCTGGATCATAGCCGCCGTTTTCGAGCACTACTGGATGAACCATCCCACACCCAAGGATTTCTAACCAGCCTGTTTTTTTGCAGACATGGCAGCCTTCGCCCCCGCACAGAAAACATTCGATGTCCATTTCCGCGGAAGGTTCTGTGAAGGGGAAGTGTGAAGCTCGAAAACGGGATTGAACGTTTTGCCCAAACATGCGCCGGGCAAAATCGCTCAACGTGCCCTTCAAATCGCTGAAGGTGATATCGTCTCCCACGGCCAGACCTTCCACCTGGGTGAATTGACTTTCGTAACGGGTGCTGACCTGCTCGTTGCGGTAGCACATCCCGGGTAGGATGATGCGTACTGGGGGTGGATTTTCAGGATTTTCATCAGCATATTCGCGCATCGCCCGAATTTGCCCTGGCGAAGTATGTGTGCGTAATAAAAGAGGATTATCCTCGCGGTCTTCATCCGATTTGAAATAGAAAGAATCCTGCATCTCACGGGCAGGGTGATGGGGGGGGAAGTTGAGCAACTGGAAATTGTACTCGTCGGTTTCCACTTCACGGGAGCGGTAAACCTGAAATCCCATATCCGCAAAAACATGGTAAATCTCGCGCAAGGTCTGCGTGACCGGATGTAGACGTCCCCGTGGAATTGCCCGCCCCGGCAAAGTTACATCCAAGCGTTCTGCCGAAAGCGAGTGATCCAGTGCAGCCTTTTTGAGGGCTTCAGCTTTCTCTTCGTAGGCCGATTCCAAAGATTGTTTGACCTGATTAGCACCACGTCCCACATCGCCGCGTTCCTCTTTAGGAACGCTACCCATATTTTTAAAAACATCCATAATTGCAGAGTTGCGTCCGAGGTGGGTTGTCTTCCACTGGCTGAGATCTTCTTCATTATTCACCTCAGCTAGGGAGGATATTCCGTTATTTTTAATTTCACTTAATTTATCGAGCATCTATACCTCCGAAACGGTATTCTACTTAAAACAAAAATCTCATCCCAGGTAAGGGACGAGACGAATCTCGCGGTACCACCCTTATTGACCGCCGCTTGGCGGCCCACTCAGCACTGGCGACCAGATTGGGTATCTAGTGATCAGATCCCCGTTTAACGCTGGGGGATGCGGCTCAAACTACCAACGCCATTTATTGGCGCATTCCCTTGAGCGGCTCGGGAGGGAACTTCGTTCTGGTTCCATTGGGTGAGGGTTTCAGTCTTTGCCCACACCTCCCTGTCAACTTTCGCAGAATTACTTTTCTCCGTCTCTGCCTTTTAGGTAGAGTATTTGGTTGTGTTTTCAATTATCCGCGAATTTGAGATGCTGTCAAGTGTTGCAAAGTTTGTATGGTTAGGAATCCATTTCTTGGCGGCCAGCCAGGGCACGCAGCAAGGTGTTCTGATCCGCGTATTCCAGGTCGCCACCCATCGGCAGGCCGCGTGCCAAGCGAGTAATGTGTACACCTAGAGGCAGCAGTTGCTGGCGCAGATACATGGCCGTCGCATCTCCTTCCATGCTGGGATTGGTTGCCAGGATCACTTCTCGGATTTCCTCAGATTGCAGGCGCGCCATCAGCTCTCGGATTTTTAAATCTTCGGGTGCGATCCCCTCAATTGGGGACAGTGCGCCTTGCAAAACATGGTAGCGCCCCCGGAAACCGCCGGTGCGTTCCAGGGCCAGAACATCCAAAGGTTCTTCGACCACACATAAAACACTTTGATCGCGCTCCTGATCACTGCAAACCTCACATTCGATGCGAGCAGCTTCAGTAATATTGAAGCAGCGCTGGCAGTTACCCGTGCCCGATTTGAGTCCTTGTAACGCCTCCGCTAAATCCGTTGAGATATTTTCTGGAGAACGTAATAGATAAAAAGTCAGTCGGGAGGCCGTTTTTGGGCCTACGCCGGGCAATCGGGAAAAGGCATCGATCAGGTCTTGAATGGGAGCGGGGAGTAGCATCTCAGATTCGATAATTTGCAGTTTAGAAGGGCAAGCCGCCTGCTAAGGGGCCTAGTTTTTCAGCAGCCAGTTCCTGGCCTTTTTCCAACGCACTATTAACAGCTGATAAAATCATATCCTGCAGCATTTCTGCATCGGCGTCTTCTAAGATTTCAGGGGCAATTTCAATCGAGACAATTTTTTGGTCGCCAGTAGCGACTACTTTGACCACGCCGCCGCCAACGGTTGCTTCGACAGTCTCATCAGCCAGGGACGCCTGGGCTTGTTCCATTTGTAACTGTAATTGTTGTAGCTGCTGCATCATGCCAGCGCCGCCCATTTGAGCCCCTTTTTGTTTCTTTGATCTTTTTGCCATAAATACCTCCAAAAAATTAATAATCAGTTTTCAGTGATCGGTTATTGAATATCTACGATCTCTCCACCTAGGTCGCGCATCGCGGTGGCCACCATGCCATCATGATCAACATCTGAAGGGATCGATTTTCCAGCCGATAAGACGCAGCGCACAGGCATGCTTTCTCCCATAACCTGCTGCATCGCTTTCTGTAATATTTCCAGGTTTTCGCCCTGTTCCATTTTTGATTTCGCAAACTCGCCATTGAAACCTAAAATCAGCGTATTCCCTTTGATCCCCATCAATTTACAGGAGTTGAGTAGGGCTTGGGTTTGGGGATTTTGTTGTCGCACGATGCCACGGATTTGATCCCAATTTTGCGCGATATTATTGGGGATGGGATCCGCTTCAGGTTCGGATTTAGCTGGCGCCTCTGCTGGAGCTGCTGCTTTCTTGGAATCAGCTTTCCCCTTTGATGCCGGGGAAGGTTTTTTTTGCGCGTTGCTGACCTTCTGGGGAGCAGCATGGTCTTGACCGGACGTTGATACTATTAGTGGGGCCTCCACCGATTTAATCATTGCCATTTCCAAAGGCAACGCTGGCTGCCATGAAAGACGCGCTTCGCTGGCAGCATGATTGAAAGCCCGAATGACGCGCAACAACTCATGCGGACTATCGAAGCCTTGGGCCTGTTTTGCCATACGTTGCCTGATTTCTTGAGTGGCATCAATTTGTTGGGCATTTCCCATACGCACCATCAAAAGGTTCCGCAGATATTCAACGATTTGACGGGCGAACTGCCGCGGGTCACTGCCGGCATCCAGGTTTTTATGAATTTCATCCAACCCTTTGGCAGCATCGTGCTCTAAAATGGAGTCAACAATTTCGATTACAGCCTGGCTGGTGGCTGTGCCCAAAACAGTTTGGGCTAACTCCAGGCTTATCTCCTGCGAGGTGGAAGCCAACTGGTCAAGCAGAGAAATCGCGTCGCGCATTGCCCCGGTAGCTTGACGAGCGATCAAAGTGAGTGCCTCAGGGTCGATTACTAAATCTTCATTTTCGGCTAATTTTTGGAGCAGTGAGACAATATCGGGTACTGGAATCCGGCGAAACTCGTGTCTTTGGCAGCGCGAGAGCACCGTTGCTGGAATTTTATGCACTTCGGTAGTCGCCAAAATAAAAATTGCGTGGGAGGGTGGCTCCTCAAGGGTTTTCAGCAAAGCATTGAAAGCCGCATTTGAGAGCATATGCACTTCATCGATAATATAAATTTTGTACTTGCCCTGGTTTGGGGAGAAATTGATCTTATCCCGCAAGTCGCGCACATCGTCCACGCTCGTGTTGGAGGCCGCATCGATTTCGATCATATCCAAGAAGCGCCCCTCACTTACAGCCTGACAATGACCACACTGATTGCATGGGCGTTCAGCGGATTCTTCAGCCAGACAGTTGACTGCCTTTGCGAGCAGGCGCGCAGAGGTTGTTTTCCCGGTCCCTCGTGGGCCTGCAAAAAGGTAAGCGTGCGCTACGCGGTCTGCTGTGATGGCATTCCGCAGCGTGCTGATGATATGATCTTGGCCGATAACAGCATCCCAGGTTTGCGGGCGCCATTTACGATAAAGTGCTTAAGTCATGATGTGATATTAAGTGGTAAGTTGGCAAACTGTAATCTTCGAGTGAAGTGTAACAGAGGGTGAGGTGGGGGTCAATTGGACGAGTTGGTTATTTTGTTGATTTCTGCTTGAGGATTTATTAGTCGACGTTGAAACTGGTTCGATGGAATTTCTAAATTATAGTTCCGGATGCGTTTGTTGAGTTTATCGACCGCTTCTCGAAATTTTTGTAGGGCCTGCTGCCATTCTTTTTCAGCATGCATCATGCCGCGTCGTCCAGTAGCTTTTTGCCGCCAGTTCCAATTCTGTTGTAAGGTTTTTTCGGTTTGCTCGAAATCCAATTCAATATTGCGCCGGGTTTCAATCCAAGGGAGCGTATAGCCGTTTTCTTTGAGAATGCGATAAGCCATCCGCCAGCCTGGATCTTCGTGTGGGTTTTCACTTAGATTTAGCGGTTTCCCTTTACCCGGTAAATCATCAAAATCACCGCGCTGCATAGCCTGACGGATTTGTTCATCAAGATTTCGAGGGATATCATTCATAGTTTATTCAATATTTATGGAATGCTGTATACTGCCTGGACATTTCCATCTGCATCATAGATCACAGCCTGGGCTCCCGATTGGAAAACCGGGGTCGAACGCCCCCAATAGAGTGCAACGACACTGTTGATGCCCGCACGAGTGTAAAGGTCTACGGCACCATATTCAAAGAGAGTGATATTTGGGAAAGTAAAGATGAGTCCGTTGTTGGTTTCAAGGCGCCACCCTTCCAACGGGAGCGCTTCAGAACTCATGCTTCGGATTTGGATATGTTCGGTTGCGAGATCATCCACCCCGACGATGCTGACAATACGAATATCAGGATTTTCCGGCGTAGGAATTATTGGCTGATTCGCCGCGGTTGCTTCTCTTGACCCAGATTCTGATATTGGTGCGGTTTGATTAACTTCATCTATAGTTTTGGATATTGGGACAAATATAATCATGCCGGTTGCGAGTTTATCTGGATCATCGAAGCTATTTACTTCAAGAAGTTGATCTACACTAATATTAAACTTTAGAGCAATATCCCCTAAAGTTTCTCCCTCATCAACTTCGTACGGGCGCAGAGAAATTGTTGGCTCTGGAGAAGGAGCGTCAGTTGGTGGAATGGCAGATGCGATTGCCGTGGGCAACATGCTCACCTGGACTGGTGTAACAGTTTCGGCGTGATTTATACGATCCCAAATATTGAGCACAATCAGGACCGTCCCCGCAGAAACGATAACATTTAGCATTAAGTAAAAGAAAAGGCGTTTAAAGTTCATAGTATTTTTTATAGTCGAAAAATCACTCATTGACGATGGTAAACTTCCCTACTAAAATCTTTTCGAAATCAAAGCTGCCACTATTATAAGTAAATTTTCGAAAAATACACAAACAAAATATATACAGGTATTCCATTTCCCAAAAATCAAGACATGCCATATCTAATCGATGGTCATAATTTAATACCAAAAATCCCCGGGTTCAGCCTGCGAAATCTGGATGATGAGATTGAACTCGTACAGAAATTGCAGGAATTTTGTCGTCGTTCGGGCAAGCAGGTTGAAGTTTTTTTTGATAATGCACCAGTAGGACAGGCGCGAATACAAAAGTATGGCTTGGTCAAAGCCCATTTTGTGCGTTCGGGACGGACAGCAGACGATGCCATCATTTCCCGATTGGAAAATCTGGGGGAGCAGCCCGAAATTGGACTGTCGTCAGTTCAGATCGGCAAGTGCAAGTAGGTGCTCGGGCTGTCCGGGCAAAGGTTATTTCATCTGATGAATTTGCACGTCTGCTATTAACAAATGAATTTAGAAGATGGTTCCGGCTCTGAAATAAATGCTGAAATACACTTGAATTCAGCGGAAATTGATGAGTGGTTGGAACTCTTCGAAAATGGGGAAAATGGAGCGCTTGATTCCTAAAGTCGAGCTCAAAGCAACTCTTTGTACTCGTCCTGAAAAATTTAATTCTATTTTAATGTAATTTGGATCAAATTAGTGTATATTTATATCGTTGGTACCTGCCTCCCTTTTATTGGTATTTGCAGGTGTCACGCCACCCTTTGATTGTCAGCATGCCCCCCCCATGTTGACAATCGGTGGCCCTCCTAAAGAGATAACCGGGCGTGCCCCCCCCACGTCCGGTTATCTCTTTTAAGCGTTTAAGTGCCATCAGTTCACCTGCTTGGGACTTCTTTGCTGACTTATCTGATCTGTTTTGTGAAAAATGCCACCCAACCCTACCTTCATCAACATTCCTGTGATATACTTTTGCCGTTGTCCCAGAAAAATAAGATAGAAGTTGTCCCATTTTGAATAAACATACCCCGTGTCGCTGGTTTTCTAACTGACTAATTTGTTGAGAAAATCTTTTCAGAGCGGCAGCCAGGTACGATTTATCGAGGATTACATGCTTGAGTATCTTCCAATTGCTGTCTTGATTATTTTAGCCACCGGACTGGCTGGTTTTGTGGTGGTTCTTGGTCATTTATTTGGACCTAAACGGTATATCGAAACAAAGATGATGTCTTATGAGTCGGGCATGAACCCTTATGGTTCTGGAACTCGCCGTATGACCGTGCGTTACTATTTAGTAGCCGTTTTATTTATCCTCTTTGATATCGAAGTTATCTTTTTCTTGCCCTGGGCAGTTGTATTACAAGATTTTATCGACAATAGCCTGGGGTGGTTCGCGCTGATGGAAATGTTTGTATTCATCGCGATTTTATTGGTAGGTTACGCGTACGCCTGGAAAAAAGGAGCCCTGGAATGGGAGTAGAACAAAAACTTGGCAATCTGGGGATTGTTACCACTTCTTTAGAGAAAGCGGTCAATTGGAGCCGCACTCGGGCTATGTGGCCATTGCTCTCAGGTTTAGCTTGTTGTGCCATAGAAATGATGGTGGCCGAATCTGCCCATTATGATATGAGCCGTTTTGGTATGGAGCTGATGCGGGCCAGTCCTCGACAATCGGATTTGCTGATTGTAGCCGGTCGTGTGACCCGCAAGATGGCCCCAGTTCTTCGCCGGTTGTATGATCAATTACCTGATCCTAAATGGGCGATTGCGATGGGAGATTGCGCTTCGTGTGGTGGCGTCTTCAATAATTACGCCATCCTGCAAGGTGTCGATGAAATCATCCCCGTTGATGTTTATGTTGCAGGTTGCCCGCCCCGCCCTGAAGGGTTGATCCACGGGATATTGACTCTTTACGAAAAAGTAGAGAATGAGAAAATCACGAAGTGGAAGTGATCGGTTAAATGTTTTTTGATAGATTGGGCCTGTCCTGATTTCCCAATTTACAAACACCCAATATACCTAGTAACCAACTATGAACGAACAACTGAAAAGTGCGATTATAGCGCTCAAAGAGAAGTTTGACTGCGAAGAGAGTATTCATTGTGGCGAGCATACACTCTTTGTTGAAGCGGTTGATATATACGAAGCTGCCCAAACCTTGCGGGATGAGTTCGGCTTCAACCTGCTCTCCAGCCTGACCGCGACAGATTACTGGCCAGAGGAAAACCCTCGCATTCACGTCTCGTACCAGTTTTATTCGATTGAACTGAAGATAACTCTCCGGCTGCGCGTCCCCCTCGCAGGCGATGATCTGAACCTCCCCACGATTGAAGGTTTATACCCCAACGCCAACTGGCATGAACGAGAGGTCTACGATATGTTCGGCGTCAATTTTGAAGGTCATTCCGATATGCGCCGCATTTTGATGCCCTATGAGTGGGAAGGCCATCCGTTGCGTAAAGATTATCCTCTAGGATATGAAGAACCGCAATTTACCTTCAACTTCGAGGCCATTGATTTACGTAAGCCCAAGGCCACCGAATAAACGAGATCACACTATTATGGCTCAATTTCAAGAAGTAACTTTAGACGAAATAAGACATCTGGTTTCTGACCGCGCCATTTCTGGTGAAACCATGTTGCTCAATATGGGGCCGCAGCACCCTTCCACGCACGGTGTGCTGCGTTTGCTGTTAGAGCTGGATGGCGAGACCCTGGTCAACTGCATCCCAGATATCGGCTTCCTGCATACCGGGATCGAAAAGAATATGGAAGCCAAGACCTACCAGAAGGCTGAAGTGATGACCGACCGTATGGATTATCTCAACACGGTTGGCAATAATCTGGCTTACTGTTTGGCAATTGAAAAATTGGTCGATCTGGATGTTCCCGAACGGGCGCAGATTTTGCGGGTAGTGCTGACTGAATTACAGCGCATCGCTTCTCACCTGGTTTGGCTGGCAACCCAATCTTTAGATTTGGCTGCTCAATCCGTGTTTTTGTACTGTTTCCGAGAACGTGAGATCGTACTGGATATCCTCGAGTTGGTCTCCGGGCAGCGAATGATGACGACCTATATCCGCCCTGGTGGTGTCTGGCGCGACGTGCCCGATGAATTTTACGCCGCCGTGGACGATTTTGTGGAAATGTTCCCGAAGCGGATTGCCCAGTATGATGGTTTGCTAACCAAAAATCCGCTTTATATTGACCGCACGAAAGAGAATCGGGGTGATCAATGCTGAAGAAGCAGTGGCCTGGGGTCTGACCGGGCCAACCCTGCGCGGTTCTGGCGTAGCTTTTGATCTGCGCAAAGATCAGCCCTATTCTGGTTACGAAGAATATGAATTTGACGTACCGACGGAAACTGCCGGTGATGTTTATTCTCGGTATCAGGTGCGTATGGAAGAGTTTCGTCAGTCCCTGAGGATTATTCAGCAGGGAATGAAGCGCCTCAAAGAAACCAAAGGTGCCCCTGTTCGGAGTAACAACCGCAAATACGTGCCGCCACCCCGCTCAGAAATTGGCGTCAGTATGGAAGCGCTAATCCACCATTTCAAACTTTGGACCGAGGGTTTCAATGCGCCTAAGGGATTTGTTTACTTCCCGGTGGAAAGCCCACGCGGGGAATTAGGCTGCTACCTCGAATCGGATGGCGGCCCGAAACCTTATCGCGTGCATTTCCGCACGCCCTCGTTCGTTCACTTGCAAGTCTTGCCGAAATTGAGTGAAGGCCATATGGTGGCTGACCTGGTCGCCATCATCGGTAGTATCGACATCGTCTTGGGAGACGCAGACCGGTGAATAAATTACAAGAGAAGTACGCAGACGATATTCAAAAACATCTGGCGAAATATCCGCCGGATCAGAAACGCTCGGTCGTTATGCCGCTGCTTTATATTGCCCAGCGCGAAGGCGGCTACGTCAGCAAGCACGATATTGAAGATATTGCCGAGATTTGTGGCATCACTACCAGTGAAGTGGCCTCGATTATTGGTTTTTATACCCTTTATCATGATAAGGAAGAAGGCAAAATTCGAATTCAGGTATGTAACGATTTGCCCTGTGCTCTGCGCGGTGCTGATAAATTCCTAAATGAACTTTGTGAAGCTCTGGGGATTCAGCCTGGTGAGACTACACCCGATGGTTTGATAACTGTCGAAGCAGTGATGTGCCTGGCCGCTTGTGATAAAGCCCCCATGTTCCAAACTCAAACCGATGATGGCCTCGAATACCACGAGAACATGACCGTTGATAAAACCATGGAACTAATTGAGGGCTGGAAGAAGGAGGCTGAATAATGGGCGCGTACGTACTCCTTCGACACCGGGATATTCCCGACATCAAAGAATTCAAGGTTTACCAAGCGAACGGCGGCTTTGAAGCTTTCAAGCAAGTTGTCACCAATATGAAGCCTGAAGAAGTCACCGACGTGGTCAAGGCCTCCGGGCTGCGCGGCCGCGGCGGCGCGGGATTCCCCACCGGTGTGAAGTGGTCCTTTATGGATAACCAAAACTGGCCCCATTATGTGGTCGCCAACGCCGATGAATCTGAGCCAGGAACGTTCAAAGACCGCGAAATTATGGAAAGCAATCCTTTCCAATTTATCGAAGGCGTGGCGATTGCTGCATTCGCTGTAGGTGCCACCGAAGCTTATATTTACTGCCGCGGTGAATTTTGGGAACTGACCCATGTTCTGGATCAGAAGATTGCTGAAGCCGAGGAAGCCGGCCTGCTAGGTGAGAACCTCTTCGGAACGGATTACTCCCTAAGGATTTACACGCACCTGGGGGCCGGGGCTTATATCTGCGGTGAAGAAACCGCACTCCTGGAATCTCTCGAAGGGAAACGCGGCCAGCCCCGTCTTCGTCCACCTTTTCCGCCATCTTTTGGATTATATGGCAAACCCACGGTGGTCAACAACGTCGAAACCCTCGCCAACGTCCCGCTGATCATCACCAAGGGCGCGGATTGGTACAAATCCCTCGGTACTGAGGATACCGCCGGGGTCAAGATTTTCTCGCTCTCCGGGCGGGTCAAGAAACCCGGTAACTACGAAATGCCCTTTGGCACCACCTTCCGTGAGTTGATTTACGAACACGGCGGCGGCATCATCGATGACCACCCGGTCAAAGCCATCATGGCCGCGGGTGCCTCCTCGGCGGTGATCCCGGCGACCGATGAGGCCCTTGACACCCCGATGGATTATGGGTCGGTGCGCACGCTCAATGCTGACCTGGGTTCAGCTTCAGTGATTGTAATTGATGATACTGTCAGTATGGATTGGGTGATCAATAAGACCATCCATTTCTTTAAACATGAATCTTGTGGTAAGTGCACGCCCTGCCGCGATGGCAATTATTGGATGCAGCACATCATCGAGCGCATCCATAGCGGAGAAGGTACAGCTAATGATGTGGAACTGCTGGACAGTGTTGCCCGGCAGATCCAGAATAAATGCCTGTGTGCCTTGGGTGAATTTTCCATCCAGGCTGTGATGACCAGCATCGAGCGCTTTCCGCAAGATTTTGAACTGGTAGTTAGAGAATAAATTACCGCTCTCAGCGGTTAGTAACACGATTTTCGTGGAGTATTTATGGCGAAAGAAATTTCCCTGACCATCGACGGCCAATCGGTCACCGTGCCTGAAAGCACCCTGATTGTTGACGCCGCCAAAAAAATTGGTATCGACATCCCGGTTTTCTGCTATCACCCGAAAATGGAACCAGTTGGTATGTGCCGTATGTGCCTGGTGGATATTGGCCGTCCGGTTTTTGACCGCGAGACCCGAGAGCCTGTCCTGGAAGAAGACGGCTCTCAGAAAATCCAGTTTGGTTGGAAGCTAGAAACCGCGTGTACTGTACCTGTTTCTGAGGGCATGGTTGTTGACGGCGTCAGTGAGAAGGTGCAGCAAGGGCGCAGCGATATTTTAGAATTGCTGCTCACATCGCACCCGCTGGATTGCCCGGTTTGTGACAAGGGTGGCGAGTGTCCTTTGCAAAATCTAACGATGGCGCATGGTCCTGGTGGAAGCCGTTTTATTTTTGATGAAAAACAACTGGCTGCTAAAAACTTACCCCTTGGTGATTTGATTTTCCTGGATCGCGAGCGTTGTATTCAGTGCGCGCGCTGTATCCGCTTCCAAGATGAGATCGCTGGTGACGCAGTGCTCGAGTTTTACAATCGCGGGCGCGCAACCGATATCATCACGAATTCCGACCCCGGTTTCGACAGTTATTGGTCGGGGAACACCTCCGATATTTGCCCGGTAGGTGCCCTGACCACGGCCGATTTCCGTTTTGGCGCCCGCCCCTGGGAACTCAAAGCCGCAGCTTCGATCTGCACCCATTGTCCGGTGGGTTGTAATCTGACTTACAACACCCGCCAGGAAGCGAAATCAGGCGGCGATGTGGTCATCAAACGAGCGATGCCGCGCCAGAACGAACAGGTTAATGAAGTATGGATTTGTGATAAAGGCCGTTTTGCTTACCATTATATGGAAGGTGAAAACCGCCTGACCGAGCCGCTGACTTGCTCACGCGGGGGGCACGAGCCCATGAATTGGGATGACACCCTTGGATTTGTTGCGGACCGTCTGATCAATATTGGTGAGGATCTGCTTACCATTGTGAGCGGCCGTCTACCTAACGAAGATCTCTATAACATCAAAAAACTGACTGAAGCCTTGGGTGGTAAGACCGCTCTCTATACCCATATGGCTGGTGGCGATCTAGTTGCTCAGTTTGGCCTTGGTGAAGGCAGCAATTTGGCTGATCTTGGTGATGGCGATGTCATTTTGGTTGTGGCTTCCGACTTTGAAGAAGAAGCCCCAGTCTGGTATTTGCGAGTGAAGCAGGCTGCCGAACGCGGTGCAAAATTGATCGTTGCAAATCCCCGCAAGACCAAGCTCAGTCGTTACGCCAATCAAGAAGTTAGTTACGTTTATGGCGAAGAAGTGGCTGTGCTCAATAACGATGAAATTCAAAAGGCGTTCAACGAAGCTAAAAACGCGATGGTTTTCTACGGTTCTGAAGGATTGGGCTTGGAGGGTTCTGCCGCTCTAGCACAGGCCTGCGCTGATTTGCTGGTCAAGACCGGACACACCGGCACAGCCAATAATGGTTTGGTTGCTGTATGGTCACGAGCCAATGACCAAGGTGCCTGGGATTTGGGTTTCCACCCGATGACTGGTCTTGCTGATGCGATGAAAAAAGCCCAGGTGCTTTATATCGTTGGAGCCGATCCGGCCGCAGACGATGCTGGCTTCAAAGCCTTGCTGCAAAAACGTTACGATACCCCAGATAACTTGACGATAGTTCAAGATATCAATAAAACCGAAACCGCTACTTTGGCCGATGTGATATTGGCTGCCCAGGCGCAAGTTGAACGCGAAGGAACGTTCACATCGGGTGAGCGCCGTGTACAGCGCTTCTATCCGGTGACTCCGCCTAAGGGCGAATCACTAGCAGATTTTGAGATCGCAGCCCGGATTGGCGCAAAATTGGGGATTGAACTCAAAGGACGCTTCCCGTCCATCGTATTTCCCCAACTCGTCAAAGAGACTGCTGGTTACGAGGCTTTGAGCTACCAAAAATTAGCTGAAGTCAGTGAACAATGGCCCATTATCGGGCGTGACGATTTATATTATGGTGGCACTGGTTATAAGAACGATCAAGGTCTGGGCGTGCAGTTGCAGCCTCAGGGCGGCGGCATTCCGTCCGGAGTGCAAGCGCCCTCAATGCCAGATGCGGATCTCGTTGCCGTCCCGGTGACATCCCTCTACGATTATGGGACTACTGTGGCTCCCTCTGAAGTACTTCATCCCCGTATGCCGCAGCCGTTTTTGATACTCAATCCAGTAGATGCTGGCAAGCAGAAAACGACCGATGGAATGACGGTTGATATTATTGTCAACGGTTCTTCGACGACTGTAGTTGTCAAAGTGAGTGAAGGTGTTCCAGTTGGATTTGCTCTGGTGCCGCGCAGTATGGGCGTGTCGATTGATAGTCCTGCGGCAGTGGATAAAATCCAAGTTGCTGAAAGTGTAACAGCATAGGGCAGTTGGGCATAATTTCGCCCAACTGCTTAAAATATTGCGCTGATGTACTAAACAGCATTATAAAATTTTATAGCGCAATACTCATTAGGAGAGACTGCGATGACAGACGAAGTTGTAATATCTTCAGAAATCACCTCAGATGACCGCTTATGGGCGGCTCTATGTTGGATCCCAATTTCACCACTGTGGCCAATTTTTGCAATCGTTGCCCTTGTGCTGGATGATATAAAAGATCGGGCATTCATTCGTTATCATGCGGTTCTGTCGATCGCGACCGGTGTGATCTTAATTCCCTTGTCGATCATCACCTGTGGCTGTGCAGCTTTGATTTATATTGTGTTTTTCTACTGGGCTTACATCGCTTACCAAGGCGAAACAGTGGAAATTCCGTTTGTCAGCGATTTTGCTAGAAACCAGGGTTGGGTTGCCAAAGAAAGCATCTAAGTTTTTCGATGCGGCTTAGACCCTGAACCTATTTCGGAGTTCTTTATATGGAACCTGCAAAGATTATAGAGTGGTCCATTAAATCAATCCTCATCTTCCTTGGTGGGGCGGGTGGTTTTGCCTATCTGACGTTGTTTGAGCGCCGGGCATTGGCTCGCATTCAAACGCGCATTGGCCCGAACCGGGCTGGCCCCTTTGGTATCCTGCAACCCGTAGCAGATGGGATCAAGCTGATTTTCAACGAAGAGTTGATCCCGGATAAGGCCGACAAAGTGATGTTTGTCTTGGCCCCGATTATTACGCTTTTTCCCGCGATTGTGATTTGGGGCGTGATCCCTTGGGGCACCAGCATTACGGTATTTGGCTACGAAATATCTTTGTATTTAGCTGATATCGATGTGGGCGTTCTTTATCTGACTGCGGTAGCCTCCGTTGCAGTTTACGGGATCGTGATTGCTGGTTGGGCCTCGAACAACAAATATGCTTTGTTGGGAGGTTTGCGCTCATCGGCCCAAATGATCAGTTATGAATTGGCGTTAGCCCTTTCGATGATTGTTCCAATTATGTTGGCAGGTTCAATGAGTTTGGTAACCATCGTCGAAGCGCAGAGTAATTGGTGGTTCGCCTTCAAAAATCCTTTGGCCTTCATCATTTTCTTGATCGCAGCGTTGGCCGAAGTCAACCGGGCGCCGTTTGATATGCCTGAGGCCGAGCAAGAATTGGTGGCTGGTTATCACTCTGAATATTCAGGGATGAAATTTGCCCTGTTCTTCATGGCCGAATATATCAAAATGATCGCGGTCAGTGCGATTGCTGCGACCCTCTTCCTGGGTGGGTACAAGCTGCCCTTTATTGAATTACCCGCGATTTTAGGCCCAGTTGTCATGTTTGTGAAAATCGTTATCCTATTGTTTGGGATGATCTGGGTGCGGGCTACGCTGCCACGCTTCCGCTACGATCGTTTGATGGCCTTTGGTTGGAAAGTAATGCTGCCGTTGGCGCTGTTTAGCGTATTTTTCACGGCCGTAATAATGGTAATTATTGGTTAGTTAATAACGTCACTGCGAGCGGCTGAACATAGCCAAACGATTTTTGGCCGTTCAGCTTGGCGTGGCAGTCTCCTTAACTCAGAGAGATTGCTTCGTCGAAGCCACCAAAGGTGAGCCCTCCTCGCAATGATATTGATCGAGTACTAGGAGAAATATACATGGCGCTCCCTGAGCTTGCTCGTGTGCAAGAAATCGCGAAAGGAATGTGGATCACCTTCAAATCCATGTTTGAGAAGCCGGTGACGTATCAGTATCCGGAGCAAAAACGTCCGGTACATAGCCGCTTCCGAGGTCGCCACGTTCTTCATCGCTACGAAAATGGTTTGGAAAAATGTATCGGCTGCTCGTTATGTGCGGCGGCCTGCCCAGCGGATGCGATCTTTGTCGAATCATCTGAGAATACAGACGAAGAACGCTATTCACCCGGAGAACGTTACGCCAGTACCTATGAAATCAATATGCTGCGCTGCATCTACTGCGGATTTTGTGAGGATGCCTGCCCGACAGAGGCGATCACCCTCGGAGATAATTATGAACTTTCCTACACCAGCCGTGAAGATGCAATTTATCCCAAAGACATGCTGATTGTCCCGGTTCCCGAAGGTGGTTCCTTAACGCCACAGGTCACCGAGCCGGGTATGTTCACCCGCTCCGTTCCGGAGATGGAAGATCCCAAGGATTAACTTATGTCCGCTGAACTAGTTGTCTTCTTCATCCTTGCCCTGGTCGCCGTTGGCGCGGCGCTGGGGATGTTATTCAGCAAGAATGCCATCTACGCTGCAATCTTCCTGGTTTTGAATTTTGCGACTGTGGCCGTGTTCTTCCTGACCTTGGGCGGCACCTTTATTGCTGTGACCCAAGTGGCGGTTTATGCCGGTGCCATTATGGTGCTGTTCTTGTTCGTTATCATGTTGCTGGGAGCAGAGAAACTTGGCGAAGGTGATACGATGGGCTGGCAGAAACCCTTAGCCCTCATCCTTGGATTGCTACTGATGGTTGAGACCGGCTATGTCTTATTCAGTCAAGCCGGTGCGGTTGAAAATGCAGTTGCTCTACCCGATGGATTTGGCAGCCCTTACGAGATTGGCAAGCTCCTTTACCGCCAATATCTACTGCCTTTTGAAATCACTTCGATTTTGTTATTGGTTGCCATGATTGGCGCGATTGTCTTGACCCGTCAGGGCAAGAAAAAATAAATCCCGGATCCCGAAGGATGCTCCCGGGGAGGTTTGTATGGTACCTACCACATACTACGTAGCTTTATCGGCCATTTTATTTACGCTTGGTGCCTTGGGCGTGCTCATCCGCCGCAATGCCATCTTGATTTTTATGGCGGTGGAATTGATGCTCAACGCTGCCAACCTTGCTTTTGTCGCTTTTGCCCGCGCCCATGAAGCTTTGAGCGGGCAGATATTTGTATTCTTTGTGATGACTGTTGCTGCTGCTGAAGTAGCTGTGGGTCTGGCACTGATAGTGGCGATCTTCCGTACCAAGCAGAGCATTGATGTTGATCAATTGAGTAGTCTAAAAGGTTAGTGGAGAGATAATATGCTCCTTTCTGAAGTCGCAACAAGTGGGCCAACATTCTTTTATATGGCGCCCTGGCTCGTTTTCTTCCCGCTGATTGGGTTGTTGATTAACCTGATTTTTGGCGGCAAGATGGGTGAGAAGGCCATTGGTACGGTCGCCAGTATAGCCTCCGGGATGACCTTTGTGGTCGCTGTACTGCTGATCATTTCTCTACGCAGCCAACCTGAAGGGATGACCATTCTCTTAGCGGAGTGGATTACGATTGGTGAACTGCAAATCGAATGGGCTTTCCGGGTTGATACCCTTTCGGTGACCATGATGAGCGTAGTCGGCGGGGTGGGTACCTTGATCCATATTTACGCCATCGGTTATATGCACGAAGATGTGCGTTTCAAGAATGATCCGGGCCGCTTCCGCCGTTTCTTTGTTTTCTTCAACCTGTTCATCGCTACCATGATGATTTTGGTGAGCGGTGATAACTACTTGATGCTCTTCGTCGGTTGGGAAGGCGTGGGCTTGTGTTCTTATCTCTTGATTGGTTTCTGGTATGACAAAGACATCTTAGGCCGCGATAGTGACGAGAACGCTATTGCTGGCAAGAAAGCCTTCATCACCAACCGTGTTGGTGACTTTGGTTTCTTGATCGCCAGTTTTATCATTTTCTGGACCTTCAAATCGGTGCAGTTTGATACCGTATTTGAGCAGGCCCATCATATTGCCCAGGAAAATCCCACTGCGATTTTAGCGATCACGCTCTTCATGCTTTTGGGTGTGGCTGGTAAATCGGCGCAGATCCCGTTATTCGTCTGGCTCCCGGATGCTATGGCAGGCCCGACCCCGGTTTCGGCGTTGATCCATGCCGCGACGATGGTGACCGCAGGTGTTTATTTAGTCGCCCGCTCGGCCCCGCTCTACGTGGAAGTCCCCCAGGCTCAAACGATAGTCACATTGGTGGGGGCGGCTACGGCTTTGTTTGCTGCGACGATAGCGGTTGGACAGTACGATATAAAAAAGGTGCTGGCATACTCGACCATCAGCCAATTGGGTTTCATGGTGGCAGCAGTTGGAGGCGGTGCTTTCGTCGCGGGTATGTTCCACCTGGTAACCCACGCTTTCTTCAAGGCTTTGTTATTTATGAGCGCCGGTTCTGTGATTTTGGGAGTCGAACGCGGTCACCACCACCTTGCCCACGGGCATGACGACCATCATGATGAAGAAGAAATCTTTGACCCCGGTGATATGCGCAATATGGGTGGGATGCGCAAGCGAATGAAAGTCACATTTTGGCTTTATATGATCGGTACCGTTGCTCTAGCTGGTTTGCCGCCCTTTTCCGGTTTCTTCTCCAAAGATGAAATTTTGCTGGATGAGTTTGAGACCAATCCAATCGGCTATTGGCTGTTGGCAATTGCGGCCTTCTTAACCGCTTTCTACATGGGTCGCCAGGTTTGGATGGTTTTCTTTGGTAAGGCGCGCCACGAAGCAGCCGAGCATGCGGAAGAAAGTCCCCTGATTATGACCGTGCCTTTGATGGTTTTAGCTTTCCTTTCAATTTTTGGCGGTTTCCTCAACTTGCCCGAAGTCCACACTTTTGGACATTGGCTTGAGCATACCTACGAGAAATTCCACCTGCATCTGCATATCCCCGAATTTAGTTTCTTGATTGCGGGGTCCTCTACTGGGTTAGCAATTTTGGCACTCATCTTGTCTTGGTTCCTGTATGCCCGAAAGGGTGGGCTGAAAAAAGGCCAACCCGATCCTCTCAAACGTCTAGGCTTCATCTTCAGAGGGATGGAAAACAAATGGTGGGTCGACGAACTTTATTGGGCGGTGATCATCAATCCCTATATCGCAATTTCCCGCTTCTTCGCTGAACAGGTAGATTGGATTTTCTGGCACGATTGGTTCCACGATAAAGTTATCGCTGGTATTTATGCCTGGTTGACCAAGATATTCGCTTTCCAGATCGATATGGGCATAATTGATGGCATCGCCAATGGGTTGGCATCTGTCACTCAAAATTCGGCGGGCAGCTTGCGCCGCTTGCAGACTGGTTTTGTACGTAACTACGCCTTAGCAGTATTTGTTGGTGTGGTCGCAATTTTAGGATACTTGATTTTTTGGTAAATGTGTTTTGCGGTTTGTAATTTAATAAAAATTGAGCAAGATTTACCGCAATACATATGTGAATGTCTGATTTTCGCTAATTAGAGTTTGAACTTTCTTTTACATTCACGGATAAACGTTCCCGAGAGAACGGAGGACGATCGAAGATGAATTTATTGTTACATCCCCTTACCCTGGTTACCTTCTTCCCCCTGGTGGGTGTCTTGATATTATTGTTTATCAAGCCCGAGAAGAAGACTTTGCCCCGTTGGGTGGCACTAATCACCTCATTGATCACCTTTGCTATTTCGCTGGTGGTCTTGGTGCAGTTCAAAGCTGCCGAAGTGGGTGCTCCCGGTGATTTACATCTGGTAATCAACCAGCCTTGGATCCAAGTAGCCGGTTGGAATATTAGCTACCATATGGGTGTAGATGGCCTCAGTATTTTATTAGTTATGTTGACTGCCTTCTTGACCCCGATTGCGCTGCTATCCACCTGGAGAGCGGTTGAAGATCGCGTCAAAGAATTTATGATTTTCTTCCTTTTATTGGAAGTGGGCATGACCGGGGTTTTCTTGGCCCAAGATTTATTCTTGTTCTACGTTTTTTGGGAGTTTACCCTGGTTCCGATGTATTTCTTGATTGGTATTTGGGGGGGGGCTCAAAGAATGTATGCTGCCGTCAAGTTTTTCCTCTATACGATGGCAGGTTCCCTTTTGATGCTTCTGGCAATCCTTTGGTTGGGCATTTATCAGGGCACTTTCTCGGTACCCGAACTGATCGAAATGGGTGGCATCCCTGGAAATATCCAATTGTGGCTCTTCATCGCCTTTGCCGCCGCCTTCGCCATCAAAGTTCCCATGTGGCCGCTGCACTCCTGGCTCCCGGATGCCCACGTTCAGGCCCCCACAGCTGGTTCTGTCATCCTGGCTGGCGTCTTGCTGAAAATGGGTACCTACGGCTTCGTGCGTTTTAATATTCCGATTTTCCCGAATGCTGCTGTGCAGGCCGCTCCTTTTATGGCTGCCTTGGCCGTGATCGGGATCATTTATGGTGCGATGGTTTCTTTCGCGCAAAAAGATGCCAAGAAATTGGTTGCTTATTCTTCCGTCAGCCATCTCGGTTTCGTGATGCTCGGTCTTTTCGCCCTCAATCCCCAGGGTATCCAGGGCGGCATCTTGCAGATGATCAACCACGGTATCAGCACCGGCGCATTATTCCTTTTGGTCGGCATCATTTACGAACAGCGTCACACCCGTGAATTGGATGCTTTCGGCGGCTTGTGGAAGGTGATGCCTGTTTATGCAGTGTTAACGCTGATCGTCACCCTTTCTTCGATGGGTCTGCCGGGTTTAAACGGATTTGTTGGTGAGTTCACGATTTTGTTGGGCGCCTTCGGCTCGGAAGCCCTTGGCTCCTATTGGTTTGCTGGTCTGGCTGCGATCGGCGTGATTTTGGCAGCCGTTTATTTGTTGTATATGTTCCAGAAGATGTTCCTCGGTCCTTTGGATAAAGAAGAAAACAAATCACTTAAAGATATGAATTTGCGTGAGATTGTTACTCTAGTGCCCTTGTTGATCTTCATCTTTTGGATTGGTCTCTACCCCAAGCCGTTCTTCGAACTGATGGCTCCCGCGGTTGATAAGTTGGTAGCTGTAGTCGAAGCTGCGGCGACCGTTGCGATGCACTAGGAAATGCAATAACCGAGTTTCTAAACGAGAGTTTTTATGAATAGTACCGATTTCCTCTCCATCCTTCCCATTGTTGTTCTCATCGTTTGGGCTTGCGCGCTGCTCTTGGTTGAAGCGTTCGTAAAGGCCGCAAAGCGGGCTGTTCCCTTGCTGGCTGCGATTGGTTTAGCAGTTACCCTGGGTTTTGCAATTGCCCAAAATAGCTATGATTATGTCGGATTTGGCGGCATGGTTGTGGCTGATGGTTTTGCGGGTTTCTTGAATGTGCTCTTCCTGGTGAGCGGTATGTTTGCCATCGCCCTGGCTTTCGACTACAACAAACGTTTGGGCATGGATCGCGGAGAGTTTTACGTGCTGCTGCTTTTCTCGATTAGCGGCATGATGTTGATGTCTATCGCCGCAGACTTGATTGTGGTTTTCCTAGCCCTGGAATTGCTCTCCATCCCTTTGTATGTTTTGGCTGGTTTTCTAACCCCAGATGTCAAATCCGAAGAATTTGCACTTAAGTATTTCTTGTTAGGCGCTTTCGCCGGTGGATTTGTGGTTTATGGGATTGCCTTAGTTTTTGGGGCTACTGGAACCACAAATTTGAACGGGATCTTTGGAACGTTGGATGCAGGTGTGGCAGATACAGCCCTGTTAGTAATTGGTGCAGCCCTGATTTTGGTAGGCTTCGGCTTCAAGGTTGCTGTAGTGCCCTTCCAGATGTGGACCCCGGATGTTTACGAAGGAGCACCGACCTCCGTGACAGCCTTTATGGCTGTTGGTGCGAAGGCTGCCGGTTTTGCAGCTTTGCTGCGTATTTTCGTAGCTGCTATGCCCGCCCTGGCAGAAGAATTGACCCCGGTGTTATGGGTTTTGGCAGCCCTCACAATGTTCATTGGGAATCTGATCGCGATTGCCCAGAGCAATATCAAACGCATGTTGGCTTATTCGAGCATCGCCCATGCCGGGTATATTTTTATGGTGCTGGTTCCCTTCGGCCAAACTGAGTTGGCCGATCAGGCGATCGCTTCGGCTTTGTTCTATCTGCTTTCTTACACCATAACCAGCTTTGGGGCTTGGGCTGTGGTTATTTCGCTAGAAAAAGCGGAAGGTAAAGGGTTAGAATTAAAGAATTATGCTGGATTGGGACGCAAATATCCTGCATTAGCGGCGGCTATGCTGGTCTTTATGCTATCCCTCACCGGCGTGCCACCCACTCTCGGTTTTATGGGGAAATTTTTCCTCTTTCGTACTGTGATCGAAGCTGATTTCATCGGTCTTGCCCTGGTGGGTGTGTTGACCTCTTTGATTTCGGCCTACTACTACTTGCGGGTTTTAGTGGTGATGTACATGCAAGATGGCGATCCCGAAGTGCGTAAAGACCCGTGGTTGAACCTAACTACTGGTGTGGCCGCGGTGAGCACGGTTGTTTTGAGTATTGCCGCGGTTCCGCTCTTTAACTGGGTGAGTGAAGCGGTGTTGAAGCTGTTTTAGTAGTAAATTTCGCGTATTAATTCGATAGGGCAACCGGCAAGGTTGCCCTATTTGTTTTAAAAAAAGTAGTCTAGATTTTTAGTACACCCTTTGCCATCGTTTCTTATTCAGAACCAGCGTTAAATTAAAAAATCAAACAATCAAATTAAGCGTAAATTAAGGTCTTGTTAAGTTCTTTTTGATCAGATAGAAGAGAATTTGGTTGAAATTTCCAACTTAGAGTAATCCAAATCGATTTTGAGTAACTCTACCAAAGGGAAGTAACATACATGGGTTGCTGTAAAGACATTCTGCATAACAAGCTAACAAGGATATGTTACTCGTCTCTTGGGTTTTTTCCTTTAAATTTAGTTTTTTTAAAAGGAGGTGAAGTTATTTGAAATAGCGTTCAGTATTAGATTTAATCCTTAATGAAGATATTTAAGTAAGTTAATCAAAAAGGAGAGAAAAATGGCTGGCATACCTGATTGGTTTGATGTAACAAATTTAGAGATTTTAGCACCTGGCGATCCCACAGGTTCACCAATGAAAGAAGTTGTTGAACTCAACATTGGCGGCGATCCCTTTGATTTGTTGGTAACCTTTGAGGCTAACCCTTCTGCAGGAACCTGGTGGGGTCTGGCAGAAGTACTAAGTCAAGGAAATCCGGGGTTGACCCCTGAAATTAAGTCCAGGTTTTTCATCGAAAGCGTTGGACCAGGGCCTGAATTCCTCGCAGGAACCGTGGACACACCACTTGCAATCGGTGGCAACGTTCCTGATCCCCTTACAACTGCAAGTGATTATCAAGTACGGCTCAATGTGCCCAATGCGGATGCATTGTTCGTAGACAATGCGGGCAACCCTGCGCCAGGAACATACCTGGTTGGGTGCGGAGTTGAGTGGGACATCTTAGGGCACACTCCCTGGTTTGCTTCAGGTACTTTTAGTGGTCATCTGATCATGAAAGTTGCTCTTAACGAATAAGTAAATAGCGGAAGTAGTAAGAAAAATACCCGATAAATCTGCTATTTACCCCACTTTGCGCAGCATTTGTTGTGCGGAAAATCAGATAATTCATTTCAATTCACAAACTGCCAACAATGACTGCGCAAATTCTGCAAAAAAGGTGCTGGCTTCTGACGGAGCCGGAAAGTGAGTTTCTTTCTGTTCATAGTAAAAGCCAGCACCTCCATTTTTCATAAAGGAGTGAGCGATGCAAAGAACCCAGGTACATGACGACTTGAAGAAGATACCTGGTCTCGGTGAGGCATGCCAAAAATGGCTGGCAGAGGTACTTGGTGTTCGAACCTATAAAGATCTGGCAGCGTTGTCATTTGAAGAAATTGAGCCTATCAAAGCGAAAATTAAATCAATTGATCTCGAGTTAGCCAATAAATGGCCGGAGGAAGCAAAAGAAAGAGCAGCAAAGCAGGCAAACCTATCCAACCTCGCGGCTGTTGAAAACCCAATTACTCAGGTCGGAAATCCCTCCGGAAAGGAAAACGATAACGAAGAATCTATAGGGCCGAAATCCCAAGACAAACCCTGGAAATCTATTGCCATGTTTATGGTTGAATTTCGAAAGCGCCGTTTGGATGAACAGACGGTTGAACATCAAACGAAGGTTAAATACCTTGAAACTGAAGAGTGTGACACCTGGGATGGCATCGAAATCCAACAGATTGGCAGTTGGATGGTTAAACAGGCCGGAAGTAAGCTGTATCATGGCTTGCTGGAGACCCTTACAGTTGGATCGGAAAGCGAACAGGGTATGGATGAAGATCTACCTGAACGAATAGCACTAACCCTCACCGAACTCCGATTCTATCAACCAACAGGCGTAGAAGCCTGGTGGTCTTCACGGAAAGATGAGAAACAATATGCCGGTGTTATTCAGGCAGATCAATCTTTTGATGTTGTCTTTACCTTGGAAATTGATGATCAGATGACGGAAATCATCAGAAAACAGGAAATCGCCTACCAGGTGCAATTCTTCCTCCAAAACCGCGATACCAAAGAAAAGGTACATATAGGCGATACTCAGCCCGATTTCCTATGTGAAGAACAAACTCATTACTCAGCTGAGCTTACAGGGATAATGTTGCGACCCGGCACCTACCGTCTGCAAGCTGTAGTTATTTCCGAGGTGAAGAGCGTGGTTCCCAGTTATTTTGAGTTGCCGAGATTTCATGTGGTAAGACCAAGGATTAAACCTAAAAATCGATAATCGGATAAATCGTCAAAGGTGTTTGAGGCAGTGAAATAGAAATGTTCTTTATTGTCTTTTCTTGAAGAAGGTGCAAAGATACCTGGTTTACGAAATCAGATACTCTTACCATCACGGATTTGTTGATAAAGGGACATGGTTTCTTCCGTCGCGGTGATTTCTAACTCTATTTGAAGGGTTTCGACACAAAGGTAATACTGGCGTAAGGCTAGGTAGGGTTGGCCCTGACGGCAATAACAGCGCATTAGCCTGCGATGAGTATCTTCGCGGCATGGATCAACAGATAAGATTCGATTACTTACAGCCACGCATGCGGTAAAATCTCCCTGGTTAAAGTGATAATGGCTGAGACGATCGAGCAATTCTAGATAGTTATCCTGTAGAGTTTGACGTTGGGGGATGAGCCAATCTTCATAACGGTCTTCTGCCAGAAATTCTCCAAGATATAACGTTTCAGCAACTTGATAATCCTGCATTGCCAAGGAGGTTTCTCCTCGTTTTTCATTTTGAACTCCAGCTTTGAACCGTTTGGTAAATTCTTCTACATCATTCCAGACTATCATATCTGGATTTAGCAAGTAGCTTTCTTCCTGAAACAAGATATGAGAATAATTGGGGTTGATATTGCGCAGGGCTTGGCGGAGGCCATAAATCGAAACATTCAGGTTATTACGGGCTGAGTCGGGTTGTGCTTCTGGCCAAAATAATTCCATTAAAACTTCTTTCGGTACTGGCTGTCTACGGTTTGTGATCATATACTTGAAAATTGACTTTCCTTTACTGCTGGGCCACTCTTTTAGCAATTGATCATTTTGGTAAACTTGAAATTGTCCCAGGCAATAAACCATTAAGGATGGATGGGATTGATCTTCCAAATTCCGGTCAAAATCATCGGGTAATCCAGCATCTTTTACTTCAAGGGGATCGACTGTCGAAACTTGATGAAGGGCCTCATCCTCTAGTTCGAGGGGTAATTCCTTGCTGGATGGAGGTTGAAAGTTCTTCAATCCTAGGATATTTTGGATATGCTGCCAAATACTGGATGGTTCTTCATGGTTAGGCGTTTCTATCGTGGATTTTATATCGGTGTGTTGGGTCTTGTCTTTTTCCTCATATTTGGTTAGATCATCTTGAATGATAGGTTTAATGATCGTGAGAAGTTGTTCTTGTAGCGTTTGTTCGCGTTGGTTGGCCTCTTCATAAGCCCTTTGGTGATGGTCTCTCTCCGTCCTGATTTGTTTGCAGGCCAAGCATATCTGGCAGGCTGCATCCAGAATTTTGGGAGGGAAATTTTCTTGATCATTTTGGTTAGTTTTCTGCACCTGATGGATACGATCGGCGGCCTGATCATATTGCCCAGCATCGATTAACTCACAAATTGTGAGTAATTTGGGATTATCTTCGGGTTGCCAACCTGAATTCTGGTGCGCTTTTTTTCACAAGCCTTCCAATGGACTAAGCTGGTCACGGCTCATCTTCCAAATAAAATCCTCAACGAAATAATCTGATGAGTTGGAAGCTCACCTCTCCATGGGGCAGAATCCCAATTCCACAAACAAGGTTTGAGATCAGATATTTACTTTTTTTGAAATTGCTCGCGGAGACTGTGGGGATTGCTCTCTATCAGAAAATATTTCCCAAATATTATATTCTGCTAAGAAGAGATGTTGTGACGATGCACCCTTGACGGGGCAATCCAGGCGTCCGTAGTGAATTATTATGAAAGTTGTGAAAAGAAATTATTTGCCTCCCAAGTAAATTAATGCCAAGCTGATATTGAAGGAATCAATCGAAATCATCTATCCTTATTTGCTTAGGTAAATATTACCTGGGCGCGAGTCAAATAATCACAAATAAATTTGAACTAACAATAATTCTAGTTTTTGGACTTCATATCAAGATAAATTTACATTTTTTGATGTAAGAAATCTGAGTACCCTGCAGTGTGTTAGTATTAGAGTACTAATAAGCCATATTCACTATACAACAATTTACTAAAAAAATCAACAACCACTCCTTCTTCTCTGAAGCGGATTTATACATCTCTTGCTCTAATCCAGGGGTGATAAATTTGTTCTTTTTCTAAATATCTGGGTTGGTAATAAGCTTTGCTAATTTTCTTAGGGACTGTTTTTTATCAGTTGCTTTTTATTCGGATATCATGTATCCTATTTATAGGTGAGATTATAAAAAGTCAAAGGAGACAAAAATGACAGAAAAACAAATGATCAATGCCGTATTCGAAGGCGGTGGTGTCAAGGGAATTGGGTTAGTTGGAGCGGTTTCCATCACTGAAGAATTAGGCTACCAATTTGCAAATGTCGCCGGTACCTCGGCTGGAGCAATCATCTCAACGTTGATCGCCGCGGGATATTCGGCCCCCGAGTTAAAATCCATCTTAGATGAACTTGATTACAATGAATTCAAGGATAAAGGCCTGGTCGACAAAATTCCTCTTGTGGGGAAGTTGGCCAGTGTTGCAGTGGAAAAAGGGATATATGAAGGCGATTTCTTCAATGATTGGATTCAAGGATTGCTCGATAAAAAAGGCGTAAACACATTCAGAGATTTGATCAATGAAGAACACCGTGATAATCCCAAATATCGCTATAAGCTTCAAGTCATCGCCGCGGATGTGACCCGGGGAAAGATGCTGGTGCTGCCTCGGGATATTGCTCATTATGGGATTGATCCTGATTCTCTGGGGATTGCGCGGGCGGTTCGTATGAGTATGAGCCTGCCTTTCTTTTTCGAGCCCGTAGAACTACAAGATAGCACAACTGGTGAAAAAAGCTATATCGTAGATGGCGGCTTGCTGAGTAATTACCCGGTGGGTATTTTTGATGATGAAGCCGAGGATGCCCTTTATCCCACGATCGGATATAAATTGGTTGAACCGACTGAAGGAAAACCTCGAGCAATCAAAGGACCCATTAGTTTACTCGCCGCTCTCTTTGGGACGATGATGGAAGCCCACGATGCTCAATATATTCGTGACAATAATTTTGCCCGCACAGTTCCGATCAAAACATTAGGTGTGAATACAACTGACTTTGATATTTCTCGCGAGAGAAGTGACGAGCTTTATGAGTCAGGTAGAAAAGCAGCTTCAGCGTTTTTTGAACGCTGGGATTATGCTAAATGGAAATTGAAGTACATAGATAAAACCCTCACCAGCCGAAGTGACAGTGTGCTTAAGTAACGAGAATGACTTCAGAAAAAATCTAGAGGAGTGGCTTTTACCGCTCCTTTTGTCGTCCCCAAAAATTTGAGAAACTTGCTTGGATAATTGGGGTTACAACCTGCGAGCGAGAAAATACCAAAGGAGATAGCAATGTTTGACTTTATTCTGTTTATCATCATCGGAGCGGTAGCCGGTTGGTTGGCCGGTAAATTGATGAAGGGCGGCGGGTTTGGTTTGATTGGGAATATCGTGGTGGGTGTTATCGGCGCACTTTTAGGTGGTTGGGTGCTGGGTCTGATTGGCCTATCTTTTGGAGGTTTGATCGGATCCTTAGTGACCGCCTTGATAGGCGCGGTTATTCTGTTGTTTGTGGTGGGCTTGATCAAGAAATAAGCAATAACATAGAGAAAAATCTCGCTTATAATGCGGTGTGCTTTTGCACATCGCATTTTTTTTGCGAGAGATAAACCCTACAATGCAGAAAACTTCCAAGAAATCCTCTCGTTTTTCTAAATTAGATTGGCTTTTAGCAATCGGTATTGGACTTGCCGGACTGGCCCTATATATCCGGACCCTGGCACCCGGCCTTATCCCCGGCGACAGTGCTGAATTCCAGGTTCTCGCCCATCAGTTGGGAATTGCTCACACACCCGGTTACCCGGTTTATTTGCTGTTGGCTAAGTTGGTCACTTTTTTACCTATGGGGGATATTGCTTATCGGGTCAACCTGTTTTCTGCAATTATGGCAACTTTGGCTGCTGTTGGCGTTTATTTGGCCGCGCGGTTATTAGATCTTAACCGCTGGTCAGCGTTGTTTGGCTCCCTAATTTTGTTGGTATCCTACAGCTTCTGGTCTCAAGCCGTCATCGCAGAAGTGTATACCGCGGCGGCCGCTTTCGCCATCTTTATCCTGGTGGGTGTTTTGGGATGGTCGCAAACCGGAAAGCCGGGATTCTTGTTTGCCGCAGGATTATTGGGCGGATTGAGTCTGGGCATCCATACCACAGTGCTTTTGCTTGCTCCTGGGATTTTGATTTATCTTTGGCTAAACCGAAAATCCCATGAAAAGGGTTGGCAAAGCGCAGTTACCTTTGGCGTTGCGGGCGTACTTTTGGGCATCATCATCTGGTTGGCTATTTTTGTAGCAATCGAGTTTAACGAGCCGCCTGCAAATATTTTTAACGGGGCATATGCCACAGCTCGATCTGATTGGGGGCTAAGTGAAAATGATATTCAAAATCCCTGGGTGCGAATCTGGTTCATAGCGACAGGTCAACAGTGGCGAAGTGCCCTCGCTTTTGACGCACAAGATATGTTTGCACAAGGAATAAAATATCTAGTTCGGTTACCTCGGGAGTTTTCTTGGCTGGCAATAGGGTTGATTGTAGTTGGACTGGCATATTTGATTTCTAAACGCAGGGATGTGGCTGCCTTGTTTGTGATTGCCCTCCTCACACATTGGGCAATCACACTTAATTATCGCATTGGGGATATTTACGTTTTCTATATTGCCGGTTACCTTCTCATGGCATTGTTGGCAGCGGTGGGCCTAGACTGGATTGGACGGATTTTCCTTCACTTATTACCAGATACGGGTAGATTTGTTCAAGCCGGGATATCATTATTAGCGATATTTTTTGCAGTTTGGCCAATATTATCTCCTCGATTACCGACAGTTCGTAATGGGCAGGTTCCATTTATCGGTCAGGAAGGCTATCCCTTGTGGGATGATCTGTCTTGGATGGGCGATCAGGCAGGGATGACCGTAAATCAGATGAAACCGAATTCAGTATTTTTTGTCGATTGGAATTGGTTGTACATCTACTATTATGCCGCTCATATTGAAAACGATCGCACCGACTTGCGTTTTATCGAGACCAGTCCGCGTTCTGATCAGCCCGGACTTCCTGACTCCGTGATTGAATTTGTCGAGAAAAATATCGACTCAAAGCCAATCTACTTTTCTACCCCATTGAAGGAGATTGAGCAAGCAGGTTATGAATTTACTCGCCGCGAAATCTGGTTTACAACCTTCTATAAAGTTTCAAGACCATAGTGCGAGAGCATACACAAATTTTTTGATCTTGGTTAGCAACCCCTCTTTTCCCCGTCTTGTTGAGAAGATACAGATATGTTCCTAAATAAATTTTGGAAAGAAAGATGGATACAGATGCAACGGACACTTGTACCTGCGGTAATCGTGCAGGTGAAAAACCCGCATTCAGTTTTGTTCTTATAAAAATATCTGTGAAATCTGTGTAAATCCGTGTCCAATACTTTTGCGAATTTTAACTGGGAACAATTCTATTGGAGAAAATATGATTTCATTTGATACTGTCCTCACCGATGGAGTGGTCTCCCTCAGACCCATTGGGCCGGAAGATACGCAAGTGGTTGTTGAAGCAGTGCTGGAATTTGTGACAGAAATCATGCCTTGGATGACCTGGTGTACGCCCAACTACAATTATGCAGAGGCGAGAGCATTTTTATCCACTTTGTCTGAGCGTTGGGAGCAGGGTTTGCAATATGGTTTTGCAATTGTTGATGCGCAAACCCACCAATTTCTCGGTGGAGCAGGGTTGAACCATATTAACTACGCAACACGCCTAGCCAATCTCAGTTATTGGGTACGGACCAGCACTGCGGGTCGCGGCATTGCCACCCGGGCTGCTCGGTTGGTAGGGAGGTTTGGAGTCAAACAGGTGGGTTTACTGCGAGCTGAGATTGTGGTCGCCGTTGAAAATAAAGCAAGCCTGAGAGTTGCGAATAAAACAGGCGCAAAACGTGAGGGGGTTTTGCGCAATCGTTTGATCGTTCGCGATACAATTTACGATGCGGTCATGCACTCACTCACACCACAGGATTTTGAACTCATGAAAATACTTCTTACAGGTTTTGAACCCTTTGGCAATAGTCCTATCAATCCATCAGAACAGGTGGTTCTTAGCTTGGCCAAAGAAACTTTTCCCAATGTGAAATTGGAACCAGAAATCTTTCCGGTGGATCTAAAAAAGGGTCCCGAGATTTTGCTTAGAGCTTTCGAAGCTGTTCAACCGGATGCTGTGTTGTGTTTGGGGCTGGCAACCCGCCGGACGGTTATCTCTATCGAAAGGGTGGCTGTCAACTTGCTGGATTTCCGCATCCCCGATAATGCTGGCAATCAGATCGTGGATCAGCCCGTTATTCCCGGTGCGCCGGACGCCTATTTCACCACTTTGCCAGTCCGCAAAATTTATAATGAACTCAAAACAAATGGAATACCCGTAGAACTCTCTTTGAGCGCCGGCGCTTATCTCTGCAATCAGATAACTTTTGTTTTGTTGCACCACCTTCAAAACCAGGGATTGAAGATCCCCGCTGGTTTCATCCATTTACCGGCCTTACCGGAACAGGCTGCGGAGATGAAAGGATCTATCCCCTCCATGAGTTTAGAAACCATGGTTCAGGGAATCCGTGCGGCGATCCAATTTATTACCCAGGAGAAGCTATGAGCATTGGCCGTTTTTACGCCATGATTGGCGCGTTGATCCGCGATTCAAACACAGGAAAATATCTGGTGCTGCGCCGTTCAATGGAGAAGGATATTGCCGCTGGGGAGTGGGAGTGCGTTACCGGGCGGGTTGATCAGGGGGAAGGTTTTCCAGAAGCATTGCAGCGTGAAGTGATGGAAGAATTGGGTGTGAAGGTAACGCCGGATTTCATTTTGCGCCCCTCCCATTTTTATCGCGGAGAACCAGTCCCTGAGAATGAAATGGTGGGGGTGATGTATGCCTGCACATTAGATGCGCCAGAATCCATCCGGTTGAGTTGGGAGCATTCCGAATCTCGCTGGGTGACCCCTGATGAAGCCGCTGAGTTATTCCCAGCAGGTCATTGGCTGCCCGAATTAATCCAACGCGCAGAAACCATGCGCTCTTTGATGTCAGACGAGCTCTTGGAATATTTCCACACCGTCAAAATATAAATCTTATGGTAATTATTTCGAACCTGGATCACCATCTACTGAAAACACTAAAACAACAACATGGGGAAAACCTCGATGGATTTATTTTTCCCCCACCAGTTTTTGAAATCATGCAGGGTGAATTTTTGTCGTATGATTTGGAGCAAACCATCCTGATTGTGCGTTTCCCAGTCCTTGAAAACTGGTTGAACCCGTATGGCATTATGCAGGGTGGCATGCTGGCGGCTGCAATTGATAACACCATCGGCCCGTTGAGCCGCGCTGGCTGCTTCTGCGAATGTCACCCGCCAAATGGATTTGAAATATAGCCGAGCCGTCACCATTGAAACAGAATTTATTCTTATCACAGCTCAACTTATCGAGCGTGATGGACGTTGGCTGACGTTCAAAGCTGAAGCTAAAGACCCCCAAGGTCAGCGTCTGGCGCGGGCGAAGGCCAAGCATTGGATTTTGTGATATGGGGGGAAATTATAAAATTTCGTTAATTAAGTGACTTACAGCATGAATTAGACAAAGTGAAGCGTTTAGAACCTTTGCAATAATTATTGGTGGGTATAACCTATACTAAGATATGCTGTGGCCTTCTGAAACTGGCAATGGTGGGTACTAATATTTTCTGACATTAGTTATTTTGAGATCTTCAGCAATCGGGTTTCGTGCGGCTGTACCAAGAGGGTTAGCTCATCTTTGAAATCAGCAATATCTTCCTGGGACCATAAATTTCGAACAAGTTTAGGTTCGTTCAGCAGACCAATATCACGTGCTTGAACGGTAAAATCTCCCCCTCTCGACCCTCGGTTGAGTATAGCAACCGCCAATGAACCGTCAGAAAGCGGTTTCTTCCACACTTCATAAGAGCCTCTGACCTTTACCCTTTTGGCAGGGATTCCCAAAGTATCTTGGTTAACTGCTAGCACTTCACGAATTCTTTAATATAGAAGCACTTTCATCATCCATATTACGGATATCGCAGCCAATCATCAACGGTGAACAGGCCATGCACCATATTGACATGTGAGTTTGATATTCGACAAAAGATAACCCCCCTCCTTTTATTTGTCCCTGGCCTTTTAAACCAACCAGCAGCATATCCAGATCGTTCCACCCACCTGGACCACCATATTCGTGTAAATCATGGGCGAGATCGATTGAAATGTCCACACCAATGCTGTTCATATTCCACTCTGGGATCCACATATTGATCCAACTGTCGAAAAGGTCTCCCGAAACCCGCCACATATGGCCGCCAACCTGCTTACCCCAAAGATGCGGGCTGCGATGACCCCATTCACATATTGAGTAAAGGAATTCACGACCGGAGCCTTTTAATGCGGCTCCCATACGCGTGTACCGCTTGATGGCCGATGCTTGATCAGGGGGCGCGTGGCAGTAATCATATTTGAGATAATCGATCCCCCATGAAGCCCATAAAGTGGCGTCTTGTTCTTCAAAACCATAACTACCTGGATGGTTGGCACAGGTCATACCCGCCGCATCAGAATAAATGCCAATTTTCAATCCCAGGCTGTGGACATAGTCCGCAAGAGCCTTTATGCCATTAGGAAACTTCTTAGGATCAGGTATGAGATCGCCATTGTTGTCACGACCATCCAGTTTCGACCAACAATCGTCAATAACAATATATTCATAACCGCAGTCTTTGAGTTGTGAGGAAACTAAAGCATCAGCAGTTTCTCGGATAATATCCTCATGAAGTTTCGGACCAAACATACTCCATGAATTCCATCCCATAGGTGGTGTAGCTGCTAAATATTTTGATAGAGATGCCATATTTCTCCTTGTAAGGTGAAGTAGGTGTAAATTAAGTAAGCATCCAGAAATTGGTTCCGGTAAGATTGACGGTCTTTTTGCGGGAAGTAATTCTTAAAAGTTCGCTAAGTTATCGGTCCCCTTTTCTATCTTAGTTTTGATAATTTATAAAATCTAGACTATTAGTTTGATAAACGCTTGGAGGCAGCCTAACTGATTACATGACCTGTGATGCGGTGAAAACCAAAAACATCTTGGCCCCAAAACCCTGTTTGCTCCAAAATGCACCGTTTTGCACCTATCATTGTTTCGACAGGCATCCACCGCTCTCTTCGATGGTGAGCCTGGAGGAAGCTGCGTAAGGAAGCATGTACACAGTTTGTTGCCCAAAGCCTGACCTGGGCTTGCCGAAAGGGTGCTGCGAAGCTAATTCCTATCCATAAATCAAAAATGGATTGCTCTCCCGCTCGACCCCAACCGAGGTTTCTCCCATGTGCCCGGAGAGGATGCGCACGTTATCCGGCAAGGTCAATACCTGCTCCCGAATCGATTGCAACAAGGTTTCATGGCTGCCGCCGGGGAGGTCGGTGCGGCCAATCGAACCCTGGAAGATCACATCTCCGCTAAAGAGCACTTTTTCGGTTTTGCAGTAGAACATTACGTGTCCAGGCGTATGCCCGGGCGCGTGGCGCACTTCGAATTGATTACTGCCCAATTTGAGATTTTGACCGTGCTGCAAATGAACCGTTGGTTCGGGGCCTGGGTCTTCGAGGGGGACCCCAAATAGCTGCGCGCCGCCTTTGATCCGCCATAATGCGTAATCATCCGGGTGGAGTGCTGCAATGGGGAGTGGATTGCAGCCATCAGCCACACCTGCTGCACCTCCAATATGATCGAAATGAGCATGAGTGTACCAAAGATGAGCAATGCGCCACTCCCGTTTTACTGCTTCAGCCAGGATGATATGTCCATCCCAGGCCGGGTCAATAACGGCAGCTTCTTTAGTTTCAGGATCAGCGATCAGATAACAATTTGTGGCCACTGGGCCGAGTGTGAGAGAGATGATTTCTAACATAGGCTGAATTATACCCAATCTCGCGTTTTGTCACTTGGATTGCACAACCAAACGTGCTAAACTTGAAAGCGTTTAAACAACCGGTTCAAAAGATCATAGAGAAATTTCGTTTTGGGTTTACGATTGACCCTGATATCAAATTATGGAGGCATTGAATGATTGAATATCCCCCTGAACCCTTCCGCATCAAAATGGTTGAACCGATTCAATTGATCGATAGGCAAACCCGTGAAACCGCCCTGCGCCGCGCCGGCTACAATCCTTTTGGACTCAGAGCTGAAGAAATTTATATTGATCTGCTGACCGATTTAGGGACCGGTGCGATGAGCCAGCATCAGTGGTCCGCAATGATGGAGGGCGATGAATCCTACGCGGGGGCGCGGTCTTACATCCGCTTGTCGGAAGTTATGGAAGAAATTTTCGGCTTCCGATTTTTTGTACCCACTCATCAGGGGCGCGCCGCTGAAAATATTCTCTGTGCCGTAATGCTAAAACAAGGACAGTATATCCCTTCGAATATGCATTTTGATACAACGGAGGGGAATATCCGTGCCCGCGGCGGCAGGCCAACCAATCTGGTGATCGAAGAAGCTTATGATCCTAAATCCCGCCATCCCTTCAAGGGCAATATGGATATCGATAAGCTGCGCGGATTCATCGAAAATGTCGGCGCGGCGAATATCCCTTTCGGGATGATAACGATCACCAATAATGCCGGTGGCGGTCAGCCTGTATCAATGGAGAATATTGAAGCGGTCGCCGCAGTCTATAAAGAATTCAAAATCCCCTTCTTTGTTGATGCTTGCCGATTTGCAGAGAACGCTTACTTCATCAAGCTGCGTGAACCGGGCTGCCAGGACAAATCTGTTGCAGAGATCACCCACCAGATTTTCTCATTAGCTGATGGCGCGACAATGAGCGCCAAAAAAGATGCCATTGTCAATATCGGAGGTTTTCTGGCCCTCAACGATGAAGAACTTTTCACGCACGTCAGAAATGAATTGATCTTGCGGGAGGGATTCCCTACGTATGGCGGTCTGGCTGGGCGTGACCTGGATGCAGTCGCTGTTGGCCTTCGAGAGGGTATGGATGAAAACTATCTCGCTTATCGTTTGGGTCAAACCGCCTACCTGGCAGAAAATTTATTGCATGCTGGAATTCCGATCGTGGAGCCGCCGGGTGGTCATGCCGTTTATGTGGATGCCGGTGGAATGTTTCCTCATATCCCGCAGGCAGAATTCCCCGGACAGACCCTGGCAGTTGAGTTATACCGGGAAGGGGCTATTCGCGCCATAGAAATGGGAGCGGTTGCCTTTGCCTATCCCGATCTAGATACTGGAGAGATGATCTACCCCAAATTAGAATTGCTTCGCATGGCAATTCCACGTCGGGTTTATACCCAGGCCCATATGGATTACATCATCAAGGCTTTCAAAGCTATCAAAGAGAGAGCCGACCAGCTAAAGGGATATCGCATTACATATGCTCCGGAATTGTTACGTCATTTTACTGCGCAATTCGAACCCATCGAGTAGAATATCACTCAACCACAGCAGGAAAAAACCTGATAACGTAGTATCTGTCCGGATAGGTTCCAAACTCGACAATATCCAAACGGAACCTTTCAAAGAGAATAACACACTACTTCAAAGAGGCGCATGAGCACAATTGAAGGGGATCCTAGCATGTCGGGTCGCCAAGGTGACCGGCCCAAACCCCACGGGTGCCAAAAATCAGTACGAACGAGAGCACTGGCAACCGAGCAAGTTGGTGGGGGCTGAGCGAACGCAGCAGTTTGTCGCAGAGGCCAATTACCATCCGGTGGAGACTGGTGAGCCACTCAGGTCATCCAAGCAAACAAGCCCCACAGGATTGGTGTAGCACGCGCCAGGGCTGTGTCTGACCATTGGCGTTGAGTTTCAACCCCTAAATGGGCCTGTACTTCATGAAAAGTGACATCGACCGGCCGACGAGGCAGGCACCACTTTAGGATTTGTGCAGGGGCAGCCGCTTGCTGGGTACCAAACAAAGCCCTGGTTTTGAACTTGCCACGAGGGTCATGGATCAATCCCCAGCGCAGGGGGCCTGCCGATGTGATACCAAACCGAAGTAGCACTGGTAAGCTCCACCGAGGTTGGTCCTGGCCCCTACCAATGAGCAACAGTGATCGTTTGTGGGATGGCAAACCCTGTCTTCAATGTAGGTCAGCGTATCTACACGGTTGCAGGTTCATACCAAGCAGCAGCTAAACGCAAGGGGGTCACCAGGTAAACGGGCTTGGGCCAGGGCAGTAGGCGATCCAGCAGTGCAACCGCAGCATAACTGCTGTCAGCGATAAGAAAAAACTTTCGGTTGGGTCACCACCTGCGTACCTGCATACCCAGGCGACGAGCCCGATCAGTTATCTGCTTATGCCGGCAGGATTGGTATGCGGAATATCGTTCGGAAGGAGCCAGTGCTGTCCAGAAGGGTAATCGCCCCACACGCCTAGCCCAGGGCAGATTGACGAACAAGAGCATGCTGATCCAACGTCAACCACTGACAGGGACCAAATGGCTGTTGCTTGAACGCCCCGGATCACGATAGCGGCCTTTAGCCGGGCTCTTTTTTCATCGACGCCTTGCGCTGATTGCATCAATCCCGATCACCACCGGCCCAACAGGCCGAAACATGTTGAGCAACCAGCCTAAGCAAAGTGCCCTGAGGGCTAAGTTAGACCAGACGGCCCGGTCCAAAACCCGATGAAATATCTGAAAGTGCTGCTCCTGGCTCAACCCGAGGATGCGCAGAAAAGCGGTAACTGTGCGATTTCCAGGAGCCAGGAAGGCGCCCCCCAGCCAAACTACCGCCAGCGTCCCGATCCGTTTCGAAAAGAAAGCCCTGAAATGGTCAAACAGTGTGTTATATTCGTCAGGCAGGGTTAGCATATCGACCCCTCTCTTGGCAGAGAAATGTCTGAACTTACCCTGCTATTTGTTAATGTGCAAATGGCTAAAGTCGAGCTAAATATAATGGAGAAAAAAATGACTGAAGAGAAACGCAGAATTACGGCTGAGGACCTTTATAAATTTGAATTGATTTCCGGATTTGAATTATCTCCGGATGGAAAATATGTGGTTTACGCTTTACAACGCGTGGATCAAAAATCGGAAAAGAAATTTAGCAACTTGTGGATGATCCCCACGGAGGGGGGGAACCTCGCCAATTTACCTATGGCGATCAAGTAGATAGCAAGCCCGCTTGGTCGCCGGATGGATCACAGATTGCTTTCACCTCCAACCGCCGGGATGAGAAGAACCCTCAGATTTTCCTGATCCCCTTTGGTGGGGGCGAGGCGCGTCCACTTACCGACCTCAAAGGGAGTTTTGCCTCCTTCGATTGGTCTCCCGATGGACAGAGAATCGTATGCCAGTTCCGCAAAACAGATCCCGAAGTATTAGCGCGCGAAGAAGATGAACAGAAGAAAAAACTGGGCATCGTAGAACGACATTACACCCGAATTTCCTATAAATATGATGGCGCTGGATTTTTACCTAAAGAGCGCTGGCATATTTGGGTCGTAGATTCTCAAAGTGGAGAAGCTATCCAGCTCACAGATGGTGAAATCTATGATGAGACTTCTCCCACCTGGTCACCGGATGGCAAGAATATTCTGTTTGCTTCGAACCGTACGCCAGATCCGGATATCGATTTTGATATTGTCGATCTTTATTCTATCCCGGCTCAGGGTGGGGAGATGCGCAAAATTGATACCCCTGAAGGGATGAAAGCTCTGCCCAGTTTTTCACCCGATGGAAAGATGGTGTCCTATTTTGGCCGCGAAGGACGGGATGATTGGTGGAAGAATATAAATTTATGGGTTGTGCCCTTTGATAGCTTATCTCCCGCTCGCAATTTGACCGAACAATTCGACTTCCATGTGGCTCCGGATACGATGAACGATACCAATGCTGGGGCAGGTGAACAAATACCGCCTCAATGGTCACCCGATGGAAAGACCCTTTACTTCCCGAAAATGGAACACGGTTGCAGTTCTATTCAGTCGATATCTATTGAAGGTGAAAACCTGCAGGCGGTCGTGGATGGCCTTGGATCTGTTGGCGCTTTTGGTTTCGATACCCACCATCAAAAACTGCTATATTTCTACGCCACTATGACTGACCCTGGACAACTTTGGTTGAAGGATTTGCACAACGGTCTTGCAGAACCTCTGACGGATTTAAATTCTTGGCTGGATGAGATTGACCTGGGTGAGGTGGAAGAAATCTGGTTCCAGGGACGAGATACAAATGACCTTCAAGGTTGGGTGCTTAAGCCCCCGGGGTTTGACTCCACCCAGAAGTATCCCTCCATTTTCGAAATCCATGGCGGACCTATGGGGCAGTACGGCCATTTCTTTATGCACGAGTTTTTCTTTCTGGCTGCCCAGGGATACGTGGTCTATTTCAGCAACCCGCGCGGCGGACGCGGCTATGGCGAAGAGCATACCAAAGCCATCCACGGTGAGTGGGGCGACGCCGACTACGCGGATCTGATGATCTGGGCTGATTTGCTGAAGTCAAAACCCTATATCGATCCTGAGCGGATGGGTGTCACCGGGGGCAGTTATGGTGGCTATATGACCCTCTGGATCATCGGACACAGCCATCAATTCCAGACTGCCGTGGCTCAACGGGTGGTTAGCAATTTCATCAGCATGTGGGGTTCCAGTGATATGAATTGGCGCTTCTCCGCGCTGACTGGAATCCCTGCCCCCTTGGATGATATCGAAACCGCCTGGGACCAATCGCCAGTCAAGTATTTGGGTAACGCTACTACGCCAACGTTGATCGTCCACAGCGAAGAAGATCACCGTTGTCCCATCGAGCAGGGTGAACAGGCTTTCGTGACTCTCAAAGTGAAAGCGGGTGTGGATACCGAAATGGTGCGTTTCCCCGGTGAGCCGCACGGCCTCTCTCGAGGCGGTCGCACCGATCGGCGCATAGCCCGTCTCAACCATATCCTGCGCTGGATGGATAAATATCTCAAGTAATCCAAAAATCAAAATAGCGCAATTTTCTAATGGAAATTCAGGTTACACCCTATAAACTGTAACGGTCAGCATAATCGAAACTTTTCTATCCCCCCTTTCACAGACAGGAAAGGGGGGATTTGCTTTTCTTTGGATTGAAATTCAGGCTCTTAGGCTAAAACTACAACCCAGAAATAATATTCCCCTCCCCCGAATTATTTTGCTGTTTTCGATAACTAAAAATCTTGTAAGGAAATTTTTATACGAATTCGGACAAAAATACTTGCATTTTATTCTCTATTCGTATATACTGTGTATGATCGTGGGTTAAAGTGGATTAAAGTGGAACGCCGGTACTCCGGCGTTCTGCCGTTAACCCCAAGGTAGAACAAATGTTTCTAGGACAATATCAACACAACCTCGACGAAAAAGGGCGCCTCACCATCCCGGCTAAATTCAGGGATGCCTTAGCGGATGGCGCATATCTCACGCAGGGGTTTGATCGTAATTTGCGGCTCTTAACCGAGGTTGATTTTGAAACCATGGCTGAGCAAATAAATCGTCTAAGTATGACCGACCCATCTATCCGGCAGCTGCGCCGCTTGATCTTTGCAACTGCCAGCGAAGTGCAGTTGGATCGGATTGGACGCACCTTGGTTCCGCAGTTCTTGCGCGAGTTTGCGGGTTTGAATACAGAAGCTGTGATTGTCGGTGTAGGGGAGGCCATTGAAATTTGGTCTCCTGAAGCGTGGGCTGAGCAAGAGGGTTTATTGCAGGATGCTGAAGCCAATGCTCAACGTTTCGCCGAACTAGATCTTTCGCTTTAGTAAGCTGGTAATTCATTATTTCAACTAGCTGCCAAACTAAATATTACCAATTGAGAACTACCATGCATCAACCCGTACTTTACCACGAAATTATACACGCATTACAACCGCAGTCGGGTGGTGTTTATGTGGATGGCACGCTGGGGGCGGGTGGACATGCCTACGGTGTTTTGGAAGCCAGCGGCCCCGATGGAAAGTTGCTCGGGCTGGACCTTGACCCTCAGGCGCTGACTCTTGCAAAAGAAAATCTCGCACTTTTTGGTGAGCGAACCACCCTGATCCGAGCTTCGTACCTGACTTTAGGTGAGCAGCTCAAATCTTTGGGGTGGGCAGCTGCCGATGGGATACTGCTTGATTTCGGCGTCTCCTCGATGCAGTTGGATACCCCCGAACGCGGTTTCTCCTTTCGGACAGATGCACCGTTAGATATGCGTTTCGATCCAGATGCGGTAACTACTGCTGCTGATCTGGTCAATGATTTGCCTGAAGCGGAACTTGCCGATCTGATTTACCAGTATGGAGAGGAGCGGAGTTCTCGGCGAATCGCACGGGCGATTGTAGCAGGCCGTCCGATATGCACAACAAAACAGCTCTCAGAGGTTGTAGCAAAAGCAACCCGCGGCGGAAAACCTCGTATCCATCCTGCGACACGTACTTTTCAGGCTCTGCGCATAGCCACAAATCGAGAGTTGGAAGCAATTGAACAAGTATTACCCAAAGCAATTCAAGCTTTAGCTCCGGGAGGTCGGTTGGCAGTGATTTCCTTTCATTCTTTAGAAGACCGCATTGTTAAGCAATTCTTTCGTCAAGAGAGCAGAGATTGTTTATGCCCTCCCAAACTGCCGGTATGCATATGTGAACATAAAGCAAGTTTAAGAGAAATAACTAAAAAGCCGATCCGCCCTTCGGAAACGGAAGCCCTCGAAAACCCACGAGCGCGCAGCTCCCGTCTCCGAGTAGCAGAAAAAATATAAAGATAAGCGTGGCACAAGACTTGCAAGTTATAGGTCATCAAAAATCATCAAATTAGAGAGTTTACTATGGATCAAGTTCTGAAAATCACGCAAGCATATTCTCAAACTCCTTGGCGTAAGCAGATGCAGGGGGTTGGGATGTTTTTGGCGATTTTAGTTTTGGGTCTAGTAATTGCCATGATCTATGTGAATGTAAGTGCCGAAGCAGCCACTGTGGGTCGTGAGATCCAGCAAATGCAGGCAACGATCGAGGGATTAGAGCGTTCAATCGCAGACAAACAATCTCATCTGGCTTATATCACCTCGGCCGTTAGTATGGAAGAGCGCGCCCTAAAAATGGGATTTCAACCGCTTGTTCCTGGTGAAGCTTCTTTCTTGGTAATTCCTGGGTATGCTGGTCGAATTGAAGCAATATTGGCCCCTCCTTCAATTCCTGCGCCAGCCCAAAACTTGACCCTTTCACCTGAATATACGCTTTCATTAATAGATTGGGTAAAACAAGAGCTTTACTTACCGACAAGCCCATAAGGTTCGTGTTATGAAATCAAATCAATTTGTTCGATACACAACATTGGCTTTAATGTTTGGGATGGTGGCGGCAACCATCATTTTTAAGTTGGTGCAAATCCAGGTTTTTCCACAGAAATCTGAACTCGAAAAACAGGAATATTACCACTCTGGGGAATTGCGGAACCTGGTGCCCGCTCGCGGTCAAATTTATGATCGCTGGGGTCATCTGCTCGCCGGTAATGAGGTTGTCTATGAAATAGGGGTTGATCTTCCTTCAATGAATAACCCGGAAACCGTTGCCCTGGTAGCCAGCGGCATGCTCGACTGGGATTACGATGAGATCATTGAATTAATTGATTTTGGTGAGGATGACCCGCCTTATCAATATTATATGCTGGCAGATTTCGTTTCCGCTGAAAAAGTAGATGAAATTCAGCAATACCAGCAGCGAATTTCCAATAGCCCGACGCCGGGTGTGAGCGCGAGCGGAAATACTCATAGTTTAGTTGGGCTAATTTACCGACCTCATTTGGCCCGCACCTATCCAGAGAAATCCTTAGCCTCGAATATTTTAGGTTTTGTCAGTCGTGAAGCACGCGGCTACTTTGGTGTTGAGCAGCATTATAACGATTTGCTGGCCGGGATTTCTAAATCAATTTGGGTATCCAATGACCCTAATCTGGCTGCCGAAACTCCGGATATCCCTGAAGGTGCCAGCCTTGTTTTGACGATTGACCGCGAGATACAGTCTAGTGTTGAGGAAATCCTTGACCGGGTCATTAAAGAGAGCGGCTCTGATGGTGGTTCTATTCTGGTCATGGATCCAAATACCGGCAAAATCCTTGCGATGGCATCCAATCCCCGGATGGATTTAAATGAGTATTGGCGGGTTGGCGATTTCTTCCGAAGCGACCAGCCCTTTAATCTGGGCGTCCATAGCTATGAACCAGGATCCGTGTTCAAAGTGATGACCATGGCTGCAGCCTTGGATAGCAATACCGTAAAACCCGAAACAGAATTTGTCGATACCGGCACCATCAACGTGGGTGGTATCACCATCCGCAACTGGAACTGGGGCGCTTGGGGTCCACAAGATATGACCGGCTGTATGCAGCACTCCCTGAATGTTTGCATGGCCTGGTTAGCGACTGAAATGGGCGCCAGTACTTTTTATCAATACTTGAAAGATTTTGGGTTCGGACACCTCAGTGGTGTTGAATTGTCTGGAGAAGTTCCAGGCCGTTTGAAACTCCCTGGTGATGGTGATTGGTACGAGGCCGATTTGGGAACCAACTCTTTCGGACAAGGTATCACCGTCACGCCAGTGCAGATGTTGATGGCAATCTCGGCTGTGGCAAACAATGAAGGCAAAATGATGGTGCCTCATATCGTTCACTCAGTTGTCAACCAAGGCAATCAATTTGAAATCTCACCGCAAGTGGTCGGAACACCAATATCCGCAAATACTGCCCGCACCCTTTCAAATATGCTCGCTATTTCACTCGAACAAGAGGCTTCAGGTGCCTTGGTTGAAGGATACCGGGTGGCAGGCAAAACAGGAACGGCTGAAATTGCCACCGAAGGCGGCTACACCAGTAACCTGACCAATGCTTCATTCGTTGGATGGGGACCGGTGGATGATCCGCAATTTGTTGTTTACGTCTGGCTGCAAAAACCAACTTCATCTCCTTGGGGTTCAGTGGTCGCTGCCCCGGTATTTAGTGAAGTCGTCACCCGCTTAGTGGTATTGATGGATATTCCACCCGATGGTGTTCGCCAGGCCATGGCAAAACCGTAAGGATTAATTATGCTCTCCCTTGTTGATGTCGTCGAAGCAATGATTGGTGTTCGCCCTCCATGGGCGCATCAAATCATTACAGATGCGTCAATCAACTCTCGGCAGGTGATTCCGGGTTCATTGTTTGTTGCCCTACGAGGAGAACGAGTGGATGGGCATGATTACGTTGGAGACGCCATAAGCAGTGGTGCTTGTTATGCCCTCGTGCAGCGGGAAATACCTGGGGACTACAATAGGTTGGATTTGCGAGGGAACACCATCCCTGATGTTGATCCAGGATTGAAATCCCCCCTTATCCTGCTGGTTAATGATAGTTTGCGAGCCCTTCAACAAATTGCCCGGTTTTGGAGAAGCAGACTTGATCTTAGGGTAATCGGTATTACTGGAAGTGTTGGAAAATCTACTACGAAAGAGTTGATCGCCTCTGTCCTTGAGCAGCGTTACAGCACGTTGAAAAATCCAGGCAACCTTAACAATGAAATTGGGTTACCGCTTACGATTTTAGGTCTGAGTGAAGGACACCAACAAGCGGTGCTTGAGATGGGTTTTTACATTCCTGGCGAGATTGAATTTTTATGTGAAATTGCTCAGCCCCAAGTTGGGGTCGTTACTAATATTGGCACTGTCCATGCTGAACGGGCTGGATCGCAAGATGCCATTGCCCAAGGCAAAGCCGAGTTGGTTCAAGCGCTTCCCCCTGCTCCTGAGGGTACGGCCATTCTTAACTTTGATGATCCCAGGGTACGGGCCATGGCCGATCTAACAAATGCGCGAGTCCTCTTCTATGGTCTCGATCCGCAGGCTGACCTTTGGGCCGATCAGATTGAAGGATTGGGCCTAGAAGGCATTCATTTCCGCCTACATTTTCGTAGGGAAACTCTGTATATGAAGGTCCCGCTGATCGGACGACATTCCGTTCACACGGCCTTACGAGCTACAGCAGTTGGACTTGTTGAAGGGTTGAACTGGCAAGAAATCATCAACGGCTTACGCGCCGGACATACCCAATTGCGGTTAGCTGCTGTGCGTTCTGAAAGTGGTGCTTTGCTCTTAGATGATACTTACAATGCTTCGCCGCAATCAATGATGGCGGCATTAAATTTATTGGATGAAATGAGTGGAAGAAAAATTGCGGTGTTAGGTGATATGTTAGAGCTTGGCCGTTATGAGTGGCAAGGCCACGAGATGGTGGGACGTCGGGCGGCAGAAATTGCGGATCGGCTCATCACCCTGGGTGAGCGCGGCCGTATGATCGCGGCTGCCGCCTGCCGAATGGGTTTCTCACCTGAAAAAGTCACTGAACTTGATGACAGTGAGCAAGCCATCGTTTTTCTACAAGAAAATCTGAAAGCGAATGATGTTGTCTTAGTAAAAGGTTCTCGCGGTATGCGAATGGATCGCATCGTTGCAGCCTTGGAGGCCCGTCGATGACTTAAACATCTATGGCCTTGGCCCTGGCTGGTTTTAGTTTTTTGATGACTGTAATCTGGGGTCCTCCAGTGATTCGTTTGCTGCGCTATTTTAAAATCGGCGAATCAATTCGAGTCGATGGGCCGGAACGGCACTTTTCTAAATTAGGTACACCCACAATGGGTGGTCTGATGATCATTGCGCCAATCACATTAATCACCTTGCTCTTGAATGCCGCATCCCTGGCCGGGAGTGAAGTATTGGGCGCATCTGTATTTCTCCCCCTTGGGGTGATGCTCGGGTTCGCCGTCATTGGCGCTATTGATGATTGGGCGGGCTTGCGCGGTCAAAGAGAAGATAAAGGCCTGAGTGCCCGGGTTAAATTCGTGATGCAATGGGGCATTGCTTTCGTTGCTGCTTTTGGCTTGTATCATGTCCTTAACGCCCCCCATTTATTCTTACCAGGTTTTGATATCGAGTTCAAAATCGGCCTTTGGTATATCCCGATTGCCGCCTTCATCATTGTGGCGATGTCAAATGCGGTCAATCTCACTGATGGGCTGGACGGCCTCTCGGGGTTGATAGCTGCTACTGCTTTTGCCACCTATGGCGGAATTGCCCTGCTCCAGGGGCAGATTTTCCTGGCTCGCTTTTGTTTTACACTGGTGGGTGCTTTGTTTGGATTTTTGTGGTTCAACGTCCACCCAGCCGAATTATTTATGGGTGACACTGGCTCTTTAGCATTGGGTGCTGCTTTGGGTGTTGTTGCCCTGATGACGGGACAGTGGGCTGTGCTGCCTATTATTGCCATTATCCCAGTCAGTGTGACTTTAAGTTCGATATTGCAAGTTGGTTATTTTAAATTTACAAAACGCCTCTATGGTGAAGGACGCCGATTATTCAAGATGGCGCCGTTACACCATCACTTTGAACTCTCAGGTTGGAGTGAAACGCAGGTTGTGCAGCGTTTTTGGTTAGTTAGTTTGTTAGCTGCCATGATCGGAGTGGCACTGGCGGTATCGTATTAATATGAACGAGTGGTCTGGTATGCAAGTTTTGATTATTGGAGCAGCCCGGCAAGGGATGGCCTTGGCGGAATTTTTAGCTGTTCGCGGCGCACAAGTCGTGCTCAACGATAATCGGAATGCAGATCAACTCCAGGCTGAGCGTGAACAACTGTCAGATTTGCCAGTTCAATGGATCTTGGGTGGGCACCCACATTCTTTGCTTGAGGGCACAGATTTAGTTTGTCCCTCGGGCGGCGTGCCCTTGACGATTTCGTTGATTGTTGAAGCTCAAAAGCGCGGCATTCCACTTTCAAACGATTCGCAAATTTTCCTGGAAGAGGCTCCCTGCAAAGTGATTGGCATCACAGGTTCAGCCGGAAAATCAACCACAACTACTTTGGTTGGGCGCATGGCAAAGCAAAGTCAGAAGATGGAAGATGCAAGACGGAAGGCTGTTGAGAATCGTCCTCAATCCTTCTTCTTTCATCCTTCCAAAGTTTGGGTTGGTGGCAATATTGGTCACCCATTGATCTCTGATCTAGATCAAATGGCCGAAGATGATCTGGCTGTGATGGAACTATCCAGCTTCCAATTAGAAGTTATGACTCGTTCACCGCAAATAGCTGCGGTACTCAATATCACACCCAACCATCTAGATCGTCACCTAACAATGGAAGCCTATACCTCCGCGAAAAAACGCATTTTAGATTATCAGCGAGAGGAAGATATAGCAATTTTAGGTCACGATGATCCAGGGGCTTGGAAATTGGCGGGTTCCGCTCAGGGCAGCTGCGTAACTTTCGGGGTGAACCTTCCCCCTGAAGGCCGAGTTGGGTTCTTCCTTGCTCGAGACCAGATCAGGCTCTGGGATGGCGAAACCTCACGGGAATTATTCCCGCGCAATCGAATTCGATTGCGCGGCAAGCATAATCTCCTCAATGTGTTAGCAGCCTGCTCAATTGCCTACGCAGCTGGGTTGTCTGTAGAATCCATGCAAGCCGGGGTCGATGGGTTTGCTGGCATACCGCACCGCTTGGAGTTTGTGCGTTCGTGGGGTGGGGCTGATTGGTACAACAATTCGATCGATACTGCCCCTGAGCGTGTTATTGCGGCAATTCAAGCATTTGAAGAACCGATAGTGTTGATGTTAGGCGGACGCGATAAAGATCTACCTTGGGATGATTTGGCTGACTTGGTACACCGACGTGTGGATCATGTGGTTTTATTTGGTGAGGCTGCTGGGTTGATAGAGCAAGCACTTAGCTTGAATATGCAAGCAAAATCTTGTTCAGTGACTCGCTGTGTAGATTTGGAGGAGGCTGTGCATTCTGCAGCCGAAGTTGTGGAGTCCGGCGATGTGGTTTTGTTCTCGCCGGGCGGAACTAGTTTTGATGCGTTTCGCGATTTTGCGGAGCGCGGGGAGCAGTTTAAATTATGGGTCAACGAGTTGCCTTAGCTTCCAATCGTACGCGGAGTAATTCCCGCAATAAAAACGCAGCTCACTCTTTGCGTTTGAAAGTGGATGTGCCCTTGTTGGGCACGATTGCCACCTTATTAGGTTTTGGTCTCTTAATGGTATTTTCGGCGAGTTGGGATGTGTCCAATTATTTGTACGGTTCCCACTTAGGCGTATTTACCCGCCAATTAATGTGGTTGGGCATTGGTACGGTTATTATGGCCGTGTTGGTGTTCATCAATTACCATTGGTTATCTCAACTTGTCGTCCCAGCGATGGTGGTGGCAGTGGTCCTTTTGGTAGGTGTATTGATCATCGGAGAAGGCCGTTTTGGCTCTGTCCGCACCGTGAGTAAAGGCTCAATCCAGCCCTCCGAATTGGCCAAGCTAGTCATGATTATGTATCTGGCCGTTTGGTTATTTGCCAAAAAAGAAAGATTGCACGATGTCAGCCTGGGCTTGCTGCCCTTAGCAATGATCTTGGGAGTAGTAGGCGGTCTGATTATGCGCCAACCAGATTTAAGTGCTGCGATAACAATTGTTATTCTAGGAGGAATGTTATTCTTCCTGGCAGGTGGTGATATTAAGCAAATCATTTTTCTGGTAGGCTGCGCTATTTTATTTGGCTGGCTGGTTGTTTGGTTCAACCCGACTGGCAACGAGCGCATGGGAACATATTTGCCTGGATTGAAAGATCCATTAGAAGCTCATTATCACGTTCGCCGTTCACTAGGCGCTTTTGTGAATGGCGGTTGGTTTGGCACTGGGATTAGTGACGGAACAGTGAAATTAAACAGCTTACCCCTCCCACACAGCGACAGCATTTTTGCCGTAGTTGGCGAAGAACTTGGGGTTTGGGGATCGGTCTTAATGGTGATTTTATACGGGATGATATTGTGGCGCGGATTGGTGATTGCCCGCAATGCACCTGATGAATTAGGCCGATTGCTGGCTGCTGGATTGACTTTCTGGCTGGTGATGGAGGCATTTTTCAATATGTCCGGCATGTTGGGTTTACTACCCTTTGCTGGGAATGCGCTTCCCTTTGTTAGTGCCGGGGGCTCCAGTTTGATTGTCTCGATGGCGGCAATCGGCATTCTTCTGAATATTTCGCGATTATCAGTTGAAAAACGTGCCAAAGAAGAACGGAGGACTTTTGGTGAAATTGTTGGTCTGCGCCGGGGGAACCGGCGGGGGCGTGTATCCCGCTCTCGTCGTGCTCGAACGGCTCGCAAATGATCACTCCACAGACGTTTTGTGGGTAGGGAGTGAAGGCGGTATGGAAGCTGATTTAGTGACCAGAGCTGGAATCAACTTCACGACTATTCCCGCAGCGGGTGTGCATGGTGTTGGGTGGAAGGCATTGCCGGGCAATATCGCCCGGTTGATGTGCGGATATGCCGCAGCCCGAAAAGTTTTGCGCGAGTTCAGGCCTGATGTGCTATTTTTCACCGGCGGCTATGTGGCTGGGCCGGTTGCCTTAGCTGGGATAAAAATCCCTACCGCGATCTACGTTCCTGATATCGAACCCGGGATGGCTCTCAAGTTGCTTACCTTTTTTGCCGACCGCATTGCCGTTACCACCGAAGATTCGAAGGCGTACTTCTCGAAAAAAGATCGGATTGTGGTCACAGGGTATCCCGTGCGCTCCGATCTCTCTAGATGGAAAAAAGCTGAAGCCTACGAGGTCTTCGGTTTCTCTGAAAATTTACCAACCTTGTTAGTAACCGGCGGCAGCTTAGGTGCCCTTTCCATAAATCAGGCGCTCACAGCCGCGTTGCCAGATTTATTGCCAGAAATGCAAATCGTTCACCTGACTGGCAGCCGCACCTGGGATCAGTTCAAGAACTCAGCGGATTCATTGTCTGAGGAGTTGTGCCAAAGATACCGGGCTTATCCATATCTACATGAAGAGATGGGTGCTGCCTTTACAATTGCAGATTTAGTGGTCTCAAGAGCTGGTGCATCCTCGATTGGTGAGTATCCTCATTTTGGCGTTCCAGCCGTGTTGGTGCCTTATCCACATGCCTGGCGATATCAAAAAGTCAACGCCGATTATCTCACCCGGCATGGAGCAGCGATAACGCTGATTGACGAAAAACTGGCAGATCAGCTCGCTCCTCAAGTTATCGAACTGATCCGCGACACCCAGCAGCGTGAAGCTATGAAGCAGGCGATGAAATCTCTGAGTACCAAAGACGCCACTTCAACGATTGCAGACCAACTAATCAAACTAGCTAGTTCGAGGTAGAACCATGGTTGATATCGCTACCGTATTCTGGATTTTCATTGTTTTCTTCGCTTTATTAGGATTTGTGCGCGGCTGGGCGCGGGAAATATTAGTTTCTGCCAGCGTGATCCTGGCATTTTTTGTTATTTTTGTTATTGAGAGATATGTTCCGGTAGTGTTGGCTTATTTTGCCAGCCAGCCACTCGTTGAGGGAGCCACGATACCAATACAGCAGTTTTGGTTTCGCACGATTACCCTCGTAGTGTTGGTTTTTTTTGGATATGAAACCCCAAGCCTCCCTCGCATGTCGGGTCCGAGGTTTAAGCGCGACAATTTTCGTGATTTGGCGCTGGGCTTCATACTGGGTGCGATCAATGGTTATCTGATCATGGGAACATTGTGGGCTTTCCTGGATATGGCCGGTTACCCATATGCCTTTGTGAATGGAAATCTGTCCGAGGCAGCCTTGGCAATGGTTGATAAATTGCCTCCATATTGGCTGTTGCAAATTCCGCATATTTTGATCGCGGTCATTTTGGTTTTCTTCTTTATCATTGCGGTGTTTATATAAGAACATGACTCATATTCATTTGATCGGTATCGGCGGTACAGGCCTCTCGGCCATCGCCCGCGTCCTTTTGGAGAGCGGGTATACCGTCAGCGGCTCAGATATGCTCGATTCTCCACTGGCTCAAAATGTGCGCGAAGCCGGGGCAGAAGTTTTTGTGGGGCACGCCGCTGAAAATATTACCGGAGCCGATCTGGTTGTGCGTTCCTCAGCGATCCCCGATGAAAATATCGAGGTTCAGCAAGCCCTCCAAAACGGCGTTCCGGTACTCAAACGGGCTGACTTCCTCGATCAGCTTATGGCAGGACGCCAGGGCATCGCTGTGGCTGGCACGCATGGAAAGACCACTAGCTCCGCCATGATTGCCTGGATGCTCACAGCTCTCGGGCAAGATCCATCCTTTATCATCGGTGGGGTTGTCCGTAACCTCAGAACCAATGCTCATGCTGGAGAAGGCTCTTTCTTTGTTATTGAAGCGGATGAATATGACCGTATGTTTTTAGGATTAAACCCCAGATCGCGCTGATTACCAATATGGAACACGATCACCCTGATATTTACCCCACCTCTGAAGAGTTCCGTGACGCTTTTCAGGATTTTGTGGGCTGCCTGACCCCTGATGGATTGCTTTTGCTTTGTGGTGAAGATCCTGGCGCGTTGGGTTTGCAGTCAAGAGCCCAAGCTCGAGGGCTGCGCACCTTTACGTATGGGATCAACAATCCTGACGCTGATTATCAGGCAAAAAATTTGGAAGCAGTTCCAGAGTGCGGCTACTCCTTTGAATTTTCCACCCCAAATGGTTTCAGTTCGACTGTCAATTTGCAAGTTCCGGGTGAATATAACGTTCTCAATGCTTTAGGATCCATCGCTGTCGCTGATCAATTAAACCTCCCATTGGAGGAGGCTGCTCAAGCACTCTCACAGTTTTGTGGCACCGGACGTAGGTTTGATGTTTTGGGTGAGGTCAGCGGAATCCTCGTGATTGATGATTATGCCCACCATCCCACTGAAATTCGAGCAACAATAACTGCAGCCAGAGAACGCTATCCTAACCGGGAGTTATGGGTTGTTTGGCAGCCGCACACATATTCCCGCACAAAGATGCTTTTTGATGAATTTGCCGCCGCTTTCAAGGATGCTCATCGTGTAGTCGTTTCTGAAGTGTATCGCTCACGGGAACCTATTGATCCGGATTTTTCAGCACAACAAGTCGTGAAAGCGATGCGGCACAAAGATGTACATTTTATCCCTGATTTGCAAGACGTTACTAGTTTCTTGTTGGCCCGTTTGAAACCCAATGAAGCATTACTGGTGTTGTCTGCGGGTGATGCGGATCAGGTGAGCGCAAAAGTCTTTGCCAGTTTGCACCAGAATAGCTGAATCTGGAGGAGAAAATTATGTCGAAGAAAAAACGTACTTATAACTCCGAAGTGATTGACACACCCTCGCTGCAGTTGCAGCCCACTGATCCCCTGGACGAGAAGCTTCCAGAACGAAAGGATCAAAAAGGTGCTAAAGGACAAATCTTCTCTCCAGAGATGATTTCTCGCCTGGCAGAACGGATTAAAAAGTTGTAATTATTGATATGTTAGTAATGAGCCAAACCATGAGCACTGAGCTTACAGAAAAACAGCGTGATCAACTGAAAACCATTTTTGGTGATCAGATTCAGCGTTATGTTTCACTAGGCCGTTACACAGCTGCTCGTATTGGTGGTGCTGCGGATTGGTTGATCGAAGTTCAAAATGCTGACCAGTTGGCAGAAACCGTCTCTCATATGTGGGAAGTAGATATTCCCTTCTTCATTTTAGGTGGCGGCTCAAATGTTCTTATCAGTAACCCAGGTGTGCGTGAAGTTGTGATCTTAAACAAATCCAGGAAGATAACCTTTGATCTGGATTCAACTGAACCTACAGTATGGGCTGAATCCGGTGTAAATTTTGGACTCTTGGCTCGCCAGTGTGCAAGCCGAGGTCTAGGCGGCCTGGAGTGGGCCGCTGGCGTGCCGGGCACTGTGGGTGGAGCCGTCTTTGGGAACGCCGGCGCTCATGGCGGTGATGTGGCTGGTTCCTTGCAAATGGCAGAAATCTTGCATAGAACTGAGAGTGGAATCCAGCGTAGTTGCTGGCCCGTAGAACATTTCGAATTTGAATACCGCTCCAGTGTCCTCAAAAAGAATCGGAGTGACAGCGTAATCTTGACGGCTCAGTTTGAATTAGCCAGCGGAAGCTCGGATGAAATTCAAGCCCGAATGGATGAATTCACGGAATATCGTAAAAGTACTCAACCTCCCGGTGCCAGCATGGGATCGATGTTCAAAAACCCTCCCGGTGATTATGCTGGACGATTGATCGAAGCGGCTGGGTTAAAAGGCTCCCGAATCGGGGGTGCTGAAATCAGCCCGGTGCACGCTAATTTTTTTATCAATCATGAGGGTGCAACTGCTTCAGATATCCTCAAGTTGATTCGATTGGCACAGAAAACTGTTTTAGAAAAATTTGGTATTGAACTGGAATTGGAAATCGAATTGATTGGTGAAAGATAAACAGAGATTGAAAACAATCCCCAATCTCGATGAAATGATTATGTCGGAAAAAACGAAACTGCAAATTGGTGTTCTTTTTGGTGGTCGGTCAGGTGAGCATGAAGTCTCCCTGATGTCTGCGCGCTCCGTCTTAGGTGCGCTAGACCCTCAGAAATATGATGTGATCCAAATTGGGATGACACATGATGGTACCTGGTTAGCAGGTAATGAGGTTCTCGAAGCGATGTTGGGCGGAACCGCAGAGCAACTCACCCTTGTCACCTTGCTGCCTGACCCCACCCGGAGAGGCCTCTACAAAATTGGTGATAATCAATTTCAGCCTTATGCTGATATCGATGTTTTCTTCCCGGTTTTGCACGGTACCTTCGGCGAAGATGGGACCCTGCAGGGTCTTTTTGAAATGTCGGGAGTTGCTTATGTTGGTGCCGGTGTTTTAGGTGCAGCTGTCGGTATGGATAAAGGCGTTTTCAAAGATGTGATGACGGCTAATCAAATCCCGGTAGTTGAGGGATTTGTGGTTTCTCGAAGTCGGCTTCGAGCTCAAATGGAAGCAATCCTCGATGAAGCCGAGCAAATTGCTCCCTACCCACTTTTCGTCAAACCGGCCAATATGGGATCCTCCGTTGGCGTAACAAAATGCCGCAGCCGCTCTGATCTCTACGAAGGAATGATGGATGCTGCCCGCTTTGACCGTCGAGTTCTCATCGAACGTGGCATCGATGCTCGTGAGATCGAAGTTAGTGTATTGGGCAACGACGATCCCCAGGCATCTATCCCCGGAGAAATTCGCCCTGAAGCTGATTTCTATTCCTACAATGCTAAATACCACGATGATCGTTCGGAGCTATTCATACCTGCGCCTATCCCCACAGAAACTGCAGAACAAATGCGAATGATGGCGATTAAGGCTTATCAAGCTATTGACTGTGCGGGTATGGCGAGGGTAGACTTCTTATTAGACCGGAATAGTGGAGAATTTTATCTCAACGAAGTTAACACCATACCCGGGTTTACTCAAATTAGCATGTATCCAAAACTTTGGGATGCCAGTGGATTGCCTTATCCCAAATTGATCGACCGCCTGATCGAATTAGCCCAGGAGCGTCGACGCGAACGTGACCAAACAGAATGGCGCTATGACCACTAAGGTGTAATATGATGTTTGAGCAAAAAAACACTCCCCGTTCGGAGAATCTCCGGGCCAAACGCAATTCAAGTAAACGCAGTCCGGCGCGCAAGCCGCGCACTTTTCACAGTGAGTTTGCCAGCAAGATGCCGCCAGTGTTGATGCGTAACAGTTTCACTCCGGTGGCTCAGCCTAAACGGAAAAAGAAGAGCAAATCGCCTAAACGGCGCTACGATATTGCGCTTTCTTCCCCCGGTGTCGAAATTCGCTTACCGACGATGCCCTCGATCAAGCTGGGTTGGCGGTTGGTTTCCGTAGCACTGGTCGCGGGTTTGCTGTTTTTACTCTATCATTTCTGGACTGCACCCATCTATCAGGTTCAAGCAGCTGAATTGGAAGGTAATCATTACTTAAATAGCGAGACGGTCAACCGGATGTTAAATTTGTATAATATGCCGATTTTCATGGTAGACCCTCAGCAAATGGAAACAGACCTTCGAAGAGCTTTTCCGGGCCTGATGGTTGATACCTCTGTACAGATCGTATTGCCAGCGACCGTAATTGTGACCATTCAGGAGCGGGAACCCGTGGTTGCCTGGGAGCAAGGTAGTGAGATGATGTGGGTCGATGCTGATGGCGTATCTTTTGATCCCATCGGTGAGAATGACTCCCTGACCCTGGTATCCGCCTCAGGTTCGCCGCCCGCTCCAATTGTGATTCCGGATGAGCAGGAAAAATTAGAGGACGAGCGCAATCCTTTGGATGAAATTCTCACCCCAGAAGCTTTCATGTCCCCAGAGATGGTTGTAGCAATTTTAACGATGGATAACCAGGCCCCTGATGGTGTGCCTTTAGCTTATGATCCCCAGCACGGTTTAGGTTGGCATGATAAAAATCGCGGCTGGGATGTATATTTCGGCATGGATATTACCAATATTGATGAAAAACTGATCGTATACAAAGCTATTCGGAAACAATTGAAAGCCGATGGCATTTCTCCTGTAATGATCAGCGTTGAGTATATCCACGCCCCATATTATCGTTTGGAGCAATAATCGATGGATGCACCAATTATTGTTGGTCTAGATATTGGAACGACGAAAGTTTGCACGCTGGTAGCTCGCTTAGAAGAAACCGGCAGACTGCATATCTTGGGTGTTGGTATTGAACCGTCCCAAGGGATTCGGAAAGGTGCCGTAGTTGATCTAAATGCGGCTTCACAGGCAATCGCCCGTTCGATTGAGAAAGCCGAACGTACCTCGGGATTGGAAATTGATTCAGCCTTGGTGAGTCTCGCAGGTTCTCATGTTTCATCAGTGAACAGCAAAGGTGTAGTTGGGGTTTCGGGTCGTACTATTGATTACGATGATATTTTACGAGCTGTTGACGCTGCCCGGGCGGTATCGATTCCCCATAATCGCGAAGTGATCCATGTGATCCAGCGCGGTTTCACTGTGGATGGGCAGGAGGGCATCCGCATGCCGGTAGGGATGCACGGTTTCCGCTTAGAAGTAGAAACGCATATTATCACCGCAGCAGCGGCCACGGTTGAAAATTTACGTCAAGCGGTGGCCGCTGCGGGTGCGCATGTCAGCCAGTTTGTGCTCAACCCATTAGCCTCGGGAGAAGTTGTTTTATCAGAAACTGAGCGTGAGATGGGCGTTGTAGTCTGTGATATGGGCGGTGGTACTACCGATCTTGCGATTTATATTAATGGCGACGTTTGGCACACCTCGGTACTCAGCATAGGCGGTCAGCATATTACTTCGGATATTGCCCACGGTTTGCGGTTGCCGCAGCCCGAAGCCGAGGAGATCAAACTCCAGCACGGTCATGCCATGCAGCCCTCCATCGGTATCGAAGAATATTTCCTGGTACAAGCTTTTGGTGAAGAAGATCCGGTCCGTGTCAGCCGCAAAGACTTGGTACATATCATCGAAGCCCGCGCGGAAGAGATTTTTAGTTTGGTTTTGCAGGAGATCAAACGCTCTGGATATGATGGTCTGTTACCCGCGGGCATGGTGCTGACAGGCGGAGCCAGCGCCTTACCAGGCATTCGAGATTTGGCCAGCCAGGTGCTAGGGCTGCCAGTTCAGATTGCTCAGCCAAAAGAGTTAATCGGCATGGTAGATCAACTCCAATCTCCGGCGTTCTCCACCAGTGTTGGGTTATTGAATTGGGCTTCGATGATGAGTGAATTTGCCCAGGAAACGCCCTCTCGACGTTCTTCACCTAAATCCATCCAGGATATGGATTGGATTGGGATCAAAAATTGGCTGCGTAGATTGCTGCCATAAGTGAAAAGTTTGGTAAAATCTCAGGATATTCTGGGATATAATTTTTAGAAGTATGAATCAAACAAGAACTTGTTAATCATATTGAGGAGGTAGGAAAGATGCAAACAATGAATCAACCCGAATCGTTTGCTCGAATTAAAGTTGTCGGTGTCGGCGGTGGTGGCTGCAATGCAGTTGATCGCATGATCGATGAAGGTTTACAGGGTGTTGAGTTTATCGCGATCAATACAGACGCTCAGGCTCTGATGCTCTCAAAGGCCACCACGCGGGTTCGCATCGGCGATAAGCTAACCCGCGGCTTGGGCTCTGGTGGAGACCCTGAAGTCGGGCGCAAAGCCGCCGAAGAATCCCAAGAGGAATTGTTCAATGTTCTGAAGGGATCTGATATGGTCTTTGTGACCGCAGGCATTGGCGGTGGCACCGGAACCGGTGCTGCACCCGTGATTGCCCAAACCGCTCGCGAGCTAAATGCGCTCACGATTGGTGTGGTGACCCGGCCATTCACTTTCGAAGGCGCCCGTCGTATAAAATCAGCCGAGAGTGGTATCGATAGTCTTAAGGAACAGGCTGATACCCTGATCGTGATTCCTAATGACCGGCTACTCCAAATCGTGGACAAAAGAGCCAGTTTGCAGGACGCGTTCGGCGTAGCTGATGATGTGCTGCGCCAGGGTATCCAAGGCATTTCTGAGTTGATTACCGTTCCCGGTTTGATCAACCTGGACTTTGCTGATGTGCGTACCATTATGTCAGAAGGCGGCGCGGCGTTGATGGCAGTTGGCCGAGCAACTGGAGATGAGCGTGCCCGAGAAGCATCTGAGAAAGCTATCTCGAGTGAACTGCTTGATATTACCATTGACGGTGCTCGCGGCATTCTCTTCAACGTTACCGGCGGACCCGATTTGACCCTTTTCGAGGTCAATCAAGCAGCTGCCATTATCAAAGAGACCGCGCACCCCGATGTGAACTTAATCTTTGGTGCTGTCATCGATCCGAATATGGGCGATGAGATTCAAGTCACGGTGATTGCGACAGGTTTTGAACGGACTGGGATGCCCCGAAATATCATGGAGCGTGCGAGACCGCGCACGGAGAGTGTTTCTTCCCGGCAGCCAATTGAGATGTCCACAAAACAAGAAGAAGAGTTTGTGCCTCGCTCGATAAATACTGAAGATCTCGATATCCCAACTTTCCTTCGCAACCGAGTACGTTCCTAACCGCGCACTTGATTGTTCAACCGGAAAAAATTCAGTAAGACGTTAGCTGATTGAGGTTGGCTAGATGATTGCTGGAAATTGAAAAACGAACCACTTATCTGATCTCCCGGACCTCCTCCTGGTTGATCTGCGATGAACCATGCTCCCTGCTCTTGCCTTCCAGCAGGGGGTTGGTTTTTAATTTTGGATAGAATAAATCTAAATTGTTAACGCTCTCTTAAAATATTCCCCTAACTTGAAAATATTAAGGTAAATATTACCGTAGGGCACTTGCATTCTTGGCTCAGGCGTGCTAAAATTCGGAACGTTAACCCGCCAAATATAAGGTTCGAAAATTAGCATACCCCCATATATGGGGGTATGAACACCTGGGGCTTCTATGTTGTGTCCTTATTGCCAAAATGAACGTTCGCGTGTTGTTGATACCACCCACGATGCCAGAGGGGGTGTCCGCCGTCGGCGTGAATGTTTATCTTGTAAGCAGCGTTTCAGCACTTATGAACGTCCAATTTTGGCTACACCACTTCTGGTTAAACAGGATGGTACCAGGGAAGAGTTCGACCGGGAAAAACTGATCCATGGAATTCGTATCTCTTGTGTGAAACGTCCAGTTTCAGCCTCCGATATCGAACGTCTAGTTGGTGAGATAGAAGCAGCTTTGCAGGCAATGGGGCGTGCAGAAGTTTCTTCAAGGGTTGTGGGGGATATGGTAATTGCTGGTCTTAAGGAGCTAGACCATATTGCTTATATTCGGTATGCAATCGTGTATCTAGGTCTGGATGACTTAACTTCCATTCGAGGCGAAATTGATCGCCTGCTTGAGAACTAATACGAAAATTATTTCAAAGTAAGCGAAAGGCAATCTGCCTCTGGCTTTATGACTCACGTCAGCTTTGTTTGCAAGTAAGGAGATGAGAGATGGTTTTACAGGTTGAAACAAAACAAGGTAAAAGTAATTTGCTGCCCACTCCACCATTACCAGAAAACGCTCAGAAGGTAGATTTATCGGATAATGCACGTCAAGTGTTTATGCGCCGGTATGTGCGTCGAGGTGCGGATGGGCAGCCCGTAGAGACTGTAGAAGAAACCTTCTGGCGGATTGCTTATCATGTGGCTAAAGTGGAGGATGACTGGGGGAACGAAGCTGTCTTAGATCGAACTGAGCAATTTTATAACTTACTGGTCAACAAGCAATTTTTTCCCAACTCCCCGACATTTACAGGTGCTGGCACCCCTTTAGGGCAGTTAGCAGCCTGTTTTGTTTTACCGCTAAGTGATGACATGGGCCGCTGGGGAGATGGTATTTTCCAGACCTTACGCGATGCTGCCCTTATTCAACAGACGGGTGGAGGCAACGGTTTTGGATTTTCACGCCTGCGTCCAACAGGGACTTTGGTGAAGTCCTCCGCGGGGCAAGCCACCGGGCCTGTTGGATTTCTACGCGTTTACGATAAAGCTTTTGGTGAGATTGCCCAAGGCGGCACGCGTAGGGGTGCGAATATGGCCGTACTTCGAGTCGACCATCCTGATATTGAAGAATTTATTACCTGCAAAACGGACGAAAATGCCATAACTAATTTTAATATTTCCGTGGGTATTACCGATGGTTTTATGGAAGCCGTCGAAAATGATGATTGGTGGGAATTGCGTTTCCCCGATGTTAACTCGCCGGAATACCATGGTTTTAGTGGCACAATCGAACAGGCAGAAGCTGCGGGCATACCCATTATCGTTCATGAGAAAGTTCGTGCCCGAGATCTGTTTGACAAAATAGTCACCCAGGCCCACCACAATGGAGAACCCGGTGTGCTTTTCTTAGATGCAGCTAATCGTGGCAATCCGGTGCCGCAGCTTTATGATTTAGAAGCCACCAATCCTTGTGGTGAGCAATGGTTAGGTCCATATGAAAATTGCTGTCTCGGTTCCATAAATTTAGCACAGCATTTTGCCCCCAATGGAACCGTTGATTGGGAGAAAATCCAATCCAGTGTGGAATTAGCCACCATATTTCTTGATGATGTTGTCGAAGCCAATGCTTATGTTCCTGCGGTACCACAATTGCAAGAAGCCGCCCACAATGCCCGGCGAATTGGTTTGGGCATTATGGGATTGAGCGATATGATGTACCATGTGGGCATCCGTTATGGCTCCGAGGAAGCCCAAGAATTTGCCTCCCAGCTGATGGAATTTGTTCGCTATCATGCCATGCAAACCAGTATAAGGCTATCTAAAGAGCGTGGTGCCTTCCCTGCAATTTACGGTAGTATTTATGACCCTGAGAATTTATCCTGGAAGCCTCCACAACCATTGATGCCTTATTCTCGGGATTGGGGCCGCCCTGAAATTGATTGGTCTTCTGTGGTAAACGGAATCACCAAAAACGGAATCCGGAACGCTGCTCAAACCACGATTGCCCCGACGGGAACAATCGCAACAGTAGCTGGTTGTGAGGGGTATGGATGTGAGCCCGTCTTTGCTCTCGCCTATATCCGCCATGTCAATGATAATGGCAATGATCTTCAGTTAACCTACACCAGCCCTCATTTCGAGAAAGCTTTGATAGAATATGAAATTGATGAACATACCCGTCGAGTGGTTTTTGAACAGGTTGTTGAGCGGGGCACTTGCCAAGGGGTTCCAGATATCCCCGAAGAAATTCAAGATGTGTTCGTAGTTTCGCAAGATATTACCGCGGATGAACATGTGCGTATGCAAGGGGCTTTGCAAACCTTTGTGGATAATAGTCTGTCGAAAACTGTAAACTTCCCGGCCGGGACGCTCGAGGAAGATATTGCCACAGCTTATCAATTAGCCTGGAAATTAGGATGTAAGGGTATCACTGTATATGTTACTGGATCTCGACAGGTCGTTGTATTGGAAACCAAAGCAACCGCAAAGCAAAAAGAAACTCTCACAACAAATGAACCAGGTGAACAAATTCTCATTTGGCATGAGACGAAGAAACCACGCCCTCGCCGTCTCAAAGGATATACCTACACCATAAGCACGCCGCTTGGTAAGGCTTTTGTGACGATTAATGAGAATGGGGGCAATCAACCCTTCGAGATATTTATCAGCACCTCCAAAGGCGGTTCGGAAACTGCGGCTGTAGCAGAAGCGATTGGTCGCTTGTTATCCTATATATTACGATTAGCGTCGCCTATTGCGCCGCGTGAACGTTTACAGGAAATTGTTCGCCAACTCGCAGGGATTGGTGGAGGACGTCCACTTGGCTTTGGTCCCAATCGAGTCCGTTCGTTGCCGGATGGCGTTTCGCAAGCATTACAAGAGTATGTGAATGATACCGAAGAAATCGCCGAACTGGTAGAAATAGAAGAAAGCGGCAATGGACATCACCCCGAAGTCACCCTTGGATTAGGGATCACGGATAAACCGGTAACGTTTAAGATTGGGGATCTTTGTCCGGATTGTGGTCAAGCCGCAGTCGTCAATGAAGAAGGTTGTCGCAAGTGCTACGCTTGCGGGTATAGTGAGTGTTAGGGCAGGTTAACAACTGGTTATAGGGAAAAATTTTCACTGACAGGGTAAGCAATCGCTTGCCCTGTTTTGTAATAGTCAATTTTACAATTACTTCACACATTCTGGTTGGTATTGCAGAAACATTCACAGGATATAATTTATTAGCCAATCAAGTAAACGTACCTATAGGAGATTTTTATATGAATTCAGCTGCCGACCAGCCAACCTACCTGGATACAACGAGTCCTTTGGATCTACGCGTAAAAGATTTAATCAATTGTCTAACTCTGGCTGAAAAAGTCGGCCTGATGAGCCATCCCGCTAAAGGCGTGCCGCGCCTCGATATCCCGGCCTACAACTACTGGAGTGAAGCGCTGCATGGCGTCGCCCGAAATGGCCGCGCCACCGTCTTCCCCCAGGCTATCGGCATGGCTGCAACCTGGGACCGCCTGCTAATCAAGCGAGTGGGCGATGCCATCGGAGATGAAGCTCGGGCGAAATATCACGCAGCTTTGGAACGCAATGGTTACACTCAACAATACCAGGGCCTGACCTTTTGGTCACCCAATGTCAATCTGTTCCGTGATCCCCGTTGGGGCCGCGGCCAGGAAACTTGGGGCGAAGACCCCTTCTTCGCCGGTGAAATGGCCGCCGCGTTCGTGACCGGCTTGCAGGGCGATCATCCCAAATATATGAAAGCCGCCGCCTGTGCCAAACATTACGTGGTCCACTCTGGACCAGAGAGTGCCCGCCATCATTTCAACGCGATTTGCACCACCCGCGAACTCTACGACTCTTACCTTCCAGCCTTCAAGAAATTGGTGGTGGATGCGAAAGTCGAATCGGTAATGGGGGCTTACAACCGCACCCTTGATGAGCCGTGCTGCGCCAGCGAATTGCTGCTGGTCAAAATCCTGCGGGGAGAGTGGGATTTCCAGGGTCATGTTGTCTCCGATTGTGGCGCGCTCAGCGATTTCCACCGCAACCATAAAATCACCGCCGATGCGGCCGAATCATCCGCTTTAGCCCTCGAAAAAGGCTGCGATCTCGGCTGTGATGAAGTTTTCGATGCCATCCCTGAGGCCATCGAGCGCGGCCTGATCAACGAAGCGGATGTCGACCGCGCCCTGGAGCGTACCTTAGGCACGCGCTTCAAATTGGGCATGTTTGATCCCCCCGAAGAAGTGCCCTATGCCTCCATCCCAATGGAAGTGGTGGCCTCCTCCGAACATCGCCAACTGGCCTACCAGACCGCGGCCGAATCCATTGTGCTGCTCAAGAATAAAAATAATATCCTACCGATCAAACCCGAAACTAAGAAAATTTTCCTCACTGGCCCCTCGGCCACAAGCCTGGAAGTGCTCCTCGGCAACTACTACGGCTTCAACAACGAGATGAGCACTATTTTAGAAGGAATCACTGGACGTGTGCCCGAAGGCATGGGTATGGAATACCATCCTGGCGCGCTTTTCAAGCATCCTAACGAGATCAGCCAGACCTGGGCACCCGGTATGGCCCAAATGGCAGACCTGACAATTTGCTGTGTCGGGAATTCTTCAATGCTCGAAGGAGAAGAAGGTGAATCTTTACTTACTCCTATCAACGGTGACCGTGAGAATATCACTCTCCCTGAGAGCCAAGTGGAATACATCAAACAATTGGCCATTCATGGGGCTAAGCTTGTTCTCGTGGTGACCGGTGGCAGTCCGATTGCCGTGGGCGAAGTCGAAGACATGGTCGACGCTATTGTCTTTGTCTGGTATCCCGGCATGGAAGGCGGTAAAGCCGTGGCCGATGTACTCTTTGGCGATGTGCCCCCTTCGGGTAAACTGCCACTGACATTCCCAAAATCCCTTGATCAACTCCCCCCTTTTGAAGATTACAGCATGGACGGGCGCACTTACCGCTATATGACCGAGGAGCCGCTCTATCCCTTCGGTTTTGGACTGAGCTACAGCAGCTTCGCGTATGCCGACCTGCAATTGGCGGGTGATTCCGTTAAAGCAGATGAAAGCCTGTCCCTCAGTGTGACTGTCAAAAATACGGGCGAGTGCGCCGCAGCCGAAGTCGCCCAGGTTTACCTGAGCGATCTCGAAGCCTCGACCACCGTCCCGCTGCAAAAGCTGGTTGATTTCGAGCGTGTCACCCTGGAAGCGGGCGCATCTCAAACCTTGGAATTTACCTTGACCCCAGAGATGATGTCCTTCTTTGATGAGAATGGCAAATTCACCCTGGAACCTGGTGAATTCCGCCTGGAAGTGGGCGGCTGCTCCCCCAGCAACCGCGGCCAGGATTTAGGCGCCCCTGTTCCTCAAGTCAAGTTATTCAGTGTGGAATAAAGGAAAAACCTAACTCCCATTCTAGCAACTTGGTGGAATATTATTTACCGATATGGGAAAGAATTAAATACAGTGTAAACAAAGTTAAATTAGTTATTGTTGCCTCAATAAATCGGAAGAAAGTGGGGGTTTATCACCGGGCTTTGCCCGGTGATAAACCCCCAACCCACCGCTTTTCGAGATATGATATGCAATATAAAAAACTTACTTTACAGTGTATTATATCTTCGGGATATTTTTTCGTTTACCAAAATCAAAAAGTTTTTATGGGGTTGAAGAAGGTTATAATTAGGTTAGGTAAAGGAGAAAATCATAAAATTTCAATACAATTCTAAACTTATCTTACTGGGGATATTAATAATCATAGTTTTTGCAGTCAATGGTTGTTCACAAACTGAAATAGTAGATTCCGATTCTCCCGCAGCAGATTCCGAGGAGCCAGCGGTTGCGTTGCAAAGTGCCGTTTCTACAGAAACACCGGTACCCTCTCCGACGCCCACCCCAACACCGGTACTGACCCCCACACCCACTCCCGAAGCGGACCCGAGAGTAATTTTGGGTAACCCTGTCTGGGGCGCAATCTTCGAAGATGGCACGCAGACCTGGTTCCATTACGATCATTCCAATGGCAAAGCTGAAGTACGTGATAACAAATTGGTATTGACTTCCTATAAAGCCAATGGCTTTGATAATTGGAGCATGTCATATCCGCCGATGACTGATTTTTATCTGGAACTGCGCTTCACCACTGGTCCCGAATGTGCTGGCAAAGACCGATTTGGCATCCTCTTTAGGGCGCCAGAATCCACGATGGGTTATCTCTATCAAGTGGCCTGTGATGGCGCTTATCAAGTACGTATCTGGGATGGGGAAGAATTTACTCCGGTTATCGGCTGGACGGTAGACGAGTATATTATCACTGGCCCCGATGTGGAACATCGGTTGGGTGTTTGGGCAGAAGGCGATCAGTACAAGCTGTACGTCAATGGTTTCCGGATTGGTGAATTTACAGATGCCACTTTTATCGAAGAAGGGACCTTTGGCGCAGCACACGGTGCCACAAATACTGTGAACTTCACCGTCGAGGTCACCGAGGCTGAGAGTTTGGGCGCTGCCGATGGAATAGATTAGATTTTCAGCTACCCACATTGGAATATTTTTTTGACTGTCTGAGTTCACCGTTTCGTAACATAAATTTCTGAGCACCGCAGAAAAGTGTTTAACAAAACAGCCTCCCAAGGTTCGGGAGGCTGTTTGTTTCTAAAGGATAGTAAAATGGTCCCTTTTTATGGGGAGGTATTTTCTTCGCCCGTGGGCGATTTTGGGTCAGCAGGAGCAGACTCAGTTTGAAGTGCGGCGGCTTCATCCGCAGTTTCGGGCATTCCGGCCAATACCCATTGCTCAAAGATGTGAATGTATTCAGGCTTGATCTGCTTGGTAGGCGGCATCGGACCAATGATCTCGTTTCCTGCTGCATCCAAGATGGATTCATGATATAAGGTCACGATCAGATGGCTTTCCAAATTGCCAGCGATCACGTTTGGGGCATTGTCGCCGGTCTCGATAATTTCGGCATACGACTGCATCAAGTATTCATTATTTTCTTTGCCAGGTCGGTGACAGGATATACAGTAGCGCTTGGCAATCGGCTGGATATGTACTTCATACGAGGGAATTTCGCCCTCCGCCAGAACAGGGATTGCACCAGCTCCAGCCGCATCTTCGGGGATTTCAGCCCTTTCATCCCAGGTGTAGCGCATAAAAGCAACGATATATTCGATCTCGCTGCTCTTTAGTTCGCCACCATAGGCCAAACCAAATGGGGGCATCCCCAAATCTTGCTGTCCATACTCGGTAACGGCAAACAGGGTTTGATCAGACCGCGTCCACATCACATCCTGGCTGCTGATAGGATTGAGCTCTACACCTTCGAGTCCTTCAACGCCTTCGATGATGCCGCCTTCGCCATCGGGGCCGTGACACTCTGTACAATAAATTGAGTACAAGTCTTGACCCAGAACGATCTTTTCGCCCACGGTTCCAGCGACCACTTCTTCCTCAGCAGGCGGATAGTAACTTGCTCGGGAAGTAACAACAACGGTTATCATCGTCATGGCAACAATCGAAACAAAAGCGATGCCTGACATAAGGTGCTTTTGGGTTATGCCTTTTTTATCTCTGAAAAAAGCTGCTATCAAAAGGGCGACAATCGAAATTACTGGAATCCACAAACCCACAAAGGCCTGTAAATTGGTTACGAACCTTAATTCGGCATCATTTGGCGGGATGGGTAATCCCGCAATTATGGTCAGCAGCACGATCCAGGCCACGATCACGCTCATCATCGCGATCCCGAACCGACGTTTAGAGAAATGCCGGAAGGGATTGCGGTCAATAAAAGGCAGCGCGAAAAGCAATCCAATTGCAATCCCAGGGATGACTGCAGCAGCGATCCATTCGATTTTGCCCAGCACTGGGATTTGACCATAAAGTGCCAGGAATTTGAACAGGAAAAGGAAATACCATTCTGGCCGGGGGATATAGGATGTGTCGCTGGGATCAGCGCGTGGCTCTTGTGCTACGCCGATAAAAGTTGCTAACCCGATCAACAATAAAAAGAAGGCAAAACTGACGATAAGGTCTTTATAGATGATATCGGGCCAGAATTTAACGCCCTTCTGTTTGGCTTGGAGGTATCTTTCTTTGTAAGATATTTTTTGTTCGTCGTTCATTGTGATTCTCCTCGCTCCCTATTCATCTTCCTTGGGAACATGAGAGATTCCCAGGCGAATGATCAGATACATATGAACGCCGATCAACCCGGCTAAGGCGGCTGGCAGCATCCAAATATGGGCTGAGAAAAAACGGGTTAAGGTTAAAGCACTGAGATCGGTGCCCCCCCTCATCACCTTGAGAATGAAATCCCCCACAATGGGCACACTCCCGGCTATCGCGGTTCCCACCGTCGTTGCCCAATAAGCTCTTTGGTTCCAGGGCAGCAGGTATCCGGTGAAGCCCATTCCCAAAGTCAGCAGCAGCAGTAAAACTCCGGTGATCCAAGTGATCTCACGAGGATATTTGTATGCCCCATAGAAAAAAGTGCGCAGCATATGTAAAAATACCACCAGCACCATCAGGGTGGCACCCCAGTGATGGATGCCGCGGATCAGCCAGCCAAAGGCCAGGCCGTTCATAATATATTCGATGCTGTCGTATGCTTTCTGGGGATCAGGTACATAGTACATTGTCAGGAAAATGCCCGTAATCCCTTGCATCACAAACAAGAACAGGCTGGCACTGCCCAATGTAAACCACCAGTTGACTTTCGGGACTTTGCGATCTAGCGTGGCCCCATAGATGGCATCCAGCCCAAGACGTTCATCCAGCCATTCGAAGATTTTTTCAGCCAAGCTGAGATTGTTTTCAGCCATATTTAGGCCTCCTGCGGAGTTGGATTGATAAATAGCACACCCTCTTCCACTTTATGGGCATACTCATCCAGGGGATGGGGGGGCGGGCCGTAGATCACACCACCTTCGATATCAAACTTGGCATCGTGGCAAGGGCAATCATAGGTTTCGGTTGTGTCTGTATAAGTCACCCGGCAGCTCAAATGAGTGCAGCGATTCGAAAGCACTTTGAGATCATCTTCAGCTTCTGAGTGACGCAAGACATACGTGCCGTAGCTCAAGGTTGTACGTTCCCAGCCATTAACTTTAGTTAGAGTGAAAGAGAAGGGAGTAGGCACGCCGATAGGATATTTTTCGAGGGGTCCAAGGGAAATCCACTCGTCCGATTCCTGCGATTTGAGAGCGGGGTCGATTACATATCCAATGATGGGTATCCCTAGGATGACCCCCATCACGGTTCCCAAGAACCCCGTCACAACTTTTGTGAATTCTCGGCGGCTCATTTTGGGAGAATTAACTTTCTCAGCCATGCTGCCTCCTGTGAAGAAAACCTTTTTATGAGAATGAAAGATTGTTGAATTTATTGATTCTACCTTGAGGTAAGATAGAGTCAAGTAAGTCCTGAGGTACAATTATGCGAATGCTGGAAAGTAGCTGAAAATGAAATCATTTAAAAATTCGTGCATTCTTGCAGGTTTCCCTGGTACCTCCTCCAGTGGGTTGTGCCACCGTCCGCTTAGGAAAATGGCAGAGATGGTACCCGCCTGGGCAGGTGTGCGGTAAAGCTCGTTGATATTATTGCAAACAATCAATCGCAAAACACAAAATCTTATTTATCAGATATATATTATAGAACAGAAGATTGCAGAATGTTGAGGATGTCTGGTACGACAATTCCATGAAATATGTCACATTCCCAGTAAGGTTGGAGAGTGGAATAATATTATTAGGCATAATAAATAAAACTGAATGATGTGCTTCTCATCATTATCAAACATTGTTTGACAGGAGGCATTAATGGCTCTCAGTAGGAAAGTCGGCTTCTTTGAAGGGCTGCGTTATAAAGGGGGCGGTCCAATGATCGCCTGGATCCTTCACCGGATTTCAGGTGTAGGGATGGTATTGTTTGTTAGTTTGCATGTGGCAGCCTCGTTCTTCACACAGCAGACTGGCAGTGACCTTGGGATTACGATCAACATCCTTTACCAGTCCATTTATTTTCAACTTTTTGTGTATTTTTGCGTGTTGTTCCACGGGCTTAATGGGATGCGCATCATCATCCTGGATTTATGGCCCCGTATGATCACCTATCAACGTGAACTGACCTGGCTGACCTGGTTGATTTTTATCCCGGTTTACGGTCTGACGGTATTTGTAATGATCTACTTGCAGGTTACGGGAGCATAGGGAGACTAATGATGAAAACACGAAAAGTTCCGCACCCTGGATGGAATCTAGAATATATGATGTGGATGTTTACCCGCATCTCGGGACTGGCCTTCTTTTTGCTTGCCATAATTGGGTTATTGGGGGCCTTATATATGGGTGCCCGTCTACAAATGAATGTTGGCACGGTGATGCGCTGGACCTTCTTCCCCAACCCCAACCATGTATTGGATAGCGAAATTCCTAATATCGACCCATGGGCCAACGCCCTGTGGCAAATTTTCCAGATTTCGATTTTATTCTTTGGCGGCACACATGGTTTGAATGGCCTGCGGGTGGTGCTTGAAGATTATGTACATCGTCCCGGTTTACAACTGTTGGCCCGTTTTGTAATTTTCCTGTTGTGGATATTCATGTTGATGTTATCCATTTATGTGGTTTTAGCAGGTTAGGGTCGAGGAGCGACAATATGAAAACACATCAATATGAAGTTGTAATTGTAGGCGGGGGCGGTGCCGGTTTGATGGCTGCTTTGTATGCATCTAAGAATGCCAGCACAGCGGTACTTAGTAAACTCTATCCCACGCGTTCGCACACAGGCGCGGCCCAAGGTGGGGTTGGAGCAGCCCTGGGAAGTTCCGAGGAAGATCATCCCGAATGGCACACATTTGATACCGTTAAAGGCAGTGATTACCTCGGCGATCAAGATGCGATTGAATTCATGTGTGAGGAGGCTGTCCCGGCCATCTATGAATTGGAACATATGGGCCTGCCCTTCGATCGCACCCCCGAAGGAAAGATTTCGCAGCGTCCCTTTGGCGGACATACGAATAATGATACGAAGTTGCCGGTCACCCGTGCGGCCCACGCGGCCGACCGTACCGGTCATATGATTTTGCAGACCCTCTACCAACAGTGTATAAAAAATAACGTCACCTTTCACGATGAATTCCAGGTGATCGATTTGATCATTGTCAATGGGGCTGCGGCTGGTGTCGTGGCCATTGAACTCTCTACAGGGGAACTGCATATTTTCCACGCCAAGGCTGTAATTTTTGCAACTGGCGGGCACGGCCGGGTTTGGGAGATTACCTCTAACGCTTATGCCTACACTGGAGATGGAGTGGCTGTCACCCTCAGACGCGGAATCCCTGCTGAAGATATGGAATTCTTCCAATTCCATCCGACGGGAATCTATAAATTAGGGATTTTAATCACAGAAGGTGTGCGTGGTGAGGGTGGGGTGTTGATCAATAAAGATGGCGAACGCTTCATGGATCGCTATGCCCCCACGGTCAAAGATCTGGCCTCCCGTGATGTGGTCAGCCGAGCGATGTACCTTGAAATGATGGATGGCAAGGGCATCAATGGCAAGAAATATCTCTATTTAGACGTAACCCCCGAAGTCGTCAATAAATACGCGGCCCTGGATGGCCGTAAACGTCCCGATGGTTCAGCCTTCCAAACCACTGGTGAAGAAATCCTTGCCAAATTACCCGATATTATTGATTTTTGCCAGGTCTATTTGGGAGTCAATCCGGTTAGCCAGCCAATGCCTGTGCAGCCAACGGCTCATTATGCGATGGGCGGCATCCCTACCAATGTTAAGGGTGAGGTTGTCATTGACGAAAAAAATACGGTGATGCCTGGTTTGTATGCTGCAGGGGAGGTAGCTTGTGTTTCTGTTCACGGAGCCAACCGCCTGGGAACGAACTCACTGCTAGATTTGGTAGTCTTTGGAAAGTATTCGGGGATCAACGCTGCCGAATACGCCAAAGGTGCTGTGTTCCAAAGACTGCCCAAAGATGCAGGCGATTATTCCCGCGAGCAGTTGGATGCTTTACTTAACGGAGATGGTGCCGAACGGGTGACAGATATCGCCAACGAGATGAAGCAAGTGATGTTTGAGCATGTTGGCGTTTTTCGCGTTGAAGAAGGCATGCAGCAGGCCGTCGAGAAAGTGCGAGAACTTAAAGAGCGCTTCAAACATGTGAGCGTGCAGGACCATGGGAAGGTGTTCAACACCGATCTGCTCAACGCCTGGGAGATCAGCAATTTGCTCGATCTCGCAGAAGTTACTGCTGTCTCTGCTTTAGCACGCAAAGAGAGCCGAGGCGCCCACGCCCGCGATGACTTCCAAAAACGAAACGACGCCGAGTGGCTCAAACATACTCTAGCCTGGATGCGTGATGGCAAAATTGAACTGGGTTACAAGCCAGTTTCATTGACAAAATATGAACCGAAAGAACGAGTGTACTAGGAGAAAAAACCATGAAAGTAAAACTCAAAGTCTTTCGCTACAATCCCGAGCAAGACAAGAAATCCAGTTACCAAACCTACGAGATGGATGCTGAACCAACAGACCGCGTGCTAGATTTACTGGAATATGTCAAGAACTATGTCGATGGCACGCTATCATTTCGCCGTTCCTGTGCCCATGGTGTTTGTGGTTCGGATGCTGTGCGCATTAATGGAGTCAACAAACTGGCCTGCAAAGTGTTGGTGCAAGATTTGCACACCACAAAAATCCGAGTTGAACCGATTTTAGGGCTTCCCGTCATCAAAGACCTGATCGTGGACATGGAACCCTTTATGGATCATTTTAAATCGGTGATACCGTATTTCGTCAACGATGAAAATCCCCCGGCCAAGGAACGCCCTCAAACGCAAGAGGAACGGGCCCGCTTTGATGACACAACGAAGTGCATCTTGTGCGCTTGTTGCACGACTTCCTGTCCTTCTTTCTGGGCGAATGAGCAATACGTTGGTCCAGCTGCCATCGTCAACGCCCACCGATTTATTTTTGACAGCCGCGACCGCGCTGCTGCAGAACGGCTGCAAATTCTAAACGATCAATTTGGTGTTTATCCTTGCCACACTATTTTTAATTGCACCATAGCTTGCCCGCGCGAGATCGAAGTCACCCAGGCAATTGGCGAGGTAAAGAAGGCAATTGCAACCAGCAGGTTGGATTGATAAAATTCTCCCAAACTTGAAGGTTCCTTCCATCGAGAAGGAACCTTTTTTTATCTGCATTCTATTCAGTCAAAGATTCTAAACTGCCACCCAGCCAGGTGAAGAAATTGCAGACCATATCTAATTCAATATTTTTACGTCTTAATAACAGGCTGCTTTATATTAAGCGTTTTGCGATTTAACTCTTAAATAAAAAAAAAGCATCCGAAACCGCATAACAATTAAAGTAAATGCCGGAAGGCAGTACAAAAAAAAACTTACTGAATGCTGAAAAAGAATTGAGGAACGAGGAAAAATTCTCTAGTATTCGCTCCATCCATCCAAAGAAAGGAATGAAATCTGTGGCATGTTTATTGCATCCCTGATACTACAATTAAAATGACACTATACATCAACGAGGTTCAACGGATGTCAATAAGCGAAACAGATATATGGGCGCAATTATTATTCAATTTGTCCCGAGATATTGATGCAGTAATTTCTGGGTCTGGTCATCATAGCGTGCGTGTAGCGCATTGGACGGAATCATTAGCCCGTATGTTGAAAATGACGGATGCTGAGATTTAAATCTTGTATTGGGCTGCGCTTTTACACGATATCGGAAAAATTGCCCTTCCAAAAGAAATATTATCCAAGAAAGGACCATTGACGGATATCGAGTGGACCTATATGGAATTGCACCCAACGATCGGAGCGAATTTGGTATTTGCTTCATCTTCCATGTCAGAGCTCGCTCCCTTTGTGCATGCTCACCAGGAGAAATACAATGGACAAGGGTATCCTTACGGCTTGGAAGGGGAGGATATTCCCCTGGGCGCCCGTATTTTATCGGTTGTCGATGCTTATGATGCAATGACAGATGACCGGCCCTACCGTAAACCGATGACTCATGAGCAAGCGGTAGCGGAATTACAGAGAAACCGGGGCGAACATTTTGATCCTGAAGTAGTCGACAACTTTTACTCGGTAATGGAAACCCGAATTGGCGGCGATTTCCTAATGTAAATTTGATTTATCATCCATAATAGGTTGTAAGCTCCTGATGGTCAGGGGCTTTTTTTTATCTTTGAACCTGGATAACTGGGTATAATGATTTGAGAATAATATCTTTGTTGAAATATGGATAATAATAACGAATCTTTTCACTCACCTAAATGAACTCTATTGAACTCCTCGCACCCGCAAAAGATTATGAGACCGGGATTGCGGCCATTAACTATGGGGCCGATGCCGTCTATATTGGCGCGGCGCGTTTTGGCGCACGACAGGCAGTAGGCAACTCCCTCGAAGATATTGAAAAACTGGCTGTCTACGCCCATAAATATTGGGCGCGGGTTTATCCTGTCGTCAACACTCTGCTGTATGATGATGAGATCGAGGAAGCCGTCAGGCTTTGTCACCGCCTTTACGAAGCGGGTGTCGATGCGATCATCATCCAAGATTTTGGTTTGCTCGAAAGTGAATTGCCGCCAGTTCCATTATTTGCCAGCACCCAGATGCACAGTCATACCCCCGAGCGTGTAGCCTTCCTCGATAAGGTTGGTATCCAACGCGTGATCCTGGCGCGCGAACTCAGCCTCGCACAGATCTCCGCCATTCGAGCGGCTACAACGGTTGAACTCGAAACTTTTATTCACGGGGCATTGTGTGTGTGCTACTCGGGGCAGTGCGCGCTTAGCTATGCCATCGGCGGCCGCAGCGGAAACCGCGGCCAGTGTGCCCAACCCTGTCGAAAGGCCTATAAACTTGTCGACCGCAACGGAAAAACGCAAGCTCCCCGCAGTCACCTGCTCTCGCTCAAGGACCTCAACCTGACGGATTACCTGCGCGATCTTCTCGAAGCCGGGGTGTGTTCCTTCAAAATTGAAGGACGTCTCAAAGATCAAGCCTATGTTAAAAATGTGGTTGCCCATTACCGCCAGCGATTGGATACTATTTTGCCGAATCTCAATCTGCGGGCTTCCAGTTCGGGGCGCGTAACCCTCGATTTCGAGCCAGATCCAGTAAAAACCTATAATCGCGACTTTACCAGTTATTTTCTTACGGGTGAGCGCGATGAGATCACTGCTCCACGCACACCAAAACATGCCGGGGAACCGGTTGGTGTGGTCACCGCGCTGGAATCGAACACTTTTACTCTCAACGTGCCGGCACCCCTCAATAATGGCGACGGCCTGACTTTTTTAACCGGGACGGCCAACTCCAAGGGACATTGGTCAACAAGGTTGAAGGTGCAGTGGTTTTCCCCGCTAAAATGGAAGGTATCTACCTTGGGGCACAGATCCGTCGCAATGCCGACCGTGAATTTCTTAAACACGTAGAAAAAAGTCAACCGGATCGCAAAATTCCACTCAAAATGGTATTTTTTGAAACCGAGGATGGATTCTGTCTATCAGCCGCAGATCAAGACGAAAATTTTGTGGTGGTCTCACTAAAGACGGAGAAAACCCCGGCCCAAAATATTGACCGCGCCCGCACCACCCTGGAGCGTCAGTTGACCCGTTTGGGCGCAACGGAGTTCTTTTGTAACGAATTAGAGATTGCGCTCTCTCAGGAATATTTTTTGCCGGTCTCGACCCTCAATGCCTTGCGCCGCGATCTGGTAGTAGAACTGCTGGCCGAAAGAGAATGTAACTATCCTCGTTGGCGGGTGGAGATTACGCCAAATGAGGTGCCCTATCCTGAAAAAGAATTGACATTTCTGGGGAATGTGCTCAACCGTAAAGCCGAGGCTTTTTACCGGCGTCATGGGGTGGAGGCGATTGAACCGGCTGCTAAATCCGGCTTAGATATGCAAAATCAAAAAGTCATGACTACCAAGCATTGCCTCAAATATGAGTTCGGCGGCTGCCCCCATCTAGAACAGCCCACCCCATTGGATGAACCATTGTATTTGATTGATGAAGATGATATGCGGTTGCGATTGAAATTTAACTGCTGGGACTGTTTGATGGATGTCTATTTTGAGCGCGCTGGTCGCTGAATGCCTTTCTCATCCATGGGGACCACGTTATCGTTTACCAATTTATCAAACTTATTCCAATTGCTATCGCTGTTAAAAAAACGTTGTGGAAATACCAATAGCAATCCGTCTTTGCTTCTCACCAGCGTGATGAGATTGTCTGTTTTTTGTAAGCGGTTGAATTCTTTCCAATCGATAATGATCTCTCCTTGTGGAAAGACATAATTGATTCCTTGCTTGTTGGCATGACCTTTTAGTGGACGTCGGGTTCCAGGGTCATCCCACAATTTTCGGGCAGCAAAATATGGGCGGATAAAAATTTGGGCTACATAACCGCCCATGAAAATTGCTGCCAGAAGATAAACTAAATTGTTAGCCCAGTCACCTGAGGTAATGATTCGGTAGCCAATCACACCCATACCACCAATGGCGATCACCAGCAAAATCGAAAGCAAGCGTTGGCGGTTTTTGGGAGGCCGGTTGGCCAGTGCCACTGCTCTGAAAAATAAATTTCTATCGTATTGGCCTTGAAATTTGATCTGCATATAAAACTAAATCCAAGTCGAAGGGTGGTACTCACCCCAAATATTACGCAGAACGCCGCAAATTTCACCGAGGGTGAGATCGTTTTCAACGCACGCGACAAACAGGGGGACCAAATTCTCTTCACTTTTCGCGGCTGTTTCCAGTTGAGACAGCAGCTCCGCTGCTCGTTGAGTATCCCGCTTCTCTCTGATGGCAGCCAAACGGGCACGTTGACCCTCTTCGATGGCCGGATCAACTTTGAGTTGATCCAGGTCGAGTTGCTCTTCAACTTCAAACTGGTTGACACCTACCACGATCTGTTCTTTGCGTTCTACGGATTGTTGATATTGATAGGCTGCTTCTTGAATTTCACTTTGCATAAAGCCGCGCTCGATTGCTGCCAGCGCGCCGCCCATTTCATCAATCTTTTGAATATATCCTTGAGCTTGATTTTCGATCTCATCGGTCAATTGTTCGATCAGGTAAGATCCGGCGAGTGGATCAATGCTATCTGCCACGCCGGATTCATGGGCGATAATTTGCTGCGTGCGCAGGGCGACCCGCACCGCTTTTTCAGTGGGAAGCCAAAGGGCTTCATCCATACTATTGGTGTGCAGCGATTGTGTACCACCCATCACGGCTGCGAGTGCTTGCAGGGTAACGCGCACTATATTATTTTCAGGCTGTTGAGCCGTTAGTGTTGACCCTCCGGTTTGGGTGTGGAAGCGCAGCATCCAGGATTTAGGATTCTTGGCGCCAAACCGCTCCTTCATGATTTTGGCCCACAGACGACGAGCTGCCCGGAATTTGGCAACCTCTTCCAGGAAGTTATTATGAGCGTTGAAGAAGAAAGAAAGCTGTGATGCGAAACTATCCACATCCAGGCCAGAGTCCAGTGCTGCCTGCACGTAGGCGATGCCGTCGGCCAAAGTAAAGGCAACTTCTTGCACCGCAGTGGAACCCGCCTCACGGATATGGTAGCCCGAAATGCTGATCGTGTTCCAGCGCGGGATTTCGCGCTGGCAAAATTGAAAAGTATCCGTAATCAATCGCATCGAGGGCTGTGGGGGGAAGATATACGTGCCGCGAGCAATATATTCTTTGAGAATATCATTTTGAATCGTGCCACGCAGTTTACGAGTTTCGATGCCTTGTTTCTTCGCCACGGCAATATACATCGCTAACAGCACCGCCGCGGGTGCATTGATCGTCATACTGGTGGAAACTTTGTCTAGCGGGATGTCACGGAACAGCGTTTCCATATCGTCCAGCGATGAAATCGAGACGCCAACCTTGCCGACTTCACCCATTGCAATGGCATCATCGGCATCGTATCCAATTTGAGTGGGGAGGTCGAAAGCCACAGATAGCCCTGTCTGGCCTTGCGCTAACAGATAACGATAACGGGTATTGGATTCTTCGGCGGTGGCGTAACCGGCATATTGGCGCATTGTCCAAAAACGCCCGCGGTACATGGTGGGCTGCACCCCCCGCGTGAAGGGATACTCTCCGGGAAATCCGAGCTTTTCCGGATATGTGGCATCCTCCCCGGAGGGGAGAGACACCCTGGGGAGCGGAATCCCCGATAAAGTCTGGAATTCGGGTTTCCTTTCCGGGAAACGGTCCGTAACAGGTTTCAGGGTATCATTTTCCCAGCGTTTTTTTTCAGATTTTAGGGTCATAATATTGCCTCGGAATTTCAAAAATCGTCAGAGAAGTATACCGCAATCATTAGTCTTGGGGGAAGTGCTATCTAGTGCGGCAAACAGACTCAAATCAATATACCCTGACAAAACTTAGACAATATTAATCTAAAAATCTATACAATACCTTGACAAATTTGGGATAGTGGGTAAAATATGTCCAAGTTATTCGAATTCAAATGCTGGAAACAGCAAATATCTAAGGAGAAATATCATGCGTAAGTTTTTAGTTTTATCCCTGTTATTAGTTTTTTCGTTGGTAATAGCAGCTTGTGCCCCTGCTGCAACAGAAGTAGTTTCTGAACCGGAAGCCGTTGTCGAAGAAGTTATGGAAGATGATGAAATGGCCGAAGAGATGCTCCAGAGCATTGTAGACATTGCGGTTGCTGACGGTCGTTTCACGACATTGGTAGCGGCACTCCAGGCAGCTGATCTGGTTGATACTTTGCAAGGTGAAGGTCCCTTCACAGTCTTTGCTCCCACAGATGATGCTTTTGCAGCTCTACCCGAAGGCGCTGTCGAGGCGCTGTTAGCCGATCCAGAAGCGCTATCACAAATTTTGCTTTATCATGTTGTTAGTGGTAAGGTCATGGCTGCAGATGTTGTTGGTCTGAATGGTGAAGATGTTGCTACCGTTTCTGGTGAAAACATTATAGTGAAAGCAGATGATATGGGTGTGATGATTAATGAGTCAAAAGTAATCATCACTGATATTGAAGGTTCAAACGGCGTTATCCACGTTGTTGATGCAGTTATCCTTCCTCCTGCAGATGAAAAAGCTGAAGCAGACATGGACGATGAAATGGCAGAAGAAATGCCCAAGAGTATTGTAGACATCGCCGTTGAAGATGGTCGTTTCACAACCCTGGTGACTGCAGTAACTGAAGCTGGATTAGTTGAAACTTTGCAGAGTGATGGTCCTTTCACCGTATTTGCTCCCACAGATGATGCTTTTGCAGCATTGCCTGAAGGCACAATTGAAGCATTATTAGCTGATATCCCAGCATTATCCGATATCCTACTGTATCACGTTGTCGAAGGCAAAGTTATGGCTGCTGATGTTGTTGAGTTAGATCAGGCAATGACGGTTCAAGGACAATATGCCGATATAACAACCGACATGGGTAAAGTGATGGTTGATAATGCTGAAATCATTATTACAGATATCGAAGCCAGCAATGGTGTGATCCATGTGATTGATGCGGTCATCCTTCCAGAACGCCGAACTATTGTGGATATCGCCGTTGAAGACGATCGCTTTACCACTTTAGTAACTGCTCTACAAGAAGCTGAATTAGTAGAAGCGCTACAAGGCGAAGGACCCTTCACCGTTTTTGCCCCCACCAATGATGCTTTTGCCGCACTTCCTGAAGGAGCCCTAGAAGGGTTGCTGGCAGAAAAAGCTGCTTTAGCCAATGTTCTGCTTTTCCATGTTGTTGATGGGAAAGTCATGGCATCCGATGTCGTAGGACTCGATGGTAAGATGGTGGACACCCTCGCTGGTTCAAATTTTCCAATCATGCTCGATGGCGATAAAGTAATGGTTGGCGAATCATTGGTCATCATCACGGATATCGAAGCTTCCAATGGTGTTATCCACGTGATAGATGCTGTCTTACTCCCAAGTTCGTATTAGATTATTCGCTCCTCTCTCTTGATAGAACCAGATTGGTTCGGCGGAGCAGCCTCTCGCAAAAAGGCTGCTCCGTTTTTGTTGAGAGCAGATATTCATCTCTGGTGCAATTATTGAATCAATATAATCCCTAACGGCTTAAATCATGCCCAATTGTTGTATCAGGGAAGTCAATAAGATTACTTCGATATGGAATTGATCGTAGTTTTGAGCCAATTGATCAGATACTCGAAGACCTGTTCTTTCTCAGGTTCATTATGTAATTCATGGGATAAACCCTCCCACAGTTTCAGTGTGCAGTTTTGGGAAACTTTGGTCGCAAATTCCTGACTACCGCTGGGGAAAGCCAATTCATCCGCGGTTCCGTGCATCAGCAAGAGTGGATATGGGAATTGATGGGCGTGTGGCCAGATCCACTCAATAGCTGTGAGCATATGTTTCCCAAAAGCCAGCGTAACTCGATCGTTTCTGAGGGGGTCTTCTTGTAATTTTCTGACGACCTCGGGATTCGCGCGAGACCACGTTCAAGTCGAGGTCGCTGGGGAGTGTCATTTTGGGGAATATGGTCCCTCCGATTCTTGAGAGAAATACTTTCAGTTTATCTTCAGCGATGGTTGAACGTAAACCTGGCCCGGCAGCCACCACGCCCGTCAGGTTAGATTGTTTTCGCAAGGGATAAGACAAGACCAGTATCCCGCCCAGGCTGTGTCCATACAGGATAACCGGTAGTGCCGGGTAGCGCGTCAGAACCGCATCCAACACGGTGGAAATATCTTCCATATAGGCTTCAAAAGAAGGAAGATGCCCGCGTAACCCTTCGGATTGGCCGTGGCCGCGCAAATCGAATGCGGTGACAGCAAAATCCGCTTGGTTTAAACGGTCGGCAAAATCTAAATAGCGGCCGCTATGTTCTCCTAATCCGTGGACCAAACTGATTACGCCCTGGGGGGTGTTTTCGGGTTCCCACCGCCGGCAAAATAATTTCAATTGATCGAAAGTTGCAAGTTCAAATTCTTGATATTTTTTCATGGCACGTAAATCCTTAATAATAAGCTAAAAAATATGATTTTTCTGGTACAAAGTTACCTAACGTAAGTTTTGTGCAAATGTAGGCCGACATGCAAAAATCGGCGAAAAAATAGAATTTTTCCAAATCAATATTCTGGGCTAAGCTAGGTGGCAACCCAATTTGGAGCGAGGTTGCCATTATGGAACAAGAGCAAAGCCAAACCACCCTTCTGACCGATCATGCGATGCTGGTAGTTTGGGGCCAGTTTGCCCATTGTCTGGGCCTGATCCAAGCCATCGAGCAGATTAGCCTGTCACAGAAGACCGTTGATCACAGCCCCCAAGGCAAAGTGCTGGAATTCCTGGTGGCCATATTGGGCGGTCTGGAATACCTCAGCCTATCGCCCAGCCACAGGTCAAAGTCGGCGCTCACGCTCCCGCTCTGGTGGAGTGGCTCGTTCAGGATTGTTTGGTAAGGTTCGATGATCGTTCTGTCTTTGCTGGACGGTCTTTCACGGTTCGCAGGCAGTTCGCTATCCAATTATCGCTGCCTTGGAAATTTGTCAATTTTTCGTCGATTTGAGCATCTCGCTCTCGATTTGCACAAAACTTACGCTAAACTCCAATAGTGAACACCTTAATACCTAAGTTGGATCAGAATTGGATGTCCTGAAGCCTTATGCTTACCGCGGTTCTAGAACCACTACCTCTTCTCGCTCCGTGAAGTCTTGGTCTTCGAGATAACTTACTAACGCGGCTAAATCCTGGAATCCAATCATTTCCCCGGTTTGCACATCTTCCAGGGAGGCACGCCAGCCAAACCCTTCATTTCCGTGCACCTGCCAAAGCCGCAGCAGGTATGAGTGGTAGTTGCTGTGCTTGGAATTCATAGCGTACATAAAAATAAAAGTTTCAGGAAACAATTCAGGCAGAGCACACAACTTTGTGCTCTGCCACGCGATCCTGTTTTCAAGCAGTGGATCTCGTACTGCTAAATTTATTCAAAGTTCACCCAACCACTTAACGTACCATTAACATCGTTACCCCAGTCTGGCCGACACAAGATAATGTCTCCGCCACCCCACATAGTTTTATAATCACCGGTTCCTCGGAATGTTATTATCTGGAAGTGACCTGATCCGCAGTAATTGCCGATATCTTTGGAAATGGTATACCGGACAACAAAACTGCCATTGGGATCTTCAAAGAACATCGTACCTTGTTTTACTCCAGCTCTAGGAATCCAGTGTAGAGTGGCTATTCCATCATTTACTTCAATTTCTCCGGTTGATGAAAAAACGCCCACCCCATAATTGTGGTCCCAATCGATATTCTGATACTCATAGGCGAGGTTAAAGTTAGTTTGTTTTTTTGCTAACCCTGGAATGGTTAAAGCTAGTACCAGGATAGCAGTTAGTATTACGATCAAACCAATGCGTGTTTTCTTTTTCATTTTAAATCTCCTTATTCTCATCATCCAATTTTGCAATCAATCTATATGCGTAATTTATCCAGATCTTGTACAAAAAACCTCCTTTCCAAGCCCAAAAGGGTGCCCCGCTCGACTTTTTCAGTCTAGCAATTTATTCTCAGGTATCTCTCAGGTGATTTTTGCGTCATAGTTGGTAGGGGATGTTTTGGCAATTAAGATGCAATATGGGAGATGTAATGGCAAGGATGAAGATCCGTTTATTCGGTTCATTCCAGGTTCATCTCAACGAAGCACCCATCACGAAATTTGAATCCAACAAAGTGCGCGCTCTTTTGGCTTATCTGGTAGTTAAAAGCCAGGAAACGCATCGTCGTGAGAAGTTAGCTGCTTTGTTTTGGCCGGAGATGCCAGCCAGGCGTGCGAATTCTAATCTTAGCCAGGCGCTATATAACTTGCGCCAAAAAATTCAGGATCATCTAGCAAATCCTCCGTTTTTATTGTGCACAAGAGAAACCGTCCAGTTCAACCAAGAGAGCGACTACTGGTTGGATATTGAGCAGTTCAACCAAAACCTCATCCCTGAAAAAGCCCAAGAACCATCCAGTGATAAGTATTTCGAAAATCTTCAGCATGCCATCGATCTGTACCGAGGTGATTTTTTAGAAGGTTTATCCTTTGATAGTAGCTTGGCTTTCGATGAATGGATATTGGTAAAACGCCAGCGCTTTCAACATCAGGTTTTGGATGGATTGCATCAATTGGCTGACTATTATGCGGCAAAGAATAAACTTCACAAGGGCATAACTTACGCCCAGCAGCAGGTAGAATTGGACCCCCTCGATGAACGTGCCAGCCGTCAGTTGATGCAGCTTTTGACCGCTAATGGCCAACGCAATCAGGCGTTGACACAATATGAACGATTGCAGGTAATGTTAGCCGAGGAGCTAGGGGTCGCACCTGAACCGGATACGATCGCGTTACGCGATCGTATCCGAGGAGGGCTTCGATCTACCGGTCAACTCAAAACCAGAACAAATAACTTGCCTGCTTTTTTGGCACCCTTGATTGGTCGCCAGCAGGAATTGACAAAAATTATGGATCAATGCAGGAACCCGGATTGCCGTCTTCTGACCATTCTTGGACCGGGGGGAAGCGGCAAGACTCGTCTGGCTATGGAAATTGCAAAAGCCAGCCTTGATCGCTTCCACCATGGGGTCTTCTTCGTACCGCTTAACCCGGTTCAATCCCCAGCATCAGTCTTGCCAGCCATTGTAGAGTCTCTTGATCTACCTCGGGGGAACGCGATAATTCCCAAACTCAACTGGAAAATTATTTAAGAAATAAAAAAATACTTTTAGTTCTGGATAGTTTTGAGCACCTACTGGAGGCCGCGGGTTGGATAGCTGATATCTTGCATCAAGCGTCTCAGATCCAAATATTGGTGACCACGCGTACTCGACTGAATATCAAAAGTGAACAAGTCTTTATGCTCAGCGGGATGCATTACCCTAAAGAAGGAAACTCTCAGGCAGAAATTCGGAGATCAGACGCAGTGCAGTTATTAGTTGCCGGTTTGAGACGGACACGGCCTGATTATGAACCTGCACTTGCAGACCTAGATTATCTGTATCAGATTTGTCAGCAGGTTCATGGGATGCCATTAGGAATCCTTTTAGCGGCTTCTTGGGGCGCGACGCTTAATGTCGATGAAATTGCAAATATGGTTTGCCAAAACCTCGATTATCTGGCGGTTGATTGGGCTGATGTGCCAGCCCGACAGCGGAGTTTGCGCGCCACTTTTGATTACACTTGGAGCCTGTTAGATGGGCGCGAACGTTCAATCTTCCAAAGTCTTTCGGTTTTCCGGGGAGCTTTTACTAGAAAGGCAGCTCGAGTAGTTTGTGATGCTTCCCCACATGAGCTGCGAAAATTGGTAGACCGCTCGATGTTGTGGAGAAGAACCCCGGGGTGGTATGAAGTGCACGAATTACTACGTCAATATGGTAGGGAGAAATTGGCGCAGTTAGCACAGGTAGAACAGGAAGTCTGTGATCTGTACTGTGATTATTATCTGAAACAGTTAGCCAGGTTGGGAGATGATTTAAAATCAGCTCAGCAGGTGGCCGCTCTTACCAGTATTGATCTCGAGCATGAGAATTACCGCGCAGCCTGGAATTGGGCTGCAAGGCAGGGAAAGGCATCTCACCTGATCACAGTTGTGGAGCCTATGGGCCTTTATTATGAAATCAGTTTGCGTTTCCAAGATGGTGAACAGGCTTGCGAAATGGCTGTCAAAATGCTTCTTGAAGAACCGGCTTGCAAAGAAAATTTGCTCTTATTGATGCAGTTATTTACTTGGCAGAGCCGCTTTTCACGCTTGTTAAGTCAGCCAGATGTAGCATCCCAGTTAATGGAAAAATCCCTGACCTGTTTGGAGAAAGCTAAATCAGCCGGGTATAAGATTCATAATATTGAGGCTTTTATTCGTTTGGAACAAGGAAATACTCATTTTAACATGGACCGGGAAACCGCTGCTGTTTGTTACTCAAAGGCTCTTGAACTATATCGTAGCCATGATAATTCTTGGGGTAACGCAAAAACTTTAGCCCGTTTGGGTTTGCTTGCTCATCACGTTGGAAATTTCAAAGAAGCTGTGCAATATTATGCAGAAAGTCTCGAACTCTACAAGGTGAATGGTGACCCGCGTGGAATTGCCAATGCCTTAATTGAATCTGGCCAAAACTCGCTACGTCTGGGTCAGGCAGAACAAGGCGAACACTATATTAACGAGGGTGTTGCTGTTTTGAAACAAATCGGAGACCAGGCTGGTATTGCTCGAGGCTATTTTGAGTTAGGGAGATATTTATTCTGGAGTGGTGATTCTGCTAGATGCCTTCCGCTGATTGAGCAAAGCAGTCGAATTTTCGAAGAACTTGGAATTTTAGATAAATATATTTTTGCGACCATTGGAATAGGACTGGGATTTTCCCACCTAGGCCGATATTCTGAAGCAATTTCCAGGGTAAAAAAAAGCATTCATCTGGCCAACGAAATAGATGCTCTACGTGAAATTGGCCTGGCTTACGTGATCTTGGGGATGGCATATTTAGGGCAGATGGATTTTGAGCAGGCGGAGATTTGGGCGAGAAAGAGTGTTAAGCAATATCGAGAACTTAATCAGCAAGATGAGTTGAGTTTAGCCCTTTCAATTTTGGTTTACACTCAACTTGGATTAGATCAGTCGCACCAAGCAGAGATTTATCTAAGTGAGATATTGCGTATAGCTATTGATATTGGTGGGGTTTACCCAATATTGTATATTTTGTTCGCAGCAGCCCTCCTGTTTATACAACGCGCTCAAGTTGAGGTAGCTATTGAGCTTTCCGCTTTAGCAAAGAGATATCCTTTTGTTGAAAACTCTCGTTGGTTTGAAGATATCGCCGGAATGGAAATCTCCGCAGCCGCCAATTCGCTGCCACCCGATGTCGTTTCCGCAGCCCAAAAGCGTGGGCAAGAACAAGATATTTGGGAGACAGCAACCGAGTTACTAGAAGAGTTTCAATGTACTTAAATCCTTTTGCTTTGTTGATCATCTTTGCCCCCGCCGTGTTGGGTAGTTTGATTTTTTGGTTTTTCTCTGATCGCAAGGAATTGAAAACTTTACCCAATTGGGTGGCGGTAATTTTTGGTTTTCTATCAGGTTTGATCATTGGGGTGGGAATCTTTTTATTGTGGGTGGGATGGTCTTTAGCGCGTATAGTTCACTAGCCAAAGTAAAAAAATCTGGGTTAAAATTTTCCTTATGCCAGTTGATAAAGAAATCTACTTAAGTTGGCTTATATAGGAAAATTTAGATGCGATATTGATAAATACACTGTAAAGTAAGTTTTTTTATATTACATATCATATCTCGAAAAGCGGTGGGTTGGGGGTTTATCACCGGGCTTTGCCCGGTGATAAACCCCCACTTTCTTCCGATTTATTGAGGCAACAATAACTAATTTAACTTTGTTTACACTGTAATAAACTTTGTTACAAGTGTAAGTTTATCAATATCGATGTTTCTCGTTCTCAGATATGGTAGACTAGCTACCAACATTTATTGGTAAAACTGGAGAACCAAAACGATGCAAATTCTGACTGTTGATGTCGGCACCGGCACCCAAGATATCTTCCTGTACGACTCAAAAATAAATATTGAAAACGGATTCAAATTGGTGGTACCTTCGCCAACCATGATGGTCCGCCAAAAAATCAAAGATGCTACTCAGCGAGGGGATGCTTTGCTGCTCACCGGGGTAACCATGGGCGGCGGACCTTGCCATTGGGCGGCGCGCGATCATGCCAAAGCCGGGCATCCAATTTATGCTACGCCTGAAGCTGCCAAAACCTTTGATGATAATTTGGAAAATGTCGCTGCCCAAGGGATTCATGTGATCTCAGAGGATGAAGCTTTCAAGATGGCTGATTCTGTTACCAAGGTGGAATTACGTGACTTCGATTTTGAAGGGATTGCCCGATCCTTTGGGGAGTTTGGCGTTCCGCTAAATAATCTCGATGCCGTTGCCGTTGCCGTCTTCGATCATGGTGCGGCCCCACCCGATGTTTCTGACCGGCAGTTCCGTTTTGATTACCTGGATGATTATATTGCCGGGAAAAATCGGCTCTCGGCTTTGGCGTTCAAGTCTGATGAAATTCCCCCAGTGATGACGCGCTTGCAAGCTGTAGTTGAATTCAGCAACCGGATTTGAGGCGCCCCTGGTGGTGATGGACACGGCCCCAGCCGCAGTTTTGGGGGCGACTCTCGATCCGAACGTAGCTGCCCGCGAGCGGGTGATGATTGCCAATGTGGGCAACTTTCATACTTTGGCCTTCCGCCTCGGCCCTGGTGGAATTGAAGGGGTTTTCGAACATCACACCGGCCTGCTCGATTTGCCCAAACTCGAAGGGTTGCTCCGTTCATTGGCGGATGGCTCTTTAAAGCACGAGGATGTTTTCGGCGATCACGGTCATGGGGCCTTGATTTACGAAAAGGAAGTGCTCAATCTAAATGGTCAAGGTTTTGGGGTTGCAGTCACGGGGCCGCGGCGAAAAATGATGGTGAATTCCAGCCTGAAACCGTATTTTGTGGCTCCCTTTGGCGATATGATGATCACCGGCTGCTTTGGTCTGTTATCCGCAACAGCCGATATCCTGCCCGAATTAGCTGATCCAATCCGGACATCTTTATCACAGGTTGGGGATAGCGGTATCGCTCCCTGGGATGTGGCATAACCTGATGAAACGCTTATCACATTTGTTATATAAAGTTTCCACCGGCTGGGTTACCTTAATTGGATTAATAGTATTTCTCCTCTTCACTGCTTTGGTGCTGCCTGCCCAGTCCTCGGGAGCTGATCCTGTGCTCGAAGAAGTTGGCTCGCCAGATTTATCCTTTTTTTATTCCCCGCAAGATTTATATAAAATGGCTGAAGCCTATGGAGAACAGGGGCGGGCAGACTATATTCAGGCGCGTTTTACCTTCGATCTGATCTGGCCTTTGGTATATACATTATTTTTGGGCACAGCCATCAGTTGGACTTTTGCGCGAACCTTTTCATCGGAAAGTGTTTGGCGCTGGGGAAATCTTGCACCTGTTTTCGGGATGGCTTTTGATTACGCCGAGAATATATCCACATCCCTGGTGATGTTTCGCTTCCCTGAACCGACAAATTTTTTAGCGGTGGCTGCTCCTTGGTTTACCGCGATCAAATGGATTTTTGTTGGGGGTAGTTTTATCCTGTTGTTGATTGGGGTTGGCGGTGTGATCTGGCAATCGGTAAGTAGGCGGTTTAGTAAAAGTAGTTGATTTTTTAGGAGACAAAGTATGAATCACTATCGCATTGCTTCGATTCCGGGGGACGGTATTGGCAAAGAGATAACCCCAGAAGGCCAACGTGCTTTAGATTATTTAGGGCAGGTTACTGGGAAGTTTAAAATCGATTGGCAAAATTTCCATTGGAACTGTGACTACTATCATGAATTTGGCTGCATGATGCCTGAAGATGGCTTAGAAATCTTACAGAAATTTGATGCCATCTATTTTGGAGCTGTCGGCTGGCCAACTGTTTCAGACGCAATTTCGTTATGGCAATTGAGATTAGCGATTTGCCAGGGGTTTGAGCAATACGCAAATGTAAGACCCGCTGCACTTTTACCAGGAGTGCCAAGTCCTTTGCGGGACCGAGAACCGGGCGAAATTGATTTTGTGGTGGTGCGTGAAAACACCGAGGGCGAATATGCGGGCATTGGCGGACGATCCCACCTGGGTCATCCCAGTGAAGTTGCGATGGAAACCAGTATTTTTACTCGCAAAGGCGTTGAACGAGTGGTTCGCTATGCTTTTGAATTAGCCCAGAACCGAAATAAAAAACTGGCTTGTGTTACCAAATCGAATGCCCAGCGTTACGGGTTTGTTTTATGGGATGAGGTTTTTAAATCAGTTGCTGCTGAGTTCCCCGAAATTGAAACCGAAAAAGTGCTCGTCGATGCGATGGCGGCTCGATTTGTGTTAGCACCAGAATCCCTGGATGTGGTGGTGGCCTCCAATCTGCATGGGGATATCCTCACTGATTTAGGAGGCGCAATTATCGGCAGCTTAGGGATGGCACCCAGCGGGAATATCAATCCAGAGCGCAACTATCCATCGATGTTTGAGCCGATTTATGGTTCCGCTCCGGATATTTTTGGAATGAAAATCGCCAACCCTTATGGCATGTTTTTGAGCGGTGCCATGATGCTCGATTTTCTGGGGGAAGCAGAAGCCGCGGCTTTGATCACCTTTGCAGTCAAGCAGGCCACTCGCCGAGGCGTATTGACTCCAGATATTGGTGGTACCTCGAAAACCATAGATGTAACTGAGGCCGTGATACAACAAATCCGGAGCTATTCTTAATTGGTAAGAATCAGGTAATTCGAGTATGACCTGGATTAAAACTACTCTCAGCAGCGACACTGAGCGTGAACTGCTTGTATCTACATCCCGGAGCATCATATCGATGGTCGCGGTGATTTACACGATCTGGCATTTTACCGCTACCCTGGGGTGGCCAGCAATATTCAGCCCCAGTATGTGGAGTATCACGATCCCAATGGTGATGCTCGTTATGGTTTCCCTCAAGTTGCTCGACAATTATTATTTGTTGGCCCACACCATCTGGCTGATGGGGTTGACAGCCCTCATTTTACTGGCGTATTCACTTTATCAGCAGCCCGAAGTCCTATTATTGTTGGTCGCTTTACCCTTGATGGCGATTGTAACCGTGGGTTTTGCGGGGACGGTTATGGTGGGGGGATTAATCCTGATAACCCTTAAGTACGTACCTTTGGTCTTCTCCCTTCCACCCATAACCACCGGATATCGAATAGGAATTATCCTTGGAAGCATTTTTTCTACTCTTTTTGGTTGGGGGCTTTCAAACAACCTGTTTACCGCGATTAATTCTTCCTCCTTTCACTTCAAGGAAGCTCGCAAACACCTCGAAGAGACCCGCCGTCACCGCGCTGAAATTTCTCGTATGTTAAAAGAACTCAACCAATCAAACTATCAATTGGAAAGGTTGAACCAAATGCTGCAGCAAGCTCGCCGCCGTGCTGAGGATGCTCGGGCTGACCGTGATCGTTTCATTTTGGCTGTCAGCCATGAGTTGCGCAGTCCTTTGAACTTTATTATTGGCTTCAGCGATTTGATGGTGAATTCACCCGAAACTTATGCTGATCCGGATGTCTGGCCCCCAGGGTTATACGACGACGCCCAGGAAATATATCGCAGTAGCAACCACCTGCTGGAATTGATCAATGATATTCTCGATATGGGACAGATCGACGCGAGAAGGATGACCTTGTTTCGGGAGAAGGCCAGTTTGATTCAAATCGTAGATGAAGTCCGAAAAATGGTGAGAGGTGCTTTCGATCAAAAAGGATTAAGCCTAAAAGTTGAAGTTGGATCTGATTTGCCAGATGTTTTTATCGATTGTACGCGCATCCGTCAGGTTTTGTTGAATTTGGTGAATAACGGTCTGCGTTTTACTGAGCAAGGCGGTGTTACATTGGGTTTGAAGCTTGAAGATGATTTTATCTTAGTAAGTGTAGCGGATTCGGGGTCTGGGATCGCTCCTGACGAAATCCCCAAGGTGTTTGATGATTTCCGCCAGGTGGGTGTCGATAGTTGGCGGCGGCGCGAAGGATCTGGATTAGGCCTTTCGATTAGTCGTCGATTTGTCCAACTTCATGGGGGCGAGATGTGGCTCGAAAGTGAACTTGGTGAAGGAACCTGTTTTTATTTCAATATCCCAATTTTAGAACCACCGCCTGAGATTAATACGATCTCAGCCGAAGAAGCGCTGGCGACTCCTAAAGGATATTATCGGCGGCTTTTACGCAGCCGCGATCAAATTGTATTGATGTGTTCTCCTGACCCGTTAGCGGGTGATATTGTCCAGCAATGGCTGGATGAATATAAAATTGTGGTCGTCGATGATCCAACTCAGCTACCAATCCATATTCAACAATCCTTACCACAGGCTGTAATCGTCGATAAATTGCTGGTCGATTTGGGGCAGCTGCCTTTGCAAGAATTCCCTTATGAAATTCCTGTGATCAGCATTGTGCTACCCAGCGCGCGAGGCAGGCACGCACTCCTTCCCGCTGGCGTGGTTAATTATTTGGTAAAGCCGGTATCGAGAAAGTCTCTGGCATCTACAATTCAGCAACTTGACTTGAGTAACGCTCGCCTGCTCATTGTGGATGATGATCCCGCAATGGTTCGCTTTGTGGAACAGACCCTTAAAGCCGACAGTCAAGCTGCACTTGAAGTTAATGAACTTGAGATCGTCACAGCTTCATCAGGGGAAGCGGCACTCACTATTACCAAAAAATATTCGCTTGACGCCATACTACTAGATTTAGATTTACCCGATATGAGCGGGTGGGATGTGTTAGCAGAAATTCTGCGGGACCACCCAAATATTCCACCTGTCATCATTGTTTCGGCGCACGATCTACCCGAGACCTTATATGGCAGTGGGCAGCAGGTCCTCGAAGTAACCATGCACCGGCCGCTCTCCCAGCAAGAACTGCCTCAAGTTTTAAAATCCTTACTGGCAGAGGTGAGCCCATCCTATCGCCCCCTTCAAAATGGACAGCCGATTGTGGATGAAAAATCAGAGATTGGGAAGAGTTGATCGTAAACTAGAGTTTGCGGTTATAACTGCAAAGCCTCAATTGCGGCCACCAGGCGTTCTTGGGTGATCGGCTTTTTTAGAAATTCAGCCGCCCCCAAAGATTTTGCCAGGTCTGTTGACTCCCAGGCTGAGCAAACAATTACAGGGATATCGCGAAACGTTTCGTCCAGTTTCAGTCCCTGTAAAATCTCCCAACCGTCTAACTGCGGCATCATTACATCCAATAAAATCAGGTCAGGATTGATTTGGCGAATTAATGGAAAAACTTGGGTGGGATCATCTACACCAATGACTTTGAAGTTTGAGCGGCTTAAATACCGCCGGTACATCCGCAAAGTAGGTTGTTGGTCATCAACAACGAGTACCGTTGTTTGATCAGCTGCCGGCAGCGAAAAAATCAATTGCACGGTTCCAGATTCACCTTCTGCGGGGTGAAACTCCTCCAATTTTGCATCTAACCTCTGAGCCCAAAATTTTGCAGACTCGAGCATATCATCATCACCGGCCCAAGATGCCCATTGCTGGTCTACCGCAATTTGTAATTCCACAAAAGCTTTATTCCCCTGCTGGTCGGTGTTGACATACAACTGATTGTCACACTGTAGATGCAATGCGTAGTTGAATAAGCTGATAAGTATCTGGCGTAAAATGATGCGATCTGCCAACACATTGCTATCGATGGATGTCAGGTGCAGTTTGACCCCTTCAGAGTCGAGGTGACGCTGTAAGATATGAATAATCCCCAGAAGCACCTCCGATAAACTTAATAATTCAGGGTGGCTCTCAAAGGCTTGCGACCATTCGTGGCCTGATTCGGTTCTCCCTTCATCCAAAGTCGAGAATTGCTCCTGGAAAACCTGGTCCCATAATCTGGCTGCCAGTGCTTGCAACGCTCTGCTATGGTCTCTGCGCATCTGGCGTTTGCTGATAGCCAAATAATCGGCTAATTCTTGCGAACTCAAGCCCTCAACATAACGCTGATACAAAATCAGGTAAGGTCGCCATTCAATTGCATCAATAGACCGCTCTTTTCCTACGGGTTGGAAATATTCGATTTCACTTACAACAAGTTGTTGGATATATTGCCCCTGACGAGTCGTGTAATCTTCTGGAATATCAAGAACCGCAGCCAAAGGATGCGTGTCCAATGCTACAAAATCGTGAATATGAGCCATTAGGTCTTTGAACAAACTATTGAATACGGTTCGATCCATAAATTCCTGAAATATTAACTTGTCCGTCGTATGTCCGGAAGATGTCCGAAAAACAATTGTTGTTCGGATTTGTATTTTATATAATTTATTTTAACCGATGAGTTGGTTATATTGCCTGTTTAGGTTGTAAAGATAATTTCTATCCTATCGTTTGATTGATAAAATGATTTCGGTAAAATCAAGGAGGTGCTGATCGAGATAGTTGATTAATCATCCAAATACCAAATATTTTAACCAAAAATTGAAATATAAAAGATAAACAAGGAGAAAGAGATGTCTAAGAAAAAAATAAGTTGGCTGCTGATCTCGGTTATGATGATCTTCGCTTTGGTGCTAACCGCCTGTGGTGGATCTGCCACAGAAGCCCCCGCTGAAGTGCCCTCCGAGCCTGAAGCCAGTGAGCCCGAAGTAGAAGAACCAGAGCCCATGCCAGAAGGCGGCGATCAGGTTGAGGTTTTCTCGTGGTGGACGGGCGGTGGTGAAGCTGCTGGCCTGGATGCCATGATCGAAATCTTCAAAGCTGAATATCCCGAAGTTGAATTCATCAACGCTGCCGTTGCCGGTGGCGCTGGTACCAATGCCCGTGCGGTTTTGGCTACTCGTTTGCAGGCTGGCGATCCTCCCGATAGCTGGCAGGGTCATGCCGGCTGGGAACTCATTGGTACCTATGTGGCTGCCGACCAGCTTGAACCGCTTAACTTCTTGTACGAAGAAGCTGGCTGGATGTCAGTTATGCCCGAAACACTGATCCCCCTGATTTCTCAGGATGGCGATATCTATTCGGTGCCGGTAAATATTCACCGCGCCAATGTGATGTGGTACAACCCCGCCATTTTGGAAGCTAACGGCGTAGCCGTACCTACCACCTTGGATGAGTGGTTCACCGCGATGGACACTTTAGAGGCTGCTGGCGTACTGCCCTTGGCCCTCGGCGAACAGTGGACTGTGTTGCACCTGTTCGAAACCGTGATGCTGGCCTCGCTTGGACCGGATGGATATAACGGTCTTTGGAATGGTGCTACTGATTGGGGTAGCCCTGAAGTTGCGAAAGGGATTGAAGATTTCGGAAAAGTATTGGGCTATGTTAACTCCGATTCTGCTTCTTTGAGCTGGCAAGATGCTGCTCAACTTGTGGTGGATGGTGATGCTGCTTTCAACGTGATGGGTGACTGGGCCGAAGGTTTCTTCCGCGAATTGGGTAAGACCCCTGAAACCGATTATGGCTGGGTGCCGGTTCCCGGAACGGGTGGCAACTTCCAGTTCCTCTCCGACAGCTTCGTGTTGCCAGTCGGTGCTCCCAACCGTGATGCCGCAATCAAATGGCTGACTGTGGCTGGCTCTAAGGCTGGACAGGAAGCATTCAACCCCGTCAAGGGTTCGATCTGCGCCCGCATAGACTGTGATCCTGGTTTGTTTGGCACCTACCTGCAATCAGCAGCCGCTGATTGGGGCAGCAATAACGTAGTCGGTTCATTGACTCATGGTGTGACCGCCAATGACTCCTGGAAATCCGAAATTGACACCGCCCTGGGTTTGTTCCTGGCTGGTGGCAGTGCAGCTGACTTCCAAACTGCTTTGGTGGCTGCGGCTGGTGCTTCTGGTGCCATGCAACTCGGCAGCGCCGCTCCGGTTGCTCCTGAAGAGCCCAGCACCATGGAAATCGCTGGTCAGGTTGAGGTCTTCTCCTGGTGGACAGGTGGCGGCGAAGCTGCTGGCCTGGATGCCATGATCGAAATATTCACCGCTGAATATCCAAAAATTGAGTTCATTAACGCTGCTGTTGCTGGTGGTGCTGGTACCAATGCTCGTGCTGTTTTGGCCACTCGCTTGCAGGCTGGCGATCCGCCGGATAGCTGGCAAGGTCATGCCGGTCAAGAATTGATCGGCACCTACGTAGCTGCCGATCAACTCGAGCCACTCAACTTCCTCTATGAAGAAGCCGGCTGGATGTCGGTAATGCCCGAAACTCTGATCCCGTTGATCTCCCAAGATGGCAATATCTTCTCGGTGCCGGTCAATATCCACCGCGCCAATGTGATGTGGTACAACCCGGCTATTCTGGAAGCTAACGGAGTTGCCGTTCCTACCACGCTGGATGAGTGGTTCACCGCAATGGATACACTCCAAGCTGCGGGTGAACTACCCCTGGCGCTTGGTGAACAGTGGACCGTGATGCACCTTTTCGAAACGGTTCTATTGGCTTCACTCGGTCCTGATGCTTATAACGGTCTGTGGGACGGTTCTACAGATTGGGGCAGCGCCGAGGTTAAACAAGCCTTGGTCGATTTCGAAAAAGTTCTGACCTATACGAATTCAGATGCAGCTTCCTTGAGTTGGCAGGATGCCTCCCAATTAGTAGTTGAAGGCGATGCTGCCTTCAACGTAATGGGCGACTGGGCCGAAGGTTTCTTCCGTGAGTTGGGCAGTGAACCTGAAGTTGGCTACGGCTGGGCACCTGTCCCTGGTACCGGCGGTAACTTCCAGTTCCTGTCGGACAGCTTTGTACTTCCCGTCGGAGCTCCGGACCGTGATGCTGCTATCGCTTGGTTGACAGTGGCAGGTTCCAAAGCCGGTCAAGAAGCATTCAACCCCGTCAAGGGTTCGATCTGTGCCCGCACAGACTGTGATCCAGGTTTGTTCGGCGTTTACCTGCAATCAGCTTCAGATGATTGGGGCAGCAACAACGTGGTTGGTTCTCTGACCCACGGGGTGACCGCGAATGACTCCTGGAAGACCGAAATCGATACCGCGATCGGTCTCTTCCTGGCTGGTGGCGATATTGATGGTTTCCAGGCTGCCTTAGTTTCAGCTTGTCAAGCATCTGGTCCTTGCCAGTAGACAAATAGTTACCCAAGGCTGCCAGTCCCATCCGGATTGGCAGCCTACTTTACTCCCTGATTGAGGTACATCCATGACCAGAAATAAGGATAAAATCCTCGCCATTATATTAATTTCGCCCTCCATTATTGCACTGGCTATTTTTGTGTACATATTTATTGGCTGGTCAGTGCGAGTGTCGTTGAGCGAATGGAAAGGTTTGCTCCCTGATTACACCTGGGCTGGCTTTCGCAATTATATTGAACTTTTTTCTGATCCTCGTTTCCATATCGATATCCGTAATACAGTGATCTTCACGGTGATTTTTGTGGGAGGTACGCTAATTCTTGGGTTGCTGCTAGCCATATTGCTAGATCAAAATTTGCCGGCTGAAGGCTTTTTCCGTAACCTTTTTATCTTTCCGATGGCAATCTCATTCATCGTTACGGGTGTCGTCTGGCGCTGGCTGATGAACCCTGCGATGGGGTCTCGAATGAGTGGATTAAATCTGCTCTTCCAGAACCTGGGGTTGGATTTCTTGATCAATCAATGGTACACCACCCCCTATTGGGGAATCGCAGCGATTGCTTTAGCAGCCATTTGGCAAATGTCGGGTTATACAATGGCACTTTATCTCGGAGGGTTGCGTTCCATCCCCGAAGAACTGCGCGAAGCTGCACGAGTTGATGGCGCCAGTGAAATTAGCATCTATTTTCGAATCGTTTTACCTTTATTAAGCCCGATCACGTTAAGCGCCCTGATAATTTTAGGGCATATCTCCCTTAAAGTATTCGACTTGATCATCGCCATTGCTGGGAAGCAATTACCCCTGGATGTGCCAGCGATTTACATGTGGCAAACTACCTTCGACGGTTATTTCTTTGCCCGTGGAGCGGCAATTGGTATCTTACTCTTGATCAGCGTTGCGGTGCTGATAATCCCGTATATTCGCTTTACAACCAAAAATGAGGCCGAACTATGATCAATCCTTACTGGCGCAATCGCCTCTTCCGCTGGCGTAATCTGCTTCTGATCCCACTAATTTTTATGGCGATCTTTTATCTATTGCCGATTTATATTATGGTATTGACAGGCTTGAAAGGTTTTGATGAAGTCAGCTTGAAGACCATGTGGGATTTACCCACCCAGGTCAGTTTGGATAACTTCATTGAAGCCTATGACAAGTTAGCTCCGTTTTTGTGGAACAGCTTCAATATGGTGGTTCCGGCAGCAGTGATCTCTTCCTTTTTGGGATCAATCAATGGGTATATTCTCTCAAAATGGAAATTCCGAGGCGCGGATATTATATTTCCCGCGATCCTTTTTGGGATGTTCATTCCCTATCAAAGTATCTTGATCCCCTTAGTGGAGTTCATGAACCGCATTGGCCTTTATGGCGGTTTACCAGGCCTGATGTTGACTCATATTATCTATGGATTGCCAATTACGACCCTTACCTTCCGTAATTATTATGCCAGTATCCCAAAAGAATTGTTAGAAGCCTCCCATATTGATGGTGCGGGATTGCTTGGAAGTTACTGGCATATCCTTTTGCCACTTTCATTACCGAGTTTCGTAGTGGTACTCATCTGGCAGTTTACTTCCGCTTGGAATGATTTCTTGTTTGCGGTAGTTTTGACCAATCCACAAAGCTGGCCAATTACAGTAGCGCTCAACAATATGGCTGGCAGCCAGATTATTGCTTGGAACGTACAGATGGCTGGTTCATTATTAGCGGCTTTACCAACTTTATTGGTTTATATTTTCTTGAGCCGCTACTTCATCCGAGGTTTGATGGCTGGTTCTCTCAAGGGCTAAATCTATTTTCTTTCCTTTGAATTTCAGTACTCGTATGTGAGATTGAAGTGAGTTGGCCAGGCATTTTGGGTGTTTGGTTGACACACTTTCCCTTTGGGGTATAATTCCCCCGCCAAAAATAAAGGCCCCGTAGCTCAATTTGGCAGAGCAGGCGACTCTTAATCGTCTGGTTGAAGGTTCGAGTCCTTCCGGGGTCACAATCTTTCGAGATGTAATGTCATTCCCACATTCGTCTTCTCTGGTTATTTTGTTTTGTAGATGTAAAAGAGTTTTGATCCAGAGGAATAGGGGACGTATGGTTGACAGGCCTAGATAAAATACATCTCAAAAAGAATATACTGTAATTATTACGGTGTTCAGCGAATCACTACATGATCGACTTGTGAGATTTGCTGGTCGTTAGTCCCAGTTAAAATTTATCGACGAAATATCGTCCTCACTGACCCGGCCCATAGCTGCTGCACTTATTTCCTGGCAGGTCCCCCCTCAGATCTTCAAGATATTTACGGGCCAGGTCCAGTTGCCGGATCAACATCGTTGTTTCAGCTGAATCTTCCAATTTGTTTAGCTGTTGCACGAGCGCGGATTCACGATGGGAATATAGGCTGATATAGGTCCTTTTACAGGCCTCATATGCTTCTTTATCACTCTGTGACAGGCCTTCACTTGCCAGCGTGCCAGCCAGGTGTTGATCGGCTTTGGCCTGGGCCTGGTTCTGTGCTTCGCTGGCAGCTTGCTGGTCACCATAGGTGAGATAAATTACACTGAGTTTTTCATCGTAAGACCAGTCGTTTGGGCGCATTTTCATCGCCTCTTGGATCTTCCCTGGATCATCTTGGTCAAAACCCTGCTCTGCAAGTGCGTCCGCCTGGACAATGTCTTTTGTGGTCATGGCTGTATCGACCAAATCCCGAGCCTCTTGTGTCATCGGGTTATTCTTACCTTGGATGACCTCACCGGCCATCTCACCAAGACCACCAATTACCGGCATCTTTCCGACAGCATCCCCGATCACATCGCCACCCACGTAACGGTAGAACCCGTTCGTTAGCTTGATCTCACAGATTGCTGGGTCGGCCGAATCTTCTATGCAGGTTACCATGCCATTTTCAAAGGCCCATTCAATTGCCAGGTCTATCGCCAGTTCGGCATCTGCATCATCACAAGCCGTCAGGCAGAGGGAGAGGGCGATCATCAATAGCAAGAGTAGTTTGTTCCTTCGGATCATCTTCATGGCGCTACCTCTTCGAATTCGTCGAGCTTATCCAGAAAACCTTCCACATCAAGCTCCACATTTCCCATGAACTCCCGCCGGGTAATGGCTCCGGATGTGTACGCCGCGACGTTCTCTTCATCCGTGGTCATGGTGTAAACCAGGTCGCCCTCCGGCCCAATGTAGCCCAAGGACATGTAATCAATTTCGTAATTGCCTTCCTCGATTTTATCTGTCAGGGCGTAGAGCACACCGTCTAGCCCAGCACCGGCAGTGTTGGTAAAACCTTTGCTCTCGTCCATTTTGATAATTAAGACCGCACCACCATCTCCCCTTGAAGGGATGACGATCACTTCAACTCCCTCGATTCCCAGATCCATAAAGACCTCTTCGAAATCCTGGGAGGCGACCAGGTCTTCCGCGCCTGAGTAGCGCAATTCGGACTCAGATCCTTTGTAGAAAACTGAAACCAGGACAAGAACCAGACAGGCGAGCACGAATGCACCGAGACATCCGGCACCCATACCGAGACAACAGCTTCGACCTTTCTTGGTTGGGACAGGTTGGGTACTCATTGCTTCCCTCCTGGAAGTAATCACAGAAATTAAGTTTTCAATATCGGATGGATTAAGCGTTTTGCGGTTTGTCGTTTGAAATAAAATGGGCATTCGTGACCGCAAAACATGTGTAAATACCGATCTTTTTCAACAATGTATTTTGGGATTCTTTCCGGCATTTACTTAATGAGAATTGGAATTCTTACCAATATTATATACCATGGAGATGAAATCAAAAAAGAGGTAAGGAGTATACTGGAGGGTGAAGACGATAAGAGAGAGTGAGATGTTGAAACCCGAAAGTACCCTAGAAATCCCAGAAGAAACAAAAGCAGAGTTAAAAAAGACATTTCCGAAAGGGAATACGTATCTCAAATTACGCGATGAGCTGGGGACGATATTAGATGACAAACTATTCGAAGATCTCTACCCAAAATTAGGGCAACCTTCAGAAAGTCCAGCCAGATTGGAATTGGTAACCCTGATGCAGTTCATGGAAAACTTGCCGGATCGACAAGCGGCAGAAGCTGTACGTAGTCGGATTGACTGGAAATACATGTTAGGCTTAGCGTTAAGTGACCCTGGTTTTGATTACTCGATCTTGAGTGAAGTTCGCTTACGACTGATTGAAGGGGGAAAAGAGCGGCTCTTACTAGAAAAGCTATTGGAACGATGTGAAGGGCTCGGGTAATTGAAGGGCAAAAAACAACAGCGAACAAATTCTACCTATGTGGTCGCAGCCGTGCGTTCTTTGACCTTATTGGAACTGGTGGGAGAAACGATGAGATCGGCGCTCAATGAGCTGGCTATGCTGGCACCTGAATGGCTCAAAGGGGTCATGAAAACTGAATGGGTCAAACGTTATGGTCGTCGTTTTGATGGATACAATCTACCCAAAAGTAAAGCCAAACGAGAAGCACTGGCTATCGCCTTCGGCGAAGATGGGTTTTTCTTATTTCCACTCTGGGTCTTGGTCGTGAGTCTTTATATCCTCATTTTTAATTTCCTTAACGAAACTGAAGTTCGATCGTGAATTAAATACTTTCAGTTTCCGGGAAATGTAAGTGTCAGAAATGAAGGTCTCAGTGGCGGAGTCAAGCAAATCATATTTCCTTCATCATGCTTGGTGAAATTTTAGTGCAGATGTGGTATCAAAGCATGGAAAATATAGATTCTGCTGAAAATTTGACCCCCACTGACATGACCCCAGAATATAGTAATTGCATGGACTTTACACCACCTTTTATGGGAGATAGACACAATGGACTCGCCTCCGAGCCCACTTACACGAAAGAGATCAATAACTTGCGGAGTAAATTTTCCAAATGTTTGGATATTGTGAGTCGCCTCTCCTTCTTCATGCTTGGTGCAGATCTGGTGCAGTTTTGGTGCAGATACGGTACCAAAGCATGGAAACAATTGAACTCTATAGACATTTCTAAACCCAAAACTGGAACTGGTTAGACTCAGTAACACGCTATAAACTCTAATGGACATTGACCCTATTGTCTCTTAATCGTCTGGTTGAAGGTTCGAGTCCTTCCGGGGTCACAAAAAACAGACCTGGTTTGCACGGGTCTGTTTTTTTTGTGGTCATTGGATAACGAACAGGAGTTTTCCGAAGCAAAAACTCGATGGCGAACCCTTGGTTCGCCCCAATTCTCCTTCCGATACCATCTACTCCAAAAGAGCCGTTCAACAAGCTGAGCGGTTTTTGTCTTATTGGGTTCGGAAACAGTGGAAAGTTGGATGAGATGAGAAAGAATGAAGTTTCAAAAGAATGCTTAATCATGTTCTTAGTTTTTTCTCCGATGATGATAATATTTAACCTTTTACTCCTCTCATTACTTTATCACCACATTACCATATATAATGTATGAGCCCAACGTTTCAGGTCTTTGCGCTGATCTCCTTTTCTGATGTGCATCGACAGCGAAAATAGGTGACTAAAAAATGTCCAACGTTCTTAATAGAATTAACCAGCTCCTAAGGCAAATCGTTCTCTCTGTCCCGGTCCGCTGGAAGATCATCGGGATAGGCATCCTGCCGGTTATTATCCTGGGTGTATCCTTGAATTACTGGATCACGACTGGATTATCGGATTGGCTATCCTATATTCTTTCAGATGTGCGGGTTGAAGCCGCGATGAGCGCTGGCAGCCGAAGTGTAATGTTTGTCACCGCGATCGCTGCTTTTCTGTCCATCATTTTTCTGGCACTCCTGGTGCATATCTTGAACACCCCCATTGACTCACTCAAGAAGACCGCGGAAGAAGTTGCCGCTGGGAATTATGACTCCAGGGCAGAAATCTGGGCGAGGGATGAGATCGGCGTGCTGGCTGCTGCCGTCAATCAAATGATCGATAATTTTGTCGCCATCCAGGACGACCTTTCGCAGACCAACCGTCAGTTGGCCGTGATCAATCAGATTGGCCTGGCAGCGGATCAAGAAAACGAAATCCACGATGTGCTGTTCATTACGCTTGAAAGTATGTTGGATTTACTTGAGCTTGAATTTGGCTGGGTTTATCTATATGACCCGGAAGTAGATAAGCATCACCTGGCCAGTTGGAAAAATGTTCCTGAAGAATTCGGAGAAATCCTCCTGGATTTAGATCGAAAGAACTTTTGTGACTCCCAGCTAAAGTTGGTTACCCAAACATTGGATCATAAAATCACAATAAGTTCCTGTGCCCGCCTTCAAGCCGCTGGTTATGTAGGCAATCAATCAAGGCATATCACAATCCCAATCGTAGCCCGGGAGATGCAGTACGGCGTGATAAATTTGCATTATCCATTTTCTCAAGATCCGGATGAAGAAACCATTGAATTATTGGAGTCGATTGGCACAAAGATCTCCGAAGTGGTGGCGAATGCCTGGTTGAAAATAAAACTACGCGAAAAAGAAGCCGCACGTCAATTTTTGCTGCAATCTTTGGTAACCGCTCAGGAAGATGAGCGCAGTCACCTGGCGCGTGAATTGCATGACCAGGCGGGACAAAGTCTGACCAGCTTGCTGATCCGTCTGAAAGCGCTTGAAAACAGTTGTGAGCACGATGAGCAACGAGAGAGACTTTTAGATATGCAGACCCTGGTTTCAGAAACCATCAACCAGGTGCGCGACCTTTCTTACAGCCTCCGTCCCCCAGCACTTGAAGAATTCGGGCTTGGGGCGGCCATCAGCTCTTTGGTAGATGATATTTCAAACCAGTCAGGCTTACGGATAAAGTTCAAAAACCGGATTGATGGCAAGTTGCCCACAAATTTGGAAACCGTACTCTACCGGATCGTGCAAGAGGGGTTGACCAATGTCACCCGGCATGCCAAAGCCACCAGCGTAGTGATTGAATTGGAACCTCAAGAAAATCAGATCTATCTCAGGATCCAGGATAATGGACAGGGTTTTGACCCGGCAGAAGTGACTTTTCCAGGTGGAAAAAGACACCTTGGTTTGATCAGCATGCATGAACGGGCTGATTTGATTGGAGGGAGATTTGAGATGGTATTCAGAAATTGGTGAGGGGACAACCATTGAGGTTATTGTGCCTGATCAAAATTGGGAGATGCTAAATGACGGATGATAACATTCGAGTGTTACTCGTTGATGATCACAAAGTATTGCGTGATGGCCTTCGATTATTGTTAGCTGCAGATAATGGAATTGATGTGATCGGTGAAGCTGAAGATGGCAATCAGGCGATGCAAAAAGTAAAGATACTCTCTCCTGATGTTGTGGTGATGGATCTGGGGCTTCCAGATATCAGCGGCATCGAGGTTACCAAACAAATTCTAGAAAGCCAGCCTGAAATCCGGATCGTGATTCTCTCCATGCACGCCAGCAAAGAATTTGTGATCAAAGCAATGTCAGCTGGTGCTTCCGGCTATGTGCCGAAATCCAGCACGCATGAAAGTTTGCTGGACGCCATACGTTCAGTTCATAAAGGGGAGCGTTACCTGCACCCGCTGGCAGCAAACGCCCTGCTCGAAACGTATATCGAAGAGGAAGATACGCAACGAACAGCGCTTTCAGGAACTTACTGGACGTGAGCAAGAAGTATTCCGACTTTCTGCCATGGGCTTTACCAGCAAAGAAATTGGTGACAGACTGATCATCAGTCCCAAAACCGTGGATACGTACCGTCAACGAGCTTTTGAAAAACTGGGGGTGGATCACAGGAGTGAAATGATCCACCTGGCCTTTAATTTGGGTATTTTGGATGATTTGAAAGATTAGGCCGTTTTGAAAAGATGACGTGATTACGAGTTTCTTAGTAAGCATTTTTTAGACGATTACTCAGTGTCAGGAAAACCACCACATAACTTGGTGGTTTTCCTGACTTAAGAGGTGATTTCACCTGACATAATCCTTGACCCCCATTCGCTATAATTTGGATAGAAAAACCACAAGCTTTTTCATTTAACGGAAAAGGAGATAAATCCTATGAGTGATTCCAAGAAGAAACTCAACCGCAGGGAATTTCTGCGCCTGGCAGGTTTGGGTTTGGGAAGTGTTGCTGTGGGAACCGCAGCTAAACCCCAAAGCTCCGCGGCTGCCAAAGAAATGCCTATGGCTGCGTTCTCAGACCCGGCAGGCCGGCCTAATCGCCCCTGGTGGGTGAAAACGGTTGATGAGCCAACCACTGAGATTGACTACAGTATGGTAAAGAGATTTAGCGAACAGCAGGTTACCGTGCGTGGACCGGGTCTGGGCATTCACGCTGGGGCGGACCTTCCCGGCCAACTGGCCGAAGAAGGCCAGAAATTAAAAATGGAACGCCTGAAAAACGAGACTCCCGGATGGGCGCTCAAAGACCAGGCCATTTACAACGCCCAAATGTGGGATCTGCGGGGCGAATCATATTACCTGGGTCCACAAACCACGGAAACGCCGGAGGATTTGGGAATCCCGAAATGGTCTGGCTCCCCAGATGAAGCCGCCAAGATCGTCCGGGCAGCCATGCGCCATTTTGGTGCCGCTACCGTCACCTTCCACGAATTGACGGATGACACCCGGAAGTTTATTTACTCGCACGATCCGGATGGAAAAGAAATCATCTTTACTGATGAGGAAGAGGCGTACGAAACCGAAGAAGCGCGTTATGTTCCCAATAAATGCAAGTATGTGATTACCTTTGCTGTTCAGATGTCACTGGAAACACTGCGCCGTGCCCCGACCCACACAGCTTGCCAGACCACCTTGGGATGCTACGGCCGCAGCCGCCGCATTCAGGGCCTGACACAGGAATTCCTGCGCGGTCTTGGCTATCAGGGGCTTGGGGAGGCCTCGATCAATGCTCTCGGTATTGCGCCGGCCTTTGCTGTACTTTCTGGAATGGGCGAATTAGGGCGTTTTAACCGGGTGATTACGCCTGAACACGGCCCCATGGTGCGTATCTTCAAGATTCTCACGGATTTACCCGTGGCAACCGATCAACCCATTGATGCCGGTATTCTCGAGTTTTGCAAGAATTGCAAAAAATGTGCGGAAGCCTGCCCTTCAGGTTCAATCAGTTTCGAAGATGAACCCACCTGGGAAACCAGGGGCGGATGGAATAATCCAGGCCACAAGGCCTGGTTTGAAGATTCGGTCAGCTGCATGACCTACTGGCGCAATGGCTCTGGCAATAACTGCACGATCTGCTTTGCCGTTTGCCCCTTCTCAAAAGAAGACAAAGCCTGGATCCATGATTGGGTGCGGTTTGGGATTGCCAAAGTGCCGGTCATGAACGGTTTCTACCGCTCGATGGATGACGCCTTTGGATACGGCGTTCAGGCTGATCCTGAAGAATGGTGGGGATTAGATCTCCCCGAGTACGGTTTCAGCACAGATGTATCAGTTTTGGAGGGCTAAATGTTAGGGATCAATATAAAACCACGTCCTGTAGTTGAATGGTTGTTGTGGCTGTTGTGGCTCGTTGTTGAGATTTTTGTGCTGCAAAATGCAATCGCCAGTAGCGCCGAGCTGCAAAGCACGGCAGCAGTGATCTTTTGGGTGATCTTTTTTGTCTTGCTGATCGCCGGTGTTGTTGTGTGGATCATTCGCAGACCCAAAGAGTAAACCAGCAGATATCGAAAAAACCAATCGTTTATAATCAAGAGGGAGGGTGAAATCCCTCCCTTTTTGTTAGGTCTTTGGGAATCTCTGTGAACGAGGCAAGATGAGGGGTTGTTTTTTGTGCGAAGCACAAAAAACAACCCCTCAGATACACCCAATCACGGCAATTCCTGGCGAACCTTTTTGTTGATTTTTAAGAGATTTTCCCTCAGGTGATTTGTGGCAGATGAACTGATAACCCTGGATAGCACGAACCCCATAAGTTTACAGCATCAAAAAAAGGTTCGCCGAAACCGCATCATCCTTTTTGGAAGTCTTATCCTGACGGGTATGGCCTGGTTGTATGGTTATTTCGCGAGCGGCGTCGATGTATTGCCGCTGGTTGCTGGGGTATTACCTGGGGTGGCTCGCATTGAACCTGACGGACAAATTTATATTGGGTATGACCAAAATGATGCAATCGTAGGTTACGCGGCAGTTGGCCAAGCGCCCGGATATGCCGGTCCCATTGAAATCCTGGTCGGGGTCAATCCGGAGGGGGAAATTGTCGGCACCAGCCTGGTTCAACAGCGGGAATCCCCCGGTTTCTTCCGTCTGATTGAGGATGAAAATCTAATCGGCCAATTCGTCGGTCAACCCTACAATGCCAAATTTCAGGTCGGCGAGGATTTGGATGCCATCAGCGGCGCGACGCTCAGTGCAGAAGGCATTGCGGGAGCTGTCCGCGCAGGCCTCCGGTTAACTGCCCGAGAAGGTCTTGAATCCCCTTTGCCCCCTGAGAAAAAATCGATTGAATTCGGATGGCCTGAGATCAGTTTATTGGTTCTCTATACCACCGGGTATATTGGATACAAAATCCGCAATCGCAAATGGAAAAGCAGAATCCGTTGGGGTACTTTGCTGACCGGTATGGTAGTGATTGGTTTTATCTACACCATCCCGTTCACTATCGCCCAGGTTATCGCCCTCCTTAGCGGTTACTGGCCAGATTGGCAGAGTAATCTTTACTGGTATATTCTCCTGGGCGGGATTATATTTGTAACCACAGTCGAAGCTAAAAACCCCTACTGCAGCTGGTTTTGTCCCTTTGGTGCTTTTCAGGAATTTACAGCAAAAATAACCAATGTCAGGCGATATAAACCGCGTAAATGGCGAGATGCCTTCACCTGGACTCAGCGAGGACTGGCTTTTGCGGCGGTTTTGCTCGGTCTGGCATTGCGTAAGCCAGGGGTTGCCAGTTTCGAACCTTTTGCTACATTGTTTGATTTGAACGGCTCGTCCTTGCAATGGGTTTTTCTCATTATCATTATTCTGGCAAGTTTGGTCATGTATAGACCCTTTTGTAATTATTTATGCCCACTCGACCCAACAGTAGATTTGATCGGCGAAACGAGACGCTGGGTTTTAGAGGTTTGGAAAAAATGGCGAAAAAGTCCAAAGACAGGTTGAAAGAAACACTCCTGATCACGTTTGTGATTATCTCCATTGTGTTGGTGGTATTCCAATGGGTAGATGGCATCTGGGGTGACGATGGAGATCTGACCCCAGGTTTTGTGCGCCCTACCCTTCCCAGTTTTGAAGTGGATGACGATGCCTACGAAAACTGGAACCAGCTTGAGCCGACCCCCACACACCAGCACTGGAAAACACAAATGCCAGAGATAACCCCTACGCCAGACCATTGAACAATTCAAAAAACTGAAACAGGCTTCTTTATGACAACTAACCAAAATCAAGCAATACAAAACCTTGAAAAACTCATCGTAGAACAGCGTACTGAGAAGAATGAAATCGAACTAAAAGAGACTTTGATTAAACTGGGCACGCTTTTTCTTACTTTGGGAGAAGCGCCAAAAGCCCTCACACAATTTGAAGAGGCGCTATCTTTGGCAAAAGTACAGGATGATGAAGTGAATGAGGCGCGCTTATTTGGCTTAAAAGGGATTGCCCTCAAACAAATTGGCAATGATAAACTAGCGCTCCAGGCTTTCAAAAAATCTCGGCAGATTGCAGAAAGAATTGGACATCTGCCAATTGCAATAGATGCCGATACCCAAATTGGCAAGCTGGAATTTGAAATGGGGGAGCCTGAAAAGGGGATAAAAAACCTAGAAAAAGCCTATCGGTCGGCCTTTGAAACCAATGACCAGCAAAGAGAGATGTACATCGCTGGGATTATGGGAAACACCTTTCTTGCTATGGAACAAGCTGGCAAGGCGATGGAATTTTTCTCGATTGCTCTGGATGCTGCCAAAGCCCTGGAAAAACCACAATCGCAAAGCCATTATCAAATTATCATTGGACACATCTATTTGATGAAAGAAGATCATGGTCCCGCAGAAGAATATTTTAAATATGCATTGGATACTGGAGCAAGGCTTAAAAATCCAAATATTGAATTTGCTGCCTTTGAAAGCCTCCTTCAACTGAGCATCCAAATGAAAGATCCTGAACTAGCCCTGTTTAATGGTGAGCAGGCCATCCGGCTGGCAAGGGTCATTGATGACATCGGGGCAGAAGCAGAAAATATTAAACGGTTAACCCAATTTCTGATAGACCAGGGTAAGTATGCAGCCGCGATTCCCTTTTTGGAACAGGGCTTGGTGCTAGCTGCACAAGTCCACGATGCTGAAGGGCAAATGGATATGCTGGCCTGGCTAGGATTAGCACATTACTATCTTGACGCATTAGATCAGGCGGATGAAATGCTTCTCAAGGCCTATGAACTGGCTACCCAGCTGCAAAAGCCCGTCGCTCTGGCTCAAATCGGCGCAAAATTAGGGGTTGTCAAAGCTGACAAAGGAGATATCCAGGAAGCCTTAAAGTATAGTGAAGAAGCGATCCAAGTTGCCCGCGCACAGGAGTTACCTGAGCTTGAAGGGGAACAATTGATCCTTCAGGCGATGAATTACCTTGACCTGGGAGAACCGCAAGAAGCCAAAACCCTTATCGAACAAGGGATCGATCTTTACCGGCGTTTAGAACGTCCCGATCTAATCCACAATGCTGAGCAGCTGTTAGAGCAGGTTTCTGGTGCATGAAGGTTGAACCAAGAACAATACCAATGAGCAAAATATCAGAGATATCGCGCAGAGATTTTATTAAGATAACCGCCGCCGCCGGAGGTGCTTTGCTGGGCGGAAAACTACTCACGGATTTGCTGCAGGCAGAGCGTCTGGTAAACGTTAGAGATACTCGAGTGCTGATGGGTACGATGATCAATCTTGCCGTGGTGTCCAGAACTTCCGTCGAGGCAAAAGCGGCCATCGATGCAACCTTTGCTGAAATGGGACGCCAGATTGCGATTTTCGATCACCGATTATCCGAAAGTCCGGTCGCCAAATTGAACCAATATGGTGCCCTTGAAGATCCCCCGCATGAACTGGTCTTTGTACTCGAACAAGCCCTTTCAATCAGCAAACTTACCAACGGTGCATTTGATGTGACAGTCAAACCACTATTGGACCTTTACCGACAGGCTCAACCTGACCTGCCGGGAACCGACACAGTTCAGAAAACACTCGGTTTAGTTGGCTATAAAAAATTATTCGTATCAACGGAAGGTGTCATTTTCTCTCAGCCAGGTATGGCCCTCATTTTGGACGGGATTGCGAAAGGCGCTATCGTTGATGCGGGTGTGGCTGAATTGAAGAAGCTAGGTTATCAAAACGTCTTCGTGGAAGCAGGCGGTGATTTGGTGGCTACGGGTGCAAAAGAGTCGGATGCTCCTTGGAAAGTAGGGGTGCGATCCCCGCGGCAGGATCAGTCGAACCTGATTGGCCGTTTTGAGATCCGTGATCAGGCCGTGGCGACTTCGGGCGATTATCTTTACCGTTTCTCTCCCGATCTGGCCCACCATCACATCATCGATCCCCGCCTGGGATATTCCCCTTTGGAAATTGCTAGTTCAACAGTGATTGCCTCAACTTGCCTGCAAGCAGATGCGTTGGCAACAGCCCTGACGGTCCTTGGAAAAGACCTGGGGCTTGAATTAATCGATAAGCTGCCAAATGTAGAGGCTTTGCTAGTGGCCAAAGACATGAGTGAATATCGATCGAAAGGCATTTAGAATAAGTAATTCTATATCAATGTTAGAATGTTGGTGAAATCGAGATAAAAGCAGGTGACCAGCCATCAAAAACTAATCCAGAAAAATGGATGGGATTCAAGAAAAATGAACGCAGAAATAACGAAAAGGCGTTGGTTTTCAAAATTCGAATAATCTTGAAACTTAGAGATGCAAAAGTACTTCTTGGGAAGGTCAAACCCCAATCTTATTTTTGCTTTCAAATTGTGTTCATTTGGGATCCTTTACAAAGTGATTTGAGTCGCCTCTCCTTCTTCATGCTTGGTGCAATGCTGGTGCAGTTTTGGTGCAGATACGGTACCAAAGCATGGAAACAATAGACTTTATAGACACCTAATAACCCAAAACTGGAACTGGGTAGACACTGTAACACGCTATAAACTCTGTAGACATTAACCTTACTGTCTCTTAATCGTCTGGTTGAAGGTTCGAGTTCCTTCCGGGGTCACAAAAAACAGACCTGGCTCGCACGGGTCTGTTTTTTGTGGTTATTGGATGATCGAACAAGAGTTTTGCTCAGCAAAAACTCAATGGCGAACCAGGGGTTTGCCCCGAGTCTCCCTTCCGGGGTCACACAAAAGCCCTTATATTTGATATGCACCCAGTAGACCGGACACGAAAATAAAAAGCCCTCTACATCGCTATAATTTTCTGATCCGTTTTGCCAAATTCAGTACAATATGATATTCTATGCTATGATAATACCCACCACAAGGGTATTATCACGTATCGAAATATTATGCCAAACACAACTTCTACACTCGGATCACAAGAACGTCTATTCCTGGCTTCGCTGGCAGGTAAGGATAAGCGGGTTTTTCGCTTTCGGGATGCCCTTCCTTATTGGGCATCCACCAATCAAACCCGAAAAGCACTGAGCCGCCTAGTGAAGAAAGGTTGGATCAAACGCCTAGCACGAGGGCTATACCTGCTTATTCCCCTAGAAGCTGGGCCAGAAGGTCAGTGGAGTGATGATCCCCTGCTAATTGGTACACAACTGGTATCTGAAGGGGCTATTGCATATTGGACAGCATTACACTTTTGGAACCTGACCGAACAGGTTCCCCGAACGGTCTTCGTCCAAACTGTCTCCCGCAGAAGTTCATCCCAAGAAAACATATTGGGCGTGCGGTACCAGTTTGTCACTATCCAGCCCAACAGATTCTTTGGCATCCGGACGGAATCCAGTAGCGGCATGACCTTTGGAATCACTGACCGTGAGAAAACCCTGGTGGATGCTTGTGACCGGCCTGAGCTTTGTGGAGGGATTCTGCATATCGCCCAGGCTCTCCAAGCAATAGACGTACTCAACTGGGAAAAGATCGATGCGTATCTTGATCGCTTTGGTTCTGGTGCAGTTTACAAACGTCTAGGCTATTTGGTCGATCAGCTGGGCACCCCTATGCCAGACAGGGAAATCCGGTTGGCAACGTGGAAAGAAAGACTAACCCAGGGTATTGCCTGGCTGGAACCCGGAGGGGCGCAGACTGGCCCGGTCGTTACCCGCTGGCGAATAAGAGTAAATAGTAAAACCTTGGAGGGAACCAATGATCTCTGAAGCTGAACTTCGCCGATGGGCTGGGACATGGTCTGCTGATCCGATGGTTGTAGATTTAGATTATGTATTGGGCTGTTTCCTCAGCCAATGGTATCAAGACAAAAAAGCGATCCGCTTGCGATTCAAGGGTGGAACTTGCCTGCGGAAATGCTATTTTCCAGATTACCGGTTTTCCGAAGACCTGGACTTTACAGCAGAGGCCCGTTTTACTCAGAACACGCTGCAAAGCCTAATGACCCGCACCACTCAGCGTTTGCAGGATGTTTTTGGTCTGGATTTCATCGTGCGTCCTCCCAGGTTTGAAGTAGTGAATGACGAATACGGTTCGGAATCCTTTCAGATTCGCTTGTACTACCGGGGCCCGTTGCGCTGGCGCGGCGATCCGCGAGCAATTCGCCTGGACATCTCACGTAGCGAATACCTCGGATTGCCAGTTGTCAGGCGAGAAATCATCCACCCTTACGGAGATCGCGATTTGCTCTCTGGGATCACAATTCCATGTTATGCTTTAGAAGAAATGCTGGCAGAGAAGTTACGGGCGCTAAGTGGGCAAAGACGATTCGCAATTGCACGAGATTTATTCGACATTCACCAGCTTATTTCCCAAGGAGGGGCATCACTGGATGTTGTCAAGCCATTGCTAGTCGGCAAGTTCAAAGCAAAAAATATCACTTTGAATGAACATAGCCTTGAGAACCTTCTCACAAGGCGTGATGAGTTCGAGCGCGATTGGGAGCGCAGCCTGTCCCACTTGCTTCCAACGTCGGAAAGCACATCTTTTGCATCTGCTTGGGAAACAGGCGTGAACGCGCTTCGAGCGATTGTATAAAAACACCGAACTAGCGTCGATAACGTGGAAGGTGAATACAAATGCAGTTCTTGTACCTCAAATACTCAACAGTAGATCAAACAAGTCGCCTTTCCTTCTTCATGCTTGGTGCAGTTTTGGTGCAGATGGGGTGCCAAAGCATGGAAACAATAGACTCTATAGACAATTATTACCCAAAATTGGAACCGGGTAGTAACTGTAACACGCTATAGACTCAATGGACAAAGACCTTCCTGTCTCTTAATCGTCTGGTTGAAGGTTCGAGTCCTTCCGGGGTCACTCAGAAGCCCCTTTATATGGGGCTTTTTTGTTAATTGATCAATATATAGGATTGCTGCTTAGGTGAACCGAGGATGTGGCAGATTGCTTGTGCAGTTTTGTGTAGATCGATTCGCAATCGTGGTTAAATTTAAGAGTATCAGAGGATGGATTTCTCAGGCATTTCTACCTTGATAGATGTGACGAGCGTGTCCATGATCTGGGCTGCTTCATCCTGTATTTCACTGATCTAGTGACCATAGATATCCTGGGTTGCAATCACCTCCCCATGATCTAGGATCTTCGAAAGCACGTGTAAAAGGGGCTTTGTGAGAAAACAGAAAGGAATGATGTTTTTTGACTTAATCCTTTTTCAAAAGATCTAAGTTAAAACAAGGCCAATCGAAATAAACTAAAGGTGACCTATGCCAACATACTATTTTTGGAAATCGTTTAGCTAGGTCGAGGGCGGTTTTAGTTTACTACTCGCGACATTTCAGGTTTTTTTCACCTGACTCAAGTTGTCTTGGGTATAGTCGAGATAAAGAATAAACGCAATATATTTGCTAACTTGACAAATCAGTGGGTTAATTTATAATTTAATAAATCAAGTTGAGAAAATAATTATTTCTTGTGATTTACATTCAATTTTCTTATGTCCAAATCTAAAGGCAGTAATATCAATCTCGTAAAAGCACATAATATGAGTGCTATTTTAGATCGTCTTCTTCAAGACGAGATGGTATCTCGGGTCGAATTGGCCGAAAAATTATCCCTCTCCAATACCACGATAACAAATCTTACGGCAGAACTCCTCGATGAAGAGATTATTGTTGAGGAAAATGCTGAAGTTACGGCAAAGCGTAAACGAGTGGGTCGTCCAAGACGTATGTTGAGATTGGTCCCAGACGCTCGATTTGCAGTTGGGGTTCATATTGGAATTGGAATGTACCGGGTTGCGGTAACTAATCTTCTAGCTGAAATTGTTACCAGTCAAATGGCTGAATTTGATCTTGGTCTGTCGCCAGAAGTGGTAATTGCAGGTATTGTCCGATGTATTGACCAAACCATTGATTTAAGTGGTGTAGATCGTAAATGTGTGATTGGAATTGGTGTGGGTGCCTCAGGAACTCGTGAATTATTTGACCGGTTTCAATGTGTTGGCACCAAGACTGGGTTGGCAAGATGTTCCTATTCAGTCTTTATTGGAATCGCATTTCGATTTACCGGTCAGAGTAGATAATAATGTGCGGTCTATGGCACTTGGAGAGGCATTTTTTGGTGCGGGCCGCAACGTTGGGTCTTTGGCCTTTGTGTACGGACGAATAGGTGTGGGTGCGGGTTTTGTTGTTAACAAGGAGTTGTTTCGCGGTAGTGGTGCGGGGGCTGGAGAGATTGGGCATACAGTTATTGTGCCGCGTGATGGTGAGCTTTGTAGCTGCGGTAATACAGGTTGTTTAGAAACTCTCGTATCAGAACCTGTTTTGATCAAGCAGGCTCAGATTTTGGCGCAAATAGAACCTGAGGGTCAATTGTCTCAAATTCTCAATAATGGAGATGACAATGGCCAAATGGAGAAAATTTTCATCGCAGCCCGACAAGGGGATCAATTGGCACGCGATTTGATTGAAGACCGTGCCTGTTATTTAGGAATTGCCCTGGCAAATCTAGTCAATATGCTGAACCCAGAAGTAATCTTTTTAGGAGGAATGTTTGCTCAAGGACATGATCTGATCATTCCTGTTGCTGAAGCTAAAATGAAAGAAGCCGCTTTTGCCAATCTGGGGAATAATGTTCAAGTCAATGCTACCGAATTTGGTTGGCGGGCGGGTGTGGTGGGGGCCTCATCTCTGGCGTTAACTTCTTTCTTTTACCAGCAAACTTAAGGGCTCAAATATGCAAAAACCAACAGTCGCCTTTATTCCGATTGCCCGAAAAACTTTCGATATTTCCTTGGCTGAAAATGTGACCAGGGATGCTCGAGAGTACCTGGAAAGTGCGAGTATTAAATTGATCGGCCTAGAAGGTTTGATTACTGATATTGTCGAAGCTCAAGATATAGCACAATCTGTGGCAAGAGAAAAACCTGATTTGGTTGTGATCTTTCAAGCTACCTTTGCTGATAGCAGCATGGTTATGGCGATTAGAAAACTCCTGGATGCTCCTCTGTTTCTATGGGCTGTACCAGAAGACCATATCGGGGGTCGATTACGCCTAAATTCGTTTTGCGGCATCAACCTGGCCGGGCACGCTTTAACTCGTGCAGGATACCGTTATGAACATATCTTTTCATCTCCAAAAGACCCCAAGGCTGTTCAAAAAATAAAAACCTTAGCCAAAGCTGGCCAAGCCCGGAACTTCTTGCGGAATGCCCGTCTTGGACGTGTAGGGGAAAATCCGGATGGTTTCGAAACCTGCTTGCTTGATAAAGACGTTATCAAAACCTTATTTGGGGTTGAAGTTGTGCAGTTTGATCTTAATGCGGATGTTTTTACAGCAGCCCAAAAGATTGAGCCCCAACAAATTGATGTCATTGAGCGAGCATTAAGTGAAAAAGTCTCCGGTCTAGAAAATCTGGAGCCGACCGCAACCCGGGGAACTTTGAGTATCTTTGCTGTTTTACAACAAATTGCTGATCAACAAAATATCGATGGATATGCGGTGCGCTGCTGGCCCGAGTTCTTTACCGATATGGGATGTGCCGCCTGTGGTGCTATGTCGATGTTGAGCGATGAACTCATCCCTTGTAGCTGTGAGGCGGATGTAAATGGCACAATTACTCAAATGATCCTGCAGTCAATTAGTGGTGAACCTGCTTTTGGCACTGATATGGTCTCGCTGGATGAAGAACGTGACGCGCTGGTCGTATGGCATTGCGGGCTGGCTCCACTATCGATGGCAGATCCAGAAAGCCAAAAAGAGGTTACGGTTCATTCCAACCGCAAGCTGCCTCTATTATTCGAGTTCACGCTCAAACCAGGGCCAGTGACCATCGCTCGACTTAGCGAGGCTTCCGGAGAATACCGGTTGGTCATCGGGAAAGGTGAAATTATCCGAGGCCCAAAAAGTTTTTCGGGTACCTCTGGTTTATTGCGTTTTGACCGTCCTACAAGAGAAATTTTGGATTTGATCCTGACCGAAGGGTTAGAACATCACATCTCAATCACCTACGGTGATCACCTGGACGCATTACTGGCGCTCACGGATTTATTGAAACTACCAATCTTGAAAATATAGCATAAAAGGAGGTGAATCTGGCAAAAATTAAGTAAGCAAGTTTATTTCGGAAATTCGTTTTGTAATAGTAATCAAATTCAAGGAGAGAATGATGGAATACAAACAAAAAAAGCTCACTCGTCGAGATTTTCTAAAAATGAGCAGCGTCGGTGTCGGAGCCGCAGCGCTGGCCAGTTGTGGTGGGCAAGCAACGGAAGCCCCAGCAGATGTGCCCGCGGACGAGCCGGTTGCTGATGCACCTGCGCCCGCAGAGCCGGTGACTCTTGAGTTTTTGGCTTGGGGCGATAATTCAGACATCCCTGCCTGGGATGAGTTGAAACGTCTCTACGAGGAGCAAAATCCAAACGTAACAATCAATATCACAGCAGTTGCTGATCCCGGCAACAACTTTTACCCAAAATTGCAAACGATGGTTGCTGGGGGAACTTCCCCGGATGTTTCGTCTTTTCAGGGTTGGGAATGGCAAACTTATGCCGATAAGGGTTTGTTGGCCCCGATTGATGAACTGGTTGCAAGAGATAACTTCTCAGGCCCTTATCCTGAAGGCAACAAGACTGTTGAAGATAGCACAATGCGTAATGGCAAGCGCTATTTAATCCCACTGCAGGCTGGCACCATGTTGATGTTCTACCTCAAAAAACCTTTTGATGAAGCAGGCATCCCTTACCCCACCGATGACTGGACCTTCGAGGAGTACCTGGAGATTGCTGAAAAGCTGACGATGGAAAAAGATGGCGGTAAACAATACGGATTGCAAGCTAATGGGAGTTGGTTCCGGGATATTTGCTATATTCGCAGCACAGGTCAACAGGAGTTTGACTCCTTGATTGACCCCAAGAAAGTACAGTTCAACCAGCCCGAAATCGTCGATATCATCCAGATGATGGCACAAGATGTTTACTACTCGATGGGCATTGCGCCTGCACCGGCTGACACATCTGGCGGCGCGAACACTTTCGAAGTAGGTGCCTGCGCGATGAAATACGAAGGTCCCTGGTTCTTCCCCAATCTGAACAGCCCCGATCTGCGCGCCGATGGTGCCGAACTGCCCTTCGATGTGGTGCTGATGCCTAAGTATAAGGATGAATCCCGCCCACACCGTGGTTGGTCTGAGGGTGTCGTTGTCATGCAGGGTGATCAGGTCGAAGATGCCTGGGGCTTTGCCAGCTTCATGGGGAGCGAAGAGGGTGATAAGGTTTACTCCGAAATCACCGGGCGTATCCCTGGTAACTTTGATGCTGTTCAAAGCTTCTGGATTCCGATGATCAAAGAAACCTTTGGCGTAGAGAATGGCCAAGCTTTCATCGAAGCCTTCAATAATTCAGAGGTCGATGTGATTGGTGGTGTGCCCCGCAGTAAGATGTGGAGCGAGGTTGTGAAACCTGAAGGCTGGGACCCGCTAATGAACAACAGTGCAACTGCGGCTGAAGTGTTGCCTAAAGTGGATGAGGCCTTGCAAGCCTTGATCGATGAGTACTGGGAGAACGTCTAGTTTTTTCTTCATCATAGATTTCTCCTTTCACATACCCCATAACTCTCTCCTTGAGAGTTATGGGGTAATCTAAGGAAGGCTGGTATGGCAGTTCAAACCTCGAAAAGATTTAAGTTACCCCCCAAAGCCATTTTACGAGAATGGATTGAGGGATACTTTTTCGCTTCCCCATTTATCATTGGGTTTTTGGTGTTTACCGCTTTTCCAATGGGGTATTCAATCTGGTTAGCTTTCCATAAGTGGGATTTACTCTCAGCGCCACGATTTGTGGGCTTTGAGAATATCGTCAAGATGTTTCAGGATCCGGTTGTAAATTTGTCGTTGTATAACAGCGCTTTTTACACGATTTTTGCGGTCCCAATTCAGTTAGTGATTTCATTTTCACTCGCGATGGCCTTGACACAAAAACTTAAAATCCGGGATTTTTATCGAGCGGGTTTTTACTTGCCTATTATTGTGCCGCTGGTTGCCAGTGCAGTTGTCTGGCAGCGTGTTTTTCATTTTGAATATGGCATCCTCAATGAATTTTTGGGGTGGTTTGGTATCCCGGCACAAGCATGGTTATTTGATCCCGCTCTGGCAAAACCGGCCTTTATCTTTATGTCCTTCTGGATGATTGGCCGCCAGATGGTGATTTTTATCGCCGGTTTGGGGAATATTCCCGAAACCATGTATGAGGCCGCCAGCCTTGATGGTGCCGGCCCGGTAGCCCGGCTTTTCAGGATCACCGTCCCCATGATGACCCCTTTGATTTTTTATAATATGGTCATCGCCATCATCAATTCCTTCCAGACATTTATCCCCGCTATGATCATGACCGATGGAGGACCTGAAAGGGCAACACTGTTTGCGGTGCTGAACATTTATCGTCATGGTTTCAATTACTTCAATATGGGCTACGCAGCTGCCTTATCATGGGAGTTATTTCTCATCATCATAGGATTTACGATCACCCAGTTTGTGATCTCTCGTCGTTGGGTTTATTACGAGGAGTAGGAGTAAAAAATGGCCACTGGAACGATTACGAAAAACAAACAACGAACGGGACGTCGAAAACAATTGAATAAACTGGGATTGATTTTATTGCAAATCCTGATGACTATCATTGTAATTTCGTTTTTGATCCCAACTTTGTGGATGATTTCATCATCACTGAAACACACCACCGAAGTTTTTACACACCCCATCGTCTGGATTCCTGAAAATCCGCAATGGAAAAACTATATCAAGATTTTTGAAGTGCTGCCGTTTGGGAAATTCACCCTGAACACCATTATTGTGACGGGTTTAGCCGTAATTGGTACTGTGGTTTCCTCCGCCATGGTAGGTTACAGTTTTGCCCGTCTTCGTTGGCCCGGCAGACAATTTTTCTTTGTGCTCATGATCTCAACCATGATGCTGCCCGAAATTGTCACTTTAGTACCAAGATTTATCGAATTCCGCTGGTTTGGTTGGGTGGATACTATCTTGCCTTTGACAGCCCCCTACTGGTTTGCTGTATCCACCCTTTATATATTTCTGATCCACCAGTTTTTCAGAGGATTACCAATGGAATTGGAAGAAGCGGCCCTGATTGACGGTGCTAATCGGATCCAAATATTAACCCGAATACTGCTGCCTCTTGCCAAACCGGTGATTGCCACCATTATTGTTTTTTCTGTCATTCAACATTACAACTCGTTTTTAGAGCCACTAATTTATCTGAACAGCATGGATAATTGGACGCTGGCTTTGGGAATCCGGGCGATCAACGATTCGAATGTCAAAAACTGGGAGTTGGTTTTCGCAGCTGGCACCGTAATGTTCATCCCTGTGTTCTTACTCTTCACCTTCGCCCAACGATACTTCGTACAAGGTATTGCCTTATCTGGATTTGGTGGGCGTTAATCTCAGGTGCAATTTAATTAATGGCGACTGTCAGCAGTCGCCTTTTCTTATGGAAATTTGGAGGTTTACACATGCAGTTCTTTTTGGACAGTGCAATTGTTGAAGAAATTGATTACGCCCTCGAAGCATTTGATATCGATGGTGTGACGACCAATCCCCGTCATGTGCAGGTTTCTGGCAAATCCTTCATGACGGTCATCAAAGAGATCGCCAAGTTGGTTGATGGGACGGATAAAACTGTCTCTGTAGAGGTCAACCCGCATTTTATGACCTATGAAGAAATGATGCCCGAAGCTGAAAAATTAGCTGCGATTTCACAAAATTTTGTAATCAAAATCCAGTGTGTTGAGCCGGCTTTCAAAGTTATTGAAGCGCTGGCCAAAAAAGATATCCGCGTCAACTGCACTTTGATCTTTTCGGCTATGCAGGCTTTGCAGGCCATGCGTTCGGGAGCTTATTATATTTCGCCCTTCATCGGCTGGAAAGAAACCAATGGTGAGGAAACCAAAGGCTTCATCGAGGATATTGTCACAATTCGAGACAATTTTATGTTCGATACCGAGATCATCGTTGCCGCAGTTCGTAATGCCCGCCAGATTGTCGATGCTGCGGTTCTTGGGGCCGATATTGTGACCGCCGGGTTGCCCGTTTACCAGGAAGGGGTGCAGCACCCTTACACCCAGGATGGTATTCAAAAATTCATCAGTTTCTGGGATCAAACCCAATACGAATAAATTCAAATATTAAATTAAGGAATTTCAAAATGACAAAAGGCATCTATAAAATTATGCAGGGGATTGGCAAAAGCCCCAGGTTCAGCTATATTCCCCAAGACGATCGCTATTTTGGTGTTTCAGAGCCACCGAAATATAAATTCAACGTAATTGGCACTGGCGCAAACGGATGTGAACATATCCGGGTGACTATGATGGAAGGCCGCGCGACCATTCATGGCGTTTTCGACCCAAATCCTGGCAGTATTGCCAAGGCGAAGTCCTCATTTGCTCAATTCGCTCCGGGGCAGGAATTGGTTGTATATGATTCTTTAGAAGCAGCTTGTAATGATTCAGCAGTAGATGGACTAATTATCGCGACACCCAATTACACGCATCTGGAAGTGCTACGTGTGGCTGCCAAATCGGGTAAGCATATTTTCTTGGAAAAACCAATGGCAACAACCATACCCGATGCGTATGAAATCCTAAAAATTTCCCAAGACTATCCGGCAGTATTACAGATTGGCCTACAATATCGCTATAAGGCGATGTATGTAGAGGCCATCCACGAAGCCCAGGAACGCAAAACGCTCGGAAATCTAAAAATGATCAGCATCTTAGAACACCGCTTCACCTTCCTGGATAAGGTCAACCAGTGGAATAAATTCTCGAAATATTCGGGGGGAACCTTGGTAGAGAAATGCTGTCATTATTTTGACCTGCTCAATTTGTTTGCTCAAGCCAGACCCGAAAAAGTGTTTGGTACTGGCAGCCAAGCGGTGGCTTTTACCGAATTCGAATATGAAGGTGAAAAATCAGATATTCTGGACAATGCCTTCGTTACGGTCGAATACGCCAATGGCATACAGGCCAGTTTTAACCTGTGTATGTTTGCACCAGTATATTACGAAGAGATTATTATCGTGGGAGATCAAGGTCGTTTGAAAGCCTATGATGATATGCCCTTATACCCCAGCGAACAGCCGAAAAATTACCTGGAAGTGTCACTGGGTGTGGATAAGCCGTCTCGGTTCTGTACGCCCGTTTATCCTTCGCAGATTTTGGAAAGTGGGCACAGTGGGGCTACCTACTACGAGCATGTTAATTTGATCGACAATATTGGAGGTAAACCGACCCAGACTGCCACCGTTGAGGAAGGTTTCTGGTCGGTTGTGGTGGGAGCTGCCGCTGAAGAATCCGTTAAAACGGGACAGCCGGTTGTCATTAATGAAATGCTCGTACGATACGGTATATCGATCTAATCTACCAAAGGGTATGACAGGAGTCCGCAAAATGCCTGTCATACCCTTCTTTCTTTAGATGCCGCGAATATAGCTATTCAATAAAACTTTGAGTGGCAGCAATCATAAAAATTGGAGATAAAAATGAATATCGGAATTCAATCAAATCTTTACGATGCTGATTATCATCGTGAGAAGATGTCCCAATTGCTGGCTGAGATCGCCCGGGCGGGATATGCCGGCATTGAAATTGGTGCCCACCGATTTGATAATTTGGATCAACCCGGAGATTTTCTCTCCCGCGTTCAAGATGCCGGGCTGCATGTCTCTGGGATTCACACCCTGATCAAATTCTATAATGCTGGCAACCTGGATTATGCAAAACGCGCCGCCGAGTTCACGCAAGCAATGAAGTCACAATTTATGCTGGTCAGTGGCGAAGCCGATGAAGGCAAAACCAAGGATGATTACAAAGCCACCGCAGAGATCCTCAATCAGGTGGGTGAAATCTGCCAGGAACACGGCCTGACATACGTTTATCACAACCACTGGTATGAAATCGAGAATCAGCAGGAAGAACTCCGCGCCCTGTGCGAACTCACAGATCCCAGGCTGGTGTCACTTTGTTTGGACATCGGCTGGGTCGAGCGGGCCGGTTACTCGCCTGCTGAAGTCAGTATTGCCTTCTTAGATCGCATCCGCTATTTCCACCTCAAAGATACGCAAAGCGAAAAATTCGTCGATCTGGGCCAGGGTAAGGTGGATTTCCCGGCCTGGTTTAGAGCCATTCAAGACAAAGGCGATTTTTATCTGACCCATGAACGGGATGAAGTTCTTCCCAATGCCTTTGAAAGCGCTAAAATTAGCCGGGAATATCTCAGGTCAATTGGGCTATGAGTAAAGAGTTAGGCGTTTGTATCGTGGGCTGCGGCTTTATGGGTGGGATTCACGCGCAGGGTTGGCAGGCGGTGCCTGAAGCCAAGATCGTTGCAGTAGTCGATCAACAGTTAGAGCGCGCCCAGGTACTTGCGCGGCAATATGAATGTGCAGCATATAGTGATTTTGCGGAGGCCCTTGCCCGCCTTGAAGTGGATGTGGTTTCTGTGTGCATCCCCACGTTTTTGCACGCTGAAGCGACCGTCGCCGCGGCTGAAGCTGGTAAGCACGTCCTATGCGAAAAACCCATTGCACTGACTCTTGAAGACGCCGATAAAATGATTGCGGCGGCCGACAAGAGCCAGGTTAAATTGGGATTGGGCTTTATGCGCCGCCATACCCCCGTGCTTACCGATCTAAAGGATCTGCTGGCAATTGGCGAATTAGGCCGCCCGGTACTCTATCACGCCTCCGATGTGCGCGAACTGCGGCCTAAGCTCGAGATGCACGACGCCCAGGCCAACGGCGGTCCGGTGATTGATATGGCCGTTCACCTGATTGATCTCTGGAATACCATCTTTGATTCGCAGCCTGTATCCGTCTCCGCGCAAGGTTTGATGATTGGAAAAGACCGCCCGGAAATCAAGCATATTGCCGATATTGCCGTCGATACGGCCACCATCACCGTGAAGTATGCTTCAGGCGATATCGGTACTTTTGTGGTCAGTTGGGGGTTGCCGCTGAAAGTCAATCCCGATCAGTATAAAGATCAAATTTACGCCCCCCTTGGGCTTGGCGAACTTTATTTTGCCGGGAATCAGCAAGAACTGCGTTTGATGGGCGAAAACGGCATCTGGCAGACGCGCGCCATTTCGCACCAACATATGTACCAAAACCAGATTCATTCTTTTGCCAATTGGGTTTTGACAGATGAACCCTTCCCCGCCACAGGTGAAGATGGCAGGCAGGCATTGCTAGTGGCCCTGGGCGCACTCAAGTCGATTCACACAGGCCAGACGATCCAGCTTTAGAGATTGCGCATGCATAGAATGATACCGGCCCTGGAATTTTCAGATCATGATTGGGAACGTCACACCCAAAACTGGGATGCCTGGTGGGCTGGCGAGTTGGAACGGCCGCTCGTGATGGTTGAAAGCCCACCTCGGAGCCGATTACCTGAGGAGCTTGCGCCCGATTTCCTGCTCCATAAACCAATCGATCAGGTTTTGGATTATTACCAGATCCGGTTGGAGAATACTCGTCTGTTTGGTGATGCCTGGCCAAAATGGTTCCCGTTTTTCGGTGCGGGTGTTGCCGCTGCCTTCCTCGGCGCAGAACTGCTTTGTGCGCCGGATGAGGGCACGATCTGGTTCGAACCCTCGCAGCCATTCGAAAGCTATGATGTATCAGCGCTGTTCGACCCCCAAAATAATTGGTGGCAGCGTATTCAACAACTCACCCAGGCTGCGGTCGATCGGTGGGGAAGTGGGATCACCGTGGGTTTTACGGATTTAGGCGGAAATCTCGATATTCTTGCCTCGCTGCGAGAATCACAAGGATTGCTGATAGATTTGCTGGATTGTCCGGAAGAAATAGCAGCGGGTGGGAATCAGATCACCCAATTCTGGTTAAAGATACTACACTGAACTTTGGGCAATCACACAGAAAACCGGACGCGGCAGCACCCCCTGGGCACCCATTTGGGCCTCGGGTTGTTGCTATATGCTCCAGAGCGATTTCTCGGCCATGATCTCACCGCAGATGTTCAAGCGTTTTGTCCTCCCGGATCTGATGGTTTGCTGTGATGAGCTGGATTTTGCATTTTATCACCTGGATGGAAAGGGGCAGATTCCACACCTGGATATTCTGCTCTCAATTGAAAACTTACGCGGCATTCAGTGGATTCCTGGGGATGGACAGCCTCCGCCTGAAAATTGGCTGCCGCTCTTGAAGCGCATCCGTGATGCCGGAAAACTGTGCCAACTATTCGTGACCGCTGCAGGTGCGCTGGAAATTGCGCGCCAACTTGGTGGGAAGGGCTTCGCGTTTTATATCACTGATACTTTGGACGATAGAATTGGCAAAGCTTTTCTGCAAGAAATACATTCTATTCCTTAACTTATCAGGAGGCGTTTATCGGTTTTGATGTTTTGGTTTTCTCAAAGCGTATCTAAAGATAGTCTTGGATACAACTCGAAAAATTTTGAACTTAAAAAGGAGTTTGAAAGATGAAAAAAGGAATTTTGTTACATGAAGCCGAAGACGATGTCGGCGTGACCGCCATGGATTTGAAGGCTGGCGAGGTCGTTCAAGCTGTGACGCTCGAAGGCGAACCCGTCACCGAAATCAAATTAGTGGATGATGTGCCTCTCTCGCACAAAGTTGCCATGCGTGATATGGCTGCCGAGAAGCATGTGGTCGAATATGGCCGCGCAATTGGCTATGCCAGTCAGGTGGTTGCCAAAGGGGCGCATGTGCATACGCACAACCTCAAAAGCCTGCGTTGGAGCGGGAAATCACAAATTGTGGATCATAATTAGGAGTAAAAAAGATGACGAAATATACAGATATTCCCCTCACCGGTTACCGCCGCGAGAATGGCCGGGTTGGCATTCGCAATCACGTTCTGATCATTTCTGTTGATGATATTTCCAACGCCGCAGTAACAGGAGTTGAACGCCTGATCCGTGGTACCTTTGCGTTGCCGCATCCCTATGGGCGCTTGCAATTTGGGGACGATTTGGATTTGACCTTCAATACCTTAATTGGTCATGGCAAAAATCCCAATGTTGCTGCGGCAATCGTGATCGGAATCGAGCCTAATTGGAGCAACCACATCGCCGATAAAATTGCCGAAACGGGCAAGCCTGTGGCAGCTTTCAGTATTGAACGCACTGGTGATTTGCAGACAATTGCTGACGCTTCTCGTAAAGCAAAAGAATTTGTACACTACGCCACCGAGCTCCCCCGCGTACCCATTGAGTGGAACGAGATTTTGGTGTCCACCAAATGCGGTGAATCCGACACCACCAGCGGCTTAGCCTCCAATCCCACCGTGGGACGCGTCTTTGACAGATTAGAAAAGATGGGCAACACCATGATTTTTGGGGAAACCACCGAAGTTACCGGTGCTGAAGACAAAATCATGGAACGTTGTGTTACCCCAGAAATTGAGGCCGGATTTAAAAAAGCGTTCGACGATTATCAAGATTTAGTACAGTCCCAGGGCGTTAACCTGATGGGTTCCCAGCCCACCGAAGGCAATATTCGCGGTGGCCTGACTACCATTGAGGAGAAAGCCTTAGGTAATGTGGAAAAGATGGGCAACTGCAAGGTGGTTGGATACCTCGATCAAGCTGAAGAACCGCATGGGCCTCCAGGTTTATATTTTATGGATTCTTCAAGCGCTGCGGCTGAACAAGTCACCTTATGCTGCGCAGGAGGAGCAACCCTTCATCTCTTTACCACTGGTCAGGGCAATATTGTGGGTAACCCTGTTCTCCCGGTTGTCAAAATTTCCGGAAATCCATTGACAGTTGAAACCATGTCAGAGCATATTGACGTAGATGTAACTGGATTATTGCGGTTTGAGTACAATTTGGACGGCGCGGCAGACCGCACCATGGAAATGATGGCCCGCACGATCAACGGCCGCCTGACCAGCGCTGAAACGCTGCGTCACGATGATTTTGTCATTACCAAACTCTATCGCAGTGCGTAGTTTAGTTATGGGGGTGTGATTGGTCTGGCACCAATCACACCCCCAAGAGAATGATGGAAATCCAAATTCCTTACGGACATGTCCACCTGACCGCCCGGATCCCTGAGAGGATTGGTGTGGATATCATTGATATTCCCTTCACGCCCGCCGCGCCGGATCCTTTTGGGGTGGTTGCTGCTGCTTTGGATAATTTGCTGGGCGGGATAGAGTGGGCCAATTACGCGGACTCGCAGTCAGTGGGCATCGCTATCAACGATAAGACCCGCCCGGTCCCGCACCAATTTCTGTTGATCCCGCTACTCGCCCGCTTGGAATCGCTGGGAATTCCTGAAGAAGCGATCACTTTTTATGTCGCTGTCGGCACCCATCCATTGATGGCTGAATCAGAATTCCCGGCCATCTTACCCCCCGAAATTTTGCAGCGCTACCGGGTCGTTTCTCACGATTCCGAAGACCCTGACCGCCTGGTCTTCCTGGGAGAAACAACGAAAGGCACGCCAGTCTGGTCGAATCGGGATTATGTGCAGGCGGAGTTCAAAATTGTGGTCGGCAATATCGAACCGCACCAGTTTGTGGGCTTCTCTGGCGGCGTGAAAAGTGCTGCGATTGGTCTTTCGGGTTTGCAAACCATCAATATGAACCACACCCTGATGACCGATCCTGAAGCGCAAATGGGCACTTACGCGACGAATCCTGCCCGGCAAGATATCGAAGAAATCGGCAAAATGATCGGCGTTGATCTGGCACTTAACGCCATTCTTAACCAGCAAAAAGAAATCGTGCAGGTATTGGCTGGTGCTCCGATAGCCGTGATGAAAGCTGGTATTTCACTCTCCCGGCAGGTCGCGGAGGTGATGGTGCCAGATACTTATGGGTTGGTAATTGCCGCCCCTGGCGGCCATCCCAAGGATATCAACGTTTACCAATCGCAAAAAGCGCTGGCTTCCGCAGTGAAGATCATCCGCCCCGGCGGTACGGTAATTCTGGCCGCGGCCTGTGGTGAAGGGTCAGGCAGCCCGCATTATGAAGAGTGGATCGTAGGCAAGCAATCTTACGCTGAGGTGCTACTGCAGTTCCAGGCTGAGGGTTTCCGCATTGGTCCGCACAAAGCCTTTCAGTTTGCCCGCGATACTGCCCAGGCCCAATTGATGTTTTGCTCAGAAATGGATGATGATCTTGCCCGGGCTTTATTACTCAATCCAGTCGATGATTTGCAAACTGCTGTGGATGCCGCCCTGATCGATTTGCCACCCGGTGAACGCGTTGCGGTGCTGCCGCATGCCGCTGCAACCATACCTTATCGGGATTGAATTACGACAAAAACCCAAAGCTGCTAAGTTGGAAAATAAGTTCTCCAAAGAACTTTGCGGTTTTGTGATTTTATTGTGATCATTTGAGAGGTGAAAAATGTACGGAACAACAGGTAAAGTTTTACGAGTAGATTTAACAGCAGGCTCATGGAGGGTTGAACAGCTTTCCGAAAAATTCTATCGCCAATATCCTGGCGGCAAAGCGCTGGCCGGATATATTTTATTGAATGAAATGCCCGCGGACGTAGACCCGCTTTCACCGGAGAATGTTTTGGTGATCGCCAATGGCCTGCTGACCGGGGCACCCGTTTCAACCGCCACTCGCTACACTGTGTCGGCGCGCTCGCCGCTGACGCTGGGCTATGGTGAATCAGAAGCAGGTGGTTTTTGGGGACCAGAACTCAAAATGGCCGGGTTCGAGGCCATTGTGTTCAAGGGTCGAGCCGTGGAACCTGTTTATCTTTGGATTCAGGATGGCGAGGTAGAAATTCGGAGTGCGCATCACCTTTGGGGACAGAAAACCGCCGAAGCCCAGGAAATGATCCGCGCCGAGTTGGGCGATGACAAAATCCGGGTTTTACAAATCGGCCCCGGAGGTGAGAATCTGGTCCGTTTTGCCGGGATCACCAATGAACTCCGGCATTTTAACGGCCGTAACGGGATGGGTGCGGTGATGGGATCCAAAAATCTGCGAGCGGTCGCGGTCCGTGGCAGCACTCGTTATCAGAAAATGGCGCGTGATCCAAAGTCTTTGATGAATTTGGGACGTGTGTTGGCAAAACGGGTCAAAGATAACCCACAAGCCTGGAGCCTGCAAGATACCGGAACGCCAGGGTTGGTCGAACCGCTGAACAGCGCGGGCATGCTGCCAACCCGAAATTTTTTACATGGCGCGATTGAAAACGTGGATGAAATCAAGTGGGAGGCCTACGAGAGCGAATTGCTCACTGCCAGGCGCAGTTGCTATGCCTGCGCGATCCGCTGCAAGCGTGAAGTGCAGGTCGATGGCGTACAATCTGTTTATGGCGGGCCAGAATATGAGTTGCTGGGGGCCTTAGGCCCAAACTGCGGGGTTGCCGATCTTCACGCGATTGCTAAAGCCAATGAGCTTTGTAACGCATATATGCTCGATAGCATTTCCACCGGCATGGCGATTTCTTTTGCGATGGAGTGTTTCGAGCACGGTTTGCTCACCCTGGAAGATACCGACGGCCTGGAACTGCGTTTTGGCAACGTTGAAGCGATGGTGACAATGGTTGAATGGATCGCGCTGCGCAAAGGGATCGGCGATTTGTTGGCTGAGGGTGTGCGCCGGGCTGCTGAAAAAATTGGTGGCGAGGCGCATTACTTTGCCCTCCATGTGAAGGGGCAAGAACTGCCAATGCACGAGCCGCGCGGTAAATACAACGTTGGCATGGGCTACGCCATTTCAGAGATTGGTGCCGATCATCTGGTAGTCGCCCACGATGGGATGCTCGCCAATGCGGAGGGGATTCCCTTCAAAAACGCCGCACCTTTGGGGATTACCGAGCCGCAGCCCTCGCTCAGTATGAATGATGAAAAAATGCGCCAGTTTTATATTTTGGAGAAAGTCACCAGCCTCGAAAAGGTGATCGGATATTGTTTCTTTGGCCCGGCCCCGCGCTCGTATATTCAGATGAACGAGGTGCTGGAATCGGTCAACGCGGCCACGGATTGGGATCTGAACTTGGACGATTTGCTGGAGATCGGAGAGCGCGCCACCAATCTGGCGCGGGTCTTCAATGCCCGAGAGGGCTTTACTCGCAAAGATGATACTTTACCCGAACGACTTTTCGGCCCCTTAGAAAACGGCGCTCTGAAAGGTGAGGTTTTCCCTCGCGATGAATTTGAATTAGCGCTGACTGTTTTATATGGCCTGAAAGGCTGGGATCCCGAAACCGGCATACCCACCCTTGACCGTCTGAAATCCCTGTCCCTGGGCTGGGCAGCGGACTTGATGAGTAGTAAACAGGTATGCGAATTTACCTCGGCGGACACCTAAATTTTTATCACCCCCAGAAAAAAAGTTGGCTGGCGGTTAAACTGGAACAACCTGCGCGGTTGCAGGATGTTTTGACGGCTGCGGGGATCCCTTTGGGAGAGGTGCATTTGGTCGTGATCAACGGCGAAAATGTTGATGTGGAAGCCGCAATCATTTCAGAAAAGGATGAAGTAAAAGTGTTTTCACCTGTTGGCGGCGGATGATGGTTCAGGTCTGCTGGAGTGGCACACTTGAAATTAACAGAAAAAAATAATGTTCGTTCTTCTGTTTGAAGGAACAGTAATTCAATGACATCGAAACATTCAATACGCAAAATGAGTGCCTGGGAAAAGAACCTCCTAGGTGTTACGGTAACCGAACTTCCTCAATTGATCCCCGGTTTGCTGGCGGTTACTGCGCTCACCTGGCTCAGTTTTTGGTTGAGTGAACAGATTGGCGTGCGGTTGATGGGCTTTGATAAAAGCCCTATTTCCCCGGTACTGCTGGCGATTGTGCTCGGGTTGGCGGTTGGCGCATTGATTCCGCTCCCCAAATCATTGAATCCTGGATTGCGCTTCTCGGTTAAAAAAATCTTGCGTTTGGGTATTATATTATTAGGTGTCCGCCTGACAATTTTCGATATTTTTAAATTGGGGTTTTTTGGAATTCCCATTGTGGTTTTGTGTATTTTAGGTGGCCTGTTCATCACAACTCGAATTAATAACCGCCTGCGCCTCCCGGAGCGTTTGGGTACCCTCATTGCGATTGGTACCTCCATTTGCGGGGTGACGGCTATTGTTGCAGCCAGCCCGGCCATTGATGCGGACGAAGAAGAATTGGCCTATGCGGTGGCAGTGATCACCATCTTTGGTTTGTTTGCTACACTGGCGTACCCGTATTTGGCGCACGTTATCTTTGCCGGGGATGCGGTCAAAGCTGGGTTATTCCTGGGAACTGCGGTGCATGAAACTGCGCAAGTTGTGGGGGCTGCGAAAATCTATGCGGATGTGTTTTCTCAACCTGTGGCCTTGGATGTTGCGACGATTGCCAAATTGGTTCGCAATGTTTTTATGGCCGTTGTCATCCCCTTTATGGCCTATCGCTATGGACAAAGCACGCGTGGCCAGGAGGAATTCAAGGGACAGAAGACCACCTTTGCGAAATTGTTCCCAGTCTTTATTCTGGGATTTCTCCTGATGGCTGTTTTTCGCTCAATAGGCGATGCGGGCATAAATGCGGGTGGCAGTGCCTTCGGGCTTTGGTCTGCGAAAACATGGTCAGAGATCATCGCTTTCATCAAAAATCTAGCTGAAATTTTCCTGGTTATGGCATTAGCTGGTGTTGGTTTAAGTACAAACTTTCAAACGTTGAAGAAACTCGGAAGCAAACCGTTTCTGGTGGGTTTAGCCGCGGCTTTATCTGTGGGTGTGATCAGCATTGTGGCGATATCAATATTGGGAAGTTGGGTCACAATATAAAAGTCAAGGTGCTTTTTATTTTCAACCTTTGTCAGGGATGAGCTAACACTTGAATCTATTGGATTAATAGAAGATTGTTTCTAAGTTTGGTGTTGCGCTTCAGGATTTATCGTTCACTAAAACAAAATTACCTAAACGGACCCATCCCGAGCCACTTCAAGGTGGAATTACTCGTCATTTACAAGTCAGGTTGGAACGATTTGTTTAATTCCCTAAAATTTTCTCTAAGACATTACAGACTTTAATCATAAAAACTTAGTATAGGGCGTCTCCTTCCCTGGATTGAGATAATCCATCCAGTATATATGGAAAGCTAAAAAACCATGCCGCCTGACGCGGGGGAAATGGTCTATGGATGTTTGGGGACGAAGGTTGCCAATACGTTCCGTAAAAACAACAAAACCCCCCCACCATAAGCCATGGTGGGCTACATTTCTTAGGCTCACTTATTTCAACTCGCAAAGATTTAAAAAATCCATAAATATTTCATAAATAAGCAAATAAATGTTGACTTGTGTTTGATATTGTGCTATTATCGATATATACAATCATAAACGAGCACGTAAATGGACATAAACGATAATCTTCTCAAAGCAGAAAGACACAATCAAATCAGAACACTCGTAAATAAACAAGGGCGTGTAACTGTCCAAGAATTAAGCGCGCAATTCGGGGTCAGTGAGGCTACGGCGCGGCGAGACCTGGAAGAGTTGGACGGGCTGGGTCAACTTCGGCGAACCCACGGTGGCGCGGTTCGGGCGGAAAAAACTTCTAAAGAACCCCCCATGATGCAGCGCATTCGCGAAAAGCCAGCTGAAAAAGAGCGCATTGGAAAAGCTGCTGCTGGATTGATCCAAGATAATGAAACAGTCTTTCTTGGCAGCGGGACAACAGTCATCGAGATCGCTCGGAATCTTCCTCCAGATATAAATTTAACCGTTATCACCAATTCCTTGCCAGTGGTCAATGAGTTAGCCAGCCATCCAGGAATTGAATTGATTGTTATTGGCGGTATGCTGCGACCGACAGAACTTTCAATGGTAGGGCATGTAGCAGAACAAGCTGTGCAGGAATTCCGAGCAGATCGAATATTCCTTGGTATGCATGCCATCGATGCCAACAGTGGTTTCACCAGTGATTTCCTTCCTGAAGTCATGACTGATCGAGCCATTATGAGTATTGGTCGTCAGGTTGTGATTGTTGCTGATCACTCCAAGTTTGAGCGTATCAGTTCAGTGTTGGTTGCACCCGTAACATCGGCAAACGTGATCGTTACGGATACCAGCATATTAACTGAATGTGTTGAAAAGCTAGTAGAAATTGGTGTTCATGTCATGGTTGTTTGATTTATCTCCTTTAGATAATTATGCTACTTCATGAATTCTCTCCCCATTCGAAACTTCAAACCAAAATCACACGAATTCAAAAACCGCGCTTCCAAGTCATTGACGTTCATAACCATATCGGAGCCCCTTTCAATCCATCAGACAGAATACCAGTACAAGATTTTCTTGTGAACATGGATACTGCCGGTGTTAAGACTTTTGTAGATTTGGATGGCGGTTGGGGAGAAGATGTGCTTCAACGCCATCTGGATACTTACAAAGCGGCCGCGCCGGATCGGTTTATCCACTTTGGGGGTGTTAATTGGACACAATGGCCCGACAAAGGGAATGGATTTGGTGAATGGGCGGCGAAACGCTTACGGGAGCAAGTTGGATGGGGAGCACAAGGTTTGAAAATTTGGAAAAATTTTGGATTAAAGGTTCATGACTCCGAAGGGAATCTGGTTGCCGTAGACGATCCTCGCCTGGATCCCTTATGGGGGACAGCCGCTGAATTGGAAATTCCCGTTTTGATCCATGTTGCTGACCCTGTGGCTTTTTTCGATCCCCTCAATGCACACAACGAACGGTGGGAAGAATTGAAAACTCATCCTGATTGGCACTTTCCTAGCCCGCCTTTCCCCCCTTTCACCACCATCATAAAGCAGTTGGCAAATCTAGTTGCCGACCATCCGAAAACACGCTTTATCGGTGCGCATGTGGGCTGCTATGCCGAAAATTTGGATTGGGTCCGTGATTTACTCGATCGCGCACCCAACTTCTATGTGGATATTTCCGCTCGTATTTCCGAACTTGGCCGCCAACCGTACACCTCCCGTCAGTTCTTCTTGGATTATGCGGATCGCATCCTATTTGGAACCGATATGGGACCAGACCCTAAGACCTACCGAATTTATTACCGTTTTCTTGAAACTGATGATGAGTACTTCCATTACGGTTCCGCAGAAATCCCTGGACAGGGGCGCTGGCAGATTTATGGGTTGCATCTCCCAGATGACGTGCTTGAAAAAATCTATTTCCTAAACGCAAAGAAGATCCTTGGATTGAATGGAGATTTAAATGACAAAGCCAGGTAAATACACATACCAAGAAATTATCAGTCAGCCCAAAGCGTGGGCGCAGGCCTTGGAAGTGACCCAATCTAAAAAAAGTGAGGTCATCCAGCTTTGGAATGACCACCCACCAAGTCGGGTTTTGTTCACCGGCTGTGGCTCCACCTACTATCTTTCCCTGGCAGCAGCATCTCTATTCCAGCAATTGACTGGGCGTGGCGCAAGAGCGGTCCCCGGCGGGGAGTTAATCCTTTATCCAGATACAGTTTACGAATCTGACCCATCAACCATGCTGATTGCGATCAGTCGGTCGGGGACCACGACAGAAACGGTCGCCGCCGTGCAGCAATTCAAGGCTGCGAACCGTGGACCAGTGGTGGTGATCACAAATTATGATGGCACGCCCTTAGCTGAGTTGGGCGATCTGACCCTTAGCATCCCGGCCGGACAGGAAGAAAGTGTGGCTCAAACGCGGTCTTTTGCCTCTATGTATGTTACAGCAACCGCTTTTGCAGCGATTTTAGCGGATCGAACCGATCTATTATCTGCGATGGCAAAACTGCCACCCTTGGGTGAAAAGATTATCCAAAAATATGATCATCAGGCCCGTAATTTTGGTGAAAACCTTGACCTGGATCGGTTCTATTTTTTGGGCAGCGGACCGCGTTATGGCCTGGCTTGCGAAACAAATCTAAAGATGAAAGAAATGACCCTGACACATAGCGAGCCCTTCCACTTCTTTGAATTTCGCCACGGTCCAATGTCGATGGTCACGAATACCACCGCAGTAATTGGCATGCGATCTTCAATGAACTCGAATCATGAACAAACCGTTCTCGAAGAAATGCGAGCTCTTGGAGGTCAAATTTTGTCTTTGGGCGAATCAGACACAACGATTGCTTTTGAGAGCGATTTGCCAGAAGCAGCGCGGAATGTACTCTATTTACCAGTTTTACAGTTGATGGCTTTTTATCGGGCAATAGCTAAAGGACTTGACCCTGACAACCCTCGCAATTTAAGCGCTGTTGTTCACCTGGATGTTGAAAATTTATAGCAATCTTGCCCCTCAAGAACGAACAAATGAAAAAAATGATTGCCATGAGAAAAGAAAAGGAGGCAGCTTATTGATAAGACAAACCCTATCATTCTAAATTCTGGTTTAGATAAAAATAACTTTCAAGGAGAAAAATGATGACGAAGAAATTGATCTTAGTTTTTACCCTGTTACTGGCAGTTGGTTTGCTTCTGACCGCCTGTGGTGGGGGAGCAGAAACTGAAGCGCCTGCAGAACCTGGTGATACCGGTGGGGAAGAACCCGCAATGGAAGAAAAAGTTAGCCTGCGATTATGGACGCATCAAAACAATGCTTTTAATGCCGGTTATGAAGCCATCATCACAGCCTACATGAAGGAAAACCCCAATGTCGAAATTACCTTGGAAACCTTCGATTATGACCTCTATATCCAAACTCTGCAAACGGCCATGCCCGCAGGCGAAGAAGCCGATATCCTCCAGTTGTTCGGTACTTGGACATCTCAATATGCTGAGCGATTGGCCCCCGCACCTGATCATGTGATGACGGTTGCTGCCGCCGAAGATACCTTTTATGGTGCTCCCATAGGTGGCTTCATCGTTGATGGCGCCCTCTATGGCCTTCCCCAAGAGTTCAATCTGGAATATGGCGGCGTATTAGTTAATAAAACCAAGTTTGAAGCCGCGGGCGTTACCTTCCCGCCTGCTTGGGCAGATCGGACGGCTTTATTAACCGACGCGCAAGCTCTCGTCGAAGTAGATGATACCGGCACAATGACTGTCGCTGGTTATCATTTTACATCCAGTGATGCTATGGCATTTGACTTCCTGGCGGGAATCAAGCAGCGTGGTGGCGACTACTGGAACGCCGATCAAACCGGGTTTACTTTCAACACGCCTGAGGCTAAAGCCACCCTGGAATGGATGTTGAGCGCGGTTGAAGCGGGCGTGGTAGACCCCATCCTGTTCAACGATGATGAAAACTGGGTTGGCGATGCTTTCTACGAAGGTCGAGTAGCTGTTGGTTATATCGGTACCTGGATGATTGCTGAAGGACAAGCTAACTTCCCCGATTTTGCTGACGAGTGGGATTATGCCTGGCTGCCCTCCCACCAAGGAGATCCCGTCTTCGTAGCAGACTCTGGCTGGGGTCTGGTTGTTTCACCCAACAGCCCTCACAAAGATATTGCCTGGGATTTTGCTAAATTCGCAACCACCAATGCCGAAAATGCTCTCCAATGGAACCTGGCCAGCGGTACTATTCCGGCACTGCCTGGGGTTGCCGAATTAGAAGAAATTGCCACCGAGATGCCTTGGGTCGCAAATGCCCTGGAATTGCTCCCTTACGGCAGCTACTTAGGAAATATGCCCGACCGCGACTTGGTAGTTTATGACATCCTCTTCCCTCACTTGCTGAATGCATTACAAGGGATTGAAACAGTTGATGAAGCGCTCGAAGCAATAGACGCTGAAGCCAACGCCACATTCGAATAGATCATGTTGTAGAAGGAGCACTTAGGTGCTCCTTCTATAAGCGCAATTATTTTTTTACTCCTCCTAGGAGGTCCGCCATGTTCAAACGCAGACAAAAGAAAGAAAATAACCGAGGTAGTGGGTTGAAAATAGGACAACGCCGGTTTGTTCTTAGTGTGACCATCCCAATGGTTCTGTACATGTCCATTGGACTTTTTACGCTCCTGTGGGCCTTTATCCTTATGTTCTTCAAGTACAGCCCCGCACGAGCCGGAGGCCCCTTTTTAGGCTTAGGTGGCAGCAATCCTTTCGTGGGTTTGCAGCATTTTCAAAATATGTTTACCGGTGTTTCCCTGGAGGCTAGACAGTTCCGCATCAGCCTTGTAAATACGCTGATCTTTGCTTTCGTTGTTCTAGCAGTAAACCTAGCAATCACGCTGCCATTGGCCGCACTCATAGAGTTTGTCAACTCTCGACTTCAAAAATATCTTTCGCATGGTGTATTTTTTACCTGTATTGACAGCATCTGTCGGTGTAGCGCTGATGTGGGCATATATGTATGACCCCCAAGCCGGTCTGATAAATTCCATTGTCCGCTTTTTGGGAGGTAAGCCTGTCGCATGGCTCTCTGATCCGCGGGCTGAAATCGTCGGTATCCCGATTGCGATGCTGGCTGTGATAATCGCCTATATTTGGGCAGACTACGGTTTTAACCTGGTGATCTTCATCGCCGCCTTACAAGCGATCCCGAATGAATTAAAAGAAGCTGCTATGATTGATGGTGCCAACCCCTGGCACGTTTTTAGCAAAATCACCGTCCCCCTCTTGCGACCTACTTTGCTATTTGTCTGTGTGATGACCATGTTATCGTCATTTCAGGTTTTCGATGTTATTCAGGTGATGACGGATGGGGGACCCAATCATCAAACACGAGTTTTAATGCTGGATATCTATAATAACGCCTTTCGCTTCCAACGGATGGGCTGGGCAGCTGCAGTCTCGTTTATCTTATTCCTGGTTGTGATGATTGTGACGGTCGTACAGATGCGTGTACTGCGCACGGATTGGGAGTATTAAAATGTCATCTCAGATCACAACCATTGAAAGTTCCACCTCGCGCTGGTTTAAAAGCGGCGCGGTTTCGGTAGCTATCTGGTGTACTTCATTTTGTTTGCCGGTATTTTAATGACCCTGATGCCATTTATTTGGATGATTTTGGGATCTTTCAAAACTGCGCTTGAACTTATTCAAGTCCCTCCCACCTTTTGGCCGGCCAACCCCACATTGGAAAACTATCGCACAATCCTGACGGACCCTAAGCTTCCGATAACCCGCTTTTATGCCAATAGCGCGTTTGTCGCAATCTTTAACGTCGCCACTACATTGTTTACCAGCTCTCTATTTGGTTTCTTATTTGCTAAATACCAGTTTCGTGGCAAAAACATCCTATTCGGATGGATATTACTATCGCTGATGATCCCCAGCCAAATCACTATGATTCCTGGTTACTTGATTTTGGCAAAAGTTGGACTGCTGAACTCACTTTGGGGCCTGGTCGTCTTCAGTGCTACCGATGCCTTTGGTATCTTTCTGATGAAACAATTTATCGAGTCGTTACCGAACGAACTGCTGGACGCTGGCCGGATTGATGGTGCTTCCGAATGGCAAATCTATTGGCGTATCGTATTACCTTTACTTGGCGCACCATTAGCTACCTTGGGTGTGCTCAATTTTATGGGCAATTGGAACGCTTATCTCTGGCCGATGATCGTGATCACAACGATCGAGAAACGTACCCTCCCGGTCATCCTGACCTGGTACAACTCTCAACACAGCACAAATCCGGGTATTACCAACGCGGCCACGATTTTGATGGTAGTCCCAATTCTGTTTATTTTCTTGTATTTCCAACGCTGGATCATTCGCGGCTTCACCATGTCGGGTCTCAAAGGATAATTTACTCATCGACTTCCCGGAATATTCCCACAGTTATATACCCTATGTTGCTGATCGTTCGTTAGGTAGAATACGCATTAATAAAGGCTTTGAACCCGTTAAAGGTTCCAGTGAGTGGGCAATCCCATAAGGTTTTAGGAGATAGTTGATGCGTCAATCTTTTTATGGAAAAATACGTTCACAAGGTTACGATATTGGTACCGAGCAGGATGAGATTTTCAATTTCTATCTTCGTAGGTGGCAGGAACTTGGGAAGCAAAATCCTGTTTTGGAGCCAATGTGTGGGACGGGTTTGAATTTGATTCCATTCCTTAAGACAGGTGCAGATGCAGACGGCTTAGATTTGTCAGCGCACATGCTCGAAATTTGCCGGCAAAAATGTGAGGCATTCGGACTTTAATCCCCTGCTATTCGAACAATATCTCGAAGTGATGCAACTTCCCCGAAAATATGGTTTCATCTTTATTCCTGGCGGATCGTTTGGTCATATCTACGATAATGAAATTGCTGTTCGTTCTCTGAAAAAAATAGCCGCGCACCTGATGGATGGCGGCTGGTTTGTCGTCGATGTGCGCCCACCTGCGCATTTGAACAATTTTGGCAAACCGGGTGAATCGAGCCATGAAGTGACCGATTACCCGGACGGATCAGTAGTTTTCGAAACCAATGTCTGGGGCGATATCGAAGCGGAACGGGTGGGCAGGTGTTGGAATAAGTATGAGAAATATGTAGGCGGTATGCTGGTTGAGGTAGAGGTCTTCGATTACCGTGAGCGTCTGTACATCCGTTCGGAGTTCGAAAATCTGCTCAAAGCCGTTGGATTCAAGACGATTGTTGTCACCACCGCTTACGATGATTCAGATATAGTTACTGAAAATGATGGCATGGTTTTTGCGTGCCAAAAATAATATAAGGATGAAATAAAAGAAAATAGGAGACCACATGACCAAAATTACATTTATCGGTGCGGGCAGCCTCGGGTTTACCACAGGATTGGTGCGGGACATCCTGACTTTTCCGTTGTTGCAAGACGCCACCATCAGCTTGATGGATATCAACCCCGAGCGACTGGAATTTGTCCAAAAAGCCGTGAGCAAAATCGTCGCAGCCGGCGGTCAGCCTGCCAAAGTGGAGGCCACCCTAGATCGGGTTGAGGCTCTCCGTGGGGCCGATGTGGTCTTGACAACGATTCTGTCGGGCAGCACCGAAGTCTGGCGGCATGATATCGAAATCCCCAAAAAATACGGCGTTGATATCAACGTTGGTGATACGCGTGGGCCAAGCGGCATTTTCCGCTTCCTGCGCACTCTGCCCGATATGATGGAGATCGTGCGTGATATGGAACGTTACTGTCCTAACGCGGTGCTGCTGAATTACACCAACCCGATGGCAATGTTGTGCGCTGCCATCCAGCGCCAAACCTTCATACCCGTCACCGGTCTGTGCCACTCAGTGCAGGGTACCGCCATGATGCTGGCGGAGTGGATCGGCGCGCCCTATGAAGAGATCACCTATACCTGCGCGGGGATCAACCATATGGCCTGGTACCTCGATTACAAATGGAATGGTGTCGATGCTGATCCTCTGATCCACAAGGCCATCACCGAGCGCGAAGAAGTCTACAATGAAGAGCAAGTGCGCAACGAAATTTACCTGGCATTGGGCTACTATATTACAGAATCCAGCGGGCATAACTCGGAATACAATTGGTGGTTCCGCAAACGCCCAGACTTGATCGAGAAATACTGCACGCATGGTACCGGTTGGAATCCCGGTGAATATGCCTATATCCTCAAGGAATATCAGCAGACCGAAAAAACCTGGAAGGATGGCGTGCGGGTCGAGCTGGCAAAAGAAGTCACCAGCGACGATTTGGAACGCGGCCATGAGTATGCTGCTTATATCATCAATGCGTTGATGGGCGGCCAAGCCTTCAAATTCAACGGCAACGTGCCCAACACAAATTTAGTCACCAATCTGCCCCAGGGTGCCTGCGTAGAAGTGCCAGTACTGGTTGATAAAGCAGGATTCCAACCCATCCACGTCGGCGCACTGCCCGCGGAATGCGCCTTGATGACCAATTTGAGCGCTAATATCGAAGAGATGGCGATTGATGCATCACTCGCTGGCGATCCCGTTGCGATTTACCGCGCCATTTGCCACGATCCGTTGACGGCGGCCGTGCTCTCGCTGGCAGAGATCAAAGCGATGACCAACGAACTCTTTGCCCAACACAAAGATTATTTACCTCAATTTAAACATCATAAAGTATAAGATGCTCCGCTTAATTGGATTTTTTCTGCTCTTTGGAATTTTGCTCCCTTTCTTGAGTGGATGTTCATCACCTGGCTCAGAAGGGGAGCCGCCTTCATCGGAGGATATTGCCATGCCCGAAACGCCTCCCGCTACTCCAGCTATTGAATGGTGGCAGCCCACCGCTGGGTTGACCTGGCAGTGGCAACTCGGTGGCGGTAAGCTCGATTTTGACCTCCAGGTGGAGGTTTGGGATATCGACCTGGGTGTGCATAAATCTGTGGTTGATAAGCTCCATTCGCTGGATGCCAAAGTGATCTGTTATATCAGCGTTGGCTCTCATGAAAATTGGCGCACCGACGCTGACCAATTCCCCGCAGAGGTTTTGGGCAACAACTACGAGGGTTGGAGCGGCGAACGCTGGTTGGATATCCGTCGCATCGACCTGTTAGCTCCTATCATGCTGGCACGCCTGGATGATTGCGCTGCCAAAGGATTTGATGGTGTTGAGCCAGATAATATGCAAATTTGGGATAACGATACTGGTTTTCCACTGACTTATGAAGATCAGCTGCGTTATGCTCTTTGGCTGGCTGAGGAGGCGCACAAACGCGGTCTGGCTATCGGGCAGAAGAATGCGCCCGACCAAACCAAGGATCTCGTAGATATTTACGATTTTGCGATCACCGAAGATGCTTTCTATTACAATTGGGCCGAGGATATGCGGCCGTATATCCAGGTTGGTAAACCCGTCTTCGCCGCTGAATACACGGACCTTCCGGGCAAATTTGAGGATTACTGTCGTCAGTCGAAAGAATTTGGGTTCAGCACCATCCTCAAGCACCGTGACCTGGATGCCTGGCTGGAAACCTGTCCATAAAATCCATATTTTTATAAAAAAGGAAATTAGTAGATGCAACCAACCATCGGAAAAATACGCGGTTTACAACAGTGTGCCTCCCCCCGCGGTACTTTCACCTGTCTGGCAATAGATCACCGCCAAAATCTGCGCCGCGCGCTCAATCCCTCAGACCCAACCTCGGTGCCAGATTCAGCCCTCACAGATTTTAAACTCGAAGTGACAGCAGCATTAGCGAGTGAAGCGACGGCTGTTTTACTCGATCCCGAATATTCAGCCGCCCAAGCCGTGGCCGCTGGTGTAATCCCTAAAGACGCGGGCTTGGTTGTCGCTGTGGAAGCCACCGGCTACATGGGCGATCCAACAGCCCGCCAGAGCCGGATCTTGCCAGGCTGGAGCGTCGAAAAAGCAAAACGCATGGGTGCCAGCATGATTAAATTGTTGGTCTACTATCACCCCAATTCTCCCACCGCGCCTGAGATCGAAGAATTCACGCAACAGGTTGCAGATGATTGCCAAAGAAATGATCTGGGCGTTATGTTAGAACCGCTTTCCTATCCCCTCGATCCGAACGAAAAGAAGCTGACTTCAGATGAAAAACGTTACGTGGTTGTCGAGACCGCGCGCAAACTCACACCTCTAGGCGTCGATCTGCTCAAAGCTGAGTTTCCGCTCGACACGGGCAACACCGACGAAACTGCCTGGGCTGCCGCCTATGCTGAACTCGCCGCAGCCTCGGTTGTCCCGTGGATTTTACTCTCCGCCGCGGTGGATTATGACACATTCCTGCGTCAGGTTATTGCTGCCTGTAATGCTGGTGCCAGCGGCATCGCGGTTGGTCGCGCAGTTTGGAAAGAAGCTGTTGGAATGGCACCCCATGAGCGGGCTGTATTTTTGCAAACCACGGCACGAGAACGAATATCCCGCCTGACGGCTCTATGCAAAGCCCTCGCCAAACCGTGGACGGATTTCTATCCTGCACCTAAGCTAAACTACCTTTGGCATACTGAATACTAAGCTGTGATGAGCGATCAGTTTACCTTTACCTTTGAAGCGTCTCCTGATCCTGATGATGTTCAAATCATACGAGATGGGTTGACTGCTTACAATCTGCAATTTGTATCAGATGCACAATATCAACCGCTGAATATAATTATAAGGGATGCTAATGACCGTGTAATTGGTGGATTAGTTGGCAATACTTACTGGGGCTGGTTGTATATTTCCCTTTTCTGGGTGGCTGAGCACGTGCGCCAAAGCGGAAATGGCAGCAAAATGCTGGCAATGGCGGAGGAAGAAGCATTCCGCCGCGGCTGCCGGCACGTTCATCTCGACACACTCGATTTTCAAGCCCCTGGCTTTTACGAAAAACACGATTATGTTTCTTGGGGGATTCTTGATGATTTACCCATTGGCCACAAACGGATTTTCTATCGTAAGGAGTTGCGCGATTCCAATGACTGAAATTATCACTCTGGGCGAAATCCTGGTTGAAATTATGCGCCCAAACGCGGGTACGCCTCTCGGCGAGACTGGTGAATTCCGCGGACCTTTCGCCAGCGGCGCCCCCGCAATTTTTGCGGTTGCCGCGGTTCGCCTGGGATTGGCTACCGCCTTTATCGGGTCGGTGGGTGAGGATGCTTTTGGCCGCATGCTGCATACTGCGCTGGCTGCTGAAGGCATTGACCTCCTCGGGTTGCAAAGTGTCCCTGATTACGCCACCAGTGCCGCATTTGTAGCCTACGACGATGACGGAGATCGCGAGTTTGTCTTTCACATCCGGCATGCCGCTGCGGGTCAAATAGACGCTCATGCCCTCCCAGAAAAAATCTTTAAAGGCGTGAAGTGGCTGCATATTTCTGGCTCGACGTTGGCTTTGAACGAGAACAGCCGGGCTGCCTGCCGATATGCACTAGAGATAACCCTGGCTGCTGGCGGAAAAATCAGTCTGGACCCGAACCTGCGCGAAGAGCTCATGCCTTTAGATAAATTCAGGGGGATGCTGAAACCTTATATTGCCCAGGCGGATTTATTGCTGCCCACGGTGGATGAAGCACTCGCGATCACAGGCGAGGAGGATATTACCCGCGCGGCCCAAAAGTTGGCACTGAAACCTGGTGCAATCTTGGTGCTCAAGCGGGGTGCAGCGGGATGCTCGATTTTTCAGCACAGTAAGTTGGTGGAAGTGCCGGGTTATCTTGTCGATGAGGTGGATCCCACCGGCGCGGGTGATTGTTTTTCGGCCGCCTTCATTGCCGGGTTAGAAGCCGACTTACCTTTGGCACAGGTGGGACGTTTTGCCAATGCTGCCGGTGCCCTGGCGGTTACAAAACTCGGTCCCATGGAAGGTGCTGCTTCCCGGAGTCAAGTGGAGAGACTTTATGCCTGAAAAGAAATTCGATTTACTCGTTGCCGGAGAAATAAACCCTGATCTGATCCTGACCGATCCCAATCTGGAACCAAAATTTGGGCAGGCTGAAATTTTAGTCAAAGATGCCGCGCTGACACCGGGTTCATCATCGGTTATCTTCGCTTGTGGTGCCGCCCGGTTAGGGCTAAAAGTGGCTTTCATCGGTGTCGCGGGAAATGATGTCCTTGGGCGTTTTATGCTCGATGCGATGGAAGATCACGGTGTAGACACCTCCCATGTGATTGTTGACTCCGATCAAAAAACAGGTTTCACGGTCATCCTCAACCGTGTCACCGACCGGGCTATGGTCACGTATTTAGGCGCAATCAACGCCCTTACTTCAGCTCAAATCCCGGATGGTCTGTTGGTACAAGCCCGTCACCTGCATATTGCCAGCTATTTCTTGCAAACCAAACTCCATCCAGATATCCAAAATCTTTTCCGTCGTGCGCGTAACCTGGGATTGACCACTTCGCTGGATACCAACTGGGATCCTGCTGAGCAGTGGACGGGTGTTCACGATTTGCTCCCCTTGACGGATGTCTTTCTCCCCAATGAAAATGAGGCTCGTGCTCTGATGAACACAGATTCTGTAGAAGACGCCGCCCGTGCATTGGCAGCCCATTCAAAAGTGGTCGCTGTCAAAAAGGGGGCAGACGGCGGGCTGGCCATTGAAGGGGATACCAGCGTTCAAGTGCCAGCCATCCCTGTGACGGTCGTTGATACTGTTGGAGCGGGAGATACTTTTGATGCTGGTTTTGTTTATGGGTTCCTGAAAGGGTGGTCATTGCGTAAATCCCTAAAGTTGGGCATCGTCTGTGGATCGCTATCCACTCAAAAATCCGGTGGACTTGAAGGTCAGCCCACATTAGCGGAAGCACTCAGGGTATTATCATGACCATAGGGTTCGCCTATCCCCTGGATGAAATCGTAAAGGCTCAGAAACGCGGAGAGACAAGGGGGATTACTTCAATTTGCTCTGCGCATCCTACTGTTTTAGAGACCGTATTTCACCACGCGCGCAAGAATGACATACCGGTATTGATTGAATCAACTTGTAACCAGGTTAACCAGTTTGGCGGTTACACCGGAATGAAACCGATGGATTTCGTGGCTTATGTTCATGGCCTGGCTGATAAGTTGGATTTTCCAGCGGAGCGGCTCATTTTAGGGGGTGACCACCTCGGCCCAAATGTATGGCAGCACGAACCTGCGGAAAGCGCAATGGGGAAATCATTTCAGTTGATCAGGGATTATATTGCAGCTGGTTACAGCAAAATCCATTTAGATGCCAGCATGAAATTGGGCGATGATCCTGAAGGGTTTCTGTCCACCGAAACGATTGCACTAAGAGCGGCTGAAATGGCAAAGGTAGCCGAAGGGACGTTTCTGGAAAGCGGGCGGGATATGGCACCGCGGTATGTGATCGGTACAGAGGTGCCCATCCCTGGAGGCGCGCAAGAACCAGATGATGATTTTCAGATCACGAATGTTCAAGATACCCAGGAAACGCTTGAGATGACTCAACGCGCATTTTATGATCTAGGATTGGAGTTTGCCTGGGAGCGCGTGATCGCGGTCGTCGTTCAACCTGGGGTGGAATATGGGAATGATTTTGTGATCGACTATAATCGCGATCTCGCGAAGAAATTATCTCAATTTATTGAAGGTCAGCCGGTGATTTATGAAGCGCACTCAACTGATTATCAATCACCCTTGGCACTGCAGCGACTTGTCGAAGATCACTTCGCGATTCTCAAAGTTGGCCCAGCCCTGACTTTTGCTTTTCGTGAAGCGATCTTTGCACTGGCAATGATCGAGGCTGAGTTATATCCCCCGCAGGGGCGTTCCAACTTAATTAATGTGCTGGATCAAGTAATGTTGGATCAGCCCGAGCACTGGGAAAAGTATTACCCTGGAAATGAGTGCGCCCAAGCAATTGCGCGCAAATATAGTTTTAGCGATCGGTCACGGTATTATTGGCCAGCGAATGATGTACAAACATCCATCCATAAGCTGCTTGGTAATTTGGGGAAGACGGCAATCCCGCTCACATTGTTGAGCCAATATTTGCCTGAGCAATATGAAAAAGTTCGCGCGAACCGCATTAAAATTAATAGCGGGGCAATTATCCAAGATAAGCTATTTGTATTATTGGATGTATATCGGATGGCAACCAGGCTAGGGTAGCAATCGGCTTTTAGGTTAAGGGAAAAGCTTCTGGTTGAGTGTCCAACTGCGAGATCGTTCAATTATCATCATCAATCACTCCAATTAAAAACGCATTTTTGCAACTTGATTTAAAGAAAATCGGATTATCACAAACAATTTATCACCTGTGATAATCCGATCCTTTTTCTCTGATAACTTTGCGATTGTTAGATCAATTGGATTTAGATTTTCTTCCCAACATGATCGCCCAGACTGCCATGACCAGGAACCCTGCAATGGCTAACAGCCCAAAGATGTCACCAATTACCCGTACCGCGCAAAAACATCATGCGAGGAACAAGATGGCAAAAAAGACGGTGTACCGCAAAATCATGGTCCCAAGAATGATTATCGAACAAGGCGAAAAATGGGAACCCAATTGAAAAAAAACGCTCAAAATTCGTGACTGAGACGCGCGAAGAACAGAAATTTATAAATTTGGAAAAACGAATTGGGGAGCTCAAGGAGTGGGGAGAGCCGGAAGGGTGGGTGAGCGATAGTAATCGTGGATGATGCCACCGAGGATATTTCTGCACTGTACAATTCCACTGGCAGGTCGTACTGGAGGCCTGGGGGTGCGCTGCTGAATACCCTGATGTGGACGAGCAGAGTTATCGTAATCGATGTACTCGGTCAAAACCCGCCGCAGATGAGCAGCCCTGAGAATAAGAATAAGATCGAGCCATTCTTCACGGGCAGAGCGAATCCAGCGTTCTGCGAAAGCGTTGGGGGCTTTGACTGGGGTGGGGAAGACGTGGCAGCCTTCGGACTCAAAAACCGCATCAAAAGCGTGGCAACAAGAGCGGTCATGGTCAGGGATCAAGAAACGCAAAGGCTTTTCTCGTTCGGAAAGCTCCCAAACCAACTGCCGTGCTGGTTGAGGAACCCAAACCTGATGGGGGTTTGTGGTGACACCGGCGAAATGAACCTGGCGAAAGCCCAATTCGATGCAGAAGAGCACGTAGATGGTCTGCAGAAAGGCGGTTTCCACGGTGAAAAAGTCACAGGCTAGGATCTGGTCCTTGAAGTGGTTCATGATATGATGCCACCCCAGGGAGCCATTACGGACCGGAGCGGGAGTTCTCTCGAGCGAGACGGAGAACGAGAATTTCAATCTCAGCGCTGAGCGGTGGTCGGCCACCCTTGTTTTTATTGGGATAGCTCCATTTACGACAAACCAGCTCACGATGCCAGCGCAGTACCGTGTCAGGTTGGAAGCTAGGGATGAGATCCCGGAGTTGATTTGCGGTTTGGTGAGTTGTCTGCTTGAACTTAGTGGTCAAAACGGCCAGGGTCAATTTCTCAATCTTACTGGGCTTGATCGGGTGATTGAGTTTGCGTCGCAAGATGGACAGTTGTTGACGCAGCACCCTGATTTCCAAATCTTTTTCTTGATCGGATAATCGCCCGATGTTGACGCTGACTAAAAGGGTGGAGAAAATGGGCTTGAGAATGAACCAACCCATATGAGTTTGTTTTCCAAAGTGAAAGATGGCCCCGTTTTACCAACCCATTGCGACCGGAGGAAAAATGCTGTTTTTCTTGAGCAAATTACTTGGGATGAGGTTTTTGCACGGTACGGGTTGCCGTCTGCTACTGAATTTCGAGTGGATGAGTTAAGTAGCCACCACAGCCAATGCTTTCTGTAATATTTTGATCTAGTGGTTTTTATCAGTATAGGTACGAACCAAGATCATCCAGGTAGATGTATTCTGTGGGTCAGATTGTAATAATAGTAATACAAACTTGCGGGCCTCAGCGGATTTTCCTGATTTTACAAGTTGATAGACTTGTTGCAGGTCTGTTTCCGTCAATGCTGGCTCCATTGTTTATTACTAGTATTTCTTTGAAATAAACTTCACGCCTTCAATAACTTCAAAATCATCGTCTTGGGTCCAAAGGGTGGCATCATAAGCGTGGGCCGTCGCCAGAATAATACTATCGGCCATTGCAATTTTAAAATCCGCAGAAAGTTTTGCGGCTTGCAATGCGATGGATGAGGTCAGATCTGCAATTTGTCCCTGATGCATATCACTAATATGAACCAAGGCCGCATTCTCGCCGCGTTGTACCATTAGGCGTTTAAAAACTTCGAAAAGACAAATTACTGGAACAATCAAATGTTCGGTGTCTTCGATTACCGGTGCGAAGAATGAAGCGTTTTCGCCTTCTGCAAAGTATTCCAGCCAACCGGACGAATCAACAATATTCATAATTCGCGGTCTTCCTTTTCGCGCTGGGGATCTGTGTTAATCCCAGGTAAAGACCCCCGGGCTTCTTCAATCGGGCGCACAGGTATTAAAACAATATTTTTGCCATACTCAAGCACCTGCATTTTCTGCCCTGGTTGTATCTTGAGCGAGTTGCGAACTTTTTTGGGAATCACAACCTGGAATTTTGGGGAAACTGTTACAGTATCCATACGGAAATCCTATCGATCTTATTATTGTAATACACCCTTCATTATATCGCAAAGAATTTCTCTATGGATAGTGTTTCTATAAACTTTAGCAATGCTTCAACATCCCCCGGTGCAAACGGCATTCCCCACAAATTTAAGGAAAGGATGAGGTGTCAAAACCCGCACTATCCAAACCTTGGATCACCGCAATTTCAACCTGATTAATTGAGATCAATTTATTTTCACTACAATGAGAAGTATGTCCAGAAATCTCACCTGAATCCCACTGCATCAAATCGAGGTCGATCCGATGCCATTTTTGGCAATCAAGAACGTATACAAAACCAAACTGATAAAAAGGTGGGGAAAGTCGGTCAATATCGAGTTTCCAATAGCCATTGTTTTCAGTTACTTTATCTGTAATTTTTGTGCTAAAGATCAATCTTTGTTTTTGGTCATCAATTTTTAGTAGGGAGGTTCCACCCATCCAATCAGGTTGAGGAAAATCTAGATAGTCAAGGATAGTTGGAGAAATATCTAAATTTTGAACATTCGTTTGAATATTGCCAGCATACTCATTCCTTGGGAAGTGGATAAGTAGAGGAATCCGCACATTGACATCGTACTTTTGAGCATGGTCCGTATAAATAATTAAAATCGTATTATCTATCTCTCCTGTCGCTCTCAATGTATCGATAACTTTACCAACGTATGTATCAAAATCAAGGATTGCATCGTCGTAAAAGTCTGTCATCCAAGGTTCAGTTTGTTCTTTGCCTCTTGAGTACACTCGTTGATTAGGGAAAAATTTTGGGCCGTGGGTTCCCATTAAATGGACATGAACGAAAACAGGACCATCAGAATTAATCACATTATCGAGTAGTTGATCAATTTTCTCTCGATCTTCAACTGCTTGATATTCACTTGGCTGGGTTACAGCTAGATATGGATTTGACATTTTCTCCACGTAAAAAAAATGTAGCAGGCGTTCTTCTATCCGTTCCATTAATATTGAAATGAAATAAGCAATATCATAATAACCTAGCTCATTTAAGAAATGAAATCGATTATGCTCGACTACCGAGCGTCCGTTTACGGTGTCAAATCCATTTTGCATATTCATCGTAAAAGCATCAACATAATGTGGAACGGCGATTTCAATATTTTTATAACCTTTGCTACGTAAAATTCGAGGCAGGTGTTGATAAGCATCCTCCCCTTTAATATGTCGGGTGGATAAGCCAATCGAGTTTGAGTGGGTAATTTACCGGTCAGAATGGAGATTACGGAGCCAGCGGAATTTCCCGCATTTGGAAAAGCGTTTTCTGCTAATTTTGAGAATCCTGCTAATTCTTTAATTCTTGGTGTTGTATCTCTCTCATATCCATAAACAGACATGTTTTGGGCGTTCAGTCCATCACTTCCTAACAAAATAATATTGGGTAAATTGGTTTCGAGTTGACTGATTTTGCCTTCTTCAATTATTGCATCGTTACCAAAATATTTCGGAAAGGAAAATGCGATGATCGCAGAAAAAATTAACAAACTTACCATGACTAGGGTAAGCGTCTTTGAAATTGGATTTGTTTCTTTGGTTTCCTGGATATCCAAAGATTTATAAAGTTTGATAAAAACCTCCATGAAGATAACGATCAATATAAAAGCATAAATGCCTCTCCAAATACCCCCAGTAGTGACCGCACCAAACTTGAAAATTGTATAAGTGAAGTTATCAACCATCATTAACACGTAATAGAGACAATATTAATGATGGAAGGATGAGCGCAAAAAAAGGTAGAAAGGTGGCAATTTTCCGACGAGAAAAGAGAAAATCAAGACCTGCAAATAGCCCAAGTATTGCGATTGAGATAACTGACAAGAAAAAACTGGCGAGCAAATAAATTTCAAATTTTTCCCACCAACCTATAATTTCCATGAAGGATGGCTTGGTTGCAAAAAATAACCACTCCATGAAGACAAAAACATAAATCGCGATAATGGTGATTATAGATAAATTTTTCCAGTGAGCTAAAGTAAAAGTTGTACGTTTAATTTTTGGTAATCCAATTGCCTGGATGATTTGTTTCCTTTTGGGAGGTTTCGCCATGATGATGCCAAACCACAACAAGCCCATTGTCCCAATAAACAGATAGAAAAACCCCATTGGACGAGAGAAGAAAGGTATATGATGAAAAATTACATACTCTCTTTGATTCGTTTGCGGGTCACTTCCATCCGAAGTGGAAAAGTATAAGATTACTTCATCATCGGTTTCATGGAAAACGAATTTACCTCGAACATCCCTAACATCTCTTTCAGATCCAGTACGGGTAAGAATGAGTCCATTTTCATAAAGCAAGCTTGAGTCAGAAGATGAAACAAGAAAGTTTGAATTAATTTGATACTGATAAGCGAAGCCCTTATCTGGTTCGATGAGCTCAATTTTTAACCGAGTTTTTGAAATAGAACATTGAAGCATTCGGCTTGACAATTATGAGTATGGAAATTAAGGGGACGAACAAAATAAATAAGAGACAAAGGCGGATAATTTTTGGTTTCATAGATATTTTTTGACGATCAATTATTCTACAAAAGCTAATTACACTGTAACAAATCATTCTTATGTTTTTTCAAACTTTTGTAAAGCAAATGAAGGAAAACCATCTGTTCAATGAAGTTTACGTCATATTGATCTGGCTGTCTACTTAACTCCTGAAGCTCTGTATGAGCGAAAGAAAATCTGCTCCCAAAACTTTGAGTTGGCAGGCGGGACCATATTGAAAGTTACGCCTAAGGTAATATGCGATTGATGATATTTATCCCTACTATTAATTGTATTAATCCATAGAATTGTTATTATATTTAACGGTCTCTGGATATGTCCAGACAAATCTTTTTGTATTAAACTGGCCAAATGTCAAGTGATGTTCAATCTTAGATATTTTTTACAGAATTTTGAAATCAGATGATGCCAAAGACCGCTGTTTCTTAAAAAATCTAATAAGGAAAAAATGCATACAACCACTGAGACTGCACCTGCTCGCAAGGCCAAGAAAGGTCCTCGCGGGGAGGTCTTTATTTATCCCAATTGGTGTAAAGGCTGCCATATTTGTGTGGAGTTTTGCCCTACTGAAGTGCTTGCTTTTGATGAAACCTTGCACAGGCCAACCATTGTTGCACCGGAAAAATGCACGGGTTGTCACTTTTGCGATACACATTGCCCGGATTTCGCCATTGTTGTGAAACGTATTAGGAGCTGAACGGATCAGTTCAGGAGGTATATTTTGACAATTCGACTTATGCAGGGTAACGAAGCCATTGGGTTGGGAGCTGTGGCTGCCGGTTGCCGATTTTTTGCAGGATATCCAATTACGCCTTCCACAGAGGTTGCTGAGGTTTTAGCACGCGAACTCCCCAAGGTGGGTGGAAAATTTATTCAAATGGAAGATGAAATTGCCAGTATAGCAGCTACCATTGGGGGTTCAATCGGTGGACTCAAATCTATGACTGCTACGAGCGGCCCAGGTTTCTCGCTGATGCAGGAAAATATTGGTTACGCCGCAATGACTGAGATCCCCTGTGTAATTGTAAATGTCCAACGGTTGGGGCCCTCTACGGGACTACCCACAACAGCCTCCCAAGGGGATGTGATGCAGGCTCGCTGGGGCACCCACGGCGATCACCAAATTATCGCCCTGTGCCCAACTACGGTGAGAGAATCGTTTGAACTCACCATCAAAGCTTTCAATCTGGCAGAAAAATACCGCACCCCTGTAATTTTGTTAACCGAAGAAACGATTGGGCATATGCGAGAGCCAATTGATATCCCTGATTTCGACACGATTGAAGTTGTTGAGCGGATTGTGACAGAATCTCCCGAAACTTATAAACCGTATCGCATTGACAACGGTGATGTGCCTCCGATGGCTAATTTTGGGGAAGGATACCGTTACCATATCACCGGACTTTTCCATGATGAATTGGGTTTCCCTACCCAGCGCCTCGATGAAGTTGAAGCCTGGCTGGAACGAGTTGACCGCAAGATCAACAATCATCTGGATGAAATTGTCATGGTTGAAGAAGATTACCAGCCAGATTCAAAAGTTGGGCTTGTTACTTACGGTGCCTCGGCCCGCAGTGCCCGACATGCCTTGAAGGTTGCCCGGCTAAATGGTCAGCAAGTTGACATGCTGACTCTATTTACGATCTGGCCTTTTGCAGAAGCACAAGTTGAAAAATTGGCTGAGAAAGTTGACCGCATCCTTGTACCAGAAATGAATGCCGGGCAGATCGCCCTTGAGGTTGAGCGGATTGTTGGCAGAAAGAAAGTCATTCGCCTCACCACGACCAATGGTGAGATGGTCACCCCTGAGAAGATTTTGGAAGCGATAAAGGCATAATCCCATGGCGAAGCATATTTTTGAAACCCATGAAGTTCACCCCAAAGAGGGCTTGATTCCCCAGGCCGACTGGTTCAAATCCAGCGAGACTCTGCAAGGACTGCGGCAAAACAAGAAATTCCCCACCATTTGGTGTTCCGGATGTGGCATCGGTGTTGTAATGGGATCTCTCATCCGGGCCATTGATCATCTCGAATTAGATCGAGACAAAGTTGCCATTGTATCTGGCATCGGCTGTACTGCTCGTATGCCGGTGTATATGGATTTTAACACTCTCCATACCACTCACGGTCGTGCCCTGGCTTTTGCTACTGGCCTAAAGGTTGCCCGACCCGATTTACACGTTATCACCGTAATGGGTGATGGCGATGCTCTGGCGATAGGTGGTAATCACTTTATCCACGCTGCTCGCCGGAATATAGGTATTACGGCCATCGTGGTTAATAATTCCATTTATGGCATGACTGGTGGCCAATACAGCCCTACCACTCCCATTGGTGACTTTGCCACAACAGCCCCGTATGGAAATATTGAGCCTTCATTCCCAATCTGTGATCTTGCAATTGCCGCGGGAGCAAGCTATGTTGCCCGTAGTACAGTATTTCACGCCCTCGAGTTGGATAAATATTTCAAAGAGGCCATTGAGCGTGAGGGTTTCAATCTGGTTGAAGCTGTTACTTATTGCCATACGACCCACGGACGTTTGAACAAAAAAGGAACCGCTGCCGATATGATGAAGAGCTTAAAAGCCAATAGCATTGGCAAACGCAGCTTTGATCGGATGACGCTTGAAGAACAAGCCGTAAATACAAAAATCCTCCGAGGCATATTGCACACCAATGATCAAAGAGTTGAGTACACGAAACTTTATGCCCAGTTGATCGAAAATGTGGGAGGAAATATTAAATGAATCTGACGAAACATTCTGATCGCACTGAAATTCGATTGGCTGGCGAAGGAGGGCAGGGGATGATCCTTGCTGGGATTATCTTGGCTGAAGCAGCCGCCATCTATGATGGGAAGAACGCGGTTCAGTCCCAAAGTTACGGTCCGGAGGCCCGGGGAGGTGCCAGTAAAGCTGAGGTGATCATCGCCGAGGGCGACATTGACTACCCCGAGGTTATCCAAGCGGATATTCTATTGATCTTGAGCCAGGAAGCCTATGACAAATATGCCGGTACGGTTAAAGATGGCGGGTTGGTCATCATTGATACCACCAATGTGGCCGCGGTTGAATCGCCTGAAGCAATCCAACTTCCGATTACAGAAATCGCCCAAAAAAATACTGGAAGACCGATCACTGCCAATACTGTAGCTTTGGGCGTACTGGTTGAATTAACCGGCGTAGTTTCAAAAGATGCAATTTCTAAGGCTGTTGCCGCTCGGGCACCAAAAGGCACCCAGGAAATTAATCAGACTGCTCTCGAAGCGGGGTTTGCGGCTGTGGAAAGAAGCAAACAACCCTGATCAATTTTAATCAAACTCCTAATCTCAATCGGCTCTTGCAAACTCTCAATTTGTGAGAGCCGATTAAGTCTTTTATCACTTGACCCCTCGACATCAAAAGGCTAAAATCAAAGTTGTCAGACAAATGTAACTTTATAGTAAGGAGACTCTTGCATGACCGACGACTTTCTCTTTCGGGGCGATCTCGCCGCCCTCAACTCTAAACTCCACGAACTTTCTCAGATTGAAGCTGAACGCCAATACCGTAAACTGATCCTGATTCCCAGCGAGAGCACTTCACCGATGGCAGTGCGCGAAGCCCTGAGTACGGCCTTCCACAATATTTATGCCGAAGGCTATCCATCAGAGCATACTCGTTGGCACACAGAAAAAGAAATTTTCGATTATGACAACCGCCTGGCCGAAGATCGCCGTTATTCCGATCCACGCTATTATAAGGGTGTGGAGTATGCTAATGTCGTCGAAGCCTTGGCGCGCCGTCGCTGTGCCGAAACCTTTGCCGCTACCGCGGAAGGTGTGGCGGCTGACGATATCTACGTCAACGTGCAGGCTCTCTCCGGCGGCCCGGCGAATAATGCTGTATATCACGCTCTCGTCCAGCCTGGTGATACCGTTATGGGCATGGATTTGCTTTTTGGCGGCCACCTGTCGCACGGCTCGCGCGTCAACCGCTCCGGCAAATATTACAATATCGTTTCTTACTCGATTGACCCCGAAACCGAGCAGATCAATTACGACAGCGTCGAAGCTCTGGCACTCGAGCACAAACCCAAAATGATTATCGCTGGGGTGTCCTCCTATCCCTGGCAAATTGACTGGAAACGCTTCCGCGAGATTGCCGATAAAGTGGGTGCCTATTTGCTTGCTGATATTGCCCATGTCGCCGGTCTGGTGGCTGCGGGGATATATCCTTCGCCGGTAGGGATTGCTGATGTTGTTTCCTCCACCACGCACAAGACCCTCAACGGGCCGCGTGGCGCCATTCTCATGACGACCAATCGATTGCTAGCCCTTAAAATTGACCGCGCGGTATTCCCTGGTGAACAGGGTGGCCCGCATGTTAACGTGTTTGCCGCAATGGCGGTAGCATTCAAGATCGCCCAGACTGATCAATTCTGGAAATTGCAAACGCAGGTGGTTGCCAACTGCCAGGCCTTCACCAAACGTCTGGCCGAACGCGGTTTCACCATCCCTTTCGGCGGCACGAACACCCACCTGATGAACCTGGATACCAAATCCATTAAAGGTGCAGATGGTGCGACCCTCAGCGGCGATCTTGCCGCTCGCCTGCTCGATCTCGCAGGCATTACGACCAATCGAAATACCATTCCTGGCGACCGTTCGGCGCTGCGCCCTTCAGGCGTGCGCATGGGCATGCCCTGGGTGACCCAGCGCGGTTTCAAAGAAAAAGAATCTATCGCACTGGCAGATGCGATCGCCGATATTCTCCAAGCAGTCACACCTTACTACCAAGGTAAGGCTTTGCGCGCTAAAGTCGATTTTGAAGCCTTCCACAATGCCAAACTAGAAGTCCGTGCGCTTGCCACGCAGGCAGGGATTGATTTTGAACCTGTGAACTTTGGGTATCCACACTTTTATTATTTGGATGATAAATATTCTGACGATATAGTAGCTTTCGATATTGGCGGAGAGCGCGTTCGGCAGTTTTTGCACACGGTCATGGCAAGCGATGTGGACGCACTTAGTGTGGGTGAAGCCGCCCCGACGTGTTTCGCCGTCCCCGGTGGTCAGATTCTGGCCACTTTGCGCTGTGTCGAGCCGCAACAGTATCGCTTGAGTGTCCCTGGCGAAAAAGCAGCGCTGGCTGCGGCTTGGCTGCGCGATCTCTCGGATGGGTATATCAATTTCGATGATGACCTGCTGCGTAAAGTGCCGGGACCGGTTTGGGTCCGTGAATCTACTCAACCGGTGGACGAACTCTCAGGTGAAGATGCAGAAATTTTAGGGAATCGTAAACCCTACTTTATTGATAGCCCTCAAAATTCCGGGGATGAACTTCCAGCTTTCGAATGGGAAGAAAAAGAGACCGAGATTCGACGCACGCCAGTTTATGATCTGCATGTCGAGTTGGGTGGACGGATGGTACCCTTTGCGGGCTGGGAGATGCCGGTGGTGTATACGTCCATTATGGATGAACATCTAGCAGTGCGCAACGCCGCCGGTTTATTTGATGTTGCGCATATGGGTGTTTATCAGGCCGAGGGTGCGGATGCTGCGGTCTTTTTGGATAGCGTTTGTGCCAATGATATTTCGGCGCTTGCAATTGGCGAGTCGCTTTATACTCATTTCTTGACCCCGGATGCCGAAGTGATCGACGATCTGCTGGTTTACCGGCGTAGTGCAGAAAAATACCTGGTGGTTGTCAACGCCTCCAATGATGACAAAGATTGGGCCTGGTTGAATGCCGTCAAAAATGGCCATGTGAAAGTGGACAATGCCAGACCGTGGGCGCAGGCTTTTGGGAGGAACGTGAATTTGCGAAATCTCCGTGATCCCCAAGCCGGCCCGGATATGCGTGTGGATCTTGCCTTGCAAGGACCGCGGTCCAGAGATATTTTGCTGGCTTTGGGTGTCAATGACGCCGATCGCAAAAAGATCATGCGTTTGCTACGGACGAATTTGTGCGAAGCAACTGTTGGCGGCCCTTCGACTAGCTCAGGACAGCGATACGATCTGGTGGTTTCACGCACAGGTTACACCGGCGAGAAAATGGCCTTTGAGCTGTTTGTGCACCCCGATCAAGCCCAAAATTTGTTCCGCGACCTGTTGAAGGTGGGCGAAACCTATGGTTTGAAACCAATTGGCCTCGGTGCTCGAGACTCCCTGCGGACTGAAGCTGGCTTGCCACTCTATGGTCATGAGATGGGTGGTGATTTAGGTTTAGGTGTTGCTGAAGCGGGGTTTGGCTCCTATGTCAAAACCTACAAACCCTGGTTTATTGGGCGAGAAGCTTATTTGGAACGCGAAGCCCAACGGAAGGGCGTTGTTGTGCGCTTCCGCTTTAATGAAACAGGAGTGCGCATGGCTCATCCCGGTGATCCCGTTATGGATAAACGTGGTAAGGTTGTTGGCACGGTCACTAGCTGTGCGGCGGATAAAGAAGGCTACCTGTTGGGGCAGGCATATATTGATCTGAAATTTTCACAGGAGGGAACCCCGATCTTCATTTTCCAGGGAGCGCCAGATAAAGCCAATAAAGCCCCCGCTGAACTTGATCCAGGTGACCGGGTGACCTTACCCACCGCAGCCACTGTCTTACGCCGCTTTCCGAAATAAAACCCAAATGACTGGTACTAATTACTTCAAGTGCCAGTCATTTTTTATCACCAAACTAAACCTTGTTCACTTTGAGTAAAGGAGAATATAAAAAGATGCAGACACCTTGGGAACACCGCTATGCCCAGCGTACCCAGCGGATGAGTGGATCGGCGATTCGAGAAATCCTAAAGATGACGCAAATCCCTGGGCTCATATCGTTCGCGGGCGGGCTTCCAGCTCCTGAAGTTTTCCCGGTTGACGAAATCCAAACCGCCAGCGATGTGGTGTTGAGTGAAGTGGGGGCGCAAGCATTACAGTATTATCCAACAGAAGGATACACCCCTTTGCGGGAAATGATTGTTAGGCGCTCCAGCGCGCTACGGAATGCATATAGGCATTGAAAATGTGCTGATTACATCTGGTTCGCAGCAAGCCCTCGATTTGTTGGGGAAGGTGTTTATCAACAGAGGGGACCGTGTTTTAGTTAAATCTCCAACATATTTAGGCGCTTTGCAGGCTTGGAATGCCTATGGTGCCGAATATGTCGAAGTACCCTTCGATGAAAATGGCATGCAGGTGGATACACTTGAAGAGGCGTTGCGGATGGGGCCAAAATTCATCTATGTGCTGCCCAATTTCCAAAATCCTACCGGCGTGACCTTATCCTTAGAGCGTCGAAAAGCTCTGATTGAATTGGCCGACCGCTATGGTGTGCCCCTCGTCGAGGATGACCCTTACGGTCAACTGCGCTATGAAGGAGAGCATATTCCACCCGTTGTTGTCCTTGATGGTGAGTTTCGCAATCACGCGGGTGAAGCCTATCACGGGAATGTGATCTATATGAGCACATTTTCGAAAACACTGGCTCCTGGTCTACGTTTAGCCTGGGTAACAGCACCTGCAGAAGTGATCCGAAAATTGGTGGAGGCCAAACAGGGTGCCGATTTACACACATCAACATTTAACCAGATGGTAGCCTACGAAACCGCCAAAGATGGCTTTTTAAATAAACATATCAATACTATTCGAGAGGTGTACGGTGAGCGTCGTTTAGTTATGTTAGCTGCTTTGGAAGAGCATTTTCCTGCCGGGGTCAAATGGACCCGTCCGCAAGGGGGGATGTTCCTGTGGGTCACCCTGCCCGAAGGGATGGACGCAGCTGAACTTCTCCCGAAAGCGGTTGAAAAAATGGTGGCCTTTGTCCCTGGTGGCCCCTTCCATGCTAAGGGAGGTGGCAAAAACACGATGCGGCTGAACTTTTCAAATGCGCAGCCAGAAATGATCCAGGATGGGATCGCTCGTTTGGGTCAAGTGCTGAAAGAAGAATTGGCCTAAGGATGGTTTTGATATTAAGATCAGAGAGCGGCGCAAAATTTTGCGCCGCTCTCTTTTTGGATGTAATCTGTTATTTGATTCCTAATAACTCAACTTCGAAAATTAAAGTCGCGTAGGGTGGAATCACACCACCGGCGCCGCGCTCGCCGTAACCCAGTTCATGAGGAATGGTCAACTTGCGGGTACCGCCAACCTTCATGCCTGCAACGCCTTCATCCCAGCCTTTGATAACCATTCCGGCCCCGAGGTTGAACTCGAAAGCCTGGTTGCGGTCTTTGGATGAGTCGAATTTAGTGCCATTGTCGAGCCAGCCGGTGTAATGCACACTAACGGTATCACCTGCTTTAGCCTCAGTACCCTCCCCAAGGGTGGTATCTTCAAATTTCAGCCCTGATGCTGTTGTTGTCATAATAACTACCTCCATGAATTGATATTTGATGTTCAAACTGGCCGCAATTTTACCACTTGGTTGATATGAATTCGCGCTATAATTTAAGAACCTGGAAATTTGGAGGTTTTCAATGAGTATTTTTAAGAAATTAGGTGCGTTATTTTCCCCCCCACCTGGAGATGGTCGTAGTCTTTGGTTGTACGTAAAATGTGATAAATGCGGCGAAATTTTAAAAGGACGTGTTGATTTGCATAACGATTTGAGTATTCAATATGAAGAATCTGGCAGCGGAACTTCGTATTTCTGCCGCAAGGTTTATGTGGGGAGCAATCGTTGTTATCGGCCCATTGAAGTGGAACTGACCTTTGATAAAAAAAAGCGCTTGATGAATGAAGAAGTGTCTGGTGGGGAGATTGTCAGCGAAGAGGATTTCCTGGCAGCCAACTCATCAACAGTGGAATGATTCTAAATAACGCTGTCGATTAAGAACAGGGTTTGCCCTTCTCTTTTGGGTGCAGATGAACTCTGTTTTTTTGGTTAGCGAGATTGCCAGAGTTTGAGATCCTTCAATCTGGATTCCCCAATAAATTCTTTGATGATAGAGTTATCGGGGATCAAATCATGATCCATGGGGGAGAACCATTCCAAAAATGTTAGCAGACGTTTGGCTTCAATATGCTCGGGCGTACCAAAGGGTACCTGGCGTAAGACGGGTTCTGCCAAAGGTTTGAGCGCAGCCAGTTCATAAACCAAGGCGGAATTGAACATCACATCGGCATTTTCCTGGTAGGGAAAGATGTAGCGTTTTTCACCTCTGCGCACCGATTCCCACCGGGCGATGGTATCCTGAGCACTGTAGCCGCGGTCTCGGGCATCGCGTACAGTTCGACGAATTAGTCGGGTATCAGTTGTGGATACTCGATTGTGGCGGTCAAGATTCAATTGTGTGAGCGCTGAGATGTAAATTCGAAACGTATTTTGGGTCGGGAAGTTGGGAATTAACTTTGGGTTCAGACCATGGATGCCCTCTAAGATGATGATCTGCCCCGGGTGAAGTTGAACGATCTTACCTGGCTTACTTTGACCTGTCTTGAAATCGAAATGAGGGAGTTGGACTTCTTCCCAAGATGCTAAGCGACGGAGATCTTCGGCTAATTTTTGAGTGTTCAGCGCAGCGATATTTTCAAAATCAAATTCGCCATCCTCATCGCGAGGGGTCAACTCTCGGTCGACAAAATAATGGTCCATCTCCACAGGGAAAGGAGAAATGCCTCGGGCCAAGAGTTGGATCGATAACCGTCTCGAAAAAGTGGTTTTACCGGACGATGAAGGTCCGGCAATTAAAACTACCCGAACCTGTTTGTTTCGTTCGGCAATCGTTCCGGCAATTTCGGAAATACGCTGCTCGTGCAGGGCTTCGGAAACCAAAATGATTTCAGGGTGACGTTTCTCCATGATTATCTCGTTAAGCGCGCCGACACTGTCGACTCCCATGCGCTGGAGCCAATCCCCATATTGATGGAAGGTGGCTAAAAGCGTGGGGTAATCTGGCATTGGCAGCAGTTCGGTAGGGCGATGGCGCCGTGGAAATCGCAGCGTAAATCCTTCGCCAGTAGATGTCAGCCCAAACCATTTCAGATAACCACTCGAAGGCACCATATATCCATGATGATAATCACGATGGTCGCCAAAATTATAAAGCACTAAATGCTCTTTTTTCCGATGTTGCAGCAGTTGGATTTTATCGCTGTAACCTTTCTTCTTGAAATATTCCATCGCCTCTGCTAAAGGCACTTCTTCCCTTGTAAATGGAATATCTTTCTCAACTAATTCTCTCATCCGGGCATCTAATCTTTTGAGTTCATTTTCTGCTAATGGTGCTCGATTGAAAACCTGGCAGTAGTATCCTCCTGATGAAACCGAATGGTCGATGGTCATTAAAGCGTTGGGGAAGAGTTCGTGAAAAGCACTCTCCAATAAAAAGGTTAGAGAGCGACGGTAAAACCGCATCCCATCGGCCTGGCCCATCGTAACTGGACTTACAAGAGCATCCATTTCGATTTTATAGGTAAGCTCTCTCAATTGTCCGTTGATGATAGCACCAACGATTGGGGCTTCTTCATACCCCTCTAGAATGTTGAAAAATTGGACGACGGCATCACCACGCGGTCCTGAGATTACCAGTCCATCGGGGAGGTGGATTTCAATGGTTGGACGGGGAGATACAAATTGGATTTTGAAAGATTGTGACATTTTGATTATAACCTTTACCTAAAGATAGGTTGATATTTTATCATCCCCCCATTTATTTGGAAAAAGAAGACAGCCCCCGGATACCCGGGGGCTGTCAGCGTACTGGAAGGTCAGAAACGCTCTATTTCTGATTACCTTTAACGATGAGGAATGCGAAGAGCGCTACGATTGCAACGATCCCAACAATGATCAACCAGGTGGGGAGTTCGCTGCCACTTTCTTCAGCCGGGGTTTCAGCTGGAGCTTCAACTTCAACAGGAGCTTCGGTGGGTTCAGGGACATCCGTAGGCGGAACTTCAGTCGGCGGAACCTCGGTGGGTTCAGCAGTGGGTTCCAGGGTGGGTTCAGGTGTGGGTTCCGGGGTTGGTTCTACAGGGGGGAAAGTCATCAGGATAGCCGCGCGTTCAGCTTCGTAACCTAGGGCTTCGAAATCTAAACGGCCGTCAGCTGCGTGGCAGGATTCACAAGCCAAAGCATTTTCCTTTGGTGCCACCATATGATTCTGGATCCATAACATTTCAGTTTCGATCCACTGGTATTCACCGCTGTATTCCAGTCCGACATATTCCATGCCTGAAGCAAAGGAATTATTCCAGTCCCAACCCTTCCAATAGGCATTGGTATCATCTGCGTTGTTGGGGAACAGATTGGGAACCAGCATCAAATTGGTGTTTGGATCGTAACCCTGAACGCCGGTAAAGCGCTTCACCGGGTAGATTTTTCCGTCACCCAATGAGCCGCCCATCGTGTTCATGGGCACAACCTGTGAGGGATCAATTTCATCACCGACAAGCATCGATGAAACCTTACCGTTCCACCATATATAGTCAGGGGTAACATTATCTTCCCAGGTGAAGGTGCCTTTTTTGCTATCATAAACCGGTTTGCCCGAAGTTTCATCTACTGTGGCAAAGGGTTGGCCATCTTCATTTTTCTCGCCTGCGGTTGACCAATCCCAGGTCATTTTTGTCGCCTGACCACGTGCGAACTCGGGGATATGGCAGGTCTGACAAGCAACGTATTCGGCGTGCATATCCAAAGCGCCACCGGATTCACTATCCTGGTGAGGGGCGCTGTCATCAGTGTGACATTCAGTACAGAAGACGCGCTCTTCCTCGGGGCGGGTGACCGCCAGGGTGCCGCGCACATCATGTGCTTCGCCAATATGGCAGGTTACACAGTCAAAATTTAGAGAGTCGGTACCCATATGGACATCCAGCTCTTTGGTGGGATTTGCTAAAGTAGTATCAAGATCGCCGTGTTTGACAGCATCACCGCCGCCACCGTTGAAATGGCAAGCACCACAATCCAGACGGGTAGGTGAAGCAACGTTTTGGGCAGCTAAAGCCAGATCAACTTTTTCCCACATCTTGCCAGAACCGCCGGGGAATTCTTTGGGTTCATCACCCAACCACGGGTTACCGGAGCCAGCCGGGAATTTCTTGTAGGTCGGTTCTTGTGAGTGGCAGGCCAGGCAATCTACCGCATTCGGATTGGTGAAATCAAAATTGTTATCCGTGTATCCATAACCAACATGGCAGGAAGTACAGCGTGGTTCGTTGGAGCCGACAGCCACACAGTAGTTATTGACAATATTTTGCTTACCGATCATTTCGCCTGTATCAGGATCCTCTGCGAGCCAGGTCCAGTGCGATGTAGCCATCACATCACTAGAAGCGTTTGGATGGCACTGTAAACAGGTTGTAGTTACATCTTGCGGTTTTTCAAAAGGCCCTGCTAATTGAGGGAACAGGCTGTGATCGGGGGGAGGCGCATCGTCCTCAGCCATGGCTTGGTTTACGAATAAGGGGGAGCCAAACAAGCCAATTGTGACGAGTACGATTGCCAGTAAACCAATTAGAAGCCTCATACTTCGTTTGTTTCTTTTCATATGCATTCTCCTAGCATTTTGTGTTTTGCGGTTTAACAGTCAAGAATTACTGAGAATGTCTGACCGCAACACCTGCACGAATGGCGGTGAAATTAACCAATTTTTCGGTTTTGTTCCGGCATTTGCATAATCTGACCTTCCAATTCAGAGGGCTTGCCAGCAATCCAAGAATCGCGATTGCAGACAATAGATTAATAGCGGCTCCTATTCTCCTCTCCTTAACTATTACTAAAAGTGACAAATATCACTTGCCAATATAATGGTTGTTTATAATAATTACCAAGACAGACTTATGTGTCTTTTGTGTGCTTCAAACTATTATTTTTGACAATTATTCCCTCTTTTTTGGGGGACGTTTTTTTCGCTAAGGAGTCACCAATGTTCAATATCAACGATCTGGTTGTTTTTCTTGAAGCGGCTGAGTGTGGGACGTTTAGTGCGGCAGGTAGAAATTTGCATCTCTCTCAACCGGCGATCAGCCAAAAGATTGACAGTTTGCAAAAACATTTTGGCACCAAACTTTTTATCCGCCATGGCCGATCCATGCGATTAACAGAAGCAGGGCAGGTTCTGAAACCGATGGCTAAAGAATTGATCGGCACGGCACATCGTTTGGAAGAAACGATGGTTTCATTACAAGGTGAAGTGGTGGGGGAAATGACAATCGGATGTTCGACTGCCTCCGGTAAATATCTTCTGCCGGGTTTAATTGCCTCATTCAGGAATTATTACCCGATGGTGCGCATTAATGTGCAAGTCACCAGCCGAAATTCTGTGCTTGAAAAATTGGCGGTTGGAGATGTGGCTTTGGGTGTTTCCAGTAAATGGATTGACCAACGCGATTTGGAATATAGTGATTTCTTTACCGATGATGTAATTCTCATTGTCCCCTCTGATCATATCTGGGCGAGCTATGCCCGCATTTATCCTGATGACCTCTTAGATGAACCCATTATCTTGCGTGAGGAACTCGCTGGCACACGTGAAGTTTTATTCGATGCCCTGCGCCAACAGGATATCTATCCAGAAATGCTTAATGTAGCGATGGAGCTGGGTAATGCTGAAGCCATCGTGATGGCGGTAGAAGAGAAAATTGGGGTTGCTTTCGTTTCCCGACTGGCGGCCGCTCGCGGTTTGGAATTGGGTAATATTAGAGAAGTTCAGGTTGATGGGATGATTTTGCGGCGTAGTATTTCGATGGTGCGCAATAACCGTATTCCGCCAACCCGCGCCCAAATCGAGTTCTGGGATTTTGTCAAATCAGTTGAAGCCCAAGAAAAACTGATGGGGAAACAGCTGTCCGGAGAAATTTGCGAAGCTGTCTAAGATTGGACCATCCATATCCCAGGTGTTACCTTAGGCAGCGGATATTTGCTACTAAAAAAGCCGCCGGGCGTTAATAAACGCCCGGCGGTTTCTAAATTCGAAAGTGATATCTTATTCTATTTCCTCATCTGGAAACCAGCAGCAAAGTACTAGTTCGCGGGCTGCTTTGACCTCGTCTAAGCGGCCGAAGGGTGTATTGTGCGGTGCCGTCATGAGTAAATCAGGATCGTTGCGCGCTTCCTGGGCAATCTGGATCAGAGCCTCAGCGAAAGCGTCCAAGGTTTCTTTGCTCTCAGTTTCGGTGGGTTCGATCATTAGTGCCTCGGGCACGATCAGCGGGAAGTAGTTGGTCGGCGGGTGGATGCCGAAATCCATCAAACGCTTAGAAATATCCAGGGCGTGGATACCAGGAGCATCGTCCCAATGCCCTTCAGCGACAAACTCATGCATGCAGATGCGCTCCCCGTGGGGGATGGTGTAGGTATCGCGCAACTTGGCCTGTAAATAATTGGCATTTAGTACCGCATGTTCTGCTGCCGCTCGCAATCCATCTTCCCCCAACATCATCATATAGGTATAGGCTCGTACAATCACGCCGAAATGCCCGTGGAAGGCTTTTACTCTGCCGATGCTTTTGGTGGGGACGCGCCAACCAAATAAAGGTGGATTTTCAGAATCACCAGTGTCGATCACCGCTGCAATGGGGGACGGTATGAAATCTGCCAATTCAGCAACGACACCTACTGGACCAGATCCCGGGCCACCGCCGCCGTGGGGGGTTGAAAAGGTTTTATGCAGATTGAAGTGCATCACATCAATACCGCAGTCCCCAGGGCGAGAAATACCCATGATGGCATTCAGATTGGCGCCGTCACCATAGACGAGGCCGCCAGCCTCATGGACCAATTCGCAAATCTCTTCCAGGTTCTCGTCGAACAACCCGAGAGTATTGGGATTGGTGATCATCAGCCCGGCTAAAGTGTCATCGCATTCTGCTCGGAGGGCTTCGAGGTCAACGTTTCCGCGTTTATCCGAAGGGAGTTGCACAACCTGTAATCCGCTCATTGCCGAGGTGGCTGGATTTGTGCCATGGGCTGAATCAGGGATCAGCATTTTGACGCGTTTTGAATCGCCTCGATCGTGATGAAAAGCTCGCATGATCAACACGCCGGTTAGTTCGCCATGCGCCCCCGCAGCTGGCTGCAAGCTGACGGCCTCGAAGCCGCTGATCTCTTTGAGCCACTCCTGGGTTTCGTAAAGCAAACCAATTGCGCCTTGCACAGTTTCAATGGGCTGAAGAGGGTGGACATGGGCAAATCCCTGTAGACGGGCAGTTTCTTCATTGATCTTAGGGTTATATTTCATCGTGCAGGAACCCAAGGGATAGAAACCGGTATCAACGCTATGGTTGAGGTGGGAGAGATTTGTAAAATGGCGGATCACATCTATTTCGGCAAGTTCAGGGAGGGGCAAAATCTTTCTGACCAAATTTTCTGGTAAGGGTATGCTGGGCACATCCGGTTCTGGGAATTGAACTCCCTGCCGTCCAGGTGAGGTTAAATCAAAAATAGTGGGGGACACAATTTTTGGTGTTCCGTTCTCAGACATCGGAGGCCTCCGCTAATGCTTCGACCAGGCGATCGATTTCCTGGCGAGAATTCATCTCAGTGACCGCAAGCAAGAGACAATTTTTCATTTCTGGGTTGGTTTCTCCTAAGGCAAATCCGCCCAGGATATCGTGGTCCAGCAAATGAGCGTTGATTTCGTCTGCGGAAATGGGACAACTTATGGCGAACTCATTGAAGAAAGGGGCATCAAAACACATCTCGTAACCTGGGAGTGCGCTGATCTGTTGGGCAGCGTAATGGGCTTTCTGATAATTTTAAGTTGGCAACTTGTGCCAACCCTTGTTTCCCCAATACGCTCAGGTACACAGCAGAGGCCAAAACCAACAGACCTTGATTGGTGCAAATATTCGAGGTCGCTTTCTCTCGGCGAATGTGCTGCTCTCTGGTGCTCAAAGTGAGAACATAACCACGTTGCCCGCGGCTGTCGACGGTTTCACCGACGATGCGGCCTGCCATCTTGCGGACAAATTTCTGACGGGTTGTGAAAATTCCAAGATAAGGTCCACCAAAGGAAACTGGGATACCCAAAGGTTGCCCCTCCCCTGTAACGATATCTGCGCCCATCTCTCCGGGTGGAGTCAGAACCCCTAAAGCCATGGGATTGACGTGTACAGCGAACAAAGCTTTCGCTGTATGGGCAGCTTCAGCTAAAGCAGTGAAATCGTACACCCTGCCAAAGAAATCTGGATATTGCACAGCGACGAGTGCAGTATCATCGTCAATAAGAGCCATCAAATCTTCAGGCGTGCTGTCTGGATTAAGATCCTCACCAACAATTTGGAGTTCGCTTCCTTGGTTGTAGGTGTGAACTGTCTCCCGGTAATGGGGGTGCAGTGCTGGGGAGAGCACTATCTTGTTGCGTTTGCCGCGGAAATTGTGATAAGCCATATTAATCGATTCGGCCACCGCGGTAGCACCATCGTAATGGGAAGCATTGGAGACATCCATCCCCGTTAAGGCAGCCATCAGACTTTGAAATTCAAAAACCGTTTGCAAGGTTCCCTGTGAGATTTCGGGCTGATAGGGCGTATAGGCCGTATAAAATTCACCGCGCCGGAGAATTAAATCGACCGCCGCAGGGATATAGTGATGGTAAGCGCCTGCACCCAGAAAGGAAGATAAATCTTTGATGGATTCATTGGCTCCAGCAATAAAGCTGAGCTCAGCTAAAGCCTCCATCTCAGTTGTAGATGTGGGCAGGTTTAAGGGTGTTTCAGTTTTACAGCCCGGGAGATTTTCAAAAAAGGCATCGATGCTGCTCACGCCAATGGTTTTTAGCATCGCCTCCCGATCTGCATCGGTATGGGGAATGAACATCGAATCTCCTAGTGCTCTTCAGCTAAGTCTTTGTAAGCGGCGGCATCCAAGAGAGCATCAACTTCGTCTGGGTCACTCATTTTGACTTGTAGCATCCAGGCGCTGCCATAAGGGTCGCTGTTGATTGTTTCAGGCGCGTCGGCAAGGTCTTCGTTGACCGCAGCGATTTCACCGCTGACAGGTAAATAAACATCGGCGGCGGCTTTGACTGATTCAACAGCGGCACAGGTATCACCTTTACCACCTTCTTCACCTTCATCAAGTAAATATTCGACGAAGACGATATCAGAGAGTTGATCTTGGGCGTAGTCGGTGATGCCAATAAAGGCGATATCACCTTCGACACGCACCCACTCATCGTTGTCAGTATATTTTAGTTCTGCGGGAATTTTAGATTCAGCACGGCTGCTCATGGGGAAAACCTCCTGGAAAATGTGGAAATAGATTGGGTAAAAATCAAAAAAGCGCACGCGTGATAATAGCGTGCGCCTCTGTCGTAAACCTGAGAGATTTGCCCCTCAATTTTGCTCAGGGCTTGCCCCGTCGGTGTCTGGCTATTAATATGGCCAGACTTTCCAGAGTGTAGACCAGAACAGGGTCCTTTTACCTGAGAGTTTCGCCCGTGGCTCTCGCTTCGGGTTTGCCCCTTCGGTGTCCGGCTGCACTCAACCGGATCTCTCCCCAGGTCTGGTTAAATTGTCGCTTCCATTCTAACAAGGTTGTCAGACAAAGGCAAGAGTAGAGAGATGGTTTTTTTTGCATCAATGCTTCATTTGCATAGTAGGATATTCTAGTGTAAACTTGGATCATATCTGAGAAATATGGTTAGGGATGATAGATCTGCTGCCAAACCTACGAAGAAATTTTATAGTTTGGCGAGGCAATTAAGTTAAAATCTTGAAATGGGTAAGGAAACTTTATGGAGATCGATACGCTTGAGAAATTGCTTGAAATAGGTAAAAAGCTATCGGCAAATCGTTCGTTAGAACCATTGCTGCGAAATGTAATGGGCATGGCGATTGAACTTGTTGGAGCTGAACGCGGTTATTTAGTATGGCTGAAGGATGATGGTTCTTTGAAGTTTAAAATTCGTTTAGATCAATATGGTGAGGATATTGAGTGCCCAGAAGAGCAGATCAGTCATACAATTTTGAAAAAAGTAATTGATTTGGAAAAACCGCTGGTTTTGCAGGATGCCATTGTTGATCCAAAATTCCGGGATTCGGATAGTATTGCCGCTTTGAAATTACGTTCAGTAATGTGCGTTCCGTTGATCTCTAAGAACGGTGTGCTTGGGGCTATATATGTGGAGAATCGTTCAGAAAAGAATGTATTTGTTGAAGACGACTTACCTCCATTAGAATTCCTGGCATCCCAGGCGACAGTTGCCATAGAAAATGCGATCCTCAATGAGGATTTGGAACAACGGGTTTCCAACCGCATGTCTGAACTGAAACTTGCAAACCAGCAACTCGAGCAAAGTTGGAAAGAAGCTGTCGAAATGGATCGGGTGCGGACCGCATTTTTTGCGATGGTGGCTCATGATATTCGATCCCCTCTAGCCACCATTATGTTTGCCCTTGATTTATTACGGGAAGATACCTGGGATGATCTGGATGAGATGCAGAGAGATTGGTTAAATACTTCAATTGGGATGACCACCCATGTCGACCAGTTGACCAGAGATTTCTTGGATTTGTTAAGTGCCCAAATTGGGGAACTGACCGTATCCCCCGAATTGGTCAATATTGAAGATTTTCTCTTGCACCAATATCAAGTCAATCGATCGATGCCCTGGACCGAAAATGTCGCATTTAAATTAGATTTAGGCTCACCCTTACCTAGCGTGTTATGTGACAGGGTTCGCATTCAGCAAGTGATCACGAACTTGGTGTCGAACGCGATCAAATGCACGCAACAAGGTTCTGTGACACTTTATGCTCAATCTCTGGATGCCGAAAATTCAGTGTTGATTGGGGTGCGAGATACCGGAATTGGGATTGCAGAAGGCGATCGCGAAAAAATATTCGAGCGTTTCTGGCAAGCAGGCAATTCCAAGAAGAAAAAGGATGGTCTTGGTTTGGGTTTAGCCATTTGCCGGGAACTGATCAATCGGCATGGAGGGGGAATTTGGGTTGACAGCACACTTGGAGAAGGTTCAGACTTCAAATTTACCTTACCCATATCCACGTAAATGCTAAAAATCCCGCTCAAATTTTGAGCGGGATTTTTTATTAGCAAGAATTGAATTTACTCAGCCCAGCCCTGTTTCTTGACAAAATCAGTGATCACTGGAACGGTGACATATTGGCCTTGGTAAGCCTGGATGCCGAGATAAACCATATAGATCCAGATGATGAAAGGCACACAGGCCAACACAACTGTGAAACTGAGCACTACGCCCAGAATAAGGTTGACCAATCCTAAAACCAGAGCTTGTCCATTATGGGCCTTTATGAATGGACGCGCTTTTTTATCATCCAGCAATAAGATGATAACTGGAATTAAGGGGGAAAGCACATAGGCTAAGAGCGCCCACAGTTTATCATCACTTGTTATTTCAGGTGCGAAATCGTTTACTTCAGGTTGATCAGACATTTTACCTCCAGATTTTGTGTGTTAGTTAACCGAAATTTTGATGAAATAGGAAGCAACCAACAAGCTTAGCAAAACAAACAGTTCTATCAATACTCGATAACCCCTAAATTGGACTGGAGTTACGTGACTTACCCAATTTCAATATCTCCGTTGGCGAATCCCGAGGTCCAGTGCGGTGATCTACTTACCGCGAAGGTAGATATGATCTAAATCGTGATCACTTTCTCGGCTCGCCATTGGGCTTCAATGATATCTGTCATACCGCCAACGATGCCGACTTGAACATTGTCTTGCAGGCCATAATAATTCAGACATGTACCACAAAGGATCAAGCGCACACCTTTTGCTTCAAGCGCTTTCAACTCGTTGATAACTGGGGAATCTGTCACGGCAAGTTTTACTCCAGCGGTGTAAAAACAGATTGCTGCGGGTAAATAATCGTGTTCGTTCAGCAGCGTGAGATAAGTGCGAATTAACTTCTGCTGCAATTCTGTATCGGCTTGCCCCATACCATGATTAGAAATGATTAAGATGGTGTTGGAATTTTCGGGTAAAGTTTGCATTGATTATCCTCCGGTAGTGATATTCCAGGTGATGATGAATAGGATCGTAAAGAGGGTACTAATAATGAGCTGTCGGATGCCAATGTGGGTGGGTTAAACCCCTACAGCGGGATTCAACGTCCCCCAAAGGGTTTCGCCCCATTGTAGGGCGTACGGGGCAAAAATCCAGGGCGGCAGCCAACCTGCAAGAGATAAGATCACCGTCAAAACCAGGTTGAAACTCGTATACAGGAGCACGCGTTTTCCCAATTTCAAGCACATCTCTCTAGCTGGAATTTCTTTCCACTCCCGTTGTTCTAATCTGAGGTAAGCATATACGATCGAGGCCGCCGACTGTAGCCAGGTCAACCCCCAAAGCCACCAACCAATTTTGTCAGGCGAACCAACACTGATCCAATATGCCGCTGGTGCGCTGAGCGCTAAGACCCCGCTGGCGATGATTTCAACCCCTGTCTGACGGCGTTCAGCCCGCCGGCTGACCAGCCATAGGTGCCAGACAAACACTGGAATACCGGGTAAGGCAAGGTAAAGGATATAACCGTAGCCGCGCAAGACAAGCCCAGTGATCATTGATAGACCAATTAGGCCATAAACTAAAATCCAAAATTTTGCTGTTGGTAAATCACGCGTAGAGCGGCGACCCGAGTAAATTTTCACCGCGATGACGATCGGTTGGCGAATTAAAAAGCCGGCTAATGCGGCGATCACCAGGTAAATCAATGGGATTGACAGAGATCCCCCAGCGAATATACCAATGAGTAAGGGACTGAATAAGAAAACCCAGGACCCGTGTTCATTTGTGATGGCGATGTGACGGTGGAAGTATTTACGCATTTTAAATTTCCTTTGCAGAATCCAAGCAATTATACCGAATGAAAGGATCAGCAAAAATATTTCTTTTGGATTTTTCAGGAATCTCGAAATCTAATCTGCCTCCACTTTTCCAGGAAATTTTCTAATGTTCAATCCAGGACTATAATTGCTCCATGAAATTTCTGCGTTCATCGGCAACCATCCTTATGACATTTTTAATCATCGAATTCATGGATGAATTTGTCTTTGGCGCGCGGGAAGCCGCTTGGCCGATGATCCGGGATGATTTGGGGCTAACTTACCTTCAGGTCGGTTTGGTGTTGGGAGTGCCGGCTATCGCCAGCAGTATCATTGAGCCGTTCATTGGTATATTGGGTGATGTGTGGAAACGCCGCACTCTAATTTTAGGGGGCGGTATCGTCTATGTTTTGGCTTTATTTCTCGTTGCAATAAGTGCGAACTTTGTCTGGTTGTTATTTGCCTTTATATTGTTTTTCCCCGCCTCTGGGGCTTTTGTTAGCCTCTCACAAGCGGCCTTGATGGATGCAGAACCTCAACGCCATGAACAGAATATGGCGCGATGGACTTTCGCTGGTTCGCTGGGAATTGTGCTTGGTCCATTGGCCTTGGGTGGCATCACCTTCTTGGGTTGGGATTGGCGGATCATGTTCGGTGTATCCGCATTACTGACTATATTGGTCCTGAGCTTTGCCTGGCGATCCCCGGCCCTCAATGGGGAAGGTGTTCATCGAAAAACTCCTGAACCGTCTTTGACCTTTTCAGTATTTTCGCAAGGGATTTTGGGTGCACTGCAGGCGCTAAAACGTCGTGAAGTTCTCCGCTGGCTGATCTTGCTGCAATTTGCCGATCTGATGCTGGATATCCTTCATGGTTATTTAGCCCTTTATTTTGTGGATATTGCTGGAATGGATCCTTCTCAGGCGGCGTTCGCTGTCGTAATCTGGACCGGAGCAGGGATGCTCAGCGATTTACTGCTCATCCCACTCTTGGAACGCGTTTCCGGATTACGGTATCTGCAATTCAGCGCATTATTGGTTCTTGGCGTATTTCCAGCTTTCCTCTTAGTTCAGAGCTGGCCGCTGAAATTGATTTTAGTTGCCATCTTAGGGATTCTCAATGCGGGTTGGTATGCGATTCCCAAAGGGCAGTTATACTCCGCCATGCCCGGACAGAGTGGAACAGTGATGACCCTTACAAACCTGTTCGGGTTCATCGGCGCGCTGATGCCTTTCGGAATCGGCTGGCTTGCTTTTCAATTTGGATTAGAATTTGCTCTATGGTTTATTATCTTAGGGCCGATAGCTTTGCTCTTTGGTATTCCTCGTTTTCGTAGTAAAATCATTGTGGAGGAAAAGCTCTGATGAGATTATCCAAAGAACTTGTTCTCGTTATCGATGATGATTTTGAAACCCTAAGATTGCTGAAAATGGCGCTTGAACGGGCAAACCTTAGCGTGATGACCGCGGCTTCGTGGGATGACGTCTCTACTCATGTGGATTCAACCTACCGTAATGACAAGCCAATTGATGTAATCGTTTTAGACTTAATGATGCCTGACCGGTCAGGTTTCGATATTTATCGTGCTCTGCAGACTAGACTGGTTTCAATGCCACCCGTTATTATGCTCACCGCCGTAACCGGAATGCAGCAGCGCATTGATGCTCGTGATTTGGGGGTTACCAAATATTTAACCAAACCGACTACCCCTTCGAAATTAATCGAAACCATTAAAGAAGTTCTCGCAGAAAGCAAGAAAGAGACACCCAAGGGCAAAACGATCAATAAGTTCCCCCCGAAACAATTTAGCGGTTGAGAATTAGCCCCTGATGCCAGCTTTTGCACATTATCGGATTTATTTACAAGCGGGGTTAAAAGAAGCGGAAAGATATTTACTCTCGAATGATCTTTTTTGGCAATTGAATATTGCCCCAGCTCCCGGAGAGCCGAGTTATCCCAACCTGACTTTGGGGGGGCTGCACCTTTATCAGGCTTTTGCGCGTCCTTTAGCAATAACAGCTTCTCAGATCGCGGATCTGCAGAAGATTGAAATGCAAATCGACACCACTCGAACCCGCTGGCGTGTAGCCTGGGAACGTAAAGCTGCTTGGGAGTTTGAATCCCGTTTGCGCCAATGGGGGAACACCATCAAAGAAATCCGCGTTGATCCAGAAGAACACGCGGGCTATTATCGATATGAAGTTCGCTGGCGAGTTTTATTGGAATTTCTGCGGGCTGAAATTCGAGAAATTGATCCGGCTCATATTGAGCATCTGGACAGCCTGGATTTATTGTTGCGGGCATTATTTGCCCCTGGAGATTTTATATGGGAGCCAGATTTCGCAAATGGATTTCCAGCAGGTAAATATTGGTATTTGTGGGGTCAGCTTAAAGAACCCTGATATTACGGATTTTCTCCCCGTTGCAAGCAAAATAAAAATTGCTCCAGATTTCCAATTGGTTCAGTTTCTGTCAAAGCCAAAATTGGATGTTCAAAGGCACGTTGCAAATCTTGATCAATGGAAATTTTCTGTATTTTCCCTGAAAGCCAAGATCCCGGCAAATAACCGATAGCCATCGGGTCAGCTTCCACGGCTTCCATCATCGCTTCCGGGTCTGGCGCTAACATCGCATTCGAAGAAGAGGTTGCATCCCCAAAAATTGTGTGATCGAAAATTGCTCGTAATTCATTACCCTGGGTGTAAGTCCAGATTTGATTTTGGGTTTTTGGTTCCATATACAATTCACGCAGCTGGTTAGCATTCAGGTTTCGAAGCGCAACTTCTGACCCCGCGATAATCACGATTTCATCTGTTCCTATCTGGGCGGCGTAGCCAGAGATTCCTTGAGCTGGCACCCCAAACGAAAGAACCAAAACACCATCCACAAATTCCAGGTCTGGAGAGCTGGTTTCCTCTGTGATTAAGGCGATCTCAGGTTGATCCAGTGCACATTGGTGCAATGCAATAGCCCAGGGCTTTAACGTTGGTGTGTATGAAACTAGAAGAGGTTCTGGTGGATCGGGAGGGGTGCTGGTCACAAAGGGGCTGCAAGCCGAGAGGGTAACGAATAGCATTAAAAAAATACATTTTCGCATAGCCGCTATCCCCGTATTAATATCAAGACAAGGTTAAGAATACCAAAAGCGGCACAATAGATCGCGAAAATGTAGAGTGAGCGATTGCTTAGAGATTTTAAGAGCCATCGAATTGCGAGATACCCTGTAACGGCAGCGGCGATGAACCCCGCGGCAAACGTGGGGAGTAGGTCAGCAAAATTGTGGATTTGCGATAGTTCAAAACCCGCAAAGATACCCGCTGCGATCATAATAGGGATCGACATCAAAAAAGAGAAACGCGCCGCGCTGGGACGGTCGAAGTCTCTAGTCATGCCAGCCGCAATGGTTGCTCCCGATCGGGAAATTCCCGGTAAGAGTGCCAAAACTTGGGAGAAACCGATCCAAAGGGCATCAACCCAGTTCGTTTTTTCCAGAGAACGAGAACGATTTCCCAGCTTCTCCGCAGCCACTAATAACCCAGCCGTAACGATTAAAAAGATGGATGTCATCATGGGACTGCCAAACGCTTTTTCCAATGAGCCGTTGAACATCAGTCCAAATAATCCAGCAGGGATGGTCGCCAGGAATAAGAGCCAGGCGATTTTTGATTCTGGATGAGCGATGGGCTGTTTTTGAACCAGATCTCGGATTGTGATTTTTGTAATTGAAACAATGTCTGCCCAGAAATATGCAAAAACTGCCAGAAGAGTTGCAGTTTGAACCATGATGTCAAATACAAAATGAGCTTCAGCTGAAATCTCCCAGCCAAGTATATGGGGCACCAACACTAAATGCCCTGAACTAGAGATCGGGATAAATTCGGTAAGTCCTTGTACAATACCGAGGATGATGGCTTGGAGTAAGGTCATAATTTATGATCGATTAACGCTCTACTTGTTATCTAATTTCCTTAAAACGGTCGCTGCGAAAATTGAAAACTGACCGTCAAAGATTGCTTGACGCATATCACGCGCCAATTGAAGTAAAGTGTGCAAGTTGTGCACCGAGAGCAACGTCCCCGCAAGCAATTCCTTTGCGATAATCAAGTGACGTAGATAAGCGCGGCTAAAGTTTTGGCAAGTGTAACAAACGCAGCCATCCTCGATAGGGCGTTCGTCCCGAGCATACATGGCTTTCGAAACGTTTATTCGTCCTGTGGATGTGAAGGCGGCCTTATGGCGGGCTAACCGGGTGGGGAGTACACAGTCAAAGATATCAATGCCCCGCATCACACCATTGATCAGATCTTCAGGGGTGCCGACGCCCATCAAATAACGCGGTTTATTTTCGGGCAAGATCGGATCGACCACTTCCAAGATTTCGTGCATCTCAACCTTGGTTTCGCCGACTGAAAGCCCGCCAATGGCATTGCCGGGCAAATCTAAAGAGGCGATGAACTCCGCAGATTGCTGGCGTAAATCGGGGAAAATACCACCTTGCACAATACCGAACAAAGCCTGGTCGTTGCGGGTTTTGGCATTGATGCAGCGCTGCACCCAGGCGTGCGTGCGAGCCATGGCGCGTTCGTTGTAGACCCGGTCATAAGGTTCAGCACACTCATCGAAAGCCATAATGATATCCGCACCTAAATTCTCCTGAATCGCGATTGATTTCTCTGGGGTCAGGCGGTGCGTTGATCCATCGATATGGCTTTTGAAGGTCACACCTTCATCATCGATTTTATTGATACCGCCTAATGAGAAAACTTGGAACCCGCCCGAATCTGTCAGCATGGGGTTGGGCCACTGCATAAATTCGTGCAACCCGCCCATATCTGCGACCAGATCATCTCCTGGGCGCAGGTATAGGTGATAAGTGTTAGCCAAGACTAGATTTGCCCTGATTTCGTGCAATTGCGCAGGTGTCATCGACTTAACAGTCGCCTGCGTCCCCACTGGAGCGAAGATCGGTGTCTGAAGCTCCCCATGGGGTGTGCGAAAAATCCCGGCTCGGGCACGCTCCTCGCGGGCTTGAAGTTTAAATTCAAATGGGGTCAGACTGCTCATTGTTTTGGGCCTCATAACGGTCGTAGATTATACCCCAGAGGTGATATAATTTCCCCGCCAAACTGGAATCAGCACAAAATCCCTACTCAAGATCTGATCTTTGAGAAATCCGGTGGGTAAGTGAAAATTTGACCCTTTTCAACCCCCTGGGAGAATTATAATCTTTAGGAGAAAAAATCTATGTTGAAGCAGGTAAAACTGGGTCCCAATGCACAAGCCTTGGTAGAGCGGGATCACAAAGTTGTTTCCCCTTCGTATCCGCGTGGTTATCCATTTGTAATGGATCATGGCAAAGGGACGGAGGTCTGGGATGCGGACGGAAACCAATTCTTGGATTTCGCAGCTGGGATTGCAGTAGTCGCCACCGGACACAGCCATCCCCAAGTTGTGCAGGCAATCCAGGACCAGGCGGAAAAATTTATCCATATTTCTTCGGATTTCTATCACGAAAAGTGGGTTGCCCTTTCAGAGAAGTTGAGTTCAATTGCTCCTTTTGAGGAGGAAGCCGCTGTATTTTTGACTAACTCAGGCACTGAGAGTGTTGAAGCCGCGATCAAATTGGCCCGTCTGCACACCGGACGCAGCCAGTTTATCGGATTTTTGGGCGCGTTCCACGGCCGCACATTGGGAGCCGTAAGTTTTACCGCGAGCAAACCAGTTTACCACCGAGGTTTTTTCCCGCTGATGAATGGTGTCATTCATGCTCCATTTCCAGACACGTACCGCCCTTTGCTACAACCTCGTTTTGGTGAAGATTACGGTCAAACCGTGGTCCGGTATATCGAAGAAGAAATTTTGGGGCGTTTAGCCCCTCCTGAAGATGTTGCTGGCATTTTGGTGGAACCCATCCAGGGTGAGGGTGGCTACGTTGTTCCGGAAGCTAGTTTCTTCCCTGCTCTACGTGAACTCTGTGATCGTCATGACATTTTGTTGATCGTCGATGAAGTCCAATCAGGCATGGGGCGTACCGGAAAGTGGTGGGCTATCGAACATTTTGGCGTCGAGCCGGATATTGTTTGTTCTGCCAAGGGGATCGCCTCAGGGATGCCGTTAGGCGCGATGATTACGCGGAAATCCGTGATGACCTGGCCGAAGGGTGCGCATGGCAACACCTATGGCGGCAACCCGATCTCTTGCGCTGCTTCTCTGGCAACGATTGATTTGATCGAAAAAGGGTTCCTGCAGAATGTTGTCGAAGTCGGTCAATATGCGATGGATGCCCTCGAAGAAATCCAAATGCGCCACCCCAGCATTGGACAAGTTCGAGGTAAAGGACTAATGCTCGGTATAGATTTCGTCAAAGACCGTCAGACCCGTGAGCCTGATTTCGATTTGCGAGGTCGAATAGAAAAATTAGGTTTTGAACACGGTCTCTTACTCTTAGGTTGCGGCAAAAGCACCATCCGCCTTGCTCCACCATTGAGCATTTCAAAATCTGAGATCGACGAAGGCTTGCAAATCTTCGACCATGTGATCGGCCTCGCCGAGAAAGAAAAATAACAGTAGATAGTGGGTAGCGGTAAGTAATTAGCTACACTCTCCACTTTCTAATCTCCACTCTCCACTAACTATGCTTCCCGATTACCGTACCCGCCAACGTGATTATTTGCTCGAAATCGCCCGCGCCATGACCCAGGAGCTCGACCTGGAAAAGCTCCTGGAGCGGATTTTGCGCCTCTCAGTTGAAATCTTAGCAGGACAGGCCGGGTTGATCGCACTCCAAGACGATGCCACAACGGGTAACAGTAGTGGTGGCAAATGGAGCATCGCTGCGGCACACGGTATATCACCATCTGTGTTGGAACATTTGGAGCCGTTGTTCTCTGATGTTTCGCGGGCTGAAAAACAAGCTGAAACGGACGTTGATCACGACGATGAGAACCCCGATGAGAACCCCGATCAGTTTGGTACCCCCGAAGTCAACCGTTTGATGCAAACCCTCACCCAGGTAGCACGTACGAATTTGCTAAGTGGTGTCGCTTTGCCCCTCAGCGCGCGCGAACGCGTGATTGGCTTGATCTTTGTTTTCCGTTCCTACAGGGGGCGCTTCTCAAATAACGACCGCCGGTTGCTGCAAAGCTTTGCGAACCAGGCTGCAATTGCGGTACAAAACGCGCAGCTTTACACCCAGGTCACCCGCGAAAAACAACGCCTGGATGCTCTGCTCAATTCCGCAGCTGATGGCATCTTAATCATGTCTCCTGACCATACAATCGAGCGCTGTAATCCTGCCTTTTTCCGTCTATGGGGAGAGAAGGTGGATGATATTCAGGGATTGGCTCACGAGGATATTGTCCGTTGGGCGAAACTCGACCAGGGAACCTCTCTTGAGAAAGCAGAAGTAGGGGGCTGGCCCCTGACTGCCCGCGCAACTCTCTATGTTGAAGGTGACCTTATCCGTCCCAGCGGAATACCCTTGGCGGTGGGCATCACCTATGCACCGCTGCTTTCAAGTGATGGTAAATTGCTTAACATCATTGCCATGGTACGGGATATAACCCATTTCCGCGAAGCTGAGGAACTTAAAAGCGTTTTCATCTCGGTAGTCAGCCATGAGTTGAAGACGCCGGTTGCCCTAATAAAAGGGTATGTGGGTACGCTGCGGCGTGATGATGCGAGTTGGGAACGAGAAATTATCCAAGATAGCCTGGAGGTTATCGAAGAAGAAGCCGACCGCCTGACAGAGTTGATCGAAAACTTGCTGGATGCTTCTCGTTTACAGGCAGGTGGAATCAAACTGAATTTGACCGATGTTGCATTAGAAACATTTTCTGAGCGTTTGGCTCAAAAATTTCGGACACAAACAGATAAGCACAGTATTTTAGTTGATATTCCGGCTGAGTTTCCGATAGTGCTTGCTGATGAAGACCGGCTTGAACAGGTACTTTCGAACTTATTGTCAAATGCGATCAAGTATTCACCTGAAGGCGGCGAAATCCGGATCAGTGGTCAAGTGCGCACAGAGCAGATTATCATCTGTGTGTTAGATCAGGGCCCTGGGATCGCCCCCGGTGATATCCCCCACATTTTTGACCGTTTTTACCGCGCTGATTCAGCCAGTCGTACGACCAAGGGGGCTGGCCTGGGTCTTTATTTAACGCGCGCAATTATCGAAGCCCATAATGGACGCATCTGGGTGGATCCCCGCCCTGAGGGTGGCGCAAGAATCTGTTTTTCGCTACCTCGCTAAATAACAATTATCGAAAAATTGGAGAATTAAATGCCTCGTACACAAATGAACTGTCCCCAATGCCAACAGCCGATTGTAGCTGAAGTGCAGCAATTATTTGATGTGGGTGCTAACCCGCAAGCTAAGCAAATCTTTCTTTCGGGTGCCCATAATATAGCCCAATGCCAGACCTGTGGTTTCCAGGGTATGCTGGGAACACCCCTTGTTTACCACGATCCAGAAAAAGAACTCTTGCTGACTTTTGTCCCCGGCGAGATGGGCTTACCCATGGAAGAGCAGGAACGGATAATTGGCCCGTTTAATTAATCAAGTAGTCAATAATCTTCCCCAAGAAAAACGCAGGGGATATCTTTTTAGTCCCCGTTCAATGCTGACCTTACAAGGTATGCTTGAAACTGTATTGGAGGCGGATGGCATCACCAAAGAAATGATCCAGGCCCAGGAAGAACGCATGAGCCTCATTCAGCGTTTAGCGGCAGCCTCCGACGAAACTCGCTTGGAGATAATCAAACAAGAAGATGAGCTTATAGATAGTGATTTATTTTCGCTGCTGGCCAATTTGATGCAAGCTGCAATTTCGAACCAGGATGAAAACTCCGCTCGCCAATTGAACAATTTACAAAAATTGCTGGTTGAAAACAGCACGCAAGGGAAAGTCCTCAAAGCCAACTCGGATGAAATCCAGGCTGCTATGCAATCACTACAAGATTTAGGCGAAAATCTGACCCGGGAGAAACTCTTAGAATTGGTGCTCGAAGCTCCAACCGATGTGCGGCTGCGGGCATACGTCCAGTTTGTGCGCCCCGGGATGGATTACGAATTTTTTACGCTTATGAGTAATTACATTGATAATGCTGAAAATGCTGAAAAAGAACGGTTGACTGAGATCCGCGTGAAAATTTTGGGTTTCACAAGCGAATATGATGAGGAGATGACAGCCCGCTCGGATGCTGCCCGCCAAAATGTAGAAACTCTTTTACAAGCTCCCAACATCGAAGAAGCTGTACAGCAGAATATTGAAGCCATCGATGATCTGTTTGTACAAACTGTTTCCAGAGAATTAGAAGCTGCCCGCAAAGAAGGCAACCTGGATCGCTCTTCCCGCTTGAAACAGATTATGGATGTGATTGAGCAGGCTTCTGCGCCGCCAACGGAACTCGCTTTGGTCGAGGAATTGATGGATCACGTCGAGGATGAAGAGGCCATGAACCAGGCTTTGGAAGCCCACGCCGATGAAATTACTCCTGACCTGATGCAGGTGCTGACCAGCTTGATAGCTCAAGGACAATCTGTAGTCGATGAAGTTGAAGGAGTACAGAAGCAGCAGCAACGGGAAGCCCTCGACCGTATTCAAACCGTATATGAAGCAGTACTACGTTTCGCGATGCGACGTAGTTTCAAAAATTGATTTCGTAACAATATCCCCACATTCCACTGGCTGCGCAGTTACGTAAATACTTTGTTCAAGTCAATGAGAGACCTGGAAGGTTTCAAATAAAACCTTCCGGGCTTTTTTCTTTACCCCGAACTGTGAGAGAGTTATGTTCCGAAGTACAAAAGTACTAAAAGTTGTTGATTAAATCTTAAAAATTCTTGATTTTTGACAAAAAATCCGCGATAATAGATGTGACAAAAGAAAGGAGGTGCACGATAGAAAATATTCATCCTTTCCAACCGCTGGCACCCTCCCTGAATAACCCCGCCTGTGGATAAGGTCAACGGCATCCAAGCATAGCTCAGCGAGCTAATCAACAGACTGGTGTTAGCGGATCCAAGTAAATGTAGGTGACAATTGAATACGCAAGACTTTTTATGAACAGACCCGTTGGCAATATCAAACGGGTCTGTTTCATTAAAATATCTAAACCTAAATAGTATTAAAAAGGGGCGAGAATGCTAGTTGTTTATTAAATATTAAACCGGAAGAGAATCACATCCCCATCTTGCACCACATACTCTTTGCCCTCTGAGCGCATCAGCCCGGCGGAACGGACTGTGGCATCGGAGCCATGCTCGTTGAATATATCGAAGGGTACCACTTCGGCCCGGATAAAGCCGCGCTCGAAATCAGTGTGAATCTTCCCGGCGGCTTGAGGTGCCCGCGTCCCTGCGGGTATGTTCCAGGCGCGCACTTCTTTGTTGTTCTTCGTGAAATAGCTAATCAGCCCGAGCGCATCGAAACCTTTGCGTACGACCTGATCCAGACCGCTTTCTTCGGCACCGGCTAACTCTAGAAATTCCTGCTGCTCCTCGATGGTCATATCGAGCATCTCTTCTTCCAGCTTGGCACACAATACCACAACTTCAGCACCGTTCTCAGCTGTGATTTCACGGACAGTAGTTACTTCTGGGGTATCGCTGGCTAGGCCAGCTTCATCCACGTTGACGGCAAAGATCACAGGTTTGGCGGTCAGGAAGCGCATCTCCTGGGACAGTGCTTTAAATGCAGCGCTACCAGCCTCCGGATAAGTCAAGACCGGCTTCCCAAGGGTCAGGTGATCCCGCAGGGATTGTGCCAATTCGAAGGTGGGAATCAGCTTGCGATCCCCCTTGATCTCACTCTCTAACCTGCTTATTTTGCGCTCCAACTGAGCCAAATCCGCCAGCGCCAGTTCGATGGTGATGATTTCGATATCCTCGCGCGGGTTGATTTCACCGCTGACATGCACCACATTGGGGTCGTCAAAACCGCGCACCACATGCACAATCGCATCGGTATCTCGGATATTGCCCAAAAACTGATTGCCCAGACCTTCGCCCTGGCTGGCCCCTTTGACCAGTCCAGCGATATCGACGAACTCGATGGTGGCGTAAATGATCTTTGGCACGGCGACCAAGTTTTGCAGTTTCTCGAGCCTTGGATCGCGCAGCGGCACAATCGCACGGTTGGCTTCGATGGTGCAGAAGGGGTAGTTGGCTACGGCCGCATTTTGTGCGCCGGTGAGCGAGTTGAAGACTGTACTTTTGCCAACATTAGGCAGCCCGACGATACCGATTGAGAGTGACATGCTGAAGTCCTTTTTGGTGAATGTTAAACGTTGTTCTTGTTAGATTCTACCGCAGGTGGTAGAAAAAAAAGCCCCCTGTTGTGAAATCAAGAGGGGGTTGCGCTTACGATATTCGTTCAAAGGTCAGGGCTTCACCGTCGCTCCGGAAGATCATCAATCGTTCTTCCGTAAGCTCGTACCTTTGAGCGTCATTCAAAGTTTCCAGAAAGAAAGCTTCTTGTTCCATTAAACCTTCGGGCTCTGCACAGTACATTTCGGTCGCACCAACCGGACTGATGGTCAGATTCTGATTATTAACCTGGTAAGAACCAAAGTAAGAGTTACATCCGGCACTGCCGCTAATTTCTCCATCTTCGAACGTGATGGAGGTTTCAGTTCCCTCCAGTACCGTAGATTTTCGGTAGAACAGAAGCTGCCAGGAAGTTCCCTCAAGTGGATCAGTCGGTTGGGATTGGTCACCGCTGCAGGCTGCCAGCCCTACCAAAATTGCTGCCAACCCGCAAATCATAAAAATTGATTTTTTCTTCATAGTGGCACTCCTTTTGTGAAAGTTTCTGATATAAATGGAACGTCACAAAATTGATGACAGTTCCGTTGAGAGAAAACATGAAAGTAATGATGGGCTAATATTGCACGGCAGAAGTTTGTGCCCGGTTTTAGAAGATCAGCGCAATACTTTAAGCAGTTGGGCGAGAAAAAAAACAGGACACGCATTTATGCCCAACTGCACCAAGGCATCGGGTAGTATCGTATTTGAGATGTTCAATTTTTGGAGGTCGAGATGGACGAGAAAAAAATTGTTGTGATTACGGATAGCTCAGCCTATATTCCAGAAAATGCCCTTACTGGGTTAAACGTGAAAGTGATTCCACTCTGGTTGTTATGGGGGGATGAAAGCTATCGTGATGGCGTCGATATTCAGCCTGTTACTTTCTATGCAAAATTACGAGAAGCCCGAATGCTGCCAACCTCTTCGCAGCCAACTGTACCGGAGTTTATCGAATTCTATCGAGAAGCAGCCAAAGACGCTGATACCATCGTAAGTGTACTAGTTTCCACAAAAATGAGTGGCACAATTTTAAATGCACAGACCGCAGTAGATAAACTACCTGATCTCGACATCCATATCGTAGATTCACTCAACTGCTCCATGGGACTTGGTCATGTTGTTTTAGCCGCAGCTCGGGCAGCTGCTGAGGGAAAATCTGTTGTGGAGGTTATTGCGGCTGCAGAGGCTATGCGAGAGAGAATCAATTTTATTTTCGTTGTCGATACGTTGGAATACTTGCACAAAGGAGGGCGCATCGGGGGAGCGAAACGCCTTATGGGGACAGCACTTCGGGTCAAGCCCTTGCTTGAATTCAGAGGTGGGCAGATCGAGCCCCTGGAACAGGTTCGCACCAAGAATAAAGCTTATGCCCGATTATTAGAGATCGCGGCCGAAAGATTGGGCAGCCGGCCAATGGCGGAAGCCACCGTGGTAGATATTGATAATCCCGTGGATGGGGAAGCTGTCTCAAAGATGGTGATCGAGCGCTTCAATCCTAAAGTTGTTCACCGTTCACAAGTCAGCCCGGTGGTCGGTACGCATACTGGGCCTGGGACGATAGGGTTCGCCTTTTATGCTGAAGAGTGATAGATATAAAAAGGTGAATAATGAAATGATCGAACAACTCGAATTCTTATATAAAATACAACCTACTCGTCCCGAAAATGCTCACTGCAGGACCAACGGAGGAAGAAGCCGAAATAGTAACCCAGCATTTTTGAATATCTAAAATCGCTTCTTGATGAAGGGGTTTTGATATTGGCTGGGCGCACGCAAAACAATGATGAGTGCAGTTTTGGCATTGTGTACCTCACAACAAGATGCGCAAAATATCGTTGAGCACGATCCTGCCGTGAAGGGAAAAGTTTTCCATGCGGAATTATTTCCTTATAAGGTTGCTCTGATGAAGACGGGTGACGAGTGAAAGATTATCTCAAATTAATTGATACTGAAACACTTGGCCCGCGTTGTGATGTCACGCCACTCTTTGCCCATCCAACAGCCTTCGCAGCGCTCATCGCAGATCTCACTAGACCATTTGAAGGAATAGAATTCGATTTCGTGGCCGGGATTGATGCTTTAGGATTTGTCCTTGGCGCAGCTATGGCGATAACCTTAGAAAAAGGGTTTATCACCATTCGAAAGGGAGGAAAATTACCAGTCCCCGTCGTGTCAAGGAAATTTAAAGATTACACGGGTTTGCAGAAAACCCTCGAAATACGTACAGATATCCTTGAACAAGGAGATAGGGTGTTATTGGTTGATGAGTGGATCGAAACCGGAGCACAGGTCAATGCTGCGATTGAATTATTAGAAAATCAGGGAGCTGAAATTATTGGCATCGCCACCGTAAATATGGATGAGAATTTAACAACGAATAGGTTACGAGAAATTTACCCTTTTCATGTGGTGTGGGATGATTGAAACGATGTTTTAAGATTTTATAAAGGGTTCTCATTCGAGAACCCTTTATATGGTTGTGGCAATTTGGGACTTTGCATGGTAAACCGTGTATGCGGGGTGAGAATAACTACCACAGATGCCGCGGACACTTGTACCTGCGGAAATCGTGTAGGTGAAACACCGCATTCTGGTTTGTTTTGATCAAAATATCTGTGAAATCAGTGTCCAAAGCTTTTGCCAAATTAATTCGGTGCGGCTCTATTGGTACGAACTCAAATCAAAGGTCAGATGTGCAGTTGGGGCAGCGCGTTGCTTGGATTGCAATCTCGGTAAAACAGCGCGAACATTCCTTCGTTGTGGGTTCTTCGGGTAGCGCTTCTTTTTCTCGTTGCATGCGATTGATACCACGTATCAATAAAAATATGGCGAAAGCTACGATTAGAAAACTGATTATCGAGTTAATGAACAAGCCGTAATTCATGGTGACCGCACCCGCATCTTGCGCAAGCGCTAATGTTTCATATGGTCTTGGTACACTCCCTTCCTTCAGGACGATAAACAAGTTGCTGAAATCAGCACCCCCCAGGACTAATCCGAGCACCGGCATCAATACGTCATCCACCAGCGATTTCACAATTGCGCCAAAAGCTGCACCGATCACAACGCCAACGGCCATATCAATCACATTGCCGCGCATGGCAAATTCTTTAAATTCGCTTAACATTTCAAAATCTCCTCTCATAAACAAAAAATGTGAACGGGTAGGGATGCATCTCATCGGAGGGGTGAAACACCGATGAGATTTCTTCCCATTTAGTAATATCGAATTCTAGGAAAGATGTATCCACCTGAAATTCATTATCTACGCGCGTGTTAAATATATGCGGTCGGTAAATTTGAGAGCTTCCCGATAAATCTCGTTGCCTCCGCAGATAAATACTTCGCTCTCGCCAAAATCTTCGGCAATTTTGAAAGCCTTTGATATGGAATGCGCCACCAAACAACCTTTTGCGTAATAATTTGGATTGCGAGTTATAATGATGGTTATCCTGCCTGACAGCGGTTTGTCGATACTTTCAAACGTTTTACGACCCATGATCAGGTGATGGCCCATCGTCAGCGATTTGAAGTTTTTTAATTCATCAGGGAGGTGCCAGGGCAGACGTCCCTGGAAACCGATGCCATTTTTTTGATCCATTGCTACGATAATTGATTTTCGCATAGCCAGATAACTGAGTGTGAATAAAGGTGTTACCGTCGTCGAGATATTATACCGATATGGGGGCTTTGATATGTGGGTGAGCCTGGTAATTGACCAGTTCAAAATCTTCAAAATTAAAACCAAATATATCTCTTACTGCTGGATTGATTTTCATTTGTGGGAGGGGATAAGGTTCGCGGGTAAGCTGCAGCCGTGATTGCTCCAAATGGTTCAGATAAAGGTGGGCGTCGCCGAATGTGTGCACAAATTCTCCAGGCTGCAAATCACAAACTTGCGCTACCATCATCGTTAGCAGTGCATATGAGGCAATATTAAAAGGTACGCCTAAAAAAACGTCTGCTGATCTCTGATAAAGCTGACAAGATAATTTGTCATTTGCTACATAGAAATGAAATAGCAGGTGGCAGGGGGGTAGAGCCATTTTGTCGATAGCCCCTACGTTCCACGCGCTGATGATGTGCCGCCTTGAGGTAGGGTTATACTTGATGGATTGGATCACCTGTGAAACCTGGTCGATGCTCTCTCCATTAGCCATCTCCCAGGATCTCCACTGCGATCCATAGATGGGCCCCAGGTCCCCATTCTCATCAGCCCATTCATTCCAGATACGCACGCCATGATCTTGTAAATATTGGATATTAGTATCCCCTCTTAAGAACCAGAGCAATTCGTAGATGATCGATTTTAGATGCAGTGTTTTTGTGGTTACTAAAGGGAAACCTTTGCTGAGGTCAAAACGCATTTGATAACCAAATACAGAAATGGTGCCGGTGCCAGTGCGGTCGGCTTTTTTGGTACCTTTTTCGAGGATATGTTCTACGAGATCTAAATATTGTCGCATTACTTTGCTCCTACCGATAAAGAATTTTGTAAAGCGAAATTTGAATTTGCCAGGTCGATTGATTTTGTGAAAAACGAGTAATAATTTGTATCTATCCAGAAATTTTTTTCGGATCGGTTCTTAGAGTATGTTACTCATTTCTAATTTCTAGGGAAATTCTGTTTACCGGATACGTCGTTTCCACTCTTCTTTGAGTTGAAGTTGTTGTGGGCTTTCACCAGATTCAAGACTTAGAAAATCATTCATCAATCGATTAAATTTGTTGACCTCATCCAGCATGGGAAAATGACCTGATCCATCAAATACAATATGGTGCAAATGGTCTGGCAGGGAAACTAACCTGTCATTGTTTGCCAGGGTGATAGCTTGGTCATTTTGACCAAACACCAAGAGTGAAGGTGTACTGATACGAGAGGCTAGTTCAGTAATTTCAATCGATTGTAAATTATTGAGAGATCGTAAAATCGCATCTTGGTCCGCTTTGAGGGCTTCCATGCGAGCAGCTTGTGAACCAGGTGTGTCACCCAGGAGCCATTCAGCTAATTCTTCAGGGGAAGATTGTTGTAGCCGGGGATTAATAAGTCCGCTTTCGAGAGGTAACCCAATCGCCATTACGCGATCAACAAATTTGGGGTATTGTTCCGTAAATAACAGCCCTACAATCGCTCCAAGCCCGTGGCCGACGATGGCGATTTTGCCGATACCCATTTCTGCCAGGAAATCATTCAATAAGTTGGCTTGTTGATTGAGCAAATATTTTTCAGGTTCTTTGGCGGTATCTCCAAAACCCCAAAGGTCAATTGCATATGCGCGAAAACTCGTGGACGCCGCCTGCATCGTTGGAATCCAATACCGCCACGAACCCACCCAGCCATGAATAAAAACGACGGGTCGGCCGCGGCCGAGTACTTCGTAATGGACAATTTCGTCCTGGAGAATGATCGCGCTCATGCTTAATTTTCGGTTATGCTTGCGATAGTAATTCGTTTACCTTAGCCGTCAATTGATCTGGTGCAAAAGGCTTTATGATATACGCAGCGGCCCCGGCTTCCAAGCCAGTTTGCACTTCGGCTTCTTGCCCTTTAGCTGAGAGAAAGGCGACCGGAACTGGTTTAAGCTTATCGATTTCTTTCATGTGTTTGCACGCTTCATAACCCGTCATGCGGGGCATGCGGACATCCATCATAATTAGATCAGGCAATTCATCCTTTTCTGCCATTTCTTTAGCACTTTCGAAGGCTTCGGCACCATTTTGGGTAACGATCACTTCATGACCGGCAAATTCAAGGGTGAATTTGATTAATGTGCGGATATCGGGTTCATCTTCTGCGATCAGGATTTTTGCCATAAAAAAACCTCAGCTTTATTACTAAGTTCGCTCATGTTCAAAACAGTGGTGTGAAGATTATGTGGGATGGTGATTTGTGGAGTTACACCGCACAAATCACCATCCCTTTTTTTCTCACTTATGCACTAGTTCTTGACATAAGTCACTAATTTTCTTCACTATTTGAGTGGAGGGGGAGTGTGAATGAAAAGGTGGAACCATCCCCGGGAACACCTTTGCTCATCATCCAAATACGTCCATGATGCATTTCAATTAATTGTTGGGTGATAGATAGTCCGAGGCCATTACCCGCAGTGGCTAATACCAGGGGATCCTCGCCACGATAAAAGCGTTCAAAGATTCGTTTTTCTTCTTCCAGGGTGATTCCGATGCCATTATCTTTTACGTCAACTTGAACTTCATCTTCAACCTGACGAAGCCGAATATTTATCTGCCCACCTGGTTGAGTGTAATTGTAGGCATTATTGACCAGATTGGACAAAATCTGCCGCACCCTTTCGGGGTCTCCAGGAACCCTGGGGATTGTGGTTGCCAATTCCAGATCTATCTTCATTGGTTTGTCTTCTTCTTCTGATTGTCGCAGTTGCTCTTGGATAACATCATTGGCAATCTCAGAAAGGTTTAATGGTTGGATCGAGAGCGTCACCTTTCCGGCTTCAATTCGGGAGACATCTAATAAATCATTTACCAGGATGTTCAACCGTTCTGTATTGGTTTTTACAACTTGAAGGAATGAAGCCTGTTGATCTGTTAGTTCACCTGCAGCACCCATCAGTAATACTTCTACATATCCTTTGATAGATGTCATTGGAGTCCGTAGTTCGTGGCTAACAGTCGCAACAAATTCAGATTTCAGCCGATCAACCTCAACCTGGTGAGTGATATCTCGGAAAATTGAAACGGTTCCTAAGAACTCATTCCGCATCACAACTGGGGCCAGGTGAATAGAAACCACCTTTTTATTATCGAGCGTAATTCGTTCCGCATAAGTTCCACCCGGCTCAAATGAGTTGAGATCACTGGTCCATTGATTGATGGTTTCCATCCAGGATCGAGCTGCCCGGCCAAAAAGGCCAGTGAACGCATCCAATGATTTACCCACCACAGCTTCTCTGTCCAAATCAAGAATTTGTTGGGCTGATTCATTGAACAGGGTAATCATATTTTGGCCATCAGTAACGAGAACACCATCAGCCACAGCCTCGAGGATTGCCATTGAGCGGCTGGCTTCAACTTGCTGCGTGCGCAACATGCTGCCCAAGCTTTCTGCCTGTTCGCGGATCAAGTTGAAAAGTTCAGTATTATTGATGGAAATGGCAATTTGGTTCGCAGCAGCCTGTACTAACTCTTGGTGGTCGGATGTAAATTGGGCTGGTTCGCGATGGAACAACAACATCGATCCCAAGGCCTCTGCTCCCACCATTAATGGGGTTGCAATTGCACTGCGGTGTTCTGTTTCCTCATCGGGCAGTGGCAGCCATCGAGGGTCGGTCATCAGATCTTCGATCAAAGCTCCCTCTCGACGATTGATAACCCATCCAGCAAGGCCTCCGGCTAAAGGTAGAGCCGATGACCGACCTCCGGATGGGGGTGGGGTGGTATATCCGAGGGAAGCTCGGAAATAAAAAGTTTTATCGTTAGGCCGGACTAATAGGATGGTGCTTTGTTGTGCTCCAGTAGTTTCATTGAGCATCGCCAGCGTGCGATTAAGCACGTGATCGAGATCTAAACTAGCCGAAAGCTCTTGCATAATTTTCAGCAAGGTTTGTGAGCGCTGATGCTCGCGTCCGAGCTGTTCTGTTCGTTCAGCAACTCGCTGCTCTAATTCTTCTGTGAGGCGGCGAGTTTCGGCAAAGAGAGAAGCATTTTGTATCGCAACGGTCGCTTGATTTATGAGAATACGGCCCAGTTCAATTTCGGCTGGTGTGAACCGCCGTGATATTTTTGTGTGAACGAAAATAAAACCAAAGAAATCATCGCCGATGGCTAACGGTAAGATTAATAAGGCCCGAGTACCGCGCGCGTCCAAAAATTCTTTTAGAGGCGTAAGGTTCTCTTCTCGAGAAATGTCTTGCGTGGTGAATATGCCTAACGATTCTTGTAAGTAATCAAAAACGGGTGCATAGGGTAGGGGGAGAGGTAAAACTTCACTTATCGCTGGTAGTTCTGCCCGTAATACTGGAGCTCGGTTTTCCCACATCACTGCTGAAATTGTGGTTTCTGGTATGGCTTGTTGAAGTTCTTCTATCGTAACCTGGATAAGTGTGTTTGTTTCGAGCGAGCTACTGATCTGATTGGAGAAGCGATTTAACAAAGCCAGACGTTGGGTGCGCTTGTCTAGTTCTTCTGTGCGTTGTAAACTTTGTTGGTAGAGGGTTGCGTTTTCGAGGGCGATTGCCGCCTGATTGGCAAAAGTTGTTGCGGCTTGTACGCTTTCAAATGTGTAAAAGCCAGCCTCAGATTTTTCAAGCGCAATCACACCGACAACCTCACCTTTAGTGAGTAACGGTACGCCTAACCAGGAAAGATGCTCAGTTTCCGTCCCTGGGAAGCGATCATCTGTGCGGACATCATCTACCGAGAGAGACCGGCTCGTTTGGATCATTTCTGAGAAGAGGCGGCTGTCTTCTACCGAAGTAGAAATATTTATTAAATCCTCACTATTGTCGAAACCACGCGCAGCTTGAATTGTGAGAACCTCTTCTTTTCGCATCCAGATTGTTCCAGTATTGTATGGCACCACAGGAGCAAGTGAATCGAGCAATGAATCGATCAATATTTCTGGTTCGAGGTGAGATGTGATCGTGGCAGCGACATTACTCAGTGCCTGAAGCTGGGTGGCGCGTTCTTCTGCCGCCTGGAATAAACGCACATTTTCAAGTGTCAAGGCTGTTTGGCGGGCAAGCGATTCGATCAAGGCTTGGTCTTCCTGATTGAATGCATTGCTCATTTCAAAGTTTTCGAGAATGATAATTCCCAGCGATTTTTCACCAGCCCGAATCGGGGTTACCATTGACGATATTGGTAATCTTCCGCCCGTAGCATCCCGATAATTGAGAAGGTTATCGAGTACCAGATTGAAGTGTTGTGAGAAATTTACATCATCCAAGCGTTGGGATCTGCCTTGGGCGAAAACTTCTCCTGTGATCGCTTCGTTAGAACTATATGCCACCTTCAGAATGGCTTCCTCGTTTGCATATCCTTTTGCTGCTTGCGGTTGAAGCGAATTGCTGTTCGGATCCCATAAAGCCACAATCCCCGCATCCGTTGATTGAAGGACTTCAAAAGCACTTTCAATTAAAGTTTGTGAGATGCGGTTTGGTTGTAACCCGCCGAGCTGCTGGCTGAATTCTAGCAAGATATTCACTTCACGCAACCTCTGCCCTGTTTCTGTGAGTAAGTTCAGGTTGTTGATTGCGGTACCCACTTGTCGTGAAATGAGCTCAAATAATTGTTCATCGTCCTCGGTAAAGGGGGTCAATTCACGCTGACTGATCCCTAATACCGCAGCCTCCCTTCCTGATTGTGTCGTGATCGGCAAGGAAATAAAGGCTTTGGTGTCAAAGGCGTTGAGTAGGGGAGATTGATGCCATTCTTCGGAATCATTGATATTGTTGATTAGCAGCATCTGTCCAGAGTGGAGACTTTGATGCAGAGGATTACGTTGCCCAAATAATGCTTCCGGATTTGCCCCCGCTGGAATATCACCATAAACTTCGAGTAATTGTGGTCCACTTGGTCCAGTTTCTGCCAGGAGGGCAGTATCCAGTTCTAATTGTTTCTGAATTCCCTTCGCTAAAGATGATAAAACTTCAGAACGTTCAGATTGCAAATTAATCGTTTCGATAATACCTAATCCTGCGGTTACTCTACGGACAAATTGATCAAATATTACAAGTGCAGCGTTGGTTTCCCGGTTTTGGCCAAGGGTTGCTGGTAATTCAAATTTTAAATTATCAGCTTGTTCCAATTTATCTGAAAGCGTGCCAACCTGAATTTCGAGTTCAGATACTCGCTGATGGCTTTCGATAGCTAAGGATGTTTGACTGGCGAAGATTTCTAAAGTTTCGATCGTGGGTTGATCAGGTCTCAAATTATCACGGGGAGCATCTACGCTGATTAATCCAATCGGCTCACCATTGGGCTTCACCAAGGGGACTACTAGAATGTCCTGAGGATGCCATTTGGATTCATTTCTATTTTCATGTTCGAGCTCACTCTCGACCACGGTTACTGTATGCCATGTTTCAGGCATATCTGGGCGTTTTTCAAACGGTATAAAATATGAGCGACCAAATTTAAAATCATCGTCTATTAATTTCTCGATATCGCTCCATAATTGGGGGTGAGCAATCAACTCCTCCATGGCAGCCAGTGGAAGTCCTGCATTTGAGATGCGGTGTAAGTGCTCGTCAAGGGTGTTGAAGGCGCTGATTAAGACCACATCAAAGGGAGTTGAAGCTTGTATCGCGTAAGCAATGTCCTCAAGTATCTTTTCCAATGGCTGATCGAGGTGCAAATTTTGGGAGACCTCGAACATATTAGAAAGAGTGTCAACCCGGCGGTTGAGTAATTCAGTCTGCCGGACTTGATCCTGATACCGTTGTGCATTTCCAATAGCAATTGCTGCCTGTACAGCAAGAGCTAACACAATATCAACCGCGGCGGGATCAAAATTGCCCGGGTTTCCACTATGTAGGTGGATCAACCCTGCAATTCTCTCCTGATAAGCGATTGGAACGATCAAAACAGTGTTAACTCGCTGATGGGGCGGGGTCCAAGCATGCTCGAGATGATTTGGGGGCGGCTCACTGAAATCAGGCACAACCAATGATTCTCCGTTATTTAGAACTGAGATTTCAAGAGGATGTCTTGATGATCCGGGGTCTTCGCCAAAATGCGCATACACTGAGGGGTTTTCATCCGAGTCTAGGAGCTAAATCAAAGAGCAGAATCGTGCCACAATCCGCTTTTGTCGTCAGGATAGCTTCTTCATAAACCCGCTGCAAGAGGTGGTTCAACTCGACCGATGTGTTCAACTCGCGACTGATACGGGTTAGGGCTGTCAATTGATCCACTCGTTTGCGAAGATCGACATCGGTTTGTGATGCCAGGGAAGCTCTTTCGATGGCAACAGACAATTGACTTGCTACAGTATTGGCTAATTGGATATCGCTTTGAGTGAAAGCATCTATTGCTTGGCTGGCTACGATAACCTCACCCAGTCCGCGGTCTCTGACGATAATTGGCACAATTACCGCGGATTTAATTTGCAAAGTTTGGATGATGGGTTGATATAGCGAGAGATTTCCTGTTTCCTCATCCGTATTGATTGTGAAAAGGGGTTGTTTACTCTGGGTAACTGCATTGCGAAAGTCAGGCGCGTTTGCGTTTATCCGCCCCATTTTGCTTAGATACTCAGGGTTTATGCCATATATAGATTCTTCATGAATACGTAATTCATTTACATTTTCATCAAATAAAAAAACGGCGGCATAATCTGAATTAAATAATCGGGCCAGTTCCAAAACAGAGTATTTCAGTATTTCATCTAGGCTGGCAACTGAACCAGACAGACTAGCAATCCGGCGTAAGGCTTCAGCGCGTAAGGCCCGGCGAATTGATTGCTCGATGAGATCTGCGTTCTCGATGATGGATGCCGCTTGGGCAGCAATAATTGAAAGAATTCGGTCATCATCCTGATCGAAAGGCGCATCACCTTTTTTGTTGGCAACCTGTAAATATCCAAGAGAACGCCCGCCTGAATTAAGCGGAATTAAAATTGTATTCTTAATACCAGCAGCGCGGAAAGGATGATCAAATCCTAAATCAATGAGACGGTGATCCTCAGTGGCATTCGTAGTAATTATTTTATCGTGTTTATTCCAAGTTCTCTCAGCTGGACTCCCTATTGGGATAGCAATGCTGTAGAGATCGACAAAATTTGAAGGTACGCCGACGAAAGGTTGTTGCGCCTCAAGTTTTCGGGTGTTCTCGTTATACAGGAGAAAACCTACGATATCAACATCAAGGAGAGGTGTGATACCTTGCACCAAATGTGAAAACAGATCATTCGAGTCTCGAATAGAACTAATCGCCTGTGTGAGATGGGCTAAATTATTTAATTCTAAAGAGCGTTGTTGTTCATCCTGATAGAGCAATGCGTTGTGTAATGCGATAGCTGCTTGGCCACTGAGTAAGTGAATGAGTTTTAAATCATTTTCAGAATAGGCATTTGGTGAATTCGAGGTCAGGTCCAACGTTCCTACCAACTCACCACTTATTAACAAGGGTATCCCCAGATACGAGCGAAACGGAAATTTTTTGCGGTCAACAATGGGCCTGATTTCTTGATGGTCATCGACATCAGCGATCAATAAAGGTTCGCGTGTCTTAGCGATATAGCCTGAGTATCCCTCTCCGAGTGGATAGCGGTCTGCGGTTTTCTCAAGGTGCAAATCCAGACCCTGAAGGCCCACAAAGCGGTATGGTACTAACCATTGGTTTTTTGAATCCCAAACCGTAACCTCAGCAAAGTCGGTGGGAATAAGCTGTTCTACGCTCGTAAGGATTGACTGGATGGTAGTTTCTAAGTGCAGGTCTGTTGCCATGGATTGGCTAAGTTCGGTCAGAATTTCAAATGTCTGCCCCGAATGTTCCAGGTCATCACTATCAAACTGAGTTGTTTGTGGGGAGTGCAGGGATAGTAAAACAGTATTCTCATCGTCCCCAGGGAAGAAATATGATATGCCATCCACCCACTGACCATTGATTGAAAACCGCCCTTGCCCTTCGGTGGCGCAAAGACCCAAAAAAACATCTGCAGGTCGGGTACGGCGAGCCATCCGTTCCAGATTTGGTTCTTCATCCCATAAACTAAACACATTGCGGGCTTGTTCATTAAAGATAAGAAATCCGTCCACCCTGGCGTATCATCAATACACCATTATTATGGGAGGGTAAATCAGGTGAAATTGGCAGTTGTCTTTGTATTTGGGATATGGGGCGAATTTTAGGTACTGCGCGTAATATGAGATAGGTTACCAAAAAAAAGGCAAGCCCTACAAATAACAGCAAAATGCCTAAGGGAAAGATGCCTATCTCAAACATGGTGGTTGAAGCTCACTCGGCGCCTTAAATGGAGGAAACAAGTTTTTAGATATCCTTGCGGCGTTCTTCAGCCGCCAATTCTGTGATTTCTCTGATATCTGCAAACTGGTATTTTGATGGTGAGACGATTCCGATCCCAATGTTCATGAGAGAAACCTTCTCAATTTCGCCATCTTTCTCCCTGGTGATAAAACCTTGTTCGCGGTCCATAAAGTTATAATGAGTTAGAACTTCATCAGCAAACCGCTTCTTTATTTCATCGAGAATCGTTTGCGCATTCGCTTCCGTTGTGATTACGATGAAATTGTCCTCCCCTGCATGACCGATAAAATCATCGGTAGTGCCTTTGGTATCAACAATTTCGTTTATGGTCATGGCTGTAAAGCGGAGGACATCATCTCCGGCAACAAAGCCGTACTCATCTTTGAAGGGCCCAAAATGATTTACGCGAATATCCATTAGCGCCCACTCGTCCTCACGGATAATCCGACGGAGCTCTTCCTCGATCAAGCGCCCGGAGGGTAACCCAGAACGGGGATCGGTGAGACTTTCGCGTTCGGCTCGCGCAATCGCGTTTTGAACCCGAAGCTTTAACTCTTCGATATCGAAGGGTTTGGTTATATAATCGTCCGCACCCAACTCTAAACCTTGGAGTTTATCGCTGCGTTCGTCTTTCTGCGTGAGAAAAATGACGGGGATGTGCCGGGTACGCGTTTGCGTGCGCAATCTGCGACAAACCTCGTACCCATCAATATCTGGAAGCATGATGTCGAGTACGATCAGGTGAGGCAATTGTTGCCGCGTTTTTTCAAGCGCATCTGAACCTCGAGGTGCGATATCTACTTCATATTCTTGCCCAGAAAAGTAGATCCGCAGCATGTTGGAGATGTCAAAATCATCTTCAACAATTAGTAATCGGGCTTTGCTCATAATAACCTCCTGGGTTTAGGAGAAAGTAACAAATAACTGGAAATGAACTTTTATCGCTCTAAGAGCGTAATCTCGCATTTTTTCGGATTTGACCGATTTGTTCGATTGTTACTGGGCGCTCAAAGGAACGGAAACCGCTCAATTCGAACCCATGTTTTGTGGCAATATAGTTGATTTCTTCGACGCGCTCACGGGTGATATGCTTGCCAAGAGTGTAATCTTCGAAACGGCCTTCAAGAGCTAAGGCAATCGTTTCTGCCATACATGCGTATGCCTTGCCACGAGGGAAACCAAAATCGAAGTTGAAATTCACGTCTCCGGGCACATCGACCATCCCACCATCAAACACAAAGATATCATCTCGTTTTGTGGCAACGCTGGCGGCTACATCTCTGGGTCTGGCTACATCACAAATCACGCTACCAGGTTGTAAATGCTCGGGTTGAATAATGGCATGGACTGCGCTTGAAACGGTTAGGATTATTTTTGCTTTGTGCAGGTTTTTTAGATCGGTTTCGATCACCAAATTTGCTTTGCTATTCTGATGGATATCCATTTTCAGTTGGCGTAATTTTTCTTTGTTGCGGCCAATCAAATATAAATCAGAAACATCGTTAGCCAATAATGATGCACAAACCCGACCAATTGCGCCAGTGGCACCAACAATAGCAGCGGTCGCGTCAGCCAGGTTAATCTCCATCAATGCGGCAGCTTTCCGAACAGCCTGGACGGCGATTGCAATCGTGTAAGCATCGCCAGTTGTCACAGGGATATTCAACGAATTCTGCTACTGTGATGCCGCCATCTCCAACAACTGATGTAAAGGCGCCCAGACCTAAAATATCCGCGCCGAGACGTTCAGCTAAACGCCCGGTTTGGATGATTTTGTAGTAAGCAATCCGTTCGTTCAATTCTAACATACGTGCTGCTGTCAGAGGGCAGGCAATCAACCAGCCTTTAAGTACCTTTCCGGTTGCTTTTGATCTGATCCCTTCGATTTCTGAGAGTAAAACTGGGGGAAAAAATGTAGACCCAAAATTGATAAAACGCTCATTAAAGATGCGACCCAATAGCGGGTATTTACGACTGACATCCCGTTTGGGATCAATCGGATGAATGATAAATGCAAATGAATCCACGGGCTACCAGCTATCGTTCCCCACTTCATCTTCCCGGTTGCGGTCGTAAAGCTGCTCGTGCAAATGAGAGAAAGCAAGGTTGTGATGGTCGCTTTCCTCAAACGTGATGTTTTTCTGGATAACCCGCCGTTCGGGTGAGGCGAACAAAACCACATCGGATTCAATGGTGCGCGCAGGAAAGATGATCATCCCAGATCCTAAACGGCAATTGTGTCCTACACAACCCCCTAAAACTTCTCGATTCGCATCAGCAAGCTGCCCTTTCCCATCAATGGCTTTCAGTCGAGATGGCAAGAGATTGAAGTCAGTAAAGGTGGATCCCGCACCAACAAAGGTATTGCGACCGATAACGCACATTTGCAAACAAGTGTTTTGAGCCACCATGCTGTTATCCATGAATGTGGTCATAAAAAGTGAGGCTCTAAACGGGAGAAAGGCTCCATCTCCAACTACGGAAAGCATCACCTGACAGCCTTGTGAGATATTACAATTATCACCGATGATGCTGTTTTCAATAACGGCTCCAGCATCGATATTTACATTGTCTCCGATAGTTGTCGGGCCAAAAATTTGTGCGCCCGGATGGATCGTGCAGTTACGTCCAATCTTAACCAATTTAGACGAACTGAGTAATTGTTTTCCTTCATAGAGGGATTTTCCTAAAACTTGCAGTTTGAAAGCCAGGTCTTCATCCAAGCGATTTTGTGTTCGAACTGCCCTGCCAAAAAGACCAAATACAACATCAACGATGAAAATGTGAACCCATGAGTCAATTGCAATCAAGCTGCGGAGTGGAACCTGAAAAACAAGATCTCCCTGGTCGGAAGCCATATAGGTCGGTATATGATAATATCCGGCTTCACTAGAGAGCAAATCGATCACTAAAGGCTCAGCATTTTTTTGAATTCCGCGTGGGTAGTACCACAGGTCTGCCAAGTAAATATCATCATCCGAGGTGGTTCCAGCAACTTTGGTATAAGATGTGGCTAAAGGGAGTGCATGTTCTCGAAAAGCGCGGTCTTTGATGGAGAATGCTGCTCGAACAGGTCGATTTAACTGCCGTGCTTCGGAGATAAAAGTCTCTATATATGGGGCGTCAAAATATAAATTTTCCCGATAAACGATACATTCAACCTTGTCGTCTGGCAGTGGTTTTCCCGGTTCAATATTAATTTCTCTCGAAACATAAGGGGTGAGAACATCGCGATGGATGAGCCACAGCGGTTTATTTTGCAGCCTGAGATCTCTAGCGGCCTCATTGAAGGGATGGATGAATTTAGGTTCCTGTAAGATTATTTTTAACATCTTCTATGTTGATATTTTATCAATCGTAATTGTGCAAGTGGGGTCGCCCTTTGCGACACAGGTAGTTTCTTCCACATTGAAGAACTTCCCTCCGCTAATCCAGTAAAGGGCTTCTTGCAAAATACCTACGGCTAGGTTACAGCTTGGTTTATCTGTTTTTCTCTGCCAGCATACTGGGCAGCGCTCGATATGCCAAAAAATTTAATTCTTCGGTTTCTTCAATTCGAACCTGCTGATCGGTGAATTTGTTAAATGTTTCCGCGAAAATTTCAGCACCTTTACTCAATTTTGTGGGCAAGGGCAAAAGCCGAAATGCCATATCCGTAATCCCAAGCATAGGTCCAAATTCGCGCAAACCATATTTGAAACTTGCCTGACCAATTCGTAGGGCAAGACCCTGTCCCCCCCGAGGTCCATAAATTTCTTCAAGTCCTACCTGGATCGAACTCAAATCTTCAAAAGGAAAAGAAAGGTCCAGGTTGTTGGGTGGATAATTGTTTATCCATTGGTGTAATTCGGTGTGATTTAAGATTGCATGGATCCCATTCCGGCCGAGGATTTCCTCCATGGCAAGCAGGATGATACGCCCCATTTTATTGGGATAGCAGAATTTTTGATTTTCCGTATTTGTCATTGTGGTGGGGTGCTGTTATCGAGAAAGTTTTTTAGGGTTTCCTGAAATGCATCGGGTTCGTCGAGCATAATAAAATGACCAGCTTTATTAAATCTTTCGATACGAGCGTGTGGCACGCCGGCCTGGAGTGGCTGCCATTGTTTGGGGTGAACAATAACATCTTTATCGCCATACATCCCCATGGTTGGGATCATGATTTGATTTAAATCTGGACGCAGATCCGTTTTTCGCAGTGATGAAATGCTCAAAAAGAATGATTTTAACGTTGTCCGTGAGATATCACGTTCGATCATTTCATAAAAACTTGGGTTTTTTGAAATAATTGGGGCGCTGACGCGCAACCCAAAACGTAATGCCCACATAAAGTTAAAAACTAATGCCGCAATCCAGTTATATCCAGCTAATTTTAATAAAAAAGCGAGGGATGAGCCGACAATGGGGGAGCCAATCACAACTACTTTACTTACCCGATCCGGATATTTGACGGTAACTGCAAGGCTGACCGATCCCCCCATACTATGACCGACCAATGGCGCACGTATAATCCCCAAGCGATCCATAAATTGATCAACCATGCTGACAAAATCATCGACTGCAAAGGTGGGCTGCCTTTTCCCGGATTCTCCAAATCCCCAAAAATCTAAAGCATAAGTTCGATAATACTGACCCAGAAAAGCCATTGTGCTCTGCCATAACCCCCATGAACCCAGCCATCCATGTAATAAGATTACTGGACGGCCTTTACCATATACCTCGTAGTGGACAATTCCTTGATCAGTAGTAATTGAAGACACAGTAGTGTTCTATGAGACACAACAAAAAATTAGGCCCCCGCCTCCATCTCGGCGAGAATGCTGTAAAGGAGTTCTAGCAACACATTTTTAACAGAATCTTTACTGGTGGCTGTGCAAGGTAAGAATTTAAGTGCGGGGTCTAAACGTAAAGCGATGCGCATATCATCGATATCCCAGGCATCTTCCAGGTCTTGTTTATTTGCAGCCACTACATAAGGTGTGGGTGCATAGGCTCTGAAGGTTTCGAGGATGCTCCGTGCTTCACGGAAGGTTTCGGGGCGTGTGCTGTCTACCAATACAATGAAACCAAGCATGCCCTCAGATAGAATTTCCCACATAAAATCAAAACGTTTTTGTCCGGGAGTTCCAAACAAATAGAGGACTAAATCTTCATCGACCGTGATCCGGCCAAAATCCATCGCAACGGTGGTGGTATCTTTGATTTTTTCAGCTTCAGAAGATATTCGCCGCTCAGTTGCAACAACATCGATTTCGCTGACCGTTTGAATAAACTCGGTCTTACCAGAGTTGAAGGGGCCAGTGATTACCATTTTTACAGTTTGCATAATGCCATATCCTTATGGATCCAGTTTTGTCGAAATTATTAGATTGACCGAATCCGGGTTATGAGGCGGTTAACTAAAGATTTTTGCTCATTGGTATCCGTGGTTGGTAGCCCTATTTTGAGCGGGCGTACAACCGCACCTTCTTGACGAACCATTTCAATCAAGCCAGCTTGTAATAAGCCATAAACGATCCTGCGGATTTCAAGATCGTTCATCTTTGTGGTGTTTGCAATTTGTCGGATGGAGTTTTTGGGATTGATATACTTGGCAACCCGCCACTCTTCAACACTCAAATTTACATTTTGAAGTTTGGTGCCAGGTCGGTCCGTAAACTTGAGGGCAATATCCAGACTGGGAATTTCATCTTGTAATTGTTCCCACTCTCTGAGCTGCCGTGACCCTTCAATAATGATATTTTCCAGGCTAATTCGAAGGGTGATCTTATCATCCGGTGGCAGCAAACCATTCTCAAATCGAAACAACCCTTCAACCCAGGTGAATAATCGGTGGATGATGCCTACAAATTCTGACTGTAAGCTGGCCAAAATATCATCTTGGGTAATATAGTTTGCATTGATGAGCAACAAACCCAATTCTTTGTCACCCATATTGCCGGCACGCGATCGGATCATCTTGTGTTGTGATTTCGATATTTTTTGAGAGCGGTAAAGAATTGTAGCCAGATTATTTCGGTCTTTCCCCATCTTAGAGTAGGCAAGTTTTCCATCTCGGAAAGATACCCAGGCCGTGTCGTTTGGCCCTTCAATAACAAGCGTGCCCGTTTTACGGGCAAGATTAATTAGGTTAAGCAATTGGGTGATTGTAAAATCGCGAAGGTTTCCCTTTAACGCCATGGGATTATCTCTTTGAGTTCTTAAGAATTGAAAAGATTATACATCATAAGCCTAGCGTGCGCAAACCGGGGAGCCTGCTGAACCCTCACAGAATTGTCAGGAAAACTTTGCCATATTGTTAGGAAAATTCATATTATTTTTCCGAAAAAATTTGATGGCAGTTGCTTGACTACGTGATTTCTGTATGATAAACTAATCGCCGCTCGGGGGCGTGGTGTAGCGGTCAACATGCCGGCCTGTCAAGCCGGAGAGCGCGGGTTCAAATCCCGTCGTCCCCGCTGAAGTACAAAATCGACCCACAGAAAGTGGATGTGACGCGATAGAAGGTTTTAGTCCGCAAAGATCGCCTTCTTTTAATATTCGAGACTGCCCATCGATCTAGACCTCGAAGCGGGCGTTTCTTTTCAATTGGTAAGATTGATTCCAGTTGAACTAGACCATGGTGCAACAAACGGATCTTACGGACAAATAGGGTGAGCCCAATCATGGTCCAAAGAGCGTGAAACTTGGACCAGGGCTCCGAAAACCATCCGATGCAGGTAGAATCCACTCCCCCAGATCTGCCTTTTGGGTTGTAAACCCCCGGAGAAGCAACTCAACAAGCCCTGGTTTCGAAAGCCAGGGCTTGTGAAATTATCAGGAAAGAGCCGGTGCCAGGGGCAATTTGAGCACCTCCTCGACCGACCAAAGTCGATTGGTCAAGCTGGCAGCCTGAGCGGGGGAGCGCTGTCGGTGCTTGCGCAAACCGGGAACCGGGACGGATAGCGACTCATGGGGACGGATGAAATGATAGTAAGAGCGCCACCATTCGACATGCAGGAGCAGATGTTCGGGGTTCTGAGCCAAAGACCAGGTCTTTCGCATCAGAGGAGCAACACCTCTACGGATGGTCAAATTGACCCGTTCAATGAAAGCCGTTTGGATGAGGGCTGCAAAGCCATACAGCTTCAAGAGCACATTGAGATCTTTTCGTTTACCCCAAAGCATACGCATGATGGCGAAAGCTGATTTTTTGCGCTGCTTGACAAGCTGGCCATACAACAAATCATCAGAAACCTGCCAATGATCGGTGCGAGCACGCTCAGGGCGAAACCAGTGACCGAAATGGGCGGTGATGGCGTAGAAATAGCCACGCAGATCCGTCAGTCGTGAAAGCAGGGACGCAATCAGACTTCAATCGCAATTTGAGATCGTGGGTGAGAGCCATGGCATCTTCGTTTTTGCGATGACCCAGGTGAAGGGAAGGCAGGATCTTGGTGACTGGATCGATGGCTAGCCACAGCCACATCTTGCCAGTGCGACGGACCCGACAGTAGAGCTCATCCATCTGGACGAAGGTCAACACCAAATCTCGAAAGATACGATTATGGAGTAACGAACTGTGTTTTCCAGCCCGCTCCAGCCAGCGAGTGATGGTGGCTTCGCAATGATGGGAACAGCGCACGAGAACGGAGATGTCACAGCCTTCAGCCAGGAGCATCAAGGATAAGATGATATGGCCTTCATCGGACTTGAGATAATACAGGGGTGTATGCAGGCGACTGGTGAAACGCTTGTGGCACCACTGGCATTTCCAATACTGGATGTGTTTGCGGATACCCCGTTTTCCATCGCCAACGAGCGCGTGAATGCGTTGATCGGTGATCCCGAAGTATTCACACTTGGGATTGGGACAGGCGTGACCTTGGGTGGAGATGCCTTTCTTGCAGCCACGAGTGCTTTTGCGCTGGGCGTAGGGGATGACATCGGAGTTGGGCTTCAGGATTGCCAGAGAGATGCCGGACTGACAGCTTGGGCAGTCACGTGGCGATCGGGGTTTCCATTTTCTGGGGCGGTAGTCTTTGAGCAGCTGGCGGAGCTTCCTGATCTTGGCTTTGAGAGTGTGCCAATGCGAGAGCAGCAAGGCGATGGAAAGCAGCAGGATCAGGATTTGTTCGATGCGGATGGCGAAATGGTTCATGGTATGATGGGAATAATCGGGCACAAAAATGGAAATGGTCTTCAGATTCTAAACTTCTGAAGACCATTGTCAAGCTGGGGAAGACATCCCCGAATTATCCGTAATTCCCGTTGGCTGTACCCTTTCACCGAAGTAGATGCTCGCTTTGGCATCTTCCAAGGCCTACATCTACAAGAAAAGCCAACACGCCAAGCATTTCTATCAAGGGATGATCTTCTTAAGCGCCTAGCATATAAGCGATTTGAAATCCCCGATTTCGAACGAAACACTAGCTGTCGTGATTCAATAAAATCCTACTTATATCTTGAGCAAACAAAATATCGCGGTAGACTAATCTTCTATCCAGAAGTAGCAGCACTTTCACCAACGCTGGTTTGGCAGCCTTGCCAAAATCGTATTCCCCCTACTTACCATTCTATCAATACACTATTGGTGATAATATGCTTTATGTTCGTGTCGACGGTGAAGTCTTTACCAATCTCACAATTATGGGCCCTAATGGTGACTAAGTAAAAGAAAGGGATTTATGTGAAAAATAAGAAAAAAAACATAGATCAATGGATTGAACCACGCCTTGCAGTAGACATTGCCAATAAGAAGGTAATAAAATCTGGGCTCACTGATAATCTGGACATAATAAATGCACTAGAAAACGGACACCCAGAAACGCCACTGCTTGTTGAGAGACTTGACGATCCTGAAGTTGCTTATTACTTGATCCCTTGGATGATTTCAGAGGGTGTTATCTTTGTGGTTAAGGTCAACGCTTTGAATGGAGATTTTCTAGAATTACGAACCTTCTCGAAGCCAACGCCCTCACCATATCTAATGCCAACCCAGGCGCTTGCGTGTGCCCAACAAGAATTCCCAACATCAACATTTGGAAATCCACAACTTGTTTGGCAACCATGTACTGAGAGCACGTCACCAATGGAACCTTTCTACAAAATACCCTACGATGAAGGAGTTCTATATATTCGCATGAACAAAACCATTTTTCATAAACCAACACCACTTATGTTCGGATAAATGTCGAACTAAAATGGGGGTACTGCCAACGGGAATTACGGATAATTCGGGGATGTCTTCCCCAGCTTGACAATGGTCTTCAGAAGTTTAGAATCTGAAGACCATTTCCATTTTTGTGCCCGTTATTCCCATCATACCATGAACCATTTCGCCATCCGCATCGAACAAATCCTGATCCTGCTGCTTTCCATCGCCTTGCTGCTCTCTCATTGGCACACTCTCAAAGCCAAGATCAGGAAACTCCGCCAGCTGCTCAAAGTCTACCGCCCCAGAAAATGGAAACCCCGATCTCCACGTGACTGCCCAAGCTGTAAGTCCGGCATCTCTCTGGCCATTCTGAAGCCCAACTCCGATGTCGTCCCCTACGCCCAACGCAAAAGCACTCGTGGCTGCAAGAAAGGCATCTCCACCAAAGGTCACGCCTGTCCCAATCCCAAATGTGACTATTTCGGGATCTCCGATCATCGCATTCACGCGCTCGTTGGCGATGGAAAACGCGGTATCCGCAAACACATTCAATATTGGAAATGTCAGGGGTGCAACAAGCGTTTCACCAGTCGCCTGCACACGCCCCTGTATCGGCTCAAGACCGACGAAGGCCACATCATCCTGTCCCTGATGCTCCTGGCTGAAGGTTGTGACATCTCCGTACTCGTGCGCTGTTCTCAGCATTGCGAAGCCACGATCACTCGTTGGCTGGAACGGGCTGGAAAACACAGTTCGTTACTTCACAATCGTCTCTTCCGAGATTTGGTGTTGACCTTCGTCCAGATGGATGAGCTCTACTGCCGGGTTCGTCGCACTGGCAAGATGTGGCTGTGGCTCGCCATCGATCCAGTCACCAAGATCCTGCCTTCCCTTCACCTGGGTCATCGCAAAAACGATGATGCCATGGCTCTCACCCACGATCTCAAGATGCGCTTGAAGTCTGATTGCATCCCTGCTTTCACAACAGATGGTCTGCGCGGCTATTTCTACGCCATCACCGCCCATTTCGGTCACTGGTTTCGCCCTGAGCGTGCCCGCACCGATCATTGGCAGGTTTCTGATGATTTGTTGTATGGCCAGCTTGTCAAGCAGCGCAAAAAATCAGCTTTCGCCATCATGCGTATGCTTTGGGGTAAACGAAAAGATCTCAATGCGCTCTTGAAGCTGTATGGCTTTGCCCAGCTCATCCAAACGGCTTTCATTGAACGGGTCAATTTGACCATCCGTAGAGGTGTTGCTCCTCTGATGCGAAAGACCTGGTCTTTGGCTCAGAACCCCGAACATCTGCTCCTGCATGTCGAATGGTGGCGTTCTTACTACCATTTCATCCGTCCCCATGAGTCGCTATCCGTCCCGGTTCCCGGTTTGCGCAAGCTCCGACAGCGCTCCCCCGCTCAGGCTGCCAGCTTACCAATCGACTTTGGTCGGTCGAGGAGGTGCTCAAATTGCCCCTGGCACCGGCTCTTTCCTGATAATTTCACAAGCCCTGGCTATTCGAACCAGGGCTTGTTGAGTTGCTTCTCCGGGGGTTTACAATCCAAAAGGCAGATCTGGGGGAGCGGATTCTACCTGCATCGAATGGTTTTCGGAGCAGTGGTCCAAGTTTCACGCCCTTTGGACCATGATTTGACTCAATCTATTTATCCGTAAGATCCGTTTGTTGCACCTGCGCGCCGATTAAGCATCTTACCTTGCTTTTTACCTTCTTTGTTGCCATGCTTGATTTAATAGGGGAATATTGCTACAATTTTGCTAGATCAGCATAGATTTTGCAGAAGTACTCGGTAGGGATCTCTGTTTTTTCCAAAATTGCGAGTTGGGCTTCTCGGCTTCATTCAACAGCGAATCATGTGGTGGCTAATTTTGGGTTCAGCGTTCGTATTTTTCGGAACCCCTCTACATCAATCCTTATTTGTTAGGCTTTCACATTCATAACGATATCTTTCGTGCCCATTTTATTCTCTACTTATGTCGAAGATGCAAATGACATACTCCTAATACCAACAAATTTCAATTTGAGAAGCAAAAAGTCAGAAAAGGAGGTTTTGAAAATGTTAAAAGATACGTATGTTATTATGACGTTGCCAGTAAAACGTTCTGGAAACCTGGGAGTTGCTGGTGCTGATCCAGATGCTGTCCCCAACATCGAGGTAACCGAGTTGAGCCAACCAGAGGTGCATGAGCTTCAGCGGGATCGACAAAAAAGAGTGGCTCCAACCATGCCTTGGACACTGATCGAACCGGTGGCGACAGAAGAAGCTGATATTGCGGCAGAAGGTTCTGTATCCTGGGGTATCGATGCAGTACGGGCTTCTGATTCTCCGTTTGATGGCAGTGGCATTGTTGTGGCTGTACTTGACACTGGAATTGACTTAGATCATCCGGTATTTGCCGGAGTGTCGATTGAGATGGGCGCAATTTTACCTCTGAAATTGATGATGATATCAACGGTCATGGGACCCATTGTGCTGGAACGATTTTCGGCCAGGATTTCATATGGGACACGAATAGGTGTTGCGCCGAACATTGAACGCGCCTTAATTGGCAAGGTACTTGGCAAGGGCAGTTCCACTAAGGGGTTAGTAGATGCGATTAATTGGGCGGTGAGTGAGGGTGCTCACGTTATTTCAATGTCATTGGGTATTGACTTCCCGGGTTACGTAGCTGACTTAATCAACCTTGATGGAGTAGACCCGGAACCTGCGACATCATTGGCACTCGAGGCTTATCGTAAAAATGTCAACCTCTTTACAGATCAGTGTGAATTCGTGTTATCCCAACGGGTGTTTGGCGAAGGCATTGTTTTCGTGGCAGCTTCTGGAAACGAATTAGACGTCCCAAGTATGAAATCGCCACATCACCACCGGCTGCAGCAAAAGATATTATATCTGTTGCTGCACTAGCAAAAGGTACCAGCGGCTATACCATAGCCGATTTTTCAAACAGTCAAGTTGAGATTTCTGCACCTGGCGTTGGCATTATCTCAGCAAAGGTAGATGGTGTTTAATCTCCAAAAGCGGTACAAGCATGGCAACACCACATGTGGCTGGGGTTCGCCGCGCTTTGGGCACAGAAGCAATTCGAAACGGATGGGCAAATCAACTCCGGATCATTGGAGGCTAATCTCAAAGCCAGTGGCACAAAGGCGCCCCTAGACCCAGTCACCAAGCATTCGAAAATGTTGGAACAGGTATTGTGCAGGCACCTCAAAATTAAGCATTTTCGGCGTTAAGCCCGACCAGGGACATCTCGCTTGCCTCATGCTAGGAATAAATTTACAACGGAGTATTTAAGTCGTGACCGACGATTTGGGAGTAAATCCATGAAAATGGCGATCGGTAAATTGCTCAACGAGTATGGGGGTGATTTTCTGGGAACTGCATTTGCGGTATCTCCTACCTTGGCCCTTACGGCGTTTCACTGCATAGGAGACGGGGACACTGGAAAAGTCTGGGGAAAACGAGTATTGCTTGAATTTTTGACAGGCGATCAGATTGTTGGGATCTATGAAGTGGGAGACCACTTGGAGGATTATGCGATTCTAGCGCTTCAGTCACCTCTCCCAGATAGTCTCATGCCTGTTCCCTTACTCGACCAAGCCTACCCGAACGAACCTTTCCGTGCTAGTGGCTACCCAGGTTCTGTTCACCAATCAGATGACCTTGATAAACAAGATATCACCTACATTGGTGGTTTGGTGAGGGCTGAGGATACATCCATCTTTGGCGGGGCATCCACGATCCAACTCTTCAGTGATGAAAGTGCAGCAGGTCTTTCTCTTCTGGGATGAGTGGGGGACCGGTGCTGGTGGGACAAAACCCTGAAGGAGCAGTGGGTCTGGTGCGCTGGAACAATCCTCGAAAGGATGCCCCCGAGCTTGGTATGGGAGGGAGCTTCTGGGCCTGTCCAGTCAAACCCATTGTTGAACAACATTCAGCGAATTATGCAGACTTAGTCCTGCAGGTGCGAGATTTAAAACGGTTGGGCGAACGTGCCAAAAAAGTGATACGTTTTCTCGAGGATCGCAGAGCTCTTTATAATCCACACAATTTGAACCAACGAGCAGACTGGGTTATGGAATCTGTGATTGAGATTCGCAATTTTCTAACCAATGAAATATTGGATGTTCCTGATGATGATGCAGGTCTGTTGAAACATCTGCAAACAATAAATGCAGCCTGTAGACAGTTCCTTGATTCTCAGCAGTACCAAGACAAGTACATTCATGAAGGAGAAGAAGGAGCATTTTTTATCGCTCTTGACGAGTTGAGGTCCGTTATTGGAAAACATATTGGCATGATTGCTACTTTGTACAGCATCGAGGTGGAAGGAAAATTAGGTTCTATCATTCCAAATTCAACAAATGATTAGGAAGATGGTTTCAGCATCGCATAAAATTATGAACTACATAGAAATTTTGGAACATTAGACGGCAGTCGTGGCTACTTTTAACAGGTCCATGGGTTTTCCCAGTGATTTCCGGGCTATTTTCGTCACCCCGCCAGCCAATTTCTGAGTTCGTGAGCCAGGGAAAGGGAGAGGATTAGAAAAAAGTGCGTGCAAAAAACGCAAAAAGCGACATTTTCAGTCCATCAGCCAAGCACAAGCAGGCCATCAACAATACGTTGGTGGCCTTTTGCGATGATCAGTTGCCTGCTTGGGACTGCGTCAGTTTGAACTGGCGGCAGCCCAGGCGTAGCGATGGTGGAGTCCACCCAGGACAGGGGTTGAGATAATCTTGCTCTCAGTCTCAGGTTGACTTACAGGCCAGGGGCTGCCATTGGCAACGCAATCGGGGATCTGCTGGTCGAGACCTTGATGGGGTCTGGAAGCGTTGAAGTATGCGATGTACTCCTGAACAATGCGGCGGAGTTGTTTGAGATGCAGGATGAGCATGTGATCCAGGCACTCTCTGCGCAGGCTGCCAATGAAGCGCTCGCAAAATGAATTCGCTTGAGGGGTTCGAGCAGGTGTTTTGAGTATCTCGATGCCGCTGGCCGCAGCGGCAAAGTGATGTCCGAACTTGCCATCCCGATCGCGGATCAGGTATTTGGGTTTCTGATCCCAGGGCGTGGCTTCACGCAGTTGCTGGGCAACCCATGATCGGTGGGATTTCTGGTGACGCCAGCATGCACGACACGGCGAGTGTGCAATTCCATGATCACGAAAATGTAGATTGGTCGAAAGAGCAGATCATGCACCACGGTGAAATCACAAGCCCAGATATCTTGGAAATGGTTCTTGATGAAAGTGGACCAGGTCTGGCCTGATTTCTGGTGGCGATCTGCGGGGAAATACTTCTGGATGGAGCGCTTGCTGACCCTGATCCCCAGGTTCAGCAACTCACCGCGGATCCGTTCCGCACCCCAGGTCAGGTTTTCCCTGGCCATCTGCTGGATGAGTGCGATGGTTTCAGGAGAGATGCGCGGTTTTCTCTTTTTCTTGGGCTTAGATTTCCAGCGCCAGTAGCGGCGGAACAGGTCGCGATGCCAGCGCAGGAGAGTATCTGGTTGCACGATATGGAGTGCTTGCTGCCAGAAACCGGTCAGCCTGGCCAGAATGACCAGGCTGATACGATCTGCCTTGGGTCAGTTGTGGTCGTTTGACCTGTCGATTGAGTACGATGAGTTGTTGTCTCAGGAGCGCATTCTCTGCGATCAGATCCTTGCGGCTGCGCTTCAGGTCTGAAAGAGCTTCAGCTGCCAGTTTGATCGTTGTGGGCCTGCTCCATTGTTTGATGCGGTTCTTGATGTTGGTGACGAAGCGTTTGATGGAACGGATGATGGTTTTGAACATGCTGGTGTCTCCTAATTGGTGTCAGAATTTCCAGCATGATACTTGATTTTTTCGGGCTTCAGGCGCTGCTGCTGGTCAGAATTTCGAGTGGATGAGTTAAAGTAGCCACCACAGCTGCAGGATGGAGAGTTGTTGTCGAAGAATAAGGATTTTGAGATCCTTCTCTCCGTCGGATAATCGTCTAATATTGATGAAGGAGAAAATGGAGGAGAAAATGTGCTTGATGATGAACCAACCCATGCGATTTTGTGCTCCAAAGTGAGAGATGGCTCCATTTTACCAACAATCAAAGCAGGTCGGGAATTAGCTGTTTTCTAGAGTAAAACTGTTGGGATGAGGTTTTTTGGTGGTCTTAACCCCTGCGGTACGAGCACACCCTATCTGAATTATCCGTAACGTCTGTTGGGCTGTACCGGCTGTATCTTTTCAGTTTTTCCCCTTGACAAAGCTTGTCCCTACGGGGGATTAAGTAGCTGCGGTGGAGAAAACCTTCACTTCTTTCTCTAAACGGCCTTCAAGGGTCATCTTTGCTTTTTCAATCTCAAAATGAATTTGTAAACCTGTCCAAAACTCAACCGACATCCCAAAGTAGCGCGCCAAGCGCAAGGCAGTGTCGGCACTAATCCCGCGTTCCTCGCGGACAATTTTGCTGATTCGCATGGCCGGTACGCCAAGGTCTTGGGCTAGCCGATATTGGCTAATCCCCATTGGTTTTAAGAATTCTTCGAGAAGGATCTCGCCAGGATGGATAGGGGGAAAATCTCTCATGCTCATACCTCAATGATAGTCGACGATTTCGACTTCAAAGACGCCCTCTTCCTGCCATAAAAAACAGATGCGCCATTGTTGATTGATGCGAATGCTATGCTGCCCGGTTCTTTCACCCTTCAAGGCTTCCAATCGGTTGGCAGGAGGACCCTTAAATCTTGTAAAGCGACGGAGCGGTGTAACATAATTAATTTTCGTTCTGCAATGCGTTGAATTGCTTGGGGAATTTTTTTTGAAAAACGACCCTGGAAAACTTTTTCAGTTTCTTTGTCCTTGAAGGTTTTGATCACATCTCTATAATAACCCCACAGGATATTATCGTCAAGAGTTATATTCTTTTCTCGGGTACAGCAAACGGATATTATGGATAAATGCTAAAGGCGAAATATACCCGAAGGGTTTAAACCCGTACCATGCCAAAACTATATCTGACCGGAAAAGCAGCCCACACGCTAACCACGGGCTCAAACAGGGCCAAAAATTGGTTCTATAGAGGGAATATGAAAGCTTTTGAGACCATTGCGCCATCGAATCCATCCAAATCGTGTTCCAAATGAATACCCTGACGCGCTGAAATCACCCAAACCATGCGGCTGACGTGGCTTTAGGCAATGAGACATGTGCTGGCTACTTTAGCTATCCGTGCAACTATGCACTCCTTTAACCCAAAAGTAGTATCAAAAAGTTTTCAAGCGCGAAACCCTTTTACCATCGTTCCTGACAAAGTAGGCTAGATGAAATAAGTAGCGGACACGATGCAAAAACTTGAATTTTACAGAAATTCAAAAGGTGTTTTTCACCAAAATCACCCCTAAAATTTAGTGAACATAACCCCCATTGAAGCGCCCTTATATCCAATTCCAGGGGAGAAATTACCGATTTCAAGTAATTGTATGTGCAAAAATCCGGGGCGCATAATCGAAAGTGCAGCAAGTCGCTTGGGGAAGCCATTATGCCTCAAAAATCCACGTGATTTTTCCACTTTCAATTGGTAATAAGACCTGGATGTTGACATATCCACTCAGAACGTTATTAGATATTTTTAAAATTAACAAGGGCCAAGTTTACCTGCCCTTGTTCGATTGATATGAACTCGATAGTTAATCAGTCTCCTTGCATGAGATTCGATGCTTTTTATCTAAAATTGGAATTCTCCACATAGAATTGGGGCGTGCTACCACAGGGCAGGCTTCATGAGAGACCCTGGTTGGTTCCAGACCCACAACAATCGGATCGTAATGACCACTTTGAATGCATTCAGACCACCATTTCTCAAATTGAGCAAACCCTGCTCCATTACTCCGAACTTCACTGGGTTCCTGAAGAACTCGAAGGTCCAGACCAGCATACGGCGATATGCTCGGCTGGGAGCCAGTGATCGGGGAACTGCCTGCGGATGACAGCCGCCAGTTTGCCTGGGTCAAGTGTGGGATGTTCAGCGAAGTATTGGATGCTCCAGAAATATTCAGCACCAAAAAGCTCCCGGACCTGTTCTGGGGATGGATCAACCACTTGGCGAGGGAGATTGTCATATCCGGTAAGCAGCAGTTCGGGTGTGCGATTGAGCTTGCGCTCGAAAACAGCTTCGGTGACCAAAACTAAAGCGACATCCGCATCCAAGCCCTGCCAGGTGGCAGCCGGATAGATGAAACCTTCATCATCCAAATGTTCGGGGTGCGTCCAAGACCAAATTTCCACTGCTTGGTGCTTCAGGGGGACACCATACTCAAGCAGGATGAAATCTACATAGGCGAATTTTAGATTTTCATCAAACTTGTGGTTATTCGAATGCGGCAAAGCAGCACGATGATGCTTGAGAGTAGTAGAAATCACCAATTTGTGGGTCAGTTCATTCACCCGGATATTCTCCTTTTCTGCAGCAAAATTGGGGGACACTTGTCACGCCACGAATTTAAGGGTAGACTCAATTACACCTCATCCGCTCGAACTTAGCTCCCCAATCCTGTTTTGTCCTCCGAATATGGTTGTCTGGGTGCTCTTTCATCAAGTTAAAATCCACCCGACACTCCCCAAACTCAGGGATGGGAAGTTCGCCAAATCTGCGCCAGTCCTCAGCAATCACCGCGATATGGGGAGGCAGAGACGTAAAGATGGGCACCACAGTTCTCAACACCCAGGGCAGGGAGAGTACCGCCAAGATGATCGGAATTCTCAACCGCTCGGCGTGTTGGCTGACGCGGTGCAAACGAGCTTCATAGGTGAGACGCAATTTCTGGCGAGAGGCGTGACCAGTTTCCACTTCCAACCAGAATAAAGTTTCCTGACCCCGCCAAGTCCCCCAGGCCAGGGCATCCGGAAATCCGGGATGCATGGCAAACTCCGTCCAACACGCCCAAATCTCCCCGGCGCCAGGGTAGGCTTTGGTCAACCAGGCGCGCCAGAGCCGGGCTACTCGGCGGTGACGGCCTCCGGCGCGGCTGTGCTCCCGGCGATAGTTGCGAAAATTAACCTTGGGCGGGAGCTGCCAGGAGCGGTGCACCTGCAGCAACCCCGCGCGCGTCAGTCTCCATCCGGGATATTTCCAAACCTGGTCGCGCCGGACGTAACCGGATTGCTCTAATTTTTGCAGCTGCGTATGGGTATAGGATTTGCTAAAGCCGGCCAAGGAGGCGATTTCCAGCGTTTGAGCGCTTTCCAGGCGCGCCAGGGTTTGTAATACGCGCAAGACACTCGGGCTCAGGGAGACGGGCTTTGGGTCCCGAAAATTCGGCAAAAGGGAAGATCGTTGCGTAGGAGGCTTTTCAAATAATTTGGGTTCAGGTGGCAAATCAGCCAGTCTTAGGTTAACGCCCCTCGGTGTGATTACTAATTTATCCGGCTGGCCCACCAATCGTTGCAGCTCGTGAGCATACCAGGTACCAGGAGCCTCTAATTCTACCCAAAGGTAGAACCAGGCGCGGAAAACAGCTATCCGGTTGATGAGCACTCGCAGAATACGGGCTTGGGCCGTCGGTGGTAAGCCGGCCTGCGCCGAGATCCGGAACTGGAAGCAATCCACCCAACCCCCGGCGATCTGCTGGGGCCGCCACTCAACAGGCAGCGGAAGTTCAGCAATTTTCATAACCTTATCGTAGCAAAAAGTTAGTCTGGGAGGTCGAATAGTGCCCATTTACATCTTCAACCACCCCTGGTGAAATTGTATACCCAGCACGGTCAAAAAGTCATAAAAAACAGATACAATTCAGCCGGAGAACAGTAAAAAACGATCTGGAGGCAGACAATGATCAGAATAGAATTCTCGGCAGAAGAAATCAAACAATTGCATTACGAACGTAGATATCACCCCCATCCTCGGGTACGACAAAGAATGGAAGCGGTGTATCTGAAAGGGCTGGGTTGCCAACATCAAGAAATTGGCCGGATCATGCAGATTGATCAAAAAACGTTACGTAGCTATCTGATGATGTATCAAGATGGCGGCATAGAAGCCTTGAAGGTATTGAAATTTCATCAACCTGTCAGTGAACTGGAAGAACACTGGGAGAAAATCAAAGGTGAGTTTGAAGACAAACCACCAAAAAGTATCAATGAAGCGATTGAGCGGATCGAAAAACTGACCGGTATCCGGCGCAGTCCCACGCAGGTTCGAGAGTTTCTTTCAAAGCAACTGGGCATGAAACGGCTCATAGTCGGGCAGGTCCCTGCAAAGGCTGACCCAGAAGCACTGGGCCCGGTTCTGGCTGCCTTTAGGACGCTTTGACCTTGGCTTTCTGCTTGGCCTTACGCTGCTGTTTCTGGGCCTTGGCTGCGGCTTTCTCCTCTGCGCTGCGGATGACCTGTTCCACCTGGATCGGGTAGGAGCGCCACTCTGTAACCTCAATCAAAGACCATGCAAAGATCGCCATACTGGGTACCACTTTGCTCAGCAGCCCCGAGAAAAAATGGTCCAGACCATAGGTCTTTTTGCCGAATTTCGTGATCACACTCTCATCTCCGGCGAGCAGGTACTCGCGCTCCGACCGATACAACTGCGCCACAAAGAATTGCCAGTAAAGTTGCACCCAGGGCATCTGCTCTCCAAAAAAGCGCTGCACCGTCCGATAGCTGCAGCCTTGCCCGCCCCAGCGGGAGAGACCTAGTAGCGTCACCCGCCCCGTCATCGCCAACAACGCTTTGATGATCCGGTTTAGCCGTCTCACATTGGTTCTCGAGATTGTTGGGTAGGTACTTTGTAAAGGTGCTAAAATATTCATCTGGGCTTACTGTAGATTTGCAGTTGGGTTTTCGTCGACACAACTCTACTACAGGTTGCCCTTTTCAGTTAGTCATTTTTTGGCGAAGGTATTGTTCACAGGATACAATTTTAATGCTCTTTATCTATGGCAAGAATGAACGCTCCGATCTCACGTCCACACAGATCAAGGTGCTGAAACAGATCGTGGAAGAGGAATACCCATGAAAGATGAACTATTTGATGAACTGATTAGCAGTGTGCGCGAAGGCGCAGATATTCTGCGGGGGAAGCGTGAACCCGCGCGTAGTTTTGAGATGGACCCCTTGGATATCAAAGCCATTCGGGAACAGTTCGCCTTATCCCAAAGTCAGTTTGCGGCACTACTGGGTGTGAGTGTGAGAACCCTACAAAACTGGGAACAAGGGCGTCGCAAACCGGACGGTGCAGCCCAGGTATTACTCCAAGTGGCAGCCAAGCATCCTGAAATGGTCTGGGATGTCGCGCAATCGATGGTCACGGAAACCTCGTAGGATAAGTGATTAGGAGCGCTATATAAAAAACGGACCTTCATTGACCGTGAATTTGGAAGAAATTTAGAATCCGGTCACACAGATGTCAAGATAGGTGTTAGATTGCGCCAGGCAAGAGTAGCAGGATTAACACCACCTTACATCGATATGCAGATGGTGCCAAACTGCAAATAGAATTGCATTATAATAAGTGAGAAATTGGGCGAAAGGTACGTTAGACAGTAAATTGGTCTTTAAACAAAAAAACTATGCAAATGCACAGTTCTCCGATGTTCTGCGGTGTATTTTTTACTATTCCAGGGGATGACACCCGTCGTCCCCGCCAAGAGCAAAGACCCGATGGAAATCGAGTCTTTTTGGTTAAACCAACATTGGATATATTTGCCTACTTACAGGATATCGGCTACACTTGGGCTGCTATGCAATCCATCAAAGACCAAGAAAACTGGAATTTAATCATTGCAACGTTGCCGGATGCCCATTTGCTTCAAACCAAACAGTGGGCACAGGTGAAATCCAAGGTAAGTTGGCGGCCTGTTTTCTGCTTTTGGGGACAACCTTCTCAACCCGATGCTGCTGCTCAAATTCTGCTCCGCACCATCACACTTCGGGGATTTTCCGCCAATTTAAAAGTGGTGTACATTCCTAAGGGGCCGCTGCTCCGTGATTGGGGTGATGTTGATTTACGCAATCGAGTGCTTGATGACTTGATCGGATTTGCTCGCAAGAATGGCGCGATATTCCTGAAAATAGATCCCGATATTCCTCTTGGACAAGACATCCCGGAGGGGGTTGATGATCCAATGGGAACCGCCATCGTGGATGAATTGATCGTCCGTGGCTTCCATTACTCAAAGGATCAAATCCAATTCCGCAACACAGTGCTTTTAGATTTATCTCTCCCCGAAGATGAGTTGCTGGCCCGCATGAAACAAAAAACTCGCTATAATATCCGGTTGGCGAGTCGAAAGGGAGTGACGGTGCGAAAAGGGAGCAATTCCGATTTGGGGATGCTCTACCGTATGTATGCCGAAACATCCCTTCGAGATGGGTTTGCCATCCGTGGGGAGGTATATTATCAAAATGTCTGGCAAACCTTTATGGCTCAGGATGAACCCGGCTGCATCCCGCTGATCGCCGAGGTCGATGATGAACCCGTCGCCGCCTTGATGCTCTTCCACTTTGGAGATAAAGCCTATTACCTGCATGGCATGTCGCGGTCAATTTATCGAAATAAAATGCCTACCTATTTGCTGCAATGGGAAGCGATGAAAACAGCAAAAAATTTGGGGTGTACCATTTATGACCTCTGGGGCGCGCCCGAAGTTTTTGATGAAAGTGACTCGATGTGGGGTGTTTTTCGTTTCAAAAGTGGCTTGGGCGGTGAAGTTTTCAGAACAATTGGTGCTTATGATTTACCCCTCCGCCCATTTTATTACAACATCTATTCGGAAGCCTTGCCTTGGGTTTTAAACCTGATGCGCAGACGGGGTAGAGCCCACACCCGAGAGTTTATCGGCGAATAAAATTGTTTTCTGGAGTCCCAATAATGCATGACTATATTCCCTGGATTCGTGAAAAAGTTGGACACGATCAAATCTTCTTAAATGTTGCTGGAATTATTGTTTTCGATGAACTGGATAGGGTATTGTTGCAAAAGCGATCAAAAGACCGCGACCAATGGGGCTTTCCCGGAGGGGTAATGGAACTCGGCGAATCGGCTGCCGAAGCCGCGATTCGAGAAGTGCGCGAAGAAACGGGCCTGGATGTGAGAATCGATTCTTTGTTAGGCGTTTACTCAAAATATTTCCATCGGTATCCCAACGGAGATCAAGCGCAGCCGATTGCAATTGCCTTTACAGGCAGTATTATTGGGGGTGAATTATTTGTCGATGGAAAAGAAACATTCGATTTGAGATTTTTTGAACTCAACGAAGTCCCGAAATTGTTTAATTCACAGCACAATGATATGCTGGATGATGTCCGAAATCAGCGTGCTGGTGTTTACCGTTGATATCTCATGATTACTCAAACTTGCCTTTTTGGGAATCTCCATGAAAAAGGGAATAAGTAGAGGTGTTTTTTGTGCTTCGCACACATAATATTTCTACAGGTATACCCCACCACGGCAATTCCCAGAAACCCTCACTCTTAGGAGATCTCAGGATGATGTTGCCCAGACTCAAGATCGCTCACCTGCCCACACCGGTTGAAAATTTATCTCGGCTCTCAACAGTTTTAGGTGGCCCGCGCTTGCTTGTTAAGCGTGATGATCAAACTGGGTTGGCTTTTGGTGGAAACAAAACTCGTAAGCTTGAATTTCTACTCGCAGAAGCCAAAGCGAATGGCGCGAAGACACTGCTTACCGCCGGTGCTGTGCAATCCAATCATTGCCGCCAGACTGCTGCAGCTGCAGCTCGATTTGGCTTCGATTGCATTTTGGTATTGGCAGGTGAGCCTCCCAAAAAAGCATCGGCAAATTATTTATTGGATCAACTCTTAGGAGCTGAAATTGTCTGGGGAAAATGGGAAACTCGCCATCAAAATCTTCAGGATGTTTTCGATCAAACCTGGAAAAAGGGGAAGCGCCCGTATCTCGTTCCTTATGGGGGCTCAAGTCCAGTGGGTGCTGCTTCGTATGCCTATGCCATCCAAGAGGTATTAGCTCAGGAAATCAATCCAGACTGGGTTGTTTTGGCTTCATCTTCGGGTGGAACGCAGGCTGGAATGGTAGCGGGGCAGCGTATCTTTGGATTTGATGGCAAAATCCTGGGGATCAGTATCGATGAGACCGAAGATGATCTCAAGTCATTGGTTGCCAGTTTAGCAACTGAGGTGGCTGACCGTTTAGGGAGGGCAATCAACTTTGAAGTTGGTGATGTGCTCGTAAATGACGAATACGCTAAACCTGGATATGGGGTTCTCACCGAGCGTGAGCGCGAGGCTGTCCGTTTATTTGCGAAACACGAAGGTTTGCTCCTCGACCCTGTTTATACCGGACGCGCTGCTGCAGGTATGATCGATTTGATCAGGAATGGTTTCTTCAAACCCGAAGAAACTGTATTATTCTGGCACACGGGTGGAACGACAACATTATTCGCTGAAAAATATCAAGATTTATAGTCATAACTCAGCTACCCTAGAGCGGAGTGTTCAACAAATTGGTTTTACTAATTTGTTGAACACTCCCATATTCCATAGGCTGAGCAGTTACAATTTATGATAAAAAAAATTCTCTCTTGGGGCCAACGCCCTTTTCAAATTGTAATGTGGGGATGCGGGGTTTTCGTGGCAACTACATTCGTGGCTATGCTGATTTATCCGGGAGGTGCTAAGTTTTCTCCTGACACAATCGGTTACTCATTTTTCCAGAATTTCTTCAGCGAATTGGGATTTACACTGACCCGAGGCGGGTTTCCGAACCCGATTGCCGCACCGATGTTCTTTGTCTCCCTTACGATGGCCGGATTGGGATTGGTATTATATTTTGTGGTTTCCCCTCAGTTTTTTTGGGAGTCGCGATTGCTAAAGGGATTAAGTTTACTTGGTTCTTTCTTTGGCATCATCTCTGGCTTTGCATATGTGGGCATTGCTTTTACCCCGGCTAATCTGTTTCCAACTGCTCACCTAAATTTTGTACTCCTCGCCTTCCGAGCATTTTTGCCTGCTGTGGTTTTTTATATATTGGCGATATTTTTCAACCAGGATTACCCAAATCGGTTTGCGGGAGTGTATCTGTTTTTTGCGGGATTGCTGTCAGCTTATATATTGCTGATCACCCATGGTCCTGGTATGGAAACCACTCAAGGGGTGATGATCCAGGCTACCGGGCAGAAAATCATCGTCTATGCTGCCATCACTACTATTTTTATTCAATCCTGGGGCGCGATCCGGATAATAGAAAAATAAATTTACTTTTTCAAAATATAATAAGTTGCCCGTTTATCCCCTATTTTGATCACTACCCCCTTTTTAACCAAAGCGACTAAATCGCGCCGTAAAGTTTCTGCTGAAACTTCAGGACACAAGGCTTGGTAATCACTGTTGGTGATCCGCGCTTTTTTGGTCAAATAACCTACGGCGCGTTCTTGTCGTGGATTGAGTTTATATTCCGCATATTTCGACAAATCAGGGAGAGCGGATCGCTCTCGAATCCCGATATCAGACGCGAACAGTGTCACCCGAAATGTACCACCCACTTCTTCAAATTGCGGCGGTGGCAAATTGTTTTGTTTCATCACGGTAACCACCCGATTTAGGCCGTAACCTAAACGTTCTACATATCCCATATCTGATAGCACCTGCGCGATAATCGCATTGCGCGAAAAGCGCGCCTCCAATAAATTTTGGATATTCACCGGCCCCGGCAGCCCCCCAGGGGAATGAACTTCCAGCCGATCAGCGAAAATATGGAGGTGGATTGTATCCCCTTGCGAATTGTAATCCCGATGGGCGATGGCGTTAACTAAAAGTTCACGTACCGCTTCTAAAGGATATTCGGGAGTTTCTTCGCGCTTTAGTCCCACAAGCCGGGCAACAGAACGCAAATTATCTCGTACAAAGGTTTCCGACTGCCGTAATTGGTCGGGCAGGGTGCCGCGAATCTCTTGTTTGATGAACTCGTCTGAAAAAGAGGTTCCAGGGAAGCGTGCAGCCAATACCGAAGCACTCGGCAGCAACTGTTGGGGGTGTTTGCCAAATAATAAGAGCGCGGCATACGTTGGCCGAAACTCGCCCTCTTCAAGCACTAAACTACCCCTTTGTCGGAGTACATTTTTAGCGTCTTCATCCCTGGAAAGGCCCAACGCTGCTAAGTAATCAGTGACTTGCTCGAAATCTAAATCATCCAGGGATGCGCCTTGGGGAACGCGGGATTCAAACTGGATTACGCCCCTTTCAACTAATAAAGCGCGTAACTTCCTGGCGGGCAGAGGCGTTTCACGTTTTTCGCTGCGACCTAAATAGCGGCCTTCCAAACTGTAAACATGAGGTAATCCCGCCGGTACTGTCACGCGCAGCACCTGCCTCCCTTCTACAATTTCGCTGCGAGGGACGGGCAGCACCAAAGGCGGATCTACCAGCAATGCGGACTGAAAAACTCGGTCAATCACCACCTCAGGGTCACGCACCCCTTGAATTTGTCCTACCCGTGGCGAAACCCCCAACAGTACCGTACCCCCCGCAGTGTTTGCCATCGCCGCCAACGTGGCCGCCAACCGTGTTGCAGCAATATCGTCAGGATACCATTGCAATTCGGGATTCATACCCAGGGATATGAGATGAGGGATGCTCGGATAAATATTGCCCATTTCAAATTTTTAGAGGTCAATTTCCTCAGGAGAAGGAGCCGACTTAGCTTTGCGGCTGGTCGCCTGCCGCTGAGCTGTCTGCGCCCTTTTACGTTTTCCCGTGGGCTTTAACGGCAGGATCGCAATTTTCAGCACTTCATCCAGATGTTCTACTGGATGGATATTTAGATCGTTGCGCGCCTTCTTCGGAACATCGACCAAATCTTTGAGATTGCGTTTCGGAATGATGACTGTTTTGACGCCTGCCCGGTGAGCTGCTAACACTTTCTCACGCACGCCGCCAACCGGCAGCACGCGCCCTCGCAAGGTAATCTCGCCCGTCATCCCAACATCCCTGCGGACTTTTTGTTTGGTGAAAGCTGAGGTGAGTGCGGTAGCAACTGTGATCCCTGCACTGGGTCCGTCCTTTGGGATCGCGCCTTCGGGGATATGCAGGTGAATATCGAGGTTTTCGAACTCTTCTGGATCAATATTAAATTCTTTGGCGCGCGATTTGAGATACGAAAGTGCGGCCTGCACCGATTCTTGCATCACCTCGCCGAGTTGTCCGGTGAGCTGCAGGTTGCCCTTACCTTCGATTAGTAGAACTTCCACGGGCATGATTTCGCCGCCGTTGGCTGTCCAGGCCACTGCGGTTGCCACACCGATTTCATCTTCCCGCTCAGCCTCTAAATTGAAGAATTGCGGCGGTCCTAAAAATTTTTCTATGGAAGTAGAACCGATTTGAGTGGGATATTGTTTCTCTTCGGCTTTCAAACGGGCAATTTTGCGGCACACGCGGCCAATCTCACGTTCCAAATTGCGTACGCCGGCTTCGTAGGTGTATTCTCGAATAATCCGTTGGATGGCTTGCTCCGAAAAGCGGATTTCCTCATCATCCAATCCGTTTTCTTCAACTTGCCTCGGAAGTAAAAATCGCCGAGAAATTTCCAGTTTTTCTTCCTCGATATAGCCAGGAAATTCGATCACTTCCATGCGATCTAATAATGCGTGCGGAATGGTGGCCTCTGTGTTCGCGGTAGTGATAAACATAACTTTGGAGAGATCAAAAGGCAGTTCTAAATAATGATCAGAGAAAGCGTAGTTCTGTTCCGGATCGAGCACTTCAAGCAGTGCGGATGCCGGGTCTCCTCGAAAATCCATGCCTAATTTATCGATTTCATCCAGCATAAAGAGTGGATTGCTGCTCTCAGCCCGGCGCATGGTTTGCAAGATACGTCCAGGAAGCGCACCAATATAAGTGCGCCGGTGACCGCGGATTTCAGCTTCATCCCGTACACCTCCCAAAGAAAGGCGGACGAATTTGCGCCCCAATGCTTCGGCAATTGACCTTCCCAAGGATGTTTTACCAGTTCCAGGCGGGCCAATAAAACACAAGATCGGTTGGCGAGTTTTTTTGGGGCGCAGCTTTTTGACAGCAATAAACTCTAAAATCCGTTCTTTGGCTTTGGGAAGCCCATAATGAAATTTTTCTAGGATTTCAGCGGCATTATTGACATTCAAATTATCTTTCGTCGATTTATCCCAAGGGAGTTCCAGAATCCAATCAATATAAGTACGGATGATGCCCACTTCAGGAGAAACGGGCGGCATTTGGGTCAGACGGCCAATTTCCTTTAGGGCCCGCAGCTCTGCTTCCTCGGGCAGCCCCACCCCCTCGATCCGAGCGCGCAACTCGGCAATTTCAGCCATCCACGGGTCTCCCTCGCCCAATTCGGTTTGGATGACTTTCATCTGCTCGCGCAAATAAAATTCACGTTGAGTGCGGTCAACCTCAGATTTGGTGCGTGATTGGATTTCATCTTCCAACTCGAGGACATCCAATTCTTGAGCCAATAAGGAAACAACTCGATCCAGCCGTCTTGCGGGGATCAACTGTGGCCAGCAACTGCAGGCGTTCTTTTAGATTTGGTGAGATGGAGGTGGCGATCATATCGGCCAGCCATCCTGGCTCCTCAATATTGAGAGCGAAAAGGTGCGCTTCTTCTGGCAGGCTGCGGTTCAACTGAATGCAGCGGTTGAATAACTCGACCGCTGTTCGCATGGTGGCATCAATTTCTCGGTCTACACGCCCGCTCTCATACACCGGGCGCACTTGCACTCGCAGGTAAGGGTTCTTTTGCGTAAAATCAATCAATTCAACCCGGCGGCGGGCTTGCACCAAGGCGGAGAATGAACCATCCGGCATATTGAGCAATCGCCCAACCGCCATTTCAACACCAATGGGAAAGAAATCATCAGGTCCTGGGTTGTCATTGGCTGCATCACGTTGGGTAAGCGCAATGACGGTTTGATTTTTGGCCTGGGCTTCTTCAATGGCTAAAAGCGTTTGCTCCCGACCCACAAACAAGCGGAGAAACCATATGCGGGTAAATGACCACATCCCGCATTGACAAGACGGCTCCATCAATCAGCCCATGCTCATTGGGTAGTAAATCTTGCACACTATAAAGTTCTTCAGTCCGCCGCTGCATAGCTTCGGCGAATTCGTCCTCGTTGAAAGGATCCCAGTTGTTTTCGTCCATTAGTTCATTCCGTTCTGACTCTTTCGCTCCATCCAGGCAACCCGGATGCTGGCAACGTGGAAAATGCTTCCAGTGGCGATGATGAGCTGGTTATCATTGATAATTTCTAGGGCAGATTTCAGTGCTTTGGCGGCGTTGGGTTCCGCAGTTGTGGGGATATCGACAAGTCCTCGGATCGTTTCTGCCAGTTCTCAGGCTGCATGGCCCTTGGATGTCCGGATTGGGTTGCAATGATTTGTGAAGTGCGCGGTGCCAAGGCTTCAGCATACCCTGAATATCTTTGTCGGCAGAAATCCCCAATGATTAAAATCATCGGAAAATCAGGAAGTTTGATCCAGCGTGTTTTCAGGGCTCGAGCGGAATAGGCATTATGGGCGGAATCGATGATCACTGGTGGATCGCGCTGCAAAATTTCGAATCGTCCTGGCCAAGTTGTTTCCGCTTAGTCCCTGCCGGATGGCACCTTCGCTGAGTGGTACTCCCGCATCATTGATAGTTTGAAGGGTGACATAAGCTGTCGCAGCATTTTCAGCCTGGTGATCGCCCAGGAGCGGAATTTCAATCAATGCAGGGCTGTCACCACTTTTCCCAGTGCGCCAAATTGAAATAACTTGACCATCCAATGAGCGAGATTTGATGCTGAATTTGTAGTCCCTGCCCACCTGCGTGAGAGGGCTGCCCTGTTCGGCAGCGATTTGCAGTAGTTTCTCTCTGGGTTCCTCCCGCTGTGGGGCCAAGACCACCGGAACACCGGGTTTGATAATCCCTCCCTTTTCACCTGCGATCTCTGAAAGGGTATCTCCTAAAACAGAAGTATGATCCCGGGAAATTGAAGTAATCACGGATACCAATGGGGTGATCACATTGGTGGCATCTAATCTGCCGCCCAATCCAACCTCGATCACAGCAATATCCACATTCTGTCTGGCAAAATGCCAGAAAGCTAAAGCCGTTGAAATTTCGAAGGTTGTCAGCTTGGGGATAGCAGCTATAAAAGGTTTGATCTCTTCTACTAAAGCGACCAAATCTGCTTGTAATATCGGTTCTCGATTGACTTGAATTCGTTCTTCGAAATCTTTGAGATGGGGTGAAGTATAAAGCCCCGTTTTAAAGGCGGATTCTTGGAGCGCAGAGGCACAGAAAGCACTAACCGATCCTTTGCCTTTGGTACCAGCAATATGGATGGTTTTATAGCTTTTTTCGGGATTGCCCAAAGCAGCCATCAATTCTCTCATACGGGTAAGATCAAAATTCTCTGGAGAGAGATTTTGCTGGTGGGTCAGGCTGAAATCGACGAAACTGTAAAGATAATCTAAGGCTGCCTGATAGGCAGGATCAACATTCATGGCTGGGATTGTAACCGCTGGGAGGAGACGGCGCAAGAGGCGGTTGGAAAGCCCTTCATATCGCCAAGTTTTCGAATCTTAGTGTTGTAGAAGTTACACCGTTAAACGGGGAAGTAATGGGTAACGCGTTTATGAAAATGACGGAAAATTTCAGGAATTTCTGAATAAAAGTCATATAAATTACGAACAATATAACTTGCGATCTTTAAAATATAGCGTTATGATTGTGGTAGTGGTAGCAAAATCAAACTGGCTTTCGAGGAATACCCTATCTTTCACTCGAGATAACAAATCCAAAATAGCCAATCAAATTTTTTTGATAAGGAGAATGTAATGAAAACAAATCGATTTTTATTTTTGTTTGCAGTTTTAGTTGTCGCGCTGACGCTCTCCGCTTGCGGCGGAGCAGAACTTGGCACTGAAGAAAATCCAATTGTATGGGCAGTCGTTCCCTCGGGAGAAACTGACCGGGTGGTGACTGGCTTTGAAGACCTCGCCGGCATGATCTTTGACGAGACCGGCCTGGTTGTCGAACCTTTCGTAGCAACCGAATACGCGGGTGTAATTGAAGCCATGTGCAGTGATCCCGCGAAGGCGCATATGGCATCTTTGGCAACCTTCTCATATATTTTGGCAAATGAAAAAGGTTGTGCAGAAGCAGCACTTGTCTCTGTGCGGTTTGGAAGCCCGGTTTATAACGGACAAATTTTTGTACGAGCAGATAGCGGTATTGAAAGCATCGCAGATTTAGCTGGTAAAACATTCTGCCGCCCTGACCCACTTAGCACCAGCGGCTGGATTATCCCCAGCATCACGCTCAAAGCTGCTGGCGTTGACCCCGAAACTGATTTGGGCCAGGTAGTGGATGCTGGTTCTCACGATGCTTCTGTAGCCGGTGTTTATAATGGCGATTGTGATGCGGGTTCATCTTATGTGGATGCCCGTGGTACTATCGAAGAAGAGTATCCTGACGTGATGGATGTCATTCAGGTTATCGAAATTTCTGCTGATATTCCAAATGATGGTGTGCAATTTGTGACGGGTTTCGATGCTGAAATGCAAGCCCAGATCGTCGCCGCGCTGCTGGCGATTGCAGAAACTGAAGCTGGCGTGGAAGCATTAGATATCGCTTACCAATGGACTGCTCTTGAAGCCCATGATGATACCTTCTATGATCCTTTCCGCCAGGTGTTAGATGCTGCGGGTGTTTCGCCCGAAGAGTTTGAGTAAACCGATCAGCGTAGTACATTAGATTTTGGCCTACCCAAAATGGGGGGATGCATGTGGCAACATGTGTATCCCCCTGATTTTTCTGTATAGGGAAGTTGTCAATCTTATAAATTTAAGTTGGAGTAATTTATGCTTGAAATCCGTCACCTGACAAAAGTTTATGATGATGGGACTGTTGCTCTGAAAGATGTCAGTTTCACGATCCCTGATGGCGTATTTATGGTGGTAATTGGCCTGAGTGGTTCGGGAAAATCCACATTATTACGCTGCATCAACCGCCTCATTGATCCCACCGAAGGTGAGATAATTTGGAACGGGGTAAATATCACCGAGTTGAAAGGTGACGAACTTCGCAAAATTCGCCGTCAAATCGGGATGATTTTCCAACACTTCAATCTGGTCAAACGCTCGTCCGTGCTCAAAAACGTTTTAGCGGGTCGCCTGGGATATACATCCTCATGGAATAGCCTGTTGGGCCGATTCTCTGCTGCCGATCAAGAAAAAGCCTGGCAAGCGCTCAAGCGTTTGGGAATTGAATTGCAAGCCTATAAACGTGCTGATGAACTCAGTGGCGGTCAGCAGCAGCGAGTTGGTGTGGCTCGAGCTTTGATGCAGGAACCGAAAATGATCCTCGCAGACGAGCCTGTAGCCAGCCTGGACCCCGTATTAGCCCATTCGATCCTGCAATATCTTGAAATGCTGAATAAGGAAGATGGAATGACCATTGTCTGTAGCTTGCACTACCTGGATTTGGTGCAGCGGTACTCAACCCAAGTCATCGGTTTGCGGCAGGGAGAAATTGTTTATAAAGGCAGTCGCGCAGATATTCGGGCGATGACGGATGAGCAATTCAAAGATATTTATGGTGAGGAAGCAGAACGCGTTGGCAGTGGTCTTGAAGGAGAATTACAGATTGATGGAGGAGGTGTGGCATGACGGAAAATCGAATTAAACTCGGTCACACCCCAGAAGAACAGCGGAAACCCAGCCTGGTTCCACCCGCTATCGCAGCAATTGCATCCCTTATTATCCCTGGCCTGGGCCAGGTTTTGGCTCGTGCTGTCCGACGCGGTGTCATCTTGTTTGCCACGATGATCACGATTTTCATTTTGATGGCCTGGCGTTTCCAGTTAGCCGCGCCACGCGATACCGGTTGGTTCAATATCATCAAAAAGGCCTATCGCCTTGATCCTTTTTTGATTGTGGTAACAATCGCCTTTATTCTGTTGTACATCTGGATTGCTATTGACGCCTTTGTGATCGCTAAGGATCGTACAAAGACTCCGTTTGGCGTTTTTGTGATGCTTTTCCTGGTTTTCTTTACGTTGGGCTGGCAGATTGGTCAAATCGATCTGGTCTCTTTTTTCTCCAATTTAGATGAAGCTGGTCCAGCTCTCGCAAAGATCGCCTGGCCGTGGAGTAAAGCGATTGCATATGACGAGGAATACGTAATCGCCTATGCAGATGTTGAAGTTCCGTGCTCTGAGAATCCGCCGCCTGTTAACCAGGTTGTCCCCGGTGAACCATCCCTGGTTGTAAATCCGACTTGTGCTATCACTTCGGAGCAGGATGGCACTCCCGGTACCCTCCTTCACCTTCAAGGATATAATTTTATCCCTGGGGATGAAGCTGAAATTATGTGGGAAGATGCCATCGGAAATGAATTCCGCCAACGTCAAGGCGGGGAATATGTCGTCGTAATTCCAGATGAAGATGGATCGTTCGAAATTGAAATTATCATGCCCTATCGGCTGCTGCCGCCCAGTGCCGATCAGCCCACGTATATCTGGGTGGTCAACGCAGTTCAAACTGCGCAGGTTGGTTCGCCCCATTTGAGTGATGATTTCAAATTAATAGTTGAGCAGATGATTGTTACCATTTTTATCGGGATGATGGCAACTTTGTTTGGGATTATTTTCGCGATTCCGGTTAGTTTCCTCGCAGCCCGAAATTTAATGTCGGCCTCGCCGATTACAGTAGGTGTTTATTACTTCACCCGGGCAATATTGAATATCATCCGATCGATCGAGCCATTGATTTGGGCCATTGTGTTTATTATTGTTGTCGGTTTGGGACCCTTCGCGGGGATCCTCGCTTTGACCTTGCATTCAATTGCTGCTCTGGGTAAGCTTTATTCTGAATCAATCGAATCGATTGATCCAGGACCCATCGAAGCTGTTCAAGCTACAGGTGCAAATTGGGTGCAAAGAGTGATTTTTGCTGTGGTTCCGCAGATTGTTCCACCTTTTGTTTCCTTTACAATTTATCGCTGGGATATCAATGTGCGCATGTCAACCATCATTGGTATGGTCGGCGGTGGCGGTATCGGTTTCATTCTGGTGCAATTCATCCGCCTGCTCGATTACCGGTCAGCCGGTATGGCAGTTTGGTTGATCGCCATTACTGTGGCAATTTTGGATTATGTCAGTGCCGAAATCAGGGCTAGATTCGTGTAATTCCAAGTGTTGAGACTTTATTAGAATTGGCTCAAAAAGGGAGCGGCTTTCTGCTGCTCCCTTTTTGTTTGGTAGAATCTCCCACATGTTGAAGAAAATGATCAAACTCATTTTTAAATTTTCACTGGCCGTTGCTTCCCTGGTGTTAGTGCTGACCCTACTCCCGCGCCTGATCACTGCTCTACATGCCACTACTAAAGTTGAAACTATCGCGGAGGTTACTCCAAAGCCTGTGGCGATTGTATTCGGGGCTGGGTTAACTCGCGATGGTCGCGCGACCCGTGTTCTGCGGGATCGGGTTGAAACGGCGGTTAAACTTTATTTCGCAGGTAAAGTTGAAAAATTACTCATGAGTGGTGATAACCGCTTTGTTGAATATAACGAGCCCCAGGCGATGAAAGATTATGCTCTCCAATTGGGGATGCCAGAAGAAGATATTGTGCTTGATTATGCCGGTCGGCGCACTTACGATACCTGCTACCGGGCAAATGTTATATTTCAAGTTGAGGAAGCTATCCTGGTGACACAAAGTTTTCATTTACCCCGTGCCCTTTATACTTGTAATCAACTTGGGGTTGATGCTTCCGGGGTTGCTGCAGAGAATCATTATTTCCTGAAACGCTCCCGCGCCTACTGGAATTTCCGTGAATTTATTGCAACCCCTGTTGCTTTATGGGAAGTGCATTTTGCAAAACCATTGCCGGTACTGGGTGAACCTGAACCTATTTTGAGCGTCAAGGCATTTCCAAATACTCCCTGAGGTGAATTATGAATTGCGAAGAAACCCTTGCAATCGTTAACGAATTTATTGAGAACCAAAACCTCCTCCGGCATATGTTGGCCGTTGAAACTGCAATGCGATTTTATGCCAAAAAATACGGCGAAGATGAAGAACTCTGGGGGGTAACAGGATTGCTGCACGATTTTGACTGGGAGATTCACCCAACGTTGGAAGAACATCCCCAGGCCGGGGAGCCGCTTCTCCGGGACCGCGGTGTCCCCGAAATTATCATTCGCGCCATCCAGAGTCACGCCGATCATACTGGCGTTCCCAGAGAATCTTTGATGGAGAAAGCCCTCTTTGCATGTGACGAAATAACTGGTCTTATCACTGCAGTGGCATTAGTTCGCCCCTCCCGTTCCCTGATGGATTTGAATGTCAAGTCCGTCAAAAAGAAATGGAAAGATAAGGCCTTCGCAGCTGGCGCAAACCGGGATGAAATCGCCCAAGGTGCCGAAGAGTTTGGCATCGAATTGTGGGAGCATGTTACCAATGTGATCGAAGCGATGCGCCGGGTTGCACCCGAGTTGGGTTTAGCCGGATAATTTCTCTTTTGCAACCCAAATCAAGAAAGTGCGTATACCTTCATAGAAAAACACAGAAAAATTTATTTTGGAGGTAACTCATGTTTGCTAAAAAATTACTGGTCTTTATTACCATGCTGGCTGTCACAACGATGGCTTGCGGATTTACCGTCAATCTACCCATTACGACCGATATCAAAACCGGCTCCACTGTCACCGATGATATTCTGGTTCCCGACCCGGATCCGGATGCTGAGTTTGTCGAAGTTGAAATTGCGTTTGGTGCGGGAGAACTTTTTATTGACCCAGGAGCGGAAGCTCTGGTTGAAGGGTCAGCGGTCTTCAACGTAGAAGATTTTCGTCCCGAAGTGGAAACCACGGGCAGCAAAGTGGAGCTTTCCACAGGAAACCTGGAAATCGAAGGCTTTCCGAATTTTAATAATCAAATTGAAAATACCTGGAAACTACAACTCAGCGACCGCCCCCTTGATTTGAAAATTATGGCTGGAGCCTATATGGGCGAGTTCGAGTTGGGCGGTCTGGCCCTCAGAAATCTGCATATTACCGATGGTGCTGCGGACGTAACTGTCAACTTCGATGATTTGAACAAAATTGTGTTGGATACTTTCCGTTACGATACGGGTGCTTCCAATGTGATGCTTAAAAATTTGGGCAATGCCAATTTCCGTTCGATGCGGTTCCAAGGTGGCGCGGGAAATTACGAACTAGATTTCTCTGGTGATTTGCAGGATGATGCTACCGTTTCAATCGACACCGGACTGAGCAGTCTGACAGTTTTTGTACCAGCAAACCTCAATGTGCGTGTGCGGATCGACAGCGGCCTGACCAATATCAGTACCCAAGGTTCTTGGGCCCAATCGGGCGGAACCTATACTCATGATGGCGATGGACCCACATTGGAAATCAAAATCGATATGGGAGCAGGTAACCTAATCTTGCAAACCCAATAAATCAATAAGCCCCCCTCCTCAGGTTTGGTGCCCGTCATCTATAAATGGTGGCGGGCACCGACAGTTAAAACAAAATCAAAAAATTTCTAGACATACTTTCTCTCCGAGCGCAGCGTGGCAGTCTTCCTGACCAACTGGAGACTGCTTCGACTGCTCTGCCGCCTCGCAATGACATTCTCAAAAACCTTCCGTTGAATTTCTTAAATTGCGCTGGTTTCTTAGGAATTGATTGTGCTAGAATAAGTTTATGAAACCTACGAAAATTGTTTTTTTGGGATCGCCGGATTTTGCCGTTCCAACACTACGTGCCTTGGACGAAAATTTTTCCGTAGTTGGGGCGATTACCCAACCCGACCGGCCTGCCGGACGCGGCCGCAAACTGGCAGCACCTCCAGTGAAAGTGCTGGCCCAAGAGTTAGATATCCCCACCACCCAGTCCGAAAGATTGCACAAAGACCCTGATGCGATGGCGCAGCTTCGAGCCTGGGAACCAGATCTGATCGTGGTCGCCGCTTTTGGCCAAATCCTGAAACCGGATGTGCTCGATTTGCCCCCTCACGGTTGCGTAAATGTGCATGGTTCACTGCTGCCGCGTTGGCGGGGTGCTGCACCGCTCAATGCCGCGATTTTATTCGGGGATGCCGAAACTGGCATTACGATCATGAAAATGGATGCGGGCCTGGATACCGGCCCGATGATCAGCAAGCGCGCGATCCCCATCGGCCCAGAAGATACGGCGGGTTCCCTGTTTGATAAAATGGCCGCAATAGGTGCAGAATTGTTGGTCGAAACGCTGCCGCCTTACTTGCGCGGCGAACTCGTCCCAGAACCCCAGGATGATGCGCTGGCAACTTATGCCCCGATGCTCAAAAAGTCGGATGGCGCGCTCGATTTTAACCTGCCAGCTGAATATCTGGCCCGGCAGGTGCGCGCCTATCACCCCTGGCCGGGGACTTTTTTCCCATGGTCAGGTGCATCGTTCAAGGTTCATGCCGCCCATCCCGTGCAGAAACCCTCTTCCGGAATCGGGCAGCTAACCGTCCATAAAAATCTCCCGGCGGTGGGCACGGTTGAAGGTTTGCTCGTGCTCGACAATGTCCAACCCGCGGGTAAAAAAGCCATGCCGGGGGATGTTTTCCTGCGAGGGGCGAAGACTTGGTCATAAATTATTTTGGGTTGTGGGATTACGCAAAAAACAAATTAACCGTATTGGATTTTTCGATAAGGTTGTAAAAGATCCTAATGATGGATTTGGGAGAGAGTTGTGATGACTCACACATCATTATTGCTGGTTACAAATTACCTGGCACTGGTGATTACGGTTTGGTTGGGGTGGTATGTAATTACCCGAAGTCCGCGAAATTTACTATCTTGGTTGACAAGTCTTACACTTTGGTCGGTGGGGGGATTGTTTCTGAACACGATTTTAGCGCTCAATCCCCTCCCTCCACCGGTTAATTCACCTCAATGGTTGCGATTTGTTTTCCCGTTTTGGCCGGTTGAAGCATTTGAGAAAGGTTGGTCTGGTTGGCTGCATGGGTGGCAGGTTGTGCCTGCCATTGCCTTTTGGCATCATGCCACAATGGTGATGCGCCCTGGAAAGATGAATGGGTGGCGCTGGACGAGAGTGATCTTTGGATATCTGGTAGCACTGGTTGTGATCGGGATCCTTTTGGTGAATCCACCTTTTTTTGTAGAAGTTTCTGAAGATATCCTTTTTCTGCATACCCTAGAAACTGGTGCAGCATATTTGCCGATATTATTTATCTTGGGGATTTTTATAATTTTATGTCTGATAAATATTTTCCGCTCAGTATCTGCGTCCCCTACAAAGTTACAAAAACAGCAGTTGATTTTATTAGCCATTGCAACCTTCATCGCAGGTTTGACAGCCCCCATAACTTTTTTGGCGGCAGAATACATGATTCCAATTCCCCGAATACTTTATTCAATATTGTTAATGATTTCAGTAATAATTTTTGGTTATGGAATTGCGCGATATAGTGCTTTGATCGAGGGTCGGACAATCCGACGGGACTTCTTCTATAATGCGATGATGATGGGGTTGATCACACTGGTTTATTCATCGGTTACTTGGTTTTCTGTTAAAGTTTTTGGTATTCCCGCTGCCGCTTTTGTTTTTGTCGTTATGTTAGCAATCATCACCCATAACCTGGTAGACGTTGCAAGGCATTCGCTAGATTCGCTTTTTTTTCAGCGGGAAAATAAAGAAGTGCGGGCAAATTTGAGAAGGTTAGCCAGCCAAATGGATGGACTGAATCAAAGTGAGAATATTATTCTAGCATTAAATGCGATTTGTAAATCCGTTAGCGCTGATTATGGGGTTGTACTTTTATTTAGAGATGAGTGTTCAGTTGAGTTATTGGCGAAATATAATTTTCGAGCCAAGGATATTAACCTAGCATCTGATGTGTTTCAAGCGGATGACATTCTCCATTTGGGTATTGGTCAACTTCAATCACCATTCGGTGAGGCGGCGCTGCTGGCGCCTTTATATGCTGATAGAACCCAATTGGGTGCTTTGATTTTAGGACGACCGAGCAACAGTTTAAAATTTTCAAAATCAGATATTGAATTATTGCTCTACCCGAGTGATCGGTTGGCAGAAATTCTGCATAATGCCCAGAAAGAGGCCGAATATCTGGAGCAATTCTCAAAATTTACACAGAAGCCAAAACAGGTTGAGAAAATACAAACAAAAGAAGTTGAGATCGCGCTTCGGAATATCTATGACTATGCTCTGCTTGGCGACTTAATAATCGCGGAGCTCAAATTGGTTGATTCTAAATTGTCGGAGGGTGCTCATACCCACGTCGATCGAGGTAAGGCTGTCAATGGTGTGCTGGCAGAAGTAGTTGAAAAACTCAAACCGGATTCGGAAATCCCCAGCGATCCGCCTCCGCGTGAGTGGTATCCATATTTTAATCTTGCATGGGGCTTATATTGAGGATCAGCTCAATCGCGACATTATGTCCCGGCTGTATATCTCTGAGGGTACATTTAATCGTACCCGTAGGGCAGCAATACGATCGGTTGCTCGGGTGTTGGAAGAAATGGAAAGACGACAACATTAGAAAATCTATTTGCCAGCTAAGCCACATGGACCCAGCTGGGTTCGTGTGGCTTTTTTTTGTGATCGCTTCTAAGTTGGCACTTTTTGGCAGTTCCAACCCTTCTATTGGCAGTTCTAAATTGTCACAATGGGGACATTGAAATTCGATTTTCCGAAGGAGTTGACAATGATTACTGAGAAAACCCTTTTTACCCAGGTTCAACCTTACTATAAAAATTTAGTATCCGAGTTGACGACAGCCCAAGATTCAATTTCGATGATGTATTATGCTTTTGATCATGGAGAATGGGCTGAGAAAATTGGGGAGATCCTTATAGCTAAAGCTCAAGCGAGAGTTCACACTCGCCTGATGGTGGATGATTTTGGGCAGGTATTGGATGAACCAAGGCATATATTTAAAAATCAAGAAATGATGAACGCGATGGTAACTGCAGGCGTTGAAATCATTAAAGTTTAAGCCGGATGGTAATCGTCTCACTAAATTGAATCGTTTACATTGCAAAGTTTGTGCCATTGATCAGCGAACAGTTTTTCTGGGGGGATCTAATATTGGAGATCATTATCTGGGGTGGGCGGATTCGAACCTTCGTTTAGATGGAGAACTGGGAAATACATTTCACCAAGTTTACGATTATGTCCGAAGTTTTTCTAATGGTCAACAACCTAGATCAACTGAGGGATTGAACCTTTCTACACTTTATTCAGGGGATGCTCAAGTTTGGCTGACTGTTCCTGGACACCGCAGGGATATCCGGCGGGAATTGCTCAACCTAATCCTTGAGGCGGATCGGCAAATCTATATTCAAACCTGGTATTTTCTGCCTGATCAAGAAATTCTCAATGCCCTCAGATCACAAGCAGAAAATGGTGTGCGCGTCAAAGTGCTACTCTCTCATAAAACCCGGGTACGCCCGATCGATTTTGCGAATTATATCCACTGTCACAAGTTAGTGAAATCTGGAGGACAAATTTACCGATATACCGAAAAATATATGCATGCAAAAGTAGCCTGGAACAACCATGGTGATGTGCTGTTTGGGTCTGCAAACTTGGAAAAAATGGCGATGCAAAACACCTTTGAATGCTGTGTCACGGTCAACGACCATCGGCTTGTTGATGGTCTGCGGAGAGCTTTTTGGATAGATGCAGGTTCCTGCCTGGAGCAAACCCCCGAACTATTTCGGCATAGGTCAATCCCTCAGAAAGCCCTTTCTTATGCATGCAATTTGGCTTCTCCTTGGTTATAGGCATCTGATCTCAAAACTTTTTTTGGAATATTCGTATGAAAATCTTAAAATTGAAAAACAAAAAATCTTTATGGATTAAGGTGGCTTTTGCCCTGATTAGTTTGGCAGCATTTGTTTTTTGGCGGATCCAGATCTTAGAAATAATTTCGCTGATTGGTGATCGGGATGCTATCGTGAATTTTTTGCAGCCCTTCGGAATTTTTGGTTTATTGGTTCTGTTTTTCATTCTGGTTTTGCAGGTATTCCTGGCTGTCATTCCAGGTCATGCTTTTATCGTCGCAGGTGGATACATCTATGGGCTTTTCGTAGGAGCAATGATAACGCAATTGAGCACTGTAATTGCCAGCCAATTAGCTTTTATGTTGGTCCGCCGCTATGGTCGCCCATTCGCCGATCGGATGGCTCCAGCCCATATCATTGATCATTGGAACCAGTTGGCTGAGAAACAAGGTGGATGGTTCTTCTTTATTGCCTTCATACTGCCTATATTTCCGAATGATCTGATGGCTTTCATTGCAGGGTTAAGTTCTATTTCATCAAAGAAGTTTTTTGTGGCGAATTTCTTTGGCCGCCTCCCTTGCGCCATCTTTGTAACCCTGATTGGATCCCATGGCTTTGAGATGCACCTTTCATTCTGGATTGTAATGGTTCTGATTATTTTGGGATTATCAATTTTATGGAAATATTTTTCGGCGGTAATTGAAGAGCGTATTATCAAACAAAAGTCCTCAACAAGCTGCATATAAGAAATGTTTAACCTAAAAAATAAATTACAGATCTACCAAGAAACACAGAATTATGGTATCAATATAATTGCGTTGTTTCTTACATATAAACGTGGCTCCGCGCTGATCTAAATGGATCTGTCTCTATCGACGAAAGCCCACAACTTCCAAATCTTGGATGGAGTGGGCTGTTGTGTTTAAATTCTACAAAAATAATTATGCACAATATGATTTGAAAGTATTTTCAATATTTCAAAATTAGGAGGCGAAAATTATGGCACAAGCAGGAATTCACAGTATGGTGGGGATGGCGGTCAAAAAATGGACCCCAGCTCATAAATGGTTGATGTTCGGGATTGTGTTGGGTAATCTTTTCCCGGATTTGGATAATTTTGCTGTTGCCGTTGCAACCCTCACGGGGAATTCCACAGAGGGGCTGCACCGCACTTTTACACACAGTGTGTTTTTTGTTGCCGCGATCATTATCTCGTTTTATGGGATTGCGTGGATTGCTAAAAAACCAAATATTGGCAATCTAGGATTAGGGCTTGGCATCGGTGTTTTGATGCATATTCTGCTCGATCTGCTCATCTGGTTCAATGGGGTTGAAATTCTCTGGCCGCTGCCTTCCTGGGTCAACCTTTGGGAGGGCGTTTCGCCGCCAGAATGGTGGAATAAATTAATGATGCCGATTGAGAATCTGTTCTTTGCCTTGTTCTTCCTTCTTTTGGCCTCCACTGCACGTAAAAAAAATACCGATACCGAATATTTACCCAAATTGCGGATTTGGACATGGGTGCAGGGTGTTCTCTTCGTAGTTTTCTTGGTGATGGTCTTCACCATGGAATTGGGTTTTATGATAATTTTTGGGGCAGTTTATTTACTTTCATTGGGTTTGGCTTTTTGGATCACTATTCGCATGCGGGACACGGTGGAAGCACTTGCATAATTTATATTGTTTCATAGAAGATGTGTGGGGTAACTCATCTGCGCATCTTTTATGGGGAGGTCAATAATGGAAACATTACAAGAATTGGGAATTCAGATCATCCAGGCTATTCAGGTATTGATGCCCACCCTGGATACCATGATGGAAATATTCACATTCTTAGGAAAGATCGAGTTTTACATGCTCTTCATCACTTTCATTTACTGGATTGTGGATGCAAGCCTTGGGTTTAGAGTTTTCATGGTGCTTTTAGCCACGGATCTTGTTGGAATGGCATTCAAACATCTCTTGCACCAGCCCCGCCCTTATTGGATTGGTGATGTCCAGCATATTGGCGGGGAAGAATCCTCTTACGGGATTCCATCTACACATGCAAGTGATTCTCTCTCGGTATGGGGTTATCTCGCTTATCAGGGTAGAAAGCCTTGGTTGTGGATCACCTCGATCATCATAATCTTCATGATTAGTATTTCGCGCTTATATTTAGGCGTTCATTTTCCCCACGATGTTGTTGGTGGCTGGCTGATCGGATTGATTGTGCTTTTTATTTTCATCAAATACGAAAAGAAAGCTACAAGGTGGTTGAAAACCCATTCAATAAGAATCCAAATAGGATTTGGGTTTGCTATTTCAATCTTTTTTATCATTGTCGGGTTATTGGTTAACGTCATTATCGCTGGGACACCTGATCCTGAGAAATGGGCGCAATTTACCTCCGAGGCTAGATCATTGATTTCTTATTTCACATTAGCTGGGGCTCTTTTTGGTGCTATCACTGGTTATGTGATGATGAAGTCTAAGGCTAATTATCTGACAGATGGGCCATGGATTTAAAAACTTGCCAGATATTTGATCGGCATCGTTGGGGTTTTAGTTGCCATGTATGGATTGGATATGGTATTCAGTCTGATTGCTACTGATGAGAGTATTTTAGGCTATTTGCTGCGTTATATTCGATATGCCTCGACAACCTTTTGGGTGATGTTTGGCGCACCATGGGTTTTCTTGAAATTGAATTTAGTAAGTAAAGCAGATTAGAAATTTGTGTGGTTTGGTGTCGTCATAAGGCCTATGATGATGCGCATCATCCTATCAATGGGTTCGGTTGAACTAATGGTGGATGGTCTTTCTGTGTTTGCTAATAATTTGGGTGATTGAGAGGGTGTTGTAAGAAAATTGCATATATTTGCCAATCTTATCCTCCCATGGTAAGTGGTGCTGCCCTCGTTATTCAGTGATTGGTTGAAGTAGTTGCCACTCGTGGTCATGCTGTCATCGTCGTGACCGCCCGCGACCAGTGGTGTGTTTACACAAAAGTAAGTAACGGTTTAAAAAGGGTGTAAATTAAATCGTTTCCCAATCCTTCGCGGGTTGATCAAAGTTTCGTTCTTTGGTCGCAAAATGAGATTCTATCGTGAATTGAAGAAGTTTCAGCCGGAAATTTTACATACACATGATCCTCTCAATTGTGGATGATTTACGGAAAATAAACCTGATGAGCCGGGCTGGTAGAAAGATCGCTGAAAGACATTCCAACGAGCGATTTTTGCAGCAACATGAAGGACTTTATAGAGCAATACTTCAGACTCAAAATAAAACTCTTTATCAAAAAGTCATGGCATGAACGCGGGGTGCCTATTCAAAAAGGGGGGGCTTGCCTTTAACTTTGATTGCCTGCAGCTAATTTGAATTTTCCACATAATCATCATTGAAGGCTTGTGGTAGAGCCAAATTTTCTGCTTACATGGACCTTGATCCTGGTGGCTTTGTGTTTCACTTAAAGAATTTCGTACCATTTTTACAATAACCAAATCTTTTGTATCGAGTAGCGCGTTCTGAATCGAGCATATCCTGTCCGCGTTTCTTATAAAAACTGCTAAAAAGACGTCGAAAAATTTCCGGTAGATGGTAAAATCACCCGCATGTCCGCAGAACAAGAGAAGATTTATCATATTACGCTCCTACGCCACGCTGAATCGGTCGGTAATGCCAACGGCTATCACCAGGGACAGGCTGAATTCCCGCTGACAGAACGCGGCCGAGAACAGGCCCATGGGCTGGCAGAATACTGGCATTCTCAAGGCAAGGTTTTTGATCATTGTTTTGCCAGTCCGCAAAGCCGCACGCGAGAGACCGCTGAAATTGTGGCTGGCGCACTGGGGCTCGAAATCGAATATGATCCCATTTGGATGGAGCGCGACAACGGCGTTTACGCCGGCCTCCATGTGGATGAAGCCCAGGAGCGCTACCCTTATCCAGATTTTCAACCGGTCTACGAACGGATCGGGCAGACAGGTGAAAGTGAGTGGGAATTGTACCTGCGGGGGGCCCGGGCCATTCAGAGTGTGCTGCACCAGCCTCCGGCGCGCTACCTGATCGTTTCGCACGGCGCGATCTTGAATATGACTATGCGAGCTTTGCTGGGAATCACGCCACAGGCCAATTTCCAGGGCGCGCGTTTTAGATTTCGAAATACCGCATTTGTAACGCTGGAATACTACCCTGCCACTCACCAATGGATGGTAATCGGGATCAACCAGCGACCGCATTGGCCGGAGGAAAAATGATGACAGCCTACGCCATCCGAGAAGCACGCCCCAAAGATCTTGATGATCTATATGCTGTTTTTAGCCTGACAGATTCAATGCATCGAGAAGCCCATCCCGAAATCTTCCAGGAAGCCAGCGATCTTTCCGATATAAAAGTGTATCTCCTGACCAGAATTAAGGCTGATGACGCTGCCGTATTCGTAGCGGAATATCAAAGCAATATCATTGGCGCAGTCATTGCATCTGTGCGCCAGACTCCCGATTATTCGATTTTGGTTCAGCAGACTTATGTCGGTGTTGAAAACCTGGTGGTGGAAGAGGCATTCCGCCATCAGGGAGTCGGGCAGGCGTTGATGGATCAGGTCAACCAGTGGGTCGAAAAACTGGGTCTCAAATATATCGAACTGACCGTTTGGGATTTCAACGCAGGGGCGCAGGCGTTTTACGAGAAACTTGGGTACCAAACGCTGCACCATCGCCTGCGCAAGGATCTGCCGTGAAACCGCTGCGAGTTTTGTCGATTGGTGCTGGGGCCATCGGAACCTATATTGGGGGGAGTCTTGCTTTGCAGGGTCACGCGGTGGTTTTTGTGGAACGCCCTGAGGTTGCGGAGGCGCTTAATCCCGGGGGATGCGGTTGACCCTTCAAGATGGAGAGCATCACCTCCCTGATCCGCAGGTGCTCCCGTCCATTGAAGAGGCGCTTGACCTCCACGATTTTGATGTGGCCCTCTACGCCCTAAAATCCTACGATACTCCCAGATTTTTGCGCGCGCTCACCGTGCCGCCCTCTGCGCTCCCCGTTTTTCTCTGTCTCTCGAATGGGGTAGCTAACGAGCCTGCCCTAGCAGAAGCGCTTGGATCGGATAAAGTCATCGCAGGGACAGTGACGACCGCAGTGGGACGCCGCGCGGCGGGGGATATTGTCTGCGAACGCTTGCGCGGCGTGGGGGTTGCCGCGGAACATCTCCTATCTGCGCGCCTAACCGCCGCACTGGATTCTGCTGGCTTGCAAGCGCAGTTATTTCCCAAGGCCGCTGACATGAAATGGTCGAAGATGCTGACTAATCTGATTGCCAATGCTGCCTCCGCCATCCTCGATTTGCCCCCCGCGGAAATCTTTGCCAATCCCAAACTCTACCAGTTAGAAATAGAACAGCTGCGCGAAACTTTAGCGGTGATGCGGGCGAAAAACATCGGGGTCGTTGATCTGCCGGGGACGCCGGTGCGTTTGCTAGCTTTTGCCGTCCGGTATTTGCCGCTGGCAGTTTCGCACCCGTTTCTGGCCAAAGCCGTGGGCGGTGGCCGGGGAGCCAAGATGCCCTCCTTCCATATTGATTTGCACAGCGGACGCGGCAAAAGCGAAGTGGCTTATCTCAATGGGGCGGTCGTGCGAGCTGGAGAGCAGGTAGGTGTCCCCACGCCAGTCAACCGGGTGCTCAACGAAACGCTGCTTCAACTCACGAACGGGAAATTAGCTTTGTTACAATTTTCAAACCAACCAGAACGCCTGCTAGAACGGATATAAAAAAAGGTTGGCGAAATAACCGCCAACCCTGTTTTCCTTTGTCTGGAAATGAATGTCAGTTTTGTTTATCCAGCCACTTAGAGATTGATTCTGCATGTTCCGCAAAATGCCAGTGGGTGTTCGCTGAGATCACGACCTGTGCCGTGAGTTTGCCAGCCCAGTCAAAAGGCAGCGGACTCGAAAGAAATTCTTCATCCAAGCCTTCAATTTGGGCAAGAAAATCACGGTGCGAAGCCTGGAATTCTGTCACTACGATGGGCAGTGATTGATCTTTATTCGCTGCATAAACCTCAGCATTGAACTGATCGACATCGGCATCGCCTTTGATCAACGGAAATTTGAGCGGGCTGCCTGTTGCTGCCGCGTGGATGCGGTCGTATGCCAGCCGTTCCCAGGCGGCGATATGGCCCAAAATGTCTTTGATTGACCAAGATGCTTCCACACCGGGCTCTACTTTTTGGGGATCAGCGATCCCCGCTAACAGAGATTCGAGCTGCGCTCTTTCTTTGCGGATCACCTCGAGAAGGTCAGATTTTGTGGGGGGATGGTAATCTTCTGTCATGCGTTTCTCTCATTAAGCAGGATGAGCAGTCATATCCTGATTGCCCATCCTTGGTCATCATTTAGCCGACCAAATTTTCAAGCCGGTCAACGATATCTGCCAGTACCCCAAAAGCCTTCTCGACGGGTTCTGGATTGGTCAGGTCAACTCCGGCAGTTTGTAGCGCCTCCAGAGGATAAACCGAGCCGCCAGCCTTCAGGAAGTCGAGGTATCGATCAACGGCACCTTCTTTGCCTGCTGTGATGCCATCGACCAGGGCGTGCGCGCCTGAGATGCCAGTCGCGTATTGGTAAACGTAGAAGTTCATATACATATGGCCGAACTGCGCCCAGGTAATGCCAATGCGCTCGTGATCGTACTTGACCTCATCGCCATAGCCCTCTTTGAAGAGTTCCGCACAGCGATCGGTGAAGATTTTGGCGTTGACGGGGGCACCCTGCTCGACGCGTTCGTGCATTTCCAGTTCCCAACGGGCCAGGGTGGGCATGATAAAGAAATAGCGGTGGAAATTGGACATCGCCTCTTCAATTAAGCCCAATTGGAAGGCTGGATCAGTTTGGGTCTTGAAGAGATAATCCCGCACCATGGCCTGATTAAAGTTGGAAGCCACCTCGGCTACGAAGAGGGAATAACGCCCGTAGATGAAAGGTTGGGTTTCGCGCGTGTAATAGGAGTGCAGCGAGTGACCCAATTCGTGAGCAAGGGTGCTTAGGCTGAACAGATCATCTGCATAACTCATCATGATGAAGGGCTGCGTATCGTATGCCCCGCCGGAGAAGGCACCCTGTCGTTTTCCTTTGTTGACCGCGTGATCGACCCAACGATTTACGGTGCTGCCATCCCGGAGAATTTTAACGTATTCTTCGCCGAAGGGCGCCATGCCTTCACAGATCCAATCGACAGCCTGGTCGTAGGGCACCACGGGCTTGTTTTCCATGAGGGGGGCTTTGATATCGTAGACATGGAATTTTTTGTAGCCCAGAGCTTTACGGCGGACGCGCCAGTATTTATGCCAGGTGGGTAAGTTCTTTTTGAATACCTCAATTAAATTGTGGAAAACTTCGGTGGGGATATTATTCGGCTCTAAGGATGCTTCCAAGGATGATCCATAGTTTCGAGCGCGCATATTGAAAACATCACGCTGGAACCCGCCTTGTTGGACAGCGGCAATCGTGTTTTTGTAAGCCAGGTAGCCATCGGCATAGCTTTTCCAGGCTTTTTTGCGCACTTTGCGGTCTTCGTGGGTGATCAGGCCCCCGATACTGCTTTGGCCGACATCCAATTTCTTGCCGTCGGATCCTTTGGCTTTTTTGAATTTTAGGTCTGCGTTCGTGATCGCGCTGTAAGCAGTGAAAGCGGCACTCAATGGTTCACCCGCCATCGCGAGTACCTCTTCAACTTCCTCACTGCGCACGTGTTTTTGTTCTCGCTCTAGAGAATCAAAGTAATGGGCATAAACGGCGAGCTTAGGTTCATCGTCCATCCATTTTCGGAGGGTTTCGAAACCGATCGAAAGGAGTTCTGGTTCTAAAAAAGCGGCCGCAGCACTGGCTTGAACCATCGCGCTGCGTCCCTGGCCAGTGCGGGCAACTGCGGCCTGGTCTGTGGTATCGACGGAACTACTCAGCATCCCGTAGACCATCACTTTCATGGCTTTACGATAAAGTTGCTCAACCGCGTCGAAGGCCTGGAGTAAAGTAGCGGGGCTTTCGGCTAATTTCCCTTTAAATTCCGCAATACTAGGGATCAGTACCTGCGCTTCTTTAAGTGCTTCTTCCCAGGCTTCAACACCGGGGAAAATGCTCTCTAAGTTCCAGGTTTTTTCAACGGGAATTTCAGAACGGGGTGGGAGGGTAGTAGTTTTGGACATGAATGTTTATTCTCCTGAAAGGTGTGATTGTCAGATTCCTGATTGAATTATACCATTTAAAATTCCTCTTACTGGGATTTTTGGTTTCTCTGGGAAATCTAGAAAACAGGTGAAATGTTAAACACTATCTAGTTTGCATGAATAGCATATTTTCAGCCGCCCTTAAATGATCGGTTTAAGAGAGCTGCTTAGAGAGATTTCTTAGCCAGTCGCAGGTTTGTTGCGGGGACTCCAATAGGAAATCCGCACAAGTGGGTCTTTTAGGATTGCACACACACCCCGCCAAACCCCCCAATTGCTGCACAACAGGAAAGGCACGTTCATCTTTATCATCATCGCCGAGATAGATGGGCATGATATTGTCTTTCCCAACTTGCTGGAGCAGATAAGTGACGGTGTTGCCCTTATCGGCTTCTAGGGGAGCAATCTCCAGGAATTTGTGACCGCCCAAGAGACGGAACATTTCTTCTGAACAGGTGCCTTCCGCCAAAATGCTGCCTTGTCCTAAAACCTCCTCGGCTTCCAAATCACTTGCAAAGCGGGCGTGCAGCGCCAGCGACCAGCCTTTATCTTCGAGATAAAAACCTTCTTTTGTGCCGATCAGGTTTACCCATTGGGGCTTCAGCTGTTCGAGCTGCGGGCGCAGGCTTTCGTAATCCGCTCGATGCAGGTTTTCACCAGTCGGGGTGCGCATTTCCAGGCCGTAGCTCCCGGCCAGCCAGATTCTCGGGAGGGGTACTAATTTTTCGATATGCGACAGCCGCCTTCCGCTGATGATGGCAGGCTTGATTTTGGGGTGGTCTGCCAAATTTTCTAGCAGCGCAATCAAATCCGGATCTGGAATCACGTGGTCCGGGGTCGGGGCAAAATCCGCCAGGGTGCCGTCATAGTCGAGTAAGAGCCAAACTTGTTCAGCCGCTTTAATTTTTCGCAAGTTTTCTTGGGAAAGAGTCATGCCGGACCTTTCAAAAGAGGGAGTATTTCGTGTTTGAAGAGTGCCTCCCAGGTATATCCTCGTCGCACACGCTGGCGAAAGCGATATTGGGGATTGGTCTCCGTCCATCCGATGATTTGCTCAGCCAACTCCGCCAGGGGAGTGCCCGCGTCAAAAATCGTGACATCTTCACCGCCGATTTCGATTGCGGCGGGGACATGGGGTGTACAAATTGCCGGAATCCCCATCAGGCCAGCTTCCAGCACTGGCATCCCGAAGCCCTCCCGGTGGCTGGGCATCAACATCATATCGCTGACCCGGTAAAGATCACCGACCACGTTCAAATCGATTTGATACGGTTGGTCTGGTTGCGGGCCTGATTCGAACACAAAGTGCATTTCTTGCTCAAGGTTCAGCGCACGCCGCTGGTCCTGCAAAGATCGGAAATAGGTCATGCTTTTGTCGTTGTGCGGATCGGGCGGCCCAGTGTGGATCAGGTTGGGCTGGATTCCCTTCGTTTTGAGTGTTGCCAGCAGTTCGAGAGCATACTCGATATTTTTGGCTTGCGTCACCCGCACCGGCATCAATAAGGTCAGCTCACTGTTGAGCAGATCAAGTCTTTGGATGAGGCGATATCCTTCGTCAGATAACCCCAGCAGGCTTTGCGGATCGACGCCGTTGTAGATCACTTTGATGGTTTCTCTTGGTTGGTTATATAACCCGGCTAAGGTTTGTTGGCGCTCTTGCGAAACAGCAACATAGCTGATTTCTGGATTGAACGTGCGCAATAAATCCCATGGATAACCGTCATGGACTTTCGAACGAGAGTTCGGGCTGGTCCAGGTGAAATCGTGGCTCCAGGCGATGCAGTTGCGAATCGCGCCATCCGCGATCAACCTGAACAGGGCCGCGGTCAGAGAAATGTTGAAGTGCTTGGTGAAAACATTGTGCACAATCAGGTTGTCGTATGTTCTCAAGATCGGTGCGAGCGCGTTCACCAGCTTTTGCGTGAACGCTTCAAAAGTTTCGGGCACCTGCCCTCCCTCTAAGGCTGCGCTAATCTCCAGCACATCGGGGTGCTGTGTATCCACTTCAGGGAGGTGGTGGAACTTTGTGCCCGCGGTAAGCGCGCTGGCATCTCCGCGTCCTGCGATCACAGCAACAGGATAATCAAACTGTCTGAAGGTTTGGCAGTGTGCCTGAATGACGCCCTCCACGCCCCCAATCACCGGGGGCGCGGCATAGTGAAGCATTACCGTGCTGGGTTTGACGCTCATAAGCCCAACTCTAAGATGGCCTGAAGCTGATCCAGCAACCACATTGTGATATCTTCGCGTTCGATCATCCAGCGCAGCAGCTTGGCGTTTTCGTGCTTTTCTTCATCGGGCATTGTCAAAGCCTGGTGTATCGCTTCTGCGGTCGCATAAACATCACACGGCGCGATGACCAGCGCGCCCGGTCCAAGTTGTTGGCGTGCACCGGTGCGCTCCGAAAGTATCAACACGCCATCTCGTTGGTTGATAACCGGGCCTTCCTTGGCAACCAGGTTCATGCCATCGGCAATGGAATTTACCAGCAGCACATCGTAATTTTGTAAAGCAGCAACCGCGCGTGGATAGTTCTCGTTGATCATCAGGCGGATCGGCTCCCAATCTTGATACCCATAATTCGCATTCACCCGCCCGACCGCGCCCATCAATTCGTCCAGCACATCCTGATATTCGACCACATCTAATCGAGAGGGCACCAGGATGGCGAGAAATTGCACCTTCTCGTGGTGTTCTGGGTGAAATTCCAACATTTCTTCGAAAGCCAGAAAACCACGTAAAATGTTTTTGCTCGGGTCGATGCGGTCCACGCGCACAATCAGTTGGCAAGATTTGGTGGTTTGCGTGATTTCATCATGGTATTCTCTAACGGTTTCGCTGGCAGCCAGTTCGCGTAAGCTTTCGACGTCGATGGAAATGGGGAAGTCACGCACGTAGGTGGCATGGTTGCGATACCAGATCCGTTGACGCCTGTATTTGGCCGAGGCGCGCGGTAGATAAGTCTGAATGGTACGGATGAAATTCAAGCTGTCATCTTTGGTTTGGAATCCGAGTACATCCATATGGCACATCCCCTCTAAAATGGCCTGACGCATCGTTGGCGGCAATATCCGCCAATATTCTGGACCAGGCCAGGGGATATGCGTAAAGTGCATAAGTGTGGGGCAATTTTTCCTGGGGAGCATTTCACGCACGTAGGTGCCTGCCAGGTACAGGTGATAATCTTGCAGCATAACAAGGGGACGCTCATCCGTCTGCTGGCTGATTTTAACGATGGTTTCGGCAAACATGCGGTTGACAACCTGATACCCTTCATTCCAGGCATCCCAGGTTTTTTTGTTGATGACCGGATAACGCGGTAAATCCCACATCGAGTGCTGCAAGAACCATAGCAGCGGGTTAGCGATCACGTTGTAGTAGCGATCATATGCTTCCAGGCTGGGATTGATAAATTGCACCCGGATTTCATGCCCGTTCGCAAGCTCAATATTTCCTTGTCCCCATTCAGCATCTGCCTGGGTGCGGGCGCAGGCGATCCAGGTAGCCGGCAGGTATTGGGCCAGCGCGCTCAAAGCTGTCACCAGGCCTCCAGCACCGCGGCTGTAACTGAATTCACCGTCTGGTGCGCGCTCAAAAACTACGGGTGCTCGATTGGCTGCCACGATGATGGGGCGCTTGCCAAAATACTCATCTCGCAACCTGATCCACTGATTCTGGGGATCACTTTCAGATGTCTCGTGCATTATTTTCTCCCTTGGGCATCGTCTTCATCTCTCTGGTTGGTAGTTTGTAAAGCTAAATCGATAAACACGGCGGCCGTCCAGCCGAAAGTATTGGCAGCCTTCTCTGGTGGCTCCCCGGTTTCTGCATTGTAGAACTCATAGATGCCGGGTTGGGCAATGATCATTTGCAGCGTTTTTTCGCGCAGTTCACTTGCTAATTCATCTTCCCCGATTTGGCTCAGCGCTTCGATAAAAAAGTAATTGACGTTTGCCCAAACCGGACCGCGCCACATGGTATCGGGATCGTATTTCGGGTCGTTGCGCGCGACCGTGGGTAAAGCAAATTCGCCCCAAAATTCATCCGGGTTGCGAATATGATCGATCAGGCGTTGTTTGATCTGTTCCGGTAATTGCCCGGTCCAAAGCGGATATAAATTGAAAGGTGTAACGACGGGGAGCGGTTCGCCGTTGTGCGTTGTGCGGAAAATGCCAGCTTCCTCATCCCAAAAATCTGCGATCATGCGGCTCACGATGGCGGCTGCCCGGCGGCGCCACATGGCAGCTTCTTGTTCCATCCCCAGGGTCTCGGCAATCATTGCCAAAGATCCCATTTGCACGCATAAATAAGTATTCAAGTCTGGGGATTCGACGGGCATCCCAAAATCCCACATAGGGTTGTCGTCCAAACCGGACGAGTAGGGATGGTTGTACTGCACCAGCCCATCAACATCGTCATCGTTCATACTGAACCACCAGGCGTTCCAGCGCACCAAGGGCACGTAGATTTCTTGCAGAAAATCCAAATCTGGGGCCATTTCGTGCAATTTGAGTGCCGCCCAGGCCAGGATTGGGGGTTTGGTCACCTCAGCCGGAAAAGGATGGTCGATCTCCGCAACCACGCCATCATCGTGAATGGCATCCGGCACCATCCCATCGGGCAATTGATAGGCCAGCATCGCCCGAATCTGGTTGCGAGCCAACGTTGGATCGATGTGACGGAAAGCCAAAGCGTGTAAAGCGCTGTCCCACAACCATAAACCGATATAAGAGCTTTTAGAAGGTGCCATGGCTTCGAACGCCACATTTCCTAATGGGCTGATTAAATTATTTGCCATCACCCACCACGCGTAAGCATAGGTCTGCTGGTAAGGTTCATCTACGGGGGGCACGCGGCTGAACCAATCTTCCCAGCGTTTGTGCGCCTGGTAGTGCGCTTTCGAGAAAGGCAGTGTTTCGTGGGAGACATCCAATGTAGGGTTGACGTGCAATGTGATCGCGCAATCTGCGCCGCCCGCGACGATGATTTCAACAACGTAAGTACCACTATCGGGGTTGATCTTATTTTTGATGATCTCGCCATTAGTGTTGTAACCAAAATTACGCATTGATTTTAGTTCGCCGCCTGTTTCAACCGTATGCCAGAAATCTGGTCGTACTCGAAAACGCAGCCCTGCAACCTGGTTGGCCGGTATACCGATTGAAACGGTGCGCAGATCTTGAAAAACCATGCCAAATTCTCCGATCTCGGTATTGAAGTACAGGGTATCTGGAGATGTTATAAGGCTAAAATCAAGCGCATCACCTTGTTCATTGATCAAAGTTAGGTTGTCGATAAATGGGAGACGGTGCAAATAAGCTTCCAGGCCTGGCTCTAATCCTGAGAGACGTTCAGCCAGTTTAATAAGCAGGCGGCTTTGTGCGGGATACCGGTAGACCAATAAACGGGATCCCCGGTTGCTGAAAGCGACTTTTGTGATATCAATTTGATTGCGTAAAAGATTAAGATAGGGGGTTGATTGTGTTCTCATATCTCAGTTATATCATATTGAATTTGATGACTTGAGCACAAGAACTCACAACTTACATAAAAAATTTGGCGTAAGAACTTTTGATTCAGTGTATCCCACCCGGAATTTCAAGTGGGATACACAAATTTGAGATGACCTCAGCTTTAGATATTTTCTGGCTTCGAGATTCACTCAAACCGTAATCGTCGCACACCGATGAAGAAAAATAGGAGGGAAAATCCAAGTAAAACCAAGGTGATCGGCAAAACATCCAGCGGACCGCTTCCCTTGACGATAACCTCGTTGAAGCCTTTCATTGCCCAGGTGGACGGTAGGATTTGTACAATCTTTTGATAGAGCGGCGGGGTGACTTCGAGCTGCCACCAGGCACCACCCAATGCTGCCATGACCATCGAGAACATCACTGTCAGGTTGCTGGCTTGCGAACGAGTTTTGGCGAAAGCGCCCAACATCACACCTAGAGCGACCGCGGACAATCCGAAGGAAACAACCACCATTGTCAGTGCCATGGGAGAGTTGCCCCAGTTGACCTTGAAAACCAGCGCACCGACGATGATTAATACCGCCATTTGCAGCAAGCCCATGCTGAAGCGCCCACTGATTTTGCCCGAAAGAATAGTAGCTTTTTGGGATGGCGTGCTCAGCAAACGTCGCAGCGTGCCCCCAATCCTTTCGTTGACGAAAACTTCAGAAGCGCCCAGCAAGGTTACCAGGGTCCAGGTGACCAGTTGCCCGGCGGAAGAGAGTTCGAAGGCCGTAAAGCTGGAGCGTGGCGCTTCTGGAGCTTGGGTGATTTCACTGCGAGCGATGGGCGTCGCCATTACTTCTTGGGCCATTTCCAGACTGCTATCAAAATATTTTTGGCGGGCAAATTCACTTTCAAATAGCTGAACTCGTTCAGCTGATTCAACTGCGGTGACGGCAGCCATTAGGACATTGCCAACTTTTCCAGTTGCGGTGTAGATGGCCTGTTCAATGGCTAGCACGTTTGGGTCATTGGGTGATTTGACCAACTCGAGTTCTACAGGTGTGCCAGAAAGGGCTTCCAATTCGAAGCCTTTGTGGATGGTTAAGATTACCGCAGCCTCTCCATCGTTGAGCATTATCTCTGCTTCTTCACTGCTAAAAATTTTTGGCCGAATGACTTCTGAGTTTTCCAATTCAACAATAATTTCAGCAGATAAATTGGTCTGATCGAAATCAACGACCGGGACCACCCAACGATTATCCGCATCGGGATCGCCATTTCCGCCGAAACTTACGCCAAGGATGGCTGTGAAAATCAAGGGTAGAATGAAGAAGAATAACAGAGCAGAGCGGTCTGAAAATTCGACCTTGATATCGTTCCAGGCGAGGTTAATTAATTTTTTCATGATACTACTCCTTGCTTCTTTACAAAAAAGGTTCAGTTATGCGTATTGCCTTTTGAAAGTGAAAACTGAAATGATAAATAGCACGATGAACATGGCGGTCATACCGGCCCAAAGCGGCAGCAAATCGATGGCACTTGCCCCGAGACGGATGCTATTGAAAGCTTCGATGCCCCAGGCATTGGGGGAGATCAAACTCAGATATTGCAGCCATTCAGGTAAGAATTCTCGAGGGAAAAAGCTGCCGGAGCCAATCGCAAAAATTAGAGTAATTGCGGTGCCCAAAATGCTGGCCTGAGCCGGCGTTTTTGATAGGGCTGCAATCAGCATACCCCATCCCGTTGCAGCGGCAACTACAAATAAGATGGTTGGGACAACGACACTAAACGGTCCCCAATTGATTTGCAACATCAACAGGCTGGCGAGGAAGAGCACCCCGAGCTGGACAACGCCATTGAGATAGATCCCAAACACTTTGCCGCCGAGTACCTGCGATGAACTAGATGGTGAGATTAACATTCGAGGAAGGGTACCCCCTTCACTCTCAGCCAAGATGCTCCGCCCGCCATTAGAGACTGTAAACATGAGAAAGAGCAGTGCCATACTGGGTGCAATATATCCAAACCAGTCAAATTCTGCATCCAGGCTGCCCTCTGTCATGCTGCCATGCAACGTGATGAAGCGTTCGTCTTCGGTTTGGGCGGCGCTAATTTCCCCCACATCCATAAATGCTGATTTGGGGTCTGCGGGATTGAGCATCCCGGCTTTGAGCAGTTGTCCAATAGATACCTGCACAACTGACATCATTGCTGTGGCACGGTTGATGAACTCATCAACGATTGTGCGGACCACACTGACACTGGTGGGTCTGGTCGGGTTGCTGTAAATCTCGATGATGGCTTGTTCTCGTTTCGATTCCCAGCCAGAAATATCGGTTTCACTAACCGGCTGGTCCAAATTGCTGGTTGTATCCATCCCCATGGGGATTAGCCCATCCCCAAAATTAGCTGGGATAATTACTGCGGCGGCATACTCGTCATTGTCAACGGCGTTTCGGGCGGCTTCGGGTTCACTCATCAAAGTTGGAGTCAATAAATCAGCTAAATCTTCAGATTCGAAGACATCCACCAGTTTCTTACCCAGGTCGCCATCATCCAGATTAACAATCGCTACTGGAATGCCACTAATGCCGCTATCATCGACGCCACCAAAAGCGAAGACCATCACCAGGGTAAGTGCGAAGGGAGTTGCGATGGTCAGGATCAAAGCGGCGGGATCACTCAAGCTGACCAAAATATCTTTCCAGGCAATATTGAATATTTTTTTCATGGGGTTTTTCCTTTTTGCAGGTGACAAGAGACCAGCGATGGGGGATCGAAACCAGTCTCCCATCAGCAGTTCGCGGTCAGTCGCGCAAGGCGCGACCTGTCAGGTGTAAGAAAACAGCTTCCAGGTTGGGTTCTTCGATATCCAATGAACGAATTTTGACGCCCATTTCATTGGTTTTGCTAATCACGCCTTGTAGGGCAGCTTCAGCATCCGGGACGATGACAATGATCTGGTGATCGGTTGTCGATGCTTGAACGACTTCGGGCATCTGGTTGAGTGCTTCGACCAACGGATCGACAATTTCACCCTCTCCAAAATGCAAGCGCAAGGTTTCTTTTTCCCCTACCATTTGCGTCAGTTCTTTTTGGGTGCCAATTGCAATCAGATTTCCGTGATCGATAATGCCCACTCGATCAGAAAGTTCCTCAGCTTCTTCCATATAGTGTGTGGTATAGAGCACCGTTAAACCTTGCTGATTGAGTTCTTGGACCATATCTAAAATGCGGCGGCGGCTTTGGGGATCAATTCCTACTGTAGGTTCATCCATGAAAATCATTTTGGGTTTATGCAGCAGTCCCACAGCAATATTGATCCGCCGTTTCATGCCCCCAGAATAGGATTTGATCTTGTCTTTAGCCCGGTCTTGGAGGTCGACTTGTGCCAGCACTTCTTCAACCCGGTCTTTGAGAGACTGCCCACCCATACCATACATGCGCCCCCAAAATAGCAGGTTATCCTGAGCGCTCAAAGTTTCGTAGAGTGCAATTTCCTGAGGGACCACTCCAATCACATTTTTTACTCCCATTGGGTCTGAAATTATGGATTTGCCATCGACCGTCGCGTTGCCTTCAGTCACATTGAGTAGACAGCTCAACATCGAGATTGTGGTGCTTTTCCCAGCTCCATTGGGACCTAGCAGACTAAAGACCTCGCCTTCCTTGATATCGAAGCTGACCTGGTCTACAGCCAGGACTCCGCTTTCCGGGTATTTTTTTACCAAATTGTTAACTTGAACTAAAGTTGACATAATATTCTCCTTCTGGCTCGGGTAATTAATTCGTTGTTTAGCTGTGCTAAGGATAAAGCCTTAAGGGTCATATTGAACATTGCCGGAGGTCATGTGCTGGTCATATGACCGGGTAGGTTTGGCACTTCAATCGATTTCTCGAGAGGCACTCTGGATTCAAGTGTGCCTATTTCAGGTGAAAACCTCTATTGACAAGACAGCTTATTCTAGTTGTGCTAAATTAAGTGTCTGGTTTATTCAATTTGTTGCCCGGCTGCTCAATATGTTGCAGATAGTGCTAATAAACAGCCATGCATTTCTGTTACGCAACTCTAGGGATTAGAATGCAGTAAAATACACCTTATGAGTAAAATCAGTAGATTTTGCGCCAATCCCTTAAACCAACGAGCACTCTTTTTAGGTTTATTAACAATTCTATTGAGTGTTCTTATTTTGCAGCGCACTCCAGTGGATACGGATATGTGGTGGCATCTCAGTGCTGGAGGTGCGATGTTGGAGCGGGGCGAAATTCTGATGGTTGATATCTTTTCCTATACGCGGTTGGGCGAACCTTGGACAAATGTTTTCTGGCTTCCAGATTTTTTGATGTACCTGATTTGGTCAGTCGGAGGATTTTTTGCCATCGCAGTATCACTCTCTTCATTGGCAGGATTGACAATCGCCATCCTATATTTGCATGCCAGAGGCCCTTTGCCGATCCGAATAGGTGTAGTCTTGCTAGCAACATTAGTATTAGGTTCCATTTGGGCTCCTCGTCCACAAATTATTTCCATCTTTTTTCTTGTGGCTCTGGATTTTTTCCTTTCGCGAAAGGATGAGAGTCTGGATAAGCCGTTTTGGCTGCTGCTTCCATTATTTATCCTTTGGGCAAACAGCCATGGAGGCTTCATAATTGGATTTCTCTTATTAGTTTCATTTATTGTGGGTAAATTCGTTGAGCCTTTTTTGCAACGATTTGAAGATCGCTATTTACAGTTAAAAAAACTCGGCCCTGTGGTATTTTTTACAATCCTAAGTGGTTTTGTAATTGGCCTCAATCCGAATGGACTCTCGATTTGGAAATTGCCATTTTATACGGTGGATATTGCCTTATTGGTTCAAGAATGGAATTCCCCCGATTTTCACCAGTTTAGTTTGCACCCAACCTTGTGGATGCTTTTCTTATTGATAGTTGCCATGGGATTATCATCCAAAAAAGTCAGTTTCTTTGATCTATTCAAAACTTTGGGCTTTGCATATTTAGCCTTTTATGCCCAGCGCAATATCGCTTTATTTGCAGTTATTGCTACTCCCGTAACAGTCCGTTACTTGTCTAGTGTTTGGGAAGACTTGAAATCCGCACCCATTGGACTCTGGTTGGACCGCATGCAAAAAAAATCGTCAGATAAACCAATCCATCGCCGGTTGACAAAGGCCATAAATTATTCTGTTGTTGGGTTACTTTTTGTGGTGGTCTTATTGCGAGCATACACATTATCACTACCGATCATGATTCATCAAGCATATCCCCTCGAAGCGGTTAAATGGATCAAAGCAAACCAACCACAAGGCCAGATGTTTAACTCCTATAACTGGGGCGGTTATCTGATATGGAAAATGGAAGAATATCCCGTATTTATAGATGGGCGTACCGATCTTTATGGAGATGAGATTGTTGGGCAGTGGTGGAACATCATTCGAGCCACAGGTGATGGGCTTGAGTTTTTAGATCAATGGGATGTAAATTTTGTTTTGTTGGAACCAAGTTGGTCCATTGTTGATACCTTACAAAATGGAAATTGGTCCGTGGTTTACAAAGATGATATCTCAATTATCCTTGAGCGGCCATAATCCAAACTTTGATCATGCAAGGTTCTTTGACAAGTCAACAAATCTAACAAATCTAACAAATCAATAATAAGACTGTAGACACACAGACATAATAAAATAACCTCGATATAATCAAATTACCACAGTAAACGAGGCCTTCGTCAATCATGATAAATCAGAAGATTATTTATAAATTGGTTATTGGATTTATGTTGATCATTTTTACTGGTTGTACCGATGTTGTTCCAGAGTCCTCAACCCCTTTGGTAAGCTCATCTTCCCCAGATTTGAAAAAGTCAATAGTTTTAGGTGATATCTCCGACGATCCAGCTGAGGTAATTGAGGGAACGCAACCCCTGGCAAATTTCCTGGTCTCCCACTTATCCGATTTTGGCATTACGGAGGGGCATGTAAAAATTGCAGCCAGCGTGGATGAGATGTCACGCCTCATGGCAACGGGGCAAGTCGATCTATACTTTGATAGTATCTTTCCAGCGACGATCGTCAGCGATGCATCAGGTGCCTATCCAATTTTACGCCGTTGGCGGTTTGGGGTTGAAGATTATCAAACAGTAATCTTTGCCAGTATTGAAAGTGGAATCACCTCCATCGATGAGTTACCTGGTCACATTCTCGCATTAGATAGTCCCTATTCAACTTCCGGATTTTTACTCCCATCCGTTTATCTTATTGAACAGGGATTGGATTTAGAAGGTAAACGGTCATACAATGATTCTGTCGAAGAAGAAAAAGTTGGTTTTGTCTTCAGCTATGATGATGAGAATACACTGCAATGGGTAATAAGAGGTCTTGTAGCCGCGGGAGCAACCGATGACTATAATTTTGATATCGCTTTTCCCTCGAGCGTAACAGAAGAACTTGTGGAATTAGCCCGTACCGAATCCGTCCCTAGACAAGTGGTTGTAATTAGATCAGATATTGATCCTGAATTACGAGATGCCATCATCCAGATTTTAATCACAGCTCACCAAACCGAAAAAGGAATGTCGGCACTCGAGTTTTTTCAAACTACAAAATTTGATCAATTTCCTGAAGGAATCGATGCAGCTAAAATCAGAATGCGTGATATGATGGCGATTGTTGAAGATTTACCACGCCCCTAAGATTTCATTTTTAAGTTTATAAATTTCATCTCTATCCCTCAATGAAAAAATCTTGGATGAATTTACCTCTCGGAAGCAAAATTGCCGGCCTCACGAGCATATTGGTTATGGTTGTGATTATTTCATTAACCCTCTTAACAATCCAACGTGAGCGCGAATATTTCCGCCAAGAGTTAGAAGTGCAGGCTGGTTTACTCATTGATACACTACCGCTCACAATGCGGGATCAGTTGTACCGCATGGAACTGGATGAGTTAATTGATATTGCTAAAGTGGTTGGTCAGAACAAGGATATTAAACAAATTGTTATCTATGATGAAAACGGACTGATTTTAGTTTGACTCTGCCCAACCCAATTTGATATTTTCGCAATCAGTCGATCCGCTGGGAAAGATATTAATTACCTCTGATGTGGATAGTAACTATTCAAATTGGCAGGATGATCAATATATCGCTGGTAAACCCATCGTTATCGGAAACCAAACCATTGGAGCTGTTGCTGTCGGTATTTCTGCACGTAGCTTAGATGAAAAGATTTCTACGCTCACTCAGCAGAGTATCATTTTAGCCTCGATAGCGCTCATCATTGGTGTGGGTTTGAGCCTTTGGCTTGGGAGACAGATCACCAGCTCCTTGCGGACTTTAACAGAAATTACCAACCAAATGACGAGTGGTGATTTACTAGTTCAAATTGAATTTTCATCTAAGGATGAGATTGGACAATTAGGAGATGCCTTTAGCCAAATGGCCGCTTCCATTCGGAAAAGGGAAACCCAACTTCGTGATCTTGCTGCCAGTTTGGAACATACCATCGATGAGCGTACGAATGAATTGCTCCGCCAAAACGAACGCTTAGAACGAATTGCCGTTGAAGATCACCTTACAGGTATATATAATCGACGCCATTTTTTCGACTTGGCGGAGAAAGAAGTTGAGCGCGCAAAAAGGTATGGCAATCCTTTGTCGGTCATCATTTTAGATGCAGATCGTTTCAAAAAACTGAATGATGCATATGGGCATCTGATTGGTGATCAAATTTTGATTAACTTAGTAAAATTGTGTGAAGAAAATATTCGGAGCTTGGATATTATCGCTCGTTATGGAGGTGAGGAATTTGTGATCCTCATGCCCGAAGCAAATCAAGAAGATGCTCAAAAAACAGCTGAACGATTGCGAAAATTGGTCGCTGAAACTTCCTTGATCTCTGGAGGGTTTGATGTGACCATCACGATTAGCCTTGGTGTTGCAACATGGGAGAACGGTAAAGAGTTGGATTTCAACGCTCTCCTCGCACGAGCAGATAGCGCTTTGTATCAATCCAAAGAAGCAGGACGCAATCGTGTTTCCGTTTGGCGGGAAGTGCTGCTCTAGTCTAACGTAAAGCCCTTTCACTCAAAGTTTTTTGTGTGAATTATTAGGAGAAAACAACAGCAAACCGGAAAAAATCTCAGAATTTACGAGTGTTCTGTAAATGGCAGATTGATGATTTTAGCAGAACAAGACAAAATACTTTAAGCAGTGTCAGCGAACCCGGTCTACTCATCATTGCAGTTTTGATACTGTACAGGTTATCGTACAGTTTGCTTTCACGAATTGAGAACGAAAAAATATAAAGTGTAGAACCATCAATCTTTTCAACCTTATTTCTACTGATCCTAAAGAGACTGAAATCCCAACGATCTGAACGTTCCACAAACCAAAGCTTACCAGAATTGATCTAATGGCTACCAACAGAAGGGTGTTTTTTGGATAACAGTTAGATGGGCTTCATAACAGTGCACTTACCAATTTTTGCTTGAAATAAAATTGGTGGTTATTAAAAAATTCGAAAATTGGCAGAAATAATGTCATATGGTGTATACTTCTTTAAACAATATCATACACCCCCATAATCTGACTAAGGAGAATACGGTGCATAAAACGACAAGCGTTAAACAAATCCTTTCAGAAAAAGGTCATGAAGTCTGGTCAACATCGCCCACCACAACTGTTTTTGAAGCCCTCAAATTTATGTCTGAAAAAGACGTAGGGGCCTTAGTTGTTTTGGAAGACCTCGAGGTGGTCGGGTTTTTCTCTGAACGAGACTACGCCCGTAAAGTTATTCTAGCGGGAAAATCGTCAAAAGACCTACCGGTTCAAGAGATCATGACCCAGAGAGTGGTTAGCGTCAAACCAGAAAACACCACCGAAGAATGCATGGCGCTAATGACCGACAAACACATCCGCCACCTCCCAGTTGTTGACAATAATTCATTAGTGGGTATCATCTCCATTGGGGATGTCGTCAAAGCGATCATTTCACAGCAAGAGTTTGTCATTGAACAGCTCGAAAACTATATCACCGGGGCTTATCTTTCGGTGGACAGCCAGTAGTCTTCTAGTTGGTGTTCGACGAAATTAACAAACACCTGATCTCAGCTTCGTGATTTGATACGATTTCTGCAAAAAAATAGTACAAACTGATAAAGATCTACCAAAGGTCACCGCAAGGTGGCCTTTTCTGTCGCTATAATAGCATTTAACACGGTTTAATACTTCCTGCGATTCAAGCGCAATTTCCGGATGTACCAACAGGTATTTCATGTACGCGAGTGCCTGTGCCAAATTTTCTTGGGCCTGCTTGGAAAGCCCTTCCTGAAAAGCCCATTCATAGCCCTTGATATGCAGCAAGAGTACCAAGGGTTCTTTTTGGAAGAGTTCTTTGCAAAGTTGGACGATATAGCCTGGTGAAGCCGCATGGGTGGTGAATGAGATTTTTGTGGAGCCATCGACTTACTCAAGCAAAAATCTTCTATATTTTCTTCAGATGCGTCAGCAAAAATAACTAAATCTTTTTGAGCAATCGCAGCGGCATCTTCAATATTTAACTGGTAGTTGTTATCAAATTCCACCCCGGTTAGCTGGCTTTCAGATACCCAGGCCTCCAATTTTTGGGTTAGTACGACCCCCAGGCCGTCATCCTGACGGCCTGGATTGCCATAGCCATAAATCAGAATCTGCATATTTCCATCATGTGTTTTGCGGTTTGCTGTTTACGAAAAATAGGGTACCTGAAACCGCAAAACCTGAACGAATGCCGGAGATTTTTTGTTGTCTTTTATTCAACATTTTTCCGGTATTCGCTAAGTCCGTTTGGTGTCGAGCAGATTGTCATCGGCGTCAAACAATGAGATTTCCAGTGGCATCTGGCCGAGGGCGTGGGTAGCACAGCTCAGGCAAGGATCATAAGCCCGGATTGCGACTTCCACCGCGTTCATCATCGGCTCAGTGATCTCGGGTTGGCCGTCCATCCAGGAGTGGGCCACTCGGTTGACCGATTGGTTCATGGGTTCGTTGTTGTTGGTGGTCGAGACGATCAGGTTAGCGAGCGTGATTTGATCATGGTCATTGATCTCATAGTGATGGAACAAAGTGCCGCGCGGGGCTTCGATCAGCCCAATACCTTTGTTGACTTTGGTGCCGGTAGTGACGAGTTCACCGGCCATTAAATCGGGATCATTCAATAGCTCCTTCATCATCTCAGCGGAGTGGAGCGTTTCGATCAAGCGTGCATAATGGTAGTGCAGGCAGTGGCCGTTGGGTTTACCATGGGTGAGGGCTTTGTAATATTCAAACTCTGCTTGGGCCAGGGAGGTGGGGATAAAGTCACAAGTGTTCAAGCGAGCCAACGGACCGACGCGATACCAGCCTTTTTCTTTGCCTAAATGCTTGAGATACGGGAATTTCATGTAGCTCCAGGAGCGGACTTCTTCTTCGATGTATTGTTCGTAATCCTGGTAATCCACATCGTTGAGGATGTTATTGCCCTCTGAATCGACTGCCCGTAAAACGCCGTGGTAGAGGTCCATGGCTCCGTCTTTGCGGACCAAACTCAGATGGTTTGAGGGGAACGCAGCGAAGTTATCGATGAAGTTTTGGTTCTTAACATAGTAATCCTTGAAGAATTCCAAAACGCCTTGCGACCAGGCGATCATCTGATCGATGTTTAGTGGATCTTCTCCCTGCAAGAGGAAATTTTTATCTTCCGGGCTGAGATGCTTATTGATGCCCCCTGGGATAGCACCGGTACCATGAATTTTCTTCCCGGCAGTGGCGCGAATGACTTCCTGGCCGAATTTGCGCATCATCACGCCTTGTACAGCTAGTTCTTTATGCTCCATTGCTACCCCAATCACGTTGCGGGTGGCTGGGTCGGCATCGATGCCAAACAGCAGATCGGGGGAAACCAAATGGAAAAAGTGCAACGCGTGCGATTGGAATATCTGCCCATAATGCATCAGTCGGCGCATCTTTTCACCCGTAGGAGTCAGGCCTTCACCGGTTCCGGCTCCAACAATCACATCGAGGGCTTTGGCAGCAGCTAGGTGATGACTGACAGGACAGATCCCGCATAGGCGCTGCACCAACACTGGTGCCTCCCAGTAAGGACGACCCTGGACAAAACGCTCAAATCCCCGAAATTCGACAATGTGTAACCGGGTGAAATCCACATTATTCTGATCATCGAGATGGATGGTCACTTTGCCGTGACCTTCAACTCGAGTTACTGGCTCGATGGTAATTTTATTTGGCATATTTTGTATCCTGATAAGCAAATTTCGGAAAGCAATGTCGGTAAAATGCTAGCAAGAACCGAAATTTTCACTCGGGCTTGTAGTTTCAAAAGTTAGTTCGTTCCAAAACTTCAAACTGCAAGGCTCTTAGTCAAATTTTACAACTTCGTACGGTAATTTCATCTCATCACCGGTGACCAGAGCCACGAGGGCAGTCCAGATCAAGTCTGCCGTGGGGGGGCAGCCCGGTAGATAATAGTCAACCTTGACGATCTCATGGCAGGGATAAACTATATCCAGGAGCATCGGCAGTTCATCATCGTTGGGCATGATCTTTTCGGTATTTTCACCCACTGTGGGACCATAGAGATAGGCCTCTTCCAGGCATTCCTTGATGGAGATGCCATTTCTCAGGGCTGGCAGCCCGCCCATAATGGCGCATTCACCCACAGAAACCAGGGTTTTACAGTTCTTGCGGAAATCCTTCAAAACTTCGACATTCTCACTGTTGCAGCAGCCACCTTCGATCAAACCAATATCGCATTCCTTGGTGAAGGTTTTGATGTCGTTCACCGGGGATTTGTTGAATTCGACCAACTCGATCAGGTTGAAAATTCTTTCATCGATGTCCAATAAGGACATATGGCAGCCGAAGCAGCCTGCCAATGAAGTGGTCGCGATAACTTTTTTGCCCATAATGATCATTCCTATCCGTTTACACTTTCGATTTCGCTGCCGATTGGATTCTTATCAAATTTACGTTTTCCAATTGGCACGCTGAAACCTTGTTCTTTCTTCAAGATAGCGCCCACTGGACAGATATCCATCGCTTCTTGGGCTTCGTCTTCCGTCAATTGGGCGGCTAGTTCGATATCCATCGCAACGTGAAGATGTTCGCCGCCCCGACCGTGGTAGGCAAAAACGTTCTGGCCATCTTTGGTGACGGTCCGAATGCAGCGTTTGCACAGCACGCAGCGGTTGCGGTCATGGTAGAGATGGTTGCCGCGGGCCTCGACCCCCTTGATTGGGAATTCGTAGGGGAAGCGGGGGACCATCATCTGGTAACGATAAGCTAGAGCTTGAAGTTCGCAGTTGCCGCTTTTTTCGCATGCAGGACAGAAGTGATTGCCAGAAACGAACAGGACTTCAATGATGGCTTTGCGGAGTTCGTTGAATTCGGGAGTGTTGTTTTCCACGAACATATCGGCTGCTGCTGGTGTGGTGCAGGCGGTCATGTTACGCCCATTGACTTTGACATTGCAAATGCGGCAGGAACCGGCGGGTTTGACGTCCTCAACATGGCACAAAGACGGAATATAGATCCCATTCTCTTTGGCGGCATCAATGATGGATTGACCGGGTTGGGCATAGCAGATCTGACCATCGATTTCAAATTTGATTTTTTCGTTGTTATTCATAGTTTTCTCTTCTCCCAAATTATTGAGAATGGAGATTTGGCATCCGCCCGACCACCTCGCAGGATTCGGCTACGGCCTGCTCCATATTGAAGGTGGACACAAAGGTTTCTTCAGTTGCGACAAGGTTTTCATAGAGGCTGGAAAAGTTTTCGATCGAGGTAATGATCGGATTGGCCGCGGTTTGACCTAAACCACAACGATTGGCCGCGCGATCATAGCCAGCCCAAGTGTATAGTTCATCAATATCTTGCTTGGTGCCACACCCGTCCAAAATCTTGAGCAATTTGTTGCGCAAAATAACCGTCAAAGCGCGGCAGGGAGCACAGGAACTGCATGATTCTTCAATAAAGAAGTTCATGTACTCCAAAACAAAATCTCTGAGCAAATTGCGTTCTTCTCCGATGATGATTATGGCTCCACCGGTGGCTAGATCTTCAAACGCGATCTGGCGGTCAAATTGGGATGAGTCAATACAGGTTCCTGAAGGCCCGCCGACCTGGACGGCCTGAACATCGGTCGCCCCAGCCCTTCGCAACAATGCCGCAACTGTGACACCCCATTCCACCTCATAAATACCCGGTCTTGTACAATCTCCGGAAATGCTGAGCAGCTTGGTCCCGGACGATTCCTTGGTTCCAAAAGACAAAAACCAATCGGCCCCGTTGTCAATTACACTGACGGCCTTGCACAAGGTTTCGACATTATTAACTACGGTCGGCATCTCGCGATACCCTTTTTGTACCGGGAAAGGGGGGCGGTTGCGGGGTTCACCGCGCTTACCTTCCAAGGATTCGATCAAGGCGGATTCAGCCCCACAAACATAGGATCCGGCCCCTAATTGGATGCGGATATCGAAGTCAAACCCTTGTTTTCCAGCAATATTCTTACCCAGCTGGTTCAGCGCCCGCATTTCTTGGAGGATAATCTCGAGATATGGGCGCATATAGCGATATTCGTTGCGCAGGTAGACGATTCCTTGTGTAGCGCCCACGGCGTACCCGGCGATGATCATACCTTCGAAGACCATACATGGCAATTCGGAGAGCAATACGCGGTCTTTGAACGTTCCTGGTTCGCCTTCATCGGCATTACAAATGATATAAGCCTCACCGGTGGTGTTTGCTTGGCGGCAGAAATCCCACTTCAGCCCGGCAGGGAACCCCGCTCCACCGCGCCCGCGTAAATGGGATCGTCGAATTTCGGCAATAACCTCTTCGGGTCTTTGGGTCACAATCTTTTGCAAGGCCTGCCCGAATTCGTAATCATCGTAAATAATAATGGCGCCCCTTTGGCGGATATTTGACCGGATCATGGTCCGCATGAGTTTGGGGCCAGTCACGCCCTCACCAAATTCAGCTACAAGGGTCGCGATATTCTTCCCAACTTGCATCCCGTCCACCAATTTCTTGACCTTTTTGGGGGTTAGCTTGGTGAATACTGTCCCATTGATAATGGCAGCTGGTTCCTGATCGTTCATCCCAATATCGGCGGTATCCCACAACCCAATCAAGCCATCAGGGGTGACACTGTTAAACGGGATGCCAGTTTCGGCCTCAAAGGCGGCTGCCACCTCGTCCCGCCCCATCATTTTTGCAACAACACTATCATTAAGGTAAACCGCGTATTTTCCAACAGATACAGCTGTTAAGAAGTGGTAAAAGCTAACAACCTGTTCTACATCAACCTGGGAAATGTCCAGTTGATCCGCAATGATGTTGATAGCCTCAGCAGGAATGTGCTTATAGAACTCCTGGATATCTAAAAGAATATCCAAAAGCCGCCCGCGATCCCCGTGGTACTTTTCAATAATACTTAGAATTCTTTCATTCATAATTGATCGCCTTAGTGGGAGATAGCTACCAGTTTGTCGCAGTGATCCTGTGATGCCAGCGAATGGTGTGGAGCATACCAATTAACTTGCCTTTGCTATTCATGTTGGTTATCATCCTCTATGAAGAAAACCTATGCTTTAGATTGTATTTGTACCATATTTCACAAGTCTGTCATGTGAAATATGTCATACATAATTGAGTTGAATGTCAAACTGTATTTTTAGCTCTGTAAATCACCTCACATCCCCTAATTTTTCTCTAGTGCATGGTTAAGATAGAATTTGTCAAAATAAAAAAGTATGCCATACTGTGAGAATGGCACAACAAATCACACTCCCAGAAGAAGAACGAACAGAACTTTCACAACTGATAAATTCAGGCAAGCATCCAGCTCGACTATTAGGCCGGGTCAGAATATTGCTATTGCTGGATCGTAGTCAAGGAGAAAAAAGAAAACTCTAAGACGTAGCTGATGCAATGCTAACCAGCATGGGTACGGTCTCGAATGTGAAGAGACGCTCCCTGAAAGTTGGTCTTGAGTGTGGTCTTTATGAGCGTCCCAGGCCAGGGGCGAAACCAAAAATCGATGGTGAAGTCGAAGCCCATTTGATTGCATTGGTATGCAGCGATCCACCAGAAGGACCCGTTCGGTGAACACTGCGGTTACTAGCTGACAAGCTGGTAGAACTTGAGCTAGTCGCGTCAATTAGCCATGCAGAAGTTGGAAATGCGCTCAAAAAAACCAATTAAAACCTTGGCAAGTAAGATCGTGGTGCATTCCAGAACTATCAGCTGTCTCCAATTATTACTCCATAGATTGCACTACCAGCATCGTAAGCCAGTTCTTCGATATATGCTGACCCATTCCATTCCCGTTGGTTGTACCCCATAGATTGAAAATCAACCTTGATCCATGAATGGCAACGCTCATGCCAAACGATCCACTAGAAATTGAATACTCATATAAAAACTGCCGGTGAAACATTGAAACGTTGGGCCAATAAACGGATTTGTCGCGTATTGAGGTCTCGTTTTCCACTTAGAATTTCAGAAACTACCCCCTGGGAACCAATCTCTGCCAGGTCAGATTGAACAAGACCATGTTCATCCATGAAGAAGTGCAACATTTCGGCTCCACTGCACTCTGGCATAAGATGATGTTGCTCCTCATAAACGTGGAGCAATGTACCAAGTGTATCCAGTAGACTGTAAAGAGGATGAGTTTCATCCGTACCCACCTCATCAACCAGATCATTCAAGCGCTCTACAGCCTGATCATATTCTCGTTCGTTGCGGATCGAAAAAATGGGTTGGATCGCCCGCCAATGATTGTGTGTTTCTTGGGTTAAAAAAGTCATCGTTTCCATGCTCCTCGGTCATATTCTGAGTGCGTAAGCACGTGGCGTACATAGACCTTATTACGATTGAAGTGAATAGAAGCAATCAAGCGGTATTTGTTGCCACCAATATTGAAGACGACCAGATCACCTACTTTATCCGCAGATGGGAACGCTGTGCGCAGTTCGTTGAAACCACCAAACTCGCTATTGCTAACAATCTTATACCATCTGGAAAGCGGGTTTTGACTGTTGGGATGATTTTCCCCAAACTGACGTAAGGCTTTCCTCGATATGATGTGCATAAGCGAATCGTATCTCATATTGAGATATTTGTCAATCGGTTCGGCGTATCGTGCAAAAACCCGGTATTGACGTGTCTTTTGTACGCCAATGGCGTATAATATGCATGGACGGAATAATCAAGATGCGGGCTTCCAATTTATTCGAGTAATACGCGGAGGCTATCGCCGCGTATCCCACGATACGAAAATTTATATCTTCAGCAATGATGATGTTATTCCCATCTTGGAAACCTGGGGAGAGCCAAAATCCGGGTTCGAATTTTCCTGTGTCGTGAGTAATTTCCAGGCAACGTCCTTGAAGCTCAACCATCTTAGGGGGTCATTCGGATGAAATTTCCGAAACACAATTCTTGTCATGAATTGTTTTCTGAGTTGTTTGGTTCTTCTTGTTTTTTGATCGTGCGCCCATAGAGGGGGACGACGGGCAAGATTAATATTGCTGAGGTAGTCAAGGCTGCCCGGATGGAACGGAGACTCCCCACCACGCCAACAATCGGCCCGCCGACCATTTGACCCAGGGCATCCAGCTGACTGGTCATCGACAGCATTGTGGCGCGCACTTTCGAGTCGATATATTTATTCACCCAGGTATCAATCAGTGGTCCGGTGAGACCGCGCATAGTATCGACCAGCCAGGTCGCAAATATCGCGAGATAGAAGTTTCGTGACCAGGCAAAGGTGAGCAATCCTAGTGAAATCAACCCATAAATACCTTGCAACGCACGAGCAACTTTTTTGTTATCGGCTGTATCCAGTTTGCGTTTTACGATTTCAGTTGATACCAATGCCAACAGCATTGTACCGACCCGCATGATGGCAAACCAGGATACGATTGGGTCGCCACCCCAGGGTAGAACTGGGAAATTAAACTGCTCGATAAAATGGGCTTCACTCAAACGGTCATAGCCTTCGCTGTACAACCCCACAAAAATGGCAATTACTGCAAAGGTGAGTAAAATTGGTTTGGCTCTCGCCAGATCAAGGCCACTTTTAAAGGTTGTGACCATCGCTTTCCAGTTTTCACGTTCTTCTTTTGGAGCGCGCGTGAAATCCACCCTCAGGCATGAAAAGCAACCGGAAGATACCCAATAACAGAAACATAATTCCCCCCACCAAAATTGCGAGTTGGTAGCTGATATTGCCCAGCAGCACAAATAATGGGATGCCGATCAAGTTGCCGACGCGATGAAATTGGGCGGAACGCAGGAAAACCGGTCCGACGTTTTCTACGCCAACTTCATCCGTAATCCAGGCCGATTCTGCCCCGCTGATGAAAGTCCAGGCGATGCCTAGCACAATTTGGGAAAATAAAATCACGCCGAAAATTGGAAAAGTTCCTTCAATGAGAAAACTTACCCCAAATAAAAATGTCCCAATGATCACCGATAAACGGCGGCTGAACACATCGGCAACAATGCCTGTGGGTACCTCGAAGATAAAGGCGGTTACTTCTAAAGTGGTGCCCACCAAAACTAATTGCAGGGCTCCTAAACCAACAGTCTGTACCCGGTAGAGTTGGTTGGCAGCAAAAACAGTTGAAAAGATTACACCAATAACGAATGATTGAATCCAGTAAACAGTCCTTGCATCAAGTTTTTTCAATATTGGCCTCGCACGCATCATCCATGTTCAATTTCTCCTTGCCAAAGGCGTTGCATTTCGCCACAGTTTTTCAAGAGTTCATTGAGCTTGCCTTCAGCCTCAATTTTTCCATCCTTTAGCACAATGATATGATCCGCCCGCCGCAAGGCTGGTTTGCGGTGCGAGACGGCCAGGCAAGTGGCTCCACCGTGTTGGGCGCTTTCATTCGTAAAAACACGTTCCCACAAAATACGTTCGGTTTCCACATCCAATGCGCTGGAGATATCATCGAACACGAGTAATTCAGGATCACGTACGAACATGCGTGCCGCCGCGGTGCGCTGGCGCTGTCCACCTGAAATCTTGACACCTTTTGCGCCTAACATCGTATCCAAGCCGTGCTCGAAATCGCCCAAATCCTGTTCCATCACGGCTAATTGGATCGCAGCCGTGATATTTACCTTTTCTTCTGGGATCCCCATCAGGATATTATCTTTCAAGGATTCGGAAAAAAGCAGCGGGACTTGCGGGGTGTACGCCGTTCTCGGTGGGACGAGAAACGCGGCCGGATTTTGAATGGGTTGCCCGTTCCACAGGATTTCGCCTGCATCAAGGGGCAGCAGACCCAGCAGCGCACGCAAAAGAGTGGTTTTCCCCGAACCCACGCGCCCGGTGATCACGGTAAAGCTGCCCCGCGGGATGGTTAGGTTCACCCCCGATATCCCGCGTTGAGTTTCCTTATAAAGGTAGCTCAATCCACGAGCTTCGAACCTTTCCAATTGATGGCTATCAGATTTGGCGATATAGGGCACATCCGGCAGTTCTTTATGCAAGTAAATTTGAGAGCGTTGCACAGAAGTTTCGGGCGGTGCCTCTTGCAAGAGATGAAAAATTCGCCCGAAAGAAACCCCCACCTGCTTGATCCAGGCCAGATGCTCGCCAACCATGCCGGCAAAATCGGTGGTGTATCCCAAATAGTACACAAAGATCGCGAAATCACCGACCGTAAAGATGCCCGCAGCCATTTTCTCCCCAGCCATCAGCAGCACCAAACCGGTGCCCAGTGTGGCGGTATTGCGGAATATCGACCGCAGCAACTCGCTGAATAACCGATCTTTGACGGCTGCATCTTTGCGGGTGGCGTTGATTTCATCGAACTTGTTGACGATGCGATCTTCGGCACTGGCAACCTGGATCGCCTGGGCGGCTCCAAAAAGTTCGCCGATGAAACCCGTAACCTGTCCCGCCGATTTACGGCTAGCTTCACGATATTTGTGAACAGCTTTTTCGGCTCGGTTGGCAACCAGAATGATGACTAGCAGGGGCACGGTAACAACCAGCGTAATCGCAGGATCGATGCGGAACATCACCACCACCGCTACCGCTGTAAAGATGCCAAAAGCCACCACGATCAGGGATTCGGAGAGATAAAAAGCAATTTCATCGACATCCCCACGGAACCGGCTGACCGCCTCACCCGGCGAATCTGGGACGGCGCGCGCCCCTGGACGTTTGAGAATATGTGTGAACAAGTTGGTTCGCAGCAGGGCTGCTACAGACCAGCGGAAGTTGAAATATACCCAGACATCGGCGAAGATGGCCACTGCCTTGGCGGCGGCGTTGGCAATCAGCAATGCGATCAGGGTGTAGACATTGACTCCGACAGCGGCTTCCCCGCTCAAGCTATCGAAGATGGCGCGGATCAGCAAACCAGCGATATGCGGGAACACCGCGAAGAACATCGTCTCGCCAATTAGTAGTCCCAGATACCAGCCCGGGAATTGACGCACGATCTTGGCCAGATATTGCCAGGGACGGATTTTCGGTTGTGGTGTTTCTAAGGTTGTTGTAGCCATGTGATTTCTATTCCTGCGTTATTGCGAGGTGCGGAATGCAATGGAGTGCCGTGGCAATCTGCCGTTAAACCAGGAGATTGCTTCACACCGCTGCGCTGCGTTCGCAATGACGCTAACTATACGAGTACTTCCTCAAGCCCAGTTTGCAGCAAGCTGTAAAACCGCGAATTGGGATCATTTGACAATTCTTTCCGATCACCATATTCTTCAATGCAACCCTGGTCGAGGATCATGATCTCATCGGCGCGCTGGACAGTACCCAATCGGTGGGCGATGATGATGGCAGTGCGGTTGGCGACTAATTTTCCGACGGCCCGCTCGATCAAGGTTTCTGTTGCGGGATCGAGGCGAGAGGAGGCTTCATCCAAGACCACCAAACCAGGATCAGATAAAAAGATGCGAGTGAAGGCTAATAACTGCGCCTCTCCTGCGGATAAACCCCCACCTCCGGATTCAAGGATGGTGTCTAGGCCATTGGGAAGGGAAGTAAACCATTCGCTCAGTTCAAGTTCGTGGATGACCTGTTCGATTTTCTCGTCCGGCACCGTGGGATCGAAAAAGGTTAGATTGTCTCGTACACTGGCATTAAAAAGCTGGATATTTTGCGTGACCATTCCAACCCGCTTGCGCAGTGTGTCCAAGGGTAATTGACGAATGTCGATCAGCCCCGAGAGATCACCAGCACAAATGGCGATGGTACCCTCATCGGGATCGTAGAACCGGAATAGCAGACGCGTCAGGGTGGTTTTTCCGGAACCGGTACGCCCCAACAGACCAAGAACTTTGCCCGGTTCAAGCGTGAAATTTAGATCGTGGAGTACGATATCTTTGTGATTTTTGGCCAACGGTTCGGATCCAGTTTTCCCGTTCTTCCCGCCATTGCCGTTCTTTGCGAGCGCGTCGTCATACCCAAAGGTGATGGATTCAAAACGAAGGGCGAGTGGCGCTCCGAGATGGTATTCACTTTCAAAGTGACTGCTTTCTGAAGGTAGAGGATCACTCACAATTGGAGTCTGAACATCCTTGATTTTGCTTTCAATTTCCAGTAATTCTTGGATGCGCACAATGCCGGCCCCAGCACGTTGGAGCTGCTCCACCTGGTGGGAGATCGAATCCATTGGACGGTTCATCATTGTGGTGTAGTGGTAGACGATATAGACCGAACCGAGGGTGACGATCTCATTTTGGAAGAGATACGTTCCGATTGCGAAAGCGGCCGCGGTGCCCAGGGCAAATAAGATCTGGTTGATATTGATCAGCACGTTAATCACCATCGCTGATTTGAGCGATTTGCGGAGCATTTCGCGGATCAGGCCGTGGAAGTTGCGCATCACGTAAGCTTCGGCTCCGTTGGCGCGAATGTCTTCCGTGCCTGCGAGACGCTCTTCCAGGAAGCTGTAGAAATCAGCACTGCTCTGACGCTCAGCGGCCCAATGGGGGACAGCTACATTACGGTATTTGAGCATAATGACCATTGAGATCGTCACAAAAATACTCAGTCCGAGACCAATCAGCCAGTTTTCTAACCACAGCATAATGAGTACACCAACCACCAGCAGGCCGTTGCCCAGTAACTCAACCACGAAGCGTGAGAAGAAAGTGGCCAGGTTGTTAATATCGCCGTCCACGCGTTCGATCATCTCACCAGGCGTGCGCGCGTTATGGAAAGATAGATCCAGGCTTAGGCAGTGCCGGGTCAGGTCGACGCGCAAGGCGTTGGTCGCCGTCCAGGCTACAATCTCGCTGATATAACTGGCCAGCACTGAAACGATCTGCTGGATAACGGCCAGCACGAGGAAAAGCAACGCCGCTCGAAACAGTATTTCGGTGGCTGCTCCCGCCTGGGCGGCATCCAGAAAGTTGCGGATGATCTGTGGGTTGACGAGTTGCAGGGCAATATTGCTGAGCAGCAGCAGTCCCAGCAGCAGACTGACTTTCCATTGGGGACGCAGGTATTTGTAGAGCAGGTCCCAGTATTGTTTGAGAGGGATATTATTCATGATCTGTTTTTCAAGTTAAGCAACTTGGGGGAATGAGGTTCAGTATCATTTTTTAGCACTCATTCGGTTTAGGGTCGCTATCCATTGTTGTGAGTCATGTAGAAAAATGAACATTTCTTCTTTTTCTGTGAAATCGCGATTTCTCCAACCGTGATCAATCGCGGTATTGAGATATTGGATGGCCATCTTTTCATCCTTCAGGCCTGCCCAGGCCACAGCCGTCACGTGATAGTAATAATCTGGATTTTCATTGCGGGCGGAGAAAACGCGCTCGTAATAATTGACCGTTTTCTGAAATTCACCTCGTTTAAAAGAAAACAGCCCAGCGCTGCCAGATGATCGATTACATCAAAATCATAAAAGTAATAGAGGTAAGTTTGTTCACGTTTGAAACCAACCTTTTCAGCTGTTTTCCAGGAAGCGATATTATCTGTATGGCAGTGCCAACCCACTTTCTGGAAACCTTTTTTGAAAGCAGCTTCAACAGTCGCCGCCGCAGCTAAAGCTGCCAAACCTCTTCGGCAGTGTTCTGGTAATGTGAAGATTCCCACATCAATTTGATCTTCGGTAAAACAATCGGCTGAACAAATTGTGACCACTTTATTCTGATGTATGACACAAGAACTGACCGCGTGTTCCAGAAAGTTTTCCAGCTACCCCCAGCAGATTTCTCTGCTGGCCCATTCGATTATTTCTTCTGGTATTACGTTAGAGCGATCATCGAGTAAGTTTTGGTCGAAAGATCGAACCTGATACCCAGGCGGCAAATACACCCGCCAATCAAAGCTTAGTTCCTGGCAGAGATAGTGATAGCGAGGTCGCTTTTCAATCTCGTGTGCAGGGATCATTTTCAGCAGTTTGGTTTCCCATTCAATTGGCTCAACCGCCAATAAAATACTCGTATTGTCATCCAGATAAATCTCTCCTGTGAATATTTTCTTTTGCAAGAATTGGCTGACAGCTTCTACTGCAAGATTATCAGCGGGGTTGCCTGCCAGGAAGTTTCCTTCGACCGTCAAAGCAGAAGCTGTTTTTGGGTTTTTGGGATTATCCACAAAAATGCGGTCAGGGTTGTTGCCTGCTAGAGTTGCCGGTAACGATAGACTGTAATCAAAGCCTTGGAATAATGGGATCGCTTTGTGATAATCTTTGGGTTCCAGCTCGGTTAGCATTTCTGCTCCATTCGATCAGGTGGCTTCGTTGAACGCCTCTGGGTAGATAACTGCGCCGGCTTTTCCTTCCAGTGCGCCTTCGATCAGTTCAATGGCCATCCAGGGATCACCCGTGATATTCCAGGGATTGGTCAAATCCCATTTTTCTGCAGGCAGATATCCGAAGCGCGGGTAGTAATCAGGATGACCCAGCAAAACTACGGAGGTGAAACCGAGTTCTCTGGCGGTCCGATGACCGGCTTCGATCAATTGACCGCCGATCCCCTGGTTTTGATATTCGGGCGTCACGGCGATGGGCCCTAAACTCAGGCAGGGAAATTCGTCGCCAATTTTAGATTGGAGGTTGATGGGAAAAAACACCACATGCCCGATGATTTTTCCCTTGTGTTCAGCAACCAGTGACAAACGTGGATCAAATTCCGGCAACAGGCGTAAATTTTCGATCAGGCAGCCTTCTTCGGGGCGGCCAAAAACCAGATCGTTGACCTGTGTGATTGCGGCGTAATCCGTTTTTTCTTCGGGGCGAACTTCTAACATCGTTGTTGTTTGTATCTCCTCTTCGTCATCGCTATCATCATCTTCTTTGGGCCATAGGATATTTGGTGCAGTGTTGTAATTGTTTACCGCCCATAAATCTTCAGCCAATTTCAGGGGATCGCTATCCATACCCTGGGCCTGAAAGTATTCGCAGATCCGGACCACGTCGCGCTGGAAGATCGCATAAGCATTTGGATTTTTGAGCGGGTTGATCGCCTGGGGGAAATCGATCAGCGTGATTTCACCCTCCCAATAGAGGATATTATAGGCTGAGAAATCGCCGTGCACTCTCTGGTGAGCCAGCATTATTTCGAGGTTGTGGACCACCCGCTCAAACAGAGTTTGGACCTCCGCTGGTTGGAGGGAAATCTCGTTCAACGTGGGCGCGCCCATCTGCTCGTTGCCGATAAAATCCATCAAGATCGCGTTATGGTCGCTGGCGTAAGGGGTGGGGATATCGCAGCCAGCCTCGTGCAGAATCTTCATTGTGCGGAACTCGTGTTCGATCCACGAGGTGTGCATCAGTTCCTGGCCGTAGTCGGTGCGTTTTTTCATCGCACGCGTCTGGCGATCTTTATACACAACCAGCCCATTATGATCCAACCGGTGGCGGCCTTCGCGGTAGATATGATCTTTCCGCAGATTTCGCAGCGCGCGTGGACGGTAAACCTTGGCTGCAATCAATGGGGTATCTGCCGAGGGATTAGCCCGGCACACGTAGACAGAAGCTTCTTTACCACCTTTGACGATGCGCAGTACATCATCGAACCACTGCTCATCGTAGAAGGGACCCAGCGAGTTCGAGCAACCACCACTCTTCGTGACGGGCGGCATCGTAAGTGAAATCGTAACGGCGCAGGTTATCGAATTGCTCATATAGCTGATTATCAATTTTGCGCGGGCAGCGGGGTAGATTCCCGCTGCGCTCCGCCCCTCTTCTTTGGGGCAATCCTTTTATGGGGGGGAGAAGATCAAATCCTTCTTCATCATCCCAATAAAGTTCTTCAAGTAGCTGTTCATTGATTTTCATTTTTACCTAAATGGAAAGAACGAGACGCAGCATCGCTGCGTCTCGTTCTCATGTGGATAATTCTTTAAAAATTTGAGTGTAGTTTTTATAGCGCAACTCAGAGATTTGCCCGTCATCGACAGCGGCTTTAATCGCGCATATGGGCTCATTGGTGTGTGTGCAGTTACCGAAGCGGCATTGTCCGGCAAACATGACCATTTCTGGGTACCAACTGGATAATTCTTTAGGAGCGATACCGGCAACACCGAAGGTGCGCACCCCGGGGGTATCGATCACAACAGCACCGTTATCCAATTTCCATAAACTGGATTGCGTCGTGGTATGCCGCCCTTGGCCGGTGAACAAGCCATGTTCACTGACCTCACCGACTTTCAGGTTCAAGCTGGGTTGCACAGTTGTCAGTAGGGACGATTTGCCGACACCGGAAAGCCCGGCTAAGACGGTTGTGCTCTCGCTGATCAGGCTGCGGAGTTGATTGATGCCCTCGCCTGAAACAGTGCTGGTGAGGACGAACTGATAACCTAAATCTTTATAAGGCTTAAGCGTGTTTTTAAACTCAGTTTGATCTTCGATCAGGTCGATTTTGTTGATGCAAATCACAGGTTCAATCTGGTTGCGTTGCGCGGCGATCAGGTAGCGGTCGATCAGGGCCGGCCAAATATATGGCTCACGCCAGGAAGTCACGATTAACAAACGGTCAACGTTCGCGACTACGATTTGCTCCAATTCGGCGTGCACCTTACCAGCATCTGGCGAGTACGGACGTGACAGAACACTGCGGCGAGGCAAAATGGCTTCAACCACACCTAGCCCTTCGCCAGTGAGAGAAACCAGTACTTCATCACCAACTGCAATCACATTCGTGTAGCCTGTCTCTTCTGTTTCTAAGCTGGCATCCCGGAGAGAGCAGAGTAAGATTTCGCCGTTCAGGTCAACGCGGCAGATTCTGGATCCAGCTTCTATGACTAGGGCGGAGGTTTTAGGTGGGGAACTTGGGGCTGAATCCATTTTTACGGTTTCAGCAACCCCCTGTGGGTTCTCGTTTGAACCCACACCTGAAGCTTGCGTTTCCATTTCTCTTCTGCGTTCAGTCTCACCCTTCGGGATAATGGTTTCGTAGGTGCTCAATTCTAATTCGTCTAAATTCTCCCAATCGTCCCAATCGTTTGTCGAGATTTTTTTGAGACGCGGTTTTTTCATTTGGGAGCGCACGCCGGCTTTGCGGCGTGCCTCCCGGAGTTGTTGTTTTCGAATATGTTTCTGCATCGATTTATGATGCTCAAGTATTTGTTTTTGTTTGCGGTCCATTCCTATAATCCATGTGTATGGGAACTGTTCTTTTCTCTATCGTTGAACCAGGTTTTTATAGTTTCAACAAGTTGGTAAATCGAGTTTTGATTGTTTTTTGTTGATGGCCTGGATTGCGCATCCTCCCGAACGTTGGCTGCGCGGGTGGATGGGGTATTCTTTTCTGTATTGTCAACATGTATCTCGATGATTAACATCATCCACCTCCTTTTTGGTGGTAGCACTCGCCGACTGCGGTTCCAGCTTTCGGAATTAATCCTGTTCTGAGTGCGTACCAGATCGCTCAGAACAGGGTTCAGTCGATGAGCGTTATAAAGTCTAGTTTTTTTCCGGGTTCATTTAACTGAACGCAAATTGGTATCATACATTCCTCAGAAATAAAAACGGCCAACGGATGGAGATCCGTGGCCGACAGGGAGCGCGCACAAAAATGACGCTAAAGCTTATTTAGAATTTCGGCCACGGAGGAACTCTTGGTGAGAGCGCCGCGACCAGGTTGCATAGACGCAAAACGGCCACGGATTGTCACCCGTGGCCGCAGAAATCAATCTGGGTGCCTAATATTAGGCCATAGTCACGAGGCGCACTACCAAAGATTGGGTTATTTGCATATAAACTTTTTCCATCTAAATGCGCCTCCTTTCGTTTTATTTTGGCCTAAAAAATCTTAATCTAGGCTTAATCTTAGCGCAACGGACGAGAGTCTACCATACAATTCGCACACGTGTCAAGTAATTTTGCTAAAAATGTTAAGCGAACACATTTTTATCAGAAACACCCTTTAAAGTTGGAATGCTGCGCCTTAAAATAACAATACCCCTCAATTAGTCAACGAGGGGTATTTTTATGCTTATTCGCCTAGGGCAGTCTCAAAGGCAGCTCTAAAATCTTCTTCGCTGACCCGGCCAGCCCATTGTTGAATGATTTCTCCATTTTCATCCAAAAGGAAGAACTGGGGTTGTACCCGGAATCCCAGGGCACGTTTGAAATCATCATTGGATGGATCATCAATATCCAGAAAGGCAAAATTGATTTGATCAGAATACTCAGCTTCTAACCCGTGCACGACGGGTGCCATACTGCGGCAGGTGCCTCACCAGAAGGCGAATAATTCAACCAATTGAACCTTACCTGATGCAAGACTGAACCTTGCAGGGCTACTCGCATGAAGTTCAGCCCCTCGGGAAGTGGGTTTTGGTCCTTGAGTTGGTTCGACCTCAGGTGTTGATGTCGGTTCTTGGACAGAGTCTTGTTCTGGCTCTGGATAGGCTTCACCTTGAGGAACATCAGCCACATTCGAATCTTGAACCTCTTGTTCCGATTCTGGATAAGCTCCTTCTTCAGGTTGGGGGTCTTGATTAACTATCGGTTCGGTCTCAGTATCTGAGGCTGGGTCTGATCCCGTTGAGGGTAAATAAACTTCATTTTGCTGTTGTTCATCATCTGCATTTGTAGAATTCTGGGGGAAAAAGTATTGCAAGCAGAGAAAAATAATCCAGCCAATAGCAAAGCGGTTAAGATCAATATCCAACGCAAGCCATTTTTTGATTTCAAGGGTTACTCCTTTCACCACAAGCGAATTGCTAATTTCAGCGAAATTACACCTAAATTCTATCATTGAGAAAATTTCTGTCAATGTAGACTGGATTAGTAGATAATGAATGTTAAGCCTCTCTGCGAACTTGTTCCTTGACATGCTTAACCTTCGTTTGTAAACTAGATTTTATGCAAATTTTAATTAACAAATATTGGACCTGGGTTTCAATTGCGATATTAATTTTAGGTGCATTTTGGATTTGGATCAGTGCGACCCCTGCGGGAAGTACTACGAATGGGATGATACCCACTCCCCAAGAAGGATTCCTCGCGCCAGATTTTGAGTTGGTCACATTGGATGGTGAGTCGGTTTCCCTTTCTAATTTGCGCGGTAAAGTTGTTCTCGTAAATTTTTGGGCGAGTTGGTGCCCGCCCTGTCGATCTGAGATGCCCGCGATGGAAGAAATTTATCAACAGTATGGGCCTGATAAGTTTGTGATTTTGGCGGTAAACGATACCCGTCAAGATACACTAACCAATATAAAAAATTTTGTTTCGGAGGAAAACTTAACGTTCCCAATTTTGCTGGATGAAAGTGGACAGGTTACTGGGAAATATCTTGTTCACTCGTTGCCTACATCATTCTTTATCGATCGTGACGGGGTCATTCAGGAAATCGTGATCGGTGGAATGAACGAAGCGTTATTAATAACCCGGTTTGAAAAATTATATGGGGAGAGTGATTAATGTTTCCGATCATCCAACTTGGCCCACTTGCTATGCCAGCTCCTGGAATGATTTTGTTGGCTGGAATCTGGATCGGTTTGACAATTTCGGAGCGTCTGGCTCCCCGCTTCAAAGCTGATCCGAACCAACTTTATAACCTGGTATTCGTCGCGCTGATAGCAGGCGTAATTGGAGCTCGGATTAGCTATATTCTACTGAACTTAAGGGTATTTCTCGAAAATCCGTTGGATGTATTTTCTCTTAGTCCTGCATTGCTTGACCCGGTTGGAGGCGCTGCGGTAGGTTTAATTGCCGCTTTGATTTATGGGAATCGAAAACAAATTTCATGGCCGAATACTTTGGATGCTCTCACACCCTTTTTCTCAATTATGGTGATTGCTCTTGGGTTGGCTAACCTGGCCTCTGGAAATGCGTTTGGGGCAGAGACCAATTTGCCCTGGGGGATAAACCTATGGGGAGGAGCCCGGCATCCCACACAAATCTACCAATCTTTAGCTGGTCTCGCGATCCTGGGAATGATCTGGCCTCGGATAAGCGGTTCAGAACAGACCTCGAGAGTGCCTGGTGAAACTTTTTGGTTATTCTTGTCCCTGATTTCTGCTGCCTGGATGATTATCGAAGCTTTCCGGGGTGACAGTGTTTTATTTCTTGGTAATCTGCGCATAGACCAGATAATCGCGTGGATCATTTTGGCTATCAGTTTGTGGAGTATGGGTAGGCTTAAGAAACAGTCAAATTCAGTAATTGAATCCTTGTAACCAATTTCGGAGCTTTTGCATCCAACCAATAAACGGAGGTAAACATGACGAGCCAGATTGGTTTTGAAATCAAATTAAGAAATAGTTATGCTGAAACTGTTGAAGCTGTTACCCAAGCCCTGAAAGCGGAAGGATTTGGTGTACTCACCGAAATCAACGTTAAAGCTACATTGCAGGAAAAATTAGGCGAGGATTTTCGGCCTTATGTAATCTTAGGGGCTTGCAATCCCACGCTGGCCCATCAAGCTCTCTCAACTGCACCAGAGGTGGGGATGATGCTCCCATGTAATGTCACAGTTGAAGCCTCGGAGGGTGGTGGATCAATTGTTAGAATCCTTAATCCTAAGATAATGATGGGTGTAGGCTCTTTTGCGGAAAACTCAACTTTGCGTGAGGTTGCTGATCAGGCACACGAAAAATTAGCTCGTGTGGCGAAGGCTTTAGCCGGATGAAGGAACCCGGTATTAGATCGTAGGTTATCACCGATCAATTCTCCCCCATATATACCTTCAGAATCTGGATAACGCTGAGGGTATTTTTTAAAATCGCAACGGAGAAGCGCCTCTTGAGATATTATCCAGAAATTCCTGGCGGGTAGCTAAACTCGATCTAAAGGCTCCCAGCATGGCAGATGTTGTCATTCGGGCGTCATGTTTTTTGACACCCCGCATCATTGAACAGGTATGGAGTGCTTCCACAACCACAGCCACTCCATGAGGGTGCAGCAATTCATCGATTAAATCGGCAACTTGGCGGGTAAGTCGTTCTTGAACTTGAAGACGGCGGGCAAACATATCAATTATTCGTGGTATTTTTGATAAACCAATTACGTGACCGCGGGGAATATAAGCGACATGGGCACGTCCCATAAAGGGGAGCATATGATGTTCGCAGAGACTATAAAATTCGATATCCCGAACGATTACCATCTCATCATAGGTAACTTCAAAAAGAGCGCCATTTACGATTTTCTCGGCATTTTCTTGATATCCAGAGAGAAGCTCAGTGTAGGCCCGTGCGACCCGAGATGGCGTGTTTCGAAACCCTTGTCTATCTGGATTTTCACCGATGGCTTCAATGATCTTGCGAGTGGCTTCTCGAATTTTCTCTTGATTTATTTCAAATCCAGCAATATTATTCTCTTTATTGTTGGTATCTTTATCCATAACAACTCTCTCATCATTAGATGTGCTTAGTTTACTTCACATATAATCCTATGTGAAGAGAAGTTTTTTGATAATTTTGAAAGGAATCAAAACCTTATGGTTAGGTGATAGAATGTACCCAGTTTTATCCTTTGGGTGGGAGGCGTGCCCGAACATGCGTTTGCCCCAACCTTGTTGTTTTTCATTACAAATGAGGATACAATAGTTTTAGGTGAGTTTCAGTTTGTGAAGGGAGAATTTGTGGATATCAATAAATTACTCCGGAACGTTGAACTTTTTGAGGGATTGTCGGAGGAAGATCTAGATGAGGTTGCCAGGATTTGTAAACCGAGGCAATTCAGTTTTGGGGATATACTGGCTCACCAAGGTGAAATTGGGCGGGAAATGTTTATTGTAAGTAATGGATTGGTGGAAGTTTCAGTTCATGAGCAGAAAACCCCAAGAGTTGTTGTAAATTTAGGGGTGGGCCAGTTGATTGGTGAAATGTCACTGGTTGATCGAGGACCGCGTTCAGCCACCGTTAGAGCAATCCATGATCCCACGATTGTTCAAGTAATTCAACATGATGATTTTCAAACGTTATGCCAACAGAATACCCAAATTGGTTACCTCGTGATGCAAAATGTTGCAGCCGATTTATCTTTCAAATTGCGTCATCGCAACTTGAGTGGAGGTTGAGGTAATTATCTATGGCCGTTTGGAAAGTAAGTTTTGTAGTAAAAGATAGTGACCACCCTGGAGGAATTGTTAATTTTGATCATTCTCCAGCCTTGGGTGAACAAATTCAAATTGGGGGCGATACCTTTGAGGTTCTGGAAGTTTTTGAGTTGATGCCGCCTAAAGGAGAGTTTCACTATCTCCATGTTACTTGCCGGGTTGTGGGACCATCTAAATAGAGAGAAAACTCTATAAAAAAGCGGAGGATTTTTTGCAATCCTCCGCTTTTCTTTTTAGGTGATTTCAGGCTCAATTAAACCGTAGGTACCATCACGTCGTTTGTATAGAACATTTGTGGAATTAGTATTTACGTTAAAGAACACAAAAAAATCTTCATGACCAAGAAGAGTCATTTGTTCAACTGCTTCTAATTCGTCCATTGGAGTAATAAAAAACTTTTTGCGGCGCGCAATAATGGGGGCATCTTCCTCTTCGATAGGAGTATCAAGCACCGTAGCATAATCAGTCACGGGTTGTCTTTCCCCGCGCCCTCTAAATCGTTTCCCTTTATATCTCTCAATGCGGCGTTGCATTTTTGATAGCGCTGCATCAAAAGCCGCGTAAATATCATCTGCTCGTTCCTCAGCCCTAAGGATATAGCCTTTACCAGTGATTGTTATCTGAGCTACATGGCGATCTGCTGCGCTGCGTGCGGATTTGGCGAAAGCCAAATCTACTCGAGCTTGATCAATATTGCCCAAATATCTATCTAGCTTGGATACTTTCTTGTCGACATAAGCTTCGATAGGTTCAGTAATATCCATATTCCGTCCGTAAATATCTACCTCGAGTGTCATATAAACCTCCGTTTTGAGTGAATTTTGATAATTTTTCCAAATTACGAGGGACCGTTGAGCACAGCCCGAGCGACGGTCAGACCAAATACAGCCTGAGCTCCGCTTTCTATCAGGGATTTGGCACAAGCATTTAGGGTAGATCCACTGGTCATTACATCATCGATGATGAGGATACTTAAACCATCAACAGATTTTCGGTTGGTTTGAAAAGCATCTTTGACATTGTTCTGACGTTCAGCCAGCGATAGTTCAACCTGGGAAATTGTTTCTCGATATCTTTGTAGAGTTCGGGGATTATAAGGTAATTGAAGATAGGAAGCAAGTGGTTTAGCGATGAGGGCCGCTTGATTATTACCTCGTTGTTTTGCCCTTCTTTCCCCTAAGGGGACAGGGATAACTAAATCGATGTTCCAATTATTTTGTCGGATCAAGGACACGAGATTTTGGGCCAAAGATAAGCCTAAGCCAATATTTTTTCGGTACTTAATATCATGGAGGGCATTTCTAACAGGGCCCCCAAATTCAGCCCAAAAACGGGCAGCCTTGAAATATCGAGGTGATTTGTAACAACGCTGGCAGAGATTATTGGTTTTAATTGTTTGACCACATAAATCACAAATGGGTGGAAGAATTTTTTTGGTTTTTTCCTGACAGTCGTGGCACCAACGCTCCCCCGACATTTTACATCCCCCGCAAGTCGGCGGAAATACCAAATCGACCATCCCCCAAAAGAGGTTATTACCTATATTGTTCAATGGGAATTATTCTGTTTTTTAGCTAAAACACATCGCCTGCCACAGATGTCATTAAAATTAAACCGGCAGGTCCCAGCAAAATTATAAGAATGGTTGGGAAAATCAACAAAACCATGGGAAATAGCATTTTAATCGGTGCTTTGTGAGCTTCTTCCTCGGCTGCTTGCCGGCGCTTCATACGCATCTGATCAGATTGAATACGCAGAACTTTAGCCATGCTAACGCCCAATTGCTCGCTTTGAATAATTGCAGCTACAAAACTGGTCATTTCAGCGATGCCGATCCGATCGGCCATATCCCTTAGCGCCTCACGACGTAATTTGCCCAATTGAATTTCTCGTAAAACGCGTCCAAAAGATAAAGATAATTCATTATCCCATTTTTCATTTACCTTCGACATTGCTCCGTCAAAACCAAGACCTGCTTCAACACAAATGGTTAATAAGTCTAGTGCGTCTGGCATAGCCTTACGGATTTCCTTTTGACGACGATCGATACGACTTTGGAGTAGCAAATTGGGGAGGAAGAAACCAAATAATGAGAACCCGCCGATAATGAGTATTTTTCGTCCCCAAGACCAATCAACTGAACCAACAGAAAAAATAAATACCAAAAAGGCGAAAAGACCAATTGCAGCGAAAAAACGAGTTGCTAAAAATATGGTTGGGTCTAAACCTCTTGGATTCCCTGCTAATTCTAATTTTTTTGCTGTGTCTTGGAGTGCATTTTGAGGCGTAAACCGGGTCGCAAACTCACCAAATTTCCGGGCAGCCGGGAGGATAATGCGTTCAGAAATTGGTTGAGATAGTTCGATCTCTTCTAATGTAGCGGTTTCCCCTCGACTGGCAAATTCAGCCAGGCGGTCTTGTAAGGGATCAATTCGATCACTTGTATCCCGCAATCCAATAAAAACTAAAATAACAGCGCCTCCAATGATAATTACGCCGATTATGATACCAATCAGGATTGTTGGATCCATAATTTGTCTCCTAAATAATTGGCTAAACTTCGATATTGGCAACTCGGGTCATCATAAAATAACCGAGTGTAATCAGAACAACTATTACTCCAAGCATAATATAACCACAAGGTTGTGTCTCTGGGCCAAAAAACATCATCATATATGGACGATTAAGGAACCACAAAATTGCACCAAGGATAAAGGGGAGAACAGATAAAAAGCGACCTGAATACATCACCTGAGATGTCAAGACTCTAATCTCACCTTTGATGCGCACCCTTTCTCGAATTGTAAATGAAATTGTGTCGAGAATTTCTGCGAGATTACCCCCTACCTCGCGTTGTACATTGATTGCAGCAATAATGAGATCTAAATCATCGCTGGGTATGCGCCGATAAAGGTTATCTAGAGCGAGTTCCATCGGGATACCGATTTGCATTTCTTGGACCAATCTCCGAAATTCTGTTGAGATTGGAGGTGGTAGTTCCTTGCTAACTGCTTCCATCGCTTGTACGGTAGAAAATCCGGCCCGCAACCCATTAACCATCAAGTTTAACATGTCGGGTAATTGCTCATTAAACTTATTTAAGCGTTGGCCTTTTTGGCGTCCGACATAAAATCTGGGGATGATGAGTCCAATAACTGCGCCAATGATGGCTGAGATAATTGATCTACCGCCAAGAAAATATGCGGCGCCACCCATTACAATTACCAAAATTACCATGAGGGCAACATACTCAGCGGGTTTCAATTTAACATCTGCTTGGGCTAGATTTCGAGAAATTCCTTCCCCCCAAGATGAGCTTTCAACCCGCACATTAACCCAATCGGTTAACGCAGATGAATCCTCGCCTGCAGCAGCCATTTGTTCGGCTAGCTCATCCTCCGTATATTGCCCTAATCGTTCTTCAACTAGAGATCGCTCACTACTGATTGACACAATAATGCCAATAATCAGAAGTAAGACAGCGAAAACGCCACCGATGATCAATATCATAGTCATAGTCATGGCAATTATCCGTATATTATTTACTGAACAAAACTAGTACCCTCGTCGGGCACCAATTCCAAAAATTGAAGGTGGCAGATGAATTCCAGCCGCCTCAATTTGGTTGATGCTTTTTGGACGCAATCCGGTTGGGCGGAGGCGCCCAATTACCTTGCCATCCTCAATTCCGCTCTGCTCAAAAGCGAACACATCGGTCATGGTGATTACGTCACCTTCCATACCATTTACTTCTGTAATATTTACAACTCTACGTGATCCATCACGTAATCGTTCCTGATGACAAACTAAGTCTAGTGCTGATGCAATTTGTTCTCGAATTGCCCTGATAGGTAGTTCTATACCACCCATTAATGCCATAGTTTCGATGCGAGCGAGTGTATCTCTTGGTCCATTTGAGTGGGCCGTGGTCATAGAGCCATCATGACCTGTGTTCATGGCTTGCAACATATCGAGAGACGCTTCATCTCGAATCTCACCAACGATGATGCGGTCAGGCCGCATACGCAAAGAATTTACAACCAACTGTTGAATCGTGACTTCTCCACTGCCCTCAATATTTGGGGGGCGGGATTCAAGCGTGACAACATGTTCTTGTCTCAATTGCAGTTCAGCAGCATTTTCTATGGTAAGGATGCGTTCATCTGACGGAATAAATTGTGAAAGAATATTGAGAAGCGTAGTTTTCCCGGATCCGGTACCACCGGAGATGACAATATTCAAACGAGCTTCTACACAAGCTTTTAGAAATTGAAGTGCCTCTGGAGTAATGGTACCGAATTTAATTAATTGTTCGATTGTAATTGGGTTTTTTGAGAATTTTCGAATGGTTAGTGTGGGCCCATTTCAGCGCGATGGGTGGGATCACGGCATTCACACGTGAGCCGTCTGGTAGACGAGCATCTACATAGGGGCTAGATTCATCAATTCGGCGACCCAGGGGGGCAACAATCCGATCAATAATGCGCATAACATGATCATCACTTTCAAATGATATCGGTACACGATAAATCCTGCCGCCTCTTTCAATATAGATATTTTTCGCACCATTTACCATTACTTCGGTGATTGTTTCATCTTCGAGTAAATTTTGTAATGGTCCAAAACCTAAAATTTCGGCAGCGATTTGTTCAAAAAGGCGATGTTTTTCCTGACGCGATAGGACGATGTTTTCTTCTGCAAGAATTTGCTCAAATAAATCGCAAATCGTATTTCGTACCACCCCCACTTGTGAAATGTCAATTGAAGGGTCTAGCTCAGCTAATAGTCAATTCTGTACCCTTGTTTTAAGATCGGAATAAGTATCGCGCTGCGCGTTTGCTCCAGGGGGAGCTACCCGTCGAGATTGCAAAGACATCAAACGAGAAGAGCTTTCGGAATCACCTTCAGTTTGATCTTCTTGTCCTTGCTCAATCCGTTTTAGCAAAGACATATTTACTACCTCCTAGCAGTCATATCGATCTCAAATAATAATATCAATAAAATTTGAGATTTTACTCGCTTTCGATAGCAACGAGTCGCTGGCGAGCAGCCTCCGCTAGCTCGAAAACGGCACACGAAATTTGGTTGCCTCGCCCTTTTGCCGTAAGTACAAATGGTACACCTCTATTGACTGATGGTACCACAGTTCTTTCATCTGTTGGTATAACCGCCACGATATCTTGCTTTAGATTCTCGCCTACTTTTTCTGGTGTGATTGCGATGCGCTTATCGTAGCAATTCATGATAAAAATTAAATTTCCTCGATTAATACCCAGAACATCGGCGAGATCGAGAAATAGGCGAGAGTTGTTAATAGATGGAATATCTTGGGTAACAACTAGAATTACCAAATCACTACCATCGATAGCACTTAAAACAATATCGGTCAAGGAGGATGATGTGTCTACAACAATGTAAGAATATAGCTGGCGTAAATAATCGATGATCTTCTTAAATTGGTCGCCGGTAACATTTTCAGCATACTCTGGTCGAGATGGGGCTGTGAGAATTTTCACGCCAAAATCACCATGGGTAATTAACACGTTTTCAACCACTTCGGGGTCTAATTCATCGGCACGAGGAGCTAAATCAATTATACTGTTTCTACTGCGTTCGTTTAGCATTACGGCAACATCACCAAATTGCAGGTTACCATCTACAATTACAACAGGTGTCTCATCATTGTGAAGAGCAACAGCCAGATTTGTAGCGATTGTCGTACAACCAACCCCACCTTTTGGACTGTATACAACAATTACCTCACCTGTGGGAGCAGATGATGATTTTGTCCCTGGAGCTCCAGTAGTAGGAGAATGTGTCTGATAACGAGCTTTTGATTTTTCCCTCTCGTCTTTGGCCATCTTGCCAGCGCGTCGAATAGCTGAGATTAACTCATCGACCATTGGAGGTTTGGTTAGAAAATCTCGAGCGCCTGCCAGCATGGCACGGCGCATATAATTTGGATCCCCTTGCACAGATAAGATGACAATTTGTGCGAAAGGCACTTCTTTACGGATAGTTTCTGTTGCAGTAATACCATCCATATCAGGCATGTTGATGTCCATCAATACAACATCTGGAGAAATTTCACCTGCCAGGTCAATGCCTTCTCTTCCCGTCCTCGCATCACCAACAACTTCGATATCGCTTTCAAATTGGAGAAGTTTCCGAATGTTCTCTCGGGTTTCTGCGATGTCATCAACGATGATGACGCGTATAATGTCAGTCATTCAAATTCACTCCATAATTACCCATAAAGCATAAAACTCGGAAGTATTTTTTCCCTTTATTGTGTTAACTAAGTCAAATGAAAAACTAAAAATTATCATACTTGCCGTCTATCAGAAGTCAAGCTGACAACGGTACTACAGATCATGTCTATAGTCTACCTGAAATTTTAAAGAAATGCTACCCTTTTTTAGATGTGCGTGTATCCTTATCTGTCGTTGAATGTACAATTTTTTTTCTGATAAGTTTGTTTTCTAAAATTTTGTAATATATTTCCTTGAAATAAATAAGCCCCACGAACGTGGGGCTTATTTGTTTCTTACTTTCAAATCACGTTACTACATATTGTTAGAAATGTCACTGAAAACATTACCAATGACGGGTCCAAGAACTACAAGAATAGCAATAACGACGACAGCAATCAATACAAGGATCAACGCATATTCTACCAGGCCCTGTCCTTTTTCTTTGGGAGCAAATAACATTGCAGCTTACCTCCTTCGATTGGAAATCGAGTTTTATAATAACTTATTTATAGATTACCTGAAATATCACTGAAAACATTACCAATGACGGGTCCAAGAACTACGAGAATAGCAATAACGACGACAGCAATCAATACAAGGATCAACGCATATTCTACCAGGCCCTGTCCTTTTTCTTTGGGAGCAAATAACATTGCAGCTTACCTCCTTCCATATGGAATTCGAGTTTTATAATTACTTATTTATAGATTGTTAGAAATGTCACTGAAGACATTACCAATGACGGGTCCAAGAACTACAAGAATAGCAATAACGACGACAGCAATCAATACAAGGATCAACGCATATTCTACCAGGCCCTGTCCTTTTTCTTTGGGAGCAAATAACATTGCAGCTTACCTCCTTCCATGAGAATTTGAATAAATAATGATGAATATATTATAGAGATTTACCCCCTAAAAATCAATACTTTTGACCTTACAGTTATGCAAAGACAGATTGCGATGCTGAGCCTGCTGGTATCTGGAAAGTTATATTACTTCCTTGTCCAATAATACTCTTTATCTCTAAATTTCCACCCAACATTTCGACACGTTCTTTTATAACTTTGATCCCCATACCACTACCTTCTAATAGTGTGTCAACATCAAACCCCTTACCGTTATCTTCTGCCCCAACTTTTACACTTGTATCTGAAATATCGATTAGAACTGTGATTTTACTCGCCTGACTAATGCGAACAGCATTCCCCATTAATTCCTGAATCGCTCTAAAAATCATCACCTCGATATATGTTTCTAAACGGCGCTCAACCCCAGAAATGGATAGGCGGACATCAGAATTGTTTTGCTCTTTAAATGCCTCAACATATCTTTTAACGTGGGAACCAATCCAAGATCATCTAGCATCATTGGTCGTAATTCGAAAATAAAGTCCCTAACTTTTTGGAATGTTGCTGTCGCAGATTGTTTTAAAGCTTCTAATTCTTGGCGGGCTTGATCTTGATTCATATCAAACAACCGCATAGCAATTTCTGTTTGCAAGATGAAATTTGATAACGCCTGCGCTGGACCATCGTGCATTTGTCGGGATAACCGTTGACGTTCTGCTTCTTGGGCTTGAATGATAGCTTCCACCGCGCCAAAAGCATCGGTTTTTTGATGCGTTGTTTGGGTAGCCGGCGCACCAGAAAATGTTTCTAAAACAAGCTCTAATTGATTGATATATTGTTGAAGGTGAGTTTGATCACTTTGGAGTTTTTCTAACTGTCCCCTCATTACGAAAAGCCGTTGCTGAGCATCTAATGCTAAATCATAAATGGAACGAATGTCCTCGCGGGGCGCCAATCAAAATAACCATGCACTTGTTGAAGTTTGGATGTTGCTGTAGCGTTTCTTTGAGCTAATTTGTTAACCTCTAATTGACTTTGTTCAACAAGCATAGAAATTTCTTGAAGCTCACGTTGTTTTTGGTCTACATCGCGACGAAGTTCTTCGGTTAATTCTTTTCCAGGATTGACTTCATTGGAGTTGTCTTCAGCGAATACCATATTGTTTACTCCATAGGTTGATGTTCATTGAAATCATGATCATGTAAGCGAACCCAGCCGCGGCGTAAAGCATAAACGGCTGCTTGGGTTCGATCTTCCACACCTAGTTTTCTTAAAATTGATGTCACATGATTTTTTACCGTTTGGTGACTAATACCAAGAAGGTTCGCGATTTCTTTGTTGCTCATTCCCCGGGTCAGATATGAGAGAACTTCCATTTCACGTTTTGAGAGTGGATGGAAAGGTTCACCCGGGTCGCTATAAGATCTCAAAGCGCCCTCGGTCTTTAATTCCAGCCAACGCTCTAGTCCAGCATAATCAAACACCTCGGTGCCGATAACAAATTTTCCCACCGCAACCTGGCGAACAATCCCTACCAGACTTTCTGGTTTTACGTGTTTTGCACAATAAGCTGCTGCACCTGATCGCATGGAATGAATGATTTGCTCAATATCATCATATGCAGTCAAAAGTATGACGCGGGTAGGAAGCTTTTCAGTTACGATTTGGCGTGTGACTTGTTGTCCATTCATGCCTGGAAGGTTGACATCCATCACGACAACATCTGGTTTGTGCTTGCGGACTAGCTCTAATGCACTTTCCCCATCCTCGGCATCAGCGATCACATCCAAATCAGGTTCATAGGAAATCGTGTTGATAACGCCTTGCCGAAATAAGGGATGATCGTCAACGATTACAACTGTGATGTTATCCATAGAATATCTCACCTCGCCTAGCATTTTTCGCGTTTAGTACTCTGAGTATAGCACATGAGTACTAGACTAGCAACCAAAAATACTTCACCACCAAAAAGAATTAAATCGATGAATCTAAGATAGAATAAGAGAGGTGATGACAAAACTTTCAGCGGTATGAAAAATGTAGGACGTAATTTATTTTAATTTGTTTTTACTCAAGGGAAAGTAAGATGCGAGTACCAAAAGAGCTAAAATGGCTATTGGCAATTATCGTTTTGATCTCGACAGTCGGCATGGTTCAGAAAACCCTGAATAATGTCATCTATTTGCCCGTGGTCATGGTTCAAGCCACTCAAACTCCTACATTTACTCCTTCACCTACCGCCACACAAACTCCGACACCTACTCCGAATACGGTGATGTTTGTCGAAATAATAAATTCTATATCGGATGACCCTTTGGATGAATACGTAATTATTTACAATTACAAATCAAGTACAGTAAATCTAACAGGATGGTTTATCCGGGATGATGGCCCTAACCGTTATGATTTCCCCATAAATTTCTATATTGGGGGCCGTCAAACAGTTCGGATTTGGACCAAAGGTGGGGCGAATACCTCCACTGATTTATATTGGAATAATGAAACCGAAGTTTGGAATGATCATGGCGATTGTGCATATTTGCGAGATTATTCAGGCGAAGAAAAATTATTGATAGATATTTATTGTTACGCCAGAAACGAGAATGGGGTGCACGAAGTGATCAGAAACCCTGGAAATGTGATCCCATAAATTGTACTTCATTGAGTATTAAAAACGTTTATCAGGCACATGTTTGACTACATCGCCAGTTTCCAAGAAAAAAGTTTAATAGCCGATCTTTGAGTTTAGCTAAAACCTGGGAATAAGTGGGATTATCGATCTGGTTGTGTAATTCCTGGGGATCGTTCACCATATCATATAGTTCATCTTTTTCGTATAAACGGCGCACATATTTATAGTTTTTGGTGCGGCACATTACGGCTTTGGTATGCTCAGGTCCCTCGCTAGATTGCAATCCAACCCGCGGCCAATACAATCCATCAGGGGCTTGGTTGGAACTAGATTCGAGTTCCATCGCGTGGGTTTCCCCGTAGATTCGGCCACCCTCACAAAAGACAGCATCGCGGTGATCCTGGGTTTCGCCCACGATTAAGGGCAGGAGCGACCGTCCAAAGTGCGTGTATCCAGGATTGAGCCCAGTCAGAGCTTCGATAGTGGCGCGTAGATCTACCAGTTCTACAAGCGCTTCTCGAATCCCAGGCTGGATCTCGGTCCCTTGTGGCGGCTTTATGATGAATGGCACGCGCGTCAGACAATCCTGAAAAGTATTCTGGGTTTTTTCCACTAACCCATAATTTCCGGCAAACTCTCCATGGTCTGAAAAAAAGAAAATTGCGGTATCATCATAAATTTGAGCGTCTTTTAGGGCATCGACCACCATACCGAACTGTTCGTCCACCCGCGCGCACATTCCAAAATAAGTAGCTAATAATTCGCGCCAGCGTTCTTCGTTCCAAGCTTGCATGTTCTGACGCGCATAGATGCCCTTGAGAAGGCTGGGGAGTTTATCCCAACTTTCGGGAGTGGGGATGCGTTTTGGCAATTTATCACGATCAATCTGGCTGTACCAGGGCTCTTCTACTGCAAAGGGCGGGTGAGGGTAGCTTAAAGGAAGAAAGATGCAAACGGGTTGTTCAGGTGGCGCGTTTTGGATAAATTCAATTGCGCCTTCAATCATTGCCCAGTCATCATCGAGAGCAAAGGATTGGCCCTCTGGGGTTTCAATTTTGCCATACAGGAACGAGTAGAAATTATCACCATCTTTAGGTCCTCGCCATTCATTCCAACTGTGCAGGTTTGGGAACTGTGAGCGCTCTGGATCGCGTGGTGCCTGATATTTAATATGGCAATAATCATCAAATCCATTTTGGCCTGGAACCAGGTCGTTTTTTCCACCCCACCACACGAAATACCCCATTTCTTTCAAATCTCGCAGCAGCACTGGCTCGTCAGGTTGCATCATATGAAACATGGTGCGGTGGCCGCGCACATGCGGGTACCAGCCGCTCATAAATGAGCACCGGCTTGGCGTGCAAACCGGATTTTGGCAAAAAGCATTTGACAATGAGATGGAATCTGTAGCAACCATCCGATCGAGATTAGGGGTCACGGCAGCAGGGTTACCTAGGTGTCCCATTACGTCGCCGCGCCATTGGTCAGGATTGAAGATCAAAATATGAGGGAGTTTGTGCGGTGTCATAATGGGGGTTCTTTCTTGTAATGATTGGAATAGTGAAAATGCAGAATGTTTATTTTATAATTCTAACCGTTTTGCCAGTGATAAACATAATAGTTTAAACTGAACAAACCAGAGAGCTCTCCTCTGAAGGGCACATATCTGTAATCGAGGTACAATACTTGCCTTCTCAGTGAACGTTTTCTCCCATTTTTATTATCGTTCGCTCTCTAGTTGGGTATCTGATGCGAGTAACCATTCAAGAATATTGGGATTTGCTAGTCGACTACCTTCGGCCACAGCGCGGCTGGGTGATCGCACTGGCTATTTTACTTTTTACCAATATTGGATTGCAGTTGATCAATCCCCAAATTATGCGCAGCTATCTGGATGCCGCGTTGGGAGGGGATACGCTAGAAACACTGACCAAGATGGCAGCTGTTTTCATCGTGATTGCCATGCTCCAACAGATTGTGGCAGTGGGTGTAACCTACTTGAGCGAAAACGTCAGTTGGACGGCCACCAATTGGCTGCGTTATGATTTTGCCAAACACTGTTTGTACCTGGATATGTCCTTTCATAACGAACATACTCCTGGTGAGATGATTGAGCGTATCGATGGCGATATTAATGCGCTTTCCAATTTCTTTTCTCAGTTCACGTTACAAATTTTAGGAAATAGCATTCTTTTGGTGGGGGTGCTCATTTTGCTCTTTATTGAAAATGCCGCGGTGGGATTTTCAATCGGCATTTTTGTGGTGCTTACGCTGATTGTGATCAACAAGCTGCGCAATATCGCGGTGCCTCACTGGCAGGAATCCCGCGAGGCCAGTGCAGAGTTTTACAGCTATTTAGAAGAACGTATCGCCGGGACGGAAGATATCCGGGCGAGTGGGGCAAAATCCTATGTGATGCGCGGATTCTTCATGAAGTTGCGCACTTTTTGGGAGACAACCGTCAAAGCCCGTTTGATGGCATTTGCACTCATTAATATTACCTGGGTGTTGTTCTCTTTTGGTACAGCAACCGCCTTCATCGTTGGGGCGATCCTTTTTCGGCAAGGAGTCTTGACCATTGGTACCGTTTATTTGATTGCCCACTACACCTGGATGCTGTCGCGCCCCATCGAACGGATTTCGCAGGAAATTGAACGCCTGCAAGAAGCCGGAGCTGGTGTGGCGCGCATCCAGGAGTTTCTGCGAATTGAGAGAAAACTGGTGGATGGTGAAGAGCCTCTCATGGGAAAGGACACGCTGGTAACCTTCCAAAAGGTGTCCTCAGGAGCTTTAGCTGTCGATTTAGAAAATGTAACCTTCACCTATGAAGATCGTGATGCCTGCGAAGAACCTGAACTGATTCTCAAAAATATCAATTTTCACCAGAATGCCGGAAAGGTACTGGGTCTCTTAGGTCGAACCGGGAGTGGAAAAACTACCCTGACGCGCTTGCTTTTCCGACTTTATGATCCCCAACAAGGTCGGGTGCTGCTCAATCGAACAAATTTGCGGCAAATCCCACTGCGTAATCTACGCCAGCGGATTGGAATTGTCACCCAAAATGTGCAGCTCTTCAATGCCAGTATCCGTGATAACTTGACATTTTTTGACCCTGAAATCCCCGATGGAGAAATTCTAAGAGTGATCCATCAATTGGGACTGACTTCCTGGTATGAGACACTTGAAAATGGCTTAGATACCGTCCTGGCGGCCGGTGGGGGCGATCTCTCTGCAGGGGAAGCCCAATTATTAGCTTTGACACGTATCTTTCTCAAAGACCCCGGTCTGATTATTTTAGATGAAGCCTCATCACGCCTCGATCCGGCCACAGAACAATTGTTGGTGCGTGCGATTGATCGGTTATTAGAGGGCCGTACGGGCATCATCATCGCTCACCGTCTGGCCACTATTCAAAGAGCAGATGAGATCATGATTTTGGAACAAGGGCGCATTTTAGAGCACGGTGAACGAGCGGTGTTAGCGGCTGATCCCGGTTCCGAGTTTTATAAGTTATTGCAGACCGGTATGGAGGATGTCTTAGCATGAGTGCTACCCAGACGACCTCTCGAACTAGGCTTTCAGTCTGGCACTATTGGGGTGGACTGATCAAAGCACACCCTGGCGTATACACCGCAACAGCATTTTTGCGAATCACAATTTTTGGCATTATGTTCCAAATTGCGGGGTTGTTACAGCGAGAGTATTTTAATTCTTTGACTGGGGATGCATTGCTGGGCTGGGAGCCTTGGACCTGGGCGGCTTTGGTGGTCGCTTTTGCGGTGGCCCGCGGTTCCATGATTATGACCGATATGTATTTCTATTTCCGTTGGACTTTTTCCAGCGGTGCTGTGATGCGCAAGAATATGTTTGAGCATATTCTCAACCGCCCGGGGCGCGGGCGTTACCCGGTTCCACGGGCGAGGCCATCAGCCGTTTCCGCGGCGATGCCGATGAGGTGGGCGATTTCACTTCCTGGTTTCTTTTCATTGTCGGGCAGGGGCTGTTCGCCATTTTTGCCATGATCATTATGCTGCGCATTAATCCTCGCATCACACTGTTTGTGTTCCTGCCGCTGGTGGTGATTGTTGTAATTGCCAATCGCACCATGGCGCGGGTACAGAAATATCGTGAAGATAACCGCGGCGCAACAGGCAATGTCACGGGCTTTATTGGAGAGATGTTTGATGCCACTCAAGCTATCAAAGCCGCCACCGCTGAAGAAAACACCCTCAAACATTTTCGCTCGCTCAACGAAAATCGTCGTAAATCTGCGCTGAAAGACCGGCTTTTCAACGAAATCTTGGGTTCTATTTTCCGCAATACCGTCAATCTCGGCACCGGTGCCATCCTGTTGATCGCAGGAAGTTCTCTGCAGGATGGCACATTTACCGTGGGTGATTTTTCACTCTTTGTTTATTATTTAGGGTTTGTCACCGATCTCACGGCGCTCACCGGCATTTTCTTCGCACGCTTCCGCCAGACCGATGTCTCTCTCGAACGTATGGATAAGCTCATGGAGGGCGCACTCCCTGAAAATTTGGTGCAAAAAACGCCCATTTACCTGCGTGGTGATTTCCCGGCAGTGAACTATATCCCCAAAACCGGGGGTGATCGTCTGGAAACTTTATCGACCCAAAACTTAACCTATTTTTATCCGGGCACAGAAAATGGGATCTCGGGGATTGATTTGGGGATTCAGCGCGGCGATTTTGTGGTGGTGACTGGTCGAATAGGATCAGGCAAAACTACATTATTGCGCGTGCTCTTAGGTTTGCTCCCGAAAGATGACGGCGAAATTTTATGGAACCAAAAGTTGGTTGCTGACCCTGCCAATTTCTTCGTCCCCCCGCGGACCGCGTACACTTCGCAAATCCCGCTGTTGTTCAGCGAAACGCTGCAGAATAATATCCTTTTTGGGGTCCCTGAAGAGCAGGCCGATCTGATGGGCGCAATCAAATCCGCAGTACTCGAAGAAGATTTGGATCAACTTGACCATGGCCTGGAGACGGTGATCGGCTCCCGCGGCGTCAAACTCTCTGGCGGGCAAAAACAGCGCACGGCCGCGGCCCGGATGTTTGTCCGTAAACCTGAACTGATGGTTTTTGACGATCTTTCGAGCGCGTTGGATGTGAATACCGAGCGCCTGCTTTGGGAGCGTCTTTTTGCAAAACAGATATCCACCTGTCTGGTTGTATCCCACCGCCGTCCCGCGCTGCGCCGTGCGAACCACATCATCGTGCTTAAAGCTGGCCGCATCGAGGATCAGGGGAATCTGGACGATCTTCTGGCCCGCTGTGATGAGATGCAGCGCCTGTGGACGGGCGAAGCGTAAGGAAAAGGATGGTGCCAGGGTGTGGGGTAACCACACCCTGGCACCATCCATAAATATTGGGGAAAATTTAGATTGTAGTCAGGAATTCATCCAAATTACGGATCGTTTCCGCCCAATTATCACGCCGCACATTATGCCCAGCCCCTTTGATGTGGAGGATCTTTCCCTGGGGAATTTTAGCAATCGAAGTCTCATTTTTATGCCGTATTTCTTCGTCGGCATCGGCTTTTAGCACCAGTACCGGGCAAGTGATCAGAGGGAAATCATCGGGGATATTCGCCATTGAACCGCCCATTTTGAACACATTGGTGCTCACCTGTACTCTGGATTTCGCCCACTCCAATTTGTCGACGTCTCTCCAGTCTGGATGTCCGGCTTCTTCGGCCATTTGCAAGCGTTCGGCTTCGGAGAGCGTTTTCCAACGCCGGATTTCATCGGGCATGCCCTCCGCCCAGGCGCGACCCGCTTCGAGGTCTGCTACCGTCATCGGGATAATATAAACCGGGTCTTCGATAATCACAGCCTTGGGCATGTCGGGGTATTTGGCTGCCAAACGGATCGTTGTCCGCGCCCCCATCGAATGCCCATAGATGATGGGCTTCTCTAAATCCAATGCCTGGATCAGCCCGTACAAATCATCCGCGTGGTGATCGGATGAATAGCCCTCCTCCGGCTTGTCAGATTGTCCGTGCCCGCGGGCATCCACCAAAATCACATCGAAGCGATTCGCCAGATATTCGCCCAATCGCAGCATACAACACCCGTTGTCGGTGATCCCGTGGCAGAGTAAAAAAGGCTGTTTACCGTCCCCGAGCCGCTCGTAATGGATATTTATCCCGTTCGTTTCAACAAATGAAGATTGTGTTTTCGTCATAATTCTCCTGTGATACATTGTTTTGATGGATTGACAAGAAAAATAATTAACCACCGAGTACGCTAAGGGCGCAGAGTTTTTGTTTCTGTGCTCCGCGTTCACTGCGCTCTCCGCATTAAGATTTATCGGATAATTATTAAACAACTAATCTCCGCGAAGAAACGCAAATGTAAAGCTATATTGCGAAAACCTCCCCAAAAATTGTATAGGGTAAGCCTAATTTACACCATTCGTTGGCCAACACCTTACCATGATGAAATCAGGAATACAGGAAAAAATTCCTGGCTTCCTCATCGAAAATTCGCGTAATTTAGTGCACCTTCGCGGTTAAATTTACGCCATCTCCCATAAATGCACATCACGGCTATCCTGCCAGCCGTGGCTGATAATGCCTTTCTTGCCGCCCGCAAGTTCAATTACCAGAGGAAGAAATTGCGTTTTCCGAAACGTTTCAAAAGCCAAGCATCAACGCCAATTGCACGCCCCGCATGGGTAAACAGCGTCACCGCCAGAATGCTAATCGGCAAGATATAAGACCATAACCAATCATGTCCGAAGGTTGCCATCAGGGTATTGAGTAAAAAGAAAATGCCCGCGAGGCTGGCGAACGGCGTGAGAAATCCCACTAAAATGGATAGCCCCAACAGAAATTCGGCGACCAGTTGGAAGGGGGCAAATACGTTTCGGATTGGCAAGATGACACCCTCAATAAAATTGGCGTAGAATGTCAACGCATTTTCGGATTGCGGGAATTCTACGGTGAAAAAGTGTTGTAATCCGTCCGGTGTGTAAAGGCCATCCAAAAAGTTTGGCAGCCAGGTTAGTAAAAACATCAAACCTACTACAATTCGCAGGGCTGCGACCCAGGTTAATGGGGTTTTCGGTTCAAAACTTTGCGAGAATATTTTCATGACAACACTCCTGATAGCTGGGATGATATACTTTCGATTATATCGGATGTTAAGGACCACATTACATGACACTGCCCGACCATCAAAAACAATTTGAACTTCCCCCAATGTTTTTACCCAACAAATTGTGGATTTACACAAATTACAATTGTAATCTGCGTTGTTCCTACTGTGTTGCAGAATCACACCCCCGAGCGCCGAAGCGCATCATCCAATTGGCAACCTTCAAAAGGATTGTGGATGAAGCTGTGGAATTAGGCTTCAAAAAAATTTATCTGACCGGGGGAGAACCGTTGATTTTGGATGATATTTATGAAATGCTGGCATATACATCTGCGCAACTATCAACCACGGTGCTCACCAATGCAATGCTGTTAAACGGCACGCGCTTACAAAAATTGATTGCCATCAAAAATGAGTGGCTCACCATTCAGGTGAGCCTGGATGGCAGCCAGCCGGAACATCATGATCCATATCGGGGTCAGGGGAGTTGGCAAAAAACGGTTGCGGGGATTCACAAGCTTTGTGACGCGGGTTTCCCCATTCGTCTATCCACAACGGAAACAGCCGCAAATACGGCGTTCCTTGACGAAATTTGTGAATTCCGGCGTTCTTTGGGGATTCCGGATGAAGAACATATCATCCGCCCGTTGGCCAAACGTGGTTTCTCTGATGCCGGTATGGAAGTCGGCAAGCACAACCTGATCCCTGAAATGACGATCAACGCAGATGGGGTTTATTGGCATCCTTTGTCCACCGATCCAGACTTGCTGGTTAACGAAGAGATTTTCCCTTTGTGGGATTCAATCGCTAAAATCAGAGCAGAGTTAGCAGGAGTCTCCAATTCCCCAGACGCGGAAATGGAAGAATTTCAGTGAAGTAAATAATCATAGACCCCCGTTGGGGGTCTGAAGCTATGCTGGTATCCGTCATCATCCCAACCTTGAACGAAGAAGCATTTATTCTTGAAGCGGTCCACGCGGCGCGGCAGGATTCTAGCCCTGATGAATTGGAGATTATCATCGTGGACGGCGGTAGCCACGATGAAACGCTGCGCTTGATCCCGCCGGATGTGCGGGTGATCTCATCCCCGCCGGGGAGAGCCACACAGATGAATTTGGGGGTTGCGCAGGCCCATGGCGATATTTTGGTCTTTTGCCATGCCAATTCGCTGCTCCCCAAAGGCTGGCGTGAGGCCGTCATCGAAGGATTGCGCAAACCAGGGGTAAGCGGCGGCACTTTTCAACTGTTGATCTTGCCCGAAAATGGGATATTGAAGTTTCGCAATCGGATAAACTTTCCGGCGAATTGGCGAATGATGTATGGAGATCAGGTTCAGTTTATGGCCCGCACCACCTTTGAGCAGATCGGTGGGTTCCCCGAACTCCCGATTATGGAAGACCTGGAGATGTCGCTCGCATTGGCGAAGATCGGCCGATTGGTCAGGATTCCCCTACGAGTGAGAACTTCCAGTCGCCGATTTGCAGAGAACCGGCCCAGAGGCCAGTGGCTGCTGAGTGTCAAATGCGTTATTCTTTACCTGTATTTTGGGGTGCCAGCTGAAGAAATAGAGAAAATCTACGCCCGAGGGGCACGGAGAGCATCTTGAAAAAATACTTGATCGTTTACGCCAAGAGACCTTTGCCCCGCCATGCCAAAACACGCCTCGGAAATCAAATCGGCTTCGAAGAATCCGCCGGCGTTTATGCCAGATTTCTGTATCAGTGCCTGCTCGAACTCGCTCAACTCGATCGAAATGAAATCAACATTGAACTTTCATTGGCCGAATTAGCGGATACCGCGTTTTTTAAGTCAGCTTTCCCTGAATTTCAAATCAGCACTCAAATTGGAGGGGATTTGGGAGAAAGGTTTACCCATGCTTTCAAAACAGCTTTTAAAAATGGTGCCGAATCCGTTGTGGTGATTGGTACGGATATCCCTGATTTAAATCAGGCTATCATCCAGGCCGCGTTTGCCGCGCTCGATGAAACAGAAGTTGTGATTGGTCCCACGATGGATGGGGGGTACTTCCTGATAGGAACACGTCAAAGCACCGCCGCCTTATTCCAAAATATCGATTGGAGCAGCGAAGTAGTCCTTGCACAAACAGAGCAGTTGATCCACACACAAGGGCTTTCTATCCATTACCTCCCCACTTTATTGGATGTTGACACAGGTGCAGATTATCAACGCTGGTTAGCAGCCCAGAATTCTTTCTGAGCGTTTACCAGGCGAAAACTTTGGTTGGTTTTAGCCGGGCCACCAAATTATCCGGATCGTAAATCCAGGATTGCGGCTCAGCTTCTAGCGTACCCGCTTCTCCCAGGTAGCGCAAATAAATTTGAGTGCTGGTTTCTTCCACCCGTTCGCGATCGTCGGTGAGGATCGATGCGGCTCCCTCGAACAGCACTCCCTGGATTTGATTCTCTTTCGGATTGGCAGGTTCAACCAAGATAGCGCAGTTTGGGTTGGCGCTCAACTCCCGGAATTTGCGAGTGCTGCCAAATCCGCTGATCCACATGCTTTCGCCATCCCAGCGATACCAAAGGGGTACTACATGTGGCTGGCCGGTGTTGAGGTTCGCAGTCGCCAGCCGGGCGAGCACGGGTTGCTCGAGCAAGGCGATGATTTGTGCCCTTTTTTTAGGATCGAATTTCTCAAAAATTGAATTCACGGGTTAGTACTCCTTATTTTTATTCAACCTTTGGGCTGAGGGGATAAAATTTACCTTTCTGTAATCTGATCTACAAAAAACAACGGATTTTTATGCAATGCTTTTAGCGCTGTTTCTTGAAGTGCGCGGGTATCGAGTAAATAACAGGTTGCGGCTAGCACTTTACCGGTGCGCAAGTCGGGTTCGGGCAAAACCTCTGCCACCCGATCATAGCGCTGCGACAAATCTTTGAAATTGTGCGGCTGGTAAGCCTTTTCGATTTTTTGCCCTTGTTCATCGAACAGTGTGTATACCATTGGCTCTTTGAGTACGTAGGGCACAGCGGCCATTTCTTCAATTCCGTGCATAGCCGTATTGGGCAGTAGCCCGCATCCGAGCATCAGGATTTGCCCGTCAAAATCTGCAATCCGCCGGAAGGGTGAATTCGGGCCAACGGGGGTGGTATCTTGCGCGTGGAGGGCGAGCAATTCTTCCGCTAGCGGCCCAACGCCGCAAACCGAGTGGGTGGGGTGCAGGCTGCGCCGTGTTCCCTCACGCAGACGGAAAGTTTCGGGGATGATCCCCACGCAAGATGGCGTGGTGTGCAGATTGAAAATAGGGTTGTTTGAGCGCACGGTTTCGTAGGTCAAAGCGGGCATGAGCAAGGTGCCGTTTGCGCCCAGCGCAGCCAGTAGCCTCTGAATAACCGTTTCTGCACCACCAGGGACTTGCCCCAGTGCCTTGAACGAGCTATGCACCAGCAGCACGCCCCCCGGCCGCAGGCCGAGGGCGAGTAAATCTGTCGAGATAGAGGCAATCAAATTGTTTGTGTCCATATTTTTTACCGCAAAGTATGCAAAGAGCGCGAAGTTTTTTTATTACTTTGCGTTCTCTGTGCTCTTCGCGGTTAAACCTTCAAATATCTGCCAGCAGCGATACAGCGCTCGCGGAATATGGAAGCAGCCCTTCCACTTGCCACCCTTGAGCGGTAGCAGCACCTCGCCCCGCCGGTTCAGGTAACCGTACCACTCGCCAAACGCCAGGTCAGGGAAATGCTCCCAGGTGTAAGCGTCCACCCGCTGGTACCAATCTTGGCATTCGGTACGCCCGGTCAGGGCATAACCCATCGCCAGCGCGACTAGCGCTTCGAGGTGCACCCACCACAATTTCTGATCCCACTCCAATTGCTGTGGGGGATGGCCATCGCGATCCAAAAAGTAGAAGATGCCCCCATATGCGGCATCCCACCCAAAATCCAGGGTGGCGAGTGTCACATCCACAGCCCGATTAATAAGTTTTTGATCTCCGCGGCGCTCTCCGACATCCATCATAAACCACATCGCTTCAATCGCGTGACCGGGGTTGAGCAGCCGCCCCTCGAAGGAATCGACCCGTTCCCCAGAAGGAGCCACGGACTCGGAAATCAGGAGGGATTCCGGTTCCAAAAATACCTCCATCACCTCGTGGATGGCGCGGTTAATTTGAGCCTCGACCACCTCAGGAGGCAAGAGGGGTTCGAGTACCAGTGTCAGGTTGCACAGGATCATCGGGAGCGCAAAGCCCTTCAGGGGCCGCGTGTGGGGAACCACTTTGTTGTAAATCCCTTTGGGGGTGGATTCCCTCTTTAGGATATTATTGAATACGCGTATAGCCAAATCGGTATCGGCGTTATCCTCGGTTGCCAGGCTATACTGGGCAAAGGCCATCGCCGCGAAGCAATCGGAGAAAATATTATACGGCTGCACCAGCGGATTTCCGGCGCGGTCAAGGGAGAAATACCAATTGCCGTCTGAATCCATACCATTCTGGCGTAAAAAATCAGCCCCGTGATGGGCGATTTTGAGCCAATTGGGACGCTTTTCGACGTGGTTGTAGAGCATCGCAAACGTCCACACCTGCCGGGCTTGCAACCAAATGAATTTATCGGTGTCATAAACTGTGCCATCGCGATTAAGACAGGTGAAGTAGCCACCATGCTTGTGATCAATCGAGTGTCGTTCCCAAAAGGGGATGACATCGTCCAGTAGCGCGGATTTATATTGTTGGGCGAGTTGAAAAAATTTCATTTTTTTGAGGAACCTAGGAAGTTATGAAATTTGTTCATATTTTCCTGGCTTCCTTAGAGATTGAAATGTTCTCGATAGCGGTTATAGAGATGACCGGCCTGCAAATAGGCTGAGTTAGGACTTCATAAAGTGCGAAAACTCAAAAGTGATCCCCTTCTCCACGCCGACTTGGGCGGCGGCCTGCAATTTGAGCAGCAGTTTCTCCCATTTGATTGGCAAGAACTTGATCGGCATATCGCGGTCGAAGGTTTCGCTGTTCGTCCAACAGTGCAAACTGTGTTTGTCGGCCAGTTTTTTGTTGATCTCAAGGTATGCGGGCAGTTCGTGAAAATCGACGTGCCCATCCTGAAACGCTACTATATCGACTGTATCTGATATCCCGGCCATAATTTCATCCCACTCGGATTCGTGTTCTTCGAGCGTAATTCCGTCGGTTCTGTAAATCGCGGTTTCGGCGGACCAGACCGATTTGATCCCATCCATCCACGGGGAGATCAGGGTGGGCAGCTGACTATCGGAAATGTCCTTGCAGTGCTGGGCCATCGTGGCGTAAACCTCGATGATGCCTTTCACCCGGCGGCTGACTTCCTGGGTCAGGTACCAACCTTTGAAGGCTTTTCGTTGCCCATATTTCTGCCAGGCTTCATCCACTGCGGCCCGGTTCAGATCAACCTCGGTTTGAAAATCCCCGGCATGCCAATATTGGCCTGAATCATACGTTCCGAAGTAAAAATCCATCCCGTATTTTTCGGCCAGGGTCAAAAATAAATCCACAAGATCTAGGGATGGGTGGTGGCAGCCTTGCTTTTTGATCAGTACCTCCGAGGGGTATGTCAGCCAACGTTTGTAACCACTGCGAATAAGGATAACCGTATTGATCCCGATAGCTGTCATAGCCTGAAAATCCTGGTCCCATTCATCCGTTCCCCAGTTTTGGTGAGGAATATCATGTGAAATTTCATCCAGGAAAGTTCCAGTCAGATGGATGGCTTTCATAATTTTCTCCAAAATACGTGGATTTTTTTCAATTCTATTCTACACCTTTTTTCGCTTGTTTGAGTTATCACAAACTTCATTCCAACCATGGACTCATATCATTGGTTGTATAATTGTGTTCGTAACTGAAAAATTTTCAAACTTTCTTTTGGGAAGGGAATCATGAATACAAAGGAATTAATCGGAATTGGTTTTGTTGTCTTAGCTTCACTGACTACTCAACTTCCGCAGGTATTGTTCAGGCAGCATCCCAAACTAAGCGGCAAAGAACTCGCTGAAAAATTTCCTGAGTTGGCCTGGATTCGATTTAGCTATCCAATCTTAACGATATTATGGTTCATTGTTTTTGGTATGGTCCCGATATTCCTCCTTTTTAGCTCAGATTTTATGCAGATGATTCCTTTTCAAGCAACGGTTTATTTCCTTGGCGCGGCAATCGGTAGTTTGTCTATCCTGAACGGTGGTCTAGCCCTCGTTACAAATGTTTGCCCCATTCCCCAAAGAAGAAATCGCCAATATGTCTACGATGAAGATATGCAGCCCACCGCATTGTTGATCATGGCCGTAGGCGTATTCGTAATCAGCGTTGCATTATCGATGATTATATTTTTTGTGATGTAGAGCTTTTTATAAAAGGAGAACAAAACATGAGAGTTCTTTATATCGATATTGACAGTTTGCGCCCCGACCATTTAGGCTGCTATGGCTATCACCGCAATACCAGTCCAAATATTGACGCTGTTGCCCAGCAATCTGCGCGCTTCGATAATATGTATGTGTCAGACGCACCTTGTTTACCCTCCCGAACTGCCTTGTGGAGTGGGCGCTTTGGTTACCATACTGGCGTTGTGGGGCATGGCGGTACCGCCGGGGAACCCTTTATTGAAGGCCCGAATCGTGGTTTTCGTGACATATTCGACAGCACCGGATGGATGCGGGCATTGCGAAATACTGGAATGAAAACTGTCACGGTAAGTTCTTTTGGAGAGCGGCACGCTGCCTGGCATTGGTATGCGGGTTTTAATGAAATCTATAACCCTGGTTTCGGCGGAGTTGATTTAGCGGATGATGTCACCCCAATCGCAACCGATTGGTTGAACCGTCACGGACATGAAGATAATTGGTTTTTGCACGTTAATTACTGGGATCCGCACACACCCTATCGCACGCCTGCAGGATTTGGAAATCCCTTTGATAGTGATCCCATTGCCCCCTGGCTGACAGAAGATGTGCGTGCCCGGCTTTGGGATGGGTACGGTCCACATAGTGCGCAAGAGCCTTTGGGTTATGGCGGCGAAGACCATCAACTGCGCTATCCCCGTGTGCCGCAGCAGCTTGATTCGATGGCTGCTGTCAAAAAGTGGATTGACGGCTACGATGTGGGGATCCGGTATGCAGATGATCATGTGGGGCGTTTGCTTAACACTTTAGCTGATTTGAATATTCTCGATGACACAGTGATTGTCATCGGAGCCGACCATGGTGAAAATCAGGGTGAACTCAACGTTTGGGGCGATCATCAGACGGCGGATGAAATTACCTGTCGCGTACCTTTGTTGATCCGCTGGCCTGGTGAAGCCGCTCGTGTTGATGCAAGTTTGCACTATCATTTTGACTGGGCTGCTACTTTGATTGAACTCCTTGGAGGGCAGGTGCCCGATAATTGGGATGGTCAATCCTTTGCGAAATCCTATAAATCAGGTGAGAGTCTGGGGCGTGATTATTTGGTTACCAGCCAAAATGCCTGGGCTTGCCAGCGTGGCGTGCGTTTTGATGATTACCTCTGCCTTCGAACCTACCACGATGGATTGAAGCAGATGGATCCGGTTATGCTATTTAATTTGGAGAATGATCCCCACGAACAGAGAGATCTAACTGCTGCCAAACCTGAAGTGGTCAACCAGGCTATGAAATTTCTGGCGAATTGGGAGCATGAGATGAAGCTCACTAGCCAGCACAATGTTGATCCCCTGATGACGGTGCTGCGGGAGGGGGGACCCTTTCACACTCGGGGAGAATTGTCCGCCTATCTCAAACGGCTGGAATTTACTGGGCGGGGGCACCACGCGAAAACTCTGGCGGCAAAATACCCTTTCGAAATCTGAACCAACTTTCATTTTGTGAAAATATAATTTCCCCTTACCTATTCTTGACGGGATTGACCGTCCATGAGTATAATGTAAGCGCTTACATAAAGCTGATGGAAAGAATTTAATGGCTAATAAACGCAATCAACGCCCAACTATTGATGATGTCGCCCGGGAAGCGAATGTTTCGATCGCTACCGTCAGCCGGGTAATTAACCAGACTGCGCCAGTAGCAAAAGAAACGATCCAGCGCGTACAAGCTACAATCGAGATTTTAAATTATCAACCTCAAGCAGCAGCCAGGATTTTGGCAAGCCGCAAAACGAATACGATAGGGCTGCTGCTGCCGGAAATTAGTGGTCATTTCTTTTTCCCGATGATTTTGGGGGTTGAAGGTGGGGCCCATGAAAATGGATATACCTTGTTGATCCATTCAGCACTCACGCTGGAATCAAATAGCCTAGGCCAGATGCCTTTGAGCTTGGGAGAACATAATACGGATGGGTTGATCGTGTTCGCGCATAGTCTCAACGAAAGAGAACTTCGCCGCCTCAACGATTTAGGTCTGCCGTTGGTTTTGTTGCATCAATCACCCCCTGATGGAGTAAATGCCCCCAATATAACTTTTGAGAATAAAGATGGCGCTCGGAAACTGGTTGAGCATTTAATAATTGAGCATGGCTATCGCAAGATCGTATTTTTAGCTGGCCCTGAGGATCATGAAGATTCATATTGGCGTGAAATGGGATATGAAGAAGCCTTACAAGCAAATGATATACCGTTAGATTCAGCCCTGCGGTTAGACGGGCACTTCAATGCACAAAAAGCAAAAGAAGCCGTCTCAGATTTTATCCAGACGGTTACAGATATCGATGCAATTTTTGCGGCCGATGATGAATCAGCTTCTGGGGCGATGATGGCTTTGCGAGAAGCCGGTTTACAGATTCCTAAAGATATCGCAGTAGTGGGATTTGATGATACTTTATTGGCTTTGCACTTAACACCGCCGTTGACCACCGTCCATGCCCCGATTGAGCAAGCAGGACGACAGGCAGCTCAACAATTAATCAAGCTGATTGATGGGGAACCATCAGAGGCAGTCACTTTGCTGCCAACCGAATTAGTCATCCGCCAATCGTGCGGATGTTGAGATAATTTTTATGCAAAGGATTATAAAAATGAAAGTTACTGTAATTGGTGGCGGTTCCACCTACACACCCGAATTGGTAAACGGATTTTTGGACCGGATCGATTCTTTCCCAATGACTGAGTTATGTTTGATGGATATCAATGCAGAACGCCTGGAAGTTGTAGGCGGTTTTGCGCAGCGCATGGTTGAACACAAAGGTTCTCCCTTCAAGCTCACTTTGTCAACTGATCAACGGGAGGCGATCCGCGGCACCAGTTACGTTACAACACAGCTGCGTGTAGGCATGATGGAGGCCCGCAAAAATGATGAATACCTGGGCCTCCGACATGGTCTGATTGGGCAAGAGACGACCGGAATCGGCGGTATGGCCAAGGCTCTCCGCACGATCCCTGTGCTGCTCAGCATTGCCCAGGATATCCGTGAAGTTGCTCCAGGCGCACCATTGGTCAACTTCACCAATCCCGCTGGTTTGGTGACTGAGGCGCTTTTCCGCTATGCTCCGGATGTGCCCGCAGTGGGTGTGTGCAACGTACCGATTGGGATGAAGATGGGTATCCTTGATAAGTTAGAAAAATCTACGGGAAAAAAGATTTCTCCTGATACCGCGCAATTGGATACGCTTGGGTTGAATCACCTCAGTTGGCACCGGGGTTTCACCGTTGAAGGGGAAGAAATGTGGCCTCAGATCATTGAGGAATATATTGCTGAACTCAAGGAAGAGAAAGATCCGGAGTGGCCGGTTCGCACCATCGAAACATTACGGATGCTGCCGAATTATTATTTGCAATATTTCTATCATACCGACAAGAAAATGGCTGCCCAAGAAAGCTGGCCGCCTTCAAGGGCAGAGGAAGTCATCGAGATTGAAGAGAAATTATTAGCGCTATATGCCGATCCTGAACTCAAAATTCCTCCCGATGAGTTGATGAATCGCGGTGGTGCTTATTATTCGACTGTAGCAACTCAATTATTGAACTCCCACTATAACAATTTGGGTGAGCGGCATATTGTCAACGTGCGAAATGCGGGTGCGGTAGAGGGTTGGCCCGCAGACTGGGTGCTTGAAATGCCCGCAACCGTAGACCAGAAGGGCTTTCATCCAATTGAAGTTGAACCTTTACCCGAAGTTTGTTTTGGTTTGATAGCCCAAGTAAAGTCCTATGAAATATTAACAGCCAAGGCTGCCGTTACAGGCGACCGAGATGCGGCTTACGAAGCTTTATTGGCAAATCCAATTGGACCGAGTGCTGACAAAGTGGAAGCCGTGCTCGATGATATGCTCGAAACTCACAAAGAGTTTTTACCTCAGTTTTGGAATTAAGCAAAGTTTAGCAAGATGGGATTACGGCAATAAGGTGGTCCCTTCATCTAAGCTAATTTAAGAATAAATAATTAACTATGACCCATTATTTTCTTGGAATTGATATTGGCGCCACAAAGAGCCATGCCCTGATCGCTGATGATAAAGGGCAGGCAGTTGGTTTTGGTTATGCTGGACCCGGCAACCATGAAGTTGTAGGATGGGAAGGGTTTCAGGCAGTGCTAAAAACCATCACTATTCAAGCCCTGGCGAGTGCAAAAATTAAGGTTAATCAAATTAGTGGGGCAGGATTTGGTGTCGCAGGTTACGATTGGCCCTCACAACGCCAGCCAACTTTGGAAGGAATCGCGAAATTAGGATTAAGTTGTCCGGTCGAGGCCGTTAATGACGCGGTTCTAGGAATTTTTGCAGGTTCTACTCACGGCTGGGGAATCTCGATTATATCTGGTACTGGGGAAAACTGCTGGGGCGTGAATCAAAAGCGTCGTTTTGGACATATGACCGGAAATAGTGCTCTGATGGGGGAGTATGGCGGCGCAGGGTCAATTGTCTATCGCGCCTTGCGGGATGTAGCCAAGGAATGGGGCCAACGTGGACCGAAAACAAACCTCAGCCAGGCTTTCATTGACAGCACTGGAGCTGCAAATCTCGATGATCTTTTAGAGGGCTTGGTGATGGGCCGCTATCAATTGCATGCGGCGGATGCTCCGTTGGTTTTTGAAATCGCCAAAGCGGGTGACCAAGTTGCAATAGATGCAATCCGCTGGGCTGGTTTGGAATTGGCTGATATGGTTATTGGTGTCAGCAGGCAATTGAAATTCACTGAACAAGCCTTTGAAGTCATCTTAATTGGCAGTACATTTAAAGGTGGAAAATTGTTGTTAGGTCCCATGAAAAAAGCAGTCCAATCCGTAAATCCCAAAGCGAGTTTTGTTAATCTGGAAGCCCCCCCAGTCGTTGGCGGTGTTCTTTTGGGGATGGAAGAGGCTGGAGCAGATGGTTTTGCAGTTCGTGAGCGATTGATCGAAAGTGGTGCTGAACTCATCCGCCAGGCAGGTGATTAATTGAATAACAATTTATCTCGTGATTGGGGGAAATGGTGAAAATGATGAAAATTATTGATGAGTGAAAAGGACTATTGCTATGTCAAAGCAATCCTATATAGATTTCACCCGTGAGTTAGCTCAAGCCAGCGGTGAGGTCATCAAAAAATATTTTCGCAGCAGTATGGATGTTGAAACTAAATCCGATCAAACGCCAGTTACTATTGCCGACCGTCAGGCCGAAAAATTGATGCGTACCATGATCCAAGAACGGTTCCCTGACCATGGTATTTTGGGAGAAGAATTCGATACTCTCCATCCTGATGCTCAATATCAATGGGTTTTAGACCCCATTGACGGTACCAAAACATTTGTTACCGGCACCTATCTTTTTGGGACACTGATTGCTTTATTAGAAAATGGACATCCCATTATCGGGGCGATTAATAATCCCGTTGTGGATCAGTTCTTGGTGGGGGATGGGCAGCAAACCTGGCTCAATGGTGCTCCCGTTAAAGTGCGAGATTGCCCATCCATAAAAAATGCCACCCTGCTGACGACCAACCCCCTGACAGTGCACCAATATAGAGACGGCGCGGCATTTGAAGCCCTTGTCCGTCAAGCAAAACTTTACCGCACCTGGGGTGATTGCCACGGTTATTTCCTTGTCGCTACGGGGTATGCTGATATCATGATTGATGCTGCCATGCACATTTGGGATGTAGCTGCGCTGGTTCCCATTATCGAGGGGGCGGGCGGAAAAATCACTGACTATTACGGGGGCGACCCGATGAGCGGCGAAGGCGCGATCGCGACCGCTGGGCCGCTCCACGAACTGGTCGTTGCCGTATTAAATCCAAATCTCTAAGAAAAAGGAAGTGTTTTATGCAATGGGAAAATCTAACCTCGCTTGATTTCGAAAAATACGTTCAGGAAAGCCAGGGTGTTGGCATCATTCCCGTGGGTGTGATCGAAGCGCACAGCTCTCACCTGCCGCTGGGGATGGATATGTTTGCCTGCCACTGGGTCGCTTGCCGCGCATCAGAACTAGAGCCAGCAATCGTCTTTCAAGCCTATCCATACGGGATCAATATCGAATCCGCTCACTTGCCCGGTGCGCTTGTCATCCAACGAGAATTGGTTTTTGCCTTGCTCGAAAATATTTGCGATGAAATGGCTCGCAATGGGTTGACTAAAATTATCCTGCACAGCGGGCATGGGGGTAATCGGTACTTTTTGCCTTTATTTGTGCAAACGCTGCCAGAAAAGGATAAACCGTATACCGTATATTATTCTGAACCTGGCCATTTCCCCGGTGCGGATGAGCTGCTTGAAACCAAAGAATACGGCCATGCGTGTGAAGCCGAAACCAGTGTGATGCTGCATATTGATTCTGATACTGTCAAGATGGATCAGGTGCCTCCTCAACCCTTCGCCAGCTTGAAACGAAACGCTGCTGTGGCTGGAGCAGGTGGTTACTCCCCTGTCGATTGGTATGCCATGTACCCGCATATGTATGTTGGTGATGCCAGCAAAGCAACGGCTGAAAAAGGCCGCATCATGCTTGAAAACGAAGTAAAACTATTGGTGAAATTAATCCAGGCTGTTAAAAAAGATACAGTTGCCCCAAATTTACAAAAAGAATTTATTGAACGAAAACAAAACCCTAAGGCACCTGATTTTTGGACCCGTGGTATTTCTTAGTCACTGGGGTTAAGCATTGAACTGCCCCCTTCAACCACGAGCCAGGAGCATGCGGAGCTACGCCGAAGCGTGTGCCTGGCTCGCGGCTCAGAACCTGTCCTGAACTTGTCGAAGGGGTGCTGCATAGCATCATTTAATAAGACAGGGTCGAAATCTCCGTTAATGATTTCACGCTGTCTCTAATAAAAATCCGTCTAAACAAACCCAAATTTGCTAACAACAACCCGTGCTCCGAATCGTCAGTTCTTCAATATCCGCCTGTACTATTTCATCATGACTGGGGCAGGAGGTTTCTCGATCCCTTTTATGGGTTTGTTTTATCTGCGTCACGGCTTTAGTGGTACCCAGATTGGATTGTTAAGCACGGTTGCTGCTCTGGCAGCTCTGCTAGCAGCACCTCAATGGGAGCGCTGGAGTGATCGCAGTTCTGATCCGCGCCGATTGCTCCAAGCTGCATTGCTGGGGTCAGCAATTGTATATCTATTGATCAGCCAACAGAATCTGTTTCTCTGGTTGGCTTTTTTTCGGGTATCACAGGATTTCTAAGTGCAGGAGTTGATCCGAAATCCGCTTCAATGACGCTGGATTTGATCAAAGGGCATGCAAAAACGGGTTTTGGCAGCGAGCGGCTGTCGGGTTCTTTAGGTTGGGCAGTGACCGTGTTGGCCAGCGGCTGGCAGATAGAGAAAACGAGCATATTATCCGCCGTGTTGGGCGGCATCACCTTCAGTTTCTCCAGTGTGGGGATGGTGGTGTTTTTGAGCGAACGTGCCCCATTGGGACAGACTGAGACGATCCTCGCAATCTTTACCAGCACCTTATGCGGCCTGATTGCGATTGTCGCAGGCCCCTTGGCTGGGATTATTTTCGATGTAGCCAGTGCTTATTGGTTATATGTGATCGCCGTGGTCGGCAGTACGGCAGCCTGGTTGGTTTTCCGGCTTTTAGTAACTGGCAAACGCAGTGTAGCCGACATTTGTAGCTGTCACAGCTTTTTCATCCTGGAGGAAATACCCCATTTAGTGCTACAATTTGATCTAACCCAAAACTAGAAATCCAGCCGGAACGCATGGACCTGATCGATCTATCGAAGCTCGAAGTTTGGATGATGCGCCGCTGAAAAAATATCTTGTTGATAAAGGATGAACCCATGGAAAAAAGAATTGAAGAACTGCTAGAACAAATGACTTTAGAAGAAAAAGTTTCGATGCTGGCTGGCGCTGATTTATGGCATACCGTCCCGGTGGAGCGATTAGGTATTCCCCAAATTCGGGTGACGGATGGGCCCAACGGAGCTCGCGGAGCAGAGGGCGATATGGCCCCACCCTCCGTGTGTACGCCGGTGGGTGTAGCCATGGCGGCCACCTGGAATACTGATCTCATCCAAAAAGTAGGCGAAGTTCTCGGGGAGGAAACGAAAACCAAAGGTTCTCATATCCTTTTAGCCCCAACCGTCAATATTCACCGAGGACCTTTAGCAGGACGCAATTTTGAGTGTTTCTCCGAAGACCCATATCTCACATCTCAGATGGCCGTTTCTTATATTAACGGGTTACAAAGCCAGGGCGTTGGTGCATGCATCAAACATTACGTGGCCAATGATTTAGAATTTGAGCGCACCTCGATGAGTTCTGAAGTCAGCGAACGCACCTTGCGAGAAATCTATTTATACCCCTTCGAGATTGCTGTCAAAGAAGCCAATCCCTGGTCGGTGATGTCGGCTTATAACAAAATCAATGGCGTGTGGGCCAGCGAAAACAGCTACACCTTGTTGGATATCCTTAAAGGGGAGTGGGGCTTTGATGGAATTGTCATGTCCGACTGGAATGGCACTTACACCGATGGACCCGCTGCTGGCGGCCTGGATTTGGAGATGCCTGGTCCGGCCCGGTGGATGGGTGAAAATGTTCTGAAATTGGTGCAAGCTGGCGATTTGAGCGAAGATCTAATCGATGATAAAGTGCGTCGTTTGCTGCGGACCATCGTTCGAGCCGGTGCTTTCGATAATCCCGAACTCCAACCTGAAGGTTCTGTGGATAATCCCGAGCACCGGGATATTGTCCGTCAGGCTGCCAATGAGGCTATTGTGTTGCTGAAAAATGAAAATGAGCTGCTGCCAGTGGCTCCGGGCCAATATAAAAAGATTGCCGTCATCGGTCATAATGCAGTTGAGCCACCCATCATGGGAGGTGGAAGTTCGCAAGTTACTCCCCATCCGGTGGTTTCTCCACTGGTGGCCATCCGGAATCGAGTTGCTGATCATGTTGAAGTTAAAGTATGCGCTGGGAACCTCGCTTTACAAAGACCTGCCGCTTATGAACCCTGAATATGTCAGCGTGAATGGCCAGAAAGGGATGCTGGTCGAAATTTTCAATAATCTTGAGCTATCGGGTGAACCCGTAACCACTCATCATATTGACCGCTCCAGCCTCTCTTGGAGTGATCTGTTTGTCGCGCCCGCTGATCCGCACAAATTCTCAGCTCGCATTACTGCTACTCTCACCCCTCCCGAAGACGGAAATTACATTTTCGCCCTGGTTGGAAATGGCTTGAGTAAAATGCAATTAGACGGTCAAACAGTGGTGGATAACTGGGGCGAAGTTGCCTCAGAAGACCCCTGGTCTGGTGGGGGGGATGGCGTTCCTTTGACCCTTATTGGCGGGCAAACCTATACTTTCGAAATTGATTTTGCTCATGAAGGTACCTTTGCCTGGCGCGGTCTAAAAATAAGCTGTCTGCCTCCTATGCCGGAAGATTTGCTGGGCGATGCTTTATCGCTGGCTTCTAAGTCAGACCTGGTTATCTTATTTGCCGGTAACAACTGGGAATGGGAGGCTGAAGGCTACGACCGTCCAGATATGGAATTACCCAAAGGCCAGAATGAACTTATCGAGCAGGTACTCAAAGTCAATCCAAATACCATCGTTGTGCTCAACACCGGTGCACCCGTGCGGATGCCTTGGGTTGGCAACGTTCCGGCAATGATCCAGGCCTGGTTCGGTGGTCAGGAAATGGGCCAGGCCATTGCAGACGTGCTCTTTGGTATCGTTAACCCCAGTGGCAAGCTGCCTACCACTTTCCCTGTGCGTTTGCAAGATAATCCCACTTATATCAATTACCCGGGAGAAAATGGCCGTGTGCAATATGGCGAAGGGATTTTCGTTGGTTATCGCTATTACGAGTACAAAGACCTCGACCCGCTCTTTCCCTTCGGGTTCGGTTTGAGCTACACAAATTATGAATATGGCAATGTGGTCTTGAGCGCCGATCAAATGAAAACCGGTGAAACACTCACGGCCAGCGTCAATGTCACCAATGCTGGAGATGTGGCGGGCAAGGAAACTGTCCAATTTTATATCCGTGATCCGCAGTCCCGTCTAGTTCGTCCGCTCAAAGAACTCAAAGGCTTTGAAAAGGTTGAATTACAGCCTGGAGAAACCCAAACGATCAGTTTTGAAATCACCGAAGATTTATTAGCATATTATGATGATGGAGTTGGATACTGGTTAGCTGAACCGGGGACTTTTGAACTGTTTATTGGCGGTTCATCCCACGATTTACAGGTGGCTGCTAAATTTGAGTTTATCGGCGGCTCAGAAGGGATATTCAATAAATCCGCCCGTTTGCACGTTAGTTTACCGATCGATGAATTGCTGGCCGATGAGGCTGCGAAAGCGGTCCTTAAAAAACATCTTGGCCCCCTGTTGGATACTCCACAGGTGCAGCGTTATCGCAAACTTTCATTGATTGAAATTGCACCACATTCGCAAGGCTATCTCACTCAAGATTTTCTCCTGAAAATCAATCTTGATTTGGCTGAGGTCTCTTGAAATGCCTCACTTAATCACAACCTTAGGCCATTACACCCAAGATCAGCTTGGGATGATCTTGCCCCATGAGCATATCTTTGTTGATCTTGGCCCTATTGAAGACGAAAACTGGAAGCGCGCTGATCCTGATGCCGTCGTTGCAATGATGGCGCCGGAGTTAGAACTTGCTCGCGAGGTGGGTGTCACTGCGTTAGTGGAATGTACGCCTTTGGGGGTGGGCCGCCGTGCTGAAATTGTCAAAGCGGTTTCAGAGGCCGCCAATTTCCCGGTGGTTATCCCAACGGGCATCTACCGGGAACCCTGGGTTCCTCAATGGGTGCACGAGGCACCAATGGAGGAAATCCGCGAATGGATGATCGCTGAACTGACAGATGAAGTAGAAGGGTCAGGTGTACAGGCTGCCTGGATTAAGCTCAGCGCTGGTGATGAGGGATTGACTCCGGTGGAGACGAAAATCCTCCGGGCTGCAGCCCAAGCTGGAAAAGTAACCGGAGCAGTGATCGGCAGCCATTCGATCAGAGGAACTGTAGTCAAAGATCAATTGAAGATCATCCAAGAGGAAGGCTACTCGCCAGAACGCTTTATTTGGATTCATACCCAGGCAGATGAAAACTTTGATCTGCACCTCGAAATTGCCCAACGGGGAACCTGGCTGGAGTATGATTCCATTGGCAGTGATTGGACCCCTGAGGGATTTTTCATTGAGAATATCCCGCGCTTATTGGATGCCGGTTACGGCTCACAATTATTACTCAGCCATGACCGCGGCTGGTATGATCCCTCTCAGCCGGGTGGTGGGGAATCTAAACCGTTTACTTTTTTGAGTGAAGTCTTTATTCCTAAGGTACAAGAAATCGGCCTGGACGATGCTGTCATTCAGCAGTTGACCTGCGCTAACCCCTTTAACGCTTTTGCGAGGTGAGCTAATTAGTACGATAGCGCTTCTACAATAATACGTACCACCAGCGTGCCCAAAGGAATCAATACCGAAAAGAATAGTGTCCGTAGCATAGCAGTGTTATAAGGCCATGTGCGGGTCTCTTTGAGTTGTTTTTCATACACGGCTAATGCATTGATCTCGTTGGGGATAGCATCTGTTTCTTGACCTTTTTCCATCTTGTTGAGTAATATCCGAAGAGATTTGTGCAGGTGTTCGCGAACCGTGGTCAATTCGGTGTTTTTTGCATCGGCCAGTACTCGATGTGTAGGCAACATATTCAAGAAGAAAAGGATTACTGGAACTAATCCGAGGGGCACGTAAACCAACCAAAATATGGGTTGGGTAAAACTCGAATAATCTAGTCCAATGAATACCAGAGAAAGGGTGATGCCTCCGATGAAAACTAATGCGATCATCAAACTCTGTTTGCCAATCGGCTCGAATTCTTTGGTGTCGAATGGATCTACTCTCAAAGGTAACTTTAGTAAATCGGAGATAACCCGCGTGCTGGCGATAGAAATATAAATTGTCCAGAACAGAAGGGCGTACATTGCTATGGAAGTGATGAGCCAATAAATGGTGACCCAGGTTAACTCACCCCCCATGCTGCCCAATGCCGTACCCACACCAATAATGATCCCGATTCCAATCGCGGCCAATTCCCTTTGGGGTTTGATATAGGCTGTTTTTTCGATGATTTCTTCAAATTCAGTTTTATCCAGTTCTAAAATTGACCGGAAGGATTGCAAAACCCGTAATCCCATACGCGTCATTCCTGGTGCAACGCCAAGAATATAAATAATGATGATGGAGGGTATCAGTAAACCGCGCCATGAAAAGTCAGTGCTGAAATCTTCAAGAGCATCGTCTAAGATTACTGCGATAAGCAGTAGACAGAGAAGTATAGCCGTAATCCACAGTAGGACTTTAACGGAACGTGGTTTACTGATCCATTTATCGAAGAAGGAATATTGCTGGAGCATTTATACATCAATCCTTCAGAGGTTGTGCAAGCCTCAGGTAAGCAGTTGATTGGCATCAATAATCCTTACATGAACCTTTCCCGTTTCCCGAGCAAGTTTGACAACATGGGCGGTTCCTCCTCGCGCATTACCGCGAGGTTTTCCGTCCCAAAGGGCAATTTGGGTTACGGTCTCAGCATCAGAAGTCAAAGCCATTTGAAGCACCCATTGGTTGCCGCGTTCCCAAGGATTCTCATCTGATCCGTGCAGCCATTTTGGAAGTCCTTCCTGATGGCTAAGTTCCAAAATGGGGAGCTTGGCGCTCAAATCAAGATATTGTGAGCGCCAGCTATCCAGGTTTTCGAAGGCCATCCGTCCGAAATCATCTTTGGGAATGGGCAAACAAATTGTGCTTGAAATTTCTAGTTCCAGGCAGATTTCATGGAAAAGGATATCTGCTCCAGGAGCTGCAGAAGCAAAACCAACCAAGCGGTGATTGGGATTGATCAATTCTTCCAGTTGTGCCCTAATTAGTTTCCTGGCATCTTCTGCCTTGTCTTCTGGGAAGCGGGGATTCTCACGGTCGGGTGTGTCAATCATATGGCCAGCAAAGATTACGACATGAAGAGGAATTTCTTTTGATGGTTTTGGTGGTTCAATTCGGGTTTCAGTTTCATTGATAATATTTTTAACCACCTCAGTTTTTATTCCTAAGTCAGCAAACAGTTGCAGTTGATTTTTGGCTGAATCCCAGGCGAAAGCATTATCCTTTGGAATGGCTTGACGGTATGCCCGGTTGATCCGTTCTTCGCTGGCTTCAGTAAGGAACATAACATCAGCTTTGCTGATATCCGCCCAAACCCGATTTGGGTGGTTTGCTCCGAGACGTTTTTGAGTGGCTTCAATAGAGACGGGAACGATATTCCCCAAACGCGTTATGTTTTTTTGGAGGCGGCGTTGATATAAATCGGCCTCTTCGTCATCGGGGAAAATGTCACGCCACGCTTCATCTGTTGCAGATAGATCGAGAAAAGTTGATCCCATTTGCAGTGCATTGAGACCAGAATAAAAATGGTTGAGATTTTGTTCATAAGCTTCCCAGTAGGCTTCGTAAGCGTTGCAGAGCTCACGGTTCATAGCACACATTCGGCGATCTTCAATATTTTCGTAAGCGCTAAAACCTTGGCGCCAGCGTGTTTTTTGGTTTCGTCCTCTGAGAGCCAGGGCTTCGACTCGAAGATCAGAAAGGGTGCTGGGATTATTTAATACCCGATCAATTGCATGATCAGAGGATTTCAACATTTCGGCTTTTTGATTTTCTCGATAAAGTCGTTCGTAAATATTTGCTAGGGCAAGGTTCGAATCGATATCATCAGGATAAGTTTGAGTGATCAACTCGAAACTTTCACGAGCGCCCTCGAAATCGCCCACTTTCCATTGGGCTCGAGCAACGATACGCAACCCACTCCATAAAAAGCGGCGCTCACGTACTTCCTCAGAGAGCAAGCGCAACCAACCTTTCGACTTGGCAGCCTCAGCCCGGTTAACCTCTTCTCGAAAATCAACTGGCACAATTTGAACAGACGAGGGGTCAGCTTCGGGCAGAGTGGGTAATAATTTGAAGATTGGGCTGTCAGCATCCCGGCCGCTGTTGAGTGTGGCTTCAATCATTTTGATCAGACCAGCTTTTGCCGCATCGGGAAATTCTGCTCTATAAGCAAGATAACGATCTGTCAGGATATCGAAAGGAGTTTTATCAGCCGATTCTGAGGCCTTAATCATTATCGTGCTCTTTTTTCGTAATGCGTGTCGAATACCTAGCTCGTAGAAAACATTGGCATTTTGGAGCGTAATATCACAGATTACAAGATCGGCTTCTAGAATTAATGCAAACATATCCTCCCGGATATTTCCAGAATCCAATATTTCACCCGTTGTTCCACCTCCAAGACCGGTTAATTCTAAGGCGGGAGCAATCAACTCATCGTGGATATTATCGAAATTAAACTCATTACCCCCAGAATCTTCTTTCTTCCCAAAAGGTCGAATAACAAACGCGCGTGGCATAATTTGCTCCTTTCCCTAGTTATTAGATTCTACGCAGATGGACGGCAGAGAAGGGGGATGGTGGCGTGGTTTACCTAATCTGCCACACACCTTAACCTCCTGGAAGTGCATATCGCCTAATTTATTATTACTATTTTGATAGGGATTGTACCAGAAACACTTATTGACGCGTGGTAATTATATTGCCTCCAACTGATTGCGGATATGCCCGAAGATAATCGTCAAGGGAAGGTGTTTAGGGCAAGATTGCTCACACATCCCACAGCCCGAACAAACCACCAGCCATTCAATGACATCCTCATGGATATACTCACCTGCTGCATCCCGCCGGGGGAATTCGCTGGTGCAGATCGGGCACACATCCAGGCAGGTACGGCATTCGTCGCAACCTTGAAGCGGCTCGACCAAAGAATCAATATCTGCTGGCAGCATCTCACCCAACCCGGTGAAGATGCGTTCCCTGGTTTCCTGACTGCGTTCGGCCAATCGGGCGATCACACGTTGGTGCTGGTTAAAAATTTCGTCATTTTGATGAATTGCACCTTCAGGACGGAGCGACTTGGCTAAAGCTGCATCCTTAACTCTGATCAGTAGATATTGGCGCACAGGCAGGCCTAACACACCAATGTTGATATCAGCATCGATGGCCTCAGGCGATTGACAAATCTGGCAGGCTGCTCGATATCGATAGGGCACAATGCCCCCCTGTCGGGCGAATTGCAAAGCTTCTTGGGCTAACCCTTTTGATGAGCCTTTACGTTTTGCCCGCCACTCAAATTCGTCTGCTGGAAGGGTTCCCAGGCAGTCGAAGCTGATGGTTAGCAGGTTGTCGCTTTGAAGCCGGTCATATTTGAACATTGCGATTAATGTCCGCATTTCACAAGGACGTAACACCGCAGCTGCCTTTTTTCCAGCGCGCACTAAGTCTGGGACCAGTTCGGCGGCGTTGACCGGCATTAGCGGTGTGAAAGGATTGCAGAATTGGATTTCTTCAGGTGTGGTGACGATGCTGGGTCCAGTGATATCAGAATTTCCGTTGAGTGGTAGCAACATATATTCGAGGTTGGCAGCTTTCCAAAGTGATTGCAGCACCCCCCTCACCGCGCCAAGTGGGTCGTTTTGTGTCGGGATCATCCAGCTTGTATACATAAAAACCTCCGAAAGAGCGTGCATTGCCTCGCGCCGCTCGCAATAACGTATCTACTCCATCTTTCCTTCCAAAACTTCAGCAATATCCAACACTTTGATTTGTTCGCCTACTGCTTTTGTGCGAATGGCATCGTCGAACATAGTCAGGCAGTAAGGGCAGGCCGTAGCAACTGTATTCACTTTGGCGTCAAGGACCTCTTGCAGGCGTTGGTTGTTGATGCGGGTATTGGGATCGGTCTCCATCCACATCATGCCGCCACCGCCGCCGCAGCAGAAGCTGTTTTCACCTTTGCGGGGTAGCTCAACCCTGTTAGTGCCCGCGTTATCGAGAATTTCTCGTGGTGCTTTGTAGATATTGTTGTAACGCCCCAAGTAGCAGGAATCGTGATAAGCCAGGAGGCTGCCATTTGTTTGACCGTCCATAGACAGTTTGCCACGAGTGATTAGATCGTTGAGCATTTCAGAGTAGTGCAGCACTTCGAAATCACCACCCATCTGCGGATACTCATTCTTGAGCGTGTTGAAGCAATGCGGGCAGGCTGTGACGATGCGTTGGAATTTGATTTTGTTGAAAATCTCGATATTTTGTTCGGCCATAACCTGAAAGATGTACTCATGTCCCATCCGCCGGGCTGTCTCACCGCAGCAGGCCTCATCGAAGCCCAATACACCAAAATCCACTCCGGCTTTATTTAGGAGGCGGCTGAAAGATTGCACCACTTTTTTGTTGCGTTCATCAAAAGCCGCAGCGCAACCCACGAAGAGCAGCACATCCACCTCATCGCCAGGGGTCAATTCACGGATTTCCAATCCTTCAGCCCAATTGAGTCGATTTTCAGGCGGCATCCCCCAAGGATTGCCCTGGCGTTCCATATTGCGCAGCGTATCGCCGACCGATTTGGGCATCTGACCCGTCATCAGAACTTGGTAGCGCCGCAGGTCGACGATTTGTTCAGGTGGATTGATCATGGCTGGGCAGCGGGTCAGGCAGGCTCCGCAGGTGGTACACGACCAAAGATCATGTTCGGTGAATATTGTACCCACAAACTCGGGAATCTCGCCAACCTCATCAATAGAGGGGGTATCTTCTGAAGATGATGTTCCGTTGCCATGAGGCGTTATCAGAGATTTGAGCATCGCCGCACGCAAATCGGTAATCAAAAGTCGGGGCGAGTAACTCATTCCACTGGTGGTGCAGGGGCAGACCTCTTCACAGCGCCCGCAGCGCAAACAGGCATCAAAAGAGAGCAATTGTTGTGGACCAAACTCGGCGATCTTGCCCACGCCGAGCAGTTCGGCTTCGTCAATTTCTTCGATTTTGGTGAGCGCGCCGATCATCTTGTGCGGATAGCGAATGATGTTTAAGGGAGCGAAGATCAAATGGCGCAGCTTGGTAAAAGGTATGCTGGTGATAAAAACAACGCCCAAAAATATATGGATCAGCACAAAGGTTTGCTGCCACCCCACGGCGGATTCGGTTGTCATACCGAGGGTCCGGTATAGGCTGGCAAAAGCTGATCCCGCAAAGGAATACCCAGCCCACGGCGGATTGACGGCAATCAAGCGCATGGCTTCAGTGGTGAATCCAGCTATGGGCAAGCTCATTAGCAAAATCAAGGCGTACCAATCATCCCAGGCGTTGCCCAGGGTTTTCGGTTTCATTACGAAGCGCCGGTACAATGCCATACCAACACCGACAAGGATAAAGACCCCTGCCAAATCCATGATGAATTCGTAAAAGAAGTACCAGCCACCACGCGGAAAGTTTTCGAGTGCGAAGGGTGTAAAGAGCGCCATTTGCATCAGGTTGACCGCGGTGCCGACCACCTGGATACTCACACCCCAGAAAATTAGAAAGTGCATGACCCCGGGGTAAATTCTCTTCCAAATTCGCAATTGCAGGATGGCGTGAATGAAAAAGTCGCTTAAGCGGTTTATTTTCTTGGTCATCGGGTTTCTCCGCGCTTGCGCAGCATGATGAAATAGATACTCATGAGGCTGGCAATCGCAATTGGGGTGAGCAGCATATGAAAGGCAAAAAAGTGACTTGGCAAAGGAGGTATATGCCATTCAGCGTATAAATAGGCGAAGGACAGGTTAGCAATCGCGAGTGTGCCACCGATGATTTCTCCGATGAAAATTAATCCCCAAAAAGCTCGTTGGTACCATGGGAGTAGATAACCACCAAGGCTGAGTGCCAGCGTCGCGATGAAGAGGATCAACGCGCTCCCCCAGTGGACCGCGTTGATCAGCGATACGAGCTGCCCGATGGTCACATTCTCGAGTGTCGCACGATTGGCAATCATCAAAACAATCCCTGTACTGGCTTGGAGAATGAAGAGGAAGGCTGCAATATTTCCGAGTTGAAACATCCAGCGATGGTGCCAGATCTCACGGGATTTCCAAACCATCACGTTTCGAGTAATTCCAAAGATAAAGATCAAATTCATCGCGCCAAAAACAAACCAGCGGGAGATTGGCGACCATTCCCAGTAGATTTCCCCTTCGATATGGCAGTGTTGGCAGGGATTCTGTTCAGGTGGCGGCAGGTTGGCCAGATTTTCCGCGCTGACGATTTCTGCTGTCTCGTCAACATAAGCATTGGCCAACTCCCAGTTGGGTGGCGGTGCATCCAGAGGGTCGTAAGCCTGACCGCTCCCCAAAATATTCCTCGTTTGATCAGGGAGCGAAGCGGCAGTGGTTGCCAATATTGTGGCGAAACCCAGCACAATCAAGCCGATGAAGATAAGGCGGCGGGAGAGAAGTTTCATAGATCACCTCGAAAAGTTACTGATAGATGATTGCCTGGTATAAAAATCATTCTGCGACAGAGATCACATAGATAGTGTACATAAATTAAGAGAAAGTTGCATACCCCCAATACCTGAAATTATCTAGGGTGCAGACCCTAGATTCAAATCTCGATGATTTTCTTTTGGATGGCGTATTTGATCAACTCAGATTTGTCGTGGAGATCGAGTTTATTCATTAAGTTGGAGCGATGGGCTTGCACGGTTTTGATCGAGATGCACAGGATTTCAGCGATCTGCTTATTGGTATTCCCTTCGGCGATCAGTTGCAGCACTTCGCTCTCGCGTGGTGTTAAACCGTTACTGGTCTCTTGCGGGCGGATATCCCCCCAGCGCAGATAATCTTCGATCACCAGGCGGGTAACCGCGGGAGAAAGGATCGATTCGCCATTGTAAACAGCTCGAATGGCGTTAATCAATTCATCTGATCCAATATCCTTGAGTAGATAGCCTGCAGCTCCGGCGGCCAACGCTCGACGGATATATTCTTCACTTTCATGTTGGGACAAAATTAGGATGTGAGTGCAACGCGTCTCGCGACGGATTTGTTCAGTCGCATGAATGCCATTGAGCAGCGGCATCGCGATATCCATCAATACCACATCGGGTTTGAGTTGACGAACCAGTTCTACTGCCTGCCGGCCATTATCCGTCTCGGCAACTACTTGAATATCTGATTGCTGCTCTAGGAGTGAACGAATCCCCTCTCTGAGAATGGTATGATCATCCACGAGCAGAATGCGAATTTTATCCATGTTGATTACCCCTTGACCGGGTCAAGGGTGGTAGATAACCGGACCTACGAATTTCATTTGGCAGGTCCGGTTTGTGATTAGCGGTATTTTTCACTCACTTGCTGGTGAACACTAATGATTCGATACGAGTATCTCGTAAGCGATCCCGGCTGATTTGAGCCACTTTCATTAACATTCGATAACCAAACTCGCAATCTTTTTCGAAAACTTCAATGAGTTTTTGGCAATCAAAGCTGACCAACCAGCAGGAGCTTAATGCTTTTGTGCTGGCTGTAGCCTTGTGGGGTGGGACTAATGCTGACCAGGCAAAGGCGCCACCGGGGCCAATTGCACTAAAAACGATATCTTCCGCGGAGTTCTTGAGCTTCTTTTTTAGGATTTTCGAGTACAACGCCAACCGCCCCCTCAACTACAATATAGAAACAACAAAGATCATCACCTTCATGAAAGATATATTCCCCGGTTTGGGTCGTAAGCCCCTCAGCTACACTTGCGAGGGTAACAACTTGATCGTGCGATAGATCAGCAAAAAATGGGTAACGGCTGATCATGTCCGATGTAATTACCATTTGTGGCCTCCTAAAAGGGCAGGAGACCGAAGACCGAGGAAAGGTGGTTCTCAGTCCCCGATTTCCCGTCCTTCGTCAAAGTATTTCTAGAACCATTTGCGTTACTTTTGGGATAGCTGCAGTAACAGCAGGGGTGGATTGCTCGTTGAAATCTAGAATATTATCAACTTCCACAGCGAAGATAATGACTTCTTCGGGAAGTTTCATACCCATTTCTTTACCGGCATCCAGAGCTGTAACCAGGGATGTGTCGTGGGCGGAGGCGCTGTGTTGGGTGGGGCTGATCTCGCGTAAATCAGTGAGATCCATAATAAAGATGCTGCCGATTGGGTGGCCGTTTTTGGTCTGGATAGCATCGATGATGATCGCTCGATCGTAGCCTTCCAGTAATTCCATCAGGCGTAGACCCCCCACGCTGGCTTCGGTGATGGTTACGTTTTCGGGAATCTGATCTCCCAATATGTTTTCGACAGCATAAGCAACTTTAACGCCTACGCCATCATCCGAGAGAATTGGATTACCCAGGCCAATAATTATGGTTTGCATTATTAAAAGTAGGGGCGTGATTTATCACGCCCCTACCATTAACTAATCGACGTATTGACTGAGCACGTCGAGGACATCGCCGTTGTTATCACGGATCGTGACTTCGAGCGGCATTTGCCCTGGAAGCGAGTGGGTCGCACAGGACATGCAGGGGTCATAGTTGCGGAAGGCCATTTCAACCGTGTTGAGCAAACCTTCTGTGACGACGCCGTTCTTAATCAGGCCGGTTGCGGCTTTCTTGACCGACATCGCGATCGGCGCATTATTGTTGGTCGTGCCTACAACCAGATTGACATTGGTCAGAATGCCTTTTTCGTCTGTTTTGTAGTGATGCGTTAGTGTCCCACGCGGGGCTTCAACACTGCCAATGCCCTCAGTGGGTGTGTTCGTTACCACCGGGCGCACGTTGGGATCAGTGATCTCGGGGTCTATGGCCAATTCGAGCATGCGCTCAGCCGCATAGAGCATTTCTATCAAACGTGCCCAGTGAGTGGCCAGACGATGATGGACCGGCTTGTACCGGTTTGTGCCTGCAATCTTCTCGCTGCCCAGAGTCTCATAGAATTTCTCATAGTGTTCCTGAGCCTTCGGCGTGGCCATGCCATCGGACGCGTTCAGGCGTGAAAGGGGCGTAGCTTGATAAACACCACTGTCCATGCCGTCAGTAAAGCCGTTCCAACCAACGCCTTTCAGATAGGGGAACTTCAGATATGACCACGGTTCCACACGCTCGGCAATATGCTGGGCATAGTCTTTGGCTTCGTATTTTACGAATTCTGAACCGTCAGGAGCGACGACGCGGATCAAGCCATCGTAGAAGTTGCTTTGGTTATTTTCATCGACTGTACCCATATAGTAAGTTGCTTCGGTGAACATATCTGAGACGATCAAGTCAACATAATCTTGATTGGCCAGGACGATATCGGCAAAGAGCTGCAGGCTGAATTCTCCAAATGCGATATTCTGTTTGGCGATTTCTTCGATTTCCTTCCGCATCTCTTCGGTAACAGCCACACTCCAACCGCCGGGCAGACCCGCCACGGGGTGGATGCCGCGTCCGCCCAACCACTGGATAACCTCGTGGTTGCGCTTGCGTTGGGCGATCACCTGTTTGCCGATATCTACGCCGACTTTGTGGATTACGCCCAGGATATTGCGTTCTGCTGGGGGGGAATCTGGGCCCAAGACAAAGTCCGGGCCTCCCAGAGCGTAGAAGTGAACGGCGTGATCGGTGCAGTAGAAAGCCGAGTAAAACATCTCTCGGATCTTCTTGACTACTGGAGCCGGCTCGATTCCGAACAGAGCATCGAGGGCCTTGGTGCCGGCCATATGATGGGCTTCCGGGCACACGCCGCAGATGCGATTTGTGATGCGGGGCATTTCTTCAGCGGGGCGTCCCACGGAGAATTGCTCGAATCCGCGCAGTTCCGGAATCTGGAGATAGGCGTTATCGACATTGCCCTCATCATTGAGGAAAATCTCGATTTTGCCGTGGCCTTCAAGCCTGGTGATGGGATCAATTGTGATTCGTTTCATAGGGCTTAGTCTCCTTTTCCATTACCGTGCATATGCGCCCGATGGAGCAGTGATTTTGCCATACTGAAGCGGTAAAAAGTGCCAGCCGGGTCGACCAGTGTTTCGACAACTTCTTCAATTTGGCGCTCGATTTCATGCTCTTCCATGCCGGCTTCGCCAGCACCAATCACCGAGGCGATAGCTGAGAGCATCTTAGCTCCTTGATCTTCTACCCCGGGCATGGGCCCATAACAGCCGCGACATCCCATGCCGACTTGTGGGCAAAGTGCTCCACAGCCGCCAACGGTGGCCGGACCATTACATACAAGGCCCTGCTCTAATAAGCAGATTCCTGGTTCAGGGTCGATCTCGTAAGGACGATAGAATTTGCTAATGGTTTTTTCCGATTTCTCAAGCGGGCATTCTTCACAGACGGCTACGCCAGTGTGTCCTACCAGGGAACCCTTCGGGGGAAGTGGTTTGCCCTCTAAAAGGGCACCCACGATCACCTGAAGAACCGCCCAAATTTGAGGGGGTTCGGGGGGACATCCGGGCAAGTAGTAATCTACATCGACGATTTGATCCAGCGCTTTGACGGTATGCCAGAATGCGGGCAGAGTCAAGTCGCCTTCGGGCATCGTCGTTACTTCTTGCGGGAAGATTTTGTCCGGATTTTCGATGGATGGGTTATCGATATAAACCGTGTTGAAAGTGGCCTTTTTCGATGTCAGGTTCGAGAGCGCAGGGATGCAGCCCTCGTAGGCACAAGACCCATAGGCCACCATAAACTTGGATTTCTTCCGCAGTAGGTGGGCCATCTCTTCGCCTTCAGAGTTGCGGATGGCACCATTCCACAGGCAGACATCGATGTATCCATCGGGATAGTCTTTTACGTGGTGGACTTTGAAGTCGGCGATGCAAGGGAAGAAAGCGATATCAAACACTTCATCGACAGTCAGGATGTGTTCGTGAATGTTTAGAACAGAAATTTCACAACCACCGCAGGAGGCCGACCAGTACATTGCTAGCTTGGGTTTTTCAGACATTTTATACCTCCACGGCTACGGGTTCAGCAACTTTGGCATGGTGCCCATTGCCGCCGCCCAGGACTGTTTCGTTCCAGTTCAGGGGTCCCAAAGCCCGTACTTGTTCCGTCATCGAGTTCTACTTTGGCAGCCAACACGGTGCCTTCGGAAGCGGAAGCCCAAACAAGTTGGACGCGATCATCCTCCACACCAAGCTGCTTAAGCATCTTTTTCATCAAAACGAAACGACGGATGGCTTTGATATTTCCATTGACATAATGGCACTCACCAGGATGGCAGCCGGCAATAAGAACACCGTCTGCGCCCTCGCGCAGTGCTTTAAGAACGAATTGGGGATCGACACGCCCGCTGCACATCACGCGAATAGTGCGCATATTAGGAGCGTATTTGATTCGGGCAGTCCCGGCAAGATCAGCAGCACGGTAGGAGCACCAGTTACACAGGAAACCAACAATTACGGGTTCAAATTGTTCACTCATTTTCATTTCTCCTATGCTGGTACTTTCTCTGATTGCATATCCCATAAGATACCCTCGATTTCCGAGAATACTTGGTCATGGGTGAAATGCGCTCCGGTGATGATTCCGCTGGGGCAAGAAGCCACACAGGTGCCGCAGCCCTGGCAAAGGGCCGTGATGACCTCAGAAACGCTGCGGTCTTCGTGAAAGACAATCGCATTGTAAGGGCACATATTATTGCAGATACGGCAGCCGGAACATTTTTCCTGATCAATATTTGCCCGAACGGGCTCCATCATCACGGTGCCCTGGCTGATCAGACTACCAACACGCGCGGCTGCGGCCGCTCCTTGAGCAACGCTGTCAGGAATATCCTTCGGTCCCTGGCAAGCGCCAGCGATAAAGATGCCTTCGGTCATCGTTGCCACCGGGTCTAGCTTGGGGTGACGCTCGGTAAAGAAGCCATCGAAATCGCAGCCCATCTTAAAAGTGTGGGTGATTTCTTTGGCATCATACCTCGATTCCATTCCCGCACTCAGAATAACCATGTCGACCGGCACACGTTGTTGTTTGCCAATTAGTGTGTTTTCTGCTTGGACAACGAGTTTATTGACTTCATTTACATTGAGAGCTGCATCGGTGATATTGGCGACACGACCTCGGATAAAGTGGGTACCTTCTTCAAGCAGGCGGTGATAGAACTCTTCGTAGCCTTTACCAGGGGTGCGCATGTCGATGTAGAAGTTGTACACTTCTGCTTCGGGAATGCGCTCATGCACAAGGTGGGCGAACTTCAGCGAGTACATGCAGCAAACTGCCGAGCAGTACTCGTTGTAATTCTGATCGCGGGAGCCAACGCAGTGGACGATGGCCACGCTCTTTGGTTTAGTTACACCATCCCGCAGAACGATATCACCTGCAGTGGGACCAGCGGCATTAACCATGCGTTCGAATTCCATACTGCTAAAAACGTTTTCGTAGCGTCCGTATCCGTATTGCGGGATGCGGCGGGCATCAAACAAGTCGTAGCCAGTTGCGAGAATGATATTACCGACCGTAAACTGGACAACTTCGTCTTCCTGGTCGAATTTTATTGCGTCAGTTGGGCAAGATGTCTCGCATAAGCGGCATTTGCCAGTTTTGAAGTAGGTGCAGTTCTCACGGTCAATGACGGGGTATTTTGGCACGGCCTGGGGGAAGGGGCGATAGCAAACCTTGCGGTAGCCTAAGCCGGCTTCAAAGACATCATCGACAACTCGAATGGGGCATTTTTCTTCACAGATGCCGCATCCGGTGCAGTCAGGCTCGTAAACGCTTTTGGCTTTCTTCTTGACATTGATGGTGAAGTTACCAATATAACCATCGACACTTTCGACTTCGCTGTAGCTCATCAGGGTGATGTTGTCGTGGTTGCCCGCGTCGAACATCTTAGGTGTGAGAATACAGGCAGAGCAGTCTAGGGTGGGGAAGGTTTTGTCGAGTTGAGCCATGTGACCGCCGATGGAGGGTTCACGTTCAACCAAATAGACATGGTTGCCGCCTTCGGCAAGTTCCAAGGCCGCGGTGATTCCGGCGATCCCGCCGCCCACAATCAGGGTGTTGGGATTAATCTCGACGGGGATTTCCTCTAAAGGCTGTTGGTTGACAACTCTCTCGATCGCAGCGTTGACGAGGGCCTTCGCTTTCTGGGTGGCCGCTTTCTTGTCGTTGGTAGCCCAGGAATTATGTTCCCGGATATTGGCCATCTCAAAGAGGAAGGGGTTCACACCCGCACGGGAGCAGGCACCTCGGAAGGTCTTCTCGTGCATATGAGGGGAGCAGGCCGCAACGACAACGCGGGTCAGGCCGTGTTCCGCAATATCTTCTTCGATGAGTTCCTGTCCGAGGCTGGAGCACATGAATTTGTAGTCTCGTGAGACCTCTACACTTTCATTATTTTTTCCGGCCCAAACAGCAACATCTTCAACGTCTACAGTACCGGCAATATTGGTACCACAGTGACATACGTATACGCCAACTTTTTCTTTACTCATGATTTATACCTCCTCCAAGACGGGCATGGGGAGCGCTTCTCTTGAACGGCGCACTCGTTTTGGCTTGGGGGGAGCTTCGGTGCTGATTTTTGCTAGAGCACCCTTAGCACTTACAAGTTCTTTGCCGATGCCTAATTCTTTTTCTGTCATTCCAAGTGCCAAACCGATCATTTGAGTGAAGTATAAAATTGGGAGGTTGAACTTGGTCCCGTACTTCTTATTGACGGCATCTTGATAAGCATCCAGGTTGAATTGGCACATCGGGCAAAGGGTGACGATAATATCAGCCCGGTTGTCCGAGGCGTTTTTGAATAGGCGGAACATCATACCTAAAGCGGCATCTTCGCTGATTTGGGTCATATGACCGCCACAGCAAGCGGCTTTGAGTGGGAAGTCTACAACGGTTGCGCCAAGAGTTCTTCATCAGATCATCCATTGAGGTGGGATATTCAGCATCATCGAAGGATTCCATATTGGCCGGTCGGGTGACTAGGCAGCCATAATAGGGGGCAACCTTCAACTCGTAGAGCGGCTTTTTGATTTTCTCTTCAATGGCTTCAAAGCCCACATCGTTGACGAAGATATCCAACAAATGCCGTACTTCCAGGGTCCCAGGTTTGTAGCTCAATCCACCGACGCCCAGCGCTTCATTTACCTGCGCCGAGAGCTTGGGGGATTCGCCCATGTAGTGATCGGTCTTCTTGAGATTGAGGAAGCATGCACTGCACGGGGCCACCAATTGATCATTGCCATTGTCTTTGGCTGCAATTGCTAGATTGCGGCCTACCAAAGCATAAGCTGGCAGCGCATCGATGGAGAAATATTCGGTCGCGCCACAGCAGTTCCAATCGGGAACTTCCACAAACTCGATCTCGAAGGGTTTTGCGACAGCCATTGCGGATTGATGGTAAGCCTCCGCATTTTTCTCTAGAGAGCAACCAGGGTAGTAGCCGTATCTCATGCTTCACCTCCCAGTTCCTTAGCTTTCTTTAAGATAGACTTGAGTTGATCAAGATTATCAATGCGATTGGGGGTGATATCCATGCGGCCTTTGCGCAGCATGTCCAATCCAAACCCAGTCGCCATACCAACAGCCTTGAGTGGATGGTGGCGTAAATGATGGCGCGCAGCGACCCCTACTTCAAAACTACGCCCGTAATTTTCCACAAAATCAATAAATGTTTCAGAAAAACCGGGCGCGTCTGAGGCGGTTGAATCCTGGTAATTCCCCTCCTGTATAGCCATGCGCTTTAATGTATACATGATGTCCGTTATTTTTATTTCCTGCGGACATCGCACCATGCAGTAGTAGCAAGATACACAGTACCAGGGCGTGTTGCTGCTGAGGACTTTATCCTTCATACCCGCGTCGATCATTGCGAACAATGCGCGCGGCGTGTGATCCATATCTGGACCTGAAGGGCAAGATCCACCGCAAGTACCACATTGTAGACAAAGCTCCAAATGTGGGTCGCCACCAGGCGTATTCGCTACCACGTCATCGAAAAACGTTGGTGCTCGGGCAGGTGTTGCGGCTATTGCCATACATACCTCCTTAAGGTAGATAAAATGGTTTTATTTGATCAATATTCAGAAAGCATTGTCAACCGCGGGTGATACCCCCTTCTTCCCTGGGCCAGTGAATACTTATCTGTAAAAAATATTGGAAACTTGCGCGCTGTTTTAATGCTATATTAATCCAAACGAATTGCGAAGTGGCAAAAGGCATAAGCGATTTTGACATTTGTCACAGCATTATTGTTACTCCCTGGAATTATGTTGGTAGCGCATATTGTCACAATCTTTAAGTATGTTGGAGTTCAATTGTTTCCACTTCGAGGTACAATGTTTCTGCTAAAACGGGAAAATTCAAATCAGGTTTTAGGTCGGTGCCAATCACGAGATTTTTATCGAATCAGGTCTATTTTTAATAACCAAAGATTTATTTAGGAGTAAATTTATGTCTAACAAAGATTTGCAAACCAAAGCCATCAATGCCATTCGTTTGCTTTCTGCAGATGGCGTCCAAGGGGCAAATTCAGGTCATCCAGGGCTTCCAATGGGTACTGCGGCTATGGCTTACACGATTTGGTTGCGACATATGCGTCACAATCCTAAAAATCCGCGGTGGATAAATCGCGACCGTTTCATCTTATCAGGTGGACATGGCTCGATGCTCCTTTACTCCCTGCTTTTTCTAACAGGTTACGATCTGCCATTGGATGAATTAAAAAACTTCCGTCAGTGGGGTAGTCTGACCCCTGGCCACCCTGAATATGGTCTGACCCCAGGTGTGGAAGTGACCACCGGTCCTTTGGGGCAAGGGTTTGGAAATGGTGTCGGAATGGCAATTGCCGAGGCTCATTTGGCGGCATGTTTCAATCAGAGCAATCATCAAGTAATCGATCACTATACATATGCGATTGTTACAGACGGCGATCTAATGGAAGGGCTTACAGCGGAAGCCGCTTCCTGGGCCGGGCATTTAAAATTGGGCAAGTTGATCTATCTTTATGATGACAATCGCATTTCGATTGACGGTTCCACCGATCTGGCTTTCACGGAGGATCGCGCTGCTCGATTTATTGCTTATGGCTGGCATGTGCAAAAAGTAGCCGACGGGAATGATGTTGAATCCATCGACGCTGCTATCAAGAATGCGAAAGCAGATTCCCGGCCTTCGATCATCATATGCCGCACGCAGATCGGATATGGTGCTCCGAATAAACAGGGCACCTCCTCGGCTCATGGCGAACCCCTTGGGGAAGCTGAATTAATGGCTGCCAAAGAAAATCTTGGCTATCCTCCAGGAGAGCAATTTTATATACCTGATGATGTATTAGCTCATTTTCGCAAGACTGTAGAACGCGGCGTTGCCCAAGAATCTTCCTGGGATGAGAAATTTGCGGCCTATCAAGAGGAGTACCCAGCCCTGGCCTCCGAGTTGCAACGCCGTCTCGCAGGTGAACTGCCCGTTGATTGGGAATTTGCCCTCCCAGTTTTCCCCGCCGATGAAAAAGGTCTGGCGACTCGGGCAGCCTCCGGCAAAACCCTGAATGCATTTGCGAAAGCGATCCCAGAATTGATGGGGGGCTCAGCGGATTTGGCACCCTCCAACAAAACCTGGTTGGAGGGCGAAGTCGCGTTCCAGAGTGACAGTCCTGGGGGTCGTAATTTCCATTTTGGAGTGCGCGAGCACGCAATGGGTGCTGCAGTTAATGGTATGGCCTTGCACGGTGGAGTGATCCCGTATGGAGGGACCTTCCTGGTGTTTTCCGATTATATGCGCCCGACAATACGCCTTTCAGCACTTTCACATTTGGGTAGCATTTGGGTCTTCACTCACGACAGCATTGGTGTTGGTGAAGATGGTCCTACCCATCAACCCGTTGAACACGTCACAGCATTGCGCTTGATCCCTAACCTGGTGACGCTGCGTCCAGGGGATGCTAACGAAACTGCTTATGCCTGGAAAATTGCCATTCAACGCCGCAACGCTCCGACCGCGTTAGCGCTCTCACGACAAGGTGTTCCCACCTTAGATCGAAGTATGTTTGCATCAGCTGAAGGCGTCGAGAAAGGTGCCTATGTTCTCGCGGATCTGGGCGATAAAGCCCCAGGATTAATTTTAATGGCATCAGGCACCGAGTTGGGCTTGATCGTCCCGGCAGGTGAACAACTGGCTGCTGAGGGCTTTGGTGTGCGCTTGGTTTCGATCCCTAGTTGGGAACTGTTCCAGTCTCAGGGCCAGGAATATATTCGAGAAGTGCTGCCCCCTGAAATTTCAGCCCGGGTCGCGGTTGAAGCTGGCGTAACTTTTGGCTGGGAGCGTTGGGTTGGGGATCAAGGTGTTGTCTTGGGTGTCGATCGCTTTGGGGCCTCTGCTCCGGCCTCGAAAATCTATCAAGAATTCGGCCTCACTTTGGAGAAGGTGGTTTCAACGGCTAAGGAACTTTTATAACCGGGTTCGGATTGGAAGGAGACGAGATGCGTGTTGTTATTGCAAGTGATCATGCTGGGTATCCGCTTAAAGGAACTGTGGTAGAAGCTGTTCAGGCTGCCGGCCATGAGGCGGTTGATTTGGGGACCAACAGCACCGAAAGCGTTGATTACGCTGATTTTGTTGAAAAGGTGGGTAGAGCCATCCAGAAAGGTAAAGCCGAACGCGGTATTTTGTTGTGTGGTTCTGGGGTTGGGGCGTGTATCGCGGCCAACAAAATGAAAGGGATTTATGCGGCCATTTGCCATGATACCTACTCAGCCCACCAGGGTGTCGAACACGATAGTATGAATGTGCTCTGTTTGGGTGGGCGGGTGATTGGTCCTGAAGTGGTCAAGGAACTGGTCTCCGCCTTTTTACGTGCTCGGTTTATCGGAAATGATCTCGGTGAAGAGCGCCATGTTCGCCGAGTTGGAAAAGTGAGAAAGTTAGAGAGTGAAGGGTAAGGGAAATAAGGACCGATATTTTCCCAGTTAGGTTTACACGAACAACTCCAGATATTGCCTGTCCCGATTTTTCTGAAAATTTGTGAAATTTGCCTTTTTGCGAGAATTGGGTTGAGATAATATTTCGAAGAACAGAAAGAGGTATCCTATGAACCCAATTGAAAAATTGCACAGCTTAGGCCAGTCTATCTGGTATGACAATATTGAACGCCGGTTGCTGAAGAGTGGAGAATTGGCGGCCATGATCGAGCGCGGTGAGATTCGCGGTGTGACTTCGAATCCCAGTATTTTTCATAACGCCATTGCCAAATCAAACGATTATGATGCGGCTCTCGTCCCGCTGGCGAAGGATGGTGTGGGCAAAGAAGAAATTTACGAAACCCTGGCAGTAGATGATATTCGAGCGGCCTGTGATTTATTTCGCCCGCTCTACGATGAGACGAATGGCGGGGATGGCTATGTCAGTTTGGAAGTCAACCCTTATCTGGCCCATGATGCTGCAGGAACCGCGGTGGACGCGGCCCGTTTATGGACTTGGGTAGATCGCCCAAACCTGATGATTAAAATCCCTGCCACGAAAGCAGGATTGCCCGCGATCACGAAATCGATTGCCAAGGGCATCAACGTGAATGTGACCCTGATCTTTTCCATCGAACGGTACGAAAAAGTGATGGAAGCTTATTTGGCAGGTTTAGAACAGCGTTTAGCTGCGGGACTGCCAATTGAAAGTGTAGCTTCGGTTGCTTCGTTTTTCGTTTCCCGCATCGATAGTAATGTCGATGCTCGATTGGAGGCGATTGGTAGTCAACCAGCAGCGAATTTACAAGGTCGAGTTGCGGTTGCCAACGCAAAACTGGCTTACGCTGCCCATAAAAAGATTTTTGCTGGCTCACGGTGGGAAAAACTGCGAGCATCGGGTGGATATGCTCAGCGAGCTTTGTGGGCTTCTACCAGCACTAAAAACCCGTCATATTCTGAAACAAAATATATCGATGAGTTGATTGGTCCAAACACTGTCAATACTGTACCCCCCGCAACGCTGATTGCTTTCGGTGAACACGGCAGTGCCGCTTTGACATTGGAGGCTGATCTCGATCCGCCCAGGCTGCCATAAATGAACTGGCTGCCTTGGGAATTTCAATTAATGAAATTACTCAAGAATTAGAAGATCAGGGTGTTCAATCTTTTGCAGACGCATTTACAGCACTGTTAGACTCTGTCGAGGTGCGTCGCACCGAAGCCTTAAAATTTTGACTTATTTTCTGAATTTGCTGAGATCACGCGGGAGGAAAATTGATTTTCCGCCCGTGTGTCATGGGGGATGATTAGTACAAATTAATTATCTGAACCGTTTATGTTTTGTTTCTTGAGAATAAAATTTTGGGCTTCATCTCCCCGAACTGCTTCAGAAATAAAATGACCTTGCACAAATTGGCAATTTAGATTTTTCAATGCTTGGAGCTGACTGTCGGTTTCAACCCCTTCAGCAATGACAGAGAGCCCCAAGGATTTTGCCAATCCAACAATGGAGCGGATAATTTCCGTGTTGTTTGGGTTTTGGCCAATCCTTTGAATGAATAACGAATCGATTTTTAGCGTGTCAATAGGCATATTCTGTAAATAACTAAACGATGAGTAACCCCGTCCAAAATCATCAATTTGTAAATTGATCCCTAGACCCCTTAATCTTTCCAATGAATTCATAATCGAGTCATTGTTTTCTAGTAATAATCTTTCGGTTATTTCTAAATTTAATGAAGCAGGGGAAATTTTACAGTCGTGGATAATTTCTTCAATTTGATCTACCAAATTAGGCTGTGAAAATTGTTTTCCGGATATATTAACACTGACAGATAGCGGCTGATCATGATGTCGATTGAAAAACCGCTCTTGCCAAACCCGAACCTGCTTACAAGATTCTTTTAATACCCATAATCCCAACTGATGGATCAAACCTGTTTCTTCAGCTAAGGGGATAAACTCATTCGGGTAAATAATTCCACGTTCAGGGTGAGACCAACGAATGAGGGCTTCAAAACCTAGAATTTGATCATTTTGTAAGGCGATGATGGGTTGGAAAACAATATACAAATTTTCCTGACAGGAATCTTCACACGCAAGAACATTTCTCAACTCACTTTCCAACTCCATTCGCATTATGCTGCGTTTATGCATTGAAGGGTCAAAGACAGCATAACAGGCTTTGCCATGTAATTTGGCGTGGTACATAGCAATATCTGCATCCCTTAAAATATTTTCGGGGATTATATATCTTGGGTCACTCAAAGCGATTCCAATGCTGGCAGAAATCACTACTTTATGGCCGTTGATTTGAACTGGATTTTGAAGTGATTGTTGGATCCGCTCTGATATATATATGGCATCAGAGATATTTTGGATGTCTTCCAGCAATACTGCAAATTCATCTCCACTTAAACGAGCTGCGGAATCATAAGCTCGTAAACAAGTTTTTAATTCATCCGCCACTCTGATCAAGAGCTGATCGCCATAAATATGCCCCAGGCTGTCGTTGATCAATTTAAATCGATCTAAATCAAAGAATAAAACTGCAAAATTCCCTTTTTGATACCTTTTGGATCGCTCCATTGCGGTTTCTAATCGATCTAAAAATAATGCTCGATTAGGTAATCCAGTGAGATTATCGTGGAAGGCATCAAAGAAAAGTTTTTCTTCGGTTTCTTTTTGGGCGCTGATATCGGTTAAAGAACCCGCTAATCGGTAGGCTTTTTCATTTTGATTACGGACGGCCATCCCTCGAGTGAGGCCCCAAATATACGATCCATCCCTTTTTCTGAGGCGGTGTTCGCATTCAAAGTGATCTGTTAATCCCTCTAAGTGTTGGTGCAATGATAGCTGCGTATCTTTTATATCTTCAGGATGGATTCTTGAGAACCATTCATTAGGTTCATTGTTGATTTCTTCAGGGAAATATTGCAGAATTTCCACCCACCGAGGTGAGTAATACATCTCGTTTGTTTGAAGGTTCCAATCCCAGATCCCGTCGTTCGCTCCTTGAATTGCTAGCATATAACGCTCTTCACTCTCTCTGAGCGCTTCATCCACTTGTTTTCGTTTTAGAGCATACCGTATGGCCCGAACCAGCAATTTGCATTCCAATTCAGTTTTTAGTAAATAATCTTGAGCACCGTTACTCACCATTTTCAAGGCTAATTCTTCATCAATTAAATTGGTTAACAAAATAACTGGAACCCAGGGAGCCTTTTTACTAAGTTTTTCATAAAGTTCAAATCGGCTCCCATCAGGTAAATGAAGATCCAATAATACGATATCGATCGGCTCTTTTCCCGAACGATGTTGAAAAATGTAATCCATTCCATCGGCGAGGTTATTTTTATGAGTAATTATAAATTTTGGTTTGTGGATAGCTTTTAGCATTTCTTGGATCAATTCGGCTTCATCCAAGTTATCCTCAATCATCAAAATTCGGACAATATTATGCATAGTAAGTTTTAAAAGGATCGGCGATAAGGGCAAGAATGTTCATAAATATTTTCGGTCGAAATCTCCAATTCATTTAATTGAATCACTTGAAGGTTGCAAGTATTATTCCACCTAATTTTATAAATGTCTATAAGAATCTTGCGCAATGAGCCAGGAACAAACTTTAACTGGGTTCCCCATGTTTCCTAGTGTTGCAAGGCGGAAGTTCGTTACTGGTTTTGGCGGTTGGCCGCAATACTTTAAACAGTTGGGCAACCGCTTGAATAAACCAGTCACTTATTCTTGCCCAACTGTACTAACCTACAGTTTGAAGGGGCGGGTAAGTTTGTGATTTCAGCAATTATTTTAGAATGAAGGATACCGGATGGGGGGTGATGAATTCAACCCTGAAAACAACTCCTGTTGTTTACTTTTGGGTAGGGAATAAACATGTACTTTCGATCGCCCTGATATCAATCTGGTTTGAACTTGCCAGCCGGGGGCTTTGTGGCATAATTGGGGATTGTGTTTTATCGCGCGGTCAAAGTTGCCGCAGTAATTAAGGAAAAATAGAATGGCCCACGTTTCACATAAGTTGTCAAATTCCCTCGAAGGAGCTCTTGCTGGTGGGGGTGACCCCGCAACATCCCCTTTGTATGTGTTTGGCCCGTTTCTTAAAATTGATCGTTGTTGCCGGAGTCGCCCAAGTCACATTTGGCGCTTCGGTTTGGATGGTAATCCTGACCATTGCGGTGGTATCTGCAATGTATCGTTTGGTTATGCGTTGGGTTACGGATGGTTCTGGAGGTTCGGGGCTCAGCGAAGAAGAATTTGGGGGTTGGGCGGTTAAAGTCAATGCCGCGATTACCTTTATCGAGTACACCCTTACTTTCTTAGTCAGTATGGCCGCGATGGTCACCTTCATTGCTGACCGTCTCCCAATTCTAAACGAAAAATTCCTTTGGATTCAGTACCGTACCCTGGTTGCTATTGCCCTCAGCATTCTTACAGGCTGGCTGGTCAATCGTGGTCCAAAGATGGCGGCGCGCACTTTCGGTCCTGCCACCGCTGGAGTACTTTTTCTCCTTTGGGCTATGGTTTTCGCATCGATCTGGCACTTCAAAGGGATCGTATTGCCAGACTTTAATTTGGAGGCTTTCAAGCCCGAATATCTTGAATTTACCATCGGTGGGTATGTGCGGATTTTGGCGGTGATGACAGGGATCGAGGTTTTTGCCAATCTGGTGGCGGCTTATGGCGGTACACCATCTGAAATGAGTAAAAAAGCTTTCAAGAGTTTGCTCATAATTATGGGTACCACTGGCATCACGATGATTATTGTCGGTCCCGCAATCCTCTCCCTTTCTGATCCAACCAATGAGCACGTGTCGGTGTTCACCCAGACTATGGACCAATTGCTTCCAGCCCCTCTACCAATTTTCGGAACTTTAGTTGGGATTGCTGTGTTGATGTCAGCATCGGCTGCAAGCGCCCAAGGATTACAAAATCTGGCTTTGGGTCTGAAACAACGCCGGTATATCCCGCCGGTTTTTGGGCAGCCCAATAAGTTTGAAGTTGCTGATAAACCTGTTTGGTTGGAAGTAGCGATTGTCAGCATTTGTTTCCTGCTATTTGGCACGCATGAAGAAACTTATCTGGCCATTTATGCAGCTGGTGTTTTCATTTTGTTGAGTATGACCGGATGGGCGGTTACCAAACGTCTTGTCCGGGAAGTGCGAGAAAAATTTGAAATTACCAAAGCATTATTAATTGCTGGTACGGTTTTAGCTGCGATATTAACCACCGCGGCAACGATTATCATTTTCGAAGAACGGTTCTTCGAAGGAGCCTGGACATATTTACTCTTTATCCCACTACTGTATGCTTTGTTCACGTACTCCCGTAACCGTCTCGGTGATCCCAGTCCCGAAATGGATTACCTCGGTGCGCTTGATGCTGCCCAATTAGCTGGTTTTGGATTTGGCCAGATGGCTGCAGAAACAGTTCCTGGAAGTAGTGGTCGTTCCCTACCAAAAGTTGAAGTTACCTGGCAACCTGATCCGAAAGAACGAAGCAACTGGCGTGAAGAACGTGTTGGGATCCACAAATTAGCTGTACTTTTAGATGGATCTGATTTTGCAGCTGAAGCTCTCCCTTGGGCAAAAGCAATCTCTAAAGCGTCTCAGGCGAAAATAATTCTGCTCTCCTCGGTTAAAAATCAAACCCAATCTCAGCAAGAGCAATTCGATGCCATACGCGGAGAGCGAGAGAAGTATTTGGTATCAGTTGAGAAACAATTGAAAACCGAAGAAATCCCAGTTGAATATCGCATCCGTCCTGGCTTTATCGCTCAAGCGACAAAGGGTTTGATTGAAGAAGAAGGAATTGATCTTGTAATTACTTCTACTAGAGGAAAATCTGGAGATCAAAACTGGCTCACTGGTGGGGTATCTCGAAAACTGGTACATGAAATTGATAAACCTATTTTATTGGTTAACGCACCTGAAGAAGAGAAAGGTCAAATACCCGAAATTAAACGGCTACTTGTGGCGCTAGATGGCTCAATAAAATCGGAACAAGTATTGCCTTATGCGCGTGCTTTAGGAAAAGCATTCGATTGTGAACTGATCTTAATTTCTGTTCCGGCGGTTCCCAGGGTCGAAAACTATCGAGCAGCAGCCGATGTAGTTGAAACGATCCGTGGAAAAGCAGTTGCCAATATGCAAAAATTCCTGGAAGCGGTTGCCCGATCTTTACGAGAAGAAGGATTGAATGTGCGCACAATTGTGGCGGGATCTATGCCTGCCCGCACGGTAGTTGAAACTGCCCAAAACGAAGATGCTGATATGATTATGATCACATCACGTGGACGCGGTGGTCTTGATTATTTAATGGTTGGAAGTGTGGCTCAAAGGATCGTAGAAAATACTGAAACCCCGGTATTTATCGTACCAGCCTTAGAACTAAAAAATAATAACTCATAACGGCAGCAGTTTGGAAGCCCAATTATGGCTTCCGAAGATGGAGCGGTAAGCAGCCTTTGGTTGTTTGCCGCTCTTTAGCGCTATTCGACATCGGATTATTTGCAATGATTTTGTTATAAATTCATGACGAACTTCATGTATACTGATAACTATGGATACCAATTTATCACAGCCAGCGCTGTTTGATTCTACGGATACCGCAACAGGGGCATTAGAATTTTTTCCAGAAGTCTGGACCGCAACCGAAAAATTAACCTCACCCGATCTTATGGTGCGCCGAGATGCTTTAGATCGACTTATCGTTTTGGATGCACCCCGATTATCGCCTTTGGTTGCTTATCTTGTAGCCACCCGCATCTTTGATCCTGATTTAGAACTGCGCTTTAAAGTGGTGGACGTGCTTGGGAAAATTCTTAGTCCTCGCGAGACAGGAAAATTAGCTCCTCCAGCTGTCCGTGTGCATCTCAAAGAATATTGTGTGGAGATGGGAAGTCGTGGTTTCGAAAATTTGCTCGAAGTCGCAGATGTGTATCCGGAATCTGAATCGAAAGTAGCTGCAATATTAAATTTGTGCTCTCAAAGTGGGGAAACCTTGGCTGCGATAATGAGTGATCGCAATTTTCCAATAGAAATTCGCCGTCAGGCAATTATTTTCATAGGTAGGGTTGGATTTTTAGAAGCGATACCTGCGCTTGAGAAATTTGAGGGCCGCCTGGAATCGAGGATCAATGGTCAAAAATCAATGCCTTTTGCGCCGCCCTCAAAAATGGATGAATATTCATTATTACCGGTTGTGCAGACTACCTTGACTTTACTTAAAGAACCATAAATTTGACTTGCTTTGATTGGTGACTATGACGCAGAGATCAACTATCTCTGCGTTTTAAATTCTGCAAAATCTAATTAATCGCGCCCCGATTTACTTCGAGGGGTTTATATGATTTGCACTTTTTTCTTGGGCAAGAACCACTTATTCGATATAATCTATAAACTAGGTTGTGCATTTTGGTGATTAAGAAAGTATAAATTGGATTGGTGGCATAACCAAGATATTTGCTGGAAAACTTCCATGCTTATTATACTTTTTGCCGTTTACTACAGCGTAAACAATGTTATTTTAGTTTCATGGCCTCAACAAATCGGGAGAAAGTGGGGTTTATCAACGGGCTATGCCCGTTGATAAACCCCACCCCACCGTTTTTGAGATATGACATGCAAATTACTTGCTTTACAGTGTAATTACTTTATTGAGGACCCTTTTTATGCGTCAAACTGAAATTATTACCGGATCAACGGCGTTTGTGATCTTTGGTGTCACTGGTGATCTTACCCGCCGAAAATTAATCCCTGCATTGTTTGAATTGATGTTGACCGACCGCCTTCCGGACAGTTTTTATGTGTTGGGCTTTGCTCGCCGAGAGTGGACTGATGAGTATTTCCGCAAAGAAATGCGAGCTGGCGTCATGGAATTTGCTCGAAATCAACCCATTGACAATGAAGTTTTAGAGCGGTTACTCCAAGGGTTATTTTATGTGCGATCGAGTTTTGATGATCCAAGTGGTTATCAGAAATTAGGTGCCAAAATAGCGGAACTGAAAGTGGATAACTGCCTGTTTTATTTGGCAACCCCTCCGGGGGCGTATACCACTATCGTTGAGCTTCTAGGGGCTGCCAAACTACCCCATCCAATTTCTGGTTGGACGCGCATTGTGGTAGAGAAACCGTATGGCCGCGATTTGGCATCAGCGATTGAACTAGATGATGCCATCCATCAAGTTTTTTCTGAACATCAGGTTTACCGAATAGACCATTATTTGGGAAAAGAAACCGTCCAAAACATTTTGGTTTTTCGGTTTGCAAATGGGATATTTGAACCCCTTTGGAACCGCAGGTATGTCGATCATGTCGAGATTACTGTTGCTGAAACGGTTGGTGTGGGGACGCGTGCTGGGTATTATGAAACCTCCGGTGTGATCCGGGATATGTTCCAAAATCATATTTTACAGTTGCTTTCTCTCACCGCAATGGAATCCCCAACCGCCTTCGATGCAGACCCGGTTCGTGACGAAAAGGTTAAAGTTTTACGGGTTTTGCGTCCGATGCGGGGTGCTGATGCCGTTGAGAATTCGCTTCGGGCTCAGTATGTTGCAGGTCGTGTCGGTGATAAACGCGTCCCAGGTTATAAAGATGCTACTGGGGTCGCTGCAAATTCTGTAACCGAAACCTTTTTGGCCGCCCGATTGTACGTTGATAATTGGCGCTGGGCTGGCGTTCCATTCTATGTGCGTTCTGGAAAGCGGCTCCCTCGGCGAGTAACTGAGGTTGCGATTCAATTCAAACAGGTGCCACTATCTTTATTTGGTTGGAAAAACATGGCTGGAGCTGCGCCTAATGTACTTGTATTGAATATTCAACCTGACGAGGGGATTACCCTAAGTTTTGGAGCGAAAGCCCCTGGACCAATTAATCAGATCGAGCCTGTTTCTATGGATTTCAATTATGAAGAGACTTATGGTGGAGATCCCCCTGAAGCATATGAGCGATTGCTGCTGGATTGCATGCTCGGAGATGCAACGTTATTTACTCGTTCCGATGAAGTGCGCTGTGCCTGGACCTTTACCACTGGAATTTTAGATGGGTGGCAAGAAGATCCAATTCAAAATCTTCCTATTTATGAAGCTGGCACCTGGGGGCCTCAACTTGCAGACCAATTCATCGAGCGTGATGGGCACAAATGGCGTGACCTGAATTGTTAGCTCTTTTTGGCAATATTTTTTGGCTACTCGCCATTTTCGGTTTTTCGCCGGCAGAGTCGCTCCGAAGGAGCCCTTCGAAGCTTGAAAAACGCAACAACGGGTTTCGATATAGCTTATGGCCTACTCAACCTGCGTTTTTGCGAGATTTCTCAAAACAGTCAGATAGCTTTGAAATTTTTCCTGCCATAATCTGCTAGTGATCCAGTAATGAAGCCATCTGCAATTTCAAAAATTCTCCTTTTGGCAATGCTCTCCGCAATATGGTCAGTTATGGTATCCGGAACAAAACTAAAGGCATGTGGTTTTGGTAATTCCCCTTGCAGATTTAAATGATAGTAAATTCGGGTCTGCTCTCCTTCCGTTTTGAATTCTGATGTGCTGATAAAATTGGCTACTCCACGACTTGAATGCATCCCCGCTTTGGGTTTGATGGGCTTTTTTCCATTTAGCATCCCTACAATGATCGTATCATTTTCATCATCAAATGTGACCTCTAAATCGCAATAAAGTTGAATGCGGTAAATGGAGAGTTCTGTGGAGCTGTATAAAACTCGAAATTGAGTTTTAGAGTACGTTTTGATCAGAGTAATATGGGGTAAATACTTGAACAGTCCACCCATATCAGCGAAAAACTGAATCGCTGTTTGGATGTCGCTTGGAAATATGAAGGATCGTTTGGCGGTTCCTGCCAGGCGGATCATTTTGTGTAAGCCAGATAATTATTCAAGTTCGTTAATTTTTGTTGATAGTGTTTCAATTTGCTCGATGAGCACCTGGAAATCCTCGCTTGTGGGAACATCCTGGTCTTTGAGTGCCTTTTCAATTTTTTCGTCATTTATATTTGAAGCTGAGCTAATTAAGGGGCTGTGTTCCAATAATTGATCCCGAAGTTTTCGTCCCAATTCTTCAGCAAGTTCTCCGCGCTGGATAAGCGTTTGAATACGACGCTCAATTTCATCATCAACTTGTCGCAAAAAACCCAACGGGATTTCTAATCGTTGACGTAGAGAACTCATCGGTTTGCCGCCGGCTTCAACCAAGGCATTCAATACAGAGTGGGGTAGGAACCCCTTTTGTTTTTTCTCTTGTTCCAGGATAATTTGTGATAGCGTAAGGGCGGTCAAATCTTCACCAGACGTATTGTCCAAAACCTGAAGTTCTTCCCCTGCACGCACCAGATTAGCAATTTCTTCCAGGGTGATATATTGTTTTTCTTGGGTATCGTAGAGTTTTCGGTTTGAGTAGCGTTTTATTACGCGCATTGTTTGCTCTCAGTATAATTTGATTCTTTTCTGAATTATTTCGGTATTTTGTTGATTATAAGCGGGTCTGAACAAAAGAAAAAGGGAGAGGTAGTTTGTGGCCCTCTCCCTTTTTCTTTCAAGTATTGAGAGTCTAAGATTGAGCTTCTTTGAGTTCGTCGATCTTTTTGGTCAGCGCGGTAATTTTATCGCTTAAGGCATCGATATCAGATTTTGTGGGAACACCTGTACGTTCTAATATTTGAGAAACGCGGTTGTCTAATTCGTCCTCAGCTTCTTTGGTTTTCTTCTTGCGTTTATCTTTGAGATCATCCATCATCTTGCGGCCATCAGATTCGGCGATCTCACCACGGTCGATCAACTTCCTAATGAATGCCTCTGCTTCTTCTTGCGCTAAAGCGACTGCGCCGATGGTTGCCAACATAACTTTGCGGGCCATCTCTGTAAAACTCTTGCTTTCTTCAATAGGTTCTTCATTGGTTTTTTCTTTAGTTTTTGCCATTTTCTACCTCCAGAAAACGATTGATTGTAGGGAAAGGTTAGTTCGTTTATGACGCACCGCGTCGACGAAATTATAACACACCGCGTCATAACGTCAAGGCCCCTCCCTTAATATTTTTCGGGCGGAAAATAAAACTCGATTGCTTGACGGTACTATTTCAGTCCGCTATACTACGTTCAGAGAAATTGTCGTTAGGGAATTTGCATTAATCCATGAGTATATTTCAGGATTTAGACAATTTTGAGATTGCCTGGTTTTATTGCTGGATCGATCGACGGCTGATTCACAGATTCCTTTGGAGATATTATGAGCGAAAAGAAAGTAATCCTTGTAACAGGTGTAGCAAGTTACTGGGGCTATCGTGTGGCCCAAAAGTTGGCTGCTGACCCTAGAAACCATGTTCTGGGTCTAGACACTGTGCAGCCAAAGGATGCCATTGAAGGATTAGACTTTATCCAGGCGGATATTCGCAACCCACTATTGGTTGATCTTTTCAAATCTGAACACGTCGAGATTGTCTGTCATTTAGCTTTTAAGGAAAGTACCCGCCCCTCAGAGTCGATCTTCGATCATAACGTAATGGGCACAATAAAGGTTTTGGGTGCTTGTGCGGAATCTGGCGTGAAGAAAATTATTTTGATGAGCAGCACTGCGGTTTATGGCGCTGGTTTCAAGAACCCGGCATATATAACAGAAGAAACTGAACTCGGGGGCAGCCGAGCTTTTGGTTCTATTCGAGATTTGATGGAAATTGAATCGTTTTGCAATGGCTTTCGGGGTCAATATCCAGATAAAGTGCTATCAATCCTTCGTTTTGCAAATATTGTTGGTCCGACTGCTGAATCCCCAATGACAAAGTTTCTGCAGGAACCGTTATCTCCTACGTTAATGGGTTTTGATCCCATGATGCAGCTCATTCATGAAGATGATATTGTAGGTGCAATTGCGCACGTAGTCGATAAGGATCACCCAGGTGTTTTCAATATCGCTGCAAAAGATTTAATGCCCCTATCCAAAGTAACTGGAATTGTTGGAAAAATCCGGATCCCAGTTTTCCACTTATTCGCCTATTGGGGTTACAGCATGATGGGCGGTTCTGGACTACGGCTCTCAAAACGCATCCCACTCGAACTGGACTATATCCGCTACCGCTGGGTGGGCGATCTTCAAAAAATGCGCGATATACTCCAGTTTTCCCCTCAATTTTTAGCCGAAGACGCTTTGCAAGCATTTGCAGATCAAAAACGGGTAAAGCAATATGTCCCAGAAGCAATTTCCCGGGCCTATGACGCTGATCGGTTGAAAGGGATTATTGAACGGCGCAGACAAAATCGCAAGCCACAATTGGATTCAGTGGCAGATCTAAATGGAGATGAAAATGAGTGAAGAAACTCGTTCTCGCTGTGTGGGTATTACCAAGGCTGGCAATCCCTGTAAAAACTATGCATTACATGGAGGTGAATATTGCCGTGTTCACCTTCCTGAACCGAAAGGCGAAACCAAAGAGGAGCAAGATGCGCGTTTGCGAGCTGAACTCCGCGAAGAATTGGACGAGCTGGTTGAACGTCTCAAGGAGATGCAGCCTGAATATGAGCCGCCTCCATTCTCTCCCCGTAATATGGTTGATTTGTTCAAAGAAAATTTGCCGAACTTTCCTGTAAACATCCAACTTGGAATTACAGAACGGTTGCGTGAAACCATCAATGAAGATTTATTGGATATCGAAACCTGGAAAGGTCTCTGGTTTATGATCAACTATTCGATCCAATACCAGGCAGATTTTGTGAAGCGGCGTTTCACAGGAGATTTTGAGACCGATGAATGGGGACTTGATTGGGAGTTTGTAGAGGTGGTTCGCCCGTTCTTTGAATTTATGTACTACAAATACTGGCGCATTGAAACCAGCGGGTTTGAAAATATTCCTGAAACTGGGCGCGCGCTTTTAGTTTCGAATCATTCGGGACAACTACCCTGGGATGGAGCAATGGTCAGCACGGCGCTTTATAGTGAGCATCCTGCTCAACGCCTTTCCCGCAATCTCTATGCCACCTGGTTCCCGACTGTACCTTTTATTTCCACAATTTTAGAACGCGGTGGACAAGTATTAGCCACTGTTGAAAATGGAACTCGCCTTCTGGAACAAGATGAACTGGTCGCGGTTTTTCCAGAAGGTTATAAAGGCGTGGGAAAGCTCTTCAAAGATCGCTATCGTTTGGCACGCTTTGGGCGCGGTGGTTTTGTGAAAATGGCACTCAGCACGCATGCCCCGATGATTCCAGTATCAGTAGTTGGTGCCGAGGAAACCTATGTTTCTCTCTATAAATCGAAGACAATTGCTAAGTTAATCGGTTTCCCATTCTTCCCAATTTCATTGCGCTTTCCTTGGACTGGTTTGCTGGGATTTATCCCTTTCCCAACCAAATGGTATATTGATTTTGGCAGCCCAATCCCTACGGATGAGTACCCACCTGATTCCGCTCAGAATTTAGTGCTGGTCTCACAATTATCTGATCAAGTGCGAAATGTAGTCCAAGAGATGATCAATTCGCGCTTGGCTCAACGACGTTCCGTATTCCGTGGATAACCCAATGCCCTTTTACACCGACGACCAACTAATTTATAAAGTGATGCAAGCCCTTTTTGAGAGCATGCGCGAAATGGAGCCAAATCCAGTTGACGCCCTGGTTTCTTCTCGTATGATCATTCGGCTCAATTTGTCCGACCCAGATGCTCATATCACCATCAATGCGCGCAAGCGACCGGTGACTATCGATTATGGACCTGTCAATGGTCGCGCCGACCTGGAAATTGGGATGACAGTGGAAACACTGCATCTAATCTTATTGGATGAATACTCTATTAAACAGGGATTTTCAAATGGGGAACTGAAATTGCGCGGTCCAATTTGGAAAGCGTTGTCCTTTGCTGATATCTTCCAACAGGGCAGAACCTACTATCCCCAGGTGTTGCAGGATCAAGGTTTGGGGTGATCGCCATCTTCGATATCTGCAACCATCCATAAATAACGCTGGATGCTCCTTTTTGGAGAACTTTTTAATCCCCCAGGCCCCCATTTGATCCAGGATGAGCTCCAATTGTGCTAAGGAACTGTTCAATTGACACTGGGGTGTATTCCGTTCCCCACGGCTGCATCCAGGCTGTCGAGCTTCCAAAACCCGCTTTATCGTTTCGGGATTGTAGCCGGATTCCTGAATTTCTTTCAATTCTCGAATGACCAACCGTCGAGAGATAGGGATGCCGTGTCGGGCAAGAATTTCTTTATATCTAGGGAAATCCTCCGCCAGATCAAGAGTGACTGCCTCGAAGCCGTGGCGGCCTACCGTAAGTCTGGCAGAGTAGCGCATGATATTGTAGAAGGTCATTTTATAATCATCTGGGTGGGGTCGATTAAGATGATATCCACTTCGGGGTGTTGGCGGCGAAGTTGTTTGACATGATAGTGCAGGCTGGCATGCCCAGCAATTTTCGATACCTGATTCGAGATTGCCTGTATGCCCTTTCCGCTGAGGTAACCGCCATCTGGACCGAAGAACGGGATTGAATGACGGTCGCTGTTATTGTATGGCACCATGGGGTTGATACAAATAATTAAATTTGCGCCGTGCTCGATGGCAACGTCAATGCTGGCATTACCCCGCATCCCCCCATCGACGTATTCATTTTCACCAATTCTCACCGGCTTATAGACGATCGGCAAAGCGGACGACGCAGTGACCGCCATCGAAATGGGCACATGAGCCATATTCTTTTTACTGAAAACCGCCCGTTCTCCAGTATCTAAATCGGTTGCAATGATATAGAGCTCACGCTGAAGCCGCCGGAAGTAATTCGTGTAGCCATCGCTGTTGTAAATTTGGCGCAGATATTTTTCGAGTGCCATACCATCATAAATTCCAGCAGGGAGAACTTCGGTCAGGGACCAAATTAAATCTACAAACGACATATCCCCGTAATTGCGCAGATAATGCGCCCAAGCGCTCGTTAGGGTTGAGGGTAACCGCAAGCTGCTTCGGAGCAGGTCTCGAGTATTGAGAGCAAAGATATGTTGGCGGGAGAGAGGCTGAATTTCTGGATGCGACCCCTCGATGGTTTGCAGCAGCATTTCAGGGGTGTATCCGTTTGCTAAGCCTGAAGCCACGATGGCCCCCGCGCTGGTGCCTACATAAATATCAAAGTCATTCACGGTTCGATCCATCAATAAATCGTCGATAGCTCTTAATGCCCCCATTTCGTAAACCACCCCGGTCAAACCTCCACCTGCTAGCACGAGAGCAGTTTTACCTTGTCCTGACTGTCCCTTTTTCATATACCACCTTTGTCGTTCACGCCATAATCTCATAATTTGTATTAATATTTGTATACCGTGTTTAAAACTACCTGTCAATATGGGGCTGTTGCACCTGTTGGCTCGTGCTATACTCCACTAACGAAATTACGGGTACGGAAATTGGAGATTTATTGATGAAACCACGAAAAAAAATAGGTTTAGCTTTAGGAGGGGGCGCTGTGCGGGGATTTGCCCATTTAGGGGTGATCGAGGTTTTACTTCGAGAGGGGATTCCCATTGATTATGTTGCCGGAACCAGTGTGGGATCCATTATTGGAGCGGCTTTTTGCACCGGGGTGCCTTTAGATGAAATCATCAATCTCTCGAAAAAGATTACATGGTTCAGGATAGTTCGCCCACATTTTGGTTCAGATGGATTAGTCAGCTTTCGAGGGATTCGCACTCTTATTGATGAAATATTTGAAACCCCCTCCTTCGAAGATTTGCAGATTCCCTTGGCGGTTGTCACAACGGATATTGATGCAGATGAGGGGGTCGTTATTTCAAAAGGTCCCGTCGCTCCCGCCGTTGAAGCCAGTTGTTCAGTCTCAGGGCTGGTTGCTCCAGTTGATTGGAACGGTAAGCGTTTGGCTGATGGTATCTTTGTCAATGCTGTCCCGGTATCGGTTGTGCAAGAGATGGGCGCAGATTATGTGATTGGTGTGGATGTATTTAAACCCTTGATTCGCCCCCGTTGGGGGTTTATCAGCCATCTGGTTAATTCTTTTGAAATTGTGCTCAGACATGCTGGCGGCGGTATGGAAAGCGCTGATTGTTTGATTTCCCCAGAAATTGGCGGTTTCACCTATTTACGCTTTGCGAAACGAAAAGAGTTAATCGAAATAGGCCGGCAAGCAGCAGAAAGCAAATTACCTGAAATTAGGCAAGCAGTATTTGGAACCCCATAAATGCTAGTTTACAATCTTTTTTTGCAGTGAGGGCAGATACTTTCTGCTTTGTGAACCACGAAACCACAATGGCGGCAGGTGTCTGGTTGTGAATTGCCCATGGGGGCACCACAGGCAATACAGCTTGGCTCACCGACCGGGTTTGCGGTATTGCAGTAAGTGCATACCATCCTTTTTAATCGTTCAGAGAGTTCAAATGAAGCCCCCTTGATTTTGGCAGTTTTTTCAATCACATCCCAAACCCGCTCATCAATTTGCAGGCTTTCAATATCCTGAGCAACATCATCCAAGCGCCCCAGCAAATGAAATGGATGGCGGATCGCAGCCAGAGCCGTAGTCCCCAAGCTGGCAGCGATACCTAGCCAGGATTGTTTACCAACCTGGATGGCAACGCCGTCCTCCACTTTTTTTAAAGTGACTGTTAGTGCTGTATCGCCCCCGGAACGGCGCATCTGGCGGGTCCCAATTTGAACGACAATCTCTTTGTTTCTACCAATTTGTTGGGCGCGCAGGTTCCCCTGGTTAAATTCGCCTACTAACGCCCGAGCAAAATCTTGAGGGGTGATCTCACCGTGAAAAATTTTTGTTTCCATAATGCCGTCGATTTTATTAGATAGCTGATTTAATTTGCCCTACATTATATCAAGAATGCCATTGGGAACAGATCTTGGTATACTTGCGTTTGTTGCTAAGTAGTTAGGGTTTGTCCGGAAATAACTTCTGATTTATCAGAATCTGAGTTTGGACAAACCTTAAGCATTGACTGTCTAATACGGCCCCTGATATCGGAAGTAAAAAACGGACAATGCCATAGCATATTAGCGGAGTAATAATGAAGCGGCTTCCCCTGAAATTAATTTTTCCCATACTATTAATCACGATTGCTGTTGTTCTGGCTTTTATGCAGACGGCTCAGGCGTCTGGTCCACAAAGTGACCAAAATCAACAGCCCACAGTTGCGATCCCGACTGTGACGGGGACAGCAGCGGGTCCTTATATTATTGTTGTTTCCGACCCTGAAGAACAAATAAACGTGCGTTCTGGTCCTGGAACAGATTATCCAAAAATCGGCGTATTACTTAATCGTCAGCAAGCTCCAGCTTTGGGACGCTTGCCTGGTGGCACCTGGATTCAGATCGTTTATCCAGGAGTTGAGAATGGAATTGGTTGGATTTATGCTCCGCTCACCCAGGTATTTGGCGAACTTCCAATTACTGAAGCCCCACCGACACCGACCCCCCGTGTCACACCAACCATAGATCCAACTTTGGCATCGCAATTTGTGGTAGATATACCTGCGACTCGAATGCCAACCTTCACGCCGCCACCGCAACTCGTAATTCCAACCTTTCCAGCAGAGAATATTTCGTCGGGAACCGGTGGAATACCGATGGGGCTTGTAATTACCGGTTTAGCGGTTCTGGGATTTTTTGGATTGATCTTATCTTTTCTGCGCCGCAGATGATGAGTTTTCTGATTGTCCCTGGCATTCACTGTTAAAGTTGTTTGCTTACTAACCTGTGATAGTAAGAAAAAAAGGCCGGAATTTTCCGGCCTTTTTAATTCTTAGTAAGAAGTTTATCCGCAACCGTTGCAACCACCGGCGTTACTTTGGGGAGCTTCACCATCTTGGGTGCGGAAAGAACTGCCACAGCCACAGGATGCAGCTGCATTGGGGTTTTCAACCTTGAAACCGCTGCCCATTAGGTCATCCACAAAATCAACGGTGGCGCCGCGCATATAATCAATTGAAACTTCGTCGACAATCACTTTAACACCATGACATTCTGTGATCAGATCTTCATCACGGATATTGTCATCCAGGGCCATGCCATATTGATACCCAGAACAGCCTCCACCTTTGATATAAACTCGCAAACCATAACCTTCGAGATCGCGCTTTGCCAATAAATCACGAACTGCATCTGCAGCAGCCGTTGTTAGAGAAATTGTTTCTACTTTAGTTTGTTCAGCCAGCACCATTGATACACCTCGTATGTGTGAATGTAGACTAATTTTGATAAATTTTATCAAAATTATTATCTCCCGTCAAATCAGAGTAGCTTAAATTTTGATGAGAGCTGAAATTAGAAAAGAATATGGCCGAGGAAAACAGCAGTCAGGGTTATGGTGATATTGTCCAAATCATTGATCGGGAGGGATTCTGTCGCGGTTCCAGCCAGAGCGATCAAGGTAATTGCAGGAAGATAGTTACTCAACGGACCGGGGAAAATCCCAGCTTGGATGTACACACCCAAAATTCCAAGGGCGAACAACCAACCCCCCAAGAACATCGCTAAAGACCCCAGCCAGGATTTATCTTTCGCCCATGGCAATTTCATCCGACCAAATCGCCTGCCGATCACATCCGCCAGGCCATCGCCGCCGCACATCAACATCAAAGCAACCATTCCAATGGGAGAGCCTTTCCAATAAATGATGGTCAAGACGACAAAAATGATGCCATAAAATAAAGGCCCGCGCAAAATTTCTTTGGGATTGCCCGTGCGAGACATTGCCTTTACCGCAGCTTCGTCTTTGATAATCCCCAGGCCGACGAACAAAAATTGCACAGTGATTAGCCCAGGTACGAGGGCTGCCAGAAAACGAGCCGAAGGCGCTTCATTGAAAAGTAGCCAGCAAAGCACGAAGATTGGTCCAGTGCCAATATGGATGATTTTTCGGCTTAAGTGGCCGCTGATCCAGCCGCGGTGAGCGGCGAAATCATTGATTCGCAGCCAGGTGACGGCAGCCACAAACGTGATGAGCAGGGCGATGAAATTATTTGAAAGCATGCAAATTTACCAATTACAGCCTGAGCAGGTGGAAACATTTGCATGTTTGCCAATCTGCTTGTACATGGTTACGTTGTGGAAGGGCTCACCTAAAACACCATCATGAATAGCCCAAGAGCGTAATCGGATGCTGTGAGCCGCCTCTGGTTGGCGGAAGGGCGTGCTGCCGTCTAACAAGGGCAGTAAAACACCCCCAGGATCAAAACCCGCCTGGATGCGCTGCATCAAGCGGCGGCCTTGCTGATATGTGAATCCGTAGCGCTCAAAGATGACTGCATTATGGTAAAAGAGCGGTTCAGCAAAATGAAGATCGTGTTCGAGGCTCTGGATGAAAGTCTCAAAAGTTACCATAGCAGGCCGAAGCATTTGTGGCCCTCGACGAATTTGTCCCGGCGAAAGACCAGCATTCATAGCTGCTATCTCCGCTTCGATATTGCGGTGTTTGGTTCCAAGCTGAGTCAGGCGACCATCGGGTAAACGGTCGATTTCAAAACGTGGTGCTTCAGGGTCATTGAGTACGTAGAATAAAATATGGATTTGCCCATTGATTGTATCGGTAATATGTCCGTACAAAACTGGATCAGGAAAACCGAACTTGTGGAAAAGTGTGATTTCTGCGCTGGTACTCTTGGTTGGACAGTTGAGCAAAAATAAATCATTGCCCCCCTCATCGAATAAATCTTGATTGATATGATATTTTTCGAGTAGTTCTGGAGGAATCACTCTGGCGTAAACGGCCCGTTTCTGAGCCTCAGGCAACCGGTTTATCCCCCCAATGGTGGATGGGTGAGGACTTCGCTTTTCTAATGGCTTAGGTAGAGCACTCCAAGGTTTCATAGATTTTAATAATCACGCCGTCGAAGGTTGCGGTCCATATCTCTTTGGGCATCGCGTTTGGCGATCTCATGGCGTTTGTCATATTGTTTTTTGCCCCTACCAATTGCGATTTCAATTTTCGCACGCCCATTTTTAAGATAAACCCGCGTGGGTACAATGGTGACCCCTTTTTTGCGGACATCATCCCATAAGCGGTCGATCTCTTTACGGTGTAGCAAAAGCTTTCTCTTTCGCCGTGGTTCATGGCCTAAATAGCTGGCTTGTTTGTAAGGAGCGATATGAGCATTCATGAGCCAGGCTTCAAAATTTTCAATTTGAATATAAGCTTCTTTGATACTGATCTGTCCCGGCGCGAATCGACTTAATCTCACTCCCTGTCAAAGCGAGACCAGCCTCGAAAGTATCTGATAAAAAATAATTATGCCGCGCTTTGCGGTTGGTTGCGACAACTTTAAAACTCATAGCGTGATTTTAGCATAGAAAGAGAAAAATGAAGCCAGCTGTAGAGAAAACTTGGTTATTTCGATCAATTGAATAACTTTACTGCCCAAAAATCTCGAATAAAACGGGGTTGATTACCGCCCAATTAGGACCTAATACCTGAGCCCCTCCCGAAGTAGTGAACGGATTGGTCATTTCTCGTGAGATCACCCGTGCATCTATGCCATCTGGTCCAACGCGGAACATTGTGATGGCTAATAACGGCCATTTGCTAATGGGGATATCACTATCCACCATTTCGATAACCAAAGGAATTATATTTGGCAGTTGCTTAAGCATAGCAGGGTTCATTACCTGCTTCCAAAGTGCTTTCATGAATATTTGTGAGCGCTGCATCCGGTAAAAATCATCGCTTCCCGCACGGTCCCGCACGAAAGCCAGCGCTTGTTCTCCGTTGAGATGATGGTTTCCCTCCGGGTAACCAGACATCGCAACTGGCAGATCAATATCAACCCCACCCAGCAAATCAACCAGATCCAAAAATCCATCAAAGCGAATTCTGACGTAATGATGGACATCCACACCAAAATTTTGACGGACTGTTTCCATGGTGACCTCTGGTCCGCTGCCGGGAATATTTGCTTCCGCAAAAAAGTGGGCGGTATTGATACGGTTTTCGCCATGTACTGGGATCGTTACCCACAAATCCCGCGGGATTGAAAGCATTCCAAGGTAAGGTTCCGGAGGCACAAATGTAGTCAATATGATTGTGTCGCTGCGGCCCAGATCAGAACCTGGCTCCCGCGAGTCCAACCCCAGAACCAGAATATTCGTCCGTCCACCGGCAAAGATAAGGCCGACCACAACACACATACTGATTAAAATTGGCAGCAGAAGAAAAATAGCGCAGCATCCCCATCGCCGGCGTTTGGGTGGGGGAGATGGAGACCATGATACTGTTCGAGTGGGCTGAGTTTCAGCCAGATAATCGTTATTACTCATTTACTCACCAAAGAAATATCGGATTGCAGCTTCTATAAAGGGATCGTTATCCCCAGCATTTTCAGTAGACACCGTAATATCAGGTTGCAGCCCGCCCTCGCCGAGCGGCGGTTCCAACCCTGGTATCCACCATTTGGCAGAGGTCACGCTTAGGCTGGAATTATCCTGTAATTCAAAGACCAGTTGTACCGAATCTTTGCCGAAGGTGGGCGTACCGATCAAAGGTGCTCGATCGTGATTTTGCATTGCCCCTGAAATAATTTCGGCTGCGCTGGCGGTATATTGGTCCACCAAAATGATCAGTGGGATATCCTTCAATGGACCTAGTTCCTCTACCTCGTAGGTTTTTACGTCCTCACCTTTATACTGCTGTTGAATTACAATCCCCTCCGTTAGGAATAAGCGGGCGATGTCAACCCCCTCTATCAATAAACCACCGCCATTGCTCCGCAAATCCAATGCGAAATGTGTTGCGCCGCGCGATTGCAAGTCAGCAACAGCTTCTTTGATTTCGGCTGGTGTGCTGGATGCAATGACATTTACCTGCACCACACCGAGCAGTGGTTCGGTTGCATCGAGATGATAGGCTACCGATGGCAAAAGTATCTCAGCCCGCTTAACGCTAAATTTCATTTCAGAAAAATCGGGTGGGCGGGTGATTACCAAGTCAACCTTTTTTCCTTCAGGTCCGCGGATTTCAGCAATAACCTCGTCCATTGGAATATTGGGGGTGATTTCCAGATCATCCACTTGGATCAAACGGTCACCGTCTTCAATTCCCGCTTCACTGGCTGGGCTTTCTGGGTAAGGGTGGAGCACGATAAAACCATCTGCATCGCGGCTTAATTGGGCACCGATGCCTCCGTAACTGCCGGTCAGCCTATCGTTGTTGAATTCCGCTTGAACCGGTTCTACAAAACGGGTATGCGGGTCTCCATAAGCGCCAACCATCCCGTGAATGGCACCATACTCCATCTCAGGTGGATCTGGGGTATCGTCATAGCCGTGGTCAAGAATTTAATTCATACGATTCACTCAGAACTGGGAAATGTGCTCTGGTCGGGTACAATTTGGCATGCAAGAAGAACCCGGCTCCAAAAGATATTGCCAAGGCGATGACAGAAATAATGTAAACAAGAATGGTTTTTTTGAAGTTCATCAATTAATTTTCCATTGGTTCTATTATCCAAACGGCATGTAGTTTATCACAATTTACGAGAAGGCTGGGCAGGGTATAATCTCAACAATGACGCTCTGGAGCTCCAAAAGGTTCATTGTATGCTCAATTCAACTTCACAAGAAATTGCCCAACTCTCACTTACATTTGAATCCAAACCCCCACAGGAGATTTTCTTGTTTGGGTGCTTGAGATATTCTGCCCAGATTTGGCAGCCACCTCATCGTTCCAAACGCAAAGTGTACCGCTTCTCCACATGATCAGTCAGATCAGGCCAGAAATGCGCATCTTTTTTTGGATACACAGCATCATTTTTGGGATACGCTCATCTTTCGAGAGCAACTTCAACGTGAACTTGCCCTAAATCTAGTTGATCTAAATGTGGATACAACGTGATGGCCGTTTCTCCGGCGATTTGGCCGCAATCTGGTTATCGATTTACACATCAAGATGAAACTAAAAAATAGAAATTTGATTTTCAAGACAAACCTTTTATCTGGAGCATTACATGAAGATTGCCATTGTAAGTGACAGCCACGACAATATTTGGAAATTGGCCGCAGCGATGCCGCACCTGGCTGAAGCGGATGCTGTGATCCACTGTGGAGATTTAGTTGCCCCCTTTATGATTATCCGTCTCATCAAAGGGACCGACGGCAAACCAGTCCATCTGGTTTGGGGCAATAATGATGGGGATAAGGGCCTGATCGCAGAAGTAGCTTCCCAAGCTGAAAATATTACCTTGCACGGCGATTTTGCACACCTCGAATTAGGTGGTTTAAGATCGCAGTTAACCACTATCCAAAAATTGCTCGTACCATTGCCGAAGGTGGTAGCTATGATGTGGTCTGCTATGGACACGATCATATCGCGAATGAAGAATGGGTCGGTGATACACTTCTCCTCAATCCGGGTGAGTTGATGGGGTTGCAAGGTCGCAGCACAATTGCTCTCTTGGATACCGAGACGCGGGCGGTCGAATTTGTGGAGATATGAGATAAGTCATTAGCGGTTAGTGGATGAACTGTTAGAGTTGAAGGAAAGATAAAAGAAAAAACTGCTCCGATTTTCAGGAGCAGTTTTTTCTCATGGGGGAACACTAGTCGTGACAGGTTGAGCAATCTTCACCATCATGATGTGGGGGTGTGGGGGTTGGCGGTACTGGTGTATTCGTCGGAGGGACGGGGGTGTTTGTCGGTGGAACAGGTGTATTTGTAGGCTCCGGCGTATTTGTTGGTGGAACTTCGGTGATCGTCCCCGTGCTCGTGGGTTCGGGTGTATTGGTATCGGTGGGCACACTGGTGTTCGTTGCGGTCGGTTCTGGTTCAGGTGTATCCGTTGCTGTGGGTACCGGCGTATCAGAAGGGATCGGCGTAGGCGTAGCTGTGGGAACGATCCAGTTATTGGTTGTGTGGCATCTTGAACATTGACCGTAGCTCGGGTGGGGTGCCCCTGGCCGGTCACTACCGTGGCAAGATTTACAATCCGAATAGCCTTGATGGTCAAATTTTAAGGAGTTCCAATTTGAAGTGCTGGTATGGCAATTCCCACACTGTCCTGGCCAGTGTCCATTTGGAGGCTGGTGACAACCTGTACATTTTGAATTGCCGGAGTGGGAATATGAGATATTACTCCAATCAGAGGTGTTATGACAGTTTGAACATTGACCGCTGTAGTGGCCAGAGGGCGGGGAGTGGCAGCCAACACAATCTGAATAACCGGAGTGATCAAAATTATAGTTCGACCAATTAGTTGTATTGTGACATTTTGAGCACAGATTGCCATAGTGCCCTGAGGGAGCGTCTGATTCTGTGGCAAGCATAACAATCTGTAAAGCCACTGTGGTCAAAGGAGTACGAACCCCAGTCGGATGTATTATGACATTTGCCGCATTTATCCCCATAATGGTTACTCGGTTCATCAGATGAATGGCAATCAAGACAGGCTGTCTTCCCGGAGTGGTCGAGTAAGATTTGCGACCAGGAAACAGTGGTATGGCATCGTCCGCAGGCGTTCCCATAATGCCCAGGAGGATCATCGTCCTCGTGGCAAGTTACACAAGTATAGGCCGAATAGTTCCTGTGTTTGAATTTCGCAGGCAGCCAGGCAAGATTGGAGTGGCAGTTACTGCATTGCCCGGAGTAATGGTCCGTGCTCGCGGTGTGACATGATTGACAGTCGTAAAGACTGATATGGATAAAGTTGTATTCGAGCCATGAACTTGTATTCCCATGACAGGCAGCACATTTTCCTAAATAATGGTCAGTTGGACCAGTGTGACAGGATTCACATTCGATATAGCCTTCATGATCGAATTCAAAAATATTCCAGTCTTCGGTATCGGTATGGCATTGGATGCAGGTTTTTTCAACGTAGTGTTCTTCGGGCGCTTCTGCCTGATGACAAGAAGCACATTCATCGTTACCAATATGTTGGTACGAAATTTCTTCCCAAGATTCGGTGTCTTCATGGCAGATTATGCACTGTTGGGGATAAATTTCATGAATCTCGTGGGTCTCACTGGTTGGATCTGGTGTGTCTTCAACATGGCAAGTGAGACACTCGAAAATACCTCGATGATCGAATTCTGTCGGTACCCAGCTTTCTTCGTTATGGCATTCAATACAAGCCCCTTCGAAGTGTTCTGGATAAATCACTGAAGAGTTGAAATAATTTGAAAACTGGTTGTTTATTCGTTGGACGGCGTCAACTTCTACCGGAGCCACGATATCTGCATGACAATCTTCGCACTCTGTCGGTGTATTGACATATTTCCCGGTCGGATGGCAAGAGAGGCAGTCTACGGTCTGGTGTTTGCCCAAGAGCGGGTACACATCATGATCGATCTCTTGACCCAAGAAAGATATTACCTCTGCATCAATTAGCAGCGGTCCTTCATAATCGGTGCCGGCGATATCATTTGCTTGTCCAGGAGGGCTAATCACGATTAAATTGTCAATTTTAGTTCGAAGACTCGCGACACTTTCAGCGTTGTATCTTTTATCAATTGCATACATAACGAGCTGAGCTTTTGATAAGAGCAAATTGAAGGTTGGAACTTCAGCGGGTTCGGTTTCTGTTGCCCCATCCAGGTCTCTAACTAGCTGCGTTGCTCTATCGAGGGCCGTTTCAAAAGCCGCCAGCGCGATCTCAATTTCTGTCGGGTTATCAGCTTGAGCTAGATCCGCTAAACGACGTTCAGCGATCGTGATCGCCAGATCGGTTTGTTTTTCACCTCGTGCAGTTAATCCTAACCGCCAGTTTTCGGCTGTCAACTGCAAACCGTAGAAATTGTCGCCGGGATCGAGTGGATAAGTTTCTGTCAAATAGAATAATCCCAGAACCGTGATCCCTATGATCAGATTGATTCCAACGAGAAGAGCCAATATCTTTTTCATCATTCTTTCTCCTCTGCCAAAGTGTGTGATAGCAGGCCGTGTTTTTGGCTTTTTCTAAATTTACAAACCAGTATCCGTTTCCATAAAGGCATCTGCTTCACCTTCGCGGCCGGTAGGATGACAATCGATACAATTTTCAAACGCATCAATTTCGATATCTAAGTGATAATCTTTCATCTCTTGCACATCATGGCAACTGTAGCAAGGATATTCGGTGTAGGTGTTTTCATGGCAGGTTTCACAAGTTAAGTTCGTGGAGCTGGTCTCTTCACCATGATCAACGAGGAAAGTGTGAACGGTCAGTTGTGCCGGGAGCCAGGCGCTTGTGGCGTGACAGCGTTCGCATTTGTCTCCAAATATTTCACCGTACATTTTTTCATCCAGATGACAACTTGCACAATCCCTGGGTGTGCCGGTAAAAACTCTCTCAATATGGCAGGCTGAGCATTCTGCATCTTTGTGTTCGCCATCCAAAAGGTAAATTTGATCATGATCAAATTCAGCCCACCGTGCATTACCATCGTGGCATGGAAGGCAATCTGATCCATAAACATCCATGTGTTCCGCCATTTGATCGTGGTTTTCGCTGATATGGCAGGTAATGCAATCGAGTGCTTCATTCCCATATCGGCCTTTGCTGTGGCAGCTTTTACAAGACATGGCATTATTTTCATAATCCCACTCGTGATTGACTAAGCTAAACCCCGACAGCAATTCATGATCGATATTGTGAAAGGCGAAATTGGTGATGGATGCCTCGCGGCCCTGATGTTCGGTGTGACAGGTTTGACATTCATCGACGCCGGGGAGTCGGCTGTGCAATCCCACGGCTGTGCCGCGCTGTTCAGCGATCTCCATATGGCAGTCTTGGCATTTGGTATCGGTTACGCAGTGGAGGGGGGCATGGCAGTGGCCGCATTCTTGTTCGAACTCAGCATGCGATGAAAAGCCTCCCTTGAGATTGGACTCGGTGGCTTTGGGTTCAGCAGCTTGGACCGCAGATAAAGGACCTGGGAAAGAGTATTTGTGAAAGTGGCCATATAGCCCTTCCCCAAAAAGTAAACCCAAGACCAATATCATCCCGATGATTGTGAAGGCAATTACTTTGCTTAGGGTGCGTATCATTGTGAATTACTCCTGGCTGTCAATTGTTCGGCGTCGTTTTGCCTTTCTAACATTTCTTGCCAAATCGTCTCGCCCTCACCCGCCACGCCGGTGGGGTGGCAAGCGATGCAGAAATCGTATTCAAGAATTCCTTCTGCTTCATGAATTTCGATCATCTCATCTGGTTTGTGGTCGTGACATTCGTAGCAGGTGTTTTCGGTATAGGTTTCGATATGGCAGGTCTCACAGGCAACATCTCCAGCATCCCCATGATCTAACTTGAAAGTATGGCGTGTAAGAGAAGCGGGTGTCCAGGCCACCAGGGAATGGCAGCGGACACAATCGAGACCAAACTGTTCTTTATGCACCTTGGGATCTTCGTGACAGGCAATGCACTGGTGGGGGTCTTCTTCGGCCAACATCTGCACGCTAATATCTTCAAGTTTACGGGTGGAGAGATCTTTGAATTCCACCCCCTTTTCTAAAGCCATGCGCTGCACCTGCGACCAATCGCCAAACCGGATCAAGGTAACTAACTCCCGAATTTGGTAATCATTGAAAACGCCGCCTTCTTCTAGATGCCAGGATGCCATTGACGATCCGTGGGTAGCTCTCGCAATAATTTTGAAGAGCACTTCGGGGTCTGCTTCGGATAAGCCCAACCTGTTCAAAGCCGGGTTTAGGCCAATCCCTTCTCCAGTGGGACCATGGCACTCGCCACAAAACTCAAGATAGAGAACAGCCCCATTTTCGATATATTGAGCTTGCAGTTCATTTTGTGCTGCTGACAATCGGGTTTGTTCTTGCATAGCATAGAACGGGATCACAATGACCAGCGCCAGAAGGGCAGCAAAGCTCAAGAGTGTATATCTATTCATTGCCTGCCTCATTCATTTTTGGGTTTTTAGGTGAAGTCATTTGGGAGGGATCAAACCCTTCGCGCACACTGACACGGGCGGTATTGACGTACACGCTCGTGTTATCAATTTTCACCTCGACCGTGTCTAAAGGCCGTGGCACCGGGGTGTTTTCAAAATCTCCATAATTGTCGAAACTGGAAGCATGACAGGGGCAGACAAATTGATTTTTCTCTGGCTCCCAGATGACATTACAACCCAGGTGTGGGCAGCGGCGATTGACGGCCAGGAAATCGCCTTGATCATCGCGGATCAAGAAGAAGCCATCTCTGTCGAAGGCCGTTACCGATCCTGAGAGAAATTCATCCACAGCTCCGGCCAAAACCAGGCCGCCAGCCTGGTTTTCATCGCTGCGTGATTTCAAATATGCCAGGCTGATACCACCAATTTCAATGGCGGCGACTGTTCCTAAGAAACCCAAAATAAGTTTGCCGAAACTTCTTCTGGATAATGTTTGATTTACTGATTTTTCTTTACCTGTTTTCATGGCTTACCTCACTTGCAATTCGCTAGAAGGGAAGGGCGAGTACCATATTTGGACCACGGAAAAACACACCGATAATTGTTAATACGACCAGTGCGATGATGATGAATGTGAATACACCCATCATGCCTTCGCTATGATTTGCCTTGAAGAGCAGCCTGCTTAAACCATAGAATAAGATCAGACTTACCAGGGCGATTGCCACCGGGATGATGCCGTATGAAACTGCCAGTGGTAGGTTTGGGAGCATGGAGACGAAATCAAGCCGGTATTCATCCAGGGTTACCAATGCCACCACCAGATCTATGGATATGAAAGCCGCGAAGAAGGCGATCCACTTGCCCTTTTTTGAGCGGAAGTAAATGCCGATGTCTTCACCAGAGCGGTCAAAAATGGGAATAAGAAAGATAAATCCTAAAATGATGCCAACTAAACCGATGGCGGCTGAGGGATGCATATGAAGTAACAGTTCTTGCAAACCGACAAAGAACCAGGCGGCCTTGGCCGGGTTGGGTGATTCGCCCGGATTTGCAAGATCCAGTAAAGGGGTTGGGGTGAACATCGCCCAGATCAGTACAACTGTAAGAATGATCGTGGCAGCGGCCAGCTCGCGCTGCACCAGATGGGGGATGGTGGTTAACTTCTCCCCGCGGGCTTGATCTTTCTCTGATTGGGAGATCCCGCCATTTTTACGAATCTTCCAGAAATGATAGGAAATCAGGGCTGCCATTATGATGGGCAGGGCTGCCACGTGGATGGCATAAAAATTACGCAGGGTTCCCTGACCTAATACTGGGCCGCCCATGATAAATCGGCTCAATTCATTTCCGATGACGGGGATGTATCCGAGCAAACTTGTGCCCACCGTGCTGGCCCAATATGCCAGTTGATCCCACGGGAGCAAGGTGCCGGTAAAGTTGAAGGCCAGCACAATTAATAAAAGCGCAACCCCCACAAACCAATTCATCGCGCGTCCTTTTTTATATCCGCCGGTAAAAAATACCCGCAATAAGTGCAAAAAAGTGGTAACCACCAGTAAATTTGCCGACCAATGATGGATGCCGCGGATCAACGAGCCAAAGATAACGGTGGCTTCCAATTCCTGAATGCTGATATAAGCTCGTTCGATGCTGGCGTCATAGCGGAACATTAACAAAACGCCAGTGATCCCCAGTAGTAATCCCAAGAAGACGGATATGCCGCCCAAACCCCAGGTGTAGCTAAACCGTAAGGAAGAAACGGGCACACTGACGGGATGCAGATGTAAGATCGCATTATTTACAACCGCCCGCATATGACCGACATCGTCTCTTTTGGGGGTGTAAAAAATGCGTTCTTTCCAGGTTTTGGTTGATTGATTTTCCATCGGGATAGCTCCACGAATAATTATTGGCCTTTGATTGCCAGAGGGATAAAAAGTTGGTGAGAGTCGTTACTGACCATCGAGTTTAGATAAACGAAGGCTCTGCCCATTACTGTTTTTTCGTCGAACCGGTAATCTGGGGCACCTACGATGATGTCATCCCCGCCGTCTCCATTGACATCACCTGCGGCTCCGGCAGAGAACCCGAACTTGGTTTCGGCTTTGTTCCCATAAGCTGACCAACTGAAATTTGTTTGCAACCCCGAGGCGTTTCCTTTGAAAAGGTAAACTGCGCCTTCATCAGGTTGATCGTCTCCACCGTTCTGGCCGAAGAGATAGGCCCCAACGATGATGTCTGAAAAGTTGTCGCGATTGATATCACCTGCGGAGCGGACAGAGCGGCCAAAGCCCGAATATTCTTCGGACCCGAAAGAAACCCAATCGAAATTCAAATCTGGCCCTGTGAGTGAGCCGAGATATAAGAAGGCTGCGCCAACATTGGGGTGATCTTCATCCTGATCGAATTGGGATGCGCCGACGACAATATCTGAAAAACCATCATGGTTGACATCTCCGGCAACAGCCACCAATTCTCCAAAGCGGGCTTCTGCCTGATTGCTTTCGAGGATGATATTCGCAGTAAGGCTGAGCCCCACGGCTGACCCCAAGAAGATCAAGGCTGCCCCTTCACTAGACTGCGGGCTGCTGTAGCCTGGCGCGCCGACAATGATGTCATCAAAGCCGTCGTTATTGACATCTCCAGCTGAACTGAGGGCGGAGCCGCAAGTGGCTGTGGGTAAATTGCACTCGTAAGTCCAATCGGGCACTGCACTTAATCCGCTCTCGGAGCCGAGGAATAAGTAAACTTTGCCCTCGTTGGATTGTTCCGATATATCTTCGAACCGCCGTGCACCGATGAGGATATCGTCAAATCCATCGTTATTGACATCTCCGGCGGAAGCGACAGCATGACCAAAAGAGATTTCTGGTGCTTCGGCAAAGTGAGACCAGTCAGAAGTGTCTGACAATCCGGTTTCAGAACCCAGGTATAAGAATGCCGCTCCTGATTGTGGCACTCCGGGGATTCCATCAAAAGATAATTTGTAATCTTCGGCTCCCACGAGGACATCATCATAGCCATCGCCGTTGATATCTCCGGCGGTGCTAACCGCACTACCGAAACGAGAAGCTTGCATCCCGCTGCCGACAAACCAATCGGGCAGAGTCTGTAAACCACCCGGTCCGCCATAAAAGGCGAAAGCCGCCCCTTCACGGTAGACGCCATCCGGATCAGAGGGGGTATACAACGGGGAGCCAAAAATGATGTCATCGAAACCATCGTTGTTGACATCCCCCGCCGAAAACACCGAGTGACCGAGTTCTGCGCCTGCTTGAGCCGTATCCTCGTAATACCAATCGGCATTGCTCGAAAGGTCAGCAATTTGGGCATCCATTCGGGTTGCTGATCCGGCGATTGCCGCGCGGCGGCTGATCCCGATGGAAACTATCAGGAGAGTGATCAGGATCAGAGAGAATATCTGGTTGCGGTGCATTTTTTTTTACGATGTTTCTTTGTGATTTGTGGGGGTGCCAAATTGGGTAATTCCAATTTGGCACCCCAGGTTACTTTGTGTTCTCAGTGGATATTGAGATTATGGGATTGGATCGATTGTTATGGGCAAGAAGATGTCGTAGCGGGTCTCTGCAACCAAGATATCCCTGGTGACACTAGGTGACCAATTACCGCCTTTATCCTTGGCCTTGAAACCGAACTGTGCCCATCCAGGTTGACCATCACCAGCCCACCCGGGTTTGTTGACCAATTCTTGGGCGTCGATTTGCAGAATTTGTTCGTTGCCAATGACAATTGGTTCGGTTGCACCTGGAGGAATGACCGACCATTCCACTTCTTCGATCTCGCTATTGGCACCATAGCCTTTTGCAGTTCCTACCAGGACCAGGGTATCGTTGTTGGTGATACCGATCAGCGTCCGGTTGACGTATAGGATGGAGGCGATTGGGGCCACTTGGAGTGTTAAGTCATCTGGTAGGTACAACAAGCGGCGGTAGATCATATCGCTGTCGTGGATCAGTTCATGACCGTCCGGCAAGATTTCCTCTCGCCATTGGTTCCACACATTGTAGACGAAGGTACCGCCAGGGTTCATCACCACGCTGGCTTCACCGGACAGTTCGTCCTTTTTGTTCTCCAGCCAGGGCCAGCGCGGCTCGATACAAACTAACCAATCTTCCACTTCTCCATCTACCGGATCACAGTCATCCGCGTCGTTGACATAATCGAACCACTCGAGGGTATCACCGAAGACCGTGGCCCGAGAGTAGAACAGGTCGAGTGGGATGGCCTCACCTACATCCACGGTGGTATTATCACCGGTTTCATAGACTAGGTAGTACTTTGATGGGTCGATGGCCGCGTCATCCTCGTATGGCAGGATATTGTCCGACGTGAAGTTGATCAGAGCGGCATTTTCATCCAACCAGTCGGTGCGGATAGTTGAATACTGCTTCAGGCCGCCAGCCGGGCTGTAACGCGGGTCGAGGACGGTGACCTTATTGCCGGTCAGCAGGGAGAGGTTGCGGGCTTGCTCGAAATCGTCAGCATTGTAATCCCAGAGCACAGGTACATATTCTCCCGTGGTATCACTATAGTAGTACTCCAACGCCTGGAGACCATCGCCGCACACGTTGTTGGCATCGCACAGATCAGCGGGGGTGGTGGTCCAGGTGAGGCCGCCGTCGAACGAGCGCCGCTGGTACAGGTTGTAGTGATCGTTACCGACGCTGTTGGACTTCCAGTTGGGAGACCAGGCGTACATCATCATGACCATGTCACCGTACAGGAAACCGCGATGGCCCTTGGCAACATCATAGGGGTTCTCCCATGACTGGTCGTCCAGGTCGTTATCGTCGTTGGGATCGCCCGTAAAGGCATCATCCGCGCTTGTTCCATCGTAGGGCAATTGTCGCCATTCCCTTACCTTCGGGAAGTCGCCGTCAGGATCCGGAATGGTGCCATCGTCGGCCACTGGGAAGAGGGCTGCGCAATCGTTGTTATCATCAGCGTCATCGCAACTCACGATGGTGCTGCCGGAGATGTTGATGGCAGGCGCCATACACAGACCCTTGAGATAATTAGGGTTGACTAGGTATTGCCCTGTGATGTCGGTGGGGTATTCCCATCCCGACGTCCCGTCCGGGTTCACGCACTCCATATTCTCGTAGACAAAGGGGTTATCCACAGTCTTGTCGAAGCAATCATCTGCGTTGTCGACCATACCATCCCCGTCCGTGTCGGTACAGAAGGGCTGGACGAGCATGCGTCGCAGCATGATGTCGGCGGGCCCGCCCTGCCAGATGACACCCTGCTTGTAGATCAACATGGACGCCAGACCGCTGCCACCCTCAGTAGGATTGGTGATATTGCCGATATTATTACTGGACATGGCAAAGCGGCGGGAGATCTCCGTTAGGTAGTACTCGTATTCAGTGATCGGGTCAACCTGGACATCATAGAACTCGTAGGCATTCGTCTCATCGCAAACGATGTCCGGGTGAGTCTGATCGGTGGTGATAAAGTATGGGCTGCATTGGGCCGGCTGGTTGATCATGCCGCCCTGCTGCACGATATACGGTGAGTCATCCACCGCATCCAGGGCGGTGTTCACGTGGAGATTGTACGGCTTGGCATAGTCGAAGGAGTAGTAGAACACATCCTTGCCGATGTCAACCGGATCATATTCTTCATCATCCGGAACCGTAATCCCCAACGCCTTGGTCTCCTCAGCCGCCAGGCTTAGCCAGGCACTGGCATCGGGCACTCCATCTCCATCGTGATCGGGAGCACCAGGGGGAGTATAGGGCTTGATCGCCATTCTCACACGGGTCGAGGCAACCCGCCCGATCATCCAGCGTCCATCCTCGGTGACGCAGATGTCAAGGACTTTAAGACCCGGATTGGTCCATTGAACGTTAGTCGTGCAGAAGTCAGCGTCCGCTTCAGGTTCGGTCAATGCCTCCAAGTTTGTGTGAATGTTGGTGATATTCCAGTCGTCAATGCTGTCAAAGTCAATCCAGCAGAAGGGGTCCTCCGGCGCACCGTTCGTTCCAGCGGTCGCCTTGCACATATCGTTGTCGGTCAGGCGGACGGGGATGGCCATCGGGACGTAAGGTTTTGGGCGATCCATCTCAGTACCCATCTCTACTTCGTAGTCCTCGATCAGTTTCTCCTCACCCGGATCGGGTGTGCCGTCGTCATTAAGATCGACTGCCACAAGGTCGAAATCGGCGAAAGTGATGTATGAGTACCAGATATCAGTTTTGGCATTGGCAATAGCGCCGGACCAACCTTCGCCGGGGCCGAGGCCCTTGCCGGGGCGCAGGCCCGCCGGGTCTTCCTGCCAGGTCAGGGCGCAGCCGGCGTTTTTGGTGCAGTCGACGGCCGGTAGATTGGCATCGCGCACACCGGAAGTCAACCGCTCAGGCGCGGTCCAGACCACGTGTGAGGCCTCGACAAAGTCAGTTGTCATGGGGTCATCGCCGGGGAGCAGCTTGCCGCGCGCCGTCCAGATGCAGGAGTAGGGGATCTCGCCGATCTCGGGGAAGCCTTGCTCAGTGTAGTTTACCGAACCCTGGGGACCGGCCACGCCAAACAAGTCATAGAGGTACATCGCGTTCTTGCCGTAGTTGGCCTCCAGATCGCCTAGGTAGTCCAGAACGGCCGGGTCATCATCTTCACCATCGGGCGTCAGTGAGTAGAGCGGAAAACCGCTCTGGCAGTATTTGCTAGCCCAGACAGACAGAATTTTATCTTCCGCTACTTGGTGGACAACCGCATGCACGCCACCAGGGTATTCATGCCCATTCTCTAGTGTAAAGGATGAGAGGTCTGCTGAGCGTGAAATATTCTCATTTCGCCAGGTTGTGCCATCGTCCAATGAGACACTAAGATAGGCATCGAAGGCTCCCAGGGCGATTCCGCCTTGAATGCCGACATTGCCATTCAAAGCAGTTTCTTCATGGCCAATTTCGTCGATGTATGCAGTGATGAGTGGTTTGGCGTAGTCGCGGGGTTCATAGGCTTCTTGTCCGGCGCAGGTGCCATCATCATTCCACGGGTCATCAAGGCCCTCGTCAAGGCAGTAGTTTGCCACCGGTTTGATCTCGCCGGTTGAGGCTTGAGCAGGCACATAAAAGTCCATCATGTAGATGGCCGCCTTTTCGGTCTCACCCTCCGGGGTCTTGGAAACATTGCGGCGGAAGAGCACACCATCTTCCGCGGAAACGATCCCCACGGTGATGATGGCAAACAATACCACAATCGCTAGTATGGTTAAAAATCTTTTCTTTTTCATTGTTCAACCTCCGTTATAGTGAATGAAAACCAAAAATTACTGAGGGAAACCGTCAGATTTGGGGAGTAAACCATATTTGTTTTGATTCGCATCAAACCTCCTCTTCAGTGAATTCATAAAACACAGGGGTGCGTGTTTCGCTAGAAATTTGTAATCTCATATCCTCAGGGCACATATTTGTGTTCGATTCCCCGGCCCTACTGTATAAGAATGCAAATAAGGATGACATGTTGGGGAAATTGTGGCACTCACAAGTCTCCACATTCTCTAAAGATGCCCGCCATTCGCCTCCATCCGCCTCGCACCACAGGCGAAGCAAGTAAGATTGATATGCCGTACTAAAAGCTCTCATCGATTTGGGGTCCTCCAATTTCACAGTGACTAAGTTAAGGATCTTCGGTCTGCATTTTCTGTGAAGAAAACTACACATGATCGGCGTACGGAAAACCCATCATTCTTAGTATTATCACAAGCGAGTGTGAATTGATTGTTATGCGAGCGTGAAATTAGCGTGATATTTACCCCCAAATCGATTAAAAATGAGAAAAATTAATCTTTTTTACGAATACACCCACCGTTTGTGAGACATATTTTCTGTCCAAGTTATAATTACGCTTATAAATATTAATACCAGAATGTTGTGGAAATTTGCTGGAGAAATTTTATTGTACAAATATCGTTTCGTTTGAATTCAACAAGGTGATCCGTATGAAGAAAAATCCGAGCAGGATGTCACTCTCGGTATTAGGAACTTTTGTTTGCTCCATCGATGGGGAAGATCGAAGTGGGGATTTTCGCACAAAAAAAGAACGCGCTTTGTTGGCTTATCTGATTGTTGAATCGGAGATTTCGCACCAACGTGAAACCCTGGGGGAGATGTTTTGGCCGGGAAAACCCGAAGGATATGCCCGCACGAATTTGCGCCAGGCACTCCTCGGCATTCGGCGGGTGATTCAAGATCAAGATAATCCGACACCTTTCCTTTTAATCTCGGATGAAAATATCCGGGTCAATCCAGAAAGCCAGGTCGAAATCGATAGCCAGAAATTCGATAATATTTTTGAGGAGACCTCTGCCCATCGACATGCGAGCATTGATTCTTGTTCAGTTTGTATCGATGCGATCCGAGGTATGGTGGATTTGTATCGCGGTGAATTTTTGGATGAGTGTCTATTACCCAAAACATACTCTTTTCAAGAATGGGTGATGTTCCAGCGGGAACATTTTTTCCGCCGTTTGTTGAGCGCCATTCATCTTCTGATTAAGCATCACCAAGATAATGGTGAGATCAAAATCGCATTGGACTATGCTTACCGGCAGGCTCAGCTCGCACCGCTGGAGGAAAGCGCTCACCGCCAGTTGATGAAGTTGCTCGCCATGGATGGCCGTCGCAGCGCGGCGATGGAGCAGTATCAGCTGTGTTGCCGTGTACTCAGCGATGAGTTAGATGTCAACCCCGACCTCGAAACCACCGCTCTCTACGAAAAAATTAAAGCCGGCTTATTTTTCAATAGTCACAGACCCCTCACAAAACCAATTTCTACCAATCTTCCCGTGCAATTTACCAAATTTGTGGGTCGTGAAGACGAACTGGCCTGGGCATTTGACAGTTTAAAAGAACCCACTAATCGTCTGGTAACCGTGACGGGAATCTCCGGGGTTGGTAAAACCCGTTTTGCCATTCAATTAGGCTCGCGCCTGCTGGAGATTTTTTCGGATGGCGTTTGGTTTATCCCGCTGAATTCCATCTACGCAGTTGATCTGATCCCGCAAGAGATCGCCCAAGTTTTCCATTTGGACCCTGGCGAATCAGATCCCCAGCGTTTTCTAATCGATTTTCTGCGCTCTAAAAACATGCTCTTGATCATTGATAATTTTGAGCATTTGCTCGAGGGCACAACCTTATTATTATCGATTTTAAGAGAAGCGCCGGGCATTAAGATTTTGGTTACCTCCCAACGAAGGTTGAGTTATCAGGCCGCGCATATCCTCGATTTGAAAGGGCTGCCATACCCAGAAGAGTACGACTCCCAATGGTTGAACTACGAGGCGGTTGTGCTCTTCATGGAACGGGCAAAACGCAATCAACCTAATTTTCAGATCAAGAATAAAGATGTGCCAAATCTGATCAATATTTGTAAGATCGTGGATGGTTTACCCCTGGGTTTAGAGTTGGCTGCGGCTGGTTTGAAATATTATTCCTGTGACCAAATTGCCACCCAGCTTCAATCTAATTTGGATATCCTCACGACCACCATGATGGATGTTCCCGAACGACACAGAAGTTTGCGAGCTGCTTTTGACCAGTCTTGGTCTATCCTGCCTGAAAAAGAAAGAGATGCTTTTCGCCGACTATCCGTGTTTCAAGGTGAGTTCTCCATCGATCAGGCTGTGGCGACCACAGGCGCTTCTTTAGCTTTGATTTCTGCTTTGGTTGATCGTTCCTTAATTCAAAAAAATTCTTCAGGTTACTATTTGATTCAGCCCATGCTGCGGCAATATTCTGCCGAAAAACTTGAAGAAATATATGAATTTGATCAAAATGAACTGAGCTTTTATTCCAGGGGAGGTGTAGATATCACGCGTGATGCATTGACTGGGTTGCCGAATAAAGTGCTCTTCCGAGACCTTTTAAGACAATCCTTGGCTATTGGTCGCCGCCGGAGTCAATTTGTTGCTTTACTTATTATTGAAATCGATAATATCAATAAGCTCACGTCTAGTCTGAAGGCTAAAGACTTGAACGTGATTATTACGAAAGTCGCCCAGGTTCTGTCTCAAACTGTTCGTGATAGCGATACAGTCGCTCACCTTGTCCCCGGCAAATTTGCCATTATTTTGGAACAAATTGCCCGGTACCAGGATGGTGCGGTGGTTACCAGAAATATCAGCCAAAATCTTGATCGCGCCTTTATCGTTCAACCAGATGGCTCCAAAGTTACTGTCAGTATGGGGATTAGCGTATATCCGAAAGATAGCGAAGATATGGTAGACCTGCTAAATTTTGCTAATATCGCGCTCAATGAAGCCAAAATAGAAGGTAAATTTTATAAGTATTACGCATTTGAAAAGCCGATGCTCTTTTCCGTAGAAACCTGACCCATGTCAAAATTATTCTCAAGCCTGCGATTCAGGCTCATTTTATTGGTTTTACTTTCCACGCTTCCTGCTTTACTGCTCACTGTCTATAACGGATTAGAACAACGAGCACAAATTGAAGCAGAGGCGATGGAAAACGCGCTTCAATTAACCCGATTTGCCGCTGAAAAAAACGAGTTATTGATTGAAGATACCCGGGTAATATTAATTTCTTTATCCCATGCTATGAATTTCGAGGGGGACGATCTGGGTGGGTGTGGTCACTTGTTTGTTCATTTGAAAGAGGAATATTTCCCGTTTTATTCCGCTTTCTATGTGGCCGATTTAGATGGGAAAATTCTTTGTAGTATGCCAGATGGTGATGTTCCAGCCGATCTGCCGGGTTGCAACCATTACCTGAGTTTGATCGCTTCTGATGATTTTGTGGTCAGCGAATACCATATTTGCCGCAATAGTGGTAAAGGCGTAATCTCAATGGGGTATCCGATATGGGATGTGGCTGATCAAAAAATTGGGGTCATCAATGTTGGCATTGATTTGATGTGGTTCACAGATTTTGCAATTAGTGCCCATTTACCCTCAGATTCAACCCTGACGGTTTTCGATCGTGATGGGATCATTTTAGCCCACTACCCAGATACTGAGTTCTGGGTCGGTAAGCCTTTGCCAGAAGGTTCAATTCAAGATGTAGTTTTCGCTGAAAAAGAAGGAACGCTAAGGGGCTATGGTTTAGACGATATCGAGCGCCTTTACGCTTATATGCCTTTAGCCGGGTCAGAAGAAAGTGTTTTCATTAGTCTGGGTATCCCGACCAGCTATGCTTTTGCAGAAGTAGAACAAACGATGTGGCGCAATTTGATCTTGATTGGCGCGGTCACTTTGTTAGCCTTGTTTGCTGCTTGGGTTTTAGGGGAAGCATTTGTTACCCGCCAAATAAGAAGCTTAGTAGAGACGACCCGAAGATTGGCAAAAGGAGAACTCAGTGCTCGCACTACCTTGGCCAGCGAACAAGGGGAGTTTGGCGTTCTAGCGCATTCGATTGATGAAATGGCGGAAGCTTTAGCAAGTCGAGAAATTGAGAGAAAACAAGCTGAAGAAGCCATCCGGGAGTATGCCGAGAATTTGGAGAGAAGCAACCGAGATTTGATGGATTTTGCAAATATTACTTCACACGATCTTCAAGAACCTCTCCGAAAAATCTCGACATTTACCGACATGCTGCTCATGCGGTACGCTGAAAGCTTGGATGACCAAGGTAACGATTATTTACATCGTATTCGAGCTTCGGCAAAACGTATGCAGACCCTGATTATCGACCTGCTTACTTTTTCGCGGATTTCCACGAAATCACAGCCATTAGATGAAGTTGATCTTAATATCATCCTGGATCAAGTATTGAACGATTTAGATTTGAAAATTGAAGAAAGTAATGCCGTCATAAATATTGACAAGCTGTCAACTCTGTATGCTGATCCAGTGCAGATGCATCAATTGTTTTTTAATTTAATTGGGAATAGTTTGAAATTTAGTAAACCTTATAATCCTGCGACGATAAATATATTGGGGAACCTGAAATTGTTCCCAACAAATGATGGCACCTATGCGGAATTCTATGAAATAAAAGTATCTGATGAGGGTATCGGGTTTGATGAGAAATACCTCGATCGGATATTCCAACCATTCCAACGCTTACACAGTCAAAATGAGTATGAAGGAAATGGAATGGGTTTAGCTATTTGTCGGAAAATTGTTGAACGTCACCAAGGAGATATAACAGCTGAGAGTAAACCAGGACAAGGTGCGACATTCATTGTTCGATTGCCTGTCCAAATCTAGTAATGCGGCAAAAAGTGATGGTTTTAATTTTTTCAACAACCGCATTGCACATATTGGAGGAACAAAGATATGAATCAGAAACCGATAACAATGTTGCTAGCCGAAGATGATTATGATGACCGCTACCTGATAAGTGAAGCCTTGGATGAAAGCGGTGTAGAGAATCAGCTGTTTATTGTTGAGAATGGAGAAGATCTCCTAGATTATTTGAAGAACAGCGGTAAATATGCAGATCAAGAAAAGTATCCGAAACCTGGATTGATTTTGTTAGATTTGAATATGCCGCTGATGGATGGGCGGGAAGCCCTGAGCAAAATTAAAAATGACCCCGAACTAAAAACGATCCCCATCGTGGTTTTAACGACATCCCAAGCCGAAGAAGATATCCAAGAGACCTATGGTCTGGGAATCACTGGATTCATTACCAAACCGATGACCTTTAGTGGGTTGGTGGATATTATGAAATCGGTAGGAAATTATTGGTTCCAATCTGTCACTTTACCAACTTAATTATTTTGTATCCTCCCTTAATTTGTGGTTTTGTGAATGCCTGCAAGGCAGACAAAGTCGATCACATCCAAATGCAGGCATTCACTGTGTTTTTGCGGTCAAATCCTCTAACTTGATCATTAGAACATACCGCAAAACACACCTCAGCGGCCGAGTATAACCTCGGCCGCTGATTTTGTTTAGCGGGATACAGCTACTTTTACCACCTTGCCGGTTTTGTCTAGCGTTAGACGGGCATAGGTTTGGTGAGTTTGCTTTTCTACCGGGATGCTCTTGCTCAAAGTTACTACCCGGCGATCTGGCTGCACAGCTGGCCGCGCCTTGGGCCCAAGTTGACCGGTAGGGCAATTATGACCTTTACAGTCACAGTCGGCGTGCTCGTGACTAAGGGTTACCTGAGCACCCTGCATTCCGGGCAAATATTGTGCAACCACTCGCTTGACATTAACCATTACATCTTCAGGGATTGGTTCCGGTTCGTCCTGAGAATCTGAGCGGTCACAAACAGTCTTTACTTGTGGTGGGGGGTTGATAGCACGGATTACGGTTTTAGAACGATATTGCGATTGATGAGTCGGTTGCGCCAGCGGATCGCCATAAAGAACAAAGGAGATCAACGTTTTCTGATCCTCGCCATCAAGATATCCTTGACGTTTATGCATTTCCCGGGCCAAATGAATTTTTGCTCGTCTAAGCGCTTCTCCTGTAGGGAAACCTTCCTTTAGGAATTTCCAAAAAGCAACCCCCAAGAGATCGGCCGCATTTAGCGGTGTGCTGATCGATCCATAAGACATCACTGTAGAGCCGACCACGGCTCTGCTGCCCGAAGCCAAAAACTTGAGAGCCAGCGAATTTTCAATCGTTTTACCTAAGATATAGGTTCCATAACAGGCCTCGCTGAAAATAATTTCAGGTGATCTGCCTCCGTTGACCACATCCTGTGTCCGAAGTGCTACGGGATAATCAAACTCTTGGGAACCGTTAGATGGATCACTTTGACCGTACCATTCTCCTGTGTCTGGCAATCCGTGTAAATTGAAATATCCTAGCTTTCCATGTAAATGCAAATCACTTTGTCTGCTGGATCCCTGAATATCAATGGGTGGTGAGGTGATAAGCTCCCGCGGACTGCCAATTTGCTGGTAAACAGCCAACGAGGCTTTTCGCCATACCTCTGCCGAATAACCGAAATTTACTGACCCATTTTTCTTACTAATTCTCATCAAGCCTTGTATCCAGAGCCAAAGTTGGTCCCACCAACGGTGAGAAAGTTTATCTGAAGTGGCGTGGTAAGTGGTTATGGCTTGCAAGGTTCCTAAGAGCTGAACTGGGTTTGCATCCGCTTCGCCAGGTAACCGACCCACCGGCCATTCGGGGATGAAGTAGTTTCCATCCCGGGATGCATATGGGTTATCTGAGGGCACTTCAGTGTCTGGGTCATCTGTTGGATTTGGCAAACTATGGAAGGGCACAACATCGGGTCCACCAACAATTAATAAGGCTCCAATCATGGCACCTTGTTTTCCCAATGCTTTGTCTAAATCAGCTAAGGCTAATTTCAACGCCCAGGCATCATCAGCTTGAGCGGGTTTTACGCTTAATTCAGCCGCACAACCCGGATCATCTGCGTAAAATACCAGCGCTCCCCAATCACGCTGACGGCGAATAATTTCAGCCAACTCCTGCATACCGGCATCCAGCATCGCAGCCCCAGCACGGCCATACTTTTGCTGCAAACCCCTTTTGGTTGTCAGAATTACATAAGTTGGAAATCGCCCATCAGATCGGGCTAATCCCGGTTTTTGCAGGCGGTCTCCAACGCGTTTCAATTCTGCCTGAACTGATCGCAGTGTTTCAGGGGGATCCCAGGGAGGGGGAGCTGATTCTTCAAGCTGTTCCTCATTTTTAGGTTGAGTAGCTTTATTATTGGAGGAAATTATATCTTCTGGTGCTTCGGGTTGGGTCTCGTCAGTTGAGAGTGTCTCGATTTCTGGTAATTCCGCGTAGATTGACGTATTCGCCTCTAATAAATTCCACCCCAAAACAGCGGCCACGCGTGCCGGGATCGGGATGTCGATGACCGCAGTCAATCTGTTTGGCCATAAATTTCGATACGGGTGGTTTTCACCCCATAAGCGCTCAATGACTTGTCCGGTAATATCGTAAGCAGCAGCCTGGTGGAGAAGTGCCACGGCCTGATCTGGATGGCCAATATCCATCAAAGAATCCGCCAAAAGCAGCATAAAAGGAACGCACTCTGGCCACCGCAGGTGGAAGTGCTGCGCCAGATTTTGTATCGCAGAACGAGGTGTATCTGGCTGTGAATATAGGATCTGTAGGTGGGTCAGCGCAGCTATTGGTGTATCAGGATCACCTTTCAACGCCTCTTGGATATTCTCCTCAGCTCGAGGAAAGTCCTTAGCTTGTAATGCTTTACGAGCTTCTCTTAGTGGCTGCACCCATTCTGGGTTTAAATCGTGCCCTTTTGGCGAAGTTGCTTTGGGATCAGGATTCTCTCCCAAGGCCTGGATAACACCATGGGCCACAAAGTCCTTCCCAAGACCTGGTTTGTTTTGGGTTTCGTCCAATAAAATTTGTGCCCCCAAAAATTCAGGGTCACGCTCACAAAGTTTTTCGGCAACCCTCTGGGCTTGTTGGATATGGCCCTCCCCTAGCAAGGCCTGACCATGGATCAAATCGACAGGCAGGTCACCGGGGTAGGAGGCCAACCAATATAATGCGGTCTGTCTTACAAAACGGTATTCTTTGACACTCAAGGCTGCTTTTAATATGGAATATAGATATTCCCGCGGCCAGAGATTGTCTTCTAAATTGGAGGACCTTGGTTTTGGTAATTGGGTGTTGAGGAAATTATTCGACATAGATATCTGCTTTATCTTTCCGATTATGAACTAAATTGAGAGCCACCAATCCACCTAACTGTCGTCGAATAGCGAGATCGTCGGGTGCGAGTTTTGATGCCATTTTCAGCATTTCTTCAGCAGCAGCATAATCTTTGGCTGCTTTCAGGGTTTGCCCTGCTTGATAATAAGCATGCGCGTCCCCTGGAGCTAGAGCGATGGCTTGTTGGAAGACATCGAGGGCTTGAGGATATTGGCGGCGGTCTTGATAGACGCGGCCCAACTCAAGGTATGCACCAACAGATTCGGGATTACATTGGATCGCCTCACTGAGATAGTGGATGGCATGATCTAGCTGCCCGTTGCGGCGCATCATTCGACCCAGGGTTTCAAGTAGATGGGATTCCTGCACGCAATCCAAAACTCCCTGGTTGGATTGGAGAGCTTTCTGAGCTGCCTCGATTGCTGGATCTGTCTGATCGTTTTTAATCAGCGCTTTTGCAAGCGATGCTAACACTCGCGGATCATCTGGATATTTATTGGATAACTCTTGCAGTTCTCTGATAGCAGATTGGCTGCCCGCCGCTTGATCCGTGAGTTGGGCATGTTCGAGCATCAATGATATCGATTGCGGGGTACTTTCTAAAGCCTGATCGAAAGATTGGAGTGCTTCAGTTGATTGCCCGACCATGTTTAGCGCGCGTGCCTTGATGATGAGTGCGTCAGGGTGTTGAGATTTTAGTCTTAATGCCTCCTCGCAAAATTCGATAGCCTTTTCTGGATTGTTAATTTCCAAAGCTGATTTAGCGAGTAGAAGATAAGGATCAATATTCTTGGGGTCTAATTCAACAGCATACTCGGCATTATGGAATATCTGGGCAATATCGCCGGTAACCCGGTAAGCGTTCGCTAAGGCCATTCGGGGTTCAGATTGCTTCGGGAGTAAATTTGCAGCCTTTTCGAGATTTGATATCGCCGTTTTTGAGTCGCCTAATTCCAGTTGAGCTTTCCCTAATTTTAGATAATGCGGGCCATGTTTTGGTTCTAGTTCAATGGCTCTTGTATAATGTTCTAAAATGGTATCCATATCTGGGTTTGCCAGATTTACCTGGGTAACAGCAGCCCAAATATGCCAGCGAGCTTCATCATCCCAGTGAGATATAGCATTATCCAGCGCAAGTTGAACTGTCTCCCAATCTTCTTTCTGTTCAGCCACATAGGCCTGTACAGCATAAAAGATCGGTTGCGAGGGTAGTTTCTGCCGGATGCTTACATCCAAAGCACTTTGCGCAGCGGTTGTGGCAATCTTTGGTTTTTGCTTGCTTAATGCCAGAGCAATTTGAACTAAAAGATCAACCGGGCTCCCAGATTTTTGGGCTAAGTGGTGGGACGCCGACGCAAAATATTCCAGCGCAGTTTGTTTACTGCGTTGTTTTTCACGGCTGTGGCGCAATGCAGCCAGAAGGGCTGCGCGGCTTTGAGGTGTGTGGGTTATTTCAGCGAGTGCGCGAGCGTGTTCTCCACTCGGTTGAAAGACCGCCTGCCCTCGAATTCGCCAGTGAGTAATTTGATCTTGACTTTTAGCATTTCCAAACCCTTCGCTTTTCTGTGCTGCGGCCAAGATGGCTTGTTCGAACAACTGGTAAGTAAAATCTGCCAGTGCAGATCCACCGGGAGCGTGGCCGATCACTCGCAAAGTTTCACACAACCGTTGGTGTTCAGCGCGTAATACCAATCCACGGGCGAGACGTAAGTGAGTGCGCGGTTCCTGAGGAAATTTCTCAGCGGCTTCTTTCAATAGGTAAATTGCGGAGCTCCATTGGTGTAATTCAAGAGCCGCCTCTGAAATACCCAATATTCCAGCCGGGGATGAATATTCGTGGTTCGGATTTTCCCCCCAGGTTGTCAATGCTTTTTTTAAGTTTTCCTGCGCATTGGGGGCATCTCCGTGCCGGGCGGTCAAACGGGCTTGTAGCGCCAATACCCGAGGGTTATCGGCTGCTGTTTTGAGAGCTTCGGTTAATGCCTGAGCAGCATCAATTTCCTCATCTTCTTTTAGAGCTAATTCAGAACGTAAGCAGAAATAATCTAAATTGCTGGCTGTTCCTGGTTTTATCTGCTCAAATACCATAATATTTTTTGCAGTTTGAGATTGTAAACCAGCTTCGGCAATATCAGCTGCCAGGGCAAGGGCTGAAATATTTGAACTTTCCTCTATATCCTTAGGTAATGCCTGGAGCGCTTTTTGGGCATGGTCCAACGCTTTGGATAAATCGCCAGTTGAATACTGAATTTGTGCCGCCGCTAAGTGGAGAGGAATGCTGTTCGGATTTTCACTCAAGGCCTGATCGAGTACTTCGTTAGCCTCCTCGGTGCGCCCTAACTGGTTAAGTATTTTGGCGCGTTCCCCTAACAGTTCGGGAGCTTTTTCTGGTGCTAACTCGATGAATTCATCCGTTGCTTCAAGCGCTTCCATCTGCATTCCCAGTTTTAAATAAACGTTGATTAAATCTACGAGTAAATGGGGGCAATTTGTTTGAAGATCCTCTTGACAGCGCCGGACCGCGATTTTCAAGCACAAAGCAGCATCTTCTAAATGGTTTAGTGAGATCAGTTGCTTGGCTGCTAATCGCAGTTCATCGGGAGTAGCTTGGTCAAGTTCCACGATTGAGCGAATTGTTTGCCGGGCATCGTGCAATTTTCCAACCTGCTGGTGAATTGCGCCAAGTTGCAAGCGTAAATCTGCTCGGGTTGGTTCTATTTCGATGGCATGTGAAATTGCAATTGTCGCTTCATCGAATGCCTGTAGCTTGCAAGCAAAATCTCCAAACCAGATCAGGGTCTCTAATGAATGAGGTTCTATATTCCGGGCCTTGTGGGCGGTTCGTAAGGCTTTGTCTTTTAGATTGGCTGCAAAATAAGCTTCGGCTAAGGTTTGCTTGATCTTAAGTAAATTTTGCGGTGTTGTCTGCCAGGAGCCTTGGAGTGCAGCCAGCGCGGTTTCAGGTTGGTTTAACTCCAACGCAGTTTGTGCGAGACCAATCGATAGCTTTGGGTGCCAGTAAAGGTCCTCTTTTAATCGGGTTCCTAAAGCTTTTCGATATGCCTCTAATGTGTTTGAGGAAGCACCGGTTGCTTTCAAAGCTTCGGCCAGCCAGGCTAGGGCTTCTACATTTTCAGGGTCATTTTCCAATAATGCCAGCAGAGCGCTGATCGCTTTATCTGGTTCATTTTTTGCTTCCAGTTGTGCCTGAGCATAATCCAGGCTGATTGCTGAATCCGTTGGGTTGGCAAGAAGTGCTTTGGCAAGCAGGGGGATCGCTTTTTCTGGATGCCCTAAGAAAATATAAATTTGGGCTTGCAAGTGAAGGGCTGCCGGCCGATTTTCGGGTAACGGGTGAATGGCATGAATTGTTTGTAATGCCTCCTCTGCATGCCCTAAATCGAATAAAGTTTTTGCCAAAGGTTGGGCAATTTGACTTTGTAGGTAGGAGCTTTCGAGCAGTGGATAAGATTGCGCTAACTGATTTGCTTTCCGCAAGCTGACCAGGGCTTGAGAGGGGGAGCCCGCTTGGAGATAATCTTCACCCAAGGAAAGATGTATTTCAGCTGCTTCGGGAGCGGCCTGCACGGCTTGTCGGAGGGTTTTTGTGGCTTCAGGTAAATCACCAGCCCGTTGTTGGAAGCTTGCCATCGCTAACCACGGAGGGGCTTGATCCGGTGCGGTCCGAATGGATTCTTCTAACTGATTTTTTGCTTCCTTTATTTTCCCCATTTGAGAAAGGGTCTCACCAAGGATGGCGAGAGCCAGCCCGTTATCGGGGTCAATTTCGATGGCCGCTTTACACGCATCTTGCGCCTGTTGAAATTTATCAAGCTTCAGCGCACATTTAGCTAACGCACAAAAATCAGCCGCAGTTGGATCAGACTGAGTGGCGATAATGTTTTTTCGGGCCCCTAACGCTGCTGGCCATTGCCCAGCATATTCGTGGATTTGTGCATATTCACGGTGGAGGTCAACCTGATCGGGTTCGCAGGCGATGGCGAGGTGGTAAGCCTGAATGGCTTGAGGATAGGCACCGGTAGCGGCATAGGCTCTCGCGGCAATAAGCAGTAATTCAATTTTGTGAGGTAAAGACTTGCGGGCAATTTCAGTGACGTAAACAGCTTCAGTAGGCAATCGCAAGGCGAGTAAAAGTTTAGCCAGACTAAAAGTTTGGTGGGCATTTAGTTCTTCTAAATTTTCTAATGCTTGCAATGCAATCTCTTGAGCTGCTTTTTCATCTTCTCTCTGATAGGCTGAAATCGCTAACGCAAGTAAAGCTGCCGGCTGAGATTTTCTTTCTAAGATTTCTAAAAAGGGCTGTGCCTCCGTGAGCTGATCTTTAAGAAGCAAGGATAAAGCCAGTTCAGCAGTATGTTCAATCGGGATCTCAGGTGGCTGTTGGGCAACCTCCCAATTGGATCGAAATTCCTTAATATTGCCCGAGATGATTGCTGTTTTAGTAGCTTGAGTTGCTAAAATAGTTTGAAGTTGACGGGTTGTTTGCCAGGCATCCTTCAGCGAAGCGGAACTTTGAGCGGTATCACCGTATAAAATTTGAGTTTCAGCCAGCGATACCGAAGTTTTCATCGTATCAGATAAACGCTGTATTTGCTCAAAGGTGGTCAGAACCTCGGAAAAATCGTTCGTAATCTCAAAATCCTGTTTCGGATCCAATTCCGAACCTTGCCAAAGTTTTTGCGCAATTGAGTTGGCCAGCCCAGGGCGTTGAAAAGCTAAAGACCGGATTAAGGTCAAGCGCTTAGAATTGGGTGCGGAAACTAAAATTGAATTGAATGTTTTCGTTTGTTCTTCATTCGTAAGGGGATTCGCCAAAATCGTATGGATTGCTAACTCAATAGGTAATGATGTGAGCAATGGGATGGGTTTTTCAATCAGACCGTGGAGACATGCGAATGGTAGCATCCAGTGCTTGGTTAGGGGAATTTTTTCCCAAGAATTGGTCAGGCGGAAGTGTTCCTGAAGTGCCAATGATAGCAATCCGGCCGCGGCCAAGCTCATTTCTGGGGGAGTTGCGTTGGAATGATCTTCGTAGGTTTGGATAGCTCTTACGCGCAGTTCTGGATCAAATTCGGATAATGGTCGCTGCCGCAGTTCCTCAAGGGCAAGATCGATTTTTAGGGTGAGCAAAGCCAATTGAGCGGGAGTCCAGTTTTCGGGATGACTGCCCAGCTTAGAAATGGCTAGCCCTCTGAACTTTGAGTTTTGTAGAGCTTGCCAAATCAACGCGTCCTGTCTTAAAGCAAGTATTACCTGTGGCCAGGACGTTTTTGGAAGAGTGTTTTTTAAATCAATCAAACAGGATGGATTGGACATAAGCGCTGGCCTCTAAAGAAGTTGATATAGAATAAAAAGTGATACGCTCATCATTCCTAATCCAATGAAGATTAAGAAAGCGCCGATACCGGCTGCCGTTCGCACCAACTGGTTGGTCGCGTCAAGCAATGATGATGCATTTCCGACCAAACCTGCAATGCCATCGACAAACCCTTTTTGTGCAAGGCGGTTAGATTGTGTAGCCAGTGTTCTGATTTCTTTGTTCATTGTGCGGCTGATTAACACGATAATCCCCATCATAAACGTGATTAATCCCACAAAAAATAGAACTGCCACCATTAGAAGTAAAATTTCTGCTGAATTGAATTGCATGTCTCTCTCCTAGAATTTGTGCAGTTCTTCTGATGCAAGAACTGTGCCGTAACTCAGCGCCGTAGATTAAATGGCGATTGCAAGTACCTTGTTTTGGCAGGTGCGAGCCTTAAGAACAGATGAGGCAGGGGGTGTTTGTGAGGCCAAGCCCCACAAACACCCCCCTATTTTTTACTTTTAGGAGAAAATAAATCCTGTCTATGCGATTACCCTACGGCAGATTAAAGCTGCTATTGACGAAAGAACCTAACCTCGATACAATTCAGCCCGTGTTTGAGTCGTCGCCACAGTTGTGATGGCGGCGTTTTTTTGCGGAGGTAATAATGACTGATCAGGAAATTGTTGTAGAAGAAGCCCTCGAAGTTGAGTCAGCGGAAACTGTGGATGAAGTATCGGCCGATGTGATCAATTTGAGCCAGTCAATGGCAAGTACGGTCAAAGCTGAAATTGTTCGTATCAATCAAGGTGGGGCAGAACAGGTTATTGCCAGCGAAGTAGAAGTCAAGCAAGGTGGCGTGAATCGCATTCAGGCTGAAGATGTGAAGTTCTCAGATGGTGGGGTGGTCTTCATTCAAGCCGGATCTGTAGATTTTAGTGATGGTGGTGTCGGTGCTATCCGAGCCCAAGATATTGCTCTCGAAGACGGGGGTGCCGGTGTAATTTTCGCTGAAACCGTTGAAATGGGTGAAGCTACTTCAGCAGGTGTGATTGTTGCTCAACAGGTGACCGGCGATACCATTCAGACAAAGGTGCTCTTAGCCAGCCGTATTGAAGGCAATGTCGAAACGATGCTGGATACAAGTCAAGCCCTTTTTGCAGGGATGGCGGCTGGTGCAGTAATTGGCTTATTCTTATTTATTGGTCAGTTATTTTCTCGCCGCAAATAATAGTGAATAACGGGTATTCAACCCGATATTTAATCTCATATTTTTAGAGGAGCGAGGGTAACCCGCAAGGACGGGTGAGAGGCGTTCCGAGGAAGGAAAAAATGGAAAAGATTATCGTTCAAGCCAATCGCCGCGAGGTGATTGGGAAGCAGGTCAAAGCCCTGCGCCGAGACGGCAAACTCCCCGCTGTAATTTACGGCCACGGGATCGAGCCAACTCCGATTACACTGGATGCTCGCGAAGCCAGCAAAACGCTCTCCAGTGTCGGTTCATCAACGCTGATCACCATTGATCTTGAAGGTGAAGAGTATTCTGTGTTGGTGCGTGACCGTCAAAATCACGTGCTGCGACGTAATTTGCTGCATGTCGATTTTCAGGCCTTATCGATGACTGAAACCGTGCGCGCAAGTGTTACTTTGATCCTCGGTGATGAAGAAGCTCCGGCCGTCGAAGAATATGGCGCCATGATCATTACTGGCATTGAAAGCCTGGATATTGAGTGTCTACCAAGTGACTTGATTGACCGCATTGTGGTAGATATTTCTAGCTTGGAAAGCATCGGTGACAGCATTTTAGTAAAAGATCTACCCGTACCTGAAGGTTTCACCATCTGGGATGACCCTGAAACCATGGTTGTCGTTGCAACTGCTCCTGCGGCTGAAGAAGTCGAAGAAGAGGTTGAAGACCTTGAATTCGAAGAAGGTGCTGAGCCTGAAGTTATAGGTGAAGAAGAAGAAGAAGTAATAGAAGATTAACCAACCAAACATCCCGCAACACCCTGTTGCGGGATGTTTTTCTTTTCTATCATAGAACAGATTTCATGGATTTTGATCACTCCCGCGCATAGGTGTTGGTAAACGGTATAATCCCCCAATTATGAAAAATTTCCGTGGTTGGATTTGTATTTCCTTGACTTTAATTTTGGCTCTTGTATCGTGCGGATCCCGCCCCTCAGAAAATCCCCCAGCAACAGATTCAACAGTTGGTGCTGATCCTCCACTTCAGAGCGGTCAGCTTCGCCAGTGGGCAATGGGTGCCGAGGCGAGCTCAGAGTTTGCTGATCCTGAGTGGGCGGCAATGCAGGCCACCGGTGCGCCGGATACTCCCCGTTGTGGCGATTATCAAACGGCTTGGGCTACGGCCGGAAGTGACACAATCGAGACCCTGGTGCTGACGTACACGGTGGCGGTGCACGTAACGGGAATCAATATTATTCAGTCATTCAACCCTAACCAGGTGGTCGAAGTTGAACTAGTCGGTGCATTTGAACGCGTTGTAACCGTTTATGAAAGAGAACCCATGCAAGTAGATCAGCCCTGCCCATTTATTTTGTCAATTCCCATCGACGAAACCGAGGGGCGTTTCAGCAAGGTTCGTATTACATTGGATCAATCGGTCTTGGGCTTAGGATGGAATCAGATTGACGCGGTCGAACTTGTGGGGGATGCCAATTGACCCTGGAACTGGAAGTGGAAGCTAGTTTCAAATTTTAGGTTTTCTACAAATTCTGCGGGGGTTTAAAAAATTTTAGGTGTATCTGTTATTAGGACGTGCAAACCCCAAGGCTTCGAGCAATAATAAGGTAATTCGGGCACTGGCCCCCCAGAGCAACTCTCCATCAAATTTCTGAAAATATATCACTGGGATTTTCTTCCCCAAAACTTGCAAACCTCGCATCCTGATTTCCCGGTGATCGGGATTTGATAACCATTTCAATGGAATCGTAAAAATGCGGTCAACCTCTTCAGGTTGAGGGATAAAGCTATAAGGCCAGGGAATGGCTCCTACGACTGGAGTGACACGGTAATTTGTGATTGTCAGCATATCTCGCAGTTTCCCCAATATTTGAATATCATCGCTGCAGACACCTATTTCTTCGTACGCTTCACGCAGCGCAGCCGTCTCAGAATCAGGATCCGCAGGATCGCAACGCCCACCGGGAAAGGCAACTTGTCCACTGTGTTGGTCATGGGGCATCACGGTCCGACGGATGAATAACAAATGCCACCCATCTTCTTTTTCTAAGAATGGAATCAGCACCGCGGCTGGCCGCGGGTTAGGTTCAAGAAAGTCAATCGGGTAGGGTGATTCTGGCTCTACTTGAGAGTGGTAGTTTGAAATCAAGCGTTGTTTTATCTCATTTTTAGACAGCAGCACTGTTATATTTTTCTCCCTTTCCAGTGTAGAGCATTGGTCTGGCAAAGATCAAAAAACCAGTATGGGCTGTTAACCGATCATCAGGCCGTAAGCGTGCAGGTACGGGTTTGTAGTTTCGTTGCATAATTTCACAGACCTCTATAAAGGAAAAATTATGGGCCTGCAGCGCTTCCAAAAGTCGACTCACCTGATTTGTGGTTGGTAACAGACTACCAAAAAAACCGCCAGATTTCAGCGCCTGCCTCACCTGAGGGATATAATCTTCTGGATTAGTGAGGTCTAAAAAGAGGGCATCCACTTCAGATTGCTCAAACCCATAAGTCACATCCTGGCAGATAAAGCTTACCTGATCTTTCAATCCTAGTTTTTCGATATTTTTTTGGGCAAGTGTTTGAATATCCATGCGGGAATCGTAGCTATAAACATGTCCCTCTTTCCCAACCGTGTTTGCGAGTATTGTTGTAAACGTGCCAGACCCGGTGCCGGCTTCGATAACTCGAACGCCGCGGATGATATTCAGTTTTAGCAAAATATATCCCATATCTTTGGGATACATGATGGTGCCCCCTCGTTTGGTATTAATCAGAATATCATGGAGGCTGGGCTGCAGGAGTAAGAAATTTTTCCCCAAGTGAGTTTTGATATGGCTGCCCCAGGGAAGGCCGAAAAGATTTGAGAAAATAATTTCCCCATGATGCGTTTGCAATTTGCCTTCAGGGGTCAACTGCAGGATATGTTTGTTGCCACGCGGGTCAATTAGTTGAGCAATAGCACCGGGTTGGACGGTGGATGACTTGTTATCTGTAACCATATTTATATTATTCGCTCCCACAAATAAGCCCGTATGCTGCCTCATTATTCATATTCCAATCTTGGCTGCAATAAAGATGTCTCAAGTCTGGAATTTTTCTAATCAGTTTGGCGGTTTTTCTGGCGTCGTCTATCCGGTTTTGGTTGACATAAGCCTCGAAGACAGGGATCAACTCAGATCTATTATAGGGCTCGAATCCTAATTCCGCAGCTTTATCGGCGAGAGAAGCAGCTTTTTTCCAATCTCCGCGCTGCATTGCAAGAGAAATCTTTTGGTAGTAATAGCACCAATTGTGCTCAGGTTCCGGGCCAAAAATTTCAGCCGGTGGAGAAATTGATTCCGGTAAATCTGGAATGATTTGATCAATGTCAGACGTGGGATGGATAATTTTAACTTGAGAATCTTCTTGATAATCCTCTAACCGATTACCGTCGATGATGTGTAAACAAGAAAGCTCATTTGGAATCGTCAAAATCAGTGTGTTTTCAAAATTCCGAGATACTGGGATCACATCACGAAAGGTTTTATTATTATAAATTCCTCGAAGAAACCAGCCCTCAGTTTCAGAATTAATAATTTCTCCACTAATCTTGACCTCGGTAGAGTTTGGTCGATAAATTAGATTGGCGGGTGCCCAGATTTCATAGTTTTCGCTAAACGTAATATTGGAAGGATGTTTCGCGGCTAGCAATGTGTCATCTTTAAGGTCAGGCGCTCGCCACGTGAGCTGCCACCATAAGTCCTTTTGGTAATGCCAGTCTAATTGATACCGAAGCCCATTGAAATAATGGGTCTGAATTGCCAATCCCAACAATACAGAAACAACAACGATAAACCCCTTGCGACGGCGTTGAGCCAAATAGAGCAAAAAGCCGACAATCATTAACGTAACACCGACAGAGACATGGATCGTATATTTGTTGAATTTTGCTGCGTCCAGATATACCTGGCGGCCCACGATCATCAGCGGTAAGAGGGCGGCGATGATCCCCAATATTCCAGTCCATGTAAAACTGCTCGAAATATTATCGTTATCGGGTTCATTCTCAGAAACTTTATTTTCAAAAAACGAATAACCATTATAAGCAGTCACAACCAGTATTGCCAGGAAGAATGAGATCACCCAAGGACGATATGCAGCCTGCGCTGTCATAACATATCCTTGCACAAACCAGGCTGAAAAAGCCGAACTCGATAAAATCCCGGAATATTTCAACAAATAAACCAATAAACGAATAAAATGGGGTAATCAAAAAATCTTGGGTAATGCTGCTGACATTCATGGCTTGGCGACCACTCTCAAAAAAGAATAATCGCCATCCCATCATCCCAATCGACACCAGCAATATGGGACCTGTGTAGATGAGCCATTGTTTGACATGTAGTTTAAACGAAATTGATTCATCCTTCTTTTTTAAAGCAATCCACACGAAAGCCCAGCGGATGAATTCCAGTCCGATCATATACTCGACATAAAAAAGATAAATCACACCAAAGATAAGCGCTAAAATCTGAAAGATTACGATCTTCCAAGTTTTTTGGACTTGTACGGATTTGATCGTGAAGGCAATTGAAATTAAGGCACTAGCTAAGGTAAAGAGGGGGTGAATTTTAATAATGGCTTTTGGCATGACCATAAATCCAGGATAAACAGCAAACAGCAGGGCAACAGAAGTGGTTGCCAGCAAAGATTTTGGCCAAATCAATCTTAAAGTAAACCAGAAAGCTAGAACACCTATTAAACGGAGACTAATTGCAAAAATATTCCACCCAAGGGGTTGATTACCTAAAATTGTATAGTAGATTGAATAGAAGTAACCCATGAGGGGGCGATCAAATTGGTGGAGATCAAAAATCATCTCAGGTCCAGAAGTGCTCCCGGCCCAGGCAATATACCATTCATCTGAATAGTATCCGAAAGAATCCATCAAAAGGGCATAGGCAATGATCGTTACCAAAACGATTAAAGCAAGGGCAAATAGATTTCTCAAATTTTGGTTGATTTTTATTCGAAATTAATTGGGCCATCAAGATTTTCCGATCAAACGGTGGATAATTTTGTTTCTGTGCAGGTGTTCATTAAAAAGCAAACTGCGCCTTCCGTAAAGTGTCGACTTTTTGAAACGCGCAGTTCAGATTTTTACAAGTATAGATTTATCCTGTTGCCGAGTAATTTGCAACCAATTTATCGTTCTACAAGTGAGAGCCAATAGCCGATTCCCAGGCTGATCGCTGCTCCAAGGGTAGCAGCACCCAATCGCAGGGGACCGAGGCTAAAGAAGGTAAAGTCCAAGGCTTCTCCGGCAAAATGACCGAGCCAAAAACCAATCCAGGCCAAGATGATATAGAGGATCAAGCGTCCTAATCCATCCCCGCGCCAAAAGTGAAAGAGTGCGCCGTACAAAGTGGAAAAAATCATGCCGATGATGATAGATGGGAGAGTCATGAGGTTTCTGATGCTTCTGTAAATTTATTTTTGGTGAGCTTGCCACTCACGGTCAAGTATAGCATAGACGAGAGAAGTCTCTCCATTCCTGGTTTCTTGGGTTCCAAAGTTCTTCGATGAAGTGAGCTTCCTTGTGTAAACCATTCTTCTGCATCACACGTTCTGAACCGATATTTCGAGGATCACATGTAGCTATAATGCGGTGCAAGTTTAGCTGCTTGAATCCAAACTTGAGTAATCCAGCCATCGCTTCTGTGGCATAATCTTGCCCCCAAAAATGTCGGTTGAAGCAATAACCGATCTCTGCTTCGTGATGCTCAGGCCGTCGAATGTGGATGCCACAGCCACCGATGATTTTTTGGGATTTTTGTACGCTAACCACAAAATGAAAATTTACACGCGGCTCTAATGTTTGCTGGGAAATTGCCAGTTGAATAAAATTGTGAGTATCCTCGGGGGTGTTTGGCCCCCAAGTCATAAATCGGACTGTCTCAATGTCGCGGGCATACTCATGTACTCCCTCAAAATCTTCGGGAGCATATTCGCGCAAAATTAATCTTTGCGTTTCGATCTGAGATCCTTCTATACGTGCGCTCACTGATTATGCTATTGTCTCTAATTCAGTAAAGAAGTATTTCTTATCGTCTTCTTTTTTGATATTCTCTCCCGCATTTTTTGCCAGTGTAAGATGCTTCTCTTTCATCTCCACATCTCCTAAAATTGCAAAGGCTCGGGCTGCTGCTTCATATGCAAATGCCAGGTCGAAATCCCCAAAGTGGTTATCGATACACAGGTGTAAACAGCTTTTTGCAGAATTCAACGCATTCTCACCTTGTCCCAATATGGCATATACTCGGGAGATTTGCCAATCACCGCGGGCAAAATTGAGTGGTGTGCCAATCTCACCCCAATGAAAGCGAGAAGCATGCGCCATGTGAACCATTCTCGCATCATCTTCGGGTGTGCGATCCGATTTTTCGATGAGATCCCAGGCACCGTTGAAACAATCTACAGCAAACTCACGATGCGTTTTTTTGAGTTCCTCGGACATAATTTTCTCCTTCGGTTGGAATTATTGGATGATCCCACCGCCCAGGCAAATCTCACCATCATAAAAAACTGCTGCCTGTCCGGGGGTAATATCTCTCAGATTTTCCACAAATTTGACGTGGGAACTACCATCTTCTTGCGAGGTGACAAGACCATCAACCTCGCGGGATTTATAGCGGATTTTTACGGATGCACGCACCAGATTTTGGGGTGCCTGCCCCGAAATCCAATTGACTGCACCTGTAGTGAGTTCATCCCTCCCTAACTGATCCTTTGGACCGACCATTAATTTATTGCTTTCGTTATCTTTTTCGAGCACATACAATGGATAGGGGGCTGCGATTCCCAAACCTTTGCGCTGGCCGATTGTGTAAAAAGCCAGCCCTTGATGTTCGCCTACCTGCTCTCCCTCTAGCGTCACAATGGGTCCGGGGTTTGCTACCTGAGGGGCATTCCGTAGCAAAAAATCGCGATAATCGCCATTGCCCAAGAAACACAAATCCTGACTGTCGGTACGCTCGGCAACGGGTAGCTTGAACTTGCGCGCCAGCTCACGGATTTGGGGTTTGGTGAATTCTCCGAGCGGGAACATCGCATGGGATAGCTGCTCCTGATTGAGCACGTGCAGCACATACGATTGATCCTTATTACTATCAATCCCCCGCAACAATTCCAGCCTACCGCCTTCCGACTTCCGCACTTGGGCGTAATGGCCGGTAGCCAGATAATCTGCCCCCATCGCCAGTGCCCGGTCAAGTAGAAACTCCCAACGCACACGTCGATTGCAGATCAGGCAAGGGTTCGGCGTCACGCCCTGCGCGTAGCCGGCCAAAAAATATTCGACAACCGTGTCTCGGAAAACATCCTTCGCATCAATCGCATAAAAAGGAATGTCAATTTGAGCCGCGATGCGGCGAGCGAGCGCCATATCATCAGGCGTACAGCAGCGGTTGTAAGCCTCTGAGCCTGGCTCACTCCACAGTCGCATCATCATCCCAACCACATCATAGCCCTGCTCTTTAAGCAAGGCCGCGGCCACGGATGAATCTACGCCGCCGGACATTGCAATCACAACACGTGTCATTTTAGTTCACCAAAAATATGGAGAGAGTTTTAAGGATATGGTGCATGAAAACTGGACTAAGCCTTAAGTTTTCTAACTCGGTCAACCAACCCGGGTAAAAGTTCCAGAAATCTGTTGACATCCTCTGGGATGGTATCTTTTCCCAGGGTGACGCGCAACCCTCCTAAAGCCCAGTCGGGACTCATTCCCAAGTGGGTGAGCACCTCTGACGGGCGGGGATCACCTGTTTTACAAGCAGATCCCGATGAGCAGGCGAAGCCTTCCAAATCCAACATCATCAAGAGGGTGTTGGCATCCGCATCTTTGAAGGCAAAACTGGTATGGTTGGGTAAGCGCCGCGAAGGATGGCCGGTTAATTTTGCATCCGGGATTTCTTCGAGGATGGTGCCGATCAAATGGTCGCGCAGCGGCTGGATTATGCCGTTAAGGGCATCGTGTTCAGCCTGAGCCAATTTGAACGCTTCCGCCATCCCAACCATATAAGGGATATTTTCCGTTCCGGCCCGGTAGCCAAATTCTTGAGAACCTCCAGTTCAAAATTGGTGTGAGGGGGGTGTCCTCTCGAACGTATAGCGCACCAATACCCTTTGGCCCATAAAATTTGTGTGCGCCGATGGATAAAAGATCAACATTAAGAGTTTGTACATCAGAAGGGAGGTGCGCAGCTCCTTGGACAGCATCGGTGTGAAAGGGAACCCTATGGTCTCGACAGATTGCACCAATCTCAGCGATCGGGTTGAGCGAACCAACTTCGTTATTCGCCCACATGATTGAAACCAGCGCCGTGTTTTTGCAAATGGCGTTCTCCACCGTTTCAGGATGCACAATACCGAACTCATCGGTTTCAAGCCACTCGACCTGAAAGCCGAAGTGTTTTTCTAGTTGCATAGCAGTGTGGCTGACGGCATGGTGCTCGATACGGGTTGTCAAAATCCAATTCGCGCCGGTTTTCTCCCGCATCGCCAGGGCTGCTCCACGGATGGCCAAATTATCACTCTCGGAACCGCAGGAAGTAAAGATCAATTCCTTGGCTTTGCAATTGAGGTGGTTAGCAATTATTTCACGAGCGGTATCCCGAGCATCTTCAGCTTTTTGCCCGTAAGCGTGAACGGAGGAGGGATTGCCAAAGTTCTGATTGAAAAAAGGCAGCATCGCTTCAACCACGCGTGGGTCGACAGGGGTGGTGGCTGCGTAATCGAGGTAAATTTTTTCTAGTGTCATTTGTTCTCTCTAAATCGGACAAGGTGACGCAGATTATAGCATGGGATGGTTAATCCTATAAAAGCTGGGCTGGGAGCCCTGGGCATCATCTTGTAACATAGTCATATCTTCACAAAGATTTAGTTTGTGAGTTCCGTAGGGTGAAAAAAATCAACCATCAGCCGTATTTTTATGGGGTTTGCTTGAGCGTAAATGATTTGTGATGTGTACGGAAGTAAATACTGCTGAGATTTTAGTATCAATAATGATACCTCCCGAATCTCATATTTAAGCTAAGTCTTGGATTCGCTTTCCCCCGCTGCCATGGATATACGTGGAGGAGATGGTGGGTGAGCTGCCATTATTAACCAAACCAAAAGGCCCGATAAATTTCCGAGAAAGATTATCGGGCCTTTGAAAAGCATGAGTTACATTCGAGTATATTCTACCGCTTTCGTTTTTGTTGCTGGTAAATCAAAATGGCACCAAACAAGCCAATTGGGATCAGTACTAGAACAATATTTGATGAACTAGTTTCAGCAAATTTCGCCAGGGAGATGGCTGTCGGATCATTCCCCTGGCTTGTTCCCGCAACCATGGGTGTACCGCCCAACTCAGAAACACTCAACCCTGCTATTTCTAGATTTTGCCCATTTGCTGCTGCACCAGAAATCCGGTCCCAACAGGCCGTGTTTGAAGCTGGGGCACATTCGCTAACATCGGTAATTCTGAACAATGCACCAGCTGCCAGCGTATTCGTGTTGCAATTGCTATTATCATCCACAGGGACTTGTACCGTCCAGGTCCCTGATGCCAATCTGACAAAGAAATCGTAATAATCTGAGCAGGTATCATCACCATGCCCAGCAGTACCGTTACCAAATGGCGCATTGGATAATCCGCGACCATGATTGACGATTACAGCAGTGCCAGTGCCGCCATTCAAACCAGCCGATCCGAGACTCGTGCTATTGTCGCCTTCGGACCAGGAAGATACAGCCGCGCCCAATCGCTTACCCCAATCCCCTGTTGGTAGACCGGGGTCCGAGGCAGTTGGATCATTTGTCCCCCAGTAGTTTTGGCCCAGGGTTGCGGTACCACCACTACTACTGTATGCGTTAGAATAGGACGAAATATTGTTAGCGTAAGCATCGAGAGTGCCGCCCGATTGGTTGAAAATCGTAGTTGCACCAGTCAGGTTCAACCCTTTGACTGAACACTCACCCGAAGCTTGAACATCTATGGCTGTGCCGCTCGTCCATGAAAGAGTTGCTCCAGCCGTGCTTTGTAAGATAGCACTAACCGTTGGTGTGCTGCAGATGATGTTCTTGTCTCCAGCATTATACGAACCCGCAGCAATTGTATGCGTGCCGCGTACCGTGATTGCTTCACCTGCAGGTGTATTAGCTAAGGCATCTTGAACTGCATTTGTATCAACATAGCAAGTCAAATCATTGCAAGCGGATGTGTTCATTGGGAGCGTCCAAGCGCCGCGCCCTAGGGTGCCAACCACCAACAAAGAGTCCTGCGGATCGAAAAACAAATCCCAGGCTGGGACGTTAGGCATTCCACTACCTAAGTCATACCAAGTGCCGGGATTGCTCGCGTACATCAGGTATACACCTTTGCTACCCCCTACAATTACGGCATCTCCCAATGCCAAGACCGATCTCAAGTTTGGATCACTTTCAGTCAAAAGATTGCCAGTAACATTCGTCCATGTGCCGCCAGAATTGGTCGTCATAAAAACCTGATTAGCATCGACAGCATAGGCTGTTGACCAGGTATCAGGGTTAAGAGACACACCGTAAATGTAGTTCCCACTCGGAGAAGTGGGTGCAAATCCGCCGCCGTTCGTAGTCTGTACGAGCACGTTCGAAGATGCAGCCGCATAGATAATATCTGGGTTATTTGTTCCCCCACTGCGTCCGCCATATGCAATCGTATGCCCACCATTTGTAGCACTGTTCATCGCACTTGTGTTGAGTTTGGAAACAGTTGTTCCCTGGTCCATGGATTCATATAATCCATTTTCAGCGCCGAATAAATCCGCTGTGGGTTGATTTTATTCAAAACAACCGGGGTATAAAAATTTGGATCAATGCCAGGATCGCTTCCAGGATTTAGCGCTGGATATGAAGAACTAACATACTCCTCCTGAAGCATCCCAGATTGTTCTCCGGAAATATCCCAAATATTGAAAACTCGTATATCGAATTGATAGGTTGCTGCCGGCCAGTGTGATATTATCGACCGCTACATCACCACCATCTCCGGTGGACAGACTATACCAGGTTGTCCCTCCTGTTGATGTCTGATAGGTAGTCCCGGTATCCTGGTTGCCACTGATGATCCTATTAGAGAGTGTGTCGTAGGTTACATCGTGCATTTCAGTGACCTGTATATTCCCATTGACAGAAACCCAATCACCCGTATTGTTAGCTGGATTGGTGCGGCGATAGATACCGCCATCATCACCCTCGACAATATTGCCATTGGCATCAAAGACCATCTCCCGTAAATCAGCATGGGGGGCACTAGAACTAGCTGTACCCCCGTTTGGAATAGTAACAATCGCATTAGAGTGAGTTAGATGATCCCATTGAGGGGAAGGAGCCGTATTCCCTGCAGCTACTGTTGCATCTCCCCGCCACAAGCTGCCAGTGTAATTGGCTGCCCCAAGATAGTTCGGAAGGGGAGCATCCTGCCGGTCACCACCTGCGTACACTCGAGTAGTGGTGGTAGGATCAACCCGGATGGAAGCATGAATGCCACCCTGACCGCCGGGTTTGAATCTGGGGTTCATCCCTACCACTCGCTCCACGGTTCCACCACTGGTATAAGCTCCATTTCCGGTAGAATTGTCGAGCGAAAATTGAGTAGCACTCATGACTGTGATGTCCCAAATCCCGTTCGCTGCGGTGTTCCCTAAAACGCCACTCACGTCCACCCGATCACCCGTAGAGAAGCCATGAGCTGCGCTGGTTGTGATAACGATGGGTGCTGCATTGGTTGCCCCCGTAATTGTCAGGGGAGTTGCTGTGGTCGCGGGGATTAAGGGCAAATCCATCTGGGTCCAAGCTGTAAGCGTATTGTCGTAGTGATATATAGCCGCTGATTGACCATTGTGGACAATATTAACAAACACATCATTGCCGTGGGCCGCAATTTCAATGTTATTGTTAACAACGGTATTACTGATCAAGTAAGAATCAACAGCCCCACTACTAATTTTGGTCCATGTGGCTCCGGTATTTGTTGACTTAAAAATTCCATTTGAACCACCGCATGAATCCCCATAGATTAACCCAGCATAAAGAGTGGTACTACTATTTGGATCACTCGCCAAATCATAAACAACACCTGTAAGCGTTCTAGTCCAAGAAGTTCCGGTATCGGCGCTGTGAAACACACCTATATTGCTACATGAATATGGGGTCGCAAAATTGACAGATGCAACAATGGTATTGCCGCGTGGTGCAACGCCAGAAACATTTGGTGCACTACTAAGGTTTGTGATGGGGGTCCAACTGGTGCCTCCATCCGTGGTACGGAGCAGGCCAGTTCGGGCACCACCTCGCTGAGCCATTGAGCTATAGAGTCCAATACCTGCAACCAAGGTGTTATAAGTGCCATCGGTCGGGTCAAGTTCCAAAGCGCCAATGGAAAGAGAGCTTTCATTGTCCGTCAGGGGCGTCCAGGTAGGGCTGGCAGCCGTGGCGTTCGTTGTTTTCCAGATTCCCCCATTAGCTGCTCCTGCGTAGAGTGTATTAGGGTCAGTCGGGTGAGCAACAACTGTATGTACGGCACCAGAGACTTCTCCATTGGAGATTGAAGACCCTTCGACCTGGCCGTTATAGGCCGGGCCCGGGCCTTGAGCGGTCCAGGTTCCCCCTACGGTGGACAACATGATCTGCGCATTGGGAGGCCTCACTAAATCATCTTCCTTGGGTGCAACAGGGTCTGGGGAGACAAGTTCATCACCGTTTTCACCCATATCTGGCACGGGGTCTGGAGGCATCAGCGGGGAATCGGGAGCGGGAGGGTTGGGAGAGACAAGTACATCACCGCTTTTATCGATATCCGTCACGGGGTCTGGGGGCATCAGCGGGGGTGGCGGGTTTTCCACCGGAGTTTGAGCCATAGCATGTTGGGGTGTAACCCCTACAAGTCCAAGTGACACGATATACATGCTGATTACCAGCAAGAGGAAAAACTTTTTCATTTGAATTTTCTCCTTATTTTTTGTTTTTAAGTCTCGTTACCTTATAGTCGGTAAAAAGTCTAATTTGGTTCAAAACCCACCTGTTTTGGTGGTAGCCCTTGATATAATCCTATACTATGACCACCTTTGCCCATGTCGGGGGCGGGATCGCGGTCGCCGCGGCCGTTCAGCATATTGTGTTCAAAGAGGAGATTGCCCCCTCAACGATTTTAGTGGGTGTTTTTTTAGGTTTGCTCCCTGATCTGGATTCGTTTCTCGCATTGCTGTTGGGTAAGTGGTCCCCAGGAACTGAACAGCTTTCTCACCATAGTTATTTTACCCACACGCCCCTTTTTTATCTTTGCCTTTCAGTTATTGTCGGGTTAGTCCTCGATTGGAAATGGGCCGTAATCTTTCTGTCCGTAACATTGACACACTTGCTCATGGATAGCTGGAGCACCGATGACGGCATTATGTGGCTTTGGCCGCTAACAAATCAGCAATACAGCCTTTTCCCAATGGATTCGCACGCCGGCGGAATTTATGGTCTTCAATTCTATACTCGGTATATCCAAAATCCACGTCTAGTTATGCCAGAAATTCTCATCTTGGCCGCAGGTGCGCTTGTAATTATCCGATTTCTGATTCAACGTTATTTCTCTGCAAATTAGTGTTGTGAGGTAGAAAGTCGTTGCTGTTTATTAGTACTATCCGCAACACTTAAGGCAGTTGGGCAACAACTTGAGTAAACCAGTCACTAACTTTCGCCCACTGTACAAGATAGTGTTGACATTTCAACCATTTTCTAGCGAAGCGGACTGGATTCTAGTGCGCCATTTTCTTGAGAGAAAACCCTAAATGTCAACACGCTGAAGCTCACATTATTGGGCAGTACGCTACCTGGCAACCCCTTTTCCCCTGATTGTATTCAATTCAAAATCGTTCTTTCACTAATCTTTCATTCCCCCTGCCCATTTCTCTTGTTATAATACCCGCGCAGTCAAGGAAGAAATGAAAATTGAATGGAGGATCATTGATGGCACAAGATATTAAGTTCGGGACGGATGGCTGGCGAGGGCGGATTGCGGATGATTACACCTTTGAGAATTTACGCCGTTGTACGCAAGGCTTTGCATCCTATATGGTGGAGCAAGGAAATGCTGGCAAATGGATTGTGGTTGGCCATGATAAACGATTTCACGGAGAGAATTTTGCAGCTACAGTGGCTGAAGTTTTGGCTGGCAATGGTCTCAATGTTTACCTGACGGATGGTTCATCTCCAACTCCTGTGATTTCCTATTCAGTGATTGCGCAGGGAGCGGTAGGTGCGATCAATGTGACAGCATCCCATAATCCGCCTACGGATAATGGTTTCAAAGTGCGTGATGAAAATGGCGGTGCCATTGCACCAGATGGATTAAAAGAAAATTGAAGCGTTAATTCCAGAATCTGCTGAAAATGTAAAATCCGTTCCGTTTGTGCAAGCTGAAGCTGATGGCCAAATTGTTGTTTTTGATCCTAACCCAAAATATATTGCGCATCTCAAGGAATTGATTGATTTGGAACCCATCAAGCAAGCTGGGCTCAAAGTTTTAGTCGATCCGATGTGGGGAAATGGCATTGGTTGGCTTACCGATTTATTAGGTGGCGGTAAGACTGAAATTATAGAAATCCACAATACCCGCAACCCACTTTTCCCCGAAATGAGTCGCCCCGAACCAATTCCACCGAACGTGGATATTGGCCTACAAGCTACAATTGACCTTGACGCGGATGTCTTGGTGATCTTCGACGGCGATGCCGACCGCGTGGGTATTGGGGATGAGAACGGAACCTTTGTCAACCAATTGCAAGTTTACGGTTTGTTAGCTTATTATCTGCTTGAAGTACGTGGTGAGCGCGGCGCGATTGTAAAAACCCTGTCTACCACTAAAATGCTCAACAAATTGGGTGAGATGTATGATGTGCCAGTTTTTGAAACCGGTGTTGGCTTCAAATATGTCGCGCCTAAATTCCTCGAAACTGATGCATTGATTGGTGGTGAGGAGAGCGGCGGCTATGCATTTCGAGGAAATGTACCTGAGCGTGATGGAATTTTAGCCGGCCTGTATATGCTCGATATGATGGTCAAGCTCAACCGCAAACCATCAGAACTCCTCGACTTGCTTTTCAGCAAAGTTGGAGCCCATTACTATAACCGCATCGATACTCCTTTTAAAGGGGCCCGCCAGGAAAAAATTGATAGTATCCTTTCTGCGAACCCTGAAACTATTGGCGGGTTGAAGGTCACCGATTTGGTCACCGTTGACGGCTATCAGTTCTTGTTAGAGGATGGTGGTTGGCTGCTGATCCGTTTTTCGGGTACTGAACCGATTATCCGAGTTTACTGTGAAACGAAGCACGAAGACAAAGTTGATGCTATCCTACAAGATGGGCTAAAGGTAGCTGGAATCGAATAGTAATCTGAGATAGTTAGCTGCTCGACATCAAAGATATGATCCTTACTGACACGCATTGCCATCTAGATTTTCGGGATTTTGATCATGATCGACCTGCAACCTTGGCACGAGCCTGGGAGGCTGGAATAAAGCGGATTTTGATTCCCGGAATTGATCTGCATACCAGTCAGACCGCGATCAGAATAGCAGAGCGTTATGATGAGATCTGTGCAGCCGTAGGCACGCATCCCAACAGTGTTCAAAAATGGGACGCGTATACGCTGGGAAAATTGGATGAGCTTTCATCAAATCCCAATGTAGTCGCGATTGGTGAGATTGGTCTGGATTATTATCGAGATCGAACGCCACTTCCGCTTCAAAAGCGTGTTTTTAAAGAGCAGTTGGAAATGGCGGAACAGCTAGACCTACCGGTAGTCATCCACACACGGAATGCCAGTGCTGAAGATCGGGCTTGTATCACCGAAACTCTTGATATCCTTGCTGATTTCAGTTTATCCGGGGTCTTACATTCTTTTTCTGGTAATTTAAAAGAGGCTAAGCGTACACTTGACCTTGGGTTCTATATCGGTATTACCGGGCCAGTAACTTATAAGAATGCAGTAGAATTGAATAAAGTTGTTTCAGCCGTCCCTATAGACCGAATATTGATTGAAACGGATAGTCCCTTTCTATCGCCGGTTCCTAATCGTGGAAAACGTAATGAGCCAGCTTTTGTGCGAATAATTGCCGAAAAGGTTAGCGAAATACATAATCAGCCGCTTAAGGTTGTAGCAGAAATTACAACATCCAATGCTCAGCGGCTGTTCCAATGGAGTAATTGATTGAGCCAAAGCTTTTTTGCCCTCGTTGAAGATCGTATCCAATTGGTTGAGGAGCGGATGCGCGCCGAAGAGATGGAACATCATCCAGACCTTCAGGCGGTTTTAGAATATTTACTATCATCTGGCGGAAAACGCATCCGCCCAGTGGTAACTTTATTGTCTGGGGGTATGTTGGGTGCTGATGACGAAAGCATCCTGAATCTCGCAGCTGCTGTTGAGTTGCTGCACACAGCTACATTGGTCCATGATGACTTGATCGATGGTGCGATGCTCCGACGTGGAATTCCTACCCTTAATACTCGTTGGTCGGCAGCGGCCACGGTGTTGGCAGGTGATTATATTTTTGCACATGCTGCTGGTCGAGCGGCAGCGACCGAAAAAGTTGAGTTGATGAAGGTTTTCTCTGAAACCCTGGCCACAATTGTTGGGGGAGAAATTACTCAATTATTCAATAGTCGCGGTAAAGCCAACCGGGATGATTATTACAGACGAATATACGCTAAAACAGCCTCCTTATTTAGGGCTTCTTCGCTTTGTTCTGCTTTGGTCAGCCCAGTTGATGAAACTGTGGTCGATCAGATGGAAGCCTTTGGTTACGAAATTGGCATGGCATTTCAAATTGTGGATGATATCCTGGATTTTACGGGGGAGCAAGCAACGATGGGAAAACCAGTAGCCAGCGACCTGCGAATGGGCTTGGTAACGCTCCCAGCTATTTATTATCACGAAATAAATCCCGACGACGAAGATATGGCCGTTGTTCTTGAAGGTCATTACGACAATGATATTCAAATGGATCGTCTAGTGGAGTCTATCCGAACAAGCGGTGCAATTCAAAAATCCATGCAAGAGGCACGTGAATTTGTCGACCGTGGGATTCAGTCTATTGCAAATTTACCGGATAACCAAGAGCATCGGGCTTTGGAAGAATTAGCCTACTATATTGTTGATCGAGATATTTAAAGTTGCCTGGATTTAAAACAAAAAGACGGTCTCATTTCCGAGACCGTCTTTTTGTTTTATTGGGGTAAATTATAGAAATTATAAACCGCTCTGGATAGCTGACCCACCAGACTCGAGGTAGAATCCCAGATTAATTGTTCGGAGTCATACAAGAAAATGGTTAACACATAATCACCGCCAGGTGTGTAAACCAGCCCGGCATCTCCAAGCATATTGATGATTCCATCGTTGGTGACCCAGCCGTGTTTATCCGCGAGAAAGGCGTCTTCCGTGAGACCCTCCTCGAGCAAAGAGCCAATATAATTGCGGCTCAGGTATTCGATCATTTCCTGGCATTCCGCCTGCGTGAACTCATTTGGAAAAACTGCAATCAGCGCTCCACCTCCGACCTCAGAGCACTGGTGCATATCTTCGAGCAGCATGCCCATATCCGATGGCGTAGTTTGGTTATAAGGGTCAGGTTGAGTATCGATGTCAACTCGAGTATTGGCAGGCGTTTCAAACAATTGCAGCAGCGGCGCGCCTAAATAGAAATGGCCGGCCAAAAAAGTGTTTTCTAAGCCCAACGCTTGCATATTTTCGGTAACGATCAGTGGGGCGCGGTATGAATTTATGACTTCGCTGCATCAACCAATCGGTAGATTCATTGCCTGATTCTTCGATCATATTAGCAATCAGGTTGGCAGTTTCTTCATCTGGGGCTTCGTCCAACTCCTTGTAGACCGAAACCAGCGCTGGAATTTTGATAATGCTTGCCGCTGTAAATGCCACATCAGGATCGACGAAAAATTCTTCGCCGGACTGGTACGCAAAATGGATTTCCTGGCTATTTTGTAAATCTTTCAGGTAAAAACCAACCAGACCATCAAACTCTGAGAGATCAATGGTTTGTCTAAGTAAAATTTCTAGGTTATCGTAACTGGGACGCTGAGGAAGCGTGCGTTGTAAAGGTAGGGAAACAATCCGCTGTGATGTGGATCGTAACGCACTCTCCGCAGGGGTAATCGTGCGATCGATATCGAGCGATGTTCCCAATTCTCCCGCCAAGAAATTTACTGTTCCAGGTACAGGAATGGGAGGGGAAGGGGGGAGATCATACCTGGGAGTGACTTCACTTTCCAAGTAAGTGCGCAGCCGAGGTTCCGAGTAGGAGGCTCTCAAAGGAATGGCAACTGGTTCCTGGGGGGTTGCCCAAAGATATTCCCAAAAGGCCACCCAAAAAGATTCTCGAGTCCGTTCTAAGTCTGCGGCAGCCAACATGCTTTCTAAATCCAACTCAAATCCTACTACTGAGGGGTCTAACTGGATCCGAGCGTCATTATATTGCAACTCAATTGGAATATTGTATGCCTCTAATAACCGTTGAGCAGCCTGCTGACGATCAAGCCCCCCGATGGGTACACCCGCTATCGTCATACCGCTTGGGAAAGTAGCTCGCAAACGACTAAACGTGGCCACCTGAATGGCAACTAAAACGACCGCGAATAGTAGAAAAATAATCGCCATCCAACGGAATGCAGAGAAGGTAAATCGTCTCATAAATTCTCCAAATTCGGGTCTCTGAGAATTGCCGTGATTGGGTGTACTTGTGGGGAAGTTTGCGGCGCAAAGCGCCGCAAACTTCCCCACATATTCCCTTTACCACGGAGATTCCCAAAGACCCCCAAAATTCTCCGCCGGTGAGTATAACATAGGCCTACATTTGTGGAATTAATAGAAATTAAGGGCATCATTTGACTTCTCATTTTTGAAGGATTTATTCTTCAATAAAATTGGGTTGCGGAATCCTCATATTTCGAAATTTATCTGTAAATCTAATTGGGTTTGCCGGTCTTGGATGGTTGGTAGCCGATCTGGATTGTTAAGCTTGCCAACCTAAGATTTTGGCACAGAATTTGCATCCAAATAGAAAGACAACCATTTGGAAGTCTGTTTTCACTTATCTGACAAAAGAGGCCGTTAAGAGAGTTGAAATCATTTTTAAAGGTGATAAGTGATCGGTATGGACGAAGATAAGGTGAATTCAACTGAATCAATGGCGCAACTTTGTGAGGTTTTCTTCACAAAATAGATTTTAGTTTCAGCCTGCCTGTGGGCGAATGTGTATATGATGCGAAAAATAATTTCTTTGATCGTTTCTATCATAATGATCATCATGCTGGTTGGTTGTGATTTTGGCGGTTGTAAAAACTGCAACCTGGAAGGTACGCCTTTCCCAACCCTTGAGCCGGAATCCTGGCCGAGTGAATATTCTGAATGAGGCCCAAAATTTCCTTCTATTTTTTTGATACATTGTTTCTGTAAGATATATTTTCTTGAAAGACGGGGGCTTGGTATGTCAAAATGCGTTTAATTTGATTATCTTAGACACTTGGATAGTTTAGGGGGCTGAATTATATTAAAATTTGTTGACAAAAAATTTAATATCACTTGGATGAACCCAGAAATTGGTGGCTGGTGTATGGTTATCCAAGTGACCCACCATTAAGGAGATACAAGAAATATGCTGCGATCTTTTTTGATCTACCTTTCTAGAGCATCTTGGGCGCGTCAAATGGTTACCCGTTGGAAGATTGCCTGGATAGTCGCCTCCCGATTTGTAGCTGGGGAAACCCCGGAGGATGCTATTCGAGTGATCCGAGAATTGAACGCCAAAGGGATTTGTGCCACACTAGATCATTTGGGGGAAAGTGTTACCGACCCTGATGAAGCTCGTCAGGCAGCTGGAGAAATCATCAAAATCCTTGAGGAAATCAAACGAACAGATGTAAAATCGGGCGTATCGCTCAAACCCAGCCAAATCGGTTTAGCCCTCGATCTTGACCTTTACGAAGAGAATTTGCGCGCACGATCCTCGAGAGGGCTCGGGCGTTGAATAATTTTGTCCGCATTGATATGGAAGATTCACCTTACACCGAAGTGACGATTTCCATTTTTCAGAAACTACGTAAAGAAGGATTTGCCGACCACGTTGGAATCGTGATTCAATCGTACTTGTACCGCTCGGCTAAAGATATCCATGAATTGATGAAGGACGGCGCACCGGTTCGACTTTGTAAAGGAGCTTACAAAGAACCCGCAGAAATTGCTTTCCCCAAGAAAGCAGATGTTGATGCAAACTTTGATGTGCTCACCGAAATGCTGATCTCCGGTGCTCTAGTATCGGGTGTACCAACCCTGAGCGATTGTGAGTGTTTCCCTCCGATACCCGCGATTGCATCGCATGATGACAAACGCATTGAATATGCTAAAGCTTATGCGAATAAAGTTGGTTTATCTAAGGAAGCGCTCGAATTTCAAATGCTGAATGGTATCCGCCGAGATTTGCAAGAAAGCCTGGTCGCAGAAGGTTATCCTGTACGTGTTTATGTGCCCTATGGAACCGAATGGTACCCTTATTTCATGCGGCGGCTGGCTGAACGCCCCGCTAATTTGTGGTTCTTCATCTCCAACTTCTTCCGTCATTAGAATTATCCCCAGCAAGCCGCGAAAATTATTGTGAATAAAGCCCCTCCCCTGCATTAAGGGGGGAGGGGGCAAATAGCGGGAGTACTTATGTGACAAATATCACGTTGACATCGGTTTTTTGTAGTTTATAATTGCGCTAATGTATGAGCAAGTATTCAGGTATAAAATGAACAAAAACCTATCACTCGACGAAAAAACGGCAACCTATTTAGCAGAGTTTTTTAGCGCCCTCAGCGATACCAGCCGGGTTCGCATTATCTATGCCCTTACGCATGGCGAATTGAATGTTGGCGCTATTGCTGAAATCGTGGGTATCAGCGAATCAGCGGTCTCTCACCAGTTGCGCGGTTTGCGTCAAATGAGGCTCGTGCGAGCTCATAAAGAAGGCCGCCAGGTTTTTTACAGTCTCGACGATGAGCACGTTACCGATTTATTTCGCCGCGGCTTGGAGCATATCCAACACAGCTGACATGACTTCATGAAAAAATATACATTACAAAATCTCGATTGTGCCAATTGCGCAGCTAAAATTGAAAATGCGGTCCTAAAAACCCCAGGGGTCAATTTTGCCAGTGTCGATTTTGCTACGACCACATTATTTTTAGACGCGGCCGATTTGTCAGCGGTACAGAAAACCATTCAGGGTGTCGAACCAGAAATAAATATTCTAACGAAAATAGAAAAAACAACCGATGATAATAATTTCAATCTTCGTAAAGAATTGACACCGATCATCATCGCGACTTCTTTATTCTTTGTTGGCTTGATCTTTATTGAACCATTAAGCGCTACCCCTTTTGGGTTGGGAGAGTGGTTGGTTTTTGGCGCAGCATATTTGTTGAGCGGTTGGGGTGTCCTAAGTGGTGCCGCTCGAAACATCTCGCGAGGCCAGGTGTTTGATGAGCAGTTCCTCATGTCCGTGGCAACCATCGGCGCGATCCTGATAGGTGAATTGCCCGAAGCTGTGGGTGTGATGCTTTTTTATATGGTGGGTGAATTTGCCCAGGAATTATCTGTCAACCGCTCCCGCCGTTCTATCCGTGCTTTATTAGAAGTTCGCCCTGATCATGCTAATTTGTTAGTGGATGGTGAAACTCGTCAGGTGGTCCCTGAAAGTGTGCAAGTTGGGGATCAGTTGATCGTTCGTCCTGGAGAAAAGATTCCCTTGGATGGTGAGGTGATTAAAGGAACCTCCCAGGTGGATACTTCACCTCTCACGGGAGAATCTCGCCCTCGAAATATCAAGGAAGGTGACTCCGTTTTTGGGGGGATGATCAACCAGACAGGTTTGCTGACGCTTCGGGTTGCCCGTCCATTTGAAGAATCTTCCATTTCCCGCATTCTGGAATTGGTTGAAAGCGCGGGTAGTCGGAAGGCCAAAACTGAAAAATTCATCACCAAATTTGCGCGTGTTTACTCCCCGATTGTTGTTGGCGTGGCTGCGGCAGTCGCTATATTGCCGCCTCTGTTGACCGGCGCGCCATTTTTGGATTGGCTGTACCGTGCGCTGGTGGTGCTCGTGATTTCTTGCCCTTGTGCTTTGGTGATCAGTATCCCATTAGGTTATTTTGGCGGCGTCGGGGGTGCCTCGCGGCGCGGAATTTTGGTCAAAGGATCCAACTATTTAGACACGTTGGCTGCTGTAAAAACGGTTGTGCTTGATAAAACGGGAACGCTAACTCAGGGTGTTTTCAAGGTCACCGAAATAGAACCACGGAATGGGTTCAATGAAGCCGATTTATTGCAGTTTGCTGCCCAGGCTGAAGCTGGTTCTGACCATCCTATTGCTCAGTCGATCCGGGAGGCTTATGGTGAGGTTTTAGATCTGCCAGTTGACGCCTATCACGAGATAGCAGGCCAGGGCGTATTGGCAACCGTAGGAGGGCGGGAACTCATTGCGGGTAGTGATGGATTGTTGCACAACTCTCAGGTGGCACATGATATTGATTTATGTGACGTTGACGGCACTGTAGTTCATGTTGCTGTTGATGGAGAGCACGCCGGTTGTTTGATCATCGCGGATGAACTGAAGCCCGATGCCGCCCAGGCCATTCGGAATTTACATTCTTCTGGTATTGGAAAAATTGTGATGCTCACAGGTGATACCGAAGCCACTGCGCAGCGGGTAGCTGAAATTTTGGGTGTAGATGACTTCCGGGCTGGATTGCTGCCAGAGGATAAAGTTTATGGGGTAGAATCATTGATGGCAGAGCAAACTCAAGGCGGAAAGCTGGCTTTTGTGGGTGATGGAATCAATGATGCTCCCGCTTTAGCGCGCGCCGATGTGGGCATCGCGATGGGTGCTTTGGGATCTGATGCCGCTATCGAGACGGCGGATGTCGTCATCATGACGGACTCACCCTTAAAAATTGCTGAAGCAATTTCTCTGGGCCGGCGCACCCGTGCGATTGTCTGGCAGAATATCATTCTGGCCTTAGTCATTAAGGTTATTTTTATTGCTTTGGGTGTGGCTGGTATTGCGAATATGTGGATGGCCGTAATTGGCGATATGGGGGTCGCTTTGCTGGCCGTTGCCAATGCGATGCGGGTCTTACACGTTCCAAAAAGCGAGTGACGAATTCTTTGAGTTCGTGTTTATCAGTAATAAAAGAATATTATAGGTGATTACAATGACTATTCCTCAATCTGAAACCAGCAATCCAAGATGTGAAAAACTGATCGAAAAGTTGATTTCCTCGGGCCGCAAGACCAGGGATTTCTTTCAAACGATAGAAGGAGATGATTGGTACCAGCAAATTTATACCGAGGGAGCTGATTGGTCTGTTCATCATATCCTGGCTCATTTCGTCGCTTCCGAAGCCTCCGTTGCTCGCCTGGTTAAATACATTTTGCAGGGGAATGCGGGGATGCCTGAAAACTTTGATATTGACGCTTACAATGAAAAAGAAGTCAACTGTTTTGCCAAGCTGCCCAATGATATGGTCTTGCAGCGGTTTATGGAAAGGCGCGGCGAAACGATACAATTAGTGACAGAGATGAGTGATGCTGATTTAGAAATCGAGGGTCGACACCCCTGGTTGGGAATAGCTCCTGTTGAGCAGATGATTAAGTTGATGTATCGCCATAACCAGATTCACCAGCGCGATATTCGGAAAACCCTTGATTTTTGATTAAAAAAACAGATTTTTTCGGAATTTATGCTGATTTTGATATACACTAAATTTTAACATTGGGAGAAAAAAGGTTCAGCCCTAAGCAAGTACTCGCTTAAACATCCCCGAGAACCAAGTATAATTTACCCGTTATGGACCTCCGTGCAACCCGTTTGTTTTTCCGATTATCGCGCCCCTTTTTCTTATTGGGCGCTGTCTTGGTTTATGCCCTCGGAGTTGGGATCGCGCGTTACTTGGGCATCACCATTGATTGGGGGTTATATTTCCTTGGCCAAGCCTGGGTAACTACCCTTCAATTGACAACTCACTATTTCAATGAGTATTTTGATTCCCCAGCGGATGTGGCTAACGCCAACCGCACACTTTTCTCTGGTGGCAGCGGAGCCCTTGGCGAAGATGGCTTGCCGCGTGAGGTTGCTTTATGGGCTGGCATTGCCTCACTCACTGGAGCGACTTCATTTACCATCATGCTAATTCGGGCAAATGGACCCAACCCCACACTGTTCTTATTGATGGTGCTGATCTTCTTGGGTGCGTTCTTTTATTCGATTCCCCCAGTTCGATTGGTCGAATCAGGATATGGTGAGTTAACCACTTCGTTTGTCGTCGCCAGCTTAGTTCCCGCGTTTGCGTTTATTTTGCAATCAGGCGAACTTCATCGGTTAGTGGCGATGAGCACTTTCCCTTTGATAGCCCTCCACTTAGCAATGATGCTAGCCTTCGAACTCCCAGATTACGCGAATGACATCAAATTTGAGAAACTAACTTTGATGGTCCGGCTAGGTTGGGAGCGGGGATTAACTTTGCATAATTATCTTATCCTGGCTGCCTATTTGCTGATTGGCCTGGCCATGCTTTTTGGCTTTCCCCTGTCGGTCGCGCTGCCGGCGCTGCTTTCGTTCCCGCTGGGATTGTTCCAAATTTGGTATCTCAATCGTATTGCTGCGGGTGCCAAACCCAACTGGAATTTACTGGGTTTTCTTGCAATCCTCGTCTTTGGTGTGACGGCCTATCTGCTGACTTTTTCATTTTGGACTCGATAATTTATGACTGAATTTTTGCACTTAATTCCACCGGATCAGGCTCGCAACACTATTTTATCTCGCCTTGAGGTTAATCCCGTCCCCGAAAAAGTGAGTACGGCACTGGCCTTAGGGCGGATCACTGTTTCCCCAGTTTTGGCACCACACCCTTTGCCCGAATTCCGCCGTTCAACCGTGGACGGCTTTGCCGTTCGAGCCGCCGATACCTATGGGGCAAGCGAATCCCTTCCCGCATATCTCAACTTAATTGGCGAAGTCCATATGGGGCAGTCCACTGATTTGGAACTAGCACCCACCCAGTGTGCGCTGATCCATACCGGCGGGATGCTGCCAGAAGGTGCTGATGCAGTTGTGATGGTAGAAAATACGCAAAGCTCACGCCCAAGTGAAATAGAAATCCTGCGTGCTGTGGCGGTGGGTGAAAATGTGATCAAGATTGGCGAAGATGTCAAACAAGACGAAGAAGTTATCCCTGCGGGCAGGCGCATCCGGGCTGCGGAGATCGGCGGCTTGATGGCTTTAGGCTTCACCGACGTATCTGTCGCGCGTAAACCAAAGGTCGGGATTTTGTCCAGTGGGGACGAGGTTGTCCCTCCGGAAGAGCAACCCTCCCCAGGCCAGGTTCGGGATATCAATTCTTATACTTTGGCAGCTGTCGTTCAACAGGTCGGCGGCGAAGCCGTCTATTATGGCATCATCCCAGATACCCACGCAGCGATGCTCGAAACCGCCACCCGCGCTCACGCTGAATGTGATGTGGTGGTCATCACCGCTGGGTCCTCCGTTAGCGTGCGTGATTTAACGGCGACCATTATTGATGAATTAGGACAGCCGGGTGTGTTGGTGCATGGTGTCAATATCCGCCCCGGCAAGCCGACAATTTTAGGTGTATGTAAGGGTAAACCCGTTATTGGTCTTCCGGGTAATCCAGTAAGCGCCCTAGTCAATGTTGAAATGTTTGTGGCACCTGTGGTCAGAACACTGCTTGGCGAGAAGTTTACGCGGCCCAAACCTTCGGTGAATGCTAAATTGATGGTTAATTTGGCCTCCGAGTCTGGGCGTGAAGAGTGGGTGCCTGTGAGCCTTTCCGACAGGCATGATGGCTGGCAGGCAGACCCCGTGTTTGGCAAAAGCAATTTGATTTTTACGCTGGCCCGAGCGGATGGCTTAGTGCGAGTAGATCCAGATGCAACTGGCCTTACGGCGGGCGAAATTGTAGAAGTTATGCTCTTTTAGAGAGAGATTATGCCCAACCGTCACTCAGATAGGGAACGTTGGGAAGTCTATTTGACAATGATTCTGCTGAGGACACCGCCGTTCATTTTCGCTGGTGCAGTAATTCTGTTATTTTATGGTATTGCTGCTATCTCCGCCTTTCCGGTTGTTGCTGGCCTAGCTCTGTTTTTGGCTCTATTCTTGCTATTGATGGTTTTGTATGATCGGGTTACTTTTTATATTGCGCGTTTCGGAGCCTGGCTGGTGACTTTTGGCAGGAACAGTTAGATAAATTAATTCTTTAGATTTTGAAATATGAAACGATATTATTGGTTTTTAATTTTTGCATTTGTTCTGTCAGCTTGTTCGAGCGGGTCTGCTGCTGGGGATAACAGCGAGTTGGTACACCCACAGAAAACTGAGGTGGTGCTTTTTTTGGATGAGCGGCCAACTGTTACGCCCTTTCAACCGGCAACATTTACCCCAACCCTAGTGCCCACAGAAACCCCGACCTTGACACCTAGCCCAACACTGACCCCAACCTCCACTGAAACCCCAAAGCCAACGTTGACACCAACATGGGTGTTCAATGAGGCTGGTCAGGTTGTTGCCCCAATCTTGCTGTATCATCACGTTGAAGGAGATGTTTCCTACAGCCGCTACAATGTTTCGGTGCCTGATTTCCGCGCACAGATGCAGGCCCTTCATGATTGGGGCTATACTGCCATCCCAATTTCTCTATTGCTCGATGCGCTGCTTGAGGGAGGGGAATTACCGCCCAAGCCCATTGTGATCACGTTTGATGATGGTAATCTGAGTGTTTATGAGAATGCTTTCCCCATAATGCAGGAATACGATTTTCCTGGCGTATTTTATATCGTTGGCAACCGAGTCAACAGCGGTACCAATATCGCTCAAGCACCCCAGCTCAAAGAGATGGTGGATGCCGGTTGGGAAATCGGGAGCCATAGTTATACACACTCCGATTTAACACTGAATCATAATATTGTGCGATATGAAATTTTGCAGTCTAAATTAGATATCGAAGAGGCTCTAGGGATTGAAGTTCAAACTTTTGCCTATCCATTTGGAACAATTGATCCTTATTTAGCGCAGAAGGTGCAAGATTACGGTTATCGCGGTGGGATGGGGTTGGGAGCCTCTTGGACGCATACCTGGGGTACGATGTTTTATTTGAGCCGAATTGAGATTCATGGCAGTTTTCCGGTTGATCACATGGGGACATTATTGCCCTGGCGCGGAGAGTGATTCTTCATTTATGTAAAAAAGTTTTGAACCAAATGCAATGATCGCCAGTATTTCTGGCGATTTTTTGTTACCATAGAAAATGAAGGATATCAAATCAAGTGGTGTCTAATACGTTAGAATGATCATCATGGATAGCATGGAACTTCTGGCGCAATGTCGAGCAGGTGATCGGGTAGCGGTTGAGCAGTTGGTAGCAGAATATCAACCGCGCCTCTTTCGCTTGGCGCTATCAATCCTCGATGATGGCAGCCAGAATGGAAACGCAGATGCTCAAGAAGCTACCCAAGACGCCTTGATGGCCGCGTTGCGTTCTCTAGATTCATATCGCGGCGATGCCAAGCTGTCCACTTGGATGTATTCAATCACAGTCAACCAGTGCCGCAACCGCTTACGGGCGCGTAAACGACGGGAACGGGCCCGGCGTATCTTTCAAACTTTGACCACACCAATTGATGAAGCACCCCCTCGACCCGAAGATATGGTCATCAAAAAACAGTCCGGCTCCGTTCTATTCGATGAAGTGCAATCCCTAAATGAGAAACATCGGCTGCCCGTCATCTTGCGGTACTATCATGATTGCTCAATTCGAGAAATTTCCCAAATCCTGGATATCCCTGAAGGAACCGTACACTCCAGGTTAAATACCTCTAGAAAACGATTGAAAGAAATTCTAATTGAGAAGAATAAGGAAAAGAATAAATGAAAGAAATCAGCCATGATCAAGCCCATCATTTGATGCTCGCGGCCGCGGATAGTCATTTGGATGATTTACAACGTAGTGAGCTACTCCATCATCTGCGTACTTGTGAATCATGCCAGCTCGAGTCGGAGCAATTTGATGCTTTGTACCGTGATCTCAGGCAAACTTTTCACGAGCGTTGGGATACTGAAGCGGTGCCCGATATGCCGCTCATTACAGAACTCCCCGCAGCCGAACCCCTCCGATTAAGAATGGGGCGTGTGGCAGTAAATGGAATCCTGCTCGTTTTATGGGGTTGGCTTTATTGGGCTGTTTTTGGATATTTCCAAGTTATATTCTCAAGCGCAGAGTTTCGCACCAACCAGATCGTTTTAGCTATCGTGCTCGTTTTGTTTTTTGTCCAATTCCGCAAAGAGCGCTGGCAACTGCGCCTGGATGTGCTTCCCCAAATCTTCTGGCCAGGGCTGTCATTGGTCCTGATCGGTTCAATCCTTTATCTCTTGGCTGAACGCTTTCTTGATATTAATACCCTCTCAGCTTCTCTGTTTGGTTTAGCTACTTATGGTTTGATTGGTTTATGGATGTCGCCGCGCCGTTGGCTGGCGGGTTTGCCCGCAGCCTTATTACTGATTGGTACGCTGCCGTTTGGCGAACATTTACAGACCTTTGTGGGCTACCCAATGCGCATAGCGACTGCCGAGATTGTACAGGGTGGTCTTCATGCTTCCGGCATCCAGTCAATTGGGGTAGATACAATCTTGGTTTTCGAAAGCGGTTTGGCTCAGATTGATATTCCCTGCAGCGGTATCAAAAGCTTGTGGACAGGAATGCTCTTTTTAATCGCAGCCACCTGGATCGAAAAGAGCGCCATTAACCTGCGTTGGTTCGGGATCGCTGCTATGATGGGAATTTTGCTCTTTATGGCAAATGTGGCTCGAGTTGCGGCTTTGGTTGTTATTGGACAGATTGCCGGTTGGGAATTGGTGGCAGAGTGGCTGCATGTGCCTTTGGGTGTATTAGCCTTTGGGATTGTTTGTGCGATCACACTACTCTTCATAAAACGTCAGGGATCTTCAGGATTTCCGGTTAATTTCAAGGCTGGAAAACTTTCTCAAGAGAAGGGGAATGACTCTTCTGGAGTGATTAAACGTCCGATTTGGTTGGCACCTCTGCTGGCTGTTGGAATTGCTGGGATGGCAGTGATATACACCCCTCGGCCCATCCCCGTTCTGGCGCAAACCGCCATCCATTGGAGATTTCCCGCAGCAATGCGGGTACAAGTTGATCCCCTATCACCGAGATTATTTCAATGGGTGACGCAAGATGGTGCTGAATTTGCAGATCGTTGGGACTTCGCCTGGGAAGATGATTCGAGCAAAATCAACGGTTCATTGATGTTCCTGACGAGTAATACCTGGCGCGGCCAGCACCGCCCCGAAAGATGTTTTGAGGTTCAAGGGATTACGATTGAAAACTCTCGGACTGTTCTCTTTGATGATGAATTTTCCGCTCAACTGGTATTGGTCAGAGGGGGGACAGAGCAGGCAACAGCTTTATATTGGCTGCAAAATGGGAATCGAGCCACAGATGATTTCGCCACCCGCATCTGGTCTGATCTGGCTTCCGAGCGCCAGCCCTGGGTGTTGGTAACATTGCTGTTGGATGATGTCTATCCCACCGACAGCGCGGCCATGCGAAACATAGCAGAACTAGTGCGCGCGACGGTGGCAAACAGCCTGGAAGGAGGGCTGCCATGAATCGAAGTAATAGTATTTTCCGCCGGATTTTTAATATCAAAATTTTGGGATATGGCTTGTTTTGGTCGTGGAATCTCATCTTTTTGGCTTTCATGTTTCTGGGGTTTGCACCGAATATGGTTCCTGATTTAATCGATTCGGTGAGTAACGAGTTGATCCCTCTCAAATACCTGATAACCACGATTTTGGTGACCTTGATCCCGTTGCTGGCTGTCATCCTCGGTTTGACGTTGCTGCGCCGATCTCCGGGAAAATTACTTGCCTTGGGGTATGGCGTTGAAGGTCCATTAATGGTTTTGTTGTTATTCCGTATTTTTGCTGTGCGCGATGCCACCCCTGCGGTTGATACGCTGTTCTTGGTATCAATCCTTGGAGTCTTCACCCTGTTGTGGCAGCTTCTTGATACCAAAATCAATGGACGCGGAATCGTCTTTGATCTCCTCCGCATCATTGGATTGACCTTGCTGTTGTTGGTCGGAATTTATGCGGCGGTGTTGATGGCTTTTTATATAATCCCGCTGCTCAAAGAAATTCCGCAATTTTTTGGGGACGCCGCTCGTGAATTCTGGCGCGCTCTTGTCGAACTCAAGTGGGAGTCATTGGCCATTCTGCCATTCACCCTTTTGGGAATTGTTCTGGGTCTGTACACTGCCACATTGTTGGTCGTCGCACCGATTGCGACGCCTAGCCTTTATATCGTCAGTTGGTGGAAAGGTTTGAAAGCCGTGCAAACTCAGCGCAAAAGGTGGCTGCCAGTTTTTTTGACATCGGCTGTAAGTTTGGTTTCGGTCTTAGGATTTGTAATTGTCAACCAGCAGCCCCAACACTTAGCTTACAGTTTACTCGAAAACAAACCCCAGTCACTTGAGGCGGCCAAATCTCTCCATCAAAAACAGGAAGAAATTCGTAAAGGATTGATAAACGCCTATTTGGCTCCCGTGCGTTACCTGAGCGCCGTAGGCGAAGTGGGGCATATCAAAGATTTGTATAAACACAGCTTCGAGGTTTCGGATGAGCGTGCTCGAAAGGTTGAACACGCGTTTGAAATCGTTGCTCGTCCGATGCTCTATGAACCGATGTTGCCCTCAGATCTGGATAATTCGAGTTCTGCCTGGTGGAATCAACGCGCACTACGTACCGAACCAGAGGAAGCTGCTAAACTTTATCAGGCATTTTTTGATGAGCCGATCTTTGATGGCGAGCGTGAAATAATACTTAATGCAGTAAAGGATACTTGGTCTGGCGATCAGGCTTTGCTGGGTTGGCAGGCTGTCGATGACCGCGAGGTATTGATCACCCAACAAGAGATCAATATTAAAGAACACGGTGATTGGGCTGAGGTCGAATTATTTGAAGCCTACCAAAACCAAACCAGACAACGTCAGGAAGTTATTTATTACTTCAGTTTACCCGAATCCGCGGTTTTGACGGGGATTTGGCTGGGAAATTCTCCGGACCGAGAAGAGCGATCAACTTTTCGGGTCTCTCCCCGCGGAGCAGCCCAACAAGTTTATCGGGAACAGGTGCGTGTGAATATTGATCCTGCGCTGCTAGAGCAAATTGGACCGCGGCAATACCGCCTGCGCGTATTCCCTATCGAAGCTCAGCAATGGTATTGGGATTATGAGACTGAAGAAAATGTCGTCAAACCTGGTGCGCAATTGTATATGTGGCTGACCTACTCTGTTCTAAGTGATGATGGGACATGGCCTTTGCCTCTTCTGGCAGAAAAAGGCAATGTTTATTGGGACCAGAGTTCCATTCGAGCGGTCAACGGTGAGCCTATAGCAGGCGATACCGAAGGGTGGCTGCCAAATTCAATTGCTGCGAGCAGCCCAGTTGAACCAGTTGCTCATCAGGTGACCTTTTCCTCTGGCGACACAGTCATCCTCCGGCCGACAGCCAGCGATCAAGTTGTTGAAATCCCCGCGGACCTCAAGGTGGCTGTGATTTTGGATCGTTCACGGAGCATGGAAAGGTTTTCATCTTCTGTTGCTGAAACGTTGGAAGACCTGCAAACAATTGCTTCTGGTGTAGATGTTTATTTGACATCTTCGTTCTACCGTGGCGAGCCGGCTTCTGTTGCTAAGTTGGCCGAGATTGTCCCTTTTCAGGTTGACTACGTCGGAGGGCAAAATGCTGCCGAACTTCTAACGCAGTTTTTTGCCCTCAGTAAAGGTCATACATATGACGCCCATTTCGTGTTGACGGATGGATCGGGATTCCAGTTGGGTGGAGAATCGATGGATCTGCCCATCCCGGAGTCTCCAGTTTGGATGATCCATGTCGATGGGATTTTCCCTTATGGTTATGATGACGCTACTTTGCAAGTCATTCAGGCGAGTGGCGGAGGGGTAGCTGGAAGTCTAGATGAAGCCAGCCTCAGGTTGGCTGTCGGCCTCGAGGGTGCGGTTCTTCCCAAAGGGTCCAGCCGGGACATTGTCGATGGCTACGAATGGTTGACCCTCTCTGGTAGTGCTAACCATCCCGAAGTACCCGATATTGTTATCCATGAGTTGGATGATCCCTTTGTAACTTTGGCTGCCCGTAGGCTCATTTTAAATGAAATGTATCAGCATCGCGGCAAGATTGAGAATTTGGGAACCCTTGACTACCTCCATTCAATTGCCAAAGAACACGGCATCGTCACCCCCTACTCATCGATGATCGTTCTGGTAAACCAGGTTCAGCAATCTCGTCTGGACAAATTGGAAGAACAGGATAACCGTTTTGAACGTGAGGTAGAGGAAATGGGTGAGACAACTCCTCCAGCAATGGAGGTAACTGGTGTGCCAGAGCCTCATGAATGGCTGCTGATAATCATCGGCCTGGTTATGTTGGGCTGGTTTGCTTGGAATAAATATAAAGATTTGCAACCTGGGAAGTATCGATTATTCTGAAATAAACTGAAAAGTTGATAGTTAAAATAAGGATGGGCTGTACAAAATTACAATTTGGATTTGGACAAACCATCCTTTTTTGCATGAGACAAAGGGTTTTATACAATTAATTCGGAACTACTCAGCTACCCTAGAGCGGCGTGTTGAAAAAATGATTTCACCATTTTTTCAACACGCCCACAATCCATGGACTAAGCAGTTACATTTATCCAATAACTATGACTACTTGACCTTTTTTATTGCCTGTTTCAACATACCGGTGAGCTTCAGCGGCCTGGTCCAATGTAAACTGCCGATCAATGATAGGTCTTATTTTTCCGGCTTCAATAAGTTTTTTGACGAATTTCAAATCCTCGGTTTTTTCAGGAGCCATCGCACAGACAACTTTCTTACTGCCATATAGTGAAGTCCAAAGCATTTGAAAGAGCTGCCTTATTTTGAAACTGGCAAAAAGGTGGATGCCATTTTCCTTGAGCGAGTTTTTACATTTTGAAAAACTACTTTTGCCTAAGATATCGAAGATCAGATTATACGTCTCTCCATTTTGGGTGAAATCTTCTTTGGTGTAATCGATAACTTTATCAGCGCCCAGAGATTTCACGTAATCTAATCTTGGGGTTCCGCAGACTCCTGTTACCTCGGCCCCATAATGGTTCTTGGCGATTTGTACTACTGCGGATCCTATTCCGCCACTGGCCCCATTGATCAAAATCTTGTGCCCTGGCTTGATATTTCCTTTGCGAAGCAGATTTAGTGCCATTATGCCTCCATAAGGAATGCAAGCAGCTTCTTCGAAAGTTAGATTATCGGGTTTGATTGTCACTACCTTACTTTCGGGTATGCAAAGATATTCGGCATTAGCACCCATACTCTGACCAAGGTATCCAAAAACAGAGTCGCCTGGTTTGAAGCGAGTAACCTCTTTGCCGATTGCTTCGACAACTCCGGCAAATTCACTCCCCAGAATATTTATTTTTGGTTTCCTCAGACCAAAAAATAATCGAGCAGGGAGCCAAAATACCAATGGCATATTGAATTTGCTTGGTGGTATATTTCCAAAATTTCGAGCGGTAAGATCACCATATCCAACAGAAGTGGCATGAATTTGTATCAAAATTTCATTTACCTCTGGGATAGGTTTGTCAATATTTTTAAGTTTGAGGACATCCGGTGAACCATATTCGGTATAAATAATTGCTTTCATAAATATTTCTCCTGATTTCAGGGTTTTTCCAAAATTTTCCTGGCTACAATCAAACTGGTCGGGGGGTTGTTGGATAAGATTTCATTTTCAATAATGTTAAAATTGTTTGATGCGATTGTTTCGTTTAATTCTGAAACACTAAAATCATTGAAATACGGAATGATGGGTAATTTACTCATTAGGGCGATGAGTATTCCCCTGAAGGTTTTATGCTCTCCAAGACAAGGCGTATCAGAAATGAAATATCCGCCTGACTTTAACAAGTTGTTGATACGTTGCATCGCTTGCGGCAAATTTTCCAACAAGTGTAGAATATTGAAGGTTAAAACGATATCGAATGAGCCTGCCTCCAGCCCCTCGTCGAAAATATTTAGATGTCCGAATTTGATATTTTCTGTTCGGTTTTCATCAGCTTTTCTCTGGGCAATTTCGAGCATTTTAGATGATATATCAATTGCTTGAATTTCTTTTACACTACCTGCAATGATATTAGAAAATGTTCCTGTACCACAAGCGAAGTCTAAAACAATATCATTTTCTCTTAGATATTTTTTTATTGTCCGGATATAAGAAGGGTCATAATGATCATCTTGCTGGTCGAAATTTTTAGCAGTTCGATCCCAAAACTTTTCAGATTTGTACATTTTTTGTTGCCTCTCAAATATAATCTTCGCAGATGTTTACTTTATTCTGATGCTTGTAATCCTGAATTAATTTTGCTAATTTTCAGGTTCATATGAGAAGACTTCGTCAAGTGGAACATCGAAAGCGAGAGCAATTCGAAAAGCCAATTCCAAAGAGGGGGAGTATCTTCCTTTTTCCATGGCGATGATGGTTTGACGAGTTACACCCACTTTTTCTGCTAATTGTTGCTGAGTCATCTCATTATTGAAAAAACGTAATTTCCGAATATTATTACTTATCTGATATTTACTCATTTTAAAACCCTCTCTGATAGAGAAACAATCGAGAAATATCCCCAATGACTTGAGCGACAATACTGAAGAAAATGAGCAAGGTGAACATCACCAAAGGTGACTGGCCGAGAACCATTGTGAGCATCGAAATGAGAACCCCAATTGAAAAAATAATATATGCAACCTTTATCCCTCGCAAATCAATTATTTTATCTCTCTCATCCTCAATATCTTCAATATTTGGATCTTCATCACCTGTTTTAATTGCTTCGACGATCGTAGATAGGATATGCGTGAGGATAGTGCCAGCAATTGTTACAACGATTCCAAGGACAATTACGATTCCCCAAAGTTTGAAGATATCTGCTGAAACAAATTCGCCATTTTGAATTAATTGGTAAACTTGCAGAAGGAAAAATCCTAAAATGAGCATTGAGCTTATTAGGGAAGCAGTAATGTTTTTTTGTTGATAAGACATGTTTACTCCTTTTGTCTGTTTGAGTTTACAAACAGTAAAATATTTCCGACATATAGTATACTATTTTTTACATAATGTCAATATAGTTTTACATTAACTGCTCAGGCATAAAGCCGGTTTGAACATTACCATTGTCAAAATCGTGCAAATGGGCCAGAATTAGATTATGGAAGGAGTACCCCGCCTACCCAGTGAGAAGAGATCGAAGCGGCTTATGAAGTGGGCCAAGCCGCGGTGGTTGCTTTGATCATGGAGCTAGCTGTAGAATGGGTCAGTGCCTTCCAGAAACAACAAGCCGGGTTTTACATTCATGATAAAACTGCTGATACTCGGAATGGTTCCATGAATTCAGGAATCAACCTAAAAGACCGGGAATTTCCGGTCTTTTAGGTTGAATTTTGGTTAAGGCAATTTATCCCATGGTAATGATAACTTTTCCACGGGCATGTTCTTCTTCTAAATAACGAAATGCTTCCCGGGTCTCAGGTAATGGGTAGTTTTTGTCGATAACTGGTGTGACCTTACCATTTTCAATGAGGTCCTTGAGAACCTTTAGGTCTTTATTTCCAATTTTAGAAACAAACATGCTACCATGCTGGTTCATGAATATTGAGAGTATTGCGCTCTTGATAACATAACTCATCCCCCCATGACCACTATTGGGAATAATCACACCTTTTGGACTGAGAACTCGCCTGAGATCTGAGAGTTTACGGTTGGCCACATTATCGAGAATCAAATCGTAGCGTGCTTTACTTTGGACGAAATCATCTTGAGTGTAGTCGATAATGTGATCTGAACCGAGAGATCGCACCATTTCAACGTTTCGTGAACTGCAAACACCAGTAACTTCCGCTCCAAGTGCTTTAGCGATCTGTACTGCAAAAATTCCAACTCCCCCAGAGGCCCCATTGATCAAAACCTTCTGTCCGGGTTCTAATTTTCCTGCATCGCGCAAACCCTGGAGGGCGGTAAGCCCTGCGGTGGGTACCGCGGCGGCCTGTTGGAAGTTCATATTTTCGGGTTTCTGTACTAAATGCTCTTCTGACACAGCCACGTATTCGGCCAATGTACTGCTGCAGGCTGCGAATACCTCTGCACCAGGCTGAAATCGGGTTACATTTGTGCCAATTTTTTCAACGGTTCCGGCCATATCCCAGCCCAGGATATAGTCTTTTGGTTTGGGAAATCCGACCGATAAGCGAGCGAGCCAAGGGCTGCCTTTCATGGAAAAGATATCGCCAGCATTGATAGAGGCTGCATGAACTCTGACCAGAACTTGATCCATATCGATGTTCGGCTTGGCGACTTCCTTGTGCTCAAGAACATCTGCTGATCCGTATGCGTTGATAACAATTGCTTTCATATAAATTCTCCTGCTTGACTTTTTAGCATTAATTAAATTGATAAGCTTTAGCCACGTCATACGATTGAATATAGCCACAGTTATGAAAGGAAAACTTTCGCACTTATCCGGTCGCTGGTTAACAAAGATTGTATTCAGATACGTTGTGAGCCCAAAAAAAGTGATCCCAATTAACAAAAAATTTTTAATTTTAGCCTGATTTCAGCATTTCAAAAATACGACTATTCTGCTAATTATACATCCACTCTTGAAATGGATTTTTCCTCGTGCAAGCTTTCTCCCTTTAACCAACTGTTTATCACTGACTGTTATAATTCGTCAACTAAACCAAGGACACCATCAATGTTTCAACGATTACGTACTATTTTAGAAAAAGAGAGAAGCATTCTGCTCCTTATAGTGCTGCTAGCGCTTGTAAACGGCCTTCTCTATGTGTTTATCGTTCCGCCCTGGCAGCACTATGATGAACCTAACCATTTTGAGTATGTGTGGTTATTGGCGCATCGAGATGAACGTCCAGTGATGGGGGATTATGACTCAGGAATGCGCCAAGCCGTTGTGAAATCTATGGCTGAGCATGGGTTCTTTCGGGGTTTGGCGGCGAAACCAAATTTTAAATCTGAAAAACCTTGGATTGGATCATATCCGCAGCTAGACAAACCAGTATTATATTATTCCTTAGCCTCTATACCCCTGCGGATTTTTCCGACTGAAAATGTTACAACTCAACTCTATCTCGCCCGAGCTGTTTCTCTCATTCTATTTCTAATAACAGTTTTTGCTGGTTGGGGGGTAGTTACAGAACTTACTCCTAAAAAACATCCCCTTCGTTTTCTGGTCCCTTTCACAATGGCGATGTTACCTGCATTTGTCGATCTGATGACTGCAGTTAATAACGATGCTGTTGCAATCGCAGCGTTTTCGCTGTTTTTGTGGGGCTCTGTGCGATTGATCAGACGAGGCATGTCTATCTGGACCTTGCTGTGGGTAATTGGTGCAACAGGTTTGTGTCTGTTCACAAAACGCTCAGTATTCATCGCACTTCCTTTGTTTGGCGTAGCAATCCTATTTGCGGTTTTTCGGGGTAAGTGGCGAAAAATTGCTTGGGGGTTGATGCTTCTCTCTGGGATAATTGGGATCTTTGCAATTTTTACTTGGGGAGACGCAATTTTTTGGTATCGAGATACCCTTCAGAATTTCCCGACCCGCATATCCTTATCTGAAAGTCCAGAGGGGGAGGCAGTGTTTCGAATAATGATTCAACCCGAAGATTTTGCCGTCGAACTCGTCCAAATTATCCCGTCTGAAATTGCCAGTGAACTAAGTGGTGAACCCCTTACATTAGGTGCCTGGATTTGGGCGTCCGCGCCAGTAGAAATCGATGGTGCGAAATTACAATCATATAATAGCAAAGAAGTTTTTAGCGAGAAATTTGCTGTTGATGGTATCCCACGTTTCTACGCAATTACATTCATCCCAACAGGCAATACCAGTCGATTATGGGTAAGGTTAGAGCCAGGAAAACACTTGGATGTCGATAACCCAGTCGAGATTTATTATGACGGAGTTGTCTTAGCGAAGGGAGAATTCCCTTTAGATGAGGCTCCATATTTTGCGGGGGATAGTTTGACTGGCACCTGGGGCGGCGTTCCGTTTAAGAATTTACTGCGCAATGGATCGGCTGAACAAAGCAGTTTCTACCTGCGTCCCTGGGCGGATGCTCTGGGCACAAAGATTTTTTCTGATTATCAGGGACAAGAAAGTTTTTCTTTAACGATTTACTCCCTCATCGACCTTGCCATTTCTTCTGATTATTATGAGTGGGTATCTGCAAATTTGTTTCGTACTTTTTGGGCGAAATTTGGTTGGGGACATGTGCCCCTGATGGGTAGTAAACCTTATTCTCAAATCTTATTGCCCCCGACAATTTTAGGATTTATTGGAATTGGGCTAGCACTTTGGCAGTTTCGAGATCGACTAAGAAAACTCCCTTGGGGTGCGTTATTCTTTTTGGTTCTAACATTTAGCATGGTTTGGGGACTATCCTTTTTCCGTGGTTCCACTTATCTGTTAACCCAAATCTACACACCTGTTGCACGTTATGCGTATCCAGCAATTATCCCAACTGTTCTCATATTGAGTACGGGTTGGATTACAGTATTGGCATCCATCGAAAAGTGGCTTCATCTGCCTGGGTGGGTTAAATATGCGATTTATGTGGCTTTCTTCTCAATCCTAAATGCAGCTTCCTTAATAAGCATCGTACGATTTTATGGGTAAAAAGTTGACCACCCAATAACAGCCAAGTATAATCTCAGTTGGTTATAAAAAATATATACCTTCGGGGCAGGGTGACAATTGATTTCCAGATCAAGTGAATTCCCGACCGGCGGTGAAAGCCCGCGAGCATTCGTTAACGCATGATCCGGTGATATTCCGGAGCCGACGGTACAGTCCGGATAGGAGAAGGTACGATTGAGCGCTCACCCAGTGTTGAATCGCGGAATGCCCCGAAAACAAAGGTTTTCGGGATTTTTCTTTCCGAACGAGATTTGAAGAACATTCATTTCGTCTTCGGAACTCCATTTCTAGATCATGAAACCCTTACGAAACTGGTTTTTTGTTCCCATTTCATTAATTATTGTTCTTGTGATTTGGTATCTGTTAGCCAGGCTTGGCGGCTTCCCAGCATTTATATTGCCAGGTCCAGTTTTGGTGTGGAATCGCCTCGTCCAAGTGGTTGCTGATGGTAGTTTAATTCGTCATGTAATGGCTACATTAAGCGAAGTATTGTTGGGTTTATTCCTGGGTGTCAGCGCTGCAGCAGGATTAGGTTATATTTTGGCCAGGTTTGACTGGCTGGAACGTCTCCTCTCTCCATTTATAGTCGCCAGCCAATCCATTCCTGTAGTTGCGATTGCTCCACTTTTGGTAATTTGGTTCGGGTCGGGATTGCTCTCAAAAGTGTTAATTGCTGCTCTAATTGTATTTTTTCCTGTGCTGATCAACACGATTGTGGGTCTGCACTCAGTTCCAGCTGGATTGCGCGAGTTGATGCGTTCTTTACAGGCGAGTTCATGGCAAATCTTTCGCTTACTTGAAGTTCCCGGCGCAATGCCAATATTCCTCGGCGGCCTAAAGGTTGGAGCTACGCTTGCAGTTATCGGGGCTGTTGTTGGTGAATTTGTGGGAGCGGATCGCGGCTTGGGTTTTTTAGTAAATCTTGGGCGGGGGATGTATGATACAGCCTTAGTTTTTGTTGCGGTGTTTGCCCTGATTACCATGGCTATGGTATTGTATGGTGTTGTTGCTTTGCTTAAATCCCGCCTACTTTCTTGGCAAAAGCGGGATAGCGAATAATTATGATTTCAAAATTACCGAAAACGGAAGGCAAAAAATTTATGCCAGATTTAAAAATAAATCAAATTGGACAGATTGCAGTAAACGTAGATAATTTATCCGTTGCGGTGGATTTTTACCGAAATACCTTGGGGATGAAATTTCTCTTCCAGGTCCCTGAGATGGCTTTTTTTGATTGTTCTGGTGTACGTTTGCTGCTCAATGCTGTCGATGATTGGACGCACTCCAGTTCGATTCTATACTACCAAGTTGATGACATCCAGGATGTATATCAAGAATTTGTTGAAAACGATGTAATATTTACTGAAAATCCACATCTGGTTGCAAAAATGCCCGATCACGATTTGTGGATGGCTTTCTTCCAAGACCCGGCTGGGAATACTTTGGCCATAATGAGTGAAATCTCCGATGTATAAAAAAACTTCCAAATTTTTTTGTTTCCTCCTCTGTGTGTTATTTCTCCATGCTTGCGGAAGTGGTTCAATTTCGCAGCCAGAATCGGCGACTGAACTTACCCAAATCCGTTTACCGATGGGCTATATTGCCAATGTGCAGTACGCACCATATTACGCCGCGGTTGAACAAGATTTCTACCGAGAGGAAGGATTAGAAATCGAGTTTGATTACAGTTTTGAAACCGATGGGGTTGCGTTGGTAGCTGCTAATGAATTACCTTTTGCCTTAGCATCCGGTGAACAAGTTTTACTAGCTCGTGAGCAAGGTCTCCCCGTGGTCTTTGTCGCTAGTTGGTATCAGGATTATCCCATTGGGATTGTATCGAAAGTTGAGCAAAATATTACACACCCATCTCAGTTAGCTGGTAAGCGTATTGGCATCCCCGGTCTCTTTGGTGCTAGTTATGTCGGATTGCGCGCCTTACTTCAAGCAGGGGGTTTAGTTGAGCAAGATATCATCCTGGAGTCGATTGGCTTCAACCAGGTAGAAGCAGTTGCCACTGATCAAGTAGATGCGGCAGTTGTTTATATCACTAACGAACCGATCCAGTTGGCAGCTCAGGGTTACGAAGTCAATGTAATTCCCGTTTCTGATTATGAACTGTTGGCATCCAATGGGTTGATTACGAACGAAACCATTCTGAAGGAAAGTCCAGATTTAGTTAAGGCAATGGTTGAAGCCACGCTCAGGGGAATCAATTTCACCAGTGTGCATACAGACGATGCCTTTGAATTCAGTAAAAATTTCGTCGATGGCTTATCCCAAGCAGATCAAGCTGTCCAGAGAACGGTGCTGGAAGCATCGGTGGCGCTCTATCAATTGGACCCCTTGGGATATTCCGATCCAACTGCTTGGGAGAATATGGAACGAGTTCTGATCGATATGGGTTTGATCACAGCCCCTCTCGATTTAGATGCAGCTTATACGAATGATTTTGCCCGCGAGTAACCCCATCTTAAGCGCTGAGAATCTAAGTGCTATTTTTTCAAATAAGAACCAGAAACTGACCGCATTGCAGGATATTAACTTCTCGGTCGAGGCTCGAGAATTTGTTTGCCTTTTAGGTTCATCTGGGAGTGGGAAGAGCACTTTACTTCGGATTTTAGGAGGAATGTTGACCCCAACCGGTGGAGTGGTCACTTTGGGTGGGCAGCCCCTGCTAGGACCAAATCCGAAGGTCGGTATCGTCTTTCAAGATCCAAACCTGATGCCCTGGCGCACCGTGATACAGAATGTTCTGCTGCCTCTTGAAATTCGAATGCTCCCCAAAAATCAAGCGATCACCCAGGCAGAAAAAATCCTGGACCTTGTGGGACTGCAAGGTTTTGAAGATTATCTGCCCCGGGACCTGTCAGGTGGGATGGCACAACGTGTTGCTATAGCCCGTTCTTTGGTTCATGATCCAGATGTTTTATTGTTGGATGAACCTTTTGGTGCTCTGGATGCGCTAACACGGGAACGTATGGGAGAAGAATTATCTCGAATTTGGCAAGTACGTCGCAAAACAGTGGTGATGGTTACCCATGCCATCGACGAAGCCATATTTTTGGCAGATCGAATTATGGTGCTCAGTTCGCAGCCTGGCAAATTGGTATTGGACATACCCGTGAAGTTGCTGCGCCCTCGAGACGACACACTCCGGTATACGGCAGAATTTGGGGAATTGGCCCAAAAACTGAGGTCGGCGATTGGGAATTAGTAATTATTTTATTTAGCACACTCTAACTTTAATCGATTATTTGACGTGGTAAGATTGAAACGCAATTTTTTCAATTGGTACCTTTGATTGAATATATCGGTCAATTAAAATATGCTCAGTGAGCGTAAATTTTTCTAACTCGAGCGTGAATATGCTGAAACGGTTTGTCATCTTAGTAGTCTTTTGTTTAATGTTTTTTGTGCCAGTTGTAAAGGCCCAGGTTCCTTTGCGTTTGGCCGAATTCGAAATTGATTTATGGCCCGAATACGATCGTCCGGATGTGTTGGTAATTTACAAGGCTAAACTACCGGCTGACGTTTCACTGCCGGTCGATGTTATCTTGAAAATTCCAGCTGTTGCTGGAGAACCGCATGCGGTTGCAGTTCGCCAGATGGATGGTGCTTTGCTCAATGCAGCTTATGACCGGCAGGTTGAAGGGGAATGGGCGTTGATAACGATAACTGCCACCATGCCTGAAATCCAATTGGAATTTTATGACCCACAAATTACTGTTGAAGGTGGTAATCGAAATTACACATACGTGTGGCCAGGAAATTATGCTGTGGATGCCATGCGGTTTGTTATTCAGCAGCCAATTGGAGCCAGCCAAATGAGCATCGAGCCGGATTTGGGATCACTGGTTCAATATCAAGGCGATCCTATGCAGTATTACATCATGGATGTGGGCTCACCAAAGATGAATGAAATGGTCAGTGTGGAATTGAATTATTTTAAAGACTCTGATATTCTCAGTATCGAAAGTTTGCAAGTTCAACCGAGCTTGCCAGTCGATAGGAATGATACTAACAACTCAGGATTCATTGAGTTTTTGCCCTGGATCATTGGCGGATTTGGAATTTTGTTATTGGTTGGAGGCGGTATCTGGTATTGGCGGATGAATTCCGATCAACCTACCCCAACTTCATCAAAGAAACGTCGTAAGAAAAAGGCCGCAATTAAATCCCCAGAACAAGTTGCTGCAGAACAAAATAATCCAGGTATCTTTTGTCATCAATGTGGCAAACGTGCTGGATCAAACGATCGATTTTGCCGTTCCTGTGGCTCAAAATTGCGGAAGTAAAAACAAGGAAGTGTGGGGGAGAGGTATGATATGTTTTGCATTTCTGTTAAATGATGCTGGCATGTTGGAGCAATTTTGACAACACAATTTGATAAGCTAAAACATTCGATTTTAAGATTGCCCTCAAGTTTACGAGCGCGTGTGGCTTTTGGCGTGGCTTTACCTGTTCTGGTCGCTATGATTTCTTTGTCCGTATTTCATTACTTGCGAGAATCTCAATTGATCGAAAATCAAATTCGCTTATCGGCAGTGCGCCTCGGCGATATGATGATCCATAGCCTAAATCACACGATGTTATTTAAAGATGGGGAACATCTCATTACAACACTTGAAGATGTTGATAAGCTAGAGAACGTTGAGAAGATTCAAGTAGTTGGATTGACGGGGAAGGTGCTTGCCGGAAGCGGTGAGAATTTCGTAGAAACCAAATTAGATATTTCTGCGAATGAGTGTCAAGAATGCCATCGATTTCCCCCTGAAACCCGTCCCCGAATAGCGCAAATTGAATCAAACTCTCCCTATCTGCGGATTTCAGCTCCCATCGATAATATCCCTGAATGTTATGAATGTCATCAGCAAACAATCTCTCATTTAGGTGTTTTATTAATCGATATGTCGATTGTAGGCGAACAAAGTAAGTTAATTCGAGATCTGCAAATTGACCTATTGGTTTCGATCCTGATAACCATCTCGATCACAATAGCGATTTATTTTTTGGTTCATCGGGTTATTGTTCGCAGGATCGAAGATTTGGGTGATGCTTTAGGAAAATATGCTGGTGGTGATTTATCTATTCGTGTCCCAAAAACTTCTCAAGCTGTGGATGAGATTTGGGAATTAGGGGATACCTTCAATACTATGGCGGATGAAATTGAGCAACATGTTCGCGAACAAGAAGAATTGAGTCATGTGCGTGAACAGGCGATTGTTGAAGAACGTGAGCGGATTGCTCGAGAATTACACGATGGGATGGCGCAGGTTTTAGGATATGTAAATACAAAAGCTATGGCAGTTCGTATTATGTTATCCAAAGGGAAACTTCGAGATGCAGATCGGCAATTAGGCCAATTAGAAGAAGCTGCTCGCGGCTTATTTGTCGACGTGCGCGAAGCTATCTTAGGGTTAAAGATGTCTGCCGATATTGGTTCAAGTCTCTATTCAGCCTCGAACACCTATGTAGACCAATTTTCTCGCCTGAGCGACATTCCAGTAAAGCTAAATATTCAGCCGCAAGTCCAAGATTTGGATCTTCCCGCAGAAACGAAATTACAATTTCTTAGAATTATCCAGGAAGGGTTGACGAATATCCGTAAACATGCGCATGCCACCCGGATCTGGTTGCATCTGTTGGTTGAAAACGATATATTAAAGTTAGAAATCCGTGATAATGGTCAGGGATTTAATCTGAATACGTATCCTGATGACGAAGACTTAAATCATTTTGGACTTGACTCAATGAGGGACCGCGCTGAGAGTATCGGTGCTTCGTTTGGGTTGGACTCTCAAATGGGGAGAGGTACCAGAATTTTGGTACAATTGATCCTTGATGAAAGATAAACTGTTGCGAATAGTTGTCGCCGATGATCACTCACTTTTCCGTGACGGAATCACCAGCTTATTAGAAGCGGCTGGTTATGAGGTTGTTGAGCAAAGCAGCGATGGACAGGGGGCTGTGGAAGCCGTCCAACGAACTCAGCCAGATCTGGTATTGTTAGATATTTCAATGCCAAATATGAATGGGCTAGACGCCTTACAACAAATAAAGGCTGATTTTCCCGAGACTTACGTTGTGATTTTAACGGTTTCTGATAACGATGAAGATCTATTTGCCACGATACAGGCTGGGGCAAATGGATACTTGCACAAAGATTTAAATGCCAGTGAATTTTTGGATATGCTCTCTGGATTAGAGCGAGGGGAAGCCGCGATCACACGTAAAACCGCGACTCGATTGATGAATGGATTCCAAAACCTGACCAAAGAAACAGAAAATGCAGAACAATTAACCAAAAGAGAAATCCAACTATTACGTTGGATGGTGGAAGGGTATTCCAACAAGGCTATTGCCGAACAGTTGTTTATCAGTGAAAATACAGTTAAATACCATATTCGCAATATCTTGCAAAAATTAGATGTTCAAAATCGTACCGAAGCAGTGTCTTATGCTCTGCGGGAGGGGTTGATTGACACTGATCAAAAATAGCCTAAGTCCATAGACGAATAAAAAAATGAAAGAATTTATCGATGGAAACGAAGCCGTTGTTCGGGCTGCTCTCCGGGCTGGCTGCAATTTTTTCGCGGGCTATCCGATCACGCCTGCAACTTCAATTTTATTGCAAATGACCCGGGAGCTTCCCAAAATTGGCGGGGTTGCGATCCAGGCTGAAGATGAGATCGCTTCACTGGGGATGTGTATCGGGGCCGCTATGTCAGGCGCTCGCGTAATGACCGCCACCAGCGGACCTGGCATCAGCCTTTACAGCGAGAATATTGGTCTGGCCATCATGGGCGAAGTCCCGATGGTGATCGTTAACGTACAGCGAATGGGTCCTGCCACGGGTGCAGCAACTACGGGTGCTCAAGGGGATATCCAGTTTTTGAGGTGGGGCACCTCCGGTGGATATCCCGTCATCGTTTTAGCACCCACCAATGTTGTGGATAGTTACAATCTAACTTTGAAGGCTTTCGATCTGGCCGAGCGATTTCGCACACCGGTATTCATCGCAACAGATAAAGAAACTGGACAGACGAAATCCGCAGTTGGCCTGGATGCATACGAATCAATTTCGGTGAGGGCGCGGCGGACTGCAGATCCAGAGGCGGAGTTCATTCCTGGAAGGGTCAGTACCCCCTCAGAAATTCCGGCCATGTCACCCTTTGGGGGACCTCATATTCTCAGGTTCAATACTTCCTCACACGATGAATTCGGCTATATCACCAAAGATCCGCACCATCTCCAAAACTTAAATCACCATTTGACCGCGAAAATAGAAGACCATGTAGATGAAATTTCGATGGTAAAAACTGATTATCAAGAAAATGCAGATACTGTAATTATTAGTTATGGCATTGTCTCTCGATCGGTCGAAAAGGCTGTAAGAGAAATTCGTCAGAATGGGGGAAAAGTTTCTACCTTAACCGTTTATTCATTATGGCCCGTACCTGAGAAAGCGATCAAATCGGCTTTACAATCTGCGAAAAAAGTGATCATCCCAGAACTCAACCTGGGTCAATATCGTCGGGAAGTCGAACGGCTTGCTAAAGATGACCAGGAAATTATTGGGATCAACCGTGTGGATAGTAATTTGATTTCTCCTTTTGAAATAACCGAAAAAGGAGGCTGGTGATGTATGAATTGATGACATATCTGGACGAAAAACGCCTGCCATATTTCTACTGTCCGGGCTGTGGACATGGACGCATTACCGACGCGCTGAATGCAGCTTTGGTGAAATTAGCGCTTGATCCGAAAGATGTGGTCATTGTGACAGATATCGGCTGCGTGGGGCTTTCAGATAAATATTTTGTCACAAATACCCTCCATGGTTTACACGGACGTTCTCTGACCTATGCAACCGGGGTCAAGCTGGCGAATCCTGATCTGAAGGTGATTGTATTAATTGGGGATGGGGGCTGCGGAATCGGTGGCGGACACTTGCTCAATGCCGCCCGCCGCAATATTGGGTTAACTACGCTGGTTTTTAATAATTTAAATTACGGAATGACAGGTGGTGAGCACTCAGTGACCACACCCCAAGATGGTATCACTTCAACAACCCGCTATGGGCAATTGGAATCCCCCTTAGATATTTGTGGTACGGTTGCAATCAACGGAGCTAGTTTTGTGGCTCGCACCACTTCCTTCAACAAATCTCTGGCTGATTTAATTGCTCAAGCCATCCAAAACGATGGATTTAGCCTGATCGACATCTGGGAGCTTTGTACCGCTTACTATGTGCCAAATAATAAATTCAGCAAGAAAAAACTTGAAGCAACGCTGGATGAGCTAAATTTCCCTGCTGGAATTATAAAAAATTCACCTCACCCTGAATATAGCCGCGCGTATCGAGAGAGAGTTGCTGATCACGCAGGTGAATTTGTTATGGCTGCGAAAGCCATCGAAACGAAATATGTTCACACTTTAAAAGACCGCTTTAACATTGTAATTGCGGGTGCAGCTGGAATGAAAATTGGGTCAGCCGCCACGATCTTCAGCCAGGCAGCCATGCTTTCGGGATTATGGGCGACTCAAAGGAACGATTACCCTACAACGGTCAAAGCGGGTCACTCAATTTCAGAAATTGTCCTTGGATTGGATGAAATCCTTTACACAGGGATCACCAAACCGGATTTGTTGCTGATTCTCTTTTCGGAAGGATTTGCTATAGCCGAAAAATATTTCAACAGTATGACCTCCAAAGATATGATCTTTGTTCATGCTGATCTCCCTGTTATAGAGAACTCGAGCTCAAAAAATCATCTTGGATTTCAAAGCCACTGGATCCAAAAAGAAAGAACACTGGACATTGATGGCGTTAGCGAAAATATTGGAAACCACCGAGATTTTCCCCCTCGATGCGTTAAAGGAAGCAAGTTCGCTGAGTCCAAGATTTGTAGCGGAGAATCAAGCAGCGATTGAGATAGGAAAAAGGATCGCACAACCCTCTGGGAGTGTAAGGTAAATTACTTTGCAAAAGTCTGAAATAGAAACTTAACACTTTTCCTTGACATGGTAAAATATTTTAAATTGTAGAAATTATATTCGAGTAAAGCTTATATAAATAATGTAGGGTCCAGACGAAAGAATTAGAAAATGTATCAGCGAAAAAATCAATCGTTATCTTCCTGCTTATGGCTGTAATGGTTATTTCACTGCTATCCGCCTGTGGCCCTTCAGAAGGATCGGATTAATTCCTTGAGAATGATTGGAAACTCTTGTCTAATGGAGGACAACCTTCCATCCCTGAAGTATGGTCACAGCGTTATTTGATGGAAACGGTGGGCTAACTGGTTTTGGGGGTTGCAACGACTATACAGGGAATTATGGAGGTGGGTTAGATCAGATAGAGATAAATGCGATCGTTACCACTACGAACAAATGTGACGGATCGATAATGATTTAAGAAAAAGATTTCATTGATGTTCTGAATGCAGCTATTAGTTTTGAGTTTGGAGACGACCCGAACACGTTTTCAGTCATGGACACAAGCGGAAAAGTATTAATGACGATGGAAAGGTTTACGCCTTAATCTCGACTAAATAATTTCTAGGTCTGATTCAATCCTGGTCCCTCCTCCAACTGCGGGGGAGGGGCTGATTTTTCAACCTGATAATCAGTCGATGGAATGTAGGTTGCTAGGAGGAGTGAAATGGGAAGCGAATTTAACAACTTTAAGATGGATAATCCAATTACTCGTTTTTTTACTCTTGTTTACTGCGTGTAGCAATGAAACGCCGGTTGTTGAACCATTACCTACCGAGCAGCCCAGAGCCACTGTTACCCCATCAGAAAAAGCCCCAACTCCGGTTTCCGAAACTCCGGTTGAAACCGTTCCGGAGGCAATGCCTGAAGATAAAGCTCCCGAAATCAGCCAACCAATCTCTCGTTGGAGCGCGGTCACGGAAACAGGTAATTGGGTATTAGTGGGATATGGCGATGTGCTCAACCCTACCATAGTTGAGCCGGGCACGTATGTGACCGTCAACTTTAGCGCCACCGACGATCAGGTCAATGGATCAGGCGGTTGCAATAATTACTTTACCAATTACAACGCAGATGATGATGGTAACCTTACTATCAATGGTCCAATTGGATCGACCCAGATGGCTTGTGAAATCGGGATGGAACAAGAAACGATGTTTTTAAGCGCACTGGAATCCGTTACTGGTTACACGGTAACAGATAATGGTTACCTGAGACTCAACTATGATAGCGGCACCGTTTATGATGAACAATTCACCTTCATCCCTGAAACACCGCTGGTTGATACAGCATGGTTTTTAACAGCTTATGGGCAGCCCGGTAATCTGACAGCATCAAAACCTGGGGTCGTTACAACAGCTGTTTTTTCGGCAGATGGCACCCTTAGCGGTTCCACTGGCTGTAATAATTATCTTGCGAGTTACTCTCTGCAAGATAATCAAATCTCTATTAGTTTACCTGTAATCAATCTGGCAGCTTGCGGTATTGGCACCGATCAAGAACAAGCCTTCCTGTCGTTGCTCGAAGCGGCTCAGAGTTACCGCTTGGGGGTGAACGCCCTGGAAATTACCTCGGCGGATGGCACCAAAGTAATGCGATTTTCTGCCCAGAATCTAAAAGTTGAGAATGTGCGCTGGTCGCTGGCTTCCATTGATGGACAGGCTCTTCCCGAAGGTGTATCTGCTCAAGCGATCTTCACGCCGGCTGAGAGTCCCGCAGCCCAGGGACCAGAAAATTCAATCAATGGTAACGCCGGTTGTAATACCTTCTTTGGGACATATAATTTAGCTGGTGATATGTTGAGTATTCCTGGTCCCATTGGACTGACTCGGATGATGTGCGAAGAACCTGTAATGCAAATTGAGCAAGCCTTCCTGAAAGGTTTAGAGAATGCCGAAAGCTATCATATTAACGGCAATCAACTGGTTATTAGTACAATTACAGGTTCGCTCCTCTTTTATGCTGACCGCCTTCCATTGCAAGGTCCTAAATGGATATTGACGGGTAGTGGTCCACTTGATAACCCCCAACCGCCGATTCCAGGTGCAGTTTTTACCGCGATATTCGATCTCCAGTTCGGTATGCCCTCCGGGGTCAAATCAGGAGAGACCGGTTGTAATTCCTACACCGCTACCTATTTTGCCGTCAGCGATGAGATTAAGATCAACCTGCCGCAAACCTCACGGCAGACCTGTTCAGATGCTCAGATGGAAGCCGAGCAAGGTTATTTCTTAGGGCTGAATGCTACCCGTGATTACCGAATTTTAGGGAATGAAATGTACGTTTACTACGATAATTTCGTGCTTATATTTGTAGGAGATTATCCATCTGGGCAAGTTGGCCCATTAGGACCTCTCGACGGGACGTTATGGCAGTTGACATCGTTGGATACATCTGTGGTTCTGCCTGGCAGTGAGGTCACAATTGCTTTTGCAATAAACGCTGACGGCAGATCTGGCGCAATTAGCGGCTTGGGTGGCTGTAATACTTATAGTGCTGAAATCACCGGTGTTTTCACACTTGGCCCTGTAACCCTTTCAAAATTGTTCTGTAATACCCCTGAAAGAGTTATGGAGCAAGAATTTGCTTATCTGGAAGCGCTGCAAGTTGCCAATGGCATCTGGTTTGATGGTACTGCCCTAAGGATCACGACAAGCCGGGGAACTTTGAATTTCACCAGCGGTAAACCAAAACCAAGCGAACCCACGCCTACCCCAGAACCACTCGCAGCGGTGGTTATCGCACCCGGTAATGAGCACGTGGGCCAGACAATTACCTTCAATGGTTCGTTGTCCACTCCTCAGGGCGGAATCACCTCTTATCGTTGGTGGTTTACGGGAGATGATACGGCAGAAGGTGTCAAAGTTGAACGCACCTATAATAACGTTGGTGCATATGATGCCATCCTGACGGTAACAGATGCAAGTGGTCAGAAATCAGAAGCCAGTATCAAAGTCAATATTCATAACTATTTGGTAGGTCCGGTATGGGTTTCAGATAACGGCGCTTTTACCTTGATTTTTACAGATGGCGCCCTTTCTGGATTTGCGGGATGCAACGATTATAGTGCAGGATACACAGCTACAAAGGATCCTGGAAAATCGAATGATCTCTCTGTTAGCTCAATCAGCACGACCAGTAAGAGTTGTGGTGATGAAACTATGACAAAAGAGAAGGCTTTCTTGGATAGCCTGGAATCAGCAACGAGTTATAAGATAAATATAGACAGTCTTTCGATCTCAACCCCAAACGGATTTTTGAATTTTTATGCTACCGCAGCCAAGCCATAAAAATTTGTGCTTGTTGAAAAATATCTGAAAAACCTTGTGCTGGGAGTGTATAAAGAGCTTCACACTAAAACACTCCCAGTTGTATTACCTGGAACATGCCTTGTTTATATGGTAAATTTGAGGGAAACCAAAGCTCTGAATCTTAAGGACCAAAATATCAAAAATTCAATTTTTGATAGGAGATAGGTAACGATGAGCGAAAATTTGTATGTTAACCAAGGTCGTGTTGGTATCCGGCTGGATAAATCGGAATATTCAGTTGCCCCCTCAGGAACGATCGCGGTTACAGTAACCCTGCGTAACCAGGGTTTAGATGATGATCGCTTTGCTCTTGCCATTGGCGGGATACCAACTGCTTGGGTATCCTCATCCCGGCCGGTCGTCAGCTTTCAACCGGGGGAGGAAATTGAGACCGAATTGATCATCACTGCGCCTGCTTTTGGGGAGCTAGACGCGGATGAGTTCCAAATAGCAGTCCGGGCAACCAGTCAAAAGCAACCCCAACAATTTTCACAGGTAAAAGCGAGTTTGGTGATTAATACAAATCCACTCCCATCCAATGTGGCTCTTACTTTGGTTTCTGCGCTCATTTTTGTTTCTCCAGGGAGCAGCATTACCTTTTCGCTACTGCTAAAAAATTACGGTCTAACTCCCGACAAACTGCGTTTGTTCATCGATGGCATCCCCTCGGGATGGGTATCCACTCCTTTTCCAATTGTCGAACTAGAACCAGATGAGGAGAAGAAAGTCCCGGTGACGATTGCACCTCCGCGAAAATCAGAAAGCCGGGCAGGCCGCCATCCAATCACCATCCGCTGGGCAAGCCAGGCGTTTCCCGAGCAAGCCGCCAAAAAGGATGCGATTCTGACCATCGGAGCTTTTTCGGAATTTCACAGTGAGTTACAACCTGCACCACCGATTGAAGCCCGGAAAAATACCCAAATTAAGATTTCCAACACAAGTAATATTGATGAAACGTTTCAGATTGATTGGCAAAGCGAAGAAGATATTTTGGCTTTTGAGCTTTGGCAGCGGGATGGGGAAGAGATCGTTTTTAAGGAGGCCCAGGAATATACCTTGAAGGTGGAAGCTGGAAAGCAAGGGACAGCTTACTTTCGGGCTGGTTTGCGGCAGCGTCCGTTTATTGGCGGCAGCCAAGCTTTCCCTTTTCAGATAAACGTTCATTCAACTGAGGACGAAGCGCGCACCCATGAAGGGGAAATCAACGATCGAGGCATCGTTCCAATTTGGGTTATCCCGCTGGTTATTGGTTTATGTGTATCCCTGGTTTGTATCGGCGCCTTTGTATTTAACTGGCTGCAAGATGATGCCCCACCCACAACTACAGATGACTCCTGGGTGCGGGTTCAGGAAGCTGGGGTACTGAAAGTTGCAACCTCGGCCGATTATCCGCCTTTTTCTTTTTATAATGAATTTCTTGAGATCGATGGTTTTGATCCGGCGTTGATTCGTGAAATCGGCACCAAACTTGGGATTCAAGTTGAAATTGAAGATTATGCTTTTGATGGCCTGGGTTCGACTTTAAGAATTGGTCAAACAGATGTCGCAATTGCGGCGATATCCATCACACCGGAGCGCGAGGCACAGTTCGATTTCTCAAATATTTATTATGTTGGTCAAGATGGCATTTTAGCTCGGGCTAACTCTCAGATCACCAGCATTATAAATCCGTTAGATATGGCTGGAAGGCGAGTGGGCGTGCAGCAATTCACAGTCTATGAGAGCTGGGCTCAGGAAGTGTTAGTAGGAGGCGGCATTATAACTTCGGAGCAGCTTTTTGTTTTCTCGAAACCAGAACATGCCATCGATGATCTCAAACTTGAGCGTGTTGATCTGGTGATCATGGATTTACAGCCAGCCACACTGGCTCTCGCTGAGGGCGGTTTGCAATTAGTAGGCCAGGGGCTCAACCAACAACGCCTGGCTATTGCTTTCCCTAAAGGAGCTGACACCCTCCGGGTAAAAATCAATGAGGCTTTGCTCGCGTTGCAAAATGAAGGACGCATTACCCAATTAGCCCAAACTTACCTCGGTCTTAACCCTGAAGACGTCCTTCCAATACCAACTCCACAACCGACACCTTTAACAACGGTAACTCCGCTGCCCACGACAACCCAAGACCCAACACCTGAAGACTGTTTTGACGCCCTGGAGTTTGTTGAAGACCTCAATTTTGAAGATGAAGAGTTAACTAATTTCCCCAAAGTTGATCCAGGTGAAGCCTTCCAGAAAGGCTGGCGAATCAAAAATACCGGCACCTGTATTTGGAATAGCACTTACTTTATAAAATTTACGCATGGAAACAATCCGGCTGCCCAAATGAGCGGCCAACCTACGTCGATTTTGGGTGCTGTGGAACCCGGTCAAACCTACGATTTATATGTCGATCTAGTTGCACCTCAGGAAGCAGGCCAATACGTCGGCTACTGGCAAATGCATAATTTGGATAATATAGCTTTTGGTCAAACTGTCAGGGTGGCTGTCCAAGTTCTCGAGACTGACCCCATAGTACCCACATCAACAGTGACTCCCGTTGCCACACCCACCCTGACCGTAACTCCCCCCGAACTAACAGCTACTGAAGTACCGCCCACTCCAACCGCCACGATAACTCCTTCCGAGCCAACGGCCACAGAGGAGCCAGAAGAAACTGAAGCACCCGGTTCTGACCTGCTCGACACGATTTGGATTTTAGATGGTTATCTTGCGAATATTGAAGACGAAGAATTGACCGACCCGCTCTGGAACGTGGATGTGGATTTGGGTTTTGATATCGGTAATACCCTCGAGTTAAATGGTGGTTGTAATACTTTTTCGGGCAGTTATGTGACTGACGGGCAGGCGATAATCATAGAAGATATTCTCGGAACGAACCTCAACTGTAATGATCCCGAAGGAATTATGGAGCAGGAAGATGCAATCTTGGCCTTGCTGGAACAGGCTGAAGAATATCGCATTGATGATAATGGCCAATTAGAGATTCTTCGAGAAGTGACCGAAAATGGTCGAACCTTCACAAAGGTCATCTTGCTCTTCAATGATTAAAATCGCGATCACCTCAGGTTTACCATTTTAGATCAGCCTGTATTTGTACTAAAATCTCTTTGTCGATTTTAAAACTGTTTATGTAGAGTGCTCTGCAGGATAAGGAAAAATTCAATAACCTAATTTGGAGAAAATATTATGACACTACCTTACAAAAAAATTCACGTGATCGTGAACCCCGCAGCGGGACAAGATGAGCCAATATTAAATGCACTCAACTATGTTTTTCATCCCGCAGGCGTTAAATGGGATGTCGAGCCTCACTCACAAATCGGGTGACGCGACTCGGTTGGCTGCTGAAGCTGCGGCCGCCGGTGTTGATCTGGTTGCCGCTTACGGCGGTGATGGCACCCAAATGGAAGTCGCCAATGGTTTGTTAGGCACAGGCGTACCCCAGGCGATCCTTCCGGGTGGGACTGGAAATGCCATGGCTCATGATTTAGGCATTTCCCTCAAATTGCAGGAGGCCGCCGAGATAATTGTCAGCAGTGGTAAGCGCCGCGCAATTGATCTGGCCAAAATTGCCGATCAATATTTTATGTTGCGGGCCTATGCCGGGCTCAGCGCTGATGAAGCCGCCAGCCGAGAAGAAAAGGATAAATTGGGACAACTTGCTTATGTGCGGTCGGCGCTGAATTTCATCCGCTATGTACCCGAAGCCCATTACAAAGCAATCATTGATGGCGAAGTCATCGAGGGCGAAGCCCTGATTGTTTTTATCCTTAATGCCGGTTCAATTGGCGGTGTGATGGGCATAGAGTTGCCCAAGGTTGGCGATGTCGATATCAGCGACGGCTACCTGGATTTGTACGCGGTAAAAAAGGGGATGAAACCTCTCCGATCGGTATCCCGACATATTTTTAACCATGAAGGAGCCGATACCGGTGTTTACCACTGGCGAGGCAAAGAAATCACGATTGAATCAGATCCCATTCAAGATGTCTGGATCGATGGCGAAATGGGTGGTCAAACCCCCTTCACGGCTACCGCAGTTCCAAAAGCCCTGGAGATCGTAGTACCAGCCTAAAAACGACTCGATCAAATAAAAAATAATCGAGGGTCAATCATAGGAACCCGGTTGTGAAATTTCATCTTACCCCGCTAGCGCTCCAGAGTGTTAGCAGGCTGAAGTCCAATATTTGTCCTCATTAGAATTGTATTATTCTAAATCGTGAATTTGATGAATGATGGCCAACTGATTAATGGAAGGAGTGTATCTTGAACTCAAACCAGACTCATATATCTTACCGCCCCCTCCGAACCCCCAAAGCCGCCGCCTTCGCCGGCATCGCATTCGCGGTGCTGCAAATCATCAGTTCTGTCTTGATGTATACTGCAATCCCTGCGGAAGAACTATTTACACAGGGATTATTGGAAGAATATGCCAGGGCAACCACGTTGGCCTTAAGCTTGCTGCCTTTTGCCGGGATGGCCTTTCTGTGGTTTCTGGGAGTTTTGCGTGACAGGCTAGGTCACCTGGAAGATCAGTTTTTTTCAACGCTGTTTTTCGGCAGCGGCCTGCTCTACCTGGCAATGACCTTTGTCTCCGCAGCGGTTACCGGTGGGTTGGTGGCTCTCTTCAATTACGATCCAAAATTGTTTTTCAACAGCGGTATATTGGTCTTCAGCCGGGTGATGATCTACAAGTTTAACAATGTTTATGCTATCCGCATGGCGGGGATGTTTATGATGGTCTTGGGCACCATTTGGGTGCGCACCGGCTTGATGCCGCGCCTGCTGGCGATTATCACCTATCTGACAGCATTATCCCTGATCGTTGGGGTTGTCTTCTGGCCTTGGTCGACGCTGTTCTTCCCGATCTGGGTTTTCCTGATAAGTGTCTATGTCCTGGTATTGAATTACCGCTATAAAAACGAGAAGGATGGTGTTTCTTTGGAGGGGTAGGGGGGACGCATCCAACTTATCAAATTTGCTGGGCTACCAAACGGCAGTGGTGTAAAAATTCTCCAGGGAACCAGCATCTATGAACGCACAGGAATTTATGGCCAAATGGCGCGGCGTTGACTTAAAAGAACGCTCCTTCTACCAGGAGCACTTTCTCGACCTTTGCGCCCTCATCGACCATCCGACCCCCGCTGCCTCTGACCCCACAGGCGAGCGTTTCACCTTCGAAGCCGATGCCGGCCGCGGTTTCGCCGACGTGTGGATAAAAGGCTTCTTCGACTGGGAATACAAGGGCAAACGGGGCGACCTGGACGGCGCTCACGATCAACTTCTGCGCTACCGCGAGAGCCTGCAAAATCCGCCCCTGCTCATTGCCGCCGACGCCCACCTGATTCGCATCCACACCAACTTCACCAACAGCGTCAAGCGCGAATACGAACTCGAACTCGCCGAACTCGCCGACCCCGGTAAGCTGGCCTTGCTGCGGCACACCTTCTTTGAGCCGCAGCGCCTCAAAGCCCACTTTCGCACAAGCCTCCCATATCGGCCTGATCTTCTTGACTGTTATTGGATTGGTACTCAATTTCCAATCCATGCTCGCGCTGGTTGGGTCGCGGGGCATTACCGCCGGGGTGATCTTCATCATCATCTCGGTGGTGATCGGCTATTTCCTGGGCGGGTCACAAGGGGACGTCAAAAGCGTGATGGGTCCCGGCACCGGGCAGCGCAATATCGCCGCCGCGCTGGTGGTCGCTGGCCAAAATTTTTAGGCCTGATGTGATCACCTACCTGATGGTGATTGCCATCATTGGGCTGGTAGTCTTGATGCCGCTGGCCGGAGAATTGGGCAAGCGTGCCAAGAGGTGATATTGAGGAGTTTGACGATGGCGATTTTAGACCAGTATTCAATTTTTTGGGTTTATCTTGGTACGGTTGTCCTCGTGATGATCGCGGCCGAGATTGGTTTTCAGGTTGGTAGTTGGCTTCAGCGCCGCGATCCTGATTCGGGCAAAGCTTTATTGACCGGTCCGGTGGTCGGCGGTATGTTGGGTTTGATGGCGTTTCTATTGGGATTTTGTATCAGTATTGTGATTGGCCAACACAACGGGCGCAAGTCGATGGTTGCAACGGAGGCCAATGCCATTGGTACGGCCTATCTGCGGGCCGATTTTCTAGACGACGATGACCGGGAAACCACGCGCAATCTGCTCCGTGAGTATGTTGAAATTCGTCTGGCGGCTGCATCTGACACAGCCCTCTTCGATTCTGTGATCTCCCGTTCTGAGGAAATTCATGGCGAACTTTGGTCACTCGTGGCTCAGAATGTGGCACAGGGCAAGGAATCAGCCATCATGGCTCTTTTCGTGGACTCGATCAATGAAGTGATCGATGTGCACACCTTGCGTTTGGCAGCCGTCGAACTGCGCCTTCCGAGACAGCTTGGCGTTGTACTGTACGCTGCCACTCTATTAAGCTTTTTGCTGGTAGGTATTTCCAGCAGCGCAAACGGCAAGCGCGATATGATCACCATTTTTCTCTTTGCTTTGGCTTTTGTGACGGTCTTCATCATCATCGTGGATCTCGACCGTGCACAAGAAGGCCTGCTGACCGTCAGCCAGACCGCGTTGTCAGATTTGCTGGCTCAGATGACCCCTTGATAAGGAAAGGGAATTGAAGAAAGTTGATATTTGACTCCAAAAATTATGGTTGATATTTGATGGCAAGTAACACGCTTGCTTCAACCAAGCGTGTTACTGCGTTAAGGTACAATCGTGAAGTTATGGCGAAAGAATATTACGAGCAGCTCTCTAACCTGATCAGTGAATGGGACCTGGATATTGAAAGCGTTCTCCCCCTGGAAGTTAAACATTTTTTCAGAGGGGCAGCCCTTTATATCGATGGGGTATTATGTGTTTCTCTTTCTCCGGTGGGGTTGGCGTTCAAACTACCTGAATCCGAAGTGGAAGAATTGATCCAGAACGGTCAGGCCGTTCCCTTGAAATATTTCCCCCAGGGGCATATCAAAAAAGGTTGCGCGCTGTTTGATGAACCCGATTTGGTGCACGGACAAAAATGGAAGCCATATTTCCAGAGAGCAATTAATCACCTGATACCCCCACAAAAGACTAAACAAACCTCGCTCAATGAAAAATCTCTAGTTGAAGGCGTTGCCTATCTTTGTGATATTGACCCAGACCTGCAGAAAATCGTTGCGCAATTTGGCAATCCGCCCCTCTGGGATCGAGAACCGGGGTTCCCCACCTTGATCCATATTATTCTGGAGCAGCAAGTCTCGTTGGCTTCTGCCATGGCAGCCTTCACAAAAATGGAAAAAGCTGCGGAGGTGCTGACCCCAGACCGTTTCCTCGCGTTTACCGACATCGAACTGCGAGAATTTGGCTTCAGCCGGCAAAAGACCCGTTATGGACGAATACTATCCGAGGCCATCATCAGCGGTGAACTCGATTTGGCAGGGTTACAAAACCTGGATGATACCGCGGCTCACAACGCATTGATCCAAATCAAAGGTATCGGCCCCTGGACAGCCGACATCTATTTGCTGATGGCATTACTGCGTCCGGATATCTGGCCGGTGGGGGATTTGGCATTAGTAAAGGCTGCACAAAAAATTAAGCAGTTATCTGAAAAAAACACACCTGAACAATGGACTGAAATAGCCAATCCTTGGAGACCTCACCGGGCCGTGGCTGCGCGTATTCTGTGGCATTATTATTTGAGTCGAAAATGATAGAAAATATTTTCCAGCCTTCCTTTAGCAAATAAGTTGAGGATCGCAAACCATGAGTAAACTGAAAATGGAGAATTCTCCCTAATGGATTGGTTCGGTCTGCTCGCTGGTTTGATCGCGGCTGCCCTCTGGGGAGGGATGTATGTGGTCAGTAAAGTTGTACTTGATGTTGTTCCACCTTTCTCTTTGCTGACCACACGCTTGATTTTAGGCGCGCTGACTCTCGCACCGTTTATCTTTTTCAATACGGGGATTAACTTCACCCGAAAACAGTGGATGCAAGTTTTGGGCGTGGGGTTTATCGGTTATGGAGTCTCATTGGCTTTTCAATTTATTGGCACTAAACTTTCGACCGCGGCGAATGGTGCGTTGGTGACTTCAGCCACACCAGCATTTGTTTTGCTCTTTGCAGCCTTGATTTTAGGGGAGCGCGTCACTCGAAAGCGCTTAGCTGCTTTGGGTTGGGCAACCCTGGGGGTGATCATTGTGATTGATCCCCGCAATGTTCATCTCTCGCCGGATTTGTTTTGGGGGAATATCAGCTTGGTAGCCGCGGCGTTGACCTGGGCCTTGTATTCGGTGCTGATCCGCAAGGTGACCAGAGGCCTGGCGGTTTTACCCGTCAGCCTGGTGTGCTTTCTGGGCGGGCTGCCCCTCACAATACCAGCCGCGGGGATCGAGTTGAACCTCATTGGAATGGGAACCATCACTCCGTGGGTGATCCTCGGCATCTTATATTTAGGCGTAATCTCCACTGGTTTAGCGATGTTCCTATGGAATTTTGCTTTTTCCCGCTTAGAAGCCGGTGTGGCCTCCCTAACTTTTTTTGCTCAACCAGTTGTGGGAGTTGGGTTGGGAGCCGTGCTTTTGGGGGACCAATTAACTGGAATGTTCTTATTGGGGGGAATTCTAATCAGCTCTGGATTGATTTTGGCAGCACGAAGTTAAAAGGAATCGCTCCCTGAAGTAAGAAGAAAGGGAGCGGTTCGAATTTTAAAAGCTATACTTCGTGAAGCAATAAGAAGTTGGCTGAGCGCATCGCCCCAATGGGGAATCCAGCAACCAAAACAACCTCTTGACCGGGTTGCAATTCTGTAGCTTCCGAGATTGTTTTTCTGACCTGATCAAGCATATCTTCAACGGTCTCAGAGTGGGGCACACTATGAGGGTGTACGCCCCATAGAAGGGCCATTTTATTGTACGTAGTTTTATTGGGCGTAAAAGCCAAAATCGGCACACCGGGGCGGGCCTTGGACATCATACGCGCGGTTTCCCCACTGATCGTAAATACTGCGATGGCGGCCACTTCGCGGTCACAGGCCAACTCCCGGGCCGCCCGCGTAACATAGAGCGCATTTTCGTGATCGAGATCATCGCTTAACCCTTGGTCAAAATGTCCCCACTCAGCCATATGGTCTTCGGCTTCGTTGATGATTGCTGCCATCGTTTCCACGGCTTTGATCGGATAATTGCCGATTGCGGTTTCGCCCGAAAGCATCACCAGATCGCTGCCATCGAAAATTGCATTGGCTACATCCGAGGCTTCCGCTCGTGTGGGGCGGGGGTTATGCATCATTGATTCGAGCATTTGTGTTGCAGTAATCACAATTTTCAGGTGGCGGTTAGCGGTGTGGATAATCCGTTTCTGTTCGATGGGGACCAATTCAGGGAGCATTTCCACCCCCAGATCGCCGCGCGCCACCATGACCCCGTCCGCTGCGTGGATGATATCGTGGAGGTTATCAAGTGCTTCGGGGCGTTCGAGTTTGGCAATGATCGGCGTGTCTTCTTTGGTGGGGTCAATTTTATGGATTTCCGCTCTTAAATTGATAATATCGTTCTCTGAACGGACAAAAGATAGCGCGACGGCATCCACATTTTGTGATAATCCAAATGCCAGGTCCGCTTTATCTTTTTCGGTGAAGGATTGGATGTTCAGACTGACCCCAGGGAGATTGACTCCTTTATGGGGTTTCAGCACTCCCCCCAAAGTGACGCGGGTTTCGACTGTTTTTGAGGTGATAGCCTCCACTAATAGTTCAAGATTGCCGTCATCGAGGAAAATCTTGCCCCCAACTTTTGCGCTTTCGGTTAATTTATCATAATCTACTGCCACACAACCTTGAGTCCCCAATATCTTTTCGGTGGTAAGCGTGAGTTTTTGTCCAACTTCTATCGTGATTTTTCCCCCGGCAATTTCGCCGGTGCGAATTTTGGGGCCTTGTAAATCTTGCAGAATGGTGATGGGTTGATCAAGCTCCATCGCAACCTGACGAATTCGCTTGATGGCGGCTGCGTGGTCGCTCTGAGACCCGTGCGAGAAATTGATGCGGGTCACATTCATACCGGCCTGAATTAATTTTTGGATAGTGGCTTTATCCTGGCTCGCAGGTCCAAGCGTAGCAACGATTTTTGCACGACGATACATATTTTCTTCTTTCGATCTTCTTAGATATAGTGAAGTTCTTTGGCCTGCAGAGTCAATTCTTCACGAAAGTCTGGGTGAGCAACATTGATCAAAGCCTGAGCACGCTGCCGGATGGTTTTTCCATAAAGGTGAGCAACGCCATATTCGGTGACCACAAAATGGATGTGGTTGCGCGTAGTCACAACCCCCGCGCCTTGTTTGAGCATTGAAACTATTCTGCTGAAATTTTTCGCCTTACTTGGGAGGGCGATAATCGGTACACCACCCCTGGAGCGTGATGCACCATAGATGAAATCTAATTGGCCGCCAACACCGCTGTATAGTTTGGGGCCGATGCTGTCAGCGCAAACCTGTCCGGTGAGATCGACTTCGATAGCGGAGTTAATCGCTACCATGCGTTCATTTTGTGCAATTACAAAGGGGTCGTTGACATATTCGGTGCGATGGAATTCGATCAGGGGATTATTGTGGACCCAATCATAGAGGCGTTGAGTTCCAAGGATGAAACCCGCAATAATTTTTCCAGGGTGGAGGGTTTTTCGCGCATTGGTCAGCACACCGGCATTAACCAACTCGATTACGCCATCCGAAAATAGCTCAGTATGCACACCTAAATCATTTTTGTCATATAAATATTTAAGCACAGCATCGGGGATAGCTCCGATACCCATTTGCATGGTTGCCCCATCAGGTATCAGTTCTGCAATATTTTGAGCAATTGTTTCTACAACCGGATCTTCTTCTCCACCGCCCATTGGGACTTCTGGCAGGCTATAGTTTACGGGTACAAAAAAATCGACTTTGTTGATGTGGATGAAAGAATCACCCAAAGTTCGCGGCATTTGTTCATTGACTTCGGCTATGATGATTTTGGCTGATTCGGCAATACTCTTGCTCAATCCGACTTCGACACCAAAGCTGCAAAAACCATGTTCATCAGGAGGGGAAAGATGAACCATGGCTACATCGAGCGGCAGGTGTCCGTTTCTGAAAAGTAAAGGAAATTCAGAGAGCAAAACCGGTGTAAAGTCGGCGCGGCCCTCTTGCACGGCTTTCCGGACATTGTGACCGATGAACAGGGTGTTGACATTCAGATGCCCTTCCATTTCGGGGCTGACATAATCCGCGTTTCCTAATGTTAGGGCATGACATATTTCGACATCCTGAACCTGAGGCGCGTGTTCTACCAGAGCGGCGAGTACAACCTGGGGAACAGAACAGTTCCCAGTGAGAAAAATTCGATCTCCCGATTTGACCGCCTTTACGGCATCAGCTGCACTTACAACTTTGTTTTTATATAAATCTGCCCAGTTCATCAATTACCTCCGTCCCTCAAGGGCATCTTGTAAATGTGTGTGAAGAATTTCACCGTGATGTGTGTAAATGCCTCGTTTTAAAGTTGAGCTAACTTCTATAGCTTTTTCAGTTCCGGTTTCTGCAATCATTTGAACGAATGGCCAGGAGGCGTTCCCCAGCGTGTGGGTTGCTGTGCGACCCAGAACCCCGGTCATGTTTGGGATACAGAAGTGAATTACATCTTCATCGATATACGTGGGGTTACTGTGCATGGTGGGGCGGCTGGTTTCGATGCAGCCCCCTTGATCAATGGATAGATCGATTACGACAGAGCGTGGCCGCATCCCCCCAATTGTTTCACGGTTTACAATAATGGGGGTGCGTGCGCCAGGAACCAAAACTGCGCCTACTAAAACATCAGCAAAGGTGCACACTTTCTCGATATTGAATAAATGTGAAACCATCGTAACCACCCGTCCCTGGAAATGGTGGTCAATTTTTCTGAGCCGAGATAAATCATGGTCGAGAATATATACAGAAGCACCTAGCCCCAAGAAATTGCGGGCAGCCGCAACTCCCGCTGTCCCACCGCCTAAAATAATGACCTCCGCAGGTGGAACACCAGGCACTCCGCCGAGTAAGATGCCTTTTCCGCCATAATTATTTTGCGATAAGCTAGCAGCAATTTGTGGGGTCATGCGCCCCCCAAGCTGACTCATTGGAATTTGCACGGGCAGATTCCCTTCATCGTCTTGGATAATTTCAAAGCCAATTGCGGTGATATTTTTCTCTAATAAAGCGATGGCCTTCTCAGACCGACCAGCGGTTAAGTGTAAAAATCCCATTATGGTCGAGTCTGCTCGCATCCATTCAAATTCCTGCACAGTGGGTCGGGCAACCTTAATGAGAAAATCAGCCCGTCCATAAACCTCTTCACCACTGTATATAATTTGTCCTCCCGCTTGTTGATAATCATAATCTGAGAATCCACTGCCGATGCCCGCTTTGCTTTCAATAAAGCAGGTTTGTCCGGCAGCCGTCAGCAATTGGACGCCTGCGGGGGTTAATCCCACTCGATATTCAGAGTCCCGGCGTTCTTTTGGGATGCAGATATTCATAATTTTCCCTCGGTGTCTAAAATGGATTATGGAGAACCACGAAAATCTCACATTGTTAAATTTTTCGCGAAATTCTAAGTGAGATTCAATTTATGATGAGGAGTATAACATGAACATAATTGAACCCATACTGCTATAAATCGCCAAATTTATGCGATTTATGTCACCCTTGAAAAAATTTTCAGCGATTTCAAAAATGGCAATCGCATGATAAATTTGTGGTTCCTCCCAAAGTTGGCAAACAAGAGATGTTTGAGGGAGAAGCTTCACAATTACTCCCTGAACTCTTCATTTTGAGTAAATGTCTTACTTCAGTGGCGCTGCATGCGGTCACCCTACTTTCAAAAAAAACTCCTATTTGAAATATTTTCAGGGATGCTATAATGACCCATAATTATTTTTTTGACGGTTTGAATTTCAAAAAATGATTATTACTTTTCACTATCAAGCCCAGGTAAATGCGTTACGATTACAGCTCCCAAAATTTAAGTTTCAAATGCGCATTCACTTAGGTGAATTTAATGGAAGAAAAATCGCAGATCATCACCAAACAACTCAAAGAAACTTGCGAACTGACCAATGCCTACTGGGCGGTGTGGATTGAGCGGATCGGAACCAACTGGTTTTTTCGTTATCACCATGGTCTTAATAAAACCAAATTACAAGTTTTGCAAGCTTTGTTAAAGGAAACGGAAATTAGCACTCGAATCACCGGGGGATTGGCAACCGGACGCACTTGTTCTTTCAAAACGAAATCATTGCAACCAGATCTAACTTGTCAGACGATCTTTATCTACCCAGAGAAAAATTCTCAATCTGTATTGCTCGTTGGTGCGGATGCCCTTGAAAAAAAATCGCAGCGGTTTTTTAAACTGTAACTCGGGCAGGAATTCCCCAGTCTCAATCTGAAATTGCAATTGAGCAAGTATTAGCTGGTATTCTTAGTGATGTGGATACTGGCGCTTCCTATGATTTGCAAAGCGTTTTAAATCGGGTATTGCAAATGCTCAGGCGATATATCGCCTGTGATTTAGCCTGTATCGGTTTACGGTATGGTGATACCGTCAGGTTGGAGGTGGTATGGCCTCATGATAAAAATATTTTAGGCCGCCAGGTTCCTGTGGATATCGGCGTATTAAATAATATCATCCTAGGGCGGACGGTGATGATTATTGACGATATTAAGAGCGGCCAACCTCTTCCTTTATTGCCCGAATTTCATAAACACGGCGGTTCTTGGCTGGGTATCCCCCTCATGGTTGGCAACCGTGCAATTGGAGTTCATCTGCTTCTTTTCGGATAAAATAAAAAATTTTGATCAAGATATTGTCCGGCAAGCGGCAGTTGTTTCAACATATATGGCTCCAGCAATCGAGACCTCTATGGCCTTGGCAGAGGCCTCCCACCATCTCGAAAAGCTTGCGATGCTCAATGAACTGGCATCGGCTGCTTCGGCAGGTATGGATGCGGATGAGGTTGCGGCTGGAATCGTGCAGCGATTAAAACGAATATTCAACACCGACTTGGTTTCAATTTTGTGGCTATCATCAGATGGAAAAACACTCTATGAATTTGGAGATAGTTACCCCGGTTCATCACCGATGATCATACCCGTGGAAAGCAGCTTAACTGGTTATGTAGTCGAAACTGGGATGCCGATCCGCGTGGATGATATTCGGGATGCCCCTCGATATCTGGAATTAACGCCAGGGGTTTGCTCTGAACTTTCAGTACCGCTTAAAATATCGCGGAAATGTAATCGGGGTATTAGATCTGGAATCGAAGGAGTCAGGTGCCTTTTCACTCAAAGATGAGCAATTGCTGGTCGTGATGGCGAGTCAATTGGCTGGGATGATCGAAAATGTTCGTTTAAATGACGAAACTCGTTCGCGTGCGCGAAATCTCGAATTGATCCATCAAGTTGTGCAAGCCGTTGTCGGCTTGATGGATATAACTCAAATTTCTCAAATGGCAGCCGGATTAATGGCTGAGCGCTTTGCTTTCGAGTTAGCCTTGGTAAATTTAGTAAGCGAAGATGGTGAATATTTAGTAATTGAGGGGGTGGGGGGCGATATATCACCCCAAATTGTAAGAGGGTTAAGAAAACCAATTGAAGTGGGAATTGCTGGTAAAGTCTGTGAGGATGGGAACAGTCGCTTTGTGAACGATGTCAGCCGCGACCCAGATTATGTTTATCTTCCTGGGTGGCTAGGAGGCTCTGCGATGTGTGTTGCCCTCCGTGACGGCCCATTCGTTTTTGGGGTGGTAACGGTTGAAAGAACTCCAAAGGATGGTTTTACCGAAAATGATCTTTTAGTTCTAGAAGCTCTCGCAGGTGTACTCTCCAGTGTGATGATCAATGCCAGGAATTATCAGGTGCTGCAGGTTAACTTTAAGGCGTCTGCAAGCTGTCCGTGAAACAGCTTTAGATATAAGCGCTGATCTGGATTTAGAGACTCTGCTCGAAAGAGTTACGCTACGAGCGCGGGAACTTGTGGGTGCCAAAGGGGCAGAATTAGGTTTGGTTAACGAAGAGAACCAAACAGTAGAGATCAAAGTTTCTGAAATCCCCTGGGAAGGATATTCAAAAGGCTTGGTTCTCCCGTTTAATCAAGGCGTTGCCGGGCATATAGCTGTCGAGGGCAAGACCATCGTGGTGGATGATTATTCTTCTTGGGCTGGCCGGCTGAAACTAGAACAATCTGCTCCATTTACCGCTGTCGCAGGAGTTCCACTTAAATATAAAGGTAAGGTGATTGGTACGCTAACCATCAGCCATGATGAGCCAAGTCGTGGTTTTGACCACGAAGATATCCGTTTGTTAGAACTGCTCGCCCCTCAGATGGCGGTTTCTGTCCGCAATGCTCGTTTATATCAAGAACTTCAAGCGATTATGGATGCTGAACGTCTGGCAAAGGATCGTTTGGTTCGCTCAGCCCGATTGGCGGCAGTGGGTGAATTGGCAGCCGGTGTCGCCCATGAGTTGAATAATCCTTTGACCACGGTTGCTGGATTTGTTGAGTTAGTTTTGGATGACCTTCCCGAAGAGAGTCCCCACCGCCTAGATTTAGAACTGGTTTTAAAAGAATCGCGCCGGGCTCGCGAAGTTGTTCGTCGACTGTTAGATTTTTCTCGCCCTGGCGAAGGGTTCCGGATCAGTTCTGATATCAATGATCTGGTATTGGATGTGGTTGCGTTAATCAAACATTTAGCCCATACCAGTGGAGTTGAGTTGAAATTTAACTTGAGCAAAGCTATACCATGGGTTCAGGTGGATCGCGATCAGATTAAACAAGTGCTATTAAACCTGATACATAATGCAATTCAAGCCATGCCCCAGGGAGGAATATTAACTTTAGCGACTTCTTTAGAAGAACGAGGTGATGTGACAGGGGTGATCATCCAGGTAAAAGATACAGGACAAGGCATATCGCCCGAAAATGTGGAGCGATTGTTCGAACCTTTTTTCACTACACGACCTCCAGGTAAAGGCACTGGATTAGGTCTGTCCGTAAGTTATGGCATTATCAACGACCATGATGGCATTATAGATGTAGAAAGTGAATTAGATAAAGGTACTACATTTACCTTATGGTTGCCGGTTCAAAGTAATAAGCCCATATTTTAGAGAATTATGAATCAGATTGAAAATATTATCCTGGTTATTGATGATGAAGTAGGCGTTACCCGCCTGTGTGAGCGTTTTCTAACTCGAGCTGGTTATCAAGTTAAGACGGCCAATCACCCACACGAAGGCGTAAAATTGCTGGAAGATCGCGCGTTTGATTTACTGTTAGTGGACATTCGCATGCCTGAATCAGACGGGTTTCAGATATTAAAACTTGCGCGTGATTTTCAACCGGAAATTGCGGTTGTAATTATGACTGGATATGGAACAGTTGAGACCGCGCTTGAATCACTACATCTAGGGGCGGATGGAATGCTCCTCAAACCTTTTTCAGGTGCAGAGTTGATCCAAAGTGTTGAGCAAGCTTTACGAGACCGGCAAAGAGAACGCGAAATTATTCGTTTGCAAGCGTTGAGGCCATTGTTTGATATTTCGGAGAAACTTTTCGCAGAAAAATCACAGCAAGAATTGCGAGAACATTTACTTGAAATTGTTGCTGATCATCTAGACTGTTCACATGTGGGGTTTTATCACCGGATTGGGAACTCGATAAACTGGCAGTTACTTGCACAACAGGGTAAAACCCTTGATTTAGATCCCCATTGGCCTGATCAATGGTGTGTGCTTGATGGCGTAAATTCACATAATCTCGAAGATATCGATAACCCAAAATTATCTGAATTATTTCGGGCAAAAGATTTGGCTTTCTTTTTGTGTACCCCCTTGAATTCTGTGCAGAATCAACAGGTATTGTTTGCAGCACGGGATCGTGGCACAGCTCCATTCGGGGATGTAGAACTAGAAACATTACGTATTTTATCTCGTCAGGCTGTTGTTGCCCTCGAGAACGCCCATTTATATGATGAATTACAGGCTCGAATTCTACAAGTAGAGATGTCACAACAAGCTTTAGTTCAGGCAGAAAAAATGGCTGCCGTTGGACGTTTGACTGCTTCAATCGCCCATGAGATCAACAATCCGTTACACTCTGTTCGGAATTGTCTTCATCTTGCTGGACGGAATGAACTACCCGAGGCTGATCGACGAGAATACTTGGAGATGGCCGACGAGGAAATGGATCGACTGATGAGCACGGTCAGACAAATGCTAGATTTTTACCGTCCAAGCGCTGTGGATCGTAAGCCAACGGATATCAATGATTTGATTGGTCGAATTCTCAAATTGTTAAAAGCGCAACTTCGCGATAATAAAGTCAAAGTTCATCGAAAATTGACAGAAAAACTGCCTCTGGTCTTGGCAGTTGATAATCAGATCCAGCAAATCTTCTTTAATTTAATTTTGAATGCGATGGAAGCCATGCCCGATGGAGGCGAAATTACGATTAGCTCAATCAGAGAGGAAGGAAATGTTTCGGTTATTTTAGAAGATACTGGCCCAGGAATTCTTGCCGAACAGCGCGATGAAATTTTTGAGCCTTTCGTCAGTTCCAAAGAAAAAGGTCTGGGTTTGGGTTTGACCGTTAGTTATGGAGTAGTGACAGCCCATGGGGGTTCCCTTACCCTTTTACCTTCCACCGGAAAGGGAGCAAGGTTCAAATTATCCCTGCCAGCTTACGGCATCAAAAATTCTTAATCGAGCCTTTATTTGAAACAGATGTAAAATATTACATTTTGTAATACAATTAAGCACATAAATTTGAGAGAAGCTTAGTAAAGTAACTCACGTTACACATTAATTGCCCCTACGATTGCGAGCCTGGATTATGTGGTGTCAAATAGAAGTTGGAGACTGGCTCGATGCTCAGGTAATTGGGTAAGATCTTATAAGTAAACTATCCCTGTTCCACACCGTTATCAATCATTTTTGGAACAGAAAAAGAGGATATTATCGTGGCAAATATCTTAGTTGTAGATGACGAAAGAGCGGCCCGTAAATCATTAGCCGAGATCTTACGATTGGAAGGTTATGAGGTCACTGCGGTTGAGGATGGAGAAAATGCCTTGAAACTGCTGGATGACCTGGCTTTTGATCTGATGCTCTTAGATATTCGAATGCCAGGATTGGATGGGATCGAGGTGATGCAAAAAGCCGCCGAAATTTTACCCGAGATGCAAATCATTATGTTAACAGCGCACGGATCTATGGATTCGGCTATCGAAGCATTGCGTTATGGGGCGCATGACTATCTGATCAAACCATCCTCTCATCAAGAAATCCTCAGCAGCGTGGCAGGCGCGATGGCACGCCAGGCAGAGTCTCAGCGTAAACGATTATTATTGGGGCAGTTGGAAACCTCATTGCAACAATTGAAGGATGTTGAAGGTGTTTCACAAGCCATTGTTGCCGGACAGCGAGTGATCGCTTTGCCCGATGGTGTTATGGTTGACTTGGCGCGCCGGGAAATCTGGCGAGGTAATGACCGGGTGACTTTGACTCCAACAGAAGGTAAACTCTTGAAGGTGTTGATAGAAAATAAGGGACGTGTGATGACCCACCGGGATTTGGTGTTTTTAGTCCAAGGTTACGAGATCACGGATTGGGAAGCACCGGAGGTTCTGAGACCTCTAGTCAGTCGTTTGCGACGCAAGCTCTCGAGATTTCCGGATGGCGAAAAATGGATTGCAAATGTTCGGGGGACAGGATATGTTTTCGATGTAGAAGATAATGCCTAAATTTTTTGGCTGTAGCATTGACGCCCAGAAGGGGCGTCTTTTTTAGTTAACTGAATCACCCAAATGTCACCACGTGCTAGTCGTGGGGCTGCCAGGGGATATCCGCAGGTAACCCAGGAGGACTCAACCAGCTCAGTAATCCCCCAGGTTTGCTTTTGGGCTGCGATTTTTCTAAGCCGATAAGTGCCATACTAATAATTAGCAGGATTGCACCAATCCACTGGATGGTGGTTAGTCGTTCGCCAAGCCAAAAATGTGCCATACCCATCGTGACAATTAATTCGCTTAAACCGAGAATCGCAGTTTGCATCCCTCCAATATTCTTAACACCTAAAAAGAGAGTTAGACGAGACAGAAAGGTTACCAAAGTCAGCCCAATAATGGCTCCCCAACCTGTAGTTGATTCGAATATCGATCCGGTATCGGAGAAGAAGAATGCTGGCAGTGTCACTGCGCTCATTGCCAGAAGGGTATAAAAAGTAACCGTGACAGGAGGCATATCGTAAAGCACTCGCTGATTGATCGGCAAGTGGAGGGCGAAAAGGGCTGCGCCTATGATCATCTGAATCGCGCCGATTATATCGATGGCTTCACCTCCAGCCTGTACGAGCAAAATTACCGCGGGGATCGATAGGCCTATTCGGAGCATAGTCAATCTTGAAGGAGTCTGGTGATCTAGAAATAGCCAAAAGGCTACAAAGAGAGGGTAGAGTGAATAGAGAAGCTGTCCCTCTCCAGCCCCGATGCGACCGAGGGCGCTGTAATAAAATAACGAGCCTACACCATTGATCCAGCCCGCTAAAAGACATCCCAATAACCCAGCAGGATAAATATACAAAAACTGACGTTTAAATATCGCGATCAAAAGGAATAATAAGAGCGCTGCCAAAACCGTACGCATGGCAACCACACCTAAAGGGGGCAGCCCTAGGAGAATTGCTTGTTTCCCAAAAACAGGTGCCATCCCTAAGAAAAGGGCAGAAGATAGAGCCGCTGCAATTCCTTTCGTTCGTGAGTTCATATCGTTGTCATGTATTCGCAACCAGGCATCCGTTATTTATAACCCTTAGGGGCAGCAATTGCTGCCCCTCCCATCTTATTTTACCAATGATTGGACTTCGTCTAAAAGCTCATCGTTTAAAAATTCCCCTTTTTGCATTAATGTGTCGATACGCCCCTTAAGACGTGCGGCTTCATCCTTGGTTAATTCTTTTGCCGTAACGACCACAACTGAAATTGAAGCCGTAGCTTCATCCGCTTTGAGAGCATCCAGTACGCCAAAACCATCCACCTCTGGCATCATCAAATCTAAGATCATCAAATCTGGTAATTCCTTCATGGCAACTTCAATGGCTTCTGCACCGTTTGAGGCTTCAAAGATTGTATATTCGCCTTGGGATTGCAGAATCCGCCGGATTAACCGGCGGGCATCGGGGTGATCATCTACTATGGCAACGCGCGGGTATCTCTCCGGAGTTACACGACTCAAGGCTGACAGCAGACCTTCTTCTGGTTTCTCATCGATGGTTTTAGATGGCAGTACTAAATTCCGCGCCCAGCCCTCCCCGAGGATCATTTTTTCTACGGGCAAAGTATGCCCAGTTAGATTGATGACCACAACTTCGGAAGGTTTGATTTTACCATTACGCACTAATTTGATCAAACCCGCGAAAGCAACCGCTGAAGCTGGTTCCATAGATAACCCCTCCATTTTGGCGAGTACGTGAATAGCCCGAAAAGCATCTTCATCGCTGACACTTTCAATCGTGCCGCCTCCGCCACGCAGCATACGTTGTCGCAAAACCGTATATGTGCGGCCAGGGTCACCCGTGGCTAGGGTGGCAATATTCGTCCGTGGGGAGGCCACTGGCTCAGCCTCATCGAGATTATTTTTCCAGGCATGGACCATTGGAGCGCACCCTTCGGTCTGAATGCAAGCGACTGCGGGGATGCGGTCTGTTATGCCCATTACTTTCAGTTCTTCAAAGCCTTTTAGCACTCCGACCGGACCCATTCCTCCGCTGACTGCCTGAATATACCAGTCAGGTGTTCGCCAGGGCGGAGTGTTTTCAATATTGCTATCTTCTTCAGAAGTTGGACTCCCTAAAGTCCTAGTCAGTTGTTCAGAAATTTCGAAAGCTATGGTCTTCATCGATTCGAGAGCAGGTATGGACCGCACTCCACGATCCAAATAAGACCCTTGTTTTTTCTGATTGGCAAATTCTACGGCAACTTTTTTAGCCTGATCGTAAGACGCCGACACTTTGATAACTTGCGTACCGTAAATGGCTACTTCGCGCATTTTTTCATTGGGTACCAGGCTGGTTAAGAAAGCCCATAGTTTGATCCCGGCCCGCGAAGTATAGGCCGAATATGAAATTGCCACATTTCCAGTTGAAGCCAAAACTGTCTCGGTGATTCCCAATTCTTTTAGAGATGTCACCGTAATAGATGCTTGGCGGTCTTTGAAAGAATTGGTGGGGTTCTGGCGTTCGTCTTTGATATATAAATTGGGTAATCCCAACATCAGTCCAAGGTTTGTGGCTTTGATCAAAGGGGTACCACCTTCACCCATACTGATAGATGGGTAAGGGGCTTGAATTGGCAAAAGTTCGTGAAAACGCCAAACATCCATTGGACGGTCGCGGATATCGTCTAAAATGGTTTTGCTGATGGTCGCATAATCATAACGCGCCTCACGCCAACCACTGCCGCATTGCGTGCAGGTGGTGACTTTTGGGGTGTACGGATCACGCTGACCGCAATCCAAACATTCTGCAACTACATGTGAATACAAAGAATTTCTCCTTCCCACAATACATAGATCCCTCTTAAAGTATGTGAGGGATCTATGGAAAATAATTGGGGAAAATATTTAAGGTTCTTCTCTCAACTTATTGAGTGAAGTAATAAGATCATCCTCGAGGATGGGTTTTGTTAAATAATTGCTGGCTCCCAATCGCATACCTTTATCATATTCAGCCAGAATACTGCAAATCACAACGGGGATCTGACCAATTTCAGGATCAGCTTTTAAATCCTCGAGTAATTGCCAACCGTCGAAATCTGGCATCATAATATCTAAAGTAATCGCATAAGGCTGAATTTGCCGAACTTTCTCCAAAGCTTCGTGTGGGTCAGTTACTGCAATTACCTGGTATCCAGCACTTTTGAGATAACGCTCATACAAGTTGATGACTTGGGAATCGTCATCAATTGCTACGACAGTTAAATTACCATCCTTATCGGGTTGGGCATTGCTTTCAGGAAATGGCAGCGTGAACCAGAAGGTGCTTCCCTCTCCTAAATTACTATCAACACCGATCTCTCCACCATGCAGGTCGATGAGCAGCCTTGTTATGGAGAGGCCCAAACCAGTGCCTTCAACTTTACGGGTTGGCGAGCCATCCACTTGACTGAATGGGACGAAGAGCTTATGTTGATCGCCCTCGGCGATGCCGGTTCCAGTATCGGTCACTGCAATATAAATCTCTGGGACACCTTTTTGATTTTCGCGTTGGTTTGCGGTTATGGTAATGCTACCTTGATCGGTGAACTTTACCGAGTTGGAAATCAGGTTCAATAAAATCTGCCGAATACGAGTTGGGTCAGCTGTGATGATGGGTAAACCGTCAGAAACATCTCTAACAAGGTCAACCCGCTTATCTTTAACCAAGCCTCGAGCAGTCGACAAGACACTATCGATAATACTTGGAAGTTCAACATCGTCGAAGGCCAATTCCATTTTGCCGGCTTCGATCTTGGAAATATCCAGGATATCGTTGATCATATTTAGCAAGTGTTGCCCGGCATTGTAGATTGCTGAGAGATCTTGTTGTTGAAGATCAGTAACCGGGCCATCAATGCCCTTCATTATCACTCGTGAGAATCCAATGATGGAGTTAAGTGGCGTACGCAGCTCGTGAGACATATTTGCCAAAAATTGTGATTTTAGCGTGTCTACTTCACGCAACTGTTCGGCAGTTTCACGTTGCTCTTCGTAAAGGCGTGCATTTTCAAGCGCTACAGCTGCCTGGTTTGCCAGGGTCATGGCTAAGTCTATTTCTTCGGTTGAGATATTATGAGCTTGTTGGTGATACTTGACATTGATAACACCAATAGCTTGTCCCTTTACGGCCAAAGGAATTAGGATAAAGGTTTCAGCCCCTTGCGCTTGCATGAATTTGCGCTCAGCAGCGTTAATTTCTAGATTCTTAGTTTGAACCACACACGGTTTGAGCTCTGTCATAACCCTGGCTGTGGTCGGATGCTCATCCAATCTGAAACTCCATTGCTCTGGGTTTGCTTCTGGTTGAATTGTGCCATCCAAATTCTTTAGCGAAACGAATGTGTTCAAATAATTGGGTGAATCAGAATTTATACGTGAGATTGAAACCGATGTATTTTTCCCCATCAACTCCATGAAAATCACTGCGATGATCTCCGCTACGCTGCTGAATTCAAGGGGAGCGCTTGAGAGTGTTTGACTGGCACTGGATATTGTTTCAAGTTCGTGAAGTTGCCGACGTGTTTGCTCGAAGAGCAAAGCATTCTGGAGGGAGATGCCAGCCTGAGTTGCTAATGTATCTATCAGATTGACTTCTTGTTGGTTGAATAAGGGGGCTGGCATTTTACGGTTGAGTGATAAACTGCCGAGTGGTCCTTCAGGTCCGATGAGGGGAACAGTCATATTTGCAGAGATTCCGCTGGCTTTGAACGCTTCCCGCGCGTGCTCTTGTAAGTTGGGATCATCTGCTGCACTGGCTAAAGTTGTACGAGTTTCGATTGCTTTTTTGGTGGTTGGATAGTCATCCAATGAAATAGAAAGCCCTATTTCACTCTTATCTTCGGGGGTTGGATATTGGCCTGCCCGTTCCAAATTATTTCCCCGGAGCAAAAATAAACTGATGGTATCGGCTTGTGCCGCTACAGCCAGGTTTTTGAGCAGGCTGTCAACCACATCATCGAGGGTGATTGCCGCACTTAGTTCCGAGGTGGTTTGTTGGATATTCGTCAGGTCGGCCAGTTGTTGTTGTGTTTGGGCAAATAGACGCGTATTCTGGAGGGTGATTGCCCCCTGGCTGGCAATGGATGCTAAAAGATCGCGGTGGCGTTCCTGATACAGATAGGGTGTTGTCAAACTTTGTACCACGATAGCTCCGATAGCCCGATCACCAATTACCATTGGTACCCCTAACCACGATTCGGGAATGTCCGCATCGCCAACAGGGATAAGATCCACCCCTAATTCTCTCATTCGATCCGCAATATTTGCATTCATCAATAAGTGCTGGCGGTTTCGTATCATGAGATCAGATAACCCATTACCCAGTGGACGGGATGACATCTCAATTCTCTGATGATTATTAATCACATAAGGCATAGAGATGATTTCTTCATCAGCGTCATATAAGGCAATGAAGAAATGGGTGGTATCCATCAATCTGTTTGTGTACTCATAAATTGTACTGAGCACTTCTTCAAGATCAAGTAAACTGGCCAGTTCACGGCTCATTTCATTCAGAATATCCAGATCTTCAGTGCGCTGCCGGGTTTCGTCGAAGAGATTGGCATTTTGGATTGCAATGGCAGCCTGACCAGCGATAGAAATTAAGTAAGTCTCGGTGACGTTCTTGATATAAAAAGGGTGTGGTGGTGCTTTGAACAGCGATTGCACCGATAGCTTGGTCACCAATCACGAGAGGGGCGCCTGCGAAAGATACCGGAGGAGCAGAATTGTTGATGAGATTAAATTCGATCCCTAAGGACTCCATCTGCGGGGGTAGCTCTCCATTAAGGAGCAAAGACCTGCGGTTACGAACCAGGTAAGCAGTAAAGCCCGATCCCATTTTTACAGGGTTCGTCTCCACCCGCTCGCCTTCCATAATATTGATTGGAAAAATTAATTCATCGATATCTGCTTCATATAAAGTAACAAATAAGTTGGTGGTATCCATAAATTTAGATGTGTATTCATAAATTATGTTGACCACCAGATTAATGTCTAAAGCATTCGACAAAATTGCACTCATTTCATTCAAGAGGCCCAGGTCTTCAGTACGCTGCCGGGTCTCCTCGAAGAGATTTGCGTTTTGGAAGGCAATAGCTCCCTGACTTGCGATGGCGATCATGAGGTCGTGATCCTGCTCACTATAATGGCGTGGATTTTTATGTTGAACATTGATGATCCCGATCACTTTGTCACCAGCTACCATGGGAACCCCCAACCAACTTTGAGCCATTTGTGATTCTTCAACTCCAACTGGAACAAAATCCATGTTATGAGCCTGCATCCATTCCTCGATATTCTCTTTAATGAGTAATGGTTCTCGGGTGTTAATAACGTATTTCGTCAGGCCTTGGCTTTGTAAATGATCGCCAACCTTTATTTCCTGATTCTCTTCGGTTGCAAATGGGAATTCGAGTGAGTTGGTTTTTTCGTCATATAGCGCAATGAAAAAGGTGGATGTGTCGATCAACCGCGATGCGAATAAGTAGATATTGCGCGTAATAGTTTCGGCATCAACAGTTGATGTCAATTGACGACTCATCTCGTTGAGGACGGCTAACTCCTCCGCGCGGATTTGGGTCTGATCGAACAAACTAGCATTTTGCAGAGCGTTGGCCACCTGATCTGCCATGGTTTGCAAGATTGCGATATCTTCTTCAGCAAATGCGGTTGGCTGTGTGCTCTGAATCGTCATCGCACCAGTAACTAAACCGCGGCTAACTAGAGGCAGTGCGAGCTCAGAACGGGTTTCGGGTAATAGCGGGTTAGAGAAGCGTTGTTCTTTTGATCCAACCTGTTGGGAAATTTGTGGTTGGGCAGTTTCAATACATTTCCCGACCATGGAGGTCCCCCCTACCTCCAATTTGTGATTCCGCTCAACTTGTATGCGCCCCGCATCTCCAGTACCTGCACGCAGTACAGCCCAATTTCCTTGTTCTCTAGTGTAATCGCCTGAATCATCAATTAAGAATACGCCGACATAATAGAGATTAAAGCGATCACGAATCAGATTTACAGTCTGTTCGATTAATGGATTCGGATCTAAGATACTACTGGCTGCTCGTGACACTTCAGCGGCTGTCTGTAGTTGGTTACTACGGGACTGAGCCTGTTGGTAAAGCCGGGCAGTATGGAGTGCTACAGCTGCTTGTGCCGCGATACCACTTAATAAATCAGATATTTCTTCGTCATAGGCATTTGGGATGGTATGGGCGAGTGTTAATAAACCAATAACCGTATCGCCCCGCAGCAATGGCGCAGCAATCCAGGAGCGCACATTAGCTGTTTCGAGGTTAGGTTCCCATAGTGGGTGGGAAGAAGGGTTGTTGATCAATAAGGGTTGTTTATTTTCCACCACGGATTGAATGAGCGGTTCTTCGGAAATTGGACGCAAAGCAACCATCCGATCTTGTGGTCTTTGGCCCTCACCCTTATTAATTTCACCGAGAAGTTCTCTGCGGTCTCCCTCGATAATATGTAATGATGCAGTGTTGAATTCAACAACGCTTGCTAATTGGGGCAGCAAACGATCGGCAATTTCCTCCAGCTCAAGAGCACCACCAATCACGCGTGCAATTTCACTCAAGGTGGCTGCAATTCTTCGGCGGCGCTGCTCCTCTTGGAAACTGTTAGCGTTAGCCAAAGCAGTGGCAACCTGGTTTGACATGGCCGATAATAGATCTACATCATTTTGATTGAAATCGGGTTGGTCGATTGTATTAATTGCGGTCAGTGTTCCAAAAACTTGATCTCGATAAATCATCGGCACGATGATGACCGAACCCCCCATAGACCTGGCCTGAATTTCACGAGCTGGAATTGCTTCCCGCGCACCTCGGTTACCCTGGAGCGAAAGAGCAGGTTTCCGTTCGCGTAAGCACCAACCTGTCAGCCCATCCATTAACTCACCAAAGGTGTTTTCTTTGATCGTGATTGGCAGGGCATTGCTTTCAAGGAAATAAGACATTACTTCTTTTGGGATATCGCAAACTACAGCCAGCGTTTTATTTGCCGGCAGCACAGCTGAAATCGTATCGACGACCGACTGAAGCAACTCTTTTGTATCTTCGAAGGCGATGGCCGCTCTGCTGACTTCGAATAATGCTTCTGTTCGCTTGAGTGAATTTTGAGTTTCCTCGAACAAACGGGCATTTTCCATCGCTAAAGAAAGTTGTTCGGCTACTTCTTCGACCAGGAGTTGTTCATCCTGAGTCCATTCTCGCTCTGGGCTGGCATCGGTGATTTCGAGTAGCCCAATTGTCTTGTCGGTCATTGGAATCGGAACGGCCAGAGCTGCCTCAATTCCGGGGGCTGATGGATAAGAAACGGTTTGACGCTGTTTCAAACTCTGTTTTCCTGCACCCGTGTATGGGGATGAAACCGAGAGGGTCTGATTTTTTTCCAGGGCTAAACCTAAATTAGGAGATGGGCTGCGGGCACCAACCGGGCTTTGGTCACTCCTCGGTGTTGAAGGCGGGATGGGGACAATCTCTTCGATTGGATATTCAACGTGTAATTCTTGATCTGATTGCAGCAGTTGGGAAAAACCGCTCCAACCAGAAATTTCTCCAGAAATTTTCTCCTCACGAAAGATCTTCGTCCGCGTTGGGATAAGCTTCCCACTTTCATTTATAAAATGTAGCGTGATCTCAATCGCCGCGTTTTCACCTGCACCAATGGCTTTCATCAAATCTTGGGATGAATCCATTGAGAGTTGATGCTTCGTCATCAACTGCCCTAAAAAAGAAGAGGCGGGATATCCAAGAATTTTTTCGACCTCTGAACCACAGGCGACGTAGTATCCAACAGCATCGCACTGCCATGTCCAGCCGGGAAGGATTTCTCCGCCTTCTGCTACTGGCGATTCATCTTCACCCATATCGGCAAATAGTGCGTTCAGCCGATTATTAAGCTGTTTCTTTTTTGACATATTGGGTCAACTCCTGAGCAAGAGCGCTATATTGTAATGCGCTGCGGCTTCGGGGGACGTAATGAGTGATGGGTAAGCCAGCGATTGTACTCTCTCTCAATTTACTGTCTACTTGTATTATGTTTTCAAAAACTGCCTTCCCAAATGTGTCTTTGAGTTGAGAACTCAGCGCCTTGTGGGAGCCAATGCGTATATCCAACATCGTGATGAGTATGCGGTACATTAGATTTGGATTTGCATCCTGGCGTACAGTGCGAATCGTAGCCATTACATGTCGAAGGGCATACGCTGAAAGATATTCAGCCTGTGTTGGGATGATCAATAAGTCGGCTGCGATCAGGGCGTTGAGGGTGATTGCTCCCATTGATGGGGGGCAATCTAAAATAATTGTGTCGTAGTTTTGGACGGATTCGAGGGCGTTCTTGAGAATGAACTGGTAATTTTGACGAATAGGGAGGAATTTTTCCGCCATGCCCATTTCTGTATTCGACGGCAACACATCTAAACCTTGGATGGATGACTCTCGGCTGATGCTGGTAGGAATCGCAGAATTGAGCATAACATCGGCTACTGATCGCCGGGTTTTGTGAGGGGGGAAGCCCATTGCTAAAGAAAGGTTGGCCTGGGGATCCAAATCCACCAGGAGGACATCTTGCTCCATTTTTACCAAGGCGCCGCCTAGTGAAACCGCAGTCGTAGTTTTGGCAACGCCACCTTTTTCATTGGCTATCGCAATGATATACGTCATTCCTCACCTCGTTCTGTATGATCCGATTCTGTGGTTGCTGGTTGAATAATCACCTGCGTACGTTTTGCCCGGAGTGCATCGCGCAATTCTTGGGCTGCAGTTTGGATCATGGTTTGAGGGTCATTATTTGCCCGAATTTTTGAAGTAATTTCAGCTACCAAGCGCTCGCGGGCCGCGCGGCGCTGGGTTTCATCCAAAAGGCGGATCGATTCAGCTGCCAGCGCAAATTGCTCACTGATTTCTTGAGCCAGAACAATTTCATCAGCACTCCATTCGCGTTTTCTTTCTCCAGCTTGGATGCCAATTGCTCCGATAGGTTGATCGCGCAGCAAAATGGGAATTGTTAGTTTCTCTCCATCCTCTGAAACCACGGGGGATTGCTCTTGGATGGCTTTATCAACCTCAGAAATTTTTTCCTTACCCAAAGGTTTAAGACCATCTGCGGTTCGTTGGTAACCACTCGAAGTGCGAGTTTGATTATAGGTACTCCAGGCTTGGATCTGGTAACGGCGTTGGGTCGCTTCTAATTCTGCCAGCGTATCCTGTGTTTGTTGGAGAAGGTTTCGGTTTGCGATAGCATTGCTAATCAAAGAGCCAGTTTGAATTGCCAGGTCTCGATTTTGACTGGTTAAACCATCGATTGTCGTCCAGCCATAATTGAGTGTACCGACCACATTCCCACTGACGATCAGCGGAACAACCAGATATGATTCCAAATCTTGGGAAGTGAGTGTTTTACTGGCGGCATATTTCCTGTCAGCATCAGGGTGAGAAATGACAGTTTGATTTTTGATTGCATCTCCCAGCAGGGTACCTTCAAGTTTTAATATCGATCCCGTTGGGGTGTAACCCTCGTCGCCTGATACGGTAAAGAGTTCAACTTGTTTGTTGTCATCCAGAAGTGTCGCGATGCTGGTGCGATGACAAGGAACAATCTTGTTAATGATCGGGGCACTTACCCTATAAATATCCTCTAGTGATTCAGCCTCAGCCAGCCTTCCAGACAGTTCATTTAGAGCCGCAAGGCGCGCCGTTTGTTGGGCTGTTTCGGTTAACGCAGTTTGAGTTTGTTCAAGCAATAGACTATTTTCAATAGCCACACCAAGTTGCTGACCTATGGCCTCTAACAATACCACTCGGCTATCTTCAGGTTGTAAGATAGTTTTACTGAAGGTACAAAGGGTGCCAAATATCTCCCCTTTGGTTTCCAAAGGGACACCCTGGTAGGATTTGAAACCGAGATTGATAAGTCCGGTCGCATCAATCGGTGAATCCTCGGCTAAATTATGCACGATGATAGATTCTCTCTTCTGATATACCAAATCGCAGAGGGTTCCTTCCAGGCCCTTTGCTTGTAAAGTTTCGAGGAACGATTCTGGTATTTGGTGGGCGGAGATTTCCAATCGATTTGTTTTGGTATCAACGATACTGAATAATCCCGATTCTAGTCCTGTGGACTTAAGTGTCAAATTTAACACCTGATCTAATGATGCCTGGATCTTAACGGAACTGCTGGCATATCGAGAGATATTGAGCAAGGTTTCCGTATCCAATAAAGCCGTTTGGGTTTGTTCGAACAGGCGGGCATTCGCAATTGAAGTGGCAACCTGGTTGGCCATGGTCTGAAGGACCTGGATGTCCTCTTGGCTAAAAGCGTTGGCCTGATCGCTTTGGATCGTAAGCGCTCCCAAAACTTGCCCACGACTAAAAAGGGGCAGCGCCATTTCGGATTTGGTTTCTGGGAGATGAGGGTTGCGTAAATGGACGGGGGCTTTATCAATATCTAATTGGATATCTGCTTCACCTGTCTCAATACACCGACCAATCATTGATTCGCTGCCAATTTCTAATCGCCAATTTTCGGCAATCATTTTTTCACCAGCTTCCCCAGTTCCAGCTCGCAGGTTAGCCCAACGTCGATTTTCCTCGACTAAAAAGATACCCGTATAATACAAATGAAAGCGTTCTTTGATCAAGTCAACAATATTCTGGATGAGTTCTTTTGATTCGAGGATGCCGCTGGCTACGCGAGAGACTTCAGCAGCTGTTTGGATTTGAATCGTGCGGCTTGCCATTTGCTTTATGGCATTAATATTTTGTATGGCGCTGCTGATATATTCTGCTAGTACATGATAGCTGCTTCCATCGAGAGTGCCGACTTCAAAAATTCCGTACCCATAATTTTTCTCTCTATAATATAAGGGCTGGATAACGAAAGAATAAGCTCGATCTTCTGAAAATAAGTTTTGCGTGACCAATTGTTTTTCAGGGATGAGCTGTCCCTCGGGAGGCAGCGATATTTTTCCCTGAGAATTAGTGCTAAGGATCAAACGGAGTAGTTTTGTTGTGGGATCTTGATTTTCGTAAAGAATTAAAGCACATCCCGGAAAACCCAATGCTGGTACCCCTAGCGCAATAATATCTAAAACGGATTCCATTTCATTTGCTGAAGTCAGATTCTGACCCCATTCACGGAAGTTTGTTGCTCGTTGTGCTGCTTGCACTCTCAATCTAGCCTGGTTCCGCTGCCCCATTTCGGCAATCATCACACGGATTTGATGAAGCAAGTTATCCGCTCTAGCGAGATCATCTTTATTACCAAGGATTATGGTTGTATAACGGCGTAATACAGAGAGTGCTGCTTGCCAACGGAAAATATCACCATCACCCTTAGAAATCAAATTGAGGATACGGTCTGCTATATGCAAAAAAGTTTCGAAATGCTGCGCCTGCAGAGCGATAGCGTAGCCATCTATTAATTCTTTTACTAATGGAGTTGATGATTGAGAGGCTCCGGTTACTTCTAGTATTTCAGCAAGAATTTCTTCTCGCATGGTAGAAAAAGTTAGATCGCCAGTTTTCGGAGCAAATATCTCCTGTTTCAAAATCTGCACGACTTCGGAAAGTAAGCACCCACAAGATTGACGTACCTGCAAATCAGTTGAAAGGTTTAAAATTTCAGGTACTCGTTCACCTTGCAATTGTGCCATGATTAGGTCAACAGCTTGTTTCCCTTGCTCATCGAGTGGTTGGCGGATTGTGGTTAATGGTGGGGAGGTAAAACGACTATCCTCGATATCGTCAAAACCGACCACGGCAATCTCATCTGGAACCTGAATACCACGGGCCTGGATAAATTCCTGTAATGGGATGGCCATATGGTCATCCCCAGTAACGATGGCATCGATATTTACCTTGCGCTCATCAAGGAGCAAAGCGAGCGCTTCGTCGGGCGCTGAATCATATTGGGGAGGGACGACAAGCATTGGATCAAAAGGAATCCCATGATCGGCCAGTGCTTCGGTATAACCACGATAACGTTCATCGAATTCTGGATTTTCTTCATATTGGCGGATGAAAGCAATCTTTTGGTAATTGTGCTCCTCAATAAGGTGAGAAACGATATTTTTGATGCCGCCAATATTATCGACCAGCAGGCTTGGAATACCCTCAAAGGTTATTGCAAGGCTAACCAAAGGAAGAGAGTCATAATTTTCTACGAAGGCTTGAATTTCCTCAGATGAAGCGGTTGAAAACATAGCCCCGGACATGATAATGAGACCATCAAGGTTCTCTTTTGAGATGAGATTATAGATTGCATTTCCCTGAACGTTGAAACCTTCGTGGTCATGAAGGGAACCACCTGTCAGTGTTACCAGGTTGACATCTCGTTCTCTCGCTGCATTTACGGCGCCTTGCCAAACAGCTTGTTGATAACCTGATCTCAAACCATTGGTCAGCAATCCGATGGTTGGCCGGCGATTTGCGTAGGGCGGGATGAACTCGCGTGTTACGTTATCGCTCATTCTAACGTCTCCTCAGGTGTAGATGGATGTTTTGCGTTTTCGCCCAATGGAGGGAGATAACCCGTACCTCGTTTTGAACCATTTCCTTTTTTACCTGATCGCTGTTCTGCGCTTAATTGAACAAAAGCACTTGAAGCACCCAATGCCGTAGAAATTTCTTGTAGCAGGGTCTTCATAAGTGCATCCATATCTGGTGAGCGATGTAGTTTATCTGTGACTTCGTGTGTCAAGCGTTCGCGCTCTGCCTGGATTTGTGTGTTACTGTAGAGTCGGGCGGTCTCCAGGGCTGTCTCTAACTGATCAACCAGAGTGTTCATTAATTCAACTTCGTTTTCTGACCATGAACCAGATCCTTCTTGTTTGGCTAAACGGACAACCCCCAAAGTTTGTTCTCGCAATACAATGGGGATAAGGATCGTGTTTTCACCATCATAGGTGATTTGCCCAGATGTTGCAGTCTTACGCATTGCAGGAGACCATTCACGCTCCACGGATTGAATATCATACATTTCTGAAGAGATAAAGCCTATCTCCGATTTTTCAAGCAATTTTCGCCAGGCTTGGTGGCTGAGTTCACCATAAGCGCGGCGTTCAGCTTTCAAGGAAGCTTCATATCGAGCGATCAGTTCTGCATTTTCTAAGGCGATGGCAATTTGGTCAGCCATCGTTTGCAGCACTGTAATAAATTCTTGATCAAAAGCTGCAGCTTCTTTACTTTGAATTGTTAGTGCACCTATTACTCGGTCTCGAGAATGTAAAGGTAACGCTCCTTCAGAACGTGTATCTGGCAGTTCGGGATTTTCGAAACGAACCGCATCGCTTCCGACATCCAGCACGATGCGCGCTTGATTGTTTTCAACACACCAACCAATCATGCCCTCCCCAATTTTAATACGGTGTTTGTTTTCGAGCATGATTTTTCCCGCTTCACCTGTACCCGCAATTAAATGGCACCACACATTTTGATTATCCAGCAAGAATAAGCCAACATAATAAAGTTCGAATCGATTTTTGATTAACTCAACCACTTGTTCAGATAGTTGATTTGGATTTAAGACCGTAGTCGCTTTTTGACTAACTTCGGCAGATGCTCTCAGTTGGAGAACAATTCTTTCTAAAGATTTGGTTCGATTTTTCACTTCTTGATCTAGATAGTTTTTTAAATTTTCGATTTCAACGTAAGCTTCTCTTCTGGCTGAAATTTCAGCCTCTAATTTTAAATTTTGCTTGGTTAAGTTGATCCTGTCTAGCACCTATCAAACCTGCAAATAAACCTAAAAATAGCGGAGCCGTATCAATAATCCAGAGCAATGGTTTCTGAGCTTGAACTATCATAAAACTTTCAAAACTTATAGAAGAACCTGATGCAATAATTTCAACCAAAGAGCCAATTATTGGAAAAGCAATTCCAAAGGCAATCCCACCCAAAACGTAACGGAAAGTGTATTTATTCTTCACTGATTTTTCTGCCTCGTTTCATTTGAAATTGACCCATGCGAAATCTCGACCTCTGCTAGGTTCAGGGCATTGCGCAGTTCTCGAGCCGCGGTTTGCAGAACAGTTTCAATGTCTAGGGATTCACGGAAACTGGCAGCAACTTCACCAGTAAGTTGTTCTTGTACTGCTCTACGCTGAGTTTCTTCGTAGAGACGAGCGCTTTCAAGGGCTACACCAAGCTGCTCGATAATCGTTTCGAGCATAAATTTTTCTTCATCTGTCCAGCCTGTGAAATCCCCAGTTTTATGGGTTTGCACTACACCAATTACATTGCCGCGCACTTTTAATGGGGATGGCAAGACGATGATCTTTGTTTTCACTATGACCCGGGGCAATGGCGGTTTTCCTGGTCCAGGCTTGCTGCATTTCTGTGGTCCAAATATCTGTTGCCAAGCTGACGCCACTTTGATCGCTCCGGAAACTGAGATTAGATCGTTCTTGAAGCGTTTCGAACCAGTTTTCTTGGGATTGTTCACTGTATGCCCGACGGGTTGATTCCAGGGCAGCCTCGGTTTCAGTATAAAGACGGGCGTTGTCAATCGCAATACTAACAAGATCGGCCATGGTTTGCAGTACTGCAATCGTAAATTCATCAAATGCGTCTGACCGGCTGCTTTGCACGGAAATTGCGCCTAAAATTTGACCGCGCGAGCGTAATGGAATCGCTGCTTCTGAGCGGGTTTTGGGTAGCTCTTTGGTCGCCAATCGAACCGCATCTTCACCTGCATCTAAAGCTACCCTCAATTCCCCTTGGGCTGCTGTCCATCCAATCATACCCTCGCCAATTCGAATCATATGCCGTCGGGCAAGCATGGATTTCCCGGCTTCTCCAGTTCCAGCCCGCAATACTGCAAACTCTCGGGGTTTGTCCACTAAAAAAAGACCGACATAGTAGAGGGAAAAACGCTCCCGAATAAGTTCGACAGTCGTCTCGATGAGTTCATTCACATCTAAAAATGAGGAAGATGCCCGGCCAACTTCTGCTGCGGCTTCAAGTTGTTGTGAGCGAGCTTCAAGGTCTCTTGTGCGTTCAGTTACGCGCTGCTCAAGACCGCCGATTAATTCTAGGAGTTGTTCCGTCATGCGATTGAAAGCGCGGGCGAGAATACCAAATTCATCTTCACTTTCGACTGGTGCAACACGCGAGAGATCTCCACCAGCGATGGCTGTTGCAGTTTCAGTCAAACCGTCGATAGGTGCAATTGCTTGCCGCACTGCCAACGCAGTTAATCCACCCAGAAGGAGGGCACCCAGAATAAGGGTAATCCAGGTGACGATTTGCAGGTTCAGCAAACTTGCCAAGAGTTCAAATTCTTCTTGTTGAATGATTACCCCCCATCCATTTTCTAGTTTCTGGAAATAGGCAATCCAGGTAATTCCATTTTGATCGCGGTAAAGTAAATGATCCTTATCAAAATTGCGCATCGCGACCACAGCAGGATGGAAACTGAAATCGGTGAGTTGGTTAGCATACGTGGGGTTTGTGTGAGCCACTACGAAATTTCGTTCATCCACCACAAATGCTGTACCTGTATTTCCAATCGTAATATTACTGATCTCGCTTGCGATTGTGTTTAAATCGCTGGCAAACATACCAACACCAATAATTTCTCGACGATATGAATAAATCGGTTTCGAAATAACGACAGCAGGTTCACCGCTCGTACGACCTATCAAGGTTTGGAAGGCGACTTCCTTGCCGGCAATTGCTTCTCTAAACCACGATCGATCGCTGTAATTTGTCAGGTCGGCATCATCACTTCGTGCAATATTCAGGCCGGATTGGTCAGTCGTGCTGACCAAATACATATATGGGTAGGTTTCTTCCATTGAAACCAGGATTGGTTTTTGAACCCGTGGATCCATCGATTTTATACCTGGCTGTGAAATCAACTGGTCAAGGGCTTTTATGTTGAAGCTCAACCAGGTGTTAACCGAGGATCCTAAATTTTGTGTAGTTCGATCTAAGCGATTGACTGCATCCTGACGGACCTGAATGCTGGTTTGTCTAAAAAGATATGCCGGGATAAAAAATAAAAGCGGAACCGAGATCACCAGAATTACTACGGTTAGGCGATTTTGCAAACGACCGCGTTGTAAGCGTCTTTCCGAAATCGATTGGGAGAAACTGGCATACGCATAAACCAGGAAAAAGAGTAAGTTAGTTAATACGGTAGGGAGAGGCTGCTGGAGAACATTGCCGAAAAATATTTGAAATACAGTTGCGCCAATTTGACCGATGAGTAAAACGCGTGCCAGATTTTTTCTTGAAGCAATTAGCTCTTTATCAAAAAAAGACAGGTAAATAAAAGGGAGAAGAGCTGTCATTGGAGTAATACTCAACGATGCAGTCCTCAAAATTGAAAGTTCTGGATTTGTATAAGCAGAGAGCGAAATAAATCCACCGATATAAGTTTCTGGATTTAGCCCGACAAACCAAATATTCGTGTGGAGTGTTAGATCGATTATTGTGAAAAATATTGGCACTACCAGTAAAGCGTATAAAAGATACCAAAACCACCTGAGCCGAGAACCTATCCATTGGGGTTTTACCAGGACAACACCAGTAATCAATAATGCGAGCCCAAAGGTTGGGGTTGTGGCGGCCAAGATTGCAGCAGGTAGATTTGCCGTCGAAACAGTTTTTGCTCCAACCAACGATCCTAATGCCATACTATTGACCGCAAAAAGGAAAAACAACGCACTAACGTGGCGATTTGCGGAATGTTTGACATTTAGAGCGAGGATATATAGGGCTAAGATTAGCTCAACTAAGCCAATACCCCATATGATTAATTGCATGACGGGTTGGGTAATAAAAACGTTCATTCAACCATACCTCTTTTGGGTTTGGTAGTAGGTTCACCCAGACGAATGACAACTTCAGGTAAATTTAGCGCTTTGCGGATTTCTTCGGACGCAGTTTTGATAATGGTTTCAATATCCATTGTTTCACGGATACGAGTGGTGACCTCGCCAGTGAGTTGTTCGCGCGCAGCCCGAAGTTGGATGTCTTGATAAAGCCGGGCACTTTCCAGAGCCACACCTAATTGACCAGATAAAGTTTCCAAAATCGTGATCTCACTTGTGGTCCACTCATGTTCACTTGATAATTTGTGAGCGGTTATATGCCCGATAGTTCGTTCACCGATTTGAACGGGCAATGATATTTCTGGAAGATCAGATTGGTCATCTTTTAATTTCTCATTGATTGGAACGAGATCGCCTTTTATATAGTGATAGCCGAGGTTATCCCGCCCTCAGTAATATTTTTCCAAGCTTTCTGGCTGAGCTCACCATAAGCTTGGCGTTGAGCCTCCATACTTTGTTCAACCTGCTGGAATAATTGAGCAGTTTGCAATGCAACGGCAATCTGGTCTGCCAGTGTTTGTAAGACTGAGATATCATCATCATTAAATGCTTCCGGTTGGGTGCTTTGAACATCGAGCACACCAATTATCTGGCCGCGCACTCGTAAAGGTAAAGCTGCTTCGGAACGTGTATCAGGAAGATCTGGATTATCAAAATAGACTGCGTCAACCCCGGTGTCCAATGCCACGCAACTCATACCCTGGTGGGCCACGTAACCTACAATTCCTTCGGCACCTACCCGCAATCGGTGGTTGCGCTCTAGCATACGCTGACCCCCTTCGGATGATGCTGCCCTTAAAACCGCGTACTCCGCTCCACTATCGATCAAGAAAATTCCAGCATGGTAAAAATTAAATTGCTCAGTAACCAAAATCACAGTACGCCGAAGGAGTATTTCTGGATTTAGCTCCGAAGCAACATCTCGTGCGACTGCCGAATTTGCCTCCAGGTAACGTGTACGACGTTCAAGTTCTTTCGTGCGCTGTGAAAGTACATCCTGGCTTTCTTGCAATTCTGAATTAAGTGCTTCTAATTGATTCGCATTACGTTGTGCTCGTTCATAGGCAGCAGTTATAAAGCCAATGGTGATGCGTAAAACAAAAGTAGATGCCGCGATGAGTACCAAAGGCAACATAAGGTCAGCGCTATCAGAAGGAATATTTATAGTGGGATCAATGAACCCTTGCTGCTCGGCAAAATAAATCCCAACAAGTGAGAATACCGCTAGCGTGGCAAAACCTAACAAGAACTCTCCAACCAGCAGTTACGCCGATAAGGATGATAAGAAAGAAAAAACCCGTTATCGATGTATCGTGCAAACCGCCAAAAGAATAAGCTCCAAAAGTAAACAATGCCCACCAAACAAGACCGAGCGCTATGGCGGCCTGCTGCACATAACCAAAACGCATGAGAACGCCTAAACCAACGGAAGCTCCGATCAAGATGAGCACCATTATGGCAACTTCGCCTTCAATTGGATTGCCTATTAAGAAACTGATTATTGGAAATAATGTGGCGGTGAGAATAATAATGAGGACAAGATTGTGCAGCAGTCTGGCATTGTTTGTTTTTTCCTCATCACCTTCAAAGACGGGAGGTAATAGAAATCGTTTAATTCGGTCCCACATTAGGATTCCCTTTCTGGAGTCGAATTATTATCAGTTTCCAGTTTGATACTGATATCGTGGAGGTTCAGTTTTTGACCTATCTCTTGAACAGCAGTTTGTAATACTGCATCAATATCCAATGATTCGCGGAAACGGGCAGCAATTTCACCGGTAAGTTGCTCTTGAGCCGCTCGGTGTTGGGTTTCTTCATAAAGGCGAGCACTCTCCAGGGAGGCTGCTAGCCGGTGTGCGATATTCTCCACCAGGCTGACCATTTCAGAAGGAACTTCGTTTCCCTCGAAGCGCAGGTTGATCACGCCAAAGGTTTGATCTCGTAATTGAATTGGAACGGCTAAAGCACTTTTCTCAGTTAAACGTTGATCCGCAATCTTGGTTATCGACAGACCTTGTTTGAGGGCTAATAGCGCTTCAGGAGTTCTCTGGGTTGTAGGTTCGATCCCAGTTCCTCTGTGAATGAATCCTACACTATGGGTTTTATTTTGGAGCCATCTTTGCCAAGATTCTTGGGTGAATTCACCATAAGCAGTTTGGAGTTCATGGACGGTTTGCCGCACTTCTGTGAGCAAACGAGTGTTCTCGATTGCGACTGCAAGTTGGTCGGCTAACACTTGCAAAACTGTAATATCTCCCTCGTCAAAGGCGTTTGGTTCGGTTGACTGGATATCTAATGCTCCGATTATGGATCCAGCAGAAATGAGGGGGAGGGCGACCTCGGAACGCGTTTTCGGCAGCAGCCGGTGGGCGAAGTGGGCGGCATCTAAATCCACATCTAAGGCGATGCGGGGCTCTCCAGCACTGGTAGCGTAACCGACAATGCCGGTTTGTCCAACCTTTAGTCGATGTCCTTGGTGCAGCATTTCTTTCCCACCTTCGCTGTTCGCCGCTCTGAGATAAGCGTACTCGTTCCTGTCATCCAGTAAGAAAATACCGGCATGGTAGAAACCGAAGCGGTCATGAATCAAATTGACTGTGCGGTTAAGCAGTTCATCGATATCCTGCAACGTACTGGCATCACGGGCAACTTCGGCGGCTGTTTGTAATTGAACAGCCTGACGTTCGAGATCTTTCGTGCGCTCAAAGACCTGCCGTTCTAACCCGCCTAAGAGGCTACGAATCTGGCTTGTCATGGCATTGAACGCATTTGCCAGGCGTCCGATTTCATCTTGTGTGAGCACAGGTACTTGAAGCGTGAGATCACCTGCAGCAACATGTTCTACCAGTTCAGTCAATTGAACGATGGGTCTTGAGACCAAACGAGTTGCCCCAAAGGAGAATATTGTGACGATTATGGCAATAAGCCCCAAAAACAAAACAGCATTTCGGTTTTGTTGGTTAGCAATCGATAAATAAACATCTTGGGGTTGGAAGAAGCTGACTTGCCAAGGTCGCGTATCGACCTGGGTTACAGCCACCTGATTTATGAGATCGCCAGTTGCCACATCGATTGCGGTAAAAAATGGTTCGGTTGATGCGTTACTGAGTTTTTCTGAAAGATCTGGTAATTGGGTTGAATGTTCCGCGTAGGGAATATCGGGTAACCGGCCATCCCCTACTAACCTTACAAAGTCTTCAGGTTCCAATGGTGCAACTGTTTTGTACAGGGTGGATGGATCGGTGCCATGAGCGATATGGAGCTGGTTTTCATCAAACAGTACTCCAAAGGAATCAACTCCAGCCAAATCATTTTGACCCTCCATCAGTTCTTGAAGGGTATAAGCATCGTATTCGACCCACAACATTCCGACAGGATTTGTATGATTAAGAATATCATAGACAGGCGAAACAAAGAAAATTCTCGCCTGGTTTTCTTCGTCAAACAACACTGGAGAAACATAAGTCTGACCATTGACCAAGGATGTACGTATGCTGTTTTCTACCGCAAAATTGACCCCCATAAATGGTGGTGCCACGTCGATGATCTCAACATTCTGAGGCGTTTGTGTTACCGGATAGGTTGCGCGCACACCTCCCTGGGTGTCAAGCAAAGCGTAAGAAAGGATATGTTCAACGTCTTTACTTGCCAAAGTCGCCATCGAGATAACTGCATCCGTTGAAAAGGCAATATCCCCATTGGCAATATTTGAAAGATATTCCCTGAACCCTGTAAATTGTGCTTCTTCTTCTAATGACTGGATAGTGTTATTGATAAACGCATCAATTTGATAAGAAGTTTGTGTGCCCGTCAAAAACAGGGATTGGTTTGCAGCCTCGTTTAATGAATTCCGGGTTGATTGATTATTGATATAGGCCAAAATCCCAACCGGAATGAGTGAAATAGCCAGGAAGAGAAATAATAATTTGGTTTGAAGCGTGAAAGTCTGGAATTGTTGTCTGAGTAGTAAGAAAATAATAATGACCCATACAATGGTTGCGATTGTGAAAATAATATTCCCATAGGGTATCGCTGGACGACCCGGTGATCCGAAAAGATTGATGAAGAGGTTAATAATGCCAGACCCAATTCCAATTGATATAGCCCAGCGTAAATTTTTAGGTTCAAGTGTTTGCCTGGCAAACCAGATAGAAAATGTAGGAATTACCAAAAAGCCGAGCCAGCCTAACCCAGAAATATATAGGGAAATCAATGGAACTCCAATTGAAATCCCTAATATGAAGAACCATGCGCCAAAAGTTACTTTGCCAAAGAATATTACTGCGCCACTTATGATGCTTGATATAGCGATAAATAACGTAATAACTCCCGCAAATAATAAGGATTGATTATTCGTTTGTGCTCCCACATAGAATAATATGCTGGTAAATACGCCTTGGACAACAGTAAAAATCGCCGCGGTAAAAATGGGATTTCGATATGAGTTTGTGCGGGGTGAGGATGTAGAAGTAGTCATATTACTTTTCGTTCTCAATTGGGTCAATATGGACAGACACTTCCGTTACATCGGGTAGCCGGCCTAATTCTTGTACTGCGGTTTTTATCACGCTTTCTACATCCATAGCACGAGATAGTTCTTCTGAAATTGCGCTGATTACACGGTCTTGTTGGGCGGTCCGTTGGGTTTCTTCCACCAGGCGCACATTCTCGAGGGCCAAGGCTGTTTGTTGAGTCACAGCTTCGATCAGCGTTTCTTCCTGGGGAGTTAAAGCGGCTTTATTTGTCTCAATATTTAAATTTCCGATAATTTGATCGCGTAAAACCAGAGGTATATCAATGGTTGTAGGCGCTAAATTAAAATTCGCAATATTATCTTTTTGAGCATCTTCTCTGTTGTAGCTGTAACTTAATCCTTGAGATCCTTCAGTAAAGGATCCCCATGATTCAAGAAGGTATTGGTTGTGCAAAGTTTGCACCTCTTGGAGGCTGGATTGCACCTGTTGGAAAAGATTCGCATTTTCAATTGCGGTCGCTAGACTGTCAGCTACACCCTGATATACAATGATCTCGTTTTCATCAAAGGCATTTGATTCAATCGATTGCACAGTTATCGCACCCAAAACCTTGCCACCGGACACCATCGGTAAAGCTAACTCTGATCGGGTATCTGGTAAATCTGGATTATCAAAATGGTGGGCTTCTAAACCAAAATCTGAAGCAATCCGAGGTTCTTTTTGACTGATGGCATAACCAATCATTGAAGTGCTACCAATGGCAAGCTGATGTTTTCGGGCTAACATACGCTCTCCTGCTTCACCTGTGCCTGCCCGAAGAACAGCATAGTGGCCCGAAGGATCAACGGTGAAAACTCCCACATAATATAAATTAAAACGGGTTTGTAGAAGTGTAACAACACGTTGGAAGAGGGTATCAGGATCTAATTCTGCTACCATTGCTCGCGAGATTTCAGCCGCTGTGCGCACTTGAAGCTCACGACGTTCGAGGGATTTGGTCCGGCTTTCAAGTTGTTCCTGGTCATAAGCCAATGCCGTCGCCAGATCACGGTTCCGTTTAATATTATTGTTCAATCCATTGATTAACACACCAATTGAAGATACCACCATGATCGTGATCGCAAATAATGGCACGGCGGTTGAAGTCCACCCATCTATATTTTCTGGTGTGAGTGTTGGACTCGGATCGGGAGCTTGTATTTGACCATTAACGATCAGCCAGCCGAAGATTAAATAAGTGGCTGTTGAGATTATCGTTGAAACAATACCAAACCTTAATCCCATGAAAACACCAGCAAGAACTGCAGCCCCGATAAACCAGATGCGACTATCGCCCGCTGCACCATACTGGAGCGTTGATATGATCCCCAAGGCATAAAGGATCAATAGCATGCTGGTTGCTCGGAATTCGTAAGGGATGCGGCGCACTAAAGCAATTGCACAAACCCATCCAAAAGCGAGCGTGTAAATTGCGATCAACCCCCAATTGCTTTGCTCTATGGCCACACGAACGTTGATGTAATACGCTGCCACTCCAAAAATTGCAGCACCAATGAGTACGATAGTAAGTATCCGTTCACGAATGAATTTTCGGTCATCCACTGTGGAAGAGGCTGGTTCAGCAAGAAGCCATTGTGAGATGCGGTTCATTCAGGTTTCTCCTCTGCTCCGTTTCCATTTTTCTTCCCATTTAGTGAAGTAGTATCCACTGAAATTTCGATCTTTGCGCTTCTTAAATCCAAAACCTGGCTAAGTTCTTGTGTTGTTGTTTCTAATATTGCTTGTATGCTGGTTGCTCGCCGGATATTGTCGGTAATCCGATTAAGTTCCCGTTCGCGTTCAGCAGTTGCTTGTGCATCTGCCAATAACCGTGCGTTGCGTACAATTGGAGCTACTTGCCCGGCTAAAGTGGTCAACAGGCGCAGGTCATCTTCATCAAAACGATTTTCTTGTTCAGTATCTTGAACCACAATTGCACCCACCAGTTCACCACCAACCTGCATCGGAACCCCTAACCAGGAAAGCGGGGGTTTTTCATTGGTAATCAAAGCCCCAAGTGATTTTGCTCGATTGACAGTGTCCTCTACAATCATAAGTGGTTGTTGCGTTTGAATTACGATAGAAGTTAACCCTTGGCCGAGATGGAAGGCTGGAATTGAGATGATTTGATCCTCATCGGTCATATAAGGTATTTCAATCAGTTTTGTTTCAACATCATAAAGCGCGACCAAGAATTCAACGTTACCGATTGCCTGGCTTGTCTGGCGGTGCAAGATATTATAGAGATTTTCCAACTCGGTTTCTGTGGAAATCGCCTGGCTAATCGCGCTCAAGGATTGGAGTTCTGCAAAACTGGCCGTAATCCCTTCAACCGCTTCAATTTTTTCTAATGAGGTGTTTACCATTTCGGCGATACTATAATATGGCTCAAGATTGACCGGTGTCAACCGATTTTCATTGGAAGTACCGAGTAAAGTTACCCCAATTAAACGCATTCCTGACATTAACGGGATTAGTATGAAGACCTGAGAACCGAGTTCCGCTGCGAGAGTGGAGAAACCCTCAGCAGAGAATCTGGCGGATCATTAACGTGGATCACTTGCCAGGCTTGGTTTGTTGCAAGGTTATTAATCTCCACTGGAGATATTGGGATACTTGTCTCTCGATTTTGTTGTGATCCCGAATCCAGGGTTATTTGGGAGCTAATTAGTTTGTTCGCTTCTAACGTAAAAATTACTGAATTATAGGGTACCCCTCGAAAGATTTTTCCTAAAATTCTAAAAACATCATCTGTGGTATTGGCTTCCGCTAACTCGTGACTGGTCTGAAATAGCAAATTTGCCGATTGCAAATCAACCTGCGTGTTTTCAAGTAAGCGCACATTTTGAAGTGCAGATGCAATTTGACGAGCCAGAGTCTGAAGGGTAATGATATCTTGATCATCAAAAGCTTTGAGCTCATTACTTTGAACATCCAAAACACCCAATACCCGCCCACCTATGCTCAGCGGAATTGCGGTTTCTGATTGCGTACCGGGTAGGGATTCGAGCTCGAGATAATAGGGGTCTTGTTTAACATCATCTGCTATCCAGGGCTTATTGGTGGCGGCTACGTTGCCAACGATGGAACGAGATCCAACGGCGATTTGTAATCCCTGGCTGAGGTTTTCTGCGGCTGATTGACCGGCTGCCTCACGTAATACAATAAAATCTCCGCCTCGATCCATTAAATAAATCGCCGTGTGATAGTAATCAAAACGGTTCGTTATTAAGTTGACGGTTTGTTTTAGCATTTCGTCCAAACTGGACGCAGAGGTCACTACCTGGGCAACCTCTGATGCTGTTTGTATTTGTTGGGTGCGAGCATCAATCGTAGATTCCATCGAGCGATAAAGTGCGACTAATTGGTCAGCAACATTGTTGAAGGAAAATGCCAGCTGACCAATCTCGTCGTTGCGGTCAACCGTTGCACGCGCCTGCATATCTCCATCAGCAAAATGTTGAGCTGTTAATGATACTTCTGCAATTGGACGCACGATGCGGCGTGCGCCAATCCAAATGAAGAATCCCAGAATGATGAGTGCGATCACCAGCAGAGAGATTTGAATGGTAGCAGAGTTTTGCAAGGGTCCGGAAATTACGGTTTGGGGCACCTCGAGCGCTAATGCAGAATCGACAGATGAAAGCCATTTTACAAATCCCAAAACTGGCACATTATTGAACGAAGCAAATTCAACAACACTTTCTACTTCTTTGTCCATAACAATCGGAAGTACAGTTTCGATATGTCCATCTGAAGGCGTAAAAGCAGTGGGCTTACCAGTCGCGGGGGATAACCCGACGTACACTTCTCCCATTGAAGCTCTGGATATAAAATAAGGTCGTGCCTGGGGATGCGATAATGTGCCCGCTTCAAGAATCCGTTGTAAAGATAGTAAATCGGTAATGCCGATTACTGTAGCTTTATAATTACCAAATGCATCAATAATCTGTTGTGATGTAAGTAATAAGAGGGGATTTGAATCCGGGTCATTGAATGGATTCATATTGTAAAACAGCACAGAAGCTGGTTTTGTTAATAGTTCTTGATAGGTATCATAATCCAGTCGCTCGCCTTCCCAAATTGGGTTTGTTGAGATCAAAATTTTCTCGTCTGAACCGATAATGACAAAATTATCGAAGGGCCGTTGCGCCTGAGCGTTGGACAATCGTTCGTAATCGAGCAGAAACTGTTCCCTTGAAAGCCCCCAATTTGGGTCGTTAGGTTCTAAACTCAATAAATAATTGAGACTTTGATCTAATAAGTTATCGTTGCGCAGCTCATCAAAGAAAGCTCTTTTTTCAGCAACTAGTTGTTCGGTTTGCCCAGCCAAAGTATTGCTAACGCTGCTAAACTGATTGATGATTTGGTTGCGCAAAAAATTGGCGGTATTCAACAATGTAATAACCCCTAGGGCGGCAACCGTAATCATCGTGAGAGGTAGGAGCTGCAATAACGTTCTGCGCGTCAGTTTCCCACGAAATTGTCGGGTGGGTTGTGGACTGGACTGTGTCATCCTAATCTCCGAAATTTTTTTTAATCAGAACATTTAGCGGGCTGCGCGTTGATCCCCATCTTGCAAGTTGTATACCGTATTGATGGTGCAAAACCAAATCGGGAGGCATCTATCCTATTTCCCAAACCTGGTCACCCAATAATATTCTCCGAATTTGATCGGGAAAACGATCTGGATCTAACGGTTTTCCGATGAAGCCATCAAATCCGGATTCTTTGGCTTTGTTGATTTGAGCGACGCTTGCTTCAGCAGTTACAGCGATTACAAGAGTTTCTTTTAAAGTGGATGAGGAGCGAATTTTTTTTAGCGCCCCATACCCATCTTCATACGGGAGGCGAATATCCATGAGAATTAAATCCAACCGGGGAAGGGTATCCGCATACTCGACAACTTCATAACCAGATGTCTTCCATTCGCAATGGATCCCCATATAACCCAACATTCGGGCGATAAGAACAAAGTTTGATACATTATCTTCCACAACCAAGATCGTCGTCCCTTTGGGAATTTCCCCCTGGATATTGGAGTTGTTATTTGTGGGGGGAGTATCTGTGCCGCTTGAAGAAAAGATTTGATCACTCATATGTTTACTCACAGATTTGATAAAATTTTATTTCCGTAAATAACGCGAAATTTGATTTGGTAGATCATCTACATCGACCGGCTTTTGGATATAACCATCGCAACCCGCTGCCAATGTGCGTTCTCGGTCACCCCTCATAACGTTGGCTGTCAATGCAATGATGGGGACATCAAATAACTCTGGGAACGTTTTCATTTGAGCTGTTAGTGTATAACCGTCAACATCAGGCATATTGATATCCATCAAGATTAAATCAGGTGTGTTTGATGCAACATAATCCAGCGCTTTAGCCGCATTTTCAGCTTCAGCTATCGTGTATCCCTCGGCTTCAAGAATCCTGCGAATGAGGAGACGATTTTCCGGATTATCTTCAACATAAAGGATCAGGATATTGTTGGTCATTTTTATACAACTCTCCTTCTACATTTTAGCACTTCTAAGTTGTTTGCTCATGACATAAACGTTGCAGGTTGACGGCAGGTAGTTACGAATCTGTAATTTGAGCTTCAAATGGTTGTGATAAGCTAGGAAGTGTTGACATTTCATCAGTTTTCAAGAGAAAACAACGGTTTTAAAATAGTCGGTTTCTAGAGAGAAATCACCAAATGTCAACACGGCCTAAATATGACATCGAAACGGTTTCGCTTGATGGGATTGAAGTTGGAAAAGCGGATTTGTTAAAACCCTGAAATTTTGGGTTAGGTGCGGTCTTGTTGTGTTTTTTCCTGGAGACTTTTTAGGGAAAATGGAAAGTATCGAACAAAATACAGCTCTCACATTTATGGGAGAACAAAAAATTGCAGCCCGGATAGATTATCAGACTTGTAACCGGTGCGGTTTTCGATTGAAGCGTATTGAAACGACAATGATTGGTAATCAAAATTTGACGATGGCACGCTGTCCAATCTGTGAGCAGGCGGAAAATAATTTTCCAAACGAGACGAATGCGGCCATATTGTCTGAAGATCGCTTGTGCTATTTTGATATTTGGTTGGGAACCCATGGTCTGGATCGAAACACATTAGAGAATCACTACCATCTGAGAGTTGAAGACTTTTTCGATATCTAGCTACCCGACAGTTTTTAGCTGTTGTCGGTCGAGTATTCTTTCAAAGGCATATCGAGACCCCAAACGGCGCCAAAACAGGTTTCGATACGGCTTTAAAACCTACTCAACCAGCGTTTTGACTGGCTGATTTCATAAGTGTCAAGTAAGTAGTTTCGACATCTAAACTTAGATTAATTTATTAAACAATTAAAGTCCGCAATCTTATATGCGGACTTTAATTATTGCTTTATGAACCACTACTCTGTAAAATGAAGTCGGGGTGGCGTTCCAATAGCCATAACATTAAACCCCATCTCATAAAGTTTTTTGTGATCGAGAATATTGCGCCCATCAAAAATAAAAGCAGGTTTTACCATCCCATCATAAATGGCTTGAAAATCTAATACTTTATATTGCGGCCATTCTGTGAGAACTGCAATCGCATGGGCATCTTTCGCTGCTGCATAGGGATCCGGTTCAAAACTGACTTGATCTGCGGCATCACTTAAATCGTATTTGAAATTATCAAGTGCATAAGGGTCAGTGATCACCACATCGGCTCTCTCTTCAAGTAGCGATTGGCAGACAGCAAGGGCGGGTGTTTCTCGAGTGTCACTGGTATCAGCTTTGAAAGCAGCCCCAAATAACGCGATGCGTTTTCCAGCAACAGTGTTGAACATCGTCGTAACCATTTTAGAGACAAAATTCTCCTTTTGGTACTCGTTCATCGTTACAACTTGCTCCCAATAAGCGGCAACTTCGGGTAAACCATAATATTCGCACAAATACACCAAGTTTAGGATATCCTTTCGGAAACATGACCCCCCAAAACCAACGCTGGCACGCAAGAAGTTGGGTCCAATGCGTCTGTCCGCACCGATAGCATTGGCTACTTCGGTGACATCCGCTTCGGTCTTCTCGCATAAGTTGGCGATCGCGTTGATCGACGAGATACGCTGGGCTAAGAATGCGTTGGCGACCAGTTTCGATAATTCACTGGACCACAAATTGGTCGTGATGATCCGTTCACAGGGAATCCACTCTGCATAAATATCAACCAGTGCTTGGACTGCTTTTTGCCCGGAAGGCGTTTCGCGCCCGCCGATCAATACCCGGTCAGGGCTCTCCATATCTTCAACTGCAGAACCTTCGGCTAAGAATTCGGGGTTGGAGAGCACATCAAAGAAAATCCCTTTCTCATTCGAATTGAGAATTCTTTCCATGGCCTCGGCCGTGCGTACTGGCAAGGTGCTTTTTTCCACCACAATTTTTGACGATGTTGAGTTTTCTAATATCTGCCGGGCAACTTTTTCCCAGTGTTGTAGATCGGCTGCGCGCCCCGCCCCACGTCCGAACGTTTTAGTTGGGGTGTTGACGCTCACAAAAATAATATCGGCTTCCGCAATATTCTTATCAACCTCAGTGGAGAAAAACAGATTCTTGCCTCTGGCATCAAAAACAACTTTGTTTAGACCTGGTTCATAAATCGGGAGTTGATCCGAATTCCAGGCTGCAATCCTTTCTTCGTTGATATCAACAACCACAACTTTATGTTGTGGGCAATGCTCAGCAATTACTGCCATGGTGGGTCCGCCGACATAACCTGCGCCAATGCAAAGGATATTTGCCATTTTTTACTCCTATTTATTACTCAAAATTGAAAGACCACCTTGGATCTATTTAGGTGGTCTTGTTTTATAAACTATTCGAGAGCGGGCGATGAGATTCGAACTCACGACATTCAGCTTGGGAAGCTGACGTTCTACCACTGAACTACGCCCGCATACAAATTGTCCGTTTTTCTCTAGACTAAGGTTCTCCATGGAAGTTAGTTTAGCACGTGGCTGACGTTCTCAGCCACGCACCGATTATACCTATTTTTACCTAGATTGCAAACCCAAGCTGATGCCCAACAAATTCTTGCGGTATACTCAGATCATTCATCAAAGTAGTGAGGACAGGAAATGAAAATTTTTGTACCCGGACGTATCTGTTTATTTGGCGAGCACTCCGATTGGGCTGGCGGTTACCGGCGAATCAACGTTGATATTGAAAAGGGATTTACCCTCATTACGGGGACCAATCAGGGCATTTATGCGGAGATCGAACCGCACCCCAATGCTTTGGTGTTGACCTCCACTACCGAACAAGGCGAGAAACTCGGTCCCTACGAAATTCCGATGGAATCGAACCCCTTGTTGGCTGAAGCACAGAGCGGCAGTTATTGGAGTTATGCTGCTGGGGTTACTTACCAGATTATGACCCACTATCATGTGCGCGGCCTGGTAATCAATAACTACAAGACCGACCTGCCAATCAAAAAAGGACTCTCTTCGAGCGCGGCTGTGAGTGTGCTCACGGCTAGAGCTTTCAACCGTGTATATGATCTCAAAATGACCATCCGCGGTGAAATGGAACTTGCTTACCAGGGTGAGATCACAACTCCCTCTCGCTGTGGGCGTATGGATCAAGGCTGCGCTTATGGTGACCGCCCGATTTTGATGACCTTCGATGGTGATAACCTGGATGTGACAGAATTGCAGGTGCCTGAAGATTTATATTTTGTGATCGTCGATCTGCAAGCTGAGAAAGATACGATGGAAATTCTGGCTCGTTTAAACCGGGCCTATCCCTTTGCCGATAACGAGATCGAGCGAGGTGTACAAGATTTGCTGGGTCCGATCAATAAGCGCGTGGTGCATCAGGCCACCGCCGCCCTGCAAGCTGGAAATGCCGAGCGTCTGGGGGAGTTGATGGCAGAATCTCAGGCTTTCTTTGATCGCTATGCCATCCCAGCTTGCCCTGAAGAATTGACTTCTCCGGTACTGCACCGAGTTATGAGCCATGAAGCGCTCAAGCCGCATATTTGGGGAGCTAAGGGTGTTGGTTCTCAAGGTGATGGTACTGCACAAATTCTGGCTCGCAGCGCAGCAGACCAGCAGGCTGTGATGGATATCATCAAGCGTGACCTGGAGATGCCAACTTTGGCGCTCACCATTCGCACTGGGACAAAGGTTCGTAAAGCCGTGATCCCCGCGGGCGGGTTTGGCAAACACCTCTTCCCGGCCTCCAAAGCTACCAAGAAAGAGCTCTTCCCCATTATCGATCAAGATGGCATCGCCAAACCCGCGATCTTGTATATCGTTGAGGAAGCCCTCGAAGCGGGCATGGAGGAAGTTATCATCATCGTGCAAGCGCATGATCTTGATGAATTTGAATCCTTTTTCAACGTCCAAATCCCCATCGAAAATTACAATAAATTACCGCGGCATTTTCAGGAGTACGCGCAGTACCTGCTCGATATTGGCCGCCGGGTCAAGTTTGTTATCCAGGAGCGTCAAGAGGGGTTTGGACATGCTGTGTACGCTGCCCGAGAAGCGGTGGGCAGCGAGCCCTTTTTGTTGATGCTCGGAGATCACCTATACCGTTCAAATGGCAGCCTGAACTGCGCCCAGCAGTTGCTAGAAGCGTATAATCAGCACGGCGTCAGCATTCTGGGATTGCGCCAAACCCCCGAAAACGAGATTGCCAGCTTTGGCACCATCACGGGCGTGTGGATCGATCAACCCACTTTGTTGAGCGTCAATAAATTTGCGGAAAAACCGACTATTGATTATGCCCGGGATAATTTACACACCGCCGGTTTGCCGCCTAATGAGTACCTGACCGTCTTTGGTGAGTACATCATCAAACCACAGATCTTCGACTACCTTGAAGATAATATCAACCATAATGTGCGCGAGCACGGTGAATTCCAGTTGACATCGGCCCTTGACCGTCTCCGTAAGGAAGATGGTTTCCAGGGATTGGTCATCGACGGTCAACGTTTCGACATCGGCCTACCGGAGCATTATCTGGATACCTTGAACCGTTTTTCGTGAGATAATTTACCTAACATCTGATACCTAATACCTGATTCCCATGGAACCATTTATCCCCCGCATTCGCAAACCTGTCAAACGCGAAGGCGCCGAAAACTACCTGCTTTACACCTTATTGAGCTTCGCCGCTTCAGTCGCGCTGACGCGCTTATTCCTTGAACTGACTGGCTATCCCCAGATCGGTAACTCCGAACTGCATATTGCCCATGTGCTCTGGGGCGGTGTTTTGCTCTTCATCGCCGCCCTGCTGCCGCTAATCTTTGCCAATCGCTGGGTTTATATCGCAGGCGCGCTCTGCGCCGGGATCGGCGTGGGCTTATTCATTGACGAAGTTGGTAAATTCATCACCCAAAGTAATGATTATTTTTACCCCGCTGCAGCACCCATCATTTATGCCTTCTTCTTGCTCACGGTGCTGATCTACTTCCAGGTACGTAAGCCGCCCAAACGTGATTCCCGTGCTGAACTCTACCGCGCTTTAAACTCCATCGAAGAAATCCTCGATCACGATCTCGACGAAACTGAACATGCCCGTCTCGAGTCTCGTTTAAAGTTTGTGCAGAAAAATGCGGAGCATCCTGATTTAGCTAACCTGGCTGAAAATCTATTGGAGTTTATCGCGTCGGATGCGCTCTATACGACCCCAGCAAATCCGCCCTTATGGCAGCGCTGGCGCAAAAAAATCCGTGCATTTGAAGACCGATGGATTTCCAAAAACCGTTTACGCGCCATTTTGGCGGGGGGATTGTTGGCTCTCGGCGGGGTCGCGTTAGTCGAGCTGGGTCAATTTCTGTGGGCGCTGCGCGATCTTGACCTGTTGAACAGTCTGGTCAACGATCTGGTTGTCAATTTTCAAATCAACAGCAAGAGTGCCCTGGTTTGGTTTACAGCCCGATTGCTTCTGGAAGGTTTCGTGGGCTTAATGCTGTTTGCAGCTGCCATTTTGCTGATCATCGGAAAGGAATTCCGCGGCATCCAGTTAGGCAGTATTGGTCTGCTCCTATCATTAACCGCGGTCAATTTATTGGTTTTCTATTTTGATCAATTTTCGACCATTATATTAGCCACCATCCAGTTTCTTTTACTCTTGGGTGTGATCCATTTCCGCAAGCGCTATCAAATTCGTCCTGAATAGAATATTGGTAAGATTTAATGTCCCCCTACCTGCAAAATTTGCATAAGCTTTACCGCAAAGAACGCACTCTTAATCCGCTGGTGGCTGTGTATTACCCTACCACCCACTGTAATTTAAACTGCGCTTACTGCGAAGATTTCGGCGCTCGTCGAAATTCGCAGGCCGAGCCCTTCCCTAATATGGAGGATGTCCGCAAAATTCTAGGCGTTATCCGCAGTGGGATCCCGCGCTTATGGTTGACCGGAGGCGAACCGCTCCTGGCCCCACATCTCTCTGATCTGCTGGCGTATGCCCGGCAGGATTTGAAATTTCGAGAAATTACGCTGATTTCCAATGGCACCCTGCTCGAACAGCACCTCAGCATTTTGCCTTTTTTGGATCGCCTGGTCGTCAGTCTGGATTCCGTTGAATTCAAAATCTCTCGATCAAATCAATATAACGTCACTCCCGGTAGGGGACGTGCTCATTGGCCTTGAAAGGGCAGCCACCCTACAAGAGTCTGCCAACTTCCGGTTGATCGTCAACGCCGTCCTGACCCCTGAAACGCTCTCGGATTTTGATGATTTGCTGGCGTTTTGCACTCAAAATAAAGTCCTGCTCTCGGTTTCCCCACAATCCTTCAATAACTGGCCGCGATACGAACTTCTGGTTTCAGCTGAGTACCGCGCCTTAATCGAGCGCATCATCCAGCTCAAAAAACGCGGCGCACCAATTTTAGGAAGCATTCTTTATTTGAAAACTATGCTAGATTTACAACCCTACCCCTGCTATCCCACGCTGACACCCCGCATCCTGCCGGATGGCTGGCTGCTTTATCCCTGCCGTCCGATGGAAAAAGATGAAGGTGAGCAGGGCGGCCGTGCCGTCAATTTGTTGGAAGTTTCTTCCTGGCAGGCAGCCTGGAATATCGCGCAGGTCACTTATGGCGCGGCACCTGCGGCCTGTGGCTCGTGCTTTCAGCAGTGTTATGCTGAGCCTTCGCTGATGCAATCCAGGCCGTTGAGTTTCATTTGGGAGCGATTGCGTTATAGCCCCTCTCGCCAAATCAATTTGAGCAGTTATGCCCCCGGATAAAGCCCTCACCTCTCGCTCCTCGCTCCCATATGTAGAGGGGCTGGCGGTGAGGGATGTAATCATTATTGGTGGCGGTGTCGCGGGGTTGACAGCCGCCCTGCACCTGGCTGAGCGCGGTCTTCACCCACTCGTGCTCGAAGCCGACGATAAATTTCTCGGCGGACGGTTGGCGGGTGGCGAAACGGTTGAAGTTAAGGGGACTGAATTCCGGTTGGAGCACGGCATGCATGGGATTTGGTCGTCGTACCGCAACTTGCAGGCCATGCTGGCGCGCCATAATTTGCGGCCCGTATTCGTCCCCGCTCAAGAAGAAGAATGGATTTTTCGTCACGGTCGCACGGTCAGTAAAGCACCCGTCGGTTCGGCCATCCGCAGCAGTTGGATCCCGGCCCCTTTTCACTATTTAAATCTATTTTTTAGCTTGCGGTTTCTGGCGATGCTTGACCTGCGCGATTGGCTTTCGCTGCCACTGGTTTGGAGCAGCCTAATTTTGGCGGTTGGTGTCGATCCCTTTGGAGAGAATCAACCGCTCGCTGGCTGGCGATTGGGTGATCTCACCCGGCGGTGGCCCCCGGCGCTCAAGGGTTTCTTTTTAGGCTTGGCGCGCAATGGACTTTCAGCTAATCCAGATGAAGTGCCTGTCTCGGGATTCATCGGATTTCTCCGGTTTTACACCATCCTCCGGCGGGATGCCTGGGTGTTCTCTTATTTACCGGATGATGGAGGCACAAGCGTCTGCGAACCATTAGGAGCCCGCATCCAGGCTTTGGGCGGGACGATAAACCTGGGGGCCAGGGTACAGAATATCTCCCGCAAGGGGCAAGAGTATCTCGTCGAGTGGCAATCCTCTGAAGGAACGGAATCTGCTAAAGCAGAAAACGTAATTCTGGCGACTGACTCCAACAATGCGCAGAAAATCCTCCATTCTAGTTTTGGTGATGAACTCGATGGTCTCTTTTTCCCCCGCTCACTTTCTAATGCGGTTGTGCGGCTGTGGTTTGACATAATCCCCAATCGCGAGGCTGAAGCCGGGATCTTTAGCGGCGATTTCACATTGCATAATTATTTCTGGCTGGACCGCATTTACAACCCCTTCCGGCGTTGGGGGCGGGAGACGGGCGGCAGCGTGATCGAAGCGCACATTTACGGACCGCCCAAAGTGTTGGCACAGCCTCAGGGGGTGCTGCTGGCCCAGGCGGTCGTCGATGTGCAGCAGGCGTGGCCGGAACTGCGGGGGCATATCATTGGCCAACATTTGCAGCTCAATCCCGAAACCCATACGCTGCCCGAAGTTGGACCCGTAGAGCGCCACTTGGGGGCGGAGACTTCCCTGGGATGGACTGTTTTGCGCTGGAGATTGGGTGCGGCACACCTCGCCTTCTTTCTTTTTGGAGCGCGCCTGCGTCACCGGGATTGAGGCTGCTAATGCTGTAATGGAGAAGCAAGGATTTGCCAGTTGGCCGTTAATTGATTATTTGCCACCAGAACCCTTTGTGAGCTGGATCGAGAAGTTGATGCGCCGCGGGCGGGAGCGCAGGCGCAGGAAGCAGGAAGACTGAAAATCCAAAGTCGATCGTAATTCAGGGATTTAAAATTTGGCTGCTGAATGTCCCTTGTTTGAAATTCGGATATATTCCATCTTGATTATCTTGAAAATTTGTTCTATAATCAAAATGTTCGAAAAAGTACCAAAGGAGAGAAAAGATGAGCAGTGTACGTGTATTAGTGGGTACCCAAAAAGGGGCTTTTATTTTGACATCGGATGAGAGACGTCAAGACTGGAAAATCGATGGGCCGCATTTCCCAGGTTGGGAGATCTACCATATTAACGGATCAGCAGCAGATCCCAATCGACTATATGCCTCGCAATCTACCGGCTGGTTCGGCCAGACAATCCAACGGTCAAATGATGGCGGTCAAACTTGGGAATCCGTAGACAATCAATTTATCTACGAAGGGGATCCGGGCACACATCAATGGTTCGATGGGTCACAACATCCCTGGAAATTTACACGGGTCTGGAATCTTCAACCATCCCTGGCCGACCCGGATACAGTTTATGCAGGGGTCGAAGATGCCGCGCTCTTTAGGTCAACCGATGGGGGAGGAAGCTGGCAGGAACTTTCTGGGTTGCGCGATGCCAAAGGGCATTTGTGGCAACCCGGGGCTGGTGGTATGTGTTTACATACGATCCTCCTCGATCCCAGCAATCCCGACCGAATTTATATCGCGATCTCCGCGGCCGGCGCATTCCGCACCGATGATGGAGGTTTGACCTGGCTGCCGATCAACCAGGGTTTGGCCTCTCCTTTTGAGCTTCCAGACCCAACCGCAGAGGTGGGTCATTGCGTCCATAATCTCGCAATGCATCCCTCGCGTCCGGGTGTTTTATTCATGCAAAAACATTGGGATGTGATGCGCAGTGATGATGGCGGCGATATGTGGCACGAGGTCAGTGGCAACTTACCCAGTGATTTTGGCTTTCCAATTGCTGTACACGCTCACGAACCGGAAACCATTTATGTTATCCCTATTAAAAGTGACTCAGAACATTTTCCACCAGATGGCAAACTCCGCGTTTATCGCAGCAGAACGGGCGGTAATGAATGGGAAGCGCTAACCAATGGGTTGCCGCAAAGCGATTGTTATGTGAACATTTATCGTACCGCTATGGCGATTGACACGCTTGACTCTTGCGGCATCTATTTTGGTACTACGGGTGGGCAGGTTTATGCTTCCGCAGATTCTGGAGATCATTGGAAAGCCATAGCCAAAAATCTACCGAAAGTTTTATCGGTTGAAGTTCAAACCCTACGATGATCCGTGTTGTTTTACCTACCCATCTACAACGGCTGGCAGATGTCGGCCGTGAAGTAACGTTACAGGTTGACGGTCCGGTCACACAGCGCACCGTCCTGGATGCGTTGGAAGTCCGTTACCCGATGCTGCGCGGCACTGTCCGTGATCAGATTACCAAAGAGCGTCGGGCTTTTATCCGCTTCTTTGCTTGTGGGGAAGATTTCTCTCTCGTGCCCCCAGATACACTGCTCCCTGACAAAGTCGAGAGCGGTGAGGAACAGTTTATGATTGTGGGTGCGCTCGCGGGAGGATAGGATTATTTTAGGAACTATCCAATAGCATTTTGAGAGAGGGAAGGAAGATAAAAAATGCTGAAGGTTTTTCTAGACAAATTGATATAGATAAATAAGCAAAGAAAGTGACCAGTCTTTTATCAGGAACTGGTCACTTCTTTTGTTTTAATTCATTGCTGATGATTAACGAAAATCTTGTGGGGCTGCTGGTTTGTTATCCAGGATACCTTCGATCTTTTCCATGACATCATCGTCGAGTTGGGAAACCACATCGATGGCTTTCATGTTTTCGATAATTTGCTCTGGCTTGGATGATCCAGTGATGGTGGTGGAAATATTGGGGTTCTTCAAGGTCCAGGCCAAGGCTAATTGGGCCATGCTCGCACCAAGTTCATCCGCGATATCCATCAGTTTACCAACTTTGCTGATATTTTCAAGCGCGGTTTCATCCTCGAAGCGGCTGCGCAGCCACTCGTAACCTTCGAGGGTAGCGCGGGTGCCTTCGGGCATGCCCTGGTTGTATTTTCCAGTCAGCAGACCGCTGGCCAGGGGGCTCCAAATGGTGGTGCCCAGGCCGATTTCATCGTATAGATGGGCATATTCACTCTCGACACGCTCGCGGTGGAACATATGATATTGGGGTTGCTCCATCTGTGGCGGGATCAGGTGTTCTCGACGGGCAATCGCATAAGCTTCCATGATTTGCGAAGCGCTCCACTCGCTGGTTCCCCAGTAAAAGGCTTTGCCCTGGTTGACGACATGGTCAAAAGCGCGCACAGTCTCTTCTATGGGCGTATGAATATCAGGCCGGTGGGCAAAAACTAAATCCACATAATCCGTTTGCAGACGCTGCAAGGCCGCATCAACACCTTCGACAATATGCTTGCGCGAGAGACCGCGATCATTGGGGCCGGAACCACCCCAGAAAATTTTAGTCGAGAGCACCAAATCAGAGCGTTTCCAGCCAGCCCGTTGAATAACCTTGCCCATGATGGTTTCAGCATCGCCGCCAGCGTAAGCCTCGGCGTTATCAAAGAAATTTACACCGGCATCAAAAGCCGTCTTCATCAAGTCATAAGCGACATCTTCCCCAATTTGGGTGCCGAAGGTAACCCAGGCGCCGTATGAGAGTGCCGAAACTTTTAGTCCAGCTGATCCAAGATTGCGGTATTCCATTATAAATCCTCCAAATCCATATATAAAAATTTAATTTCTGTTAATTCAGATGCGGATCTCAGGGAAAAGTGACACTTAATCTGGTGGTTCGTTATCTTCTTTTGATTTTTGACCGTGCTTCAGCTAAAAGTTCAGATGTCGCTGCGGTTAACAGTGGGTAGCTTTTGGAAGCGTAATCAACCCCTGGAATTAATGGAAAAGGATGCTCGCCCTCGTATGGGGCAATGATGCCGCCAGCTTCTTGTGTGATCAACCAACTCGCCGAGAAATCCCAAACTTTAGGAGTCACTTCGAAGGCTAAAATAGCGCTCCCGCGCGCCACGGTTGCCAAGCCATAAGCTGCAGATCCCAAGATACGCGTCTTATACCCAATTTGCACCTCGTAGAATTGGTTGCCGCGCGAGCAGCAGGAAAAGAAACTGGTGGGTTGATCGGGAGTCGGCGGCTTGACTTTGAGTTGGCTGCCATTTAAATAAGCGCCTCCCCCTTTTGAAGCTGTGAAAAGTTCACCTAATAAGGGGAAGTAAAGCACACCTAAACTGGGAGATCCATTCACGAGACGGGCAATCGAGACCCCCCAGTAATGTAATCCGAGGCTGAAGTTCGTGGTGCCATCCAAGGGATCAATGACCCATACCGCACCCTTATTTCGAGGATAGGTCGTGCCAGCTTCCTCGCTGAGTATGCCATCTTCGGGAAATTTCTCTTTGATCGCGCCGCGCAAAAGCTGATCTGCTGCCAGATCAGCCTCGGAAACAACAGTACGATCTGATTTAACTGTCACATCAATGCCCGAGGGTTGGTAATATTCTGTGAGTAGCTTTCCTGTTCTTTGGGCGAGCTGGGCGGCGAATTTGAGTGTGTTCATGGGGATAGTATAGCACGCTGGTTGGCGCGTGCATTGACATCGAGTTGATGATTGGCTGATGTTTTCGATTGGTCGATTTTACTTGCTCGAAACCCAGCGATAGACGGCCATATTATCCCCTCCCAATCTTGGACTAAAAATTTCATCGGTTTGATAAACAAGTTCAAACCGCGTTGTCAGATCAGGATACCATCGTGGAAAAGTCATCAAATAATTTACCTCTTGCGTATCAAGGTATTTGGCCAGCAGGTCTTCCTCACGGATGAAAGGGATCACGTCTGGCGAGATTAATCCTGCCAGATCGACGATATCGCGTTGAGCAAAATAGCCCAAAGCCCCAATATCATGGGCGGCGATGAGGTCGTTGGGAACTGTATTTTCTCTGATCCAGTGGGCGGTGGTCACCATCTCGCTCTCGATGATGGCAACATCTCTGGCATAAAATGAAGCCCCCAAAATCCAAAATACGCCCAAAATACTAAATCCTGAAATCAACCAGACTTTGGCAGTCACCCGCAAAACCAAGCGGCTATCCTGAAAGTGTCGATGAATCCAAGGGATGGTTCCGGCAATCCCTAAAATAAAGAATATGGGCATCGCGGGGATGATATACCGACCATACTGATAAGTAACAGGCAGCCGGAGGGCGAAAATGGCCAGATATCCCAGGTACCAGAGAATGCTGGCTATGATGGGCCAGCTTTTGTTCCTTAAAGCTTGATAACTTGTAATCAAAAAGCCTGGAATTAGGATAATTCCGATCCCTGCCAGGGGTGTAATAAATTGTTTTAGGAAGCGGATTAGGATGAATTCGCTTCTGCGTTCAGCATATTCAGCTTGTTTGGCGTAAAAAGTATTGGGCCAGATCGTCCCCGCCGTAAATTGATTGAAAGCAAGATAAAGGGCAAATGGGATGATAAATCCAAACCCTAGAGAAATTAATCGAGATAAAAATACTTTTATGGATGGTTTCCCATTGCAGAGTGCGACCAGCCCCGCGGGACCCAGAAGCGTAATTCCATCAGGACGGATCCAAACGCTGACGCCTATCAGTAAGCCGATCAGCATCCATTTGCGGTGTGAAATCTCACCTTGGAACAGCAACACCAGGATTAGGGTCGCCATGAGGGCAGCTAACAGCGTTTCCATCCCAGAATTGGCTGCCCAAACTAGATGCCATTCTAAGATGAGTATCAGACCGGCTACAATGGCCCAGCGATTAAAATTGGGTTGCAGCCGCTCGAAGCCGAGTATGCCAACCACACCCATCCCGCATAGGATAATGCTCCCGAGGATATACGACCAAATTTGATGATCAACCTGCGCGGCATAGCCAATGACCAGGAAAAGCACCCAAAGAGGGCCCGTGGATCCACCCGACGGGGTCCCTGGAATAAAAGACCACTCACCGTACTCGCTTAAATTGCGGGCGTAGGTCTGATAGATCCAGGCATCATCGAGTGGATATCCGCTTCGATAATAAAAATAGCTGGCCACAGCATAAATGCCAGTTGAAAAAAAGGCTGTAATGGCAATAATAATGAAGATGCGGGTTTTTGTTAATTTCATAAGTAAATCGAGATCAATGGATGATAAAGATATGTGTGCCTTCAATCGTTGTCAGATATTCTAGCCCAGTAGGAGTTAATTCGGGATTGGCATAAAGATCATTTAATCCCTCAGGATGATCTTTTTCCAGGACCACGATTGTTCCCTGAAATTTTTCTGCAACCTCTAAAAGCGTGGCGACACCGCCATCCGGGATGGCAATCGCCGGCCGGTTGGTGTATGCAAAGTATCCGGGGGGATTGGTGGTCATTACGATTTCATTGGATTGAAAGCCAAACTCATGAATGTTTTTATCTAATTTTTGGTAGGTGGCCCTGTTTTCTTCCCATTTAGGATGATCAAGCTTCCCACTAAAATGATTGTTGAAGAGTATGAATCCCGATAAAAGACTGGCGATGAGGAGGGTTGCGATTGTGAAGACAGCACCTGCTTCTGTGACACTCCATCCTCGAGCTCGGCCAGCCCAATCCAAAGCTGCGCTCAAACCGATGGCAGCGGCACTCCAAAGTAAGGGTAGTAGAGCAGCCGACGAATGGAAAAAACCTCCGCGGGCTCCCTGAAATGGGAATATGAATGTCATCACTGTGAACGTACACAACCAGATGAAAACACCCAACTTAATGCAAAAATCTCTGCGAGAGTGCCACAGCCCTAACAAGATCAGCGGGGCGAGAAAGATCATGCCTTGTTCCGCCAGACTGCGCTGGAGGTTAATTTTTAGTGCCCAAACCCGGGCTTGCAGTAAACTCTCAAGGCCAGTAGCCAGCCAGCGTTCAAAGGTCAACTGGCTTGCAGGAAAAATAAACAGTTCGTTGTAGTTGATAATCCAAAATGAGCGTGATCCGCCCGGGGCCAGTGGAAATCCAAAAGTCTGTATATTTCTGAAGAACCAGGGTCCCATGATGATGAGATACCCGCCGAGAACCAATATGCAGCCTTCAAATATTGCCAATAGTTTAGAGCGCTCCTTCTGGTTTCTGGGAGCCAAATAGAAGAGCACACAGATAAAGGCAAACCCTAACCACATGAGTCCATCTGCACGGGAAAGGTGCATCAAACCCGCGATCAAACCTAAGAGAATTGGTATCAGGTATCTTTTCGATGCAGCTTGTTCAGCTAATAAAATAAAGAAAAGCGCGCCTAAGACTGCGTAAATACCGAAAGTATCGGAGGTCGTCATATAAGGCAGGTAAAATGCCGGCAGGATGGCTAATCCTCCGGCTAAGATAGCCGACCTTTGATTCTGGGTGAGTTGAATACAAAGGTAAGCCGTCAGAGGTGGGAGTAAACTCCCAATCAAAACAAAAGTAATTTGAGCGGCAGCAAAACTTTGGGATTGCGTGATGATCATACCAAAGGATGCCAGGATTGATGTCAATGGCATCCAATAGCCGTGAGAAGGGTGTGGAATTCCAATGGGATCATCCAGATAATTCCAGAGGATTTGCTCCATAAATCCATCCCCATTTGCGAGATTTTGTCCACCAATAAAATAGTATTCTGCATCCATGAAACCAGGACTTTTTTGCAGGGAGGCCACCAAGATGCGGATCAACAATCCAATGATAAAGATGATCCAATAATTTCGAGGTTTCATTTGGAAAACCTAATTTCTCTCCAGATTTAAGTAATCTGGTCTGAGAAACCACCAGCGAACCCAATATAAAACGCTCAGTACAATTAGAGGAAAACCAATCATCAAAATTGGATTCATCTCACCACGAATACCTTGTTGCTCGAAATAGATGAACGCCCACCATAAGCCGGGTAAAAGCAGGGTCATACTGATGATGATGAAAATCTGCCCCTTTTTACCCCATCGCCGGTTCCACGCCATGAAAATTACAGCAAGCGATAACAACAACAAAAATAGATGATCCAAATTGATCCCGAACCCAATCCAGATCGCGATAATGCAAGAAAGCGCCAACGCCCAAATTAGAGAACCAAAACTTTTGCCCCATACCCTCCACCATTCGATGATGAGAATAATGAAGGCAAAAATTACAATTCCCCAGCCGATTTGGGTGCCAACGCCGGGCCACCACCGCGTGGTTGTACCAATTACTAGATGCCCTAAATTGAAATCCACATTACGGAGGATCACCCAGAAAAAATCTAGCGGCCAAGAGGGGATAAAAATCATCCCTATACCGCTGGCGACAAAAATAGTTACTCCAGTCCAAAAGTGCAACGACCATCTTTGATGTGAGCTTGCCCAAAGCAGGATCAGAAGGATGCCAATCAGCGTCACGCGTGGTTGTAAAGCAGCCAGGGCAAGGAAAATTCCTGCAACCTCATCATTTTCTTTTTGAAGAGCGAATACTGCCCCGGCTAAAAAGGCAACCGCAATTGCAGTTTCGCTCCCTCTGATGATTACGCTGAGGGATGGAAACCACAATAGAGCAAAAATGAAAAATAATCCGGCTAGCCAACGATGGATTTGCCAAGATGCAATCCGAATACACAAAAACGCAAAAATGACTGTAGCGATTTGGAGTGCTGTCATCCAGGTAGCTTGGGCGAACTCGTAGTTTTTGATCAGGGCAAAGGGAGCATAAAAAAGCAATACGGGCAGCGGAGATGTGAAAGTTTCTCCATCTGAGTTTTCATACGGATTTTCCCCATCAAATATAAATTCCCTAGTATTCTGCCATTGCGCTTCAAACTCATTTTCAAGAGGCGGGAAATCGATAAAATTTAGGTTCGCCCATCCTGCTGTTGCGATAATGATCAGCGATAAAATGATGAGTGTAAGCCAGGCATAAGTTGTGGAAACGGTTTTCGATTTCAATAGGAGCGCTCCAGGTTCAGCAATTCTAGTAAATTCTACCAGAAGCAAAACTCATCGAGTGCTTAATCCACTCCGAATCTTTTATCGTCATATTACTGTCCATTTCCCCTGTATTGACGGTGCCTGCTAATTCGACCATCAGAATTTGACATTCTTCTTCGGCGATGGGTTTATGCTCGATACCCTTCGGGACGACGAACATCTCTCCGGCTTTCAGATTGACAGCCCCATCCCGAAATTGGATCTTCATCTCTCCGCGGATCACGATAAAAGCCTCGTCAGTTTCAGCATGATTATGCCAGACAAATTCTCCCTGGATTTTAGCAATCTTGAAATGATAATCGTTCATCTGAGCGATGATTTTCGGGGACCATCGCTCTGAAAACAAGTTGAACTTTTCTGTAAAAATGATCGGTTGTCAACTCATCCTATCCCTCCGATTCCAGCCGCCCAATAATTTTTACACAGGGGTGGCTGAACACACCTCCGGCGTGAGGGGCTTCGTTGTCTAATTCTTGGCTTAAGTCTTGTCCTGGAAAATGCTGGCCTTCGTGAATACCGCGCCGCCATTTTGGGCAGTCAGAAACATCGTAAACGATGCCTTTGTAGACCACGTACATGCGGTCTTCATCATTTCCGTTGAACAGTCGTAATCGATCTTCACTGATGATTTTGTCCGGAATTGCCATAAAATTAACCTTAGAACCCCTCCGAAAATTGAGAATAGGGGGTGTTGAAGGGGTGATTTCCGGGTAGACACTTAAATTGTTGGATTGAAAATAAAGAAAACCGTGAAGATTACAATCGAGACCAGGGTATAAACCATTAATGTGTTGTTGACATAATGGCGTTCATCGTCATTTCCAGGGCGCATATATAGCGGGATGATAAAAGGGGGTGGCAAAATCATCAAGGTCAAGAGTGCGATTTGAAATCCGGGTTCGAGATTCAACCATTTCCCGAGGACGATAATATTTATCATGATTGCGGAAGGGATTAAAATCCCCAGCCGGAGGGCAGTCAATCCGATGGATTCATTGATCCCATCCCGGTTGAACTTTATGCCATAACCTACAACAATTAAAATCACTGGGACGGTTAAACCCGTTAAAAATTGCAATGTGTTCATCACAGCTCCAGTGATGGGTGCTTGATAAAGAATATCCCGTAACCCCAAAAGATTGAAGACTACCCCGGCCAAGACAGCAATGATTACAGGAGCTTTGAAGAATGATTTTGCCAACTCCCCCAATTTTCGAGTACGATCGCGTTTCATCAATAAAAGCGGTAGGAATACGAACCAAATGAAAATCTCATGCCCTAAGGCGATCACAGCGATAAAGCCAATCTTTTCAAGACCATAAGCGCTGCCGAACAGGCTAATGCCTAACATGCCGTACTCGAAACCGGTCATCAAAAATGGGAAATATTCGTGCTGGCGGGCGAATCGGCGATGGATCAACTTACCCAAAAGAAATAAAAGAACGCAAATTGTGAACACCAGTGTAAAAACATATAGGTAGCTGGTTTTCATCTCGATATCGAGAAAGGAAATGAAGAGAACTGCTGGAAGTGCCAGGTTAACGATGATCTTACGAAGATCATCGATCGTATGAGGGGTGATGAATTGTTTTTTGCGAATAAAATAACCCAGGGAGAGCAGTAATAAGATGGGGAGAACTTGGTTTATGATGAGAGTTGTTGATGGATTCATGATCTTTTTGGTAGTCTATTCCCTTAAATCATTCAAATAATTTATGACAATGTTTTGCACTTCTTCCGGAGTCAAATCATCCGTATTTATGTGAAGGTCTGCCTTTTCAAAGGCATGGCGCAAACGGTGGAGCTGTTGCTGATATTCCTCCTCACTCCACTTAAAGGGTTTGCGCTGCTCAGTTACAGGATAGGATGCTTCTAGGAAGATCAGCACATCCGGATTAGATAGCCGCTCCCACATATCCGGAACGAAGGAATGCTCTTGCGCGATCTGCCTCACATTGAAATCATCGGTCTTCAAGGCGTTTGTGAGCGTCGTTTTCCCCGAACCACAGACACCGACTAAGCCAATCTTCAACCTGGATTTGCTCATGAATTGGTGTTCTGCTGTGCTAATACACTAATCTCAGAAGAGCCGCCAAGAATTGCCAGGGTGTCATTGGTCGCAATCTTGCGTCCAGCGCCGGGATGATAATCAGGTTCTTCTCCACTTCGCCGGAGCAAGACCACACTGACATCGTAATCGCGCTCCATCTCCTCGACACTGATCCCAAGCAGGGATGAGTGTTCAGTGATTACCATACTCGCTAAACTTAATTCCTCACCTTCAACTGTGATCGGACGGGTCATATCCACACCTGCTGCGGCAGCAGCAAAAGCGGGGGCGGCCCTTCCAGTGGCACTCATTGCTTTGAAATCGAATTGATCATGCAGCGCAGCCGCGAAATCATCGTCAAAGATTCTGACAACCACCTCGATATTTTTGTTGATGCTGCGAGCCTTGAGCGCGATTTGTAAATTCAGGCTGTCGTTTTGGGTGCAAAGGATGATGGCCTGGGCTTTCTCCAAGCCTGCGGATCGCAAAGCAGCCTCGCGCTTCCCATCGTCCGCCAATATTGGGATTCCCAAATCTTGGATGCTGGCAACCAGATCAGCCTGGGGGTTGATTTCAATCACAACCACATCTTGCCCTAAACCATGAAGTTTTTGGGCCACACGAAAACCCAGGTGGCCCAATCCAATTAATACAACATGTTTGTGAAATGTTGATGCTACAGCCATAGCCCATTCCTTGCCGCGCCCGCGCCGGTTAAAAAAAATACTCCAAAATCAGCGACACCCTGTGCCAGGATGCCGATCCCAATAATGGGCATGATGAAATAGAAGCACTGTAAATACCAGGCTTGGGGGAACGCTTCGATGGGTTGCAGAAATGTGAGCCCCAAGACATGATATATGGCTTCGCTAATCGAATTGATCGGTTCCCCAGAAAATTGTGCTAATCCCCAGTAGAGCAGCCCGCCTCCGACAATTGCAGCGATAAAAGCTGCCAAAGGCCATTGAAATTGTCGAAAGAGCAGCCAGGTGTCTCGAATGCTGGCGTACAACTGGCGCAAATTAGGGTGCTGCCTGAAATTGATCATGGCCTCACAGGCAGATCAATTGTCATGCGCCGGATAATATTGTCTTCTTCAGGCAGCACTCGCAAAACTACCACGCTGGTATCATCTGCTGGCCGACCCTGATCTAACTTAAGTGCATACTCGAGCAGCGAATCTGCAATTTCTTGAGCTGTCGGTTCTCCGTCCTCCAGCATGACTTGCAGACACTCGTGGGCATCTAAAGGTTCCCCAATCCGTTTTCCGGCATGCGTGATCCCATCGGTGAAAACGACCACTGTTAACCCGACCGTTAAGTCGATTTGGGTAATACTGGGACGTGTGCCACGATACAGCCCAACGGGTTTACATGCCTCATCCAAAGATGTAATTTCATCGTCCCTGGCAATCAAAACTGGCGCGGGATTATTGCGCGTAATCACTAATGTATTGGTTAGTAAATCTGCGGAGAGCATATTGAGTGTGGCCGAAACCCGCCCGTTTCTCTCGGTGAACAAAGCATCTGAAGCCGCCCTCGCAGCAGCCCCATCGCGCACCCCTTCTGCAAGTAATGAAATCACCTTACGTACAACGAAAGATGAAACCCATTTCGCACCACGTCCAGAACTTTGTCCGTCAGCCATGACCACTGAAACGCCCCCATTTGGGCGTTCGATGATTTCGACCGTGTCACCGCTGGTTCGTGTGGCATATTTTCTAACTTTCGAAACCGCAATCTTGATCTCCATAGTGGGATTTTACCAGGAAATGAGATGGATTTGCATTATTTTCTTTCAAGGAGGGAGATGATTATTTGTCGGGCTTGTGGGCAAAAAGAATGACAAGCGACCAGGATTTCTGATGGATCATTTTAAATTCGGTTTGGAAGTCAAGTTGTTCAAAGGGTGTTAACCATTGTGACTCCCACCCAGGATGGGACGCCAAATCTGGGGTTTGGCCTGTTACACGGAAGAGGGTGGCAGCCCCGCGGTCTACGAGCCGGTTGCCAGTAATCCACGCAGCGGGTAAAACCACGAGTGTTCCCCCAGGTCTTAAGACCCGGTAAATTTCAAGCAGGGTTTCAGGTGCGTAAATATACGTTGTAGGAAAAGTTGCTGCAATCTGATTAAAGCAATTGGCAGGGAAGGGCAATGTTTGCGCATAGCCATTGGTAATTTGAGCACTATATCCGGAGCTCAAAATTCGCCTTTTCGCTTGTCGCGCCATTTGAAAGCTCGCATCGATCCCAAAAGTTGAGATTTCCTTTCCATGTAAGGCCACTTGCAAATGTCCAGGACCGTGACCCAATTCAAGCACACGTAGACCTGTCAAATGGGAGAGCACCGCCAGCACCCAGTCGTTCCAGCGCCCTAAAGAAACCATCCAGGCAACCAGATCGTAACTCCAAGCCAACGGCTGGTAGAGCAGATAAAAGAAAACCCGCAAGAAGCGGGTAATAAAACGTCCAAGAAAAGAATTGGCCTTCATGGAATCAAGGTTGGTAGTTTACCGGGTAAGACCTTGTATTCAACCTCTTGAATGTTAAAATCAAACACCTCTCCATCTGAATGGACGGGAGTACCAGGATTTGTTTGCACCTTCAACCACTTTGAGTGGATTTCTTGAATAACAGGTGATTCAGCAATATTACCTTCACCGGGTTTAAACATGCGGGGTAATAATTTGATGATTTGCCGACGGGTGGGTGCCGAGCCAAATATAAAACTCAGTTTGCCATCAAAAGGGTCTGCATGCGGGACAGTGTAAAATACACCACCTGTGCGCGGGTTATTTCCAACGGAAACCAACGTCACTGGCCCCTCATATTCGCCATCATCCCACTCTAACTTCATATGCCATTGGGGATTTCGGGCAATTCCAACGAGGGTGGCTAAAATATATCGAAAAACTCCAGTCACTCGTTTCATATTCATTTGGATCACTGTGATGGCCGTTTCCATACCAAGAGCCGAATTGTTGACAAAATATCGTTCATTAACTTGACAGACATCCATAGCGCGGTTTTTTCCTGCAGCGATAATGCTGGCAGCCACGTTCAAATCCTCGGGTATTCCAAGGTTGGCAGCCAGATCGTTTGCCGTGCCCATCGGTAAAATCCCAAATTTTGTTTTACTGGGTTGGCTACCAGCTGCCTGGACCAATCCGTTGGCGACTTCGTTATAAGTGCTGTCGCCTCCCGCGGCGATCACCGGATCAAAGCCATCTTCTACGGCTGTCGCGGCGAGTTCGATGCCGTGGCCTGGATAATCGCTGACGATTACGTCAAATTCAATGCCAGCAGCTTTCAAAGCCGCTTCTGCTTCGGGCAGACGTTTTTGTGCCATCCAGCGAGAAGCATATGGATTGAGAATTATTTTTGCCGTCATCAGATCCTCTCATTTCCTCAAGCAGGGAGATATTGCTGAATTTTACCCAGGAAGATACTTGCCAGAGTTAGATAAATTAGAAACCCAAGTGCATCGGTCGTCGCGGTGACCAACACAGATGAAGCCAAAGCGGGGTCTTTTTTGAGAAAATAAAGTGTCAATGGCACCAAAGTGCCGACGATTGCCGCAACGATCATATTTCCAACTAATGCCAATCCGAGGACTAAACCCAGAGGTGGGTTAGATTGCCAAAGACCAACACCGATACCGACAAACAACCCCAGAGCGCTCCCTTGTAGAATTCCGACCCAAACTTGTCTCAGAATAATTTTTCGAGCGTCGCTTCTCTCAATTTTTCCAAGGGCTAAAGAACGTACGATCATCACAGTATCTTGGCTGCCTGAACTACCACCTAAACCTGCAACGACAGACTGAAAGAAAGCAAGCAGGGCAACTTTAGAGAGTAAGTCATCAAAATTACTGATAACCCAGGCGGCAAAGAGTGAAGCGAGGCTGTTGATAAAAAGCCATGGTAGACGCCCTTTAATTTGCTGACTAATTGTACTATCGGGGTCTAGGTCTGCATCCGAGACATTAGCCAGACGATAGATATCTTCAGTGGCCTCATCCTCGATAACATCTAAAATATCATCATGAGAGATGACGCCCATTAAGCGTTGATCTTGATCGACAACTGGGAGTGCCGATAAGTCATAACGCTGCATAATGCGAGCCGCCTCCTCTTGATCGGCATCTGCTGGGATGCTGACCACCTCTGGTTTCATGATCTTATCCATGGTTGTGGTTGGATCAGCGATCACCAGTTCACGAAGTCCGGTTACACCGACGAGGCGTTTATGACGATCAATTACGAATAAATAATAAGGTATATCGGTTTCGATCCCCGCATCGCGCATAAACTGGATCGCTTGGGTCGCCGTTGTATGCGGGCGCAATCCAATATAAGCGGTTGTGGCCCGGCCACCAGCGGTTTCATCAGGATATCCCAGAAGCGGGATGACATCTTCCGGGTCATCCATTTGAGCCAGGGCTTCCTCAGCTCGTTCGGTTGGCAGGTCACCCAAAAGATCAGCAGCCTCATCTGGGTCCATTTCATCCAGCACGTCAGCCAGACGCTCGGTTGAGAGGCTCTCAGATGCCTCTAAGGTTTCGTCATCGTCAAGTTCATCGAATAAATCGGCTGTGGCGGGAATATCTAAGTGTTGAAGAAGAGCAGTTTGTTGTTCTTCTTCTAGTGTGTTAAAAATCTCAGCCTGATCTGCTGGGTGCAGGTCAACCAGGGTAGCTATTGCTTTATGAAAGCGCTCTTTTTCTAACGCATCTTGAATTATTTCAGTGATTTTCTCAGTCAAATTTGGATCGTCTGTCATGTGATGTTTGCCGTTTGATGAGGTATTGTTAATCGAAATTATTAGGCGAGGTGCTGAACTTCAACACCCTTAGCAGATAGCCAACTCATGGCATCTTCGATAGCCGCGGACGGACCGGTCAGTTGTATGTCTACCCAACCTTCATTTGGTCCCACCTGGGCACGTAAAATATTAACAGTTAATTCATATCGCCGGATTAATTGGTTAATGATTGGAACATCCAAAAGGTGTGGTGGATAAATTAAACGAATCGCTTGATTTTGCATGGCAGCCTCCTATCATTTCAACATGAACGAGTAGATTTTCAAAGTGTGTTCGATTTGGGGTTGAAAAACAATTGCATTGTAGCACGATTTAATTGTAAACAGGTGAGTATGAAACCCACATTCGGATATCCCCCATATTTTGAACTTATTAATCTATGCTTGTTGCGCCAGTTGACCGCAGCCTGCTTGAATATCGATGCCCCGGCGGATGCGGATGCTGCATGGGATTCCTTTATTTTCGAGAAGTGACTGGAAATTCCGGGCTCGCTCAGGGGTGGTGGCCTGCCCTTTAAATCCGTCAGTTGGGTTGAGGGGAATCACGTTAACATGGGCCAGTTTACCATGGAGGAGGGCGGCCAATTTATAGGCTTGTTCTGGTGTATCGTTGACCTCGTTAATTAACGCCCATTCGAAGGTTACCCGCCGATGAGTCAAATCTGTGTAATTTTCTACTGCAGCCATCAAATCTGCGATCGGATAGCGCTTGTTGATGGGCAACATCGAAGACCGAAGTTCATCATCCGCAGCATGCAGAGAAATCGCTAAATTCGTCTGACGTTTCTCATTAGCAAAACGGTTGATAGCGGGGACTAATCCCACGGTGGAAATTGTAAAACGTCGGGCACCTAATCTCATTCCCTCGGGATGGTTTAGCCGGTCGATGGCCGCCAGCGTTGCATCGAAGTTATGAAAGGGCTCTCCCATCCCCATAAGCACAATATTGCTGACGCTATCACCATGTTCAGCTAAAAGCCGTGCAAAGTAAAGCACCTGTTCAATAATTTCTCCACTGCTCAGGTGGCGCAGATATCCCATTTGCCCAGTGGCACAAAAGACGCAGCCCATCGCACAACCTGATTGAGTCGAAATGCAAAGTGTGCGCCGCTTTTCATAGAACATCCGCACGGTCTCGATGGGACGACCATCAGGCAGGTGGAACAGGGTTTTCTGAGTTTCTCCATCAGATGAATTGAGTGAAGTTACCGGCTTAAGATTTGAAAAAGAAAATACTTCCCCTAATTTTTGACGAAGGGTTTTGGGCAGGTTGCTGAACTCATCGGTGGAAGACCACAAACTTTTATATAGACCCTGCCAAATTTGCTGCGCGCGAAAATTCGGTTCCCCCATTTCTTTCAGGGTAGCACTGAGTTCGGGTAAATCTAAATCGTAAATTAGAGGTTTAGTCATTGATCTGGGTGATGAATTTCATCTCTCGGATAACGTTGGCAAGATCATTCGCAATTATATCTGGGGAAGGCTCCCATTCCCAAGCGGCTTTTTCGCTGGTCACCCCGCTGAGTACCAAAGCACAAGGGCTGCCTAAATTTTGTGCGCCCGCGATATCGGTTTCCAGGCGGTCGCCAACCACAAGTGTTTCCTCCGCGGAAGTGCCCATACGCTCCAAGGCAAATTGATACATCGCAGGATTTGGTTTTCCGATGACTAATGGTTTTACATCGGTGGCCGCTTCAATGGTTGCCAGGATCGATCCAGCACCGGGAACCTGTCCTTTTGGCGTAGGGAAAGTGCGATCGGGATTGGTGCCAATGAAGGGTACGCCTGACCGAATTAGCAAAGTAGCAGTGCTCAACTTATCATAATTGATGCCTCGATCTAAAGCCGTCACAACCGCCAGTGGATCCTTGTCAGTGTGGAAGAAACCTTTCTCTTCGAGAATATCCACCAACCCAGGTTCGCCTACAACGTAAACACCACCGCCCTCTGGATGCTTCTGTTTTAAATAGTGAGCTGTGGCTTCAGCGGAGTTGATGACTTGCCAGGGTTCTAATCTTACACCAAAAGATTCAAGCTTCGCTAGAAACTGGTGAATAGATTTGGTTGCATTATTGGTAGCTAAAACAACCTCCCACCCAAGGCGGTCAATTTCTGTGAAGATAGCGGGTAAATCACCAATGGATTCGCTGTCGCGCCATAATACGCCATCCATATCTAAGATCAAGGCACGAATTTTTGTTGGATTAAGGGTCATATCAATTTTTGGATATAAGAAACCCGGTTTCGCCAAGAAACCGGGTTTCGTGAAATACTGGTTAATTAGATTTTTCTGGATGTTCCAGCACTTTATCCACCAAGCCGTATTCGGCGGCTGCTGCAGCATCCATATAATAATCACGGTTGGTGTCTTGTTCAATGGTTTCGATGTCTTGTCCCGTGTGGTGAGCCAAAAGGCCATTCAGGCGACTTTTTAAGCGTAATATTTCGCGCGCCTGGATTTCGATATCCGAAGCCTGCCCCTGTGCGCCACCCAAAGGTTGGTGCATGTGGATCGTGGCATGAGGGAGGGCAAAACGCTGACCACGCGCACCAGCAGTCAACAGCATGGTACCGAATGATGCAGTTGCGCCCACTGCGACAGTGCTGACCGGGCTAGTGATCATTTGCATGGTGTCGTATATCGCCAGGCCGGCGTAAACTTGCCCGCCGGGTGAGTTAATATACATTTGGATCGGAGCCTCAGCATCCTCATTGCTCAAGTATAAAAGTTGGGCAACGATCACATTGGCAACATGAGAATCGATGGGTAAACCCAGGAAAATGATGCGGTTGCGCAGCAATAAGCCAAAAACGTCTGATTGGATATCTCCACGGTGCGTTCTTTCGATGACACCGGGGTTATACATTTGGGGAACAGATATATTCATAGTTTCCTCCATTTGGGAGTGTTTATTCGGATTCTACTTCATCGTTAGAAGAATCTTCTTCTGGAGCAGGTTCATCCTCTACGGGATTTTCTTCAACCTCTGGAGTGGGAACCTCTTCTGTGGTTTCGGGTTCAGTTTCATTTTCAGAGGCAGTTTCGTCTTCGGTTATATCAATGGGAGCTAGTTCGGTTTCTAGGGTAGCTTTACTTTCTAAAACCACTTCACCCTCTTCAATTTCAGATTGGTCGTCTTCTGCAGTGGGCAGTGGGTCGCCTTTAGCAATCGCCCGCAAATAAGCCATCGATTGCTGTGTCATCATATCCGCCATGATGCTGTTCATTAATCCCCAGAGATATTCGCTTTTCTGGAAATTTTTAGCATCTTTAGGGGACATTCCGCTGGTAATTGTTTCAACCGTGCGGCCAGCTTCAGCAGCCAATAATTCCTGGTCAATTTCTAGGTTTTCGATCTTGGCGACTTCGGCGAGAACCAATCCGTTTTTGATGCGGCCTTCAGCCAGCGGTTCCATTTCTTCTTGGAAATCTTCTTCTGAGATGCCGCGAATTTGTAGGTAGAGTTCTTTATTGATGCCTTGCTGGGAGAGACGATACTCCAAATTGGAGATCATTTCTTTCTTTTCGTTCTCAACCATTTGGGGCGGGAATTTGATGGTGCTCTGCTCGACCAAAGTTTCGATAACTTGATCATTGTATTCAGAGTCATATTCTTGCTCTTTTTGGAGCTTTAGATTTTTTTCAATATCGGCGCGCAGTTCTTCAATGGTGTCGAAATCACTGGCTGATTTGGCGAACTCATCATCTAATTCCGGTAAGGATACGGTCTGGATATTTGTTACTGTGATATGGAAAACAGCCTCAGCTCCTTGGAGCTCTTCGTCCTCGTGATCTTCAGGATAAATGTAAACGACATCCTTTTCTTCATCGATGGACATCCCCACGAGATTTTGCGAGAAACCGGGGTAAGGCCACTGGTTTTGGACTTCACCTTCAGCCTCGATGATGGTCGAGTTAAACCGATTGGGAATAATATTCGCTTCTTCGCCTTCTTCCACTTCAACACGGTCGGCGCTCACCTGATAGAAAACACGGTCGCCTACTTTGGCCGGTTCTTCTGATTTTTCGGTGACAGCTTGTTGTTGGCGCAATTCATCGAACTGCGCATCGATAGCTTCAGGTTCGATTTCAGGGACTTCGTAAGTGATTTCAAGTGATTTATAATCACCTAACTCAACCTCAGGAGCGAGCGGAACTACGAAATGGAAAGTAGGAGGGTCTAAACTTTCAACTTTTTCTAAATTACCAGGGCCGTAAGGCTTAATCTCGGCCTCTTCGAGTACCTTGGGATAGATATCTTCGATTAGGATATCCATTGCCTCTTCAACAACAGCACCTTCTCCAACCTGGCGAACGATCACATTGTAAGGTGCCTTGCCCGGTCGGAAGCCCGGAATCTTGACTTTCTTAGCGATCTTGCGGGCGGCCTGGCGCTTGGCCTTCTCGAATGGATCTGCTTCGAGTTCGACATTTAACTTGATCTGGTGGTCTTCTTGGATTTCTTTTTCGATCTTCAAAGGTATTTCCTCATTTTAGGCCGATATGGGCCGAATTATATCAACGCAGTTGATGATTATTTATTAGATTGGTATAAGAAATGATCTGAATATTGAGATTAAGGCTTGAAGATTAGAAATTCAACCACACCTGATTTGCTTTCAATCGCCCTTCGACTGCTAGTCAGGGGCAAGCTGAGCCCCGTCGAAGGGTGCTAGGTAACATCAGTAAGTATCTAATCCAAAAACTCCAAATTCAAATCTCCACATTACCATTAGACAAAGTTTTGGGGCGTCTACTTACGACGCCCCAGAAAACTGGTAGGGAAGGTGGGGGTCGAACCCACACGCTCTATCGAGCACATGATCCTAAGTCATGCCTGTCTGCCAATTCCAGCACTTCCCCAGGAAGCAAAATTATACGCCAGGGCAATCAGTGCGTCAATAATTTTGCTCCTCTGATACTCCCTTCCTCGGCAATTTTGAGTGAATTATCAAATTCCATTTGTTTTGCCCCGAAAATTTCGGATATAATCCGGGCTCGTACCAAAGCATCCAGGAGGTCGTTTTGTCCCGAGTAATCAATCCCGATAGTGTTGGAAAACAACGTAATAAACTGATCCGCTTAACCGCTCTGACCGTTCGTGAACTGCTCCGCCAACCAGAGCCAAACGATGAAACCCGCGATATGGCAATCTTTATTATCCTATCACTCGATACGATTGCGGAGACCATTGATCCTTCAGTCGAAGCCTGGGAGAAGCGCGGTTATTGGGTCAAAGCAGACCGTTTCCGCATGGAATGGACCTGGGCTAAAAAACGTGCCGATGAAATGCGCGAAGCTTTATTTGTTGATGATTGGGGGGCAGTTGCTATGTGTGCCGTGCAAGTTGCACAACAGCCCCAGGTTGGAGGTGTCAATATTTCGCCCAAGCACCGAATGGGAAGGCCCTGGGAAGGAGCCTGGTTTCGTTTCAAGGAGAGTGGCTTGTGACTGAAATTATGGAGGGGGCCCGTTCTCCGTGGACAACGCTCTCAACCGAAAGAATATATGAAAATCCCTGGTATGCGCTGCGTCAGGATCTGGTGCGCACCCATACCGGGAAGCAGATCACATACACTTATTTGGAGCATCCTGGGGCTGTTGCTGTCGTTCCGGTCACCCAAGATGGCAAGATCATTCTGATTAAATCGTATCGCTACACGGTCAAAGATTGGTGTTGGGAGGTCCCGATGGGTGGCCGTGAACATGATGATTTGGAAGTAGCCGCTCGCAAAGAATTGCTCGAAGAAGTTGGTGGAGTTAGCACGAGTTTAGAATATGTTAATTTTTTCTACGCAAGTAATGGCGTCAGTAACACACGTTGTGATGTATTTTTAGCCCGGGGAGTTGAAGTGGGGGCCAGCCAACCTGAAGACGCAGAGTTGATCGAAATCGAGGTTTTCCCCCAGGATGAAGTCTTTCGTATGGCTCGAGCTGGGGATATTACGGATGGTATGTCGGCTTTATCCTTGTTTTTATGTGAACCGTATTTTTGAATAATTTTTCTTTGAAAAGGAAAAGAGCTACCAATTTGGTAGCTCTTTCGCTTTAGGTTGGTAGTTACTATGGCACTTGGAGCGTTTCGCTCGTTTCCTCATTGGCTTCCGAGTCATATTCAAAGGTTGGGTGTGTTACATTGGTCACTGTCGATGTGAACAACCCCGTATTACGAGTGGATATACTGAGGGTAACCGTACCATCAAGCCCTGTTACACCACTGGTTATCGTACCATTGGTATTCAGAGTAACTGTTGCGCCGGAGACCAAATTTTGATCAACATCCAGGATAGTTACCATGGTATAGATAGTGTAGTTCCGCCCTCGACGCGTATATGACATATCGATGGCTCCTACACGGATGAAACTCTCTTGTGTCTCCTCAACCACGATGATTTCTACGCTATCGCTACCCGTTTCCCCATCCATATCGGTGGCAGATGCTGTGATCGTATGGGTTCCTTCATTCAAATTGGTTGAAAATTCTGTTCCTGTTCCAATTTCTCCATCAAGATCAGAAACCCAAATTAAAGAAGCGCTGAGATCGCCATCATTATCATCAATTGCAGTGCCTGCAAAGGTGATTGGATCGTCTGTACGATAATTGCTTCCATCTGTTGGACTCTGAATGGAAACGATAGGATGTTCGTTTGCAAGATCACCAACCGAAATTGTTACGCTGGCATTGCCGGTCTTGCCGCCGGCATCCTCCACCATGGCGGTGATGGTGTAATCGCCATCGTCCAATTGGGTTGAGAAGGTGCCACCATTACCGATAACAACCCCGTTGGCAGTCCAAACCAGAGCTGCGCTAAGATCTCCGTCTTCAAAATCGTCGGCAGTACCTGAAAAGGCAATGGTTGTGCCAGAATCAAAGCTAGTGCCATTTGCCGGGCTAGAAATATCGACGGTGGGAGATTGATTAACTGGTTCACCACCAAGGTAGTCAATGGCATCAGCAGCCTGAACGAGTCCATAACCGAAATAAATGTCGCGGTCGAGATCGCCAAGATCCAAAGCGGTTGCGGCCATTGCATTACGAATTTCATCATTGGTGAGGTCAGGATGAGCACTCCAAATCAGTGCAGCCACGCCAGCCACATGTGGAGTGGCCATGGAGGTGCCATCCCAGGCTTCATAGCCGCTGGCTGGCAGATCGATATGTCCGTACAAAAAGGCTTGAGAATCGAGTTTATAATTAACCAAATATTGGCCATCTTCCTGGCTCAAACTGAGGGCAATGATATCCGCTGAATCTTCTCCCATAGTTCCACTGAAACTTCCGGGTATATTATTGTAGATGATCGCGGCAGTGCCCCCGCTGCTCTGGACATTGAGTACTTTTTCAGCAAAACTGATGTCGCCGCGCTCACAAAGTACAACGTGGCTTCCAAATTCTGGGTCCGGGTCATCACAAAGACCGCCATAAACCAATGGGCCTTGTGAAGTGCCAAAACCTGAGAATTCGATATGATGGGCACTATAAATCTCTCCATCAACTGTGACAGTGCTATCATCAATATATGGGATTGTGCTCCAAACACCAACGCCTGGTGCGGCTAATTCTACGTGGTCCCCGAAATTTGAGAAGTCAGCCTTTTGGTTTTCTGAATCTCACAGCGGAGACAGATATTACCAATTCATAAGAAGCGGGATAATGCGGGTCACCAACATTGTCATTGCCTGCTGCTGCGATTGATAAGATGCCCAATGCATAGACACTATCAAAAGCTCGTTGTTCTTTGCGGCTGCTGGATCCACCACCTAGGCTCATATTGATGATATCAGCGCCATTGTCTCGACACGCATAAATACCAGCTACCAAATCGGATGCACCCGCAACCCATAGGCCATCATCCGCGAAGATCTTTACAATATAAAAATTGACAGTTCCCGGAGAAACACCGACCACACCCACGCTGTTTTTCATTGCCGAGATTGTGCCTGCGACATGTGATCCGTGACCGAAAGCATCCTGATAGTCACCGCCGACTTGCGAATAACCCCCGATTACATAGTCACCAGCCAGGTCCTCGTGATCTGAATAAAAACCACTATCAATGATGCAAACGACGATGCCCTCACCTGTAGGCGCACCCGGATCTGGGTTGCCATTCCCATCCTCATCCCAGACCTCGAGGGCTTGAACGGCCTCAATTCCGTAGGGGATTATTTCTTCTGAGTAGGGATCGCCGGTTTCCGTCAGCGCTGCAGGCTCAGGTTTAATGAAATTAACGCGGCACATCTTCTTCAATTGAAACTACATTTGGGTTGCGACTGAGCCCTCTTAGGGCTGTGGCGGGTAGCGTGACCACAAAAGAATTTAATTCGTCAAATGTATAATGGAATTCCGCTCCGGCTCCGATCAACGTAGCCTGGGTGACTCCTTTCTTTCCGGGTTGAAACTCCACCCAGATTCGTAAATTGTCATCTTTGGGAGCTGTGTAGCCGCTCGTGGAATTTATAGTTGCTAGTCCAATTGCGAGGATTAAAGCTATTACTGTAAAGGCAATCAGTTTTTTCATTGGTTTCTCCTTAATCTTGCGTGAATTTTGAAATGGATTTTCTGCGTTGGGCAAGTTGGTTGTGCGACACCTCCTGAAAAGAAACAATAAACTGGATTACTCACCATCGACAATGAGTGACCCAGAAAAATTCCCTTTGTGCTTTAAGACGCAAAAGGCCGTATTTGGGTACGGCCTTTGCGGTTATGAGCGTAAAAATTGTATAAAATGCTTTATGTGAAATCAAACGCAGAAACTGAGTTTTTGCCCAATAAGGTTGGTTTATGCACAAAATTTATTCAACTGGGGAACCTATATGGCGCGCGCATATTGAAAAACTCAGTTTCTTGGATGTCTAAAATCTATTTCAAATAAGCTGTATAAATGAATACTAAATTACATGGGGAGAATGGATTGAATACCCATTCAAATCCCTCATTGCATGCTTACGAAACCCACCCATGCAAAATTCATCACCTGATTCTAACACCCATGACCTCCACCGCCTGGTGTGTAGATGCTGAGAATATCACCAGAAATCAGATCCGTGGACCCCTTACCAGCGAGTGGAATTTCGGTCCCATCTCGAATGATGATATTTTTACCTGAAACTCCTGGTTGCCCGCCATTTAGTCCGTAGGGATTGCCTACCCGGCGCTCTGTCAGTAAAGTAACCTGCGCTTCGGTGAGAACCTGCACATCCCGAATGATCCCGTCTCCACCGCGAAATTTTCCATCCCCCCCCGAGTTTTCTCGCACTCCATACCGCAGCACCCTTAGCGGGTAAGCATACTCCATAGCCTCGGCTGGGGTGTTGAGCGTATTCGTCATATGCGAATGGATTGCCGAAATCCCAGGCCGATCCGGCAGCACGCCCATCCCACCGCCAATCGTTTCATAATATGCAAAAGGTGCTTTGGTGCGGGGATCATGCCCGCCGATGGTGACATTATTCATCGTGCCCTGGCTGGCTGCGGGAACCTTGTCTGGCAGAGCTTGCGCCAGGGCCCCCAGCAGCACATCTGTGATGCGCTGAGAAGTCTCCACGTTGCCCCCGGCCACCGGTGATGGATGTTTGGCATTGACCACGGTTCCTTCCGGTGCGATTACCTCAATCGGAGCCAGACAGCCGGCGTTATTGGGCACATCGAGTCCAATTAAACATCGAAAGACATAGTAAACGGCGGAAAGCGTAATCGCGTAAACGGCATTGACGCTGCCGCGCTGCTGGGGGGCAGATCCACTGAAATCAACTTTCGCCTGATCTCCATCAATTTGAACGGTGACTGAAATCGGTACCAGATCTTCCCCAACACCATCATCGTCTAAATAATCTGTGAAGCTGTACTTACCATTGGGAATGCTTTCAATCAACCGGCGGGTCATCCGTTCGGTATATTCCAGCATCGCGGCCATATAATTGTTCACTTTCTCCGCGCTGTGTTCGCTGACCAATTCTTGCATCCTTTTTGCACCGCGTTGATTTGCCGCAATCTGGGCCCACAGATCGCCGGCCCGCTCATCCGGGGTGCGTACATTTGCCAGCAGCAAGTTCCAGGCAGCCTGGTTGACTTCACCCGAAGCCAGCAATTTGATCGGAGGAATGATGAGGCCCTCCTGAAATATTTCGCGGGCTACCGGCATCGAGCCGGGCGTCATTCCACCCACATCAGCATGGTGGGCGCGAGAGGCAACAAAACCAAATAGAATCGGCGATTCAGGTGTCTCAACGAATACTGGACTAACCAGCGTGATATCCGGCAAGTGGGTACCGCCTCGATAGGGATCATTAACGATAATCATATCTCTAGGAGCTAAACCCGGAAAGTCACGGATCGCAGCTTTTACCGACATGGGCATAGAACCCAAATGCACAGGGATATGCGCAGCCTGCGCGATCATGCGAGCCTCGGCATCGAAGATGGCACAGGAAAAATCTCTGCGTTCTTTGATATTTGGTGAGTAGCTGGCTTTTCGTAAAACCGCACCCATTTCTTCCGCGATGGCCGCAAAACGGTGTTTGAACACCTCGAGCTGGATAGGGTCTGTCATCATCACGCTCCAATCTCCACGCGCAAATTCGAAAAAGCATCCACTTTGGCCATATCGTTCTCGCCGATTAAAATCGTAGTGTCATCTCTGACAATGATCGCTGGACCAGGAATGAGATTGCCGGGTTGGAGGGCTTCGCCGTGATAAAAAGAGATCTCATCTTTCTGGTTGGCCGCCAGCACCACAGCACGATATTCGATTAAGGCTGAGGAGGGGTCAGTACTGCCTAAGGGTTGCGCCGAAATTTGAGGGGAAGCTACCAACCCTACTCCCCGGACTCTGAGGTTTACAATTTCGAGTTCTGCTCCCAGGCGTTGGTAACCATAAGTTTGGCGGTGGATTTCATGGAAACTTTCCGCAATTTGCTCTGTGAATGGAATCGGCAGCTCATAAGATTGGCCGCGATAACGCATATCTAAAGCTGGTTCCAAACAAATTCTGGAATCTGTGAAACCTTCGGCCTGGATTTCTCGTGTGGCACGCTCCATAAGAATGGAAGTTTGGGATTGCAGCTCAGAAATTGGGGTATCACCAGGCAACATGACAGTCTGTGTGTAGTCTTTAACCACATCGGCGGCCAACATGCCGAAGGCTGAGAGGGTGGCCGCATATGGCGGGATCAGCACCTGGGGAATGCGCAAACGGCGAGCCAGATCAACCGCGTGCAAGCTGCCCGCGCCTCCAAAAGAGAGCAGCGTGAACGTACGCGGGTCGTGACCGCGTTCTACTGAGATGACGCGCAGGGCACGTTCCATATGGGCGTTGGCGATTTCAACAATTCCTAAAGCGGTATCCATCAGGGGTAAGCTTAATTGGTCCGCAAGTTGAGAGATCGCAGCTTCAGCCAGTTCGTGGTATAAGGACATCTCACCGCCAAGGAATCGATCCGGGGGAATGCGGCCCAACAGCAGGTTGGCATCGGTGACGGTCCCATAGCGTGCGCTCCCCGCTTGATGCTTCCCGCTCAACGATTTTCCATAACAGGCCGGTCCGGGGTCGGCACCTGCACTCTCTGGTCCAACCCGCAGCACACCTCCAGCATCAAATTTTGCAATTGAGCCGCCGCCTGCTCCAATGGTATGGATGTCGAGCATTGGAACACGAATAGGCAGCCCGCCCACCTCGGCTTCGCTCGTGACTTGCGGTTGACCATCGATCAAAGAAACATCTGTGGAGGTACCGCCCATATCGAAAGTGAGCAAGCGAAGATTAGGAGAGTGAAATGCCTCGTGTGCTAAACCGCCAATATATTGGCAGCCAACAACACCTCCCGCCGGTCCGGATAGAATGCAGCGCACGCCAGATTTACGCGCTTCGGTTACGCTGATGCTGCCGCCATTGGATTGCATGATCTGTAAGGGTGTGTTTGCGGGTAAATTTTCTTGCACCCGTTTCAGGTAACGATCAAGTACTGGTGAAACATATGCGTTGACAGCTGTCGTGCTTGTGCGTTCGTACTCACGATATTCGGGGAGGATTTCGTGTGAAGCTGAAACGAAGTAATCAGCGGCGCGGAGTTTTTTGGTAACGATTTGTTCGTGGCGGGGGTTGGCGAATGAGAACAAAAAAACAACCGCAATTGATTCAAAATTCGTTGGTTGCTGGGTGATCTCATATATTAACTTGTCAACCTGGTTTGCATCCAATTCTGTGAGAACTTCTCCGTTTTGGTCTATACGTTCTTCTAATTCGAAGCGCAATTCCGATGGGATTAATGGCTCAGGCGGTGTTGTGGCGAAATCATAAAGGTCGGGACGATTCTGGCGTCCAATCTGAATTACATCTTTGAAACCACGCGTTGTGATCAGTGCGGTGGCAGCTCCTTTGCGTTCCAGCAAGGCATTCGTTGCGACGGTAGAACCATGGATAATTGAAAAATTGGTGCCCGATGAATTGTGTAAATCTGTAATTTGGTTGCTGATTTTCTTGATCCCTTGTTGGACTGCTTCTGATGGATCATGCGGTGTCGATGGTAATTTGAAGGTTGAGATTTTTCCAGAAGCCGGGCTAAAAATCACAAAATCAGTGAAAGTGCCGCCAATATCGATTCCGATACGGATGGTGGGGTGGGAGGGTTTGGTTGGCTGCATAGAAGCAAGTATAGAGCAGGGTAATCGGACTGACAAGTGATAAACTGCATCCCTAAAAAAGAAAAAAGGCTGAGCAACCGCCCAGCCCTTTATGAAAAAATAATAGTCTAAGGTAAATCGCCTTTGGCGATAATCACATATTCGACAGCATCAATATTAAAATCCGCTGGGATATCAATCCACACTGTGTATTCAGCGATTTGATTCGCGCCGATGGGCTCATAGATACCACCATATCCCATGTGAACCAGTTCGCCGCTATCAATCTCGTAGAGACTGACAATCACGGTCGCTCCTTCCACTTCACTGTTGCTATTATTGAGCACCTCGCCAGTAAAGGTTATCTGATAGGAACTTACTTCGTTCGTATCAGTTTGGGTTGTCAACTCAATATATTCAGAGGTGCTGGTCCAGGTCCAGTAAGGGTCCCATTGGACAGTGTAGCTGCTCGCCTGGTCGGTGGCTCCAGCCTTATAATTCAGCGGGCCCCAATATTGAAAATCATAAGGCAATATATCGCCGGGAGCGATGGTGAAAGTCGGGATATCGGTCGTGGCTGCATCTATCACATTCCCTTCATCATCGTAGATGCCTGCCACCATAGATAACGTTAGAAATTCGTTGTGATTGTTGGTGATTTCTCCAACCAGGTGGAAGGAACCGTAAGTATCTGTGTAATTAAATTGCGATTCCGAGAAAACCAAATCAAAGGTTTCAACTGGATCAGTCGTCTCAGCATCGATATAAATCTCATACTCACTGATATTGCTGGTGCCTTCTTCAGAACCGGTCATGGTGACCCGGAAGGGGCCATCTTCACCGGGGTCCAAATGGCGGATAAGAACCGAATGATTGTTGGCTGTATAAAGATCACCATTCGCATCAAAGGTGGCTGCTGCCAATCCCTGGACCTCGACCGGGGTTTCGGAATTATTGATTAGATTTCCCGTCAGGTGAAGATCACCACTGTCATCTACAACCATTGTTACACCTTCGATAGATACCGTGGCTCTCTCAACTTCAGAAGCACCCTGACCAACTACCGTAGCAATATAACTATCTGCTGCGGGAAGATCTTCATAAATCCAGTAAGAGAAAGGGGTGGTTTCACCTGGGGCAAGAGTGTATAGGGATGCAGTAGTGATGTCTGTGAAAAGAGATGTTTCATCCACATCTAAAATATTGATTTCGATTTCAATATTATCTACCACTCGATCGGTGTAATTGGTAACCAGTCCAACAATATGCAAAGTCCCCGTTCCATCTCGATAGCCGTTGACCTCCTCAATATAGATAACGTTTTCAGGAGGTGGCTCTACCGGTTCAGCGGGTGATTCTAGTGTCGGTTCTTCAACAGGCATTTCTTCGGTTGGAGCTTCGGTGGGTTCGGGGATATCTGTGGGCTCCACAGGTAAATCCGTGGGCATTTCTGGAGCCGTGGTCGGTTCAGCTGGAGGAGGAGCTTGCGTGGGTTCAGATCCACCTCCAAGACCACAAGCAAGCATCGTGAAAGCCAAGGCGAGGAAAATAAGCAAAAAGTTCAACCTTCGGTTTTTTATCATATTAACAACCTCCTTTTGGTCGTTGAGGGATGACCCAATGATAATTGATGATTATCATTTTTGTAATCTTTGACTGAGTTTTAAGCGGTCAGGCCCCATATTTATTCATCCGATTGGCATGGGCTAACGCTTGTGGCATGGTATCTAGAGCAGGGAAAGTACCCAAGCTCCCCTTTGCGCACGCACGCTCACCAAATTCTGGTTGGCGGTCAGGCATAACGGTTTCTGGTGCCCAAAGCATGAAGGGTACGGGGTGCCAGGAGTGTGCCTTCATTTTTGCTGGGGTGGAGTGGTCACCAGTGATCATCAATACATCAGGGTTGAGGTCCAGTAATTTTGGCAAAGCTGCATCAACCCCCTCGATGATCTTAACCTTGCCATCAAAATTGCCATCTTCGCCCATGCTGTCGGTTTTTTTGATATGTACGAAGAAGAAATCGTAATCTTCCCAAATACGCCTAACCGCAGCAAATTCATCTTCGGGGTAGTCGCCTTCGAAATCTATTACGTCCATCCCAACTAGGTAAGATACGCCGCGATACATGGGATAAACCGCGACACATGCGGCTCGCAGCCCGTAAGCATCCAGATAGGGTTGTAAGCCAGGATCGGTGGCGAAGCCACGCAGTGTAAAGCCATTGGCCTTGGGGTGATCGGAAATTGCTTCAGTAGCTTTAGCAATCCATTGGTTGAACAGTTCGGCAGTGTGCTGTGCTGCGGGATCCGTAGCTGTGGCGGGTAAAGGTGCCAGACCAGTTACCTGCGGGTCAGTATCAGCAATTGATGGGTTGAGGCTTTCACCCCGCATCAAAACCGCAAAACGATATTCTTTCACCTGACGCACGATTACTTCTACCCCAGGTATCTGTACTTGTTGCATCCTCTCTATCAAGGGAGCAGATTCTTCGCTTGAGATGCGCCCGGCACGCCGGTCGGTAATTTTGCCGTCAGGTCCCAAGGTGCAGAAGTTTCCGCGTACAGCTATTTCACCTTTTTTGACATACATATTCACCCCAGAGGCTTCCAACACACCACGGCCAATGGAATAAACCAAAGGATCGTATCCGAAGAGGGCCAGATGTGCGGGCCCGGAACCAGGGGTAATGCCTGGGGCAATCGGTATTGTCTGCCCCAGCATTCCCTCTGAGGCCAGTTTATCCATATTCGGGGTTTTGGCTGTTTCTAATTCGGTGAGGCCATCCGGGGTTAATGGCAAGCCTCCCAGCCCATCCATCACAAGGAGCACAATTTTGCTATTATTTTTCTTCAGTAAAGGGGGAATATAATCAAAAGGCATAAATTTAACCTCCATACAACCTAACAACATTCCGCGGATGCAATCACATCTGTGCTGCATCCGCGGTTAGTTTTTCGGTATATTGTGTGAAACTGTCTAACGAATAGCTTGTTCAGTTTCCTTGTCGAAAATGTGCATATTGCCCATATTAAAGGTTACTTTCACTTTGTCTCCCATACTGAAGTTTGTGCGGGGATCGATGCGGGCAACATAATTGGTTTCACCGCTCTTCAAGAAGACGAAGATTTCATTACCCATCAACTCGGTCACTTCAACCGCGCCCTCGACCTGCTCACCGATGATGCCAGGAGCTTCGTACTTGGGATCGTGGACATCTTCAGGCCGCAGACCAAAGATCACAGATTTGCCATCGTGGGGCATGAAAATATCTCTCTTGCTTTCGGGAATCTTGACAGTGAAAGAATCAGTTTCTACGAAAACATCATTGCCGTCTTTCTTGATCTTGGCATCGAAGAAATTCATTGCAGGAGAACCGATGAAGCCGGCCACGAAGAGGTTATTGGGATGATCGTAGAGAGTTCTGAGGTGTATCAATCTGCTGCAAGACGCCATAGTTCATCACGGCGATACGGCTGGCCATGGTCATGGCCTCTGTTTGGTCGTGGGTCACGTAAATAAAGGTGGTTTGCAGTTTTTGATGAAGTTTGGTGATCTCTGTACGAGTTTGAACGCGCAATTTTGCGTCCAGGTTAGAGAGGGGCTCATCCAGGAGGAAGACCTTTGGCTCTCGCACGATGGCGCGTCCCAGGGCAACACGCTGGCGCTGACCACCAGAGAGCTGGCGGGGTTTGCGGTCAAGCAGGGCCTCGATGCCGAGAATCCCAGCTGCTTCATCTACGCGGCGCTTAATTTCATCCTTGGGGTATTTGCGCAATTTCAGGCCGAAGGCCATATTGTCGTAAACCGACATGTGGGGATAGAGCGCATAAGACTGGAACACCATCGCGATGTCACGGTCTTTGGGAGCCACATCGTTTACAACTCGATCACCGATCTTAATCTCGCCCTCAGTGATGTCTTCCAAACCGGCCAAGCAGCGCAGAGCAGTTGTCTTGCCGCAGCCGGATGGGCCAACGAGTACAAGAAATTCCTTGTCCTCGATTTCGATGTCGAGATCATTTACTGCCGTGACCTCTCCAAAACGCTTTATTACATGGTCGAATGTTACACTTGCCATTGGTCTTACTCCTTTCGGTCGAATGTATAGTGGTGCAATTATATCCCTATAGTTCCCAGAAATCAAATAAAAATCCCATATTTTCTGTTGATTACGAAATTAAAGGATATCAACTGGTATTGGTGAAGCTATTTTAAGTGTTAAAAATGATCGTTTAGAGACTTTCCCTTGCAGAAACGAATAGCTCAATTTAGAATGGTTGCATGGCTACCAAAAAAGACTCCATCACCCCAGTTCGTCGGCAATACCTCGATATCAAACGTCAATATCAAGATGCGATTCTTTTTTTCCGCTTAGGGGATTTTTATGAAACTTTTGATGAAGATGCCGAAACCATTTCAAAAGTCTTAGATATTGTGCTCACTTCTCGAAATGTTGCCAAAGGTTCACGCGTCCCGATGGCTGGAATTCCCCACCATGCGATGGAAAACTATGTAGGCCGACTGATCGATCAAGGGTATCATGTAGCCATCTGCGAACAAGTAGGCACCGAACCAGTTAAAGGTCTGATGCCGCGGAAGGTAGTACGCGTGATTACCCCCGGAACAATTGTGGAACCTGGACTATTGCCTGGAGATGCCAACAACTATTTGGCTTGTGCGGTTGTTCAGGAGCAAAGGGCTGGTGTCGCTTATGTTGATATTACGACCGGAGAGTTTGCTGTCACAGAGTTAAACGCTCCCGATATTCATGGTGTACTTCGGGCTGAATTGATCCGCCTGCGCCCCGCTGAAATTCTGCATCCAAAAGAGCTGGATTTGGCAAACGATCTTCCGGGTCATCTTACGCCCTGGCCCGATTTTCGTTTTGAATTCGTCCGTTGTGAAAACAGCCTGATGGGCCATTTCCAGGTTGGGTCACTGGACGGATTTGGTGTGCGCGGCCGCCCTGTGGCTGTCCGGGCAGCCGGTGCCGTTGTTCAGTATCTGGCAGATACCCAACCAGCCGCCCTAAAATTGCTCACCGGTCTGAGCACGTACAGTATTTCTGAGTTTATGACCCTCGATGCTGCCACCCGTCGAAATCTCGAACTAACCGAAACCATTCGACATGGGGTAGTTAAAGGTTCATTATTAGGTGTGCTTGATCACACGGTCACACCAATGGGTAAGCGCTTAATCCGCCAGTGGGTTAGCAAACCCCTTCTGGATGTAGATAAAATTCGGAAACGTCAAGATGGCGTGGAATTTTTCTTTGATAACGGCCTGCTGCGTGCGGAGATCCGAGCCGCATTCAAACCACTGGTCGATCTCGAACGACTGACCAACCGGATTTTAGGAGGGACTGCTCAACCTCGCGATTTAGTTGCCGCCCGCGGAACTCTGGAATTGCTGCCGACCTTGAAAGGTTTGCTTCCTGTAGATGCCCAACCCCTTGAAGGTCTTCTTTCCGAATTTCATCTTTGTGAAATTGAATTAGATCTTTTGAATTCTGCGTTGGAAGAAGATCCACCGCAGGTTCTCGGCAATGTTGGCATCATTCGAAAGGGGTTTTCCGCTGAGTTGGATGGTGTGCTCGAATCTTCGCGCCACGCCCGCGAGTGGATTGCTAACCTTGAAGCTATCGAACGAAAACGCACCGGAATCAAATCGCTCAAAGTTGGCTATAACAAAGTATTTGGCTACTATATCGAGATCACCAAATCGAATACCGATATGGCACCCGAAGAATATATCCGTAAACAAACTTTAGTAAATGCAGAGCGTTATATCACCCCCGAAATGAAAGAGTACGAAGCTTTGGTCCTAAATGCCGAAGAACGCATCAAAGAAATCGAACGGCGCTTATTCAACCAGGTTTGTGCCCAATTAGCCGGCGCGGCACCCCGTTGGTTGGCAACGGCTCGCTCAATCTCACAATTAGATGTATTGGCTGCTTTAGCGGAAACTGCGGCATTAAATGGATATGTGCGCCCCGATGTGGTTTCTGATGATGTGTTGGATATTCGTGAAGGACGCCATGCGGTGGTCGAACACACCCTTTTGGGCAGTCAGCGTTTTGTACCCAATGATACGATTTTTGAAGAGAAGGAACGCGTGCGGATCATCACCGGGCCGAATATGTCGGGTAAATCTACGTTTTTGCGGCAGGTGGCTTTGATCGCCCTATTAGCCCAAATGGGGAGTTTTGTGCCGGCTGAGTCCGCGAAAATTGGACTCGTTGACCGGATATTTACCCGCATCGGCGCTCAGGATGAAATTCACGCTGGTCAGTCAACTTTCATGGTTGAGATGGTCGAGACCGCCAATATATTGCATCATGCCACCCCGCGCAGCTTGCTGGTGCTCGATGAAATTGGACGCGGCACAAGCACCTATGACGGTGTTTCAATTGCCTGGGCTATGGTCGAGTATCTTCACAACCATCCGGGTTTGAGAGCCAAGACGTTATTTGCCACGCATTACCATGAACTAACCCAGTTGTCAGACCTGCTGCCGGGAGTGTTAAACTATAATGTGGCGGTCAGTGAAGCGGATGGCGAAGTCGTTTTCTTGCACAAAATTGTCTCTGGAAGTGCGGATCGGTCCTATGGAATTCATGTAGCGCAGTTAGCGGGTTTACCGCGCCCTGTGATCTTGCGAGCGGGTGAGATTTTACAGCAGTTGGAAGCATCTTCAGGCCGGGCAGTAAAAATTGAAAAACATATTCCACAACAGATGAATTTTTTTCCTGAGACGAATCCCCTCTTGGATGAACTTGAACAACTAGATTTGAATGCGCTTTCCCCAATCGAAGCCCTCAACCGCCTTTATGAGTGGCAGAATCGATTTTTAAAGGAGTAAGGGAATAAATTTTAGCTCCCTGCAAAACCTATAATCTAATCACTTGTCTAGCTACCGGACAGTTTTAAAAAAAGCATAGAAAAAGGCATGACCCTGAAGTAAACTTGGGTTACCACACACCAATTTACGAGGAGAATCATGCCGATACCAGAACTTTACCATACTTGTCACAAAATGCTGAGGGGACTTCGTCCAGGAGAGCGAGTGACCCGGATCCGAAATTTCAGTTGGCTGATGGTGGGTATGTACCGAAGTCGATCGGTGCATTTGAGCAAAGTAGCGGAAAACATCCCTGGGCGTGCCTGTTTGCCCAGTCTGACACGTCGGATGAGGCGCTTGCTGGACAATCGAGCCATTCGAACCAGAGAATGGTACGAGCCGATTGCGAAATCGATCATCGAAAGAATGGCAAGTGGAGAAATTCGCCTGATCGTGGATGGCAGCAAGGTCGGCTTTGGGCATCAACTGCTGTTGGTAGCGCTCGCCTACCGCAGAAGAGCGCTCCCCTTGGCCTGGACTTGGGTGAAAGGCAGTCGTGGTCATAGTACGGTGCATAAACAAAAGGCCTTGTTGAGCTACGTGCGGACTTTGTTACCGGCTGACAGCCGGGTCCTGTTGGTCGGAGACGCTGAGTTTGGCGAGGTAGCCGTACAAAAACAGCTCGAAAAGTGGCATTGGCGTTATGTTTTGCGCCAAAAGGGCCGCTATTTGCTGTGTCAGAAGGGTCAAACGCACTTTCAGTGCTTGGACAGCTTGGTGCAGCAAGCGGGTCAATCCGTGTGGCTGGAAGGCTGCTCTCTGACCGCTAAGTATACTTACCCGGTCAATTTCTTGGCCTACTGGAAACCCGGTGAGAAAAACCCCTGGCTGCTGGCCACCAACTTGGAGAGCCCCCAAGCCACTCGCCAAGCATATCAAAGAAGAATGTGGATTGAAGAGTCTTTCGGCGATATGAAATCCAATGGCTTTGATTTGGAAAGTACTCATTTGCGACATTTCTCACGCTTGTCTCGGCTGACCTTGGCCGTCGTTTTGCTCTATGTCTGGTTACTTGCTTTTGGCTCTCGGGTCATCAAATCCGGCCAACGTCATCTGGTTGATCGCAGTGACCGCCGGGACCTCAGCCTCTTCCGCATTGGCAGAAACATGGCTGAAAGGTTGCTTACCAATGGTGAAAACCTCAAAATATCCTTCCTCTCTTACTCATAATCGGAAACTGTCCGGTGGCTAGATTAAAAAATTTCATTGGGAGAAATATCTATAACTCCGCTTTCCGCGACCCCGTTTTTGGTTGCGATTGAACCGGGTTACTCGACACTCTTCTTCCGTCCAACGACTGTAACAAAGCGCATTTCCAATGGCAGCCCGTATAAATTTCTAGTCGTTGTACCGAAATGGGTGTCGACGATACAGATGCCAAGTGCCTCGAGAAGATACCGGATTCCATTTTCGTCTGCTGGGTACTCGAAAAAGCGATGATCTCTATCGCGGCTGACGATTTCACTCGGTCGGCCAACCTGGAAATTAAGCCCGATGATTCCTCCCCACCTGAGCGAAGTGACAAGGTTTTTAAGAGCGATTGGCAAATCTTCAGCCGGAATGTGATTGAGCATGACAGCAGACCAGACACCATCAAAGTAGGCTCGTGGCATAGGATTTAAGAGTACATCCCCATGCTCGAAGGATATATGTTTGTTTTTGGCCTTTGCAATCGCGAGCATAGACCAAGAAAAGTCAATTCCGACAGGATTAAAACCGGCCATTTTGAAGAAGCGCGAGTGATGGCCAGGTCCGCAGCCAGCGTCGAGAATGTTTGCGGCCCGAGGTAAATGCTTTAGAAACATTTCAATCGCTTCATCAGGCATGGTGTCGAACCAAACATCCGTAAACTGGCTAGCGATGGCTTCGTAAGATAGCCACGTTTTACGACGGAGCTCGGTTGCATTGATGAGCACACCTTCTCGACCATGGATAATGTGATTCACTAATTTCCCATATGAAGAGAATACATTCCCACTTAGTATGTCTGCCTTAACACTAGATTTAACATACACGAAATCGAATGGATCGCAGAGCACACTAGCGTTATCTCTTTCACTAAAGGCCGGTCCGATCAAACACAGCGAATGCCGCGAAATTTTGTCACGGTTACCTCCCTTTGCCGCGGACAGTTCGGTCAAGCCTGCACGGATCCCATCTTGCCTCAGCCGTTGCTGAAGGAGCAATGCCCCGGTCTTGTCTGCATCAATGTGGTGAATCATGACTTCGAAAACGCTAAGATTAGATGCCATTAAATCTTCTTATGTCTTGACATGTCGGTCGATCCACTCCCGCATAGCGGCCATAGTTTGGACCATCCTAGAGGACCGGATGAGAGCTGTTAGGAGTCCCGCTTCACCGAGAGGTGTGCCCGCGAGGGCAGGTTTGAAGGTACCCTGGCTCATTGCGTGGTTCAAACGTCGGTTGAAAGTGATTTCATCGACGGCATCGACATTCTGGCCAGTCTCATCAACAAACCTTGTCATGAGGCACTCAGCGTGGCGAAAATAAGTAGAAGCATTTGGTATCGGCACCGCCTCGCTCTTAATGGCTCTCGTAATCACCAAGAGATCAGATCGGAGTCGGTTTGCGAAATCTTCGAGGTGATCATTGGAGTAAGGTCGGAAAGGTGACCCATCCAGGGAACCACTCAATTGCGAATCCTCTCGGTCGAGGACGATGAGAGTTGGCTGCCTTTTCGGGTGAGCTATACCGAGTTCGTACATAACGAAGGCGTTGTGTTTTGACGGATCAGCAACAACGAGGTCGCAATTGTTGACAGAAGCATAGAGCCAGTCCAGCCACTCCCAATCTTCAAGCAGGTCTTCTAACCATACTAGTTCAAGATGCGCGCCGGCGATTGCATCCGCCACCGTTTTCCTAACGATCTCGTAACCGGGTAACATTGGCATAAAAACTAGTACTTGAAGGGTTTTAGACATTTTGTCGCTGATCTCACTTAATTTTCTTTTGTTTGGTCTTGACTGGAGTACCGAGACTTTCGAAAGAACGGAACACGGATTGGCAGAGGGCGAGTTCTTGTTCACTCCAAGCAAGGATGAAAACGTTTTCGACATTGGATGCTGGGTTTTCCGTGACATATTCGATAGCGGCCTCAACTTGGCGCTCCAGGAGAGGCCTAAAATCGCCGCGGATGAAACCGATGCCTAATAGCGGAATAAGAATGCTCGAGAGCTTGGTACCAGTGTAGTTTTTCTCAGGATCGTCCATCAGCATCAACGCATTGGTGACACATCGGTGGATGCCGCGAATTGGCTCATAACCTTCTCCGACAGCTCCCCTGACGGAAGCCGCGTGGAAGATCGCTTTTACTCCACATTTTTTTTCCAACTCTCCCGGTCCAGTGGCGATGACTGTCGCTTCAGGGACGCTGCGTTCCCCTTCCATAATCTCACTTAGCTCATTCTGGATGAGGTCATCAATAACATGCCCGGCTCTATTTTTTCTTGCGCCCTCGAAACGGATGATACTAGAGATAGCAAAGTCGAAGTATCGCGCCATCTGCATATTTGTGTTCTCTGAATTCAACCAGACATCGATACCGCGAACAATGCGCAGATCACCTGTGATGATGGAGAGTGTCTTTCCGGTGTTCTTAATGGGGTAGCTGTAGATGTCGCAGCTACCGATTGCGCGCGGGCGATCGGAGATAACTAGATTGAGTATTTCATTCACCTGGCTGTCGGATTCTCCCGCCTTGAGACCCATTGAAATGGCCTGTCGGATTCGGGTTTTTACCTCTTCATCACCCATGCCATCTATAAAATCGTACTCGATAGCGTTCATGTTAGCGATGTTAAAAGGAAGGCTGGCATTCTTATTCCGGATGATGACCGTGACAGCCTTGCGGAGGGCGTGTCGTATACCTAACTCATAAAAGACGTTGGGGTTCGGTAGACTTACATCGGCAATGGTAACGTCTGCGTACCAGATCAATTGGAACATCCTCTTATGTATGTTGCCCGCCTCATCCACCTCATCGCAGCGGATGCAATTGAGTCCTGCGCCTTCGACGGTTGGCTTGATGAAGTTGTTGTAAACCTCATCGAAATCGACTTCGACTTTCGCCTCATCTAGCTTTTTTCCAAATGGCATAATAACAAAACATTTTTTCTTATCAGGTTCAGGAAAATATTCACTCTTGAAAGTATCGATCAGGTCAATGATTGTCAAGGCTTTTACACGGATTTCTTCGTTGATCAATTCCGCCATCAACCGGTATGTAAAAATAGCTGAATCCAGTTGCCATATCGCGCTTGACAGGCGCACAGCTTGCGTGATCGCTTCGCGGCAAAGCTCCATTTCGCCTCGAAACAAGTATATTTGTGCAAGGTCGTAGGAAGACCAAGGCAAATTGCGGCCCGTGTCAATATCTTCCCGGCAGCGTGTCGCACCGTCATTGAGCGCATCTTCCAAGCCGGACAGGGCTTCGTTAATCGTACCTTTACAACTCCGCAGAACAAGATAATTAAGCAGTGCGTAAGTACTCTTGTTTCTTGAGAGATCGAGGCCTTTTTTGAAACAGACCATCGCTTTGTCGAAATCACCCATTGAAAAGTAAACGCCACCAAGTGAGCAATAGGCATCGACATCGGTTTCGTTAAGTTCTATGGAATGGAGAAGATGTCTTTCTGCTTGCTCATAATTTTTGAGCTTCTGTTTCACAATGCCTAAATTTTTCCACACGCGGGCATTCTTCGGATTTTCGAGGGCAAGTTCTTCAATAGGCTCCAGAGCTCGTTCGAACTGCCCTTTCGCGATCCAGGTTTCGATCAGGTCGAGATCAGGGTTTGGATTTCCATTCATATCCGACTCCTTGTAAGTCTGTTCAAGATGATCCGGTTAACAGCGGGGCTAACTGAAATTCTTCAGCGAACATTTAGATTATAACGTGGAATAGGTGACAGTTATCCTAATTGTAAACGCGAAAAGCTACGAACTCGTTGTAAACAAAAGGTGCCAGCAGAAAAAGCGGCACCAAATTAGTACAACCTAGATCAAAAACTAACATACCCCCAAGGATTATTATATAGCAATAAAAAATATCTAGTTGCCACCTACTATCCCTTAAGATTATTACAAATAGATGCCTAAATGTACTAGTACACAATGGCTAAAATAAACCGGCGAAATAAAGTAAGATAGGGTCGCTAGAATACGAACAATATGACAAGGATGATAGGAAGGGTAAAAAAATATGAGAGGACCAAAAGCGAGCCAAATTGAGTTGACAACCCGCCAACGAGCAGAGTTGGAGAGAATAGTCCGCAAAGCCAATAGCAAACAAGTTCATGTGACCCGTGCAAAGATCATTCTTTTAGCGGATGATGGTATCAACAACCAGGAAATAGCAGAGCGGCTTGAAGGCCATCGTGAGACGGCGCGGAAATGGCGAGATCGCTGGGCCAATGAAGCTGAAAACCTGGTATCAGTTGAAACGGAAGCAGATAATAAAGAGCTGGGCGAGTATATTCTCACGCTACTAAGTGACCAGGCTCGGAGTGGTACACCGGGCAAGTTCACAGCAGAACAGATTTGCCAAATTGTGGCGATATCTTGTGAATCGCCGGAAGAATATGACCGGCCAGTAACGCACTGGACACCTGCCGAGTTAGCTGATGAAGCGGTCAAACAAGGCATTGTAGAGAGTATCTCAGCCCGCCATGCGGGACGTTTTTTAAAGCGATGCTGATCTCAAGCCGCACCAGACGCGTGGATGGCTGAACAATCAACGTTGTGATGACCCTGAGCAATTCGACAAAGAAGTCACGGTAGTATGCGAGTTGTATGCTGCGGCACCAGAACTTCACCAACAGGGTGTCCATATCATGAGTGCCGACGAGAAAACAGGGATCCAAGCCTTGGAACGTGAGCATCCAACCCTACCCATGAAACCAGGATTGGTGGAACGGCGCGAATTCGAATACATCCGACATGGTACCCAAGCATTGATTGCCAATTTTGAAGTCGCTACGGGTAAGCTGGTTTCACCTTCCATTGGCACGACCCGCACAGAAGCAGATTTCCTGGCGCACATCTCTCGAACCATGTCGATCGACCCGGATGGCGAGTGGATCTTCATCGTCGATCAACTCAATACCCACAAATCGGAAAGCCTGGTTCGCCTGGTGGCAGAACGCTGTGGGATCAAAACTGACTTGGGCATAAAAGGCAAGTCCGGCATCTTGAAATCCATGCAATCTCGATCTGCGTTCCTACAAGACACAGCTCATCGCATTCGATTTGTCTACACACCTAAGCACACTTCCTGGCTGAACCAAATTGAAATTTGGTTCAGTATTTTGGTCCGCCGGGTTCTCAAGCGGGGTAATTTCACTTCGGTTGATCAATTGCGAGAGCGTATCCTGGCTTTCATCGACTATTTCAACAAAACGATGGCAAAGCCCTTCAAGTGGACTTATGCTGGCCGTCCACTCACTGTATAATCTATCTGCCAATGTATTTACGCCATCGTGTACTAGTTATTGACGCTTTAGGATTAGAAACTGATAGTACGGAATTTTGGAGTTTTGGTGTAATCCCAGTATTAGCAAACATGAGTTATTACTACACCTAGAAAAAATGATAAAAAATACACATCTAGCTACCCGACAGTTTTGGATTAGCGGAAAGAACATAGCGGAATTTTGATAGGTCGTGCATTAGTCAAACGCCTTTCGATAAAACGTAAGCCGATTTGAAAGATAGACAAATCCCGTCGATCGTTGCGGTCAACGAGGTGACGATCACCGGAACGGATGGTTTGGGTCCCTACAGAGACCAATCAGACATACAGAATAGCCACCGCCAGGGTCAGGCGAGATAAACGTTGGAAATGGCCTAGTTTCGTGCTTTCTAAGTCAAAACCATGTTTCTTGAAATCACCAAACATCTCCTCGATCCACGGTCTAAAAGCATAAAAGCGCAAAGCCATGCGTTTGTCAGGCAAGTTGGTGGCCATATCATCCCAATGCTTCTAGGGAGACACCAGGGCTCCTGCTCACCGCGTTTCCAATGGATCAGCAAGTTGACCGGGAAGATGTGATTCCGAGCCAGATATCCGCTGCCCAACCAGAAACTCTGACCGGGTTTCTGGATGAAACTGCCGAAGGGCTGCCAGCCTTGGGCTTCGTTGAACCACAAGCAGGTATCCGATTTTTGACGCAAGACATAGAACCAATGCCAACGTTTCAACTGTCTGAGTACGCCGACAGCACCAAATTCACAGTCACCGACCAGGAAAACCGCCGCTCCAGCCGGGATCAAGCTGCGTACATAAGCCAACAAAGCCAGTTGCTTGCGAGTACTGCTGTGTCCACGGACGTGCGGGACCCAGGTCCAGGCAATCGGGATAGTTCGTTTGCGGTAGGTCAAACAGACGATCAGCAGTTGATGTCTGGCGCCAATCTTGGTACCATCGACGACCAAACGGATCTCACCCAAATACCGATATTGAGTGGCCAACCACTGTCTGGCGATCGGCTCATACCAGACCCGCACCCGGATGGCAGGATTATCCAAGAAGCGTCCCAAGCGACGCACGGTGCTCAACAGCTTGGCTTCTCCGGGGATTTTTCCAGCGACCTTACTCAGGGTCACCGACCGGCTCTGGTGGATCCCCACCAGCAGCACGCAAAGTTTCTCACTTGTGTGATCCTTTGCCCCGGTCGCAGTTCCCGAATTCGCTGAATCCAGGTATGATATTGGTGGTTGATCGGCATCGCGCTCCTCCTGGTCAAGTTTTGTGTCGTAACTTAACTTTAACCGAAGGTGGTGAGCCGATCAACTATTTGTTATTAATGAGCTGTTTTAGCTATTCACGGCAAAGTGTCCGGTAGCTAGATCACTTGTTCCTTACTTTCTTTTTCCACACCCCAGTCCATTCAGGGAGCCGTACCCAATTTTTCTCCAGTATCTTTCGTGCGAGCGCCTCCCCAAAGAAAAACCCCGCCATTTCTATGGCTTCTTCCAAATCTTGAAACTGGTAGTCAGTCGAAATTTCCTGCCGGGTGAACCCCCATTGGTTTTCCAGATAACGATAATATTCTCCTAACCCGCGGTAGGCGGTGCGGCGATGGTGCTGCCGGTACTTAATGTTTCGATGATAATTAGCCCACCTCCGAGTTTAGCGACGCGGCAGCATCTCATTGATTGCGTGGTCAACCTGGTTGCGCCAATCCTCCGTATGCCAGCTCTGGAAATGGCCGATTGCCCAGCCAGATGTTACGATATCGAACCAATTATTGGGAAACGGTAGCACGCGCAAATCTCCTTGAATCAACCTCCAGTTTCCTTGAATCTGATCTCGCTGCTGCTGCTGCTCGTGCAGCATCCCCCTGTGCAAATCCAGTGCGACGATTTGGTTTGCTTGCGCGTGTAAGAGCAACGGAATTCGCCCGCTGCCGCTGCCTAAATCAAGGAGCCGTTTGCCGGTCAGCGGGGTGACTTTTTCGAGCGCGGGGAGCAGGTTACCGTCTACATCCTCCGCCGCGATCATCCGGTGATAAATATCGGCGTGGTTTGAGTAAATCTCGATATAGTGATCCATACTGCAATATTATCGCAGATCGGCGGAAAAGAAAAAGCCACCTTTTTTGAGGTGGCTTTTGTGTTTGGAGAGCAAATCTTAGGATTGCGGCATTCCCTTATAAAGCGCAACCTGATTTCCGGTGGGGTCGGTGAAAAAGGCAAACCAGCCAACACCAGGGATTTCGGTCTTAGACATGATGGTTTTACCGCCTTTGGCTTCAATTTCAGCCAGGGTTGCTTCAAAATCATCGACCTGGATGTAAACCGTAACAGTGCCAGCCGGATTTTCTTCGGTGACGGGATTGAACCCGCCGCCGAGTTTATCATCGCACATAAAAGAAGAGTAGTTCATCTCAGGCATATGCTGAATCTCCCAGCCGAAAATCTCGTGGTAGAACTGGGCCGCAGCTTCTCGGTCGTGGGCTGAGAACTCGATATGGACGATAGGGTGGTTTGACATGGGGTATCTCCTTTGGGTGAATGGAAAATTGACCCTAATATTATAGAACAAAAGTTCCATTTTGGCAAGAAGATAAATTAGACCCTTGACATCTAGAATAACAGAGATAAAATTATTTGATTAGTCAGATCTGACTAATCAAATAATTCTTAGGATATCTGATGGATCGGAAATTGCTCTTATTAGGGTTGTTGCGCGCCCAGGAAATGCACGGCTATCAACTGAATGATTTTATTGATGCCTTTTTAACAGTGTGTGTTGACCTCAAACGTCCGACAGCCTATTATCTGCTCAACAAAATGCACGAAGATGGCTGGATTGCAGTTGAAGAGCAGCAAGAAGGCAACCGTCCAATTCGGCGAATTTACAGCATAACACCAGAGGGGGAGAGTGTTTTTCACGGTTTGCTCAGAGATAATTTGGCAAGCTACACCCCCGCCCAATTCAATAATGATATCGGCCTGGCATTTATGGATTTATTGTCAGATGAGGAGCGGGACAACCTGCTAACCCAGCGACGCACTGAATTGGTTAAGAAACTTAGCGAAGTGGAAGCAATCCCTCCGCACCCTGGGAATTTCCAATGGATGATCGAACATCAAGTCCGGCATTTGCAAACTGAACTAGAGTGGCTGGATGATGTTATTGAACGACTACAAAATGCAAAATAAATCAAGCAACTATTAGGAGACTACCAAAATGACAGGTGAGAACCCCACCATTACCACAGAAGAAAACAACGAGGATCAAAAACTCGATATCAAGAAAATACTGCCCGTTTTTGTCATCGTTCTAATAGATTTGTTAGGTTTAACAATCATAATTCCTCTGATGCCTCTGTATGCGGCCTCATTTGGGGCCAATGCTTTTGTAATTGGTGCCCTTGGGGCGGCATATCCAATCATGCAATTCATAGGTGCTCCGATTTTAGGGCGCCTCTCTGACCGTTTTGGACGCCGTCCGGTTTTAATTGTCAGTCAGATAGGCACCTTTCTTGGTTTCTTGTTGTTGGGATTTGCAAATTCCTTAGTTCTCCTTTTTATTTCCCGCATTATCGATGGGATTTCAGGTGCGAATATTGCCACCGCTCAGGCTGTTATTACCGATAACACCACAGAGAAAAACCGCACACAGGGTTTAGGTTTGATTGGTGCGGCCTTTGGCTTGGGTTTTATTATTGGACCCGTGATCGCATTTGTTTCTCTGGCAGCCAGTGGAAATAATTATCATGTCCCTGCTTTTGTCGCGGCCGCCTTCTCTTTGATTTCGATTTTGCTAACCTATTTCTGGTTGGAAGAATCGCATCCTCCAGAAAAACGCGGACAGAATTCCAATAAATCAAGTTTCGGTTTTGGTGCAATGTTCTCCGCTTTACGCCGTCCACAAGTTGGCTTTCTTTTTAATTTTGATGTTCTTCCAGCAGTTTGCTTTTGGAGGTTTCGAGCAGCTGCTCTCTTTGTTTACCCTCAACCGATTGGGGATGAACGCCTCCAGCAATTCCGCATTATTTGTTTATATTGGCATTATTGTGGTGATGGTGCAAGGTTACTTTGTTGGAAAATGGAGTTGCAAATTTGGAGATCGATGGTTGATCCTGATGGGGTTACTCGTTTTGGGAATTGGACTGATCCTGTCGGCGGTGACCCCCGCGGTTACTGTTCCCTGGTATTCGGAAGCTGAGGTGCGTGAAGAACTTACTGCTGAGGTCGGACAACCAGGAGAAACGCCGCCTGTTCAAGAAATTCAAATTGACCTACCTGATGACAGCAATAACGGCTGGGCTGGTTTTGCTTGGCTGCTCATTGCCATGATCCCAGCATCAATTGGTGGTGGGGTACTGCAACCATCGATTAACAGTTCCCTTACCAAACGTGTTGCTGCCGATGATGTTGGCGGCACCCTGGGAATTTCGTCTTCGTTTTATAGTAGTGCGAACGCAATCACCCCTCTGGTGATGGGTGCCATTTTCCAATGGGTTGGACCTGGGGCACCTTTCATGATCGGTGGTTTGATATTGATAATTTTGTGGATATTTGCCCGGCGTTCGCTGGTTTAGTAATTGTAGGAATGCCAATCCTAGAGGACTGGCATTCCTTTTAATTTCCTAAAATCCCCAACTTCATGGCTTCTGAAACGGCAGCCGCCCGGGAATCAACCCCGAGTTTATTATAAATACTGGTGAGATGAGCTTTGACGGTTCGCTCAGTGATCCCCAGATGATGCGCGATTTGTTTGGACGTGTCTCCCCGGGCCACGAGTTCGAGCACTTGAATTTCTCTCTCTGAAAGATCTGCCTGTATACTTGGGGAGGTTGATTTACCCTGGTTTGGGAAAGGGGTCAGCAATTGTTGGACTATCTCAGGCTGTAATAAAGTCTCACCCCTGGCCGCCGCCCGGATCGTGTTGAACAGCGTAGTCCGGTCAGTATCTTTGAGTAAATAGCCGTGTGCACCAGCTTGCAAACCTTCTCGCATGAGGGTATCTTCATTGAAGGTTGTCAGGATGACGATGGCGATCTGGGGCAGCTTTTGTCGCAGTTGTTTGATTGCACTGATCCCATCAACGCGCGGCATGCGTAAATCCATTAAGACCACATCAGGATGCAAATCTGTGGCGAAGCGGACGGCTTCGCCACCATCACTGGCCTCGCCTATTAGTTCAAAGCCAGGCTCAGTTTCAAGGATCAAGCGCAATCCCTGACGCACGATCAAGTGGTCATCAGCAATGAGTAATCGGATGGTTTCAGTCATCGGTATTCGGCTTCTAATTATTCTTCAATTATTGGTAATTGTACCTTAAGCGTGGTCCCCAGGGATGGCTGACTCTCAATGGTCAATGAGCCGTTATAAAGCCGGGTGCGTTCTCTCATCCCTACTAATCCAAAGTGACCCGTTCGTCCAACGGCTTCTTCTGGGTCAAATCCAATCCCATCATCCCGAATTTCTATCAAAATAGAATCATCTTTGCAGGTCATTTTTAGATTTACTGCGGTTGCTTCTGCATGACGGGCGATATTCATCAGACCCTCATTGATCGCGCGCAGGATATTTTCTGCCAATTGGTGAGATACAGCCGGTTGTTTACATAAATTGAGTGTACAAGGGATTCCTGTTGAAGATTGGAACCGTTCAGCATCATTTTTGATGGCCTGATTAAGGTCAGTTGGCGTAGGTGGTTTTTCTCGCAGATCGCTGATTGCCCGTCGAGCTTCTGCTAAAGTTGTGCGTGCACGGCTCATTGCTTGCTGGATGATGGTTTGTGCTTTGGGGGCGTTTTGGCCTGCGATATGCGCATCAGCAGCTTCGAGCTGCAAAATCAGCCCGGCCAAACCTTGTGCAAGAGTGTCGTGGAGTTCTCGGGCCATGCGCTGACGTTCGGTTGTCAACGTCAGTTCTTCGACCTGGTTCGTATATTCGGCCAATTGGCGGTTCGCAATTTCTAGCTCATCCAGCAGTTTCTGGGCTCGATCGCGATCATTGGAAGCTCGGGTGTACAGGCTGACGTACATAATTACGAAAACGATCATGGGGAGCGTACCGATTAGCCACCAGCCTGATTGTTCGGCCCCATTTAGAAAAATGTAATTGATTAAGGACAGCGACATAAAGTAAAAAATGGCGAGTAGAACCCACGATTTGCGCCGACCAGAGCCGACGATTTCGCCAATTAAGGCCATATAAAGAGCAAATATCATCCCAATATTTTCAGAGAGTTGAACGATGGCGAAAGCTAAAATTCCCTGGACGATAACGTAAGGCCAAAACCATTTCTCATCTTCTCCAATAACGAGGAGATTCCAATGGATGGCCATATGGATTAATGTCAGGGTTGTGAAAATGATCAAATTTGCGGGTTCAAGAAGCGCAGGATTGGAAAACAGTGACCAAATATACATCACTGCAAACACTACATTGGCAAACAAGAAGAACCAGAGTTCGGGGTGTTTATCGAATTTCGAGCGAATATTTATCAAAAATGGTTCCATGGTTTCTCCATTTTAACCGAACCCGGAGTTTTTCATATTGTACGAGTGTACATTGTACGGAAAGACAAGTGCAAGTTTACGAAACGTCCGATGGCAGGAAACCTGCCCTCGGATAAACTCTAGCTACAAATTTATTGGCATAATGTGCGTGGCTTCGCCACAGCCAGATGATAAAAATGTCAAACACAAATCATAATCTCAATTGGGTAATTATTGTAAGGAGAATATCATGAGAGATGAATTAGCTATACGTGTCGAAAATTTACACAAGGATTTTGGTGAGGTTTACGCCGTGCAGGGCATTGAATTTAAAGTGCAACGGGGTGAAATTTTTAGTTTATTGGGTCCGAATGGGGCCGGGAAAAGCACCACGATTTCGATGATCTCAGGTTTGTTGAAGCCAGACGAGGGAGAAATTTTGGTCAGCGGTTTTGATGTTGAGAAAGAATCCATGCAGACCAAAGCCGCGATTGGTGTCGTTCCACAGGATATTGCTTTGTACGAAGATCTCTCAGCGCAAGAGAACCTGACATTTTGGGGCAAAATGTATGGCCTGCGAGGTGATCCCCTAAAAAAGAGAGTAGATGAAATCTTGGAGATCATCGGATTGGGAGAACGCCAGAAAGGGCGTGTAGGAAAATTCTCTGGTGGAATGAAACGCCGCTTGAATATTGGCATTGCCTTGCTCCATAAACCGGAGGTCGTCATCATGGATGAACCCACCGTGGGGATTGATCCCCAAAGCCGCCGCAATATTCTCGACAGTGTGATGGAGCTCAACCAGCAGGGCATGACCGTGTTCTACACGACCCATTACATGGAAGAAGCCCAGGAACTCTCAGATCATATTGCGATCATGGATCACGGGAAGATCATTGCCAGCGGTACCCACAATGAACTGGTCAAGATCATCGGTGGGTTGGACCGCATCGAGTTAACGATCAACACCGAATCCGCCAAAGTGATTGAAGCCTGGAAGACAATTTCGGGAGTTCAACAGGTTACTGCGGACAACGGGCACCTGACTTTACTTGCAAATGACAGCAATATCGTCCTCCCTGAAATCTTTGAAGCTGCCGCTAAAGCAGATTCAAGGATTACGTCAGTAGAGATACAGGAACCCAACCTTGAAGCCGTCTTCTTGCACCTGACCGGGCGAGCATTGCGGGACTGACCGCAGCCTGATGGCAGAAAACGGTTGACCGGTTATTTCCCAGTCTCCCGTCCTCCGTCCCCCTGTCTATATGGAGAAAAGCTTATGAAAAAAATTATTGATATCGCCTTAAAAGATATGACCCAATACTTCCGCAGTTTGATTGCTTTAGTGATGATGTTTGCTGTTCCGATCTTATTGGTAGGGATGTTCTATATCATGTTTGGTGGCAATGATGGGGAGGGTGAGAGCTTCAAAATCCCGGTTACCAAAGTGATCATTGTCAATCAAGATGCTGGAGAAATTCAGTTGGATGAAACTTTAGTGGGGACCGTTTCTGAAAATTATCCCCAGGGAGCGGCAGCCAGCCAGGGAAATTCTATGGGGGATTTCTTGACAGAAATGCTGCAGTTCGAAAATTTTTCAGATTTGATGAGTGTCACCGTTATGGAAGATCCTGCCCAGGCTAAAATCGCAGTGGACAATCAGGAAGCAGGGGTTGCTATTTTAATCCCTGAAAATTTCAGCGATTCATTTACTCTTCCTGAAGGTGACGCGCGGATCGAGTTTTATCAGGATCCCGGATTAACTATTGGACCCGATATCGTCAAAGGAGTTGTGCAGCAATTTGTGGATAGCTTCAGCAGTTCTGGTATTACGTTACAGGTCACCTTTGAGCAACTGGTCGAGGATGGCGTACCGATTGACGACGCTATGTCTCAAGCTGTCGTTGGCGCATATTTCCAAGAAAAATTTTCTCAACCCCAAGGAGAAAATCCTGTTCTTCTGAATGTGCAAAGTCCTGTCGGTGAAAAAGTTGCCGGTTTCACTTCAGCTGGCATCATCAGCATGATGATGACCGGAATGACGGTTTTTTACGTATTTTTCACTGGTGCGAGCACAGCCCAAAGTTTGCTCACCGAAGAAATCAAGGGCACACTCCCCCGCTTGTTTACCACGCCCACGCATCAAGCTCAGATTTTGGGTGGTAAGTTTCTTTCTGGGGTGTTGATGATCCTTGTTCAAATCACGGTTTTGATGCTTTTCGGAAACCTAGTCTTTCAAATTGAATGGGGCCGGTTAGTAACTTTGCTCCCCATCATCATTGCTATGACGTTAACCGCTTCCACTTTTGGAATCTTCCTGATGTCCCTGGCGCAAACCGAACGTCAGGCAGGTTTGATGATCGGTGGTTTTGTGACCATCATGGGGATGTTAGGGATGATGCCAATTTTTGTATTCAGTATGCCTAACCCACCTCAAATCGTAAACACACTTTCTCATCTGGTGCCGCAAGGGTGGGCTGTTGAAGGACTGCAGATTGCGATGGAAGGTGGTACTCCCGCCGATGTTCTCAGTAATTCAGTTGTGCTCTTGGCCTGGGCTGCGGTTTTCTTCGTCATCGGCGTGCTGCGTTTCCGCAAACGCTTTGCTTAAAGGAAAATATTATGCGTATAATCGATTTAGCTCTCAAAGATTTATTGCAAATTGTCAGAGATTGGAAGGCAGCTTTCTTCCTGATCGTGATGCCGATTGGATTTACTGTGTTATTTGGATTTGTATTTACTGAACAATCCACAGACAGCCTGGAAGATTTCAGACTTCCTGTCGCCTTGGTCGATCAGGACCAGGGCTTGGTAGGGTTGCCCTTTTTTGAGCTGTTAGCCCTCTCAGAGACGATCCGACCATTTACTCCCGAAGAAGGTCAAACACTTGCTGATCTTAAAACCCAGGTGGAAGAGGGAGAGATAGCTGCCATCGTCATCATCCCCTCAGGGTACAGCGCTGCCATCATCGAGGGCAGCACACCTTCTCTCGACGTGATCATCAATACTGAAACTGGTGCCGGAACCACAGCGCAATGGGCAATTCAAAATGCAGTCAGTCGCCTCTTCAGCGCGGCTGAAACGGCGGAGTTCAGCACACAAACCCGCGCAGGGATAGAGCTGTTTTCCGATGATGGAGTTCAAAAGGCTTATTTCGCAACATCGTTGAAAGAAGCCGTCTCAGCCTGGGAAACTCCCTCGGTCATTTTGGTGACCAATCACACAGGGCAAGATTTTAATGATGAAGCGTCGGAAGTAAATGCCTTTACACATTCATCCCCAGGAATGATGGTGCAGTTTGCTATCGCCGGCCTGATTGGCGCAGCAGAAGTCTTAGTACTGGAGCGGAAATCTGGTTCATTGCGGCGTTTACTGACTACCCCCATCCGCCGTTATGAGATTTTACTGGGTCATTATCTGGCGATGGTCACCATGATCTTCACCCAGTTTAGCATCCTGATTATCTTCGCACAGGTGTTTTTAGATGTGCCTTATTTCAGCGCACCATTTGCTACATTCCTGGTGGCGTTTTCCACAGCTGCTTTTGCGGCTGCGGTGGGATTGCTGATCAGCACTCTATCGAAGACTTCTGAACAGGTGGTTGTTTTTTCACTGATACCGATGTTCGTCTTATCTGGTTTGGGTGGGGCTTGGGTGCCTTTGGAGTTTACTGGGGCAGCCTTTCAAAAGGTGGCTTATCTAACTCCGCTCGCCTGGTCGATGACGGCTTTCAAGAACATTATTGAACGTGGTCAAGGACTAAATTCGGTGCTGCTGCCAGTATTGATCGTTTCGGGTTTTGCCATCGTAATTTTCGGTTTGGCGGTTTGGCGGTTCAGGTTCGAGGAGGCTTGAGATTTCATTCGCAGGACTGGAAGTAAAAAAAGAAGCCCCCGCTTAGCGGGGGCTTTGGTCACACTGTTCTGGTAATTATGTGGCAGCGATGTTGGCGATAACGATTCGACTATGCTTGAACAATGCAATCAACAGGGCAAACATCCACACATTGGTTGGTGTCGAAATGACCTTCACACTCAACGCATTTATCGGCGTCAATCTCGAAAATTACATCACCTTCGAATATCGCCTCGGTGGGGCAAACGGGTTCGCAAGCAGCGCAAGAAATGCAGTCATCTAGAATTTTCAGTGCCATATTTAAATCTCCTTTAACGTTGAAATCCACACTAAAAGTGAATATTTTTGTTGTTGGTGCAAGGTTACCATTCGGTATTTTTCATGTCAACGGAACAATGTCATGTATTTTTCCTGACAGTTCGCATTGCCTTATGACATAATATTTTGTGCGGCGAATTCTTCAGTTTCAACATATAAAAATTTTTATGAGCGAGGGTCTTTGGGACTCTCCGTGACTGACAGATGATGAGTAGGCATGGGGTGTGCGCAGCACACCCCATGCCTACTCATCATCAGGGCAATTCCCAGAGAACCATGATCCAACTGTAGGTTGCGGTATAATCTGGCATGTTCTGTTCGGGAGTGGTTGGGTCCCGGTGGGCTCCCCGGTCTTCAAAACCGGTGGCGGGTCGCGTTGCGGGCCGCGGTGGGTTCGACTCCCATCCACTCCCGCCTTCTGTTTAATGGTGCCATAAATATGGATCAAAATTTTCGAGAAATGCAGGGTTCAGACAGTAATTTTTATGCCTCCTTGGTTAGCCGCGTCATGCAAATCGAGTTGACCATTTGGGGAACCCCCGAACAAAAATTTTTGGTGCGCTTCCAAGGGGATTTAACGCTAAATTCCGAATTGGCTTACGATCAACTGGCAGAAGTCTTGCGTCCTCATGAAGTGACACCGCTCTTTAGGATCGAAGATGAACGGCACACGATCGTTCTATTGGAAGGGGTGATCGATCCGAAACCTTCGAATCCCTGGCTTAATCTCATTTTATTTATCTTCACTGTTTTAAGCGTATTATTAGCCGGTACGTTGTATGGTTATACCGGCCCTGTTAGTGAAGATACGATGGTTATGTTGGGCTATATTGCGTCGGAATTGTGGACAGGATGGCCTTTTGCGGTCAGTATGTTGGGAATTTTGCTGGCACACGAATTTGGACATTACCTTGCGGCGCGCTACCATAAATCATCGGTGACGCTGCCGTACTTCATCCCCTTTCCGGTGAGTCCTTTTTGGCACATTAGGAGCCTTCATTCAACTGAAATCTCCACCCAAAAATAAGAATATTCTATTAGATATCGGGGCTGCGGGACCCTATGCTGGGTTGGTGGTGGCAATTCCGGTTTTGCTTTACGGCCTCTATACCTCAGAATTAAATACGCTTCCAGCCGTATTTGTATCGGGGCAAGGTTTCGAAGGGAATTCGCTTCTTTATCTGGCCATGAAATTTGCCGTCTTTGGCGAGTGGCTGCCGCGTCCTGATAATTTCCCAGGGATAAACCCGCTTATATATTGGGTTGGGTATTTCTTCACGGGAAGCCCGCTGCCAAATGGTGGCTTGGATGTGACCCTCAACCAGGTTGCTTGGGCGGGTTGGGCTGGTTTGTTAGTAACGGCCCTTAATTTAATTCCTGCTGGCCAATTAGATGGCGGTCATTTGCTCTATGTATTATTCGGGCAGAATGCTCGAAAAGTTGTCCCCATCATTTTAGTTCTATTAGTCCTGCTGGGTTTTGTGTGGACAGGTTGGTGGCTTTGGGCCCTCATCATCTTCTTCATGGGGCGCTTCCATGCTGAACCCCTGGATCAAATAACGCCGCTCACACCTAATCGCAAAATTGTTGCGGCGTTCGGACTGGTTTTATTTTTCCTTCTATTTATGCCAGTCCCACTGCTGACGGTTTTTTAATCTGCAAATATTCCACCAACAATTTTCCCGCTACTGATTTTTTACGGAAACCCTCGAAATTTCTATATCGAACATCCCTCAAACTTCCCGCATAAAACGTTTCAGGGCGCGTAAAACCGCAATCATTAATTCCTCCCCCAAAGCTACCATCCGAATATCAATAAAAAAATTTTCTTCGGGGATGCTGTCATCCACAGCCTGTAATTCCTCCCGAAAAATCTGCATGAGATCCGCTTCATGGTCATCTAGAAAATCGATCACATCTTTTCTTGCCAGGCGGAAGAGGGAGTTTCGAATTCTATCGCGCATCGGTTGCTCCATAAAAAAGTCCTTTGGGCATGTCTTTGATGGGGTGGATCTGAGCCACAGAACATCCCAAAGACCTATTGAAAAAACGTCTATTGTTTTTGTAGTATACTCCAAACTTATGAATACGCTTTGCTTGCATCATAATGACGCCGATGGCCGAGCTTGTGGGGCCATTATACGCCGGGCACTGGGGACGGATGTCAGCCTCTACGAGATGGACTATGGAGATAGCCTTCCACTTGATCTCGTTGTGGTTGCTGATCATATTCTAATTGTAGACTTCTCGCTGCCAAAGGAAGAGATGGTTAAACTGGCGGCTTATCATCAAATTACCTGGATTGATCATCACAAATCGGCCATTGATGAGATGGATGGAACCGCTGATGGCTGGGCCGGCGTGCGCGATACATCGGAGGCCGCCTGCGTGTTAACCTGGCGCTATTTCTTCCCCAACCAACCAGTTCCCAAAGCCATTACCCTGATTGGAGATCGCGATATCTGGCGGTGGGCTGAGCAAGATACCGGGGCTTTCAATGAGGGGCTTTACCAGCATTACACTCGCCCCAATAATGATGATTTATGGAGCCCATTACTAGATGATGACCCCAAACAATTGGCGCGCATGATAGAGTTGGGGGGTACGATTCGTGAAGTCTCCGCCTGCGTGAAATTCGGCGGGCCGCTGGTCGATATGGTTTTACGGTTACCTTTGAAGGTTACCGCACATTGGTGATCAACCGCCGGGGCTCCGGGGACCTGGGTGCGCATATCCGTACGATGGGTTACGAAGTTGGGTACTGCTATGTAGACAAGGTCAGCGAAGGACAGTTGATGACCTACGTGACGCTTTATTCTGATTTGGTGGATGTCTCCCGAATCGCCAAAAAATTTGGCGGTGGTGGTCATGCCGGCGCCGCAGGTTTTCACTTTCCACGGGGAGCCTCTCCGTTCCATCCTGAAGCCAGCGTAATTTATCATCTGCATTCGGATGACATCTGATCAGGTTTTAATCCCGGATTGTGGTATCTCTTACTAACCCTGATGGCGGTTTCTTTGCCGCTGTATATTTTCATTTTATGGAAATCGTGGAAGCTGGCGATTATTTATTTAACGCTGACTTTTACTCTGTTAATTTATATCGCCTTTTTCAGCGTTCACAATTTTGGTGGTGCATTTGGGGCAGGGATGGTTCTTTCGTGCTTGGCAGCCTTTTTAGGGCCAATATCATTGATTGTTTGGATTTTATTGCGTCACCCCTTCCAGCGAAAATATGCTGATGATCTCACTCGGCGGCGAATGTATTTCTTTGGGGGAATTCTCGTCATCAGTCTTCAGCTCTTCCCCATTATCGGGAGCTATTCCATCGATTCTGCCTGTTTCAGAATAACTCAGCGTAACGCCGAACCCATTATCTCAGCTGTGGAGACCTACTTCCAGGAAATGGGTGTCTTCCCTCAGGAACTTGAATTCTTGCAGCCCGAATATATGTCCAAACTTCCCACACCGGGTTGTATCTGGTTGGCTACCCAGGATTACAGACCACAAGTTAGCTTTGAAATTCAGACCTGTAATGAGGGCATTGTGTTGTTGACGAACGAGTTGACAGGTGGCACTTCTATCGAACGGTACAATTTCTCCACGGGCAACTGGTCTTCAGTCAGCTTTTTAGATGGGGCTTGCAGTTATTTGCGTTAAATCTTTTTCCGGAATATTTGAACGATCAAAACTCCAATCCCTGCCACGATCATTCCGGTTAACTCTTTCAACGTCAATTCCTCCCCTAAAAAAATCACTGCCAATATTGGAATTTGAATCATCATCGTATTGTTGATAATGCTGGATTCCATCGCTGTTAGCGTTTTTAAGGTTAGGTTCCACAAGCTGAAAGCGAATGCGGTATTAATCAGTGCCAGCCAAAAAATAATCAACCAGTTTATCCAACTCAGAGTGGGCATCCCTTGGAAACTGAGCCCCAGCACCAGCAGCATTATCCCGCCAAAACCCAGACTTACAAGTGTTACGTTGAGCGCTGAAACCTCCCCGCGGCGATTAATATCCCGACCTAAAATGGATGAGGTGGCATTTGCCAACACACCAACTAATATCGCTGCATAGCCAATACTCTCTCCGGCAGCCAAATTGATCGGGTAGAAAAAGATACTGGCTCCTGCAATAGAGATTGCTGCGCCGACCCACTGCCAACTCGTAGGATGTTCATTTAGCAAGGGAATCCCCAGAAAAGCCACCAAAATTGAAGTAAAGGAGAGGATTAGATTGACAGATATTGTTGGTAAATATGCTAGCCCTATGAATTGAGCACCTTGCGTCAACGTGTAGAACAACAAGCCCAGCAATAATAATCGACCAAGGGTTTGGCGCGAAAAATTGGTAATTTTGGTTATACTTTTGGTTCGCACTCCCCAAATCAACAAAAATATAAAAGCTAAACTGTAGCGTAACCCTGCAAAAGTCAACGCTGGGATATCGTCCAAACCAAGCTTGATCCATACCCAGGATGTTGACCATAAAAAGGTGACAATAAGAGCTTGAATGATGGCTTTTAGGTGATAAGACATAGCGATATTACAAAATTAGACCTGTCATGGAATGCGCAACTCCTCAATTTTTAATGAGTGCCAGATTATAGCAGACTGCCTGCTGTAAGATCATTTGATAAGCCTTCATCCATAAAGCATATCAAAAGACATAATGGAGGTGCTTTGATGTCAAAGAGATATTTGCCCTTTGGATTGATATTGCTTCTTTTTTTAGTTGCGTGTAGTTCTTCTATTGAGTTTGACCTTGTTCCCACGGCGACTCTTGGAAAAAGCGAAAAATCCGATCAAGATACTCCACCGCCGAGTGCACCGAAAGTTCCGACGGATGAAGATGATAATCCAACACTCGCCCCAGAACCAGTTGAAAATTTGGCCTCGGGGGCGAACGCTCACGAATGCGATGATCCGTTTGAGGGGGAGAACGTCCGTTTTTCTACCCAATATTGGACCACGAATTTCTGTTTGCACAGCATACCTTATGCTGAGATATTCTCAGGTGGACCTCCCCCAGACGGCATTCCGCCCATTGATAGCCCCAAATTTGAAAGTATCGCCTCTGCAGATAACTGGCTCGATGACCGCGAACCGGTAATCATCTTCCAGGAGAGTGGTGATGTCCGGGCATACCCGCTGCAAATATTGATGTGGCATGAGATCGTCAACGACACAGTCGGGAGCCGCCCTGTCGTGGTCACCTTCTGCCCATTGTGCAATACCGCGTTGGTATTTGAACGTCCGACCCTGGCAGGCGAATTACTGACGTTCGGAACGAGCGGTAATTTGCGAAACAGTGATCTGGTAATGTATGACCGACAAACCGAAAGTTGGTGGCAGCAGTTCAGTGGTGAGGCCATTGTAGGAGATCTCATTGGTACACAGCTAACCTTTTTACCAGCCGCAATCATTTCCTGGGCCGATTTCAAAATACAAAATCCAGATGGACAAGTCCTCTCCGTTGATACGGGCTTTAACCGAAGTTATGGTTCCAATCCATATGTGGGCTATGACGATATCAATCAGTCTCCTTTTTTGTATGCTGGAGAATTGGATGATCGGCTACTGCCGATGGAGCGCGTATTGGGCGTATTACTCCCAGATGGTAATGGTTCGGCATATACTTTTGCCCGCCTCAGTGAAGAGCAGGTGATCAATGACACTCTCGGCGAAACCCCGATTGTGGTCTTTTGGAAAGCAGGTACCGCTTCGGCTCTAAATTCTTCATCAATAGCCTCGGGAAATGATATTGGATCTACCGGTGTTTTCCTGAGTACGCTCGATGGTCAAACCCTAACTTTCATCAGCAACGGTGATGGCATCTTTCAAGATGAGCAGACCGGCAGCAGCTGGATTCATTCCGGGTTAGCGGTAGATGGGTCCCTGCAAGGATCAAGGCTAGATGCGCTGCCTCATCACGATACATTCTGGTTTGCCTGGGCTGCTTTTGTCCCAGATGGTAAGTTGAGCGCTGAATAAACATTTCGTTATTTGATTTGTGGGAGCCAACTTCAAAATTGGCTCCCACATTTGGTTTGCCGAATCCCAACACAAAGTTTTCAGAAAAACTTTTTTGAGATCCATTTATCTGAAAACCAGGCTCAAATTTCGAACTTAGCACTTCTCTCAGACCTGTGAATTTGTCTCTCCATGCTATAATTTGCACAACCTGACCCGGAATATCTCGAAATTATAAGAACCATATTTTGGAAATTCAAGCACGTTCAATTAGAATTTCGGGGTTTAGGATCACTTGGAGGAGATAAATTCTATGCAAGATCGAACCAATTCAGAATGGATCGCGGCGTTGAGTGGGCCTGATCCAGGTGAGGCTATTGATGATTTAAGGGTCACCCTGGTAAGAGGTTTAAGGTTTGCACTCTCGAGCCGTATGCGAGGGGACTTAGACATGCTCGTCGAGGATTTTGTGCAAGATGCCCTCGTGAGAATCCTGGACAAAATTAATACCTTTCGGGGTGAGAGTCGATTTACGACCTGGGCGCAAAAAATTACCGTCCGGGTTGCTTTTTCAGAATTGAGACGACAACGTTGGAAAGATATTTCATTGCAAGACTTGATGCCTGCTGAAGACGCCAGTGATTTTACCCCTGCAGTTCTTTCTGATCCTGGCCCTACGCCAGAGCAGCGCGCGGCCCAACAATCGATGATGGATATGGTAATGCGGCTGATAAATGAAGAGCTCACTGAAAGACAGCGCGAAGTGATCATGGCTGTGATGATCGGTGGCATGCCATTAGAAGAAGTCGCTCGGCGGATGGGAACCAATCGCAATGCTTTGTATAAGGTGATCCACGATGCCAGAAAACGGTTGCAAGAGCGGTTATCGTCAGAAGGATTAACCCCGGATGATGTATTGGCGGCTTTTGAAATTGGGTAAGAGTTGGTGGTAAAGTAGCGTCAATGAAGCAGGAGTATGACATGAAATTATCATTGGATGTTCTGAAAAAAATGGTGCGGTCGATTGCAGCGACCAAACCTGATGAAATAGGTTGTGAAGAATGTTTTGAGCAGGTGGATCAATTTGTAGAGTTGAAATTACAGGGTAAAAATGCAGCCGAGGCGATGCCCTTGGTTCAGGATCATTTAGAACGTTGTAACGGTTGTCGTGAAGAGTTTGAAGCCTTGTTAGATTGTATTCGCGCTACAACTGAATAAATCTCAGATATTTTTCCAAATTTTGAACTGTGTAGGAACTAAAATGGCTGAAAATCGCGAAACCATTATTATATATGGCACAACCTGGTGCCCCGATTGCAAACGCGCTAAGCAATTTCTAGGCGATCAACGGGTTCACTATCACTGGGTCGATATTGAGCAGGATAGCGAATCAATGGCCTATGTCGAAGAAATAAATAATGGGATGCGAAGGGTCCCTACAATTGTATTTCCAGATGGGGATGTGCGTGTAGAGCCCTCCAATGCAGAACTTGCGGAGAAGTTAGGGCTTTCAACCAAAGCTGAGCGCACTTATTATGATGTGGTTATTATCGGAGGCGGCCCGGCTGGATTGACCGCCGGTATTTATACTTCGCGTGAAGGTTTGGATACGCTGATCATTGAAAAAGGTGCACCTGGTGGGCAAGCCGGGGTCACTCAAGTGATTGATAATTTCCCTGGTTTTGATGAAGGAATTTCGGGGGATGAATTTGCTGAGCGTTTGACTCGTCAGGCAAAACGCTTTGGTGTTGAAATTTTGCAGGCGCAGGTTGTTACTGATATTCGAATAAATGGACGCTACCGCGAGGTTCTCACTAGAGATGGGAGCTGTTATGCAGGGAAGGCAGTCTTAATTGCCACTGGAGCGCGTTATCGTCAATTAGGAATTCCAGGGGAGCGTGAATTGATTGGGGTCAATGTGCACTTTTGTGCTACCTGTGATGGCGCTTTTTACAAAAATAAAGAAGTTGCAGTGATCGGTGGGGGCAACAGTGCGCTCGAAGAGAGTTTGTTTCTTAACCAAATTTGCCTCTAAGGTCACAGTTCTGGCGCGTGAAAAATTGACAGCCAGCAGTATTCTTCAGGAGAAGATTTCCCGTATCAACAAAGTTGAACTGGTGATGAACCAGGAAGTGCAAGCCTTCGAGATAAAGGACAATCGTTTGACCGGTGTAATAGCTAAAGATACGAAGACCGGTGATACTAAAATTTGGACCCCCGATGGTGTATTCGTTTTCATTGGTATGTCACCAAATTCAACTTTTTTGCCCTCAGATATCGAAACCGATATAAATGGTTTTATCAGCACAGATGGGAAGTTACAAACCTCGCTCAAGGGTGTATTCGCCGCAGGTGATGTCCGTGAAGGCGCGACGGCTCAGGCGGCTTCGGCAGCTGGGGAGGGGGCTACTGCTGCTTTGATGGTGCGGCATTATTTACAGTCAATTGGCGAGGCTTAAAAATTATGAATATCCCCGCCATCACCGCAGATCAAATGCGCGAAGTTGACCGCTTGATGATTGAGGATTACGGCATCCAATTAATCCAAATGATGGAAAACGCTGGGCGAAACCTGGCTGCTTTAGCCCGGCATCGTTTTCTTGAAGGAAATCCGGTAGGGAACGCGTGCTGGTTTTAGCAGGGCGTGGTGGGAATGGTGGGGGCGGTCTTGTAGCTGCCCGGCGTTTGCACAATTGGGGTGCAGAAGTCAAAATAATTACATCCAGGCCTGGATCCCAATTTGTGGATGTACCCGGTCACCAGATGAATATCTTGACCGAAATGGGGTTATCAATCATCCATCAAAGAGATATTTCAGAATTACCAGAAGACAGATTTAATATTGGATGCGTTAATTGGTTATAGTTTACGCGGTGCTCCCAGCGGAGATACTGCCGATCTCATTGGGAAGGCGAATTTGAACCCGGCTCCCATCTTGAGTTTGGATGTCCCCTCAGGTGTGGATTCCACCACGGGGCAGGCGTTTGATCCTCATATGAAAGCCACCGCGACCCTCACATTAGCCCTCCCAAAAACTGGATTGCTGAGCCAAGGCCCCCAAACCAGGATTGGAGAGCTTTATCTCGCAGATATTAGCGTTCCACCAAATTTGTATGAGGCGCTTGGATTATCCATCGGGTCAATATTTTCAGAAAAAGAGCTCATCCGTATATAAACTTACTCCACATCTGAATATTAAAAAACTCCCAATCGGGAGCGTTTTAGAATTTTAGTGAGTAACAAGTTCAATCTTTCTTTGTCTCCGATTTACTCGTCTCGTTAGTGGACTTTAAATCTGATTCACCTGAAGTTGAAGATGAACTTTCTTCGGATTCAGATTTTGATTTTGATGTTAGTGATTTGCCACCCGAGGGGGATCGGTTATCTGTCGCATAGAAACCAGACCCTTTAAATACAATTCCAACCGGCAAATACACTTTTCTTAGAGCATTTTTGCTGCATTCTGGGCAGCGTTTTAATGGATCATCAGAAAACTTTTGCCGACGCTCAAATTGCACGCCACAGTTTTCACACCGATATGTATAAATTGGCATAACTAAAATTCCTCTAAAATTTTAAAGCAAACGGGATTATAGCGCGCTTGAGATACGCTGGCAAGGGAGACTGTTTTTGCCCGGTACCACAGTACCTTTTCCCATTTCATCGGAAAAGGGAAAGATTGTATATGTGAGTAGTTGAATTTTTTCAAAGAAAATTTCTGGCATTTGTCCAGGGTTTACTAAAAAAATTAATTAGTTTTTCATCAATCAATAATAAGTAAAATACTTAACAAATTTCGATGAAAAATGATTTACCTGTTATACTGTGAAAAAGTTCGCAGCGCACAAAAAAGATGATTACTAGAAATAATAAATCTCAAGGAAACGTTCGCCAGTTACCCAATAATACTTTTATTGTTCAGACAAAAATGGGGGATATTCTTGTCAACTGTCCGCCTGAAACTTTAAAGTATTTACTGGCCGAGGGGTTGGAGGTTCCCAAAATTATCTTGTTACCTCCAGATGTCCCTGTTGGAAAGCAACTTGGGTCAAGCGGATTTGTACACCAGGGTGTGAATTACGCCAGCATCGAATTTTTATTATACGCAAACTATTTTTCGAATGGAGAACATCGCACCTTTTTGATTACTGTTACCGAGAATCAAAAAAGACGCCTGCATCAAATTCTCCAAGAGACAATTGCTGGGCCAGAAAATGCATCTGAATATTATCCTTATCCATGGGTTCAGCGCGAATGTGAAGCCATGGCTTATTATCCACCGATTGGCCGGGCAACTGAACCGGATGATCTCGCAGAGATTCGTTGTCTGGAGTTTGATAATGGCATCTTAGGTGGTCAGGTTGTCATTACTCTAGAAAACGACGAATTTGTTTTTGTGGAGGATGATGTAGAGATTGCCAGGGTTTCAACTGTTATCGATGAACCCCCCATGCCTTTGATTTTAGCCCCCCCGTATCCAATCCAGCGCCAGGAGATCACGTTACAATTTATTGGTGGCAGTGATGGATTTGACCCTGAGGGGATCACAACTTGTTTTTTGGCTTATTTTGGCGCAACTGGAGAAGATACTGCCACCCTCTTCGATGTAGCTGCTTATTTGCGGGTGCGTCTAGGGAACCTGGGGATTTCTCCGCATCAAATTTCAGAAGTCTTCATCAGCCATATCCATGAAGATCATATCGCGGGGTTGCCAGAGTTATTGTTGATGGGGGGCTGCCGCGTTCGCGTAATTACGTCCAATACAATTTATCGTAGTTTATTACGCGTGTTAAGTGCCATCCTAGCGCTGCCTGAAAAAGAAGTGGCGGTTCTTTTTGATTTTAGTCCGCTCGAGCCCGACAATCCTTTACAAATTGATGGAAAGAAATTTGAAGCCATTTACGCCATCCATACTATTCCAACACTTGCAGTTAGAGTAAATGGGCTCTGCTATTCAGGCGATATGCGCTACGATGAATCTTGGTTTGATGAATTAGAGGAAAGAGGCATACTGAGTCAAACGCGGAAGAATGAACTTGCTGAATTTGCTAAAGGGACCACAATCCTGGTTCAGGATGCTGGTGGTGGTGCAATTCATACAGCGTTGACTTCAGATTTGCTGGATATATTGGCGAGTAAAAGCAAACATATCATCCTGACCCATGCTCCTAAAAAAAGCCACCAACTACCCGACACTCATAAGACATGGCCAAATATAGTTTTCGCTGAACATGGTCTTGTGACGGCAGTTGGACAAGAACTAAACCATTTCGATGAAGTTGGAAAACTTGAAACAATTTCAGCCTGTCCTTTATACGCCCGCTTATCCATTTCAGAACGAAATCGATTATCTTATAAAGTAACTATTGAAGAATGGGAGGCCGGTGAAACAATCATCGGAGATGGGCACGAGTGTGATGGTTCTGCTTATATCGTCCATAGCGGACTAGCAGAAATTTGGCTTAAAGATAAACGACTTCAAGTTGTCGGGCGGGGAACCAGCATTGGAGAGCGTTGTGCGCTCATGTTCGATACGCGGACGATGTCCGCAACGGCACACGGGTCGGTAAAACTACTCAAACTGGATTTGGAAACTTTTCAATCGGTAGCGAAACGCTTAGGGTTACGGGCTGCCATCGAGCGGGCAGAACAATTATGGCAACATCCGATTTTTGAAAATTTACCCTGGGTAACGTTGTTAGATTTAGCATTAGATTTCCAACCCTTAAACTTGCCAACGGGACGATTGCTCTTTGAATATGGACAATTGGGGCATGAGTGTTTTATGCTCATCTCTGGCTCAGTCGCCATATTTGATAAAGATATCAATCCGTTAGGCACGCTGGATGGTACGGGCGAGTTTTTTGGTGCCCGGTCGGTTTTATTTGATCAACCGCGGAATGCCTACGCCTGCGTTGCGGAGGATGCCGAAATTTGGGCATTACCAAAAACAGCTTTGAAGCGTCTGCAATTTGTTTATCCGGGGGTGATCTTGCATCTGAGAGCGGTTGAAATGGTCCGAGAGGGATCACTTCCTCTCGTGAGCGCCTTGGATCCGATCAATCCTTAGCGTTATCTGAAAGAGGATTTTCTCTGGATGAGACTGTAGGGAGGGTAAATGTAAAGATGCTGCCTCCTTCAGGATTTGCATCCACCCAGATGGTCCCTCCATGGGCCTCCACTGTGAGTTGACAAAAGGCCAATCCAAGCCCGGTTCCGCGTCGCCGGGCGCGTTGTCCTGGCACTTGAACAAATCTTTCAAAAATCTTTTCCCGATAGTCAATAGGCACTCCTGGACCGGAGTTGATCACTTTGATTGCAACAAAGTTGTTTTCATTATGTTCAGCCGTGATCGTGACATGCCCACCCTCTGGGGTGAATTTGATGGCATTGTCTACCAAATTTGTGATGACGCGGATCAATTTGTTTGCATCCGCAGAGACAGGCGGGAGTTGCTGGGGGATATGATTGCGGATAATTACGCTATCATCATTGGCTAAAGCCGTAAATTCAATCATCAATTCTGAAACCAAGGATGGAAAATCGATCGCTTGGTATTCTATGACCATTCGCCCGGATTGCAGTCTAGCGATATCGAGTAAAGCTTCGGTTAGAGAGACTACTCGGTTAGAGCTGCGTTGAGCAACGAGCAGCGATTGTTCAATAGTTGGATCTCCTACATTGGCCAATGTGTCTGATAACAATTCCAGGGCACCAACAACCGCACTCATCGGTGAGCGTAAATCATGAACAATGGTTTCGGTGATGGCCTCCCGAGTTTGCTCGATTTCACGTTGTTTGGTGATATCTCGCATGACGATCATCAAGCCAATGATGGTTCCATCGTGTCCCCAAATCGGTGAAGTTAGTCTTTCGAAAATATTGGTTCGTTGGGTGTCGCTAAATTCGACTACCGTTTTTGGAGGGATAGACATGGGTGAGTTGCCTATCGCACTTAAGATAGACCCAATCTCAGTCTGGCTATACCCCAGGGAATTAAGGATATTATCCGGCAATTCCAAAATTGGAGTTTCTAATAATTTGGCGAGTGGTAGTCCAGTAAGTTCTTGAATTGGATCATTCGCCACCAGAACTTGCCCCTCGGTATTAACCATTAAAATACCTTCTTCAATGGAGTTGATTACGGCCGCCAAACGATCGTGACCGTTCTTCGCTTCGAGGAAGTTGTGTGCATTTTGAAGTGCAATAGACCCTTGCGCGAGAATTGTTTTTAGGAGTTCTGTTTCGTTTGCTCTAATTTGCTGCTGGGGAGAGAGATGCAGCAAAACAAGGGCTGGTTGTCGCTGTGGCATTTCCAATACGTAAGTATATATCTGACAATCATCGCATCCAGCCATACCCAAGGTTTCAATGGGACTATCCTTTGAAATGAGATTGAAGTCGTTTTCCTTAAATGAATTTGGTAAATCGAGAGTCCCCTCAATATCAGAAGGGAGGTGTTTACCCCCATCCCCAAGCAATTCATAGCGCTGAACCTTTGCTGCCCAATTGTAAATTCCGACCTCTAGTGGTTGGATCACCTCAGAAACTGCTTTGATTATTGTTTGTGCTACTTTTATTGGCGTTATGGCACCTACCAATTGTGTGCTGGCTCGATACAAAATTGATTGGTTTTTCAGACGGCGTTGGCTTTCATTATATAACTCAGCATTCACGATATCAATCGCTGCTTGATTTGCCAATTGGGTGACAAAAGCTTCTTCACTCTCAGAATATGCACTCAGTTCAGGGCTTTCTAAGGTAATAATTCCAAGAATTCGATTTTCATGGAGGATTGGCACACTTAACTGTGACCTTGTGCTTTGGTTGTGTATTTCCAAGGAGTTCGAACTCTTTCGATATATCACTGATATTTATTGTTTTATGTGTGAGTTCTACTCGACCAGTGATCCCTTTATTTAATGGAATATCGTCATCTGAAATGTCATACCCGTATGCAGCCTTAACTGACATGTCTTTTGTAACAGGGTTATACGTAACAACAGTTCCACAGCATGAATTGGTCATTTCCAGCGCATATTCTAAGATAAGTGTGAATAGGCGGTCGGAATGGGTGGCCGCGGACAATTCTCTACCGACAGCTTCAAGGGTAGTGAGTTGATTGACACGACGGGCTAAGGTTGCATCTGTTCGAGCGTGCAGTCGAGCGTTGGCTACTACCAGAGCGGCCTGGGAAGCGAACGTTTGAAGGAGGCCGACCTCAGCAGGTGTAAATTCATGCTTATTTTTAAAATATGTGGAGAGAATACCAATTTGACCATCGGGTGTAGTTAATGGGAAGTCAGCAAAAGCACGGATCTTGTCAGCATTGAAGTGTTGGACAAGATCCAAAGATAATGATGATTTTTTGATATCTGATATAACCATCGGTCTTCCGGTTCGCAAACAGCGCGCCCGTCGACTGTTCGCAATTGAAAAGGATGCGTTTCTAATATCAAAAGATTCCTCTAATCCATGTGAATGTGCGAGGGAGATCGTGTCTCCATTTTCTTCGAGGAGGAAAACAGCACTTCGTTCTCCTCCCACAACTCGAGCAATGGAATTGCAAACTCGTGCCAGAACTTCCTCTAAATCTAGACTGGCGGTAATCGCTCCGGTTAATCGATTTAAGGTTTCGAGTTGATGAGTGCGGTGTTGAGTTTGTTGGTATAACAACGCATTTTCAATTGCTACGCTCACTTGACCTGAGAGAATGGATAGTACATCGGCATCAGCTGATGAGAAAAATTTATCTGGCTGGATGGAAAATACGGCTAAGCAACCAATTGTCCGCTCCGAAGAAATTAATGGAACGCCTAGCCAGGCAGTGGGGGTTTCTTCACTGGGAGGGAGACCTACCGGGGTTAGGATCGATTGAGTTTGCGGTGTAAGGAGGATTGCTTTTCCTTCACGGATAACTCGATCTGTTAATCGATCGGCTATTGGACGACGCGGCCAATCCTGGATTTGTCCATTCTTAACTGCCAGAGGGTACCAAAGTTTTTCCTTACCTGGATCGTAGAGGGTTACGTAAAAATTGTTGACTTCTAATAGCTGCATGACCTGATTTTTGATCACCGGAAGCAAATCATCAAGATTTAGGTTCGAACGCAATGTTTGACTGATGTGATTGAGCGTTGAGAGTTCAAGCACCCTGCGTTCATGTTCCACCTGAACAGCATTCATTTTGTACATCAAAAATGCCGCCAGGATCGCAGTTCCTCCAAGAAGGGCGAGAGATTTCAAGCCAACATCCGAATAAATCTCAACCACCAATAAAACAAAAGGAATGGATAGCAATTCGATTGCCAGCAGAAACCAAAAATCAGACTGTAACTTGGGATCGTGCGTAAATCTTTGTTTTAAGATGTAATCCCCTAAAAGGAATCCCCCGTGCAAAATTGCGAAAGTAGCCGACACATATAAACCTGTTGTCCAAATTGCGAAATCAGGATCTGTCGTAATTCCATCTGAGAGCCCAAAAATAGAGAAAGCTACCACTAAAGGAATACAAATTATTCCAACCCTATAGCCGATTTTGATCCAAGAGTTTATGCGTAGGAGACGTCGCCAATTTTGCCTTTCACGTATAATCCATCGGAAAATTATCCCTGCAGTCATCCCTAGGGCAATTGCCCAAGCAGATGGAGTGGGACCAATTATAAATCCGCCACCCAGGGCTACAGCCTGAACCAGACTAACCTCACTTTGCAGTAATTTGGTCGGAAATTGAACTAATAGCCCGGCAAATATTGCTAAGATCAGCAAGATCCCTAGCTGAAATCCAATTTGAGGCAGCCAGAATAACCCATAGACGAGGACAAAAAACCCGCCAATGGAGAGTATTAATCGATAATATCGCTCCGCCTGGTGTTGGGGTTTCATAACTTGGGTGTCAATTATTGCCTAGGGATTTGGGCTGGGTGAAGGAGTTCGGGTAGGTGTTTTTGTTAAAGTAGGTGAAGATGTGTTTGTTGGGGTTAACGTAGGTGTCGACGTGGGGGTTGGCGTAGAGGTCGCTGTTGGAGTGAAAGTTTTCGTAGGTGAGGGGGTCAAAGTAAAAGTAGGCGTTGATGTTGACGTTTTAGTAGGAGTTGGGGTGGTCGAAGGCGTCAGAGTTGGTGTTGGGGTAGCTATATAAGCGGTAGCTCGGATAATCCAAACTCTCGGCGCAGAGCCTGTGGGGAGTAAGATTAATAACGCAAAATCATCTTTAGCTTGATTTGGCAATCCGAGGGCATCATAAACTAAGGCGCGTTGGTAATAAACCATCGCTAATTGTCGGTCCGAAATAGCTAAATCCTCAGCGATATCGAAGAAAGTTAGTGATTGTTGGAGACGTTCATCCGCGACTAAGGCCATTGCATAGTAGAAATTAGCTTCAAATGAATTCGGTCTCAATCGGCGAGCGTTATATAAATCATTGATCGCGGCTTTGGGTTCACCTACCGAGATATTTGTAATTCCCCGATACAAATATGCTTCGAAAAGTTCGTTGTCTAATTCAATAGCTTGATCTAAATTTTCTAAAGCGAGTTCATATTCATCAACTCCATGGTTTGCCCATCCGAGCAGGGCCAAGTAAAGCGGATTCTCATCGTCGTAGCGGCCATACACATCTAGCACCTCCATGGCTGCTTCTGGCATATCATTAGCGAGATATGCTTGGGCCAATACCAGGTAGCCTTTCAAAATGGTTATATCTAACTCATTAGCAGTAATCGCATCCTCTAATGCTCCTTGAGCATCATCAATCGCTAACCGCACTTGTGCGCGGAGCAGATAGAAATGGGGATTGTCTTTAAGTAGCTCCTCGGCCTCTTCGAAAATTTCAATAATTGTGTCTATTTGTTCATCTTGCATTATCAGGTAATTGGCCAATGCTAGGTAAGCATCTTCGTAAACAGGATCGATTTCAATCGTTTTTTCGAGATCGCTTAGGACATCAACCGTTGGATTACGGGCTAAGAGGACCCGGGCTCTTCCCAAATAAGCAGGAGCAAAATTGGGATCAACCTCGAGGGCTCGTTCGTAGGCGCTCAATGCAAATTCGTATTCACCCAGTAAACGATACGCTTCGCCAACGTGGTAATGCGTATCGGGCGAATCGGGTACTTGCCGTTGAGCTTGCAGCATGAAATCCAACATGCCCTCAATATCTCCCCTTTCGTATGCTCGTATTGCTGAACGATAAGCCTCAGAAATAGGGTGCGGGGTGTTTACGTAAATGGGTATCGGTGTGTAGGTGGCTTCAAGCAGCATCCACAAAGGGACAGCTGAAGCTGGAGTGGGTGTTGGTGTGCGAACTAAGGGAGTAGGTGTAGCTGTAAAGGTGGGGGTTGGTGTCCAAGCAACAGGCGTAATCGTCCCTCGCCGGGCAAATAATGTCCCTCGCGGGGCAAATATGCCTAATACGATTAACCCGACAACAATAATTCCAGCCCCAACAAAAGTTACCACCCGCAGGACCGGGTTGGCCATGATTTTTCGAAAGCCAGTTAGCTGCTCACCCTCATCAATTTCGACGACCCATTTTCTTCGCGCTGGCAGCGCAGGTTCAAAACTTTCATCTGGAGGAGCAGCTCCCATAAGGATCAGCCCCTGGCGCGCGGTAACATTATCGGGGTCTAATTTTAAGGCAGATTGCAGACAATAAATACGTTCTTTTGGCGAGTCGACAACCGAACTCATTAACAACCACAATTCAGGATTGTTCTTTTCGGTGCGAAGCATACGGGTCAGGAGGTCTTTTCCGCGCTCTCGCTGACCTTGACTTGCAGCCGCTTGTGCTTCATCGAAAATCGGTAAGTCAGACATCAAATCGCCTCAAGGGGTAGTCTAGCACATGCCAGCCTAACTAGCAAGGTGGGGGTATAATCCCAACCATGTGCGCTGGTTTCTCTCTAAAAGTATTTTTATTTGGATTTTCCATAATGGTTATCGCTGGATGTTCTCAACCAGACCTGGTGGGAAAACCGACCCCGGTTTTTGATGGGCAGCTAACCCCATATTTAACTGCTACCCCTAGTCCAACTGCCGATGCGGGAGCCTCGGATCAAAAAGATTTACCTAAGCCAACAGATATTCCTGCTCCAACCCCCACGCCTTTTGTGTATGAAGTGGTTGAAAATGATACCCTCACAGGCATTGCCTTTCGTCATTCGGTTACATTAGAAAACCTGATTGCCGCCAACCCGGGACTCGACCCCAATTTTTTGACGATTGGACTTACGTTGACAATCCCAATCGAAGGGGTCATTTCAGCAGCATTACCAACCCCAACTCCGGTGCCAGTTTCAATGCAAAAACCAATTTGCTACGATAGTGCAGATGGTGGTCTTCAATGTTTTGTAGCTGTCAAAAATGATCAAACCTTCGACATTGAAAATTTGGTTGTTTTGATTTCACTGCGATCATCAGAAAACGAGAAAACCCAATCTCAAACAGCAATATCGCCCCTCAATATTATTCCGGCAGGTCAAAAAGCTGCGGTTTCGGCCACTTTTGCACCACCCTTCCCCCCGGACTATCAAGTTCAAGCCAATTTGTTATCAGTCATCCCCATTGCGCCGGACGATCAACGTTATCTCCAAACTAAACTTCAAAATGGAGAAATCAATATATTTCCTCAAGGCGATAGGGCTAAAGTTACGGGTTCACTAGAATTAATTGCCGATCAACCAGATGCCAAAACAATTTGGGTTTCTGCTACCGCTTACGATGCCCAAAATCAAATCGTCGGCATCCGGAAATGGATCGCCGACACTATATTGGTTTCAGGGAGCCAGATTAGTTTTGATTTGGTTGTTTATAGTTTTGGGTTGCCAATTGAGTATGTAGAAGTGTTGACGGAAGCCCGCCCTTAATCAATAATTACGGGTTTCCCCAAATTAGGTAATCTTCCGTAATGCAGTCAGGTCCATCTTGAACATGATCAATGCAGACCTGGTAAACAATAAGCGTACCATTTGGCGCATCGATAGCACCAATTTCAAGGCTTGTTTGTCCATCTTGAGAAGTGGATGGGAAATCAAGGGTTTGAAGAGTTCCATCGGGCATTGTGATATCTAAGGTCAGATCAATATTCTTCAGTGGAGTTCCATTATCCAGCACGATTACATAAATTTCTTGCCCCTCAGTAAAATTTATGACAGGGAGCCGCTCCCAAACTTTAAGGGTAACCGCATCGAAAGAGTTTGTTCCATTCCCTTCTATTGAATGATCAGAAAATTGTTGTTTGTAACGGCGTCCAAGTGGCATTGGTCGGATCTGCAAACTATCGATTTCGTTTGGATAATACTCAATGCAAATATTTTCAAAGCACTGGCGGGAAAGATTTTCACTAATCTCCCTAAAGTTATTGATTGGAAAGCCAATAAACTCATAACCTTTGTGGCGCTCAATGTAATTATCAAAGTGTTTTGGTACATTGAACCCCTGATTGCCTTCGATGGCAATAAATTTGCCATCCTCTTTCCCCGCAGGGGCAAGTGTGTCTGGTTGGATGCCAAGAATTTTTGGTAAGGGAAGAAGGACAATCCCTTCTGGGCTGAATTGGTCGGATCGGATGACAAGGTTCTCGAAGATTTGCTCACTCTGGCCATCTGAGTTGATATAGATTTCAGTGAGTGGTAAGCCGGTCAGCCCAGGTTCCAAAAAGTCAACGGCATCTGAAAAATCATAACCAGGTACTGATGGAGGGATTACAATGCTCTCTTTTGGTGATCCGAAATTACAGGCGTACGCACATTTCCAGACGCCATAGTGCAAGAGATGTGCTTCATCCGGAGAATCAGACGTAAGTTGATAAAAACCAACGTTTTCGAAATATTGCACAATCCGTTGGTTTTCTGGGTCAGCTTTTACACCTGTTAAAGGTTGCCCTGTATAACGTGTCCCACCGAGTTGACGGAATAAAGGTAAAAACCCGGGATATATTTCATGCTCATTTGGAAGTGTTGGAGCCGAGGGAGGTTCAGCTACTTTCATAGCGTGACCCAATGGGGCTAATTGATATCGAGCGCTTTCTGGGGCTTGGGGGTCAAAAATCATCAATGCTGCGGCTGTAAATTGAAGCTTTTTATTGTTCTCTTCATACATGACAGAGATGACAGGACCCAAAACTTCTTGTCCCCCAAGTAATTCATAAAACTCCCGAAAGACCGGGTCAACAGCATTATCGGTTTGCTCAACAGGTTTCTCACATCCGGTTAATACCAAAATGAGAGCAAACGCGATGATTATAAAGAAAAGTTTCCTCGGCATATTATAAAAATTATTTTGATGTATGCTTTAGATAAAAAATAATAAATCTACTTATTGCCATAAAATAAGGGGTTACTGAAGTACTATTGCAAACCTTGTTGATATTATAACAAAAAATTCAAGTGATATTTTTTGGTTTTTTTGAATTTCTTGCGTTTTCCTTTTCGGTTTCGTTAGTACTAAAGCACTACCAAGTATAGCAAATCAATTGCAACGGTGCAATAGCTGAAATTTTTAATATTTCATTTGTTAAAAAATACTTTGGATCGGATGCTGTAATTTAAGATAGGGAAAATGTTCTTGATACCGTTAAATACGATGTAATTTCAATCGTGAAAAAAACTGGGCAGTTGGACCCACCAATTACGCAGGGTGGAACTCTTACGAGAATCTTTTTTCAATTGTTTCCGGTTGTTCCCCTCAGCGCAGCAAACACTCTTTTTAGGTTGATGCTGTCTGAGGAGAGGAGGGTTTCAGCTTTGAAGAACCGGGCCGATAATAAGACAATCAAGTAACTCGTCAGCGCTAGCCCGCCTAAACTCAGAAGGATTTGCCATATTGGAACGGACGTGGCTGTGATCCGCGTCATCATCGAGATTGAGGTTAATGGAAACATGCTCAAAAATGTGGCCACAGGGCCATTCGGAGATTCGGTAAAAGCTACGTTGAACCAAATTGGGATCAGGAGCGGCAGAATAATAATGAAAGTGAATTGACCGCCTTCCCACGCGTTCGGGGCCAGTGCGCCAATCGCGCCCAATAACGATGCATACAGGAAATATCCAAATAAGAAAAATAAAATCCCCCAAATGGCGAAACCTGGAGGTAAGTTGAAAGTTGCAGCCGCATCGGTAAATTCAGAACTGCGGTTTAGGCTGAAGATTGCCCCTCCCATCCAGACACCCATTTGTAGTAGGGCCACGAAACCAAGGCCTATGACTTTTCCTAACATTAACTCACGCGGCTTGATACTGACTAGAAGAATTTCTGCGGTTCTACTTTCCTTTTCGCGGGTAACGCTGGTGAGCATAAATCCGCTGCTGGTTGTAATGGTGAAGAAGAAAATAAATAAAGTTGCAAACGGAACGATGAATGTAAGGGGGTTTTCTTTATCGATACCACTGCTGGTTTTGAGTTGGTGGTATTGAATGCTCGGCGTAGGATTATTGAGGATTTCACCCAGTTCATCTTTTTCAATCAGGTTTGTCAGGATCACATCTTCAAAAATCTCCGCATTATTCGTGGATCTCATAGGTTGGAAATCACTATCGAACAGCAAATATTCTCCCTTTTCCAGAAAATCCGCTGGGATGAAATAATATTGCCGGATGGAACCTTCAATCAAAGCGGCTTTTGCACTTTCCTGTTCAGCGTAATTTTCGAAGAAATCTTCTGGAATCCAAACGGGGATATTCTCGATGACACCCGCTTCATCCACATAACCCACACTGCTGGCTATACTGGCTTGGTGTTCGATCGATGAAGCTTGTTCTTCTGCTTCTTCGATTGCCTTCCCTCCGATCGCTTGCGTACCTAATGACAAGAGCAAAATAAAAACTGGAAAGATGAATGTTAGAATCCAGAATGATCGTTTTTGAAGTGTCGTGATAATTTCGTATTTGATGACGAGCAGTATATTGTGCATCTTAGGTGCCTATTCGTTTTGATTTCCAGAGCGGAGTGCTGAAAAAGCTGCTTTGAAGGTAATCCTTTGTCCATAACGGAGCATGCCAAACCGAAAAATTCGACCGGCAACCCAGATGATTACCAATCCTGAAATGACGCAGATTCCCCAACTTAAGATTATTTGCCACAAAGGGATGATCGTGAATCCCCAACGCATAATGATGGTCATCAATGATGTCGTAGGCCAAAAACTTAGAAAAACCAAAAGTGGGCTGTTGGGATCAGCAAAGACCAATGCAGCAAAGAAAATGGGAAATGTGAACAGCAAATTGATAATTCCAGAAATTTGCTGCCCCTCTTGGAGTTCGGTAACAATTGCACCAATGCAAATCATCATACCGGCAACAATTGCATAAGAGGGTAAGAAGAATAAAGCAAAGATGATCACTACATCCCAGGGGAGTTGGATGCTTTGCAGCGATTCGAAGAAGTTTCGAGCGATGATCCAGGCAATCGCGATGCTGGCAATCCAGATGATAATCTGGGTCAATCCGACAGCAACCAGCCCCACGGATTTGCCACCGATCAGTTGGCCAGGAGATACCGAAGTGATCATAATTTCCATCGTGCGGTTTTCTTTCTCATCGGTGACTACTTGCAGAAAATATCCAGAAGCACCCATGATTACAAATAGAAAGAACATGGCGATCATAATGGGAAGCATGACCACAATAATTCCAGTCTCATTATCTTGAAACTCACGGGAAGCGTTAACTGTTTTTACAGTCAGGGTTGTACCTTCTATGATTCGATATTGAATTTGGGTGGGTGCCTGATCTAATAGATTGAACCTCACATAATCATCAAAATCGCGTAGCACACTAGTATCTGGAGATTCTTCAAGATAGTAAAGATCAACATAAAGGGTCTCGAGGTAGTTTTCTGGTACGACATGATAACCTTGAATTTCTTCTGCCTCTAAAGCGGCTCTGGCGAGATCCTCATCGGCAAAGGCGATTATTTCAACAGTAACATCGGTGTTTTTTGGCATTATGGCGTTTGCCAGTACACCACTGTGATCCACATAACCAAATGGACGGTTATCCAATGACTGAATAACAATCAGGATCGTGACCCCAATGATTACGGCCATCATAAAGGGAATAATTAAGGTCCCAAGGATGAACGATCGTTTGAAAGTGCGGAGGCGATATTCTTGTTTTGCGACGAGCCAGAATTTATGCATCTTCGGCTCCTGATGGATTTCTCCCTTGTACCACAAATACGAAGATATCATCCAGGGATGGTTCTGCAATTTCGAATCGTTCGATCGAAATACCTTCTCGGTTTGCGAGGGTTTGCAAGATTTCCTGGGGGTTGGTGCCCTCTTCAAGTGTGAGGTGCCAACCGCCATTTTCAGAGCGAGTTTCCAGTACCCCTGCGAGATTGGTAAAATCACCCGTTCCTCGGATGGCTACCGCGTGGCCAGCAAATTCCCGTTTGATCTCCTCCACTTTTCCATACAAAACCGAACAGCCTTCGTCGATTAGCACAATCCGGCTGCAAAGCGCTTCCACCTGGTGCATCTGGTGCGTAGACATCATGATCGTTTTCCCAGCGTCGCGCTGCTCTTGGATGATTTGTTTGATTAAACGGGTGTTGACCGGGTCTAAACCTGAAAAGGGTTCATCCACGATGATCAGATCTGGCTCGTGGATCAGCGTAGCAATGAACTGCGCTTTTTGCTGCATACCCCGGCTGAGATCCTGGATTTTTTTCTGGCGATGATCGTAAAGGTCGAGGCGTTTAAGCCACCCTTCCAAACGGCCACGGGCGGTTTTGTCATCGAGCCCTTTAAGTGTTGCCAGGTAAACCAGCGTTGGCTCCAACTTCATGTCTTTGTAGAGACCACGTTCTTCTGGCAAGTAACCGATGCGGTTTTTCTTGGCTTCATCGAGTTCGCCGCCGAAAACGCTGACCTCACCGCCATTCGCTTTGAATATATCGAGCATGATGCGGATGCTGGTCGTTTTCCCCGCCCCATTTGGGCCCAACATGCCAAAAATTTCTCCTTGGCGAACCTCAAAAGAAACGTCTCTGACGGCTTCTACTTTGCCAAAACTTTTGCTGATATTCTGAACTGAAACGGTATTCTCCATATTCTCTCTCTTGCCTTGTTTCGATTAGATAAAAAAACAGAATGCCCCAATAATAGCACAGCTCAATTATGGCGCACCTGTAAAAACTCAGGGTTCTTTGGGAATCTCCGTGACAGATTGAAGATGTGGGGGTGTATTGCGTGCTTCGTATGCAATACACCCCCACAAATACCCATCACCTCGGCAATTCCTAGAGAGCTAAACTCAGTGGTTTACCTCGTTATTTATCAAGCTATATTGATCGTTTTTTAATTCAGGGTTTACCAACCATCCGGCAAAAAGCGCAATTCCCTGGCGAGTGGGTCATTTGGCCGCAACTGGGGCAGATATTCTGTGGATCATCGCTCATCTCTTCTGTCAGGTTGAAGAAGCCTCTTTCTTTGGCTTTTAGATATCCCAGGTAAAAATACTGTTTTGCTCCTGGGCTATTGGCTTCGAGTTGGTTAAGTATTTTCTTGTGTTGAATGCTGGTAGCCCCTTCTGAGAAAGGACATTCTTCCTGGATATAATCGATACCTTGGAGCAACGCGTAAGCTGCCATCTCACGTTCGTAGAACCGCATCAGCGGTTTGACTTTGCGCACCAACCCTGGCGAGGCTTCCAACACGGGACTTTGCTTAAGTAAGTAACCCTCCAGCCAGTTGATCGTATTGCCAAAGAGCGTAGCGGCTTCATCGTCCAGATTGTGACCAGTTGCCAGCACATCATAATGGCCCTCGCGGGCGACGCGGTTCATCACGTGACGTTTGGTCAGACCGCAAACTGAGCACGGTTTCCCATGACCGCGGCGGGTACGTACTGCCAAATCTGGGATCGTTTCACCAAATTGAGCTGGGAAATCAACGACAATCAGCCGTAGCCCTCGGGATTGAGCAAATTCTTCACTTAGGCGTCTTGATTCATCAGAGTAATTAATACTTTCGTCAATTCCGAGGCCAATATAAAGCCCATCAGCCTGATACCCTGATTTTTGCAGAATATCCCACAGTGCCAGGGAATCCTTGCCCCCAGAAATCGCCACCAGGATTTTGTCCTCCAGTCCGAACATCTTGTACTTTTTGATTGTGCGCCGGGTTTGCTCCACCACCCATGCGGTGAAGTGACCCTTGCAAAGGGGGAGTTTATGCTGCCGCAAATTGATGATCGCGTTATTGCCGCACTTACGGCATTTTTGTTGATTGCTCATTGTATTTCAGCCCCCCGAGATCACAGCAACCAGTTTAATTACATCCCCATCTTGGATAAGTTCTTCCTCGCTGACCAGTTCGCCGTTTCGGGTGGGCAGCACCGCCTCGGGTTGGATACCCAACTTCAATATCGCAGATCGGATCGTCATCCCGTGACGGAAAGTGTATTCTTTTTTGCGCAAGATCAGTATTGCAGGCATGAAAATATTCCTCAAACAAGTAATGTAGTTGGGCTTCGCAATGATCGCTAAAAAAGTGTTCCCCAATCGTCAAAGTGTTACGGGTAATTACCTTCGGGTTGAAAGTTTTATCGCCCTGCAACACTCGCATTCTACTCTGTGGAGTACACGCCGTCAACGGAGATGGTTTCGAACCCTCGCATTCCAATTCAATCTGGGAAAATAATCCACACAATCCCCGGCAAGGAACGGCAGGTTCCCCGTTGGGCAACCCCGACCCTGGGATCGAGTTATTTGATTTTAGCGAAGTAGAGTAGGGCGACAAGCGCCGGTCGAGTAAGATCAGCGATACCTCATCGTTGTCCTCTTGGTCCTCGCTGGGCTCTTCCTTTGGAAGCGACGCTGAGTTAGTTTAATATTTTTAGAATTGATGGTTGTGTAGATCTTCCAGGATTTCGCCCCTTCATTTGTTCAGGGGGTACCTGGAAGGTCTTTTTATACGGGGTAAATCCATCACAAGCTGCCAAATCCTTTTGCCACAAACCGCAAATAGCGATATAATTCAACCGGTTAAAATAACTGTATTTTTTACGTACTATGTGGCGGGTTGCTATTCACCGCCACATTTATTACGAAAAGACAACAATCAAACTGGATCTTTAGGTTTAATTTAACCGAAGAGCCAATAAATTTCGGAGGTTTTTTCAATGACTACAAAAGTAGGTTTAAACGGTTTTGGCCGTATTGGCCGTCAGGTTCTCAAGATTATGATTGAGCGTCATGCTGGCGATTTAGAAGTTGTTGCTGTTAACGATCTTTGGGATCCCGACACCAACGCTCAACTCTTCAAATACAACTCCACTTACGGTAAGTTCGATGGCACCGTGGATGTTGTCGATGGCAACCTGGTTGTCAACGGCAAGACCATCAAGGTCTTCTCTGAACGCAACCCAGCCGACCTGCCCTGGGGCGACCTTGGCGTTGATATCGTAGTAGAGAGCACGGGCGTTTTCCGTGACCCCACTAAGACCCCTGGTCCGCAATCCCACCTCGAAGGTGGCGCCAAAAAGGTTATCATTTCCGCACCGGGTAAGGGTGGCGATGTGCTCACTATTGTGATGGGCGTCAATGATGAAGAATACGATGGTTCCCAGAACATCATTTCCAACGCTTCTTGCACCACCAACTGTCTGGCCCCCTTCTCCAAAGTGATTAACGATAACTTTGGCATTGTCAAGGGCCTGATGACCACCATCCACTCTTACACCACCAGCCAGATGCTGCTCGACCTGGCCGCCAGCGATTTGCGCCGCGCCCGCTCTGGTTCCCTCAATATTATCCCAACCTCCACCGGTGCCGCCAAGGCCATCGCTTTGGTGATCCCCGAGTTGAAGGGCAAGCTGGATGGTTACTCCCTGCGCGTTCCCACTCCTACGGTTTCCATCGTGGACGCCGTTTTCGAAGTTGAGAAGAACACAACCGCTGAAGAAGTTAACGCTGCTTTGAAAGCCGCTGCCGAAGGCCCCATGAAGGGCATCCTCGGTTTCAGCGAAGAACCCCTGGTTTCGATGGACTACAAAGGTGACGAGCGCTCCTCCATCGTTGATGCCGATCTGACCGCCGTGATGGATGGCAATATGGTCAAGGTTGTCTCCTGGTACGATAACGAATGGGGCTACTCCACCCGCCTGACCGATCTGGCCGCTAAGATCGCCAAATCGCTCTAAGTATTAATATGTGACAGTCACTTTCAAAGTGACTGTCACATTAGGAAATCGACCGTATCCTTTTCCCGGGGTACGGTCTTTTTATGGGAGAAACTATGTTTAATAAAAAAATTGTAACTGATGTTGATGTAAAGAATAAAAAAGTACTCGTGCGTGTGGATTTCAACGTCCCCCTCAAAGATGGTGCGGTCGCTGATGATACCCGGATCCAGGGTGCGCTGCCCACGATCAACTATCTTCTAGAACAAAATGCTGCCCTTATCTTATGCTCTCATTTAGGGAGACCGAATGGGGTTGATCCGGTTTTCTCGCTGAAAGCTGTCGCAGAATATCTTGCCAGCCTTGTGGATGTGCCCGTTAAATTCGCCGCCGATTGTGTTGGCCCGGTAGCCGTAGAAGCCGCCGCGGCGCTGAAACCCGGCGAAATTCTGGTACTTGAAAATACCCGTTTCCACGCTGGCGAGAAGAAAAACGACCCGGAGATGGCAAAGCAAATGGCTGCCCTTGCAGACGTTTTCGTCAACGATGCTTTTGGCACCGCGCACCGGGCCCACGCTTCAAATGTGGGTGTTGCCGATCATCTGCCGGCCACCGCGGGTTTCCTGCTCGAAAAAGAGATCAAATATCTCGGCCAGGCGATTGCTGATCCAGCCCGTCCCTTCGTCGCCATTTTAGGCGGTGCCAAAGTCAGCGATAAGATCGAAGTGATCCGCAACCTGCTGACCAAAGCCGATGCCGTTTTGATCGGCGGTGGCATGGCGAATACCTTCTTCAAAGCCCAAGGTTATCAAATGGCTGACTCTTTAGTTGAAGGAGAGGCGCTGGATACGGCCCGTTCACTTTTGGATGCTGGAAACACCAGCTTGCGTTTGCCCGTTGATGTTGTGATTGCTGATGCGTTTGCTAATGATGCGGCAAGCAAAATTATGAATATGGCCCCCATCCCTGATGGCTGGCGCGTGCTGGATATCGGCCCTGAAACCGTGACTAACTATGCTAAAGTCATTGCCGAAGCTGGCACCGTCGTTTGGAACGGCCCCATGGGCGTCTTTGAATTCCCGGAGTTTGCCAAAGGAACCTTTGGCTTGGCTCATGCCGTAGCTGAGAGCAATGCCACTTCCATCATTGGCGGCGGCGACTCTGTATCTGCGATCAAGCAGTCGGGTTTGGCCGATCAAGTCACCCATATCTCCACGGGGGGCGGGGCTTCGCTTGAAATGCTCGAGGGCAAGATGCTCCCCGGTTTGGCTGCTTTGGAAGATAAGTAAGGAATCAGAGAACAGGGATGAGGGCTGAGGCTGTCTAACTCGGTGCGCTATATCTCTACCCACCTGACCCCTCGTCCCCGACATTTTTTCAGTTCTTCCCTATCCGCCTCGCACGGTTTAGCCATATTGTGCGAGGCGTTTTTATCCGCTTTACAGGAAAAAGCCAGGGGAGAGTTTTAGTCTTCACTGGCTTTTTCTTTACTCACTTGGCTTCAACGACTATAATCATGGAAAACCGTGAGGAGTAATTAGATGCCCTTTGTTGTCGGGGAAACCATTGGCCCATATCGCATCTTGGAGCAGTTAGGGCGCGGCGGGATGGCGACGGTGTTCAAGGCCTATCACCCTGCTTTGGATCGTTATGTTGCCATCAAGGCTCTGCATCCTGCTTTCATGGAAGACCCAAATTTCTTGGCCCGTTTTCAACGAGAAGCCCGGGTTGTGGCTAAACTTGAACATCCCAATATCGTACCTATTTATGATTTTGCTGAATATGAGGACCGCCCATATTTGGTAATGAAGTATATTGAAGGAGAAACGCTCAAAGCCCGTCTCAGCCAGGGGACCATTGAACACGCTGACCTGATGCAAATTGTTGAAGCGATCGGAACAGGATTATTTTACGCTCATCAGCAGGGTATCCTCCACCGGGATGTGAAACCCTCCAATGTGCTGTTAGGTTTCGATGGGCGCGTTTACCTGGCTGATTTTGGGTTGGCGCGAATTGCCCAGGCTGGTGAATCGACTCTTTCATCCGATATGATGTTGGGTACCCCCCAATATATTTCTCCCGAACAAGCGATGGGTCTTGGCGAACTCGACGAACGCACAGATATTTATTCATTTGGCGTTATGCTCTACGAAATGGCGGTTGGTCAAGTTCCATTCAGTGCGGATACTCCTTTTTCCATCATCCATGATCATATTTACACACCGCTGCCGCTGCCGTGCACCATTAACCCAAATGTATCTGAAACGGTCGAAAGAGTTTTGCTGAAAGCTCTGGCCAAAGAGCGGGATGACCGTTACCCAGACGCCATAGCTTTATCCGATGCATTCATAAACGCGGTCTCAGATGGGGTAGTGTCGCCTTCACGAGAAGTTCCGCCCATACCAGATAAAACTTTTGTTGCAGCACCAGAAATTTCTAAAGGCACTCCTCCATCGGACACAATCCAGGCTGAGGTTGATACCCCCTTGCCTCTCCAAACTCCGGACGGGCTGGACTCAGATAGCAATTTACAGGCGGAATCTCGTCGCCGTTTTCGCTGGTGGTATATTCTAATTGGAATCGGTTTTGTGATCTTGTGCTGTTTCTGTGTGTTGGTTGGATACAATATTCTCATCGAATCTCCAGAGGGTGATTTGCCCTCCATCGAGCACCTTCCCGAGTTGCCTGAAGTAGAACCATTTACTGGTGGAGAGGCGCCCTTCGAAGGTGAGTTTGAAGCGCTTCCCTTGCCCGAAGCTCAAGCCCTGGTAGATGAATACCCTGATGATCCGGAGACCTGGTTAGCGTTGGCCTTATCCCATTGGTTTGAAGGGCATTATCAAGAAGGGCGTGGAGCACTGGATCAGGCTCTTGAGTTGGCGGGCGATGACCCTGAGTTTTATTTCAATACCGCTTTGGCGTTAGCAGAAGCTCAATTTTGGGTTGAGGCGGCGCATATCAATTTAGAGGGAATCCAGCGTTTTCATCCGGGTGATGTCCCTTGGGTGCTGAGAAATCGATTGGGTGAAACTGCTTTTTGGGCCGCCGATCAACCTGAAGCGGAGAAAGGTATTCCCATACCTCGTATTGCGGAGGTCGACCCAGCTTTAGAGCGAGTCATCAAAGCCCGTTATGCTTATTATCACGGTGATCCCGGTGAAGCGGAACTAATTGTTGAAGAAGTGCTGACCCAAATCAACCCTGGGATGCCCGAAGCCATGCTGTTACAGGCTGAAATGTTTTATGATTGGGGAGATCCGGATGCTGCCCTTGATATGATTTTTGAATTATTGGGGCGAGACGACATTCCAGATTGGATCCGTTTCTATCTCGAATTTCTGCTGGAGGATGCCAATAATCAACTTGGTGAAGCACAAGCCAGAGTTGAAGAAAACCCTGATGATCCTTGGGCTCACCTGGAGCTTTATGATGCTTATTTGATTTTGGGGATGCATGATAAGGCAAATAACGCCATTCAAAGAGCACTGAACTTAGCTGGTGAAAACCACGATATTTACAACGCCGCCGGAGATATCGCGGCTATGCATGGCAGTTGGCTGCAAGCCGCCCAGCTTTTTTCGCAATCCCTTAAACTATCGCCCGAGGGGGGTGCGCTGGAGATTGCCGATAAATTGCTGCAGGCACTTTATTACGGGGCTGCGGAGGAGGGGGCTCCCGAAATATTGGATCAAATGGAGTTCTCAGCCCTCGGCGACCGGCAGCGGATAAACCGGTTGTTCTTCAAGGATACCTTGATCGCACGTTATAAACTTCATTATGAAGATATGGAAGAAGCTGAAAAAATGATCGAAGAAATCGTCTCGGTTGCGCCAAATTTCACCCTGGCTCGTTTAGTCGAGGCAGAAGTAAAATTACTCAAGGGTGATTTGGACACAAGCCGAATGATTTTGCTTGAACTTGATGGAAAACCCGGTGTTACGCCCTGGATGCAGGATGAAATCCAACAAATATTGGAATTTACTCGTTAAGGTGAAACATAAACATGGCTATGCTGCAGCGAGAAAAATAAATTCGGCAGATCACGATTTGACCATCTTAAACACATGATTATGTTGCAGTGTGCGGGTGGGTACCTGAACCGCATCCTTCAACATGGTTCAGGATCCTGAGTTTCATCGAAAACTGTGATCTACTGAAATATTAAAGGTCAAACTGACCAAAACTATGAGGTGAACAATGAGAAAGAAAATTGTAGCTGGAAATTGGAAGATGAACAAAACCGTTGCTGAAGCCCAGCAACTGGTTGATGACCTGATCCCGGGATTGAATGCTGTTACGGGTGTTGATCGGGTGCTTTGCCCACCCTTTACGGCTTTGTATCCGATAGGTGAATTACTGAAAGGTACTGAGATTGGCCTAGGCGCGCAGAATTTATTCTGGGAAGCCTCCGGTGCTTACACCGCCGAAGTTGCTCCTGCGATGGTGGCTGAACTCTGCCAATATGTCATCATCGGTCACTCAGAGCGCCGCCAGTATTTTGGTGAGACCGACGAAACAGTGAACAAACGCGTAAAAGCTGCCCTTGAAATTGGTCTGAATCCAATTGTTTGTATTGGTGAAACCCTGGAGGAGAATCAAGCTGACAAAACTGCTGAGGTCGTTTCCCGCCAGTTGCGCGGTGGACTTGCCGACCTGACTCCTGAAGAAGGTGCCAAACTGGTGGTGGCTTACGAACCTGTTTGGGCTATTGGAACCGGTCTGGCCGCTACCGCTGAAAGTGCCAACGCCATCCACCGCGATGTCGTGCGTGTGGCTTTGGCTGAAATGTTTGGCGAGGAAGTAGCCCAAGCACTTCGCATCCAATATGGTGGTTCGGTAAAGCCCGACAATGCTGCTGATTACTTCTCCCAATCGGATATCGATGGTGCTTTGGTTGGCGGTGCCAGCCTGAAGGCGGAGCTGTTCATTGCCATCGCCCAAGCAGCCGCATAATTTTTTAGGGATACAGATTTCACAAGTCAACACAGATCAAGCACAGTGCTAAAAGCTATATCTGTGTGTATCCCTTTCAATCTGTGTCCAATCTGGTTCTATTGTGTACGCTCTTGACGGACTCCTGTGGCTCCTGCTGATGCTGGGGCCACTTCTCATATTTCAGCGGGGTTTGCACCGTGAGATTCAGGCTGTCTTTTTGTTGATCACCCGCCGCCCAGAGATCGCAGTAGCTTTATTTTCCCTGTTGTTCTTTCCAGGCGTGCTGCTTCATGAAGCCAGCCATTTTTTGATGGCGAAAATTCTGGGGGTGCCCACCGGACGGGTTTCACTAATCCCCCAAAGTTTGGATGGCCATCGTCTTCGATTGGGTTTTGTCGAAACCGGTGAGACGGATATCCTCCGCGATGCGTTCATTGGGATGGCACCACTTTTGACTGGCGGCCTGTTTGTGGCCTATGCCGGGATCATTCAGTTGGATTTGCTGTCAGTATGGGATGGGATTGCCAGTGGTAGCACAGAAACTGCTTTCAATAATTTGACGGCTTCCATGGCGATGCCCGATTTCTGGCTGTGGTTCTATCTGATGGTGACCGTGAGCAGCACGATGTTCCCCTCGCCCTCTGACCGCCGAGCGTGGCTGCCAGTAGCTTTAATTGTGATCTTGATCGTGGGGTTAGCGCTGCTCTTTGGGGCCGGTCCGTGGATGTCGGAGAACTTGCTCCCTTATCTTAACGAAGTGCTGCGGGGGATTGCTGTGGTCTTTGCCATCAGCGTGACCGTCCATTTGATAGTGCTCCTCCCAGCCTGGGGGTTGCGGAAGATCTTGAGCCGATTGACGGGGATGCGAGTTGTGAGTGGGTAATCGCCGGTTTTTACGCGGTCCCAAACTGGCGGTCACCAGCATCGCCCAAACCGGGGACGATATAACCGTTTTCATCGAGGTGGTCGTCGATCACCGCTAAATGGATAGGGACGTCTGGGTGGGCTTTTTGCAAGGCGGCAATCCCCTCCGGCGCGGCTAATATCCCCACAAATTTGATATTGGTCACTCCCCAACGTTTAAGAATATCCACGGTCGCTACGGCGGATCCCCCAGTGGCCAGCATCGGATCGAGAATCAGGCAAACTGAAACTGTGGGCGCAATCGGAAGTTTGTTGTAATACTCTACGGGTTTAAGCGTTCTTTCGTCTCGATAGAGGCCGATATGCCAGACTTCGGCGCTCGGCATCAATTCCCAAACACCTTCGACCATCCCAAGGCCAGCCCGCAAAATAGGCACCAATCCAATATTGGCCAATAATTCCTGTCCATCATGTGGGGCTAAGGGTGTCTCTATTTTTCTGGAAATGGTTTTCAAATCATTCGTGGCCTCGTAAGTTAACAGCGCGGCAATCTCGCGCACCAGCTCTCTGAATTTGCGTGAGTCGGTATTTTTATCCCTTAGGTGGACAAGTTTATGCGCCACCAGTGGATGTTGGGATTCGTAAACATTGGACATGATTCTGGCCTCCTGTTGGGTGGGATTGCTGCAATTATAGATGACAAAGGGGTTGGATACAAGGTGATCGCAGTTCGGCGTCAGGCAATACCCTGGACACCTTGTACTTGACACCTGACACTGGATACCAGACCCCCGGCATGTATTGGTATAATTCAGGCCATGAGTGACCAAAAAGATCGCGTAATCGACCCCGACCCAAAACCTGGTGATGGACTGGATCATGCCCTGCGACCTCAGATGTTGGGTGACTTCATTGGGCAAAGCCAGATCAAAGAAAATCTAAAAATATTGATTGAGGCTGCCAAGCAACGCGAAGAAGCCCTCGATCATGTACTTTTTTATGGCCCACCGGGTTTAGGAAAAACTACTCTGGCACATATTTTGGCGAATGAGATGGGTGTCAATATTAAAATTACAGCGGGTCCGGCCATTGAGCGTGCTGGTGATTTAGCCGCCATCCTGACAAATTTGCGAGCGGGTGATATTCTCTTCATCGATGAAATTCACCGACTTGGGCGAGCGGTAGAAGAAGTACTTTACCCGGCGATGGAAGATTTTGCCCTGGATATTGTAATTGGCAAAGGTCCGGCGGCGCGTTCCATTCGTCTAAAATTGCCGCACTTTACTGTGATTGGAGCTACCACGCGCCTCGCCCTGGTTACTGCCCCGCTGCGGGCGCGTTTCGGTGCAGTATATCGCCTGGATTTTTATCAACTCCCCGCGATGGAACAGATTGTTGTGCGCGCGGCCGAAAAATTGGAAGTCCCAGTTGATTCTTTAGGCGTGACAGAGATTGCTCGGCGGGCCCGAGGTACACCGCGTGTAGCCCTGCGTTTGCTGCGGCGAGTGCGCGATTATGCTCAAGTACGTGCCGATGGCACGATCACCCAGCCGGTGGCTCACGAAGCGTTGGATTTGCTCAATATAGATGCCCAAGGTCTAGACGAAATGGACCGCCGGGTACTTAAGGCAATTATCGAAAAATACCATGGTGGTCCGGTGGGATTAAGTACCATTGGCGCTTCAATTTCCGAAGAACCAGATACGATCATGGATGTTGTTGAACCCTATCTGTTGCAACTCGGTTTGCTAGAACGTACTTCCCAAGGGCGCGTCGCGACCGCCGCGGCTTACACACACCTTGGTTTAGAACCACCACAAAATACCCATCAACCACGTTTGATTTAATCGTGTCAATTATTTCTTTTGCCCGCATCCTTATTATCATTGGCGTGATGTTTATTGTTGTTGGCGGTTTGTTGTATCTGGCTGCCCGGATCGGAATCCCACTTTTTAATTTACCTGGTAATATTCGGGTCGAACGAGAAAATTTCACCTGTATTTTTGCGTTGGGGACTTCGATTGTGCTTTCCATTTTGCTGACGGTTGGATTAAATCTACTGGCACGATTTCTCAATCGCTAAAATGACTGACTGTCCTGGCAAGGCGGCCAGTCATACTTGAGAATATTTGACATGTTCCCAAATTGGTAAAACACAAAAAGTGGACGCGAAACAACACGGATGCCACAGATTTAAAAGCTTTAACCCCTGTTGATCCACGAAGTCCGTGTCCCAACTTTGGACTACCTTTGTTCAGGAATAATTCTAGCTGTGAAAACCTCCGACTTTGATTACGAACTTCCCCCAGAATTAATTGCACAAACACCGGTGGAACCGCGGAATTCTTCGCGTCTTTTGGTGTTGCAGCGTGAAACTAGAACCCTGGAGCATCACCGCTTCCGAGATTTGAGCGGTTTTTTACACCCCGGAGATTTACTCGTCATCAACGAAACCCGCGTGATTCCTGCTCGTTTGTATGGCAGAAAAATCCCTACAGGCGGCCGAATCGAATTGCTGCTGCTCCGTCAAAACGAGCCCCTCACATGGGAAGCTCTCGTTGGGGGGAAGGGCCTCAGCCTGGGTAAAGCAGTGCAGCTTGAAGACGGTCCAGAGGGAGAAATCATAGCCGATTTGGGAGGTCCGCGGCGTTTAGTTAAATTTACTGAACCCCTAGAGCCGCACCTCGACCGCATTGGCAATGTGCCTTTGCCCCCTTATATTCACACTCCGTTAGATGAGCGCGAACGCTACCAAACCGTCTATGCTCAAGAACCGGGGTCAGCGGCAGCGCCGACTGCGGGATTGCACTTTACGCCTGAGTTAATTGAGCAGCTCAAAGGTCAGGGGGTGAAATTCGCCTCGGTGGTACTGCACGTCGGTTTAGACACATTTGCCCCCGTCCACGAAGCTGATCCCTTAGAGCACGAAATCCACACCGAGTGGTGTCAATTGCATCCTGAAACTGCCGCTCTCATTCGGAAGACTAAACAGTCGGATGGGCGAGTGATCGCGGTGGGCACAACTAGCGTACGCACCCTCGAGACCGCTGCACGGGCAGCAAAAAAGGATCAAATCATTGCATCTTTCGAAGGACCGACCGATTTGTTTATCCTGCCGGGTTACGATTTCCGCGTGGTTGATGGAATGATTACCAATTTTCATTTGCCACGATCGACTTTGGTGATGTTAGTGAGCGCTTTTGCTGGGAAAGAACAAACGTTGACTGCATATGAAACTGCCAAACGAGAAGACTACCGCTTCTATTCTTTTGGAGATGCGATGCTAATTTTGTAATTAATGTAAGGGGGGAGGTTGAGCGAAAGCTGGAAGTTGTCTCCATTATTCTTTATCCAATGAAAATATAACCCGTTCCTGGCGAAGCAGGATCATGGAAGCCTTGATCCCTTTAATAGAGGGCACCATTGGGCAAGTCATGGTCGTATCATAAATCGTGATGTACTCACTCTTAGCTGCGCCGAGGAAATTATCTACATCTGTAAAGGTGGCCATGCGGGCAAATCCATCAATCTGAAAATATCCCACATGTGCAGTTAACGGAACCATTTTTCGGTTGGGTTCATTGGGGTCGTAATCCGCCCCATCTTCATCTGGGGGCATCAAGTGAAAGGCATTGATACCTTTGGTTTGCAGTTGGAGAACCGGTTTCTTAATCGGAGCAAGCGTTTGAGAGCCGCCGACAAATAATACTTGAGCACTATAAATTTTAAAATATGTTGGGGCCATATCAGACAACAGCCATGAGCTGACTCGAATGGCTTTCTTCGAATAAAGCTGTCCCCATACTAAGCTATGGCTGGTATAGATCATTACAGGTGTAAGTTTCTCGTCACCAGCGAGTTGTGGTGTGAAAAGTGTATGTTGGTTTGTCATCGTGCCTCGCTTTCGTTATGTTGGATGCTCACTAAGGTATCTCTTAAAAGAAAATGAACCAGGCCATCGCCAAAATTCCCAAGACCAGGATTGCAAGTGAAATCAGCAAAATGAACCTGTTGTTCGAATCGACTGTTTCGATTGGGCTACTTATATTAGTTGATCTCTGAGTGATCCGTCGATTGAGAATTTCATCGTCATGTGGCTGGAAGAATTCATCTCGCTCTACTTCTCTCCAATCCTCATCATAAATTTCTGAATAACCGTCTTTGGCAGAGTTGACGGTTTTTTCATATGTGCGGCGCACACTGTTGGACATCTCGTCAACGCTATTGTAACGTTTTCCATTTACATAAATTCCGGTATCGGTTACGCGGATGATCTCAAGTTGCCCCGGCTCAAATCCCCCCATTTGACTCATTTGAGCAGCATCCTTGATCAAATTGAAGCCTTCTTTCAATCCACTCAAACCGCCCGATTGCATAAGATCAGGAACACCATCTTGATTTTTATCGATCAAAAACCGGTCAAATTTTTCATACATTTGTCGAACAGACGAGGGCATTTCGGTTACGCTGTTATATTTTTTGCCATTAAAGTAGATTGTTTCAGACATTATGCCTCCTTCTCTTTATTAAAATTCCAGGCCCATATCGCAGGAATGGGGGCTGTGATCCCGACAAAAAACGCCCCGCCAAAAAAAAGCAAACTGATCGCACCTAATGGTGGATAAAGAGCTGTACCAGCTGCAAACAGTATTCCAAAAACAAAACAAACCAGCGCGAGGGTAGCAATCCCCAAACTCCAATTGCGTGCCAGGCGCTGTGAAGCACGCCGCACTCCTAAAATCTTTCCCGTTTGTCCATGAATTAGGATTGGGTAAATCTTACCTTCCTCATCACGGTATGCGGTGGTGTAAACCGGCAATAATAATTGGGTCCAGTTCTGCTCATTGTAATCAGCTTCAATGAGAAACTCGTCTACATGTTGGGCCGCCGCAGCCCTTTGACAATCAATGGCCGTCAGTTTGTCGAAGCCAGATTTTGCCAGTGGCCAGGCAGCATCAGGGAGCAAGCTTGGAACCCGCACCGAGGCATTTTCAAGGGAATCAGGAAGATACCTTGAGGCCAATTCCAATTTAAAAGAACCGAGCCCCAAGAGCAAACGATTGTGCTCATCCAATGCAGGAACGTTGAGATTTTGATAGCTGCGTTCAGCTCTCCCCATGCGCGGCTCCCACCGGATGCGGGTTTCTGTAACCCTCCGAGTTGTCCACCTCCCGTTGCGGAAAACCTCTTGTGAGCTGGCTACTTCGTAATCGTAACCCATCTGCGCCTGCCAGTTTCCAGAGATTTTGCCATCGACTAACCACATTGGGATAAACGTGCGGGTTACACGTTGGACCAGCACGCCGGAAGCCAATTCTTTTGGGCGCAACCAGACACCTTTTAACCAATCATCAAACCGGGTTCTAATCTGAGTAGGTGTAATTGTGAAATCTAAAATTATCTCTGGCGGTTCAGGGCGGATTACAGTCGGTTGTGTTTCTAATCGAGCACCAAAACAAGCCGGACAGAGGGCCTTTTGCATTTCTGAGTGAATTAAAATGGGCGACGCCACATTGGGGGCAGTGTGCAGGTTGTAACGGTCGACCCCAAAGGGCAGAAATATCTGGATATTCAGTAGGGGGATGAACTGGGTTTTCAATCATGCTTCACCAGCTTCGGTGGCTTGACGGAAAATTTTAATTGAGAAAACTAAACCAATGATAAAAAGGATAGCTGCTAACCCTAAAGCAAAGACGCCAATTCCGCCGAAGAGCAGTAACACCAGCCCAATGAGGGCCAGCAGAACCCCAGGTGATAGCAAGCTCACAATGGCCAGCCAAACTTTCCACCAGGCGATTGGTTTTTGACCAGAAACTGCTCCAGTTTGCCCATTCACTAAAACCTGGAAGGTTTCGTTTTCAAAACGGTAAGCCGCCGCATAGACTGGCAATAAAATATATCGCCAGACTTCATCTTCGAAATCTGCCAGCATTGAAAAATTTCGCACATGACTTGAATTGATCTGCGTATGGCAGCCAGCCCGGGCCTGCTCACGCATTTCTGCCTTCGCAATATCCCAGGCAGCTTGTAAATGAATATCATAATTAAGCGCCTGCCATCCGGCTAGAAAACTTGGTTCGTAAGCAGTAAGTTCGTTTACTTTGAAGGGGTATAAACGTTTGAGCAAGATATGGCTGATTTTGGTGGTGCCGATCCCTAACCAATCATCTGGGCTTTGGGTGATGCTGCCTTCTTCCCAACGCCAGTCGATTTTAGTGCGCGTCTTCCAGCTTTTGCTGCCACTATCGTAATATCGTTCTGTGCGTTCATAGCCTACCTCAGCCCGCCAGTTAGCTTAAATCGTTGCATCAAAGGTCCAAAAGGGAAGGTACACCCCTTGAAATTGTGCAGAGCTGGCTGCCCGTGCTAAATCGGAGGGGTGCATCCAACCTCTATCCAGCCAGGCTTTAACTCGGGGATGGCAGTCCTTGCCTTCTAACTTAAAGGGTATCAAGTAACGCGGCCGTAGGGTATCTTGAGCAGCCACTCGAGCAACAACCCGGTTAGAAGCGCAGAAAGGACAGCTTGTAGAAAGTTCATTGGCGGCAACAGAAAGGTCTGAACCGCAGGATTCGCAGTGCAACTCCCTGCGTTCGGTGCCCCAACCATGTTGGGCCAGGGCCAGACTAGCAAGGGTGAACTCATGTTCATCTGCAGACCGTCCAACCGCTTCTGTTTCAGAGACCTGGGCAAAGCCACAATGTTCACATGTGACCCCAGAGGCTGAAGGTGTGAAGGCTGTTGTAGCTCCACATTGGGGACATTTAAATTCCAAAGCCTCCGGTGTGGTATCAACCTCTGAAACGGGCGCAAATACGGTTATCCCTTCGAGGTGGGATTTAACCTTGATAAAACCAGTGGGGGGTGTGTTGTTGGGTGGCATGGAAAAAATTAATGATTATGACATCACCAGGAGTGGTGAAATGCTATCGCATCCGTGGATACGTTCGATTATATCCGCTAACAGCGGTGCGATGGACAGAACTTCAATTTTTTCGCTGCGTTTTTCCTCGGGAACTGGAATTGTGTTGGTGACGACAAGCTTCTCAATACGGTCGTCATTTGCGAGTGTTTCCAGAGCTTTAGGTAGCAATACCGGATGGGTAATTGAGAAGCAAGTTTTCCCAACCGCGCCTTTTTCATAGAGTGCATCAATTTGTTTGAGAACGCTGCCTCCTGCAATCAAATCATCGATTACGATGGGGCGACGACCTTCAATATCACCGACGATATGTGTTGTAGACGTTTCGGTAAAATTATCACGTCGTTTGTGCATTACCACCAGGGGTAAATTAAGTGCTTCAGCGTATTTTCCCGCGAGGCTGGCACGTCCAACATCTGGGCTGACGATGGCGGCGTTTCTGTATTTTTCTTTATTGAAATATTGTGAGAGCAGCGGGATCGCGGAGAGGGGATCAACGGGAATGGTGAAAAAGCCTTGAATAGCTCGCGCATGAATATCCACAAAAATGACCCGGTCTGCTCCTGTAGATTTTAAGGTGTTGGCAATCACCCGCGCACTAATTGATTCTCTACCTTGGGCCATTCGTTCCTGGCGGGCATAAGGAAAATAGGGGATTACCACACTCACACTATTTGCGCTGGCACGTCTGAAGGCATCTAAATAAAGCAATAATTCGATAAAATTATCATTTACAGGGACCGAGCAAGGTTGAATTAAAAATATATCTTGTCCCCGAACGAGCTCAATCAATTTCACGTGGATTTCGCTATCCGGTAGATGGGTAGTTTGGGCTTGCCCGAGAGGAACATTTAAAATATTGGCGATCTCGATCGCCAGATTAGGGTGTGCTGAACCTGTAAAAATCCGCAACTGTTGTTGATCCACCATAACTGCTCCCGAAAACTTGAACGATTCCATGAAAAACTTAGCAGGCAAACAGAGTGTGGTGAAATTGTCAGCTTTTGCAGATCAAAACACCCATTTCTCACCTGGCCCCAAGAAATTTCAAAGAATGCTTATTTCAAAATAAACAGCCTGCTCCAAGTATAGCATTCTGGTGTGCAGATGCAAGGGTGTTAAAATTTGATATCTACCGCTGGCAAAGTAAACACCCCCACAGGTACCCCCCATAGGATATTCCCAGAGACCCCATTTAGCTTGTCAGACAACTTGTAAGAAATTTGTGTATAATAGACTCCCCAATGGAAGGCTGGAGGACTGATGAGATTTTTTCGTAAACGTAAAAAACAAAATCGATTTTTGGAACTACTCACTCAACAAGCAGAGTTTGCAGTGGAGGGGATGGAAGCGTTAAGAGAGTACATGAAGCAGCCGGACGATGCCTTGGCAGAACGCGTATCCCAGATTGAAAAAGAAGCGGACGAAGCCCGTCGTATCCTCATTGATGAACTGAACCGCACTTTTGTAACTCCATTTGATCGTGAAGATATCTTTGCGCTGTCATTAACAATTGATGATGTGTTGGATTATGCCAATACCACGGTTGACAGCATGGTGATTTTTAAAGTTGAGCCGAATGATTATTTGGTGCGGATTGTGTCTTTATTGGCGGATGCAGCCATGGAAATTTATCGAGGTGTCATTCGTTTGGAAGATCATCCCAATGTGGCGAATGATCATGCGGTACGGGCTAAAGCGCTTGAAAATCGTGTTGAGCATGTTTACCGGGAGGCACTTTCTAAATTGTTTGATGATCCTGAAGATTTAAATGGGGTTATGGAAATTCTAAAGTTGCGCGAAATTTATCGGCACCTTTCAAACGCTGCAGACCGGGGAGATCAGGCTGCTAATGTGATTGGCGATATCGTTGTCAAATGGATGTGATCCCAGACAGATAAATTTTATTTGTTTCGTAGATCGAGAATTTTCAAATTTCTCAGCAAATTCTCGGTCATTTTTTTTATTGTAGGTGGTAAGATTGCCAAAATTCAAGTGGAGGAATTTTAATGCGACCTGATTGGGATTCTTATTTTATGAAAATCGCCTACGCTGTTTCTGAACGTAGCACCTGTGACCGGGCATTTGTAGGCTGCTTATTAGTTTTGGATAAACGCATCCTGACATCGGGATTTAACGGTTCGCCGGCTGGTCAGGATCACTGTGATGAGGCAGGGCATTTGTTGGTAGATGGACATTGCATCCGTACGATCCATGCTGAAACCAACGCCATCATCCAGGCTGCCTTGCATGGCGTATCTACTCGAGGTGCTACCTGCTACGTCACCCATATGCCTTGTATTAATTGCACAAAGGCTTTGATTAATGCCGGCATCGATCGGATCGTTTATAGTGTGGCTTACCGAACCGATGAGAATGCTATGAACTTCATTAAGACTGCTGATATTGAATTGTGTCACCGGGAGTATTTTCCCAACGGAGATAATCACCTGGAATAATATTGTCAAAATAGAAAACCGGTATCCATCTTTCTGGATACCGGTTTTTTACTTAATTCAGGAGACAGTTACTCAGCCTGGTTGGAGAGACGTTGTAACTTCATTTTTACTTCTCGCCACTGAACCTTCGAGATGCCAAGTTTTTGGCGGATTTTATTGTGTTCCATACCCGATTGCCAGTCAAGAAGTGCGCAGGTCCATCGACACATATCAAATGAGAGATGTTTATCAAGCCCAGCCCCATCGCTCAAATCCTCGAGCAAGTATTCCAGACGCCGTGGTGACCAGGGGAATAACCGATCCTTTAGGTTGTATTTTGTTTCATATTCTCGATATGCGGACAGCCAATCGTCAGGGAGAGCTATTTTCCTTTCTTTGTAGCGATGTTGTGGGTTAGCATAACGAACAAAAAGCATTGGTCCGTTTGGTGAGTTTAGTTCCACATGATTTGGGCTCAGCCCTAAACATTCCCCTTTTTTTATGCCGGTCGCTAAGAGGAGAGTGACTAAAGTATAGTGGCGGGTATCAATATTCTCACCATGGCGCAGATTGTCTGCGACCTGAATTATAGCTTCAATTTCAACTGGGTTTAAAACCTGCGGGAGCGGGCTGATCACCGATTTTTGTACAACTTTTTCAGCAGGGTCAACCAAAATCACACCGTTCCCTTGAAGCCAGCGGAAAAAAGATTTTATCGATGTAATCCTCCGGGCCAGCGTTTTCGGGCTGCAAGGCACCCCGCGATCATTTTGCATCCAATCTAAAAAATTGTTAAGATCCGTGGTCGTGATACTGCCAATCGTGCGATCTGGAGGCAGGTAAGAGATCAATAAATTTAAATCGCCTAGAAATGCTTTAACCGTGTGGGGAGAACGTCCTTGGTCGTTGAGATACATTTCCCAGCCGTTGATTGCGGGTTTTAGTGCGGTGTTGGCCGTTATATGTGCCGTATTCTGATTAGACATTATTTTCCTCCATTGGGAAAAATATTGCGGATAGATGTTTCGTGTAGTCGATTTGAGTGCGTGTAGTTTAGCACCGCCTTCAGAGATTGTCAATGGGCTCAGATAACCAAGGGAGGACTCGTCTGTTGTAGATTTAGGAACAAGCAGCTCCCTGATCGCCAACCGGCAGTGTCCTTCGATTCTGCTCAGCATACTGCCGGTTGGCAGTCGAAGGGGCAGCCACGATTTTACAAATCTTGAGCGCACCTGATAGCCAAAACGGCCCGTTTAGAGGGCCGTTTTGGCTATCAGGTGTCTACACAACAACACCCCTGGATTATTTTTGGGTAAATTCTTATCCGTAATAAGGGTGAGCCATCATTTTTTATTCATTTTGGAGAGCATCATTTGATATTGGCGCAAAGTAAGACCCGTGTTGCGCATTTTGAGGGCTAAATCGGCGGCTAAATTTTTCATCACTTTGTACCCCAGTTCAATATCCGAATCGCATAAATTGATTAATGCTTCTCTTGGCAAACGCAAAATGAGAGTGTTGTCTTGAGTGGTCAGCGCGGAGGCTGATCGCATTCCCTGATCGACCAGCGCCATTTCTCCGAAAATTTGACCAGGGACAAGTTCAGCAACTAATACGGGTTCAGCTTTATCTTCCTCCGATGAAATTATCGCAGGGTTGTACCATATATTAACGCTACCACTCGCAACCACAAAAAGTGCATCCGATGTGTCCTTTTCCTCGATGAGGGCGATATCCTTAGGTAATGTGGCAGCTTCACAGATGTCAACGATCTTATCAAGTTGAGCATCGTTCAAATTATCAAATAAATCGGTGTTTGAAAGATGTCTTCGAATGTTTTTATGCATTTTAGCCTCCGGCGTCAGCAATTATCTAAAAATTATGCGGAAAAAGCCAGAATTCCGCGCCGCTTGCGGCGGGGTTCTTCATTATAGCATTGCTCTTTCATAGGTGTGATTGAGATCGAGTATAATAGCGCTCAGTGTTGTATAAGGAGGTGCATTTTAGAAAATATCATTTGGAAAAGAAAGCGCATGGACCAGGGAGTTGAATTGTTTTATTAGTTACGGAATTGCCTAGCTACTGAACGATGCAATAGTCTGGTTGACGAGGATGAGGGTTCTCTACCGCAAGGTAGAGTTAAGCCTAAAACAAAAACTTTAGGTCAAAATCGAGAGATCAGCGGAAGCCCTCCGGGAGTGCCACCTCCCGATATCTTTTCCCTCCAACAAAACACAGCGTATAAATCCTTCGGGTAATCGGAGAATGAAAACCGCTGTGAGTGGAATGTTAATAATCAAGGGAAGCGAGTAGTGGTGAGCGCAGAGTTTGTTTCTCCCTTTACGCTATCCGCTCCACGAAATAGTCCGGAGGGATCCCTATGTGTGGAATCGTTGGATATATCGGTCTGCAAGATGCGACGCCGATCATTTTAAATGGTCTGAAAAGGCTTGAGTACCGCGGATATGACTCTGCCGGTATCGCAGTCTTACAAAACGGTGGTATTGAGATTCGTCGAGACGCGGGTAAGCTGGCCGTCCTCTCACAATTGGTTCAAGAAAATCCAGTAAGCGGAAAATTAGGCATTGGGCATACTCGTTGGGCCACCCATGGCGAACCCAACGCTCGCAATGCCCACCCCCATATGGGCATGACGGGTGACGTTGTCATCGTGCACAACGGCATCGTCGAAAACTATATAGAACTCCGTGATGAACTTATCGCGGAGGGGGCTGAGTTCGCTTCCGAAACCGACACCGAAGTGATTGCCCATCTCATCGAGCGCTACCTGAAGTTGGAAGGCGGTCTCCCCGAAGCAGCTCGCCGGGCGCTCAGCCACCTTCGAGGGGCGCATGGGGTTGTCGCCTTTTCCAAAAATGAGCCGGATAAATTGGTCGCTGCCCGCATCGGAAATGCAGGGGGTGTGGTCATCGGGTTGGGGAAGGATGAAACTTATATCGCGTCGGATTTGCCTGCAATTTTAGAGCATACCCGGCAGATGATTTTCCTCGAATCTCACCAGATGGCGGTGATCACCAAAGAAGGAGCCACAATCCAGACCCTGGAGGGGCAGATGGTATCTCCAGAGGTTCAAACTGTCCCTTGGGATCCGGTTGCAGCTGAAAAAGGGGAATACCGCCACTTTATGCACAAAGAGATCCACGAGCAAGTGCGCTCTTTGACGGATACAATATCTGGGCGGGTGGATTTCGATACCGGGCATATCCGTTTTCCGCAGCTCAAACTCAAAACCGATTTTGCACTTGATATCAACAAAATTTTTATTACAGCGTGCGGAACGGCAGCTTATGCAGGTATGGTGGGCAAAATCCTGATTGAAAAATTGGCCCGTGTTCCAGTAGAACTCACTTTAGGTTCTGAGTTTCGCTATTCTGATCCGATCGTTGGTGAAAAAGATGTCGTATTAGCGATCAGCCAATCTGGAGAAACTGCCGATACACTGGCTGCAATGGACGAGGGCCGTCAGCGGAATGCCACACTCTGGAGCATCGTTAATGCCATTGGTTCGCAAGCGATGCGGGTTGCCGATGGTTATATTTCCATGCAGACCGGGCCTGAAATTGGTGTAGCCTCGACCAAAGCCTATACAGCTCCGTTAGTGGATCTTTATATGCTGGCGATTCTGTTGGCTGATTTACGTGGCACAATTGACGGACCTACCCGTTATCAGTTGGTGCAAGATTTGCGTCGAGTTCCCGATCTGGCATCTCAGTGCCTGGATCGTGAATTTGAAGTCGAAGTAGTGGCGCACTCTTTGTTAGAAGTCAAGCACGCTCTTTACCTGGGGCGAGGTATTAATATGCCCACGGCCTATGAAGGGGCCCTCAAGTTGAAGGAGATTTCATATATTCATGCCGAAGGGTATCCGGCTGGAGAGATGAAACATGGCCCTATAGCTTTAATTGACCGAGAGATGCCCGTGGTTGTGATTGCACCGCGGGACCCGTGGTACGAAAAAATGTTCAGCCAAATCGAGCAGTCTAAAGCGCGTGGGGGACAGGTGATTGCGGTCGCGACGGAAGGTGATGAGATGATCCCTTCTATTGCCGATCATGTTCTGTGGGTGCCAGAAACTCCCTGGATGCTCAGTCCAGTCACGACGGTGATCCCGCTGCAGTTACTGGCTTATCATATCGCCGCCCTACGCGGTCTGGATGTCGATCAGCCGCGCAATCTGGCGAAGAGTGTGACGGTAGAATAAGTAATTGGGTGCAAATTAAGCAATTCCGAAATGGACCACACTCAAACTGGAGTGTGGTCCATATTTGATTAAAGGGTGATAATCGTTATCGGATAACTAATGGTAAAAATAATTTAAATCCATTTGAAAACCGCTGTGACCAAATTTCGAAGTCGCCATCTGTGTAGTATCATCGCCAGACCAGACAATTATCGATTGATTGTTGCTTAAACCGCTGTAGGCAATCGCTGGTATCTGTGCAATATGGCTGGCGTTACCTTCTGGTCCCATATCACTGAGGCGTTGGTCAGAACCGATCGCATTACCAGAAGATGCACTCAAACGTAGACCCCAAATCTCAAATTCATCCGCACCCATTTCATCATCCTAGCAAATGACGAAAAATTCATTGTTAGCTTCTTCATAGGTCACTGCTGGGTTATAAGCAGAATAGTTGCTGTTTGATCCAATACCCGGTTGAGTGGTGTAGAAATCATTGTCATCAATCGCAACCCCATTGGCTTCGAGCCGTTGACCAAAAATATCAAACAATGTAGCGCTGATTTCATTCCCTTCCCAAACAACCTAATATTGATTATTGAACCGGTTGTATGCAATGGCTGGATTTCTGGCATCAACATTTGGGTCATAATTATCACCCAAATCGCTGATGCGAAAATCACTGGCACCCATTGCACCTCCGGCGGCATTCAATCGCTGTCCCCAGATTTCATATTCTCCTTCGGTGTAACTGGAAGAACTATCATCCCCGTACCAAACGGCCATATAATCATTTAAGGTGCTGTTATAAGCTACATCTGGGTTGAAAGCATCGTAATCTGCATTGTCAGACCCATTCATATCGCTCAACCGCAATTGGTTTGTGTCCAGCCACTCAGCATTAGCATTTAATCATCTGACCCAAATTTCGAACTCGTTATTAACAAGTGGGGCAGTATCATCATCGCCTTCCCAAATTACGAGATACTGATTATCCGCACAATTATAGGCGACAGCTGGATCCAAGGCATCGTAATTTGCATCAACCCCAGGCCCCATCACACTCACCCTAACATGCTGCCAAGTAATGCCCCTGTTGCAGCATTCACTCGACGTGCGAAAATTTCAAAATTCCCATCGGCATAATGATCGCTTTCCCACACGACCAAATATTCATTATTTGTGTTGTTATAGGCAACATCAGGATCCGTGGCATCAAAATCAGGGTCATCAGCAGGTCCCAGGAAACTGATCTGGAAATCGGCACTGATTTGTGCCCCTGTTGTAGCGTTTACCCTTTGACCCCAAATCTCATATTCGCCCATGACATCGTCAGACCCTGACCAGACAACGAGATATTATATTGGTTATTAGTGCTATTGTAAGCAACGGCTGGTCCGAGTGCATCCTAGCTGGGGTTGCCATCTGGCCCCATGGAACTAAGCCTGAAATCGCTGCCAAGTTTAGTTTGGTATGGCGGTGATCGCCAAGTCGGATTGATACATTTTAGTTACCCAACTCCTTTGGCAATCTACAGTTTGCGGCGCATCATGCTCTTGTTGCTCAACGCTGGCCCGAAAACCAAGACCAGCATTTCACTCGCATCATGCACCTTGGCACGATTCTAGCCGGACAACAAAAAAACTTTAGCGGGCACGCGCCCTCGCTGGCTAGCCTCCGGATAAAATCGACCACTACCGAGAGCGCCGCGACTAAACATGGTGATATTGGCAAAATTAGGCAGCTGATGATGGTGGTCCTTTCGCAAGTTTACGCTCGAGAACCTGCGCTAATACTTCGAGTTCTTTCTGGTTGCCAACCCAAGCATTCCAACCAAGATGTGATGCTCCGATTTGAAGCTCATAACAGTGATGTCTCAAAGATGCATTTGAAAGATCATCTGTGGTTAGATCATTTGCGGACAGGGTTCGATTCCAAATGTCTGATGCCGCCATGCCTGCATGCCAATCACTCCAGAAAGTACACCAGGCGACATCGTACAAGAAATCGCCCAATGCTGAACACTTCCATGAGAATACGGCCGTCACTTGAGCAGCGTCCTGCGAAACTAGCACATTCTGATGCAGGAGATCGCCATGAATCAGATCTCTTCGTTCTGGACATACGGTCAATAACTCCTGGATTTTTAGACTCGCAAGTTACAAATAGATTGTCAATCTCAGGATTTTCGGCAAGCTTTGTACGCCAACCGCTGACAAGCGCATTGGGGTTGTCAATTAGGCCATTTTGTAACCACTTATGCCAAGTCATCGTTTTTGATTTTTCCGGATCATGCCAAATAACCGGATCGTTTTTTAAAGTAGAAACCGCACGCATTTCCGCCAGGAGTGTTTCCAGAGCATGACCCACGATACTGCCTTCATTTGCAGTTGTGGTCTCGATAAAGCGGCCATAATGACGTTCCGAGATCGCATAATTGAAACCAAGGGCCTTTCCGGTTTCGACCACTTTTGGAATGGGCAAGTTTGGACTATTGAAGCGCATCGCGGCTTTATCAATGGCAAAACCTTCCGCCACATCGCTGAGCCGTAACACGTAATCCTGGGTTCCGATGCGATATGAGAATGCTGATGACCAGAAACCACCGGAAAGAGGAGCTAACTCTTTGATTTGGGTATTGTGGAAATGAGTTAACCAATTGTCTAGTTGCTCAATTGTTGGGTATGATGGTTTGCTAGTTGTCATTAAGCGGTACCTTATCGGAATAGCTGCTTAGGTTTCCAAACGTATTTTTGCCGCCTTCTATGATGGCGATTTTGTCAAGAAGGGTAGACCAGCAAGACTAGGGCGATCGCATATTACGAACCAGAAAGAACCTTAAGCAGATAATCTTCATTCCAACCAGCCTGCAAGCGTTTAGCTTTGATGCCACCTTTGGCAGAAGTCTCCTGTTTCCCTTAAGAGCATTGGGATGATATGAGCAGATTGACAGCCATGTGACGAAGGACCGCAAGATTAGCGGGAACATGCTCTTTACGAACGCGACTGCGATCTTCATTGAAGGCGATATCCAGAACCCAATGCAGACCATTTTCGATGCTCCAGTGCTGGCGAGTAGCGCTCAAGATTCGTTTGGCATTGGCTTCCAGGCTCGAGATGTAGAAACGAGTTTTGATGGTTTCTTGGCCATCAATGATGCGTTTGCGGACCAGCATGACGAAGCTTTGCAGGTTCGCCCATTTCTGGGCCTGCCCCACGCTTTCCAGATATTCGGGGGCAGAAGTTGTCCAGCATGCGCGCACATCAATGCGTCCGTGGCCTTTCTTGACTTCCTTGGCATAGGCGTAAGGTGTATTTTGAAAATCTTGCTGCTGATCATAGGAGAACAGTAGCTCCAAGTCTCGGTATAGCATGCCTTGATTGTGCTTGACGGCCAAGAGATAGTCACCTTCAGCCTGGGTAAATTGGCAGGATCATGGTTGCTTGTTAATGTTAAACGGATCACAGCCTGTTTGTAGATCGATCCCTTTCAGTGAAAAGCCAATGGGCCGTGCAACTCCCGTTGCCATTTTCACAAAATACACAATTTTGACGATTAAAGCTCTTTATGCTCTGATTGCACAAAACTTACGTTAAGAATCCACCTAAAATTGAATTTATTAAATTTGTAATTTGTGTTGGGATGTACTCCAAAAAGACCCGTCCAAGTACATCCTATTCAAAGTATATTAGATTGTTACCAAAGTGAAAATTGACGAATGTCATGAAGCCGCGATGATTAAATTCTGTTCAGTGCTTTGACCAGTTTATTAGTGCCATTTATCCCTTGCTCACCAGTCTCTGATCCTCTATAATTCTGCTATGCCCGATGACAATGCACCTCGCATAAAGCTCAATATTCGCGTATTACCTTTGCTTTGTGTACTTTTGGCAGTTCTCTTCTTAATTGATTCCTACAAAGGGTGGTCATTTTTATTAATTGCTTTGGGAGGTTTATGGCTGGTCAGTCGTTATTGGGCAAAGAAAATTTCTGAAGGTTTGACACTGCGTCGTGAAATGCGTTTTGGTTGGGCACAGGTAGGTGATCGTTTAGAAGAGCGCTTCACACTTACGAATGCTGCACGTTTACCCGCATTTTGGGTTGAAATCATCGATGAAACCAATCTTCCTGGTTACCAAGCCAACCAGGTTCGGGCGGTTTCGGCTTCGTCAGAATCCCGTTGGCAGACCGAGGGAATTTGTACACATCGCGGTTTATATACGCTGGGGCCAACCACTGTCAAGACCAGCGATCCCTTTGGGATTTACACAGTTTCAATTCATGATCCATCATCGGCAACCCTGATGGTTATGCCGCCAGTTGTGCCCTTGCCCCCAATTCAGGTGGCACCCGGTGGCCGTGCAGGGGAAGGTTCCCCGCGTGTGAATGCACCTGAACGGACCGTAAGTTCGGCCAGCGTGCGAGAATATTTGCCCGGTGACAGCCTTCGATGGATTCACTGGCCAACCTCCGTCCGGCGAGATGAGCTTTTCGTGCGGGTTTTTGAAGGCTCTCCTGCGGGCGATTGGTGGATCATTCTCGATTTAGATGAGAGCGTACAGATAGGGGATGATGAAAACTCTACCCAAGAGCACGGAATTATCCTGACCGCTTCCCTTGCTGATTTAGGGATGCGCACCGGACATTCAGTCGGGTTGCTGACCCATGGGGATGAGTTAGTCTGGCTGCCCCCGCGTATGAGTGATGAACATAACTGGGAGATTCTGCGCTCTTTAGCACTGATTGAACCCGGTCAACGTTCCCTCGCCGAATTGCTAGAGATGGCTCGCCCCTCTCTGGGACAGAATGTCAGCCTGATTCTAATCACACCTTCTGTTGATGGCCCCTGGGTCGAAGCACTTTTAGGGATGCGGGGACAGGGGATTGTGCCGACTGTTTTTGTGTTTGATCCGCTAACTTTTGGAGGATCCGGGAATTTACTCGCTTTGAAAGAATACTTGACGGGTTTGGGGATCACCCATGAAGTGATTTCCCGCGAACTTTTAGATCGGCGCGAAGCCCGTCCAGGACAAAGCGGACATTGGGAGTGGCGCGTCACCCCTTTAGGCCGGGCTGTGCCCTCTTTACCGTCCGATGATTTATCCTGGCGAAATCTAAACGAGTAAGATCAAAATGTTTCTTGAGCTAACCTTTCGCTTTTTTCGTCGCATAGCTACCCTCCCCTTTTTTATCTTCCTCTTGTTGGTTGTAATTACTGGGAGTGTGGCTTATGGCCTTTCTCAAATGATCCGAGGTCTTGAATTTGGGTCATTGTATTGGTTAGCCTTTTTGGGTTTATCTTTAGGGTGGTTGTTAGCGCGCACTCGTATCAAGATTTGGTTGGCAAGTCTCCTTATTTTTCTCTCTGGCATTTTTGGAACTTTTATTTGGGTGGGGAATCTTTTATCCCCTTTAGTCAACTTGATTCGAACTTTGATCATCTTTGGATGGGTTTACATCCGCCAGCAAGACCGATCTGAAATTTTAACCTCACTCCAATTGGTAACGACGGAATTCTCAGTCGCAATCACCTCGGTTTGGATAGACCTGCAAGATTGGATGGGCTCTCTAACGAGTGATAATCCCACTTTTCGATTTACAGCAGTTTTCCTAATTTGGGGCCTGGGAATCTGGTTTGTATCTGGATGGGCGGGCTGGGTGCAAAAGCGTCAAGGGAACGCCGTATACAGTATTTTACCCGGGTGCTTACTTTTAACTATTACGATGGGGTACACCTGGGCAGATATTTCAATATTGTTACCCTTAATGTTTTCCGCAATGCTCCTTATTGCTCTAACTTGGTTGAATAGCAACGAAATCCATTGGGAAAAGTCAGGGATCGATTATCCTCTGGATGCCCGCGTGGATACCATAATGTCAACACTCGGAATTTCTATACTTTTGATAGCGCTGGCGTTTTTCCTCCCCAGATTATCAATCCGTAAAATGATTGAATCTGTCAGTGCCTGGACTAATCCTCAAGTGGAGCAAGTTGCACCTATATTTGAGTCATTTGGGATCGAGCCATATCGACCCAGCATTGGCAAGTTTGGTCCAATGCTCGATGCAGGATTGCCTCGCGCCCATCTGATTGGCTCTGGGCCAGAGCTTTCTGAGCAAGTTATCATGTCTGTACAAATTACCGGGGGGCTGCCACCAGGGACTGAAGCAGAGGCTGTCATACCTCTGTATTGGCGCGGGCTGACTTATGATCGTTATACTGGATCTGGTTGGGATAGCAGCGATGTTTCTTTGCGAAAATATAAAGCGGATGAGCAAATTGGAATTTTTGAGCGCCCTGGTTATTGGATTATTGAACAAGAGGTTCGCTTTGTGGATGAGAGCGAGTTGTTATTCTCTGCTGGAGATCTTATCAGCGTGGATGAAAAGTATCAAGTCGCCTGGCGCACAGTGCCAGTTTCCTCGGATATCGAAGCGAATCCCGGTGATATCTTTGGTGCTTCCGTTGAAGGACTTAATTATCGAGCCCAATCTTTTGTTCCGGTTCCCGATGAAATCACTTTACGAGCATCTTCATTCTTTTATCCCGATTGGATCCGCGAAAATTATATATTGGTACCCATCGACACACCGCAACGTGTTATTCAGCATACCCTCGACCTGATTGAAGATGTGCATAACCCTTATGATCGGGCAAAAATTATTGAGCAATATTTGCGTCAGTTTGAGTACACCACCGATCTCCCCGCCCCGCCTCAGGATCATGATATCGTTGATTATTTCTTATTTGATCTAAAAAAGGGTTACTGTGATTACTTTGCCACTGCGATGGTTGTGATGGCCAGATCTGCTTATTTACCGGCTCGTCTGGTTGTCGGGTATTCTCGCGGCACCTATGATGCTGTTAATGACCGTTATGTAGTGACAGAAGCCGATGCACATTCCTGGCCGGAAATTTATTTTGAGGGGATCGGATGGGTGCCTTTTGAACCCACCTCTGGTCGTAAAGAAATAGAAAGATCTGCTGAGCCGCTGGAGTTTCCTGGCGATATTGCCTATGTCATGGAGGTAGATAGTTTACTTGGGGGATTGAAGCCCCTCTTTGGGTCCTGGCCGCTCACCTTTGGAATCGCGGCCCTGGGTTTGGTCTGGGCCTGGATGATCTGGATTACGCTCGATGAATGGCTGCTGAAACGCCACTCCCCCGCAAGGATGGCTGCCAAACTCTACGAACGGCTTTACCGCCATGGCCGCAGGCTTGGATCTCCCGCTCAAAAGGAAGATACTCCTTACGAATTTGCAGAAATCCTGAGAGAGCAGATCCTCTCCTTACCATTTCGATCCATCGCTCGAAAATCGATGCATCAGGCTGGGCAGGCCGTTGAAAATTTAACTGATATTTATATTCGGTCACAATATAGCCCTGAGCAGTTATCCGAGAGTGAAAAAGAGCGCACATTGGCGGTCTGGCAGCGTCTACGGCGCAAATTGATTTTGGCGCGTGGGCTGCGATGGCTAAGAAAATTGAAACCCAGGAATTCTGCGGATCCCGAACCCGAAATTTTGGAGTAAATCATGAACGAAGTACAAGTTTTTGTAGAACGAGTGATAGAAAATGTTGAGCACGTGATTATCGGCAAACGTGAGGCGGTTGAGTTGGCGGTTAACGGTTTGCTTTGCAAGGGACACCTGTTGATCGAGGATGTTCCTGGTGTGGGCAAAACGATGTTGGCCCGTAGTCTGGCGAAATCGATTGGCTGCAGTTTCAACCGCATTCAATTTACCCCCGATATGCTGCCCAGTGATGTGACTGGGGTATCAATTTATAGCCAGGCCAGCCAGGATTTTGAATTTCGCCCCGGCCCCATTATGGCCCAGGTGGTCCTTGCGGATGAGATCAACCGGGCTACGCCAAAGACTCAATCGGCTTTGCTCGAAGCAATGCAGGAGCAGCAGGTCACTGTGGATGGAGTTACACATCCGCTGCCAGACCCATTTATGGTTTTTGCTACCCAAAATCCAATTGAATATGAAGGCACTTTCCGTTTGCCCGAAGCGCAGTTAGATCGCTTTTTATTGCGCATTCAATTAGGGTATCCAACAATTGATAATGAGATCAGCGTACTCGACCGGCAGCAATTTGGCCACCCCTTGGTTGAGTTAGATACGGTGGTTTCCGCCGATGATGTGATGACAGCCCAACACGCAATCCAGGCAGTTCATATTGCTCCGGAAATCAAGCGCTATATTGTCGAAATTTGCAGCGGCACCCGCGAACATCCCGAAGTTTACCTGGGAGCCAGCCCGCGTGGGAGTTTAGCCCTTTACAGAGCCAGTCAGGCGCAGGCTGCTTTAAGGGGGCGCGATTATGTTTTGCCTGATGATATTAAGTCTTTGGCTGTACCTGCCCTGGCGCACCGGATTATACTTGGCCCTGGTGCGCGTCTAAAAAATCTTTCCGCGGACGATATTGTTCAAGCTGTGATAAGCGATATACTCGTCCCTGGTGGTGACCCAAAAGCTAAATGAGTAGAGATTTACGAAAATATGCCCGCAACACAAATATTCGACTATTAGTGGGGTTCGTTTTGCTGCTCTTTATTGTGGGGGGCAGTCTAATCTATATGACTTATGGATTACAAGGTGCCCTCTTCGGTTTTGTTTGCCTAATAGCTGGATTAGCCCCGCTTGTGTTGATCGCCTTAATTCTCTGGGTCATGGAGTTGATTGTCAATCGCGCAAATCAAGAATAAAAGCATTTCTGGAATATTTGGCTTATCTCTGAAAAATGTTATATAATGCTCGGGCTTAGATAGAGGTTCCTGTATATGCTTAACAAATTTGTAGATTGCCTGGGAAATGATTGACGCTGCCCTGGATACCTACGAGGTGAAATGAATGACGATTTACGAAGACGAATTTGATCTTTATCCCTATATCCTCACGCTTCTTAAAAGTTGGAAGCTAATCGTATTCCTTGCTTTTATTGCAGCTGTGGCTGCATTGGCTTTTTCGTTACTCCAACCAAGGACTTATAGTGCCACCTCTACGATTATTGGAACATATCGCCGTCCGGTACTAACTTTGTCTGAAGAATTCTCAACGATTACAAATAATGGCGATGTCAATAATAAACAACAGGCCTTTTTGACGATTGCTAATAGTGATGCTATTGCTCTGACAGTTTATGAAATGTTCTCGGATCAATTGCCTGATGATATGCTCTTGGAAGATTTCAAAGAACAGGTAGAAGTTTCTGATCAGGGGGATGCCATCCAGATTACGGGCTCATTTGAGGGCCCAGAACTCTCAGCTGATATCGCGAATGAATGGGCAAATGAAACGGTCTTAGCCATAAATACAATTTATGGTGATGTGCAACCCTTAGCTCCGATTCAGGCTCAAATCATTGAAGCCAGAGATAGTTATCACGCCGCTCAAACCGAATTAGAAACTTTTATCAAAGAAAATCAAATTGCAGCTTTAGAACGGAGTATTTCAGAAGCCCAACAAGAATCTGATATTTTGCAATCTGCCCTGTTGGGCATTATCAATACCCAATTGAGCACCCAAGTGAATTTAATTAATCTGCAGGCTGACCAATATTTTAAAACCCTTTCTGATCAAACTCAAATTGTTTTCTTAACTCAAGTTGAAGAACAGTTCCGCCTCTTATCTTATTATTCTCATCGGCGGACACAATTGGAAGAATTGTCGGTCCAAGCACTGGCCTTAAAGGAGCAGCTAAGTGATGGGAACCGCTCGCTTCCCGGGGATACGGGTGATGCTTTCGCATTATTCTTGGCTCGAGCCCAGGCGTTTGGAATTGGGGACGAAATCAGTTTGGATGTTAACCTAACCGATGTAACAAATCTGCAAGATTTTGCCTTAAATTATGTTGCAGATATTAATTCGATTATTGATCAGACTGATATCGAGTTAGATAAAATGGACTCGAAAATAATTGAACTCTCAAACCTTTTAGCTGCTGGTGGAGAGTACCAATATTTTGAATCACCCAGCGCCGATAACCCGCTATTTCAAGCAGGAATGGATCAATTAGACGCTCTCTTAAATTTAGAATTGCCATCAACCATAACACCAGATTACTCGAATACCGCCTTGGCGCTCCAAATTGATGAAGTCTCGAGTGAGATACAAGACCTTCAAGCCCAGTTGGAAAAGGAAAGTGCCATTCAGCGCGAGTTGGTTAAAGAACGAGATTTAGCTGAACAAGCCTACAATGCTTTATTGGTAAAGGAAACTGAAATCCAAGCGGGGTCTCAAACCAGTAATGAGGTTGCTTTAGCCGGTTTGGCCATCATCCCCACAAAACCGGGTCCGCGCGGGGCGATTACCAATACTCTTCTGGCGGGAATCGTGGGGGGCATGTTGGGTATCATTTGGGTATTTGCTTCCACTTGGTGGAATAGCCAGACTGAAAATTCAACTTTGTCAGAATAATCATCTTGGAAATAAGCGCTGATCAAATGGATTTGGATATTTCAACTCTTCAAATTGAAGATTGGGTAATTCGTTATCGATCACCGGATGGTGCTGGTCCTCATCCGGTGATTTGGTTGTTCCATGGTTGGACTGGGGATGAGAACTCCATGTGGATTTTCTCGTCGCGTTTACCAGAAAAATATTTGCTGTTAGCCCCCCGAGGGTTGTACCCAACACCACTCGGAGGTTATGGATGGCATGCTATGCCTGAAGGCCAGGTTTGGCCCGCGGTAGATGATTTCCGCCCCGCGGTTGGTAAATTGAAATCATTGATGGATAATTGGCCTGCAACTGCCCCCGCTGCCGATTTTTCCCGCATCCGAATTTCGGGGTTCAGTCAGGGTGGTGCGCTTGCTTATGCTTTTGCGATCCTATATCCTGAACGCGTCGCTGCCCTTGCTGGATTGGCCAGTTTCCTGCCAGATGGAGCTGCACCGTATCTCCTGGAGAACAATTTCCAAGAAATGCCTGTATTTGTTTCACATGGTACGAAAGATAATCTGGTACCTATTGCGCGAGCTCACGAAGCAGTCCAATTGTTGGATCAAGCAGGAGCCCAGGTTACTTTTTGTAAATCTGATGTGGGGCACAAATTAAGTGCCGATTGTTTCAAAGGGATAGGGGTATTCTTTTAGAAAAGCTTCAATCCTTTAATAGATTGTTGGTTTCTTCGGTAGTTTCTGTAGTTTGTGTCAGCGTCTCTAAATTGAGAGGTGGTAATTTTTCGAGGGACGTCAGGCCAAAATGTCCTAAAAACTCGGGTGTCGTGCTGTATAAGATCGGGCGTCCAGGTCCCTCTGCTCGGCCAATTTCTTGAATCAATCCCTTGTGAAGTAAATTTTTCATCACCCCATCACTGTTGACACCGCGCACTGCATCCACCTGGGGCCGTGTAACAGGTTGTTGGTAAGCAATAATGGCAAGAGCTTCCAGGGCCGCGCTGCTAAACCGGCTTATGGCTTCCAATCCGAGGAAGGTTTCAATCGCATCTGCTGCCTCGGGTGCTGAGGTCATCTGGATCCGGCCGCTGTGGTATTGCAAACGCAATCCACGTCCTTGGTAATCTTGTTCTAACTCGCCTAAAGCTTTTTCGATGACCCGGTTCGAAACATCTAATGTGGTCGCCAGTTGACTGATCGCGACCGCGCCGGGAGCAACAAATAGCAAAGCTTCAATCTTGGAATTAAGCGATATCTCATTTTTTAGGGTGGCTTGATTTAAGTTGGTCATGCTATAATCGTGTCTTGAATTTATTATGATTGAGAAGCGATTATACCATTTCATATTCATTCCCCTTTCCTTTTTGTTTTTGTTATTAGGTGCTTGTTCAACGACACCAACACCTGAAACAAAAATCGATATTCGCATTCTGGTTGATGAGCAAGAAATTGTTCTACGTTTATTGCCTGGTAGTACGGTTCAGGAAGCACTTGATTCAGCAGGTATCACTCTCGGATCGTTGGATCGAGTCGACCCGGTTGCCTATACGGTTCTGGCTGATCAAACCACCATAACCGTTATTCGAGTGCACGAGGAATTTGAAGTTGAGCAGGTGATTGTCCCATTTGAGCAGCAAAATCAACCGAGTGAGTTTCTCTCGGAAGGTGAACAGCAACCCCTCCAACTTGGTGAGAATGGCTTACAGGAAATTACTTACCGACGGGTTTTTGAAAATGGTATCGAGGTATCTAAAAGTCCAATAAAGGTTGTCGTTGTAAGTGAACCTGTTCCACAAATTATGTTGGTGGGTGTGCAGGCTGTTTTCAGCCCACTGACCTTGCCAGGGAGGCTGCTTTATCTCTCCGATGGTAATGCCTGGATGTTAGAAGGGAATACCGCCAACCGTATTCCGGTGATTTCCACGGGTGATTTGGATGGCAGAATTTTCCAACTCTCAGCGGACGGTACTTGGCTTCTGTATACCCGTTCAGATGAATCTGAAGAAATTATCAACACTTTATGGGCGGCAAATATTGATGACCCTACGATCGAGATCAATATAGAAATCAATAACATCATCCATTTTGCTGATTGGGTTCCGGCCACTGAGAAGCGAGTAGCTTTCTCAACAGTGGAAGCCCGCCAGGCTGCCCCTGGTTGGCAGGCAAACAATGATTTTCGCTGGCGTGATTTTAGCGTCAATGGATGGACGTCAACCATCGAAACGATCGTAGATACCAATTCAGGTGGAATTTATGGCTGGTGGGGCATTGATTATAGGTACGGACGCGGTCCATTTGATATTGCTTATGCAGGTCCCGATCAGGTGGGTTTAATCAATCAAGATACGATCACACCCACTGTGCTCTTAGATATTACTCCATTGCAAACGCGGGGAGATTGGGCTTGGGTTCCTGGTATTAGCTGGGGACCAGAGGGTCAAGTGATGTATTCTGTGGATCACGCGCCTCCCACTGGCGCTGAGACACCTGAAGAATCTCCCAATTTCGATATCATGGCAATCCCCCTAAATGGGGGAGATCCCCTCCGCCTGATCGAGGATGTCGGAATGTTTGCGTACCCAATTCCATCCCCAGTTTTGATGAAATCATCCGGAGAACGATCTCATCAAGTGGCATACTTACAGGCAATTTTCCCCACCCAAAGCGATTCAAGCCGGTACCGCTTAGTGGTAGCCGATCGAGATGGTTCAAATCGGCATGAAATATTCCCCCCGCCTGAGGCTGCCGGGTTGGATCCTCAAAGGGATTGGGGAGTTCTGGTCTCCAAAACCCTTAGTTGGTCAATCTAATTTATCGCTGGCAATCTTATATCAAGGGAATATTTGGCTGGTCGATTCTGGTAGCGGAGAGGCCTGGCAGATTACAGGTGACGGCCGGATCAACCGTCTGGCATGGAAATAGTTAATGAAAACGAAAAGCATCTACCCGGATTAATTTCCGGATAGGTTCTAAAAAATCTAAAGTTGAGGAATATTATGCGTATATTAGTAACTGGAGCAGCAGGATTCTTGGGATCACATCTTTGTGATCGTTTATTGTCCGAAGGACATGAAGTTATCGGAATGGATAATTTCATTACTGGTAACCCACAAAATTTAGCCCATTTAGCTGGAAATGAGGGTTTCTCGTTTATCCGCCATGACGTTTCAAATTTTATTTTTGTACCAGGTAAGTTAGATGGGGTTTTTCATTTTGCTTCCCCAGCCAGCCCAAATCCGAATTCACCTTACGGTTATGTGAATTTACCCATTCAGACGATGAAGGCTGGCGCTTTGGGAACCCATAATTCATTGGGAGTTGCAAAAGCCCATGATGCCCGCTTTTTGATTGCCTCCACCAGCGAGATCTACGGCGACCCGCTTGAGCATCCGCAAACTGAAACTTATTGGGGTCACGTCGATCCAATTGGAACGCGTTCAGTTTATGATGAAGCCAAAAGATTTGCAGAAGCGCTGACGATGGCGTATCATCGTTTTCACGGGGTTGATACTCGCGTTGTGCGAATTTTTAATACGTATGGACCGCGGATGCATGTGGATGATGGCCGGGTTGTGCCTAATTTCATCAAGCAAGCTATCCAGGGTCAATCACTGACAGTTTACGGTGATGGCGCTCAGACACGTAGTTTTTGCTACGTTTCGGATTTGATTGATGGGATCTATCGGCTGTTTATGTCGGATGAACATGACCCCATAAATATCGGAAATCCAGTGGAAACCAGCATTTTAGAGTTCGCCAAAACCATCAATGAGCTCACGGGTAATTCGGCGGAACTCACCTATCACCCTCAAAATCGCGGTGAAGGTGACCCTCAGCGCCGCCGCCCAGATATCACACGTGCAGAAACAATTTTGGGATGGTGCCCACAAATTAGCGTCGAAGATGGTTTGCAGAAAACCATCCCCTATTTCAAGGAACAATTGGGTATTGAATGACCAAAGTAACCATCCTTCATGATCCGCGCGAGCGTACCCGCTTTTTTAAGTTCGCCGTTGTTGGAGTTATTGGTGCAATCGTAGATTTTGGAATCGCAAATCTACTGGTTTATGCCTTCAATGTGAACCTGGTTGTTGCCGGTGCAATATCGTTCATATGCGCCATTATCAGCAATTTTATCTGGAATCGCCAATGGACATATCCGGATTCTCGCTCGAAATCTCTCGCCACCCAATTCCTGCAGTTCTTGATCATCAGTGTAATGGGGTTAGCCATTCGAATCCCAATCTTGAAGTTTGGAGAACCCTTGTTGCTCGGATTTTTTGAAAGCTTCCCTTTGCAAATCCCTTTCTTTACCCCCGATTTTCTGGCTAAAAACTTCACCCTGGCAATCGCCGTCATCATAGTGATGTTTTGGAATTTCTTTGTCAACCGCTATATTACCTATAACGACGTTGACTAGAACAAACTGAAAAAACGGTTGATTTAAATCAAAAAATAGGAGCCTGAACGCTCCTGTTTTTTTTGGGGTGTGAAGATTTGCGAAGCTCCCTCCACAGGGAACCCTCCAACCTTTTTAAACCAACAACAATAACCTAATCCCCTGTCCCTTTGGTCGGGGCGAGAAGATTTGCACAGTCCCCTCCACTGGGAAACCAGCGGCCCTTTAACCAAAAACAGGAACCTAAGCTCCTGTCTCTTTGGTCGGGGCGAGAGGATTTGAACCTCCGACCTCTTCGTCGCAGGTTTATATCTATCATCCCAAAGGGGGCAATTTTGCGGTGTCAGGGGAGGATAGAAAACTAGCTACCTTTACATCCATTTTTATGGGGGAGATCCTTGATGAATGAAGCATCATTATCCCCCAGTAGAAAGCCGAAATTTGGGCGCTTCCAGCTGATGCGCTTGAGCCGTCTGCTCCATATGCGATATACACCCGCAGAAATTGCCCGGGAGATCGGCGTTGCGGTGGATACCGTCTACCGTTCCTATCTCCCCGCGGGTTGTCCTGCCGAACAAGGGAGTGATCGCCGCATTTGGATTGTGGGCACGGAGTTTCGCAACTGGGTGCTTTCATTGAAAACGCATAAGCAGACGCATCCCGCCTGTGCGGAGCCGGGTGTGGGGTGGTGTTTTCACTGTGCAAAGCCCGTGAGGATTGTAAATGCCAGTATCCAACCAATGAACTACTACCTGGAACGCTTACAAGGTGCGTGTGAATGCTGTGGGAAAGTGGTAAATCGGTTGCAAGCCGTTCGTGGGCAGCAAGGAGATTAATCATGATTGTCAGACAAAATTGGCTGGAGGTGAACAGTTATCTGGATTACCACGCGCACACCTTGCTGTGCAGCCCAAAAACAATCGAGCGGAAGCGCAACTACCTGCGGCATTTGCTCGAATGGGCCGAGGCCACTCCGTTTCCAGAAGTGGCGGCGATCAAACCAGTTTTTCCGGCCTATTTGTTGGTATTGCGCATAGGTGCGACGGGGAGGCCGCTGTCTCCGGCGGGGATGAAACGGATCTGTGCGGAAGCCCGGAGCTTTTTTCGCTGGATAGCGGTGTTTGAACGCCGCCGCTACCAAGCGGTAGATCCCCTGTGGATGGAAACCTTGCGTCCCCCGCGCCGCTATGATGTGCAGTCTGAGCTGCAAGAGCTTAAGTATTTCTCCCTGGATGAGGTGCTGGCGTTGTGCGAACTGCAGCCGGAAAGATTGATTGAGCAGCGCGATCAAGCCGCCGCCGCTTTTCTGTTTCTGTCAGGCATGCGGATTGATGCCTTTGTTTCCCTGCCGATTCGCGGGGTTGATCTGGTGCGTATGCGGGTCAAACAACTGACCAAATTAGGCGTGCGCACCAAGAACAACAAAGCGGCCATCACCTTTCTGTACCAAATTCCGAAACTACTCAATATCGTGCAGGCGTGGGATTTGTTGGTGCGCTCCGAATTGGATGTCAACTCCCCTTGGTATGCCTATCTTAGTACCGATGGCCGGGGCTTCGATGGCACGTTGGAAGCTTCAGCATATCGGCGGCAGGATTTTGCGCGCGGCTTGAAGAATTTGTGTAAACAGGCCGAGATCGCGTACCGCTCTCCGCATGCCTTTCGTCACGGACATGGGGTCTTTGGGGTGCAACACGCCCGCGTAATGTGGAAGAATTGAAGGCTGTAAGTCAAAACATGATGCACAAAACCCTGACCACTACGGATAGTATGTATGGCAATCTCCATGGTGAAAATATGCGCAGTGTGATCACCTCACTGGGGCAGAAAAAGGAAAACCAAATCACCATCTCAGGTGATGTGGTACGGCTGGTCCAAGTTTTCAAAGTCTTGTTGGAAAATCTGGATTGAGTAGGTGATATCTCTGATGAGTGATCAATCTAAACAGGCCCCATCCTGATTCCGGTGCACGAAAGATGTATTTTTGATTTTTGGAAATCTCACCCAAATACAGACAAAAGCGTTCAAAATTGGGCGGAACACCTGTATTTGAGATGCTTTGCAGGAATTCCCCAACAAATCGTTCGTGCACCTCATCCTGATTGGCGTGATACCGAATTAGGATGGCTGTATTCAATGGTTGTTTAGCCAATAACTGCGCTACACCCACTCCATTGGTAACCAGCCCTGGTTATTTTCCTCTACTCAATATCCTGTATGTAGTAGATAACAGTCCAGAAGCCCAAAAAACTCGATACCATTGATGGTTTTGAATTGTGGGGTGCGATTGGACTCGAACCAACGACCTTTCGGATGTGAACCGAATGCTCTAACCAGATGAGAACAACGTATCCTTGTATATCTCACATTTTAGTCAACTTGTTCCGAATGCCAATTGCGTTGCTAATGCTGAATGTATGATTGGAACGATCACCCCTAATCTGTGGATATCCCCTGTTCGATAGCATAGAGCGCTGCCTGGGTTCGATTAGCCAGGTGCAGTTTGCTCAGAATATTACGGACGTGGGTGGCAACTGTGGTGATGGAAATTTCCAGTTCGTCAGCAATCTCTTGATTGGAGAGGCCGCGCGCCAGATAGCGCAAAATTTCCATTTCTCGTGGGGTTAGTATTTCTTCAGGGGAGGTGGTCTCAGTTGGTTCTTTGATTTCTTGCATGAGTTTACGGGCAATCGCTGGGGGTAAGGCCGCCTCACCGCGCTGCACGAGCCGGATCGCTTCAATCAATTGCTCGGAGCGGGTTTCTTTGAGAAAGTACCCCATCGCCCCGGCTTTGATGGCCTGGAAAACCTTATCATCATCCGGGTAGCTGGTTAGAACCAGGATGCGAGTTTCCAATCTCAAACCGGCAATCTCCCGGATGGCGGCTAGCCCATCTTTGACCGGCATCTGAATATCCATCACGATCACATCTGGTTCCAAATCTTGTGCCATTTGAACTGCTTGCTCACCGTTTTCGGCCTCTCCCACTAGAACTAGATCATCGTAAGCATCCAGGACAACCCCTAAACCCTGGCGCATTATCGGATGGTCCTCGGCAATCAAAACCCGGATCGGGGTATCAGGCGTTGGATTATTCATAAGTTTTCTGCCTCTCGTCAGAGCCTAGCTGTACGGTTATGCTGACTTTTGTGCCCTGGTCATGCTGTGATTGTGTTATAGATCAACGCGCCAATGATTTGGGCTCGATCTCGCATTGTAGTGCTGCCCATCCCGTTGGATGGCTGAGCGGGATCGTAGCCGCGACCGTTATCTTCCACGGTGACGCGCAATTGTTCTACATCGGCCTGGATCACCACCAAAGTGGTAGACGCGTGCGCGTGGCGTAGGGCATTGTTGAGGGCTTCCTGGATGATGAAGTAGATCTCTTCTTCCACGATGGGTGAAATGGCAGGGAGACTGCCCTCGACACGCAATTGAGTAGCCACATTCACGCGCTTTTCCACCGCATCCAGCCGGTTTTGTATGGCTTGCAGCAAGCCGACTTCACCTAAGATCGAAGGGCTGAGTTGATGGATCAGCAAACGCATTTCTTTCAGGGCTTGCAAACTCAGCGCTTCAATCTGCATGAAATGATCCGCCGGATCAGCCAACTGTCCTTGCCGGGCCTTGAGGCCCCACCCGCCACTCATTAAGGAAATCGAATAAAGCAATTGGGTCACAGAATCATGCAACTCGCGCGCCAGGCGCTGGCGTTCTTCCAGGACCGCAGATTTCTCGGCTTGTTGATAGAGTTGAATATTTTCTAGGGTAATGGCGACATGCGCCGCGAAAGATTCTAGGATCGATTGATCAGTATCCAGGTAAGCCTGGGGCTGGTAACTTTGCACGGATAACACCCCGAACCTCTCTTTTTTCCCGCGCAACAATACGGCGATCCCGGAACGCACATCTTTATTGTTGCCAAACCAACCGAATTGCCAGCGTTTTTGATCTTCGTCCTGAAAATCATCGACTTTCAGGCTGCTCCCCTCTGCCAGCATATTTTCGATAAAGGATCCTTCCAGGGGGTAGCTGCTACCAGGGAGGCGCTGATCACCATCTGCCAGGAAAACGTCCTCGCACTGCCCGGCATCCTGATCCACCAAGCAAAGGGAGAACACTTCCGCAGGTACCAACCAGGCCGCCGCAGCCCGGATGGCAATATAAACCTGCTCGATATCCAAACCCGCGGCATTAACGACCTGGCTGGAGCGGTTGAGAATGATCAACTGCTCCTGACTGCGTTCCAGCTCACGGGTGCGTACGGCGATCAGTTCTTCCAGGTTTTCACTGTACCGGCGCAGTTCGGCTTCGTATTGTTTGCGTTCGCTGATATCGTTGATCATCGCATAGGTATGCTGAATGTTACCCTGATCATCACGCAGGGCGGAAACGGAGCGCAGCATCCAGGCCGGGCTGCCATCTTTTCGCTGGTATTGCGTTTCACCCTCATATGCTGGTTGCACGCCCTGAACCATCTGCTGAAAATTGTCTCTCGAAGCAGCGCGCTCCTGTGGATGGATCAATTCCAAATAGGGTAAGTTCTTCAGTTCTGCCTCATTGTAGCCTAGCAAATCTTGATAGGCACGATTGGCCTGTTCCAGGTTGCCCGCCGAGTCGGCAATTGCGATCCCTACCGGGGCGCGTTCGTACAGGTGGCGGAAGCGTCTTTCGCTGGCATGCAAGGCTCTTTCATTCCGGACCGCCTGAGTCTTCAACATATTGAACTGATCAGCCAGCGACAGGGAAAGTAAAACAACCAAAAGGGTTATGCTGATATATGATCCAATGTTTTCAAGTGGATAGTTAGCAATTAAGCGCAGATTGGATGAATTCAACAAAATGGCGTTGAGAAACACGCCCAACCAGGCGAACAGAAATAAACGTGCAGTGGACAATCCCTGCTTCCAAACCAGAATGGATCCTAAAATCGCCAAAATAGCTAAAACAATGACCATCAGAGAACCCAGAACAAAAACCTGGGGATAAAAAACGTAGAATCCGTATGATAAAACCTGAATTCCTGCCAAAGCAACTATCAACCGATTTAACCAAGGCAAGCGCAATTTCAGTTCTAGAAAATCTTGCATAAACAATGCAATGAAAACCATGAGCAAGGTTGCAAAACCAAATAAAGCATACTTGAGAGAGGCTCTCGGGTACAAAAAGAGCAGCGCGGTACCATCGCTGGCAGCTGTATTCAGGATACCAAAAAAGCAAAAAAGGAAATAATACAAATAGGTACTTTTACGTATAAAAATGAAGAGCAGCAGATTGTAAACCGCCATGATCGCTACGCCGCCATAGAAAAGGCCAATAAGCCCATAGAAACCTTGTTGATGCTGCTCAAATAAATCCGGTGGCCAGAGTGATAATGAAAAGCGCATGGGCAAATTGCTTTGCAGGCGCAGGTAGACCATTGTTTCAGCAGATGGTGTCAAAGATACGGGGAAGACGAAGTTCGGAGAAGCATACGCCCACATATCAGCCGGCAAATATGTCCCTGCTTGTTGATGGACCCATCCAGCGCCAGCTGAGGCTGGAATATACAAATCGATCAACCCCATGCGAGCGTTGCTGAAAGCCAGCATCCAGGTTCCGAGATCCGTTTGATTGCGAACTTGAAGACGGAACCAATAGGCCGAGTTCGTGATACCCAAATTGGGGATCTCCGCTAAATTAGGGGTGAAACGGGCTGAAACTGCGGGTTGCGTGACTTGCTCAATGGTGAGTGTTCCCCCAGGGTCCTCCAGGTATTCCAGATGTAAACCCAGCGGGTAGCGCGTCCCCTGATCGTTCAAAATCAACAGGTTTGCATCCTGAGCCCGGGCAATCGAACTGCTGCATATCATCAAAACGCATAAAGCCAGACCCAGAATTATCTTGTAATTTTTTCGTTTCATGATAAGTGGGGCCTCATCAAAAATAAGTACGCGCAATATCCTTCATTTGGTGGATGCAAATTCAGACTATTTTTGTTATATTTAGATCTGGCTAACAAAAATGTCAGGTTGTTAATTATATCTGGTTTTTGTGGCTGGCCTGATGATACTCACGGGAAGTTGTTTTATATGGTGTACCCAATGAAATATCTGAACTACAAGTTTTTGCTATGGGTGGTGGTGGCCATTCTGCTGGCGAGCTGCGCTGCGCAATATGAAACATCATACCGGTTTCATGATACCTTCGATGCTGGTTCAGCAAACTGGGTTGCGGGATTTGCGGATTTGCCCGCCAACTACGAGCCCGACTTTTTTGCGTTAGATTCTGGTTGGGGTGAGTTGCCCTCCGGATTAGCAGGCAACACGATTTATATCCGCGGCAACAATCATAGTGATGATCTCTTCATGTATTTCCAAAAACATATTACCGGGCTGCGGCCCAACACCATTTATCAGGTGCAATTCGAGATCGAATTGGCCAGCAACACGCCAGCAGGCCTGATGGGGATTGGCGGTTCACCGGGAGAGAGCGTTTACGTCAAAGCCGGGGCGGTCAGCCATGAGCCTGAAATCATTTCAGATTCCATTGACTGGTTGCGCATCGATATCGACAAAGGCAACCAGGCCAGCGAGGGGGAAGATATGCTCAATCTGGGAACGCTCGCTAACCCGAATATCGATCTGGGAACGTTTACAGGGGAAGAGTATGCCCTCATGGATCTGGACAACCAGGATAGCCCGTTTGGTGTGACCAGTGATGAAGATGGCAGCATCTGGGTGATGATTGGCAGCAACTCGGGTTTTGAAGGCCCAACCATCGTCTTCTACCATTCGATAGATATTACCCTGACAGAGGAAGAGTGAGCAGTAAAGTGTGTTGATTGGCGATGAAAAGAAAAGAGCGTGCTAATCTATTGCATTTTCTTAGAACATGTTCGAGAATACAGATGACTTTCATCTTGAAAAGCTGCTTGCGCAGTGCAACATTTTGAGAATCTGGGAAGGTCCCAGTTTCGTAACCAACCAAATTTTTTTCATACGGAGATTTATATGAGCAAGAAAGAAACAAGTTCCAACGTATTCAATGTTTTGGCCTTCAATTTCGTAGGGCAAAAAACCGCCAAGGAAATGGTCAAAGAGATCAAAGCCTCCGGCGCATTAGACGACCAGTATGTGGTGGCCCAAATCATTGTCGAACAAAATGAGAAAGGCAAAGTCCATGTCCACGAAACCGGTCGTGGCGGCCTGGGTGCAGTGGTCGGCGGCGTGGCTGGCAGCGTGTTAAGCTTGATTGGCGGCCCCGTGGGCTTCCTGACCTGGGTAGTCGGCGGCGCAGTGGTCGGCGGCGTAGCCGGTAAATATCTCGGTCGCCCGATCAAGAAAGGCGATCTGAAGGAAGTTGGCGAAGCCATGGTTCCCGACAGCTCCGCGTTCCTGCTGCTGGTAGAAGATATCTACAGCGAAGCCGTGGCCGATAGCCTTTCCGGCCTGAATGCCAACATGATCACCCTGACGGTGGGCGATGAGCTTTCGGGCGAATTAGCCCAGTTTGTGGCCGCGGAAGCCAGCGTAGATGATGATGCGACCGAAGATGACAAATAGTTAGTTGATTGCGGGGGATGGGGAAGTTCCCGATTTGGGGGCTTCCCCGTCTTTCTGTCACAAGAAAAAGATAAGAGATAAAACCATGACAACCTATGTAGAAGTGGCCACAGCCCTGGTAAGCGCTGGTTACCTGACCGAAGCCGATTTGGAGGCCGCTGCCGATATTCTGGCGGATGCGCTGATCGTTGAAGTTGCCGAAGAAGTTGAAGCCGAAGCGATGGATGATTATTCCGACCAGGAAGACCTGATTGCCGAAGCCGAGGTGTGGGAAGCCGAAGATGCGCTGGAAGGCGATGTTGAGGGTGCCCTCCTGGATGATGATATCCTCGCCGACGCTGAAATCCAAAAAGAAATAGATGAAGAAGTGGTGCTCGCATCTGAAGCTGTGATCGCCGCCGCTTACCTGGATGCGGCTTCTGCGTTGTTAGCTGCTGAATTGATCGATGCTGTCAACCTTTCCCCGGTTGCGGTGCTAATCGCCGATGTGTAGGTGAGTGAAGAAGATATTGACTAAAAGTGCTGGTCTGGCACC
>CAWHCC010000008.1:0-153683 GCA_963827805.1 uncultured Chloroflexia bacterium
AATAAAGAGTTCACTGCAAAAAGGGTGCTAGACCCTCCTCAAAAGGAAAAACTTTAATATAATTGCAGCATGTTCAAGAAAAATACCAAACACCTGCAACCAGCCCTGATCAGTGCAGCCAGCGAACTGCCGGAAAAGCAGTTGAAGCTACTGAAAGGATCTTGGGCGCACACTTTCTATCACGAATTCTTCTGTCGGATCGACGAAGAAAACTTTGCGAACTTGTATTCCAGCGAACCCTCCCGGCCGAATGTGCCGGTGAACGTGCTGGTAGGGCTGGAAGTGCTGAAAGCCGGTTTCGGCTGGAGCGATGCAGACTTGTACGAGAACTACTGCTTCAATCTGCAAGTGCGCTATGCCCTGGGCTATGACCGTTTAGGCGATGGCGACTTTGCCATCCGCACACTGTATTACTTCCGGGAGCGCTTGAGTAAGCACTACCTGGAAAGCGGGGCCAACTTGCTGGAACAGGTTTTCGAGCAGGTCACCGATGCTCAACTGCGGGAGTTGCAGGTGCGCACCGGGATGCAGCGCATGGATTCAACCCAAATCGCCAGCAACATTGTGAATGCCAGCCGCCTGCAATTGCTGGTAGAAGCCATTCAACGCGTGCATCGGATTTTGAGTGAAGCCGATCAGCAGCGCCTGGCGGAAAGCTTTGAACCTTACCTCAAGGGCACCGCCGGGCACTACACCTATCGCGTGAAGGGTCCAGAAGCCGTTCAGGAACATCTCCAACAAGTCGGTGTGACCATCTACCATTTGCTGGCAGAACTGCAAGATGGCTATGGCGATGATCCCGTTTACCAGGTGTTGGCCCGCATCTTTGCGGAGCACTACCAACTGGTCGAAAGTGGGGTCTGCCCGAAAGAGAACCGGGAACTGGCCTCCGGCAGCCTGCAATCGGTAGACGATCTGGAAGCCAGCTATCGCACCAAAGGCAAGGCCCACTACAAAGGCTATGTTGCCAATCTTACCGAGACCTGCGATCCAGAAAATGATCTCCAGTTGATCACCAAAGTGCAGGTGGCCCCCAATAACGTCGATGACAGCCAATTGTTGGCCGCAGCGCTGCCCAACTTGCAGGAACGCACCGATCTGGACACCTTGCTGACGGACGGTGGTTTCGGTGGAGAAGCCAGCGATACCGCTTTGGATGGTCAGGAGGTCAAGCTCATCCAAACCGCCATCCGAGGCCCCAAACCCGACAGCCATCAATTTCACCTGGCGGATTTTGATATCCAGTTCGATGTACAAGACACGCCCACAGACATCACCTGCCCCTATGGACAAAGGGTGCCGATCACACCCGGCAGAACCACCGGTTTACAGGCTCGTTTTGACCCGCAAATTTGCGCAGCCTGTCCTTTCCAGCAGGAAGGACGCTGTCGTGCTCAGCCCCAAAAACGAGACCCGCGCTACCTGCTCGCTTTCACACCCAAACAAGTCCGGGCAGCTCAGCGGCGCAAGTATTTTCTTGAACACCAAGACCACGGGCAAAACTTGCGAGCGGCCGTCGAAGCCACGGTGCGCTCGGTCAAGCATCCTTTCAGGGCCGGAAAACTGCCCGTTCGGGGCCAATTTCGGGTTACCTGCCTGATGATTGCTTCCGCAATCCATGTTAATGTGCGTAGAATCTGCCGTTATCGCACAGACCAAAATTTGTTTTCAGCTTTTTTGCTGTTTGCAAAATCCGTTTTTCAACCTCAAGCCTTGTTCCTATGCTTGAGTTCTTGCAGTAGGGTCAAGATATAGTTAGCAATTTAATGATTGTGGTAAAACACAATATTGATATATCATCAGCTACCTATGGGCAAATTCATAGGAAGCGCGATTTTCTTGACGAAAAATCTAATCGCAATTAACATTCTGAGCAAGTCACACCTATGTAATAAGATCCCCCAATGACGCGGTTCGAAACTCGTCCGCTTAGGGGCACACAATTCGGAAGACCGTTCTACGTTTGAAGTAGGGCGGTTTTTTGCTCGGTTAAGCTTTCCTGCCAGGGAGAAAGTAAAGGATTTACTATTGGATTAAGGGATGCGGAGGAATTTATCCACGAAAGCTGGTTTAAGTCCTTAACTTATATAATTTTTTGTAAGGAGTGGAAGCCTGTTATGGGGCAAGTTTGAAAAGAAAAATTTGTTTCTGTTCACTTTGACAAACCAGTATCAAGTAATTACAATGTGATCACATACTTAGCTTTTGTAGGAGCTACTCAGATGAACACAATCAAAACACGTATTGTTAGAATAGGAAATTCCCAAGGAATTCGTATTCCGAAGCTATTGCTCGACCAAACAGATATTGGAGCTGAGGTCGAGCTTGAAGTGCAAGAGGATCGAATTGTAATTCGATCCTTGAAATCATCTCGTTATGACTGGGAAGAACAATTTAAAATTATGGCTGAACAAGGAGATGACTATTTATTGGATGAGGCTGTTCAATTGACCTCTTGGGATGAGGAAGATTGGGAATGGTAGTCAACCGGTTTGAAGTGTACATTGTGATTCTGGATCCTACAATCGGAAGCGAAATTCAGAAAACGCACCCTTGTTTGATTATCTCCCCAGATGAGATGAATCATCATATTGCGACAGTGATTGTTGCACCAATGACAACCAAAGGTCGATCCTACCCTACGCGAGTTGCATGTACATTTCAGGGAAAAGAAGGTCAAGTTATTTTAGATCAAATTCGCATTGTTGATAAGTCTCGGCTGGCTCGAAAATTAGGGCAAATAGATGATGAAACCCAACGTGAAGTTCTGTCGGTACTCAACGAAATGTTCAGTGAGTAATTCATTCACTGAAAGAAGTTGACAACGTTACCAAAGAAACTAATATCTGTCAGCTTCAACCATAAATAGATTATTCTCCAAACACTGTAACCCACATTGATAGCCAAGGCTAAAAATCTTGTGGAAGGCGGTTCGAAACTCGTCCGGTTAGGGGCATTAGATAATGGGATGCTGCAAAGTTAACTTCGTAGCATCCCATGCGCATTTTAAGCTGAATAGTTGGCAACAATCATTTTTTCTGGTGCATTTGTACCGAAATCAACACAGATTGTTCAGTCATTCTGCCATTGCACCAAAAAATGAGGTAACATTATTTAGTTAGTGTTTACACAACATCGCCGCCCCAATATTTGTCTAAACGTTTTCTATTATGGCAATTGCGATCCCTACCATTCGACAACCGCAACGCCGTCCGAAGGTTCTCAGACGGTTACGTTTGCTTGATTTAATTCACCAAAATATACACCGCAAACTAACTTTCGTCTGTGCACCTGCTGGTTATGGAAAATCCACTTTATTAATCGATTTTGCCGAAGATGCAAATGTGGTCAGCTGCTGGTATCAAATCGATTCTAACGATATTGGTCTTCCACAATTCTTTAGACATTTACTGGTTTCAGTCCGAGAGAAATATCCAAACTTTGGTACTGATTTGGATGAAATATCTTTCCAAAGGACAGCCATTAATCCACGCGTTTTAGCAACTGAATTAGTTAATGAACTCATTTCTGAAATCAATGATTTTACACTGCTGATATTTGATGATTATCATATTGTTACCGAAGATTTCGAAATTATTTCTTTTGTTGAATACTTGCTAGAATTTTTACCGGATCATATTCGGGTGGTCATCGGATCGCGCAGCGTTTATGGAATTCCCACGGCATTATTATATGTAAATGAAGAATTAGCCATTATCAATGATAACGATTTGCGCTTTCGGGCTAGCGAAGTTCGAGATTTGGCGCGCAAACATTTTCAAATCCGTCTGACAAACAAACAAGCACAAGATATCATCGATCAAGCTGATGGTTGGATTATTGCCATCCTGCTTGCCCTGAGAGATGGATCGCTTTCGATAGCAATTCCAAGATTAGAGGGTGCCAGAGAACAAGTGTACGATTATCTGGCAAAAGAGGTTTATGATGGGTTACCGGAAGACACTAAAGATTTCTTACTCGTAACCGCAATCTGTAATGAATTCACGCCAAAATTAGCCAATTTTGTCCTCGAAATCGAAAACGGTGAAGATTATATCCGCTATTTAGAGGATCAGAATCTCTTTATTCTCTCCATTCAAACTGAACAGGGGGTTGTTTACCAATATCATCAACTTTTTAAAGAATTTCTGGCCGAGCAATTTCAAGAATTACCTTATCAGAAACAAGATCGGGTAAATTGCCAGGTGGCCAGCTGGTTCGAAAGCAAAAATGAATTTAGAACCGCCATCACTCACTTTTTACAATCTAGCGACCGTCAGCAAGCTGCTCGTATTATGGATCAGCACGCGCTTTCCATGTATGCTTCAGGGCGGGAAAGCATCTTAGAAGAATGGTATCAAGCCATTCTTTATCCGGATGATCTAAGATCGCTCGCCCCAGAATTAGTATTGAACGTCGCTAAGATAAAAATCAACCAGGAAGAGTTGGATGAAGGCTTAGAGTTATTAGCTATTGCAGAACCTGCTCTCGAAGTCCGATCAGATCATGACAATATTGCGAACCTGTATGTTGTAAGAGGCATGGCATTAAGATTTAAAGCTGCTTTTTCTGAAGCAATTGAACTCGCTAGAAAAACACAAACCTATATTGAAGATTACGATCTCGATAAATTATATGCGTATCAAGCTGCTCGTCTTGAAGGTCTGGGGTTATATCATCTTGGTGAGGCTGATCAAGCTTTGTCAGTACTCAACAATGCTTTAATTGGGCTCCAAAGTTTAAATGCTCAGCAGCCTTCTGATCGCCTTAAACATGAGTTGGTAATGATTAATGCTGATATCGGGTTCATATCTTTGGAACTCAGTAAAATATTTGATGCGCAACGAAGTTTTGGAGACGCCGTCACCCTTTGCCGCACGATGCGAGGAAATCAAGGGATCATGGCGACAAGCTTCAATAACCAAGCCTATCTTTTTTTCCTTCTAGGTGATTTTTGCCAGGCCTGGCAATCTTACGAATTTTCTCTGGCTGCTGCTGAACAAGCTGAATGGAAACGTGTCATCGTTGATGTGCTCAATGGTCAAGCGGAATTACTAATCCAGGTCGATGAATTTGAAAGAGCAGAAACTGCGCTCACAAAAGCGAATGAAATTGCCCAAAACGCTGTTGGTGAAATAGCTACTGGCTACACCTACATAGAACTATCCGAATTAAATAAATTGCGCGGAAATTTCAATCAGGCTATGTTCTATCTCCGCGAAGCCGCCCGATCCAACAAAGCTGATTTCGATTATCCTGATTATCAGATACGTTTGGCTTCTATTTATTTAGCGATTGGACAGGCCGAGATTGCCCGAGAAGTACTCCTGGTTGCTATAGAGAAACTGGAAGCAAATAACAATCCAAGTCAACTAAAATCTCTGGGATATTTTTACTTGGCAGACGCCTGTTACCGTTTAGAAAAAAATGCCGAAGCACAAGAGAAATTGCGGAAATCAATGTTGAATGCCGCTCAATTAGGATACGATCACTTTCTGGTGAATGCCACACGGCGAACGCCAGATTTTGTAAAGGCTATTTCTAATGAGTGGCAAAATCAGCATTTGCTTTCGATTATCAAAAGGGCGGATGAGTTCCAAATCGGTTATGACCACTTGGTTTTAAGAGACGAGCAACAAGAAGGGATGACGGATCTCTCGCTTCAAGTGCGCGCTTTGGGTAAGGGGGAAATTCGTGTGAACGCAGAAATCATTCCAAATGCAGCCTGGAAGTCAGCCAGAGCTAAAGCCTTATTTCATTTCATTTTAGATCGCGGAAAAGTAAAAAGAGACGATATTGCAATCGAATTCTGGCCTGATTTTAGTAATGCGAAGGTAAATAGCAATTTTCATGCAACACTCTGGCGCGTGCGCAATGCCTTAGGAGCTAAACATATCATTGCTTTTGATGGTGAATATTATTCAATCAACCAACAAGTTGCATTGTTCTATGATGTCGCCGAATATGAGGAAATTCTAGCCATGCTGGATGATCCTGCTTTAGACGAGTTTGAAATCCGCAATTTGAGCCAACAAGCTATCGAAATGTATCGCGGCGATTTCTTAACCGACGTCGATATGCCCTGGTTTGATATGCGAAGAATTGAGTTGCATCATAAAAACCTGGCTCTAATCGTTCAGATTGCAGAATTTGAAACAGAATACAATAATCTTGATAACGCGAAAAAACTGTATGAATTAGCAATTTCTCTTGATCCGTACCAAGATAATCTCCATCTGGCACTTATGAAATGTCTGGTCGATATGAAATCACCCTCAGCAGCTAAAGCACATTTCAAAAAATACAGCCATATTCTAAATAAAGAACTTGGTATTGAACCCTTAGAAGAATTACAGGTGTATTACAACGCAATCTAATAGTACTTATTTCTTATGTGGGTACGTTAAAAAAACAGCCATTCTTTCTGGGATGGCTGTTTTCGTTCATACTTTCGTTCATATGAACAAAGTAAGATTAGGAGCAATGATCAAGATACCGGAGGTAAAAATGTTCAACCAATTGAAAAACTCAATCCTTGTTACTTCTTCAAATGTTCAGTTCAAAATTGCCCTGCAGATCATCATCATGGCATTAATTTTGATTGCTGCATTGGTTCAACCAGATGCGGCCTTCGCCAACCCCTCATGGGGTGGTGTAGGAGGATAGGCCAACAAAGCCTACTATAAGATCATGACAAAAATTGAAGTAAACGCCATTGCCACTCGTGCTCTCATTGATAAGGATTTCGAAGCCGCTATCCTGAATGGACACCGTCGAGAACTTTTACAAGAATTTCAACTTCCTGAGAAAGTTTTCAACGCCATCATGTGTATCCAGGGAGAAGATCTTCAAGCAATTTATCTTTCAACTGAACGATTTAGTTGCTTCTCCTACCATGATGCAATAAAAATGATCTGGCAGTAAATTGAAATCCAATTTAAAGAGGCTATAGGGAGAACAGCCTTTCAGAACGCTGCTCTCCCCTTATGCTGTTTTCTTTGATCAGGTCAGTGCTTACACATTTTCAAGTGCAAGACACCGGATGGGCAATTTTTGAGTGAACTGAAGCTTCACAGGTGTTGCCCTGGCTAAATCGCTAACAATATGATGAAACAAACGGCCTTGATTTGTGACAATGTGATATCCCCTATTTTATGTATAGACGAAAAAGGGGCTATTTTTAGCGCGAATCAAGGGGCTTGTGAGTTAAGTGGTTACCAACCGGGTGAAATCTCTCAACTGACCCTCAGCGAAGTTTTAACGGCGCAACCATACAACGAAACTGTAACTATTCAAAGTCTGAGTTCCAATCAGGCCGCAGAGTTGCAAGTATTACAAAAAAATGGGGGGCGAGTTCCAGTTCAATATCGCATCTCTCGTGATATTGAACTGGAACAATATTTTGTAATGCTCTACGACCTTTCAGATGCAAAAAACAATGCAGAAAAATTAACTGTGCAGATCGAACGGATGCAAGCTCTTGGCAATATTGATCGAGCTATCATATCGACGATGGATATCTCATTCATTACAGATGTGGTTTTTGATCAGATCAGTTCACAATTGCAAATGGAATGCAGCCTGCTGTTTTTACAGGAAAATAGCTCTCAACAATTGATCTGTCAGCACTCCCGTGGACTCCCTTTGTTACACGGTAACGGGTCCCAAACTGATAATCCGCAACCGATAATGGCAAACCGGGTAGCTGCAACTGGGGAAATGATCATAATTGAGAATATTTCATTAACCCATCATTTCTCAGAAGAAGATTTATCTTTCCCCTACCGAAATATTAAATTTTACGCGGGGATCCCCCTCCAAAACTTAGGTGAAACTATTGGGGTTTTAGAAGTTTGTTCTACAAAATCCTTCGCTCCAGACGCTGATTGGAAAATCTTCTTCAATATGATTGCTGGGCAAACAACAATCGCTATTGTTCATGTCAATCAATTCCACGACATTCGCCGCCTGAATGCTGAACTAATGAACTCATACGAGAGTACCCTCGAAGGTTGGGCCCGGGTGCTTGAATTCAAAGATCGAGAAACCAAAGGCCACAGCGACCGTGTTACACAAATGGCTATAAAAGTTGGTAGAGGAGTCGGTTTAACCTCAGAAGAACTCGTTCACTTAAAGCGCGGAGCAATTCTCCACGATATTGGGAAATTGTGTATTCCAGAAAAAATACTTTTTAAAGCTGGACCCTTGGATGAATCTGAATGGGCTATCATGAAACAGCATCCTATCTATGCCCAAGAATTTGTAGCAGATATTCAATTCCTACAACCGGCAACCAATATTCTGCTTTTCCATCACGAGCGCTGGGACGGGTCTGGATACCCTCTGGGTTTGAAGGGTAAGCAGATTCCGCTGGGTGCGCGTATTTTTATGGTTATCGATGTGTGGGACGCGTTATCTTTCGACCGTCCTTATCGGAAAGCTTGGCCTGAAGAAAAAGTTCGAGAGTATTTAAAAAATAATGCAGGCGTATTATTTGATCCGGAGGTTGTGGAAATATTCTTAGAAATTATCTCATAAAAAATTGCTTAGTTGCTGGGGTCTGTTATGTGGGAATTATTCTAATACTCACCAACATAACAGGCTGATGGGTAGTGCGGAGGGGAAACACTACCCATTTTTTCTTAATCATCTTGTCCTTAACACTACCTTCGCCAATGATGGCGGAAAAACCGGCACATTAACAGGGTGAATACAGCCCAACGAAACAAATTTGCCAAAAACCTGTTGATATTAAATGGGTTCTGGTTTTTTCGGAAGCATTTTTATAGTCTCTTCGAAATATCTGGCAGCTCTACTGGAGGCCTTCAAATCCCGGACGCTGCTCTGGGGATTGGTTTTGCGAAACTCAATCAACCAGGTCTGAGAAACATTTACCATGTAGCGGGAGAGGTTGAGGGCATTGGTGAGTGGTACTTGGTTGACTTTCATCCCGTCTGCCAGTCTGCCAAACCCCAGTATTGTTTGGCAGCACGGAAGTTGAATTCCTGTTGAAATCTGAGCCGATAGGAGTTGACGATTTTGGCATAGGATAGCTCCAGGTCGCTAGAGCACAAGATGACATGCGCACAGGCTCCGGTTTGGAGGTTGGTCTTGTGGATGATGACCACCTTGAGGCGCTGGGCAAACTCGTGATACAGCATTTGTGCCTGGTACCAGGGCATAATATAAATGCGGGTCTCGCACTTTTTATCGGTCTTGGTTGCCACCAGGTACTTGTCTGGGAGTTTGGCATCTTTGAGCTTGTCACCATACTTCCGGCGAGGGCCTTTGCCAGCATAGGTATATAATGCAAAGCCGCATCACAGCGCAATTTGGAGAACAATTGCCGACCACAGCGCACTATCTGCCGCGCATTGTGGTTGCCAAAGTGTCCGTCCAGCACCAGATAGGTGTTCGAGAGCAGCCCTTGGAAGAGGGCCAGTTATTTCTTGACCAGCTTTTGGAGGCGCAGCAGCCCTGGGGTCAGCTCTACTTGGGTCTTGTCCCGGTTCTGGCTGCCTGTGGGACGCCCCGGTTGGCCTTTGACCTTGGCCTTACGCTGCTCTTGCTTGGCCTTGGCTGCGGATGACCTGTTCCACCCAGATCGGGTTGGCGCGCCGCGCTGTAACATCGCTCAAAGACAACGCAAAGTTCGCAAGACTGGGTACCACTTTACTCAGCAGCCCCGAGAAGAAAGGACCAGCCCATAGGTCTTTTGGCCGGATTTCGCGATCACACTTTCATCTCCAGCTAGCAGGTACTCTCGCTCCGACCGATACAGCTGCGCAACAAAGCAGTGCCAGTAGCGTTGCTTCCCGGCGATATTTTCTGCCAAGAAACGCTGCAACCTCTCCCGCCCCAGCGCGCGAGGCTCAGCATCGTCACCCGACCAGTCATCGCCAACCGCGCTTTGATGATCCCGCTCTGCCGTCTTAGATTCTTCCGCGATCGTGTTGGGTTTGTACTTGGTAAAAGTTCCGTGTAAGGTAAAATACTCATCTGGGCTTCCTGTAGGTCTTGAGATGATGTTTTGGTCAACAACAACTTACTATAGGTTGCCCTTATCCGTTAGTCTTTTTGTGGCGAAGGTATTGACTAGATGGAAGATATTTAAACTTGCCACACCAAAGGACATAATGAGGCTTTGATGAATATCTACTTTGCTTGTTCAATTACTGGGGGACGCAATGATGAGCTCGTATACCAGAAAATTGTGGCAGTCTTGCAAAATGCTGGGCACGAAGTGCCGACAGCTGTACTCGCAGGATCCGATACACTGGAGTTAGAAGTATTCGTTGAACCAGCAGAAGTTTATACCCGTGATACCGGCTGGATCGATGAATCTGATCTACTCGTAGCAGAGGTGAGTACACCTTCACATGGTGTAGGGTATGAGATTGGATACGCACTCCACCAAGGAAAGCAGGTTTTGTGCTTGCATCGAATTGGTGTAGCTGTTTCAAAAATGATAACAGGCAATTACAATCAAAATTTAACTGTGCTAGATTACAAAGACGAAGCAGATGCCACCCAGAAATTGCAAAGGTATTTATCAGCGTTGGAGCGGCAAAATTGAACCGCCAAATTTTTATCATTATTGCCCTAACAATCCTGGTCGCGTGCACACCGCAAACAACTGCCGTAACGGATTCACCATTCATCCCTGAGAACTCCAGCTCCTAGTGCAACAACTACCATTACACCCAGTCAGTGGCCGCCAACATTAACTTCATCACCAACCAAATTACCCCTCACTACTACGCCTAACCCTTTTGCTTGCTCCCCTTTGGAGGGGATATTGATTGCTGACTTGCCAAATTTGATCCATAACCCATTTGCACCCCCGCGCCTGGGTTCGGATGATCCTCATCAGGGAGTAGATTATGCGGATCTCGATCCAGTCTATGAAATTGCAATCGAAGGCCGCCCGGTTCAAGCAGTATTAGCTGGGAAAGTGGTGACCATCATCGATGACCGTTTTCCTTATGGGTACGCAATTTTAGTAGAAACACCATTGGATCAAGTTCCTAGTGAATGGATAGAATCATTCGAAATTCCAACCCCTGCTCCCACCCTGGAATCTCACCCCTCGCTAACCTGTCCCAAGACTGAAAACCTCACTCTGTCGATCACTCCCCAAAGATCCCTTTATCTGATGTATGCTCATCTCAAAGAACCATTCACACTACTACCAGGTGATCAAGTCCTTTGCGGTCAGAAGCTGAACGCCATTGGGAACTCTGGGAATTCAATCAATCCGCACTTACACTTAGAAGTACGTGTTGGACCTTCTGGTGCAGCTTTCGATAGCATTGCACATTACACTGGTAGCGCCACCACAGAAGAGATGCAAGATTACTGCTTATGGCGAGTTAGTGAAACCTTTCAGCTGATAGACCCGATGCATCTATTTTCCCAAGACCCATAATTGCAGACCGCAACAATTCTGCAACGGCTCGATTTTGAAAAATCAACAGAAATTCGGTATTATATTGTCAGCAAACGCCAGGGTGCCCCCCTCACTCTGGCGTTTGCTTCTTAATTCTACCTCTCATGCATAGTGTAATAAATTTATATGTTTTTCTCGTAAATTATGCTTGACAAAACATGCATATATTTGATATTATTCCAAAGATGAACGTCAGGGTGCCCCCCTCACTCTGGCGTTTGTCTTTTAAAGTGAACTTCGCATTTGGAGGGGCTCCATTTTTTGACAAAAACGAATGCATTAGCCAATCAACAAATCCCAACGTCATGGAAACTTCAATCTCGAGCCAAACACCCCTTTGGTGGCAAACCACCACAATCTACCAAATCTATCCCCGTTCTTTTGCGGATACAAATAATGATGGCATTGGCGATCTGCCTGGAATCATAGCAAAGTTAGACTATATCCAGGATTTAGGGTTTGAGGCTATCTGGATTTCACCCTTCTTCCGCAGCCCGCAGCAGGATTTTGGTTACGATGTCAGCGACTATTATGATATTGCCCCGGAATATGGAACGCTGGCTGATGCCGAAGAGTTAATCCATGAGGTGCATGCCCGCGAAATGCGAGTACTTTTTGATCTAGTTCTGAATCATACGTCCATCGATCATCCCTGGTTTCAAGAATCCCGCAGCAGTCGAAACAATCCCAAACGAGATTGGTATATCTGGCGGGATGGTCGCGGAAATCGTCCACCGAATAACTGGAAGGCGATACCCGGCGGCTCCGGCTGGCAATATGATCAAGAAACCAAACAATGGTTTTATGCCAGCTTCTTGCCTTTCCAGCCTGATTTGAACTGGCGCAACCCCGAAGTAAAGCAAGCTATGTTCGATATGGTTCGTTTCTGGCTCGATAAAGGCGTGGATGGTTTTCGGCTTGATATTTTTCACTCTATCTATAAAGATGCCAATTTCACCGATAATCCATTTTCGTGGCATTACATCACCAAAGATGATGAAGCTGGTTTCTTCCAAAAGTGGAAATATAGCCTGAACCAACCTGAGGTTTTCGAGTTGGCTGCAGAATTGCGCTCCCTTGCAGATACTTACAGCCCAGAGCGGATGCTGATTGGTGAAGTTTTCGGCAGCGATGAAAACCAAAAACGCTTCCTAGGGGAAAATCCCGATGGTCTCAACCTGGTCTTTCTTTGGGAATTACTCAATGTGAAATGTACGGCTCCCTTCCTCCGGAAAGTAATTCAGCATTACGAGTTGCACTATCCCTCACCCCATATCCCCGTATATGTTTTTGGTAACCACGACCGCAAACGCCTGATCTCCTATTGCGGCGAAAATATGCAAATGGCCAAGCTTTTGGCAATTTTCCAGTACACCGTTCGGGGCGTACCGGTGACCTATTACGGCGAAGAAATCGGCATGGCCGATGCTAACTTCTCAGCCAGAACTTCGCTCGATCCCGTTGGTCGGCGCTATGCCTGGGTTCCACCTTTCCTTGTGAATATGCTGGGGCTGTATGTTAACCGAGATGGCTGCCGCACACCCATGCAATGGAGTACTGGCCCCACCGCCGGATTTTGCAATCCCAAGGTTGTTCCCTGGCTCCCAGTACATAAAAATCACGAATTTGCAAATGTACAGGATCAATCCGGGGATGATGATTCTCTTTTGAATATGTACCGTGCCCTATTGCGCTTGCGGCGGTCTATGCCAGCCTTGCAAGGTGGCACTCTTGATTTGATCAGTGATCCTGCTATGGATGAAAACATCCTGGCCTACAAACGCAGCGGTAAAAATCAAACCCTGTTGATTGTGCTTAATTTCGGGGAAAAAACTGTACAATTTAGGAACCCAGCCGACTACCAAAAAATTATTTTCTCTACCAGGATGCCCCAATCTGCCAATCTCCCGAAATTCCAGCTACCACCCTACGCCGGGATAATCTTGGGGCAAGGCAAAGATTCGGAACGAGATTAAGTATCCCTGCGTTAAGCTTTCAGGATTCTTTGGATGGAGGTAGAAATGAAAGCGTTTAAACATTTTCACTGGTTAGGATTGTTCGTATTCGTTTCATTAATCGGAGCTGTGTTGGCAGCGTGTGCATCTCCACCGGAAGAAGTGCCAACACCCAAATCAACGGAGGCCCCCACATTGATCCCAACCGATCCTCCCGCTCAGGAAACAGAATCATCTCAACGCACAAACCAATCTGGCGCCGCGCATTCGTCAAAAGAACGCGACCTGCTCCCAAGTATCGCCGATTCTGAATTGAAAACGCTATCCGCCGGCAACAGCGCATTCGCTATCGATCTCTACCAGGCCGTCCGAGATGGCGGTGGTAATCTTCTCTTCTCACCTTACAGCATCTCGCTTGCTCTGGCGATGACTTATGGCGGTGCGATGGAACAGACCGCCCAACAGATGGCGGAAACCCTGTATTTCTCACTGCCTGACGAGGATATTCATACGGGCTTCAACGCCCTCGATCTGGAACTTGCCAGCCGCAATAATGAAGACGATGAAACAATGCCCGGTTTCAAGCTCAATATTGCCAATTCTGCCTGGGCGCAATCCGACCGCCCCTTCAAGCAAGATTATCTAGATTTGCTGGCTGAAAACTACGGCGCAGGGTTGCATCTGACCGATTTTGTCGAGAATTCTGAAGGTTCGCGGCAAGCCATCAACGATTGGATCAGTGATGAAACCCATGGCAAGATCGAAGATTTGATTCCCGCAGGGGCAATCAACACCCTCACCCAACTGGTATTGGCCAACGCAATTTATTTCAATGCTGGCTGGCAAAGCACATTCGATGAAACCCTGACAGAAGATGGCACCTTCACGCTGCTCGATGAGAGTCAAATAAGTGCGCCGATGATGTCGACCTCTGATCCGGAGCGTTTCGGTTATATAGCAGGTGAGAACTATCAAGCCGTGGAACTGCCTTACAATGGCAGTCAACTTTCCATGGTGATACTGCTTCCTGAGACCGGTGAGTATGAGTCATTCGAAGCCAATCTGGATCTGTATCAACTGGCTGAAATACTTAAAGATCTGGAAACCAAGCAAGTAGAATTACAAATGCCCAAATTTAGCTTCGAGTCAGAATTTGGATTAGTCAGCGTTTTGCGCCAACTGGGGATGCAGGCTGCTTTCGATCCCCAGACCGCAGATTTCTCAGGCATTGATGGCACTAAAGAGCTATCCATTTCAGATGTAATCCACAAGGCCTTTATTAGCGTAGATGAAGAAGGCACTGAAGCTGCTGCGGCCACTGCAGTGGTATTCCGCACAACATCAATGCCGATTACCGATATTCAGATGCAAATCGATCAGCCCTTTATTTTCCTGGTTCAGGATAAGCCGACGGGGACAATCCTATTTTTGGGGCGGGTGCTAGACCCAACTCGCTAATTTTGGTAACCTTGAACACTTCAAACGGTGGGGGATGATACCTCACTGTTTTTAGGTAGAGCAATCGCATGTTCATGCGTTTCTCCCACACCCAGAGTAAAAATGTGTTATATGCGATTGCACTACGTTTTTAGGTCCCCTCGCGCCCTTTTCACAGGGCTAGTGTTATACTCCCAAGATACGCATACATAACTCTAAAAGAAAGTCTGAGGATTTTAAAGTGCGCAAACGAGTAGTTATTACTGGAATTGGGTGTGTTTGCCCGGTTGGGAACGATGCAGATTCTGCCTGGGAAAATATTCTAGCGGGCGTGTCGGGCGTCAAACCTGTTTCTGCATTTGACAGCAGCCAATTCAAAACCCGTATCGCCGCCGAGGTTAAAGATTTTGACGCAGATGCTCTGCTGGGACGACGTGAAGCCCGCCGTTATGACCGCGTCTCACAACTCTCTGTTGTAGCTACCCAACAAGCAATTAAACAATCCGGTTTGAAAATCACCGATGAAAATCGAGACCGAGTAGGGGTTCTTATTGGCTCAGGAATTGGGGGGATCAATACCCTTTATGAAAATATTCTGGTCTTTTTAAACGCGGCCCCTCGCGGGTGAGTCCCTTCACCGTCCCCATGATGCTTCCAAACTCGGCTTCCGGGTTGGTAGCTATCCATTATGGTGCACACGGTCCCAATATGGCCATCGTCACCGCATGCGCAACCGGAACGAACGCCATTGGCGAAGCAGCCGAAATGATTCGGCGTGGAGCTGCGGATGTGATGCTGGCCGGCAGCACAAAATCAGCCATCAATCCGATCACCTTCGCGGGAATGGGTATTATGGGTGCGATCTCCACCCGCAATGAAGAGCCTGAACGCGCCTCGCGCCCGTTCGACGCTGAACGAGACGGTTTCATCATCGGCGAAGGCGCAGGAACTGTGGTTTTGGAGTCTTCAGAATTTGCACAAGAACGCGGAGCCAATATTCTTGCGGAGGTAACTGGTTATGGCGTCACGAACGATGCCTTTCACATTTCCGCTCCCTCTGAAAATGGAGAAGGATCAGCCCTTTGTATGCAGATTGCCCTTGATGACGCGGGGTTTGATCCAGAGATGATTGGCTATATCAACGCGCACGGCACCAGCACTGAACTCAACGACAAGAACGAAACCGCGGCCATCAAAACCATCTTTGGCGAAGCCGCATACAAAATCCCAGTTTCATCCACAAAATCAATGACTGGGCATCTGATGGGCGGTGCAGGATCTGTTGAGGCGGTTTTCTGTGTCCAAGCGCTGCAAACAGATATGCTGCCCCCGACGATGAATTACGAAAACCCTGACCCCAATTGCGATTTAGATTATATTCCCAATCAAGCCCGGTCAGCTCATGTTGACCATATAATGTCAAATTCTTTCGGCTTTGGCGGACACAACGCCACCTTGATCGTCAGTCGATATTCGGAGTAAATATAGATGCGTTTTGCACATATTACCGGCTGGGGTGTCGCCATTCCAGAAAAGGTGTTGACGAATGATGATATCGCCAAAATGGTGGATACCAATGATGAGTGGATTCGTTCGCGAACGGGAATCGAAGAGCGTCATATCGCCGCCCCCGAAGAAAGTACTGCTTCTTTAGCAGCAGATGCTTCTCTCAAGGCCTTAGATGTCGCAGGGCTCCTCCCTACTGATGTTGATTTGATCATCGTTTCTACCTCCTCCCCTGAGCATCTTTTTCCAGCCACAGCCGCGTTAGTACAAGATGAGATCGGGGCAGTCAAAGCTGGGGCTTTTGACCTTTCTGCAGCCTGTACCGGATTCATTTTTGCGATGAATATGGGGGCACAAGCAATTCGCAGTGGGACAATTGATACGGCACTGGTCATTGGCTCCGAAACGCTTTCTCGGTTGATCAACTGGGAAGACCGAAACACCTGTATCCTGTTTGGGGATGGGGCCGGTGCTTTTGTACTTCAAGCCAGCGATCAACCCGGAGGTGTGCTCTCAGCCGTAATGCGTTCCGACGGTTCTGGCGGCGATCTGCTCTCCGTCCCTGCAGGGGGCAGCAAACTCCCCACGAACCATCAAACCGTGGATAATAATTTGCACTTCATCCAAATGAACGGACGAGAAGTTTTCCGTTTTGCCACCCGAGTGATGGCACAATCGACCCGTGAAGCAAGCCAACAAGCCGGCTTTAAATTGAACGAAATCGACTGGATCATCCCACATCAGGCTAACCGTCGGATTATTGAGAAAGCGGCTCGAAATCTTAAACTTCCTATAGAGAAATTCGTGATCAATTTAGAGCGTTTTGGCAATACATCCACAGCTTCAATTCCGCTCGCCGCAGTGGAGGCCCTGGAAGAAAAGCGAATCGCTCCTGGAGATAAAATTATCTTTGTGGGGTTTGGTGCGGGTCTCACCTGGGGAGCCGTAGCCGTTGAATGGACCGGGCCTCTGGCAGCAGCAGAGGATCGAAAAGTTTGGCCTTACCGCTTCAAGCGTATTTACCCAACTTATGCCCGTCTACGGTCTGGTGTTTTACGCTTTATCCGATACCTTGAGGGTTTTATTTGGGGTCGAACGCCGAAAATAAATTCTAAACTTATAAAAAAAGAGACCGGGACTGGTAGAAAACAGTCCCGGTTTTTGATTACAAGATCTTAGTTGTGGCCTTATTCTAAACCTTGATCGAAGAACAGCGCCCACCAAACTTGCCAATTAGCATACACATTTGGCTCAGAGGTTTCAGCTTGCTGAGCAACTGGTGTGCTTTCGGATGGGGATACAGGCACAATGGGTTGATCGCCGGGACGTACCCAGCGCGCCTCCTCGTAAGCCCATTCTTCAACGGCTGCATCAGAGGTCGCATACGTGATCTGGGCATCAAGGTTTGCATCTGTCAGTTGCAAGGCATTCATTTCAGCCTGGATTTCTTGAGCCTGAGCCACCAGTTCACGCTGTTCGGCAATGCGGCTGTTAAAACTAATCACTAAGAAAGCTAAAACAACCAATCCCACCAGAACTGCGATGTATTTAGCACTACGACCTATTGTTTCCATAGTTCCATCTTACCGCGACCTTGAAGTGAAAGCAAGCCATCCACACTTACTGTTGCAAAAACCTTGCCAAAAATTTGTACCATTATTTAATTTCTACTTACCTGACAGTTTTGATGAAACACTTTTTTGGGACACAGATTTTCACAAATTCTAGATGTTTATAACAAAAAATCCGTGTTTCTCCGTGTTCATCTGTGTCCAAATTAAAACTGTCGGGTAGCTAAGTGCAATCACATAAATCATGATGGAAGAGCGCCGATGGCGGAGAGCACCTTCTCCGGTTGATAGTTGCACTGTTCGAAGAAATTATAGGTAGCTGCGATAAGCGCTTTGATGTTTTCAAAAAGCTCACAGTGCGTGACATCCCGGCGGAAATATCGCCAAAGCATTTCAATGGGATTGAGCCAAGGGCTGTAGGTTGGCAGATACAGCAAAATAAGCCTACCAGCTCCTCGCACTACAGCTTCGACTTCATCATCCTGGTAAGTATTGGCATTATCCCAAGTCACATAGATCGTATCATCAGGGTGTTTCTCAAGGAGCGTTTCCAAGAGTTCAGCGATTTCTTTACGACGTTTGCGTCTGCGAACCAAAACCACTGTTTCACCTGAATGGTAGTAGACGGCTCCGATGCCATAGTGTTTCTTAGTTTGACCCGGTGTGGAGATCATCACTTGTTGCCCTTTTGGGCTCCACATGGCAATCAAGGTCGGCAGCCAAGTAAGCTTGAATTCGTCGGCGTAGTAGAACACTTCCTGCGGTTTCAGGTTGTCTCGAGGGTCTTCAAACGTCTTTTTTTGACCTTGTATTCCGGTTCCGGACTGCTGATCGTATGCTGCGGACGGCTCAAAACAATCTCATGGGACTTCAATATCCGGCGAACGGTTTCACCAGTAACGCAAATGCCGGTTTCTTCGAACATATAATCAGCCAACCTTTGCAAGGTCCACAGTGAATAAGGTTGCTCGAGCGCACGTGGTCGCTGGCGCACAGTGCTTACCAGGAGTTGGCTATATGCCTCCGTGACAGTCCTGGGTGTTCCGGGACGAGGTACTTCAGATAGCCCGTTGACGCCTTCTGTTTTGAATCGTCGCAACCATCTACGCACCGTTTGATCATTTTTGCGGACGATGTGACCTATTTGAGGCGCTGTCATGCTCTCCTCAACCCCTAATAGGATCATCTGTGTACGAGTACGGATCCGCACAACCTTGGTTTTGTCATACAGGCTCTGGATTTCTTCCAGTTCGCCCTTGTTAAGTTCTCTTACCTAGATGGGTTCTGTCATACTCACCAGTATAACCCATCAATTCTTTTGTGATTATACTTAGTTTAATTTCTGTGATCGAAATTACAAGCAGACACTTTATCCCACTTCACGATATTTCCTGCGATATAATCCCTGGTATGTCTTCAGACCCGACCCGGCTCGCCTTTTGGCTGCTTAAAGATTGTTAATAAAGCGGTCCGCGACTTTGATATGATACAAGACGGCGATCGGATTGGTGTGGCGCTTTCAGGGGGCAAAGACAATCTCAGCCTGCTGCGATTGTTAGATTGGCGAAGAAAATCGGTGCCCGAGAAATACGAGTTGGTGGCTTTGCACATTATCGGCGATGCGCGCGGCCCTGAGTGCCCAACTCACCCACCGCTATTGGGTTGGCATAAAAATAGCGGTTACGAGCACGCTTTTGAGCCAGTCAGCGTTGCAGAAGATAAAATATTACCTATGAACTGCCAACGTTGCAGCCGTAATCGGCGGCGTACGCTCTTTCAAGTTTTTCAGCAAATGGGATGCAATGTGATTGCCTTCGGTCATCACGCTGACGATTTGGCGCAAACCACGTTACTCAATCTGCTTTATGGAGGCCGGGTGGAAACCATGAGCCCGCGACGCGATTATTTTGATGGGGAATTACGTTTGATCCGTCCGCTTAGCTATACCCGAGAGAAAGATATCCGCCGGTTCGCCCGCACCAATACGGATTTTCCGCCATCACCGCCGAAATGCCCGATCAGTGATGACACTCGCCGCCAGCGCGCTGAGGAACTTATCCGTCAGGCAGAAGGCTGGGCAAAAAATGACCGCATCAATTTGCTGCGAGCAGGGTTACACGGAAATGAGATGGGGGAGGCCAGGGACCCGAAAACAAGTGACTAGGGTTTTTCATCCGATGCGGGAGACTTTTTAGATCGGTGCGCTTTCCATTCCTCATAATCTAATCCATCAGCATCATATTCGCCCCACTTGGTATCCACCGAGGCGGCAAAAAGCACCGCACTGGTAAACTCAATCTGATCTTTGGCATCTTTGAGGGCGGCTTCGCGCCGAGCCGCAGCATCTGATATTAGTTTTCGGGTACTTTCACGAATGGAGAGAATCTCAACAGCCATCAATTCGTCTGTGAAATATGGGATGGTGACACCTACTTTCTCCCCCAGGATGGCTTGCGCTAGAGGTGTTCTGACACCCAAAAATCCAGACTGATAATCGGCCTGTTCATCGGGGACTAGATCAAACATCCAACGCTCACGGTCTCCTGAGCGAGAAAGCAATTCCAGTTCGATTTGGCATCCCAATCGGGCACGAGGTTTAGCAGAAATCTTAGACATAGCTCTGATCTTATCACAACTCGAGCTGGATAGTTTTAGAGCGGTATAATCCGGTATCTTTATCGGTACAAGGACTTTCCGCGATGAATCCACTTTCTTATTTTATTCGCACCACCCTCCAACCAGCAATGTTTCACGGGCACAGAAGAAACCCACCATTTTTTGAGGGCTGGTATTACAAGTTGGTCGACGCATCAGAAGACCAGCGCTTTGCCATTATCCCGGGGGTCTTCTTGGGAGAGGACGCACATGCTTTTGTTCAGGTGCTCAACGGAAATACAGCACAGTCAACTTATCATCGCTTTCCTATTTCTGATTTTTGGGCCTCAAAAGATAAATTTGAGATTCGAATCGCAGATAATTTTTTCTCGCAAAAACAAATTGAATTACAGATTAACGATGAGTTGGGACAAGTTACGGGGAACCTTGAGTTCGAGGGAATTACACCCTGGCCGGTTTCATGGGCCTCGCCTGGAATTATGGGTTGGTTTGCCTGGATCCCAAAAATGGAATGCTATCACGGGGTTTTAAGCTTCGATCATCCAATTCGCGGCGGTTTGCAAATCAACAGCAAGTCCATAGATTTTACTGATGGCCGCGGCTATATTGAAAAAGATTGGGGACAATCCTTCCCAGCAGGCTATATTTGGTTTCAGAGCAATCATTTTGATTCACCCGGTACTTCGCTGACGGCTTCGATTGCCGTAATCCCCTGGCTTGGCAATGCTTTCCGCGGATTCATTGTCGGTTTACAACACCAGGGAAATTTGTACCGTTTTGCAACGTATACCGGTGCAAAAACCGAGACTCTGGCCGTTACAAATGAGCGCGTCACTTGGGTGTTACAAAACCGACACCATCAGCTGGAACTGGCAGCCCAACGCGCCAGGGGCGGGTTGCTGCATGAGCCATCCCGCTCCGAGATGTTTCAGCGTGTGGAAGAAACCATGCTGGCAACGGTTGATGTGCACCTTACATCACTAACCGGGAACACACTTTTTGAGGGACGAGGCCGCAATACTGCCCTGGAGGTCAATGGTGATTTGGCCCAATTATTAGCCATGAAGTAAATTCAGGAGTGCTGGATGAAACGAGCCGTCAGTATTAGTTTAGGGAGTACCAACCGGGACAAAAAAGTGGTGGTCAATTTCAAAGGGGAGAAAATTTCAGTCGAGCGTATCGGCACCGATGGAGTTATCGAAAAAGCCCGACATCTTTACCGCGAACTGGATGATGAAGTTGACGCTTTTGGGGTGGGTGGCGTCGATTTATATCTGCGGCTGGATGAACGCGAATATCCGCTGCGGGCGGCGCTCAAATTGGTAGAGGGGATAAAAACGCCCTGCGTGGATGGACGCGGTTTGAAACACACGCTGGAACGGCGCGTTTTCGAATTGGCGCAACCCGCCTTAGGGATGATACCAAAGTTTCAGCAGGCCTTCGTCCCGGTTGCCATCGACCGCTTAGGACTGGCACAGGCTGCCGCTGAAGTTTCTGAACGCATTATCCTGGGAGATTTGATGGTGGCGCTGGGAATTCCCATCCCTGTTTGGGGGATCAAAAACTTTAAACGCGTGGCACGCATCATGCTGCCTTTTGTGAGTTACTTTCCGATGAGCATGCTTTACTACGGCAGTGGTGGGAGCGAGCAGGAACCAAAATTCACGCGTTATTTCGAAGACTCCGATTTGATTGCCGGAGATTTTCTCTTTATGCGCAAATATATGCCCCCAGATTTATCGGGGAAAACCGTGATCACCAATACCACCACGGATGCCAATATTGAATTTCTGCAAGAACGCGGCGTGAAGCTGGTAATCACAACTACACCATGCTACGATGGCCGTTCCTTTGGCACGAATATGATGGAAGCCGCCTTAACAGCTTATGCTGGGAAAGGCCGCCCTTTGACGGATGCGGAACTGAATTCTTTGACCGATGAATTAAACTTACGCCCCAGTGTGCAATTTCTCTAAGCTAAATCTGCCGCCTTGATCGGAATATGTCTGATCCGATTTCCTGTGGCCGCGAAAACTGCGTTGGCAATCGCCGGCGCAACCGGCGGTACGCCCATCTCGCCGATCCCATTGGCGGTGGAGGTCCCTTCGATAGTGTAAACCTCCACAGCGGGCATTTCAACAAAGGTCAGCACCGGACAGTCATGAAAGTTGCTTTGCTGCACGCGGCCATTTTCGAGCGTGATCTCAGCTTTGAGCGCGGCTGTCAGCCCAAAGACCACGCCCCCTTCCATCTGGGCAGCAACATTATCGGGGTTGATCACCTGACCACAATCCACGGCGACAATCACCCGATGCACGCGCACCTGCCCGCCGCTCACTTCAACTTCGGCAACCATCGCGACATGCGTGACCCCAAAAGTGGCATGATATCCAATGCCGCGCCCCCAACCACCGGGCAACGGCTCGCCCCAGCTTGCTTTTTCAGCAGCCAATTCGATGACAGCGAGTGCTCGACCAGAATAGATCTCACGCCGAATATCTAAAGGATCACGCCCCGCAGCATGCGCTATTTCGTCAATGAAACTTTCACGCGGGTAGGCGGTGGTGAACTCACCCACTGAACGCCATGCCCCGGTGGGGATAAATGAACCCCCTTCATACGAGCGGATATTCCGCCGCTTGGGGTTGGCAGGGTCAGCACTGGCATAGTGATAACTCGCGGGGTGGTAATAATCGTGCTGCACATCGTCATCACGGGTCCAAACGACCTGCACAGGCAAGCCAATCTCCATCGACACTCTGGCTGCCTCCGCAGCGTAATCAGCTTGCAGCCGGCGTCCAAAGCCCCCGCCCATCAACGTGACATGCACGGTAACAGCATCGCGCCCCAATTTAGTGACCGACTGCACGGCATTCTTCACCGCCTGTGGGTTTTGCGTGGGAGCCCAAACCTCGCAGCTGTCGGTACGCACATCAGCCGTACAATTCATCGGCTCCATCGGCATATGGCCTTCATAGGGCATCTCGTATATGGCTTCGATTTCACCCTCGTCTGCTGACCCCGGTTGGGGGGCTTTTGCGGCCAGCGCATCCCGAATAGCCGCACTGCTCAAATCTGCATTCTCGCCCTCATCCCAGGTGATTTCCAACGCAGCACGGCCTTTGATTGCAGCCCAAGTGTTTTCGGCAACTACGACTACTTTTTGAGAGAGCTCTAATACTTGCTGAACTCCGGCGATCTCTTCAGTTGCGGAAGCATCAACTTTGGCGACTTTGCCGCCAAATACCGGGCAACGTGCAATGGCGGCATATAACATACCAGGTATTTTGATATCGAACCCATAAACGGCTTTGCCCGTGACAATATCAGGCGCATCCCAATGGTGGACACCGGTGCCAATCAAACCAAATTCGTCCGCCGATTTGATAGGGGCTTCCCCCAAATCAGGCGGATCTTGTTTTGAGGCGGCTCCCGCTAATTCTCCATAGGAGAGTTTCTGTTCACCATTGGGATGGATCACAAACCCCGCGTCTGTGGAACAGTCATCTGGATTCGCATCCCATTGCAGGGCCGCCGCCCGAACGAGCATCAGACGAGTAGCTGAGCCTGCCAAGCGAACGGTGAGATTGCTCGTGGCAATACTGGCGCTGCCGCCCGTGACCTGATCACCGTAAGCCGGGTCCGCGGGAGCCTGCTCAATTTTCACGTTTTCCCAGGGCATATCCAGTTCGTCCGCAATCATCACCGCCAGCGCGGTGCGGATACCCTGCCCCATTTCTGAGCGGAAGGCCGTGATGGTGAGCGTATTGGTGTTATCAATGGTCAGGTAAATATTAGGGGTGAAGAAAGTATCAGTCGGTACATCTGCATAAGCCGTTGCCTGGCTTGCTGAAGGTCCCTCCGGAATTTCAATTTCATCGTCGCATCCACCCAAGTAGATGCCGATCACCAGGGAGGCACCGGCGGTACCAATTACCTTGAAAAAATCACGGCGGTTGAGTTGGGTTTCTTTCATCTCAACCTCCCATTTCCGCGGCGGTGTGAATGGCTTTGCGAATGCGTTGATAGGTGCCACACCGGCAGAGCACATTCTTCATCGCTTCATTGATATCTTCATCGCTGGGATTTGGGTTTTGATCCAGCAATGCTACTGCATTGAGAATTTGTCCGGGCTGACAGTAACCGCACTGGGTAACGTGTTCATCCAACCAAGCTTGCTGCACGGGATGGCTGCCATCGGGCGAAAGACCCTCGATGGTTGTAATTTCCTGGTCTCCAACCTGTGAAATTGGAAGCGTGCAAGAGCGTCGCGCTGCTCCGTCGATCAACACGGTACAAGAGCCACACTGCCCGATACCGCAACTGTATTTGGTACCGGTTAAGCTAAGGTTATCCCGCAGCACCCAAAGCAACGGTGTATCGTCGGCAACCTCGATTATGTAGCTTTGTCCATTTAAATTGAGCGTGTAAGATGCCATATGAATCTCCAGATATCAATCTCAACAATCAATATTATAGCTGAGGTTGAACCCGTCTCGACTGCCGAAAGTAAAATACTTGTGGTAAACTCGCCCCGGCAAACCCATTCAGAATCTACAGGTGTGCGCTGAAATTTACCTTTTCACAAGAAAAAATCATGGACGCTAAAACACTTCAAACTTTAGAATACCCCAAAATACTCGAACGCCTGGCGGAATACTGCGCATTTGAAGGTTCGGCCAACAAAGCACGAAGCTTACGTCCCATCACCAGTATTTACGAAGCCCGGCGGATGCAAGCCGAAACCGCAGAAGCGATTGCTTTGCTCACCACGCGCCCCACCACCAGTATTGGCGGAGCGCGGGATGTCAGCGATGAAGTTGATGCCGCCTCACGACACGCGGTGCTGGAACCCAGCCAGATACTCGATATCAAATCTACGCTGATCGCCTCGCGTGAACTGCGGCGTTTTTTCGAAAAAGATGATCAAACGTATCCGATACTGGCTGAGCTTGCCCTGCGCCTCCCCCCGCCCACCGGGCTGGTGGACGCAATCTCACGCACCCTCTCTGACCGCGGCGAGGTACTCGACACCGCCTCCGATGAGCTGGGCAAAATTCGCCGCGACCTGCGCATCCAGCATGACCGCCTGCTGACCCGCATGCAGCGCATGCTCAGCGACAAAAAATCGCCCCTTATTTGCAAGATAACTTAGTCACCCAGCGCGACGGTCGCTACGTGCTCCCGCTGATCTCCGACCATAAAGGCAAGATCGACGCCGTGATCCACGATAAATCTGCTTCGGGCGCGACCCTCTTCGTCGAACCTTTAGCAGTGGTCGAACTCAACAATGCTTACCGCGAATTACTGCTGGCCGAGCGCGACGAAATCCGGCGGGTGCTGGCCGAATTATGCCGTCTGATTGGCGAACACACCCATTTATTAATTGAGATGGTGGAAGCACTGGCAGATTTGGATTTAGCCTTAGCACGCGCCAAATATGCCGAGGATTTAGAAGCTGTTGAACCGGCGATCCTCCCCATCGAACCAGTGGAGGGGCAGTTGCACCCAGGGGTGACAATCCAACTTCGAGGCGCGCGCCACCCCCTCCTGGACCCAGAAACGGTCGTCCCCATCGATGTGGAACTTGATCCCCAAACCTACGCGTTAATCATCACGGGTCCCAATACCGGTGGTAAAACGGTCACGCTCAAAACTGTGGGACTGCTGGCACTCATGGCCCAATCGGGGCTGCACATCCCCGCACATATGGGATCAATGATCAGCATCTTCGAAAATATTTATGCCGACATCGGCGATGAGCAATCGATCGAACAATCACTCTCCACATTTTCGGGGCATATCACCAATATCATCCGCATTTTAGAGCAGGCCGATCCGCGCTCATTGGTGATCCTGGATGAATTAGGTGCAGGAACTGACCCCCAGGAGGGTGCCGCCCTGGCCCGATCACTGATGACCCATTTATTAGACCGCGGCATCACCACCCTGGTCACCACACACCACCCCGAACTTAAAGCTTATGCACATACAACTCCTGGTGTGGTTAATGCCAGTGTTGAGTTCGATTTAGAATCACTGCAACCTACCTACCACTTGACCATTGGTTTGCCTGGACGTTCTAACGCGCTATCAATCGCCGAACGGTTAGGCTTGCCAGATGAAATCGTCAGCGTGGCGCGCGCCGAAATCAGCCCTGCCGATTTGCGGGCCGAGGATTTACTCGATGAAATCCACCGTCAGCGCGACCTGGCCCGAGAAGCCCGGGATGCTGCCGAAAAAGCCCGGCACGAAGCAGATACCATTCGGGCTGAACTGGCGGCCCGGTTAGAAACCGTGGAGGATGAGCGGCGAGATTTGCTGGAAAAATCCCGCCAACAAGCCGAAGCTGAAGTTGAAGAACTGCGCGATGAGTTCCGCAAACTGCGTCGGGATATGAAACGTCACCGCCAACCGGTTGAGGCCCTAAAAGAAATCGAAGGTCAAATTGAGGAATTAGAGGAAGAGGTCGAGAAGCCTGTCGAACGCCGCGAAGTGGATATAAAAACCGTAGAAGGCCCCATCCAGCTCGGTTCCAAAGTGCAATTGCGCACCTTGGGTACTGAGGGGGTGGTGACTGCCTTGAGCGAAGATGAAGCCGAAGTGCAAGTTGGCGTGCTACGGGTGCGTACCCGGTTGACAGAACTCGATCTACGCTCACACGGCGAGTTAGCCCAAGAGAAACTGCAACCCAAAAAAGAAAAGGGCGGGAAGACAACCGCGCCGCGGGCTGCCTCACCAGGCGTAGAGCTTGATTTACGCGGTCAGCGTGCCGATGATGCATTAGACGCCCTTGACGGCTATATGGAGCGTGCTTACCTTGCCGGGCTACCCTGGGTGAGGCTCATCCACGGTAAAGGTACCGGCCGATTGCGCGATGTGGTGCGCGCAGCACTCCGCGAACACCCCCATGTGAAATCTTACGAGGGTGGTAAACGCGGCGAGGGCGGAGAAGGCGTTACCGTGGCAAAGATAAGAAGCTGAACCAAATTGGAGCATTACAATGTCAAAGATCATTCAAGCCATCCTGATTGGTGCGGGGCAGCGAGGGATGGGTGCCTATGCCCCTTATGCTTTGCAGCACCCCGATCAAATCCAGTTTATTGCGGTTGCAGAGCCAGACCCTGAGCGCAGAGAGCGATTTTCAACCCAGCACAATATCCCCTCAAAATATCAATTCGATAGTTGGGAACCATTATTGGATTTACCCCCACTGGGCCAGGCAGCTTTGATCTGCACGCAAGACCAGATGCACACAGAACCTGCGCTGGCAGCGCTAAACGCAGGTTACGATGTGCTGCTAGAAAAGCCCATGGCAACCAGTCTCGGTGAATGCCAGCAATTGGTGCGCGCTGCCGAAGCTGTCGGACGTCAATTGCATATCTGTCATGTGCTGCGGTATACAACTCATTTTTCCCGCCTACGTGAAGTGATTCAATCGGGCGTTTTAGGTCAGATCGTCAACGTACATCATCGCGAGAATGTCTCTTATTGGCATATGGCACACAGCTTCGTGCGGGGGAATTGGCGCAATACCGAGGAAAGCTCACCGATGATTTTAGCAAAGTGCTGCCATGACCTGGATATTCTGATCTGGCTTTTGGATGATCGCTGTAACTTCTTAAGCAGTGTCGGAAACCTGTTGCATTACCGTCCCGAAAACGCCCCTGAGGGAGCCCCGAAACGCTGCACAGATGGCTGCCCAGCTGCTGAAAGCTGCCCTTTTTATGCCCCTCGAATTTATTTGGACATGGACCCGATCTGGCAAAATGCAGCCGCCTCGCGCAAAGGCTTCGACCGTTGGGCGCTGCAAAGACAAATCGAATATCCAGCCCTAATCTCATCACTCAGCCGCGTGATCCCCCATTTACGGCAGATATCGGATTACCGTGGCTGGCCAAAATCGGTGATCACCAATGAGGTCACCCCCGAAAATGTGCTGGCGGCGCTCAAGGAAGGTCCTTATGGCCGCTGTGTTTACCATTGCGATAATGATGTTGTCGATCATCAGGTAGTCAGCATGCAGTTCGAGCGCGGTACATCGGTAACCCTGACCATGCACGGGCATTCGTATCTCGAAGGCCGCTCCACGCGTATTGAAGGATCAAAGGCAACTTTATTCGCTTACTTTGGCATGGATGGTGACCGGATCGAAATTCACGATCACCGCACTGGAATTGAAACTCGATATGACACTCATCCTGAAGGAGATTCTGGTCATGGCGGCGGCGATGCCGGTTTGATGGCTGCTTTTGTAAAGGCGCTGCAATCCAAAGATGGAGCTGCGGGATTGACCACAGCACGCACTTCTTTAGAGAGTCATCTCATGGCCTTCGCAGCCGAAAATGCCCGTTTGGAAGAAAAGGTTATTAGGATGGAAGATTACCGCTTGTAATGAAATTTTCGGAGCACTTTATCCGGCATTCACTTAATCATCTAAACGGTGCTCAGCATGCAGGATACGTTTTGTCCCCGTTTCACACCGCAAAACCAAGGAATCGGTTTCAGCCCATTTCCCATGGTAGCGGACTCCGGATAATAGACGGCCATCCGAAATGCCGGTCGCGGCAAAAAATATTTGATTCCCCTTGACCAGTTGATCACAACTTAAGATTTGTTGCGTATCAAGTCCGGCAGTCATAATGGCAGCGCGCTCTTGATCGCTTTGTGGCGATAATCGGCCCAGCATCGCGCCTCCCATACATTTAATCGCGCAAGCAGCGATCACACCTTCTGCAATTCCGCCGACCCCCATCATTACATCAATATTCGTATCTTGCATCACAGCCATCAGCGCGCCGGCAATATCACCCTGGCTTCGAGCAACCACGCGGGCACCCGCTGATCGAATTTCATCGATCAGGTCTCGATGACGAGAACGGGCTAAAATAAAAACGACCAGATCGCGGATCTTCTTCTTTTTCGCACGGGCGATTAAGGCCAAAGTCCAGGCAGCGGGCGCGTCCATACACTCGGGGACGAGTACATCTGCAGCTTGATAGTCGACAACTATTTTTTCCATATAAACCGCCGGATAGGGTGCCCACATTGAACCCCGAGGTGCAACGCCAACGACTGAAATTGCGTCGGAGTGACCTAGCGCTAGAAGCCGGGTCCCATCGATGGGATCAGTTACCACATCCAATACCGGTCCATTGCCAGACCCAACAACCAAACCACTATCTAAATGGGAATGGGTTCCCAATTTGGCTTCCTCACCGATCACCACATGTCCTTTAATATTAATATCTTGAAAGGCCTTTGCCATCGCTTCAGCAGCGGCATGATCAGCCTCATCCGCTTTATCTAACCCCAAATAACGACCAGCCGAAAGGGCAGCCGCTTCGGTTACTCTCACCAAAGACATACCCAAATTTGGAGATAATTTTTGTTCCATTATTGCCTCCGCACATTACGCATCGATAGCTTCCAACAATCCAGCCAACTCCCAGGCATACATGCCACCTTGCAACACGCGCAAATTTTCAAAACCTTGTTTGGTTAACGCAGATGTGGCACGGGTGGACCGCCTTCCCCCGCGGCAAACAATTACCACCGGGCAATCTTTAGGCACCTGGGAGATATCGCCAAAGAGTTTGAGCAGTGGGATCAATTTTGCTTGTGAAATATGCCCTCTTCGAAATTCCCGCATTTCCCGGACGTCTATAACCAGGGGAGCATTCGGGCCGTGGAGTTCATTCCACAGCACCAAAGGTTCCACAGTTTTTATTTCATCTTGAGGCACTCCTAACGGGAGGGTGATTTCTTTCTCCCTTGGATGTCTTTCCGGCCTGGGGATGTTCTGACATTCCAGAAAGACGCGTGCATCACATTCATATACGCAGATTGCAGGATCCAACACCCGATGGAAAAGGTATTCGATCGCAGAATTATATGAAAGAAAATGGTCTTCACCCAAAAAGTCATAAAATTCTGTCGACTTGAGGCGATCCATGATGGGGTCTTGGGTACGCATCATAAAAACATCACCGCCCCGTTCACGGTAGGCGCGCACAATTGATTCGAGCTCATGTACGCCGCTGATATCCACCTGGTCAACACTAAACATGCGCAGCAGCAAGAACCGCTGGCTGGGATTAGCTTCCATATGATTGCGGATGGCTTCATCAACGTGAGGGACAGCACCAAAATATAAGTCCCCAAGGATATCCAAAATTCCCATCTGTGGGCAGGGATCACGATCTGGTTGATGCGTAAAATGGCGAAAACCCTCACTTGGCAAAACAGAAACTACACGTGGTATGCTGGTTCGCAAGACATAAACAACGAATGATAGCAGGATACCCACCAACACAGCAAATTGCAGCGGCAGGAATAAAGTGCTGACAAATGAACCCACCATGATAATAGCATCACCACGAGTGCCTCGGAGAATGCGCTTCATCTCAGCTTTATCGATCATGCCATAAGCGGTGACCACCAGTACACCGGCGAGCGCTGCCCGCGGGACAAAAGCAGCATAGGGGGCCATCACGAACATCGCAATCAAAACGAAGATCCCTGAGAACACTCCAGCCAAAGGGCTGCGAGCGTCCGCATCAAAATTGATCGCCGAACGTGTAAAAGAACCGGAAACACTGTATCCCGAGAAGAAACCACTAAACAAATTGGCCAAGCCTTGACCAATGAACTCTTGGTTGCTATCCAAGCGCTGGCGGGTCTGGCTGGAAATTGAACGCGAAATGGCAATGGATTCGACCAGCCCTATAGCACCGACAGCCAGCGCGCCCGCCGATAGATCTACAATCAGACCAAGGTTCAATAAGGGTAATTTGGCGAGAGGCGGAAGGTTACGAGGGATCTCTCCAAGAATTTTGACGCCTTGTTCATCCAAACCAGCTAAGCCAACAACCGCTGCAGAAAGCACCATGATTATCAGGGCACCCGGCCATTTGGGCAAAAACCGCTTTTGTAAAATCAGCAGCAGCATTGCACCAACCCCGATGGATAAGCTGATCAAATGGGTTTCAGGAAAATATACAACTAGCTCCTGGATCGTAGCAATCAGGCTTGAAGCACTTGGAAATTCCAGACGCATCAGATGGCGAAGTTGGTTTACGGCAATCAAGATACCTGCACCAGCCGTGTACCCAATAATGACAGAATCGGATACAAAATTTACCAGTATTCCCAAACGAGAAACACCCAAAGCGGCTTGGAAGACACCCACCATCACAGCCATTAGCCCAGCAGCAGCCAAATACTCTGGCGTACCCACAGCTGCAATCGGCAGCAGGGTAGCCAGTACCAACAAAGATGTTGAATTGGTCGGTCCGGTGTGAAGTTGACGCGATGATCCCCATAATGCTCCGACAATGGCGGCTACAATAGCAGCGTATAATCCCACCGCTGGAGGAAGTTCAGCAATCAGAGCAAACGCGATGGCCTGAGGCAGCAGCACAACAGCCACTGTCAGACCCGCAATTAAGTCGGAGCGCAAATTGCCGCGTTCGTACGTTTTGAAGATGGATATGGGACGGGCGAAAAAAGAAATAGTTTCCGTGCCAACGCGATTGATGATCGTCGTCGGGATCGACGTAGAGGACATGACTCTATTATACTGGTCTCACAACCGAAGACCCAGCTTTAAACAAATTTAAAATAAACACAGTTTTGAGTTAGTGTTTCAATCCCTCATTAAGCAGCCAAACGCCGACCACGATCAGCCCCATCCCACCCAACATACCTTTGGTTATTTGCTCATCCAATAAGAACATCCCTGTCAGCATCGCGACCACTGGAATGATATAAGCTGACATGACCGAGGCGGTAGCGCCAAAATGTTGTATATTGTAAAACGAGAGCAGTATTCCTAAAAAAGTACCAATAATAGCCGCATAAATCAAAGCCATTAAACCCTGTGAATTAACCTGAGAAAGATCGAAACCAACAAAAATGATCGATAAAGGCATTACCACCAACGCAGCCGTGAGCATCCTGATTCCAGTTACATCGACAGCGTCAAAATCTTTTACATATTTACGGGTATAAATTGTCATTGCACTGCCAAAAACCATGGCACCAAATATCATTAGATACCCTTGAATGCTCCCCTGAACCTCGGCTAACCCCAATTCACCCCAGGCGGCAAGCATCACTGCTCCACTCAGGGCTAACAGCACACCCAAACTTTTGCGCAGGGTCAGTCGTTCATCGGCAAGATAGAAGTGGGCAAGCAATACCGTAATCGCCGGATTAACTGTGATCAATATCGAGGCCAGTCCACTTGAAAGATACTGCAAGGAGGCTACGATGCCCGTCATAGGGATGGCTGTACCCAATACCCCCAGAACTATCGAATGTTTCCACAATTGCCTTCCCTTCGGCCAGGTTCTTTTACCGATTCGCAGCAAATAGACCACACCGAAGCCCATCGCAGATAAAGTCAATCGTAAACCGATATAAGTTGTTGTGCTAAATTGCCCAACACTAAAACGAGAAGCTACCAAGGTCGTACCAAACATCGCCCCTAAAATCAGAATATACGGCATAGATTGGGTTGTCAAATCAGTTTTCTCCTGGCCCCGCCAGAGTGGGGGCAAATACCATCAAATCATAACGCAGGCAAGATAAAGCGTAAAGCATAAATATACCTAAAGCACCATAACTCTGCCTCCCCTTTTCAGCTAATTTGTGCTAATATTGGCGGAATGAAAGCCCTAATAATTTCTGATATTCATGCAAATATAACTGCTTTAGATGCAGTTCTCGAACACGCCGAGGATTTTGATGCCACATGGTGCTTAGGTGACGTAATTGGATACGGGCCCGACCCCAATGAATGTATTGCGCGCATTCAGTCATTACCAAATTTAGTTTGCCTGTTAGGCAATCATGACGCTGCCGTGATTGGGGATATTGATATCACATCTTTCAATATCGAAGCGCGTATTTCCGTCGGTTGGACTCAAACTGTGATCCATGATGAAGGCCAAGATTTCCTAAAAAAGCTCCCGTCAAAAATAGAGGTAGAAGGTCAAACATTGGCGCATGGCAGCCCGCGGCATCCCATTTGGGAATATTTATTAGACACACCAACGATTAACGAGAATTTTGAATTTTTTGATACACCCTTTTGTTTCGTGGGGCACACGCATCTGCCTGTAATTTACCAACTTGATGATGAGCATCAGATGCCCAGCCATGCGATACCAGAACCCTTCACACCAATCCAATTGGTTCCACGGGCCATCATCAATCCTGGCTCTGTCGGTCAACCTCGTGACCGAAACCCGTACGCATCCTATATCATCTTCGATACAGAAACTTTCATTATGGAAAATCGACGGGCACCCTATGATGTTGAAGATGTGCAGGTCCGCATGCGCGCGGCGCGATTACCCCAGCGGCATATCAACCGTCTGGAAATCGGTTGGTAGCGGAACTGTAAAAATGGGGGCAACGTCTGATTCGAAAACAGCTTACCCTGGGTTGTTATCGAAAAGAGGAGATTAGCATGTTAAAGAAAACCCTATTTGCATTATTTTTTTTAGTTTTGTTGCTGGCTTCTTGTGGGGGCGGCAATATGTCTGCGCCTGAGTTTGCTGGGGACAACTACGTTTTAGCCGAAGAACAAGAAGCTGCGGATGGCGCGCTTGCTCCTGAACCCTACGATGACGAAGCCAAGCGCGCAAATCTTGCCAGCAATATAGCGGAGTCTCGTGCAGAGCGCATGGTGATCAAGAATGCTGACATCGCGATCGTGGCCGAAGATCCGGCTCAATCGATGGACGAAATTGGCAATATGGCAGAGAACATGGGGGGGTTCATCGTGGAATCCTATCTATACCAGCAAACCCTCAGCAGTGGTGCTCAAGTTCCTCACGCCACGATCACCATCCGTGTTCCAGCTGAGAAATTAGAGGCTGCTCTTTCGCAAATCAAAGCTGCAGCCGTCGAAGTTGAGAGCGCCAATATCTCGGGGCAAGATGTCACCAGCCAATATACTGATCTGGCCTCCCGGCTGCGCAACCTGGAAGCCGCAGAAGCCCAACTACAAGAGATTATGGAGGAGGCCAAGCGCACCGAAGATGTGCTTGACGTCTTCAACGAACTGGTTGCCGTCCGCGAACAGATCGAGGTCATCAAAGGGCAAATGCAATATTACGAGGAAGCTGCCGCGCTCTCGATGATCACTGTGGGCATCACCGCGGACGAGGCCGTACAGCCCATTCAACTGGGGGGCTGGCAACCGGCTGGTGTGGCCAAAGAAGCGATCGAAGCCCTGATTCAAGCGCTGCAATTCCTGGTTAATGCAGGCATCTGGTTCGTGCTCTGCATCTTGCCCGTCGGGTTGCTCATCGGGCTGCCGTTGTTCTTCATCGTGCGGGCAATCAACCGCAAACGGAAAGCTCGAAAAGCAGAAACCGAGAGGGAAGAAACTGACCTCCTGGAAGAATAATCAAGATAAAGACAGCTGATAACTGGACATCTGCTGTCTTTTCATTTAAAAAAGGGATCACGCCAATTTTTGAAACGAACTCCACGCGAGAAATTTTTGAGGAGCGTAAATCCCAAAGGAAAATCTCTGCCCTGAGCTGCGGCGCCAAAATTTCCATCCGCAGTTATATAATGCCCACGGTATAATCACCTCAATGGAAAAACTGGCTCAAGAATTTAACACCCTCACTGGAGGGACCCTCTCGCAGCAGCAAATCAACGCCCTGGAAATGTATTCTCAGGAGTTGGTCGCCTGGAACAAAATCCATAACCTGACGGCCATCCGAGAACCAGACCAGGTGCGCATCAAACATTTTTTAATTCGCTGAGTGCTTGCCTGGTCATGAATGGGTCACAACTCGACCGCGTGATCGATGTGGGTACTGGGGCCGGGTTTCCTGGATTGCCGCTGAAAATCCTTTACCCTCAGATGCACCTGACTTTGGTTAAGTCAATTGGTAAAAAGGCTGCTTTTTGCGAGCGTGTGGCGGCTAAGCTGAGATTAGAAAGAGTAGATATAATCCAGATGCGGGCGGAAGAACTGGGGAGACTTGAACAGCATCGCGAACGATACGATTGGGCTTTAGCCCGTGCCGTGGCCGTGATGCCCGTGTTGTTAGAATATCTGCTTCCCTTGGCGAAAGTGGGCGGTTGTGTGCTAGCGATGAAGGGTGAGAGCGGTCCGGCCGAGGCTCAAAAATCCGAGGCAGCGGCCCAGATTTTGGGCGGACATTTACGCCAACTCCAAGTCGTAACTTTACCCGGTGTAGTGGAAGAACGTTATCTGGTAACGGTCGATAAAATTGCCACGACACCCGAAAAATATCCACGTCGAGTGGGGATTCCCGCAAAGAGACCATTGTGAAATGCTCAGGGTGCCGGGGGCGTAATGGTAGCCTGCAAAGTTCCCCCGTAAATATGCCATTGTTGAGCAGTTAATACAAAACCCTCGGAGAAAAGATCGAGATCGGTTGTAGTGAGTAAAGCCTGTTCAGCCTGAGCTAACCGGTCTAGCAAATCGACCCGCCGCCGGGGATCGAGTTCAGCTAATACTTCGTCGAGCAGCAGCACCGGCCAATGGCCGGTTTTTTCTTTCATCCAGACTACTTCTGCCATTTTGACAGCCAGCATCGCGGTGCGAATTTGCCCCCGCGAGCCATAGGTGCCCAAATCGATGCCGTTTGCCAAAAAGCGCAGCTCATCGCGATGCGGTCCAACGGTGGTTAAACCACGGGCAATTTCTTCGGATCGTTTCTCGTTGAGGGTCGTCTGAAATCCTGCGACGATCTCAGCCTTTGAGATGCCAGTACGATCTATGGGAGCATCAAGCGGGAGAGTAAATTGCGCAGGCTGCTGGGGGAAAGGATCATAAGCGGGATGATAGGCTAAGCGCAACACTTCTTCCCCGCGGGTTAGTTCACTGTGAGTGATGACTGCAAGGTCTTCAATTTCGTGGAGCGCATGAATTCGCGCTTCGATTAGGACAGCCCCACTGAGCGTAATTTTCTCATCCCAAAAAGCCAGTTGAGATGAATCTCCCCCGCGTTCCCCCAACAGTTTCAAGAGCGCATTCCGTTGACTAATGGCTTTACTGTACGTTGAGAGGGCCGTAGCATAATTGGGGATCGTCTGTGACAGCAGCAAATCAAGATAGCGGCGGCGGGCCGATGGGGAACCTTCGATTACTTGCAACATCTGCGGTAAGAAAAGCACGGCGTTGAAATGCCCAATGACATCACTAACTTTACGTTTGCTGCCATCCAGAAAAATTTCTTTGCGCACGCGAGAGCCTCCATTGTGTCCGTTATTTTCCTGGATGATGCGAACCTCTAAACGATGCGATTTTCCCCCGCGCACGTAATCTGCTACGATGCGCCCCACCGCCAGGGGATTTTTCCCTGCAATAAAGTTAATTAGTTGACGGTCACTACCTGCATGAAAAGATGTAAAAGCTGCCAGATAATAAATTGCTTCTAGCAAGCTAGTTTTCCCTTGGGCGTTATCGCCTAATAATAAGGTTGCCCCACGCGGCACATCCACATCCAAACGAGAGAAGTTGCGAAAATCTGTCAGAGAGAGATGGGTAATGTGCATTAGGTCGATTCAGACGGAAGCCACGGAGTAGAGACGTCCGTGGCAAATTGAAAGTTGATTATTTTAGACACCCAAGTTAATTAGCAGGACCAACTTGCCCGGTTTCTACTTCTGGTTGCCAGACCTGGAGAGCAATATCGGTGAATAGAACGCCATTTAGATGATCCACTTCATGTTGGAAGATGCGAGCCAACCAACCTTTGGCCTTAATCTTCATGGGTTGGCCGCGGCGGCTGAAACCTTTGACGGTAACTGATTCGCTGCGCTCAACGTCACCGACCAACGTTGGTATGGACAGGCATCCTTCGATCCCCATCACTGTCTCCCGAGATGGGCGTACAATCTCTGGGTTGACAACCGTGAAAAGGCTGGGTTCCGCGGTTTCATCCTCTTCGTCACCGAATTCTACAACGATCACTCTTTGGAGTACATCCACCTGGGGCGCGGCTAATCCAACACCAGGAGCTGTCCGCATGGTTTCAACCATGTCATCGATCAAGGTTTGCAACGCTGGACCAAAATCGGTCACCTTACGGGCCTGTTTCTTGAGTGTCGGATGAGGGACTGTAATAATTTCTCGAACTGCCATAACGAAACTTAACCTTTTTGCTACTTAAAAACCGGCTCATATTTTACCTGAAAAACCATAAAATTCTTGATCCTTTCATCATCTTCTAACCCAATAATCACCTAAAAACCTAAATCCTGATTCCGCCACGGGAACCGTTGGTCTTCAGTCTCTTCGTGATAGATCTCGAGCCAAGTTGCCATGCGTTCGTGTTCTTGCTCCATTCGATCTTGCTCCTGTTGGGCAACCAACTCTTCCATGCGACGGGAAATATCTTGGTGGACAACCGATGGATCATGAACTCCGTCAAAACTAAACGTTTCATCGCCAACATTGATATAGACATTTCCCACATTAAGAATCAACCCGATAATGCTCGGCACTTCATGCCCTAAACTCTGGATATTCTTGATGGGGGCCGAGCGGAAAGATTCTTTTCCGAAAGGTTTCTTATCCCGGTCGATAATCAGATCGCGAGTTACCCGATATAGATCGTTGCGCCAGTCTTCATATTCGTACAGCCACCAAAAGAAAAACCCAACCGTTGCCAAAGCTGTAATCCACCAAATCCATTTTCCCCCATTGATTTCATTAATAACCAAATAAGCTGATAGAAAAGAAATAGCAATTAATGACAATATAAAAACGATATTTGGGGCCAACGAATTTTTGAGGAAGATGGACCAATGTTTACGATAAGTGATGGTATCGCCATCAACAATACGCGTTTTGAAGATTGCAAATCGTCCTGGCTTCTTCGCTGCTACTGGGGGGATAGAGCTTGGCTCTTCGAAGGCAGCCTCCTCACCCTCAATTTCCAACCGATCACGGATCGTTTGCCGGATCGCGGTTAACTGGTCACGTTGTGAGCGACGCCGTGAGCGTAAAATAAACCCTTGGATGAGTTCTTTCATCCGCTCAGGATGATGCACATCTGACATGTGTAATTCGCTGTTAAAGGTTCGAACGATCAGATCACCAACTTGAATGGCACGATGGAAGAAATTCCCGGTTTGAATATTCATAGATTGGATTGTCCGGAGGGGAGTTTCTTGACGGCTGGTGCCTCGGAACAGGATTCGTTCTCTCCAAACCACGCGAACATTGGTGACGATAAAATAGTCGTTTCGCCATTCTGCCCAGGCCCAAAGGATGGCCAGAAACCCTACCAAAGCTAAGCTGCCTCCGACAATCCAAGCGAAAGCCAGCAACCCAGCCATCTGATTGAAGAGCAGCGAAACTGCTGTCAGAATGGTCAGGTCAAAAGAAACCAACACTGCCATCAAAAGGATTTCACCTACCAAACGGATGGGATGCCGGCGAGTAATCAGATTGATATATTCGCCCTCGCCAAGCCAATCGATATGTAAGCGGCTAGAAATTTCATGGGTGCGGGAGAAAGCAGCCAGGTAGGGTTCCACCTGGGGATATTTTTCACGCAGCCAATCGAAATCATTTGAGTTAAGGTAATACAAGTCAACAGCATCAAAAGCAGAAACCGTTGCAGAACGCTCCCGGTTGAAATAGAGGGCATCTTCTCCAACTGTATCACCCACATCAAAAATGGCGAGTTCGATTTCGGAACCTATTTCATCATCAAAACGGCTGATGCGTAATTTCCCCCGCGCAACAAAATATATATTATCACCCTCATCACCCTCTCTGAAAATCACTTCACCTATTTTGTATTGAACATATTTCAAACGGCCAGCAATAATGCCAAGGTCATCATCGCTCAATTCATTGAAGATCTGAACTTGTTGGAGGAAATTAACTCGTTTTTCGATTTCGGGTAACATAGCCTGATTTTAGCATGAATTTATGGGTCTCTGGGAAATCACAGGATGGCGTCAACCTGTTCAAGTGTTTAGCCTACAGAAAACCCATTGGTGCTGATCTCATCATGATCGCGTAACCATGATAAAATTCGGTTCATTTTACGCTTTAGGAGCAAGAAATATGCCTATTCATTTTGGAACGGATGGCTGGCGTGCAGTCATCTCTGACACATTTACCTTTCACAATTTACGGCTGGTATCGCAAGCCATCGCGGATGCGGTTAAAACTGGGCACTGGAACAATGATGAATGGGGAGAAGATATTGACCCGAAGAAAATCATCGTGGGTTTTGATACACGTTTTCTCTCAGATCGTTTCGCGGGAGATGTTGCCCGGGTTTTAGCAGCCAATGGCTTTACAGTTTGCCTAAGTCAAGCCGACTGCCCCACCCCCGCGATCTCATATGCGGTTCGGCATCATAAGGCTGCCGCAGGGATCGTGATCACGGCTTCCCATAATGCCCCGCGCTATAACGGGATCAAACTCAAAGCAGCTTATGGTGGATCAGCTCTCCCTGAGCAATCCCGCCGGGTTGAAATTTATCTCAACGATAATGAAGAGCGCGGCCGCGGCCCCAACCTGATGGATTGGGATGTGGCCCGCGATATGAACCTGATCGAAAGATTCAACCCGCTCCCTGCTTACTACGAGCACTTGCGGACATTAATCGACTTTGATGCTATTGCTGAGAATCCACCGCGGGTTGTGGTTGATTCGATGCACGGATCGGGGCGCGGCGTCATCAAAGGCATCTTGCAAGGGACAGGATGCGAGGTGACCGAAATTCGGGGCGAGATGAACCCTGGATTTGGCGGCACCCACCCCGAACCCATTGGGCATAACCTGGGTGCGCTGGCAGGTGCTCTCAGCACCGGGATCGGAGATCTCGGCCTGGCCACAGATGGGGATGCTGACCGCATCGGTGCTATGGATGAACGCGGCAATTTCGTCGACCCACACAAAATCATGGCTCTAGCTTTCCAATATTTGGTGGAAGTGCGTGGCTGGCGAGGACCCGTTGTGCGCACCGTGTCGACCACTCGCATGATTGACCGTTTGGCTAAACGTTTTGATTTACCCGTTTACGAAACGCCAGTGGGCTTCAACCATATTGCCGATTATATGCTCAAAGAAGATGTTCTGATCGGCGGCGAAGAATCCGGCGGCATTTCATTTAGAGGGAATATCCCCGAAGGTGATGGCATTTTGATGGGGCTGCTGTTGGTAGAAATTGTAGCCACCTCAGGCAAATCGCTCCATACGCTGGTCAACGATCTGCTTGAAGATGTTGGCCCTGCTTTTTACGAGCGGCGTGATTTGCGTTTGAAACACCCTGTCGCGAAAAAAGCCATGACAGCACAACTGAAAGATCACGCCCCTGAAAAAATCGGTGACATCTGCCTCCGTGAGGTTCAAACGGTCGATGGGGTGAAATATATTATGGATGAAGGGTCTTGGCTTTTGATCCGCCCATCGGGTACGGAGCCAGTATTAAGGGTTTATGCCGAGGGCCGCAGTCCAGAAATTATTGAGGACTTGCTTCATTTTGGGGAAGAAATTGCCAGCAGTGTGGCTTAACTAAATCCCAAGGAATCGCGCAGGCAGAACGTCATGATGACGTTCTGCCTGTTTTTTTATATATTTCAATTTATCCCCACAATTTTTGGAGAACGGAAGTGAAATTTAGGAGTTTACAGTCCTCAACCTTCGGGCCAAGAAGATCACTACCACCAAAGCGGCAGCTAACGCAATCATCCCTGGGATCCCAAAATCGTCCGCGAAGCCAGTATCCGGCAAGCCCGTAGCTGCGGGTGTAGCCGTACCACCTCCAGCTTGCTGGGTTAGCAATGCCGAAACCGTGGCGGTACGCGGATCTGTAGTGGCTTGCACAGCCCCAGCCGGCGTATCCGTGGGCGCTAACACAGGGGTAGGACTCGATGTCGCGGTAATCGGAGCGGGTGATGATGTTCCCGTGGGGGTATGCGTCCAAGCTTGCGCTTGAGCCGTCATCTCTGCGGCCATGGCAACTTCGGTATTTTGGATATTTATTTGGGCAGCCTGTGTGCTCTGCGCATCACGCCGCTGGGGCATGAACACCATTGCATACACAGCCATGCAGACCAGCGCCAAAATTAGAACAGCACCTAAAATACCTGCAACCAGCCAGAACGTTCGGTTGTCACTCCCCCCCTCTGAGGCATCATCATCTTCAAAGTCATCGAATTCATCTACGGGTTCATCATCTTCAAATTCGAAATCACTAAAATCATCCATATTATTTCCTTTCTCCTCCAATAATCTAACTCAGCAATATGAGAATATTATTGCTATCATTAGATATATTACGTCAAAACTTCAAGATTTGCCAGGGGAACAATCGCAGTTTCTCCATTTTCGAGATTGATTTTGGCTGATTTAGCCCGCAATCCACTGGGAAGTTCCGCTGGTTTACCGAGAATATACTCTATCGTACCAATTGAATTTTGATCTTTCGCACGCATCAGGCGCACTTTTTGGCCTGCGGCATAGTCTTCGGTTTCCACCGGAAGGCTGGGATCGTTAGAAGACGATAACGGGATGGCTATCTCTGGACGAGTCCCCAAAAAATGATCAAAAGGAACCGCGTTGATAGAAACCTCGCGATTCTGGTTGGTGGTTAGCAAATTATAGCTTGCTGAATCTAATGGTCGGAAACCAAAACCGCGCAGCACAACAATAGGGTACGGCATTTTTTCAGCCAGAGGAACCAAAGCGGCTGACATGCTGGAGAGGATAAGACCCTTTATCGGAATATCCACCGCGTTGCGGAGTGCTTTTGGCTGGTCACAATAGCCACTTAATATGACTGTTCCTCGCAGGCTGACATCTAATTGATCGCTGCTCAATTTTCCATCTGGCGCTTCAAGCATGTTCTGCATCAATCCAAAATCCATATGTCCATTTCCCCAGACACCTTGAATTAACGCCCCTACAGTTTCGATTACCGCGCCGCGATCAGATATTAAGTCAGTGACAACACCAGCCATGCCAGATCGAAGTTCATGCGGTAAAGTATCAACTTCAAGTAGAATTTTCCCGTTACGAATAATGGAAATTCTGCCAGAAACCGGCGCTCGTAATACTCGGCGGGTGATGCCGACAGGACCAGCAATCAAATCACCTTCAGCAACTTCATCTCCAGCCTCACGCTGAATAAAAGATTGTGCTTCTTTAGCAGAAACACCCAAAGCGCGCGGGACATTGAGCAACAAATGTTCTGGAGCTAAAGTCGCTTCAGCGATGATATCACGGGGCGCAACTTTTTGCCCCTGACGAACAAGCACCCTCCCCGATACGGGAAGCGCTCGTTCTCGCCGGATGGTGGTCAGGGGCAACACATGAACAATGGAGGCCAACATAACTTTTGTATCCTATCTATCTGGATTTTATTTTCAACTGCTCTCCGGCATTCGCGAATTCGATCTCATACCGAAATTTTTTAAACATACCGAAATTTATAATCAACAGTGCAAGATAAATGCCAAAAGGATTAACTACCAAACACCCACTGCCATTTAGCAAACATTTCCCGTCGCCGGCTGTCATCATTGTGAAGTACTATTGGACGGCCACGAGCATCAATTACCACGCCATGCACTCCACCGACCATGCGCAAGCGTCCACCTCGGCCGGGACCTCCCATACCAATATCAAATCTATGAAGGGGTTGTAAGCGCAGGTTGACCGTTTGCCCCAGAGGCACTGGCAATATTTCTAGGGAGCCATATTTCACTTCCATGCGGGTTTCACTCCCATCCGCATAGGTAATCTGCAAACGTAAGATTGATGTACCTGGGCGAGCTTCACCAACAGGTGAAATAACTGCTCCTAAGTTTAACATATTGGCTTCAAGCACTTGAACAACCAAAGTAGGGTTGATATCTGCGGCAGCACCTAAAGCAGCCGTTAGATTGCCCAGATCTAAAAGTATGGTCGTGATTCCGGTTGGTTGAAGACCATCTAACAAAGTTAACAAGCTGCTCCCATGAGAAGGAGCATGTGTGAAAACCCTCCCGCGTGCGAGAATTGGTTCAAAACCAGGCAACAATCCAGGATTAGGGGTTGCTACTCTTCCAGGAAATCCAGTAGCCGTTTGCTTCGTGCTAAGTCGAATAACTTCACGTACAATAGCCTGTTCGATGGCCTGTTCGATGGCTGTAGCAGGAATAGCAGATGGATATGCTGCTTTTTGATAGATATAATCTCGAATATCATTATCGCTTAATTCTTCGGTAAGCCAGCGCGAAATATTTTTCAAACGGGTGCGCTTGAGAATGCCTGGCAGGCCAAGCCCTAAACCAAGATCTGGGTAAACGCCCGAGGTCAGCTGACCAGCAAAACCTGCGGCCACGGTAGCTGCAGAGGCGCCAATATCAATTCCTAAAACCCCTTTTTCTGGGTCATACAGGCGGCTGAGAAAACGGATCATACGACCGAAGGCTGATGCAGTTGGCATCAAATTTCCCCCGGTCCACCCATCAATTTCTTGAACACCGAGAATTTTCTGTCTGCGTATCTGGCGATGAATTTGAGCCAGCTTCATCTGGGCAGCATCCAACTGCTCAATTTCCAATGTTGGGCGAATATTAGGCGCAAAATGCAATGTTGCAGCACCATCCAACAAAGATCGAATATCTCGACGAACTGCCTTGTTCCCGGCAAATAACACTTGAGGACGCAAACTTTCTGGCAATAAACGACAGGCCAATCCTACTGTCTCCAACAGGTTCTTTATGGATCGATCTGCTCCATCCTCGGTGCCACCAGCAGCAATAATCAAATCAGGGCGTGTTCGCAAAATCAAATCAATTCTGGCATCTTGCTTTCGGCGGTCATTCAAACTCAAAGTTTCAACGACTTCAGCATAAGTAGTCGCAGCCAAGCGTCGAGCGCTTTCTAAAGAAACATTTTCTAATAAACCTACAGCCACCACTTTGAGTGGCGGACCTACAGAAATTGTAGCAGCCAAAGAATCAACCCCAGAGCCATCCGAAGCACTCGGCATAATGATGCTTTCATCGTCTCGCAATAGTAAACGCCCTGAGATTTCTTGAAGCTGATCCAAGGCTCTTCGAACACCTTCACCGACATCTCGAAATGGTGCGCCTGCGGTTGTTACTGCGGAACCGGCTGCCAGGAAACGATAGCGGCCATCTACCACATCGAACAAAAGGGCACGAGTCGTAGTCGTCCCAATATCGATTGAAAGAAGAGAATCTGCGGAGACAAGTGATGTGGTCATAATGCTACGAGATGAAATTTAAAATCAGATTCCATAAATAAGAAACTCGCTCGATAAGGGCGGTAATCGCGGCTAAATAAACACCAGAGAACAAGGCTCCAAAAGTAATGGCAATGAAAACCTGACCAACTCCGCCAATAGTTTCGAGCCACTGAGGCCGCTGGGAAGATTGATCTTCAACACTTTTGCGGCGAATTCCGAAATGGAAATAAAGTAAAGTTGTCAGGGTACCTGCCAGGATTATGAATGCATTTAGCGGGTTGCTATTATCTTCGAATACACTCATAGAAGCTGAGGCTTGTGGGTAAATCGTTCCCAAAACGGCACCACCAATGGCAGCCGCAGCACCCACACCTACTAAATATGCCACCGCAATATTCCCAAGTTTGTTCAAACGCGGCGATATTTTGGTCAGCATAAGCGCACCTAAAATCAAGAAGAGAATTGCGAAAAGTTTCTCTCCTCGATTACCATCTACAAAAGGAAAAACCATTTGTGGCAGAATAACATTTTGGATAACAACAATGGTTACATACCCAGCGGTGACACCGATGAAAAGATGTGCTGCAATCCGGAAGAGAACGTTGTCACCCACTATATAGCTAAATATAAATATAGTTAGCACAAACCCAAGGATTGCGCCGATAACGTCTAACATGCTCAAATCGAAAGCACTCATGCAGATTTCTCCTTCCGATTCCTTTCGTCGAGCAAGCAGTGTAGATATTACGGTAATGCCGCCACCAATAAGGATTGCACTGACAGCTACAATTAGAACTATATTGAAGGCATCCCAATATGATCGAGCGATATTCGGCCGGGTCATAACTTCGTAGGCGGCACCCCCGGTCAAGCCACTCACGAAACCATCAATCTGTTTTTGTTGATGCGCAAAATACGGGCGCACCATGGGTTCTGCTTGTGCACTTACCAGTACAACAAGTGGAACAGCCTCTAATTCTGGATTTACCTGTTCAACCCATGCGCGGGCGGTATTAGGATTATCTGTTATCAATACCACCAGTGAGAAGTCAGATACTTTGTCGATATTTTTGAGGGGTGCTGTCTCCCAGGCTCGCATACCATCTAAGGTTTCCGGGAAAACCCAGTTGGGGTTGCGAGCAAATGCGCCTAAACCTGTCACTCCGCCTGGGACGTACCCCAGGTTTACATACTGATTACCACTGATATAACCGTGACTCCCCTGAATATTATTGATGAAATGTTCTGCCAATAGCGGCCCCGTCGGCGATGTTGATACCAACACTAGTTTGGTACCTTTCAGCATCATATGATCCACGACAGCAGCAGAGGCAGCCTCCATTTCACCTGCCAACCCAGGTTCGTAATCAAATGCTAATAATGCAGTATCCTCTGGGGTTAACGCATTCACCAAATTCCTGGTTTCTTCTACACCCATGGGAATATTCCCGGGGGATGGCATAGTTGCGATTTCGCTGCCGGCCAAAACTGCCACGAACGCGATCACTACCAAAATCGCGCTCAAGATCATTCGAAAAACCCGTTGACTCGAGATTAATGGCGGTGTTGGCAATGGCTGAGATTGTTTTTCGGTTTCCAACAAATCTAACAGCACATTAGCATGCGCTTGTTGCGCTTCGGTGATCTGCAGCTTGCTAGAATAGACCGGCGGTTTTTTCAAACGCGAGATTTCTGGCTCGGCTGCCAGCACACCGTACAGACCAGCCAATGGCCCAGAATTCTCCATTGGACCGCGTTTTTCTGAACCAGCTGCATCCGTGGGAGATGATTCAACTGGCCGCATTGCAGCCAACCATCCAGGTAATTCCGCAGGTTCCAAACCATCGACTGGACCTGTTTTTTCTTGAGTTTGGTCTAAATCAGATAAGGGTTCATCCGCTATCCAATCTGCCAACTGATCCATTTCATAGAGATCATCGACAAACTCAGCATCGCTAGCAGAAGGTGTGATCTCAACAGGCTCATCTTCAATTGCATCCGTCGCCACTGATATGGGCACATCAGCATCGCGCAACCAGTCTGGGACTGCTCGGGATTCGTCTAAAGTAGTAGGCGGTATTTCTGGCTCACTATCAGGAAGATTTTCAACCCCCTCGATTTCAGCCAGCCAATCCGGTAAATCCTCTTCAATTACAGGAGAAGCTTCAATTTCTTCGTCCCCAATATCAGCAAGCCAGGCGGGGATTTCCTCTTGATCTGCTAAAGGGGATGCTGCTTCCTTAGATAATGGGGCTTCAACGCCTTCAACATCTGACAGCCAGTCAGGAATACCTTCTTCATTTGCGGGTGGAACCACACTTTCAATTTCATCACCAGTCGCCAACCACTCGGGGGTATCCCCCCTGTCGTCACCAGCTTTGGCCAAACCAGCAGTCAGCCCAATCTTAGCAGCCATGCTGCCAATATCATCTTCTTTTTCATCATCCGCCTGCAAGTCCTGTAAATTCTCTTCCAAGACAGGGGGCGCCGCAGCTTCGACACTTGCATCGATATCATCTCTCAACCAAGCCGGGAGTTCATCGCCCGCCGGCAAAGGGGAGTCTGCTATTTGAGACTGTACTTCCTCTTCGTTTGGCGTTTCTTCTTGCTCATCAAAACTCGTCAGCCAAGCCGGTAAATCATCATCCTGATCAGGGGACGAGGGGAAACTCTCTGCCTCAAGAGCACTATCTTCAGTGCGCCAGTCCGGACTCGCCGCATCCGCTTCTGACATCTGAACCGTGGGTTCTGAAGTTCCTTCTTCTTGTTCATCAAATCCAGCCAACCACTCAGGGATATCATCTTCGGCAGCAACGGCGGCAGCATCTTCGGCTATATCTTCACCTGCAAGCCATTTAGGAAGGTCATCATCCATCTCATCAGAGTCGAGTCAGAGATTCTGGTTGAAGATCAATCTCCCCAGTTGGCGGGTCTAAATCTGGAACTTCGCTCTCTACCGCAGCAGCGCTGACCACATCAGCCCCATCATCATCGAGCATGCCATAAAGAGTACCCGTGTCCATATCAAATGGCTTTTGAGGTCTGGGTAAATCTTCTGTTTGAGCTTCTTCTTGAGCCCTCAAATCAGCCAGCCAATCAGGAGGGTCGGAATCTTCAGCGCTCAAAACTGGAGGTTCGCCTTCCGCAGATGGGACATCATCGGCGCCAAGTCCTGATAACCAATCTGGCAAATCACTTTCTTCAGAGGGTGAAATGCTTTCTGCTTCTTCTGCACCAGCAGAGAGCCAGTCGGGTAAATCCGCTTCTTCCGCCCCGAGCGCTGGACTTGCTTCATCGGATTGAAGGTAATCTTCGATGGGGATCGTCTCCTGGCCAATATAGCCTGGAGTTTCTTCATGTGAAGGTGTTTCTTCGTCCCCTCCTTCGGAGAGCCAACCGGGCAAAACATCGCCTGTTCCAGAAGGAATATCGGTCTCATCCCCGCGGTCTGAAGTTAACCAATCGGGCAAATCTCCCTCTTCTGATGTGAAAGGTGACTCAGGGGCTGCTGATGACAAATCGCCTAATGGCGCATCATCTTCCTGGGCATCGCTGCCAGAAAGCCAATCTGGCAAATCGCTGGTTTCATCGATGGGTTTGGGGCTTTCAGCTTCTTCTTCAACTGAGAGCCAAGAGGGGAAATCAGAATCGCTGGATTCTTGGGCTGTTCCCAAGGATGGCGTGGTTCTTTCCGTTTCCATATCTTCAAGCCAGTCGGGGATACCGTTATTATTGAAGTCCATACGAGAGGCAGCCTCACGTTCGGAATCTGGGTCGGCTGTTGCTTGAGGAAGAGGAGATTTTTCAGGTTCAGAATCACCGCCAAGCCGGGTCATCCAGTCATCGGTTTCATCTTCAAAGGGAGCATCGTCATCTGTCTCGCTAAAATCCGCATCAGAATCAAAATCCAGCCAATCCGGCAACTCTGAGCCAGAACTCTGTGTCCTCCGGGATTACCGGATCATCTGAGGGGGTAGAAGCAATGAGAGGTTTTAGACGCGCTTGACAAAACTGGCAAATATCCAGGTTGTTGGGGTTGGGCTTTCCACACATGGGGCAACGTATTTCAGCCATTGATTTATCCACTGTAAGGGCGATCAGTGCCCATGAGAATCCGAATTCCGGTGGCAATAATGCCCAATGCTACACCAAGTAAGACACCTCGAGAACCACCAACGGTCGGAACTTGCAGGATCCAATCTCGGATTTCAGTCGCCAGACCAAAGCTGGAGGCGAACGCAGGGATTGCGCCGATCAGCAATATCAGAACGACGATGACGAAGATCGCCGACATGAAATTCAGTTTGCGAGCAAAAAGGCGGGTGGCTGCATAAGTGAGGCTGATCGCGATAATAGCCATAAGACTAGATTCAACAGGCAATTGAATATTCTCAAATATCCACCGCGTATAGCGCAATCCCTGGGCTCCCTGCCAATAAGTCATCACAAGATCATAAGCGCCAACCAAAAGTGTAAATACAAGGGCAGTCACTGTAATCAGGCTGTAGGCCGCTCCATCTCCCCGGCAAATCTTTTTCACATGCACAGATGTTAAATTGAATACGCCAACTATTACTGCCACGCCCGCAACAATGATTGTCCCTTGAAGAAAATAGTCACGCAAAATGCCAAGGATGGTAGTTCCACCGGATGAGTTTGTACCAAAGAAATAACCGAGCAGGACAATCAAGCCCACGCTAATGGCAATTGCTACAGATATTGGGGCTCGAAACTTAAGTTTCATAGAAGGCCCCCTAACATATCAACGAGGATGGTATCCAGGTCGAGTGCCTTAGCAATCACACCAAGGATGATTATTGCGACGATTGCCCAACGAATAATATCTTGGGCGCGTAGGCTGGCATCGTGTGTGGGTCCAGCATTGAGATAAGCACCCCCTGCATATAATTCTTCACCAATCAGGGGTTCATGAGCCGTGGCATAAAGCACAGCCTGAGCAGGAAGACTATCTGTACCGGCGAGGGTCATATTATCACTGCGCTCACCGGCATCCGTAATCAGGGCAACCTCGCTGCCAAAATGTCCCGCCAAAATATTTGCTCCGGTCTTATCGTCGCTCGCGAGTGACATGGTACCGGCTGCATAAGAGAAAGGTGTTAGACCTGTTACTCTACCGGAGGTGGCATCAAATTGTTCACCCAAACCGATCCGCTGGTAAGTGCCGCGCAATGTATCTTGTGCCAAAACTCCAAGAGTTCCCTCACCAGCTGTGGCGATGGGCGGATTGTCACCCGTGGATGTAGAGCCTGCCATCCGTTCGAGTATGCTCAACCCGATAAAAGCTGTGGCACTTTCTGGACCATTAACCCCACCTTGCCCAATACTGATATGCAAGCGCGATCCCGCTTCCACAGCAAGACCAATCGCCCGGCGTAACTTGGTAAATGCTGAAATCCTGCGTAAATTCAACTCTGGGCGACTGCGGCCCGAAGCTACAAAAATTACGATCAAACCAAAAAATATGAGGATAAAAACAAAACCAAGCAGGCCGGATAGAGTCACTGTGGTATTCCCTCCAGAGGACTATGCTCCTTCAGATCGTTCTGGTTGCTGTAAAACAGAGATAAAAGCCTGTAATTTATTTTGATCTTCTAGCAGATCTGCCAGGGCATCCAGTTGACCTTCAGGTAAAAACTGGTTAAAGAAGGGTTGACCGACATATACAAACTGAGCACCAAATATATTCAGCGGTCCCAAGGCATCCAAGAAAGTTGCAGTGAGATCTTTCACTCCCCAACAATTCAAGGTTTTTGCCCAAGTTTGCCAGATATGTGGGTTTTGTTCCACGTGTGTCCGCTCCAAAAAAGGGAATCTTTAACTTATTACACAACGAAACAGCGCTTCAGTTTATTGAGCTTTGCGGCGCTCCGTAAGTATAGCATAATTCCGATTTATACGGTAAGCGATGTCAGGCTCATTGGCGCTGACGAAAAACTTTTTGAAACTTATGAATAATCAAATAACCTAAATTTACCTAGGCAAAAACCCAGCAGCGCTTCGATTACACTGTTTCTAATCTCAATTTTAGGCAGTGTGGTTCATAACCTGCAAGATTCCTGCCAGGAGTTTTGTCTCGCCGAAGTCATTACACTTCTTGTTAGATTTTTTTGCATCCGGCTATCAAAATATGATGGTTGACAAAGGATGCATCAGGGGTGCCCAACTTTTCAACCTGGAGCCATTCTACAACCAGAGGGGGGGCTTCATCGAGCATACGACCCAGTTGCTCAAAAATTTCTAACGAGCAACCTTGCCGCTCAGCCCAAGGGATTAACTGATGCCTTTTGAGGATTTCTTCTGTGTGCTTTACCCGAAATCCAGCCTGCTCGAACATTCCCACCCACTCCGTGTGACTGAAAGCCCGGTGGTGACTAGGGTCACGCAAGCGCTCAAAACTATCCACATATCGGGCAGCAGTCTCATCTTCGGGAAGCACGTGATCCTGTACCAGCAGCATTCCGCCGGGTTTTAGCACCCGACTCCCCTCTCGGATGAAACGGGCGCAATCCGGGAAATGATGCGGCGCGATCCGACAGGTGACTAAATCGAAAATGGGCTCAACAAATGGCAGATTCTCTCCATCAGCAAGTCTAAACTCAATATTGTTCACACCCTGCTCAATTATGAATATTTCTGCTGCCGAGAGCATTTTTGGGGTCAGGTCGGTAGCCACTACATTTTTTACAATTGGCGCAAACTTGAGTGCCGTATGTCCACCACCGGTAGCAATATCCAGCACCAGCCAATCCGCTTCAGGACGAGCAATCTCGACCAACCGATCTAAATCATAGCCCTTGGCATGCGATTGACTGGTTACATAACCATCAGCAAACTGAGCAAAACGCTCTTGAGAAAGGGCTTTACTTTCTTTCTCAGACATCATTTATTTACCTTTCACTCTTCCGTCAGCCAATATTCACCGCCACCACCTTCACGCTGCATCATCTTATATTCGATGAAACCACGACGAAGTGAAGCTGTATCCTCCGAGTAATTTTTCAAAATTTCGTTGATTTGTTTTTCAGTATAACGTATACCTGGCTCGAAAGCGTGGAGCACGTACCGCAAAATAGCCTCGAATTTCTTCTGCTGTGCCGGAAACTGCCGGATACGGCCATCAGGATCACAAAAGGTACTGATCACCTTTCGGTCGTAGGCATCCATATCAATGTCAGCTGTTACTGCCGGGAAGGTGTCCTTCGCTAATAAGCGCTGCGATAAAGATTCTAATGTTTTGGTTTCCAATCGATAAACATTATAGTAACTTTGTGAACGGGCGCTGACCAAACCAATCTTCGATAAACGCGTTAAGTGATGAGACACCGTCGAGGGGCGTAATTCGAGCAGCTCAGCCATTTGCTCCACAGTGTATTCACTTTGTGCCAGCAATCCAACAATTTTTAGGCGGTTGGCATCTGCCAGGGCCTTAAAAAATTCCAATAATTCAGCAACTTGCTCTTCCATGATTTCACATCCTGTAGAATTGATTCGATATACATCGAATCAATTCTACAGGCAGCCACTTGGTTCGTCAAGGGTTAAACAACTCACAAATTCTCTTTCCCTTCTCCACACGTCAACAAATCTCACTTTTTCCTGCTAATATTTTCAGTCATTCTATTACTCCAAGTACAAGCCTCAATTTCTTCTGGGATGGAAGATGCCTGATGTAAGGAAAAAAGCCTATCACGACTACTTGATAGGCTCTCCACATACATTCAGCAACTTACTTTTTAGTGAACGTGTCCCTCACTACCGTGGACATGACCGTGCTCAAATTCTTCGACCGAAGGATGGCGCAAACTGACAATCTTAACATCAAAAGTTAGGTCTCGGCCTGCCAATGGATGGTTAAAATCCAACTTTGCCCGCGATTTTCCCACCGAGATAACCTTAGCAAAAAGCATATTGTCATCTTGATCTTTCATTTCCAGTTCGACCCCAGGTTCTAGGCAAATCTCTTCGGGGAATTCATCGAGGGGAATATCCACAATCTGCTCAGGGTCGAATTCGCCGTAAGCGTCTTTAGCCGCCACAGTTACCTGCAGATTTTCACCTACCGCCAGGCCGCCCAAATGCGATTCCAACCCGGGTATGATATTGCCATAGCCTTGTAAAAACTGGATCGGACCATCTTCTTCGGACGAATCCACGATTTCACCATCTACTGTTAAAGTATATTCCATGGTCACCACCAAATCATCAGCAACCAGAATGAGTTCATTATTTTCGGTCATAAATTACCTCGCTGAAGAAATTTTCATTATTTGCAACTCTTGTTCAATTCAAACTGTATTTTAAGCACAGGCAGTATATCACAGCGAGAGTGCTACAATCTTTGTAGATGGTGAATAATCAAGAGGCGAAATTATGAAAAAACGGATAACTCGTTTAGGTCGGATTCTAATCATCTTTGTTGTTTTCTTGATCGCAACCGCTTGTAATTTAAGACCCCTTTTATCCCCCACACCAATCCCACGATCTGAATCTGTCCCTACGGAAGCTGTCAAAGTGAGATCAGATCAAGATATCTGGCCGCCTGTTACGGCACCGGGCTGGAGTCAGCCTGTTCCACTCGATGCGCCGGTCAATACCGCCGGAGGTGAAGACAGCCCCTTCATTACACCCAATGGACAGACGCTCTACTTCTTTTTCACACCTGATGTGAATATCCCTGCTGAACGTCAAGTCAGTGATGGGGTTACCGGTATCTGGCAAGCTGCCCGCAGCGGCGATCAATGGCTGGAGCCTCAACGAGTCCTGCTTGCGAAGCCTGATGAACCTCACCTGGATGGCTGTCCCTTTGTAACGGATGATTGGATGGCCTTTTGTTCCGCTCGGGTAGGCAACCACCGCGAGGTCGATATCTATACAGCAGAATTCCAAAAAGGCAATTGGAGCCATGTGCAGAATTGGGGGGAACCTTTCAATTTGGCATATCAGGTTGGTGAGTTGCATATTTCTAATGATGGAGATTTATATTTTGGCAGCAATCAACCTGGTAGCCTGGGGGGGTTCGATCTGTGGGTTTCTCATTGGAATGGCGAAAGCTGGGAAACTCCCGTTAATTTGGGCGCTGGCATCAACACAGCCAATGATGAGAATCGCCCATTTATCACTGCCGACGGGAGAGAATTATGGTTTGACGGGACCAGCCAAAAAGGGCATCCAGGGCCGGCAATCTTTCGGTCAACGCGCCAATCTGATGGGACATGGGGGCCGCCAGAGGAGATCATCTCTTCTTTTGCGGGTGAACCTACGCTGGTTGGCGACGGAAACACGTTATACTTTGTACACCACTATTTCTCCAAAGATCTCAGCAAAATGATCGAAGTTGATATCTATGTCTCAACCCGTTTGGGAACTAGCGAATAGGAGGCAAAATGGATCCTACCGTAATCCAATGGCTTTTAGATGGTGACCCTTCAGTGGCATGGCAGGTGCAGCGAGATTTGTTGGATAAACCTGCCAGCGTCTTCGAATTGACACAAGCGCGTGTGGCTACCGAGGGGTGGGGTGCAAAATTTATAGGATTCCAAGACCCCGAGGGAACCTGGGCACAGAGACTCTACAGCCCAAAATGGATATCTACCACCTATACCATGCAGACCCTGCGGCGGTTGGGGCTGCCACCTGACAATCCCCACGCTCAAAAGGGATGTCAACAGTTACTTGACAGGGGCTTCATGCCGGATAACGGGATCAATTACATCCGTAATCCTAAAATTAAGCACAGCGAAACCTGCATCACCGGGATGGTGCTTTCGCTACTCGCGTATTTCCGCTATCCAGATGAGCGATTGCACCGAGTTGCAGGGCACTTACTCGCGCAGCAAATGGACGATGGCGGTTGGAATTGCGAATCCTATAACGGAGCTACCCACAGTTCGTTCCACACCACCATTTCTGTTTTGGAAGGTTTGTGGGAATATGAGAAAACTTTTGGAGAGAATGCTGATATCACTGCCGCCCGGTCGAAAGCGCATGACTTCCTGTGGCTGCACCGTTTGTACCGATCTCACCGCACAGGCGAAATCGTTGATCGAAAACTGATGAAGCTCACCTTTCCCCCGCGTTGGCGCTTTGATTTGATGCGAGTGCTAGATTATTTTCAGGACTGCAAGGCTCCCCGAGACGAACGGCTTGCTGAGGGAGTCGAGTTGCTACGTTCCAAACAGCGCAAAGACGGCACCTGGCCATTAAATTCCGGCATGAGCGGGCGTTTCTTCTTTCTTATGGAAAAAGCCGGCCAACCCAGCCGTATGAACACACTCCGAGCCCTGCGGGTGTTGCGCTGGTGGGAAGTATACTAAGGTAGCACAAATCCATGACCTTAGGTTGGCAATATCAAAACACACCATTATTTTTTTGTGCGCAGCAATTCAGGTAAAATACTTAGTGAATGTATCCACAAGTCCCCCAGAATCGACGAGAGCCGGGTTCGCCATACCCGGCTCTCTCTAAGGAGGAGAAGAAGAGAAATCGCCCTTCATGCCATAATATTACACCGACTTAGTCCGATTTACTTGACGATTACCCTACGTTAACCCTACGAAACCCCAACAATTTTGAAAGCAAACTAAATTATGCTATGAATATTGAAATCGTAAATTTAACAGCCACTTTACGTAAAGTTTGGAGAGTTGAACCATGACTTTTGCAATCACGCGTCGCCACCTTCCCAAAGATGATCACGATCAACTCGACCACCATCACAATAGAGACCCCCACCGATATACATCCACTTTAGCAGATGTAATTTTAGGCGGGCAAGATGGGCTCGTCAATGTGCTCGGGATTGTACTTGGTATTGCCGCTGCCACCAGCGCCCCTCGCATTGTTTTGGTTGCTGGTATAGCAGCCACCTTCGCCGAATCCATATCGATGGCCGCAGTAGCCTACACCTCCACTTTAGCAGAAACCGCCCACTACGAAAGTGAACGAGAGCGCGAGTATCGTCATGTTCGAATGGTGCCTGCTGTGGAGCGCGAAGAAATCCGTGAAATTTACCGCCAAAAAGGCTTTGAGGGTGAATTACTTGATCAGATTGTCGAGAAAATCACAGCGGATGAGGATGTTTGGGTAGGTGTGATGATGGCCGAAGAACACCAATTGACTCCTACCAACCGGAAAGATGCCTTAAAATCGGCTATCATTGTTGGGATTGCTGCTGTGGTTGGTTCCATAATTCCATTAATCCCTTTTCCCTTTTTGGATGTAAAAACCAGTATTTGGGTTTCATTGCTCATCTCCTCGGTAACATTATTCCTTGTGGGTGTGTACAAAGCCCGCACAACCGTAGGCCATCCCGGAAAAAGTGGGTTCGAGATGGCCGTGATCGGCATCGTAAGCGCTTTAGTAGGGTATTTGGTCGGCCTGATCCTAAAAGTTCCGGCTGCCCCTTAATCGGAGTTTATATGTCGAACGGTAACTCAAAATTTTGGGCTGGTTTGGCCTTAGGAGCACTGGGTGGTGCACTATTAACACAGCAGCTGCTTAGCCCCCGCCGCATGCCCAATGCCAAATCGTGGCAAAAGCTTCTCAGTACAAAGATGGGAGAAACCGGGGCCGCCGTGCTGCTGGGCCGCGTTCAGCAGCGTTATGACGAGCTAATCGCTCAGCGAGTGATTTTCGATCGTAAAGCGCTCCAGGGTCATTTGACGGAGAATATCCTTCCTGGATTAGCACTTTATCAAACACTCCGGTCTGATGGGTTGGAGAAAGATGCTGCTTTAGCTCAAATGGATACGCTCTACGCGGCGCAGTATCAACCCGGAGGAACGAATCTGAGCCGCTTAGAGCGTATTTTCAAACTGCTCCCTGGCAACTTTAACGCGTTCAAATGGTTAGCCCGCAACGCGATGCAGCGCGGCTTCCCTACACCTGGCTTTGAGCTGGAATATATCCCAGACGACCCAACGCAATTTGGTTTCAATATCCAACGTTGTTTTTATCTGGATATGCTCACCTATTTTGGTGCCCCTGAGTTGACAAACAGCTTCTGCAAGATTGATGATTTCACGATGTCTGCTTTACCCAAAGAAATTCAATGGAAACGCAGCGGCACTTTAGGGATGGGTGCAGATCATTGTGATTTTCGCTGGAATTATGTACCCCTGAAAAAAGTTGAAGAATCTAGAGCGGACCCGTGTGCCCAATCCTGAGGTGTAGCGATATAATTGCATCATCGAAGATCGGAGGCTTGTATGGAAATTTTAGGCATCGATATTGGGGGCAGCGGCATTAAAGGTGCACCAGTCAATATCAAGAAGGGGAAACTTCTCACACCCCGGTACCGCATCCCTACCCCTCAGCCATCTAAACCCAAGGCTGTTGCCGAGGTTGTCGGAGAAGTTGCGAAGCACTTCAACTGGAAAGGCCCAATTGGTGCGGGCTTTCCAGCACCAATCCAGCATGGGATTGCGCGCACGGCTGCCAATGTCCACGATAGTTGGATCAATACAAATGCCGCGAAGCTCCTCACCAAAGCCACTGGGTGCCCTGTTACTGTGGTCAACGATGCCGATGCGGCAGGAATGGCTGAAATGTCCTTCGGTGCTGGAAAAGGGCGAGATGGCGTTGTGCTGCTGGTGACCATTGGAACCGGGCTGGGTACTTCAGTTTTTATTGATGGCAACTTGCTGCCCAACACAGAATTTGGTCATATCGAAATCGATTGCGAAGATGCCGATTAAACGCATCCGATGCAGCCCGCAAAGAAAATGATCTGTCCTGGAAAAAATGGGCTCAACAGCTAGACACTTACTTGCTGCGGCTTGAAGCCCTCATCTGGCCAGATTTTAATTATTTTGGGTGGGGGAGTGAGTAAAAAACACGAAAAATTTATCCCGCGTTTGACGGTAAAGGCGGAGGTAGTACCAGCCGAAACACTCAACGAAGCAGGCATTATCGGAGCCGCATTGGCCGCTGGGAAAAAACGAACTGCAAAAAGATAGTTTTTGGTTATGGCAGCATAAGGCAATCAACAAACCTCCTGGGCGAGAAATCCAGGAGGTTTGTTTTCTCTTAAAGCATCAAGGGGGAAATGCTTAGTCTATTTGAGTCAGCAACTCATCCTTCAACTCATCGAGTTGATCTTCATCAACCAATCCGACATCATCGACTGGAGCAACCCCGTCAAAATTGAACCCTAGCACACCGAGAAGGGGCTTTATAGGAATATCCCCAACCAGGCGAAAACTTGCATCTTTTTTGATACCGTTGAGCGCACTAGCTAAATCCTCACGTCCAGCAACCACTGGTTCCAATCGTTCAACAAGGTCAGCCACTTTCAAACTGGAGAACATACGAGGGTTGACCTCGCCTAGCACTTGCTGGATATAAGGCATAAAGGCGCTCAATTTACTAAGTTGAAATCCGCTGCCATTATCGTTGCTCGCGCCATCAATGATATTACCAATCACTGGCACTTCTTCGCCCAATAAACGCAGCCCGTGGGTGAAAGACATCAGATCGGTGAAGATTTTGCTAGTCTGGTTGCCGCTGCCGTAAATATTAACTTTGATGCCTGGCGCCACCGCTTCGAAGGCCTTCATATAGGCATCCATCTGCATAGTAGCGATGCGCTCTTTGTGATCGTACTCCATGCGCATCTTTTCGAGTTCCACCAGCACGGGAGCCTCTTCGTAGAGCGCCATCAACTGTTTCTGCGCCCGAATTTCAACCTCTTTGAGTTTCTGCAAACGTCCAGCTTCAGCTTCAGACTGCGCTTTGGCGACCTCAGCCTGTGCCAGACCATCGGCCCGGTTGACAGCTACCTGCTTCTCAGCCACCGAAACACGTTCCGCTTCAACCTCAGCTTCTGCCAGACCGGGGGCTGCGGCTTCGGCCCGGGTGGCCTCGGCCCGGATCTTTGCGGCGTGCGCCCGCTTCTCTGATGAAGTAGCTTCAGCCTCAGCTTTCATCAATTCAGCCTTGGTTTCAGCTTCTACTTTGATTTGTAAAGAACGCGCTTCAGCATCAGCTTCGACTTTCAGCGCCTCACCAACCTGATTCGCTTCCACCAAGGCGATTTCTTTAACTCGATCAGCCGCAGCTAACTCCTCACGCTGCAAACGCTTAGCTTCAGCCTCGGTGAGTTTGGCTTTGCGCTCATTTTCACGAGCCTGTTCCAGTGCCAAACGGTCTGCTTCAGCTTCAGCTTCGGCTAACTTGATGGCGGCATCCCGTTTTTGCTGTTTGGCACGCAATTCAGCGGCACGCTCTGCTTTCAGAAAAGCAATCTGGGCTTCTTTTTCGGTTTCACCCTCGCCAATTTCTTGCGCAAGCTGCACTTTAGCAATATCACGTTCGTGAGCGATCTGAGCAGCTTTCTTTTCACGCTCAATTTGCTGCACCTGAACCTCGTGCCTTCGAATGGTCAGCGATTCTTGCTGGTTGAGGGTCGCAGTCTCGACCTCGCGCTCCGCTTCCAGGCGTTCGGCGGCCAGCTTTTTTTCGGTCTCGGCCCGAATAACAAATTCGTGTCGCTCACGGGCCTGGTCATCGTCCAACTCGGCAACCTGCTCCAGGTTGGTGGCAATGCTGGTTTCCTTCGAGATGCGGGATTCAGCCTGCTCCACCAGCTTATGATATGCCATACCTTCTAGCTTGGTGACGGTCAACAGCGCCAGATCATAACCTAACTCCGAAAGAATCTGGTTGACCTTAGGGAAAGCAATCTCGGCCAGTTTCTGGCGCTCGGCAATAATCTCTTGCAAACCCATCGTCGCGGCGGCGGCAATCAATTCAGCCTTGCCAACCTCCATAATGGTTTTGATCAACCCAGTGGTTTCCAGACCCACACGTTGAGCCGCAGTTTCGGCTTTGTCGGGGTTAAGCTTGGCCACCGCGTGTGCCCATAACTTGAAACTGACTTTACTATTGTCCAGTGCCTCAACACCCTCATCATCAATTCCCCGAATGGGCACTGTAAAACTGACGGTTTTGAGTTTTATCACCTGAGTCAGTCCATTGAGCCAGTAACGCGAAGGGCGGTCGGCAGTTTGGCCGTATACCCGCCGTTCGCTCGAGACAATCCAACTGTGGCGGCCGTCGCCCGTAACCACATGGATTTCGTCGGGCGGCACCAGGATGCGGCGGCCAAAACCAAAAATACTGCGAGCGCGGTCAGCTTCAGTACTCAACGAAGCCGCGCTGGAGCTAAATTCGCTAATCGATTTCTCCACGCGCTGCATTTGATTCTGGTCAGGCTGCTTTTGTGGGTTTTTCATTTCTCCTCCAAAAATAAATTGTTGATAGCCCCCCATTTAGGGCTCGATGGATATTCCTTGAAATTCTACCCTTTCCTAATAAGGAAGATCAGTCTAAGCTTTGTGATGGGCTGCTAAACCGAATTTTCACATTGGCCCAAGTTTAGCCGCGTTCACGAGGGGCAACTACCGGTATTTTCCCCCCAATCAAAAGACTTGCGCATTTCGCAAATTTAGTGTCGACATTGAACAAAATTGCGCGAAATCGCGACTTCACTATAAAGACAGGGCAATCGCATATGACTATCCAGCCAGAACCTTGAGAAGATAATCGTTATTCCAACCCGCCTGCAAACGCTTGGCTTTGATACCACCTTTAGCAGAAGTTTCCTGCTTGAGTAGATTGACAGCCATGTGACGCAAGACCGCCAGGTTGGCTGGGGCATGATCCTTGCGGACCCGACTGCGGTCTTCGTTGAAAGCAATATCGAGAACCCAGTGGAGGCCATTTTCGATGCCCCAGTGTTGACGCGTCGCTTTCAGGAACCGTTTGGCATTGGCCGGCAAGCTGGAAATGAAGAAGCGAACTTTGATGGTTTCTTCATCATCAATGATGCGTCGTCGCACAAGCATGCTAATACTCCGCAAATTCGTCCACTTCTGAGTCTGTCTGACGCTATCCAGATATTCAGGATCCGAAGTGGCCCAACACTCCCGCACATCAATCCGTCCGTGGCCTTTCTTGACTTCCTTGTCGTAATCATAGGGTGCCTCTTGAAAGCCCTGCTGTTGGTCATAGGAGAACAGCATTTCGAGATCACGATACAGATGGCCTTGGTTTTGTTTGACCGCCAACAGGTAATCGGCTTCCGCAGCGATGATTTGCTTAGCGATCTTGGTCTGCGTACCCAGCGCATCGATCGTGACGATACAGCCTTTGATGGCCAGCAGGCGTAATAACTCTGGAATCGCAGTGATTTCGTTGCTTTTCTCTGCCACTTGGCGCTGTCCCAGCACCAGATGGTTTTGCTCTGCCCAGGCGCTCACCATATAAATCGCACGCTTTCCTTGACTGCGATCATGGGAGCCGCGCATCTGTTTGCCATCAATCCCGATCACCTGTCCTTGCGTGATTTCGCGTAAAGCCTTGACCCATTTCATGAAGCTAGCCTGGAATTCTTCCGGATCGATCAGCGCAAATACCCTGCCAAACGTGTCATGCGATGGGATCCCCTTGGGCAACCACAAGTATTGGCTCAACCAGTTCAGCTTCTGATAGCCGAACTGCTCAATTTCAACCCAGCCATCTGCACCGCAGATCGTTCCCAGGATGGCGATGGTAATGATATCGAATAACTGGTGTGATACATTTGGCCCACGCGGATCGTTTATGTTGGAAAAGTGCTCTTCCAGACTATGGATTGGCTCTGTTGGCATGGTAATTCTCCTCCTGATTTCTTTGGATTACCATTATCTCATTTTTTATATGCGATTGCCCTGACTATAAAGATATCTATACAATAAAATAAGATTTGATCTGGTATGATAAAAAGTAACTTTCAATTGAGGAAGGAGAAGTCGTTATGAAAAAAGTTTTTATGATTTCAGCAATAGTCATTTTGCTGCTTGTGCTGGGTGTTCTGTTGATGCCCCAGGTGGCCGGCCGAGCTGCTCCTCAGCAACAGGTCACCTCAGGACCCAGTTGGAACGCGATCGGAATGCCACTAGATGATACAAACTCATTATCAGATGCTCAGGCCATTGCGGATGAGATTTCTGGAACGCAACAAATCTTGCGTTGGAATTCTGCTCGTCAAGATTTTGACTTCTGGTTACCCCCCTTCCAGTTTGGCACAAACTTCACAACCACTCTCGGGGATTCTTATATGGTTTTGGTCGATGACTCTGCCCCCCTTGTTTTCAATGTTGCTGGAGACGTCCCGCCTGCAACAGGAAACCCCGGCGCACTACAATACAGTCTTGTGGGCACATCACCCTGCCAATTCAACGCAATTACATTACCTTTGGATCTAGGTGATAGCATTTTGGATGCACAGGATTTGGCTGATAGCATTGGCAATGTAGATCAGGTTTTGAGCTGGGAACCAGCACGTCAAGATTACGATTTTTGGCTACCCCCTTTCCAGTTTGGTACAAATTTTGAAGTCAAAGCTGGATATCCTTATATGGTATGTACAACGGTTGCCAGGGTATGGCCCTAGAGACGATTAAGATCAATTAATCAAAGCGTTAGAAAAAAATTTGAACGCATAATGGTATTAATGATAATTTTTTGGATTTCGATTATTGTAGATGCAATTGATACAGGTGAATTGTTCGCAGCCGGTACCGCTTATCTGCAGCCAATGCACGCAGTCAAGCTAAATTCATACTGTGACTAGGGAGAAACCAATGAATAAAACAAAACTTACTCTAATCCTCGGTGCCATTCTCCTATTGGCTCTGGCATTCGGTTTTAGCAGCCAGGCAACCGCCCAAAACAATAGCAGCCAAAAAGTCACCGCCCCCCCTGGAACTTTTGTAGCCAATCAGCCCGGCGTCACCTTGCTGCACGATTATGGCTCTTTTGCTCTATACCAGGTAAATGATACGGCCTTACAAAATTTATCTTTCAGCGAACTGCAACAGATTACGCCTGTGGATGAGCGCATTTTGCTGGATGCCTATCCTTTCAACCCGCAGACAGATCGAACTCGAAATTCCTGCTACATTTCGTCTGGATGAGGCCAGCAGCAATGGACTACAGATCGTTCAATTCGTGGGTCCCATCAAAGATGAATGGCTGAAAACCTTACGAGATGCCGGGGTCACGCCAATCCAGTATATTGCCAACCATGCTTATCTTGTTTGGGCAAATGACTCTAGCCGAACACAGCTCAACAATATGGCGGACGAAAATAATTTCTTGCAATATAGTGCCCCCTACCAACCTTACTTCAAACTAGGGGCTCAGATTCGTAATGAGGTTGTAAACCCATCCACGGTGAGCAGTGCTGAAAGCATTCCAGTGGTGATTCAAATTTACAACCATCCAGGAAATTTGCACTCCAAGGAAGTGATTCGATCCCTATCCATTAATCAAATTTCTGACTGGTCGCCGATTTTGGCATATGAAAACGCCATTATTACCCTTCGCATCAGTGATCTAGCTGCAATCTCGCAGCTATCCGATGTGGTTTGGCTAAATCAGAAATTGGCACCCGAACTGACGGATGAGGTCCAGGGTCAAATCCTGGCAGGCAACTTTGACGCCACCCAGTCAGGGCCTTCTGGCCCTGGGTACCTGACTTGGCTGAACAGTTATAGCTTCAGTACCGACCCGTCTGATTATCCCATCGTGGATGTCACCGATGATGGCATCGGCAACGGTACGGTCAACTCTGGCGATCCTACCTTACATCAAACAGGTAACCTTGCAAATCCTACCCGGTTGTCTTATGTGGCCAACTGTACTGATTCCGCCGATGGCGGCGGACCCGATGGACACGGCCATATCAACGTCAGTATTGTTGGTGGTTACGATACTACCTCTGGTTTTCCTTTTGTCGATCCACTGGGATATCAACGCGGGCTGGGAATTAACCCCTTTGGTCGCCTTGCCGGCACTCGCATCTTCGATGCAAGTGGTTATGATATCAGCAGTTGTAGTGGCACCGACACAGGTGTCATCAAGAGTGTGCAAGATAACGGCGCACTGATTAACACCAATTCTTGGGGCTGCTCGGGATGTGCAGGCAGCTATGATGATTCATCGCAGGCTTATGATGTCGGTGTACGCGATGCTGATCTCACCGAGACGGGCAACCAGGAGATGATCATTGTTTTCTCCGCTGGGAATTCTGGTTCCAGTGCGAACACGATTGGCACACCCGGCAACGGTAAGAATATGATCACCGTAGGAGCCTCAGAAAACGACCGTCCATCCGATGAAGATGGCAATTGGACCGATGGCTGCGGCATTGGACCCATCGGTGCTGATAATGCCATGGATGTGATCTCTTTCTCCAGCCGTGGTCCGGCACCGGGTGGACGTGTAAAGCCTGAAATCATCGCTCCTGGAACCCATATCCAGGGCACCGCCAGTACGAACGCCAGTTATAACGGCAGCGGTGTTTGCGATCAATATCGGCCATCCGGGCAAACTATTTTTGCCTCATCATCGGGTACCAGTCACTCTACACCAGCTGTAGCTGGTGTGAGCTCACTGGCTTATTGGTGGCTAGAAAACACCTACAGCCTAACCCCCAGCCCGGCGATGATGAAAGCTTACTTAATCGCACACCCAACCTACCTGACCGGAGTCAGTGCCAACGACACCTTGCCCAGTAACAACCAGGGTTATGGTATGCCCAATATGTCACTGATGTTCGATACTGCTGACAAATACTTGCTCGACCAGTCCGTGATTTTCGATAATTCTGGTGAAACCTGGACTTGGAGCGGCGGTGTAGCTGATAACACCAAGCCCGTGCGTATCGTCTTGGTCTATACCGATGCGCCTGGCGCGATCGGCACTAGCCCGCAGGTCAATGATCTCAACCTCAGTGCTACGGTTGACAGCTCAACTTACCTGGGAAATATCTTCACCGGACAGTGGAGCGCCACTGGCGGGACCGCAGATTCAGCCAACAATTACGAAGCCATCTTCCTGCCAGCAAGCACAACGGGCAGCATCAATATTACGGTGACCGGATTCAATATTGCCGGGGATGGTGTTCCGAATGTGGGGGACAGCACCGACCAAGATTTCGCAATTGTTTGCTACAACTGCAGTCAGACGCCCGATTTCACAGTAGATGCAACCCCCGCGGCGTTGGATATTTGCCTTCCAGATGATGCCGATTATAACGTTTCAGTCGGCGCGATCAATGGTTTTTCTGATCCTGTTACTTTGAGTGTTACTGGAAATCCAGGTTCTGCATCTTTCTCAACGAACCCGGTCACACCTCCAGGCAGCAGCACCATGACAATCAGTGGTGCAGGTGCTGGTAATTACACACTGGCTATCACTGGCACAGGCGGCAGCCCACCAATCCTGCATACCGATAACGTTGATTTGAACGTTTCTGCTGCTGCACCTACAGTTCCAACACTCACTACCCCGGCCGATACCGCTACAGGGGTTCCAGTAACTCCCACATTTAGTTGGTCAGACACTGGCGCTAGCAGCTATCTTTTGGAAGTGGCTACTGATTCTGGTTTTAGCAATATCGTGTACAGTGTGACTGAAACAAACACCAGCCACACAGCCGGTAGCAGCCTGAGCACGAACACAGAATATTACTGGCGCATCACAGCCCAAAACGGTTGTGGTAGTTCACCTTCCTCTGTTTTTTCATTTACCACCCAAACGGGCTCGTTGGTTTGTAATGGCTCTGTTGTAGATTTCAATGGCGGCTTGCCCGTTGATTGGTCCGTAATCGATAATGAAAGCACAGGTGTGGTTTGGACGCTAACCGGGAGTACCGGTTATCCAACAGATTGTGGAGAAAGCAACTATACCGGTGGGAGCGGAGCTGCTGTTTGCGCCTCCAGTGACCAATTTGGCGCAGCAGAATTTGACACGGAAGTTCGGAGCGGCCCTTTCGACTTAACGGGGTTCGCATCTGCTGCGCTCACCTATGAAGCTAATTACGCCAATTATGTAGGTCTGGATTTTCTTAATCTGGAAATCAGCACAAATGGCGGCAGCAATTGGACCAACTTGCTGAGTTGGAATGAAGATCATCACCCCAATGGGCTCCGTGTTCCGCCGGGCGAGTCAGTCAATGTTGATTTATCAGCCTATTTAGGCATGAGCGGTTTACTCCTACGGTGGCATTATTATGACCCAAACTTAGGTGATTGGGGTTGGTATGCTCAATTTGACGATGTTGCACTAACTTGTGTAAGTGGTTCACCCCCCGTAATTGAGGTTAATCCTGTGAATTTAGAAGCTAGCCTGATCCCAGATGTGCAGATCACTCAAACCTTGATAATCAGCAATACTGGTGGCTCTGATTTGGATTGGACTATCTTCGAGGATAGTGAAACCAGCATAGTACCGCCACCAAGTGCTTCATCACTTAGTTCGGCTTCGAACCTTTTGCAATTTGGAGAAAGCAATGTGATCTCCGGCACAGCCGAAAATAATAATGCTCTAATAACACCAAATGCTTTGCAGGCTATCATTGACCAGGCACCCAACCAGTCCAATGGCATCTTTTCCGATAGCAATTGTGATGGTTGTGACAACCCACAACAAGTATTGGCTGAAAATTTCACCTTATCTGTTGATGCAACGATTACCAGTATCGTCATGTGGGGTGGATACTTTCCAGGCAATACCCCGGCAAGCCCTGATGTGTTTACCGTAATCATCCACCAGGATTCTAGCGGTCTACCTGGAACGACCCTTTCTACCGAAAATAATGTTCCATATACACGCGTGCAAACCGGAGTGGTTCTCTTTGGCGTTGATGAGTGGATGCACACACTCACGCTGGCTAATCCTGTCATCTTAACGCCCGGCTCTTATTGGATCGAGATTTACAACGATACCGGAACCGGGACGGATGACTACTTCTGGGAGGTTTCCAATGCTGACACCATTGGAAACGGGATTATCGGCTCAGGATACGCTTTTGAAGCACCAGGAGTAAGCTGGAATCTCGATGCGGTTAATGATTTTGCTATACAACTCATCGGGGATATTGTTGCCACTTGCGATGTTCCTACAGATATCACCTGGTTGAACATTTCAACCACCAGCGGCACGATCACACCGGATCTGAGTGACGCTCTGGATGTGATTTACGACTCGACCGGGTTAGCCACTGGCGAATATACCAGCACGCTGTGTATCGACAGCAACGATCCGGTCACTCCACAGGTTCAAGTGCCCGTCACCATGACAGTCTGTACCCAACCTGCCACCGTCACTGATGTGAGCATCAGCCGTAGCGGCAATGACGTCACCTTAAACTGGACAGCTGTGCCAGGGGCTACAGCCTATCGGATTTACCGGGCCACAAACAATCCCTACTATACTCCCGGGATAAGCTTTATCTATGATCTGACCCCCACCAATACCTATACGGATCTAGGTGCGGCAGGTGATATAGATAATAACTATTATTATGTGGTGCAGGTAGTCAATTCCTGTGGTGCAAGTTCGGTTGAATCTGAAGCATCAAACCGCACGGCTGAGTTTGATTATCCAATCCAGCCCGGTACGCCCTAAAGATGCGTAAAACACTGGTAAACATCCCGAAGCGAGCAATGCTTCGGGATGTTTTTTTTGAGACAGCGATAGAGATTCTTTTTGGAGAGTTGCATAAACAAAAATCAATTCACACATGACCTCCAAATCATCAGAACGGGAAATTCGTCAGTTGTATTGCCCATCGATTCACGTCATAATAACGATACTGGCAAACCCTATTTTTCATTAATCAAGGAGAAACATTTCTATGGTGATCCATACGCCTGTGCAAGAATTAAAGGCCGCCCACCGCCAATTGGCGGAATACCACTACGAGCTTCGACCTGTGGAGCGCGGCTATGCTAACCGCACGCTGTATATCAATCTGGAAGATAACTCTTTTGAAGTGCGCCCCGTCACCCAACAGATGAAAGATCTATTCACCGGCGGGCGCGGCTTTGCACTCAAACTTTTGTGGGATGCAGTTGATTCCGACACTACCTGGGAAGACTCCAAAAATGAGCTGGTGATCGCCAACGGTCCCATTTGTGGAATCACAGCCTACCCAGGCAGTGGTAAAGCTACTGTCGTGACTCTCTCACCGCTGACCCACAATGTGATTGACAGCAATGTGGGTGGATATTTCGCCCCGTTTTTGAAATTTGCGGGATTCGACGCCCTGGAAATTCAAGGGAAAGCCGCCGAAGATGTGATTATTTTCATTGATGGGGATACCGGTAAAATCACCATTGAAACGGCCCCGCTCGAAATGGTTGATTCTCACCTTTTGGGGAATGTGCTCACCGAGATGTACGCTGACGATGAAAAAGGCAAGCGCGGCATCTCGGTCATGACGGCTGGGGATGCGGCCGAACATATCCGCTATGCCTTGATCAACTGCACCTTTTACGATGTACGCCGCAAAGAGATCCGTTTGAAGCAAGCCGGCCGCGGCGGTGCGGGAAGAGTCTTCCGCGACAAAAAGATCAAAGGCCTGGTGGTGCGCTACAGCCATATGCGCGGTAACAGCAACGGGCCCGCGGATATGGATTTAGTTCGTAAGGCAGGACGGCGCATCAACAAAGAGATCACCGAACTCGATGATGTGCAAAACCAGATGCGCAAAGTTGGCACCGCCAATATCGTCGAAACGATGGATCACTTCCACCTGCTGCCGACGCACAATTTCCGCTACGGCACCCACCCCGAGACCCCCAAGATCGACTCCTCCGTTTGGAAAGCCCGCTTCACCCAAGGACTCCCCGATGGCTGCTGGCTGGGATGTACGATGTCTTGCTCTCATGGTGTTGATGGTTTCCCTGTCCAAACTGGCCCTTATGCTGGAACCGAGGTTTTGGTCGACGGCCCCGAATACGAGAACGCCGCCGGGCTGGGCTCCAATATCGGCAACTTCGATCCGCAGATTTTGCTGGAACTCAATTTCTACTGCGACACTTACGGCATTGATACAATCTCCTTCGCCAACTGCTGTGCCTTCGCCATGGAATGTTACGAAGAGGGCATCCTGACCACCGAACATACCGGCGACCTGGAACTCAATTTTGGCAATGGGCTCGCGGCTTTAGAGTTATTGCACCAAATGGCGCGCGGCGAAGGGTTCGGAGTGACAGTCGGCCAAGGCGTGCTGTACATGAAAAAATATTTCGCTGAAGAGTTTGGCGGTGACCCCGATTTTCTGCACGATATTGGCATGGAAGTCAAAGGTATGGAGATTTCTGAGTACGGCACCAAAGAATCGATTGCCCAGCAAGGCGGTTACGGGCTGGCCACCAAGGGCGCACAGCACGATGAGGCCTGGCTGATCTTTATGGATCAGGTGCACAACCTCCTGCCCACTTTCGAAGACAAGGCCGAGGCGCTGCACTACTTCCCAATGTGGCGTACCTGGTTCAGCCTGCACGGGCTGTGCAAACTCCCTTGGAATGACATCTCTCCGGAAGGCAACAGTGAGACCGCCGAACCCGCCAAAGTGGAGGAGCACGTCGAAAACTACACCTGGATCCATGAGGGTGTCACCGGCATCCCCACCACCGCTCAAGATTTACTCGACCAATCTGAACGGGTCTACAATTTCCAAAAGGTATTCGCCATTCGTCAGGGTCGGGTGGGCCGCCAGCATGATTATATTCCCTACCGCGCGATGGGGCCCGTCACCACCGACGAGTACGAATCACGTGCGGAGCTTTACGATACGCAGCTGCGCGATATTGTTGAGGTTGATCCCGAAAATCTGAGTGTTACTGAGAAAATGGCACATCTCCGCAAATACCGCGAAGATCAGTATGAACTGCTGCTCGATGCGGTTTACAAGCGCCGCGGCTGGGATAACGACAGCATCCCCACTGAAAAGAAATTGCAGGAGTTAGGGATCGATTTGCCCGAAGTAACGGAAGTGATAAAATGGGCTAAAGGACAAATTTAAGACCACTTTTTGAATTAGAGAGCAGCCTCGCTGGCAATTTGGCTGGCGGGGCTGTTTGTATAAATTTCCAAAATGCATATGGAAAACAAACCAACGAAGAAAACCGAAGTTTTTCTTCATGCCATTCGAAGCGGATACGGCATTGAAGTAGATACCTTGCAATTTCTCCTGCGCGGCTGGGGTGGGGATTGCTACGCTGCTGAAACAAAAAAAGGGGAGCGCTACTTCCTCAAAATACACGATGACGCAACGTATATGGGCACTGCGGCCACGTTGAGGAATTTTTATCTCCCCTTGATGGATCAACTCAACACCAAAAGAATTTTGCCCCATATCCCACATCCCATAAAAACACTGGATGATGAATTTAAAATGGGTGTCGGCTCGAAAGAGTTGGTTCTTACCAATTTCATCGAGGCTGAACTGGTCGGGTTTGGCCACTTGCCTGACCACATTCTGGTTCGGCTGGCAGAAGCCGTCGGGGTTTTGCACAATAGCCGCGCCCAAATTGAAATCGAGCATCCTTTTACAGAACAGTTCGAAATCTCTTTCGCAGCTGATTTAGTTCGTTCATTCGAGAAGCTTGCCGCTGTCACAGCCAAAGACAGCCTCGGAACGAAACTGCTGCGCCAGACTCTACTGCCAAATCAGGGTGAAGTGTTGGCTGCGCTCCAATACCTCAATGATCTTAAGGCTCAGGTCAAGGAGATCAAGAAACCAATGGTGATCTGTCACACCGACTTGCACGGGGGCAACCTTATGACAGACGATCAGGGAAACCTTTATATCCTGGACTGGGAAAATGCCTTGATTGCCCCCCCAGAACACGATTTATTTTTCTTCGCGAGTGACGGGCGTTTTTGGGAGTTATTCTTGCCTGCCTATAAACGTCAATTTGGCCCGGCATCTATCGAGGTAGATATCCTGCGTTTTTATTACTACCGCCGCACGCTGGAGGATATTGCCGGCTTTGTACTGCGCATCTTGCAAGGGGAGGGAGAGGAGGCGCGCGACCAGGAAGATATTGGATGGCTCCAGGGAAACTTGAAAGATTTAGGTCGGATCGAACCAACAATTGCAGAATTTCAAAAGAAGCTTAAATCTATGTGCTAGCGGGATGACCTTTAGTATCACCGGCATTTGTTCGCGAGGTGTTCGTTTTCGGCAAAGGATCCAGCCTCTTCTGGTTCGTATTGCGGGGGATTAATTTCATCAGGGATTGGCGATATGTAAGGTTTATCACCGGTACGCTGCTCAAACTCTTGGCGGATTTTGACGAGATGCTCGGGGTTCGCATATATCTCCATTGCGGTAACAGCCATAATTTTGGCGGCGTGCAGCATCCCTTTATGCCCAATCGACATCCCAGAACAAGCCACATTCCCCCAACTGTGACCGGGGACACCGGTTGGCCAGCAAGCAGTCCAAAGCATGCTTACCGGCACAATCTGACTGAGATCACCGACATCGGTTGAACCCGTCCCAATGACACTGGCATCTAACGCGGGAAAATTCTGACCCACCAAAGGCTGATCACGGAAACTATCCAGGCCGGCAGCCCTCTCGGGAGATAATTTGTAATACTCAATCGCCGCGTCTATATAATCAGCGTTCGAACCCGGGAAAGCATCGTTGACTTGCTGCGCAAAATCAATTTCTTCTGGTGTAAACTCGATGGGGCCAATCAACTCCATAGCCTGGTATTGTAAATCCGCCAGATAATGGTTGCTCAACACTGCCGAACACCCTTCTTCAAAAGCAATTTCAACCTCAGTTTCTGTCATCATCGCGGCCCCCTCGGCTACTTTGCGGACGCGTTCGACCACTTCGGCCAGATAATCGGGTTTTGCGGCACGGATATAGTAGTAAGCTTCAGCTTTATCAGGGACGATATTTGGCGCTTTGCCGCCATCGGTGATGATGTAATGAATGCGCACATCATCCTTGACATGTTCGCGCAGATAATTGACGCCCACATTCATCAATTCGACAGCATCTAAAGCTGAACGCCCTTTATGCGGTGATCCCCCAGCATGGGAAGAGCGACCATGAAACCGATAGTAGATGGCGTTAACCCCCACCATGCTCCCTTTCGTGGGCATATTCATGCTACCAGGGTGAAAATTAAAGGCCGCGTCCAGATCGTCGAAAGCGCCGGATCGGGCCATGAAAACTTTGCCGCTACCCTTCTCCTCTGCTGGGCAGCCATAATAGCGCACTGTTCCTGGTTTTCCAGTAGATTTCAATAATTTTTGCACCGCGACAGCCGATGCAACCGCCCCCGTTCCAAGCAAATTATGCCCACAGCCGTGACCATGCCCATCGGCTTCAAGCGCATCTTTAGCAGGCTGGTTTGTTTGGCTCAACCCTGGTAAAGCATCATACTCTCCGATAAAACCAAGAATGGGCTTCCCTTCCCCCCACTCCGCGACAAAGGCCGTATTCAGCCCGCCAATATTCCAGGTGATCGTAAACCCCTTGTTTTCCAAATAATCCGCCTGCAATCGAGACGATTTAAATTCTTGCCAGGCTACCTCGGGTGTGCGCCAGATTTGATCCGCCATCGCGGTAAAAAATTTTTGATTTTCATCCAACCAATTAATGATAGATTGCAGTGATTTATTAGTGTTCATATTTTGGCTCCAAATTTATGGTTAGGTTCTATTTATTTGTAGTTTAGATTGGTGCCAGACTACGGCTGAGATTTGCCCCGCTTCGCCCGTTAAAACAGGTAACAACGCTTGTAATTTGTGGGGGTCTCCCGTTGTCAGATATTGGATCGATCCCCAAGGTATTTCTGTGTCATTTTGCCCGACGCGGCGATTGTTTATATCTTGTAACCCAAGCAAGCGGCCCACCTGACGGGCAATGGCGGGCGCGGGGTCAATAACTTTTACATCTGGGCCGACAATCTCTTGAATCAGAGGGATCACGAAGGGATAATGCGTGCAGCCCATTACAACTCGGTCGATATGGTGTTGCATCATCGGCCGCAGGGCTGATTCAAGGATCGCTCGCGTTGCGGGTGTGTTCAACTCCCCTTTTTCGATTTGTGCCACTAACCCTGGGCAGGTATCTTGCAGTACAGTGACGCCGTTAGCAAATCGCTCGATCACCAAAAAGTAAAGCTCTCCCTGAAAAGTAGCCGGTGTTGCTAAAACACCGACCACGCCGCTTTGCGTTTGTTCAGCTGCCGGTTTGACCGCAGGTTCCATACCAACAAAGGATACCTTGGGAAATGTTGAGCGCAAATGATAGAGGGCCGCGGCGGAAGCCGTATTGCAAGCCACAACCACCAGCTTAACTCCCTGATCTAGCAAAAATTGGGTAATCGCCTCGGAAAAAGATCGCACCTGTTCTAATGGGCGCGGTCCATAAGGAACATGCGCCTGATCTGCGATGAAAATCAGATTCTCTAGAGGATATTGGCGGTGAATTTCTCGCAGCACCGAGAGCCCCCCTACCCCAGAATCAAAAATGCCGATGGGCGCTGAGATCATTTTGCAACAGCCTCTACAAAAGCGCGGAATAGGGCCTGCATTGGAGCGGAATCAGGCATCCATTCAGGGTGCCACTGCACTGCCAGACCAAAGGGATGGTCAGGGAGTTCGATGCTTTCGATCAACCCATCCGGAGCCCAGGCTGTCGGTTTTAAATTTGGGGCCAGGCTCAAAATCCCCTGATGGTGCAGGCTGTTGGTTTCAATTCCTTTAGTTGCGAGAATTTTTGCCAAACGGCTATCGTTATCTACCCGAACAGAATGTCCCAAATGATCGCGAGGCCAATCCGGGTAGTAATTATGTTTCAATGCCTGAGGATGTTCGTCCGCGATATGCTGGTAGAGCGTGCCTCCCAAGGCCACGTTGATCACCTGAAGGCCGCGGCAAATCCCTAAAAATGGTACGCCATCCGAAACGGATGCCCGCACTAACTGAATTTCTACGCGGTCACGATCTAAATCAACGCTATCCACTTTCGGGGATAATTCCATACCGTATTCGCTGGGTTCCACATCGCCCCCTCCAGAAAAAACGATACCATCTACCCGGGAGAGCAACCAGTTGATTTGATCTCCTGGTAAGCCTAAGGGGATAAGCACCGGTAATCCCCCTGCTCGAGATACCGATTGAACATAGTTTTCACCGAGTGCCAAAATGGGATTGTCGTATTGATTCGTTGTTCGGTAGGTCGTAATGCCTATCAAAGGTGTTTTCAAGCTGAACTCCTATAAGCAAAAAAGGGCGCAGCTCTGGGCTGCACCCTTATATTTTACGCTAATTTTTCGTCTAGTTAAATTTTTGCTTGAGACGAGCACTCTTGCCGGTGCGATCACGTAAGAAATATAACTTTGAGCGGCGTACGTGAGAATGGCGATGCACTTTGACATCCTCAATGCGCGGGGAGCGCATCATGAAGGTTCGCTCAACGCCAATCCCGTTGCTGGCAACGCGACGTACGGTAAAGTTTTCATTCACGCCACCGTTGCTGCGACGGATGACAACACCTTTAAATTCCTGCACACGCTCGTTATTACCTTCTTTGATGCGCAGAAAAACACTGACGTTATCACCAACCCGCAGATCGTCGGGTACGTTGGGGTTTACGGGAGCTTCAACAGCTTTTAAAGTTTCATCCATGGTCTTTGCCTTATCACTTTCATAAGTTTCAATCAACATAAAGCCGCCCTTTGCGGCGCGGCACGGGATTATACCACGCCGAATTTTATTTGCAAAGCGCGCGTTGAAGGGAATTTAAGGGAACTTTACAAGAATAAGTTAAACAAAGCTTTCCAAGTGCGGTGCTGCTAATTGAAAAACGGCGAGTGTCTTAGCATCAATAAATTCACCAGCTCGAAATCATTTCAAAAACTTGGGCTAAGGCAATACGCTCCACGCGTAAAAACTCATCAACATCTCTTTCCAAAGGCGCGGGGGACAGCTCAGTTGCCAGGAAAACGTGCAATAACTCAGTCGAATAACCCGGAGCAAGAAAAAACGACCCTATGTTTTCAAGTTTCCCGGCTTTCATCCCAATCTCTTCGCGGGTTTCACGCTGGGCACAAACTTCCGGGAGTTCGCCGGGCTCAAGACCCCCTGCAGGCAATTCTAGCATTTCAATCCCCGCAGCATGCCGATATTGGTGCACAAAACAAATATTGTTATCCGCATCAATTGGTAAAATTGTAACTGCACCGCTGTGTTCGACAATATCTAACGTTGTTTCACCACCATTTGGCAAACGAACTCTATCCTTGCGCACCGAAAAAATCCGTCCATGGTAAATGGATTCGGAATGGATCATTTCAAATTTCATACGTTCCTCGATCGCTTCAATAATAAATGCTGGGGGAGTATATCACTTTTCAATTGAGTGATACAATTCTTTGCCACGAGTAATGCGAATATTTAATTCAGCCACACGATTTGTTTCAAGCCGGATTTAAAATTGTTATAAAGAAAGGGATAGCCTATGGAAAGATTTTTCTTCATCATTGGTTCCATTCTTGCCGGGCTAGCTGTTGCCACAGGCGCATTTGGCGCACACGGTTTACAAAAACTCGTAACCCCGGAGCGTCTTGAAACCTGGGATAAAGCTGTCCGCTATCAAATGTATCATGCCCTGGCCCTCCTCCTACTAGCCTGGGCAATCACCCATTGGCCGGAGCAAACAAAATTATTATCAGCAGGCGGTTGGCTTTTTCTGGCTGGTGTCGTGCTATTTTCAGGAAGTTTATATTTATTGGTCGTCAGCGAAATTAAATTGCTTGGAGCGATCACACCACTTGGCGGCGTAGCCTTTGTTGCCGGATGGTTGTGTCTGGTAATTGCTGCCTGGCGAGGATGATTTCTCTGACAATACGTTTATTTGTTTTTACCTTTTACTGGTGAGCAAAATTATGAAACCTAACTTACTGCGTCAAAAACTTAATGCGGGTAATCCCACGATCGGAACCCGGGTTCACAATATTTGGCCTTCGATAGTGGAAGTGATCGGTCATACTGAAACTTACGACTATGTTGAATTCTTGGCAGAATACGCCCCTTATGATCTGGACGCCCTCGACAATTTCTGTCGTGCGGTAGAACTCTTTGATATGTCATCGATTATCAAAGTTGATCCGGAACAACGCGCCTTTTTAGCCCAGCGAGGTATTGGAGCGGGATTCCAGGGCGTGTTATTCGCCGATGTGCGCACCGCTGAGGATGCCCGCGAATGTGTGAAAATTTGCCGTCCTGATACTCCCGACGATGGCGGCAGCTTTAGTGTTGCCATGCGGCGCTTCACTTATATGGATTACGGTGCGACTCCAGAATACGCGCAAGCACTGCGGGATACCGTCGTAATGATCATGATCGAAAAAAAATCCGCCGTCAAACAACTCGATGAAATCTTAGCCGTAGAGGGCATCGATATGATCCAATGGGGGCCAGCCGATTACTCGATGAATATCGGTAAACCTGGGGAATTGAGTGACTTCGATGTCACTGCCGCCGAACAACAGGTAATTAAAGCCGCTTTGAAAGCTGGCGTAACCCCGCGGGTTGAGATTGGGCATCCTAGCGAAGCACGCTATTACACCGATATGGGCATCCGTCACTTTAGTTTGGGTGTCGACCTGACAATCCTATATGATTGGTGGGCTGATAACGGCGGAGAGCTTCGTTGCATGGTAGGGGACCGCTAATGGGACGGAATAGAAGTTCTCGCTAAATAAGGATCACCATTGTGAAATTGACATCTGAAGAACAAGCCATCTTGGATGGTGCTCAAGGCCGCGCCGCGCAGAAAGCGATGGAGATTTTAGCTGCTCTTGGCAAAATCTACGGTGCGAAACAACTCATTCCCGTCACCTCGGTGCAAATTTCGGGGGTCAGTTATGCCAATCTGGGGGAGGCAGGGCTGCACTGGCTCGCAGAGATGGCAGACGGCTATGGCCGCGCTCAAGTGCTGACAACGCTCAATCCCGCGGGGATGGATATCGAAAATTGGCAAGCACTCGGCATCAGCCCTGAGTTTGCTGAAAACCAACTGCGTGTCCTCGATGCTTTCGCCCGGATGGGCGTGGTCACTACTGCATCCTGCACCCCCTATCTGATTGGCAATACACCCCATTTTGGCGAACATATTGCCTGGGCAAAATCCAGCGCTGTCTGTTACGCGAACTCAGTTCTCGGTGCGCGCACCAATCGGGAGGGCGGGCCCAGTGCGTTGGCCGCCGCACTGACCGGACGGACACCCGCATACGGCTACCATTTAGACGAAAATCGTCAGCCGACCGTTACGTTGAGCGTGGGCGCCCCCATGGATGAGAACTCCGATTTTGGGGCGTTGGGCAAAGTGATTGGCGAAATACTAGAAAGCCGGGATGGCGGCAGAGTCCCACTTATTATGGGGGTTGAAATCTGCTTCAGTTGAGAATCTCAAATCTTTCTGCGCATCTGTGGCAACCTATGGCGGGGTGGCACTTTTTCACATGGACGGGATCACCCCCGAGGCTTCCAGTGTGATTCCGCCAAAAGAGGAGATTCGCATCACTTTTGATGAAATCCAACAAGCGCGCGCCTCCATGATCGATGCCGCCTCCGCGGATGTCGATTTCGTCAGCTTGGGTTGTCCTCATCTATCGATTAAAGAGATCGCCCGGATTGCAGAATTACTGGCTGGCAAGCGCGTGACCAAAGAGTTTTGGATCACCACCGCGCGGCCCACCAAACAAATCGCCGACATGATGGGATATTCGGCCATCATTGAAGAGGCCGGGGCAAAATTTGCCGCCGACACCTGTTGCGTGGTAGCTCCGATCAAAGGGCGCTTCAAAGCCCTGGCTACCGATAGCGCAAAAGCTTGCTATTATGCCTACGCCAAAAACGAGTTTAACACTGTCTTGCTTCCATTTGACGAGGTGGTCGAGGAAGCTTTGAGATAAAATCCACGAATTAGCATTTATTCGCGAAAATCTGCGGCTGCGAGTTTAAGTTTATGATCCTAACTGGAAGAACGATATATTCTGGAAACGCTCAGGGAGAAGCGCTGGTAACCTCGCAGGGGATTTCGTTTTTTGGCGGCGTTGATCCAGATACGGGTGTGATCGTGGAACGCGGCCACGAATTAGAGGGGCGAAGCATCGCTGGAAAAGTACTGGTCTTCTCCACAGGTAAAGGATCGACGGTTGGCTCGTACACACTGTACCGGTTGAAACATAATGGGCTGGCCCCAGCCGCAATTATCAACGCGGAATGTGAAACAATCACTGCAGTTGGATGTATCATCTCTGAAATCCCGTGTATCGATCAATTGGAAATTAACAAGATTCGTAATGGGGATCATTTAGTTCTCAATGCTGCGAAAGCCCGCGTTGAGATTGTCAAATCTCAGAGAAAAAGCTGAAAGAACCACGTTCTTAGTAAGCAGGATAACCTGCGTTTAATCGCCAAGAGTTGGTGGCTGCATCAACCACCAACTCTTAGAGATCCATCCTCTAACTAATTTGTCACATTTCGGACTGGCCTGCAGCTCATTGCTGGAATACCAGGTCGAGTTAGTCTTCGATTTTACTCTTACAAACTTGAACTATTGATCAATTTTCTAGCGGCGTGATGGTCAACTTCGCCGTTGGACCTTCCCAACCAAAAATCTGCGGATCGATATCGCCAATTCCAAGGATGCCTCGGTGCAGGTGGATGCGTTGGTTAGAGGGGTCACGCAGGGTACCACCAAACGGAGGCCCTGGAACATACTCCGCAAGCTCGTTATTTCGCTCTGTTCCAGCATCATAAGTGCGGAGATGGAAACTTTTTACACCTTCCTTGGGCAAGCGCAACCCACTGGCACCGACAAACCCATCATTGGTTTGCACAAGCATGCTTGCCAGGGAAAGTCTGGCACCTCGTCGGCCCTGGATTGTAATCGTCAACAATTCGCCGGGCAAAAGTGGAACGGAGAGAGCTTCGACATCGAGAACTTTGCGGGAGGCGTTTGCACTTTCAGCTGCCGGCCCGGTGTTCCCAGTCTCGGCAATCAAGCGCAAATCATCGCTTGCCCGCCCGCGTAGATGGAAAAGCTTATATTTGCCCTTGTGCGTGATGAAGATTGGCGGAGAGAAGATTTGACCGTCGGTCAAATTCTCTAAGGTAACTTCATAGGTAACATAGTGGTTTTCACCCGCAGCAAAGACGGAAGTCATAGGAATGAGCACCACGATGAGCAGTAAGATACTTAACTTGAGTGAACGGAAAAGTTTTAGTTTGTACATGGGTTTTCTCCTTTGGTGCTAGAGGATGGATTTCTTTCATTGTACAAACTGGTTCTTACCTGAAGCTTAGGAGAGTGTTACGAATTCCTTACGCCAGGCACACCGACGCACGGATTGCAACGCTACCCAAATTTGGGATACTCAACGGTTACGCAGATATCCGTCAAGAGGAAATTTTTTGCACATATATAAACGACTTTTGTAAATAGAAAAGGGAACATGGGATCAAAGTAACCCATGTTCCAAACAAAATTGATTAGGAAAATCAAGCTTATGTGAGAATAAGTGTTTTGCGGTTTGTTGTTCGAAATACAATAGCTGGTTTTTCCGCAAAATCTTGATGAATGCCGGACTGCAAAACTTTTTATTTTAGAGCACTTATCGGCATTCGCTTAATGCCAGATATCTTCGTAAGCGTGCTCGCCTTTTAATAGATCGCCGCGCTCGAAACGCTGCGGATCAAAAGGAGCTATATCCACGGTTGCTGCTTTCCCATCGACAATTAGATCAGCAATACAAGCGCCCACCGCAGGCGCAATCTTGAAACCCGTCCCGCTGAAACCGCACTGAACGTAGAATCCATCAGGGCCAACTTGCCCGATGGCAGCACGCTGATCTGGTGTGATGCCGTCATAACCACCGTGCGCGCTATGCAATGAAGCTTTCTCCATAATGGGCACACGCAGGCAAATGCGCTCAATCGCACGTTCCACAAATCCGGGCTGTGCTCGATCCGTGTAACCTTCCGGTGATTCCCCCAGGGGGTTATTATCCTCCAAGCCAACCAGAGTCAAACCGCCAGTTTCAGGGCGGAAATACATCGAGTTGGCATTGTCGATCACGGTGGGGTGGCTGGGACCCAGTTCTTGAGGGCGGTTGACGAACATGGTATCGTGCCGCCAGGTGTCGATGGGCAGACCTACATCGGCCATTTTCGCCACACCAGCAGCCCAGGGTCCAGCTGCATTAACAATGACTGGAGCATAAAAAGCGCCTTCCGAGGTAACCACACCCTTCACTTTGCCAGATTCTGCCTCAATCGCGGTCACCGTGCAACCCTGCAATAAACGGGCTCCGCCTCGTCGGGCTGCGTCCATCATAGATGCCGTAGTGGCGCTCGGATCGGCATACCCGGATTCAGGTTCATAGGCTGCGGCCTCTACATCTTCAAAATTGAATAGTGGCGCCAAACGCTGCACATCATCCCGTGTAACCAGCAAGCTGGGAATACCAATTTGCTGGTGCATGGCAATATTCGCTTTGAGCTGCTCCTCATAACCGGAGGTGACAATTTGAATAAAGCCAGTCCGGGTAAAGCCGCAGTCACCGCCGACGCGTTCGTCCCAATTGCGAAAATACTGGAACGATTCCCAGGCCAGGCGAGATTCAGTTTCCAGATCGTAGTGCATCCGCACCAATCCGCTGGAGCGACCGGTGGCCGCCGAACCCAATGTGTTTTTCTCGATCACCAGCGTTTTCAAGCCGCGCGCGGCGAGATGAAAAGCCGTGCTGGCCCCGTGAATCCCGCCGCCGATGATGATGGCATCTGCGGTGTTTTCGGCTGTGTGGCTCATTTGCAACTCCTAAGAAATCGAGCTTCTTGAAGAACCTCGGTTTCTACTTATCATAAAAGGCTTTCGAGCACCTGAATTTGCGCGTCAGTCAAATGGCGGTAACGGCGTAAGGAAAACTCGCCGTTGACGATGCAGGGCCACTCACGCAAAATAGCTGCTTTTTCCCAGCTATCGAGTTTAAATTGGTAAAGGAACCGCTCCAATTTTACGGCGGTGCGCTCGCGGGCTGCGAGCACGCCGTGCAGGGTCACAACCAATTCATCACAAGGCGCTAAATGGATGGGGCCCAATTCAAGGGTATCCGTATCAGTGTGATATTTGGGTTCTGGGGTGATGGCGGAATCATTCAATATGATCGAAATTTCTGAGGGGTTTGCAATCCCTCTGAAATTCAGGGCGTAATTCCGCTCCCTGGGGATGAGTTCCGTAGCTCCGGTTGCGGAGGAAAGCGTGAAAGTGAGAGGGCCGCCGCCCCAGGTCTGGGCCATTTTTGTCAAAGCATATTTCCCTTGTTGGTAGCCCGTGGTTTCGCCATCATCTTCAAAAAGCTCAAGAGCATTATCTGCGCCGGGGAATATATACACTTCCAGTGTTTCGGGGTTCTCGATCCCACCCCAGCCAACCTGTGGGGCGAGCGGCACAATAGCGCCCGCTTTGGCAAAAACAGGAATATCGTCGAGCACACCGTAAACTGCTTGCCAGCCCTCCCCGGAGGTGCGTTCTCCTGTGAAGAAGTCGTACCAGTCACCTTCGGGTAACCAAATATTTTGTCGGCTGAGACCGGTTTCGGGGTGGGCGGGTTTGGTGAAGGGAGCCGCCAGCAACTCGGAACCAAACCAGTAAGTATTATAGGCCGTAAAGGAAAATGTGTCCTCGTTGGGATCGGTATAGTAAAGCGGCGTGATCAGCGGCAATCCGGTTTGGTAATTGCGCCAGGACATCGTGTAAATATAAGGAATCAAAGCGTGGCGCAGGCGCATCGCGGCGCTGGCAGCTTTCTCAGCGGCTGGCCCGCGGCCCCAGGGACGGCGCTCATGAAAAGGGTTGGCTGTACAATGCAGCCGGAAAATGGGACTGAAAACACCATATTGCACCCAGCGGGTGTAAAGCTCGTCATCCTCGATACCGCCCATATGACCGCCGATATCATGGCTCCACCAGCCGTAGCCCACGTTGGCCGCGGTGGAGGTGAAGCCGGGTTGGAAGTCGAGCGCCTCCCAGCCGATCACGGTATCGCCGGAGAACCCGATGGGATAGCGGTGATTGCCCAGTCCTCCCCAACGCGAAAAGATGAAGGGGCGTTTGACCCCATCCCGTCCGAGATCGTAGAAATGCAGATGGTTGAGCCAGCCCAGGGGATCAAGTCCAGGCAGCCTGGAAAGTTCGCCTTGCTGCCAATCTAGCCACCAAAAATCAACACCCTGTTCTTCGAGGGGGTGGTGCAGAATTTCAAAATATCCTTGGGTAAATTTGGGATCAGCAATATCGAAGGGGATGGGGTCATTACTTTCGGGCTCAATACCCATAAACTCGGCAAAGGCAGGAAACTGTTCTTCGTGGGGGTGGATGCCCTCAGCGGGGTGCAGATTTAGCGCGGTTTTCAACTCCAGGTTGTGCAGTTCTTCAATGAAGCCCTCTGGGTCGGGGAAAAGTTCGCGGTTCCAGGTGTAGCCTGTCCACCCTGTGGAGGTGTTGCCCGTTTCAGTCAGGTGCCAATCCATATCGACGATGCAAACCGAAAGCGGGACACCGTGAATTTTGAATTCTCGCATCAACCCCAGTAACTCCGCACCCGAATATTTCCAATAGCGGCTCCACCAGTTACCCAAAATATAGCGTGGCACCATCGGCGTCCGCCCGGCGATGCGGGACAGATCGCGCTGACAGGCGGTGAAATCAAAACCGTAACCAAAGAAGTACAAATCCAAATTTTCGGGACGAGCACGCGTTTCAAGCCAGCAATCATCATTGAAAACCAGGGATTTCGAATCATCGTAGACGGTTCCCCCGGTGGATGCCATCAAGCCCGGGTCGGGCCGTACAAAACCGGCGGCTTCATCGAGCGTGCGGTACGTGCCGCCCAAATTGCCGGTGTGGAATGGGTGGTCGCCAAAATGCCAAGTATGGCCAGTGGCTTTGACGATCATCTGCAGGGTCGTAGAAGTGAATCCCTGCGGTGTCACGCGATAATTCAGGTGTAGGTATTCTGTCTCGATTTCGATTCGTCGTTCATTGGCAATCCAATCATATTTTGGCACTGGCTGGTTGCGGTACCAGACCGCCTGACTGGGATGATCTTCGAATTCACCGCTGGGGCTGAATTCCATGCGGATCAATCGGTCTGTTATCACAGTAAAACGCCAATTGGGACCGGTGATGATTGCATCAGGGTTAGGTTGTGGATCAAATTGAATTTGAAATTGAGGCAGGGTCATGGCGATTCCTTTTCTTGATGGCAAGATGTTTGTTGAGGGTAGCAAAGGGTAGCTTTTTCGTCAAGGATACAACAAAAATCTGACGTTTATCCAGCGTGACTTATAATCTTTCCTGGCTGTCTTAGTGATAGATTATTAGTATTGGGTGACAGAAAAAATTTGAGGGAATCAAGCAAACTTATTATCTTTGGGAGGGTTACAGATGAGGAAACGAACTTTCATCAAAATCTTTTTTACGCTGCATTATGCCTAATCTTCGGTAATGCAATTTCAACGTCAGCACAAGTTGCGCCCTCAGAATGGGAGAAGGTTTGCGCTGGTGAGGGTCTCACCACTTTTGAATCCTGGGGTAAGGATATCCCATGTGTACCGAAGATATTACCAGACGAAGGTATAAACAACGAATCCTTTTCCAGGGACGAAATCAATACACCCACAGACATAGTACCAAATTCAGCAGAGTATACTTATCTGGTTTATTCATCTTATATAAATGGCAATTGGGAAATTTTTGGGACAGCAAACCCATGGAGCCATAGTGGAATCAGCTATAAGATTCGGATGACAAGTCATCCTGGGGCAGATATACAACCCCGATTATCTCAGAGAATTCATCCAACCATTATATGGATTGGTATAACAAACCCATAAACTATCACAATCTTCGGAGAAAACTTGAAACCCCCATAGTACAAATTGGCGATGTTCCTGTTTTGAATGTGCAATGGATTGATAAAAACACGCTTACTGTGGTCATTCCTTCTGAATTACCTCCTGGCAAATTTGATATATGGGTAACCAACCCAGGAGGTCAAGAGGCCATTCTCGTGGGTGGCTTAGAACTTGGAGAGTTAGTATATCTACCTGGTATCATTCGTTAACTACAATTGATTTCAAATTTAGACTCCACACCAAAAACGGGTCTGCGCTTTGAACGCAGACCCGTTGATCAATCTAGAGAGGGGGATTACATCATTCCGCCCATGCCGCCGCCCATGCCGCCGCCTGGGGGCATCGAAGCTTCGGGTTCGGGGATGTCTGTAATCAGGGCTTCGGTGGTCAGGATCATAGCTGCGATAGAAGCAGCATTTTCCAGAGCGCCGCGGGTAACCTTTGCGGGGTCAATCACGCCGGCTTTGACCATATCACCGTATTCTTCGGTGAGTACGTTGTAGCCAAGTTTTGTATCTTTCTTCTCAGCCTGTTGGCGGCGGACGTTCTCCAAAATTACGGAACCGTCTTTACCAGCATTGGCAGAGATTTTGCGCATGGGAACTTCCAAGGCATCTCGCACAACGTTAACCCCAATCTGAGCATCTGGGTAATCCATCTTGAGGTCATCCAGAACGTGCATCGCATTGATCAACGCCACACCACCACCTGGAACGATACCGTCTTCAACGGCCGCGCGGGTTGCGGAGAGTGCATCTTCAACGCGGTGCTTCTTTTCTTTCAACTCAGTCTCGGTTGCAGCGCCAACACGGATGATGGCCACGCCGCCGGAGAGTTTTGCCAGACGTTCTTGTAGTTTTTCACGGTCGTAATCGCTGGTGCTCTTGTCAATCTCGACACGGATTTGCTCAATGCGGCCTTTGATGGCAGCAACATCACCGGTTCCACCAACAATGGTGGTGTCATCTTTTGTGGAGATGATCTTCTCCGCACGGCCCAAATCATCAATGGTGACGCTGTCCAGCTTGCGGCCCATCTCTTCGGTAACCACAGTACCGCCGGTCAGAACAGCGATATCCTGTAACATAGCTTTGCGGCGGTCACCAAATCCGGGGGCTTTGATGGCCAAAACGTTGAGCATGCCGCGCAACTTATTGAGTACCAGGGTGGCCAGTGCTTCACCGTCAATATCTTCAGCGATGATCACAAATTCGCGCTTGCCGATTTGTACCAGTTTTTCGAGGATCGGAACAATATCTTGAGCGGCAGAGATTTTCTTGTCATGGATCAAGACGTAAGCATCATCGATATTGGCTTCCATTGATTTCGGGGTCCGTGATGAAATAAGGTGAAAGGTAGCCGCGATCAAACTGCATACCCTCAACATACTCGGTCTCGAACTCAAGGCCGCGGGATTCTTCGACGGTGATAACGCCATCTTTACCAACTTTGTCCATCACATCGGCGATCAACTCACCAATAGTGCGATCTTGAGCAGAAATGGAAGCCACATTGGCAATATCTTCGTGGGTTTCAACCTCAATAGAATTGTCGCTGATTTCTTTGGCGACAGCTTCAGCAGCGGCTAAAATACCCAGCTTCAACAGCATAGGGTTAGCGCCAGCAGCCAAGTTTCGCATACCACCGGTCACAATTGAGTGAGCCAAAACGGTGGAAGTAGTGGTGCCATCACCAGCAATATCATTGGTCTTGGTAGCAGCTTCTTTGAGGAGCTGCGCGCCCATATTCTCAAAGGGATCTTCCAATTCGATTTCTTTCGCAACGGTCACACCGTCGTGGGTAATGGTGGGGCTACCAAATTTTCGATCTAATGCCACATTGCGGCCCTTAGGGCCCAGGGTGGTGACAACTGCTTTTGCCAGGGTGTCAATGCCCTTAATCAGGCTGCGGCGAGCCTCATCAGAAAATACTAATTGTTTTGCCATGAAAATACTCCTTAATCTTTATAGCAGATCTATTTTTCGACGATCGCTAAAATGTCGCTCTCGCGCAGGACGAGAACTTTCTCGCCTTCCAGCTTGATCTCTGTACCAGCATACTTGGCGTACAGAACAATATCACCAACAGCAACGTCTAATTCGACGCGCTCGCCAGCATCATTGCGGGTGCCTGGACCTACAGCCAAAATTTTGCCTTCTTGGGGCTTCTCTTTGGCGGTGTCGGGCAACATGATACCACCAGCGGTGATTTCATCTTGCTCGATCGGTTTTACAACAATGCGGTCGCCGAGGGGTTTGAGTGCCATATTTGCCTCCTGAATCTTTTATTCTTATTATGGGATTTGCTTTAGCACTCCCAATTGACGAGTGCTAAAGACAGCCTGAATGATAACTAGATTCAGAGTGGAAGTCAAGGGGAACAGGCTAAGGTGTTAACGGATTCTTACAAAACTCTGATACTTTGGGTGTTTTCAATCCGGGAGCAAACCGCACACTCCCAGAAAGCGCGGGAACATGTGAACTTGCTGACACTCCCTGGCATCACCACCTCTGGCAAAAATATAGGTGCGTGCGCACTTTTATTGGGATTGCATCCTTCAAGATTGTTAAGGATGCTGTATTCTCTGAATCTATGATTTGTTTAATTGAGGGGTTCATATTATGTTTTGGGGTTAGCAGCCAAATTCAAGATTTAGCACGCTACTACAAACCCCAGTTTTTTGCGATTCCCCCAAAGATTAAAATGCCTTATTGCTCTGAAATAATTCGACAAATGGCTTCGTTCTCATCTACTAGCCCCATCAACAAACCATTATCCGGAAAAGTCTGCCGCACTTAAGTCATCACAGCTAACGCCTCCGGGCACTGATTGGCATTGGGCCGGCTGAGCGCCGCCAATGTGGAACCGTACATGGCGTAAAACCAACCCGCTTCATCGTTGGTAAGCGCTAACTTTTCCACCGGGCCTGGGATATCAATCGCCAACTCCAACTCATCAACGATCTCTTGCGCGCGCGGCTGAACGCACCCATCCACAACGCATTCCAACACTAAAGCGGCACTCTCGTAATTCCGAGCGCGGCGGTAGATATCGCCCAACTGACCGTAGGTGACCGGATTGGTGGGGTCAAGACGCAAGGCTTTCTGCGCGTTGATCCCGGCGATGAAGAACTCCCCCATTTGAGCATAGGTTTTCGCAATCGCAATATAGGGAATCGGGTCAAGAACGCCATTGGCTTCGTTAATATCCGCGGCCCTGCTGAAATACTCCAGAGCTTGTTCATATATCAATTCTGCCGAATTCGGGGTTGTCGGAGCGCACGGCCAATGTGCGGTAATTCAGGCCGATATTTATATATAGGAAAGTAAGATTGGGGTTGATGGCCGCAGCTTTTTCGTATTCTTCGATGGCTACGCGGTATTGCCCGAAAGTTTCCAGTACAGTGGCATAAACTCGGTGGGTATCCATCACGCCGGGGGCTAACTCAACCGCGGTACGGGCATGCTGTTCGGCTTGCGACCATTTTTGCTGATCGAGCAAAACTTCGGCGTAGAAGGCTAGTGCCAGGTAATTGCTGGGATCTAAGTTGTATGCATAACCAGCGGCCTGCTCGGCTTCAACCAGCCATTTTTGAGCCTGATCACGATCAACGGCTACCGAAGCACTCCAATCGAGCACCAGCGCCTGGATAGCTTTGACTGTGCTATCATCCGGGGCCAGTGCAACTGCCTTATCAATGGAGGCGCGCGCTTCTTCCATGCGGGCGATCTTACCTTCTTGGGTGGGCAGCAAACTCGAGGAGTAGGTTTGCAAACGTGCCAACTCTGCCCAGGCAAGCGCGTTATTGGGTTCTAATTCGAGCGCTTGATTGTAAGACTCGATGGCGCCCATTTTCTCTTCATCAGATACAACACCAGCATTGAAATGGGCATCAGCTTCCATCAAATAAGAATCGGCTGTGCGGGTAGGTGTTGGGGTTGGCAAAAATGCCGGCTGAAAACGATCATCCGGTCCGGTGCCAACCTGAGTTGCATACCAGCCAATCGCGAGAATCAAGATAAACAAGATCAAAACGCGATAAGGATTGCTCTTGAGTCCACTTTTTGCAAATGTGGGTTTTTTCCCGGTTAAGTTACGGTTCATCAGGGCTCGGTGGATTCTTCGGCTTCAGCAGCTGCTTCGTCTGCTTCCAGGTTTTGCTGGCAAATTTCTAATCCCGCCTCGGCATTGAACACCGCAACCTCATTGTCTGGCACTGCTGACAGCATCGTTTGGAAAATGGGCACCGCCTCACCACAACGACTGGCGCGAGCCAAAGTCAACCCATACGTGGAGTAATATTCGATAATGCGCAGATCGTAATCCAGCGGCAACCCCTCGATTACTTTTCCATCGCTAGTCATTCCGCCTTGGATAGCCAGGGCGAGTTGCTCAATGGCCTCAGCAGGTTTGCCGTTTTTAGCTAACATCACGCCATAATTGCCTCGCAACCTGGCATTGGCAGGATCGTTACCAACCGCTTGCTCAGCATACTGAGCAGCTTTAGCATATTCACCATAAGTAAAATAAACTCGAGATGCAACTAAATCTGGCTCGTAGTCTTCTGGATTCAGGGCGTTAGCCTGATTTAGGGCTTCAACGGCCAAATCATATTCGCCCATTGCATAATAGCTGTATCCTTTGAGCAAGTGCAGGCTCGGGATGCGATCATTGATCGCAATCGCGGCATCGAATTGCTCAACAGCTTCTTGGAAATTCTGCGTGTTGTAGAGAATATACCCGCGCGCCCGGCGTACTTCCAACGAATTTGGGTCCAGTTGCAGGGCAATGCGAGATTCTTCAGCACCGCGCTCGAAGCTGCCATTATCGAAAAGAATTTCGGCATAAATAGCGTGTGCGATGGCATAATTTTCATCGAGGGCTAAAGCTCGCTTCACAGCGGCCTCAGCTTCCAAGGAATCCCCTAAAAAGTTCATCGCCCAGGCCCGCATCGAATGCGCCAAGGGGTTATTAGGATTAAGCAGCAGTGCCAATTCAGCATTTTCCAACGCCCCTTCATATTCACCCGCTAAAATCTGAATGCGGGATAACTCCACGTAGTTAGATGGGTTTTCTGGGTCGGAAAGAATCGCATCTTCGTAGGCTTCAATGGCCTGGCTAAGCTTCCCTTCACTATATAGATCATCAGCTTCATTAACAAACAACTCTGGGCTGCGGGTTGGTGTTGGCGTTGGAACAAATAGTGGTGGCGTGTTAGGCAAAACAACCTGGTTAACATAAACCATCCCGGCAACTAAGCCGCCCAAAACCAGCACGCGCCAGGGATTGGAGCGCTTACGCCGTTTTCGATTCATGTTCCATTTGCTGCCACGTAAATACATACTTAATCGTTCCTACTCAGTACTAAGGTTGGGGGAAGTGGCAGGGTGAAACCCTGCCACTTCCCCCGCACACTTTTTTAGTTTGTTCAACCCGGGTTATTTCATCTTACCATGATTGATACTTGCGTCAAGACGGCCTTTGAGCCTCTCATAAGCCGCTCATTGACGTGCCATTTTCGCAAAAGGTTCCACTTGTCAAGCCTTTCACTTAGCGCTAGAATGAAGTTATGCGCTTTGATGTTTTTACCCTCTTCCCCGAAGTAATCAATCCTTATTTACAAGCCAGCATTCTGCAGCGAGCACAAGAAAATACGTTGGCTGAATATCATATCCACAATATCCGCGATTGGACAACTGATAAACACCATACGGCTGATGATGAACCGTATGGCGGCGGCGGGGGAATGGTGATGAAAGCTGAACCAATTTTCAACGCGGTAGAGGATATTATTGGCACGTCTTCTGACTGCCCTATCATTTTGATGACACCCCAGGGGCGAGTCTTCACTCAGAGCATTGCCCGTAAACTTTCCCGGCAGCCGAGGCTAGCCTTTATAGCAGGTCGCTACGAAGGATTGGACGAACGCGTCCGCCAGCATCTCGTGACAGACGAATTTTCGATCGGAGATTACGTGCTCACCGGTGGGGAATTGCCAGCTTTGGTGATGATCGACGCTATTACGCGGCTACTCCCTGGAGTTCTCGGTGATGCAGAAGCTCCTAATAAAGACTCTCACTCCTCAAGCCTGCTAGAACATCCTCATTACACCCGGCCCGCCGATTTCCGCGGCTGGGAAGTCCCTGAAATCTTACGGTCCGGCAATCATGCGCTCATTAATCAGTGGCGTTACCAAGAATCGCTGCGCCGTACTTGGGAGCGACGTCCAGAATTACTCCAAAACGCCAATCTCTCAGAAAAAGACTGGAAATTTATTCACTCCCTGCAAGCAGAAAAAGAAACCGGAGAGCGTGGAGCGTAACGCGTTGGGCGTGATCTCCAAACCTGACTTTTTGCTCTTCACTCTCAAACCACCACTACCTGGAGACCACCATGAAAACAAAGTTCAATTACGGCAAAATTTTTTTACTCGGTTTCGGATTTTTTGGCGTCAGCGTGATTTGGGGTACCTATAACGCTTTTGTCCCCATTTTCCTGGCCGATAAATTTGGCCTATCCGCTTTCATGATCGGCTTTTTCATGACTCTCGACAATATCGCTGCCCTGCTGATCCAACCGCCGGTGGGCGCCTGGTCTGACAAGTTGCGCACACCAATTGGCCGCCGTATGCCCTTCATCTTAATTGGGGCGCCGTTGGGGGCATTGGCCTTTGGTTTGATCCCCATTGCCGCGATTTTACCTCTGTTTGTAGCTTGCACCAGCACCCTGCTGCTCAGCATGGCGCTTTGGCGCACACCGGTTGTGGCCCTGATGCCCGATATCACCCCCTCCCAGTACCGCTCCCAGGCGAATGGGATTATCAATTTTATGGGCGGGATCGGCGCCATCTTTGCATTTTTAGGGGGATCAGCACTCTATAAAATGAATCCGGCCTTCCCATTTTGGTTGGGTTCTGCCCTTGTGATTTTGTCGGCTCTTTTGGTCTTCATCTTCATCCGTGAACCCAAAGAGTACGATGAATCCCCTGAGGAAACCCCTGGAATGATTGCCAGTCTCAAAGAAGTTATGCAGGATAAAGACAAAAGTGCCCTGCGCCTGCTGCTGGCGATCTTCTTCTGGTTTGTCGGTTACAACGCCATTGAAGCCTTTTTCACGCTTTACTCTGTCAACCAATTGGGACTGAACGAAGCCGACGGCGCCGGTTTACTGGGGCATCTCTCGCTCTTCTTCGTTTTATTTGCATTGGTAGCTGGCGTCGTGGGTGCTCGCATCGGACGCCGGGTGTCGATCTCGCTCGGGTTGATCCTGTTAGCCACGCTCGTCACCGGGATATATTTGATGGCTCCCGAAACGCTGATCACACCATTGGCGAAACTCCCTGTTCTGGGCACCGTCCGCGTGATCAGCCTGTTTCTAATGGCCGCTGGAATCGCCTGGGCACTGATCAATATCAACTCGCTGCCGATGGTGGTCGATATGGTTGAGCTAGCTCGCGTCGGCACTTTTACGGGTTTGTACTACCTGTCTTCCACTTTGGCGGCGATTGCCGGCCCCAATATCAACGGGTTGATCATCGAATTTAGCGGGGATAATTACAATTCGATCATGCTGTTGGCCCCCGTCTTTTTCGTCTGCGCTCTGATTCTCATGTGGGGCGTGCGGCGGGGGGAAGCGGTGGTGGAGGGGTAAGTTAGCTAATAATTCTTTACGCGACCTGCGTTGATTCGGTGTTGTAAAAGTTAGTATTTTTCGCTATACTTTAGGAAGTAAAAAACTAAGCACGCAGTGGGGTGCGTAGCACAAAAAGATAACGTTGAGAACGCCGCTCGCATTCAGTGTGAGCGGCGTTCATTATTATTAGAGATAAGGCTTATCTGAAGGAAATAGGCAGCGGTTGCCAAAAAACGATCCATTTTGAAAGCATATCCAGAAAGGAAGATAAGATGAAAATTGTTGAGCGATTGACTCAAAAAATCTATCCAGGTAAATGGTTAGAACTCGAGGAAATTGACAAGAAATACACTGCTCTTGAAAAGGATTTTGGTTTTCCTGTCAAGAAACGCTATCAATGCATTGCCGGTGAGTACGATTTCAACACACTGATTATAGAGCGGCAATGGGAGAGTATGGCTGAAATGGAGGCTATCTACGGAAAAGCATTGGCTAATGAAGATTATCAAAAGCTTAGCCAAGAGGGTTCTTCGGTCGTCAAGAGCAGTCGAATGGAACTTTATACACCATTACCCTAAGAATTGAGTTACGTTTTTCTTTGAAAAACAAAAAACCGCAACCGCTGCTTGTTTTCAATCGAGATACCCAAGAGCGCGCTTATAACCAAGAAAGCCCCTGTTTTGGTGTAACCACTCTCATCTATAGGAATAATTTAAAATTCGTGTGGATTAGTTTATAACCCTTAATCTATTGTAACTAAACTCGCGGGCAGATTCCCTTACTTCTTCATCCTCATCCGGGATTGCGTCGGGAATTTCTCCTTCCACGTTGCGGATGTGCGGGTTGGCATAGGCAATCAAACTCTCCCCCCACAGGAACAAGCATGAGATAATGAACATCAGCCCAATGCCGCGGCCAGGACCGGTTCCCAACAAAGTGCCCAGGAAAGTATTCGCCAACGCCCCGCCTTCGGCCATCAACGGTTCGAAGAATTTATCGGCCAGCGGACCCGAGAGCACAAAGGCCAGTGGAATCATCGAACGCGAGATCATGCCCCGGATAGCAAACACTCGTCCCTGGATTTCGGGCGGAATCTTCACTTGAAATACGGCCTGGCTGAGCGCCGCCGCAAAGGGGATCAGGAGCAGCAAGACGACGCGCCCGAGCGAGATCACATAAACATCAGCCCGCAGCCCGCTGATCAACAGCCCAGTGGCCGATAGCGCAATAAAAATTATCAGCGCGGGCACTTTGCGGGTCTTTGGTCCGCCCCAAGCGCTCATCAGCAGGCTGCCGATGAACATCGATATTCCCGTCACCATCTGCACGATTCCGAGTTCGGCTGCTGACCCAAACGAGAGGACCAAGGGGCCGGAGAGCACGTTCGAGAAACTCAAGAAGAAATTGACGCTGGCGAAGTAGATCAGCAAACCGAATAATCCCGGCAACGCCCGCAGGTACCGCCAGCCGTAGCGCACATCATCCCATAGGGAGGGCTTCTCGGCATCCGTTGTTGGAGTGATCCTGACTTTTGGTTGGGGGATACGCACCATCAACAGCGCGCCGATCGCGAAAAAATAGGTGACCGCGTCGATCAGGATGACGCCGTTTAGCCCGACCAGCCCGTAAAGAGCACCGGCCATCAACGGCGTGAGGATCGCGCTGATGGCCTGTCCCATTTGGGTGATACTGCTCGAACGGGCTAACTGCGCTTTAGGCACCATCATCGTCACCGAAGCGGTGTAGGCTGGTTCCTGGAAGGCGGAAAAAGCAGAACTGGAAAACGCCAGCAAGTAGATATGCCAGATTTGCAGATCACCAAAGTAAAGCAGCACAAAAGCGAGCGCGGTGACGACAGCGGATCCCGTATCCGATAGGATCATAATCCAGCGGCGGTTGTAGCGGTCGGCTATCGAACCGGCGATGGGCATCAAAATCAGTGCCGGCAGGGTCGAGAAGAGCGCGGTGAGAGCGAAGGGTGTGGCTTGTCCGGTTTGATCGTAAATCCACACGCCGAGGGCGAAGCTTGTCAGACCAGAACCCAGCATCGAGATCAGTTGTCCACTCCAGATGATGAAAAATGTGCGCATATTTTTTGGTGTTGAGTAATTTGCGGTCACGAGTTTCTCCGGTGTCAGGGATCAACCGTCAGAGGGTGAAATATATCGAACCATGCAGGCAGCTAAAAGGCCGAGTCCGCATCCTCGTAATAAAAGCTGGGATACAAAACCGCAGTAAAAGCCCAGGGATGTCCATCCTCAGCCTCAGGATCATCTAATCCTTGAAATTCTTCAAACAGTGCGGATAATTGGGTATGAAATTCATCGATACGAGCTTCAGAAACATGGCAAACGGCACGATGGTTAATTACATTTCGGGGATGTGGGTCTGCGCCCTGCTCCAGACTGAAAGCACGGGCCTCAATACTGCGTACAAAATCTTCACGGGTTGTATCAAGGGATGTCAAGAACATATTGATAATATTTTCTTTGCCATCACTGGTGGTGACGTTGAAGTTGAGTAAACCCTTATCGATATCGTAATCGTAAGCTGTGATCCAATAATGTTTTTCGATGATATTGCCGCGCACGGTGGTATCAATTACCCTGAGAAAACCGTGCTTTTCGAGCATATTGACATGATAATAAAGCTTGCTAGGTGCCAATCCGAGTTTCTCGGCGATTTGGTTGACGGTGAGTGGTTCAGGGCTGAGCACCTCAATGACCTGATTGCGTAACGGATCGGCAATCGATTTGACAGCTTCCAAATCCGTCAAAATCAAGCTCGGAACGGGTGTATAGTCTGGGTTCATTTTAGATTTCTCTTTCGGTAAAATTTATTTTAGCGATATACATAATTTTATTATAGAGCACTTTTTTGTCAAGAGCAAAACTTTTTTCGGGGGGATTGGGGAACTGAAAATTTCCACTATCCGTCTGGTATGGGAATTTCAAAATTAAGAGGTGAAGTATGCGATATCCGAAAATTTTTTTACTCCCCATGCTGCTGGCGTTTTTCTCAATACTGGCTTTTGGCTGCCAATCCAAAAGCTCGCAGGAAAACACACCAGCGAAACCCTCTGCTGATGATCACCCAATTGAAGCAGAATCGACCAATCCTCAACCCATCGATATCAGCGAAATTACCAATATCAAATGGCAATGGGTTGAATTAATTGAAAACAATCCAGCTGCTCAATCAGTGGTTGCCGATCCTGAAAATTATACGCTAACATTTTGGAATGATGACACCTTCAGTTTCAAAGCCGATTGCAATGTTGGCGGAGGCACTTACACTGTGGATGGCAGCAAAATTGAGTTTGGCCCGATGATGTCCACCCTGGCAATGTGCCCGCCGGAATCGCTGCACGATCAATATATCGCGCTTTTGAACAGCATCGACACCTTTGGGATATCGGATGACAAACTGGCGCTCACCCTCAAAGAAGCTGCCGGTGAGATGCGTTTTGCCAACGCTGGCCCGGCCGAGAAATCAGAAACTGCGCCCGAAGAAAAGACTCTCTTCGTCGGTCCAAAGAAAGTTGAATGCGTGGGAGTCGGCCCGATGGAATGCCTCCAGGTCAAAGAAGACCCGGATGGCGAATGGCAGCTCTTTTACGATCAGATCGAGGGCTTCAACTGGGCACCGGGTTACACCTACGAACTGCGCGTGGCTGTCCATCAGGTGGAGAATCCTCCCGCGGATGCCTCCTCGCTGCGCTACGAACTGATTGAGGTTGTCAACAAAGTAGAAACCGCTGTGGAGCAGGAAAAATCCGACAGCTATATTACGATTGAAAAACCGATGGCCGGCACCAACTTAGATGCCAGTAAACCCATCCAGGTAAGCGGGATGGGCGCTGGATTATTCGAAGGTAATGTCGTTATTCAAATCTTAGATGAGACCGGCAACGAATTGGCCTTGCAGCCCACCATTCTGCAATCTCCTGAAGCAGGTATAGGCGGGGAAGGTCATTGGGAAACCGAGGTAAGTATCTTCATTGAGGTTCCCACAATGGGTAAGATTGTGGCTTTCTCCCCATCACCCAAAGATGGCGAAGGCTGGATCGCCAGCGATGAAATTACGGTTACGCTTAATCCTGAAACGACCGTTGATGTCGGTGTTGAAAACACCCCCTGGATTCTGCGCTCTTTTGCTCAGCAGGAAGACATCAACCCCCCACTGGCGGTTCATCCGGTCACAGCATTCTTCAAACCAGAAGATGACACCCTCAGTGGTGTAGCGGGTTGTAACAACTATTTCACGAGTTACGAAGTTGACGGAGCTCAAATGGCGATCAACGCGTCAATTGGAGCCACTCGGATGATGTGCCCCGAACCACAAATAGCTTTGGAAAATGCATATCTTGCAGCATTGGAAAATGTTTCCAGCTTTGAGATTGATAGCGACGCCCTAAAAATCATGGACAAAGATGGAAATCCACTCCTGGTCTTCCAAGTGGATCCGTTTTCCCAGAGTGAATCTTTCTCACACGAGGAACTTTCCAACACTTCTTACCTGAATGATTTTGCTTCCGACGGCGTTGTGCTGCTGGTTGATGGCATTTACCGCGAGCCGATTTCCGAAGATTCAGCCACTGAACTTGTTGTGATGCTAACGAACCACGCTGCTTTCGGAGATGTCACGGGTGCTGGGGCTGAGGAAGCAGTGGTCGTGTTGGTCTCACAACCCGGAGGCTCTGGAAGCTTTTTCGATCTTGCGGTTGTTCGCAAGCAAGATGAGGCTTTGACGAATTCAGCCCGCATTCACCTTGGTGACCGGATACAGATCAAAAGTTTGCGAATCGAAAACGGTGAAATCATCATCGATCTGCTCATACAAGGACCAGGCAATTCGATGTGCTGCCCGACACAGTATGTCAGCAACCATTATGCGATAGAAAGTGGTGAACTGGTGTTGATCCAGTCAGAGGTAATCGAGTAGCCCTTCACTTAATTTTTACGAGCGCATTTTTAAAACAGGGCAGAATGGCACATTTACCGATTCTGCCCTGTTTTTTTTGCGCAAAACCCCACAAACTCATGCTATAATTTCCCGAAATGCGGAAAAAAGGCTAATTAGGCCGGTACGAAACGGATGATACCCTTAGGGGATGATCCGATAAAAACGAGGATGCAATGAAAGAGCCGGTTCTGGTTCTCAATGCCAACTTTGCCCCAATTAACGTGTGCACTACTCGTCGGGCAATCGTCCTGATCCTAACTGGAAAGGCCAGTTTGGTGATTAATGGACGCGGCTATATCAAAACTGTCTCTAGAAACTTTCCACGTCCATCCATCATCCGCTTAGGGGATATGATAAAACGCCCACGTCCACGCGTGAAACTGAACCGCCGCGAAATTCTACGCAGAGATCATTTCACCTGCCAGTATTGTGGCACACGAGTGGGCACCTTAACCCTGGATCATATTTATCCCAAACGCCTCGGGGGATCTCATAGTTGGGAAAATCTGGTTACCGCATGCTCAAAATGCAATCATCTCAAAGGTGGGCGCACACTAGAACAAGCCGGGATGCGGCTGAGAAGCACACCCCACGAACCATCACTCTCGGCCGAATATATCTTTGCCCGGCATACCAAACAAAATCATGAGTGGCAGCCTTTTCTCAGGGGTTGGTAACTCCTAACTACTTATAGTTTATTTCCCACAAATTATAAAGTTTTCAGAAGCTGCAAATTTCAGCCGTTATATCCCCTAAGGATCAACGCTCATAAATCCAGGCTTCAAACTGCTCGGTAAGATCACATTGGCAGTGTTCTTCAGCCAAATGTTTGAAAGAATTACCGGTAGCAATTTGCCATTTGTGAGAAGAAACATAATCTTCCAAAAATTTATCAAACTCTTTTAATCCCATTTCATTGGCAATATCAGAAATCACGATCGGGCCGCGTCCATAAACGATTGCACCATATTCCTGGCCCTCATAATCCGCAACGGACAACCCAATGGGAATATCAGCCTGCTCGAACTCGATCCCAGCGCTCATCCCAAGAATTGCGGTACCCAACCGCATTTGATTTCCCATAAGTGTCAGCATAGTAGAGATAGGTAGCATATTGAGCGAGCGCTTCATCAAGCCAGGGTTCGTCAACCTGGTCATTGCCCACGATATTATAGAACCACTGGTGAGCAACCTCGTGAGCCACTACGGATTCGAGGAGAATAGGTGCTGGCAAACCTAAAACTTCTGCATTGGTGTCGTATAGATCAAGTGAAATTCCCACAATACCAGGATATTCGATCCCCAGGGCCTGAAGCGGCGTGCTGACTATATCAAATTCAGTGTAGGGATAGGGCCCAAAACGATCATTGAAATGCCGGATTGAATCGACTGCAAATTGGAGGGCAAGCTCTGCGCCATCAGCGTATTTTTTGAAAGTATAACTATTTACAGTTGTCTCTCCAACTTTCTCACTAACAATGTTAAATTTCTCACTGGCGGCAATATAAAAGTCACGTGCTGGTCCAGCCGCAAAGGTTCGAGTTTGCTTCCCTCCCGCGGTTTGGGCACTCAATTCAATCCCAGAAGCCGCCATCACTAAATCCTTAGGGGCGGTTACAGTTACGATGTAAAAACTGGTGTCAAAATAAGTCAGGTCTCCAGTTTCCGGGGGAATTTCCACATTCCAACCCTCATCATCAAAAACAACAATTGCCGGGTAAAACTCGTCCAACACCAGGATGTCTTCAAAATATCCAAATAAGCCATAGTTACCACCCATTTCCAAGGCGATATCAACTTTGAAATCCATTTGGATATTGACTTCTTCTCCAGGTTGCAACGGCTCAAAAAGTGGTATGCGTAGAGCAGTATCTGCATATTCATAACTGGGTTTGGCGATTTTGCCAGCAACTTCTACACTGGAAACTTGGGTTGTTCCACCAGTGATATTTGTAAAAACACGAAAATACACTTCATTCAGTGGAACATCTTCGCGGTTGGTATAGATGACCTCCTCATGACCATTTAGCAACAGATAGTCATCTGAAATTTCGAGATCAATCCGATATAAGCTAGCACCCGGGAGTTGATCTAGAATCGCTCGATCTGATTCAATCAGACCTTTTTCAAACACCGAACGATCTCCATGTTCAATCAGGGCTGGTTCACTCCGTTCAGGCCGGCAAGCAGCAATAAGAAGGAACCCGATTAAGAGTACAAAAATAGTTCGACTTTTCATTTGCTTCATTCTTTCGAATTTGAAAGCTTTATTGTTTTTAAATGCTTGTAGTAAACGAGCAGTTGTTAAAACAAAAACGGCAACAAAAAACGGCCCTTTCGAGCCGTCATTCATTATTGTCATGGATGAGTGGAAGGGAAACCTTGAAGGTAGCCCCCTTTCCCACCCCTTCGGATTCAGCCCAAATGCTGCCCCCATGTAATTCCACAATTACTTTAGCAATTGGCAGACCCAGCCCCAAACCACCATAGCGTCGGGTCATATGGTCTTCTACTTGATAAAACTGATCGAAAATCCGGATAAGTTTATCTGTAGGTATACCAATCCCATCATCCTTAATTTCTACTAAAGCTTCATTTTCTGAAATTGTTAGATTGACAAGAATATTCCCCGGATCAGGAGTAAACCGCACAGCGTTATTTAACAAATTGCTAAAAACCAACTTCATTTTCCGATCAGCATTAACTAAAACGGGTTGATCTGGCAATACTAAAATAAGGTTGTCGTTTTTGGCTTCCGCTGTGACAGCAATTTCATCATAGGCGAGATGAATAATATCTTGTAGGATAGTTGGTTGAGGTCGAATATCGCGTTTTCCTGTATAAATTAAATTCATATTGGTCATATCTTCGACCAAAGCGCGCAATTCCAACGCAGCGCCAAGCACATTATTTGCATGATCAGATAATTCCCCTTGCGCTTCTTCCTTTAGAAAAGTTGCATACCCCATAATAATGCCCAAAGGCGTTCGAAGTTCATGAGAAGCCACGGCCATGAAGCGAGTTTTCATTTCATCCGCTTCGCTGAGTTCAGCATTTGCGTCTTGTAATTCTTGAACAAGGCGGGCATTGTTTATAGCCACAGCAGCCTGTGAGGCAATGATAGAAAGAATTTTCGTGTCTGCGAAAGAGAACCCTGTTGATTTGCTATTGATGGCTTCGAGCACACCAACTTTCTGCTCTTGAATCCGCATGGGAACCCCTAACAGAGAGCGGACTTGGTGTTGAGTTTGTTCGCTCACATCGGAGAAATGACGAGATTCCTGGGCAACATCGTTGATAACCAAAGGCTTGTTATCCAGAAAAATATTGCCGGCAATACTACCATCCAAAGGAACCAAGATATCAGCGAGTTCCTTTGGGCTTGATCCAGTAATTGCAGCAAACCACAGTTGATCCTTGAATTCGTCGTAGAGCAAAATTGAAGCTGCTTCACAATTCAAAAGATCGGCTGCTGTATCCAGAATGTACTCTAACAGCGGCTCAAGCTCCAAAGTAGAGTTGAGAGTTACGCTGATTTCAACCAGTCTTGCCAACTGGGTGATCATTTTCTGAGGATCTGAAGTAAGGGGAATATCCGCGGCTTCTACCATAAAGATAGTCTACCAAAGTTCAGCGTTTTCTTATACACCAATTTTTCCTATTTTTCTCAAGATTATCTGCGAGGCTTCACTGCTTTTTCAATAGAATTAGCTATCATAGCGAGAATGGTTAATTCTTTGGCGTATTTTTTCTTCTTCTGACGGTGCTTCTACAGAGCTGGTTCCTTCTCTGGCCCAGCGTTCTTCCGCTTCCTGGAGATTAGTCTGCGAAGCGCGAGGGACAATAGCCCACTTTCCGCAGTGCGGACAGCGTTGTAATTTCCCAACCAACAGATTTGGAGCGAGTATATTACGGGAGTAAGGGAAAGTGCAGCGTGGGCAGACTGCCCCACCCGCAGCACCATATTTCCCAGGGCTGAATTCTTTACCACGCATCAACAAGGCTGGGGCCAGAGCACCTACCAATGTGGCGATGCCAACAATCACCAATATTGGTACGATTATTTTCATTGTGGATGATTTAGCTTCGTCTGCACTCAAAAACTGGCGGACAAATTCTGTCCCATAAACCAGGGTGCCATCAGTTTTGTAACCAACAGCCGTCATCATATGTACACCTGGAGAATAATCATCGGTGTGAAATTGATAACGAAACAGCGGGTCAGTGGCCGTATGAACTACTTCGCCATCGATGATGAAATCAACTTTGACAACATCGTCGGGGCCATTAACCCGCAAACTAAACTTCCCCTGAATTTGTCCGCCCGCCCCATAACCCCAATCCCGGGTTAAACGCAATGAAAGTTCATCCTCCTGCGCCCTGGCGGATATTGGAGATAAGAACAGTATCAATACAGCAGCAATTAAAAATATTTTTCTCATAAATATCTCCAATATTATTTCCAGCGAGTTAGGATTGTTTCACGCTGGAATAATTGGGTTGCAAAGGCTAACATACCTATATCGAGCACAATCAAGATTGCGGCCATCCACAAGATGATCTGTTCATTAATAAAAATCAGACCCAAAGATTGTGCGACGAACAAACCCACCATCGGCAACACAAAAACGGCAGAGACTTGCTCTGCAATGCGTGGATCAGTGGCCCGCGACGAAATCATTACAGCAAGGCTGACGCCAAAAATTGCAAGCAAGGGGCCAACTACGATTATTGCTGTCAGCCATAAAGCATCTAAGATTTTTCCGACAACCGCGGGGTCAACCGCTAAGACAAAAGCACCTATAGCGAAGATCAAGAAAGCTAGCCAAGTGGCAATCACTGCGGGAATGGTGGCGGCCAAAGCTTTACCCGCTAATAATTCAATCGTTTTGATGGGGGTTGCCAGGAGCGGCTCCAATGTACGGGTCGATTTTTCCCCAACAATACTATAAGATGCAAAAGTGATCGGTACGATCATTGGCACCATCATAAAGAGCAGCATAAACTGTGAAACCAAGAAATACTGCATACAACCAGTGCCCGTTAATCCAGCACACATTTCAGTAAATTCTGCTGGAACATCAGACATATTGGCAAGATCATCAATTTCGCTAGCACCGCTGCCCGTAGCATACATAATAATCAACGGCAACACCGCAAACAGCAATGGCAAGAATGCGGTTGTAAATAAAACCAATTTATTCTTGAAAACTTCGGCCCATTCTTTGCGTACGAGAATCCAAATTTTTCGCATTGCAGCACCTATGCCTTCACTAACTTCAAGTAAACGTCTTCTAGTCTTTGGCGCACCTCTCCCACAAATTGGAGGTTGGCGCCAGCGCCCACAAGGGCTCGTACTACTTCAGGATTATGTTGCTCAGGATCGTCCAGACCGATGACAAGTTTATTTTCGAAAACTTCGGCAGATTGAACGAAATCGAATTGCTCGACAGTCTGGATAAATTTCGGGCGCATTTCTGACAAATGAAAAACTACGGTACGTCCAAAAAGTTTCCGACGCAAGGCCATGGGGGTGTCTAACGCCAGCAAGCTTCCCTTGAAAACCGCGATACGGTCACATAAACGATCAGCTTCATCGAGATTATGCGTACAAAGCACAATGGTACGCCCAGATTCTCTAAGCTCAGCGATAAACTGTCGGACCAAGCGAGCAGCCTCAGGATCCAGGCCGCTGGTCGGTTCATCCAAGAAGAGGATTTTCGGTTCGTGCAGCAAGGCGCGCGCGATCGCTAACTTCTGGCGCATCCCTTTAGAAAAAGTAGCCACCGGTTCGAAGCGGCGCTCCCATAATCCAAGCATGCGAAGATAACGCTCAACTCGAGAGGGGATATCTTTTACATCGTACATCTCCGCAAAAAATGACAGATTTCGCTCGGCGCTGAGTTGATCATACATCCCAGGCGTTTCGGTCAGGATCCCCACATTTTGACGGATTTCCTGATTTTCTTTGCCGATTTGATAACCAGCTACCCAGGCTGTGCCACCGGTGGGCGCAATTAGGGCACCGAGCATGCGGATGGTAGTGGTCTTGCCAGCGCCATTGGGACCGAGCAGACCAAAAATTTCGCCAGCGCGAATCTCTACTGAGAGCTTATCAACCGCCTGGACGGCGTCAAATGACTTGGAGAGTTCCTTAATTACAATCGCATTTTTATTGGGATCAGTCATATCGGCTGTCCTCCAAATTTTCTAAAGATGGTTTTTGAATTTCTGATTCTTTCAGAGCCAATTCAATTTGAGCAGGAATTCCATCATCTGGTTTCGAGGGTGGATCGTGCAACAGAAAGATAAAAGCCAAACCCAATATACCTGCCCCCACAATGAGCAATTCCGTGAAATAAATACTCCAGGTTTGCGAAGCAAAGACCGCCAAAGCATCTAGCACCGTATGCCAGCCGATGGCCAAGAATAGCCAAAGGATATTTTTCCGTCGAAAAACCTGGAGCACAAGTACCGACGCACTCAGATGAAAACACAACGTGGCGGCCCGCTCCACTGCGCCTAGAATGGCTGCATACCAGGGGGCCGACCAAAACATATCTACCTGCACTCGCGCAACTTCGAGCTGGTCCAGGGGAATAAGTGTTTCCAAATTTGCATCCTTCAATGCATAAAGTTGAACAAAACCATACATCACCAGCACACCCAGAATTATTGCTTCGACCCCACCATGCCCAGCACCCAACATCAGAGCATTGCTCCAAGTACGCTCGTTATCGCTTTTAAACCAAAACCGATAAACGAGATAACGAGCCACTTCCTCGAAGATCCCTGCCGACAAACCCAAAAGGAGGGCTATAACCAGGAGTTGAGCGGGCACATCCAAATCCAGCCCATGCTGCTCCATTACCGGATTCAGCACCCAAGCGTTGAAAGGGATGTGAATTATCTGAGAAGCAACAAATGTAACCGCCCCCATGCCAAACAATCGCCACTCTGCACCCAATTTGCGGAACAAATAAACACCTAGCGCCAAAGGCATAGCGATCATCAAGAGTGCATTTAGAGAGCGGATTACAATTTCAAACATTTCAAATTCGTTAGAAGGTGTTTCACGTGAAACACCTTTGACTATGCTTCGACTGAATCCGCTTCAAGTTCTGGTGATGAGGCTTGCACTGGGAATCGCTTGGTCAACACCAGCCAGACGACGAAGAGACCGAAGGCGATCATCCCCGCCACACTGGCGAGCGTACCCCAATCGCGATATCCACATCGAGTAAAAAGAGCAGCGGCAGCCCGGCTACAGCATTCAACGCACCATGACCTAGCGCGGGCGCCCAGGGGCTGCGCGTCTCCAGATACAGCCAGCTAAAGACGATGCCCGCCAGCAAGGTGAACACAACCATGAGCAAAACTCCAATCCAGGGTGCAACGGTCGGATAGTTATGTCCCTGCCAGATCGCCGGGGCGTGCCACAGGCCCCAAATCAGGCCGCCCAGCAAAACCGCCTGCCACTGACCCAGGGGGAGCAACTCGGGGAGCAGAAAACCGCGCCAGCCCAGTTCTTCTCCTAAAGCGAAGACCGTGTTGAATAGCGGAGCCAGAGTCAACGCCGCGGCCACTTGAATCACGGTGATCAACGCCGGAGAAACCCTCGTATCGGGCATCTGCGCCATGGATTGCTGAATAACCGTGAACTCAGGATCGAATTGGCCCCAACCAAAAATTGCGGTCAGCACCCCGGCCACAACGGCCAAAGCGGGGAACAGCAGCCATGCCCACAAATAGTAACGCTTTGTCCCCAGGCGTTTCAAGTTGAGGCTGCTGAACTTTTCTTTTTTCACAAACAGAGTCACGATGATAGCCGCAACACCCGGCGCCCACATTGCCAGGGCAAAGAAAATCGCAGCCGACCCCTGGTGCTCTGGAGATCCCGGTTCACCAAAAGCCAATGGCAACAAGAAGAATATCCAGGCAATTACAAACGACAGGATCAGAAATACAGTTAGTGCTTTACGGTTAATCATGATCTTTTACTCACTATGCTCTGCGGGCGGCGAACCTTCGGTTTCCCACAGGTAAAGGTTATCTTTAACAATTTCAGCAATATCATCGGGGGTGTATCCCAAACGAGCAGATTCATTCAGATAATAGCGGGTCAGGCGCTCCAAATCTTCGCGGCGAAAATCGCCATTGATTTGCCCCTCAGGCAATGGAAGGATAAAGGTGCCGCGACCATGCTGCGTGGAGATCAAACCTTCTTCATCCAGCAAGCGATAGGCCCGGGCTACCGTTGTAAAATTAACATCTAAATCAGCGGCCAATTCACGGATGGGCGGAAGTTGATTGTCAGGCGTTAATTCACCCGCCGCGATCAAATGTTTGATTTGATCAATAATTTGTATATAAATCGGAATTTTTGAACGAAAGTCTAGTTTTATTTTCATGGCAAATTGTAGGATTGTTTCTTTGTTTTATTGTTGCTTTGTAGGATTGTATGCAAAAACGTATTTTTGTCAAGGTGACTCCGTTATGATTTCTTTCCCATTTTAGAATGAACAAGCTTAACTCGCTTGACGCACTTATAGGGATATGCTAATCTCCAATCAATACTGATTGAGTTAGAGGTCTTCGGCAGCTTTCCGCTTTAATCAAGGTTGCAATAATCATCACCTGTTCGATTAGAAATAGCAAACGCTGCCTTAAACACAATAACTCCAAACCCTTCTTGACAAAATCATTTATTCTGAAAGGAGTTAAAAATGAAATACCGGGATTTAGGACGCACCGGGGTCAAAGTTTCTCCGCTCTGCCTGGGTGCGATGAACTTTCCCGAACCCAGCGGAGAGAAAAATCGTTTGAGATCATCGACCGCGCCTTAGATGGCGGCATCAACTTCATCGATACAGCCAATGTTTATAACGCTGGCGAAAGCGAGAAAATCGTCGGCAAAGCGCTCAAGAAAAATAAACGCCGTGATGAAATTGTTCTGGCTACCAAAGTTTACGGCATCGATGGGTGATGGCCCCAATGACCAGGGCGTCTCCCGTTATCACATCATCCAATCCTGTGAAGATTCTCTGCGCGCGCTTGAAAACCGACCGCATTGATCTGTACCAACTTCATCGCCCGGGATTGACCGTGCCCCAGGATGAAACGCTGCGGGCTTTCGATGATCTCATTCGAGCTGGCAAAGTGCGTTACATCGGCTGCTCCACCCACCCGGTTTGGATGACGATGGAAGCCCTGGCAACCAGCGAAAAATATGGGCTGAACCGTTATATCAGTGAGCAGCCACCCTACAATCTGCTCGACCGCCGCATCGAAAATGAGTTGGTGCCCTTTGCCCAAAAATATGGATTGGCTCTGTTGCCCTGGTCTCCGTTGGCAGGTGGGATTCTGGCTGGTCGTTACAATGATCCCAAGAACTTTCCCGAAGGTTCGCGCGCCGCCCGCGGAGAATGGTTTGCCCGCCGGGTCAACCAAAAAGGCATCGATGTGGCGATTAAAGTTGGCGAGATGGCAGCCGAACGTGGTTTGACCAACACCCAATTAGCTCTGCTTTGGGTCAAGGATCAACCCGGGGTCACCGCCCCCATCATCGGCCCGCGCACAGTAGGCCACCTGGAAGAGGCCCTTGCCATTCTGGAAAAAAATCTCAGCAAGGCCGATATCCCCCTGTTTGACGAACTCGTTCACCCCGGCAATGCCGCCGCCGATTTCCACAACAGCAACGATTGGATGAAGGCTAGAATATAGCTTCAACTGGAATTCGGGCGTAAAAACCTACTGCATAATTCCGCACTTGAGAGGAAATCCCCATGCCCTTGCTCTTTGACATGCCTTATGAAGACCTTCTGACCTACGAAGGCACGAACCCCAAACCAACTGATTTTGACGCCTACTGGGATGAAGCCCTGATTGAAATGAATTCGCTCGATCCCCAGGTTGAGCTTACCCCCGCTGACTTCCAGGTTGATTTTACTGAGTGTTTCCATTTATATTTCACTGGTGTTGGCAGCGCTCGTATTCATGCCAAATTGCTTAAGCCAAAAGGATTAACAAAACCAAGTCCTGCCGTGCTAATGTTCCACGGTTATTCTGGGAATGCTGGTGACTGGGTTGACAAATTACCGTATGTAGCCGCTGGCTACACCGTCGCGGCACTCGACTGCCGCGGGCAGGGCGGGCAATCCGAAGACCCCGGCGGAGTCAAAGGCTGGACTCTCAACGGCCATATCGTCCGAGGGCTCGATGATGATCCCAAAAATTTACTATACCGCGCCATCTTTCTCGACACCGCTCAGCTCGCAAAAATAGTGATGGAAATGCCTGATGTCGATGAGAACCGCGTCGGTGCGACCGGTGGCTCGCAGGGTGGTGGCTTGACCCTGGCCTGTGCTGCTCTGGAACCGCGTATCAAAAAAGCCGCCCCCGTTTATCCATTTCTGTGCGATTATCAGCGCGTCTGGGAGATCGACCAAGATGTGGCCGCTTACGATGAATTACGCGCTTGGTTCCGTCGCTTCGATCCTCGACACGAGCGCGAAACTGAAGTTTTCACCAACCTTGGTTTTATCGACATACAGCATTTATCCCCCCGTATTAGGGGCGAGGTGTGTATGGCCGTAAGCCTGATGGACACGATCTGCCCACCATCTACCCAGTTTGCTGCCTATAATAAGATTTCTGCCCCAAAATCTCTGGTACTATACCCCGATTTCGGGCACGAAGGCTTACCAGATATCAACGATAAAATATTTAAATTTATGATGGACTTATAAGGAGCCAGAATGAAACGCATACTGATTACAGGTGCAAATCGCGGGGTAGGATTAGAACTTGCAATTCAATATGTCGCCCGCGGTGATCAGGTTTTCGCTGGCTGCCGATCCCCAGAAAACGCAGCTGCTTTAGATGAGCTTTCCACAAACCACCCTGGCCAGGTAGTCATCCTACCGTTGGACGTTACAAACGAGCAAAGTATCATCCAATGTGCAACCAAGGTCGCCACTGAAGTTGATGGGCTCGATATCCTCATCAACAATGCAGCCGTCCATGGTGGCGATGAACACTTATCAGAAGTAAAAGCCGAAATTTTGCTTAGGGTGCTCCACGTCAACGCCGTGAGTGCTGTGTTGGTTGCGCAAGCTTTCATCCAATTACTAAAAAAGGGGAATCACCCCAAACTGATTAATGTGTCCTCAGAAGCAGGCTCGATTGAACGGATGGGCCATTTCCGTGGTTATAACTATTATGGCAGCAAAGCAGCCTTGAACATGTACACCCGTTCTCTGGCCTGGGAGCCCGAAATAGAAGGTGTTACTGTGATCGCCATTCATCCTGGCTGGGTACGCACCGATATGGGTGGTCCTGCTGCCCACCTATCGACTACGGAATCTGCACAAGGATTGCGGAAAGTCATAGATAGCCTGACCACCGAAGATAATGGGAAATTCTTCACCTGGGAAGGTAATGAATACCCCTGGTAAAGATTCTGCGCGAATTTCACGAATGGGCAAATTCCGCGAATACAGAAATAAATTCGCACTATTCGTCTTTTCGCGTCATTCGCGTTAGAATTTAAATCAGATCAAACGCAGCATCCTGAACCCACCCGCACACTTCAACGCGTTCAGTGTGCTCAATCTGTCAAAATCGCGATCCACTAAATTTGAGTACCCCTTTCCCAAAAGCAAAAAAGGATGTTGAAATGAGTTTATTATTCAGCCCCGCTAAGCTTGGCTCCCTGGAACTCCCCAACCGTATTATGCGCTCTGCCACTGCAGAACGGATGGCGGATGAAGCCGGTTACCCCCGGCAGCAGTATTATGATCTTTATCGTGAATTAGCCGCTGGCGGGGTTGGGTTAATCATCACCGGGCATATGTACGTACATCCATCGGGCAAATGCCATTCTGAGATGACGGGAATTTATGAAGACGCGCAAATCCCAGGGCTGGCAAAGCTGGCGGACATAATCCACGCTGAAGGGGGCAAGGTTGTTGTGCAAATCAATCACGGCGGGATGCAGTGCGCCAAAGAGTTAGTTCCGGGCACTATTGCACCCTCAGCCATCGATGCAGAATTTTTACAACAGCCCGCCCGCGAGATGACAGTCGACGATATTGAAATGCTGATCAAAGCGTATGCTCGAGCCGCCAAACGGGTCAGAGAAGCGGGCATTGACGGAGTCCAACTACATGGAGCTCACGGGTACCTGATCAATCAATTTCTATCGCCCTATATCAATCAGCGGAGGGATAAATGGGGCGGAAATTTTGAAAATCGCTCACGGTTTCTCTTGGAGGTGGTAAACACCGTCCGAGAACAAGTCGGACTGGATTACCCTGTTATGATTAAGTTGGGTATGCAGGATGGAATAGAAGGTGGTTTGAGCAGCGATGAAGGAGCCCGTGTGATCGCACAAATGAACAAGATGGGAATCGACGGGATAGAAATCAGTGGTGGCATCCGAGCACCTAACAGCAAAAAAGGGATTTGCCGACCCGAAGAAGAGGCTTACTTCCGCCAATTAGCCCGACGTGCCAAGTCTGTCACAGATCTGCCAATCGCATTAGTGGGTGGCCTGCGCACTCGAAATGTGATGGAAGATGTTCTCGCTTCGGGTGATGCTGACTTCGTCTCACTTTGCCGCCCATTAATCTCCGAGCCTGATTTTCCGAATCTGCTAAAAACCAAAGTAAAAGAAAAATCCCAATGCATATCAGCCAATAATTGCTGGGCAGACGAAAGCGGCATAGGGATCAGTTGTAAATGTCCGCTCGATAAAATTAAGACGAAATAAACACAAATTCTTCATATTACTCCCAGATATGGGGTAAGTTCGTCCCATATTTTATTTATAGCGAAGACGAAATCTGTGGATAACTCGCGAAAAACTGTGGAAAAGGTAGGTTAACTGGGGAAAACTCGACCCTTTTTCTCCAAAACACACCAGCACTGGACACCCATATATGGGGGTAGAACTTAAGTACTATCCAGATAGCGATTTTTCTTGTGGGAAGTGAAAAAACATTCAAAAGTATCGCGTTTTCTCCCCAAACGTCTTGGGGAGAAAAAATAGTGCCAAGGCCGCTACATATGGGTGTAGTAAAGAAAATTCACCCATATTTGCAATCTCTATTCGGCCTAATCTTAGTTATCCACTTTTCCCCAAGCACTACTAAGACTGCTAAAATATATATATTTTACATGTGAGTAAATTATTTATACTACAAGACAACAGAGAGGCGTTTATGAGCAAAGTTGCACCAATAAAACCATATTTCCATTTTGGGTATGTCGTGGCATTAATTCCGGCATTTATAGCTCTTTACTTTGTAACGTTGATTCCGGGTGTGATGCATGGAGAAGTTCTCACTGCATCAGTTTCCTGGGTACCCAGTTTAGGGGTGAGTTTTTCCCTGATGGTTGATGGGCTAAGTTTACTCTTTGGGTTGATAATCACCTGTATTGGCACGCTGATAATGCTTTATGCTGGCGCATATCTGGCTGGGTATGCTGCGATCAAACGTTTCTATCTTTTCATTGTGTTATTTATGTTTGCCATGCTGGGGGTGGTATTCAGCCGTAACCTAATCACCTTATTCGTTTTTTGGGAATTGACCAGTATCAGTTCCTTTTTGCTGATTGGGTTCTATCATGAAAAAGAAGCTTCCCGTAAAGCCGCATTGCAAGCCTTGTTGGTCACAGGGGGAGGTGGTTTATTGCTTTTAATTGGCTTTTTGCTTTTGGGTATTGCAGGAGGGAGTTATAACCTGCAAGTTTTATTCACCCAAAGTGCGGATATTCAGGCATCCCCCATGTATGCTCCTGTCCTCATTCTAATTTTGTTTGGTGCGTTCACCAAATCTGCCCAGTTTCCCTTCCATTTCTGGCTGCCAGGTGCAATGGAGGCTCCGGCACCGGTGAGTGCTTACTTACATTCTGCAACGATGGTAAAAGCCGGGATTTATTTGCTGGCCAGACTGTCACAGGTGTTAGGGGGCACTTCTTTGTGGACAGGCATTATCGTTCCAGTTGGCGCTGTCACCATGTTTTTGGGCGCATGGTTGGCTCTTGGCAAAACCGATCTCAAGCAAATTCTGGCCTATTCGACGGTCAGTGTCCTGGGAATGTTGACCTTTCTGCTTGGGCTGGGAAGTTCGCTGGCGATAAAAGGAGTTATTGTTCTGCTCATTGCTCATGCACTTTACAAAGGGACGCTTTTCTTGGCGGCTGGTTCTGTAGATCACGAAACCGGGACTCGCGATATTCTCCAGTTGGGAGGTCTGCGACGATTGATGCCGATAACTGCGTCAGTGGTTGCGTTAGCCGCACTCTCTCAAGCTGGCATCCCACCTTTGTTGGGTTTTATAAACAAAGAACTGCTTTATGAAGCCACCCTGGAAGCCGAGAATTATGCTCCGCTGCTGACTGGTGTGGCTATGATCACCAGTGTTTTTTTAGTTGCTGTTGCCGGGATTGTGGCCATCCGTCCTTTCTGGGGAAAATTTCTGGATACACCTCGAAAGGTGCATGAAGCACCCTGGCAAATGACTTTGGGTCCCGTATTGTTGGCTAGTTTTAGCTTGTTATTTGGAATTTTTCCAGGGTGGGTGGGAAAAATATTGGTAGCCCCCGCAGTTAATGCCGTGATGGGTGAAGCTATCAAAGTGAAGCTGGCTTTGTGGCATGGGATCACGCCCATGCTGATCTTGAGCGTTATTACGATTGGGGTGGGTGCGCTCCTCTATTTTGTCCAAAATCCAGTTAGGAGGTTGGTCCACCGCCTTGATTTGGGTGTTCAGATTGGTCCTGCAAAAATATACCAGGGGTCCCTTCGACGGCTTGACCGATTGGCCGCTTGGCAAACCCACCTGATCCAAAATGGTTCGCTGCCGAATTATATTGTGACGGTTGTGGCGTTTGCCCTGTTGTTGGTTGGATATGCCCTTTTGCGTAACCTTGATGAGTTGAATTTATTCGCTTCTTGGCGGGGGGATCTGCGTTTTTACGAAATATTCTTCCCCATCATTATTTTGATTGCAACGATAGCAGTCGTTTTTTCACAATCACGCCTGGCAGCCGTGACTTCTTTGGGTGTGGTTGGGTTTGGGGTCGCGATGATTTATGTTCTCTTTGGCGCCCCTGATTTAGCCATGACCCAGTTTGCAATTGAGACCCTAACTGTAATTTTGTTCGTGCTAATTTTATATCGCTTGCCTCGTTTTGAGAAATATTCTCGCCAAAGGTCGAGAATTCGAGACGCAGTAATCGCCATTTTAGCAGGGTCGATGATGACGTTATTGGTGCTGATCGTTACCTCTCAGCCGTTAGTCTCGCGTTTGTCCCCCTATTTTTCAGATAATAGTTATGTGTTAGCCAAAGGACGGAATATTGTCAACGTGATTTTAGTAGATTTTCGAGGCATAGATACCTTGGGTGAAATCACGGTTTTGGCGGTCGCTGCCATCGGTGTATTTGCTTTGATGAAGTTAAGAGCAGAGGAGTAGACTATGAAGACTGAATCTCTCATCTTATCGACTGCGGCACGCTTGATGTTGCCATTATTATTGTTGTTCTCCATTTTTCTCCTGCTGCGGGGTCATTACGAACCTGGAGGTGGATTTGTTGGAGGCTTGGTTGCTGCCGCGGCTTTTGCATTGTATGAGACGGCCTTTGGTGTTGCCCGCACTCGTGAAGTACTGCGGCTTGACCCACGCATTCTGATCGGCGTAGGTGTGCTGGGGTCTGCGGTTAGCGGTATGTTTGCCTGGTTATCTGGAGACCCTTACCTGACCGATGTTTGGCTGGATCGTCCCTGGCCTATTTTAGGCACCGTGGGAACCCCGCTGCTTTTTGACCTCGGTGTTTATTTTGTGGTCTTAGGAGTGGTTTTGAAAATTATCTTCGTTTTAGCTGAAGATACGGAGGTGTAGCTATGGAAATTATATTAGCTTTTCTTGTTGGCGTACTTTATGCTGCTGGCCTTTATCTGATGATGCGGCGCAGCATTGTCAAGCTGATTTTGGGATTGGCCTTGTTGGGACAGGCAGCCAATTTGCTGATCTTCACGATTGGTCGATTGAATCATAACCAGCCCCCTTTGATTTCTGAAGGGGCTAAAGAGATGGTGGGTTCATATGCAGATCCTTTACCTCAGGCTTTGATCCTGACCGCGATCGTGATTGGTTTTGGGGTGCAAGCTTTCGCTCTAGTGCTACTCAAACGTGTATACCAGATTTTGGGGACAGATAATCTGGAGCAAATTCACGAAGCTGATTATCATATCTAAGGATTATTATGAGAGAAATTTTGATAACACTTCCTTTACTCATCCCTCTTTTGACAGCCATGATTCTAGTCTTATTCTGGAACCAGTGCCACTGGCAGCGTCGTATTACGGTTATTGGAGCCAGCCTGTATCTGATCGCTGTTTTTGGGCTTCTTTATCGCGTGCAAACTGAGGGGATACGCGTGGTGCAATTGGGGAATTGGGCTCCCCCCTTTGGGATTACCTTTGTAGCCGATCTGTTCAGCGCGATTATGTTGGCGATCACGGGAGTAATTGTGCTGGCCGTAGCCATATATTCACTCGGTAATATTGATGAGCCTCGAGAAGCTCACGGCTACTATCCATTGTTTTTCGTACTCGTTATGGGGATATCGGGTTCGTTCCTGACTGGGGATATGTTTAACTTATATGTGTGGTTTGAGGTGATGTTGATTGCTTCTTTTGTGCTCATGGCCTTAGGCGGAGAGCGCGCCCAAATGGAAGGAGCTCTCAAATATGTCACACTCAACTTAATTTCATCCGCGATCTTTTTAGCCGCGGTCGGGACTTTATATGGTGTTGCTGGTACCCTCAATATGGCCGATCTGGCCATCGCCCTGCCCTCTCTCGATCATGGGTTGATTACGGCTCTCGCGATGATGTTTCTGGTGGCATTTGGACTCAAGGCTGCCATTTTCCCTTTGTTTTTCTGGTTGCCGGCAGCTTATCACACCCCGCCAGCAGCAGTGTCGGCGGTTTTTGCTGGGTTGCTTACGAAAGTAGGGATTTATGCTCTGGTGCGGGTTTTCACGCTGATCTTTGTTCATGATACCGAATTCACCCATGGAATCTTTTTGATCTTAGCTGGGCTTACCATGTTGATCGGTATTCTAGGGGCAATCTCCCAACGCGATTTCCGCCGGGTTCTTTCCTTTAATTTGATCAGCCATATTGGTTTCATGCTTTTTGGTTTAGCGCTCTACACCCCTATAGCCTTGGCCGGGATGATCTTGTATACCGTGCATCATATGATTGTAAAAACCACCCTATTCTTAGGGAGTGGTCTAGTTTATAAATTGCGCGGCACCTATACGCTTGAAAAGTTAGGGGGGCTTTACAAATCGCAGCCTTTGGTTGCTCTACTCTTTTTCATTCCCGCGATATCGCTTGCGGGATTACCTCCATTTTCAGGCTTTTGGCCCAAATTGGCGCTCTTTCGGGCTGGATTAAGTGAAGAGGCTTACTTGGTTTTAGCCGTCGCATTAATAATGAGTTTATTGACTTTGTATTCAATGATGAAAATTTGGAACCAGGCCTTTTGGAAGGCCGCTCCAAATGAACACCCTGTGATGCACGTTGAAATTACTGCTTGGAAATTACAAGTCGCTCCGGTCGTCGTCTTAACATTGTTGATTGTCGCTCTTGGTTTGGTCCCCGAGCCGGCCTTTAACCTGGCCGAAAGTGCTGCCAACCAGATGTTAGCGCCGCTGGAATATATAAACATTGTCTTTGGAGGAGGTAACTGATGTTGTTACTAAACCTTCTATTGGCCCTGGCCTGGATGGCTCTGACAGGAGCGTTTGACCCGCTCAATTTTGGGGTTGGTTTCCTGTTAGGCTATTTGATGCTGCGTTTGTTACAACGCTCTGGAGATCCCCAGAACTACTTCCAGCGCGCCGTTTTGGTGATCCGTTTTGCCTTTTTCTATCTACGAGAACTGTTCGTAGCAAATTTACGGGTTGCTGGAACTGTGCTCTCCCCAAAAATGAGCATGACCCCCGCAATTGTGGCAATCCCCTTGGAAGCCGAGGGTGATCTCTCCATCTCTTTGTTGGCAAATCTAATTACGCTTACACCAGGCTCCCTAACGCTGGATATCTCTGCCGATTGCCGGGTCATATATGTCCATACCATGTATGCCGACGATATCGACCAGTTCCGTTTGAGTATTAAAGATTTAGAACGCCGCGTATTGGAGGTGACCCGATGATGCCGGTGCTGGATTTTCTGCTGTTCTGGGTGGTATTGCCTCTCCTGGTATTTGGTGTGATTTTTGCTTTCATCCGCCTTTTACGTGGTCCAAGTCTGCCAGGGAGAGTGATTGCCCTAGACATGATGTCTGTTTTGGGGATTGGCATTATTGTGATCTTTGCGGTTGTGACCGATCAACCGGTATTTGTGGATGTGGCCACTGTTTTAGCGCTGGTTTCGTTTTTAGGTACCGTGGCTTTTGCCGCTTATGTGGAGAGACGCTCATGACGACAATTGTTTTCATTAGCATGATTCTGTTTGTTCTCGGCGCATTCTTGATGTTTCTGGCTGGTGTTGGATTGTTGCGTTTGCCCGATATCTTTTTACGGATGTCAGCCGCTACCAAGGCATCTACACTGGGAGCAGGGTTCATTTTGTTGGCTGCGGCACTCTATTTTGATGATCTTGGAACGACCAGCCGGGCAGTCGCCACGATCTTTTTCTTGCTCCTGACAGGTCCGGTTGCTGCTCACCGCATAGCCCGCGCCGCCTACTTTGATGGTTCTCCTCTCTGGGAAGGCACGGTTCGAGATGACCTTCGAGGTCATTATGACCAATTGACTCATGAACTAGAGGATGATCCCTGTGTGGATTTTCCATCCGTTGATGGTGACAATGAATTTGCAGAGATTAGCACAGCATAAAATTTGTAACAAATCGCAGGCTGCTCGCGAATGCAGGCCTTTGTCTCAAGCTCAAGTTTTATAAAAAAAGCTGAGAATAAATTGGGGATTTCTTTACTTCTTCGTTTTGGATAAATTTGTGAGGAGTTCGATTTTATGGCCTTAGATTTTTTCTTTATATTGGTTCTAATTTTAGCAAATGGTTTTTTTGCAGCGGCAGAAATTGCCATCGTTTCGGCCAGAGAAACTCGGCTGCAAACGCAAGCAGATGCTGGCAATACCCGTGCGAAAAGAGCCCTGAAAATACAACGCGAACCAGGTGAGTTTCTTGCCACGGTACAGGTGGGCATCACCCTGGTAGGAACCCTTGCTTCGGCCATCGGTGGACTTGAAGCTGCTCGTTGGTTAGCTCCTCAAGTCGCGAAAATCTCGTTCTTAACACCTTATGCTGATCAAATTGCGTTAGCGATCGTGGTGGTCACCCTTTCTTATGCTTCGTTGCTTTTAGGCGAATTGGTCCCCAAACGCCTCGCCATCCGCAAACCCGAACGCTGGGCAATGTCAGTGGCAGGTTTTTTCGAATTTCTCTCCCGGATTGTGGCGTGGCCGGTGCGGTTTTTAATGTTTTCTGCTGATGTTGTGCTTCGCTTATTTGGGGATTCAGCGGTGGCTGATGACCGTATCAGCCCCGAAGAAGTTGAGTTCTTAGTGCGGCGCGGCACTGCTCAGGGAATCTTTTTACCTGTTCAGCAGCATATGATTACGCGTGTATTCGATTATGTTGATCGTGCCACCCGTGACGTGATGACGCCCAGAACTGAAATCATTGCATTAGCAGGTGAGACTCAAGCAAAAAAAGGTTTACAAATCGCTAAAGAGTTCGGTTTTTCTCGATTTCCTGTTTATCGTGGTGATGTTGACAAGCTCTTGGGTTATGTTCATATAAAAGATTTGATCTGGGCTACACCTGAAACAAAAATCGAAACGTTAACCCGACAGGTAGTTTATATTCCCGCAGGAGCTACACTGCCCCAAGCTTTTTCTCTTTTATCTCGAGCCGGCCGGCAAATGGGCATTGTACTGGATGAGTTTGGTGGCACGGATGGCATCATAACGCTGGAAGATTTATTAGAAGAAATTGTAGGTGAAATTGAAGATGAACACAGTCCGGTTGCCGAGATACCCAAACGCGGCCAACAAGGTGAATGGTGCATTTCCGGAGGAACAGCAATTTCTGAAGTTGGAGAACTGTTGGGCGTCAAGTTTGAGGCGGGTAGCATTTATACAACTCTGGCCGGGTTCATCTTGGCAGAGTTAGGGGAAATTCCAGAGGAGGGGGATGCAGTGATTTTTAGGGGTTACTCTTTTGTCGTTGAAGCGATGGAACGTTTCCGTATCCAAATGGTCCGTATCCAATGTGTAGAACCGGAATTTGAAGAAGGAACAGCTGAATAATGACCAATGAGAATTTGCTAATCTTCGTTATCATGGGGACAGCTTTGTTGCTTTTCATTAGTGAGAAGATTTGTATAGACCTGGTGGCCTTGATGGTCTTGGTTTCCTTGACCCTAACCGGATTGATCACACCTGAGGAGGCCTTTTCGGGTTTTGCCAGCCCGGCCGTTATCACTGTTTGGGCGGTCTTCATCATCAGCGGAGGGCTGACACGCAGTGGAGTTGCAGATGTCATTGCTCGTTTCATTTTGCGGCTGGCGGGACATAACCAGGTTCGCTTGATTGTATTGATCATGGTTACCGTGGGGGTTATGTCGGCATTTATGAACAATATCGGTGCTGTAGCCATTTTGCTGCCAGCTGTAGTGAGTGTTGCGCGCGAGATGAAAATCTCTCCGGCGAAGTTGCTGATCCCTCTCGCCTGGGCTTCCTTAACGGGTGGCAATATCACCCTGATTGGCACGCCGCCCAATATCCTGGCTTCCAGTATTCTCGCAAATTATCCCGAGATCCCCAACTTTGAATTTTTCGATTTTTTCCCTATGGGGGTAATTGTGCTTACCACCGGTGTTTTGTATATGGTTTTGGTGGGGCGGCATTTATTGCCCGCGCGCACCCTGGAACGGGATTATCTCAAGATTATCCCATTCGTGAATATCTTACCGAAGTACAAATACAGATGGATTTGGCTGTGTTGGGTAAGATGGTGCGCGCGGTAAACTGGGGAGACCTCAATATTTTGCAGATCGATACACTCGAAGGCGGCATCCTTAGCCCCCGCTCTGATCACCCATTGGAAAGCGGTGATCGGCTGTTGTTAGAAGCCTCTGCAGAAGCTTTACTTGAAAAGGCTCGCTCTTTGGGGTTGGCGCCCACACCAGAAGGAAAGAACGGTGCAACCCACATTCCGGATGGCTCTTTGAAATTGGCTGAAATGGTTCTATCACCCAAATCGAAACTGCTCGGGAAAACCCTGTCAGATATCGATTTTCGAACGCGTTTTGGCCTATCGGTTCTGGCCATTCGTCATGAAGGCACCACCCTTTTCGAGCGTCTGGTCGAGATCCCTTTGCAGTTTGGTGATTCTCTGTTGGTAGAAGGCTCCATCGAGCGTATGGCTGCCCTGCGCCGGGACCCTGATTTTTTGATGTTGGACACTTATCCCCCGTTGGAACCGCGTCGAACACACAAAGCCCCCTTGACCGTTGCAATTCTGTTGAGTGGCTTAGTCATGGTGACAACTGGCTGGTTGCCTGTGCCAGTCGCTTTACTCATCGGGGCGATTCTGATGGTTCTCAGCGGGGCATTGAGTATGGAAGAAGCGTACCAATCGATTGAATGGAAATCGGTTTTTTTGATTGCAGGGATGCTGCCCTTAGGTATTGCGATGGAAAAAACCGGAACCGCGCAGTTGATGGCGAATTGGATCATTGAATTGATTGGTGGCTGGGGGGCATTAGCGGTACTAGCCGGTATTTATGTAATGACTGGATTGCTGACCGAGGTGATGTCAAATGCTGCCGCCACAGTTTTGGTTACCCCCATCGCGATTGATGTCGCGTTCCGTTTGGGAGCGGACCCTCGTTCTTTTGTGATTGGTGTGGTATTAGCGGCTTCAACCTCTTTTTTGATGCCTATCGGCCACCAGGTCAATGTGATCATTTTTGGGCCGGGAGGGTATAAATTTTCTGATTACACGCGGGTTGGCGTACTCTTGAATGTAGGTTTACTCCTGGTTATAATGCTGACACTCCCGTTGATCTGGCCTTTGTATCCCTGAAATTTTAAAATCCTTAATAAGGAGATCTCACCATGATTGCTTTACAAAAAATCACTGTCAAAGAAGCCTGCCACCTAGATGGAGAAAAACCATTGCTTCTGAGGAGAACGGATGAATTCAGCCAGGTGGTTTCCAACTTCGCCCATGATGCTGAGCTGCGTGGCATATTTGTTGTTGATGAAAACGAGCGCTTTTTAGGCGTTATCACCCGCACTGATATGCTCGATTGGGCCCGTGCCAAGTTGGGAGCTGTGACCCTCAAGCCCTTAACCGATATGAACAAGACCATTCGCTTAGTTTCCCTGATTAAAGCCTCGTTAGTGGGTGATATCTTACGCCCTGAGACAAATGGGGCAGCCGTGCAGGCGGATGACAAACTGGCACATGGGTTGAAAGTGATGGTTGATACGGATTTGATCGTCTTGCCGGTTGTCGATGATAAGCAGAAGATTATTGGACGCCTGAGACTTGCTGAAGTTCTCAAGTTGGCGCTGGATGAAAGTTAAACTTTTTGATGGTTTTGAATTTAAGTTTTTTAGGGATACAAGGGGGAATGGTCTTCACAGATGTGCGTAACCGATTATAAAACTGTGTTTTTGTGCAATTTAATCGTGATAAATAACTAATCTGTTAAGGCCTATTAACCTTTGATATATGGGCCTTATGATAAACTTGCGCCCGGAGGATTTTTATGGAAGAACATGCCGGAACCGGCTTTATACCCTTGCTTTTAGTTTTATTTTTGGCGTTTTTGGTTCCGCTGCTGCTCTCGCGTTTTCAAGCGCGTACCTGTAGTAGTTGGCGAAATCGTCGCCGGGGTCATCATTGGCCACTCCGGTTTGAACTTGGTTGGTGCTAACCCCACTCTAGTTGTCATGAGCGATATTGGTTTGGCTTTTCTGATGTTCCTGGCGGGGATGGAAATTGATTTTGGTAAGCTCTTTCCCCCACACGAAAAAGAAGAACCAAATCCTGGCCCCAATTTGCCCGGGCTGGCCTTTATTGTTTATTTGTTGACATTATTCATGGCGATCCCAGGGGCATTTTTACTCACTCGGCTTGGTTTGGAAGGCGATCCGTATCTGCTGGCCTTTGTGCTGAGTGCTACCTCATTGGGCGTGTTATTGCCAGTGCTTAAAGAGCGTGGTCTGTTACAACAACCTTCGGGGCAGTTAATTTTTCTAACTGCACTGTTGGCTGATTTCGTTACAGTTCTTTTTATTAACGGTTTATATCATCACTTTGGATCGCGGCCTCGACCCTGAGATTTTATCTTTGGGGTTATTATTCGTCGCCTTTTTTGTGGCTTACCGTTTTGGATTGCGCTTCACGCGCGTTCCTGGCGTGCGCAACTTGGTGGAAGAGTTATCCAAAGCCACTGTGCAACTCAAAGTTCGCGGCGCCATTGCAATTTTGATGGCCTTCGTGGTCCTGGCTGAATTATTAGGTGCCGAATTGATTTTAGGTGCGTTTTTGGCCGGTATGGTCATCTCTCTAATTAAAGCACCCCAAGATGAAGACCTGGTTCACAAATTAGAAGCCTTTGGTTTTGGATTTTTCATTCCGGTATTCTTTATCATGGCAGGGGTGGAATTGGATTTGAAGGCGTTATTCGAATCGCCTACCAGCTTGTTGCTTTTACCGGTCCTGTTGATTGTGGCCTTGGTGGTCAAAACTGTTCCTGCGTTACTGTTCCGTCGAGTGATCCCGTGGAGGGAGACTTTGGCGGGAGCACTATTGCTGAATACGCATCTTTCTTTAGAAATTGCTGTGGCTGTGATTGGTTTACGACTGGGATTGCTTTCCCCGGCCAGTAATGCCGCCATCATTGTGTTCTCGATTCTCACGGTTTTCTTGATGCCTGTTTTGTTCACTGCTTTGCAGCCTCCGGTGGTTGAAGAAAAAGATAAATTCATCTTGATTTTTGGCGCTAAGGGCGATTTTAGTTACCAGGTAGCGCGTGAATTACAAGACCACGGTGAAACGGTAAAATTCATCGAACCTGATACAGCCCTCCGGGAGCGCACCCAAAATAAAGGGTTCGAAGTGATTGATTCTCGCGTATGTGAAGAAACCCTCATCGAGATTGGCCCAGCAAAAATCCGCAGTTTTATGGTTTTGGGGACCACTGATGAGCGTAATCTTTCGGTTAGCAAAGCCGCCATCTGTGCAGGTGTTAAATCCGTAGTGGCTTTTGTTAACCAGCCGACGATGGTGCCCGAATTTCAGGAGGTGGGTGTAAAACCTTTCTCACCAGGGATGTACCGGGCTTCTTTGATGTCGATGTTGGTACGCAATCCCGGGCTGTTCAACTTGCTGACTTCAACAACGGATGAGCAAGATGTCCGCGAGTTCGAGCTTTGCAACCCCCAGTTAGATGGGAAACGCGTTCGACACCTCCAACTGAGTGGAGATTTGCTGATTGTTTCGATTACGCGGGAGGGTGAACTGCTGATCCCGCATGGCAATATGCGGGTGCAGCTAGGCGATCAGATGACCATACTCGGCGGCCTGGATGCTTTAGAGACTGCTCGTTCTTTATTAAGGGCTTAGACTTATGGAAGAAACCCTTTCTTTTCTCCCCCTTTTGTTGGTTGTTTTTCTAGCATTTCTGGTACCTATCGTACTCTCGCGGTTCAAAAATTTGCGCTTGCCCATCGTGGTCGGTGAAATTTTGGCGGGCATCATCATTGGTCGCAGTGGTTTTGACTGGGTTCAGGCTCATGATCCTGTGCTTGATTTACTGGCCGAGTTTGGATTCGTGTTTTTGATGTTTCTCTCCGGTATGGAAATCGAATTTTCTAGTTTGCGGCTCAGTCGTCCCTCCACTGAGCAAAAAACAGCAGAGAAGCGCCAACTTAGTCCCCTGGCAATTGGTGGGTTGAGCTTTTTCTTGACTCTGATACTTTCTTCGATCGTAGGGTATAGCCTTTATCATTTCGGTTATGTAAACGATATCTGGATGGCAGCGCTGATCCTTTCAACTACTTCATTGGGCATCGTAGTCCCAGTGCTCAAAGAGCGCGGCCTGAGCACCGGACGTTATGGACAAACCCTTTTGGTGGCTTCCCTGATTGCAGATTTTGCCACCATGCTGTTGATTACGGTGGATGTTGCTGTCCTTTCACATGGCCTAACGCTGGATATTCTGCTGATCGGAGTATTATTCGTAGCTTTCTTCTTTATGTATCGTTTTGGCAATGTTTTCTTCAACCATATCCCTGGGGTGCGCCGTGTAATGGATGAACTCAGCCACGCCACAGCCCAGATTAAGGTGCGCGCTGCCTTCACAATGATGCTGATTTTCGTGGTGTTAGCCGAAGTATTAGGTGCCGAAATAATTTTGGGGGCTTTTTTAGCAGGGGCTATCGTTTCACTATTACGACGCCCGGAAGATGAAGAACTAGCCCATCAACTGGAATCGATCGGTTTTGGTTTTTTCATCCCGATTTTCTTTATCATGGTGGGGGTTGGCTTCAACCTGGAAGCTTTACTCGGTTCATCGGAAGCCCTCCTCCTGGTGCCCTTTTTGGTGCTGGCCGCTTTCGCTGTCAAAATTATCCCTTCCCTGGTTTTCAAGTTCAACTTTGGGTGGCGTGAGACTTTGGGCGCAGGGACATTGCTCTCTGCCCGCCTTTCGTTGATTATTGCAGCCTCTGCCATCGGTCTCCGATTGGGCGTTATTTCTGAAGCCATCAACGCGGATATCATCCTGGTGGCGATCATCACCGTTACAGTTGCTCCGCTGATTTTCCTGCGTATTATCCCCGAAAAAGCCGCCGATGAAATCCACCCAGTAATCGTAGCTGGGGCGGGTTTACTTGGATTGCAGGTAGCAGAACAATTGGCCGCACATGGCGAATCCGTGGTTTTAATTGACCCTGATGAGGAACGTATCCGACGTGCCCAGGAGCGCGGTTTTGAAGCCGTTGCCGGACATGCTAGTAAATACGATGCGGCTACTGAGCCTTACCTGGATCGCGCCAAATCGTTGGTGTGCATCCATGCGGATCTCGAACGTAATTACCAGGTTTGCCAGCGCGCCCGCACAACTTATGGCATTGATCATGTTGTCACGCGTATCACGGATCCCAGTGAGATTTCGCGCTTCGATCAACTGGGGGTCACTACGATGAATGCTGCAATGGATCAGGCTGTGCTGCTCGGCCTGCTGGCTCGCAACCGTGCCGCTTATGAATTGCTCACCCGCACCGATGATGATAAAGAAGTCTGTGAAGTGGCAGTTTACAACCGCCGATTTTTGGACCGGCCGTTGCGTCAAATTGTATTCCCTGGAGATCTCTTAGTTTTGGCGATTCGCCGCGGTGGAGAATTAGTGGTACCCAATGGGGATTCCCGTTTGAGTGCAGGAGATCAGATTACCCTGGTCGGCGCGTGCAATTGTGTAGAGGTTACGCGGGAAATGGTTGCAACTTCGGCTGCAGATTGACACCTGTAGGATTTAGATGAGGCTGCTCCCTTGTCAATCTGGTTCCCGGTAAAATTTCGGGGCAGGGCACAAATTTTTATTTTGGCGTTCCTTCAGAAGCCCAGATATCATCTTGTAATTTGGCCTTCCCCGCTTCGCCTGCGCGCGTGATGGCAAATTTGACCGCAATTGGGCCGATGATCTGCACTACAAAGGTTGTGGCTGTAATTACATTAATGACCAGGCTGCCCAAAGCTTTTCCTTCTTCGCCATATTGCGAAAAACGTGCAGCTGAAGCTAAAGCCAATCCAATAGCAACCCCAGCCTGTGAGAGCAGCCCAAAACCCAGATTGTTGCGCACTGCTTTTTCCCGCGCCCCCAATCCTACCCCCGAGCCAGGCCCCCCCGAATTTTCCCGCACTACGTAAAATGATATAAGCTAATCCCAGCAATCCCATGGTGGGCAGTAAACTTATCTGGAAGCGTGCACCTACCAGGGTAAAGAATAACACATAAATTACCGGCCCAGCTTGCTCAATGGTGTAACGGATATGCCGACCGTGCTCAGGACAGCAGTTGACCGTGACCATGCCCAAAACCATTGTAGTCAGAATCAGCGAATAATCCATTGCGAGCGAAATCCCTGCGGCCAGCAATACAAAACCAATAGAAACTGCCATGGCATCATGATGGCTTTTCATGCGGTGCATCAGCCAGTTGAGGGCGTAGCCCATAATCGCCCCTAAAATAATCGAACCGCCAATTTCGATAAAGGGCAACTCTATAATTTCGATCAGCGTAGGGGCTTCACCTCCAGCCAGCAATGAAGCGGCAAAGGCTGCGGCCAGACTGTAAAGCAGCAGTGAAAGGGCATCATCCAGACCAACCACTGCCAGCAAAGTAGTTGTAAGCGGTCCTTTGGCATCGTATTCTGCCAAAACATCCACGGTTGCTGCGGGGGCAGTAGCGGAGGCGAGCGCTCCAAATATCAGGGCTGTGTACCAGGATTGGGTCAGTGCGTAGACCCCCGCAGTCACCAGAAAAAAGGCACCAAAGGCCTCGAAGATTAAAATAAAGAGTATGCTTTTTCCCAGTTTGCGGATTTCTTTCAGCCGCAGATGACTCCCCATATCGAAACCTATTAAACCGAGGGCAATCTCGCTGATGAGCAGGAGTTCTTGAGAAACTTCCAGTGGGACCACATTCAGGAAGGATGGTCCGTGCAGCACGCCTAAAACGATGAATCCCACAACTTGTGGGATTCCGAATTGCTGAAAAACCTTACTCCCTAAAAAGGAAATAACCAACAGCAGGCCGATGGTAGAGAGTGGATTAGACAATATGATTTCGTTGAAGGTCTTGTATATTTCGATAAGGTTTTCGAGCATGGCTAAATAGGAAAAAATCCTGTCTCTTCAGAAAGTCTGGCATCAAAATAATAAGTAAAAAAATAATAACATGACTTCACCCCCCTGTGGTGTGAGTAAAGCCAGATGATTCACTAGATATTTGGTACAAAAACAGTATCCCACACGATTGTGGGATACTGTGAAAAAAAGTAGTTATTGTGAACTATCAATAACCGCGTGCTATATCAAATTGATTAAACAATGCCTCCCCTGCAATAAATCGCTGCAAATTCTCAGCAAATAATGCAACAGCTCTTTGATTGTAATGAGGTGTTGCTCCCGCAATATGTGGGCTGAGAATCACATTGGGCAACTTCCAAAGAGGGCTTTTGGGGGATAGCGGTTCTTCGGGAAAAACATCCAGTGCGGCACCGGCTATCCTCTTGTCTTTTAAGGCTCTGATCAGGGCGATATGATCGATAACTCCGCCGCGTGACACATCCACGAGAAAAGCCGAGGGCTTCATCGCTTCCAATTCTTCTGCACCAATCAAGTATTGGGTGTCAGGCGTCAGTGGTACAGAAACCAGCACAAAATCACATTCTGCAAGCATCGATTTCAAAGCCTGGTAAGGATAAATTCGCCGAGGTAAATCCCCATCAGGGTCGCCTAATCCGGTTTGTGTATATCCCGAATCTTGAGTTTTCATTGCATTCCATTTGGTCGCCAATATGGTGACATCAAAGGGATGTAGTAACCGAGCAACCTCACGACCAATGCTCCCATACCCGATAATACCTACGGTACTGCCACGCAATTCTGAGGGACGGAAACGCTCGAAACGGTCATTCGGCCAATCGGGCTTCCCTTTTAGAGTTAGCAAATCTGGCAATCTGTGACCCAATGATAGGAGCATCATGAGCACATATTCACCCATCTGTGGTGTGTGCGCACCGCTCAGGGTGGTGGCAATTACCCCTCCTTGCTGTAAGATAGGTTCATCTACCACACGATCAATCCCTGCAAAATGGAACTGAACCCATTTTAAATTCGGGGCTTGTTGCAAGGTTGGGAGAAGACCTGCGGTATAGAGTATGTCGGCTTTCTGCCAAATATCAGCGGGGATATCGTCTGCTGAACGCTCTTTTCGTTCCATGAGTCTCAAACGAGAAGACACGGCTTTCAGCGTGTTAAGCTGTTTTTCAGTGAAAGGAACAGTAATCAGTACGTTTATTTTTTGGTTCATAAGATGTTCCTATGTGGGATAAATGTGGGATAACCACATAATTTTGTGGGTAAAACTAGCTAATATCCCACACTCGAATTTTCTTGTCTGCTGCACCAATGGCCAGTATCTTGCCATCCGAAGAGAAGGCCATACCGTTAATCGCTTTGGTGCTAATGGGAAGTTCTGCAATCATTACCCAATTGGCAAAATTCCAGAGTTGGACAGCACCTTCCAGGCTAAGGGCTAAAAATTTTTCGTCAGGAGAGAAGCGCAAACCTCGCACTTTGAGTGCCTCTGGCTGGATTGTTCGGACCGGTTCCCAGGTTTGGGTATCCCACACGATAATTTTGCCCTCATAATCCCGTGAAAGCAAGCGCTTCCCTGCATCGATGAAAACAAGCGGCCAAACTGCAGTCTTGTGCCCTGAGAGCGTGGTAACCTTTTCCCCGGAGGGCAGCGCCCAAATCTGGATTTCGTCGCCGAGACCGGAAGTTGTCAAAAGCTTCCCATCGGGAGAGAATGTCACAGATGACAAATTCTTGGGATTTGCTTTGAAGGCTAAAATGGGATCTCCGTCGACGCTCCAAATTGCCGCCCGACCCGAATATGATCCGGAGGCCACCCATTCTCCATTGGGGGAGAACGTTACCGTTGAAACAACTTTCTTGCGATCTTGCCAGGTATGGAGTACCTCCCCCGTAGGGAAAGACCATAACTTGACAGTGTTGTCTGTTGACCCGGTGGCGAGCAAATTTTCATCCGGAGAAAGCGACATACTGTTTACCGAGTTGGCATGTCCCTTGAAAATATCCAGCAGATGCCAGTTGGTCGCATCCCAAAGTCTGACGAAATTATCCATCCCCGCCGAAATCAAAGTTTTATCATCACTGGTAAAGATCAAATCGAGCACATAACTTTCATGAGCTTCGAAAATGTGCATTTCTTTCATGCGATTATTTCCTTTCAGGTGTGAAGCGATAACCTCGCCCGGGTACGGTTTGGATAAAACGTGGTGAGGACGGGGCAGGCTCGATTTTGACGCGCAGTCGGCGCACCAATTGGGCTAAACTGTCGTCACGGATGCCGCGTTCGTAGATCAAATCTTCTGACCAGACAGCGCGCACCAAGTCATCTTTTGTGCAAACCTCATTGGGGTGATTTTGCAGATATTCAAGCAATAGAAACTCTTTTTCGGTGAGTTGGGAGGTGTCGAAGTCTTGGGGGCTGGATGCCAATTCCAGGAGGGGCAGCCCTTCCAAAGCAGAATTTTGGATATCGCTTTCAGCGGGAGCGTCATCCCAAAATTCTTTTACCCGCTTTTGGATCGCTGGATGTTCCCGTAACTTTACCAATTCTAATTGGGTACCACCAGCATAAGCTTCGCTAACAGCCCGCAGCAGCGAAGGGTATCCCCAGGTAAGCTCGCGCATCTGGGTTACGATGGAAATATCCCAATCCTGACCAACTCGATGGGCGTAGCGGCTAACGTTCCATTGGGTGTCGCTCTCGCTGAGGGGTCCCAGCCAGAGGGTGTGGCCAAAGAACAATTCGGCCAGTTCGCTAACCGGGTCGAGGGGGCGGCGGGTAGCTGTCACGAAGGTGAGCTGATATTTGTGAGCATCGCGCAGCGCTCTCAGGTTCGAGGCGATCGCTGGCCCTGAGTTGACATCCTGAGTCTGTCGAAGGGTGGTCGAAGGGTCGGCAAGAATCTCGAAACGATCCAGCAATACGGTCAGTTGGCCCCTGTTTTCAGCCAGGTATTTGGTGATCAGCGAATCCAAGGCTTCAAATTCATCATTTACAATTGTGCTTTCGCCCAGAGAGCGGCGGATCAGCCGGAAGAGTTCATCCGAGGTGTTTTGCCGCAGTCGATTGCAGTCTACCAAGGTATTGGGATGTGGAAAGATATCTGGGCGATTAGCGAGGTAGCCCATCAGGTTACTCTTGCCAGCGCCGCTCAAACCAACGATGGAGGCGCATTCCCCGGCGCGCACAGCAGCGAGAATTTGCTGCACTTCGATTTCACGGTAGTTGGAGGGATAGGTTTTCCAAATGGACATGGTTAGATTATAACAAGGCAGAGGTAATTAATTGAAAGCAGAAGTTTTTTCTCACATGTTTAAAAACATCCCCCATATAATAAAAACTATCACCATGGACAAGTCTATCATTATTAGCCAAGAGGTCAAGGCACATATCACTGCGCATGCTACGTTGGCAGCCCTTGGCAGGAAAGTATGTGAAATGAAGTTGTTGGAGCCGGTCTTTGAGCCGGTCAAGATTGCCCAGAAAACGGTCAAATACACGCCGATCGAGAAGCTGATCGATGCGGAGATCGCTATTCTGACCGGGGCACAGGGCCTGGTAGAGATCAACAAGCGGGTGCGTCCCGACCGGGGACTGCAGGCCGCCTTTGGTCGCGCAGGTTGTGCGGAGCAATCGGTCGTGCAGGATACCCTGGATGCCTGCACATTGGAGAATGTGGCCCAAATGCAAGTGGGTTTGGATCGAGTTTATGGTCAATACGGTCAGGGCTACCGTCATGATTACCAGAAAGCATGGCAGCTGTTGGATGTGGATATGACCGGACGACCCTGTGGCAAGAAAGCGGCCTTTGCCACCAAGGGTTACTTTGCCAAACAGCGCAATCGTCGAGGGCGTCAGGAAGGCTACCTGATTGCCACGCACTATCAAGAAATCCTCGCCAAACAGCTTTTCGATGGCAAAACCCAGCTGAGCAAAGCTTTGCGACCGTTGGTGACAGCTGCCGAAAAGACCCTGGATTTGGATCAAGAGGAAGAAAAACGTCAGCGCACCATCTTGCGGGTCGACTCGGGCGGTGGTAGTGTGGGTGATATCAACTGGGTCTTGGGCCGGGGTTATCAACTGCATGGCAAAGACTATTCGGGCAAACGGGCCCAACATCTGGCCCAGAGCGTGGTTGAATGGTTCGACGACCCCCGCAGTCCGGAACGTCAGGTTGGCTGGGTGATTACGCCAGCTGAAGACTATGTTCGTCCTATCAAGCGCATTGCTGTGCGCTGCCGGAAAAACAATGGCCAGTGGGGCGTAGGTGTGATCCTCTCGAGCCTCGCTCCCCAACAGGTCCTGAAACTCACCGGTCAATCGGTCGTCAGAGCCCATGACCCCCAGGCAGTTCTCTTGGCCTATGTCTACTTCTATGACCAAAGGGGCGGTGGCGTCGAGACCGAAATCAAGGAAGACAAACAAGGCTTGGGGACTGCCAAACGCAACAAGAAACGATTTCCAGCTCAGTTTATGCTCAGCCTCCTGGAAGTCCTGGCTCATAACCTGCTGGTCTGGGCACGCCGCTGGCTGGCTCCCAGGTGCCCCAAAATCGCCCAGTTCGGCCTGCTCCGGCTGGTTCGGGATGTTTTTCGTATGAATGGGATGATTGTCCAAGATCAACATGCTCATATCATCAAAATCGTTTTCAACCAGGCTGACCCTTATGCCAAGGAGTTGCAATCTGGCTTTGCTGCCCTATTCGCCCAGCAGCATCTTGCCATTATTTTGGGCGAAACTTAGGTACTTATGCATTCGTTCTTGTCATGGGCTAGTTTTTATCTCAGTGAATACAAAAACAGGAGCGTAACTTAATTACGCCCCTGCAATCTATTTGAGAATTTCGGTTAAGCTTTGGGGAGTTCGGGAATTTTAAGCACCTGCCCAGGACGAATTCTGCCTGGATCATCACCAATCACTGCTTTGTTGGCTTCATAAATGAGCATCCACTTGTCTTTGACAGCAGAGCCATAATACTTGAGCGCGATATGGCTAAGGGTTTCATCGGCAGCTACGGTGTGCTCAGCTACGTATTTTGCCGGTGTTGCCCCGAAACTGCCGTGCGTCTTTTTGCGGTTAAATTCTTTTTCATAGGCTTCTTCGACCATTTGTAAACTCCTTTATTGAATCTGATTAAAATTAAAGGTCTCTAGGATACAGCATATCCCTATTATACAGAATAAGTTGATAATTGGAAAAAGAATAGGCCTAAATGGTTTTCAGCAGGAGATAAAAAGCGACTGCTCCTATAGTCGTCAGTGGGAGAGCAGTATAGAAACCGGCTCCCAGGCCGCGAGCCTTGCACCCCTCCCGAAAATATCCAACAGTATGGACCACTCCCTGAAGTAAACCGAAAACCGCGGTGGTGAAAAGCCCGACAAATGTCCCTACGGTTAGCCCAAGGATCAGCAATACCAGGGTAATCATATTCACCGTTGAAATACCGCTGGCGACCAAAAGGTAGTGTTTCTTCCCAGGTCTGTGCCCACTGATATCCAATTCAAATATTCCACTGGCAATCTCTTCGAATGTATGCAGCACCACAAGCCAGATAAATATAGTGTAGGCCACCAGAACAATTGTATGCTCATCCATGTCATTTTCACCTGTCAAATTTGCATCACCAGTTTGATAACATCACAAGTTTTCTTGGAAGAATGCCACCGTACGCTGCATGGCTTGTTCGAAGTACGGTGAGATCAAGTTGTGCCCGCCGCCTTCATAGATATAAAACTCGTATATTTTGTTGTGTTCCTGTAATACACCAGCCAGATCGAAAGTGTAGCCGATGTTTACCACGGTATCCTCTTCTGCATGATGGAGTTGTAAAGGGCTATTCAGGAATTCGATATTTTCTGTTAGGGATACGGCCTTCCAATAATCGACCTGGGTGTCTGGCCAGCCGTAGGTATCGAAGATTTCGCGCCGGTTTCTGCGGGGATCAGGGGTACTCTGGTCGTCTGGGGTTGCTGGCGGGCGATAAGTATTATCGTCAATGCCGTATTTGACGAAATCATCATAGCTATAGACCGCGCCAGCCCAGATCACTCCGGCTTTGATATCCGGTTCGATGAGCATCGCCCGCAATACAAGGTTGCCAGCCATGCTGTGCCCCCACATCCCAATTCCTTGAGGATCAATGATCTCCAGCGTCTGCAAACTCTTGAGCGCGGCAATCGAATCGATGGTGTATCCGGGTGAGAAATACGATCCGGTTGGTTCTCCCTCTGAGATCCCATGACCACGATAATCGATCTTGAAGACCACAAAACCGCTCCTTGCCAGGTAATCTACGTAGGCGGTGTAACGCTCGGTGGTGCGGTATGCTGTTGGGGGAATGTATCCGTGATTGAAAACGATGGCTTTATAACCACCTTCCGGCGGGTCCACGAACGGGATGGTCAGCAGACCATAAATCTTGTTCCCTTCTGAGATATAACTCACAAAGTGCTGGTGATAGTTAGAACGGTCAGCGAGCTTTTCCTCGAAAATAATTTTACTGCCAGAAATCTCGAGGTTCTGCAGATGCTGAATGGTAATTTCTTCCCCAACTTCAAAGGCAACGGTTGTTTCCGTGGAAGTTGGGGTCATTGTGTTGGTTAGTGATGCGGTCTGCGTTGGAGTTTTCGACGGTTGGGCAGTAACTGTTTCAGTGATACCGGGCAATTTTGTCTTCGTTGGATTGACAGGGGTCGCGAAAAGGGAGAGTTGTCTGTGTGCTGATATTGGAAGGAGCTTCAGATTGAGTGACGCCTATTTCCTTTTCTGCAGCAATACTGCAACCTACTATAAACATCATGAAAATGATGACAATAAGAATAAAATGTTTTTTTATAGCCATACCAATAAATCCTTAGGGTTAGGAGAGTTTAATTAAAACCTGACAAAGCGATTGTACTTGTTATTCCATTCATCTTACATAAATATTTTTATAGAAAAATCCGTGATACTTTGATTTGCCTAATCCTGCCCTATAAATTACTAATCCTATTGCAAAACAAAACTAAATCGGGGTTATGTGTGTTAAGTAGATGCGCATATGAAGTTAGAAAGTAGAAACTTATTTCGCAGCGCATTTACACAAGCTTGACGGCCAAAAACCATCGTTTTAGTTCTACCTGCATACCGTCAAGCAAATAAGTAAATATTAGCCAAACTTAGATGATCCTGCCAAGAGCTGAGTAAAATGACAGAAAATTCGGGCAGCTTAGTACCCTACTTGTTGATATCATTGGCCAGTGGTAGGATACTTTTTAATCAAAACGAATCTACTCAGTTGATTTCGGAGCAATTATGTTCACTAAAGTCTTAATCGCCAATCGCGGCGAAATCGCCGTTCGCATTATTCGGACTTGCCGTGAGTTAGGTATTCAAACTGTTGCTGTGTATTCAGAAGCAGACCGCCAGGCCCTACACGTCCGTTTTGCGGATGAGGCCTATTTGCTTGGCCCGCCACCGTCGCGGGAATCCTATCTGCGTGCTGATAAGATCATCGAGTTCGCGAAGAGGAGCGGCGCGGGAGCGATCCATCCCGGTTATGGTTTCTTAGCCGAACGGGCCGATTTTGCACAGGCTTGTCAGGATGCCGGTTTAGACTTTATCGGGCCCAAGGCATCTTCGATTGCCGCTATGGGAGATAAGACGATTGCCCGAAAAACAGTGGCTGCCGCGGGAGTTCCCATTGTCCCTGGGACCGAAGGGGAAGGATATCAGAGCAATGATGAATTATTGGCGATTGCTCCCCAGATCGGGTTCCCCTTATTGGTCAAAGCTGCGGCTGGCGGCGGGGGCAAGGGGATGCGCGAAGTAAATAATCTTGAAGAGATGCCCGCACTACTCGACGCAGCTCGTCGGGAAGCAGAATCATCCTTTGGGGACGGCAATGTTTACCTAGAGAAACTGGTCGAAGGTGCCCGGCATATCGAAATTCAGGTGTTAGCCGATTCCCATGGGAATGTGATTCACCTTGGAGAACGCGAATGCTCCATTCAACGACGGCACCAGAAATTGCTGGAAGAGTCTCCTTCCATATTCGTGGGTGATGATGAAGATCTGCGTCAACGTATGGGGCAAGTGGCTGTCCAGGCAGCGCAAGCAGTTGAATATACTAACGCGGGCACGATTGAATTTTTGGTCGATAAAGATAAAAACTTCTATTTTCTTGAGATGAACACCCGTTTACAAGTGGAGCATCCCGTCACAGAGGCTGTCACAGGCATTGATATAGTTAAGGAGCAAGTGCGCGTTGCGCGCGGGCGATCTCTAAGTGTTGCTCAGGAAGATGTGCGCATGAGGGGTTGGGCTATCGAATGCCGCATCAATGCAGAGGATCCCTACAGCAATTTTATGCCTTCGACGGGACAAATTACGCATATGTTGTTGCCCATCGGTCCGGGAGTTCGTGTGGATACCGGTGTCTACCGCGGTTTTGAGATTTCACCCTATTACGACTCTTTGATCTCAAAGTTGATTGTGCATGGACAGACGCGGGCCGAAGCGATATTACGGATGCGCCGCGCACTTGAAGAGTATCGCATCGTTGGGGTAAGAACCAATATCCCCTTCCATCAAAATTTGATGGATTCCCACCGCTTTATGGCTGGGCAGTTCGACACCCGGTTTGTGGAAGAGCGTTTTTCGATGGAAGATGCAGAACGGTTGCGAACCACCGAGCCAGATATTGCTGCCATCATGGCAACTTTGATCGCTCATCAGCAAACCCAGCGATCTACGCATGTGATCCGGCGCAGTAAGCGCGACACCAGCAACTGGAAGTGGCTCAGCCGTTGGGAACGCTTACGCAAATAAAGGCAACTTTTAATTCTGGGCAGTATCAAGTTTTCTTACTGAAACTAAATGAAATTTGGCTCTTCGGGAATCTCTGTGAAAGAAAAGGAAACGTGGGGGTGTGCGTGCGAAGCACGCACACCCCCACGGATACCCTTAACTACTGTAATTCCCTGAGGCCCTGAAATTAGAGTGAAACTATGAAATATATCACCACCATCGGCGATCGAGAGTATTCTATTGAGATCGTCAATCGAAATCTAGTAATCGTAGATGGCGTTTCTTATGAAGTCGATTTTGCTTCTATCAGTGGTCAACCCGTCTATTCACTGATCGTGGATAACAAATCCTACGAAGGATATATGTATCCGGATGACGATGACTGGGAAGTGCTTTTGCAGGGCATCATGTATTCGGTCAATGTTGAAGATGAGCGTGAGCGGCGCTTGCGGCAGGCTTTAGGAGATGGGCCCAGTCTGGTCGGAGAATTCCATCTGAAGGCACCCATGCCCGGACTGGTCGTCACCGTGCCTGTATCCGATGGGCAGGAGGTGGCTAAAGGCGAGGTGCTTCTCATCCTCGAGTTGATGAAGATGCAAAATGAACTGAAATCACCCAGAGATGGCAAGATTTCTCGGATGCGCGTCAAAGTGGGGGATAGTGTGGAGCGCAAGCAAACTTTGTTAAGTGTAGTGTAAATTCAGCAGTAATCGAATCTCGGAGTTTGCGGATGGCAGCAGCCCACAAAGAATTAGAGGTAAAATTTTATTTGACAGATCTTGAGCGTGTAAAAACTACTCTGGAGGGGATAGGTGCAATTTTGATTCAACCGCGTACCTATGAGCAAAATCTGCGGTTCGATACGCCAGAGGGCTTGTTAACTCAAAATGCACAGGTATTGCGCCTGCGAGTGGACGCCGCTAACCGTTTGACTTACAAAGGACCTGGTGAAGTAAAGGATGGTGTTTCTGCCCGTCGCGAGATCGAATTTACAGTTGACGATTTTGATAACGCCAAGGCCATGTTGGAAGTTCTAGGGTATCAGGTGAGTATGATCTACGAGAAATATCGCACAGTTTACGAGTTTAGTGATACCTTGGTCACCCTGGATGAGATGCCTTTTGGTAGCTTCGCTGAAATTGAGGGGCCAGATGGCGTCAGCATCCAAAAAATGTGTAACGAGCTGGGTTTTTTGTGGGAGCTACGCACGCTGCAGAGTTATGCTATGTTATTCCACGTTGTCAAAACGAATTTAAATTTGCCATTTCGCGATTTAACCTTTGAAAATTTCGCAGAGATCAAAGTTAGCCCCAGTCATTTGGAACTCGCCCCCACTGATTTGACCTCGTAATTTAATTTGGGAAAATGATAAATGGCTACTAAAACAACCTGGCTAATCGTTATAGGGTTCATAAAAGAGGGCCATCAGATTGCATCTGGAAAGGCAAAAGAATCTCCTTATCCGAGAGGCTCGATCGAAATGCAGTTGCCTTACTTTGCTGAACGCGGCCTTGATTTGAGTGCTTTCTATTCTGGCACATTGAATGTTTCGATCAAGCCGCACACTTTTGAATTTGTTGCGCCTGAATTTACTTTTAGAAATGTAAATTGGATTGCGGGTTTCCCGCCAGAAGACTTTTCTTTTTCAAGTTGCTATATTTCTTTTGCCGATCGTTGGTATCCTGGATATGTTTATTTTCCTCGCCCAGAAACAAAAACCCAGCATTTTCATGATAATTCTACGATTGAGATCATTACTGGGTGGATTCCAAATATAGGTTACGGCGATCAAGTAGAAGTCAAATTGAATAGTGAAGAATTTATCTTGAGTAGATAGCTGGCTGTCCAGGGGTTTGCTCCATACATCGGAGATCAGCACCCACCTGAAAATCACCCTGCTGCTCCGCTCAGCGAATCGATTAAAATCAAAAGAGGAAACCATTCTTGGTTCCCTCTTTTTTCTTTCTACAAAATTTCGATCAGCCGTATCCTGGGCCGTCCTCGAAGTAATCATAGTTTGGTTGGATATCTTCGGTCAGATCGACGACTTCACCAGCTTCGAGCTGTTTGACACAATCGAGCACAACAGGTTCGCCGTGGTGATCTGTGCCTTCGTAGTGTCCAGTTAATCCTGGGCGGCTGATGTACTCACCCCCACTGGCCTCGTAGGCGCTCGGAACCTCATCCTCGGGGAAGATGGCCTCGAAAGGACATTCGGGCACACACGCGCCACAATCGATGCAGGTGTCGGGATCGATGTACATCCAGGGATATTCTTCGACTGGATTGCCGGGGACGATGCACTCGACCGGACAAACTTCGATGCATCCACTATCACGTAGACAAAGACTGGTAATAATATATGTCATGCTTATCCTCCAGGGGGAAATAGAAAAGTGGTTACGATAAATTCATTCTACCCTAGTTTATCCAATTTCTACGAACAAATCAATAGTTTTTTGAAAATTACTCAACACATCAAGCGTCACTGTAACAAAAAGAAGAAATTTGGCATATTGGATAATAACCAAATAGATGCTTGGATGTAAACCTTATCCGCGTATCAACGAAAATAGGTTTTTGAGAAATCTCCGTGCCAAATGGAAGGTGGTTGATTTTTTTGTTCAAAGAACACCCCTACTGATACACCCCGCCACAGCATTTCCCAGCGGGCATGAAAATGAACATACTTTTCCTAAGAGAATATGGTAAAACTCAGCTTCTTCGGCAATTGAGTGCATGCCGGTGAAGCTAGAAATCAAACGATAGCTTATTACCCGGAAAGCTTGTGTGAATGCACTGCGATATAAGTTTCTAATTTAATATGCGGATTTACTAAAAAGCTCATAGTAAGAACTAGCGCATAAGTGAGAAAAGTGGGGGGTGTTTTTTGCGGTGCCACCGCAAAAAACACCCCCTACAAAAGCTTCGCTGCATTTGTTTTAAAAATGAGCGCACTTAATATTTTGGAGACCACATTGAATTCAACAAATCAAAAACAGAACCAAACCATTGGCTATTTCGGTGCTTTTATCATTCTGGGAATGGGCATTGCTTTGCTCGGACCTTCTCTACCTGCTTTGGCAGAAAAAACTGGCTCTACCATCAGCCAGATCAGCGTTTTATTCACGGCTTCATCAGGAGGGTATTTTCTTGGCTCGGTTCTGGGAGGCCGCCTTTATGACCGATATAAAGGACATCCCATCTTAGCGGTTTTATTGGCGTTAATGGCTATAGGATTTGCATTAATCCCATTTTTACCGTTGTTATGGTTGCTGGCTGTTATATTGTTATTGATCGGGGCTTTCGAGGGCATCCTTGATGTAGGTTGTAATACACTTTTGATTTGGGTACACCGCCGGAATGTCAGCCCCTTTATGAACGCCTTGCACTTTTTCTTTGGGGTAGGTACATTTCTTGCTCCAATTATTCTGGCACAAACTGCACTGCTCAGTGGGGATATCAAACTTGGGTATATTATTATGGCCCTAATGGTGATGCCCATTTTCGTTTGGGTTGCACGGCAACCCAGCCCAACAGTTACAGATGACGAGAATGAAACAACCGCTGTGGTAACACATTCTCGACCCCAAGTGATATTAATCATCTTTACCGCCGCGATATTGTTTTTTTATGTGGGTGCAGAATTGGGTTTTGGGGGTTGGATTTACACTTATGCTTTGAAGTTGAATCTCGCCGATGAAACAACCGCCGCGTACCTGACCTCTGCTTTCTGGGGGGCTTTCACACTTGGACGGTTGATCAGTATTCCCCTGGCAACTCAATTGCGCCCTCGAGTTTTAATGCTCATAAACTTTATTGGGTGCCTCTTCAGCGCTGTCATTATTATCCTATTCCCTGCATCCCAGATTGTATTATGGGGAGGTACCCTTTTGATGGGTATCTCGATGGCATCGATCTTTCCTGTCACAATCACCCTTGCCGAGCGTCGGATGCCCATCACCGGACAGACTACCAGTTGGTTCTTTGTGGGTGTTGGATTAGGGTCAATGTTGACGCCTTGGTTAATCGGTCAGCTTTTTGAGCCCATTGGCCCCCAGGTGACGATGTATGTGATTTTGATCACGCTGATACTTAATTTCCTCGTGTTTCTCGGCATGCTGCGTTACAGCCGAAATTTTAAATAATCCGAAGAGAAAATATCCTATTGACCTGGAAAGATCAGAAGATATTTTTCCTGCGCCTCCAAGATGAATTGCTCCAAACCATTGGTTAGAAGTGCTTTTGCAAGTTCTTTAAATTCATCCATTCTCTAAATCCCTATCAACTAAAATAGCTCCCGCTGCTTCTGGATCGAAGCCATAGGGCCAGATTGTGTGCTCATTATAAATAGCCCCTTTCAGTTTTACATCACTTAGGTCTACCCTATTCAGGGTCGCGCCGAATATGATTGCATGACTCAAATCTGCATCTTCCAAGATTGCATCACTCAGATCTACCCCACGGAGTTCTGCACGTCTCAAATCTACTCCATCAAGAAAAGACCACCTTAAGTTTGCCACACTCAAGTCTACACCCCTCAAGTCTGCATCAGATAAATCTGCTCCCTCCAGGTTTGCACCTACCAGATCAGCATCGTTACATGACCCGTCTTTAAGCCACCCTCTAGATTTAAGTTGCCCTAACCGATTCAACAGTAAAACCATTGTCCGGGCTGCCCATCTGCAAAATAAGCCGCTTTTTTTTCGGCTTGCCTATTCATGTAATCAGCGGCATTGGCAATAACAAAAACACCAATTCCAATACCTATCAGTTCTGCTCGTGTTCCCAAATAAATTTCGTTCAAGACTGGATCAAATGGAAGTGGCTTAATTACAAAACCCAATATGCCAATAACAAATAGGAGAACGGCAATAAGGTTATCCCATCCCATATATGACCAAACATTTTTTACCCGCGCCATTATTTTTTCCATGCCCAAATTTTACCCCCGGAAATCCCCCAGGACATGACTTTTTCCCGAAGTGCCCGGGACACCCTAGCCACTGGCATTCAGCCGCGCCAGGCGTTCATAGTAAGGTGCGACCGGTTCATCACTGGCCTTGATATGCAATTCCGAAGTAGCCGCGTCTTCCAAATACACATTGAAGTTCGTATATTCGGAAGGCGTACCCGGCAGCGGCCTAATTCACAGAAAAAATATAATAAGGCTTATGTGAAATAAACCCTGCGCTCAATCGAATTGAGTAAAGGTTCGAACATCAATGCCGTGGACTTTTCGCGGAATTTGCTTTAACAAATGAAGTAAATCCGAATATAAACCCGGTTTGAAAACCTGCACATTGACAATCGCGTTTTTAGCAATCTAAGCTGAGGTAGCCTATTTAGACAAGACTGCGTAACGCGGTTTCGGCGTTCGGCTCCAGCTCTTCCGCGCTTGGCTCTTGCGCGCTCGTTGCCACCGCACGGGCAAGCGGAGCCGAGAAACTCCGGCTACGCTTTATCGTCTCCGCCTGACCATCAGTCACTTCTGGCTGAGACATCAGCCCCTTTCCTCTCTCATTTATGAGATTTGGGGTGTACTAAGTCGCACTTAGAGACAATTTCCCGAACTGCTGCCGAGGTCTACGGGGTCATCGATTGATGAGCGGCAGATTGATCTCAAAGAACGCCAGCACTTTGCACCAGAAACCGCTGCAGATTTCGAAATTGCTGCTCCCGGAAATGCCGGCGGCCGGCTGGCCGATGGTCGAGGAGACCTGGTAGTGGGTTGAAGTGATCGTCCCGCCACCGTTGGCGGATACGTTCCAATCGAGATTATAGTGCGGCGATCCCATTGGAGGCCCGGCCACTGCCCTCGCCATATCGATCCGGGCCGCCTCGGATTGCTGGGCGGAGACGGCGGCGGCGGTGATGAGGAGCGCGATCGACACCAATAGGGTTATTAAGAGCGGTTTTCGCCTGAACATGGGTCTTGCCTCCTTATTCATCTTCGAGAGAAATATTGGATAATTCCATCCGGATATCCTCGTAGCCGGCCCGTTTGGCCACGATGCGGTAGTCAAAGGCGACCTCCGCAGTCCCGCCGTTGAGTTCCTGCACGGTAAAGCCGGTGGCGGTCTTTTCGGCGATGTAGAGACCGTTGCAGTCGCCCAGCGGAGTGATGAACACGTGGTACGCCGCGCCCAGATTGATGCTTTGGGCGAAGAGCGGCTCGATGGTCACGGTGGCCTGGCCTCCCACCAACGTACCGGAACCGAAATCCTCAAACCAGACCCCAGGGCTTTCCACTGCATACAGCAGCCGGTCTTCCTCGGCAATCTGGACACTGGCGCTCTTGGTGCCGGAGCAACTCAGATTGCCCGCAACAATCTGACATGTTCCAGGTGTGCCGATGAAGGCGAACACGCCCTGTTCGTTATTGTCGTTGTCAACATATAGTTGAATATTGTCATTACTGTAGATGAAGAGGTCACTGCTGGTCGTGCTTTGATCGGAGAAAATTGTGCCGTTATCATCGGTTGGGCTGGCCAACTCTATTCCTGTTTCCCCGATCACGCGCAGGGCCGGCAGGGAGGGATCGGAAATTGGATCGCCATCGTAGCTGTTATTTACCGAAACAACTGCATTAATACCGTTTGGACGAAAGAGGTTGCTGGTCATGGTGCTGGAAATGACGGCGCCGGGCATTAAGGTGAAGGCATACGGCGAGCCGTACAGGCGCTGCCGCGGCGTCAGGGTTTCGGTGTAAACGCCGTTGGCGACTTGAACCTCCAGGTAGAGTGGCTCAGTGAGGTCCTCCGGAGTGAGGCCGGCGACAACCGTACTCGGTCCGACCACTGAGTGAAAAAGTCCGTTGGTCACCGCGACATCCTCCGTTTGGGAGTAGAGCTCACTCCCTCCGGAGCCTTCATGGAAGAGCCGGTAGGTGAGCTGTACTGATCCATTCATGGGTTGGCCATTCTCATCGGTCAATACCCCCTGGTAAGACATCTGAGGCGTAAGCCCGGCGGAGCACGTGGTAATAAGCAGTGCCCCGAGCGCGGTCAGGAAGACGAAGATTATGTTTTTAATAGGTTTCATTGAACTCTCCTTTTTTTGTGTTCCCCGATTGATCAAACGTGCGTCATTTTTTTTCTGGCCTCTTCAAGTTATAGCTGCTCAATCTTTCCGGTTTGAGTTTGTCAGGTAAAAATGGAGGGAATGCACCGTCCAATTGGGTAATCATGTAGATATCCAAAAGATAATTTTGTACTGAATTTCAGAAACACTAGCTCTCATTCTCCTCCTTTTCTGTTGATAAATCCAAAAGCCACCCACATTAATTCCTCTGGGTGGCTTTCTTTATGTAATTTTCGATGTTGCCACGCACCAGCCTGTGTGATTTTTGTGCGAGAATTTATTCCACTATACTGATTATCGCGAAAAAATAATGCCTTGGCAATACTCAATTCTAGAACAGATAATCTGGCTTATTCCTCCCCATCTCCCTCAGACCATCATCTTGCGCCATATTTCAACGGCCGGCATCGAGCCGGCGGGCGGGTAAGGTATGAAATTAATAAAGAGCCAAATGGATACTCATTGTGTCACGCTCTTATGTTACACAATGAGTATGGCGAACAAAAAAGACTTGTCAAGGTTGCAACAAGCCTTTCTCGGCGTGTGGGGTCGTGTTTCGCTTTTTCTGCAGTGCATTTCTGGCAATCAGTTATCGCTTCTCGAGAGACCAGCCAAGTTCTCCCAATTTTCAAACCTTCTAACTTGCCATAACGAAGAAACTCGCGAACAGATTCTACATGAAGAACTCAAAGCATCGGTAGCTTCTTGAGTACTAACGTAATCATCCAAATCAGGCATAGTTTCAGCAGGGGATAAAGAAACGTCAAGAGACAAAATCAACTCCATTCAATGTTGATAGCCTCTTGACCATTGATTGTAAAGTGCCCCCACGTGGACCTGTTCCGAACCAGTTTGTGGGGAATTTAGTCACATCAATATTACTAGTTGGAATGGGAATTTCGATCTCGAGAATTGTCAAGCGACTCTGGCGTTACCTTTTTGAGATGCTTGACAGAATTACTGAAAATCCTTAAAATATTTCTATAAGCAAATAATAATATTGTCATTCGGAAATATATTATGAAGTTTAGAGACTTTCAGCGCCAGATAAGGGATTTGCCGGTGTTCAACCTCAATGATATCCGCAAGCTCGATCCTGATTTCCACCGGCAGCAGCTAAGCGATTGGTTGAATAGAGGGTATATCCAGTCCCTAGCTGGCGGATATTACTTATTGGCAGATGCACAAGTTGATGAGAGTTGCCTATTCATGATTGCCAATCGGATTTATGAACCGTCCTATATCAGTAAAGAGTTCTGCTTTGGCTTATTATCTCATCATACCCGAGTCGGTATTGGGGGTAACCAGCGTCAGCTCTCGCAAGACTATGCAATTTGATAGCGATTGGGGTAGATTTATCTACCACAGGGTCAAGCCAACCCTGATGTTTGGCTACCAAGTAATTGAACATGATAGGAAAATCAAGTACAAAATCGCCAGCCTTGAGAAGACAGTTTTGGATTATCTCTACTGGAATACCAAGATTAGCTCAATCGATGATTTTGAAGGGTTGCGTTGGAATAGACAGGAGCTGGTTGGATTGGCGGATAATTCGCTGTTCAAGAAGTATCTAAAAATATTCAACAATAAAGCGCTTGAGCGTAAAGTGCACCTGTTACTGGAGTATATCCATGCTTGACTTTGAACAAATTCAAGAACAGTATCCAGAGAATATTCGAAGATTCGAGCGGGCCATCCTGCGGGAGTATTTGCAATATAAGGTCCTTCAAGCAATATTTGAAAGCCGCTATGCAAGTAATTTGGCTTTCCTGGGTGGAACAGCCTTACGGATTGTACACGGCAATAATCGTTTTTCTGAGGACATTGATCTGGATAATTTTGGTTTGAGCTGGGTTGAGTTTGAAGAAGTCATCCAGAAGGTAAAACGTTTTATGAGGTTAGAAGGCTTTGAGGTGGAAATCAGGAACGTGGCCAAAGGAGCGTATCGATGTTATCTGAAATTTCCTAAGTTGCTATATGAGCAAGGCTTATCTCCCCTTCAGGATGAAAAGATTCTCATTCAAGTCGATACGGTTGCTCAGGGTTACCCGTATAAACCTGAGATCATACTGATAAACAAGTTTGACGTATTTACTGAAATCCGAGTAACCCCTCTGAGCGTTCTTTTATCCCAGAAGATTTATACAGCAGTGAATCGAAAGAGACCCAAGGGTAGGGACTTCTACGATATTACCTACTTGGCTGGTAGAACGAAACCGGATATGGGTTTTTTAGCGCAAAAATTGGGTGTGGAAACACCTGAAGGTTTGCGAGAAGAGATATCCACAAGGATATCAACTTATGATTTCAAGGGCCTGTCAGATGATGTGTCACCCTTCTTAATTCATCAGGAAGATATCAAGCGGGTTGAAAAGTTTGGGGAATTTTGGGAACAAGTTGTATTGGAGTAACAGACCTTAGTTTTTATGGGTGGATCACAGATTAGCAGAATATGGGACCAAATTTGTGTTTTGAAACCCCCTCTGGGGACTCGAACCGCTAACGACTTGATTTTTTGTTGTTTTGGCCCCTCCTGACACCAATTCCTCCAATTTCCCCCTGGATTCAAAGCGAAATACTAATGACAAAAATCGCTCTACTTCATCAGTAGAACGGTCTTTTTGAGCGTGTGCCCCCACGGGGACCTGTTCCGAACCGGTTTGTGGGGAAAATATGTCTCGAGGGTGTTACCTGTGCGGAATGTTAATTTCAATCTCAAAAAACGTCAAGGGATGCTGGCGTTACCTGTTTTTCCATACGTTAGAAAGGAGTTTAGCCAGCACATTGTCTCCAAAGGGTTTGGCTTGAATTACAGTTAATACTTGACTCAATTCCGTTTATCCGCTATACGGATATACGGATAAACGGAATATCAGGAGAACAGTATGAATGCTACCTTTCAGGTACAAGTAGGACGCCGCGGTGTGATTACTTTTCCCAAAGAGTTACGAGAGCAGAACAATATTACAGATGGCGAAATCCTCAATTTGATTGAATTATCCGATGATGTCTATGTGATCAGCCGACGTCGTTCACAGGTTGATGAGGTTGCTAACAAGTTAGCCCAAGAATGGCAAGAATTGGCAAATCTCTGGAATCGATGTTGACAACTTTGCGCGAGGTTCGGGCTGATTATAGTGAGAAGAATTCATAGAATCTTTCTTGATACAAGTGTAATCTTTGCGGCTGTGCTTTCGAAAACAGGTGGAGCTCGTAAACTCTTCCGGCTTGGAGAAGCGGGCGTGCTCCAAGTTATCGTAGGCCCAAACGTGCTCCGGGAATGTGAGGCTGTCGTCCTGCGCAAGATTCCAGCATCGCTGCCAACACTGGCGTACCTTCTAGAGTTGGGTATGGTTGAGATCACCGCTGAATCCCCGGAAGCCTTCATTGAACAGGCTAAGGCTATCGTGGCATATGAACCAGATGCATATGTCCTGGCTGAAGCCATGGGTACCGAACCAGATTGGTTCATAACTCATGATAAAGCCCATTTCTTGAATGCAAATACAGGTTCCAACCTAGGATTCCGCATTGGCACACCGGGGGATTTGATCCAGTCACTGGAAGATGAATTCACTCAATCTTGACGGTGATATTCAGAAGGTAACCCCAACCCAATAATAAAGCGAATTGAAAACAAAAACCGCTCTACATCTTCTGAGAACGGTTCTTAAAAGTTTGTGCCCCCACGGGGACCTGTTCCGAACCGGTGTGTGGGCAATTTAGTCACTTCAATATTACTGGTGAAAATGAAAATTTCGCTTACTCAGATCGTCAGTCACCCTGGTGTTACCTATTACGAATATACCAAGAAATGTGTAGTTACTACACTGCCTTTACCTAGCTCGCTTTCGATCGAGATCTCCCCACCCATGCCTTCGACTAATGCTTTGGCGATCGGCAACCCTAATCCAAAACCTGGAACGATGACTTGATCTGCGCCGCGATAAAACCGGTCGAAAACATGCGGCAAAACTTCTGAAGGAATCCCCTCACCGTGATCACGAACGCGGACTTCCACGCTGGAGAATGCTTGTTGGGCTTGCACATCCACCTCGCCGGATGAGTGTTTGATGGCATTATCTAACAGGATCATCATCACCTGTTTGAAGGCATCACGATCGCCAATGATTTCAAACGCAGCAGGAACATCCAGGTTAATTTTACGGTTGGGATCAAGTAAGTATACCTGTCGTGCAGTTTCTTCAATCACCGGGTAGATTTCTACCTGTTCGTTTGCAAGGCTTCGGCCTGCATCCGCGTGGGCCAGGAGCAGCAAATCATTGACCAAGCGAATTAAGCGGTCGCTTTCATCAACCATGTCAGTAAGAATATCAGCCCGCTCTTCGGATGGCAGGTCGCGGTTCAGCAGTCCCAGGTTGCCGCGCAAGGTGGTAAGGGGGGTGCGTAGTTCGTGGGACACGTCGGCCACAAAATCGCGCTGCATTTGCAGAGCATGTTCGACTTTTTGATAAGCCTCCTGCAGACCCGATAACATGTGGTTGAAAGTGTTTGCCAGCCGTCCAACTTCGTCTTGCGGGCCTACATAATCCACCCGGCGGGAGAAGTCGCGCTCTTCGCCGATTGATTGCGCCGTCTGTGTGATGCGGTCGATCGGCCGTAAACTCAACCCTGAAAGCACCCAACCCACGCCAAAGGCAACCAGAATCATCACCAATCCTGCGATCCCCATAGTAACTGCTAAAGATTGCAGGGTGCGGTCACGTTCCACTAAACTGCGCGCCACCTGGACAATCGCTACCATCTCCCCATTTTGCAAAATCGGACGGCTATAGATCAGCATGTGTTCATCATCAAAAATTTCATCCGCCCAAAACTCTTGCTGATTTTGCAGGGCAGCTAACCCTTCTTCACTTAACGGGAGCGCATCTTCGGAGCGACCGAAGGGACTGGCAATCAGGGTTCCGTCTGCATCCATGATGCGCACAATTTCGCGTTCACGCAAATCCTGAAAAGCCGTTTCCCCTGAAAATTCGTCAAATGACTGTGGTGGAGGTGGTTCGAAAGGGTTTCTATCCGGGGGAGGATGTTCAGGATTGCCAATTAGCACGGCTTCGACAAGTTTTTCGCTGCTTAAAACCAGGTCTTTCTTGAGAGCGTTGAGTGTATCTTGGGCCTGAATGGAATAGAGCGCCACCCCAAAGGTCAGCAGGGTGAGTGTCAGGATTGCGCTGTAGAGCAGGGTTAATCGCAGTCGGATGGACATTAGGCCTCCCGCAGCACGTAACCAACACCGCGCACAGTTTGGATTACCCGCGGGTCTCCGCCGGTCTCCAATTTTTTGCGTAAATAACCCACATAAATCTCCAGTACATTGTCATCACCGAAAAAATCGTAGCCCCAAACTTCGTTGAGTATCTGGCTGCGCTCTAATACCTGGCGGGGATGTCGTAAGAACATGTGCAACAGGTTGAATTCGGTCACCGTAAGGGAAATAGGCAAATCTCCTCGATATACATCTCGCGTTGAAGGATTCAGCGAAATATCAGCATAAGCGAGCTGCTGGTTTTCGGTTTTGGCGTCCACCCGCCGTAGCATGGCGTGGACGCGTGCCACAAGTTCGGCGGGTGCAAATGGCTTGACGAGATAATCATCCACGCCGGATTCCAGCCCTTCCACCCGGTTCTCGATGGCATCACGCGCCGTCAGCATCAAGATCATGGTCTGGTTTTCAGCATCACGCAGCTTCTGCACTACGGTTAGCCCGTCCATTTTGGGCATCATCCAGTCCAGAATGATGAGGTCGGGCTTGTGGGTTTGCACCAGTGGTAGGGCTTCCAATCCATTGGTAGCAGTGAGAACGTTCAGGTTCTCATAGGTTAGCGTGCGCTGGAGCATTTTCAATAATTTGGGGTCGTCATCAACGATCAGAACACTTGGCATCTTTCTTCCTCAGTTTCATCTTATCACAACCCTAACTATAAAGGACTTCCCTGTGAAAATGCTGTGAAAAAGGAGGCAAAAAGGTTATTTCTCAGCGTTTTCACAGTTTTCTCTTGGGTATCTCACAGGTAGTATCGTTAAACTTTCGGTTAACAATATCATGAACACGAAACTCAACCACACAATCCGCAAGTTCAACCGTTTTGAACTCAAATATCTCATCACGCTGCAGCAGGCCGAGAAATTCAAAGGCGCACTGCGAGACTATATGCGCCCCGATGAGCACGGTAATGATAATGGTCGCTACGCCCTCACCAGCCTATATTTCGACTCACCAGATCTACGCTGTTACTGGGAGAAAGAATATGGCATTCGCTATCGTAGAAAACTGCGTCTGCGTCGTTACGAGGGGGGGGAACTCTCACCGAGGAAACCCCCATCTTTGTGGAGATCAAGCAGCGCGTGGATCGCGTCACACAGAAACGCCGGGCCGTGCTGCCTTACGGCGCGGCCTTGAGCCTGTGCAACGACCGCCAGATTCCAAATCACGCACCCGAAGATAAAGCTGTAATCGAAGAGATCTACGTCTTCCTCTGGCAATACAACCTGCGCCCGGTCAGTATAGTACGCTACGACCGGCAAGCCTTCGTTGGTTCTACCTATGACGTTGGGCTGCGCGTGACCTTTGACACTGCCCTGACCTTCCAGCCCCACCACCTGCAATTGCACGAAGCACCCCAAGGCCTACCTATGCTGCCCGCCAACCTGGTTGTGCTGGAAATCAAAGTCAACGAGCGCATCCCCTCCTGGTTGACGGAGATGATAGCCGATCACAACCTGCGGCTGGAGCGTGTTAGCAAATATTGCCGCAGCATCGAAACCGCCCAGAAAATGCCCGCCTTGCGCTGGCGTAACTTGCCCCCGGAAAGCGCCGCGGAGGCTCTGGCTTCCGTTCCCGCGGTGTATCACCCCACCCAAACGGTGATGGGTGTACCGCACTAACCGAAAGCCTTGAGAAAAAACCTAATCGCTTATTCCCAATTACCTGATTTTGGAGACCGAAATGGAAATATTCAACGTTACCGACCTGACCAGCGAATTCACCATCCTCGATGTAGTGCTGGTATTGACCCTTAGTTTTCTCACCAGTGCCTTCATCGGCTGGATCTACCAACAAACTCATCGGGGTACTTCCTACACCCAGAGCTTTGTCTTCACTCTGGTTATGAACGGCATGATTGTAGCCCTGGTGATGATGATCGTTGGCTCGAATATCGCCCGCGCTTTCTCGCTGGTAGGCGCGCTCTCGATTATTCGCTTTCGTAACGCCGTCAAAGAAACCCGTGACGTAGGTTTTATCTTCTTCACGATGGCGATCGGTATGGCCATTGGCACTCAGTTCTACTTGCTGGGCATCATCGGTGCAATCGTGATCAGCCTGATGGTGGTGTTGATGACCCGCCTCGACTGGTTCGCCCGCGAAATGTCCAATCAGATTTTGAGTGTGCACGTCCCCAACAATACTTCCTATGACGATATTTTCGACCGCGCATTTCTCAAATACACCAATGTTGCTGAACTAATCAGTGTTGGTTCTGTCCAAAATGGGACCCTCACGGAACTGGTCTACAGCATAGGGATGAAAAAATCGAACCAGATGCAGGCATTCCTGGCCGAAATTCGCAAATTAAACGACAATAACAAAGTCACGCTGATCGCTGGCTACAATGGCACGGATCTCTAAGTAGACCAAATACAGGTAGACAGGTTTTCCCACCTGTCTTTTTAACAAAGGAAACCGCAAAATGAAACTAAAAACAACACTCACAGCACTATTTATTCTGTTCATGCTGGCGCTGACTTCTTGTATGAGCAATACAGAGACCTCAGTTGGGACAGATACCCCCAGCACCAACCCCGTTGTTGAAGAGGCCACGTCGTCGCCCCTCGAAATGGATAGCGCAACCCCCGTTGACGTACCTACCCAAGAAGAGAAGGCAGCAACCTCCCCCACAGAGGAGACTGCCCAAGAAGAGAGCGCAACAACCAGACCCGCAAACTGGACCGAAGAAACGCACAGCAAAGAAACAGATCCAAATTACGATGTCGTTTTTCCCCAAGAGGAAGTCAATCGTTTAGACATCACCGTTACAGCAGAGACTTGGCAGGCGATGCTGGCAGACCTTGATACGCTATATGGCAGCAACAACTCTACTGGCGGACGCGGCGGCAGGGGTGGTGGCAACGATGTAGGCGCACTCGAAGGCGACGACACGAACCCCATGTGGGTGACGGCTACGATCGAATTTGAAGGCGTCGTTTGGGAAAACGTTGGCTTACGCTTCAAGGGGAATTCCTCGCTCTCTTCAACGTGGCGCAACGGCGGCTCCAAATTCCCCCTCAAGCTCGATTTTGACGAGTTTGAAGACGATTACCCCGAAATTGACGATCAGCGTTTTTACGGCTTCAAACAGCTTTCACTCTCCAGCAATTTTAGCGATAACTCCCTCTTGCGTGAGAAGGTCGCTGCTGATATTTTCCGCGAGAGCGGCGTGCCCGCTGCGCAGACGGCTTTTTATGAAGTCTATCTCGATAATGGCACAGGCTCCACGTATTTGGGGCTGTACACGATGGTCGAAGTTATAGACGATACGCTCATCGAGACCCAATTTGATGACGACGACGGCAATGTTTATAAGCCCAGCGGAAATGGTGCAACCTTCGCCACCAATTCATTTTCTGAAGAATCTTTCGATAAAGAAACCAATCAGGATGAAGCCGATTACAGCGATATTCTCGCCCTCTACGATGCTCTACACAGCGAAACCCGCACCACCAACTCTGAAAGCTGGCGAGCCGAGCTTGAAATCTGTTTTCGATGTTGATGGCTTCTTACGCTACCTTGCTGTAAATAACACAATCCAAAATTGGGATACCTACGGGCGCATGACGCACAACTACTATCTCTATAACGATCCAGAAACCGGCTTGCTGACATGGATCCCCTGGGATAACAACGAAGCCTTCAATTCAGGAAAAAGGGAAGGCGCACTCTCCCTGAAGATGGACGACGTTGGTGCTGATTGGCCTTTGATCCGCTATCTGATAGATGACCCCATCTATAACGAAGTTTATACCATCTATCTCGCCGACACAATTGAGGGTTCCTTTGACCCCGATAAAATGGCAAGCACCTACCAGGAAATGGCAGCCCTGATCGCCCCCTACGCGAGCACAGATGTCGGCGAAGCAGCCTTCAACAGCGCCGTTCAGCAACTCATCAACCATGCCTACGAACGTGCCGCGGCGGTGGAGACCTTCCTATCCTCCGCAGCGCAGTAGATAGGGAAATCCGGACAATCAAAGCCTCACAGACCTCCAAGATCTGTGAGGTTCTCTTTTTTGGGTAAGCGACCTTCATTTTGCATCTCACAGCTTTTTCACAGTTTCCTCTTGGTTTTCTCACAGGCATTGGTTTTAAAATGCAGTTAACAATGAACACACGACAGCAAGGAGACAGGTAGACAAAGTAGACAGGGTACACCCACTTACCCCTTTTCCCCTGCCCCTTGCCACTTTCACCATGACACTCAAAACCAAACGCAACTTACCCCTCATCCTGACCCTGATTGCCTTCCTATCGACCTTGGCAATCACCTTCGGCAGCCAACCCATTGTGGCCTACATTTTCAGCTAACCAAACGGAGCTTTAAGATGAAAAAGAAAACCCTTTTCCTGACACTAATCATCCTGATCCTGGCGATCACCGCCTGCACAGGAACAACGCCCGACAGCGTAACCAACAACAATACCGCCGCAAGTGCCGACAATACCACAACCGTTTCGGCCGCCCCCTCTCAGGTTGCGGTTGCCACCCCGGAAGTGGAGTACACCTCCGAAGATTTGGTCTCCACCCCCACGGATGCGGCAGACACCACCATCCAACTCAACGGCGACAGCATCGCAGTAGACGGCTCCGGCGCAATGGCAAACGGCTCAACCGTCACCATCACTACCGCTGGAACTTACCAGATCAGCGGCACGCTCAACGATGGGCAGATCATCGTCGATAACACCGACCCCGAAAATGTGACCCTGATTTTTGCGGGCGTGGACATCGCATCACAGAGCAGCGCCCCGATCTACGTTGCCAACGCCGAAAAGGTCATCATCACCCTGGCCGCGGGCAGCGAGAGTTTTGTCACCGACAGCACATCCTACCTGGCTCTCGATGAGAGCGGCGAACCCAACGCCGCGATTTTCAGCAAAGACGACCTGACCATCAACGGTGAGGGCACGCTAACCGTGAACGCCAACTACAACAACGGCATCGCCAGCAAAGATGATCTGAAGATTACGGGCGGCACCATCATGGTGAGTGCTGTAGACGACGGCTTAAAGGGAAAGATTCTGTCTCTATCAAAGATGGTTATATCACCATTAGTGCTGGTGGCGATGGCATCCAGTCTACGAATGTAGATGATGCCGAGAAGGGCTTTATTGCCATCCAAGGTGGTGTCTTAAATATCAACGCTGCCGATGATGCCATCAATGCCGCAACCAGCTTTGTAATTGACGGCGGCAGCCTCACGCTCAACGCGGGCGACGATGGCATCCATGCGGAATATGCCATCACGATTAACGATGGCGACGTAAATATCCAACAAGCCTTCGAAGGTTTGGAAAGCGCCCTTATCACGATAAACGATGGCAACATCTCCCTCATGACTGCGGATGACGGCATCAATGCGACTGCTGGCAACGACGGTGAGCAAGCAGATAGCAGCTACTTTACTATCAACGGTGGCTCCATTCTTCTCAACGCTGAAGGAGACGGGCTGGACTCAAACGGTAATGCTGTCATTAACGGCGGTACGGTGATCGTTCAGGGGCCAACCATGAACAACAATGGGCCCCTCGATGTCAACGGCAGCCTTGATGTAAACGGCGGTACGCTGATCGTTGCTGGCAGTTCCGGGATGCCCGAAATCCCCAGGACTGTTTCAGCACAGAATTCTATTGCAGTAGCGTTTGATACAGTCCAGCTTGGCGGCACCATTATTCATCTTGAAAATGCTGCTGGTGAAACTGTACTGACCTACGAATCGCCCAAAGACTTCCAACTCTTCGTCTTCTCTTCGCCAAAGTTGGTAATGAACACCACCTACACCCTCTACGTGGGCGGCAGCGCAACAGGCACAGTCACGAATGGCATCTATTCCGATGGCACATATGCCCCCGGCACACAGGTTGCCAACCTCGAGACAACAAGCAACGTCACTACACAGGGCAATTTTGAAAGTGGACGTGGTGGACGCCCGTAACCTTGGATGACAACTAAATTTTCCAACCAACCATTAAGGAGAGCAATCATGTTCAAAAAAATGACGACCTTACTGATCTTACTAAATGTCCTGGTGCTAAGCCTGGCGGCTTGCAGCAGTTCGGAAAACCAGGTCCAAGATACCCCAGTAGCAGCTGAAGTTTCAGCGGCACAAACGAAAGCCACAGAAGCTCCGGCTGAGCAGGCTGCCAGCAGCAACTATTCTTACCCCATCGTCGATACCAATCAGGGATTCTGCTACGACGGCACCGAGCGCATCGACTGCCCCGCCGAAGGTGAAGCCTTCTACGGACAAGACTCGCAATACACGGGCGTCGCACCCAGCTACACCGACAACGGCGACGGCACAATTACCGACAATGTCACCGGTCTGGTTTGGACACAGGAAATATCCAGCTATGCCATGCCCTGGTCTGACGCTGCAGGCTACTGCGAATCGCTAGCAACCGGCAGTGTCACCGACTGGCGCGTACCCAGCGTGAAAGAATTGTGGTCGCTCCGGGACTATTCACAAGGGTGGCCTTGGATCGACACCGACTACTTCTACCTGGTTGGCGATGGGTCAGACCTGGCACAGCACCATTCATGGTCGAGCGATCTCTACCTGGTCGAAAGCGAATATCAGAACGAGCAGGTGGTAGGTGATCCTGCCTGGATTGTCAACGACTGGACCGGCCACATCAAAGCCATGAGCGGCAGCCGCTTTGTGCGCTGCGTCAGCGGTGATGAGTACGGTATCAACGACTTCGTTGACAACGGCGACGGCACAGTCACCGATAATGCCACCGGTTTGATGTGGTCACAGGACGACAGCGGCGAGGCAATGTACTGGGAAGAGACATTGGCTTATGCTGAAAATGCCACCGTTGCCGGCTACGACGACTGGCGTCTGCCCAGTGCCAAGGAACTGCAGAGTATTGCGGATTACACCGCCACCGAGATTCCGGTATTGGATACCAGCGTGTTCAACCTGACAGAAGTCAGCAATACAGTCTTTGATGGTGATGAAGTAATCGACACCCAGCTCAACTTCCCGTTCTACTGGACGAATACATCCAATCCGATCGAAGCTGATGGTGAGGATGTCGATGGCGGCACCATCTATGCCTGGGCACTTGCTTCCGGCTATAACGTAGATATGGCCGGCTACGACCTGCACGGCGCGGGTTCACTGATTTTCGTTTCCAAGACGGAAGAGAATAGTGGAATTGAAGACTCGGTTCCGGTTATGGTGCGCTTGGTACGTGACGGTGATGTGACCGAAACACCGGATGGCGACCCAACCAATCTCAATCCTGATCGCGTTATTGTATTTGAAGATGGCGATACCGGTATGGAACGGGGTGGTGGTCAGGGTGGGCAGGAGCCCGATTTTGCTGCCGCTGCCGAAGCGCTGGGCATCACCGAAGAAGCCCTCATGGATGCTTTGGGCGATCCCAGCCAGGGATCTCCCGATTTCGCCGCCGCCGCAGCGACGCTCGGTATCACCGAAGTCGAACTCATGGAAGCCTTAGGGACCGAAGAAGGCGGGATACCGCCAGGAGACGGTCAGCCGCCGACTGACCAACCATAGCCACTGCCGATGGATTGAGCGTAAAATGCACTTGTACTTGCTGCGGTTAGTTGCAGCAAGTACAAGTGCATTTTTGTAACACACCTGAGCAATTTCTTTACCCAATAACCAGGAGCTAATTATGTTTCAACGATTTCTAAAACCCCTGGCTCTGAGCGCTATTTTATTAGGGATATTTGTCCTGGCGGCGAGCGCTGCCAATAACCGTGTGAATATGAACCAGCCTGATCTCGCGCCAACTACTGCGAGTGATGTTTTTTAACGACAGCCATGTTCACGAAATATACCTCACCTTTGATGACGCCAATTATACTTTGATTTAAAATTTGGCTCTATTGTATTCATATAACTTTTCCCTTCCCAATTTCCTCAGACCATCATCTCGCGCAGTATTTCAGCGGTCGGCATCGAGCAGCCGAGTAGGCAGGGTATATATTGCTGGTAAGGTACTTCGTCAACGAGATAGGTTTTGGTATAAAAAAGCTCTTTCGAGTAGACATATTCTTATTTCGTTGACGAAACAGGATAACATAACAAAAAACGCCCGTCAAGAATGTGATGGGCGTTTTGCTTATTCGTTACCGCGGCGGGGGTCAAACTTTTCTAGGCCAGCGGTTTTCTCAAGATATTCTTCTACTGATGGCGTATGGACAAACCACATGTTACCAACTTTTTGCCCTTTCAAGTCCCCTTCTCGGATCATGCGCCGCACATGTACCACATGATACCCTAGCTTTTCAGCAGCTTCCTGGGTAGTCATATAATCGGCTAAATCAGGCATAGTTTCAATAGGGGATAAAGAAACATCAACAGACATAATCAACTCCATTCAATGTTGATAGCCTCTTGACCGTTGATTGAAAAGTGCCCCCACGTGAA
>CAWHCC010000009.1:0-366978 GCA_963827805.1 uncultured Chloroflexia bacterium
ACAACTGGCACACCAGAGGTCTGTCCACTCCGGTCCTCTCGTACTAGGAGCAGCTCCCTTCAAATCCCTTGCGCCCACAGCGGATAGAGACCGACCTGTCTCACGACGGTCTGAACCCAGCTCGCGTACCGCTTTAATGGGCGAACAGCCCAACCCTTGGGACCTTATCCAGCCCCAGGATGCGATGAGCCGACATCGAGGTGCCGAGCCAGGTCGTCGATGTGAACTCTTGGACCTGACTAGCCTGTTATCCCCGGGGTAGCTTTTATCCGGTAAGCCACGGCCCTTCCACTCGGTACCGTGGGATCACTAAGCCCTACTTTCGTATCTGCTCGACGCGTTGGTCTTACAGTCAAGCTCCCTTATGCCTTTACACTCTTAGGCTGGTTTCCATTCAGCCTGAGGGAACCTTTGGGCGCCTCCGTTACTCTTTAGGAGGCGACCGCCCCAGTCAAACTGCCCACCTGGCACGGTCCCCCACCCAGATAATGGTGTGGGGTTAGGGCCTAGATATAATCAGGGTGGTATTTCACCGATGGCTCCACCGACACTGACGTGCCAGCTTCACAGCCTCCCACCTATCCTACACAGATTACACCCAAACACAATGCCAAGCTACAGTAAAGCTCCACGGGGTCTTTTTGTCCTGCTGCGGGTAACGCGCATCTTCACACGTAGTTCAATTTCACCGGGTCCCTCGTTGAGACAGTGCTCCAATTGTTACGCCATTCGTGCGGGTCGGAACTTACCCGACAAGGAATTTCGCTACCTTAGGACCGTTATAGTTACGGCCGCCGTTCACCGGGGCTTCAGTTCAGAGCTTCGCTTACGCTAACCCCTCCCTTTAACCTTCCGGCACTGGGCAGGCGTCAGCCCCTATACATCGTCTTACGACTTAGCAGAGACCTGTGGTTTTGTTAACCAGTCATTAGAGCCATTTCACTGCGACCTTCAAATGCTCCAGAAGTAAAACTTTCACAAATGAAGGCACCCCTTCTCCCGAAGTTACGGGGTTAATTTGCCGAGTTCCTTAACGAGGGTTCTCCCGTTCACCTTGGTATACTCTACCCGTCTACCAGTGTCGGTTTGCGGTACGGGCACTCAAAAATCATCACTTAGAGGCTTTTCTAGGCAGCAAGGCTCAACCACTTCTGCCTCAGGGGCTCGTATTCGTGCCTCAGCTCAGACCGCGGATTTGCCTACGGCCCTCAACGCCTACACACTTACACCAGAATCCATTAACTGGCTGGCCTACCTCGCTGCGTCCCCTCATCGCTCATTTTGAGTGGTTCCGGAATGTTGACCGGATATCCATCGCCTACGCCTCTCGGCCTCGGCTAAGGACCGACTAACCCGACGCGGATTGACCTGCCGTCGGAAACCTTAGACTTACGGTGAACATGGTTCTCACATGTTTTACGCTACTCATGCCTGCATTCTCACTTCCATCCACTCCAGCCGTCCTCACGGTCGACCTTCACTGCTGATGGAACGCTCCCCTACTACCCTATCTTACGATAAGATCCATGGCTTCGGTGCTAGACTTAGCCCCGTTAAATTTTCCGCGCAGGACCACTTGACCAGTAAGCTGTTACGCACTTTTTAAAGGATGGCTGCTTCTAAGCCAACCTCCTGGTTGTCCCAGTAGTCCCACATCGTTTCCCACTTAGTCTAGACTTGAGGACCTTAGCCGATGGTCTGGGCTCTTTCCCTCTCGACTATGAAACTCATCTCCCATAGTCCAACTGCCATGTTCTGGAGTAACGGCATTCGGAGTTTGGTTAGGTTCGGTAACCGATAAGGCCCCTAGCCCATCCAGTGCTCTACCTCCGTTACTTAACACATGACGCTAGCCCTAAAGCTATTTCGGGGAGAACAAGCTATCTCCAGGTTCGTTTGGCATATCACCTCTACCCACAGTTCATCCCAAGACTTTGCAACGTCTAAAGGTTCGGGCCTCCACGAGTTTTTACACTCGCTTCACCCTGACCATGGGTAGCTCACCTGGTTTCGTGTCTAATCCCTGCGACTGTACGCCCTATTCAGACTCGCTTTCGCTACGGCTTCGGGTGTTACTCCCTTAACCTGGCCACAAAGATTAACTCGCAGGCTCATTCTCCAAAAGGCACGCCGTCAGGCATAGCGCCGCACTGCTGGCTTTCACCAGCGCACAGACACGCCATTAGCCCTCCGACTGATTGTAAGCTTACGGTTTCAGGTTCTATTTCACTCCCCTCACCGGGGTACTTTTCACCTTTCCCTCACGGTACTTGTGCACTATCGGTCGTCAAGTGTATTTAGCCTTGGAGAGTGGACTCCCCAGCTTCCCACCGGATTAGCGTGCCCGGTGGTACTCAGGATACTCAACAGAGTCAATCCGTTTTCGCATACAGGACTGTCACCTTCTTTGGTTGGCTTTCCCATACCATTCTGCTAACAGACTGATTTGTAACTCTTAATGTCGAGTCCTACAACCCCGACCATGCAAGCATGATCGGTTTGGGCTGATCCCCGTTCGCTCGCCACTACTAGGGGAATGATCTCTTTTCCTCCAGGTACTAAGATGTTTCAGTTCCCTGGGTTGCCTTCTCTAAGCCTATGTGTTCAGCAAAGAGATGCTGCGGGTTCGCCGCAGCGAGTTTCCTCATTCGGAGATCCTCGGATCAAAACCTGTTCACGGTTACCCGAGGCTTATCGCAGTGTCCCACGTCCTTCATCGGCACTTGACGCCAAGGCATCCACCGTAAGCTCTTAGTAGCTTAACTTACGTGATGCGGAGAAATCAAAACTATTATATATTTTGCTTTCGTTATTTCTTTCATTTACCTATTCAATTGGTAAGGTGCTGACCGGTAAAAAATCACCGGACCGGTATTGACTACCGGCGGGTAACCCTCACAAATGTCAGGGGCACCTGCCTATGGTCAATATTCTGTTGGTAAAGACAAGACGACCCGGCACACCGCCGGGTCGTTATTTCCCAAACGATTGTGCACTACTTTTTAGTCAGTCAGGTCAATCTTATACAAATATTCTTACCTTTCAGTCAATCAGTCCTCAGTGGAGATGAGGGGGCTCGAACCCCTGGCCTCCGCCTTGCAAAGGCGGCGCTCTCCCAACTGAGCTACATCCCCGGGTCTTGGTTTCCGGGTAGTGGGCCTGACTGGATTCGAACCAGTGACCCCTGCGTTATCAGCACAGTGCTCTAACCGACTGAGCTACAGGCCCGCTTGACAACTGAGAAGTGACAGAAAGTTCGCTATTATTCTAGCGTTCCTCGACACCGATCGAGGATTAATGTGTGTGTTTTAGGAGTAGGGCATTGGTCTGTACCACTCGCTTGATTGCTCAAGCTGAGTACTGGACTTGTGCTCAAATCTCCAGAAAGGAGGTGATCCAGGCGCAGCTTCCGCTACACCTACCTTGTTACGACTTCGTCCCAGTTACCAGCCCCACCTTTGGCAGCTCCCTCCCGTTAGGGTTAGGATACTGACTTTAAGTGTTTCCAGCTTCCATGACGTGACGGGCGGTGTGTACAATTCCCGGGAACGTATTCAACGCACTGTTGCTGACGCGCGTTTACTAGCAACTCCGGCTTCATGCAGGCGAGTTGCAGCCTGCAATCCGAACTGAGACCAGCTTTGAGGATTGGCTCCGCCTCGCGGCATTGCGACCCATTGTACTGGCCATTGTAGCGTGTGTGTAGCCCTGGACATAAAGGCCATGCTGACTTGACGTCATCCCCTCCTTCCCCCGATTTTATATCGGCAGTCCCGTATGACATATATAACATACGGCAAGGGTTGCGCTCGTTACCGGACTTAACCGGACATCTCACGACACGAGCTGACGACAGCCATGCAGCACCTGTATAGGCTCCCCGAAGGGTCGGTCACCTTTCGGCTCCCTACCACCTATATGTCAAGCCCAGGTAAGGTTCTTCGCGTAGCATCGAATTAAACCACACGCTCCGCTGCTTGTGCGGGAACCCGTCAATTCCTTTGAGTTTTAACCTTGCGGCCGTAGTCCCCAGGCGGCAAACTTATCGCGTTAGCTGCGGCACTGATGGCTTTTACACCACCAACACCTAGTTTGCATCGTTTACGGCATGGACTACCGGGGTTTCTAATCCCGTTCGCTACCCATGCTTTCGCGTCTTAGCGTCAGGAACGGCCCAGAAGGCCGCCTTCGCCACTGGTATTCCTCCTGATATCTACGCATTTCACCACTACACCAGGAATTCTACCTTCCTCTACCGTCCTCTAGTCTGGCAGTATTGAACGGCATCTCCCAGTTGAGCCGGGAGCTTTCACATCCAACTTACCAAACCGCCTGCACGCGCTTTACGCCCAGTAAATCCGGATAACGCTTGCCTCCTACGTGTTACCGCGGCTGCTGGCACGTAGTTAGCCGAGACTTATTCCTGAGGTACCGTCCTTCCTCTTCCCTCAGAAAAGTGCTTTACGACCCGAAGGCCTTCATCGCACACGCGGCGTTGCTGCATCAGGCTTTCGCCCATTGTGCAATATTCCCTACTGCTGCCATCCGTAGATGTATGGACCGTGTTTCAGTTCCATTGTGGGGGATCACCCTCTCAGGTCCCCTACCCGTCGTCGCCTTGGTAGGCCATTACCCTACCAACTAGCTGATGGGACGCAGGCCCCTCTCGAAGCGATCCGAAGACCTTTAGACAGTGGTTTCTAAATCCACTGACCATATGAGGTATTAGCTCCAGTTTCCCGGAGTTATTCCGCACTTCGAGGCAGGTCACCAACGCGTTACTCACCCGTTCGCCACTAGGAAATCCGAAGTTCGAGTACGAATACAAGAACTAAGGCTCCTCGTTCGACTTGCATGTATTAGGCACGCCGCCAGCGTTCATCCTGAGCCAGGATCAAACTCTCCGTAAAAAACATCATATCCGAAGATATGTGATTTATTGGATTGACTAGAATTTTTTGCTGTGCTTTCTGTCACTCTTCAGTTGTCAAGGTTCTGTTTTCGAAGCGGGCAGGATTTTACCAGCCCATCTCCAGCCTGTCAAGGCCCTAGAGACAAGAAAATACCCGAAATCTTTTATTAGATTTCGGATCGCCAGACCGACAAGTTTATTACTCTGGTCTCTGGCGGAAACCTATCTCTTTAGTTGTAAGCGATCTGCCTAATTTGGGGCGAGATCGTTTGTTCGTTACTGCGAGCGGAATTATACCCGTGCCAGGCAGGGTGTCAAGGGTTTTCAAGACCAATTATTGATGAATAGTAAGATTTCCCAAATATTTAAGGTTAATCGATCGATTAGAGGTTGTTCAAACTGCAAAGATAAGAGTTGCGGCTGAAAAGAACCTATTGAAAATATTTACGTTCGTTGATCAACCAATCTGATTAATTCGGCTAATGGCATATCGGCTAGCGAGTTTATCACTAGATCAGCATGATCTAAATTCAATTGTGAGGTTAAAGGATTAGGTATAGCAACGGAAAAAATTCCGGCTGCCTTCGCGGCAGTGACACCATTCGGAAAATCTTCGAGCACAATAGCATCTTTTGGCAATAAGGTTAATGACTGCAAAGCCAGTTTGTATAATGCGGGATCTGGTTTGGTGCGTATGACATCATCTGACGTGTGTAAAATCTCAAAATAATGGAGTAACCCTAATCGACCAAGATTTCCTTTAACCCATTTGCGATCTGAACTCGAGGCAATTCCTAATTTTAGATTGAGTGATTTAGCAGTTTGAAGATAATCTTCCACCCCAGGTAATATCGGTTGACCAATTACTAATTCCATTTCACGATCCTGGCGCGCTTGGCGTAAATGCTGCCGATCTACTGCTCTACCGAATTGCTGCTCTAACTCATCAAAGGGGTCGAAGTGTTCGAGCTCTGAGGTTCCAATAATCGATGTCCATTTATCCAAGGGTAAATTTGCGTTATGAGACTCAAATATCTCTACCCAAGATTGATACACCGACCACTCTGTATCTACGATTAAGCCATCAAAATCAAATATTATGCCACGAATTATTTTTCCTCCAAATAAATTGATCGTCGCATTATACCGCGCACCGTCAATCGTCAAGCATTTACCTAAAAACCGTATAGTATAATGCCCGTATCTGGAGGCAATTATGGCAAAGAAACCAAGACCGAATCTGATCTCTTCGGACAAAGGCTTTTTTACAAGCTTAGCAGACGAACTACGGTTGGTGTTGCGCTTGATGGCAGACCACCGAGTGAACATTTTGTTGAAGTTTCTACCCATTGGAACAGTGCTGTATTTCTTCATTCCTGATCCAATTTTAGGCCCAATCGACGATGCTCTGGTCATTGGTATTGGCACCTATCTCTTCATCGAACTATGCCCACCTCACGTTGTTGAAGAACACAGAGAAGCCCTTAAGAGTGTAGTGGACGGGAAAATAAGCGATAGTGAAAATGATCGTATTCCCATCTACGAAGACGAAATTATCGAGGGTGAATTTCGAGATGAATAAGCCAAAAACCTAAATCTAAATGAGCGGGGCTTCTGGCTTCGCTCTTTTTTCATTTTCCAATTCATAAACATCATCTCATCGAATAACTAAGAATAATTATGTTTACTAAAAACACCTCTGTCTTTACTCGCCATCCTATATTTTGCCTTCTTTTTAATGGGAATCCTGTTGACGGCCTGCTCTTTTTTACCAAATCAACCTGATTTACCTGTTGCAACATTACCGAACACTTTAACCATCCCCCCCCCGTGCAACAAATACGCCCTCTCCAACTGATCTTCAGCAACCTGTCTGTACTCCGCCTCCTTGCAACGAAAACGCAAGTTATTTTTGTCCGGATGAATGTCCTCGCGGCTGTGGCACCATATGTGCGACCCACACACCCACCGTGGCTGAACTCCTTCCTACAATTACGCTATCTCAACCCAGTAGTGTTTTAAGTTTTCCTGATCCGGCAGCTTTTCAGTGGGTGCCAGTCGCAAGTGGTTTCTCTAGTCCCATTGGAATCGCTTATGCTCCCAATTCATCCAATTTACTATATATTATCGAACAAGCGGGTACAATTCGCATCTTGAGCAAAGGGGAAATACTCCCCACCCCCTTCCTCGATATTCAAGCGAAGGTAGATTCTGGTAGCAACGAACAAGGATTGCTCGGATTAGCCTTTCATCCGGACTACAAGCAAAATGGCACCTTCTTTATTAATTATACGGATCGCAAAGGAGATACAACTGTTTCCCGATTTCAGGTTTCTGTTGATCCATTATTAGCGGATGCCGATTCCGAGATCCCAATTTTACGCGTCAAGCAACCCTACGGAAATCACAACGGAGGCCACCTGGCGTTCGGTCCAGCCGGATATCTTTACATCGGGCTGGGCGATGGCGGGTCAGCAAATGACCCTGAAGGAAATGCACAAAATCTATCGGTGTTATTGGGGAAAATGTTGCGACTGGATATTGATAATGGAACAGCCTACGCCATTCCCCCTGACAATCCATACTCCGATGGTAGTGGTTTGCCTGAAATTTGGTTCTCCGGTTTACGAAACCCCTGGCGTTATTCTTTTGACCGTTTGACTGGAGATTTGTATATCGGAGACGTTGGTCAAAATCAATGGGAAGAGATTAATTTTGTAGCCGCCGACACTCCCGGAGGAGGGAATTTCGGCTGGGATTTCTGGGAGGGCTTGCACCCCTTTGAAGGCAGCCCGCAAGAAAATATCACCTTTGAATTTCCAATTTGGGAATATAACCACGAATTAGGGTGTTCAGTAACTGGCGGAATCATCTATCGCGGATCTATGCCCGAGTGGCAAGGCATCTATATTTATGGAGATTTCTGCTCCGGGCGTATCTGGGGTTTACTGCGGGATGAACATAACGTTTGGCAGAACACTCAACTATTTGAAACTAATTTCAATATCGCCGCCTTTGGCGAAGACGAAAATGGAGAAATTTATTTAGCTGATCGCGCCGGGGGCATCTATAATTTGATTTCCAAGTAACTTTCGGATATTTTTTGCATCCAATATTTACAGAGCACCCTAAACACACGGTAGGAGAATAAATATGGCTAATAAACAGCAATCTGGCAAAATCTCAAAACGCATGGCGCGACGTGCCGAAGAGCGTCGAAAAAAACGAATGACCTTGCTCGCAGTTGGCACAGCCGTTATCGTCCTTCTCGCTGGAGTCGCATTCGCCGTATGGGGAGGAGGGTTTTTATCCGATGATGGAGACCGAGCAGCCTTACCCAGCGAGGTCTCCATAGATGAGGCCTATCAATTGGTAGAAGGAGGGGCCTTTTTATTGGATGTACGCACTCCAGAAGAATGGGACGAATTCCATGCTCCCCAGGCTACCCTAATCCCATTGGATGAACTTCAAGCCCGGGTCAACGAAGTACCTATTGATCGCGAGGTGGTTGTAATCTGTCGCTCAGGCAACCGCAGCCAAACGGGGCGAGATATATTGCTGTCAGCGGGTCACCCCAGCGCAACCAGCGTCGATGGCGGCATGAACGCTTGGGCTGCTGCTGGATATCCAACTGAATAGACAACATATAAGAAATTTAAAAATCTAGTAACATAATAATCCGCAACCGAAGACAAAACGCTGAAGCCCTCTCAATCTTGAGAGGGCTTTATAAAATTCAGCAATTGGGGAACTTATTGGTTATGCCCGTTCGACAGTTACATTTTCCAATTGGCGGACGCGGTAACTGCCGGTTTTACCCAGCACGCGGGAAACATACTGCTCCTCAACGTCCACAAAAGTGTGCTGATCTTGGATAAATATTTTACCTATTGTATTGCCGGGGATATCAGCATGGCTTGCAATTGAACCCACAATATCGCTGGGACGCACGCCATGTTTTTTTCCAGTTGCTAATGAAAGGCGCACCATGCCATCTTCGTGAGAATCCTTGCTGCGACGATCTGGTTTACGCCCATTTTTTCCCTTAAATCGCACTCGGTTTTGGTGGTAATCACGTTGGCGATCTAACTTCCGGGTGCGCTTACGGCCGCCTTTCGGTTTTGCTTTGCTGATCGGTTCGATGGGACGCTGTTTCTCTTCAGCACGGGCCAATTTGAGGGCCACTGCAGCAACCATCAAGGGATCATGCCCAGCTTCGACCATCTCGGTGACAATTTCTAATTCACGGCGGCAGCGATCACGCTGCAACCAAATATTTACCTGCTCAACTAAATGATCCTCACGATATTGCAAAATTTCGGCCTCTCCAGGGAGTTCCGCCTTTGCAATTTGGTGCTTGGTAAATTTTTCAATGCGGCTCAAACGCCATTGTTCTGCAGGTGTAATCAGCGAGATGGCTACCCCTGTTTTTCCAGCGCGACCGGTACGTCCGATGCGGTGCACATAAGATTCAACATCATATGGTATATCAAAATTGAAAACGTGGGATATATCATCGATATCCAGGCCACGGGCCGCCACATCTGTTGCGACTAACACCTTAACTTGATGTTCACGGAAACGGCGCAATGTGCGTTCACGAGCATCCTGGCTGAGATCACCGTTGAGCGCTTCCGCAGAATAACCACGACCCGAAAGTTGTCCGGCCAATTCATCACTGCCTATCCTAGTTTTGGTGAAAATCAGCGCGCTGTTGATTTCTTCCATTTCGAACAATCGAGTCACGGCTGCCAGTTTGTCAAACTCATTGACCAGATAGTAGCGTTGATCGATACTTTCAACCGTTCGAGATTTGTCTTTGATAGCGATGAACTGAGGGTTGTTAAGATACTTATCAGCCAGTTTGCGAATGGGAGGCGGCATCGTAGCTGAAAAGAGCGCAGTCTGGCGGGTGTCAGGAGTCTCGTCCAAGAGAGCTTCGATATCTTCAATAAAGCCCATGCTGAGCATTTCGTCGGCTTCATCAAGGATGACAATATGGGTGCTGCTTAATTTGAGAGCTTTGCGCTCGATCAAATCTAACAGGCGTCCTGGGGTGCCAACCACAACGTCAACACCATCCTTCAGACGACGGATTTGCCGTCCATAAGGAGAGCCGCCATAAACCGGTAAAACCCTTACATTTTGGAATTGACCATATTCGTAAATCGCATTGGCTACCTGTTTTGCTAATTCCCGCGTTGGGGTCACCACCAGGCATTGTACATCATTCGAACCAGACTGCAAATTATTCAGCATCGGCAAAGCAAAAGCCGCGGTTTTGCCAGTACCGGTCTGAGCCCGGCCGATCACATCCTGGCCTGACAGCATCACAGGGATCACTTGAGATTGAATAGGGGTAGGGGTTTCGTAGCCACGTTCGACAACTGCCTGCACCAGTTTGGGGTGCAGGTTTAACTGCGTAAAATCGGTATTCATTTTTGCTCCTTAAGCTAACCTTTCAAAATTCCGTTGAAAAGTTAGCCATTTACATGTTTTGACGAACCAGCTAAATTATGATCTTTACAGATCACGTCCCTGTTGTTGACCCTATAGCCGTTCGTCCGTAAATGGAGCAGCCCACTTTTTAGCTCAACCCAGAAATAAGGGGAGCAGCATGAGCTTGACTATCGCAACAAAAACGCCTGACCCCATAAAGAGCCAGGCAACCCTTTGGAACTTTCAAAACTTCTTTGATCGAAGATTTACGGTTGGGAAATTTTCCGCAAATCAATTGTTGCTCATTTCTGAGCGCCCGGCGGAGTATATCACGTTTGTGACGGATGGCAAGATGAAAACTAAAAATGCAGAATATTCTCATTTTATGTTTAAACACTCCATCACATTAGATATTCAATTTTTTAGGAAAAGAGAAAACCAATTTTAAACCTTTTTTGTCTTTTCTCGACTACAGGGGCGTAACAGATTTATGAGTGTTGTAATTATTAAATTTACAGCATAAAACTTACAAGCTTGCAAAAATGTAAGGTTTATTTTGGGCTTAATTTTGAACCTTTGACAAACTTTTACGACTATACTTGTGACTCTGGTACTAGGATGTGTCAGAGAAAAATTTAAAAATATTCAGGAGTATAAAAATGAATTTGATAAGAAAAGTTAAATGGGCTTTACCCCTGGCGCTAATGATGGTGCTGGTTACAACCATTGTCGCATTTGCAATAACAATCACAGTGGATGGTGTTCGCGAGGCTGCTTGGGATGGTGATGGCAGCCAAACTCCGGGTAGCCAAACAGATCCCAATGAATCTGGCATTGATGATCGTTACGATATTGAGGAAATCCAATGGACAAACGATTCGACCGGTGGCACAGCACCCTACGGCTATATGTATCTGCTCGTTAAGACATACGCAAACTTTGACGCCAACTTTCCCCCAGGCCAGCCATGGGTACTATTTTGCATTGATGTAGATGATGACACAGGCACAGGCACGACTGCTTCTGGTTACTGTAACAATATGCCAGGCGTTGATCGGCGGGTTTATGCATATCTCTGGTCCATGTCGGCTACTGTACAACGATGGAATGGTACAAACTGGCAGACTGTTTTTGGAGGAACGCGAGATGTAGCCTGGAGTGATTCCGGAGGTGATGGGGTTGCGGATACACCTTATATCGAAGTTGGTATTGACCTGCAATCTTTAGGCATCGTCGACTCGAGCACCTGCTTAGCAGCCATGCCCAGTGCAGTTTACTATGATAATGGCGTGACGGATGGTGAGGACGTCACGCCCGATTCAGGAACCTTCGACTTAAGTTGCGGTGATGATCCTTCAAACCCCACCGCCATCAGCTTGACCAATCTTGAAGCCCAGAATAACACCACATTGATGATTATTGCATCGGCACTTTTGCTCGTACTGATCAGCGGCGGGGCGGTGTTGGCTTACAAACGCTCACGCACATAAATAACTTTATATCCAACACAAAAGCGGTCTACGTCGTGTAGGCCGCTTTTCTTTTTCTATACCTGGAAGGTTTCCAAACTTCCAGGTATGTCAACAATTCAGTGCTTTCTTGGCATTACAATAAAATTCTCATCCCCTGCTAGATGCCCGACGAGCGGTTGCGCATCCAAACCCATCACCCGGCTGTTGGCAAAAAAGGCGAAGTCAAAATCAGTGGGATCACCCGCTGCTTTCCCAGGAATGGGCATCAAGCGGGCAGTCAAGGGCTTATCCAAACGCAGGGCTAAAGCGGCTAAATCTAGCAGGATGGGGGTTAACTGCTCTACGGAAGCATCACCGGGCAAGGGTACCGTATCTAAACCAGTGCCGCAGACTGCCGAAAAGAGCAGCAAATCTTTAATGGTCAGCACGCCCTCCGCGGCCCGCGCCGCGAGAGTCGCATCTTCGAGGACGGGTAACATTAATCCGCTAAAACCCGCGCGTGGGAAGTTGGCCCGATCAACAATATCCGTCATAAAGGCAGCCGCGGCTAATGAGCCATGGAATCCAACTTTCGGTACACCCAAGCGTTCCAACGCGGTCCCGAGAGAAAGTTCAACTGCGGGGAAGGGAGCCAATGAGTAATCAATCCCACCAAACTGAAGATTCATGGTATCGAAAAAATATTGACACAAAGAATCAGCCACGACGGTCAGTTTTTTAGCATTACTCTCCAGCGCAGATGTCAGATTAGCCCTGGCTTCTGCAAGAGTACCGGCCTTTGTAAAAGCCTCTACTGCCAAATCTGCGGCTTCGGTAGCGATAGCAAAAGCAGGCATTCCAACGTTGTGGTAAGCTACACCATCTTTCCCAGAGACTGAAACAATTTCCGCATAGGCGGCTGGGAAAAAAGGGGCGCCAGGCGGAACATTGGCCAGCGCCGCAAAATATAGATTCGCAAAACCATTGGCATCTTGGGGTGCAAGTTGATAGATGATCTCCGCACAGGCACGCACTGCCGGCAGGGATACTCCCACCGCTGGTGTAGCCATTACCGCAGAAGCAAATACATTCTCGGTCGCTGCGATCATCGCTGGAATGGATGTGTAACTCTCCGGTGATTCTGGCAACGCGGGTCCAATCGAAATGTATTCGAAACCGAGAGGTATTATTGCAGCTTCCAGCGCTTTAGCAAAAGCAATCACGGTACTTGGATTACAATCAGGCAATAATAACGGAAATGGAGGCGTCGCCAGACGCACGGTTTGCACTTCGAAACCGGCGTGTTCAAAAGCTGACCGTGCTTCGGAAGCAAAGTCGGCTGCTTGTTGGATGAATTGTTGATCCAACGGCCAGCCAGGATCAGCAAAAAACGTAATTGAACGAATTTTCATTTACAAATTCCCATTTGATTTAGAATTACTGGTCTTTTTTGGCTTGATCCCCAGAACGAATAATATCGCGCAACGCGTCGATTTTTTGCAACTCACCTTTTCCATTCTCATAAAACCATAAATCCCAGCCATTACTGGGGCTCCCCCCTACCAATTGACGCGCAATCTGATGGATGGAACCATCCTTCCCATTCCAATTTAACATCCCATCGGGTTTAAGTTTGGCTGAAACATCACGCTCTCCCCGAAAAAAAAGTTTCTGTCCGGGCTGGAGTAATCCTTCATCTAACAACCGGGTGAATGGAACACGCGGCGCCAACCGCTTTTTATCGCGAACATCAAATATAAGATCATCATAAGGTTCGGGCATAATAGCCGCAATTCGCTGCTGTGCCGCCTGGATATATCGAGACTCTTGTTCGATGCCAATCCACTGACGGTGCAGTTTCTTGGCAACCGCGCCAGTTGTCCCACTGCCAAAAAAGGGATCTAGTATCACATCTCCAGGATTACTCGATGACAGGATCACGCGGTAGAGCAGCGCTTCGGGTTTCTGTGTGGGGTGCACTTTGGTGCCGTTAATTTTCAAGCGCTCACCGCCAGTACACAGCGGAATCTCCCAATCAGAGCGCATTTGTTTGCCGTTGTTGAAGCCCTTCATGGCGTGATGATTGAAGGTATAGCGCGCCCCCGGGGATTTACTGGCCCAAATCAAAGTTTCGTGGGCGTTGGCAAACCGCACACCTCTAAAATTTGGCATTGGATTAGTCTTGATCCAAATCACATCGTTCAAAATCCAATAGCCTAGGTCCTGTAATATTGCACCAACCCGATAAATGTTGTGATATGACCCGATCACCCACAAAGCACCGTCATCCTTGAGCACCCGGCGACAAGCCTTGAGCCATGCGCGTGTAAAAGCATCGTAAGCAGCGAAACTTTCGAACTGATCCCAATCATCATCAACGGCATCAACCCGCGTTTGGTTGGGACGCCAGAGTTCCTGTGTAAGTTGCAAATTATACGGTGGGTCCGCGAACACCAGATCTACCGATTTTTCCGGTAAACTGGTGAGCACTTCAGTGCATTCACCTTGCAGAATAGTATCCAGGGGTAATTTCATAAGTTACGTAATTGGCGCTGTCGTACCACTTCAAACATTAATATTGACCCTGCCACAGCAGCATTCAAGGACTCGATTTCACCTGGCATAGGGATTTGCACGCGTTGGGCTGCTAACTTTAGGGCTTGATCTCCTGCCCCGTGAGCTTCGCCGCCTATAATGATTGCGAGAGGGGCATCAAACTCAGCTTCAAAGTGGGGTAACTCACCAAAAGAATCCGCCAGAAAAATGGATAACCCCGCCAAATGCGTTCCGATGGCTTCCCAGTCCATTGAGATGATCGGCAGCTTGAAGTGTGCGCCCATCCCGGCCCGGACAACCTTGGGTGAAAAGGCATCCACACCGCCAGGAGACAAGATCACCGTTTCGACCCCGGCAGCCCTAGCTGTGCGCAGCAATGTGCCTAAATTGCCAGGGTCACGCACCCCATCAAGGATCAGCACAAAAGTGGGTGTTTCTGGAAATTCCCACTCCGGGATCGGCAGCACCAATAAAATTCCCTGAGGGGTTTGGGTATCGCTGGCGACCGCCATCACATGCGGAGCAATATCGAAAACTTCGACGCCCAAAGAACGGAATTCGTCAACCACCTTCTGCCCACGTTCGTTGATATCCTCGTTGAAAAGCACCAGTTCAGGCTGGCAACCTGCAGTTAAAGCTTCTTCTGCCAACCGAATACCCTCGATCACAAAGAGCCCCTCTTTTCGACGAGTTCCGGGCGCTGCTTTGCAATTTGCGGATCTGCTGAATGCGTGGATTTTTTGTCGAAGTGAGCATGGCGGATGAGTGATTAAGTGCTAGTATCTGGTGCCCAGATTATGACCCGGTTACCAGATTACTTTGATCAAACACATGTAGAAAAACATCTAATGTAGCTTGGTCAAATAGAGTCAAACGAACCAGCGATAAACCAGAATCAGGGAGATCAAAAAAGTATTTATCCACGGTATCAAAAATGATTTTGGCAGCGCGGTCCTTTGGAAAGCCAAAAATCCCAGTAGATATAGCGGGGAGGGAGATGGACTCTAATTTTAGTTCGTTTGCCCGGTTGAGCGAACCCGATACTGCCGAAGTCAATTTTGTGTCTTCATCACCCTCACCCCAGATTGGGCCTACTGCATGGATGACATACCTGCAAGGCAGACGACCAGCGGTTGTATAAGCCGGTTCCGCATGACTGACGGGGCCATTTTTCCGCACCCAGGCATTCGATTCTTGTTGGATTTTCTGTCCCCCGCGGCTTAATATCATACCTGCCACACCACCACCGTGAATTAAACGGCTATTGGCCGCGTTCACGATTGCATCAACAGATTCTTGAGTGATATCGCCTTGAACGATTTGAAATTCTTGCCCTGAGGGGTAAGTTTTCTGCCGTCGAATTGCGTTCATCCCTGGATTGTAGCATTCCCCCATAAGCCCGTCAACGCGGGATTATGGTTTTTCTACAACCAAAGCTACCCAATCTTCGATCTGGCGCTTTTCAAGGATATGCAAGTTATGTTCTTTAATCTTGCCTGCCATCTCATCCATTTGCTCTTCGAGAATCCCCGAGAGGATCATAACACCTTCAGGAGCGATCAAATCTCCCATGCCATCATCCAGCAAGCGTTTGAGTATCGGCACAATAATATTGGCCAGAACTAAGGAGGCCTGCTGAATTTCAAAAACGCCTGCCATGATTTCATCAATGGAGCCCAGGGAAATATCAATTTGGTCAGCGACCCCATTGGTCTCAGCATTTTCCTGAGCTGCTGGGATGGCATCGGGTTCCACATCCACACCGTAGGCACGGTCAGCACCCAACTTGAGGGCAGCAATCGATAATATCCCAGAACCACACCCAATGTCGAGAACATCACTCCCCACAAACCGAGTTTTTTCCAAAAACTCGGTTTGTCCACCCAGGAAGTCATCCAATAATTCCAAGCATAACTGGGTGGTGGGGTGTGTTCCGGTTCCAAATGCCATCCCTGGATCAATCCGAATGGCAATCCGGGTTTCGTCCGGTGATTTTAACCAGGCAGGCACAATGATCAGTTTCTCACCGATGGGTACTGGTTTGTAGTGCTGTTTCCAGGATTCGGTCCAATTGACTTCACCAACGGTTTTAAATATTGGTTCTGGAAGCTCTCGAATGCGCCCTAAATACCAGAGAGATTCTTCAAGGCGCTGCCGGGCTTCCTCGATATGAGCATCTACTTCAAGGTAGGCGCATACTCGCAAGGGACCAACCGGGTGCCCTTCAGTTTTTGTATTCGCCTCAATTGCAGTGCTTTCGATAACCACGCCACTGGGTGCGAAACGCGCCAAAACTTCAGCAACGGCTTCAGCCATTTCACCATCGACAATCAAAGAAACTTCTAACCAGTTCATAATGAGGTGGGAGTTGATAATCTGGATTTGTGATTATACACAGCGAAATATCTGACAACTCACAAATCGTTTTTCTCCCCTGCTAGCCCCCCATCACATCTTTCAAACGATCGAAGAACCCGCGTTCTTGTGGTTTGACCTCCGTACCCAAGCTCTGACCCAGTTTCTCAACGAGTTCACGTTGATCATTGTCAAGTGATCTCGGGATTTCAACGTTGATAATTACCAACTGATCACCGCGGCCGCTGCCTCTCAAGTGGGGCACGCCTTTACCACGCATCCGAATAACTTTTCCAGGTTGGGTCCCCGCTGGGATTTTCAGGAACGAATCACCATCTACTGTGGGCACTTTGACCTCATCTCCGAGTGTAGCCTGAGCGATATTGATATTCAGGTCAAGCAAGATGTCGTCGTCTCGGCGATGGAAATATTTATGCGGTTGCACCTGGACAACCAAATACAGGTTTCCAGGAGGGCCGCCATTAACCCCAGGTTGACCCTCCCCCGCGAGGCGGATCTGCGTTCCAGTATCAACACCACCGGGGATGCTGACTTTCTTTGTTAGGGATTTCCGTTCCAGTCCGCGGCCGGAGCAGCTTTGACATGGGCTGGAGATGGTTTCACCGCGTCCATTACAACTTGGACAGGTAGTTACCTGCACCATCGAGCCGAGTATCGTTTGCCGAGATTGGCGGACTTCGCCCCTGCCCTGGCAGGTTCCACAACGGGAACTCGATGTTCCCGGTTCAGCGCCATTGCCATTGCATCGTTCACAACTTTCATCCCGGGTCACTTCAATTTCTTTTTCTACCCCGAAAATTGACTCTTTGAACGAGAGGCTAACCCGGTACTGAAGATCAGCACCACGGCGCGGCGCATTCGGAGAACGGCGTGATTGACCGCCAAATCCGCCAAAACCAAAGTTGCTGAAGAGATCTCCGAAAATATCGGAGAAATCCATGGTCGTCCAGTCGGGGACTCCGCCAGCCCCTTGAACGCCAGCGTGGCCGAATTGATCATAAGCAGCGCGTTTTTTCTCGTCTGAAAGTATCGCGTACGCTTCGTTGATTTCCTTGAATTTTTCCTCAGCCCCAGCTTCTTTGTTAACATCCGGGTGCCATTGGCGCGCCAAATTGCGAAATGCAGTTTTGATTTCTCCTGATGAAGCGCCTTTGGAAACGCCGAGGGTTTCGTAATAATCTTGTGGCATAGTGGTTTGCATGGTTGCAAGTCAACAAGTTAGCAGGGAAAACTTCGAACTTTCCATGTGCAAACTTACAACCTGCAGATGTCAAATTGCCCACCAACACATTTTGGTAAACTTGTGTGCTGGTGGGCAAAGTATTATGGGATGAGTTAGGCGTCTTTGAAGTCGCCGTCGATCACATCTTCGTCACCGGAACCTGGCTGTTCCTCGCTACCTGGGGGCGGAGTAAAATCTTCAGCTCCGGGCATTCCGCCTTCAGGCATTGGTCCTTGCTGTTGGTAAGCCGCCTCACCGATTTTTTGGACAACTTTCGTCAATTCTTCAGTGGTCTGTTCGATACTCTCAGCGGAGGCTTCCGAATCTTCGAGGACTTTCTTGACATCCTCGACCTTGGCGCGTACCTCGTCTTGAACTTCTTGAGGCACTTTGTCACCCAAGTCTTCAAGGGCTTTTTCAGCTTGATAGGCCATATTGTCAGCGTTATTGCGGGCTTCAACCTGTGCCTTACGCTTTTCATCTTCTGCTGCATGGGCTTCAGCTTCGCTCTTCATGCGTTCAACTTCGGCATCACTCAACCCAGAAGAAGCCGTAATTGTAATATGCTGGCTGCGTCCAGTAGCTTTATCCTGTGCGGTAACTTTTAGAATGCCGTTCGCATCGATATCGAAAGTTACTTCTATTTGAGGAACGCCGCGCGGAGCAGGGGGAATGCCATCTAAGATGAAGCGGCCGAGGGATTTATTATCTGTCGCCATCGGGCGCTCACCCTGCAGCACGTTGATTTCAACCTGATTTTGGTTGTGGGCTGCAGTGGAAAATACCTGACTCTTGCGAGCTGGGATCGTAGTGTTTCGCTCGATGAGGGGGGTTGCCACACCACCGAGAGTTCTCAACGGACAGGGTCAGAGGAGTTACATCTAGCAAAAGAATATCTTTGACATCGCCGCCCAAAACACCAGCCTGAATGGCCGCACCAATGGCAACAACCTCATCAGGATTGACACCTTTATGGGGTTCTTTTCCGCCGAAGAATTTCTTTACAGCTTCTTGTACAGCGGGCATACGGGTCATACCACCCACCAACACAACTTCGTCAATATCGCCAGGTTTAAGGCCCGCGTCATCCAAAGCCTGTTGGACCGGACCCATGGAGCGATTCACGAGATCAGCAGTCAATTGTTCCAATTTAGCGCGGGTCAAATTCATGACCAGGTGCTTGGGGCCAGAGGCATCTGCGGTGATATATGGCAGGTTAATCTCGGTCTGGCCCATACTGGAAAGTTCAATCTTGGCTTTTTCAGACGCTTCTTTGAGACGCTGCAAAGCCTGCCGATCCTGGCGCAGATCCATGCTGTTTTCTTTTTGGAACTCGTCAGCAAGATAATCAATCAAACGCTGATCAAAATCATCACCACCCAAGAAGGTGTCACCGCTGGTCGAGCGTACCTGGAAGACACCTTCGCCAACATCCAGGATAGAGATATCGAAAGTACCTCCACCAAGATCGTAAACGGCGATGACTTCGTTGGCTTTTTTATCGAGGCCATAGGCGAGTGAAGAAGCAGTAGGCTCATTGATAATGCGCAAAACTTCGAGGCCAGCGATCTTTCCAGCGTCCTTGGTGGCATTGCGTTGGGCATCGTTGAAATATGCCGGAACAGTAATAACTGCCTGAGTCACAGCCTCACCCAGATAAGCTTCGGCATCAGCTTTGATCTTGGCCAGCACCATCGCGGAAACTTCAGGGGCGGAGTATTCTTTGCCACCTAAAACGACGCGGACATCACCATTGGGTGCTTTTTTAATCTCATAAGGCACCATATCTTTGGAGCGCTGTACTTCAGCATCATCAAATTTACGGCCCATAAAGCGTTTGATTGAGAAGACCGTATTTTCAGGATTGACTACGGCCTGGTTTCGAGCGGGGCGTCCGGTTAGACGCTCCCCATTTTTATTGACGGCTACCACCGAGGGCACTAAGCGCTCACCTTCTGCTGAGGCAATTACGGTTGGTTCACCACCTTCGATTACAGCGCATACAGAGTTTGTGGTTCCTAAATCGATTCCAATTATTTTTCCCATGATTTGTTCCTCCAATCTTGGTTAGTTCTTAGATTTTCTGTTTTTTCGTCTATTCAATTATGCAGCAATTCTTACCATGGCAGGCCGCAGCACACGGTCGCCCATTTTATAGCCAGGTTGCAATACTTCAATCACCTGTCCGCTCTCGTGTTCGTCACTCTCTGACTGAACGACAGCCTCATGCAAATTAGGATCAAAGATCGCGCCTTCAGCTTCAATCAATGTAACGCCTTCGACCTCTAAAATATTCATCAACTTACGATAAATCAGTTCAATACCTTCAGCCCAGATAGCGCCATTCTCTTCGATGGGACGGTCATTCAAAGCACGCTCCAAATCGTCTACGATGGGCAGATAACGTTTGGCAACTCGTCCTACGGTTTCAAAGCGAGCTAATTCGCGTTCTCGCTCCTGGCGTTTGCGGAAATTGGTAAACTCAGCTTTGGCCCGCTGCCAACCATCAAGATATTCAGCAGCTTTAGCTTCGCTGGCTTCTAAGGCAGCTTGAACAAGCTCAAGTTTCTCTTCCACTGGAATCGAGTCGTCATCTAAGGGGAACTCGTCTTCAGGGACGATTTCACCTTCTAAAACTTCGGCCCGTTCATCCATTGGAAGGTCAGATCCGTTTTTAGGTTGTGCACCCTCAGCGCGGATTTCTTCATCTTTTGAAACTTCATTAATCTTTATTTTTTTCTTCTTAGGCATATTTACTCCGAAAGAGTTTCACCGACCAAGTCACTGAGTAAACCAGCAACAAAACGTACGGTCGAAATGGTTTGAGCATAAGGCATACGGGTGGGTCCGAGTACGCCGAGGGCGCCGGTGGCCACACCCGGAACGCCATAACGGGAAAGTACCACGGAACACTCGCTGAGGTCTTCCCAAGTCCCTTCACCACCAATGAGCACATGAATCCCACCTGATGAAGGCGCCAGCACAGTTTGAGACAGCAGATCTTCAAGGTGAGCACGTTGTTCCCAAAAGCGCAAAGCTCTATGGGCAACACCCGGTTCGGCGAACTCAGGTTCAGCTAACACGTTGGAAATTCCATCTCGATAAATTTCACCGGCCAACACACTATCAGATTGCTGCATTTCATCGCCAATTAATCGCAGAATATCTTGCTCTAAAGCATCCTCGCGTTGCGTAATTAGCGCGGTAATTGCTTCACCATCTTGCCCTTCGGCAATCTCATTGAGCCATCCCGCTACTTGACTGAGACGTTCTTGAGAAACTGGTTCGGCTAAGGCCAGCATTTGTTGCCGGACTTCACCACCTTCAAAAACCATCACCATCAGAACCTGCCGGCCTCGAGTGGCGATTAATTCCAGATGTTTGAGGCGAGCATGCTCTGGATGCAGCGAGGTGACCAATGAAGCAGCCTGTGATTGGCGAGCTAGGATCGAAGCTGCAAGACGCATCCATTGATCAAAATCATGCCGAGCCTGGTAAAACTGGTGTTCAATCGTACGCTCAATATGAGAGGGCAGGGGGGTGTTGCCCATCAACTGGCTGACGAAGTATCGATAGCCCTCTTCAGTTGGTGCGCGTCCAGCAGATGTGTGGGGCTGTTGCAAATAGCCAGCATCAGTTAGCGCAGCCATTTCATTTCGCACAGTAGCAGAACTGTAATCGAGGTTATAAGTTTCAACAAGCCGTTTTGAGCCAATCGGCTGGGTTGAATCAACATGCTCTCGAATTACCAAGGCTAAGATGAAGTTCTGTCTTTCAGTCAGCATACAATGTTTTTAGTGAGCCAATTTGGCGCACGATCTAATTTCTTGCCAATTGTTTTAGCACTCGCGGCACGAGAGTGCTAAAAACACAGGTACGATTATACAATGGGGGAAAAAGCCAGTCAAGAAATGCCGGCCTAAGGGATGGTTTTCTTACAGAACTCTTATGGAAACAAGAAATGGGTATCGGAAATTGAAATAGAGAAAATAAAGGGTGTGTGAATCTTCACCACAACAATCAAGTCACTGTGCGCAATTGGGATAAAGCGACTTCGAAGTCTTGCGGATAAGGTGCGCCAAATGTTACCATCTCTCCAGTGGTTGGGTGCCAAAAAGTGAGCGAATTGGCATGCAGCGCCAGGCGCATGATAAAGGGTGATATTTCTTCAAACCCATATAGAGGATCAGACAAAATGGAAAATCCCAAATCATAGAGATGCGCACGAATTTGGTGTGTGCGGCCTGTTTCAGGCAAAGCTGCCAGTAAGGTGTGTCCGGGAAATTTTTCTAGCACCCGAAATCGAGTTAAGGAGTGTTTTCCCCGAGCGATATCCACTGCCGTCCGGTTGCGCCGTCCTACGTTGGCGCGCAGTGGAATATCAGCCACTTTCTCCTCCCAGTCCGGAGTCCCAAAAATGATTGCGTGATAGGATTTTGAAACCTGATGTTCAGAAAATTGTTGGTTAAGTTTTTTATGCACTTCTGCGCTTCGGGCAAAAACCATCACACCGCTGGTTTGTTTATCGAGGCGGTGAACAATCCATAAGCGTCCGTACGATGGCTCTAAGATCCGTCCCAGATAAGGTACCGCGTGATCATAGCCATCAGGTATTGAGAGCACTCCTGCAGGCTTGTCGATAACGAGCAATTTTGCATCTGCGTAGATGACCGTCGGGTTTTGTTCAATCATAATTGGATCTTGGTTGGCAACAAACGTTGTTTATTCTACAGATAAATCCCGATCTGTCAAAGTAAATGGGCATTATGGGAAAAAACCAGGTGTTGCAAAACACACCTGGTTTTTTCCCTAGGAGATTTCCGATCCAATTTCGGAATTCTTCACTCACCCACAACCACCCCCACTCCGACCAGACCAGCACCGGAGTGGACGGATAAACCAGGGGTCAACTCCACTGTCATGATTTCGTCCGGACAAGCCAGACTGTTACGAAGCAAAGCTTCAAACTCCAAAGCAGCTGCAGGAACGGCAACATGGGCTATCGCCATCCGTTCTATGGATTTATCTCCGACTGCATTATTCACCAATTCAACTGTACGCGCCCAAGATTTCTTTTTGGTTCGGATTTTTTCGAGCATATCGAGTTTACCATCCTGGATTGTTAGGATAGGTTTGATGTTAAGCATACTGGCCATCCCGGCAGCTAACTGTCCCACTCTGCCACTCATCGCCAAATATTTTAAGGTAGAAAGTGCGGCATAGAAATGAGAGCGCTTCAGCACATCTTCTGTGATTGCCTGGATTTCCTCGGCAGATTTTCCGGTTTGGGCAGCTTCAGCCGCAGCCAGGACTTGAAAACCCTGACCTGCGGAAAGGCTGCGTGTGTCGATCACAGTAATCTTGCGATCCAACAAAGTTTCGGCGGCGGTGACCGCGGCTGCATAGGTTGCACTGACCTCACTGCTGACCGCATAGCAAATTACTTCATCTGCGCCGCCCGTGAAAGCCTTTTCGAAGGCAGTCACAAATTTCCCTGGGGCGGGTGCGGCAGTAGTAGGGAGCCGCCCCTCTTTATCAATCCGCTTGAAAAGCGCGACATGGTTAATATCAACCCCCGTTTCTAATATTTCATCCCCAAAATGAACTGTAATCGGCACTTGTTGAATGCCAAAATTGGCGGCAACTTCTTCAGGCAGGCTAGCATCGGTATCGGTAATAATGGCAATTTTTGACATAATTTCTCCTCGGAACGTTTTTGATTACACTATAAATTGGTAACACACAACTTCGCCAATCGTTCTCCTTTAAGGCAGAATCAAACAGCGCGGTTTTTGATAACCGCGCTACAAATTTATTACGCTGGAAGAATCTGTTAAACTTCCCCGTGGAGCATATCGTAAAGCCGGTCAAAGACGGCTTCCCCATGCAAGCGTAGGGCGGAGTGTTCGTGTTCGTCCGTGATCCAAAGTTTGATCCCATTAATCAAAGCAGTTGTTTTTTCCGAGAGTTCGCGCTCTACATACATATCGTTGTAATACACTGCCGCAGCCACTGGTACCTGATTTCGTTGCAACGCAACTGGATCGTACAACGGCAACCAATCCTCCCAAGAAGCCAGAATTTCGGCAACTTCCCGCATCGGCTGCAAAGCCCCAATTTCTTCGAACATCCAGGAGTAGATCATCTCACCAGTAAAATATACTGGCCGATCAGGGGAAATATTAAATTCAGAAAACTCCGCCAACATACGCTGAGCAGACCAGTTCGAGGCCGACCCCTGGCAATAGATGGCTTCATGCAGAACAGCAAAGATGGGATTGGTGTCAAACGCGAGACTATTCTCAAAACCGCGAAGAAAGAAATAGCTGATTTCCTTACCACTCATCCCATTTACAAAGGCATTCTCCAGCAGATAATGGACTTGCTCGAAACCGTTGCTGGCTCCAAAAGCAAGACCCAACTGCCTGAACCTTTGAGGGCTTAGACGATCTCCATTGGGCAGCTGCACTTCGTGTGAATCCAGGTAAGCGATAATTTCGTGCACGTGAGCCACATCTTCAGGATAACGCTCATAATACGCCTGATTCTTTTGTATTACGCGTGGGTAGGTGGCTCGGTAGACATCGTCAATATGTACGGTGATGGGAGGAATTCCCCCGGTAATATACACTTCCTGCAGCCCCTCAGGCACTTGAGAAAGATACGTTAGGGCACAGAATCCTCCATAGCTTTGCCCAAGCACGCTCCAAGGCTGTCCTTCACCAAGTAACCGCTGGCGAATGAATTCCGCGTCCTTGACTATCGAATCCGCTCTAAAATTGGATAAATATTCAGCTTGACTCTGCGCGGAAGAGAAATGTACCAGCGTCTGCGGGAGCACCGGAGTGCTGCGTCCCGTGCCTCGCTGGTCGAGCAGCAGAATGCGGTAGTTTTCAAGCGCGCGCTTCATCCAGCCGGATCGATCTTCGGGACGAGGGGCTGCGGAACCTGGCCCTCCCTGCAAAAATATCAGCCAGGGTAATGCTTCGTTTTCTTTAGCGGGAGCAACTACTTCACGGGCAAAAACTGAAATGGTTTCTCCCTCCGTTTGAGCATAATCTAAAGGAACGTTGAATTCATGGTCAGTTAAGACTAAACCGGGAATGCGGTGTGTTTGCAAGCTCATAGTATTTTATTATCCGATATTTTTTACCCACTCTTAAAAATTTCGTGGGACCATTTCTTTGCTTAGTTCTTGCTAGGCTTGCAGGGATTACTGTGATCGATTTTCTTTGGCGGCATACCACTGGTTCCCGGTCCATATTCGCAAACCGCACGCCAGGGTTCGTAATGAGTGCCAAAAATATCTTCAAGGATCACCTGACCATCCCGATAAACATAACGGGTAACAGAAACATCAGCCCCTTCAACTGCCCAATCGACTTGTTTAATCTCCCCTTTTGCTAAGTTAGGGTTCTCGATATAAACAGGGTCAGGCGGGTCTTGCTTATTTCTCAAACCGCTTGAATCCCAATCAACACTACGACCATCCGAAGTAGAGTAAAACTTCCATTGCAACCAATCATTGCCCATATAAGTTTCCATCAGCAGCCAGTAGGGTGTATCGTTGGTAAATTTGAAATCGACAAGGGGTACATAAACCGTGGCATCCAAACCTGCCAGGCTGGCATTATGACCGCTATACGTTTGCTCGTAATAGTAAACCCGATACGCGTGAGGGTAGCGTTCAACCACAGGGAAACCACTGAAGAATACGGTACGGAAAAGGGTTGTGCTTACCTGACAGACTCCACCGCCGACCCCCTTAATGGTGCGATCGCCATAAATGATCCAAGCTTCAGCATAGCCGGTATCCAGGCTGACATCGCCGATCACTTCAGCCATGGAGAAAGTCTCTCCCGGAGCGATCAGCACGCCATGGAAGCGGGATGAAGCGGTTTCGATATTTTGAACGCGCGAGGGATCTGAACCGCGGAAATAAGATACTTCGGAATGCACAAGTTCTGTGATTCCCAAATCTTCCGCAGTTAAATCATCGGTGATTTTTGGCAACGTATAATCCATATCCAGATTGATACGATGTTCCCCCGTGACCAGATTTTCATTGATCGCCTGGATCGTGGCTTCAACGTCAACGGATTGCCCAACTACGGCATGCTGGATGATGTCTAATTCTAGGGTATCATCATTAAAAATGAACCGTGCATCCGCAGGCTGTATCTCCAAACCAGGGGCGATTTCTGTTAGAAATTGGCGCAAATCCGATGTGTCGAGCCCAACCTGATAGGTAGCTCCTTCAGAGGTTTCGACCCGCTCGATGGTCAGCATACCGGCTAAATCCTCGGGGCTGAACCGCCAGGGTCCAGGATCCCCTTCAACCGTATCCGGTACGCGGATCACTAAAGGCGCGCTAAGAATTTGGCGGGCTAATTCGGCCTGTTCACTGGCATCCAGAATGGCGGGCTCATCTTCTTCAATCACCAAGACGATTTCACCATCCAATAGGGTTTGCACTTGAGTCCGAATTAACTCACGGGTGGCTAACACATCTAATTGGCGGCCAATTTGTCCGGGTTTAACGATCACCTCGGTGCCATTGATTTCCAGCGAAGCTTCAACTGTGGGTTGATCGATTTCAGCGGCCAAATCTTTGAGAAACGATTCGGCAGTGCGTTCATCGAAGGTCATTGCGGGGTTGAGGGTAATACCGTTGTACCAGGATTGGAATTGGTTAGCAATTTGCTCACCGAAAGAGCCACTGCGCCCAATTTCGTAAGCCATTTGCGCATTGGATGTACCGCTGAAATTCAGACCGACGTCAGATGGTGAGACGACCCAAATTTGATCGGCGTCTCGCAGCAACACCCGTCCGTGCTGGGGATAGGTGAGATGGTAATCTAAAAGGGCCGCGGCATCATCGGTTTTCATCCCAGCCACATCGATCCAGGCAACTTGCACCCCAGGATAGATATAACCATTATAGAAAGCCTGGAAACCAATCAGTAAAGCCGCTGTGGCAGCGACAAAAACGGCCACGCTGCTAAGGAGGATAGTTCCAAAAGAAAAGAGAGGAGAAGAATTTCGCATAATAATTTGGATGTAATCAGGTCAATTTTACCAAAAAGCATTTTATAACGTGCAAGAAAAAGACCGCAACTTGCATATTCGTTTTCTTAGGACGTCCCTGGAACCCACAGCGTTCCCTAGTTAAACCCGGTTATAATCATTTTGTTATAAGGTAAAAATCGGAACTCCCAGCCCCTTCAATCCGTCTCCTGAGAGCAGCGAGGAGAAACTCAATGATCCCTAAATCCATTTGGCGTTCAACCATCAACCTCCAGCGCATTTTGGCTTTTCTATTTGTATTGGGCTTTGTAGGTATTGCCTGTTCGTTACCGTCCCAATCAGAGACCGAAAATTCATCTCGAGCGCCGGATATTGCTCCTGCAAACACCGATGGGCCTCCACCCACACCAACGCTGCCACCACCTCCAACCCCCACAGCTCAACCTTTGCCTCCCGCCCTCGTGGAAATCGATCCTCCACCAGGCATGAATGTTCCTTTGCAAAGCGTGTTGACTTTTTATTTCAATCAGCCGATGGACCGGGGTTCAGTAGAAGGATCCCTGGTCGGTCAACCTGAACTTTCGGGGCAGCTCCACTGGCTGGACGATTCCACGCTGGTCTTCAAACCGGATACAGATTTTCCTCCTTCCACTATATTCACGATTGAACTGGGAACCTCCACCCTGGCAGCCAATGGACTGTCTATGCTCGAACCCGTGCGTTTAAATTACCAAACCGCACCGTCATTTCAGGCTATCCAGGTGCTTCCTGAACCCGGGACTGTTGAAGCTGACCCCGGCTCAGCGATTGTGGTAACTTTTGATCAACCCGTTGTGCCCCTGGGAGCTGATCCCGCCACGCTGCCACCAGCTTTTAATGTAGAACCTGCTATTACTGGAGAGGGAGAGTGGGTCAACACCAGCACTTATATCTACTATCCCGATCCGCCGCTTTTTGGAGGCATGACCTACGACGTAATCCTAAACCGCGATCTGCGCAGCACATCGGATGGACCCTTTAGTGGTTTAGCGGATTCATCGGAGCCATATGCCTGGTCGTTTTCAACAGCTTTACCTCAAATCATATCCGTGGTCCCAGAAGAAGGCGCTGCTTCCATCCCTCTGGACAGTGTCGTGGAGATGGCTTTTAACCAGTCGATGGATGCAATCAGCGTGCAGGAGAATTTTTCTTTATTAGCTCCCGGTGGGATTGAGGTTGACGGCGCATTTGGTTGGAACGATGATTTCTCAACCCTGGTTTTCACACCCACAATTTTATTAAACCGAGATACTACATATTCCATTAATCTATTTGGTCTGGCTCAATCGCGGGGCGGCACACCCCTGGTCAACGATTACAGTCACAAAATTTATACCGTACCAACCTTTTATGTCTCATGGACTGAACCTGGGCAAGGTGGCAGCCAGCAAAATTATCAGGGTGTCAAATTTCAATTTAGCGCGCCGATAGACAAGGAAGACCCTCTTCAATTTGTCTCCGTCTCACCATCCGTATCCAATCTAACTTATTGGACCAACCAATCAGACTTGACGCTAAACCTCAATGGGAGTTTTAAACCAAATTCCGAATATTTGGTCACTGTCTCGGGATCAATGCCCGACCGTTGGGGGCAGACTTTAGAACAAAATTACAATCTTCGGTTTCGTACGGCTCCACTGCGTCCAACCTTGCACATCGCTTACGGTGAAAATCAATTGTTTATCACACCACAAGATGCCAATTTATCGGCTCAGGCGGCCAGCATTAACAGCGTCGATCTAGCAATCGGCAGCATTGATCCCAGCCAACTTTGGCAGTACCTGGGGCCCTCAAGTTACGACACGCTAAATGCTTACTTCCCCCCTGATGGACAATTATGGACGCACCCATTGGAGGTCTCAAACAGCCGCCTCAACACTGTACAACTCCCACTCACCCCAGATGGCAGTCCATTGCAGCCAGGTTTGTACCACTATAGAGCCATCTCTTACGAATTAGATTTTCCTGCGCGCTCCTTCCTGATCATCAGCAGCCATGTGCATTTAACCTTTAAGTTAAGTGCAGCCCAGGCCTTTATTTGGGCTGTCGATTTGCGCAACAACTCCCCCGTAGCAGATGCACCCATCACCATCTATGATATTAATGGCAATCCCCTCGCAAGCGGCACAACCGATGAGGAGGGCATATTCCAAGAAGCCATTCCAGTGAAACCAGATGTTTACGGCACTTATTATGCCGTCTTGGGCAATCCTGGAGAAAGCAACTTCTCACTGGTATCCAGCACCTGGGATTTCAGGCCTGCAAGGTTTTGAGTTTGGCATATCCACCGATTACAGTGGTCCGCGCACACAGGCATATATTTACACCGACCGTCCAATTTATCGCCCGGGTCAAACTGTAAATTTCCGGGCAATTGTACGGAAAGAGCACAACGGCCGTTACACATTACCTGATCTGGGCATCTTGCCGGTCAATATCACGGATGGTAATTACCAACCCTTGCTGGGTTTGGAACTGCCGCTTTCTGATTATGGTACTGCCCACGGAAAAATTTCGCTGCCTGAGGAAGCAGTTCCAGGCTATTACACTATCAATACACCGCATGGATCGGTTACATTTCAGGTCGCTGAATACCGCAAACCTGAAATCGATATCCAAATTACCACCAATCCCAATCCTGCGGTGGTAGGGCAAACCATACAAGCGCTGGTGAGTGCACGTTATTTCTTCGATGCGCCTGCAGGCAATGTTCCCCTCATTTGGACGGTTAACACCCTCCCAGATTATTTCCAGTTACCCGGATATACGGTTGGAGTCGGCAGTTACGGATGGATGCGGGGACACCCACCCGCAGTGGGTGGCTACCCTCCCTATGGACAGTTGATTTCGTCTGGAGAGGGGCGAACTGGCCCAGATGGGCTTCTATCCATTGAGATTCCTACCATCTCAGCAGAATCAATCCAACGCTACAAAATTGAAGTTACGCTGCAAGATGAGAGCGGTTTTCCGCTCAGCAACCAGACCGAGGTTGTCGTCCATCCCGGTGATTTTTATATCGGGGTGCGGCCCGACACCTGGGTAGGGGCTGCCAGGGACGAGATCAGCTTTGAGATCAAAGTAGTCGACTGGGAACAGAATCCCTCGGGAAGCCAGGATTTGCGCGCCCAGTTCCGAAATATTACTTGGGTCCGAGGCGAAAAGGAGGATATATTCGGTTACCCAACTTACGAGCCGCAATATGTTTCAGTGTCCAGTGCAGATTTTCAGAGCGGAGAGGATGGCATGGCCCGTCTAGCTTTTACCCCGCCAGAACCAGGCACCTATGAACTGAGAATCAGCGGTGGTGGAGCTGTAACCGAATTAATTCTTTGGGTTGGCGGTGAAGGACAGGCAGCCTGGCCTAACCTACCCAATCAACAAATTACCATAACCGCCGACCAGGCAGCTTACACACCTGGTGATATTGCCCAAATTTTTATCCCCAATCCACTGGGAGAGGGAACTCAAGCACTAATCACGGTGGAGCGCGGCGAAGTGCTTCAATATCAGGCTGAGGCTGTTGACGGTAATGGCTTCAATTTAGATTTGGCATTAACAAGCGAAGATGCACCCAATATTTATATCGCCGTGACTTTGGTTGGTCTAGGCGGACTGGGAAAATATGATTTTCGCCAGGGATTCTTGAACTTAGAAGTTGAGCCAATCGAACAGGTGCTGAAGGTCAGCCTGACGCCCATTCCTGATCGAGCTGGACCACAAGATGAAGTCAGCTTTACAGTGCAGGTCACCGATTCCTTTGGAACTCCTTTGCAAGGTGAGTTTTCCCTATCGATCGTCGATAAAGCAGTTCTGGCATTAGCTGATCCATTCGAACCAGGGATTGTGGAAGTTTTTTACGGTACCCAGCCCTTAGGCGTGCGCACAGGTCTTTCACTTGCAGCTTACGCCCATCGCTTCACTGACATACCCGGCGGATTGGGCGGCGGGGGAGGAGGCGATATTTTAGCCCCCTCAGTGCGGGAAGATTTCCCTGATACCGCTTACTGGAACGCTGAAATCATAACGGATGATAATGGCGAAGCCATAATTACACTGAAACTCCCCGATAACTTGACGACTTGGGCAGCAAACACTCGCGGCTTAGCCTCGAATACGCGCGTGGGTGAAGCGGACACCGAGTTAATCTCCACTAAAGATTTGCTGGTACGTCCAGTTACTCCGCGTTTTTTGGTTGTCGGCGATCATTTGCGCCTGACGGGCATCGTGCATAACAACACCCCCAATGACTTGACCGTCGATGTTCGTTTACAGGCCACCGGGTTCACACTTGATGATCCCAGCGCCGCGACCCAAAAGGTTGCCGTCCCTGCTGGTGGGCGTGTCCCTGTTGAATGGTGGGGTACGGTCGAAGAAATTGATGCTGTCGATTTGATCTTCTTTGCCGAAGGTGGTGGCTTATCGGATGCTACTCGCCCGGTTTGGGGAGATTTACCCGTACTGCGCTACACTGCGCCGCAGACTTTCGGGACAGCTGGCACGATGGATGCTGGTGGCGAACGTCTCGAACTTGTCAGCTTACCGCGAACTTTTGATCCGGAGAGTGGCAATTTGAGAGTCGAACTAGCGCCTTCGCTGGCTGCAGCCATGCTCCCTGGTTTAGAAGTGTTGGAACACTATCCCTACGAATGCACAGAACAAACACTATCTCGATTTTTGCCCAACCTAGAAACCTATCGAGTCATTCAAGAGTTGGGCTTGGAAGCTCCCAATTACGAAGCACGGTTGAAACGCACTCTCAATGAAGGCATCCAGCGCTTAATCGCACGTCAAAATGAAGACGGCGGGTGGGGCTGGTGGTCTACCTCTTCTTTGGCAGGCAATTTTAGTGATCCCTATATCACATCATACGTACTCTTCGGATTGAGTTGAGCCCGACAAGCCGGTGTATTTGTGGATGAAACAGCAATTCAAAACGCGGTCAATTTCTTAGTTGCCATCTTGCCTTCTCCAGAAATGCTTGCAGAACCCTGGCAATTAGACCGCTTAGCCTTCCAGAATTTTGCACTTGCTCAAGCTGGTTCTGGCAATCCAATAGGAGTCGGTCTTCTTTACGAAACCCGCAGCCAACTCAGCCCCTGGGCACAGGCCTTCCTGGCGCTTACACTAGAAACTATCTCTCCCGGTGATCCCCGCATTCGTGAAATCTATTCTGATTTGGAATCCAGTGCTATCCGTTCTGCCACTGGCACGCATTGGGAAGGCCAGGGATCCAAAATCAATATGGAAACGCCTGGTTTCAACACTGCCGCGGTTGTTTACGGTTTGGCGCAGCATGACCCGGCCTCGCCAACAATTCCTGAAGCTGTACGCTATCTGATGGCTGCGCGGGGGGTAGATGGGAGCTGGGCTTCAACCTATGAAACATCCTGGGTGATTATGTCGCTAACGGAGGTAATGAGGGGAACTGGAGAGTTAGCGGGTGATTTTGGATATTTTGCGGCCCTCAATGGTATTGGGCTACTAGAAGGTTCCAGCGGAGGAGATGCTAAACTAACCCCGGTAATTGCTTCCGTACCAATAAATTCGCTTTACCCCAACGATCCGAATGCGCTCATCATCCAGCGGGGTGAGGGACCAGGAAGATTGTATTACACAGCTCATTTGAATGTGCTACTTCCGGTTGAGGATGTGACTTCTTTGGATCAAGGTATCAGCATTTCTCGCAATTATGAGACGGCCAATGGCGGAACATTGACAGCAGATCGCGGTTTAACAGGCTCAGTAGGGGAGCCAGTGATTGTCAAAGTAGCAATCACCCTGAAGAATGCAGCCTACTATCTGGTGGTGGAAGATTATATCCCAGCGGGTGTCGAAATTTTAGATGCCAGCCTGAAGACCAGCCAGCAGTTGGAATTCGAACAAGATCCAAGTGATCCCTTTAGATTTGGCTGGGGCTGGTGGTATTTCAATGATCCCCAGGTTTACGATGAACGCATCGCTTGGAGTGTTGACTATCTCCCCGCGGGAACCTACGAGTTGACATATGTGATGATACCCAACCAACCCGGCGAGTACCGGGTTTTGCCTGCGCGCGCCTGGGAATTTTATTTCCCAGAAGTGCAAGGCCATAGTGCTGGAGAGGTGTTCGTCGTAGAAGAATAAAAGCGTTTGATCCGTCAAATTTAAAAAAAATAAGCTCACTAGAAAATATCAAGTGAGCTTATTTTTGTTCCCAAACTCTTAGACCTGAACGGCTGAGATTAATAGGAATACATCCAAAGTGAATATTCTCAGTTTCAATTTCACGGATCATAGTGCGTTTTGCTGCAGAATTTTCGCCACATAATATTGTCAATGACCCGCCTTCACCACCAGCGCCATTCACTTTCCAGCCAATAGCACCATGTTCTTTAGCAATTTCGAAAACGCGATCTGCATCGGGGCTAATCAAAGCGGGATGCAATCGGCGCTGCACTTCATTATTATCGATCATCGCTTCCCCTAAGGATTGGAAATTTCCGGCATAAACGGCATCACGCGAGCGAGGTGCCGTGGTGCGTAATTCCTGTAGATGGACATTATCCGATCCCGCATTTTCCATATCTCGAATTACCATCTCATGCGTCTGGGAAGAGTGATGGGATTTACCCAGGTAGATCAAAACCAATCGACGCTCCAACTCCCACCAGATCGCATTCGGAATTTGGATTTGGGAGACGGATGCATGGGGATATTGGGTAACATCAATAAAATTCAAGCCACCAAAAGCTGAACAAATTTGATCCTGGATGCCACACTGCTGCCCTAGGAGTTCCGTTTCCACCTTTTGAGCCGCTAAAGCCACTTCGTGCGGTGCCATTTGACCAGGTGTCAGCGAATCGAGTGCACCAATTAAAGCAACTGTAACCGCAGCTGAGGTTCCTGTGGATGCACCTGCGGGGGCTTCAGAGTAGATGGTGACTTCGAAGGCCAAAGCATCAGGGATTTTCATATACTCAATCGCCGCTTCCAGCAGGGGATGGCGATGCCAACCATATTGTGATGAGTGTAATTCAGGATCAACCACATAGCGCTCGCCATAGTTTTCGGCGTTGATCACGATCCGGTTTTCTACCTGATCGGCATTGTAGACCGCGATCTGCACTTCAGCATATGGGTCAACGCCGATATTGAAGATCTTGCCATGCTCAGCGAACCAGGTATCAGTCCAGCCGCCGTTATCACAGATGCGAATAGGAGCAACCGAATTAATCACAAAGATAGGATGAGGATTAGAGAATGTTTGCATTATCCTGGTTATTTTACCCGATAAAAAAATCCTATAATTTCAACAACTAGAGTAATTAATGCATCTTATTAAGAGTGTAACCATCAAGATCTAATCTTTGAGGTTTACCAGGGCAAGCTGCCGACCGTGACGGTCCAGAGCGACGTTCAAGCAGATTGAGCCGCTGCGCTAATATAATCTGATCAAACAAAAGCCTGGTTCCCCAGGTTGGTCCGCTCCTTAATGGAAATAAAAATAATTTGACACCCACTAATGTCTCCTTTTCGTCTTGATTTATTCGAACAGGTTGGCACATTGAATAGAAGATAACCTGTACGGCAAAATCTAGACAAATATAGCCTCGTGTCAATAAAATGTACCTAAGAAATCTAATTGATGCGCGATATAAGTTAATTCGAGCGCGTTCAATCTGTCTGCGCCGTTCCGTGAGCCAGCTATCCAGTTCCCCCTGCTTTAGGGCAGCATCCCCCTTCAGTGTGTGCTCAAAGAAATCCAAAATACAGTGTAAAAAATAGGCTTCATCCCCAAGATACCCATCTCTGCCAGGATAGACCACCCAATCGGAAGCACCTGCTGACAAGATCTTAGCACCTGCATCTCGAAGGTAAGCAAACATATGTCGCCCTGTCTGGCTGTCACCTGAACGCTGCCCACTCACCTGACGTTCATCCATGCTTTGATGATAAAGTGACATGAGTTTGGCCTCGCGCGCTGGATCAGAAATTGGTTCGAAAATTGTTATGCCATCAAAGTTAATTGTAAAATAGAACAATCCATCCGATGCCAACCAGCGCGAAAATCGATCGAGGGAGCTAGGTATATTGATCAAGTCCATGAAAGCATTGGCGATGAGTAAATCGTAAAATCCAAAATTCGCCTGGAAGGTGGTGACATCTGCTTCTTGGAAACGCACTTGCCAGTAGCACTCATTTTTACAAAGAGTGATTTGGTTTGTCTCCAAACTCATTTGATAGTCATTCCTGGACCCCCAATCCCATATCCGTTTTTCCGCACCCTGAATATTCTCCGCTTGCAAATCAATTCCGAGGTAGATAACTTTCTCTGCCAATCCCCAATCCATTAAGCGTTCAACCATCGTGCCAATCCCACAGCCCAATTCCAGCACTTGCAATGGGCCGTTAAATTGCCGGGTGGACAAAGCCATCCTCAACTGCTCCCAGACAAAGCAGTTGAGTGAGCGATCATCGACAGATTTCTTAGCTGCTAGATAGCGCGGAAAATCGATCATCGTAGATTGAGAACAACTGCATGGATTGCCCCGGTGATAAAACCGAGTACCAAAATTGAATAGCGTAGCATTTGCCTGGGCATGATTACCTCCGGTTTACAATTGGATTATAAAGCCCCATCTTGCAGATTTTGCTGTGCTTGAAATCACTTACTAGTTAAATTGAGCAAGAAACTCCGGATTTTTGCCATGCTTTGCTCCCAACCGGGGAATTGCCGGTAGCGTTGGTAGGCTGCAACACCCAGCATAGCCAATAAATTCCGATCTTGACAAAGATTTTGGAGCAGGACAGCCAAACCTGCGGAATCTTCGGGTTTGATCAGATAGCCAGTCTCCCCATGGATAATGATCTCGGATGCGGCTCCCTGCGTAGTGCCGATTGCCGGCAGGCCAAACCCCATTCCTTCGAGATACACGATACCAAACCCTTCATAAGATGATGGTACAACTAAGACTTGGCTATTTGCTAATAATTTTTCCAACGCATCATCACTTTGAGCGCCGTGGAAACGGATACTCGCTTCCAAACCCGATTGCTTCATCTGTTGAAACATGCGCCTCACATAGCCATTATTTGCATCGAAGCCGCCAACTACGTCCAGGATACAGCTGGCTCCTTCAAGTTAAGTCAGGGTTTCGACCAGGATGTGTAATCCCTTACGAGGGATCAGGTTTCCTAAAAAGATCAGGCGCAAGGGATCTGGTTGTTGGGCGCGTGCGATTATTTTTGCAGCTTCAATTTCTGGATCAAAGCGGTCTCCTGCAGGGGTAGCGATAATCCAGGGGCGGTCCTTGATCGGTGAGACTTGCGCCACAGAATTTTTTGTGGTCTGGCTATTGAAAATAAAGCCATCCACAGAATCGAGATAGCAACGTTCAACCTGGCGATAGAAGGTATTTTGCCAGATGGGTCGCAACTCGTCGCAACGCAGGTGATGTACCAATGAGATGATAGGAAATGGAACCTGCTGGAGCTTGTTGTTCAACCACGCGAGTGAGGGGTGATTTAGTTCATCCTGGATGAGTACATCAATCTCTAGCTTGAGACACTTTTTCAACAGCGAACGAGAAAAATTATCCAGCAGATGTCGGGGATAATTACGCCAGGGTAGCGAGATGATCTCGACATAATCGCCCTGTGCGCGCAAAAATTCAACCAGCATACGATCGTAAAGATAACCGCCAGAGATGGTTTCCAGGGAACCGTAGATTAGCAATCCAACGCGCATCACAGCAATAGAAAATCGCGGAATTCGCCAAAATTTGAGGGAACCTCTGACACGAAATTTATCAATTTCCGCACCAATTTACCCACGCTCGTGACGGAAACTGGCCCAGGCAATCTCATTTTCCCAAAGTTTGACCATTAACATTGTGATATTCTCAGCCAGAATGCGGCGATCTAATTCAAGACACAGGATGCGGGAGAAATGCTCAATGGAGGGGTTTAGCCCTTTGAAGGCAGGCAGATCATTGAGCGTTCGATCGCGGTATTCCTCCACCAGGGCTTCCAGGTTTGTTTCGATATCGACGATATCTACCAGATAGCCGTGCTGGTCCAGTTCAGCGCCTTCGAGTTGCAACTCAATGAAATAGTGGTGCGAATGGAGATCGTTCTCAGGGCCCCAATCCCCGCCGACCAGGTAGTGCTGGGCAACAAAATCTCGTTTAACTGCGACTGTGTACATATGTGCTCCTTTTTAAGTTTCGGTGTAATCCAACAAAACCTGGATAACTTCAGCTGGATTTTGATCGAGAAGTCGATATCCTTGTGCGGCTTGCGGAAAGGGCAAACGGTGTGTGATCCAGCGTTCTGGTTGAACTTGTTGGATCATCTCCCAGGCCAGATCAAAACGACGCGCTTTGTCCCATCGCCCGCGGCTCGACGGGGCAAGACTGCTGACTTGTGAACTGATAATTTGTATGCGGCTGCGGTGAAAATGACCGCCCAAATCTAGACTGACGCGCTTGCGCCCGTACCATGAACCAACCACCACCCGACCTGCAAATCCTGTCACTGCAATGGCTTGATCCAGCGCTTTTGCCGAACCTGATAGTTCGTAAACTAGATCAATGCCATTTTCGCCGCGCGCCTGCGCCAAAGTTGTTGCGTTGCTGGGATCAAAACTTTGGCTGGCGCCAGCATCTAGCGAAGCTCCACGGCGGTTCGGGTACAAATCCAAGGTCAGCAGGTCTTTGAGTGGAAATTTTGACAACAACGCCGTCGTCAACAAGCCAACGATCCCCTGGCCGAAAACGGCCACACGCTCGCCAATTAATGGGTGTCCATCCATCAAAAAGTTGATGGCGGTCTCCATATTGGGCAGGAAAACGGCTGATTTTAGCGAAATCCCTTCGGGCAAGGGGATGACTTGTTCTGGTGTAGCGATGAAATGGGTTTGGTGGGGTTGGAATGAGAATACTGTCCTACCAATCCATTTTGATGATAGATCATCACCAAACTCGATTACTGTTCCTGCCGCAGCGTAACCATATTGCAGCGGGAATGCCAATGAGCCACCTAAGGCGGCAATGCTCTTATCGGCTGCCAGTTCGGTGGGCGCCTGCCCCCGGTAAATCAACAATTCAGTACCCGGGCTGATGGCAGAATATTGGGTCTGCACCAATATTTCGCCAGGTTCGAGCGGGGCTATAGCATTTTCCTGGATTTCGATTTCATGGGGGGCCGTGAAGAATAAACTCTGGCGCCTCATTTTGTATCTCCGTCCCATCGCGGGCAACCCCAGACGAGAAGATCCTCGTCAAAGCGCTGCACGCCGAGTTTATCCAGGCGTGGGCCATCATCGGGTAAGAGGTTTTCTATCCCCCGGAACCCCCCGACCAAACGCGATGTGATTGTCAGTACGACTAAGTCAACCAACCGGGCTCGCAAAAACGAGGTGATCACACCTGCACCGCCTTCTACCATGACAGAAGAGATGCCCTCCCGACCCAAAACAGACAAGATATCGCTAATGCTACGCATCTCAGTATCCAATCGAAAAACACACGCTCCGGCTTTTTCCAAAGCGGCTTTACGTTCAGGCGGAGCATTTTGGGTTGTGAAAATCCAGGGAGATTTTTGTCCACGCAGCAAGCGGGCATCTTTTGGGAAACGCAACTTGCGGTCAAGAACCACGGGCCGGGGATCGGACCCAGGCACCAGACGCACGTTCAGTTGGGGATCATCGGCCAGCAGGGTCCCAATTCCGATCAGAATTGCCGCGTGCCTGGCTCTCAGGCTGTGCGTGATCTTCAGGGTCGCCGAACCGCTTAAAGCCAGGGGTGTTCCACGTTGGGCCGCGATCGAACCATCCAGGCTTTGGGCATATGACAGGGTCACCCAAGGGCGACCTTGTTCTTGATAATGCACATCCATACCGGACAGCAGTAAATCCGTTTTTTTTGGCAGGTTAATGTACTGTTTCATCCGGTATGCTTTCCGACGAGTGGGTATCCAGCAAGTGACGCATGCGCTCCGCCTTGGTGTTGAGATAGCGCAGGTTTTCAGGATTGATCGTCGGTGCCAGAGGAATTCGCCGGCAGATGTTCATCCCCAATGCGTTGAGCGCTTCGATTTTACCGGGATTGTTGGTGATCAATGCAATGGACCGAATCCCCAAATTCTCCAGAATACGGGCTGCACAGGTGTAATCACGTTCGTCGGCCTGATGTCCCAACGCCAGGTTTGCTTCGACGGTATCGTAGCCCTCATCTTGCAAGTTGTACGCCCGTAGTTTCTCCTCCAGGCCGATGCCGCGCCCTTCCTGGCGCAGATAGATAATCGCCCCCTCCCCGGAATCAGCAATCATTGCCATCGCGCGTTGCAATTGCTCGCCGCAATCACAACGTAATGACCCTAATACATCTCCTGTAAAACATTCAGAATGGACACGCACCAGGAAATCTTCTTTGCCCTCGGGTTCACCCATCACCAGGGCCAAATGCTCTTTTCCAGTCTCGCCTTCCTGGTAAATACAAAGCTGAAACTCCCCGTAATGGGTTGGAATACGGGCACATACTGGATAAAAAATTTCTGCTGTCATATCTGCCTCCACAATATGTTATGTGAATTATACATCTTTTGGATTTCTTACTTCTTGTGAGATCTCTGCTGGATCAAAGATACCAATCCCATAAGCCCTACCAGCCCAAAAAGGATATCCCGCAGCCGGATCAGCAAGCTGATACTGATCCCATAGGCGGGTTCTAACCCCAGGGTTTGCATCGCCAAAACTTGGCTCGCCTCCAGCGCGCCCAATCCGCCGGGCAACGGAGTCAAAAATGCTAAACGCGCCGCGGTCAGCGCACTGACCGCTTGTAACAATGATAACCGCAATCCCAAAAAGTAGGTCATCAGCCAGTATTCAAAGACCATGCCCAACCATAGGCTAAACGAAACTAGTGTTGCCCGAAGCACCGTTTTGGGAAAATCAACACAAAACACAGACATCTCTTTTTCCACCTTGCGCAGTGCCAGGCTGATCCAATTTTGCGCAATTTTTCGAGGCAGGTAGTTGGTCACTTTGTTGAGCGGCTGCTTGCCCGAGAGCATCAGTATCAGATAGGCCAATGGAATTACCAGGAGACCCATGGCTAAGACCAACCCTGATTTGCGCCACTCTTCTGACAGCCAGGTGCCAGTTAGGGCGATGGTCGTGCCAAATACAAGAAATGAAAAATTGGCAATCAACTCCAACAGCTTATCCAAACCCACACTGGCGGTGCCGGTCGTGCCCGGAATGCCATGGTACTGCCGCAGCGCAAGTACTTGAATTGGCTCGCCGCCAATCTGCGGACCCGGAGTAAAATAGCTGACCGCAAAAGAGCCCAGCCGGTAGCGTGTTAATTTCAAATAAGGCAAATGATATCCTAGAGAGTTTAGGATCAGCCACCAGCGTCCGGTCATCAAGGTCACAAGGCCGATGTTAATCAGCAGCCAGATGATGATCTGAATGATATTCAATTCACGCAGGGTGGCCCATACCTGCTCAAAAGCTACCTGTCGAAAGGTCCACCAGAGCAACAAGAACGGGATAAGTACGAGAAGCAGCTTGCCCATGCGCTTTAGCCACAATGGCGAACGATGTTCTGGTGTTTCGTTCAACGCCGATCTCCAACGCGGTGAAAGATCAAACGATCTTCAACGGGCCACAAGGAGAAAATTCCTGTTCCGAGAAAAAGTAAGTTGGTGTATAGCACGATGAGGCCTAACTGGAGGGTATCTAGTGGGGCGGCGTTCTGATAGAAATTAAGGATCACCAAAGCCACAATTGCCATAGCGCGTCCAGCAACCCCTAGAATTAAGCAGAGAACCACACCAACTTCCAGCCACAAAATTGGCGATCTATTCTGGGATAGTATATCCGGCAAAAGGAAAACGAAGCCCCACAGAATCAGGAGAAGTCGCAAAAATAATGGAATGTACTGCACAATCAGGTTTTCAATACGCAGGTATTTTTCTCCTAGTTTTGTAGGCTGCCATCCGATAGTCACCAGCCAATCCCAAAGGAATCCCCCCAGAATATAGATGGCGAAAATGTTAGCAACAATATGAGTTCCAGGTGGTTTGAAGATTGGGTACAAGATGACGAAAAACAGACCCATTGCTAGGGCGGCATAGCCACGCCGCCGCACGCTGAAGGGCAAATCATAGACCGGCAGATTCTTTTTTTTGCGTAGCCAGATTCCCGCTAAGAAAAAGTAGCGTGCCAACCCAACCGCGAGATACCACCAGGGCACTTGCCCATACTGTACAGAAAGCAATGAAACGCTGAGCACGCCCAGAGAATCGATCGAGATATCTAAGGTTTCGCCCAGTTTAGTAATATGATTGGTCAATCGGGCAGCAATACCGTCCACAAAATCTGGCAAAACTGCCAGGGTATAGAGCAAACCAGGCAGCCAGGCTTTCCAGCTTGAATCCGGCCAGGGAGAGAACAGAAAACCGCAAAAGAGAACCAGGATAAAACCGCGGAAAATTGATATCACGTTGCCCAGTCCTAGGGTCGGTAGTAAAGTGCCTTCCTGGGGTCGCTGGAGATCGGGCAGTCCGCGCCAAAAAATCCAAAGCAGGTAACTCAACGCTAATCCAGATATCATTAGCCAGCGCAGGGTGTAAGGGCGTTGCCACCAGGTCTGCAGCCAGGAAAAGAATACCAGCAATTGCAGCACTCCAAGGATTGACGATAAAATCCATTTGTAGCGCAGTTTTCTTAATATTTGTGCATTCGATGGCAAAATAGCCTCGGGATTATTACAGAATCCATCCCACCACCAGCATTCCCCTGCTCTGCACACCTTCGGCGAAGGGGACACCGTGCGAACACCCCCCTTCAGAGTAGCTGAGTAGTGATGTTATTTTATTATATCTACTTTTGTCCTTGTCCCTAAGGTAAAATAAAAAGGGCCTTTGGGAATCTCCGTGGCTACCAGAAGATGTGGGGGTGTGGTGCGGGCTGCGTCCGCACCACACCCCCACTCCTACGCTTAACCATCGCAATTCTCAGAGATCCATAAAAGAATATCAGTGAAACGGATGAGCAAGAGGAACATGAAAATCGTTTATAAATACAGAGATGCGTTCAAACGGCAGGTGATTTCCACATATTTAAAAGGGGAAAATGCCGTTGATTTGCATAAGACGAACACCTTTAAAGTCCGCACTCACTTATGGATCGCTTACGTTTTATTCAACGTGGGGTTATTTTTGCCTATTTTTATTTTCAAGATCAGCGATGTTGTCAAAGTTCAATTAAATTTGGAAGTGGCGGTTCTTTTTGCACTATGGGCGATTTTCGCAGGGCGGTGGGGAAAAAGGGCGTTACGATGGTTTACGGTGGGATTTGGTTTATTTTACGTGGTCGCACTGGTTTATAACTCATATGCCGGGGCGTTGTCAGGACTGTATCAAAAAGAGGCCAATTTTTTTAACGATTATTCATTTGTTATCGGCGGGATGTCGTTTCTTTTGGAGGCATTGAATCTGCCTTTGTGGGTTTATCTGGCAGGATCCGCAGGGCTCATATTTTTGATAGTCTTGATTTTCTGGGGTGCGCGAACGACTTTCGAAGACGTATCGATCCCCGATCTGGGGAGCGCGACTCGCTTTGGGCTCATCACGCTGGGGGTGATCGCCATCCTTGCAGGAGGTATATTTCCAAAATTAATCGCCGATCTACAAATACCATTAAGCAGTGTGACAGCTGAGATGGCAGAGAATATCCAGAGATCCTTTGAATCGCGTGAAAATTTAAAAACTTTTGAGACACTTGATCCGACCTTCTCTTATGATTACGAGCCGTATCCCCTTTCCAGAGACTCCGGATGTCTTTTTCATTTTCATTGAATCATATGGCAGCGTGCTTTATCAGCGCTCGCATTTTACACCGCCTTATTTGCAGGTGTTGGAGGCGCTGGAGAAAAGTCTTGCAAAGGACGGCTGGGCAGCGGTGTCGACGCTTTCCGAGTCCCCAACTTGGGGCGGTGGTTCCTGGATGTCGTATACGAGCGCACTTTTTGGCGTGTTGGTTGACCAGCAGAGCGAGTACGATGCGCTAAAGGTGAAGTATTCAGCATTGGAATACCCCAACATGGGACGTTATTTCAGCTCGCAAGGGTATGAGTACACGTGGGTGGTACCAATCAACCGCCGATTAACCGAAAAACACGAAGCAATTAACCAAAGGTTTTACGGCGCAGACCGGTGGATCACATTTGATACATTAGATTACGAAGGACCGTTGTTTGGTTGGGGACCATCTGCACCTGATCAATTCACGTTTGGATTCATCCAGGAATATGTTTCACAACAGGAACAACCTGCTTATATAGTTTACTTGACCCAAAACTCGCATTATCCCTGGACGCCATTGCCTCCGGTTCTGGACGACTGGCGCGAGTTGGAGAACTTAGACATTGAAGACGATGTACTCAACGAGACACAGAAACAGGGTTTGTCTTTGGGAGAGTCGCGTCAGAATTATTTACAGGCGGTAAGCAATACGCTTGATGTTTTGGATGAGTTTATCAAATCGTTAGAAAACGAAAATTCAGTTATTATATTAGTTGGTGATCACCAACCACCAACTGTTTCCCGCCGCGAGGATGGCTTTGGGACGATGGTCCACATTATCAGCCAGGATGTCGATCTTCTGGCATCCTTTCATGAGTATGGCTTCGTGGACGGGTTGGTTTTAGAAAACTTAGAACCCACCCTACGACACGAAGGGCTATATTCCCTTTTCGTACGAAATTTTATTGCACAATACGGCAAAAGCCCGTGGATGCTGCCCCCCTATCTGCCCAATGGGCTTCAATGAAAATTGTTAATTGATTGGTGGAACCCAGTGGATGGGGAAGTAGTAATTTGACGGCACAGATGCTTTCCTACTCTATGTTGCTCAGTATTGTATTTTCACAAATACAGAATATAGTAAAATAGGATAAAAAGCACCCAAAATAGAACTTATTCTGGGTCTGTAATGCCAATTTGATAGTTTTTCAGTGTTTTGAAAAGGAGATATTGATGTCAAAACAAACGCTGCGTTACGCAATTTTAGTCCTTGGTCTGATTACTGGCGTGATCCATACCGTCATTCTACCCCTAATGGGATTCGAATGGCTGCTAATGCCACTCAATGGTTTGGGTTTTCTCGTATTGACAGGCTTTGTTTTTTTCAATCCAGCTTTTCTGTCTAAACAGCGCAAATTGATAATTTATCTATTCATGGCTTATACCCTGGTTACGATCGTGGGATTTTTTGTGGTGAATTCTGCTCCTTATGACCTTGTCGGCCTCATTACCAAATTGGATGAGATTTTATTAATGGTTGCCCTGTGGCTGTACAAGGACAAATAATAAACCTTCTACGCTTTCTTGCTGCCAATAAAACCTTTAAGCATCGGACTATCCTGAAAATAGCCGGATAGTCCAAATATTCTGATCATGATCTGTGACCTGCCCCGATATGTTGGTACCATAGTTTGAGGTAGTTCGATCTGCTGGTTTTGAGAAACCATTGGCAGCACCGCAGCTGGGGCTGGCGGCTGGTAGTCGAGAGAACTGTGGGGGCTGATGGTATTGTAATCTTGACGCCACATCTCAATCAATACTTGGGCTTCCTTCAAAGAATAGAATATTTCACCAGCTAACAATTCATCTCGCATTTTTCCATTGAATGATTCAACATAGCCATTTTCCCAAGGACTGCCGGGTTCAATGACCATGGGTTTGACGAATAATCTGCCCAACCAGTCTTGGACCCGCTGAGCTGTGAATTCAGAGCCATTGTCTGAACGGATTAGGATCGTGACTAAATTGCCCGTTGATTTTCCAATGGCACATTATTGATCTATGCTCGTTGGGATGGTTATTTCTGCATCAAGACGGCAGCAAGCCATGCTACCATTTTCATCCTTTACGCATCATACGTAGTCGAAGTGATATCGCCACCCGTGCCAGTCCAATTGGTGTGGAAGAACTCGCCGCGCGGTTTATCCACGCGTTCGTAAGTGTGCGCCCCAAAATAATCGCGCTGAGCCTGGATCAAGTTGGCAGGTAAGCGATCAGCCCGGTAGCCGTCGAAAAATGCCAAGGCACTTGACATCGCCGGTACCGGGATACCCCGCTCCACAGCTTTGGCGACCACGCGCCGCCAGGATCCCTGAGCATTTTCAACTTCAGTTCTAAAGTACGGATCAAGCAGCAAGTTGGTCAGCTGCGGGTGGTTGTCATAGGCTGCTTTGATCTTGCTTAAGAACGCCGAACGAATAATGCAGCCGCCGCGCCACATCAAAGCAATGCCGCCGTAATTCAAATCCCACCCATATTCTGCAGCCGCGGCGCGCATCAACATATAACCTTGCGTGTAAGAGATGATTTTGGCGGCATACAGCGCTTGACGGATATCTTCAATAAAGGCTGTAATCTCTGCTTCAGCCGGAGAATTGTCATCAATTACGGTTTGGGGGCCAGTCAAAATTTTAGAGGCAGCTACGCGTTCACCTTTAAGGGCACTCAACGAACGGGCCAGGACTGCTTCTCCAATCAAAGTCAGCGGAATCCCCAAATCGAGGGCGTTGATCGCTGTCCAACGTCCGGTGCCCTTTTGTCCGGCAAAATCTAAAATCTTTTCAGCCAGAGGCTCTCCATCCTCATCTAGAAATCCCAGTATATCGGCAGTGATTTCAATCAGGTAGGAATCGAGCACTCCCTGGTTCCATTCAGCAAAGGCAGTTTGCATTTGAGGGTAACTCAGCCCGAGGACATCTTTCATCAAATGATAGGCCTCGCTGATAAGCTGCATATCTCCATACTCGATGCCATTGTGCACCATCTTGACAAAATGGCCGGCACCGTCCTCACCGACCCAATCACAGCAGGGCGTACCATCTTCGACTTTAGCAGCGATGCTTTGGAAAATCTCTTTGACCTGCGGCCAGGCCGAGGGTGAGCCGCCCGGCATAATCGAAGGGCCAAAACGCGCCCCTTCCTCACCACCGGAAACACCCGTGCCGATGAAGCGAATTCCTTTGCCTTCCAGTTCTTGTGTACGGCGGATCGAATCGGGGAAGTAAGAATTGCCACCGTCGATGATGATATCCCCCGGCTCCAGATGGGGGAGTAAAGAATCAATGGTAGCATCCACTGGCCCACCAGCTTTGACCATCACCATAATTTTGCGCGGCTTTTTAAGCGCGGCTACCAACTCTTCAATCGAATGTGTACCGATCACCTGGGTTCCCTGGGCTTCATTTTCAATAAATCGATCCACTTTGGTGGTGGTGCGATTGTAAACCGCCACCGTATAACCGTGGTCGTCCATATTTAGTACCAGGTTCTGACCCATCACGGCTAGGCCAATTAATCCAATATCTGCTTTCGGCTGCATAATTTTCTCCTCAATCACCATCGAGACCGTGGGAACACAAAGTTTATCGATTTTTTCTCTGCACACCTTGCGATCTCGGCGGTTATTATTTTAGATGCAATTGTATGATAATTTCTTCCGTAATCCGATCCAGATTTTGCCCTATGTCAACTACCAGTGCATCGCCTGGCACTTCGAGCGCCTCAAATTGGCTGCGCAGCATATCCGCTTTCATATAATGTCCGGCTCGGGTTTGCATACGCTCGAAAATCAGATTGAAATCGCCTTTCAGATAAATAAATTCCGTGCCGGGATTGCCTTCGGCAAGTTGATCTCGATAAATTTGTTTAAGGGCAGAACATGCTAACAGCATTGATTTGCCTTCCGCAAGATGACCAGCAATCAGGTCATGCAAATTCGCTAACCAGGGGGTTCGGTCAGCGTCATTCAGGGGATTGCCGGTTGCCATCTTTTCTACGTTCTCTGGGGGATGGAAATCATCGCCGTCAAAAAAAGGGCAATTCAATATTTGGGCTAATAACCACCCCACAGAGGTTTTACCACACCCGGAGACTCCCCTCAGAATCAAAGCCTGAGGCGGGCTACCAGAATTGGGGAACTGCCTGGTTTGGAGATTCATTCGGTAATTTTCTTCGCCCCGTCCTCGCTCTGTTCAGACTCCCTTCTCCCAATGGGAGAGGGGCTGGGGGTAAGGGCGCGACAAAAAATCTCACCCGCCTTTGGCACGAAAAGAATCCCTTCATCTTCACGATTGCGCCATTCTTCCAGGTTGATACTCGCCGGATCAAGATAGCCCAAATTCAACCGCACACAATCCTCGGGTTGAATTTTGCTCGCCAGCTTGATATTGACATTCGGTTTCTCAATGCCGTTTTCTATGATCCCAGACCCGCTCACGTGCGTGCTGTGTGCCAAGACGCCGAGTGGAATATGCTTGAAACGTTCCCAACCCTGTAAAAAATAGTCCAGAATATGATAACCAACTTCGTAAATGTATGTTCCATGCACATGGCTGACTACCTCCAAATGTGGGGCGTAGATTATGAGTTCACCCCCAACTGCCACCACGGGCTCGAGCTTGTACCTTGCTTTGGCCCCTGTCCACAGTTCATCATACATGGGAGGTGCGCAAGAGAGGACTCTTTGATAAGGCCGATCAACCCATTGAATATGCCGCTGAGCAGACAAATCCGCAGCAGCGCTCCAGGCCTCCAAATGATCTCCAATGAACATACCAACCAGACCATCTCCTTGGACAACCAATGCGATTAAGGTCACAGGTACTTTCAATTTTTCAGCCGCAGCGTGGATCATAGCCCGTACAGGGGTGTCTTTGATTCCGATCGTGCCGACTACGCCAGCCAAGGCACCTAACCAGTGGGTCGCGTTGATCATTTCAGGACCAGAAATCCCCGGAAATAGATATTTTGCGCCGCCAGAAAATCCGACGACTTCGTGCGGAAAGGTTGGTCCCAGAATCAGGATATGGTCATAGTCGAATACGATATTATTGATCCGAACAAATACATCTCCACCGATGGAGGGATGCCAGCGTTCACCCGCAATCTACTTGACCTCATCTCGGGTGATGACACCGATCGTTTCCAAAGCAACTGGATCGTTCCATAGATGGTTCGACAGGCCAATCCTAGCGTATTTTGTATTGCGTTCTTCGGTTGTGATGCCAACGAGTTTATTCAAACCATTACTATCAAGCACTGGATGCGTACCCAACGCCACCATAAAATCTAGTCGTTTGACATCATGAAGTACATCTATCATCGCCCGAAACAACTTGGGCAGCGGCAATGAGCGAGTGTGATCTGGGATCAACACGAGTACTCGTTCGTTTGAGAATTGCCCTTCGAGGGTTCTTGCTAACTTGCTGCGAACTTCATCGTTCGACAGCACTTTTTCAGAATCTGGCAGTACTTTAGAATATAGCATCAAGTTAGTTTTTCGTAAGAAACCATCGCCTCATGAATCCGGCGGAGCCCCTCATTAACATACTGATCTGGTAGCCCATAACTAATACGGATAAAACCATCAATCCCAAAGTGATCGCCAGGCGCAATATAAGTATCATAGTTTTTTGCCAGGTATTGCACAAATTCATTGGAGTTGATCGCGGGTTCGTATTTCACGAAGGCAATTGCAGCTGCTGCAGGCGGAATCACGCTGAACATATCACCATGAGATTCGACCCAACCGCTTAGATTGGAATATCCTCTTCGAACGTAATCTCGAGTGCGCTGAATAATGCGCGGACGCACGTGAGGGGATAAAGCATAAGCGGCCAGCCTGTCGCCCAATTGGGTCGAGCAGATTGTGACATAATCCTGCCGTGCCCAGATATCATTGGCCATTTCTGCATTTGAAACTACCCAGCCTATGCGCAGTCCGGGAAGTCCATAGGCTTTTGACATACTACCAATTGCCAATGTCTTGTCATACGTGCCCCAAATCGAGGGGGTCTCAATATCTGTATTATGTTCTGCACCCGCATAAACTTCATCCGATAAAATCCAGGCTCCAACTTTGGCAGCTTCAGAGATTATGGCCTGACGCTCTTCCGCAGTTAAAATATGGCCGGTAGGATTATTCGGATTGCAGATCGCAATCAGCTTGGTATCCTTTGTTACCGCAGCACGAAACTCTTCAATATCAAAGCCCCAATTCAGGTGGTGTTTGAGGGAAAAAGTTTAACCTTTAATCCCAAATTTTTAGCCGATCCCCAGATTTGCAAATAATTCGGCAACATGGCCACAATCTCATCACCCGGATCAAGGATAGTCAACAAAGATGTAAAGTTCGCTTGTGCTGCTCCAACCGTGACCACTATATCATCACAGGTGGCTCCCGGATACATTCTGGCGATATTTTCGCGCAATTGAAGGGTGCCATTCGATTGGATATAGTTCAACTCAATATCCAAAAAGTCTTCCATCAAACCCGGATCACCGGCAAATAGTTCACGGGCTGTCATGGGTTTTACCCCACTTTCAGATATATTGTAAGCAACATTGTGCTCCCAAATCCCCATCTCACGTTCTAATTCGAATGGATAAAATTTATCTCTCACCTTAAATTCCTTTTCATACGATTTGTAAAAATAAATTTCTAATTTTATTTAGCAGTCACGCTTTACCCCCTTAACCACCGTTCAGCCGTTAAAGTGCGATCAAAAATATTTTTATTTGTCATTTCGATGCATCCTGCGATGCAGGTATCTGGCGAGATTCTGCAAAAAAGGATTGTAATTTTTGTCCAAGATAACCTGCGAAAAATAAAGCATAAAATGAAGCACCATCCGCAAAGGCTTGAACGGCCCCCGGTGCAGAGATACCTAACCGTCCGAGGGGTTTGCCAGCCGCCAAAATTTGGGCTTCAGCTTGCCGGATCACAGATTGGACATTCGCGTGCCCGGGTTGTCCGATATAGCCCAAGGAAGCTGACAAATCTTCAGGGCCGATAAAAACTGTGTCAAGGCCTTCTACCGCCAGAATTGCCGGTAGGTTCTCAATTGCGGTTGCATCCTCTACCATCGTGATTACTAACGTTTCTTGATTGGCTTGCTCGAAAGTTTTGCTTGCTGTCTGATGGAACCCATAATTCATCGCACGGGTAATACTGTTTGTGCTTCGCATTCCCAACGGTGAGTATTTAGCCGCCTTCACAGCAGCCTTCGCTTCCTCCGCGGTACTCACATGCGGAACGATTATGCCTTCCACCCCAGCTTCGAGGTACCCCAAGATCAGGGCCGGATCATTTGACCGCACCCGGAGTATTGGCGTGCAATTTGTAATTTTGGCTGCGCGCACAATATTTTGGATGGTTTCCGCACCAAATAAATAATGTTCGGTATCAATGACAATAAAATCAAATCCTGCCAGTCCCAAGAACTCAACCAGATCCGGGGATGGGAAATTCAACCAGAGCCCTAGAGCTTGCTCTTTAACTTGCAGTAATCTTTTAAACTTATTTTTCATCCTTTGCACCTAGAAATTGAACTGAAAATTAAGAAATCTAATCAGATGATTTGTCTCTCTATCAGCATTTGGGAATCGATTTCAAAATACTTGGTTTCGAATAAAACTATGGTTTTTTTATTGTAAATGATATAACTTCTTTTGGGGTGGTTAAAATCATGGTTACCCAAAATTTACAGATGTAAATTATCACAATATTCGTAGTTGAATCTGGTTGGTAAACTTTAAAAGATTTATAACATATGCAATCGGCGAAGTTCTAGCTTAGCGTCGAGTCTACCCTCGCGGAAGGGTAACTCAATCCATGATTTTTAGTATTTCCAAATTCAAACAAAAGCTTGCTATGGGAATTTCATCCGGGTATCAGAGGACTTAAATCACCTGGATTGGTAATTGGCTTTTTTGAATAATACTTACTAATCAATAAGTAAGTGGAGTGTATTTGACTGAATTGCATATGATTTCTTCGTTATCGAGAGGGGTAATGTATCCACTTAACCGCACCTGCCAAACCAAGTAGCCATCTAGCCACCGTTATCTTAGGTGCGCGCTGAGACAACCCAGTAAATTATAATTTTTGGGGTGTATATGCAAGAATATTGACTTACTCTTAACTCCGAAAAGTAGATTTTTATGCTAATGCGATTATAATTGTTCTGTCTGGCAATATATTCTTGTCCCCCATAATTCTGATAAGGTGGTCAATTCTGATGAAATATTTCCGATCTTCGTTTAAGATTCCTTCTTTAAAGTTTAGTTTATTTCTTCTTTTGGTTTTTATCACTACCCTGATGAGTTCCGCCTCCGTAGCTGCTCAAGTTGAACATCAGGAACGCGTCAATATTCTCGATGGCAGGCTTTTTGGTTCCGAGGATATAAAAAATTACACCTTGGTGAACCTATTACAAGATGACAAACTTTACGTGCGCGTCCAAAGCACTTCAGGGAATTTAGACCCTTTTGTCGCGCTGCTTTCTGCAGATCAAATTACTAGCCAAAAATCGGGGGAATTTGATGAAGAAGTCCAACAGGCCATCGAGTCGGGCCACGATCCCTTACTGGTAGTGACAGAGTTTTCCGACAGCAACTTCCTGGCTTGGGACGATGATAGCGGGGGGGGATTTTCTTCTGCTTTTGAATATACCGTCCCTGAAGACGGCGTTTATCATCTCGTTATTATCAGTTCACCCTTCACAAATAGTTTTGGCGATTATCAGCTTTTTGTTGGTTTGAATGCCCCAGAAGTGCTTACTGGAAGTGCCATAAATAAGGGTGCTCTTTTTGTGATCTCAACCAGCAAAACTGATACGAATAATGCAGCTGTGCAAGAATTTACAGCGACAGTTGGTGAAAACGCTCAAGAAACGCGTCATCGGTTGCTGCCTTTATTTGCAGATGATACGCTTTATATAAAAGTTGAAACCGTCGCTGGGGATTTAATCCCTCAAGTTGTTTTAAGGGCTTTTGGTACCAAACCTGTTAGAAGCGCAAATATTGCTGGCAGCGAAAAACAAGCTTCCCTGCAATATACCTTTCCAGCGGAAAGCAAGGAATATCTCATTGAAGTAATTGCCAAACCGGGCACATCTGGAACGTACAGATTAATTTTGGGCAGAAATGACCCAACAGTGCTGACCAAACATGTAGAACCCTATGGAGAAACACTGTTGCAGCAACCGATCGAAGCCGCGGTTGGCATCAAGCTGCAGCAAATCGCCAACATTGATCAAAAATCTGAAAACTACGAAGCAGTTGCCGCGACCCTGATCACCTGGACCGATCCGGCCTTAGCGTTTCGCCCTGATGAATGCCAGTGCGAAAATAAAATTTATACGTCTAAAGATTTTCTTGCATTTGCAACAAGAGAAGATATTCAATGGCCCGCCTATACCTATCTAAATCAGCAAAATAATCGCTGGATTCAGAACGATTATGTAGTTGTTTATCCTGACGGAAAAGCGATTTCCTTTGAGCGTTTCACTACCACTTTCCAAGCCCCCGATTTCGATTTTCGGCAGTTTCCATTCGATACCCAAACCTTTTATATCCGCGTCGATTCTTTATTTTCAACCGCTTTTGTCAATTTCACTCCTTCAGATTTCACAGAAGTTGGCACTCAGTTAGGTGAAGAAGAGTGGTATGTTACGGATTACGAAGTTGAAATCATATCCGAACCCAGCAGCACAGGCACCGAGACTTCTAGTTTCATTTTCCGTTTTTTCGCCAATCGTCACCTTTCGTTTTATATTTTCCGGATTTTTGTACCACTCCTTCTGATCATTATTGTAGCCTGGATCACATTTTTCTTGGAAGATTATGGCAAACGCGTCGACGCCACGACTGCAAACCTGCTCCTCTTCATTGCTTTCAACTTTACCATCGCTGGCGAACTTCCTCGCCTGGGTTATCTAACCTACATGGATGCTTTGTTGGTAGGAGCATTCGTTATCAGTGTCTTTATCGTGAGCTACAACGTTTATCTCAAACGCCAAGAGAAAAATGAGCGCGAAACTTGGGCACAAAAAATGGACAAATATATGATTTGGCTTTATCCCCTCGGGTATGCCATCGCTTTTTTGGCAATCTCCTGGTATTTCTTCTGGAGATAATGAGTTTTTACTCCCATGTAATTTATGTGAGATTCTTTAATAATCAAAGGCTGCCAAAAATCGGCAGCCTTTGATTATTTTTCGGCGTCTTTGGGAGAATGGTTGAATGGCCGCAGCCAGGCGTAGGTTAAATAGGTCACCAAGAACAGCGATGTATACATGATCATAAACCCAATCTTATCGGCATTGGTGATCGGATTAATTAACGGATCCAGAGAATCGTAAGCAATTCCCAAGGGGTCGGAAAGCACATCCCAACTATTCCAACGCAGAAATCGTCCCAGATAAACACCATAACCGCTCAACCCAATTACCACCAGGGCAAAGACCCAACTGAGGAAAGTTCCCAGATAAGATTGGACTATCCCTTGAACGGTGTGCAGAGATACTATCGCCAGGAAGATACCTGTCCAGGCAGTGATCGCCAATAACCCGGCATCGTACCAAATCGGTATCGAATGGCGCTGCGTAAGGTGAATAAAATCCGTCATGATATAGAAGGCATTGGGCAAAAAGAGCAGCCACAGCGCTCCGGGAATAATCTGTGCCCACCACCAGCGCGGTCGCATTTGATGGATAGCAGCCATCACCAAACTAAAAAGATAGGGCAGCCAGGCCAAGAAAAGATTCCAGGGTACAAACCGGAAAGTTACCTGATTGCTGATGATCACCCTTCCTGCAAAATATCCGAACACTAAAAAGGTGGAAAGCAATATCGGGTAAAAAAGGTTACGAGACAGGAACCTGTGCATTTTTAGAATCATACTGGTTAGACAAGACATTTTTTACGCCTTCCCCATGCGAGTCTTTCGATGGTTTTCACGCTTTATTTTTTCCTTTGTAAATTCTGACGCCATAAATCCAGGGATCGTTCCCTTGCAGATTGTTCGGGCAATTATATCAGTGGGCCCATCTGGAGTTATCACCATAAAAAAGGTTGGGGGAGTCCATCAGTAATGGCGCGGAAGTTTATTGATATTTACTAACAAACTTAAAAATCACCATTACCCTAGGAACAGCCGCTTCGGCAATATTTTCAGGGATGGGATTACCCTGTGGGTCAAGCCCCACTTCAAAGTATCGAGCCATGTGCGGCGCTATTTGAAAGTAGGTATTCAACAGCTTGGCGACTTCCTCATTTAATTCGGAAACTTCTGGGATGGCTGTGATTTCTTTCCCCCGAACTCGCAACGTAATCGGCGCCTCATTCCGCAGATTACGCCACCAGATCCGCTCCTGCCAGCTTGTAGTGTAAAAGGTATCACCATCTTGAATATAGTTTACTGGAATGGTAAAGGTCTGACCACTTTTTCGACCGACATAAGTGATCAACATCATATTTTTGCTGACGAAGAAGTGCAACGGGGATTTGAGCAATGTTTTGATAATGGGATTGAACCACATAAAATATTCCTTAGATTTGTTGGCGCTGGATGGATGTAAAATTTTCAGGGCCATATCGAATGTTGACAAGAATGCCAATCATCATAATTGCTGCGGTTCTCAGGGCAGCGGCAGCGGTTCCGCACCGGAAACTGTCGCATCATAGTGCCATGCCACAGAGAAATTGCCAACAAGCTGCCCGCGGAGGTATTGAACACCCAGATCAGGAAAACCACCCCAAAGAATAAGCCCAACACATAACCGATGTAGTTGAACTAATCCATATCGTGATAATTGTATGTGAACAACGGCAGAAACCGGATCAGCCAGGAGATACCGTAGGCTAAAACAAAAAAGGTTGTGGGTTGATGTTCTGTAATCCGGGTTTTCATATTGCTACTCCTTTTTTTGATTTTACCAGTGTAGCAAAAATGATCAATACAGACATCGGTCAAAGGTTTATTTAGAACCTGCCCAAGATTTGATAAAGGGGGTGTTATTACTGAACGTTCGCTGAAATTGAAAACGAAAAAATGGATTGGGTCACTGGCTGATCGGGCCAAAGCCGTCTGAGGTAGAAAGCAAACCTCCCAGCCAGCGAACACCCGCTAGAAACAAGAAAAACGGGACATTAACAATCACATACAGGATTAAGGCACACTTCTCTCAGGAATTTTAGGTAGAGAGCTGCGTGTACAGCGTAGCGGGCAGCTCCCAGAATTCCAAAATACGCCGCTGCACCGTTGTGAGGGGTGTGACTTGGTAATGAACTTGACCGGCCACAGGAACAATGGTGAGATTGATGTTATCAAAAGCCGCCAACATGCGTTCCGCGGTCGGTGTGGCCGTGCTGCGTTTGGGGTTGCCAGGATAGATACCAGCCAGTTCTGCGTTTTCTGGGGCCAAAGCCCGTTTTGCCAGGTGATCGCCCAGAGCCAGTAGCCGGGTGGCCAGGGTCAGCAGATGAAACAAGCCTTTGGCATGGTCGTCGCGCTGCACGTAGACCGGGGTGATGGAGAGCAGCTTGCCTTGCAAGCGGCGAAAGATGTTCTCTTCAAGGTACTGATCCCGGTAGGCCAGTACAGCCTGGTCCAAGGAAAGTTGTTCTTGGGGTGCATTAGTAGTGTAAATGCGCCATCCGGCTGTGAATTCAGCAGCAGTGATGGCTGGCTGATTGCGCTTGACCGTCAGTTGGAAACGGACCTGGTGTTTTGTGTGTTGCTCGTAGTGGTAGTCAAAAAGTCCGGCTGCTCGACACTTCTCTTCGACGCGTTGGATGGCTGCCAGCAGATTGGCTTCATCTTCGATTTGACGCTTACCACGTCCTCGAGGGGGGAATCAAAGCTTGCAGCGCTTTCTCGGCCTTCTCCAGGCAGCGGTGCAGCCATTTCTTGGTAGTTTGCTCATATTGGTGTGAGCGCACAACCAAGAGCCGCTCTTGCCATCTCGCCACCTGACCATCCACTTCGGCTTGTTGGGTTCTGCTGATCTCAAAACCGTGTCCAATGGCCAACTCCGGGTCCGGATCTTGACCCTCTTCGGGCAAGAAAATGGGTTCCATCTCCGTTTCCCGCTCAACCCAAGGGGCCAACATATCCTCCAGCAACTCAGGTTCATCTTTGAGATGGGCCAGTGGCGTCAGGTAGAAATCGTCTCCAGCAACCATGCTGGCCCGCGTATGCAAGGCACTCATCTTCTGTCTCCTACGACCAGCACTCCATTTTCCGAGAGCACTTGCTTGACACGCTGGTAACAAGGCCGATAGAGTGGATCATCCGCCCGGTCTCCTGGAACCACATCGACGGCTAGTGGCAGCCCCAGAAGGTCCAGACTGGCCAGCATCAGCTTGTATTGGGTTTCGTTTGGCCCATTCTTGGCTTTGCCTACCCGGAATAGGGTGTGACCCTCCGGATCGTGATGCACCGTCCCTGTGGTCGCATCCCAGCGCACGGTTGGCCCGTCTCCTAGACGGTATATTCGTAACAAATGCCTGCCCAACTGGGCTTCGATCTCCTGCCAGGCTTCTGTCTGGCTCAACTTGCGCAAACATATTGCCAACCGATCGTCGGTAAAGTCCAGCTCAGTCAGTGCATGTCCTGTCAATTCTTTCAGGACATGCAACCGCTTGGCAACCCACTCGCGTACTCGATCCATGCAGTGCGTATGTTCCGAAAGAATGTGGATCAACCAAATGGTCATAATCCATCCCGGACTCAACCCTTCCCAATTTCCGTGGGGCTCGATCTCCTGGTCAACGATCTCCTGGATGTGATTCTTTTGTAAATGTCCCAAGATGACTGGGATGTCATCTAATCTTTCTACTTGTACCTCACCAACTTCGATCTTCTCCATGCTGGTGAGGATACCAGAATTTTATTTTTAGGCTCAAAAATGAGCGAACGTCGAGTTATTAAGGTGATTTCACCACCTTAATAACACCCCCGGCCTGATTTCCCGTTTGATACTTAATCAATAATCCACAATTTGCGGCAGCTTGCGAGCATCTTCGATCAGTTTCAGAACTTCTTTGAGCTGCGGGGGGATACCGTCAAAATTAGTGCGTTCGACAAATTCCACCAGCATGGCGTGAAGTTCTTCTGGTTCCCAAGCAGCAATTTTTTCGGTTGTTAACCCAGCATCATAGTACAGTCGTGCCCGCACCCGGCGGACACCGCCCAAACGGGCCAGATCCGAGAGGGTGACCAGTTCAAGAATACCAGCGAGCGGAATTCCAGTTTGTGCAGCTAACGCCAGCCGGAATTGGGGCTTGCGTCCCGCATCAAGCATTTGATCACGATTTTCGATATACAAACTGTCCAATTGGGCGATATATTCCGCGTTGACGCCGCGGAAATTTTAATCATGAAAGGTTTGCGCTTAACCAGTTCGGCGCGAAGTTCACCAGCTAAATCGCTGAGTGCTTTGTTTTCGATGTAATCGAAATAATAACGCAGCGCCCAGAGCGGCTTGGAAGCTGATGCGTCAGTTTCACTCTCAATCCAGGAAACATAACTTTCCAGAGATTCGGGTGTGGTTTGCTCGATGGTTTTGCCAGAGTAGAAGTTTTCTAGATATTCTTCGAACGCAGCAACATAGGGAATGATCTGTTCGATCGCGCTGGCTTTGCGCCGCTGCCGTTTGAGAAAATCGCGAAATTTAGTTTCATTCATGGGGGCTAGTATACACGCAAAATAAAATCCAGGAAGACTGGGCAAATTTCCAAACGCTTAATCTTTATTTATCAGGGGCATATAGATACCAAAGCCATTTACCACTGCAACTGCCCGGCGTTCGAATAAATTCCCGAAGCCATCATTGATTTGCACCAGGTTAACGAGCACGGTTGGTTCGGTGATACCGGCATCCACTCGCGCGCTGAACGTGATTGTGACTGGCGCTCCCATATGCACCATCCCCGACCAGGTGATCACGCCGCCGGATTCGGCATAGCTTCCCGAAGAAGCCCATAGATCACCCTGGTAAGCAACCTGAACTGGCAACGCACTGGTGACTTCTGCTGCCAGCAGCGTTCGGCCTGGGTTTTCGAGACGGATCGTATAAGAGATCAGATCGCCGGGTGCGGGGAGCAAAGGATTTGTGCTGACGCTCGAATGCTGGAGCGAAGCCGGTAAGAGTGCGCCCGTGCGCTGATAATTGCCGCGCCCCGTCCCCCAGATCACGCGGGCATTGACCGTGCCCGGGAGATCGTAAGCCACAAAACCGGAATGGGCCGTGTTCAGCACCACTTCCAAATCGGCGTCGCTGTCGATATTCGCTAGCGTCGGGGCCGCCAGTGCACCGTTCCAATCGGGGCTGCCAAAAGCAGGGGGCAGATTTACTTCATGAATAGCAACCCCCCGGTAATCCAGGATGTGCAGCTTACCAGTCTGGTTGCTGCCCTTCTGCACCCAGGATGCGAAGATCACCTCGGCGAAACCGTCATTATCCAGATCGGCGACCGCAGGCTCCGACGCGAAACGATAGGGGCCGCTGGTGTAAACATGATAAGACCAGTTATGGTGCTCGGTTTTATCCAGCCAGAAAGCATGCACGCGGCCATCGTAAGAAGCATACAAAATTTCTAGTTCGCCATCGCCATCGAGATCAGCCAATACCGGGTTCGGCTGCGCACTTTCGATAATATTATAGCTTTCGCTTAGCGGTGCGCCGGTGTCGATGGGGGGATAAGTCCAATCATAACTTCCGTTATTGAAGCGGCTCCGGTCTGCATTGAAGATATACACGCCAATGTATCTGCTGGGGTAACCACTTATACATTCGTAGATGTTGCCAGTCGCGACCACTTCTACTGTACCGTCTCCGTCCATATCGCCGATGGCTGCCGGCGCGTGGGCGAAATTAGGTCGATAACTTTCGGCTCGATCCCCGTCACAGCGGCCCCAACCGCGCAACTCAACCACAGGATCCTCCCAGACGCCTACTTTCCCCCAGCCTTTATTGCCGTATATTGCATTGGCTGGAATTTGATCGCCGTTGGGTTCATAGGCACAAATATAGTGCACATCTGAGGGCACAATAATTTCCCCGATCCCATCATTGTCGATGTCACCAATGGCGGCATTATCGTTGAAGACGCCATAAGCATAGCCTGAATCGTTATTCAATTGCGGCCAGCCCGAACGCAGCGCTCCATTGTGCTCGTAGACCCAGGTGTTTACTCTGCCGTACACCGCCCCGGTGACAATAATCTCCAGCGTGCCATCATCGTCCAGGTCGAAGACCGAAAGCCCGCGCAGTTCGTTTGAAGCAGGCTGGCGCGTCCAAAGGATGCTGCCAGTATGATCGAGTACATTCAGGTAGCCACTTCCCTGGGCCGTGATGATTTCCGGGTCTTCATCCCCATCCAAATCTACAACAACCACCCCAGGCCAGATGCGGCTGCCCGGGGTGTCAATATTAGCGATCGTATCTCCCGTCTCGCCATCAAGGATGAAGAGTGAATAAGCCCCAGCGAGTATCTCTATCGTCCCGTTTCCATCCAGGTCGACAACGGCGGGTGAAGCATACCATCCAGTTTCGCACCAGGAATTGTAGCAACCGCCTTTTTCCCATTTGAGCACCGGTGCCTGGATCGCTTGCTGGTGGGCAGCTTGCGTGTTAAGGACAATCCCTACAGCACAGAGAAATAGAGTGACCAATCCAAAGGTGATGAATCGGCAGAGTAATTTTCCCTTCATTGGAAGTACCTCCGATAAAAATATCTAACAGATACCTATCAGCATAAATCATTCAGGAAGGGTATTGTATAGGTCATTCGTGCCAATGAGTTTTCGTACATCACAGTTTTGGATAATTTCCAGCATCCTGAACCCAGTTGAAGGGTGCGCTGAGCAGGAGGCCCGCACACTTCCACGCCGTTCAGTGGGCGTGCAGTGCTAATCGTGATTTACTGAATTTGGTTTCAGACAGTTTGTTAAAAAGCAAAGGACTGCAATTTAGGGTGCAGTCCTCGTAACTTGTTACATTTTTGAAAATATTATAAACCCCGCTGGCGCGGAATCCATTCCTTAGGATCAACCCAATCGGTTGCTTTCCAACGCATATTTTCGGGTTTTACCAGTGGAATTATGTCTTGGAAGAATACCAGCCGTTCAACATCACTCATCGGAGTAAATGATTCCGCAATCGCCAAATTTTCTTCCAACTGAGCCATGCTCTCCATTCCTACAATCACAGTGCTGAGCGGGAGTGAAAAAGCATATCGCAAGGCTCTTTCAACTTCGTGAGTTAGGCTGCCAAACCCCAAAACTTTCATCCCAATCGTGGCAATCCCTTTGGCATTGGCGATGGGCAAAAATTCTTCAACGAAACTAAAAATAAAATGATCCAATGCAGAAACTGAAATTAAAGCACTATCAAAAGGGAAGCGCTTCAAGGCTTCGACTAAAATTTGCGGATCAGTGTGACAACTGATGCTAATATGCTTCACTAATCCCTCTTCGCGAGCCTGGATCGCAGTTTCTAATCCACCACCCTTGCCGGTGAATTCATCTAAACGAGCAAAATCCCAGATATTGTGCAAACGCCATTCGTCGACATAATCCGTTTGTAAACGGGTCAAACTGGTTTCCAGTTGTTGGCGGGCGCCATCGCGGGTGGGATCCCAGGTTTTGGTAGCGATCCACATTTCTGCACGTCGGTGCTTAACAACTTTACCCATTCGGGTTTCTGCCTGACCCTGCGAATACATCCAGGCAGTATCGAAGTAACGGATGCCGCGATCAATGGCAGTATTGACAATTTCGATGGCTTCATCTTCGGTACAGTTGTGTTCATCGACAATTCGCTGCCCGCCAAAGCCGAGGATGGGGAACGATTCTCCGGTATTACCAAAAGGTCTGGTTTCCATTTTTATCTCCAATATTTAAGTTCCAATTATTCAACCAATGCTAATTTCAAGGCTTCCCGCAGGCTGCGAGCTTCCAAAATATCAATATCCTTGGGCCAGGGTTCGCCGCGCCGGATTCGACGGGGCACAATAGCAGATTTAAATCCCAATTTAGCAGCCTCTCTGAGACGAGCAACCATTTGACCAACTGCACGCAACTCGCCGTTGAGCCCGACTTCACCGATTAACACTGCATCCGCGCGCACGGGCTGATCTTTGACCGAAGAAGCAATTGCGGCAGCCACAGCCAGATCGGCTGCCGGTTCGCTAATCTTCAGGCCGCCCACCACATTTACGAAGACATCTTGCTCCGTGAGACGAACGCCCACCCGACGAGTAAGCACCGCAGCGGTCAACAGCAGGCGGTTGAAATCGATACCATTGGGTGTACGGCGCGGGTTGCCAAAGCTGGTCGCGCTCGTCAATCCCTGGATTTCAACCAGCAGCGGGCGCGTGCCTTCCATGGTCACGGCAATCGCAGAACCGGGGGCATTGACCATCCTTTCGGCCAGGAACGCCTCTGACGGATTGGTGACCTCCACCAGGCCGCGCTCCTGCATCTCAAAGACACCGACCTCGGCAGTCGCACCAAAGCGGTTTTTCACCGAACGCAGCAAGCGGTAGCTCTGGAAACGGTCACCTTCAAGATAAAGCACCGTGTCTACGATATGCTCTAACACACGCGGGCCAGCGATGGCACCTTCTTTGGTAACGTGACCTATGATGAAAACCGTAATCCCGGAAGATTTTGCAAGCTCTCGCAATTGAGCCGCCGATTCTCGGACCTGTGAAACCGATCCGGCGGAAGATTCTTTTTCGGATGTGTAAGTGGTCTGGATTGAATTGACGATCAGAAGCTCAGGTTTGACCTCAATGACGTGTTCCAAAATTACATCCAAGTTGGTTTCAGTGACCAAAAAAAGTTCATCGGGGAAAGGGATCTGCGCGTTTCCATCTGCACCTTTGAGCAACCGCACAGCCCGCATTTTGATCTGCCGCTCAGATTCTTCGCCAGACACATAGAGCACCGCGTTCTTTTTCGCCATCTCGATTGCAGCTTGCAGCAGTAATGTCGATTTGCCAATACCGGGATCACCCCCGATCAACACGACTGACCCAGGGACGATACCACCACCCAAGACACGAGAAAACTCGCCAATGGGTACGGGCAAACGTTCTTCAACATTGCCGCTGATATCGCCAATCCGCTGGGGGAAGAGGTACTGCTCAAACCTCGGGGGGCGCGAGATTTCGTTTTAGCGGGAGCCGCCACAATTTCTTCTTGCATCGAGTTGTAAGCACCGCATTTGGGGCATTTGCCCATATAACGGGGCGAGATGCGGCCACATTCATCACAGACATAACGGGTTTGAGTTTTAGCCATGGGCTGATTATACTGCAACAAATGTTCTTTGAATCTTTTTGGATTTTTATGGGGGCACTCATTTGTTGTAGATTTAGCAACAAGCAGCACCCTGAGTGCAACCGGCAGTGTACTTCGACGCAGCTCAGCAAACTGCCGGTTGGCAGTCGAAGGGGTGGACGCGATTCTACAAATCTTGAATGCACCCTTTTTATTCTCCCCCAATCTATTGAATAACCTTTTGTCAATAAAGATGGCAGCGATGAAAGCAGATGATTAATAAAAAACCGGAGCAAGTAAAAACTCACTCCGGTCGGTTTTGGTTCGCTGTTTCCGATTAGGCCGCTTCAGCAACCTCTTCAGAAGGCTGCTCACTATCGCCATTTTCCTGGCTGTGGAGCACTATCTCAGTTTCATCTTCGCCAACTTCCACATCCACAACAATGGTGTCGCCGTGTTTGAACTGGCCAGAAAGCACTGCGTCGGATAAACGGTCTTCAACTTTTTGTTGAATAACCCTTCGCAAAGGACGGGCACCCATATCGGGGTCATAGCCCATTTCAGCCAGCAGATCAAGGGCCTCGGTTGTGGCCGTTAAAAGTGAGATCGTGTTCTTCCAATCGAGAAGCAACTTTGTCTAGCTCAAGGGAAACAATTATCCGGATATTTTCTTTGCTCAGCGACCGGAAGACAATGACGCTGTCGAGGCGGTTGATAAACTCAGGCCTGAATACACGCTTGAGCGACTCAGTGAGTTTTTTGTGCATATCCTGATAAGCCAGTTTCTCATCCAGAGCTTCGTCCCGATCAAGGGTGAAACCAACGGATGTTTGTCGCCGGATCATTTCGGCACCCACATTAGACGTCATTATTAAAATCGCATTTTTGAAGTCAACTTTGCGACCACGGGCATCGGTGAGATGACCTTCTTCCATAATTTGCAGGAGCATATTATGGGCCTCAGGATGCGCTTTTTCAATCTCATCAAAAACCACAATTGAATATGGCCGGCGCCGAATAGCTTCGGTAAGCTGGCCAGCATCATCGTAGCCAATATATCCTGGAGGGGCACCTACCAAGCGACTGACAGAATGGCGCTCCATGAATTCAGACATATCCAGTTGGATGAGGGCCTCTTCGCTGCCAAATAGGAATTTCGCCAGAGCTTTGGTCAGTTCTGTTTTACCGACACCGGTGGGTCCAAGAAATACGAAGGAGCCAATGGGGCGGGCAGGGTCTTTTAGCCCCGCTCTAGCCCGGCGCACGGCTTTAGAAATTTTTTCAATAGCTTCACTCTGCCCAATAATGGCTTTGTGAAGTTCATCTTCCATTTGCAGCAGGCGCTCAGATTCTTCTTCAGCCATTTGCATTACGGGGACGCCTGTCCACATAGAGACAACTTCGGCAATATCTTCAGCCGTCACGTTGGGGCTGGTGTCACGATCCCAAACAGTGCGAATTTTTTCGATCTCACCTTCCAACTCTTCTTGACGATTCATCAATTCGAGAGCCTCATCATCATTGCCATCTTCGATGGCCTCTGCATATTGTTTGCGGACATTGCGCAACTCAGCAATGAGATCTTTCGTAGTTTGGGCCGCCGGGCTTTTGTACATCCGCACTCGAGAAGCAGACTCATCAATCAAGTCAATAGCTTTGTCGGGCAAGAAACGGTCGGAAACATAGCGGGTGGAGAAAGTGGTAGCAGCATCCAAGGCTTCATCTAAAATATTTAGACGGTGATGCGCCTCATAAGCCGGGCGAATCCCTTTCAGGATTTCGATAGTCTCTTCCTCAGAGGGCTCTTCCACCACGATGGGCTGGAAGCGGCGTTCGAGGGCCGCGTCACTCTCGATGTGTTTGCGGTATTCATCGAGGGTAGTCGCACCCACAACTTGGAGCTCACCACGCGAGAGAGCAGGTTTGAGAATATTGGCCGCATCCATAGCCGAACCGGCTGATCCGGCCCCTACCAGCATATGGACTTCGTCGATGAAGAGGATCGCTTCGGAGGCTTTCAGTTCTTGGATGACGCGCTTGAGGCGCTCCTCGAATTGACCCCGGTACATCGTGCCCGCGACCAGAGAACCGACATCCAATTGCAAAAGTTGTTTGCCCAGCAAAGGAGCGGGAACATCGCCATCGACGATTCGTTGGGCAAGGCCCTCCACGATGGCAGTCTTGCCAACGCCAGGTTCCCCTGTCAAAGCCGGGTTGTTCTTCGTCCGTCGGGCTAGAATTTGAATTACGCGCTCAATCTCCATTTGGCGTCCAATAACCGGATCTAACTTACCTTCTTCAGCCATCACGGTCAAGTCTGTCGCCAATTGATCCACCATCGGTGTTTTCGATTTCTTCTTATCATCTTTCTTCTGCGGTCGAGATGAAGATGGTGAGCGTCTTTGAGGTTTTTTACTTTCTTGGAGAACGCGCATGGTTTGGCGGCTAATTTGCTCTGGCGTGACGCCTAATTTTGCCAATGCAGCAATAGCAACTCCATCGTTATATGTGGTCAGCCCAAGCAAAAGATGTTCAACACCAATATAATGGTGTCCTAGTTTTCGGGCTTCTTCAACGGCAATTTCTAACACTTTTTGAGTACCTGGTGATAATTCAGGGCGCGTAGAACTGTATTGGCCAATTCCTGTCATGCGCTCCACGACATCTTGCACGCGCTCAATTTCTAAGCCCAAATCACGAAATACTTGACCAGTCACGCCTCCATCTTCCCGCATTAAGCCGAGAAGCAAATGTTCTGTTCCAATATAATTGTGGCGCATACGTTCAGCTTCTTGATGCGCTAAACTCAGCACTCGCCGTGCTCTTTGTGTAAATCGTTCCATGCTTGACAAGAGATACCTCCTAATGAAAAACGCTGGCGAGCAATTCTTCCGGATATTTATATTTGTATCACTATTTTAGGTGGATATGCAAATATGTTGTCTTTTTCCAACAATCGTTGATGCAGATTTTTTTGATTGGGCAAATAACAATCCGGAGTTTTTAGCAGATTATCGGTTTCGTTTTGCAAACCATATTCGATATTTGTTGCGACTTCGAATATGTCAATCGCAATCCCGATTATGAGTATTTTACTCCGAATTCATTCTACCAAAGATTATCTTGTTTGGCGAAAGGGCATTATATTCTTATAAAAGTCTAATGCGCTGACGTTTACACCTAGATAGAAAAAGGGCGTGCCCAATGAGGCACGCCCTGAGACTTGAGAGATTTTCGCTTTATGCTTCTGAAGTTTCTTCTTCGGGAGGTGCGGCCTCATCCTCAGTAGTTTCTTCTGCCTCGTCTGATTCTTCGGCTGCAACTTCTTCGGCATTTTCTTCCGCAGTGGCCTCGTCGTCTTCAGTTTCTTCAGTTGCAACTTCTTCGACTACTTCTTCTTCCACAGTGGCCTCGTCGTCTTCAGTTTCTTCAGCTGCAACTTCTTCGACTACTTCTTCTTCCACAGTTGGCCTCTCGTCTTCAGTTTCTTCGCTGCCTTCTTCGATACTTCTTCTTCTTCCGCAGTGGCCTCGTCGTCTTCAGTTTCTTCAGCTGCAACTTCTTCGACTACTTCTTCTTCCGCAGTGGCCTCGTCTTCTTCAGTTTCTTCAACTGTAACTTCTTCTTCGGCCATTTCTTCAGGTTCATCTTCAGAAGACTCTGCATCAACAACTGTATCTTCGACTGCTTCTACCTCAACAACAGCTTCTTCCACAGCCTCTTCTTCTGCTGCGGGTACTTCTTCAGCAGCTTCTTCTTCCTCGGCCATTTCTTCGACTTTATCTTCAGCCATTTCAGCATCTACAACTGAATCTTCGACTTCAGCAACAGCTTCTTCGTCCGCAGGTTCTTCTTCTACAGCGCTTTCTTCTACGGAGTCGTCTTCAGCTTGTGTCGAAATTTCGTTTTGCAGCATCTTCCAGTCGAGATCGGCATAGGCCGCCGAGTCGACTTTGCGTAGGCTAAGACCAATTCTATGACGTTCGCGATCGATCTTGATAATGCGCAACGTGAGAACATCATCTTCTGAAACAACCTCTTTGGGATGCTCGATCCGGTTTTGACTGAGTTCAGAAATATGGATCAAACCCTCGAGATCGCCTTCTCCCAGGCGAGCAAATGCACCAAATTTGGTCAGGTGGGTTACGGTTCCTTCCACAAGCTGGCCTTCTCGAAGATTCTCCACTTTCTTGATCCAGGGATCTTCTTGCAGACGGCGAATGGATAAACCGATGCGTTTATTTTCTTGATCAATACTAATCACCTGTACCTGAACTTCTTGACCAATCTTAAGCACTTCACTCGGGTGTTGGACGCGTTCCCATGAGACTTCAGACAAGTGGACAAGACCATCTGCTCCTTCGATATTAACGAAAGCGCCGAAATCGGCCAGACTGGTGACGCGGCCAGTACGGATATCGCCAACTTCGAGATCATCCAGCAATCTATCTTTGAGGGATTCGCGGGTTTCATTGATGGCCTGTCGTTCAGAAAGGATCAACCTGCGGCGATTGCGATCAACCTCGATCACCACTACGGTGATATCTTCACCGACCATTTTGCTCCAGCGCTGATCAGGGGTTTCACCGCTGGCGTTCATCCGGCGTACCAGGCTGACTTGAGATGCCGGAATAAAACCGCGGAAGTGTCCAATAGGCACAATCAGGCCGCCTTTGTTATAACCAGCAATCGTACTGTCGAAAGATTCTTTACTGGCTAGAAGCTCTTCTGACTGGTCCCAGTCCATCTCTTCACGGGCACGTGAATAAGAGAGCACTAAGTTGCCATTTTTATCTTCTGGGCTGAGAATGAATACAGGAATCTCACTCCCCACTTGAAGCGCAGCGCGTTCATCATCATCGATCTGATCGTTCTCACGACCCGAGATGACGCCCTCAGATTTAGCACCAACACTCACGAGAATCTCAGAAGATGAGATTGACGCGACTGTTCCGGTGCGTACTTCACCGGCCTTGGGAAAATCTAAACCTAGACCTTCCTGTTCGAGAAGCGATTCCATGGACTCTTGTTCTGGCATCTCTTCTGTCATGTTATTTTCTTCTTCAGCTCCCGGCCCAGCGAGAGTTTGGCTTTCTTCCATAGCAACTATGACTTCAATTTGATAAGATAAGTTCGTACATTATATCGGCTAAGAGATAAGTTGACAACCATCGAATTAAACCTTAGCGTAAATTTTATAATCCCCTTTGCGTTCTTTCAGAATGATCCAAGCTGAGTTTGGATGGCAATTCAGATCCGGGTAAATTAATTCTCCACAATTGGTTTATTGATGCTTCTCATCATAATCTAAAAAGACAATTTTTACATTGCTCTAACATGGTTATTTTAGTCTGCATGTTATAATCCGATTGGTCAAAAAATTTGATTTTTTGGGGCGTTTCCCAAATTAGCACACTTAAACCTAATTACACTTAAGGAGATAAAATGATCATTAGCAAGAAACTCGAAGATACACTTAATGCACAAGTTGGGGCTGAGTTTGCGGCCAGTTTGCAGTACCTTAGCATTGCCGCTTATTTCGACTCTGATGATTTACCGCAACTTGCTACATTCTTCTACCGGCAGTCGGAAGAAGAAAAGGAGCATGCACTTAAGTTGGCTCATTATGTGATCGAAGCCGGAGGCCAAGTGCGCATCCCAGCGATTGCAGAAACCAAATACGATTTCCAAACTGCTGAAGAGTGTGCCAAATTAGCTTTGCAGTGGGAAACCGATGTAACTGGGATGATAAACAACCTGATGGATATCGCCGTCAATGATAAAGATTATATCTCCCAGCAATTCCTGGCTTGGTTCGTCACCGAACAGCTCGAAGAGATTGCTACCATGAATACCTTGCTGAGAACTATTCAGCGTGCCGGTAGCAATTTATTATGGGTCGAAGATTTCCTGGCTCGCAACCCAATTGTCGAAGAAGGCAACGAAGGTGCAGCGTAAATTCTAAGCAGAAATTAAAACAAACGGGCAGCCACTGTTGGCTGCCCGTTTGTTTTTCAAAGTTTTATATAATTAGTTCAAACGGAGACTGACCCTCTAAGTTTTTAGATTAATTTTCAACGCCAACCACCTTTACATCAGGGAAAAATTGGTGGACTGTGCCTTCAACCCACCCCTTGAGGGTGGCCGCTGATAGGGGACACCCAACACAAGCGCCCCCCAACTTAACTGTGGCAATATCATCATCAAATGAAATCAGTTCTACCGAACCCCCATGATATTGTTCAATATAAGCACTGATTTGAGCGATTAATCCAATCATTAACTCATCTTTTGAGTAAGATGTGTCATTTGTTTTGTCTGTCATATTTCATCCTCCAATGGGTTTGACCCCATTCTTCAGGCCGTGTTCTAATAATGCCACTACCTGCAAATGATGGCCTTCATTCTCGATACGTTCATTAACAATAGTCGCTAAACGCTCTAAGATAAGTATACCCGTTTCCGGATGATTTTCGCGCAACATCTTCAAATCTGTTCCCCGGACACTTAACAAAGTCGTTGGTTCTTCACAAATTGCGCCTGAAGTGTAAGTGCCACTCCCAAAGGCGGCTGACCAACCAAAAACGCCATTGGCTTTGATACGGCTGACGACTAACTCAGGGCCATCATCTGGTTTAAACCGTACAGAAACTTCACCTTCGATAACCACATACAGAAAATCTGCAGGCGCACCCTGCTCAAAGATAATATCATCTGCTGTGCAATCACAGAAGACAAAGTACTTTCGGAATAACGTACGCTGCGCTGTATCCATCCCTTCAAAGATGGGGAGTTGATCGAAAATTTCATCAAACATGGTATTGTGTAGTAATTCGCCGAAGCAAGGGGAGCGAAGTAACGCCTTGCAGCCCCAGGAGATTTACTTACCACTTTATCTAAGGATGGCATTATTTACTAGTGGAGAAAATCCTCTTTGCAAAGACATTTGTCCTCAAGTAAAGGTGACGCTTTGTAACTAATAGTGAAAAGTATCACACCCAAAAATTTTGGGTTATCGGTTGCTAATAAAGCAAGAGACGCCCAATTGGGCGTCTCTCAGCTCTTTCATTAGCTTATGCTATCGTGTTCAAGCGTCAACAACTTCTTCTGCTTTGAACGCTTCAGATTCATCGGGCAGTTGAAACACTAGCACCTGTTCGCCATCATCGTCCTCTACATCCACAACAACGGTGTCACCACTGCTGAATTCCCCTCCAAGAAGTTTTACTGAGAGCGGGCTTTCAACGTGTTTTTGCAATGCGCGGCGCAAGGGCCGAGCACCAAAAGCTGGATCGTATCCAATATTAGCCAGCCAATCACGGGCTGCTGCGGTGAGTTGCACATTTAATCCGTGTTCGTTCAATCGCTCGCTAACTTCAGCCATCTGAAGATCAACGATTTCGCTCATCTGCTCTAATGTAAGCGCAGAGAAGGTGATAATCTCATCAATACGATTGAGAAATTCAGGACGGAAGGTTTTCTTGAGCTCCTTTTGGATATTTTCTTGTGCTTCTCTTTCTTTGAGATCTGTCGTTTGCACAAAACCGATGGGTCCAGAAGTGCGCACATATTCTGTGCCTAAGTTACTCGTCATGATCAAAACTGTGTTCCGGAAATCCACCACGCGACCCTGACCATCTGTCAGACGCCCATCATCGAGAATCTGTAATAACGAGTTCCAAACCTCGGGATGAGCTTTTTCGATCTCGTCAAAGAGTATCACGCGGTAGGGACGGCGGCGCACTGCTTCAGTAAGTTGCCCCCCTTCTTCATAACCAACATATCCTGGCGGAGCGCCAAAAAGACGGGAAACGGCATGCTGCTCGCGGTATTCACTCATATCAATACGAACGAGGGCATCTTCGTCATCAAACATAAATTCTGCCAGGGCTTTGGCCAACTCAGTTTTACCAATACCGGATGGCCCAATAAAAATGAAAGAGCCAATTGGTCGGCGAGGATCTTTCAATCCAGAGCGTGCTCTGCGAATCGCATCTGAAATGGCCACAATGGCATTGTGCTGTCCGATGATGCGTTCATGTAAACGCTCTTCCATATTGAGCAATTTCTCAGCCTCAGTTTCCATCATCTGGCTGACCGGGATGCCCGTCCACATGGCAACCACCTCAGCGACATCATCTTCATCGACAATCTCATCGAGTTCGTGTTCACTTTCCCATTGATCGCGCATGCCTTTGAATTCTTCTTCGAGGCGCAAACGTTCCGCTTTCTTTTCTGCGGCGCGTTCATAATCACGTTCCAGGCCAGACTGTTCCTCTTCAGCAGCCAAACGATCGATATCCGTTTTCATCGCTTTCAGTTCTGGCGGCAAAGAATAAAGAGCCACCCGTAATTTGGCAGCGGCCTCATCCATCAAATCGATCGCTTTGTCAGGTAGATGACGATCAGATACATACCGGTCGGAAAGACGAGCAGAGGCAACTAAAGCTTCATTTGAAAAGCTGACCTTGTGATGGGCTTCATAGCGATCACGCAGCCCGTGAAGCATTAGGATCGTATCTTCGACACTGGGTTCTTCGACATATACTGGAGCAAAACGGCGTTCTAAAGCCGAGTCTTTCTCAATATGTTTGTGATATTCATCCAACGTAGTCGCACCCACACACTGCAGTTCACCACGCGCCAGGGCAGGCTTGAGCATATTGGATGCATCCAGCGCGCCTTGGGCGGCGCCAGCACCAACTACCGTGTGCAACTCGTCAATGAAAAGAATGATTTCACCTTCTGAGCGTTGGATATCTTCAATAGCAGCCTTGAGTCTTTCTTCAAATTCGCCGCGAAAACGAGAACCAGCAATCATTGATCCTAGATCCAACGATACAACTTTTTTACCAGAGAGGATTTCTGGGACATCATTGGTAGCAATCTTTTGGGCTAAGCCCTCGACAATGGCAGTTTTCCCAACCCCAGCTTCACCAATCAGCACCGGATTGTTTTTCGTACGCCGCGAGAGAATTTGAATAACTCGCAGAATTTCGCTATCCCGGCCAATCACGGGGTCAAGTTTCGCTTCGCGGGCCATAGTCGTCAGGTCACGCGAATATTTTTCGAGTACGCGGTAGCGTGTTTCAGCCTGCGGGTCAGTCACACGCTGGCCACCGCGCACTTGTTGAACGGATTCGTTCACACGCTCTTTGGTCACACCAGCCCCTTCGAGCAAGCGGGCGCTGGGGGTATTGCGTTCACTTAAAATTGCCAGGAAAAGATGTTCGGTCGAAATATATTCATCTTTGAGCTTATTCGCTTCCTGGTTAGCCAGATCCACAATACGCTTAACCCGCGGTGTGATAAAAATTTGACCAGCTCCACCGCCAAAAATATTGGCCTTAGGGCTGGTACGCAACACATAGTCAAGGCGCTCAGTCAGCGCTTCGACATCCACTTTTAGGTCTTCTAAAATTTGGGGGATGACACCTTGCGGTTGTTCGATCAATGCCAATAAAATATGCTCAGTGTCTATTTGATTGTGACCGTACCGTTGAATGATCTCGGCGGCCCGTTGAGCGGCTTCTTGCGCCCGCTCGGTAAAGCGATCAAATCGCATCATCGTTACCTTCCTTTGTCAGCAGGAAAAGGATAAAACTCCTTTTTAAGCCTATAGTTGCAAAAAACCTGCCGTTTGCATTATAACATTCGGCAAGTTTTCAAATCGCAGTGGGGTGTTAGAAATTTATATGAAAGCGTCAAGCGATGCATCGCTTGACGTTGGCAGTTTGGTAAACAATTGTTTACCAAACTGCATTGGGCAGCTACTTGTAAATATGCTTAAATAATTTTACGGATGACGTTGCAACGCTCGCAATCTGGCCTTTGACACAACAAAGCATGGGGATTTTCGGCAATGAGATCTCGGACGATAGCAACCAATGATTTCAGCGGGATCGCCTGCACAAGTGCAGACCCAATCTGGATTTTCTGGACAAACCACTCCAAATGCGGAGTGATCTCTTCGAACCCGCCGGAACAGCCCGGCCACCGGGGACACTCAACCGCCCGGCCATAGCTGAGTGCCCACCTGACAAATTGACACCGCCCCGCAAGCTGCTCAGCATAATGTATGCTCGTATTAACAGTGTGCCCAACCCCAAGGAGCAGCACCCACCCATCCGCTTCAGTTAATATATCAATGGGAGCAAAAGGATCTTCCAAAGTTTGTGCGAAAATCGCTTCGTCCACATTGATCCCTGCAAATGAGTAAATCGGATGCAGTGACCGGCGAGCTTGGGGATGCTGTCGCAAAGTTTCACTAACGATTCCCATTGACCGATCTGCGGGCAACCCCGGCTCAAAGAAAACAGCTCTTCGATTTGCATCTTGTGCACTGCCGTAAGTAATACCATTCTTCGACGGCCCATCCTCAGGGGTGATCATCGTCTGGTATGTAAAGGTAGGCATCATCAGTGACGGAGCAGTTGTCAGTAAAGCACCCAATACGGTTTCGACACCCCCCTGAACTTCGCCAAAAGATGACAGTGATGCATGCGCGATGACAGGCTTCTGCCCTAAATCGAGGCGCTGTAAAGAAGTGGAGAGTTTGCGGAAAGTGAGCATAGTGAGAGTTGTGAGGGAGAGTGATCAGTAAACAGTATTCAGATCAAGCAAGCTTTAACGATCACTGAGAACTGTTCACTGGCCTTTCCAATTTGGTTTTCGTTTATCAATAAAAGCAGCCATACCTTCTTTTTGATCATCCGTGGCGAAAAGGGTATAGAAGGCACCGCGTTCAGCAGTCAAACCCTCGCTGAGGGAAAGCTCGAAGGCTTTATTGACAGCCGCTTTGCCAAACTGTACGGCCAGTGGCGCGCGCACAGAAATTTCAGCCGCCAGTTGCAGAGTTTCATCCAGATACGCGTCTACTGGAACCACTCGATTGACCAATCCGTACTTGAGGGCTTCAGCGGCAGAAAGCATACGGTTGTTGAGCACCATTTCCATGGCAATGGATTTACCCACCGCTAGGGTAAGACGCTGCGTCCCCCCCGCCCCTGGGATCACGCCCAAATTGATTTCCGGCTGCCCAAATTTCGCCTTCTCGGAAGCGATGATCATATCGCAGGCCATCGCTAATTCACAACCACCTCCCAGCGCCCACCCAGAGACTGCAGCGAGGACTGGTTTTTTAATATTGCGAATACGGTCAAAAGCTGGGATAAAATCACCTTTGAGCATTTCTACGGCTGAAGCATCTGACATCTGCTTAATATCTGCCCCAGCGGCAAAAGCTTTTTCGCTGCCAGTGATAACCATTGCACCTATATCATCGTCGGCGTCGAAGGATTCTAGCACATCCATCAACTCGTGGAGCAAAACTCCGTTGAGCGCATTAAGGGCCTCAGGACGGTTAAGTCGGATTAGACCGACACGCTCTCGGGTTTCAACGAGAATAGTTTCGAATGTCATCTTTCCTCCTGGTAAAGATTTTTCTGTTGAATATTTGTGGTGGCGGGAATTTTTTAAAACGATCTACTGCGATTCCTATTGTGTCAAAATAATACCAGATTATAGAAATTCTGATGATCATTCACCTACAAGCTGATAGCTACCATTTGAGAAAACTAATTTCCGAGTTTCTTCAAATGGCATAACTAAACCACCCATCAATTTCGTTCCTGCCGTATTGATCAAGATTTCATAATATTCGGGGTGGTTACCCCGGATAAATTCATAATTTGACGCGTAACTCCAACACGCTTTGTCTTCAGCGGTTTTTGAACATTGATGGGCGTTTTCAGCTTCCGTCTCGATTTTCACGATGAGTTTCAAATGCCCATCGATTTCACTCAATATCAAATCCCAGGCTTGGTTGACAGCAGTACTCTGCGTTTCATCTGGCAAAACCAGTCCTACCTTTCCGGGACCAATCTCTACAAATGCTCCTTCAACAAGTAAATCAAAACTACGATAGGGCGTAATCCACTTTTGGAATGCGGCCACCTCCCAGGCCTCATCTTCCCTGGTTATCACAGCCCCACCTAAAACGGGTGCAAGGGAACGGTCACAGCAATCCGGAGGACCGGTTCGGGTCAGCACAATCAAAGATTGTGGATCATTATTCCATCCATTTTCTTTATAGACAATTTGAGTGTGAACCTGGGCTGCATAGCTGAATTGCTCGCGTTCAATATTGGTCAAGGGTGCATCAACATAAACGAATCCACCATCCAGACTTTCATGGATCGACACCTCTTCCCCGTACAATAACAAGAGTATTTCAGCATCGCTGGGAAATTTAGGGGAGTGCAGAGAATTTATTTTCAAGGGGAGCAACACGATGATCCCGGCCAGCAAAATACCAATTCCAACGACTGCACATTTTTCCCACCGTAATCTTAATCGTCGGGCAACGATCAGGCTGCCAGCGATCACGAGGATGCCAACCAAGATACTAGCAATCAGCGGGTTCATTAAAATTTGGCTTGAAGTACTTGTCCGTGGAATTCTGTGGATTCAGAACCACACAAAAACGTGACCAGTTCAACAGGGTTTTCGGGCAATTCTTTAATTTGGGGTGCCGCTGACATTCCTGAGCAAACAGCATTGATCCTGATTTTATAGGTTCCAAATTCAGCTGCTGCTGCCCGGGTTAGCCCAATCAGTCCATTTTTACTGGCAACTGCGGTGCTGCTTTTTTCATTGACCGAAATCACATTGATGATCACACCCCCGCCCTGTTCTCGCATGATTCGCCCAATCGATTGCATCATTAAAAATGGTGCTGTCAAATTGACATCCACGGTTCGCCGCCAATCCCACTCATCCATTTCCAAAATTGGGTCAGTTGGGTTTATGTTGGCTGTCTGAATTAAGATATCGACGCGCCCAAATTGATCGGCAATTTCATTGAGCATGGTTTGGAGCGCTAACTTGCTGGCAATATCGGCGATATAGGATTGTGCTTTTCCCCCTGAAGATTGAATCCGATGGATAGTTTCATCCAGGTTTATGGGCGTGAGATCATTAGCTGCGATAATGGCTCCCTGGGCAGCTAACGCTTCGGCCAGTTGGCTTCCAATCCCCAGGCCCGCCCCCGTAATTAGTACAACTTTATCTGTTAAATCATCCATCCCTTGCGCTCCATGTAAGGGATCATCTCCCTCTTCAATTTATGGCTCTTCACAACTTGGGACTTTTTCCGAATTTTGGTTGGCATTCAGCGCCATCCCTAAATATGGCGAGGGGTCCAACGTGTTTTTGATTTCTAATTCGTTGAGAAAACTGCCATCGCCATCGTCTTTGACAATCGAAAAATGCAAATGCACGCCGGTTGGGTTATTGGGGTCTCCAGAAAAATTTCCCTGATGACCCAATAAGGTGCCTTCTTCAACAAAGACTTCAGAGGTCCCTGGCGGAAAAGCATCGGCAATATATGATGATCCATTCGAGTCAGCCATATGAGTGTAATACGTCCAAATCTGACGATCAGGTTTCAAGGGATCGCTGGGAATCCGGATGATGACTGTTGATTTCCAATCAGCAGGACGGCTCAAATAGCCATCAAAAGCCGCATAGACGGGAACTACTCCTGGCTCTGCACGTCCAAAAATATCCAAGCCCTGGTGACGATGCCCAGGACGAAATGAATCATCCCAAATAAAACCAATAAATCCATCAGTTGGCATACTAAAAGGAGCATCGTTGCAATAGGACCCTGCAGCGATATTCCATTCAGGGTTCAGCCTAGGATTGCGGATGGTTGCCAGAACTTCAGGCGTGCGCCCGCCTGTTCGAGCGTACCAGCGATAAAGGAAGAACAAAACGATAATAACCCCGACGAATGAAACGGATAAAATAAATCGGATCGCCGGATGCATGTGACTACTTTTCATAATTCATCCATTATCCTATGGCATTATTGTGGTCTGGATCTGATTTTGCTGCAATAAAGTAGCCAACTGCATGCGGATTATGACCGTTAATGTGGCGTTATTGGTGCGTTCAGCTGCTTCACTCGCGATCTCATAGTATTCTATCGCTTTGGAATAATTCCCCAGCATTTCATTAGCTTGGGCGATAAACAGATAATTAACAGCCGAATCCGGATTGATGGATATAGCCATTTCTGCATCAATAATAGCTAAATTAGGTAACCCAGCCATCAAATAATATTTGGCGCGTGCATTATAAAATAAATCTTCCTGATCAAATCCCAGGCGAGCTAACACAAAACTCTCTTCTGCCAGATCCGGTTTTTCCAGCATTTCAAAGATGACCCCACGCATCACAAACAACTCTGGCGCATCTGGTAAACGGTCGATAGCCTGATTGACATCTGCCAGAGCAGCTTCGTATTCACCATTAATAAGTTTATTTTCCGCGGCTTGTTGAAACCCAATCCCAGCCTGGAATATGGGATCTGGTGCGAAAAATTGCTGATAAGCGAAAGCGAGACCTGCTAAGATCGCACCAGCTATTACTAATCCAACTATCCAACGAATGAATTTCGATTGACGTTCTTTAGCAATAGCTTCATCGATAAACCACCACCATTGGCTTTCATCGGGTTGATGAGCTTGACGAGTCTGTTGCATGGCAGCAACACCACCCACTTTACGAACAAATTCACGCTGCTTAGTATGGAACTGACTCAATAACAATTCTAGCTGGGTAGCTTCACCACTCGTGGTAACACCAGCCTTTTCTAAGATATCCAATTTGCCATTTGCCTGATCGAACAAAGGAAGAATTTCCAGCGCGTCTTCGGGGCTGATTTCTCTCAGTTTGGCTATTCGTTTTTCAAGGGTTGCGAGGATCTCGCGCAGTTCTCCCGCTTGGGTGCGCGGCTGCTTGTGACCAGATTTGATATCTGTGAAAGCAATTTTATCGTTGTTTATTGTCATGTAAATCTTCCTAAAAACCTCATTCAAACTCACCGGCCTGAATTTTTTCTCGAATACCTGCTACTAAAGCTTTATATATACCATCCCGTATCGGGGAGTGGAATTTGATCAAGTGTCAATTCGGGGTTGGAAACTTCTACCATATTGGTCTCGTATGCAGATCAATGATCTCGACCTCAACATTTTCTATAATATCTTGTGGATTGAGACGTACAAGGGCCTGATGAGTTCCTCCCCCAGCAAAAATTTCATCGAACTCTAAGACTCGAGGGTCAAGCAAGGTCCGCAGTTGCGAGCGATGTCCAAAGGGAGGTACTGTACCGACGGCGAATCCTGTTAATTCTAAAACCACCTCAGGCGGCGCTAATTTGATCTTTTTTCTGCTAACACCGAAAAGGGAAGCGATCACGCGCCGTTCTACAAGTTGATCGCCACATGATATGGTCAACACACCATTTTTGTGCACAGTGAATAACACCGATTTAACAATCTGCCGCGGTTGCACACCCATGGCTTGTGCAGCAGCCTCCACCGTCGGTGTAGGAACATCCAGGATCAGGATTTCTCCAGGAATCTCCCGTTGATTCATAAAGGCCTGCAAATTATCAGAAGTAAAAGGATCAGCCATCTTGACGGTACTGGCGCAAGTTCTCAATATCATCTTCACGGTGTTCGGCAACCAATAGCGTCATCTGTCCTTGAGTGAGCTGCTGGATGATTTGTCCGGCTGCCAACCCTCCGGATGAAGCCATGGCGGCTTGAAGATCCGCCAGAGTTTCAAAGAAAAGCTCATGCACGGTATCGATTTCTTGAGTGCCGAAAAGTGAACTCGTCACCCGCACAGTCGCTTCTCGCAGTAAACCCGGCATGCTTTCAGCCTGATGCAAAAACTCAGGCCAGCCAGCATCAAAATCTGGACCGATGATTTTAGGCGGAATGATAATCATCAATTTATACATGGCGTACATTATACTCGTGTGAACGAGAGAGGTACAACGCGGGTATAATCTTGAAGGCGCTTTGGAATTTTACATTGAAATACATGGATGTGGGGGTGTTTGACGGGTTTCACCCGTCAAACACCCCCACACCTACCCCGCACCTTGCGAAATCCTAAAGACCCATCTTGAAAAGTAAATTGGAGAAAAAATGACTTTATCAAATTCAGCGGCTTACAAATCTTTGGTGAATATTACCTGGTTTTCTCGCATCCGGCGAAACCACGGATTAGAACATGCTACTTTGCATGTGCTGGCGGAGAAGTTTTCTGGCAAAAGCATGGCCGGGCATTCGGACACTAAAGGTTTCTGGTTAATCGGCGATCTTAAAACAGAAGAGGTTGAAGGGGCAGTTCAAGAAGCATTGGAGAGGATGAATGCCGGCGAAAACAGTCTAGCTGTCCACCCCAATTGCGGCACCAATTTTGCCACAGCGGGAACGATGGCGGGCATAGCGGGAGCTGCCGCCATGTTTGGTGTCGGACCGCGCAAACGCGACAAATTAGACCGCCTCGCCCTGGCGGCTACCTTAGCCACCCTGGCTTTAATGGTTGCGCAGCCAGCCGGACATTTCCTACAGAAATACTTTACAACCTCCGGGGAACCCGGTTCGCTGCGTGTGGTTGAGATCATCCCCACAAAACGCGGGAAGCTAAACGCGCACCGAATTATTACGCAAGGTTAACATATGACAGAAAGTAAGCCAGTAGTTTATATCTTCCACGGAGATGATGAATTTGCCATCGCACAGGCTTTGAAAGGAATCGCGTCACAGATGGGGGACCCTGTCAGTGCGGAGATGAATATCACACACCTGGATGGGCGTTCTCTTAACATGGATAAGGTGGTGCAAACAACGCAGGCAATGCCATTTCTGGCCAAGCGGCGGCTCGTGGTACTCGCAGATCCTTTAGGTTCTATGAAAAGCAGCAAAGACCGCGATAAGTTCAAATCACTCTTGGAGGGTGTTCCGCCAACAACGGCCTTAGTTATCCAAATCAGCAAGCCCTTGGTAGATGCCCGCAGCCGACGTAGCGGTAAAAAACACTGGCTGGAGAAGTGGGCAGAAAAGCAAGATGGCAAGGTTTTCCTACGTGAATTTTCGCTTCCAAAAGGTCCACAGATGGCGGCTTGGATTCGGAACGAGGCAAAAGAAAAGGGAGGGGAAATCAGCCATCCAGCCGCGGCTTTACTGGGCACCTATGTTAGTGATGACCCACGTTTGGCCGTGCAAGAAATCGAAAAATTGCTAGCCTATGTTAATTATCAACGTCCGGTCGAACCCGATGATGTCGAATATTTAGTGGCTTACACGGGGGAGACCAGCATCTTCGATATGGTCGATGCTTTAGGAGCTCGCAATGGTCGCGAAGCCCAACGGTTGCTGCACCGTTTGTTGGAGCAAGATGATGCTTTACGTTTATTTGGCATGATTGTACGTCAATTCCGTCTGCTGTTGATGACGCGCGAACTCCTTGATACCGGTTATCGAGAAACAGAAATTGCATCAGCCATTAAATCGCCGCCCTTTGTGGTCCGCAAATTGTTGGGGCAGGTGCGAAACTTCTCACTGCCGCAGTTGGAAGACATCTATCATAAATTACTCGAAATCGATGAAGGGATCAAAACCGGAAAAACTGAGGGGGATGTGGCATTGGACACTCTAGTCGCAGCCCTCTCTAGCTAATTGTGTTTGAACCTATTTATTGAATGAATGGGGGAGTTTTATTGCAAAAGACAGATATTTTTATTACTTTTTTTCCGATCTGCCAACGGTGATTTAATGCCGATCCGGGCACAAGCCGCTGTGCCCGGATCGATTGAGGAGGGGAAGAAGAAAGGATCGCCAGGTTACAGAGCCACTGTAAATTCCTGACGGTTGATCCCAATCCAAAAATGATTGGGGAGCATCGTTTTGGAGGTTCGGACTTCAACACCTTGTTTTTTTATTGAAATTTTTTCAGTTTCTTTACTGACAGTGGTAGGTATCATACAGGGGTGAACGAAACACAAATTGGGTGTCTTGCCATACTTATCTCGATAGTATGTTGCAGCACGCTCTATTTTCGCTTCATAATCTGATTTTTTATCATTATCGAACCATAACATTCCTATATCCATGGGAACCTCCGCATCTATCATCGAATTAGAACTTATGTTCTAATTATAGCAGTGTTGGTCTTGTTTGGCAAGGGGCAATTCCGAGATTTATCGAATTTCAATTGTCACGGAGATCTCCAAAGACCTGAATCTTTCTATATGGATCATATCTTGCAACAATTGTGCCAACCCCATAAATCATTGAAAGGAAAGTGTATTCATGAACAATCAAATTTCTCAAATACTGAAAGATCTCTCTTATATTGCGTCCCAAAACCGAACGGTGAAACTAATTTCCAATTTCAGAGGGATACCAATAAATTTGTCAGCAAGCGTTATTCGTTTTTCAGCAATAACCCATCAAGTGCGGTTAAGCATCCACCATCGCCAGATTATTTCTATAAAATCAACCGACCAAATTCTGATGCATAGCGAGCTCTTTCCAGAAATGGTTATTGCTGAGATCCAACTGGTTGATCTCCACTCGAAAATCATTGTCTTAAAAAACCTAAGTTATGTAACGGGTTCAATGGGTAATCGCAAAAACGTGCGCGTACAGCCCGAAAGCCCCCTGCATGCTGAGATCATCACAAATCATGGTTACAATTTGTTAGGCGAAGTGATTGATATATCTATGAATGGTTTATCGATTCAGCTAAAAAATGATTCTCTGCCCAATAACGAAATTTTAGCTTCACAAAACCCCATTGAAGTGCACTTAAGTTTACCAATGTCAGATCAGAACACCATTCACGATATGAACGTACAGGCAAAAATTGCTTATACCAAGCACAGCCAGCAATTCCATCGATTTGGCTTAATAACCTCTCTTGATGTGCCTGACCAGGAGGTTTTACGGCGTTATATTTTTGATCGCCAGACCGCCATTCTGGACGAGATTAAACAGTTGAATAACGCTCTTTTGCAAGATGAAGGTATCTAAGTACATTCAGATAAAATCTGATAGCTTAGTCTGGGTGCCACTCTGGAGATTTTGGGGAGCACCCCACAGAATTTACCGTAAAGTACTTAGTGTTGCGGAGCAGAAGTTCGCAGCTGGTTATGAAATTCATCCGCAACACTTTAAGCAGTTGGGCAACAACTTGAATAAACCAGTCGCGTAATTTTGCCCAACTGCACTAGCCTTTGCGGAAATAAAAAAGAAAACACCCAAAGTCACAAAACTTCGGGTGTTTTTGGCAGGTATTCTCCTCTACTTTGAAACCGATACCACGCCCCCAAATGTATTTAACTCCAAAATCCAGTCAGAGCCAATTTCAAACTGTTGGAAAGTTTCAAAATCAGATACGCCATAAATATACTCGCCAAATTCTGTAATGAATATAACCGTGTAAGTTTCGGTATATTCACCTAAACGCTGCTCGGATTCAATCACTGGGTCGGGCCAGGCAGGGCTAAAATCATAACCTGAGAGCGTTGAAGAATCGACAGGCTGCCATTCTAAAACGGTGTAAGAGCAGTATTCATCGTAAACATGATACTCACAATCTTGCACAACTTCGGCATATCCACTGCCAGTGTCTACATTGTAAGGTGTGCCACAGACTTCTTCCGCTCCAGCAACCGGTTCACTTTCGATGCTGCGTAATTCTAATTCACAACCCAAGACTTCGGCATCCGCAGGGATTTGGTCTTCCCAGGCACTGTAATCTACGGGGACAACTGCTTCAATAGCGATGGAACGCTCCCAATTAACGCTATCGACGGTACCGGTGGTTTCCTCTGTTTTAAGGGCAAAAAATAAGATTACCGCGGCAATACAGCATAAAACTACCAGAATTACAACCAAGGCAACTGGAAATTTATTTTTAACAGGGGGCTGGCCACCAGTCTCGGCAGGAACTTTTTCCTTGAGCACATGCATACTGCCCCCACATTGTGTGCAGTGTGTTGCGGTTTCAAGATTTTCGGTTGCGCAGTGCGGGCAGGGGATTTTTTGAGCTGGACCACTTTTAAACGCACCGACTACTTTTCCACTTTCACGGCGGGTGCCCTCAGCAATATCGCCACCGCATTGGGAGCAAGTCTCAGCATTTCCTGGATTGCGGGTGCCGCAATAAGGGCAATGGATATCAGGGCCAGCGGCAACTTTTTCTTTTACAGCATCACCCTGCAGCAATTCCAGGCGGTCGGCTTGTTGAAACTCAACATCTTCGGGCTGCGGCGCGCCACATTGAGTACACGCTTTCTCAGGTCCGGGATTAATCCCATCACAATTCGGGCAGGCCCAAAATAACTCAGCATATCCTAGGGTTTTCTTTGCCATTCTTTATTTTCCTGTTTTCTCTTTGGAATACAACCGCTCTGGGTCACAGAGATTTTTCTTGCGGCGCGCCACTCTTCCGCAACCAATACATACATACGCTCCATGCCGAACCAGTTTTCGATAATCTTTAAAGTGATTGACGACAAAACCTTCGTTATCTAAATCGCAAAGTTTTTTATTTAATGCCATAATCCCTCCAAAGGGTCAACAAATCAATCCTGGGGCGTATTGGATGTCGAAACATGTTCAACTGATTTTTCGATGAGTTTCCCTAAAACATCCATATCAACATCTTCGATTTTCTTGATATACAAACACGCTTTTCCAGTCGTATGCTTACCGAGCTTTCCTAACAAGTCATCATATTCAGAAAAACCAGACATGATATAAAGTGTCAGTGCCTGCTTTCGGGGAGCAAATCCGGTAACGGGCCACTCTCCGTCACGGCCGCTGGCATACTTATATTGGTAACGGCCAAAACCAATGATGCTGCTGCCCCACATGATCGGTTCTTCCCCTGTTACTTCTTTCATCAAAGCTAAAACTTTGAAGCTGTCTTCCCGCCTCTTTTCATTGGAGACGTTGTTCAGAAAAGCGACAACACTTTCATCTGTGGGTTGTGTTTTTAATTGAGCCATTATGGTCTCCTAATCACTAACACTATCGCCCGCCTGTGATGTAATTTTCAAGTTGACCGATCACAAATTCTTGTTCAGAAATGATTTCTTTGACTACATCTCCGATTGAGATCACACCGGCAACTTGATCATTTTCTAAAACCGGAAGATGCCGGATGCGCTTATCCGTCATTAAAGCCATACAATCTGCCATGGTTTGATCGGGGCGCACACAGACCACATTCTCGGTCATGATTTCACGAACACAGGTGTCGTGAGATGATTTCCCTTTTAGGATTACTTTACGAGCATAATCCCGTTCAGAGAAAATACCAGCCAATTTTTCATCATCAAAAACGAGCAAAGAGCCAATCCCTTTGTCGGCCATGATTTCGAGCGCTTCGATGATCATGGCCTCCGGTTGGGTAGACCAAATCTGATTCCCTTTTCGACTGATAAGCTGCCTGACAGTTGTTAGCATCGCATACCTCCTGAATACTAATTCGGAAAGATTTTTCTACATCATTCTATAAAATGTGTGCTGGCCAGTATTACCTCATCAAAAACTCAGGCCAGCCAAGCATTTCCGCAAAATTCCGACTACTTTGCTCTATTTATAATACACAATGGCTGTAAAAAGCAAGTGGAAATTTAACAAAATAGTGACTCGCAATTGAAAGTCACTTCTGAAATTCGAGGTTGTGAGCCGATTTAGAGATTTACATCCATCCCCAAGGTGTGCACGGGGAATTGATCGAGGTAGTTCCGGGTGCGCATGAGGTTATGTGCTTGGTCCAAGACTGGACTTCGGGATCACTGGCCTCTTCCAGCCAGCGGTAGGGGTCCGCGACGGGCGTGCCGTGATAGTTGTCATTTTGGTCGGATTTTGGAGTGGGAGGAGGGGATGTAGGAGGGAGGGGCATGGGGCACTTCATATATTTCATTTTTCACTCAATAGGTTTCAGTTGCCCGAAACGGGCTTAGTGCTTTTCTAAATATTATTAACACAAAATAACAAAGAATTGACTAGTCACCGGACAGTTTTCGATTATGAATAAAAGACGAAGGATATTTTGAGATTTTCACCATTGTTAATCAACCTTTCAGCCATGTTCCGACCAATCCGGAAGAGACTGTGATCGCGACGGTCACGGCGGTCAACGAGATGATGCTGACCGGATTTGATCACTTTGGAACCAAAAGAGAGTAACCAAACATAGAGTAAAACCACTGCCAAGGTCAGTCGAGATAAGCGTGCAAAATGTCGCAAATGAGTACTCTCCAAATCAAAGCCATTGGATTTCATATCGCCAAAAGATTCTTCGACCCACATTCTTCTTTGATACGCTTTGCGGGTAGCTCGGGAGCTCTCCAAGTTGGTGGCCAAGAGCCAGGGATCTTTCTCTCCGGGTTTCCAATAAGCGAGGAAGTTGACCGGCTAAGCGTATTTGGCAGTCAGGAGGATGCCTTCCAACCACACAGCTTGACCCGCTTGCTGCACCAGGCTATCCAGTCGCTGGTAAAACGCTTGACCCTTTGGACGCAGCAGATAGCGGCCCTTTTGGCGCAAAACATACGGCCAATGCCATTTTTCGAGCGGTTTTTGGACTTCGACTGCGCCAAATTCAGCGTCTCCGACCAGCAAAACCTGGGTTTCAACCGGTATCAAGGTATGCACGTAGCGCAATAAGGCTTTCTGTTTATGCACCGTACGATGTCCCCGACTGCCTTTCACCCAGGTCCAGGCCAAGGGGATCGCCCGTCTCCGGTAGGCCAGCGCCACCAGCAGCAGTTGATGTCCAAAGCCCCCCTTGCTGCCGTCCACGATCAGACGGATTTCTCCGCTAGCCAGGCGCACAATGATCGAGTTCGCAATCGGTTCGTACCAGTCGCGTACACGGATGGCCCGATTGTCCCGCAAGCGTCTCATCCGCCGCGTCAGACTGGGCCAATCGGCACTCCCTGGAATGTTCTCGGCCACCTTGCTGAGATGGACCGCTCGGCTTTGGTACAAGCCCACCAACAACCAACTGAAATTCCGAATCCGGGTAACCCGTTCTGTGGGTCGCAGTTCTCTCAGCATGTGGTGACATTTATGGTAAAGTTCGGGTATCGGCATGCCTCGCCTCGTAAACTCGTGTTGTGGTAACCCAAGTTTACTTCAGGGTCATGCCTTTTTCTATGCGTTTGTTAAAACTGTCCGGTCGCTAGTACTCTAATAGAAAAAGGAAAGTTAGCGCACCACCAGCGGCAGGAAAGTCTCCTTTACTTCCGACACTCGAATACCATAGATTGCATCTGTCCCCATCAAATCCTGTGTGAGCGGTTCAATTTTGATGTAATAACTGCCAGAAGTATTCGCCTGGAACCGCACTACTGCTCCTTGACCAACACCAGCGGCTCGACCTAAGGCAAGGACCGCTGCACCATCTGCCGCGTAGACTGTGATATTCACAGCCGCTCCTCCGGACTGCGAAGCGGTAGTTACAACATAATCCCCCGGTGCTGAAATATCAACCCGATACCAGTCGGGGTTGCCAGCTCCGCAAAGGTTAGCCTGTGCCCATAAATCCAGCGGCAGTATCCCTGCCTGAGTATAGTTATCGTCCGGTTCGAGATTGTCAAGGATACAGGTAAGAGGGAGCGATGCATTAGTTTCAAAAGTGCCGCCGGCTGGCCAGGGTTCCGGCTGGTTGTTTGTGTCTATGGCGCGCAGGCGGAAGGCATACGACCCGCCAACCTGACCAACAAACCAGGTCGAACGCGAATCTCCAGGAAGGGGGAGCATATTCGCTTCATCCCAAATCCCCGGTTCGTTGCGCCACTGTAGATCGAACGAACCAAGCCCGGCTCCTGCGCTGGCGGCCTCCCAACTTAGATGTACGGCAGTCGAATCGAAGGTTTCGGCGGGAGAGAGCTGGCTGGTTGGGGGTGGGCAGGCATGGTCAACCTCAATTGTGCGCGGATCTAGCGCGGAGGCAATGTTCCCCTCATAATCCCAGACACGTAGCGCGACTTCGAGCGGTCCGTTCAGCGGGGCGACGGCGCACAAATCCACATCCCAACCATAAACGTCGGGCTGGACTGGCTGAGTGACCAACGGCCCAACCTCAACCCATTGGTCATCCAATTTAACGACCAGACGCACGGCAGTAACCCGGACATCGTCACTGGCAGTTGCAGTTACATCCATCAGTGGGTTATACCCAATCCCAACAATCGTGCCAGGCCCAGGGCTGGATAGTGCCCCAGTTGGCGGATAAGCCCCCGGGTTGCCTGAAATGAACCAGTCATTGGCGGGGTCCCGCGGATTGGATCGATCTCCCAAACACTCGGTCGCCCCATCATAAATCGGGAACTGCGTCACCTCGTAACAGGTGCGCGGGATTCCCTCATTGATTTGCACATCTTCAAAACGAACGTCAATCGAGCGCCCCCAATAGTAACCACTGCTGCCCATCCAAATGCTGTTCGTGACCATAAAGTGTACATGCTGCGAGGTGCTGTAACCGGTGTCATCAGTATCGCCGAGATATTCCCCTCTACTCACGAACCTGCCCACGGTTAATTTATCGGGGATGGTGCCGTTCGCAAGGTGCAAATAAATCTGATAAGCCTGATGATTGGCGTTATACAAAACGATATAGTTGGTGCAGTTTGTGCTCCCGTCTGAGCAGCTATCACGCGAGGCAACCACCTCGCCCCTTTTGGAAGCCAGGAGCGGAAAGTGCCAGGCATCTGTGAAGTCGTAAGCATAGCGACAATACTCTTCAGAGCAAGATGGGTAACCTAATTCGGGAATATATTGGAAGTGACTGATCGAACCTTCCAGCCAGCGGGAAGTACCAGCAGCATAAGGCAGGTAATAGCCAGTGAGGGGCTCATTAATTACATTTATATCTTCGGAAACATTCTCAGGTGCCGATTGTCTCTCTAAAGGAAGCATCCCTTCCGGAAGGGCATTCAGCTTTTCATCCCAATCAGGGTCCCCAGGCAACAGCACCTGCCAGCCATCTTCTGTCAGCACTGCCAGAACCAGACCAGGTTCGGCAGCTAATCGTCGGCCTGAATCGTCGCGCAATGCCAACCAGACCACAGCAGTCTTCCCGTCTGGGCTAATGAAGGCGGCATCTAACTCTGGGGTGAACAAATTAAAAACCAGTGGATTGGTCTCGGGATCACTTTGTAATCGCTGGAAGAAAGCAGCTGAAAGATCGGCCTGGGTTTCAACCGAGGCCGGGGTTGGCGGAGGATCGCCTGCAGCGGGTAACAGCAACAGGGGAACAGCCAATAAGAGCAGGGTAAAGAAACGGTACGGGGTCATTATTACTCCAACGGCATAAGCACAGTTGTTTCAGTTTAAGCATAAATTTTACCCGATTCGTCCCTATCCGGTTCAAAAAATAAAAAATCACCGGATGCCGGAAAGTTTCCGAAATCCGGTTGGGTTATGCGATTGAACTTGCCTTTTATTGTAATTGCTCAGACAGTCGAGAGGTCTGGGGGTGTGCGGGTGGTGATCACCACCCGCACACCCCCACTTATCACTCTTGGATTGAGTAGTTAATTTTTAATTCAGATTACAAACCAAAACCCATAATTACGCTAAAGCAATTTCAATTTTATTGCAACAGTCATCAATTCTCAACTTCGACACTGATTTCTGAAATCAATGTTGGTTGATTAGGTACATTTTCATAAAAGCCGATGAAGCGCTGGGGCTCCGGCGCATCGAATCGATTCAGGTTCATAGCCCAACGATAACCGATAGACTGATACAAAAGTTCAGCCGTGACCGTGTAAGGACCTGTGGCCTCCCCAACTTCCACCTGATAAATCAACTCGTCACTGCCTCCAACAAAATTTGGGTCTTGGGCGGCAACCCCCTGTACGGCGATATCATTACTGACGGTGGTTTTGTCAAATCCCATAGGTAACAGGCGGCTATCTTTCAAATAGACAGCACCTCGCAGCAAAGTCGTGGTGACAGCAGCATCCACATCGCCCATAATGGCTTCGTAGATTTGCACCTGGGCCTGATCATTGATGACTTCGTAATGCGGTTCAAAAGAAGCAGCATCCAAGTCATTATCATTGCCGAAGATACCACCGTTAGCATCCCAATTTCCGGATTCAAAAACCACGTTACCGGCGGCATCGACAACTTTGAGATGGATCCACACCCGCCGGGAAGGGAAGCCGGATGGCAATTTATGCCCTACTTCAGAGTTCACTTTTACGCTGACATTTAGGGTGTCTCCGCTGATTTCAGAATGCTCGACCGCAATTTGAGCGGTCTGTTCCTGGAGCTGGTTGAGTGCCCGTTGGAGAGCGGCATCAATTTGATTGGTGGAGGCTGTGACCTGTAGTTCATCATCATATTCCCGCAACAAACGCAGGGCATAAGTGTTGCCTCCTGCAAAAGAGTGGATGGAAAATGGGCTGCGCCCTGGGCCGCCAGTGACGGAGAGCACTACCTCACCAGGGGCTTCAGGCATATGGCAATCCTGGCAGGATTGCTCCTCGGCGTAATCGCTGGCCAACCACTCGATATAGGGCATCTGTTCTGGGAAGAGTCCGGCCACTTCACCGTCATTATCCACCGTAGGCGTGTAGAGGGTGTGGCAAGCGCCGCACAATTCAGAGGATTGCACGTGCTCGCCTTCTTCGGGGATGTAACCAGAGGCAGATTTCATCACCACAGCCTGGGCTTCTTCAGCTTGGTAAGGACCGTAACTGCTACGCTCACCCATTGGCTTACTTTCATCGATCACATAATGGCCATCAAAACTTTCCGAGGTCCCCAAACCATCGGCTTCGATCTGGTGGCACAACGTACAGGAAATACCATCGAGTGCCATGGTATTCATATCGTTATCCGGGTGTAGGAAGCCCTCGTCGAGCAATATACCGGTACCACCCATGAAAGCTTCTGTTGTCCGAGCCATAGGTGTATGACAGGTGGTACATTTATCTTGAATTAAATCGTTGTATTCAGGATGGCTGATCACCTCGCCTCGAACAGATGCCTGCCAATAGGGATCGCGAGAAGCATTTGCCATCATCGTTCCTCGCCAGTAAGTATCCAAGGAAACATCGTTCCCTTCTCCATCAACCATGTTCTTATGGCAAGCAGAGCACACACCCGAGGTTGCAAAATAATCGCCACGTTCTGCCGGAAGTGGTGCTTCCTCCACAATTGGAGATACTAACGTAGGCGCAGCAGTTTCAATTTCCCCACCACAGGCCACTAATACGATCAGAATCATTAACGCAAGAAACCAATTTTTTCTCATTTGTTTTTCCTTCCCCGGATTTTTTGTGCTACACATTTAAATAGTTTTGGCTCGCTCAACACCCCGCCTAACCCTATCAACTGTGCAACCTTTAGAAATTTAAATACGCTCCTATTGCACCATATAATGGTGCGATTCACAAGGTTTAACTAAAATACTGATCAGGATTTATTTTACCGTCTCCAAAATCATGGCAGCTTCAACCTCGAATTCCACCTCACCCGGATAGGTTTTGCCGCAGAGGCTATACCAATATTTAGCGTTCCAGATATCAGGTTCTTTGCGATGCAGGTAAGCATAAATCCACATCGCATTGAGATCTGACATATCCTGGACAATACTGTGAGCAGTATCCCAATCACCATTCAGGTCGTACCATAAAGCCCGCAGATGATCGGATGATAAAGAGTTAGGATCAGAAATTTGGTGGAGAGATTGTAAATTCATCATGGCTTATTTGTACCATAAAGTAATCTTACCCAAAGTTCAAAAGGAGGCTCTTTGGAAATCTCAGTGAAAAAGGGAAATCGTGGGGGTTGTTTTCTTTTGCTTAGCAAATTGATCTGACTTGATGAACCAGTCAGTTTAAATCAATATACACTATTCCGGTTCATCTAAATTACGCAAACTGATTTCTTTGCCAGGGCGCAATTCTTTCTCGTAAAGGTCAAATTGCCGGTGGACGTGCATCCCGGCTTTTTTATAGAGCCGCAGCGCGCCGGTTAAGTTCTCAGCATCTACGCCTAAAGATACGCCTTTGTAGCCACGGCGACAGTATTCACCAAAAGCATGATGCAGCAAAGCCAACCCAATACCGCGTTTCCGATGCGAACGCAGCACGCCTAAGCTGGAAACATGTCCAAACTCTTTATTTTCCATATCGCGGACAGTACACAAAGCTAAACCCACAGCTTGATTCCCATCCATTGCCAGAAACCACAAGGATGGATCACTATAATTCTCATCATTTTCCAGCCAGTTACGGAACAGGGCTAACTCATTTTCAAAGGGTTGTTCGATATGACCAAAATGATCTTTAAACGCCTCAGAATCTACCCGTGCGATGGTTTCAATTTCTTCCGCGGTCATTCCGGTTGCTGTACGGACTATGATGCCCTCTGGCCAAACCGGGGGAGGTGGGGCTGCATCCAGGTCAATCTTCATTCTGAAACTATGGCGGATTAATTTCATCCCAAAATTCTCGAAGAGATATTTGGGTGCTTCAATTGTGTTTACGGTGCCAGATCGAAAAGATATACGTACTCCATCAGGACAGCGGCTAATTGCTTTTCGGGCACGCACATCTGCCCAATTCAAGAGGTAGGTGCCAATCCCTTGGCCGTGATAATCTGGATGAACACGACCCCAAACCCAGGGATGTGCCGGTGGATCAGAAACCGTCCACACCTCAATATAACCAGCCAGTTCATTTTCAGGGCTGAATACTATTCGAATATCCGTAACAGGATCGAACTTCGGTGTTTTCCAATCTGTTTCGATGCCATTCTCCGTAAAGCCTCGATAACCAAGAAAGTGTTCATTAAAATCATTGACTAGCTTAACGGTTGCGGAGATATCATCCATAGTTGGTGAGCGGGAAATAAAACCATTAGGCAATTTTTTTGTCATTGAAGACTCCATTAAATTGTAATTTTTTCTATTTCATTTCTTTGCGATACGTAGTCGCTTTCTTCGTCACTTGATATCCCAAAGCTTTGTATAAATTTAACGCGCCGGTGGTGTTCTCGGCATCAACGCCAAGAGCAGTTTCGGTGAAGCCCATCTTTTTGAACATTTGCATGCTCTGCACAATCAGGGATTTCGCCAGACCGCGCTTACGCCAGGGGCGGCCCACACTGATATTTTCGGTGTAGCCGCGCTTCCGGCCATACTCTTTATTTTCCTTTTCATTGATGAAATTCATCACGATCCCAGCAACCTGATCACTATCCCAGGCAATCTTCCAAATTTCGGGCATATAGGTGGGGTCTTTTAACCAGCCCTGAAACTCTTCCCAGGTTTCCTCGCGGTAGCCCCAGTGGTCCCGAAAGGCCGCCTGGGAGGCATCAAAGATCGTGCGAACTTGATCTGCTTCTACGGGACGGATTTCTAAACCTGCGGGCATCGGAGAATCCGGGAAAGGCTCGCTGAGATCGCGCTTCATCTCAAATCCATAACGGATGGGCTTGTAGCCTTGGCTGAGCGCTAATGCCTTTGCATTCTTCTCTGTTTCGGTCACCCAGGTCTGGAAGTAGCGCGGACCATCTTCAGGGTGATCGGCGGCAATTTCACGCAGACGCGCTTCATTGCTCAACATCATGGCGGTGCCGATCCCTTTGCGGCGCCATTCTGGCAACATAAATCCGAAAACTGTGTAAACTCGGATGCCCTCCTCCAAACGCTCCCAAAAGACGCGGCTGTAGGCAACCGGTTTGCCATCTATTTCTGCAAATAGCACATCTTTGTACGGATCGCAATTGGTCAGATATTCGTAATTCCGTTTGAGATCTTCCAACGTATCGCTACGTTCCGCGCCATCCACTGCTTTGCTGCCGTCGATGATGGCTAACATATGGGTATAATCATCCTCACCACGAAATCTACGGAAAGAAAGGCCAGAAATATCGGGGGGATTTTCTATTACAACTTGATCTTCTAAAATTCTGCTACTCATTTTCTTCTCCATTATTGTGTCGAATATTGCCAGTTGCTCTCGGTTCACGAATTTACCGTTTTCCAGTATTTGCGTTTGATGCCGTCACCGGGCTCCTCGAAACGTGACCATTCGAAGCCCCGGTTAACCAGGAAATGATGTCGGTCATCATCCTTATCGTTGTTACCAGGGCACAAAATCACTACTCCGCCCGGTTTGACGACCCGCACCATCTCGGCGTATTCGGCCTCAGGACGATCACCAAAAACATGCCCACCCATGACAATATCGACAAAGCCATCATGGAAGGGCAAATCGGTGATCAGCCCGTCCATGGTAAAAACATTGCTCAATTGGCGTTTACGGGTTTCATTCTTAATATAGACCCGCAAATTGCCCACAGGTTCGACGGCGAAGACCACTTGCGCGCCTTCCTCGGCAGCAACAAAGGTCAGCCGTCCTGTACCCGCACCAACATCGACGACGGTCTTACCACGGAAATCAATCAGTCCAGTGAGTTCGGCAGAGTCCCATCCCAAGAAAGGCATATCCGCATAAATCTGTGGGTTCACCGCGTAGACAACAAGATCGTTGAGCGTGCGCAGGATGGTTTCCTCAGCCACACGGATTTCTTCTGGGCCAGCGGCAGAGTCCGCTTGCGCCATCACTTTATCGACCCACTCACTAAGGATTGGGTTTTTATGGCGCAGAAACCATGCCGCGGTCGGGTTGGCTTTCAAGGCTGTTGCCAGTTCAGGTTCGGGCAGCCAACCTGGAAGCCAGGCCAGTTGCTCCCTTTCGAGGAGCAAGAGGGTATTGAAGGATAAGTCAGTTACATCGATCCAATTAAGTGCCATTTTTCTCTCCGTTTTATGCACAGGGGGTGAGTGCGCTTCACACTACACGGCTAAAGCTTCCCATTCGGTCATCAGATCTTCCATTTCGGATTGCGCTTCAGCAATCTTCTGGCTAAGTTGGTGGATTTGCTCGTAAGACTGCCCATTTCCAGATTTTTGCAGATCTTTGTTAAGACGGCGCATGGTTTGTTCTTTTTCTTGGATGCGATTTTCCAGGCGTTCGAGAGCCTGTTGCTGTTTGCGAAGTCTCCCGGCTGTTATCACGCGCTAATGGTTTGGGTGCAAAGATGATTCTCCGGACACCGTCGTTTAATTCAGCCCGCTGTAAGATGAACTGGCGGTAGCTGCCCTCGAAGACCTGCAACTCTCCATTGCGGAGGTCCCAGATTTGGGTTGCCAGCCGGTCGACCAGGTAACGGTCGTGGGAAACCAGCAAGATCGTGCCGGGGAAGTTTTGCAACAATCCCTGGAGCACTTCTTGGGCGGGCAGGTCGAGGTGGTTGGTCGGCTCATCCAACAGTAGAAAATTGGCGCCGTCCAGAGCCAGGATGGCCAGCGCTAACCGGCCGCGCTCACCACCACTGAGGGTGCCGATGGGTTTGAAGACATCATCACCGCGAAATAAATACTGCGCCAGGTAGCTGCGGGCAGCGCTGATTGCCATTCCTTTATGGCGGAGTAATTCATCAATGACGCTGTTCTCGGATATGAGGTCATCATGCGCTTGCGCAAAGTAGCCGATTTTCAAACTGGCGCCAAGATATATTTGTCCCTCGAGTGGTTGCAGTTCCTTTAGGAGGGTCTTGATGAAAGTAGTCTTGCCGCTGCCATTCGGCCCAAGCAAGGCAACACATTCGCCACGGTGTAATTCCACTTCGCTGGCGCGGAAAAGGGGAACACCTGGATAACCAAATTGCACACTATCAACGCGCATGACAATATTGCCACTTCTGTGCTTGGGAGTCAGGCGTGGGCTAATACGAGGCGGACGACCAGGCATTTGGATCGCATTAACTTTTCGGATCGCTTCAGTGACATCGAGCACCCGGACCGTGGCATTGGGTCCTTTGTCTAACTCAATCTCACTCCACTTCTTGCCGCTGCGCAGCCCCATCACACCGTGCGTATCGACAATCGCAAGATCACGGCTGACACGACGGAGCAAACCGAGGGCGCGGGCGTGGGTGCTGGCCCGTACCCAATTGCGCTGCACAAATTCCATTTGCTTTTGCAGGCGGGCTTTCTCTTCTTTGAAAACGCGTTGGTAGTATTTCCATTTCTCGTCGCGCTGCAAGAGATACGCGCTGTAATTGCCTGAGTAGGATTCGATGCCATGGGGGCTCATCTCCCAGATGATATCAACTGCATTATCGAGGAAGAAACGGTCATGGCTAGCGACCAATACCGCGCCATCCCAATCTTCAAGGGTGTTTTCCAACCATTCAATAGCTTCCGTATCCAAGTGGTTGGTTGGTTCGTCGAGCATCAACAGATCCGGTTTTTCTAACAGTAAACGAGCTAACAGGGTGCGGGTCTTTTGCCCGCCGCTGAGGTGTGATAGCGGCATCTCCCAATGTTCTTCGCCAAGCCCAAGACCCTGCAGCGTACGCCGGATGCGCACATCGTAATCGTAACCGCCCGCATGTTCGAACGCGGTTTGTAACTTCCCATATTTTTCGAGCAAAGCTTCGGTGTAATTACCAACTGCCATCTTTGCTTCCATCTGGTGCAGGCGGTCTTGCTTCTTTTGCAAAGGCTCAAACACACGCAGCATTTCAGCATATACGGTATTCTCACGCGCGGCGAAGGCATCAACTGCCTCCTGACGAAGATAGCCAATGGTTCTTCCGCGGGCGATATGCACATCTCCTGCAGTGGGATGGTTGATCCCAGCCATAATCAGCATCAGAGATGTTTTGCCGATCCCGTTAGGGCCGATCAAACCGATCTTACTATTCTGTTCGATAGTTACCGTGATTCCTTGAAAAAGATCAAAATCTCCAAAGGAAAGGCTTAAGTTTTGAGTTGTGAGGATTGACATGATTTCCTCTATATTTTTTAGGGGTTGTTGGATTGGTGAAACCAATCCAACAACCCCTAATACTTTTATCCATTCCGGTGTAGCTTTCCAGTTCGCTTGGCATACTTTTCGGCCTGCTCAAAGACCCATAACCCACCTGGGATGGCGATAAAGCCCATCAACAAAGTTGGCCAAATAAAGGGCCAGAGTTGGAGCGTTGGAGTGCCTTCGAGTAAAGCCAGACGCACGCCGTCGAGCACATAAGTCGCCGGGCTGAAAATCGCCATCTTCTGTAAAACTTCGGGCAACACCTCGATCGGGTAATACACTCCCGAAACCAGCAGCAATAAAGCGATGACGATATGGGTCATCTGCGCACCGCGCTCCGGGAAGAGCAAAGGTAAACTCGAAGCCATGATGCTGATGCCGATAAAGGACAGACAGCCCACTAAAAGCATGACTGTGCCGCCCCACAAGTTAGCGCCGCTCAAATCGAGGTCGAAGACCCAAACTGTGGCGAGCAGAATCACGCCGGTGAAAAAGAGGCTATAGATTACCGAAAAGAGCGTTTGACCCGCCATATGCGTGAACCGGCGGATGGGCGCCATCAGAGTGTATTCAATCGTACCCTCCCAGCGCTCGATGCTGATGATCTCGGTGATCCAGTAGAAGATCGTCGAGAGATAGCGCCATACCAGGGTACCGATTACCAGGTAAAGAACCAAAAAGCTGCCATCAATTTCAATCCCTTCACTATTTCCCAGGTATTGCATCCCCAGGCCAATAAAACTGACGCTGAGGCTGTTGGCAATGGAATAAACCATCCAGACCATTTCCCAGGTCCAATAGCGTTTGACTAAGTTGAGGTTGCGCTCCATAAAAGCATAAGAGGCGCGGATTTGATGTAGGACGGGTGAAGTTGTCGTCATGATATTTTTCCTTAGTTTCTGGGCATAGATATTTGAAACTACAAATATCTATGCCCTCATCATTTGTCGTTTAGTTGTTCCCATTCTTCTTTTAGAATGCCCATAAAGTGCCAATCCCAGCGTTGACCTTCGCGTTGCAGCACGCCTCGCACGGTACCTTCTTTGGTGAAGCCGCACTTTTCGTACGAGCGGTAAGCGCGGGGGTTATAGTCAAAAACAATCAGGCTCGCGCGGCGAAGGTTCATTTCGGTAAAGGCAAAGCTCAACAGTGTGCGCATGGCATCGGTGCCGTAGCCATTTCCCCAGTATTCGCGTTCGCCTAATCCGATCCCAATCAAGGCGTCGCCATGATTCCAGAGAATATCGAATAAGCCCATGAAACCAATTGGTTTCTCCCCATCCAAGGTGCGGATCATGAAAAAGACGCTGTTCGGCTCATCCTTTTCGAGGTCCTTTTCAGACCACTCCTTGAATTGTTTTTCCGACCACAGGCGCGGCGGATCGCTGTCAAGCAAACGGTAGTATTCAGTATCCATATTCCAAGTTGCAAAAGCTTTGGCCACGACTTCAGGGTCTTCGGCTGTGAGGCGGATTTGTTCTCCAGTGAACAGATCAGTGGTCATGATATTTTCTCCTCGGTGTTCATCCATTCTTCCCGCAGCAGTCCCATCAGCAATTGATCACACATCTGCCCGTTGCGTTGGATGGTCTGGCGGCGGCGGACTTCGATTTTGAAACCAGCCTGCTGCAAAAATTCGATTCCAGCTGGATCGTCTTCCGCAGACATGGCTGACAGGCGGTAAAGGTTCAATTCGTTAAAGGCGAATCGAAGTACTAATTGAAGCGCTTCGCTGGCGTAAGGTTGGTTGCGCTCATCTGGGTTGCCAATGGCGATTTGAATGCCGCCAGTCCCATTGGTCCACTCGATCCAGAATAAGCGTACAAAACCGAGTAAAGCACCATCTTCTTGGCTCCGGATCGTAAAATAGAATGTATTCTTCGATTTGTCGATCTCTTTTTCAATGCCCTCGTAGCGCTTTTTAACCTGTGCTGCAGAAAGCGGGCGGGGCAGATCGGTACCAATACTGTGCCAATATCTTGAATTATGCGTCCATTTTGATTTAACTTCCGGGTCTTTTTTATAGTCAATTGGACCCAGGCGTATATGTTCACCTTGATAGAGTTGAGTGTTCAAGCTCATGATTTAGGGGTCTCCTTCTCGTCAGGATTTAGCTGCTTACCGGTCAATGCCAGGAAGACATCTTCCAGGGTGGGTTCGTCACCATTTTCGGTGGGAACAAGTTTTTTCAGTGCAGCAGGGGTATCCATCGCGACCATATTGCCTTTATCCATAATGGCGACGCGGTCACAGAGTACATCCGCTTCTTTCATATCGTGGGTGGTCAACAAAATTGTGGCGCCCCACTCATCCCTAAGCTCGTTGATCACTTCCTGGACTTCCAGCTTGGATCGAGGATCAAGGCCGGTAGTCGGCTCATCCAGCAAGAGAACCTTGGGCTTGGAGAGCAGCGCCCGGGCAATGGCGACCTTCTGCTGCATCCCGCGGGACATCTCTTCCATCGGCGCAAAAATCGAGCGTTCCTCAAGACCCAGGCGGGTGAGAATTTTGACTACCTGTTTCTTGGTTTCGCCGCCAGGCATACCGTACAAGCGAGCGCCGTACATGAGGTTCTCCATGGGGGAGAGCTTCTTGAAGAAACTGGCTTCCACGGATACGCGGTTGATGATCTTTTGCACATCCAAGGGACTGCGAACCACATCGAAACCGAACACCTGTAACTGACCTTCGTCCGGGAGCAACAATGTGGCCATCAAGCGGATCAAAGTTGATTTGCCAGAACCATTGGGTCCCAACACACCAAAAATCTCGCCTTCACGGACCTCAAAGGAAACGTGGTTGACGGCAATAATCTCTTTTTTGCCGCTGCCATTCTTAGTGCCATTCCCATTTACATTTTGGTTGATTTTCAATACACGCTTCCAAAGGGGTGTACCAGGTTTGCCAAATTTTTTATAGACATCATTGACGACGATGGCATCAACTTTGATGGGGTCAATCTTGACGGCTTCTTTTTTAACTGTATTCATAATTTTCTTCCTCAAACTGAAATAAAAAACCGACCAGGGGGCCCGCAAAGCGGGGTTGATACCCATGGCCGGTTTGAAGAGGCGATTCTCTTTTTAGAAATAAAAACAGCCACGGGTTTGGGAGCACTCCGTGGCTGTTGGCATCTAAAATTATTCTAGAGCGTTCAGGCAGTAGGCGCACTCCGCGAAGGCACAACTGAGCCACCGATATCGGAAGCTTTACGTACTCGCACGTTTGTGATGAAGATGTTGTTGTGCATCAAAGGCGCACTCCTTTCAGAAATTTTTCTCTTTCGAGCGGGGCCGAGTTTACCACGCACTCTAAAATGGTGTCAAGGGATTAATGAGAGATTAAATTCAGTTTTCGAGATGGAAGGGAATTTTTTTAGGCAAAAAGCAATCCGTTCGTTTCATTTTTTATCGCGCCAAAAGCGGCAAACAGATTATTCTTATGGAGAATCTCGATCTTTTCAAAACCAACTTCGCGCAAAAGATCGAGTTGACAAATCAATGGTCTGGGGGTGTCTTCCCTTTCAATATAGCCAAAGACTAATCGGCGGAAAGCACCGTCTTTGAATTCGGTCAGATATTTTCCATAACGCGACCACATCAAAGTTTGCACTGCTGCAGTGGATTGCTCCACCAAATCGACAATCCAGAGGGAGCCACCCGGTTTGAGAATACCGTAAAATTTGGAAAAGACTGCCTGCCATTCATCTTCGCCGCGCAGGTGATGCAGCACAGCCGCGGCCAGGATAACATCAAATTGGGCAGGCGGAAATTCCAATTCCCGAATATCCCCCTGCAATTCCTGGATCGAACCGGCAGAAACAGCAGCAATCCGCTCGGAGGCTCGCTCCAACATCGGTTGACTCAAATCTACCAAAGTAACGTTCAAATCCGGCAAAGATTGCAACAGTTTAAGGGTGTAGTTCCCCGCGCCACAGCCAATATCCAAAACGTGCTTAGCTTCTGGATTGGTGGCCGCCGCGCTTTGCGTGACCAATTCCAGCATCAACGGAGAATCTATCGTCGTGGTCTGACCGATCTCTAAATTAGAGAAGCGCTCGACATCATTGTCAAAGCGCTCCCGGATTTCATCAACGGTGGATTTCATCATTCAATACCTGTAGCTGATCTGTTTTATAACCACAATGGCACAAAATCACAAAGCGAAATTTTTTCGTGATTTTGTGTCTTCGGGTGAAAATAACCCCACTTCGGACTATTTCGGCTAAGGAATTTCAGTCATTATTTCGGAAGGACAAAAACCCAAACCGACCATTGTGCGTCCAGTGTGGGCACCCAAGACCAATGACATCGGTCCCATAGGCAGCCAGGTGCATTTGAAGGTTTTGTCAACGATATCGCGCAGCATTTGCCCGCCTTCGGGGTTGAAGGAATACAAAACCTGAGTGTGCAGTTCGGACCCAGCCGGATAAAAGGATTTAGCTTTATCGACCAATCCTTGCAAGGCGCGTTTGAAGGTGCGCGATTGCCCTAATTGGATATAGGTACCGTTGACTTTTTCGACACCGATCAACGGCTTGATATTCAGCAATGAAGCGATCAGACCCTTCATATGGCTGATACGTCCGCCATGGATCAGGTATTTGAGTTCGCTGAGGGTGTACATACTCTCGCTGGCTTCGCCAATTTTTTTTGCTAATTCCAGTGCTTTCTCTACAGGCCAGCCTTTTTTAACAGCTTGGGCCGCGGCCTTGGCCTGCCAGCCAGCCGCCGCTGAAAGCGTCTTGGTATCGAAGTGTATAACTTTCGCTTCGGGCACCATTTCAGCCCCGGCCAGCGCGGAGTGGTAGGTTCCGCTCAACCCCGAGGTCATATGGATGGACAGAATCTCGGAGCCATCGGCAGACAATTTGCGGTAGGTTTCGGCAAAATCTCCAGCCGAAGGCTGGGAAGTGGTGGGCATATTATCGCTGGCATCCAGGAGATCGTAGAAATCTCCCGGTTCGATATCGAGACCTTCGCGATAGGTCTTTCCATCCAGGGTTACGTTTAGGGGGACGACCGTCATATTCAGGTCGGCCAATTCTTCGGGTGACAGGTTAACATCAGAACCACTATCCGTCACGATTTTCATGATTTTCTCCTTTGGCGTAGTGCTCTTTTGAGAGCACACTTGAAATCCGCCCCATTATAACCGTGACTTGTCTTGATGGGAGAAAAGATTATCAATTTGTACGTCCGTTACTCCGGAGGCTTTCTCCCCACAAAAAGACCATAACCCAGATACTCAAAATATTGCCTGGGGCTGGAACCAGCGTATTTCAACAGACCGCGTGTTTCTGCATCTTTAAAAAGCAGAATGATCATCCTGCCTAAAATGTGAAGAAAGTCACCAATACTGAGTAAGCCTTTTTGATTTCGCGCTTCATCTCGCATCCCCATCGGATAAATCTTTGTGACCATATCAGTCAGGCCCGCTTCACGGAATAAATTCTCCCAGATTTTAGGAGATTTGAACTGTTGATTGGTGGTTTCTGTGATAATTTTCGCTATCTCTTCGGACGGCTCTTTGATCCAGATCGCCTCGTTGAACCCGATAGTGCCGCCCGGTTTGACCACCCGGACATATTCTCGCATGGCCCGTTCTCTTTCGGGGATGAAGGTGTTGACAGATTCGGAAATGAGTACGTCGAATTGGTTATCTTCAAAGGGCAGATCACGGGCATCCGCCACTCGAAATTCCAGCTGACTGCTGAGCCCCTTTTTGTCTGCCCAGCGTTGGGCATTATCCACCATCCCTGGTAGAATATCCACCCCCACAACTTTACAGCCATAGGTTTGCGCCAGATAGGTTGCCGAGATGCCCGATCCGCTGCCTACGTTCAAAATAATTTGCCCCACTTCGATTTGACAAAGTTTAGCAAGATCATCGGTTGCTTTTTTGCCGCCGAGATGCTTGGTATGGCCCATCTTAGCCTGCATATCGAAATAGGACGGCAGGCCAAAGTCAGCGGCTCGTTTGGGTGTGTTATTTTCTTGAGACATTAAGTTCTCCTTTGAGAAGACAGATTACCCGGTTACATATTGGTTATTCACCAAACACCTGGAATTAGCTTGTAATCGGTTTGCTGGGTGTATTCTACATAACCAGGCAACTCGGCTTGCAGGGTTTTGTCTTCCAGCGAAGTGCGTAGCACGGTTAGGGCAATGACGAACACCGTTGGGACATAAGCCCACCAGGAACCTAGAACCAGTGGAGTCATTAAATACCAAACCAAACCGCCGGCATAACCAGGATGTCGCACAATTTTGTAAGGTCCAGTATTGCAAACAGTATGCCCGCGGTCAGTTTGGATACGCACTACTGATGAAAAAAAGCGATTTTCGAATAAAGCCCAGGTGCTGAAAGCGTAACCAAGGAAAGCAATCAACAAAGCGATTAACGATACCCATAATGGGATCGGAAACGACCAACCAAAACGTTTATCCAACCCGGCAACAACTAAAACAATCAAAGGTCCGATTTGTGCAACCCAGGGCACCAGATTTTTATCCCACTCTTTGATGCCTTCGGCGGTGCGATAACTCGTCCGTTCTGCAACCAGATCGGGGTATTTGCGGGCCATCAACACGCGGCTTCCCAGCATCAGGACAACTGATAAAATTGAATACACCCAGGCCATCCACCAATCAAGCTGCCCTGAAGTGATAAACAGGACCAGTGGTGTGAGTAAGAAGAATAGGATTGCCGAGGCAATCGTTTTGAGATTGCTTTTTCGATTTTCTGAGTTTTGCTTCATCATGGGACCCTCCGTGAGCTAAAGATGGCTGAAGTTTACGCCCAAAAAGTGGTGTGATCCCCCTTTTAATATATTGAAGCAAGGTGATTCACCTCTTTGCTGCCGACCTACGCGTCCCAAAAGGTGTTTAATAATACTCGTGCAGATAAGGCAATTTGGGTGGGAACATCGTTCGCATCGCTGCCATTATTTCTATTCTGGGATTACCCCACCCACGAATGGAAAAATCTTCTGGATCGTTGACACCATAGAGTAAGGCGGAGAGTCCCTGAATGGTGAGTTTACAGTCGGCGCTTTGGGTTGGCGTAATTTCTAATTTTCCAGACACACTCTCGAATTTCCAGATTCCATCGTTCCACGGGCAGTCTGGATCTGTGATTTCAGCGGTGAAACTTCCTGGGCCAGCTTCCATTCCACAAATTCCGGCCACATCCAAAACCCGGCCCATCGGGGCCACAAAAACCGGCTCCAGCTTGGGATTAATGTCTGAAAGCCAGGTATTGGGCTGCTCGTATGCCGGCAGCCAGATTTTAACTTCCCCCGCCTGATCGATATGTCTGGCAATCCACTCCAATAACAAATATTTTCCCTGGCTGTTGCTGTAATAAAAACGGGGGGCCTGCAAAGTGAAGTTCATCATTTCATTCCCCTTTAGGCTGTAACTCATCACGCCAACCAGTTCACCATTGACCCAAGCTCGCAACACCCATGTACGATTCCCCTGTACAGCAGATTCTTTTTGCGAATCCTTAAAAATCGCCATCCCATGAACTTTGGGCTGCATTGCAAGGGTGTAATCCCAATAATCATCGTAGGCTTCACTAACCTGCGAGAGTTCAGTTTCCCCACCGAGGTCTTTCTCGAAAAGCGGGCGCAGATCGTGGGGCTTGAAGCTCGCCTGCCGCGATTGGGGGAACGTCACATAGCCCAACCGCTCATAAAAGGATTCGCGGAAAGGGTAAAGGCAAGAGAGCACATATCCTTGGTTTTTCAATTGTTCGTACGCGTAACGCATCAACTTCCGGATATATCCCTTTCGCCGGGCTTTGGGGTGCGTGCTGACTTCGGCAACCCCGCCCATCTCAAAGATTTTGCCGCGCACGTTTTGGGTCATGGTAGGGCAACCTGCCACAGCTACAGGATCATCCCCCTCGAAAAGCGCGTAGTAAAGCGGACCTTTATGGGCTCGCATACGCGCTTCCCATTCTTCACGATTTGGAAAAGGAGGCGTTGGATGGAAAGCATAGTTATCCAAAAGATACAGAATATCGAGCATTTCTTGGCCTTGAACCTGGCGGGTAGAAATGTTAGGCATGGTATCTCCTGCTAAAATCTAAGGATTATTGGCTCAGTGGGGGGTATCCAGCATACTCGCGTGCCGAGTTCGATTAATTCTGCGATATGGCCCATGATTTGTTCAGTAGTTTCGCGCAAACTATGATAGTTGTTTTCTATCTGACCCCGAGATGCAACTAGCCAGGGTTTCCCCACCTGAATAACACACAAGCCGCCGAGCTGAAAGCTGCCAAAGGCTGGCCGATTTTGATATTTGCTTTTGATCAAACGAGTAAATTTCTCGGGGACAAAGAAACCCATCGGCACCAAAGGCACATTAGTTTGAGCTGCCAAAATAGCAGCCCCAGCCCCGGCACGATAGAGTTGTCCCCCGTTATTCATCCGTCCTTCGGGGAAGATGACTACAGAGTTTCCTCGTTCCAACCATTTCTGAGCATCTTTTAATGCCTTCCGCCCCTCGCCCTTCCGAGTTGGGATTTGATCCGCTAATTCTAGCAATTTACCGATGATGGGAATATCAAAAATATCACCCTGAACTAAAAAATGTAATTGTTCGGAAATGATGGATGGAAGTATAAAAGCATCAGTGAGGTTGGCATGATTTGCCACGATAATTTTTGGCCCTAAAGGAATCAACTCTTCTCCTTGGATTTGAATCTTGTGAATAAGTGTATGTATATAAATTCCCAACACACCGCATACAAATTTATACCAATTGATAAATGACCCACTTGACTCGAATTCTTCTTTTTCCATTTCTTTTATGCTCTCCTCACACCTTTAAAAATAAACAAGGCATTTGTAACCAGTATCTATATTTTAGATCAAAAATCCATATTTGGCAGTATATAATTGGTTGATTATTTTCTAAACCAAAGTAGACATCTTCTATTCTGGATAAGATTTATCATATATAATTGGGTCGCTGGCCCATTTTTAAATTCATCGGAGGCTCAATGCTGGAAACCAAATTCGATCAAGCTGAATTTTCGGAATATCTGGGGGAAGTCAAAAACCGTGGGCGGACGATGCTTCTGCCAGCCTTACTGGAAGCTCAAAAAAGATACAACCATATCCCCAAAGCAATTGCGGCGCAAATTGGAGCAGCCCTAAAAGTGCCGCTGGCCGATGTCACTGGCGTAATCGAGTTCTATTCGATGCTCTATCCAGAGCCAACGGCTGATACCATTATTCGAGTTTGTACCAGTCCCTCGTGCTCAACCCTGGGAGGTCATCAACTCCATGCAGAAATTCTGGGCCAAGTTGATCCCGCCAAAGGAAAATACTTCATCGAAAAAGTGGAATGTCTGGGGCTTTGCGATCAAGCGCCAGCCGCACTTGTAGATGAAACCGCGATAGGGCACGCAGCCCCAGGATCTATTCTTGACTCCCATATTGAATATAAAACTCCAGTTTATGGTAATGAACGCATCATTACGCAATCGCATCGGTAAGATTGATCCACTCAACCTCGAAGATTATCTCACCCATGCTGGTTTTGTCGGCCTGCGGAACGCCTTAGATATCGAATCCGAATATATTTGCGATTTTATGGAAAATTCCGGTTTATTAGGACGAGGCGGCGCGGCCTTTGTCACCCGCCGCAAATGGGAGGGGGCGGCCTCCGCCAATGGCGAACCCAAATACATCGTCTGCAACGGCGATGAATCAGAGCCGGGCACCTTCAAGGACCGTGTGCTGCTCGAAAATGATCCCTACGCGATTTTAGAAGGTATGATCATCGCTGGTTTTGCAATCGGCGCTGAAAAAGGTTTCATCTATATCCGTGGGGAATATCCGCGAGCGCAGAAAATCTTCCAGCAAGTGATCGACACCGCCCGAGAACACGGCTACCTGGGTGAGAATATTTTGGGGTCCGATTTTGACTTCGAGTTGGAATTGCGCTCTGGTGCGGGGGCCTATATCTGTGGGGAAGAAACCGCACTGTTTGAATCGATCGAGGGCAAGCGCGGTTTCCCTCGTTTAAAACCGCCCTATCCCACCACGCACGGGTTGTTCCAAAAACCGACCGTGATCAATAATGTCGAAACCTTTGCCAATGTTGCACTGATGCTGCGCATCGGCATCGAAGAATACTGCACCTATGGCACACCTCAATCCAGCGGGCCGTGGCTCTTTTGTCTCTCTGGGGATATTGAATCTCCTGGCATATACGAGGTAACCCATCCAGTCACATTGAATGAATTACTCAAATCCGCGGGCGGCGTTAAAAATGGCGCCGGACTTCAAACTGTGCTCCTAGGTGGCGCGGCTGGAAAATTTGTCCACCCGGATCAGTTGAATGTCCGCTTGACGCAAGAAGATGCCCGCGCTGCTGGGCTGACACTTGGATCGGGGGCGGTGATGGTATTCAGCGATCAGGCTGATTTGAAGCAAACCCTCTCTGACCTAGGACATTTCTTTGCCCACGAAAGCTGCGGCAAGTGTTACCCTTGTCAATTAGGCACCCAGCGTCAATCCGAAATTCTGGACCGCATTATGATGGGTGAAACCTTACCCGAAGACGATCTGCGCCTTGAAGATGTCGGCTGGACGATGACCGATGCCTCGATCTGCGGTCTAGGGCAGACCGCAGCTTCGGCAGTTTTGAGCGCCATGGAATTATGGCCGGAATTATTTCATTGAAACATGCACCACAAAGGCACAAAGACAAAAAAATCTTTGTGCTTTTATGGTGCAAAACGACATTATCAAAGAGAATATTATGAACAGTAATAACGAAATAACCCTCACGATCAACGGAGAAATTGTATCTGCTACCAGGGATGCCACCATTCTCCAGGTAATGGAATCCCTCGAAGATCCAGCTCCCGTAATCTGCTATCATCCCGCAACTACCCCTGAGGCCATCTGCCGTCAATGTGTGGTCGAAGTCGAAGGCTGGCGAACGTTGGCTCCATCTTGCGTGACTCAAGTCAGCGAAGGAATGGTCATCCACACCGAGAGTGACCGCGTTATCCGTGCCCGGCGTACCATCCTCGAGATGCTCAACACCAGCGTGGATTTAACAGAATCTCCCGAAATCATTTCACAAATGGAAGCCTATAATGCCGATCCTGAGCGCTTCCCAGATGCAAAAACGCGGGCACAAAAAGTCAAAGATGATAATCCCTTCTACGTACGTGATTACCAAAAATGTCTGCTTTGTTGGCGCTGCGTGCAGGCTTGCGGCGATGATATGCAGTATACCTATGCGCTGTCCATCGGCGGGCGCGGTTTCGATAGTAATATCACTACTTTTTTCGAAGCCCCCATACCGGATACGACCTGCGTATTCTGTGGCAATTGTGTTGCAGTGTGCCCGACCAATGCGCTCAAAGGCAAAACCGAGTTCTTCCTGGAACAAGGACTGGATTACGATCAAATCCGGCAAGAGAAACGCAAAGCCAGAAAGAAAAAGTGAACTCTATGAGGAAACCAAGAAAACAGGAAATATATTTCATTCCTGCATTCCTGGCTCCCTTATCCTTCGGAGAAATCTATGATAGATCCCCTAAAATCCGTGCGCTCTACCTGCCCTTACTGCGGGGTGGGCTGCCAGATTGACCTACAAATCAAAGATGATCGCATCCTCCGCGTGGATGCCCCCTTCGATGTTGCTCCAAACTACGGACGGCTTTGTACGAAAGGCCGCTTCGGCGTGGATTTCGTGCACCATCCTTCGCGCCTAACCCACCCGCTGATCCGTAAAGATTTGGGGGTCAAGCCCCGTCAGCCCGTCGGTTTGGAGGGCTTCCGCACAGCCACCTGGGATGAAGTCCTCGACCTGGCCGCCGGTAAACTGGCCGAGATTGTGAAAAAGCACGGCGGCGACGCGATCGGCACCTTTTGTTCAGCGAAGGCCACCAATGAAGATAATTATGTTTTTCAAAAATTAGTGCGCGCCGTATTGGGCACCAACAATGTCGATCACTGTGCCCGGCTATGTCATGCAGCTTCGGTTGCCGGCCTGCAAATCGCAATTGGGTCATCAGCAATGTCAAATTCAATTGCTGAGATGAAGGATCTTGAAGTTTTCATCGTGGTAGGCTCTAACACGAGTGAGACGCATCCTGTGATCAGCACTTTCTTGCGGGAAGCCGTAGTCAAAAATAACGCGCAACTTATTGTCGTTGATCCCCGACAGATCGAGATGACGCAGTTCGCCACCCATTGGCTGCGCCAACAAGCGGGCACCGATGTGGCCGTTTTTCAGGCGATGGCACAGGTGATTGTGCATGAAAAACTTTATAATTCAGAATTCATCCAGGAACGGGTCGATGATTTTGAAGCGTATGCCCAATCTATTCAGGATTGCTCCCCCGAGTGGGCTGAGAAAATCACAGGGGTGCCTGCAAAACAAATCCGAGAATCCGCTCGACTTTATGCCCAAGCGAAATCCGCCGCCATTTATTGGGGGATGGGCATCAGCCAGAGCGTGCACGGCACTGATAACGCGCTTTCTCTAGCAAATCTGGCACTGTTATGCGGACATTTAGGCAAGCCTGGTAGTGGATTGAATCCGTTGCGCGGCCAGAATAACGTCCAGGGCTGCTCGGATTCGGGAGGTTTACCGAACGTTTTCCCTGGCTATCAAAATGTTACCGATGCCGAAATCAAAGCCAAATTTGAGGGACACTGGCGTACACAACTCAACCCCGAAGCTGGATTAACTACGATGGAGATGGTCGACGCGGCCGAAAAGGGAGCGATCAAAGCTTATTTCGTAATGGGCGAAAATCCAATGATGAGTGAGCCTGACCTCCGTCACGCCCGCCACGTGATGGAAAACCTTGATTTCATTCTGGTGCAGGATATCTTCATGAATGAAACCGCTGAGTATGCTGACATCATTTTGCCAGCGTCCAGTTTCGCTGAAAAAGAAGGGACCTTCACGAACAGTGATCGCCGCGTGCAATTGGTTCGGCCCGCGGTACCGGCCCCCGGGTTGGCGCGTTCTGATTGGGAGATTCTCTGTGATTTGGCAAAACGCCTTGAAACCAGGTTGGACCGAAAAGTAGGCGCTGGTTTTGAGTTTGCATCCCCCTCCCAAATCTGGGATGAAATGGCCTTCTTAACCCCCGAGTTCCAAGGGATCTCTCATGAGCGAATCAGCCGGGAGGACGGCGTGCACTGGCCTTGCCCCACGCCGGACCATCCCGGGACGCCCTACCTGTTCAGCGATACATTCCCGAGCGGCAAGGGGCGGCTGACACCCTTAGATTACCGTCCATCTCAGGAACTGCCGGATGATGAATACCCCTTCATCTTGTCGACTGGGCGTGTTCTCTATCACTGGCATGGGGGCACAATGACACGTCGATCCAAGTTAGATGATATTTACCCAGAGCCAACGGTTGAAATCCACCCCGATGATGCGCAAAATCTTGGGGTGCAAGCGGGTGAGTGGATCAAAGTCCGTTCCCGACGTGGAGAGATCACGGTAAAAACAATCGTTACTGAGCGCTCCCCAACTGGTATGGTTTTTATCCCCTTCCATTTTGCCGAGGCCGCGGCCAATGAGTTAACCTTGGATGCCCGCGACCCGAAAGCGAAAATCCCAGATTACAAGGTTTGTGCGGTGGCGGTCGAGCGGATTCAGGAAAGGCAAACGGCATGAAAGGGAAGCAACGCGCGAATATCAAACCGGGGATGCAGGTCAATATAGTTTTGAAGAAAGATCAACGGACAGGGCTCCGCGCCGAAGGTGAGGCTCTCACCCAGGGGGTTGTCAAAGATATTCTCACTAAATCAGCTACGCATCCCCATGGGATCAAGGTCCGCCTGGAGAGTGGGGCAGTCGGCCGGGTCAAAGAAATCCTGGAAGATTAGTATTTCAAAAGTTACCAACAAAAGTGCATGTATTGACTTACGCTAGCGAAAGTTATATAATTTAGCTGTAAGTTTACGCTAGCGTAAGGAGTGTCTATGAATCCAGAAGAATGGATCACAACCCAGGAAGCCGCTGAAAGACTCGGTGTGACTACTGCCCGCATCCGGCAAATGGTCGCCGAAGAACAAATCACTGCCCGGAAAATGGGCAGCAAATATCGTGGACAATGGCAGATCAAAGCCAGTGAAGTTGAAGAACGCATTCATGCAAAAGGAGTAACAGAAACCATGCGCGTCAAAAATAGAATGACCCCTAATCCGATTGTTGCTAACCCCAAAACCAATTACAACGAAGCCCTACGGCTAATGCAGCAAAACCATATCAAACATCTACCCATTGTTGATAGTCATAACAAATTAATCGGTATCGTCACTCAAGGCGATATGCTGCGTGCAGAACCATCCCCGGTGACTACATTAAGTGTTTATGAGATTGCCTCATTGCTCGAAAAAGTGACGATGGAAAAAATTATGACCAGCCCCGTTTTCGCTGTTGATGAGGTTTGCAGCATTACGAATGCGGCTAACTTTATGCTCGCAAACGAAATCGATTGTCTGCCTGTCGTGCGTGAGGACAAACTGGTCGGCATCATCACGGACACCGATATCTTCAAAACTTTCGTGGAAATCACCGGCGGCACCCAATCGGGTTCACGGATTGAAGCCCGGATGCCTGACCAACAGGGCACACTGGCCCCCTTCATTCAGGCGCTTTCGAACGCGAATAGTTATATTGTCTCTGTGGCTATTTCCTACGAGGAAAGCGGCGACTATGGCTATGTGGATGTTAAAGAGCGCGGTGGCGACGAAGATAAAATTCGGGCCGAACTGGAAAAAATTGACAACGTGGAGATTATCGCCTTCCGCCCCAGCGATGATGACAAAGTTTTAAAATTTGGGAAATAACAGCCCTAAACATTTTCAAAAAGAGCAGCTCATCAAAAACGGGCTGCTCTTTTTTATGGCTAAAACCAATTATTCGGCAACCACCAACGCCTGCAATCCCAGTAAATAAGAACGCCAGCCGAAGCCAGTGATCTTTCCCAAACAAACAGGAGCCAATAGCGATTTATGCCGAAACTCTTCGCGGGCATACACATTCGAGAGATGTACTTCCACCACCGGAATTTCGATCGCTGTGATCGCATCCCGCAGCGCGACCGAGGTGTGCGTATAAGCCCCAGGATTGAAGATAACCCCTGCAGCCCACTCCCGGGCATCATGCAGCGCATCGATCAACGCCCCCTCGCTGTTCGATTGAAAGCAGCGCACCCGTACCCCCAAATCACGCCCGCAGGAGATCAATTCTTCGTTGATATCTTCCAAGGTGAAGTCGCCATAAACTTCTGGCTCGCGTGTACCCAATAAGTTTAGATTAGGGCCGTGTAAGATCAGTATCGATTTCATGTTTTACTCCATTCGTGCAATTGGACGTAAATATGTGCCAGACAATACGGCTAGTTGTCCAACTATTTTAAGTATTGCGCTCGTGAGCCAAATGAGTTACCAATTTTTGCAGCGCAATACTCGTTACCCAATCATCTTTTTCCAACCCTCAACTTCTATCCCTACCTGCACATCACCAACAGCTTTGGGCAGTGCAAATTTCACCACGCCGCCTGCTTTCTTTTTGTCACGCGTCATCGCGGCAGCAATTGTATCCCGATCTATATCGGCCGGAATCTCTGTGGGCAAGCCAACGGCCCGACAAACGGCAGTAATCTCGTCAGCTAATCCTGCCTCCGCCACCCCGATCCGCTCCGCCATCCGCGCCTCGGAGACCATGCCAATCGCTACCGCCTCCCCGTGTTTGATGCGAAAACCGGAAGCCAGCTCGACCCCATGCCCCACCGTATGGCCTATATTCAGCGCTTGACGAACATCTTTCTCGTAGGGGTCTTCCTCGATGATTTTGACTTTCACCGCCATCGCGCGGCTTACCACCGCCGTCCCACACCCCGCACCCCGCACACCACACATTTCAAACAATCCCGCATCTGCAATCACCCCATGCTTCACCACCTCCGCCATGCCGTTGATCAACTCGACTTCTGGCAGCGTCGCCAGCACCTCGGGGTCAGCCAACACCAGCCGTGGGGGGTGAAAAGCACCGACCAGATTTTTCCCCTGCGGCAAATCGAACCCAGTCTTGCCGCCCATGCTGGCATCCACCATCGCCAATAACGAGGTCGGCACGGTTACCCAGGGCACGCCGCGCAGCCAGGCCGAAGCCGCGTATCCCGTCAGATCGCCGACCACACCGCCGCCGAGTGCTATGACTGTGCTGCCTCTTTCAATTTTGGCGGATGAAAACGCCTCCCAAAGTTGGGATACCGTTTCCAGGGTTTTATGCTGCTCCCCAGCAGGGATCGTGACCCCGCGGGCCACAAACCCGGAATTTGTGAGTGAGACGATAACCCGCGAGAGATACGCCACCCCGACGTTCTCGTCCGTGACCACGGCCACCGGCCCGGGCAACCCACGCGCCTGGAGCAACTCGCCAAGATGATCAATCCCGCCGGGCTGCACCCGCACATCATAAGCCGGATGTTTGCGGCTCTCCATCCCTTTGACGCGGAACATCCCCAGCAACACTTGAATTTCCCAGGCGATCTCCGCAGGCGTCTTTCCATCGGTATCAATCTGCAAAGGAAAAGAAGCATAATGTTCGCCACGCCGCGCTAACAAAGAACGCAATTTAGCTGCAGCACCACCATTTAATAATGGACGTTCGATGCTGTCATCCCGCAGCCGGGTCAGCAGCGTTTCTGGCGGAGCATTGAGCATCACCACGCGGCCATGCGCTTCCGCCAACTCCCGGTTTTCGAGAATGGTTAGCACGCCGCCGCCCAGGGAGATGACTTTCTCTTCAGGGGTCAGCACCTCACCCAAAGCCTGATGCTCCCGCTCGCGGAAACCAACCTCTCCTTCGGATGCAAAAATTTCCGGGATCTGTAGCGCGCTTTGAGTCTTCGATTTCCAGATCCAAATCCACACAGGGCAAGTCCAGGTTTTCGGCCAAAATCTTACCCACAGTGCTTTTACCCGACCCGGAAGGTCCGTACAGAAAGACGGACGATAGTTGCCAGGGGACCGGAGTCACCCGGCTTCGGTCTTCGGTTGCTTTACCACCAGACATATTTTTCTCCATCCATTTCCAGATCATCCAGTCTTGCTTGACGCAACAATTCAAACCGCGGTTTCATCTCATCAAGTGAGTCACCGCCCAATTTTTCGAGCAATGCATCCGCCAAAATAAAGGCTAGTACACTCTCCAGAATCGGCACCGCCCGTGGCACCGGGCAAAAGTCGGAGCGCTCGTAAACCGTTGGCGTTTCTATGCCCGTTGACAGATCGACCGTTTGCTGCGGGGTCAGGGTGGTCGCAATCGGCTTCATCGCGGCTCGGACGATCAGCGGCTGCCCAGTGGTCATACCGCCCTCCAGCCCGCCTGCGCGGTTGGTTGGGCGAATAAGATTTTTAGACACGGATTCACGCGGATGAACACGGATATTTTTGCTTTTATCCATGAAATCCGGGTCGATTTGGGTCCCATTTATTTGAATCGCATCGTGAACCTGGGTGCCGGGCAGGCATGTATTTTCAAATGCGGGGCCGAACTCGACACCCTTGATCGCCTGCACGCCCAGCACCGCCGCACCCAAACGAGCCTCCAGCTTGCGATCCCAATGCACGTGCGAACCCAAACCCACCGGCAAATTGAGCCCTACGGTTTCGATGATGCCACCCAGCGTATCGCGTTCATCCATGATTTGGCGGATACGGGTGCGCATGGCTTCAGCCGCTGTATGATCTGGGCAGCGCACATCAGTTTCTTCTGCCAATGTGCTGCGGTTCTCGAGCGGGATATTGCTCAAATCGGCTTCGACCTCGCCGATAGTGGTTACATAGCCGAAAACCTGCACACCAAACTGGGCCAGCAAATGTTTACACACCGTGCCAACCGCGACACGGGCCGCGGTTTCACGGGCGGAGGCGCGCTCCAGCGAGGGACGTAGGTCGCGGTAGCCATACTTGATCGCGCCGGTGAGGTCGGCGTGGCCGGGCCGGGGTGTGGTAAACGGCTCAATCTCTTGATTGCGCCACTTTTCGTGGTTCAAATTCTTGATCCGTATCGCCAATGGCGAACCGATGGTCACCCCCCCCATCACGCCGCCCAAGATTTCGGCGTGGTCGCGTTCCATTTTCATCCGCGGGCCAGCGCCGTAGCCCTGTTGGCGGCGCGCCAAATCACGGTCAATGATCTCGGAGGTCAGCGGCAAACCAGCGGGCAAACCTTCTAGCACGGCGATCAGATCGGGGCCGTGGGATTCACCGGCGGTGAGGAAGCGTAGTCGGGTTGTAAACATGATAAATCCTTTATCGTGGAGTGTGGAGAGGTGAAGACGCTCGCACTCCCCTCCACGCAGAAATTCTCTCCATCGCCTCGTGGATACGCTCCACCGGCTGTACCAGCGAGATACGCACGAAGCCTTCTCCGCCCGGGCCAAAAATGGTTCCGGGAGCCAGGGAAACATTGGCTTGCTCCAAAAGGGTCAGCACGAAATCTGAAGCTGAAGTCCAACCTTCGGGCAGCGGGCACCACACATAAAGCGAGGCCCGCGGCTCCTGTGGGGTCAGACTCATTTTCCGCAGGGCGGTCACCACCACATCCCGGCGCTCCTGATAAATGGCGTTGCGTTCCTCCAACCAGCTTTGATCTCCCACCATGGCCGCGACAGCGGCATCCAGCACCGGGCGGAAATGTCCGCTGTCGGTGTGGGTTTTGAGTTTGAGCAACGCGGCCAAAGCTGCGGGATTGCCCACGGCTGCACCCAGCCGCCAGCCGGCCATATTATGCGATTTGGAGAGCGTATTGAACTCCACCGCGACCTCAGCCGCGCCCGGAATATCCAAAATACTGGGGGCGTAGGTGTTGCCGAAAATTACCTGGGTGTAGGCGGCATCGTGGCAGATCAAAATATCGTGCTGCCGGGCAAAGGTTACCACTTCGCTGAAAAATTCGGTGGTTGCCAGGGCCGCGGTGGGGTTGTTGGGATAATTGAGCCACATTATTTTCGCGCGCTGACAGGTATCGACAGGGATGGCGGATAAATCAGGGAGATAGCCGTTTTCAGGGAGCAGCGGGAATTTAACTGGTTCGGCATCAGCGAAGAGCGCGCCCTGGTTATAAGTCAGATATCCGGGATCAGGCACCAGCACCACATCCCCAGGGTTAAGCAGCGCTAAAGAAAGATGGAAGACGCCCTCCTTGGAACCCAGGAGGGGCAGCACGTTATCGGGGTCAATCACTACCCCATGAACGCGGCGATACATCTTGGCCCAGGCTTCCCGCAGAGCCAGCAGCCCGCGGTGCGATTGGTATCCGTGCACATCGGATTTACCCGCGGACTGCGCCAGCGCTTCAACGATATAAGGCGCGGGTGCTAGGTCGGGTGAGCCGATATCCAGACGGATTACGTCTGCGTTCGTAGATTGAAAATCAACCACGCGGGCGTTGAGGGTGGCGAAGAAATTGGGGGTGAGTTTGGTCGTTGGGTTGTCCATCATCTATATGGTTTCCTTCAATTAGGAAACCGGAATTAGGAATGAAAATTCTTGGTTTCCTGGTTTCCTAATAAAATTCACAGCTTCCAACATTACATCCCGGGGTGCATCCAGCCCAGTCCAACGTTCAAAGGCCAGAGCAGCCTGCTCAACAAGCATGCCCAATCCGGTAGTGGCGGGCAGCCCCATTTCGTGGGCTTGTTTTACGAGCAAAGTTTTCCGGGGATTGTACACTAAATCATAGACTACCGCATTTCTTGGGAGCGGGATTTCATTCGGCCAGGGGGAGGCATCTTCTTGTGGGTGTTGGCCTACAGGGGTGCAGTTGACGAGGAGTGTAAAGTGCGAAGTGCGAAGTGCAGAGTAATCGGTTTCCAGGCAAATGATCTCGATTTGGTCACTGATGACCGACAAATCATCTTTGAGAATCTCAGCCTGGGTTTGGTTTTCGCAGCGAGCGCTGATCGTGACACGGTATCCGTGGGTGAGTAGGGCATAAATTACAGCGCGAGCGCCGCCGCCTGAACCAAGGATTAAGGCCGAAGGATGAGGTATGTTTGAAGCCCGTTCCCCGCTCTCCACTAACCGCTGCACGTCGCCCCAGAATCCGGGAGCGTCGGTGTTGTCGCCGATCAGTGCACCATTTCGCAAAAAAATAGTATTGACTGCACCGATGGTTTCTGCAGAGGGTGTGAGTTCATCGAGTAATGGGATTACGTTCTGTTTGTGTGGGATGGTAACGTTCAGGCCGTGGATTTCGCCAGTTCTTATTTTCTGCAGGAGGCCGTCAAGCGTGAACTTTCTTTCCCCTCACCCCCATCCCCTCGCCCAATCGGAGAGGGGAGCGAGGGGTGAGGGGGACTGGGATACAAACTGTACTCACCGCTAATCCCTAAGGCGTGCAGCGCAGCGCCATGAATTTGGGGTGAGATACTGTGCCCGAGGGGATAGCCGATCAGACCAAAGGTATATACCAGAGGAGAGTTATTAGCTGCCATTAGCGAAGCTGCTCCAACACTTGAAAATAGTCAGGGAAGGTTTTGGCAACGCATCCAGGATTTTCGATTACGATGTCCGGAATTTTTAGCCCAACCAGTGCAAAGGCCATCGCCATCCGGTGATCGTCGTAAGTTTGAATTTTAGCGGGGCGGATTTCCTGACACGGATAAATCGTCATGCCGTCGGGATGTTCATCGACCTGGACGCCCAGGCGGCGCAACTCGGTAACTGTCGCAGCCACCCGGTCGGTTTCCTTGACCCGGGAGGAGGCAATTCCACGGATGGTGGTGGGTGTTTCGGCGAAGGGGGCGATAACCGCCAGGGTCATGGATGTATCGGAGATATCGGACATATCCACATCCACACCGCGTAATTTTTCGGGACCGCTTACCCAGATCGCGCCGGAGATTTCGGTCACGATGCAGCCCATTTTTTCGAGCACATTCAAAAAGGCGATGTCACCCTGGCGGGCAGTGCGTGAGAGATTGGCAACTTCCACCCAACCGCCGCAAATTGCAGGGACTGCGAAAAAATACGAAGCGGCGGAAGCGTCACTTTCGATGGCATAGTTACCAGGGGTGATATATTTCTGCGGGGATACGTGGAAACGTGCATACCCTTCACGTTGAACTTCGCCCCCGAAATCGGCCATCACCCCTAAAGTCAGATCGATATATGGCTTTGAGTGCAGCGGACCGTCCACGAAAATTTCCACTTCCTTTTGGGCGTAGGGCGACACCATCAGTAATCCGCTCAAAAACTGACTGGAAATATCGCCGCGGATGGTTGTTGTCCCACCAGGGATGCCAGAAGCGGTAACTGTCACGGGCGGGGTGATGACGTGTTGACTGTAGACCACGGATGATTGACCATAAACATTTGCGCCAAGATTGTTCAATGCTACAACCAAATCTCCGATGGGACGCTGGCGCATGCGGTCAACGCCGTCAAGTCGGTACTCACCGTGACCAAGGGGCAGCATAGCAGTCAAGAAACGGGCAGCAGTGCCTGCATTACCGATAAAGAGATCAGCTTTCTGCACGGGGATGCGCCCGTCCTTTCCCCAGATCGTGATTGTTTTTGCTCCTTCTGCAAGGGTTATTTCAATGCCTAAATCAATCAATGCCTGTGCGAAGTATTTCGAATCATCCGAGAAGAGCGCATTTTCTAGTATTGTTTCACCCTCAGCCAAAGCGGCCACTAAAAGCGCACGGTTCGTATGACTTTTGGAACCGGGCACGGATACCCGCGTAGCGGGGGGGACGAGGAGGGGAGTAAGGGAATAAGTTTGCATTTTGCCAGTGGGTAGGTGAGGTAACCGGGGATTTATTTTTATATTTATGAGTTCTGCATATTTACAATTTTCTCTCTATTTTCACGCGCATTTTCTAGTTGTGGACGCAAACTTTCCGAGCTTTTGGCCAACGCCCTTTCGATTTCGTCCAAGGCATCCCGGAAACGAGCTAAGGCTGCGAGCACTTGATTCTGGTTGGTGGCGAGGATATCGAGCATCATCGTGATCTCGCTGGCAGCTAGGCGGCTAGTGCTTTGAAAGCCAGTTCCAACCAGGGGCGCGACTTCTTGAGGCGTGCTGGCTGCCAACGCCGCAGAGATGAGATAAGGCATATGGCTAGTAGCGGCTGTCCAGTGATCGTGAGTGGCTGCATCAATCCAGAGTGCCTGCGCGCCTATGATGGCGATCATTCTATCAGCTAGCTCACGCAAAGCCGGTGTTGTGCTTTTTGTTTCAGTAAGGGCAAAGTTTGAATCCCAGAAAAGTTTGGCATCGGCATGGGCCAGACCAGCTTTCTCTTTACCGCACATGGGATGGCCACCCAAAGTGCTAAATGTTTCGGGAAGCTGATTCATCGCAGCAACGATTTCAGCCTTAGTCGAACTCAAATCGAGAATAGATAGCGAGCCAGAATGAAGTTGCGATATTTTTTCTAGTAGCATTAAATTGGTACGCACAGGCGCAGCCAAAATGACAAGATCTGCCAGGGGAAGCGCTTCGGCGAGATGATCGGTGGCAAAATCGACCACATTTTTCTCACACGCCAGTGCCAATGTCTGATAATCTGGATCTACACCAATGATGCGGTTGCAGTAGCCCCGCAAAGCCAATGCCAGCGATCCGCCCATGAGCCCCAGGCCGACAATGCAGATATTTTGCTCGATGAAAAATCTATCATCATTCATGATACCTCGTCCATGATGATACTCTAAAAATAACCGCAGAGATACAGAGCGCACAGAGAGTTTTTTTGAGTGCTGACTTCACTCCGTGCTCTTCGTGTCTTAGTGGCTCACAATTTACATATCCTTTAACACAATTTCTTCTTTGGCAGGAGCCAGAGAACGGCCCACTGCTTCAGCAATCGCAGCTGTCTGCTTGACCAGTTCGGCGAAGCGCTCAGGTTTGAGCGATTGCCCGCCATCGGATAGCGCCATGGTCGGGTCAGGATGCACTTCAACGATCAGACCGTCGGCGCCGGCGGCGATACCGGCCCGCGCAATTGATTCTACGTATTCCCAGTGTCCAGTGCTGTGACTGGGGTCGAGAATCACCGGCAGATGGGTGCGAGATTTGAGCACCGGGATCGCGTTGATATCCGTGGTATTGCGGGTGGCCGTTTCGTAAGTACGGATGCCGCGCTCGCAAAGCACCACCTTGCGATTACCGTGTGAAAGAATGTACTCTGCCGCCATCAGCAACTCATTGATCGTAGCGCTCAAACCACGTTTGAGCAGCGTCGGCAATTGGCTTTCGCCCACGGCGTGCAGCAGATTGTAATTTTGCATATTGCGGGCACCAATTTGGAGCATATCGGCGTATTGGGTTATAAGTTCGATTTGCTCAGGGGCCATCACCTCGGTAACCACCGCCAAACCAGTTTGCTGACGGGCTTCGGCTAAAATTTCAAGTCCTTCCTCACCCATCCCCTGGAAAGAGTAGGGTGAAGTGCGCGGTTTGTAAGCCCCGCCGCGCAGCACATGGGCACCCGCCTCGCGTACCGCGTGAGCAGTCTCTAAAAGCTGTTCCCGACTCTCGACGGAACACGGCCCGGCGATGATGATCACCTCGGGTCCGCCAAATTTTATGCCATCGAGCGGCACTTCTGAATTCCAGGGGTGGAACTCCCGCGATGCAATTTTATAAGGGCGCGAAATCGGGATGATGCGATCCACACTAGGCATCTGCAAGAATTCATCGCGCGGGATGCTGCGCACATCCCCAACCACACCAATAATGGTGCGTTCTTCACCTTCAGATAAATGGGCTTCAGCACCACAGCTCTTTACCCGGTCGACAACAACTTTAACTTCTCTTTGGGTTGCGTTCGCACGCATAACAATCATCATGATACTCCTCCTGAAGTGGCTGCAGTAGCAGCCGTGGCCAAATTGGCTTGTTGAACCCAATCGGGGCGCAAACTGGCCGCCTCTTTCAGGTAGATATGTCGGATCTCGCCCTGGGGCAAGTCTGTGTTCCAGTGGATCATCACCCGAATGCAGTTGGGCAGCCCGCCCGGAACGGGAATTTCACGCGCACAGATGAGGGGGATGCCTGACCATTCAAGTTGATGGGCAGCCTGCGCGGGATAGACGGCATCGAGTTCATCGGTGACGGTAAACAAAATGGTCGCAACATCTTCAGGACGCAAGGCTGGGTTAGCGTCTTGGATGGCGAGCAATAACTCCCGCGTGGCAGCCAGAATGGCATCAGCCTCGTTGGCAGTTGCGATGGTGGCTCCACGTACTCCTCTAGTTGACATATCGACCTCCAGATTTTTAGCACCCCGCTACAAGCAACGAGGTATTTTCCTGCGGAATATAAAAACCGCCCTGCCGTTGGGCAGGGCGGGCATCATCCTAATAAACAATCTATCCGCTTAAGCGCCACGAACGGCATTCTGGGGTTCAGAGCCGTAAAAATAGTAGTAGCTAAAAAAGCGGACGGATTTGATTACGTTCATATTGGGCGGGATTGTAATGGAGGCGCAGGGATGTGTCAAGCAACCGCTTGAAATTGGACAAGGTTTGGTAAGATAGGATTGCGCCCTTCCATCTAGATTTTTGGATATTCGCAAAATTCTGGAGGTCATATCATGCAACTGCTAACGAAGAAATCAATTTTATCCCTATTTATATTCGCCAGTATTTTTCAATTGGTGGCTTGTTCGGCCAATACGCCAACTTCCACATCCCCCTCAATTGAAACAATACCTACAATCCAAATCACAGAAACTATAATCGCTACCACCCCTATACCAACAGAAACAACGAACCCATCACCCACAAGCACGATTGCACCCAGCGAAATTGCTTCAGCTTCGCCCACGACCGCCGAAGCAGACAAGAATCGTATCTCAGCCGATGTGGTCTCAGTTACAGCCAATGGGACCGAAAACGCTTACAATTTCGCAGTCGAAATTCGCAGCCCAGATACGGGTTGTGAACAATACGCCGATTGGTGGGAAGTGGTTACCGAAGATGGCGAGTTGATTTACCGGCGTATTCTGGCGCACAGCCACACCAACGAGCAACCTTTCACACGTTCCGGTGGTCCCGTGATGATTGGCCCTGAGACGGTGGTAATCGTGCGGGCGCATATGCACCCTACTGGCTATGGTGGTGCAGCTTTCCGCGGGTCAGTGTTTGGACATTTTGAAGAGATCAAACTCGAAGCAGGTTTCGCCCCAGAGCTAAAGAATATCGATCCCCTGCCAGAGGGGTGTGCATTCTGAGGAACCTATTATGCCCCACATAGAAATCTCCCACGACCTCTGGACAAAATACAAAACCCAAAGGGAGCGCTTCAATTTTTCAACGGATACAGATTTCCTGAATTTCTGTTTAGAGGCTGCACAAGGACGGTACTGGCTGGCGGTGAGTGCCATTGTTACTCGGGATGAACGCGAAATCTTGATGGTTGGTAACGATTATGGCGGGGGTGAACTGATCTGGAATTTGCCGGGGGGTGCGGTTGATCAAGGGGAAGATCTTCTCCAGGCGGTTGCGCGGGAATTACACGAAGAGACCGGCATCACCGCACTCGAAATAGGCTCATTGTCTTGGGTCGTGCAGGGTTTGGTTGAAGATAACCGTCCCTTTATCCTCGCTTTTGTTTTTGAGATAACTTCTTGGGAAGGTCAAGTACACGTAGATAATGAGGTGGATCACGGCGATGTTCAACAAGCTAAGTTCGTCCAATTTGAAGATGCGAAAAAATGTATGATTCCTGGAAATCAATCCGCTTTTAGTGATTGGGTCACAAACCCAAACGCTGTTCCACGGATTTATTTGACAACGCCGGAAGGCGCAAGAAGAATTATATGAAAATCGAACATGTCGCAATCTGGACGAAAAACTTGGAACAACTCAAAGTTTTTTACGTAACCTATTTTGATGCTCAAGCGAGTGACAAATACCTCAATCTTTCCACAGGATTCGAATCCTACTTTTTGAGCTTTACTTCGGGAGCACAGCTGGAATTGATGTCAATATCAAATGTAGAAAACAGCAACCTTAATACTGAAATATCTGTTGGACTGGCTCATTTGGCATTTTCGGTTGGTTCAAAAGAACAGGTAGACAACCTAACCGAAAAGTTACAAATCTCAGGTTACAGTGTTATCAATGAACCTCGCACTACGGGGGATGGCTATTATGAAAGCATCATTGCAGACCCAGATGGAAATCGGATCGAAATCACAATTTAGTGTCATCCGATGTCGATTTGTAAATGGGGTCAGAGACTTCACATTTTGGGAAGGGGTTCAAAAAAATAGCTTCGTTAGTTGATTACCAAAATATGGAGAATTTATTTTACGGCGTATTTACCTGCTTTTTGTAGTCTGTATAGAAAATTTTATATTTTCCAGGGTAGAATTGTCTACAAAGAATAATTATTTTTCGATTTTTAGTACCGATAATGCGCCCACTAAAAATTTACTTACTTGGCCCATCAACCGTGTTTTGGAAAGGAGAACAGATTTCTATTCCGCGCCAATTAACACGCGGATTGCTTTATTACCTGGCATCTCAAGGAAGCATGGTACCAAGAGAAACAATCCTTGATTTGTTTTGGGATGACAGCATCAGCCAAAGTCGCTCCCGGTTGAGTGAAAACTTAAGTCGTTTACGGTCCGCATTACCTGAACCTGATTTAATCATTAGCTATGATGGACTTATTGGGCTAAAATTCGAGAAGGTTTTTGTAGATCAACTTCATTTTCAAGATTTACTAGATCAAGCCGGTAAAACCCCATGGCAAATCCCAGAGGATGAGCCTTTGCCCCACCAAATCTACCAAATCTTGAATACGGCAAATGAATTGTGGCGGGGGAATTGTGCTTTAGAAGGGATTAAATTCCGAACTGCTAACTTAGACAATTGGCTACAGACAACTGCTGAGCGCCTTCACGCCACGCGTTTTAATATCCTTTCAAGACTCTCTGATCATGCTTTTGTATTACAAGATTTGCATAACGCCTTGGATTTGGCTCGCTCAGCACTACGTTATGATAGCTTCAACGAAGAGGCCCAATATAAAGTAATGCGTAATCTCATAAAAATGGGACAAACCACCGAGGCCTTAAAATATTTTGAAGATACTCAACAGATGATGTTGGCTGAATTGGGGATTAATCCTTCCCCAAAAATGATCAACCTTTACCAAAATATTCGCAAGCCAGGGCGTGCTTCTCCAAGCAAGATTAAACCAAAATGGGAGATTCATCCGAGTGTTGAAGTTCCTTTTGTAGGGCGGAAAAATGCTCTGATTGCAATCAACCGAGCCATTAATGAAAAGCGCGGCATAATAATTCTAGGCGAATCGGGTCAGGGAAAATCCAGATTAGTCCAGGAATATATTCAGGAACTACACCCACAACCCCGTGTATTGATAACAATCTGCCGGTGGGCAGAAAACACATTACCTTTTCATCCTTTTGTAGATATTTTCCGCCGATATGCAACGCCTGACGAATGGTTATCTCTTGCATCCATTTGGGCAAACCAACTAACAGGATTGTTCCCAGAAATCACCCAAATGCGCGATGATCTCGAGCCATTCAATCCACCTGCAGAATCTAACCAAGCTCAGGCCATGATTTTCGAGAGTATCCGACAGGTATTTGTGCTGATGGCGCAAGATCAACCGCTCTTCTTAGTTATTGATGATGCACACTGGGCTGACGAGGCCACTTTATCGACCATTGCATATTTATTGGTACGAGAACCGTTCACACAATCTGCATCTTTGGCCGTCATAGCACGTCTTGAAGATGTGAAAGATTCTTTGCAATCAACGTTTGCCTCACTGGAACAAACTAAACATGCGACTATCTATGAACTTGACCCTCTTCACGAAAGTGATATCACAGACCTCGCCCATTTCCTATTAGAAAAAACACCGCCAACTCATTTTATTGACCACCTGATTAACGATACAGGTGGAAATACTTTCTTTGTCTTGGAGATTCTCCGAGCCATTTTAGCAACGGGCAAAACAAATATTACTTCAGACGCAGTCCTTCCATTGACTGCAAATTTGCAAAGCCTAATTATCTCTCGGATTGAACAACTCAGCCCTAAGGCTAAAGAAACTTTGGAATTCGCGGCAATTATCGGATCTGAGTTTTCGGTGAAAATTTTAAGCAAAAGCAGCCATCAAACCCTAGAAGAGTTAGCGAAAATCATTGAGGAGTTAGAAAACAATTTACTTATCAAACCCAGTGAAAAGCACCAAGAGGAACTTTATTATTATTTTTCACACGATAAGATTCGTGAAATTTTACTAAATCAGATTCCCCCTACAAGATCTCAAATTTTACATGGCCGAGTTGTCAACACACTCATTCTTAATCAAACACCAGATGCCGGTGTACTTGCCCACCATTATAGCGGTGCAGGCGAATTAAAAATGGCATTTAATTATTGGATCAAGGCAGCGGATCGGGCCCGATCACTATTCGCAAAAGAAGATTCGTCGCACAGTTACGCCTTGGCAGAGCAACTTCTACAGCATGTTGAGCCAAAGTTAACCGACGATGAAATTTATCATTTTTATACAGATTGGAACGATTTAGCTTATAACCTCAATGAGACGGATTTACTTATAAAAATCGGGAATGAATTAATTCGATTAGGGGAGAATCGTGATAGTCACTTATTAATTGGAACCGGCCTAGATGCGCTAAGCGATGCCTGTATGACAATTAACGATTTTGAAAAAGGTTTAGAGCTAGCTTCTCAAGCAATCCCCCATCTCGAACTGAGTAATAAGAAATTTGAGCACATCGAAGCTTATAATCATCATGGAACTTTCCTCTACATGCTCAATCGTCCAGAAGAAGCATTAATATCCTTCCAAGATGCATTAGCCTTAAGTACAGGCGAAATTTCTGATCCCAAAATTTACAAAGCACGTAGTAATGCTCATTATCAAATTGCACTGTTGCAAACCTTATTTGGCAATCCCACAAGTGGTTATCAACATGGGATCAAAGCGTTTAAATTAGCAGAATTATGTCAACACTCATATTCAATTATCCAGGCCTATAGTATTAAAGCACTTTCATCTTTTTATATGGGCGACATTACCCGGTCTAGGGAAAATGCACTATTAGGCATTGAATTAGCAGATCAAACTCAAGGCTGGAGGATGCTGGGTTATTTACATAGTTATGCAGCCCTAGCCGAAGTTGCTCTTGGCTATATCGATTCTGCTATCCAACATGCTAAAGAAGCAATCCGAGTAGGGGAAAAATATGGTCACCACGATATCGTCGCCTTAGGGTACCGGGCATTAGGAGAGTTAAACCGCTTGCTCTATGATTACGATCAAGCAGAGAAATTCCACAAGCAGGGTTTTAATAGTGCCAGCGAACATTTTTTGGGATTAGATAATCTCTATCGGCTGGGTCTGGTCCAATATTTCCTAGGTAAATCTTCAGGCATAGAGCAAATAAATACCGCGCGTTCTCTATTCGAATATAATTCTGTACGTGTGGGGGCAATCGCAACAAAAGTTTGTCAGACATTAGTTTATGCATCATCTGATCAATGGCAAGAGGTATCTCAACTGGCTTCTGCCTTGGAAACGGAAACTCTCAATGGGGGATTAGCCAATTATCACATCATTGCCATATTGCTTCTTGGGGAGCTTTCTCTGGAAAATGATAATTTCCAAATGGCCATTGACCATTTTCGGTTTGCAGTTGGTGAAGCACAATATATGAAGAATCCCTGGCTAGAAATTAGAGCACAAGCTTGTATTGAAAAAGTTTTGCGGCTGAATAAACAGGATACCTCTGTTCCAGGGACCCGTATCGATGCTTTGTTAGATCAATTAGAAAAACAGGTGTCATCCTCTGAAACCAGGGAAAAATTCGAATTATTCCGACAGCAAGTTTCCAACCGTACCCGAATTACCACTGATACCATTTAGCGGGGAATATTGGTGATTTATTTCTAGGATGTCATGTCAGAAGCATCTATCTTGACGATGGAAGCAAATCGGTAGAAATGCGTCAGATTTTTGGAAAATCTTATACTCACTTTCTTCTCTAACTACACCCAGTTTTCCCACAACTAAGGATTAGAGTAAACCCCAAAACACGATTTTGGCAATGTTTTGGCAATGTCTACCTGCTATCATCTAGACAACTTAGGCCCACCGGCCACGCAGGAGTTGGGGAACGTTATCAGGGGCCTGCGTGAACATTGAAAGTCGATACTGGGTTTGGGGGCCCTCCCAGTATCGACTTTTCCTTTATCCCAAAACGTTGTACAATTCAGCCATGCCCTCAGTGCCACATATTGTCCAAATGCGCCATCGGCGCCGTGCAGTCGCTAACCGTAATCCGGGCAAACGAATAGGATTAGGGTGCGCCTTTCTTTTTACATTACTGCTCGCTTCAATATTAATTGCTGCACCGATGGCATATGCTGAGATTATCCAAGATTTACCCTCTTTGGAGACGCTTCCCTTGCTGTTGGAACCCCCCAATGGTCTTTTATTGCATCCAACTCAGATCTTCGACCGTACCGGGGAATTTGTGCTTCAAACTGTACAGAATCCGGTCTTAGAAGAACGCCGTTACTTGCCAATTTCCACAAATGCTAATTCTTCAACTCAGGAAATGATCTCACCAGTATTGGTTGATGCTACAGTAACAATTGTTGACCCTTCATTCTGGGACGATCCTGGTTTCTCCTTTGAAGATATCAACAATCCTCAAGCCACAACTGTTGCTCAACAATTAGCAAAAGACTTATTGCTTCATCCAGAAGAATTTGGTCTGGTCAAATCCATTCGCGAGCGTATATTAGCCTGGCAGTTCATTCGTCAATTTGGGCACGAAAAGGTATTAGAGTGGTATCTCAACAGTTTATATTATGGCAACCTCGCTTATGGCGCAGATGCTGCTGCCCAAGTTTACTTTGGCAAACCCGCATCAGAATTAACCCTGCCAGAAGCAGCTCTTTTGACTGCGGTTGGTGAAGCGCCAACGCTCAACCCCATCGATGCGCCCACCGAAGCGCTCAAACGGCAAAAGATCGTGCTTGAAGCCATGGTTGGACAAGGCTATATCACATCTGATGAAGCGATAGACGCGGCAGCGGTCCACCTTGAATTTCGTAAGCCAGTCATTGAAACAGAAATTTCAACACAACCCTTTGTTAATTTGGTGTGGGAACAATTAGCACCGTTTTACGATTTAGAGCAGATTGAACGCGGCGGTTATCAGATCATCACATCACTGGATTATGATTTACAAATTCAAGCGGACTGCACTCGAGACACCCTCATCAGCCGCTTGCAAAATCCCAACTTCGAAGACGCAAACAAGGAAATTTGCCCAGCCGCCCGTTTCCTGCCAACCCTGGCGATTAATTCAAGTGAGCTTCCACCTGAATTGAGCGCCACACTCTTGGTGATTGACCCCCCTACGGGTCAGATTCTGGCATTAGTGGGAGATGCTGATAAAGGGTTAGATCCCGCCCATTTACCAGGCCACCCTCCAGGAACGATGTTGACCCCTTTCCTTTATTTGACGGCGTTTACTCGCGGATTCAGTCCGGCCTCGCTTTTATGGGATGTCCCTTTGCAATCTACTGATTTCAATATCCCAGAATCGGATGAGTATCAAGGACCAGTGCGGTTGAGATCGGCAATGGCAAATAACTACTTAAATCCAGCCATCCAAACCATGGTCCAAATTGGTGCCGACAATGTCTGGCAAACAACTCAGAAAATGGGACTGACCTCGTTTTCTCGTTACGCTGGTGATACCACGGCTTCAACTTGCCGGGGTTGTGCGCTGCTCATTAATGGGGGAGAGGTCACCTTGATGGAAATCACCCACGCCTTTTCCACATTTACCAATCAAGGATTGATGGTGGGACAGTCTTTGAGCACTGGTGATGAAAACAGTTTGCCGCCATTGCAGCCCATTACAGTGCTCAATATTACCGACATACACGGGCAAGAGTGGCTTAGTGAACCAGATATTGAACGCCGTCCGGTAATCACACAACAACTTGCATTCCTGATCACCAATATTCTGACTGATGAGGCTGCCCGTTGGCCCAGCTTAGGACATCCGAACCCCTTAGAAATTGGACGTCCAGCGGCCGTAAAAGTTGGTGGGACTAATGATCAAAAAGATACCTGGACAATTGGATATACACCACAAACTTTAGTGGGTGTATGGGCTGGAAACGGAAGCACTGATCCAGCTTTTGAGGGGCAGGTTCCCTCAAAGGTGAGTGCCGCCCTCTGGCGTGCAATCACTCAATATGCCACTCAAGAGATTCCCCCAACGGGCTGGGATATTCCCCCGGGTATTAGTTCAGTGGATGTTTGTGATCCTTCGGGGCAGCTTCCTACTCGGCATTGCCCCACAGTGGTTAGTGAGGCGTTTCTTAACGGTAATGAACCCACTCAATTCGATTCCTTATACCAGTCGTTTCAAATCAATCGAGAAACAGAACTTCTGGCAACGGTATTCACACCTCCTGAATTGATCGAGGAGCAAGTTTATATGCTCATACCGCCAATTGCAACCGAGTGGGCTACAAACGCTGGTTTACCATTCCCTCCCGAATCTTATGACGTCATTACGATGCCGCCCGTCAAAGAGACAGCTCAAATTGGGGAGCCGCGTATGTTTTCCAATGTCAGCGGTGAAATCGAAATTGTTGGCACTGCCAGCGGGGATGACTTCATCTCATATCGTTTACAGGCTGGGCAGGGTTTGAATCCACAAGCCTGGATTCAAATTAGCAAAGATATTACCTCTCCAGTTGAAAATGGTGTGCTGGCAACCTGGGATACTCAAGATTTTAATGGACTCTATGCAGTTCAAATGATTGTCCTTCGGGAAAATCGCCAGGTAGACACAAACACCATTCAGGTGACTGTAGATAACCTGCCACCAGAAATTTCAATTCCGTACCCGGAAAATGGGCAAATATTCAAATACGAGTATGGGCAATATATCACCCTTCAAGTGGAAGCTAGCGACAATATCGGGCTCGAAGCTGTGGTATTCTATATCGACAACCGTGAAGTTATCCGGCAATCACAAGCCCCTTATGCTCTGCCATGGCGAATGGCATCAGGTGAACACACCCTGCGGGTAGAAGCCGTTGACCTTGCTGGGAACAACAGTAACTCAAGTATCGATTTCATCGTCCAGGAATGAAAAGGAGAAGTAAAAATGAACAAGACCACTTTCCTTTGGAAAAAAACACACCCAAATCGATTCCCTTTTTTCATCCTTGCACTCGGACTGCTGTTCGTCTTTGGCATAAGTTTGGCATGCAATGCACCTGCCGACGATGAGACCACAAGGAATACCCAAATTGCCGTTAGCGTTCAGGAAACCAAACTTGCCCTCCAGGAAGATCAGAATAAAGCGCAATCTGCAGCAGATGAGCAATCAGAACAAGATATTGAGGCCACACAAATTGCCGCGGATATTCAATCAACCGTTAATGCACAAATCGCAACCGATGCAGCAGTCGCCCCAGATACCCCTATCCCGACAGATCCACCCCCGCCAACAGATGCCCCCCCTCCGGAGGCAACCATCCTCCCCCCCACGGATGAGCCGCCCCCCGCTTCGGCAAATATCGACGAAATGATGAAGGAAGCGAATATCCTTCTCTTCGAAAATGTAACCAAAATCCCTTTAACACGCTATATTAAACAAGCCCTTGATAATTTGGGGCTGGGGCGAAATTATGTGGATGTAAAGGATGCCCCGGGCAATTTTAAAGCCCAGCTACTCTCAGGGAACGATTGGGATTTGGTGGTTGTGGGTGTCGAAGCGCGCAGCTCGATCGAAGGTGAGTTTTTCGATTACTTCAACGATCAAGTTAATAAAGGAACGGGGCTGGTGCTAGAGCTTTGGGATTTAGATGAAATTGCAGGAGCGAAAGCCACCTCATTCCTGACAAATTGCGGCATCAAAGTGCAAGGAGATTGGTACGACCCCCCGATGACGGCCCGTTCAATCTGGTGGTTGTATGGTGAGCACCCTGTCTTTCATGAACCCAATGAGGGCATGTCCTTAATTAATTATTCGCCGTATTGGGCAGGTGACGCAGGCGACCTGCTTAAAACAATCCCTGGCAGTGACGCTGTTTTACTGGCTGGCACTTATGCACAAGAGAAAAACAGCCATGGTGTTCTGGCAGTTTGCCATGATGACCGGGTTATCATTCAAACTTACTCATCCCACGATTATCGACAGGATGATGTTGTACGCCTTTGGGAGAATTATATTTACAATGCTTTGCGCGCCCATTTTGAATATGAGATGGACCAGTAAAAAAAACTCTCTACCCTTTACCCAGTATTTGAATCAAAAAGGCGACCTCAACAGGGTCGCCTTTTTGTATATTGAATTTATTCCATTCTATGGCAACGGACCAACCTGATCAAAAGTTGCCAAAATCTGATCGAGAGCTTCCAGGTCCGCATCTGAGAGCACCTGAACCTGAACCAATACAAGATAAGCTAACGGATCAGATTTGGGACGGGCACCGATCACAATATTGATCGAATCAGCATCGCCACAATCTGTCCAGAGGTCATAGCCACCTTCAAACACAGGGTCATCTTCGCCATAATCATAGCGGCCGTCCAGTTCGCAATCATCTTCATACCACCCTTTGACACCGTCTAACAATTGGATATACCCACCAATATTACCCCAATCCTCTGAAGCAGAAAACCATACTCCCGGAGCTGCCCAATTATTGTAATCATCAAAATTTGTGGTAGCAATCACTGAAGCCGCCCTAAAACTCAATGTACCCCAGGTGTTTTCCCAGAGGGCATCGTCAATTTGATCCCATGTATTGGGTACATCAACTGCGATAGCACCTGTCTCGTCATACACGGTGTAATATTCGCTATAAGTTTCTCCACCCGTTTCACCACCATCACCGGGATCTGGTTCGGTATCGATATTATCAGCAAAAGAATACGATGTTTCTAGAGTGCGACCATTCAACTGTCCTTCAAGGAATTCCGAAGTTGCAAAACGCAGGACTTCTAAGCTCACCGTGTCATTTGCCGTATGGGTGCGGATGATGTCACAATAATCGGCCATCGTGCCATCGGTTGCTAAAGGGAACCCTTCTAACTCAGTGATTATATCGCCACCGGTAATTCCCGCATTGTCAGCGGGAGAACCCGATAGCACTGAGGTTACCCAAATTCCCGAAAGCGCTCCATCTTCAGAGACAACGGCTGTCCCGTTGACGCCGATGGAATCAACATCATTCTCATTTTGAAGCTGCTTGACAACTTTTATCGCTTCGTCCGGTCCGATCGCAAAATACTGGTCAGCAGATTTATAAGCCGCGTAATTGACGCCTACGATCTTCCCATTTTCATCCACCAAGGGGCCGCCTGAGTTTCCAGGATTAATGGTTGCATCATGCATAATGACAGAATCCACAGAAGCCCAATTGGTTTCGCCATCGGCACTTTCTTTGGAAACAATCCCTTTCGTCAAGGTATATTCGGGGTCACCCAAGGGGAAACCAGCCGTATACACATCCAATCCCACCTTGATCGGTTGATCGTACCACTCCAGGTATGGGAAACCATTGCCTTCGATATCAATGATGGCTAAATCAGAACACTCCGAAACACCGAGAATGCGGGCATTATACGTTTTACCTGTATCGCCGCCTATCCAAACTTTCAGCAAGGCAGCTCCGGTTACCACATGATTATTGGTGACCGCAATCCCCGAGGGATCGATGATAAAACCTGAACCACGGCCAGCGCCACTATACTCACCAAACTCTGGGTCAACAAAAGTACCTTGAGCTTCAATCTGGATCACGGCTCCTTTTACATCCTGAATATCAGAGATTGCGCCAGTTTCTTCCAATTCTTCAGGTTCAACTGGTTCTTTTGGTTCTTCTTCCAGCTGTTCAATTGGCTTTTTTTCAGGGACCGCGGTTGGTTCTGCAGATGGAGGTCCACCGCAAGCCACACTAACCACGAGGATAAATAATAATAACCATAAAAAGGGTTTAAATGCCTGAATCTTCATAATTGTCTCCGATCATTTTCTCTTAGGCCATTAGTAGAAATAATGAAATTAGTTTACCACATTACACCCCCCATTTTTTCTCCCAACCCACCTTACAAACTTGAAATGCAAACTTAGAACCTGACTAAAAATAATTGATGGAGGTGTGGTTGGATACTATTTTTTAGAATATTTTTTGGATGATTTCTTCGGTTGAATTGAAAGCTAAAAGTGGCAATTCACTGATATTGAAAAAGTCGGCGCGATCAGCATCATCTCCTGGATGCAGCTCCCCAGAGAGAATCTCTCCCCTATAAATGATCAGAATATGTGAACCTCGAGGGTGTTCTTGTCCAGAAAGCACATCGATCAATTCGGTCACTTTTACCGTTAACCCAGTCTCCTCAAGGCACTCGCGTTCGGCAGCGCATACGGGATCTTCACCCGCGTCGACAAAACCTCCAGGAAAGGTCCACCTGCCTTGGCGAGGTGTATTCACTCGGCGGGTGAGTAAAACTTGCCCATTCTGAAAGATTACCGTAACCACAGCCACTTTGGGATCTGGGAAATACACCCAATCACAAGCGAGACAGGCTGGACGATTGCGCCCAGCCCGAAAAACACTTTCTAATTTGGTTCCACAACGCGGACAGAATTTTACTTGATCGGCCAGCATCAGCCCCCTCGGCGGCGCAAATATACCCAGGCGAGTCCAGCCCCAAGGGCCATTAATCCTAAGATCACTTCGGCCCCGATGAGAAAATCCGCTTGCTTTTCAACCGGTGCAGAACCCTTCAAAGGAAGTTCGGTGCTAACAGACAAATCAGTTATCGTCGGTTGAGGAACCAGTTCCGTATTTGTCGGTAAAGCCTTCGCGGCCGGAGGGAGAACCACAGTTTCGGTAGGCAGCGGAATATTTTCAATGGGTTGTTCGTCCTCAACGAAATCTGATTCTTCGACAACTGGAGGAGCTAACAAATGTTGCTCAGGTGTACTTTCAACGGCCAATGTTTCGGTGATGGAAGCAACTTCCGCTCGAGATTCAGTTCCATATTCAACACTCGGGTCTTCGGCGACGGGTTCAGCACTATAAGCCACGCTGGTATCAATTTCTTCTCCGCCAATTTCAGAATCTGTTTCCTCGGCAACTTCTTCAGAGGCCACGATGTCGCTGGCTTCAGTTTCGGGTTCAATCTCAGGGGCAGCAGCTACTTCTGGTGCCACGTCCCCCTCAGGACTTTCGGATTCAGCAACTTCTACATTCCTTGTAGAAGACTCTTCCATCCTGCTCGTATTTGCCGCAGATTGAGCAAGAACTTCATCTTCGGTTGCACCCACACTTAGCGCAACAACTTCTTCTTGGGCTGGGATATTATTTAGTGCCATTGGGATAGCGCCACCGGTACTAAAAAGGTCACCCACCAAAAATAGCACAAAGAGAAAACTTGCTACTGCTGATGCCCACCCAAAAACCGGAGCCAGCCGCGGCATTCGACGGGGCTGGCCAGCCATTTCAGGGGTGAGCATAAAATTACGAGGTGCGCGCAGGCACGGTGTGCTTCGCAACACCTGACGGATATTGTTCAGCTCATCTAATGCAGCCCGAAGCTTCAGATCATGGGCTAAACGGGATTCAAGACGAGCATGCTTTCGTTCAGAAAGCTGCCCGTCCAAATAAGCAGAGATGGTTTCCCAATCGCGTTTCGATATACTATTTTTCATTACGGAGCCTCGTTTTCAAAACGAAACGCTGTTGGTAAAAGTTCCCGGAAACCTTGCAAACATTGGCGCATTCCCCGGCGGGCACGCGCCAGGCAACTCTTGATGGTTCCAAGAGGAGTTCCCATCACGTCAGCCGCCTCAGCGTAATCCATCCCTTGAATATCAACCAGGATCACTACAGTCCGAAAATCATCTGACAGATCATCGAGGCAATGCTGAATGGCGTCAGACAATTCGCCGCGCAAGGCGGTATCTTCGGGGGCTTCACCTGGGTCTGCCATCCAACGAGGCGATTCAATTTCTTCATCGAAATCATCGGTAGGTGCAAGCGGTGTAGTCGGACGGCGTTTGCGACGGCGGAGTTCATCATAACAAGCATTGGTAACAATGCGCAACAACCAGGCTTTAAAAGAACCGCCTCGATAAGTATGTAGTTTGCGGTAGGCGGAGATAAAGGCTTCTTGGGTAGCGTCATCAGCTGCGGCCGGCTCGCCCATCACCCGATAGGCCTGGTTATAAACCATATCTTGATAGGTCAAAACCAGGCGATTGAAGGCATCTAAATCACCCTGTTGAGCGTACTGGATTAATAAGACTTCGTCCATGCAGTCGTTTTTCTCGTTTGCTTACTCATATTGAAGATGGGAAGAGTATAGCTTAATTCATCGTTGGCCACACCAAGAATTATCTCTGACACTACTGCTTTACTCAGCTGCAGGAGCTGGTGGATTTTCCAGATGGTTTTACCACATCCTGAAGAAAAATAAAACCGGTATCAAGGAATTTCCAAGATTAGATTAATGCTGAAAAGGCATTAACCAAATCTTTCCGCTTTTGGGCCAGGATTATCAATATAAATATCCCAAGTTGAATGAATATTATCGCAACCCAACGTCCCACAAGGGTGCCTTGAAAGATCTGATGATAATTATCATAGAAAGAACCCAACAATATTTCGGCACGGTTAACGGCCTTATCACGGCTGGAACGCTCATTATTATGAGTTCGCATAGCAGTAAAATATTCATCAACCTGTGCTTCTCTTAAATCAGCGTACTCATGTACTTGCGAAGTTCGCAAATGGGTATACTCTTCGTATTGGGCAATATTGTCAAGCCGGTATTGCTCAAATTGTTCGGAAACCGATACCTGATATTCTCCGGCCTGATTGAGCCTATCTTCCATATATTGGGAAAACTCTTCGGGGTTCTCCGATGTTGGATATGGCGTCAAAGAGGGCAGCAATGTTGGAGTTGGCAGCGGCGTTGGGGATGGATATGCGGTTGGGTACGCGTAAGCTGTGGGCTGAGGCGGCTCAATGGATTCTACTGCAACCAATGATACCTGAGCCGCAGCATCATAGAAATTAGGTGAGAGGATCCCTGGAAAATCAGCGCAAGCTGTGAAAATACTGGCCCCTATGCATGGGCAAGCTTCTGTGACTTCGACTGACAAATGGTTACGACCCACATTATCGTAACCCATCCAACAGGGATCACCCGTTAATGCATCGCCCAGTTCAGTAACCCGCACAAAGGATTCAAAAATCCAGCGGGAAGGCATCAATACGCTGATCTGCATCCCTCCAGGCATCGTATCCAGAGGTATCAAAGCTCCAGCAAAGAGGATTTGGAGAACCATGAAAACGGCAACCAATATCACGGCAGCGTTTTGAGTCGGTGCTACTGCCGAGATCAACAAACCTGTCAAATATCCGGTGGTAATTCCTAAAAAGAAGGTGATATATAATGTCAGAAAAGCCATTGATGAAGGCAAGTTGGGTGCTACAAAAATGTATTTAAAAATCAACAATACCACGGCCTGATACAATCCTAAGACTACCCCCAGCCATACCTTCGAAAGAAGATAAGGCAGCAGCTTAAGATTGACCATACGCTCATGTTTATAAACTCCCAATTCTTTGACAATTTCGCGCATACTGCTGAGGGCACCGATCAATAATGTGACGAGAGCAGTTGCAAACCACAGTATGACAATTTTGCCAGCATCACCGTTTACTGGATCGTAGAGATCGCGGCCCCAAATAAAATCAAATATCCCAAGGAGAGGGGCAAGGGCGAGCATAATAGTTAAAGAAAATTTATCGCGAGCCAGTACTTTTAAATTTCGAGAGAAGGTTATAAATAACTGGTGAAAACCAGAGTTGCGCTGCGCTGAAGGGAGCACAACAGCGGCTGCCGGAGGCGGCGTATCCTCCGGTTTAGTTTCTATTGCTGCCAAACGAGGTTCTATCCCAAAAGCGAGTTGATAAGCTTGAGAACTCAGGTATCGCTCTTGCCATTCCAAAGGTGTACCAAGGGCATCTTCACGCAAGATGCGGTAAATATCATCGAATCCTATTTCTTCTTTAGCGTGCTCCGCACCCGTGCGGTACTGAACAAAGTAATTGACAGCATCGGTGGGAGATCCAAAGAAGGCGAGATTTCCACCCTGGGCCAAAATTATCACTTTATCGCAGAGCATCACATTTTTGGTTGGTTGAGTGATTGAAATAACGGTCCGTCCTTGATTTGCCAAACGACGCAGCAGCTTAAGGATGTCATATTCTGCAATCTGGTCAAAACCAATGGGAGGTTCATCCAAGTATAGCAAGCGCGGTCTGATGAGCAATTCGTACCCGATGGAAACGCACCTGGCCTGTGCTTCTGGAAGTCGGGAAATGGGCATGTTGTGATACGCCATCAGGTTGAGATCATTCAATACTTCGGAAACTAGCGCGCGGCGTTCTTGTTTGGTTATATCCCGAGGTAATCTCAACCTGGCAGCATAGTTGAGTGCAGTTTCTGGGGTCAATTCGGGGTGGACGATATTTCTCTGCGGCACAAAACCAATATCGTTTCGAAGCAAATTGTAATATTCATAGAGGTCAACATCATTTATGAGGACGCCCCCATGACTAGCTGGCCAATACCCAGACAGTGCTTTCAACAAGGTGGTTTTTCCCGAATTGCTGCTCCCAACCAAGGCAACCAATTCATTGGGGTTGATCATCAGTTTGATATCTTGCAACAAATTTATGGTATTAGTCACTTGCTGACGGATATTTCGGGCCTCTAATTTCAATCCGGGGACAACCTGATTCCGCAGGTCATCACCCGAGAGGACGAAGGTTAGGGCTCCAATTCGAATCTGATCCCAATCTTTGAGAAAAGCTTCCCTTTCAATCGGCTTCCCATTTATGAAGACGCCATTCATACTGCGCAAATCTTGAATCCGGAAGCGTGTTCCCATCTTCTCGATGACAGCATGGTAGCCATTCACCGAAGGATGATTCAACACCAGGTCATTTTCTGGAGCCCGCCCAATCTTCACTCGCTTGCGGGACAATAAATTCACAGATCGCACCGGCACAGAAAAAAACAGAGCGGCGTCCTCATCGATAACCGTTGGCATGCTTTCAACCTGAGCCCTTGGAGCCGCTAGTGCCACAACACCGGGTTTTCCAGAAACAGCAGATGGCGCCTTATAGAACCGAGATGGCTCATCAATTTGTAAAATAAAATTTCCGACTGAAAAAATCTGACCCAACTGCAAGGGATGTTCTGTGTGGGGCACGAGCTCAATGTCTTCAATCTGGGTCCCATTGGTAGAACCTAGGTCAGTGAGCCAGATACCATCTTCTTCAATACGGATACGAACATGCTGCCGAGAGACTTCGACATCGTTCAAATGAAAATCGCAATCGGGGTTTCGGCCAATCAGTTTTTCTCCGGGTTCCAAAGGGAATGTCTGCCAGGTACCTGTCCCAAAACGATACCGAATCAAATAAGGCAGCATCTCGCTGGAAATACGGGTGCCCCGCTCTTCAGATTTTTCCAGGACCAGTGAAAAATCCCCAACTTCTACAATCTGCCCTGGTCGTAATGGGGATGGAATTTGAGGGACCAGTAAGACACCATCCAGTCGAGTCCCGTTACTTGATTCTAAATCAACAATTTTAAAGACATCATCTTGAAAGCGGATACGCAGGTGGTGGCGTGAAACTTCACGGTGGTCGAGGATCAGATCATTATCTTCACCGCGGCCAATTAGCGTGTTTTCACTCAACAAGTCATATACTTGCCACCCCCCCTCACCCTGCCGATATCGCAAAACATAATCGGTAAAATTCACACATCCGCTCCAAAAATTTGGTTACCTAGATCAACTCTTTCAAACTATAACATCCTTAACAATCCGCCGCAATAGGGCACCATTTGTCATCCTGTGCGAGTATAATCGGGGAAATGACCTGGAAAAAATTACATTACCTAATCCAAAATGGTTTTTTTTTACTCGCCATAATCGGGCTGGTTGCGTGCAATAATGGAACAAATACCGCTACCCCCGAGGTTTCTGATCCCGCAGCGAGTTTTACCCCAACGTCTGTTGCTACGGCTACTTTCACACCGTCAGCTCCCCCAACCACCGATCCTGGCACCCCCTTGGCTGCCAGCGTAAATGTACAAGGCATCACTCTGGAAGAATATCAAGCGGAAGTGGAACGTGCGCGAGCAGCATCAGAAACTGGCTTGAAAACTTATACCGAAGAAGACGTCTTACAAAACCTGATCGATGAAGTTTTATTGGAACAGGGTGCTGCTGAGGCCGGATTCATTCCAGATGAGGAATTCATTCAAATCCGTATTGACCAATTGGGTATGGACGAGGCAGCCCTCCAAGATTGGATGGCAGATCACGGTTATACAACCGATAGTTTCAAACAGGCGCTAAGCCGTTCCATCTCTGCGGCCTGGATGCGAGATCAAATCATCGGCCAAATACCCAGTACCGCAGAGCAGGTACACGCTCGCCAAATTCTGCTATATAATTCAGACGAAGCAGAAAGTATCTATGCTCAACTACAAGCTGGAACAGATTTTGCAACACTGGCAATACAATATGATCCGCTGGCTGCGGGTGAACTGGGCTGGTTTCCAAGAGGTTACCTCACAGTACCGGAATTGGACGATCCTGTATTTGCTCTTCAACCCGGAGAATACACCGAAATTATTGAAACCTTCTTAGGATTTCATATTGTCCAGGTTATCGAGAGAGATGCTCAACATCACCTCAGCCCAGGAGCATATCAAACCTTACAAGTTCAAACCGTGCAAGATTGGTTAGTTGATCGGCGTGACCAAAGTAATATCCAAATCTTCATTAGCACCCCATAATTAAGAAATAGGATTGCACCGAAGATTATCGCGTTATAAGAATTCATTCTTGGCTCGGATGCGGCCTTGTTGCCGTGATGACCGGCCAGAAGAGGGAAGCCTATGCAGAAGGATATATTTGATTATTACGATGAAGAAGATGACCGCAAATCCAAAGCGGACCAGGGAGCGATAATTTGGAATATCCTTAGTGTTTTGGTACTCCTCTCCGCTCTCTGTGTGGGAGGAACTTATCTAATGATCTTCCTGAACCCCCAAAGTAACCTGAATCCCTTCCCGCCTCCCACATTGCCGGCGCTGGTTCCAACGAGCACACCTACGCCAACCTTGCTGGCTTTGCTACCGCCCACGTGGACTCCTACTCCATTCCCACCCACAAATACACCAGAACCAACGTATACCCTCACCCCTGAAGGTCCGCAGCCCACTGCAGAAAATACAAGAGACCCAGCCGAGGGCATGCCCTTTATAATGCAAGAGGGCAACCCGCAATATATCCCTAATATCTATCATCCTGATGCGGGCTGCAATTGGTTGGGTGTTGGCGGACAGGTCACGGGCCTTAATGGGGGTCCAGTTCTGTATTTGTCGATCAAATTAGGTGGATCGCTCAACGGCGAGGCGGTAGAACAGATTACCATCTCAGGTACCGCACCTCAATATGGGCAGGCAGGATACGAATTCACGCTGAGTGATCAGCCCGTTGATTCGGTTCAAAATTTATATGTTGAACTCCTCGACCAGGCCGACCTGCCTCTTTCGGAAAAATATTATTTTGATACTTTCAATGATTGCGAAAAGAATTCTAATTTTGATTAACTTCAATCAGATTCACTAAGACAATTTTCATTAAACATAATCAGCCCAGGTTAGATACCTGGGTTGATTTTTATTTTCGAATTTGATAATCACTTACCACGATTTGGAAATTGTAGTTTAACATGCACTCCTATCATACCGATAGCTTTGTCAATGAGTGCTCGATTTTCTTCAGACTGGTGCCATCGGCTGGCCCCTGATGAGTGCGGCAGCGGAACCACCCAGGAACCATCTATTTCCTTCTGAGTGCCGATGATCTCGGTTAGCTTCAATTTATTGGGGTAAAAGAGGCCAATCGCTAATTTACCAATTGGAATAATCAAAGCTGGGGCAATCAATTTGAGCTCACGATCCAGGAAAGGGCGGCACAATTTTTGTTCTACCCGCGAAGGGACGCGGTCGCCACCGCCACCTTTGGCTCGGCCCGGATAACATTTGGTCACAGTTGACATATACTGCGTCGTACGGAACCACTCCTCTTCGATTCCTGCCTCTGCCAGCCATTTAAAAAGGCGTTGGCCGCTACCGGCGTTGAAGGGCCGCCCGGTTTCCATTTCCGTGATACCGGGAGCCTGGCCAATGGTCATGATTTTAGCTCCTTCACTGCCAGCAACCACTGCGGGCGGGGTAATATCATAACCCGCGTCCACACATAATCGGCAGGCGTACATCTCGGCGTGCAATTGCTGGAGGTTCATGCCCCCCCCCTCACTGCTGACCGCCAGCCAGCGGTCTTTGATGACCAGCGCATCATCTTCCATCACGGGACTCTCACAAAGAATCCGCCCACCACAATCAAAATCATCCAACGCCTTTAGCAGACAATCCAAATCAAAATCGGATTCTAGAATAGGCAAATGTTCCTTCTCACCCTTAGGAGTGTACTCGATCCCCGAAAGATGAGCATGCAGGTTTCGAAGGGCTAGCCCGCCCAAGGCTTCTCCATAGGCTTCTAAAGACCGCCGCCATTCATCATATGTATTCATGCTGCCATCCCCCGGACGGGCGTGCATATGGGCAAAATCAATACACGGCTCAACCCCGTCAATAGCCTGGCTCATCTTGATGGTGTCATCCAACGAACCCAACATCGCTGATTTCCCCATGGTTTCTGGCCGCAGGATCACCGGATTGCCCGCGGAGCGAAGTTCATCCAGGCAGCCTTGCAAACGCTCAATGGCAATCGGCAACACTTCCGCAGGAGGCTGACCGAAATACGAACCAGGATGAAAAACGATCTCCGTCGCTCCCGCTAAATTGCCAAAGTGAGCAGCATCCATCAAGCGTTTACGCGATTTTGGCCACTCATCGTCATTGGCATTCAAATTAATATAATAGGGAGCATGTACACTGATCGCGACATCACTTTCTTCAGCAGTTGATTTGATCTCGGTACAAGTTTTCTCGGATACGCGCACGGAGCGCACCCAGCCTAACTCCAGGGCTGATAAGCCTAGTTCAGCAATGCGCAAGGTTGCCCCCACACTGCCGCCAGGTTTCTTAGGGGTTGACTTCGGCGAACCGACAGTTCCAAAACGAAATGATGACATCTTAATACTCCAAATTTCAGTTACCAATCATTTGTTGAATTTTCTCCCAAAGTGGAGGTCCCATAATCAACAGGCCAATCAATGCGGAAGCTCCGGCAGCAATCAATACCGCGGCCGCACCTACATCTTTACCAATTTTAGCTAAATGATTCATCTCGGGGCTGGCCAGGTCCACGATAGCTTCGAGCGCGGTGTTAAAAACTCAGCCGCCCAGACTACTGCAATGGCCAATAATATAACTGCCCAATCTCTAGGATGGAGTTGAAGCCATATGCCGAGTATTACAACAACGATACTAACCCAGGCATGGATCCAGGCATTCTGCTGAGTACGAATAACATACCACCAGCCTTCAAAGGCAAATTTAAACGACCGAGCACGGGAGCGCAGGAAGGTTATCATATTGCGGATTATGGATCAGCGATTGAGAATTGTTATATTTACAATTATTCGCTTTCCGGAATTTTCAGGTTCTCCAAACCAAGTTGTACGAGGATTTCTTTTTGGGCAGTCCACATTTCGTTTTTTTCCTGGGTGCTGGCATGGTCATAACCCAGGAGGTGCAAAACACCATGTACTACAAGTAATTGCAATTCATTGACAACTGAATGTCCGACAACTGCTGCTTGTTGTTCTGCACGAGGATAAGAAATGACGATATCACCCAAATAAGGTGCTTCTGTTTCCGGATCAGTAAAATCTGCGGGGAAAGAGAGAACATCCGTGGGGGCATCAAAATCGCGAAACTCTTGATTAAGTTTGCGAAGCTGCTCATCGCCGGTGATGACAATTGTGACTTCGGAATCAGGGGAGATCAGTTGATGTTGAAGCGTAATTTGGGCTGATTCGGTAAGAACGTGGGAGTCTAGTTGAAAGCGGTAATCCTCTGAAATTTCTAGTGTAATCATGGTGTTTGGTCGCTATCAAGTTCCTGTAGATCCTCAGCAGGATTTACCTCCAACCCAGGCGTTTCTGCAAGACGAAGTGCCAATAAAGGGTTTGGTCGGGTAGGGATATCAAAGGTGGGATATTCTACCCGAGGGTGGTAGATACCTCTCAAAGTAGCCGCAAAAGTATCCACAATCGCGTCTAGATCCTTCAAAGTCAAATCTGTGTGATCCAATTGTCCACCGGCAACGCGTTTATCAATCGTATCTTTGATCATCTCTCGAAGCGCTTCCTTAGTATCCGGACGGTTTGCCCGGATACGAGCTTCACAACCATCGGCTAACATTACCAAAGCTGTTTCTCGCGACTGAGGTCTTGGTCCGGGGTAATGGAATAACCCTTTATCCAACTGGCTGGCATCTCCATCTACAGATTTCAGGGCTTGGGTCCACTGGTAGAAAGTAACCGTATCTCCATGGTGTTCAGCAATAAAATCTTGAATGCGCTTGGGCAAACGGTTTTTTCGAGCGAGCTCGAGGCCATAGGTTACATGGCTGATGATTAACTGGGCACTTTCTGCAGGATCTAGATCATCATGGGTGTTGATTTGCCCTGTGGCCTGATTTTCGATAAAAAACTGAGGGTTGATCGTTTTACCCACATCATGGTAAAGGGTACCCACCCGCGTCAGAAAACTATCTGCACCGATCATTTCAGCAGCCTGTTCAGCAAGATTAGCAACTTGGAGGCTGTGCTGGTAAGTGCCCGGAGCGTGGTGCATTAAGTGCGAAAGCAGGGGATGATCGGGGCGTGATAACTCTAACAGCTGCAACGGGGTTATTTGTCCCAAAATAGGAGAAAGAAGGTACTGCAACATCACCGATAAACCTGAAACCAACAGGCCATTTAAGATAGAGAAGCCCAACAATCGAGTGAGGGTCATCCAATCGGTCTCTGCTTGAGGCAGCAAATACGCAAACAATACAGCCGCACCTGCAGCCGCAACAGTGATTCCGCTCCATACATATGCTGTAATCCTTAGTTCGCGTTTCGGAATGATTACCCCATACAGGCTGCTAACGATATAAAACAAGGTTAGTTCAAAAGATACTGCATGCCCATAAACACTCAGCAAAGCAAGAGGGATCACTGAGACCAACGCTAGTTCTGTTCCGAAAAGTGCAGCAACTACTAACGCATATGCCGCCATCGGATAAATATAGGGCAGCACTTCATGAAGCGGCAATATAAAGCGGGCTCCCATTAAAAACGACATGAACAAACCAATCAGGATAAAAATTTTTCGGTTATCTGCCGAAATCTCCGGGTTTCTACGAAGATAAATAATAACTAGCCCCACACAGAGGAAAACCAAAATTCCATCCCCAACAAAATCTTGCCAACGCGTCTCTGTCTGCACCAACCCAAGATATTGCAAGGCTTCAATCTCTGTTTCAGTAACTTTCTGGCCTCGTCGAACAACGGTTTCACCCGGATCATAGATCACAACCACTGGTTCGACCGCGTCAACCGCTTGCTGACGAGCGGTCTCGGTGAGATTCTCACTAAAAAAACTGTTCGGGGCAATAAAGGCAGCTGCTAATTCTGCAACAATGGCAGCCTGATCTTCAGGAAGTGCCAAAGCCACTAGATTAGGCACACTCCGCCGTGAGGATTCAACGCCATCTTCTCGAATTGTGTTACGCATCACACGCTCGAGGACGATAATAGCTTCTTGCTGGACTGCCTGCCACCTGGATTCGTTCAGAGAGAGGATCGCTTCAGCAGTTTCCTGACTGAGTTGGATACTTTGTAGGGCTGCTAAATCCGCCATTTTTTGTTCTGATGAAGCCAAGGCATCGGAACGCACGCTGGTAATATAATCCAATGTGGTTCGCAGACGATCCAACTGTTGACGGGCGATACTGGTATCCGGCAATGTAAAGCGCGGTAAAACCGAATTTACAACTAATTGACGCCGCTCTTCGGTGAGCACTTCACTTTCATAATTAACTGCATGTGGCGCCAGTACATCCTGGGTGGCGACATTCCCCACTTTTAAATCTGTGGCCGATGGTGCTGTTGAAATCGACACAATAATTGCAAGCCAAATTCCGCCTGCTGTAATAATCAGCAAGATCAGCAATAAAATTGCGTGTCTAAATCGAGCAATCCTGGATGAAGATTTTGACATAGAGTAAGGAATGTGGCCCAGTAACTGGAAATCAGGGACCGAAAAATCTCAGATGAGCTGAACGGGTTAGTGTTGACACTTCATCAATCTTAAAGAGAAAACAGTCAGATTTAAACTTAGCCGGTTTTTAGAGGGAAATCACTAAATGGCAACACGGCCTAGCCCAGCAGCTTGCGGACAATCTGATTGACATCTTTACCATCTGCCCGCCCTCGAACCTTAGGCATAACTGCTTGCATTACCTGCCCCATCTCACGCATTGAGGTTGCTCCCACCTCTGCAATAGCCTCAGACACGATGGATTCAAGTTCTTCAGGCGAAAGCCCTTTCGGCAAGAAAGCTTCTAATACGATAATCTCTGCTTCAGCTTCGGCGATCAGATCATCGCGGCCAGCCTGTTCAGCACCTTCGATGGTTTCTCGGCGCATCTTAACTTCTTTTTGAAGAATTGCCAGCATAGCGGACTCTTCTAATTCGGTTTGCTGATCAATTTCAGCATTTTTTACAGCAGCCAATGCCATTCGAATGGTGCGCTTGGCAACCTCATCTTTGGAACGCATGGCATCTTTCAAGGATTGGGACAATTTTTCTTTCGTATTCATACTCCGATTATACCTCCCAAACGGCTTAACCCATCGGATGTCGCATACGCTGACCACCCAGCAAGTGTAAATGGATATGAAAAACTTCCTGTCCACCATCGGGGCCAGTATTGATAATCAACCGATATCCCGATTCGGCCACACCTTCTTGTTTTGCAATTTGCCTGGCAGCCGTAAACAAATGTCCCATCAATTGTTCATCTTCGCCTATCAAATCGTTGACCGAGGCAATATGCCGGTTTGGGATAATCAACACATGGGTCGGTGCTGCCGGGTGGATGTCGCGAAAACCTGTCACAAGTTCATCTTGATAAACCTGGGTGCTGGGGATTTCTCCGGCAATAATTTTGCAGAAAATACAATCACTCATCATTATCCTCCTAAAATATCAAACTTTCAGCCTTGCATCACGATGATTCGATCTGTCCTACCATACCCCCTTCTTGAATCTCCGTCAATTGCACTGGTGTTATCTGATTCCATAAATCATCTGGCGCTTGCGCAGATACTCGCAAATAATTATCTGTCAATCCACTCATCAACCATCCGTTCGTTTCTTTCTGAGTAGCCGTCTCCCAAAGTACAGCAAGTTTTTGACCCACAAATCGAGAACGATAGGCTGTGGAGGAACCCTCTAAAACTGTCCGCATGGCGGCATTGCGTTCTTTTCGTATTGGATGGGGAACCTGGTTCGGCATTTTGGCAGCCGCGGTACCCGGTCGTTCGGAGTATGTAAAAACATGGCCGCCCGCAAAATTCATTTGACGCACGAAAGCCAGGCTCTCGGTGAACTCCTGATCACTTTCACCGGGGAATCCTGTGATCACATCCGTTGTGATGGCAATATCGGGTATTTGGGCGCGTGCTGCTTCCATTAATCGGGCAAATTTTTCAGGCGTGATTTTACGCGCCATCCGCTTAAGGGTGGTGGCACTCCCTGCTTGCAAAGGCAAATGCAAATGCCGCGCCAGACGATCGTCCTGCCAAAGGGAGAAAAAATCTTCGTCGAGATCCCAGGGTTCCAGAGACGATAATCGCAGCCGGATTACGGGGGCTTCCGTTAAAATTATTTCCACTAAATTCCGTAGATGGTGCGGAGATTCAAAATCCTGACCCCAAGAACCCAGGTGAACTCCGGTGAGCACGATCTCTTGCGTACCACCCGCCAAAGCGGCGTTGATATCAGCCAGAATACGATCTTCAGAGATGCTGCGTCCCTCGCCGCGGGCCACGGTGGTGATACAAAATGTACAGCGGTTATCGCAGCCATCTTGCACCTTGATAAAAGCCCGCGTTCGCATTCTAGACCCAGGCACGGGTTGACGGATAAGGGGTTCTAAATCAAAAGTTGCCGCAAAAGTATCTGGGGAAATTTGCAAAACTTCGGGGACCAAAAGTTCTTTATCCTGGTTGAGTACCACATGACTGACCCCAGGAAGTTTTTGTGCCTCTTCTGGTTGGAGCGTTGCCCAACAACCGGTGGCAATCACCTCGCTGCTCCCAGCGCGTACCGCTCTCCGGATTTTTTTGCGTGAATCAGCCGCGGCTGCGGCGGTAACGCCACAGGTATTGATAACCGTCAAATCCGCTTCTGAAGGGGTCGCAACTAATTCATGCCCAGCAGCATGGAACTGTCGGGCATAAGTTTCAATTTCACTTTGGTTCAGTCGACAACCAATTGTGTCGAGATAGATTTTCATACAAGGAAACTATGGCTGCCGCACGATGAAGTTGTCGAAGTGGATATCCGTTCCAGGAGTCCCGAAGGTTCCTGCCAACAAGCCCACATCTCCCGAAGTGAAACTCGAATCGTTGACTGAAATCAATTGGGAATCATTTGTATATAAAGTCAGGGTGGAACCAACGCAATCAGCTCGGATATCATTGGTTATATTCCCCATTTTGATGTCATCGCTGGGCATAAGCTCCTCTTCACCCAGCAAGATTTGTTCACCATCCAAAACTTTCCCTACGCCATAATAACCATCACTGCTGATAATAAAGAAATAAAAATTGGATTCATTCTCATAACGGCAAATGAGGCCAAAATCATTATCATCCGGACCACTGACTTTGGCAGCTTCCACTTCGATGATGGTATCGTCGAATTTCAATCCGGGGTTAGCCCAAACATCGGTGCTTTCTGTGTTCACCCAAATGCGGTAGACCCCATCTACGTAATCGGTTACGCCTTCGGCAACATCAACTCGATCCCAACCGCTGGAGGTATCGGAAAAATCATCCTTAAAGAGCACGCCTTCAGGGAGCGGCTCACTCTCCGAATCCGAACCAAAGTTACACGCTATTGTCGCTACCAATAAAATCAAAGTCATTGCCAACAAATACAGTTTCTTTCTCATAAATCTACCTCTTCCTAAAAAATACGTTTTGAACCTCCACCTTGGTGAAAGTTCAACTGCCCTCTACGGGCCTGACAGAATTGCTCTGAATTGTAGCATATTGAGATGAAATCAGCACCGGGCTAACAAAATACTAAGGAGAAAAATACTCATCTAGAGCTTGCTGAGCGCGGGTCATTGTCAATGAATTATTGGTCAATTCGATAACCCGCCGGTAATGGTATTGTGCCAAATCCATTTTTCCCTGTAAACGATAGAAAACACCCAAATGAAAATGCGCCTGATCATAATTTGGGTCATAGTCCAGCGCCCGTAAATAAAAACGCTCGGCATTGAGATCATCGCCTAAATAGAATAGAATTTCCCCCATCACAACCAACGAGGCAGAATCTTGCGGATTGCGGATGACAAGCTGTCGCGCCACGGGTAAAGCTACTTCGCGCAAGTTAAGTTTGAACCGCAAACTGAATTTAAGGAACTCGCGCACAAATTTGGGATCATTAGGGGAATAGTCTATGGCCTGCCAATAAAATTCTTGGCCTGCTTCTAAATCTCCCAGCAAAGCAACCAGATTCCCGATTTCAACCAATAAGGCTGGATTGCGCGGGTCCAGTTTTAAAGCAGCCTGCAAAGATTCCAAGGCTAGCTCAGGCTCACCCTGACGCTGCCAGTAAAGCGCCATGAACGTATTTACGCCCACAAATTCTGGATCAAGATTGTAAGCCCTTTGCAAAGCCAGGAGCGGGTCATCATTTGAATCAATATGCTGTTGAGCTTCACCTAAATACGCCCAGGCTTCTGCATATTCCGGTTGCTGTTTGACAGCATTGCCAAAGGCCTTGGCTGCTAAATCCCAATGGCCAAGATTTGCGAGTGCCCGCCCAGATTCGAGCAGTAAATATATGGGATCATCTTGCGACAATGCCCGCTGGATAGCAAAATTCAAGCTGCGGATCTGCGGTTCCAATTCCGGATCTAGGTCTATGGCTTGTGATAAATAAACTGGAGCAGATTCTGGAAAGTAAGCTGCCAGGAGCAGACCCAATTCATGGTAAAGAACAGCCACATCCGACTGCGGTCCGCTGATAACTGAAGGCTGGCGTAAATAAGCCCTCAAAGCTTCAATTAATGCCAGATCATCTCCCAACGCCCGGTAAGTATCAATTTCCCGCTGCAAGACTTTGTCGGTAGAAATCCCTAATTTGTCAGCGATCCGCCAAATTTGTAATGCTGTTTGGGGACTCTCGATCTGCCAATCGGCATCTCCCCAGGCCAGAATACCATCCGCAGAAAGTTCGCCCTTAGCTGCGGCTTTGGCGAAATAATCACTCGCAATTTCATAATCGCCCGCGGCTAATGCCGCGTGCCCGCCTTGTTCCCAATATCCCTCCCGCCAGGGCTGCTGCTCCGCAATAGAGGCCAGATTTTCAGCAACTGCCGCGGGATACGCTGCATTTTGGGCGCGGCGAACCCTCTCAAATCCACGGGTGACCGTCTTTGAAATGGGCGCAACTCCTAAGAGAGCAATGATTATTCCAAGGAGAAATATTCGCGGCAGAATACCGTTATCCCATAAGTCTTTCATCATTCTCATTATGTGTTTTGCGGCATAGCTTCAGATAATTGTTTACCGGTTTTTCCGCAAAACCTGTGTGTATTCCATTTGCAAGCAATTTTCATTTTCCGGTTTCCTTCTGGCATTCACATTATAGCCTGAGTGCAGAAAGTGACAGCTACAAACTCAACCCAACCAGCGGTCGAATATTCCAAACGACCGGTCGGTAGAACCTGCAATCGTGTATAATCCAATCATGTTCGTGCACACCATTTACAATCAAAATTAGTAACTACTCAGCCAAGAATGGTAAGGGTGAGGGTGGGTGGGCGGTGAAACCACCTACCCACCCTCACCTCTCAACTGCCTGAGCAATTACCAAAGATTTAAGGAGAATATTGCATGGATTTTGCCCTAACTGAAGAGCACCGCATGGTGAGACAAATGGTGCGAGACTTCGCCCAGAAAGAAGTCGCGCCGGTGATTCAAGAGTACGATCGCAAACAAGAAATGGCTCCCTTTGTGCTGCAACGCATGGGGGAGCTTGGCATTTTGGGCATCTGCCTGCCGGTCAAATATGGCGGGCAGGGCATGGATTATGTTTCACTAGGCCTGGCTTGCGAAGAGCTTGAAGTTGTCGATACGACCTTACGCGTGATCATGTCTGTGCATGTTGGCTTGTGTGCGATGACGATCTTTCAATGGGGGACGGAGGAGCAAAAACAAAAGTTCCTGGTTCCTCTGGCCCGCGGCGAAAAGATCGGGGCGGGAGCCTTCACCGAACCAGGTGCTGGATCAGATTTTGCCAATATCCGAACCACTGGAAAACGCGAGGGTGATGATTTTATTTTGAATGGCGAAAAGATGTGGATTTCGCTGGCCTCCAAAGCGGACTATGCCTTAGTAACGGTGCGCACCCTGATGGACACCGACAAACCCAGTTCAGGTTTGACCGCGTTCCTTGTGGATTTAGCCAGCCCTGGTGTGACCACCGGAGACATTCACGGCAAACTAGGGGTGCGCGCTGGCTCCACAGGCTGGATCAACTTCCAAGATGTGCGCGTCCCCGCGGCCAATATGATCGGTGAGGAAGGCGAGGGTTTTAAAGTGACCATGTCGGCTTTCGACAGCGGACGCTATACCGTCGCTGCAGGCGCTACCGGCATCATCCGCGCCTCGCTGGAAGCCAGCGTCGCCTATGCGAAAGAGCGCGAAGCCTTCGGCAATCCCATCGCCCAGCACCAGATGATTCAGTCCAAGATCGCCCGCATGGCCCTCGATTACGAAGCCGCTCGGCTACTGTATTTGCAGGCCGGCTGGTATAAAAATCAAGGCATCCGCAACACCCGCCAGACCGGCGCGGCCAAATGGTACGCTACTGATGCCTCTTTCGATGCAGCCAATGAAGCTATCCAGATTCACGGGGCCTATGGTTTTAGCGATGAGTATGATGTCGAACGTTACTTACGAAACTCGAAAGGTGCAGTGATCTATGAAGGCAGTAATGAAATCCAGCGGTTAATTCAGGCCAGCTACGCGTATGGTTGGCGCAAAAACAAACCGCTCCGCAAAGAAATGCCCGCGTACGATGAAACGCTGTGGCAGGAATGAATTTCCTAATCTTCAACAGTTTAGAGTTCTCAAGGAGGCTATTTTGAAAATCGTAGTTTGTGTCAAACAAGTGCCCGATACTGCCGCAAAAGTGGTGGTGGAAGATGGGCACGTTAACTGGGGTGATGCACCGCTGGTGATCAATCCCTGGGATGAGTACGCCGTGGAAGCCGCGCTCAACACTGCGGACGCCACTGGCGGAAGTGTCACTGTGCTCAGCATGGGCAAAGAAGATGAAAAAGAAGCCATCAAACACGCCCTGGCTATGGGCTGCGGCGAAGCCATCTTGGTTTCTGACCCATCGTTGGCCGGTTCTGATGGGGCAGCAGGTGCCCGCGTAATGGCCGCAGCAATCCAAAAGATTGGCGATGTTGATCTGGTTTTCTTCGGTAAGCAAGCCATCGACACCGATACCGGCACCGCACCCGCAATGGTAGCCCGCATCCTCGGTTATTCTGCGCTGACTCTTGTCTCAGCAATTGATGAGGTCGGTGAAGGCATCAAGGTACAGCGTGCCACCGAGGAAGGCCGCCAAATGGTCGAGAGCAAATTGCCCGCGGTGATCAGCGTTGTAAAAGATTACGGTGAGCCGCGCTACCCATCCTTTATGGGCATCCGCAAAGCTGCCCGTGCCAACGTTCCCGTTTGGGGATTGGCTGATTTGGGTATTGAAGCTCCGGCATCCGTAGTCTCCTGGCCGGAGCTATTGAATCCGCCCGCCCAGGAGATCAGTAATGAGATCATCGAAGGCAGCAGCCCGGGTGAAATTGCAGAAAAATTAGCTGATAAGATCATGGCGGAGAAGGTGCTATGAGCAAGATTTTCGTTTATGTCGATCAATTCAAAGGTGAAGCGCTCCCATCCTCTTGGGAAGCAATTGGTGCCGGGAAAACTCTCGGCGAAGTTACCGCTCTGGTTCTCGGAGAGGGCGTTGAAGGCGTAGCGCAAGAGGCCTTCCATTATGGGGCCGATGAAGTGCTGTTGGCAGACCATCCCACCCTGGCTGATTTCCGAGCAGAACCTTATGCAGGATTGCTGTCAAAATTGGCGAGTGAAGCTGCTCCGGAAGCCATCTTATTCCCGACCACCACCCGCGGGCGGGATTTAGCAGCCATGGCGGCTATCGATTTGAACACTGGCGTGCTGGTGGATGTCACCGCCCTCGAAGTAGTTGATGGCGACATTCTGGCTACCAGACCAGTCTATGCCGGTAAGCTGCTTTCCAAAGTTATGTGCAGTGCCCGCCCGCAGTTAGTGACTTTGCGTGGCCGCGCTTTCCCCAAACCAGAAGCCAACGCATCGCTCAGCGGAACGATCACCAAAGTTGAGGTGGCAGTTCCCGAAACAGATATCGCGACGAAGGTAACCGGTTACTCGGAGAGCGAAGGCGGAGTCAGCCTGACAGACGCCAGTGTGATTATCTCTGGCGGCCGCGGGGTGAGCAATAACCCTGGGCTCGAACCTCCCGCGGGGTTGGACGAAGGGGAACAGGAAAAATGGCGGGCGCAGGAAGGCTTCAAATTAGTGGGAGCCCTCGCAAACGTGCTCGGTGGCGCCGTTGGGGCCAGCCGTGCAGCCGTTGATGCTGGCTATATCCCCTATGTCCACCAAGTCGGCCAAACCGGCAAAGTTGTTTCCCCAGATTTGTACATCGCCTGCGGTATCTCGGGCGCTATCCAGCATTTGGCTGGGATGCGCTCCAGCAAGGTGATTGTGGCTATCAATAAAGACCCCGATGCCCCGATCTTCAAGCTGGCACGTTTCGGCGTGGTCGGCGATCTGTATGATGTTTTACCGCCGCTGACTGAGGCACTGAAAGCTCGATTAGGAAAATAGCACGGCAGAACGCCTGAATTTCAGAACGATACTCGATCCCATGCGAAGGCAACGTTAGATTAATAGCCTTTGCATGGGATCTTTCTGTACAGATTGGATAATGATTGTCTGAAAATCTTGCAAGATAACTTAATGGAATGTTACAATGACTTAGGCATTACTACTGTAATGCCCGGTCTTTGATAATTCAGGAGTAGAAATTCCACCTGCTCTTTTTTGAGTTCGTATCGCACAGCAAATTTACTTCTTTGCTAGGAGGCAGTTCATGTTCGAAACAGATGCCCTTTATCAGAATGATCCGAAATGGAAAAATGTGAAGCTAGGGAATCAAAGTCAGGAAACCATCGGAAGTTGGGGTTGCCTGGTAACTTCGATGACGATGGTAGCCAACGGATTTGGCTTCGATGAAACCCCCGAAACAATAAATGAAAAGATGAAATCTGCTGGTGGGTTTCAGGGTGCGCTGGTCATCCCGGCAGTTTTGCCCTCCATTTGTCCCGGATTAGTTTACAAGGGATATCATCCCTGCGAAGATTCGCCAGCCCCGATGGCCCAGATTGATGCCGCAATTTCAACGGGCAAACCGGTGATCGCCCAGGTAGATTGGTCACCCAAAGCGGGTTTGCAAACCCATTGGATCGTGCTTTACGCTAAAGCAGGGGATGACTATTATATGAAAGACCCCTACCGTTACAGTGGTGATTCTCCTGACAAAAAGTTAAAGAGTCCTAGATCGTTACAAGCACGCAGGCAAGAATATTGCCAAAGCTATTACGGGTGTAATTTGGATCGAAGGGTCAACTCCTCCAGAACCTAAACCCAAAGTAACTGTACCGAGTGATTCAATAACTGTTTTTGCCGCTGTAGATGGCTTGGCCTTCCGTTCCGATCCAACAGTGAGTGCCACTTTGATCCGCCGAGTACCGTTGAACGCTCAATTTGAAACACTTGAGAGCCAGGAAGATGTGGAGACGAAACTGGGGGTCAATGGTCAGTGGCTTCATATTCAAGATAGTAATGGCGATCAAGGGTATACAGCTGCGTGGTATGTTTCAAAGACGGTTATCACCGAAGATGAACACCCCCCAGATACAGATCCTCCCGCAACAACTCCTGATGATGTCGAATATTACCTGATCCCGATCGCGGCAGGGCTGGCAGTACGGACCGCCCCCGATTACTACGCCCAACTCATCAAACGCGTGCCATTGGACACAAAATTTGGCTATTTCGAGAGCCGCGAGGAAGTCAATAAAAAAATTGGCGTGGTCAATGAATGGGTGCACGTTTATGATGAAACCGGTCTCCAAGGTTATACCGCGGCCTGGTATGTGACCCGAAAAGCGGGGAAGCCACCAGCACTTCCGGGAGAGACTCCCCTCCTCCAGTTACACCGCCAGATCCCAAAGAACCTCCGGCACCAATCGAAGGCTTAGCCGTAATCCCTACCACAGATGGACTCGCTTTTCGATCTTCCACAGCGATCTCTGCCGCGACTCTCATCAGACGTCTAACGCTGAATACAACGCTGATTGTGGAGGAACCGGAAGATCAGGCCAAGCAAAAAATTGGCGTCAGCGGGCAATGGCTGAAGGTCAAAGATGCTTCTGGTCAGGAAGGGTATATTGCAGCTTGGTATGTCAAAGAGGCGCTGCCAACTGACCTTAGAGATGACGACGAGCCGGGTAGTCAAAGTATTGTTATGCGGACAACTGCAGAAGGTGTTGCGCTGCGCTGGTCAACCCTAACGGTTGATCATACACTGATCAAACGCCTGCCTATTAATTCCCCGGTTATTGCAATTGATGCGGATGCCGAATCCAAGATTGGTGTGTTTGGAAAGTGGTTAAAAGTGCGAGACTCAAATGGAACTGAAGGCTTTATGGCAGCCTGGTATCTCGAGAGATGACCCAATAAATTTATCAAATGACGATTGATTGCTAAAAATCATTTGGAGTACCCAAATTCACCCAAAAATTGGATATCGCTTCTCAAGGCAAAATTAAAATCTCTTAGAAGGAAAACGATCATGAGTAATCAAACAAATCCAAATCCCCCGATCCTGGAATCTGCTTGGAAACGTAATGGCGACTACGGAAATACTGCCAAGCATCAGAAAAATCAATATTATCAGTTGCGGCGGTGGGTTTTATATTTCAGCGTAATAGCCACTTTCTTAGCAATCATCCTGGAAAACTTCCGCACTTTCTTTCCAAGTCCATTTGTCACCCTTGTACAGGTAATTCTGATTCTGGTGCCCATCAGTGGGTCAGTGCTTGTGGCCTTCCTCAGTAAATACCAACAAGGTCAAAAGTATTTAGCGATGCGAGCGGGTGCTGAGGAAATCCTCAAAGAGATTTATCTTTACCGTACGGTCATGCAGGGGAACCCAAACCGGAACAAATGGCTGAACAACCGCCTAGCCGAAATTCAGCGTCAGGTACACCGCACGCTGGGTGGGGAGGTCGTGGTAAAACCATATACGGGTGAACATATCAATCCGCGCTACTACCCTGATTCTGCCGATGCCGATGAGGGTATAGCTGATCTCAACAGCGCGGATTATATTCGCATGCGGTTAGAGAGTCAGAGGGACTGGCATGTTAGGAGAATTCAGGATCACAATAAAGCCCGGATGCGCCTCACCATATTGATTTTGTTATTTGGCGGTTTAGGGGCTTTATTTGCCGGGGTAGATATGCTCTTTTCGGGGGTCGCTATTTGGGTAGCACTGACAACGGCAATTTCATCAGCTTTGACGAATTGGCAAGAACTCAATGGAGCCGATGTCATCATCCCTAACTACAGCAAGGTCATCCTTGAGTTGAATATTTTACGAGATCATTGGTTCAGCTTATCGCCCAGTGAACAAACTCAAGCCGAATTTTACAAATTGGTCCGCCGCACTGAAAATGTACTCTGGAGCCAGAATGTGCAGTATATCAGCGCGATGAAAGAATCCATGGCTGAGGCCGAAGCTGAACAGCAAAAAATCCTTAATGATTCAATTGAAATGTCTATGGAAGTCGCTGGACGCGTACAAGATGAAATCATCGAAGAAGCCCGCCTCTCCATGGAAGAAGCTGAAAAGGCAGCAGCCGCTGGGTCTGCTAGCCAGCCGGCGGTGGATGATCAACGGCTGCCCGCAGGCACGATCTTCAATGCTGTGTTAGGCCCTGCTCAGGCTGTCATCGTGGGTGAGGATAAAGAAGATGCCCCTGATGGTTTCCTGGACAATGATACCGAGGAAAGTATAGTACCTCAAAACACTAAAGATTTGGCAGAAGAGGTTGTTAAAGACGAAGAGAATAATCCCGTGGTAACTGAAATCGATGAATCAGATGCTACTATCAAAGCCGCGCAAGAAGCCGCCGATGACTATATTCAAAATGCAGCCGCAACCTTTGATGATGAAGCATAACTTTTGTGGTGGCCAGGTATAAATCAAACAAAGAAACAGGCTATTTTAATTGGTGGCCTGTTTTTTTATCTGATCTCATTGCACGATGCTCTTTAACCATGTGAAATATTTCTTATCTATACCTGAAATTTCCCATGGATCTATCTTTGTAATATGAGTTTTCCGGTACAATCATAATTGATATTATTTCTCTCGGACAAAAAAGATGGCAAACCCTGATTATTCTGAAGATAACCACATTCTCCAACAGCGCATTGCTCAACCAGAAAACCAAGAAAGAATCTACAAACGCAGCGCGCACTTACTCCATGCATTAAATCAAGCTTCATTAGCCATGTCATCTGCAACCACACCGGATGAAATCTTTGATACGGTCGCTGAAGCGTTAAATGACTTGGGGATTTCTAGCGTCATTTATGCTCTCGATCAAAACCAGGAAAATTTAATCGTCACTTCAATTGCATTCGAAACCAAAAGTCTCAAAACAGCCGAAAAATTGGCGGGGTTAAAGGCCGTGGGTTTTACGGTTCCGATTGATCCCGTCGATGCTCTGCGAATATCAATCAGAGAACGACGCACGCACCTCTCCCGAGATTCTGAAGGGGTACTGCAGCAAATGATGCCGGGGCATCTTAAAAAGATCAGTGGAAAACTCGCAAAACTGTTGAATGTACCAACTTCAATCAATGCCCCCCTGATCAGCGGAGATGAAATAATCGGCTTACTTTCTGTGCAATCGAATGAATTGATCGAAGACGATATCCCTTTCATCACCGCATTTGCCCACCAGGTAGCGTCATCCTGGCAAAAAGCCCAATTGTTTCAACAGGCTCAACATGAAATCGCTGAACGCAAACAAACAGAAATTAAACTCAGGGTAGAACGTGATCGGGCACAAAGATATTTAGATATTGCCGGTGTAATTATCGTAGTGCTCAATGAACAGGGTGAGATTGTGCTTCTTAACCACAGGGGATGTGATGTATTAGGATACAAAGAAGATGAATTAATCGGGAAAAATTGGTTTGAGCATATTATTCCAAATCAAGAGCGGGAGTCGGTTTTAATTACCTTTGAAAAAATTATCCAGGGCCATTTAGAACTAAGTAAATATTTTGAGAATTCTGTAAAAACCAAAAATGGAGCACTTAGAAAAATCGCGTGGCATAACACGCTTCTCAAAGATGATGAGGGTAAAATCATTGGCACACTGAGCTCTGGCGAAGATATCACCGAGAGGGTTCAAGCTGAAAATGCACTTCGAAATAGTGAGGAAAGTTTCCGCAATATCGTGGAAGCCTCGCCTATGGGAATGCATATGTACCAGCTCGAACTCAGATGGGCAGTTGATTTTTACCGGCAGCAATCCCGCTGCAGATAAAATTTTATGGGTGGACAACACCCAGTTTATTGACAAATCGATCGAAGAAGCCTTTCCTCAACTCGCCGAAACAGAAGTACCAGAAAGATACCGAAAAGCAGCCGCTGAAGGTGAATCTTGGCATACAACACAGATTACCTACCAAGATGATCGCATTGCAGGTGCCTATGAAGTGTTTGCTGTACAAACATCGCCTGGAAGAATGACCGCTATCTTTTTGGACGTTACCGAAAAAAAACGAGTTCTCCAAGAACAAGAGCGTCTTGTTAGTATTTTAGAGGCAACCACAGATGTGGTTGGAACCGCTACACTAGATGGCCGTTTAATCTACTTGAACAGCGCGGGGCGCCAAATGTTCGGATTAGAAGAGGATACCGATCTTCAAAAATTAGCCAGGTTTAGAGCGCAACCCATTACCGATTATTTGAAAATTGAACAGGAAAGCATCGCTGCTGCTAGGCTTTATGGGGTCTGGTCTGGAGAGTCTCTGATTATTGATCCTTCGAACCGAGAAATCCCAGTATCAGTAGTCTTAATCGTGCATCGGGATGATGAAGGCAATGAAGAATTCATTTCCGCAGTAATTCGAGATATCAGCCTTTTGCACCAGGCTGAAGATTTCATTCAACTACAATCAACCGCCCTAGATGCTGCCGCAACCGGAATCTTTATCGCAGACCATCATGGTCATATCATTTGGGCCAACCCTTCCCTTTCAGAAATTACGGGGTATGAGCTGGATGAGCTCATCGGAGCAAAACCTGAAATATTTAGTTCTGGCCAACACGGACCACAACATTACCAGCATATTTCTGATATCCTTTCAAAAGGTAGCGTTTGGAAGGGAGAACTAATTAACCGCAAGAAAGACAACAGCACCTATATCAGTGAACAAACGATTACACCCGTTTTTGATGCTGATGGTCAGGTAGCCCATTACATCAGCATCCAACAAGATATTTCTGAGCGAAAAGAAAATGAGAATGCATTGCAACTGCGTGCAATTCAATTGGCTTTGCTCAACGATATTGGTGAACAAATCGTCTCCACTTTGGATTTAGAGCAGATTTTCCAACTCGCAACTAAGTTAGTGCAAGAAAGTTTTGGCTACCATCATGTAGGTATATTCACGGTTGAAGCAGATGAAAAACTGGTGGTAATGCAGGCCAAATCAGGCGGCTTCAACGACCTGTTTCCAACCAATCACGCTCTCAAAATAGGGCAGGGAATGGTTGGCTGGGCAGTGAAAAACAATCAGACGCTCCTATCCAATGATGTGACTTCCGAAGATCATTATACAAACCTCTACCCAGATACTCTCCCCACCCGATCTGAGTTATGTGTTCCAATCTACATTCGTGAGAAAGTTATAGGAGTGCTGGATGCCCAAAGCCCCGTAAAAAATGCCTTTGATGATAGTGACATAACCGTCATGCAAACCTTAGCGGGTCAAATTGCGATCGCGATTGAAAACGCCCGTTTGCTCGCCTCAACGGAACGGCAGCTAAAAGAAACCCAGGCATTAGCATCAATTAATCAAGCCCTCAACGAAACCCTAGACTTAGATCGCCTTTTACAACTCATGGTAAATTCCATTAGTCAGATTATTCCTCATATTGAGCGGGTGGTTGTTCACTTTTTAGACGAAGAAGATTCAAATTTACTGCCCGCGGCTGTGGCAGGTGTAGCGTCTGACCAAAAACCCTATCTACAAATGAAATCCGGTCAGGGTATTGCGGGGCAAGTCATCGATACAGGCGCGTCAATCAACGTCAGAGATACGCAAGGAGACCAGCGATTTATTCCCATTGATGGCGCTTCATATCTGCGGTCCTTACTTGTTGTACCCATCAGGCGAGGTACTACCATCCTCGGCACGATCAGTACCAGCAGTACAAAGCCGGGAGCTTTTACAGACGAAGATGAAAATTTACTGAGCATTATTGGCGTCCAGGCTTCCATCGCGCTGCAAAACGCGCGTTTATACGCAGACACACAACGGCGATTGGCTGAATCGAACACACTTTTTTACATCAGTAATCTCATAATTGAATCCGATGTCCCCGACATCGAGGCTATCTTGCGTCAGGTCGTCGATCAACTCCTGTTGGATTTTGGTTATTATCATGTCCATGTGTATCTCATCGATCAAGAAAGTGGTGCCCTAATCGCAAACCAAGGCAGCGGTACTATTGGGCGGCAACTGAAAGATGAAGGATATCGATTTACTTCGGAGGAGGGTATCGTTGGATATGCTGCCAGCGTCGGCGAAGCCTTTATGACCAATAACATTGCCGATGTGCTCTTCTATGTTCCTAATCCACTTTTACCCCATACCAGTGCTGAATTCGCGGCGCCCTTGCAAGTGCGTGGTCAAATATTGGGTGTGTTGGATGTGCTCCATCAACCTCCCAATGCATTTGATGCGGATGATTTTCGGTTCTTAACAACCGTTGCCGATCAAATTGCTGTGGTGCTTGATAAAGCTTTACTCTACAACCAATTACAAGAAGCACTGGATAAAGAACAAAGCACCCGCACCCAACTCGTGCAAAGCGAAAAGTTAGCCGCGATGGGGCGCTTGATCGCATCTGTGGCCCATGAATTGAACAACCCTCTCCAGGCGATCCAAAATGCCCTTTATCTCGTGAGGCTTGAAGAAAGTCTCTCAGAACAGGCTGCAGAAGATTTACAAGTCGCCATTGATGAAGGTACTCGTATGGCTGGGCTAATCGCCCGTTTACGTGACACCTATCGCCCGGTAGCTGCTGCCGACCACCAATCTGAATCCGTCAACATCCTAGCAGAAGAAGTTCGCAAACTTTTAGACACTCACTTACGCCATAACAATGTCAGCCTTGTGTTTACCCCTAGCCCTAATCTGCCCGAGACCTATATCATTCGAGATCAAATCAAGCAGGTTATTTTAAATCTGTGCATAAATGCTATTGAGAGTATGCCTCAAGGGGGTAAGCTGACCATTAGATCATCATTCCGCCCTGAGCTAAAGGAGGTTCATCTTGAAGTTAGCGATACCGGACCGGGTATAACCTCCGAAGTGCACTCAAAAATCTTCGAACCTTTCTTCACAACTAAAGATGGCGGCACTGGCTTAGGCCTGGCAGTTTCTTATGAAATTGCACAAAACCATGGTGGAAATATCGAAGCAAAAAATAATCTGGGGCCAGGAGCTACTTTTACACTTACACTGCCTTACAAACCACTCGTGATAGAATAAATATCTATCCGGAAATAAAACCATGACCTCACTGGGTAATGTATTAATAATTGACGATGAAGATAGCCTGCGCCACACCCTTACCCGCGTCTTAAAATTAGCCGGTTGTGAGGCATCAAGTGCCGCGGATGGACCCCAGGCCTTAAGATCTAATCAACCGTCTGCCATTTGATTTAGTCTATCTCGATATTCATCTACCCAGCATGAGTGGGCTCGAAGTTTTGCAAAAAATCCGTTCATCCCATCCCGATTTGCCCGTCATCCTCTTTACTGCGCATGCATCTTTACAATCTGCCTTGGAGGCTATCCGCCTGGGGGCTACCGACTACCTGGTGAAACCGATTGACCCGGAAGTGTTCATTGCCCGAACACGCGTTATCTTGGATGAAAGGGCAATTGAACGGCGTAAACGGCAAATCCAAGAACAGATAACCGCCCTGCAAGTTGAACTGCGTTCGCTGGAGGATCAAAGTGCTCCACCATCCTCGGGAGTGATTAGCACCCCACAAGCAAGCGACCGTTTTCTCAAGCGTGGGCGATTTGTGCTTGATCTTCAAGCTCAGCGTGCAACCCTAAAAGAACGCGTGCTCTCTCTACCTCCAACAGCATTCATTTATCTGACGATCCTCACTCGTCATGCTCCAGAAGCTGTCGATTATCAAACATTAGTAACCGAGGCCCAAGGGTATGCAGTCGAACAAAGCGAAGCCAGTGAACTGGCAAAATATCATATCCATATCCTGCGCCAATCGATTAACGCTGGTAAAGATGAACCAGGATATATCCTCAACGTACGTGGCGTGGGCTATCGTTTATTAACCGATTAGGCTCAATCCTTTTTGGAAATGCAAAAAAGGATTGAGCTTAGGCCTCTAAGCTCCTAACTCTCACCAACTTTTCCCCACACAGCCAAACCCAAAAATAATCATACCTCATGCATAATAGCAGCATGAGTACTTCTGATTTAATTTCCCAACCCGCACGTGTATTGATTGTCGATGATCATCCCAATACAGCAGAAATGCTGGCACGTGTGATTCGCAAGCTGGATACCCAGGTGGAAGTGCTCACAGCCGCCAGCGGGGAAGACGCCCTTCAGCAATTGGGCGAAGGCGTTACCGACATCCTGATCACTGATTTCATGATGCCCGGGATGAGCGGTTTAGAACTGATCGAAAAACTCCAAGATGGGCGCAAACCCGCCCACACCATCTTGATGACGGCCTACGATACGCCCGGATTAGAGATTACAATTCGGCGTCTTGATATTCAGGATTATCTGGTCAAACCCGTAGATCCTGAACAAATCCGAGATATCATCTCTAATGCGATCCAAGAAATCTTACCTTATCGCATGGCATCTAACAGCGCAAAGCTCCAGCGGCCATTCAAAATCCTTATTGCTGATGACTATCCTGATAATGTGCGTTTGCTTTCCGTCAGGCTGCGCAATGAAGGCTATGAATATCTCACCGCGATGGATGGTGACGAAGCGCTGGAACTGATGCGCACCGAACAACCGGACCTCGCCCTATTAGATGTCAACATGCCAAATAAAGATGGCTTTGTGGTTTTGAAAGAAATGCGCTCTGACTCCAGCATTGCCCATATTCCCGCCATTATGATTACAGCAGCCCGGATTGGTGTCAAAGATGTACAGGAAGGTCTTAGGCTGGGTGCTGACGATTATGTGACTAAACCTGTGGATTGGCGAGAACTGGCAGCCCGCATTCGAACAAAATTACACGTTAAACAAGCTGAAGACGCAATGCGACAGCGGGCTCAAGAATTAGGTGTGCTGCCCGAAATTAGCCAGGATATCGGTGAACGTTTAGATATTGAAGCCCTCACGAAAACTGTGCTGACCCGCACAGTTAATGCCCTGGAAGCCTCGAATGGTCACTTAGTCCTCTTTCACCCAGATGGAACCGTTGGTCATCAAATGCACGAGATGTTCGACTTTTCGCCCTGGACTTGGGGAAAAGTTCAACAACAATTAACCTCTGGAGGCATCGTTTCAGAAATCGTAGGCTCTCGTCAGGGTACGATCGTTGAAGATATTGAAAAATATGATACCTGGCTGCGAATTCCTAATGATACAGCCCAATCAGCAATTGCGGTTCCCCTGATGGGCCGCAGGGATGTGCTCGGCGTACTCACACTCACACATAACCAGCCTAACCATTTCAAACCCGATCATCTCAACATTTTGCAGGCCATTTCCAGCCAAGCTGCTATTGCTATCGAGAATGCTCAACTATATGCCATTGAGCGAAAACGAGTAAATGAGCTGGTCGCACTTAATCAACTAACTCGTGAGATCAGTCAACTCTCCCGCTCAGTAGAATTACATGAAAAACTTCCAGAATTGGTCCGACAGCGTTTAGGATACCCGGCTGTGGCCTTATGGACATTAGAAAATAAAAAATTACAACTGCAAAATTTAGCAGGCAAAGAACATGCTCCCCGAGAATCCATGATGGCGATCGGACCCCATCAAGCCGTAGTTACCCGGCAGCCCGTCCAGCTTTCTGGACCACTCGAAGAGCGGGAATGCATCCGAGAAGACGATAGCGCTCCCCCCGCGCAGTCGGTGGTTGCTGTTCCCTTCTTTCGCGCCACAGATATGGCTGGCATAATCTCGATACATAGCAATCGAGCCAGCACTTTTCAAGAAAGTGATCGGGTGGTATTAGAAACCTTGGCGATGCAGATCGAAACTGCTTCTGAGCGCATCCGACTGTTCGAATCAGTTGAACAGGAAAAACAACGCATGGATGCGGTTTTGAATGCCGCAGCAGATGCCATTTTGCTGGTTGATCCGGAAGGTAAATTGCAGCTCGTCAATCTGGCAGGTGAACGTCTTTTTACCGATGTAGATACTCGAGTGGGCCATATGCTCCCTGGGGGCTGGGGCTATGGCCGGCTGATCGAATTAATTGAACAGACAAAAGATGCCGATGGTCCCATTGAAGCAGAAGTGGACTGGCCTGATAAACGCACTTTCTCAGCCTTTACGACACCCGTGGAGGACGGCAGTTTAGTGGTTGTTTTGCACGATGTGACCCATTTCAAAGATTTAGAACGCGTCAAAAATGAATTTATTGCTACAGCTTCACACGATTTAAAGAATCCGATCCATGCAGTTTTGGGTTACAGCGATCTTTTAGAAAAAGCGGGCCCATTAACCGATATGCAAAAGGATTTTGTAGAACGCCTGAAACGGGCATCCGGTCAGATGTATGAATTGGTGCTTAATTTGCTTGAATTAGCCCGCACCGATTTAGATGCCAGCCTGAATGCCCAACCCTACGACTTGCAAGACGTGCTGGCCAGTGTCACCCAAGAATTTCAGGCTCAGGCCGACGCCAAAGGGCATGAGCTCACATTTAACGAACCAGAAGACCGCCCTCTAGTTAAAGTTGATCTTCCCCGTATCCGTCAGGTGCTGCAAAATTTGGTAGGCAATGCCATCAAATATACAGGTGAAAACGGCCAGATTGTGATTTCCACGGAAAAACAGCAATCGATGATTTGGATTAAGGTACAGGATGACGGTCTGGGAATCCCAGAAGATGACCTGCCCCATATTTTTGAAAAATTCTATCGAGTAGAGGCCGATGATCGTCTCGAAATTCAAGGAAATGGTCTGGGACTGGCAATTGTTAAAGCCATAGTCGAGCAGCATGGCGGCGAGATCAAGGTTGATAGCACTTTTGGTGAAGGCAGTTGTTTCAGTTTCAGCTTGCCGCTGGTAAAAGAAGCACTGCCAGTTGCTACCTAAAGCGAGAAAAGACATTTCATTCCGAAAAACGGAGAAGTGGTTATGAATGAAACTCAATTAAATAGTAGAGATCTCAGTGAAAAACAATTGATCAACAACGCTACCTGGACAGCGGTTCTGTTATCGCTGACTGGTTTTGCGTTTATGGGCTTTGCCTTTAGCGAGGTTTCTTTTACCGATTGGCAAGACTATGTGATCGTTGGCTCTACGATCTTGCTGGCTGTATCTGGCCTGATAAGTGTGCCCCTGTTACGGCGCGGTAAAGTCACCCTGGGTACTAGTATTGTCTATCTGGTAAATTTGATCTTGCCATTATCGGTTGTGGCATTTCAGAAGAGCATCGGTTGGACCGTGATGGTCTATACGTTGGTTTCTTCAGTTTTGATCATCTGGCGAGCGTTGCCACGGAATTCGTGGCGTTGGGCAATAGGCGTTGGCCTGGTCGAAATGTTAATTTTGCTAGTGCTTACGGTTTTCGAGCCGCTTGCGCTTTTCGAACCACCCGAGATATTAGTTCTATTTATCATCTCGGTAACTACAGTTCTAATTATTTTATTCCTTATTCAATTTGCCCGGCAATTGTGGGCTATTGGAAATATTCGCAGTCGTCTTCTAGCTTTATTTTTAGGTCTAACCATCATTATGATGATTTCTCTCATTATTGTTGCTTATGTTATCACCGAACAAACAGGCCAAGAAGCCAGCCAGATCAGTAGTATTGCTTTGATCAACCAAGCTGAGGAGAATTTAACGCAAACTAATTTACAAAGCGTTCGAGAAAATGATTTGATTCTCGAAAATGTAGCTCAACAAGCGCGAAACTTAGCAAATTATATGGGTGCTGTTTATGAGAATCCCACAGCTTTTGATACCGAAGCGTACTGGTCTGCAGATGAATTCTTATTTCAATTGGAAGAAGGGCAATATTCAAACAGTCCTGATGAAATTTCCAGTGTTTTCGTACCCAATACCCAAGAAATCACTGAAGATGTTAACCGCGATGTAGAACTATCGGCTTATCTCAACTTAGTTTTTGAAAACACTTTTGAAAGCGCTGCAAATATTGCAGCCATTTATTTTGCATCCATAAATGAGGTCACCCGCTATTATCCCAATATAGATTTAGGAACAGCCTTACCCCCGGATTTCCAACCATCACAGCGTATCTGGTTCATCGGCAGCACGACAGAAAACAACCTCACAGGTGATTCCTGGTGGACCCCGACTTATGCCGATGCTACCGGACGAGGATTGGTGACCACTGTTGCAGTGCCAGTTATAACCTCAGCAAATGAATTTGTTGGAGTCGTTGGATTTGACTACGAGTTGACAGGTCTGAAAAGGAATGTCGAAGAAACCAACTTTATGGAACAGGGATATTCCTTCCTCATTGATGAAAACGGGCAGGCAATTGCCCTCCCAGAGCAAGGATATTTAGATTTCTTCGGCACACCTTCCAGCCAATTTGAAGTGGTTCCAGACTTAAATCAAGCCAGTTCTGAATATACAACATTAATCGAAATTATGCTCGCAGGCAATCAAGGGGTAACTAGGATTGAGTTACCCGACAGGAATCTTTATATCGCTTATTCCCCGATTGATACAACCAGTTGGAGTATCGGTAGTGTGGTTCAAGAAGAAGAAGTTATTGCCAGTATCCAATCCCTGGAAACCGAACTTGAGAACACGAATAGATCCTTCCTATTAACCCAGGCATTACCGATTGGAATTTTCGCATTACTCGTAGCCGTTGTGTTAATCTCCTATTTGGTGAATCGCACGATCCAACCACTGCAAAACATATCCGAAAGCGCACTTGAAATCGGAGCGGGAAACTGGGATGTGCCCTTACCAGTTGATCGTGGTGATGAAATCGGGCAGGTGGCCCAGGCCCTTCGAACCATGTCAGATCAACTTCGCTTATCAATGCAAGAACTCTCACAAAGAGTTATTGAACGCACCCGAGCGCTCGAAACCTCTACCGAGGTTGGCCGGCGGCTATCAACAATCCTCGATCAACGCGAATTGGTACGGGAAGTCGTTGAGCAAGTGCAATCCGCTTTTGATTATTATCATGCCCATATTTATTTATTCGATGATAAAAAAGAAACCCTCCAAATAGTAGGTGGTACTGGCAATGCCGGGCAGAGGATGCTAGAGCAAGGGCATTCCGTTGCCAAAGGTCGCGGTTTAGTCGGGCAAGCTGCTGAAACGAATTTGCCCGTTTTGGTCTCGGATGTTTCTAAGGCCGAAGGATGGCTGCCGAATCCGTTACTACCGGAAACCAAAGCCGAAGCCGCGATCCCCATCGCCGTTGGTGAAAATGTATTGGGTGTTTTGGATGTGCAAGATAATCAAGTTGATGGTTTGACTGATATTGATGTTGATTTGCTCCAGTCGATTGCTAACCAGGTTGCAACCGCCTTGCAAAATGCAAGAGCTTACCAACAAGCACAACGCCAGGCTGACCGGGAAGCTCTGATGACCAATATCAACCAGCAAATCCAGAGCACTACCGATGTTGAAGAAGCCCTCAAAGTTGCCGTCCGGGAGCTAGGCCGAGCTTTGGAAACTGATACCAGTGTTTCATTGCATCAAGGAAAAATATCCAAAGAACGTAAACCACAACGAGGTTCAACACATATGGAGAAATCCGTTTAATCGCAATTCTATTGCTCAGTTTCTATCTCGATAAAACTAGAAACCAGACAAAAGGATTGTAGGAGCGTGATTATGAATGAAGATCAGGGTATAACACCGAAAAAACCAAAGCTCGAATTAACTTCAGACCAGATGGTTATAAATATTTTAGCAATTACTATCGTGGGATTGATAATTATTACCATTGCAGTGGCTCTTGCAGGGGATAATTATACGGTTGTATGGCCGCTAACCGCATCTATTTTATTCAGTGCAGGTGCTATTATTCTAGTACGGCGTGGGAACTCTTTAGTAGGAAAATTCATACTTCCCTCCCTATTGCTATTAATAATTACATTCATCGCCTACAACCGTGGTGGTTTGTACCATATCTCCGTAGCAGCGTATCCAGTTGTAATCGTTTTGGCTGGGCTTTTACTAGGCATTCGTGGTTCGTTTATTTTTGCAACTTTAAGTTCACTCTCCGCGATTGGATTGGGATTGGCGGACATTCTAGGTACAAACCCAAACTCTATCACAAACCAGACTGGGTATGATGATTTGGTTGTTGTAACTGCGCTTTTCTTCATTGTTAGTGGGATATTGCGCGTAATTATTCAACGTTTAACAGAAAGTATTCAAGAAGCAGAAACCAACGCCCAAGCACAAGAAATAGCAAATTACCAATTACAAGAATTACAAAAAGGGCTGGAACAGCAAGTTGCAGACCGCACCCGAGCACTCGAAACCTCCACCGAAGTCAGCCGGCAGCTCTCTACAATATTAGATCAGGAACAATTGGTTCGTGAGGTTGTCGAGCAATTACGTAACGCCTTTGGTTACTACCATGCACATATCTACCTTTACGATGAAGCTAGACAAGTCCTGGAAATGGCTGGTGGTACTGGTGATGCCGGGCGGGCCATGTTAGCCCGGGGGCATAAGATCGAACCAGGGACGGGGCTTGTGGGGCGGGCGGCGAAAGCCAACGAAATCCTTCTGATCCCTGATGTTTTACAGGCTGAAGGATGGCTTCCAAATCCCTTGCTGCCAGAGACCAAAGCCGAGGTGGCAGTACCCATCGCCATCGGCAGCGATGTGCTTGGGGTTTTGGATGTACAGCACAATGTTAGAGATGGCCTCACACAACAAGATGCTGATCTGATCCAGGCCATCGCCAACCAGGTTGCCATCGCAGTGCAAAATGCGCAGGAATACACTCGGACCCAAAAACAGGCCAGACGCGAATCTCAGATTGCCGAAATTAGTCAACGAATTCAATCCGCAACCACCATTGATGATGTGCTAAAAGTGGCTGTCAGCGAGTTAGGTCAAGCCCTGGAAACCCAACGGGCCAGCGTGGAACTGAAAGTTGGATCCCAACCCAATCACGGGCGTGACGAGCGGTATTAACAGTAGAGTTCTTACATATGTGCTCTCATCGCCTCCTCGGCAGCGGGAGCGCTACCTGGAGCAATATATTAAATTTGACTTTTTCTTGAGTTCTAATAAAAGGAGCATTATTATGAAAACCATTCGAATTATTTCCATGCTGATTTTCCTTATGCTGATTTTGGTAGCTTGCGGATCCCCAGCTATATCGGAGACCGTTCCTACTGAAACACCCAATACACCAACAATGGAAAAACCATTTAGAGTTGCTTTGATAACACCAAGCGCGGTGAATGATGCCGCTTTTAGCCAGACAATGTACGATGCTTTGATTCGGACCCAGACAGCCATGGGTGGTCCCGAAAAGATGGAATTTGTATACTCTCAAGGCATGTTCATCGTCGAGGATGCTGCTGCTGCAATTCAAACCTATGGAGAACAGGGTTTCGATCTGGTGATTGCTCATGGTTCACAATATGGCGCCTCGCTCAAAGAGATTGCCCCTGATTTCCCGGAGACCAGCTTTGCCCATGGCACCACCTCCGATACTTTTGGTCTACCGAATGTGTTTGCTTATTCAGCCGCATCAGAAGAAGGCGGCTATGTCAATGGCGTTTTGGCGGCCGCACTCACCAAAAGCAATATCATTGGTGTGGTTGGCCCTCTCGAAGTTGGGGATGCCAAACTTTATGTTGATGGATTCAAAGCTGGTGTTTCGGCAACAAATCCGGATATTCAAGTGAGTGTCACCTATATCGGTTCTTTCACTGATGTTGTCGCGGCCTCAGATGCGGCCACAAAATTCATCTCGGATGGTGCAGATACTTTGACAGGTACTGCCCAAATGGTTGTTGGCCCGATCAATAAAGCCAAAGAAGAAGACGTTTTGTGGTTTGGGACCCAGTCCAACCAGACCACCTTAGCCCCTGCGATTGTGGTGGCCAGCCAAGTTTATCACTGGGAGATAGTCCTTGAATCGATTATCGCCAAAATCAACGCGGGGACACTGGGTGGTGAGACCTTTACAATCAGTCTCGTCAATGCAGGAGAAGTGATTGAATATAACCCTGATTTTGCGCTTCCCGATGAAGTCAAAGCTTTGGGGGATGACACTATACAGGGTATCATGGATGGTAGCGTTGTCATAAATCTACCCGAGTAAACGGTTCCAGGCACGATATCAGTATCTTCCCAAGAAGTTGGAGAAGGCTCCCACTTTAATGGTGACGTTCGTAAGCAACGATTATATTTTATAAACGAGATCAAATTATGGATAATCAAAAAAAATCTTCTCACCTGTCTCACAAATCAACCAAAAAGAGAAAAGCCGGGTTAAGATCTTCCATCCGGATAAAAATTACATTTTGGGCAGGGCTTGCATTAGTGCTGGTGTCCATAGTCTTGATTGGCTATTCGGTCAATACACTTCGCCAAACAACGATAGACAACTCCACAAAGGAGGCCATCGCGATCGCAGAAGCTAAAACAGGTTTGATTCAAAACCAACTTGATGCGCCCCGTTTATCTGCACGCACATTGGCACAATCCTTCGGTGCGATTAAAGATCAAGCCCTTCAAACATCCTTATCCCGCGATGCCGCTAATGGGATGCTCCGCAAGGTCTTGATTAGTAATCCATCATTTCTAGGGACCTATACCCTGTGGGAACCAAACGCATTTGACGGGTTAGATGCTGAATATGTCAGGGCAGTTGCCCATGATGATACTGGTCGTTTCATACCGTTTTGGGTAAGGGATGCTTCTGGAATCATCCACACCGAAGCCTTGGTGCAATATGAAATGCCTGGTGTTGGCGATTGGTATATCCTACCGCGCAGCACCCTCAAAGGCGTTACGATTGCTCCCGTGATCAATCAAATCCAGGAGCAGGAAGTGGTGACCGCTTCATTCATCGAACCGATACTCCATGACAATCAATTCTACGGGGTCGCGGGCGTTGACGCCCCCATCGGTTTCGTACAGCAATTGGTAGACAGCATCGATATGTATGATGGCACCACCAATGCTGTCTTGTTTACGGATGATGGCACTTTGATCGCTGCTCGTCAACATCCAGAAATGGTCAATCAGCCCGCAGACTTAATTTTCCCAGATTTCGAGTCATTCCGGGGTCAATTAAATACATCCCTGACCAGGCTGAGTCCGGATGGTAAATACCTTCAGATTTTCTCACCACTGGATGTGAGCGAAGGAGCAACGCGTTGGGTCTTAGGCCTGATCATTCCTTTTGAAGAAATTACTGCCCTCGCAACAACTGCTGCCATCAGGCAGGTAGCCATCAGCACAATCATCATTATTCTTTCCCTGGTGTTTCTGTGGCTCATGGCAGGTCAATTAGTGCGTCCTTTGAGAGAGCTCACAAATGCGGCTGAGTTTGTGGCAAGCGGCAGGTTGGATGTGGTTGCTGATATTCACAGCAATGATGAAGCCGAGGTGTTGGCAGATGCTTTCAATACCATGACTGCCCGGTTGCGAGAAATCTTAGTAGATTTGGAGCAGCGCGTCACCAACCGCACCCGTGACCTGAAATTGGCCGCAGAAGTTGGGCAACGTCTATCTTTGGTGCGCGAGACAAACCTCATGTTGACAGATGCTGTGGAAATCATTGGCGAGCGTTTTGATTTATATTACACCCAGGTTTATCTCACCGACCCGACAGGTCGTTCCCTGGTGTTGCGAGCAGGTACTGGTGAAGCCGGGCAAACGCTGCTCCGCCGAGGCCACCGCCTGCCAGTTGATATGAGTTCCCTCAATGGAATTGCCGCTTCCGAACGCCGCGCCGTAATCGTTATAGATACTGAAACCAGTCCACTCCACCGACCAAATCCCCTGCTCCCCGATACTCGTTCGGAGATGGTCGTTCCACTGCTGGTGGCTGAGCGCGTCGTCGGTGTACTTGATATGCAGAGCACCCAACCTGGCGCGCTCAGCGAGGAAAACCTGCCAGCTTTCGAAACTTTGGCCGGACAATTAGCAATTTCGATTGCCAACGCCGAACTCTTTGAAGAAACCGAACGTGCTAGAAACCTTGTGGAAGAACAAACTCGTCGTCTGACCGGAGAAGGTTGGCATAATTTCATGGATGCCCTCGAACGCCGCGAGCGTATCGCTTACACATTTGATCGAGAAAAAATCACTCCATTTGATGTACCTCTTCTGGGTGCGATGGATGACTCCACTTTAGTCACTCCCATTCGGGTATCCGGAGAACAAGTGGGCACCTTCCAATTCGAGAGAGAAACGAGTTGGACCACTGATGACCAGATGATCGTCGATACGGTTGCTCAACAAGTGGCTCAACAAATCGAAAACTTACGCCTTTTGGCTCAATCTGAACAATATCAAGCAGAAGCCCAAGAAGCTTTGCAGCGTCTGACACGTGAGGGCTGGGAGCAATATCAGAAACAGATTGTAGACACCCAGTTAGGTTTTGTTTATCGCGATTTCGAAGTCAAAGCATTGGATGGAACAGAGACAGAACCAGAAATAGCCGTCACTGTTCCGATCACTGTACGCAACGAAACCATCGGCCAATGGGAAATTCTTGATACTGGAACTTTATCTAAAGAAGACGCTGAATTGGTCAAGTATATAAATGAGCAACTTAGCACTCATCTAGAAAACATTCGATTAACAACTCAAACTGAACAGGCGCTGGCCCGCACAGATGAACTGTACGGCATCAGCCAGGCAATGAATGAAGCAAATTCTGAAGCCGCAATCATTGAAGCGTTAGCCCGACCAGCCCGAGCAAATGGAGCTTTCAGCGCCATTTTGATGTACCTGGAATCAGATCATACCGGTGATCTCGATAGTGCCAAAATCGTGGCAGATTGGCGTGTTGAGGGAGCTCCCCCAAACCCAATAGGAACGCGTTTCTTTCTTAACGAAATGCCACGCATGAAATCCTGGTTGTCGCAGCCAGAAGATCTTTGGTTGATTTCTGACATCCGAACAGATGAACGCCTGGATGATGCCATCCGCAACCTGATGATTTATGGCGGCAGTTACTCTGTAGCTGCTATTCCTCTGACCCGTGGTAGGGAGAAAGTTGGAGTGCTATTGTTCAATTGGCACCAGTCCCATGAATTTAGCCCATTGGAGAGTGAAACATACCAGGCCATCATCGGCTTGGCCTCCCCGGCTGTACAAAGCCGCCGCCTTTATGAACAAGCTCAAACCCGCTCTAAAGAACTAGATATCCTCAACGAGATGGGCCGTACTCTAACAAATTTACAAGATGAACAAGGTATTTACCAAACAATTTATGATTATACCGGTCGCCTCATGGGCGTCGAAAAGTTCTTCGTCTCTGCTTACAATGAAGAAAAACACGAAATCGCATTTCCTATTTTTTACGAGTTAGGCGAGCGGGTAACAACCCCTAATCAAACTGTAGGAAATGGGTTGGTCAGCCATGTTATCAAAACCAGACAACCCCTGCTGATTAGCTCAGATTTCCAAACCCAAACAAAGGAGCTTGGCATCGAATCCGATTCCATCGGCCATGACGATCCATCAGTATCCTGGCTCGGGGTGCCCTTGGTTTTCAAGGACCGCATCATTGGGGTAGTTTCTGTCCAAAGTGCGACAACGCCAGGCTTGTACACAAAACGTGAGCTCGATCTGCTAACTGCTATCGCCAGTCAGGCATCTGTTGCCATCGAAAATGCCGTTGCCTTCCAGCATACCCAGAAACAAGCCGAACACGAGGCTACGATCAACCTGATCAGTCAACGCATCCAAAGTACCACCAGTGTTGAAAATGCCCTACAAGTTGCCATCCGAGAATTAGGCCGGGCACTTGGAGCCAAGCGTACTAATGTACAGCTTGGTCTGCCCAGCGAAAAGAAACCCGGCAATTAATTCCATTTTGACTTGAACAACTACAAGGATATATTTTTTCGAGTTTGAGAGATACAAGATGAAACCTTACGTAATTGCAGTTTGCCATCAAAAGGGAGGCGTAGCCAAAACCACGACCGTATCAGCTTTGGGAGCAGCCCTGGCAGAGCAAGGACACTCTACGTTGCTTCTTGATTTGGACCCCTCGGCAAACCTGACTGCCGGATTAGGGATCTCTCCTGGGCAGGTCACCAAATCGACCGTTGATATCCTTTTGGGCAACACGCGGAGCTCAATAAATTAAAACAACCCACCGAAGTTTCTCACCTGGAGGTGATCCCCACCGGGCTAGATATGGCTGCTGCTGCTCAAATTCTCTCTGTCCGTCCGCGACACGAAAATATTTTGCGGCGCAGCATCCACCAGCAAAATCTAACGCACAAATTCATCATCATCGACTGCCCTCCTGCGATGGCATCTCTCACAACCACAGCCCTCACCGCCGCTGACCTGGCCATCATCCCAACGCAATGCGAATACTTTGCTATTCAGGCCATCAACACAATCTTCAGATCGATCCGTCAGGTGCGACTCTGAGCATAACTCTGGACTCAGTTATAAATTATTAGTCACCATGTTCGACCGGCGCGGCAAACTGCATTCACAACTATATGAAAAACTTAAAGAGCATTACACAGATGCAATTTTTGAAACCGTCATCGGATTTGATAGTAAACTCAGAGCTAGCCAGATTGCTGGCCAACCGATCACCCTTTTTGCACCCAAAACCCGGGCCGCCATACAATATCGGAATCTAGCGAAAGAGATGTATACCTATGTCCAAAAACGAAGCGTATAAAAATCGAATTGACGATCTCTTTTCCAATGGTGAACCTCCGCAATCTGAACCTGTGGAGGGGCTGCACCCTCTTGAGAGTGAAACAACCCCTCAAGAGAGTCTGCCACTTGATACTTCCTCCAAAAATTCGCCACCCGAAAATAAGTCACAAATCCAGGGTGCTGGCCGCGTTGGTTGGGAAGAATATCTCAACGCCATTGACCGCACAGAGCGGCTTGGTTTTAGTTTTGATCAAGAAAAAATCTTACCCTTAGATTCCAGCGGAAAAGCTAGCACATCAGTTGAAGATTTTATCGAAGCCCCACTTCAAATTGGAGATGCTATCCTTGGCTCCCTTCAAATTGAAGGGGATAGCAAATGGGGTGAGGCTGAAGAACAGTTGTTAGCTACGATTGCCCAACAAGTAACTCAACATGTTGAAAATCTACGGTTACTTGAACAAGCTGAACAATACCGGGCAGAAGCAGAGCAAGCCTCCAGGCAGCTCACCCACGAAGGTTGGGAAGCTTATTTACATTCGCCGATGGCTCCTACACACGCATTTACTTATGATCAAAACCAGGTTATGACCACGAGCCCTGATGATCCTGCCTCCTATACAGATTTCGCCAGCGCGATGAGCATTCAAACCCAAGATTTGAAGGTGCGTAACGAAGCTATCGGTCAAATTTTAGTTGCTGATCCCCATCACGATCACGAATCGGTTGCCAACCTGATGACCATCGTGGCAGATCGATTGAGTACCCATATTGAGAATTTGCGCCTGCTTGATGAAACAGAACTCAGCCGTCAACAACTGGATAAACGCGCGGCCGAATTAGAAACTGTGGCGCAAGTCAGTACAGCAGCCGCAACCATTCTCGAGCCGCAACCTCTCTTGCAATCGGTGGTTGATCTCACCCGCTATAGTTTTGGTCTCTACCACTCTTCAATTTACTTACTCAATGAAACAGGCGATCTGCTTAACCTCACCGCTTCATCAGGAAAAATCGGCCACAAAATGCTCGGAGAAGGGCACGTTATTCGCATTTATCAAGATCGCTCTATCATAGCCAAAGCCGCCCGGACAAGAGAACTCGTGATCGTAGGTGATACCAAAAATGATCCCGAATATATGGTTCACGATCTCTTACCCGACACAAAAAGTGAGATGTCAATCCCCCTGATCGTGGGTGAACAATTAATTGGCGTATTCGATGTAGAATCCGAAACTGCCAATCGCTTCACCGAGGAAGATACCCGCACTTTCATGACGCTAGCTTCACAAACTGCTGTAGCTTTGCGAAATGCCCAACTTTATGCTGAACAGATGGAAACAGTTGAACGTCTGCGGGAATTAGATCACCTTAAATCTTCCTTCCTAGCCAATATGAGTCACGAACTGCGCACACCGCTCAACTCAATATTAGGTTTCACCCAGGTGATCCTCGAAGGGCTAGATGGTCCACTCACTGAAGATATGTCTATGGACTTGGGACTCATCGAGAAAAATGGGCAGCACCTGCTCAATTTAATCAACGAAGTCCTCGATATGGCTAAGATCGAATCCGGCCGGGTTACGCTCAGTAAAGAACCTCTCGACCTGCCAGAAATGTTGGATGATGTCATCCGAACCAGCAGTCCCTTGGTTCGCAAAGGCGTAGATTTGGTCAATGCCAGCCAACTCTCGGATGGTATGGTCATTATGTGTGATGCTGTCCGCATCCGTCAAATGCTGCTAAACATTATCGGGAACGCACTCAAATTTACAGAACATGGCAGTGTGAGGGTTGAAGCTGAACATATCAACCAAAAAGTACAAATCAGGGTCGTAGATACTGGAATTGGTATCCCACCCGATTTGCTCGAAAACATTTTCGAAGCCTTCAGCCAGGTCGACACATCCACAACCCGAAAAGTAGGTGGTACTGGTCTGGGTTTGCCCATTAGCCGCCGTTTAGCAGAAATGCATGGAGGTGCTTTATGGGCTGAAAGCCAGGGCATTGCGGGCGAAGGCTCAATCTTTTATCTCGAATTACCGATCGGGGATTTAGGATCCTTGAACTAACAATAGTACGGAGAATTTATGGCAACCCCTTTATTTATGGAATGCACGCAATGCGGCCATAGGCAAGATTTTATCCCTTTGGCCCCTACAATTTGTGAGCAATGCAATTCCGCCTGGGTTGAAGCCCATTACGATTACGTAAATTTCAAACGTGAACTATTGCGCGGTTTGCCAGATCGCCCCTTTAATATCTGGCGTTATCATGATGTATTGCCAGTCGCGGTCCCTCCCGAAATCAGTTTCGAGGAAACGGGCGGGACTCCCATGCGCAGGTCCCACCGTTATGCCAACCTGATTGGGCACGAAAATCTTTATATCAAAGATGAACGCTATGGTCCAACAAGTTCTTTCAAAGATCGTCAGGCTGCTGTGGCTGTCGCAGCAATGTCAGAAGCAGGGATCAAAGAGGCCGTAATCGCTTCAACGGGCAATGCTGCGGTAGCTTATGCCGCGGCCTGTGCCCAGGCTGGCATCAAGCTTTGGGTTTTTATGACCAGTATGGTGCCTCCAGAAAAGCTGCGAGAAGTGGCTCTCTTTGGCGCTGAAGTCGTCAAAGTAACCGGAACCTATGATCAAACCAAAGATATTGCTGCTCAATTTGCCGCACGCCGGGGCTTGCAGCTCGATCGTGGGGCGGGGCACCTGCCCTCCCGCGAGTCCATGAAAACCATCGCCTATGAAATAGTTGAGCAATTAGGTTGGCGTGCGCCGGATTGGTATATCCAGGCTGTGAGCGGTGGGCTTGGGCCTTTGGGTGTTTATCATGGATTTCAGGAACTTTTTGATATGGGCTTAATCGATCACGTTCCTAAGCTGGCGGTGATTCAGTCAGCTGGCTGCGCCCCCATGGTAAAGGCATTCAAAGCGGGAAAAAACACCGCGAATCCGGTCACTCCTGAAACCCGAATTGCAATTCTCTCCACCGGAGATCCTGGAAGCACCTATACTTATTTGTGGGAACTCACACAAAGGCACGGCGGGATTATGGAAGCGGTATCTGATACGGAAGCCTTCGACACCATGCGTTCTTTGGCGAAATCAGATGGTCTCGCGGTCGAACCTGCAACCGCGGTAGCTTTTGCCGGGATGGATAAACTCGTCAAAAACAGGGTCATCAAAGGAGAAGATCTGGTTGTGGTAAACTGCACAGGACATACTTTCCCTGTAGAAAAACATGTTCTCCAAGACCAGTGGAGTGTCGATCTCCAACTCAGTGATGAAGATAAAGCCATCAGCCGGCACGAAGGTTTGCAAGCTGCATTGGAAACCCTGGACGAGAAAGCAACCACCGTGCTGGTTGTAGATGACAATCGCGACGCCGCCCATCTGATCCGCAGGCTCTTAGAAAAGAAGAAAAAATATCGCGTATTCGAGGCTGTAGACGGACAAGATGGTTTAGAACAAGCCTTCGAACGCGTGCCAGATATGATTATCTTAGATCTGATGATGCCAGAAATCGACGGTTTTGGTGTGCTTGAAGGCCTCAAGGCTGACAGCCGCACCGAGAATATCCCCGTGATTGTGGTCAGTGCAAAAGATATCACCGAGAATGAATGGCAGAGGCTGCACGGACAAATTGAAGGTCTCTACCAAAAAGGGTCTTTGCCACCTATGGAATTCGTTGAGCAAGTCGTTGAAGTAATTGAACAAAAAACAAGCAAGGGAGATGTCGAATGACACTTAACATCCTATACGTCGAGGATAACCCCGATAATATGCGCCTGGTACAGCGAGCGCTAGGTGCTAAGGGATATACAGTCTATGAAGCCCTCAATGGGCTGGACGGTCTGAGCAAAGCCGAAGAGCTTTCTCCAGATGTGATCTTACTAGATATAAATTTACCCGATATCGATGGATATGAAGTAGCCCGCCGGCTGCGACAAAGTAAAAATTCCAGCCTGCACTATGTTCCTATCATCGCGATTACTGCAAATGCACTAAAAGGAGATGCGGAAAAAGCGCTCGCCGCCGGTTGTGACGTTTATATGGCGAAACCGATCAATGTGCGCGAACTTTGGGCTCGTGTAGACGCCTTCGCTCCGGACGCAACGGAGTAAGTGCAATGTCTTATATTACCGATCTGCATTGTTATGACTGCAAGCGGGCTTTCGATGCTTCCATTGTTCAAACATTCTGCCCTGAGTGCCAGGCACCCCTAATCGTCAACTACGATTTGGGCGCTGCCCGTGAAAAATTGGACCGAGATGAGTTCCGCAGCCGACCCGCGGGGATGTGGCGTTGGCGAGAACTCTTACCGGTGATTGAAACCGAAAACATGATTTATCTGGGGGAAGGCGATACACCTCTTTTGCACCTCCCCCATTTGGGTTCCAGTTTGGGTCTCTCCCAACTTTATGTCAAGGACGAGAGCATCAATCCCACTGGGACATTCAAAGCGCGCGGCCTGGCTGCAGCAGTCTCAAAAGCAAAAGAACTCGGCATTAAAAAGGTGATCATCCCCACAGCCGGAAATGCTGGTGGTGCAATGGCGGCTTATGCCGCCCGCGGCGGGTTGGAAGCCTATATTTTTATGCCGCGCGACACCCCTGAAGCGAATATAAAAGAAAGCCGTATCGCAGGTGCAACTGTGATCCTGATTGATGGCCTCATCAGCGAAGCTGCCGGTATGGCAGGTGAAAAAGCCCGCGATGAAGGCTGGTTTGACGTTTCTACCTTCAAAGAGCCCTATCGAGCGGAGGGCAAAAAGATCATGGGCTATGAACTGGCCGAGGAGTTCAAATGGGAACTTCCAGATGTCATCATTTACCCAACGGGGGGTGGAACAGGTCTGGTGGGAATGTGGAAAGCCTTCAACGAGATGGCTGCTATGGGTTGGTTGGAGAGTGACAAACGGCCTCGGATGGTTGCCGTGCAAGCAGATGGCTGCGCCCCTGTAATCGAGGCCTTTAAATCTGGTTCTCAATTCTGTGATTTTTGGATGGGTGCCCGAACCCTCGCATCTGGATTACGAGTGCCTAAAAGTTTTGCAGATCAAATCATTTTGAACGATCTGCGTGAAAGCAATGGGAATGCCGTCGCGGTCAGCGATCAAGTCATCATGGAAGCTCAAAAGAAATTAGCCTACGAAGAGGGCATTTTTGCCGCTCCTGAGGGAGCCGCAACCCTCGCGGGTTTGGAACAACTTGTGAAAGATGGTTGGGTGCTGCCCGAAGAAAAGGTAGTGCTTTTCAATACTGGCACTGGTTTGAAATATTTGAGAAATATTGCATAGCGAATGCCGGAAAGAATTTAAAAATATGATCAAGAACTTCAACCGGCATTCGTCGCGGTTTTGCGATTTGGTGTGCCTGCTTCATTGCAAAAGATAAACCGCAAAACACTTAATCGAGAACCCAAAACTAAAACTCCCACGGGAATATCCATGGGAGTTTTTTAAATTTAACGCTTGAATATTCTTAATGTGTTTCCGTCACCTTCGTGAGTTCCCACAGGTTTGTCGGGGTCAAGTCCTTTTGCCAGGGTAAGCTGCAGTGCCATCATTTGACCTGGGATGATCGCAATCATCGGTGAAAGCCACTCAGGTATGCCTTCTGGAATTCGGAGCGCGACATCTGCTTTCTTAAGAATATCCATATTATTGGAAACAACGATTGTTTCTGCACCGCGATTTTTAACCGTAGAGATGAAGGCACCCAGATCGGTTTGCGTCTTTCCAGAGGGGGCGATGACCAATAATGGAAAACGGAACCCAGCTTCTAATACCGAGATTGGTCCGTGCAAAAAATCCGCTGACGAGTATGGTTCAGTAACAATACGAGTTAATTCTTTGATTTTGAGCGCCGCTTCGAAGGCCGTGGAATAATTGTAACCCCGGCCAATGACCGCACTACGGGTGATATAAGTATATCTTTCGATACGCTGTATATTTTCAGCAATCAAAGCTAAGGTCGATTGCATCCACAAAGGAACCTGATCCAAAATTGTGATTTTTTCTTGCTCACTCGATAGGCTTGCCGAGAGCAAAGCTAAGGCGGCCAAAGAAGTTGTGTACGTTTTTGTGGCTGCAACCGCTTTCTCTTCTCCGGCTTTCAAATCGATGACCCACTCTGCTGCCTGCGCCAGTGGAGATTCGGGTTCATTCGTGATCGCCAGAGTAGGTTGTCCTTGCTGGCGGCTGGTTTCGATCACACTGACGATGTCAGGTGAACGCCCTGATTGTGAGATTCCGATCACCAGAGCACCCTGAACCTTAGGTGGTTCCTGATAAAGCGTATACAGAGAGGGAGTGGCTAACGCTACAGGAATATGATTTTTAGCACCAAACAAATATTGAGCGTAGCGAGCCGCGTTATCTGAGGTTCCTCGGGCAGCAATGATAACGTGTGTGATATTTCGTTCGGAAATTTTGTTGGCAATTTGGGACACAAGGTCACTTTGAACGGCCAGGAAACGCCGAACCTTTTCTGGCTGTTGATGAATTTCTTGATACAAGATAGAGTTCATGGTATCTCCTTGAAGAGAATTATTGCTTTATGTAAGCGCTTCCACAATTATAATCTCAAAGATCTCTGAGAGGTAGATTATCCTTTTTCTCTCGCAGAATATGTGATTCCTGATTGTCCTAGCCAATACAAGATCAAGATCGGGTAGCTCAACCAGACAATCGGGTTAAGAAATGCCACAATTCCGATGAGCGAATCACTTAGAGCAAACAGGATAGCCCCTATCAGGGCCGACCACTCCCCTCGGGTTGGCGGGCCCTTAGAACCCAGGCAAGCTGCCGCCCGCCACATCATCACACAAATCACCAGGATATAGAATCCTACGGGGATGACCATCTCTCCTAATCCCGGCCAAAGCAACGCAAAGATTCCCATGCCATACAGGATGAAAGGGATCATCCACAAGGATTCCGGATGATGAGTAATTTGTAGATATGCACCAATATAGGCCAGATGCGCCAGCAAAAAAGCGATCAAGCCAGCTAAGAATAATCCTGGCAATTCAAGCAGCAAACCACCCAGGATCGAAAAAATCAGCCCAACTATGATCCACTGCTGGTAGCGGCTCTTATAAGGCCATATGCAGGCGATCATTGCTAGAAGAATAAAGGGTTTGCCAACCAAACGCAGCCAGAGCAAATCAGCAGCGACCCCAATTAAAACCAGGACTGCAGCTGTCATTCCGAGGATTAGTAAAAAGCGGTTTCTCATCATAAACTCCTGGGATTTGAAACTTTCAACGAGTATACTCTCACCCTAAATCGAGCTTATCTGCATGGTAAAATGCTAAACACTAAAATTTCAACTCCTCATCTGAAATAAGAATTCATGCCAACAACAATCAACAACCGTTATATTCTCCACGAACCGCTTGGTCAAGGTGCTATGGGGATTGTTTACCGCGCCACCGACCGGCTCTCAGGAGGTGTTGTGGCACTCAAAAGTGTGACAATCTCTGGCGAACAGTTGCAACTTGCATCGCAACTCGCGACCAGGGATAACGACAATTTTCGGTTGGCGCTGGCACAGGAATTTCAGACTCTGGCATCCTTACGGCACCCAAATATCATCAGTGTTTTGGATTATGGGTTTGACGAATTAAGCAAACCTTATTTCACAATGAACTACCTGGCTGATGCCTGTACGATCTTAGATTTCAGCGTTGAAAAAAATAGAGAAGTAAAAATTGATTTATTAATACAGCTGCTGCAAGCCTTAGCCTATTTACACCGGCGCGACATCCTCCACCGAGATCTGAAACCCGGGAATATGTTGGTCAACAATAACCGGTTACGTGTCTTGGATTTCGGTCTCTCAATTTCGAGAGATAAAGCGAAGGGACGTACAGGCACGCTGGCTTATATGGCTCCTGAAACTTTGCAACATGGTGAAGCTGTAGAAGCATCTGACTTATACGCTGTGGGTGTGATTGCATATCAATTATTTGCTGGTGAATTGCCTTTTGAGCCAGACAACCTCATGGGTATCATCTCGCTGACCCCAGATTTGAGCAAGCTTGAAACTGAGCCAGCACTCATTTCGATCATAGAACGACTGCTAAAGAAATCACCTCGTGAGCGTTTGCAAAGCGCTAATGAGACAATTTTGGCATTGAACGAGGTTAGCGATCAACCCCATCTCAAAGAGGATGCTGCCGTTCGTGATAGTTTTTTACAAGCAGCAACCTTTGTCGAGAGGGATAGAGAATTAGGTCAACTCATATCAGATTTTAAGAATGCCAAGAAAGGCGAAGGCCGCGCCTGGCTTATCGGCGGCGAAAGTGGTGTCGGTAAAACTCGTTTACTTGAAGAGCTGCGCATTCGATCCTTAGTCCAAGGCGCTCAGGTGTTACGCGGTCAGGCAATCGAAGGTCAGGGGCAACCCTATCAACTTTGGCGGTCGCCTCTGCGCCACCTGGCACTCTCTATCCAAATCAGCGATCTAGAAGCCGGGGTACTAAAATCCATCGTCCCTGAGATCGAAACCATCTTAGAAAAAGAAATCCCTGATGCTCCTCCATTGGAAGATAAAGAAGCCGCTCAACGCTTAATTTCAACCGTTGTCAGCGTCCTCCAAAAAGCAGCATTGAGCATGCCGCCATTGGTATTGCTTCTGGAAGACCTCCAATGGGCGCCGGACAGCTTTGAAACGTTAGCCTCCTTAAGCCGAATTATCAAGGAAATCCCATTGTTGATGGTCTGCACTTATCGGTCAGAAGAGGTTCCCGAACTTCCAGAAATGCTCCCTGCGATGGAAAAGATGCTTTTACAACGCTTCAACCCAGAGGCGATTGCTACTCTAAGTAGATCTATGTTAGGAGAATCTGGCACACAACCACAAGTGCTTGATTTATTACAAAAGGAAACCGAGGGGAATGTTTTCTTCCTGGTCGAGACTGTGCGAGCTTTGGCCGAGGAAGCTGGAAGTCTGCAAAAAATTGACAGTGCTACTCTGCCTGAGGTTGTATTTGCGGGTGGGGTACAACGCGTCATCCAGCGTCGATTGGCAAGAGTGCCCGCTGAATTTCAACCTTTGCTGAAGATCGCTGCCGTTGCCGGCAGGTCTATTGAGCCAGATCTATTGCACACGGCAATGCCAGATACCAATTTAGAAAGTTGGTTCACCACGTGTGCAAATGTAGCAGTGCTAGAAATCCATGATGAACGCTGGCGTTTTGCCCATGACAAATTACGCGAAACATTATTGGAGAATTTGGAAGCTAAAGAACAGCACGATCTAAATCTCCAAGTTGCCAACGCCCTGGAAACTACCTATGCTTCTGATCTATCGCTCCATTATGGCAGGTTAGCCTGGCACTATTCAAACACCAATTATCAAGCCAAAGAATTGCAGTATGCAAAGTTGGCGGGTGATCTCGCCGCATCTCGATATTCGCACGAAGAAGCACTTCGGTTCTTAAATCAAGCACTAAAATTAACATCTAAAAAAGATGTAGAAACCAAATACGATCTCTTGATTGCAAAGGAAGCAATTTACAAACTTCAAGGTGATCTCGAAAAACAATTGGATAACTTAAATGCTTTGCAAAATATTATTTCTGAGCTGGGTGACAAAGCAAGAGAAGCCGATGTTTTCTATATTTGGTCTGGTTATTATTACAACCGCGGCAATTATCCCGAAGCTATTCAAGCCGCCGAAAAATCCCTGGATTTAGCCTTATCCATTGATCGAACACAAATTGCTCTAAAAACCTTTAATCAAATAGTCTCGATCCTATGGAAACAAAACAAACTTGAAGAAGCCAGTCAATTTGCACATACGGGTTTAGAATTAGCAAGCAAAACAGCAGACCAAAAGTACAAACCTTGGTTGTTGAACAATCTCGGAATGATCGCTTTCAGTAAAAGAGACCTTTTAGATGCACGTGAATACTGGGAAGATAGCCTCTCGATTGCCTTGGAAAATGAGGACACGCACGTTCAAGCCTTATTGCTCAACAATCTTGGGATGGTCGCTGGCTATCAGGGGAATTTCGAAGCTGCGCAAGATTACTATGAACAAGCCCTCAATATAGCACGAGAGGCAGGTGCTCGCCGTCCTGAAGCGATGAACCTTTCTAATTTAGGTTGGGTTTCAGGTCTGAAGGGAGAATTTGAGCAAGCGATTATCTATACAAAGGGAAATATTCAAATTTCCCGCGAAATCGGTGATCTCTATAATGAAGCCTATGGTCTCGTAAATTTAAGCTCATATGCGGGTTCAACTGGTGATTTAGTTACAGCATTCCAGTCAGCCGAACGAGCCAAAGAAATCGCCATTCAAATTGGAGAACAATCTGCTGAAGCCTGGGCACTTACTTGCCTTGGCCATAGCTATTTATCTGCTAAAAAATTTGATTCCGCAAAAACAGCTTATCAAGATGCCTTGAGAATTCGCCAGGCCCTGAATCAGCCGCTCATGGCAACTGAACCAACTGCTGGTTTAGCGCGCACGCTCCTCAACCAGAACGAGATTGAGAGTGCTTATGAACAAATTCAAACCATCCTGCCCATAATTGAGCAGCACCCGGGATTAGATGGAACCGATGATCCCATTCGAGTTTATCTGGCCTGTTACCTGGTGCTGATGGCTAAAAACGAAGGCGATACCGATAAAATTTTAGTTGAGGCTCATGAACTGATTCTTTCTCGGGCCGCAAATATCGCAGACGAAAATACGCGTACAAACTTCATGGAAGGCATACCGCATCATCAAGAGATTTTGCTCGCCTGGGAAAACTCGCTGACTAAATCCAGTGATATTTAAATTGCTGCCAAACAAATAATCCTCAAAATTCTGATCCACCTATTGGCGGATCACCCAAATCCAACTCGCCCAGATATTTGTCACCTTCAATTTTACCGGCCAGTTTTTTCACTTTGGTGCCGTCAAAGTAAACTAATTTGCCTAACTCTTTTGGTATTTCAACTTTGTACTTTCTCCCTTTCGGTAGCTTGTCCTCAAATTTACCATCTGGTTTTTTCAAGCCAAAGTTGCTGATCCAGTTGATTTTCTTTTTTTTATCATCATCTGGATCAATCCATGTATCGGGCAAATCATCAGGAAAATCTTTCTCGACCGCATCATAATCATTTTCGATATCATCATCTAAAATAATGGCGACATCATGAGTAAATCGTTTTTTTCGATTTTTGTGATCGGGTTTAGCTTTAAATTTTAATTTTCTTCATCGCTTACCTCCAATATATTTTAAAACTAAACCTATTATAACCATCATTGCGATAATTATTAGTTGGCTCATGCCAAGAACCAGGGCTTTCTTAAAGTCGAGTAATCAAAGCAAGGGCTTCCAAGGGGTTAGCGTCAAAAAACCTGCGAGCAGAGGGGACAAAACGGAAGTGCTGCTGTTTAGCTAGGATAGCCAAGATTAGATTATTGATACAAGCCATGGTCTGAGCAGCATTCTTGTGAGTAAAACGTGTCCGATCTTCCCAGAGGGTCACATCGCGAGGGTAATGTAAGCCATTTTCAATGCCCCAGTCGGACCGGATCAAATCCAACAAGCGAGCGGGAGCAACCTGATCCCGGGATAGACTGGTAAAACCGTAAACGACCTGGGAGTTGGTTTCACCGATTCTGAGGTCGGTAAAGGTGCGTTCGAGTTGGAAAACCTGATCGAGATCGGGCCAGTCGAGGAAATCGGCCAACTGACTGCTGACGGTGAGGGTACGTCTCTCCAGGCGACCATGGCCTTTATTGCTGGTCGTGGCGGTCTCGAAATCCTTCGGGGGAGACCCCATTCCAGGGATCAGGGGCACATCAGGCTCAAACCACAGACGCATATCCTCTTTGATCTGGGGTTGGTTGCCTTTGGCGAACCAGAGGTAGTCATCGCCGGCAGCGACGATTTGTACAGAAACGGCTCTTTGGGTGTGGAGGGCATCGCCGATGACCACTGTGCCCCGTAAATCAAGGCATTGCAGCAGCTGGGGTGCCACCGGGATCTCATTTTCATGGCTCTCAACCTGCATTTCCATCAACACCAACCCTTCTTCAGGCAGATAGGCTGCTAAGAGATGTAATCCAGGTTTCTCATCTCAGACCGTCCCACGCAGGACCTGGCCATCGATTGCTACCACGACTTGGCGACCAAAATGTCGTTTCCCCGTCAAATAACCGGCCATCACCTGCTCAAACTCGCTCACATCAAGCACCTCCCTCAAGATCCGACGATAGGTGCTGTGATGGGGTGCACTCTTCCGCTCGATCTGCAAGGCCGTGGTCAAGAGGTCGATCCGATGCAGCACCCACTCGGCGATCCCATTGAGTCGGTCTTCGCCACACAATTTGGCCAGCAACATGAAGGTTATCAGATTGTCGAGTTGATCGCGGATCCCGCCGCGCAGCTCTACGATCGCTCAGCTTGCTCAGTTCGGCATACAGGCTGCCCAGATCAAAGACAACTGCACTTTCTATGTTAGATTTCATTTTGACCTTCCTTGTGATTTTGTTTTTTGGCTGTTACTTTAAACATAACCGAGGAAGGTCATTTTGCATCAGCTTGTTTCTCCGACTTTAAGAAAGCCCTGTGCCAAGAACTAATACGTAAGATAGAAAAAGGGGGGGTGTTTTGTGCGGTGAAACCGCACAAAACACCCTCACATAATCTTCTCTGCTCTAATTTTAAGCATGAACATATTGATTTTTCCAGAAACCCGACCACTAATAAAAATATAACCTATGTGTGTAATTATGGTTCAAGTGAAATCATGTTAGAATTTTTCAAGACTTCTATCAAAGCAGGTAATAAATGAAAGAAGAAATGCTAGAGAAATTACTCGATATCAGCCAAAAAATGGCAGAGAATCGTTTTCTTGATCCGCTCTTGGAGTACGCTGTATCTGTGGCTTTGGAATTATTTGATGCAGAAAATGGATATTTGGTTCTGTTACAGGCCGATGGCACACTTGATTTCCGTGTCCGGCAAAATCGACAGGGTTCAACCCTGGTAGAACCAGATGAACAAATCAGCCATACGATTTTCAAAGAAGTTATCCAACAAAATAAATCACTTGTCATTGCTAATGCCAATTCAGACCCAAACTTTAAAACGTGGAAAAGTGTAATCTCGCTTCAATTACGTTCCGTTATATGTGTCCCCTTAATTGCCCGGGGTAATACGCTGGGTGCAATTTATATCGAAAATCGATCTGAAGAAAACCTTTTTACGGAGAGTGACCTCAAACCTTTAGAGCGTTTCGCTGCTCAAGCGGCTGTTTCAATTGAAAATGCAATTTTGAATGACGAGTTAGAAGCGCGCGTAGCAATTCGAACCGCCGAGTTGAAACGAATCAACGAGATGCTGCTGGCTGAAATCGAGGAACGCAAACGGATAGAAAAACAGCTCCATCATTTGGCAACCACCGACCCTCTGACTGGAGCATTCAATCGAAGATATTTTTTTGAGTTAGCTGAACAAGAATTTGACCGTTCCCAACGACACAGCCGAGGCATTTCCATCATTCTGTTCGATGTTGACCATCTAAAAGCAATCAACGATACTCATGGCCATATTGTCGGGGATCAGCTGCTAAAAACCATCGCAGAACGTTTCAACAGTCATTTGCGCCAAATGGATATTTTTGGCCGCTTTGGAGGAGATGAGTTCGTCATTTTATTGCCAGAAACAAATATCAATCAAGCTCGTCAGGCTGCAGAACGCCTTCACAAGATTGTGACATCAGATCCAGTTGAAACCTTTAGAGGAAAGATTCCAATTCAAATTAGCATTGGGGTTTCTAGTTTGGAAAACTCCGATGATATGGAAAAATTACTTATCAAAACCGATCAAGCTCTGTACGAAGCAAAAGAATCTGGGCGTGATCAGGTCGTGGTTTTTTCGAATGAGAAATTTGTAATTTGATATGTTGATTATTGAGCAGGTAAGAGAAATATTAACCAAGTGACAATAAATTTATAAAAACATTTCCCCGATTGAACCTACGACCGAATGGCGGCCATTGGCAAAAAGCCCTTAAACAAACGCAGAACGGACCTTTATGGTGCCGTTCTGCCTAAGCAACACATCGTGTTGCGACTATGAACGAAGTGGGACTCCAATATCATCCCCTAACGGGGACCTACAAACAACCAAAAAACCGCCCACTTCTGAGCGGTTTTTCCTGTGAGCGCAGTAGGACTCGAACCTAAAACCAATGGCTTAAAAGGCCACTGCTCTACCATTGAGCTATGCGCCCTGTGCGGAGCGCAGCAAAAACCCTAAGACGCGGGGGGGGTGCCAGAAATAAAAACCCATATATGGTGAAAGAAATCATCAAAGGAGTGTTTTTGAGATGGCTTCTACCGTTCACGACTAATGGATTATCACCAAATTTCAACAGGAAACTCATATTCTGACATGGGTTAATGCCTTCCTGGAAGATAGAAAAGCGCAGGGGCTTGCCAGCGGGACAATCTACTTTTACCAAAAGAAATTAGCACTTTTCACAGTGTTTTGTGAAAGTAAACTAATCAGCGAAATTACCGAAATTACGCCAACGGATTTACGACAATATCTGTTATATCTTGGGGAGAATGGACATAACGAAGGTGGGAGACATGCCTGCTATCGTGCTGTAAAAACATTCTTGCTATGGTGGGAAGATGAAATCAAGCCAGAAGGATGGAAGAATCCCATTCGCAAAGTGAAAGCACCCAAGGCAGGGATTGAGCCATTGGAGCCAGCAAACCTTAATAATATCAAGGATATGCTAACAACCTGCGAACGGAGTACCTTTACAGGAACTCGTGACAGGGCGATTTTACTCGCCCTGATGGATACGGGAGCAAGAGCAGGGGAACTGGTTGCAATGCGTTTAGAAGACTTGGACCTCACAGGAGCGATTCTAATCCGGCAAGGTAAAGGTAAGAAACCCAGGACCGTGTTTCTTGGTAAAAAAAAGCCGTAGAGCCGTTAGAGCATATCTCAGGCAAAGGGATGATACATCCTCCGCATTGTGAGTAACGATAAATGGGGAACGATTGACCTATTGGGGGCTGCGTCAAATCATTCGGAGAAGGGCGCAAAAAGCCGGTGTTGAGACACCCTCCCTACACTCTTTCCGGCGATTTTTTGCGCTGGAATGTTTACGGGTTGGCATGGATATTTTCAACTTGCAACGACTGATGGGGCATGCTGATTTACAAGTTCTACGGCGCTATCTTGCACAGACCACCCAGGACACCGAGAAAGCCCACCGGCGCGCTGGACCGGTGGATAACGCAGGGTTGTAAAAATGATTCTAATAAAAGTATTACACTTATAAATGGTGGTTGTGCTAGAATGCAACGCTTGACTAACAGATGTTCTCGAAAAGAAGGAAAACAACTTTTAATTTGGAACCCCTGCGAAACCAAAGCTTAATCTATGAAAGGAGTTCCAAATTATGTCTAAAGAACAAGGAACCGTGAAATGGTTCAACGGCTCGAAAGGCTACGGCTTTATTGAGCGTGATGCGGGTGGCGATGTTTTCGTCCACTTCAATGCTATCGTCGGTGAAGGTTACAAAAACCTGGATGAAGGCCAGCGCGTAGAGTTTGAAGTCACACAAGGCGAAAAAGGCCCCAATGCTCAGGACGTTGTTGCTCTCTAAAACAACCGATTGACTGAAACAAGGGCAGGGCAGCTAAAATTTAGCTGCCCTGTTTTTATTTAATTAGTTTCTGGTGCGAAACGCGGAGGGAAGCCGCGTTCGTATGAAAAGCAGTTTGAACCTTACCAATTTATCCTGATCTTGCAACCACAGTTGAGCCAATTTTGTTGAGATTGTGGGTGATTACGCCAACAAACCCAACGCTGGAAACCAGCTTCGCCATGATTGAGACATCGGTCAAGATCAAAGCAGCGTTTGAGCACCGAGATACGACCTTCGACACCAGCATGCCATTTTCGTGCTCTGCGGAACCAGGGTTGTTTCTCGTGTTGACGGCGTTTTACCGATTTCTTACCTGGTTTGGGAAGCACAACCCTTTTGATCTTTCGGCGTTTGGCTTCGGCTTCATGGTCGGCGGAGAACACGTCGCGGTCAGCACTAGCCTGAGTGGGTGGCTTCCCAAATATCTGTTGATGAGCGGCCATACTCAACTGGTTTACCAGCTTTGCCTCGCCGGATGATGGCGGTATGAGGCTCGAAGATCGAAACAAGCTTGTCTTCTGCTGGCACCTTTTTGTCCTGGAACACCCTCGGATGGTCTGGTCAATGACCTGTTCTGCCCGGGGAATGAAAGTCCCCAAGGTGTCTCTCAACCCTTGGGCCGGATCATCATTGAGCTCCGCCAATGTTTCCTGCACATGTTTCGCTTGCTTGACGGTCTGTTTTGTGATTTTGACCAGTTTGCGGTAGGTTTGTTTCCCAGCTGCTTTCTGGTGAGCGATCAAACGGCGTACTTGTCGTGCTGTTTTCCGAGCACTCCGGATCCGATTGCGAAACACTTCATCTGCCAATCCGGTTTGTTTTGAAATCACTTTCTTAGCTCGCTACAAGGTGCGACCGCTCACTCGCACGCTGTCCTGCGAGCAAATGACTATCGCGGGGTGCCTGGATATTCGTCTCCACCACCGTCCCGTCGGTCCGCAGCTTGCACCCGCGGGTGACTTTCAACTTTGTGGCGATCTTCGTCACTCGCTGATTGAAAGCCGCCAGGGTTTCCGCTTTGACTAGGTTTGCCCACCGGATCAGGGTTGTGTCATCTTGTACGTCATTGAAATACACCCGGCAGAATTGTCGCAGCCCTAGACTATCACGGACCTGATACTCGGTCTGCGCATAGCTCAGACCATACAACTGCTTGATCGTTAACATTCTCAGCACCACTTCTACCAGGGTGGACTTTCGCCCTGTTACTTCCGTCAATGGAAATCGCTTGGTGAAATCGGTGCGGATCAGTTGGTAAAGTTCTTCATCATCCAGCAACACATCGATTTGTGCTAGGACGGGATCCATTTCTGTCGTGAGTTTTATGATGTGTGCAAGCAAAAAACTTGTCAGTTTTGTATCTATCTTGTAACATTGGTGCAGGCCTCCGTGGTTGCTGTTTGGATTGCACCTTTTACAACAACTTCGGTGGCCTTTCGTTTTGCACCAAAAACTAATTATTTTGGTCAAAGGTTGAAAAGGTGTACAATAATAAAGTAGATGTTTTTTTGTTGACAGTCATTAGCATCAAGGGAGGGTGAAATGAAGCGAAAGTGGGTTATCTTTATATCGGTTATTTTGCTGGGGGTATTGGTTAGTCTAAGTTTCGTTGCGCTTGCTGCAGAAGATAACAGGATTTGGGTATCATTCATTGATGTGGGGCAAGGGGATTCGAATTCTTATCCAAGACTTAGATGGTTTTGATGTGCTTATTGATGGAGGCAAAACATCCGCGGGAGATACTGTGTTGGCATTTCTCCGAAACCGCGGAGTAGATGACATTGACGTAATGATAGCTAGTCATGCCGAACTCTGACCACATTGGGGGTTTGATTGATGTTCTTGAAGCTGATGATATTCCGGTTGAGCAGGTTTTATATAATGGCTATCCTGGAACTACCGACACTTGGAATAACTTTGTAGCCGCAGCAACTGCTGAAGGTTTGACTCTTGTAGCTACGAACTATTCTGACGTTCACTTTTGGGGAGATATAACAGCATATATCTTGAATCCCTTACCTGGTTTATCAAATCCTGAACAGAATGACGCTTCGGTAGTCGTGCTTATAGACCATGCAAACATCGAAATCATGTTAACGGGTGATATTGGTGATGGAGTTGAGTTACAAGTAGCAAGTAGGGGTGTGCCTTATTGGACTGGTCCGGATTGTTGTGCAGATGTTCTGAAAGTTGGACATCATGGGAGCCAGTATGCCACCAGTGCCAGTTTCTTAGCCACGGTGCAACCAGATGATGCTGTAATATCCGTTGGTGATAATTCTTATGGTCACCCAACTACTGAAACCTTAGACCGTTTAGCTGCTGCGGGTGTGACCGTATGGAGAACGGATGAACAGGGAACCATTCTAACAATTAGTGATGGGATTGGATACACTATAACCAATCTAATAAATGAAATCTTTTTACCATTGATTATTAAACAAGCCACGCCTACTCCTACACCTACTGCAACGATACAACCCACGAATGGTGGACCCGAGACACCAACTGCAACTAATACACCATCACTACCGGACAATACCGGAGATGTTGTGATTATTGATATCTTTGTGGATGGCGCTGGTAGTTCAGAACCAGATGAGTATGTTGAAATTCGCAATGATGACACTAGCTCAATTCAGTTACAAGGATGGACTTTGCGCGATGAAGCGAATCATGTATTTACTTTCCCATCTTTTGTAATGGCACCGGACCAGGTATGCAGGGTTTACACGAATGAAAATCATCCGACATGGTGCAGTTTCAATTATGGGAGTGGTTCTGCAATCTGGAATAATTCCGGCGATTGTGCTTATTTAAGAATTCGTCAAATTCATTGGTTGACGAATATTGTTATTGATAATTAGGCCTGAATGAAACTCGTGCAACGAATCATTGAATGGTTAAACAGTAAACAGGAATCATATTTGATGCAGGGTGTGACCTTCATGATTGCGGTATCCTTCACATTGTTTCTGTGTATATTGCTCATTTCTTGGCTGGGTTTGTGGTAATCATCCCAGGGATTAGACCCCAATTCAACCCCTAACGAAAAAGGTGAAATTTTGATACGATTTGAGTCCAAGCGCTAGGGTGCTCCCCTCACTCTGGCGTTTGGAATTTAATAGGGAATCATAAGTATCTGGCTGGGGATGTTTGTAATGATAGGGGGAGTTGGGATTCTGATATATGCTTTAGCATCCGGTAATGTGAAGTATCTTGGCTAAACTAAATCAATACAGGAGAATGTCATGAACGAGAAAGATACAGAAGACTTATTCAAATATCTGGAAGACATCAGCGTGAGACTTCAGCGCATGAATAGGCATATGGTGTTTTATTCTGTTGTGCTAGTGATAATGCTTTTGCTTCAGATATTGTTCAACTAAGAACCACACTTCCGGGAGGGCTACCATGAAAAGGATTCTCTTTGTGGTATTTCTAGCATTGCTATTGGTAGGTTGCGGCACTTCTGAAAACGCGGTTCAGACGGCCTTCGCAGAGACGGAGGCAGCAAAGCCAACTGAGACTCATACTCCTGTACCTACCAATACACCGACGATGACACCATCACCTACAAACACCTTGACACCAACTGAACAACCAACGAAAACACCAACTATAAAGCCGAGTCAAACTCCTAGTGAAACACCAACCCCTGAGCCCACCATAACACCTACCCCTGATAACATGGTCCTAGTACCAGAAGGCGAATTTCAGATGGGGTGCGGTGAGCCATTGGTTCATGGTTGTCCTTTTGTGGATGCACCTTTCCATCCTGTTTATTTAGATGCTTATCGGATAGATAAATACGAGGTTACAAATCAAGAATATTCTCAATGCGTGGCGGCTGGAGCTTGTTCTTCACCAAAGAAAACTAGTTCGGAGACACGTGGTTCGTACTACGACCATTCATCCTTTGCCGATTATCCAGTTATATTTGTAGATTGGTCTCAAGCAAATGAGTATTGTATTTGGGCAAATAAGCGACTGCCGTCTGAAGCTGAATGGGAGAAAGCCGCTCGTGGCGCAAACGATACCGCGCATATCCCTGGGGCGACCAACATCCTGATTGTAACTTGGCAAATTATGAAGGATGTGTCGGCGATACTATGCCGGTAGGTAGTTATCCAGATGGAGCCAGTCCCTATGGCGTGATGGATATGGCTGGCAATGTAATGGAGTGGGTCAATGATTGGTTCCAGATTGGCTATTATGGCAAATCACCATATGACAATCCGCCAGGTGCGGAATCTGGAACAGAGAAGGTTCTTCGGGGAGGATACTGGTCCTTTGAAAACGTTGGCCTTCAGGTTGCCCAAAGATTTTTTGCATTTGATAATTTACGTTGGCCCACGATTGGATTTCGTTGTGTCCAAAATGTACTCCCATAGTTGGGGCGGTGCTAGAAAAATATTTGTTGTATTAATCACCCCTCGGATTAGAACCATAACCACCCCTTAAATCATCCCAGGGTCGATATTCTTTTCGCACTACCCATGATATTCTCACAGTAAAAAAGGAGATTGTCATGGGTAGAACACTTCCAACCTTAGCAGAACAACTAAATAACGAAAGAAACGCGCTAGTGAACTTTCGACGTGCATTATGTAAGGAAGACCAACTGGTTTTTGATGACTTATGGGTGGGAGCGCACAAGCACCTGATGGCCGCTAACCAGGCCAATCACATCTTAGCGCTAGAGTCATTCATGCTGTGTATGCTGCTGGAACAGCATAAAGAAGTGATGAGATTGCGGCGGGAAGTTGATGAGTTACGGAAATCTCAAGTGTAAATCCTTTTTGTGCTCTATCCAAAAAAGTGTACAAAATTATGTGTCCGTTATAACCTGGGAGGGCTACCATGAAGAAAGTTCTGTTTGTAATATTTCTAGCATTGTTATTAGTGGGGTGCGGAACATCTGAAAGCGCGGTGCAGACGGCGATTGTAGAGACGGCCGCGGCGAAGCCAATTGATACTGAAATCCCAAAGCCTACTGAAGAATCAACAATTGATGCGGCAGGAAAGTGGGAAACAGCACAAGCCAAGATGACGCTTACAGCGGAGGCAGTGCCTACAGAAACGACCCAACCAACTAAAACAATCACAAACACACCAGAACCAACAAACACGCCAACAAAACCCCCAACACCAACATCACAGCCCCCCAATTGGGTTAAGTCAGAACATACCATTTCCTTTCGGAGAAACTGCATCAACTACTTCCTGGGATATCACGGTATTAGAAATCGTTAGGGGAGAAGATGCTTAGTTCGAAGTTCAAGCGGCAAACAGATTCAACGATGAGCCTTTTCCAGGGCATGAGTATGTTCTTGTTCAGGTTCCTGTAAAAAGCACTCATAAAATTGATGAAGAACATGAAATCGACAGACATGACTTCTCAATAACTGGAGAAAGAGCCGTTCACTATTGGCGACCATCAATAGTGTCACCTGACCCAGAACTTGATGTTGCACTATTCAGCGGTGGTGAGTTCACAGGATGGATTAGCTTTCAAGCATACCAAGATGGAAAGAATCTTCTGTTAGTCTTTGAACCACCAGAAGATGAAAGCCCAACTTATTTCATTGCACTTGAAGACGGTGCCTCAGTTGGTGTGAGTCCCGATTTAGCTAATATTCAAGCGGATGAAATTGGGATCAACAGAAGTGAGCCTGCAGAATTTGGAACGAATGTGACAACCGAAGATTGGCAGATAACGGTTCTAGAAAGCAAGCGAGGAGAAGATGCTTGGTTAGATATTATAGATGCCAACCAATTCAACGATGAACCTGAACCCGGTTTTGAATATATTATGGCTTTTTTTCAAGTGCGCTATCTAGCTACAAACCCTGTAGTTATTGCAGAAAGAATAACAAATCACGATTTCAGACTAACCGGAAATGAAGGAGCGCTATATGATATCCCAAGCGTTGTTTCTCCTGACCCTGAATTAGATATCTATTTATATCTGGGAGGTATATTTGAAGGGTGGGTAGTATTAACAGCACAAGAAGGGGCATGGTTCATAAATAGCCAGAAATTAGTGGACACTTTTTAGGACCTTGAAAAAAGAATAGGTAAGAATTCAATCAACAACCGAGCTCTCAAAGAGACTATTGAATGCATTGGCTAGGGAAGGTGGATCATTTACGCCAGCAAGTTGTAAAGGGCTACTTCCGGCCCGCTTGCCTCTGGAAAAGACATGATGGTTCCAGAACAGCTGGAGCAGAGGGAACAACCAACCGGGCATCCCGCGATGAATGGACAAATACGGGCGCAGCCAACTATGGAGCGATTCGGCCAGAGATGAACTCCGATGGAAAAGAGCGAATGCATCCCAGATAGCAGCTGCGGTTCTCCGCCACTGAGCGGGGACGGTTTCCAGTTGTTGGATCCCATGGCGCCAACTGGCCAGGATCCAGGCTTCCAAATCGGCGGGGAGATTTCTGCGCCAGGGTGCCAGGGTTTCATACAGCCAGCGCAAGGGAGCCAGCAGTTCATCAAGATGATCCTGCAGTTGCTGAGCAAAATCGGCGAGGCTGTTGCCGGGCAGGGTGTGGATGAGTTCGATCGCGGTTTCCAAAGTCTGCTGCGCTTGAAGAGGGTCTTGCAAACCATGAAAGTTTGTGATTGGCTCTAGCGCTTGGTGGACCTCGGTCAGCAGCCAACAGAAGTTTTCATAAGTGGCGATGGCCTGAGTTTCCTGCAGCTGGGCTTCTGCGGCAGTCAGGTCCACTTTCAAAGGACGACCTTGCCGCTTGGTAGTTTGGTTGGCTTCGCGTTCGGCTCGAACGGTCTTCTCAGCAATGCGGATGGCTTTGTAAGCCGCCTTTTCCAGTCGATTTTGCACCTTTTTACCATCCCGCAGCAGGTGAAACAAGTCTGGGCGTAGCGGTACAGCCAATTCCGCATCCCGCAGTCCCGCTCGAATGCCACGGGCCCCATCGGCAGCCAGGTCTTGAAAAACGACACCCTGGTCTACTAAGTCCAGAAACGTCAGTCCCCAGTTGGTAGCATCTCGGCTTTCGGCAGCCGATAGATTGAGAACGAGAAATGAGCGCCCATCCACGACTGTCAAACATGGCTTGCGTCCGGAAAAAATCTCATCCGCTTCACCCAACACTGGCAGCGGCACTCGCATCCCATCATTCTTCCGGTCAGCCGCCTGACCGGCTGCTTGCAAGGTCTGGCTAATGTAGCCGACCGACCGCTGGACACCGAACAACAATTCCAGACCGGTTTGGATATTACGCACCGATCCCGTCAGCACCGGCATCACTGCAATCGCTTTGCGGATCATCTCCCGGTCGACCCGCAAAAGGTTCTCTTCCACTGGTCGTCCAACTGGCTTGGGTTTCAATGCCGCTTCCAGGGCTTCTTTCACTCGATCCTTGATTTGGTACAGCAAGCTTCGTGAGATGCCGTACGCCTCAGCCAATTCGCTCGCCCGGCCCCAGCCGCGTATTTCAGCCGGAGATAACATTTCGATCCCCAGAAAAATCCGGGTTGACAAATCTAAGTCTTTGCGGCGATACTCTAACATGGGGAGCCTCCTGTCGGTTTGATAAGGTTTTGGTCAACCATTATCTTGCCAGATTTGGCGGCTCCCTTCAACCTATTCTTTTGGTAATGTTCTTTTTGACACTAATGTGTCTACTTATTTATGAACCATCCCCAAGAAGGAGAGACAAACTTATCATTAATATTTGAACCGAATAATTCAACTAGACAATTCTTATTGCTTGAATAATTCGCAAATTTCTGTAATAGAAACCAAAGCCCTCCAATGCGGAGGGCTCTGGTTTGGCTAATTTCAAATCCCATTGAGTATGCTATTTTGAAAGGAGCGCTAACTAATCTGTTAAGCTGGCCAGATTGTTTTGGACGTACAATGTAACTAATCACTTGGGTCCATTTTTTCACAGGGGACCCGCTTCAAGGGAACAGTTATGCCATCCATACCAGAACCAAAAACACTTAGAGAATTAGAGTTATCTACTAAACGATATATCAGCGACCGCGAGTGGAAAAAATATCAGCGGTATTTGGCAAAGTTTGAAATTTCAGGAGGAAATGATTGCGATGAAGAACCGCTCAAATTTGAAGATTTTTGCGTTTGGCTTTACAGAAAAGAATTTAACTTCCCGGACATAGAGAATTCGCATTAAAGCACGTAGAAGGGTTCCTTTTGGCACTGCAGTCAATATGGGCTAGTATGTTGTATAATTGAGATAAGAAAACGGGCTGAATATGTGCGCTAACACCTTTCAGCCCTGACCAAAACCACCGGGGCATGGTGGCCTGGCTACCAGGATTATAACAATATCTTTTCCCCGCTGGCGATAGCTTTCGGGGATTTTTGTTCCCCCAAGAAACAGCACATTAAACCAATAGACTATCCAAAAAACCATTTTGAATAGTCCATCAACTTCCACCATATATAGGGTAAGAATTGGGATTAACCCTGCATCTTTATAAGTGAGCGCAGTAGGACTCGAACCTACAACCAATGGCTGCAGTATAAAATTGTCTAGGGGGTAAAACAGTGTCTAATGTGTCCACACAGTCCCAAAATTTAGGTTCAGACCGTCCATCCAACCAATAGAGTCCATTGTTTCTATAGTATTTACACCAAAACTGCACCATAAATTCACCTGGAAAGGCGACTCGATACCCCCACCCCAACCTACTGATTCGAAGTCATGAGAAAATCTGTCTATTATGTGTGTGGGGGTCTATTGTGTCCACAGAGTGGCAAATATGGGGTGTGAAATGTCCATTGTGCCATTTTTTTCCATAGTTTCGACACAGGTTGCACCGCGGTTGCACACAATATGTGAAAGGAAATTGACCAGCATCCCTGCTTTTGAGAAGGTACCTTTATCATATTTCCATATTATTGATTTGCCAGGTATAGCAAAATCCTGGGGAAATCAACTCAGAACATCCAACTTTTTTACCCAATCTAAAAACTGTAATGCAAATAAACCGGTTTTCTTATATAATCTTATATAGTTGAAACATAAGGAAACAATTATGGACCATACTATACTTGACCAACGGCTAAAAGATTTTCCAGCATCCATCTGGCAGAGAATTGCTCAAATTGATGAATTAAAAGGACAGTGGGTTGGCGGTGTAAAACTCAGCCCCCAGGTGCTAGGACGGCTCAAGAAATCAGTATTGATTACGTCCACGGGTGCTTCAACAAGGATTGAAGGGGCAAGGTTGTCCGATAAAGATATCGAAAAATTGATGCGAGGGATTTCGATTCAGCAATTTTCAAACCGGGATATGCAAGAAGTACAGGGGTATTATGAGCTTCTTACCAATGTTTTTAACGCCTGGGATCGGCTCAAGTTTTCAGAAAACGGCATCAAGCATTTTCATCAAGAATTGCTCAAATATGTTGAGAAAGATATTCAGCATCGTGGTGAGTACAAAAAGCAAGAAAACAAAGTTCACATGGTTGATGAAACCGGGCAGTCGATTGGCATCTTGTTTGATACAACACCAGCTTATCTGACGCCAAAAGAGATGCAGGAATTGGTGGAATGGACACAGAATGCCAACGACACTCAAAATTATCATCCCTTACTCATCATCGCTAATTTCATTGTTCAATTTCTGCAAATTCACCCATTCCAAGACGGCAATGGGCGATTATCGCGAATTTTGACGAACCTGTTGATGTTGCACGCGGGTTATGCTTATATGCCATACGCATCGCACGAAAAGATCATCGAAGATAACAAACCAGACTATTATCTGGCTTTGCGTCAAAGTCAAAAAACCTTCAAGACAGAGCATGAGACAATCTTGCCTTGGTTGGAGTTTTTCCTGGATGCTGTTTACCAACAGTCCCAGGTAGCGCTTGAACTTCTATCCGACGAGAATATCGAAAAGTTGCTTTCGACTCGACAGCTTGAAGTCTGGCAGTATATGTTGGGTGCCGAAGAAGTCACACCGAAAGAGTTATCAGAAAATCTAGGCATTCCGCGCCCAACCATCAACCAGGTACTGAATAAACTTATCAGCCTGAAAAAGGTTGAGCGGCTTGGTCTCGGCAGAGGAACGCGATATAGGATGGTCTGAAGTTGACGCTTCATCAACGAGAGCGAAAAGGATCGATTACTTGATGGGCAGGAGAATAACTAAAAGGAAAGACCTATTGATTCGAACAGATTAACGATATACAGTTTTACTCAGCCATAGCAAAAATCTCTGCGAACTTCGGTCCTATCCTTGATACTTTGCACTAGATCGTTAGCTGTACCACAAACTAAGACAATATCATCCTGACTGGCAGTGGGAGTGCCTGGCTCCATCACAAGCTGATCTCCATTCTGAAGCACAACAACATTATTCTCGCTGACTCCAAAGAAAGTCCTCACCTGGCGAATGTGCGGGGTGGGTTGAAGCTCTGGCGGTTGTATGAAGCGTTGAAGGTATTATGAGTAAAGTTTACAGTTTCCAATTGGATGCCGAAAATCCGAGAGAAGCCCAGGCAAGGGAAGTGATTGATGCCTGGGTTTCTCAGGGGTATTCTTTGCGTCACATCCTTACAAATGCGTTGATCGAGTATGGAAAGTCCGGAAATAGAACGAGGGAGTAGGATATAGTAGACATCTTGCCCGAAATCAATGTTGCCTTCATGCGTGAAGATCATCTCTGCATCATCATTCGGGATATATCCGGCCAGCGTCCACTCCAGCAGATTTGGGCTTTCCAGCACCCAATGGTGGGGATCGCCATTGGGGACGTCATCGACCGGATGGCCATGTGCCGGCAACAAGTAGCGGACTTCATTGCCGGTGTCATAGCGTATAATCCCGGCACATGTAATCAGGGGCCGATGGTGGTTCACGGTGAGTTCCACCGGCACCCAGGATCGTCCGCCATGGCGGTATAGGCCGCACACAGATGAGAGATTGCACTGCTCAGGCTATGCCCCAGACAGCGCATGGCAAAGCACCAGACAATGTTCTGTCCCGGTGGGTGGTAGAGAATGGGATTGGCATAGCCAAACTGCATCGCGCCGAATCGTTCCCGGTGGTCGAAGACGGTTACCGGGTAACTCCAGGTGTCGCCATCATCCGTGCTGACCGAACACATCATGTCGCCCTTATCTGACTTGCCCTCCAGCTGCCCGCCATAGACTAAGATCAGATGCTCCTTCTTCCATAGCGCAAGGGCCGGCTGCCATATCCGGCTGTAGGGGCCAGAGAAAGGAGGCATTTCCCACGGACTGCCACTGTAATCATCCGGCACCGGAGTTTGTATTTCGGCGATCTGCCGGACGTCCACCACATCGCCTTCGTAGCGTCTATCCGTCATTGTTTGTTGCCTCCTCAGCAGTAATTATGAACGATAGGAAAACCAATCGGCGCGTCTGAGCCGTTTCGCCGTCTTTCAGGGAGTACCGCCTAAAATGGCTTTAGTATCGGGTCCTTGGTTTCCAGCATCCATTCGAACAACCGACTCTGCAATCGGGTCAGCTCGGAGGCATGCTTGGGGTTATCGATGACATTCTCTACCTCATGCGGGTCCTCGGCAAGGTCGAACAGCTCATCTACATCCCCGTTGTTCCAGACGTACTTCCAGCGGTTATCAGTAACCATCCGCCATTCCACCGTGTTGTGAAAGGAACCTAAGGGCTTGTGTTCGCTGAACACATACCGGTCCTGTAAGAATCCCTCCTCTACGCGTCAGGATTGTGAACGCAGGTGGATTCGAACCCAGGGACAAATGTCGGCCATTTGTTGACAAATGGTAAAAGAAAAGACCCCAGGTGATCAGGGTCTTTGAGTGAGCGCAGTAGGACTCGAACCTACAACCAATGGCTTAAAAGGCCACTGCTTGTTATCAAAAAATGGATAGGAAAAGTTGTCTGCATTTATCTGTCCTCAACTAACCCTGCTCAGGAATAAATAAGGATATTTGGTTAGCTCTGGAAAGCCATGCTCGTAAACTCAAACCCAATGCACTACAGCTCACTTTCACCATAAAACAAAAAGCGCCGTTTTCAGACATCTCTTCTATAGCAGTAAGGGCAGGGCTCGCACCAATGATTTTCGGATATGAGCAAAGTGCGCTAACCAGCTGAGTTACGCACCCTAATTATTTTTATGGACTGGTCACAGCGCTATGTATGTGACCCACGCGGCTCTAATGCTTCATATAGGTCTAACCAGGAAAACCAAATTAGCGTTAATTATGGTATCACGGGCGTGCGACCTTCTACCAGATCAATCAGGATGGGGTACACCAATTCCGGGTTACCTTTGGCCTGGTGGATGTCAATTACATCGTGGGGCAAACCCAACTCGATGGGGAAGACAAATTCTTCTGTATTGGCCCCATTTTCTTCCCATTGTGTCAAAACCTGGTACGCCATCTGATTGGAGACCACTGAATCGTTCTCGACGGTGACCAAAACTACCGAGCCAACACTAAGTTTTGCTTGCGCTGAAGCTTGGCGCGGCACCTGGGCAAAGCGCATGGATTCACCGATCCCGGTGGTGGCTGTGCCCAAATATTGGTACGGAACCGGAGAGGTACCAGGAAACCAAATATTTGGCAAACGCGTGAGCAAATTGGTTACCCATTGATTAACCACTTCGGGCATGCCCATCAAGCCATAAAATGGTGCTACCAGAACGACGCGTTCCACATCGCTCCGCTCTTGGGCCACCCAGGCTGCAACCCCGCCACCCGCTGACAGGCCCAGCACATACACCTGTTCCCCAAAACCTTGGGCTAAATCAATGGCCTCGTCGGCCATTGGGCGAAAAGCTTCCGCCGTCGGGGTCATGTAACGTGGACTGCGACTGATATCTACATGTGCAGGAAAACGCGGAATGATAACGTTGTATCCAAGATCAAAAAACTCTTGTGCCAGGGGATCAAATTGGGCTGGGCAATTGCTCAAGCCATGAAAAAACACGATCACTTTCTCCGTTTTCTGACCATGGGCGAGCCATTGTGTTTTGCAGACCTCGACGATGTTTTGTGAAAGATCATTTTCTTGCACATCTTCTAACTGAACGAGAGCGTTATCATAGTCATCAACCGGATTAGGTTGTGCTCCCAATTCCGTCGTAGAAGTTGGAATAAAACCCAGCACCAACATAAATGACCCGGTGATCACCAGCAGTATGCCGACAACATTCAAAATACGCATAGAAAGAGTGGTGGTCGGGGGTTCGCGGCAGCGTACGCACTTTGAGAAAAGCCAACACACCGCTGACCAACGCGCACATGGCGGCTGATCCCCAACCCAGGGTTTCCCAACTCACCAAGGTCACCTGAGGCAGCAGCCGCAAAGCCTCGAAAGGGTTGATCACACGATCAAATACCGGGAATTCTTTACCCACCAAAAAGTAAAAGGTGGTGCTGAACAGCCAGAAAACCGAGGGGGCCAGCAGGCCCACAATCAGGCCGATCACAATACCGCGCCAGACACTGAATTCGAAACCGCGCCGGATCAGGTACCACCAGGTCAACGCGCCGGTGGCTGCATAAGCCAAGACCACCGGCAGGCTCAACCACAACCCTTGGTGGGGAGACCCACCCATGAAAAGCCACAAAAGCACTTCCCCGCCAAGGCCAAAACTAAGCGCTGCCAGGATCGTCCAATTTCGAAGTGTTAAATTTCTAAACATTTTTATCCTCCTTCGTAGGCAATGGTTGACTTGATATCAAAACAAAGCCACAATCACTCTTGGTAAATGTTTCATGGTGACGAAGTCAACCTCTGCAATAGATGAAGCGGCATTTTCTAGGGGATCTAAAACAAATCCGTACCGGATTGGTCCAATTGTAGTTAGCCGGAAGTGCGTTTCACCTTGCAAAAACACTTCCGGCTAAGCCCAGATAAACTTATTTCGCGCGAGTATTGGCCTCAATATCCATGATAACTTGCAGGATTTCCGCTACCGCCAGTTGCAGCACGGCGAAAAACAGCCCTAGCGAGCCATACACGAAGACGAAAACGATCGAGCCGAAGACCGCCCCGAGCAGAGTGCCCAGGAAGCCCAGGAAACCGCCGCCAATGTAGGTGCCAGAGACGAAGGCAGAAATTACGCCTACCACCATCATGAATAATGTGATAACAATGCTGATCCATGCCAGGATCCGGTATACGGTGGCAATCGTGTTTAAAGCAGGGTATTTCGGGTTTTGCATGAGATTTCTCCTTATATAAACGTTTTTGTCTATTCTTCTTCTACGGTTCCAACAATACCTGTGATGGTGATATCATCCTCGGTTTCATCGACCGAGAGGACAGCAAAGCCATCTTTGGTAGCCACAAACTGGCTGCTTGTCTGACCCGCATCATCGTTGATGACATAGCCGCCTTCGATTTCGTCTTCGTTACCAGCGATCCGACCGACGGAAAATCCTTCTTGCGTTGCCAGGGCTGAATAAGCGACATCATGACCAGCTTCAAGTTGTTCGGCGATGTCAGCCTGCAGTTCGAGGGTCAGCAGATCCACTTCTAGTTCAGCCAGGGCCTCTTCCAATTTGCCAACCCATTTATGCTCCACAACTGCAATGATAGCGGAAGATCCGGGGGTCAGCCCATCTCCGATAGCCTGCAAACGAGCATCGGAAAAACCACTGTCGCGCAATTTTGCTACCAGGCCACCCACCAGCGCACCCACAACGGCGGGTACGGCCAGGGCTGCTCCGGCAACCAAACCAATGGCGGCACCACCCACGCCCCCAAGCGCAGCCCCCTTACCGCCACCCATGTCACCCGTCTCTTTGATGTGGAGCTTGCCTTTTTCATCTTTTCGCAGTACAGCTGCGTTCTCAATCTGGATTAACTTGGTTTTCTGCGCTTTTTTTAGCTCTTTCAGCGCGGCCTTGGCAGTTTGCTCATCCTGAAAGGCTGCCACGACCAATTGGATTGGGTTATCAGTCATTTTTTTACTCCTTTATTTCAGGCTGGTCATTGGTAGGTTTTCCTTTGCCAAGACCAAACCAGAACTCATTTTATTCCACTGAGAATGCGGACATCAACTCGTCTTCCTGCTCCTTCGTCAAGTTGGATGCAATCAATTCAAATTTTTGGCTCTTGAGTTCTTCAGTGACTTTATCCATCACAGCATCGCTGGTCAGCAAGAAGAGGGCCGAAGTGCCTTCGGTAACCTTTTCACGGAGGCTTTTGATGAACTCGTCATCGATGCCATAGTCTCGCATCTTGCCACCTAATGCGCCAAAGGCCGCACCTACAGCCATGCCGAACCAGGGCACGAAGAAGATCAACCCAAAAAGCATCCCCCAGAAGGCACCATCCAGCGCGCCAATACCAGCCAGGTTGACCAACTGCCGGGTCTTGGGGCCTTTCTTGCCATCAGGCCAGGTGACAATGGCGGCATCCTGGAGCTTGATTAGTTGCCGCTTCTGCAAGGATTTGATCTCATCGAGCATCCCTGCGGCCCCTTCCGGGGTGTTGAATTTTAGAACGGTTAAAGTTGCCATAATATTTCTCCTTAATTTTTTTATGGTTGTTTTGATAGATTGTTTGGATGGCAGAATTTTCGCAGCATTCCTTATAGTCCTAATAACTGCTTCTTCTTGGCTTCAAACTCTTCATCCGTAATTACGCCTTGATCGCGCAGACCAGCCAGTTTTTGAAGCTCTTCAATGTATGAGACACTGCCATCAGCGGGCTCATCGGCGACAGGCGCATCCGCGGATTCATCTGCTTCCACGGGAGGGGTAGCCGCCAGGGTGGCTTTATCCTCCGCGGTGAGTTCTGCGCTTTGGATACCCAGTTCCTGCATCGCGGCGGTTAACTCGTGGTCTTCCAACTCTTCCACCGAGGCCCCCGTGTGCTGCTCGATGCGTTGAGCGTCTTGTTGGGAAAGCTTGATCGCGGTGGCCGTCCCACTAACAGCCAGCAATACCATGCCGCCAACCACCACTCGTCTGCGCCTGCGGCGGCGCATAACTCGTCTGACTGTCCGCCTGGATGTTCTTCTTGAAGTTCTTCTTGCACCTCTTCGCATAATAAGTTCCTTTCCTTTTCCTTGTTTTGGCACGACCTATCACGATCGGCTATTCTTTATTTACTTATCTTTCAGCAGCATCATTCACCAGTTGCCTTCATGAACACCAGGATGGTATCACCCTGATCATCCTGCATCTCTAGGGTGTTGCCCTTGATCTCGTATTGCATGGCTGATTCCATGGCTTTTAGAAAAGCTGCTTCCTGCTCCATGATGCCGTCGGGACCCACGCACTCTCTCAACGTGGTAACCAGGGGGCCAATTTTGATATTGCCGCCCGTCGTCTGGTAGGGACCGCTGTATTTATTACAAGTCACGTTCCCCGAAACCTGATCCGCCTGGAAATCGGCTGTAGCAATCGTATCCGGCAGAATCTCAATCAGATTGCCCTGCGAGTCCCGGTAGGAGGTCATTGCCCAACTGGTGGCATCCAAACTTTCTGCTGTTGAACAGGCTGCTAACATCATGCCAAGCAAGGTTGCACACACGATTACAAAAAATGCAGTTTTTTTCATGTTCGTTCTCCTGTGTCTATTCTCGAAAACAGACAAACCATATAACTTGATGCTGATCGAATGGCATCCGGGCCAGAGAAAATCTCTCTGGCCCTTTTCTTTAAGCTGATTTTATGGAGCCGGGGGAGGCTGCACGACGGGCACATTGCTCACATTAACAGAGCGCACAAAGCGCGCGGCCACCCAACCACGCCCGCTGGGATCAATGGAAAGTGGCACATTGACCAGATAGTATTCTCGGTCCGGGCTGACCCCCACCACCGCTAATACCGTTCCCAGGCCAACTCTACCCAGGCTGGGGAAGGCCGTACCCGGCCCGGTTCTCACGTTCAAAGGCTCACGCGTGATCAAAGCTGGGGCACCCGAAGCCGGGGCATCTGGCGTGATATTGCGCGGTAAATCGGGGGTTTGTAGCACCGGCACGCCCGAAAGGCTGGTCGCCGAGGTGAACACTTTTGGCACCCAGGCAATCCCGTCACTGAAAAGGGCGGTGGGGACCCGGATCGCCCACCATTCCCCGTCTTGGCTCTCGCCGAGCACTTCAGCCCGAGCACCGTTTGGCGCTACACCCATGACCGGAAACTCTAGGGTGGGTCCGCTGCGGATTGTGGCTGGCTCGCGCATGATAACTTGCAGGGCAGATGCAGGAGGCGCCGGGAAGGTGACGGCCGCGGGCAAGAGGGGCGGGGTAACCACAGGTAGCGGCTGTCCCGTCGGGTTGGTCAGGTTGACAAATTGAGCCGAAGACCAGCCGATTCCGGTTCCGATGCGGTTGGTGGGAACGCTGACGGCGTACCACTGCCCATCCGGGCTGATCCCCAGGATTTCACCCGTATCGCCTTGTTGCGCCGTACCGATGATCGGGAAGAGCGTACTCGGGCCGGTACGCACGTTCACATTTACCCGTGCTTCCCCGGTGGGTACATTCGAGGGCGGTTCCGGGATATCGATGGGCGGCAAGGGTTGAGCAATCGAGGGCGGGTAGAATTCATCATCTAACACCCAAACCCGTAGCTGATCGAACCGCGCCGTGAAAGGTTCCTCGGTGGCGGCACGCACGAAGTAACCGATTTTGCCCGTATCCAGAAAAGTAAAGTCGGAGACCGTTTCCAGGTAGACGCCATTGACATACAGGGAATAGTGCTCACCGAAAGCCAGCAGTCCCATCCGGTTGACATCTCCAGGATTTGTAAAGATCGCCGCGGAATCCGTGGGCTGCACCAGAACGGTAGTTTCCACTTCATCCCAGATGGTCAGGCTGTATTGCCCGCCACAATTGAAGCCGTACAGGTAGCCGCGGTTGTTATCTGGGGCGCGGAAAAAGAGGCCGAAACGATCCTGCGGATCGCAAACTTCCGGCATCTGCAAGGTGGTCTCGATATAGAAGTTATCGAGTTGCGGCCAGGAAACCTCCCAGCAAGAAAACTGCGGGACACCCTTGGCCGTCATCACAAATTGCCCACCGGTGATTTCCGAAGTGAAACACTCGTTCGTAAAGATCGACCAGTTATTGGCGTTATCGAAGTTTTCCACGCCATCCGGATCCCCCAAAACCAGGACAGGATCGCCTTCGATGCTCGGCGGCGTGGTGACCACCGGGGCTTCTCCGGCGTTCACAAAGGACATGGCCGCCGCACCGTCATCCAGGAGCAATACCAGCATGCCTTCCCGCTCCCCAACGCCGGTCACGCGCCACAACAGGCTCAAGTACTGATCGTAGCGCGACTCCGGCTCGCAGGCCGCCAGCGAGGTTATTCCCGGGTTGATCGTCAACTGGGATCCGTTGAGTACATAAGTTCCGTTCAGGCGGTTGCAGTCGGCTTTGGCGCTGTAGGTGCCGTCAGCCCGGAAGACCAGATCGTAGTTCTCGGGTTGGCCCACACCAACATCCGTGGCCGGCGGGGCCTCCACCAGGTTGGTCCATTGCCACAGGATATCGACCAGCTCTTCCTGGGCCATCGGCTCCAGGTTGGTCGCCAGATCAGGGGCAGCCTGGGGTTGGAAATACATCTCACCGGCCTCGTCGGCCAGCACGATCACCAGGTTGCCAAACCCGCTGCCGAGCTGGTTGGCCTGACTCAGGTTCGCCAAAAAGTGATCGGATAGTGAGTTAACCTCGCAGGCCGCCAGGGTGGTGGCTCCCAGGGTGATGGTCAGTTGGTCGCCAGAAAGCGCATACGTGCCGAGCGAGATATTGCAGTCGGCCTGGACGAAAAGCGAGCCATCTTCGTTGAAGGTCAGGGTGTACTTTTCCGGGTCTGGCACCTGAAACGGTGGGGAGCCTAGCGGCTCTCTCCCGCCAGCCCATTGCCAGATGGACCCCGCCAGATCTTCCGGGCTGACCGGCTCTAACCGGTCCGGGGTCACCGGCGGTGGCAGCGTGGGGACAATCTCAACCGCCGTTGTCAGCGCCGGGGTTGGTGATGAGCAAGCTGCCAAAATAAGGCTTAAGCTGGCAAGCAGTGCAATCATCATGATCAGTTTGCGATGATTTTGAAGGTTCATAGTTTTTCTCCAATAAGGTTTCTCTGTTACGATGGGCATTTCAATTTCCCATCAGATTGTCGATTTTTACGAAAAGTTGATGCTGAAATAATTTATTCATCGGCCTTCTTTCCAACCTGTAATGAAGGGTTCTCTCCTTGATTTGTTAGAGTTCCACACTCATCGTCGGGAAAGGCATATCCACGCCCGCTTCTTCGAGGGCCTGGTAGATATGTTCGTTCACCCGGTCTGTACTGCGCCGGGCGTCGATATACGATTTGATCCACCAGCGCACGCGGAAAACCATTTCAGAATCGCCCCATTCCATGAACAGGACATCGACCGGCATATCGGGGATGATCCCTTCCACGCCTTTTAAGGAGTTGACGATCACCTGGCGAACAAGACGCAGGTCGGTTCCGTAAGCCACCCCAATCTCGGTCTGGATGCGGTAGCGTGGGTCTGGATAGGTATAGTTGACCACCTGGTTATTGCTGATGCTGGCATTTGGCACGATCACCAGCCGGTTGTCGCGTGTGCGGATGCGCGTACTGCGCAAGCCGATCGAGACCACATCCCCCCAGGTGTTCAGTTCCTGGATTCCGATCCGGTCGCCGGTGCGGAACGGTTGGTCGAGCAATATGATCAGGCCGCTGATCATATTGGCAAGGGTATCCTGGGCGGCCAGTGAAAGCGCCAGACCGCCGATGCCGATGGCGGTCCATAAGGCCGAAATATTGACGCCAAAATGATTCAAGATCAGGATCAGCCCTGCCACCAGAATCACAGCGCGTATGGCGACCTCGCCTAATGTCACTGCCGCATCATTGCGGTGTCTCTCTTCCAGGTGCGCGGTTTTTTCCTGGTACCACAGCCGGATGATATCGGCCAGTTTCCACAGGCAGATGGCTGCCAGAACAATGATGGCGGCAATATAAATTTGCCCCAGCCATTGTTTGAAAACCGGGCTGAGGAACTGCAGGCGGGCCGTGGCAAAGTAAAGGATCAGGATATTGAGAAGCCAGCGCAGGATGGGTTGGATCGCCTTCAGGTAGATCACGTCATACGGCGTTGCGTTGCGTCGGGCAATTTTCATCAATACGATGATGATCAGCCTGGAGATCAGGGCCATCATCAGGATAACCACCGCAAGCGAAATTCCCAGGTTAATCCAATCTGCAACCGATAAACTCAGGAAGCGCGTTTGGTACAAGGTTTGTGGCATCAACAACCTGATTAACCACATCATAAATGACACCGGGGGTGGCAGTCGGCGCCAGGGTGGGGATAAGGAGGATCTCTTCACTCTCTCCTGCCGTGCCGGATTCAAGCGCCTCCGTTGGGGCCGGCGTTGTGGCGGCTCTCGATGGGGTGAGCGATGGTGTTGGCGAGGACTCGCTCGTTGAATACTCCGATACCGGAAAACATGCTGCCAAACTCAGGATGAGAAAGATCAGCAGAGCAATAAGGGTGATACGCGATTTAAAGTTGAAATTCTTATTCATTGCTTTGGCCTATTTGGACGCCAGGTTCCGTGACTTCCGGATGCTTGTAGCGCAGCCACAGGATGTACAGGCTGATTACAAATACCCAGGCGGGGTAGATCAGCGTTACCCACAGGCTGAAATTGACCACCACCAGCAGGGCCAGTGCCAGGGCGTAGGTTACCCATACCAGCCAGCGGGGTGCCAATCCGGTGCGGAACCAAATGGTGGCCAGCGAGATCATCGTCACACCCGCCATCCGCAGGGCATAGACATTGCTGAGCTGGATCATCATGGCGCGGCTGAAGTAGATCATCTGGCTGTCGAGTGTCATTCCCGGATTCAAACTGTACCCGGCCACCAGGCCGCCCACGATGGCCATCGCCACGAAAACCAGCCCCAGAAATAGCAGGCTGCTGCCAAAGAAAACCGATGAAAAGAAACGGTCTTCGTAGTCGCCCAGTTTGTCACGCACCACGCCGATAAACCAGAGGTAGGCGATCCCCGCGAAGGGCATCAAGCCGAGGGCGATGGTGATGCGCGTGTAGCCGGTTGCCATCCACGCCGTATCTGCGCTTAGACCTTCCGGGATTGCACTGCGCAGCAGGATCAGGCTGGCCGCAAAGAGCAGCGCAAATAAAATGCCAGCAACGGCCGCAGCCCGCGGGGTTGTCAGGCGGCGGTAATCTCTTTCCAGGGTTGTATCCATAACGATCACCAAGCTTCTTTCTTTGGAGGGTTGCCAGGCAAATCGCTGCGCCTGGCGCTTTATGAACCTAAATTTTTATAATATCATCCGGCTTCCAGGTTTGCTCGAAGAAAGCCTCCAGCGGCCCGTACAGGCGGATGTAGGTAAACCAGCCCTTGCCGGGAACGGTTTTGACCCAGTTCTTTTCTTTGCCAGCGGGCGCTTGCGGACCAAAGAAGATATCGTAAGAACCGTCCTCATTCTGTTCAGGCCCGTCAAAGCTATTGATGCTGGGCTTGGGCATGCCGTTTTGCAACAGCGAGCGCGTCTTGGGCGCCTTGCCACGGTTTACCTCTACTCGGGCCGGAAGATGGCATTCCAGTCCTGCTTCATGTCCACAACGAACCAGCCGCGCCTGGGGGCCTCTTTGAGGGCTTCGACCAGCTTGCCGGTGCTGCTGCTCTTGGCGTCATAGGCATACTCGCGTACACTGTCGGTATGGTGGACGATGAGGCCAAAACTCGGACGCGGGTTGTTGATCGTGGTGTATTGCAACATGGCGTGGTCGCCGTCACTGTTCCCACAACATAGCACAGGTCGCCGGCCGATGAACTGATGAATGCCGACTGGCTTGCCCTGCTTGTCATTTACGAATAAATAGTCGAGGGTCTTTGTCAGCACCGGTCCGCTGTCGCGTAGTTCGAATGTCGTCCGCGTGGTCGAGCCAACAACCTGTTCCGGTGGTATGCCATAAACGCGCTCCACCCAGACGCGCATGAAGTCCGCTCCGCCTCCGGAAACGATGAAGTTCTTGAAGCCATTTGCCCGCAGAAGGCACAGAAGTTCCTGCATGGGTTGGTAGGTGAGTTCGTCATAGGGCCTGCCATAACGCGGATGTTTGGCCGATTTGAGCCATGATTCCACGGCGTTACGAAACTCGTCAATCGTCATCCCTGCATGGGTGAGTGCCGCGACCTGCATCAGGCCATCGAAGTGCTCGCCTTCCAAGAGTTTTGCAAATTCGCCGGCCAAGGCGGCTTGCACCATTGGATCCGAAGCGAGCTTGGGATCCGTGAGGGTGCGTTGCTTCAGCTCGTCAATGGCAAAGGCGGCCTGAAAAGGCATCGGATACTCCGGCCAGAGCGTGCCATCGTTGTCGAAAACGGCAATGCGTTCTGCCGGCGGCAAGAAGTCGGGTGAGCCTTCCTTTGTCACCCTGGCGATGAACGCGAGAATCCCCTGTTTGGCAGGGCTATCGTTCCAGGATGGTAGCGGATCAATCTGGTGAAGATCATAGAGCTTTTTCTGTGCGACACCGTAATCCCCCACCTGGTAGAGGCTCACGGATACTACCCGGACGGTAAAGGGTTCGAATGGCTCCGCTTTCAGAGCGTCCACAAAGTCACGGGTACCGATCCCGACGGTCAGATGTGGGTGGTAATTCATACCGGTGCGGGGTCCGACGAAGTTGTTCACGTAGTCCACTGTTGGCTGGCTGATCGCCCCGCCGTCGAGGCGCGGTGCAAAGGCATCAGCTGCTCCCTTCTCCACAGCGAATGGGGAGACGGCGTCGATGATCCTTTGCTGAAGTTGGCGCAGATCATCGGTCGGTTCGATGACAATTCCCACCAACCGGAGATCCTTGTCGGCCAGGGCATAGTAGCCAGTCGCGCGGCATTCCCACGGATGTTCTTTATCCGCTTTCATCGAGTGCTCTATGCGCAGCACTTTGGTCACAGCATTTGCCACTTCATCGAGGTGCTCCGTGCGTACAAATCGCTGGAGAATAGTGATGTGCGGTGCGTGGTTGGCATCGAGGGCAAAACCATGCGGAAAATCCTCTCGCAGCCGAGCGTTTGTCGCCCGCGCCTTCTCAACCGTGGCAGCATCTGGATTTAGTAGTATATTAATCGCGGTCAAGGTCATGAGACTTTTCCTTTCCTGGTCGTTCAGAGTGAGTTTGTGTTCCGCTAACCAAATACAAGAATGTAAGTGGTTCATTCATATATTTTCAGTTAATGGGGCTGTCATCTGGTAGATGACAGCCCCCATGGGTTTTACGAGTGGCTTTTGGGGATCGAAAAGCCGAAGTTCCATTTTTATGAGACAGTCGCTTAATGTGATTTGCTGCTGGTGGCTTCTTCCAGTTGCCGCAGAACGGCATCAGGCCGAGGGCGATGCTGATCTACCCCGAAGCGATGCAACACTCCACAATGATCAAAGATATAATTCCGACTAAGTGCCAATCACTTCCCCAGTGACCGGCACTCGCGAATCGGGAAATTATTTCTAGACTAGCATTTAATTAGCGCCACTGCTAAAACCAGCTTCCATCTTGGCCATGACATCATCAATGGTGAAGGAGGCCGGTTTCATCCGCGGCGGGAATTCCTGCGAAGGTCCCCAGGAACTGCCCCACCAGACTTTGTCCGGCATAGGTCAAATAGGCCCGGTCGATCACCCAGTCGTAGTAGGTATTGGAGGTGATATCCGCGCGCTCGTAGGGGTCTGTGCGCAGGTTGAAGATTTTCGGGATGCGAAGGAAGACGAACGGCTCCATCCAGATCGCCGCGGTCCCTGCACGCGTTGTTCGGCAAAGACCAGCTTCCAGTTGTCAAACCGCAACGCCACCAAATCGCCATCATCCGAGAAGTAGATGAAACCCGGGCGGGGGCCTTTTTCTGCCTCACCCTTGAAATAGGGCAGGAAGTTGTAACCATCAATATGGACTTTGAAGTGCTTGTCTCCAGCCTGATAGCCGGCTTTAAGTTTTTCGGGCACATCGGCGGCACCCGCGGCAGCCAGCAGGGTGGGCAGCCAGTCCTGGTGGGCGATGATCTCATTGGAAACGGTGCCGGGTTCGATCACGCCGGGCCAGCGGATCACCTGTGGCACGCGGAACGCGCCTTCCCAGTTGGAGTTCTTCTCGTTGCGGAAGGGGGTCATGGCGGCATCCGGCCAGGAGTTCATATGCGGGCCATTGTCGGTGCTGTAGATCACGATCGTGTCTTCGGTCGAGGCCCAGTTCATCGAGATAATCGAGCATCTGGCCGACATGCTTATCGTGTTCGACCATCGCATCGTGATACTCCGACTGCCAGCGTCCAGCCTGGCCTTTGATCTCTTCCGGGGGATGGACGCGGAAATGCATCCAGGTGGTGTTCAGCCAGACGAAGAAAGGCTGTTCGTCATCGTGGGCGCGCTTGATAAAATCTTGAGCGGCACCTACAAACTCGGTATCGCAGGTTTCCATGCGTTTCTTGGTCAGCGGGCCGGTGTCTTCGATCTTCTGCTTGCCGACACGGCCCCAGCGGGGATGCTCGGTGGGATCATCCTCTTCGGTCGCCCAGGAGTGGATCACGCCGCGGGGCTTGAAGCGGGCATGGAAACCGGGGAAATCTTCTTCGGGGGGATAATCCACATTTTCGGGTTCTTCTTCAGCGTTGAGGTGGTAGAGGTTTCCGAAGAACTCATCGAAACCATGGGCGGTGGGCAGGTACTTATTCAGATCGCCAAAGTGGTTCTTGCCAAACTGGCCGGTGGCATAACCCAAGGGTTTGAGCAGCTCGGCGATGGTGGCGTCTTCAGCCTGCAAACCGACATCGGCGCCGGGCATGCCGACTTTGGTCAGGCCGGTGCGGTAGGGGTTTTGGCCGGTGAGGAAGGCCGCCCGCCCGGCCGTACAGCTCTGCTGGCCGTAGGAATCGGTGAAGCGCATGCCTTCGTTGGCAATGCGGTCGATATTGGGGGTGCGGTAGCCCATCAACCCGTCGCTGTAACAGCTCAGGTTGGTGATACCGATATCATCACCCCAGATCACAAGTATATTGGGTTTTCCATTTGGCATGTTCTTTACTCCTTATCTTGAAAACTGTTTTAAGATCGAAATTCCTTGAATTTCAAAATTTAATCGCTTATCAAATATCTATTCAAAGAAGGCGGATTAGTATCGATCGAAAAGTATCTAATGGAAGTTGTTGTCTTTCATCTTTCGTTTCATTTGGACTGAAACACCATATTCCCTGCATCGGCAAACAAATTGAGATAGAGTTTGCCATCCTGCATGACGTAGGTGACGGTGTTACCCAGGCGCTCTAAAAATAGCTGATCCAGTGAATCTTCGGGGCACATCGCCAGTGTGGAGGGACCGGTCGTGTCGAAGGTCAACCGGCTATCATCCAGTTCATAGGGCCAAATCACCTGGTTGCAATCCGCTTTGATGCTGGCGCTGCCATCGTCATTCAAGGTCAGGGTGTAATTTTCGGGGTTGGGCACGCTGACATCATTAATCCCCGCGGTATCCTGAAAGGCTTCCCACTGCCAGGTTGGACCGACGATCTCACCTTCGCCACCGCTACAGGCAGCTAAAGCGAGGGCTAAAATGATTAAAACAGGTGGTCAGAATTTTCATAGATTGATCTCCTTATCGCATTTGTGGCGCTCCACGGTCAGGATCACCCGGCCCAGATCTGTCAGCAAATCCAGCAGCCCGGCCAGCGCGGTTTGATCGGCCAGCCACCCATCGATCTGCATCACCTCAGGATAACTTTCCCAGGGACTGATCGAGATCTCCAACTTTCAAGATGATCGAGCCAGCATTTCTCAGCACACCCACTACCCGGATCTGGTAGTACCCGGGCAATCGAACAGATATACTCGCAGATATCATCAGGCATTGGCGCCTCCTCGTCTGCATATTAGCATAACCGGATGCGTACCAGGAGTCATGCAACAAAATATTTTATTTTTGTTTTATTTGATTTTGGGAATTGTGAAATCGCAGACATGCTACGCGCTTTTTGGAGAGGATACCGAGTTCTGTGGCTCTGAGCAACAGCCTGGCGCTTGTTGTTGACATTCAATTTGCGATAGATATGGTGGCTGTGCTGCTGAACTGTGCTCGGGGAATATGTAACCGAGCTGAAATTTCCTTAATGCTCAAGCGTTCGGCCAGCAGTTCCAGGACTTCAAGCTGACGGTCCGTCAGTAATATTCTAATCTCATCCAGGTTGGAAGTTGTCGGAGGGGGATCGGTTGATTTTGGAAACGCAGCAATCAGTTTATCGATATACTCGCCTAATCCCGCCTCCTTCTGCAGATCATGTTTCGCCTGGAGCAGCAATGCTAGCATTTCCGGCCCTTGTTCGACAAATGTGTGGATAAACCAGCCCGGACGGGCCAGGCGCAACGCGCGTGCCAGGGTTTAGCAAGGCGCTGTATTTCCCCTTGCCGGGCAAGCCACACCGCTCGCATCGCCAGCACCCGTACGAGCATGTAGTTATTATGCGTGCGCTCTGCCAGTTCCTGGATCTCATCCAAGAGTTGATCAACGATCTGACCGGTTTCAGGTTCTCTGAGCTCCATCAGGATTTTGACTTTGTAGAGATGGGGAACGTGGTACCAGATGATGGATTGTTCGGTGATCGGGGAGGTAAATGATTCAGCCCAACGGCGCGCTTCTTCACGATGACCATTCTTTAGTTTTAGCCAGGCTTTCAAAGCCATGACCATCGCGGGCGACGGTGCGGATTTTTCGCCGTAGAGGTCTTCGAATAAATCAAATGATTGTTGCGCTTGCTCGTGTTCACCCAGATTGTGCTGAAGGAGCACATAACTTGCGATGCTCTCCAGGGAACAAAACAGGTTTGAAGTAAAACGCTGGTTCACCGCCCGTTGAACATAGCTCGCTGCCCGCTCGAGTTGGTTCCACTCCAGATAAACTCGCCATAATCCGTAGTAGCCCCAGCCCTGCATGAGCGGCAGGTTGAAGGCGTGAGCATCTCGCAGAATTTGTTCCGACGCCTGACGCGCAAGCTCCAATTCGCCTTGGAGCACATGGATGGAGGCGACACAGAACAGCAGCCGCAGGCCATACGTCCTGCCCGGGTCCTGCAAGCGATGAAAGTTTCCATTAACAACTCAACCGCCTGATGATATTGTCCTTCCATGAACATGGACATTCCCAGATACAGCATGGCATTACCACGGGTGAATAGCCAATTCTCCGGCAAGGTTTCTGCTGCCTGGCGGGCAACCGACACCGCCTGGCTGCCCTGGTTCGTCAGAAGATACCAGGCGCTTTCCATCACCCAAACATTGGCTTGAATCAACGCTGTGGGGGATAATTTCAAACCCGACCAAAGGAGCGCTGCTTTCGGCAGCCCAGGTTTGCTGCAAGGCGGCATCCAACATCGCCTGGATCTTGTCGGTCAGCGAGCGCATCAGGACCAGCCGCAACCTAAAATGAGTTATCCAGGCTTGGATTAACAGCAGCCCGGGCCGGGTGGCGATAAAATCTTCCGGGAAATAATCCAGCCGGCGCTTGATCCCCTGAAAATCTTCAGCGTTGAGCAATGTGCGGAATTGGCTTTCCACGATCTGGGCAGCGACGGTCCAATCCTGCAAAGCTATCAGATAACCCAAAGCTTCGTCCTTCTGTCCCTGGCGGATCAACCAGGTCGCCGCGCGCCGGTGATACCTCTCAATTTGTTCAGGGGAAAGAGAAACGCTGGCGTGCCAGCAGCATCTCGCGAAACAAGTGGTGATAGCGGTACAAGGAGCGTTGGTTGTCCAGGGGGGTCAGGAAGAGCTGGGCAGCTTCGATGCGCTCCAGCATAACTGAAAATCTCCCTCGCTTTGCTTCGAATCGAGCACTTCTGCTAACATGGCTGCACAGAACTGGTTGAAGGAGGCTGCCATGAGCAGGAATTTCTGGATTTCTACCGGTTGGTCGTTGAATACCTGATTGAGCAAATAATCGCTCATCTGTCTGTCGGATCCATCCAGGTTTGCAATAAACGTCTCGGGTTGACTATCCTGACGCAAACTGATCGCCGCCAGCGTCAACCCAACTGCCCAGCCTTCGGTTCTTTCCTGCAACTGATGGAGAATCTCAGTACTCAAAGTAATATCAAGCGTCTGGTTCAGATAATCCCGGGCTTCTGAATCCGTGAAGCGTAAATCGGCAGTAGAGATTTCCACAACCCTGCCCTGAACTTTCAACCGGCTAAACGATAAGGGTGGGCTGCGCCGGGCAGATAGGATCAGGTGCAGGGGTGATTTCTCATAGCACAGCACATCGGCGAGCAGTAAATCGATCGATGGGTTTCTAACCAGGTGATAGTCGTCCAAAGCCAGAATGAAAGGGGTGTCTTTCAGCAGCTCCAGATCGTCGATCAGGGCATTTACCCAGATGGCCAGCGGCACCGGACCCTGGGCGTGCAGCAGATCGGCAGTTTTCCGCAAACAATCCGGGAAGAGCTGGCGCAGTGCGGCCACCACACCCGACAGAAATGCCTGAATCTCATGGTCATTTTCATCCAACTGCAGCCAGGCATTCGGCAGCGGGCAAGGTTCCAACCACTGGGAGAGCAGTGCGGTCTTGCCAAAACCGGCCGGAGCGGAGATCAACGCGACGGGCTTTTGGCGAACCTGGTCGAGTCGCTCCAGCAGCCACGGGCGCGAGAGCCACCCAGACGCTACGCTTGGGCGATGAAGCTTTATGCTTGGGAAGGTGGGCTGGTATTCGGTCATGGAAATTATGGGATGGGAACTTAAAGTTTTACCGTGATTCCACTGGTCAACACTTTGAGATTACAGTTGGGTGATTATAACCTTAATCAACATATTTTCGAGCCTTTCGCTATCCTCCCATCAATATCCTAAATTATCGCGCAACAAACATGTTGATTAGTTCTATTTTGTCAAAAAACTAAATCTGAATGGTAGCACCAGCAATGGCATCTGTATAGGATTATTGGGAATTACTTGGAAAATTAAAAGAAATCATCCCGACCGCTCCGTTCGAGATCGATCGGCAGTTCTACCTCGCTAACTAGGTCAGCGACTTTGTCCCGTTGTTCAAAACGGAACATCGCGAGAAACTGCTCGACCGCCACCGAATGCGGTTCAGGATGGGTGCAATTCTGTGGACGCAATTGGGCTAGAACCAATGATCTTTGTGATGCCAATGCAGCTCTCTAACCAATGCTGCAAAGGGATTGATCAACCACAATTCCAGCTCATACTCAGGTTTATTAGTCACAAAAAAACACTTCTAAGCAGTTTTTGAGTGAGCGCACCAAGACTTAAGTGGATCTGTGCTCTCACCTCACACAGCCCGCAATCCTGGCGAAAGCGTGCCGGGGCGAACCTAGAACCTGTGACCAAAAAGGCCACTGCACATAAAAAAAACGCTCATTTCTGAGCGTTTTCTAGAGTGAGCGCAGTAGGACTCGAACCTACAACCAATGGCTTAAAAGGCCACTGCTCTACCATTGAGCTATGCGCCCTGTGCGGAGCGCATTTTATCACGCGACCATACCTTCGTCAACGCGTTTCACATCGATCCAGCAATTCTAAATTTGAGACTAGCTACATATCACTTTGAACATTAATAAAAGAAGAAGGTTGAACAGGAACTCCGATACAATGGTTGTGACCAAACAAACATGTATCGAGGAGAAAACCATGAACAACCTTCGACTGTATCATAAACTCTTGGCACAAATCTGCCAATGGTTCCCTAGAGAGCGGATCACCCGCAAGCGGAACTTGGCCTTGATGATGGTTGGTTTGTATCAGGGAGCCAGTGTCCATCTGGCCCACATTGCTCGGGAGTTGCCGATTGCGGGCAAGGATCCGAGTTTGGTGAACCGCTTGCGGCGTTTCTTGGATAACCCGCGGGTCCTGGTACGTCAGCTGTATCGTCCGGTAGCCATGCAAGTGTTGAGTGCTTTTGTGGGACAACGGATCCGCTTGGTGATTGACTGTACGAAGATTGGCTTTCGTTACCGCCTGATGACGGTCAGTTTGGCGTATCGGAAACGTAGCATTCCGCTGGTTTGGAGTGTTCATCCCGGTAGTCGCGGCCACACCACCGCCCAACAGCAAATCGAATTGCTGAATTACGTGTGCACATTGATGCCGGTGCGCAGTCAAGTCTGGGTGATGGGTGATGCGGGGTTTCAATCGGTACTCCTATTGCGCTGGCTCAGCCGCCAGCATTGGCATTTTGTCATCCGACAACCGGGTAACAATCAGGTGCGCTGGGCAGGTCAAGATTGGGTCAAACTCAAGGCCATCGCCTTGTCGGAAGGCGCAACTCGCTTTATCGGTTGGGTCCGGTTGGCCGAAAGGCATGATGCAGGCTGGTTCTGGTTGATCCTGCACTGGGAAAAAGGTGAAGAAGAACCCTGGTTCTTGATCAGTGACCAAGCTGGCAAATACAATCTTATCAACTTGTACCGCTTGCGTATGTGGACCGAAGAAATGTACGGTGACATGAAAGGTCATGGTTTTGATCTCGAAGCCACTCATTTAGATGATGCTGACCGCATCTCAAGATTGGTCCTGATGGTGTGCTTGACATTCACCTGGCTGATTACTTTGGGTAGTTGGATTGTCAAACGCGGGTGGCGTCATTGGATTGATCATAAGAGCCGTCGTGACAAGAGTTATTTCCGTCTTGGTTGGGATTGGTTAGCCCGTTGTCTGCGCCTCGCCGAGCCTATTCCCATCCGCTTTAGACCTGTTCCTTAGAAAGTGATATGTGGCTAGAATTTGAGATAGATTTTGAAAAGAAAACCACGAGGGTCTCAAAAAACGGGAGTTATGGCAGCGCAGTGGTAATCGTTAGCGGGAAACCTCCGGCAAAGAAACTGAGGTTTGATGGCTGATGTTCATCCTGCCAACAAGCTGAAAGAACCACCAACACATGTTGGCAGCTATCCGTAAGCCCCTGATAATCCGTTGGGAGCATCATCAAGTATCCGGGACAAGTTCCAGACCGACGAGCATAAAATGCATCAAATGGTTCCAATTGTCAAAAAGCATGTAGCGCAACAACGCGCGCAGGTCATTGAAGAAATCCTGACGAGCCACCAACTCCTGGCGCAAAGCGTGATATTGTTCATCCAACAGGTCTAAGAGCGTATGGAAAAGAAAAGCCAACAGGTTGAGGGTGAGCATGAAATTGGCCAGGAATTCTTCCCCGTGCCCGAAGTTGTGCTCGAGATGATAGCCTTTCGTTTTCAGGACGTTGTTGGTCTCATTTTCACTCTTCCAGCGCGCCCGACCATCCCGAACGATGGGAACCACATTGCTGCGGGTCAATTCATGATTAGTGATGAAGGTGTTGTGGTACAGCCTTTTGCCCGTATCTTCACGCGTAATCGTGATTTCACACCAGTTGACCAACAAAGCAGCCTCCCTGCGGCGCAAAGGAACCGTATTGACCCAGCGGTATTGGTGGTTTTCTCGGTATCGTCCATTCCAGTGGCGCAGTTTCAACTGCTCAACTGTGCCAAGTTTGGTCAGAAAATCAACCTGTTCATAGAGCGCCACATGCGAATCCGGCTGGCACACCAGGGTAAAGTTGAACCCGTTTTCCAATAACAAGGCGCAGATTGGCTGGCAGGCATACAAGTCATCACCCAACAAGGTGTATTTATGATCATCATAGTGCGCAGCATTGCGCTTGACCCAGCGCTTGATCGCCGCCCGTTCGCAATCCTGCTTCTGATGCCCGTCTTGCGGACTGACAAATTCAGGTTCCAGCACCAGCACCCGGCTCTCCCCAGCTTTGACGATCACCGGCAAGATCGCATAATGGATGTACAGGGTTTCCCCATTGGCCAGTTCCCGCGGGGAGCAGTTCGGACATTTGATCTTCTGTGATGAGATTGTCCCCGTGCCATCACAGGAGATCAAATACTGCCCCTCATAACTGCTGAATGTTTCCATTTGTCCGCTGGCTTGCAACGCCTGATGCCCTTTCTCAAAGACCCCATATAGCAATTCCGGCTCCTGCGCATCCAGCAGGTTGCGGATCTGGGCGTCACTGGGTATGCGCTCTGCCCCGAACAGGCTCTGCACGTTGCTTCTCCCTTTGGCCTTTTCTATCATCCGTTGATACGCCAGGAAGGAACTCGACTGCGTGAAGAAGATCCCAAAGGCGCTCACTGCCGCATCCTTGATTTCGTAACGCGTATTCTCCCCGGTGCGGTGATCGGGCAGTCTTTCAAAGCTTTGCTGCATTTCCTTTACTAATTCGTCGAATATCTTCGAGGCTTTCATGCCCCTAGCCTTTCACAGGTTTTTCGCCATATTTAGAATTGCTGACATCGATCTGAAAGACTTTTCCACCAAAAAAATTCTCATAAATTTAACCTTGACGATTTATGTTGGAATGATTACCATCTGTCCAGACAACTTTAAATAATTTCTGTCTTTAGGAGACAAATATGAGCGAATTACAATACGTCAATGAAGATGATTTTCAAAGCGAAGTGCTCGAAGCAGCCCAACCCGTACTGGTAGATTTCACCGCTGTTTGGTGTGGACCCTGCAAAATGCTCGAGCCTGTAGTTGTAGAACTAGCTGACGAATGGTCCGACAAAGTAAAGGTTGTTAAACTGGATGTTGATACCAACGCAAATATTGCCATGCAATATCAAGTGATGGGAGTGCCCACTTTGATGCTTTTTAATAATGGTGAAATAAAAGAACGACTGACCGGATTTAAACCCAAGAAACAGATCGTATCCAAACTCAGCCCCCATATCTAGATTTCTTCGCCAGACACTCCCAGGAGCAGATGAAATGTGATCATCTGCTCCTGTTTTGTTAACTTGACTAAATTAGTCCAATTCTTTATAATACGATTTGCAATTGCAAATATTCGCAATAAGAGAATTGACGATGACACACTGTGACACACTGATCGCAGATTTACGAAATAGAGGCTACCGCATCACGCCACAGCGCGAGATGATCGTTCAAGCCCTGGCTCACCAAAGCAGCCATATGACGGCTGAAGAAATCTTCGCCGTTGTGCGCACCCAGACCCAGGCCGTCAACCTGGCAACCATCTACCGCACCCTCGATATGCTGGTCGACCAAGGATTAGCCACACGAGTGGATCTTGGAGAAGGCAAGATTTGTTATGCTGCTGCTGAACACGGCCCTCACATCCATCTGGTGTGCCGGGGCTGTGGGCATATTTTAGATGCTGACCCGCAGTTACTAACTCCGATCGTAGATCATATGGAAAGCGAGCATAATTTTACGCCAGACCTCAACCATATTTCTATTTTTGGTTTTTGCTCTAACTGCAATTAGGAAAATCTTATGAACCTGATTTCGATACTATTCAAACTAAATCAACTTCATATCCCGGATGGTTTCTTGAGTTTGCCTGTGGCTTTGGTTTTCTGGGCCATTTCCTTTCTTTTTATTTGGCTGGCAATCCGCAACACGCGCGGTGAACTTGGGGAACGCCAAATTCCCCTCATGGGGGTGATGGCTGCATTTATCTTTGCGGCTCAAATGATCAATTTTCCAGTTGCCGGGGGCACATCCGGACATTTGTTAGGTGGGGCATTAGCAGCAATTGTGCTGGGCCCTTGGGCAGGTATTTTGGTCATGACCGCCGTTATCACCGTTCAAGCTCTGATCTTCCAAGATGGTGGTTTGATCGTCATGGGTGCAAATATTTTTAATATGGGCATTCTGACCGCACTGGTAGGTTATGGTCTCTTTCGAGGCGGGGCTAATCGTAAACGTGGCACAAAACTGACTGTTGCGGGTATCGCAGCCTGGTTATCAGTGCTGGCAGGTGCTCTGCTGACTGCTTTCCAACTCTGGCTCAGTGGAACGACCTCCCTACGCATTGTCTTCCCCGCCATGTTAGGTATACATATGCTCATCGGCATCGGAGAGGCCCTCATCACCGTAGCAGCACTGGCTTTTATTTTACGAACACGCCCTGACTTACTCTCTGAAGGCGAAGAAAAACGCGGCGGTATGAGATGGGTGGTGGTTGGTGCGCTGATTGCTCTGATTGTCCTGATCGCATCACCCTTTGCATCAGCCAACCCAGACGGATTGGAGCGGGTTGCCATCGACCTCGGCTTTATCAACACGGGCCAAGAATTTGCTTACAAAATTCTCCCCGATTACACCATCCCGCTCCTCGGAGAAACTGGCATTTCAACAATTTTGGCTGGCTTAATTGGGGCAGCCATTGTTGGAGGATTAATAATTGGATTGACATGGTTTATCCGCCGCAAACCCGCCAAAGCGGAATCCAGATCCCAAAGCTGAGCTACTTATTGGAAGTTTGAGGGATTGTTAAATCCTAAAAATCCCCTCGCCCCCTAAATTTCAAGGAATGGGGACCACAGCAAATTTTACTTCCTATGCATATCAATACCTTCGATCACTATCAAACCATCGAGAGTCCCATCCATCGGCTTGATCCGCGCGTTAAAGTAATGGGAACCGTGTTTTTCATTCTTTCGAATGTGTTGCTCCCTGATGGGTCTTGGCTGGCCTTTGCAGCCTCTTGGCTGTTGGTGGTATTGATTAGCCGTCTGGCAAAACTCAGCCTGAAATTTATTATTACGCGGTCGTTGATCGCGCTGCCTTTTGCTTTAGCCGCGATTACCGCAATTTTTACGCTCCCTGGGAATCCGGTTTATGTGTGGAGCATCGGTCCCTGGACGCTGACAGCCACCGATGCTGGATTGATCCGTTTCGCCAGCATACTGCTGCGAAGCTGGATTTCGGTGCAGATGGCTATTGTGCTGACAGCCACTACCCAGTTCCCCGACCTGATTCACGCGCTGCGACATTTGAAGGTTCCTGATATTTTGGTGTCTACCATCTCTTTTATGTATCGTTACCTGTTCGTGCTGAGCGACGAGACTCTGCGCTTGCTACGCGCCCGCGAGGCGCGTAGTGCACAACTTACGCAGGGATCAAAAAGCGGCGGTTCTATTTTCTGGCGGGCTAAAATTGCTGGAAATATGGCCGGTCAACTTTTTTTGCGCAGCTACGAACGCAGCGAACGCGTCTATAACGCCATGTTAGCACGCGGTTACTTTGGCACTCTGTTGACACTCAATCCTCATGTGATGGAAATACGAGATTGGGTCTGGGGTGCTGCATTATTAGCGGCGATAACTGCTATTCAAATCGCCAGTCAATTCTAGTGGTAAAGACCCCTCGTCGCGGTGCCTCTACTAAATTTCTTTGTAATTATTCAGCTACCCTAGAGCGGCGTGTTCAAAAAATGGTTTAACCATTTTTTAAACACGCCCACAATCCACAGGTTGAGCAGTTATATTTCTTTCAAAATATTGGAACTTACATATGCCCGTCAGTCATAAATCTCCAACCCACAAACAAAAACAATCTGTGCAGAAAACCTGCAAAAATGGCGCAGTGTTGGTTTTAGAGAATCTATCCTTCCACTACCCGGACGGACATGCCGCTTTGCATGACATTTCTCTACAAATTTACCACGGCGAAAAAGTGGCTCTTGTAGGCCCTAACGGCGCGGGGAAAAGCACATTAATGCTGCACCTTAACGGGATTCTTTCTGGAAATGGTGATATCTGCGTGGCTGGGCTTTCCCTCGAAAAAAATAATTTACCATTCATCCGCTCAAACGTAGGGATGGTTTTTCAGAACCCCGATGATCAGTTATTTTCGCCCACCGTTTTCGAAGATGTAGCTTTTGGCCCACTGCATATGGGATTACCAGAAGATGAAGTTAGAGTACGCGTAGAAACCGCATTAGAAAAAGTTAGCATGAGCCAATATGCCGAACGGCTCTCTCATCATTTGAGTGTGGGTGAGAAAAAACGGATTTCGATTGCCACCGTACTCTCGATGGCTCCGGAAATTTTAGTGTTGGATGAACCCTCCGCAGGCCTGGATCCGCGGGCACGCCGTTCCCTGATTAATTTGCTGCGGGAAATGGATTTGACCATGCTGATTTCCACCCACGATATGCGCCTGGTAGATGAGCTATTTCCCCGCACTGTTGTGATGGATGGCGGGCGCATCGTTGCTGATGGCTCTACGGAGGAAATCTTAAACGACGAAAAGCTTCTCGAAGCTCACGGATTAGAAAAACCATAATATAAGGCCCAAGCCTGTTTAGGTCGCGAGAAAATCATATGAGCAACTTTCGCTTTACTTCGACTAGAAATCCAAATTTCCCTCAACTGAGGCAGCTATTGATAGCCGATACTGAACATTTACACATTCACACCGTCGATATGCCCTTTCGCGAGACTTCAATCTGGCAAGATACGGGTTGCGAATACGGAGTTTGAGAAAGAGATGGGAAAATTGTTGCGTGGGCAGTATTTCAACCAGCTTGGTGGAACCTCGATTATGCTATTCACCCAAATGAACGCGGATCCATACTAGAGCAAGAAATCTTCATGTGGGGAAAAGATCAAATGGAGCAGTACGCAAACCGAAGTGGTGAAAATTTTTGGGGTTCCATAGAATTTTTTGCAGATACTCCAAGGGCTGAACAAACCGTAGAAAACCTGGATGCGCTAGGTTTTACAAAATTTGATTGGAGCACACTTCGTTTTGAGCTAGATTTGCAGCAAGAATTACCCGCCGCACCAGTTCCTGCTGGATATAAAATTCGCCCATTACGTGGAAAAACTGAAGTACAGGCATATGTAAATCTCCATCAATCGGCATTTGGTTCCAAAAAAAAGACATTAGACTGGCGTAAACGAACTTTAGAGCACCCCGCATATCGGTCAGAAATTGATTTAGTGGTTGAAAATGCAGAAGGGATCCCAGTGGGCTTTTGTGTATGCTGGCTTTGGCAAACGGTTGGTCAAATTGAGCCCCTTGGGGTGCAACCAGCGCATCAAGGTCAAGGCTTGGGCAGAGCGTTAGAACTCGCCGCCTACCAAAGATTACGAGAGCATGGTGCTGATAAGATGCTGGTGGATCATGTAAGTTTGAATGAAAAAGCAATTGCTATCTCACTCCAAACCGGATTTCGGAAGAGCCATAATGCGCTAAGATATTATGTGGATGTGAAATAAAATGGCAATACAACAAGAAGTAGCCAAATCTAAGATTCAAGTGATGCGGTTACGTATCACCGTAAGCGGCTAGATTTTTTGCCAACAAGTCTTGACCAGCAGGTTGTTAAGTCTGGAACGCCGAAAAATAAAACAAATCGTTAAAAGCACAGATCAGACCGATGTTCGGGTTTGTGCCTTCAAACTTTCGAGAAATAATTGAAATCTTTTCAGGGAAAAGTAGCGGTGGTCACAGGGGCTGGCTCAGGCATCGGTCGGAGTTTAGTCATGCAGTTAAATCAAGCGGGAGCGCACCTGGCACTCTGTGATATTGATCGTACAGGATTTTCTGTAACACTCCACCCTCCTCCATAACAAATCATCCGCAGCCAGCATCCATATCGTTGATGTATCTAAACAGGGGCAAATGCAGCAGTTTGCTACTGAGGTGATCACCAAACACGGGAAAATAGATATTTTGATCAACAACGCTGGGATCACGCTTACCCCAATCCTCTTTGAAGAAATCAGTGACGATGAATTCGAAAAAATCATTAACATCAATATGTGGGGCGTTTATTAAGGCATTCGTGAATTCCTCCCTCACTTAAAAACCCGTCCTAAAGCCAGTATCATATCGATTTCAAGTTTAGCCGGTTTGATAGGATTATCTGGATACAGCCCTTATGCCATGAGCACATTTGGCATCCGGGCATTGTCTGAGAGCCTGGCCATAGAATTATCAGGGACAAATATCCATGTGATGATTGTGCATCCCGGTGGCGTTAAGACAAATCTCATTAAAAATGCGCCTGACCTCAAGGAAAGTGAACGCGAAGCCGCACATCAAACTTTCACCAAAGCGGCCATGTTGACACCGGATAAGGCAGCAGAAAAAATTCTGCCGCGCTGCTAAAAAAATCGGCATCGGTTAATTATAGGAGCCGACGCCCGAATTATTTATTTCATCTACATGCTCTTCCCAGAGAGATATTTGAAAATTTTAAACGCTGTTTTTGGACGGATGGGTTTTGGCTAACTTACTTCAGAAATTCTCGCAAAAATCAAAAGTGCTCCTGCAATTGCAGGAGCACTTTTTTGGCATTGCTGCTATGCTTAGAACCAATTTCCGGATAGATGCTTATTACAAACCAGCAGATTTTTTGAGGGCAGCGGCTTTATTTGTCTGTTCCCAAGATAAATCGAGATCATCTCGGCCAAAGTGACCATATGCTGCTACCTGGCGGAAGATCGGTTTGCGTAAACCCAGATCACGAATGATCGCACCGGGACGCAGGTCAAAGTGTTCGTTGATTAATTCGGCAATCTTATCGTCAGCGATTTTGCCCGTACCGAAGGTTTCGACATTGATACTCAGGGGGTGGGAAACGCCAATGGCGTAAGCAACCTGGATTTCACAGCGGTCTGCTAAACCAGCCGCAACCACATTTTTGGCAACCCAACGAGCCGCGTAAGCGGCGGAACGGTCAACTTTAGTGGCGTCTTTTCCAGAGAAAGCGCCCCCACCATGGCGGCCCATGCCGCCATAAGTATCGACAATGATCTTCCTTCCGGTTACACCAGCATCACCTTGCGGGCCACCGATCACAAACCGTCCGGTGGGGTTGGTGAAAATTTTAATTCCATCATCCACCATTTCAGCAGGCAGCACCGGTTTAATCACATGCTCGATCAAACCCGCCCGGATTTCTTCTTGGGAGACATCGGGGTCATGCTGGGTGCTGATCAATACAGTATCGATACGTTTAGGCTTGCCAAAACTGTATTCGACAGTAACCTGGCTTTTTCCATCGGGACGCACCCAAGGGAGAGTGCCCTTCTTTCGAACTTCAGCCAATTTGAACGTTAGCTTATGCGCCAAATAAATGGGCATGGGCATCAGTGCAGAGGTTTCGTTGCAGGCATAGCCGAACATCATACCCTGATCACCCGCACCGATGGCGTCGATTTCTTCTTCGGTCACTTTGCCATCTTTGGCTTCTAGTGATTTGCTGACGCCCATATCGATATCGGGGCTTTGACTAGAAATTGCAGAGAGCACGCCGCAGGTGCTGCCGTCGAAGCCTTTTTTCGCGCGGTCATAGCCGATTTCGGTGACCACTTTGCGGACGAGTTCATCAAAATTAACAAACGCTTGAGTGGTGATCTCACCCATAATCACGACAAAACCGGTTTTGGTAGCCGTTTCACAAGCCACACGAGAATAAGGATCCTGCTCCAGGCAGGCATCCAATACCGCATCGCTGATCTGGTCACACATTTTGTCGGGATGGCCCTCAGTTACCGATTCAGATGTAAACATTAGTTTCGGTGAAGTCATAAAAGTTGAAGTCATTTATCCTACCTCCAGAAAAAAAGAAATTGCCCTTCTGACTCAGAAAGGGCAACGCGGTGAGCATCAACGCCCTCTCATCTTCCAGAACCATCCGTCTGTCGGAATTAGCACCGTGGGTTAGTTCGCTAGCTTTTAGTTAGGCGGTTATGTAGTTATTGCAAAATCTATCGAACTACGAAACTATCTGACTATCAAACTAGACACCGGTTGCTGAGGTTTCACAGGGCCGTTCCCTCCACCTCTCTGGATAAGAGTCCGTTCAGGGTTATTAAGTTTTCGGGCGGATGATACCATGCCCTTGGGTGGCTGTCAATTTATGACGGTTAGGCAACCAAAACTTAATATTCGATTTGGCTGACGGGATTTAAAATTTCAAAATTGTGTTGAGCAATTATTTGGCGCACGGTACCTGTTTTGCCGCGGATCACTAAACTGTGGGTTCGGGCTCCGTGGCTGTAATATTTGACCCCATCGAGGAGCAAGCCGTCGGTAATTCCTGTAGCAGCAAAGAAGGCATCATCCGAGGCAACCAAATCGTCCATCGTGATAACACTATTAAAATCATAGCCCATTTCTTCAGCAATTTGGCGTTCTTTATCGTTGCTGGCGTATAGCTTTCCCTGGATTTCACCACCCATTCCGCGCAGCGCGCAAGCTGCGAGCACTCCTTCGGGGGTACCCCCAACCCCCATGAGGACATCCACGCCTGCGTCAGGCCAGCAGGTCATCATGGCACCGGCCACATCGCCATCAGGGATCAATTGAATGCGCGCACCACACTCCCGGATTTCGCGGATTAGGTTTTCATGCCGCGGTCGGTTGAGGACCACGACCGTCAGGTCGCTCACCTGCATATCCTTAATTTTGGCAATGCGCCTCAAATTAATATTGACCGGGGCATTAATGTCAATCATCCCTACTGCTTCTGGACCCACGGCAATTTTATCCATATAAAAAGCCGGACCGGGATCATACATGGAACCGCGCGGAGCAATAGCTACCGTTGCAATCGAATTTACAAAACCATCAGCTAATGGACGGGTGCCATCAATGGGATCGACTGCCAAATCGTATTCCGGAGGCGACCCCGTACCAACATGCTCCCCATTGAAGAGCATGGGCGCTTCATCTTTCTCACCTTCGCCAATTACAACTGCTGCATCCATTTGGATGGAATTCAAAACCAACCGCATGGCATCCACTGCAGCTTTATCAGCCGCCTCTTTCTGACCACGACCCATGAAGCGTCCAGCAGAGAGGGCAGCAGCTTCGGTCACACGCACCAATTCCAAAGCCAGGTTGCAACTCGGCGCATCATTCATAAATCAATCTCCTTAAAATTCATTGACAATCTAGAGCCTGTCCGATTATTTCCGGATAGGTACTTATCTAAAAAGCGGGGTGCTTTCACACTCCGCCTTTTACGTTGATTACAAAATTAGCCACTGGATTACGTAAAACCCAATTACTCCGGCCCATAACCAAGAGTCTATGCGGTCAAAAACACCACCGTGCCCGGGGATGAGATTGCTTAAATCTTTAACACCAAACTGACGTTTTATCATGCTGGCACCTAAATCTCCCAGCACTGTGATAATTGAAAGTATCAAACCCAATACCCCGCCTTGGAAGGGGGTCATCACACCCGGCTGGATCAAGTTCCACAGGACGGCCAGCAAGGCAGCACCGATCGTGCCAACCACAATTCCGCCAATATACCCTTCCCAGGTTTTCTTTGGACTGAGGCGTGGGCTGAATTTTCGCTTACCAATGGAACGACCGACGAAGTAAGCGCCAGAGTCTGCCAGCCACACGGCGGGAAGTACAATCAAAACCCACCACATGCCATTGGGCAACTCTCGCAGGGATATCAGGTAAGCGCCTAACCACCCGATATAAAAGACACCACTCAGGGTGACCGCAAAATCAGAAGCAGCCTGGTCACGGCCGCGTTCATAAGAAAACAAGTGGTAAGTCATACTCCCCAGGATTAATAATGCCAAAAGCCAATCGGCACTCTCAAAACCGTTCCACGCTCGTCCGAGGGCGAGCAGTACCGCACCAGATATCGTTAAAACATCTGCCGGACGGTGTCCTCCAGCTATAAAGATGCGGGCATATTCCCAGGCCGCCAGACCCAATATCAGGGTCACCATAATTGCGAAAGCCCAACCACCAAAATAGATCAACGCTAGACCAATGGGCAATAAAATGACAGCAACAATTACGCGTTGACGAAGCATATAATTCTCCCCGTTACTTTATTTGTGTACTCGTGCGGCCGTAGCGGCGTTCGCGTTGACCAAATTCTTCCAACGCTTTACGAAGTTCTTCCCGATCGAAATTCGGCCAAAAGGTCGGAGTAAAATACCATTCGGCATAAGCACCCTGCCAAATCAGGAAATTGCTGCCTCGCAGTTCACCAGAGGTTCGTATGATTAAATCGGGATCTGGCACACCCGCGGTGAACAAATATTGGCTGATCAAATCTTCGTTGACATCTTCTGGGCGGACACCATTTTTGATCATATTTTGAATCGCAAAAATGATCTCATCCCGCCCGCCATAGTTAAAGGCCACATTCAAGACCAGCCGATCATTATCTTTGGTCATGTCAATGGCTCCAAGTACCTTTTCTCTTAACTCTGGTTTAAGACGGTCAAGGTCTCCGATATGTCGTAATTGGACCCCTTGTTCGTGCAATTCAGGTAATTCACGATCAATAACATCTTCAAGAATTCGCATTAATCCGCGAACTTCTTCAATGGGTCGGCCCCAATTCTCGGTTGAAAAAGCATAGATGGTGAGGAATTCGACCCCAAACTCACCACAGGCTTCGATTACCTGGCGGAGGTTTTCTGTCCCTGCGCGATGACCCGCTAAACGGGGCAAACCGCGGGCTAAAGCCCAACGCCCATTTCCATCCATGATCATGGCAACATGACGAGGGACACGTTTCGGTAATTTTTCCTTATTTTTAGATATCATTTTGATCTCAAAGACGAGAAAATTGATGCTGCAAGGAGAGTGATCGGGTTATATTCAAAGGACAGCAATCTCAGAAATAATCTGCAATCCGCTCAAACTTCCATGACCTCGACTTCTTTGCGGTCACCGGTGTCATTAATCTCATTAATAAAGTCATCGGTGATTTTCTGGATTTCATCTTCTCCGCGTTTTAAATCATCTTCTGAGATCATCTTCTCGTTTTCGAATTCTCGCAAATCTTTAATGCTGTCGCGGCGCACATTGCGAACTGCTACACGAGCTTCCTCCACGCGGCCTTTCACCACTTTTACCAACTCGCGGCGGCGTTCTTCTGTCAGGGGAGGTAAATTCAACCGAATGGCTTTGCCATCATTATTGGGGGTTAACCCTAAATCAGATGCCAGTATCGCTTTTTCAATGGCTTTGAGTGTTGAAGGATCAAACGGCCGGATGAGCAAACTCCGCGGTTCGGGGACGCCGGTGCTTGCTAACTAAATCAATGGTGTGGGGACACCATAATATTCTACCTGTAATTTTTCTACTAAAGCTGGGCTGGCACGCCCCGTGCGTATAGCGGACAAATCTTCTTCGAGGGCCTGGACTGCGCCTTTCATTCTGGTTTTCGCTTCTGCGTACACATCGTTGAGCATAAGGACCTCCTGGTTCAAAGGGGCAGGTAATGATTTATTACGATCTTACTCCTATAGGATACCCGAAAAAGTGAAGACAGAAAAGGGGCGAACTGGCGGGAATCATACCTTATTCAGCAATCAGCGTTCCTACCGAGTTTCCATTTAGCGCGCTGTGTAAGACATCTTCATCCCACAAATTTAGCACCAATATGGGCATACGATTATCCATGCATAATGTAATGGCGGTGGAGTCCATAACTTCTAAACGCCAATTCAAGGTTTCAATATAGGTCAGGTGATCAAACCGTTTAGCATCTGGATTTTCCATGGGGTCTAAATCGTAGACACCGTCTACTTTAGTCGCTTTAATGAGCACATCCGCACCAATTTCCACTGCCCTCAAAGCAGCAGCCGTATCGGTGGAGAAAAAAGGGTTACCCGTTCCAGCTCCAAATATCACCACTCGACCTTTTTCAAGATGCCGGATCGCTCGCCGTCGGATATAAGGTTCGGCGACAGCCTGCATATGTACTGCTGACATCACTCGAGTGACGATATTGGCTCGTTCCATAGCATCCATAAGTGCCATTGCGTTCATCACTGTGGCAAGCATGCCCATATAATCGGCCGTTGCACGGTCCATACCACGCTCTAGTCCCAATTTGCCGCGCCACAAATTCCCTGCACCAATCACAATCGCTACTTCGATCCCTAGATCAACAATATTTTGCACTCTCCGAGCTACATCTTCTGCTTCTAAAGGGTCAATGCCAAAACCTTGTGATCCGATGAGGGATTCACCGCTCAGTTTTAGTAAGATGCGCTTATATTTAGGACCTTCACCCATAAATAGCTCCTTTGAAAATTCTTGGCAATTTTTTAGAAAAAAGGCCAACCTGATGGTTGGCCTTTCTGAATTTATTTGCTGCTCTCACCAACTTCCCAGCGGGTAAATCGTCGAATAACGATGTTCTCACCGATGGAAGCAACGGTTTCATGCAGATATTGCTCGATGGTTTTATCTTCATCCTTGATAAAGGCCTGCATCATCAGGACTTCTTCTTCCTTGAATTTACGTATGCGCCCTTCTATGATTTTATCCAGGATTTTTTCAGGCTTGCCCTCTTCCAAAGCACGATTGCGGGCAATCTCAGCCTCATGATCCAGCACATCTTGGGGAATGTCTTCTGCGTTCACCCACTGCGGGGATGCGGCTGCAATTTGCAGGGAGATATCATGTGCAAAAGTGCGGAAGGTCTCTGAACTGGCGACAAAATCAGTTTCGCAGTTAACTTCCACCATTACACCTACGCGGCCATTACCGTGATCGTACAGATCTAAGACACCTTCAGACGCTTCACGTCCCGCACGTTTAGCGGCTTTTGCAAGACCGCGCTCTCGCAAAAAATCCACAGCCTTGTCAAAGTCTCCATCAGCTTCTTCAAGTGCTTTGCGACAATCCAGAAAGCCCACCCCTGTGGCTTCACGGAGTTCTTTAATTTGAGTAGCAGTAATCGCCATTTTTACTCTTCGTCCTCTTCAACAGTTTCTTCAGTATCGTCTGATTCTTCTGCATCTTCCGCAGCCTCTTCGGCTTCGCTGTCAACTTCATCTTCAGCAGGTTCTTCGACTTCTTCAAGTTCGCCGTCGGTACCTTCACTTTCAACTTCGGGCTGTTCTTCGGTCTCGTCTACTTCAGGCTCAACATCGGTATCTTCTGGGGCTTCATCGACATCTTCACCAGCTTCCTCAGCTTCTTCTTCCCGCTGAGTTTGCAATTTCGCCAATGTGGCAGCACCAAGTAAGTCATCATCCGTGAGTTCGCCTTCAGATCCATATTCCATGAAACCGCCGGGCATTTCCTCATCAGAATCTTTGCGCATAGCTTGACCTTCGAGGACAGCATCTGCCATTTTTCCTACAATCAGCTTAATCGCTCGAATCGCATCATCATTGGAGGGGATAATATAGTCGATATTGCGTGGATCACAATTGGTATCCACCATTGCTACCACCGGAACATCCAATAGATTTGCTTCGTGAATAGAGGTATCTTCTCTGCGGATATCGACCACAAAGAGTAATTCTGGGATGCTGGCCATGGTGCGGATACCACCGAGGAGCATTTCTAATCGCTCGATTTTACGTGTCATACCCAGAGCTTCTTTTTTGGTGAAGCTGGCAAATTCACCGCTGTCACGCATACGTTCAAGGCGTTCGAGCTCATTGATACGCTGACGAATGGTACGCCAGTTGGTGAGTGTGCCACCCAGCCAGCGGGCAGTAACATAGGGCATACCACAGCGAGTAGCTTCAAGATGGATCGTATCTTGAGCCTGGCGCTTAGTCCCAACAAACAAAACAGTGCCACCGTCGGCAACGGTGTCACGAACGAGTGCGTAAGCTTCTTCTAGGGCTTTGACCGTTTTCTGAAGGTCAATAATATGGATGCTATTACGCTCGGTAAAGATGAAAGGTTTCATCTTTGGGTGCCACTTATGGGTTCGATGCCCGAAGTGAACACCACTTTCCAACAATTCTTTCATGGAAACAATCGGCATTACTTATTCTCCTTTGCGTTATGCCTCCGCCTCCTTCGTTCCATCCTGGAACCGCCATAACTCAGTAACCCCCATTAGCGGCACGCCCAGTCAAGTCAGGAGACGTGTGTGATTTTTTCCCGCCTGGAGCGGGAGCGCCGGAATTCTATCATAGTGGTCAAGATTCGTCCAGAATATTTACTCTAGAAATTAGAGACACTTTCCTTGTCAAAGCATTTCCCATCTGCTATAATCTCGCCACTTTAGGGCGCATAGCTCAGCTGGTTAGAGCGCACGGTTCACATCCGTGAGGTCGTTGGTTCGAGTCCAATTGCGCCCACAAATTGAGATCATTTTTTTGGTTAAAGGGACCCTAAAAGGGTCTCTTTTTCATTACCTAAAACACACCTATAGTGAAATTATCATTCTTGTATTAGGTTGTAGATTTTAATTATTTTAGGCCAATCTTCTGGGGGAATTTCATCAATCTTTTCTCTCACATCATCATTTCCCACCATTCTCCCATATGTTTTGTAATGTCATCATGATTGAGTTTCCCATAAGTTGAAGTGAGAAGAGTTTTTTGCATGAGTACTTCCCTAGCAGCATCTTTTTGGGCTTCATCCTTAGGATTTTCTTTGACAAACTTCATGAAGCCATGACGATATTTATGGGGAGACTTGTAAGGCAAACCTACTTTGCCCATCCATTCCCGTAAGTTTCGGGAAACCATTGTTCTTCGATTTTCAGCATAATTCTCAATAGTTGCTGTTAAATCAAAGCCCCCTGTTCTTGGCAACAATGGTGCATACCACATCCCTTCAAGTGGCAATACTTGCCTTATTTTATTATCCCAATCTATGGCTACATCCAACAATTCTGGAATAGGAAGAAGCGAAGTTGTTGCATGTTTCTCTTTTTTAGTTCTTACACCCAGGTTAGGCCATTGTTTGATTTCAAGTTTTTACAAATCTACACACCGAAGTGATAATGAAGCAAAAGCCCCTACTCGCATTCCCGATCACCAAAGAAACAATGCTGAAGCCCTCATTCTTTCATCTTTAAGCGTATGAACCGGAATGGCTGCAATCGCTCTGGTTTCTTCGAATGTGTGTGCTTGTGGTTTCTTGGGGATTTCTGTCATTCTTGGCGTTACAATCGTATCTAGATAGATATCATTGATTGACCGTAGCCGCCAATTAATAGAGAGCCATCCTAAGAATTGACGTGCGGTAGATATAACCTTCTCGTGATAACTGTCCTTCCTGCCCATCTGAACGAGCCGTGAGTATATATTAAGGAAAACTTGGCCGAATTTCCGGAGCATTTTTAAAATGTATTCCCCCAGCGTAATTTAATACGTGTAATTATCGACTTTCTTTATTTCGAACCGTCTTTAGAGTATCTAACTTAACTTCCTCACGATACAACAAAAATTTCCGAACAAGTTTCCAGTTTGCTCGTTTATTTTTATCAGCTTCGTTCAATTTTATCCCCTACCTTTCTTGACAAATCTTATAGTGCAACGACCACAAAAAGGGCAGTTACCTTCGAGATAATCTGATAATCCATCTTTAGTTGTTTTCTTGTGGGGATTAATTAAGTCAAAACCTTTGTGACACGTCCTGCAATAACCTTGTTTCTCGCCTATCTTTCGCTTCTTTAAAAACTTCGTTGTACCACTCACGAAAGGCAATACCATTTATCCAGTAATATCCCCTTTCATCCTTTTCATGTGGACATCCCGCAGGAATATAAACAAAGTAGAATTGCCTGCAATTGATCCCAATCAATTCCGCTAACTCTGTAGGGGAATACAACATATCCCATTTCAGTCCCATCTCCGGGAGGGTCCTGTTGCAGTTTTTGACGCAAGATCTGCAACTTTTTGCGAACTGCAGATCCAAAGAAGCCATAATACCGAACCTTGACAAAGCCTTTTGGCAGCACGTGTTGTAGAAAACGACGCAGGAAAGCTGCCACCGAGAGGCTAAATTCTTGGTACTGCCTGCTTTCCGGGGGACGATATTGGAAGGTAATCTGAGATGTGTTCAGATCCCCTCTGTCATCTAGCTTGACCAGGCGACGATTGCTGATCGCTACCCGGTAGACATAGGGTGCCAAGTATTTCAGTACGGCATTACCATCACCGACTGCTTTGCAGTGCACCACCCACTCCTGCTGCCACACTTCCTGGGGTACCTGTCCCAACAACCCCGCTTTGCGTAAAGCATGGCGAAACTTACCGCGCAATATCTTCGACAAAGCCTTCACCGGCAGCAGGAACTTGCCGCTATCTGGTCGCCATTCGCCTGCTGCAGTTAAGACACCGGCAGGTACGAGATAGTGGATATGAGGGTGCTAGAACAGGTTGCGCGTCCAGGTTGTGTAGGAGGTCGATCATCCCCAATTGTCCACCCCCAAAGCGAGAGTCTTTGGCCAGTTGTTGACTGGCTTTGGCAGAGAGCTGGAACAGCAAGTTGTAGCACAATTGCTGATTCCCTCTGGCAAAATCTCGCAATCCTGAGGGGAGCGTGAAGGTCACCATATTATAGGGGACCGGCAAGAGCAAGTAGGTTTATTGCGATCCAATTATGAATTTCAGGTGTGAATGTCTTTTTAATAGGTAGGTAGATCCGTTATTGATAAGAATTACTGTAGGATCACGTGGGAATCTTGGAACGCAGCGCATCCCTAAAAATGAGGGTTTTTGCATGGACTGGTGTCTAATCTATGAACGATCATTACATGCCAGATATAAATAGGGATGCAAAGGTGGAGGTTTGCCATGGTAGAAAATACCCAAATTGAAGCAGATCATAAAAAAAAAGCTGTTAAAAATCAAATCTTACAAGGATGTCTGGAAAAACTGTATAAAAATGCCCTGCTGATCTTGATATTTCTCATTGTGGGGGGGATGCTCTTTTCTCTGGCGCGGGCAGCGGTTTATAAAATCCGCCCTTACGAGAGAGGCTTACACTTGAGGGGTGGTAAATTCATTGGCATTGGCGAACCTGGTTGGCATGTTCAGATCCCCTTTGTGGATACGGTCATTGGGGTAATTGTCATCGAACGTTCAGGAATAATCAAAAGCCTGGCCGCTATGACAGCTGACGATGTCACAATGGATGTATCGCTACTCTACACCTATAAGGTGGTTGACCCTGTGCGTTATCAGCTTGAAGTGTTGGATCCAGAGGCAATCGTCGACGGCTTTGTCAAGGGCACACTAAGGGATGTGGTCAATACCCGCCATATGGACGAGGTCATGCACAGTCGTGCGGAGATTAACCAAGAAGTGATGGCAATCCTGCAGGAAAAAGAGAATCAATATGGGATTAATTTTGTTCTCGTACAAATCCAGAATGCAGCACCACCGGCAGAAGTGGTTGGCGCGATTAAAAACAAGATGGTGGCAGAGCAACTTCAGGAACAGGCTGCGGCCGAGGCTGAACAACAACGTACTCTGGCGGACAGCCAGTTCTATACTACTCAAAAGCAAGCCGAGGGAGAAGCCTACCAAACAGAAAAGCTCGCAGTAGCCCAAGCCTACGAGACTACAAAGCTTGCAGAGGCTCAAGCAGAAGCATTGCGGATTATTCTCCAAGAACTTGAGAACCAAGGAACCCTAGGTGAGCAATACATTCAGGTCTTGATGGCTCAGGAGCTCAGCGAAAACAGCAAGTGGATTATCAGTAACGGCGGGACAATGCCAGGTTTAGACCTTGGGGATATCATTTCCGAACCTTAGCCAACGGAAATAGCACCCCTCAGCACAGCGGCGGGGGGTAGCACCTTGCTATAGCAAATATCAAAAACATAGATGAAAGTTACACTCCCAATTCTCTAGAATCGGGAGTGTATTGGTGGAGTGGACTATTCCCTTACCCTAACGGCTGGAACGAATGAGGCCTCCGGCGTGTCACCGGTCGCCGAGTGATTGTAAGAGTTACTTAGGTTGAGACAAAAGATGGGACAAAGGACTTGAAAAAAGAAGCGGAAGCCTCTAAGCTGAGAGTAACCCTAGCCAGGTATCTCAGAAAGAAGGCTTCCATGAACAAGTTTATCAACTATTCTGAATTCATGCAGTACCTGATCGATGACGAGAAGCAAGCGAAAAAAGGAGGGGCAATTATCCACGGGATAATTGCGGCGATATCACCGCGCTTGACGCATATTGCGGAAGAAATGCAGGGGAAAAGCGAGAGTAACTACAAAGCCATCCATCGTTTCCTAGCGGAAACCAATGTGAAGGAAGCCTTGCTGCGGTTATATCAGGAGGAGGCCGACCTTGTGATGGGGGATCCGACAGAGATGCCGAGGTACAAAGCCCCGAAAACGGAGTATGTGGGGACCCTCTCGGATGGACCAACCCCAGGCTATTGGCTGCTGGTCTTATCTACCCCTTTTCGGGGTCGGGCCATCCCCTTCCATTTCATCACCTATTCTTCGAAAACGATTGGAGAGCGGTGACTTCCCGGAATCAAGAACATGTGCCCTGTTTTGCGACAGTCAAAGAATTGCTAGGCGATAAACCCCTGGTATTGGACCGGGAGTTCAACTATCGAGCTTTGATGGAGCGGCTGTACATCGAAGAAATCCCATTTGTGATCCGCTTGAATCTAGGGGATCAGCACAAGCAACCCCGCCTGATCGCTGCCGAGGGCCGGCCCATAAAGCTATTGGTACGCCCTGGGAAAACCGTCATCCATCGCCAGTTTTACGATCTGGGTGTCGTTCCTGTTAATCTAATCGGCACCTGGCGCAAAGGACTGCGCAATCCCTTATGGGTGATCTCCAGCCTGGAACCGAAGACCGCCCGGCAGATTTTCGAGAACCGCATGAAAATCGAAATGACGTTTAGACACTGTAAAGACTTGCTGCATTTACCCAAGCTGATGAATAAACGCCAGGATAATCTCGAAAAGATGATCGCGCTCACCTTGATAGCCTTTATCATCGCTTTGTTCTTCGGTGAAGCTCTCAGCGAGATGTTACCTATGGCAAGCTCGACCCAAGCCTGATCCACGATCATCTCTTTGGTGAGGTTAATGAAATGATTTCTCAATATCGAAAATGGCGCCTTTATTCGGGTCCCTTTGTTTTCCTCATACAAAAACCAAAGCTTTCTGATGATATTCTGGCTAGCATTGCCCAGGCTGTCCTGGCCTTGCTCCCTCTCTTAGTCTATGGTAATGTCCCATCTTTTGTCCGAACCTAAGTAATAGGGCAATCAGGTTGCCTAAGGATGATGGAGAACAAAGTCCATCTCACTTCAGTTGGAGGCTGCCGAACCTTATCTAAATAATGCATCACATGCACTTGTTGCCCTCCACCTGCCAGAAAATGATAATGTATACAAGGATATTCAAGGGCACATTGCCACACTCCAAGCGCAAGATGCTCGACCTTAGCATAAGAATTCTCTGGCGATAAATCTCTTGAACAAGGCAGTTGATGTAGAAATCGTTCAATCCATCATCAGTGGTGCTCCGTACTGCAAATTTATGATCCATTTAAAATGTGGTGAGCAAAGAACCCTAGTGATTTACAGGAGTATGTCATGATAAATTGAAGTCATTCAAATTGGTTGGATGCGATCATTCTGGCGCACAGATCAAGACTTTCTTGGCAAGGGATTTGGATACTGCCTCATAAAAGAAGAAAAATAGCAAGTTGGTGTTTGAAAGTGTATGTGAGCGAGATGGATTACGAGTTAGGCGTAGCCACAGTTTCAGAACACAGAAAACAAGGAATGGCAACGATTGCTGCATCTGCCTGTGTAAATCATTGTTCTGAGAATGGATTCACGCTGCATTGGCATTGCTGGAATAATAACGAAGGGTCAATAGCATTGGCAGCGAAGCCTGGACTATTGTCCTTGCGGGGAATGAAAACGCAATTAGCCTCTACAAAAGCGAAGGGCTTCAAGATGTCAGGCGCTTCAAGAGTGATAATGCTGGCTATCCTTGCACTTGTCTAAGAATGGAGAGAAAATAAATTGTCATTTCTCCAAGGTACGAAAATGGAATTAATTGAATAGGTAACACCACCGATACTTGACGATATCTGAGTTCAAAATTATCATTCTGATAAGTAATTTTGACGTAACTCATTACCACCGAACATGATTTTTGAAGAAAAATCATGGGGAGGGCGGTTCGAGTTGGGGCCAATACCGCCCACAAAAAACACTCTGGAACTTTCACCAGAGTGTTTTTATTTCTGAGCTTGTATCGATCAGGTAACTGTCAAAATAAGTTTACTCAACAACCTGAAAAACTAACGGGGGGATATTTCCTGAGTACCCTGATAATTTCAACTCGAATGTATCCCCTTCGCAAGAATATTTTGCGGTATTGAACGGGGGATTGATGAAAGGGATTGAGTTTATAATTTGGTCAGGTTCAATCAAATCTTCATTGAGCGCCTGAGCAGAAGCGGTCAATCTGCTGGTATCCATATCAAAAGTCGTCAGGGTGGTGCTATCTACATCATAATTTCCAATAGCAGTTCCATCGATGAGAACAGTAACTGGAACTTCAAAAATCGAAATCTTAGCTGAAAAAAGGAGGATTAGATTTTCAGCATCCAATATGATCTGACCCTCAGGTGTCAGCGTGAAGTAAGCTTGTCCTCTCGTATCTTCGTATTGCAGATTATACTCTTTGGCTAATTCAGGGGGGACCGCAGCAACAACGTAGTCATTAAGGCCGTTGATCTCCCAGGTGTTTGCCAGGCAGTTTTTTGCTGACTGAACGGGGTCAACAGGAACAGGAGCAATTTCAATTTGAGAACTCGGTTTCAATCTCTTCCACATCGACATCATCTGCAGCGATTAAGTCTTCTCCTACATCTTTGGAATCAATGGGGTTCACATCAATATTCTGTTGAACAGCCCCAACAAACCCACAAGCCATAATAACCAAACTGGCTAAAGTTAGCCCAATAAAAACGGTTGTCTTTCGCATAGGATCTCCTATCATATTGTATTGCTGTGTACCAATCAGTTCAAAATTTTTACTGTGAAATGCAACACTTTACGGTCTAAACGTTCCTTGACGCCGAGCAGAAAAGTTTAGTTCCAGTCGCGGGTTGCTGCTAATCTTACCCTAAGAAAGATACATTTATATAAACTTCAAATTAAGGTAATAAGACAATCGCATGTTCAGTCAGACTTCCTACAAAAGGGAAAATGTGCGGGAGGCTGCCAATACAGAGTAAATGCAATCGCCCTAAGTAAGATAACATTTTTCAAGCCAGCCTAGACCATTGATTTCCTCGGAAAGGTGATTAATTGGTTGCCTTTTTTTAATCCTGGTAAAATCTTTTCATGTCAGATCAAACACACCCTAGCGGCCAGCGCTTCGAATTACTGTACCGCACATCCCAAGCGTTTAACTCTTCTTTGAATATCGTTGAGATTTTCGATCGTATCATTGACGAAGTGCTTAATGCTATCGGCGCAGAACGGGGATTCGTGATCTCACGCCAATCCGATGGAGAGTTATTTTTTCATGTTGCCAGAGGTGCCGAACGACAAATCCTCGATCACACCAAACTTCAAGTTTCCCGCAGCATTATTGAACAGACGATTAACACGCAAGAACCAATACTCAGTTATGATGCCAAAACCGATGATCGTTTTAATAAAAGTGCCAGCATTTTCGATCTACAATTAAAATCAATTCTCTGTGTGCCGCTCAAATGTAAGGGACGTCTCCAGGGGGTTATCTATGTTGAAAATCGCGGACAGGAGGGAATCTTTACAGATCGCGAATTGGACCTTTTAACCGCGATCGCCGCCAACGCCGCAGTGGCCATCGACAACGCTCAAAATTATCTCGATTTACAAGAGCAGCTCCAAAGGGTTAGTATGCTCTTTGAGATTAGCGCTGATCTGACATCCCAACTAGATTTAGACCAACTCCTCACCACGACACTCCAAAGGGTTCAGCAAGCACTCGAAGCACCCGCGGCGTCGCTCCTGACCGTGGAAGGCGAAAATCTCGTTTTTCAGGTGGCCCTCGGTGATAAATCCGATCAAGTCAAACCTTTCCAAATCCCGATGGATGACAGCATTGCCGGATGGGTGGTGACCAATAAAAAAGGGACGATTGTCAATGATGTAAATAACGATCCGCGCTTTTACCAGAGGGCCGACCAGCAGAGTGGTTTTGTAACCCATAGCCTGATCGCAGCTCCACTGCTGGTGAACGAACAAGCCATTGGTGTGATTGAATTATTCAATAAAACCGGCGGTTTCAATGATGACGACCTGGATCTACTTTCAGCGATTGCCTCGACCGCGGCAATCGCTATCGAAAACGCCCATTTGTATCAAGAAGCTGTCGAAAAAGGCCGCATGGAAAGAGAGTTGGGTATGGCGCTCAGTGTGCAGACCGGATTGTTGCCCGAGCAATTACCCCAAATAGATGGTTGGACTTTCGCCGCTTGCTGGAATCCTGCCAGGGAGGTTTCAGGTGACTTTTACGATTTCATTGAACTAAATGGTGCTGGTTATACACTATTCAATCGCGACGTACCCATTGGCATTGTGATCGCGGATGTGACGGATAAAGGCATGCCGGCGGCTTTATTCATGGCTTTCACTCGCAGCATTATCCGCGCCAGCCTGCATCAAATTGGCTCACCGGCAGAAGGAATTTCGCAAGCCAATCATTTAACATGCCAGGAATCCACTCATGGATTATTCGTCACCCTTTTCTATGGGCAGCTTAATCCGAATACAGGTGATATGACTTACGTTAATGCTGGCCATAATCCACCATTGCTATTCCGCAAGGCAACAAACCAGCTGGAGTTACTGATGCCCACCGGCATCCCTATAGGTATCGATGAAGATTTCGTTTACCAACAAGAAAAGATTATGTTAAACACAGGCGATTTCATAGTGAGTTACACGGATGGCGTCACCGAAGCCGTCAATCATAAAAATGAAGAATTCGGGATGGAACGGTTGCAGCAAATAATTCTGGAAAATCAGGTGGCTGATGCCGAGAATTTAGCCGCCACCGTCGAAAAAGCGGTTATTGAGTTTAGCCCCGCGGGCAAGCAATTTGACGATATCACCATTGTGGTCCTCCGCAGAGATGAATAAATTGATTCTCTCCCATTATCAGACAGCGCCAATCTTGAAACAGCAGGGGGAAATGGGCAGCCGTATCAGCCTCTCACTCGATTTAAATATTTCAACACTTGAAGGGGTCATCACTTCAGCGGGTGTGGAGATTCCGGAGCTTGAAATTCTCAGTTGGGAAGCCATCCACGAGATTGCTGCCTCCCCCAATAATTGTTTTGTCCTCATGAATGGCATCCCAGAGAAAATTTTGACTTTTTCTGAACTGACCAACAGTACCTACAGTCTTTACCCCACAGAGAAAGCTCCGACGATGCTGATCTCTGGAATCCCTATGCACCGCATTAAGGATACCAATCCAGAACGTGACACTCGGGAGAAAATCAAAGCAGCTCATCCCGCGGGCCGTGTGCTCGACACAGCCACTGGTTTGGGCTACACAGCTATTGCCGCGGCCAGAGTTTCAGACCATGTCATCACTGTGGAGCTTGATCTCGCCGCGCAAGAGATCTGCCGCCAAAACCCCTGGTCAAAAGGGTTGTTTGATAATTCCAAGATCGAGCAGCGGATGGGTGACAGCTTCGATGTTATCGAAACGTTGGAAGACAGCAGCTTTAATCGCGTCATCCACGATCCACCGACCTTCAGCCTAGCAGGTCATTTGTACAGCGGAGATTTTTACGCCGAGATGTACCGTGTGCTCAAACCCCATGGTAGGGCTTTCCACTATATCGGTGATCCTGAGAGCAAATCAGGGCGTCGGACAACGGCTGGTGCGATCCAGCGGTTAGAGCAAGTTGGATTTTCTCGAGTACAGCGAGTTCCACGAGCTTTTGGGGTGGTGGCTTATAAATAACCCAGCATTCACCTTCAATAATTTAGGGGTTCCCAATTTTGAAAAGGCTTCGGGTATAATTTTTTCACGGCAACCGAAATGGAAAATGGATGAGTAGAAGTATCGGCATTTTGAATTACAAAGGTGGCACTGGAAAAACGACCACGGCAATCAGCCTGGCCGCTGGGTTAGCCCGATTGGGACATCAAGTACTGTGTATTGACCTTGATCCACACGGAAGTTTAGCCACCCAATTTGGTGTCAAATTTTCCAAAACCTTGGCGGAGTTATTTGAAGGGAAAGCAAGTATTCCCGAATGCATTTATCCTGCCCGTGACTATTTAGATGTTCTCCCAGGGAGTCCCAAATTACTGAGTGTGGATGGGTCACTTTGGAAATTGGAGAGTGCTGGCAAAGCTCGCCGGGTGCTATCAGAGAAACTGAATGGTGTTCGCGGTCTGTATGATTTCATCATCATCGATTTCCCTCCTTCAGCGAATAAAGTTAGTGAAAACGGATTGATGGTTGTCAACGAGTTAATCATCCCGATGCCGATGAGCCACTTGGCCCTGGTAGGGACCTATCAAGTTATTGGCACATTGAAAGCGATTAGCAAAATACCCAACCATCAAGTACGTTTATCCTGGATTCTACCTACGCTTTACAATGGCCGGCTGCGCAAAGATCGCTCGATTTTAGCGAGTATGGAACGCCAATTCCCTGGGGAGGTCGCCAAACCGATCCGCAATAATGTTCGGTTGGCTGAGGCCCCAGCCCATCAGAAATCGATTTACGAATATGCGCCATCTAGCAATGGCGCACACGATTACGCCCAACTGGTTGAGTTGGTTGTAAAAAAAACGGTAGAGGAAATTGATCGATGAACCTTTCCCTAATTTTGTTAGAAGGCGAAGGACCCATTTTAGGGATAATTGAGTGGATCTCGATTATCCTCGAACTCGTGGCCGTTGCCTGGATATTAATTGGTGTATTTAGCAGCACTGCAAAATATTTTTATCGGATATACAAGAAATCTCCTCAAAAGTTGGAGCATTATACAGACTATCGCCACGCACTCGCCCGAACCCTTATGCTAGGACTCGAAATTTTGGTGGCCGCAGATGTTGTCCGCACAGTGGCTCTAGAGCCAACCTTTGAAAATGTGGGGGTTTTAGGCTTGTTGGTTCTGATCCGGATTATTTTGGGTTGGTCACTGGTGGTGGAGATCGAAGGTCGCTGGCCCTGGCAACCGCCTCACAATCCAGAAAAACCTGAACCGTAGTTATATCTCCAAAAAAGAAAAGGCGATCCATTGTGGATCGCCTCTTTGAGTTACCATCTGTTCCAACTTACCAATTCTAATCTTCTCCATATAACTTGCGGTGCACAATGCTCAAAGCACGCACCTGCTCGGCAGCATGATAAGAAGAGCGCACCAAAGGCCCGCTTTCAACCCATTGGAAACCAATTTCCAATCCAAATTCCTTTAATTCTTGAAACTCTTCGGGGGTGTAATAGCGATCTATCGGAAGGTGTTTGCGGCTGGGTTGCAAATATTGCCCAATGGTGAGGATATCCACACCCCAAGAACGCTGATCGCGCATCGTATCCTTGACTTCATCCATAGTTTCCCCTAATCCCAGCATAATACCCGATTTTGTGAGCACCTCCGGGTCAAGTTTCTTGGCGTTACTCAAGGTCGCTTGTGCCCAGGCATAGTTATCTTGCGGCTGCACATTCTTAAACAAACGCGGCAACGGTCTCGACATTATGGTTCAATATTTCGGGGCGCGCTTCCATCACAATCCGCAGCGCTTCCACACTTCCTTTGAAATCCGGAACCAGCACTTCGATGGAGCAGCCTGGCTGCAACTCACGAATACGACGGATTACCATGGCAAAGATGGGTGCGCCGCCATCGCGACGGTCGTCACGATTAACCGAGGTTATCACTGCGTGCTTTAATTTCATCTGAGCCACAGCTTGGGCAATCCGTTCTGGCTCCATCCAATCGAGGGGTGATGGAGCACCACGTTTAATGTCGCAAAAACCACAGGTGCGGGTGCATACGTCCCCCAACATCAAAAATGTGGCTGTACCAGAACCCCAGCATTCCCCTAAATTCGGGCACATCGCCTCTTCACAAACGGTATTCAGTTCCTTTGAGCGCATCAATTTCTGCACTTCTTCGTAAGTATCACCCATCGGGGCTCGCACCCGAATCCACGGCGGACGGCGCTTGGGAGTGGTATCAATTTCTTCCGGTTTGATCCGGTCTCTTGTGGGTTCAAAAGGCATTGTTTATTCCTTAAATTTTTTTAGATCTGACGTGCATGATTCTACCGCTTTCATCTAATTTTGGGCATAAGAGAATAATAAGAGAACCTCAGTTTTTAAACTGAGGTTCCGATCTTCGGTAATATTTTAGAATTGAGATGCTACTACGGGATGGCTCGCACCTTCAACCGGATGCCCTGAACCGCTATTACTTCCACGCGAGTTCCTTTAGGGATAGCCGTATCACTTTCAGCGAGTTCGGCTGTCCAAAGCTCACTGGCTAATTGCACCTGCCCTGATCCAAAGGAAGGAATCTCTTGCTTGACGGTTCCGATCCTTCCTATAAGGGCTTCTTGTCCCATGCGAATGGGTGTGCTTTGGGCTTTGATGGCAAATGCCATCGCAATTGCAAACATTCCGCCAGTGAGTAGAGACGAAACCACAACCAAAGGCACTGACACTTTTTGAAATTCCGGTGTGGCCGGCGAATTGAAGAGCACCAGCGCCCCGACAATGAGCGAACCCACCCCCGCGGCGGTGAGGGCTCCGTGCGTGGGGGCCTTAAGATCGAGGACAAAAAGCACAAACGCCGTTGCTAAAAAGATCAGTCCAAACCAATTTACTGGCAGGACGCCTAAACCATAGGCAGCCAGTGACAGGGCGACTACACCAATAAATCCTGCCACCCAACCTCCAGGGCTGGAAAGCTCAATCAAGATGGCTTGAACCCCAATGCTGAGTAAAATGAAAACGATATTGGGGTTGGTAAGGATACTGAGCAATTCTTCGATGAAAGAAAGCTCCATCGTTGTTATCTCAGCATTTTCAGTATTGAGTGTGATTTCTTCCGTGGCAGTTTCAACGATAAAGCCATCTAGTTGAGTGAGCAAATCATGGATATCTCTGGCAATAAAATCGATGAGTCCGATTTCAAGGGCTTCTTCAGCAGAAACGGCTTTCGCTTCTTCGATGGTAGCTTCAGCCAACTTAATGGCTTCCTGTGGGCGTTTTGCTGCTAAAGTACGCACTTGGGCTCTGATGGCTTCTTTGAGTTTAGTTTCAATGGTTTCACCCAAATCTTCCCCTTGCGAACCCACAGGGCTGGCCGCGCCAATAATGGTTTCAGGGGCCATAGCTGCGGCATGCCCCGCCAGCGTTATCACAGTTCCGGCGCTGCCAGCCATCGCGCCGCGCGGTGCGACATATACCACAATCGGGATTGCGCTGCCCCGCATCATTTCAACTATCGATTGCATCAGGTCTGTGCTGCCACCGGGTGTGTTAATCTGAAATACGATCAATTCCACGCCGCGGCGTTCCGCAGTTTCCAAACCGCGCTCCAGATATTCAGGCCAGGAAGGCGTTAAAGGGCCTTCAATTCCCATCGATAATACTTGGGGGCGATCAGTTTGTGCGTGAGTAGAAAGCCCTGCCGGAAACAACAGAAAAATGGCAATCAGAAATAGAGTGAGCTTTCTCATCTAAATAAAATCCTAAAATACAATTCTCTATGCAACTCTCCGACCACCTTGGAGCGTGCTCTGTAAATCAGCCAGAGCATCCCACTTGGCCTTTGCGGCCAATGCCGCTTGCTCAGGCCAGGTGTCTGGATATCCAATTCGGACGCCAGCATCCCTAAGAATTTCCTTGATCTCTTCGGGTTTGGCCGCAGCTAGCTGAGAGAAAGTTTCTATCCCAGAAGCTTGTAAAGTGGCTTGAATTTTTGGGCCAATCCCTTCAATTTTTCGCAAATCATCTGCTTTTGTCGGTTTTGGTTGTGCAGGTAAAGCTGATTCGCTGGCATCAAGTGGTTCATCGGGTAATGGGATCGATTTAGCATCCCCAAGAGAATCAACACCAAGATTTTTTGGGATCAACTTCCTCTTCTTTTGTCGATTGAGTAACCACAATATGACCAAAGCTGCGACCACCCCTACTTGAATTCCGAACCACCACCAAGAAAAGGATTCATCTTCACTTGCTAAAGGAGAAATTCTCTTTAACATACCCAGCACCTCCATAGAATAATTAGCTTGATTGCAAACATACTTTACATCAGATTCATCTGGAAGGCAACCTTTGACATACAATGCTTGACCATAAACCCGCCTCAAGGTAAAATTTCTGCGCAATCCCAACAACGTAGGGATGATAAGCGGGTGTCGCCAAGTGGTAAGGCATCAGCCTTCCAAGCTGACATTCACGGGTTCGAATCCCGTCACCCGCTCAAAGCAAGAGTGCTCCTGTTTAAAATGGCACGTGCCAAGATAACTTCTCCTGGTGTGTGTTACTGGAGCACTTGAAGCTTAAGCAGGGCCCATAGCTCAGTGGTAGAGCGGACGGCTCATAACCGTTTGGTCGCAGGTTCGATCCCTGCTGGGCCCATTTATATAATCGTTTGGGGGATTTTTTTGAATAAACATGAAACCGAATTATTAATGAGCTGGAGTATTAAATCTTTTAGAAAGGATTAATGTATTCCTATTTTTATAGTATTATTTGGTAAAACAAATTCACTAAAGGAGATATCAAAAAATGAATATTACCCAAGTTGAAGGAATTGGATCCGTATATGCTGAAAAACTGGTCGCTGCTGGAGTTAAGACCACAAACACCTTGCTCAAGGTTGGCAAAACCCCAAAAGGGCGAAAAGAATTGGCGGAGAAAACCGGCATTTCTTCCAAACTAATTTTGGAATGGATTAACCACGCAGATCTCTTCCGGATCAATGGTGTTGGAAGTGAATATGCTGATTTACTGGAAGCTTCTGGAGTAGATACAATCCCTGAACTGGCTCAGAGAAATGCTGCCAATTTGTATTCTAAAATGGTTGAAGTTAATGCTGAAAAGAAACTTGTGCGTCGAGTTCCGCCCCAAGTAACTGTTGAAAAATGGGTGGCACAAGCCAAAGAGTTACCCCGCGCTATTGAATACTAAAGTTTCGTAACCTACCAGGAACAGAACCCAAGTTCGTTTGGACACAGGTTCGATCCCTGTTGGGACCACTTTTAGCCCCTTTTTGGGGCTATTTTGTACCCGAAACTTTACCTGAATTCTTTAAGTTTTCTCTTCCCCACTCATCTTTTTTAATATACTTTCTGCAATCCGATTAATATCATCATCGGATAAGTTTCCATTCTTGCCTTCGATATTTGTGATCCTTTCTTTGATTTCCCTTTCAGAAAGAATTCCAGATTGTGCATGCACTAGATCGATTAGCGAGAGATCCCTACATTGCAGCAACAGTGTCAAAAAGCACGGATATTGTTTATCTTTTGGGTCGAGGGGAAGAAATGAAGGAAGAATTATGGCGTGATAACCAAACCTCGATTACCAGCCTCACCCTGGAATGCAATGGATTGATAGGAATAGGCAGAGCTGATGGGGTGATCTTGTTTAATGGTCCAACAGAATATAGCTTTCAACACCCAGGTCAGGTGGAAAGCTTAGTGTTCTCTCCAGATTGCAATCGTATGGCCAGTGTCGGAAATGGACATATCATCTTGTTCAACTTGGAAAATCCACCTAACAGGATTCGAATCGACCATCCACCTGACAATAATCAAGACACATTTGTGGAATGGAATTCATCCGGTGAAGTCTCAGGAACCAGTCCAGATGGCAGACTGATTGCTGAAGGTCATTGTGTTCAAAAAGTATCACAAATTGATTATCAGTCAAATTGTATTCAAAGCAGTCTCACAATAGAAAATACGCATTTTGGTGGTTTTTCCGGAATTGTTTCCAGCTTGGCTATAAGTCCTGACAAAAGAATTCTTGCTGCAGGAATATGTACCGATATTGATAAACGCGATCCATCACCCGATTGTTATGATTCCGAAATTAGATTATGGGATTTACCTTCTAGCCAAATTTATAGTATCCCACTAAAAGGCCATGAAAGTGCGGTGATAAAACTGCAATTCAGTCCAGATAATCAATTTCTGGATTCGGTTGATCAGGAGAGCACGATCTTTTCTTGGGATATGGATCCATTATTATGGGAGAATCTAGCTTGCACAATTGCCGGAAGAAATTTTACACAGACCGAATGGAACAGATTTTTTCCGAAAGAAGAGTACCGCGTCACCTGCCCACAATGGCCGGCAGGTAAATAAATACGGAGATATACTATTCTCCTGAAAGCCACTGAAGTATGTTTTCGATTAACTGTCGATTATCCCCATAATCGACAATCCAGAGCTTCCAGGTACCAGAGACCACGATGCGCCCTTGATTCCAGGTTCGAGCAGCAAGTATAGGAACGGTACCTTGTTGGTCTGGTTCCCACTTATCGATGGCCGGTCTGGATCCATCAGATTGGATATGACCGATTGGTCTCATGATATAAGTATCTTCGGGACTGCGCAAAATCCAGTTTTGTTCCTCAGTAGAAGTTAAAACAATCGATGCCGATGAAAGAAAGGCTAATTCTTGAACTTGGTTCAGGATTGGATGAGTGGGTGATTGCGAGTTGATTGTCACTCTGACTGCGTAATTAGAGCTGCGGCTAAAGACTTGGCTGCGCGCATTCTGGCTCAGCTGACCTATGTTCTCTTTGGATTTCGGAGAGGGCAGTAAAAGATCATCTCGGAAATTGAAATCGAATCGCCATGCTAACTCGCTGAAATTACTTGAATGGTGACGTTCGTCATAATAACCCATAAGGAACAAGCCACCACCAGTATCAACCCAATTTTCGATCTGATCAATTTCTGGTTTAGTAAAATGCATTTGCCTGGGAGGGGGTATAACAAGTACGCGACTGTCCTGAATGAGATCCGGTTGTTCGAGAATTCCCCGTTCGATTTTTGTAAACGGCTGCTTGCTCTGATTGATGGCTGAGTCGAGGTTATTCCATTGATGCTGTTGGTGGGAAAAATCGATAGCAATGTCTGTGACTTCCGCAATGTTGGGTCGGCCCACCAATCTTATGATCTGGTCAACGACATAATCCTGCCCGTCTTCTAAGGTCAGGCTGATCCGATCAGCGATCAGCGGATAGTTTTGGGTGATCTCCTGCTGACTGATATTGTACCGAACCGGGATCACAACCTTTTCGCCTGCCTCTTCCTGGGCTAACAGGGCTTGCAACTCATCTTTGGGCCAGGATTTCCTCAGAAAGTTTGGGCTGAGGATGACTAACCCATATCTACTTTTGGCAAGTCCTTCATTAATTCGCTGGCGCAAACTGTCGCCGATCTGGATTTCACTCGCGTCGATCCAGATTCTGAGTCCTGCCTGGCGCAGCGCCTCAGCGAGTGGCAGTGCTGCACTGCGTTTATCTTCACTTGCATGACTGATAAAGATATCCCATTTTTTGGCCATCTTCCTTTCTCCTTTTGAATTACGTAAATCGATGAAGCTATGAAGTGTTGCGAAAAGTTTAGTTCCCTCCCAGTAGTGAATCGGTTAAGTCCAGTGTACAATAAACCGTCTACCTCAGTCAACCGTTCGGGCTTCGATGTCTTGATTGCAAAACCTGGATAGATACATTTTCGAAAATAAATTCATGTTGCTCGTATCAAGCTTGGCTACTCTGTGATCCCATTCGGGATTACAGAATGGTTGATAACCCGTTGTATAATAGCTTTGAACAACGTGGATTGATTGAACAAGTTAGTTTTTGGTGCGAAACGCGGAAAGTAGTCGCGTTGGCATGAAAAGCAATTTGAACCTTATCAATTTATCCAGATCTTGCGACCAAAGTTGGCTCAACTTTGTTGAGATTGTGGGCGATCACGCCCCAACCGACCCAACGATGGAAGCCATCATGACCATGATTGAGACAGCGGTCAAGGTGGTAGCAACGTTTGAGAACTGAGATGCGTCCTTCAACACCATTTTGCCATTTACGAGCTCTGCGGAACCAGGGTTGTTTCTCATGTTGGCGGCGTTTCTCTGACTTTTTACCCAGTTTGGGAAGGACAACTTGTTTGATGCCTCGGTTCTTGGCTTCGGTCTCATTGTCCGCTGAGAAAACGCCTCGGTCAGCACTGGCTTGGGTGGGCGGCGTTCCGAAAAGCTGTTGATGGGCATCCAGGCTGGGAACCCATTGCAGTTTGTCATTGGCATTCCCAGCGAGCACATCCCAACGGGTGACGATGCCGCCATTACAACACCATCAGACCCCACAGCTCACTAGATTACAAGCCACCAGCCCCAGCTGCTGTGCTGGCGCTGACTCCCCAAAATCAGCAAGTGAGTCTATCTTAGTATGTGGTACAACTATGTGGGGCAGGTCACTTTCCCTTTAGTTAAGAGTAAATTATGTCTATTACCATCAAAGAAATTGGAACACGGGTAAGAAACGCACGTCTAAAAAAGGGGCGAACTCAAAAACAATTAGCAGAATGTTTAGATCGCACTGTTGGAGCGATTTCACAACTTGAGCAAGGAAAAATACAAATATCGGCTGTAGATCTACACAAATTAGCTAATTATTTGGATACGCCGATAGAATACTTTTTCGGGGAAAAATACGATAACGAAGCCACCCGTGATTTGATTATGGTTTTGCGTAAGCAGACCCCCAAAGACCGAGAATATACATTAAATTACATAAGCAGCCTTAGTCAACTGCAAGAATTATCTCTGGAAATTGCGGGCACCCCGAAAGACAATGTTTCGGAAGATCAAGTAAGAAATTTCATGGAACTTCTAGTAAAGTTTAACAAACACAACAAAATCAGCAACTAGAGAAATTGATACCGTAACCAAGGATGTATTCGAGAAAATTGAATTCCAAGGTATCGATTTCAGTGAATATTTAAGCCAATTAAGTCAGTAAAGCAAAGTCAGGGGCAGCCCTACCCTCCGGGATACGGGCTGCCCCTGACTTGCGATAACCACCATTAAAAAACCATATCACAAAAGGAGCACAACAAAATGAATATTACTAAGGTTGAAGGAATTGGGTCCATTTATGCTGAAAAGTTAGTTGCGGTGGGTATTACGACCACGAATGCTTTGCTCAAAGCTGGTAAAACAGCAAAAGCACGCAAAGAATTAGCGGAGAAAACAGACATATCTCCAAAGCTAATTTTGGAATGGATTAACCATGCAGATCTCTTCCGTATCAAAGGTGTTGGGGGTGAGTACGCTGATTTATTGGAAGCAGCTGGAGTAGATACAGTCCCTGAACTTGCTCAAAGAAACGCTGCTAATCTATATTCTAAAATGGTTGAAGTAAATGCTGCAAAAAACCTTGTACGCCGAGTTCCTCCCCAATCAAACGTTGAACAATGGGTAGCTCAAGCCAAAGAACTACCTCGCGTCATTGAATACTAAATAGTTTTAGGTTATTTGGTCTCGTCATAGACAATTGTGGCGAGACCTTTTTTATCTAAATGTGTCGCCAAAGAAATAACGGTTAGAATACAAATTTTTAAATTTATCCTTGTGATAACCATCTCAATCTTAAGTAAAAAAAACCAATTTCCCCCTTAAGTGAAAAATTCAACGATAAAAATAACAACCCTAGAGTTGTTCCTTTTGCTTGGATGGGCAATGCCCATCTCCATAAGAGCAGAACACACAGCATTCACCGGGTTTGGGACGCAGGACAGTGCTACACCTAGCACATGTATGAAAAGCCTGTCAGTATGAAGATGGCATCTCCAGTTTTTCTGAGAAGCCACATTCTGGGCAAACAATCGTTGACTCTAAAATTATTTCCATCATCATTTCCAGTGATCCAATAAAAAGTGTTACACAACTTCTATATCATATCACGCATAAATATAGCAAAAGGAATATATCAAAATGCAAGACCTGCGACCGAGAATTATCATTGAAGGAACTGATTTTGCCGGGACAAAAGAAATTGCTATAGCACTCAGCAAACATCCTAGAATTGTTGGTAGAAGTTGGGAAAGGTGTTTTACTTCTGTGATCTCTGCCAAATGGTGTAGTTTCACTGAATTCCCTTGGGGCGACAAACTCATCGACTTCACACCAGAAGAAGAAGCCCAGGCGATGCAAAACTACCGCACTTGGGTAAGCTTGATTGAATTACAAAGACACACAGGATGGATTATTGACCGTTTTCACCTTTCAACCTGCCAATACCAGTTACAGCATTATCACGCGGAACACGATTTTGATTGGTTAGAAGAACGCATGAAAAAACTATGTTTTCATCAAATTCTAGTAACGCAAGAACCGGAAGCATTACGCAAATCTATAAGGAATTCAAGTCGGATTTCTCAAATCGCCAATTTCGATGCTATTATTCAAGAACAAAACCTGCTGCGTCAACTTGCATCTGCATCCAATTTACCTACAATCGAGCTAGAAGTATCCGAGAATGACACGCTCAAGACCACAGACATGATTGCCAATTGGATTGTGGAAGTGGGTGGAAATATTCCACCAGAAGATTATGCAATCGATGGTGTAATTTTGCCATCGGTGTGCTAGTATAAAGTGATTATCGAAGGTTTACTGCAAGCTATTCCAAGTTACACCTGACTCGGCTGCGCCTCAGAGTAAGCGGCGCGAAAAGCTGCAATTCAGGCAGAGCAAAGCAAGTTATCAACGTAAAACGCCGAGCAGGTGAATAAATCGTTGTGCGGCTAAAACGAGTTGAATTTACAATAGATTTCATAAAATCTAGTTCAGCGAAAGAACGAATAAGGAAAAAAATGAAAAATAATATCGTCCTCGGCGTAAGTTTAGGTGTCGTAATGGGTATACTCGATGTAATACCTATGTTAATGCAAGGATTGACTTGGGATGCCAATTTATCTGCATTTTTTCTTTGGGCAGTATCAGGATTTATGTTAGCAACATCTAATTTGAAACTAAAACCAGTGATCAAAGGTATACTAATTGCATTTTTATGCTTACTGCCAAGTGTATTTATTATTGGTTGGTATGATCCAATTTCATTGTTGCCAATCGGAGTGATGACTTTGATTTTAGGAGCTTTATTGGGATTTAGTTACGAAAAACTGGTAAAGTAAAAAAAAATTGGACCCACGAACAAACCCCTTTTCAGGGGTTTGTTTACATCCATTAGCTTTGAAGGTCAAGGAAGATAATTTGCGGGTTTAGCGTTCAAACAATCTCAATTACTCCTAGCCTAACCAACTCGTCAACAATATCTTGGATCTCAGTGGAGTAGTCTAGCTCAACCCCGGCTTTTTCCATTATATCGGCAATGGTGAGTGGCCTGGCTTGGGGAAATGGTAAATGGAATAAGAAATTCCCTTGCGGGGTAGTCAGGCTGATATTTTTTACTTTTCGATCACGTCCATCACCTTCCCAAACAGTTATTGAGCTAAAAAATCTCCGGAACGAGCAATTGTAAAGTTCGCCCCATCATTTTTCACTTCCCGTACTAATCGAGCTAAACCTTCACCTGGGTTTTCTTTCGCAAATTCTGTTAAATCCACTTCGATTTTAATTTTATTGGTAATTAAGTTATATCGATAATATGGTCTTTTCTTTTCGTGTACTTCGGTCTTATTCACAATCCCCAAAGCAGTCAGACCTTCCAAGAAATCCTGGGCAGTACGAATATGCAAACTAAGTCGGGAAGCTGCTTCAGATGCCGATATATCTTGGTAGTTGACCAGCAGTTTGAAGAAATCTTCCGCATAATCTTTTGATAGATATGCACTTATTTGCGCAGCAGTTTTAAAATCCATAAAAACCTCGTCTTACACGAATGGGTTTAATCGAAGTGCATTCATCCTATCAATGATCTGCAATTCCTGTCCATTTTTGGATAATTCAAGAAATTCAATGAAAACATTTCCCAATGACTGACATATTTGATCAAAATCTAAATCCTGCTTGAATAGTAAATAGTCATCTTCGGTAACATTAACTGAAATATTCCCATCATAATCAATCGCTACCCAGGTATCTTCCAAATAATCCTTTTTGATCCCAAGTATGTAAGGAAAATCATTTCCAGGCAGTGTAAGAACGAATACAACCCGGTTATCCTCACGAAAAGCAAATGCTATCAAATTCGTGGTGACAAAATCAACAAACCGGATCATTTCTGTCTTGCTGATGGGTACTTGGCCTGCTGGACGCGGTCGCGCCGTAAAGCTATCACCCGTATCTTCAACCGTCATCGCTGCTAACTCAAAAACCTCTTGCCCTCTCCATCTGAGCTTTCTGTTAAATACCAAGTAACCAACAACCAACATTAATATGTACATCCCAACTAAAAACAAGGGAGTTAAACCAAGCTCACTTTTGTCTTGAATTGCTGCAGGAGCGCTCACACACATCAACCCTGCAAATATGAGATACATCGCAACTGCTAGAAAACCAGCATTGCAAGTCCTCCAGAAAGTGATGAATGGCATAACAGATGTCAACAGAAATATTCCTCCAAGAACATAAAATGCTGGCTCAGGCCCAACAGTAGTAAATATTGTAAAGAAAGCGATAATGGCCCCAATCGGGTAGGGCAATATTTTCAACACACTCTGATCTTTTGTTTTTCTTTCATAAAAATGAAACATTTGACACCTCTTTCGAATCTGTATAACTTGAGACGCTAGTATACTTCACTATAAATGAAGTATATCAAATAAATACTATATATGTCAATATCTAATTTGATGAATTGTTAGAAATTTGATAATCTGGAGAGTTCGAACACTCCACTCAATAAAAATCTTGAGTGTAAACATATTAGGATTTTTGGTATAAGCTAGTAAGGATAGAATTTTAGTAACACATACCCTCAAATGTAGCCGAACTGGTATTGACCTCAGGTTCGTTGGTCGCAGGTTCGATCCCTGCTGGGTCTACAAAACAGCATCAAAGGTTACCCCAAAGGTAAGACGGTTACCCCAAAATGCTTACCCGTTTTACCCAACGTAGATAAGGGAGAGAAATTTCTTTCTACCGAATACCAAACGGTTTTTCCATCATTTTTGCACAATTGAATTTAATCCAAGCTAGCCTGAGATGATCTGTATTTCATAAGGGTGCGGCAACTCTTTCCACTCCGATGCCAACAGCCCATACATAAACGTATCCCACCATCGATTTCTGAAATATTCATTTTCCCGCAATCGTCCTTCTAATTTCATCCCCAATTTTTCTAAGACGCGTGCAGAGCCCATATTTTCTGCAATACACCAAGACCATATCCGGTGAAGGTGCAAAATCGAAAAACCAAAATAGACTATCGCCTGAGCCGCTTCTGTTGCATATCCTTTTCCCCAGTATTCGGGCGAAAACTCGTAACCAATATCCGCTTGAAGAGCCTTCGGAGTATTTAGCCGAATCCCACAATTACCGATCAAACTATGAGTGCCTCTGAGCGAGACAGCCAGCTGAAATTTTCTGCGTGGCTGTTCTTTTTGTTGTTCCAAAAAGATTTGCACAAAGGCTTGGGCTTCTTCAGGTGTCCTATCTGTTAACGGGTAATAACGTTGATAACGTGGATCCGACTGATAGGCTAAAACTTGAATCCAGTCCTCCAGCTTAAATTCCCGCAGAACTAATCGTTCAGTTATTATTTTCATGGGATATAAATTTTTTCTTGATTCCCTGATAGAATTACTCAACTTTTAACAAAAGGATACTCAAATGGCGAATGTTAAAAAAATTGACCATGTGGCTTTGGTAGTTGGAGATATTAACGAGGCTCTAGGCTTTTGGCAAGATGCTTTAGGAATCGAATTAGAGCATCAGGAAGAAGTCCCTCGAGAAAAATCTGCGATCGCCTTTCTTCCCGTAGGTGACAGTGAAATTGAATTGGTGCAACCCACTTCTGGCGATTCAGGAATCGCCAACTATCTCGAAAAACGCGGCCCTGGAATGCATCATATCTGCCTCGAAGTGGATAATATCGAGGAAATGCTGCTCAAACTCAAAGAAAAAGAGATCCGGCTTATCCACGATCAACCGGTTATTGCTGATAGCGGAAAAAAATACGCGTTTATCCATCCTAAGGCAGCCTTCGGCGTATTGGTGGAATTATACGAGCTGCCTTGAGCAGACAGCAACTCAGGATCTAAAATGTTAGGGGGCGAGTAAATATTTTAGATTACGAATTAATTAAACGCATCTCGAAATTCTTGCACCGCTTTAGGGCCGCTTCGTTCAAGTCCCGCGTAAAAAGCATCCTGATCTTGGACCCTGAAATCGATCCGCTCAACTCGGAAGGGAGCTAACCGCTCCCGGTTACGCCGACGTTCTCCAACCTGTAGCAAATATTCAATGGTCAGTTCCACACTGGTGACATCGGTCCATTCCGATTTATACAGGGGCATCCCTGATCTGTTAAAAATCCAGGTCATATTTGGCAAGGAACCATAAGCCCGGTGGCAGGCTCCATCCAGTGAATCAACCAAAATTGGACGCGTTACGCCCAATACATCCCGCAAATCTCGGGCGTGTCTAAATTTTTGTTCCATTGATGTCAGGTGCGGATAAAATTCCCCCGGATGGGCTTCATTTGTATACAAGAAAAATGAACCCACTTTTCGATCTGAATATTTTTCTGCCATGCTATTCATGGACGGCGCCGCCATCCCACAATACGGTCAGGTAAAGCTGCCAAACTCCACGATGGTGTACGAATTCTGCGACCAGATTTCACTTAATGATGTATGGTTTTCTTGTAGATCCCAAAGTGAAAAATCGGGTGCAGATTCTCCTAAAGGGGGGCTTTGATCAAATCAATTCCAGGGTTCAAAATTTTCCGGAATAAAGGCATTATAATTATATTTGGAATTCAGGTCTGTTTTATCCATAATTCTTTGGATTATACAGTTCTTGGAGTAATTAAACAATCCCAAACACCGTCTAAAATAAACGCGTAAGAATCTTATTGTTATGGAGATACCTGGTATGTCAATCACACTTCGGAAAATCAAGCAAATTATCGCCCCACAAATGGTGATCGAAGGCGCCGGTGTGCGCCTGCTGCGTTCCTTTGGCCCCAATCGCACCAATCTATTTGATCCTTTTTTGCTCTTCGACCACTTTGCATTCAACAACCCCTCTGAAGGCCCACCAGTCGGATTTCCTACTCACCCCCACCGTGGCATCGAAACAGTGACCTATATGCTGGAGGGTAATGTGCGACATCGTGATAGTCTTGGTAATATGGGCGTTATTGGCCCTGGTGATGTGCAGTGGATGACCAGCGGCCGCGGCATTATGCATGAAGAAATGCCACAACGCGGCCCGAGCGGAAATATTTTCGGATTCCAACTTTGGGTAAACTTGCCCGCAGTGGAGAAGATGAGCCCACCGCGTTACCAGGAAGTGACCGCGGAATCAATCCCAATAGTGGAGCAGGGGGGCATGAAAGTTCGAATAGTTGCCGGTCAATATGGGAACGTGCGCGGCCCCGTCACTGAGATTGCAGCCCAACCTCTTTACATGGATATCACCCTGGAACCGAACACGAAATTCAACTTACCTGTGCCGCAAGGACATAATTTGGTCGCTTACGTTTTTGAAGGGGAAGGAATTTTTGGCATCGATGAAGATGGTCACGGCGAATTGGTCGAGGCGGTCCATATGGTGGAATTTGAAGATGGGGATCATATCTCGATCCGCACGGAAAATGTTTCCCCTGTCCGCTTCATGTTGATGGCCGGTGCGCCCTTTGGGGAGCCCATTGTTCCCTACGGCCCCTTTGTGATGAACACTCAGGCAGAAATCCAACAAGCCTTTGAAGATCTAAGAAATGGGACATTTGTGAAAGACTAGTGGTTATCATAAAAAAGTGGGGGTGCGAGTAAGCCCGCTTTTTTATGTCTATTTTTCTACACACAATCCTGATCGTGTGCTGCCTGAACATATTTCTGCAGGAATTGACCGGTGTATGATCCCGGCGAGCCGCAGATATCCTCGGGAGTGCCTTGGGCAATAATCTCGCCGCCAGCGTCGCCGCCTTCAGGTCCCAGGTCGATGACCCAGTCAGCAACTTTGATAATATCGAGGTTGTGCTCGATGATCATTACGGTATTGCCCCCATCTACCAGTCGTTGCAAAACTTCGATCAGCTTGTGCACGTCAGCAGCGTGAAGTCCCACGGAAGGTTCATCCAGTACATACATCGTCTGGCCCGTGGATCGCTTCGAGAGTTCGCGCGCTAGCTTAACACGCTGCGCTTCACCACCCGACAAAGTCGGTGCAGGTTGACCAACACGAATATATCCAAGCCCCACATCATACAAGGTCTGCAAACGATTGACCATTGGCGGAAAGGCGTCAAAAACCTCTAAAGCTCGCTCGATGGTCATATCAAGCACGTCGGCAATATTATATTGTTTGAAGCGTACTTGCAGAGTCTCGCGGTTGAAACGCGTCCCGTGACAGACCTCGCAGGGCACATACACATCCGGCAAAAACTGCATTTCAATTCGCAGTTGGCCCTGCCCCTGACAGGCCTCGCACCGCCCACCATGGACGTTGAACGAGAAGCGTCCTGCCTTGTAGCCCCGGATTTTGCTCTCGGGCAACTCAGCGAACAGTTTGCGCATATAATCCCACATCTTGGTGTAAGTCGCCGGGTTAGAGCGCGGGGTGCGCCCAATCGGTGATTGGTCGATATTAATAACTTTATCGATTTGCTCCAGTCCCTCGATCTCATCATGATCCCCAGGGTTGGCTTTTGCCCGGTGCAGTGATTTCGCCAGGGCCTGATAAAGGATATCGACCATCAGAGTCGACTTTCCTGATCCAGAGACACCCGTGATACAAACCAGCTTGCCTAAGGGGATTTTTACATCGATATTTTTTAAATTATGCTGACGCGCACCTTTAACAATGAGGGATTCACCATTACCATTTCTACGTTTTTCGGGGATGGGAACCTGCTCTTTGCCAGAGAGATAGGCTCCCGTAAGGGAAGTGGGATGTGCCAAAATATCGGATACAGTTCCTTCGGCGACAACTTCGCCGCCGTGTTCCCCTGCTCCAGGGCCAAGGTCGAGTACCCAATCGGCGGTTTCGATGGTTTCAGAATCATGTTCCACCACAAGCACAGAATTGCCGATATCGCGCAATCCCTCCAGGGTGCGAAGTAAACGGGCGTTATCCCGGGGGTGCAAACCAATTGAGGGCTCATCGAGCACATAAAGGACGCCCATTAAGCGCGATCCTATTTGGGTTGCCAGCCTTATCCGTTGGGCCTCCCCACCTGAAAGCGTGGCCGCGCTGCGGTCCAGGGTCAGATAATCCAACCCCACATTGATTAAGAAATCCAACCGTTCCCGCAATTCCCGCACGATACGGGAGGCAATAATTTTCTGACGTTCTGTTAAAACATCACCATCCTCGGAAAGTTGGTCGACCCACTCGCGGGTTGTACGCACCGGCCAATCTGTGATCGTAATGATATTCGTATCAGCGACGGTAACGGCCAGCGCTTCTTTGCGCAAGCGTTTGCCCTGGCAGGTTGGGCAGGTATTCATCGCCATATAACCCGAAATGCGTTCGCGCTGGTATTCAGAGTTAGTCTCGTTATAGCGCCGCTCGAGGTTGGGAATGACACCCTCAAAAACCCGGGAAAAAGTGTACTCGTTGCCCCGCGAATTTTTATACGTCATGGGGATTTCTTGGCCGCGCGTGCCGTAAAGGATTACATCGATCTGCTCGGGAGTGAGGGTTTTGATGGGCGCGTCGAGATCAATTTTGTGATAATGGGCTGCCCCTTCTAGAGATTGCCAATACCAACCGCCCTCATCGCGCGGACCACCCCATTCGGAGAGCGCAATCGCCCCCTCATTGAGGGAAAGATCTTTGTTGGGGATGAGATTATCGCCATCAATTTCAAGTTTACCGCCTAAACCCTGACAATCTGGGCAGGCTCCATGCGGAGTATTGAACGAAAAGGTGCGCGGTTCGATTTCCGGGAAACTGAGATGGCACTCAGGGCATGAGAGATGTTCGGAATAAAAGATATCGCGTGGCTCATCGGGTATTGTGACATCCTGTAAAATGATATACCCCTCTCCAAACTTTAATCCCGTTTCCACAGAGTCTGTCAAACGAGTGCGGAAATTCTGAGCCTCCTCGTGATCTTCGAGTTTACGGATTACCAACCGGTCAACCACCGCTTCGATATGATGGATCACGTAACGATCCATCTCAACCTCATCGTCACTCAAGTTATAGACCGTTCCGTCCACCCGAGCGCGTACAAAACCCGATTTCTGAATTTCATCGAGCACACCTTGGTGAGTGCCTTTACGACCTCGCACCATTGGAGAAAGCAGTAGCAAACGAGAATTTTCGGGCAGCGTTTCAATCGATTCCACAATTTCTTGCGCCGACTGGCGGGTAACTTTACGTCCGCATTCGGGGCAATGGGGGATCCCAGCACGAGCGAAGAGCAGACGCAGGTAGTCATAAATTTCAGTGACGGTGCCCACTGTCGAACGCGGATTGCGGGAGGTCGCTTTCTGGTCAATCGAAACTGCTGGGGATAGCCCCTCGATATAGTCAACATCAGGTTTATCCATTTGGCCGAGGAATTGCCGAGCATAAGCCGAAAGCGATTCAACATAACGACGCTGCCCTTCGGCAAAAATCGTATCAAAAGCCAAAGATGATTTCCCAGAGCCCGACAGACCGGTGATGACCACCAATTTATCGCGCGGAATTTCAACAGTTATATTTTTCAGGTTGTGCACACGGGCACCAACAACACGAATTACGGGAGAGTTTTCAGACATAGGAATAAATTTAAAAGGTATTGAAACTAGAACAAAAAGTCGGCAGGACGACTAATAATTATAGCACGTCTGTACTAAGAATGGGTCGCCATTTCTAAGAGTTCTCTAGGAATTACCGCGGGTAAGGATCCCCAAAGATCCATTTCAAAAATTCGACCGGGCATTATACCGTGGAGCGAGCCAAAGAGTCCTTAGAGTTTCAATAAAGAAAGTGGATGTATAATCAATAACACAGAGCAAACCAAATCATCTCAATTTTTCACTCACAAATGGAGAACTTTCAATGCCCCGAACCGTCCATGCCCCCCGCGGCACAGAACTCACTTGCAAAAACTGGCAGATTGAAGCCGCTTATCGTATGATCCAAAACAACCTCGATCCGGTTGTGGCATTCGATCCCGACAACCTGATCGTCTATGGAGGGCGCGGTAAAGCCGCCCGCAACTGGGAATCTTTTGATGCCATTTTAGAATCGTTGCGTAATCTTGAACCCGATGAAACTCTGATGGTGCAGTCGGGCAAACCCGTGGCTGTTTTCCGTACTCACACAGATGCGCCCCGTGTACTGATCGCCAACTCCAATATCGTCCCTGCCTGGGCCACGCAGAAAAATTTCGAAAAATGGGAAAAAGAAGGTCTGATCATGTATGGTCAGATGACAGCGGGCAGTTGGATATATATCGGCACCCAGGGAATTTTGCAGGGAACCTATGAGACCTTCGGCGCACTGGCCCGGCAACAGGGGTGGGATGGCCTTAAAGGAAAATTGGTCGTCACCGCGGGACTCGGCGAAATGGGAGGCGCTCAGCCCTTGGCAATCACGATGAACGGCGGAGTTGGCCTACTCGTAGAAATTGACCGCTGGCGGGCGGAACGCCGCCTGGAACTGCGACAGATTGATGCGATCACCGACAATCTGGAAGAAGCCATGACCTGGGCTGAGGAAGCTCTCGCTGTGGGTGAAGCGAAATCCATTGGTTTGATCGGTAATGCCGCAGAAATTTTGCCGGAGTTGATTGTCCGAGGTGTCGTGCCCGATGTGGTCACTGATCAAACCTCAGCCCACGATCCGCTTTATGGTTATATCCCCACCGGAATGTCCTTGAAAGAAGCGGACGCCCTACGCCAAAGTGATCCTGACGAATATGTGCGCCAGTCGATCGACGCGATGACTCAGCACGTTCAGGCCATGCTCGATTGGCAGGCCAAAGGCGCGGTCGTTTTTGATTATGGCAATAACCTCCGTCAACGCGCTTATGACAACGGGCTGAAAGAAGCTTTCAACTATCCGGGATTTGTGAATGCCTATGTGCGCCCGCTTTTCTGTGAGGGCAAAGGCCCTTTCCGCTGGGTGGCTTTATCGGGTGATCCTGAAGATATTTACGCCACCGACGAAGCCATTTTAGAACTCTTCCCCGAAGACGAGCACCTGTCTCGCTGGATTCGACTAGCTCAGAAAGAAGTCGAATTTCAAGGCCTACCCGCCCGCATCTGCTGGCTGGGCTACGGAGAGCGCGCCAAAGCCGGGTTGAAATTCAATGAGCTGGTGGCCTCAGGCAAAGTGAAAGCGCCCATTGTGATCGGCCGCGACCACCTGGACAGCGGGTCCGTGGCCAGCCCCAATCGCGAGACAGAGGGGATGCGAGATGGCTCAGATGCGATTGCCGACTGGCCAATCTTGAACGCCCTGGTCAATGCTGTCAATGGCGCGACCTGGGTCAGCTACCATCACGGCGGCGGAGTCGGGATCGGCTACAGCCTGCACGCCGGTCAGGTCATCGTCGCAGACGGCACACCCGAAGCCGCGGCCCGTCTGGAGCGCGTTTTGACGGTTGACCCAGGGATGGGCGTCGCCCGTCATGTGGATGCCGGATATCCTGAAGCGATTGAATTTGCCAAAGAACATGGGGTGATGATTCCCATGATGAAATCTTGAAATCAAAATAATTATGGAAATTAACATCCCCTCCCTTAACCGTTTTAAAATCAAAAACACCCAGGCCAGGTCTCCTGTCATCTTAGATGGTGAATTGCTGACCTTAGACCAGGTGATTTCCGTGGCCTTTGGCCAACCTGGGAATCCAGAGATCACACTCAGTCCGGATGCAGAGCAAAAAATTCAGCGGTCTGCATCCGCCGTTGAAAAGATGCTGGCAACCGGGCAAATTGCTTATGGCATCACAACCGGGTTTGGTGCTTTCAAAGACCGTGTCATTTCACCTGCAGAGGTGGAACAGTTACAACGAAATATTGTCTTAAGCCATGCCGTTGGGGTGGGAGATCCTTTTGACATTCCCACCACACGCGCCATTATGTTGATCCGGGCGAATACCCTTGCACGTGGCTACTCCGGGATCCGGCTGAAAACGTTGAAATTACTCCTCAATTTACTAAATAACGGAATCCATCCCATCATCCCCCAAAAAGGCTCCCTGGGGGCCAGCGGCGATTTGGCACCCCTTTCGCACATGAGTTTGGTCTTGTTGGGTCTCGGGGAGGGCAGAGTATCAAGGAAAAGTCCAATCCGGGGAAAAAGTGCTCATCTTGGCCGGATTACAGCCGATCACTTTAGCTGCGAAGGAGGGTTTAGCCCTGGTAAATGGTACGGCCGTGATGTGTGCCTTGGGTGCGCTGGAAACCTACCACGCCAAACTTATCAGCCGTACGGCCGATATTGCCGGGTGCCTGAGCCTGGAAGGCTTACATGGAACTCCGTTAGCTTTTGATGAACGGATTCATCAACTGCGGCCTTTTCCTCGCCAAACAAATTGCGCCGCCTATTTGCGAAAACTGCTTCTCGGCAGCGAATTTACACGCCATCACGATCCTACCAATATCCAGGATGCCTACAGTTTACGCTGCATCCCGCAGGTTCATGGGGCCATTCGGGATGCTATCGCGTATGCCCTCTGGGTCATCAATATCGAGCTAAATGCGGTTACCGACAATCCGCTGATCTTCATTGATGAGCAAACCGAAGAAGCTACGGTGATCTCCGGGGGCAATTTCCACGGGGAGCCGCTGGCCATCGCCATGGACTACTTAGGACTGGCGCTGACCGAGTTGGGCAATATTTCTGAGCGTCGCTTGATGCGTCTGACCGACGAGGCCAGCAACGCCCATGTGCTGCCCGCCTTCTTGACCAAAAAAGGGGGGCTGAACTCTGGATTTATGATTACCCAGTACACCGCTGCGGCTTTAGCCACCGAAAACAAAGTCCTGGCGCATCCAGCCAGTGCAGATACGATTCCTACTTCTGCAAACGTCGAAGATCATGTGAGTATGGGCTGCACCGCCGCGTTGAAAACCCGTCAAATTGTCAATAACGTTGAAAATATCCTGGCACTGGAATTGATGGCCGCCGCGCAAGCCATTGACTTTCGCAAGCAGAGAGGCTGCCCAACCCCGCCGATTGGGACAAGGGACTCAACCCGCTTATGATTTGATCCGCAGCCAAGTACCCTTTATCGAAGAAGACCGCATCCTGTACCCCTATATTCGAGCGGTGCGAGACCTTATCGCCGATGGAAGATTGGTCAAAGCCGTCAATGAAAAAGTAGAGGATATTTGGGAAACCAGAATTTGAGACGGACAGAAAGAGTTTTCAATACTATAAAAAGCGAACCTTGAAGGGCAAAACACAATAAGTGCCGTTCTTTTGTATCTCTCCTAAACTTCCGCTATAATATATTATAACTACTCAGCCCAAGGGTGAAAAGTGGGGGTTGGGCGGGTGGTGAAACCATCCGCCCAACCCCACTCATCTCAATTACCTGAGCAGTTACAATATTTCTGTCTTTTCAATTTATCGCGAGGTAATCATGGTCCCCCGAAGTTTGCGTTTCTGGTTCGTCGTCCACTTTGTCGCTGATTTTGTCTTCGCTGTCCCCTTGTTGATCGCCCCGGTCTGGTTGCTAACGCTCTTTGGTTTCGAGAACCCGGATCCCTTCACCTCCCGTCTGGTCGGGGCCGCGTTGCTGGGCATCGGCGGCGAATCGCTATTAGGCTGGGAAGGTTCTATCGATGCTTTCCGCGCCATGCTAAACCTAAAAATCATCTGGTCGCTGGCTGCCATCGGTGGAATTATTCTGACGTTGATTGTCAGCGGCGGCCCTTTGATTGCTTATTTGATTTTACTTCTCTTTGCAGCATTCAGCGGATTGTGGATGTATTACCGTTTTATGCTGCGCTGAATTTTCGGGGGTAGGCAATCATCCCTTCTAGCAGGGTTCCACTCCCAAAAATTGATTTAAAATCGGAGAGTGCATGATGAAATCAAAATTCCAATTGATGCTCCCATCAACAAAAAATTTCTTCGAAGAAGCCAACCGTATCAAAAATTATGGCATCATCGAACGTCTTCATGGATACGTTTACGCACGCTGGCCATACTTATATATCGGACTCGGAAAAGGAGATCATCCCGTTGCCAAAGTGCTCAAACCGCTTTGGCAACCGATCGCACAAATCTGGCCGAAACTAGAACCAACTGATACCAGCAGCGGCACTTTTGCCGACGGGTATCACGGCAAAGTCGTCCCCACTGAAAAAGCCAAACAACTGGTCACGATCAACCAAGAAATCCGCATTGATGATCTTGAGCAGGTGATCCCTTACCCCAAAGCACGCGCCATCATCGTGCAAAACCCCGACCATATCGTCGCCCTGGAATGTCCCTGCCGGGCCGCTAAAGAAAATCCCTGCACACCATTAGATGTGTGCTTAATCGTTGGGGAGCCATTTGCCAGCTTCATCAAGGAACATAACCCGGAACGCAGCCGTTGGATTGATCAACAAGAAGCCACCGAAATTCTGGAAGCCGAACGCGACCGCGGCCATGTTTCACATGCGTTCTTCAAAGATGCCATGCTGGAGCGTTTTTACGCCATCTGCAATTGCTGCGAGTGCTGCTGCGGCGCAATGCAGTTTCATCGAAATGGGACCCCGATGCTGGCCTCGTCGGGATATATCTGCGAAGTTGAAGATGATTTGTGCATTGGCTGCAGTACCTGCGAAGAAAAGTGCCAGTTCGGTGCAGTGACCATCTCTGATGGCTACTCTGTGATCAACTATGAGCGATGTATGGGCTGCGGCGTGTGTGTGGAACATTGCGAACAAGAAGCCCTTAAATTGATCCGGGATGAAAAGAAGGGCACGCCTTTAGAAATCCATAAGCTTAATGGAACAAGCTGCAGCCACCTCATGAAACCCACCAGATCCAAATACGAAGATCCGACCCGAAAAGATTGGATCAATGGTATCGCAAGCCTGTTTATTTTCGTCCTGGTGATCACTTTTGGGGCGGTCTTTCTATTCACCGATTATTGGTACGTATGGCCGATTTTGGTGATCGCTGGTGCAGTCATTCTGGTGGCTCGCCAAACCAAAAACTACGCCTGCCGCTGCCGAAAATGCGGAGAAGAATTTGAAATTTCATTTTTCACCAATTTGATTTCGCCACACGGCGTTGACAAAGAGGGCAGTTGGCAATGGGTCAAATGCCCGGGTTGTGAACAACGGACTAGGGTTACGGTCATCAAAATTTCAAAAGAGTAGAAACTCCAACTATCACGACCGAATAATTTATCTCATCCGAACGTTAATAAGATGGCGGATATTTGCCGGCCCTGTCATAAGAAATAGAACGGAGTGTAAAAATGGATGCAAATATTTTCGGTAATCTTTTGGTCATCAGCAGCATTTGCTTCGCTCTTTTGATGCTGATCCTTTATATCGCGAGTCTGGTCTGGGTTTATCAAGATTTTGAAAAGCGGGGGAAAACTGGCTGCCTATGGCTGCTGTTGGTATTTTTCACTTGGCCTTTCGGCCTGATTGCCTACTACCTGCTCCGCGATCAAGAAGTCACACTCTAAAAGAAGGGCTCTCTTGGAGTTTGCCAGGTAGACTATTTTTGTGGGGGTGTTTTGCGGATTTCTCCCGCAAAACACCCCCACATCTGCCCATCATCGTGCAAACTCCTAAAGATGCAAAAGAAACCAATCACGGGCCAGAATTCAAACGCTGGCCCGTGCCTCTTTATGATCAAAATAAAATCTATTTCACTGCTACCACTTCCCCACCCGTTGCCCGTATCAAATCATTTCCCGTAAGCCGGAAAACTGCACTTGGCGTTCCAGCGGCTGCCCAAATCTCGTCATAGGGCAATAAATCTTCATCAATGAAAGTAATGATTGTTTCTTTGTGACCTGCTGGCGGCACACCCCCGATAGAAAAACCTGTGTGCTGGCGCACAAAATCAGCATCAGCTCTGATGACTTTTTCTTCTAGATAGCCACCGATCATCTGCAAATCAACGCGGTTGACACCGCTGGCAATTACCAATACAGGCCGGTCACTCCCTTTGATTTTAAAAATAAGAGATTTTGCAATTTGGCCTACAGAACAACCAATCGCTGCGGCGGCTTCAACTGCGCTGCGGGTACAGTCTGGCAGTTCGATAACTTGCAGAGTTAACCCAAGTTTTGACAAGGCACCTTGTACTCGTTGAGCACTGGGACTTAAAGACATCATTTGGAGACCCTCCAATTTTAATTTAACAACTCAACTGAACTTTTATTCATTTTATTCAGTAAGAATTATACAGGAGGCTCATCGTGGAAAAATTGATCTTTACAACATTAGCAACCCCGGGGAAACTAGAACTGGATGTTCTTATGCTGGCTGAAAGCATCCGCAGGTTTGGCGGGGATTTGGCTGACAGCCCCATCTGGGTGCTCACGCCGACAACACAACCGCTCTCAACTCAAGCACAAGAGAAACTCCAAAAACTAAAATCCGAAATTATCGCGTTCGAAGTTGATTCCGATATCCTGAAATTCCCATTCGCAACCAAAGTGATCGGAGCCGCTTTTGCGGAAGAGCATGCGCACACCCAAACAGAGCGACTGACCTTCATGGATGGCGACACCCTTATGCTCCAAGAACCAGCCGAGTTCCTGATACCGGTCAACAAAATTTTGGGGTACCGTCCCGTCCACCACAAACTCATCGGCTCAACCTGGGATGAAGGGATTGATTTATTCTGGCAGCTAATCTATGAAATTTGTGATGTGTCAGGTGAAAATATCTTTCCAATGAGGACTCACGCTGGGGAAAAGATTCGGCCATACTTCAACGCCGGGATGTTCGTTACCCGGCCTGAAAAGGGGCTGCTGACCCAATGGCGAGATATGTTTCTAAAATGGTACCGGAAAACTCAACTCGAAGAATACTACGAGAAGAACCGACTTTATGCCATTTTCATCCATCAGGCAATCTTCAGTGGGGTTTTGTTGCACAACCTGAGCGTAGACGAATTCATCGAGTTCAACCCCAGGATTAATTACCCCCTGCATTTGCACAGCGACATTCCCGTAAACCAGCGTCCGAAGACAATCAACGAATTGATCACCGTCCGGCACGAAGATATCTTAATTCACCAGACTGGCAACAACTCCCCATAAGGGAGCCCCTCAAAAGCTGGCTCAATTCTCAGTTACGGGTACGGGAATATTTATAAAAACCGAGCGGCTTGGCAGATATGTCACTCTGTTTTCATTTAAAACTATTGCCGGGTTTACTCGCCACCCTCAGTTTCAGTAGATGAGTTATCCACTACGACCACTTCGATGAAAAATGGATCGCCAAAAGGAACTCCATCCGGGTCATAAGCCTGCCAGGCGCTGCGGTGCGTGCCAGGCTCTGCGGGGGCAATGAAATTCATGCGGATGGTGAGTTCCAATCCGCTACGAGCTGGAAAAAGGCGCTGCTCTGCGGGAACCCCCATATTTGGCCCAGCTTCCAACCGGATTTGATAGCGTTCATCCCAATTACAAGTACCGGCATTTTGCACCAGCCAGCGTTTATCTAAACGCTCTCCAGATGATACTTGCGTGCCATCGGGGATGGTTAGATCCCCGAAAAACCACAACGTATTGGTGCAAGCTGGTTCTACGGTGGGGCGGTCAACTTCGCTTTCTAAGGTAACAGCGGGAACCGGAGTCGCGGTTATAGCCTGGGTTGGAGGCCGGTAGACTTCCAAGGTAGGGGTCGTCTCACCCCCGCCGCCACAAGCCGACACCAGCGAGAGAAAGCCAAAGATTAGTGCTGCCCACTTCAAATTTCGCTTCATCATGATGACAATAATTATATCCTAAGTATTTTTCGGATCGGTTCTAAAGAAAAACCCCTCTCCAAATTGAAGAGGGGCAGCGCTTCCGTTTTAAGGATGACTACAAATCATCATCGAAATCATCTGTCTCAACAATGGGAACCGCCTCACCCATAGCCTGGCTGCGGACTGCAAACTCAATCTCCTCCGTCAAATCAGGATTTTCTCGCAGGAAATCTTTGGCGTTTTCACGACCTTGCGCCAATCGGAGATCACCATAGGAGTAAAAAGAGCCACGCTTGGTTACGATTTCAAATTCGGTTGCCAGATCGAGAATATCGCCAACTTTTGAGATACCTTCTGCGTACATGATGTCAAATTCCGCGGTTTTGAAGGGAGCAGCCACTTTGTTCTTGACCACTCTTACGCGAGTGCGGTTACCGACGACTTCAGAACCCACCTTGATGGACTGAATACGGCGCACATCCAGGCGTTGGCTGGCATAAAATTTTAGGGCCTGTCCACCAGTGGTAGTCTCTGGGTTACCAAACATAACGCCGATCTTTTGGCGCAATTGGTTGGTAAAGATTACGGCTGTATTGGTGTGCTTGATGGCACCCGATAATTTCCGTAAAGCCTGCGACATCAGACGTGCCATCAAACCCATGTGAGCATCACCCATATCACCTTCGATTTCTGCTCTGGGAACCAACGCCGCTACTGAGTCGATCACCAGCACATCCACTGCGCCAGAACGCACCAGGGTCTCAGCGATTTCTAACGCCTGTTCGCCGGTATCTGGCTGGGAGATCAATAGGTTTTCAACGTCCACACCGCACTGTTCAGCGTAAACCGGGTCGAGAGCATGTTCCATATCGACAAAAGCGGCTGTGCCGCCTAAACGTTGAGATTCGGCGACGATATGCTGACAGATGGTTGTCTTCCCGGATGATTCGGGGCCGTAAATTTCAACAACACGTCCTCGCGGGATGCCACCGACACCCAAAGCAATATCTAACGATAATGAACCAGTCGGGATCGAATCAACAACTAAATGGCTGGCTTCACCCAGTCGCATTACAGTTCCTTCGCCAAAGCGTTTGGTGATATCACCCAGTGCTTTGTCTAATGCGGCATCACGTGCTTCATTGACGCCATCTTCAGATTGATCTTTCTTTTTTCGAGCCATGAGAGAACTCCTTTAAGGGTATTTTGGCTTTTCCGTTAGACAGATGTTCTCCAAATTCCAGAGAATTTGTCTTAGCCTCAAACTATTCCATATCCTGGGCCGGAATTGCCGTACATCCAACTGCCTGACGCGCTACTGATTCAGTCGGTCTAAAGTTAGACAGCCGGGTATTTATTTAGGACTTTCGCTAAACCCCTAAATATTGGGATTTGTAGCCATATTGAACCACCACATCAGGTGGTCAGGGTTTTAGTGAAATTCCTGTCTATATCATTTGCCCGCGTACGCTTCCTTAATCTCAACTATATCAAGTTTTTTCATTTGCAGAAAGCATTCATAACACGCTCGGTTTTCTCCTCATCCTGATCACTAAGCATTTCTACAAGAATTGCAGGGTGATTTGCCAGGACAAACCAAACTAATCTTTAACCACCCACAGGGGCCAAATTCTACATCTTCACCAAGTTTTTCCCAATAGTAATCAATTTCTTGTTGCGTCTCACAGGTTACTTCGAGAGAAATCACCTCATTAAATCTGAATTGTGGTCCACCATTAAGTGCAGTAAATCGCTGGCCGTTGAGTTCAAATTCAACTGTTAGCATGCTGTTTGCTGTTTTTCCATGAATTTCATAACCAGCTTGTCCATACCTAAGTGTACGGAGGATTTTTGAGTTCTCAAAGATAGATATGTAGAAATTAGCTGCTTCTTCAGCTTGTGTGTCATACCACATACAAGGTGTGATTGTTTGAATGGTTGTCAATATAACCTCGATTGAAAATTTCTTAATTGTCAATTTTTATGTTTGTTAATCAACCACCTCACCAGCTTCCATAGGAACCGCTGACACCATTCAGATAATCTCGAATGCGATTTTGGCTACCTGGAGATATCATCTCGGGTAACCTTTCTAGAGGAAAAAACCGGCAGGATTCGATTTCATCATCACTCTCACAAGTCAGGTCAAAATTATGAGAAACAAAAACAATGATATGATCGCTTTTGCCGCGTTCAAAATTAGTGTATGCTCCAAAAAGTTGTAAATCATTCAGAGCTGCACCCGTTTCTTCAAGTGCCTCTCTCCGAACAGCACAATCTAAACTTTCACCTTGCTCTACGGCTCCGCCGGGAAGATACCAATACGGTTCATAAACATGCTTCACAAGTAAAACCTGGCTGTCTTTGACCATCAGGAGGCGCACGCCTGTGGAGATGGGCTTGAGCAGCAACCACAACATGCGCGAAGCCTGATAAATATATTTGATGAGAAATGTCATATTAGTTTAGCACGAATGTTCTAAAAGTCAAGAGCGGGGTTGCCTGACCTAAGGGGTAAAATCATCCCCAGGAGTGGCAGGCACTTCCAAATTAAATCCGTTTCTACCCTGAAAAGTGAAATACGTCACCCGACCGGGATCAATCTGAACAAAAAAATTGAAGGTTTCGGTCCCATAATCTATGCGTACTTCATACATCCCGGCTGGCAAATCGCTAATCACCATATTTTCGCGGTAATATGGATCACTCTTCGCTTCCCTCCCCGCGTAAGGCCGCACCCGCCAAACCTGACCTGTTTCCAAGGAAATAAAACGCAGGCGTTCATCCGAATACAACGCGCCTACTGTATCCATGATACGGGCAACCGCAATACCCCAACCCTGAGGCGGCACTAACCATAACTCTGGATTGAGGGTTGAAAAATAATCACTGTTGCCCACCCTGACCTCAAAATGCAAATGAGGGCCAGTGACTTTTCCGGTTTGTCCTACCAGCCCAACTTGCTCTCCCATTGACACCCGCTGACCTTGATGAACGTCCATTTCCTGCAAATGGCCATAAACCGTGTATAGCTGCTGACCATCAAAACTAAAATCATGCCGGATCAGCACAGCTAACCCATAGGGGTCGCTGAGATCACCCTGCACGCCGCGATACAAACCATACCCGGCCCACTCTACTTTGCCATCTGCGGCTGCCAGCACCGGAGTGCCGGGTTCAGCAGGAATATCAACGCCAGTGTGCACCACATCTTCGAAAAAGACACCACCATAACGATAATCGGGGTCAGGCCAATTGATATCATCGGCCGCGATCGGGCGGTAAAAATAAAAATGATCGTTCGATGTGGGGGCCCAGGGAACTTCATAAAGTGGGGGCCGCCAGGAAGATACGGGTGGGGGTCCAGCTTCAGGGAAGACAAATCGCAAGGGATCGGGGGCCGCGGTTGGAGGAGTATCTATATTTTGTGATGATGTCGTACTAACGGGGACATTAACAATCGCGGTGGGTGTTTCATCCTCTACATTGCTGGGGAGACTCGTTCCCTCATGAGTTGTGGTTTCTGATGGTTGTGGGGAAGCCGTAAGATTCCGGTAGATTACCGCGACAACCCAACAATAGATATGTCAACGAAATCAGCAATATAAGTGCAGATTTAGGCTGACGTGTGAATACAGAATTCAAAATTAATACCAATCTTTCCATTGTCATCGAACTTCAATTGCCGAGATTTTCAAACGCCAAACGCATTTCTTCTACAGTTGGAAAACGGGCTTCCCTGTCGCGGTCTACAGATCGCGTAATGATATCGTCGACACCTTTTGATACTGCTGATTCTGCTTGTGACAGTGAGTAGGCGACGGTGTCATCGGGGTCGAGGTCTTCTGCAAAGGCGGTAATGCCGACGGCTCCGGTGGCACCTTCTAAGACTTCATCAGCACCGAGATCAGTATCCGTAATCGCAGAAACGTCAAACTCATTGGCATCGTTGACCGTGATCGTAAAGCCCCTGCTGCTTTGACTACCGTCGTCGGAGGTGGCGATTACCGTGATATCATGGCTGGTAGCGCTCCGAAATCGCTCAAGGTCTCGTCTAAGACGGAGACGATGCCCGTGACCGAGTCGATCTGAAAAATCCCGTCATCAATGTCTGCTTGTGACAGTGAGTAGGCGACGGTGTCATCGGGGTCGAGGTCTTCTGCAAAGGCGGTAATGCCGACGGCTCCGGTGGCAAATTCGACTTCTCAGCACCGAGATCAGTATCCGTAATCGCAGAACGTCACTCTTGGCTCGTTGACCGTGATCGTAGCCCCTGCTGCTTGACTACCGTCTCGGAGTGCATACCGTGATATCTGGCTGTAGCGCTCTCGTATCGATCAGGTCTCGTCTAAGACGGAGACGTGCCCGTGACCGAGTCGATCTAAATCCCGTCATCAATGTCTGCTGTGACAGTGAGTAGGCGACGGTGCATCGGTCGAGTCTCGCAAAGGCTAATGCCACGCTCCGTGCACCTCTAAGACTCATCAGCACCGAGATCAGTATCCGTAATCGCAGAAACGTCAAACTCATGCATCGTACCGTGATCTAAAGCCCCGCGCTTGACTACCGTCTCGATCATTACCGTGATATCATGCTTACGCTCTCTAATCGATCAAGTCTCTCTAAGACGGAACGATGCCCGTGACCATCGATCTGAAAAATCCCGCACAGCGGGACAGAGGGGTTTATCGAGCGAATTGGAAACTGCTGAAAGGTGAAGGGCTGCTCTTTCCGCATTGAATAATATCTACGGTGCCCGCGTTTCTGTTGGAGGAATCCATACTGTTGGTGAGGGCGTGAGACTCGGTGTAGGTGTGGAGGTTGGAGGCAGCGTTGGTGTTGGGGATAGTGTTATCGTCGGTGTGTCTGTAGCAGTGCCCGTCTTAGTGGGTGTCGCGGTTCTCGTAGGGATCGGTGTTCTTGTTGGCGTACTCGTCTTCGTCGGGGTACTGGTTTTCGTAGGTGTAGGTGTATTTGTCGATGTGGGAGTATTCGTCACCGTCGGAGTGGGGGTCGGCGACTTGTACCACCAAGGCGTTGGGCTGAGGGTCATCGTCGGGGTGGGGAAAGGAGTCGCAGTCTGTAAGGCTTCAGGGGGGTAAAGTTCCAACATGGCGGTTTTCCAATCGAGGTCATCGGTTTTTACAAATTTATTAAAACGCGCAGAGGCATAAGCCGCGCGCCAATTCGATAAGGCTGGCAGGATTTCCCATTCAAAAGCCGCGGCTAACCAGGTCATATCAACCCAATAACCAACGGGTACCGATTCAGCAAGTGATCCCCCTTGCTCGTATGGGAGCGGCATTCCACTATAACGGGCATTAAAATTCCAGGGCAAATCATGCAAGGGAACGCCAACTGCACCATTCTGGTTGCGTACCCTCAAATAGACGCGCCAATACGTTTCTGGACCAAAATCTTCGCGCACCACTGCCATCCAACCCGCTGTAACCGGAACTGTATTGACGGCAAATGCCCGACCGGTGTAGAGCCAATCACCCTGCCGTCCCGGGTCAAGAGAGGTTGTTAATGGAACATAGGCATTCTCTAAACTTGCGAGCAAATCCCAACCAACCAAAGATGCCAAACGGTCTTGATATGCATAAAAAGCTTCATCGACGGCATCATGTAATTTTGGAAATGGAGCTTCAACCCCTTCCAAATCGACCACCTGTTTACGGCCAAAAGGCACGCGGGGATCATCAATCACGTGAGGGGTGTACAACGGCGTTGGAGAAGGAACATCTAGATTGACAATGGATCCAGAAACATTCACATCCCCCCAAACCAAACCTGAAACAGATCCAGGCATTTTGATAGGCTGTAAGAGAAGCAAACCTGAACTCGCGAGTGGATAGGCAGTCAAATAGGTCTGCTGCGGGGTAAGCAGGGTCGTAAAGATAAACTGGCCATCCGGGCTCCAGGCCGGCCAGTCGCCTAAACCGACCTCTTTCACACCCGCATCCGCATCTTCACTATTCCACACATAGATTTTATGCAACCCTTGATCCGTGACCGCAGCCCAGGCCAAATATCGTCCATCCGATGACCAAACTGGGTGTCTCGCCGTCGCCTCGAAGGAGCGGCTGATTTCGATAAAGCGATCCTCGCCACTTTTATCCAGGTCAGCAATCCAAATATGATTATTTCCCCCACGAGTAGATACAAAGGCAATCTGACGGCCTTTTGGCGACCAGGCCGGAGAAGCATCTACCCCAAGGTAACTGGTCAGGCGAATGGCATCTTGACTGCCATCGATAGGAGCAATCACAATTTCCAGGTTATCGTCGATATAACTCTCATAGGCCAGCCACAACCCATCTGGTGAGAACGAAGGGGCAGAATCAAAAGCCAGCGTTGCGGTCAATTGGCTGATTTCGCCGCTGCCTAAATCGAGCATATGTAAATCCCACTGCCCTGTGCGGTTGGAGGCAAAGGCTAATTGCTTTCCATCCGGACTGAGTGCGGGGGCGACATCCTGCCAACTGCCAGTTGTCAGGCGTAAAAATGGCAGAACAGAGCCTGAATCTTGGGCGAGGGGTTGGTAGACAAATAAATGAGAGTCCAACCCCTCCTGGAGAGAGAGCACCAACAGACCTTGCTCCCAGGCATTAGGATCCAGGGTCACCGCCGGAAGTGTAGCCGAGGCAGTTGGAGTATTCGATGGGGTTGGGGTGTTGGACGGGGTCGATGTTTTGGAAGCTGTGGGTGTTTTGGATGGTTCCGGCGATTCAGTTGGCGGGCCAGGAGTAAAACTCTCGCTCGGTGTTGGGGTATCTACCGTCATCCCCCAGGGAGCGGCTGCAAGTGGCAAATTAAAGCAGGCTTGTAACAGAGGCCAGCCTAATACTACCAATACCAGCAAATTGACAAGGAAAATCAGAACCAATGTCACTGGCGAGATTGAGATGCGCTTCCAGCGGCGGCCATTGGATTTCTTGCGCTTCTTAGGCTTCGGAGAAGGTTCAGATTCAGATTGAAACATAAACGTCAGCATTCTAGCATGTGCATTTGTGGGCGTCAATCATGCCAGAGTCACGGATTAATATTGCAAAATCTGTACCAGCCCGTCGCTTCTCCCCTCACGATAATTTGTGCAAAAAACTTAATCTTCAAAACCCATCTTGTAGAGTTGAGCATAGTATCCATCTTGAGCCAGCAGCTCGTCATGCGTACCCTGCTCAACGATGCATCCCTCTTCGAGCACTACGATTTGATCAGCGTTGACGATGGTCGATAGGCGGTGGGCGATCACGAAGGCAGTGCGACCGCGCAGCAGACGATCCAATGCATCCTGAATGATATTCTCGGTCTGCGTATCCACGCTGGAGGTGGCTTCGTCCAAAATCAAAATACGGGGATCAGCCAGTAATGCCCGGGCAAACGAGATTAATTGGCGCTGACCCACAGAGAGTACCACACCCCCTTCTTCAACAGGTGTTTCGTAACCACCGCGCAGGTTACCGATAAATTCATCTGCACCGACAGCCTCGGCGGCGGCTCGAATCTGAGCATCGCTGGCATCCAGCGAGCCAAACTGGATATTTTCTTTGACGGTACCGCTGAACAAAAATGGATCTTGTAGCACAATCCCCATCTGCCGACGAAGACTCCGCTGTGTGACGGTGCGCAAATCATTACCATCAATCAGCACTTGCCCATCTATGGGGTCGTGGAACCGGCTGAGCAGCTTGATAAAAGTTGATTTTCCCGCACCCGTTTTCCCCACCAGGGCTATGGTTTGTCCAGGCTCGACTTTGATGCTGACATCCTGCAAAACCGGCATATCATCTTCTTCATAGCGGAAGCACACATCCCGGAATTCAACCTGACCCACAATGGTTGCCAGTTCTCCAGCATTGGGGGCATCCAGCACTTCTATAGGGGTGTCCATCAAGGCAAAAATGCGCTCCCCTCCGGCCATCGTCGAGAGCATCGCATCATAGCGCATACTCAGGCTGCGAATAGGTTGGAAGAAACGTGAAATATACAGGATGAAGGCCACCAGCACACCCGCGCTGATCGAATCATCCAAAACAGCCCGACCACCGACCCAGATGACCAGGGCAGTCGCGAATGTTCCAAGGAAATCGATCGTTGGGAAGAAACCAGCTGAGATGCGGGCGGCTTTCAAATTGGTCTGCAAATTATAGGTGTTAACTTCATCCCGAAAGTATGCATAATTATAAGGTTCACGCGAAAATGCCTGAACCACCCGCACCCCGTTGATATTCTCAGCCAGCACCGAGTTCACCCAACTGATCGCAGAGCGGACCTGTCGGTACATTACCCGGGCGCGTTTGCGAAAAGAGGCGGTAGCAATCATCATCAATGGCAGCACCGCAAACGTCATCAGGGAAAGCTGCCAGTTCATCAGCAGCATTACAATAACAATGCCGACCAATACGAAAATATCGCGAGCCGCAATTACGATCGCAAAAGTAATAAAACGCCGCAGCGCGCCCACATCGTTGATCACGCGAGTAATCACCCGTCCTACACTATAACGGCTGTAAAAACCCAACGAAAGAGCCTGTAAATGCTCGAACAACCGGGCACGCAGGTCATAAATCACCGACTGCCCAGCACGGGCCATCACGTTGACGCGCGCATAAATCGTCACCCATTGTATCGAAACCAATAACACATACAGCAGCACGGCATTCCGCAGTGCCACAATATTACCAACCGCAATTCCGTTATCAATCGCCAGCCCGAACAGATACGGTCCCCCCACCACGGCAGCCAACTCGATCAGCATAAAGAAAAATCCCAAGGCATAACGCCAACGGTAGGGCCACAAAAATTCCAGAAATCTGCGGGCAATTTTTGGATCATAACTGGCCGCATAATGCTCATCGGTTTTTGGGGGAGTGATCTTCTTTTTACTCATTAATTTCCAGTTCTAAAAATATACATCTTTACATTCTGCGCAGCCAACTTGGGAAATGCGGCTTCAAACGTCCCTGAACACGTTTACCCCAACCCAAAGGATAACCATCTACAGTCACCAATACCCAACCTTTGGAACCAGATGATGGCAAGACTTCGCCGCGCAAATACCGCAGCAAATGATCATCATCAACACTCAGAGCAAGCGTTTGTTTGACATCTTCAGCTCGCAAACCCATCGCCAGAGCATGGGAGGGTTTAAACCGGTTTTTCTTGGCAATGCCCAACCACCATCCCCAGTGGATTACTCTCAAGCCCCGGAGAGCGGGCAGACCATCGGGTACGAGATACAAATGGGAACCATGAAGGGCCAGCTGATTTTGAGGAAACTGCACACTCAAAGTTTCCGCACAGAATTTGGCAAAATCGTCAGCGGCTTCTGTAGGGAAGGAAGATATTCGTGGCGGGTGGAGCGTGGAGTGTGGAGAGAGGGCACCCTTGCGGCGCAAGAGAGCGATAAAGTGCCCTTCGCCAGGTGCTTTATGCGGCCAAAGCCGGATGGTGTGTTCAAGTCTCAGAGATGGATCGGGGGCATCCAGCCATTCTGGTCGACCGTGGTCAACGCCGGAGAGTTTTGGGGCTGGCACCAACTCAAAATCAGTCTGATCCTTCAAAAATCGGGCCAGCGTGGCTTCATTCTCTTGAGGCGCAAACGTACAGGTCGAGTAGACCATAACCCCACCCGGCCGCACCAAACGGGCGGCATCTTGCAAAATAGCATCCTGCTGCAAGGCACAACTCTCCACTAACTTGGGGTGCCATTTGCTGCGGGCAGTGGGTTCCTTGCGGAAAACACCTTCCGCGGAACAAGGTGCATCTACCAGCACGCGGTCAAATGTCGCCCCAAAATGATCGGCTAATTTTTCGGGAGTTTCATTAACAATGACAATATTGCGTGCGCCCCACCGCTCAACATTCCTGGCCAGATCACGCACCCGCTTGGGGTTAATATCGTTGGCGATCAGCAATCCCTGGTTCTGCATCAAGGCTGCAATATGCGTGGTTTTCCCGCCCGGAGCCGCCGCCAAATCAAGGATGCGTTCACCCGGTTGGGGGTCCAACAACGCGGCCACAGCCTGGGCGGAAGGGTCTTGCAAATAGTAAAGTCCCGCGGCGTGATAGGGGTGTTTGCCGGGACGAGAATCAACTGGCAATGTGAAACCGGATAACGATAAGGGGTTCGGAGCCAAGGAATCTGGGAAAAGGGAGGTAAATTTCTCGGAAGTAAGTTTGAGAGTATTGACGCGTAAACCAACACTGGGCGGTTGATCATAGCTGGCTAAAAAAGCAGCGTATTCAACGCCAAGTAAAGCTTGCATGCGGGAGAGAAATTCTGGTGGGAGCATTGATTTGTGGAGGCGAGTGCCTGGGCGGCGGAGGAAGAATGAAATCATCCTTCTCCCCTCAGCCTTCATCCTTCTTCATCTGGGATTTCTTGGCCTCGGAGCTGTAACTCGTAAATCTCACGGTAAAGGCCGTCATGGAGCAACAACTCGTCATGCGTACCGCGCTCGACGATTCGTCCCTGATCGAGTACCAAAATTTGATTTGCACGGCGGACGGTGGAAAGCCGCTGAGCAATTACAAAAGTGGTGCGACCCTCCATCAAACGGTCGAGGGCCTGTTGGATCAAGCGTTCAGTTTGCGTATCAACCGAGGAGGTCAAGTCATCCAAAATTAAAATACGGGGATCAAGCAGTAAGGCACGCGCAATTGCCACCCGTTGGCGCTGACCACCAGAGAGGGTTACGCCCCGTTCGCCGACAACGGTATTATAACCGGCAGGCATCTCGATGATAAACTCGTGAGCCTGGGCGGCTTTTGCCGCTGCCACAACTTCATCAAGGCTGGCGTCGGGACGACCATAGGCGATATTGTCTCGGATGCTATCAGAGAACAGTAGTGAAGTCTGCAAAACAATGCCAATTTTTCGCCGCAGGGAGGGTAAGTCAACCTCACGGATATCAATTCCATCAACCAAAATCGCGCCGATATCAATATCGTAAAACCGTGAAATCAAATTTACTACAGACGTTTTCCCCGAACCGGTCGCGCCAATCAAGGCAACGATCTGGTTCGGTTCCACAACAAGATTCAAATCTTGTAAGGCATAATTGCTTTCACCCTGGTAACGAAAGCTGACATCCTGGAACTCCACCCGCCCAGAGAGGGACGGCAGTTCAACTGCATGGGGGGGTGATTGAATTTCAGGTTGCAGATCCAGCACATCAAAGGATCGTTTTAGACCTGCTCCTGCTTCTCCAGCGGTGTTGACCAGCCAAACCAACTGACGTGCCGGTTCGGCAATCATAATCAAGTAACCATTGAAAGCCACCATAGCGCCCAAAGTCATTTCACCGCGCAAAACCATATTACCGCCAAACCACAATATCAATATGGTGCTGAGGGCCACCAAAAAGTGCGAGGTGGGCATAATGCGCGACCACTCTTTGTAAATATGTAGGCGGGTTTCGTAGACCCCTCGGTTTCTTTCATCAAAACGTTCAATCTCATAGGGTTCGCGGGCAAATGCGCGCACAACCTGCACTCCCATTACATTCTCCTGCAAACGGGAAGAGAGCGAGCCAACTGCCTGATCGATGGCGTAAAACATCTTGCCAACCCGTTCCCCAAAACGGATGGTCATTAATAACAGCGGGACCATCGGCAGCAGAGCAATAGCCGCCAGCTTCGGTTTACTCATGAAGAGCAACACTGTCACACCGACCAAGTGCAGAAAAATTTGGATCAGTTCTACAAGTCCTGAACCGGCAAATTGTTGAATCGAACTTACATCTTCAATACAGCGGCTGATCAATTGGCCGGTCTGGGTGCGGTCGTGATAACTGAAGGGGAGGTATTGGATACGATTGTAAAGACGGTTTCGAAGATCAAAGGAAATATGCTGGGCGATCCAGGCCCCTAAATAGGTTTGAACAAACGATAATAATGCTCGCACCAATCCGATCCCCAGGATAGCCAAAGCAGCAATGAACAGATAGTTTTCTTCGCCTCCGCTGAGACCATAATCGATCACATTACCAATGATCGCTGGCACTACCAAATGGGCGGCAGTAACCAGCAACAGAATCAGCATGCTCAATAGAACCTGCCATAGATAAGGTCGGAGTAATTTTCGTAAACGGAGTAGATCTTTCATTCTGATAACCGGCAACTGAAGGTAGATGACTGTTGATTTAAGCTCAGGTCTGGTATTTCAACCATAGGACTTACGCAGTTGACTCCCGCGATGTGCGTAACGCCTTAATCACTAATTTTCAATCCGAAAGGTTATTTCTTTTTCGTCTACCACCTGGCGTTCAGGGAGGGTCACAATTTGATCACCTTCGGTAATATCCTCGAGAGTATCGGTGTAGAAAATGATGGCACGAGCGGCAAACTCTCCCTGGGGATCGGGCACACGCAGGTGCATGGTCAGTTCCATTTTTGGATCAATGGTCTCGATGATATTAGCTGTGGCAACCAGATTCTCTAGCATATCCACAATAAACAGCTCGCCACTGGGGCGCCTTTGGAAAGGAGTTAATTCCAGGTAAACGCGGACGCGTTTTCCGTCGGAGTATGGCTCCACCCGAAAATCCAAGAGGCGAACTTCCTTTGGGGGTAACGGTACCTCAGAGAGGTCAGTAAAATTTATATCCATAAGTTTTATTCGTCAAATATAAAAATGGGTTCCGCATAATATCGCATGCCTTTTCGAGAAAGACACGCTTGCAGCCACTCTTGCAGTTTGGCATTTTTCTCATCTAAGGATTGGTTGTTAACCAAAATCTCCAACGGGAAATTGACACGGAGAGCCCGACCCGTAATCGTAAAACGCGTACTTCCGGCTGGGAATAAGCAGCCCTCACCCGCCAAACATAGCACATCATCCACTTGAAACGGGGGCAGAAAAACCAACCCACTCAAATTTTTATACAGAGGCCGCAGAGATTCTACTTTGTAACTGGTCGTGCGGTCCATAGATGTGTGATCAACATAACTTTTTACCAACGCGTTCAAAACCCTGACGCGGGTGCTGAGTTCAAGAGTGTGGGCATAAGCCGTAAACACTCGACCATCGGCCAGTTGCAAGAGAGCCAAGGAATGAACATCTAGCAAGTCGCGAAAAAGATGCTCCTCACGACTTGGGAGCAGGTTCAGATCCGGAACTTTGCGCACCCAATCCAACAATATATCGGATTTTACACCCCAGATTACATGGTTCCAGGGATTCAGTTCTAAGCCAGGGTCGTCCACCTGGACGATTTGCGCAATCGTATGGGGAATGCCCATCTCTCGCAATGCTGTCGTCCGGTTGGCTCCGTCGAGTACCATATAACGGCCAGTGCCGTCTTCGAGCGGCATTACTATGGGTGGGTTACGCAAAATTCCGCTCTCTTGAATGGCCCGAGCAATCGGCGATGTACGCTGGAAATCGTGGTTTTCGTGTAAGATCAATTTCTCAAGCGGCAGAATCTCCAAATGCGGGAGGTTACGCAAATCGGACAAGATATTGCTCCAAAATCAATTTTTTCGGCGGACAAAGTGGGATAGCCGCCGCCCCCCTTACAACAGTCAAGCGTACCATTAATTGATGCGACCGTCAAAACTGAAATCTTAGTTCGCTGCAAGGAAAAAGCCCCCATCCAAATGAAGGGAGCTTTGATCCGGAGCCCCAAAGTATTGCGGGTATTAGATGCTGAAAAAACTTATCATTAGGACTGGCAGCGCTTAGAGTACTGCCAATCCTTTTTCGGGAAGATATTTTTAGACGATAACTTAGTCGTGAATATAAGCTAAACCCACGGTTCCTGGACCAACATGGGTACCAATCACTGGGCTGACTTCCGAGTAGATTTTTTCAACCACATCTAAGCGCTCACAGGTTTTTTCTAACAGGGCGTTGGCATCGTCAGCCGCATTAGCATGGAGTGTTGCCAAGCGAATATTTGATTTGCCAGCTAAACGCTCAACAACGATGTCTGAGAGACGGGCTTGGGCCTTTTTCTTCGTTCGTACTCGTTCGAGGGCTTCGATTTTACCTTCTTCGAGGGTCAGCAAGGGCTTGAGTTGCAAGGCAGTCCCCAAATAGCGGGAGGCGCCACCAATTCGTCCGCCGCGGTGGAGGAATTCGAGGGTATCGACAGCAAAAAGAATTCCTGAATTTTCGCGCGCTTTTTCAGCAATAGCTAAACACTCTGCCAAGGAAGCACCTTCCGCTGCCGCTCGAACCACAGCTAAAACTTGAAAACCCATCGCCATCGCGGTCGATTTAGAGTCGAATATTTCAATGGTGGCTTCAGGAAGGTTTTTCTTCGCCTGCTCGGCAGAAGCGATGGTACCGGAGAGATGATTTGAGATTAACACCGACAAAATCTCGTATCCTTCACTGTGTAAATGCTTGAAGATATTTTCAAAATCTGGAATTGGGGGTTGGGAAGTACTCGGCATCACCTTAGCGGTTTGCAAACGATTATAAAACTCAACAGGTTTGATATCGATATCATCCCGTAAGGTTTCATCACCCCAAATAACCACCAGTGGTGCAACTGGAATTTTGTATTGATCGATTAAATCCTTGGGGATATAGCCTGTGCTATCAGTTACAATGGCAACTTTCGACATAATTGCTTCTCCTTGATCTATGATTGAAAAAATGACTGATTTTTTGCCCGTTATTTTTAACCCCTTTCACAAATCGGAGTTACGAGGGGTAAAACAGCAAAACAAAAAACGCCTCTCGGCGTTTTCGGTTTTGCGCCCTCGGTGCGACTCGAACGCACGACCCCTTAGTCCGCAACCAAGTGCTCTATCCACTGAGCTACGAGGGCAATTCGTTAGGATACGATTTTACCGCGTGCAATTCAAAATGGCAACGAAGCAATTTATCGCGGCAGGGTTAAGGCATCTACACACTTTACTCCCATCCGGGGGAAAGAAAGGATGCAATATACCGAGATTTCGCTCTCGTGCTATACTTGGCAGCGTGTTGGAGAGAAAAGATTCGGTCTAAAAATACTGGAATCTAAACACCTAATCACCCAATCTGCAATCGACTTATGAAACATATCGCCCGCTCGACTCTAATCATTGCCGTTTTCTTTGGCCTTGAAAAAGCACTTGGTTTTGTGCGAAACATTTTAATCTCACGCACCTTTTCCGATAATCCTGAATTATTGGATGCTTTTAACGCCGCCAATAATATTCCAGACCTGTTGTTTGCCATGATTTCAGGCGGAGCATTGGCAATGGCCCTCATTCCCGTGCTCTCGGAATATCTTGAAACGAAAACTCGGCCTGAAGCTTGGGATCTATTCTCACGAATTGCCAATTTAGTTTTCCTAACTACTTTAGGGCTTTCGATTGTGATGGCTATTTTTGCCGATCAATTGGTCGCTTCTAGACTTGGTATTGCCCCCGGTTTTGGCCCCGAACAGCAGGCTTTAGTTGCTGATTTGATGCGCCTAAACCTGATCGCCACGATGCTCTTCTCCTTAGCTGGGCTGGCTATTGCTGGATTACAATCAAATCAACATTTCATCTTACCAGCTCTGGCACCCAGCATGTATGACATCGGCGCACTGATAGGAATTTTGATTTTCGTACCAGAGACTCCCATCCAACTTGGGCCGATCGCCCTCCCCGCTTTGGGGTTGGGGATTCACGGTCTGGTTTATGGCACCATTTTGGGAGCCGCAATGTTCTTAGGGGTTCAGATTCCAGGTCTAATTCATTTTGGGTTCCGCTGGACCCCAAAAATCAATCTGACCAACCCAGGAGTCCGACAAGTATTGGCGGTCTTAGGACCGCGTGTCCTAACCGTCTTTTTCATCCAGGCTATTTTCATAGCGCAAGATAATATCGCCTCGCGGCTGGTGGCTGGTTCGGTGACTGCGCTGGTCTATGGCTGGCTTTTTGCCCAAGTGCCACAATCTTTGATCGGTACAGCCATCGGTACAGCCTTGCTGCCCACAATGTCCGAACAAGCCGCTCGGAAAAATTTCGCCGCGTTTAAAGCAACCATTAACGACAGCCTGCGAGTGATCTTAGCTTTGACTATTCCTCTATCTGCCATTTTGATTGCAGGAATCCATCCCATAATCCCAATCTTGGGCTTCGACAGCGCAATGAGTGAAATGGTAGTTTGGATAACACGAGCGTATTTGCTAGGTATCGTCGGCTTATCAATCCAAGAATTATTTGCTCGTGCTTTTTACGCTAAACAAAATGCTCGTATCCCTTTGATGACGATTATGGGCACAGCAATCCTTTTCATCGCTCTGGCAAGCTTGTTTGCATTGGCATTAAATTTAGGAGCATCGGGAATCGCCCTGGCGAACACCACCGCTTTCACGCTACAAGCCCTGGTAATGATCTGGCTGCTGAATCGTGAACATCCAGAAGTAGGGCAGGTAAGAGGGACGCTTTGGCGGGCGGTGCTGGTTGCTATCGGTGCTGGGACACTGGTATATATTGTATTGAACATCATTCCCATTGAATCAATGTCGTTGATCGTCAGCATGATCGCAACAGGTGGAGTTTTAAGCGGGGCATTTCTGTTCATAATCCCCTTCATTTGGCCTGAAATTAAACTGCTGCTAAAACTATAATCTAATTCGATTTTCCCTCAAAAATTTTTCATGAAAATCCCATCTCGTCAACAAGCTAAAGCTTATCTAACAGAAGCGGATGAACGCAACCCTGGCCCATGGGTGGATCATTCTATACAGGTAGCGCAAGCCGCCCACAGGATTGCTGACGCCCATCCAGAGCTTAATCCAGAGATAGCCCATACCCTGGGACTGTTGCACGATATCGGGCGCCGGGAAGGCGTGTATGGGATGCGACACGTAGTCGATGGCTATAATTTTTTACTCACAGAAGGTTATCCTGATGCAGCCCGCATCTGCTTAACGCACTCATACCCCATTCCAGAGGTGGCAGCCGGTTCTAGCGCGTGGGATGGAACCACAGCCGAGAAACAATTTGTGGCGGATTATCTCGCTAAAATCAAGTACACGTCTTATGATCACTTGATCCAACTTTGCGATGCGATCTGCCTGCCCAGCGGGCCGGTGTTGATGGATAAACGACTATTAGATGTCACCCTACGGTATGGGCCCAATAAATTCACCACTCGAAAATGGCAGGCTTTTTTTGATATTCAGCAAGAATTTGAAAAAGAAATGGGTCAATCTATTTACAGTCTGCTGCCCGGCGTAGTGGAAAACACTTTCGGATTTACACCATGAAAAAAAATGGAATGCTAATCGACATCATCCGCCGGAATCCAGCCCCAGTCCCTTGGAGCGAGGGCGACAATATCCCCTGGCACGAACCCGGTTTCAGCGAGCGGATGCTCAAAGAGCACCTCACTCAAGACCACGATGCTGCCAGCCGCCGCTTCGAGAAGATTGACGCTCACGTCCATTGGATTCACCATGAAGTACTTGCTGTCCAGCCGGGCAAACTCCTGGATCTCGGCTGCGGACCAGGACTGTATGCCATGCGAATGACCGGTTTGGGGCATCAGGTCACGGGGGTCGACTACTCACCTGCATCCATTGCCTATGCTCAAGAGCAGGCTGAACAGCATGCCCAGGAGATCAATTATATTCATGCAGATATCCGGGAAGCTGACTATGGTGTAAATTACGACACCGCCATGCTGATCTATGGCGAAACGAACGTATTCAAAACCACGGATATTCGCAGCATTTTTGATAAAATCTACGCAGCCCTCAAACCTGGCGGTAAGTTGATACTTGAACCCCATACTTTTGAGATCATCCAAGAAATCGGGAATAATCCGTCATCCTGGTTCACATCTGAGGAGGGTTTGTTTTCCCCGGCCCCACATCTGGTACTGACCGAAAACTCGTGGGATGCTGAACAACGGGCAGCCACCATCCGTCACTATATGATTGATGCCGCTGCAGGAAACGTGATACGATATGCCCAAAGTATGCAGGCTTATACGAACAAAGATTACCGCAAACTGCTGACTGATGCCGGGTTTACGAATATCCAATTTTACCCATCCCTTAGTGGAATCCCTGACCCCGAACAGGAAGCGCTGATTGCAATCACCGCCCAAAAAGAATAATGGCTCATTGGTAATCTTCGTGACAAGTACCACCAATCACGACAATTCCCAATGAGCCAGAGTAACTGGAGAAATTAGAATGAACCGAGAACGCTATGATGAATTTCTGCTCAATTACATCCGAGAAGCGCTAATCTATGGCGACAATGATGTTGGCCAGGCCGCCAATTGGCTCAACGCCCAGCGCACCAGGCGTTTCTTTGCCAAAGAAGAACAAAAAGAGGCGCTTAAGCGCGCGCAGAAAATTTTCACATCCTATCAAGATCGGCCAGTTTGGTTCGTCTTGAAGTGTTTCGACCTAACAGAAGAAGATCTTAAATAGTATTCTCAATGCAGAAATTTCATCGATGGCTCATATTTGGGGTGATTTTTAGTTTATTCGTGGGAATGACCGGGCAAACCGTTCCCGCGGCGGATACGGATATCTGGCAGGAGAAAGTGAACCCGGCAGTTTTATCCAGTGCTTCGGAGGGAGAAACAGATTTTTTGGTATTTTTGAGGGAGCAGGCAGATTTGAGTGGGGCAGCCAATTTTGCGGACAAGCAAGCCAAGGGGACCTACGTTTACCAGACTCTCACATCCATGGCGGAAACCACCCAAAAGCCGATCCGAGCATCATTAAACCATCTTGGAGTTCAGTACCAATCCTTTTGGATCGCAAATATGCTCTGGGTACGCGGTGATCTCAATATTATCCAAGTAATTGCTCAACACCCTGATGTGGCACATATTTATGCCAATCCACAGGTTCAAATCTCCTTACCAGAGTCGGATGATGCGACGCACCCATTAGCAACCGACACAATCGAGTGGAATATTGCCAAGATCAATGCAGACGATGTTTGGGCAGCGGGTTATACCGGGCAGGGTGCGGTGATCGGTGGACAAGATACTGGCTATGATTGGGATCATCCCGCTTTGATCGATCAGTATCGCGGCTGGGACGGGGGGACGGCCAACCACGACTACAATTGGTTCGATGCCACCGGGCTATCACCCACAGAACCCGTGGACCCGCACAGTCATGGCACACATACGATGGGCACCATGGTCGGCGATGACGGGATTGGCAATCAAGTTGGGGTTGCTCCCGGTGCACGCTGGATCGGATGCCGTAATATGAACGATTCTGGCTGGGGCTCGCCAGCGACCTACGCAGCCTGCTACCAGTGGTTCGTAGCCCCAACGCGAACAGATGGTAGTGACCCGCGCCCCGATTTAGCCCCCAACGTGATTAACAACTCATGGAGCTGCCCCGCCAGTGAGGGCTGCACGGATTTGAATGTATTGCTCCCCGCCGTTCAAGCGGTGCGCGCTGCCGGGACTTTAACCGTGCATTCAGCCGGGAATTCTGGCGCAAGCGGGTGCGGCACGGTCAACGAACCGGCCGCGATTTATGCCGAATCCTTCTCAGTTGGCTCGACCACCAGCACGGACGCAATATCCAGTTTTAGCAGCCGCGGTCCGGTAACCGTGGACGGCAGCAATCGCTTCAAGCCGCAGGTGAGTGCACCCGGCTCCAGCATCCGGTCAAGCGCACCCAATGGCGGATACAGCAATAAAAGCGGAACCAGCATGGCCGCGCCGCATGTAGCTGGGCTGGCTGCACTGCTGATCTCGGCGCAGCCCAATCTTGCCGGGCAAGTAGACGAGATCGAAACACTGATCGAACATTCCGCGCTGCCATTATTAACGAATGAAGTTTGTGGGGGTGATACATCCAGCAGCCATCCCAACCATACGTACGGCTGGGGAAGGATTGATGCCTGGACGGCTTACCAACAGATTCCGCACGGGATACAGGTAAACAAAACTGCTCCCGAAGCCATCGTGCCAGGAAATATCCTAACTTATACATTGACGGTCACCAACAGCCATCCATTTTCTGTGACGCAAAACGTTATCCTGACGGATACAATCCCTGACAGAACTTCCTTTTTGGACGCGTCTGGAAATTATTCTGTGGCAGGCAGAGTAATTACCTGGGAAGTCGGTGATTTGGATGCCAGATCATCTGAACAAGTAGAACTGGCGGTGCGCGTTTCTCAAGGTATTTCAGGAACGATAACAAATGATTTGTATGGGGTAATCAGTGATGAAGTCATCACACCCGTGCAGGGTGAACCCATTCACACTTTGGTGCAAGAACCTGGGGTGGAACTGTCACCCGGTCAATCCGGCATCGTCTATGATCCCTGCGCCCCGACAACCGTTCTGATGTTTTCGCATCAGATTACCAATACCGGTAATTTCACGGATACTTTTTCTCTGACCGCGGTCAGCAGCCTGGGATGGGCAGATTTGGACATCAATCCTGTTTTGGCTCCGGGTGAAATTGCACTTTTCGATGTTGAAATTGTCCCATTTTGCCCGACACCCCCTGGAACAATCGATTTGACCACCATTACCGCGACCTCGTCCGCAGATTTTTCTGTTACAGCAACCATTACTGACACTACAAAAATTGGTTATCGCAAATTCTTGCCGATACTTACTAAAGATTAGCAGAAATCAGCTAGCTGCCCGATGTTAAGCGGCACCGTGAGCAATGAACCAGGCACACACTTCAACTTGGTTCAGCATGTACATGGTCACAATTGATGGGGTGGTTGAGGCATAATGGATGTTAACTTTAACAAAAAAGGGCTGGCGCTCCTTCAAAAAGGAACGCCAGTGAATAAACGATAATTTGTAGCTACTCAGCCTGTGGATTGTGGGGGTGTTCTAGGGAAGCTGAGTAGCTAGGATAATTTCTATAAACTCTCGAAGGCTATCCGCTCACAACCTCTTTGGCACTCTCACGATGAGAGCCAGCCATCAATAAACCCAATTCCGATTTAGAAATTTCATCAACATCAACGGTCGCCACAATTTCACCGTGGAATATGACGGCAATACGGTCGGCCAACGATTTGATCTCATCTAGTTCAGCGGAGATCAACAGCACGGCGGCACCAGCATCGCGTTCTTTGATAATCTGCTTGTGAATATATTCGATAGAACCGACATCCAGACCGCGAGTAGGCTGGTTAGCGATCAGCAGTTTAACGGGACGGCTAAGTTCGCGGGCTACGATCACTTTTTGCTGGTTGCCACCAGAAAGATTTCCGGCAGGCACCTCAGGGCCAGGGGTACGCACATCAAACTGTTCGACCAAATCAATAGAGTTTTCTAATACCGCATGAAAATCTCGCTGGCCGCGTTTAGCAAAAGGTTCTTTATAGTAAGAACTCAAAACCATATTGTCGGCAATTGAGTAGGACAAAACCAATCCGTGCTTCTGGCGGTCTTCGGGGATATGAGAAACGCCCGCTTCGGTCAATTTCCGAGGATTTTCGAGTGGCATTTCCTCACCCGACAGACGAATTGAACCGCCGACAACCGAACGCAGTCCCGTGAGGGCTTCCGCTAATTCGGTTTGACCGTTGCCCTGCACGCCAGCGATGCCCAAAATCTCACCGCCGCGCACCTCAAAGGAGACAGCGCGCACGGCTTCAAAACTGCGCTCATCATTGACTTTCAAATCGCGTACTTCCAACACGATATCCGTTGGGGCAGCAGGTTCCTTCTCAACTTCGAAGAGCACTTCGCGCCCCACCATCATGGCAGCCAGACCGTGCTCGTCGGTTTCCGCTGGCGTGGTGCTACCAACCACCTGTCCACGGCGCATGACGGTAATGCTATCGGAAATTGCCAGCACCTCTTTGAGTTTGTGGGTAATAAATATGATTGACACCCCTCGTTCGGTGAGGGTGCGCATCACCCGAAAGAGTCCCTCCACTTCTTGTGGAGTCAGCACCGCGGTGGGTTCATCCAATACCAGAATTTTGGCCCGGCGATAGAGCGCTTTGACAATCTCGACACGCTGTTGAATGCCAACCGGGAGTTCTTCAACGATGGCGCGCGGGTCCACATCCAGGCCATATTCCTGAGAAAGCTGGCGAATTTCCTTGCGCGCAGTACGCAAATCTAAGGATGGGCCGCGCGTCACTTCCGAACCGAGGATGATATTCTCGGCCACCGAAAAAACTGGCACCAACATAAAGTGCTGGTGCACCATACCGATCCCCGCTGCAATCGCATCGTGCGGGTTTGTAATCTCTGCGGGTTTACCATCGATGAAAAACTCGCCTTCTTCGGGGCTGTAAAGGCCATAGATCACGTTCATCAGAGTCGATTTTCCGGCTCCGTTTTCACCGAGCAAGGCGTGAATTTCACCTTTCTTCAGCTTAAAATCGACGTGGTCGTTGGCGATTACACCAGGAAAGCGTTTGGTAATATTGCGGACTTCGAGCGCGAGTGCTTCACTCATGGCTACTCCTTTTCATAGGGCACACCGTCCGCAGCCGGAACGCGCGTGCGCCCGACGAAACCAGCCAGGACCAGGATTGTCATCACGTAAGGCAACATGCCGATAAACTGGTGGGGGATATCGATCCCCATGAACTGAAATTGGGTTTGCATGGCAGTTGTAAAACCAAAAAATAAGGCAGCGCCCCAAGCGCCAATTGGATTGTATTTACCAAACAACATCACAGCCAGCGCGATAAAGCCGCGCCCGTTGGTCATATTGCGTTCAAAGGAACCCACAGCTTCCAGGGTGAGAAAAGCACCTGCCAAACCGGCGATTGCGCCGCCAATCATGACATTGGCATAGCGCATAAAAAAGACGTTGATGCCCACGGTATCCGCGGCGCGCGGGTGTTCACCCACCGCCCGAGTGCGCAAGCCCCATTTGGTGCGAAAAAGCACAAATTGCGCCACAAAAACCAGTACAATGGCAGCATAGGTAATCGGGGGATTATCGAAAAGCACCGGTCCGATCAGCGGAATCTTAGCCAGCGGCCCCAGCGGGAAAGCGCCCAATTTTCCTGAAGTGGTCGTCCCGACCGCATAGAAATATCCGGTCAAACCCAGGGCAATAATATTGATTACTGTGCCGCCAATAATTTGGTCCAGCTTAAGCGTGACCGACATAAAAGCCAGAAACAAGCCCATGAAAGCGCCCGTGAGAATTCCGGCCAAGATGGCAAGCGGCAGGTTGCCAGTCCAGACATTGAACATATAGGCGATAAAGGCCGAAAGCAGCATCATACCTTCGATGCCAATATTGATCACCCCCGAGCGCTCGCTGAATATACCGCATAATGCGCCCAAGATCAGCGGCGTTGAATGGCGCACTGTAGAGGCCAAGACAGCCGCGGTCGCCTGCGGGTCACGCCAATAAAAGAATATTATGACAGCCACTAAAACAATTCCGAAGATGCTCAAAGCACCATAGCGGCGCATAAAATACTGAGTGTTGGGTACCGAGGAATATGTTGCTTCCATAGCAGCTCCTTATTGCTTACCCCAACCTGAACTCAAGGCGACTTTTTCTTCGCCATCCGCGCCTTTGTCTCGAATGATCCAACGCACGATCATATCGGCCGCGACGAAAAATAACATCAACGCCTGGATCACATCGGTGATCTCTTTGGGGACGCCAGCACTGAACTGCATATTGGCGGCACCTGCTTTCATCGCGCCCACCAGCAGCGCGGCGGGGATCACCCCAAAGGGGCTGGTTTTACCCAAGAGAGCAATGGTAATCCCATCAAAACCAAGACCAGAATTGAAAGCCGGCTGGTAACGCCCAACCACACCCAGGGTTTCAACCGCGCCTCCCATGCCCGCGAGAGCGCCACTCATTACCATGGTCAGGATGATGGTAAACCCCACCCGGATGCCCGCATAGCGCGCGGCACTGGGATTCAAACCCACCGTCCGGATATCAAAACCCAGGGTCGTGCGGTTCAAAATCCACCAAATCAAAACCGCCATAAGAATAGCCAGGCCAAACCCCAAGGGAATGCCGCCAATCGAAGGTATGCGGGCGGTATCCAGGATCGTTGGGGTTCGAGCAATAACATTCCCTGTGGAGGTATCTTTCCACGGGCCGTCGGCTAAATAATCGGTGATATTGATCGCAATATAATTGAGCATGATGGTCGTGATCACCTCATGCGCACCGGTATAAACTTTTAGCGCACCCGGAATGGCCCCATATAAAGCGCCTGCTAAAGCGCCACCGAGTAACGCCAGCGGCAGATGAATGACCGCCGGTAAGCCCTCGACGCGAAAGCCGATGGCAGCAGCGACAATCGCGCCGAAAAGCAATTGCCCCTGGGCACCGATATTGAACAAACCGGCTTTAAAGGCAAAGGCCACTGCAAGTCCGCTGAAAATCAAGGGGGTGGCTTTCTCCAGCGTGCGGCCGAAAGCCTTCAGGCTGCCAAAGGCCCCCTCGAACAAAGCAGAATAGGCCTGTATCGGATTAGCGCCAGAAATAATCAAAATGATGGCACCAATCAGCAAAGATAAAATTACCGCCACTGCAGGAATTTTGATTTCCCGCCAGATTCGGGCCAGTAAATTTATTTCAGGTGGTTGAGGCGCAGAAGTAGCGTTTTGCTCTGTGCTCATAATTTATCCTATTTGAGCATCAGAAACCCGGCAGTTTGTTCCAGGTAATTCGAAAACTGGAGAGATGGATTTAAAAATCGGGTTTCTCGAAAAATGGGTATTAAATTGCAATTGCGACGCACTCTCAATCGAGTGCGTCGCATTTTCAAAAGTTGATCGCTAAAAGATTAGGGGGCGTAGCCAGTTGAGATGCTGCCATCGTTCAGTCCGGCATCGATCTCAGCCAGCTTATCCTTAACGTCTTGGGGAACCTGGCTGTCGAAATCGTGGAAGGGGGCTAATCCGGTCTCACCAAAGTAAAGGCCCCCGGGGAAGGCGCCATCTTTCGCCAAACTAACCAGATCAAACACGCCTGGGGTGATCAATTTCATGGCGCTGGAGATCAAGCAGGGATGCGCTGCGGGAACAGTCAACCATTGGTCAGTATCCACACCAATGCAGAACAAACCAGCGTGCGTAGCTACTTCTTCAAGCGCACCATTGCCGGTTTTGCCGCCAGCACCGAAGACCACATCGGCGCCATTATCAATGGCTTGCTTGGCAGTTGTGCCGCCCCATTCGGGATCGGTGAAGGCCACTTCCAGGCCGCCGGGGTGGAAAGTGGAGATCAGGTTGATATCCGGGTTGATGTATCTGGCGCCGCCCTCATAGCCTTCTTTGAAGGCCACAACCGGGGGAACTAAGTCTGTGCCCAAAACGGCGGCAATGGTATCAGTCTTGGTCATCATAGCGGCTAAAGCGCCCGCCAGGAAACCAGCCTTATCTTCAGGGAAGAGCAAACCAGTCACATTGGCAATCGAACCATCGTTCCACTGATCAACACCGATGAAAGCAATATCGGGGTATTCAGAAGCAGCAATGCCGGTAGCCTCACCCATTCCGAAACCAACGGTTACGATCACATCGTAATTCTTATCAGCGAAGAGAGCGATATTAGCGGCGTAATCTTTAGGGTCTTTGGTCTCTACAAAGTTGACCAGAGCACCCAGATCCTTCTCAGCCTGTTGAACGCCCTCCCAAGCTGATTGGTTGAAGGATTTATCATCAACTTCACCAACATCGGTGACTAATCCAACACAAAAAGTGTCTTCATTGCCACAATCAGCTTCGGTAGCTTCACCACCACCACATGCTGTCAGCATCAATGCAGTGAGAATGAGAAGGGAAAGTAAGAAAAACAGTTTTTTCGACATAGAAAGGTTCCTCCTACAGAACATTAAGATTTGGGGGTGTCGTCGAATAATGGATTTTGTCTTTTCCATCGAATATTAGTCTAGCATGAAATAATTTGTCAGACAATATGCCTTAATACACATTTTGGAAAAAAAGCCTTTTAGATTCCGTTTTTTATGGATTGTTTACGAAATTGTCTAGACCATAATCCACAAAACCCGAAACCAAGTCGGCCAACATGATTTCTACAAATTCTTGACGACCAGGGCTCAATAAATCGGGATTTACATTTGTAATTGTGAGGGGCACCGTGACCAATTGCCCGTTGGTTCCGGTTTCAAATTCTGGCCAAAAATCTTGAAATGTCTGGAACAGGTCAAACTCCAGGGAGGCAACCCACTGAGACCGAATATCATCAAGCGGCGGTGTGGATCCAATGAGCTCGACTTCTTCTTGCGATAAATAACGGAGCAATTGATCGCTCTCGACTTCCGGCGAAATAAATATCGTGTCAACATACTGGTTTAGCATATACCTACCAACACCAGGCCATTCATCTGAGGTCGTTTCCGGCTCGCCAAAGGCAATAATGGGGTATTCATAAACAGGCGCGTAATCAGGGCGGCAGAACAAGTTTTGACCGGGGGCACTGGGACTGGAACAGAAAAATAACGCGCCAATTTTGAAAGATTGGGAAGCGATTTCGCCTTCTGTTGTATTTACACGGATCATTCCGGCACGCCAATCTGGTGTAATAACCATGCCAATATAGCCGGCCATAAAAGCTTGCTGAGCATACCAGTCTTCTGGTTGAGAGATCACCGTCAGGTTAGAAGATGGTTCCAAATCGTTGAACCCAATAGCCAAAAACCTAGCAGCGGGCGCTGAAGCTGCCAGCAAATCTAAATCTGAGTAGGGCGGAACAGCTATAACCCAGCGAAAATCATCACGTTCAAAATCATCCTGACTGAGGGAAGGACGCACCTGAAACCGCATCCCGTGTTGAGGAATACGGTCTGAAAGAAAAGACTGCATCTGCTCAACGAGAATTGGATCAGCTCCATCTGGAACCAGTAGAACACCCACGGGGGGCAGCTGTGTTTCTGTGGGGGTGGGTGTTTCTGTGGGGACAGGTGTCTCTGTGGGGGGCGGGGGATTTGTGGGCGTCGGCTCCAGCCCAGGGATCCCACCCGAACATCCCACCAAAAGAAGAGCGAAACCTAAAAACAAAAATAATCCAATAAAACTGTTTTTTCGTAACAAATTTATTCTCCAAAGAATTATGGAATACTCGTTATTTTACTATCGTTCTCTAATTTCCAGTATAGCACCTCCCCACCAGCACCCCTCCCATTTTTGCACTGCGAGTGGAAGAACCGCATAAACATGCGATTTTCCTGATTCGTTGAGTGCAGAGGTACAATTTGTGAACGTGGCGGGTATAATTACGCTATGATTGAACTCAATATTCCTGGCCGAGACACAATCCAATTAGAGCATCTGGTGTGTGATGTCAACGGCACTTTAGCGGTGGATGGGAAATTGTTTGAAGGGCTGCCCCGACTACTGAAAACTCTACAAGACCGTTTGACAATCCATTTGCTGACTGCGGATACGCACGGCAGGCAGGCCGTTATTGACCACCAACTCGGGCTGCAGGCTGTACGGGTAGAACCAGGGAATGAGGCCGAACAAAAGGCCAAATTTGTGGAAGATTTAAATGCCGCCCAAGTAGCTGCGGTTGGGCAGGGAACCAATGATGCCGCGATGTTAAAAGCAGCGGCCCTTGGCATCGGCATCCTTTCATTAGAGGGCATCGCCCGCGAAACATTCCTGGCCGCCGATTTGGTTGTACCTGATATTTTTGCGGCCTTAGAATTATTCGATAAACCTTTAAGAATCGTGGCAACCTTACGCAAGTGAATCTATGAGTCTACCTAAATCTGAACAAACCCCTGACGATCCAGAACAATTACCGCCCGCCAGACGACGACGTGCGCATCGCACATTGCTGCCCCAAAAAGATTCGGAGCGCGAAGAGTTTTTAGATTCCCTTGGCCATCGGGTGTCACCATCCTTTGACTTTTTCTTTTTCTCATTAATCGCAGCTGTTGTGATCAGCCTGGGCGTGATGCTTGATTCCCCGTCACTTTTGGTCTTAGGCGCGCTGCTGGCTCCTTTGATGGCACCCTTGGTTGGCTTGTCCCTAGGCTCGGTGACGGGCTCAATGCGATTTTTCACTCGTAGTTTAGTCGGCTTATTAATTGCCAGTGGGATTGTTTTTATTGTAGGTTTCATCACCGGCCTGGCCGCCTGGATGCTGCTGCCCCAACCGATAGAATTAATCCAACCCTATTTTCATGCACGCCTCAATTGGACCAGCTTTCTAGCACTCACTCTAGGTGCAGTGCTGACAACGCTCTGGTTAGTGCGTAATCGCCGAGGATCCGCAGTTGCCAGTGTAGCCATCTCATATGAGTTGTTCGTCCCATTAACGGTAGCTGGATTTGGTCTGGGTGCTGGACTGGATCACCTCTGGCCAGATGGGTTGGTGGTGTTCACAATTTATCTCGCCTGGGCCGCACTGCTCAGTGCTGTGACATTGTTAATTCTGGGATTCCGCCCGCTGACAATTTTTGGATATACCCTAGGTGGAGCGATGCTCTTACTCGGAATTTTAGTGGTGATTGGCCTCTCAGGGGCAGGTGTGGCTTGGGGAGGACAGGTGGCCCTACCAACCCCGATCCCAAGTTTAACGCCAACGCTAACACAAACACTGACCCCATCCGCTACACCCACAGTCTCGTTAACCCCGGTGCCTCCAACGCAAACATCCACTTCAACGGTTACTCCATCTTTTACCCCCTCACCAACTTTCACTTTTAACGCCAAGCCCAACTCCGGTATTTGCCATTGTCAACGCAGCTGAAGGCGGAGGGGCAATTTTACGGGTAGAGCCAGGTTGGAGTTCCGATCAGATAACCTCCGTGCTGAACGGCACATTAGTGCAGATTTTGAGCGAGAAACCTGCCGAAGTCGATAATGCATTCTGGCATAATGTACGCATACCCGATGGGCGAGAAGGTTGGATGTTAGAGACGACCTTACTGGTGGCAACACCCGCTCCCGAATGGTAGGAGACGCGGTGGTGTAAAAAATGGTAAGTCCATTTTTTACACCACCTTATTTTGTTTATTTCAAATCTTTGGGGGTGAAAGCCTGCGGCAGCAAATCGGCTATTGAAATCTCTTCAACCAAATTACCGTCGACATCTGCTATGAGCACGGTTATTTCCAAGCCAAATTCGGCCAGCACTTGACGGCAAGACCCGCACGGAGAGCCGCCATTTTCTGTCACGACAGCAATAGCTTGAAAATCTCGTTCCCCTTCTGAAACTGCTTTAAACACTGCCACGCGCTCTGCACAGATGGTGGTAGGGTAGGCAGCATTCTCCACATTGACCCCATCATATATCCGCCCAGAAGTTGTCAATAACGCGGCGCCCACTGGGTATTTTGAGTAAGGCGCATAAGCCCATTTGCGGGCTTCTACAGCTCTTTGAATTAAATCTTTGCGAATATCATTCGTCAACATTAGTATACTCTTCTGTTGTTTTTTGCTCCGCTCGAACTCTACGAATCCGGCGGCTGCTCACTTGTTCAACAGTTAGCCGCAAGCCAGCCTCTTCAACAAACTCGCCTACTATGGGAACGTGCCCAAATCTCATATAGAGGAACCCGCCTAAGGTATCAGCTTCGTCTACTGGCAAGTCAACATCCATCAGATCATTAATATCATCCAAATCTACACGCCCTCTGAAAATATAGCTGCCATCTTCTTGAATCTGATAGAGCTGCTCTTCGTTTTCGTCATATTCATCCTGGATTTCACCGAAGATTTCTTCGATAATATCCTCTAAGGTGACCACACCGGCGACACCCCCATACTCGTCAACGACAATAGCCATATGTACACGCCGACTCTGAAGATCCGTTAATAATTCAGCAGCTTTCTTGGCTTCGGGAACGAAATAAGCCTCTCGGAGCACTCCGCGCAAGCTCTCACTATGGTCTATGCCAGCGCGCCATAAAGAAATCAAATCCTTGGCATACAGTAATCCGAGAATATTGTCGATGGTGCCTTCGTAAACCGGCACACGCGAAAAACCAGTCTCATCCAATTTGTTCATCGCTTCGGTTAAGGGTGCATCAACATCCAATGCAATGACGTCAATACGCGGCACCATTATTTCACGGGTGAGTGTTTCACCAAGTTGAATGATCGAGCGAATCATTTGGCGTTCTTCTTGCTCGATGATGCCATTTTGTTCACTGGCATCTACCAGAGTGATCAATTCATCTTCGGTAACTTTACTGGAAATTTCTTCGGGATTATTATTGTCAGCTGATAAGCGAAGGGTCAGGCTAACCAAGGGGTAAAGCACAAAGTTTATCGAACGAATAAAAGCGCTAAAACGCATCACCCAGGTTTCAGGATTCCGGTAAATAATTCGTTCAACAATCCATTCTACAAGGGCGATAAACATTCCTATAAGAAGTAAGATTACTAAAGCAGCCCAGTGCGCAATATTTTCAACCCTCTGAATAATAAACAACAGAGTACCGCCAAACAACAAAAGGCGAACCAAGGTTTGAAGTAGATGCATACCGGCATAAGGGCGCGGGAGCATATCTATAAGGGCTAAAGCCTGGTAGGCTTTTTTATCCCCTTGATCTGCTAACTGCAAAACACGGGCTAAAGATGCATTCCGAAGACTTGAACGCGCGGCTATTGTTAATAAATCGATAATGAGCAATACGCCTAAACTGAATAAGACGAGAAATGTATTCATATCCTTCTTTCAATCTAATAAATTATTGATCTAACTTACGAATTTTTCGAGCGGGCATACCTACTGCGAGCATATTGGGCGGCACATCTTTTGTAACCACCGCCCCCGCCCCAGTACGAGCTCCCTCACCAATTTTTACGGGAGCAACCAACATGGTGTCGCTGCCAATAAAGGCATTCTCACCTATTTCAGTTGAGTTCTTATTTTTCCCGTCATAATTACAGGTAATTGTACCTGCACCGACATTTACGTTTGCAGCCAGGGTAGCATCGCCCAAATAAGAGAAATGCCCCATTTTTGTTCCAGGTCCTAAATAGGAATTTTTAACTTCGCCAAAATTCCCCATATGAACCCCATCAGCTAAATGTGCTCCTTTGCGAAGATGTCCAAAGGGTCCGATATCAACTTCATTTTCAAGCACGGCTTGTTCAAGGACAGAGGCGAAAATCTCACAGCGATTTCCAACCTTGGTATCACGAATATACGTGTTGGGGCCTATTGTGCACTCTACTCCGATCTGCGTTTCGCCTTGGAGGTAAGTATTGGGAAATAGCACTGTATCCTGTCCAATGGTGACACCCACTTCAATATAAGTAGATTTCGGGTCAACGATTGTGACACCATCCAACATCCATTGGCGGTTGATACGCTCCTGTAGCCATATCGTTGCTTCGGCCAGGTGAACACGCGTATTGATACCAATGATTTCAGCAGGATCAGTAATCGTTACAGTTTGTACGCATAATCCATCACTAGCAGCAATCTCAACTAAATCCGTAAGATAGTATTCGCCTTTGGGTGAGAGGGTAATACGCTCAAGAGCATTCCACAGCCAATCAGCTTTGATGCAATATAAGCCGGTATTTAGTTCATTGATCGGCAATTGGTCAGGGGTGCAATCGACTTCTTCGACAATGGCTGTTACTTGACCATCCGAATCTCGAACGACGCGGCCAAACCCACGCGGGTCATCTGCAATATTGGTTAAAATGGTCAGAGGTCCCTGGTTTTCGATCTGCGTTTCGAGAATCTGATTGAAGGTGTTTACCGATAAGAGGGGCATATCAGCATATGAAACCAACACATAATCCGTTTGGTCTTTGAGTAATCCGGCAGTTTGCATAACCGCGTGCCCGGTACCAAGCTGATGTGTTTGATGTGCAAACAAAACAGAATCCCCTAAAATATCTTTAACTGTTTCAGCACCGTTTCCTACGACAACAACCGGTTTAGAATCAGTAATCTGTTTTAGCGTGTGAACCACATGCCAAACGAGAGGCTGCCCCAAAACAGGGTGTAGAACTTTGGGAAGCTTGGATTTCATGCGGGTACCTTTTCCCGCTGCAAGAATAACTGGTGTGATTCGCATATACGCTCCAATATTTAAAACAACAAGCATCGTGTCAACACGAAGCTTGTTACGATCAGTGCTATTTGGTTTGAACCTAAATCAGGGTCTTCGTCGATTACAGATATCATTACAAAACTTAGGCAGGGGAGCCTGGATTCGAACCAAGATCAACAGTTCCAAAGACTGCTGTGCTGCCATTGCACCACTCCCCTGTGTAAAAGTGCCTTTTGCCGAGGCGGCCTGAATTGTATCACATGCTTTTATAGAATGCCAATGCTAAGTTAGCAACAGAATAACGCAGCAAGTTTCTGCTTGCCTCGAGTTTTATAAACATACATAAAGAAGATTTTTTCTTCGGTGCACTTTATTATTCTTCGTCGTCCCCATCATCTGGGGCCAACCCCAACTGCATGGCCTGATCATAAGTTAGAACATCTGCATTCGACATATTCTCTGTTGCGCCATCTGCAAGAGAATCCCAAAATGCGTCGAGGTCTTGCGATTTCGCATCCTTTGTTTGGGCATTCTCAAAAATTGCATCCAAAATAGGGGCTTCTTCAATATCTTCTTCGACATCATCATCGTCTTCTAGAAGCGGCTCCAAATCTTTCGTTCCAGGCAGCGGTTCTTCTGAGCGCAAAGATACCCCCATATGTTCAAGTATATTATGGAGATCGTACAAGGCATTGTAAACGGCTTGAACGATATGGCTAATTTGTTCATCAATTTGGACTGCATTCACAGCAACCAGAAGCGCGTGAGATTTCCCAACGGGAGCAAAGAAAAGTGCAAACTTTGTACCGCCAAAATATGTCAGGCTGTCTGGCCGGCTTGCCCCCAAAAAATGTGAAACCTTCATGCCGGCGCTAAATCCCGACATAAGCGCCGGATAAAGGTTTTCAGCCGCCGCCGCGTCATCTGGAAGGTCACCGGCCTGAACAACGGGGCGACCGCGATCATCTAATAATACTGCGGAGAACGCACCTAAATCTTTACGCAATTTCGTTAACCGATCTGCGATACCATCTTCGGGGATATCGGTGGGCTGGAGCAGGTTCGATTCGGGCATCGAGTTTTCCACGATACCCAGACAGCGCTCCACCGCATCGAGAAAATCAGCCATTTCAATCGGCTTGAGAAAGAAAGCATCAGCCCCGGCATCAGCAACATTTCGCCGGATGGTCGGATCTAAAACCCCAGTGATGAGAATAACTTTTAATTCGGGATGGGTTTTCCGCACCCTGCGCATGACTTCCAAACCTGAGATCCCAGGTAGCCGGACATCCGTCACTAAGAGTTCAAATTTTTGCATGGCAATCTCAAGGACAGCTTCTTCACCCGAGGGAACTGCATGCACACTAAAATCTGAACCTAGAGTTTCGACTCCAGTCGTCAGCATACTCCTTACTTCTCGCTGATCATCAGCTATTAAAACTCGATATTTCGCCATGGTGAAAATTATTTTATCACGGATTATTTGATCAAGATGCGCGCTTCAGTTTGGAAACCACTGGCCCCGACAATTCCACCAAGGCCAGGTACGTACGGTAGGATAACGTCTTCTTGGATGGCATCAAATACCTGGGAGTTATAGAGCGGGATGTATGGACGCTGTTCAGCTAAAATCGATTGCAATTGATGAGCTTGCTCTTGGGCTAATTGGGAATCGGTCTCTACCCAAAAGGATTTACAAATATCATCAAAAGTCGGGTTATTATAGCCAGTTGTATTGTAGCCTCCAGTTAAGAGTGTGTCATTTTCACTGAAAAAAAGTTCACAAAGATAATCAGGATAAAGCGGAAATTGCCAATCCAAAATATACATATCAAAACTGCCACCCGCGATCAAGGTGCGATTGATGATGGCATCCCTTTCCAAACTTTCAGCATTTACAGAAACTCCCAAAGCGGTCAACAAATCTTCAATCTCTTGACCAAATACAGCCATCGAAAGATCTTCACTTGAGGTAGGATAAATGAGATTAACCTCAGGCATCAAACTGCCATCTGGCAATCGCAAATCATCGGCCGGAATGATTTGTCTGGAGGCAGCATCCCAAGTTGGTTCTGACTTCCAGGACCAACCCGCATTTTTTAGTATTTCAACTGCCTGATTTAGACGATCTCGAGGAGAGAAAGCTTCTCGTTCAGAATCCAGGGTGGGATTTTGCCAAAAAGAGTTGCCCTCAGGGACAATTGAAATAGCAGGAAAAACCAGCTCTTCCAGATCATTCTTGGCAATGTCTTCCTGATCGATGAGGATTTCAACCGCCTGTCGAAATTCTGGTTGATTGTATGGCTGACGACGCAAATTGAAAGCCAGGTAAGCCAATCCATTTTCGAGCCCAGTATGCTGGTCAATCCCATCTTCTTGTATGCTTTGGCGTAAACGATCATCGGTGAGATTATGGGGATTGAGCACGTAATCTACCTGACCCTCCGACAAGGCCTCATAAGCCACGGCCTGGGAGTTGTAAATCGTAAATTCTATCACCTCGCTGTAGGGGCCGCGACGATAACTCAAAACGGGTTCACCCTCAGCCTCGCCATAGAATTGCTGCGAAGAACCATTTGGAAAGGTTCGGACCCAGGTGCCGTCTTCATATTCGGTGATTTTGACACCTGCCAGATAGAAGTAAGGGTTCACTTGACGCAGAATGGAACTTTTAGAAGTATCCCCTTTGGTTGAAAAACCCCCGCCAGATGGCGGAGAAACTGGTTCGATTTCATACAATGTTTGACGAGCACTCGCGTATGCCTGACAAGCTGAGATCTGTATCAAATCAAGATTGCCTACACAAGTTTCTGGCGGGTCAATATCTTCAATTTGAGTGCGTGCTTTATGGACATATTCTCCCCAATAATGCTTCGGTAAAATGGGCCCCATGGCTGAGGCAAACTGCCATTGGCTGAGACCGGGTTCATCGAAGAAATAAAATTCGACCGTGTGGTCATTTTTAGCTTCAACGCCAGCCAGAATCTCTTTGGGATAATAATCAGCCCAGCGACCACCCAACTGCAAATCTAAGACGGTTTCAATCGTGAAAACGATATCATGGGCGGTGATGGGTTCACCATCGCTCCAGGAGGCGGTATCCAATATATTTACCGGAATCACCCAAAAATCACCCTGTTGTTCCGCTGCCAGGGGCAAGTCAGCCGCGAGGGCAGGAACAAAATCCAATCTGCGAGCTGATCTTAGGTCAGGATAATCATACAGAGATGGCGCTTCGTCACCAATCACAAATCCAGTCCAAAGAGAGTTATCTTCGCCCAGGTAGCGCCAGTAATTGAATGTAGCTGGTGTTCCTAATAAGCCGATGCGATAATCGGCACAACAATTTTGGTCGATTTCATCAGGGGTGTCAGTGGGAACGAGGGTAACCCTAGCCGTTGGTGTGAATTTATTCACCTGAGTAGGCTTTTGGGTCACAGGCGATTTTGCAGTCTGTGTAACCGTGTCTTGCTGTGGTGTTGCTGTGGGTTGGCAAGCAACCACAACGAAACCCATGAAAATAAAAAATATACCAGCAAATGATTGTTTGTTGAGAGTCAACATGCGGGAGATTTTTAACACGATTTGCATATATAAAGACAAGCAGCATTCGCTTATTGCTTAAACCGCTTGTGAAATTAGAAACTGATTTTCCGCAGCACTCCATCTGCAAGCTCAGGGCAGGCTCTGAGCAACAAGCCAGGAACATACTTCGACCTTAGCTCAGCATGTTCCTGGTTCTCCGTCGAAGGAGGGCTAAGTGCGTAACGTAAGTTAGATTTAGACTGCCGAATAAGAACCGCCAGGGACAATTACCTTATCGAGTAAATCTTCCATAACCATATTTTCATCCAGGTCTCTTAAGTGGGCGCCCGGAGCCAGAATTATGCGGTGTCCTAAAACGGGTCCTGCAAGGGCTTTAACGTCATCAGGGATGACAAAATCACGGCCCAGCATAACTGCCCGGGCCTAACTCGCCCGCAGTAATCCGAGGCTGCCACGCGGGCTGGCACCGAGATAAGTATCTTCGTGCAGACGAGTATTTCGAACCAAGTCCACAATGTATCGATATACGGATTCCGCGACATGTACCTTACGAATGGCAGCTTGACCCTGTAAAACTTTGGCAGCAGATACCACAGTTTCTAGACTATCGATGGGATGGCGCAGCATTTGGCTTTTGAGCACATCAATTTCATCGTCAAAATTAGGATAATCGAGTTTGATACGCATTAAGAAACGATCTAATTGAGCTTCAGGCAACCGAAACGTGCCCTCATATTCAATGGGATTTTGGGTTGCCAACACCATAAACAATTGCGGTAAAGGATGGGTGACGCCGTCAACCGTAACTTGCTGTTCTTGCATGGCTTCCAACAATGCAGATTGGGTTTTAGGGGTAGCCCGATTGATCTCATCGGCCAGCACAATCTCTGACATAATCGGGCCGGGGCGGAATTCGAATTGATGAGCGGCTTGATTATAGATCGAAACCCCAGTCACATCGCTGGGAAGCATATCCGGCGTAAATTGGATGCGCCCAAACGAACCTCCAATTGAGAGAGCCAGACTGCGGGCTAACATGGTTTTGCCTACGCCGGGTACATCCTCGATCAGCAGGTGCCCTTGGGAAAGCAAGCTAATAACCGCCAACTCAACAATTTCTCGCTTGCCGACAATCACTTTTCCGATATTATTTACTATGGTTTCAATAAGTCTTTGCGTATTTTTCATTTTTTACCTCTAATGATCATTCGTTCAAAATAATCGAGTTGTTCCCGATTAATCTGGCAAAAACATAGGACACGGATTTAAATAAATTTCACAGATTTTTTAATAAAAACAAAACTGAATGCGGGTTTTTCACCTGCACGATTACCGCAGGCACAAGTGTCCGCAGCATCTATGTCCATTTTTCTTTCCAAAATTTATTTAGGAACATAGCTATTAATTTCCAGGGATTTTTGAGTGCTGAGATTTATGGGGCAGACACCTCAGTAGAATTTACGGCGTCAGCACTTGAGTTTTCTCCATCGAGCTGTGTAATTGCAAACATTGAACCAGTTTCTGTTACAACGTATAACTTTCCCAAGGCCATGGCCGTACCAATAACATCGTCCTCTTGGTCTTTCAAGATCAGCTCCCATTTAAATTCATCGCTGCCTTTTTCAAAAGCCAGACACTTTGTGATTGAGCCTTGTTCCGATTCAGGGTTGTTCTCTACACCACAAATAACAGCCGTATTGGTATTGTCAATGGCAACTGGTTTGCTGCGTTGCCGCAGATTCGTCCAACTGATTCCTAACAACCTGCCAGTCACATCCACCCAAACCAACTTTGTACCCCCGTATCGCCAAGAGTAAAACAACCAAATTGTCCGGTCAGGTGTGACGCCAACATCCTGAGGGAAGTTGGCATTTTGGCCAAAACCAGCACTCACATAATCCCAAGCCGCACTCTGGATCACTTCAAAGCCAGAATTTCCTGACTGCCAGTGAATGACGGTGTGTCCAATATTCAGATACTTTTCGCCATCTGCGCCAACCAGGTATTGGCCGCGGCTGGCCAAAACAGGGTCTTGATCGGCTGGGGTTTCAACTTCAATCTGGCTGCCATCCAGCGAATTGATAATCTGATTTTTGAGGTAAATCACATCGCCATCAGGGCTGAGACGCGGCCCAACATCGGCTGCTTTTGTACCCGTGAGAATCGACCAGCGCAGTTCCCCGGCGGGCGTGAGTGATAGAAGATGATCAACTCTGGGGTCATCGAGCAAATAATAGATATTGCCGTCCAAATCGACAATTGGACCATGAATAGGCTCTCCGACATCATCCTGTTGGAAATGCCAGAGCAATTCTCCTTCGGGGCTAACCGCGGACAGACCACCTTCTTGATCACCAATATAAATGTCTCCATCCGCACTCAAGGCAGGTGATCCAACAGGAATTTCCGGTAAAGCAAGTTCCCAAAATGGACTGCCATCCGGATTAAGCGCTATGAGACGTCCATCTTTGATTCCGATATAGACGACTTCGTTCGAGGCAATTGCCGGACCCCCTGCGAACCCAGCTTCGTCTTGCAACTGCCATTGGATATACGGTTGATCAGGGCCACGGGAAATCATTAAAATAGGTGCCATATGGATCGCCGCGTTCAGCAGCCCACGGGTGATCGCCAGGAATGACCAGGGTCCGGTCGTGAACAACGGTTTGGGGATAAATTTGAGTGCGCCACCAATAAAAAATACTGCCGGCGACGACGACAAAAGCACCAACAAAAATTAAAAACAGAGTGTGGGCGCGCGCCCAACCAAATACGGGGATGGCGAATTTTTCTTCCCACCACCAAGAAAAACGTTGGAGTTGTTCTCTAAATGGGTTTTTCATCTTCACAATTTCAGGGTTTAAGTTTGTTCGCAATCCCTCACCTAAGAGATTAAAACCCAAAATGGTGATAAAAATTACGGTGCCCGTGATCACCATAGGCCAGGGCTTGGTGAGGTGTACCCAAGATGTGGCCAGCATCTGACCTAACTCAGGCATGCCACTCACCCTACGGGACACAAAATCACCCACCTCGATCCAGACGTCCCCCCCAATATAATATCCCAAAAATCCCAGGCCTGCTGTAACCATCAAAGTACTACTAATTTCAAAAGCCAGCAACATCCAGACCATCGGCATAATCTGTCGCAGCACAGAACCCAGCAAGATTTGACGTTGCGAAGCCCCAATTGCATGAGCTGCTTCAATAAAAAGCTGTTTTTTAACTGCCTGAGTTTGCTCACGTACGATCCGGGCGGTTTCGCCCCAACCATTAATCGAAAACCCGATCACAAAAGCCATCAAACCCATCTCAGCACCTAACATTGCGATAGCGCCAAGCGTAACAATAAAGACAGGAACAGCCAAGGCTGCCGTAATTAATATATCTAACCAGTGCCCCAGAGAGCCTTCTGCATAGCCAGCTGCCAAACCAATCAGCGTGCCCAAAAATAGGCGGACTAACGCCACTGTTATAACCATGACCAGGGTTGGCTGCACAGCCCACAAGATGCGGCTGAACATATCTCGGCCAAATTGGTCTGTGCCCAGGGGATACTCGGGAAATTGAAATGGCGCCAGCGGGGGTGTTTCCCAAACATCTCCGATCTTTACAATCACGTTTTCTTCCAGCGGGTCAAGGGGAGCAACTTGAGGGCCAATCAGGGCAATGAGTGAAACCATAAATACGATAACAGCACCAAATATCAGCGGCCAGTTGATGGGCAAGCGCCGTTTTTCAAGCGTATCCTTGGATTGAATGGGCGATTCGGTCAGTGCTGTAAATTCAATTTCGGACTGTATTGAAGATGGACGGTTCAGGGCTTCAATTGGAGCAGGGGATGAGCGGCTGCGGTCGCGGGCTAAGGCTGCCAGCGCATTCTTTGCGGCTAAATTATTCGGATCGATACTCAACCCCCGCTGCAAACAATCGATCACTTGTGAGCGGCCATCTGCGACCTGGGCCATCAAGAACCACGCCTGTGCATTACACGGTGATTCTATTATCAGGTTACGAAGAATAGCTCGAGCCGTAGCTTGATCCCCATCCTGGATGGCTTTTTGCGCCTGTAAAAGAAGATCTTGGTTCATCCGATATCCTCCTTAGGAGGGCCTCAGCCGGGGGTCAACAATCCGCACTGCAACGGAGGCAATCAGATCGACAATTAAAAACATAGCTGCAAAGATAGTCACCACAGCAGCAACCACAGGTGGACTTAAGAACAAAGGGGTTGACCCGAGAGAACTGCTCAAAGTCCCTGGCACCAGGGCTGAAGCCAACAGATTGCCCAATCCAGGCCAGTTGAACAGCCATTCAACCACAATCAGCTCACCGACCAGCAATCGAAATGACCCAGCAATGGTCAGGATGATCGGTGCAAGCACATTGAACATCACCTGTCTCCAGCGAATATTACTCCATGTGTGCCCAAAACTACGCGCGGCAATTACATAACGCTTTCCTATCTCACCCGAAAACAATTCAGCCACAACTTGAGCAATTTGCACCGTGGGGCGAAGCGCCAGTGCCAGAACCGGAAAAACAAGGTGTTTATCCCAGCCAAAACCTTTCGTAGGGAAAGGAGCCTCTGAGCCGGGCCCCGCCCATATAATATAGAAAACAGTTGCAAAAATAAACAAACTGCCTAGATAGAAGCTCGGAATGGCCAACCCAAAGGATGTGAAGACGGTTAGCCAGCGGGCTGTTCCCAGGGGGCTTGTTCGTACAGCCCGCAGCCCAAAAAATAATCCGACAAGGATACTAATCGTCATTGCCAGCACCAGGAGGCCCAAACTCGCCACGGTAGTTCTGGCAAGCGCCTCCCAAAACGCACTTTCCCCACCAGGCATGATACCCAGGTTCCCATCGAAAATATTTTGGATATGCTGGATATACGCTTCCCAGACCGGGGTAGGATCCACGAGTTCGCGCACATATGGGGTGCGAGCAGCTCTAATCGGTCGTGCGATATCCGCGTACGCAAAACCAAGAAAATGGATGATCAGCAACGCGGGTGGGATTATGAGCAAGCGGCGGATGATATATCTGATCACGGTATTGCTTCCATTTTTTTCATTTCAGTTTGAATTTCGGTTACAAACAGCCGCACATTGCTGCCCAGTATAGGTCTTAGCATTTTCAGGCGGTAAAGTCTGGTCAAAATCCACATGAACCACAATAAACGGCGGAGTTTTTTATAGGCTCTAATAAATTCAATTCTATCAAAATGAGCGTTCTCGGGAAGACCAAATAGTTGCCCAACAAAAATATCGGTAGTTTGGTTAACAGTTGCTTGGCCGGCCAGCATCCATTTGGACCATCGACTGCCCTCACCCAGGATGCTCAGGTATCGATTAATTTTGCTGGCAAATTGAAAAGCTGTATCACCAGGCTGAAGAGGCAATCCGATCCGGCGCGCAAAGCGATATAAGCGGCTGAATATTTTCGCCGACAATCTGCTTGTGGGTGTGAGGTGAAACCAAATTTCGGTAACACCCCACAGAATAATAATAAAAAGCAAAACCAAAGCAACGCCCAATCCCAAAAGTGTAATCCAATTCGCAAAGGAGAAGCAACTCTCGGCAACCAGAGGAGCTAAATCTAATTCAAAATCATCGGGAAGGGTAACAGGCTGTTCAGGTTGTCTTTCAATTTCGGCTCGCCCTCCGGTAGGTTCAAAAGGGATCCAACCATATTCGGGAAAATAGACTTCAATCCAGGCATGCGCCTGGTCAGCCGTAATGATATAAACATCATTGATTGGATCATAATTTTCGCCAATATACCCGGTGACATAGCGGGCTGGAAGTCCAGAAGCACGCGCCAGTACAACCATTGAGGTGGCATAATAATCGCAGTATCCCATTTGTAAATCAAAGAGAAAATAATCAGCAATATCTTGATCAGATGGTCCGGTATCCACATCTAAAGTATAAGGAATCGTCCGTAAATATTTTTCGAGTGCGACAGCGCGATCATAGGGGGTTGGCTCGGTGGCTGTCAGATCGCGCGCGAGGGTATATACTCTTTCTGGCACTGTTTCTGGCAAAGTCAGGTATCTTTCTTGAATCCAGACTGGGTAATCTTGATCACTTGAGCGCAGTTTATCTTCAGCATACAATTGGATCACTAAATCAGCCCGGTATGTTTCTTCGGTTGCTGTGGCACCAAAGAAATCATAAATCTGTGTGTCTTCGTCATTGATCCGCCAGGCCACCTGAAAATCTTGATCTACGCTAATCGGTTCGCCAAGAGTATGGATGATGCCGCCCAGATCTTCGACAAACTGTACTTGCTGACGAATTGGAAATCCGTTCTCGAAATTTTGGGTTGGCAGTTCTTCTCCTGGGCGGTAATCTTCAACCTGTGTGCCCCGGGAAAACCAACCCCTTCCAGTGTAACGATCATATATCAGGCTACGCAAATACAGTGGAGTCAAAATATCTTCAGCATTTTCTGGAGCGGTCTCTAAACGAACCACCATGACTACCTGCTCTGAAAGTTCCGGACCAGAACCAATCAAATGGGAGTTCGGCAAACCGCCAACTCTGCGGGCATCGAGAATATAGATATCTTGTGCATCCGGACGTGCTTCGAGTCCTAGAGAATTTGCAATTTCTCGCTCTTGGTTTTCTCCAGTTAATTGCCGGATGATATCAGCCATTCGATCAAAGGAAACGGAAGGGGTCAGTGCTGCTATGGTCATCAGTCCAAATGCGATGCCGAACGCGGCAACCGCAATATTAGATTGGATACCGGTCGTATACCTCACCTGCTTAATTTTCCATATCCGTTCACGAAAATCAAAGTTCATAATCACAACCACGGCACAGGTTGCTCCGAACATTAGGGTTAAGTAACCGGATGATTGGTGGGTCATTGCCAAACTGATTGCAACCAAGACAATTCCAGGTATTAGTGACAAAAGGATGTTTTTATACCGTTTGAGACTCCACATAGCCCAGACAGCAATCCCCCAAATTGCTAGTCCCCACAGAAACGCGATCACAACCGGGTCATAAACTGACTGCCCTTGAAAAAGATCGTAAAACCACCCCAACAGGCGAAAACCCAATGCTTCAAGTCTTTCCCCTATGTTAATCAGGCTCTCTAAAAGTGGGATGATTTCTGGAGGGTCGGCGGATTCAAGCTGCCAGGAAATAACCTGAGATATCCACACGAAGAACTGGGCCAGCGCTTCGCGAAGGGGATCACCAAATTTCCCAATACGCAGCAGTGCAACCTCCACCCCAAAGATAATGCTCAACCCGGCAACGGCCGGGCCTGACAAAAAGGAGCGCGCCAAAAACCAACCTGTAGCAACACCGCCTAAGATCATTGTCCAAATCAGGTCGTTTTCTAACCCGCGCACTGCAAAGTTTAGGGCATTCGCCAGCCCAAAGAAAAAGATGGCTAATAATCCCCAAGTACGAAGATTTTTGACACTCTTCCGCCAGAGCAATTCCCATTTATCGGCGGTAAGGTTTGAGCCCTTCTTTTTTGTCTTTTAACCACCCAATCTCTTCTCTTGGTTCAGGTTCAGGAATGGCTAAGAAATCGGAAGTAATAATATAGTGGACGATATTTAATTTTGTTAATTGACGGCGAATAATTTCAACATCGCCTTTGCCGCCAAATGAAACCGGGTCAAATAATATGATAGTTGGAACAATACCGCTACGCTTCAATCGTTCGATATCATCGAGCCATTCTAAAGAAAAATTCGCCGTAATGATAACAAGACTCGTTCGAGCTCCTAAAGAAGGTCGGATACGATCCAGAAGCTGAGGCAGTGGCAAATCGCCGGGGTGGACTTTCGCGAGAGAACGTAAAATAGACCAAAGGTGAGTATCACCGATGTCGGCAGGATGCCATACGAGTTCATCTCCCTGAGCCACCAATCCAACCGGCTTCCCTAACTCTAAGCCCCGATTTACCAGTGATGTTGCCAGAATGATGCCGTGTTCGAGGGTTGATTTTTGCCCTTCGCCTACTTGAACATTGGCATCTAAATCCAGCAAGATTCGCCAATCGCTGGCCGGCTCATCATCAAAGACACGAATAAAGGGTTTGCCTATCCGCGCAGTTGTTGGCCAATGCATCCACCGTAAACTATCTCCAGGGGCATATTCTCGGACCCCGGTTGAAGTAACGGTTTGCATTAATGATTTGACTGAAGAACGGCCTTCACCGGCACGACCTCCCGAAGCAATTTCAATTTCAGGAAGAGAAATGACCGGCGGGACAACCATCATGTTTACTGAATTTTTATAATCGACAGTTACCTTATAAAGACCAAAGGGATCACCCGTTTCTAAGGTTACCGGACCAAGCGTATAAAGGCCACGATTATTACAAAATCCCTGGGTGTGCCAATTTTGAGAACGCCGACCGCGAATTTCGGTTACTGAACTGATATTATATTCCCGCATATTCGAATGATCATCGATTTCCACCCAAAAACTCGATGCCCAACCGTGATTTTCTAATATCACCCGTTCCCTAAGGCGGTCGCCAACTTGTTTCCAGCCGAAGCGAATTTCGCGTTCGATGGTCAAGCCCCGTTTCAAAGAGCGTGCCCAGAGATAGCTCAATAACCACATTCCCCCAAATCCAGATAGTAATAATACCCAGACTTTAAAAGGGAAAAATAACTGAATACCGCCTAAGATTAGCACCAGAGTCGGCACTAAAAGTGATTTCAGTTTTATCAATCTTTGGGGTTGCTCGATGGATGTCATTGCAATTTTCGACAAAAATTTAGGGTGGGTCCCAAATATAATTGTTTGCGCATTTTAGGTATTGTCTAAATGAACAGACGGCTGGGGGTTAGTGTTTATTTGACTACTATTATCTTATTATATTGGTTCAATTACGGTTTCAGGACCATCCATAAGCAATAAATATATCGTTTATTTTTTAAACAAAAATGAGGCAACAAAATCCTGTTGCCTCATTTATCCTCATATATTGATTATTCTTGTAGCCAGCAAGCTACCCAATGGCCACTTTCTTTTTCCTTAAAAGGTGGCTCTTCATGTGCGCACTGATCAATTGCTACCGGGCACCGAGGATGGAAGCGGCACCCGCTTGGTGGATTCAATGGGCTAGGAACATCACCAGTGAGGATTGTTCGATCGCGTTTTAGTGTGGGATCCGGGATCGGGATAGCCGACATCAAGGCTTGGGTATACGGGTGCAGTGGATTGATAAACAGCTCTTCGCGAGGAGATAATTCAACCATCTTGCCCACATACATCACAGCAACTCGATCAGAAATATGCTCAACAACACTTAGATTATGGGCAATGAACAAATATGTCAGTTCGAAATCCCGCTGTAAATCTTTAAGGATATTCAAAACCTGAGATTGAATAGAAACATCCAAAGCAGAAACGGGCTCATCCAATACAATAAAACTGGGCTGCAAAGCTAAAGCCCGGGCGATACCAATGCGCTGGCGCTGCCCACCCGAGAATTCATGAGGATATCGGCGGTAATGGTAATCTTCCATACCCACTTTTCGCAAGGTGTCAATAACATACTCAAAACGCTCCCGTGACGAGCCGATTTTATGGATTTTCAACCCTTGAGCAATCGACTCTCCGATTGGCATGCGCGGATCCAATGATGAATAGGGGTCTTGAAAAACAATTTGCATATTCCGGCGGATATTCTTTAATTCGCGGCCTTTGAGACTTAGCACATCAATATCATCAAAATACACCGAGCCCGCAGTAGCATCTATCAGACGAAGCATGGTGCGGCCGACCGTGGTTTTACCACAGCCCGATTCACCAACCAGCCCCAGCGTTTCACCCTCGTAAATAGAAAAACTGACATCGTCAACCGCTTGAACCCATGCTTTCACACGCTGCAGTAATCCCCCACGCACGGGGAAGTATTTTTTCAAGTTTTTTACTTGGACAAGTTCTCGTTTACCGTTTGCTTGTGGGTTTGGTTGTTCACTCATTTGTTGTTTCTCCTGGATAATTACTTGGCGCCAACATCTGCAGCTTGTAATGGAGCCTGGTGCTCATCGTGGTTATGGTAGAGCCAGCACCGCACAGCATGATCGGGTAAAGTAAGGGTTAGTTCAGGCTCAATTTCGGTGCAGATAGTTAGTTGATGCTCTAACCGAGGCCGGCAACGGGGTGCAAACTGGCATCCTGGCGGCAGGTTGATCAGGTTAGGAACAGAACCCGGAATTACATCAAGGACTTCCTTTACTTGGCCCAGAACCGGGATTGAAGCAATCAATCCCTGGGTATAAGGGTGCAGGGGTTTAGCAAAAAGTGGTCTCACTTCTGATTGTTCCACGATTTCGACCTGCGTACATCACCGCAACTCGATCTGCCATTTCTGCAATTACGCCAAGGTCATGCGTAATCAGGATAACCGATGTCCCTAATTGGTTACGAAGATCACGCATCAGGTCTAAAATTTGGGCCTGGATGGTCACGTCTAAAGCGGTGGTCGGTTCATCAGCAATCAATAAACGAGGTTTAAGCGCGAGGGCCATAGCAATCATCACACGTTGAGCCTGGCCCCCAGACATTTCGTGAGGATAAGCATGAGCTTTGCTCGCTGCGTCAGGGATACCTACCAGGCGCAGTAATTCTACGGCTTCATCCCAGGCTTCATCTTTTTTCATGTTTTGGTGAATTTGCAAAACTTCTGAAATCTGATCACCAACTTTGAAAACCGGGTTCAAACTCGATTGGGGCTGCTGAAAAATCATGGAGAGACGGTTGCCACGTATGTGGCTCATTTCTTCTTCTGAAAGCTCCAATAATTTTTGGTCATCAAAGATGATTTCACCTTCCACGATCTCACCTGGTGCAGAAATTAAGCGCATAATTGATAGCGATGTCACACTTTTGCCGCAACCAGATTCACCAACTAATCCGAGTACTTCCCCATGGCCAACTGTTATATCGACTCCATCAACGGCTTTAACCTTGCCAGCTTCCGTAAAGAAATAGGTTTTTAGATTATTGACTTCAAGCAACACGTCGTTGTTTTCATTGATCATGGGCTTCCTCTTCTAATTCTCCCAGTGCTCAAAGAGCCTAGTATTAAGGTTTTTGACACAACCCTTGTTCACTAAGAGTTGTCATTATATTTTTTGTGTTTGCTACGTGCATAGAGCCAGCAAGTGTGTTTCCTCGCAGGCGGCCAAACACGGTATCCGTTGCATGACGACCATCGAGGGGGATAACCAGGATGTCAATTCCTTTAAAAAACTTATAAAATGAGTGTAACCGGGTTGGGGGATCATAAGCTAATTCCAAAACCATCATCACAGAACTCGTTTTATATTCATCATAGGTGACATCAGACATACTGAGCGAATCCCAACGTTTCGTGCCAGATAGGCTGTCATTCACTACAGCATTCACCGCTTCATAAGATGAATCACCTGGTTTCAGAATTATGTCCTCTCCATAGCAATGGATAACCATTTGATGCGGCGTCCCCCGGAAGATTGGCCAGAACCATAAAATATCGCCTGTATTCATGGTAATGATCGCAAACACGGTAACTGCAACAATCACAGCCGCTATCACTAAAAATTGGACAACCGATGGAGTTCGCCTTTCTTGGATCATAAGAACTACAATCTTACATCTTCAAGCGAGGATCAAGCGCATCGCGCAAACCATCACCCATATAGTTGAATGCAAGATTACAGACAAAGATTGCCAAACCAGGATAAAACACTTTTGCAGGCTGTGTCCACATATCATTTTGATACTCGGCCAGCATATTACCCCAGGTGGGGATTGGCGGCTGAATACCAAAACCCAAGAAGGAAAGAGCTGATTCGAGAATGATTACACCACCCAACGCTAAAGTAGCATTCACGATGATCGGGGCCAAAGAGTTTGGAATCATATGGCGGACAATAATACCGAAATTGCTCATCCCCAAAGCCCGCGCGGCATCCGCAAAATCTTGGTTGCGGAGTGAAAGCACCATACCGCGGATCAAACGAGAAGACCCCATCCAACCAAATACGATCAAGATCACCGCGATGATCACGGCACTGCTCCACTCATCCGGCAAGCCAGGGATTTTCATCCCTCGCAGGAGCGCAGAGAAAGCCAATAGCAGAGGTAATAGCGGCAGCGTAATCAAAAATTCAACGATGCGTTGAATCACATCATCGAGCTTCCCACCATAATATCCAGAAATTGCGCCAATCAAAGAACCAAAAATTTCGGAAATAAATGTAACCACAAATGCAACTGTTAATGATATCCGGCCGGCGTAAAGCAGACGGCTGAAAACATCTCTTCCGATGCTATCGGTCCCCATGGGAAATTGGAGTGAAGGGGGAGCATTGCGGTAAATGGCTCCATTTTCATCCTTATTGATCTCTGTGGGTCCGTAGGGGGCTATCCAAGGCGCTAACGCACAAGCCAAAACAATAATTATTATCACAACCATCCCGGCGACGGCTAATTTATGTTTGCGAAAGCGCATCCAAATGATTCCCCAATAACTTTCTTCTTCGACGGAAGCAAGGGAATCTCGTTCTAATTCAGCAACAGCCATATTAAATCTCCTCGAATAAATTTCGTTTCAACATAATAGTTTCAACAAATAGGTTTTTAAGATTACTTCTATCAATTGAAACGAATGCGCGGATCAACGATGGTGTATAGTAAGTCACCCAGCAAAGTCGCAAAGACCACCAAGATAGCCGTGATAAACAAAATTGCCATCACGATTGGCCAATCATTCGCCCCTAAGGCCTCGAAATATAAGCGTCCAATGCCAGGGTAAGAGAAGACGGTTTCTGTCAGGGTCGCGCCGCCGAAGAAACCAGGGATTTGGAACACTACGATTGTGATAATGGGGATCAAGGCATTGCGTAAGGCGTGTTTATAAATAACTGCCCGCTGCAGCAAACCTTTGGCGCGCGCGGTACGCACGTAATCCTGGCGCAGCACCTCTAGCATCGAAGACCGCATAAAACGGCTCCAGCCAGCCATATATGCCAGGCTGAGCATGGATGCCGGCAATACAATATGGATGATGCGGTCTATTGTGCTACCTGGGGTAATGTTTAAAATATCTTCCAGACTACCGGCAGGAGCCGTCCGCAACAATTCCACCCCGCCAGAAGGCATATAGGGCAGACCCCACTCTTTGAAGCCAACTGCGAAAACCAGGATCAGCATCAAGCCAAACCAAAATACGGGCATTGCGGCACCGAAAAAGGCAAAGGTGGTCACGGCATAGTCCGTCTTACTATACTGGTGTACGCCTGAATAAATCCCAATAGGAATTGCAACTATTAAGGATAGGACTGTAGCAGTGATCATCAACCGCATGGTGTTTCCCAGTCGGCTCAACAACAATTCACCCACGGGTTGTGAGGGGAAAGACGCCATGAGGTACCAAAATCTAGCCGGAAGATGCCCCGATTAGGACCATTAAACTGCGAATAATTACTCAATAGGCCATCGAACCCGGTCAGCCAAGAAATATTCGCCCATCGCCCATTCTCCGGGCGAGGGCGCGCCTCACCTTCGGGAAAGATAAATTCTGTATCACGGCTGGTCATCAAAACGTAATAATTATTATTTTTGTCCACCAGAACCACGCGTTCGCCTTCAACGTGGCGCACTTCGGCGGCGATGAGTACATCATCGGGGGCCCTCTCGGTAATCGGAGGCTTCACCAATATTTCATCAGCACGGTAGGAATCTGCTGTGATCTCACTTTTTATGGTGGGGTTGACCGGATCAGGAATTTCGATGCTCTCCTGCCCATCAAGCTGCTCTCCCCAAACCCAAAGGATATAGGTAGGGTTCAACAAGGGCGGTCCTGGATCGACCCAAAAACGCGTAAACTGATAGGCATTTTCTTTCTCCCCTGTATCTTTGTTGAGCGTATAAAGCGGCTCACCATCTCTCCCTAAGCGAGGTTCTTTAAACCGCGTCAAACCAACATAAACCCAGTCGGCACCTAGCCAGTCATCACCAATCAGCCAGGTCAGGTAGCGCAGCGCCAGAGGTTTGTCCAATCCCAAGAAAGCCGACAAACGGGCAATATCCTGGTCAGTAACCTGGTTTCTGCGATCAGCCGACAAGCGCAGACCCGATAACGGGCCACCCGGAGCTATATTGAGCAGCACGTAGATTGCTACGGTAGACATCAACACAACGATTAGCATCTGGAAAGCACGCCTGATCATGTAATTGGTCATAAAAAACTCCTTAAGATCGCATATATAGCGAGTATTTCTTGGTGCGCTAACACTTTATTAGTTTCTAGAGAAAGCAGATAAATTTGAAATTGCGTTTCTAGAGAAAATTACCAAATGTCAACACGGCCTAATCAGGAAATCTTTTAGATGGTGGGGTTTTGCAAATGTGCATTACACGCTTGCAAAACCTCATTTCTTTTTATTTTCAAGAAAATTTTTTAACCAACAATTATTTCAAAAAATTCTCTCTCAATAAGGTTGGAGGTAGTCGTGCGACTACCTCCAACCATTGTTTCGATCTATCGGTCAAACGTTTTATGCAAGATTACTACTCACACAAAGGTCCGTAACCGAAGTTCTCAACGTTCCACATCTCACTGTTGTTCGTGGGATCCATAACGAAGTTACAGAAATCTGGGCGGGTCGCAGCCAGTTTGAGGCGCAGGTACAGCGGCACTACAGGCAGGTTCTCACCGAAAAGTTCTTGAGCTTGGATATGGTTGTCCACGTAGGCATCCTGGCCGGGCAGGGACTGCAGAGCACCGTTACAAACTGCATCGAACTCGGTATTGCTCCAACCAGTCTGGTTCTGACCACCCCAACCGAAGGTGTAGGGTTTTCCGGTATAGGGATTGATTTCGGCCGGATCGCCAGGGATATTCTCAGTCTGATACAGGTTACAGGAAGGCTCTACGCCGGTCAGCCAGGCAAACTGGCCGAGGTCGGTGCGGCGGCCAAAGAGGGCGCCATCAGGGCCATCTGCGAACCACTCAGAAGCGGGGTAGTATTCCAGGTTAACTTTCATACCACAGAGAGCCATGCTCTCGCCCATCACCTGGGTGGCCTGTTGACGCTGGGTCGCGGAGGTGGTGCCATAGCTGAACTCTAGCAAGGTACCATCAGGCACGCCGGTCACACCAGAAGCAACACGCGGTGTGGCGGGATCACCATCGTCATCCAACCAACCAATCTCGTCCAACAGCGCGCTGGCGGCTTCAACATCGAAGTCCCAGCTTTTCACGTCTGTAGCAAAGAGGGGGTGTTCGGGGGGAATATAGGTGTCGAGGACAACAGACTGGCCGAACATCACTGTGTCGACAACAGCCTGGCGGTCCATACACATGGCAACTGCTTGGCGCAGGCGGATATCGCCGAACGGGCCAAGGCCATCACCATCTTCGTCCCAGCCAGCGAAGCCGGAGCCGGGCAGCGGGGTGATATTGAAGTCAGCGTGTTCCCAAACCGTACCGGTGACGAAGGTCGGGTTGACCTGGCCAGCGGCTTGGAGTTCGAGCAGCAGTTCGCTCTGGTCATCCAGGTGGGAGGTTTGATCAACGATGTCACACTCGCCTGAGAGGATCGCGGCGATATTGGCATTGGAGTTTTCACCCACGATGCGGTAGATCAAAGTCTCAAACTTGGGTAGACCTTCATCCGCACGGAAGTAGGAGGGGTTCTTGTGCAGGCTGATATATTCGCCTTTGACCCATTCATTAATGATGTAGGGGCCCCAGCCAACATATAAGCCTTCGGCGTCCACAACCTCAAGCAGCTCTAGAGCGGTGTACTGGCCCCAGACATGTTCTGGAGACGGGCCGTAGAAGTTAACGAAGTAAGTGGCATCTTTGTAACCAGGAAGACCGGTCCAAACGATGGTGACATCATCGGCAGCTTCGTAGGAAGCGGTGCGTTCGATAACGTATTTGGAAACGGTGGTGTCGGGGTCAGCTTGCAGGTTGAAAGAATAAACCGAGTCAGCGGCAGTCATTGGGGTGCCATCCGACCATTGCAGGCCTTCGAACATCACAAATGTAGCGGACAACTGGTCCATCTCAAGCTCGCCGCCTTCATAGGCAACGGCACAGTCAGAGCTGGCACAGCCCGCAGGGCGGATCAACTGAGCAGGATCAGCAGCGGCGTCCAAAACAATAACTTCACCAGCGTCATCCACAACGGTGTCGCCTTCAGCAACAGTAACAGTCACCAGAGCGGCATCACCATCGGCAAGGCTCGGGAGCTTTTCGAAGATTACTGGTTCGTAGGCAAAGGTGTTGGCATCAATGGGGCCATCATAGATCGCCTCATGAACTTGGGTCATGGCCAGCATGCTGTTACCGTAAACGTAAAGGGTCTCAGGCTGTTGGCCCAAGCAGGCAACCAGGGTATCTGGCATGGGCTCTTCGGGCATTTCAGCTTCTACCGGGACCTCTTTTTCGACCACAACGGTCTCAATGATGGTCTCGCCTTCTTTTTCGACGACCACAGTCTCAATTACTGTCTCTGTGATAGTCTCAGGGGCGGCTGGTTGGCAAGCTACCAAAACCATGGCAACCATAACCAACAAACCAAGAACTAATAACATTTTCTTCATATTTTTTCTTACTCCTCCAAGTAATTTTGTTTGAAATTTAAAAACCAAACGACAAACTAAAGTTGAGATTTTTTATCGTTCCTTCCTGGCACCACCTCCTTAAGAATTCAACAAATTATGCGTCGATTTGCCACAATGTTAGGCAACTTATTAATAAAAAATGCGTATGGATTATATCATAGGACAAAATTTTGTTACTCACAATTTTTGCCATAGTCGAACACTTCAATCGCACTCAGCGCGCTTCCAAAAGCTGGATCAATATTCGTGTTGCACATATCCGGGCGCATCGCAACCACTTTTAAACGTTGGTAGAGAGGTAAAACAGGTAAGGACTCAGCAAAAATTGATTGGACCTGAAATTGTGCCATCCGATATTCTTCATGATCTGGCAAGAAAGTCATGGTTTGAGTACATAACTGATCATATTCAACATTGCTAAAACCTGGGGCGTTTCCTCCGCTCCAACTCATCGGATATTCGGGATATGGGCCAGGGATTTCAGAACTCGCGAACAAATTGCAAGCTGGATGAATGGAATAAGCCCAGGCAAATTGGGCCATATCAAACTGTCGTCCAAATACCGGAGCCTCAGGACCTGGACCCAACAGTGTTGCCCATTCCTGAAGATTGATCTCAGCCTTAATACCACATTGGTTTAGCGAATTTGCGATCATCTCGGCAACTTGAGGGCGTTCAGCATCTGCCGGAACCAGATATTCAATTTCAAAGGGGGTGCCATCTGAAATACCAGCAACCCCTGCTGAAATCCGGGGAGTAGATACATCCGCATCATGGTCAATCCATCCTGCAAGCTGCAATATCTCCGCGGCTTTTTGAGGATCAAAGGAATAATGAGTTACTTCAACGTTTCGTAAGGGGTGAGATAATGGGACAAAAGTATCCGGAACCAGTGCCTCGTCTGAAAAAAATGTTTCAGCGATTGTCTGACGGTCAATACACATGGCGACAGCTTGGCGGACTTCTTTGCTGGCAAAATATTTGGGGCGCACAGGATCAATTGACTCGATCCCAAACGAGAGATGCTCCCAGGCCGTTCCCGATTGATGGATGGCTCGCACTCTCCCTTGATTCTGCAATTCTAAGACCCGGGAAAGCTGTAAATCTAAAGAGGCTGAACGATCGACAAAATCACATTCACCCACTAATAAGGCTTCAATAGCAGCTTCTGAAGTAGAAGTAAAACGGTAAACTAAATAATCAAAAAATGGGAGATTCTCTTCGGCACGAAAATAATTTGCATTTCGGCGCAGAGAAATATGATCACCAGTTACCCATTCGTCGATGATATAAGCACCCCAGCCAAGGGGCATTCGGGTTGTTAATTCTGACACCAGCAATTCATCTGGCGCCATCAACCCCCAAAGATGCTGCGGGAATGGTGATAAGAAATGCTTCTCGTAAACATTCTGATACCCTGGTATACCTACCCATTCGACAGTCAAGTCATCCAGTGCCTGATAAGAACGGGTAAAACGGAGTAACTCAGATGGCACTCCTGAATAAAGTTCTCTCAGAACCTGATAAGCATAGACCGAGTCATGCGAAGTTAAAGGAATGCCATCAGACCACTGAATGCCTGGCAATAATCGAAATTGGACGACCAACTCATCCAGCAATACCGGCTCCTCCCCTGTGTAAATCAGGGCACAATCCGGGCTGGTACAACCGCTTGGCCGATAGGGGACATCCTCTTCGAGCGTCGTCCAGTTGCCTTCATTATCAATAATCAGTGTTCCCGGGATCACTTCTACTGGTTGCCAGAAAGCATCTCCGTTTTCAAAGGATGGCATACGTTCCAGGATGACGGGTTCAAGTTCGTAATTTTTTACATCAAAGGGGCCATCATAGATCGCCTGCCGTATACTTTGTGCAGCCGAGGTTGTATCTCCATAAAGGAAAAGTGAAGAAGGTTCCTGTCCTAAACAAACCGTCAAAACGCGGGGCGGTAAAGGGGTAGCAGAAGGGGTGGCTGATAATTCTTCGATAACCGCAGCTGCTGTTGGGCTAGATGACGGCAAGGACAAGGTCACAGGTATATCTATTTCCTGTTGTTTACAAGCTGTTAATGTTCCGAAAACAATTACCAATAAAGTCAAAATAGATTTTTGCATAAATTTCGATTTAGCAGCTTACATCCCAATCTAATTAAAGAATTGCCATATTCGCCCTTAGCGAATAAGCACTGTCGATAGAAAATCCATAAATAGATCGAGCTGGAGAACCCTCCGGACTTCTCTTGGAAAAGGAAAGACCATACAAAGTCAAATCTTGCATATTTTCTCTGAACCAATGATATCTCCTGCTTTGCAGCTGCTTCCAGTAATTGGTCGCGCATTTGTGCAGGAATATTCTTTCGGGCTACAAAATTTTTCAACGATCGACGTAAACTTATGTCAAAAATTTCATCTCGTTGTTTATGTGAATTCATAATTCACCTCGCGGTTCTGTACTCCCCCGGCCTCCAGATATTTTTTAAGGGCCTGCCGCCCATAATAAAGGCGTGATTTTATGGTGCCGACGGGTACGTCTAAAATTTCTGCTATCTCTTGTAATGATAAATCATTAATATAATAAAGTACCACCACTACACGCTGCTGCAAAGAAAGTGAGATAATGGCCTTTTGAATATCTTTCCACTCTTCATCAATTTCTGCGATATGATCCGGTATTTGTTTTTTACTGCCAACCAACCACTCGGCTACATCCTCCAATGGGCGCAACCAACGTTTATGACGCTTCATCCATGTGTAAGTCAGGTTTGCAGTTGTGCGGTATAACCAAGGCTCCAACGGACGTTCGGGGTCGATATGACGTGCAAAGCGATGCATGCGCAAAAATACGTCTTGCAACAAATCCGCAGCTACTTGCTCGTCGCCAGTGATACCCAAGGCAGTGCGAAAAACCAGCCGCTGGTGACGATCATACAAATCTCCTAGAGCGGCCAAATCGTTCTTTTGAAGTCGTTGAACTAATTCTCGGTCTGTCAGCACATTGTTTTCCTCATTTCATCAAACCTATTAATATACTTTCACGGGTGTAATTTGGTTCAATGAAACAACAAAAAATCAGAAACTGATACAAATATTCATTTATCTACAGAACATATATCCAGATAAATTCTACCATGTATAAAAATTCTATAAAAATATAGACAAACCGTCAATCTTTAATTTGTAATAATTTTCGTTACGATATGACAAAAAATAATATGATAAAGTTCCCATCTCTCACCGAAAAGGAATGGGTGTGCGGGGTTTGAGAATTATCTCTTGTTACAAAATTATCTCTTGATTCATCGACTTTTCCCCCAATGGCTTAAGGCATCTGTGAGGTCCCTCAGCATTTTCAACTCGGCATATCGGAATATTCATAGATTTGACAGATTCTTCAATTCTCTCTGTTCCCAATGCCCCTCCAAAGGAATTTGCATCCAACAATACTACAACTGGGTGCAGACCCAGGCGAACCACTTGATCTAGGCCCAACACGATGCGCGGATTTACGGAGGGAGTGATGATCACAACTGTGCTCCCCCGAGGAATATGCTGGGCTTGCTGACCAATTAGTGCAGATAAGGGCAAATCGCTGTCTGCTTTGAGCAGCGCCAGGAACTCTAGTATTTTTTCTAAATGGCGTGCACCCTTATCTGGGGATAATATATCTGCGTTTTGCGAACTGCTAACAATTCCGACGCCCCGAGAACGGGCAAGGTAGTACCTGGCAACCGAAGCGGTAATACTGACGGCATACTCTTCTGTGGAGGGAATTAACTTAATTCTTTCAGAGTCAATTTTGAGTTGTGCAGATGTAGCCGATGCAGGGATGGGCAAAGCGGTTTGCACGTCCGCGTGCATATCCAAAAATATCCACACTTCGGCCTTAGGGTCTAATTCAAACTCTTTTACCATCAATTCATCCCGACGAGCAGTACTTTTCCAGTGGATGCGACCCATCGGATCGCCAGGGACATATTCACGTATTCCGGCAGCATTTGGAGTGATCTGATGAGTTTTTCTGCGCAGTGCTTCTCCACCTGTTAAAAAGGCCGGGCGGATTTGGAAATTCTCGGATTGCTACCATTGGTGGATAAACTAAAAGTGATCCTTCTGCAGGAATTTGTTTTTGCACCTGAAACAATCCGAAAAGATCACCCGAGATGAGGGTTGTCGGCCCCAATGGAAAAACGCCGCGCTTGACCAATCGGGTACGAGGTCGATAGGAGCGCTGCTGCCCTCTCCTGATCCACGCCAAGACCCGCGAACCGGCTGTCCCTGGCATACCAAATTCATCCCTGATTTCAAGCCACAATACGGGTAAGCGCCCGGAATTACGAACCTCATACTGCTCGCCAAAAATCTCGCCCACATAGTTGCGCCGCACTTGAGCAGAACGCCGAGCGACGATGTTTTTCAAACTTTGCCTTGACCAAAACCAACTGGTGATCAGGAGTAATAACCAAAGATAAATCAAACGCGTATAGATCAATTTACCCGTCACCCCAAAGGCAAAAAGGCTTAATCCCAGCAATATGAGCACAATCCGGAGAGAGACGCTCATGCACCATCCCCGCGGAGTAAATCTCCGCCCGGAGCGGGCAGCTTGCCAATTATTTCATCGATGACTTGCTCATCCGATACATCGCGCAAGCGCGCGGAGGGGCCTAAAATCAGACGGTGAGCGATGGTAGGCTGAACCAACGTTTTCACATCATCTGGGATCACATAATCACGCCCTTGAACAGCGGCCATTGCCTGACTGGCAGAAAATAATGCCAAACTGCCGCGTGTGCTGACGCCCAAATATACTTCTGGGTGCGTCCGAGTTTGGTTGGCAATTTCTACGATATAGCGCTTGATGGCCATCGAGACATAAACATCCTTGACTTTTTCTTGCGCCAGCATCAAATCTTGATCAGAAGCAACTTTTTCCAGACTGTCCAGTGGATGTGTGCGCTGTTGGCTGCCCAAGACGCGCATTTCAGCTTCGCGGTCTAAATAGCCCAGGCGGATGCGCAGTAAGAAACGATCCAATTGAGCTTCAGGGAGTGGAAAAGTCCCTTCGTATTCGATTGGGTTTTGGGTTGCCATCACCATAAAGGGTGCTGGCAGGGGATGCGTATTACCATCGACCGTAATTTGCTGTTCTTGCATCGCTTCCAGCAAAGCAGATTGTGTTTTTGGGGTTGCACGGTTGATTTCATCCGCCAGGACGACCTGTGCCATCACGGGTCCAGCCCGGAACTCGAATTCCCGGCTGACTTGATTGAATATTGAAATTCCGGTTACATCGCTAGGGAGCATATCGGGCGTAAACTGAATGCGGCTGAATGAACACCCTAGAGATTTTGCCAGGCTGCGCGCTAGAATAGTTTTTCCGACACCGGGAACATCTTCGATCAACAGGTGTCCCTGGCATAACATACCAATTACGGCCAACTCAATCGAAGGGCGTTTACCGATCACAACTTGCTCAATATTATCAACAATCTGTTTTGTAAATTCTTGAACTTGCATCTGATTTCCTTTCGTGAAGCCCGTTAGAAACGCTTCTGAAACCGTTGGGGGATCAGTTTATTTTTCACGTTTTCAAAATAGGTGAGTGCAATTGCTTTGTAAGCATATCTTCGGATGGACCGCACCGCAGATCGGGCGAGATAACTTCTATCAGCAGAAGCACCAAAATATGCAGCTTGATATTCGCGCAATAAGGTTTGAGCGGGTTTCTCAACTTCAGGGATAATTTCAATGAGACTCAAAATCCGATCTGAGGGGGTATCCATTAATTGGGGCTTAGCATTCAACCCGGATAAAATCTGGTTAACCTCTTGATAGGCGCGTTCCACCGGAGATAAAGACGCTAATCGAGACCAGGACCGCAGGTAAGGAGGGGGGTTCAAATCTATCCGGTGCATCCCGGTTTCAATAAGCACGGGCAAAGGCGCGCCTCCCTGCCGCCGAAATCTGCGCCAGCCCCAGATGAGCAATCCGATACCCCCAAAGGTAAGTAGAAATTCCCAGGGGATCGGCGCCCCTTCAGAACCTGAGACTGTTTCTCCCGAATCTTCACGCAAACGATCCAATTGAGCTTCAAGCAGTTCTTCTTCTTCCGTGAGTTCATCTGAATTTCGCTGCTCATCCTCTGCCTCCGTCAAAGGTAAAGTACCCGCATCATTTGAAAGCTCCCCACCGACAGGGCGAATGAGAGGCTCCTGGTTGACAGTTGGCTCAAATTCGATCCAGCCATACCCGGGGAAATAGACCTCGGGCCAACTGTGCGAATTTTCATAACGAATCGAATAAGTTGCTAAAGGGCTATTTTCATCCGCGGTATTTTGACCTTGCCCATAACCTACAGCCCAACGTGCCGGAACACCCACAGCTCGCAGAAGCACCACTTCGGCGGTTGCATAATAATTACAGAAACCTTGCTTCAAATCGAACAGCAGCCAATCCACCGGATCTTGATTGCGGGGTGTTCGTGGTACAGATGTTGTGTATTCAATATTTTGGCGCAAATATTCAGTTACTGCCACCGCTTTATCATAAGGTGTATCCAGACCAGCGGTGATCGTTTCAGCCAGTTCGATTGTGCGAGGCGTAATCGAAGCGGGCAATTGGAGATAGTGATTCTTGATCCCCAGCGGATAGTCGGTGCCAGCAGCTCGCAAATCTGTGCTGGTGACATTGCTGAGATAAGCCCTGGCAGTATAGGTATCACCTGCTTCTAATTGGGTTTGGGCGTGCAGTGCAATCAGATCAAATACGCCCGGCAGTTCTTCAAACCAAAGAGGTTGCACAGGGCGGCTAACCCAGGCGGGTTGCGTAGGTGTGTAAAGCGTGGATATTTTCTTTCTCGTGATTACGCTTACGGTTGTTTCCCAACGACCTGCGTATTGAGGTCGGGTGGGATCAAATTCCACGGGGAGATCATCCGTGGAGATGGGCAGTGTAGCAAACCACAAACCATCATCATAATAATCGTAATGGCGCGCCCGCCAATAATAACGGATCCCCTGTGAAGGCGGTATCGGGGCTTCTATTTCCAGCACCAATTCACCGGACCGCGATTGACCGCGGCCCAAAGACTGGCTGCTATCGTAATAGCCATGAACAACCAGCACCGAAGTTTGAAGAGGGGCAAAAGCTTTTTCGAGGCGTTCACGGATACCCGCCAAAGGACCAGTGACATCATTCCAGGCACGAACAGCAGCCGGGGCTGTTGCAGCAATCGCGGGAATATTCCAAGCAAAGATCACCAAAACTAAAACGATCAACAAAGCCGCCCTGGAAATATCCAGATTAAGCATCGAAGGTAAATGGAGGCGAGACTGCTGCCAACGAGCATTTCGGGCCAAAAATGTCATTCGTGCGACCAGCAGCAAAGAAAAGAAAATATACGTAGCCAAATACCACGAACTAAGTGAGACCAGGTAACCGAATGAAAAAATCACCATCATCATCGCCCCCGTCGGTAAGATGCTCGCCCACGGACGTTGATATCGTGCCAGGTTATAACCGGCATGGACGCTGAACCACCAGACCAACATAGCCATTAAACTCAAAAAGAGCACAGGGTTAGCGACATCTTCATTTTTGATCAGTTGGGAAATATCGGATATCAAAAATTCAGCGAGATTGGCAAACCGATCCAGCCAGGGCATACCGCTTTCAAAAGGTAAACCTAACTGCCAGGGAATCACGACTGCGCCATACAAAACTGCCAGCAACAACACGACAGGGATTGAAAAAGAACTCAATCCTAAGGCCAAGCCTAAAATCACGCCAAAGAGAGCCAGATTCATCGCGATATACAAATCATCCGCCCAACCTGTGGCAACCAACTGAAATGCAGCTGTAAGTTGTGCGATCAACAGCAAAAATGCACTGAGAAAATCAAGTTTTCTCGGTGAACTGCTAGAAATCCATTGGGGGACAGGGTCGGTCATCATTCTCACAAATTCAGACTACAATCAGAAATTTATTCTCCAAGATCACCTCGGGCCATCATAGAATGATCAGATCTCTTCCTTTTTCGAATAAACAAGATTAAGGTTATTATTAGGATAGCACCAAATAGGATGAAGCCAAAAGAAATAAAATACCGTTGGGGATTGGGATTCGCTTCCGGTGGAGAATGGGGAAGTGTTTCAGGTTTAATTTCACTCCCAGGTTGGGCATCAATCTCAGAGGTGATTGGAGCATCCATTGCGGGGGCCAGCTCAACTTCTTGGGGCAACTGCCCATTTTTAAACCAGAGAAAAGCAGTCAGGGCCCAATATTCATCTGCTTCCAAAACACCCGGATTTTGAGGTGGATGCTCAATACTCAAATAATCATAGAGCTTTTGGGCTGTAGGAAAATGGCCGATCAGTTGGGATGCAACCACCGGAGGAACAATTTTCGGGATGGGAAAACCTTCATCTTCCGGTCGTCCAGTATGACAACCGCGAGCCCAACAATTTTGATGATCGTCCACCCAGGCTTCCCGAAATTCATCGGTCAATCCTTGCCCACTATCACCGTGGCAGGGCATACAATGATAAAAATACAGGTTTTCACCGATATCCACCTGGGTGGGATTTTCCGGCATTTCTGGAACCGCAAAACGGCCCATCATGGGGGTTGGTTCTAGCTCTTGGCCCCAAGCCTCTGAATGGATACTGGTCAGCGGTGTGTGTGATTGCAGCGCAGTTGTGGTTGCAACCAGAAAAAGGCTAAAGATCAAACACGTTGTCAAAAGTTTTTGTTTCTCGCTCATATTCTTATTAAATCAACATAAATCATAAAAGCGTTACGCACTTTAGGACTGGAAATCCTGGCAATATTTATCTCGTGAGCAAACTTTTAGTCCTGAGACCTGCCAGTCCTACGTATACCAGTATATAAGTTCCATTTATTTCAGCCGCTGTGTGGAGGGTACCGAAACCGTTGTATCAATAACCAGCAAATTGTCTGCCGATCGGGATACCTCAACATAACGAAGACCTGAGATCGCCGGGCCTTGCAAGACAGCTCCCTTGAAGTCAAACCGGCTTCCGTGGCAGGGACATTCAAATTCTTCACCAGTATTACGGATATTACAACCCAAATGAGTGCAAACACTCGATAAAGCATATAGCCCATCAGAATCTCGCATCAGCCAAACTTGGGCTTCAGGAACCGGGATAATGCTCCCCGGCCCATAGCTTTCGGGGTTGTCGAGAACCACGCGGGCAGCTGTTTTAGGGGCTTCTTCATAGCTCAGGAATTTAAACATACCAACCAGGGTAACTGCACCTGAAAAGGTCAAGCTTACTTTCAAAAACGCACGGCGAGTTAGTTCAACGAGTTTCATTGGAAAACACCCTTCACCGTAAACAGCAAAATTAACAGGAATACAAACACTACCACCAATTGAGCTACCCGACCTTCGCGATTGAACCAAAGGGCAACGCCAACTGAACTTCTGTCAAAGAGATAGGGTACCAGTACTAGTACCAAAATAACCAACGCCGGAATACAGATTCCCATGAACAAAGGAGAGCCGTATTGCAACAGCTGTTGAATCCAGATAAAAAACCAGGGTGCGCTGGCTTCTGATTGAAAATCGTCAAAATTGGGAGCGGGCCCGAGGGATGGTGGAAACAAGCTTGCAATCACAAATAACAAAACAGTCACAATAATAGCGGCAATGGCTTCGCGCCAGACCAACTCATCACGCGAGATTTTAGGCTGCTTCCCTGGTGCAGTTTGCAGTGACGAGATCCCACCGTCGCGCCGCACCCTGAAGATGTGCCAACCAATGGCAAAAACAGCCACCAGCGTGAGCCCGTATATATGCCAGCTATACAACCGGACAACGGTAGCAGCATTGATCTCGCTGCCGCCCACCACCAATCGATACATACCATCCCCAATCCAGGGGATGCTTTTCAATAAATTGGTGCCCACCACAAGTGCCCACGAGATATCCACATCCCAGCGCAGGGTATATCCGGTAAAGTCGAAAAACAAGATCAAGACCAGAGTGCTGAGACCTAGCAGCCAATTAAATCGCCGCTGCGCTTTGTAAGCACCAGTAAAAACCACGCGCAACAAATGTAAAACAGCTACTACAACCAGGGATTGTCCCGCCCAATAATGCAGGCTGCGCACCAGCCGTCCGTAAGGCACAAAAAGCTCTATCAGCTGAAGGGAGCGATTGGCTTCATCCCAACTCGGGATGTAATAGAATAATTCAAGTGTGCCCGTAATGCCTAATATGAGACAAAGGAATAGGGCTATCCCTCCCAGGCCAAAGGTATAACGGAAGCGCGCTTCGCGCTGGGGCAGTCGGGGTTGGTGCAGATGATGGTAGAAACTCGGTTTTCGAGCCACGTTATCCATCTCCTGACAAAGTTTGTTCAGACGAGGTGGATTTCCGGTTTTTTATACGTTTTTTCAGCAGCTTAATTTCTTGCGTGGAGTTCCAAATAACAGCGACCCCTACAAAGAGCAGAAGTCCAACGTAAAAATAGGTTCCCTGGATATGATCTGCAGGTTGGGCGGCCTTGCGATGGAGCTGGATAACAGGTGCATTGCTTTCATCGAGAGTAATCTCATTTGAAAGCTCACCGCGTTCTCGTAGTAGGTATGCTGTCACCTGCCAAGCCTGGTCTGCGGTCAATGATCCCGGATTCCACCAGGGCATGGTTAGCGCGATATTATCGTGGAGTTCTTCAGCCGTCTGATAGTGGGAAAGCGAACCAACCCCCAACAAAGGGGGGGCAAATTTGGGAATTTCAAAACCCCAAGGAGGGTGGTTCGGAGCATGGCATTTTGATTGCCAGCAATTTTTGTCTTCCCCCCAGGTATCACGCCACTCTTCGGTTAACCCCTGGCCCCAATCTCCATGACAGGCCAAACATATTTGATAATAAACTTCAGCCCCCAGATCAGCTTGGCTGGGGTTCGGCGGCATATAGGGAGCATTTTTTTCAGCATCAACTAATTCCACCAATCCTGGTGTGCGCACATCGGTACGGGGTGGCAGCGTTGCTGTGGGCTGAAGAATCATATCCTCAGATTGAGTCAGAGATCCACACGCAGCAAACACCAGGATGAATATCCCGGCCAAAATCAGATGATATTTACGTGCAGGAAATAACTGATATTTATTGATCATTGTAGAAATATCATCCGTGGTTCTAGGACAATTTACTCGCTGGATGATTTGTTAACCTCCATACACTGATCCACCACAATCGGGGCGGCACTATGGAACCGGCAGACCATCCCAAAACCCGAATCAAATTGAGCAGACATAAATATCCAACCATTCTGGTGGGAATCCATCTGGACTTCATAGGTTTCACCCATGCTCGCACTGTGAGAATCCAGCCAGGACAAAACAGTATCATCTACAGATAAATACTGAACGCGTTCATCCAACCAGGGACGTTCATCTGTCAGCCCTGATTGAACTAAATCTTTCATCCAATCTTCGAATTTTGCAGAAAAGTCATCGCAGTAAATCACAGTATCACCAGCTGTCGCACAACGAAGCAAGAACCCATCAGCAAAAGAAACATCCACGTAGGCAGAGTGCCACGATCGTCGATCGCCTCCAAAAGCTACGAAATGAACAGAAAAATCATCTGAGAATTGCTCCTTAAATGGGTTTATCGAACGGTAACTCGAAGAAGATTTCATCCATCTGCCCAGCTTGAGCTTTTTTTATCAACTCTCCTGTAGCCTGTTCATGCTTTCGTATTGGGCGATTAATCAAATATTCGACCGGCAGCGACATTAGCAAGGCCATCGGTATGCCGACCAAGAGAGCTGCAAAAGAGGCAGAGCCCATACGACCATCAGGTTTCGTTCGATCCCAAGCCCAGCCATTCGCTACATTTTCAACCAATCCGGTGAAAGCCCCGATTATAGTTGTAATGACAACTGCTAGCGTTGTCCTAACTTCGGCAGAGCTATCAAAAACATAGATGATTTCACCCCATAAATCTCTTTCTAGAAACCAAATTATTAAATTGGTTCCTTTAAATGGAAGATGGCCAGCAACCGTGGCAAACAACCAGCCGACTACAGCCCAGATGATGGCATAGATGCCAACATTCGACGACATGGCAACCACTCGTCCCACCAAACTACCGATTATCACGGCGATCGGTAACCCAAATATCAACTTTGCCCAGGGAAAAGTCGCTGAACTTGAACATAAAACGAACGCATCATATCCCCAGGTAAATATTGCAAAACTAAAACCAAAAATCAAACCAAACAAGGTTCCCGCGTTAATAAGCAATTTTCGGGTTTGAGCTTCTTGTTGCGCAGATTTTTCAGTATTTGTAAAAAAACTCTGCATTCCTTCCTCCTTTGACCGATGAAAACTGGAACTCCACTTCTGTAAATTCTTGGGGTGAAGGTGCCCCAGTTTCGATTGTAGACCCGTCAAAAAGAATACTCACGCGGCAATGTTTGGTTCATTTATTGGGCAGCAAATAAAAAAGGTGACGAGCAGTGAATGATTGATTTCAATATGCACTCGTCACCTTTGGTTTTTTAATCTAGCAATACAGGTAGCAGACCTCGTTTCACAAATCGGCCGGGTAATTCACCGATTAACCTATCGAGAGCCTTGCAGGCGTGGATCCAGTACATCGCGTAAAGCATCGCCCACCAGGTTCCAAGCCAACACAAAGAGCACCAGGGCAACACCCGGGAAGATAATGATATACCAATAATCAGTCAATTGTGTCATCCAATCGCGGGCAAAAGCTAACAGTTGACCCCAGTCGGCATAGCCCACATCCGCACCAATGCCCAAGAAACTGAGGCCCGCAAAAGCAATTGCATAGCTTCCGATACGCATGGAAACCATTACCAGAGTGGGGAAGATCGCATTCGGCAAAATATGCTGGAACATGATACGCGAATCTTTAACCCCAATCACTTTAGCAGCCAATACATACTCACGCTGTTTGACAGACAAGATATCACTTCGCACTAGCCGGGCAAATCCCGTCCAGCCAAAAAACATCATCGCCACCATGGGCGCAAAAAGCCCCCGGCCAAGAATTGGCGTTAGAATGGCAGAAAGCGTCATCGCGGCTGGTAAGAAGGGAAAAGCTACAAATATTTCTACGAGACGCATGAGCCCCATATCCACGATCCCGCCATAATAAGCAGAGACGGCACCCACAATGACTCCAATGATGGCCACAACGGCTGTGATGCTCAAGCCGATCATGAGGGAGGTGCGCGTTCCCCAAATCACGCCGTAATAGATATCCCACTGCCCACTGGCAGTGCCCATCAGGTGGACCCATTGATCGGTTCCCATGATGGTTTCCCACCAGAAGGGGAGCGGTGGCGGGCGGACGGCCCATTCGGTCCCAGGCGGACGCGGCACCGGGTTATACCCATCCCGCGGGATCGTATACGGGTTGTCAGGATTTAATGGCGGTGCTAAAACGGGGGCTGCTGCTGCAACAAAGAGAAAAATACCCAACAGAATGAAACCAGCCAGAGAAATCGGGTTGGTGACCAATCCTTTCAAAGCCCGGTAGGTTTCTGTTCCCAAGCGTTGTTCTAATTTACCAGGCGGCTTTTTACCAATATGTTCTTGCGTGTTATCAATTGCCATAATTATCTCGTTTCTACTCTAACCGCACGCGCGGATCAATATAAGCGTAGACGACATCCACGACTACATAGGCTAAAACCATTATTAAGGCGTTCAGCAGCGTGAATGCAAGGATCGTGATTACATCTAATTGCACGGCAGCAGCAGCAAAAGCTGATCCGATGCCAGGGTAATTGAAAACGACTTCGACAATCACAACCCCGCTTAACAGACCTAATATCGTACCCCCTGCTAAGGTGACAACCGGCATCAAGGCATTGGGTAAGGCATGCCGATTGACTACTGTACGTTCACCCACACCTTTGGAACGCGCGGTTGTGATGTAATCCTGACGTAAGGTTTCGAGCATTGAGGAGCGGGTTACGCGCATCTGCAAAGCCCACCACAGGTATGACAGGGTGATGATCGGTAAAATCAGATGTTTCAATGCATCCCAAAAAACGTCAAAGCGCAAATTCAGGATCGCATCAACCGTGATAAGTTTCGTGTAACTGGTAAATTCCGGCGATCGGATCACTTGGTTGGCCCAATCTGAAACCCTCCCTGGAGGCAGCCAGCCCAAAGCGGCATAAAAGATCATCAAGAGTAATAACCCCAAAACAAAATCTGGGAAAGACCAGCCGACAATCCCAAAAATACGCGAAATATGATCGATGGGTTTATTATGATTGACCGCCGCAACGACCCCCAAGATCACACCCCCTGTAACAACAGGAATCAAAGCCCAAAGGGCTAGTTCTACAGTGGCAGGAAAACGATGTCTGATCATATCCGAAACCGGCTGTGAGGCTGTTCGAGAATAACCGAACTCGCCACGCAGAATGCCGCCGGTAACCTCACCGGTAGTTTCATTGGTATGACCCACCAGCCACTTCCAATATTGCACATAAAGGGGTTGATCGAGGCCATACTGACGGATCACAGAATCAAGGGCGCGCTCATTTCGAGGGAATTCACGCACATAAAGAGCCGAACGCTCCACAGGAGATAAAAATTGGAGCATGCCAAAAATAAGAATAGTAACCCCAATTAAGATCAGTGGAACCATTAATAAGCGGCGAATAACATAATTTACCATTATTTTCCTCCAGTAGAAGAGGGGATAAACAGGAGAGAGCACAGAGGCTCTCTCCTGGTCTTACTGTGAAGCAGTGTTATTACTCTTGGCCAAACCAATAGAAAGGTTGGCGCACCATGGGGTTGTATTCCCAATCATTCACCGAGCGCTGCACGTAAGTGCGTCCAGTCTGGACAGCCAGGCGAATACCAGGGGCATATTCGTAGTCTTTGAGTTGCATTTCCAGGTAATATGGGGCGCGCTCTTCAGCAGTTGCACCAGCAACACCAGCGATCACCAACTCATTGAACTCATCAAACATCCAATCGGGCATCTTTTGGCGGGCAGCATAGGTGCCAACCAAGAAGGGCTGAGCCCAGTTGTGGGGGTCATGGATGTCTTCGCCCCAACCACTGATGAAGATCGGCAGGCGTTGGGCGCGGATAGCAGCCAGGAAGCTGGGCCAGGGCAGACCAATGATCTCAATATTGTACTTGGGATCAATGGAAGCAAAGTTGGATTGTAGGATCGATGCAATGGTCTGGCGGGTAACGTTACCCGTGTTGAAACCGACCTGCATGCGGAAACCATTTTCGGCAACCTTGCCGTCCCAAGCCAACTCAATCTCTTCTTGACATTTGGCCAGGTCGAAGGAATAGTGCGGGGCATTATCATCATAACCAATCAAACCCTGGTTGATGGGGCCATAATTCTGCACACCTTCGCCAGATAAAGCATCATTGATGTAGGCATCCCAATCAAAGCAGTAGTTGAAAGCTCGACGGACATGGATATCATCGAAGAAATCAGCGGGAATACCATTGCCGTCCAGTTCACCACTACCGATATAGGGGTTACCGCCTTCGGTATTGATCTGGAAGACGAAGAAGACATCGGTGCGGGAGGTCAGCGGATAGCCGAAATACAGGCGCAGGGGGCCATCCGGGTTATCGGTGGCATAGCAATCCCAGTCGCCGGGGGCCATATAATCACAACGTTCGCCCACTAAGGGATCAATCTGGGCATAGTTGGCAGAAGGTACACTGACCAGGGTAGCATCGCCAGCTTGAGCCATGGCGAAACGGGTACCCCATTCATCAACTTCCATGGTGACCGCGCGCTTAATTCTGGGGGCGCCACTCGGGCCGCCTTCCCAAAGCGGTTCGGTCAGCCAGTAGTCATCATTAGCAATCACTACAACCTCTTCACCAGGGGTCCAATAATCCAGCTTGTAAGGGCCAGTACCATTGGCGATATCCCGCAGCGGAGCGTTCTCAGAGGTAATGCCGTAGTAGTTCTGCCAGGTGGCGCAGTCGCCATCCCAGGTGCCGTTTTCCACGGCCCAGCCCTTATCCAGGACAGAACCCCAAGAACCGGCGATGGTAGAGAGCAGCGGACCCCAAGGTTGAATGAGCTGGAAGGTTACTGTGCCGGCTGCATCATCATATGTAATCGCACCCATTACTTTTTCACAAGCAGCCAAGAGCAGTTCGGGATCAGCAGCTTGAAGACCTTCAGGGTCATCATCCAAAGCGCCGGAAGGATCAACCAATTCTGCAACATCATAAACGCCATTGCCAAAGAAAGCTTCAGTGTAGAGCCACTGAGGCGACCAACCGCCACCCTGAAGAATACCGCGTTGGAAGCTGTAAGCGACATCTTCTGGGGTCAGGTCTTGACCTTCGTGGAATTTCACACCCTCACGAATTTGGAAGGTGTAGGTCATGCCATCATCAGAGATTTCCCAAGCAGTAGCCAGTTCGGGAGCAAATGAGGTGGCATCGGGACCCTGGTAATCGACCAGGGTGTCATAAATATCCTCGAGGAAGCCATCGCCGAAGCTTTCGTAGTTCCAGGCCGGGTCAAGGGTGTCAATATCGCCAAAGGTCACCCAAGTCCAAAGGGTTGGGTCTTCAGCGTTGAAGGTTGCCGGACCCATCTCTTCAGCCTCAGCGGGAACCTCGACCTCAACTTCAACGACCTCAGTAACGATGATTTCTACGACTTCACCTTCGACCACTTCAGTAACCACAACAGTCTTGATTACTTCGATCGTCTCGGGGGTCGGTTGCGCACATGATACCAGGACCAGGCCCGCAATCACGAAGAGTCCTATGATGAAAGCCAATTGTTTCTTATTCATTTTTGTTTCTTCTCCTTAATAATATGTTTCGAAACGTTAAATCGAAATGCCAATACAAGTATATTTTGAGACAATCACCTCCTTTATTCCAATATTCCAACGAATAACTTTTTACCAGATTGCCTAAACCTTAGAGTTTAACCGGAAGTTGATTTGCGAAGCGCCGGATAAAATCATAACTATTCAGGCGTTACCAGGTGGCAGGCGCAAAAATGACCTGGCCTGACCTCGGTAAATTCTGGATCAATTTCAAAACAGGTGTCGATTGCTACAGGGCAACGCGTATTAAAATTACAACCTATAGGCGGTTTTGCCGGGCTCGGTAAATCGCCCTCAAGGAGGATCCGCTGGCGATTTTCCTCTATTTCAGGGTCAGGGACCGGAACTGCGGACAAAAGTGCTTGCGCATATGGATGTAGGGGGTCGGCGTACAAAGTTTCTCGGTCGGTCAATTCTACAATCTTTCCAAGATACATTACCGCTATCCGGTTACTGATATGCCGCACCATGCTTAAATCGTGAGCAATAAAAATATAAGTGAGGCCAAGTTTCTCTTGTAATTCTTCGAGCAAATTGACAACTTGTGCCTGAATTGAAACATCCAGGGCTGAAATTGGCTCATCGCAAATGATCAATTCAGGGTTCAATGCCAATGAACGCGCCAGACCGATGCGTTGGCGTTGACCTCCTGAAAATTCATGAGGGTACCGGTTCATCATCGCCGGGTTCAAGCCAACAAGCTGGAGTAATTCGGCTACTCGTTCGGTTCTTTCTTTTTCGTTGGCAATATTGAACACCTTTAGCGGCTCGCTGACGATTCTTTTGACGCTCATACGAGGGTTCAGGGAGGCATAAGGGTCCTGGAAGACCATCTGAATTCTGCGGCGCATCTGGCGCAAAGCTGACCCTTTAATGGAAGCCATATCCACATTTTCAAAAGTAACGCGTCCAGCAGTTGGGGTGTAAAGCCGGATAATGGCTCGTCCAGTGGTAGTTTTTCCACAGCCGCTCTCACCCACTAACCCCAGAGTTTCGCCCCGGTAAACTTTAAAACTGACATCGTCAACAGCCCTAACATCGCCAACATGGCGTTGAAAAACACCACGCCGAATGGGGAAATACATTTTTAGGTTCTCAACGCTTAAAATTTCTTGTTGGGATGTCATAATGTTCTATGTACCTTCTCTTTTTCCCAGCATGCGACAAAATGATTCTGCTCGGTCGGCTCTAATACTGGATTTTCTAAATGACAACGCTCTGTAACATATGTACATCGTGGAGCAAACGGGCAACCAACTTGTTTACCTACCAGATCAGGGGGTTCACCGCTAATCGAAAACAATTTAGTTTCCCGTCTGGCATTCGGTCTCGGTAATGACCCTAGTAAGCCAAGGGTATAGGGATGATGTGGGTTTTTATAAATATCTTTAACAGGGCCGACCTCAACCATATTCCCGGCATACATCACCGCTACTCGTTGGGCTAAACCAGCTACAACCCCCAAATCGTGGGTGATCCAGATCAATGCTTGTCCCAGCCGGGAGCGCAATTGCTTGACCAAATCGACAATCTGCGCCTGAATGGTGACATCTAAAGCTGTGGTGGGTTCATCGGCGATTAAAAGAGGCGGATTGCAAGCTAAGGCCATCGCAATCATCGCGCGCTGTCGCATACCACCTGAAAACTGGTGTGGATAGTCGTCTAAGCGCTGCTTCGCTTCGGGAATACCGACCATTTGTAACATCTCTTCCGCACGCTCATCCGCTTCAGCTTCACTCAAATTCATATGCAATCGAATTGGCTCTTTTAATTGGTAGCCAATTGTCAACACTGGATTCAAGGATGTCATCGGATCTTGGAAAATCATAGCGATTTGACCACCGCGAACGCTGCGCATCTCATCATCAGACATTGTGAGCAAGTCGTTGTCAAATAATTTTATTTTATCCGCCTTAATATGGGCTGGTGGCTGTGGTAACAATCGCATTACCGACAACATCGTCACACTTTTTCCACAACCGCTTTCCCCCACGATCCCCAAGGTTTCTCCCTCCTGCAAACTGAACGAAATGCCATTGACGGCGTGAACTCTACCGTCCTCTGTATCAAACCACGTCTGTAAATTCTCAACTTCTAGTATGGTTGGTTTTTCATTCAAAGCCCTAACTACCTCCATTTCTAGTATAGCGACAGCACTTATTCTCTTTTACAAATACCATAAACCAGCCCCGGTGGTTCAAATCATACTCCGAAACCAAGACTGGGTCAACATTATCGAGTCTATCATAACTCATACTGGCTAAATGTCATATTTAATTGTCATTATGTCATGATGGAAAAAAGGGTACTTAATTTTGAAGCGATTAAAAATTAAATTGAGGGCGGGGCGACACAATTCATAAAACCCTGGCTTGGCAATAAAAATGCGCATCGTTGAGAAGATCAAAGATCATCTTCTTCACCGATGCGCAGGCGCACATACGAATCATACCGTTCAGGATGAACGCGCCCATCTTCAACCCCCACCATCACCTCACAACCTGGTTCGTGCATATGCGTGCAATTGCTAAACTGACAATCGGCAACCAAATTCCGTAACTCTGGAAAATAAGCGTCAACCTCTTCGGGTTCGATATCCCATAATGCCAGAGACTTCAAACCGGGGGTATCTGCTACATAACCACCTCTATCCAAGGCGAACAACTCCCGAACCACAGTGGTATGGCGTCCTTTACGAGTAGATTTACTCACATCTTTGGCTGCCAACCCTAAACCCGGTTGGATAGCATTCAATAAACTGGATTTCCCAACACCGGAAGGTCCAGCTAACGCCGAAATTTGGGCTGCCAGCCTTTCCGCTAATTCATCTACCCCCCGACCAGATTTTACAGATGTATAAAGGACTGGATAGCCTAGTACTTCATAATGGCCAAACATCCTCTGGGCTTCATCAATCCCCACTAGATCAACTTTATTAAATACGATGCTCACTGGCGTTTCAGCTTGCTCAGTGACGATCAAAAAACGATCCAGCATCCGTAAACGCGGCGTTGGTTCTGCACAAGCAAATACCAGAACTACCTGGTCAGGATTTGCGATGATAATCTGCTGAAACTCCCCCCGTGCTGTTGGAGCCATGCGAGAAAACATACGTTCGCGTTCTTCGATTTCTTCGATCATGCCACTACCATCAGGCTGCACCGAAATTTTTACCCGATCCCCTACGGCAATGATATCCCCAAGGCGCGGCCCACGCTTCAAACGCCCCCGTAAACGACAAGTCACCAAACCAGATCCAGTTTCCACGGTAAAAAATCCGGACTGTGCACGGATCACAAAACCACTTTGATGATCTTTCTTTACCAGAGATAGCTCCTCGCTAATAATTTATTCTTCGATTTCTTCCTCTTCGGGATAAGCAAGCACACCGATATCCGATTCCCAGGGTAAGCGATAATAGCGCTGCCCCTCAAAATACTGCTGAACCATCCCCCGGAATATTGGGGCTCCAACATCCGAACCTTCACCGGCATTTTCACCGATCACAACAATCACAATATCGGGTTGGTTCTCCCGGTTCTCCCGCGTGTATCCAGCAAACCAGGCATGCGGCTCCCCCGAACCAGACTCAGCGGTTCCAGTTTTCCCCGCCATCGAAAAAGAGTTAAGGCTGTAAGCAGCCAGGATATGTTGCGCCGTCCCCCGCCGATTTTCAACCACTGAGATCATGGCATCCTGGATCACTTTCAGGTTCTCCAGGCTGACCGGTAATGTGCCTTTGACAATCGGCTCAAACTCATAAACTGGATCGCCATCCGGTGGAGCAATGCGTTCGATGACTTGAGGTTGGTATATCGTACCACCGTTTCCAATCGCTGCGATAAACTGGGCCACCTGCAGCGGGGTCACTAACGTATCGCCCTGGCCGATGGCACTATTGGTGGCATCAAGCTCAGTTTCAGGAACAGGGATATTCCCGGCTTCTTCCTCCACCCCCTGGATGCCGGTCGGTGCGCCCAAGCCAAAACCTTTGGCCATTTCGGCAATCGCTTCTGACTGCCCCTGGCGGAACAGCTGTAGACCAATATGGTAGAAATAGGGGTTACAGGAACGCATCAAACCTTCCGGGAGGCTCAACACCCCAGAGGGCAGCGTTTCGCCGTCTTCCTGGTAATGGTCCCAGGTCCAATCGTAAAGTGTTACTCCTTGGAGATCATTAAAGGTATACTGGCAGTTATACTCGGTTGTGGGCGTAAAAAGCCCGCTCTCCAGGCCCGCAGCCATCGTGATAATTTTGAACACCGAACCCAAAGGATATTGTCCCTGTGTGGCCCGGTTGAGAAAAGGCTGCCCAGCATATTGGTCATAATAATTGTTGATTTGGGCGAATGAATTTGCATTTTGCGGTTCAAAAGCATTCGGATCGAAATTGGGCGATGAGGCCATCGCCAGAACCCGCCCGGTATCTTTCTCCATAACCACGACAGCCCCGCGGTATTTGAGCAGCATACTTTCAGCCGCCATCTGCAAATCTTTATCAAGTGTCGTTTGAATAGCTTGCGAGGGCTGCGCAGGAACATCTGCCAATTGGGTTACAACTTCCCCATTGGGACTGATCACAAATAGGGTTCCACCGCGTTCTCCCAAAAGGTAAGATTCGCCCCAGGCTTCAATTCCCTGGCGGCCAACTTTTTCATCCTGCAGGTAACCTTTTCGCAGGAATTTTTCTACTTCTGCTTCTTGGATATAGCTAACATACCCAACAGTTTGTGAAGCAGCGCCATCGAAATAGAAGCGGGATGAGAAAGGCCACATCACCAAGCCGCGATCATTATAGCCATTGCTGACATCATAACGTTCTTGCACTTTGTCGAGGGGGACAGCCTTTAATGGAAGGGGCCAGTTTACGCCTGCAGGCCAATCTGCATACATAAATCGGATGGCTTCGGCGTTGATACCGGTTAGCCACTGGGCTTCTGAAAGCACCTTACCTTCATCATCTGGATCAATTTCTCCTGGAACCAGGCCTACAGACACAGCATCAGCATAAGCTGCAAGAACATCCCCATTACGGTCGTAGATATTGGCCCGCGATGGGATATTGCGCTCCATCCACAGATAATTGCCATCGGCCAATTCAGGAATAATCAGGTTATCGGCCCATTGCACGCGCCACTCGCCATCTTCAAGGCTTAAATTCATGACAGTATCGCGGGTAATATCGCCAACCAAAACACTTTGCAAAGTAACACGGTAACTGGCCTGAGCGCTGCGGGTGCTTTGAACCAGCGATGAGAGAATATCGTACTCCACCTCACTCAGGGCGATCTCAGTTGCCACAGATGTGTACCAGTCAGTAAATTCTTCTTCGGTGATAGCATCTTTACTAATAGTCGTCAACATATTGTACATGCTGGCGTAATCGTCCGCTTTCCAGGCATCCAAATAGGCCTGAACAGTTTGTCCAGGATCAGGTGGAGAGGTTGTTTTCTCACCCGGAGAAGGCAGAGTAGGTTCCAATGTTTCAGTTGCTGCGGGTGAGGGAGTTTCTGTCGCCACTGGGGCTATCGAATTACAGGCAGCTAAAAATACACCCACAAAAACGATTAATATGATTAGAACAATCCAACGCGGGATTTTCATAGTTTTTCCTGGAGAACTGCCTCATAAATAGGGCATTCATATCCTAAAACAGATTGGCAGGATAGAGGTACGCTATCAACCAGTTCAATATTAAGTTTTCGCAAAGCACGCACCAGATGACAAAGAGGCAATCCTACAACATTCGCATAACAGCCCTGCAAATCATCTGCGGGATGAAATCCTGAGTGCTGGATGGCATAAGCGCCAGCTTTATCGAGCGGATCTCCGCTCGCGATATAAATCTGCATCTCATCATCGCTGTATTTCCGCATGGGAACTTCTGTGCTGCAACAATCCACCTTCAATTGATGCTGATACAAGATGGCGAGTGCCGTATAAACATGATGACGGCGCCCGCGCAATTGCCGCAGCATGTGGGCGGCATCCTCATTATCAACGGGTTTTCCTAAAATTTGGTTCCCGTCTACCACAGTGGTATCGGCGGCAATGACCAAGGCCTTAGAACCAGCCTGCAGACCAACAGCCTCTGCCTTGTTCGCAGCCAAACGCTGCACATAAGTGGAAGCGGATTCGCCCTCCAGTGGAGTTTCATCCACATCTGCCGGTAGTATCTGAAAATCCAGGCCGGTAAGTCCTAATAATTCCCGACGACGGGGAGAATTCGAAGCTAAAATTACAGTCATCATTTTTATTCATTGAAACCGAGTTTATGCAAAAAACTCGGTTTCTCCAAGGGAGCGATTCTATCACAATCTACCCTACCACTTTCCCTTTCTACATTGTACAATGGATAACAATCATCAAATTCTAATCTCGCAATCATCCCCCTGGAGGCAGCATGCAAATCCTTAAAGATCGCATTCTCGCTGAGGGTCAATACCTCGGTAATGGTATTCTCAAAGTAGATAGCTTTATCAATCACCAAGTTGACCCCAATCTGATGAACGAAGCTGGCAAAGAGTTTGCCCACCTATTCAGTGATGTGGGTGCTACCAAAATTTTAACCGCTGAAATCTCAGGCATAGCTCCCGCAGTTTATACCGGGCAGCACATGGATCTGCCCGTGGTTTACGCCCGTAAACGCAAACCCATTACGATGCCCGATCAGGTGCTCCTCACCCTGGCTCCTTCTCACACCAAAGGCCGCACCGTTGAACTCATTGTTTCGCCCGAATATCTGGCGGGTGGTGAAAAGGTGCTCATCATTGATGATTTCTTAGCCTCAGGCGCTACCATTTTGGGGCTCGTGCAATTGGCTGAAATCGCGGGTGCCAAAATTGTGGGCATTGGTGCCCTGATCGAAAAAACCTTCGAAGGTGGGCGCGCTGCACTGGGATACCTAAATGTGCCAATCCGTTCTCTCGCAGGCATCACATCTTTCGACGATGGTCAAATTCATTTCGAATAATTTTAACGTTTTTACGTTTAATCGTTAGAACGTTAAAACCCAAATATCATGCATGATACGATCGTTATTTTAGATTTCGGGTCCCAAACTTCACAGCTTATCGCCCGGCGAGTGCGCGAGCACCAGGTTTACTCTGAACTGCTGCCCTGGAATGCAGAACCAGAAAGTGTACTGGCTCTCAAACCCAAGGGCTTCATTCTTTCAGGTGGTCCCAATTCGGTCTACGAACCTAAAGCGCCACAAGTCCCAGTTTATGTGCTGGAATCGGGATTGCCAATCCTTGGGATTTGTTATGGGATGCAAGCCCTGACACATGCCTTAGGTGGGCAGGTTGCCTCGTCAATAGAAAGAGAGTACGGATCAGCCCAAATCGTGACTCTGATCCCCAATGATTTGACGCTGCCCGGAGAATTTCCCGCGTGGATGTCCCATGGCGACCGGATTGAAGCCTTGCCTGAGGGATTCAGCCAACTGGCAGAATCGAATAATTCCCCCTTTGCTGTGATGGGCAACCCGAGGCGCGGTTATTTTGGCGTTCAGTTCCATCCCGAAGTTCACCACACGCCATCGGGTTCGGAGATGCTACGCCGCTTTGTAATTGAGGTTTGCAACGCCAAACCCGATTGGACATCCAAAGCCATCATTAACGAAAGCGTGATCCGTATCCAAAAACAGGTTGGGGAACAGCGTGTTCTCTCCGCTGTCAGCGGTGGTGTAGATTCGAGTGTAGCAACCGCCCTGGTGCATAAAGCGGTTGGCAATCAACTCGTGGCCGTCTTTGTCGATAACGGGCTTCTCCGGAAAAATGAGCCCGAACAGGTAGTCGAAACTTTCCGCGAGCACTTGGGTGTGCAACTTTATCCGGTTAACGCCGTAGAAGATTTTATGGAGGCCCTGGCTGGGGTCACAGAACCTGAACAAAAAAGAAAGATTATTGGCGAGAAGTTTATTCGCATCTTCGAGGAACAAGCCCTTCGCTTGGATCAACCACCCTTTTTGGTACAGGGAACCATTTACCCCGATGTGGTTGAATCAAGTGCCCCAGACCGGTCGCAAGCGAACAAGATCAAGACGCATCACAATGTTGGCGGCTTACCCGAAGACATGGATTTTGAATTAGTCGAACCACTGCGCTACCTCTTCAAAGATGAGGTCCGGGCAGTAGGCGAAGCCCTGGGGCTGCCGACCGAACTGGTTTGGCGGCAACCCTTCCCAGGACCAGGATTAGCCGTCCGTTGCTTGGGCGAAGTCAACTGGGAGCGATTGGAACGACTGCGAGAGGCGGATGCCATCTTCCGAGAAGAATTATCCCAGGCTGGTTTATTAAGGATGAAAACCCTCACCCCTAACTCTCCTCTCCTGGTGACAGAAGGACTGGGGGTGAGGGGAACAGCTCAGGCCTTCGCTGTGTTGTTACCCGTGCAATCAGTAGGTGTGATGGGTGACAGCCGCACCTATCAAGAAGCCGTAGCCTTACGGGCTGTGACTACCGAAGATTTTATGACCGCTGATTGGGCCCGTTTACCCCACGATTTATTGGCTCGCACCGCCAATCGAATTGTGAATGAAGTATCAGGGATCAACCGGGTGGTTTACGATATTACGAGTAAACCTCCGGCAACAATTGAATGGGAATAGTTGCAGATCTGCATGATTGCAGGTTTGCATGAGAAAGGAGAATGCAATGGATTTTGGAGAAGTTCTAACCAAAGCCTGGAAGATTATCTGGAAGTATAAGATTTTGTGGCTGTTCGGTATCTTCGCGAGCTGTTCTGGAGGCGGAGGCGGGGGTGGTGGAGGCGGGAGTAGTTCGGGTGTGCAATATTCGGGTGATCCCTACAACAATATGAATTATATTGAACCCTGGGCAATCGGCCTGATTATTGCAGCCGCAGTTCTACTCATGATCATCATTATTGCTATTGTGATGGCCGTCAGCACGGTCGGCCGCATCGGCCTGGTCCAAGGAACACAATTGGCAGATGCAGATGACGATACACAAATAACCTTCGGCGGTTTGTTCAGCAGCATGAAGCCATATTTCTGGCGAGTGCTGGGGCTCAACTTGCTGATCGGGCTGGGTTTCTTTGTGATCATCATGATCCTGATCTTTATCATGATCTTTGGCGCAATCTTCACCCTTGGCATTGGCCTGATCTGTCTTCTACCACTGTTCTGTTTGCTTATTCCAGTTTTCTGGGTACTGACCACATTCATAGAAATGGCTAATGTTGCCGTAGTGGTTGAAGACTTGAGTGTTATCGATGGCATCAAGCGCGGCTGGGAAGTCTTCAAAGACAACCTGGGTGAAATGGTGCTGATGGGATTGATCCTGGTCTTTGGCGGCATGATCGTAGGATTCATCATCGCGATGCCCATGATCCTGACCATGATCCCGTTGATGATGGGGGTGTTTGCCGCGATAATGGGCGACACTGCTGCACTGGCTGCTGGTGGTGTGATTATTTCTGGCATTTGCTGCCTGGCATATCTACCTGTTCTGATTGTGATCAGCGGAATCATCCGAGCCTATATTGGGACCGCCTGGACGCTCACCTACCTGCGTCTGACAAAAGGCCCGGTCGTTGAGAAACCTGTGGAATTACTTCCGGATGAGCCAGAGGCTCCAGCACCACTTCCCGAAACCGCGGAAGAGTCTGAGGAGGCTGAAATCACTGAAGAATCCAACGAAACAGAGGAAGCGGAGAATCTACTTCCAGATGATTTTTGATCACTTCTAAATGAGAAGTGCTTAGACCTCGGAGGCTTTTATTAACCTCCGAGGTCTTTTTTCAGAATGTGCTAAAATTTAGCCATGTTAAAACGCGTGCAAATCATAGCACTGCTTTTTTTATATCTGTTGGTGATGCCCCTTGGGGTCAGGGCCCAAATCGCCAATACCGCCGCACTCGCCCCGCCCAACACCTTCAATTTCCCAGAGATCTCTACTTCGTTGAAACCCTTTAATGAACAGCGCGGGTATGTGCATAACCTGGGCTTAGAAGATATTACGATCCTCGAAAACGATCAGCGGATTGCGATTGCAACCCTCAATGAACGGCAGCCCGGCACCCAATTCGTGCTCGCTATCAGTCTTGAGCGTGCTTTCGCCATTCGTGATTCAAATGGAATCTCGCGTTATGACCGCATCTTAAATCCCTTTCAAATTGGGCAACCAGCCAACCGGAAGATACCAACGATGATCTCAACCTGGTCGCCGCGGACGGCTATGAGGTCACTCACCTCGACAATGTATCAGACTGGCTCACCAGCCTCGAGGCCTACGATACTGACCCTCGCACAGCGGAACCCAGCCTAGATGTGCTCGCCCGAGCGATTGATATTGCCGCCGACCCCAGCCCGCGCCCAGGCATGGGGCGCAATGTACTTTTTTTGACACCGGCAATTCCGAACGAAAGCGTGGGCGCAATCGATAGTTTAATTGCCTTAGCCCAACAAGAAAATGTGAGCATCAATATTTGGTTGGTGGGGTCTCCAGCATACTTCACAACCGAAGGTGCAGCCAAGCTAGCATCAATGGCCGAGCAAACTGGCGGTGCTTTTTACACATATTCAGGCACAGAAATCCTGCCAGATATCGAAACTTATATCGACCCGCTGCGCCATATCTACGATTTAACGTACCCATCGAAGATCATCAGCCCCGGGCCCCACCTGATTATGGCCCAAATTGATACTGGAAGTATAGAAATCACCAGCGATATTCAAACCTTCGATTTACAGGTACTACCACCAAATCCCATTTTAATCAGTCCCCCACAGCAAATCGTGCGCGCCGACCGTAGAGATTTTAGCAAATCGATGAATGAAGCCGAACCGGACTACAGGCCTAAAACGCAGCCGATTGAAATTCTCGTCGAATTCCCAGATGGATTCTTACGCCCTTTGGTACGCACATCTCTGTTTGTGGATGGGCAGCTCGTTGACGAAAATACGGCTCCACCTTTTGAAGAATTTACTTGGAATATCAACAGCTATATAACCAGCGGAGAGCATCTGCTCCAGGTCGAGGTATTGGACTCCCTGGGTTTGAGCAACCTGACAATCGAAACACCAATCCAAATCACTGTGCAGCAAACCCCACAGACCGTGGTCGTCTCGTTAGCACGCAATGGGCCGCTTATCGCTGGGGTTGTGGTGGCCATCGCTGGGGGAATACTCTTGCTCGTTTTAATCGTCGGTGGGCGCATCCGTCCCCGTTCTTTTGGAAAACGAAATGGTAATGGAGACACCAAAAGCCTGCGAGAACGCCGGGCTGAGGCATCTGATCCGGTCACACAACCGGTATCTGTAAAACCCGAACCTGCCAGCAATCGCCTCTCAAATTTTGTCAACCGCCTCGCCTGGCCCCAGCGCCGCGGCGCTCCAGAAGCCCCTGCTTACCTGGAACCGCTCGATACAGTCGCATCAGACGATCCAATTAACCGCATCCCCCTTACAGCCAGTGAGATTACATTTGGCAGCGACCCAACTCAAGCTACGATCTTCATGGATGACCCATCTATTTCCAATTTACACGCCCGCTTGCAAAAAAAGGAGGGCGACAAATTTGTGATTATGGATGAAGGTTCACTGGCCGGCACCTGGGTTAACTTCGAGCTTGTGGCTCCCGAAGGGACAAATTTACAACATGGTGATATTATTCATCTAGGCCGAATTGGCTTATGTTTTTCTTATTCAGATGCTAACCGCATCCCCAAGCTCAAAGTCTTAGTTTTGGATACATAATTTTGATCCCCAGCGAGCGTTCTCACCTTTTCGTTGCTGCCACAACCCACCCTGGGATGACGGGCAAAAGCAATGAGGATCGTTACTCGATCTCGGCTTTTCGTATCGATGACGAAGGCAACACGCCAGCAGTTTTTGCCATCATCGCGGATGGGATCGGTGGGCATAAAGCCGGGGAAATTGCAGCAGAAATAGCAATTGACACCATCAGCCATTTTATCTCCGAGAGTGATGGTTCTGAGCCTCAGGAAACGCTTGAATACGCCATCATTCAAGCTGGAGATGCCATTCAAAAGCAATCTATAAAAGAAATTTCTCAACAGGGCATGGGGTCTACTTGCGCGTGCGCCTGGATAATTGATGATCAACTCTACACAGCTTCAGTCGGGGATTCCAGGATTTACCTGCTTCGCAATGGCAATATACAACAACTATCCATCGACCATACCTGGGTTCAAGAAGCTCTCGACCACGGCATTATCAAACCAGAGCAGGCCCGCAATCACCCACGGTCACATATTATCCGACGCTATTTGGGATCCAAAAGTACGGTGGTTCCCGACCTGCGCTTGAAACTCAGTTCAAATGAAAGCGATGCCCAAGCCCTTGCCAATCAGGGTATGAGGCTCTTGCCGGGAGATATACTGCTACTCTGTTCGGATGGTCTATCCGATTTGGTGGAAGATGATGAATTCAAAGAAGCGCTAAACTCATCTGAGATGTCAGCTGCGCTATCTTCCTTGGTAGATATGGCGAACAAACGGGGCGGGCACGACAATATAACAATTGTGACATTAAAAGTTCCAGCACCAAATGAAATACCGAACGTTAAAATTCAATCGGACACACTCCCAATACAAAAAACCAAACCCTGGCTAACCTGCACAATTATCGGAATAGTTGTTATTTTTATTTTTCTGATTGCAGCATTGGCATTTTGGTTGTTAAACCGCCCTGAGAGTACACCCAATTCTACAACATTGCCTAGTGTTTCTAGTCCAGTGGTAACCCTCACGTTGACGGCAGCTGAAACAAACCCAACCGGAACACTCAACCCCAGCTTGACTCCCATCCGGGCAACATTGACACCCTGGCCTACGAATCCCCCAGAAAATCAGGATGCAGATGCCTTTACCCCAACTTTAGAGGGATACTGACCCTCCAGAATATCAACAAAAAAATATCAAGGCATGATGGCGAAATAAACTTGATCGTTGGTAGCAATATAAGCGCGTCGATTTTGATCTACTGCAAAAGCCAAAATCTGATCATCAAGCAAGGGCTGGGTGGGGCGATATTGGCGGTGGAACGTTAACCGCATACTAAAATGATAAATCGCTTGATCATCTGGGTCAAAGAGATAAAGGGACGCATTGGGTTGGGGAACGAGCTGCATTTGTTTGAAATTCGTCCCATCCATATAAGGTCCGCTCTGAAAACCTTCTCGCTGGTCGTCATAATTCGCTGGCTCCGTACAGCGGGTAGGGGCATCTATATACGAGCTATAAGTACACATCGTCATATGTCCGTCATCGTGCAAGAGATATAAATCGCCGTCAGTAACCGCCATAGAGATGACACTTTGCAGAGGAGGTACCTGATTACCAAAGAAGTAAGTTGGTAATTCTGTATAACCATCGATGCCCCAATAAATCCAAACAGCATTCGTCTGGGGATCAAGTACATAAATATTACCGCCATCAAGAGCAAAAGCTTTTGGACTGCCCCAGTTAATATCTGGCGGAGCCATTTGCAAAGCCAGGGGTGCGTTTTCTTGTCCAGGAATGCAGCGTAGGAGATTGCCATTCGCATCCATCCCTAACAAAGTGGCACCATCTTCTTGCCCCCGGGGTAAAGCCGCGATATCGATCAAAGGACCAACCATCAATGGCTGCGGAACTGGGCCGCAGTTGAACACGGAATCTAAAACGTAACCTTGATCTGAATAGGTCGTCCGTAACACATAACCATCATCAGCTATGAGCAAATACAGTTCATTATCCGCGTTGACCACAATCTTGGCAACAATTACTCCTTTAGGCAGGCCGCGCAATATGGCCGGCTGGTAATTAATTCGCTCTACAAGATTTAGATCATCTAACATCGAATAAGCAAATAAACGCAGGCTTTGAGAATCTTCACTGCTGCCATACGCTTCAGCTTCATCTAAATGAGTAAGCACCTGTCCCCATGCGGCGCGAATCTCCACGGGATCTTCGAGCGCTAAAGACTGTTCGGCTATCGATTGAGCTTGAGCCAGATTTTCCTGATGCAAGCGTCCGCGGCCTTCGCGCAGGTAAACCACTGAGGCCACGGTAACGATTACCAACGGAACTGCAATAGCCCCAAACAACATGACAGAGGGTGGTAAATCAAGCATTTTCTCATCTGGAAGGATCCGGCGGATCAATACTCCAATTGCTGAGAAGAACTGGCGCAAGGTAGTCCCAACCGCGCGCACCATGGTGAGCAATGCGGGTCCAATAATGGGTTCTCGTTTGGGTTTCGGGGTTTTGGCAATTTCTTCAGGTTCAGGGGCTGTTTCTGTTACCGGCGCGGCAACCACCGAAGGTTGACTGGTTTTTGACACCGGTTTAGCGGAATCAGTTAGGGGCTGAATTTTGACATCTGGAGCGGGCTGGACCGCTGAAATTTCTGGCGGGTGTATCGGGATTGGAGATCGCCCATCGACTTCCAGAGAGATATTTTCTAGGCTCATGGGTTGGTCTTGTGGAATAGTTTTTACCGCCTCAGGCCGCAGTATACGCATTTCTCCATTCCCAGAAGAAATCTGGACAATGACGGCTTCCACATCAGGGCTAGAGTCTTCTAACAGGCGGGTATGAATTTCTTCCAGAGGCTGGCCATAAAATGATCGCAGGGTCATTTGATTCCAGGATTGTGGCAAGGCTGGGCTAATCATCAAAACATCACCTGCTGCAGCTTCAGCTTGGTGATATTGGATTGGCGTGGCCCGTCCCATGCCCAAACCCCTTCCTGCTACTGCCGGATCGTGGAAATATTGCAACTCATGGGCCTGAACCAAAAAGGCGTGTGCAGCCCCACACTGCGCCAGATAGAGGCGTTCATTGCGGAAAACCGCCAGGGTAAAGATTCCCAGCGAACGCATGCCGCGGCTGACCCCGCGTTGATTGCGGCTAAATAACGACTGATTTAGAGATTCTGCCACAACTCTCATCGCCGCAGTTGAAGAGCCCGTGGATTTGAAATAAGTTTCTGCCAGGGAATCAAGTAATTTGCCTTTAGCTTTAGGGGATAACGGAGCATTGCCCTGTAATGCCAAATGCATCATCAAACGATCCTGCGCACGGCCGCGGCCCGCTCGACGCGGGGGCAGAAAAACCCCTAATCCGGGTAAATCAGGCCGGTCTATACCCTGCTGGCGAACGATGGGAAGTAAGGTAAAGTCGAAAGATATCGTCATAGATTCATACAATTTCTAGCGGATTGTTATGTTTCATATTTCGTTTGATCGCAGTCATTTTAGATTTGGTTTTGGTTGCTCACATTTTACCAGTATAATGGATCGAGAGACCAACGACACAAAATAATTTGGGATATTTTATGAAACTTCAAGTATACAAAAACCTTCAGGAACTCAACGAAATTGCTAAATCGTGGAATGCTCTCATAGCAGAGAGTGCAAGTCATGTGCCGTTTTTGCGTTACGAGTATCTCACTACCTGGTGGGGAACCCTTGGTGGGGGCGAGTGGAAAACAGGTGAACTTTTTGTAGTTGTCGCACAAAATGAAAATCATGATTTGATCGGCATCGCGCCGCTATTCTACACAAAAAATCGGGATGGAAATGATGCTTTGATGTTTATTGGCAGCATCGAGATTTCCGATTATCTGGATTTAATTGTACGCCCAAAAGATTTGGCTGCATTCGCAGATGCAATGCTGGAATTTCTGACTGGCCCCGAAATGCCCGCATGGGAAGTGTTGGATTTCTACAACTTTTTAGATGATTCTCCCACCCTGTTTGCATTAAAAGATTCCGCAACCCGTATGGGGTTGAACTTCTCTCAGGAGACCTTGCAACCATCACCTTGCCTCTCGCTCCCCGATGATTGGGAAACCTACCTGCTGGGGATCAAGAAAAAGCAGCGCCACGAAATTCGCCGAAAAATCCGTCGGGCGGAAGCTGCTGAAGAAGGCATCCGCTGGTATATCGTTGAAGACGAAGCCACTCTCGAGGATGAAATCGAAGCGTTCTTGAAACTGATGGCCTATGACCACCATAAAGAAGCCTTTCTCACTGAGGTCATGCGCTCACAAATGAAGTCCGCAGTCCATACAGCATTTCAAGCGGGCTGGCTGCAACTGGCCTTTCTGGAAATCGGTGGCGAGAAAGCAGCCGCTTACCTCAATTTCGTTTTCGCGAACCGAATTTGGATGTACAACTCAGGGATAAATTTTGATTTCAATTATTATTCTCCTGGTTGGGTACTGCTAGGGTATCTGATCCAATGGGGGATTGAGAACGGGTACGAAGCCCTCGATTTTATGCGCGGCGATGAAGATTACAAATATCGCTTCGGCGGTGTGAATCGATTTGTTCAACGAGTGCAAATTGAGCGCTAATTTAAAAGACCTCCGAGACATTTCAAATCTCGGAGGTCTTTCGTCGTGCACCCTGTTAGCTAAGAGCCTTTCCGGAAATTGGCCGGGGGTGTTGGCGGGGTGGTATACACTTCACATCGATACGCTACGGCTTTTCTCCCTGAATTACAATTCCCGATCTGCTGCGAGCAGTAGCAGGATCAAAGTTTAGAAAAGTGCCATCCATCGGGTCAGAACCTGACACGCTCGCCGCTAAGGAGACATCGTCTACGAATAGATTACTGTTTAGCGATAAATCCGTCTCGGCACGGATTTGGAGGGCAACCGACTGCCCGGCATAAGCGCTCAAATCCACACTATGCCTGACCCAAGTTCCGGTGTCCTCAGTTGCGCAAAGGTTGTATGAATCTACCACGATGGTGTTGACTTTTACACTTCCAAAATCAAAACCGCAAACATCCTCAGAAGCAATCCAATGCCAGTAAACCAGATAAGGGGTGCTGGCAGAAACAGTGACTTGCTGCTGAACATAGCTGATATCATCATAATCCCCTCCCAACCAGGCCGCATAAACCCCGCTGCGGGGCGTAATACCCGTGGGAAAGGTATCAACGATGATGTCCCATCCATGAGTGGAGAACTCTATCCAACCAGTGGTACCACTCTCAAAATTACCATTTACGATACCTGGGGAACTGCTGCCAACGATCACAGATTCGATATTACTCCAGGCTGAAATCGCCCTCGTCGTTACTCGCCATAACCCGGTAATAATAAATCCCGGCGGCTTTTCCAGTGGCATTCCATGAAGTACCCGTGCCCATATAGACTTCGGTCGGAGATGCAAAACTCATATTATCATCTTCTTGGAGGGTAAAGACCGTTCCATCATAGTTTCTCATCACCAATGGCAAATAAATCGTATAAACATCCGTAACGCTAAGGGGTGTATTCGCAATTTCATCTGCTTGTGAAGCAAATGATCCACGCTCCAGGAAACAGTGTAATTCCCATCGCCATCTGCGTTTTCAATTGGAGAGAGAACTGGTGCCGGTGGTCCAAGAGTTCCCTGGGCGGCGGCTACTGCATTAGCCGCGTTGACAATCCCACTGCCGCAAATGGATGTATTACAAGTGCTTCCACCAGGGAACGCTGTTACCGTACTCTGCATAAACGATAACACTTCTGCTGGAGACAACGCAGGATTTACAGAAAGCATAAGAGAAGCAATCCCCGCTACATGCGGCGCGGCCATGCTGGTGCCTTGATAATACTCGTAGTTACCAGTAGCTGGCACCGTAGTGCCGTTGTTTAACGTAGAAAGTACCCCATTGGGGTCATTGGAATAACTTTGCGCCCCACCCGGGCCACTGATCTCGACGGTTGAACCATAATTACTGTAGTAGGCTCGGTCTCCGTCCCGATCTGTCGCTGCAATTGTGATGACATTGGCACAACTCGCTGGTGTGTAACCACCGGCGTTATCGTTATTATTCCCCGCAGCAACCACAATAACTGAACCGGCTCCACGGGCAGCATTAACCGCGTTTTGCATGGCATTTTCACATGCGCCAGAACCACCGAGACTCAAATTCAATACCTTGGCTGGATAAGGATTAGCTGGAACTCCCGAAACGGACAAACCAGCTGCCCAACGAACGGCATCCGCAATATCCGAGGTGGAACCTCCACATTTGCCCAGCACTCGGACTGGCACAACTCGAGAAACCCAATTCAAACCGGCAACGCCTCTGTTATTGTTGGTAGCAGCACCAATCGTGCCGGCGACATGAGTTCCATGCCATGAACTATCATCCGGACTATGGATGTATCCGCACTCGTTGGTTGTCACCCAGTCACCGGGATCATGAGGGTCATTATCACGCCCGTCGCCGTCGTTGCCCACAAACGCGTTCGTTATCATATCGTATCCGCCAACCCAGCGCCCATTCAAATCAGCATGAATCGTTATGCCTGTATCCAATACAGCCACATAAATATTGCTGGAACCCGTAGTGATATCCCAGGCAGCTGGGGCATTTACGCCGTAGTGACCTGCACCAGGGGCAAAATAGTGCCACTGATTATTGTATTGAGGATCATTAGGCGTAATGGATGGGGTATTGATCGATTCGCCCAGTGGGAACATGATGTAATCAGGCTCAGCGTATTCCACTTCGGGGAGAGTCGAAAGCTGGTCGGTGATTGCAAGCACCCGGTCAACCGGCATAAGTTCTGGCAATTGCAATACATGCGCATCGCCCGACATTGGTCGGAAATATGCGATTTTAACTCCTGCTGCGTCACTCAAGCGCTGCATTTGTGTATCTGACTGTGCCTCAGCAGCCTGATTTAGATTGGCAGCATCTTTATATTTTATGATGATCTGATCTAATGGAACACCTGCAGGTTGATCGGTTTGGGCAATAGCAAATTCTCCACCGAAAATCAGAAATACTGCGGCAAATAACACTATCAGTCCTGATAATAATAATTTAGTTTTCACGATTTATATTCTCCTGTTCGAATATAGGTTCTAAAAATATTTATAGTAATCATAATCAGAAATTTCATTCGTCACGCTTCTGGGAATAATATGTCAAACTCATCTCCTTTCCCCTTGCGGGCAAACATGTCTTGTTCAATGACGGTATCTTTAAATTTTAGAAAATGCGATGTCGTCAGGTGAAATTCCCGCGCCTCAAGATCACGGTAAATCTCTAACAAGCTAAAATTAGTGGGTCTTCTTTGTCTTGAAAGACATCAAAACGGAGCACACCCGCTTCGGGTAAAGTCATGCGAGCATTCTCAAGGATAGCTTCTTTATAGGCCGCAACAAATTCTGGTTTGATATAGTGGTGGAATTGGAAAATAAGCATAAGAATATCTCCAGTGCTTCACTGGTAACTTTTGTACCAGGATGGGAGATCCCCTGACGGGGATAAATGTGTTTGCAGTTGAAAGGTCATTCGCCCGAGGGGGTCAATGGTTAAAAATAAATCGTAACGCCGCATCTTTCAACCAACAATTCTCCGCGGCATTCCCGGCCCGCCAATCCGGACGGTGCCGAGATCGTCTGTCCAAATGCCGGGGATTCTTTCACCGCACTGTGGACAGGTCCCTTGAGCAGTCAGACGATAATCCATTACGATGAAGCCATAACGCTCGATCAGTCGATAGCCACAACGATGACAATTTGTGTGCTCGTACTCTGCCAAACTCCCTGGCAAATTGCCAGCATACACATAGTTTAGGCCAGCTTCTAAACCGATTTCGGCAGCACGTTCGAGAATTTTTGCTGAGGTACGTGTAGGATCGGTCATTTTGTAATCAGGATGAAAAGCTGTTACATGCCAGGGAATATTTGGGGATACTGAAGAAATAAATCGGGCCGCGTCCATTAATTCATCCGTAAAATCGTTGAAGCCCGGCACCACTAAGGTAACGATCTCTACCCACAATCCCAGGTCTGAGGCTCTTTGAATGGAATCAAGCACATGATTCAGGACGCCACCCAGCCGACGGTATCCTTTATCCTGCATCGTTTTAAGGTCAATTTTATAACCATCCAAATAAGGCCGCAAGTAATCGAGAACTCGCGGCGTAGCGTTGCCATTGGAAACAAAAATGCATTTCATCCCCGCTTTTTTGGCTTGTTCGAAGACCGCCACCGCCCACTCAGATGTAATCAAGGGCTCATTATAGGTGGAAGCAACAACCTGCGCCCCATTCTGTATTCCATAATGAACGAGTTCTTCTGGACTAATTTCGCGAATATATCGCCCAGACACATCAGATGCCGGGTCACGCAAGGCCTGCGAGCTTAACCAGTTCTGGCAATAAGCACAGTGAAAATCGCAGCCAAGCATGCCAAAGCTTAGGGCATCTGCGCCTGAGAGCAAATGGTAAAAGGGTTTTTTCTCAATTGGGTCAGATTGCAGCCCCGCTACATAGCCCCAGGGTACACGCAGCTCACCACCCCGGTTGAAACGGACCTGGCAAATGCCACGCCGTTCATCTTTGATCAAACAGCGATGGGCACACGCAAAGCAACGTAAAGCGTTGTTATCCAATTTTTCATAAAGCTCCCCCTCACGGGTCAGACCATCCAGCAAATCAGCCAACGCACTCATGAATTTCTCCGTTTACTATCTTTGGTCGTCCAGTCTATCCATATTATAATCGTACCATGCTCACCCTCTGCATCCAAGCCGGTGGAAAATCATCCAGAATGGGAGAAGATAAAGCGCTGCTCGATTTTGGCGGACAGCCGCTGGTTGAGCATGTGCTGAACCGATTGGATTCACTTGCCCAAGAAACGATCATCACCACGAACCATCCCGAGGGATACCGTTTTTTGGGGTTACCCCTCATCCCCGATATGATCCCAGAGCGCGGCGCCCTCGGAGGTCTTTATACAGCCCTGACTGCGGCCTCACAGCCTCTGGTGGCTGTAGTGGCGTGTGATATGCCCTTTGCCAGCCCCGAGATTCTCAGCATCTGCAGCGATCTGCTGCTAACTAAGCCTGAACTGGATGCTGTTATCCCTGGCACCGAATATGGGCTGGAACCTTTGCATGCTGTTTACCGTCGGGAAAGCTGTTTGCCGGCCGTCAAAAAAGCGATCGATACCGGCAAGTGGAAAATGATCAGCTGGCATAAAGAGGTTAATGTGCAGGTGCTTACCTCTGAAAATTTTGCTTCTCTTAATGAGGATAATCTAGTTTTCTGGAACGTGAACACGCCTAAAGATTTTTCTGCAGCACTGCAGTTGATAAAAAAGACATCTTCAGATTAATCGCTAGCTTGCCGTCCAATTGACCCAATGCTATAATCGCCTTACCCGCCCCAGTGGCTCAATTGGATAGAGCGAAGCTCTCCTAAAGCTTAGGTTGCAGGTTCAAGTCCTGCCTGGGGCACCTAACCGGACCAGAATATTTTCCCCCCCACATTTTCGGATGATTTCCACTTCTTCCCCGCAACGCGGATGATATGGATGGCTTATCTTCGGCTTTTGGCAAGTCGCGTCGCGCTTTGGTGTAGTTTGTTCCTTACTTCGTCAGGTGTAACTTGGGTTTGCCTTCAACTGTAAATGATCTCAACTTTAAGTTGATTATTTAGCGGCTAAACTTATTCGCGTGTTTCGAACATCCACTCCGAGGATTTGGTACCAAGTGCATAATCATTTATAGGTTGAACATACCATTTATAGTATGAATTTTGCGTTAACGTATAAGGAATCATGTATTCTGCTTCGGTTGTGGTCGTATACCAATCACGATACCACGACCCCGAGTTCCATTTCATGATCACAACCTTATATGCTTCTGCTCCTGTTACCGCTGACCATTGCAATATCACTGGTAAATCGTCCGACCAAATTTCACTTCCATCAGCAGGAGCGAGTAAACTGGGTGCGGGTAAGATATTTCCATCTGAACCTGTAGTGAAGGACCACAATTCTGAATGTGGGCTTTCAACCTCACCGCACTTTAGCCAGACTTTCCAATAATACGTAGTCGCGGGAAGCAAATTCATAACATCATAGCGCTCTTCATCAAAACTGTCGTCGTAAGAAGTTACCCAATAAACCCAATCATTAGGAAAATCATCATCATGCAATAAGAGTAATAAATTAACTTCAGTTACCGCTGATACATTACCATTGTTCCATTGGAACGTGGGTATAAGTGTATTCGGATTACTGCCATTGCTGGGAGAAATAAGGGTAGGAGCTGATGAACAAGATGGACTGACCGCAGTAATAGTGAGTGTGACCGTAGCAATATTGCTCTCCAGTGCGCCATCAAATGCCCTATAGGTGAAGCTGTCTGAACCTAGATAACCGACATCCGGCATATAAGTGAACGAACCATCCGCGCTGAAGAGTTAAATTCCCATGAACTGGATCACTAACCCAAACCGCTGTCAGGGTATCGCCATTCGCGTCGCTGTCATTTTCCAACACCCCAGGCGATGTGACGACTAGTTGTGTATCCTCGTCGGTGCTGTAGGTGTCATCTACAGCTACGGGCGCAGTTTCTGAAAGCGGTTTGGATACCAGAGGAAGATAGATGTGATAAGGAGGTGTTTCACCTGCTGCTGTTCCAACTGAAGAAAAGGCAACCAGGATTGCCATCAGACTTATGAGACAGCTGACCAACGAATTAGATTTATTCATGCTACGATCTCCTTATTTTGCCACGACTGAATTATCAAATTATCCTACAAAATAATCGTTTATAACGTTTTTTTTGTAGGATTGACTTGTCCATGTACTTTGTACCATCGGAATTCTATAGCACCATCATTTCAATCTCTTATTCATCTTTCAAAGTGCCGGTTATGACAAAACCAGTTATGCCGCCCAACAATTTGTTCAAGTGCTCGGTGGGCTACGCCGGAAAACTTGCTTAGCATGATTAGATTGCTACAAAACGCGCCGATTAGCTCTCGACGACCGCTGAGTCCGGTACAACTGGGGTTGGGCGGCCTTCACAGTTACTTCTCATATACACCCCAAACTAAATCTTCATATTGGGCCACGAAATCTTCCGAAAAGTACGCAGCATAATCGCCACGTTCCTGAAGATAATAGCCGAAAAACGCGGTAGCAAAATGAGCTATACGGTCTCGCATTACTCTGGAGAGGATCATCAGGTGGTCTTGGCCGATGAACGAAATCAGGGTTTTGTCAGGTGTCCCCAAATGCTCAAAAATGACTGCATTTTCGGTGTATAAACGATCCTCGGTAGCTACGATGATCAGCGTCGGACGGTTTAACCGCGGCTAATCCCTTTTCCCCAAAAAGCCACCAGCCCTCCGCGGCCATTGGCATGACTGCCTGAATCCGAAAATCCGTCATGGGCTGCCAGAGTCCATCCTGGCTGGCAGTGATGGCTGCCTCCGCGTGAGCGGTAAATTCATCCCACGCGCCAGCCGGGCCGCAGTCAAATGCGGAGTAACCTTTCAGAACTCTCCTGGGTGGTGGCATCGGGGGTGGAACATTGGGCGAGATAATGCTGGGGGTCAATCCGCGCCCCGCTCATGGCCAGGGTATTATAGCCGTCAAATGAATAGCCGATGGCTCCAACCTGTTCAGTATCCATCATTTCCGCTAATATTTCTGGGGGATTGGATGCCATTTGCTCTAACGCGAACAATATATCCAGCGGTTGATTGATCATTTCGAAATTCATGTGGGCATAGGTGTCGATCTCGGTAACACCGGCCCACACAAAACCATGCGTCACCAGATAGGGCGCCAGATCTCCACCCATCACCGCCGAACTTATGATCAGAGGATAAGGCCCACCGCTGAGGTCGGGTTCACGGTTTTCGAAAGCCACAGATTTGGGGCCTGTCCATCCCTCCGCCACAAGCGCCGGATACCATACCCGGACGCCAACGGAGCGGTTTTCTCGGCTGGGGTCTTCGAAGTTCAGTGTGAGCTTGCCCACATAATAGGGGCCAGGTTCTAAGAGCGGAAATGAGACTGGTTCCTTGGTATCTAGCGACACGATTGTCGTAGCTTGTGGGGATATTGTCGCTGTGGCTTGCGGGATTGGAACTGTTGATTGTGGTAAGGGTTCTATTCGCGGATGACAGCCAAGCAGCCAAAAGATTCCGGTTATCATTATTCCAAGAGATACGCTGTGTTTCATCCCTATCTCCTTAGGAAATGCACATGTACGTGACCGATGGTTCTTCTCTAGCAATTCGCAGCAACCAGCATGGTGAGCTTACTCGGTCTATACTTAACTTGGTTTGGGCTGATTATCCCAGCTGAGGCACCACACCCAATTGTTGTAAAAAGCCCAGATAGTCCGAATACTCCCACTCTTCGACAACCTTGCCATCTTGGATGTGTACGACCACGCAGCCTTGCAAGGTTACTTGTTTTCCAGTCGGTGGAATTGGCAATGACGGGGAGATGCCTGTATGTTTCATACGCATCGTGTATCGATAAGCCAACTTATCACCTTCGACAATCCAATCCATGTAAGTGGCTTGAATGTCTGTATACGCCTGCCGGGTGTTGGCAATGGATTGCTTGACCGCCTCCAATCCGTGTGTATCTGGGAAGGGCGGCTTGTGGGCAATATAGTCGACGGCATAAGCGGCATCTAAGGCATCCACAGTTCCTTTGAACCAGGCTTCTTCGCCAACCTTTTGGATGAGTATTTTTAAATTTTCGAGTGACATTTTACTTACCTCCTTTCGGGCAGGATTTCGCAATGCTGGTTGCTGCTTCCTTTCTTTTCGTTCTCAATTCACCTAAACCCCGATGATTTGTGAGTAAATCCGCCGGGTTTGCTTTGTAAATGCTTTCACCCAAAGCGAATTAGCCCAAACCGCGACACAGCCCCCAGATCATACATGGGGTTGGATGTATTTAGTTTTTGATCCATGATTTTCTAGCTTTAACCCGGTACTGGTATAACACCCAGTTGTTGCATGAAACCTAATAGATCGCCATATTCCCACTGTTCTGTAATTTTTCCATCGCGAAAATGGTAGATGCTACACCCTGAAAATTTTATGCATTTGCCGGTTGCAGGAACACCCAGGTTTGGCAAGTTGCCTGTATGGATTGCTTGCCATGTCCAGTGAGCAGTCACCGTATGACCTTCGGCCACGACTTCATGAACCGTTGACTTGGTATCTGAGAAAGCGGTAAGCATGCCTTCGTCACTCTGGCGGTTGGCTTCCTTGCCCCTCACGGGTGGAAAGGGGGGACGATGGAAAACGATCTCCTCCGCGTAGAAGTGCTCGTAAGCTTTTGCAACATCTCTTTCATGCCAGGAGATCTCATTTAGTTTCAGTACGATATTTTTCAAATCTTGGGTGGTCATCGCAGATTCTCCAGTCCAGTTCTCCCGAAACATTTTTTGGCTCTTTGACAAATTCTGTGGGCATTATGGAAAACGTGGGGTTTGTTGGGCTGCTACCAAAGTTAGGGCTTGTATACGCCCCAGGCTAAATCTTCATACTGAGCGACGAAATCTTCGGAGAAGTACGCAGCATAGTCTGATCGTCCCTGAAGATAGTAGCCTAAAAAGGCAGTTGCGAAATGGTTTATGCGTCTTACGGGTTCGGGTTCTTCAACCATAAAATGAGATTTGTCGATAAAAGAAATCAGATACCGGTCAGCTGGTCCTAGATGGTTGAAGATGTAAACTGCTTCCAGGTCGTAATAATTCGTAACATCTTCCGTGCCAGCGATGAACATCGCGGGGCGATCTACGACGGCCAAGCCGCGCGCGCCAAACAACCAAGAGCCTTCCGGTCCCATCGGCATGACCGCACGAATGCGCGGATCCGTGAGTGGCTGCCACAATCCATCTGTATTGGTGGTGATGGCCGATCCAGCCGTGTCAGTGAAATTCCTCCACATTCCAGTTAAATGGCAGATATAGTCGATCCACCAAGTTTCCGGTATAGGATCGCCTGGTTGGGCCTGGGTACATTGGGTCTGATAAAATTCCGGATCGATGCGCGCGCCACTGACCAGGAGGGCATAGAGATCTTCCCAGGAATATCCTGCGACACCAACATGGTCGGTATCCACAATTCCTTTTAGCCGATCAGGGGGATCTGAGGTAATTTGATTGAGCGTAAAAAGCAAATCGCGAGGGTGGTCAATGACCCCAAGATCATAACTGAGATATTCTTCGGGAAATTTCACCTCGGCCATTACGAAACCGTGTGTCGCGAGATGTTCTTCAAATATGCCGCTCCCGGTCGCATATCCGGTGATGATTAAGGGAAAAGGGGCATCAGGTTTATAGGCCGGCGCATTTTTCATGCTCAGCGCATCGGTTTTTTCTTTAGCTGGATACCAGATTTGGATCTCTAATTCGTGTCCCCCGCGGCTTTCATCTTTAATTGTATATTCTTGAACGCCGACGTAGTATGGGCCTGGTTCTGCAAGTGGAACTTCTGTTTCGGGAGGGTCCCGTTCTGACAATTTCGAGGTTTGCCCCCCTGAACAAGCATAGGCCACAAATATTAGCATTCCTATTATGATCATTCGCTTGATTGGTTTCATGATTATTTCCTCCAATAACCATAAAAGAGCATCAAAAGACAATTAATAGAATTGATAATATTGTCGCGCTAATTTTCACAATGTCAACTCCCCATTAGCCGCCCAATGGCGAAAATTGAGCTGCCCCCCCAAGCTGCGGGGCACCGGAGGTGCCCCAGCGGCGTAGTGGGGCGGAGCAGAGCGCAGTCCGAGCGGCGCGAGGAGGAGCTCCAATGGGGGTTGGGCGAGACGGCGAGCGCATGCGAGCGTCTCGCCATCGCGGTAGGTCCACTGGTTACCCAACAGCCCCCGCACAGATCCCGGCGTGCGGAACTACCGCACCGGGCTCTTCAGAAATACTCGCTTCCCGCAGCAGCCTACGCCGCCCGGAGCGACCCCAACAGGAAATTGTCACCGTTCGTTATCAGATGGCGGCTATTACCCGCCAGGAAGAAGCCATCGCCGCCCTGCAAAAAACCTTCGGCTGGCGCGCTTACGCCACCGATGCTCCGGTCGCACAATTGAGCCTGGAGCAAGCCGTCCTGACTTACCGGGATGAATGGTTGATCGAGCGAGGTTTTCATCGTTTGAAGGGTGTGCCGCTTTCGCTCAGTCCGCTCTTCGTCA